>JAQSDM010000014.1:54032-108165 GCA_029945945.1 Algoriphagus sp. | reverse complement strand
CCTCTGAAACTAAAACACAAACAGCATGAAAAAATTGATAATCGCTTCAGGCCTCATGGTAATGATCAGCTTGAGCACATTTGCGCAGCAAGGGAAAGGCGGAGAAAAACCTAACCCGGAAGAAAGAGCCAAGCAAATGACAGAGAGGCTCGCTACGGAGCTTGAGTTGAATGATGCTCAGAAAAACCAGGTATTGGCAATCAATATGGAGTATGCCAAAAAAAGAGAAGCTGAAAAGGAAGCAATGAAAGCAGAAATGGAAGCCAGAAAAAAGGAACAACAAGAACATGAAGCTAAAATTCAGGCAGTGCTTACCGAAACCCAAAAAGCAAAATGGGTCGAGCTAAAAGATGAGCGAAAAGCACACCACAAAGGTAGACCGGGAGGAGAAGTGCATCATAAAGGAGAGATGGGGAAAAAAGGACACCACGACAATAAATAAAAATAGGAAAGCCACCCATTGGGTGGCTTTCTGTCTTCGCAGGCTGTCAACTAAACAGGGATTCTATTGGATATTGAGCTTACGCTCAATTAATACCCGCGATTTGCTCTTCTACCTGAAAGAATGACTCATCCTTTTGAGGCAGCAAAGAAGTACCCATCAGATATTCATCCACTTTTACGGCAGCTTCTCTTCCTTCGGAAATTGCCCATACTACAAGTGATTGGCCACGGCGCATGTCCCCGGCCAGGAAAACTTTTGAATTAGTGCTTTGATAATTTTTTGACTTTGGAAGGGAATTTTCAAGTGCTTCTACTCCGAAAGCTTCCAAAAGTCCATTTTGAGCAGGGCCCATGTATCCGATAGCAATGAATGCCAAATCACATGGGACGGTTCGCTCTGTTCCCGGAATTTCTTCGAAAATCATTCGACCTCCTTTTTCCTTCCATTCGATGTCGACTAGTGTAAGGCCGGTTACTTCCCCGGCTTCATTTCCGGTGAATTCCTTGGTCAGGATGGAGAACATTCGATCGGCACCTTCCTCATGAGAACTTGAAGTGCGCAAAGTCATGGGCCATTCGGGCCATGGATTCAGCGTATTCCTTTGTTTAGGAGGCTTCGGAAGTAATTCCAGTTGGGTGACAGAAGCAGCACCATGACGATTTGAGGTTCCGATACAGTCACTTCCCGTATCACCACCTCCGATTACGATTACGTGCTTTCCTTCAGCAGAAATCGGGTTTGCTGGAATTTCACTTCCGATTACCTGATTTTGCTTTCCGAGGAATTCCATTGCAAAATGTACTCCTTTAAACTTATCTCCTTTAATATTCAATCCTCTGGGTTGAGCTGCTCCTGTGGAAAGAACCACCGCGTCGAAATTTTTAAGAATATGATCGGCCTTGACATTGAATCCTACTTCTGTGTCGCATAAGAAAATAACTCCTTCCTGCTTCATGAAATCAATTCTGCGATCAATGACCCATTTTTCAAGTTTGAAATCCGGGATACCGTATCGAAGTAATCCGCCTGGTTTATGATCTTTTTCAAATAACGTTACTTCATGACCAGCCTGATTGAGTTGGTCTGCGGCTGCTAATCCGGATGGGCCTGAACCAATCACCGCGATGTGTTTGCCGGTTCTTTTTTGAGGAGGATTCACTTTGATCAACCCCAATTCATAGGCTTTTTCAGCAATGTTTTTCTCAATAAGCTCAATCGCAACCGGATCTTTGTTGATGCCAAGCACACAGCTTGCTTCGCAAGGTGCCGGGCAAATTCGGCCTGTAAATTCGGGGAAGTTGTTGGTGCTTCTCAGAATCTTGATAGCCAGATCCCATTCATTATTGTACACCGCATCGTTGAAATCCGGAATAACGTTGCCTAATGGGCAACCATTGTGGCAAAACGGGACACCACAATCCATGCATCTTGCAGCCTGATGATTTAATTTTTCGGCCGGGAAAGCCTCGTATATTTCCTTGTAATCTCCGATTCTCTCTTCAGGATTTCGGGTTAAAGGAGTTTCTCTTTTAAACTGAATAAAACCTTCTTTCGCTCCCATCTTACACCAATGTTTTTGATTGTTCTGCACCTTTCTTTTGCAATGCTGCCTTGTAATCTCGCGGCATTACCTTGATGAATTTCTCTTTGGATTTGTCCCAATCCGCCAGGAATCTTGCTCCCAAAGCTGAATTGGTCAGTTTCACATGTCGTTTCAGGTAGGCTTTGATCGTCGCAAAATCCTCATCTTCCAGAATATCTATGTCGACCATTTCAGAATTGATCTCTGTGATATAATCTTTCAGAATGTAAGCGACACCTCCGCTCATTCCTGCAGCGAAATTTCTGCCTATCTCGCCAAGGTTGATCACCAGGCCTCCGGTCATGTATTCGCAACCATGGTCACCAATTCCCTCGATTACCGTTTTTACTCCGGAATTTCGAACGCAGAATCTTTCTCCTCCTTTTCCATTGATATAAGCCTCACCGGAAGTTGCTCCATAGAACGCAACGTTTCCAATGATGATGTTTTCTTCAGGAATAAATCGGGCATTTCGGCTTGGATAGATGATCAATTTTCCTCCGGAAAGTCCTTTTCCAAAGTAATCATTGGCTTCTCCTTCGAGTTCGAAATTCACACCATTTGCGAGGAATCCTCCGAAGGTCTGACCGGCTGAACCTGTAAACTTGAACTGAAGGGTGTCTTCCGGCAATCCTGCACTTCCATAGATTTTTGAGATTTCATTGGAAAGCATAGCTCCAACTGATCGGTCGATGTTTTTGATTTGGAAATGACCACCTGCAGGCATTCCTTGCTCAAGAGCCGGATGAGCAGCCTTGATTAGCTGTCTGTCTAGTACTTTTTTCAGGTCAAATTCCTGATCAATCTGCTTGTGAATTCCTACGTGATCAGGAACTTCCACTTTGTGGAATATAGGGCTCAAGTCTACTTTATCCCACTTCCAATGGTTCAAATGACCGGTGGATTGAAGGATTTGACTCTGTCCTACCATTTCGTCTACAGTTCTGAAACCGAGAGATGCCATGATCTCGCGAAGGTCTTGCACGAGGAAATTAAAGTAATTCACGACGTGGTCAGGATCTCCGGTAAATAGTTTTCGCAGTTCAGGATCTTGAGTAGCAACACCAACCGGACAAGTATTCAGATGGCATTTACGCATCATAATACAACCTTCGACGATCAACGCAGCAGTTGCAATTCCCCATTCTTCAGCACCCAGAAGAGTAGCAATCGCAAGGTCACGACCAGTTCTGAGTTGTCCGTCAGTCTGGAGCACTACCCGGCTTCTGAGGTTATTTTTTACCAAAGTCTGGTGCGCTTCAGAAAGTCCAAGCTCCCATGGCAAACCTGCATGACGAATCGAACTAAGCGGAGATGCGCCTGTTCCTCCATCTGCTCCGGAGATCAGAATCACATCAGCCATCGCTTTTGCTACACCGGCAGCTACTGTTCCTACTCCCGCCTGAGAAACCAGTTTCACATTGATTCTGGCTTTTCTGTTTGCATTTTTTAAATCAAAAATCAGCTGAGCCAGATCTTCAATCGAATAAATATCATGGTGGGGAGGAGGAGAAATCAATCCTACACCAGGTGTGGAATGTCTCACTCGACCGATCCAATCGTCAACTTTGTGACCCGGAAGCTGGCCACCTTCTCCGGGTTTTGCTCCCTGAGCCATTTTTATTTGAAGTTCCGCGGCATTAGTCAGGTAATTGCTCGTCACGCCGAATCGTCCGGAAGCAACTTGCTTAATTGCAGAGCGTTCCCAATCTCCGTTTTCTTTTTTGGCAAAGCGGATTTCATCCTCTCCTCCTTCTCCTGAATTGCTCTTCGCTCCTATTCTATTCATAGCGATGGCCAAAGTAGAGTGAGCTTCGTGAGAGATCGAACCGAATGACATGGCACCGGTTGCAAAGCGCTTCATGATTTCACTTGCTGGCTCCACTTCTTCAATCGGAACGGTAATTCTCTTTTTGAATTCGAAAAGGCCTCTCAATGTGAGCGCGTCCTTGCTCTGGTCATTGATTCGCGTTGCAAATTTCTTGTACAATGCATAATCATTGAGGCGAGTGGATTTTTGAAGCAAATGGATGGTTTCTGGATTGAAAAGGTGTTTTTCACCTCTTCTTTTCCACTGATAAATACCTCCAATTTCAAGAATCGGACTATTTGTTTGATAAGCAGCACGATGTCTGATCAATACTTCTTCAGCTAACTCATCAAATGAAATTCCACTGATTCTCGAAACAGTTCCTTTGAAGCAGCGATCAATAACTTCAGGCCCAAGTCCGAGCGCCTCAAAAATCTGAGCGCCCTGATAAGACTGAAGCGTACTGATTCCCATTTTTGAAAGTACTTTCAGAAGGCCTTTTCCGACTGCTTCCTGATAATTTGAAAACAGGGTTTTTTGATCTTTTACTTTTGGAAGTTGTCCTTTCTCGAACATTTCAAGTAAAGATTCTAATGCCAGGTAAGGGTTGATACAAGAGACTCCGTATCCTATTGCAGTTGCAAAATGATGGGTTTCCCGAATATCTCCGGATTCCAAAACAAGGCCTGCCCGGGTTCTGATTTTCTTATTCACCAAATGGTGATGCACTGCACCGATTGCCAAAAGAGATGGAATAGGAGCAAGATCCTCGGTGCTGTTTCTGTCTGAAATGATCAGGATATTCTTACCGGCATGGATAGCATCTTCAGCCTCCTGACAAAGTTTGTCGAGGGCTTCCAATAATCTTCCCGGCTTATGGTCAGCATTGAAGTGACCGAAAAGCTTGATAGTTCGGTACCCTTTATCCTCCATATTCTGGATTTTCTCCAGATCCTTATTCTGAAGAACCGGCTGAGAAATATGGATTTGTTTGGTATGCTGAGGTGTTTCTTCGAGAATATTATGTCCTTCACCGATACGGGTGAAAAGGGACATCACCATTCGTTCCCGGATGGGGTCGATTGGAGGATTACTCACCTGGGCAAAGAGTTGCTTGAAGTAGTTTGCTATGTGCTGGCTTTGCTTGGAAAGTACTGCCAAAGGCGTATCTGCCCCCATTGAACCAACTGCTTCATACCCGGTATCTCCCATTGGAGCCAAAATAATTTTCAGCTCCTCGGAGGTGTACCCAAAGACTGTTTGGCACTTCTTGATATTTTCGGTCGAATAGGGATGAGAAAGCTGAACAGGATCCGGCTCAAACCGAAGCTTGGTTCTTTGCTCATTTACCCATTGTTCGTAAGGCTGTCTTTTGCAGATTTCACCTTTTACTTCTTCGTCAAAGACTACCCTGCCTTTTTCCAGATCCGCCCAAAGCATTTTTCCTGGACTGACACGGCCTTTTTCCACGATTGTGGCTTCCCGGATTGGTAATGCTCCAGCTTCAGAAGAAAGAATCAGGCGATTATCCTTTGTGATGAAATATCTCAAAGGGCGAAGTCCGTTTCTATCAAGTGTTGCTCCGACAGATTTACCGTCTGTAAACAGCAATGCAGCAGGTCCATCCCAAGGCTCAACCAGAGATGCATGGAATTTATAGAAGGCTTTTCGGTCTCGATCCATCACCTCATTGTCTTGCCAAGCTTCCGGCACGAGCATCATCATTGCATGTGGTAAGGACCTTCCACTAAGCGTGAGAAGTTCAACCATAGCATCCAGATTCGCCGAATCGGAATTCATCTTATTGGTGATAGGGAGCAGCTTAGCTAATTCTTCGTCTGAGAAAAACTTAGATTTCATCAAGTTTTCCTTAGACTTCATTTTATTCAAATTGCCTCGAATCGTATTTATTTCACCGTTATGGGAAAGGAACCTGAATGGTTGTGCTAATCTCCAGTTAGGGAACGTGTTGGTAGAAAATCTGGAATGGACGATTGCAAAGGCAGATTCAATTTTATTGTTCTGCAGATCCTTGTAAAATGCCAAAACCTGATCAGTCTTCAATTGCCCTTTGTATATAAGTGTAAGGCTGCTTAGACTGGCGAAATAAAAGGAATGATTTACACCAGGAATTTTGGTGTTGATTTCCGAGGTCGCATAATTTCGCAAAACATATAGTTTTCGCTCCAGCTCGATGCCGGTGAGTCCATCCTTGTGTTTGACAAATAGCTGCTCAATATTGGGCATTACCTCCAAAGCTCCCGAGCCAGGAACTGTTTCGTCTACCGGGACCGCTCTATATCCGATCAATTCAAAACCCAGCTCATCGATGAGCTGATTCAGAAGTTCCTTGGATCGCTGAAACAGCTGTTTATTCTTTGGGAAAAACGTCATTCCAACCCCATAATATCCGGCTTCCGGAAGATTGATTTCGGATCTGGCCGTGATGTCCTTAAGGAATTGATGGGGCATTTGAATCAATATGCCAGCCCCGTCACCAGTTTTGGGATCAGATCCCCTGCCACCACGGTGCTCCATATTGCTAAGCATATACAAGGCATCGCTGATCGTTTCGTGTGATGGAACAGAACTCAAATCGACAACCGCACCTATACCGCAGGAGTCATGCTCAAACTCTGATCGATATAACCCTTCTTGCATTTCTAAATAAGATTTAATAGGTTCAAAATTTCCAAAAATTACAGAAAATTTTTCTTTTGTTAAAATATAGGCAATAAAACAGCGGTATAAATGCCGTATTAACTAGGATTACTAGCTTTATTGATTTTTTGGCAAAATGAATTTTGGTTGAAAAAACTAATCAAATTATGATTTTTTGAGCTCCAATTTGAAATAGTTGGTTTGATTTTCAATCAGATTTATAAAAAATCGTGTATAAAAATTGATTTTTGGATTTTAGAAAAAAAATAAAAAAAAATTCAAATTATTTTTTCGCCTTTATTAAACCTACGTTTTCTATCAGCTGCGAATTAAAGATTATGCAGAATAAAATTCTGTTTTTTTATAAAAATTAAGAATATAATTTTTTTAAAATTAGTCTGTAAAAGAACTCATTCCGTCCTTTTCCATCGATTTGAGATGAACTTTCACTTTTTTGATTTTGCGAGCATCCACCGCTAAAACAGTGAATTCGAAATCCCGGAAAAGAATCTTTGTCCCATTTTTAGGGAATTTGGAATTGAGTTCCAATAGCAAACCTCCCAAAGATTCGCTTTCTCCTTTCACCTCTTCAAAGGCTTGAGGATCAAGTTCAAGCTTTTTACAGAAATCATTGAGTGAAACCTTTCCCTCGAAGATATAAGTTGCCGGATCTATCTCCTGGAAGAAGATATCATCGGTGTCATCAAACTCATCGTTTATCTCCCCTATTATTTCCTCAATCAAATCCTCAAATGTCACCAGACCAGATGTTCCCCCATATTCATCAACAACGATTGCCATGTGGACTCGCTTGAGTTGGAAATCCTTAAGCAAAGAATCTACTTTTTTGTTTTCCGGGACAAAAAAGCTTTTCCTGATCAATTCTTTCCAATCAAAGTTTTCATCCCGGTCAATATGCGGAAGTAAATCTTTGATGTATAGAATTCCCTGAATACTGTCTATTGTTTCTTCGAAAACAGGAATTCGGGAATAACCGCTTTTGTTGATTTTGTCCATCAGCTCATGAAAATCCATTTCCATATCCACTGCTGTGATTTCCATTCGGCTTTTCATTACCTGCTTTACCGTCAGCGTTCCAAAATTTACGATACCCCGCAAAATCTCCTTTTCTTCATCCGGAGTGTGCTCTGTGGTTAATTCAAGAGCCTGATTGATTTCATTTACCGAAAGTGAATAACCTTTCTTTTCAATTCGACGCTCAATTAAATTGCTTAAAGCCATCAGCAAAGCAGAAAGTGGACGAAGGAAAGTTGCAAAGAAGCTCATACTTGGAGCCATTATTATACTGAAGCTGATTTTGGCTTGGTTCGCATAGACCTTTGGCACAATCTCCCCAAAAAAAACGATCGCAAACGTAACACCGATTGTTTGAACCAAGATGACCAAGATTCCGGTTGCATTCAGGCCGAAAACGGACCAGGTCACAAAAGTGGTCAAAGTAACGATTCCAATGTTGATCATATTGTTGAGGATCAATATTGTGCTGAGGAGGTTTTTTGGAGTTTCAAGAAGTTTGGAAACGATCTTTCCTCGAGAAGGATCTTCTTCGGTGATTGATATTATGTCTTCATTAGAAAGTGAAAAAAAAGCTACTTCAGATCCTGAAGCTAAAGCCGAACCAATTAAGAGTAGAATAAAAAGTAAGCCATTAATTACCAGATAGCTTACTGAAGGCTCGGTGATTTGTGCTAATAAATAATAACTCGGGTAGGGGTCGTCCATTGATTAACCAAGAAGGTTGATGCAAAAATACAAAATTCCCCCAAAAGTAAATTTCGGGGGAATTTCTTTAGAATGGTAAGTCGTCATCTCCATCGTCCATTACCATATCAGGCGCACTGGACATTGGTGCCGGGCTGGTTGATCTGGTTTGTTGTGGCGCTGAAGAAGGAATTGATGGGGCACTACCACCTTCAGGTTTGCCTCCAAGCATTGTAAAGCTGATGACTCGGATTTTGGTCCTCTTTCGGTTTTGACCCTGGTCATCTTGCCATGTATCAGATTTGATTTTACCCTCCACGTAGATCTGCATGCCTTTTTTGAGATATTGCTCGGCTATTTTGGCCTGTCCGTCCCACATTTCCAAATCATGCCATTCAGTCTGATCCACGCGATTTCCACTTTTGTCTTTATAAGACTCCGTAGTAGCAAGGCGGATATTTGCAACCGCTTTGTCTCCTTCTAAATATTTTACTTCAGGGTCTGCTCCCAGATTTCCCAAAAGAATCACTTTGTTTACTCCAGCCATAGTTTTTTAGTTAAGATTGAAAAATTACCAAGTTTCAAATTACTCAAATACCCTGATCAGCCAAAAAATTAACGATCAATTTCGGTTTTGCAAGGTATTCGATCTGATCCTCTTCCAAGAGTAAAAAACCCTCTTTTTGGCACCATTCTTCAAGTTTTTCATAACTAGCCATAGGAATCTCAACTTCGGAAAAGATTGCATTTAATCGCTGATGCGACAAAATATGTCGGTATTTTTTTGGCATTAATTGGATTTGAGAAGGATCGACTGACTCCATTCTGAAGTTTGAGTATTCTTCGGCTGTTCTTTTCTCTACCTGCGGAAAGTCAAATAACCCTTCCCAGATATCTCCAGAGCCACGTTTCTTCCAAACCCATTTTTCCCCACACTTGATCACGTAATAATGAAAGTGCCTTTCCTTTACCTTCACTTTGTTTATTTTAACAGGAAGGCTTTTCACCAAATTTTGGTTGAAAGCAAAACAGGTGATTTGAAGTGGGCATTGACTGCATTCAGGATTTTGAGGGACACATTGCCTGGATCCAAAATCCATAATTGCCTGATTATATTCTCCTGGGATATCTTTTGGAATCAGCTGGTTTGCGAGAGATTCAAATACCTTTTTAGCTTTTGGACCGGCGATGTCTGTTTCGATGCCAAAATACCTCGCCAAAACTCGGAAGACATTCCCATCTACTACAGCTTTGGCTTCACCAAAAGCAAAACTTGAGATTGCCGAAGCAGTATAACTCCCTACCCCTTTCAATTTTAATAGCTCTTCGTAGGTATCTGGGAATTTTCCCTCAAATTCAAACCAGATCGTTTTAGCACATGAGTGGAGGTTTCGCGCTCGGCTATAGTAGCCCAAACCCTGCCAAAGTCTGAGGACTTCTTCTTCATTTGCCAGCGCAAGGTCTTTCACGTTGGGATACGCATCCACAAACTTGTAATAATAAGGCAACCCCTGAGCAACTCTGGTTTGCTGAAGGATGATTTCAGAAAGCCAGATTTTGTAAGGATCTTCTGTTCCTCGCCAAGGTAAATCTCGCGGATTTGCCCGGTACCAAGAAAGAATTTGATGCGGAAATGACTGTAAATCAGTGTCTTTATGGCTCATTGGTGATAAAAAACTATACTGCAAACAAAGGTAATTTTTTCGAATATGTTTTTTAATTGCATTGCTTCTCGTACATTTGCAGTCCCAAAAACACTTGGTTAATAGGTCGTTAAGCTTATTTCGTAATTTCTAAAATAATTTCAAAGTGACTAAAGCAGAAGTAATCACTAAGATTTCTGATAAAACAGGAATCCAAAAGGATGATGTTACACAAGCCATTGAGGCATTCTTCAAAGTAGTGAAGGATTCAATGGCAGATGGGGAAAACATTTATGTTAGAGGATTTGGTAGCTTCATCAACAAGAAAAGAGCTAAGAAAATCGCCCGAAACATCTCCAAAAACACGGCAATCGTGATCGAAGAGCACTACATCCCGGCATTTAAGCCATCTAAAGTGTTTGTAGAAAAGATCAAGAACAGCAAAAAAATTAAGCAATTGGCTCCTCAAGACTAAGTCTTGGGAGTAATTTGAAATGAAAAGATCTCAACTCATTCTTCTCGCAGTAGGAATTATCGCAATTGCAGGGTTTTACGCTTTGCCAACAGCGGTGGTGGATACTAAAGGAGATGCAGATTCAATTTCTCAGGAAAATGAAGAAGCCTCCTCAGCAGCCACAGATCCTGCAAGTCTTCATGAGTCTGAGTTGTCTTCTGATCAAGTAGCCGAGATTATCTCGTTGAGAGCTCAAGTCGAAGGAGGAGATTCGGAGGAAGGTAAAGTCTCTGCAGCACTTGCATTAGCAGATATTTATCAGGGGTTAAGCAAATACGATAGCGCAGGTTACTATCTTGGGCTCGCGTTTGAAGAAAAGCAAGAATTGGAATTGGCAGAAAAAGCAGGACTTGCCTACTATGAAGCTTTCAGTTTTGCGTTGGATCCCGATAAAGTTGCTAATACAGCTGAATTGACAAGAAGTTATCTTTCAAAGGTGTTGGATAAAGATCCTTCACGATTGGATTTGAAGACGAAAGTAGCAATGACCTATGTGTCCTCTGCTAACCCAATGCAGGGAATCACCATGCTGAGAGAAATTCTCGAGCAGGATCCCCAAAATGAAGATGCCCTGTTTAATATGGGAGTACTTTCGATGCAATCAGGTCAGTATAAAAGAGCCACAGAGCGATTTGAGGAACTTCTTCAATATCATCCTGAAAACTTACAGGGCCAGTTTTACCTTGGAGTGAGCTATTTCGAAGACAATCTTAAAAACAAAGCAAAAGCTCAGTTTGAGAAAGTAAAGGGAATGACCGATGATCCAATGATCCTTGGAAGTGTCCAAAGCTATCTCGACAGGCTATAAATTATTGTATCACTTAAATTCACAAAACTATGCCTTGCGGTAAGAAAAGAAAGAGACATAAAATCGCTACGCACAAGCGTAAGAAAAGACTAAGAAAAAACAGACATAAGAAGAAGTAATCACTTCTTCTTATTCCCGTTTTAGTACAAACACGTTCATTTACATATAAATAGATACGATTTTGAGTACGGAATTATTAATTGATTCTGCTCAAAACGGTAGTCGTATCGCCCTCCTTCAAGATAAAAGCCTTGTTGAGTTGCATTCCGAAGGGATGGACAATTCATTCAAAGTTGGAGATATTTACCTGGGAACCGTCCGCAAAATCGTTAATGGGCTCAATGCAGCATTCATTGACGTTGGTTATGAGAAAGATGCCTTTCTACATTACCAGGACCTCGGGCCGAATTTCAACAGCATGATGAAGTTCACCAAGATGGTGCGCAACAACAACTACAGCAATTACATGCTGAAGGGCTTCGAAAACGAACCTGAAATCGACAAGATTGGGAAGATTTCCAATATCCTGTCGAAAAGCAACAGTCAAGTGCTTGTTCAGATCGTCAAAGAACCTATCTCAACAAAGGGTCCCCGACTATCATGTGAGCTCTCTCTACCCGGTCGCTATCTCGTACTTGTACCTTTTTCAGACACTGTAAATGTGTCTAAGAAAATCAGAAGCAACGAGGAAAGAAAAAGACTTTTGAGGCTCATCTCTTCTATCAAGCCCGCTAATTTCGGCGTAATTATCCGAACCGTAGCTGAAGGCCAGTCCGTCACAGAACTGGATAAAGACCTTCGAAATCTTCTCAGTAATTGGGAAGAAGGCATGAAGAAGCTGTTGAAAGCCAAAAGCCGCGACAAAATTATCGGAGAGATGAGTATGGCTTCCTCACTTGTGAGAGACCTGCTCAATGAATCTTTCGACGCAATCACCGTAGAAGACGAAGAAACCTACGATCAGATCAAATCCTACATCAGGACAATTGCTCCTGAAAAAGAAAAAATTGTAAGACTTTACAACGGTAAAGTCAAGATGTTTGAGAGTTTTGGAATCGAAAAGCAAATCAAAAGCCTTTTTGGACAGACGGTCAGCCTTCCTCAGGGAGGGTATGTGATCATCGAGCATACCGAAGCCCTGCACGTCATCGACGTAAACAGTGGCAACAAGTCCAATCAGGAAAGTGACCAGGAATCAACAGCACTTAAAACTAACCTGGTCGCCGCAAAAGAAATTGCCAGACAACTCCGTCTCCGGGATATGGGAGGCATCATCGTTGTCGATTTTATCGACATGAAAAAGGCAGAGAACAAAAAAGCCATTTTTGAAGCGATGCAATCGGAGATGAAGTTTGACAGGTCCAAGCATACTGTATTGCCCTTGAGCAAATTTGGGCTTATGCAAATCACCCGGCAGCGAGTAAGACCAGAGGTCAATATTGTGACCAAAGAGATCTGCCCTGCATGTAACGGTACCGGCAAAATTCAGGCATCCATTCTGATTGCCGATAAGCTGGAGAAAGACCTGGAGCATATCGCTACCATCCAAAACGTAGCAAACATTCAAATTGGGTTGCATCCCTACCTGCACGCTTTCTTTACACAAGGTCTAATTAGCCGTAGAGCAAAGTGGTTTTTCAAGTATTTTAAGTGGGTAAAACTGATCAGAGATTCTTCCCTACCAGTGACGGAATACAGATTCTTAGATGAATCTGGTGAAGAAATCGAACTACAAGTAAAAAGCGAGACTGAGTAAGTCTCGCTTTTTTTTTCACTTGCTTACTCCTTAATAAATTCAAATTTCGCCCAGTTTTTAAGGAGTTTGATCTCTGGTTCGTCGGTAAAAAAATCATAGTTTAAAATTAGTTTTTCAATTCTGATCTGATGCCGCCCCTTGGATAATTTTTCGATCGGGAATGCTGACTGATATACCTTTTGCCCGGATGCAGCCAGCCTGACCCTACTCCAATCCTCGATGTTGATTAGAGAATCATTGAGATAAATCCGGTGTAAATCAGCGGTTTCATTGAGTTCATGCCAAGTCAGCGTATCTAGTGATACATTAAAATCTGCTTTGATTCGCTCCATGATTTTGGAATCTCCCTGATACCGCACGACTCCTATTTTTAGCATGTTTTCTGAAGTCTCTTCTTTCGGGATAAAGGCCTTTGCGAATCTCTTCTCGGAATCATGGTATTCCTCAAAATACAAGTTTTTAGCAGGCCAATCCTGTTCCATTTGATTGACATTGGTCTCATTGTAAAACAGCGAAAAATCTTTGATGTCAACCATGATAATCGGTGTTGCCAATCCAAAAATCACTACCCCATATAAAAGTGTAAACCACTTCCCAAGATTGCTTTGGTAAATGGCAGCAATCGATGAAAGGATGGTACCGGAGTACCAAATCTTAAATTTTGTTTTCTTTTTTGAGGCCATTAGTAAGCTGAAAAAAATAAGTGATATCATAAAAATCACATAGATTATTAAAAATTGTAGGTCCAGGATAACATAAATAACAATCAGAATACCCAGATAAAAAGTAAATATCAAAAATGCTATTGTCAGGGAAATGGGATAAGCGAAGGTGGTGCTACAGATTTTTTCCATCTTCAGGGCCATCTCGTCGGGTTTTTGGTATTTAAAACCCTGACCCATTTTAAAGAGCTTTTCCTCGATTACTCCTTCCGGAAAAGCAAAACTCAACCCCAAAAGTCCCGCCCAAATAAATCTCAAAGAGAGATGAACTACGAAGAAGATCTTAAAAACACTGATGATCATGGTCAAATAGAGCAAGACCAATGAACTGGGTAAATAGCCCACACCGAGATCTTGTATCAGATAGGCTGAAAACTCATAAACCTTCGAGGGGAAAATAAACAAAAAAGCCAAAATGATACCTGAAATAATCACTTCCGGCTCCCAGCTATTACGCTGCAAATTTTCAAGCCAGGTCAGATCCTCCTGTTTTTTGTGTAAGTCTATTTCATCATCCATTATCCTAAAAGTATAGAAGTTCTTGCTGTATTAAAATCTAACTATCCAGCCAATTCTTAAAATCACCCACTTTTTCCCGGCTTATCAAAATATCATTATCCGGGAAGTTTTTAATCTTAATTTTCAATCGGCTGTTGGAGTAGGATAAAATCTCCAAAATTGCTTCTGCCTTACAAAGGTATTTTCGGTTTAACCGGAAGAAAATGCGAGGATCTAATTGAGATTCGGTTTGATCCAGCGTAGAATCGATCACAAACTTCTTCCCTTCATGCGTTTGAATAAAAGTGACACGCTCTTCGCTGAATACAAATGAAATGTCCTCAACAGGAATGCTTTGGATCTTTTCCCCATATCGGATCAAAAAGCGAGATTTGAAGCTGATAGACTGCGGTTGAAATAAGTCTTTCAAAATCCTCAAATCGATGGTAGGTTTGATTTGACTATTCTTGAATTTCCCCACTGCTCTGGCAAGTTCCGTCGAATCAATTGGCTTCAAGAGATAGTCAATTGCATTTACCTGAAAGGCCTTGATAGCATACTGATCATAGGCCGTTGTGAAAATTATGGGAGTGATTACTTCAACCTTTTCAAAAATCCCGAAGCTGAGTCCATCGGCCAACTGAATATCACAAAGGATCAAATCCGGAGCCGGATTGGAGTTGAGCCATTTAATTGATGCGGTAATACTGTCAAGATTTTCATGAAAAACCGCTTCAGGAAAATGAACCTTCAGCAGCATTAATAGCCGATTTACTGCAGGTTTTTCGTCTTCGATCAGGAGAATGTTCATGCTTCTATCCGGAGTAAAGGAAGCCTTACAATAAATTCATTTGCTGTTTGAGTAACATCAATATTTTTCGAACTCAAAAGCTGATAGCGGAGCCTGATATTTTCAAGCCCAACTCCTGTTGACGGTTCGGTCAGACTTATTTTAGGTTGGTAAGTATTACTTATATACAATTCGTTTTCCCTCTGGTGAATTTTTATGAACAAAGGGTTTTCATTGCTGGCGATGTTGTGCTTGATCGCATTTTCCAGGAGAAGTTGCAATGAGAGAGGAGGAAGAAAGAACCCTATTTCAGAATTTACCTGGATCGTGAACTGAAGATTATCCTCAAACCGGATTTTTTGAAGCTCCAGATAGTTTCTGGCAAATTCTAGTTCCTTACTTAACTCTACGATTTCTTCTTTTTGAACTTCAAGAACGTATCTGTAGATCTTGGACAACTTCTGTATGAATGCGGCAGATTTATCAGCATCCTCATACACCAAGCTGGAAAGTACATTGAGGGAGTTGAACAAAAAATGTGGATTTAATTGATCCTTGAGGCCTTGATATTTGCTCGCAATTTTTTCAGTTCGCAATTGCTCCGCTTCTATGGCCGATTTACGCCATTCAAAAAGCCAGCTTCTGGTGGTGAAAATGGCCATAAATACCAATGCAATTGTCATTGGAATCGTAGTGAAATCCAAAATCCTTTTCCAGGGTATGCTGTCTAGGGGGAAGCTATTTTCAAAAATGAAATAGAAAAATACGATCACGAAACTTACCGCAAATGCATAGACCATGTAAGTGAACACTGTCACAAGAAGACGTTTGACCGGTTCGTGAATCCAGGAAATGCGCGGATCAAAATACTCCTGGATTCTGCTGCCTCCCCAACTCAGTGCCATGGAAACTGTGAAGGAAAACAGAAAATCAGGAAATAGATTTATAAAATCTGTCCAGCTCAAAAAGCAAATCGGACAAAAAAAGATTTGAAGCAGGAATGCTATACAAAAGTTTAAAATCAGAAACTTCCTCAGGTCTTTCCAGATTCCTGTATCCTCTTTACAATCTGTACTGGTTTGAATTTGAGTCATGGGGGAAAGTTAGGAAAAAGAGGTAAATATCAGATTGGGGTGATATTAAAAGTCCTTCAAGGTATCACTTGAAGGACTTTTTGGGAGTTTAGTTTTCAAATGTTGAATTTATTTGCACGCTCCTGCTACTTGCTCAGCATTCATTTTACCCCAAGTTGGCAAAATGTAGCTTTCGTCCACTTTTACCTCTTCTTTTTCAAAAAGCTCCAATCCCATTCTTGCCATACCGCAGGCTTTCTCAGGACCCTGACCGAAAAACTGAGCCATTCCAAGTTCCATTTGAGACATTAGCGTAACGGCTCTAGGATTTTCACGATCCAGACTGATTGCCTTGCCAAAGAGCTGCATTGCTTCCGGACTGAGACTTTGTCCCCGATTTGCCGGATCCAGGCTAATTTTTCCCATCAGAATATATCCATTGAGCGCTGCGATTTCCGAGTTGCCGGGCGCAACTTGATCTGCTTTTTTTACCAGTTCGAGAGCCTGATCAAAGTATTGATCTTTGTTCACATCAAATCGGAAAGCCGCAGTTGTCTGGGTCAAAGCTGCGTAATAAATCGGAAGCCATTCAGAAGTATTTGCTTCGGAAATACGCAGGAATCCATTGGAAACAGCTTGAGATTCTTCCGCGCTTTTGATTGTTTTCATTCCATCGATTTGGTTTTGAATTGCCTTCACATAAGCTGGATCAGTTGCATTTGCAAAAGTTATCCACATAAGTCCTAAAGCGAGAGTTAAGAGGTACTTTTTCATGTTTTCTTTAGTTAGAGATTGTTTAATTGATTTGCGTTTTTGTCTTTTGAAAGAGTCAGGAATACTCCCAAAAATAGAAAGCGAGGGGCAACTTGTCCTTGAGGGATTGATTCATACACTCCCGCTTCATTGGGTTTTGTGGCATAGGAATACCCAAACACATTGTCCCGGCCAAAGGCATTGCTGACCGCCAGATGAATAATCAGATTGGGTCTTGGAAGGTAAGACCAGCTAATGCTCAAACTCTGAAAGCTTTTTGTTTTGGAATTCATTTCCCCCGTACTATTTGGGTCCGTGTAGGTATAGCCGTCATTGAAAGAAAATGAAGCACCAATCTGTGATTTCATGTTTACTATAAAGTGTTTTGCCACCACAGAAAAATTATGTCTCGGGGCAAAATCAGGTTGAACTCTGCTTGTAAACTGATTGAATTTTCGCTCACTATCCACAAAGCTGTATGTGATCCAATAGTCAGTATTCTTGATCGTTTCCCGATCCCTGAGGAACAAATCAAAACCTTTTGCAAAGCCGAATCCAAGGTTTTTGAGATTGATTGGATTTTGTGGATAACTTTCAAATGTCACCAGGTCATCGTAGGATTTATAGAAAGCCTCTGCACGAAAAGTGATACCTTCCTTTTGATACAAATAATTTAAAATCAGGTGATTGGATTCTGAATTGCCTAGATTTCTATTCAAAACCCGAAAGTTATCCACAGGCAATTGATGGAATTTTCCTCCTGCCAAAGAAAACTGCCCAAACTCAGATAACTTGAAAGCGAGGGATATTCTCGGGTCTAGCCATTCTTCTTCTGCGAGCTTGCTAGCTCCGCCTCTTAGGCCTCCTCTCAGGACAAATTTCCTGCTTAGATACCAGTCCCACTCTGAGAAGAAGTAGATTTCCTTTTCTTCAAAATCTCGGCTGAGATCCGCTCTGATCAGAGTTTCTTCATAAGAATGAGTGAAATATTCAATTCCGGTTTTCGTCGAGATTCGGTCTGAAAAATCCTTAATAGCCGTTCCTTTGAGATGAATCAGATCATTTCTTCGCTCCAGTTGAAGACTATCATAGGTGACATCGTCAAAATTGTGAGAGTAAGAAATCCCTCCGAATAAAGCCCAGCCATTTTCGAATGCCTTTCTCCAATTTGTCTGAGCATAGGAATAGCTGTTTTTTAGATTGATCAAAATTCCCCGTTCGTCAGATCCAGGTATCGGTTGCCAAAGTTGCATTCCACCAGTTTCGGTTCGGGCGAGCACTTTCAACAATCCGCCTTTTTTAAGTTTTTGTTGACCCGACAACTCAAAATCATAGCTAAAAGGAGCTCTTTCCCAGTCAAAATCCTGTTTTACAATTTCTTGATAGGGCGTTAAATCAAAGACATTTGCAGAGACTGTGAGACTATACTTTTCATTCGCCAGTGTATGGGAATATCCGCCACCGACTGACATTAGGCTCAAATCTCCCTGACTGCGAAGCGAGAGATCTTTTGTGTTCAAGGCCAGTGCTGATGAAAGTGCTTGTCCGTATTCGGCTGAATATCCACCGGTGCTGAAGAATGTTCCTTTAAATAGATTGGGATTAAATCGGGTGCGGGTAGGGACGTTTCCCGCAGTGGTTCCATAGGCATTTCCTACCCTCATTCCATCAATGTAAATTCCCACTTCAGAAGCATCTCCCCCTCGAACGAACAGTCGCCCGTCGTTTCCAACAGTACTTGTACCGGGAAGAGTCTGGAAAGCTCCCATAATATCTCCCATCGCACTCGGAGTAGTGACTATATCCAAGGGGCGCAGGATTACGGCCTTTTTCTCATCGGAGGCTTCCATCGAACCTGCAGAGATGGTGACTGCGTTCATTTCGGTGATTTCTTCGATCAGGCGAACCGGCGCCAAATCCTGGGAATTTAGTAAAGGATTAAGAGCAAGTTCCTGAGTCTTAAATCCCATTAATTTAAAAACCAGGATTTGATCGCCAATTTCCGTGGTCTCAAAAGAGTAATATCCAGACTGATCGGAAGTTGCACCGTCGTAGGTTCCTTTGATAAAAATATTTACTCCGGGAAGTGTTATTCCTTTCTGGTCCAAAACTCTTCCTGACACTTTTGACTGCGCTAATACATAAGTCTGAAGAAGGAAAAAGTAAAGCAGAATTGTCACTCGGATTCTCATTTTGATTCGTATTTGAACCAAAATTGGAGGAAGAAGAGGAATCAAAAAATTGAATCTGTCTGAAGCAGCAGATGGAGGACCTGAACTTTAGATTTTCACTACTGAAATGTTTCCGGGAAATAGGAAACCATTAATTGGGTCCTTTTTGCTGAATGATCTTTTTCTTTCAAATTGTGATTTCTACCAGATTTCCTTCAGGATCCGCAATGACACTTTCGTAATATCCATCACCTGTCGTTCGGGGTTCTCCCACAATTTGAATTCCCTTTTCCCTGAAAAAATTGGTCAGTTCATCGACCTTTTCCTTGCTGCCAACCGAGATCGCCAGATGATTTAATCCCATCAAAAGACTTCTGGTTATCTCGGATTCAACAATATCCGGCCGATGCATTAGCTCGAGTCTTGCGCCACTTTCGAAGGAAAGGAAATAAGAAGAAAAGCCTTTCTTCTCATTGATGTAGATTTCTCCTGACTTCATTTTGAAAAAATGCGAATAAAACGCTTTCATTTTTTCCAAGTCCTGAACCCAGATTGCCAAATGCTCAATTCTCATATTCCTGATTCTTCAATCCTAACTTTAAATTAATTCTACCTCTCTTTCCCGATAGGGATCACTTTCCATTGTTGGTCGAAATAAGGAGTCTTTTCATAAAACCATCGGTAAATGCTTCTTGGCGACTTGGCAAATTCCGGCTCGGCTTTCAGCTTTTCCTCAAACTGATTTTTCAGAGTCGCATCGTCAGTCAGCATTTTGGCGATCAAGGGTTCCATAATGTAAGTTTCCATGTATTCGGTCTGCGAAAGGATCGAGTGGAAATATCCCCACTGGAAAAAGCTATCCACAGACTCAGGTTCCATCAAAATAGCCAGGAGTTCACCCAAAGGCTGATCTGTAGAAATTCTGATTGAGCCAGGCTGATAGTTTACAGTCCGATTAATGGGTTCGGTTTGAAACTCCTGAAAGCGAATCCTGCCTTCCGATGGTTGGTTACTGAGTTTGTAATTCCTGATAAAATCTTGTTCCACACTCATTTCTTGCTCTTCCTTCAGCACTTCGAACTTGATCCCGTGAGCCTTGATTTTTTCGATTACCAGTGGCCATTCGACCGGAATCCAATAAGCTTTTGGCAATTTCACAATCACCTCAGGTTTATCCATCAGGATGTTTGGGATGGTTTGATTAATTGGTTTGCCCTTCCATTCCACATATTCAGTCCCGGTGTATGGAGATTTCACTTTTTCCGATTCGATTCCCAAAAACCCGATCGAATCAGCCGGATTTTCATTGAACCCAAATCGTACAGGAAGTTCTTCTTTTGGCTGATTTTTGTCAGAAGCGACTGCTTTTTGAAGTTCTTCGAAATGCTCTGAAACAGAGATTATGCTTTGCTCGAGGAAAATATAAGTGCCCAAAACCCGCTGCTTAAAGGGTTTCAGGGAATGGTTTTCGATCAGAATCGTGGGTAAATGCCGGATGTCGCCATATGAATTGGAGAATCGAGGACTAAATGAGAAAGCGATATTTCCCTCGGTAAAATCCCGATCATTTGCCGCAAATAAAAGCGGCCCGGGAATGTGACCATTTGAACTGAGCGCCTGATTGATTTCAGGCTTGAAATACGTTTTCATCCAATCGAAGATTCCCGGAGAATATCCTCCCGGAGCTACAAAATCGTAGGTGATGTCATATTGATAATCGGCGCCATCAGTCACGTGAATGTCTATGTAGAGGTCTGGATCGTAAGTATTGATCACTTTTACAATAGCCTGAATTCCGGCAGTTTCCATTTTGGTGTAATCCCGGTTTAGGTTGAGATTTTGGGCGTTAGTCCGCCAGCCCATCACCTTTGGTCCACGTTGATTTACACGTCCAAACTCGCTGCTTCGCTCATGTCCGTCGACGTTTAGAATGGGAACGAACAACAAGTTTGCCCGATCCAATAACTCTGACTTTCCCCCAAAAGCGATGTCTCGCAGGAGCATCATGCCTGCATCTTTACCATCAATTTCGCCTGCATGTATTCCTGCCTGTATCAAAATCAAAGGCTTTTTGGATGAGGATAACTCCTCCGCAGAAAAGTCCTGATCCTTGGAGGCGATTACCAATTGGATAAGACGGCCTTGCTCGCTTGTTCCGATTCTTGCAATCGAGAGGTAGGAAGAAGCCTGACTTACTGCTTCCAGCCATTTCATGGTAGTGGCGTAGTCCGGAGATTCTGTAAGTCCGCTTGCTTCGGCCGGAGTAACCCATTTATTGGAATTTTCTACAATTAATTCAAGGCTTTTCCCGCTCCAAGGAATAGTTAGAGGCAGGATTTCCTGCGCAAAAAGTGGTAAAAACAGGATTGAGCAAAAAGCAGTAAGGGAGAGTTTTCTGAATTTCATAAAGTTTTCATTCGACCCAAAACGAGAATGGTTTTGGTATGCTTGCCAAAAAGATAAGGAAGAAAACTTCAAAAGAAGGCTTCTCAGATTGTGATTGGACTATCCGGCAAACGAAACAGTCTTTTTATGGGAAAATAAAAGAGAAGATTCAAATTCCGCAATTCCCCAAGTGAAACAGGTAAGTTTTTAGAGTTCAGATTCTGCCAAAATCATATTCTCAATGCCTTTGACCAATGCATCGGAATTAAAAGAGATACTGTCAATTCCCTGTTTGATCAGGAATTTTGCGTATTCCGGATTGTCGCTTGGAGCTTGTCCGCAAAGGCCGATTTTTTTGCCTTTCTCTTTCGCAACTTTGATTACTCTGGAGATCATCCACTTCACCGCAGGATTATTTTCATCAAAAAGCTCAGCGAGACTTTCCGAATCTCTGTCCACTCCCAGTGTAAGTTGGGTCAGGTCATTTGAACCAATTGAAAAGCCGTCAAAAACAGTGGCAAAATCTTCCGCAAGAATGACGTTTGATGGTATTTCAGCCATCACATAGACTTCGAGGCCATTTTCTCCTTGCTTCAGTCCATATGATTCCAGAAGTTCAATTACTTTTTTCCCTTCATCGACAGTCCTGCAAAATGGAATCATGAGTTTTACATTGTTGAGACCCATCTCATTTCGAACCCGTTTGATGGCTTCACATTCCAGCTGAAATCCGTCCCGATAGCGATCACTGTAGTATCTCGAAGCACCCCGGAAACCGATCATCGGATTTGCTTCTTCCTCTTCAAATTGAGTTCCTCCTATCAGATTTGCATATTCATTGGTTTTGAAATCACTCATTCGGACAATGACTTCTTTTGGAGAAAATGAAGCCGCGATGGTCCCGATTGCCTGAGAAAGTTTGTCGATGAAATATTCCTTTTTGTCTGAATATCCGTAGCACAGATCCGAGATCTCTTTTTTCACTGCCAGATCAGTGAGTGAATCGAAGTGAACCAAAGCCATTGGATGGATTCGGATAGTGCTATTGATAACAAACTCCATTCGCATCAATCCGACCCCTTGATTCGGGTAAAAAGACAGGGAATAGGCTTTTTCGGGATCTGCCAAAATAAACATAGGTTTCGTTTTTGGCATTTTCTGTCCGCGGAAATCATGCTCCCGGATACTCCACTTGATGGCTCCCGAATAGATCCAGCCTGTTTTTCCCTGAGAATTATCCAGAGTAATCAAGTCGCCATCTTTCAAAATAGTGGTCGCTTCATCGGCTCCGACGATGGCCAAAGCGCCAATCTCCCGAGCAACGATTGCGGCATGACTTGTCCGGCCTCCCTTGTTGGTAATAATGGCAGCCGCTTTTTTCATAATCGGGTCCCAATCCGGATTGGTAATCTCAGTGACCAGGACTTCTCCTTCCTGAAGTTTGGATGCCTCTGCCGGAGAATGGAGAATTCTCGCCCGACCTACTGCGATTCCGGAACCCACTGCATTGCCACTGAGAATTTTTTTACCGGATTCTTCCAGTATAAATTCCTTTACCAGAAATGGATCGCGTCCGGCATGGACTGTTTCCGGCCGGGCCTGGACGATAAATAATTCATTGGTATTTCCATCTTTGGCCCATTCAATATCCATGGGCATTCCATAATGTTTTTCGATTGCCAGTGCCCAATTTGCGACTGTTTGGACCTCTGCATCGTTCAATACGAGTTGCTTTTGCCTTTCCGATGGAGTTTCGGTATTCAGCACACCACCTCCTGCTGCATAGATCATAGTCTTGGTTTTAGATCCGGGTTTCTTCGAGATTATTGCTCGTTTCTTTTGTTCCAGAGCTGGTTTGAACACATGGAATTCATCGGGAATGACAGTTCCCTGGACGATGTTTTCCCCAAGACCCCAGCACCCTGTGATGAGTATTACATTCTGGAAACCCGATTCCGGCTCGATAGAAAAGCAAACCCCGCTGCTCGAAAGATCAGCTCTTACCATCAGCTGTACACCGACGGAAAGTGCGATTTCAATTTTATCAAAGCCCTTATCAATTCTATATTTAATTGCCCTGGCATTGTAAAGTGAGGCAAAACAGGATTGGACGGCTTTCAAAAGTGCTTCTTCACCCCGGATGTTGAGAAAAGATTCATGCAATCCGGCAAAACTGGCCCCTGGAAGATCTTCAGCTGTCGCGCTGCTTCGGACTGCCAATTCAATTTCTCCGCCTTGCTTGGCCCATAGATTTTGGTAAGAATTCAGAATTTTCTCTTGAAGAAGTCCGGGCATTTTTCCGGCTAGAATCATTGTTTTGATCCGCTTCGAAATTGCCTGAAGATTAGAAAAATCACTTCGATCCAATTCTTTTAAAGCTTCCTGAATTGGGGAAGCCAGGCTGTTTTCTGTTATAAAAAATCGGTATCCGTCGGCAGTGATTGCAAATCCATCCGGAATTCTGATTCCCAGAGGCGTGAGCTTGCTGAACATCTCTCCAAGAGAAGCATTTTTGCCGCCTACCAACGGGACATCTGCGATTCCTAATTTTTCAAACGGAAGCAAAAAGTTAGATTCCATGGCATATTTGGGTTTGCTTAAGGTTAGGTATAAGGCTCAAAAGGTGTTTCTGAGTCGATGATTTTCTTCCAAAGGGAAGTTATTTCGTTCAATTTTTGGGTCGCCAAATCCTGAATTTGTCTATCAGAAACCAGTTGATTTTTCACCCTGATGTCCAATAGCTGAGGTTTTGTTATAGGCTTTCCGATTTGTGAAACGATGAAGACGATTGCCTCCTCCGCATACTTCATTTCATAAATTGCTTTGCTTAGCTCAAAAGCAAATAAGTTGTAAATTTTGCCTACATGACTGATTGGGTTTTTCCCAGCCGTTGCTTCCAGACTCATTGGCCGGTAAGGTGTAATCAGACCATTGATTCGATTTCCCCGACCGACTTGTCCATCATCCCCGCTTTCCGCGCTTGTGCCTGTTACAGTCAGATATACACTTTCATTTTCAAAGTTATCAGCTACGTTGATGTCAATAATTGCTTCTGGTAGGCTCAATTCTGATCGGATGTGATTTTTTACCTGAGTGATTTTAGTCATATAGTCCCCGATATGAGAAATGAATAGGTCAACCATCGCGATCGCAATTGTGAACTGCAATTGGCCGGAGAGCATAACGCCCATTACTTTGATGTCCTCTCCTATAAATGGGAATAATTTTTTGGTAGTTTTTGAGTTTAGCAGTTTTTCGATTTGCAGTACTTTTTCCTCCAGAAAGGTGAAAGGAAAGAATGATACGCCAAACGAAGTGTCGTTGGAAATCGGAATGCGGTCCTTTCCGATTCGATGAAAAAGCTCCACTAAATCATTGCTTCCGCTTCTGATTTTAGGAATGATTTTGATATGTTTTTCGACATCTAAAAAGCGAATATTTTTTCTCAGCCAGTCTTTTGCAGTGCTGATGGCGATTTCTTCAACCGGGATAATCTGATTCTGAATGCGTGTGGTGGCTCTTCCGGCAATAAATAGCTCTATCGGTTGTATGATTTTTCCACCTTTGAAGGAAGGTTGGGAATTACCTCCTACCAGCAGAGCCTTGTCAACATTATAATGGAAAATGCTTCCAAACTCTTTTATATAATGGTTGGATAGTGATACGGAAACGGCTTCCGCAATACAATCACAAATAGTATCGGGGTGACCAATACCTTTTCTCTCCACCATTTCAATGGGAAAGTAAACTTCTGAATTATGGATTCGGATGGTTTCCATGGGTTCAAGGTTTTAAGGATTCAATTTCCTTCCTAAAACGGATGGTCGGAGGCGTATTCTCAGAATCCTTTAAAAATATAAATCAGAGTAAATGGCTGAAAATCAATAGATAAATAACAAATTTCTCGAAAGAGTATTGAACTAAACTGATCTTGTTTTCTTGCAATGTAGGGTTTGAAAGGCTGTGATTTGGTGATTTTAATCATATTTTTTGAAAACACATGTCAGGTTATTGTCATTAATGGGGACTTACTTTTGATCTGTCATAAAGACACAAATTAACCCTTTAAGTGAAATGAAAAGATCAATATTATCTCGAACTCTATGTCTCTTATCATTTACTGTATTAATTGGTTTGGGGGCGCAGGCCCAGCAAACTTATGCGGTATCAGGAGCACAAGAATTGAAAGTTTCCGGCACCTCTACTATTCACGATTGGGATATGGTCGCGACTGACGGGATCACCGGCACTGCAAACATGCTGTTGGAAAACGGAAAACTTACCAAGATCACCACGCTCACTCTTTCTTTTCCGGTGAAGAGTCTGAAAAGCGGAAAATCCAGTATGGACGATAATGCTTACAAAGCATTGCTCGAACCTAAGAATCCGAACATCAAATTTGAGATGACAGAATTGACTGGGATTACTGGTAACACGATCAAAGCAAAAGGAAAGCTTACGATAGCCGGTGACACACAGATCGTTCCGATGACTGTCACCTATACTGTAAGTGGATCCACTGTTTGTTTTACAGGAACCCATCCAATCAAATTCACCCAATTTAAAGTAAGCCCACCATCAGCTGTTTTCAATACCATCAAAACAGGAGACGACCTTAAACTTTCTTTCAAAACCAACTTTACTAAGAAAAATTAATCCTTTAAATCTTTAAGCTATGAAAAAGCACTTTACTTGGTTCAATGCATGCGCAATTTTGGTCGCATCTTTATCCACCGGAGCGGCATTCGCTCAGGATGACGAAAAATCTGATCTCCAGTATTTCAGAGAAAACAATAAGAATGGCTTGAATGTCTTCGAAACAAAAAAAGAACCTAAAGGCAGTTTCGATAAGGTTCGGGTATTTGTAGGTGGTGACTTCGCCTTGCAGTTCCAATCTATTAATCACTCTAATACTCTGGATAACTTGGTTGATCTGGGATCCAACATCAACTTGCCTTCTGCCAACTTGAACATCAACACACAGCTGGCTGACGGAGTAAGATTACACTTGAGAACTTATCTTTCTTCCAGACACCACAATGAATCTTGGGTTAAAGGGGGTCACTTACAGATCGACCGACTTGATTTCATCAAAGAGGGTTTCCTGGACGGAGTCATGAACTATACCACGATTACTGTTGGTTTGGATGAGTTTAACTACGGTGATACTCACTTCAGAAGATCAGACAACGCAAGAACAATCTTCAACCCATTCATTGAAAACTTCATCATGGATGCATTTACTACTGAAGCTTTCGGAGAGGTAACTGTTCAGAAAAGTGGCTTAATAGGCGTGTTCGGTGTCACAAATGGTAAACTAAACCAAAGCGTAATTGTAAATGACCAAACAGATAACAAGCTTTCTGTCTATGGTAAATTAGGATACGATAAGCAGATCAATGAGGACTTCAGATTGAGAATTACAGGTTCCGGATATGTAAACAACGGAACATCAACCGGAACTTCTCTTTATGGTGGTGACAGAGCAGGTTCAAGATATTACAATGTAATGGCTCAACCAGCTCCTGCAGCTAAGAATGACTTTGACGGCAGATTCAATCCAGCTTTCAAACAAATGACTGCCCTTCAATTGAATCCATTTGTGAAGTTCAGAGGATTTGAATTCTTCGGTGTACTGGAAAGTGTTTCCAACTCAGAAGAAGAAGGTGATGGCCAATTTACTCAACTTGCAGGTGAGCTTCTTTACAGATTTGGTAGCAAAGAGCAGTTCTACATCGGCGGAAGATATAACGACGTTTCAGGGAAAAATAAAGCTTCTGACACCGAAGAAATCAACATCACAAGAATGAATGTTGGCGGAGGATGGTTTATGACCAACAACATCATTGTGAAAATGGAGTATATGGATCAACAGTACAAGTCAGGATATGCTGAGACTTCCAAATACAATGGTGGTGAGTTCCACGGATTCAATATCGAAGCAGCAATTAGCTTCTAATAAACAGAAAAGTTAAATTTGTGTCGGTTCTAAAATTGAACCGACACATTTTATCCAATTAAACGCCATGAACATTTTTAATACACTTTGGCTGAGTATTGGAGCCCTGCTACTCGCAGCGCCTGCCGAAAAAACCAACACAACTCTCTGGAAAGTATCTCAGGAAAGTGTTGTGGAAGTGGTTGGTAGCACCAACGTGAATAAATTTCAATGTAATTCTTTAAGATATGCCGGGGAAGATCAACTGATCTCCGTCTTTTACCCGGACAAAAAAGTGACTGAGTGGAGTGGAGAAGTCGTGATTCTTTCCAAAAACTTTGATTGCTATAACAACATCATGACTAAGGATTTTCAGGAAACTGTCTTGGCTGATGAGCACCCTGAGATCAAAGTGAGATTCATTCAATTAAAAAAGCACTCTACCAGCAATGAGGAAGAACAACTTGATGGACAAGTTGAAATCACCCTGGCGGGTGTTACAAAAAGATTCCCGATTTCTTGCTTCATGATGAATCGCAGTGGAGGCAAGACTCATTTAAGAGGACAACAAACTCTTCAATTTTCTGAATTTGGACTCGAACCTCCTGTTAAGTTTCTTGGAACTGTCAAGGTAAAAAACTCCATTACTGTCAATTTTGGCCTTGTGCTGGAAGAGAAAGGTTGATTTAATCACCCCAATTAATTCAATCAAAAAAGTGAGGATCATCGGTCCTCACTTTTTTGTTTTCCTTACGGGAAAATAAAGAATTATTATCTCCTTAATTTTTCAAAAACAAAGATCTTTCTTAATTAAAATCAGGTATCCATCGAAGTTTTTGGCAACAACTTTTGACACTTAAATCTTTTAAAAAAAACCAAAACTGACCCGACCAGGAGAAATAAAAAGGCTGAAAAAAGGAAGGTTCAAGCCAACCCGGAAGTTAGCCTGAACCAGTTACTCATTTTTATTCTGACTTATACATCAATTCATAATACTCCATTGCCATGCGGTTACTTTCAAACTCATGTCTCACATCCTTCATTCCGGTTTGAACCACTTTTCTCCAGTTTTCTTTTTCCCCGTAATACATGGGAATGATTTGGTTTTCGAGAATGTCATAAATATGGTCAACATCATATTGATCCTGCTGCTGAATATTCATTTCATGGTAATCTGCCGTGGGCACAATGAAGCTGTTTTCGCCATGTCTGGCAAATTCACAAATCCAGCCATCAAACGTACTGAAGTTGACCGCACCATTCATGGAGGCAGACATTCCACTGGTACCGCTTGCTTCACGTGGCACACGGGGATTGTTTAGCCAAATATCAGAGGCTTGTTTGAGCCGCTTGCTCAGTGCCAATTCGTATCCGGTACAGACGGCCATGTTCTTAAAATGCTTGCTCAAATGAACCAGATGATTGAAATCGCTTAGCGCTCCATAGTCTGATGGGTAGGGTTTTCCAGCCCAAATTATCTGCACCGGACGATCCTTATTTGTCATTAATGCTTCAAATCGCTTAATATCCCGGGTGATCAATTCTGCTCTTTTATAACCGGCAAATCTTCTTGCCCAGACAATAGTCAACACATTCGGATCAAAGAGTTTCCCGGTTTGGTCAGCGACTATTTCAAAAGCTCTCTTTTTTAAATAATGTTTTCGGTCTTCAAATCCCTCTGCATTGTCTGTTTCCATGAAGCGATACAATTGCTTGTCTGCCCAGTAACGCCAGTTTTGAGCGTTGGTGATGGAAGTGATTTCTGGGATATTCGGATAATTCCCCCACATTTTCCGGCTCACATTGCCATGTAGTTTACTTACTCCGTTGGCTTTGTGTGCAAATCGAAGTGCAGCCAAACTATGGTTGAATCGATCCCCTTCTATTTGAGTTAGTTCATGTACTTCGCTTAGAGGCAGTCCATAGAAATAGCCCATAGTTTCGCAGAGATAGATATCATGCTTTTCATTTCCAGCTTCTTCAGGAGTATGGGTCGTAAATACCAGGCGTTTTTTGACTTCTTCTTTGCTGCCAAATTTCTTCAGCAAATAGAAAACGCTGCTTACTCCGTGTGCTTCATTGAGGTGATAGACCTCAGGATTGAAGTTGAGCTCATCGACCAATTTAGCTCCTCCTATTCCGAGCAAAATAAACTGGGCAATCTTGGCTGCAGTATCAGAATCATAAAGACGATGCGTGATAGTTTGGCTGAGGTAGTCATTTTCCGGCAAATCGGTACTTAGCAAGAAAAGAGGCGCAGTTTCAAATGTACTCGGAGGAACATACCAAGCCTTTACCCAGACAGGGCTTCCGTGAACAGGAATCTGAAACTTGATTCCGGTGTCTTCCAGAAAACTGTAAGTCTTTTCATACCACTCCGGATGGAGAGTTTGATCCTGATTTCTGCCCTGATCATAATATCCATACTTCCACAAAATCCCGATTCCAATCAGGTTCTGCTTGAGTTCAAAGGCACTTCGCAAATGGGAACCTGACAAAAAGCCAAGTCCTCCACTGTAGATTTTCAGAGGCTGGTGAACAGCAAACTCCATTGAGAAGTAAGCTACTGATTTTGAGTATTCGGGTGAAAGTTCATAAGGAACTTTATAGTTTCTAAAGTCAGTCATTTCAATTTTTTAAGAGGGCTCAATTTAGAGCAAAATCAGCATTAATTTCCCTTCCTTAGATCTAAAGCTGTTTGGCTTTTTCGGGGAAGTCCGGAAAACGACTTAGGTGAGGAGGGGTTTATTAACATTTGAAAACGCTTAAATGCGGAGGGACAATCTTTATTTTCCTGCAATCAAATAAACTCCATGGATCAGGAGTCCGAGCGCTAAAATGAGAGTTTTTTTATAATTTTTGGCTTTTACAAAAAAGGGACTTGGATTCAAAAAGCTAAAAATCAGCGATTTATCCAAGTCCCTTTTGGGTATTATAAGTTTGAAGTGGCCAATCAAACTATCGGCAAAGACTCCCTTCCCATTTTATCCGGGTCATTTTTCAGTTCAGAAGTATCGTTCAAAACCATCGTTTCCCCTTTTGCAGGCGTATAAACCGGCCATTTTGGAAGAGCTCCTGAGTTTGGATCTCCGGTCTTCATGAATGCTAAAAGCGAGGAAGACATTTTCTCCGCCAACTTTCTCGGACGGCTTCCGCCTCCGGTATGCGTGTACATTCTGTCTGTATTGTCAAACCAAAAGCAAATGTCGATGCAATGGAATGCTTTCATTCTACCATTGTAAAGCTGAGGCTCCCACCCAAACCAGGCGAGGTAAACCGGTGCCTTTTGACCAGCTTTCGCATTGGCAGCTTTGATTGCGTTTTGTCTGTTGGAGGCTACCAAAGCCCAGATTTCCGAAGGCCTCATTTCAGGGAAATTGGCCTGATAGGCATTTACGATTTTCTCCGTGTCAGCACCAAATCTTGGTTTTAGCTTTTCCACAACTCCTGCAAGGTCAATCGAATCAAGCTCAGGACTTGTTCGGGTTGGATTCCACTCATGAAAAGTCGTACAAATCATCAGCGGAATAGTTGACTCAACTCCCGATGGATCGGAGAAAAATTCACCAGCAGGCAAATGAACTCCATCTGCAACTGGAGCAAAACCTGTACGGCTGCTGCCTGTGCTTTCGGTTCTCATCTTCTCAGCTGCCCGATTGGCAATGTCAAGATATTCTCTCCAGCTGATTTCCTGGATTTTGTCCAGAGTCGCAGGTGTAAGGCCTGCTTCTTTCATCACGTATTCTCCCAACTTTTTAGAATAAGTCGGGTCGATTCCTTTCAGCATTGATCCGCTAAGTGCAACACCTTTATGCACCAATCCTTTTGCCGCAGGCATAGCCATCGTCGCGGTTACTTTGGCTCCGCCACCGGACTGTCCCATGATGGTGACATTGGATGGATCACCACCAAAGTTGGCGATGTTGTCCCTAACCCAATGCAAAGAGGCGATGATATCCAGCATGCCGGCGTTCCCGGATGCCGAGTATTTATCTCCTCCCACGCCTGAGAAATCGGTATATCCGATCGGACCGAGACGATGGTTAATGGAGACAAATACCACTTCTCCTTTTTTGCTGAAGTTTTCGCCGTGGTAACCGTCTTGCTCGATTGCGTTTCCATTGGTAAATCCTCCGCCATGCAACCAAACCATCACCGGACGCTTTTTGCCATCGGCGATTCCGTTTGTCCAGACATTCAGCCGGAGACAATCTTCACTCACATCGTCATAGTTCCAGTGATCTGCGAAAGAATAATGTGGACTGGCATAGCGCTTATCCATGATCTGAGGAGCTGTATTTCCCCACCAAAGTGCCGGCTTCACATCAGTCCAGGGAGCAGGTTTTTGCGGAGCCATAAATCGGTTTTTTCCCGAAGTGTCGGCTCCGTAGGGAATTCCCAAATAGGTATAGACTCCGTTCAAGATATAGCCCTGCACCTTTCCAAACGAAGTTTGTGCGATAGCGATGTCATCCCCGATTTGTAAATATTGGTTGTCGTCCGCAGCAGTTTCATTTTTGGAGTTTGTGGAGGCATTGGCGGTTGAAACGGGTATTGTTGCCGCGATTCCGAGGCCGGCTGTTCCCAATCCGATTTTCTGTAAAAAGTCTCGTCGGTTGTTTTTCATGGTAGAGGGTTTCTTGTTAAAAGATTGATTATGAGTAGAATTTATGAAATCAACTTTGGAAAAAAAGCGGATCCATCGCCTAATTACACAAGTGGCGGAATCGAAGCATTTTTTTATTGTTTCAGGATGACAAAATAGAGACAATAAAATTGAAGTCATAAAAAAAACCGGCTACTTCTCAGCAACCGGCTCTTATTCTTCCAACATCGGTCACCCGACATCAATCATTATTGTCCCACCATAAAGATGGCATTGCTCAACACCAGTTTTCCTGACTCCCAGAATCCACGGAAAATCGGATTATCCACAAAATAGATGATCTCCCCACGTCCTTGGTTTTCCAGACCGATAGCAAGAGATTGAGCCATTTGAGATTTGATTTTGTATCCGATATAGCCGGATCGATAGGAACTATTGGCTGTGATAATTCCGGCATTTACGCCGCCGCTGAGTAATGCGAATCGGGTCGAGTTATTTTTCAACGTGTAGAATTTACCACCGGTACCGTATCCAAGCGGATGAGTCTCATCCATTTTCACTTCATAGATAGCTCCCGCCACACCTCCGGAAATCTCCAATCGCTCGCTGTCAACATAGGGTGCAATTCGCTCTCCTTTTGCCAGAGCTTCAGCTGCTTTTTCGGCGGCCTTTTTCTCATCCTCTGTGTCAAAATTTTTCAACGCAAAGCCCTCTTTGTTTGCAAACAAATTGATGGAATTGTCGAATGCGATGAGCTTTCCTCCGGCACGAACCCATTCTGCCAGTTTCTTCTGTGTGGCTTCATTCACCGCTCCCCCAAAAGCAGCAGGCATGATTAGAACGGTGTATTTGCTCAAGTCTACTCGGCCTAAATCTGCAAGATCCAGATTGGAAAGCGGATAGTTGAGATCCTTTTCGAAGAAATGCCAAATCTCTCCATAGCTCAGGGAACTCGTACCTGCTCCACCTACAAGAGCAACCTTTGGCGCCTGGATCACTCTGATATTTGGTGAGCCAAAATCTTTGCCCTTATCCACATAGCCGCTTTGGGTGGTCTGAAGTGTGATGCCATGCTTATTTGCAGCGGTGGTCACTTTTTGATCAAAATTAGAGACATACTCATTGCCTCCTTTGGTGATGATCAGGCTACCAGCCGGGAATTTTTTCCCCTCGATCTCAAAAGAAAACTCAGGATATTTCACCCGGATTCCAGCTTTCAGCAATTCAGAAAGGAAAGCCGCATCTCTCGTACCTTGCCATGCTGATACGTAAGCAACAGGAGTTTTTCCTGCCTGGTTTGCAGTAAAAGTTGGCTTTGAATAGACTCCTGAGGCATCGTGCTTGCCTTCCAGTGCGTAGGCTTTTATTCCGTAAGCGTAGGGCATAGCCCAGCTTGTGATGTCATAGGTGATGCTGTCATTCAAAGTTGGATGTGGCTCAAAAAGGATTTGAGTCAGTACAGATTTAGGCTGATACGCATTGATTACAATGTCCTCTTCAGTAGTTGCAAAGGAAACGTTGGTTCCGGATTGATATTCAAAACCTTTCAGTCCCGAGCGGTTGTCTGCTCTGCCGTATTTGATTCCGTTTTTATCCAGCAACTCAAGCAATTTCGCCACTTGGGCAGGATTGCTGTCACCTTTGATGATAAAGCTCTTGTACTTGCCGGTTGGTTTGGTGGTATTGTTTTTGAAATATGTTGCAAACTCTTCCAACAAGCGCTGCGAGTTTTGGCTAGTCACTTCTGCGGCAGACATTGCGGCTGTGTAATGTCCGGCAATTCGATAGCTAAGTGTCACCGTGTCGCCCACGGAATTGTATCCGCCACGTCCGGCTCTTCCTCCGCCACCTTGCTCGATGGTCATCCCGATGGCACCATTGTACATTGGGTACGTGTCACCATACGATGGATAAAGCAAATCAAATCGCTCTTTGGTGAAGTAAAATCTTCCCGCTTCGTCAAAGTATTTGGCAGTATTTCTTCCAAAAATATCCTGGAATTCATGCTGAAAAGGTGTCAACTGCTCATGTAATGGCTCTGCCGCCGGAGCCATGTAAAAAGGCTGATCGATTCCCTGCTCGTGAAAATCAAGGTGAAGCTGAGGCATCCATTGCTGATAGACTTTCAATCTTGCCTGAGATTCAACCTGTACTTGCCACGCCCAATCGCGATTCAAATCGAATAGATAATGGTTGGCACGACCTCCCGGCCATGGTTCGTTATGCTCCACAGATTGCAGATCCGGTTGAAGCGTAGTGTTCATTTTCTGATTGTACCAGTTGGAATATCGATCCCGGCCATCAGGATTGATGCAGGGATCCAAGATGATGACCTGATTTTTCAGCCATTCCTGAGATTTTGCATTGGCAGGATTTGCCAGAGTATAGAAGGATGAAATCGCTGCTTCCATTCCCACGGATTCATTTCCGTGGACATTGAAAGACATCCAATTGATCGGAACGGAGGTGGAGGGTGTTCCTTGCATCATTCCCGCACGTTTCAGGTTGTCTTCCCTTATTTGCTCGATTCGAGCCATGTTCTCAGGGCTTGCGATGATTGCAATGATCAACGGACGCTTTTCGTTGGTTTCCCCGTATTGAATCAGTTTTACATTTGGGTTTTGCGAAGCCACATATTCGAAGTAATCGACCATCCGATGATGCGGCGTGAATCGATCACCGGGCTTGTACCCCAGGAATTGTTCCGGGGTTTGGATCTGAGCCCAAGCCGCCAAAGTGACGAAAAGGGTTAAAAGTGTGAGAAGGAGGGATTTTTTCATCTGTAATTTTTGGTCCAGGTCGGGAAGTTAATGCGTTTTGGTTTTTGGAGGAGTACCAATCAGCAAAAAGTGGAAAGATCTGATAACGAATATTGTTTTGGGAAGAAGGTTGATCAAAAAACAGATCGAATTTGCTTTCATCCATTTAAGTTTTACCATGAAAACCGTAAATCTGATTTACGATTTTCATGGTAAACGGTAGGAAAAATTTTATCCTTAATTCAGAAATATCATTCTATTTTTCCTCCTGATAGCCTTTTACTGCCAGAAAAGGCAATTAACTTTTCTCTCCAAATCCTAAATCGGAGAAAGAAACTATTGACCTTGATTTGCAGAATCGATCAGGGATTTCCTTTATCTCAAAAAGTAAAAGTTATGGGGCTGAGGGAGTTTTTGAAATCTTAATTTTTCCATGCTGGCTAGAGATTCCGAAAGTATTCCGGAGCGATCCCAAACTCCTTGGATACTTCTTCTGCATCCTCTGTAGTTTACAATTTTCAGTAAATCCCCGAGCCTGAAAACCCTTGATTTCAAAAAAAATCGCCTGCATTTTCATCAAATACAGGCGATTGTTAGGGTAAATCAACTTTTACATCTTTAGATTTCCCATCTCAATCAACTGAGGCTGGAAGGGCTGATCATACAATCTTTTTCCGGTGGCCTTGTAAAGTGAATTTGCCAAAGCCGCGAAAACCGGCGGGAATAACGGCTCGCCAAGTCCTGTTGGATCGACATCATTTTTCACAAAGTGAACTTCAATAGACCTAGGTGCTTCCTTCTGTCGGATCATGCGGTATTTGTCGAAATTGGTCTTGTCCGGAACTCCGTTGGTAAAGGTCAATTCACCAAAGAAAGCATTCCCGATTCCATCCACTATCGCTCCTTCACCCATGTTAGCAGCGGCATCCGGATTGATTACAATTCCGCAATCCACTGCAGCATATACTTTTTGAACGGTCGGCTGATTGTCTTTCATCTCAAGATCAAGCACCTCGGCTACGTAAGAATTATGGCAGAAATAAGCCGATACTCCCCTGTGAATTCCAGCAGGAGGAGTATTCCAGTTGGATTTATCACGAACTAGTTCCAATACTCCAGCATATCGCTTCGCATCATAGTCGTTGGTTTCTCCCACAGGATTTGTTTCAGCTCTTTTGAGCAATTCCAGTCTGAATGCAATCGGATCTTTGCCCATTTCTTCAGCCAATTCATCCAGGAAAGACTGCTCCGCACTGGCGATAAAGTTGGATCTAGGGGCACGGAAAGCTCCAATTGTGATATTGGATTCGATCTGCCAGCCTTCTGCCAGGTAATTGTCGATGGCTCCTGCCGGGAAACGGTTTGGTGCAATCGGGGTTTCCGGAATTCCTCCTGCTTTCACATGGAAAGCAAGTAAGTTTTTGTTTTCATCCAATGCAGCTCGATAAGTTGCTGTGTAGGTAGGACGGTAAACCCCTGAAGTCATATCATCTTCTCTGGTATAAACCATCTTTACAGGAGCATTGATTTTTTGGGAAATCAAAGCTGCCTCCACCAAATGATGGCTATAAGCTCTTCGTCCAAAACCACCACCCATTCTCGCCAGATTGATCTGAATGTTTTCTTTGGGAATCCCCAAGGCCTGAGCTAAAGTGCTCATGATTAATTCAGGAGCTTGAGTCGGTCCATAAACTACCGCCTTTCCACCCTTCACATCTGCAAAGCAGTTCATAGGCTCCATGGTATTATGTGCTAGGAAAGGAGCTGAATAAGTTCGCTCTATCACTTTCGCAGCTTTTTTAAACTGAGCTTCCGGATCTCCGTCACGTCTGAGAATATTTCCCGGCTTGGCAGAATACTCAGCCATCTTGGCCTTGTGGTCTGCAGAGTTTTCCAAGCCTGCCGGAATAGAACCTGTGGATTTATTTCCTCCGAAATCTGTCATGGCAAAGCTCGATTGAGGAGCATTTTCCCATTCCACTTTCAGGGCTTTTTTAGCCTGGAGAACTTCCCACGTAGAATTGCCCACAATAGCAACTATTTCGGGGAAGGTGGCTACATCAAAGAAATTACGCTCGTATTCTTCGGTAAATACGTTTATCGAAAAAACATCTTTTATGCCCGGCATGGACTTAACTGAAGAAGCGTCAAAGGATTTCAGCTTCATCCCAAAAGCCGGTGGATGCACAATTGCGCTGTAAAGCATTCCATCCACTTTATGATCTATTGCGAAAAGAGGTTTGCCTGTTACAATATTTAATCCGTCCACATTCTTTTTGGAGTTTCCGATGATTTTGAAATCCTTGATCTCTTTCAATTTCACCTCTTCCGGTACAGGCAGGGTTGCCGCCAAAGATGCCATTTCACCATATCCGGCTTTTTTGTTACTGGATTTATGATGGATTGTTCCTGCTTCTGTGGTGATTTCACCCGCTGGCACTTTCCAAGTTTGGGCTGCAGCATTGACAAGCATCATTCGGGCGGTGGCTCCTGCTGTTCGAAGTGGAGTCCAGCCTTGACGAATGCCCTGGCTTCCTCCGGTAAATTGGCGATCGTATCTCTCAGGATAGAAATCTGCCTGCTCTACAAATACATTTTTCCAGTCGGTATCAAGTTCATCTGCCAGGATCATCGGCATGGAAGTTTTGACATTAGAGCCAAATTCCGGATTAGGAGAGAAAAGTGTTACTGCTCCGTTTTCTCCGATTTTAATATAGCTATTGAGTTCAAACCACTCTTTTGGCATCGTCAAAGCTTGCTCCGGAGTAGGCTTACATCCAGCCAGCCAACTGAAGCTTAGCATCAATCCTCCACCTGCAAGCGCTGAAGCTTTCAGGAAAGATCTGCGGTCCATGTTCGTTTTTACTATAGTCATTTTCCGGAGAGTTTAGAGTGATTGGGAGGCTGTCTTAACTGCAGCTTTAATCCTTAAATAGGTACCACAACGACAAATATTTCCATTCATGGCGTTTTCGATTTCCTGATCGGAAGGCAACGGATTTTCATTGAGCAAGGCTACTGCAGTCATAATCTGACCTGCCTGGCAATATCCGCACTGAGGCACATCATGCTCCAACCATGCTTTTTGAACCGGATGATCTCCGTTTTCAGAAATACCTTCAATAGTGGTAAGTTCTGAGTTTGCTACAGCCGAGACAGGAAGTGAGCAAGAGCGAATAGCCGCACCGTCCATATGGATGGTACACGCTCCACATTGTGCTATACCGCAGCCAAATTTTGTTCCGACCAGATTGAGGTGATCCCGCAAAACCCAGAGAACCGGGGTATTTGGATCTACGTCAACGGTGTAACTTTTTTTGTTGACTTTTAGATTGAGAGTTGCCATATATGAATGGGTTATATTGATTGCTAATACAAAACTCGATAGAACTGATTTTCAGATATATAAATTTGAGAAAATACTTCTTTTAAAACTTATGAAATTCAAACAGAATAATATAAAAATCAATTGATCCCCGGATTTTCAATTAGATTTTTACTGAAATTATAAATCTCTTTTTTATGTCGTCGAAATTACTCCCGATAATTATCGCGGATCCGACCAGCAATTACTTTTCAATCTCATGCGTATCACGCACACTGCTGAAAGTCAAGGCGAGTAGTTTCCAGGTCTTACCCTTTTTTTGATATACTTCTGTTACTGTAAACTCAGTCACCACATCGCTACCTCTTACATTGGCAGTAAGGGCAATTCGGTTCCAAACGATAGCAGTCTTTCCGACGAGTTCAACAGCTGTATCTTTTACATCCGCTTTCTTGTACCAAATGCTACCCGTTTCGATGATTTCGAGTTCACGAGCAGTTGTCCAGGTTCCGCTCATGTGGACAAATTTTGCTTGTGGGTGAAAAAGCGGAGTGAGTTTGGCGATGTCCTTATCCGCCATCCACTGCCATTTGTCCATGGAAAGCTGGATGATTTCCTGCTCGGTAGTTGAAGTCTGTGCTAAAGTCCAAGAGGTCGTTACGATCAGAAGGGTGAATACAAAGAGTAATTTTTTCATTTTTTGAGTTTTGGGAGTTTACTTCCATTTTACTTTTCAAATGTATAATCCATTCAAAACAAATCTCTTACCTGTATTACAGGATTACTTACCAGTATTACGGATTAATCCCAAACCGATTTCTTATCCAGGTGTCAATCTTTACTTTTGATAAAAATGAAGTGATATGAGCGATGTGATAGATTTATTTACCGTCAACGATTACTGTTCCCCTCTTAAATTATCCAGTTTACATCCGCTGGTGAGTGTAGTGGACTTATCGAAGGGTGAGTGGCCAAAAGAAAACGGTGATGCAAAGGCTGTACGATATCATTTTTTTGCCGTATTTCTGAAGCAAGGCGCGAGTTGTACCATGAAGTATGGGCGTCAGAAGTATGATTTTCAGGAAGGCACGCTTGTCTTTGTTGGCCCTGGTCAAGTCGTTACCATTTCAGAAGTGGATCGTACCGAAAAGTTCTCGGGTTATGCCTTGTTGTTTCATCCTGATTTTCTTCTTGGTACGAACCTGGGAAAAAGCATAGATGACTATTCCTTCTTTTCCTATGAGCTTTTCGAAGCCCTTCATTTATCACAAAAGGAGCGGCAGATTGTCCTGGACTGCTTTGATAAAATCGAATATGAACTTTCCGAACGGATAGATAAACACAGCAAAACAGTCATCGTGTCCAATATTGAGCTGTTTCTAAATTATTGCAAGCGCTTTTATGACCGTCAATTCATCACCCGTGATACTGTTAATCTTGGCGTAATCGAGCGGTTTGAATCTTCCCTGAAAACCTACCTCAAATCTGATAAGGCAAAGGAATTGGGGATTCCATCAGTAAGTCACTTTGCTGAAGAGTTGAATCTTTCTTCGAATTATTTTGGTGATTTGGTAAAAAAGGAAACAGGAAAAACCGCCCAGGAATTTATCCAACTTAAGCTGATCGATGTGGCTAAGGAACGAATTCATGATCCTGAACTTTCCCTCAGTGAGATTGCCTACGGCTTGGGTTTCAAATATCCGCAGCACTTCACACGACTGTTCAAACAGCAAGTGGGAATCTCGCCGAAGGAATACAGGGAGAATGTGAATTGATAAAGGTCAACCTTCTATTTTTTGATTTTTTATACTCGTTTTAAAACTCAAAAGTCAGACTCGTATAGTAGAATCCTCCGATCGCCGGCCCACCCAAAAAAGAGTAGTAGCGATTTAGGGCATTGGTAGCACCGATCTTGAGGCTTCCTGAATTTTTGAAAATCCCAGCCCTGAGCTGTGCATCCAGTGTGGAATATCCCTCCACCCATCCTGTGGCCAAGGCAGATTCCCAGAGAAATCCTGCCTGTTGCCGGAAGTTGACCTGGAATCCAAGCGATTTGTACACCGAGGGATTTCCGAGGGAAAGGTTGTAATTCCATTCGGGTGTATTGAATCCATCTTCCAAACAATTACCACGGGTCTGTCGGGAGAGTTTCGTGTAGGTGAAGTTTCCACCAAGTTGAAAGCTTTTGAAAAGTTGTAAATGACTCCCAAAATTCCTCCATAATTCAGGCTGACCGTTTTGTAGTTGGCCCAAAGCTGATCCGAGGCTTGTCGAGCGTTTTTGGATCATGCTTGCCAATGCCCAAGAAGGAATCTGGAATGGAGAAAGTTTTGCCCGTGCTTTGGGGATCACCCGGCCAACTGTCAACTGTCAACAATTATTTGAAATATCTGGAAGGGTCTTTTATGGTCAGAACCCTTCAGCCTTTCCATCATACTATTAAAAAGTGATTAGTCAAATCTCCCAAGGTTTTCATCCGGTATTCCGGCTTGCTGCATTCGCTGACTGGTGTGGATTCAATGATTCCGTTGCAAAATCTGCTGCTTGTAGGAGCATCCTGGGAAGGATTTGTGATCGAGCCGATCATCGCCACCTACAGAACAGCGTACGAATACTACTTCTATCGGACACGTCAGGGAGCTGAGTGTGATTTGCTTCTGGTGAAAACGGGATAGTAAAAATAGTCATTGAGATGAAAAACACCGTTTCTCCCAAGATCACCAAAGGTCTTCAGATCAGTATGGAAGATACCGAGGCAGAAGCCGGAGTTGTTATTTGCAGAATCGATCAGGGATATCCTTTGTCTCAAAAAGTAAAGGCAATGGGGCTGAGTTAGTTTCTGAAAAAAGAGTAGCCACGAAGGCACTAAGGCGCTAAATTTTTGCAAAAAGAAAAAGCACAAAATCCTTTGAGACTTTGTGCCTTTGTAGCTAAGGGAGTGGGACCTAAGGGATTCGAACCCATGACCTCTGCTCTGTCAAAGCAGCGCTCTAAACCAACTGAGCTAAGATCCCAAAATCTAAGATCAAAATAGGAAAATATGGAGATTTCGAAAACCTCAACGGTTTAAAAAAAACTCTCTCTCAGATACTTCACAGTATAATTATCCTTTTCTCTCATCATATACTCAAGATTTCCTGTAAAGGTTAAGAATCTTTCATGTTCCAAAAAACCAAGACTAACCAATCTCTTTCTAACTTATATCTATTCTTAGCTATAAATTCATGAATTTTTGAATTTGGAAATTTAGATTTTATTTCTTTTTCATTTTCCAAATAATCATTTAATAGAAAGCTTGAAAGTCTTTTTTGGATTAATTGATTTTTTGTATTCCACCTTGGGAAATTACTTATTGGCATTCCGTCAATATCGTTTTCTATTATGTCATATTGGTTTTTAATTTTGAAATTTCTATCAAAAATTATCAAATGTTTTTCCTTTATTCCATTTAATAAAAACATATAATAAGTGTTTTTTAATGGGAAAAATTGATTTACGCTTTCTACAAATTCAGAATCTTGATTATTACTCTTGTTAACAAAAGAACCATTACTATAATTAAGTCTTTCAGCGTCATTTAGACCATTTTTCCCAAAATCGAAAGTTTTGATTTCTTTAATCCTTCCGTCTAAGTTGAAAAACGCAATGTCGTAAGAAAATGGAATGTTTAATATTAATTGAGAGTCATAGAAATCTTTCATAAAACTATTTTCCAAAGACATAACCTTTTTATATTCGTAACCTGACTTTGCTAAATAATAAAATTCATCTTTTTCTCCAATTAATGACTCCCTTAAAAAATTGAACTCACCGGGATTAAGTCGGTTATTGAAAAAATGTAGCATATATTCTTCTGATTTATAGAAGTTTAATGCTTTATTTTTCGCGGATTCTTCTTGCAATAAATTACCTTTAAAATCATAGGTCATGAATTTATTTAATTGAGTATCTTTAATTATTATTTTGTTTTCAGACACCTGGAAATCATCAATATATTGAAATTCACCTGGACCAGATCCTTTACTTTTTATTACGGTAATAATTTCACCGCTTTTCTCAACAATGAAGAGATTATTTAAACCTCCATCTTCAATAAAAATTAATTCATTATAAAACTCTATTCGGTAGGGCTCCACAATTGGTAGCGAATCTGCATAATTTATAAGAATATACTCAAACGAATCAACATATTGAGATATTGAGGTTTTTTCGGATTCACTTAAATCGACTGAAACTCTGCTGTTCTCTTCTTTTTCCTTTGTTGCACAAGAAGAAATAATCAAAGCAACAGTTAATAATTTTAATTTAAACATTTATACTTTAAAATTAGTCCCCAAAATTAATTGGGGACATTGAAACTTGATTTGTTTAACCAATGCCCTGAAATTCAGGGCAAGATGTTTGGCGACTCACATCACACCAATCTGGTCCATCTGGACGACATCTTTTTTGGTAACCATCGGACTCGGGACATTTTTCCGAAATTGTATAATATCCAAAGGCTATTACTTGGGCCTTAGATTTAAAAGGCATTAAACCTACAGTTAGTAAGCTTATCCCAAATAAGATTGATGTTATTTTTTTCATAATTGTTAAAAGTTAGTTTATTGAAAATTTGAATGTAAAAAAAGCTCAGGCCTGAAACTTAATTCTTCAGTAAGTAAAAAAAAAAAAATAGATTAAATACCAAGTTTAGTTATCAATTACTTAAAAATACTTTCTAAGTAATTGATAATCAATCAGAAAAATTTAAACAAAACTCTCTCTCAGATATTTCGCAGTATAATTATCCTTTTCCCGCATCATATCCTCAGGAGTTCCGGAGAAGGTCAGGTATCCGCCTTTATGTCCTCCCTCGGGACCCAAATCGATCACCCAATCGGCTGACTTGATCACCTCGGTATTGTGCTCGATAATGATCACTGAGTGACCCTGATCGATGAGCGCATTGATGGAGTGAAGCAATTTGCTGATGTCGTGGAAGTGAAGTCCGGTGGTAGGTTCGTCAAAAATAAAGAGAATATGATCCCCGGATTTTGTTCCGCCTTTTCCCAGGAAAGACGCCAATTTCACCCGCTGAGCTTCTCCTCCCGAAAGTGTATTGCTGGACTGACCCATGCCGATGTAGCCTAGCCCAACTTCCTGAAGTGGCTGAAGCTTATTGATGATTTGGGTTTTGCCTTTGAAATATTCCAAGGCCTCGTCGATCGTCAAATCCAACACTTCGGAGATGTCTTTGTCTCGGTATTTGATGTCGAGAATCTCATTCTTGAACCGCTTGCCTTTGCAGGATTCGCAGAGGAGATGAATGTCCGCCATGAATTGCATTTCCACCGTGGTTGTTCCTTCTCCGGCGCAAGCTTCGCAGCGACCTCCGTCCACGTTGAAAGAGAAAAATGCCGGTTTGTAATTTCTTTGCTTCGAAAGTGGAAGTTCGGAAAAGAGCGTCCGGATCGCATCGTAAGCTTTCACATAAGTCACCGGATTGGAGCGGGATGACTTCCCGATCGGGTTTTGATCCACAAATTCAATCTGAGTGACCGACTTGTAATCGCCTTCGATTCTGTCATATTTCCCGCTTTCGTCGATGACCGTTCCGAGCATTTTACCCAAAGCCGGATAAAGTACTTTTTTGACCAGCGTTGACTTACCGGAACCGGATACTCCGGTCACGACAGTTAAAGTATTCAGCGGGAATTTCACCGTCAGATTCTTCAGGTTATTCTCCCGCGCACCTTTCACCAGAATGAAGTCCTTCCAGGTTCGGTTGCCATTTTTGATGAAAATCTTCTCTTCACCACGCAAGTATTTGGCGGTGTATGTATTGGCAGAAGTGATTAATTCTTCGATTGGACCCTGGAAAAGTAATTCCCCGCCATGTACACCCGCATCAGGACCGATGTCGATGATCTGATCGGAAGCTTTCATGACTTTCTCCTCATGCTCCACCACGATCACGGTATTGCCCATATCCCGCAAGGATTTCAACACACCAACGAGTCGGTCGGTATCCCGCGGGTGAAGTCCGATGCTCGGTTCGTCTAAAATGTACATCGAACCCACGAGCGCTGAACCCAGTGAGGTAGCTAGTTTGATTCGCTGAAACTCTCCTCCGGAAAGGCTGGAAGTAAGTCGATTCAGGGTCAAATAACCCAAGCCTACCTGATCCATGTAATCCAGCCGGCTTTGGATTTCTTTCAAAAGTCGGTTGGCAACTTTCGCCTCATACTCTGCCAAATCCAGTTTATTGAAGAAATCCAGTGCTTCTTCAATCGGCATCAGCACCAAATCGGTGATGGATTTCTCCTTGATTTTGACGTAGGAAGCATCTTTGCGCAAGCGAGTTCCCTTGCAATCCGGGCAAGTCGTGCGACCGCGAAATCTGGAAAGCATCACCCGATATTGGATCTTGTAAGTCTTGGTTTCCAGATCTTCGAAAAACGCATTCAACCCCTGGAAATACTTGTTTCCGGTCCAGATTAATTGCTGCTCTTTCTCAGTCAGTTCGTTGTAGGATCGATGAATCGGAAAGTCGAATTCGATTCCTTTTTTCAACAGAGGTTCCAGCCATTGGCGGCTTGACTCTCCTCGCCAAGGTGCAATCGCACCTTCGTAAACGGACATTTCCTTGTCAGGAATCACCAGATCATGGTCGATTCCCATCACATTGCCGAAACCCTCGCAGGTTTTGCAAGCCCCGAAAGGATTGTTGAAACTGAAAAAATTAACGGATGGGAGTTCGAAACTCATTCCATCCAGTTCGAATCGATCCGAAAAATCCTTGGTTACTTTCTCCGGAACGGTGATTTTGCAATCTCCATGACCTTCGTAAAGCGCTGTCTGCACCGAGTCAGCAATCCTGAATTGATTGTCTTCGTCGTCCTTTCTCACGGTCACGCGATCGATCAGAATCTCGTATTTCCCTTTTGGAACCTTCTTCTCTCCAATTAATTCCTCTACAAAAAACACTTCCCCGTTGATCAGGATTCGGGTGTAGCCTTTCTGTAGCAAAAGCTCCAGTTCCTGCTCGATTTTGCGTCCCCGCTCGATCTGAAGCGGGCAGGAGATCATGACTTTGTCACCTTCTTCGAAAGACAAAACATAGTCCACGATGTCTGTGACGGTATTATGTTTTACTTCTTTGCCGGAAACCGGCGAGTATGTTTTTCCTATTCTGGAGAAAAGCAGCTTCAGGTAATCGTAGATCTCAGTCGTGGTTCCGACTGTTGATCGCGGGTTTTTAGTGTTGACTTTCTGCTGAATCGCGATTGCAGGAGCTACGCCTTTGATGTATTCGACGTCAGGCTTTTCCATTCTGCCAAGGAACTGGCGTGCGTATGAACTCAAACTCTCCACGTACATTCTCTGGCCTTCGGCAAAAAGTGTATCGAACGCAAGCGAAGATTTACCCGAACCCGAGAGTCCGGTGATGACCACAAACTTGTTTCTGGGAATGGCGACGCTCAGGCTTTTCAGGTTGTTGACCCGGGCGTTTTTGATGATGATATACTCTTTTGGATCGAGGTCGTCGAGGTCGATTTTAGCGGATAAAGTGCTCAAAGTCATAGCTGGCAAAGATACGGAGTCAACAACGGAAATGCAGAAATGGTTGGTAAATAAGTGATCGGTTTTCAGTCCCAATGTTCAGATTGCAGCAAACTGACCACTGGGACTGATTACTGAGATTTTAATCTCGAGAATTGAGTTTAATTGGTTTATTTCGAAAATGGATTTACAATGGCTGCTTCAGGGATTGCAGGAAGGGATCAATAATATGACCTGGCTGGAAGGAGTGGCCGTATTTTTTGGGATCGCTTCTGTCTTCTATTCCATGCGGGAGCATATTTGGGTTTATCCGACAGGCATTGTTTCCACGCTGATTTATGTTTGGATCTGCTTCCAATACAAGATTTACGCCGATATGGGAATCAATGCCTATTATTTCGTGATGTCGATTTATGGCTGGTTTGTCTGGACGCATCCTCAGGGAAATCAGAAAGTGTTGCCTGTTACCTGGCTGGATTCCAAAGGATGGATGATTTCCGGCTCGATGTTTTTCGGGTCGTATCTGATTCTTTTGTTTGTTTTGACACAATTCACGGATAGCGATGTACCCTATTGGGATTCATTCACCACTGCTTCGGCATTTGTGGGAATGTGGCTGATGGCCAAAAAGAAGGTGGAAAACTGGATTTTTTGGATCATCACTGACCTCGTATCTGTGCCGCTTTATTTCTACAAAGGCTTAATTCTGACTTCCTTCCAGTTTCTGTTTTTCACCGTCCTGGCTACAATCGGATTGATTGCCTGGATCAAATCCTCCAGAGCCTATGCAAAAGCCTGAAAGAATCCTGATCCTCGGCCCCGAATCTACGGGCAAAAGCACATTGGCGGCGGATTTGGCTGCTCATTTCCGTGAACCTTGGGTTCCTGAGTTTGCCAGAGAATATCTGGAAAAGCTCAATCGGGCCTATGAGTTTGAAGACCTTTCAGAGATAGCGAAAGGGCAGATCGGACTAGAGGATGAACTGGCGGTGAATGCTAAAAAATTACTTTTTGTAGATACAGACTTACGCGTGATCAAAGTCTGGAGTGAGCATAAATTTGATAAAGTTCACGACTGGATTCTGGAAGAAATTGAAAGAAGGATGTATTCAAAAATCCTGATTACAGACGTGGATTTGCCTTGGGAAGCAGATCCTTTGCGTGAGCATCCCGAACCCGGAATGAGGCAGTATTTTTTGGATAAATACCTTGATCTGGCTCAACAAAGCGGTTTTCCTTTTCAACTTATCAGCGGAGACCGGACAATCAGACTGGATAGATCTGTCAATTTTATTTCAGGCTAGATTTCTTTACCATTTTCTGAGGGATAGAGTCGCTGCTTCCACCAGTTTCATGAGATCAGGGTAAGCATTGTTATTCAGAATGATAATGGTTTTATTTTCTTCAATATACCGCACGATGATTGTCTTGTAGCCGGGATTGTCTCCTGTATGGTTGACCATTCTGCCAAAGGGGCTTTTCGGCTCCAATTCCCAGCCAAAACCATAATAGCTCCTTGTACCGTCATTCAGTTTTTGAGGAGTGAATGCTTCCTCGAGGGTTTCTTCAGAAACCAGTTTTCCCAAGTACAACCCCTGATCCCAGATTAACAAATCATGCGCATTGCTGCTGACGCGACCCGGTCCTTTGCGATTGCCCAGCCAAACGGTGTAATCGGAGGAATGAAATTTATTGGCGTTGATGTAATTGTCCAGCGAGTCTTTCAGATGGCCTGCGGCAAAATTAGGGACGGCGGCTTTTTCTTCCAGCGTTCGGATGTCTGTGTTTTTCATTCCCAAAGGCCTGAAAATCCACTCTCTGGTCAATTCTATAAAATCCCGGCCGCTTGCTTTCTCTACAATACTTGCGAGTAAAACATACCCTGTATTACTGTATTCATACTTTTCTCCAGGAGCGGCAAGCATCGAAGGCTGATATTTCCGGAGATATTCGAGGATATCCGCATTGCCGGCCACTTTGCTTTTGTCCCAGTGCTGATCCATGATCGCCTGATAGTCCGGCAATCCGCTGGTATGCGTCAGCAAATTTCGGATGGTGATTCCTGTATAAGGAATGTCAAGGTATTTCGTGACAGGATCCTCAAAATCCAGCATTCCTTTCTCCTTGCACATCATCACCATCATGGCAGTGAACTGCTTGGAAACAGAGGCCAACTCAAAAACATCACTGGTTTGGAGTGGCGTTTGAGTTTCGAAAGATCTCATTCCAATGGCTTCTTCCATGAGAATTTTCCCATCCTGGGCGACTAAAATAACGCCTGAAAAACCTTCTTGCTCAGCTTTGGCCAATGCATGATGCAGGATATCTTGCTGGGCAAAAGAGTAGGAAAAGAGAACGAATGTGAGGAATAAGGAACTTAGAAATCGTTTCATTTTTTGTGGACCTGATCGTTGATAAATCTGAAAGTAGCCTCAAATGCTGCTACCCAGTTTCGCTGTAAAAGGAACATGTGAATTTCATCGGGAAAAACCAATTGCTCCACATGCACGCCTTGCTTTCGCAATACTTCTGCCAACTCCACGCTTTCGGAGAAAAGGACGTTTCGGTCATCATCTCCATGAATCATCAGCACAGGCTCTTTCCAGTTTTTGACATGGTTCATAGGTGAAGACTTGAAAGCCAGTTCAGCCATTTCCGGGAATTTTTCCGGCTCATACCAAGAGGCAAAGACCGGAATATCATTGTTCCAATTGTGCACACCGTGGATATCCACACCTGTCAGGAATTTTCCCGGAGCCTGCGAAAGCGCATGAGCTGTCAAAAACCCTCCATAACTTCCGCCCCAAGGGACGATTTTCGAAGCATCCACATCCGACCGGGCGGCTAAATAATCTGCCGCAGCCATCACATCCTGAACTTCACTAGCTCCGCCTGCTCCGTAGTTTTCTTCTTCGCGGAAGTCGATTCCATATCCGATTCCGCTTCGGTAATTAAGCGTAAGCGCGATATAGCCTTTCGCAGCAAAATACTGCTGCATCCCATAGGCATTGCTGTAATATTGGGAATAATTGAATCCCATCAACATCTGTCTGCGGCTGCCACCGTGGAGGAAAATCACAGCGGGATATTTCTTGTTTGGATCGTAATCTGCAGGAAGTAAAACCTGCGCAAAGCTCTTGAAACCGTCTTTCGCCGTCAGATTGACTTGCTCTGGATTGCTGAGGGTTTTTGGAAAATTACTCGGGAAAAAGTCTTCTGCCAGCATTTTTTGGCTACCGTACAACTCAATCATCGGCCAGGCTGGCTTGTCAAAATTGGAGGAAAGGAATGCCATTCCATTCTCTATCCGAACCGGTGCCCATTCGATCGATTTTGGAGAGGTGAGCAATTCAGTTTGGAAGGTGTTCAGGTCAAGCCTGACAATATTCCGGCGCTCGATATCGCCGATATTGGTCGTGAGGAGCAATTCATTTTTGACGAAAGAAGTCTGAACCAGTTCAACAAATCCTGTTCCGGGTGTCAGATGCTTCACTGATCCGTCTTTCAGGCTGACGGAATACAGTTGCATGAATCCTGTTTTTTCCCAAGGGAAAACCAAATCTCCACCCGGAGTCCACCAAACCCGCTGACCCACTGCAGGAATATCATCCACCATCACACTTCCTTTTCCGGGATCAGCTTTCCAGACTTCTTTTGCTTTCATCGTCTGAATATCCAAAACCCGAATGCTCCAGGGATTGGCTTCTTTGATGGAAGTGAAGGGCAGCAGATTTTTAATATTTGGCACTCTTAGGTAGGCAAGCTGCTTGCCATCCGCGCTCCAAGCCGGATAGCTGTCATGATCCAGACTTGTTTCCGGATAGTTGAGGGTGTTTTTTTCTAAGTCATATAAGCCAACAAATGAATGATCCGTACGGCCACTCATGAAGGCGAGCAATTTTCCCTCGGGAGAAAAAGAAAGCTGAGATATAGAACCTCTTGCGATGAAGAGTTGCTTTCCATCCTTCTCAGGCTCATTCAGATCTTTGGAGTAAACGGTTCCTCCGATCAGGTAAACTATTTTTTCTCCGTTCGGATGGAAAACAGGAGAAGAACCTGGCCCGAGCAACTGGATTTTTCCTGTTTCGAGATTTATCGAATGGATTTTAAAATCGGTGTTTTCCTGAAGTTGAGCAGGATTTGCAGGTTGTCCTGCAGGATTTCTGGAATTTCCTCTGACGAAAAGCAGAGTTTTGCTGTCCGGAGAAAAGGTCAACTGGGCAATTCCGACTCCGTTGTCGCCGGGATAGTCCGTGATTTTTTTGGCGGTGTAGTCCGGACTTTTGGCGAAAAAGACATTTCGTTCACCCTTGTCATTGAAAACCCAGGCGATGGAATTCCCATCCGGGGAAGCGACCAAACCTGTAGGAAATGGTGCAGAAAGGTAATCAGAGATGGATTGAGCAAATGCAGGGATGCAAAGCAAAATCAATAAAAATGGAAGTAATGCTTTTTTCATAATGGTTGGGGTTGATTGGAAAAAGATACAAAAAATAGAGCGGTTGAAGGATTGAGATTTTAGGGAGTGAAGTTGTCTTACTGGTTTCCTTAGAAAAAGAGCAATTTTCTCTTCGGAAAAAACCCTGATCCTGCCTAAGTTGGGGCTTCAAACCCCTTCCATGCTCAATCGATTTCAACACCTGATTTTCATCGCTTTGACCTGCATGATTTTTCAGGGATCATTTGCCCAAAACAATCCTAAAAAAGCTGTTTTCATCATTTTGGATGGGATTCCTGCCGATGTCCTGGAGCGGGTGAATACGCCAAACCTGGACAGGATTGCGGCTGAAGGCGGGTACTCCCGCGGTTTCACCGGAGGAAAAAAAGGAGGCTATTCCGAAACTCCGACCATCTCTGCGGTGGGATATAATAGTCTGCTCACCGGAACTTGGGCCAATAAGCATAATGTCTGGGGAAATGGGATTGAGGAACCGAGTTACAAGTATTGGACGATTTTCAGGTTTTTGAAGGAAGCCAGACCCGAAGCGAAAACGGCGATTTTCTCAACTTGGCTGGACAATCGAACCAAGCTGATTGGGGAAGGATTGGCAGAAACCGGTTACCTGAAACTCGACTATCATTTCGATGGGTTTGAACTGGACACCTTGATTTATCCACACGATGAAGACAAGCGATACATTCTAAACATTGACAATCTGGTTTCATTCGAAGCCGCACATTATTTGAAAATCTCCGGTCCGGATCTCAGCTGGGTTTACCTGGAATATACCGATGACATTGCGCATCGATTTGGAGATGGTCCTGAGATGGATCGGGCGGTGCAGATCGCAGATGAGCAAGTAGGGAGGATCTGGGAAGCAATTGATTTCCGGAGGAAAAAACTGAAAGAAGATTGGTTGATATTCATCACCACGGATCATGGTCGCACGCTTGAAGACGGCAAAGATCACGGTGGTCAATCCGATCGGGAGCGCGAAATCTGGATGGTAACCAATGCAGGGAATCTGAATTCCTATTTCCAAAAGGAAGAGCCGGCGATGGTGGATATCATGCCGACGATCGCGCGATTCATGAATCTGGACATTCCGCAGGAACAGGGTTTGGAGTTGGACGGAGTGCCGCTGATCGGTCCGATTTCTTTATCTCAGGCGGATTTGCTAGAAACCGAAACAGAAATCATCCTGACCTGGAAGCCGATGGAGACTCAGGGAAAAGTGGAGATCCGGATGAGCGGAGAGAATAAATTTAAGACAACCGGTCAGCCCGATTCTTATGTCTTGCTGGGTGAAGCGGAGGTTTCATCCGGGGAATATCGAATCCAAAAAAATCAAGTGCCCGGAAATTGGGCGAAGTTTGTGGTGAAAGGGAAGCACAATTCGCTGAACCTTTGGAAAATGAATGATTAAGGATTAGCCGGGCTTTTCATGTTTTATAGCGGGATCTATGTAATTTAAACTCTGTTGATTACCCAAATCCTTTTAACCTGAAATCCATGAAGAAGTCCATTTTGTTCTTATTTTTTGGTGCTATCACATTTCTGAATTCTTTTGCGCAGCTCTCCCAGCAAGCCCGGGACAGCATCAACAGACTCAGCTCCGAAGATCATCAATTGATGATGACACGATTGGGAATTACATCGCTTCGTCCAGGACCTTCCGGAAATCCTACGGCTCCAAATGCTGCAAATTCTGACGAAAGCAAGGCTTCTCCCTACACAAGTCTCCCTGATCCGCTTATTTTCGAAGATGGCACCACTGTGAAAAATGCACAGGATTGGGAAAAGAGAAAGGCGGAAATCACCGGACTTTTTGACGAGGAAATCTACGGTCACCTTCCCAAAAATATTCCCGGAGTCACCTGGCTGATCATGCAGGAGCGCGACAGCCTGATCGGTGAATTTCCAGTTAAAGTAAAAACTCTGAAAGGATTGGTGGATAATTCCGGATTTCCGGCAATTGAAGTGGCGATAGACCTCACGGTTACCACCCCTGCCACTTCTGCCAAACCTGTTCCGTTGGTTTTAGAATTCGGATGGAATTTTCCGGCAGGTTTCCAGCGTCCCGCACAAGTCGGACCTTCCTGGCAAGAGCAATTATTGGCTCAGGGGTGGGGATTTGCGATTTTGATTCCCACAAGTTTTCAGGCAGATAATGGGGCCGGACTCCGTGCGGGAATCATCGGTTTGGTCAACAAAGGCGAACCGAGAAAATTGAATGATTGGGGAACGCTTCGGGCATGGGCTTGGGGAGCGTCCAGAGCAATGGATTATCTTGAAACTGACCCGAATGTGGATAACACTCGAGTTGTGATAGAAGGACTCAGCCGATATGGAAAAGCGGCTTTGGTTGCGATGGCCGATGAACCAAGATTTGCCATGGGGTTGATTGGTTCGTCCGGTGCCGGCGGAGCCAAGATCTACAGGAGAGTTTTTGGCGAACAGGTAGAAAATCTGGCCTCATCAGGAGAATATCATTGGTTTACGCCGAATTTCATCAAGTATGCCGGACCCTTGACTCCAAATGATTTGCCGGTGGATGCACATGAAATGATTGCCCTTTGTGCGCCAAGACCGGTTTTCATCAGTGTAGGTTCTCCGGAAGTGGAGGGAAACTGGATCGATGCAAAAGGGATGTTTGTGGCAGGAGTCCATGCAAGCCCTGTATATGAGTTGCTGGGAAAAAAGGGCCTTCCAACCAAAGAATTTCCTCCCATCACGACCAACCTTGATTCAGGAGAAATTGCCTTTCGTCAGCACGAAGGAGGACATACCGTCGGTCCCAATTGGCCGTATTTTATTGAGTGGGCGAAGAGGTATTTTGGGAATTGAGATAAATTTTATTGAAAAAAAGCCAACGTTTTGGGCATGGTGAGGAAGAGGATTTTGAAGCACTAAATTGGCTTTTACCCGGAGGGTTTCTTATTTAATCTTCCTTAGTAAGTTTTTTTCATCCGTCAAGTTAATCCTAAAAGATGTATCCCTTTTTTGGATATGTTTTTTTCAGCCTTACAATTTATTCATTATTACCTCAATACCTTATTTTGTTTACCAGGAATTTAATTTGATAATCAATTCTGATTTCAATCATTAGAATAGTTGAGGTGTGATAGCAATTATTGCTGCCTATGAGCACAGGTTTTTGTATTTATAGATTACATATTTTATATGTATAACCTATTATATGTTGCCTTATTTCGGTGGTTTTATTAAGGAATTGATTTTTGAAATCAAATCTGTTATTTCGAAAGGCTTTGATAAAAAATTGTCAGCCCCAGCCTCTAAACATATTTTTTCAATGTCAGGAAGTGCTGTAATCATCAATATTGGTATATGAGTAATTTTAGGATTACTTTTTAACATGGTACAAACATCAGTCCCTTTCTTTCCGGCAATAAGCATGTCAAGTATAATTAAACTAAAATTATCTTGTAAAATAATTTCTTCCAAATTTTCTGCCCGTTCAAGAAGAGATACAGAAAAACCTTTATGTTCCAGAATTAACTTTAACATAAATCCAATTTCCTGATCATCATCAACCACTAAAATTCTATTCATATTTGTAATTATTCTTTGTCACGTTAATTTTCAATCGGCAAACTAAAACTAAAAGTAGAACCTTGTCCGATTTTACTTTCTACACTTATAGTCCCTTGATGCCTTTCAATAATTTCCTTTGCTATATACAGACCGATTCCGAAGCCTGAAAAATTCTTTTCATTCTTTCCACTTACACGGTAAAATCGTTCATAAATTTTGCTCTGGTCAACTTTATTAATTCCAATACCAAAATCTTTCACACTTATTTTTACCTGATTATTTTCGGCTTCTGAGATCATAATTTCCACAAGTTTTTTATCGGGTGAATATTTGATGGCATTGTTAATAAAATTGATTAATACCTGCTGTATTCTGTCTCTGTCTCCCTTTACATTGGCTCCAAAATTCTGAGATAGATTTATAGTATGACTGGTACTGGTATGTTGTAAATCCTGTATTGTTTCATTGACTAAAGTATTCAAATCAAAGGTTTCTTTTTTCAGGTCCAGTTTGCTTTCTTCCAATCTTGACAAATCAAGCATTTCTGTTATTAATCTTGTAAGCCTTAAAATTTGCTTGTCTACCCTTTCCAATGTTGGTTTGAACGGTATTGCCGATATGTTCACTTCCT
>JAQSDM010000014.1:0-54022 GCA_029945945.1 Algoriphagus sp. | reverse complement strand
GTAATTGCACATACCCCTTTATGGAAGTAACTGGTGTCTTTAGCTCATGGCTGACCATTTTAATAAATTCTCCTTTACGCTGTTCTTCTTCTTTTATTTTTTGTATTTCGGTAACAGCTGCCAGCCAATTATTTATTTTTCCGTTTTCATCTTTCAAAGGGTTAGACCGGCAAAGATGCCAGCGGTATTCGCCGTTTCTATTTAAAATGCGGAACTCCATTTCGAAGTTCTGACCGGTTAATAAAGACTTTGTCCATTGTTTATTCAACTCATCCTTCTCATCCGGATGAACTACTTTTCCCCAACCCCAATCTTTTAATTCTTCGAAGCTTAAACCAGTATAGTCCAACCAACTTTGATTGTAATAAACCGCATTCCCTTCGCCATCGGTTCTAGATACTTTTTCCGGCATTAATTCTGACAACTTCCTGAAGGTTTCTTCGCTTTCTTTCAAAGCTGCAGAGGTTTTTTTTATGTCAGTAATATCTCTGAAAGTCCAGGACCAGGCATAATTGCTGCCGTCTTGGGATTTGACGGGAAAACCATGTCTTTCTATGATCTTTCCATCTTTAAAAGTCAATTCATCTTTACTGTTTTGTTCGGGATGCTTATAAAGCATAATGATCCTTTCAATAAACTTTTCCGGACTTTCCAATTGGGTCATTGCAAAATCCAGTGCAGCTTTATCATCCTTTGTATCCACAATGTATTGCGGCATATTCCAAATCTCTACAAAACGATGGTTATAGGAAATGATTGCTCCTTTTGTATCGACAAGCAATATGCCATCATTGCTGGATTCGTGAAATGCTTCCAACAATGCTTTGCGGTATTCAAGTAAAGATACGGTTGACTTTTGCTCATGAATATTTAATGCCGTTCCGATAAAACCTGCAAATTTTCTGTTTTCAAACCGGGGCACGGCTTTTATGAAAAACCATTCATATAATCCTGTAATTGCATTCTTAACCCTTAAGTCAAAAGAAATCTCTTTTTGAAATAAACTGGCTTCGCCAAAGGATTTATAAACCATTTGGATATCATCCGGATGTACCACTTGCTCCCAAACATTGCCTGTAAATTGAGATACCTCCTCAATTCCAATAAAATTCAATACCTGTGGATTGGCATACAATACATTTACATTTTCATCAGCCATCCATACCCACATAGGGGCCTGGTCTGACAGTTGGCGGAAACGTAATTCGCTTTCCTGATTTTTTTTATTGGCCACCACCTGGTCCGTGATATCTTTTTGAACCGCCACAAAATGAGTAAGTGTTCCATCTTCATCCAGCAAAGGAATTATCTCAGTTTGTACGATAAACTCCTCCCCATTTTTTTTATAATTGATGAGTTCTGCTTTTACGGGTACTTTATTGTGTAGGGCTATTCGTATTTTATCCAGTTCTTTTCTATTGGTAGCTGTTCCCTGAAACATCCAGGCAGTTTGACCAATAACTTCCTCTTCCGTATACCCGGTTTGCAAACACAATGCATTATTTACATATAAAATTTTTGGGCCTGGAAAATCAATAGGCTCAGCCTCGGTAATTAAAACGGCATCGTTTGTATTGACTACTACTTTTTCATACAACCGAAGCTTATCAACGCTTGTATTTAATTTTTCAATCAGTTCTTTTTGTTCGGTGATATCTGTGTTTGTGCCAAACCAACGAATTGTTTTTCCATTTTCATCTTTAATGGGTACTGCTCTTGACAAAAACCAACGAAAATCTCCTTGTTTACTTTTAAGCTTGACCGTGTCTTCCCAAATTTCACCCGAATCCCAGCAATTATGCATCTTTTGCAATATTTGATCTACTCTTTCCGGGTGATGAACTTTCTTCCACCCGTCAATACTCATATCTTCAATGCTGGTTCCTGTATAATCATACCAGCGTTGATTGTACCAACACCGGCTCCCATTTTCATTTGACATCCATGCCAACTGAGACATATTATCAGCAAGGGTTCTGAATCGTATTTCATTCTCTTTAATCAGTTCCTGGGACTCTTGAATTTCTGTAACATCTCTTGATGTGGCTAATACACTTACAATATTTCCCTTTGTATCGATTATTGGTGTAACGATAACATCCCAGCATTTTTGGGTTCCTTTTACAGTGGCAGCTTTGGCTTGAAAATGGCTGTTTCTCCCTTGCAATGCCTGTGAGATCGCATTTTTTATCGTAGGCTTGGTTTCATCACCCCAAAATGTCAACCAATCCCGGTTTAGAAAAAACTCTTTGTTTTCACCCTCTAAAATGCAAACACCATTCAGATTAATAAAAGTAATTGCCCCATTCAGATCCAATACTTTCACACAATCTGGGCTGCTTTCTAAAATTGTTTTATTAAATACCTCACTCTCCTTTATTTTTCCCTGTGCTATTACTTCTTCTGTTACATCTTCCAAAATACCATTAAAACGATAGGCAACTTTTTCATCATTGAACCAGGCTCTGCCTTTTGCTCGTACAATCGTTTCTTTTTTTGAAATGGGGTGAATGATGCTGTATTGTTCCTGGTAGATCCCTCCGGAATGATACTCCAACGAGTTTTTGATAGAGGTCACAACCCTGGCCCGGTCTTCCTCAGTTATTACATTCAAGGCATGATTTAATTCAATTTCATTTTGGGGGAGCAGGCCAAACCACTCTTTCAATCGTTCGTTTGCTGTAAATTTATTGCTGAGTGGATTAAACTCCCAGGTGCCTAATTGAGCAGCCTCAATGGCAAACTTCAATTTATCTTTACTTTCCTGAAGTTCTGTTGCTGCTTTCTTTTTATTGGTAGTTTCTAATACAGTTATCAACAGGCCTCCAACTTCCCCGTTTTCCAATCGTATCGGACTGTAGGAAAAATCAAAATAGCAGGTTTCCAGGTAGCCATTCCTGTTCAATGTCGTTTCAAAATCAGTAATTCTAACAGGGTTACCCTGCATCACCTCGTCAAATAGAGGCCCGATAGTTTCCCAAATTTCCGCAAACGTTTCTCTTGAACTATTGCCCAATGCGGTGGGGTGTTTGATTGCACCAAAAATGGGCCGGTAACCATCGTTGTAAATTTGGATGTATTCTTTGCCCCAGCAAATCATCATTCCAAAGGGGTTCTCAAGCATCATACCCACCAGAGTTCCTAAACAAGGAGGCCAGGAAGAGGGGTTGCCTAAAGCCGTTTTGCTCCAATCTTTAGCACGGATGAGCTTCCCCAATTCTCCGCCAGACTGAATAAAAGAGAAATTATTTTCCGCTGTTGTGGTTGTAGTCATTCTAAAAGGATTTGCAATGGCCCGCAACCTGAAATGGCTTTGCTTGGGTTAGGGAAAGTAAGTCTAAACTTTGGTTTAAGAAAAAAACGCCAAATACAAACCAGTCATTAAATTATGCTTGATTCTGCAAGAGTTTAATCCCTTTGCACTTACCCGTCGGAAATTCACTCAGCAGCAGGGAAGCGGTAATTTTTCGATTCATTCTTAACCTCTTCATGAATAAAGAAAAAACCGGTCCTGAGATTAAGGAATGCCAAACTACCTCCATAAGGTCTTTTTTAATGAGGTAGGATTTGATGAACTATTGGCCAAGTTTCAGAAAAAAAATCAATGGCTCGGGAATTAGTTAAAAGCAACCAAATCAACTTCAACTTTCAATTTAAAAGAGGCTGGGGACCCATAGGATTTAAGCTTGGTTTATTTTCAGCGATCTTTGAGGATTCGACCACGGTTGAGAGTTGCTCACTAAATGATTTCTCTTAGCGCACCAAGGCCGGTTTTTATCAGTGCAGGCTCACCGGAACTTGAAGTACAATGAATTGATGCAAAAGGGATGTTTGAAGCGGGAGTCCAAGCCAGCAGGGTCCAATAGAACCGTTTCCAGATTATTTTGAATATCAGTTTTTCTTGTTGATGCCCTTTTTGTAATTCTTAATCATCTTTCCAAAGTCTTTGTCCTTTTTTCGTTTTTCAGCGAGTGTTGATTCAAAATGCTTTTTCTCTCTCTCCATTTTCAGGTAATTTTCATAGGAAGCTTTGTCTATTTCTTCTTTTTCAACAGCTTCAATTACTTTACATCCCACCTCAATGGTGTGAGTACAATCTTTGAATTTGCAATTTTTTGAAAGTCTGAAGATCCTGTCAAAAGTAGTTTCCAAACCTCTTGTGGTGTCTGCAATTCCAACTTCCCTCATTCCTGGATTATCAATTAAGATTCCGCCATTTTCAAGGATAATTAATTCTCTGTGACTCGTAACATGTTTTCCTTTGTTGGTACTTTGGCTTATGATATCAGTTTTCATTAAGGATTTACCAGAAAGATTATTCAATAGCGAAGATTTTCCAACACCAGAAGATCCAAGCATGCAGTAAGTTTTTCCTCGTTCAATAATTGTATTTATTACCTCGTATCCATCCTTTGTCTCATTGCTTATGGGTATGACCGGAACATTTTTAATCCTTGCTTTTATACTTTCCAAAATTTCATATATCCGAAGATCATCTATAAGATCTGTTTTAGTAAGGACGATTATAGGCTTTACATTCGAAGAATTACATATAGTCAAATACCTTTCAAGTCTGTTGATGTTAAAATCCCGATCGGCAGCTTGTACTAAAAAAGCATAATCAATATTGGTTGCAATGATTTGAACCTCTCCAAATTGACCAACTGCCTGACGTTTAATAATTGAGGATCTCGGTAGAATATGGTGAATTAATGCAGTGTCAAAATCATAAGTAGTCAGTGCAACCCAATCTCCCACTGCAGGGAAATCTTCCCGATTTTTTGCCGCGAAGCGCATATTTCCGGTAATCTCCGCCTGAAACTCTCCTTTTATAGTTTTGACAACATACCGCTCACGATGTTCCGAAATAACTCTTCCTATTTCGAAATTGTCCAAGTCTTGTTCAATTCTGGACTTTTCAATTTTTTCGTTATATCCTAAATCCTCTAGCGTCATATCAATTTTATGTTAGAAAAAAGTAAATGGTGGTTCAGGTATTATATCATTTCTGAGCGATGAGTACTTTAATTTAATTCAAATCTGTCCCTGTTCCAATGGATTAGGAGCATAATCGAGGTTAAAATCCGGATTGAATTACTGAGTATTCTCTTCGGAAAAATTGGATACCCTTGAAACCATTCCAATCCGACCCAATTTGCTACCAACACCACTCCACAGCCTGGCCCCGCGCTAACCCCGACAGCTGGGATTTCCTTTGGAAATTTTGTTGACGCTCGGTCTTTCGAGGGTACGATCTCTTGCAGAGAAGAATCCCATCGGGAAATTGGGTTTTTAGTCAGGGTCCCGATTACCATCGCAGATAACCCTTGGAAAAATGACGGATAATCATTTTGGTTTTTTGCCCCCTTACGGTCAATAGATAAAAATTGTGTCGACAAAAACAGGGGTGGTGATGATGGAATTTTTACTGATTTTTAAATTTATGAGTTCTGAGGGGACACATACCTCTGTGAAGAATAGAAGTGCGGAATAAGCGCCACTGGCGGACAAATATTACAGATATTTTGGGACTCGTCAGCCCAAAATTTTGGTAATACTGTAGTTGGCTACCGTGGATTTGACCGATTGTCCCTGACCATATTATTTCCAAATCAAGGATTGGTCAATACTTGCAATGGTGGCTCTCCCGGTCAATGCCATTGCCATTTCAAATTCGGCTCTTAAAATTTCCAAGGTTTTGGTAACACCTTCTGCTCCACCCGAAGCCAGGCCAAAACAGATTGGCTTTCCAACCAACACGGCATTTGCCCCCAAGGCAATCGCTTTTAAAACATCCGTACCTCGTCGTATTCCACCATCCATTAGAATGGGAATTCTCTTGTTTACTCTTTCTACAATTCGAGGTAATACTTCAATTGTGGCCGGAACAGTATCTAAATTTCTGCCACTGTGATTGGAAACTATTATGCCGGATGCACCGATTTCAATTGCTTTTTCTGCATCATCGGGATGTAGAATCCCTTTTAACAAAACAGGTACTTTTGCAAATGAAATCAACCATTCCATTTCTTTCCAGGTTAGTGGCATTTTCTGTATCATTTCCCCATTAGCATAAGGTGCATTGATACCTTCCGGTAATTTGAAACTTACTCTTGCCTGACGATTTCGGGCTCCGCCAACAGGTGTATCAACCGTAATACATAGAGCCCGACAACCCAGGGACTCTGCTTTTTGAACAAGGTTTTTGGTAAATTCTTTGTCGTCTCTTACATACAATTGAAACCAAAACGGTTCGGTTGCCACTTTTTTGATTTCTTCCAAAGGTGTAGTGGTAAATGAGCTAACCACATAAATCGCCTCCGCTTTACCTGCACCTCTGGCAGTTGCCAGTTCGCCTTCGGGATGCATGATTTTATGAAAGGCTGTTGGGGCGACCAAAATGGGATAAGACAGTTTGTGACCAAAAAGGGTAACAGATGTATCCAACTTGCTGATATCATTGAGCACATTCGGATTTAATTTTATGGCATCTAATGCCTGCCTGTTCCAACGTACGGTAAATTCATCGGCCGCACCACTTGCGACATATTCGTAGGCCATTTTGGTCATTTTCCCTTCGGCCATTTTCTCAAAATCAAACAAATTGATGATTTCAGACAGATCAATAGGTTCGCCATTAATCATTGGTAATTTATCTTGTTCGCCTATTTGACTTTGTCCATCAAATGGAATCATTAAACCACCTGTCAACGCAGTAATTGTTTTGAGTAAGTCTCGCCTTGTTTGTTCCATTTGATAATTTTTTTTGTTTGAACAATGTCTATCGTGGTATTAATAAGTATGTTTTAAAGTAGAAGATAACGATTTTTGATTATCAATGGGGAGATTTAGACTCACTTCAATTTCAGCCAAAAGCAAAATTTGATAGCAGGACAACCCTTGGTTTAACCACAGGAACACCACTTTTACTGGTGTTTTTTATTCAAAAAAGGGAAATTTTTAACCTACCCACAGTCTTTAGAAGACAAAATAATTTGATCTGATTACAACTCACAGTCATCAAAGAATTCAGCTGTAAATCCTATATTCTAAGTGCCTTTTTTATGAATGTTTCACTTGGCTTGTCCGTTTCAAATAGCAAATCTTTCAAAAGCTTTGGTTTCAAAATTGTCCCAAAATAAAAGACACAAGAGGAAATTTAGTGGAGCATTTACCAGGTATCAACCGTTAGATTTAAATCCGTTAAAGAACAAAAGTGAATCCTCGATACAAGTCCTCCAATAATCCCACTGGTGGGCTCCTGAATTTTCCTTATAGGTATGACGAACGTTATTTTCCTTTAGGCCTTGATGAAGCTTCCTATTGAATTTAACCAAAATATCTTCTGATCCGCAGTCAAAGTAAAAATCAGGCAGATTCGCTTTGTTGGCCAGGATACAATCCAAAACATTTTCCTGCTCGGAAACTAAACTGCTGAGTTTATCATATTCACCATCTTCCAAGAAGATTTTCATCTGTGAAAATTCAGTGATGGATGAAAGACCTGAGAATGAACGAAAAATATCAGGGTACTTTGCTCCTAATCGCAAGGCACCATATCCTCCCATGGATAGACCCGTAATGAAAAAGTCAGAGCTAATTTTTACCTCGGCAATTTGCTCTCGCACCACTGCAATTACATCTTCAACAATCCACTTTTCAAAATCTTCAGTTTTGTGAGTCAGGTAGCCACTGCCATCACCATGCAATCCATCCGAGGGCATGACTAGAACCATTGGCCTCATCTTACCCTGTTGAATCAACCGATCAGCAGTTTTATGAACTCCTGCCTTCATCGCCCAAACCCAATGCGAACCGTATACGCCATGGAGGAGAATGACCACATCGAGCGCATCAATGGTTTGAGATAGTGGCGGAATATAAACCGTGATATCAGCTCTTCTTTGCAAAGCCTTACTTTTTACCGTAATAAAGCGGAGATGTTCAAATTCATTTTCTGGAAGGGAAATCTCTGTAGTGAAAAATTTTGACATAGTATTTCAATTAAAAGATAATAACTCCTTTAGCATTAATTCCTTTGTGCATATCAGAAAAAGCCTTTTGAAGTTGATCGAGTGGATAGGTTTGTGTGACCATAGTGTCGAGCATCAGTTGGCCGTTGGCATAAAGCTCTTGTAAGATTTTGAAATCAATTTGTGGTCTTGTCTTTCCATATAGCGGATTGATATAAACTTTATCCCACTCAAAAAGGCGCATATCTATTTTGATTTCCTCTTCAATACCACTTACCTGCACGGCTGTTCCTCCATTTCTGATCATGGCAAGTGGTGCAGCTCCCAAAGAGGGAATAGCCGTACACTCAAACGAATAGTCAGCACCTCGTTCGGTAAGAATCTTCACTTGCTTTGCTGCTTCCAATAAACCGTCATCATCTTTGGATGCCAGGATCGTATGGGTAGCTCCATATTGCTTTGCCATTTCAAGTCGGGTATCGTTGATATCAATTGCAATAATTTTTGCAGCTCCGGAAATTCTGGCTCCCTGAATCACATTCAGTCCAACACCACCCGTACCCAATACAACTACAGATGACCCGGCTTTTACTTTCGCAACATTCACCACTGAACCATACCCCGTCATGACTCCGCAGCTAATAATCGCTGCAGAGGTAAATGGTATATCTACCACTATTTTCACACAAGCCGATTCGCGCACCAATGCAAATTCTGACATGGTGCCAAGACTAAAGGCCCGTTCCAGTGGAATACTGTTTAATCTGCTTGCTTCCAGGCGCGCATGACCGCCACTCACTTTATTGCCGGCTACCACGGCTGAGTTGACTTCACATAAATGCTGATTTCCTTCCTGGCATTGAAAACAGTGATAACATGGAACGGCCCAGTTGAGAATAACGGCATCACCTTCTTTTAAAGTAGAAACATCAGGGCCAACTTTCTTGACTATTCCAGCTCCTTCATGTCCCATGATTAATGGTTTGCCCCACGATTGGGAATCCCAATCCGTATGACAAATCCCCGCTGCTTTTATTTGTACCAGTACTTCATCTCCCTGTGGATCATCAATCTCCAGGAGTTGAATTGAGTAATTTCCTTTTCCATCAGCGATGGCTGCTTTTGAGTTAAGCATAATTTTTACAGTTGTAATTTTTACCGTTCAATCCAATTCTCAAATGAAGGTGTTTATTCTGAAAAAGCAGAGGATTTGTGTCTCTACCTGAGTCTGACAAGCAATGTGCGCGATGGCTATTAAAATCATTGAGCCAATCAAGTCGTGCAATCTTTACAAGCTGCACGATATTCTATTTTTTACCAGTAGCCGATGTCCTCCAATATAAATGATCTACTTTCGAATTATTTAGTTACTGATAGTATGTTGATATTTTGATAAAACATCCTTTACAGTTGTCCATTGTATTTCAGGATAACGATCATTATTAAGTTTATCAATCTTTGACCGAACATCTATCATGTTGTGCATGTATTGCATTCCCTGCCAAGCCGGATAAAGTTCTTTTTCGGCAGGTGCCAATTTTCTGGCAATTTTAATAATTACTCCAAGAAGGCTTTGTCCGCCAGGTCTGAATAAGCGAAACTTCTGTCCTGTTACCTCACTAGCTATTACTTTTACTTCCCGAGGACTTATCAGGTCGCCAGCAATTCTGAGATATCGGGGAGTAGATGTGTCAAGTGCTACTTTAGCAGTGTAATCGGCTGTATTATCCTTCGTGGTGAATCCCATTTTGTGATCAGCATTTCCCCAGTACAGAATCATTTTTTGTTTGAAAAGTATCATAGGCATTTCATTTGTCAGCAATTCTGAAAAAGCACCGTTAAAAATTGAAGTCGCTGCAATTGAAGTTTTATCAAGGTATTCATGGAATTCACGTCTTAAATCGAGATTTCGATTTTCGCCAGATGAAAACTTAGTAAAATCTAAAGAATAGTCTGATGGAATGAATCGAGAAACGCCTGCGGCAATGGCAGCATCTAACAAAATTTTTTGGGCATCAATAACCACTTCTCGCAAACCAGCTAAAGCAGAAACTACGCATGAAACACCGAGGCAAGGGGTTTTTAATTCTTCTAAATTCCACTTATCCACCTTATAAACCTTAACGCCCAATTTTTCAAGTGTATTTATTTTATCAGTATCACTAGTTGGGCGAACAACCGCCCGTATTTCAGCATTCAGATTTACTAAAGACTTTACTATTCTTAGCCCTAAATCACCTGTTGCTCCGGCTACTAAAATTATTTTTTTCATTTCTGTTTAATATCTTTTTTGTTTAGAAAGATGAGCTTTTAAATGCTTCTGTTTTATGGAATTTAGTCCTGGGGCAATACTTTTAAAGTCAATCTTAATCTCCTCTAAATCATCAAAAATCTTGTCCGACGAAGGCGTGATTTTTTCTACAGACCGCCTGTTATAATGTAGCAGGATTTGCAGAAGTACTGGCTAGTTTTGAGTTAAAAAATCAATGGTTCCTATCCTGCCGGAAACCCCAAAAAAAAAAGCCGGCTTTAAAACCGGCTCTTGTGAGTTAATCCATTCCTCCTTTTCTGGTTGGAGAGCGTTGAGTTGGCCATTCGGTTGGTTCACCGGTTCGTGCATTAATCGGAATTCGTTTCACTTTGGAGACCATTTCCGGCTCTTCACAGGCCATGTAAACCATGATCGCTGCCAAAATCACATTGTTTTGGACATCGTCGAAAATGATCTTATCATAGGTATCTGTATTTGTATGCCAGGTGTAAGTACTATAATCCCAGCTTAGAGAACTTAAACTAAACGCGGGCACCCCGCCTGCCAGGAAGGAGGCAAAATCAGAACCTCCGGTGCCTGGATTGCCCGGAAAGGTGTATTCGATATCCCTGGTAATTTCTCTTGGAACTTTTGAAATCCATTTGCCCAAGTAGTCATAAGAATTTACAAAGCCCTGACCGGAAAGATTGGCCACTCGACCTGTCCCATTATCCTGATTAAACAGGGCTTGGATTTTATTCATCATTTCAGGATGATCTTCTACAAAAGCTCTTGAACCGTTGAGTCCCTGCTCTTCCGAACCCCAATGGCCTACCAGAATGGTGCGCTTCGGATTAGGATACACTTCCTTTAAAATCCTCATCACTTCCATCATCATGATTGTGCCGGTTCCGTTATCTGTAGCGCCGGTTCCACCATCCCAGGAGTCAAAATGAGCGGAAAGCAGCACGTATTCGTCAGGCTTCTCGGTTCCTTTGATTTCGGCTATTGTGTTGAAAGTAGGGACAGCACCATTTTCTTTGGATTGAGCATTCAGGTTGATCTCGGGCTTTTTGCCGCTTTCTGCAAGACGAAAAAGCATCCCGTAATCCTCCAATGACAAATCCACCGTAGGGACTTTTTTAGTGGAAGCGGAGAAGATTTTATTTGCACCAAATGCTTTGGACCAGTAAGAAGTAATGATTCCCAGAGCTCCGGCATTTTCCAACGCTAAAGGAAGGTCCCTTCTGCCTTTGCCGGTTTTCTGCAGCCTTGCAGCCCAGGCTTCTTCGAATTTGGTCCGCTCTTCTTTCATTTTTTCGAAAGATTCTTCAGTCGCCCATTTTTCCCAATTGTAGTCTGGTCGTCCTGTCATCTGAGGGGCAGAAATCATCACGTATTTGCCTTTGACGGAAGGGAGCCATTTCTGGAAAGCGATTGAATCAGCTAAATCAGGAAGAATTATCACTTCGCCTTTTGCTCCTCCCTGAGGGGAAGCAGGACTCCAGGCAAGTTGGGTGCCGGCAAGTGATCTGGTCCAGGGAGCGACCATGTCGATATGAGTGATTCCTCTTTCCCATCCTCTCCATTCGCCCCATTTTTCGTTGCGGGCATCGATTCCCCAGGTTTTGTACTGTTCAACTGCCCAGTCGTGGGCTTCGAGCATTTGAGGTGAGCCTACAAGTCTTGGTCCGATTCCGTCCATGAGTTCATGGCCGAGCTTCTTCAGCTGGGAGTTTTCGTTGGCTTCTTTGATGATTTTGTCAATGACCTCGTTTTGGGCCTGGACTTTGGTGCCTAGCAGGAGCATCAAGCCAAGTCCTAAGATGTAGTGTTTTTTCATGGAAGTTTGGTTTAGGATTTGAAAATAGGGCAAGGCTGTAAGATTTCCGCGCCGTTGGTGGATTATTGAGAAGGCCTCAAATGAAGATTCAGGATTGGTTAAAGTTTTTTTACCTCCTGGCAAGGATTTCCAAAAGCCAGAACATCATCCGGAATGTCTTTGGTAACCACTGAGCCTGCTCCGATAGTGACGTTATTTCCAATTGTAACCCCCGGGAAGATCACCGAATTTCCTCCGATCCAAACATTATCTCCTATGATCACAGGTTTTGTGGAGGAGCGATATCCGGTCCTTTCTCCTTCTTGGTAAATCCGGTCTGAAGCTTTGAGCGGATGTGAAGTGGTATAAATTTGTACGTAGGGTGCGATGAGACCATTTTTCCCAATTTTGATCAGGTTATTATCCAGAAACATGCAATTGGTATTTACGAAGGTGTTTTCACCGATTTCAATATTTACTCCGTAATCGCAAAAAAAGGGAGATTCAATCCATACACCAGTACTTACCTTGCCAAGCATTTGCCCTAAAATCCAGTTTCTTTCATCCCTGTTTCTTGAATCCGATTGATTGTAAGCGAGAATCAATGCTCTGGCATTGTGATAGAGTTCCAATAACTCAGGATCTCTGGAATCATAGGCTTCACCTGAGAGCATTTTTTCTTTCTCGGATTTCATAGAAGAGAATTTTAGGATTTGGTAAATGTAAATCAGGGTTTTTTATTTTGTAGTCTCTGAATTTCATGATTCGATTAAATCATCTGTCCCGTCGGGATTTTTTTTGTATGTCCGTAGTCTTCAGGAATCAAAAGTAAAAACCTCTGGTCCTTAAATCGATCATCTTTGACGGGATTGGAAGTCTTGGCCAGATATTTATTCCCGGAACTTAGTTTTCATTTCAGACAGGACACCACAGCACTGATTTTTGTCAGGAAATCGCCTTTTTTGGATGAATGGCTAGGGGCTCTCTGGAAAATCAATCAGATTTCGCCGTACTTTAACATATCCAAATCCTTGCCGATTACCCGGAAATAGCAACCCAATGGAAACCCAGAAAGACCTTACCACATTCCTATACCAAATCCTCGAAAATTCATCTGAAAAAACCTCGTTGGATTGGTTGAATCTTCAGGCAGAAAAAATTCATACGGAGGGTTCGCCAACCAAGTTTTTCCTTGCATTCAGCCAAGCCTCACGATATTTCAAAAAACTTCCGATTGGTCTTTCTGAGGATCAAAAGCAAAAAGCTTCAAAACTTGTTGCAGGTTTTGATCCGTCGCATTGGGACTTACTACAGACTGCAAGGACTATTCTTTTGCTCCATTTTCCGCAGGAAAAAACATCTTGGTTTAAGGCCATCAATCAGCTTTTTGAGACAGGAGACATGCATGAGCAGCAGGCGCTTTACTCTGCCCTGCCAATTATGCCATTTTCGGAAGAATTGCTCCCCCGGGCGATCGATGGTTGCAGGACCAATATGACCGTAATCTTCGATGCGATTGCGTTGAATAATCCCTTTCCTTCAAGCTATTTCCCGGAGGCCAACTGGAATCAGATGGTATTGAAGGCAGTTTTTATGCAAAGACCGCTGTATAGGATTCAAAAACTGGAGGAACGAAGAAATCTGCCTTTGGCCAATATTGCATCTGATTTTGCGCATGAGCGCTGGGCAGCCGGAAGACCTGTGATGGCAGAAATTTGGCGATTGGTTGTTCCTTTTCTCAATGAGAAATTTCTTGATGATTTGAAAAAGGCCATTAGCTCGGAAGATTTGCTTCAAATCAAGGCGGCAGTTTTGGCTTGCACCGAAAGTGATTTTGCTCCTGCGAAAGATCTGGCCAATACTTATCCGGAAATCAAAAAGGAAATTGAATCCGGAGCTATTTCCTGGGAAAAAATCGGAATTGAATTTCAATCCAGAGTCTGATTCGGACCCTCCTAACTCATATCTTTAAAATCTTAATTTCATAAACATGGAAATGTACATAGATCCACATATTCACGTCGTATCGCGGACTACAGATGACTACGAAGCCATGCGCAAAGCAGGGATTGTTGCGGTGATTGAGCCGGCTTTTTGGTTGGGTCAGCCAAGGACAGAAGTCGGAAGTTTCAAAGATTATTTCAGCACCCTGGTGGGATGGGAGAGGTTCCGGGCAAGTCAGTTCGGAATTATTCATTATTGTACGATGGGCCTGAATTCAAAAGAAGCCAATAATGTGGCTTTGGCGGAGCAAGTGATGGAATTATTGCCTCTTTATGTGGGCAAAGAAGGAGTCGTTGCAATCGGTGAAATCGGTTATGACGATCAGACTGAGGCAGAAGATCGATTTTACAGGCTGCAATTGGAACTGGCCAAAGAGGTAAATCTGCCGGTACTTATCCACACTCCGCATCGGGATAAAAAGAAAGGAACAACCCGAAGTATGGATGTGAGTGAAGAGCATGGACTGGATCCCAAAATGGTCATTGTCGATCATAACAATGAAGAGACAGTAAAAGAAGTTTTGGACAGAGGATATTGGGCAGGATTTACCATTTATCCACATACCAAAATGGGAAGTGATCGAATGGTTGATATTGTGAAGCAATACGGTCCTGAGCGAATTATAGTCAATTCCGCGGCTGATTGGGGGATTTCTGATCCTTTGGCTGTGCCAAAAACTGCTGCCGTGATGCGCAAAATGGGTATCCCCGAAGAGCATATCAGATTGGTAACTTACCAAAATGCCCTGACTGCCTTTAGTCAAAGCGGACAAATGGACGAACAGGATTGGTTAAACGCGAAGCCAGTGGATCAAACCCGAAAATTGAGTGGAAACTCAGTACTTCGTGGAGGTCAGACCCCGCGTGTTGAAGGAGATCATGACACTATTGAAAATTAATTGATGGGTTCTTCCCGATTGTTTGCACATCTTCAGCTTACCCGCCCTGCTAATGTTATCACCGCGATAGCAGATATCTGGGCGGGTTTTGCCATTGCAGGCGCTTGGGATGATATGTTTTTGGATGTTGCTTTGGGGGGCGGGACATTTTGGACCAATCTCGTCTGGCTATCCTTGAGTACCATCGGATTGTATGCCGGAGGAGTTGCATTCAATGATGTGTTTGATGCTGAGCTCGATGCTGTCGAAAGACCGGAAAGACCAATTCCAAGCGGAAGAGCAAGTCGAAGCAGCGCTGCCTGGATGGCATTTTTGCTTTTGGTGATGGGAGTTCTTGCAGCTGCGCAAGTGAGTTGGATCAGTGCAGGAATCGCATTGGCTGTCGCGGGTTTAGCTGTGCTTTACGATTATTGGGGAAAGCATCAGTTCTTCCTCGGACCTATCAACATGGGCCTTTGTAGATCCGGAAACTTGCTTTTGGGAATAAGTGTATCTCCGGTACTTTTGGAACAATACGCTTTGATTGGCCTGATTCCATTAGTTTATGTCGCGGCGATCACCATGATCAGCCGGGGGGAAGTTCACGGGAAAAACAAGAAAGCGCTTTTCGGAGGTTTTGGAATGTATGTTTTGATTATCTTTGCGGTTTTGGGTTTGGCGTATATCAAAAGCCCGGCATTCTGGCAAGTGATTCCTTTTTTGGGACTATTGAGCTACATGATTTTCCCTCCTTTGCTGAAAGCTATTAAATTCCAGGAGCCAAAACTGATCGGGAAGTCAGTGAAAGCTGCCGTAATTTCATTGATTATTGTGAATGCTTCCATTGCCTCCGCATTTTCAGGCTGGCCCATTGGTATCATCGTTTTGTTACTTCTTCCTATTTCTCTTTGGCTGGCGAAAAAATTTGCCGTAACCTAAGCCTGAAATAAACTATTACTCCGCTGTTTTTGTCTATTTAACAGTTTTCTTTACCCGAAATAATTGATCAATTGAGTATGAATACTATCATCGAACAGACATTTGCGGTTCCCTATCGTTACCAGGTTTGTTTTTCCGAAGGGATTTTTGATCCAAAAAACACGCTGTTGGTAGATTTGCTGGCAAAGGATCGAAAGCCAAAAATATTTTTTGTGATCGATAGCGGCGTAGCTGATACTCATCCAAATCTGATTGCAGACATAGAAGCGTATGCAACCGCTCATTCAGAAGCTTTTTCACTCTGTGCGCTTCCTTTGGTGGTGCCGGGAGGAGAAACCTGCAAAAATGACCTTTCCATCTATCAGCAAATCGTGGAGGCTACGAATTTGTTTGGCATCGACAGGCATTCATACATCGCAGCGATCGGTGGCGGAGCCGTGCTGGATATGGTAGGTTTTGCTGCCGCAATCTCGCATAGAGGCATCCGCTTGATAAGAATCCCGACCACCGTTTTATCCCAAAACGATTCGGCAGTCGGAGTAAAAAACAGCATCAATTCCTTCGGAAAGAAGAATTTCCTGGGAACATTCACTCCGCCGTATGCGGTCTTGAATGATTTTAATTTCCTCAAAACTCTGGACGATCGGGATTGGAGATCCGGAATAGCTGAAGCGATCAAAGTAGCTTTGATCAAAGATTTGAGCTTTTTCACCTGGATGGAGAAGCACGCAGTGGCAATGGCAAATCGTGAGATGGAACCCATGAAAACTCAGATAATCCGATGTGCACAAATGCACTTGGACCATATCGCAGGCAAGGACCCCTTTGAGTTTGGCTCTTCCCGACCGCTGGATTTCGGACATTGGGCAGCACATAAATTGGAGCATTTAAGTCATTATAGAATCCGTCACGGAGAAGCGGTCGCAATCGGAATTGCGCTGGACTCGACTTATTCTTTCTTGCAGGGAAGAATCTCTGAATCAGATTTGATGAGAATAATTGGTTTGATCAAGACGCTGGGATTTGATCTTTTTGCTCCGGAACTCGCAGGAGAAAGTTTGGTAAAAGGCCTGAAGGAATTTCAGGAACACCTGGGCGGACAATTGACAATTATGCTTTTGGAAAAACTCGGAAAAGGAATCGAAGTGCATGAAATGGATCATGAACTTGTCTATAAAGCCGTAGAAATGCTGAAGAATTTTCAGCAAAAAGAATCCCTAATCAGTACCTGATTTTTAACCAAAAAGTATCTAGGAATGGAAATTAAAGGTTTTCACCTCAGCTATTGCAGCAATATTCACCCGGGAGAAAGCTGGGATGCAACTTTTCAAAACCTTAAAATTTACATTCCTGAGGTGAGGAAGCGGCTGAACCATATAGGGCCGTTTGGCATCGGATTGAGGCTTTCGCATGAAGCGAGTCTGGTTCTGGAAAGGCCGGAAAAACTGGCAAAATTTCAAACCTGGCTCGCCAAAGAAAACGCGTATGTATTTACAATGAATTGTTTTCCATACGGAGATTTTCATAGACATATAGTTAAGGAGAAGGTTCATTTTCCGGATTGGACAACCGTAGAGCGGAGGGATTATACCATTCGCTCTTTTCGGATTTTATCCCAAATCCTGCCTGAGAACATGGAAGGTGGGATTTCTACATCCCCGATTTCCTATAGACATTGGTTCTCCACCAAGGAGGAACTCAATTCTGCAATGGAAATTGCTACGCAGCATTTGCTGGAAGTGGTGCTGGAATTAATGATCCTGAGGAATGAAACCGGCAAAAACCTTCACTTAGATATTGAGCCGGAACCGGATGGGATTTTGGAAAATTCCGACGAAATGATCTTGCTTTACACCGATTGGTTGCTTCCAAAAGGAACGAAATTCCTGGAGGAAAAACTTGGACTCTCAGTCGAGGAAGCAGAAGCAGCAATCAAAAATCATATTCAGGTTTGCTACGATGTCTGTCATTTTGCGATTGTCTATGAAAAGCCTTCTGAGACTTTTGCCAAATTCAAAGCTCATGGAATCCAGGTTGGCAAGATCCAGATCAGTGCTGCATTGAAACTCTTTATCCCAATTGAGGCTACAAAAAGAGCCACTCTTCGACGCAGTCTTCAGCCTTTTGCAGAATCCACTTATTTGCATCAGGTCGTGGGAAGGGATAGTAACGGGGTATTAAATATGTATCCGGACTTGCCGGTTGCGCTGGAGAAACTTGCCGAAGCGCAAGAGGACGAATGGAGAATCCATTTCCATGTTCCGGTGTTTCTGGATAATTACGGCACTTTTTCCTCGACTCAGGCCGACATCGTGACCGTCCTCAAGGAGATTAATGAGAAACCTTCCATTACAAAACATCTTGAGGTGGAAACGTACACCTGGGAGGTTTTACCGGAAGACACTAAGCTGAGTTTGGGCGAATCAATTTCCCGCGAACTAGGCTGGGTGATTACTAATTTAGAATAAAATGAAAAAGACGGTTGTCCTGAATGTAGTTGCACTTTCTCCCCGGGTGATCGGTGAGCATACTCCCTTTCTGAAAAAATGGATTGAGAAAGGAAAGCGTGCAGTCGTGGAACCCGTCTTGCCGGCTGTGACTTGCTCGGCGCAATCCGTTTATCTGACCGGGAAGTGGCCTTCTGAAAATGGAATCGTAGGAAACGGCTGGTACTTCAAAGACGAATGCGAGATCAAATTCTGGAGGCAATCCAATCACTTGGTTCAATCTCCAAAAGTCTGGGATGTACTCAAAGCCGAAAACTCTGAGTTCACCGTTGCGAATATGTTCTGGTGGTACAATATGTACTCAAGCGCAGATTACGCGGTGACACCAAGACCGCTTTATCCGTCCGATGGACGCAAGCTTCCCGATATCCATACTCAGCCGATGGAGTTGAGAGATCGACTGCAAAAGGAGCTGGGGCAGTTTCCACTTTTTTCCTTCTGGGGGCCAAACGCAAATATCGAATCCAGCAAGTGGATCGCCGAGGCTTCCAAAAAAGTGGACGAATGGTACAATCCCACGCTCAATCTGATCTATTTGCCTCATTTGGACTATGCGCTTCAGAAGTTTGGGATTGATTTTGATAAGATTGGAGTTGAGTTGAAGGCGATCGATACCCTCTGTGAGGATTTGATTGGCTACTTCGAAAAGCAGGGAACACAAGTGATTCTAGTTTCAGAATATGCGATCACTTCGGTCAATCATCCGATCCATATCAACCGAATGCTGAGAAAAGCCGGGATGATTCAGGTGAAAGACGAACTCGGCTTGGAGACGCTGGACGCCGGAACTTCCAAGGCTTTTGCCGTGGTGGATCATCAATTGGCCCATGTCTATGTCAATGATAAATCCCATGTGGCCAAAGTCAAATCTTTACTGGAGAAAACTCCGGGAATTGAATTGGTGCTGGATGAGGAAGGAAAAAAGAACTACCATCTCGATCATGAGCGCGCAGGAGACCTGGTGGTAGTTGCAGATAAAAATTCCTGGTTTACTTATTATTTCTGGCTAGACGATGCCAAGGCCCCGGACTATGCCCGCTGTGTGGATATTCACCGAAAGCCCGGATATGATCCTGTGGAAATGTTTTTGGATCCGAAAATCAAGTTTCCGATGGTGACTGTCGGCTCAAAAGTGCTGAAGAAAAAGCTTGGTTTCCGCTATTTGATGGATGTGATTCCTTTGGATGCTACACTGGTGAAAGGTGCACATGGTCGGATCAGCGAATCTGACCTGGATAAACCTGTTTTTATTACTCAGGATAGTACACTTCTTCAATCTGAAAAAATCCAGCCGATAAGTGTGTTTGATCTGATTATCAGGTCCGTAAACAGTTAAAAAGTGTAAAAAAATATAGATATACTTTTTTCTTAGTTTTATTTAACTTCCTTCGTAGTACACTTATTTTCTATGAAGAAGCTGATTCTAATTCTTTTAGCTCCGTTGATTTTTTCTTGCGGAGGAAATTCATCTGAACAAGCCGGATCGGGCAATGTCTTGGAAAATTTGACTTTTTCGGTGGATACGGTGGTGGTCGATGCGGGGAAAGAAATGATTGCCCTTCCTTGGGGTATGGGCCCTTTAGCCTTAACAGAGGATAAAAGTACCTTATTCATGTTTGAGATACCCCAACATAAACTCTTGGAGGTAGATTTAAACCAAGTTTCACTCGTTCGAAAAACTGATTTTGAAAAGGAAGGCCCTAATGGAATTGGGGATTATGCAATGCAGATTCAGGTTGGACCGCAAAGGAGATTATTCCTAAATGCGGGTAGTGCAACTGGCAAATTTTCAAGTGATGGCCACTTGATTGAAGACCTTAGAATCTCCCCTGATGGAATCGATCCAGAATTGGTGACTAATTACAGAAACCTCTACTGGACAGCTTTGGTCGATTTTGAGAAAAATCGTGTTTTCACGGTTCCCTCTACCGATAGATCTGGGCAGTTTGAACTGCTCATTATCGATCCATCCACCAAATCCTTGAGAATGGAATCCATGCCAAACTTGAATTCCGTTCTCGAGTACAGACCCACCTATATGAGTGAGTCCATGATTGATTTTCTGGCTGTCATGTGGTATATGAAGATGGAGAATAGGCAATTGTTGATCTCTTCCGGTTCAATGAGCGGATTTTACAGATTGGATATTGATACGGACGAGTTTGAGTTTGTTGAAGTAACCCACCCCAATTTTCCCACTTACATGGATTTTAAGGTTAACAATCTCCCCACAGATTTAGCCGAATTTTTGGAGTCCAAGCGGAAAATTAATGAGCACTTGAATTATATGGATTTCATGTGGGACGATTCCCGGCAAATGTACTTTCGATTAGGAAAGAAGACATTTATTAATCCTGATCAACAAGATCAGGTGCCACGGTATGAAATCTTCCTTTTTGCCTATGATTCTGATTTTAAAGTTTTGGGACAAACAAAGATTATTGGCTTAAATCAACTTCCCCAAAGCAGTTTCTTTAAAGACGGCAAGCTCTGGTCCTATGTCAATGTGGAAGATGAATTGGGTTTTGCGGTGATGGATTTTAAGTTTTAATCTTCTTTCAAATGAAAAACAACGTGCTTTTCAGCATTTTAGGTCTGCTCCTCTTTTCCTGTAACACCGAAAAGGAACAGAAATCCCAAATTGAATTATCCTACACCATCGATACCGTCTGGATAGATTCTAAAGACTTGTTATTAACAGTAGATCTTGGACTTAGAACCATGACTTTGGATCCGCCGGAGCGCTACTTGTACTTTTATAATGCAGGAGAAAAACGCATGGATAAGATCGATTTAGATTCTTACGAATTAGACCGGTCTATTCAATTTGCCGCTGATGGACCAAATGGAATAGGATCTCTTTCGCTATACGATGTACATGTGACGGATCAGGAGGAATTTTACATTTCGTCTTCTGATGGAATCAGGAAAATGGATTCCTCAGGTAATCGCATCGAATTCTTGAATTGGGATGTGGAGGATTTTGTCTCCAAAAATATCCCAACCAACACGATTGCAAGTTTCAGTGGAGATTACGATTCAAAGGGGAATTTTTTTGCAGGAGTCTATGGTAAATCCCGCGGAGGAAGGTCCTCTGGAGAAGGTTTGGTGCTGATCGATTTGCTTAAGCGATCCAGCAAAACCTTGGAAGTCCCACTATTGAAGTCATTGGAAAGTTATGAAATTGTACTAGAGGGAGAAATCAACACAACGAACGGAGATGAGTTCTATTTAAACTTGGTGGATGATCGCGTGTTGATCAGCATTAGTCCGGTCAATGCCATAGCCATTTATGACCTGAAGACGGATTCGCTATATCAGAAAAGCTATTCATCAGACTTGCTACCGGCTGAAAAACCCGGGAATTTTCCCCGAAAAGTTAATTCACTCGAGGCGATGGAAATGGCTGTAAAAACGAAGTATTACGAACCCACTTTTGGGAAATTCACCTACGACCCCGTTTCCAATACATTCTTTCGCTTTACTTACTATCAAAACTTTTCAGCGGAAGGAAGCGAAGAGAGAAGCGTTGTGCTTTCAGTTTTTGATCAGGAGCTTAATCTGATATATGAACTCGACAATGCTCCCCATTTCACAGGAAATATCTTCTTCAAAGATGGGAAGTTGCATAAGGGAATTAACCAAAATGATGAACTGGGTTTTACGGTGATGGAGTTTAAGTTTTGAAAAAACCATTTCCCAAATGCTTTCTAGACCGAAAATGACAAACAAAATCAGGTAAGGTCAGACCAGCCATGTGCTATTTTCCATGGTTTATGGGCTAATTTTACATGTGTTTTTTTCCTACCTGCTTGACGATTCCGCCCTTCACTTCTTTGATTGTCTGGATGTAGAAAAATGCCTTCGGGTCAATCTCAGATATAGCTTTTTTTATTCTGTGAACTTCCAGCCGGGTGACAACAGTCATGATGATATCGCAGTCATGCTTAATCTCAAAAGAGTTCGGCAAATACCCTCTTTCTCCCTTATAGACTGAAATTGCTTTACCAAATTGCTTGACGATTAATTCTTTCACTTTATCATCATCCTTGGAAATGATCGTCAATGCGGTGTATTCTTCAAATCCGTCAACAACGTAATCGGTGACTTTGATAGCCGTAAAATAGGTTAGGATTGAATACATGGCCGTTTCAATTCCAAAAGAAAACACTGCAGCAAGCATTATCAGTGAATTTAAAAACAGGGTAATTTCACTTCCTGAAAATGCACTGTTTTTCTGGGTAAAATCGGTAATAACTTCAAATCCATCAATCAATCCTCCCCCCCGGATAATAAGTCCAATACCTGTGCCCATCAAAAATCCTCCGAAAACTGCGATCAATACCTTGTCTTCAGTTACAGTGGGTATTTGCATGACTTGGAGAATTACTGTCAGCATAAAAATCGAAATAGCTGCTTGTGCAGCGAACGTTTTTCCAATTTTTTTATATCCCATGTATAAGAATGGGATATTGAGAACGACCAAAAGAAGATTAAGATTTATTCCATAGGCTAAATTGACCAGGATGGCAATACCCGTCACTCCTCCATCCAAAAACTTGTTGGGAAGCATAAATGCCTCCAAGGCAATAGCCGCGAGCACTACTCCAGAAATGTTGTAAACCAAGGAGGACGGTGAAAAAATCAATTTCCAGTCTATAGATTCTTCGGAGGGTTTCATCAAATAGTAATAAGAGACTTAAGAATTTAAAGAATCAATAAGTAACAAGATATTTCAAAAAGACTGTTTTATTCTATCCTTTGAAAGAAATTTTAGACCTGATTTTTAAACGGGAGAGTTTAATTTCAAAACCTTCATCTTTTTTTTTACCCAAGGAAATCAATTTAAAGCATTTGGTGCACATGAACCTATACGCTATTCAACCTGTTTGATCCAAAGAGCCGAAACCATTTTTTATTTCCTCGGGAAAAATGGGAACGAGCAATCACAGAACACCATATTTTTAATTAACCAATAAACAGAATTTTATGAACTATTCAGTGAAAATAAGTGACGTTAAAACAGTAGATGAACTTGTGGGAGCCTGGAGCAATGATGATTTTGTCGAACTCCTGAAAAGATTCAATTACGAAGATGCTGACAAGGTAAGTCCGAATGAATTGAAGGATTATTTGTATCTGGCGATTGCAGATTATGAACCAAATGAAGCCGCTGCGATTTTGCTGGATTACCGACTTTCGGATAAATTGACCGAAGGGCAAATAGGTAATATGTCCAATGAGATGGAAAGAGAAAAAGTCGCGGAAAATTATTCTGATATCTATATCCACCGTCAGCTTTTTGATGTGAACCAATTATTGTTCAAGGCCTACAATGGAAAGTTTCCAAACTCCAAAGCAACCAGAGTTGAGTTTGAGGCAGTAGAAAAAACTACCCATGATACCGAATTCACAAAGGACATGGCTTTGAAAGCATTGAAAGGCGGCCTTTCTGATCGTAGTTTGGTAAACAGATTATTTGGTGATCATCTGGAAAGTGATATGCCTTTTCCGGAAGCCGAAGGAATTGTATGGGAGCTAAATGATAAAGGCAATCACAGCTATGAACTGGTAACTTCAGAAAACTGGATATCCCAGGAAGATTTTGTAAATGAGGAATATGAGTGCACGTTCGTCCCGGCTAAAACACCTGCTGAGGAAGATTGATATTGTTTTTGGAATCTCGATTGCAAGAAAACTCTTCAGCCTTTAAACAAAAAAACCAGCCCTTTCGAGCTGGTTTTTTGTCGTTCTATTAATTCTGAATTTCCTATTTTAAGCTTGTTGTGATGCTAGGGGCCACTTTGGTCCAGGGAGCTACATCCATTTTTCTTGGAGTTGGAAGGATCTCATCCAGCGTATTTCCATCGTAAACCCGACCATTTTTCACCACGTGGGTAATTGAGTTGGAATTGCGGATATTTTCAAGCGGATTACTTCCCAGGATTACTAAATCAGCAAGTTTTCCAGGCTCGATACTTCCCATTTCTTTATCCAAGCCAAGCGCCTCAGCACCCAGAATTGTAGCGGTTCTCAAAGCATCCATTGTGCTCATTCCTCCGCTAGCAACGGACCAAAGTTCCCAATGGTAACCCAATCCCTGTAGCTGACCATGAGAACCAACACCAGCAAGGCCACCCTGAGTGACGATCGAATTAATTCCCTCGGCATGCTTACTAAACACATGATCTTCAGGGGCAAACCAGCCTCCCAATCCTCCGGCACGTCTTCTTGCTTTTGCATTCAACTCCTCGTAAGGGGTGAATCGGTTAAGCTTCACATCGTGAAGCGGACTTTCTGTCGTGTAATAATAGTTTTCAGCCCATGGCCCTCCGTAAGCTACGAGCAAAGTTGGTGTGACTGCCATCTTGCTTTCTGCAATGGTTTTGGTCACATCCTCATAGAGCGGATGAATCGGAATCGCATGCTCATGTCCCGGATATCCGTCAATTAACTGAGTCATGTTGAGTTTAAAATCCAGTCCGCCTTCAGTCGTTGGCATCAGTTTCTGCTCGTTGGCAGCCATGATGACCCACTGACGATGCTGGCGATTTCCCACCAGATACATTTTGATGTACTGAGTATTGTAGTATTTGCTGTACTGCTTCAGGACATTTTTGGTCTGATCCAAAGATTTCAGGTTATACATCCAATACCCCACACCCGGACCTGTTGAATAAACGCGCGGACCCGGAATCATTCCCGCATCCACCATGTCCCCGTAAGTCAGGACGTCGGTGGTGGCTGTTTGCGGATCACGTGTTGTGGTCACCCCATAAGCAAGATTCGCTGCGTAGATCCAAACTGAATTCTTATGCATTCCCCAGGTTGGCCACATGTGTGCGTGTGTATCTATGAATCCCGGAGTGATGGTTTTGCCCGATGCATCGATGACTTTGGCCTCGCCGGCATCCAGAGTACCCGTGGCACCTACTGCTTTGATTCGGTTATTTTCGATCAGGATATCTCCATGTTCGATTACTTCCGAGCCTTTCATGGTTACGATTCGGGCATTTTTCAAGAGGATGCTTCCCTTCGGAATATCCTTGGCGAAATACACTTTTACCTGAGTTTCCTGAGGCTTATAGCTTTCTTTTTCTTTCAGGCCTGCCTTATAGATGCTGTCAGCTTTTGCTTTTTCCTTGTCATTTTTCAAAAGCTCAGCGATTACTTCTCTCTGCTTTTTGGCCAAAGAATCTGCCAATTTCACTGCTTCCGGGCCCTGTGCTTTGAGCGCTGCAATGCTGTCTGCATCAGCCAGCGCAAGAGCTTTTTTAGCCGATCTTACTGAGTCTTCTACAGTTTTGGCGCGGTCTACATCATAGACCCAGTGACCATTTCCAAGCGACCAGTGTACTTTTTTTCCATCTGATTCCCAGGCTGGCCACTCTCCGCCGATTTCGGTAAGCTGCCGAGATGGGAAAGCGCTGGTACCTGGTTCGGATACATTGATGGTTGGTGTCTTTCCCGCAACAGGGATTGTTACGACGTACACATTGTTATTGACTTGTGCCAAAGCCAGATTTCCTTCAGGAGCCATCAAAATAGTGCTGGCGCTGGAAGGCATCATCTGAGGCTCTCTTGCACTTGCACCTTCGGGAAGCATGCAGAAGTTTACCGCGTCCGAATTGGAAACAGGCATTCCCATCACGTATCGATAGGTTGAAGCCTCCTCTGCAGATGCATGCTCGTGATCTTCGTGGGAATCAGCTACCGAACCGAAAGTGGTGATACCGGTGATTTTAGCGTAAGTTTTTGGGTCTGTCCCGTCCCACTTCATACTAAGCAAAGTGCCACCGTATGTATTGAGGAATACACGGCTGGTGTCTTTTGTGAAGTGGACATTACCATAATTTCCTCCGTTGATTATTTTTCTGAACGATCCACCCGCTGCAGGAATCCAAACTAATTCTGCTTCCGATCCATCAACACCCGGACCTTCAGCATCTTTCATAATGCGATTGGAGCCTTTGAATACCGCAATTCGGTTGTTATGACTCCAGGCCGGCTGAGCGTAGAAAGCACTTTCTGAAGTGAGTTTGGTCACGGTACCTTTCCCGGCAAGGGAAACTTTGTACAGGCTTCCTCCTTCAGTTTCATTCCAGGCCACGAATACCAACTGTGTTCCGTCAGGACTCCAGGCAGGCATTGCTTCGGTAAAATTATTAGCAGTGATCCGCTTTGGAGTTCCGTTTGGATAATCCATCACATAAAGTCTGTTAAGCGAAGTGAACGCTATTTTCTTTCCGTCAGGAGAAGGAACAGCATCTCTTATCTGAGTCGCCAAAGCGGCTGTTGTGTCCTTGATGGCATAGTTGAAATACAAGCGCGGACCCATGGCGAGTTTTACATCCACTTCGAAAGGAATTTCTTTAGCAGTCCCCTCTTGTACAGGAATGCTCCAGATTTTGCCTCCGTAAGATGCGATCACATTTTTGCTGTCAGGAGTGAAAGCCATTGCCGGCAAAACTCCCTGGGGTGCGATACTTTCCTGATCATCTCGCTGAACAGGATATGCAAGCCATCTTTCCTCACCATTGGTCAGGTTGCGAAGAATCAATCCGGTTTTTTCTTCCCAGCGGGAACCGTAAACCATCCATTTTCCGTCGCTGCTGAGGGTAGGGGTGAAGGCTGATCCGTATCGGGTACTGATGCTGGTGACTTCTCCTTTATCAAAATCGTATGTTCCTAATTGGTATTGGGGTAGAAGTGCATTATAATTCCAGGCACCGGATCGATGAGAGAAATAAACTTTTTTGCCATCAGGACTGACAACAGGATCGATTGTTTTCAAGCTTGCAGGCGCATCGGTGAGTTGAATTCCTCCTCCTCCGTCCACATGGTACATCCAGAGTTTTGGGATTCGGCGACCTTTTGAGACGATGATATAATCTCCATCCGGAGTCCATGCAGCTCCCGGTACGTCACCGCTTTTGTCTTTGGTCACCTGGACGGTGTCTTTTTTCACCATGTCGATGTACCAAAGGTTATCACTTCCTGCACGGTCAGAGGTGAATAGGATTTTTTCTCCATCCGGAGAAAAGCGAGGATGGGTTTCGTAAGCCATTCCCGTGGTGATCGAGCTTGCTTTCCCTCCGGCAATCGGCATGGTGTAAATGTCTCCGAGGAGGTCAAAAGCTAAAGTTTTGCCGTCGGGACTTACATCCACACTCATCCAGGTTCCTTCCTTGGTCGTGAATTTTACTTCCCGTTCGGCCTTAAGCGGGAGTTCTTTGAATTTAGGGTAATCGATGGAATCTTTTTTTACGCTGTCTGCCGAAACTGAGTGTGGAGTTTCGAGCGGCAGTAAGCCGGAAGATGAGCGCGGTATCAGTGCGGCAAAACTGACCGTAGCTCCCAAAGCCAGCAGCAATGCAGGTTGGGTTAGTTTTTTCATAAAGTCTATTTAGGGGATTTAATCTACATGGATTTTTTCGGCTTTCTGAAAAGAAAGTTTGGTAAGCAATAAAATTGATCGAAATCGGCCAACTTTTGCAAAAAATACTCTTTAAAACAGGGCAAAAGGGGGATTTGGAAGAGAGTAAATTTTTGAAAATTGACAGAGAACTGTCTTAATCTCGGCTTAGGCCAGCTAATTCAGAAATAAAGAACGGTCACAAAACCTCATAAACTGTAACTGGATTTGCCTTATTTTTCAGACTCATTTCTCCGATTTTATTGAAATTAAACGTGTCTGCCAATTGATTTTGGCAATGTTCCATCAGTAAGATTTGTCCGGGATTGGCTTTGGCCTGAAGACGAGCAGATATATTGACGGTATCTCCGATGACGGTGTAATCGAGTCTTTTCAATGATTTGGATCCGATGTTTCCGCATACCATTTCGCCTGAATTAACTCCAATCGAAACTTGTGGCCTGAACATATTCAATTCTGGATATGGAGGAATCGCATTCATTTTGTCCCGAATGGCAATGCAACTTGTTAACGCTCTTTTCAAATGGTCCGGACCCTGGAAGACCGCCATCACCGCATCTCCGATAAATTTGTCAACGCTTCCTTTTTGCTCGATAATTTCTCTTACCATCAGATCAAAATATTCATTGAGCATTCCTACCACTATGTTCGGCTCTTCGTTTTCAGAGATTTTGGTAAATCCGCAGAGGTCGATAAATGCTACTGTAGCGTCAATGGTATGGTTTTCCATCAAAGCTGACTCGATCTCTTTGCCACCCATGAAATTCAAAACGGTTTCATCCACATACATTTTCAGTATGTTGTTTTCCCGCATTGCCTGAATAGTGGATTTCACCTGATTGATATATTCAATTGTTTTTTCAATGGTGATTTCCAGGTCCTGAAAATCCACCGGCTTGGTCACAAAGTCAAATGCACCCAGGTTCATTGCCTTTCGGATGTTTTCCATGTCACCGTAAGCCGAAATTATCACTGTTTTCAACAGGGGATTCTGCTCCTTGGTATGGGACAAAAGAGTCAGACCATCCATCACGGGCATATTGATATCGCTGAGAATAAGGTCTACATCCGGATGCTCTTTAAGTGTATCCAGTGCCAATTGTCCATTAAGAGCAAAGAGCATCTCATACTCCCCGGAGCGAATTTTTTGTCTGTATTTCTGACGAAATAGCATTTCCAGATCTTCTTCATCGTCCACTACCAGGATCTTTGCCATTCTTTCGGATTATTTATTAGTGAGCAGTTCTGCTATTTCTTGCTTTAGCGATTCAAAATCAACAGGCTTGCTGAAAAATCCCTTTGCTCCTGATTTTATTGCTTTTTCATAATTGTCTCTGTCTCCGTAGGCGGAGATCATGCTGACCTGAATATGGGAAAACCGGCTTTTTATTTTTTCCAATAATTCCAGGCCAGTCATTCCGGGCATATTAATGTCAGAAAAAACATAGACAACTTCTGGTGAATCTTGTTCCCCAAGTAACCGAAGGGCTTCTTCTCCAGAGAAAGCGAACATCACTTCAAGTACTTTGCTTTTTATTTCTTTTCGAAACTTTTGGAGAAAAAGTGTTTCGACGTCCTGTTCATCATCTACGATTAGGATTTTCATGCTGGAAAAATTTACGTTGTTGTTTTTGGTAATGTTATTTTAAACCGGGTGAACTGATCTAATTCCGATTCAATTTCTAAACTACCCTCATGGGTTTTGATGATCTCATGAGTAATACTTAGTCCCAAACCAGTTCCTTCTGTTCCTTTTTTGGTCGTGAAAAATGGTATCAGAAGTTTATCTCTAATTTCATCGGGTACTCCCGGTCCATTATCCTCGACCACGATCAATACTTTGTCTCCCAGGTCTTTGGTCCGGACAGCAAGAATCGATTTATAAGCACTTCCTTTTACCGCAATTTTATCTCGCATTGCATCAAAAGCGTTTTTAGACAAATTCAAAATTACACGGCTAAAGTCCTCCGCGTTGATGTTGATTTTTGACAAGCTTTCATCGAGGTCTAATCGAATATCTACGTTTATCGGGTTCTTGTTTGCCCGCATTCCATGAAATGCAAGGTTAACATATTCCCGAATCAGGTCATTTAGATTAGTGGGGTCCATCGTTCCTGTTCCCCCCCTTGAATGCATCAGCATTGACTTCACAATACTGTCGGCCCTGGATCCATGATGCTTTATTTTGTGAAGATTTGATTTCACATCGGAGAGCAGTTCCAGGATGTTTTCCTTTTCCGTACTGTCATTAAGTTTTTCCAGTTCTTCTTCGATTTCCTGAATGAAATCCATACTTAGCTCTGAAAAATTATTAACGAAATTGAGTGGGTTTTTGATTTCGTGGGCTATACCTGCCGTGAGCTGGCCAAGGCTTGCGAGTTTTTCTTGCTGCAAAAGTTGCTGCTGAATTACTTTGAGATCATTTACAGCTTCATCCGCCCTGTTTTGTTGAGTTTTTAGTTTTGACACATCGGATTTAGTCTGTTTTGTCAGCTTCACAATCTGCCCCTCTAATTCAGTGATTTTACTGATCAATTCTGATGTGGACATTGTTTCTCGTTCAGGCTTCATGCTCTCGAAAAATTAATGATAACTGAGGTTTTTGTATACTCCAAATCACAAGAATCTTTTAGTTTTTGACAGTCAAAACAGGCATTTGTAGCATCAATTGTCTTTCTTGGTTCAGGCTCGAGAAATTTCCTTGATTTCATTTCTTAATTTTTCGAAATCAACCGGTTTGGTGAAAAACCCCTGGGCTCCGGAATTGATAGCCTTATTATAGTTTTCAGTATCCCCATAGGCCGAAATCATGCTGACTTTTATTTGCGGGAATTTGCCTTTTATCTTTTCAAGAAGGTCTAATCCGCTCATTCCTGGCATATTGATATCGGAAAATACATAGACGAATTTTGGAGGATTTTCAGTGCCTAATAGATCTAAAGCCTCATCACCTGAAAAAGCAAAAGAAAGCTCCAATTCTCCACTTTTAATCTCTTTTCTGAATTTTTGTCGAAACAGAGCTTCTACATCTCTTTCGTCATCCACAAATAGAATCTTCATTTTATTACTCGTTATATTATGCAAAAAGGGCTTTAACTGGTTTGTTTCTCAGTTCTTGACTTGACTTTCTTTTTATGTCTGTTGAGATTTAAGAAAATGATAAGCCTTAATCTAACACATTTTTTTTTTGATTAAGCCTACTTAAGGGTTTAAAATCTGTTTTCTGAGATCTGATAATTTGGGCACCCTGACTTTTCCAATATTGAAAACATCTTAAATTTCTGATCAATTTCAAACACCATCCAATTTTCAAGGTTTTCATTTCCTTTAATGAAAAAGTAAATTTAGACCCTAAGTAGTAAATGGGCAGCTGCCCGATTCGAATCTCAACTTCCGGATGTGGCCAATTCTTTGAGCTCATTTTTCAATGAGTCAAAATCGACAGGTTTGGTAAAAAAGCCTTTTGCTCCGGATTTGATTGCCTTGGCGTAATTTTCAGCATCCCCATAGGCGGATATCATGCTGACCTGAAGTTTGGGAAAGCGATCCTTGATGTTTTCTAACAATTCTAATCCGCTCATTCCAGGCATATTGATATCAGAAAAAACGTAGACAAATTTTGGAGGATTATCGCTTCCCAATAGAATCAGGGCATCATTTCCTGAAAGGGCAAATGACAACTCAAGTTCTCCGCTTTTTATTTCCTTTCTGAATTTCTGACGAAAAAGCTCTTCAACATCCTGCTCATCGTCTACAAATAGAATCTTCATGGTTAAACTGATTATCGTTTGTTAAAAAAATAATTAACTGCGTAAACGCTCCAGATTTGGAGTTGATTCCAGAATCTCCCTCTCCTGATTTTGGAGGATCTCATGGAATAATTTCATTCTGTCATTCTCCATTTCATGAAATGAAAACAATCACTCCCTCTGAATTCCGCCTGCTTAACCTGAATTCACCTTTCTGTTTGGTGGAAAGTAATTGACAGGTCCTCTATTTTTCGCATGGCTCTGAATGCGAAGTTTTTAAGATTCAAAGCAGCATAAATAAACTATCCTGCTATGAAAAATCTTACTTATAAATATAACTCAAAACTGCAGATAAATGGGATTTTTCTCTTTTTTCATTCTATCAAACGCATAAAAATGAATCTGTAAATCACAGATTAAGAATTCAAGAAATCCTCTTTTCCTGGAATTTGAATCAAAAAGCTGTCTTAAATTTTTCCTTTTTTAGCTTAAGCCAAAGGAAGCTGAATGCTAAATGTGGTGCCTTCCCCTTCGGTGCTTTCTACAGTCAACTCTCCGCCATGGGCTTTTACGATGTCGTAGCTGAGTGAAAGCCCAAGTCCGGTTCCCTGACCGGTCGGTTTGGTGGTGAAAAAAGGCTGGAATATTTTATCAACGATAGCTTTCGGAATTCCCTTACCATTGTCTGTCACCCGGATGAATACTTTGTCAGGAGTATGGGACGTGCTGACGGTGACGGTTGGTTTGTAGGAAGCGTCTGATTGAGCCGCTCGTTCATTCACAGTGTAGAAAGCATTGTTTATCAGATTCAATATTACCCGACCGATATCCTGGGTATTTATTTCAAGGGTAGGAATGGTCTCGTCCAATTCAGTTTTGAAGTCGGCATTGAAAGTTTTGTCTTTTGCCTTCAGACCATGGAAAGCCAATCTCAGGTATTCGTCAGCTAGCAGGTTCAGGTCTGTGGGTTCTTTTTTACCGGTACCACTTCGACTATGCTGAAGCATTCCTTTTACAATAGCTCCAGCACGTTTTCCATGGTGGTTGATTTTCCCAAGGTTTTTCTCAATGCCCTCGGCAATAGCCATCGCTTCTTCCAGATCCCCTTTTTCCAGCTCCTCTTTCATTTCCCCAATCAGTTCGCTCGTGACTTCGGCAAAATTGTTGACAAAGTTCAGCGGATTTTGAATCTCGTGTGCGATCCCTGCCGTGAGTTCACCCAAGCTTGCCATCTTTTCTGCATGGATCAGCTGGGTTTGAGTGGCTTTGAGCTCCGTATACGCTTTTTCGATTTCTTTAGCCTGAGCGAGCTCCCGCTCTTTGGCTTTTTCCTGTTCAGCCCTGATCACCATTCTCCTTTGGTATCTGTGAGCGGGATAAATCAAAGAAAGAAAAACTAAGCCATAGGTTAAATATGCCCACCAAGTCCGATACCATGGAGGTAAAACAGAAAAAACATAGCTGATAGGTTCAGTCCATTCACCTGCTTTACCTTCACTGGGCCCTGTAAATCGGGCTTTAACTTTGAAAGTATAATCTCCCTCCTGTATGTTACCGAACGTGGCACTGGTTTTTTTCAGGATGGGACTCCATTCCTCATCATAGCCTTCCAGGATGTATTGATATTCTATCAAATAAGGCTTTGACAATTCATTGGTGGCATAATCAAGGTTGATATGGTTATGGCGGTAAGGAAGAACGAGATTTTTCGGAATTGGATAAAACTTTGCAATGCCATCAAACTTGACCTTTTCAAATTTCTGAAGCATAGCTTGTCGATCGGCCTTGGAAAGCACTTTTCCATAAGTTCGTAATTCATCATTATCAGAAAAGTAATTTTCCGAAAAGTCAGTTGAATCTTCCATTTTTCCCTGTGCCAAGCTATACCAGGAAATAGGTTCTTCGTTAATCCGGATTTGTTGAATAGTCAATTCAGGAAGTTCCCTGTTTTTCAAAAGTGCAGGATAATCAAATCTTGCCAAGGCTGTTTTATCACTTCCTGTTCCTGCCCAAACGATTCCATTGCTATCTACGAATAAGGCATCCTGGCCGTCTGTAAGGTCTTTTACCGGATAACCCGTGACAGTATTGAATATTTCAAGGTTCTTTATTTCGTTGAAATCCTCGGAAGAACTTGAAGGTCCATCAAAAAGTGCAATTCCCAGATTGGTACCAATTGCTATTTTTCCATTGGGCATAGCAGCCACTTGCAGAACGTTGTTATCAGGCAACCCATCAGAAATTGTGAACGTTTTAAAAATCTTTGAAGGATCTGTTTGCCCCTCGTTTTCTCCGGGGGGAGTGGATAATTTATTCAAATTCTCCAAACTCAGGAAACTAAGGCCATCCTCGGTTCCAAACCAAAGGTTTCCCTGCAGGTCTTTGGCAATTCTGAATATAACATCATCAGCCAATCCATTTTCGGAACTGTAATTGGTGAAAGTTTTCCCATCAAATCTGCTTACTCCTCCATCTAATGTTGCAAACCAAATATTGCCCGGCTCATCTTCCAGAATACTAAAGACTACATCTCCGGCAAGTCCGTTTTCGCGGGTGAAATTGACAAAACTTACTCCATCGAAACGGCTGACTCCGCCTCCTTCGGTTCCAAACCAAAGATTTCCTTTTTTATCCTCAAGGATACTCCAAACCTCATTGGTCAATAAGCCCTGATCGGTGGTGTAGTTGGTAAAGGTTTTGCCATCAAACTGGCTTACTCCACCAGCTGTACCAAACCAAAGTATGCCTTTAGAGTCTTCTGTGACGCTATAAACCACATCATTTGCCAGCCCCTGATTTGTGGTGTAGGTGGTAAAGCCCCGGCCATCGTAGCGGCTTACTCCTCCGTCTACTGTTCCAAACCAGAGCGCGTTGTTTTTGTCCTCAGCAATGCTCAGAACCAAGTTTCCTCCAAGTCCTTGTGAAGTGGTGTAAGAGATGAAACCTGCCCCATCATAGAGGCTTAACCCACCGCCGTCGGTTCCAAACCAAAGCTTTCCTGTTCGATCCTGTGTAACGGACAGTACCAAATTGCCTGCAAGTCCTTGTTCGGTACTGTAAGAAGTGAATTTGGTTCCATCAAAACGACTGATGCCTCCGTCTGTTGCAAACCAAATGTTTCCTTCTCTATCTTCCCCAATACTTCTTATGACATCACTTGCCAGTCCATTTGCAGTAGTGTGGGTTCTAAACTGGGTGCCATCATAGCTGGAAACTCCGCCTCCAATGGTTCCAAACCATATTTTTCCGGACTTATCTTCGTAAAGGCTTCTGACCCGATTATTGGCGAGTCCCTGAGCTGTTGAAAAAGTCTCGAAACTGGTTCCATCGTATCGACTTATTCCATTTCCATTGGTGCCAAACCAGAGGTTTCCTTCCTTATCCTTCAAAACGCAAATTACAGCATCGTCCACCAATCCGTCTTTGGTGGTAAAATTTTTGAAATTATTGCCGTCAAAACGACTTACCCCTGCCCTTGTACCAAACCAAATATTTCCGTTATCATCTTCGGTCACACTATAAACAACATTGTCGGCGAGACCATCAGTGGCAAAAAAGTTCAAGAAGCTTTTTCCATCATAGCGACTTACCCCATCGCCGATTGTGGCAAACCAAATGTTTCCATTCTTGTCTTCGGCGATACTTCGGACATTATTGCCTGCAAGTCCGTCCGTAATAGTGTAATTGGTAAAGGCCGTTCCATCATACCGACTTACTCCACCGCCGTTGGTGCCAAACCAAAGATGACCCCTGCTGTCGATGATGGAGCAGTTGATCGCATCGGTCGGCAACCCATCATTGGTTGTGTAGGTTTTGAATTGAGATTTTCCACCTTCACCCAGGATAAACGGATTCTTATTTTCGTCCAGAATTACTTCTCCTTTTTCATTTTTCATGACAAGGAGAAGTTGTGTTGCAGGAGGCTCCAGATTAACCTGCTCACCATCAGAAGAAAAATAATGGCCACTGGCGAATGAGGGAACCTCTATAATTTTTGGTTTTGGGACATCTGCCAGGAAAATTGTATCCGGTTCGGAAAATTGTATTTGGGTCGAATCAGAAGTTTGAGAAAGTGAATCAGATTCTTTCGGTTCAGTAAGGACAGATTCCGTGCGATTGGTGCAAGAGAGTAGCTGAAAAAAAAGTATAAGTATAGCTATATGAGAACCTCTCATGGGTGTTATCATTGTTTGGGCGGAATTCCGGAAAAATTTCAGATACCTTGTCAGAGCTGTTGAACTTTTTTTATGTATTGGAAAGGCTGTTTTTTGTACTTTTTCGGATCAATTAAAAGGTAAATTAATAATAAAAACGGATCCTTCCCCATCCTTACTCTCCACACTTAATTCACCTCCGTGCGCTTTTACAATATCATAACTTAGCGAAAGCCCAAGTCCGGTTCCTTCACCTGTTGGTTTGGTAGTGAAAAAAGGCTGGAAAATTTTCGTTTTGATATGCTCGGGAATCCCTCCTCCATTGTCTGAAATGGTTATCTGGACATTTTTTCCCAGATTTTTGGTGCTTATCACAACCAATGGCTTAAAGTCAGGAGAGCTTTTTTTCTTTTCATTCACAGTGTAAAAGGCATTGTTGATCAGATTTAGAAATACTCTTCCCATGTCCTGTGGGATTACCGCAACTTTCGGGAGTCCTGCCTCAAGGTGAGTTTTGAAGTCCGAGTTGAAGCTTTTGTCTTTAGCCCGAAGTCCATGATAGGAGAGTCGAAGGAACTCGTCAACAAGCGAATTGATATCTGTCAGATCCTTTTGGCCCGAGCTGGTTCGGCTATGCTGGAGCATGCCTTTTACAATTGAATCGGCTCGCTTACCATGGTGGTTTATTTTTTCCAGGTTCTGTTTGATGTCAATTGCCAATGCCTTCACCTCTTCATAATCCCCTTTTTCGATTTCTTCATTCATCTCATCGATGAGCTCATTAGTCAGTTCGGAGAAGTTATTGACAAAATTCAGTGGATTTTGAATCTCATGGGCGATTCCTGCTGTCAGTTCTCCTAGAGAAGCCATTTTTTCTGCCTGAATCAGCTGCACTTGGGTGGACTTCAATTCTAACAAAGCCTCCTCAAGTTCTTCTTTTTGCTTGGTTAATGCGGCTGTTCTCTCTACAACCTGAACTTCCAATGCTGCTTTCAGAGTTTCAGAGATTTGGAATTCCTTTTCTCGTTGTTCTGCTTTCAGGCGTTCAGTCTCCAGCGCTTTCCGTTGTTTTTTGACGCTAACCCAGTAGACAATGGCCCAAAGAACAGAGAATACAACTGCTGTTTCAAACGATTCTTCCCATCTTTTAAAAAAGTCTGAGCTGATAATTTTTACCAGACTCCCAATGGTAACGATAATAGCCAGAGGTAGCCAGGCATAGGCAAGTGGCCTTGCAAATTGAAATTGGGGCAAACGGAATATGCCGTAAAATATCGCTGAAACCAGAGCAATAGAAGGGACATCCACCCATTTTTCACTTGCCAACCCAGTGATTTCGATCACCAGAAAGGCAATAGCTAAAATAATCCCCAAGTCGATTATCCATTTCCATTGAAGAAAATTCGCCGAATCTTTCAGCGTTTTGCGAAGGTAGTTAAGGACGATAAGAGTAATGAAGTTCAATCCCATGGGCAAAGTGTATTCAGTCTTTTGTGAATGATTCTGAAAACTACAAAATTAACTAATGGGTAAAGTTATAATAAACTCGGCACCCTCTCCCTCTTTACTTTCCACTTTCAGATCCCCCCCATGTGCTTTTATGATATCATAACTCAACGATAAACCCAAGCCGGTTCCTTCTCCGGTAGTTTTGGTTGTGAAGAAAGGCTGAAATATTTTGTCTTTGATGGCCTCGGGAATACCAGGGCCGTTGTCTTTTATTGATATTCTTACTCCCCTGTCAGCTTGAAGAGGTTTAAAAGTTGAAGTTGTGAGGGTTACCGTCGGCTTAGTGGTTCCTCCCGATTCAGAGGAATGGGGGATAACACAGGCGTAAAAAGCATTGTTGTACAAATTCAGTAAGACCTTGCTGATATCCTTTGGGATGACTGAAACCTTTGGCAAATCGGGATCCAGATTTCTTTTTAAAACGGTATGAAAGTCCTTGTCTTTAGCTAATAATGATTGGTAGGTCAGACGAAGGAATTCGTCTGCCAGTGCATTGAGGTTGGTTAATTCTTTCTGCCCGGATCCCTTTTTGCTATGTTCAAGCATTCCTTTGACAATGGAATCGGCTCGCCTGCCATGGAAGGTGATTTTGGAGAGGTTTTGTTTGATGTCTGCGAGGATCTCGTCCTCCATCTCTACCTGGTTTTCGGCTCTTGACTCTTTCTTTTTGGCTCTCTCTGCTTGAATCTCGTCAATCAGTTCAGAACTAACCTCTGAGAAATTATTGACAAAGTTGAGAGGATTCTGAATTTCATGGGCAATTCCAGCGGTGAGTTCTCCGAGAGAAGCCATTTTTTCGGCCTGGATGAGTTGTAATTGTGTCGCCTTTAATTGCTCAAGTGCCTTCTCTAATTTCACATTCTTGTTTCCAATTTCAATTGTTTTTTCCTGAAGCGTATGGTAAGCTTTGTTTAGTTGGTTTCTGTTTCGGAAAACTATAAAAAGGATGACCAAAAAAACAAGAAGGCCGGCAAATGCAGAAAAAATAAGCCATCGCTGCCGCAGGCTTGCCTTTTCATATTCGAGTGTCTTTTTAGAAAATTCATATTCAGATTCCAGCGTAGCTGCTAATCGCTGACTTTGCGAATCATTAATGCTGTCGTTATACTGTTTGAATAATTTAAAACTGGATAATGCATCTGAGTAATTTCCTTCTTCTTCATAGATCTTTGCCAGCAATTCATTTGCATTACGCATTTGCATGGTTTGTTCCATTGCTTCGGCCTGCTTAAGACCTTCTTTTGCGTAGTTTAATGCTTCTGCCCGATCTCCCTTTTTGTAAAACAAATTGGCTAATCCGATTAATGAATGAGAATAAGGGACACCGTACCCGTTCTCTTTGGACATGGCTATGGATTGGCGATAAAGTGCCTCAGCTTTATCTATGCTGTCGAGTGCTGAAAAAATATCTGCCAGGGTTCGAGAAGTCATTTCAATGAACTCGGGACTTTCCAAAGCGAGGGCCGATTCATGGCCCTTTTTCAGTGTTTTTAGGGCTTCCAATGGTCTGTTCTGCTTCAGCTCAACATCACCAATATTATTGTAAGCAAGGATCATTCGACCCTGATTACCAAGATCACTGTAAATCGCCAACATCTCCCTGTATTTTGCTTTGGCTTCTTCAAGTTTTTCCTGTTCAAAATATATCAGTGCGACGTTATTCAGGGCTGCAGCTTTTACATTTAAATTATTGACTTTTTCTGCACCCTTTATTGCTTCGTAAAAATTATTTAATGCCTCAGCATAATCCCCAAGATTATAATAAACTAATCCTATATTATTTAAAATTCCCGGTACTAATTTTTCATCCGGTAAACTCTTCGCTATAACAAGAGCATCGTTATAATAACCAATCGATGATTTGAATTCCCCTTTGTTTTGAAGTGCATTTCCATAAATCTTTAAAGCATCTGCTTCTCCTCTTTTATACTTTGCATTCCTGCAAAACTCCAATTGCTTGTCTAAAAATATGAATGCACTATCAGGATTGCTTTCGGCAAGCATGAAACCCAGTTCATTAGCTTTGTTGAGGTAGGCAGTATCTTTCTCAAACCCAGGCTTCCCACCAAGCTTTTCCAAATCCGCTTTCAGGTTTTCAATGGTTTGCGCCTGTCCCTCCAAAATAGTAATCAGGGTTAGGAGAAGAATAAAAACTGGAACAAAACATCTTTTACTCACCGGATATTCAAAATGACCTTGCATAAACTAATAATAATTTTTGATTGATTTCATGGGTATCCATCGAATTCAATTTGGGAGTAATATAAATTTGAATACTCAGTAAAAAAATTATCTTTAGACTATAAAACCTGAATTTTATGTATCATAACACCCAAAGTATTAATTCGCCCAAAGAGATTGCATGGATTTTATTTCTTGCTGCGGTAATTCTACGCGCTTCGGGCTCTGAAGAGGAAGATGATGATTCTTCTGATGATGAGGAGTCTGGTTCATCCGATAATGGTGACCAAGGAGATGAGGATTCCTCTTCATTTGACGTAGATCCTGCAAGGACAGATTTTGTTGATCCTGCAAGAACCGGTTTCGTTGACCCTGCCCGTACAAAAAGGTAGAAAGATCAGTAACTTTATTAAGTAGCATTATAAAATCCAACCCATTTCGAGGTTGGATTTTTTTATACAGAGACTGAAAGGAAAAATCCAGCCTTCTACCTTGGAAATTGCCTGTTGTTAAATGACTTCTTTCAAGCATCCCGGCTTTTAGTTCATATATACAACACAAGTAGCGAACTTTTCCAGATTCCTGTTTTGGAAGGTTTACCAACAGGCTTGATAAGAATTCAATTCTTCTTTTTTAAAAGTCTCATTGGGAAGTATGTATCGGCAATGATATGATAAATGCGGTCCCTTTTCCCTCCTCAGAATTAACTTTCAATTCACCGCCATGTGCCCGTACGATGTCATAGCTAAGACTCAAGCCCAGCCCGGTTCCTTTTCCGGTTGGTTTGGTCGTGAAGAATGGCTGGAATATTTTGGATTTGATATTCTCAGGGATCCCTCCGCCGTTGTCAGAAATAGTGATTTGGACACATTCCTGTCCCCCTGAAGGGGTATAAGTTGAAGTAGATACAGTGACAGTCGGAGTATAAGTTTCTCCACCTTCCGGTAGTTGAGGCGTGGCTTTTTTCTTCTCATTCACTGCATAAAATGCATTGTTGATCAGGTTGAGAAAAACCCGTCCAAGGTCCTGACCCATGACAGGTATTTTAGGGAGATCAGGAGCAAAGTTGGTCTTGAATTCTGCATTGAAGCTTTTGTCCTTTGCCCGAAGCCCGTGATAGGACAATCGCAGGTATTCGTCTGCCAGGATATTGATATCAGTGGGTTCTTTTTGACCTGAGCTGCTTCGGCTATGTTGGAGCATTCCTTTCACGATTGAATCGGCACGCTTTCCATGAAGGGTTATTTTCTCCAGGTTTTGGCGGATGTCTTCCAGGATTTCACTTTCCAGTTGCTCATCCCGCTCTTCTTTGCTTTTAGCTCGTTCTTCCTGTATTTCCTGGATCAGTTCATTGCTTACTTCAGAGAAGTTGTTGACGAAGTTGAGCGGATTCTGAATTTCATGAGCAATGCCGGCGGTGAGCTCACCAAGGGAAGCCATCTTCTCAGACTGGATGAGCTGGGTTTGGGTTGTTTTTAGCTCATCAATGGTCTTATTCAATTGGGCCGTTCTGTGTGTCACCCTTTCTTCCAGGATCCTATTTTCTTTTTTGAGCATTTCGGATCTTACCTGAACGATAATGTAAACCGAAGTACCAAGGATTAATGTAAATAAAAGGTAAGCCCACCAAGTCTGCCACCAAGGCGGCAAAATGACAAAATCAATGGAAACCGGCTCACTCCAGACTCCATTGAATCCCCGGGTTGCAACTTTGAAACTGTATTCTCCCGGAGGAATATTATAATAGTTTTTTGAATCAGTATTGACACCGATTTCTGACCAGTCTTCTTCTGCACCGTCCAAAATGTAGCGGTACACGATTTTATCCCTTCCCAAAATATCCAGATTTGCAAAAGACACATTGAATGAATTTTGATTGTAGGGGAGTTTAAGCCCGATTGGCATTTTGTAATCAGAAGTCAGACTATCCCACGTTATCTTATTTTGGGCTAAATAGCTTGAGTCCTCCGGGAAAGAATCTTTGGTGAAAAAGCGGGTCTTGTCACTATTCCAAAGGGTGTCGTTTTCAGCCAGGAAAGAAGTGAAGAAGTCCTTACCAGCATAATCCGGATTCTGATCCATAATGTTGAACCCGGTGATAAAGGCCTTTGGTGCCACTGAGTCTATGATTGGGTCCTGAAGATTGACCGTCATCACCGGGGCGGATGCCCACCAGGCCGTTCCATTTCTCCCGGTGATTGCGGTCGCTTGATTGTAATCATTGTATGGAAACCCTTCCTTTTTACCAAAATTGGTAAATCTCCATGCCTTTGACGAATCTGAGGTTTCAGTGCGATCGATTACAATAATTCCATTTTCTGAACCCACATGGATTCTGCCATTCACTTCATTCAGGTCATAAAGCGACTCAGGAATTAGCCCTTCCTTCGCAGTGATTTGTGTAATAGTCGTATTGGTCGGATCAAAAATTGAAATTCCCTTGTCAGTTCCGACAAGCATTTCATTTCGACTTGTTTTGAAAAGCATCGAAGAGTAGTCGCTTAGTAAACCATCTTTACTACCCAGGTAGATAATGGTATTTTTTTCAGGATCGAGGATGTTAACTCCTATTTCAGTACTAATCCAAATTTTTCCGTCATTATCCCGGGTCATCGTCCAAATAAGATTGGAAGCCAAGCCTGAAAACTGATCCAAATGACTCATGGTGTTTTCCAGAGGATTGAATTTGAAAATTCCGTCGTCAGTACCGATCCATATATTACCTTGATTATCTTTAAAACCACTTCTAAATGCTCTTGAAGTAGAGTTGTTTGATTTGAATGAAGTAAGGGTTTTATTTTTGAGATTTATCAATGCAAACCCTCCAACCCCTGCCGATAAAAGAGTTTCACTATCCAAACGTGAAATCTGGCGAAGATTATTTGTTCCAATTTCCGTGGGAATTTTCAACAAATAAAGCCTCCCTTTAACAGGATCGTATATATGTAATCCCTGATAAGTTGATAACCAGATTCGGTTGGACTCATCTTCTACAATTCCCCAAACGTCGTTACTTACCAGCCCATTCGATGTATTGAAGTGCTCTGAGAACATCCCTTTTGGATCTGCCAGAATTATCCCGTCTGTTTCGGTTCCTATCCACATGGTGCCTTTTGAATCTGCAATTGCATGAGATGGAAGGCCACTTGTCCTGAATTTTTTCCCGGTAGGGATTTTTTTGATTTGTGAATTAGCAGGATTGTATACAAAAACAGTGTCGTTATCCACAATCCAGATTCTGCCAATTTCATCTATCATCGTCGATCGTGACACTCCATTGAATCCCTGATCTTTTCCCAGATTGAAGATTTTCTTTTCTGGTAAGGAAATAGATTGGCTTCCTGCCGAAAGAGCGGAAATCCAAACAGTTCCTTTGGAATCTTCCATAAATCCGTAGGGGATATTGATGTCAAATCCCGCTTCTTTTCCAATCAGTTTTAAAGAGTTTCTTTCAGGATTAAGGATTCCAAAATGAGAATTAAAACCGATCCATATATTACGGTTGCTGTCTTCAAAAATTCCATAGGAAGATGGTTGACCTATTTTTTCCAGCGGAATGGCAAGTCCTGAAAGTGTCTTGGTTTCGGGGTTGAAGAAAAATACGCCGGCACCAAATCCTGCACCCCAGATAATTCCGTTTTTATCTTCATGCATTCGAAAAAAACCAATCTCAGTTTCGAAATGCTCGATGATTCCACTTTCGATGTTTAACCTGAATAGCCCGGATGTTTGAGCCGAAATCAATAAATTTCCTTTCTTGTCAAGTTCCAAATCCCAGAGATTCTCAAAAGCTCCAGTAAGATTTTTCCCCATGAAGGTATAGTTCTCAAACGTATCACCTGTATATTTTGTAAGACCTCTTTCTGTAGAAATCCAGACCGCACCTGTTCGGTCTGTTTCCAATGCCCAAATATGATTTCCTACTAACCCTTCCGATTGTCCTAATTTTAAGATACCTGAGGTTGTGCTTTCCAATTTTGAGGGAGGAATCAATCTGGTAGTTGTAGGTTCAGGAAATAAAAAACTCCTGACTTTCACTTTTTTGCCCGTAATGGTATCCAGATTTAATGGGATCTCCTCGAGATCATCCCAACCTAGCGGAGTTTCAGAGATAGGGGCTTTAAGCGGTTTGAATTCATTAACAGAGAAAGTCTGGAAAGGTAGTTTGTCAACATCAAACGGAATCGTTTTTCCTTTGGGAATACTATCCGAGGGAATTACTTTCCAGGTAATGGGCTTTGACTCCGGAAACTTAAAGGGTTGAGTTACCGGTATCCGATATCCGGAAGCATTTTCCGGAAAGGGAACCTCAGTATTCTGTCGACAAGAAGCGAGGATCAATATCAGGAACCCAAGCAGAAATGCTTGTTTCAGAAAATAGGGATTGTATTGATTCATAGCTTAAGGTGGGGTGATTCTTTCAAAAACTTGATACTAAATTTTACCTTTATTTTCAGTGGATATACCTCCAATTTTCATATGATTAGATAGGCAGCATGATTGTAAATTCAGTCCCTTCATTTTCCTTAGATTCTACTTTCAACTCTCCACCATGCGCTTTCACAATATCATAACTTAATGATAAACCTAACCCTGTTCCCGAACCTGTTGGCTTGGTAGTAAAGAAGGGTTGGAAGATTTTATCAACAATATTTTGAGGGATACCTGAGCCGTTGTCAGAAATCGTGATACATATCCTTTTTTCCGAGCTACTCCCGACGCCTATAGGATATTCCGCCCGCTTAGTGCTCACGGAAACGGTTGGTTCAAAACCAACTTCCCCTTTTTGCTTTTTTTCATTCACTGCATAGAATGCATTGCTATAGAGGTTGAGCAAGACCTTCCCGATATCTTGCGGAATGACTAAAGCCTTCGGAAGATCTGGGTCAAAATTGGTAGTAAGTTCAGCTTGGAAATCATTTTCTTTGGCTAAAAATGACTGGAATGTCATTCTAAGAAATTCATCAGCCAGCGAGTTAATGTCAGTTTCTTGCTTTTGTCCGGAGCCTCTTTTGCTATGCCCCAGCATTCCTTTGACGATCGCATCGGCACGCTTGCCATGAAGGGTTATTTTTTCCAAATTTGTTTTGATATCATCAGCGATCTCGATGGCAATTTTTTGATTCCCTCCGGCCAATTCACTTTTCATTTCGTCAATTAACTCAGCACAGACTTCGGAAAAGTTATTGACAAAATTTAGGGGATTCTTGATCTCATGTGCAATGCCGGCGGTGAGTTCACCAAGGCTTGCCATTTTCTCGGATTGTATCAATTGGGCTTGTGCAGATTTCAGTTGATCAAAAGCGAACTCTACGTTTTCTCTTTGGGCATGGATTTCTTCTTTTTGTACCTGAAGTAGGTGATTTGCTTTTTGCTTACTCAGATTGTTTCGGAAAAGAGAAATGCTGATAACAACAAACATAAACAGTCCTCCCAAAGAAGCAAATATGATAATCCGTTGGTTGAAAACTGCTGCATTTTTTAATTCAGTATCTTTTTGAAGGAGCTCAATTTCAGCTTCCTTTTTGTTCAATTCAAATTCAAATTGAAGCTGTTGGATCATTTGCTCTGTACTGGATTTTGCAATTTCTTCCTTCACAGATTTTGTGTTTATTTCATTTTCATAAGCAGCTTTAAAATTCCCAACTAGGGCTTGTGTCTCGGCTAAATTTAAATATATATCCAACAATTCATTTTTAGCATCAATATCGATTGCTAGTAATTTAGCTCTTTCTAAAGTATTGATAGCTCCCTCAAAATCTTTCTGTTTTCTTTGCGTTTTGGCCAAGCCAATAAGACTTTGTGTCAGTTCAAATTTTGCATCCAATTTTTCGGAGATCTCCAATGCACGCCTGTGAAAACTATATGCATTTTGAAAATTGCCCAAAGCGGCATTAATCTCCCCTAGTTGGGTGAGGGGAAACGTAGCGTCAATAGTACCGTCAGATAGCTCCAATGCCATTTGATGAAAATAGATAGCTGAATCATATTTCGATTCAATAAAATAAACCTCCCCTATATTCATGGAAGCAGTGGCTATCCCTTGTTTCTGATCTATGCCCTGAAATACAATGAGGGATTTCTTGAAAAAAGTCAAAGCTTCATTGATTGTTCTTCTGTTTTTGAGGTAGACAGTACCTATATTATTAAAGGAAGTCCCTATTCTTAATTTGTTATCGAGTTCTTCTGAAATTTTAAGAGATTCAAAATGAAGTTCCAATGCTTTGCTACTGTTTCCCAACATATAGTAAATAGAACCAAGGTTGCTTAGGATATTAGCTTCGCCTGTTTTGTCATTTATCTCTCGGAAATTTTTCAATGCTTCTTGAAAGTTTATAATAGATTCCTGGAATTGACCTTGTTGGGCATACGCCCTTCCTTTGGCATTGAAAGCTTTTGCCAGACCGTTTTTGTAGTCTATTTTTTGTCCTAATTGGATGGCTTCATCAAAGTAAAAAATGGCACTTTTAATATCAGAACTAAGAAATTCTAGGCCCAGATCCAAATAATGAGTAACTTTTACACTATCATCACCAAGTTGTTTAATAGAGTTTAATAAACTATCTGCCCGGGTAGTTTGAGCCAAACTCTCGTTTTTAAGAGAAAAAGAGAATAGTATTAAAAGAAATGAGTGTTTAAAAATATTCATATGTCAGTTTATATACCTAGGTGAACGCTAGTTGCTGTGCCTTTGTCGAATAGGGTTTCTTTTTTTATTATAATCCTTTAGCGAAAAACTTATTTATTTCATCAGCATTTTCTAACAATTCAATTCATTCCTTTTACAGGGATACAAATAACAGATTTTTCCTTCTCCTGTTTATCCTCCCACATACCTTAGCTTTAGTCCCTTTAAACTCCGACATGGCTTACACAAACCTTTCGACCTGCTTGGCACAGATCAAAAAAGCGTCAATGGATAAATTTAACAAAATGCAGCAATAACCGATGTCCGAATTGGGGTAAAGCAAAAAAGAATGGAAGTCAATTCCATTCTTTTTTGGTATTCAAAGGATTTTAGTGGTACTGTTATTTTTTGATTACACGGATTGATTTCACACCATACAAGGTTTGGACATTGATGATATAAACCCCAACATTCACATGGGAGAAATCCAACTCCAGGCGGCGTTCTTTTTCATGCCAGGTTCCATTCCATGGAAGGTTTCTTCCCAACGCATCTGAAATAACCAAAGAGGACTCGCTAGGAACTTCTTCAACCAAGCCTTTAAGGCTGAGATTCAGCCTGTCTCTTACAGGATTGGGATATGCTTTCAATTCACCTGGTACTTCTTTTCCCTCAAGGGTGGAAACTCCTTCTGACAGAGACAATTCTGTCACGGTTTCACTGGTCAAAGGGTTAATTCTGGCAGATTCCAAGTTAATCTTACGAGGTCGTATTGCTATTGCCTGAGCTACCCAGTTTTCACCCAATGAAGCAACAGCCGTTAAATCTCCAGTTTCTCCTGCGTCGCTTTGGATAAAGTAGGACATCATATTAGAGGTCAAGCCTTGCTGATCATTAGGATCATCATAAACCTCTATGGTTCCGGCAGGTGCTGTCCAGGTAGTATTTTTCTTATTGGAGTAGAAGAGCATCACCAGGGTATTGCAATCAACCGTTGTCAGGGAAGGTGCCGTCGCCTCAATTGCCGAACCACCAGAAGCTGCACTAAATGTAACGATAGGCCCTTCAGGATGATCGATGTCTGCACCGCTTACTCTTGTAATCCCCATAGTCCATTTTGGACTTTGACTGATTCGGAATCCGTAGGTCTCAGGCTCCTTATTGCTTTTCACCACTTTGTAATAAGTGACCATCGCAATTTGATTTAACTGGTTAACACGTTCGATACGTATCCAATTTTTATCCGGAGGAGTAACAGAAGGTGATTCACCTTTTTCAAACATCAAACCTACAATTAGCAAATCTCCGATTTGGGTATTGGCTGGTTTTTTAATTATTGCTGGATTACTGGTATTGCCACTTCCCTTTGCAGTATTAAACTCACCCAAAACTGGGGCTTCGTTTATACATCCAACAATTACCAAAGAACCTGATTCTGAACTTGCCGGATTGTAATTTTCATTGCCTGCAAAATTTGCAATCACACTGTATGTGCCGGGATATGCAGGAGCGGTAGCAGTGGCGGGATAATTAGTATCACCTGTTCCTTGATATATAAAGGTAAGCAGGGTTGGATCCAGCAAATCTTCTTCTCCCCCGATTCCATAAACAACTGCAGTTGCCTCCATTGGTCCGCCATCAAATTCAAACAAACCGCCGGTAACGGATACAGTTGGCGTTGCTTTATTTACTGTCAGTGGGCCTCTATTAATCGTACCAACAGAATAATTTGTAGGCTGAAATAGGGTAATGATTGGATCTACCTCATAATTACCAGCAGATATCACCCCACTTGCTGGGAATGAAGTTGCATCTTTCAATAAGGAGTATTCAACGGAATCAATTATAGATGCTGCGTCATCATCCAAAATCACTTCAATTCCTTCAGGATCTAAGAAACTGGTACTGACTTCAAATCCCCCAAATTCAGTTACAAATTTCGGGGCAGTGTCACCAAACCCAATCATATCCGGGATAGCAGAGGTGTTTGCAGTAAGGATAGCAGGAGTAATGGTGAGGTCTGCCGGTAGATAGGAAACTATAAAATTTCTGGATTCAAAGGTTCCCGGAATTATGAAATGTTCTCCAACATCCGATCCTGTTACCGTATTTACAGAAAAGAATTCAAGGTTGAAATCATCATCATTTTCACCTATTTCTTCACCGAAGTCATAATATTTTCCAAGAGTTTCATTTTCCCCTTCAGCGGCCAATTCCAGATCATTTTCCCCAAAAATCACAAGGGAATTATCTTCTGCCTCTCCTTCAATTCCAGTGCTATTGATAATGGTTCTTGAATTGATAATGGTTTTTCCATTGAGCATAGTTCGGGCATTAATAATAGTGCGTCCATTGATAATAGTTCTACTATTAACAATGGTTCGGGCATTGAGTATTGTCCGTGCATTAATCATTGTCCTGCTATTGATACTTACAGATTTTAGCTCCTGATTTTCCGAATTGTCCAAGTAATCAATGAAAGAAGCGGTAGGGACATCAAATGCTGAATTGATAATCGGCCTACTATTGAGTATGGTGCGTGCGTTGATCATAACTCGTGCATTTAACATGGTACGTGCACTGACCATGAAACTTTTATTGATAAAACTGGCCTTGTCAAGTATTGTCCTACCATTAAAAATACCCAGCGGGAGACTGGTGTCATCCGGTTGTTTGGCAAGAGCAAGGTCCCCTAAATATTGAGCAAGGATTGCATCTTTGAGGCTTTGGACATCAGCTATCTTTACTTTACCATCTAATTGAATTAAATCCTCAGGAATAATGACCTCGAATTTCAGTGCATCGCTAATCGATTCTCCATAAGTTAAGGAAGATTCGCCTGTCAGGTCTATAGGCTTGATAGTAATAGGTAATGACTCGACCGTGATGATACCTGGCCCATAGTTTCCAAAAGAATTGTTTATTCCATCATACAGTAAATTTCCATCTTCTTGCGCAACTCCAACATAATTGAAAAAGTCTGTGAAAGTTAATCCCAATTGAGGATGAGAAGCGGTAATTACATAAGTACCCACTTCTGCTAAGTCACCACTAATTGAACTTGTGAGGGTCAGAGGAACTAATGAAGTGTTCGCATTGTCTGGATTCAAAGTAAGACCAACTTCTTCTAAAGTCAGTGCACTCAGTACCCAATTATTGTCAACTCTTTCGTAAACACTTGCGGTGAATGGATCCAGAACCTGCGCAAATTTTTTGGTCTGATCATCTGCGCGGATGGCAATTGTCTTTTTATTGATATTAAAGAAGTATACCGGGCCGGCAGTGCCTCCATCAAGTCCACTATCCGAAATGGCATTATTAACCACAGTGACACCAGGATTCCCCTCAAAAAGTGGAACTGTTACCTCAAGATATCCAAATCCCTCATCATCTATTTTGTAGGTAGAACTTAACAGTTCATCTCTCAAATAAACGTTTGATCCTTCATACAAATTGGTCCCGTTGATGATTAGCTTAAATTCAACTTCACCTGGAGTCAGGGCTTCATCATAAACCAGTTCGATATTGTCAGGATTTGGTGCAGCTAGTTCAAGTAAGGCTCTGTCTGCACGCACAAGTCCCGATCCTGACTTTATATCATCCCCAGACTCATGCATGTCTTGTGCAGTAGTTTTTAATACCCTACGAATATCAGCCGGTAAACTTTCACCTGGATCACCTAACCAACCCGTGGGTTTTGTCGAAGGATAATACTTCAGACGGGCTTGTTTGATCAGTGCTGCAACTGCTGCTGCATGCGGTGCTGCAGCTGAAGTTCCAAAGAAATTAGGGAAATTATCACCTTCTAAATTTGGCGCGCCAAGATTCACGGTAGTATTCACACCATTTGGTGCCGTGAAATCAGGCTTATTGCGAACCAAGTTGTTGGTCATGGTTCCGCCTCTTGAAGAAAATGTTGCAGCTGTGAATGGAGCGGTTCCTGCTGGTACAAGTGAAGGATCGAATCCAAAAACAGAGGTGTTTGCATAAAGTACAGCTCCAACTGTCATAGCACCCTCTGAATTTGCATGTCCAACAATAGTGGAAGCATTTATTCCATTTTGATCGTTCGGGTCAAGCTCACCTCTGAAAACAACGTATTTGAACTTAATTCCTTTATTGGAATCCAGATCAGTACAGCTTTCGCATTCCCGAGCAATCAAAAGATCAATGGTAGTTTCTTCGGTAATGGTGAATGAAAGAATTTCAATAGGATCACCATTTGAATTATCTCGGTTGAACCCAAATAGCGGTGCGCCAAAGTCTTTTAGATAGATGTCCAAATCATATAAACTGCCCGTCTGATCTACTGAATAGAGCGGATCATCCCATTGAAGAGCAATCATGTAAACAGCAGGACCATTTTGTCCAGGAAATACTTTTATGGATTGGGTTGTTTTACCATCTCCAAACTGGTGTGCACGTCCTCCGTCAGTCCATTCACCACCATTCAGCGGTAAGTAAATAGTTGGATCCTGAACCGGATTAAATATCCCTTCAAAAGATTTAGACCCAAAATTACCTGCAGATGTGAAATAGGACACCCCATTATTAGACACCTCATTGACTGCTTTTGCGACCTTTCCATCACTGAAGAATGGTTCAGTGATGTAGGTAATGTCATCAATAATAATATCACTGCCTGCAGAAGCCAAATCGCGGATACCCTGTGCAAAATCTCCTGCAGTAATCACTCCTGTTCGGAAACCAAGTTGGGCACCTGGAGCTATATCATGAATAATCTGTAGCATGGCACGACCTTCGTCAGTTCCTATGCCAAACCGGCTTGGTAAATCTCTTGAAAAATAAAGATTTTCAGGAAGGTCGCCATTAGCAATATCAGTTGCTAAAGGATTGACTCCAGCATCAGTACGTGTTGCATAGCTATCGGAAAGTAGTCCTATTTTTATCCCGGTTCCGTCTATGGCTTGGTCCCCTTCAGAATGCACATATCCAGCTCTTACAAGGTTAGATCGCATTACACGGTCACCTTGAGTGGTAGTAGCTCCCTTATTTGGGACACCAGGGATGGCAGGGCGTACGTAATTTATTATTTCATAGTGCTGATTTAATTCCAATAAGTTTTCAATTGGGAAGAAACCTGCAATTATCAATGAAGTAGGGTCTTGTTTTAATTCCTCTTCAGTAGGGGTTACAAATCCAAGGTTTTCAAGAACTGTCTTGACTTCGGCAAACTTATCCTTAAAATAGATGACTTCAATTAATACTTCATTTCCACTGATGTAGAAGACTTCATTGGACTCAACAGTTTGACCCCGCCTGAAAATCTCGTAAAGTGCTTTTAACTCAGAACCGATGGGCTCATATACTTTTCCTTGCGAGCAAATGCCGAAAATTTGGCGGTCATTGACCGTAACTGTGAAAGTTTCTGAACTGCCACAACCACCAACTGCAGTAACCTCTATCACATCCTGATTTGTAACCAAGATGGATTCAGGTGTTTCAATTACAGTTCCATTTCGAGTGAAAATCAGGTCTCCAAAACTGACGCTTGCAAAATCATTCAGATTTGCAATCGCAGTTATCCCGCCATTTTCAGTACTACAAAGTACAGCCTCAACTACTGATAGGACAGGGGGTGTAATCAGCGTGACGTCAAGGCTACAGTTGGTTGGTAAACAAGCTCCTACGTTATCTATAGCTACAGATACACTTCCTGAAGCTGTCCAATTTACAGTGATGACATTGGTACCTTGTCCGGAGACTATTTCTCCTCCATCTGTCACTGACCATAAATAGCTAAAAGCTCCAGTAGGAACTGAATAAGATGCGCTTGTACTTGCACATAATTCAATTTCACCTTTTATATGGCATTCTATATCCAAGTCAATGACTTCAGAGGTAGCTTGTACTGAACGGTCTTGACCCCCGTAAGATTTTCCGTCCAAAGAAATTACTCTGGTATGGTATGGAGATCCACTAATGCTTGACGCCGAATTGTTAACTCCCCAATCCAAGGCACTTGCAACATGACCACCCCAGGCAAAGATTACTGTATTAGATGGGCCATTTCCTCCGATCGCAGTAAAAGAGATGCTTAATCTAGTAATCCCGGTGGTACCGGAAATATCATCTTGTTGCACATATTTAATTTCATTTATAGTTCCACCATAAATCGCGATTTTTTTATCCGCTTCAGATAATTGATTGAAACTTGCTGACGGTTGGGGTGTTCCATTAGGTGCCGGGATTGATCCGAAATTTGGAACTCCGGAGGCAGGGATCACAATTTCACAGATTCTATTGAAACTTGTGATATAATCGATCGCATTCTTGCCACTTACACGGGTATCCCATTCAATTTCTACTGTATGGGCACCAGCCCTTAACTTTGAAATTGTCATCCGATAGGGGATAGATTGCCCTTCAAAGAAATGACTGTTGCCGGAATTGGAATTTCCGGCTGCCCAGTTCACAGGACTTATGGGGTCACCATCAACGCTTCCGTTTTGGCCCTGTTCCAGTTTGATAGTTTGGGCAAAAGAAAAATTTGTAGCAAGCAGCAATACTATTATTATCCTGTTGGCTAGTGTAAAGAGTGTACGCATAGGATGTGTATTTAATCTTTAAAGGATTTAAAACCATTTAAAAGTGAAGGGATCTTGATAAAATGCAAGATCTTGTCATTTGTAGCAACAACTATTTTTTAAAAAACAAAACGCAGAATTCTTGCCTCAAAAGAGGTTTAAAAAGATATGAAATAATTTTTAAAAATCACGTATATCTGTATAATTATACATAAAAAGGAATTTATGCAATAATCACACAGTCAAACAATATGTCACCAAAATGTCTCTTTTTGAGCTTGTAAGCTAATTCATAGAGGTAATTTTGTTGATATTTTTAGGTGATAATATAATTTATTTAATAACAGAATTTTATTCTGTTTGAATTTCGTCAAGGGCTTTGAAGGCAATGGTTTGGGTATTCATTTGTTCAGTTTGATTATAAATTTTGTTCCGTAGTTCAGCGATGATTCCACCGCCAACTCTCCCCCATGCGCCTTGATAATGTCATGAGTGATGCTTAAGCCAAGCCCCGTTCCTTCGGTTCCTTTTTTGGTCGTGAAGAAGGGCTGCAGGATTTTGTCTTTGATCTCTTCGGGAATACCCGGACCGTTATCCTCTACTTCGATAAGAATGCGGTCATTATCCAATTTAGCACGGACCATAAGTTTGGCTTGGTATTCTTTAACACCTGCCAGGTCTAATTTTCCTCTCATCGCATCAAAAGCATTGTTGCAGAGATTGATCACCACCCGGGTAAAGTCCTCTTTGATAATCGGAACATCGGTAATCTGTGGATCAAGATCCAAAGCGATATCCACATCGATTGGATTTTTATTGGCCCGCATGCCGTGAAAGCTCAGGTTGACATATTCCTTGATCAGGGCATTGAGGTCTGTAGGGGCCATTTTGCCGGAGCTTCCACGGGAATGCTGGAGCATGGAGGTCACGATTCCATTGGCGCGGGTTCCATGTTCATGCACTTTTTGAAGATTTGACTTAATGTCCTCCAGAATTTCGTCTACCAGGGTTTCATCTCTTGTATCCTGGCTCTTGCTTCTTTCTTCCATTACCTCCTCAATCATCTCGATGGAAACTTCTGAGAAGTTATTCACAAAATTCAGGGGGTTTTTGATCTCGTGCGCGATGCCTGCAGTGAGTTGACCGAGGGAGGCAAGTTTTTCCTGCTGTACAAGTTGGGATTGGGTGGATTTGAGTTCGGAGAGCGCTTGCTCCAATCGCAGTTTTTCCTCGAGTAATTCCCTTTCCTGTCTTTCCTTGGCTTCCAAATCCAAGAAGCGTTTGTATGCCAGTTCGAAAACCGATGCGCAGCGTTTCTGGAGCATTCGGGTTTCTTCCGAAAGGTTCTGGTGCGAGACCATCAGTAAGGCCCCTCCCGAAAAATCAGAAAAGTGGTAAAACTGCTTTTCCGGAGGAAGATCTCCCCAATAGGCAGCAATCTTAG
>JAQSDM010000013.1:167222-541215 GCA_029945945.1 Algoriphagus sp. | reverse complement strand
GTCGCCGCCACATTATTCAAACCCAGCTATCAACTAGCTGGGTTTTTTGCGTTTATTCCAATTTGCACTTAGTCAAAACTAATCCCAAATTGCCCCAAATGATGAGCAAAGTGTTTTGGGTGGAATAGTAGCCACTCCCTATAATTCAATTTTCCGAATCGAGGATGAATCGTTTGAGCTTCAGGATTGTCCTCAAAAAATGAGTTGAATTCCTCTATACTTGTTATAAATTTTTCTTTAGCTATTTCCAAATTTTGCATTTTCAGGTCCGGTAATTCACCGGTTGAACCTGGAGCTCTGATTCCCCTTGGAAAATCTAAAAAAGTATTTAACAGTAAGTCTTTCTGTGCAAGTTGTTTTTCATTCGGTTCAAAATCAGGGAGCTTAATTCTTGCTGAAGACATTTTCATTGTAATTGTCAAGTGCTCAATCATGTGCTGAGGTGTCATAATTCCAAAATGGCCTTTTGATTCCTCTTTAAGGCTCTTTATTCTGTTTTTGATTTTTTCGCTGTCCATATTTTATTTCTTTCTTTAAGGTAAAAAAAAAAGCGTTTGAAACTTTCAAACGCCTTTGTCATTTAACGAACTCTAAAATTTTAACTTCCGCACATTTCGCATCCTTCCGGATTATCGAGGGAGCAAGCAATAGCATCTTGTTTTTCAGCTTTGGCCACTTGTTCTGGACTTACTTTTTCGACTTTTGGTTCGAAAGATGATTTGTCTAAAGTGAATTTGATAGCACTGGTAGCTGCCTGAGATCTGAGGTAGTACATGCCGGTTTTCAATCCTTTTTTCCAAGCATAGAAATGCATTGAGGTAAGTTTCCCGAAGTTTGGGTCCTGCATGAAGATATTCATACTCTGAGATTGGCAGATATAGGCACCTCTGTCAGCAGCCATGTCAATGATTATCTTTTGTGAAATCTCCCAAACTGTCTTGTAGATATCTTTAATATGCTGGGGGATTCCAGGAACACTCTGAACAGAACCATTTGTTGAAATAAGTCTGTTTCTCATTGAGTCATTCCAAAGTCCCAACTCAATAAGATCCTTCATCAAATGCTTATTGACAATGATGAACTCGCCAGAAAGCGTTCTTCTTGTGTAAATATTGGAAGTGTATGGTTCAAAGCATTCGTTATTTCCCAAGATCTGAGAAGTGGAAGCTGTAGGCATTGGTGCTACAAGCAATGAGTTTCTCAGTCCGTATTTTTTAACTTTCTCTTTCAAACTAATCCAATCATATCGATTTGACTTCGGAGTAACATTCCACATGTCAAATTGGAAGATTCCCTGAGAAGCAGGACAACCTTCGTAAGTTTCGTAAGTTCCCTGAGTTTTTGCCAATTCCATGGATGTCTCCATAGCAGCGTAATAGATTGTCTCAAAAATATCCTCATTCAAACCTTTTGCTTCAGGTGAGTCAAATGGCATTCTAAGCATGATGAATGCATCTGCCAGACCCTGTACACCCAAGCCGATTGGTCGGTGACGGAAGTTGGATTTTCGAGCCTCTTCAACAGGGTAATAGTTTACATCAATGACCTTATTTAGGTTTTTGGTAGCAACTTTAGTGATTTCGTAAAGCTTTTTGTGATCAAAAAATGCTTTCCCATCCGGACCTGTTGTTATGAATTTTGGTAATGCTAAGGATGCCAAATTACAAACCGCTACCTCATCTGGTGCAGTATATTCGATGATCTCTGTGCACAGGTTGGATGACTTGATAGTTCCCAGGTTTTTTTGGTTGGACTTACCATTTGCAGCATCCTTGTAAAGCATGTACGGTGTTCCTGTCTCGATTTGAGATTCCAAGATTTCGAACCAAAGTTCCTGAGCTTTGATGGTTTCACGAGCTCTTCCTTCTTTTTCGTATTTCTCGTACAATCTTTCGAATTCTTCGCTGTGACAATCAGAAAGTCCTGGTGCTTCATTTGGACAGAATAGTGACCAATCTTCATTTTGTTCTACTCGCTTCATGAACAGATCTGGAATCCACATAGCATAAAACAAATCTCTTGCACGCATTTCTTCTTTGCCGTGATTTCTCTTTAGTTCTAAGAAATCCTTCACATCTGCATGCCAAGGCTCCAAATAGATGGCGAAGCTTCCTTTTCTTTTTCCGCCACCCTGATCAACATAGCGAGCTGTCATGTCAAAGTTTCTAAGCATTGGGACGATTCCATTGGAAACTCCATTGGTTCCTTTGATATAAGAACCTTTTGCTCTTACATGGTGAATAGAAAGGCCAATACCTCCAGCTGATTGAGAAATTTTTGCACAATTCTTCAGCGTATCATAAATCCCATCTATGCTGTCATCCTTCATGGTTAAAAGGAAGCAGGACGAAAGTTGAGGCTTTGGAGTACCTGCGTTGAAAAGCGTTGGTGTGGCATGTGTAAACCACTTTTCCGAAAGGAGATTATAGGTTTCGATTGCAGACTCAATGTCTTCCTTATGAATACCGACAGCAACTCTCATGAGCATGTGCTGAGGTCTCTCTACAACTTTACCATCCAGACGAATCAAATAACTTTTTTCAAGTGTCTTGTACCCAAAGTAATCGTATCCGAAATCTCTTTTGTAATCAATTGTTTCGTCAAGTCTTGCTGCATTTTTCTTAACGATTCCATACACTTCAGGATCGATCAAAGAGGCATTTCCACCTGTTTTTGGGTTGACATACGTGTAAAGTCTTTTCATAGTATTTGAAAAAGACTGACTCGTAGTTTTATGAAGATTCGAAATAGCGATTCTGGCTGCCAGGGTTGCATAGTCAGGATGCTTCACAGTCAATGATGCACAAACTTCTGCCGCCAAGTTATCCAGTTCTGTAGTACTTACTCCATCATAAAGGCCATCAATTACCTTTTTTGCCACTTCTATTGGCTGGATAAATTTTGGATCCAACTCATAGCAAAGGTTTTCGATCCTTGCCGTGATTTTGTCGAATCTTACAGATTCTCGTCTTCCGTCTCTTTTTAATACTAACATATTCGGGTGCTGTTTGGGATGGTGGTAAAAATCGGTTGTTAAAAATCTTCGCCAATTGAGAATCTTGCAGATGATTCAGAGGCATCTCCTGTTTTCATTACTCCTGCCTTTTGATAATCTCCAACTCGTTTTTCAAAGAAGTTGGTTTTGCCCTGAAGGGAAATCATATCCATAAAATCAAATGGATTGGTACTGTTCCAAACTTTCTCGCAATCAAGCTCATCTAAAAGTCTGTCAGCAACGAACTCTATATATTGACACATCAGATCAGCATTCATGCCAATTAAACGAACAGGAAGGGCATCAGTAACAAACTCCTTTTCGATCTCTACAGCATCCATGATGATCTTTCGTACTGTTTCCTTCGGTAAAGGATTTACAACATGTTTCGTATACAAATGACATGCGAAGTCACAGTGCAAACCTTCGTCTCTGGAAATCAACTCATTCGAAAATGTAAGTCCTGGCATCAGACCTCTTTTCTTCATCCAGAAAATGGAACAGAAAGAGCCAGAAAAGAAGATACCTTCTACCGCTGCAAATGCGATCAGTCGCTCCTGGAAGTTTCCATTGTCGATCCATCTTAATGCCCAATCAGCTTTTTTCTTTACGCATTCAATGTGTTCCATCGCATTTAGCAGACGATCTCTTTCGACTGCATCTTTGATATAAGTGTCAATCAGCAAACTGTAAGTCTCTGAGTGAATATTCTCCATTGCAATCTGGAACCCATAGAAAAACTTGGCTTCAGTATATTGAACCTCTGAAACAAAATGTTCTGCCAGATTTTCGTTTACGATTCCGTCACTGGCAGCGAAAAAAGCTAGCACATGTGATATAAAATGACGCTCTCCGTCACTAAGTGCTTTCCAATCTCTCAAATCCTGACTCAAATCAATTTCCTCAGCCGTCCAAAAACTTGCTTCTGCCTTCTTATAATATTGCCAGATATCGTTGTGCTGAATCGGAAATAATACAAATCGATTGTTGTTCTCTACTAAAATTGGTTCTTGCTGCATCTTTCTCTCTCGTTTATTTTACTATGTAATGCTATTGAAGGCACTTTGTTTACTGAGTCAATCCTGGCTGGGGATAGCAAAGGCTGCCTTTTCAGAACAGCCTTTCAACAAATATGTAAACCAAAACTGACAAAAAAAATCCCCGCAGAAGCCCTCCAAGGTATTTTTTGACCAATATTCAAGTGTTAAATAAAATACTATCATACAATGGTTTATGTTAATTTAAATTAACCTAAAGATTAGCTAAATAGGCATTTTTGAGGCATTGAATAATTTTTAAGAAAGTTTAAAAAAAGTTTTTTTACCAAAATTCAAAGTTAGATTGACTGAAGGTCAGAAAATATTATACTGAGAAACCATCTTCAAATGCTTGATTATCAGTTGTAAACAATTATTTCAACAAATCCAGCTGATCAATTTCTCCCACTATAAATCGCTCCCGACCTATTGATTTAAATACTTTTATGCCTGATTCCCAGTGGTCTTGTCCAGAACTTCAAATTCGTCTGGATTATTTCTAAACCCAGCTTTTTTGTTTAATTCTTCTTGCCTATATTTGCACTCCGATTTCGACTAAGATTTCAAAATACTCATGTACGCAATTGTAAACATCGCTGGAAAGCAGTTCAAAGTAACAAAAGATCAGCACGTCTATGCTCCCAAGCTTGACGGTGAAGCTGGCGCTTCCGTGGAATTTGACCAAGTTTTGTTGGCGGAAGCTGACGGCTCTGTGTCTGTAGGAGCTCCTCTATTAGCAGGAGCCAAGGTATCCGGGAAAATCCTGGATCATGTAAAAGGTGATAAAGTGATCGTCTTCAAAAAGAAGCGTAGAAAAGGCTACAAGAAGAAGAATGGTCACAGACAAGATTTCACCAAAGTTTTGATCGAAAATATAACACTCTAAGTTTTCTTTGAAAACGATAAACGAATAAAGCTATGGCACATAAGAAAGGCGTAGGTAGTTCCAGAAACGGTAGAGATTCACAATCCAAAAGATTGGGCGTGAAGAAGTTTGGTGGAGAGCAAGTAATTGCAGGTAACATCATCGTGAGACAAAGAGGTACCAAACATCACCCAGGTGAAAATGTTGGTATCGGAAAAGATCACACTCTTTTTGCGTTGGGAACAGGTGTAGTTACCTTCAAGAAAAAATTTGATGGCAGATCTTATGTAAGTGTTCTTCCAGTAGCAGTAGAAGCTTAATTAAAAATCACCACCAATGGAAAGCTCCTTCAATAGAAGGAGCTTTTTTTTTGCTTACTAAGTGAATAAATCACCACTAATCATTTTTTCGGTTCAACTTCCGATATGTTCCTCTAATTTCTATCTTGAATTACCACCAATCAACTATTTATGAAAAAGCAATTGCTGTTTTGGATAGCGGGAATTTTTCTGAGTCTAAACTTACTCTCAGAAAACTCACACGCTCAGCAGATCCCGGATACTGCTGTCTATAATGCACTCCAATGGAGACTAATCGGTCCACATCGAGGTGGTCGGGCAGATGGAGTCACCGGCGTTCCCGGAAGTGATAAGTCCTATTATTTTGCATCAACAGGCGGCGGAGTTTGGAAAACTCTTGATGCGGGAAAAACCTGGAAGTCTGTTTCGGACGGGTTCTTTGGTGGATCTATAGGAGCTGTTTCTGTTTCAGAAAGTGATACCTGTGTGGTCTATGCAGGCGGAGGAGAAAAAACCGTCAGAGGTAATGTGTCCTTTGGTTACGGCGTATGGAAAAGTGCTGATGCCGGCAAAACATGGGATAGAGCAGGACTTGATAAAAGTCGATTTGTGTCCAGGCTTCGCATCCATCCAACTGATCCGAACACGCTTTATGCAGCAGTTTTGGGAGATATTTTTAAGCCAGACACAAACAGAGGTGTTTTCAAGACTACCGATGGAGGTAAGAATTGGGAGAAAGTACTTTTCGCGAGTGATGTAGCAGGAGCGGTAGATTTGGTCATTGATCCTAAAAATCCAGAGGTTCTTTATGCAACTACCTGGGATCTCAAGCGAACTCCTTATAGCCTGGAAAGTGGCGGACCAAGTTCAAAAATGTACAAAACTACCGATGGAGGCAAAACCTGGGAGGATTTGACTTCGAAAGAAGGTTTTCCAAAAGGATTGTTGGGAATCATGGGGATTGCAGTTTCCCCTTTGAATTCGAATCGCTTATATGCCATAATCGAAAATGAAGAAGGTGGAGTTTACACTTCATTAGATGCAGGAGAAACCTGGACCAGATCGAATGACAACAGAAATTTACGTCAGCGTGCATGGTATTATTCCAGAATCTATGCTGATCCGCAAAATGAAGAAACAGTCTATGTCTTGAATGTCGACTACCATAAATCAACAGATGGTGGTAAGACGTTCAAGAATTACGAAGCGCCGCACGGCGATCATCATGATCTTTGGATAGATCCTAAGAATAATCAACGGATGATTATCGCAGATGACGGAGGAGCGCAGGTTTCTGAAGATGGAGGAACTACCTGGTCTTCGATGATGAATCAACCAACATCTCAATTCTATAGAGTGACTACGGACAATAGTTTCCCTTATAGAATTTATGGCGCTCAACAGGATAATTCAACAATTAGAATTCGCCACAGAAATGACGGAAATGGCATCACCGAGAATGACTGGGAGCCTACAGCCGGTGGAGAAAGTGGATGGATTGCGCCAGATCCTCTGGATAATGACATTGTATATGGTGGATCTTATGGAGGGTATTTAACCAGAGAAAATCACAGAACCGGTACTTCCAGATCTGTCAATGTGTATCCCAACAATCCAATGGGACATGGCGCTGAAGATATGAAATATCGATTCCAATGGAATTTTCCGATTTTCTTTTCTCCCCATGATCCGAAAATGCTTTACACTACCAGTAATCAATTTCACCGATCCAATAACGGTGGCCAAAGCTGGGAAGTGTTTTCACCTGATTTGACCAGAAATGATAAAACAAAACTTGGCTCTTCAGGAGGACCGATTACAAAGGATAACACCTCAGTAGAATATTATGCGACGATTTTTACCGGAGCAGAATCTCCTGTGAAAAAAGGTGTGATCTGGGCTGGGTCGGATGATGGATTGGTCCATGTGACTCAGAATAACGGCGGAAACTGGCAAAATGTAACTCCTACCGATATGCCTGAATGGTTGCAAATCAATAGCATCGAAGCAAGTCCGTTTGATCCAGCTGAAGCATATTTTGCGGCAACTGGTTACAAGTCAGGAAATTTTGAACCATACTTATACAAGACAAAAGATTACGGTAAGACTTGGACGAAAATCACTTCAGGAATAGAAGCCGAGCATTTCACGCGGGTAGTCAGAGCAGATCCTGCGAAAAGAGGAATGCTTTACGCAGGAACCGAAACTGCAATCTATTATTCGAAAGACGACGGGGCTTCATGGCATTCGTTGCAATTGAATTTGCCAATCGTTCCGATTACGGATTTGACTATCAAAGAAAACAACCTGATTGCAGCGACTCAGGGTCGATCTTTCTGGATCATTGATGACTTGACAGTCTTGCATCAGGCAGAGCCAGGAATTGAAAATAAAGTACTTCACCTGTATAAGCCACAGGATTCTTATCGCATCGATGGTGTAAAGAGAGAAAGCGCAACCGCCGGAACAAACCGTCCTGGGGGAGTTTTGGTGTATTATTTTATGAAGGAAAAGCCAAAGGATGAATTGAAGATCGAATTCCTGGATGAGAAAAATCTGGCTTTAAAAACGTTCTCCACCAAAGGAGTCAATGGAGACACGTTGAAAGTGAAGGCTGGTAGCAATGAATTTAACTGGAACTTGAGATTGGAGAATGCGGAAGGTTTCGACGGATTGATCATGTGGTCAGCAAATCTTCGCGGGCCAAAGGTGATCCCTGGAACTTATAAAGTTCGCATGACTCTGGATGGGGTTGCTCAAGAGCAAAGCTTCAAAGTTCTAGCAGATCCGAGATATGAATCTACTCAGGAAGACCTTGCTTCTCAGTTCAAATTCCTAGTGGGCGTGAGAGACAAACTCACCGAGACTCACCAGACTATTAAATTGATTCGTCAGTATAGATCAGAAATGGACAGCTTGGAGAAAAAGCCGGAGAATCTGGAAGTAATCCTGGCAGAAATGGATGAGATAGAGAAGACGCTTTATCAGACTCAAAACAAGAGCGGTCAGGATCCTTTAAACTATCCGATCCGACTTAACAATAAGCTTGCGCACTTGAGCTCGGTTGTGGGAAATGGTGATTACAAACCGACAGACCAAGCAGAAGAAGTGAAGGTTGAATTGGTGACCAAAATCGATGAGCAGCTGGTTCGATTTAAGAAACTGGAACAAACTCAGATTTCGAAGATTCTCAATATCGAGGAGATGCGAATGAAACTAAATGAGAAAAAGTAAAAAAAATGGCTTCCGATTATTCGGAAGCCATTTTTTTTAAAACGGTCTATAACTTTTGATTTCCTCTATGAAAGTCAAAGCGCTTCCGGGTGAAATAATCAGGATAAAAATAATCCCAAAAATAGCTCCATAAAGGTGAGCGTCATGATTGATGGAGTCGTCTTGATTTTTCCCTTTGAAATAAGAATAGATTAGGAAAAGACCTCCCAGAATAAATCCGGGAAGGCAGATGATTCCAAAAAGGCAAATATCAGATAAAGGTAAAATGATGATGCTGGCAAATACCGTAGCGGATGTGCCTCCTGATGCGCCTAAAGCCCTATAGTAGCTTCTATCCTGATTCTTCAAATAAGTCGGGATGTCTGCAATGATAATCGCCAATAGGTAGAATGCTACAAATAGTATTCCTCCCGTCATCAATCCAAACTTGTACGTAAGCAACTGCTCCACCACTCCGCCAAAGAAATAGAAGGTGAACATATTGAAAAGCAAGTGCATGTAATCCTTATGGATGAATCCAGAAGTGATAAAGCGATCCCATTGCCCGTACTTTTTGATGCGATAAGGGATAAATAAACTTCTCTCCAGAAATGCAGAATTATTAAACCCGTAAATGCTTATGATCGCCGTAAGGATGATCAGAATAACTGTAATCGATAAATTCATTACTTATTTTTCGCGGTGAATTAAGTCTTCGGTGATTTGCCGAAGCTCATTGAAGTAGTTCTCATTTTTGAAAGAGATGGATTCAAATTGCCGGAATCCTGCTTCAAAATAGCCACTCATTTTAGTCTCTGTCAGGGTTTTGATCCCTAACTTTTCATAGATAGCCTTAACGGCTTTTACTTTTTCTTCCTTGTCAAATTCTTTCTTCGAAAGCCAAAACTGAAGTTCCTCAGCATCTTTTCCTTTTGCCAATTCCAGTGCTTTGATCAAAAGGAATGTCTTTTTATTAGAAATGATGTCTCCGCCAACTTGCTTTCCAAATTTTGCCTGATCGGCAAATACATCTAAAAGATCATCCTTCAGCTGAAAACCAACTCCAATATTTACTCCGAAATCATACAATTTCTGAACATCTTCTCGGTTTGCACCAGCTAAAATTCCTCCCAATTGCAGGGCAAAACCAAGCAATACGGCGGTTTTCAAGCGGATCATATTCAAATATGCTTCCTCGGTGACTTCAGCTTCACTTTCAAAGTTCATATCAAACTGCTGGCCTTCGCATACCTCAGCAGCGGTCTTATTGAACAAACGGATGATTTCCGGAAGCAATACCGGCTCGGTCGGAAGCAGCAAATCATAAGCTTTCACCATCATCACGTCACCCGAAAGAATAGCGATGTTGTGATTCCACTTTTCATGGACTGTCGCTTTTCCTCTTCTCAGAGGAGCTTGGTCCATGATGTCATCATGCATCAGGGTGAAGTTGTGAAAGACCTCAACGGCCGAAGCCTGGCTGAGGATTTTTCCGGGATCATTTTGATAAAGTCCATAAGCCATCACGCTGAGCAGAGGGCGGATTCTTTTTCCGCCCAGGCTCAGGATATAGGTAATGGGCTCGTATAATTCTCGGGGTGATTCTCCAAATTTTTGATTCTGGATGAAGTTTTCCAGGTTACCTAAAAGCGCGTGGGCGAGACTTTTTTCCGTCATTGTCAGCAAATTCCAAATCTATGGTTCTTCGGTCGATATCGGTCTTAACCACTCGAACCTTCACTTTGTCTCCCAAAGTGATCATTTTTTTTGTTCTCGACCCAATTAAACGCATGTTTTTCTGGTCGAAATCGTAGTAATCGTCATCCATGTCCTGCAAGCGAATCATGCCCTCACATTTCGTTTCGGTGATTTCCACAAAAACTCCCCACTCAGTGACACCGGCTACGATGCCATCGTAATCTTTCTGCTCGGCCAAAGCCATGAATTCCACCTGCTTGTATTTGATGGAAGCTCGTTCCGCATCTGCTGCACGTTTTTCCCGCTCAGAAGAATGGAGACATTTTTCCTCCCAGTCTTTTGCATCGGGTGATTTTCCTCCTTCGAGGTAGTGATCCAACAATCTGTGAACCATCATATCCGGATACCTTCGAATAGGAGAGGTGAAGTGGGTATAGTGGGCAAAAGCAAGTCCAAAGTGGCCTTTGGGTTCGGTTGTATATTTAGCTTTTGCCATGCTGCGAATCGCCAATTGCTCGAGGACGTTTTGCTCGGGCTTGCCCTGGATTTCCTCCATGAGTTTGTTGAGAACCAAAGAGATTTTTTTCTCGCTGGTAATCGACATTTCATGGCCAAATCTTCTGGCGAAACCAGAGAAAGTTTCCAGCTTTTCCAGATCCGGTGAATCGTGAATTCGGTAGACAAAAGTATCTTTTCCTTTGCCCTTATTGAAAATGAATTCTGCTACGTACTTGTTGGCCAGAAGCATGAATTCCTCGATCAGCTTGTGAATGTCTTTTCTCTCTTTCACTTTCAAACCAAGGGGTTTGCCATTTTCATCCAAATCGAATTTGACCTCAACAGTCTCAAAATTGACAGCTCCATGGTCGAATCTTCTTTTCCGAACTTTCTTAGCCAGCGTATTGAGCAAAGTCAATTCCTGGTAAAAATCCCCGGCTTGGTTGTCGATGTTTTCCTGCGCTTCCTCGTAAGAAAAGCGTCTGTCGGAATGAATAACCGTTCGGCCAATCCAATGCTTGAGCACATTGGCTTCCCGATCAACTTCAAACACGCAGGCGAAAGTAAGTTTGTCCTCGTTTGGACGAAGCGAACAAAGTCCGTTGCTGAGTCGCTCCGGAAGCATGGGAATCGTACGATCTACAAGATAAACTGAAGTCGCTCGGTTGAGTGCCTCTTTTTCCAGTGCAGTTTGCGGCTGCACATAATGTGTCACATCCGCGATGTGGACACCTATTTCCAGGTTTCCATTTTCAAGTTCCCGGTAAGAAATCGCATCGTCAAAATCTTTCGCATCGACAGGATCTATCGTAAACGTGGTGACACCTCTGAAGTCTTTTCTGCTATTGATTTCTTTCGCAGTGATCTTATCCGAAATCTCATTGGCTTCTGCATCCGGCTCTTTTGGATACTCAAACGGAAGCCCAAACTCAGCCATGATTGAGTGAATCTCGACTTCATGAAGGCCGGCTTTCCCAAGAACGCGAATTACTTTTCCACTTGGATTTTTATCGCCATCTCTCCATTCGGTGAGTTTGATGATTACTTTTTCATTGTGCTCGGCTCCCATCAAGTCACCCTTATGCACGAAGATATCCTTGTGCATCTTTTTGAAATCGGGAACTACGAAAGCGAACCTTGGAGAAATCTCCACACGGCCCACAAATTCATCCCGGTTTCTTTCGAGGATTTCGAGGACTTTTCCTTCAAGTCTGCCGGTTTTTCCTTTGACAGGATAGACTATGATCCGGACTTTGTCTCCATCGAGTGCCTGCTTGAGATCTGCTTCTTTGATCAGGACATCCTCATCCAACTTGGTGGGATCCAAAGGCTTGATAAATGCGAATCTTGGGTTGACATAGTCAACGACACCTTCGGTATATCCTGGATCCTGATTGGAGGAAAAGTAATTTCTCGGGGTTCTCGAAATTGATCCGGCGGCTACCAGTTCAAAAAGAACCGGTTCTACCGCTCCTTTATTGAGCGAATCGCGGATTTCAAGTCGCTTGATTATTTGGGAGGAATTGAATTCTTCTCCATAGTGAGCATCTAAAAATTGAAGGATGCGTCTTGCCAAATTGGCTGAGTCATTGGAGTTTCCTCCCTTGTTTTTACTCTTGTTTTTTTTATCTGATTTTCTTCCCATTTGTGAGGGTTGTTGCTTATGTCCAATGTAAAAAGAATTGATCTCTGATGGACATTAATCTTTGTGATCTTTTCGTGAATCTTCCTGGTTTTCCACTTCTATTTCCAGTTCATCGAGCTGAGGATTCATAGCGAGATAAACTCTTGCAGTGACTTCCACATCTCTCAGACAGTATTTTTTAATTTTTTCGATGTCCTTTTCGAGGTGGAAAGTTGCATTGACCTGACTGCCATCCAGATCGTCTTTTGAAGAAGGGACGCCAAATACTGAAGCTAAAAGTTCCAGTCGGGTGTAGTGCTTGTAATCGCCAAATTTCCAAAGCTCCATGGTGTCCAGGTGACGGATTTCCCAAGGCTTTTTACCGGAAATTTGAAGTGGTTCGGGAAGTGAAATTCCCTGCACGAGCATTCTTCTACAGAGGTAGGGAAAGTCAAATTCCTTTCCGTTGTGCGCGCAGAGATTCCATTTTTTCTTACTTAGCAAAGCGCTGAACTCCAAAAGAAGTTCCCTTTCTTCTTCATGAGCGAATACCTTGCTGCGGTAAGTGAGTTTTTTTTCTTTCTTTTTCCATTGAAAATATCCTACTCCCACACAGACTACCTGTCCAAATTCCGCATGGATTCCTGCTTTTTCAAAGTACAATTCTCCCGGGGCTAACTCTTCGCGGTCGGTTTGAATAAGCCTTTCCTTGCGAAGCCATTCTTCCTGCAATCTGGTTGGCAAGTCTTCGAATTTTTCAGTGACAGATGCAGTCTCAATATCTAGAAAAAGGATGCTGCCTAATTGGTCTAAAAAATCTGCCATAATCTTGAATTTAGCCGTGAAGAATACCCTCCAAGCCAAGCTCAGGGATATTTCGAATAAAAATCGGGTCAAAACTACCCGGAGTAAATATAAACTTTTTATCAAAAATCTGGTCCAGAATGTAATAACTCACCCAGAATTCATTGTTCAGGGAAAAAACGGCCGGATCTATAGGTTCAACTTTTGCGACGCATTGAGCACCCAATTCTTTGATCAAATGGCGGAGTGTTGAGGTCTGCTTTTTTTCACCTTCGAGTTCCCCATAGCCCTTTGAAGTGATCATGACAGTATTCAGCTCGATTAGGTTGAGGTTGATGATGTACACAGCCCATTCCGGTCCAAATGCGGTTTCCTCTTTGGCGATGGCAAGTTTTACTCCGGTAACCGGGTGAAATTCGATGTCTTTTTTCATCTGTTTTTAATTTGTTTTTTTGCGGCCAGATGGAATCTCGCAATTCGGAAATTCATTTCTTTGTGCGTCACCTTTGGTTATGCTTGATTTCATCTTAAATCAATTCCATTTCAAAAAGTGCGCTCAGGTGCTTTTTCATTTTTTCTTTCACTTCTTCCATGGGGATTTCTCTTCCCAGCTCTTTTTGCATGGAAGTCACTGCTTTGTCGTCTATTCCGCAGGGAATAATATTGCCGAAGTAGTTCAAATCAGGATTGATATTGAATGCAAATCCATGCATGGTCACCCATCGGCTGGATTTGACTCCCAGTGCACAGATTTTGCGTGGGTTTTCCTGGGTGATTGAATCCAGCCAAACTCCCGTCAAACCGGCAATTCTGCCAGCTTCTATTCCGTATTCACCCAAAGTTAAAATAACGGCTTCTTCCAAAAGCCGGAGGTATTTATGAATATCTGTGAAGAAATTATCCAGATCGAGGATTGGATAGCCCACCAATTGGCCAGGACCATGATACGTGATATCTCCTCCTCGATTGATTTTATAAAAAGCTGCATTTTTCTCCTCGAGACCAGATTCGTTAAGCAGGAGATTTTCTTGTTTTCCACTTTTCCCTAAGGTATAGACATGGGGGTGTTCCAGGAAAAGAAGAAAATTGGGAGTGGCGCTTTGCTCAGAAGCAGGCAGATTTCTGTTCCTGATTTTGATGGCAACAGTATCCGCAAAAAGACTCTCCTGGTAATCCCAGGCATTCTGATAATCAATCAGGCCAAGATCTCGGAATTCTACTCTTTTATTTATAATTTCATTCATCTGACGTCTCTTCGGAGCAGTTCTTTTCGATTACTATAAAGCGGGCAATCCGTTTTTAAAATTTTTCAAAATTAAACAAATATTCAGGATGGCTGAACACAACGATTCCGGAATGCTTGCAGAGCAACTAGCGGCCGATTGGCTGGTAAGTAGAGGATATGAGTTTGTAGAAAAAAATTACCGTCACAAGCATGCCGAGATTGACCTCATTATGAAGGTCAATGGTTTGTTGGTTTTTATAGAAGTCAAGTTTCGATCCGGAACTGGTTTTGGTTTTGCTGAGGAGTTTGTGGACGGAACCAAGAAAAAGCTGGTTGTGAAGGCTGCAGACCAATATCTGTATGAGAAAGACTGGCATAAAGACATTCGGTTTGATATTGTAGCTGTATTTAAGGACAGGTCGGGAAACCTCAATTTCAAACAATTTGAAGATGCATTTTATTAAATTTTACCTAAATAATTTTAACTCAATTCCATCATGAAAAAGTTAACATTCACTCTATTCTTAGCGCTATTTGCGTGGGTGGTCCAGGCGCAGGATAAAAAGGACCAGGAAATTATTGCCGACAGTGAGGCGGCCAAAGCGGATTTTCTAAAAGATGATCCTGATATGGCAAAATTATTCAATGATGCTTACGGGTACATCATTCTTCCAAATGTAGGTAAAGGCGGACTTGGCGTGGGAGCGGCTTCCGGCAATGGAGTTGCTTTCGAGAAAGGAAAAATGATCGGTTATGCCAAAATGACCCAGGTAACTGTTGGTTTGCAAGCAGGAGGTCAGGCTTACAGCGAAGTTGTTTTCTTTGAAGACGCAGATTCCTTCGGAAGATTTAAGGCTAACAAAGTAGAAATGTCAGCCCAGGTATCGGCAGTTGCCGCGGCTTCCGGAGCTTCTAAAGATGCCAAATATGTGGATGGTGTTGCAGTATTCACTCGCACAAAAGGAGGATTGATGTATGAGGCTTCAGTGGGAGGTCAGCAATTCAAGTTTAAAAAATTGTAATTAATTCTCCTTTCGGTAAAGAAGATTTCCGTCCTCATCCCACTCAGCACGGATGTAAGGGCGGAAATTTTTTGTGTAAGGCTCCTCCTGATATTGGACCTCTCGCTTGCGAATAGCCTTTGTGTTTTTTGTATCCCAGTATTCAGTCCAAAGACCAACTTTTTCTCCAAACCTGTATTCCCCGGTCACAGCAATTTGCCTGTCTTTGTAAAAATGAAAGAAATTCCCTTCCTCCAATCCGTATTGAACGGGGATGATTTGCTCAATTGATTTAGAAGTTTGATCGAAGTAAGTGATTCGAGATTCTCTTGGCCAGCCTTCGGTGTAATGGTTTTTATCCTGAAGGATATTATTATCATCGTACAGCATCCATGTTTTGTGCTTGGTTCCGTAGTAAAACATCCCGGTTTCAACCACTTCTTCATTGATTACCCGCTCATAGGGACCATGCAAAAGATATCCTTTCCCGGTTTGATATCCTTCAGTTTTGATGCTTCTTTCCTGATTATCATACCAATAAACGTCCCGGATATAAGGATCTGGTTGGCGGGATGCATCTGTGTAATTGAAATACTCGTAATAGGACTGACCACGAATTTCCCTCTTTGTATAGCCTTTTTGAGTTTTAACCCCAAACCAGATATTTTTCTTTGCCTTCTTCTTTTTAGCCTTTTTTTCCTCCTTTTCTTTCTCATCATCAAAGAGAAGTAAAGGCATAGTGGTTGGAAGAAGGCTTGAGTTGACCACACCGGAAGAATCCGGATCAGACTTTTTTGCTTTACCGGCTTCTTCCTTTTGAGCAAAGGCGATTTTGGTCAGGCAGAGTAAAAAAAGAAGCATTACATAAAATCTACTCATACATCCAAAAAAACGGAATTTCTTGCAAACTATTTTACTCAAAAATAACATTTCAGCATCAAATGCGACCGTTTGTTTAGATTTTAATATCTTCTCTCTATTTTTGTGGAATTTGTAAAAAAATCAAAGAAAAAATGAATTCTATTCTATCAGATCGAATAATCAATATGGAGGAATCAGCCACTCTTGCGATGGCAAAAAAAGCAAGAGAACTGAAATCTCAAGGAATCGACATCATTAGCCTTAGCCTTGGCGAGCCTGACTTCAAGACACCAAAGCATATTCAGGAAGCTGCGAAAGCGGCTATTGATGAGGGAAAATACTTTTCCTATCCTCCGGTAGCAGGTTATCAGGATCTGAGAGAAGCGATTGCAAAAAAGCTAAGAGAAGAGAATGGAATCGAAAAAGCAAAAGCTGAAAACATTGTAGTTTCAACAGGAGCGAAGCATTCCATTGCCAATGTATTCATGTGCACTATCAATGAAGGAGATGAAGTGGTGATCTTTTCTCCTTATTGGGTGTCTTATGCAGAGATTATCAAATTGGCAGGGGGTATTCCCGTACTAATTGAGGGAACTCTTGAAAATAATTTCAAAGCGACCGCTGCACAATTGGAAGCAGCGATTACTCCCAAAACAAAATCAGTGATCTATTCCTCTCCATGCAATCCGACAGGTTCGGTTTTCAGCAAAGAAGAGTTGGAAGCTATCGCTGCTGTCGTGCTGAAGCATGAAAACCTGATGGTGATCGCAGATGAAATTTATGAACTGATCAATTTCGTAGGTAAAAACTATAGCATTGCATCTTTCCCTGGCATGTTCGAGAGAACAATCACAGTGAATGGCTTTTCTAAAGGATATGCAATGACTGGCTGGAGAGTAGGCTATATCTGCGCTCCTTTGGAAATCGCAAAGGCTTGCGAAAAGATGCAAGGACAATTCACTTCCGGCGGAACAGGAATCGCTCAGCGTGCAGCATTGGCAGGTATCACTGGAGATCAAGGGCCTTCCAAAGAAATGGCTGAAGCATATTTCAGAAGAAGAGAATTGGTGATGGGACTTTTGAAAGAAATTCCCGGAATCAAAACTCACGTGCCTGAGGGAGCATTTTACTTTTTTCCAGATGTGACTTCTTTCTTCGGAAAATCAGCACATGGGTATACTGTAAAGGATGCCGATGATCTTTGCTTGTATCTGTTGGACGTGGCACACGTTTCTTTGGTAACCGGCGGTGCATTTGGAGCCCCTAGCTGTATCAGATTGTCATACGCAGCTTCTGACGAAGAATTGGTAGAAGCGTTGAAGAGAATGAAAAAAGCATTGGGCGATTTAGCTTAAGGATCAAAATAAGAATAACCCTCATGAAAATGGGGGTTATTTTTTTGCCTTGTCAGAAAGAGTTAATTTTGGATAAAATCTTCCACATGGCCGAAGTCATCGTCATTACACCAGTCAAAAATTCAATCGAGACTACTTTGGATACTGCTAAAGCAATTGCCGGGTCGAATGTGAAATTGAGACATATTATTTTTAATGACTTCAGTTCGGAGGAAAGCAAAGCAGCTTTAGAAGCAAATAAAGCTTCAATTGGATATGAACTGATCCATTTAGAGGACATCACAGATCACCCTTCTCCTAATTATAAACTTGTTCTTCAGACAGCTCAAAAGATGGCAAAAGAGTCAGGGTTGCCTTTTTTGGTTATTGAGTCGGATGTGGTAGTGAAGCCTAATACCATTGGAGAGCTTTTGAAATATCTTAAATCCCACCCAAAATCAGGATTAGTGGGATCCGTGACTGTCGATGAAAATGGAGTTGTGAATTTTCCCTATTTGAAGTTTAAAGGAATCAAGGAATCGGTGATCAAAACTCAGAGAAGTTTGAGTTTTTGCTGTACGTTATTTTCTCCAAAGTTTCTGGATGCCTATGATTTTTTGGGATTGGACGAGGCAAAGGATTGGTATGATACTTTTATTTCCAAAAAGGCCATCGAGCTTGGCTTTGAAAATTATGTGTTAATGGATACACCCGTATGGCACCGCCCGCATGGAAGCAGACCGTGGAAACAATTGAAATACAGCAATCCTATTAAATATTATTTTTTGAAATTCTGGAAAGGCCTCGACAAAATCTGATCAGAGTTTACCAATCCAATTAAGTAGAGTATTATAGGGTTTTGACCAGGTTCGTTGAAATCTAAGAGGTCCATTCAATTCTCTTTCGAAAAAATCACCGTGTTTGGCATTGAGGTAAGCGATCCTTTCACGTTTTTTTTGAGTTGTTCCGGTTTTCTTCCGCTTGCTCCCCGGTGTCATTCTATAGAAAAAACCAACATAAGGGAGTTTAACAACCTCACCTCCATTTTTGAGCATTTTGATCCAAAATTCCCAGTCCTCTCTGCCCATTTTCATGTCTTCTGAATAGCCGTCACAAGCTTTCCAATCAGATTTGCGATAAACTCCAGCCACAAAAATCATATTGTCTCTTGCTAATGCATTTCTACTGAACGGTTTTAGATTCCAAATCTTTTGACCTTTTTCATCAAACTTGACTGCTTCGCAATAAACGACTTTTACTTCAGATTGATTCTCCAGGATTTGGATAGCGTCCGGCACATAGTTTTCTGAGATCAAATCATCTCCGTCTAACGGTAAAATGTACTTCCCCTTAGCATGACTTATCCCATTATTTCTGGCTCGGCTGACACCTGAATTTTCCTGATTTATAAGTAAGATCTCCGGGTGACTTTCTTCCAATCCTTTCGCTATCTCAATGCTTGAATCTGTTGAGCCATCATTTACAATAATGATCTCTTTGGGTTGGTATTTGGAAGAGAGTGCAGACTTCACCGTTTCTTCCAGATATTTGGCCTGGTTGAAACACGGAATTACTATTGAAATCAAAGGTTTTGAAAGAGCCATTCGGTATATAATTTCGGCAAATTAGCGGTTATCAGTAAGGGATTTTAAATTATGTAACCAATCTTTTTAATCACTTATTTATCAGTTAGTTAAAAGGAAAATAATCCTAGAAATAGTTTGATTAATTAAATTTAAATAATAGATTTAATCCGGTGATTAATCAACTTTTCTCTAGAACGGATTTTTTCAATATTCAATCCATTCACAACCATTTTTCGAACTCGACTTGTTTCAAGAAAAATCCGAACTACAGTTCGGATTTTTTTTTATGGCAGGATTTTAATCAATTTTAGGTTCAAACCATTCTGTCGCCATGATTTCACGCTTTTTCCTAATTATTAGTCTGAGTCTTGGCTGCATTGTGCAAGCATTTGCCCAGAAAGAGAAAATGGATACGAGCTACGTTTTTTCCCAATCGGACAAACTTGTCACTCGTTTTTATTTTTCTAAAAAGTACACTGATTTTGTAGTGAATCATCCCACTACAGATAGAAAAATACGCTATATGCCAAATTCAGGATTGAATGTCGGTCTTGGTGCTACCTATCAGAAGTTTACGCTCAACATTGCATTTCCTTTGGGTTTAATAAACCCTGACAGGCAGAAGGATTTCCCATCGTATCTGGATTTACAGACTCACTTTTACCCTGTTCATTGGATAATTGATTTTTTTGGTCAGTTCTATAATGGTTATACGATTTCTGATTTTTCGGGGAAAGACGTTTCTTATCTCAGAGAAGATATGAAGGTTCGTAAAATTGGTTTCCTGGCCAGCTATGTTTTTAAGGGACAAAAAATATCAATAGATGCAGCTATGCAGCAGTCTTCTATCCAAAAGCGTTCTGCTTTTTCGCCTTTGGTAGGTTTTGAAGCATACCGTGTGGCTGTACAGGGGGATTCTCTCATTTATCCGCTGGAGGAAAATTACCCCGCCAATTTTAAACGAGCGGACTACCTCCATTTCGGTCCAAATGCCGGTTTTGTAGGGACTTTGGTATTTGGCAAAGGGTTTTTTCTAACCGGAGCACTTATAGGCAATCTTGGCGCAGGATATTCGAGATGGGATAAGGAAGTAGAAACCAGGGTTTGGCAAGCGATTCCCGGGTATTCAGCCCGTGGCTATGCAGGATTTAATAACCGGAAATTCTCCATCAACGTGAATTACGTCTATAAAAACCTGAATCTGGCAAATCAATTTGACTGGGATCATTCTGTGAATACAGGAAATTACCGTCTCAATTTTGTGTACAAATTCGATGTCAGTCCGAAGTTTAAAAGGACTTTTGATAAATTTAATCCGATTAATATTTTAGGGCTTGGTTTAAAATAAACAAGACCGGAATCCACACGGGAATTATTTTTAGCTTTGATCAATCAAAAATAACCCTCCAAAATCGCCATGAAAGATCAGTTCGGGATTCGTGAATCATTAAAAAGACTTGGGATTGAACAAGAAAATTCAGGCTCTTCCACCGGAGTAAAATGGCTGGAATCTGGTGAATCATTTCTTTCTTCTTTTTCACCAGCTGATGGAAGCCTGATTGCGAAAGTTCAATATACTAATTCAGAGACTTACGAATCTATTATATCTCAGGCTCATATAGCTTTTGAAAAATGGCGACTCGTTCCTGCTCCACATCGTGGCGAAATCGTCCGGGAAATAGGAAATGCCCTGAGAGAGGTAAAAGCTGATCTTGGTAAATTGGTTTCGTACGAGATGGGGAAATCGTATCAGGAAGGTCTTGGAGAAGTGCAGGAAATGATCGATATCTGTGATTTTGCTGTCGGACTTTCCCGTCAGTTGTATGGATTGACGATGCATTCTGAGCGTCCCGGCCATCGGATGTATGAGCAGTGGCATCCCCTTGGAATTATAGGAATCATTTCAGCATTCAACTTTCCTGTTGCAGTTTGGTCCTGGAATGCAGCTTTGGCTTGGGTTTGTGGGGACGTTTGTGTCTGGAAACCTTCGGAAAAAGCCCCGATTTCAGGAATCGCTTGTCAGCTAATCGTTGGTAAAATATTTGAAAAACACGGGATGCCGGAAGGAATCTCTTCCCTGATTATCGGGGATTATAAGGTTGGCCAATTGCTTTCTCATGATAATCGAGTTCCTTTGGTTTCAGCTACAGGATCCACAAGAATGGGGAAACTAGTCGGACAGGCAGTCGGAGGAAGATTGGGAAGGTCATTACTGGAATTGGGCGGCAATAATGCCATCATCATCACAGAAAATGCAGATTTGGATATGGCTATCCGTGGAGCTCTTTTTGGTGCAGTCGGAACCGCCGGTCAGCGATGTACCAGTACAAGAAGGTTGATAATTCAAGAGAAAGTTTACGAGGAAGTTAAGTCCAGGCTAAAATCAGCTTATAGCAAACTAGTGATCGGAAACCCGCTTGATGAGAAAAATCATGTGGGACCGGTGATAGATGAGGAAGCTGTCAACATGTATCTGGCAGCTATCGAAAAGGTAAAGTCAGAAGGGGGAAAAGCTGTAGTTGAAGGAGGAGTTTTGACTGGTTATGGATTTGAGTCAGGTTGCTATGTGAAACCTGCGATTTATGAAGCTGAAAATCACTTTGAGATCGTTCAGCATGAGACTTTTGCACCGATCTTATACTTGATCAAATATGATACGCTGGCTGAAGGGATTGCCTTACAAAACGGAGTTCCACAGGGGCTTTCCTCGGCCATCATGACAACGAACATGAGAGAGTCGGAAGCATTCCTATCGGTAGCCGGCTCGGATTGTGGGATAGCAAATGTCAATATCGGGACTTCAGGAGCTGAGATTGGAGGAGCCTTTGGAGGAGAAAAAGAAACTGGCGGAGGACGTGAGTCTGGTTCGGATGCGTGGAAAGCATACATGCGCAGACAAACGAATACGATTAATTATTCTACAACTTTGCCATTGGCTCAAGGGATCAAGTTTGATATTTGATCGAATTGAACTCAAAATCAAAAGGCCTCCGAATTTTTCGATTCGGAGGCCTTTTGATTTTGGGGTAAAATAAAAAAGCCTCAATAAATGAGGCTTTGTGGTGGGAGTTGAGGGATTCGAACCCCCGACCCTCTGCTTGTAAGGCAGATGCTCTGAACCAGCTGAGCTAAACTCCCATCTTTATGTTCCCTTCTCTTTAGAAAGGTTTGCAAAGGTAATTTGAATTTGATATAGGACAATGTTTGTGTCAAATTTTTTTCCAGGGGAAAAATAAGCGACTGACAATGAGAGAGAAATATTGTCAGTCGCTCACGAATTGAGTTTTCGTTACTCCAAATTCAGTATAAACCCGGCCCGGAACCATCTTCCCGGCATCTGAACAGTTCCGGCTTCTATGTATTCGGTATTGGTAATATTGGATGCTTCCGCAAAGAATCCCAGTTTACCCAGGCGATTGTAGTCTGCCCGCATATCCAATACAAAATAGGGGTCTCGGCTTTCACGCTCGACGTATCTCATTTTGGTATTCAATTCGACTTTTGGTCCAATCCCGACCAAAAGTCCCCCTATAAGCTGATTTTTCAGAGCTGCAAGAGCATATCTGGTTTCAGTGCCTGGCTGGTTTATCAGATTCGTGTCGATGTAATTGTAAGAAACCATAAACTCTCTCACCTGAATACTTTTTCCGGTAGGATTAACTCGATAGTTCAATGAGGCTTCGATTCCATTGAAGGTTACTTCGTTAAAATTTTGTGGTTGCCAAGGGGTGCTCGAGTTTGGACGGGTCCATTCAATCAGATTATCGGTATTTCGATTGAAGTAAACGAGTTCAGCCATGAATCCGGACTTCTTCCATTTGGCTCCGATTTCGAAGTTTTGAGCTTGCTCTGGGACCAATTGATCGTTTCCGATGTTGGTGGGTCCTTTGTAATACAGGTCGGTATAGGTTGGGATTCGATAGCTGACCCCATATCCGCTGTAAAATCTTAAAGAAGGAGCTGCCTGGAAACCAACCTCAACTCCCGGAAAATGCTTCCAGCCATATTCAGAATAGTAATTGGAATACAGTCCGGCTCTCAGATCAATGTTGTTTCCGAAATTTACCAGTTGCTCAAGGAAAATCCCGGTCAAAGTTCGATCCCGATTGCCAAGATTGGAGCTTTCGATTTCTTCTTTTCTGGTTTCGATCCCAAATCCTGTGGTTCCCAATGAGGATTTGAAATTCCCATTTGCCTCCAAGGCAAATACATTGGTGGTATGGATATTCTGGAAGAATTCTGGCTCATTTCTTTTCAATCTGAACTCATCTGCATTTCTTCTCCAATACCCTCGGGTGTTCAGGTAAAAGTTATCCAGCTTCAGCGTATGACTCAAGGAAGCTAACGTGGTTTGGATGCTTTCCCATTGGTCAGGAAAAGTACTGGTGTAAAATCCATTCGCTCCAAATGTCCGATCTGTGTAAGCGACCATTCCCCGAAGCGAATTCGTTTCGTTCAGATCTATCCCCCCCTCGTAAAAAATATTGGCGACTTTATAGTCTGAGTTGTACCAATGGCCATCGGAATCATCATAAGAAGCTGCCAGATTTTGCTTGAATTTTCCGGCAGGAAGAGATCCTGCGAAATTGATTCCTTTCATTCCGAAATCACCGGCATAACCCTGAAGTCTTAGAGATTTCTGATCGCTAAGGGCAGTGATAATATTGATAGCACCTGCGTAGGCGTTCTGACCAAAGATTCTGGAAGCCGGACCTTTCAGCACCTCGACCCGGTCTATGTTGATCAAAGGAACCGGGATATTCATCATGTGATGGCCTGTCTGCGGATCGCTGAGTTTGATTCCGTTGAGAAGCATAAGTGTCTGCTCAAAAGAGCCACCGCGAATCCCAATGTCCGCCTGCACTCCGGAAACGCCCCTTTGTCTTACATCAACTCCCGGAACGAAGGAGAGAATTTCTTGAAGACTTCTTGCCGGAGTGGTTTCAATCTGCTGCCGATCTACCAAAGAGATGTTCCGGCTTTGTTTTGAAAATGGGATTTGAATTCTGTTTTCCTGAATTAGGACCTCTTCAAGTTTCTGAGTTGTTGTGTCATTTTGGGCTGTAACGTTGAAAGAGAAAACCCATCCTGACACGAGGAGTACTAATTTTTTCATAGGGTAATTGCGTAATAGTTACCCAAAGAACTGAGGAAAATGATCGATTTCCAACCCTCCGATTTTCCTAAAAATAAGTTAAATGGGCTTCGTTCATGGAAAAGTCAAATGGATTTAACAGCCGGTTGGTTATTTTTATGCAAACAATTATTAAAATATGAGAAGTAAATTAATGCTTACCCTGCTTTTCGCAGGATTATGTTTTACTGAGGTTAGCGTCTCTTTTGCTCAAGATGCGAAAGAAAATAATCAAAAAGATTTTGGTGAATTTATAGATCGAAAAGGAACTTACTCGAGGACTGCGTCAGGAAACCCAGGCGTCGGATACTGGCAAAATGCGGCAGATTATCAAATCGAGGCAACACTCGATGATGTTGCGCATACCCTGACTGGAAAAGTCACATTGACCTATACGAATAACAGTCCCGAAAAATTGAATTTCATCTGGATGCAATTGGAGCAAAATCGCTTTACAGAGGATTCAAGAGGAACTTTGACCACACCAGTGCAGGGAAACCGATACAATGGTGAGATTGATGGAGGATATGATATTTCATCTGTTCAGGCGAAAGTTGGAACAAAAGGAGCTGTATCTTCAAAAAATATCATTTCTGATACCAGAATGCAGGTTTGGTTCGCAGAGCCTATTCCGGCAAAAGGCGGAAAGGCAACTGTTTCTATGAATTTCTCATTCAAAATTCCTCAGAAAGGGATGGACAGAATGGGCAGACTGGAAGTGGCTGATGGCTGGATTTATGCATTGGCCCAATGGTATCCAAAAGTTGCTGTATTCGATGAGGTTGAAGGCTGGAACGTAGAACCGTATCTTGGAGCCGGTGAGTTTTACCTTGAATACGGCAATTTTGACTACAAAATTACCGTGCCTTTTGACCACATCGTGGTGGGTTCAGGTCAATTGATGAATCCAAAAGAAGTCCTGAGCAAAGAGTTACAGAATCGTTTAGCAAAAGCTTCTGCCAGTGACGAAACAGTCTATCTGATTTCTCCGGATGAAATCAAAAACACACAATTGACAAGGCCAAAAGAAGACGGAATGGTGACCTGGCATTTTACCATCCAGAATTCACGGGACATTGCATTTGCTTCTTCCAGAGCCTTTATCTGGGACGCGGCAAAAATTAATCTGCCAAGCGGAAAAACTGCTTTGGCACAATCTGTCTATCCAAAAGAAAGTGATGGTCAGGGAGCTTGGTCCAGGTCTACAGAATATAGCAAGGCTTCGATTGAGCATTATTCCAAAATGTGGTATGAGTTTCCTTATGCCACGGCTTCCAATGTAGCTGCTGAAATCGGAGGAATGGAATATCCCGGACTAAACTTTTGCCATTATAAATCAACCGGTGAAGGCCTTTGGGGTGTAACTGACCATGAGTTTGGGCACAATTGGTTCCCGATGATTGTCGGAAGCAACGAGCGCCGCTATGCCTGGATGGATGAGGGATTCAATACATTCATCAATCACTACAGTTCTAATGAGTTTAATAATGGAGAATACCCTTCAAATCTCGATCAGACGAGGAGATTTGTTGGTTACTTCATGAATGAAGGCAGAGAAGGGATCGACAACTATCCGGACGTTACCAACCTGCAAAACCTGGGAATGGTGGCTTATAGGAAGCCGGGATTGGGTTTAATTATGCTGAGAGAATATATACTGGGTCCTGAAAGATTTGATAATGCTTTCAAATCCTATATAGATGCCTGGGCATATAAGCATCCGTTACCAACAGATTTCTTTAACCATATGGAAAATGTGGCGGGAGAAAATCTTTCCTGGTTCTGGAAAGGCTGGTTTTACGGCAATGGAAATATTGATTTGGCGATCAACTCGGTGATGCCCTATGGAGGAAATTATTTGATTAACCTTTCAAACAAAGGGGAAATCCCAATGCCTGTTCTCCTCGAAATTATTTTCGCTGATGATTCCAAAGAGCGGGTAATGCTGCCGGTGGAAATCTGGCAGAGAGGCGATACCTGGAACCATCTGATCAAGTCAACTAAGGGAATTAAATCTGTGACTATTGATCCTGACAAGATCCTTCCGGATATCAATCTGGGTAATGACAGCTGGCCTCAGCATCTTTACGAAGAGAAATAAACAGAATTAAATGAAAAAGCCCGGATGCGATTCCGGGCTTTTTGCTATCCATAGAGGTGATATTTTTAAAGTTTAATAATCATCATTGATTTCAATCCAGGTTCCATCCGGATCCTGGATATAGATCTGACGAATGCCATCTACTCTGATTGTAACTTTTCCTTTCTCTCCAGGCCAACTTTCGAAGGAGTAATTTTTATCCTTCAGTCTTTGAATGAATTCGTCCATATTATTCATGCTAAAGCAAAGATGATTGACTTTTGAGATTTCTGTTGGAGTATTTGGAGCTTCAATAATATGAAGAGCAGACCCCGATCCGATCGAATACCAGGCATGAAGACCATCTTTGAAAGGCTCCTCGATTTCCTCAAGCCCTAAAATAGAGGAGTAGAAATCCTTGCTTTGCTGAAGCTTGCTCACATGAACTGCAATATGGTTGACTTTTATTTGGGCAATTGTGCTCATACTTAGACTTAGGAAGAGAATGGTAAAGAAGGTTTTCATGAGTTTCGGGTTTAAAGTAATCGAGTAATTCTGATTCGTAAGAATAGACTATTCGGGAAAGTAAAAAAAATAATTGCCTCTAAAACAAAAAGGACAACCCTTTCGGATTGTCCTTTTTGTTTCAATTCAATTTAAAAATTATTGAACTACTACCCTCAGGTCTGTTGCCAAAGAAATCCGCTCAGCTTCGTCGAATAAATTTAAAGCTCTTAAGTAAACCTCATTGATATCGTTAATCACTTTATAGAATGCGCTGTCGTCATAAAGTTGACGGCCTAAATGCGCTTTTACCAAAATTTTCAAATATGCTTTTGAGTTATTGAAGTCTTTGGAGTCAAATTCAATCTTATTTCTCTCGCCGACTTTCACCAATTCCTGAAGCATTTCATCTGTTACCAGGAATGTTTTGTAATAGTCTTCCATACTTATTCCTGCAAACTTGTCCTTATTATTGGTCACATAATCCAGGATAAATTCTCTAGAGGAATCTGAATTGAACAGTTTGGTAACATAAGCGCTGTTCATGGTCGTATCCAAAGGCACAAAATAATCAGGCATAATACCTCCTCCTCCAAAGACAACTCTGCCTTTTTTGGTCTCATATTTCAAGCTGTCATTAAACTTAATGCTGTCTGAGGAGAAGAACTCGCCATTGTCATAGCGATCAAGCCAATCCCTTTCGTAAGCTTCGAAATTTTTTCCATAAGGTTTTTGAATGGAGCGGCCAGAAGGAGTGTAATATCTCGCAATAGTCAATCTCAATTCGGCACCATCAGAAAGATCGATTGGCATTTGAACCAACCCTTTTCCAAAGGATCTTCTTCCTACCAAAATTCCCCGGTCGTTATCCTGAATGGCTCCTGCCAAAATCTCTGAGGCAGATGCAGATCCTTCATTGATCAAAACAATGACTGAACCCTGCTCAAATATTCCTTGCTTGAATGCAAATGCTTTTTGATTGTATTGCTCAACTTTTCCCTCTTGTGATACGATCAAAGAACGATCTCCCAATAATTCGTCAGCCATGTTGATTGCTGCTCCCATGTAGCCGCCGGGATTTCCCTGAAGATCAATGATCAGTTTTTTCATTCCCTGAGATTGAAGGTCAAGTAATGAATTCCTGAACTCATCATAGGTGGTTGCTGCAAAACGTGTCACTTTGATATAGCCAATTTCTTCATTGACCATATAAGATGCATTGATGCTGTATTGCGGTATTTTGTCTCGGGTGATTTCGTAGGAAATCAATTCCGGTTCATTTCTGCGTTTGATATCCACCATGACCTTTGAGCCACTCGGTCCTCGGAGGTAATCAAATACATCGCGGTTAGTCACGCCAACTCCGGCCACAGTCTTTCCATCAACTCGTATGATTTGATCACCGGATTGGATTCCCAATGCTTCTGAAGGGCCTCCGGTCAAAGGTGCGACTACGTAAATTGTATCTCTGATAATTCCAAATTCAACACCAATCCCGTCAAATTCACCATCCAGTTGAGACTGGGCAAGTGAAGCATCGCGGGCAGGAATGTAGCTTGAGTGAGGGTCAAGATTTTCAAGCATTTTATTGATACCATATTCCACCAACTCGTTGGTGTCAACGCTGTCAACATAGTCCCGATTGATGTAAGTCATGATTTCCTGGAGCTTGTACAAAGCTGCACGAAGGTCATTTTGGTTGCCTTTAGGCTCGGCAAATGTTGCTCCTATCCAAATCCCGGCAGATATTGCAAGTGCCAGAATGATTGGAAGTCGGATTTGTGATTTGGTGTTTTTAGTCTCGCTCACGTGTTTTCCCAATATGATTTCTACTTCTAACTCAAAATAGTGCAAAAAGGCTCCGTTAGAAAGAGCCATTTTTTAAAGTTAACGAATGTTTATACGAGGGTGTCGGATAAGGGACCAATTTATTCCCCTTTTTTATGTTAAAAAAAATTATTTTTGTGCCATGCAAGCAGATAAGGATTTTCAAAGTACGTCAGTTGGAGAATTGGTCTCCCAAAACTACGTCTTTGCGGCTGTTTTGCATTATTTTGGAATCAGCTTCTACCAGTATCCCACCGATTCACTAGAGCTCGTTTGCAAAAAACACAAAGTTCATGTCAGGCAATTAACTTCCGAGTTAGAGGCTTGGGCACTTCGCAAAGAACCAACTACTGAAGAGCTTTATTTAAATCCAATCGAAGTGCTGATTGCCTACCTCAAGAAAAAGCATTACTACTTCGTAAGACAGGAATTGCCTTTCCTTTCTAATCTTATTTCCGGAATTACCCCCGAGCCGGAATACATGGGGTTGATGGCAGACCTGAGAATTATGTTTCCTCTGTTTGTGGATGATTTTATCCATCACATTCATGAGGAAGAGAGTCGCTTATTTAAGAGGATAGAGATGCTCCAGGATATCGAGGAGAACCGATTTTCGCTCAAAGATGCCCTGACGATTCTGGAACGTGATCCGATCCATCTCCTGGCTGAGGTTCACGAGATTCATGAGGACGAGATGAACGGTATTCGGAAGTTGACAGCTGAATATTCATTGACGGAAGGAGCGCCTTTGACCATGAAAGTGCTGTATCATGAGCTGCAAAACTTTGAACGAGAGCTGATCATTCATTCTCAGATCGAAGACGAATTACTTTTTCCTAAAGCTGTTGAATTGGAACGCGAAGCTTTGCGCCAAATCCGCAAAAAAATCAGAACAAACTGATGTCCAGAGTTCTTGCCATTGACTTGGGAACAAAACGTACCGGCCTTGCTGTTACCGATCCGCTGAAGATGCTGGCTAATCCCTTGGAAACCGTAGATACCGCAGTTTTGATGGACTATTTGAAAACGTATTGTGCCAAAGAAGAAGTGGATACACTGGTTTTGGGATTGCCGATCCGGCTCAACGGTAAGGACAATGAAATGACACCAAGGGTGAAGGCTTTCAAAGAAATTCTTGAAAAAACATTTCCGACTTTGAAAGTTGAACTGATCGACGAGCGATATACTTCCAAAATGGCTTTGCAAAGCATGATCGCCATGGGAAGCAAAAAGAAAGACCGTCGTGAAAAAGCCGGAAACCTTGATAAAGTGAGTGCAGCGATAATTTTACAATCCTATTTAGAAAGACAATGATTTACCCAATAGTTGCTTACGGCAATCCGATTTTAAAAAAGGAAGCGGAGGAAATTGCCGAAGGTACTGATATAAATACCTTGATTAAGGACATGTATGCCACCATGGACTTTGCAAACGGCGTGGGTCTGGCTGCACCCCAAATCAATCAGGGAATCCGATTATTTGTGATTGACAGCACCCTGATGCTAGACGAAGATGATGAGGAAAAAGGAATTCGTCGGGTCTTCATCAATCCGATTATTTTGGATGAGTACGGTGACGATTTTGGTTTTGAAGAAGGCTGCCTGAGTATTCCTGAGGTTCGTGCTGAAATCATCCGTCCCGATAAGTTGACAATCGAATATTACGATGAAAACTGGAAGCTTCATGAAGAGGAATTTTCAGGATTGACAGCCCGGGTTATTCAGCATGAATACGATCACCTTGAGGGAATTCTATTTATTGATTATCTTAAAGGATTGAAGAAAAGACTCGTTCAGTCAAAGTTGATCGACATCAGCAAAGGTAAAATCTCTACAGATTACCGAATGATCTACCCGCTCAAATGAACAAATCTCCCGAACTCTCCATCGCTCTGATTCAAACCGACCTTCATTGGAAAGATAAGGTTGCGAATCTGGCTATGCTGGAGGAGAAGATCTGGGGAATCAATCAGAAAATCGACCTCATTATCTTGCCGGAAATGTTCCCGACGGGGTTCAGCATGGATGCTTCAAAACTCGCAGAGCCGATGAATCTCGGAGTCACCAAGTGGATGAAGCAAATGGCAGCACAAACAGGATCGATCATTACCGGAAGTGCAATCATTCAGGAAGGCGGAAAGTTTTTTAACCGATTGTTGTGGGTTTCGCCTGACGGAACAATCCAGCAATACGATAAGCGACATTTATTTCGAATGGCGGAGGAGGACAAGACTTTTTCCTCAGGAGAAAAACTACCGATCTTCGCTCTTAAGGGATGGAAGATCTGCCCACAGATTTGCTATGACCTTCGATTTCCGGTTTGGTCCAGAAATTATCAAAAGGGTGGGGAAGCAGCTTATGATTTTATTTTTTATGTAGCTTCCTGGCCGGCTGTGAGGATTTCTGCATGGGATTCACTTCTCCCTGCTCGTGCTATCGAAAATCTAGCATATTCTCTCGGAGTGAATCGGGTAGGGGATGATGGGAATGGAATCGGCTACAATGGACATTCGGCAGCCTATGATTTCAAAGGCACTCAAATCGCATTTTTGGGAGAAGTTGACCAATTTCAGATCGTCACTCTGGAAGCAGAAAAGCTGGATGAGTATCGAGAAAAATTTCCGGCATGGATGGACGCCGATGATTTTTTGATTCGCTGATCTGAAGTTGATTTAGACTGAATCGATTCCGTAAACGGGATTTGAAACAAGTATATTTTGCGTATTTTAGCCGCGTTATTTTCTGACCCTGTTTCTTCTTTTTTCCAATCCAAAAGCCATTTTGAAGAGGATTTGACACCCTAGTCAACTTGAAGAAAAAGGGCAAATATTCCTTTTAGAATTTTGATCCAAAACCATGAGTAACCAAACTCCAAAAATTCTCTACACGCTGACTGATGAGGCTCCGGCCCTCGCAACGTATTCCCTATTGCCAATTGTGCAGGCATTCACCAGCTCCGCGGGAGTTCAGGTGGAGACAAGAGATATTTCTCTTTCGGGCAGGATTATCGCAAGTTTCCCTGAGTATCTGAAGCCGGAGCAGCAAATCGAAGACGCATTGGCTGAACTTGGCAAAATCGCTACTACGCCGGAAGCAAACATTGTGAAGCTTCCCAATATCAGTGCTTCCATGCCTCAGCTGAAAGCAGCAATTAAGGAACTGCAGGCAAAAGGATATGCGTTGCCTGATTATCCTGAAGAGCCAAAAACTGAAGAAGAAAAGACTGCAAAATCGAAATACGATAAGATCAAAGGGTCGGCTGTGAATCCGGTTCTTCGGGAAGGCAACTCCGACAGAAGAGCGCCTTTGGCGGTAAAAGCTTATGCGAGAAAGCATCCTCACTCCATGGGAAAATGGTCCGTTGATTCCAAAACTCACGTGGACACCATGACCGAAGGAGATTTTTACGGAAGTGAAAAATCTGTGACGATGACCGAAGCAACCAGTGTTAATATTGAGTTGGTTGGAAAGAATGGTCATAAAGAGACGCTGAAATCCGGGTTGAAACTTATCGAAGGCGAAGTGATTGACGGTTCTGCTCTTAGCATTTCTGCTTTGAAAGCATTCCTGAACAAAGCAAAAGCTGACGCAAAGGCCCAGGGCGTTTTGTTTTCAATTCACTTGAAAGCAACGATGATGAAGGTTTCCGATCCGATCATTTTTGGACATGCGGTGAAAGTATTTTTTGAGCCGGTTTTTGCGAAGCATGCTGCTACTTTCGAAGAAATCGGAGTAGATGTGAACAATGGATTTGCAGATTTGCTGGCTTGTCTGGAGAAACTTTCTCCTGAGAAAAAAGCTGAAATCATGGCTGACATCGATGCATGCTATGCCGATAGCCCGGATTTGGCGATGGTGAATTCTGACAAAGGAATTACCAATCTTCATGTGCCATCTGATGTGATCATCGATGCATCTATGCCTGCAATGATCCGTACTTCTGGTCAGATGTGGAACAAAGAAGGGAAAGGTCAGGATACAAAAGCTGTCATTCCGGACAGAAGTTATGCCGGAGTGTATCAGGCTACGATTGATTTCTGCAAAAAGAATGGAGCATTCAATCCATCCACAATGGGCAGCGTACCAAACGTAGGTTTGATGGCTCAGAAGGCTGAGGAATACGGATCGCATGACAAGACTTTTGAAGTTCCTTTTGACGGAACCGTCAATGTGGTGGATCAAAACGGAAATGTGATTATGTCACACGAAGTTGAAAAAGGTGATATCTGGAGAATGTGCCAGACCAAAGATGCACCGATTCAGGACTGGGTGAAACTGGCAGTTACCCGTGCAAGACTTTCGCACACGCCGGCCGTTTTCTGGTTGGATCCAAAGCGCGCTCATGATGCTGAATTAATCAAAAAAGTGAATAAATATCTTCTGGACCACGATACCATGGGTTTGGAGATTCATATCATGTCTTTGGAAGAGGCGACAAACTTCTCTCTTTCCCGAATCAAAGAGGGATTGGATACCATCTCTGTTACCGGAAACGTGCTGAGAGATTACCTGACTGATTTGTTCCCGATTCTGGAACTTGGAACCAGCGCAAAGATGCTTTCTATCGTTCCGTTGATGAATGGTGGAGGTTTGTTTGAAACTGGTGCCGGAGGATCTGCTCCAAAGCATGTCGAGCAATTTGTGGAAGAAGGACACCTGAGATGGGATTCATTGGGAGAGTTCCTAGCATTGGCGGTTTCGCTTGAGCATTTGGGACAAACCTTTAACAACGACAAAGCGCTACTTCTTGCCGAGACCCTCGATCAGGCGACAGGAAAGTGGCTTGAAAATGACAAGTCACCTGCCAGAGTGGTTGGTAAATTGGACAACAAAGGAGGACATTTCTACCTGGCGATGTACTGGGCGGAGGCACTTGCTGCGCAAACAAAGGATGCCGGTCTTCAGGCTAAATTTGCTCCGATGGCAAAAGCAATGCAGGAGAATGAAGCTAAGATCGTTGCAGAATACAACGATGCCCAAGGTACCAAAGTAGATATCGGAGGATATTACAGGCTGGATGAAGAAAAGACCTCAAAGGCACTTCGACCAAGTAAAACCTTCAATGATATTCTTGCTGAACTAGTATAAGGGAAAAAGCCGGGTTCGCCCGGCTTTTTTTTATTCTTCTTTGAAGGTCACGTTATTTTTTCTCATGAACTCCTTGATCACTGACCCGTGAATACACTCTCCTAAATGGATAAAGGCATAATCGTTTACTTTTTTGGTTTTTCCGTGAGCAATGATTGTTTTCTCCTCGATATCAAATCCTAAATGAAGATGTTTTGTCCGGCTTTGCATTCCGACAATTCTTCCTTCCGAATCGAATAAAGGCCCACCGCTTTGGCCTCGAAGGCCGGGAGTACTCAGTTCCATTCCATAGATTTTACCAGTTGCATCGCCTAAAAATCGGGTGAGCATACCTTCGATTGGAAACCTGGGAGATCGGGCGGTTCCATCTTTGGTCCATTCGAGGTTTTGAGATTCCTGATTGAGTCGGTAGTTGGAGAATTCCGGAAAAGGGAAGCCCATTCTGCAAAGCATCGCTCCGGGCTGAACCTGATTATCATCCTTTTTGAAGCGTGGCTGATTGGTGTATAAGGTTTTTTGAAACCCGTCAAACTTGATCAGGGCGAGATCGTAATCCGGGTGAAGGAAAAATTTCAGGTTACTGATAGTATCCACACAATCAACAAACGTGATCCGCATCTCGGAGGCCTGCGCTGAGTTTAAACCAAGTTTTTTTGCTAATACAGTTTTCTGTCCGGCGTTTAGAGTTTTGCTTTGGGTTAGAAATTCTGTGTAGCGCATGTTGATCTGATCTGCCTGTGAAATCCACTGGGCCACATGCTTGCAGGTAAGAGCGTACCCCTCCTCATTGACAAAGAACAACGATGCAGAACCACGCTGAATTTGAGTGTCTCCGAAATTTCTGGATATGGAATGAATGGCCCGGGTGAATCCCGCAACATCAAGGATAGCTTTGACGAACATTTAAAAAAACGTGTTGATTATAATTGAAATTAGGCAATTCATTCAGTTTTTTGAGATTTTTCCAAAGCTGGAAAAAATATTTTTTCCAGCGAAATCGATTGTATTTGTACTGAACCTATGCTATTTACGAGATAAGTCCATAGCGTTTGGGCTAGCCAAATATTTGTAATAACTTAGCCATCCCTCGGGATTTTTGGCCAAAAGCGGCAAAACTGAGTGGGAGTTTTAGAATCAAACCTACACAATAATCAAAATAATTATGAGCAAGATTAAAGTTGGAATCAACGGATTCGGAAGAATCGGACGTTTGGCGTTCAGAGTTGCCCAGGAAAGAGCAGACGTTCAGATAGTAGCGATCAATGACCTGATCGATGTGGACTATATGGCTTACATGCTGAAGTATGACTCTACTCATGGACTTTTCAAAGGTACGGTCGAAGTGAAAGACGGACACCTTGTTGTCAATGGAAATACAATCCGGGTTACTGCAGAAAAAAGCCCATCAAGCCTTAAGTGGGGTGAAGTTGGAGCTGATTACGTGATCGAATCAACAGGTATTTTCCTGACAAAAGAAACAGCTCAGGGTCATATCGATGCCGGAGCTAAGAAAGTAATCATGTCAGCTCCTTCAAAGGACGACACCCCGATGTTTGTAATGGGCGTGAATGAAGGCTCTTACACTTCAGATATGGTTTTCGTTTCCAATGCTTCTTGTACGACCAACTGCCTTGCGCCAATCGCGAAGGTGTTGAATGACAACTGGGGAATCGAGGAAGGCCTGATGACCACTGTACACGCGACTACTGCAACTCAGAAAACTGTAGATGGACCATCTGCAAAAGACTGGAGAGGTGGACGTGGTGCTGCTCAGAATATCATCCCTTCTTCTACAGGTGCTGCGAAAGCAGTAGGAAAAGTAATCCCTGAATTGAATGGTAAATTGACTGGTATGGCGTTTAGAGTTCCTACTCCGGACGTTTCTGTAGTCGATTTGACAGTTAGATTGAAAAACCCTGCAACGTATGCTGAGGTTTGCGCTAAAATGAAGGAAGCTTCTGAAACCACTATGAAAGGTGTGCTTGGTTATACTGAAGATGAGGTAGTTTCTACTGATTTCCTTGGTGATGCAAGAACTTCTATCTTCGATGCTAAAGCGGGTATTCAACTTTCCAATACGTTCCTGAAAGTAGTTTCCTGGTATGACAACGAGTGGGGCTACTCAAACAAAGTAGTGGACTTATTGGTCTACATCGCAAAGAAATAAATTGAAAAGCCGGTTAGTAGCCGGCTTTTTTCTTTTAAAAGGATGATAAAAGAACCAAATCGAACTTCTAGGGTTTTTCTTTAAACTTCATTTATGTACCTCCCTTTCTTTCCTCTCAAACTCGTTGCCTTTCCGGGTGAGGAACTCAATCTCCATATTTTTGAACTAAGGTATCGTCAACTCATAGCTGATGCGGAGAAGGACGGAATCAATTTTGGGGTTTGCTCTTACCTGAACCAAATCACAGGTTTTGGAACTGAGGTTAAATTGGAGCAAATTTTTAAACGATATGAGGATGGTCGGCTGGATATCAAAACAAGAGGAATAAGGGTTTTTCGATTGCTGAATTTTGAAAATCCAATGCCGGGAAAATTGTATCCGGGTGGTGAAATAGAGTATCTTAACGATGATCCTTCCATTACCCAAGTTCAACAGCTGGAGTACATTTTCTATCTGAGGGAAATGCTCCATTTATTGAATCATCCAGTAGAGTTTGAGCCATTTTCGGTCAACTCTTATTCATTTGCACACAAAGTTGGGTTGAAGCTCGAGGAAGAACTCGAATTGTTACAATTAGAATCAGAGAGTTTGAGGATTGAGTTTTTAATCAAGCATTTCAAGCGATTGATTCCGGTGATCAAGGCTATCGAAAGCGCCAAGGAAAAGATCAAGCTTAATGGGCATTTCAAGCATTTGGACCCCTTGAATTTCTAAGCAACTCCTATTTCAAAATGGTCTGGGCCCGACTCAGATTATCAGTTGCCTGAAGGATTTTATTTTTCAAGACAGGATTATAATCAGGCCGTGAACCCAAAAAGGCTTTCACTGCATCAGCTGCTTCTTTGGAAGTATGTTGACCTGCTGTGTTAGAAATCCAGCCTTTTGGGAAGAAAATATCTCCCGTCTTCTGGATTTCTTCCATGAGTTCTAAAGACAAGGTTACATGTTTGACGCTGCTGTTTTGGTGCAATGGATGATGAATATACCCGCAAGCACTCAAAACCCAGGATTCTTTTTCCCGATTTGCCGGATCTTTAAATGAAATGAAAACGGAGTCCCTTACCGACGGGTCTTGTGACAAAGCGGGACGCAAAAACTCAAATCTGGCGAGCTTATCCCCATTGCTGATTCTCGATTTTTCTTCTGTAAGAATTCTCTCAGCATCCAGATGTCCAAATAGCGCGAGCGTCATCGCCAGGTTGGTGAAATTGTCGGGATTAAGCTTCAAATTGGCGATCTCGACATCTTTGTTCCAAACTTGATAAAGGCGATTCTGACCTAATTTGGAGTAAGAGATTCCGCTGTAAAGGGAAAACAAAGACTTTTTGATGTTTACAGGGAGGTCGTTTTGGAGAAGTTGCCAAAGATCATCTTCAAGTGAAGGGAGCTTTGATTCCCTTTCTGATTCGGAAAGAAACTTCCAGAAAATGGTACTGATTTCGGAAGAAAGGAGTTGGGTTAGGATTTCATTTTTCTCCACCAAAATCCCTTCTCGGAAGATTTCAAAAGCCTGGTCCGGAGCTAGATTTCCCAACAAAGTATTTTCGAACATATTGATGTAAGACTGCCCGCGCATCAATTCATTTTCAATTTCAGGAGTTTTGGAAGCATAATTCAGATCCATTGGAAAAATGCCATAACCCAATCCATTGCTATTGTAAATGACCGTTATTGGCTTCTTCATTCCGATCGCTTCTTTGACTTCCAGGTTTTTATTCTGAAGGGAAAGTGAAAAGGTTTGCTGACGGTCAGGATAAATGAATGTAACATCGAAAAGTTGTGGCCAAATTTTATCGGTGCCGTCCTCGGATTTTTGGGAAATAACAAAAGAAGAAATAGTGCCATCTTCTGAGTAGTTGATTTCTTCAGAGAGAATGGGTCTTCCTGATTGATTCACCCAAACCTCACTCCATTTCTCAAGGTTGATAAGAGTTTCTTTGTCCAGAATGCCCACCAGATCATTCCAGTTAGCGCTTTTGTTCGCAAATGTTTTGATGTAGGTCTCGATCCCCCTTTGAAATGATTTCTCACCCATTGCGGTCTCCAATTGGCGCATCATAATTGGGGCTTTGTCGTAAATAATGCTTCCGTAAAGTGAACCTGCATTTTTGAGATTTCCCAATTCCTGACGAATCGGATTGGTGCCTTTGGTTCTGTCTTCTGAGTAGGCAGCAGGATAATGACTGGTTAAAAACAATAAATCATGGTTGATATCCGGAAAAGTTGGGTTTGCAATTTTACCTGCCATAAAGCCTGCAAATACCTCTTTCATCCAGACGTCATTAAACCACTCGATTGAAACCAAATCTCCAAACCACATGTGTGCCGTCTCATGCCCAATGAGCTTTGCCCTGCTCAGCAATTCAGTATCGGTTGCATTTTGATCATGAAACAGCGCGCCTTCCCGGTATTGAATTGCACCTACGTGCTCCATTCCTCCATATTGGAAAATAGGGATAGCTGCAAAATCCAGCTTTTGAAAAGGGAATTTATATCCCGTGTAATCTTCCAAATAATCTAGAGATTTTTGGTGAAGCCTGAAAACTTCCGGAATACTTGCCTCGATTTTATCCGAATTTGTTTCCCGATAAAGCATCGTTTGTGGGAAGCCTTCTGAAGAATTTACCGTTTCGAATTTTCCGGCCACGAAAGAAAAAAGGTAGCTGCTCATCAGGTCAGATTTGGCAAAGGCATGCTTTGTAAATTCTCCGAGTTGTTCTTTGCTGATTATGGCGCCTCCTGCCAGGACTTCCCAATCCTTTGGAGCAGTGATTGTCAAAGAATAATTTGCTTTCAAATTTGGCTGATCAAAACAAGGGAAAAGAGTACTTGCCCGATCGGGTACCAAAAGAGTGTAAAGGAAATCATCGTTTCGGTTTAGGGAAAGATCTCCTGCGATAAAGCTGACTTCAATGGTATTGCGCCCTTTGATTAAAGTTTCTTTTGGAATGATCAGGTGTTCCTTTTCATGTTTGATCTCAGATGGATTTACATTGACAGAGAGGGAAATTAGATTTTTCGAATCTTCATTGAAATCCAGAATCAGGGGATGTTTGACATCGGAAAGGGTCAATTCTAATATCAGAGTTGCCGGTATAGGATCGGCCTTTTGATCAGGAATCTCAAATCCCAACTTGTAATGAATATTTGAAATTTGGGTAGTTCTGAATTCTGCTAATTCCGAGGAGATTCCCGGGTCAAAAAAATGCTCTTCTGAAAAGGTTTTGCAAGAGAAAGTCAAGAGGGAAAAGCAAAGCAGGAAAATCAGATTTTTCATGCCTAAACTTTGTTAAAATTGATCTGATTCACAAGTGAAATTCCATAGGGAATTCAATGATTGAACTTTAAGGATCCGGTTTCTGGAAATAAATAAAAAGCAGGCAATTTGCCTGCTTTTTATTTTGAGAAGTGATCCCGCTGGGATTCGTCCCGAAAGCTTTCGGGAACAAGACCCTCCCGATAAAATCGGGAGGGTCTATAAAGTTGAATAAAGCTAGGATTGGGAAATTGATTTTCTGACTAACTCCTCGATGAAGATTCTGGATTTTTTCCGTTTGATATCTAACTCTCTTTTTTTTGCAGAAACTAAATTTTCAAACTCCTCTTTGAGAATTAACACCCAAGGAACACCTAATGAAGTGAATTTGGAATGTCCAATATTGTGTTCGTAAAGTCGCCTTTCCAAATTTGTACAAGCCCAGACATAGTATTTATTCAATTTCCGGGAGTGCAAAATGTACATGTATGCCACGACTAAAAATTTTAGTTAAAAATGGTTTGAAAATAACAAGAAATAGAAATTACGATATAAAAAGAAAAAGCAGACCATTTCTAGTCTGCTTTTGTGATCCCGCTGGGATTCGAACCCAGGACCCATACATTAAAAGTGTATTGCTCTACCAGCTGAGCTACAGAATCATATTTTTTAACAGATCGTTATCCCTTTTTTCTCTTCAATCGGTAATTCGAACCTAAGACCCTCCCGATAAAATCGGGATGCTCTACCAGCTGAGCTACAGAATCATTTTTATTTTAACTGGTGCACCAAAGAAAAAGCGGAACGTAATTCCGCTTTTATACTCGATTAGTGTGTGATCCTGTCAGGAATCGAACCTGAAACCTACTGCTTAGAAGGCAGTTGCTCTATCCGATTGAGCTACAGGACCGGAAAATAAAGTCGGGGTGGCAGGATTCGAACCTACGACCTCCACATCCCAAATGTGGCGCGATACCGGGCTACGCTACACCCCGAACTATTGTTTTTAACTCCTTGCGAGTTAATCTAAAAGTGATCCCGCTGGGATTCGAACCCAGGACCCATACATTAAAAGTGTATTGCTCTACCAGCTGAGCTACAGAATCATGATCACTTTTTTGAGAAATTTTAACTTCCCAAAACTTGCTTCAAACCTTTCAAATTGACTCTCTGGCCTTGCTTTTTGCCAGATCATTGTCGTAATTGGACTGCAAAAATAAGCGGACAAAACTTAAATGCCAAACCCTAAATCGATCTTTCTCGCAAAACTTTTCATAATTTCTTTGCTCTTTTTACAAAGTATTCATTGTCAAGCAGATGTAAAGGGCCTTGCAATAGCAGATTCTTTGTTTGAACAGAGGAGTTATAAAGAAGCAATGGAAGTTTACCAGTTAAACTACGAATTAGGCATCTATTCTCCTGCAATGTTGCTCAAAATGTCCTTCATCGCGGAAGGTATCGGAGACAAAGAAAAGGCTACCCTTTACCTGAGTAAATATTATGATCTCAATCCCAATCCCCAGACACTCACCAAGATCAAGAGCCTAACCGGCCAGGATAATCTGGTAGGATACGAAGTAAGTGATGTGAGGAGGTTTGTTTTGTTTTTGGTCGAGTACGAAGAGATCATCGTTGGAGTCCTTGCAATCTTTTTAGTGGGTTCTTTGATTTCCCTTTGGATTACACTTAGGAAGCATGCAGAGAGCAGTAATTATTGGCCAACGGTATTATTGATTATTGTGATTTTCGCTGTTAATAACTTCCTAAGAGGCCCAAATACGGGTTTGGTGACTAGCAGTCCAACTTTTATTGTAGACCAGCCTACGGCTGGAGGTGAGTTGATCGAAACGGTAGAGCCCGGACATCGGGTCAGAATCAAATCGAGTAAGGATATCTGGTTTGAAGTTGAGTGGAAAGACCAGATTGGATACATCAAAAAATCAGACGTGACAAGGTTATAAAAAAAATACCTCCGAATTTCGGAGGTATTTTTTTAGAGTTTCTTAATTACAATGTTTCGGAAGTGAACTAGATCGCCGTGATCTTGGAGAGCAATTTTTCCCTTTTTGTATTTGCCAAAGCCGGGCATGTCTTTGAACTTACTTTTTGCAATCAATGCTTCCCACTCAGGGGTCCACATGGTAGTGCTTACGATAGTTTTGCCGTTCAATAGCAAATCAAGTTTGCCATTGTTCGCAATGATTTCCGCCTGATTCCATTCGCCAAAAGGCTTCACAGTTTCCTCACTGCTTACGATCAGGTCGTATAAGTCTCCTGCTCGGTGGCTGATGATTTTAGCATCAGGGTGTCCTGCGTTATCCAAAACCTGCATCTCAGGTCCGGTATTCCATGGGTATTGAAATTCCGGTGCCTCATGAACGTAGAACATTACGCCGCTATTGCCATTTTGGGCAATTTTCCACTCGTATTTCAAGTGGAAGTTTTCGAACTCTTCGTTGGTTACGATGTCGCCACCATCACCTGTTTGCCAGCCTGCTTTGTTAGTAGCGTCCAGAAAAAGCTCGCCGTTTTCAACTTTCCAGGCTTTTCCTACTTCACCTCCACCGTACTTTGACCAGCCATTCAATGTTTGACCGTCAAAAAGGCTAATCCATTCTTCAACTGGTGCAGTTTCCACCACTACAGAGTCCTGCATTTCTGCTTCTTCCGTTTTGGGAGATGAGCAGGCCGCCATCAAACCGGCGGCTGCCAAAAGTGCTAAATAGCTTTTCTTCATTACTTATTTCTTAAGAAGCAAAACGTAACGAACCATGTCTTTTGCATCTTCTTCGCTTAATGCTGCATGTGGAGGCATTGCGATTTCTCCCCATACACCAACACCACCTGCGATTACTTTTGCAGCTAACATGTTCACGTTCTCTTCAGTGCTTTCATATTTTGCTGCTACCTCTGCATAAGATGGGCCTACGATTTTTCTTTCCACCATGTGGCAGGAGGTACAGTCAGAAGCTTTCAGTTTTTCCAGGCCTTTGATGTAGATCGGATCGTTTTGATATTTTTCTTCCAGGCTAATTTCTTTGACTGGTTCAGGCGCCACAACAGCCACTTCGGTGGTTTCTGTAGTCTTTTCTCCGCCACCGCATGCAAAGGTTAATCCTGCCAATGCGATCAATCCAACGTTAAATAAGTTTGTAATTTTCATAAGAGGTATTTGTTTAAGTAATCAGATTCCAAGTATTTTTTTATTGAAGGCCTCATCAGCGCCGGTTCCGGCAAAGTCATCAAAGGCTCTCTCAGTCACTCTAATAATATGGCTGTCTATGAATGGTGCTCCTTCTGCAGCACCTTGTTCCGGATGCTTGATTGCACATTCCCATTCCAAAACCGCCCAACCACTGTAATCGTACTGCGAAAGTTTGCTAAATATTCCTGCAAAATCAACTTGTCCATCACCTAATGAACGGAATCTGCCTGCACGTTCCACCCAGCCCTGATATCCGCCATAGACTCCTTGCTTTCCGGTTGGATTGAATTCTGCATCCTTCACATGGAACATTTTGATTCTTTCATGGTAGAAATCAATGAATTGGAGATAATCCAGACACTGAAGTACAAAATGACTTGGGTCGTAAAGGATGTTCGCACGCTTATGCCCGTTCACTTTGTCCAAGAACATTTCGAAGGTAATCCCATCGTGCAAGTCCTCTCCAGGATGAAGTTCGTAGCAAAGATCCACACCATATTGGTCAAACTCGTTTAAAATAGGCACCCATCTTTTTGCCAGTTCAGTGAAACCTGTTTCTACCAATCCAGCCGGTCTTTGAGGCCAAGGGTAGACGGTTTGCCACATTAAGGCTCCGGAGAAAGTAGCATGAGCGTTCAGCCCCAAGTTTTGTGAAGCTTTTGCTGCATATTTCAGTTGCTGGGTAGCCCAGGCTGACTTGCCTTTCAGGTCGCCTTTCAGGTTTGCAGGGGCAAAGCCGTCGAAAAGTTCATTGTAAGCAGGGTGAACAGCAACAAGCTGTCCCTGAAGGTGAGTGGAAAGTTCGGTGATGACCATTCCAGTTGCTTCCACTGTTCCGGCGATTTCATCCGCATAAGTTTTGCTCTCGGCAGCTTTTTGCAAGTCAATCAGTCTGCCATCCCAGGAAGGAATCTGAACTCCTTTGTAGCCGAGGTCGGACATATACTCACAAATATTTTTCAGGCTGTTGAAAGGAGCTTCATCACCCGCAAACTGCGCGAGGAAAATGGCTGGTCCCTTGATTGTTTTCATATGATTATATTTTGATTTTTTAAGGCCATATGGAATCTCGCATGTCCCAGAATTATAACTATGTGTGTCGGATGCGTCATGCTCGATTTCATCTTGATTTTTGGGTTTGAATGATTTAGGTTGTGAGATTATTTTTCAACTACAAAAGGTGTCCATTTGATATCGGAAGCCGTGCTTTTTAATACATGTTCAATGAATGCCATGCCTCGAATTCCATCTTCAACTCCCGGATAGTCCTGCCATTCCTTTTTCGGAGTTTCGCCGGCACGCTCAGCAAAAATACATCGTGCAAAATTTCGATACAGATTCGCGAATGCTTCAATATATCCTTCCGGATGTCCGGCAGGGGTTCGGGTATTTTCCTGTGCAAGGGAACCTAAATAACCTGTTCCTGCTCTGAAAATCTGTGCTGGCTGACCAGGATAACGAACTGTTAGGGAATTATTGAGTTCCTGTTCCCATTCCACTCCACCTTTTTCACCGTAAACACGAACTTTCAGGTTGTTTTCACAGCCTGTGTCCGTTTGCGAAGCCATCAGAACACCTGAAGCCCCGTTTTCGAAGCGAAGCAAAACTACTCCGTCGTCGTCGATTGGCCGGCCTTCGATTTTGATATACAGGTCAGCGCAAAGATGGGAGACCTTTTCTCCGGTGATATATTCTGCCATGTGGAAAGCGTGCGTGCCAATGTCACCCATACAGCCTGCAAGACCATTTCTGTTTGGATCAGTTCTCCATTCAGCCTGTTTGTTGTCTTCAGTTTCCAATAGTTTATAAAGCCAGCCCTGAGGATATTCCACGTAGACTTTTCTCACTTTTCCAATTTTGCCCTCTGCAATCATCTGCTTGGCTTGCTTGATCATCGGATAGCCTGAATAGGTATGCGTAAGCAAGAAGAGTTTATCCGATTTTTTTACTTCGTGATAAAGGGCTTTTGCCTGGACGTAGTTCAAAGTCAGCGGCTTGTCCAAAGCGACATGAAAACCGTGCTTCAAAGCTTTGACAGTCGGATCAAAGTGGAAATTGTTTGGAGTCACGATCACTACTACATCGATGCGCTCAGATTCAGGAAGTTCCATCTCCTTTGCAAACATCTCATCGTAACTCCCATAAACCCGCTTTGGGTCCAGCATGAGTTCTTCGCCTCGCATTTTGGATTTTTCGGGATTTGAGCTGAAAGCACCTGCTACCAATTCATACATGCCATCCATCAGCGCACCGTTGAGGTGGATGGCTCCGATAAATGATCCCGGGCCTCCGCCGATCAGACCAATTTTAAGTTTTTTGGGTGTTGACATAAGTCAAATAGGCTTTTAATTCTTTAAATACTTGTTGAAATAATTGATTCTAAGTGGAAATTCCTCTGTTCTTCGATTGATCAGGGAGAATAATTGACCAGCAGCTTTATCACGTTATAAGTGGCTTTTGAAAAACTTTTAATCACCTAAATTCAGATTCTCAATTGAGTTGCTTAAAATACAGCAAAAAGCCCAAATTCTAAACTTTAAGCCTTAATTAGGGCTTTGAAATACCATTTGATAATTATCCTATGAAAGTAAACACAAGGTTCCAACTCTCCATAATGATGTTTCTTGAATTTTTCGTGTGGGGATCCTGGTTCGTGACAATGGGGACTTTTCTGGGGACAAATCTTCAGGCAAATGATCAGGATATTTCTTTGGCATTTGCGACCCAATCTTTCGGGGCGATTATAGCTCCTTTTGTCGTTGGATTGATTGCTGATCGTTTTTTTCATGCCCAGCGAATCTTAGGATTTATCCATTTGGCTGGGGCTGCATTGATGTATGGATTATACGTTTCCACTGATTTTGCTGGATTTTTCCCGATTTTGTTGGCATACATGATTCTATTCATGCCCACACTTGCTTTGGTCAATTCCATTTCATTCAACCAGATGAAAGATCCTGCAAAAGAATTTTCAGTAATCCGGGTTTGGGGAACTATTGGATGGATCACTGCCGGAGTTTTGATCAGCTATCTGTCCTGGGATAGTCAGGAGGGATTGAAGGAAGGGTTGCTTCGCAACACCTGGCTAATGGCAGCGATAGTTTCATTGGTCTTGGGATTGTTCAGCTTTACGCTTCCGGCGACACCACCCAGAGCCAAAACATCAGATTCTTTCAAGCTTTCGGAAGTGTTGGGATTAGATGCTTTGGCACTTCTGAAGCATAAAAACTTTGCGATTTTCTTCGTCAGCTCTATCCTTATTTGCATTCCCCTGGCCTTCTATTACCAAAATGCAAGCCCGTTTTTGACTGAAATCGGAGTAGAAAACTCAACAGGAAAGATGGCTTTTGGACAGATTTCTGAGGTGCTCTTCATGCTTGCTTTACCGATTTTCTTTTCCCGCTTTGGAATCAAAAAGACATTGATCGTAGCAATGGCAGCTTGGGCTATTCGATATGTTTTCTTTGCTTTTGGAGATGCCAATGAAGGAGTTTGGATGCTCCTAGTTGGAATTGTTTTGCACGGAATCTGTTATGATTTCTTTTTCGTCAGCGGGCAGATTTATACTGATTCGCATGCAGGTGTACGATATAAATCGTCTGCTCAAGGCCTGATTACCCTGGCAACCTATGGAATAGGGATGCTGATAGGCTACTGGGCGGCAGGGAATATTTCCAATTTCTACCTTGATGCAGACGGTAATCACGATTGGAAATCTATTTGGATGATTCCTGCTGGGATTTCTGTATTGGTTTTACTATTTTTCATAGCCTTTTTCAAAAAGGAAAAAATTCACTCTCAACCTTAATCCCAAACAACCATGTCATTTAATTCCGGAAGGAGATCATCTTTTAAAAAAATGATCCTTGGAGGAGCCGCAGCCGGCACTCTTACCTCCCTCGATTGGAAGGAAACCAAGCCTTTAGCATTAAAAGGAAATATCAACCATGGTGTATGCGCCTGGACAATGCCTTCGCTCAGCCTTGATGAACTTTGCGTAGCTATTAAAAAAATTGGCTTCAATGCTATAGACCTGGTAGGTCCGAAAGGATGGGATACTTTAAAAGCCAATGGAGTTGAATGTTCTATGTGTAATGGGGCAGAATTAGGAATTCCGAAAGGCTGGAATGATCCTCAGTATCATGAGCAACTCATCAAAAATTACACGGAAATAATTCCTCAAGTAGCTAAATACGGCTACAAAAATCTTATCTGCTTTTCAGGAAACAGAAATGGAATGGATGATGAGACCGGAATGAAGAACTGTGCCGAAGGCATAAAGAAGATTGTAGGAATCGCTGAAAAGCACGGGGTAATCATCCAAATGGAGCTTCTGAACAGTAAAATAAATCACAAAGATTACATGTGCGACCTGTCTCCGTGGGGAGTGGAATTGTGCAAAATAGTTGGAAGCGAAAACTTCAAATTACTCTATGACATCTACCATATGCAAATCGATGAAGGAGATATCATTCGCAGCATCCAAACGAATCACCAGTATTTCGGTCATTACCATACAGCAGGTAATCCAGGCAGGAATGAACTGGATGAAAACCAGGAAATCAACTATCCAGCAGTGATGAAAGCCATCGTCGCTACAGGATACAAGGGGTATGTCTCCCATGAATTTATCCCTAAATCAGAAGACAAAATCGCTGCATTGGCTCAGGCTGTGCAAGTTTGTGACGTGTAAAAAATCAAAAACCAAATAACTAATAATGGCAAATCAAGCGTATGATGCAATCGTAGTTGGGTCAGGAATAAGTGGCGGTTGGGCTGCAAAGGAGCTGACAGAGAAGGGGCTAAAAGTATTGCTCCTGGAGAGAGGACCGAACGTGGAGCATGTTAAAGATTACAAAACTGCAACAACACCTCCTTGGGAAGTGCCTCACAGAGGCAGAAGAACCCAGGAGATGCTCGAAAATCACCCAAACCTAAAAAGAGATTATGTACTGAATGAGTTAAACCTTGACTGGTGGGCTCATGAGGCTGAATCTCCTTATGTAGAAGAAAAGCCATTTACATGGTTTAGAGGATATCAGGTAGGAGGAAGGTCCCTGCTTTGGGGAAGACAATCTTACCGTTGGGCAAATCTTGATTTTGAGGCAAATGCTAAAGATGGAATCGCAGTAGATTGGCCAATCAGATACAATGAAATTGCTCCATGGTATAGCTATGTTGAGAAATTTGCAGGCGTATCAGGATCCAAAGATGGATTGGATATTTTGCCTGATGGCGAATTTCAGCCTCCTATGCCTATGAACTGTGTGGAGAAAGATGCAGCTGCCAAAATTGCTGACCATTATAAAGGTGCAAGACATTGGACAATTGGTCGGCCGGCAAACATCACCCAGCCGCTTCCGGGCCGTGTAGGTTGCCAGTATAGAAATAAGTGTTCTTTAGGTTGTCCGTTTGGTGGATACTTCAGTACACAAGCTTCGACTTTGCCTGCTGCGGTAGCGACCGGAAATCTTACTTTGAGACCTTGGTCAATTGTGAGAAAACTGATTTATGACAAAGACACACAGAAAGCAACCGGTGTGGAAGTGCTCGATGCTGAGACAAATCAGACAGTAGAGTATGATGCAAAAATCATCTTCCTCTGCGCTTCGGCTTTCAATTCAACAGCTATTCTGATGAGATCAGCCACGGACATCTGGCCGGGTGGATTGGGTTCAAGCTCTGGTGAGTTGGGACATAACGTGATGGATCACCATTTCCGTCTTGGTGCCAATGGCAGAATGGAAGGATACGAAGACAAGTATTATTTTGGTCGCAGACCAACCGGACTCTATATACCGAGATTCAGAAACCTGAACGGGGAGAAGAGAGACTATATCCGAGGTTTTGGCTATCAAGGTGGAGCAAGCAGAAGTGGCTGGAGCAGAGATGTAGCGGAACTGAACTTTGGTGCACCGCTTAAAGAGGCTTTGACCGAACCGGGACCTTGGTCTATGGGTATTACCGCTTTCGGAGAGATTCTTCCTTACCATGAAAATACGATCAAACTGAGCGATACCGTGAAGGATAAGTGGGGTATGGAAGCATTGGTCATGAATGCAGAGATCAAGCAAAACGAACTTAACATGCGGAAAGACATGATGGCTGATGCAGCAGAAATGCTTGAAGTTGCCGGTTTCAAAGATGTGAAGACCTTCGATGCAGGATATACTTTCGGACAAGGTATCCACGAAATGGGTACAGCCAGAATGGGGCGTGATCCAAAAACTTCAGTTCTGAACGGGAATAACCAGGTTTGGGATGCGAAGAATGTGTTTGTCACAGATGGAGCTTGTATGACTTCCGCTGCTGCGCAAAACCCATCCCTTACGTACATGGCGCTGACTGCCAGAGCGGCAGCTTTCGCAGTTGAAGAACTGAACAAGAGAAATCTCTAATCCAAAAAAGCAAAGACTATGACTATGAATAGAAGAGACGCACTGAAAAGCGTCGTGCTAATGATGGGAGGAACGATGGTAGGGGCCACGGCAATCCTGACCGGTTGTGCTCCTGAGCATCAGATTGAAGGCCTTAATTTCACCCCGGAGGATATCTCCTTTCTGGATGAAATAGGAGAGTCCATTATTCCGACAACCGATACTCCAGGTGCCAAAGCAACCGGAATCGGAGCATTTATGGTAATGATGGTAAAAGACACCTACGATGCTGATCAGCAGAAGGTATTTGTTGATGGATTGAATGCCTTGAGGAAGGATTTCAAAAAGGCTACCGGGAATGACTTCATGGAAGCTGCTATAGAGGACAGATCTGCTCATCTTACCGAGATGTACAAGACCTACAGAGCAAGTGAGTCTAAGGATCCTGCAATGATAAATATGGTAAAAGATTTGACAGTTTTAGGCTACTTCACTTCAGAAATCGGAGCCACCCAGGCACTGAGATTTGTGGAAGTTCCGGGCAAGTTTGAGCCTTGCATAGATTATAAGAAAGGTGACAAAGCTTTTGCAACCTCGTAAAATATAAACCAAACGAAGCCTGTTCCGATCCGGGGCAGGCTTTTTCAATTATGAACAACCCAAGAAGAAAATTTATCCAAATGGGGGCTTTGCTCGGAGCGGGTGCAGCCTTCATGCCATTGCAGTTTTGCTCTCCCGCAAAAAAGGAAGAAGTTCTGGTTACAGAACCTGAGGTAGTTGCAGCTTATCTAGCATCCTTCGGTATTCAGCTTTATTCTGTCAAAGAGGATATGGCTATAGATCCTGTCGCAACCATGAGATCACTGGCTGGATATGGGTACAAACAGTTTGAAGGATTTGACGGAGGAAAGGGAATTCTTTGGGGAATGAAGCCTGCCGAATTCAAATCTTTAATGGGTGAAATCGGAGTTGACTTCGTTTCCTCGCACACAGATGTCTTCAAAAATCTGGATGCTCAGGCTGAGCAAGCGGCGGAAGTTGGAATGAAATACTTGATTTGTCCATGGATCGGACCACAAAAAACACTGGATGATTACAAGAAGAAGGCTGCTGAGTTTAATCAGATCGGAGAAAAACTCAAGTCTCATGGGATGAGGTTTGCGTATCACAACCACGATTATACCTTCCTGACCCAAGAAGGAGCTATTCCTCAGGATATCTTGATGGAAAATACCGATCCGGCCTTGGTGGACTTCGAAATGGATATTTATTGGGTACACGTAGCCGGAGCAGATCCTGCCGGTTATTTGGCTAAATATCCCGGAAGATTCAAATTCTGTCACTTGAAAGATGCAGAACCAGGGTCAGGAGATCCTCACCAGAGAGGCGTTTTGCTCGGAACCGGAGAAATTCCGTATGCGGAATTGATCAAGAAATCTCAAGGATTGGGCATGGAGTATTTCATCGTAGAGCAAGAGCGATTTGTGGATGTCACACCTCTTCAGGCTGCTGAGAAAAATGCGCAATACCTGAAGACCTTGGCTATTTAAGTCAGGAAATCATTCCGCTGTGTTCTTCTGATTTTCTGAAAAGGAGAAAAAACAATACGACGATCAAAACAATCAGTAAGGCTACCTCAAATTGTGCCCATATCTGGGATCGATTTATCTGGACTTTGGCCTTACTGATTAATTTTTCCCCTTCTTCCATCTGAATCTTACTGAGGTTTTCGAGATCCCTTCTGGCCTGGGTTATTTTTTGGTCATAAATCTTAACCTGGCTTTGATTGACTCCTGAGGAATCTGAATAGAGCAGATTGTAGTTTTTAATTGAAAGGTCGTTTACGATGATTTTCTTAAAATCAGACAAATAGCCGTTCTCTTGCTCTGTCAAATTAGTCGCCTCGAAATCCACCACGATTGCCAAAATGGATTTCTCATGACCAGCTATTTCATCCACTACTTTGGAATAATCATAATCCAGGTTGCAGTGATCTACCAATTTTTGGATTTGAAAGAGCTTCTCTGAGATTTGAAAAATGTAGCCTTCAACCACAAGTCTGTCATTGTACACTTCGGTGAACGTATTGCTGATGTCTTTGAAGGCCTGGCGCTCAATCAGATTTTTCACATAAATCAGGAGAAGCAAAATGCCAATGATCAACATTGCGCGGATTTTTTTACGTTTCAAAGTGGAAGAATCCATGTTTTGTGAGGTTTACTAACTAAGAATTGGGTCCAGTTTATAAAAAAAAAAGATTAAGTCGACCCTTTGACCAAGGCATTTTTCAAACAAAAAGATCCTGAATATTAATAAACAGGTTTTCTATCGTAGACCCGGACATAGTCCACTTCCATTTTTTGAGGCCAAATTTTCTCCTCAACTCCTTTTTGACCGCCCCAGTTTCCCCCAACGGCTATATTTAAGATCATATGAAACGGCTGATTGAATGGCCATTCTTTATAATCTCCTCCTGTATTGGCAAAGGAAAAGTACTTTTCACCATCGATGAAGAAATCAATTTTGTTTTCAGTCCAGTCGATTGCGTAAATATGAAATTCTGATTGGAAATTTTCAACCATTGTGAATCCTCCCTTTTGAGTGCCGATGGAGTGATTAAAGGCCTCTGTATGAACAGTTCCGTGTACTTTTCCCGGATCAAAACCGACGTGCTCCATGATATCTATTTCTCCATTTTTTGGCCAGCCGCCATGTCGGTTTTCCTCAGCGAGCATCCAAATTGCCGGCCAGGTGCCAACGCCTTCTGGAAGTTTTGCTTTGATTTCGAAGTAGCCATATTGCCACATCGCTTTTCCGCGGGTGACCAATCGGGCAGAGGAATACCCCTTTGGATGTTCAGGATCAGTTTTAGCTTCAATGGTTAAAATACCGTTTTCGACCCGGGCATTTTTCAGATCAGCTTTTGAATAATATTGAAGTTCATTGTTGCCCCAACCATGATCTCCCACATCATAATCCCATTTTTTGGGATCAGGGAGGCCATTTTCCGAGAATTCATCTGACCAAACGAGTTTTGCGGTCGTTCCGGTTTGAGCTTGAATTCCCTGGATAATCAGGTAGGTAGATAAAAGTAAGAGTAGGTTTTTCATAGGGTTTATCATTGTTGGAAAATACTAAAACTTCGATCATCCTGTGTAGTTTGTTTATTTGAATGGAAAGAAAGACAGCAAGATCTGCCTTTTGCCTCTGACAATATTTGTATTTTAGCTGACTATATAAACCCAAACATCAATGGCATATTATCATCGCCTCGGAAATATCCCGCCAAAGAGGCATACACAATTCAGACAGCCTGACGGAACACTCTACAAAGAAGAACTCGTGAGTTCAAAGGGCTTTTCCGGGATCTATTCCAATCTCTATCATATTTACAACCCGAATGAAGTTAAATCAATAGGCACTCCGAAATCTTTTTTTTGGGAACCGGTAAAAGAGCACGGACTGAATCAGACCCACTTAAAGACAACCGGAGTGGAAACAACGGGAGAGGATTACCTCACTGCCCGTCGGATGCTCATGATGAACAGCGATGTGATGATGGGAATCTGCTCTCCGAAGCAACGGAAGATGGATTATTACTTCAAAAATGCTGATGGGGATGAGTTGATTTACATCCACGACGGCGAAGGAGTTATGTATTCCCAGTTTGGAAAACTGGAAGTGAGAAAAGGAGATTACATCGTCATTCCGCGTACCACGATTTATCGATTTGAATTCAAGGAAGAAGGTCCGCTTCGACTTTTGGTGATCGAATCCCATGGTCCGATCGAGACGGTGAAACGATACCGAAATGAGGTGGGGCAATTGCAGGAACATTCACCGTACTGTGAGCGGGATATTCGTCCGCCACACGAATTACTGATCGAGAGAGAAAAGGGTGACTACCTCGTTCAGATCAAAAAACAGGGAATGCTTCACCAATACATGTATCCTCATAGCCCCCTTGACATTGTGGGTTGGGATGGATATTTGTATCCTTACGCACTTTCGATTTATGATTTTGAGCCGATTACGGGCAGACTTCATCAGCCGCCTCCTGTTCATCAGACTTTTCAAGCAGGAGGTTTTGTGATTTGTTCCTTCGTGCCAAGATTATTTGATTATCATCCGCTGGCCATTCCTGCACCTTATAATCACTCCAATATTGATTCGGACGAGGTCTTGTATTATGCCGAAGGAGAGTTTATGAGTAGGAAAGGAATTGAGCGGGGCAGCTTTACCATTCACATGGGAGGACTTCCTCACGGACCACATCCTGGAACGGTTGAGAAATCAATCGGAGCAAAATCAACAGATGAGTATGCGGTGATGCTGGATACATTTAAATCACTTTACATCACAACTGATGCACTTGAGTTTGTGGATAAAGGCTACCCGATGAGCTGGACATCCTAAAATGGAAAAGGCTGGTTACAAAACCAGCCTTTTCCATTTACAAGATTTTTTAATACCAGATCATCCTTTTCAATCAGTGATTTCTAGGATTGGATTACCGTTAGATCCGTTTGGAAGTCGGATATTGAGCATCATGGAAAGCGTTGGTGCGATATCGGTAATCGACGCGTATCGGGAACTGCTTCCCGGTTTTACTCCCCAACCAAAAAACATAATCGGAACATTCGTATCGTATGAATAACCTGTTCCATGGGAAGTTCCTCGTGCTCCTCCTGTAAGCCAACCCGGCTCCAAAATCAACAATAATTCCCCTGAAGATTTATGATTATATCCCATTTGAAGAAGCTCAGGCCTGTCTTGTGTGAAAGCTGAAGTTCTCATAGAAGTTGAAGTATAAACTTCTTTAATTCCTTTGAATTTCAATAGGAATCTGGCAAGATCATCTTCCAGATCAGTGATTTTTACATCCTTTTCCTTGGCCAAATCATGGTTGAGGAAAATTTGTTCATTGGAAAAATTAAGTATCCAATCACCTACTCCGTACTTCTGCTGAGTATAGCCTCTTAACTGTCCGGAAATATAACCCAGGTTAAGATTGCCGGCAGGCACATTTTCGCTGTCCATATAAGTGGCGACATCTGCTACACCATGATCGGCAGAAAGGAAAACTAAGTATTGTCCTTTTCCATAAGTTTTATCCAAATAATTAAGGAGCTTTTCCATTTCCAGATCTAGTCTCAGGTAATTGTCTTCAACTTCTTTGGAAGCCGGTCCAAATCGATGCCCGATATAATCCGGAGAGGAAAAGCTAATAGCCAGAAAATCAGTTTCTCCTCTTTTTCCAAGTTCCTCTCCTTCAATGGCAGCCAAGGCAAAATCCAGGGTAAGATTGTTTCCAAAAGGCGTTGCTGCAATCAAACCATAATTCTCATTATTAGCCCTCAATGAATCCAGGATGTATGGGAAAGTAGGAGTGTCTTTCCCAATAAAAGGAGCTTCAAAAGCATTATTGTCCTCGATGCTCTGCTTATAGGTTTCAATTGGGTAAAGAGTCTCCCATTTTTGGCTCAGATATGAGTCTGGAAGTTTTTTGGCATTGAAGTCTTGGACCCATTTTGGTAGGGAATCATAATAATAGGTGGAGGTCATGAAATCCCCGTTTTCACTGTCGTACCAATATGCATCCCCTAAGTGACCTGCCGGAAGACTAGCTCCACGATCCTTAATAGCCAGACCGACAACTTTTGACCGCTTATTTGTTGAGAATCTCAACTCATCCGTAATTGTGGTGGTTAAGAGATTTCTGGGACTGATTTGTCCATTGGTTGGGGTTCCTCCTACATTAGTTACGGTGGAGTCTTCTGCACAATAGATGGATTTATTAAGACTTCTCACATACCAGGTATTTCCAATGATTCCATGGGTGGCAGGAGTGGTTCCTGTATAAACAGAAGCATGTCCCGGTCCGGTATAAGTTGGGATGTAATTGTAATGCCCGTTTTTCATCATGAAACCTTCCTTGATCATGCGTTTAAACCCACCTTCGCTGTAGCGGTCGGCATATCTGTACAAATACTCCTGACGCATTTGATCCACGATAATCCCGACGATAAGCTTTGGCTTTTCTTGGGCACTCTGTGCAAAGGAAGTTCCCAGAGTCAGAGCCAGATAAAAAACAACTATTCCTATTTTTTTCATCGCTTAGTTAATTATTGTTTCTAAAGATAAGAATAAGCCTCAATCCATGGAAAGTGACTTTGTAAAATGAACAAAACATTCGTTATTCATCCTTCGAATTTTACCATAATTCTATGAAAAGGTTACTATGGCTTCCCCTGATTCTGATTTTAGTCACCAGTTCTTATGCTCAATCTTTTTTCGAGGACGGACTCCCTCCCGAATGGCATAAAGCCAGAAGGGCAGCACTTCGTCAACTGATGCCGGAAAATTCGGTGGCTGTGATTTTCAACAACCCGGTGAAAAATCGCTCAAATGATGTGGATTTCATTTATCACCCAAATACTGACTTTTATTATCTGACAGGATTCCGTGAGCCAAATTCAGTATTGGTAATTTTTAGCGAAAAGCGAAGTTTTGGAAATAATACTTCCGAAGAACTCCTCTTCGTTCAGCCTCGGGATATTCAGGCTGAGATGTGGAATGGCAAGCGGCTAGGAGTGGAAGGAGTGAAAGAAAAACTCGGATTCGAGCAGGCGTTTCTTTTCGATATGTTTGGAAAAGATCCGTTGCTTGATTTTAATGCTTTTGATATGATTTTATCCTTCAATCTCGGCTACGATGTGGAAGAAAACAGCTCAAATCAACCTTTACTGGGCATGATTTCTTACTTCAAATCTGCCACAAAATACCCCGAAAATATTTCTGAAGTTAATATGCAGCTCTACGAATTGATTCGGGCAACCGATCTGGAAAACTCAGCGAATGTGGCGCAAATCATTGGCAGATATCGTCAAAGATATCCGGAAGTTGAAAATGATCCGGTCTTGAAAGAGTTTATGAATGCTGATTCTCCGGAAAAAAGAATGGCTGTAAAGTCAGAAATCCCTGATCAGAAAATGAATATCTACGCTTTGACCGAAATGATGGAGGCCTTGAGAGAGGTAAAAACAGTCGAAGAGCAAGTGTTGATTCGGAAGGCAAGTAAAATCTCCGCAATTGGTCAGATTGAAGTAATGAAAGCAGCCAAAATCGGAATGTCTGAACGTGAAATTCAAGGTATTCATGAATTCATCTACAAGAGGTATGGAGCGGAGAGTGTAGGATATCCGTCCATCGTTGGCGGAGGAAATAATGGATGCATTTTGCATTACATCGAAAACGACATGAAAAGTGTTGACAAGCGATTATTGTTAATGGATCTGGGAGCTGAGTGGAAAGGCTATACTGCTGATGTGACCCGAACCATCCCGGTTAACGGAAAATTTAATGAGGAAGAAAAAGCGATCTACGAACTCGTGCTTAAAGCCCAGGATGCAGGAATCGCGCTTTGTCAAGAAGGCATGGAGTTTTCTGAGATCGGAAAAGAAGCCAAAAGAATTATCGATGCAGGATTAGCAGACTTAGGAATTATCAAGAAAGGTGAACGACATAATTTTTTTCCCCATGGAACAAGCCATCATTTGGGATTGGATGTACATGATCGGGGAGGTTTTGGACCTTTGAAAGCCGGAGCGGTGCTTACTGTGGAGCCCGGGATTTATATTCCGGAGGGAAGCAACTGTGATCCCAAATGGTGGGGAATTGCCGTCAGAATCGAAGATGATATTTTGATCACTTCAACCGGACCGATGAATCTTTCCGGAGATGCTCCAAGAACTATTGCAGCGATCGAGCAGATGATGCGTATTCCAAGCGTGCTGGAAAACTGGGTGCTTCCTGAGATAGAGTAGCGAGATAAAGTTTCTCGCCACGGGGCTAAGAATTTCTCCCGCAGAGGCGCGAAGGCGCAAAGATTTTAATTGAATTAGGTCAATCCATTTACTACTCTTTTTATCCCGTCAAGAAGTCTATCCTCATTGAAATTGATCAGGATACCAAGTCTTAATCCTGTTAATTTCAAATAGGTTTTTACTTGTTTGGGGTGAACTGGAAGGAGATATTCCACCGATTTTAATTCGATCAAAACTTTATCATTTACTATTAAGTCTGCTCGAAATCCTTGATCCAAAGTAATTTCATTCCAAACAACCGGGATAATTACCTGAGTTTTCACCTCAAATCCACGAGCTCTTAATTCATATGCAAAAATCCCTTCATATACTGACTCCAAAAGTCCAGGTCCTAATTTTTGGTAGATTTTAAAAGCAGTGTCTACTACTTCTTTAGAGATTTCATTTTCATGCATATGAAAAAAAATATTTATTGAAAATAATTCCAACAGCGGATAAATAAATAAAAAAAACTGCGCCTCCGCGCCTCTGCGGGAGATAAAAACCTTCTATTCCTAAAGGGCTACTTGCTCTTCAGATCGCCTCGCTTGATGGATCGGATGAATTGTGACCAGGCAAATGGATCTAAAAGTCTCAATGGTCTAGGGCCGTACAAATCTTGATTTTGAATCATTTGACCTTGTTGGAATGACCTGAAGTTCTCATTGCCGGAGGCAGGCATTTGTTCAGCCCATCTTAGTAGCATTTCCGGACTCATATTCGCCCGGCTGATAGACATCGGATCCACTACGTTCATTGCAATAATTGCCTGCTTGAATTCCTCCTCGGTAGGATAAGGCATTACCTCTATTTCTGCCAAGGCAATCTCATCCACCTCCATCGTCAAAATCAAACTGATCCGATCATTTTCGACAACATCAGGAACTTTGAATGACTGTTTTTTCAATCCTATGAAAGTGAACACAACGCTGTCACCTTCCAAAACAGGCATCGAAAAATATCCAAATCGTCCGCTGGCTGTTCCTCGTCCTTTCTTTGGCACATAAATATTTACTCCCGGAACCGCATCCGTGCTATCCGAATTCAGAATAATACCTGACAATTGGATAACCTTTTTTTCACGGGTATCCTGAGCTTTCGCCAGTTGGATCGAAAAAATAAAACCCAAAAGGAAAATAAGTGCGGATCTATATAGAAATGAGTGCTTCACAAGTAAATAAACTTATAGAACTGGCAATGGTTGCTTAATCGGATGCGATTATAGTCTAATTTCGGCTGAATTTTTTTTATCATTAGCATAAACTGAGTTAAAACTTACAAATGCGCTTAAAAAATATCAGTTTGAACTACGGCCTTCGAATTTTCAAGGCTCTCTCTGAAGAACCCAGGGTTCGGATCATCCATTTACTAATGCTAAATAAAGAACTGAGCATTTCGGATGTGGAGCATATTTTGGATTTCACCCAAACCAAAACAAGCAGACACCTGATTTATCTCAAAAACGCAGGACTGCTGGGAAGCCGAAGAGTCGACCAATGGATGTTTTATTACATCCTGGAGGAATACATTGAAATCATTCAGCAGATTTTCAAGTTTATACAAAAAGACCCAAGCCTCATCAAGGATCAGGAGACCTACGAAATCCTGAAATCCAACAGAGAGCTTGCTATCAATAAAATTCAGAATAATCAGTACAGACGCTAATTAAACTTGAAAACTTACCAACACATCTTTTTCGACCTGGACCACACACTTTGGGATTACGATCGAAATGTCACCGAGTCACTTTCAGAATTGTATCAGATTTATAAGTTAGAGGAACTTGGTATTCCCACTTTCGAGCAATTCTTCTCCTCTTTCCATCATATCAATTTCCAGCTTTGGGATTGGTACAATGTGGGCAAAATCGATAAAGAAAACCTTCGAAGGGAGCGATTCAGAAGGATTTTTGCTCACGCAGGTTCTTCAGAAAATGCAGTTCCTGCACCTTTCGAAGAAGATTTTATGGGCAGGACTTCTTCCAAACCTCATGTTTTGCCCTATTCAAAAGAGATCCTGAATTACCTTCGGGAAAAATATAAGCTACATGTCATCACCAATGGATTCAATGAATCCCAGGCAAAAAAGATGGGTTCATCGGGACTTGATATCTACTTTGATCTGGTCGTGACCTCCGAGACTACAGGCTATAAAAAACCTGACCCAAGGATTTTCTATCATGCGATGGATCAGTTAAAGACTCATGCCGAGCACTGCCTGATGATCGGGGATAATCCGGCTTCCGATATTCTCGGAGCTCAGCGAGCAGCTATCGATCAGGTGTTTTTCAATCCTGAAGGAAAAGAAATCGAACTCAAACCAACCTATACGATTTCTCATTTGAAAGAATTGGAAGCGCTTCTTTGATCGTCTTTTGTCTTCCAAATCATTATCCAATCCGAGGCTTTGGCTTATCTTTGACCACCAGAATCACATAAACTCCAAATAGTATGTTAAAAGGATTTTTCAACGTACCGGCCCCAGTTAACGAACCGGTAAAATCATATTCTCCGGGAAGTCCCGAGCGAAAAGAACTACAAAAAGCGCTGAAAGATGCTCGCGCAACCCAAATCGATGTACCGATGTACATTGGAAGTGAGGAAGTGAGAACAGGGAAAACTCGCCCGATGTCACCTCCTCATGATCACCAGCATATTTTGGGTCATTTCCATGAGGGCGATGCATCTCATGTGGAGCAGGCGATCAATGCTGCTTTGGGAGCAAAGTATGCTTGGGAAAATATGGCTTGGGAGCAAAGAGCGGCAATTTTTCTTAAGGCAGCGGATCTGTTGGCAGGACCTTATCGATCCAAAATAAATGCAGCTACCATGCTGGCTCAATCCAAGAATGCCATGCAGGCTGAGATCGATGCGGCTTGTGAGTTCATCGATTTTCTCCGATTTAATGTGAAATACATGACTGAGATCTATGCTCAGCAACCTCCTGTTTCCGGAAACGGCGTATGGAATCGTCTTGAGCAGCGTCCATTAGAAGGCTTTGTGTTTGCATTGACACCGTTCAATTTCACTGCGATTGCCGGAAATCTTCCTACGTCAGCAGCCATGATGGGAAATACCATCGTTTGGAAACCTGCCTACACGCAGATTTATTCTGCACAGGTGTTGATGGAAGTTTTCAGAGAAGCAGGCGTGCCTGATGGGGTGATCAACCTGATCTACGTCGATGGACCCACTGCCGGAGAGATCATTTTCAAGCATCCTGATTTTGCAGGAATTCACTTTACAGGTTCGACTGGGGTATTTCAGCATGTTTGGAAGACAATTGGTGAAAATATCACTCGCTACAAATCCTATCCGAGAATAGTAGGTGAGACCGGCGGAAAAGACTTTGTAATCGCTCATAAGTCAGCCAATCCAAGAGCTGTTGCCGTCGGTTTGGTGAGAGGCTCTTTTGAATATCAGGGCCAAAAATGCTCTGCAGCTTCCCGTGCTTACATTCCTTCCAATATTTGGGAGGATGTGAAAAAATACATGCTGGTAGATCTTGCAGACATGAAAATGGGTGGAACGGAAGATTTCACCAATTTCATCAATGCCGTAATTGACGAGAAATCATTTGATAAAATCGCCAAATACATCGCAGATGCAAAAGCAAATCCAACGGTGGAAATCATCGCCGGGGGAAATTGCGATAAATCGAAAGGCTACTTCATCGAGCCAACCGTGATCCTCACCAAAGACCCGATGTACACAACGATGTGCGAGGAGATTTTTGGTCCGGTTTTATCGATCTATGTGTATCATGAGGATCATTTCGAAGAAGCCTTGGAATTGGTGGATAAGACTTCACCTTATGCGTTGACTGGTGCCATTTTCTCTCAGGATCGATATGCGATTGAGTTTGCAACGCAAAAATTGAAAAATGCTGCCGGCAACTTCTATATCAATGATAAACCCACCGGAGCAGTGGTTGGACAGCAGCCATTTGGCGGAGCAAGAGCATCCGGTACCAATGACAAAGCCGGGTCAATGATCAACTTGCTTCGATGGGTTTCTCCTCGTACGATCAAAGAGACCTTTGTGTCGCCGGTGGATTATCGATATCCGTTTTTGGAGAAGGATCTTTAATCCAACCTTTGGAGCACTAATGTTTTTAAACTTTTCTACAACAAAAAAGGCCAGCGAAAGCTGGCCTTTTTTACTCCGGGTAACAAACAATTCAATTTATCTGTCCTCTTAATTCTCCTCCTGGGAATTTATCTGTATGCACATTCACATATGCATTTCCTGTGCGGAAAGCCTCACGAAGAATAAATAAATCTCCGCCTAGCAATTGTCCAGAAAATTTCATCGGCATGATTTCACCTTTTGCATAAATCCCGGAGACTGGTCCGGCCACTTTATCCATTCTTAAAGTATAGACTACGCCTCCATTTGTGCCTGCTTTCGCAAAGTGGATATGAGAAAATCTCACATCAGCTATACCATCCACGTTTACTTGGAAAGATGCAGCCATTCCATCTGGTGAAAAGTTAAATTTTGCCACTCCTGATCCTGATGAAAGTACAGCCGGAACTTCATTTGAACCAGACAATTTAGCTCCATAGTTTATATTATCATTTGCTTGAATCATACTTACCTGACCTCGAAGTTCCCCACTCTGATTGGCGGAAGTATGTACATTTACATAGATTTTACCCGTTTCTAATTCCTTTACTAGATCCGCTATTGACTTACCTGCAAGTGATCCGGATAACATCGATGCATCGATTATGCCTTCAGCAATTAAACCGTTGGAAAGAGGAGAAGGACTTTGTGATGGGATCAATGTGACCACTACACCGCCATTGGACCCGGCGGGAGCTTTGTGGAGGTGCGCAAATAAAATCCCCGTAGTATTTGCTACTCTAATCTCAAATTTTAACGTATTGCCATCTATTTCGGTGATGCGAGCAGCACCTGATCCAGGTGAAACAACACTAGGAATTTCCTCCGTACCGATCAGGAAAGCACCATATTCCGGAAGATTTCCTTTACGGGCATTGGGATCAGTGGCAGAGGCCATACCTTCCTCTGCTTTGAGTGGATCCATCAGAGGAGTTTCTTCCTGATAATTTTGGCAGCTTATGGCGGTTAACGCCAAAAAAGCAAGCCCCACGAATTTTTTAAAAGAATTTTTCATTGAATAATGAGTTAAGATTGTTAATTGATAAAAGGAAAATTTACATACGAAATGAATTGTGTATCTGGATTGTTTTGATTTTCAATTATTTGAAAAAATATTTAAGGATGTTTTTACTCCAGAATATCATTTCTAGTCAAGAAAAATCTTTAAGAGTTTATAAAAGTGGAAGTAGGAATTAATTGCTATGGTTTTACCCAAGTCAAGGTTTGAAACAAAAAAACGGCTGAATCTCTTCAGACTATCGTTTGACTTTTGAGGTTAAAAAAGCTCGAAGGCCTTAAAACACAAACCCCTGACGGATTTAAGATTGTCAGGGGTTTGTGTTAAGATGAAAATGCGGGAAAAAAGAAAAAGCGGCCAAATCACTCCAGCCGCTCCTATTTCGTAATTCGTGATTTAAGTCAACATTGCTCCATCCACCTGGATCACCTGTCCGGAGATGTAGCTGCTTAGGTCTGAACCCAGGAATACGCAGGCATTCGCCACTTCTTCCGGCTGACCTCCCCGCTTCATCGGGATTCCATCTCTCCAACCTTGGACTGTTTTTTCATCCAGCACCGCAGTCATTTCAGTTTCGATAAATCCTGGTGCGACAGCATTGGATCGGATGTTCCTGGAACCAAGCTCCAAAGCGATTGACTTTGTGAATCCTATGATTCCGGCTTTCGAAGCAGCATAATTCGCCTGACCGGCGTTGCCTTTGATTCCGACTACGGAAGTGATATTGATGATCGAGCCGGATTTTGCTTTCATCATCGTGCGAGTCACCGCTTTTACGGTATTGAAACAAGACTTCAGGTTGATTCCGATTACTTCGTCCCAGGCTTCTTCAGTCATTCTCATCAGGAGATTGTCTCGCGTGATTCCGGCATTGTTGACCAGAATATCCAGTCCGCCAAATTCAGCCACCACATTATTGACTAATTCTTCAGCAGCTTTGAAGTCAGATGCATCCGAGCGGTAGCCTTTGGCTTTGATGCCAAAAGCAGCCAATTCCGCTTCAAGCGCCTGGCCTTTTTCCACACTGGACAAAAAAGTAAAAGCGACATTTGCGCCTTCCTGAGCATATCTGATTGCAATTGCGCGACCGATGCCTTTAGAAGCGCCGGTGATCAAGGCCGTTTTTCCTGAAAGTAATCCCATTGAGTTTAGAATTTTGTGTGGCCAAAATTAGAAAAAAAGCCAAAACTTTCGCGGTCAAAGTTGAAAACACCTGCTTTTTCCATATTTACAACTTTAATAATCTGGCATTTATACATTGCTAGATATTTTATTCTAAGAATCTATTGATCTGGAAAATACTATTCTATTTTTCCTTCAAATTTCATTGGAAACCCTATTTTTAAGCCTGAGCAGGATATGTGGACGAATTTTTTTCTGAAGGCAAAAGGCCTATTTTTGCGGAGTTTCAATTCGTTATCAAACAAGATTTAGATATGTCTTCGACAAAATTTGACTTGATCGTAGTGGGCAGTGGTCCCGGTGGTTATGTAGCTGCGATTCGTGCCTCTCAACTCGGTCTGAAAACCGCTATCGTGGAAGCTGAAGAGCTAGGGGGTATTTGCCTCAACTGGGGTTGTATCCCGACCAAAGCTTTGCTGAAAAGCGCACAGGTTTTTGAATACATCCAGCATGCTGCCGATTACGGAATCACAGTAAAAGGTGCCGAAGCTGATTTCACCGGAATGGTCAAAAGAAGCCGCGGAGTTGCAGACGGAATGAGCAAGGGAGTAAGCTTCCTGATGAAGAAGAATAAAATCGAGATCCTTGTAGGTTGGGGAAAAATCCAGCCGGGCAAAAAGGTTGAGGTTTCTGATAAAGAAGGTAAAAAGACGGTTTATTCCGCAGATAATATCATCATCGCTACAGGCGCAAGAGCTCGCGAGCTTCCGGCTGTAAAAATTGACGACAAGAAGATCATCGGTTACCGCAAGGCAATGACCTTGGAAAAGCAGCCAAAGAAAATGGTTGTGGTAGGTTCCGGTGCCATCGGAGTTGAATTCGCTTATTTCTATTCTTCTATCGGAACTGAAGTTACTATCGTTGAATTTTTGGATCGAATCGTGCCTGTGGAGGATGAAGAAGTTTCAAAAGCTTTGGAAAAAATCTACAAAAAGGCAGGAATGAAAATCATGACCTCTGCTGAAGTTACGGCGGTGGATACTAAAGGAGAAGGTTGCAAAGTGACGGTGAAATCAGCCAAAGGTGAAGAAGTCATCGAATGCGATATCGTTCTTTCCGCAGTAGGGGTGGTTTCCAACCTGGAAAACATCGGCTTGGAAGATGTAGGAATCCTGGTAGAAAGAGGTAAAATCAAAGTTGACGAGTATTACAAAACCAACATGCCAGGCTATTATGCCATTGGAGATGTGGTTCCTGGACCGGCTTTGGCACACGTTGCATCTGCGGAAGGAATCATCTGTGTGGAGAAAATCGCAGGCCATCACCCTGAGGCGTTGGATTATGGAAATATCCCGGGCTGTACTTATTGCTCTCCGGAAATCGCATCGGTAGGATATACCGAAGCAAAAGCGAAAGAAGCTGGATACGAAGTGAGAATTGGTAAGTTTCCTTTCTCTGCTTCAGGAAAAGCATCCGCAGCCGGAGCAAAAGACGGTTTTGTGAAACTGGTTTTTGACAAGAAATACGGAGAGATTTTGGGAGCTCACATGATCGGAGCTAACGTCACCGAAATGGTAGCAGAGATAGTAGCGATCCGTAAACTGGAGACTACCGGTCATGAATTAATCAAGACTGTTCACCCCCATCCGACGATGTCTGAGGCGATCATGGAGGCAGCTGCCGCCGCTTACGGTGAAGTGATCCATTTGTAATTCTAATTTTAAAAGCAATATTTAACACAATTGGTCTTGGGTTTTATTTTTAACGGAGTCACCACAACCAAATTACTTTTGCAAGAAGAACAAATCATCGCCGGACTCAGGGCAAAGGACAGAAAGACTACCGAGTATTTATATGAAAAATACTCCAGGGCACTCTATGCTGTGATTTCCAGAATCATCACTGATCAGGATATTGCGGAGGAAGTTTTTCATGATTCCTTTATCAAAATCACCCGAAAAATCGATAGCTACGAAGAGTCAAAAGGTCGCTTGTATACTTGGATGGCCAATATTTGCAGAAATTCTGCCATCGATAAGACTCGCTCCAAAGAACTTTCTCAATCTGCTAAGACCAATACGATAGATGACTTCGTATATGGATTGGAAAGCCAGTCAGGAACGATGGATCATGTGGATGGGATAGGAGTGAAGGAACTGATGAATCAGCTCAACGACGATCAAAAATTCATTATTGAATATATTTATTTCAAAGGATATACTCATTCGGAAGTTTCGGAGGAGTTTGATATTCCTCTGGGAACTGTCAAATCTCGTGTCAGGGCGGCAATACAAGTGTTAAAAAAGAACTTAGACAAAATCTAGTGGATATTCAATCTTACATAGCATCAGGCAAATTAGAGCTTTTCCTTCTGGGAGAGCTCAATGAGCGCGAGCGTGAGGAGGTTCTGGCCTTGGCAAGCAAGTATCCTGAAATCCAAAAAGAATTGGATGCGCTTGAGGAAACCCTATTTTCCTTTGACCAAAAGACAGGACCGGTACCTTCATCTAAAGTGAAGGATAAAATATTTGCCAGCCTTGAAGGAGAATTCAAAGCAGCAGAGACTCCAAAGGCAAGAGTTACTGAAGCAAAAGTTGTATCAATTTCTCCATGGAAATCATTTGCAGCGGCCGCTTCGATAGTCGCAGTTTTAGCTTCGGCGGCAGCGATATTTTATGCTACGAAATACTACGAAAAAGATCAGCAGTTCACAGCTTTGCTTCAAGAGCAAAGTGTGATGGCTGATAATCTGAATCAGGTGAAGTTTGAATACGAGCAAAAAGATGTGCTCGTTGAAAAATTGGTATCGGGTGATTTCAAGCGGGTACAATTGAAAGTAGGAGGTCTTGAGATCCAAAAAGATGCAGAGGTTGATGTCTTTTGGGATAAGAGTGCGCAGGAGGTTTTTGTGGCAGTAAATAATCTGAATGAACTGAGCGATGAATATGATTATCAGCTTTGGGCGATTGGATCCACTGGTCCGATTGGAATTGGACTGGTCAATTCAGGTCATAAATTGACTTTACAACAAATGAATTCGGTTTCTGAAGCGGGAGTATTTGCCATCACCATCGAGCCAAAAGGAGGTTCCCAAAAGCCAACCCTTGATAAATTGGTGGTAATCGGAGATGTGACCTAAATAGAAAAGAAATTATAAATCCAAGCCTGTTCCGAAAAGAGCAGGCTTTTTTATTGGTTTCAGGTAAAATGAATGATCTTTAAGATTGATCATTAATCCTATGGAACTCCAACTCTCAACCCCGGCATTACTTTTCTCCGCAATCACCTTGTTGATGCTGGCTTTCACAAATCGGTTTTTGGCAATCGCCACTCTGATTCGCGGGCTGCATAAAAGTCATAGAAAATCTCCCGACAAGGAAATTATCGTAGAACAGATTCATAATCTGCGACGACGCCTGACGCTCATCAAAAACATGCAGCTATTCGGAGTTTTTAGCTTTTTACTCTGCGTGATTTGTATGTATTTGCTCTTCCGGGGATATACAGAATCCGCCAATTGGGTATTTGTAGCAAGCATGGTTTCCCTGCTGATTTCGCTTGGTATCTCACTTGTGGAGATTCAGATTTCAACCAAAGCACTCAATCTGGAGTTGGGAGACATGGAGGATTTGTTTGAAAAGAGGAAAAGTAGCCTTGATTTTATATTTAAGAAAGATTCGAAAAAAGATGAGAGTTAAGTCCGCTATTCCATTCCTGATTATCGTCGGATTGATTTGGTCTTGTGACCAAAAACAGACTGAGGAAAGAGAATCGGCAGTTCAGGAAATTGGAAATGAATTCAGAACTATTCAGGTTTCCACGATCGATGAGGCACGGGATTTTTATACCTGGTCTTCAGACAGGATTCCAATGGTTTCCGCACATCGGGGAGGACCATATCCGGCTTTTCCTGAGAATGCAATAGAGACTTTTGCCAATGTCTTGAAGTCTACTCCGTCCATCATCGAGCTCGACGTAGCGATGACCAAAGACTCTGTTTTGGTGCTGATGCATGATGACGAATTGGACAGAACAACCACAGGAACCGGTCCTGTAAATGAATCAACTTATGCAGAGATTCAGACTCTTTTTCTGGAAGACAATGATGGAAATCTGACCAAGTTCAAGGTTCCGACTTTGAAAGAAGCGTTGACTTGGTCCAAGGGAAAAGCTTTGCTGACAGTAGATGTGAAGCGCTCTGTTCCTTTTGAAAAGATCGTTGAAGAAATCAGGAAAACTGGTTCGGAAGCGCATGCGGCGGTGATTACCTATACTTTTCCCGCAGCAAAAAAGCTTCATTCGATGGCTCCGGAATTAATGCTTTCGGTGACGATCCGAAACGAGGAAGAGATCAAACTTTTCGAAGAAACAGGAATTCCCTGGACGCGAGTGATTGCTTTCACAGGCATCGCTGAGCGACCTTTAGAATTCAATCAGGCTATCCACCAAAAAGGTGTTTTCACCATTCTGGGAGTTCTTGGCAACCTTGACAAAAGTGCCGAAGCTCGTGGAGATCAGATTTATGTTGGCTTTGTGCAGCGTGGTGCCGATATCCTTGCAACAGATCGCCCGATCGAGGCTTCAGCCGTTATTCAGACTTTAGTACCAACCCAAAGTTCCAAATCCAAGTATTTTAAAAATGGTAATTGACCTAAGAAGTGATACCGTCACCCGCCCGACTGCGGGAATGAAAGAAGCTATGTTTGCCGCTCCTGTTGGAGATGATGTGTTTGGGGAAGATCCCACTGTCAACGCGCTCGAGGAGAAACTCGCCGGTTTATTCGGAATGGAAGCCGGGTTGTTTTGTCCTTCAGGTACGATGACCAATCAGATTGCGATCCGACTGCATACCAGGATCCAGACAGAAGTGATTTGCCATCAATATTCTCATATCTACCTCTATGAAGGTGGAGGAATCATGGCTAATTCCCATGCTTCGGTGAAGCTTTTGCCAGGAGATTTGGGAAAAATAACTGCCGCTCAAATCGCTGAATCCATCAATCCTGATGATGTCCATGCTCCTGAGACCACGTTGGTTTCTCTGGAAAACACCATGAACAAAGGCGGAGGAAGTATCTATACGCTGGATGAGATCAAACCAATCCAGGCACTCTGCACCGAAAAAGGACTAAAGCTTCACTTGGATGGAGCTAGATTATTCAATGCTTTGGTCGAAACTGGTGAGTCTCCGGCAGACTGGGGAAGGCATTTCGACACAATTTCTATTTGCCTGAGCAAAGGTTTGGGTTGTCCGATCGGGTCGGTTTTATTGGGTACAAAAGCCGATATGAAGCGAGCGAGAAAAGTGAGGAAGGTCTTCGGAGGAGGAATGAGGCAGGCTGGAATTTTGGCAGCAGCCGGAATTTATGCCTTGGATCACCAAATTGACCGATTAAAAGAAGATCACGCCCGTGCGAGAGCATTGGGAGAAATCCTTCGAAAACAGACTTTTGTATCGGAGACATTGCCCGTTTCTACCAACATTGTAATTGCAAGATTGGAAGGAATCACTCCCGAGGAATTGCTGAAAAAGCTGGCCGAAAAGAACATCAAAGCGGTTAAGTTTGGAAAAGACCTCGTTCGCTTTGTCACCCACCATGATTTTGGAGATGCAGAGTTGGAGGAGTTTGGGAAGAGGATTGGAAAAATGTAAGACATAAGATTTAAGATATAAGCCTTTAGATTTGCCTTAGATCTTAAATCCAGCGTCTTGTATCTAACGTCTTGTATTTAAAAAATGAACAACACACCACTTGCCGAGCGAATGCGCCCCACCCGATTGGAAGATCTGATCGGTCAGGAGCATCTTTCTTCGCCCAATTCATTTTTGTTCAAAGCGATCAAATCCGGCAATATCCCATCAATTATTCTTTGGGGACCTCCGGGAGTGGGGAAAACGACCATCGCCAACATTATTGCGAATGAGATCAAAGCACCTTTCTATACCCTGAGTGCGGTGAGTTCGGGAGTGAAAGATATTCGGGATGTGATCGATAAAGCCAAGTTTCAAATGGGGGTTGTCCTCTTTATCGACGAGATCCATCGCTTCAATAAGTCCCAGCAGGATGCACTTTTGGGAGCTGTGGAAAAAGGTGTAATCCGATTAATCGGTGCTACTACCGAGAATCCATCTTTCGAAGTAAATGCGGCTTTGCTCAGCCGATGTCAGGTTTTTACGCTGAATTCTCTCGGCAGATCTGAACTCGAGGCAATGATTCATCAGGCCTTGGAGAAGGATGTGGACCTGAAGAAAATCAAGGTTGAGTTAAAGGAAACAGATGCTTTGCTTCGGATTTCCGGAGGAGATGGGAGAAAGCTTCTGAACCTGCTGGAAATCGTCATTGACGGAATCAACGAGAATCCCTGTGTGATCACGGATGAAATCGTCATGCAAATCGCCCAACAAAAAGTAGCACTGTACGATAAATCCGGCGAGCAGCATTACGATATCATTTCAGCTTTCATCAAATCCATTCGAGGCTCGGATCCAAATGCTGCGGTGTATTGGCTGGCGAGAATGATCGAAGGAGGCGAGGATGTAAAGTTCATCGCCAGACGATTGGTGATTCTTTCTTCTGAGGACATTGGAAATGCAAACCCGAATGCACTTTTGCTGGCTACAAATTGCTTTGAAGCGGTGAAAATCATTGGTTATCCCGAGTCGCGAATCATCCTTTCCCAATGTGTAACCTATCTCGCGAGTTCGCCTAAAAGCAATGCGGCATACATGGCAATCAATCAGGCCCAAGCTTTGGTAAAGGAAAAGGGAGATTTATCCGTACCTCTTCCTCTGCGAAATGCTCCAACCAAGCTGATGAAGGATTTGAACTATGGGAAAGCGTACAAATACTCACATGATTTCCCCGGTAATTTTGTAGCACAGGAATTTCTCCCTGACGAAATCAAAGGAACCAAGCTCTATGATCCGGGAGACAATGCCCGAGAGGCAGAGTTGAGGAAGTATTTGTCCGGGAAGTGGAAGGGGAAGTATGGGTATTGAAGATTTATGATCTAGGACTTTAGATTTCCTTCGGAAATAGCTTTGCTATGATTCAACTTTGCTGTTTTGAGCATTGAGACAAAAATAGAAGTAAGTTCGTTGGCTTCTTGCCAATGCGGTTTTATAGTCTCTTGAGTTGCCAGTTCAGATTCGTGAATTATCTCAAGCCAGTAAAGCGTCTCATCGATTTCCTCGACAACAATTCCCAATTTTGCAATGAATTCAGCTTTAGATCTTCCTCTCAGTGAAGACCTATAATTTGCTCCGACTGAAGTAGCAGAATTGATTATTTGATTGGAAATTACAAATGTTGAATTTTTTCGCGGTAAGGATTCAGTCATTTTTATAATTGCAATGGCAAATTGCTTTGACCTCCTTTTAATTTCCTCTGTCATGTCCAAAAAGTTTATAGTTCAATATAAGTTTGATCTTTGGAAAAATCATAAATCTTATGTCAGAAATCATAAATCATAACTCCTTCAGACTTCCAAAATCAACTCTTCACTCGGAATCCTGAATCTTTTGCCATAAACTCCTTCGGGAAGGCCTTTGCCGCATCCGATAATCATGCAGATTTCTGCTCCGGAAGGAAGATTCAGAAGCTTTGAGATTCTTTTTGAATCGTGGCCTTCCATGGGACAAGTATCGTAGCCAGAAGCTTTCATTGCGAGCATAAAAGTCATCGAAGCCAGTGCCGCGCTTTTATGGACAGAGATTCTCACTTCAGTTTCTCCAACTTCGCGAACCATTGGACGCTTGAGACCAACGGTAAATGAAATTAGTTTTTTGATCAATGACCAACCCGGATACTTGCTGTAAAGAGTTGGAACCAGCTTCCCATAATACCCGAGAGCCTGTTTTAGTTTCTTGTCTGGTTTGCCTTCGTAGCTGGACTGGATGTATTCAAAGTTGGCTTTTGCCCTGGACTTCCAGAGATCACGTCGAGTCACCACTACAACCAATTCGCGAGCGGTAGTTGCCGCTTTTTGTCCCATGCAAAGCTTAGCTATCGGCCCTTTGAGCGGAGAAGATTCCGGAACACGGATAAAATTATACAGCTGCATATTGGAACTGTTGGGCGAAAGGATCGCGGCTTCCAGACATTTTTGAACTACGGAATGGTCGAATTCCGATTCCTGATCAAAAATCCTGACCGACCTGCGGGCTTCCACCGCCTCAAAAAATCCTAATTCCTGTATCATATTCTTCATTTAAGAGATTTATTTGGAAGACAACTCGTAGAGTTTATGGGTTTAGCCATAATTTGCATCAAGTTAGAAAGTTTTAATGAACCCTTATTTCCATGTTTTTTGAATTAATCCGCCTTCAATACCTGAAAAGTGTCCGCTCGACTTCTTTTGCAAAAAGTCTGATGACCAATATTCTCCTGGGATTTCTGGTTGTTCTCCTCCTTGGCTATGTCCTTGGCGCCGGGCTTTTGCTGAAGCGGATCATTGGAGCTTTGGCGGAGGATCAGGATCCTTTGGTCGTGCTAAACAGCTACCTGATCTACTATTTTCTGTTTGAGTTTATGTATCGCTATTTCATCCAGAAGCTTCCTGTGGTTGAGCTGGAGAGCTTGCTGCATTTGCCGATAGGAAAAACCAGAATCATGCATATTCTGCTTTTAAGATCCTTTATTTCTCCGCTTTCGATCATTTCACTTTTGCTCTTTTTGCCATTTTCGTTGGATGTAGTCGCTTCCCAATTCGGAGGATTGGCTTCAGGTTTCTGGCTTGGCTCAATCTTGCTGACGAGTTGGACGATTCATTGGTTTATGCTTTGGTTCAAACAGCGTTTTGAAGATAGTATCATCGGGTTGATCGTTGTATTTGGCGCATTGCTTTTGGGTGGAGGCTCGAGCTACATGGGTTGGTTCAATCTGGGTGAAATCATGAAACCTGTTTTTGACTTTTCGATTCAAAGCCCGATTCCAATTATGATTTTGGCTTTGGTGATGTGTTTCAGCTATTGGTTGGCCTACCGCTTTTATCTTTCAAATGCTTATCTGGAAGACCTTTCTGATGAAGAAGATGTTCGATTTGTCAATCAATCAATCGGGTTTCTTTCCAAATTTGGTTTGCCTGGCGAGATTGCAAACTTGGAGTGGAAACTGATTATCAGGCATAAAAAAAGCCGGACTATTTTGATGCTTTCGGGATTCTTTCTGCTATATGGATTGATTTTCTACAACAATCCAGCCTATCAAAGCGAACCGGGTGAAATCTATCCTCTCTTCATTTTTGTGGGAGCTTTCATCACGGGGATATTTATGATCCAGTATGGTCAGCAGTTTCTGAGTTGGAATTCTTCAAATTTTGATTTCTTCCTGAACAGGAAAGACGGAATTGAAGCCTTAGTCAAGGGGAAATATCTCTTACTTGTTTCAGTTTCAGTGATTTGCTTTTTGGCTTCCGTTCCCTATGCTTTTTTTGGATGGCAGTTTTTGTTCATACACTTGGCAACTTTCCTTTTCAACGTCGGAATTCTGATTCACGTGATCATTTATTTCGCGCTTTGGAAGCCCAAACCGATGGACCTGAACAAAGGAGCCATGTTTAACTATGAGGGAGTCGGGGCTGCCCAATTTCTGATAGTGATTCCGATGATGGCAGGTCCTTATTTGATTTATCTTCCATTTTCGATGCTAATAGGTGATTACGCCGGGCTTTTGGCGCTGGGCATAGTTGGGATTATAGGACTTCTTGGGTTTAAGAAGTTGGCTCAAATCAACATCGATAGAATAAAATCAAACAGATACGAAATTTCATCTTCATTCCGTCAAGAGTTATGATACAGGTAAGTAATCTTAAAAAACAGTATAAAGAAGCAGTTGTTCTGGATGTGGATCATTTGGAGATCCCAAACTCAGAGTGTTTTGGATTAGTAGGAAACAACGGAGCAGGAAAGACTACGCTTTTCCGAATCATGCTCGATTTGGTAAGAGCCACTTCCGGCACTGTGAAAATCAATGAGGAAGATGTAAGTAAGTCTGAAGTCTGGAAAGCAAAAACAGGCGCTTATCTCGATGAGCATATGCTGCTGGTCTATTTGACACCTGATGAGTATTTCGAAACCCTTCGGAAAATATATGGAATGTCTGTTGCTGATCTCGAACTTCACCTGAGCAAGTTTACTGACCTTTTCAATGATGAGATTTTAGGGAAAAAGAAATACATCCGGGACCTTTCGAAAGGGAATCTCAAGAAAGTAGGGATTGCAGCAGCCCTGATGGGAAATCCTGAGGTGGTTTTTTTGGACGAGCCTTTCGAAAACCTGGATCCAAGTTCCCAGATTCGATTGAAGAAACTTTTTCTTCAGGAAAAAGAAAATTCACAAGTGACGTTCTTGATATCGAGCCATGATCTGAACCATGTGACTGAGATTTGCGACCGGATAGTCTTACTGGAAAAAGGCAAAATTATCCGGGATCTCCGAGAAAAGGCAGAAATGATGGCGGAATTGGAAGCTTACTTCACTGGTTAATCTCAAAAAACAAAAATAAAAAAGCCTCAGAATTCTGAGGCTTTTTTGTGGAGCTGGCGAGATTCGAACTCGCGTCCAGATAAGGAAACACCGTACCGTCTACATGCTTAGTCACCTGTTGTTTTTTCGTTCAGAATATGCTGGGTGACACACCTCACTCTGACTTAGCTATTAGAACTTAAGCCTGCTTAATAGCATCACAAGCCGCAGTCCAATCAAGTCGACACCCCTTGATCAACCCCGAAAGGACGGGGGGCGGAGGGATGTGGCCGGGGAACTCCGGTATGGAGCTCAACCCTTTAAGCGTTATCTATTCCCCGAGGGGTTAGATTATGCAGCCATGGCGTAAGTATCTTCGCCATTTATGGTTCGTATGAATCTTTTAAGGCCGTACATACTCCAGCCTGCATGCGAGCCCAATCTTTACACTTACTGTCAATACCGGTCAGCCCCAATTATAGAAGGAGACAAAAGTAGCATAAATTTGGTTCCAAGCTGGGAGGCTTTTTTAATTGCCCGATTTTAAAATCACTGAAATTTTCATTCGAATGAGAATCAATACTTTATCTGAAAATATCGCAGAATGGTGTTTTCAGGCCTGCCTGAATATCCAGTTTTTTATATCTTGCAGGGATGGAAAACTTCGTCGTTTCGGCAAGAAAATACAGACCGGCAGATTTTAAAAGCGTAGTAGGGCAGCAGCACATTACTACCACGCTTCAGAACGCCATAAAAAACAATCACCTTGCTCAGGCATTTCTTTTTTGCGGCCCAAGAGGTGTCGGCAAAACCACCTGTGCGAGGATTCTTGCAAAAACAATCAACTGTGAGAGTTTGACTTCGGACTTCGAAGCGTGCGGGAAATGTGATTCCTGCCAGTCTTTCCAGAATAGCAGCTCCTTTAATATTTATGAATTGGATGCCGCCTCCAACAACTCAGTGGAGGATATTCGAAGCCTGGTCGATCAGGTAAGATATGCTCCCCAAAAAGGAAAGTATAAAATCTACATCATTGATGAGGTTCACATGCTTTCTAACCAGGCCTTCAATGCATTTTTGAAGACGCTGGAGGAGCCGCCAAAGTATGCTATTTTCATCCTTGCCACGACCGAAAAGCATAAAATTATACCGACTATTCTGTCTCGTTGCCAGATCTTTGATTTCAATCGGATTCAGATCAAGCACATCGCGGAGCATCTGAAATACATTGCTCAGAAGGAAACCGTAGACTACGAAGAGGAAGCGCTTCGATTGATTGCGACCAAAGCTGACGGAGCGCTCCGAGATGCGCTTTCGATCTTTGATTTGATCGTGACCTATTCCGCAGGTAAGAAAGTGACTTACCTCGAGACGATCAATAATCTCCATATTCTGGATTACGACTACTATTTCAAGGTAGTTGACGGATTGCTGGCTGAGGATTTATCCAAGACCTTGTTGCTTTTTGATGAAATCCTGAAGAAAGGATTTGACGGACACAATTTCATCGTGGGTTTATGTGAGCATTTTCGAGACCTCTTGGTGGCCAAAGATCCGGCAACCATAGAATTGATCGAAGTATCTGAATCAGCAAAGGAGAGATACTTGCAGCAGACCGAGAGCGCATCTGTATCATTTTTGCTGTCCTCGCTGAGCATTGCCAACCAATGTGACATCAACTATAAGACGAGCAAAAATCAGCGCCTGCACGTGGAATTGGCTTTGATGAAAATGGCCAAACTCCCTCAGGTATTCCGGTTGGCAACTTTGGCTTCGGAGGATTCAAAAAAAAAAGTCTGAGTGAGCCGGCTGAAGCCAATCCATCACCTCCTCCGGTTTCTTCCCCAACGCCAATAAAAACCGCTCCTGTTCAAAAGACTATTTCTATTCCAACCAGTCTGATCCAGACTAAAAAACTGGTGGATGAAAAGGCCAGACAACAAGCTGTTGTAATTGAAGAAAAGAAAGCAGAACTGCAGGAAAGTCAATCCGGACCGGTTGAAAACCTGACCCAGGAATTTTTTGATCAGGTTTTACCTAAGATTCTGGAGAATTTCAAAAGCCAAAACAGAGGAATGGAACTGGCGATTTTGAATCAGTCGATCAAGGTTTTGAGAAATGAGATCTACCTTGAAATTATGGGTCATGTGCAGGAGGAAATTGCACTTAAAATGAAGCCGGATTTATTGAGTATGATCAGAGATCTTACCGGGATTAGCCGGATTTCGCTGAAGCTTGAGGTGAAAGAAGAAATTGAAACCGGGAAAAATAAATTGTACACCAGTTCAGATAAATTCAATTTTTTAAAAAATAAGCATGGAGCTCTGGCAGAATTCCAGCGGAGATTTGGTCTGGAGACGGATTTCTAAAAGTCCAGCGAAATCCCAAAATTAATGAGATTTTGAAGTTGGACCGCTTGTTTGGAGGTGCCGTCATCTTGCTTGATAAATACCTTTTCATCGTAAATAACGGCCGTCTCAATTCGGGTGGAAATGAATTTATTCACCTTCATTCGAATGCTTGAATTGAAGTTGACTACCAAATTTCCAAAGCTTTCATAATTAGAGAAAAGATTCAAATCGGCTTTCCAGGTCACATTTTCCATCAATCGAAAATCCGCAACAGAAGAGCCAAGGGACATACCAGCTTCGGCTCTTACATTTTCCCCCGGAGTCACACCAAAAGCTCCTGCCTGGCTGAGCGAATCATTCATTACGATTGTGAATCGACCCGTGAAAGGAGAGAGGATGACCGAAAGTTTGCTTTTATTTTCGTAAGTCCGCCGATAATTCAGACCGGTGGAAGACTGGATATAGCCAGGAGAGAGAAGAGCTGAGATTTTTGTTCGAGTTTCCAAATCGCTTCCTGGAGGTCTTGAATATTTATAACCATCCAGAAGTTGGGTTCTGGCATCTAGTTGAGTAGATAAATAATACATCGGTGAAAGTTCCCGTCCATAATTACTCACAAAAACGAAGTTGTCATTCGTCTTTCGAATTGAATAATCATTTCGATCACTTTGTCGGTTAAATCCCAGATTGAGGGTCAACTGTGTGTCCCAAACTTTTTTATCCTTTTTATAATTTGCAAAAAGAGTCAGACCCGAGTTAAGCGCAAAAGAACTTGCACCACCGGCGGACCAGTTGCTTAGAGTTACTTGCTGGATATTGAGGTTATAATTCCCACCAGTCTTCCAGAAGATCTCCTTTACGGGCTCATCGATCAGCAGAGAATCTCCCAACATAATCAGAGTATCTCCGCCAATCAGGACGGTGTCGGGAATGATTTTCCGATCTTGCGCCAGGGCAGCCTGGTTAATACAAAACAGGAATAACCCGAAAATCAAAAGGAATTTACGCATTGAAAATGGAGGCAATCAGGTCAGGGTTTTAAGATAACCAATTTCTGACCAACGCTGATGATGTTTTGGCTTCCGATATTGTTCCAGGATTTCAACTGATCTACACTTACTCCGTACTTTTTGCTGATCGCAAAAAGAGTCTCTCCCTGAGCTACAGAATGGGTAATTCTTGAAGGTTCAGAAGTTCTGGAAGGCGCCGTGACTTTGGAAACAGTTGGTGCCCGCTCAGGTTCCCGGGATACTTCTGCTACAACTTGTTTTTTGGGAGCTGGAGTTGATATCTGCATGATTGGAATCTCTTCACCTCGTTTCCTCGGTTCTTGTAAATTCAGGATCATGCCCACTTTCAATTCGGTATCTCTTCGAATTCTGTTTTTAGACTTCAAGGCAGAAAGCTTGATTCCATATTTTTGAGAAATGGACCAAAGGCTTTCTCCTGGCTGGACAACGTGAGTTGCTATGTCAGCAGATGGTTTCTTCTTTTCGGTGTAATAGTATTTTCCAGCCTCAATTCTCGCCGCTTCTTCCAGGTCATTGAGCTTTCTGAACTTAGTTTCCTTTAAACCAATTTGGTCTGAAAACTTAGTCTGAGTGGTTGTTTGAGGCGCTTGGACTCCATCCAAATCATTTACTGTGATCTGATTGGGCTGGCTTGCTTTGGTGGTATTACCCGAGATTTTAGGGTATGAATTAGCTTGTTTATAGGCAGGAGAAGCTTTGAAGGCTGCAGTGGTGGTGGTTTGTTTCGGAGTTTCTGTTTTTTGGACAATCGCAGGTTGCACAGGAATTGATCCGTCCTTGATATAGACCAAAGTATAGGACCGATCTCCGGGGATTTTTCCGTTACTCGTCCATTTATTATACTCTTTCATGTGATCTTCGGTCACACCATATTTTTTTGCCAAAGCTGCCAAAGTTGTTGGTCCTTGCACAGGTACTTCCATCATTTGCTTATTGCTTACGAAATAAGTGAGTTGGCTCTCGAAAGCGATTTTATGGGCCAGAAATTTTTTGAAATACCAATGGGTATTTCTATCCACATCCACGATTTGTTTCCCATTGTATTGGTTTCCGAAATAGGCCTTAGCTCCTCCCAAACCCATTTGGTAAGAAACTAAAGCACACATCCAGTTGTCGAAGGTATTGTTGTGCTTTTTCAGGTAAAGAGCCGCGCCACGCGTGGAGGAAACGATATTTTTTCGTTCATCGATATGTGCATCCACTCTCAGGAATACTTCTTCTGCAGTTCCCTGTTTAAACTGCCAAAAGCCCACAGCGTTTGAAGTTGATTCAGCATCCGCGATCAGACCACTCTCCTGAATAACTAGGTATTTCAAATCTTCTGGAACTCCGTTTTCTCTCAGAACGCGTTCTATCGTAGGCATGTAAAGATTTACACGCTCCTGCTTTACTTTAAAATAAGATTGATTTCTGTATTGAGCATCCACGTCCAGCTGAATTTCTCTTCTGGCCTGGGGGTTGATTCGGACTATAATATCTGCAAACTCAAGTTCAGCCGGAACCTGTGGAATCTGGCCAAAAACCACGGGGGAGAAAAAAATTAATAGAATGAAAAGTGGTAAGGATAATCGATGGGGTTTCATTAGAAATTGGCTTTCATCTGTTAATCAAGCCTACTTTCAGCAAAAATGATTCCTCTTTTTGAAAAACTTAGATTTTTCTGGCCATCATAATGCCATCCCGGATAGGAAGGAGGACATTCTCAACTCTTGGGTCGTTTTGAATCTTATCGTTGAAATCCAAAATGGCTTTAGTGTCTTTGTCAATTTTCTGACCTTCTGCGACTAAGACTTTTCCGGACCAAAGAACATTGTCTGCGAGGATAATTCCTCCGGGACGAACTTTGTCGATGATCAGATCATAATAGGTTGAGTTGTTAAATTTATCGGCATCAATAAAGACCAAATCGAATGGGCCGGAAAGGGTAGGGATGATCTCAAGAGCATTTCCCAATCGGTAATCGATTTGTTCTGCCAGTCCGCTTTCTGCAAAAAATCCCCTTACCATTGTTTCCAGTTCATCGTTGATATCGAGGGTGATGAGTTTACCGCCTTTCTTCAATCCTCTGGCAAGGCATACTCCGGAATAACCCGTGTAAGTTCCTATTTCCAGAATGGTTTCAGGGCGGAGCATTTTGGTGAAAAGCTCAAGCATTTTTCCCTGCAAATGCCCTGAAAGCATCCGAGGCATCAAGACTTTTGCTTGTGTCTCACGAGTGATTTTCTTCAATAGAGCATCTTCTCCGGAAGTGTGTGCTTCGCAATAGGCTAATAAAGCCGGGTCAATAAACTCCATACTTAATGAGGGATGTAGGTAAGGAAGCTTAACTGGTCCGGATTGAAGATCTCCTGAGCGATTTCCTGGAGTTCTTCTGCAGTGGTGGACCGGATTCGGTCAAAGATACTATCCAATGGTTCAATTTTTCCGTGATCGATCAGGCTTTTCCCATAAACAAGCATCAGGGCCGCGTAATTTTCTTCTGCCATCGCCATCTGACCGATCGTCTGATCTTTTGACATTTGAAGCTGGACGATCCCCAATTTTTTGGTCCGCAGCTTTTCCATTTCTCTCATTACCAAGGCCTGTGCTTTTTTGAGCGTTTTCTCCTCGGTTCCAAAGAAAATTCCAAAGAAACCGGTGTCTGAAAAGGCCTGATAGCTTGATTCGATGCTGTAGACATAGCCATGATTTTCCCGCAGGCTGAGGTTTAGCCGACTATTCATGCTCGGCCCTCCCAGAATATTATTGAGCAGATGAAGCTTGAATCTCTTTGGATCGTGAAGGTTATAGGCGGGTTTTCCAATGGCACATAAGGACTGAGTCACTTCGCGAGATACGACTTTTTGTTTAGGAGTGTAATCATGAAAGCCATTTCTGACATACAAACTCCTTTTAGACTGGATTTCATTCAATGGGCCTTCGATCACTTTGAGGGCTTTTTCAAAAGAAATATTTCCAACAATCGAAAAGACAATTTGGTAAGTATCCAGCCTGGTGGAAATGAAATCAAAGAAATCTCCCTGGGAAAATCCACCGACTGTTTCCTCAGTTCCCAGAATATTTCTACCTAGTGCATGATGCTCAAAAACCAGTTCATCCAGTTCATCCATGATCGAATCATCCGGAGAATCACGATACATAGCCATTTCCTCCAAAATCACCTGTCGTTCTTTCTCAATTTGCTTTTGCGGAAAAGTGCTGTTGAATGTAATGTCAAAAAGTAACTCAGCAGCTTTGTTGTAATGGTCTTTCAGGATGGAAGCGTAAAAACAAACCTTCTCTTTGGTGGTGTAAGCGTTCAGCTCACCTCCCAAAGATTCCAGGCGATTGAGGATATGGAAGGTCTTTCTTTTTTTGGTACCCTTGAAAGCCATGTGCTCCCAGAAATGAGTAAGCCCTTCCTGTTCTTTGGTTTCGTCCCGGCTACCGATGTTCAGAATAAATCCACAATGAACTAATCGGGTGTGGGTTACTTCCTGATGAACGATTCGTATTCCGTTTGACAGCTCCTTGATTTGGTACATGCACTGAATGGTTATAAATTGAAAGTAATGAAAAAATCCTCTTTTTCATCTCGATTTGAATAATGTTAAGTTTGTACTCAACCCATCCAAAATCCTCTTGATTTCAAAGAACAAGGGTTTCCCTTGAGAGGTTTAGTTATTTGAAGATTTATGCCAAATATCAAAGAGATTCAATCCTCACTCATCATTTCTGTCTACAAAAACATCTCTTTTTTGGATGCTGTGCTAAAATCGCTTTCTGGTCAGACCTTCCAAAATTTCGAAGTAATCATTTCTGAAGACGGGGAAAGTAAGGAAATGAGAGACTTCATTCCTCAGCTTAAGATGCCTTTTCCGGTAAGGCATTTGACTCAGGAAGATCTAGGATGGAGAAAAAACAGAGCCTTAAACCGGGCAATTCTTGAAGCGAAGTCGGATTGGTTGGTTTTTATTGACGGGGATTGTGTGTTGCATCCGAGGTTTATGGAGTTCCATTGGAAAATGGCGGATGAAAAATCCATCCTGGCAGGCAAACGAATAAAATTGGATCCCGAAACCAGTCAGCTATTGATTTCCGGAAACTTAAAACCAGAGGAAATGAATTTGAGGATTCTTGCGAATTTTTCAAAAATCAAAAAACAAGGAGGTGCATTTGTGGAGGAAGGACTTTTTATCAATCCTTCTGGCATCCTTGGATTTTTAACAAAGGTCCGGAAAATGCGACACCTCAAAGGATGTAACATGTCTTTTCACAGGAAAGCGATCGAAGCCATCAACGGGTTTGATGAAGACTATGAGAAACCTGCAGTCGGCGAGGATGCGGATTTATTGTGGAGGTTTCAGGGATTGGGATATGAATTGAAATCCGTCAGGAATTTGGCAGTTCAATATCATTTGTACCACAAAGAGAGTTGGACTGATCAGGAAGAAAATCTCCAGATCATGAAAAGTAATCAGCAAGCAAATAGGTTCATTTGTAAAAATGGTCTGATTAAACGTTAATTATCAAAAAGGAAAATCACTTATCAGAATGAAATATAATCCACTTCCCAAAGAATTGTATCAGCGAAATCGCTCAAAATTTGCAGCAAAACTTGCAAAGAAGAGCGTTGCGATTTTTAATTCAAACGACATCATGCCGACCAATGCGGATGGTACAATGCGGTTCCGACAGAATAATGATTTGTTTTACCTTACCGGGATAGATCAGGAAGAGACCATTTTACTTTTAGCTCCCGATTGCCCAAATCCTGCAATGCGTGAAGTGCTTTTTCTAAGAGAAACTAGCGAGCTCATTGTTATCTGGGAAGGTCATAAATACACGAAGGAAGAAGCTGAGGCTGCTTCAGGCATTAAAAATATTCAATGGCTTGCCAATTTTGACCAGGTCCTGAATACGGTAGTTGCACTTTCTGAAAGAATCTATCTGAACACCAATGAGCATTTGCGTGCCGGTGTAGTAGTTGAAACAAGCGATGCCAGATTCATCAAGACCTGTAAAGAAAAATACCCTTTGCATGCGTATGAGCGCTCCGCACCGATCATGCATGAATTGAGAGGAGTGAAAGAGCAAGAAGAAATTGATCAGCTTCAAATAGCCTGTGATATAACAGAGAAGGGATTTCGAAGAGTGTTGTCATTTGTGAAACCCAGTGTCACTGAATACGAAATTGAGGCGGAGTATCTCCATGAGTTTGTGAGAAATCGAAGCAAGGGTTTTGCCTATGAGCCGATTATTGCATCGGGAGCCAGTGCATGTGTTTTGCATTACATTGAAAATAACAAAGCCTGTCTTGAGGGAGAATTATTGCTGATGGACGTAGCTGCTGAATATGGAAATTACAATGCGGACATGACCAGGACAATTCCGGTCAACGGAAGATTCACACCAAGACAACGTTCAGTTTACGATGCGGTTTTGAGAGTGAAGAGAGCAGCAATGAATCTTTTAAGACCTGGAATTAATATTCAGGATTATCACAAAGAAGTGGGTCTGATCATGCAAAGTGAATTGGTTGGATTAGGTTTGATTGATCAAACTGACATCAAAAATCAGGATCCGAACTGGCCGGCCTTCAAAAAATATTTCATGCATGGGACTTCCCATCATTTGGGATTGGACGTGCATGACGTGGGTACGATGCATTATCCAATCACTTCGGGAATGGTCTTTACTGTGGAACCAGGAATTTATATTCCTGAAGAAGGATTCGGGATTCGGTTAGAAAATAATGTGGTCGTTCGGGAAAATGGCGTTTTTGACCTGATGCGAAATATTCCGATTGAAGCGGAGGAGATTGAGGAATTGATGAATCGTTAACTTTCATCGATTGAAAATGAAAAACCCATCCAAAATTAATTGGATGGGTTTTTTTATGAGTTTATGATTTTGCCGGAAGGCAATAAATCAATTAACCGATAGAGATTCTTTTGAAAGCAGAAACTGTCAAGCCTTTGCTTACTCCGTCAAGATACTGAGCAATTGTCTTGCTGTTGTCTTTTACGAAAACCTGGCTAAGAAGCGTGCTTTCTTTGTAGAACTTCTGAAGTTTACCCAAAGCGATTTTTTCCAACATTTCTTCAGGCTTGCCTTCTTGTCTTGCCTGCTCTTTACCAATTTCGATTTCTCTTTCGATAGTTGTAGCATCCACACCATCTTTGTCAACAGCAACCGGGTTCATTGCAGCAATTTGCATTGCTACGTCTTTACCTGCTTCTTCAACGTCAGATCCGCTTGTGTTTACCAAACCTACCAATACACCCAATTTACCATTGGAGTGGATGTAAGGAACGACAGACTCAGCTTTGATCACTACGTAATGAGAGATCTCGATTTTTTCACCGATTTTACCAGTCATTTCGATGATCTTCTCAGCAGTCGTAAGGTCACCGAAAGGAAGAGCATGGATTTCTTCAACAGTAGCACAGTTGTTAGAAACAGCCATGTCTAGTAAAGTATTTGCAAAAGCTCCGAATTCTTCGTTTTTAGCCACAAAGTCAGTTTCGCAAGTAAGAGAAAGCAATGTTCCTGTGGTACCATCTTCAGATACACGGGTTACTACTACTCCTTCTTTGGTTTCGCGATCTGCTCTTGATGCAGATACTTTCTGACCTTTTTTTCTGAGGATGTCAACCGCTTTTTCAAAATCGCCATCAGCTTCAGTCAAAGCTTTTTTGCAATCCATCATACCGGAACCGGTCATTTGTCTCAGTTTGTTTACTTCTTGTGCAGTAATTGCCATTGTCTATTCAGTTTAATATAAACGGGATATAGTTCTTATTTTTTAGATGCTCGGGCTTCAGATTAGAAAGCCTTTGAGGATCTGATTATTGTTGAGTTCTGATTAAGAACTCTCAGGGAATGGAGAGTTAAAACAAAAAAATTGAACAAAGGCCGTGACCAAATGTTCAATTTTTATATTTCAAAACACAGTGTGGATTATTCTTGTGTTTCAGCGTCAACAGCTCTTTTTGCTTCTTCCTCCTCAGTCAGTTTAGCATCGTCTTTGTCTCTCTTTCTTTCAGAAAGACCTTCTTCGATAGCTGCACCAAATGCCTTTACAAGCAAGGATACGGATTTGAAAGCATCATCATTAGCAGGAATAGGGAAGTCAACCTCGTTCGGGTTTGAGTTCGTGTCCACTAATGCGAAAACAGGGATACCAAGCTTTTTTGCTTCAGCAATTGCGATGTGTTCTCTTTTGATGTCTACTACGAAAAGAGCTGCAGGAAGTCTGCTTAGATCAGCGATACCGCCGAGCACGTTTTCCATTTTCTCTTTATCACGGCTTACCATCAATCGCTCTTTTTTAGCCAAGTTCTTGTAAGCATCTTCTTTCATCAATTTCTCGAGTGAAGACATTTTTTTCAAGGACTTACGGATAGTAGCGAAGTTGGTCAACATACCACCTAACCACCTTTCAGTTACGAAAGGCATGTTAAGTCTTACAGCTTCTGCAGCTACCAGGTCTTTGGCTTGTTTTTTAGTGGCGACGAACATCACCTTTTTGCCAGAGCGTACAATGTGCTTGATTGCATTAGATGCTTCGTCGAGGCAAGCAAGCGTTTTATTAAGATCGATAATATGGATGCCATTCTTCTCCATAAAGATGTATGGAGACATTCTTGGATCCCACTTTCTCGTTAAGTGTCCAAAGTGGACACCAGCATCTAGTAAGTCTTTGTATTCGATTTTGGTCATGAATGAATTTGTTATAAAATAATCGAAAGAGAAGTCCTGTTAACGTTTCGAGAACTGGAACTTTCTTCTTGCTTTTCTTCTTCCTGGCTTCTTACGCTCGACCATTCTAGGGTCACGAGTAAGGAAACCTTCTTTTTTCAATGCACCTCTGTGCTCTGAGTTGAATTCGCACAAAGCTCTGGAGATCGCCATACGAGCTGCTTCAGCTTGTCCTTTGATTCCTCCTCCGTCTACATTGATTTGAATGTCATAGTTGCCATCCACGCCTACAAGAGTCAATGGCTGCTTCACTACGATCTGATGCAGATCAAATGGGAAATACACTTCCAGTGCCTTGTTGTTAACGGTGATTTTACCATTTCCTGCTGCCATGTAAATTCTGGCTACAGAGGTCTTTCTTCTACCGATTTTGTTGATCATTTCCATGAGTGAGGCAATTATAAGGTAATAGATTTAGGCTGTTGTGCTACGTGTGGATGCTCTGCTCCTTCGTATACGTACAAGTTGCCATACAATTGTCTTCCCAATCTGTTCTTAGGCAACATGCCTCGAACAGCTTTCTCGATCAAAATTGTAGATGACTTAGCCATCAACATTTTAGGAGTAGAAATTCTCTGTCCACCTGGATAACCGGTATGTCTAACATAGACTTTTTCATTCATCTTGTTACCGGTTAATCTGATCTTGTCTGAGTTGATTACGATGACGTTGTCACCACAATCAACGTGAGGAGTGAAGCTTGGCTTTGTCTTACCCCTTAAAATTTTTGCTACCTCACTAGCCAATCTACCCAAAACTGCAGCTTGGGCGTCCACAACTACCCATTGCTTGTCTACAGTTGCGGCGTTGGCTGATTTGGTCTTATAGCTTAAAGTATCCACTGTGTAACTGTTTAATATTTAGCTTGTTAAATTTATTTCACCCCCAAAAAGGGACACAAAGATAGAAGTAATTTATTTTTCATGCAAAATATTTCAAACACTAAGTCCTAATTTTCATAGGCTTAGGCCGAAAATCCCGAATGGAATTTGGTTTTCTATCCAATTTATTCGTCTGAATCGCTCAGGCGGTCTTTTCTAGTTGATTGACCAGTACCTGAAAATCTTTTGGATAGGGGGCAATTATCTTCAATAATGTCCCGTCCAGTCCTTCAAATCCAATCGAATACGCGTGGAGAGATACCCTTTGCATAATCGGTAATTCTTCTGTGTCCTTCTTGAGATTGAAGCGGCGCTTGAGCGATGAAAGATACAAGGGATTGCCTCCGTATAAAGTGTCTCCACATATCGGAGCTTTCAGATAAGCCAGGTGAACTCTGATCTGATGCAATCTGCCTGTGATAGGCTTGCACTCGACCAAAGTATGCGCGTAGTAGGTTTTCAACGTATTGAAAATCGTCTTTGCAGGCTTTCCTTCTTTACTGACTTTTGCAATTCCTTTGTTGTTGGCTAAAAGATTTCGGTCTACCAGCACATTGCTGAATTCCTTGATCCCTTCCACCACTGCGTGATAGACTTTGTCGACTTTTCTGCTTTCAAACTGCATGGCCAAATGCCTGTAGGCCTCGGGATTCTTGGCGATCACCAGACAACCTGAAGTTTCCTTATCCAATCGATGGCACAGTTGGGCATCGGGGGTGTGTGCCTTGGCAAGGTCAAGTATGTTCTGAGCCTCGTGTCTGTCGTCTAAGCTAGACAGATACGGGGGTTTGTTGATCACCAGGTAGTCCGTGTTTTCAAACAAAATAAGTTTTTGAAAATCTATTTTTTTCATGGATTCTCCTGCCTCTTCAAAGAGTCCGCAAAAGTAGGCAATCCGAAGGTTGAAAAAAAATCAAGTTTCAAATTAGCTGACTGGCTTTTCGGGAGAGAAAATTAATCCATGATCAATCGACTTGTTTTGAAGATTTCGGATTTTATTTGTTTTATTCTTTAAATCAAATGCAGGAAATAAATCTTCCGGACACCCTTCGACTCGTCAATGTCACACGCTATGTGATGCCACTTCGTGAAGGCGGTTCTTTGCCTGCATTGGCGGAGGCAGATGACGGATTCAATTATGTGTTGAAATTCAAAGGTGCCGGGCAAAGAGAAAAAGCCCTTGTTGCAGAGCTGATTGGGGGTGAACTTGCAAGAAACTTGGGATTCAGGGTTCCGGAAATTGTTCTGGCCAATTTGGATGAGGCCTTTGGAAGATCTGAAGGAGATGAAGAAATCCAGGATTTGCTCAAAAGCAGTCAGGGATTGAATCTTGCCTTACATTTTTTGTCAAAGGCAATGACTTTCGATCCGGGTGCTTCCCAAGTCGATGAGTATTTAGCCTCACGAATTGTTTGGTTTGATGCCTGGATTACCAATGTGGACCGAACTTTTCGAAATACCAATTTGCTGATTTGGAACAGAGAGCTTTGGCTGATAGATCATGGCGCATCCTTTCTTTTTCATCATTCCTGGGAAAATTTTGATAAACACGCATTGAGCGCTTTTCCTATGATCAAAGACCATGTGCTTTTGCCAAAAGCCAGTCAACTGGAGCGTGTGGATGAGGAGATGAAAAATGCGATCACTCCGGATTTAATTCGAGGCGTATTGAAGGAAGTGCCAGAAGAATGGCTGCTAGCTTCCAGAGACGTAGAGACGGCCGAAGAGGCAAGGGACGTTTATGAAGCTTTTTTACTGAAAAGATTAGAAAATTCTGAAGTGTTTTTAACTGAAGCCAAACATGCAAGGGAAACACTTATTTGAATATGCTTTGATTCGTCTCGTCCCAAGAGTGGAGCGGGAAGAGTTTATCAACGTCGGAGTAGTTCTATGTTGTAAGCGTCAAAACTACCTGGCCATTAAAATTCATCTTCCGGAAGAAAAATTGCTTGCGCTGGATTCAGATGCGGATTTAAACCTTTTTTCCTGTTATCTGGAATCTTTTCAAAAAATCTGTTTAGGAGTGAAAACGGGGAATCCGATTGCTAATCAGGATGCTGCTTCAAGATTTCGTTGGCTGACAGCGGTAAGGAGTTCGATGCTTCAAACATCCCGGCCACATTCCGGATTTTCAGAAGATCTTGAACAGACTCTTCTCAGTCTGTATGAGCAGTATGTGGTTTAGGGGTTGATTTTCCTGATTCAAGCAGTTCTTTTTCCTGAGTTTTTTTATCCTTCTCCAAAGGAAGGTAAAAGGTGAAAATTGAACCTTTTCCAACTGTTGAGCTGACAGAGATCTTACTTTTATGTCCTTCCATAATATGTTTCACAATTGCCAAACCCAGGCCAGTTCCGCCTTTTTCTTTGGACCGACTTTTTTCAACCCGATAAAAACGCTCAAAAATTCGTTTTAAATCTTCAGGAGGAATTCCGGGCCCATTGTCTTTGATGTCCACCTGGATTGAGTTTTTATGTTGTTTTAACGAAACAACTACCTCACCGCCGTTATGGTTGTACTTCACAGCATTGAAAATCAGATTTTGGCAGACTCTGTAGATTTTCTGGCGATCTGCTGAGGTCAGGTAATTTTTTTCGGTTTCAAACTCAAACTTGATGGCCACGTCTCGCTTGGAAGCTTTATTTTCCAACTCGTCAATAACCTCAGTTAGCAAATCCTTCAGATCAAATACCGTGAAACTGAATTTGATCACTCCACTTTCCATTTGATTGAGAGTCAACAAATCCTGAACAAGAACATCCAGGGAGTCCAGGCTTTTTGCGGCACGTTTCAGAAACTTCATCCGGACATGCTTATCATCGATGGCTCCATCCAGAAGTGTATGAATATATCCTTGAGCTGCAAAAATTGGGGTTTTCAATTCGTGAGAAATATCTGCTATGAATTCTCTTCTGAATTCAGCGGTTTTTTTGAGGGTATCTATTTCAGTCTGCCTGGCTAAGACGTATGAATTAATTACTTTATTGATTTTGCTAAGCGGAGAAATGGAAGTTTTGAATGTTTTTTCAGTAATCCCGGATAAGTCCTTCTTTTGGATTTTCTCTAAGAGGGAATAGATGTTTCCAATTTCCTTAAAAACAAGAAATTCAAGGGTTATGGTAATGAGGATATAGGACGCTGAAAAAGACAGCCCGGCAGCCACAAACAAAATAGTTGGAGTTGACTCAGGTAATAAGAATAAAAATGCTGCAACCAGGAGTGATATGGCTAAAGCTAGAATGAGAGAAATACCCCTGGAAGTTGCAAGCATGTCAGCCTAAATCGAATTTATATCCTACGCCTTTGACAGTAGTGATGTAGTCTTCCCCGATTTTTTCTCTGACTTTTCGGATATGTACATCCACTGTTCTGGCCAAAACAAAAACATCGGTCCCCCAAATATTCTGAAGAAGCTCATCTCTGCTGAAAACGATATTAGGGTTTTTAGCGAGGAAATACAATAATTCAAATTCCTTCTTAGGTAGGGTGATCGTCTTGCCATTCTTGTCAACAGTGTAGCTTCCTCTATCGATCAAAAGGTCTTTCACTTTTATTTGAGCGACTTCTTGCTCCTTTTTAGATTCCCTGCGGAATAAAGCAGAAATCCTGCTCATCAGCGCTCTGGGTTTGATAGGTTTGGTGATGTAATCATCAGCACCCACATCAAAAGCGGCTACTTCAGAGTATTCTTCCATCCTTGCCGTAAGGAAAATTATAAAAGCATTTTTCAGTTCCGGAATTTGCCTCAACTGTAGGCAAGTCTCTACACCGTCCTGATTGGGCATCATAATATCAAGGAGAATGACATCAGGCAAAAATTTCCCGGCAACTTTTACTGCTTTTAATCCATCCTCAGCGGTCGCCACATCATAGCCCTCTTTCTGAAGGTTGTATTTGAGAATCTCTACAATATCCGGTTCATCGTCTACTACCAGGACTTTGATTTTTTGCTTTTCGCTCATGTAGATATTAAATAATACTTTGTTTAAAATTAAACAATATTACAGGATTGAAACCAAATAAAAGCAGGGATTAAGTAGGAGATAATCTCTCAAAGTGTCAATAAATTTCGTTTCTGACGAGAATGTTAACTTAATATTAACCCAAAGTAAATTAATTGTTTCTGAGTCCTTTGGCTGATTTTATATCAAGATTCAATGATCCGAGAAACATGTTTGCTTTGATTTTTACCGGTATTTTGTTCTGATCCCTAGTGACCCACACTTTTACCGGATAATCTCCTCTGAATAGTTTGTTTTTAGGAAGCTGAGGAGAAAAAATATAGGTGTCTTTCATGCCAAGTTCGGTTTCTATCAGCTCAGTCCCCTCGTAGATTAACTTTATGTTATAAATTTCTTTATCAAAAAAACCTTTGATCAGGATGGATTCCCCGGGAGTAAGGTTTTTCAAATCCATCGATCGTAAAAAGTAAAATCCGCTGACAATGTCTTGAACCTGGCTGGGTAAATTGTATTCTTTTACTTGTTTCAGAGTCTTATTTTCTCTGTCATAAAGCTCCATTCTTGCTTTACCTTTTTCCTGATCAAACAATACGCGCTCATGTTTTCGGTAATTTCCCTCTTCAATGTGACGGTAAGAAAGTGATGGAAGCATTGATTCAATATCCAAATAAGTGCCCCAATTGTCGTTTACTCTCCCAAAAATTGTTGCAGCGCCTTTAGTTTTGCCAAACACATCAATTTTATAATGAGGTCTTTGGTCTTGATCATGTGGTCTTCTGGCTACCTGAAGTTTTGCATCTGCCAGAACAAGCCAGCCATAGGAAACCTCAAAATGTAATTCCTCACCATAAGAAAAAGCAGTATTTGGACTTGCTTTCTGAGCAAATAGGTTGAATTGAAAAAGAAAAATGAAGAGAAATGCCGTTAGGTTGATTCGTTTCATAAATTTTATTGACAATACCTGACGGAATGTTTGGGTTTCTACAAGTATTACGAAAAATCGTGCCGAATAGCCATTAAAATTACGAATTTGGGGTTCTGAAACAATACAACTATCCTCCTTGGTAATGGCTTGGTGTTTCTCTAATTTCACAGACAATTGATTCCTTTAAATTATAACTCATGAGTATTAACGCAGAAAAATTGAAAGCCCTTCAACTTACGATCGATAAGTTGGAAAAAACCTACGGAAAAGGCACGGTAATGAAACTGAGCGATAATAAAGTTATCGACATCCCTGCTATTTCCACAGGTTCAATTGGGTTGGATATGGCACTTGGTATTGGAGGAATTCCCCGAGGCCGAGTGATTGAAATATATGGTCCGGAATCATCAGGTAAGACCACGCTTTCGATGCATTGCATTGCTGAAGCTCAAAAAGCCGGTGGTATGGCAGCTTTCATCGATGCAGAACATGCATTTGATAAGTTTTACGCTGAAAAACTCGGGATCGACACCACAAATCTTCTTATCTCACAGCCGGACAACGGCGAGCAAGCACTCGAAATTGCCGAGCATTTGATCCGATCAGGAGCGATTGACATTATCGTAATTGACTCCGTGGCGGCTTTGGTGCCAAAGGGTGAACTTGAAGGCGAAATGGGAGAAAGTAAAATGGGACTTCAAGCCAGATTGATGTCCCAAGCACTTCGAAAGCTTACAGGAGCAATAAATAAAAGCGGTTGTGCCTGTATTTTTATTAATCAGCTGAGAGAGAAAATCGGAGTGATGTTTGGAAATCCCGAGACAACAACGGGTGGTAATGCCTTGAAATTTTACGCTTCTGTCCGTTTGGATATCCGTCGAATCGGTCAAATCAAAGAGGGTGCGGATAACATTCTTGGAAACAGGACGAAGGTAAAAGTGGTGAAAAACAAAGTAGCACCACCTTTCAAAGTTGTAGAATTTGATATCATGTACGGCCAGGGAATTTCAAAAGTAGGTGAGATTATTGATCTGGGCGTTGAATTAGAAATTATTAAAAAAGCAGGTTCCTGGTTCTCATATAATGGTGAAAAACTGGGCCAGGGTCGTGATTCTGTAAAAAATATTTTATTGGATAATCCTGAATTGATGGACGAATTAGAAGTTAAAATCAGAGCTGCTTCCGGATTACTTCCGACGCAGCCTTCACCTTCTAAGGAAGAATAAAATATAATTATTAAAAAGGGGGCTCTTCACAGTGAAGGCCCTTTTTTTTATGTAGCGCGGATCGCTTCGACCGGATCCAATCTTGCGGCCATGGTTGCCGGGACAATCCCTGAAACCACCCCAATGATAGAAGAAACGCCTAATCCGAGAATAATATTTTTGAAGGAAAGTGCTAACTCTAGCGTCCCTAGCTGGACAAAGCTTAATCCAAAGACCAACAATATTCCAGTTGCACCTCCAATGAGACTCAGGAAAATTGCCTCAAAAAGGAATTGGAAAAGGATGAAATAGTTTTTTGCTCCGAGTGATTTTTGGATGCCTATTATATTTGTTCGTTCTCTAACAGAGACAAACATGATGTTCGCAATTCCGAAACCTCCAACTAGGATAGAGAATCCTCCGATAACCCATCCGGCAACTGATATTACATCGAAAATAGCCCCGATTGAATTCTGAATAAATTCGGTTTTGTTTAGAGCAAAATTATCTCCCTGAACTGGCTTTAACCCTCTTTTTGCCCTCAACAGCCCGGTCATTTCATTTTCAAGCGCAACCAATCCAATGTCATCCTCATTTCCTTTCGCGGCAATGATTGGTTCGATCCCATTTTTTCCGGTATAAAAAACCTTTGTAAATGCACCGTAGGGAATCAGGCACGCTTCATCTTTGGAAGGCAAATCGAAAAGTCCTTCACCTTCTTCCTCAAAAACTCCAACCACAACGAATTTCATTCCTTTGATCTTGATTTCTTTACCAACCACAGATTGGTTAGGATACAGGGTGTTTGCAATCTTTTTTCCGATAATGGCAAGGTTTCTGGACGCATTTACTTCAGATTCTGAGAAATATCTTCCTTCTTCCAAAGCGACTTCATATACGTTCTGATAAGTGTAAGCCACACCGGTGAGTTGCATTCCCTGGTAGGCGTTGCTTCCAGCTTGTACAATCGTATTTGCGGAGGCAGAAATAGTAACCCCTTCAGCAGAAGTAAGTCTTTCTTGCAAGAATTTATACTCTGAAAGTGTACCAGGAGGACGTTGAAAATATTTCCACCAAGGGTATTGGCCCGGAGGGCCTGTTGCAAATGGGAATCTATCAACTCTCATCACATTTGTCCCTAAAAAGGCAAAGGAAGATTTGATGTTGTTTTCAAGCGAATCTACTAATGTAAAAACGGCTATGATGGCAAAAATACCGACCGTAACCCCTAATAGGGACAAGATAGTGCGGGTTAGATTTGATTTCAAAGCCGAAATTGCAAATCGAAAACTTTCCCAAGTGAGTTTGAAAAAGAGCATGCTTTTAATAGTTGGTTAAAACAATTTGTTAAGTTAGCTGAAATTGGGCATTATTGTTTCTATCTTTGCATTTTTTAGAGTAATTCTAAAGTAAAAAAAAATCAAGCTCAGACATCTAAAGCTTATCTATGAAATTATCAGATTTCAAATTTGACGTTCCAAAAAAACTAATTTCCCTTTACCCAACAGAAAATCGAGATGAGTCCAGACTTATGGTGTTAAACCGCAAGACTGGTCAAATTGAACACAAGATTTTCAAAGACATTGTTGAATACTTTGGCGAAGGAGATGTTTTCGTCACCAACGATACCAAAGTTTTTCCAGCCAGACTTTATGGGAATAAGGAAAAAACAGGTGCGGAAATCGAAGTATTTCTCCTTCGGGAATTGAACCCAGAACTCAAACTATGGGATGTATTAGTCGATCCTGCCAGAAAAATAAGGGTTGGTAACAAACTTTATTTCGGAGATTCTGACCTGGTGGCTGAAGTTATTGACAATACTACTTCAAGAGGACGTACGATTCGTTTCTTATTTGATGGAACTCCGGAAGAATTCCATAAAACAATCGATTCCTTGGGCGAGACACCTCTTTTGAAAGAGTTTATCGAACGAAAGGTTGAACCGGAAGATCGTGAAAGATATCAAACCGTTTTTGCCAAGAATGTGGGTGCAGTTGCAGCTCCAACTGCAGGTCTTCACTTTACACCTCATTTGCTGAAAAGACTGGAACTTCAGGGAGTAGATGTTGCTTCGATCACTCTTCATGTTGGATTAGGTACTTTCAGACAGGTAGATGTGGAAGACCTGACCAAGCATAAGATGGATTCTGAGAACTACTCGATTCCTGAAAGAACAGTTGAATTGGTCAATAGGGCTCTTGACAACAAAAAGAGAGTAGTTGCAGTAGGTACGACCTCATTGAAAACAGTAGAATCTTCTGTGACTGCAAATGGAAGACTGAAAGCAAGTACAGGCTGGACTGATAAGTTTATAATTCCTCCTTACGAATTCAAAATTGCAAATACACTGATCACGAATTTCCACCTTCCGGAATCAACTTTATTGATGACTACCGCAGCATTCGGAGGATATGACTTGGTTATGAAAGCATATAAAGAGGCCATCAAAGAAAAATATCGCTTCTTTTCGTATGGAGATGCAATGCTGATCCTCTAAACTTTAAAAGCTCCCTTAGTGGAGCTTTTTTTATTTATTTCCACCAAGAATTAAACTGTCAGAAATAGCAATGGCTTAGTTAAAAGCTACTTTTGTTCCAAAGTGATCTTATGAATAAAGCAGCAATTTTGGTTGCGGGAGGTAAAGGTTCCCGAATGGGGGGACCAGTCGCAAAGCAGTATTTACCGATAGCAGGAAAGCCTGTTTTGATGCATACGCTTTCCCTGTTTTTTAACCTTGACCCGCAGATTCACCTCATATTAGTCCTTCCGGAAACCGACTTTGAGTTTTGGAAATCCCTTTGCGAAGCAAACCAATTTGATATTCCCCACCAGTTGGTCGCAGGGGGAAATACGCGATTTCAATCTGTCAGAAATGGCTTGGACGCTTTACCATTCAATTCCGGATTGGTTGCAATCCATGATGGAGTGAGACCATTTGTGAAGCCCGAAGTGATTGAAAATAGCTTTGATCAGGCAGAAAAGTCAGGAAGTGCGATAGCGGTTGTTGAATTGAAAGATTCGATCCGAAAAATTTCTGATGACGGAAAATCGACTTTTCAGGAAAGACACTATTTTCGATTGGTTCAAACGCCGCAGACTTTTCAGATCGAAAAAATTAAGATGGCATTTGAAGTCACCGAGCTACCTCAATTTACCGACGATGCAACTGTATATGAGCATCAGGGTTGGGAAGTTTCTTTGATTCAGGGAAATCTGGAAAACATTAAAATCACCACCCCTGAGGACATGGAGTACGCCGAATTCCTTGCCTCGAAGCAAAAAACGAATCGGTAAAAATCCGGGCTACATTTTCACCGACTTTTTCCAAGGCTTTACCGACTTTTGAGTTGGGTTGACCTAATGTGTATTTTCCGCCTTTGGGACTTGATATACTTTTGTTCATCAACTTAAACAAAAACTCACATGGCACGGAAATTTAACTCTAGCAGCAACGACGGAGGAATCGTCTTTGGATTCATTGTTCTCGGGATCGGCGTTTTGCTTTTACTAAAAAAACTCGGATTCTTTTTTCCTGATTGGCTTTTGACATGGCCCATGATTCTGATTGTAATCGGAACTTTCACGTTGATTAAGCATGAGTTCAAAAGCGTAATTGGAGTTCTGATGCTTGGTTTTGGATTGTTCTTCTTATTTGAGCGAGAATTTAATTTCGATTTTGGATTGGATCGATACATTCTTCCGATTGCTTTAATCGGCTTGGGGATTCACTTAATCTCCAAAAAGAGGAATGAAAAAAATGTTCTCAAAAATATTCAGGACCAGATTCATTCAAGAAATATGGGAGTTCCATCGGATTTGAAAGATCCTATTTCAGGTGGACCAATGTCTGGAGGATCAATGTCTGGAGGATCAATTCCAAATGCATCCGGAGTCTCATTTTCAGATCAATTGAATGTAGATGCAATCCTGAGCGGAGTTCAAAAGAGGGTCCTTTCGAAGAATTTCCAGGGAGGTAAACTGACAGCTGCCTTTGGAGGGATTGACCTGGATATGACTCAGGCAGATTTCAATGGGGTAGTTAATCTTCAGATCGATGTGATTTTTGGAGGAATGAAATTGATCTTGCCGCCACATTGGGACGTTCGTACTGAAGTCACCAACATCGCTGCCGGAATTGAAGACAAGCGCTTGTATCGCGAATCTGAGGTAGACCCAAACAAGGTCTTGGTAATCCGTGGGACGATCTTGTTTGGAGGTTTGGAAATCAAATCATTTTAACGAGATTCCAACTTAGTTAAAACTACACTGAGCTTGTTTTCTAACGCTTTTTCAAACCCTTCGAAAGCAAAATGGATCATACAGGGAGCCGGAATTATCTGGTTCCTTGGTTCATTTTTGCTTCTTCGTTTTTATGAAATTGAATCTTCTCTGGCATTGTCGGATGCGGCAATTTTCGCAGTTATTTTCCTAATTGGTGTATTTGTGTTGGAGCGGATTTTCGGTTTTTACATTCCGAAGGGAGGAAACAACTGGCTTTTGTTGGTGCTTCCATTGCTACTGAGCTTGGCCGGCGTATATGGTCATCGATTCTTTCTTCAGTGGGTTTTTGAAGATGAATTGGACTACATCAATTTTCTGAAAGAACATATTTATCTCCGATGGGCGTTTCTGGCAATCGCTGAAATTTTTGTAGCCTTGATTGCAATCGTTGTTTCCAAATTAGAGCAGCAAGAGGAAACCCGCAAACGCGAAACGCTGATGGCGGAGCTTTCCAGAGAAGCTGAACTGACACAACTCAGACAGCAACTTCAGCCGCATTTCCTTTTCAATAGTCTGAATTCTATCAATGCCCTCGTGGTGTCCCAGCCTAAAAAAGCGAGAGAAATGGTCTTTCAGCTTTCGGAGTTTTTAAGGGGTACGATCCGAAAGGATCATCAGCAATGGCTAAGCCTCGAAGAGGAATTGAATTATCTGAAGATGTATCTTGAAATAGAACGAGTCCGATTCGGTCATCGACTCGAAGTGGAATTTGAGTTGGCTGAGGACACAAAGGCTATGTTGCTTCCTCAATTACTGATTCAGCCGCTTTTGGAAAATGCCATCAAACATGGCTTGTATGGAGTCACAGGCGAGGTGAAAATCACCCTCCAGACCCGAAAAGAATCGAACTATTTGTTTCTGAAAATCACAAATCCTTTTGACGAGGAAGCGACATCTCCTCCGGGAACAGGGTTTGGATTATCCTCGATTGAGCGAAGACTATTTCTGCTTTTTGGTAGAAAAGACCTGCTCGAAACAAAAATTGATAACCAGACTTTTTCTGTCGAAATAAAAATCCCACAACTCAAATGATCAGGACTTTAATCATAGATGATGAGCCATTGGCGGCAGGAATTGTCCAGGAATTTTTGGCAGAATTCCCTCAATTTGAAGTTTTGGAGATTTGTCAGGATGGCTTTCAGGGATTGAAAGCAATTCAGCATCATCAGCCGGACTTAATATTTCTCGATGTACAAATGCCAAAAATCACGGGTTTTGAAATGCTCGAACTGATCGATTCTCCTCCTGCGGTGATTTTTACTACGGCATTTGATCAGTATGCCGTCAAGGCTTTTGATGCGATGGCGATCGACTATTTGCTCAAACCTTTTTCGAACGAACGATTTTCAAAAGCAATCGAGAAATTCCTCGCTCAGGCAAATGAACCCCAGAATGAGGAGCGGGAAGGGCTAAATCAGTTGGCAGAAAAAAGTAACAGGCTGGTGGTACGGGTGAAAAATGAGATCAAAATCATTCCAATTCACGACGTCACCTATTTTGAGGCTGAGGATGATTATATCTCTATTCATACACCTGGAGGAAAGTATCTGAAAAAGATGACGATGAAGTCTCTGGAGGATGCTATGGATCCCGGTAAATTTGCGAGAGTCCATCGTTCATTCATGGTTAATCTTAATCAAATCACTCAAATTGAGCCATTTGAGCGGGATAGTTATATTTTGAAAATGCGAGATGGAGCTCAGGTTCCAGTCAGCAAAACCGGATATTCCCGCCTTCGCCAGGTTCTGGGGTTATAAAAAAAAGCCCTGAATATTCAGGGCTTTTGGTTTTAATATTCGTCTTCGTTGAAGAAGAAGTCGTCTTTGGTAGGGTAATCCGGCCAAATCTCCTCGATGGTCTCGTAAGGCTCACCGTCATCCTCCAATTCCTGAAGGTTTTCTACTACTTCAAGTGGCGCACCGGATCGAATGGCATAATCAATCAATTCATCCTTGGTGGCTGGCCAGGGAGCGTCCTCAAGATAGGAAGCTAGTTCAAGTGTCCAGTACATAGTATTTGTTTTAAAGTTATTTCTGATTTTTTTAAGGCTTGCAAAATTATCTTTTTTTTGAAATATGTAAGGTGTACTGATTATTTAAAAGAAAGTTGCTTCAAAAGATAGTTTTTTACATCAACTTTTCTTTTCAATCCCGACAGCTTTTTCTTCATCATAATCTCAAAATCCTCCGTTTGGACCCGGAAATTGTCCGTATTGTTCTGCATTGTATCCAGTTCACTTTGATCCCTGTAGAGCAAGTCCTTGAGCAGAGCTGTTTTAAGTTGATTCTGCTCTGAAATCGGCATTTCATTGAAATCAGGGTATTTACCATGAATCAATTTCTCCAGAAATGCTTTCTCAAAAACTATATCACTATAAAACTGAAAAGATCTTGCCGTCAATGTAGCCTCTTTTGGCTTTCTGGGTGGCAGTTTTCTCCATTCTTCCTGGATTAGTTTCGCCTTATTGATCACATCGTAATTTGTTGGGACATTGACGAGCCTTTTTATATCCTCAGTCAGGGTCTCTATTTTCTTCATCAGCTCTCGCGGATGCATCTGAGGTCCCGGATTCAGGGTTCTCTTGTATCTGGAGAAAATTCGGTTGTTTAGCTTCGAAAACTCATCCCAAAGTGGCTGACGTTTTTCTGCGGGTACTTTTCCGGCTTCTTTCCATTGCTTTTGAATCTTTTTGCTGATATCGAAAGCCATTTTAGAATCAGGCAAATCATGTGCCTCACGTGCCTGAAGGACCAAAGATTCGTAGATCTTAATATTCTCCTCAGCCTGAAGTGCCATTCCTTCGAAGAAATGTCTTCTGTTTTCGAAGAAAGTCTGAACGGCATCATTAAATCGAGCTTCAATTTCTTCGTGAAGATCTTTTTCGACAGGACCTGTTTTGATCCAGCGAAGTTTTAATTCTTTGAAAAATTCGGTAGTTCCTTTCCAGTCGGTATCCTCCTTCATGGATTCTGCTTCTTCAATCAGTAAATTTTTCACTTCCAGATTTTTTGATCTGTTGGACTGAATGATTTCATTCAGAAATTCTTCCTGCTGATTGAGATCTTCGATCAAAGGCACAAAATCACCCAACGCGTCCGATTCAAAAAGTGATTCGCGCAGGTGTATGAGTTTCATTAGAAAAGAACCCTTATTCTGGTTTTCCTGAATGTCATTTTTGAGTTTTGCAACTTTGGCTTTGATTTGCTCAAATCGCGCCTCAAAGTACTTTAAAGTGGAGGCTTCGTCTTCTTTTACTTCACCGATTTCCCTGTCTGCCTGCCCTAAAAATCCCCTCAAATAAACTTTCGTATTCTTTATATACCCATACGGATGGTCCATTGTTCTACAGTAGGTTAGGTGGTCGTTTTCAATTTTCCGCAAATTAATTAATTCAAAAGCACTTATCCTAAGAAAGGGGTTTTTTTGCCATATTTGCCGATTAAGTGAAATTTTAAGGAAAAGTTAACGCATGAGCTCAGAAAAAATCATCTTTTCGATGGCAGGGGTTTCCAAAATCTACCCCCCTCAGAAAAAAGTTCTCAAAGATATTTACCTCTCATTTTTTTATGGAGCCAAAATCGGTGTCCTCGGTCTCAACGGATCAGGAAAATCATCTTTGCTTCGAATCATCGCAGGAATGGACAAAGAATTCCAAGGCGAGGTGGTTTGGTCTCCCGGCTACACGGTTGGAATGCTCGAGCAGGAACCCAAACTTGATCCGACCAAAACAGTCAAAGAAGTAGTAGAAGAGGCTGTTGCCGGTACGGTCAACCTGTTGAAGGAATTTGAAGAAATCAACGAGAAATTCATGGATCCGGCGCTGATGGATGATCCGGATGCGTTGGATAAGCTCATTACCCGTCAGGGAGAGGTTCAGGAGAAGCTGGATGCGATCAATGCCTGGGAATTGGACGTTATGCTGGACAAAGCGATGGACGCGCTCAGACTTCCTCCAAGCGATGCGATTGTCGGGAAACTTTCAGGTGGTGAAAAACGCCGCGTGGCTCTTTGCCGATTGTTACTTCAGGAACCCGATGTCTTGCTTTTGGATGAACCTACCAACCACTTGGATGCTGAATCGGTCCAATGGCTTGAGCAATATTTACAGAATTATAAAGGAACCGTCATTGCCGTAACCCACGACAGATACTTTCTGGACAATGTTGCAGGATGGATTCTGGAGTTGGATCGCGGGGAAGGAATTCCCTGGAAAGGAAATTATTCTTCGTGGCTGGATCAAAAACAGCAACGATTAAAGCAGGAAGAAAAGACCGAATCAAAACGGCAGAAGACTCTTGAGCGAGAATTGGAGTGGATCAGAATGTCTCCAAAAGCGCGTCAGTCAAAAGGTAAAGCCCGACTATCTGCCTACGATAAGTTGGTCGGTGAAGAGGCTAAAGAAAAAGAATCCAAACTGGAACTTTTCATTCCTCCTGGGCCACGTCTGGGTGCAAAAGTGATCGAAGCAAATGGAGTGTCCAAAGCGTATGGAGATAAGTTGCTTTTTGAAAATCTTAGCTTTTCGCTACCTCAAGGGGGAATTGTTGGGATCATCGGACCAAACGGAGCAGGTAAAACTACTTTGTTCAAACTGATTACCGGACAGGAAAAGCCTGATTCAGGTAATTTCGAAGTAGGAGAGACTGTACAATTATCTTATGTGGATCAGGAACATGGTAGCCTGGATCCAAATAAGTCTGTCTATCAGATTATTTCCGGAGGAAATGAACTGATGAAACTGGGAAATAAAGAAGTCAATTCTCGTGCATACGTGAGTAAGTTCAACTTCGCAGGAGCAGATCAGGAGAAGAAAGTAGGAGTTCTCTCAGGTGGTGAGCGCAACCGAGTTCATCTTGCCATGATGCTGAAGGAAGGGGGTAACCTACTCCTGCTGGATGAACCAACCAACGATTTGGATATTAATACCCTTCGTGCATTGGAGGAAGCCCTTGAAAACTTTGGTGGCTGTGCCGTGATTATTTCCCACGACAGATGGTTCCTGGACAGAATCTGTACACATATTTTAGCTTTCGAAGGAGACTCCCAAGTGGTCTGGTTTGAAGGTAACTTCTCCGACTACGAGGAAAACAAAAAGAAGCGTCTAGGTGATGTGACTCCTAAACGAATTCGATATAAGACTTTGAAGTAAATTCTGGAAGCTGAATTTAAAATTTGAATATCGTTTCGTCACTGCGAGATACGAAGCAGTCTAAATGAAAACCTCCGGAGTTGAGAAGACTTAGGAGGTTTATTTTTTTTCAGGAACACTACTTCTTTTTCAACTTCAGCACAGTAATCTCTGGCCAGATACCCACTCGGCCTGGAAAGGCTAAAAATCCAAAACCGCGATTTACATGTAAGTAACGGCCTAGTTCCTCATACAAACCCGCCCATTTCGGATAGCGAAGGGATGCCGGGCTCCACTTGATAAAACCTGGGATCTCAATCCCAAACTGCATCCCGTGGGTATGTCCACTCAAAGTGAGATGGATGAATTGGGAGAAATTTTTCACCTCTTCATCAAAGTGAGACGGGTCGTGGCTCATCAAGATTTTAAAACTTTGATCACTGAGATTTGCTGCAGCTTTCGGCAGGTCTCCATATTGCCCAAATCCCTTTCCCCAATTCTCCACCCCGATTAGGTCTATGCTTGATCCGTCTTTTTGAATTTTTACGGATTCATTTAGTAATAGCCTGAAGCCCAGTTCTTCTTGGATTTCGTAAAGGCGTTGCATATTAGCTTCTTTGGCCTCCTTACTAGGCCAAGCCATATAATCACCGTAGTCATGATTGCCTAAGATGGAGTATTTGCCCATCGGCGCTTTTAACTTTTTGAAGCTTTCAATCCATGGCTCCATTTCTTCCGAATGGTTGTTGACCAAATCGCCAGTAAATAAGATGACATCGGATGCTTGTTGGTTGATCAGATCAATGCCGTATTCCAACTTCTTCTTATTGTCAAAACTTCCGGAATGGATGTCTGAAATCTGGGTGATGGTAAATCCGTCAAAGGTTGCAGGGAGGTCATCAAATTCCAAGGTATGATTTACTACACGGTAACGGTATTTCCCCACTAATACTCCATGCAGGATGCCCAAAAAAGGAATGGCAGATAGTATCAAGGCTGTTTGGCTTATAAATTTTCTGCGATCCGGAAGAAAATCGCCTTCCTGATGTCCAGCAACAGAATAAAATATCCCGGTAAAAAAACGTAAGATATCTTCTCCAAACATAAAGCCCAGGATAATGAGCTTAGGAATCAATGACAAAACCAATAGGGAAATCATCCTTCCAAAGTTAAGGCTTAGATTACCACGGCTGAAGGTCAAAAAACCATAGGCCACAAAGAGATAAACGATTGCAGAAAAGACCCAAAATCCAATCTTAATCCAGCTTTTTTCGGGAAATGCTGTTTTGATAGCTTGATAAGAATACCAGTCAATTAGAAAGATGAAAACTAAGAAAAAAAGAATGCGGATAAGAATTGGAATCACTGTATGAAGAAGTTTTTTAAAGTAACTACAGTTCGCTTGAAATTTAAAGTTCTTCCTGAAAATGAGTAAATATTCTCATTAAATTTTTAGGCTTAAAATCTGGTAATTCAAATCCAGCCCACTCACTAAAACTGACTTTGACGATGCACTTGAATCTTTTTCCAATTCCAAGTTGGCTTCTAGCCTTATCTAATGGGGGAAGGGACATTTTTTTTGAATTCATTTTTAGAAAGAGACAAGAAACGCTCTTGATTTGTCACAAAGTCAGGGCATTTTTCATCAAATCTTGTAGCAAAGTAAAGGCAAATTAAATTTGGCGTCTTTTCGTCCGAGGTGGAAAAATTCAGTATTTCGATGCTGGGAGATACTTTCATTCCTCTTTTCCCTTTATTTGTACCGGAATTAATTCCAAACCAGCCTATTGACCTATGAGACAATTACTCCTCAGACCCGGTGCCGAAGAACTCAATTATGAAATCCGGGGAATTGTAAAAAAAGCCCGCCAAATCGAAGCGTTGGGCTATTCCATGACCTGGGAAAATATCGGTGATCCAATCCAAAAGCATAATCATGTGCCCGACTGGATGAAGGCGATCGTCGCTGATTTGCTCAAGGAGGATAAAACTTACGGATATGCAGACTCCAAAGGCGTCCTTGAAACCCGAAAGTTTCTCGCCAATCTGAACAATCAAAAAGGAGGAACCCAGATTACAGCGGAAGATATTCTCTTCTTCAACGGTTTGGGAGATGCGATCGCAAAATTGTATCAATTCCTGATTCCTACCGCCCGGATCATTGGTCCGTCTCCAGCGTACAGCACGCATAGTTCGGCGGAAGCCGCTCACGCCAATACTGCGCCTATCACTTACAAACTCGATCCTGACAATCAATGGTTGCCTGACATGGAAGACTTGTATCTGAAAGTAAAATACAATCCATCCATCGTTGGAATCTTGATCATCAATCCGGATAATCCCACCGGCATGGTGTATCCAAAAGAGGTTTTGGAAGACTTCGTGAAAATCGCTGAGGAATTCAGCTTGCTGTTGATTTCGGATGAGATTTATCAGAATATTACTTACAACGGGATTAAGGCAGTTCCGCTTTCGGAAGTAATTGGAAAACGTCCTGCGATATCGTTAAAAGGTATTTCCAAAGAATTTCCCTGGCCTGGAGCTCGATGCGGTTGGATGGAATTTTATAACCGTGATGCTTCTGTTGAATTTGCGAAGCTATGCCAGACGCTGGAAAATGCTAAAATGATCGAGGTTTGCTCAACTATTTTACCGCAGCTGGCAATTCCTAAGATCATGTCTCATCCCGAATACAAAGCATATCGGGAGGAAGCCAATCAACAAATAGGCAAGCGAAGTGAGTGGATGCGTGAGATTCTGGGAGATATTCCGGGAATTAAATTTAATCCGACTCAGGGTGCTTTTTACAATACCATCGTATTTGACGAAAGCTTGCTGAATTCGGATCAAAAACTTCCAATCGAAGACGAGCGACTCCAAAACCTGCTCGATAATTGGTTGACAGATCCGGATATGCCGCTTGATAAGCGATTTGTATATTATTTGCTGGCTTCAGAGCGGATTTGCGTTGTTCCGATTTCTTCCTTCTGTTCTGATTTAAGAGGTTTTAGAGTTACTCTTTTGGAAGAAAACGAGCAAGTTTTCAAGGATACGTTTAGAAGGCTTGGAAAGTCGATTACAGCTTATCTGCAATCTTCGGTCAAGGTTTTGGCGTAAAGCCAAATCAAACCTAGCGAGCTTAAATCATAAATTCTTCTAATTACCCTCATGGCTCCGAGTCTTAATTTTGGGATTTGGAGCCATTTTTTCTGATTCTTCGGAGTTCATTTGAATCTGACTCAGGTCAGGCTGACCGGCATTTACCCAGGCCGTGTACCAAAAATCAGCAATTATTCGGATGGATGCCTTCATTTGTCGCTCTATCTGATTGTCCAGGGCGAGTGCATAAGCCTCGGTAAAATCACGTGAATAAACCCGAACCGTTAAGGCATTCCGTTCCTCAAAGCTGAATTTTTGATCCGGGGAAAATGATTCGGTCAGATTCTTTTCGAAAGTCAATACGCTGTCCACCTGCTGATGAGCCTTGGCCACAGTCTCCCAAAGTGCAAGCTGAGGTTTTTCGATGTATTCGGCTTGCCCGATCCAAAGGCTGTAATCGGTTGCCATCAATTCGGGAACTCTGCTTTCCCAAAACCCATGAATTCCTTCCTGCCCGGTCAATTGTCCATTATAGTTTTTGGTCGTATGCAAAGGGACATTCAGGTCTGCAAGGTAATGGCCGAGGTCCGCAGATAGCCTGAGAATTGCGGAGGCATTTTTTTCTTCGAAAGCTTTTGTCAGACTTAAGAAAGTCAGATAGGCGCTCCAAGGACCAATTCCATTTGCCCGAAGTGAGTCTTCTGGAAATATTTTTATTGCCTCGGGCCAATACAAAGGGAGGATTTGAAGAGCGCTGTCTCCGTAATGATCGAGGTCGATATAATGCTTTTCTGCTTCTCCTTCCACCGCATAGCGCCTTCGGTCCGGATTGACTGCATTCTCACCAATGTATTGGATTTGAGGCTTGTAAAAACTGAGCATTTCCGGAGGAAGCGAGAAAACTGCCATCCGATTGATCAGGGAATGCGCGTAAAATCCCCAGGATTGTTCACTGTCCGAGTAAAAAATCAACGGCATGAGCCAAATCAAAAAAGTATTCATGCTTTAAACTAATCAAAATCTTTCATACTGAAATGTTGTATTAATCTGTATCTTTGCAGCCTGAAAAAGCGATTCAAGCTAACTCTTTTAGAAAGTTTGTGAGCCCCAAATCAGGAATGTTAAAAATTCCTTTGGCAGAATTAATTATTTCCAATAACTTTGCACTCCAATTAAGAATAGGGGAACGTAAAGAAATTAAGTTAACAACTAGATATGGCAAATCACAAATCGGCTATCAAGAGAATTCGTGCTAACGAATCCAAGCGTTTGAGAAACAGATATCAAGCCAAAACCACTAGAACTTTCATCAAAAGACTGAAGGCTGCAACTGACAAGTTGGAAGCTACTGAGCTTTATCAGAAAGTATCTTCTATGCTGGACAAATTGGCGAAGAAGAATGTTATTCACAAAAACAACGCTAATAACAAGAAATCAAGATTAGCCAAGTTCGTGAGCGCTTTAGGTTAATCCTTCTTAGAAATCTTATTGAAACCCTGCTTGTCGGGGTTTTTTTTATTTCCGGAAAGTCGGTAGATTTAGTTCATACTTTTTTAATTGACAGCTTATGGATAACTATTCCTCCATCAAAATTTCCCAACTCGCGGAAGAAGACCGTCCTAGGGAAAAACTTTTGCTCAAAGGAAAATCTTCTCTCTCCGACGCAGAACTCATCGCTATCCTGATTGGGTCGGGTACTGCTTCCGTCAGCGCGGTAGATTTGTCCAGGAATATCCTTTCAGTTGTAAATCACGATTTGGGATCTCTTGCCAAACTTTCGATTCAGGATCTGAAGAAATTCAAAGGTATCGGAGAAGCCAAAGCCATTTCCATCATAGCTGCGATGGAGCTTGGTCGCAGAAGAAAAGAATCAGAACCTGCAATTCGGCCCAAAATCACCTGTTCCCAGCATATTTATGACTTGATGAAGCCGGAACTGCTTGATGAGCAAGTCGAGCATTTTTATCTCATTCTCCTCAACCGATCCAATCACGTAATCAAAAAGCAATTGATCAGTCAGGGTGGAACGGTCGGAACAGTCGTGGATTCCAAGATTGTCTTTAAAATCGCCCTGGAGCATTTGGCTCAATCGATTATTTTGGTTCATAATCATCCAAGTGGAAATCTCCGGCCTTCGGATCAGGACAAGCGATTGACAGAAAGAATGGTTAAAATCGGTCGTGAACTGGATTTGCCGATCCTCGATCATGTGATTTTTACAGATCTTGGCTATTTTAGCTTCGCCGATGACGGCATACTTTGATTAGATGAAGCCAAAAAATATTTTAGCCCTCTTTATTGCTGCAGTAATCCTCGCTGCGGTTGCTTACACACTCACTTCTACAGAAAGTCCGGAAGCTTATATCGAAAAGATAGAAGCGGAGCGAGAGCGCCAATTCAAATTCATTCGATTCAATATTGAGTCTCCGCTGACGGATTCCCAAAAAATTGCCTTCAAAAAGCTGAATTTTTATCCGATCGATCCAACCTATAAGGTCAAAGCGAGAATGATCCCTGTGGAAAACAAAAAAGTTCGTGAACTGCCTTTGACCGATGGATCAAAAGAAAAATACATCGAGCATTCGTATGTTGAATTTTCTTTTGACGGAATCAAAACCAATCGTCTGCTTCTGCTTCAGGCGTTGAGTGAACCTGATAAGCGCAATTTCTTCCTTGCTTTCGCAGATGGGACAAGTGCAAAAGAAACTTACGGAGGTGGTCGATACATCAACGCCCGTCAGGATGGGAAAAACAGCATTACCCTGGATTTTAATCTGGCCTACAATCCTTATTGTGCCTATAATCCGGACTATGCCTGCCCGATTCCGCCAAAGGAAAATTTACTGGAAATAGACATTCCCGCTGGAGAGAAAAATTACGAGGAATAGCCTTTTGACCTAGCTCAATTATCTTAAATTTGCATCTTATTCTGATCAAATGGGGGTTTTCGAACCCCTTTTGTTTATCCCATTGAACCCACATGGTTCATTTTATTTTAAGAACTAATGAAAATTTCAATAAACCGTCTGAAGAAATACCTTGCTTTGACAGAAAGCCCTGAGGAAATCGGAGCACTCCTGACCCGATCAGGTTTGGAAGTGGAAGGAATCGAGGAGTTTGAATCCGTTCCGGGAGGTCTTCAGGGTATTGTGATCGGGGAAGTATTGACTTGCGAAAAACATCCCGATGCAGACAAACTTAGCTTGACTACTGTTGATATCGGATCGGCGATCGTGCCCATCGTCTGCGGGGCGCCTAATGTGGCCAAAGGCCAAAAAGTGCTTGTTGCAACAGTGGGAGCCAAACTTTTTCCAACAGAAAGCGAACCCTTCGAGATCAAAAAGGCGAAAATAAGAGGGCAGGTTTCCGAAGGGATGATCTGTGCCGAAGATGAAATAGGTCTGGGAAAAAGCCATGCAGGAATCATGGTTTTGGATACCAATTTGGCAAATGGAACGCCGGCTTCTGAATACGTTGAAGTGGCTCAGGATAACATTTTGGAAATCGGATTGACACCGAATCGCGCTGATGCGGCATCTCATTTGGGAGTTGCCCGGGATCTCAAGGCCTTATTAGGCAGAGAGATTTGTCTTGATTCTGAGCAGGATTTGAAAGTGGAAACTTCAGGGCCTCAGATTTCTGTGGAGATTCAGAATTCAGCGGATTGTCCTCGCTATTCCGGTGTGGTAATTACTGATTTAACAATTGGTCCTTCTCCGCAATGGCTCCAAAATTTTCTCCGATCGCTGGATCTGGAACCGATTAATAACGTGGTGGACATCACAAATTTTATCCTTCATGATCTCGGTCAGCCTCTTCATGCTTTTGATGCTGATCGGATTTCCGAAGGAAAAATTATCGTTGGGAAACTTCCAAAAGGAACTCCTTTTGTCACGCTGGATGATAAAGAGCGGAAACTTTCCGGCGAAGAATTGATGATTTGCGATCCAAAAGGAGGACTTTGCATTGGAGGGATTTTTGGAGGGAAAGGCTCTGGAGTGAGTGATTCTACCAAAACTATATTCCTTGAATCTGCCTATTTCTCCCCGGATGTGATCCGAAAAGGAAGTCAGTTTCATGGATTGAAAACAGATGCTTCGTTCAGGTTCGAGAGAGGAACAGATCCTAATATGCCCGTTTATGCATTGAAGCAAGCAGTTAAACTGCTTCAGGAATTCGCCGGTGGGAAAGTTTGCTCCGAGATTATTGATCTCTATCCCGAGCGAGTTCAGGATTTTGTCATTCAAGTTACTTACGGACATATCAATCGCCTGATTGGAAAAAAAATCGATCCATCAGAAGTCAAATCCATTTTGGAAAGTCTTGACATCCGAGTTGAAAATGAAACCGAAGCTGGGTTCAGGGCAATTGTAAAACCATATCGGGTAGACGTGACCAGGGAAGCAGATATCATTGAGGAGGTTCTTCGAATCCACGGATTTCATCAGGTGGAGCTTTCCGAAAATCTCAGTACCGATTACCTGGCTGAGCATCCGGTAAAGGATCTGAACAAGCTTCAGTATCGTTTGTCGGAGATTCTGGCAGGTCTGGGCTATTTCGAATTAATCACAAACAGTCTTACCAAACCGTCTTACGTCGAAAAATCCGGTTTTCTGGATGCTTCCCAAAGCGTTGAGATATACAATAAGCTGAGTGAGGATTTGGGAGTGATGCGTCAGACTTTGCTCTTCAGCGGGCTGGAAGTATTGGCACACAACATCAACAGGCGTCAGACCGATCTGAAATGCTTTGAGTTTGGGACGATTTATTCCAAAGGTGAAACAGGCTATCTGGAAAACAGACGGCTGGCGATTTTCCATTCGGGAAACAGATCTGCCGAAAGCTGGATAGAGCAGTCCAAAGCTTTTGCATTCGCAGACATTTATTCCATCGTTGAAAAAATCCTCGAGAAACTTAATATAGAACCGAGTGCAATATCAATTGTGGAATCAGCGCCGTTTACATACGGACTTCATCTGAAATCCGGAGAAAAGGAACTTGGAACAATTGGTTTGGTGGATGAAAAAATGCTAAAGCTGGCAGAAGTTCGTCAGGAAGTTTGGTTTGCTGATTTGAATTGGGATTTGCTTTGCAAAAAGGCATTAGGTCTCAAGAAGTACCAGGAAATCTCAAAGTTCCCGGAAGTGAGAAGAGATTTGTCTTTGGTAATTGACAAGGCAGTAAGTTATGATCAGGTGAAATCAGTCGCAGAAAAAGCAGGAGGGAAACTATTGCGGAAAATTGGTGTTTTTGACGTATATCAGGGGGATAAGATTGATCCCAGTAAAAAGGCTTATGCGTTGAGCTTTCACTTGCAGGATCAGGAAAATACATTGACTGATAAGGTAATTGACAAAACAATGAGTAGATTGATTCAGGCATTTGAAAATGAGGTAGGAGCACTGATCCGAACGTAGAGTAAAAATGATAAGCGAGGAACTGCAAAAATTGGAAAAACTGGCCCAGCAGGCTAGCAAAAAATTACTTCTGATAATTGAAGAAAATGAGCAATTGAAGAAGCGATTGTCTGAGACAACGGCTTCACTTACCCAAAAGGAGCAGGAAATCGAGCATTTTAAAAATAAAATTAAAATTAGTAACATTGTAGATAACCGACCGGTGAATCCAGGAGATTCCAGTGAAATGAGTGACTTAATTAATAATTATATACAAGAGATCGACCATTTGATCACCTACTTATCTGAGTGATATGGAGACACTTGCCATCAGAGTTAAAATAGGGACTAGAGAATATCCCATGCGTGTGAAGATTGAGGATGAGTCCAAAATCCGACAGGCAGGCAAGTTGATTAATGAAAAATTGAAGAAGTATAAAGAGGAATTTGGACTAGACGATAATCAAGATTTGCTTGCCATGGTGGCTTTTGACTGCATGGTAGAGTCATTAGAGACAAATGAGGTAAATGCTGGCGATAGCGAACATATTAAAGCCAGTCTTTCCAATATCAATGCTATACTTTCCAAGGCTTTATAATTATTAAAAAACACTTATTTCTGGAAATTTTTCGGATTCCCCCAGGTAGAATTTAATCCAAATAACCTATGGGAGATATAGTATACATAATCCTCGCAGCCCTTGTTGGGACTGGTGCAGGAGCCGCATTGGCGGGAATGTTGATTAAAAATAAGAATCAAAAGCTGGAGGAAGAAACCCGTGAACGGGTAAAAATCCTGCTTAAGGATGCTGAAATCAGCGCTGAGTCAATCAAAAAAGAGCGGATGCTGGAGGCAAAAGAAAAATACCTGAAGCTAAAGGCGGAGTTTGATGAGGATTTGAATAACAAGAAGAACATCATCATCACAAACGAAAACAAAGTCAAGCAAAGAGAGCAACAAGTAGCCAAAGAACTGGAAACTCTTAAGCGCAAGGAAGCTGAATTAGACAGCAAAAAAGAAAACCTTTCTGCTCAGCTTCATTCTGTTCAAGTAAAAAAAGAAGAACTGGATAAGATCACGAATCAAAGGATTTCTGATTTGGAGAAAATCGCAGGACTCACTCGAGAGGAAGCTAAAGAGCAAATAATAACCATGCTTACTGACGAGGCGCAATCTAAAGCTTCATCTCAGATCAAAGACATTCTGGACGAAGCGAAATTGACCGCTACGAAGCAAGCCAAAAAGATCGTTCTCGACACGATTCAACGAACTGCCACAGAGCATGCCGTAGAGAATTGTGTATCGGTATTCAACATCGAAAGTGACGATATCAAAGGTAAAATCATTGGTAGAGAGGGTAGAAATATCCGTGCATTGGAAGCAGCAACCGGAGTGGAAATCGTGGTGGATGATACCCCTGAAGCGATTATTATTTCCGGCTTTGACCCGGTAAGAAGAGAGATTGCAAGACTTTCGCTTCACAGATTGGTGCAGGATGGACGTATTCACCCCGCAAGAATTGAGGAAGTGGTCGCAAAAACGGAGAAAAACATCGAGGAAGAAATCATTGAAATCGGTGAAAGAACTGCTGTCGAACTTGGAATCCACGGTTTGCATCCTGAGCTGATCAGGATGGTTGGACGCATGAGATACAGATCTTCCTATGGTCAAAATCTTCTGCAACACTCAAGAGAAGTAGCTAAACTCTGCGCGGTCATGGCTGCAGAAATGGGGCTGAATGCCAAAATGGCTAAGCGTGCCGGGTTACTCCACGATATCGGAAAGGTTTGGCATGAAGAGCAGGAGCTTCCGCACGCAGTTCTTGGAATGGAGCTTGCCAAGAGATACAAAGAGCATCCTGAAATTTGCAATGCAATCGGAGCTCACCACGATGAAATCGAAATGACAACAATGATCTCTCCGATCGTTCAGGCTTGTGATGCGATCTCAGGCTCAAGACCAGGCGCCAGAAGAGAAATCATGGATAGTTATATCAAGCGTCTGAAAGAGTTGGAGGAACTCGCTTTGGCTTTTGAGGGAGTAAATAAATGCTTTGCAATGCAGGCAGGACGTGAACTCAGAGTGTTGGTTGATGCAGATAATGTGGATGATGCAACCGCCGGAAAGCTTTCTTTCGATATTTCTCAGAAGATCGAGAAGGAAATGCAGTATCCTGGTCAGATCAAAATCACCGTAATCCGGGAGATGCGAGCGGTCAATTACGCGAGATAAAAAAAGAATTTGTAAGGTTATTGAATGGCAGTTTCTGAAAAGGAACTGCCATTTTTTTTCTAACTGACGTATTCTTTAAAGGGAATCTTACGGAAATAACCTTTTTCCAATTCAGATTTCCCGCAAAGATTAGGTGATTTCTTAACCGAGAATTGATTTTATCGCTTCAACAAGCTTTTCTCGCAAGCCCGGAAGTTCATCCAGATTTTGTCCCCAAAGTGATTCTTTTGACAGGATCAAAGTGACAGTTTCTTCAATCGAATTCTTACTCCAAGCCTCAATAAAGAATTCCATTACCGTTTTATCATCATTTACCGGAAGCATTTCTCCTTCGAATTCCCCTTTGTAAAAGACCAACAAAGCAGCAAAAGCAAGGGTTAGTTTTTCAGGCCAATATTGATTCTTTACCCAATATCCCAGTAAGGAAGGAAGCACTCTTACCTTGAATTTGGAAATGCTATTCAGCGCAATAGATTTGAGTTCATGGACTATGAAAGGATTTGCGAATCGCTCCAACACATCTGTCGCAAACTTTTCCAATTGGGCCTTTGGCATGTCAAGAGTTGGGATGATTTCTTCAAAAATCACTTCTCTGAGGAATGCTCCGATTTCAGGGTTTTCTACAGATTCCCTCACCGTTCGCAGGCCTTTCAGATAAGCCCAAGGCACCATTGCGGTATGTCCTCCATTCAGAATTCTGACTTTTTGAGTTCTATATGGAGTAAGGTCTTCGACAAATTTCACGTCAAGTCCGGCCAGATCAAGCGGGAATTCCCTCCGAACTTCTTCCGGGCCTTGGATCACCCAAAGGTGAAATGGTTCTGCCATTACGATCAGTTCGTCCTCAAATCCGATTTGCTCCTGAATCTCTTTTATATTGCCTTTTGGAAAACCGGGAACAATCCGATCAACAAGCGTATCACAAAAAATGCAGGCTGATTCAATCCATTCTGAAAATACCTTCGGAAGATTCCAAAGTTCTGCATAGTTAAGAATGCAGGTTTTCAGCACTTGTCCATTTTTTTCTATCAGTTCGCAAGGGATGATAATCAGACCTTTTTTCATGTCACCCCGGAAATGCTCAAACCGATTGTGAAGCAATGCAGTCAACTTCCCGGGGAAAGTTACCGGCAAGGAATTAAAATTCGAATCAGCCGGATCAAATACGATTCCTGATTCGGTCGTGTTGGAAATCACAAAACGTAAATCGGGATTTTCTCCCAGTTTCAAATATTCCGGGTAATCATCCTTCGGAAAAGAAATCCCGGAAACTGAACTGACAAGTTGGGTTTTCTGGTAGATTTCCCCATTTTTCATTCCTTGTTCCAGGACATGAAACAAGCAATCCTGCCCTTTCATCTGATCAAATCCTGTCTTGCTGTGGATTTGAACGACGTGGATTTTTCCATCAAAAATTCCTTTCTCATTTGCAATGTCCACCATCCAATCTGCAAAAGCGCGAAGGAAATTTCCATTCCCAAACTGAAGGATTCGGGTAGGATGATCCGCTATTTTCACTTCTTGTTTGTTTAGCTTCTTCATAGAACTTGAGGTTGGTCAGGATTTGCAATAGGCAAATCTAAGAGCATGGGTTGATTTGGCAAGACTTGAGATGGTCAGGTTTTCAGGAGTTCGAAAGTATGATAATGAAATTTAAGTCTGAGCTATTAACTTGGATAAATCTTCCTCTTTTCACAACCAAATCATGAGCGATATTTCTATTCCACTTGAAGTTCTGAAGGAAAAGCTGAAGGGGATTTTGTTGGCAAAAGGATTTCAAAAAGAAAAAGCGGAACGATGTGCTCATCTTTTTGCAAAAGCTGATTTGGACGGAGTTCGGTCTCATGGTGTAAATCGAATTTTTCTTTTCCTGGATTTCATTCGAAAAGGATATGTGAAGCCTGAGAACGAACCAATCTTGGAAAGTAAAATCGGAATGTTTGAGCGGTGGAACGGACAATTCGGTCCCGGGAATCTCAATGCTGAGTTTGCGATGGATCGAGCCATTCAGCTTTCAGCCGAGTTTGGAATCGGGTGCGTTGCGCTTCAGTTTACGAATCACTGGATGCGTGGAGGTAATTATGGATGGCAGGCCGCGGATGCCGGAGTGATCGGGATTTGCTTTACCAATACCAAACCGAATATGCCGGCGTGGGGCGGGAGTGAACCCAAACTTGGAAACAATCCTCTTGTCATCGGGATTCCGCGAAAGAATGGCCCGGTTGTCCTGGACATGGCCATGTCGCAGTTTGCCTACGGAAAGATGACTCTTCATGCTGAGAAAGGCCAGCAAATGCCATATGAAGCCGGTTTTGATCAATATGGCGAACTTACCAAATCCCCGGAAATCGTTTTGGAAAATCAATTGGCACTTCCGATGGGACTTTGGAAAGGAGCCGGACTTTCCTTGATTTTGGACATGCTGGCTTCCATACTTTCCGGAGGTAACTCCACCAATCAAGTAGATCAAAAAGGGGATGAATTCGGACTTTCACAGGTTTTTCTTTGCTTTGATCCCAAGAAATTGGACCTGACAGAATGGATGGAAGTGAAAGCGGAATCGATCATTTCGGATTTGAAAAACTCATCTGTTTTCGAAGGAAAGTCTGTTCGATATCCGGGAGAAAGTACCATGCAAATCCGAATCAAAAACCTGAAAGAAGGTGTGCCTGTAAGTGAAAAACTTTGGGACAGAATCTTAACTGAACTTTAGAAATGAAAACAATTGGAATAGGAATAATCGGAACAGGGTCTATTGCCGCAAAGCATGTCCTTGCAATAAAAGAACTGAACGACTCGGAATTGGTGGCTGTTTGCCATCATGATCCTATAAAAGCTGCCGCAGCCGAAAATGTATTTGGCGTTCCGGGTTACAGTGATATTCAGGAATTTTTGGCTCATCCCGGTTTGGATGTGGTCTGCATTTGCACCCCAAGCGGAGTTCACTTGGAGCCGGCGCTTGCTGCTGCAAAAGCCGGTAAGCATGTCCTGATCGAGAAGCCTTTGGAAATTTCTCTGGGTCGGGCCGATGAGTTGATCGAGGCCTGCGAATCAAATCATGTAAAGTTGGCCGTGATCTTCCAGAATCGATTTTCACCTGACTATCAAAAGCTGAAAACAGCTGTTCAAAATGGCGATTTTGGCCGCTTATTGATGGGAAATGCCTACATCAACTGGTTTCGGGATACAGCCTATTACGGAACAAGCCGATGGAAAGGAACACTCAAAGGTGATGGTGGAGGGGCTTTTATCAATCAGGGAATTCATACGATTGACTTGCTGCTGGATCTGATGGGAGATGTTAAAAGCGTCTTTGGGCAAATTCAAACCGCGCTTTACCCGATAGAAGGGGAAGACCTGGGGGCGGCGGTTGTGAATTTTGAAAATGGAGCTTTGGGAAATATCACCGCAGCCACTTCCTTATATCCAGGTTATCCGGAACGGCTGGAGGTCTATGGAACAGAAGGAAGTGCAATTCTGGAAGCAGGTAAATTGATTCAATGGAATATTATTGGTCAGCCTTCCGAAATTCTTTCTACAGCCAGTTCAAATCCTTCAGGATCTTCGGACCCCACTGCGATTGGGCATCAACTCCACGCTGCGCAGTGGAAACAATTTATCGAGGCAATTCAACTAGATCTATCGCCGATAGTAGATGGGAAAACCGCCAGGAAATCGGTTGAACTGATCAGAGCCATTTATGCCTCTTCCAAGTCTGATCAATTATTGGTATTCCCCTTTTCTGATTCCGAGTAGTTATCTGTTTTTCAACTTCACTTAAAAATAATTTTACCCTAAAAATCACCTCAAATGAAATTCGAGCACTTTGCTATTAACGTACAAGACCCTCAAAAAATGTCCGATTGGTATGAAGCCAATCTGGGATTAAAACCGGTTAAGAAAATGACCGAACCTCCTTACATGACTTTTTTGGCGGATGACAGCGGTAGCATCATGATTGAAATCTATGCAAATCCTAAAGGTGAAACGCTGAAATTTAAGGAGCTTCATCCTGTTGCTGTTCACCTCGCTTTCGTTTCTGAAAATCCAACCGAAGATAAAAATCGCCTCATCAGTGCAGGAGCTAGTCCGGTCAGTGACGATATTATGGAGGACGGATCACATTTGGTAATGCTAAAAGATCCTTGGGGATTTGCCATTCAACTTTGCAAAAGAGCAGTTCCAATGCTCAGGAATCTTGGGTAATTGACCAATTCCTAAATTGTGATATTGATATTTTTATTTCGCACAATTCAAAAATTTGAAGATTATCAAAAAAGGTAAAATTTCAACCGACCCGCAATTCTATTATGAGGCTATTTTTGTCGATCACCTTAGTCAAATTGAGCCTCTTGATCTTATGAAAATAGAAAACCTAAATAGTCTTTTGAGAGCTTTTGAATTCAGGGGTAAAAAGCATTGAAAAAGATTCATTTGCAGCAGGTTAAGCTTTAATTAGTGAGTTTTAAGATTTTTCTATCCTTCTATGTATCCTTTTAAATCGATTCCGTAGTTTTTGAGAATACTCTGCCAATAAAATCTAATATTTAATTTCGCTACGGGAAAAATAGACAATGAATAAAACCACCTTTCATAGCTTATTATCGCATCCTTTCTAGCGGTAGCAGATTGTCGAATATGAAAATTACTCATTCGGGCTGCCTGCGAGTCGTTTATGATCCTGAAGATGAGGAGCGCATTCCCTGCTACCTGCTTTAATCTAGGGAGAAAAAGGTGCTGAGATGAGTTTCTTTCAAAGGATTTTCACTCGAGACATTTTGAAATCCAACAAGAGCAGAATTAAATACTTTCCTATAATCCCTTACGGAAATAATTACATTTAACCAACCCAACAATTCAACCCAAAAATTAATGGACAATCAAAACGTAGGTAAATATAGGTGGACCATTTGCGCAATGCTCTTTTTTGCCACTACTATCAACTATCTGGACAGACAAGTACTTTCATTAACATGGAGTGATTTTATTGCACCGGAGTTTCACTGGACAAACAATGATTATGGAAACATAACTGCTTTGTTTTCAATATTTTATGCGATTTCAATGTTGTTTGCCGGAAAATTTGTTGACTGGATGGATACCAAAAAGGGATTTCTTTGGGCCATCGGGGTTTGGTCAGTTGGGGCCTGTTTGCATGCGTTTTGCGGAATAGCAACAGCTGGAATCCTAACTGGAAACTGGTTTGTGAGCTTTGAAGGAGCCAAAGAAATCATAGGAACGATTGAGGACACGGCAGCCATTATTTCCGTCAGTGTGACGCTTTTTATATTTGCCAGATTAATCTTGGCGGTAGGCGAAGCGGGAAACTTTCCGGCAGCCATCAAAGCAACCGCAGAATATTTTCCCAAGAAAGACAGAGCGTTCTCTACCAGTATATTCAATGCTGGATCTACTGTTGGAGCTTTGGGGGCTCCGATATCTATTCCTTTTATTGCTGAGGCATATGGTTGGGAAATGGCATTTTTAATTATTGGAGCCTTGGGATTTGTGTGGATGGGCTTTTGGATATTTATTTATGAAAAACCTGAAAAACACTCTAGGGTTAGCCCGTTAGAATTAGCTTACATTCATCAGGATATTCACGCGGATAGTAAAATAGCGGGGTATGTTCCTGAATCTTCCACCAAAGTATCGATGATTGATTGTCTTAAATACAATCAGACATGGGCATTTGCTTTTGGTAAATTCATGACTGATGGAGTGTGGTGGTTCTTTTTATTCTGGACACCGGCGTATTTAAGTTCGGTTTATGGAATGGATTCCACAGAGGCTGCGCTTCCATTATTTGTCTTATACATGATTACATTACTTTCGATTATCGGGGGGTGGCTACCAACTTACTTCGTTGATAAAAAAGGAATGAATCCCTATGAAGGCAGGATGAGAGCGATGTTGATTTTTGCATTTTTCCCTTTATTGGCTTTGGTAGCACAACCGTTAGGATACATTTCTTATTGGCTGCCCATCATTATTATTGGCATCGCAGCGGCAGCTCACCAAGCTTGGTCGGCTAATATTTTCACGACGGTAGGTGATATGTTTCCTAAAAAGGCAATTGCCACGGTTGTAGGGATTGGCGGATTAGCAGGAGGAATGGGTGGCACGCTCATCAACAAAGGCTCCGGAATGTTATTCGACTACAGCAAAGAAAGCGAAATGGTTTTCATGGGATTCCAAGGTATTGAAGCCGGATATTTCATTATTTTCTCCATTTGTTCAGTTTGTTACTTAATTGGCTGGAGTATAATGAAGACATTAGTGCCAAAATATAAGCCGATTACAGATCTCTAAATTAAAAATAGGGCACACTCTCTAGCCTTTTCAAAGCTGTAATTTTTAGAGGCCAAAATGAAAAATCCAAAGCGCTAAACTTTGGATTTTTTTTCTGCCTAGTGGGACTGATTACTAGAAAAATCACTACCTCTCTACTTCCTTCAGATTTTCGATCTTCTTATTTCTCAGGAATCCGTTGATGTCTTCAAAGTGTTCTTTTACGCGTTTATGTCCAAATTCAAATACTTTGGTCACCAAACCGTCCAGGAAATCCCGGTCGTGTGAAACCACAATCAAAGTACCATCGAATTCTCTCAGCGCATCTTTGATAATATCCTTAGTCTTCATGTCCAGGTGATTGGTAGGCTCATCGAGAATCAACAAATTCACCGGCTCCAACAGTAGCTTTACCATCGCCAGTCTGGTCTTTTCACCTCCTGAAAGCACTTTCACTTTTTTGTTGATTTCGTCCCCCTTAAACATGAATGCCCCAAGGATGTCTTTGACCTTGGTTCGGACTTCACCCACTGCAATGTGGTCTATTGTTTCGAATATGGTCAGGCTTTCATCCAAAAGGGAAGCCTGATTCTGGGCAAAATACCCAATCATGCTGTTATGGCCGAGTTCACATTTTCCATCAAATTCAATCTCGCCCATGATGGCTTTGAGCATCGTTGATTTTCCTTCTCCGTTTTTGCCTACGAATGAGACTTTTTGTCCCCGTTCGATTGTCATGGAGGCATTTTTGAAAACCACGTGATCGCCGTAGGATTTGCTTAGTTCCTCCACGATCACCGGGTATTTTCCGGATCGGGGAGAAGCAGGGAATCGGAGACTTAGTGCGGAACTGTCCACTTCATCCACCTCAATGATTACCATCTTTTCGAGCATTTTTACTCTGGACTGCACCTGAAGTGTTTTGGAATAAGTGCCTTTGAATCGGTCAATGAACTGCTGAATATCAGCCATCTCTCTTCGCTGCTCTTCGTGCTGCTTTTGCTGCTGCTCGCGTCGCTCTTTACGAAGTTCCAGGTAATGACTGTATTTGGCTTTGTAATCGTAGATACGACCCATTGTGACTTCAATGGTGCGGGTAGTGATATTGTCCACAAAGGCTCTGTCGTGGGAAATCACCACAACCGCTTTTGCTTTTTGAGTCAAAAAATCTTCCAGCCACTGAATCGATTCAATGTCAAGGTGGTTTGTGGGTTCATCCAAAAGGATCAAATCAGGCTTTTGCAGGAGGATTTTAGCAAGCTCAATTCGCATTCTCCAACCTCCTGAAAATTCAGATGTTGGACGGGGGAAATCTTCTCTTTCGAATCCCAACCCCAGCAAGACTTTCTCCACTTCAGCCTCGTAGTTGACTTCTTCGATGGCGTAGAATTTCTCACTTAGTTCAGAAACCTGCTCTATGAGTTTGTAATAGGAATCAGTTTCATAGTCGGTCCGTACGGTCAGCTCTTCATTGATTCGCTCTATTTCGACTTTCATATCAAGATAGCTTGCGAAAGCCTTCGAAGTTTCCTCCATTACGCTGCAATCATCTGCAGTCAGCAAATGCTGAGGCAAGTAGGCAATGACAGAATCTTTTGGAGCCGAAACTGCTCCCGAAGAAGGTTTGGTTTGTCCGGCAATGATCTTGAGCAAGGTGGATTTTCCTGCTCCGTTTTTACCCATGAGGGCTATCTTGTCGTTTTCGTTGATGGCAAAAGAAATATTGCTAAAGAGCGCTGTACCACCATGTTGGACGGACACATTGTCTACTGAAATCATAAGGAAGGGATTTGAAGCCGCAAAGTTAAAGATTTAAAATTTGAGAAAATCGAAAGATTCTAAAATTGGGAATAAGACGTTGATGCCTTAATTTCTGATCAATCCGAAACCACGTGATTCGCATAAAAAAAGCCGCTCCGAACTCAATCGAAGCGGCTTTGAAACATCAGACATCGGTCATCCGACACCTAACAAATATTTAAGCATTCACACCAAGTGCTTTTGCCATTGTTGCTCCAATCTCAGCAGGAGAATCTACCACAAGTATTCCATTTTCTCTCATGATTCTCATTTTCGCAGCAGCTGTATCGTCTGCACCTCCGATGATTGCACCGGCGTGACCCATTCTGCGTCCTGCAGGAGCTGTCTGACCAGCGATGAATCCTACTACCACTTTTTGGTTACCGTTTTCTCTGATCCATTTGGCAGCTTCAGCTTCATAATTTCCGCCAATTTCGCCGATCATGATGATCGCATCTGTATCAGGGTCATTCATCAGCAATTCTACAGCCTGCTTCGTTGAAGTTCCGATGATGGGATCTCCACCGATTCCGATGGCAGTCGATACGCCCAAACCTGCTTTAGCCACCTGATCAGCAGCCTCATAAGTCAAGGTTCCTGATTTGGATACGATCCCTATTCTTCCTTTTTTGAACACGAAGCCCGGCATGATGCCCACTTTAGCTTCTCCCGGAGTGATGACTCCCGGACAGTTTGGCCCGATAAGAATAGCGCCTCTCTCTTTGATATAAGGTTTGGCTTTCATCATGTCAGATACCGGAATACCTTCGGTAATAGTAATGATAACTTTAATTCCTGCATCTGCTGCTTCCATGATGGCATCAGCGGCAAAAGCAGGCGGTACAAAAATAATGGAAGTGTCTGCACCAGTCTTCTGAACGGCCTCTTCTACTGAGTTGAACACAGGTTTTTCCAAATGAAGAGTTCCTCCTTTGCCGGGAGTTACGCCACCAACTACGTTGGTTCCGTACTCGATCATTTGCTGTGCGTGAAATGAGCCTTCAGACCCGGTGAATCCCTGAACGATCACCCTGGAATTTTTATTGACTAGTACACTCATGCGTCGATTTTTTATGTTTGGCACAAAAATAAAAGAAACCACCCGCCGACAAAAGAAAAGGGAAACTATATCGAGAATTTGGTCACCATTTCTTTTATTAACTTTAGATAATTCGATTTCCAACCATGCTTCGATTTCTTTGGTTATTATCAGGCTTCATTTTAATTCAAGGACTGGCTTCCGGCCAGGAGTTTAAGTTTAATGCCCAGATCAAGGGGGTTAAGCTTCCTGGGCAAACTATTCTCCAGATTGAACAAGACACCTTGGGGAGAATGTGGTTTTCCACCGCCAGAGGGATATTTTTTTCTGATGGAATTCTGACCGAAACACTTCCGGACAGCATTCATGAAAAATTCATGCATAAAATTGGCCTCCACAAAGACCAAGAGGGGATAATGTGGATTTACAGTTCACAGGGAACCCCAAATTTGTTGTCAGTTACTGAAAATGGCTTTGAAAAAAACTTTATTTCAGGGGAAATGGGGAACCGATTTAGTCAGTTCATCAGGTTTTTCAGCTTTGGGAAAGGATTAGAAAAAATTTATTTTATGGCAACTGACTATGAGTTGCTTTTTTGGAAAGAAGGCGGAAAAGAAAAAGTATTGATCGATTTGGAATCCAAAAAAACCGGAAGACTTGCTTCTGTCCGCCAAATTGACAATCAGTTTATTCTTTTCTTTGATAACAATAGTTTTATCTGGAAAGAAAACGGAATGGTCCCTTTTGTGATTGAAGGGATCAAACTGCCTGCACCTCCGGTGATCATAGATAAATTGCCAGGGACCGGAGATTACTATTTTTTAGGACCAGATTACCTGGCTAAAGGTCCAGCGCCGGATCAACCGACGGAACTGGTAGATAAGGGGTTTCAGAGAATAAATTTTCCGACTGTTGCTGACTTTGGGCTTTTCTTTCAAGGGACTAATGTCTTTTATCATTACAATTCTCAACTGAGAAAAAAAGGGGCACATAATCCCGCTCCTCTTGAGCTGGATATCAGACCGTTGATAAAGGCATATTCCATTTCATCAGCCATGGTGGATAGAGAGGGGATTTTATGGATCGGAAGTGGTAGGGGAATGGTCAATTTGAACAGTTTGTTATTTTTGAATTACGGCGCACAGTACACAGAACTGTTGGGCGAGGAGATTTCGGCCATTGCTCCGTTAGGAAAGGGTGAATTTCTTTTTGGGTTTAATAACGGAATTCAGCACTTCAGCCGAAAAGCACTCAGCACCATCTATCAGGACTCTTTTCCCGCCGGAAATCCTACCCGAAGAATTGTGAACTTCTCCAAGGAAGCTGAAGGGAAAATCTGGTTTTCGCTTAATTATGGAGGAGTAGGAAATTATACCAGGGAAACCGGAAAGATCCGAATTTTCCCTCCGCCTTCAGGCATGAACATTTCATCCGTCCAAGTTTCCGGAGATAGCCTTTTAGTCCTAAGTCCCTACCACTTGTTTGTCTCATCGATTAAGGATCATCCTTCCGAACTTTTTAAGAAGGACCTCAAAGATGAGATTATTGAGGTATTGGGGGATGCTAATTTTTTCATGAGAAAGGCTGAATACCTGAGCGATGGTCGAATATTGATTTTGCGGGCCAGCAGTCGACATGGAGCCGAAATTGAGCTTGCGCAAAACCAAAATCTGTTGGTGGTCAACGGGTTTGATTTTCTTGAAACCGAGCCCGGGAAACTTCTTTTAGGAACTGAAAAGGGATTGAAAATATATGAGAACGGAGAAATAAGAGATTTTGAAGTCAATGGTAAAAAAATCGAAAGACCGATTTTTGCTCTTTTGAAGGACCGAAAAAACAGGGTCTGGGCAGGAACGGATGAGGGATTATTTGTAGCTGACGAGGATAAAATCGTCCAGTATGATGAGTCAAATGGTCTGATTGGGAATGAAATCAACCGGGGAGCTCTGGTCTTGACAGAAAGTGGAAATGTAATGATCGGTACCACCAAGGGCTTTTCAATTTATTTTACAGAAGAGACATTTTTTTCAAAAGGTGTCCCAAAATTGTTCCTGGAAAACTTTGAGTCTGCAGGAAAAGTAATTTCAGGTGATCAGCTGGAAAGAATTTCCTTTAATCAAAATTCAATCACCCTGCGATTCAAAGCCATAGGATTCAACCAGGATAAGGAGCTTTGGGTCCATTATAGGTTGCTGGGATCTTCAGATGAGAATTGGAAAATCATTCGTGACCCAAAGTCCACCAAGATCATGTTTAGTAATCTGGCTCCCGGGGATTATCAGGTTGCAATCAAGGCAAGTTATGAAGGGGAGAATTTCTCCAACGAATTAGTTTCTCAGGTTTTCCGGATCAAAAGACCATTTTACCTTCAGTTTTGGTTTATAATTATTACTATCCTTTTTTTGATTGGATTGGGGATTTTGATCAATATGTTTTTCCGTCAATTGCATAAAGTAGGTTTGTTGAAAACAGCTTTTGATACAAAAGAAAAGGAGAAGAGAATTACTGAAAAGGAGTTCAAAAATGTCTGGGATAGTTCAAAAGATGGGCTGATTCTAACCTTAGATGGAAAAGAGATTGTTACGGCAAATCATGCTTTTGGTTCCATGGCAGGAATTGACTCTCCAGAATTGGAAAGAAAGCCGATGGAAATGCTATTCTCAGATCCTGATTTTTACAAACGATATTTGCCGGCTTTTCAGAAGAGATTGGAGGCTAAGCCCGGAATGGGTTTCACCTTTGAAATCACCATTCCATGGAAAAAAGGTCCTCTAGAGATGGAAATTTTTTCCATCCTGATCCAATCAGAATATGAAGGAAGAAATTTGATTTTGAGCGTGTTCAGAGATATTTCTGCCAAGAAATCAATTGAGGCAAGACTTAAGGAAGCAAAAGAAAAGGCGGAGCAAGCCAACCGGTTTAAATCAAGCATGCTTTCTAATATCAGTCATGAAATAAGGACGCCTTTGAATGGGATCATAGGCGGTGCTGAGCACATCATGATGATCCGCAAAAATGATCCGGAATTGATTTCTCAGCTTGATATCATTTTACAAAGTGGAGTGAGATTAATGGAGACGATCAAAACCATTTTGGATATGGCAAGGATTGAAGCCAATAAAATGGAGGTGGCATATTCTGAGGTAGAAATCAATGATTTTATAGGTGAGGTATTGGTTTCACTCAAAAATTCAGCTCAAAGAAAAGGATTGGTTCTGTCTGTTAATTACCTGCGAAAGCCTTTTTACGGCAAAATAGATAAGGTATTTCTGGAGATGATTCTGAATAATTTGATTGGAAATTCCATCAAATATTCTGAAAAGGGCGGTATAATTCTGAGCGTAGACAGGAGGAGAAACAACTTACTTTTGGAGATTGAGGATACCGGAGTCGGGATGTCAGAGGACTTTTTATTAAAGGTTTTTGAGCCATTTGAGCAGGAAAGTTCGGGAAACGACCGCTTGTTTGAAGGGACTGGATTAGGTCTTAGCATTACCAAAAATCTAATTGAATTATTGAAGGGAGAAATAAAGATTTCAAGTACTAAAAATGCGGGGACTCTTGTCACTCTTGAAATCCCCTTGCCAGACGCATAATTTTTGTATTTTCAAATTTCAAAATCACTAAATAGCTTTCATTCTTTTATGTTTAGTCTTAAAATACTCATTGTTGAAGACGATTCCGTTTCGGCCTTGTTGCTACAACGTGCCCTCGAGAAAAATAACCATATAATCATCGGGATCGCCGATTCCGGTGAAAAAGCCCTCGATTTGCTCGAAGAAAATCAAGCAGACATCGTGATGATGGACATCAGTCTGGCAGGTGAATTGGATGGTATTAAGACTACCGAAATCATCAATGAGAAATACGATATCCCTGTAGTTTACCTGAGTGCAAGTTCGGATGCTGAAACCCTGAATAAAGTAGTGGGGACAAATCCAAGCGCTTATGTCATCAAACCTTTCAATATCCGTGAGCTCAACATGGTTATTGAATTGGCCATCTACAAGGATCGAAAAGAAAAGGAACTTCAAAAGTTGAATAATGAGCTCGAAGAGAAAGTCAAACTCCGTACCGCTGAGTTGTATGAAGCGAATAAGGAATTGACCAAAGCGTTGGAAAAGGAAAGAGAAATCAATGAGCTTAAATCCCGAATCGTATTGAATGTCTCTCATGGATTCAAAACCCCTCTGACTTCGATTTTAAGTTCGGCTCAGCTTCTCCAAATCTATGCGGAGAAGGATCACCCATTCAAGCAAAAAATAGCAAAGCACGCAGACAAGATTGAAAATTCTGTCAGAACGCTAAACAACCTGCTTACAAGTGTGCTTTTCTTTGGAAAGGCGGATGAAAATAAAATGGAGTTTAGGCCCAAAAAAGTATTTACTCAGGCTTTTGTAAAAGAGTTAATGGATACTGTCAAAGCAGGAATTGAAAACGATGTAAAAATAAAGGCAGAACAGGTAAATCTTCCTAAGACAATCACCACTGACGGAGAATTACTTTACCAATCTTTTGAAAACCTGCTCTCCAATGCCGTGAAGTACTCAAAAGATGGGCAGGAGGTTCTGTTTCGACTGGAATATATTGAAGGTAGATTAATTGCAACGATTACGGACAAGGGAATTGGAATCCCCAAAAGAGAACAAAGCCAACTTTTCGATCGATTTTTTCGCGCAAATAATGTTGGTTTAGTGGAAGGTTCAGGACTCGGTTTATCCATTGTTAAGAAATGTATAGAAGTTTTGAATGGAGAAATTTCGTTCATAAGCGAGGTAGATAAAGGCACGACATTTACAGTTTCCATTCCAGTGGTGTAATATGCTTTTAGAGTCAAAAAAAGTCCAATACACTCATCCCGGACAGAAAACACTGGCTTTTCCGGATATCAGGTTGAATCACGGCGAGTCGATTTTAGTCTTGGGTAAATCCGGCTCAGGTAAGACCACGCTTCTTAATCTATTAGCCGGACTTCTTTCTCCCGAAACAGGAACCATAAGTCTGGCAGGAACGAAACTTTCAGAATTGAAAGGGCAGAAACAGGATCTTTTTCGAGGAAAGGAAATAGGGATTGTCTTTCAAAAACCTCATTTGCTTTCAGCATTGACGGTAAGGGAAAATTTGGAGCTGACTCATTTTTTTAGCAAAAAGGAAGGTCAAAACCTGGATAAGTTATTAGCTGAACTTGGACTGACTGCAAAAGCAAAATCATCGGTGCTCACATTGAGTGAAGGGGAAGCACAGCGGGTATCTATTGCACGCGCACTGGCAAATGAGCCGAAGCTAATCCTGGCCGATGAACCTACTTCCAGCCTCGATGATGAAAATGCTGCAAATGTGATTGAACTTCTAAAATCACAGGCAGCTAAAATTGGGGCCGCCCTGGTGATCGTTACACATGATCAGCGGGTGAAATCCCAAATCCCCAACTATATAGAGGTCGAATCGCTATGAATCTGTTTAAGCTAAGTTGGAAATATCTGACTTTCAGGCCTCTTTCGACAGGACTGAATGTATTGCTGCTTGCGATGGGACTTGCCATTATTACAGTCTTGTTGCTCATGCAGGATCAATTTGAAAAAAAGATGACCCAGGATGCAGCCGGGATTGATTTGGTAGTCGGAGCAAAAGGCAGCCCGCTCCAATTGATTCTTTCCGGGGTGTATCATATCGACTTTCCGACAGGTAATATTTCAATGGAAGAAGCAAAAAAGCTGACCAGAAATCGACTTGTTAAAAGCGTGATTCCCCTGGCTTTGGGTGATAATTATCAAGGGTTCCGCATCGTTGGTACCAATCACGATTATCTCAACTTATATAAGGCTGAGTTTGCGGAAGGAAAAGCATGGGAAGAGCCCTTTGAAGTTGTCCTTGGATCGGAGATTGCCAAAAAAAGTGGATTGAAAGTCGGAGAAACTTTTGAAGGAAGTCACGGTATCAGTGTCGGGAGCCATGACCACGAAGACCACCCGTATCGCATCGTTGGGATTTTAAGTCCTTTAGGGAGTGTTGTGGACAGGTTGATTTTGACAAGTATCGAATCAGTCTGGTATACACATGATGAGGCCGAATCGGAAGAGGTGGTCATAGAATCCGACTCATTGGCAACAGAATTACCGGTAGCAGCTGCTGAAGAACCCGAGATTCATCAGGATAAATTTCATTCACCTGTCGCAAAAACGGGCTTTCCGGAAACAGAATTGCCACGTGAAGTGACTACTTTATTGCTTCAGTATCGGAATCCGATTGCCGCAGTTCAGCTTCCGCGTCAGATCAATTCCGGGACGTCCATGCAGGCAGCTTCGCCATCATTTGAGATGTCCAGATTATTTGAGTTGCTGGGAGTGGGGGTGAGTTTACTTCAGGGATTGGCTTTCGTGTTGATTGCAATTTCTGGTCTTGGCATTTTCATTGCTCTTTACAATTCCCTCAAGGAAAGAAAATACGATCTGGCAATTCTCAGAGCAATAGGTGCTTCCCGGATTCAGCTTTTGTTCCTTATTTTTTTGGAAGGCATCATGTTAACCTTCCTCGGTGCGGTTTTAGGTATTTTATTAGGCCATACTTTTCTTTGGGTAGTGATTTCACAAAATGATCAGGGAGTGGTTTCTACTTTACAAGCATGGATTTTCCTTAAAGAAGAACTTTGGGTACTGGGTTACGCGTTAGGAGTTGGGTTGCTTGCATCCATCATTCCTGCTTGGTCTGCTTATCAGACAAGTATTGCAAAGCAGCTGACAAAGGCTTAACTAGCGCCCGATTTCAAAAACTGAAACCAACATGAAAAATAGCAGAATCCTGATCTTGACTTTTATTTTGATTGCCGCTTGCCAGATTCAATCGATGGCACAAGGGACTAATGTCTGGAAAAGTCTGGCAGAGGTAACATATAAAATAAGCGAGGATAATTTTGGAGAACTTTATGTTCCTGTATTTTCGGAAAACGTCAAAAAGCTTGAAGGAAAAGTCGTGGAGGCGGATGGGTATATTATTCCTTTCGAAGGAATGTTTAAGCCCGAGCACATCATTTTATCCAGTTTGCCACTTGCAGAATGCTTTTTCTGCGGCTCCGGCGGACCTGAAACCGTTATGGAAGTGATGATGTCTAGCCCGATTAAATATACTTCGAAGCGGGTGAAAGTAAGAGGGATTCTCACTTTGAACTCCAAGGACCCGGAAAAGCTGATGTATATTATGAAAGACGCAAAGCTGATTATAGAATAAAGAAAGCTCCCTTTTACAGGGAGCTTTCTTTTTCCAGAATTCTGAATTTTTCCAAAATATCCATGGTCACAGGACCTGGTTTTCCGGTCCCGATCTTATGTTCATCTATTTTTGTCACCGGAAGTAAAATCTTCGTCGTGCTGCTGATAAATGCTTCGTCGGCATCAAGAGCATCTTCAAAGCTAACAGGTCGGATCTGAACATTTCCTGCAAGTTTCATGATATGTTTTCGGGTGATTCCCATCAAGATATGACGATCAGGAGTACTGATGATTCCGTCTTTGACGATGAAGAAATTGCTCCGCGAACTCTCACTTACCTGACCATCCTGATGATACAATACATCCTCTGCTCCGGCATTTTTCCATTGCATACTATGCCAAACAGGCAGTGCATAATTGGTTGTTTTGATTTCAGCAATTGATCTCACGTGTTCCAATGCAAGTAATTTGATTCCTTCTTCGTATTTTTCCTGCGTTGGAAACATCAGAGATTCTGCGAAAATGAACAGCTTTCCTTTCGCAGGAGAAAAATGATTTTCGGAAACACCCCCTGATAAAACCATTCTCAAACCACCCTCTTTGAGATCGTTTTTTTCAATCAGTTCTGAAATTATTTTTCTGAGTTCTTCTCTTGAGTAATCCAGAGGTAAATAAGTCTTCTCCGCAGAAGTTGTAAATCTGTCGAGATAATCCTCCAGAAAAAGTGGCTTGTAATTGACAGTTCTGAAAAAATCAAAAATCCCGTACCCTCTTATCAACCCTATATCTGTGGGGTGAATAGTGGCAGATTCTGTGGGAATTATATGGCCGTCAGCAAAACAAAATGGTTTCATAGAGTCGATTTATTTATCAGGCTTAAAAATAGCATGTACGATCCAATTAATTACAAATCGAATAAATTCAGCAATTCTTTCATTTAAAAAGGATATAATAGTATCTTAGTTATTTAAATCACCTTTATCATGAATCGACTCACACCATTTTTAACTTTAGGATTACTGCTTTTATTAAATGCCTGTGGACCGAATTTAGTTGAGGAAAATAAAAAAATGAGGGCGCAATTAATTGCTGTTCACGATGAGGTGATGCCTCAGATGGGAAAATTGAAATCTCTTGAAAAAAAGGCCACTCAAAAAATTGAAGTTCTTAGTAATCAAGAGCCTGTAGACAGCGTGCAAATTGAGAAACTCAAGGTTTTAGCTTTCGATCTGAATAAGGCTTACGAGGGAATGTTCCTCTGGATGAGACAATACGATACCGAGGATGGAGATAAAAAACCAATCGAAGTGAAGGCTTATCTCGAAGAGCAAATGGTGATGGTCGCTGAAGTGAATCAAGAGATAAAAGACGTTATTGAACGAGCTGAGATGGAACTGAAAGATTAATCTGAATCAGGAGCAGTTTGTAAATATTTTTCAACGTCAGAGGAACTGATTATTCCTTCGGAATTTCCCCAAATATTGTAGAGATAAGTCGTAATCTGAGCGATATCGAGTGGCTTAAGCTGTGGATTTGGAGGCATTGCCTGGTTGTAAATCTGCCCGTTTACAGTGATTTCTCCTTCCTGTCCATGTCGGATGATCCAAATCGTCCGATGAACACTTGCCTTGAAATAATCGGCGTCACGAAGAGGAGGAATCAGCTTACCAAGGCCTGTTCCATTGCTTTGATGGCAGTTTGCACAATTGTTTTCGTAGAGCGTTTTCCCGGCGATCGCATATTTCATGATTTCAGGATCAGAAATTGAAGCGAGTGTAGCTTCCTTATCGGTGGATTTTGGAGAGCAGGAAATCAATCCTGCCATCACTAGCAAAATCAAAAAAAATCTCATTTGCCCAAGAGCTTTGGAATGTCCTGAAGCAGTCGATCCACTTGATCTGATTTAGTGCCATCGTAGACGCCTCGTATTTTTCCGGTTTGATCTATCAGCACAAAAGCCCCGCTGTGTAGAAATCCGCCAGCTTCATTTTGGTCAGCCATTGCTGTTGTCAGATAGCTGGTTTGGCCTATTTCGAAGATTTTTTCCTGATCTCCTGTCAGGAAATTCCATGTTTTGGCATCAGGTACACCCAGCTTTTCAGCATAATCTTTCAATACCGCTTGAGTATCGTGAGTTGGGTCAATCGAATGACTTAAAATCACAAAATCTGGATTCCCCTCATATTGCTCGTAGACGCGCAGCATTTCCTTTTTCATGATGGGGCAAATCGTAGGGCAAGTCGTGAAGAAGAAATCAGCCACGTAGACTTTACCTGTCACATCCGACTTGGAAATTGTGTCACCCACCTGGTTGATGAAGGAAAATTCTGCAATCTCATGGTAAACGGTGTCATAGGTCACTTTCCCATCTACAATTGTCGAATCTACATACCAGTTTCCCAGATAGGGTAATTCACTTGATTCCACACTTCCTTCAGAACCTGATTTACATTGCCAAAATGAGATTGAAAGCAATCCAAGAAGGAGAAAAGACAATTTTGAATTCATGGGGTGATTAGGATTTGGTCCTGTATTTTTTGTAAAGCTTAGTAGCGATCATGAGTGTTATGCCCAACCCGACAAGTCCAAGCATTCCATATGCCATGCTCAAAGCACTTTTGAGTACAATGAGGAAAACGATTGCAAATAATAGCATGGTTGCTACTTCGTTCCACAATCTTAACTGTGAGGATGTCCATCTGGTTCGGCCGGCTTGCAATTCTTTGAAAAGAACATGACAGAATCCATGGTAAATGTAAAGCAATGCCACAAAACCCAGCTTGGCCTGCATGAAGCCCATTTCCAAATAGCCCCATCTGTAAACCAACACCCAAAAGCCAAAAATCAGCGTGAGGACAGCAGAAGGCCAGGTAATGATGTACCAAAGTCTGGAAGCCATCAGATCCAATTGAGGTTTAAGAATTGCACGTTCATTTTCGGGTCGTGCCATCGCTTCAGTTTGGTAAATGAAGAGACGAACAATATAAAATAGCCCTGCAAACCAGGTGACTATAAAAATGATGTGAAGTGCTTTTAAGTACTCGAAACCCATTCTCGATATTTTCGGCTAAATTAAGGGCTAAACCTCGTAACCCCTCATTGTTTTTGAAAAGCTCTCGAATCATTTTCTGGATTATTGGCGCAGTCGTCCTCGCATTGATATTTTTCATTGGGAAAGAATCATTCACCCAGCCAGGAATGGAGCGGTTTGAGGGGAAATACAAAGAGCTGGGAAAATATCGGAATGAAAATAATACCGGACCGGTGGTAAGGATTTTTGCAGTGAAAGCTCTGGACGCTGACGAAAAATGGATGCGGGAGTTTGGTGATGCACAACCTCATACCAAGTATGGAAAGACGATTGTTTTTTTCTTCTCAGAGGAGATCGATCAGGAAATTGAGCTTTCTCCAAAGGAACCCTATTTTCCAACTGAACTGGAAGGATCTGTCCTCGCCACCTATGAAAAGACTCCCATGGGTGAGGTGAGATTTACGAAAGGAAATTCAAAATGAGCAAGAGATTAAGCCTGTCGGAATATCAGGAAGGCGTTTTAGCAGGAAACAGAGTCGTTCTCGGACAGGCGATTACGTTGATTGAAAGCACGCTTGACAGCGACGTCCAACTTGCGTCTGATTTGGTGCAATCGCTTCTTTCTAAAACCGGAAATTCATTGAGAATCGGGATTACCGGTGTGCCCGGAGTTGGGAAAAGTACGTTTATTGAGACCTTCGGAAAGTTGCTTCTTGATCAGGGAAAAAAGGTTGCCGTACTGGCAGTGGATCCTTCCAGCCAAATGACTAAGGGAAGTATTCTTGGAGATAAGACCCGGATGGAAAAGCTTTCAACTGACAAGCGAGCTTTTATTCGCCCAAGTCCTGCAGGGTTAACTTTGGGTGGGGTGACTGCCAAAACCCGGGAAGCGATGTTGCTTTGCGAAGCTGCCGGATTTGATGTGATTCTCGTGGAAACGGTGGGAGTGGGGCAATCCGAAACTGCTGTAAAAGGAATGGTGGATTTTTTCCTTTTGCTGATGCTTGCCGGTGCCGGTGACGAACTTCAGGGGATCAAAAAAGGAATTATGGAAATGGCTGATGGAGTCTTGATTAACAAGGCCGATGGCGATAATCTGGCAGAAGCCAAAAAAGCGAAATCCAATTACCAAAATGCGCTTGATCTTTTTCCGTTGAGTAAAAATGGTTGGTCAACGCCCGTTTTGGCCGGGTCATCGATAACAGGCGAAGGACTTCCGGAAGTTTGGAAGACTATTTTGGAATATGAGAAGAAGATGAAATTAAATGGATTTTGGGATCAGAATAGGGCAAATCAGCGAATTAAATGGCTTGACGAGCATGTGGATTTTATCTTGGGGAAAGCTTTCCACGATCACCCGACGGTACAGAAAATGCTTTCCTCCGAAAAGGAAAAAGTGAGAAGCGGGGAATTGAATCCTTTGACTTTTGCCAGGGAATTGACCCGCGTTTTCTTGAGCAACCTGAAATTCGAAAAACCATGAGAATGAATTTTATAGTGGCGGTTTTGGTATTTTTTTCCTGCTCCGAACCCAAATCGGTTCCGGTAGTGGAGGAGGAGACTGTATTGACTTTTTCAACTCAGGAATTTGTCAAAAATACCTGCATAGGAAAATCCTGTGCTTCGGTTTCCTTCACCTGGCCACTTGCAAAGGGAAGCGATATTGCTGACAGAATTAATGAGGCAATTAATAAGCAATTGCTGGTTTATTTCTATTCGGATTCGGTAGCACCGACTTTTGAAGGCCAAGCCCAATTATACCTCAATTCATATGAGGATTTTGTAAATAAATTTCCGGATTCTCCGGGAGGATGGTCTATTGAGGTGAGCGCTAAAGTGAGCTATGAGTCCGACAGCCTCTTGAGTATTTTCTTTTCTGAATTCAATAACAGTGGCGGAGCTCATCCTAATTCAAGCCAGTATTTTATGAATTTTGATAAGATCACTGGTGAATATCTCAGTTCAGGTCGCGTGGTTTTGGATTCAGTGAAGCTGCTTCAAAAAGCAGAAATTGCTTTCCGGAAATTCCATGAAATTCCGGAAGGGAAAAGTCTGGAGGAGCAGGGGTTTTTCCTTCCAGAAACAGGCTTTTTCTTGCCCGGAGCAATGGGCTATAAGGATGGGAAATTTTGGCTGATTTACATTCCCTATGAGATTGGACCGTATGTGATCGGGTACACCGAGTTGGAGTTTACTCCGGAAGAACTCGAAGGAATAGTCCGGAAATAGGGATTGAATCGCTTAATTCCTGATTTGACCGTTTCCTCTTACAATCCATTTATAGCTGCAAAGCTCCTTCAGCGCCATCGGTCCGCGGGCATGGAGTTTCTGGGTGCTGATTCCTATCTCCGCTCCAAGTCCAAATTGATTTCCGTCGGTAAAAGCCGTAGAGGCATTTGCATAAACCGCCGCTGCATCGACTTCCAGCAAGAACCGTTCGATTGCTTCCTGGTTTTCGGAAATAATCGCTTCTGAATGCCTTGAAGAATGGGTTGCAATATGATCCAGCGCTTCATCCAGATTCTCTACGGTTTTGATTGCCATTTTCAGGCTCAGAAATTCTGTTCCAAAATGAGTTGCGTCCGCTTTTTGAACCAGCGGGTTTGACTTCAGGCTTGCAAAAGCTCTTTCATCCGCAAAAATAGTAACTCCAAAATCCAGGAGTGGCTTTACCAATTCATCTAATTCACTCAATCTCGAATCGTGAATGATCAGACAATCCAAGGAATTGCAGACACTCGGTCTGCGGGTTTTTGAGTTGAAAATGATTGCTTTCGCTTTTTCAAGATCTCCGGATTCATCAAGATAGGTATGCACGATTCCTGCTCCTGTTTCGATCACAGGCACTTTTGCATTTTCTCTTACAAAATTAATCAAGCCCTGACTTCCGCGCGGGATGATCACGTCCACGTACCCAACTGCCTCAAGCAAAGCCTTGGTCGCGGCCCGGTCAGCAGGAAGAAGTTGGAAAGCGGTGGCTGGGATCCCATGCTTTTCCAGCACCTGGTGTATCAGCTTCATGATCGCCTGATTGGAAAAATCCGCGTCTGATCCACCTTTCAGCACCAAGCCATTTGCTGACTTCAATGCCAGGCAAAATACATCAAATGTCACATTGGGCCTTGCCTCATAGATGATTCCGATGACTCCAAGGGGGACGGTTACTTTCTCCAGATAAAGTCCGTTTGGAAGGATTTTCTCTTCCAGCTTGTGATGGAGTGGACTTGGAAGAGAGCTTACCTGTAAAATTTCCTTTGCTATTCCTTCGATCCGCTCCTCAGTAAGCATGAGTCGGTCAAACATAGGATCGGTAGTATCCATTCTTTCCAGATCCTTTTGGTTGGCTTCCAGCAAAGCGGGAATTTCCTGGATAGCCAATTCAATCAAGTCTTCCAGGATCTGATTGACTTTTTCGTCAGAAATTCCGGTCAGCTTTCGGGAGCTTTTCTTTACTTCTTCGAAGATGTGGCTATACTCATTCATGATCAAAAATATAGAGGTAATCGTAGTGGATTAGAGGCTTTTGATTCTTTTGGCCGATCCGGTCGGATGCAAGTTTGGAAGCATATTCTGCACGGCCCAAACCGATTTTCTGTCCTTTTTCGTCTTTGATTAGAAGAATATCTCCCTTGGAAAAATCACCTTCAACGGCGATAATTCCAACAGGTAAAAGGCTGCGAATCACTTCTGAATACAACGAGGCCCGGGCGCCCTCATTGATGGTGACCTCGCCTTTGTAATATTGCTCTCCATGAGCTAGCCATTTTTTGGTGCTATGCTTTGCCTTCTGAGGTTCAAACCAAGTGCACCGAAGTGTCTTGTCTGCAAATTCCCCCAAAACATTATCTCGTTTTCCATTCGCAATAATGACCTGAATCCCCAATTCTGCAGATTTTTTGGCCATGGCGTATTTGGTCAGCATACCGCCTCTGCCAAAAGCAGATTTTGAAGCGGAAATATAAGATGAGACCTCAGGCATCGATGAGGCTACTTTTTCGATGAGTTTCGATCCGGGTTCGGATGGGTTTCCGGTGAAAATTCCGTCCACGTTTGTAAGTAAAACCATCGTGTCCGCATTGATCATCGCAGCAGTCAGACTTGCCAGTTCATCGTTATCGGTAAACATCAGTTCGGTGATCGTGACCGTATCATTTTCATTGATGATGGGTAAAATCCCTTGCTGAAGTAACGCCTGAATGCAATTCTTCATGTTCAGGAAATGCTTCCGATCGCGGAAATCTTCCTTGGTTACAAGAATTTGAGCGACGTCCTGATTGTGATTTTGAAACAGTTCCCGGTACTGATTGATCAGGCGAATTTGTCCTGTTGAAGCCCAGATTTGTTTTTTGATGACAGGGTTTAGCTTTTCGGGAAGGGGAATACTTTTTCTGCCGAATGCCACCGCTCCCGAACTCACCAGTACAACCTTTTTTCCTTTGGACGTTAACTCATGGATCTGGGCTGCAAGTTTCTCCATTCGCAGCAAATCCGGGAATCCATTGTCCTGGGTGAGAACATTGGATCCGACTTTGATAACAAGTAGTTTGCTGTCGAGCATGGTTGGAAAATTTGCATGAAATTAGAGTTTTGGATAGCAAATCTCTAATATTCCGAAGGGATTTTTGGAAATACGAAATGGGAATTACGAAATACGAGGTTTCATGATTCGGAATTTGATTTCTAAAAAATCAAAACTTTGAGTAAGAAAACTATCATTGATTAAGCTTCAAGAAGGCCTCGTACCTCGTATTTCGACTCTCGTATTTTTTAATCAATTTCCTTTTCAATTTCAATTATAAAAAAGCCATGCTCATGGTGCCAATCAGCATGATCAACTTGGCAAGGGTACTGAGTTGTGTGAAATGTTTCTTTCGATCAGCCTGATAAATCAGATACATAAACCACAAAAAAACGAAGCCTAAGGCTCCAAAATAATAGTAAAGGATTGGATTGTTGATCTTGAAAGTCACAATCAAGATCGCACATACAAAGCAAATTGCAATCAGGAAAATGACATTCTTGGTTTTGCGGAAGCCAATCACAATTGGCAAAGTTCGGCAACCGTGTTTACGATCACCGGGCCTATCCTCGATGTCTTTTATGATTTCGCGGATGAGATTTAAGAAAAAAGCGAAAATGGCATAAGTCAGGACCAGTAACTCCGATTTTTGGTAGTAAAATCCAACCAGAAAGATGGCTGTTGCCGTGAGAAAAGCCACGGTCAAATTCCCGATAAAAGGCTCCCGCTTCAATCGATTGCTGTAAAGCCAAAGCAAAAAAGCAGCTGTAAAATTGATCCATCCTATTCTTGGCGAGACCAGGTAGCCAAGTCCGATTCCAGTGAAATTAAAGATGGAATGCAGGAAAATTACCATTCGGCGTTTGATTCCTTTTCCCACTACCACCTCGTGAGGGCGGTTTACATAATCGATTTTGACGTCATAATAGTCATTGATCATGTAGCCGGCGGCTGCGATCAGGACGGTGGATAATACTAATAGGTAAAGTCTGAAATCCTGAAGTACAGGGAGTCCTTGGTTGGTTGTTTCCACCAAAAAATTAGCAGTCATCAGCTGCGCAAAAGCAACCATGACCAGATTGACAGGTCTGCTGATGCGGAAAAGTCCGCGAAAAGAAATTGTCCTGTCCATGCTCAATGATTCCACTGTCCAAAAATACTTGAATTCAGCTCTTAATGACTTTTCAATTACGCTATAAACCGCTAAAAAAACGATTTCGTTATTTTAGAGGCGATTTTTTTCAGTTTTCATTATCTTACTTTTCTTAAATACTTAAACCCATTAACCATGAACCCTAAATCCATTCCATCCCGTAGGGATTTTCTCGCCAAATCAGGCGCACTCCTCGCGGGTTCCATGTTCGTTCACCCCGTGTCTGAAGCACTTAATCTTTGGGACAAGCCCGGAGAAAAAATGAAAATAGCACTCGTTGGAACAGGATCGAGAGGGACGGGTATGTTTGGAAGAGATGTGAAAAGAGTCTATGATGAGCAAATCACGTTCGTTGGACTGTGTGATAAAAATATCGGAAGAGCGACTTATGCAAAAGGCTTTATCGGGGTGGATTGTCCGGTTTATACGGATTTTGACAAAATGCTCGCTGAGGCCAAGCCGGATGTTCTGATCGTGACCACAATGGATAGCACTCATAGCGAATTTATCATCAAGGGCCTTGAGTCCGGAATCAACGTGATCTCCGAAAAACCAATGACTACAGATGAATTCAAATGCCAGGCAATCCTCGATGCTGAACGCAAATCAGGCAAAAAACTGATCGTAACCTTTAACTACCGCTATTCCCCGCATCGTCAAAAACTCTATGAGTTACTTCGTGCCGGAGAAATAGGAGACATTACTTCTGTTGATTTTCACTGGTATTTGAATACCTCGCACGGAGCCGATTACTTCAGAAGATGGCATGGTTACAAGAAAAATGGCGGTACACTTTTGGTTCACAAGTCCACTCACCACTTTGACTTACTAAACTGGTGGCTTGATTCTGATCCTGAGGAAGTTTTTGCCTATGGATCGCTTGAGTTTTATGGTAAAAACGGACCATTCCGAGGGAAAAATTGCAGATCCTGCGCTCACAAGACTGATTGTGATTTCTATTGGGATATTACCAAAAGCCAAAGCAACATGGATCTGTATGTCAATAATGAGCAGCATGACGGATACAACCGTGATGGCTGTGTCTTCCGCGAAGACATTGACATTTTTGATAAAATGGCGGTGCAGATCAAGTACAAAAACAATGTTCAGGTCAGCTATTCATTGACCACTTATTCGCCTTACGAAGGATATAGAATTGCCTTCAACGGAACCAAAGGCCGATTGGAAGCATGGATCAAAGAGAGTCAGCCTTGGGAAGAAAAAGAAGAGGATGAAATCCACCTGACCAAGAATTTTGGGGAAAGAGAGATAATCGTCGTTCCTCAGGGCGGTGGAGGACATGGAGGCGGAGATGCCCGATTGAAAGACAAGCTTTTCAAAGATCCGACTGTTGCCGATCCTTGGAGACAGTCTGCAGGTTCAAGAGACGGAGCGATGTCCATATTAGTGGGGATCGCAGCCCGAAACAGCATCGAAACCGGAAAGCCGATCAAGGTTCAGGATTTGGTGGATATTCCGCTTCAGGCCAAAGGAAGAGGAGCGTAAGGATTTAAGATTTATGATGTAGGATATAAGATTTACTTTCCCGCAGGGCTTTCAGAAGATGAGAGTTCTGCGGGATTTTTTTTGAGAAGAGATTGGAAAAGCCTTGAATAAAAATTACCGAAAAAAATCCGGAGGTTCCTATTTTTTGATGAGCTCAAGCTGCTCCGGATTCTCAATAATCTGCTCTTCGTACATCAATGTCCAGCCCATTGAACTGGTAAGGACATAGAAGTTGGTCAGTTCCACCATCAGTCTTTCCCTGGAATTTTCCATCAGATCCGACTTCTCTATCTGACTTCTAATCTGGGCAGTGACCGAGTTTTTGATTTTGTTATAATCCTTGGCATCAAAAGAGTTGAAATAATCCTGCGTCACATCGTAGTATTCGATTTCCGGGTAAATGTTGAGGATTGGATCGGGGATTTTTTTCAGGATGAGGTTTTTGTTTTTCTCGTCGATTTCAAATTCCAATTGTCGGAGGTCATACTCCACAGTTGCCTTGGCATTGACAATAACCAAGGCCTTTTTGTCAGAGGTCATCAGATTCAAAAATAAGTTTTGAGAGTTTTTGAAGGTGAATACTTTGGAATAGTATCCTTCGGTTACGATTAGTTTACCTACTTGCAGGACTTGCTTTTGGATGAGTTCCGAACTTGCCTTGAGCTCTTCACGCTCCTGGTGGGATTGGTAGAAAAACCAAACACCGGAAATCAATACCAATGCGATGATAAAGCCGAAACCAAATTTATTCATAACTGAAAAGGGGATTGAGTCCTGAATTTGTGGAAAATATCAGGTCTATCCAACATACCCTGAAATTGACTGTTTTCAACGGATAAGTCTGAATTGGGGATATTGGTTCTGGATTTTTAACTTTCCGAATCCAAAGCCCGAAAGCCAGACTCATTCAAATCGCACACTTGCCTGCCGTTCCCTGTTCACGGTTAATTGCAAAACATCCGGCCGGGAATAATGTCCTACCGGATCAAAGTTCTGACGCTCTTCCAGTACCCTGTTAAAATCAATCGTCTGAATCAGCAATCCTTCGGTGTTGGCAACCGGTTTGAGAATCCATTTTCCGTCTGGTCCGGCGATGCAAGAACCTCCATCTGCTAAAACATCGGGACAAGCTGCAAGTATCAAATCTAAATGCGGTGTGTCCGCTGGAAAATCTGATTTTCGCATCAGGCTGGAAACAGAAATCACAAATGACCTCGATTCCTGAGCAATCATTCTGGTGATATTTTCCGTATTTCTCACCGATCCGGGCCAAACTGTGATGTGCAAGTTTTCTCCCAATCCATACAAAGCAGTCCGTGCCAGCGGCATCCAGTTTTCCCAGCAGTTCAACCCGCCGGCTGTGAAAGCTTTCAACGGATGAACCTGAAGACCATTTCCATCTCCCGGTGACCAGGTGAGTCGTTCATCGTAGGTGGGCTGAAGTTTTCGATGGGCGGATTTGATTTCTCCAGTTTGGGAAATGTAAACCAACGTGCAATACAAACTATGGCCACCGCGATCCTGAGGGCGCTCGATGATGCCCAGGTAGATAGCAATGGTATGTTTTTTGGCCAAATCCTGGATTTCTTTTAAATCTCCCGCCTCAATCTGGACGGCATTTCGGGCATAATACGCGTGGATTTCTTTCTGAATTTGATTGTCCCAGGCTGCTGAGTTAGTAATCGAAAGCCACCAGGGATATCCCGGAATCAGCCCTTCTCCAAAGACGATCATTTCGCAGCCTTTCTCTGCAGCATCGATGATCGATTTTTTCGCCTTTTCGATTGTCTCAGATTTGTTCAGCCAAACCGGAGCGATCTGTGCCAGTCCAACTTTCAGAAGATGATTTGATTCCATCGTTTTTGTATTGAGCAAGAAAAATAAAGGAAATCGATGAGAACTCCCTGAGGTTTGAATTTGAATAGGGACAAAAAAAACAGCCCAATCAGAGCTGCATTTTCAATTTTCTAAACCAACTATTTATTCTTAATTATTTACAACTTCTCGTTCCACATCTACCAAGGCTACTGCGCCGTGAATGGCGGTTTCATCCAGTTCGGAGAGTAAGATCTGGAGATTATCCAGCACCGTGGGGTAAGCAAAAGTTGAGAGGGTTTGATGAAGTGATTTCTTAAACAGAGGATAGGTTTTGCGAATTGATCCACCCAATACTATCGCTTCGGGTGCCAGCGCATACATTATGGTTTTCATCAATTCTCCCAGGTGATGACCATATTCTTCGAAAGCTTGCATGGCGATCGGATCTCCTGCCAATGCTTGTTTAGCTAATGCCTTTGGACGGCTATTGTAATAGGTTTGAAAAAACTTACCACTGCAATAATGCTCGTAATTATTGTCAAGGTAGGAAGCATTACACCATTCGCCTGCAGCTGAGTTTACTCCGCTATAAAGCTGTCCGTTGATGACGATTCCTCCGCCAACTCCTGTTCCCAAAGTAATTCCAACCAGGTTTTTAAACTTCTTTCCGACTCCGTATTTGTGCACTCCTAGTGCAAAACAATTAGCGTCATTGTTTATGAAAACAGGCTTTGAAAAGCGCTCTGTGAGAAATTTCTTAAGCTCTACATGCTGGAATGCAGGAATATTGGTAAGGCCTATGATGATGCCTTTTTCCACATTCACCAGCCCGGGAATGCCGATTCCAATCCCCGCAAAATCATGATGCTGGTATGATTCGATGAATGACGCGATGGTTTCCAGTATAAACTCCTGACTTTCTTCGGCAGGGGTAGCAATCGAACGGATATCCTCTAAGTGTCCTTTGATCAGCACACCGCCTTTGATCCCGGTGCCTCCGATATCTAATCCCAAAATGGCCTTTTCCATTCGCTTCGGTTTACTTTAGGTTAATTGGTTTAAACTAAGTTGGAGTTGCCTGTTTCCAGACAACTCCTGTATTTTGTCAATTGAAGTGTACTGCTTTTAGAGCATTCCTTCGATTGATTTTTCAAGTTCACGGGCAGTAGCCAGGAATTCTTCGACATTCATGTCTCTGAAGAAAATCAATCCATGGCTTGATCTTACTTTTGCACGCTCATGGAGGTAGAAGTAGTTTTTGCCCAGCAAAAGCTGAATATCATCCAACTGGCCAACCCAAGTTCTCTTGGCAACGGTACTGAATTTACCGTTATGGGAGTAGCTTGGGAAAGAAGCATTAACCTGACTGAGGTAGCAGTTGCTGAAAGAATCTTCCATCACTGACATATCACCCAATGAAACCGGAACTATGACATTGGCCTCATGAGGTTCAAATTTGAACCAAACGTTTCTGTAACCAATGATTCTCAATTCGCTCAAATCTTTCTCTTTACTCCACTGTTTTACTGCCTCTGCTGTTGCCTGAAGCACTTTGTAGTGGGTGTCTGGGCCCGAGCCTTCCGGATCAAGTGTCAAGCTAATCTTGGTTGGGTTCACTTTTCTGAACATTTCCACGATCGGTTCCACGTCACGGGTTTTATCAGGCTGTTCGGTGAAAATATCGCCGGTATAGAATCCCAATCTTAAATGGTGGACATTTTTCACCTGAACTCCGAAATGTGCCCAAACCAATTCTTCCTCGAATTCCCGGATCATTCCTTTCAACTTTTGAATCTTCGCCGGGTTTTTCTCTCCGTCGTAGCTGTTTTTCAGAATGCTGATCACCTCGTTGATTGTCTCTCGGAGTTGAGTCTTGTTTTTTACCTGGTATACGATCACCAATGCTCTGACAACCCGGTGGCAAAGTCCGCGCTTACGCGCATCGGCATCTTCTGAAGCAACATTTGTCAGGAAGTGATAGACGTCTTTGTCGGTTTTCAGACTGTAACCCACCTGGAAGAAATCTTCAAAATTCACCATTTGAATCTTGCCTTCATCCAGAAGTTTTTTGGTGTGCTGAAGCGTATCGATTACAAACGAGTTGGTAACTGCTGTAAATCCGGAAGTGAGTACCGAGAAATGAGCTTCGTTGGATGGCTCGTGAAGCTGATTGGTGATATGAGGCAGGATACCCAACGAAATATCATCATGGTGCGGCCCGGTATGCAATAACACCTGATCATGCTCCTGTTCCAGTCCTTTCGAAAGCTTAGCCTCGATACTTTTCATTACCTGATTTACTGTGTCTTCGGAAAGACCCGGAATCAATCGGGTGTATCGGTCAGCTTTCAAATCCTCGATTTTTATTCGATGACCGTATTTTTTTATTTTTCTGCAAAGATCAATGACTGATCTTTCTGTCTTTTCCCAGGTCCATTCACCTTTCTGATAGTAAGAATCCATGGAATCTGTCAACTTAACCGATGCTCCTTTGGTCAGGTAAAAACGACCATTTTTCAGTTTCTGAAGGACAGTTGCAGGATAGACGTTATTCAGTTTGGTTTCAAGAGAATCTTTTACGATTCCTGCCTTCGCTTCTCCTGCTGCAATAATGATTCCGACAGCTTCAGGATTGTAAACGATGGTATCCAAGCCGATGGTGATTACCAATCTGTTTGAAGAAATTTCAATTCCACCCAAATCACCGGCCGCTACCGCCTGAGTTTCAAAGTTGGTTTCCGTCAATCGGGTAACAGAAAAAATATGTGATCCTCGGGTGTTGAAAGCGATGTGACCATCCGGACCGATACCCCCCAAGAAGAAACCAATACCGCCTGCGTCTCTGATTCTTTGCTCATACTCGCCGCACCATTGGTCTATCATATAGATCGATTGCTGCTGGATTTTCTCAAGCTCTGTCTTAGGATCTCTGAACCTCAAGCTTAAATCAACCTTGAGATCAGGGAAAACCTGGCTGAAATGAAGACCATAAGCTAAAGGAATGTCATCGGAATTGATGAGAATGGCTTTTTCCTTGGAAAGCCCAAACCCTTGAATGTAAAATTTATTGACGTAATCGTAAAAGCTATTTTGCTGCTTGGAGGAAATCGGGTAGAATTCATCAATCTGCACAAAGGTCAGATCTTTTAAAACAGGCTTTTTTGTGTCCCCAAGTCCATATTTCTCACGTACTTCCTTGCCTTTTTTGCTATCCCAGTTTTCCAGCAGGTATTGAGTCCATTTGATGAAAAACTCAGGAGTTTTTCCGGTTGGCAAACTGATGACGCCTTGCGGATTTGCAGCTGCCCATTCTAAAAATCGGCATGCTGTGAGCAGCCCTAGCTTGGGAAAATTGTCAACCAAAAGATAAGGGATCAAGGTGCTGATTTTTTCAACCCCGGACTCCTTCAGGAAACTTTTTTCTACTTCTGAAAGTGGATACTTGCTTAACATACCGTGGGACAGGTTAGGTTTTGTTGGGATAAATTATCAATCGGTTAAGTCTCAAAGAATCTTACTTATTCAATCTATTTCTTTTGCTCTTTAAAAGAAATGGCTTCTGATAATTCGAAATATAATTCTGAATTATGAAGACTTTATGAGTAGTCCTTCTTCAAGACAAATTTAAAAAAAGTTTTTGATTATTGTGAACTTTTATAAAAAATTCATAAAAGTATTAAGCCTATTTCTTTTTTTATAAGTTAAATGCATTTACCTGCCGGGAGAGAATTAATGAGTAGATTTGAATTAATCGGCTAATCGAACCAACCTGGTTTTGGGAGTAAATCAAACCTTGTTATTTCAATTCAATTGATTACAAACTTCTGGTGAAGGCGATTTTTATCCTGGCCTGGAAATCCTGGATCACTTTAAAAATCTCTATTAAAGTCACAGATTGAACTTTGGTAAGCTGGCCGATGGGCAGGAAATTTTTTGGCTTTTTTCCTTTCTCCAGGATTAATTGAGCCTGATTCTCCAATCGGAGTGCCATCAGATAATCAAAAGCCTGAGTAAGTTCTTGTGCCTCTTTGGTGGAAAAAATCCCTTTGTCAGCGAGTGAAAAGATTCTACGCTGTGTATTTGTTTCAAAAATGCGGTATTTCAATGCATAAACACGAGCCAAATCCACGATGGTCCGCATTGTTTGTTTGAGGTTGATGTGCTTCTCACCATCGATTTTTTCGGTTCGTATTTTCCTGAAAAAAGTTAGTGGAGGTTCGTATTGAAGAGCGTTATGGCCCAGGTTGACATAAAATCGCTCTGGGGCGGATAGCAACTGGAGATCCATAAACTCCTTCAACTCGTCCAGTAAATTCGTTTCCCCATAAATGGCCCTGCAGTCGAAAAAGGTAGCATAATTCATTACGGTTTCCTGCGAGGCATGCTGAATCCAGGTTTCATAATTCCGCTTCCAGTGAGAGAGGGAGTGCGTCCACTTTGGATTCATCGCCATTAATTCTCCCTCGCAAAAGACAATCCCGATATCATTTAAAGCAGTAGAAACACGGGTCGCAAAGTCCAGAAAATATTCCCTTACAGCCTCACGATGCTCATTTGCCTTGTCTTCGTAGATGATGGCGTTGTCCTGATCGGTTTTCAGAGTGAGTTCGCCGCGGCCTTCACTGCCCATTACGAAGAAGACAAATTTCGCAGGAGCTGGACCGATATCCTTGAAAACCCGCTCGATCACTCGTTGGGTAATCGTGTCGGCTACGGTGGTGATAATTTGGTTGACAATTCCCGCTTTCATCCCGCGGCTGATCAGAAGATGAATAATCTCCGGCATTCGGGTCCATTTATCTTTCAATTCCGGAAATTGACGGGCTTCTTTTACCGACTGGATAAACATGAACGGCCCCTGACTTTGCTCGGTCAGGATCTTGGTCCTGCTGATCCATCCCAGGTATCCTGCCTGATTTTTCACCAGAAGGTATCTTGATTTGGTTCGGAACATTAGCAACAATGCTTCCACCAAAAATGCTTCCGGATGAATTGAAACCATGTCAAATTCCATGATTTCAGAAACCGGGATTTGAGGGGAAAGCTGTCGGGCAAGCAATCGGTCGCGAAGCGTGATATCTGTGATATAGCCCAAAATCTCCTGATCGGACAGACCAATGAACAGACAACTTACCTGTTCCCGAGCCATGCGTTTGGCGCATTCAAAAACCGGGGTTTCCGGAGATGCTATCCTCAAATGCCGAACATGGAGGTCCTTTACCCGCTTGGAGTAAAATTGATCAGAAATATGAGGTGAGGTTGGGTCCATCATTTTAGAAAAGGAAATTAAGGATTTTCGGGCTGGTTTGGTTTGCTCAAAATTTAGAAGAGATGGAAAAAAGAAAAATTCTTTCTTCTCCAGGACTCCTGTTGACTCAAAAATTCAATTTTCCTTTTGTAAAACTCCCAAATCTACCTGCTGAAATTTTTCCTTAACTTTCAGCATGCTAGTAATTGTAACCGGTGTTTCAGGCACAGGAAAAACCACTATTGGAAACCTTTTAGCCGAAAAATTACACCTTCCTTTTTTTGATGGAGATCATTTCCATCCAGCCGAAAACATTGATAAAATGAGCCAGGGTCATCCTTTGGACGATCTTGATCGTGTGCCCTGGCTTCAGACTTTGGCAGATAAACTTACAGATTCCGAAAGGACCGGAGGAGCAGTTTTGGCTTGTTCAGGATTGAAAGAAGCTTATCGACAAAAACTGAATGTAAGTGAAAATCTTCGCTGGATACATCTCAAGGGCGAGCGAGACCTTATTTGGAACAGAATGCTGGCCCGCAAAAATCATTACATGAAAGCCGGTATGCTTGACTCGCAATTTGCGACTTGGGAGGAACCGGATTATGGATTGAAACTTAGCATCGATCAGACTCCTGAAGAAATGCTGGAAATTGCCTTAGAATATCTCATTCGAAATCCGATGAAAATGGCAATTGGGGTCATGGGGATGGGTGTGATGGGAAAAAGTCTGGCGTTAAATCTGGCTGAAAAAGGCGTTCCCGTTTCTCTTTACAATCGATATGTAGCGGGAAAAGAAGAGGCTGTTGCTCAAAAAGTGATGGAGGACAATCTTGATTTTGCCAATCTGAGAGCTTTCGAGGATATCGAAAATTACATCGAATCACTCCAGGTTCCCCGCAAAATCTTGCTAATGATTCCCGCGGGTGCCGCGATTGATGCACAATTAGATACTTTGATTCCTTTGCTCGAACCAGGAGATTTGGTGATTGACGGAGGGAATTCATTTTACAAAGATTCCGAAAGACGAGTTTCACGGATGAAAGAAGCCGGCTTGCATTTCCTTCCGATGGGAGTTTCCGGAGGAGAGAAAGGGGCGAGAAAGGGACCTTCAATAATGCCGGGCGGAGACCCGGAAGGATATGCGCTCGTGGAAGATTTTCTCGGACGCATTTCTGCCAAAGATCAAAACGGAAAACCTTGTGTGACTTATGTGGGTCCGGGGGGTTCTGGTCATTTCATCAAAATGGTGCACAATAGCATCGAGTATGGAGAGATGCAAGTGTTGGCTGAACTGGTTCATTTTCTGAGATTCGGGTTTGGATGTACTGCCGAGCAGGTTTCCGGGATCTTATCCGATTGGGGAAAGGACGATCAGAAAAGCTTCCTGCTTGAGATCACTGCGGATTTGCTGCTATTCAAAGAAAACGGAGAATTGCTGCTGGATAAAATTCTTGATCAGGCCGGACAAAAAGGAACCGGAGCGTGGTCTCTTAATACCGCATTGGAATATGGGATTCCATACAGTCCGCTTGCAGAAGCTGTCAATGCCCGAGGAGTTTCCGGTGAAAAAGCGATGAGAGTTGCTCTTTCTAAAACCTTCCAGCATGAATTTGCCCTGGTAAATGAAAGCGTGGAGGCCTGGTTACCAAAGATCAAATCTGCCTACAGTCTGGCAAGAATTATAAATCACGAAGTTGGTTTCCGGCTAATGAAAACCGTCTCAGATGCTCAGGGTTGGGAATTGAATTTTAGTGAAATCGCCCGCATCTGGACGAATGGCTGTATCATTCGGTCAGGTTTGATGGAAAGAATTTCTGCAAACTATTCGGATGATCAATCCTTCTTCGAAATAGCCGGAGTGAAAGAGCAAGTGATTCAAAAAAGAGGTGATTTGGCCGCTTTAGTCGGATTGGGATTGACCCATGGATTTGCACTTCCGGTAATGAGCGCAGGAATCAATTACCTCCTTGGTCGGATCACAGCTGAGTCAAGTGCATCGGTCATTCAGGCGCAGCGTGACTATTTTGGAGCTCATACTTATCAAAGAAAAGATGATCCGTCAGGTCAGGCTCACCATACCTTATGGAATACGTCATTTCAAGCGGAGTGAGAAATCTCATTATTATGTCATGCGCCACTAATTCAGAAAGAACACAATTTTCAAAATACCCCATTATGAAAAAGAGACATTTAACCTTACTCATTCTATTTCTGATGATTTCGGCAATCCCCGGATTCACTCAGGAAATGATCCTTTCCAACGTCCATATCATCTCCATGGAGAATGATCAGGTGATGAAAAACCAAGCTATTCATGTTCGGGATGGAATAATCACCGACATCGTTCCGATGGATCAGGCTGCTTCTAAATTCTCAGGAAAAGCGATATCTGACGCAAAAGGAGCTTATGTTTTCCCCGGCTTGGCGGAGTTTCATGCGCACTTGCCGGTAGCAGCAGATGGCAGTACCCAACTTCAGGAAGAATCCATGTGGTTGTATTTGGCAAATGGGGTACTCCGAATTCGAAGTATGCTCGGACATCCAACGCATATTGCGCTGAGAGATCGGGTGAATTCCGGACAAGCTGCCGGTCCACGAGTTTTTATTTCAGGACCTTCTTTTAATGCGACTTCAGTTACGAGTCCCGAGCAAGCTTCGCAAATGGTCAAAGACCAAAAAAAGGATGGATATGATCATTTGAAAATTCACCCCGGAGTGGAGCTGGATGAGATGTGGGCAATTTCAAAAACTGCAAAAGCAGAAGGAATTCCTTTTGGAGGGCATGTTCCATTGGCAGTTGGTTTGGAAAACAGTCTGGAGAGCGGTTTCAAATCCGTGGAGCATATGGATGGATTTCTTGAGGCATTACTACCTGATGATCTGGTGATTGATCCGACTACTTCCGGACCATTCAATCTCAAGTTGGTAAGTCAGGTTGACATGAGCAAACTTCCGGCATTGATTGATTTGACTTTGGAGAAAGGTCCCTGGATGGCGCCTACCCTAACCCTTTTTGACCGCTATTTCGGTTACATTCCTGCGGATGAATTCCGCAAGGCTCCCGAGATGAAATACCTTCCGGGTCTGTTGATTCAGCAATGGGTGAATACCAAAAAGCAACTAGAGGCGACAGGTGTTTTAAGCAAAGAAAATGTGGCTCCTTATCTTGAATTTCGCAGAAAACTCTTCCTTACACTTCATCAGTCAGGCGTACCTATGATCATGGCATCGGATTCTCCTCAGGTTTTCAATGTTCCCGGTTTTTCCATCCATCATGAGATTGCGTTGATGTCTGAGGCGGGAATGTCAAATTATGAGATTTTGAAAACAGGATCTGTAAATACGGCCGAATACATGGGAATGGAGGAGGAGTGGGGAATGATTAAGAAAGGAATGGCAGCTGACTTTGTTCTGGTAGAAAAGAATCCGCTTGAAGATCTGACAACCATGCAAAAACCAATCGCCGTCATGATTCAGGGCAAGATGATCCAGAGGGCTGAGCTTCAGAAAGAGCTGGATCGAATAGAGCATAACCATTTGAGAAAGTAGAGACGAGGGATAAAGAAATTAGAGATAAAGAGATTAGAGACAGGAGATAAAGAGCTATGAAAACTGGAAAAGTCCGAAGAAGAAATAATAATACAACCCAAAACCACCAGCCATGAAAAAAATCCAACAAGCAGGATTAGCACTAGCATCAGTGTTATTAGCCTTTTCCTGCAATGAAAAACCAAAACAAGAACCTGTTAAAGAAGAAATCAAACTCATGATTAAAGTTGAAAAAGTTGCCCAAATCGGCGAAGCAGAAGTTTTCAAATACACACTCGACAACGGCACTATGCAGGTCGAAATGTCCAATTATGGAGGGTTGATCTCCAAGATTGTTGTTCCGGACAAAGCCGGGAACATGGAAAATATAGCTTTGACATTGGACAGTATTCCTGAGTTTTTCAAAGGTGAAAATCCTTTCTTTGGTGCTACGGCAGGAAGGGTTGCCAACCGAATCTCCAATGCTAAATTCACCCTTGATGGTACTACCTATGAACTTGCGAAAACAAATGGTGACAATCACCTGCATGGCGGAGTTGAAGGTTTCAATAAGAAAGTCTGGAAAAGTGAAGAATATACTAATGACTCAACTCTTGGGGTAAAAATGACTTATCTGAGCGCAGACGGGGAAGAAGGCTATCCCGGAAACCTAACCACTACGCTTTGGATGGAGCTTACCACTGACAATGTGATTCGTATCAAATTCGAAGCCACCACAGACAAAAAGACCATCGTCAACCTGACTAATCATACCTATTTCAACTTAGGAGGAATCAAGCGTGATGTGTTGGATCATGAGTTTCAGTTCTGGGCTGATGCCTACACGCCTGTGGATGATGAGCTGATTCCAACAGGAGAAGTGAAAGATGTGACCGGAACTCCTTTCGATTTCAGAACTCCAAAAATTCTCGGAGATCAGATTGCAGCCAATGGTGGAGGTTTTGATCACAATTTTGTGACCAAAAGGGAGAAATCACCTGAAATGAAAAAGATCGTTTATGTGAAACATCCTGCAAGTGGAAGATCTTTAGAAATGACTTCAGATGCTCCTGGAGTTCAGTTTTATACTGCCAATTTCATCAAGGATTTCCCGGGAGCTGAAGGAAAAACTTACCAGCAACATTGGGGCTTTTGCCTCGAATCCCAAGTTTGGCCGGATGGTATCAACAAGCCTAATTTTCCTTCTCCTATCCTCAATCCGGGCGAGAAATACACTCATAATATTGAATATAAATTTGGAGTAGTGAAGTAATCTGAATTCATGCATTAAGGACAATCAAAAAATCCCGAGTCGAAAGACCCGGGATTTTTTAACTTTCCATCTTTTGGCTAAAGGAAATCACAATAAACTCAGCCGGCCGAACCAAAGCTAATAATACGGTCATTATCATCCTTTTCTCCAAAATGTCCTGAGAAGTTATTGTTTCACCGAGGCCAATTTTGACACTGAAAGCCTGATCGGGTTTATTGCCCATCAAGGCTCCATTTTTCCAAAGGTCCATTAGAAAATTTTCAACCATTGACTTTACTGTGATCCATGTATTAGCGTCGTTGGGTTCAAATACAAAAGCTTTCAGCGCTAATCCGATCGAGTCCTGGATCATCAAAGCGGTACGCTTGACCGATATATATCTCCAATCCAGATTATTTCCAGCCAGCGTTCTGGCTCCCCATACTAAGGTTCCCATGCCAATGAAAGTTCGTATGGCGTTGATAGATTTTCCGGTGGTTGCGTCTATATTCAGATTTTCCTGATCCGTTTGGGTTATTTTTATTGCGGGTTGGATTACTCCATTTAATGCCACATTGGCGGGAGCTTTCCAAACGCCCCTGATCATATCAATTGATTGGTAGATTCCGGCTAAAGCAGAAGCAGGAGGGAGGAGATTCAATTTTTCCAGCATTTTACTCATGAGCAGTGCATATGTCGGGCTTATTGTTACCAGGCTTTGATGTAAAATCTTATCGGAAGGCTTGGGAGTGGACTCCAGGAGTGAAAGAGCTGACGGTTCAGGAAGAATCGATTTCAGAGAAATATTAGAGTCCAGATTTTTGAAACTGGCGTTTTCTGAACTCAGGATATTGGTATGAAGCCAGGGATAGTAGGCTGCTCCATAGCTTAGGTTTTCTGTTCCGATTTTTTCACGAAAGTTTAGAATCGGGTCCATACTTGGACTCAAAGCATTGAAACCGTTCGGAACATCCAAAATTGCAAATCGGTTTTGCATTTTAGCGCAATGACTCAGCATAGCCCTGAATACATAAAAGGAATCCCCGCCCAACGCCAAAGAGTCAGGAATAATGACCAAGGTAATTTTGGGTTCTTTCTCCAGCAAGTCCAGACCTGTTGTCAATGCATCTTTTTGGATGACGATTTGGTCTTTTCCCCAGTAGGTTCCGACTGAAACGATGAAGCAACTTTGACCTCCATTTTGGAAAAACAGGCAAATCCCCGAATATAGAAAGGACAATTGGGCTTCCTGTAATTCTAGTTTTTTCATCTGTCCATTGAATGGAAAAGCTTCCGGATCCCCGGATTGGGCCTCTTTTAAAATGAATTTTGGATTGTAGAAGCCGCCAAAAAGTTCGATGAACTCCAAAAGGGAATTGATACGAGTTGGAATATTAAGGAGGGATTTTCCGGATTTTTCTGCCTTTTCCGTGTAGCCAATGAAAGCTGGAACTGCAGATTCAGCCGCAATAATGGATGAAGGAAAAATGTTTATTTCCTCAATATAAACTCCCGGTGTTTTATATCTTTTTTTCATAAGAAGCTGAAAAATGTAGATGAGGTATAAGGTAAAAAAATGTACTCAATACTTCAAGTGGTCCAAGTCATTTGAGGCTTTTCACCGCCAATTCCTGCAATGTTTCAACTTTTATTACTTCCAGAAATGGAAGGGATTAATTTTTCATAATTATAAGCTTATTCTTAATAGTTTTAACTCCCAACAATGTATCTGCTGTGGACTGGAAAAACTCTTTTTATCAAAAGAGTAATACCTAAAGAAAGACTAAATATTATTATTGAAACAATGATATAAATAAAGTAAACATTCAATGGGAAAGTGAAGTCCAGTATATTTTTAATTTTTGCAAACACCAATAGTAAAAGTGGATGTATGAAAAATATACCGAAGCTATTTGCGGCAATTAAATTTATGAATTTGTTTTTATTGTTTTCAAATCGACTAAACCATATCATAAATAAAAAGCAAAATACAATTTTCTGGATAATCATCAGATCAAATCCTCTAAATAAAAAAGGGGGTTTTCTCAGCAAGCCAACCTGACCAAAAAACAAAGGGATAGTCGCTAATAGTATTCCGGCTGTTAATAAATATATTTCTTTCCCTTTTAGATTAGCATAGATAAAAGTCTTCTGTTGAGATGAAATCATTCCTATCAAATAAATAGGGAGGAAATAGGCTGCCGATTGAACAACTGCATATCCTGAATCTTCTACAGGTCTGTGAATCAGAGTTGAAATTATCAAAAGGGGAAAAATAATCAATAATTGAAATTTTAAATTGAGTCTTATAAACGAAACAAATATGGGTGACATTAAAAAAATGATCATCGCAAATGGAATATACCAATAGGCTACAATTCTGAATCCTGTAAAATAATATTTTAAGAATGGAACGATGTAGAGGTCTAATGTGCTCTCTCCTTTAGGCAAAAAGTACTTCCAAACATTATCATCTAAAAAGACATAATACATCACAGGGAGGAATGACATAATGAGGTAAGGTGACAAAACAAATTTTACTTTGTTTTTCATAAAGATTGAAAAATCGAATTTTTTATAAAAAACATGATGAAATAAAAAGCCGGAAATAAAAACAAAGAAGGAAGTTCCTCCTCCTGTTATATTATTAATTACAATTCCAAAATCAGAAGTGAAAACGTAATCGGAAAGGAAGAAACAATGGCTTGCAACAATAAATATAATGGCAATTGCTCTGAAATAGTTAAAGGAATTCAAATACATTCTTAATGGTAACGGGGGTAAAATAATTTTCTCTGTACTTAATTATTAATTTAAAACTAAATTCTTCACTCTTTAATATTCAATTTTACTGCAAGTTCCTGCACTTCCTCAAATCCCTGATAACAACAAACAACTGCTTCGAAATCCTCCGGTTTCCCCAAATACTTTAATGCCAAAGGATTCCCAAAATGGAATAGAATGCATTTTTTGGTTTTTGCCAATTGATGTATTTCTGCAAGGGTTGACTCTTCCATTCCGAATTGATTCAAAGGTTTGTGGGATGGCACAAACACCGAGATCAATACTTTTTCTGTCTGATCCAACGGAATTGAAGTTAAATCCTGCTCTAAACTTTCATTTAGTTTCTTTTCGAAAACTGTCGCCTCTCTTGCGAAAAAGATGCGATGGGCTAACTTTCCAGAGTTGGAAAAAGTTTTTATTTCTGTAGTATCAATTTTCCCTCGAAGCGTACTGATATATTTTTCGGCAAGTTTGCTTTGGAAAGCGGAATGACTTTTCCAATCGAAAGCCGGAACATCAAAAGGCTTAAAATCGAATACTCTCAACTTTTGTTTTAGGTTTTGGATCTTTTCGTAAGCCAGATTTACTTCTTCCTCGGTGGCTTTTTCGCTGATTAATTCGATTCCTTCCTTCACATGATCCGAAAAGCATAAGATGTCATTTCCTGCATGGAATGCCTCCCATTCCAATTGCCCTGGTTCGGGGAAATTTTTGGCGACCGCTTTCATGTTGAGAGCGTCGGAGATGACCAATCCTTTGAATCCCATCTCGCCTTTCAATAAATCAGTAATAAGTTCCCGGCTTATGCTGGCAGCGATTTCCTTTCCTCCGGTTAAAGCCGGGACAGCCAAATGCCCGACCATAATCATTTCCACACCATTATCGATTCCATGTTGAAAAGGAAAGAGTTCTTCGGCCTGAAGTTGGGCTTTTGTTTTGTACAGAACCGGCAAACCTAGATGAGAATCTACATGAGTGTCGCCATGTCCTGGAAAATGCTTTAGGCAAGCTCCGATTCCCGCTTTTTTCATGCCTTGGTAAGCTGCGAGCGAGAGTTTGGCCACCTTTTGTGTATCCGAACCAAAAGATCGATAACCGATTACCGGGTTATCCGGATTGGTATTTACATCAGCGCAGGGAGCAAGATTCAGATGGATTCCGGACCTTTTCATGTCCAGGCCCATTCGATATCCAACCTCTTCCACAAGTTCCTCGGCGTTTTCATTCAATGCCCCCAGTGTGATGGCGAATGGATATTGGGGAGTTTTTTCCACCCGCATGGCAAGCCCATATTCCCCGTCGATGCTGATGATGAGAGGGGATTTTGCCGCTTTCTGGTAGCGGTTGATCAGGTGGATTAACTTTTCGAAAGTCCCGCTTACATCCAAAACTTCGGCTCGCTTTTCAAAATTGGCAGCAGCAGAAATACGGCTATGGAAAAAAGTCAAACCGCCGATATTATCCTCCCTGATCAGGTTTTCCAAAGCCTGATAGTTTTCTTCCGAGTCATGGATGAATGCAGCCGGAAAGAATATTTGGGCTATTTTTTGGGATTTGTTCATTTGAAAATTGGAAAATTTCAAAATTGAAAGATTGGAAAGCTGAGTTTGAAAGATTGTAAAGTTCAAGGAACTCTAAAGGTTGTATTTGAATTCGGGTTTGGATTTTCCGACTATTCCTAAATCATAGTTTTTTCAATTTGATTGAGAATAAAGACATCCAACTTCTTATTTTTCTTCTTCCTGCTTCTTCCCAAATTCCTTGGGATACTTAACACTCGCAGCCATGATAAAGGCCGGAATAGTTGCGATTACCACCCAGACGAAGAATCCGGTGTAGCCAAGCCATTCCTGCATGTATCCAGATAACATTCCCGGCAACATCATTCCCATGGCCATAAACCCTGTTGTGATGGCATAGTGGGAAGTTTTGAAAACTCCTTCTGCCAGGTAAATCAGGAAAACCATGTAAGCGGCAAATCCGAATCCATATCCAAACTGCTCGATGACAACTACTGATGCTGAGAAAAATAGATTTTCAGGTTGGTAGTACGCAAGTATGATGTACAGGATATTTGGCAAGTTGATGGCAAAAGCCATGGGCAACATACACTTTCCGAGTCCATGTCTGGAAATAGCAATTCCTCCCAATATTCCGCCGACCAGCAAAGCAATTACACCAAGTGTGCCGTAAATAAATCCAACTTCGGAGGTACTCATTCCCAAACCTCCTTCTACCATTTCATCTAAAAAGAATGGAGAGGCCATTTTTACTAATTGAGATTCCCCAAGTCTGTAAAGTAAGACGAAGCCCAGGGAAAGTGCGATATTTTTCTTGGTGAAATAAGTCTTGAAAACAGCCCCGAAACTTGCTTCTTCTTTCTCTTTTGCAGTTTTTTCTTCGACAATCGGAGTAGTGAAATAATTGACTGCAGTCAAAATCAGCATCAATCCGGCCACGACAATCATCGTGTAAGACCATGCCTTTGTGGTGTCGCCAAGCGAAGTCTCCAGCGAACCTGCAATTATCACTATCAAACCTTGTCCGGTGATGAATCCGATCCGGTAGAAAGTGCCCCGCAAACCCACAAAAAAGCTTTGCTTGTCGGGTTTCAGCGCGATCAGATACATTCCATCGGAAGCAATATCATTGGTGGCAGAAGCAAAAGCTCCCATCCAGAAAAAGGCCAGTGTCAGGATGAAAAATTGATTGGAAGGTGTCACCAAACCTGCTCCGAGAAAGACCAAAGCCAGGATTAGTTGCATACTGAGGAACCACTTTCGTTTGGTGCCAAAGAGATCCACTATCGGGCTCCATATAGGCTTGATCACCCAGGGCAGGTAGAGGAAACTGGTGTACAAACCAATGTCGGAATTGGAAACTCCGAGCTTTTTGTACATGATGACTGAAACTGAGATAATGATGACGTAAGGAATACCTTCGGTGAGGTAGAGGGAAGGAACCCAATACCAAGGGTTTTTTTGGGTGGTTTGAGTCATTTTTTACGGATCAGGTGCTCGTAAATGCTTGTTTCAGAGCCTTCAATGATCCGGGCATCAACGGATTTTTGATAAAATTCTGCCGGGCCGACTCCTCCGATAATTGCGTATGCATATCCCATTTCCCGAAGGGATTCAAGAGATTTTACGAGAAGTGTTTTGCCGATTCCTTTCCCTCGCTCAGATTCCAATGTCCCGGTTGGGCCAAAGAAATTGCGTGCGGTGGACTCGTAGCAAGCAAAGCCTAAAATATCATTTCCCCTTTGCGCAAGCCAGCATGAAACAGGCTGTCGTGAGAATGCCACTTCAACTTCAGATTTCCAATACGCCCCAAATTGCTCCATCACCCAATCGCTCACCAAATGTTTTTCCGGAGCGATGGCTCTTCGAAAGACGATTTTCTCCTTCGTAAAAAGGGTTTTTTCAATTTCAGATACATCAGGAAGGCCGATCAGGCGAACGAGCATGTCTCTCATGGACGGGCAGATTTTGGGATTTGGTAAACCTGTGTTTGGACGATTCGTCCAAAATGATCAATCCAGCGAATGGCAAGATATTCGGTATTCAGACTGGTTACTTCAAGTGATCTGGCACGACTTCCTCCTACCCAAACCGGATGGATTACTGCGTCATGGAGAAGATTGAGCTCATTAGCACCCTGCACCATACCGTATCGAATGGCAGGATCAAGGGGTTTTTCCAGGCTGATTTTCGTGAGTGCGGTGGTGGTTTCAACGCTGAAAACGACCGGAATATCGATAATCGATGGAGATTTAGGTTCGAAAGCCGGAGGCAAAGTGGGCTTGTCGTAAAGTTCTTTTTTCAGGAGGGAAGCTACGTCCTGATTTTTGGAATAAAGGGATTTCGCAGAGAAAAAGGCATTGCCCTGAATCGTAGGTAAGGTTCGGGTATAGGAAACCTGTGCATTGATTTCGCTTGGGATTTTCCATGCCGCATCTGAATCTTCCCGGATTTTATAGGGCCCGTTTCCGACATAAATGTTGGTGCCATGGTGATTATCGGACCACCAGTCGTTTAGCTTTCTGTACGAAGCCAAAGGATGCTCCATACTCCAATAAACCTGCGGAATGAGGTAGTCGATCCACCCATTTTTCATCCAGGTCATCGGGTCGGCGAAAAGATCATCGTAGTTGGTTTGGCCTGCTCGGGTAGGGGAGCCCTTCGGATCCATGGCTTGGTTTCTCCAAACGCCAAAAGGAGAAATTCCGAATTGCACCCAAGGCTTGGATGTCTTGATTGTCGCATGTACGGATTGGATGAGATCGTTTACATTTTCCCTTCTCCAGTCATCCTGAGTTTGGCCCGGCTTTTTGTATTGATCGTATGTTTTTTTATCAGGGAAAGTCTCTTTGGCTATTCTGTAGGGATAAAAGTAATCATCAAAGTGGATTGCATCGATGTCGTAATTATCTACAATTTCCTTTATTACAGCGGTCAGATGAGCTTTTACCTGCGGAAGTCCGGGGTTGTAATAATACTTTGTTCCGTATTTCAGCATCCAGTCCCGGTGCTGATTGAAGTCATGATTTGGGCTTAGTAACTCGGTTTTCATGTCAAAAGTCGCCCGATATGGATTCAGCCAGGCGTGAAATTCAAGTCCTCTGGCGTGTGATTCCTGGATCATCCAGGTAAGCGGATTCTCATTTGTATCAGGCGCTTTCCCTTCTTTTCCTGTCAGGTATTTGGACCAGGGGGCAAAATTACTCGGGTAAAAAGCATCGCCCGCCGTGCGAACCTGAACAATGACTGCGTTGAAATTCATCTCTTTGTAATAATCAAGCAAAGCGATGAAATCTCTCTTTTGCTTCACATACGGATCTGTCGGGGATACCGGCCAATCAATATTTGCAACAGTTGCGATCCAAACGGCACGAAATTCCCTTGGCATTTCAGGTAGCTGATAACTCAACGGTTTTAAGGATACAGAAGCTAATGGAATGGTTTTGACTGGAAGGTTGGATGTGTTTGGGGTAGGTTTTGAAGTTGCCGGAGGGGTGGTTTTTGAGCCGGTGCCGGAAGGTTTTTGAGTCTTACAAGCTCCCAGCAACAAGCCGGAAATCAGAAAAAGGAAAAGGTATTTAGTGAAGGATGACATAGGTAGTCAATTGGCAATTCAAAGTTTTGGGACTGGTTTCAGGTTCAGGTCAGTCAGATTTTTTCGAAGTTTTTGCATAAATGCATCTCCGGGATCAGATTTTACAGTTCGATAATCGGGATCTGTTTCTTTCCAAAGGTCAGTTGTCTGGAAGTTTTGGTACTCATGATGCCCGATCACGTACTCAATTGGATACTTTCTTTTGAGATAGCGAATGAGTTTTTCGTTCGCCTTAAGTTGCTCCTTGGTCAAAGGTGAATCTGATCCTCCGACATTCTCAATTCCTATCGCAAGATAATTCAAGCCAATAACGTGCCGAGCAAAAGTGGTATCGGGTAAAAGTCGGAAAATTGTACCATCCCGATCGATGAGGAACTGACTGGAGACATTCAGATTGCTTGCTCCGGTCAGGTCTTCTCTGCCACCGAGCGTTGCCGGATTGAAAACATCAAAAGTCACCTCAATCGAATTGATAGCAGTCCAGTGAACGACCACCATGCGAGGGTCAATACTGGCGGTTTCTTTCTCCAGGCCGTGTCGGTCTTTCAGATATTTCAGAGAAAGTTCTTCCCTTTCCTCATTCCAGGTGATTGGTTTTTCGAATATCCGGAAAGTCGCTTGGCTGGTTGCACAAGAGATCTGGAACATTGCCAAAGCCAAAATCAGGATTGGACTTTTGCGTAAAGCGGGTGTTATTGTCAGCATGGAGAAAGAATCAATGGCCGTGAGGGGCAAATTTAGCAGCGTTAATTCTAAGAGCTAAACTACCCAGAAATCTGGAGGAATGGGAATTGGGAAGGGTAAAATTGAATCAAAAAAAGTTTATGAAATGGATGATTTCATCGATAAAACCAATTTAAACTTTCATAATCCGGGTTTACGCCATTTTTCTGGGTTTTGTGAGGTATGGAAAATGCCTATGATTATGATTAAATTTTCTGATTGAGTATAATGAATTCCAAAAGGAAATTTTCTTAAAAAATAAACCCGAACGTTTTCGTAGCGAGTCTGAAACTTGTTTGGGTTTGATTTTATCGATTCAAAGCCTGAAAAGATTTCTTCCTGAAACTTATCTCCCAAATTCATCAATTGGTCTTCATACCAAAGGAATGCTTCTCTTAATTCGAATTTGGCAGCTTCAGAAATGGAGATTTCAAACTTCATTTCTTTTTAAAGATTTCCTCTTTCACATCTTCCCACATTTCAATTTTCATCTCACCATTTTTTATGGCATAAATCCTTTTTTTGGCTTCATCTTTTTGCCATTCGGGGATTGATTGATTCTCAACATCAACAGTAGAAAAATTGAGGTTTTCTATTAATTCAAGGAAGAAGGAAACCTTGTCGGAAGGAATATCAAGCGTGATTTTCATAGAATTAAATTTAATTAAAGTATTTCCGCTTTGCTAATTTTAATGGGTATCTCCCGGACTATAAACCCGCTTCGCATTTTTCAAAACTTCCGCTTTATCCAAGGTCATCGGTTTCAATTTCTGCTGAAGAAAAAGCTCCATCTGATCATCGTAATGCGGGCTTTCAGGCTTATTGCTTGATCCGTAGACATTGATGGTTTCGATTTTAGGGAGTCCATCACCAAATCTGACCATCATGATATATGATTCTCCCTGAGTCCCTTTTCGGATCCCATTTTCCCAAGGAAGTGACCTCATTGCGGTGATCACATCGTCGATTCCGGGAAGAGGGAGCGCTTTTTCACCCCTGACCAACTTCTGATATTCACCCAATGTCACGATCTCTTTTCCGAAATGAGTTTCGAAGTGAGTTTTCGCAGCTCGTAATCCATGTACGGCTTCTGCTTCAGTCAAGCTTGTATTGAAATCCCGGTCTGTCTTCGAAAACTCATCCCACCAATAATAATATTGGAATGCAAAAATTGCTGCTCCTTCACTTTCGATTCCCGAGGTTTTGTCCCAGGATTTCAGCGTTTCGATTTGCTTTGCAATCTCCGGATGGCTATCGGGATTGAGATTAAATAATGCCTCCATATTCGTGCGAAAGGCAAGTTGGGATGGTAATTTCCCATCGTATTTGATCAGCTTGAACTGCTCGTAGCTGATTCTGCCGGTGTCAGGCATGAGCTCTCTAAATCGAAGTGAGCGGTTATTGTCCCGATTTTGGTAATCATTCTCTTTTGCAAAAAGATCCGGGTTCAGATTGTCTTCCAGGGCACTTCCTTTGAAAGGGGAATGGTTGGTATTGTAGAGATAGCCGGACGCTGGATTTACATATTGCGGCAATTCAGAAAAGGCATAAAAATCACTCCAAAGCGTCTTTTTGGTATTTCCCTCCACAGTTTCGGAATAGTCAAAGCCAGCTTCCCGCTTGGGCAAAAGGGCATTGCTAACGTAGAAAATCGTGTCGTGACGATCGGCATAGACGGTATTGAAACTCGTCAATTGCATCACGCTCATCGCTTCATTGAACTCTGAATAATTCTTCGCTTTGTTCATTCTCCACCACTGTTCAGGTGCTGCGATCCGCTCAAGCGCTCCCATTCGAATGGAAAAAGCTCCCTGATCTGTGACCATCGTTGGGCCGTAAATACTTTTCCAGACTTTCTTTGGAATCGGGATCGTAATCAGATCCCAGAGCTTCACTTTCAGCCAGACTGTGCGTTCTTCCAGTTCAAGCCATTCTCCATCGACTTTGTATTGATTTTCATTTTCAGGATTGATTTCCAATTGGTAGATGTCCAGCAAATCAGGAAAATTCACCGTATGCGCCCAGCCAAGATTTTCATTGACACCGTGAAAAATCATCGCACCACCGGGGAAAAGTCCGCCCAGCATATTCCAACCTTCTTCCGAATGAAGATGCGCTTCGTACCAGGCAACAGGCCCGTCGAGCGGTTGGTGGGAATTGATCGCGAGGAAGTTTTCACCGGAGTCAGTTCGGGAAGAATGGATGGCAATGGCATTCGATCCTTTTGGGTTTTGATCTTCGGAAATCACATCCACTTTGCCACTCACAATCTGCTGCACTGCCCGATCTGCACCGGACATTTGTGCCAAAGACAGAATGTAAGCCGAAGCAATTTCTTTGGTAGTTACCGGAAAAGCATCTGCCAGCAATACTTCTTCCGGATGTGCCAAAGCATAATCGTTGAGTCCGGCAGCATAGCCTTCAAGGACTTTTTTGAATTCGGGAGAGAAACTCGATTCATATTTCGCCGCCGCGATTTCTCGTGTTTCGAGCAGGTGAACGAAGAAATCCACTGCCGCTCCTTCTTGTCCAAAAACTCTTCCGACCATGGCTTTTCCAGCCAAGACAGTTTTTTGGATGGTTCCAAAATCGTCCTCCGAATGAGCCCATGCAAGTCCGTATGCCACATCCGCATCTTTCTCTCCGAAAATATGGGGAACTCCGAATTCATCCCGGGCAATCTGCACTTTTGAAGTGTCCCAACCGGAGGAATCGTATGTGCTTTCGCAGGAAAAAATGAAAAACGAGAAGAGCAAGAAAAGCCCGATTCTGGTGAGTTGCATTCGATTTAGGTTTGGATAGATTGGGTAAGAATTGATTGCAAAATGCGCTTTTATTGCAAACAAAAAAAAGCCGACCAAAAGGCCGGCTTTCCGGGGGATTAATAAACACTTTCTCGCGTTTATCAGGTACTGACTTTATTTGAATTGATAATCTACTCCCGTGACTTGGGTAAGCAAAGTCGCCGGAGCATCCAATGCAACTGCTGATTTTGGTGGTTTTGGTGTTACCGGAGAATTAGTTTCCAGGTAACTTCTCATTGCTTGGTGGAGTGTGTAAGGAGTGTTTTCAGTTTCCTTCACGCCTCTGAATCTGCAAAGCATATCATCAGGATCGCCGTCTCTTTCGCAGGCACAGATATGATAGACTTTCTCAGGATCAAGTGGCTGACCTTTCACAACAGCTTTTTGCACTCGCTTGCCTTCTTCTGCAAAAGCATTGAACTCCACTTCCATTCCTTTGAATTTGATCACCCATCCTCCAAATCTCTTGGAAGCATCGGCTGCAAATACGTTGTTTAGTTCGCGCTCCAGCCATTCATGGATTTGCTTTCCGGTTACTTTTCCGGTCCGAATCTGCGAGTCAACAGGAAGCATATCGAATATAAAACCGTTGGTGATGGGGATATTTCCGGTCTGATCCGGAGTAGATCTTGGCGGGCAGAATCTGAAACCATTTGAAAGAACAATATCCACGTCCGGTACTTGCCAGTTGATAGCATCCAGAATCATGGTGTCGATGGTGTTTTCGATCACGAAATATCTGTAAAGTGGAATGGTGCTGTAGCCCACCACTTTTTGGATGTCTTCCAGATATGGGCCTTCATATTGAGCCACAATTTTTTCCATTTCCGGGGAAGCAGGATATTTCTTCGCGTCCACTTCCATCATCTCATAGGTATCGCTGACTACCTTTCCGTTTTCAATTTTGAGCTCGAGTTTGCCTACGAACGAACCAAAAGCTCCAGGCTCGACGACTTTAGCATATTTGGCCTGAATCGGTTTTCTCACTCGCTCGTGCGTATCTCCTCCCAGGATGTAGTCGACTCCTTCGCATGCAGGCATATTTGCAAGATGGATTTGCTGCGAAAGTCCCAAGTGAGCCACGATCGCAACAAAGGCACATTTTTCCTGATTCCGAAGGACATCCACGTAATGAGCCAGGTTATCTTCCGGCTTTGTGTAGATGATTCCTTTGCTATAGTTTGGAGATTGGCGAATAGGTACCAAATGGTCCGTATAGCCCAAAAAGCCAATTTTCACACCATTGACAGTCCAGATATGATATGGAGGGAAAATGAGTTCTCCCTTTTTTCCTTCACCCAAATCATGGTACATATTGGCACAAACCTTAGGGGCAGTCAAAGAGCCCAAAAGGTGCTGCATAGTTTTTTTATAATAAATCACTTCCCAGTTTCCGGGAAGGTAAAGATCGTAATCAAGTGCATTCAGGATCGGAACCATTGCTTCTCCTGTAGTTTTCACGGAAAGCTCTGAGCCCTGAAACATGTCTCCTGTGTCAATCAAAAAACTATGGTCGGCCTTGCTTCTTTCTCGGTCGAGGAAAGTCTTAAGGTGAGAATAACCTCCTGTTTTGCGGAAAACAGCTTGTTCATTTTCCCAAAACAACTCATCATGGGCGTGAATCTGGCAATGAACGTCGGTGGTTTGGAGAATGGTAACTGTAAACGAGGAAGAATTCGTTTTTTTCTTCCCGATAGTGGTTTCTGCCATCACAGGAGTCAAACTTACCAATCCCGTTCCTGCTCCAAGAGCTCCAATTTGGGTTATAAATTTTCTTCTTGAGGATTTCATAGCTGGTTTTTTTGGGTTTTCGGATAATCAAAACACATTTGAGAAAGCGTTTTGAGTTTGGTTGTATGTATCCAAATTATGCCCAAAAATAAGGTGCCGAACCAGGTTGATTTGGTGACATTGGTTACAGAGACAAAAAAGAGGATTCCTCTTTCGAAGAATCCTCTTTATAATTTTTAAAAATTAATTAAGACCGGACTTATTTCTGATCAGGTTTGTCATCGACATGAGCCCCGTCTTTGCAACAAGGATCAAGTTTTTCGTACGCAGCAGGGTTTCTTTTTAGACTGTCCGCGTTGTATCCAACCATTGTAATTCGCTTTCGGAGTACATCAGGATTTGTCTTTCCGTCAATGTATGCAATGTTCAAAACCTTGGTTTCAAGGTCCAGATTGACAGATTTTACGCCTTTCTCGAAAGTCAGGTCTTTCTCCAATCGATCCTTGCACATTTCGCAGACAGCGGAAGTTTGGATTCCAATATTTTTCACCTGAGCCTGAGCGGCAAATGCCAAAGTGAAAACGAATAGTGATAAGAGTAGCTTTTTCATAGTCATCATTATTAGATTTTTAACCTGAATCCTGTATAAATCATTCTTCCGGCAATTGGTCCCCAAGTCATGGAAGCGTCAAAGTTGGAGCCAAAAGGATTTTCAGGATCTACAATTGGATTTGATTGTTTGAAATTTAAGATGTTTTCTCCACCCAGATAGATACTTCCCCAACGAAATCCTCTGGAAATCTGTGCATTAACCATAAAGAAATCCGGGGACTCAGGGTTCAACTGAAACTCCATAGGGCTGTCGCTCGTGTCAGGAAGTCTCATCGGCCCAAACCAATTCACCGTCATATCCCCTTTCCATTTATCAAACTTGGTTGCATAGGAAGTGTTCAGGAATAAACGATCCTGGCTTTGATAAGGAACTTGCTGAAGGATGCCATTGGTTGTCATCAGATTGTCATATCGCTTATAGGCCGCCTTGACATTTACTCTTTCGGAAAAAGGATAGCTTGCTTCTATCTGAAAGCTTTTCGCAAATGATTCTCCTTCGAGATTGTTGATCACAAGCAAGTCGGAACTTACATCCTGATCATAAACAAGTTGATTTTCAAAGTTTGTGTAGAAATAATCTGCCACAATACTGAGCGGTTTTTCATTTAAAGTCAGGTTAGCAGCAAGGCTCAAACCCGAATTCCAGCTGATTTCAGGTTGCAGATCTGCCAGGAATTGGATTTCTCTTGAAGAAACCCAGACCATGCTGTTTTCCATCAAAGCATTTGGCGTTCTATAGCCTTTTCCTACCGATCCACGAATGGTCCAGTTGGGATGAAAAGCCCAGCGAGCATGCAATCTTGGCGTGAAGTAGGTGCCGAAAAGATTATGAAAATCCGTTCTTGCTCCGGCTACAATCGTGATGTTTTCATTTGGAATGTAGTTGTATTCAAAGAACACACCTGGCACTTTCTCAGCTCTGATGAAAGTGGAATCCAGTCCGTTTGGGCTATTTGAGTCAAAACTCTCGTCAAATGCATCGTACATGAAACTTGCTCCTGTTTTGTATTGGTGGAAGCTGTTCCCGATGATGTTTTGGTAGATAAAATTTCCGTATGCGGTTTTTTCGGTCCCCTCATACAGTCTTCTTCCGGCTCCGCCGCTGAAATCCTGGTAAGAAAGTGAATATTGGAAGCCCCAGCTTTGGGTTGGTTTGCTCGGGTAGATCATTCCGATTTTTCCAAAAAGCTCAGCTTTTCGCGTGTCCAGTTCATAGCCATATTCAGCACTGGTGGAGAGGTCGTCATTATAGCCAAAACCTAATTGGCCACCCGCGCTTTGAGATGCAAATACATTCACCCCGATTTGAGCCATCAGCCGATCTCCGGTGTATTTGTAACGATTGAGGAAATTGACCTGGCGGGTTTTTGGCATATCCATAAATCCATCTTCATTCTGGTCCATTTCAGTTCCTTGTTGGCTCACATGAAACAGCACAGCACTGCTCCATTTCTCAGAAATAGGAATCACATGATTGGCATTTAACTCTAATCGGCCAAAGGAATTCAGGTATGCATTCAGATACCATTTGTCCATTGATTCAGGCTTCATCAGTTCCACATTGATCTGACCAGTCATGGATTCATAACCGTTGATTACGCTTCCTGAACCTTTGCCCACATCGATCGATTGAATCCAGGTTCCCGGAACGAATGTGAGTCCCAATCGGGAATTAAGACCCCGGATATTTGGAATTCCTTCCCGGCTGATCAGGACGTAACGTCCGTCCAAACCCATCATTTGGATCATTTTGGTTCCCGTGACTGCATCCGCATAGGACACATCCACTGAGGCGTTGGTTGCAAAACTTTCTGAAAGATTGCAACAAGCAGCTTTCTGAAGTTCGGCCTCGGTGATCAGAATATTGAGAAAGGGAGCTTCTTCTACCACCGATTCGGTACGTCCTCGAACAGTTACTTCCTCGAGAGATTCATCTCCATCAGCCAAAGTCACCAGCATAGCCTGATCAAAAACCGGAGAAAGTGTGTCGGTATTGAATCCGATGTACGAGAAAACTAATTTGTCGGAAGCCAGAACATCTGAGAGCTCAAAAGAGCCATTGAGATCTGTCACAGCGCCTCGTTCTTTTCCGAGAATTTGGACGGTTGCGCCGATCAGGGATTCTTTATTGATGGATTGAACTTTACCGGTTACAGTCTGCAGACCTGAAGCCCAAAGCGCTGTAATGGCATAAATTGGTATAAATAATAAGTATTTCATCTTGATTTGAATTGAATTAAAAGGATAAACCTTTCCTCTGAATACAGAGGATACTCATTCAAATCTTAAATCAGAAAAGTCTGATGAAGGATGTTCAAATCCGGAATTGGCTTATCAGGAACTTCAAACTCAGGCTGTTCAGCCAACTGATTTTCCGCGGGAGGAAAACCAAAAACAAATGCATAGGCAAGGATAAATTCAGGAGAAATTTTTACCTGAAAATCAGTTTTGCCAAAAAAATCATCTGAGTCTACAGTTGAAATTTCATTCTCACAGCAATCCATTGGAACTTTGGATCCTTTTTCGCTTTCGCAGCAATCGTGCCCTTCTGCTGCTAAAGTAACCTTGCTGCTTACCAGTTTATCACCGCAAAAATGCTTCGCCCAAGTCAGATTTACCTGGCCCATCAGGAAAAAAAGAAGCAAAAATACAGATAGAAGCGATTTCATTTCGGCACGAAGTTCGGATTTTATCTTTAAAAAAGAAAACCTACTCTACAAACGAATATTTGAGGAATAGGTTTCTTAGGTCTGTGAGAAAATATATTTACTCTGACGATCCTGCAGGGGTGAATTTCACCACCTGATTCGGAATCGGTTCAACTGTTTTCAGATAAGCATAGATAGCTTTGAGATCTTCCTCTTTCATGCCCGAATACATTGTCCAGGGCATAATTGAATTAAACTCCCCTGCCGGAATTTTTGGTATTTGATATCCGGAATCGGCATATTGAGTAAATTTTCTCACAAACATTTCTTCTGTCCAGCTACCAATTCCGGTTTCTTTATCCTGAGTCAAATTAGCAGAGGTTACTTTAGATCCGTCAGGAAAAAGGAAACTTCGTCCTCCTGCATATATCTGATCTTTGATGATGGTGCCTTGAGGATCTACTTGAGTATGACACTCTGCGCATCCGGAGGCATTGATCATATAGGCGCCATAAGCTACCTGATCGGAAGGGTCAGGTTTCGGAGTAGGAGTCGCATTGACGGGCATAGTTCGCAAAAGCAAATTCACTGGGAAATCAGCTTTCGAATCCGGAATCTCAGTTTGGACAGCAGGAAGAGATCTGATGTACGAAATGATAGAATAGATGTCCTCAGGATCCATTTTGCCATAATACGAATACGGCATCAAGGGGAACATGGGCCGGCCATCATTGGTGACTCCCGTAGTGATCACTCGATAAAGCTCACCGTCACTATAGTCCGATATACCATGTGGAGTGATGTTTTTAGCATAAAATACTCCCGGAAGTCCAATACTTTGATCAAATCGATCTCCCCCTGCACCCAATGTACCAGGAGTCGGAGGCCCTGAAAAAAGAGAGAAATCACGAGTGGAATGGCAATCCATACAAACCGTGACATGATTTGCAAGGTAGGCCCCGCGAGCGATTCGATCCGGGGTGTATTCGATTTTGAGTTCTTCAGCAGGAGAGACGTTTGGGAAGGCAAACTGTAAATACGCCACTGCCCCAACCATCAAAATGATCAGTCCCCCAAAAATGTAAGCGATAATGCGAAAGAATTTTTTCATAAATGCGTGAGTTTAGGTCTTGGAAAAGTTACGTGATTTCTAAAATATATTAAAGTAAAAAGGTCAACAACTTATAATGATTTAAAAAGGCTCAATAGAATAATCCTAAAAGATGATTCTATTTATTTTCAAAAATGGCATTAACTCGATAAAAACCAAAATTTCTGAACTAGCTTACCAAAGAAAATGAAGTCTGTTTAACTTCTGACATCTAAATACCACTGATATGAAAAGAATCACCACCTTCCTTCTTGTTTTTATTCCTTTTCTGGCATTTGCCCAGGAAGAGGCCATACTCAAAAATCTTGACGCTAAAGCAGATTTCTACGGAGGAATTGCAAAGCAAATCTGGTCTAATCCTGAGTTGGGATATTTGGAAACTCAAAGCTCTTTATTACTTCAAAAAACACTTACGGATGCCGGATTTAAAGTTCAGGCCGGAGTTGCTGAAATTCCTACAGCTTTTGTTGCTGAGTATGGATCAGGAAATCCTGTCATTGGAATTATGGCTGAGTATGATGCTTTGCCGGGAGTATCTCAAAGTGCCTCTCCTTTCAAAGATCCTGTGGTAGAAGGAGGTCCGGGACATGCCTGCGGCCACCATTTGTTTGGGACAGCATCGGTAGCTGCCGGAATTTCAGTGATGGAGTGGATGAAGGAGAATAAAATTCAGGGAACATTACGGGTTTATGGAACACCTGCGGAAGAGGGCGGTGGAGGAAAAGTATATATCGCCCGTGCGGGATTGATTAAAGATGTGGATGTGATGATGCATTGGCACCCTGGTTCTGACAATGAGGCCGGAGCAACTTCCTCACTTGCAAATATTTCTACCAAATTCAGATTTTATGGAGAAGCATCTCATGCAGCTGCAGCTCCCGAAAGAGGAAAGTCTTCGCTCGATGCAGTGGAGGCTATGAATTTCATGGTCAACCTGATGCGCGAACATGTGCCAATGGAGACCAGGATGCACTATGTGATCACCCGAGGTGGAGAAGCTCCAAATGTGGTTCCGGCTTTTGCAGAATCCTATCATTATGTCCGCCATCCGGATGCTATGGTGGTAAAGGAGATTTTTGCCCGAATGGTAAAAGCTGCCGAAGGAGCAGCATTGGGAACTCAAACGAGGATGGAATACGAGGTTATCAATGGCGTTTACAACTTGCTCCCAAATGAAACTCTCGCCCGAATCATGCAGAAAAACCTTGAGAAGATTGGCGGAGTGGTTTACACCGAGGAAGAGAAAAAATTTGCTGAGGAGATTATGAAAACCTTTCCGGCAGGAGTCAAGGCAAGCCCGGAAGATGCAGCTAAGATTACGCCGTTTATCGTAAATGAAAAAGGAGCGGGAGGCTCAACCGACGTGGGAGATATCAGTTGGCTGGTGCCAACAGTTGGGTTAGGAACTGCAACATGGGTTCCGGGAACCTCCGCTCACACCTGGCAGGCGGTAGCTGCGGGTGGAACCTCCATCGGTCAAAAAGGAATGATGGTAGCTGCAAAAACGATGACGCTGACTGCTATGGATATTTTCAAAAACCCAGCTGTCACCAAAACTGCATTGGATGAATTGAATCGCAGAAGAGGGGACGGTTTCGTCTACGATGCTTTGGTAGGAGATCGCAAAGCTCCCCTCGATTACAGAAAGTAAAGTCTAATTTTGGGGCTGATTTAGGTGATATGAAAAGGATTTATGGCCTGATTGGCCCCATCTTATTTTTTATTGCATTTGCCGGCGAGACGGTGGCATTTCAACAGGTCAAATCACCAACTGACCGGCCGAAAATAGGTCTGGTTCTAAGCGGTGGCGGAGCCAAAGGAATGGCACATGTCGGGGTGATCCGGGCGATGGAAAAAGCCGGAATCAGACCGGATTTTGTTGTCGGGACAAGTATGGGTTCGGTGGTTGGAGGTCTGTATGCGATGGGCTACAATGCTGACGAACTTGAGCAGATCATCCGGGGAATTGATTGGGATCTGATTATTTCCAATCGTATGAGTTTTGAGAAAGTGGCATTTGAAGAGAAAGAATATTACAATCGATACCTTCTAGAGTTTCCCATACGAAACAGAAAGATTTCCCTTCCCTCAGGTCTGATTGAGGGACAAATGCTTTCAGAGGTTTTACATTATTACACCTGGCCGGCAAGGAAATACCGGAATTTTGACGAATTCCCAATTCCTTTCCGCTGTATAGCCACGGACATCAGTACCGGGAAACCGATAATTTTTAAGGAAGGGTATCTCCATGATGCACTTCGCTCAAGCATTGCCATTCCGACAGCTTTTACTGCTTTTCAACTTGACAGCACCATGGTGGTGGATGGTGGAGTGGTGAATAATTTTCCGGTGGATGTAGTTAGGGAAATGGGTGCGGAGTTCGTGATTGGAGTCAATGTAAGCGATGAGGATTTTATTAGAGCGGAAAAATTGGAAGGCTTTGCAGCTATTCTGATGCAGCTGTCAATGGCGGAGTCGCTGGGCAAAACTGCTGAAAATATCAAGCAAACTGATATTTATATCAAGCCTGAATTAGGTCCTTATGGGACTGCCAGCTTTGGAGACTTTGATGCCATTTTAAAAATAGGAGATGAAACCGGAGAGAAATTTTACCCTGAATTCAAGAAAGTTGCCGATAGTCTTGGTCATTCCGAATCCCCTAAGGGAATCGGATTGGAAGCAAAACCTATCCGCTTCAAAGAGATCAGCGTAGTGGGGAATTCTCTTTTTTCGTCATCCTTGATTTTATCCAAGCTTGCCCTTGAGGCGGGAGATGAAGTGACTCGCGAGGAACTTCAGGATGGAATTAATCGGGTTTTTGGGATGAATGGATTCTACAAAGTGGATTACAGTCTGGTGCCGGCCGGTGCCGGTGATTACTCCCTTCAGATCAGGGTTAAGGAAAAAACAGCGAGACTACTCAGCACAGCCGTTCATTACGATAATCAGTTTTCTGCAGGAATTCTTCTGAATTATACTGCCCGGGATTTGATTGGAAAATCATCCAGAACAGTTGCGCTGGTGGATATTTCTGAAAATCCAAAGTTCCGAATCGACCATTATAAGTATGTCGGACCAAGTAAAAAATTTGCATTTAATCTAAGACTGAACTACCTCAATCAGGAATTGCCAACCTATAAAAATGGTGAGGAAGAAAATATCACCATTGTAAAAAACTCTCGTGCGGAGGCTCAGATGATCTCTACTTCTTCCCTGAAGCAATCATTTGCTTTCGGGGTGATTTATGAAAACAACAATTCAAAATATCGCTTCAATTCCATCTTTCCCGAAGGGATAAACAGTGCCTATCAACGCTATATTGGGCTAAAATTACGATACTATCGAAACTCCCAAAACGACCGAAACTTCCCAACGAAAGGCGCAGAAGGACTTGTGGAGGGAATATTTAACATGAAAGACTGGATTGGTCTCAATCTGGAATCTGGGGTGGATACCCTGCTTTTTGACTCAAACGGAGAGCTGATTCCAATTCCTGTTTCAGACCTCAACAATTTGGTAGAAATCCTAACTCCTTCACCGCACGGAACTCTGTATGGAAGGTATTCCAAATTTCTTCCGCTGAGCAGTAAGTTTCAGTTCAAACCGGAGGTTGCAGGTGGAATGGTTCTTTCCACGGATGACAGCAATAAAATTTTTCAGGATTATTATATCGGGGGATATCAGAATATCCGATTTGGAGATACAAGATTTTGGGGACTCAACTATGGAGAGGTGAACACTCCTAACTTTATGAAGGCAGCAATGGAACTTCAATTCATTCCGGTCAAGAAAATCTATCTGAGAGGAGGAGTCAATTTCCTCGGATTTAGCAAACAATATCCAATAGATGAAGTTGAATTTCCTGAAAAAGTCTTTCAGGATGAGACCTATTTTGGCTACGGAGCGGACTTTTCTTACAATTCTATTTTTGGGCCAATAACTGTCGGCGTGTCAAGCAATTCCTCTGATAAAAAACTCAGAACATACTTGTCTATTGGATTGTCATTTAACTATTCAGACCGATAAAATTTCAAAGAACTTGATCGCAATTTTTGTAAATCCGATTTTAGTTAAAATATGAAGCTTGCAATCATGCAGCCCTATTTCTTTCCTTACCTGGGTTACTATTCTCTGATCAAGCACACCCATGAATTTATCATTTTTGATTCGGTGCAATACATCCGGCACGGGTGGCTGGAGCGAAATCGAATTCTGAAACATGGTGGTGGATCATTGTATGTGCAAGTCCCTGTTTCAAAACCAGATGGGCAAAAAACATTGATTTCAAGTTTGGAAATCAGAAATGATGAGCAATGGAAGAAGCGGATTTTATCTCAGTTAGAAGTTTACAAGAGAATTGCTCCCCACTACAGGGAAGTAATGAGCCTGGTTCAAGAGATTTTCCGTCCTGATTTCCAATTATTGACGCACCTCAATCAGCACTTGCTCTTAATGACCTGTCAGTATTTGGGGATGAATAGGACATTCCCGATTTTCTCTGAGATGGGTTTGGCAATTGAAACACCAAAGGAAGCAGATGAATGGGCATTGAATATTTGCAAAGCTTACGGAGGAGTAAGTTCCTATTTCAATCCTCCGGGGGGAAAGGAGTTTTTTTTAGCTGAAAAATATGAGGCATCGGGAATCTCACTTAATTTTCTTCAGGTTAATCTGGATGCCTACGATCAGAAAAGACCTGAGTTTGAGCCGGGGCTTTCAATTTTGGATGTAATGATGTTTAATGATCCTCAGGCGATTAATCAGATGCTGGATCAGTATCGACTTATTTGAACAGGTTGATCAACTGTATCAAAAGCCATTAATAACCCTTCTTTTCCATTGGAGGATTAAGTGCCGACTTGCCTTAGGATTTTTTATCAAAAGAGTATATTGGGACTCAATTCGACGCTAATAATCTTATGGATAGACGGAAATCCCTCAAAATAATCGGTGCTTCAGCTGTCGGTATCGCCGGTCTGGTGTTGGCCGATTGGAAATGGCAAATTGTAGATGAGCTTACCCACAAAGGCTTTTTCACCAGAAAAGAGGAGAAACTTATTTCAGCCATTGCTGATACAATCATTCCTGCCGGACTACCTCCAAAACTCCCCACGCCGGATGCCCAACCTATCGGCGCACTCAGCACCGGAACAGATAAATTCCTGATCAAATTCTTCGAGCATTGCTCAGAAAAAGAGGAGTTGGATCTGATCAAAGCTCAACTTGCTTTACTGGATAAAAAGGAATTTTTGAAAGCAGTAAAGGAAGATAGAGAAGCGATGTTTCTGGCATTGGATGCTTCCGAAAACGAAGACGAAGTCAAGTTTTTCAGCTTGATGAAATCTCAGACCATCTTTGGATTTACCACCGTGAAAGAAGTAATGGCAGACTACCGTGGCTATAAAGTGGCACCCGGATATTACCATGGTTGTGTGGATGTCTCTGTAAAAGCTTAAACCCAAAAACGACATGCTACAAGACTCAAAAGATAAGCGCACCTACGACGCCATTGTAATCGGATCCGGTGCAAGCGGTGGCTGGGCTGCCAAAGAATTGTGTGAAAAAGGAATGAAAACCTTGGTGCTCGAAAGAGGCCGAATGGTCAAACATATTGAAGATTATCCCACTGCATCCAAAGCTCCCTGGGAATTTGAATTCAGGGGAGTGATTCCGATAGAGAAGCGCTCGGGAATCGGTGCTGCCAACTGGGGAAGAGAAGAGACCTTGCACTGGAAGCTCGCAGAAGATGAGCAACCGATCATTGAGGAGAAGCCTTTCCGCTGGTTCAGAGGCTATCATGTAGGAGGCAAATCTTTGCTTTGGGCCCGAGGCTCACAGCGCTGGAGTGATTTCGATTTCGAAGGCCCGGCACGGGATGGATTCGCAGTCGATTGGCCTATCCGCTACAAGGATTTAGAGCCATGGTTCAACCATGTCGAGACGTTCGTGGGTTTTGCCGGAAACAGAGACGGATTGCCCGAATTGCCAGATTCGATCGTGATGCCGGGTTTTGAACTGAGTTGCATCGAGAAATATTACAGCGATCAGCTGAAAGAGAAATACGGGAACAGACATCTGATCCAGGGAAGATGCGCACATCTCACCGATCCTCAGGAAATCCACAAGCAGCAGGGAAGAAATAAGTGCCAAAACCAGGCGATGTGTAACCGTGGCTGCGTGTATGGAGGCTATTTCAGTTCCAATGCTTCCACTTTACCTTGGGCTGAAAAGACCGGTAATCTGACTATTCGCCCTGATTCTGTCGTGGAATCGATCATTTACGACGAGGCAAAAGGCCGCGCAACCGGAGTGAGAATCATCGATCGCGAGACCGGAGAAGCGATGGAGTTTTACTCCAAAATAGTCTTTGTCAACGCTTCCACGATCGCTTCAAATGCGATTTTGCTCAACTCCAAATCCAGCCGCTTCCCCAATGGAATCGGAAATGACAACGAATTGATGGGCAAATTCCTCGCTTGTCATAATTACAGAGGAAAAGGAAATGCCCAGTTTGAAGGGTTCCTGGACAAAATCAACGATGGCAGAAATCCGGGTCATGCTTATGTGCCCCGCTTCCGAAATGTCTTCAAGCAAGACACAGATTTCCTTCGCGGTTATTCCATCGGTATGTCTGGTGGCAGAAGTATGGGTTCGGATACCAAAGGATTGATTGGCGATCAGTTACGGGACAACTTGCTCAATCAGCGGCCAAACGATACCTGGAATATGTCTGCGTGGATGCAGGGCGAGACCATCCCGATCGAGACCAACCATGTCAGACTCAGTACTGATCAAAAGGATAAATACGGGATTCCAAAGATTATCCTTTCTGTAGAGTGGACAGAGAATGACGACAAAATGACTGCAGATTTTCTGCAGCAGCAGACGGAGATGTTTGAAAAGCTTGGTTTCAAAAACATCAATGTGGAGGACACCAAATCCCCTCCGGGATCAGACATCCACGAAATGGGAGGAGTAAGAATGGGGAAAGACCCGGCCACTTCCTTGCTGAACGAATGGAATCAACTTCACCATTGCAAAAATGTATTCGTCACAGACGGAGCTTGCATGACCAGTACGAGCACCCAGAATCCTACGCTGATGTTTATGACGCTGACCGCAAGAGCTGCGAATTATGCAATGGATGAATTGAAACGGCAAAATTTGTAGTCAACAGTCCACTGTCAACGGACCACAGTAGGCCACTTTGAACTTCAATCATTTGTGCAAGATCTGAACAAGAAAGAATTAAAATTAAAATCAACCTGCAGTCGACTATGGACTGTCGACCGTTGACAAAAAATAAACCTATGAAAAAGACAATACTATTCGTCATTGCTATTCTTATGATTGGCCTTTTGCCATTCAATAGCTTTGGTCAGAAAAAAGGAGATCCGCTTCTTCAGGCTCCGCTTGGAATCGCAGCGTATTCATTCAGAGAGCATTTTCCGAAGGATGTCATAGCCACGCTTGACGTCATCCAAAAGATGGGATTTACAGAATACGAAGGGGGCACAGCCGGAATGGATCCTGCCGAGTTTAAGAAATTATGTAACGAAAGAGGAATCAGTATTCCATCCACCGGAACTGGATTTGAGCAATTGGCAAAAGATCCTCAGGCTGTGGCTGATCAGGCAAAAGCCTTGGGTGCTAAATATGTCATGTGCGCCTGGGTTCCTCATAAAAGAGGGGAATTCAACAAAGAGAATGCAGACAATGCGATCAAAGTCTTCAATGAGGCCGGAAAAGTGCTGAAGGAAAATGGATTGATTTTCAAATACCATGTTCACGGATATGAATTCCAGCCGTATGGTAAATCCACACTGATGGATTACATGATCGAAAATACCAATCCTGAATATGTTTCTCTTCAAATGGACGTAATGTGGACGCATTTCGGTGGTGGCGATCCGGTAGCTCTTTTGAAAAAATACGGGAATCGCTGGGTGTCACTTCACCTGAAAGACTTCAGAAAGGGAGCTCCACGGGATATGACCGGTTTGACCGGACCTGAAAATGATGTGCCGCTTGGAGAGGGAGAACTTGATATTCCGGGCATTTTGCGAGAATCCAATAAGATAGGTATCAAGCATATGTTCATCGAAGACGAGAGCGATAAGGAAATGGAAAACCTGCCCAAAAGCATCGCATATCTGAAAAGTTTGAAATATTGATTTGAAGTCCGGTTTTCCGGACTTTTTCTTTATTTTACCCCATGTCCAATCAAGCCGTAATCCAACATCTCGAAAGCTTCATTCCCTTGAAAGGGAGTGAGAAGGCGCTTTTTGGGGATCGGTTTGTAACCCGACCTGTCAAACGAAGAGAAAAAATCCTGGTGGCAGGAGAGGTTTGTAAGTATTATACTTTTGTGGTGGAAGGCTGTTTTCGAATGTTTGGAGTAGATGATAAGGGCTTTGAACACAATATCCAGTTTGCTGCTGAAAAAGACTGGATTGCAGATATTGGCAGCTTTCACACCCAAAAACCAAGTCAGTTGAATATCGAAGCATTGGAAGCAGGGTTGGTGCTTCAGATCAAGCAGCAAGATTTATACTTTTTGTACAAGAATATCCCCAAGCTGAATATGATTTTTAAAGTTCTGATCGAACTAAAATACATCGAGTTGCAAAACCGTGTGCTTCAAAATTTCAGTTCCACGGCTGAGCAACGTTATTTGAGTTTTTTGGAGCAGTATCCCCACCTTTTCAATCGTCTTCCCAATACGCAGATTGCTTCTTATTTGGGGATTACTCCGGAATTTTTGAGCAAAGTCCGGAAGAACATCCAATCCAACCGATGATTTCTTAATCTAGGTTAAGGGTAGAGGCCGTTCCTTTTTCGGAATTTTGTATCAGAGTTTTAACCCTATAAATAAACAGATATGAAATTACTCAGCACCCTTTTAGTCCTACTTGGCATCAGCACTTTTGCCCACGCACAATCAAACATCGACGAGATCGTCAAAGATTGGGAACGCGCCAAAACTTACACCAAAGAATACCTGGATGCCATGCCGGCAGCAAGCTACGGACTTAAACCAATGCCTGAGATGCGCTCTTTTGCTCAACAAATGCTCCACTTGACTGATGGTAATTATGGTTTTGCATCCGCTGCTACAGGAGTAGCCAGTCCGGTTGGAATGGGTGAATCCGAAAAATCCGCCGATCAGTCCAAAGAAAACGTGACCAAATTGGTCCTTGCCGGATATGATTTTGTGATTAGCAGTGTGAAAACAATGACCCCGTCTCAGCTGAGCGAAGCAACAAAGTTGTTTGGGCAATTTGACATGAGCAAAGGAAAAGCTTTGGAAAAGTGCTTCGAGCATCAAACTCACCATAGAGGACAAACGACGGTTTACATCCGTTTGGCAGGAGCAACTCCTCCTCAGGAAAAGTTGTTTTAATCCATGGGATTGCTTCAATCAAAAAATTGAAAGTAATGAACAAAATGAAGTTGACTTTCTTGGGCCTGTTCTCCATGATCTATGGGGCACAGGCTCAAACCTTTCTGTTTGAGGGGAAGGATTTTGAAATCTCCCATGTCAAAGCTTCGGTGGTTCAGTTGAACGGGGAAGAAGTCCTGAGACTAGAGCGGAATTTGGAATCACTTCCCTTTGATCCGGAGCGGATGGGAGCGACCGTGGACGAACCTACCTTTCTCAAATTGAAAGGGGTTAATCTGGAAAATGGAGTCGTGGAAGTGAAAATGCTTAGCCGTCTGTTACCAGGTGCTCCTCCTTTTGCAAGAGGATTTATCGGACTTGCCTTTAGGATAAATGAAGATAATTCTGCTTTCGAATCCATTTACCTCCGACCTACGAATGGAAGAGCAGATGACCAATTTCGGAGAAATCATACCATCCAATACTTTGCCTACCCGGATTACAAATTCGACCGACTGAGAGCGGAGTCCAAAGGAGAATATGAAACCTACGCGGATATCGGATTGAATGAATGGATCACGGTTCGAATAGAATTCAGCGGGAAATCAGTCAAACTTTATCTCAATGACCAAAAGTCCCCGGCCTTCATCGTAAAAGAAGTGCTGGGAACGACCTCATCAGGTTCCGTCGGTCTTTGGGTAGAAATTGGGACGGAAGGATACTTCAAAGATTTTAAGATTATCCAATGAAGCAACTTCTATTTTCTTTTGCACTCCTCATCGGTGTCAGCAGTTTTTGCCAATCCCAAACAGCTAAACCGCTTCGATATTTTATGCAGCAAGCACCTTCTCCGGAAGGAGCGATTCCCTATGGCAACAATCCTAAAGCAGGAAAGTATGTCCAAGCCGGAGATGCGAAAATCTACTATGAAGTCTATGGTAAAGGAGAGCCATTTGTAGTCCTTCACGGAGGATTGCTGGGTTCCACTTACGAAATGCACCAGTTTATCGATAGCCTTTCAACGCGATATCAGGTAATTGCTGTTTCTACTCGCGGGCATGGTAAGTCTGAATTGGGGACTGAACCACTTACCATCGAACAAAAAGCCGGGGATATTCTGGCAGTGATTAATGCCGAAACTTCCAAACAAGTAACAATTCTTGGATTCAGTGATGGCGGTTTTGGGGGATATATGTTTGCCAGCTTATATCCTGAGCGGGTGAAAAAACTGATTGCTATCGGAGCAGGTGAACAGACTCCGGAATTAAGGAGAATGGAATTCAATGCTGTTGAATTGTTTCAGCTGGATCCTGCCTATATGGAGCAACAGTTGGCTCTGATGCCTGAACCGGACCGATTGATGGAGTTTGGAAATCAAATTGCCGATTTTTACAATTCAATATCGATAAGCAAGGACCTGTTCGAAAAGATCCAATGTCCGGTTTTGGTCTTGGCTGGTGAAAAAGATCAAAATGCAGCGTTAAAAACAATCCTCAGTGCTTATCGGATGATTCCTGACAGTCAATTGGGCATCATTCCTAATGCAGGACATGGCGTGTTTCTGGAAAATTTCCCTGCTGTTTGGTTTGCGATGGACCCATTTTTGAAACAATAAATAAGTCAGAAGGCTATAGAACTTCAATTCTAAAGTTGAAAAAGCAGATGTAGGGGAGTTCAATAAAAAAGGGAGACTGATTTAATTCAGCCTCCCTTTTTTGTTTGATTTTTTTTCTTTAAACGCTCTTCATCGATTCTCCATGTTGGGAAATATCCAACCCGATCTCTTCATATTCCTCACGGACTCTCAAAGTCACAAACTTATTGAGCACAAAGAAAATCAGATAAGACATACCAAAAGAAAAGACTGCTACTCCTAGCAATACCAACATGTGAGAGCCAAAAATGGACCAGCCTCCGTGCATCAAACTTGATCCTTCCTTGTTTGCGAAAATAGCTGTTAAAATCATCCCCATAATTCCGCCTATTCCATGACAAGCGAACACATCCAAGGTGTCATCGATCTTCTTGAGAAACTTGGCATTCATGATAATATTAGACACGATGGCTCCTATAAATCCAAATGTTAAACTTTGAGGAATCGTAATAAATCCCGCAGCGGGGGTGATCACCACAAGACCCACAACAGCTCCAATGCAGGCTTGCATGGCTGAGATTTTTCTTCCCTGAATTCGGTCAAACAACACCCAAGTCATCATAGCTGTGGCCGAACTGATCGTGGTAGTGGCAAATGCCATTGCGGCTGTGCCGTTCGCTGCAAAAGAAGAACCTGCATTAAACCCAAACCAGCCAAACCACAGCATTCCGGTTCCTAAAAGGACATAGGTAATATTGGAAGGATCATGGTTGGGATTTTTTCTTTTCCCAATAAATAAAGCTCCGGCCAAAGAGGCAAGTCCAGCACTGATATGCACTACAGTCCCTCCTGCAAAATCCACTACGCCAAAATAAGCTCCTATCAATCCATTAGGATGCCAAACCATGTGACAAAGGGGAGCATAGACAAAAACGGTGAAAACGCCGATAAAGAATAAATAACCGATAAATCTAACTCGCTCAGCAAGAGATCCTGTGATAATGGCCGGAGTGATTACCGCAAATTTCATTTGAAAAAGCGCGAACAAGACAAAAGGTATAGTAGATCCCAATGCTTTGTGGGGAAGAATAGACACCTGATCAAAGAATGGATATTGCAATGGGTTCCCTATTAGGCCGTATTTGGTTCCATTGATAGTGATGCCAATAGGATCTCCAAATGACAAACTAAATCCAACCACCACCCACAGCATGGTGACCACGCCAAGGGAAATAAAACTTTGTAGCATGGTGGAAATAAGATTTTTTTTCCCAACCATACCTCCATAAAACAAAGAAAGTCCGGGGGTCATCAAGAGAACAAGGCAGGAAGCTGTCAATATCCAAGCGATATCCGCAGGTACCAATTGATCCATTGTCCCGAAATTTTCAAGTATGGGTTCTTTAACCGTCCATACTAAACTGATCAATGGCGCAGCAATAGTAATCAGGAACGCCAGTTTCCATTTTATATTCATCCTGTTTTATTAAGACAACAATAATACCTGCTTTTGTTGCAAAAAATTGAATTATATGATGAAAAAAATTCAAATTGGGCAATAAATACTTGAAATAATTGGTCAGTCTAAAAATAGCCAGCTTTGGAAATGATAAATAAAATCAACTTTTATCCTAACCAAGTTGATGAGAATTTAGTCTGTCTGGAGTGAGTCTATAAATTTGAGACAAGGTCCCACCCATTGAAATTTCTCAACACTTTAATTCTTTTCACTACAAACAAATCCGCTTTTCGAGACTTGAAATCTCCATTCTCATTCCGTAGGATTTTTAATCCATGAACTGAAAATCACCTGGGATTGAATCTTATCGGTTTTTTACTATTCCCTTAAAAAGACTGCTTCGCTTTGCTTGCCCGCCTCCCGGAGGGCAGGCAGTAGAGGTTGAACTTCAACACACCAACTTATACCCATAGCCCCGCACATTCAGGATTTGAATCGACGGGTCATCCTGTAGTTTTTTGCGAAGCTTGGTGATAAACACATCCATAGTGCGGGCGGTGAAAAAATCTTCTGAACCCCAGATTTGGGTGAGGATCAAACTTCGATCGGTGATTTCATTGACGTTTTCCAACAGGATCTGTAGCAATTGGGCTTCTCTCGAAGTGAGCGGAGATTCCATTTCCCCTGATTTCAAAAGTTGCTTCGTCGGGTGAAACTCAAACCTGCCAAGGGCAAGCCAATCGCTCTGAGCTTTTCGAGTTTTTGACCGATCCAGTTGGGCTTTGATGCGGACGATGAGCTCTTCCATGCTGAAAGGCTTTCGCACGTAATCATTCCCTCCATGACCAAAGCCCTTTACCACATCCTCGGTCTGAGACTTAGAGGTAAGGAAAATGATAGGGGTATACGGATCGATTTTCCGGATTTGCTCCGCTAGGGTAAATCCGTCTTTCTTCGGCATCATCACATCCAGAACAAGCACATCGGGCTTCTCGCGTTGATATTCCTCCCAGGCTTTTTGACCGTCGGGGCATAGGATGACTTTGAAATCACGACTTTCCAGGCTTTCCTGAATAATCATTCCCAGCGCCATCTCGTCTTCTGCGAGCAAAATCCTGATTTTACTTAAGGCCATATCGTAGTGAAAGTGGTGCTTTTCGGGGCAGTCTCGAGTTCGATCTTTCCTCCGTGTTTTTCGATGATTTTCTTAACGTAATATAGACCGATTCCGAAGCCTTTCACGTCATGGATATTACCCTGAGGAATTCGATAAAATTGCTCAAATACTCTGTCTTTTTGCTCAGGGCCTATTTTTCCTCCATCATCCCAAATCTTGATTTTGGTCAGATTGCTTTGATCCATGCAAACCCGAATCTGATCTCCTCCATATTTCAGTGCATTGTCCAGAAGGTTTGAAATCACATTTTCGAAGTGAAAAGGGTCTGCCATAATCCGGCGAGTATGGGAGGGCAGGATCAACTCAATTTCCTTTTCGGAATCAAGTGTTCTGAATTTCTCCAGAAGATTTCTGAGGATAGGTTCGGGATCAATTAATTCCTTTTTCAAGACCAGCTGTTCTGAATCCAGCGTGGCGGTTTCGAGCAGTTTCTCCACCATTTGGTTCAGTTTGATCATTTGGGATTTTGAAATACCGAGGTATTTGTTGGTTTTAGCTGGATCATTTTCAGGATTAAACTGTTGGATTCCTTCGATCGCAGAAAGCGTGGTAGCGATGGGAGTTTTGAATTCATGGGTGATATTTCCAATCAGGTCCTGTTTGATTTCCGCGATTTCTTTTTGGTTTTTGATGGTTTGATAGAGGTAGTAAAAGGCAAAAGCGATGATGCCTAAAAATGTCAAAGAAGTCAAAATCTCAAAAATTCCTCGCCTCACCAGGGTCTTCGAAATAATTTCAAAATGGATTTCCAAAGACTGTCCCGGTGGCAAAAAAGTTGAACGGGAAACGGTAATGTAGGTCAAGTCCGATTTTTTCTCTTGGGCTTGTGGAGGCTCGGCATTTTCCCCAATTCTCGGGATTCTTCTGGTTGACTGAAATAGTTCGTAGTCGATTTCGATTTTTCTGCGATCCAATTCTGCCTCGAGAAAGGTCTTTATTTTGTCAAAATCCAGAGAATCCCGAGTGATGGAGATGATGATCTTGTTGGTGAAGTATCGGAGTTGGTTGATGCTGTCGGTTTGACTACTGCTGTAAAAAACGTTTAAATCCTGTCGTTTCCCTCCTTCAATCTTTTGGGAAGTATCAAAAAGAATCATTTCAAGAGTGGAGTCAACTGGTGCCCCCTGCAAAAAAATGGAATCAATGTCTCCGCTTTTTTCAACATTTTGGAGTCTTTTGAGCCGGATGTTATTCTGAGTCAATCCATTCGAAGTTCTGCCAGCGCTATCTTGACGATTAATAGTAATGTGCGTAATATGGCTTGAGTCCAAACCGCCGGTATTTTGGAGAGACGGTGGACCGGGTTGATTTGTCATTGCTATGACATCGGTCTTGGCAAGTTCGGCAAAATAGCTTTCCAAGGCATTGTCCAGAGCTTGCTGGATTTCCACGACGAGCTGACGTTTGATGATTTGAATTTGAGAATAGGTGCGCCAAGCCTGCACTCCAATGCTGATCAGCAGGGTAAACCCGATCAAAAATCCTATACGCTTGAACTGCAGCTTTTTCATCTGTTTACAATTTATTTTTAACGGTCAAATGGAATCTCACATAGTTGATAGACATTCCTCTTTGTGACTGTTGAGTCCAGCTCGATTTCATGTGAGTATAATTTTTTCGTAAAGGCCACATAAAATCTCGCAAAGAGGATAATCATCCTTCTGAATTTCGCTTTCCTCAAGGTCGATTTCACGACGCTAAATTAGGGGCTTATATGAATGCGAAAAACGGAGGTTAACACACGTTAACAGTGGTTAACTCTTTGGATTGAATGCTTTTTCTTGGTTTGCATCGAGTTCAATAAGCATTTTCAAAATCAAAAAATATTCTAACCTATGAAAGTTAAACTACTATTTTTCTCAGCCCTATCTTATTGGTCTTTGAATGCTCATCAGGCATTTGCACAGCAACTCACAGGAAGAGTTTATTATAAGGCCTCCAACCAGCTTATCCTAAATATGGACAGCACTGAAATGAATCCGGATCAACTGGCCGAAATGAAAGCCATGATGGAAAAGCCATGGGAAAGGGATTATATTCTTTCGTTTACCCAGACAGAATCCAACTGGCAACAGGTCGAAAACCTGGAAAGTAGTCCTTCCACGACACCACCGGGAGAAATGACTATTATGCTCTCTGGAAGTGGTGATGAAATTCTTTATAAAAACATAGCCGAGCAAGTCTATTTGCAAGAACAGGAATTTATGGGCAAGGAGTTTTTGATTAAAGATGCCTTGGAACCAGTGGATTGGAAACTAAGCGACGAGACAAAGAAAATTGGGGATTATACGGTTCAGAAGGCTACATACACGAAGGTTGAAGATTCTCAACGCTTTTCAACCGGCATGACAGAAATGGAAAATGTCAAAGACACCATCCTCGTAACAGTGTGGTTTGCTCCCGAAATCCCCGTGGCCCACGGACCGGAAAACTACTACGGTTTGCCAGGTTTGATTCTCGAAGTTCACAACGATGGCAGGTCCTATTATTGTGAGAAAATCGAACTCAATCCTTCTGCCGAACCCGTAGCAATCGAATATCCGAAGGGAGGGAAAGAAGTGACTTTCGAAGAGTTTAATACTAATCAGGAGGAAAGTATTAAACTGATGATGAACCGCTATCAGGGAAAGCCCGGTGGGAAAAACCGAACGCAGATCAGGGTTGGTGGATAGATTTTAGAAAAGTCAAAGAAGAAAGAATAAACAAAAATACCCTAGTTAACACACGTTAACAGTGATTAACGAACTTCTTAAATTGCATTTAATTGGTTTGTATCAACAACAAAACCGAACTTCAAACAGAAAATAAATCATAATCATGAAATCAAAAATTCTTTTAATCGCAGTTTTCCTGTTAATCGGTAGCACAATCCAAAATTCGATTGCGCAAGGCTTAACTGGAAGAGCATATTACAAATCCTCTTCTCAAATTAAGATCTCAATGGATTCAACCAAAATGGCTCCCGAACAGATGGCAGAGATCCAGGCACAGCTTAAAAAGCAGATGGAGAAGGATTACATTTTGTCTTTTACCCAAACGGAATCCAACTGGAAGCAGGCTGAAAGTCTGGGAGGAGGTCCGGCCACTGCATCTTCAGGCGGCATGACCATGGTGATCAATACCGGAAGCGCAGACCGTGTCCTTTACAAAAACATCGCTGATCAAGCCTTCGAACAGGAGCAAGAAATGATGGGAAAAGAGTTTCTGGTCAAAGATATTCTTGAACCGGCTGAATGGGAACTCACGGACGAAAGCAAGAAAATAGGCAATTACACCGCTCAGAAGGCTATTTATTCCAAAATCATCGATTCGCAGCGATTCTCTACCGGTATGACTGAAATGGAGAATGTCAAAGACACGATCAATATCACCGCTTGGTTTACTCCGGAGATTCCTGTTTCACATGGTCCTGAAAATTATTTCGGTCTTCCCGGTTTGATCCTCGAAGTTCAAAATCAGGGCAGAGTCTTGATCTGTGATAAAATTGAGCTGAATCCTTCCTCCAATCCAGTGAAAATTGATCGTCCAAAAAGGGGAAAAATAGTAAGCAGAGAAGAGTTTCGTGTCGTGCAGGAAGAAAGCATGAAACAAATGATGAATCAATATCAGGGAAAGCCGGGAGAAGGGAATCAGGTTACGATTAAGATTGGAAATTGAGTACCAAGTATTATGTACCAAGTACAATGTACCAAGTAGCAAAGGCGATATACTAAGTGGTCAGTCTCAGTGATCAGTTTGCAGAACCCCTATTCCAACCTCAATATTTCAGACTTCAGACTTCATATTTCTCACTTCACTCATTATGCTTTTTTTGAAGCGATTCGCATTTTCATTTCTTCTTTTCCTGATTTCTGTCGCGGCTTTTTCCCAAACCAAACCTCTTGTCGGTCAGGTTTTGGATAGCTTGAATCGGCCAATTGCCTATGCCAATGTGGTTGCGATCAACCAAAGCACGCAGAAAATCGGAGGGTTTGGAATCACCAACGAGGAGGGGAGATTTAAAGTGACGTTGGCCGAAGGATCTCAGTTTTTACTCAGAATATCTTTCGTAGGGTACCAGCAATTTGAAAGGCTGATTACCGAATGGGATTCTGAAGTGCAAATGCAGATTGTCCTGAAGCAGAGTGACACTCAACTTGGGCTCGTCGAAGTGGTTTCTGAGATGCCAGTCACCATGAAAGGTGACACGCTTACGTATAAAACTGATGCATTTACCACTGGAAATGAGCGAAAACTGGAGGATGTCCTGGAAAAATTACCGGGGTTTCAGATTGATGAAAACGGAGATGTGAAAGTTCAGGGGAAGAAGGTGGATAAAGTCTTGGTGGATGGAAAACCTTTCTTTGACGGAGACACCAAACTGGCAACCAAAAACCTGCCGGCTAATGCGGTGGATCGGGTGCAGGTGTTGAAAAATTTCAATGAAATTTCACCGATTCGGGGGTTGGACAATGACGAAACACTGGCATTGAACATCCAGCTGAAAGATGGGAAGAAGAACATGGTTTTTGGAGATGTCACCGTAGGGGGCGGACCTCAGGAACGTTATCTTGGCCATGCAAATGTGTTTTATTATGCTCCAAAGCTTAATCTGAATCTCATTGCGGGAACAAACAATGTGGGTGAACAGACTTTTTCCCTTCAGGATTATTTCCGTTTCAGTGGAGGGATGGCAGGATTGGGTGGCAGGACGGGTTCGCAAGTCAGTCTCGGTTCAGATGATTTGGGGATTCCAATGGCCAACCGAGACAATGCTGCCTCGCTGAAAACCACCCTTGGAGCATTCAATTTCAATTATAACCCAAGCAAAAAGTGGAGGCATTCGGGCTTCCTGATCGGTTCCAATTCGGACAATAAACTGGGAAGTTCCTCTTTCCGAACCTATCTGAATTCAGGCGAAAACAACCAGGAATTGCTCACTTCTGCGAGCCGTGTGGAAAACAAATCCGGCTTGCTAAAATATACTTTGACTTTTACCCCAAAAGAAGAAACCTATTTCAAATACAGTTTCTTCGGAAAGATCGCCGATATCGAAAACGGGAATTTGCTGAATTCTAATTTTGGCCAAATCGAGCAAAATCTGGCCACTCTTCAATCCAGAACACCTTATAGTTTGCAGCAAAAAGCCGAGTGGTATCATTCGCCAAGTGAGAAGCGAGTCTTTTCAATGGAAGCCAATTGGGAAAAGAAATTTCAGGATCCCTTGTATGATTTGACTACGAATCTGAAACCTTTTGCCGGATTGTTTCCAGTCCTGGATCAGGAGAGTTATCAGTTTCTTCAGCAACAGGAAATCCTCTCCCAAACGATCGAAGGTGCTTTCAATTATTATCAGATCTTAAATGCCACCAATCATTTGAACTGGTCTTTGGGATACCAGAATATTGCACAAAGTTTAAAAGGAAACTTAGATCAAATCGACTCAGATCAGGTTTTTGAAGAGTTTGAAAATGATTCTGATTTTGGATTTCAGGACATTTATCTAGGGATGACCTATAAGACCAAATGGAAAAAACTGATCATCAGTCCTTCCGTTTTTCTCCATCGATATTCCTGGCAGGATCAGCAATTCGGAGATGAATTGGGATATGATAAAGTGTTGGCCTTGCCGGGGTTTTACTCCAAATGGAGCATCAAATCCACCAAATCACTGACCTATCGATTCCAGACTCAGGCTAATTTTATGGATATTCAAAAACTGGCGCAGGGATTTGTCCTTCAGGATTATAATGCAATTTTTCAGGGAAACCGGATGCTTGATAATGGCCTTTTCTCCACGCATACGCTGAATTACAATCATTTCGACATGTTTTCAGGGTTGAATTTCTTTGGAAATATCAATTGGCAACGTAAGCGCGATGAAATCATCACTTCAACAGATTTTGCCGGAATCAATCGTTTGCTTTCGGTTTTAAATGTCGAGCCAGTGAATGAAACCCTAAACGGGGATCTGAGAATGGACAAGCGATACAGTCGATTCAAATTGTCAGCAGGAGGACGTTGGAATGCATTCACGACCAATCTGGTTTTAGACGAAAATCCAACCCGTAATGAGCAGTTTTCCCAGACGTACGATTTCAAGATTACCTCAACTTTTTTCAAGGTTTTAGAAGTGGATTTGAGCTACGCGTTTACCACCAACAACTACAATTCAGGCGCTATCGAAAACACGTTTTCGACGCATAGTCCGAAAGTGGAAATCGACCTTGATATTTATAAAGGGTTGAAATTGAAAGCTGATTACACCTACAATTCTTACCTGAATCAGGCTAGAGGAGTAAGAAGTGACTATGAGTTTTTGAATTCTTTCCTGAGCTATCAGGGCAAAAAAAGCCCGTGGGAATTCCGGATTTCAGTTTGGAATATGCTCGACACCCGTTCCATTCGCAGGGATAGTTTCAGCGAAAACCTGATCAGCACCTATGCTTACTTGGTGCAGCCGAGATATGGGTTGATCACGGTGAAGTTTGAATTGTGAAGTATGAAAGCTGAAGTGGGATATTTAATTTCGGATTTAAGATTTCAGATTTATGATTTGGGGTCGCAAAATCTTAAATCTTATATCTAAAATCTTAATTTCCTTCCACCACTTTAGTCAACTCCCATTTTCTGTTTTCAGGAAGGAAATTCTTTGCCTATCTTTTTTCCTTAAACCACCCCTTCCTATGAAAAAACTAATGCTTTTTCTTTTTCTCATTCCTGGTTTTGCTTTGGCACAAACTCATGAAGAAAACATCAAAAAGATCTTCGATGAAGAGCTGCGTAATGGTCATACTTATTCTAATCTGAAATACCTCTGCAAGGAAATCGGAAACAGATTATCAGGTTCGCCGGAAGCAGCCGCTGCAGTCGAATATACCCGGCAATTGATGGTGAGTTACGGATTTGATACCGTCTATTTGCAACCGGTGATGGTGCCGCATTGGGTGAGAGGAGGAAAAGATGTGGTGAAAATCGTGAACTCAGAGAAACTTGGATCTCTCGAACTGAAAAGTCTGGCTCTTGGAAACACAATCGGAACAGGACCGTCCGGTTTGGTTGCCGAGGTGATTGAAGTGAGCGGATTGGAGCAACTCAAGCAGATCGGTGATCAAGTGAAAGACAAGATCGTGTTTTTCAACGGGGCAATGGATCCTACTCAAATCAATACGTTTGACGCCTATTCCGGTGCAGTTCCGCAGCGAGGTTCCGGCGCTTCCGAAGCAGCTCGATATGGTGCAAAAGCAGTTTTGGTCAGATCCATGAGTAATCGAATCGATGATATTCCCCATACAGGAAACCAGCGCTACAATCCTGATTTGCCTAAAATTCCAGCTCTAGCCATCAGCACACAGGCAGCGGAACTTCTCAGCAAATCTCTGAAAGACCAGAAAAATCTCCGAATCTACGTGGAGTCCCATGGAGAAATGTTGGAAAATGTCCTCTCCTACAATGTGATAGGGGAAATCCGCGGAACAGAAAAACCGGAAGAAATCATCGCAGTGGGCGGACATCTCGATTCCTGGGATGTGGGAGAAGGAGCTCATGACGACGGATCGGGTTGTCTGCAGGCGGTAGAAGTTCTCAGATTATATAAGAAATTGGGATTAAAGCCGAAGCGTACGATCCGTGCAGTGATGTGGATGAATGAGGAAAATGGCCTTCGCGGAGGTACAGAATATGCCCGGGTTGCAAAAGAAAAAGGAGAAAAACACATTGCCGCGATTGAATCTGATTCGGGAGGATTTTTGCCGATTGGATTTTCTTCGACCGGAACGGATGCTCAGCGCACCAAATTTCAAAGCTGGAAAAGCTATTTTCTCCCATACCAACTCTGGAACTTTGAAATGGACGGAGGAGGGGCTGATATCGGTCCGCTGAAAGATCAAGGACCGCTGCTGATTGGTTTGGAACCGGATTCTCAGAAGTATTTCAACTTTCACCACACCGAAGCGGATGTGTTTGAGGCAGTGGACCAGAGTGAGTTGGAGCTTGGAGCTGCCGCGATGACCGCTTTGGTTTATCTGCTGGAGCAGGAAGGGATGGATTGAATTTTGTCCACTGACGACGGTCGACAGACGACTGCTCCTAAATCCGGACTTCAGACTTTACAGTATTTGTAGCGCGTTAGAAAGCGGAAAACATCAAAAAAATAGTAGTGTCAGTTCATTTTTAACCATAGAAATTATGAAAACCAGAATCTTAAGTCTCGTTTCAATTGTCTTCGTATTCATCTTGTTTTCGGGTTGCGCTGAGTCAGTTGAAATTGACGAGTGTGTGACCTCAGATCCATATGGATTTTTGGGAGGTCTTTGGCATGGGATCATCGCTCCGTTCAGCTTTGTCCTAAGTATATTTTTGGATAACGTGGCAATGTATGCGGTGAACAATACAGGTGGCTGGTATGACTTTGGGTTTGTGATCGGAGCCGGAATTCTGTTCGGGGGAGGAGGCAAAGCCAGCAACAAATAAGTTTTAAAGTCTACCAAAAATAAAGGCTGAGAAATCAAATTCTCAGCCTTTATTATTTGGTTTAGGATTCTGTTTAAATGGCAGCGACCAACTTCACTTTCAACGTCACATCATCGTAGATCATTTTGTCAGCCAGGTCTTCGAAATAGTTTCCTGATCTGAATTTGATATCATACTTAGTACGGTCAAAAGTGATGTCTGCATTTGCAACGATTTTACCGCCTTCTACAGAAACTGTAGCAGGGAAAGTAACCGGATTGGTAACACCTTTGATGGTCAGATTACCAGTGATGGTGTAGTCTTTTCCATTGGATGACTTTGCATCCGTCATTTTGAAAGTCGAAGTGTTGAATTTTGCCACTGAGAAAAAGTCATCAGACTTCAGGTGGTCAGCTAATCTTTTGTTTGTATTAGCGTCGGTTACATCTTCCACAGTAAGGTTTACCATGTCCATGTCAAATGAACCTCCGGTGATTTTTCCGTTCGAATAATCCAGATTTGCATTTGAAATCGGCACTTTTCCATAATGCTCGCCGGTCACTTTTTTGGCGTTCCAGGTAATAGTACTCTCAGTTTTGTTGACAGTTACAGGAGCTGCATTTTCCAGCAAGGTGAAAGCTGAAAAGATCATCAAGATGGTTGAAATAATAATTTTCATAGACTTAAAGGGTTTGTTTGGTTTGATGTTTTCCGTCAGGAATACTGACCCGAATTAGACGCATTGGAAGTCATAAAGTTTAATGGATCGGCTTCAAAAGTTTAAAAAAAGTATGGACGGTTGATTTTCAGGAAATTGGGACTGAAATGATTATTTGGGAAATAGAATCATCTTAGAATTTTTCAATTATTCTTCCTTTGTTTCTCTATTCACCTCATTTGACCTTCTTACTTTCCATCTGGAGAAAACAAAACTTCCCAGGCAGGCTGAGATAAAAGAAATTCCAGAAACGGGTAAATCTTTTTCCAGAAATATCTCCAGATTTCCGGCAAAAAGTACGCTAAAACAGAGGAGACTAAGAACAGGACCCATAATCCAAAGTCCCCACTTCCAGGATATATTGGGCCAAACAAACCCAAAAAGACCTCCAATCAAAAAGCTGATAATGAGTTGTGGCCCCGGAAAATATTCGATTCCCGCAGTGAATTGAAGTCCAATCCCGGCGAGAAAAGCGAGGAGGTAAGGCCATTTTTGATTATTGTTGCTCATTTAATGAAAAGGTTTGAGCGGATGTTTCTGTTCATCAATTTTGACTTTGCGGGTTTGAAGCAGGATTAGGTTCAATCCTCTAAACTCTGATTTTTGAAATTTTATTAATTAAAATAGTCAAAAATCCTCAATTAAAATCCCTGATCAGGGCATTTCGTAGCATCTCCAAATCGGATTGCATTAGATTCCAATGCAAATTTTGGCTTCTTCGATTGTCAAAATCCTCAAGAATTTATGCTGCATTTTCGGTCTTTGAGTTAGGCTACTGGTCGGTCTTTTCCCATACCTCAATCTTTGTTACATTTGATTCAACCATCCAAAAACACATGAAATCGAGCATGATGCAAGTGACACACAGAGGAATGAATCAGCCATGCGAGATTTCTTGTGGCCCTAGAAAAACAAAATATAAACCCATGAAACTGAATATTCTGCCTGCCTTTGTTGCCGTGCTTCTCCTTGCGAGTTGCGGAGCCAAAGAAGAAACCACTTATGCTTTTCAGGTTACTGACCTAGAGCCTTACATCATCAAACTTTCCGGAGACGATTTCATGGGCAGAATGCCTTTTACCGAAGGAGAAAAAATCACTACAAGCTTCCTTGAATCTGAGTTCAAAACGCTTGGTTTGGAGCCCGGAAATGGAGATTCCTACTTCCAGGATGTGCCGATGGTTTCGATCAAAGCGACTCCGGCAACTGAAATGAAAATCAGTTCGGCAAGTGAAAGCCTTACTTTGGAAGGACTGAAAGACTATGTGATCTGGACTCAGCGAACTGACTCAACCACCAGCGTTGCAGATGCAGAATTGATTTTTGCAGGCTTCGGAATCGTCGCTCCTGAGTATGGATGGGATGATTACAAAAACATTGACGTCAAAGGAAAAGTAGTAGTGGTAATGGTAAATGATCCTGGATTTGGCACTGAAGACGTGGCTTTGTTCAAGGGAAATACCATGACGTATTACGGTCGCTGGACTTATAAATATGAAGAGGCAATTCGTCAGGGAGCTTTGGGTTGTCTGATTGTGCACAATACAATTCCTGCCGGCTACGGATTTAATGTGGTTCAGAATAGCTGGAATGCATCCAAACTTTACCTTGACGACAGAGGAAAAGAAAATTACAAACTGGCAATGGAAGGTTGGGTGACGCTTCCTGTAGCAAATAAGCTTTTTGAAATGGCGGGAATGGATGAGCGTGAAATGCTGGCCAAAGCTAGAAAGGCGGATTTTCAGGCTGTTCCGATGAATCTCAAAGCCAGTACTTCACTAAGTGTGGAGGCAAAATATCAAATTTCCCAAAACGTGGTAGCAAAAATCACAGGCGCTGAAAAGCCAGAAGAAGTGATCATTTATTCCGCACACTGGGATCACCTGGGTTTTGGAAAGCCGGACGAAACGGGTGACAGTATTTACAATGGTGCTTTGGACAATGCGTCTGGAACAGCTGCACTGTTAGCTCTGGCCAAGGCTTTTAAAACAGACAAGCAGCCTGTGCGAAGCGTGGTTTTCTTATCCGTGACTGCCGAGGAGCAAGGACTTTGGGGTTCAAATTACTACGCTCAAAACCCGATTTTTCCGAAGGAAAAAACTGTCGCCAACATCAATATGGACGGCATCAATCCTTATGGAAAAATGAAAGATGTGTCGCTGATTGGCATTGGCCAGTCTGATATGGAGGATTTGTTGAACGTTGAATTGGAGAAAGTAGGCAGATATTCCGCACCGGAACCAACTCCCTCAGCGGGTTATTATTTCCGCTCTGATCACTTCAATTTTGCAAAAATCGGTGTCCCGGCTTTGTACATCGGTACGGGTATCGACCATTTCGAAAAAGGAAAAGAATACGGAAAAGAACTTCAGGATGGATATACTGCCAACTATTACCACAAACCTTCCGACGAATACGATGCTTCGAGATGGAATCTGGATGGAGCAGTGGATGATGTGCAGATCCTTTACAACGTAGGAAAAACTCTCGCTAATTCAGCTGTCTGGCCGGCCTGGAAGGCAAGTTCTGAGTTTAAAGCTGTAAGAGATTCTTATATGAAATAGTTGGAAGGCTGAAGTTTGAAATCTGAAGTCTAAAAAATTGACAATTAGGATTGGTGCTCGCGTCGTGCGGGTGCCAATTTTAGTTTTTGCTCCAATATGTATTACTGCCCTGATTTTGAAAAAGCCGACTCCCAAAATATTATTCATTTGAATTGCCTCAGGATTGCTATTTTCACTCCGCAAAATAATCACCCCGATTTCCGATATACACCCAATGAATGACCTTCAAATTGCCAATAGCGTAATACCGCTGCACATTAAAGAAATAGGATCCAAACTTACTATTGCCGAAGATGACCTTGAGTTTTATGGGAAATACAAAGCCAAACTTCCCCCTCACTTAATCGACGAAACCAAGATTGCCCAAAGCAGTCTGGTGCTGGTGACAGCGATCACACCGACACCCGCAGGAGAAGGTAAAACCACCACCACGATCGGTCTGACAGATGCGCTGAACAAGATTGGGAAAAAGACCACGGCCGTATTGCGCGAACCCAGTCTCGGTCCGGTGTTTGGGATGAAAGGCGGTGCGGCTGGTGGTGGTTGGAGTCAGGTCATTCCGATGGAAGATATCAACCTTCATTTTACCGGAGATTTCCATGCCATCGAAAAAGCAAACAACCTGCTTTCGGCGCTTATTGACAACAACATTCAAAGCAAAAAGAGAAGCCTGAATATCGATCCTCGCAAAGTCCTTTGGAAGAGGGCGATGGATATGAATGATCGGGCTCTTCGGAATATAATTACAGGGCTGGGAGGAAATCCGGGAGGAATCCCCAGAGAAACGGGTTTCAATATTACCGCAGCAAGTGAAGTGATGGCGATTCTTTGCCTGAGCAAAAATCTGGATGACCTGAAAGCAAGATTTGGCAGGATCTACCTTGGGGATAAATTCGATGGCACACCCGTTTTTGCACATGATTTATTAGCAGAAGGAGCCATGGCAACTTTGATGAAAGAAGCCATCAAACCCAATCTTGTTCAAACGCTGGAGAATAATCCTGCCATCATTCACGGAGGACCTTTTGCAAATATCGCGCAGGGAACCAACTCGATCATTGCGACCAAAACCGGGATGAGCCTGAGTGATTTTGTCGTGACCGAAGCAGGGTTTGGTTCCGATCTGGGTGCGGAGAAGTTTTTCAATATCAAATGCCGCGAGGCGGGAATATCTCCGAAAGTGGTGGTATTGGTGGCCACGATCCGCGCGCTCAAATACCATGGAGGAAAACCGTTGGCTGAGTTGACTCAGGAGGATGTGGGAGCTTTGGAAAAGGGCTTTTCAAATCTGGAAAGGCACATCGAAAGTCTGAAGAGTTTTGGGTTGCCGGTTGTCGTGTCAATCAATGCATTCACCAGCGATACGGCAGCTGAGATGGAGAGTTTGCTCAATCATTGCAAACAGTTGGGCGTGCCGGCAGCGTTGAGTTTTGGCTGGGCAAAAGGAGGAGAAGGCTGTATTGATCTGGCACATTTGGTAGCAGAGGCTGCTGAAAAATCTCAGGCGAAGTTCAACCCTACCTATGACTTGTCAGATTCGATTATCACTAAAATTGAGAAAGTTTGCCGGACCATTTACGGAGCGAGAAATGTCATTTTAACCAATCCTGCCAAAGCCCAACTCAATCGATTTGAGGAATTGGGATATGGGAATCTCCCTATCTGCATCGCCAAAACTCAAAAAAGTCTGAGCGATGACGAGAAGAAAATCGGTCGACCGGAGAATTTTGACATCAAGATTCGGGAGTTTGAAATCGCCGCGGGAGCAGGATTTATCATTCCGATTGCGGGCGATATTTTACGCATGCCGGGGTTACCATCAATTCCTTCTTCAGAAAATGTTGACATCGATTCAGAAGGGAATATTATTGGTCTTTTTTGAGAAAATTAAAATTCCTCATAGCTCCTTCAGTAAAATATATCCCTGCAAAGCAGACCATCCTACTTGCTCTTGGCCCTGATCGTAATTGATCTGGGTGAAGTAGATGCGGATTTTCAGGTTATTGATTGAGGTATCGAGCTTCATAGATTCCGGATCGATCAATTCACCCGAGTTATCTCCATTCGTTTCGATCAATTGATTGACAAGTGGTTCCAATTGAATTTGGTGTAACTGAGTGTCTTTTTTGAGTATTAGGATAAGATCGTCCGTTCTTTTAATTTCAAGTTGGGAATTGCTTCCGGGCAAAGTCAGGGGAATCGGTTCAGGTTCTGCGTTGAAATGGAAGCGAACCATCACTTCAAAATCTTCCAACGCTATTGTTGAATTCTCTTTTGCCTGAAACGAATAAAACCTCGATTCCGGGTTTTTGACTCCGATCATTCCAGCTTGAACGTATTCCAGGCCCAAGGATTCGACAATGAGTTTGCTGTAAACTGGTCCTTCAAATCGCGCACTTTTTTCCTCGGCTTCATCAAGTATTGCCTCCAAATCCTGCTCAAACCAAGGGAGGACAGAACCCATTCCGTGGTAGCTGTCCAGGTATTGAATGATGGAATTTATTTCGTCAAGATCTTCCAAAGGGATGGTTTTGGTTGGTTTTTGGCCAGCAGGAATGATTTTTCCTTTCTCATCTACCCTCCATCTTATTTCGTTTTGGATTTTGTTTTCCTGCAGGATTTCTGCTTTCGTCAGGAGTGATTCCAGCCGATCCAGCTGATTTCTTTCACTCATGCTAAACATTCCCCAGGGACCAAAAGACGATAAAATCATGGCGATCGAAAGTGAGATCGGGATGGTTTTGATGTTTTTGAAACCGAGAATAAAATAGATGGAAATAAAACTCAGCCATATCCCCATCAGGGTAATTACGTACCGGTTGACTGTCAATCCATAATCCCCGATCCGGATGCCGATTGCAAGGAAAAGCAGCACCACCAGCGGAATAAGGAGGAAGTAAAAAGCCTTGTAAAAAGTCTTGATCCAGCTGGTTTCCTTCTTATCTTGAATCGGAAAAAGCAGCAGGTTTGTGAAAATTCCTAGCACCGAAATCGCGATGATCATATAGCTGACAATTCCCTCGGGCCAGTCCCAAAGCAGAATAATCTTGCCGCCGTAGAAATACAGGATAGTGAGATAGATCAGCAAGAGAGGGATGAGGATAAACTGAGTAAAGATTTTAAGGCCTTTCGGATACCCATCTGTTTTGATTTCCTCTTCAAAATTTTCAGGAATTCCGGCTAGAAAATACCAGGTATTGAATACTCCCAGAGAAAGAATATACATCTGGGCGAAAGTCTGAGGCTGGATATCCGCTTTGAATAATTCATTGACTGCGGCCAATGCAAAACTGATTCCTGTGGAAATGACATTCGTAAAGAAAAGTGCTATGACCAGCCTGATAAAAAGGTTTTTGTTGAAATTCCAGAAGCTTGCTGCAGTTTCGGATTTACCTAAAAACGGCAGGAAAGCCACCATGAGATGAAGTGCCAGAAAATAAACAATGTACCGGATATAAGGAACGCGCGTGTTGGAAGGCTCATTTTCCGCTGGAAAACTGATATAAATCAAGCCCAAAACCGCCAAAGCAGCCAGCCATCCCAATTGCCTTTTTACTGGACTGAGGTGATGTTTTTCTGCAAATAAATCAATGCAGAGAAAGAGCGGAATCCCCAGCGCAAACGTCAACACCAGATTGAGCAGGTGGATGTTTTCCTCAAATCGCTCCACTTCCGTCAGGTAAATCGCAAGCATGGTTCCCACGATTGCTGAAAGAATACTGAGCGGAAAACGCTTTGCCGAATCAAATGCCTCGTCCTGAAGATGAGAAAGCGATGGGAATTTCATGAATTAAATATGAGGTGGAACAAAATTTTTTAAGGGTAAAATCCAAAGTTGATCGGCAAAGTCCAGTGTAAAAGAAATTTCTGTATTCAGACTTCATCCTTCAAACTTCTGATTTCACCCTTCAGCTTTCAAACTTCTACCTTTATTCCTCTCCGGATTTCAAATCATAATTGATCATCCAGCCGATTCCAAACTGATCCATAAAGCTTGCGAAATAAGCTCCCCAGAAAGTCTTCTGAAGTTCCATTTCAATGGTTCCACCTTCGGAAAGCGCTGAATAGATGCGTTTGGCTTCGTCCAAAGAATCCATGTCCAAAGAAATGTAATTGTTGTTTCCGGCTTTGTAGACGTGGCCCATGGAAGGCAACGTATCGCTTGCCATGATTTTAAGATCGGGATTGATTTGCAAACAGACGTGCATCACCCGGTTTTTCTCGTCCTCCGGGATTTCTTCCATGCCTGGAGCATCGGTGATGTATTGGATTCCGCCTACAAATTCACCACCAAAAACTGAACGATAAAAGTTGAATGCGGCTTCGGCTTTTCCGTCAAAATTGAGATAAGGGAAGATTTTCATAGTGTTGGTTTTTAGAGTTATGGGTTGATGAATTTACGATTTTCCGAAGGATAGAAAAAGCAAGTAAAAAGGGTTCGAAAGCCAAAACTTAGAGGGGATTAAGATTTTTGGTATTTCTTTGACCAGTAGCTGATCAGAGGAGTGATGATGACGGTTGGGAGAATCCAATACATCCATCCCGGAATCAGGTCAGGCATGTATTCCAGATTGACCACCAAAAAGGCTGTAAATGATGCGATGAAAGCGCCCAAAAGCCGCTGAATATGGATTCGGATGTAGGCAAGTTTATCGGGTTCAGGTTTGCCCATTTTCTTCAGGTCGAATAGCAGCATTGCCATTCCGATTCCTCCAAAAGTAATCAGCACGACACCAAACATGCTTCCTTCGAACAAGAGTTTGGCACCCCAGCCAATCAGAATAATTCCCGAAATCCCCATCCCAATCTGAAGAATTCGGTCAAATGGGGCTGGAGTCGGAATGGATAATTTTGATTTGATGAAGCGAACTCCCGTGCCGGTCATGTACAACGTGAATACCCCGATCATGAAAAGAAATGGATTGGGATGCATAATTGCCAAAGCCAGGGAAGAAATTCCGGCAGTCATCATTCCGAAGACGAAGAGCATTCCCAAAGCTTTGTGAAGTTTTTTGCCTTTGGTCAAGCTCAAGACGAGCATCCCTGTTAATAAGCCAATTGATCCTCCCGTGATATGGAGGATCAGGAAAATGGTAAAAATAGTTTCGGACATGAAGAAGGATTAGGAAAAGTAACGGGAATTTAAGGTAAGGTGAAAATACCAAATTGGATTAGCCAGCATTGATTCGGTCGGCTTTGAAACTTAAGAAAGCCAGAATTAATCCTGCAACAACGATTGTGCAGGCCGCATACCAATTCCAGAAGGAAACCGGAACTGCTAAAATCTGAAGTCCCAATCCGGCAAGCCAAACCAAATGGCCGTTTAGGGTTTTGGGTTTTCTGGTTTTGATTGAAGGAACTTTGATTTCTTCATTAAGTAACGGACGAAAGAAATCCCGGTAAGACCAAAGTAAAATCAAATCAAGCAAGAGCAAAAAGGCCAGAACAAATGGAGTTCCCTGCCATTCAAGTGAAATTGTCACCATCAAAATATTGACGATCATCGGGATCATCATGATGCTACCTAGGAGTTTATAGCGTGTAGTCAGGAGCGAAAAACCGATGAAAATCTGGCTGTAGGCTATGAAGGTTGCATAAAAGGCAAGGTTATATTTAGCCATTTCTTCAACCAGCCAGGGAGGACCGATCCAGCCGATAAATTGGTGTTCGCTAAAAAGTTTAACCATTCCTGCACCCCAAAAGGTAAACCCAAGAAATACAGCAATGCCTTGAATAAAAAAGGTCTTCCAATTCTTCATAGGGTGAGTTTGTGGGCAAGGAATTAAGTACCAGGTACAAAGTACAAAGTATTCTTGCCGTGAGAAAGAGTCCGGATTTCCATCGGTGTGCAGCCTAAATTTCAATGGTATATTGGAGTGGATAAATTCTTATTTTGAGCTCGATAAACCCCTTTTTGAAATGGAAGCAAGTGAATTAGGAATCGGAAGCAGGATAGGTCATCCCAAGTTTGGATCGGGAATAATAGTGGCGATAGACGGGATCTATTATAAGATCTATTTTTCGTCAGGTGAAGAAGTAAAGACAATCGCCCGGGATTACGAAGGGTTCACGGTGGAGGAAGCGAAAGTGCCGGATTTCCCCATGCTGACGATGAAAGATGTGGAAAAAGCGATTCGGGAAGCTTTACTTCAAACAGCCGAAAGAGCGCCTTTGATCCCGCTGGGAGGGAAATGGATGGGGGGAACTGTCACCTTCAATCCCAGCGATCCGAGTTTGCTGGGGAAAGAGGTTCCTATGAGTACCTTTTTCCATAAGATTGTAATGGTGAGGGAAAAGCTCCGCGTCTTGGAGCAAAACATCAACAACCATCCCAAGCTTGATGACGAGGATCGGGTCAATCTGCAGCAATACATCACCCGGGCATACGGTTCGCTGACCACATTCAATATCCTTTTTGCCTACAAAGAAGATCAGTTTAAAGGAAGCGGGAAGGAGTGATTGATTTCGGATTTATGATTTGAGATTTATGATTTCAGCTTTTTCGATTTGGGGATACATGAAAAAGTTATTCTATTGAATAAACGATTTCATTTGAGATCATTTTAATTAATAAGCCGGAATGAAAGACAGTGTTTTAGTTTATAAAATCAAATAGAAAATATGCGAGCTTTCCAGTCCAGCCTTTATGCTTTGTCAATTCTAAATCTACTTTCCTGCACCGAAAAGGAGCCAGGACTGAAAGATTATTTTGAAGATGATTTTTTCATTGGGGCGGCAGTGAACTTAGGCCAGGTAACCGGGAAAGAAGTTGGAGCTGATTCTCTTTTGTCCCTGCATTTCAGTTCTATTACTTCCGAAAATGGTCTGAAATGGGGGCCGGTCCATCCCAAGGATGGAGAATACAATTTCGAGTACGGAGATGCATATGTGGCTCTGGGAGAAAAAATGGATGCTTTTATCATCGGTCACACGCTGGTTTGGCATCAGCAAACTCCGAGCTGGGTTTTTCAGAATGGGGAAGGGCAGTTTCTGGATAAATCCGGCTTGATCAGACGAATGGAAGACCATATCGAAACCGTGGTCGGAAGATACAAAGGCAAAATTCATGGTTGGGATGTGGTCAATGAAGCTTTTGAAGATGATGGAACCTGGCGCAAAACCCATTGGTACAACATCACCGGCCAAGAATTTATCAAATCAGCTTTCCGCAAAGCACATCAGGCGGATCCTGATGCCGAGCTTTATTACAATGACTACAATGTCTGGAAACCGGAGAAGCGAAAGGCGATTTTAGCTTTAGCCAGGGAACTGCGATCTGAAGGAATCCGGATAGACGGTATTGGAATGCAGGGACATTATCGTCTCAATTCTCCTTCTTTGGATCAAATAGAGCAGGCAATTTTGGAAATCCACGAAGCAGGATTTCAGGTGATGGTGACCGAACTCGATGTGGATATTTTGCCTCGACCAAGTGATTCAGAAGGTGCAGACCTCAATATCAATTACGCCGAATCTCCTGAGTGGAATCCATATTCCGACAGTTTGCCAGATTCTGTAGCAATGAAATTGGTGGATCGATACAGTTCACTTTTTCAGCTTTTTCAAAAGCATACAGACAAGATCAGCCGCGTCACTTTCTGGGGATTGCACGATGGAAAAAGTTGGCTTAATAACTGGCCGGTGAGAGGAAGAACCAATTATGCGCTACTTTTTGATCGGGAAAAGAAGCTGAAATCCGGTTTTCTTGAAAAATTCGAGAAGCCTTGATTCTAATGATTTGCCTGTATTTCGGTTTTCCTTCTTCGCTCCACGAAAGTGATAGGCACAAATCTATCGGTTGGAGAACCGATGTAATAAACCGTCCAATTGGGATCATGCTTTGAAAGGAGCTCCGCGATGCAATCTGCCCGATGCCCTAGCGGATTTCGACAGTCATCCCAGTAAAAAAGCTCGACTTTGTAGTGAAGCGATTGCTTCTCGTTGTTGACAGTGACTTCGATCTGGATGTCCTGCTTCCCGGCTTCCCGGGGGATGGGTATAGCGATATAGCTCATAATTGTGTGAATTAATACGAAAACTACCCACAGTTATTATGCCAGTGAAAATGTCTCAAATTGCTTGAAATCAGGGGTTTTATGTCTCGTTTTCCCTCTTTTTTCGAACGATTTTGTTCGCAAAAGAACAAATGGAGAATTATTCAGCAATTGATTTTCCGACGATTCTTTCTTGGGTTAATGCGAAACCACTTTTAGCCCGACAATCGATGCAATCAAAGTTGTGATGAAGAATATTCTCCAAAAATCTGCTGGTTCTTTAAAAATAAGAATCCCTACTAAAACGGTGCCCACCGCGCCGATTCCTGTCCAGACTGCATAAGCTGTTCCGATAGGTAATTCTCTCGTTGCACGGACCAATAGCACCATGCTGATCGTGAGGCATACAAGAAACCCTGCATACCAATAGGTTGCTGTCATCCCACTTGATTCTTTGGCTTTGCCCAGACAGGTGGCAAAACCGACTTCAAATAAACCTGCGATGATCAGTATTATCCAGCTCATAAATTGATTTTTGATTTCTATTATTGACTTAAAAAAAAAGACATGGAAAAAGGAAATTGAATATAGAAAGTTTCTCAATTCCAGTAAATAATTCGGAGTTCATGGTTGGCTAGGTGGTGTTCGGAGGAAATTTCAGCTTTTCAGGAGCAACGTGATTGTAGGCTGCGCCAAGTAAATCTTTGATCAACTCCTCTTCCAAATCCTCGATTTTTGCCAAGGTCCAGCCTTGCTTTCCCCACTTATTAGGGACCGGAAAGATCAGCTTAGAATCGAAAAGTGAAAAGAGATCCTGATCTTTTTCGGAGAGTTTCAGACATGCCAATTGGGTCACGAAATCGTAAGTTGAAAAGATCTTTTTTCTGACCCGAAAGGAGGTTTTTTCGAAGTGTGGTTCTTCGGAAGTTTCTGGAAAAGAAAGGGAGATTAAGCGGAAAAAATCAAGCATAGAATTTGGGGTTTGTTGCCGAAATCAGGCAAAATTCAGAAGGGTACCTAAGTTTGAGTTTGCCGGTTTGAAAAGGAATTTTCATCGGAAGACTAAGTAATGCAAATCGGCTATCTAAGTAGTTTTCTAAGGTTGTAAAATGACATTTGATTCAAATAAAGATTTTGGATTATTTTAGACAAGGCTAAAAATATTATTTTCATTCGGTCCGGAAGTATTCAGGAAAGCAAAAAGGTAGTCATACTTGAAACAGCATAATTGGTGTCATTTTTTTCGAAACCAAATAATATTCCGTTTTTTGAAACACCTAAAAACCCTATAAGCATGAGTTAGATTTTGGTTGTTAAATCAATTAAAATCAATCGGTTAAGATGAGATTATTTGAAAATAGGAAGAAATGAATCAATTCATTCGAATTGATTTTTCGAGGATTGAAAGTATGTCGAATTGATCCTGATAGGGCTAATTTTTTGCCTTAAACAAAATTCAACTGTCTGCTTTAGTTGCTTAGTCCCGCTTCGGATACCAACGTGAGTAAGGCTAATTTGATAGCATCAGTTCCCTTTTCATCCAGCCACCATTCGTCCAGGGCATGGGCATTGGCACTTATTCCGCCCCATCCCAAAGTCACGGCAGGAATACCTTTTGAAATCGGCCAGTTTGCATTACCTGACATGATGAATAAGTTTGGAGTTATCCCAAAAGACTGAATGGCGGCCATTGACCGCTGAACCAATGGGGACTGCTCGAAAGTTTTGCCCGAAGGCCTGAATCCGATCTGAGCAATTTCCATGGTTAGAACTGATTCTGTCTTTCGGTTCCGGTTATATTCTTCCAGTCCTTTTTTCAACGAAGATTTAAAAATCGAATCCATCGCGCTTAAACTTTCATCGTCTTCCGATCGCATATCCACTTCCATCCATGACTCGAAGGGGATCGAATTGACGGAAGTTCCTCCGCCTATTTTCCCCACGTTAAAACTGGTTTTGGTCTTGGCTATTTCCGAAAATTCGGCTGCCTCATCGGAGAAATAATTAATCATTTTCCCAAGGGCATGGTGAGGGTTGACCAATCCAAAATCTCCCCAAGAATGTCCTCCCGGACCCGATACGGTCACTTTGTAGCGGATAGAGCCCGTACCTTGATTGGAAATTCCACCCGTTTCATCCGAATCAATGGATATCCAGGAATCAATTTTAAGGTCACTTTTTTCGAATAAATACTTCACTCCGCGCAGGTCTCCGTTGCCTTCTTCGCCTACTGTGGCGACAAACAAAATATCATCTTCGGTTTGGATAGCAGCTTTTTCCATCGCTCTCAGTACGGTGATCACTACCATTAGACCACGCGTATTATCTCCAATCCCCGGGGCAAAAAGTGTATCGCCTCTCGTCCTCACTTTTACATCAGTTCCTTCGGGAAAAACAGTATCCAAATGCCCGTCAATTGCCACGATGCGATCACCTTTTGTTCCTTTTCGAAGAGCCAGGACATTTCCAATGCTATCCATCCAAACTTTGACACCGCCGGCTTCCTCCAGCATCTGCTTGTACTTTAGGCCTCTTTCAGTTTCCTTAAATGGAGGCGCAGGAATTTCGGTGAGCATGATTAATTCCTGAATAGTCTTGGGATTCAATCTGTCTATTTCTGCGAATGCTGCTGAAATCGTTTTGTCCTGACCAAGGTTGCGCAGGTCTGTCACATACTTTTCATCAGCCTTTTTCTCCTGAGCGAAAGATGAAATGGTGATCGTCACAAGGGATACTGTTAAAATTATTAATCTCATAATGACTCAGATTTTTATTGAATGCCCAGGAATTTTTTGAAGGACTTGGTTCCAAAAGCTACGGAATTATCAGGTTTATTTTTTTGTCTTTCAGTGTAAAAAAACTTTTGGACTCATCATTCATTTAAAGTGCTATCCTGTCTTCCGCCGATGGTTACTTAGCATTTCGGAGCAAATCAAGGAGCATCAAAAGTAAGTTTAGCTATTTGTTTTTAAGACGACATTCTAAATCAAAACAGGCCAAAGGAGAACTTCATCCCAATGGTACTGCAATCTTAATACTTCATGGGATGAGGTTAAACCAATAGAGGTACTTTTACCCCTTTTTCGGCAATTTTTTCTTGGGATTATGATTTTAAAACTAATAGAAAACAAAGGAGATCTCAGTGAGAATTCATCATGATTCTTCCAAAAATTCAGCGGGAAAAACAGTGATTAAAGTTTCTAATTCCGCTTTAAGGACGATCAACTATTTGAATAAAATGGGAACTGTGGTATTTCAAGACGTTTTTCAACCATCTGTCTGATCCAATTTCAAGGGCTTTGATCAAATGAGTTTCATTTGAATTGGCTCTTATTTTTAATAAAGGAAGGGAAGATGGAAGTTAAAAGTGTAAAAAACAGCTCCGGATTTTTTTCTTATTCTGTTGGCTTAATTTCTGTAAATGTTCTTTCCTAATTGGTAGCGGACCCACGGTATTCCCGGAACTGTATTTTGTTTCTATCCAGTAGCTAACCTGTTGTTTGCAATATTATTTCGTGGATTATGTATATCATTTTGATAATTAATTGACCAGGTCTTTAAGTGTATTCTTATACTAATTAATATATAATAACAGGATGGAACATCAGGTATTAAAAATAAAGTCTATTGACAATATATCGCATGATGTGATTCGAATTGTAACCGTTAAGCCTTCCGGATTCGACTTTATACCTGGACAAGCTACCAAAATAGCTATTAATAAACACGGTTGGCTGGAAGAAGAAAGGCCCTTTACGTTTACGAGTTTACCAGCCAATGATTGGTTAGAGTTTACTATTAAAATTTATCCTGAGCATGAAAGTGTTACTAATGAATTGTTGACTTTAAAAGAGAATGATGAGTTGATTTTGGAGGGTGTTTTCGGGACTATTAATTATAAAGGAAAAGGTGTTTTTATAGCTGGTGGGGCTGGAATTACTCCTTTTATTTCTATTTTAAGAAGTTTGAAAGATAAAAATGAAATAGGTAATAACATGTTAGTTTTTGCTAATAAAGCAAAAGCTGATATTATTCTTGAAAGTGAATTTGAAGAATTGATGGGGGATTCATTTATCAATATCTTATCTGAAGAGGAGGTAGATGGTTATCACTTTGGAAGAATTACAGAAGAATTCTTAAAAACAAACATAATTAATTTTGAGCAGCAGTTTTACATTTGTGGTCCGCCACCAATGATGATAGATGTAGAAAAGCAATTACTCAATTTAGGAGTTGATATTGATCTAATCACAAAAGAAATATTTAAATAAGGAATACCATGGAAACAAAATCTAAAGGATACAATTTAAGTATCTATGTAAATGGCTTCAATTTATCATATGATGACTTAGGAGAAGGTAGGGTTCCGATTATCTTTTTACACGGTTTTCCTTTTGACAAAACGATGTGGGAGCTTCAAATTGAATTTTTAAAATTTACTTATCGGTTAATCGCTTGTGATATCAGAGGATTTGGAAAATCAACTGACGAAGAATCGCCCCTAAGTATTGATTTGTTCGGTGATGATTTAATCAAGTTCATGGACAAGTTGAACATTGAAAAAGCGATTATTTGTGGTTTGTCGATGGGTGGTTTTATCGCCCTGAATGCACAGAAAAGATTTCCGGAAAGATTTGAGGCATTGATTTTATGCGATACCCAATGCATCGAGGACACTGCTAAAGTGAAGGAAAAGCGGTATAAAATCATTGATGAAATTGAAGCGAATGGAGTTTCTGAATTCAATGAAGGATTTGTAAAAAATGTTTTCCATAAAGATTCACTTACAAACAAAAAAGAAGTGGTTGAACAACTGAGGAGCGTTGTGTTTGCTAATTCTCAACATATTATTACTGAGGGATTAGTAGCGCTTGCTGAGCGTTCAGAAACCTGCTCTTCTTTTATTGATATTACAATTCCAACCTTGATTATTTGCGGGAAAGATGATGCCGTGACACCACTTGCTCAGTCTGAATCAATGCATGCAACAATAAATGGATCAATTCTTAGAGTAATTGAAAATGCAGGTCACGTATCCAACCTCGAGCAGCCTCATGAATTTGCCAAACACCTTTCCGAATTCCTAGGAGGATTAAATGGCGTTGGGCTGGAGAGTTCAAGTGAGAGTATTTCAATCAGTTCCAAATCATAACCCGGTTAATTTTCGTTTGCAAGTCGAATGGATCATCATTCAAATCCGGGAGAATTAAGCCAAGAGGATGGAAAAATGATAATTTTTGAAAGCTGACTTCTGAAATTCTTATTCCATATCCTTAATCAAGCCTTAGTTTCCTGAAAATCCGGAAGGTTTTTCTAAAAAGCTCCACAAGAGCTTTTTTTGCTTTCAGTCCAGCTTTCATATTTTTCATATTTTTTTAGTCAACCTTGGATTTGGCATATGACCAATTGTATACCGGGAAGGAAGCCCTTGCATAAATGCTCGCGCAAAGCAGACTAGCGAATATCGAACAAGGTGGTTATTTTAAAACATGCTTTAACTTAATGAGTTTACTCCTGAAAGAAATCCGATGAAGAAACAATCATTTTACTTCCTGATCCTATTGAGTTTGTGCTTGAATTTTTCCTGTCAGGCTCAAAATAAATCCAAACCGGTTGACACTCCTTATACCTACAAAACTGCGAGTCCGGACGGAATAGGAAAAGTTTACATGGGAAGGGAAATTTCCTTCGTAATGGGATTCGAGGGCAAAGACTGGCTTGAGCGGCAAGACCGTGAGCAGGAAGAAAGCATTTCCCTTGCTCTGGAAAACCTACCTATCAACACCAAAAGTGTGGTAGCGGATCTTGGGGCAGGTTCAGGATATTATACTTTCAGGATCGCGCCCAAAGTTCCTGAAGGAAAAGTCTATGCCGTGGAAATTCAGGATGAAGCTATCCAATACCTCCAAAATCGAAGTAAGGAACTGGGTTTTGACAATGTAAGTACCGTCAAAGGAGTAGAGAATTCCCCCAATTTGCCTGAAAATGAAATTGATCTGGTGATTATGGTAGATGTGTACCACGAATTGGAGTACCCAGAAGAAATGCTGACCGAAATCCGAAAGTCTCTCAAGCCGGATGGAAAAATTTTATTGATTGAGTACAGGGGTGAAGACCCGGAGGTTGCCATCAAACCCCTTCATAAAATGACCGTCAGGCAAGTTGAAAAAGAACTGAAAGCCAATGGGTTTAGACTGGCGGAAAACGGTCAATTTATGAATATTCAGCATTTTCTGGTTTTTGAGAAGGCTGATTAAGTTTTTACCACAGAGGACCCGAAGGTTAGCTGAGAGGTCACGGAGTTTATTAAATATCAAAGTGTTGTATTCGATGCTTCCTGAGTAATGGGGCATATTTCTGAGGATTATAAATCCGGTTGATCTGGGTTCGGGATTACAAATCCCGAACAGCCGGCTAATCTCCTAATCCCTAATCTCCCAATCCCTAATCTCCTAATCCCAAATCTCCCAATTTATTTAAAGCGAAAAGCATTCATCATTTTGTGGAAGATGTCATTGTTTTCATAAATCCCTGCAAAATTTTCGGATCCGGGACCAAAAGCAAACACTGGAATCATCACTCCTGTATGGCTTCCGGTGGTAAATTTACCTTCCACAACTCCTGTTTCGGTATTGCCTCCGTTGATGGTGAATCCGCCGGTTTCATGGTCGGCTGTGATGATGACCAACGTGTTTTTGTTCTTGGAGGCAAATTCCAGCACTTTACCAATGGCATTGTCAAAATCGATCATTTCTTCCACGATGTATTGGGTGTCATTGGCATGTCCTCCCCAGTCTATCTGAGAACCTTCTATCATCAAAAACATGCCTTTTTTATTGTTTTTGAGCAGGTTAAGGGCTACTTCAGTTGACTTTACCAATTCATCTCCACGTCCTCCTGAAAATCTTGTCTGCTGTTCATCGGCCAAAAAAGCAGCAAGCTTTCCGGATTTGATTTGCTGAACCTCCGCAATAGAGTTGGCGATCTGGTAGTTTCTGTTTTTAAGTGAATCGACCAGATTCAAACCGTCGGATCGGTTTGTGAAAAATTTTCTTCCTCCTCCGATAAACACATCGATGTCAGTCTTCAGGAAATCCATAGCAATATTCTCATCCAAAGACCGGGAAGACTGATGGGAGATAAAGCTCGCCGGTGTGGCGTGAGTGATTGAGCAAGTTGCAACTAATCCGGTGGAAAGGCCCTTGCCTTCCGCGATTTCAAGAATGGTTGGAAGAGCTTCTCCATTCGGACCGACACCGATAGCACCGTTGTAGGTTTTCACTCCGCATGAAAAAGCAGTAGCTCCTGCGGCCGAATCAGTCACAAAGCTATTGCTTGCCTTATTTTTGTGGAAGCCAACCACAGGGAAACTTTCCAGGTTCAGATGGCCATGGTTAGCGGTAAGCCCGGCGTAGATCTGGGCAACTCCCATTCCGTCACCCACCATCAAAATGATGTTTTTAGGATGTTTGGATTTTTTTTGCGCCCATGCAGGTTCGAGGCTGAATAAAAGTGCGAGGATAAGGAAAATTCGGAATTTCATAATTGTGGGGATATTTGGAGGGAATACTTGATGGATTTACTAGGTGGGATTGGGATTGGCTCCTAAAAATGCCGAATTCTTCTAAGCTTTATTCCTTTTTTCCACGGAATTAACAAAGACTTCATCTTGCGGACTTCAGATTCAGAATAGCAAATCAAATTCAAATTGGCAAAAAAGAAGGGTACAGTCCCGGGATTTTGTGGACTGTACCCTTTTGCAATATGACTTGGAAGCCGGAAAGTTCAGGTTTTACTCTTGTTCATCCACTTCGGATTCCTCATCTTCCTCTTCCGCCACCACATCCATGGTAGCTTCGGCCCATGCGACTATGAGTTGACGTTGGGCGTCGTCGAGTTTGGCGGAAGGATGTACCATAGTATAAATTGTCAGGGGCATCCGGCCTTCACCAACTTCTATAGAAATGTCATCCAATTTTCCCAGCTTATCCATCATATCGAAATCCTGCCACATGGAAAAGTTGAGTTCCTCGCGGGCAGCCCTGATATCTCGGGCTACCAACCAGGAAGAGGGTGCCACATGAGAATACCAGGGATATTCGGTTTCATTGCTGTGGCAATTGTAACATGATTTCTTTAGCAGACTTGCTACATCATCTGGCACGGTCCCGCTTGCTATAATATCTCCGGGATTCGTCGATTCGACGGCAGGTAACTCATTTGGAACTAGTTGAGAGCCCAGGAATACCAAGGCTAGTCCGCCCAAGAGGTAATTCCAGCGTTTCATTAATTAGCAGATTTCTTTTTCCCGGAACTCCACTGCATTAAAGTAGCCAATTCCGCTTCCGATAATTTTCCTTCCGGCTTGTTTTCGAGAAATTTTGCAGGTGGCATATCACCTTTTTCCAATACTTCAGCGATTTTACCTTTGGTCGCCATCTGCTTAGACTTCTTGGTAGCCTCGAACGCATCCCAATCTAATTTGGCTTTACCTTTTTCGTTTTTGGAATTTGCATTGTGGCAGCCGTAGCACTTTTGCTCCACAACAGCCTTTACATCTGCCGGCATATCAGGTGCCATCGCGTGGAAAACAGGATCAGGAACAACTTCGGGTTTTTGTGTTCCCTGAAAGAACAACAGGCCAATCAATACGGCCATCGGGAGTAGGGAAAGTTTTTTCATAGTGAGATTTAAGGGTTAAAAAGGAATTTCAAAAAGATTTTACGCATGAACAACAATTTGGGTTGAAATTCCCCAATAATTTATTGCTTTGGAAGCTTTGTGATGGAATGTGGCTTTTATTTACTTGCTTTTCGAAATATTATTCTGAATCCTGGTTATTGATTCTGACTACAACTTTATAGTTTTTGGATTTGTAATTCTGTGTTTAACATACTGGCGAATTGCTCACTTTTTATATCGGAATAGCCAACTTTCAGGGTTGGTATGCTTCGCACAGTTTTCCTTCGAACTGCATTTTTGAAAAAAATTAGGCTGTTCTTAGGTGACTGATAGTTAGATAAAAACACTAAATTCAGTTACTTTTTTTAAAACGAAATGGTATGTCAAAATACAAAGTTACAGCCAATGAGCTTCGATTAAGAAGCACTCCAAATTCCCAGACCAACCGAAACATTGTAGCGGTACTTTCCAATGGTCAACTTGTTGAAAAAATAGCGAATGCAGGCACCGATTGGTGGGAAGTTAGGGTGCAACTATCCGGTGGGCCTGCTGCCACAGGCTATGTTGCCAATCGCTATCTGGAGGCAATTCCGTCTCAATCACCTCCTACTTCAACTCCAGCCCCGATTCTCGCGAACTATGTGACTCCGGTTCATTTGCAGGAAAACAGAGGTAATGTCACCCGTAAAGTGACTACTGGTCGGGCCTATCCGTTGGGAGAACCGAATCGACCTTCGCGTGACCGAAGTTCAGTTGCGGCTGCTTGCTCCTCCATTCATAACATCATCAATTGGCTCAATGTAGAGCAAAGTGCCCGATATGCTCCCACTTCCTCAAGTACTTATTGTAATATCTATGCGCACGATTACTGTTACCTCAACGGGGTTTTTCTGCCCCGAGTATGGTGGACCAGCCGGGCGCTTATTGAATTGAATCATATGCATCAGGTCCCGGTTCAATATGGTCAAACAGTAAATGAGATGAATGCTAACAGTCTGTTGCGTTGGTTTTTGGAGTGGGGTGATGATTTTGGCTGGCGAAGGGTTTTTGATTTAAATGAATTACAGGCTGAAGCCAATAGGGGGAAGGTTTGTATCATCTCAGGCCGTAATGCCAATGAAAATTCATCAGGACATATCTGTGCAGTGGTGCCGGAAAACAACTTACAAAAAACGACCCGGCATGCTGACGGAAGTGTCAGAATTCCACTTCAATCGCAAGCCGGACGGGTCAATAAGAAATACTTCAATAATAGCCTTTGGTGGCTCACCCGAACCTTTGCAGACTTCGGGTATTTTGTTCATGATTGAGGATAAAAATCCGGGGCTAATCATAAGGTTTTAGGAGACTTATAAAGTAATGGATAGACTCCGCGGTAAGGAGGGATTTTTTCCGGACTTCACGGTGTGAAGTGAAAAGGGAAACAAGAAGGCAATGTGTGCAAGAAAAGAAGTTAAAGTTAGTTTTTCTCTTTTGAAGGATAAAACACATTTATCCGGTCCAAATAAACTTTTCCATCTTCCATAATTCTCCTCTCAATTTGGTTTTCCAAGGTATCATATGTGTATTCAAAAATGGTGGTGGACACCAACAGTGTATCACCATCGGTCACTTTGAATTTTTCATTTAAAACTTCATCATTTTTGGAATTGAAGGATCTTCTGTAGTATTCATAAAGTTCATCTTCTGCATTGTACCATTTGGAAAAAATCTCATTTCCACTTTGATCATATTGAAATTCAATCTTTATTTTTTGGGCTCCCTCTTTTGTGAAATCTGTCATTACTAAGGGTCTGCCTTTTTTATCCAATTGCTTAACAGAGTTTTCCCTCAAGGATCCATCGGGAGACGTTAGAGTGGTGTAGGACAGATGATTTTTAGGATCAAAAGTTGTCTTTTTTACCGTGATCTGGTTTCCCTTGTGGAATTCTGTCTTGATTAGTTGCCCTTTTTTGTTGTACTGAAAAAACTGTGTGGTTTGAATTTTTCCGTCTAAATCATAAAATTCACTTCGTTCCAAAGATCCATTTTTAGAATAATAGTAACCTGTTCCCCCATTTACAGGACTGAGATTTCCTCTGAAGATTTGGATGCTGACTTTTCTTCCCTTTTTGTCAAACTCATAGACTTCTTTTGACATCAAGTTTGGTTCTATGGAAGAACCCGCCGGAACTGAAGAAAAGGAAATAAATTCGAGTTTGTTGGGTTTCCCACCATATCCTTCATAAGGGAGGTAGTTTTTACTGCTTGAGCAGGAAAGAATAAATAAGACTGAAAAAATTATCAACAATGGTCTTAAAAAGGAATTCATGAAATGGGAATTTTGGTTTTTGAAGTTTTTAAGTTGGTATTTCAAAAGCCTAAAATAGTAGGGATAAGTACAAGTTTCACCCGATGTCCCTCCAAACTTCTTCTTTGATATGAATCAATTACATCCGGAAAGAAGTTTGGAAAACTTAATTCAGGACACAGCGAAATCCTTTTTCCTCGTTCCTGATTCCGGGATAAATTCCCAGTCGGCGTGAAATCCGGGTAATGGTAGGTGTAGTATCAAAGGCTCCTCCTCTTAATACTCGTCGAGTTCCCTGTGCGGGTCCTTTCGGATTTTCCACCGGAGATTGGGTATTATAATTTTCACTGTACCAGTCATTGCACCATTCCAGTACATTTCCTGCCATATCATACAGTCCAAAAGAATTGGGAGGGAAGGCCCTTACAGGTGAGGCAGTGGCAAATCCGTCCGTGTAACCTTCAAACCGGTGAAAATTGGGGTTGTTGTAGTATCCCGAAGCGAGGAAGGTTTCGTCGGCAAGATTGCCGACAGGAGTGGAGGGAAAGGAATCGCCCCAGACAAATATGGTGCGGGCTTGTCCATCCAATCCTGTTTTCCCACCTCTTGCCGCATATTCCCATTCGGCTTCGCGAGGCAATCTGCCTCCCATACAGGTACAATAATAGTTTGCTTCTTCCCAACTGATATTTACCATGGGATGATCTTCTTTCCATCCGTAGGTCGGGGGTTTCGGAAACTGAAGCCCTTTGGATTTGGCGAAAGTCTGGTATTGGGAGACTGTGACCAGGGTGCGATAGATCCAAAATCCATCCAGGCGCACCCGGTGGGCGGGTTGCTCAGTTTTGGTAAACTGAAGTTCTTCAGGATTCCAGCCCAGTTTTTTCCAGATCTCTTGCAGTTCAGCGGCATCACTCCCCATCAAAAACTCCCCTCCCGGCACAAAGACTAATTCCGCACTGTCCAGGGGATTGAACAGGGTCAGGAGATCGGTGTTGCCTGTCTTTTGGGCAGATGCCCTCTGGGGATCATTGCAGCCAATGAAGACAAGGAAAAGAAAGAGGAAAAAAACCATCAACTTTCCTTGTGGCTGTCCAAAGCGGGAATTTTTCCTAATCCGGTTTTTGACTGTACCCATAGCTACTAAAATTACAAACCTTCCTCTCATTTATGGGATTTAGCCCGGTTTAGGTTTGACATTCCTTTTCTCCAATTCATGTAAATCAAATCTGAAGCAAATGTAAGTCGCCTTTCCCCGGAGTTAAAAAGTGAAATTTCAAATAGCATGAAACTTGAAAGGCGAAGGAATAAAATGCGTCAGGCCATTTGTTCATCTTTTACCTTCCGGAGGGGAAAAATAATGGGATAGAGGGATTAGAACGTTGTTTGATTCAGAATACATTTTTTTATTCTTCCAATTGAAAATGTATCCTAAATTGTTTTGATCTTATTGTCTCCGACAGAATTCAAAATGTAATAAACTTGCTTTCTGCGAAATAAAATAAACCTGAGGTCACCTCCATCTCTCCCTCACCCATGAAAAAGACGATCACCCTGTTTCTTTTGATAATCATTGGTCTGATGTTTCCCTTCCAATCGCAGACCCATCCCGGTCATACCGACCCTGAGCTGGAGGAGATCAACGATTATTTGATGGCTATTCAATTAATGCGCCATGAGGATCCACTGGCGGTAGCGATTTTTGCAAAATGGCAACAATTGCGCGAGGCCTCTTGGAAAATAAGGGAGCTTACGGACAGTGGAAAACTGCTTATCAATTCCCATGAGGTAATGGACCAAATCAGTGTTGCCAAATCCCTCCAAAAAAACCTGTTGGCTGCCTGCCGCCAGTATTTTCAGCAACTGGAAAAAGAGCAGCCGGTAATCAGGTTTTTGCTTGGGGATGGGGTAAGTGTGGTCTGGGAAAATCCCGGCTTTGAAGTGGAGGTTCAGCACTCGCAGGTGGTGCTGGTAAAAATGACAAATCAAAGCACCGAGCCCATTACCTATACTATTTCCGGAGAGTACAGCGACGACATCCTGTTTTGGAAAAAGGAAATTCGCCTGAATGGAGGGGAATCTCGCTACACCTTTGCCGTTTTGCAGCCCTATACAGAAGGTCTTTCCGAGAGCTCGATCACAGTCAAAAATGAACAAGGCCAGGAGGCAAACGCCAACATTCAGCTCAAAAGTGTAGCCATGAAGTCGGTTCCTTCCAGAGTGTTTCCCGGAAAAACCATTGACTTATTACCCTTGGCGACCTATGACCATATCGCCAACGATGAATTGCCGGATTTTGACCGATCGATTCGTTTTCGGGTGACTGATGCGCAAACAGGTGAACCTTTGAAGGCCAGGGTTGAAGTGAAAGATGCCAACAATAATCTGTACTGGACTCCTCTCAAGGGACCTTCGTATGCGATGAACCGCACCAAAGGGTGGAAGACCACCTTGTGGGATTTTCAGCCGGGTCCGTTTTTCTACATTTCCAATGAAGCCAGTCTCGGGGTAGAACCTAAAGGGAAAACGGCCACCCTCTACCATGGTTTTGAATACAAGCCGGTGAGTGTCGCCGTACCTGAAAATGGGATGGTAGATGTAAAACTGGAACGATGGATCGATATGCCCAAACTGGGCTGGTATTCGGGGCATACTCATATTCACACCACGGATGGTGGTATGCCGGTCATGTTTTCGAGGTATTGGCCTTTGATCACCCAAGCAGAAGATCTTCATGTTTCAGCAATTTTGACTCTAAAAGGGGAATGGAGCACCCATGCCATCTATGCCAATGAATACCCCATGGGATTAAGAAAGGCATTCAGTACCGAACAACATCTGGTCACCTATGATCAGGAATACAGGAGTAATCCTTATGGGCATCTGGTTTTTCTGGGTTTGGACTACCTGGTGCAGCCAATTAGCTCAGGAGCTCTTGGCGAACTTGCGGGGCCGGATTATCCTCCCAATGCGGTCGTTTTGCAGGAAGCATTAGATAATGGAGGAACTACCATCGGTGCTCACTTTGGGAATTTCATTACCGAGGGAGAGCAGATCCAAACCCCTTGGCCTTCCACTGGATTTGAAATGCCGGTGGATGTGGCATTGGGAAAAATCCAGCTCGCAGAGATCTATGGCAATGGAGGGCAGCAGGAAGTATGGTATGATCTGCTCAACTGTGGATTTAAAGTCATGGCTACCGCAGGACCCGATTGGGATATCCGGGATACTCCCAGGGTGTATGTGCAACTCGAGGGCAAGCCTTTTACGATAGAAAACTGGAGAGCGGCACTCCAGGCAGGAAAAAGTTTCATTACCAAAGGACCCATGTTGTTTTTTACAGTGAATGGCCAACTGCCCGGTTCAGAAATCAACACCCAAGGCAAAAAGACCAAGCTTGAGATTTCTGCCAAAGCTATTTCTTCTCAAGGCGACTTGCCTGTCGAAATTGTCTTCAATGGAAAAGTGATCCGTTCGGGTACCGATCTGAATGAAGAAATCACGCTGACTGAATCAGGCTGGTTGGCAGTGAGAACAGAGGGAGCTCATTCCAATCCGGTTTTCATCAATTTCAAAGGAAGGCCTGCAGGAATGTCCGAGCCTGCCCAAAAGTTCATTGAGATCACCAATAGTTTTGAAGAGTGGGTAAAAACCAAGGGCTTGTTCTATACGGATGAGCAAAAGCAGGAGGTACTGAAAGTCCTCGAAGATGGCAGAAATGTGTTCAGAGGAGTCATTGAAACTGCCAGGAAACAAGGGCGCTAAGGCAATCAACCAGCCGAAAAGGGAAGCTTACAATTTTTTTCTTTTACGCATTGAGGTGGGGTTGGTGGCCACGGAAGTAGGGAGCTATCGCGTACTTCACAGCGTTTCCGTAAATATTATTCGGTAAAGGATAATCTTCGCCCAAGTGGGGAGACAATCCCGATGACTATTTTACTGATAATCTAACCCGAGTACCGAGGTGAAAGTGAGGCCAGATTGCAGGTTTGGCAAGCTTTTCCCATTTTTTAAAGTCAATTGCTAAAGAACGAATTTCAAATTCGAAAAGATAGAAAGGCGTAATTCCAAATTAAGCCTGGTCAAACGCCTAATCTTCACCCAGAGAGGGTTCCTTTTCGCGAATATTTTCTTGACTTTTCAAAAGGATTGAAAGGTTTAGATAAAGTCCAATCAAAAACCGCTCAGGAAGGATCCCATTCAATCTTTCATCCGCTTGGCTAAGTCGGTCTTGAAGAAAGAGGAAAGCGCTTCATAGAGTTCGGGATGATTCTTCTGAAAGAGGCTTGGGCGTTCAAAAAAATATTCCGCAGCAATGGCCAAAAACTCTTGCCTATTAGTTGATGCGTAGAGGATGAGGTCGCTTTTGCCCGAGAGGATTTCTTCCGTTGAGCTTCGGATCAGGTGAAGCCATGGCAATACGGCCTGATTTTGCATAAACACAGCCGGAATACCATCCAAGTTGCCATCCTGCTTATCAAACAGGTGGACGAATTCATGGATGCCGACATTGTGCTTGTCACTTTTGTTGTCAAAACCCAGGCGCAAGGCAGGTTTGGAAAAAATCACGACATGGTTCATCACCCCGCCGCTTCCCACCATTCCGGCGATGCTCCTGTCGTGGCCGGTAAAGTCGAACTCCTGAGAAAACAGGTCGGGATACAACAGTACCTCCAAAAGACTTTGGTATTCCCAGTTCGGAAAGGCAAAGATTGGAATCACCGCACTGCTTGCCACCAATAGGCGGTCTTCATCTTCTATCGGTGTGCCGATTCCCGTGATGCGCACCCGCTTCAAAAAATGCTGAACATCAGATTCAAAGCGGAGTTTTTCAGCGGCAGAAAGTGCTGCGTAAAAATTTACCTCTCTTTGCAAAAAGCTCCGCCATCGTTCCGGAAATGCAGGGGGAACTTCAAAACCGCTCTTTTTGACCCGGGCGTGGTAGATAAACCAGGCGATCAATCCCAGTAAAAAAGCAACAAACAGAAAGGTGAAAATTTTCAAGGGTTGTAGTTTGGTTTTGGGATTGGGTGAATTTGGGAGAGTAAAAGGAATAGAAAGCTAGCCCTTAATTTTTTTTCGTGGATACGAACCCATCCAAAGCTAAGACTTCGGATTGGTAATTTACTTTAAATTCCCGTGGATTTTTTTTGAAAAAAGATAGGGCAAATTCCTAAGGAAAGTACGATAGAATATCTCCCGAACACCTTCCCGGATTCTTCCCAGCGTCATCGAGGTTCGCCAAACTTGTTGGCATAAGCCAATTATCCAGAATAGTGTTGTTTTTCTAAAAATGCAGGTTATGTTTGGCCATACTTAAAAAAATAATTTTCCACCCTTAATCAAAACTAATTATATGAAACCTTCAGCACCTAAAAACATTACGTGGATTATAGGAATGGTTTGTGGTATCCTCGGAATCATTGGACATTTCGCACAGGTTGAGTTTTTATCAGAATATAGTTTCACTCTTTTGCTTGTTGGGTTCATCGTTTTGTTAGTTGGAACCTCCGTAAAGGGAGTTTAGAAAAACAGGAATTATTTCCGAGCTGAGTAAACGTTCCAAAGGATTATTTTGCTGATATTCTGACCCGAGTACTGAAATGAAAGGGATGCAAGTCTGCAGGATTAGCATCCCTTCTCTCATTTTTTAGGGTCAATTATAAAAAGCGAATTGCAAATTCGAAGGGGAATTGGAGATTCTTTACCGCTGAAAGTATCAGATATTGTTCAAGAGTAACAGCATCACTATTTATTCTGAATCCTTAAGCAATGATTAATTCGGAAATGCAAGAAATGCGACCTGAAGCTCTCCTAGTTTTTTATATCCCAAATAGTTCATGTGTATCGGGTCAGAATAGTAGCGCTTCTGATTATAAGTATTGAAACCTGCAGTTGAGAATTGATCCAAAACCGGAATTCCGTGTAGCGCACAAATCATCTTTTGCATTTCCACATAGCGTTTCATTCCATCTTCTATATGAGGGTCATACCCGCCGCGGTTATTAAAAGCCTTACTTGAAGTAAAGAAGTAGATGATTGCGTCAGGGTTTTTTTCATAAATCTCCTTGATGCAATAATTTATGCCTCCAGCCTGAGTAGTCAGCTTTTGTTCTTCGTATCCGTCGAATTCCGTGTAATCAGTGTATTCTCCGATTTCTCTTTTGTTAGTAAAATCATTGGTTGAGGCCCAAAGGATATAAATATCAAATACACCTGCTTCGTCTACTTGCTTTTGCAATGACTTCCCCTGTAAAGAGGAAAAACCTGCTCCCGGTACTCCGAAATTGGTGATTTTCAGGTCTAGCCGTTTTTCCCAAAGGACCTTGGCACTGTCACTGGGAGGGATAACGGAAACCGATCCTCCAAAAACTGCCACAGATTTCCCGTAGTTTAATGAGCTTTTGAGCTTTTCTTTTTCAACTGAGTTTTGGGCTTTTATCCCTGCAGAAAGGAGAAAAAGACCAAGGAACAAGGGGGTAAGTCGATACAAAAAAAGCATTAGAAAGGATATTAGGTGTGGTTAGTTAGAATTAAGGAAAGCGCCTGAGTGGATTTAATTTTTGTAGGACAACAGTAATTTAATTCTTCAGCATAAAGAAAGGAACCTGAGTTCCTTTCCTTAAACCTGAAGTGTTGGATTAATTACTTAAAGCTGGATATTTTCAATTCTTTGCTTCCAAAAATTTGTTCACGTCCAGCCAGTGTATGAAAGCATCAAACCAGCGATTGCTTGTACGGTTGGGATTGCCGAGGCCGAAACCATGTCCGCCGTTCTGGTAAAGATGAAACTCAACCGGCCGACCTGCTTTGTACCAGGATTCGATCAGGCCAGTCTGGCCTTGAAACAGAAAATCATCGGAAGCGATCACATTAAACATAGGTGGAGCATTCTCTGGAACTTCCACTGGTCCCATTCCCCCGTAGATCGGACCGATGAAGGCAAGCTTCATGGTTTTGGAATGGAGCGTAGAATGCATGGTCAGCCCGGCGCCTGCCGAGAAACCGATCATTCCTATTCTGTTAGTATCGACTCCCCATTCTTTAGCATTTTTTACGATCATTGCGTAGGCGGCTTCGGCATCCTCGAGTTGATTTGAAAGGTCTCGCTGCGGAGGTCTCGGAGCTGCCGTAGCTTGCGAAGAATCGGAAGAAGGGGCTGGAGCTGTGCGAGGACGATTCATCCATGCGGTAAAGTCTTCGAGCGATTCCGGTGTTGGGTTAAGCCGATATTTGAGTACGAATGCGGTGATTCCCTGCTTTGCAAGTGCCTCTGCTACTTCCCATCCCTCGTTTCCCAACGAAAGCCAGCTGAAACCTCCGCCTGGAGCGACGATCACGGTAGCACCGTTTGCGGTTCCCGGTTCCGGGAAGAAAGGAGTGAGGGTGGCAGTGGTTATGTTTCGAGCCATCGGATCTCCCCACTGTTTGAACCAAGTCTCAGAAGCGGGTTGGTTTTCAACACCACCCGTACCAAGTGGAATTGCCTTCGGTTCGGCAGGTGTTTCGAGTGGGTAAATAGTTCCGTCTTGCGCAATGACATTGGAAGAAAAGACAAGTAAGAAGCCCAAAATTGCGGGCAGAGAAAAGATTTTTGGTGGATAATGCATGGTTTAAAGGTTATTGGTTGAGTTTATTGATTGTATTTATCTTAATTTTTTATCAGGGTCTTGCCTGACATCAAAAAATGAAAGGATGATTATTTTATTATCTCTTATTCTGTAAAGAATTCGTGTTTGCGGTGACAATTGAAATCCTCTGATATCGTTCTTTTCGACCTGTCCAATCAAAGGGTAGTTTTTAAGGAGTTTAAAAATTTCATCGACCTTATGAATGAACTCCTTTGCTGTCTTATCTCCCCATTTTTGTTTTATGTAATCAACAATTGAGTCGAAGTTCCTCTCCGCTCTCAGGGTAACAAAAACTTGCATTAATATTTTTTCTTGACCGCCTCCCAATCAACCAAGTTGTTGTCATCTTGGGATTCATCGTAGGATAGATCAACCTCTTTCTTTTGGTTTTCGGTCAGGCTTTCCCATATCTGTCCACCTTTGGCGTTCTCTCTCAGTTTAAGAAAATCATAGATTGTTTGTAACAATTCCTCGTTTTCAATCCTGTCAAGAATTTTGTGAAGGTCTGATTTCAATGCAATTGTCCCCATGATAAATTAGCTTGTTTCAATTGAAATTTACGATATTTTTTCTTTTTTCGTTTGGACTAGAATTTACTCGAATTGCTCCAAAAAAGTTTCGCTGCCAATACTCAGTTCAGTAGTATCAAACGTCTGGGCAAGCGCTCATGTGATACCTGATCGAGATAAAAGTAAAAGACGCTCAGAGGAGGGAAACCGGATGACTACGCTCGGGTGGGCTGCTGTTTTCGAAATAGGCTTATTGCCATCGCATTCAAATTTATTTTGCACTAAACCAATCCATCCCATCAGGATTCTGAAGGTCGTGTATTTCTTTGATTACCGTCATCGTGTTGGTGTCAATCACGACAAGCTTGTTGCCGGCGCTCACCGTATAGTATGCCCGAGGACGTACCGGATCGATGAAGATGCCTTCCCCACCGGCACCCACGTCAATGCGTTTGACTTCCTTGCGTGTAGCGACATCCCAGACACGTAGCTCGTTGCCCTGAAGCTCATTCATCAATACGTATTTTCCGTCATTCGTAAACTTAATGCGGTTGTTCAATCCGCCTTCAAACGAAATTGTGCTGACAAGTTTTTTCTCAGGCACGTTGATGATCGATATTTTCTTCTCATTCATGTGAAGAGCCCAAAACTCGTTTCCATCGGGTGAAAGCGCCATGCCTTCCATGCGGGTGTCGCCGGGAAAAGTAGTGAAAGCTAAATTTTTCTGGCCTCTTTCATTGGTTACCCGATCGACAATGGCGATGATACTGCCATTGCTGCTTGCGGTGAAGATTCGCTGTTCATCGGAAGTAACGAGGAGCATATGCGATCCACCGGGAAGTCCGATGACCTCGTCAAACTTCTTTGTTGCCGGATCATAGCGTGAGATCAGGCGGTTGGTCTCATGGCCCAGATAAAGATGGCTTCCTGCGAAAGTAATGGCATGACGGTCTCCAAATGCGCTGATGTCAATGCTCTCCACCCGCTTTTGCGCCATCGCATCCACCACCGTGATTCCGGGAAGATTAGATCCTATGTACACATACCGCCCATCGGTTGCCAGTTCATGAAGATTTCCTCCTGCCGGAATACGGGCCACTATTTCAAGTGTCTCGGGATCGATAATCACCAGACGGCCTGCAGCCTTCTCTCCCACCAGCAAAGCCTCCCGTGGCGTAGGTCCAAAGCTTACTACCGGTGAATCCGGATCGACTGCCCGACTTCCCCCTTGGGCAAGCAGAGGCTGTAATTCAAGAAGGAGGAGGGTAATCAGGAGCAGTAAAAAACTGGTTATTTTTATCATGACAGGATTTTAGAAAGCTGTAGTTAGGAAAACTACCTCCAGGAATTGTCCTGTGCTGTCTTGAATCTTGGGGATTCAGTCTTCTCGGAAGTTAGGGAAAGATCAACAAGAATGCGATTGTTTCACTTAAGCGAAATAGAGAAATAGGGAAAGCGAATTATAAATTCTATTTGATAGAAAGGTGTAGTTGCAAACTACGCCTAGTCGCAAGCCAAACTACACCCAGGGGGGTAATTAGCGTGTCAGTTCGTTCAGATCATCTGGTGAGACTATCAAAAAACCTACTTTCGGTAATCGCTTGGTGAGTTCTCTCCAATTCGGATCTTTATGATAGATTTTTTGAAGCATAGCTGAGGCTTCTTTAATTTTTTTGTTCGAGGCTAATGTAATTGCAGTCCAATATTGCATTTCCAGGTTTTCGGGAAATAGGGTCATTGCCGCACGATATTCTGTCATTGCCCTTTCCGTATTTCCGGTTTCAATTTCCAAATCTCCTCGGTTCATATGTTCGTAAGCGCGGTAAGTTTTTAGTATTCTTTCCAACTCTTCGATGGGCCGTTCGGCATCGTCCACACGGATATCAATGGCTCGATCATTCCATGGTTCGTTCGTGGCTTCTGCTTTTACCACAAGCAATGCTGCTGATTGCTGCCCACGAATATCTCCTCCAGCCTGCTGTGCTGCTTTTAAAACTGATATCATTCGCTCAGCTAATGATTGGTTACTGTTTTCTTTCCATGCCTTCTCCATAGCGGGGACGATATTTTTGTTAAGCATCATATTTGCCTGCACTGAAAAATTCTCGCCGTTGAGGTGCCCAGCTTCATCGATGCAATTTTTACCTGTGTGTGTTGCAACTCTTCCCTTTGCATCTAAAATAGCTACCTGTCGTACTTCTTTTCCGGCATCATTTTGAAGCAATTGATCCAATACTTGCTGGGGAGTTTTTCCTTCTTTTAACAATGCAAGTCCACGCAACCCAAATGACTTGTTGGTAAAGGATTGAGTGGCCACCACACCAACGCCGGCCTCTCCCCATGAAACGGAAGTGCCTACACTAAAATAATGACTTTGCACTGCCACAGCCATTTCGCCCGTTTTTGAATCGCGCCCAACAATTGAAAAAGTATGTGCGAATGGCTCTTTAGCCGAATAAAACTGAGCTTGAACCTGAAGCTGAAAAGAGAGAAAAAATAGAAGGATACCGAGCTGTTTCATACACAAAATTTTTAAAGTGAAGTTAATGAAATGAAAGGATGACCGTCTGGTTATAGTTCTTTTTAAATGATTTGATAGCAACAGAATGTCTAAAGAACCATTTATGGACGTTGGGGTTAAATTTTTTCTATGTCAAAACGAAGCGTATCCCTGTTTTGCAACTTGTGAGCAGACCTATCCCCCGCTCGGCGTATTCAAATCGTGGTTTGGACTTGGTGTAGTTTGCCTACCCTACATCCCGGCCCAAGGCTAAAACAATCTTCTGGATTGTTTTTTCACGCCTTGTCCTACCCAAATATTCCTACCAATTTAGAATTGGCTAATAGACCTCTATTTCTTCAGTGTCTCCAAATAACTCACCAGATCCACCAGTTCTGTCTCGCTGAGTGGAAACTTCGGCATCAGGGATTCGTCGAGTTGGGTCACAGATTCGATATCGGCAAGTTTGTAAATGGTCTGCTCGCCCATACCAACCAGCTTCACGATCAGGTCATTTTCAGTTTTGGAGTTGACGATGCAGCGGATTTCTTTGCCGTCTTTGAATTTGACAAGTTGGGTTTCGTAGCCAAATCCCATTCCTTCGGATGGGTTGAGGATCGAGTTGTAAAGCGCCTCCTTGGATAGTTTGTCTCCAATTAGGCTAAGCGCAGGAGCGAAGTCGATGCCCTCATTTCCAATCTTATGGCAAGAGATGCAATAGCCGGCAGCGATGGTTTTGCCTTTTTCGATGTCACCGGTTTTGCCAAGCAGGTCAGCGACATTGACGGTTGCGCCGGCAGCCTCACCGAATTTGGCGGTGGCGGCAGTTCGGATATCTGAGTTCCAGGTTCCGAGCAAGAGCTTCTGCGCGATCGGCATCATGTCTTCCGGGATCTCGTTTGCCTCAGACATTTTCCAGAGATAGCTTTCTGAATTATACCCCTTCATAGCTTCAGCTGCGGCAGTTCTGAGTTCGAGTGGTTGTTTGGTATTGGTGAAAACGGCAGCCAGTGCTTTTGCCATCGGCTCGGAATCCACACTTCCGAATTTCTCCACGGATTTGATCGCCTCGGGAATATTGGTGTTTTTGAAGAATTTCTCAACTTCGGCGATTCCGTAAAGTTCGACGAAAATACTTGCAGCTGAACCGGAAACTCTGCCTTCTTCGGCATTGTAAACCAAGCCCAAAAGCCTGTCCTTTTGCTCTTTGAGCTTGTATTTGTTCAGGATTTCGAGGAAATCACGATCGTCTTCAATCTCACCGGCTTTTTGCTTTGCCAGGTTCAGCACTTCTTTATCGGGGTTCTTTGGATCAAATACAATCTGTCTCAAAATGATGATCTGATCATCCGCCGATCCATTGGCAAGTAATAATTTCAGGGTTTGATTCTTTGCATCCGCAGGCTGGAAATCAAGTGCCCGGTAGTAGCGAAGGTTCTCTCTTCCCGGCTGGGAAAGAATCATTTTGCCCAATAACTCAGCCGAATTGGATGCGCGTGATCTCCAGACAATGTCTTTTGCCTCCCCAGAAGCCATCCAGTTTTCGCCGGATTTGGCCAGATATTCAGCCAGGTAGATATCCCAAAATCCCTCCGCGGCAATGCCGAGTGCTTCCAGATACCAACGATCACCTGTGGTGTATCCTTCGGCAAGTTTCATCCAAACGGCAGGCTGTGATTGGTAGCGAATCGCCAGCGCCACTTCCCTTCTTACCTGAGGAGATGGGTCGCCGGCCATCGTCAGGAGAAATTCGGAATCATTGAATTTATTGATTCGGGAGGCGCGCACCGCTGCAACCCGGATATTCTCATCGCCATCGGTGGAAGCAAGTTTGATGTAGTTATTTCCGTCAGGAAGTTTGGTCAGCAACCAAAAAGCCCGGGCTTTCATTCGGCTATCCTGCGAAGCAAAAAGTTCTTCCAACGCAGATTTTGCCTCATCTCCTTTTTCTTTCAATGCCATGAAAGCTTTGTAATGAGTAGCCCGATTTGGGTTTTGAAGCAAATTTATAAGGGATGGAACGTTGGAATAATCCGGCTTCTCCACTTTGTATTTGACGCCTTTTGGGGCCAAACGGAAGACACGGCCTTTGTCCTGATCACCCATCGCATGTCCGCCCACTCCCGGATCGTACCAGTCGGAAACGAAGACCGAACCGTCCGGAGCAACTGTCACGTCGGATGGTCTAAACCAATTGTCGCGGTTGCTTCCATCCATTATGTTCAGGATTTCTCCTGTGAAGCCTGCGCCTGAAGTTTGGACAGGATAAGCCCTAACGATATTTGGTCCTGCGTCTGAGTGAATGACCTGATTCTGATATTCCTCCGGTAGGAGTTTGCCTTCGTAAACCAAAATTCCTGTCGGTGAACCGGCATAGGTTTGGATGAGGTTTGGAACTACTCCCGGATCATTCAGGTGCCAATGCTGCTGGTAAACTGAATCCTCCATGTTGATGCGGCGGGTTCTCCAGTCGGTTTTAGTGATCTCGTCTTTGAAACCGTAGTTTCCATAATCCATCACATAATTGATACGAGTCGAGCGGTTACCATCGTCATCGTTGTCACTTTGCCACATTCTTCCGTAGCTGTCAACAGCCACTTCGTAGTTGTTTCGAAAGTTCCAGGCCAAAATCTCCACATTCGATCCATCCGGATCCGCGCGGAAAACCATTCCTTCCTGATAAGGTGCAGTTTGGGAATTTACAGGACGACCCAGCGGATCGAGTATCGGGCTTCCGTCGTCTTTGTGAAGGCCTTTTCCTTCATTTCCATAATTGAAATACAGCTTTCCGTCAGCTGCGAAAGTGAATGCGTGCATGCCGTGATCGTGTTGCTCTCCGCCAACGCCTGAGAAAAGAATTTCCATATCCTCCGGTACATCATCGCCGTCTGCGTCCGTAAAGACATAGACATACGGACTGACAGAAACAAATACTTTATCACCTAAAACCGCAATTCCAAGTGCTGCATTGATGTCATTTCCCTGGTAAAAAACTTTGGAGGATTCGGCAATTCCGTCACCGTCAGTGTCTTCCATGATCAGGATTCGATCCCCTTCCGCATGAGTTGGATTTTTGGGATTCAGCTTGGTTCGGTAGTTATAGGCTTCGGTGATCCAAACTCTCCCGCGATCGTCGATGTCCATATTGGTTGGATTGATCATCATGGGTTCCGATGCAAAAAGCGTCAGATCCAATCGCTCGTCGGTTAAGACGATACCATCCACAGCATGCTCAGGAGAGCGTTTTTGCTCATCTGTAAGGGCTGCGTATTCGGTGTCGGTGAGCTTGGGTTTTGATTTGGAGCAGGAAAAAAGAGTTGCAAGAGCCAGGGCAAAAAGGGAGGCTTTGAATTTCATAGGTTGAGGGTTTTTGGGGTTGGATGAGTTTGGGGTTCATCAAGATCGAAAATATCCCTTTAACCGCTATAAACCAAGATCTTTCGGGGAGTTGGCTGAATTCAGAATTTTATTCGGAATTGTTTTCTTATGCTCTTGCTATTGAATCCGCCGGAAGTGTCATCACTCTGGCATTATTGAGGATTCTGAGAGTGATACTCGGTTACTAGTAGTGGATTAATTGGAGAATATTTCGAGCAGAGTTAAAGTTTTCAAGTACTTCAATCTTTATTCGCAGTTTTTTCTCCTGTCACTTTTTGCAGCCAAAAAGTAACCAAAAAGCTTAATGCCTGGTTATTTATTTCAAATAGGCAGAGTTTTGTAATGAAAGAAACATCCTAGTCTATTTGATTTTAAACCTTGATCAATCCTAAAAATGGGTTAGTTCTCTCGTTCCACTTCGAGAACTAACCCATTTTCTCAACGGTTTGATCTGCGGCTTAAAACCATAAATTCCCTAGGGCATTACTTAAGCCGAAACATTTCCACTCACCGAATGCAACTGCACTAATTCGGACATTCCCTATAAAATGATCAATGGTTCAAAATTGTGTAGACTGAGATAATGCAATTCTGAAGGTATAGGCTACAATCTCTTATGCCGCCGGAAGTGTCTTCACTCCGGTATCTCTTACATTTAAGATAGACTTTGAAGTTCAAAATCTTTAACCATGGACTATCGTCTATGGACTATTTACAGACCAGAAAACAAACTCCTGTCAATGCCCGGAATTACATTTAAGGCATTTTCATAATAGACCTTTCTCAGAACTGAATCCGGCAATTCAAGCCCATACATCTTCCAATGGGCGTGTCGCTTGCGGTAATAATCAAAATATTCATCGCCGGTTTCGAGTACACGGAAGTAGGTGTAGTACTCTTCTTTCTGATAGGTGTCTTTGCCAAACATGACCCTGTCCTGATACTTGATCATGAACGCCCGGGCAGTTTTCGGCTGACGGCCTAACTCCGCCAAGACAGCTCCCAGTTCGGTGTACATATTAGGCATCTCGTCAAACAATTTCCCCAGTCGCTCCAGGTCATTTCCAAACCATCCCAGATGGGCATTGATGAATTTTGTATTTGGATGCTTGCGAAATACACGATGCTGCTCTGCCATTATTTCTTCGAAAGACGGATTGTTTTTGGGATCCTTGTATCTGCCAGGCTCTTGTTTCAGTTCCAGCCAGCGCTCATTGTGTTTGTCTTTGGGATTCCAAAAGGAATTAGGTTCCCCGGAATGAATCAAAACCGGAATTCCCAGCTCACCGCATTTGGCCCAGATAGGATCAAGCCTCGGGTCATCCACGGCAATGCGGTTACCGGCATTGTCTTTATCGGTGAGTCCAAGACCTTTGTAGACTTTTAATCCTTTCACTCCTTGCTTTACTCCCTCTTCCAGGAGGACCAAAGCCTCCTCCGGCCAACCGGGATCGTCCAGCTTTTCGAAGTCAATATTGAGAAAAACCACAAATCGGGAGGGGTGATTTTGATCGACATTTTCCAGAGACCATTCCAATATTTTTCCACGAAACCCGCTCAGGTTGACCATAACGGCCATATTCAGGGAATCCATTTCCACTACCAGATCGTCCAGACTTTGGATCGGCATGATCCACTGGTGATTGTGCACATCGATGAAAGGATACTTGGCGCGGGTAAGTTTATGTTCGGGGACGATCAGGGTGGAAATCGGTTCATATTCTTCCACATCCATCACGTTTTGACGGTACTGAATTTTGCCGATTCCCCAATAAACCAAACCCAGGAATACAAGAACTGAGAAGGGGAGGAGTATCCACTTCTTTTTTGAAAAAGCCATCGGAAACCTTGACTTTATTGAACCGAGATCGGAACTCTAACCAGCGTTTTGTCCCAGACTAAATCCATGTTTATTCCAGTTGCATCGCTCGCGAAGCTGATGGTGAAAACTTCAGTTTCTGTAGGAGCAATGGAAACAGGAAGATCTGCTTTCAAAACATCTTTGGAATAATCAGGTTCGCCAGCGCCAGAGAAGGAACCTGTTTCGCTATTCAGGGAAATCTGAAAAGAATCAGCGCCCGGAACGGCATACATCCGATAGGTTCCTGCAAGTACCGGCTGACCTGCGAAATTGACATCCTTGCTGAACGTGATTTCAGTCGGGGCATTAGCACCCAATCTCCAGTATTTGCCATAGGGTTGAAGCGCTCCTTCAGACTCTTCGCCAAAAATCAATCGGCCTTTCTTAGAAGGCTGAGAATAAGTAACAGTGATATCAAGGTCCTGATCACTGAAAGTTGCGGTGGCAGAAGGGCTGGCCGGAAAAAGAATTGCATATCCAAAATAAGCTACGACGATCAAAATAAGGATTCCGATGGTGGCTAAGATTTTCTTCAACATAAGAGAGTTTGGGGTTTAGGGTTATAATTTATTAAATATATAAACTCTGCATGAGGTAATAATACCCTTAGATTGACTGACTTTGATTGGTTTTTGCCGACAAGGTTTTCTGTGAGGATTAAACTTATACCCTTTCAATAAAGGTAAAGAGAGCTATCTTTAAGTCCGAGCTGAACCCGAACAGAAGAATTTTCAGCGAAAAGGTTTAATTTAAATTGTTTTTGATTTTATCAAAAAAGTCAATTTTAAACTTCCTTTCTGTTCATTTTCAATACTTTGCTTTCAACTGCCTCACACTTTTTGAACTGCATTGGTACGGTTTTTATTTCACTTTTAATTAAAACAACCCGGCTATGTCTGAGCAAAACGGAGTGATGATGCAATATTTTCATTGGTATACCCCGAATGATGGTAGGCTTTGGAATGAACTTGCAGAAAATGCCCAATCCCTTTCTGAGGCAGGATTTTCCAGTGTTTGGCTTCCGCCGGCATACAAAGGAGCAAATGGAGGATATGACACCGGATATGGGGTTTATGATCTTTTTGACCTGGGGGAATTTGATCAGAAAGGAACCGTGCGAACCAAATATGGAACGCGGGATGAATACCTGAATGCGATCAGGACAGCTCAATCGGCAGGAATTGAAGTTTATGGAGACATCGTGTTCAACCATAAAATGGGAGGCGATCAGGAAGAAAAGTTTCTGGCGACACCTTACAATCCTTCGAATCAAAACGAACCGATTGGAGACAAGCAAGAGATTATGGCTTGGACGCATTTTACCTTTCCAGGCAGAAATGGGAAATATTCTGAGTTGCAATGGCATTGGTGGCACTTCTCAGCTACTGATCGAAATATGTACAATCAGGAAATGGAAGCTGTTTTCCTTTTTGACGGGAAATCATTTGGAGAGGAGGACAAAGCCGAAGGCAACGTAGATTACCTGATGGGCTGCAATGTGGATTCCAAAAATCCTGACGTGCAGCAAGAACTGTACTATTGGGGTGAATGGTACCTGGAAACTACCGGTATCAATGGATTCAGGTTCGATGCCATGAAGCATATGGAATTTGATTTCATGATGGAGTGGATCAAGCATTTGCGGGAAAAAACCGGAAAGAATCTCTTTGCGGTTGGCGAATATTGGACTGGTCATAGCGAGGCAATTGATCATTTTATTCAGGTTACCGGTGGAAATATGATGCTCTTTGACGTCAACCTTCACTATAATTTTTCGAGAGCAAGTAAACAAGGGTTGTCTTATGACTTGCGGACTATTTTTGACAATACGTTGGTCAAAGATCATCCCGATTTGGCCGTCACGTTGGTCAGTAATCATGACACTCAACCCTTGCAAGAACTGGAGTCGGTCGTGGAGCAATGGTTTAAACCCTTGGCTTACGCACTTATCTTATTGAGGAAATCAGGATATCCCTGTGTTTTCGCCGCTGATTATTACGGTGCACACTACACTGACAGAGGAAAAGATGGTCAGGAATATGAAATCTGGATGGATACCCACCGACCTTTAATTGACGGATTTTTATATGCAAGGAGAACTTTCTGCTATGGTCCGGAATATGACTACCTAGACGACCCAACCTGCATCGGTTGGACTAGAGCGAGCAATGAGCGAAGTCCAACAGGAATGGCGGTGATCATGAGTATCGGTGATTATTCCACAAAACACATGGAAACAGGTTCGCCAAATACGTGGTACTACGATCAGACCGGACAAATTCAGGAAGACGTTGTCACCAATGAATCAGGCTGGGGGGAGTTTAGATGCAATGCCGGCTCCGTTTCGGTTTGGTTACCGAAGTAATTATTTGAGTTTAAAATCAGCCTGAATTTAGGTGAAGCACGATTTTATGAGAACAGAAAAAGCCCGGTTTATGCCTGGCTTTTTTAGATTGGTGAGATTCAGGAATTAGAATAATTCTCCGGCAAAGGCCGAATCCTCCCGGTGGTTTTCAATGTGAATTTGTTTTAAACAATAGTTCGATCCTGCCAAGCTAATCAATTCGAATCCTTGCATATTGTATTCATTGCCCATCCTGAATACCTTTAATTCGTAAAGTACTCAAAAAGATGAACCCGGATCAGATCAATATGATGACCATTTTTTACCTCCTGGCAGGGATGATATTCCTGCTACTGGTCGGCGGGGGTATTTTGGTTTTCAAAATGCTGAGGTTAAAAGAGTCAAAAAAGGAAGCTGAAATGCAATTTCAAAATCTTGAAAAGCGGATCAATTCCCTTCATTTGGAGAATTTGGAATCGAAGCTGAATCCCCATCTTTTCAAGAATATCCTGAACTCTATCCAGTCCCACGCCTACCAGACCTATTTTGCGTTGGACAAACTTGCCAATGTTCTGGATTACATCCTGTATGAAAGTCGAAGCAAGTTTGTGACGCCAAAAGAGGAAATAGAATTTGCGCTGAATCTGATTGAAATCAATAAAATCAAAATCAGTCCGTTGTTTGATCTGAAGATCAAAAAGAAAATCAATGACTTTGAACCGCTCTTTGAGAAACCTCTTTTGGCTCCTTTGATTTCGATTGACCTGATTGAAAATGCATTCAAACATGCGGATTTGCAGAGTCCGGATGCTTTTATCTCAGTGGTAATCGAATTCAAAGACGGTGTCTTTAGCTTGACCGTTGCAAATAAGATTTCAACCCAGACACCCTTGAAAAAGGAAAAAAGCGGGATCGGTACAGATACTCTCGTGCAACGGTTGCAGATCCTGTACAAGGATAATTTCAAACTAGAGAGGTTTGTGGAGGAAAATGTATTTATCGCTCATCTTAAAATAAACCTCATTGAACACAAAGCTGAGATGCATCCTGCTTGACGATGAGTTGCCCGGGTTGACTTATCTGAAAATGCTTTGTGAGCAACTTCCCGAAGTAGAGGTGGTGAAGGCCTACAATAACCCCGAGTCGCTGATCAAGGATCTTCCGACTTTGGATTTCGACCTCTGCATTCTGGATATTGAAATGCCCGGTTACAACGGACTTCAGGTTGCAAACCTCCTGAGAGGAAAGGCTGTGATTTTCACAACTGCATACAAGGAACATGCGGCGGAAGCTTTTGACCTCGATGCCATTGACTATGTACAAAAGCCGGTGAAAATGGAAAGGCTTCACCAGGCCATTGCAAAAGCCATGGTCAGGTTGAATAGCAAGGAGCAGAAAAAAACCTTTGTGCAACTCAACACAGATCAGGGGAAAGCGTTGATTTTTTTCAACCAACTCGGCTATGTTAAAGCTTCTCCGACTGATAGCAGAGATAAGGTCGCTGTTTTGATTGATGGATCATCGATTTTGCTAAAAAACGTGACTTTTTCAAAGCTGGAGGAGGTTTTGCCACCCGCGGAATTTGTCAGAATAAACAAGAGCGAAATGATCGCTCTTCAAGCGGTCAAAGTTTTTTCATTTGATGAGATCACTACTTCAATTTTATCCGAAAATGGAAAACCCCTTCGGCTTAATCTAAGCGAATCCTTCCGGGCGGAATTCCTGAACCGGATAAAGATTTAGCTTTTGAAATACCTGCCGGAAAATTAATGCTGCTTTTGATTCATTTTTTCACCGTCTTGTTACATTCTTTCCGGTGCTTCCTGCAAACTCATTTTAATAAGGATCTGGTTTTGCAATTTTGCAATTCAGGTTTTTAAAATCACACATCCGGGGAAGCAATTCCGGACTTTAGATCAAAGTCCGGAAGCGGATATCAGGGTTAAAAAAAAATCATGGTATCCGCTTCGCCCGGGCCAACCGTGAGCACATTGTGAATCATTTTTGAATGAATTGATCCAAATGAAGAAGTATAAAAACGGAATTTTCTACATCAGTACCATAGGATTCTTTTCTGCTCTCATGTATTGGGTAGTGGTGATGGGGGCAGACTTGGAATTGGGCAGGGCCATCGTGGTTCCCAACACCGGCCTAAGCCAATGGGAGGAATTTATCCATTCACTTACCTACAACCTGAAACATCCTTTAGCCATCCTGTTAGCTCAAATAGTGGTTATTATTTTGGTAGCAAGATTGTTTGGGTGGATTTGTCTGAAAATCGGCCAGCCTTCTGTAATCGGGGAAATCCTTGCGGGCGTGGCATTGGGACCTTCCTTGATCGGATTGTATTTCCCTGAGTTTTCCGCCAATTTATTTCCGGTCGAATCCCTGGGAAATCTCCAGTTTCTCAGTCAGATCGGGCTGATCCTTTTCATGTTTATCGTGGGGATGGAGCTTGACCTCAAAGTATTGAAAAACCGGGCCAACGATGCCATCGTCGTGAGCCATGCCAGCATCATTGTTCCTTTCGCTTTGGGGCTGGTTTTGGCATATTTCATCTATGATACTTTTGCGCCGGAAGGCATTCAGTTTTCTTCTTTTGGTCTCTTTTTGGGTATAGCCATGAGTATTACCGCTTTTCCGGTTTTGGCCAGAATTGTTCAGGAGCGCGGGATTCATAAAAGCAGGTTGGGTACTATGGTGATCACCTGTGCTGCAGCAGACGATATTACTGCCTGGTGTATTTTGGCAGCTGTGATCGCCATCGTCAAAGCAGGATCATTTGTAAGTGCGCTATTCATCATTGCACTTGCGGTGCTGTATGTTTTCCTGATGATCAAAGTGCTTCGTCCTTTCCTGAAGCGGATAGGCGATATGCATACTTCCAGGGAAAACCTGAGTAAGCCCATCGTTGCGATTTTCTTTCTTGCATTGCTCGCATCTGCTTATGCCACTGAGGTGATCGGAATTCATGCATTGTTTGGAGCTTTCATGGCGGGAGCGATCATGCCGGAGAATGTTAAGTTTCGAAATATTTTCATTGAGAAAGTGGAAGACGTGGCGCTTGTCCTATTGCTTCCGTTGTTTTTTGTCTTTACAGGCCTGCGAACTCAAATCGGCCTTCTCAACGATCCCTATCTCTGGAAAGTAACCGGATTGATCATTTTGGTTGCAGTAGTCGGGAAGTTTGTGGGAAGTGCGCTTGCTGCAAAGTTTATCGGGCAAAACTGGAAGGACAGTCTGACTATCGGAGCGCTGATGAATACCAGAGGCCTCATGGAACTCGTCGTACTGAACATCGGCTATGATCTGGGGGTGCTTACCCCCGAGATTTTTGCAATGATGGTGATCATGGCTTTGGTAACAACTTTCATGACCGGTCCTTCACTCGATCTGATTAATTGGGCTTTTAAATCCAGAAGCAAAGGTGTTCCGGGTGAATTGAATCAACTCACTCAGTATAAGATTCTGATCTCGTTTGGAAATCCTCTGGGGGGCAAAACCTTGTTGAAGCTTGCGCACGCATTTGTCAGGAAGCTAAACGGAAGAGCCTCAGTCACGGCTTTGCACCTTTCACCGATTTATGAACTGAACCATTACAATTCCAGGGAATATGAGCGGGAAAGCTTTGCCCCCATCTACGAGGAATCGAAAGAACTGAATCAGAAATTCACCGCCATGTTCAAACCTTCTCTGGACATTGACTCCGATATCGTTGAGGTTGCCAATGAGGGAGATTACGATTTGCTGCTTGTGGGATTGGGCCAATCCATGTTTGAGGGAAGTATTCTGGGAAGAATCCTCGGGTTTACCGGCAGAATCATCAACCCGGACCGGATATTGAGTCAGGTGACGGGAAAAGAAAGCCTTTTCGAGAGCTCACTTTTTCATGAGCGTACGCGACAGATTATTGCTAAAAGCAAGGTGCCTGTCGGTATCCTGGTGGACAAAGGTTTAGGGGAAATCAAAAAGGTATTTATTCCTCTTTTTTCAGAAGAAGACCATTTTCTGATTCAATACGGACAGAAACTTATCAATAATTCAGAATCCCAGATTACACTTTTTGACGCGATTGGAAAGATCAAAAACCAGCCAGCCACCAAGGAAGCGATTCGTTCGATCGAGCAAACTGCTCCAAATCATATCACCCTGATGAACGAGCGAATTTTGGATGAAGAATTTCTGAAAAGTCAGCAATTGATGATTATCAGCATTGACAGCTGGAGAAAGATTGTGGACACCAAAAGTGAATGGCTAGCCAATATTCCCTCTACGTTGATAGTTGTGAATCATTGATTTTATAGCTGATTTGTTCTCATGGGAAGCTGTACGCTTTTCTCACATTTCTGTAATATCACTTTTTGATTACCAGAGCAAAGTGTTGAATTGCGATACTCCTTGGGAAAAAATCGGAATGGTCAGTCAGAGCTTCAGAAAGTTTTCCGTCTGAAACGGAAAGGGGAAAATTGACGAAACGGAGGAAGTAAAGCTGGTGGGATTCATTTCCCTGGTCCATTCTTTTGAAAGGCTGGTCAGGTTTTGGGTTTCTCCGGACTGTGAATTAGCCTGGAAGGCTTTTATGAAATGGGGACAGATTTTATTAATACCGATGCTCCCGAGTTGGCGCAAAGCTATCTCAGTTCAATTGAAGATGACCCATTTTGAAATGGATTGACAGATTAAAGTTAAAAAACAGGCGTGTTTTAGGAATTCCTGGTAAACCGGCAAACCATCTTCCTGATCTTCCTTCGGCCAGGTTTTTCGTATCTTCCCCTCTAAATTAAAAAGCAATCCTAATTTTGTCGTGACCGTTGTCTGTGTCGCCACAGAAAAAAAAAAATCCTCTCCCTTATGTTTGACAGTCCGGATTTCCCCCAATCCCTTGATGAAGCACTTTTTGATTCCTGGTTGGAAATCGGCCGGTCAAGCAAGATTCCATACGGCTATTTGCTGATTGTTTGGGATGAAATCGAAGGAAAATATCTGCCCTTTTTTACCGAAAAGCGAAATGAAATAGAGGGTTACGAAAAGTATGGGGATTCACCTGCCCGACAGTTGCTGGTGGCCGCGTATGATTTGTATTCAGAGTCGCGAGTGGTTTAGCTTTATCTTATTAAAAACTCAGGGTAAATCATGTTAAAGTGTGAAAACGGCCCATTTTTTACTTTGAAACAGGATAAAAAATTTGAAACGACAGTATGTTAAGAAAAATGAATTCAATAAAAATCAACTGCGAAAGATAACCTGATTGATCACCTCAGATTTTGCTGAGATTAGTAATGAATAGTTGATTGTTTCGATTTACAATCCAAACAATCCAAACTTCCTCTCATGATCAACACAGGATTAAGAACAGATTGAATTCGATTCCCGGGAAAGGAAGTCTGACATTTCATAGTTGAATTCATGATTTTTAAGCCTGAATTCATCACAGAGACACCCAAACGATAAAGAATAATCTGCATTTACTCCTAATTGGCATTTTAAAGACAGATTTGAAATGAAAAAAGTAAAGAAAAAGCCCGACCAAATTGGCCGGGCTTTCTTACGTTAAGTTGGTTTTGATTACTTTTTCATCAGTCGGGTTACTTTGGTCTCAGCACCGAAGTTGGTATGCAGGTAATAGAAGCCTTTCGCCAAGCTGTTGCCTGAGAATTCCATTTCCAGTTTTCCGTTTTCAAAGCTGCTGTTACCGCTGAAAACTACGTCACCTCTTTCGTTGAATAAGATCACAGCCACGGGAATTGTAAGGGCTTTGTCCAAAGTCAAAGTTACTTTTTCATCCATAGGATTTGGATAAGCAGATTTAATCTCTGCTGATGCAAACAGGCTTTCGATATCTGATTCCGATCCGTCTACACAAGGGATTATTGTGGCATTACCAAGAGTCGCTCCTCTGCTTAGCATGCCTGCAACAGCAGCATTTGCAACACAGATCGTTTGTGTTTTTCCTGAATTACCCGTACTAATGCTAAGTAATACTTTGTCACCGTTTTCCCCGCAACGAACATCCACAACACAAACCTGAACCTCATCTGTGAATATGTTTCCTGCATCATCAGTGATGGTGAGTGTATAAATAGTCGTCATCGTAGGAGATACCACGATGCTCTGACCGACTTGGCCGTCACTCCAGGTATAGGTATAAATTCCACTTCCACCGGTTGCATCAGATGCTGTGAGCGTGATGCTTTCCAAAGGCTCATAACCCAGGTAAACTATTCCTCCTTCTCCTGCATCTCCTGCCAAAGGCTCACCAGCGACAAATCGAACAGAAACTGGCAAGTGATCAGAAGTTGTGTTCAGATAATTGCTAATCAGATCGAAAGGCAGGAACAATTGCTCAGAACCTTCCAGGTAATTATCATAGAGTTCATCGGAGATGGTGATATGATCAATCACATTGTCTGCAGTGATAAAGGATCTGAACCCTGCTTCACTCAGTGAAACAGTAACTCCGTCCAATGCACCCTCTGCAAACAGTTGCCCGTAAGGACTTACCCGGTTTTGATAAATGGAGACATCCAAATCGTCGTTGTAATCACCCAGCAAGACAACATTGACATCCGGATAGTAAGTATTCAAGGTGTCTTTCAAAACCTGAACATCGTAAGTTCTTCTGTTGTAATCAGCTGAAGAGGACCCACCGGACTTTGCATGGATGTTGATGAAATTGACACGCTCTTTCACTCCATTGATATTCACCCGAGCTTCAATCAAATAAGGTAAACGTCCGCTTGACCAGAAAGAAGAAGGATCTCCTGTGGGATAAGTATCCAAAAGATTGCTCGACCCAAGTCTCGCCTGATCATAAAGTTCCTCAAAAACAACCCGGTCATTCAAGATCTCCACCACTGCAGTATTGTACAGGAAGCAAATCTTTTGTTCTGGGAAGGTTGGATCCGGACCATCGAACGAGTAGGAGAAGCGATCTGAACAGATCAAAGCATAGCCCGGTAAGCCATTGATCAATTCCTGAAGTAAAGCATCATCAGAAATCTCCTGAACAGCCACTACATCCGGAAGGGTAGCCATCAATACGCTAAGTGCGTTGTCTTTTTGCAATTGAACATTGGAAGGACCAAAGTTGGCTATCGTAGATCCAAAGAATTCCATGTTCCAGGTCATTACATCCAAAGTCTGTGAAATCGGAGTATCCGATCCGGCAGGCTCATAAGGTGCGGTTCCTGGTAGATCTTCTATGAATCTTGGGAATAGTTGAATTGTTCCATTGAAACTGCCAAGAACTCCGGTGAATGTTTGAGCACTTGTTGGGATCAATCTTCCTATTAGACTGGTTACATCTCCATCTATTCTGAGCTGAAGATTTCCTGTAGCGTCGGAAATTGTATAATTGCTTTCCGGGAAAAGAAGTCCTTTCGCAGGATTGAATGATGCCATTGGGATGCTTACCAACTGGCCTTCTAAAGTTCCGATTTGAGCAATGGTAAATGATTTTGGCACTATCGGATTTTCCGCAGGACCAAATACCTCAAGTTCGGTCACTCCAACCAATTGAACCTGTTGATTAAACCTGCCCACTTTTGCTGTGATTTTAAGAGAATCTCCGATTTGGAACAAGCCGTTACCATGTACCTGAGGATCAAATACCGCAATACCTCCGGTTTCATCCTGGATAAATGCCGGACCTCCCAGCTGATCACTTGCAGTCACCACTCCGATTACAGTCAATTCAGTATTCAGAGGCTTAGTTCTGGCAATAGCGATTTTTAGAATTTCGGGCTCAGGATCAACGATCACTCCGCCAAAGCTCTGACCAGTATTAATAGTATTGAAAGTGCTGGAAATAGAAGAAGGGCTCCAAATAAAATCAGAATACTTTGTTCCAGTGCCTTGAAGCTGAAGAGAAGTTCCAATCGCTTCAGTTCCGGCTTGTCTTACTCCGATATCTGTACTTAATAGCCCGTCAGCCAATCCGCCAACTGCCGTGAAGGTTCCCTCATAAGACAAGAATTGAATTACTTCATTGGATGGATTAATAAGAGCAAGACCATCAGGAGCTCCATTTTGAATTCCATTGGATGGATAGATGAAAGTTATTGTCCCAAACCCGTTGTCCTGATTCGGAATTATTCCTGACAGAGCCTTGGTGTTGTAAGTAGCTCCACCGCTACCGTTGAATAAGATGATCTGCCATCCAGTCAAATCTGCACCTGCGGTACCCGCCAATTCAATAGCCTCGCCTGAATCCGTTCCTGCATTGTCATAGTGGATTTCATTGATGAAAACTACAGGAGCTGACGGTACAAAATTCTGGTTTGCGTTCAATGCGCCTGAGGTAGCTGTAAGCGTGGATTGCCATGCAAAATCAGAGTATACTTTTCCGGTTCCTCCAAGTTGGAGAGAAAATCCTATCGGATCGGATCCTGATTCTGATACCCCAATGTTGACACTGGTTAGTCCGGATGCAAGACCATTCAATGCGGTGAATGATCCTTCGTAACTCAGAAACTGGATCACTACATTGTTATTGTCGATCAAAGCGATGCCGTCCGGAGCTCCGTTTTGGATACCATTTACAGGATAGGTAAGGGTTACGAATCCGAATCCATTGGAAATTTCAGGGATGGTTCCCGAAAGAGGATCGATATCATAGCTTTGCCCATTAGACCCGTTGTAGAGGACAATGGACCATCCGGTCAAATCTGTACCTGCAGGTCCGGCGATTTCAATCGCTTCTTCTGTGTCAGTCCCGGTATTATCGTAATGAATTTCGTTGATAAATACCTCTTGGGCATTTACCGCATGACCTCCGATCAAAAGAAGCAAGGGTGTCAAAAAGAGTAAAATTTTTCTCATGCGTTTTTGTTTAGTTCCAAATGGAAAGTTCCGAAAACAAAAAAGGTTTAAGCGAAACAAAATGTTAACAAACTGTTATTGAAACAAACCGGGAGCTTCGAAATAGATAAGGATCCCCCTTCGGCCTAATGGCCTATCCGAAAGAACCCAATCCGGGGTTTTTCGGATGAGAATTTGGTAACACATAACTCCTAAAAAGTTATTCTTTTCATAAAACGAGAAGGTTTTTTGAATTTTTTTAACCGAGATAAGTTCACAATCTGTTCATCTTTACTTTACTCCCTCCAGCCTAGCAGATTCTATTTTTGTGCTTTAATTATTCATTTTAATCTGTTAAACATGGGAAATTTTACACAAAATCGGATCAGGAAAATCCTCAGATTTTGGTTGATCAGTGGAGTGATTCTTTCATTTATGGAAATCGGTCAAGCTCAGGCAATGAGATTTCCTAATTATCCAAAATCGGAAGTTTTTGAGCTGATAAGCGGTACAGTCACGGATGAAATGGGAATACCATTACCAGGCGCAGCAATTCTTGTAAAAGGAACGACACAAGGAACGATAACAAACCTTGACGGAAAATTTTCGATTGATGTTCCTTCTGATGCCAATCTGGTGATTTCTTACCTGGGTTATCTTTCGCAGGAGGTTCCGGTGAACGGGCAGTCAACCCTTTCTGTCCAATTGCAACCCGATGAAAAACAGTTGGAAGAGCTCGTTGTGGTTGGTTATGGTACACAAAAGCGATCCGACATCACAGGGGCGATCGGCTCCGTAAAAAGTGAAGACTTTAACAGAGGTGTGATCACGAATCCGGTTGATCTCTTACAGGGTAAAGTGGCCGGTGTGAACATTACCTCTACCAGTGGGGAGCCTGGGGCAAATCAAAATGTGATCATTCGGGGAATTGGAAGTTTACGATCAGGTACTCAGCCTCTGTATGTACTTGATGGGTTTTTGTTGGATAATTCCAGCACCGGAATCGCTACCAATCCACTCAGCTTTCTCAATCCAAGTGATATCGAAAGTATCGATGTTTTAAAGGATGCAAGTGCTACGGCGTTGTATGGCTCCAGAGCATCCAATGGCGTAATTGTAATCACCACAAAAAAAGGAAAAGCGGGGGCCTCTCAGGTAAACGTATCGGCATCTACCGCGTGGTCGTCGATGGCCAATCAAATCGATGTGTTTGAGGCGGATGAGTTTCGCCGTCAAGTAGTAGCAGTAGGTGGTGCCTTAGAGGATTTTGAGGGCAATACTAACTGGCAAGACGAATTGACCCAAGTAGGATTTTCGCAGGATTACAGTTTATCCATGAGCGGAGCCAACTCCGAGAAATTTTCCTATTTCGGATCATTGGGCTATCAGGACCAGGAAGGGATTTTGAAAAACAGTGAACTGAAGCGCTTTTCTGGAAAACTCAATTTGAACCAAAAAGCATTTGAAGGAAGGTTGATCATAGACTACAATCTCACAGCCTCTTATACCGAAAATTTAAGACCGGAAATTGGATCTATTACCAGTGACATGCTTTATCTGAATCCAACGATTCCAGCGTACACAAACGGTGAACCCACGCTGCTCACTACCAACGCATTGAATCCTCTCAAGCGTTATGACCTCTACAGTGATGATGCTCTTAACAACCGAATTTTAGGAACTATTTCCCCTTCTTTCGAAATCTTTGACGGTCTTACCTACAAGTTGAATCTCGGGGTAGACTTTTCCAATACTAACAGGTACGTTCAGTACAAACCATTTAAGGAGGTCGTGAATGAGTCCAATGTGGCTGATGGTACCTTGGATGAGTTGATTTCAAGCAATACGAATACTCTGGTAGAAAACACCTTAACCTACAATTGGAATAATTTTAAGCACAATTTTACAGCATTGGCTGGTCATTCTTACCAGTCATTCCTGGATGAGTTTCGAGGTACTTCTTCCAGAGGATTTGCTGACAACAACATCGAGCCAAGATATCAGGACCAAAATAGCACGACTCAATTCCCTACAACGATAAGTGCTTCTGGAGTCAAAGATGAGCTGCAGTCTTTCTTTGGTCGATTGAATTACGTCTATGACGAGAAGTATTTGTTTACGGCCACATTCCGTGCCGATGGTTCTTCCAAGTTTGGTGATAACAACAAGTACGGCTACTTTCCCTCCTTTGCTGCGGGTTGGAATTTGAGCAAAGAAGAGTTTATGGCCAATTCGTTTTTCAACAACCTGAAAATTCGAACAAGCTGGGGACAAACAGGAAATCAGGAGATTCCATCTAAGATTACCAAAGCCAGTTTCTCTGAGGATCGTTTAGCCAATGGATCTGGCAGTCTCAATACTTATCCGATCGATACGGATGGTACGACGCTGACCGACTACCCTTACGGTATTGTTTTTACCCGACTGGCAAACCCGGATTTGCAATGGGAGGTATCTACCCAATTTGACGCGGGTATTGACTTTGCGTTTTTTGATTACAGGATTACGGGTACTTTGGATTATTTCAACAAAGTATCTTCCAATATCCTATTGGAAGTAGTTCCTGCCGACCCGATTCAGCCCACTTCTACCTATTGGGATAATATCGAGGACATGAAGATTTACAACAGTGGAGTCGAACTGGCCTTGAATTACAGCGGAAAGCCAAAGAATGCTTTTTCCTATGAAATAGGAGGGAATGTCACTTTCATCAAAAACGAAGTAAGGGATTCACCTTATGCAGTTTTGACTACCGGTTCAGCACAGGGTGCGGGTCAAACAGGAGCTACTATCAATGGCTATGTCAACAATGAACCCATCGGGGCATTTTATATGCTTCAATTTGATGGGATCGGAGAAGATGGATTGAACAAGTTTGTAGATATCAACGGTGATGGAAAAATCCTGGATGATGACCGAAGTGTCGTGGGAAGTGCAATTCCCAATATAATCTATGGTTTCAATACTAATATGAGCTACAAAAATTTTGATCTGGGGCTGAATTTCAATGGAGGATCCGGTAACAAGATCTACAATCACACGACCATGTCACTCTTCACCAAGGCTCAACTTTCCAGATCTAACAACACGACAGATTTTGCGGTCCAATTCCCGGAAGAGTCCTTTAATAATTCTAACACGGTATCTACCCGATACCTGGAGTGCGGCTCTTTCTTTAGGCTAAACAATGCTACGCTGGGATACAATTTGAGACCCAATCTCATCGGAATGAGCGATTCCTTTCAAAATATCCGCCTTTCCGTCACGGGTCAAAACTTATTTGTCATTACAGACTATTCAGGATTTGACCCGGAAGTAAATACAGGATCAACTTCAGGCGGTATCCAAACCTTTGGTATTGATCGGTTCACCTATCCTAGGGCAAGGACATTTATGATCAACCTGAATTTCACCTTTTAATGAACGTGTAGATAAGTATGAATCTTCCAGAAAATATCAATAAAATGAAAACTATCAGTTTCAGCAAATTATTATCAACAGCCGCTTTTTTACTCGCTTTTTTGAGTTGTACGACATTGGAGGAAGAAGTTCTCGATGAGGCACTTACAGGAACGGGTCAAGCGGAGATTGTAAGCGGGTCTATCGCTCCGGTATATGGTATGATGCGCCAAGTATGGCTTCACACAGTCAACTTTGGACTTCAAGAAGTTGCCTCTGATGAAGGAATCCTTCCTTATCGAGGCGGTACCGACTGGTTTGATGGCGGTAAATTTATAGCCGTCCACCAGCATCTGATGACCCCGGGTAATAGCTTAGTCGGGGATACTTGGACCTTTATCACGCTGGCATTGTCCAGGGCAGTGGCAGCTAATGAACAATTGAGCCTGGAAGTGCAAAATGGAAATTCAAGTGCACAAAATCCGCTATATGAAATGGTCGCTGTAAAGGCCTACCTGAACATGCTGGCATTGGATAATTGGGGCCTTGTTTTCAAAAAAGAGCGTTCTTCCCAGCAAACAGAAATTCTCAGAGGACAGGAAGCAATTGATTTCCTCGAGTCTGAGTTACTTTCGGTAGTCAATTTGATCAGCGATAACAGTGGTCCGGGAAGAATGAATAAACATGCTGTCGAGGCGTTGCTGGCTCGCTTGTATTTGAATGCAGCTGTCTATCGGGATCCTTACGGCACTCCGAATTTCAGACCTGAGGAAATGGATAAAGTGATTGAATACACCAATAAAATCATCAACTCAGGCTATTCATTGTCACCGGAGTATTTTGACTTGTTCAATGATAACAACAATGCCAATCCGGAGATTATATTTTCTCTTGACCAGCGTGGCGTACTTCAGACCGAACACAGCAGATGGCAATATTGGTCTATTTCCGGAGATCAGGTTCCCAGACCTGAATTTCCAAACACGCGGGGTACAGATGCTGTGGCAGCCACTCCAGACTTCATCCAGACTTGGTACGATGCGTATGGCAATGTGGATCCGGCAGATGCGGATGCCCGTTTTTTTCAGCGGAATACCATGATTCCTGAAAATCTACAGGACCTTTCCGGAGTAACTCCAACCAATGACGCGAATCATTATTACTGTGTCGATGCCAAAGAATTCGAGATGGACCGAGGAATTATCCGTGGTGTAATTTGGGGTCCAAGAAAGGATGCGAGTGGCAATATTTTGAAATGTCCTGATGGCAAAATAAGAGTATACCCGGTCATCAACAGAAGGAGCAGTGGTGCGAATATTCGCTATGTGGATCACAACTTGAATGTGAACTTCACCAATGAGGGAAGTCTTCACAATACCGGTCACCGATTCTCAAAGTACCAATTTAGCCGTACAGCCCCTGACTGCTGCAGCAGAAGTAGCGTGGATATTGTCTTGATCCGATTGGGTGAGGTGTATTTGATGCGTGCTGAAGCTAAGTTGAGAAAAGGTGATAATGCCGGGGCTTTAGCCGATATCAACACGCTAAGAACCTCCAGAAATGCCCGTCCGGCACAGACACCAGCCCCTTTGAATTCTATCGATTTGAATATCCTATTCCGGGAGTCTGGTTTTGAACTTTACTGGGAAGGCCTTCGAAGAAACTACCAAATCAGATTTGGAAAATACGAAGACACATGGACAGAGAAGACTGACCGCGATGTCAACAAGCGACTCTTCCCTATTCCTCAGCGGGCAATCGACGGTGCTTCAAACATCGAAGGATTTTTAGTGCAAAATACTGGATATTGAAAAGATTTAGGTTTATAACGTTAATCGATAATTCATACACAATAGCGCTCGACGGAGGCTCAATCATTCCCGGACATTTGGTTCAAAACCCGGGTTTCTAATTCTCATAGGTTAAGCAAAATCAAAAAAGCCGATCAGATTCTGACCGGCTTTTTTTGCTTTACTTGGAGGAGAATAATTCCATTTTCCTGATTTTCATGTTTTGCATATCTATGAAAAAATCAACTGAGGGCAATCCATTACTTAGTTTTCCTGAAATCCGGAGTGATTGATCAATGCCGGGATAGGATTGGAATATTTCACTCCCGAACAGGGTTTAAGACCGGATTAGGTCTTTCAAAAGTTCTATTTTCAAAATCCACCTGATAGCTTGATGGAAAAAGCTTTGATGGAATATAGTAATCTGTCGATATCACTTGTGCCCCTGAAGACATTGCTTTTGCAAACTTGCTGTAATCGCCGGTTCTGGCCTCCTTGGTATCGGAGTCGGCACGGGTTCGGATGATGTATCCTTTTCTTACAAGATTCTGAATGTAAGACTCGTTTGCAATGGGATCGTTGATGATTCTGAAACCCGCCTCGGGATTTCCTTCTTTAAGATTGACGAATAGCACCGCATTTTTGAGTTCTGGCTTTTCGGTAAGGTAGCGTCGGATTTTCTCCTCGTTTTCGTCCAAGACAAATAGAAACTTGCCTCTTACCGCATCCAATTCTGGCCAGTTTCCTGCCAAAACAGCCTTTTCGAGCGATTCAAATTCTCCGCGAACTTGATCGGGTGTGATCAATTTATCCATACCCAGGTAAGTCCTGACCTCCAAATCAATGCTGTCTAGCGCAGATCCTGAAAATGAAAGTGGACTGACAGTCATTGGTACTTGCCCGTCTTTGGCATTGATCAGCACGAAAACCGGATGGTGATCAGGATGTAAATTACTCCAGTTTTTCAACTCCAAAAGGGCATTTTTGAAAAGTAGATGATGAGATTGCACGTCTAAATCCTGCACGTGGAAAAGCTTGAGTCCAGGTTCTAGAAGTTCTTTTTTGCATCAAAGAGGGAACCTTCGGGGAGCATGCCAAGCGACTTTGGATTTCCATATTTTCCTCCCGTTGGATCATGGAAGACATCGAGTTCCAGATTGCGAAGTCCAAGATCCAATTGCTCAGAAAGTGGCAAATGCTCGTATTCCAAACTTTGAGCTGCAGCAGGATTGATCTTGCTCAAATATTCCAAAATTGGTGTAGGCATAGCACTTTTGTAGCTGTTGTGACTTCCTATTACCTGCGATTCATTAAGCTTTTGACCGAAAGTTGGCAGTGTTGAAAAGAAAAGTAAAACGCAAGAGTGTACGAGTTGAGGGATTTTCATGTTCAATGATTTTGGATGAGTAAGATGGAGGTTTTCAGGAGATCCATAAGAAATCAGGCGTCAAGTAATTGTTATGATTTGCCGGTATATTAACCCGGATTTACCTTTCTGTTAAATCTGACCATTGTAAGGTTTTGCTGAACCACTTTTGCCAGTAGAATCTGGTATTTTTAGGAATGAAAAAATTGATCCAACTCTTTTTAGCGGTAATTATTTTCCTGTCCCAAGAGGCTTTTGGTCAGCAAGATTTCAACCTACATTCTCACAACGATTACCTCAGAAATGTCCCGTTTTGGGAAGCCTTCGGTGCCGGAGCGGCATCTATTGAGGTGGATGTTATTTTGAATAATGGGGAGTTGATGGCTGCTCATGAATCGGCAAGTATCAGGAATGAACATACCCTGACGTCGCTTTACCTCGAACCCATTCAAAATGCCCGGGAACTGGGAATGATAGAGAAGTTTGAGTTTCACTTGTTGATAGATTGCAAAACCGAGGCGTACACTACACTTGATCAAGTGGTGAAAGATGCCTCGGAATTTGAATCGTTCCTTTTTTCATCTGAAAACCCCGATGGATTAAAGCTGATTATCTCCGGCAACCGCCCCAAACCGGAAGACTATAAAAACTACCCGGAGTGGATACTTTTTGATTTCCAGAGTAAAGTGCTGACGTCAGATCTACCATGGGAAAAGATAGGAATGGTCAGTCTGAGTTTCAGACAGTTTTCTGTCTGGAACGGAAAGGGAAGGATTGTCGAAACGGAGAAAGCAAAGCTGGAGGAATTCATTTCCTTGGTCCATTCCTTTGAAAGGCCTGTCAGATTTTGGGCATCTCCGGACAGCAAATCTGCATGGAAGACATTTTTTGAAATGGGGATAGACTTTATCAATACGGATACTCCCGGGTTGGCGCAAAGCTATCTCAGTACGATTGAGAAAAATGTATACCAAAATCCACTGAGAAATGAAGTTTACACTCCCGGTTTCGAGCAAGATGGAAAAGAAGTTCCCGTGAAAAATATCATTCTTATGATTGGGGACGGCAATGGTCTTGCTCAGATTTCCTCCGGTTTGTTTGCTAATAATGGGCAGCTGAATTTGACGCAGCTTAAAAATATCGGATTGATTAAGACTCAGGCAGCCGATGACTTTACCACAGATTCAGCAGCAGGGGCTACCGCTTACGCTACGGGACAAAAAGCTAATAACCGGGCTTTGGGCTTGAATCCTGCCGGAGATTCATTGGCTAATCTCCCTGATATTCTTGACTTGTATGGATTCTCCTCTGGTATAATCACCACAGATCAAGTGACAGGGGCAACACCATCGGCATTTTATGCGCATCATTCAGAGCGTGATGATTCGGATGAAATTGCCTCATGGCTTCCAAAAAGCAAATTGGATCTGTTTGTCGGAGGCGGAAGAGAACACTTTTTGGATAAGGTGGATGAGATGGAAGCATCTGGATTTACCCTTTTGAAGAATATGAACGAGATTTCGAATTCAGGAGCAGCGCGTATTGGGTATTTCGCATCAGAAGGTTCTCTTCCCTCCTTTCAAAATGGCAGAGGAGATTTCCTAAGCAAAAGTGCAATTCAATCCGCTCAGTTTTTACTGGATAAAAAGACACCATTTTTTCTGATGATCGAATCTGGCATGATAGATTCCGGAGGCCATGCCAACAGTACTTCGATGATAGTGACGGAGATGCTGGATTTCGACCGGGCGATTGGTGAAATGATTCTTTTTGCAGATCAAAATCCCGGAACGCTATTGATCATAACTGCTGACCATGAAACCGGAGGAGTGAGCATACCGCAAGGTGATGTCAGATCAGGTGAAGTTGAACTTGCATTTCACAGTGATGATCACACAGGAATAATGGTTCCGCTATTTGCCTATGGAGCTCACTCAGAAGATTTCAAAGGAGTGTATGAGAATACAGAGGTTTTTAATAAGATTATGTCGATTGTGAAGAGGTATGCTTCTTTCAATCGAGAATAGGTTGATCGTTAAGTTCAGCTATCATTAAAGTCCTTGCCGGAAAAGTCAATCCTTCCACATTCCTTTCTTTTGATTTCTGGCTTCCCGTTGAAGTTTCACAAAGTATTCGGCGTACTTGACATTTGGAGGAAAAGTAGCCGCACTTGCATAGCCTTCTCTCACCAAAAGTGCATTCAAAAAAGTGCCGTCATCCAGGTAAACATATGCCAAAGTCCTCTTATATCTATCGTAGCGCTCGACATCGTATTCAAGCCTCACCTTCCTTCCGGTAAGAATTCGTTTTACATACTCAGAAGCTTCCTTGCCGAAGTATTCCACCTCTGTCCTTCCGGTTCGTCTTGCCTCAGGAGTATCAATTCCGATTAACCTGATTTTCTCTTTCTGTCCGTTCTCCTTCAATATCCAAAATGTATCTCCGTCTACGAATTTGGAGATTTCTAAAAGACTTGTCTTCTGCTGGGCGAAAGCTGATTCAGGTGCAAATACAAAAAGCCAAAAGGCCAATAAGAAAAAGAATCTTAGCATTTGAACTGGAAGGGTAAGATTAGGGCTTGGCGAAGGTCCTTAATATTTCAGGATTCACTGGATACAATTTTGAGAAAGGAGAATCAGAAGTGAAAATTTTTCTTTGATCCACTGAGGAGTGTGGATTTTACTTTTATGAATATGATAGGATGTAAAGTCTTTTTGATAAACACCTTCTAAGAAGTGGAAATGCTCATTAAACAGCCTTTTGTTCAAGAAGGGCTATATCCAAATCGATGAAGGAATACGTGGAAGAAATCACAGTATAATGTGAATTGAAGAGTAAAATCAGGGTGATGGAGATCGATTTTGGGTAAAATCACAGTATAATGTGAAAAATGATTTTGGTTAAAATCAAATGTGGAAAATAAGTCCATTAATCTCCGGACAAGTTGAAAAAATAATGGGTAATGCTATTTTGATTGCTCGAGGAATCGAACATAGGTTTGAGTTTAGCTAACTTGTAAAGAAATATTTCCATCACATCTATTCCTTCCCCCCTGTTGGACAGTCCGACTTTCCACAAGCGCTTGATGAGGCCCTTTTTGATTCCTGGCTGGAAACTGGTCGGGCAAGTAAGATTTCCTTTGCCTATTTGCTGATTGTTTGGGATGAAATCGATGGAAAGTACCTGCCTGTCTTTGCAGAAAACCGAAGTGAAGTCAAGGGATTTGAAAAGTATGGAAATTCGCCTGTTCGCCAACTTCTCGTGGCAGCCTATGATTTGCATTCGGAGTCGAGGATCGTTTAGATGCTTTGGAAACAGTGTGGTTTAGGCTTGAAATGAAAATAGCCTGGAGTGAAGTAGGATATTTGAATGCAGAGGAGGAGGATTGACTTCGTCGATCCCTTTCTGGGGGAGTTGCAAAAGAAAAGCCTACTCACTTCGTTCGTAAAGACATTTTTGCTTTTTCAGTTGCTCTAGTAAGCTTAGTACCATAAACGCAAAAAGCCCAGTGCGATGCACCAGGCTTTTCATTTGCAGAGGAGGAGGGATTCGAATAATGCTCAAAACACGTTGATAATGAGGTTTTTACAAGCCTAAAATCCAATAGGTCTCGATTTAGTCGCAAAATTATTTTCCTGATTTTTGGGATGAGCGGTAAATGGAGGGATTCGAACCCTTGGAGTTTCCCAATTTTAACCCAACCCCAACCATTTTAAGCCAATTTTCTCAGCGAAATTAATCAAGCCGTTAGACATTACGTGCAGGAATTCGAGTCGAAACGATTGATAGTGAAAATTTAGAAACAAGCTTGCTGAAGTAGAATTAGAAGTGAAGATTTCACATCTATTCATTCAGGATTCTTGATTTTACTTCCATTAATTTGATTTGGTAAAAGTCTTTTGGTTATGTATCCGCAAAAAATTGAGTATTCATTATAAATAATCAAATGGATAAGAAGCGTTTTTCTGATTTTTTAAAGAATATGACAAGGTCTTTAAGCGATCTCGATAGAGTTTCAAGTAGGTTTCTTTAATTTCTACATTCAGAAAACTCCTTTGTACCAGGCTACCAACTTCTGTTTGTGGATGAGTGTATTCATGGAGGATTTTTTTAACCCTGGACTCCAAAATCCCAATTTTAATGCCCAACTCATAGAAATCATCATAGGCATAGAATCCGTTTGCTTCAAAGCTTTTGGTGGAATACTCGTTTTTAAAGAGTCCGTCTTTCAAGGCGAGTTCGGGATCTTTAACGTGAATTCTTGTATTCATCAGGTCATAAGCCGGACTGAGTTGGTAATCACCCGATGCCGTTTCCAATAGACTAAAATTTTTCAGATGGGCGTCTCCATTTGAAAACAGGAAATTGAAAATAACCAATTTGTAGAATTCTTCCAGAGCGATTGGATATGCTGCCACATATATCTTGATCAAGTCTGCCATTCCTTCATAGCTGAAATTGTATTTGAATTCATCCCCGGCCGTTTCCTTTGTTTTTCCGGCAAGTGTCGCAAAATCTTCTTTTCCCAATTTTTTGGAATTGATTCGGTCAATGTCAAATCTCTTGGTCAGGTAAGCAGGCTCTCCATTTTCAAAAAATATCAAAGCATTTTCTGCAACTCTGAGTTTGAAAACCTGTTTGGCAATCTGCATAGTCAGGTGTTCATTGGCAGGAACCTGATCAACGTGGTCCAGATCCCTTGGAATAGGCTTTAGGATGTAAGTTCCTTTCTCTCCTGATTTGGTCAATCGGATAGCACCTTTCTCCCACATCACGGAAAGCTTTTCCTGTACGCCTGAAATGGAAATCCGATTCCTGTTTTCAAACAATGCAGCCCTTTCCTCATTATTGTTTGGATTATGGCTATCGTAAGGCAGGAAATGAGAAGTTCTTCTGCCGTTGAAAAGTAGTCTTAGACAGGCTGGGCTGTAGGTTTGAAATCCTTCAGCCAAGGTTCCAGGGCAATTTCGAATCATCAGTTCACTCATGGATTCAATTAGGAATTGGTTCTATAGTAATTGCTCCGATGGTATCAGAGTTTGCCGTCAGCAGTAATAGAGAGAAGAAATCATTTTCGTCCACTTGATTTTGCCTTGCCTGAAGTTGAAGGTTTGCTCCCTCGGAAAGCATGTTAAAGAAGAAAGGAAAAAGGTACTCGGATCTATATTCCTGCTGTGTTTTGGGTAGCGTGAGACTCACTGCCGGCTTTTCAGCGTTTTGAAACCAATCGGATTCATACCTGAATACATAGCTTTTAGGGCCTTCTTTGGTTAGTATTCCCACTAACTCTCCATTGCGTAAGACCTTGGCGCTTTTCATGAATTAGATCAGCTTCTTGACAGACAATGATAATTCCAATCCAAGAACTTCCGCCAGCTTATTCAGCACTTTGACAGAAGGATTGGCTTCGCCTCTTTCTAATTTGTAAAGCGTATTGATGCTTACATCTGCCATTTCAGCCAAGTCAGGCTGGGTGATCCCCAACATTTGCCTCCTCTCTTTCATGAAAGATCCAATCTCTTGAATTGTCATTATAATGTGATTTTCATGAAATGTACAGCCGGAAAATCAAATAATCAACAAAAATCACATTATAGTGTGAAAAATGGATTGCAGTACTTCAGTTTAAGATTGGTTCTTGATAAAATCACAGTATAATGTGAAATATGCCTTTGGCGAAAAATGATTCACTGGAAAATGAAAGGGTAAAATTTTATTGATTGTTTAACTAAAGTTCGTAATAAAATAATTTGAGATCTTCTAAATAGATACTCAAGAGAATGAAAAATGGCCATTGAGTGAATGCAGGCTATTATTTAAAACGACTTGAAATTCAACTAAGGTTCGTAAAACGTGAACTAAAGTTCGCAAGAAATGAAGTTCTGTTCGTAAGAAATCAATATTTAAAAAAGAATTGGTAAATAAGTTCGGAGAAAAGTGAATTAAGGGTTTCAACAACAAGTCCTTGTTGGCAGTTTTCTTATAGTTGTTATAAAGGGAATTAGGTCGTTTTGCTTTTCCAAGTTTTGAAAAATTCCCTCAATGAGTTTACATAAAGTGGGGCATGGCAATTAAGCAAGAACATGGTTTTCGTAGGTTAATTCACCATTTCTATGGACAGTCAAATGGGTTTTATTTATCAATAGATTTTGGATAAAGGAATTATCCATATCTATATCATCAGCGATAAGTACTTTGAGTTTATCGAAGTAGAATAATTCATCCAAATCGACCACCTTACAACCACTAATATTAAGCCGTTCAAGAGTGATATTTCGGGATCCTCTGGTCAAGTAACGTAGTTGGTCAAAATTCGAATAGGAGCAATCCAAAGTTTCCAGTTTTGTTAAATAAATTTTTTGAAACTGGAGATTTTTACAATCATGCACGATTAACTTTTTAAGGGAGTGATCCTTATTCAAAAAATTCATTTCGGACACAAGAGTATGGCTCATGTTCAAGTATTCCAATTTTCGATTATTTCGAAGAAAATCAACACTATTTATTGAAAGCCCGGAAAGTGAAAGCCTCTCAAGATTTGGAAGCCGTTCAAGCAAGCCAATTTCATTGACGTTTGAGAAGGATAAATTCAGATCACAGAGCGAGGTGTTATTTAAAATTGGGCGAATCGTATCTATCTGGGTATTGGAAATATTCAAATACTTTAATGATTCTATATCGATAAGTGGATTTAATCTGGTAATTGAAGAAAAGCTTAAATCAAGATTTTCCAAATAAGTCCATTCACTGAAAGCCTTTATTGTATGGTATTGAAGCATACAACAATCGGCTTTCCTGAGTTTTTTCAATTTCCTTAGAGGATGCAAAGACTGAATAGTCCGATTTTGGAGGTCGATGGTATCCATGTTCCAAATTGCCTGTAAATCCGTGTCGGTTATTTCCTCTTCATCAGAAAAAGTGATCTCAGCACTATTGCTCAAGACATCCTTCAGATCCTGACTAAGTGAATGCCACCATTCAAGGTCAATCTCTATTTTATCATCATAAGGAATTCGTTTCTCTTTCGATTCTTCCAACTGAAACTCCTCCATTATCAGATTCTGGAGTTCTACAGGAAATTCGATTTCCTTCGAAAGGATAATTTTTCTTGCCCGAGACTGAACGTGATCTGAATCCTGATTAGACTTGATGCCTGCCAAACTCCAATACCTGTTGGCTTTTATCAAGCCATGCTCAAGCCAGAGTTTTGCATGGTCTAAGATTAATCCTTTTCTACCATCATTCTTAGGCCTCAAGCAACGACCTGCTTGCTGTAAGTATAATGCCAGAGATTTGGTAGGTCTTGCCATAATGACTACATCTATGTCTGGACAATCAAACCCTTCTGTAAATATTTCCACATTGCACAGGGCATCCAGTTTACCCGCTCTGAAATTTTCAACAATCTGTCTTCTTACAGAAGTTGGAGTTTTGTAATCAATGTGCTGAACCTTTATCCCTTCATGTTGTAGCCTGCTGACAATATGATTAGAATGTTCAGTGTTTACCGCAAATATTAAAGTTCGTTTTCCGATGCAATATTCTTTGAAGCTCTTCACCAAGTCTGCCATAACCTTGGACTCGGACATCACCATTTTGGCAGATTCGGATTCATAATCTTTTGTAATTGAATCAATCTTTATGGTTCCAAAGTCGGGATGGGAACTTGCCCGTTGTGTGACATCGCAGAGGAATTTCGGTATGTAATCCCTTATTTGTCCTGAAGGGATCAGTACGTCATAAATCTGATCGAAGCCAAGTCCATCCAACCTTTGAGGTGTGGCTGTGACACCAAGGATCTTCAAAGATTCTGAGGTGTAATGTTCAAAAATTCTCAGGTATGAGGGAGAGCTACTATGATGTGCCTCGTCTACAACGATTAAGGAAAAGTTGGCGATTGTATCGAGTCTTTTTATCAGAGTTTGAATTGTTGCTACAACTACTTGGCTATTGATATCAAAGTCTCTTTCTGAACTGATGGCCGTTGCAATGATGTTAAATTGCGCCAGTCTTTCCTTTACCTGGTCCAACAATTCAATTCGGTGGACAAGGATCAATACCCTTTTGTTTGGAAATCTGTTGGTTCTGAAATCCCTTACTATTTCAGAGAATACGGTTGTTTTGCCAAGACCAGTAGGCATCTGAAGTAATACCCGGTTGCAATGCTCCCATGCTGAATTGATAGAATTGATGGCATCAACTTGATAAGGTCTTTGACTTGGCATTGTGGAGACGGGGTAGGTAAATGCTTTTAAATTTCATCATTGATGGATAGTTCTCATTCAATTGATGTTGGTTTGGTGTTTGGTTTATTTCACCAACAAAAAAGTAGCATAAATTTTTTAAAAAAGCTTCTCTAAAATCCGCTTTCCAATTCCTCGGTCTAATTTCCCCTCAATATTCAAAACATTGATAAATCCTACCTTGCACTGATTTCCCTCAGGTCTTCCCTTGTGAAAATTTCCGAATTCTTCTTTAAGGATATCCGAACCAGGATAAAGAAGAATACTTTTTCCTGAATCCCAGTAGATGTTATATGCAAACATTTGTTTCAAATCATCATCTGAAGGATTATTGGCATCCACAATCTTCCATTTAGTATCAATAACGAATATTTTTTTTGACACTTTATTGATCAGGACTAAGTCTGGACGGATAGTCTTATTTTCCCAGAAATTGTCATGATTTTGGAAACTCACCTCATAATCCGATTCAGTATCAATTTGAAGCATTCGGTAGATATATTCCTCCCAAAGTTTATTCATATCAAAAAGTAACGCGAGCATATCCTCTCCACCAGAACGAACATCAGGTGAATAATTCAGAATGATCATACCTGCAATTTTCAATGCATTTTGATAGGACTTTGTCTTCCGGTTGTCCTTTAGTCTATCAAAATGAGCTTTGTTGATTTGGATTTCTTGAATCTCCGGGAAGTCTAATTTGATCCTATGAATTTGATCCCTAATATTTGGATTGGATGTAATTCGACTTAGGATGGTTAGGGCACGAAGTAGGATTTGATTGTAGAGATTTTCATTATCATACACCTGGTGCTCGGTGTACATCCGCTCTTGGTGAATTAGATTTTTCCGGATTTGCTCATTGAATAGAATTCTTCCCTTGACCACATTAAGGTTGCCGGAATTCTTTCGGTATTGTTTAATTAGGCCTTTTCTGAGCAGAAAGCTTACTTCATTTAGGAATAGCTGAAAGTAAAGATCCAAGATGCTATTATGACGTTTTTCAAGTGCAGCCTCAGATACCGAATCCACTTTGATGTAGTGGCAGAAGTTTAGCATATCCAAAAGGGCCTTTTGCCATTTGATATACTCATCCTTTTCCGGGTCTATTTGCCGATCAGTTTTTGGGAGAATTTCAATAGTTAAACCTCCAATCTGAATGACACCGACATAGCTTTTGAATTTGACTCCGTTTCTTATTCCGGTGAAGAAAATGTTGTTGTTCCGGTCATTGTATTCATAAAGCTTATCCAGTTCAACTTTTGTCAAGAATCTCCCATCCCCCGGGTCGGATGTTGTCAGGGCTTCATACTCAAATACACGCAAAAGAGGAGGCCTCTTCATTGAATCAAGGTTTTTCCAACGGTTTGTAAATGCTTATAAAATCCCAAATGGACTCACCCAGTATCCTATAAATCTTTCTTTGTTTTAAATCTGATTGAATATTGGCATCATAATCTTTGAATTCAGCAAAATCAAACTCTTTGCCTTGATCCACTTCAATAAAGGAAGAACCCAAGACCAATCCGATTTTGCCGAAATCTCCAAAGAAGTACTCTTCTAAGAGGGGGATCACATTGTTCTTGAAGGTCTTTTGAAGGTCTTTTTTACTGGTATCTTCCATAAAGTAAGCATGGCCGATTTTGTGATCCTTATCGATAAGTTTTTCGATTCGTTCATTGATTTTTTCAAGCATAAGAACGACATCGATCCCTTCGATATTCCCTCTTTTCTCTATTCCGATTTTGCCTTCGGTTCTTAAAAGCTCGGGTTTTGAAGGCATTTCCCGGAATGAAAACCTTCGTCTCAAAGCGGTATCTAAGGCTTCAATGCTTCGGTCTGCAGTATTCATGGTTCCAATTAGGTAAACATTGGATGGCACCATAAATGGAGTTTTCGAATAGGGAAGGGTAACGGTCATTTTCTCAGGCATTCCCTTCCTCTTATCTTTTTCAAGAAGTGTAATCAACTCGCCAAAAATGGATGAAACATTTCCACGATTGATCTCATCAATGATCAGCACATAATTTTTTTGTGAAATCTCTTCGGGAGGTTTTGCGGTTTTGATAAAGAATTTCTCTTTTAATCCAATTTTGTCAAGAGCATACATGGTTTTTTGGGAGAAAGACCTGTCATAAATGCTTTCGACTGGGATTAGCTTATTGTCAAAAATCCATTCCACTGTCCTAAAGTGCTGATAGTCAATTTCAGAATCAGCTTTAAATTTATAATCTCCAGTTACTCTTCCAAAAGCTCTGACATATTTATTCCCTTTGCTAACAAAAATATAGTCACCATTTTTCAGCTCATTTACAAAGTAATTGACCTGTTGGGCCTCAATCCCATTATAGTCCGCACTTTGGCATTTAGATTTGATTTCTTCCAGATTGTTCGCAGTGAAATCAATTTCCTTTGTGAACCCTAATGCAATTTCTCCTTCCTGAATACAGTATTTGTAAATCTCTGAGTCTTCTTTTTTACTGGTATCTCCAAGGGAGATTTTCCAAAAATTAGCCTGATTGAAAATTTCCTTTGACCAGTTGAGCATCCCCTCATTTTCAATTTTGGTAGAAATCTCATTGGCTTCTGCCAATTCACAGACTTTTTTAAAAATTCCAGAGTCAATTTTATAAATCAACTCTTTAGTATCAGTAGTCTCTGGCTTAATTCCTTCCACAAAATCCTCATAGCTGAAGGATTGATGGAAAGTGCAAAATGCAATTTGGCCAGAGGGATTTTGAAGGTCTTTTATTAAAAGCTCGTTGAATTTTATCTTAATGGCTTCTCTATTGCCCTGATTCGATTGATAAAATACAGGCTCAGCGATTCTAACAGCTTCAGAAACAGTTGAAAAAGTTTTACCTGTGCCGGGTGGGCCAAAGAATATCTGGTTCAATTCTGCAAGCATGGTTTCAGGAGAGTTTATTTTTGATGTTTTCTGGAATGAAATAGGACGGTCAATTTCCCTGAAGTCAAAAAACTTCAATAGATATTCTCGATCAAAAGCAGCCTTGCGAAAGGCCGGATTATCATACTCTTTCTCCTTGGCATGATTGTCTCGCTCGATTTCGAACTGGACGGCTGTAGCTAATTCTGTGTAAAAATTAAGTAAGTTTAGGGCGGAGGTTTCCTTGATATATGCTGCTTTTTGGCTTCCATCAAATGAGGAGTTTCGTGCATTCGGTACTTCAGTTCCTTCAGGAGCAATAAACCCAAACCCTGTTTTTTGGAGAATTAGACAGTATCTTTTCCCAACTTGAAAGCTTAATTGTTTTGACCCGGTACTGAACACTAAATTTTCTCCATCGGCTAACTCCAAATCGGTGATCAGCCAATCCAAAACATTAAAAAGTACATTGACATCCTGAGGGTCAAATGATTTGATCCTTTTTGAAAACTCGCGTTCCTCTTCTTGTAGAGAAAAGTCAATTTTCGAATTCAAATTTTTCCATTTAGGAACCAAATCTTCCAACGAGAGCAAGTATTCATCCCAGGTTTTAAATTGTTTGGTTTCTTTTTCAAAGGGTATATCATTAATCTTATGTCCACAGTAAATTCCTCCAAAAACCCCATCTGAATTGAATCCATAGAACAGTTGGAAAGCATGTTGAACGCTTTGAGCATCTGCAGGAATGATAGCTCCCCAGGCGATATCCGATCCATAATTTTGAGGACCATCAAATCCTACCACATGTACTTGAGAGTTTTTGAGATTGTATTTGTTTATTATTTGATTTCCGAAATCCTTTAAAGTTTGGAGAACTCCTTCTTTTTCCTGATTGGAATAAAAAAATTGATAGAGTATCGGAAAGGGTTCTTTCCATTGAGGAAACATGCCCTTTTCACTTAATTTGTAATCTTTTACGCTTTTTAAAAGTGTTTCCGATGCCTCTGGATAGAACTCCAGAATATTCCGTTCCTGAATGGCAGACTTTAATACTTCCAGTTTTTCCCGGGAAAACTCCACGCCCTGATTAAGTAGCCTTGCCACGAGGAATCGTAAAAAATTTACTGGTCTAAAAATATCTTGATGGTTAAATCTTAACTCTAATTTCGTGAGAGTGGCGGCATCGAGATTATTTAGTGAATTAAAAAGGGTTGTGTCTGATTGTAGCCTTTTGAGTTCACTTGCTTTAGTAATCAAATCCATTTATCAATGAGTATAGTTTGGGAAAAGTTTGGTCAGAAGGGGCTTAAATCCTCAAATATGTAACATCACAAGCCTTACACTTCCTTTTTTCTTGGTCAAGGTCAGCTGCATTGAATTTGCCCTCTATACGGTCGAAAATATCTAAGCCTCGTCCAAGGTTAATCTTCCATCCATTATCTGCAATGATTGACCTGTCATGGACATCTGTAAATTCATAGGTTAGATGGATTCCTAAATCGGCAACGCTTTCCTGTAATTCTTCAAAGTTGCTTAATGAGTCGGCTAAACGATCTGAAGTATTATTTGTGATCACGTGAAGTTCAATTTCCTCTTCCGGTGATTTGTTTTGACTTAGCATCAAACAGAATTCCAACAGGTTTTTGAATTGATAGTAAAGCCGGATGTAAGGATCCTGAAGTTGTATTTTTGATGCCCCTGAGAGGTAGTGTGCAAAAAGCTTCTTAAAGGAAATACCTGTCTGATTATCTTTCAGGCTTACCTGATGAGGATGAAGATTTAGAGCATGCTTACTTCCTTCCTCTTTTGGTTCAGATAATGATTGAGAATTATCTTCCTCATTTTCCGATTTGTTCGCTACGCCTGAAGTATCAATTGGTTTCGGTGATTTGATGCTATAATTCAGTTTTTCTAAAGTTTCCGGTTCAAACTCTTTTCCACTCGATTTGACTTTGTATTTAAAAGATACCGGTTCGGTTCGGAATGTTTCATCAATGATATAGAGTTGATCTTTCACTCTTTTTCTTCCCTCTATGGCAAACTCGAGAATCTCAATCACCTCTGCCTCACTCATTTCTTTGTGAGGGTAAAGTAACTTCGTTAACCCGGAGAAGGATTTCCGAATTGCAGTTTTATCACGAGTTGTGAGGGAACCATCAAGTTCTACATATCGGTCCATCAATCCGCTGTAATCTGATTTTCGAAGGTCTTTGAGGATTTCCGCCAGGTAGTCTACGATGAATCCAAACTCTTTTGTGAAAACAGAGCTTTTTAAAATTCGGACTTCCCAACCTGGAATGTACATGTGAATTCGGTCAAGGAAAGCACCCTTGATATACCCATCAGGAATGGACTCAAACAAGTGTGAGTTTTTCAACATGTAAGGAACAGTATGCTTGGTGTTCCCAACAAAAGCTAAAGACGCAGTTGCTTGGTAGGTTTCTTTTCCTCTGTTGAAAGATTGATTAGCCATGAAGTTCTGCATGATTTTTACTAAATCTCCATCTACTTTTTTGCCGCCCTTCTCTTGTTCAAACTCATCCAGAGCGACTACATCCCAATAGCCCACCAAACCAATTTTGTTTCCTGTGTTATTTACAAAAAGGCGAGCTTTTGAAACATCTCCCCCGGAGACCAAAACACCATGGGGAGATAGCTCTGAGAAAATATGAGATTTACCCGTTCCCTTAGGGCCCAATTCAATGAAATTGAAGTTGTTTTCTGTATGGGTTATCAGCCTTGAAATCTGAATCAGTTTACCACGCTTATTGAAAAACTCCGGATTCAAACCAATACTATGCATGAGCAGGTCTAACCACTCATCTGTAGTGAAAGCACTCCTCGCTTCTATGTATTCTTCTAATCGGACGTTTGCTACTTGGATAGGCTTTATTTCCTGAATGATCCAGCGGATATCGGTTTCTGCTGCATGGGAATAACCCATCGTTAGAATACACCAGACTCCGCCACCGCTCAGTAATTTAGGATGATCCATGACCATGATATCATCTATCGGGACATGCTTGATTCCAAGGTTAGCAAACTCAGCTTCATAGATGTTTGCCTTATCATTCAGAGAAACATTGATCTTGTCAATGATCTTATATTTTCCATCCTGGCGAATTTTGGACTTTACAATTTCAGCCTCGCTCCGGTGGACGTAATTATTCTTGATTACCGCTTTTACTTTTTCAATTCCTGCCTCGATAATTGTCTCGTCATTGATAGCACAATATTGGCCTAACAGATATTCCAAGACATAGGTCGGAACTACCGCATTTCCCTTAACTCTCGCGGTCAAATCTTTCCGTACCACCTTACCTTCAAAATGTTGTAAAATTTTCTCCTGGAGCTCCATGCTTATTTGCCTTAAAAATTTCTACCTAATTCCTGATTCTGTCCTCTTATGATTTTACGTCTCAGATCCGGCTTTTATCTGAGCCTGTTCTAAAGATGATTCCTTGAATTGTTATTTTGATGGGTACTCGTATTTTAAATTCAGCATTATACCCCTCTCCCTGAGTAATGATGGATTCGATTTCTTCTGGTTTCAGCATTTAAAAATCTGTCGGAATTATAGTCTGGTTTTGTACCAAGATTTCGATGATCGGATTCAATCGTTCCTCCAAATCAAAAGCTTTAAGCTTAAGATGGGTTTCATTAATAGCTGAGCTATTCAATATCAGCTCAACCTTATGAATTCGATCCGTAGGGGAGTCTGAACTGGAATCAAGTTTAATCACTGCTTCATTGCTTACCAATTGGTTGCCTTTGTAAAGTGCAATCACCAATTCCAGTTCTTTCTCGGTTCTGGAAATCTTCTTTTCCTGGAGTACCGTTACCCTTAAAATATTGGAGACAATTCTCAATTGGGATTCATTGGTTACCAATGGCCTCACCTTTTTAGCAATTGCCTGAGTCTTTCGATAGCTGTTGATGACCGGTACCACAAGCTCTTGAAGAGATCCTCCTCCATGGACAAATTGATGTCCAACACCTTGTTTCTTATATCTATTGGTTGATTCCGGAGTGAGTACGAATACCTCTTCACCGTCTTTGAAAGCTGTAGTGGCCTTAATGGGAAAGCAATACCCAAGCTTTGGTTTAACTTCCTTAGTCAGGAGTTCGTATCGATTGTGAGAGGCAATAGATTCCAGTCCGGACCCGGGTTCTTTATCCTTTTCCTCAACATCCTGATCATTATAAATGAACCCATGATCTGAAGTGATGAAAACGCGTGTCACATTATAGGTGTGGTGAACTTTGTTGACGAATTTACCCAATTCGGTAATTGCTTCTTGAACTACCTTAAAGGTTCGGCGCTCACTCGATTTTTTGTCGCCGGTGGCGTCTATTACATCATGATAGACATATACCAAGGGTGCCTTAAATACCTCTCTCGAATCTTTCAGAGGCATACTTTCTACCGTGTTGTATTGAATGGCGATGGCATCTTCTGAATGAAATCTCAGGATCTGCTGTCGATTGTCTATCCCCTCTGTCGAAAAGCCATCAATCGTGATCTTGCCTTCATTGAATTTGATTTCATTTCTTGGCAAAAGCTGACTCATTCCAATACTTGTTTTGGAAGGGATTGAAGCAAGCTGATAGCCGATTTCAGCCACGTTTTTATCATCGCCATGCATAATGCCAAGCAATTCGTAAGCAGCCTCATATCGGAGCGCATCAGAAATTATCACAACCGTTTTTACAGATGAGTTTTCTATTTCCCTGCTGTAAAAATCATATTGCTTCGGCGCCTTTAATGCTTTGTAATTGAAGCCAAATTCCTGAAGGCATTTCAGCCATTCCCGATTAGATTTCTCAAGGAACGTATCATACTTTTTATTCAAAGTTTGATAAAGCCGGTCCAGATCAAAATGTTCAGGTAATTCAGTGATTTGGCGGTGAGAGTCAATCGACTTTCGGTATGCTCGATCAATCCCATTCCAGTTTGATGCATACATTTGAATGTATTCGTCAGGTTTGTTTAAGGTGTAGGAAGGAATGGAATTGATTTGGGAAATGGTTTCAGCCATTTGAACCATAAACTTCAAGGTGTTTCCAACGGATGGGTCAAAATCATGAGAAGTATACAACGCCTCCAGTTTTTGGATGACGGCCTTTGGATTGTAGTCAAGTATATCTGCTTGGGCTGTCAATATCCTCCAAGCCATATCGGTACTTAGTAAACCAAATTCTGCATCTATCCCATAAACCTTCACCAGCGTTTCTCCATGGATGGTGCCTCCTGCAAAATCGAGCATCTCTGCCAGTTTACCATTGATTTGAGGATGCTGACTTGCTTCTTGAAGTAGTTGAAAAATGGCGGTTAGGATTGACTTTTCCCTGATTTTCAAATGGGAGTAGGGGTCAAGCTTATTGGCTTCGGCTATCCATTGCGTGATTTGGTTGTATCGAATCTTCTGGAGTAAAGAGATCAGGTAGTTGTTATCAATCACATCCGGTTCTGAACCAAAGTAAAATTTCAGCTTTTTACTCAAGACCGGAAAGAGTTGATTTTCATTCAGCTTTTTCAGGAATCGTTTGAGATCTGCCTCCTTTTCTTTCGGCGCTAATAAGAATAGCTTCCCTATGATGCATCCCCAACTTGCAATCTTATTGAACTTAAGGAATGCAGAAATCAAACCTTGCTGAAGGTTGGGTTCGTCAAACTTATCTGCTTCCAGTATAGGCCTGCAGACTTCCTGAACTGCGGAGTATTGAAGCTCTTTGATGTACTTTTTGACCAGGTTTTTCTGGTTTCTACCCAGTTTGAATTCTTCTAAAAATGATTCTTCGTCATCCGTTACCAATTCTTTGTTTGCTTCAAGAATGTCCAGTAAAGGGAAGTCAAGGTATTTCCCTGTTTTATGGGGAGAAGTCATTGAAAAGTAGAGGAAGACTTTCTCGTTCAGCCACTCGGTATGAAGCTGTTTTTTCAGGTAAAAGAAGTTGTTTGCAAATCTCTCAAAGCGAATCCCTTCCGTTTGAAGATTTTCAATCTCCTCAGCAAAAGCGCCATCACCATCAAAAAGAAAAAGGACTCTCAGATCAGGATTACTATCAAAGTATTTTTCAATTCTGGGTTTAAGCATAGTTCAAAGAAAGGTTTCCGTACTGAAGGTTTAGGCAGGTGAGGTAAAAGGCTGCTTGGTTAAAGATACCATGGTCAAACAAATGAACAAGCACCAAATTTATAAGAGGTATCCCTATGTCTAAAAACTATTATTTAATGAAATCTACTTTTTAGATTCCAACTTTTAGATTCCAACTGCCCCATCACTTTCAAAAAAAATCAAAACTGAATTAGCCGAAAAGGCTATTCTGCCGCCTAATTGCCTTTTCCAGGTATTGGTATTCCTCTCGTTTTGAGATCTTGATAATTTCTTTAAATTTTAAGTTTTGAGAGGTTTTTGATTGGATCATTTTCGCAACACCATTCTCTTTTTCAAGAATTATGAGACGATTGGCCTCAAATGAATCGGAAGTTTCAAACTCAGTATTTCCCTTATATTCTACTATTCCCAATACTCTGTTTAGCTCTGAAAATGCTTTGATAGTATATTTTGAACCACCATCTAAACTACTTTGAACGAGCATCAGTGCAGAAGATAATCCAGCTTGAATTCGGCTTGCTTTGCTTCCGGAAAACTGATCTTCCTTCTGATTTGGTTCGAATTCGCTTAAGATTAAACCATCTTTTGATAATACCTTTTCCGCTAATTCCTGAGTAACTTTAGAAGAGGTTTTTGAAAAATTTAGACCTCCGGAAAGAACCCCAGTAACACTTGGATACACTTCATTATCATGCGTAATTGAATATTTGTCAATTCCTTCTACAAGACCATTGCAAATTGACCAATTATGACTAAAATATTCTCCGATTTTTGAAGCTATTTTTTGTCCGAGAGGTGTAGATTTTCTTGTTCCAATAATTGCAATGCATTTATCCAGATTCTTCAAGTTTCCACGAACAAAAATTACTGGAGGAGGATCCTTTATTTCAAAAAGGTTTTTCGGATAAATATCATCCAGAATTGAAATTACAGTTATTCCAAACTTCTCTGCGTCTTCAAGAATTGCCTCACTGATGTTTAAATTATACTCGAATTCCGATCTGTCAATTTTGGGGAAATGATTAAACAACGAATCTGCAGATCCAAGAAATTCGTGAATCTGAATGAGATTCTTTTTTATAAATGCAGGGCCAATTCCCTTTATTTTGCTGAATGCGAGGATGTTATTTGTGAGGCTATCCATTGGCAATATTGATTATGTTTCCGCACCCCTCTCCTTTATACCGAGGAGGAGTACAAGAATAAAACTTGTTCCCATCTTTCCTGTTTATTTTTATTGCCATCGGTTTTTTACAAATAGGACAGTCCATTGAGTGAACTTGAGAAACTAAATAAAAAAGTGCAATGAATAAGATGTTTTTAGCGCCAGCAGCTCTCAGTTTTGTTGAAATACTGTAGGCTGTAGCAGAGGTGGTGAACTGATCATCCAGGATGATTATATTTTTTCCTTTGTAGTCTATTCCATCAAGCAAGCTAAGATTGAAGTCAATAAACTTTCTTCTTTCTTCGTAATTTGGTTGGTTCCGAAGGCTTCCTTTAACATCAGGTCTCCATTCAAACAGTTTTATTTTAGGGTGCTTTGATTCGACCAAATCAAAGATTTCCTTCATTTTATTCGGAGGCTGAGTTGTTATTTTATCTGAGACATAGGTAAAATAATCCCATTTAAATTTTTGATACCTATCAATCTCATCAAGATAGTTGGATACCCCTAAGGAAAGTGTCTCAAGGAAATCTTTTCCGCGAAGAGGATTTTCTATCTGATAATATTTATCCCCCTTCGAGTATTTGTCAATCTCGCCTCCTTCTTGTCGAGCCAGACATCTAAAGGCCATAATTCCATCTTTTCCATTGAAATCTTTAAAACGAACGGCTTTACCGGTTTTTTCACCTTGAAAAGCTGCTTCGACTGCAAGCAAATTTTTCAGAGGTTCCCGGATTATTTCGAGTACATCAGCATATGTCTTTGCATAGTATGTTGGCCCCATTTTTAATGGTTTCCAATCATCACCAATTCCATCTCGCTCTTCTACATCGTCTGTAGAATAGAATTTTGTAAGTACGGTCCTGACATTTAATCTTCTACCTAATTCGATATCAAGAAAGCTATCTCCGACCATCAAGAAATTGTCTTTGTTTTGGAAAAGAGTAAACAATTCTTCATTTGCCTCTAAATGATCAATCGTTTTGGTAGTATTAGGCTTATCTGTAAGATTGATTTGTTCAATTCCAAAAAGATTTTTAGCGATTGGTCTGACGTAATTTGGGTGGCTATCAGATACTATAATAGGTCTATGTCCCAACCTTTTGAGTTCATTGACAAATTCTATGGCACCGGGGATAAGAGGAATTTTCAATGTTTGGGTTTCTATTTTCCCATCTTTTAGTTCTTTGTATTTGGAATAAGCTGTGTCGGTTAAAGTACCGTCTAAGTCTAAAAGAATGACCATTCTAATTTTTTAAAAGTTGAGTTTTGGATGATTCATTTAATTGACACTCTCGCTGCCACGATCTTCTCCACTTGAATTCTTTCATCAATTTCTGTTCGCCATGTCTTGATGTCGAGGGAATAGTAAAAGACCCTTAAAATAGGATCTGCCAATGCTTCAGTTACGATGCAGATCACATAGCTTTCTTTGTGAATAAACATTTTCTCATATTCATTTGGTGTGAGGTCTGCTTGAATAGTAGCGCCCGAAAGACCTTTGACCTCCACCTTCAATTGAATTTTTCCACGAGTCACATCTAAATCCCAGCCCAGGTTGTCCTTTTCTCTGGAATCAACCAAGTACCCTAATTTGGAAAAGTGCTCAATTACAATCTGAACAGCTGCAATTTCTATTTTAAGGCGTTTTTCGGGATCTGGCTGAATTCTTTTCCTCCCTGTCTTTTTTGATTTTCTGTCTGATTCGACTGGTTGAAGTTGCTTTCCATTGATAAGGTCCAGAACGCTTTGCTTAAATTCTGAAGCTTCATCTGCAAACCAAACATTGCTTCTTCCCATGCTCCCCGGTCCTTTTCGGGGAACCTGTAAAGTCCTTGCGTATCGGGGAAGGAGAGTGCAGTTTTTTTTAGCAGCTGTGGTGAAAAAACCCAAATTATTTTTCCTGTATTGTCTGTTTGATCCTTTGGGATCTTTCTGCCAACTTCTGAAAATAGTTGCGTTTTTGTACCACCCAATGACATAAGTGCCCCCGTGATCAGGGTCTGTGGCAGTCCAAACCACCACAACGCCTGAAATCGAATCTACAGCTTTGGGGTCGAGGCGTTCTATCCTGATTGTACTTCCATGATAATCCTGGTTTTCAGATACTTTAGGCTGGACGTATCCATACATCTGACCTTCAAATGGTTCGAAATTCATAATCTCACCTCCCCATTTGTAGCTCTCGTTGTGAAGACCTCCATTTTTTAAAGTATCTCCTTTATTCAATCCCTGGTAGAAATCCATCCATCCGACATTGAAAAAGATCATTTTTTGATTCATGATTGTGAAAGATTAGGTTCTTAACTTGTTTCTTAAATCAGGTTGTAACAATAGCTTTTGACACAATGGCTAATTGAATTCCTTTCCAAATTGAATCGAAAAGATTAATTAGCAATTGCCTAATCCAACATGGTCATTAATTCCTCAACAATTTGATCTAAGGATTCGATTGATGTATTCAATGCTTTTTTATCCGCTAAAATTGGGTCATAAGCAACCACCTCATCACGAGTAACTTTGTGCCATATCGGAAGGATTACTTTTTTGGTTAAGGTCTCAATTTCCATTAGTCCACTCAACTCTCGGTTGGTCCAGGTTTTCCTGAAAAAACTTTCTGAAAGGACTACGATTCCATATCTGGATTTATTTAAGCCTTTGGAAATCTCGATTCTTAGGCTATCTCCAATTTTTAAAACAAAGGCATCATACCATACTTTAGCCCCGGCTTCTTGTAGTTTTTCCGCCAATGATCTTACAAATGGTTCTTTATCTTCATTGGCATGAGAAATAAAAAAATCGTATTGAACATCATATGTTTTGGTGTGGGTTGAATCAAGAATTGCATCTCTTGAAATTTCTCGTTGTCTTAGTAACTCCGCAGTTATTTCTCGCTGGATACTCAATTCCCGTTCATTTATCCTTTTTTCCAGATTTGCTTCGAGGCGTTTCTCCCGTTCTCTTTCTTGTTTTAATTGGCTATTATAGTTAAGAAGCCGAGATTTCTTTTGACTGATTTTCTTTTGGATGTCAGCTGATCTTTTTTCGATTTGACTGATTTCAGTTTTAAGTCTTATGGCTTGCCCTTCTTTCATTTTTATCGTTGAAGGGGCAGTTTTCTTTCTCAGCGATTGTTCGATTGCCAGCAGTTGTTTCTCCTTTTGGAGCTTTTTTGATCCTTCCTGGGCAAGTAGTTTTTCCTCATTTGCAATATCTCTCTGGAGTTGGGCGATGAGTTTTTCTGTTGAAGAAGACATGTCAAGAAGTGGAGATAAAAATTAATTTTAACATTTTTCAAATAATTACCGGTGCTATAATGTAATCCAGGTCAAAATTGGTCTGGATCCACTCCCTTACTTCTCAACCAATCATGATTCAAATGCCCATAACCTGGTTTTGGGATTGGAATTGGGTTTTGGAGACCATTCCAAACCCAGCAGTGAGCCAAACTCCAAGCTCTTTCATTATATGGTGCCGGTAGGTTTTTCCTAAATCCATTTCCTGTCGGGGTGAAAATTGAACAGGAACTCACATCATTCCTTACGCCTTGCTGGATTTTATTTAGCTTCTGAACTAACCAAAATCCTGATTTAAATGTAAAATAGATATGCTTAATCGAGGGAGTTTCATTAATGTATTTGATAATTGCGGCAATATTGTTGTCGAGCCAACCCTCTGCTCCCATATTGTCAAGGTGGGTATCAGAATATTCTCCAACTTTTTGGTTTCCTATTTTTCTGGATTCCCATCGGTATTGATTATTAACAAGGACACATCTTTCTTTTTTTAATTCCACAGCAGGAACCTCATCCTTGATTCCTTTTACAATGTCAGCAAACACGATCTTTCCTTTTTGGCAGATTTCAAAAATCTGAGGACGCGTTGGCACATTATTATTCGCATTTCGCTGTTGAATCAATTGATTGTGTCCGTACAGAAAAAAGTTTCCAAGATTGGTCCACATATACATGTCTCGGCCATAAAAAAAGTCAGATTTGTTCCAGGACCACCCATGATTGTGAGTGCCAATAAAAATCACTTCCGGTTCATAAGGGACCGTGTCTAATATTGAATTGTGAGTTTGGAATCCGTTTCCAAAATTATGAGTCTGGTATTGATGTAAAAAAGGCATGGTTTGATGAAATGAATCCAAGGTCAATAGATCAAATAAACCATATTTTAGGTAAAGCCCAAACTACTTATATAAAAATGAATGACCACTTACCAATAGTAAATGGTCAATCAAAATTTCAATCTTTCAAATCGTCCTTTGTCTAAATGAATTAGATCCAAGATATCAATTGGTGAAATTGAATCGCTAACATTTCCTTCGGCTTCGATATATGGGTTTCTCTCGCCGGTCGTCGAATGAATACCATAATTAATGAGTTCATCTGCCAAGTTGGAACGCTGGAAGCTTTCTATCTGACTGAGCTGAACCGGAAATTCAACCAAATAAGGATTCCCTACTCTTTGGAAGATAGGATAGTATTCTGGTAGTTCACTTTCAATTACTCTTCGTAAAGCTTCACCTCCAAAAAACTCAAAAAATTCTCGGCATCCTGTATCCGACCACATTTCTTTATTTAGGAGAAACCAGAGTTGATTTTCCCTGTTTTCAAAAAAACCATCCCTTTCATATTCATCAATTTTTATGATGATTTTTCCTTGGTCTTTCTTGCTCAGGATATTTCCCATATCTGATTGAATTGTCTCCTTCAATAAGGCTACAGAAAAAAGCATCAACCCGTTGGTTTTTATTCTTTCCGGGTTGATAAGCTTGGTACAATGCCAAGCCAGTGCACTGGATTGGAAAAGGAACTCTTCAAGTTCTGACTTTACCCTATCATAGGTAGGCATTGCAACAAAATGATAATGGGCTTTTCCAGACCGGATATTTTCCCAATCAGCTTTTTTCTCCTTTGAAATCTTTTCTGAATAGTCAAAAACCAGTCGTTGGAGCTTGTCCGGCCATGTTTCAATTTCTCCAAAGTCAATGTATTTGTTCAAAATTAGTTTTGTGTTTCCCTATTTCATTCAACAAATTCAATATCGTAGGAGTATTGTCTTTTTACAATTTCCTTTAATTTTTCAAATTCATTTTGGTCGCAGTAAACTCCTTTCTCGATCTTCAACAACTGAAATCTTATTATTGAATTCTCAAAAGGAACAATTGCATAGCATTTACCTGCTTCTTGTTTTTTTAATTTGAATTTGTCAATGTCATTGATGCAATCATAGATAAATCTATACTCGTCCTCAAAATTCACTAATCCAGGGATGTAATAGGCTCCCACTTTGGAGATTTTATATAATCTGAATGTGGTTTCAAATTCCTTCCATATTCCTTCTGTTAAGTCTGCAAGCAGCTTGATCTTTTCACCATTTGCCGAATAGCGGATTTTCCTGAAATAATCGGTATTGCTTTCGACTTTGAAATAGAGCTTGACTCCTCGATAGCCTTTTCCGAAGCTTTCCCACATTGCTTCTGAATTATTGTTCTCTGATGTAAAGCTTAATGAAAAAATTGTCTTTCTGTTTTCTTCGTAACCCGTTTCAAAGCCAAGAAATTCTCTTTTTTCTCTAAAGCCAAGAAGTCCATGGTCTTCGTAAAATGCCTTGTATTCAGCTTCGGCATTTTTGTTAAGATTGGAAACCCAAAACGATTTTGATCCTACTATACTTTTTGCATTTTGAATTGAGGTAAAATGAGCGAAACATTCTTGATTAGCTTTTGGAAAGACATGGTCGAAGAAAATTTCTGTGAGCTTTTTGTTCCCTTTTCCGCAGTAGAGATTTCCTACTGCATTAGGTTCAAATCTTATTTGATTTGAATTAATTCTTTCTAAAATATCATTATCAGCCAAGACAGTATTGACACAATCAACCAGTTGATTGATTTCTGTTTTGTTTTTGATAATGGCGCTTCTTTCCGCCTCTTCATATTTCTTGAAGTTGTTTATCTTATTTTGATTGTCGGTAATAATTTGATTTTCATCCATAGTTTTAATATTTATTATTAAATACTACGTTTCGAGCCTAATTTTTCAATTCACCAAAAAAAATTCCATTTTTTTTCTTCCCATCACTTCACCTTCCCCACCACTCCCTCAAACAACTCATAATTCTTGGTGACACCATCGTCGAGGTCGAAGGTGATTTGCTTATCCGCAACGTCTTTCAAAACCAAATCGTAGGATTCGCATTCGCTGAGGTTCTTCTGGAGTTTTTCGAGTTGGCGGGGATCTTCATGGTTGGTTTCAAGGCGGTCGATCTGGTAGCGGAGATGCTTGAGGTGGGGCATCAGGTAATTGCTGCGAACTTTCTCTACGGTGAAGGCATTCATGCGATGCATATAGGCCAGGACCTGGAAGGCGCCTTTTTCCGAACTGAACAGCCAGTAGATCGGCTTTTTCTTATAGGTCTTGCAGTGGTCGGCCCAGAACTTCTTCACCAGATAGGATTCCAGATCTTCGTCCAGGCATTCCTGCATGAAATTCAGGTTCTGAGTCAGTGTATCCGCTCCCCAGATGACTTCGAGGAAGAACTTCACCCGCTTTAGTGCATCGTCAGCGAAGGTTCCTGCTGAACCCATAATCGGGATGATGGCATCTTCGTCAATCTCTATGGAATGTCCCTGATAGGAGTAAGTGGCAACTTCCTCTGAGGTAGGATCGGGATGAGCGATATGAAGTCCGGGGCTATCCAGTCGGTACCTGCCCATGCTAATCCCGACCGCATAGGAGATCAATTGTGAAATAATTTCTACTTTATTAATTTTTTGGGATGAAAAAATCTTAATAGGGTCACCATTTTGATCTTTTTTAAAAGAAATAATGTCCTGATATAGAGTAATTTCTTTAAGTGGAACAATTGTATTTAGTTCATTTTCTAAGTCGTAAGTAGTTAATAAAATCTCATTAATTAAGACTTCGTTCTGATATATCTTGATAAGATCATTTTGAACTTTTGTTTGGAAATCGTAGACACCAATTTCCAGATTTTGAGCCTCAATGAATGGTGGTCTTTGAAAAAACCATGATACTTCACTTTTATCCCAATCCTCCTTAGCTAAGGAAACACATTCCTTGACTAATGCTATTACTTTCCCCTTTTTTTCAGGAGTATCAGGTTCTTTAAAAGGGAAGTTATTTATGATGCCGACTTCATAATTTACCGATTGGGTAATTGCATAGACGAAGGGTTCCTTTAATTTAGAATTTAGAATTCCTTGTAAATAAAATAAGTCATCTTCGTTTTGATTAAAAATAGAACAACCAGCAACATCAAAAATAAATCCTTTTGGAATAAATCTAAAAGCAAGGCCACCTATTGTAACCTTTGACCATGTAATACACTCAGAAAAGTAATACTGACTATTTCTTACAACAGATTTTGATATTGACTTAATTTCTTCACCATTATTTTCCCAGTTTATTAAATAATTCTGATTCCCATACCATTTTCTAAATTCACCTCCACTGTTATATGGAATCCATTTATTGTTAAAATTTTTAGAAATAGTAGTTTTTTTGAAATTTACTTCTGGCCAGTCTCTCCTGAATCTATCATTATCGCTTGTTTGAAGCCCTACTTTAGCATCATAGTAAGTTTGAAGACTTGGTAATTTTTCAAAACAATCAAATGCTTTTTCGGGAATCCAATATGCTATCCCTCTATTTGGAACCTTATTAAATTTAGATTGTGCAACCTCAAATCGATTAAAAGTTTTATCGAAAAACCATGATTCTTTTTGTTCGATACTATCAACATAACTTTTACCACGAAACAAACTCCTACAAACTACAATATGAGAATCATTACTAACATTTTTCTTTGCAGTAAAAGAAACGGAACCAAAGTCAGCTCCAAAAACTCCCCTACCAAAATTTAAAATTGAATCAAGGGAGCACTCGTCTAAAAGCCTCTCCCTCAGCTTTGCATTGGATATCGTAAATAACCATGAAGGAGGTGTTATTAACCCAAACCTTCCGGATTTTGTAATCATTTCAGATATCCGCTCTATCATTACTGTATACAGGTCAGATTTTGAAATTGGATATTGCGCATTAATATAATCCTTAAGAGGCCCATTCATATTTCCACTTCCCATATAAGGTGGGTTCGCTACGACAGCTTCAAAGTGATCAGATAAAATCCCCATAATCTGGATGAAGGGACGGATATGGTAAAGGAGCGACAACAAGCCGAAATCTGTTTGAGCCAGCTTCTCGAGTTCCTGGAGACGTTTGATCAGAAATGCCATGCCATCCCTGCTGAGGTCGATGATCATAGTCGAGCCCAGATTCTGTGCATCCCGCATCAGTTTAAGTGCATCGGTTAGTTCTTCCTCATAGCTCAGTCCATCTTTTCCCAAGTAGTCCAGGATTTCCTGTCGGGTGAAGAAGTAGGCTTCCGGCATGGCATAGATCTGAGGCATCCAGCCTTTTTTCAGGACATCGGGATAGAATTGGGCAGCTTTCAGCAGGACCGCAAAGCGAGCCAGTTGCGCTGCACGTAAGTCGATATCCAGACCGAAGAGATTGTTGGTCAGGATGCTTTTCACCGCTTCTTCTGGAGTATAGTACTCCTCGTCATACATGCGATAGAGCAAGTCGAATCCCTCTACCAGAATATGTCCCGATCCCACTGCAGGATCGAGGAGCTTGAGTTGGGCTGATTCGGAGATGATGGGAGCTTGGGTTTGCTCCGGATCTTCGATCAGGTACTTCATTTCTGATCGGATAGGGGAGTCCGGATTGAGATCCAGCCAGAGTTTGCCCACTGTGTTCTGCACCATGTACTTCACGATCCAGTTAGGCGTGAAGATCTGCGTGGCAGCCGGGATGTCCTTGGCTTCGGCTTTTTGATTCTTCTTGAAGGAGGCGAATACTTCGTCCTTCTTTTCGGAGATGTAGAATTGATAGAGCCATCCGATGAGTTCCACTTTTCGGTATTCTTCATCCGGAATCGCATCGGTAGTATTGAGCAGATGGATCATGCCTCCCTGCTCCAGGATATCATCGGGCAGGAGTAGCTCAGTGTAATCGTCGAGCCTGCCGAAGATGGATCGGATCAGGTCATGATGTCCGCAGTACCCGGTCAGCAGGATGGCGAAGGCTTCCTTTTCTTTGGAATAATCGGTGATAATCTTCTGAAGTCTGATTTGCTCGGAAGGGGAGAGGAAATCTACTTGTCCTCTTCTGGCCCGTACCAGAATCTCCGGCGTCAGTGTATCTCCTTCGTATTCGAGTTGAGCACGATCGTAGTTGTTTTTGGAGAGGATGCGGATGGCCATGATCCGGTTGAACCAGGTATAAGCCGCTTCCTCGATGATGATTTCGATTCCCTTTTTTTGAATCGCATCCCGCAGAGAGTTCCATTTGGCAGGGATGCTGGCATCGTCATAAGCTTCGGTTCGCAGGAGATATCCGCCTTCGATCGCGACCGGTTCTTCGACGACGACGCCTTTGGCATTGAAGCCCCAGTACATCAGTTTCTTTTCTACTCCTTTGATCAGTATTCTTCTGCTCTGCTGCGAAAAAGTCTTAAGATTCATTCCCCGTTGGGTTATTTGATGATGATGGTTTTGTTGGCTTTGAGGAGACTGCTCATGTCTTTGCGGACCCGTCCCAGGTAAGTTTCCAGTTCTTCCTCATTCGCGATGGTAGCTTTCACATTCGTGATGAAGTACACTTCGGGTTCATTGATCTGAATACCCGTGCCGGAAGTTTTACTCTTCTTGCTGACATGGTGAAGGATTTTCTCCAGATTCTCAGATTTGAAAGTCATCCCTTGAGATTGCTTCAGCTTAAGCTGGGTGATCGAGTTGATTTTTCGGATCGAGTTTAGGATTGTCTCCTTGTCCGCAAATACGCTTCCTTCGGTGAGGTTAAGCGATTGAGCCTCCTCGTCCAGTTCGTCAAAGATCCGGCTGTATTGGTCCAGAACTTCTTGGCGGATCTGATCGATCCAGGCTTTGATCTCTTCTTTGAGCTCCTTGTATGCTTTGATGATATGTCGGAGATCGAATCTCGGATCTTCGCTATTGAGGAATTCGGCGATTTTTTCGCTTTTCTCGATGGCTTCCGGACTGAGTTCGCGGATATTTTCGAGGTTGTTTTTGTAGAATTCTGCGATGGCATCGTAGTCGCCCTTTGCCCGGGACATGATGTCGGTCATGCCTTTGGCAAGATCAAAGCATTCCTTGAGTTCTTGCTGTTGTTCTCCCAGTCTTTTGAAAAGCAGCTTTGGATCCCGTACAGATTTCAGCTCGTCGAGTTTCTTTCGCAGTTGATGAAACACGGTTCCAAAAGGGTAGGAACCATAGAAAGTCTCTTCATCCTTTTCATACGAATCGTAAAACTTCTCCAGTTCCAATTTCAGGAAATCGGAAAGCTCGTTTCCATTGGTGGTCTTATGAAGGTCTTTGTTGAAGATGTTTTTGAACGTATCCGTCACTTCATCTATGGTACTTTGCGGAATCTCTTCACCCGACTTCACCCAGCAGACAGTTCGCTCACTGGTCTTCATCGCCTGCTCGATAAAAGCTTTCGCAGCATAGCGAGGGGAGTTTTGATAGACAAATTCCCGTTTCTTCTTCCCTTCCAGATTGTAGAGCACATGAAGCACTGCTTCAAACTTCCATCCGAAAGGAGCTTTCTCAAAGGATTTGATCAGTTCATCCACGTTGACTTCGTCTCCGTGAGCAGTGATGAAGTCGTTGACTTCTTGCTCGGCGGTATCCAGACCCAGATCTGCCTGAACCGGATGCTTGATGATTTCCCGGAGTTCCATCTGATTTTTGGCGTAGCGCTCAGAAGCCTTGTTCTTGTGATAGACTTTTTCCAGATGCTTGGTGATGGCGTTTTTGAAGCGGTCGGCAGGAAGTGTTCCATTGATTTCCGAAGCATCGACTACGCGCTGACCGAGGATAAAGTCCGTTTCCTGAAATTTGTCCTGGATCTTTCGGGTGATCTTTTCTCTCAAGGCATCATTTCTGACTTTGAAATTATCGATGGTTCGGGATCGCTCTCCCGAAGCAGAATCCGAGTTGTTGGTAAAGTATTTTTTTGTCTTGGCGTACCATTCAAAATCACGGACCAGATCCTTATCCTTCATGAACCAATGACTCAACCCGATCATCAAATCACCCGGCGCATTGCTCAGGGCTTTGGTGTGATAGTCAGACTTATCGATCAGAAGGACTTTGATTTGAAAGTCTCCGTTTCGGAATATTTCCTTTTCATCAATCCAATAAGAGATCTTAAAGTCATTGTTGGCGAAGGTCGTTTTATTGGAATTGAAGTTGACCATCTTTCGGAAGAAGTTGTCAAACTCCGTCCATCGATCATCCAGGCTCAGGCTTTGATTTTTGATAAAGTTCTGGACGTCGATTTCATCCTCGTTAAAGAAAAAATAGCTTCCCTTTTCCTCGCGAATGATACTTTCTTCGGCCAGACGATCCAGAACTTCCTTGATCTTGGTTTGAAGTTGGAGTTTGTTCTGATCTAATTTGTCCATCATGAGGATGGTCAGATTGTCCACGTTTGACGGGAACGTCATCTTCGTGGAATCCGGAAGATTGGAGATCATGAAGAGTGCCTTCACTACCCGTTCGGCAAATGGATCCTTCTGCACATAAGGAAGGCTCATCGCGTTGCTGATTGCTCGCAGACCTCTCTGAGTCAGGTTTTGCTCCAGTTGTTGGTTAAAGAAACCGTCGAAAGGAATGAACTCACCCAATTCCAGGTTCTGATTCAGTTTTACTGTAAAGTGCGTAATCCCTAAAAGCGATCGCTCGTTGTCTTTGACTTGCTTGATGACGTAGCCCAGATTTTGGAATGCATCAAATACATTTGAAATCAGTCGAAACTGATAGGGAACAAAAGGATAGGCCAGCTCAAACGTGCTGAGGTCTTCGTAGCCCTTGTAGAGTTCGTGCTTTACCTTAAACTGATTGTGGATATAGTCTTTATTGTCCCGGTAGATTTTGCCCAAAGCTTCGATGCCGGCTGCGTTCTTATCCAGGATTCGCTTCTGAGTAATAAAGGAGGCATCGTTTGACTGCAAAGAAATCCGGATATCGAATCTCCCGAGGATTTTCCCAAACTCATCCCTGACATCTTCTATTCCGTCAATTGCCTGAGATACTTCTTCTAAAGTTTGCTGCGCTGTACAAGCCAGCCAAACCTGATTATTCAGATCCTGACTTATCCGCTCGATGATATTCTGAAAGTTGAGCAGGATTTCTTTGTTGGTTCCCACGTACTGCGAAATCTCATCGACGAGGAATATCAATCGATAATTGGGGCCTTTGTCCTTGATGTAGTCTTTGAGTTCAGGGATCAAAACTCCTTCGATGTCGATTTTGAAAGAATCGGGATCCGTCAGTTTGTGGTGGAGTGCTTTGGTGTCCAGTTCCGGTACCAATCGCTTGGCGATTTCCAGGATGCTTTCCAGCTCAAAGGAAGCGATGATCGCTGCATCAGCAGTCCAGTCATCGTGACCCAATTCCTCAGCAACCAGGATTTTGAATTCACCGAGTTTGCCTTTTTTATCGAGGTACTTTTCGAAAAGAATTGCCAAAGGAATGTCATTCGCATTGTACCCCCGGTTTTTATTCAGCATGTCCAGCAAGACCCGGGTGAGTCGCTGTTTGTAAGCCCCATCAGCAGTGACATCTTCCACATTGAAGAGGATGTCTTCAATCTCCGAGCTTTGGATTTTCTTTTCCAGGAGTTTGATATTCGAAGGAGTAATGTCCTCGAGATTTCCCCCTTTGGTGGTATCGTATTTTGCTGCAGCTTTCGCAAAATGAAGAAAAGCCTCAGAGGAAGTTTCTTTGGAAAGGCAATAATGTGCGAACTTGATAAAGTGAGATTTACCCGATCCGTAATATCCATTGATCCAGATACCGGTTTTCCCGGAGCGTCTGTTCACCACGCTATCCAGCAACCGGTAGAGGCTTTCGAGTAATTCGTCCGTAAAAATGTATTCTTCGATTTCCTGCAGAACCGTGTCTTTCTTCTGGTCACTGACGACAACAGCAGGATTAATCTCTCGTTGGATATTCTTTTCAAAAATTTCTTTGATGATCATCTCAATCATTGATTAAAGTGGTGGCCCGGTATAGATTTTCATCATTGACCAGACCAAAAAGATTATAGCCGGGTTTTACTTTTCCCGGGTAAAATACGATCAGCTTATACTTGCCAATGTTCTTTTCAAAATTGTTAAGAAATCTGCTCGTTCTCAGGTAAGGGAAAATAGCGCCCCATCCATAGATAAATACATAAGCGACTTCAAACTGTCCGGAGGCCTCCAAGTGAGCGGTGATTTTCTGGTGGATCCAATCCTGAAACTTTGCGTCGTTGGCATTTTTGATTAGAGCCTGCTGGACGGTATCCGGCTTCTCAGACTCAGATTCCAGGTAGTATTCCAATTTGTTGCGCTTACCATAAGTGCCAGCCTCCAGGTAATCCAGGAATTCCTTGAAAATGTCAAGCGTCAGGATATTCAGGTAATTGTTTGGTCTGTGAAGCCTGTCACGGATATCCAGAATCTCTTGACGGATTTGATACTCCTCTTTGGGATCGTATCCATACATATACACCGGCCAGAAAAGCTTGGCCGTGTTGTAGTCCTGAAAGCCTTTATTGGCTAATTTTTCGTACAGTTCTTTTACAGTCATACTAAAATGGCATCTCTTTCAGGTTTGGAAAGGAGGCAAGCTTCAAGGAACCAAGGTTCTCCGATTTGAATAAAGTATTTCCAGAAAGCCGGGGACTGTTCCGGTAGCTTTCTGAGTTTTTTGTTTACAAGAAATCCTGCTTCTCTCAGGCAACGGATAAAAACTGTGATCACCTTCAGTCGAGTTGAAGCAGACCAATCATCGATTTCTTCACTTTTGGAGGCTAATACGTCAAGCCTCATTTGTAAATCAAACAAATCGAACTGAGTTTCTAATCGCTTCCATTTCCCCAAAACCACTTCCAATTGGAAATCTTTCGCGATCAGGTAGGATTTTAGGACGATGAAAAATAACAAAATTCTTCGTTGATCAATGCTCGCAGTTTGATAAAAGTCCCAAAATCCATTTGGAAGGAAACTGTTTCTCCTTTTGATTTCGGTAATGATCCTGGACCTTGCAGATTCAGTTTTCACCTTCATCAACAGGTTCTCTTTTGACTCCTTTAGCAGATCCCTTTCCAGATCTTTTCCTGCCAAAATCGGCAGAAGCTGCTCAAACTCATTGAGTAGCAGAGCTCCAGAAGTGATTGCGATGTATTTGGGAGATTTCATAGGGATAAATAGACTTTAAAAATAGGCTTTTCAGGGGGAAAAGGAATGTTTGATTTTGGGTTTTAAGAGTCAGAAAAGTTTGGCCGGCCCACAGAAGGTCAATAGGTGACATGGAATGTCAGAGAAATAAGTGTGGAGGGTATTTTGAAACCTGGGAACAGATAGATTTAAAGAATCAAATCTGGAAACTATGGGACTGATACTAATTTTTTTTGCGATCCTTCAGATTGTGGTTGGGCTGTGGTTGATTCGGAACGGGATAAAGAGGAAGTGAAAAAATTATCCCTTTGATAATTAGCTATTTAGTTTTTAATGTGGACTATTCCATGTACGGTAGATTACTATTTGCGAAAAAAAAATTAGTTTTTAGAATAAAATCTGCGGACGACGACCCGGAGGATTAAATCATAAAGGAATAATTACATGCCATACCTCCATACGATTGGATTAGAGAACTTCAGGTTATTTAAAGAGAGAACCACCTTTGAGTTGGCACCGATCACCATCCTGACCGGCATCAATAACTCCGGCAAGAGTTCGCTGATTAAATCGCTTCAGTTATTCAAAAGCAGCATCAAAGCCACAGGTGGATTGGATGAGCTGAATTTTACAGGAGGCAGGCATAATTTGGGTTCTTTCAAGACAAGCTTAAACAGGAATGCTGAAAGTGGAGAGATGAAGTTCAAATTTGATTTTCCACTTCCAAGTATTCGGGAAAAGACATTCTTAGAATTGTCTTATAAGGCGGAAAAAGGAAACCCTGAATTCGGACAATTAGTTAGTTTTAGGATTGTTCTCGAATCCGGGCAATTTTTGATAAAGGGAGAACTTGGGGATGAAACCGAAAATGAAAAGCTCCTGTTTTTCGACTTTGAATTTCTGAATAATTATTTTTCCAAGATTTTCACTCCTACATTTTTTTCAAAAAGAGAAGAGGATGAGGAATTTTGGAAAGATCCAACAAAGGCTGAAGAATTTTGGAAAAGCCTATCATCTGATAGTGTAGGAGCAACCAGTGCTGCAATAAGGGAAGCTCAAGAATCTTCGATTTTTAATTATTTCTATACCCCGAAGCAGTTGAATTATAGCTTTAACTATGAAAATGACAAATGCTATAATATTTTCAAAGGATTTGAGAATTTCAGAGAAGAGGTAAAAGAACATTGTTTGAATATTCTTTGGAAACTTAAGAATGAAGGTTTTCCAATTTCAATTTCATTTCTTGATATCAGCAATAATGCATTTTTAAAAGAGGAGATCAGGTCCATTAGGATGAATCTTGAGTGGTATAGTGAACGATCAAACGAACCTAAGTATCAAATCTCTTCAATCATGAATTTCATTTTGGAAGATTTTTTTAACAAAGAGGTCTTAAATAAGTTGAATGATTTCGCGAAATATTTCGACTCTATAAGTTCTTTATCTTCGGTAAGGGCAAATTCAGAAAGACTTTACTCTAATACTTCAGATGTAGTAGATATTAATTCCTTATTAATTGACTTTTCGAGGCTCACTTTTACAAAACATGATCCGATAAAGGAATTCATCAACCGGTCCTTGCAAAGATTTAGCATCGGAGAAGAAATAGTAATCAATAGGTATCAAGGAAGAGCAACTGAAATTTTTATAAAGAGGGAAGGTCAGACAGTTCTCTTAGCTGATCTGGGATTTGGATTCACACAATTGGTTCCTATAATCCTAAAGATTGCGGTTTCGGCTAAAAGGAAGCAAAGTGATGATTTATTATACCCTTTTTCAAGTTCATTATTCCTGTTAGAAGAGCCAGAAAGTAACCTTCACCCTTCTTACCAATCCAAATTAGCTGAATTGATAATTGATGCTGCAATATCATTTGATATTCAGTTCATCATCGAAACCCACAGTGAATACCTGATTCGAAACCTGCAGTACCTGACAGCAACCAAAAAGTTGAAATCAGGCGATTCCAAGATTTACTATTTTCATCAACCAGGGACAGAGGATTTTGAAGAATCCCCCTACAGAGTTATTGATATTATGAAAGATGGAAGGCTCTCCAATGAGTTTGGAGAAGGGTTTTTTGATGAGATTCCAAGATTGTTGGCGTTTTTGTATAATTCAAGCTATAACTGATGAAAGGGATTCCGGCGCATTTAATAGTCAGAAATGATAATATCCCTGATCTTGATCAGATGTACTGGCAAGGCCAAGCTGATGATGATATCGCCTTACTTAGAATTGAATTTACGAAATTCCTGAAAGCTTCTTTTTCAACTTTTGTTGGACCAAAAAGTCTAACCAAAGAGGAAATTGACAACAGCTATTTCCGAAGACTGATTGTCGATAAAATATTCACACAGGCAAGTAGATCACGAAGAGTCGAAGATGATTTCGTTGATATTCCTGAATTCGGCGCTTTGGTTCAATCATTTTTGTTTGAGTTATTGATCAAGAATACCTCTGTTCAAACGGATAGATTATCAGTTCCAAAACTCAATCTTGACAAACTCCCAGCTGATTGGAAAAAACTATCCAATACCAGAAAACAGTCCTATGTTGTAGGTGGCCCAAATCCTGATTTTTCCAGTTGGAAGGGCTTAAGTCTTGATCGTTTGCCAGTCTCAAGTTTCATCATCGTTGATCCATATTTCCTTGAGAGATGGAATGAGACCGAGCTGAATCTAAAATCGATTTTGAACGGATTAATAGATCCAAAGTTAGGCGTTAAGAAATTCGAATTGATTATCGCATTAAGGAATGATCCCAAAAATGAAGTTCCAAAGGCCGAGATTATAAAAAACCAGGAGAAGTTAGTCACGCTATTAAAGAATGAATTCCCCAAGTATTTATTCTCAATCACACTCGTGTATGTGAATAAAAAATACACGCATGACAGGTACCTTTTCACAGATTTCTTTTACTTAAAAAGCGGAGGAGGTTTTAATTTTTATAGATCAAAAGGGATGTTTGACAAGCTGAAGTCAAATGATTTGAGTGTCCATATGCTTTCGGATATAGGGGAGTATATAGACTATAAAAAAAGACTTCAAATTGTATTCGACTGGATGAACTCAACTGATTCTCTTTACGGGGCGGAAGGGAAGTTGGAGAGTAGGTTGTTAGGTTTTATTGAGTGATTCATTGATCGGATCTTTTGAGTAGGTTTATTATAGCGATATAATATTTGGGAATTCAAGAAAAATATTTCTTAAAAAATTTAGTTCAAAAACTTTGACTAATTGGTTCATTCATTTATATTTCATCTCCAGCGATTTTTAGTCTCAGCTCAGAATAATGCATCAAGAAATTTACTTTAGCTCAGAATCTAATCTGAGAGATATTATTTTAGAACACATCGAGTTAGCTGTAGATTCTATCCATATAGCGGTAGCCTGGTTTACTGAACCAAAAATCTTCAAAAGCTTAATGGAGAAATTGGCTCAGGGTGTGAATGTAGAAGTAATTGTCACCAACCACCAGTTTAATAGAGATTCTCGAAATGATTTTGAAGCCTTAAATAGGGGTGGTGGATTTTTTGCGACTTGCGGAAATGACGACAGTTTGATGCATAATAAGTTTTGCATCATTGATCACAACTACGTGTTGAATGGCTCATTCAATTATACCAAGAAGGCGAATAGTTCAAATCAGGAAAACCTCAACGTTGTCAGTGGTGATCCGATTTATGCTTCCAGATTTCATCAAGAGTTTCAAAAGCTCAAAGAACTGTCAGGTTTTCAGAAAATTTTTGAAGAAGAATTGACGCTTTCAGAGTGCGTTAAAACGCTTACTGCTATCCGAACTTTTATTCAAATCGGAGAGGTCAAATACATTTTTTCACTTGCCAATAAAATTAAGGAGGAAGATCGAGTTAAACACATCTATGATCTAATTATGCTCAAGGAGTATGAAAAGGCATTGGAGATGATCAATGTTTTTTTGAGGGAATATTCTCAGGTGATTACTATCGGTGCATTTGAGAGGGACTATCTGAAAACCCAAATCAGACTAATCTCAGCAGAGATTCTCTTGCTTGAATCCGAAAAAGTAGAGCTGGAAAACAAAGTTGAGGAATTTAACCACAGGTATACGATTGAACTCTTTCCTTTGATTATCAAGATTCTGGCTCTAAAGAAGAAAATCAATGAAAAGCTTAAGAAATACCAAGTTCATTCAACTGAGTTCGAAGAAGCAGAACTTCAATACGACAAGGCGGTTGCAGAGCTTGATGAGGAATTAGAGAATATAATTCCAGAGCTCACAGTAAATGAAGCAGATGAATTAAAGAGACTACATCGCGAGGCAGCAAAATATTGTCATCCTGACTCAAGTGAGAGAAAGATTGAAAATGTAGATGCAGCGTCAAAGATTTTCAGTGAGTTGACCGAAGCTTATCATAGGAAAGACCTTGAACGCGTGCGATATATCTGCTTTAAACTACGACAAGGAGAGTCATTGGATGAATTAGATTCAATCTCTGAGCTTGAAGTTTTATCAGCAAAATTGCAAACTCTTAAATCCAAATTGGATGTCCTTCTACGCGAAATTTACAAAATCAAGTCCTCCCAAGAATATCGAATCATCGTCTCAGATGATCTTGAGACGTATTTTGCTGAGAGAAAACAAGAGCTGATAGATAATTATAAAGAGTTAGTTTCTAAATACGCTAAGAATGAAGGAAAATGAAATCATTAAAAGCAATCAGGGGAGTTTGCCATCAAAAAATTCAAACGCCCTTGAAAAATTTGAAAAGCTTCAAGGGAAACTTTCGGCTCTAAAAACGAGCCTGAATAAAAATGAAGTTATTCCAAGGATCTACAATCAGTTAGTCCTTTTTGTTTTGGATGGTTCCCGATCGATGGGGAGTCATTCGATCAATAATATTCCAAAGGCTCAGGATATCCATGAGAATGTTCAAAAGGTGTTAGATAGACTGAGATCCAGTAAAAATAGAACTTCGTTTGACATTGGGATGATAGCGTTTTCAGACGAGAGTAAGAATGTGTTTGGGATTAAAGAACTTAAGGATATCTCTGAAAATGAGTCATTCAATTCAATGAAATTGCTTGAAAAGACTGGATCAACTCAGTTTTTTCCAGCGTTTTTAAAAGCAGAAAGCATGATCGAGGAATATATGTCAAATATTACAAATGGTTTGCCTCGAAATGCTTTAATCCTACTTATGACAGATGGAATGATGGATGATTACAAGGTGTCATTATTGCGAATTGAGAAGTTGAAACTAAAGGAAAATGTAACTATTTCAGTCATGTACTTAGAGGACCAAATTAAAGAGGGGAGCAAGTGGTACTACTGGAATGAAGAAACTGGGGAGATTGACTATTCAAGAGAGTGTCCAACCGAAGAAGTAAGAGTTGAAAGAAAAAGATATTCAGAAAAACTAAAGCAATATGCTTCGAAAGAATCTCTCTTCATGAATACTATTAATCCAGATAGTGTGAGAAATCATATGATTAAAAGTATTTCCGACACTTCTCAATTACTCTAAGTGAATTTCTTTGCTACTTCGACTGTCGCGGTTTCCAAAGGTCAGGACGCGTCTGATTCAGCTGCAACCGGATTAGTAATCTGCGACGGGATAGGATCGTTAGATGATTCTGGGATAGTTTCAAATAAAGTCTGTGAACTCTTCATTGAATTCATCAATGCAGATCGAGAGGGATTGAGCGATCAATCAATCGTTGATGACATCTCTGCTCAGATTTCTGCATTAAACATAATGGGAGGAACCACTTTGATCTATTGTAGGGAATTAGAGAGCAATGTGGTAAGAGTTGGTTACTTAGGGAATGGTGGAATCACTGGACTGCGCGGTGATTTTTTTTATGAAAAGTTGGGAGAAAAGGTGAATCTCTATTCCAATATCCTGCTTCCTCACGTGGATAAAATTGGAGCCTTGAATAAGCATATATCAACTAATTCTACAGCCAAAAATAGTCAGCTGTCAACCTTGGATATGAATCTTAATTCAGAGTGCGGAGATATTTTGATATTTTACAGCGATGGGCTTGGGTCTCTTGAGACGCAATTTATTGCTGATACAGATGAGAATGGACTTTGGCGATCTGAGTTAGCTCTCTTTCAGAAAGTCTTAGAAGAGCTTCACAAGAGTTTACAAATTCATTGTGATTTGGAGTTCAGGAGTGAGCAATTAGGCGTGATGTTGAAAAGAGTCTGTACTGAGTTTAAAGACCAGGGATTGTTGGAAGATGACATCAGTATCGGTCTTCTGGTTACAGAAAAAGTGTTCGATTATTACCTCTCAAAGGAGTCAAATAATGATTAAAACCTTTGATGTTTTTGAAGAATATTCTCTATTAGGTCAAGGAAGACTTAATGAGGAAATTGAATTTTTGAATCAAATAAGCTACCAAGAAGATGTTGTCAAGTCAGGAGGATTTGCTAACATCCATCATGTAGTAAGCGTGAATGGCAACGAGCGAAGGGATCTTCTGCTCAAGATGTATCACCAGGATGAGCATTCTGCACATGCATATAGTTCAATCAATCAGCTTCATTTAAAACTTAAAAGACACCAATCCAAGGTTAATGTTTCTGCTTATCAAGAAATTCCAACCCTACTCGGTTTGCCTTTCGTAGTGTTTAAGTCTGTAGATACAATGACTGAAGAACCGGTTGTTGGAATGGTCATGTATGATTTATCTCAATTAGGCTTTTTCGATTACGGGGATGAGGAGATCAGAAATGACCTGGTATCAGGGTTTGATGGAATTCTTTTTAGCTATCAAATAGCCAGGACGATACAGTTTTTGCACTCACTCGATTTTATTCATTCCGATTTAAAAGCCGCTTCGATTTTTATCAATCCAGAGTCCAAGGTGCTTTGTTTGATAGATTTTGATAGCGGTTTTCATTATAAGACACAGAGTAAACCATCTACAAAGGGCTCAATTTCAGGATGGATCAGGAAAATCGGGTTTCTGAATAAATTCATTGATTTAGTTGGCGGTAGTGAGTCACAAGGATATGATCTATTTCTGCACAATGAAATTTGGTCGCTGAGTGCTGCGATATTCCAACTTCTGACCGGTCAAAATTCACCTTACAGTTTCCTGACTACTCTTGACGACAGCCAAAAAGAGGAGTATATAAAAAAAATTGGATGGCCGACATTCAAGACGGATTCAACACTCTTTAACGAAAATGCCCAACAGTGTATTACTGAAATTCAAGAGGTGATCCAAACCTATCAAGAGGCCGGATTAGTTGGGCTTGAAGCTTCTCTTAAAATTTCATTTAATGAGGCTTTTTTTGACTCTGCTAAAGCAGTAAAGCCAAAAGAATGGATCAGTGTATTCGAAGGCATACTTCCAGAACTGGAGGTCATTCCCGTCATTAACTCCTTAGAATCAGATAAACAGCGAATAGATTTCGCAAATGAGAGTATCGTTATTAGCTGGAAAGCGCTAAATGTTGACTATGTCAGAATAGGGAAGAATGTCAGCTTTGTCGGACAAAATCAATTTCAAATATCGATAGCCAAAGAACAGGAAATTGAGGTAACATTTCATAATTTCTATACCACAGTAAGTCAGTCAATTTCCATTTCCACAAATAGGAGATTTCCTCAGATTGATTTTTTCAGATCAGATGTCTCAATTAGAAAAGATGAGTCCCCAGTTTTATTGACTTGGCAGGTAAGTAATGCCTATAAGTTAAATATCAATGGAGTAAAAGGCCTTGATTCAAAGAAGGGAGAATTCTATGTAAGACCCATTGTGCCGACTACCTTCAAACTCCAATGTGAAGGTGGCTTTGGAGAGATATCTGAAGCAGAGGTCTTCATTGATTTAATTAGACCTTCTATAGAATTGTTTTCCTATGATATCAACTTGGATCACGGTTTGGACAACGTCGACATAAAATGGAAAACAAGTGACGCAGTCTCAGTAAATATTTCTCCTGTAATTGGAGAGGTATCAAGTGAAGGAATCGCGCATGTACCAATAAAAGGAGAGACTCAATTTACTATTCTTGCCAAAGGATTATTTTTTTCTGAACAAAAAGTACTTAAAGCTAAACCGTTTCCAATTCCAATTATAAAGGAATTGATGGTTGAATTCCCAAAGGTAGAGATCAATACCCAGGTAAAATTGGCTCCTTTGAGAATCCCTGATCCTTTGTATCAATTTGGAAAAATCAATTTTATGGACTTGAGGGTGCCTGAACCAAGGGAACTTCATTTTTCCCAACATAAAATTGAATTTAAAAAGATTGATTTACAAAATTTTAATCTTAATGAATTTCAGGAAAAGCAGGAAGGTTTATCGCTAAAAAGATTATTTGACCGAGTATTTACCTATTTAAAAAACCCACCAAATGGAAAAACCTTTTAAGTTCATCTGGAAGCAATTTTACAACTTATTTATTTGGTCCTCAGGGGCCGACATGGAAGTCCTTGAGCAGGTTCCAATGGAGAAAAATAAATTTTATGGAATTGGTGGCACAATAGTATTTACTGCTTTGATGGCCTCATTTGCAGGAGGTTATGCATTTTTCACGGCTTTTGATGACACATATCTATCTGTTTTTTTCGGTCTTTTCTGGGGTGCTTTAATTTTTAATTTGGATCGCTATATCGTTTCAAGTTTTGGGGTAGGTGACGGTAAAAAGACTATATCAAAACAAGAAATGGTCGAGGCAGCTCCGAGGTTGGTAATGGCCATTATCTTGGGATTTGTGATTGCAACTCCCTTAGAACTAAAGCTGTTTGAGAGTGAAATAAATGCAGAGATCAAGAGACTAAATTATTTGACAACTCAGGAGTCTGAATTTAACTATTCAGCGCAAGCAGATTCTTTAGCAGGTACTTTTATTAAGGAGAATCAATCCATCGAGGAAGGAATTGCTCGAAGAAGTCAAGAGTTGGAGGTATTAAGATTGAAAAGGAACGAGGCCTATGACAAATACATGTGTGAATTGAATGGGACTTGTGGGACAGGAACACCCGGTGAAGGTCCGGTCTTCAGAGAAGCTAAAGAAAACTATAACAGGCTTAATGATGAATTTAAAAGCATGGAGGCCAATAGTAATAAATTGAATGAACAAGACCTTCAAAGCATTAGAGAAAAGGAAACCAGGATCAATGAGCTTAGGGATGGAGCAAGACAAAAAAGCGCTTCTCTTCGAACGGAATTTGAAAGTCGAAATGGTTTGTTGGCAAGACTCGAGGCGCTTGGATCATTGACAACTAAAGACGCTTCCCTTTGGGCGGCGAAATGGCTTGTGACAATTCTTTTTGTCTTTATCGAAATAGCTCCAATCCTATTTAAACTAATGACAGAAAGAGGTCCATATGATGATATTATAGATTTCAAGAAACATCAGGTGAAGGTTAGGCAAATGTTACTTACCTCTAATTTAAATGAGGAAATTAACACTGAAGTTAAAATTAATTCAGAAAGAAGTGCTCAAAAATTAGAAGCTGAATTGCTTTCTAATAAGGAACTTTTAAAAGTAATAGCGTTAGCACAGGCTGAAATTGCTACCGTTGCAATTGAAAAATGGAAAGAAAGTCAAATTGAAAAAGCGAGAAATAATCCTGAGGGAATTATCTCTTAGGTGATCTCATTAAATATTGGTTGGATGTATAAAATGAAAATCAATTGCTGCAATTTTAAATACTGTTTCAATCAATTCAGCAAATCTTCAATTTCTGAGAACTTGACTTCACAAGATTCAGATGGATAAAGAGAAGCATCTAAAAGTTGGTTTTTCATTCTCAAAAGACTGCCAAGATTTTGGTCATATGTTTCTTTCCCTGACATGACATCCCTTGGGTAATAAAGGTGGACTGGTTTTATTTGAACAATTCGATGCTGCCGGTTAGTAGCCAGGTTTTCTTTTACAGGATTCTAAAAGGTTAAAAAATCCCAAATTAGGGCAGAAGATGAAATTCTTGATTGCTAACTTCTTTATTCAAGTTTAGATCTCTGCATTGGAAGATGGATGATTTTCCATCTCCTAAACTGATATGATGGTTTCTTTGAAATCAAATTTTGAAAAGAGCAAGTAAACAATCCATTTCAGACTTGTATCTCGAATAGTTTACGGGGATTGTAACTGAGGCGATGGGTTCTACTCCTAATTCTTGCTTAAGATTCGATAAACGGGGATCTTCTTTTCCTCTGAATGTATCTATCAATGCCACGAAATATTTGTGGAATTCCATAGAATCCCTGGTTTCTAATCTTTGGAGCTTTCTAATATCAGCAGCATAAGAATTCCACGTACTGCTAATCTTGAATTCAAAAACCACGGTTTCATTTGGGGTTTCAAAAATCAAATCACTTGGCCCGCCATTGCCCAGGTTTTTCTCTCTAACCCATTTCAATTCTTCTGTCCCAAAGATACTTTTCTGGTTTGTGAAAAATGTTTTGCCGATTTGAAAGGCTAAATAGAGTTCAGGAACAAAGAATATTCCAGTACCATTGAGTTCCTTAAGTTCGAGTTCAATTGATTGAACCACACTTATGATGGTAGCTAATAATTTTCCCTGATCGATAATGAGGTTGTTATTCATAGTATTGAATCCAATTTTTTATGGACAATATTTTTCGCCTTTTTCATTACTATTTCCTTCAATCTCTCCGGATTTTCCACTTTGACTTCATCCCCATGGCTAAGAATTTGAGAAACTAACTCGTAATTGATCTTTACCCTGATGCTGATTTGTAGAGTTTTTCCGTCATTGACCAATATCTCTTGTGTGGGATGCAGAGGCATGGACTGGATATAGCGACCTTTGAATTCAGTGAAGGTCAGGACTATTGTTTCCACCGGTTCTGAAGGATCATTGATGATTCCAATGGTTTCCATGAAGCGAGATTCAAGATCCGGAGCAGGAGGTAGTATGATCTTCCCTGGAATTGATTCTAATGATTTTATCCTGTCCAAACCGAAAAACCGAAGTTCATCCTTTTCTGTCCAAGCCATAACATACCAACGGTGCAGATATTCCTTGAGGGCGATTGGTCTTAAGATTCGGATTTCGAGTTCCCAAAGCCAATACTTTTCATACATGATCTTGACAGCTTCCTGATTCTCGATAGCTTCCAGGATAGGCTTTAAGTATTCTGTCCCCCGTGCCAAGCGGTTCTCAAAAAAGACTTTTCCGCTTAATCGATTAGCCCGGCCAAAGGCCTGAATTGTTTCAAAGGATTCTAAAAGCTCCAGATGATTTTCAGAGCTTTCTTCCTGATTCAGCTGATACTTGGCCGATTTGAAGTCAAACTGGATCACCAGTCCAAAGAGCTGCTCGATCTCTTTCAGATCCCTGTTGAGGGTTCGTTTGGAGATAATCAAATCCAAATCTTCTCCATCGGATTTTCTCTCCAAATGTTTTTCCAATTGGGTCCATTCGAAGGGCCCTTTCTTGGCGAGTTTGATGATCTCAAGTTGTCGGAAAAGGGAAGTGAGTTTGCTCATAGTTGAAAATCTAATTCAAAGTAAATGCTACCCTAAGCCAACAGATGGCGCAGTGTAGAAAGTTAAAAAATTATTTTGGGTAGGACAGGTCTTGGCTTAGGATACTTTGATTTTTGAATCCATGAATCAAAATCATATACACTCGTTTATCGTGGCCCGAAAAGCCTTAAAGAAGATCTATCCTTCCTGGCAACTATTCATCGATGAATTGATGGATAAGCTGGAGCCTTTTTGGTTGGGACACCAATCCCAAGAAGAGGTTCATTTTATCCAGTTGATCGGGTATGGGAATAGAAATAAAACCAAACAAATTCTAACTGATATTTTGGAATTAATGGACTGGCAAAGTGAATCTGTTTTTCTTTGGAATAACTGGGATAACAGCAGGCCTTCTCCATTCAGCCAAGTGTTAGGTTTCCAAGAGGCCTATCGGATTTTCCCGAAAGTTGTTATTACTGATTTTTTCAGTGAGTTTTTTGCAGAAGCCTATTCCGATTATGAAAAATGCATTGAGTTTAATTGTGTTGAGGACTTTCTCAGAGGCAGGAAAGAACTTGACTATTCCTTTTTCGAATGTCCTCCCACCGATGCAAGAGGAGGATTGGTCATCAGTTACCTGAACTCTTTTGTCAGCTCTGATTTTGTGGGAACCCGAGTGATTTTCCAATTCCTTTGGGAAAACCCGGTTGAGAGTTTTGAAGAGCTAAGAAAACGTTTTGTGCCTGAAGCCATGGAAAAAATGATTGGGAAAGGATATGTCAGAAGAGATGAATTGGTTTTCTTTTCCAAGGATGAGCCACATTATATCCTGCTTGCTTTCGAGTTACTAATGGTTAGTCAAATGATTGAGATAAGAGGAAGTGAATTGATCGGAAAGCCTGTAAAGCTGACCTTCAATGCTATTGATTATTTTCTGGAATATGTTTTTTTCAAGAAGCTCAGCTTTCCCCAACTCCATCGTGCGGCTTGGGACTTTTTCCTTCCCATTTTCCGGCATTTTCCAAGAATGACTCAAAAATTTGATTTGAAGTCTGAGCAAGTTGAGTTGGATTTCACTGGAGGCTGGAAGTTTAATGTAACTGCTGAGTGATTCAAATAGAAAAAGCAAGTACTTGAAATATGGTTTCAAGCAATGACAGACTTTATTTCCATTGGAAAAGTGTTTGGATGATGAGTTGAAGAGTAGTTCTTGATTTAAACACTCTTCTCAAAATCAGGAAGTGGGGATTTTGCTTTTCAATTCTTCCAATAGCCCAAGCAAAAGCCTGGCTTCATCAGTTTGATCCAATTGGATTAAGGCACGGATCCCCCGGCAAACAGCCCGTAATTCTTTTCCTTTTTTCAGCCTGTCAAATGGAAATGGATCGGGATTTTTGGAAACGATCTTATCCAGTTTTTGATCAATCCGCTTTTCCAGGGATAGCAATTCATTCGAAATTTCTGGCCAATTCATTTTGTTAATATTATAAACATAAACATGTATTTTAAATTAACAATTATTTGACGGTACCAAAATCAAATCTTCTCTGGATCTTAAAATTTCTTTTTATCCTGCCCACATTACCAGGAAGTCAATTTGTTTTATTCTTTCAAAAGTGACCCGAGCAAAAAAATAAGCTCGAGGTGCTGCTTTCTGAAGCTGTTGTAAAAGAAGTTTCAACACCGTCATTTTGAAAAAAAATGGTAGGTTGGGTTCAAGTAATATCAGTTGCCCACCACGAGGTAATCACCAAAGATTAAATAAGTTACTACACTTCGGGAAATCCACCTTTGAAAGGAAAAAAAATGGAAGCCATTCACGGCTTCCATTTTAATCTCCATACATCTGTGAGATTCCCTTTGTAAATCTCTGGCAATATTCCTGGTTCAACTATTTCATAAACATGAAGGAGAATTTCCAATACTTCTTCCGGGAAAATATAACCATCGTAGGTATACATTTTCCGTCCTTTTTTGTCGTCATATGACTGGTAGATAAAACCCAAATTGGATTTGTCCTTCGGGACATTTGGATCTCCTAATGGATTTTTACCTTTGAAGTTAGGCTTTTGAGTATATGCATAGGTATGAAGACTCCTGAAATGAATGATAGGTTTCTTATACATTTCAAATACTCTCATCCCTAAAGCGATGCCAAAGCATATTTTTTCGAAGTCCATGTCATTTTCCTTAAATGTTTCTTGCATCAGGATCTGATATTCAGGGTAAACTGATTTCAAAATTTCTCTAACCTCATTCGTGAGAATCAATTGATCGGTTTCGTGGTCGAAAACAAATAAATGATGTTCTATACCATCTTTATTTACGATCAAATAGGACCGTTTTAGCCCCGGATAACTCTTGATCAGCTTTGTGTTGTCTAAATAGGTAAAATTGCCCTGAGGGGCAGGAAATGCCTTGTCAAGGCTTTTGTCGTTTGTGGACATGATGAAGTGGAATTGAGTGTAAACTATTTCAAGCCAAAAGAGAAAAGGATAGAATCTCACGCCGGAAGAATTCCTTTTTCTCAAAAAGATTCCTTTCGGTTTTGCTTTTTAAAAACAAAAAAAACTGACTCCGGTATTTGTAAAAGCTTTATCCTTTTCCCATGGCGAACCATAGGGGGGTATACATTACCATGGTCTCCCGATCGGCCTATATATGCGAAGTGCAAGTATGGGGGGGGGTGTTTATATTTTGGCGTAGGTATAGCCGATCGCAGTGTACGAACCGATTTCCCCTTCAGAAGAAGACCGGGGTATGTTTTCTAAAGAACCAAATCGGTTCCGAGAAAGTATCTTCTGGATATACTTCAAGTATCCTGTGAGCATACTACGATTCTTTCCTTTTCCCCCCACACCCCTAAAAAGTATCACGGTATTACCGGCAGTGGCATCGCCTTCGCTCGCTGTGCAAATCGAAAGTGGTATCAGGCTTTCCTGTCTTAGAGGCTAAAAACAGCTTAACTACCTGTGATTCAATTAAATAGACTAATTTGTAGTATGCTCTGAATATACTTCAAGTATGCCAATAATATACTAACTCGGTGTTTTGGAGCAACATTGGTCTAAAATGGGATAATCTAAACCAATTCGGTTCAATGTCAAGTAAGTGCTTCAAAATTCTTTTAAGGTTCTGATCCTCAATGAGAATAATTTCAAAAAATAAAATCACCAAAAACATAACCAGAAAATGCTTGACAAATAAAACGAAGTGATAGTATATTCGGGGAATACTTTAAGTACGCTAATGATATACCACATATAGAAAGTATATCATTAACATCCTTTAAGTACGTCATGTATATACTATTGTGATTTTATAAAAAAAATAAACGAGAAATAAATTATGGAGAAAAGAAGCAAGAGAAGGCTTGATTTCGTGGCAGATTGGAGAACGGAGGGAGATATCACAATGCCTGTGGTCAAAAGTAAGATGGTGGTTACAAATTACACCAAGCGGTACCAAAATAATTTATACCTGCTGGCCGAGCTTCCTGCCTGCGCCAGAACCTTGTTGGATTATCTCAGTGAGGCAATGGACGAAAGCAATGTGGTTACCAGTAACAGTCTTTCCAGAAAAGACTTCATTGATTTTGTCAACTACGTGACGCACGGTAAAGTCATCTACGCTGACTCGACTGTGAAAATGTCCCTGTCTCAGCTGATCAAGAATAAGCTTTTGGTTCAGGTGTCCAGAGGTTCCATGATGGTGAACCCTGAGTATTTTTTCAAAGGTCAGGAGGAAGACCGGATGCGCCTGCTCAAAGAACTCTACGATAAAAAGTTTGTAATCCCCAGCGAGGAAGATCTTCAGGAAGTTCCTGTCATGGTTCCGCAAATTCCGCAAGCTCCTGCGGCTCTGCCTCCATTGGGTGATGATTATGAAAGTTTATCCATGTCACAAAAGATGCTAAGACTCAAAGCACTCGGCTACGCGTAAAATTTAATCCCCGACAGGCTAACCACCCTCGATCGCTGAAAACCTATTTTGGACTTAGGGCCCAGCTACAACAAAAATGATGGCATCACTAAGGTACACCTGTATCTGGGGATAAATGCTTAATGGTTTGTCAATGGGTTGAGATATTAACTAAATCCTCATTAAATCTGTTGGAGTGAAATCGTACAATCTTCACTACTCAAAAAGATATCACTACACCAGGAACCAACACTGGCGACAAAATAATCACCACCCGAAAATGCACCTTGCCCTAACGACAATCTCAAGCAGATTTTCAATATCCTCCAGACCAAACATCAAACATTCACCCAGAGAAAATCAGTAATACACAACCTTGAAAACAAAAAAAGGAAACTGATCAAACAGAGACTTCTGGCCGAATAGCCACAACATGACTTAAAGTAATCTCCCAGGTTACGACACCTAATAAGTCATCTGTGGCATGACTTTAAGTCATCTCAGAGGTTACAAAGTCCGGTTTGTTCTGGAAGGCTGTCTATTGCCTAAACATCTCTGTTTATCTATTTCTGGTTATTTAAAAAAGTGAAGAAGGAATGGATTTATTCAGAAATAGTTTTCAATTTCTCCTAATTGAATAATCGAGATTTTTTTTTCAAATTTTCCGCAAAAAAATATTCATTTATCTAATTCAACGGGTATTATTTTTTTTTTCTCTCTCGCCCTTTAGGGCAGAGAAAAAAAAATACCAAAAAAATGCTGAGCTGGTTTGAGTAATAATACCTGTTGAAAAAATCAATTTGTTGCTTTATTTATTTAAAACAAATAGTCAACTCAGAAATTGGCCAAAAAATTGAGATTTTGGGGCTTAGAAGGTACCTGTCTCGCGTCTGTCTTATTCAATTTTTTTTAGGGTATATACACCTCTACGTATTGGTTTACCACAAATTTTAGTAATTAATCTTCTTGCTTCTCCATCATTAATTCCTTGAAATTTTTCCTCCAACTTTTCAAGAATTAACTTTACTTCCAATTGACTTTCGCCCCTGAAAATTTCTTGGAATAAAGGGCTGAGACTTTCCTGTTTGCTTGCTTTTTTTGGAATTTTAATAAACTCATGCTTTTGTTCAAGCTGATCAGAAATACTAAATATCAGACTTTCTTCATTTTTACTTAGTTCCCAAGTTGTTCCTGAAGAAGTTTTTAACTTCGGCATAATCATATTTCCCTTTACAATGCCGAGTTCCACTACATTAGAATTTTTGGTTGGTTTAATTTCAAATACAACCCTAAAAAATGCTTCTATTGAAGAATTGCCGAGTAAATTCTTTTTATCAAATTTAGTACTACTCTCACCTGCTTTCGAAACATGGTGAATGAAACAAATTAGAAGTTTATGCTTTGTTCCAATTTCTCTAAATTTTTGAAGATGCTCCCGCAAATCTGAAGAACCAGCATTGATGTCTCCTTTAAAAGTAGAGCCCAAAGGGTCAATGACTATTGCGACGGTATCTGGATAATTTAATAAATGGGAATTAATTTTTTCTAAGTAATCATTGCTAATTATTTCAATTTTGAGATCTCTCAGATGTAATTTGCTTTCTTGACTAATTCCTGAAACCATTTTTTTGAACCTCATTGCTACATCTTGTTTATATTCTTCAAAACAGAGATATAATACAGGTCCTCTTTTATTGAGCTTTTGGTTTAAGAAAGGTTCTCCAGTCGTTAAAGACAAGGCAAATTGGGAAGCGATGGTCGACTTCCCAAGGTCAGAACCACCTGCAAGCAACAGCATAGATTCTGCAGGTACAATATTTTCCATTATCCAATCATACTCGACATTGTATTCATTTTCAAGAATATCATGAATAGAAAAATTTGACTTTTCAGTATTGATTCTTTTGATTTCAGTATCAATAAAAGCCTTGAGACCATTCAAGTCTTTGTGAACTAATGCATAATCGGAAATGTCTTTTACCTGGGCTGACTTAGGTATAAAAATTTCTTTCAAACCGAACTCCCTACAGAATTTTGAAGAAGCCTCTCTGCCTGGATTATCATTGTCAAAAAAAATAATTACATCATTGAATCTTCTTTTAAAATTGTAAATGATTTTTCCTGGGAGAAATATTGTTTCAGACTGAGTAGATATCGCGTGATAACCTAAACTTGCAGCCATTAAACAATCTTTTTGACCTCCCATGATCAATAATGTGTTACCAAATTCAGGGAGTAGATCAAGGCCAAAAGCCTTGATCTCATCTTTGTTTCCGTTCGAGTATGTAAATTTCCGTTCAGTTGAATTTTCATTTCCTAATGGCCAATAATTTTTAATGCATCCATTGGCTAAAGGAAATTTGATTAAGATTTTTTCATTAATGATAGGATCAATTTTAACTCCGAATCTTGAAATAACTTCTTGTGAAATTCCATGAGATTTAAAATAGTTTTGAGCATTTAATCCCTTCTTGAATGGGGTTAGGTCAACGTAATCCATCAATATCTTCTTAAGGATAAAATATTGGCTTCAATAGATTTGACTGCCTCAGATCTATATTTCAGATTTTTTATTTCTTGAATAAATTTGATACAGTCACCCTTATGTTCAGTTGCATAATCTTTGTAGAAATAAAACCCCTTACTTGAAGAGTAAAACACATTAAATGAAGGAGTCTGTTGAATGTTTTTGATTAAGGGATTTGAAATGAGAATTTTAGGTTCAATTCTGCCTGATTTGTAACAGTAACCTATTATGTAGTTGAAAACCTCATAAGACCTTTGCTGGATGTGGTCTTCTGTTCGAAAGTTCTTATATCTCATCGGTTCCGGAATAATTGTCCTTGAGTAATTTGATAATGTCCTTTTTGAGATAGTAGATCGTTCCGCCAATCTTTGTGAAAGGGAGCGTACCGTTTTGCCTTAGGGTCGCTAAAGTGCTGTCTTTTACTTTTAGGATTTTTTTAACTTCATCAGTCCTTAGTAACTCAGGAAATTCTGATGTAGATCTTGATTTTTTGAGGATTAGGGTCAGCTCCCTGACATCTTTCACTAAATCTTCAATGTGTTCGGATTGTACTAATTGCATTGTCTTTATTTGAATTGTTTAAATTTCAGAGCGCAATATTTTAATATAAGGATGCTTATGGAACCTAATAGTCGTTATGGTTTTCGTTACTTATTTTATAATCCATAACACCCTGAAAACCAATAAAAAAAGCCACCTGCTGAGGTGGCTATAAATTGTGTGAAACTTTCAAATATTCGATTTACTTATTGATCCCTTTCAATTTGGAGGAGGGATATTTAAGTTTTATTTTTTTTCATTTTTTTTTCTTCTTTACTCAGTTTCGGTTCAGATTTCTTTTTTATAATCCCCTTTAATTCTTCATCAATCTTTTTGAAAATAGTTTGCATCTCAATTAATTTTTCGAGACTTAATTCGGTTAATAAAGTGTAGGTCATTTTTCGATATAAAAAATCACGTGTCAGGTCTATTTCCTCGACTTTGCCGTCATCAACATTCAGGCAGTAAAAACTATTCATTAGAATTGAGATCAGTTTTTCTTTTTTGATAACCTTTGAATGTACCTCCGAAATTGGCCAGCCTGGTTTCATTTTTAAATTCCAAGTTCCGAATAAAGAATTTGTATTGTTGAGAAGGTATAGAAATGCAGATAGTTCTTTCATATCTCCCATGAAGGGAATTTTATCTTCTTTTCTTCTCGGAATCTTATAAGGATCTTGGTCTTTTACAATGTTGTAAAAGTTTAAAATCTCATTTAAGAGTTTTTCAACGCCATCCAAAATTGAAGACCTTTGTGATTTCACCCATTTTTCACGGTCAATAAATAAGTCAGAAACATCTGAATTAATTTCTTTGTTCTCTGATTTTTGCTGAGGATCTAAATATTCAGAGCTCTGGCTTTCAAAATCCGATTCATCGGTATCAAATGGTATGTCAAAAAGATCCGGATAATTTTTTTTTCCCAGCAGAGGCCAAAGGGATGCATCTAAAAGTCTGATATTGATAATTTTCTTTTTTTGATTTTCAATTCTCTCAATCCAATCAATATCATAGTGTTTGGAGTTTCGCAATTCTTTTTTAAATCCTGAAATTGTGTAAGGAATTTTTGGAACGTATTCCAAGGATTGCTCCATTTCAAGAAGCTCTATAGCCAAATTATCGAATCCTTCCATTTTTAAATTTTTTGCAAAAATAATGGCACTGAATTAATCAGCGCCATTATTTTTTAAAAATCAAAGCCTGGAGTATTCCATCAGGAAAAATTGGTCTTCATCGAAAGCACTACAATCCCATTCGTTTGAACTCAAAAAATAATCATCCACAGAACAATTCATTTCTTTTAAATACTCAAGGTTCACGAAAGAGGAAAAATCGTAATATTTTATCTCTTTAAGGACCTTATCATAATACCCCATCAGACTCAATGGATAATCATAAAAGCCATTGAATGAACCGGAAGGAATTGGTAGTTTATGTTGATAGAGGTATTTTCGAAAAAGGGTGCTGTTAGTAATTTCAGGGCTGTTTTCATGTCGGATTTCATCAGTCACTTCTAAGCTTTTAAATAAATCAGAGTCAAATTCGAGAATTGAAAATGGAGTACTTTTTATTCTGCAGAATTCAGTAACTAAGTTCGATTCTTCATCCCATAGTGAGATTTGAATTTCTGTCCACCACATTTCAATTGGTTCTGAAAACCAATTAAGATGTAGCAAGACCTTCCTGAAAAGGGGTGGTGTTGCAATCATTTGAGTTTAGTTTTAGTGATATTTTATTAAATTCCTCTCGTATTCGGTCATTTTGAAGGTCAGCGTAGGACTCCTGAGTGATTCGCATATTGGAGTGCCCCAGGGTTTTACTCACCACTTCCATACTCATTCCATTCCGGAGGGCAATTGTTGTGGCGAATGTCTTTCTACCCATATGTGTTGTGATCGATTTTTCGATCTTGGCGAGCGTCCCTATTTCTTTTAAGTAGGAATTGAAGTTTTGATTTGATGGGATTGGGAATAGCTTCTTTTCCCTAATCCTAATCGGGTGATGTTTGTATTTTTCTACAAGTTCCAATGCCTTTGGGAGCAAAGGAATTTCAGGAATGTTCTTTTGAGTTTTCTGACGAGTAATGATCAGGCCATATTCTCCATTAATATTCCTGGACAGATTTACCACGCGAAGAGATTCAATTTCTTTGAAAGCAAGTCCAGTGTAACACATGAATAGAAAGCAGTCCTTTATAATTTGAAGCCGAGGAATTGAAGTTTCTAATTCATGGATCCTATCCAACTCTTCTTTAGTTAAAAAGATGATTTCTTTCCTCTGCTTTTTCATCTTAAACTTTCTGCTGAGGTCCTTCTTTGCATAATCCATGTCATAAGCCCACTTGAACATGGCCTTGAAGCGCTCAATTTTTTTGAATGTAGTGTTATGAGAATTTACCTTTGTAACCTTAACGAACATCTCTAATCGATTAAAAAGGATGTTTGAGAAATCATCGATGGGCATATCTAATTTTTTCTCATGGATGAGGAATTCTTTTACATGGTTGAAGGTGGTCTCATTGATTTGATAGGAATTCTTATGATAATCTATTCCGATTCGAGTCTTTAACATCTTCATATAAGCTTCATAGCAATCAATTAATTTGACAGCTAGAAAAAGTTTGCCATTGATAGCTAACTTAATATTTGGAGCATTAATTGGAAATTTATTATGCTTCAATAAGTCTATGGCCTGATGAACACTTACTAAAAGCTCATTAAGGATTTTATTTGATCGAATGTCTACAGGATTGTTGCCCTTGATTTTACTTTGCCTGGCATCCCATTTTTCAGGACTGACATTGATTTTGCTGCTGATTTCAGTTCTTGATCCATTGATGGTAATTCTGAGATAAATCGGTGCTAAGCCTTCCTTCGTAGACTTCTTAAGATTGAGTGTGAAATTTAAATTTGGGACGTCCATAGCCTTATCATTTATTTGATATGGCAAAGCTATGTTGAGCTTATCCCGAGGCCTAATGGTTTTACATAATCACGAAAAACATAACCATTCGAATAGGTCTCGATTGGAAAACGAATAGGTCTCGATTTAGTCGCAGAAAATCAGAATAATCTACTGGATTTTGGGTAAGGTTAAAAAAGAAAAAGCCCCAAATCGCTAAAATTTGGGGCTTTTCGAAACATCTGATTGAATAAAAGCAGAGGAGGAGGGATTCGAACCCCCGGTACCTCACGGTACAACGGTTTTCAAGACCGCCGCGATCGACCACTCTGCCACTCCTCTGTGTTTAGCGTGATCTTTTTTCTAAATCAGTTCGCAAAAGTAAACGCTTATACCTTATCCGTCAAGTCATTTTTACTTTTTTAAGCTAACCTGCTGATCTTTCAAGGATTATTTTTTTAGAGATAGTCACTTCGCTTGTTAAAATCCTTGTTAACCGGCTTTTTTCTCGTTCTCAATCCATCTCTTCACTTCTTTCTCCAAAATCTCTAGCGGTAAAGCTCCGCCTCCTAAAACTACATCGTGGAACTTGCGCAGGTCAAAATTTTCACCCAGCTCTGTTTCTGCAAGCTTTCTCAGTTCCTGGATTTTCAACATCCCGATCTTATATCCTGTCGCTTGTCCGGGGATGACCATGTATCGACGAACTTCCGCCTGAATGGCTCCCTGTGAGATGGAAGAGTTATCTGTAAAGTATTTAATCGCATCAGCTTCTGTCCAGCCTTTGGCATGGATTCCGGTGTCTACCACCAATCGAATGGCTCTCCAGATTTCGTTGACAAGGCGACCAAAATCGTAATAGGGATTTTGATATCCACCCATTTCCTTTGCCAAAATCTCAGAATACAACGCCCAGCCTTCTGAATAAGCATTGAATCCCAATTGGGTTCTGAACTTGGGAACTGATTCCAGTTCCTGAGCAATTGAAACCTGCATATGATGGCCAGGATTTCCTTCATGATAGGCTACTCCCTCCATGGTGGATTTTGGCATAGCCTTCATGTCCGAAAGGTGAACATAATACGTTCCCGGACGGGAACCGTCAGGAGTGCCTTGGCTGTAATGCTGAGGTGCGCCGTCTTGCTCGCGGAAAGCCTCAACTCGTTTTACGACTAAATCAGCTTTTGGCAATAGCCCAAAATACTGCGGCAATTTTGCTTTGATATCGTTCAAATACTTGGTCGATTCATCCAGATAGGCTTGTCTTCCTTCGTCTGTATTGGGGAAAAAGAACTGAGGATCGCTATTGACAAACTTGAAAAATGCCTGCAAATCTCCTTCAAATCCAACTTGATCCTTGATCGCGAGCATTTCCTGTTGAATTCTTTTTACCTCATCCAATCCGATTTGGTGAATTTCTTCAGCGCTGAGATCGGTGGTGGTGGATGTTTTAAGTTTATGTGCATAGAAGGCGGCTCCATTTTCATGTCTGCTTACTCCGGTAGGTTTTTCTTCCAGATTTGGTAACTCGGACTCCAGCCATGCGATAAGTTCCTCGTACGCAGGTTTGAAATTGGTGAGAAGTGCCTCTTTAGTGTTTCCTCTGAATTCCTCTGCTTGCTCGGCAGTGATTTTCCCATCTTTTTCCAGTTTCTCAATTTTGCTGAGCGCATCGGTCCAAAGCGGTGCACTTTCCTTTCCCTCCGTAAATGGTTGTCCTTTAATCAATGAGTTGGACTGCTGGATCACGTATTCATAAGCAAACTTCGGAGGCCGAATACCTGCAGCAGTCTGTAATTTTGCTCTTTCCAACAATTGACTGATAGCCCTGCCGGATTCATTGATTCGGGAGACAAGGGCGGTCATATCAGCCGGTTCCTCCACTTTATGGAAATTGATCAGCATGTTGGGGATCATGGTATGAATTCCTCCCATTTGATTGAAAACGTAGTTTTTTCTTCTGAATTCCACGTCTCTTTTTTCCATTTCGTATTGATATTCCCAAAGGTCATAAGAAATTTTTGCCTCCGGACTCAGGGCACTTGAGTCAAATTTCTCCTTCATTTCTTTCACACTTGCTTCCATCCAGGCCAGCCGCTTATCCTCTGCCGGCTCGCTCATGTCATCGATTTCACCATACCGATCTTTTCGGCCTTGCGTTGTCAGCTGCAATGGACTCATTTGAAGTAGTTCTTCATATTCTGCATCAAACCATGCATTTATCTCAGAATCCGGGATTACTTTTTCTTCCGGTTCGCTGCAACCGATTAGGAAAAAAAGACTAAAAAGAAGTGCTAAAGGGCTCAGGAATCGATTCATAAGTAGGTATTTAAGATTGGAAGGCATTCAAAATTTTTTACGATTGACAAAGCTGGATTTCTTCGCTAAGTTTTTTAAGTATTAATTTTTCGGAGCCAGTGGATTTCGCTTTTCAAGCGCTTCCAATGATTCATTTTTCTTTCTCTCATCGAGTAAATCCATTGTGACATTTACTTCGAATGATATCAAAATTATAAGCGATGTGATGAAAAGCCAAAGCATCAAACCCATAAGTGTCCCGATAGATCCGTAAAGTTTATTGTAGCTGGCGAAATTATTCAGATAATAACTGAACAAATAAAATGCAGCGGTAATAAGCAATCCTGCAACCTGAGAGCCAGTTGAGAAAAAATGCCATTTATCATGAACAGCCGGGGCAAATCTAAAAATGAATGCTGTGGTGAAATAAAACACAGATAAAAGCACCAGAAACTTAAGCGTGCTAAATAAAAATATCATAAAGTTCGAATTGAAAAGCTGGAGGTTCTCTAATCCACCGATAAGAATATTCCCAATAATCATGACAGTCGTTGCAATCAAAATCGTCACTACCAGTACAAATACGATTGCAACTGAAATCAATCGACCCCTGAGAAAACTACGGTCATCCTTGGTTTGATAAACCGAATTGAAGGAATCCATCATGGAGATTACTCCCTGGGAGGAGGAAAAGAGGGCAAAGAAAAAACCTATAGACAGCAAGCTTTGCCTCGGTTTGGAGATAATATCGAGGATGGTATTTTCCAGTTGAGAATAGATTTCTCCTGGAAGGATTTCCTGAACAAAAAGCAAAATATTATCTGTCGTAATGTATGGGAAGAAATCCTGGAGGTAAGGAATCGTATTCAGGACAAAAAGTAACAAAGGAAAAAGAGCAAGAGTAAAACTGAATGCCATGGAACCTGCGCGCTCGCTTATATCGTCTTTTTGAAACTGGTAAATAAAGACTTTCCCAACCTCATACAGGTTTTTATCCGGATCCCCGAAGTGAAATTTTTGAAGACGTTTAGCTTGTCTCCGGAGTAAATCCTTTAGGAATTGTACGCTTTTTCTTACCACTTTGGCTTAGTTGATTAAAAAAATGGTTTCAATAAAGCTAACAAATTCTGGGGTGGTCTGGTCGGTTGGTGAGTGTCTTTTTTGAGAAAAGCCAAGGTGGTCCAGCCTGCAGTGATAAGCTCTGATTGCTCATTAAAAACTTCATATTCGAATCGGATTCGAACTCCTGGCATAACCGGGATTTTTGTTTTGATGGTCAGGAGTTCATCGTATTTTCCAGGCTTGTGGTACTTGAAATAGCTTTCCAGCACAGGCATCATCACGCCTTCTTGTTCCATTTGCTTATAGGAGAAGTTGATACTTCGCATCGCCTCCACTCGAGCCACTTCAAAATACATCGCGTAGTTGCCGTAGTAGACATAGCTCATCTGATCGGTTTCGGCATAGCGGACGCGAATCTGAGTTTCGGCAGTGTACATGATCAGAAGATTTTGGCAGTATTCAATGCACGCTGATATCGTCGGGCATTTGCCATGTGATCATTGTAGTTTTCTGCGAAAGCATGATAACCGGAAAAATCCTCCTTGGCGCAGAAATATAGGTACTTGTGTGTTTCCGAGTTAAGCACTGCATCCAGCGAATTGATATCCGGAAGATTAATAGGGCCAGGAGGAAGGCCTGCATATTTATAGGTATTGTATGGACTGTCGATAGCCATGTGCACACCGGTAAGTCGCTTGATGCTGAAATCTCCGGCAGCAAAAACAAGGGTCGGGTCAGCTTGCAATGGCATTCCGATTCGAAGTCGATTGAGATAGACACCTGCAATTCTTGGGCGCTCGTCTGATTTCTGAGATTCGGCCTGCACGATGGATGCAAGTGCGCTTACTTCTTTTGGGCTAAGGCTTAGCTTGGCTGCTTTTGCCTTTCTTTCGTCAGTCCAGAAGGTTTGATATTCCTTATACATTCTGTCAAAAAGAGCATCCGGGGCAATATTCCACCAAACTTCATACGTATTTGGGATAAACATGCTCATGATAGTCTCTTCCTCAAAGTCAAACTTCCTTATATAAACTGAATCCTTGATCATTTCAAGAAACTGCTCCTGCGAAACCTCCAGGTTTGCCGTGATTTTCTCAGCCAAATCCTCTTTTGTCCGGACGTTGTTGAAAGTAATCCGAACGGGCGTTTGCCTTCCGGATCTGAGCATTCGGACCAAATCCAGGTTACTCATTCGCGGAGAGACAGTGTAAAGACCGGGTTTTACAGCTTCCTGATATCCCATGAGTTTAGCCACAAATCCGAAGCTTAGGGCATCGTTGATCACTGCCTTTTCAAAAAGCTCATCTGCAACGTTTTTGTAGGTATCATTGCTTTTGATTTTAAGCATATAGCTAGTTTCCAAATCAATCAGGGTGTTGGGGCTGAAGAACACCTGATAGAAATAGAAGGTGAGTGTGATCATCAGGACCGAAGTGGCGATCATGACTACCATAAATTGTTTTTTTCTTTTTTCGCTTAGCATAAGGGGAACAAAAATAGGGAAAAAACCCAAGTCTGAGTTTGTGCCTTGATGGATTGGGTTCTACCTTTCTTATTCATTTTGTCGATTTATGGATTTTATCCCTGTCACCTGTGCGGTTATTTTTTCCCAAGGAAAAATCCTTTGTGCAAAAAGAGGTGAAAAGATGAGCCAGCCCGGACTTTGGGAATTTCCGGGAGGTAAAGTCGAACAGGATGAATTGCCTGAAGAATGTCTGATTCGTGAAATATCGGAGGAATTGAATATTTCCATCAGAATCATACTATCCATGAGTCCCAGCGAATTCACCTATTCTAAGGCTCTGAAAATCAGATTGTTACCATTTCTATGTGTTTGGGAGTCCGGAGTGATTCATCTTTCGGAGCACGAAGAAATCTGTTGGCTGACGAAAGAGGAGCTTTTTTCGGTCACTTGGGCACCGGCAGATTTGCCGATCGTGCAGGAATTGGATAGATTTTGGAACCCTATCCGGAAAATAATACTTAAGGATACTCAAACTCAAAAAAATGCCGGCTGAATTAATACGTCTTTACGAAGAAAATCCTGATCCGCGAAAAGTCAAGCAAGCCGTAGATATCCTGAGAAATGGTGGTGTGGTCATTTATCCGACGGATACAGTTTATGGGATGGGTTGTGATATCACCAATCAGCGGGCAGTAGAAAAAATTTGCAAAATCAAGGGAATTAACCCCAAGAAGCATAATTTCTCAATAATCTGCGCTGATCTTGGAAATATTGCCCAGTATACAAAAGTGATCACTAAACCAGTTTTCAAAATGATGAAAAAAGGGCTTCCTGGACCTTTTACGTTTATTTTGGAAGCAAGTAATATAGTTCCGAAAATCTTGCACAGCAATAAGAAAACCATAGGAATCCGGGTTCCTGCCCATGAGATACCAAGGATTTTGGTGGAGGAACTGGGTCATCCGATTTTGACAACTTCGATTCGGGATGAGGATGATGTAGTAGAATACAGTACAGATCCGGGGCTGATATTTGAAAAATACCAGCATCTGGTGGATTTGGTAATTGACGGAGGTTACGGGCAAAATGTGGCTTCAACTATCCTGGATTGCACTGGTGACGAAGTAGAGATAGTCCGACAGGGCTTGGGGCAGTTGGAAGACATTGTTTGAGAAGAGCCAAGAGGCAAGTATCAAGAAGAGGGAGATTTAAGACCTAAGAGATTCAAATCAAGAATCAAAAGGTAATAACCAATTTACTCTTAAATCAATAACTATTTACCCAATCCCAAAGATCCAATAACTTTCCCCAATGAAAAGAGTCGCAGTTGACCTGCATTATTTACCCAATCTGGAATTTTTCGCAGCCATTGCCGGCGCTGATGAGATATTGGTTTTTCCGGAGGATATCTATCAAAGGCAATCGTTCCTGAATCGCACTCAAATTCGCCTTGCAAATAAGGTGGAAACGCTGAGTGTACCTGTTCAGGGAAGGAGGCCTAAAATCCCAATAGAAGACGTTTTAATTGATTACAGCCAGAAATGGCAAGCAATACACCTCAGAGGTATTCAAAGTGCCTATGGGAAAGCACCATTTTTCGAATATTTTTTTCCCTATTTCGAAAGCGTCATTTCCCTAAAGCCTGAGAGACTTTGGGATTTAAACTGGGAGATGCTGACAATCTGTCTTAAGCTCCTGCAGTCCCCTGTCAAACTTGTCAAAAGCAAAAGTGATAATGATTTGAATGAAGTGATAGATATAAGGGCTCAAATAGTACCTAAGACCAGTTTTTCCGGGAGAAGCTACTACAACCCGGTAGTTTACGGTCAACTTTTTGGCTTAGACTTTGAGCCTGATCTTAGCGTTGTCGATTTGTTATTCTGCGAAGGACCTGCAGCTAAAAACATAATCTTAAAGTCTGTAAAAAAACAATGAACAATCACTAAAAGGATTGTGTTTTTAAAACAAATTCGGTAACATACGTACAGGATTATTAAACAATCAGAAAGAATAAAATGGAAGCAAAATTTTCGAACAGAGTCAAAGAGGTGATCTCTCTCAGTCGCGAAGAGGCTCTTCGTCTGGGACATGATTACATTGGCACAGAGCACCTCTTGTTAGGGATGATTCGTGAGGGTGAGGGTGTAGCTGTTTCCATTCTTAAAAAATTGGGCGTGCCCCTCGAGGAGTTGCGCAGTGCAATTGAGCGGGCTGTAAAAGGCACCGCAAACCACAATGTGAAAAACATGGCCAACATACCTTTGACAAGACAGTCAGAGAAAGTGTTGAAAATTACATATCTGGAGGCTAAAATCTTCAAAAGTCAATTGATCGGAACGGAGCATTTGCTGCTTTCTATTTTGAGAGATGAAGACAATATCGCCACCCAGATTCTAAACAAGTTTGAGGTAAACTATGACTCCGTAAAAGAAATGCTAGAAATGTCATCTGATTCGCCAACTCCTCGTGCAAAAGCTGAGGCAGAAGATGGGGACGATGATGGTTCGAAGCTTTTTGGATCTTCAGGAAGTGGTGCTGCAGGTGCTAAGCCGGGAGCGGAAAAATCCAGAACTCCGGTTTTGGATAATTTCGGTCGTGACCTCACCAAAATGGCTGAAGACGATAAGCTTGATCCAATCATCGGCCGTGATAAAGAAATTGAGCGAGTAGCTCAGATTCTTTCCAGAAGAAAGAAAAACAATCCAATTCTGATTGGGGAGCCAGGTGTGGGTAAAACTGCAATTGCGGAAGGTTTGGCACTAAGAATTGTTCAGAAAAAAGTTTCCCGAGTGCTTTTCAATAAGCGGGTGGTTACGCTCGATCTTGCTTCCTTGGTTGCAGGTACAAAATACAGAGGTCAGTTTGAGGAAAGAATGAAGGCGGTAATGAACGAGCTTGAAAAGTCTCCAAACGTGATTCTGTTTATTGACGAGCTTCATACAATCGTAGGTGCCGGTGGCGCAAGCGGTTCTTTGGATGCTTCCAACATGTTTAAGCCAGCGTTGTCCCGTGGAGAAATCCAGTGTATCGGAGCTACTACGCTTGACGAATACAGACAATACATTGAAAAAGACGGTGCGTTAGCGAGAAGATTCCAAATGGTGATGGTGGATGCCACTTCTCCTGAGGAAACCATTCAGATTTTGCAAAACATCAAGGATAAATATGAAGATCACCACAATGTGATCTACACAGATGCTGCTATTGAGGCTTGTGTGAAGCTTTCTGACAGATATATTTCAGATCGTTTCCTTCCGGATAAGGCTATTGATATCCTGGATGAAGCCGGAGCACGTGTTCACATTAATAATATTCATGTTCCTGAGGATATCCTTAAACTGGAAGCTGAAGTAGAAAACATCAAAACAGAGAAAAACCGAGTGGTGAAATCTCAGAAGTATGAAGAAGCTGCTCAGTTGAGAGATAAAGAGAAAAAACTTCTGGAGCTGTTGGAAACTGCCAAAGTCAAATGGGAAGAAGACAGCAAGTCCAAGAGATTTACTGTTGAAGAGGAAAATGTCGCTGAAGTGATCGCGATGATGACCGGAATTCCTGCCAAACGAATCGCCCAAAATGAAGGAGCTAAGCTTCTGAACATGATGGAAGAGTTGAGCGGAAAAGTGGTTGGACAGGAAGAGGCGATCAAGAAATTGACCAAAGCCATCCAGAGAACCAGAGTTGGTTTGAAAGATCCTAAAAAGCCAATCGGTTCCTTTATTTTCCTCGGACCAACAGGTGTAGGAAAAACTGAACTTGCCAAAATGCTGGCTTCTTATCTTTTCGATAAAGATGATGCACTGGTAAGAATTGATATGTCTGAGTACATGGAGAAGTTTTCAGTATCCAGACTAGTAGGAGCGCCTCCAGGCTATGTGGGTTATGAAGAAGGTGGACAGCTGACTGAGAAAATCAGAAGAAAGCCATATTCTGTGATCTTACTTGATGAGATCGAAAAAGCTCATCCGGATGTCTTCAATATCTTGCTTCAGGTACTGGACGACGGTATTTTGACAGATGGATTGGGAAGAAGAGTCGATTTCAGAAACACGATCATCATCATGACTTCCAATATTGGAGTTCGTGACTTGAAGGATTTCGGAGCCGGAATTGGTTTCTCCAGCAAAGCAAAGCAGGACAATCAGGATGAGGTGATGAAGTCGACTATTCAGTCAGCATTAAAGAAGGCGTTCAGTCCTGAATTCCTGAATCGTTTGGATGACGTCGTGGTATTCAATTCTCTTACCAGAGAGCATATCTTCAAGATCATCGATATCAGTTTGAAGAAACTCTTCCACAGAATCACGGATCTTGGATATCAGATTGAGTTGACCGAGAAAGCAAAAGAATTCCTTGCCGAAAAAGGTTACGACCAGCAATATGGTGCTCGTCCTTTGAATCGGGCAATTCAGAAATATCTGGAAGACGCAATCGCTGAGGAAATCCTGAAAGGTGATCTTTCCGAAGGAGATGTCATTACAGCAGATTACTTGGGAGAAGGTACTGAGCTCACTATCTCGGTCAAGAAAAAAGAGAAAGCCGATTAATTTCCAAATTCATATTAATAGAAAACCCTGGGTGATGAACTCGGGGTTTTTCTGTTTTAAACAGCAATGTCTAGCAATATTTCAATCCGCTTGAGGATTGTATCTCAACTGTATCTGTTTTAAAGCGACAGAATAAAAAACAGCAAAGCTACCCCAAGAACCAAGACCATTTTTTGAGCTTTCTGCTTGTCTTCTATTGCCAATTTCTTTCTTCGCAATACCAAAACAGCCAAGCTTAATCCCAGGATTTGGAGCAAAAGACTCACTCCGTTCAATGGTCCCATGGGTGCCTGGACTACCTGAAAATTGGTATTCAGAAGAGAAAGTGTACCGAGTACGATTCCTGTGATTCCGAAAAGAAATGATCTTTGGAGCAAAACTCCTTCGGGTTGGTCGGTCCACTTCATTGAATTGAAAATTTAAGAATGTAAAATGAGGAATTGGTTGAGAAAGAGAGAAAGGAATAGGGAACAGTAAAAACTTCCAACTGCTACTTTCCGATCAAAGCTTTTCGCTGCGCAAAGTAAGCAGCTATTTCTTCACCGGACATGGAGTTCAAGGTCATTTCTTTGGTTAGCCCTCCTTTTCTTCCCACCAAAACGCCGTATTTCATATCCGCATAACCATCCATTTCATGCGCATCGGGATTGATTGACAGTTTCACACCTTGCTCCATTGCATAGCGAACCCATCTCCAATCAAGGTCGAGTCTCCATGGATTTGCATTGATTTCGATTACCACATTATTTTTTGCGCAGGCATCAATGATGGTCTTATGATCTATCGGATAGCCTTCTCTCCGGAGTAAAAGTCTACCTGTTGGGTGACCCAAAATGGTTGTATATGGATTTTCAATCGCCCGAAGCAATCGCTCAGTTGCACGCTTGATGTCCATATTGAGAATTGAGTGGACGGAAGCCACAATAAAGTCAAAGCTCGACAGTACATCCTCCGGGTAATCCAAACTTCCATCACTTAGGATATCACTTTCGATTCCTTTGAAAATGCGGAAAGGAGCTAATTCCTTATTCAGCTGGTCGATTTCTTTTTGCTGCTTTTCTATGCGTTCAATTTCAAGACCACCAGCATAAAAAGCCGTGCGGCTGTGATCTGAGATTCCAAGGTAATCGTAGCCCAATTCCTTGCAGTATTCGGCCATTTGTCTCAGCGTATGCTTCCCATCACTGTAGGTTGAGTGATTGTGAAGTATTCCCCGAAGGTCTTTTTCTTCCAGCAAAACCGGGATTTTATTTTCTTTGGCAAGAGCGACTTCGTCGAAACCTTCCCGCATTTCAACAGGAATAAATTGCAAGCCATTTTTTGAAAAAAACTCTTCCTCAGTCTTGTAATCCTTCTTTTTGAGTTTTTCTGCGATGGATTCTTTTTCGTCAACCAGCAAAGCTAAGTGAGCTTTGGAAGCAGTCAGGGCCAGTTTGTTTTGGATGAAATCTGGTTTTGCGCAGAAGTGAACCTGAACGTGCAAGTCAAGATCTATGACTTTTCCTCGCCAGGAAAATGGACCTGATTGAGAAAGGTCCCATTCTATTCTGCTCCAGGTTTTCAATTTTTCTTTTCCACCAAAAAGGGAGGCAAGACCGATCAGCCATTCTGCTTCGGAAATGATTTCCATCTTTCTGGCAAAATCTCCGACAATCGAAATTTCAGATTCAGAAGAAATAGATTGAAGCTCTTCAGTCAGGTTTTCGATCACTTCCTCGATATCTGCGTAAAGCCATTTTCCGGTATTGGAAGCTTTGAATTCGAGATTTTGAATAATCGTTTCTTGGGTCTTTTCACCGAATCCTTTGATTTTAGCCACTTTTCCGGATTGGCAAGCCTCCATCAATTCGTGCGTGGAGGTGATGCCCAATTCCTCCCAAAGTGTCTTAACTTTTTTTGGACCAAGTCCTTTTATCTGAAGAATCTCCAAAATTCCGGCTGGCGTTTTCTCAATCAATTGATCCAAGAGTGGAAAAGATTCAGAGCTTTTCAAGTCCTGAATGGCTTCCAACACACTTTTTCCCACTCCCGGTATTTTCGCCAGATTCTCATCGCTGATGCTCATCAGATCCTGATCCCCGCGGTCAAACGAATTGAGAGCTCCCTGATAGCCTCTGATTTTAAATGGATTTTCCTCATGGAGTTCCATGAGCTGAATACTCAATTTGAGTTTCTTCAGAATTGTCTTATGATCCAAAATCTTTGTATTTGCGTTAAGATGTGAGACAAATGTCTCCAAATATTGTTTCAATTTAAAGGTCTAAGACTTATCTTAAAATTGTAAACCCAAATAAAGATCAATGAACTACTGGATGGTCAAATCTGAGCCAACTTCCTACTCTTGGGATGATTTCACAGCGAAACAGGAAGATGTCTGGGATGGCGTGCGAAATTATCAGGCAAGAAATTCACTCCGGGATATGCGACTGGGTGAACCGGTATTATTTTATCACAGCGGAAAAGATAAAGCGATTGTTGGAGTTGCTGAAGTTTCGGAAGAGGCATTTGCGGATCCAAAAGATCCGGCTTGGATTGCCGTAAGATTGAAAGTGAAGAAGCCATTAAAATCTCCGGTGAAATTGGAAATGATCAAAAATGAAGATCGACTTTCGCAACTTCCCATGCTGAAGCAATCGAGGCTTTCTGTTTTCCCGGTAGGAAAAGAAGAGTTTGATTTATTATTGAAAATGGGCTCATGAAATCGAGCATGACTCAAGCGACACACAGAGGGATGATCATTAGCTATGCGAGATTCCATGTGGACATTAAAAATCATTTATAAACACATGAAAAAACTTTTCATTCTTTCCGCGTTATTGATTTTGAGTTTTCAGGGGTTTGCTCAGGTAAAATTCGTTGCCAGATTTGAGGTTGATGCCGAGCTTTATGGTCCGGTTTTCGAAATGGTTCGGACCGAAAATTCCCTGGTTTCCTTTCGGGTCATCCCTGAGAAATCGATCAGTTTCAAGAAAAATTTTCAGTATTTCATCACGGATTCTAACCTCAACACGGAAGGTTTAATCGAGTTTCCAGTGAAAGATGGATTCGATATGATTGGTTTTGATACGGAGGGGACTCAGTTGTATGCTTTGTTTCAAAAGGGAAATTCCGAAAATGCTGAAAAGTACATTCTGAACATAGATTTGACGACAAAAAGTGGATTTGAATACGATGCTAATAACCTTCTCAATATTGAATTGGTAGAATTTTTAGTCGTTGATGGTAAAGCTGTTTTCATGGGAACTTCCGACTCCCGACCAGTAATGCAGATTTTTGACATGAAAGATAAAAGCATCCATACAGTTCAGGGGATTTTTGCAGAGGATACCCAGATTCTCCAAATCCGAAAAATGTCCGAAATTGATGCAATTGATGTGGTATTGAGCAGAAGGGGACAATTTCGGAATAGAGAGCTCCTGGTCAACACCTATGACATGACGGGAAATTTGATCAGAGAAGTAAAGGTTGACCAATTTGGAGATCCCGGTCAAGAGATTTTGGATGCCATTCTTCTTCCGGAGGAAGAAAACTATCAGCAAGTGATGATGGGATCTTTTGGCCTTGAAAGGAGAGGTGCCTATCAGGGGATGTACCTGATGGAAATAAATGAGTTTGGGGAGCATGAATTTAAACTTTATACGCTTGAGGATTTCCCCAACTTTTACAATTATCTGGATGAGAAGTCAAAGCAAAAAAAGGATGCAGAGACGATCAAAGAGATCGAAAAAGGAAAGATTCCGGGTATCAAAAATGTCTACTCGATTCGGGAGGTTAAAGAAACTGAGGATGCCTTTTATGTCTATTTTGATCAGGTAAATATTATTGATTCCAAAGGCGGCATAAATTCCGGTTTATATTCTCCGACCAGCGCTTATCGGTATGATCGACTGACCAGGATGGGTTACAACCCAAGTTTCAACGATCCTTTCTATTCCAATAGGTACCCGATTGCTTCAACCTATCAGGTGATTCCTGAGTACCAATACATTTCTTCCCATTTTATCAAAGTAGGTAAAGAAGGCCAGGTGATCTGGGACAATTCAAGCACCTACGATGAATTTACGACAACTTATCCAAATGCATTTGGTGAAATCGCTGTAGTGGGAGAGGATCTGTACCACCTCTATGTGGAGAATCAGACGATCAAAATGAGTTATTTCAAAAATGGAGAAAAGGTGTTTGAGCAACTTGACTTTGAGTTGGGTCTGACTGATGAGAACGAGCGCATACGGGAAACAAATCCAGAAAGTCTGAAAATAGCACATTGGTATGGTCAATATTTTTTGCTGAGCGGAACGCAGAAAATCCGCTTTCTCGGTGAGTCCGGTAGGGAAGAGACCAGGGAGGTGTTTTTTCTTACCAAAGTCCTTGTGGATGGGGATTTGTACCAGCCAAAGGACCTGCAGGACTAGATTTATTTTTTATATTTACCCTCAAATCTCACCCATGCAAAAAAGGTTAATACTAGACCAAGGACAGATTGGGATCATTCTCAGGAGGTTCTGTCATCAACTTATCGAAAACCACGATAATTTCGAGAACACAGTTCTTTTAGGTTTGCAGCCCCGCGGAACGATTTTGCTGGATAAGATCGTCACTCTTTTGGAGGAAATTTCCGGAGTGAAAGTGCCGTCAGGATACCTGGATGCGACTTTTCATCGGGACGATTTTAGGAGGAGAGATTTTCCTCTCAAAGCGAATGAAACCAAAATTGATTTTCTGGTAGAAGGAAAAAAAGTGATTCTCGTGGACGACGTGCTTTACAAAGGCAGATCGGTAAGAGCCGCCATGGATGCGATGATTGCCTTTGGCAGACCCCAAAAAGTAGAATTAATGGTGCTGGTGGATCGCATTCTTACCAGAGATTTTCCCATCATGCCGGACTATTTTGGGATAAAAGTAAATACCCTTGAAAGTCAGCATGTGGTGGTGGAATGGGCGGATCAGGGTTTTGAAAAAGATGCAATTTGGATCACAGAGAAAGTTAAAAGCTAATCATGTCTCAACTCAGTACAAAGCACCTCCTCGGAATTAAAAACCTCACGCTCGATGATGTTCAGCTTATCCTTGATACAGCATCCAATTTCAAGGAAGTGATCAATCGGCCGATCAAAAAAGTCCCGTCACTCAGGGATATCACGATTGCAAACGTATTTTTTGAAAACTCTACCCGAACCAAGCTTTCCTTCGAACTCGCTGAAAAGAGACTCAGTGCCGACGTTGTCAATTTCTCCTCCAGCAGTAGTTCTGTGAAGAAAGGAGAATCCCTCGTAGATACAGTTAATAACATCCTCTCCATGAAAGTGGATATGGTGGTCATGAGACATTCAAGTCCCGGAGCCCCACATTTTCTGAGCAGAAATGTAAAAGCAAATATCATCAATGCGGGGGACGGTACCCACGAGCACCCGACTCAGGCCTTACTCGATGCTTTTTCGATCAAAGAGAAACTCGGAGAAATCGCCGGAAAGAAAATCGCAATCATCGGAGATATTCTCCATTCGAGAGTGGCACTCTCCAATATTTTTTGCTTGAAAATGCTGGGAGCCGAAGTAATGGTCTGCGGACCGATTACTTTGATTCCAAAATATATCACAAGTCTTGGAGTAAAAGTGGAATTGGATGTGAAGAAAGCCCTGGAATGGTGTGATGTGGCAAACGTTCTTAGGATTCAATTAGAGCGTCAGCAGATCAAATACTTCCCAAGTTTGAGAGAATACTCTCTTTACTACGGTATTAACAAACGGTTACTTCAGCAGCTGAACAAAGAAATTGTAATCATGCATCCTGGCCCAATCAATCGGGGAGTGGAATTGAACTCAGATGTAGCTGATTCTGAACATTCGATTATTCTCAATCAGGTAGAAAATGGAGTTGCCGTTCGGATGGCAGTCCTCTACCTTTTGGCAGGTCAAAAAGGATAAAAAAAGCTCCGGAATTTTCCGGAGCTTTTTTGTTATTCACCAGAGTAGTTTCTCCACCTGCCGCCACCTACGTAGAAGCCAAGCGTAAAACCAAAGTATTCGTTGATTGCTTCCCCGATTACCTGTCCGCTGATGTCTTGCAGATCACTGGGAGGCACAAAATTGTATTCAGCCGCCATTCGGAATCTTCCCAGTTCCACACCAGCTCTCAGCATTGGAGCCCATTTGAAATTAGCTTCCAGATTTCCAACTTCATCAGGATTGTCAAAATCACCGTTTTCGATATCAATGCTGCTGAGAGCATAGTATCCAAATCCGCCACCAATAAATGGCGCAACATTGCTATTTCCTTTGTTGAAATAGTAATCGAAGGTTGCAGTCACAGAAGCGTTGCCAGATAATTCACCTTCATAATCTTCGGAAATATCATAATAGGTTACATCCTTTGCCAAGGCAGCTGTACCAAATCTGAGTCCGACACTCATATTGTTTGCTACATTAATTTTTGGTTCAAGACTGAAAAGAGCACCAACTCCTCCGCCTTTGGGAATTGCAGGACCCAGATCCAATCCCATTCGAAATCTTCCTGCTTGTTGCGCAACTGTAATTTGGCTACCCGCCAAAAATAAAAGGACTATCAAAAGTTTTTTCATGGGTTAAGTTTAGGGGTTAATTTTTTGTTTGGGATTTATTGCTCAAAAAAGATTCCAATTCTTCGTAACCTAAAAGTCTTGGGAGTAGTTTTAATCACAAAATCACTTTTATGCTAATTGTTAATAATCTGATCAAGCGATACGGTAAGCAAAATGCTGTCGATGATATTTCTTTTGAACTCAAAGGAGGAGAAGTTGTCGGGCTTTTAGGTCCAAACGGAGCAGGAAAAAGCACCACGATTAAGTGCATTGTTGGATTACTTAGGAAATCCTCCGGAGAAATTACTATTGGTGGTTTTGATCATCTGAGTGTGGAGGCCAAGAGATTCTTCAGCTATATCCCGGAGACACCTTATGTGTATGATTTGCTGACAGTTCAGGAGCACTTGCAGTTTATCGCGCAGGCTTATGGAGTGAAGGAATGGAAAAACAAGGCAAATGAGCTTTTGGAGATGTTTGAATTGGATGACAAGCGAGAAAAGCTTGGAAGAGATTTGTCCAAAGGAATGAGGCAGAAGGTTTCGATTTGTTGTGCTCTTTTGCCGGATCCTCAATTGCTATTTTTTGACGAACCCATGATTGGTTTGGATCCCAAAGCGATCAAAAACACGAAGAAGATTTTCAAGGAATTGAAAGAGGCGGGAAAGACGATTTTGGTAAGTACCCACATGATTGACAGTGTTGAGTCCATCGCCGACCGTATCATGATCCTAAAAGATGGAAGAATTCTCGGAAATGACACATTTGCAAATCTGAAGCAACAGTTTGTACAGGATGAAGGAACGTCGCTGGAAGATTTGTTTTTAGAATTGACGAAAGATGAATGAAATCCGTCTTTTGTTCAGGAAGGATATTTTTATCCTGATCAATAACATCAAACTTATTCTTAGAAATCCGCTCCGGTTAATTCCCTACGGTGCATTTGCAGCCTATTTCTTTTTCATCTATACCCAGCGAATCAATTCAGGTGAGGATTCGGGGAATATGGAAGATTTACAGAAACTCGATACAAGCGGATTGGAACAGGTGGATTTTGCGATGCAAAATGTCGTAGGAGCGATTACTTTGGCAGGACTGGGAATATTGATTTTCCAACTGTACAATTCCACAAAAAGTAACGTCAGCTTTTTCAAAATGGCAGACGTGAATATGCTTTTCACCGCCCCTGTCAAGCCTGCGAATATTCTGATTTACTACATGGCACGTTCAATTTTGCCGGCTTTGGGAGGAAGTATTCTTTTCATAGGATACACTGCTAGTCAAATGGCAAAATCATTTGATCTTACAGTTGGCAATATGGCTTTCCTGATATTGGCCATGGCATTATTCTTTTTCATGATCTCACCGATCAGGTTTCTGATTTATACGCTGCATACCAAATACGGAGTGATGGAATACATCCGAACCGGGGTGGTTATTTTGGGAATTTCGCTGAGTGCGATGATCCTGATTCCGGGTCTGATGGCCGAAAAGTTTTGGCAGGGGATGTTTTCCTGGATTGCGTCACCTTGGTTTGATTTCTTCCCATTGGTGGGCTGGAGCAGAGGCATTGCCAGCTATTTGTCTCACCAAAACCTCATCCTCTCCTTCGCATTCATTGCCTTATATGCATTGGCGTATTTCGTAGTAGTAAAACTGGTAATTCAATTTGCAGGATATTATTATGAGGATGTTCTGGAAGCAACCAATACGAATGAAGAAAAACTCGAAAAGGTCAGAGGAAAAAAAGAAGTAGATGAGGGAACTTACAGCATCAACTCCAAAAAGCAATTAGTAATTCCTGATTTTGGAGTTGGTGCCAAAGCATTTTATTGGAGAAATTATGTTCACAGCTCCAGACAAGACTTTCATCCGTTGTTTGGGATTTACAGTTTGAGCATGGCTGGTCTGGGAATTCTATTTGCAGGATTGTCTCATTTTGACTGGTTTTCTCATAAGATCCTGAATGTTTATCTGATTTTAATTTTAGGGATTTACTTCATGGCAGGAATTGGACGAACTTCGATCGGAGATTTGAAAAAGCCTTTCTTCATTTTGATCCCTGCAAGGTGGACTTCCAAGTTTTGGAACATGATCAAGCTGGATATCATTCAGATGCTTTTATTCGCTGTAGCTTTGATTGTGCCCTCGGTACTTATTGCCGGATTAAGTTTGGGATTGATCCCGTTCTTTTTGATCGCGATTCTCGCATTTTACCTCACTGGTTTTGCGATCAATTTGATTCCGCAGGTTGCCCTGGAAGAGACTTGGGACAAGAAGCTGATCAAGCCGGTCATGATTGGTGGTATTTTCATCTTTGGAGTCATTCCAACTTTGATTTTGAGCATTATTGTCTTTGCTTTCACCCAGCAATTTGTCTGGGCTTTGGTCACCACATCGATCGGGATGAGTATCATCGCCGGGATTTTGCTTCATGTTTCATTGGATGTTTTGAAGCGATTGGAGTTCAGGGAAATGTAAATTTTTCGATAAATAGGTTGCAGAATATTATTCTGTTTTTATATCCGATAATCCTGAGGGGTAAGAAAATTCCTGTAATTTTGAATACCAAATATGACTACGCATGATCTATAATTCCATCATCGATACTATCGGAAACACTCCGATGATCCGCCTCAACAAAATCTCCAAAGACATTAAAGGAGAGATTTTGGTTAAAGTGGAATACTTTAACCCCGGCAACTCCATGAAAGACCGAATGGCGGTGAAAATGGTGGAGGATGCCGAAAAGGCAGGTTTGCTTAAGCCGGGAGGAACCCTCATCGAAGGAACTAGCGGAAATACCGGAATGGGTTTGGCTTTGGCTGCTGTAGCCAAAGGCTATCGCTGTATTTTCACGATGGCTGACAAGCAGTCGAAAGAGAAAATTGATATCCTGAGAGCGGTGGGAGCTGAAGTGGTCGTGTGCCCAACCAATGTGACACCGGATGATCCCAGATCTTATTACTCTGTAGCCAAGAAATTAAACCGGGATATTCCTAATTCATATTACCCAAATCAGTACGATAACCTCTCCAATTCACTGGCTCATTACGAGACGACCGGTCCAGAGATTTGGAATGATACCGATGGGAAAATAACTCATTACGCAGCAGGCGTGGGTACCGGCGGTTCGATGTGCGGAACGGCGAAGTATTTGAAAGAGCAAAATCCAAACGTGATCACGGTAGGAATTGATACCTATGGGTCAGTTTTCAAGAAATATAAAGAGACCGGAATCTTTGACGAAAAGGAGATCTATCCTTACCTGACTGAGGGTATCGGGGAAGACATTCTTCCGAAAAACGTGGATTTCAGCCTGATTGATCATTTCATCAAAGTGACGGATAAAGACGCTGCGGTGATGACGCGGAGACTGGCCAAAGAAGAAGGACTTTTTGTTGGATGGTCTTGCGGATCTGCTGTTCACGGAGCACTTGAGTACGCCAAAGAAAACCTCAAAGAGGGAGATCGAATGGTGATAATTCTTCCCGATCACGGCACCCGTTATCTGGGAAAAGTGTACAACGACGAGTGGATGAGAAATCATGGATTCCTCGAGGACAGGACTTTCTCAACCGCCAGAGATATTATCGCTCATCGCAGCGATTATACCTTGGTTGCGACAGCAAAGACTGATTCAGTTCGTGAGGCGATTGGGATGATGAACAGTAAGAGTATTTCTCAGATTCCTGTGATGGAAAATGGAGAAGTAGTTGGAAGCTTGACGGATAATAAGTTACTGGCCCGAATCATTGAAAATCCATCTTTGAAAGATGCCCAAGTTGCAGATGTCATGGAAGCTTCAATGAAGTTTGTTGCGCTCGACAGTACGCTTGACGTACTCTCTTCTATGGTGGAAAGGGAAAAAGCGGTATTGGTCCGTGATGTTCAAAATCAGATTCACATCATCACCAAGCATGATATTCTCGAAGCCTTTACCAAATAAGGAATCCAATAAATGATTCATCCAAAACTGGAAAAACTACTTTCCACTGAAATAGATTTTGACATCAAATCTTCATTTGCAAAAGCCTGGGAACTGTATAAATCCCAGGCTTTGCTGCATTTGACATTCATGATTCTATTGTTTTCGATCCAGGGACTTTTCGTGATCTATCTCGCGGATTACATCGCATTATACAGTCTTTTGCTTGCGCCGCCCCTGTATACCCGGTTCTTTCTGGTTGCCAATAAAAGCAGTCATGGGCAGTCGGTAAGGTATATGGATTTCTTTGGGGGATTTGGGTATTGGTTTTTGATGCTAAGCATCTGGCTAATTGCCCAAATTTTGATAGTTATAGGTTTGTTTGCCTTGGTTATTCCAGGGATTTACCTGGCAGTTTCCTACATGTTTTCAGCCTTGTTCGGGATTTTTGGGGGATTTGATTTCTGGACTTCGCTGGAATACAGTAGAAAACTCGTCACGCGAAACTGGTGGAAGTTCTTTCAGTTCTTTTTGATTTTAGTCTTGATGAATCTAATCGGGGCAGTTTTTGTGCTAATCAATCCTGTTGCTGCGATCCTGTTTATCGTCGCGATTTGTATATCCCTGCCTATGACCTTCTTGGTCATTTATGTGGTTTTTGAAGAGCTGACAAGGGATGCTTTGAGCACAGACGAAAAAGAATCTGATGCTACTCATGAGTAAGAATCATGGCTTCGAGCCTAGTTCTTCCTTTTTCTGCAAACTCATTGATGGCAGTTTCAGAAATCATAGGTGGTTTCATCGGGGAGGAGAAGTAGATTCCGACTTTCCCCGGGGAAAGCAATAAGGATCCTCTTTTCATGATTTTGTCCGCACCGATTACAGCCATCGGCAAAATCGGAATTCCGGTTTCGATAGAGAGTCGGAAGGCTCCTTTTTGAAAAGGGAGGAGAGTTTCACCGGTATCATTTCGGGTTCCTTCGGGAGCTACGACCACAGATATTCCGCTGTTTAGGATTTTCATCAACTTTTCCAGACTTGCTCTTCGCGATTCCGCATCGCTTCGATCTACCCATACAGCCAGTTTTCCCACGACGGCTCCGAAAATCGGGATCTTCTTGAGTTCTTTTTTACCAATAGCTCGGACTTCCTGGGGGATTGACATCGGGATGATGGGAGCGTCTAAAAAAGATCTGTGATTGAAGATGTAGATATAGGGCTTGCTCAATTCAATAAACTCTTTGCCGTGGATTTCATAGCGTATCCCGGATAGAAAAGACCAGATTCCAGCCCATAACCGGATGAAAATGAAGGAGATTTTTCCTCCTTTAGAGCTAAGGATAAGCGGAATCACAATGAACAAACCAAACACCAGCATCAAAACAAAAAAAAGAGTTATTGAATAGATCGTATAAATAGCCTTTAAGATTTTCATCCTCGGAAAGAATTGGTAATTTTGAGGTATAATTATTCTTCACTCTTTGCTTGCAAAAGCCCCTAAGCAATTAGGGGCTTTTTTCTTTGCGTAGGGAAATTCAGCAACCAATTTTAAAGCTATTGCTGCAAATAACCAATTGAATAATTGACGTACCGAAAGGTATCGAAGCATTTTTCGATTCAGTTTTCCTGAAATATAAGAAAATCAGTACCTTTGCAATCCGTTCGAGTGAGCGGGGTGTTTTGGACTCATTCAAAGCACATTTCATACACTAAAAAACCTCAGCCTGATGACTCTTAGGCTGTTGAAATTCAGAGTTAGTAAATAATATGTCTAAAAAAGAGGATTTTAACTGGGAAGATTTCGAAACCAGAGGCTTCGGAGAAGGCTATTCCAAAGAGCAGAAAGCTCAAATGGAAGCTATGTACACCGGAACCTTGACTGAAATCACTGAGAAAGAAGTGATTAAAGGAACGGTTGTAGGGATCACTGAAAAGGATGTAATCATCAATATCGGATTCAAATCTGATGGATTGGTGCCTTTGAGCGAATTCCGTGATACGGGTGAGATCAAGGTTGGTGATACTGTAGAAGTATTCATCGAAGAGCAGGAAAATGCTTTGGGTCAATTGATCCTTTCCCGTAAAAAAGCCAAAATCGTTCGTGCATGGCAGGACATCGAGGGAGCCCTCGAGAATGACAGCGTGATCGAAGGTTTGGTAAAGAGAAGAACAAAAGGTGGTTTGATCGTAGATATTTACGGTGTAGAGGCCTTCTTGCCAGGTTCCCAAATCGACGTGAAGCCTATCAGAGATTTCGATATCTATGTAGGTAAGAAGATGGAAGTGAAAGTGGTGAAGATCAACCACGCAAATGATAACGTAGTAGTTTCTCATAAGATTTTGATCGAGAAAGATCTCGAGAAGCAGAAAGCTGAGATCCTCAACAACCTAGAGAAAGGTCAAGTATTGGAAGGTGTGATCAAGAACATGACCAACTTCGGTGTATTCATCGATTTGGGTGGTGTAGACGGTTTGCTTCACATTACTGATATCTCATGGGGTCGTATCAATCATCCGGAAGAAGTATTACAGCTTGATCAGAAAGTTCAGGTTGTTGTTCTTGACTTCGATGATGATAAGAGAAGAATTTCATTGGGTATGAAGCAATTGACTTCTCATCCTTGGGATTCATTGGCTTCTAGCCTTGAGATCGGTTCAAGAGTTAAAGGTAAAATCGTAAACGTAGCAGACTACGGCGCATTCCTTGAGCTTGCTCCAGGTGTAGAAGGTCTGATCCACGTTTCTGAAATGAGCTGGTCACAGCACTTAAGAAACCCTGCTGACTTCGTGAAAGTAGGAGACGAAATCGAAGCAGTAGTGTTGACTTTGGATAAGGACGACAGAAAGATGTCTCTTGGCATCAAGCAGTTGACTGAAGATCCATGGACTAAGCAGGACATGAGCACTAAATATGCTGTAGGTACTAAGCACAAAGGAGTGGTGAGAAACCTTACAAACTTCGGTTTGTTCCTTGAGCTGGAAGAAGGTATAGACGGTTTGGTTCACGTATCTGATCTTTCATGGACTAAGAAAATCAAGCATCCTTCTGAGTTTGTAAAAGTTGGTGATGAACTTGCTGTAGCAGTTTTGGAACTTGATGTTGAAAACAGAAGATTGGCACTTGGTCATAAGCAGTTGGAAGAGAACCCTTGGGATACTTTCGAGACTGTATTCCCGGTTGGATCAATCCATAAGTGTACTGTAAACTCTAAGAATGACAAAGGTGCTGTTCTTGAGCTACCTTACGGTTTGGAAGGATTTGCTACTGTGAAGAACCTTGAAAAAGAAGACGGTACTCAGGTAGAAGTTGGTGAAGCTTTGGATTTCAAAGTGGCTGAATTCTCCAAAGACGACAAGCGTATTGTACTTTCTCATACTGCTACTTTCAAAGAAGAGGCTAAGCAGGCTAAGAAGCCAGCTGCAGCTCCTGCAGGAAAGAAAAAGGAAGATGCTGTAGAGATTCCAGCTCAGTCTGAAAAATCAACACTTGGTGATTTGGATGCTTTGGCTGAATTGAAAGAGAAAATGGAAGGCGGGAAAAAGTAAGATGTAAAAAGTGAGACGTTAGATTTTTCTTTCCGATCACCTTACCTCTTTTCCTTTATATAAAAGTGTCTGCCGAAAGGCGGACACTTTTTTTGTTTCAAGGATTTTAAAAAAAATCAAGGCTTGAAAACCTTCAAATAAAAAAAGCATTCGCTGAGGCGAATGCTTTCAATTGGAGGTCGAGAGCGGATTCGAACCGCTGTACGAGGTTTTGCAGACCTCTGCCTAGCCACTCGGCCACTCGACCCTAATATTTAGGAATGCAAATGTAGAAATAATCTTTTCTGAAGCCAAATCAGAAATGATGATTTTGATATTTCTATCATTTTTTCCAATGCTTCAAATCTATCCATTTTAGCCACATTTCCTCTCAGATACTGATAATCAAGGAGGTACAAAAATGAACGAAAAATCTTATTATTTATAAACGTTCTAAATTATTTTTTGCCTGTTTATTAATTAATAACTAATTGATAATCAGTAAAATATAGACTGAATTATACCAATTTTAGGACTATGGTGAGAATGAAAGTCTTATTTGAAAAATTGAACTCGGGTAGTACCTTTGCAGGGGTTATTGAAAACCGCATAAACTATTTAATTAGCTATAATATGTTATCAAAACGCTCGTTAGTAGGGGTTCGATTGAATTTCCACACACTGGCAGTGCTGTTTTTCATGCTGATTGGTACACAGGCTTTTGCCGTGGATCCTTCAGTTGCCAGTAGTGATGAAGCAATCGCCGCTGGTAAGACTGTATTTAACGCCAACTGTAAACAATGTCACAAACTTGACCAAAAGTATACTGGTCCTGCCTTGCGGGGTGTTACAGACAGACAAACGGTAGATAAGGCAAAGAGTTTCATCAAAAATTCGCAGGCAGTCATTGCCTCGGGTGATGCTTATGCTAATGCTCTCTACAAAGAGTATAACAATCTGGCAATGCCATCTCATGAGTTTTTGACTGACGATGACCTGAATGGATTGCTTGCCTACATTGAGTATGGTGATAAAGTGGATCCTGCCGCTGCCGCTGCAGCGACTACAGGTGAAGCAGCAGCCGGCGGTGCAGGGGGAGGAATTCCATCCGAATACCTATCAATCATTTTAGGAGTACTTGTAATTGTACTTTTACTGATTTTGGTTGTTTTGGGATTGATCATCTCAGTATTGACCAAATACCTCAATAAGCAAGAGCTTGATGCCGACGACAAAGAATTTGTTTCTCAGAAATTTGAACTTGGAAAAGTTCTTAAGAGTGACGGGTTCGTTTTGATTATCACTCTTTTTGTGGTGGCTATGGTCGCCAAAACCGCAATCGATGGATTGTATTCCATTGGTGTCCAGCAAGGATACGCTCCATCACAGCCGATCGCTTTCTCTCATGCATTGCATGCCGGTCAGTATGAAATTGCTTGTCAGTATTGCCATACTGGCGTAGAAATAGGTAAATCAGCAAATATTCCTTCGGCCAACATTTGTATGAATTGTCATACGCACATCCAAAATGTGGGAGGTAAAGAAGGTGTTTCTCCTGAAATTCAAAAAATCTACAATGCCGTTGATAATAACACTCCAATAGAATGGGTGCGTGTTCACAACTTACCGGATTTGGCTTATTTCAATCATTCTCAGCACGTGAAAGTTGGTGGAATAGAGTGTCAAACTTGCCATGGTCCTATTCAGGAAATGGAAGTAGTTGGTCAGCACAGTGCACTGACTATGGGTTGGTGTATTGATTGTCACCGCCAGACAGAAATTACTACAGAAGGCAATGCTTACTATGATAAGTTAGTTCAGCTCCACTCTGATTCAAAAGATGCTCTTAAAGTAAAAGACATCGGTGGATTGGAATGTGCTAAATGCCACTATTAATTCATTCTTCTTTTTGCAAATTCATTCCTAGATCATAAAATGAAGGAAAATAAAAAAACATACTGGAAAGGGCTTGAGCAACTCAGCAACGATCCAGAGTTTGTAAAGCATGCCGATAGGGAGTTTCCTGAAGTCCCTTCCGTAATAGGAGAGGATGGTAGTGCTTCCCGAAGAGATTTTCTCAAAGTGATGGGTTTCAGTTTGGCAGCAGCTTCTTTGGCTGCTTGCGAGGCGCCAGTTAGAAAAGCTATCCCTTACGTGAATAAGCCGGTTGATATCAACCCATCAATTCCAAATTATTATGCTTCAACTTTCTCATCCGGTGGTGATTATGCCTCTATCGTTGTTAAGACAAGAGAAGGTCGTCCGATTAAGATTGATGGAAATGAGCTTTCTCCTATTAATAAAGGAAAAGTAAATGCCATCGTAGAAGCTTCTGTTCTTTCTCTTTATGATAAGCAGAGACTTGCCGGACCTTATGTAGGTGGTAAAAAATCTGATTGGGCTACCCTTGATACTGAAGTGAAATCTAAACTTGCTTCTGCAGGTACAGTAAAAATAGTATCGAATACGATTCTTTCTCCATCTACGGAAAAAGCTCTTCAGGCTTTATCCGCTGCCTTTGGCGGAGCAGAATTGATCACATATGATCCGATTTCTAATTACGGAATTTCGAAAGCGGCAGAGACTTTTTATGGTCAGGCTGTAATTCCTTCTTATCATTTTGACAAAGCAAAGACGATTGTTTCTTTCGGTGCTGACTTCCTGGGTACCTGGATTTCTCCGATTGAGTTTGCTGGTCAATATGCTAAAACAAGAAAAATCAGCAAGGAAAAGCCTGAGATGTCAAGACATTATCAGTTTGAATCTAACTTGTCAATGACAGGTGCAAATGCTGATTACAGAACTCCGATCAAAGCTTCTCAAAGCGGATTGGCTGTTTTGGCCTTGTATAATGCTGTAGCAAAGAAGGCCGGAGCAACGGCTGTTTCTGCTCCCGCGGTAGAAATTACAAATCTTGAGAAGGCTGCAACTGATCTTTGGGCTTCTAAAGGAGCATCATTGGTGGTTTCAGGTTCAAATGATCCAAACGTTCAGGTGGTAATAAACGCTATCAACGAACTTCTAGGAAATAATGGTGCTACAGTAGATTTTGGCTCTCCTGTTCATTTCAGAAAAGGAAATGATGCAAGAATGAATCAATTCGTGACTGAATTGAAAGGCGGACAAGTTGGAGGAGTTATTTTCTACAACTGTAATCCGGTTTATGATTTCCCAAGAGGTGCTGAAATAGCAGAAGGTATTGCAAAGGCGAAGGTGAGTATCTCAACCAACGGAACGTTGGACGAGACAGCTTCTCTGGTGCAATTGGTAGCTCCGGATCATAATTTCCTTGAGTCATGGAATGATTTTCAGCCTAAGAATGGTCATTTCTCTTTGGCGCAGCCAACGATTTCCCCGCTTTTTGACACACGTCAGGCACAAGAATCATTCTTGGTTTGGGCGGGATCTACCTCAAATTATTATGACTTCCTTCAGGCAAACTGGAATTCAACCTTATTTGCGAACATAGGCGGTTTGGCTTCTTTCCAGGAATTCTGGGATCAGTCATTGTTCAACGGTGTAGTTGCTGTTGAAACGGCCTCTTCTACATTGGTGCCGGTTGGGGATGTTTCTTTAGCAGCGGCTGAAGTAGCAAAAGGCTATAAAGCTGATAATGCAGGAGCTGAGTTGGTAGTGTATTCTAAAGTAGGGATTGGTAACGGAACATTTGCCAATAACCCTTGGCTTCAGGAAATGGCAGATCCAATTACCAAGGCAACTTGGGATAATTACCTGACTGTTTCTCAAAAGTGGGCAATCGAAAATGGGGTAACCATGATCGAGGAAAACACTTCAAAGGCTTCCGTTACGATAAACGGTAAGACATTGGTTGTTCCGATTTTGGTTCAGCCGGGTCAGGCAGAAGGTACTTTCGGATTAGCTTTAGGTTACGGTCGTACCAAAGCAGGAAGAGTGGCAGACGGAGTAGGCGTTAATGCTTACGACTTGTTGGATACTTCTAAAGGGTTTGTCAATTTCGATATTACCGCTGGAGTAGAAATAGCTGTAACCGGCGAATCATATAAAATTGCCCGTACTCAGACTCACCAAACTTTCATGGGACGTGAAAACGTAATCCAGGAAGCTACTTTGGCTGATTATAAAGTAGATAATTCTGCAGGCAGATATAAGCCTGAGATTTACAAAGACGGTGAATTCATCAAGCCTTCCAAGATTTCACTTTGGAAAGGTCACCAATACAGCCAGCATCATTGGGGTCTTGCAATTGACATGAACTCATGTATCGGGTGCGGGGCTTGTACAGTTGCTTGTCAGGTTGAAAACAACGTGTCAGTAGTCGGTAAGCAGGAAGTATTGAACAGAAGAGAAATGGCCTGGATCAGAATTGATCGGTATTATTCTTCAGATGCTCCGGCTGATGATCTGAAGGCAATTGAAGTTGCTGCGGATAATCCTGAAGTAACTTTTCAGCCTATGATGTGTCAGCAGTGCAACAATGCACCATGCGAAACTGTATGCCCTGTTGCTGCAACGACTCACTCTACTGAGGGTCTAAACCAAATGACTTACAACAGATGTATTGGTACAAGGTATTGTGCAAACAACTGTCCGTATAAAGTGCGTCGATTCAACTGGTTCAAATACCACGATAACAAAGACTTCGCTGCTGCAAACTTTGCTCAGAATGATGATTTGGGTAAAATGGTTCTGAATCCTGATGTAACTGTACGTGCTCGAGGAGTAATGGAAAAATGCTCCATGTGTGTTCAAAGAATTCAGGCTGGAAAACTTACCGCTAAGCGTGAGAAACGAAAAGTTCAGGATGGTGAGATCAATGTTGCTTGTGCGGTAGCTTGTCCAACGGATGCTTTGGTATTTGGAGACATGAATGATCCAAACAGTAAGGTTTCCAAACTTCTGAAAATCGAAGAGAATACTTCGGCATTGAAAGAAGTGGGTGAGGAGAGAGCATATCACGTGCTGGAAGAAATCAACGTTAGTCCAAACGTTTGGTACTTCACCAAAATCAGAAATAAAGACAAAAACGAAGCGTAATTATAATTTTATCAACTATGCAGGTTACTTCACCCATACGACAGCCGTTAGTTACCGGAGGTAAAACCTACCATGATGTGACACATGATGTGTCTCGTCAGGTAGAGGGAAAACCAACCCTTACTTGGTTTTTGGCCTTCTTGACCGCAGTCGGTGTTTTGGCTTTAGGATCTTTAGCTTTGATGGCCACCCTTTGGGAAGGAATCGGAATGTGGGGTCTTAATAAAACTGTAGGCTGGGCTTGGGACATTACCAACTTCGTTTGGTGGGTCGGTATTGGTCACGCCGGGACACTGATTTCAGCAGTACTTTTATTGTTCCGACAGAAATGGAGAACATCCATTAACAGAGCTGCTGAAGCAATGACGATTTTCGCAGTTATTTGCGCGGCTTTGTTCCCTGTGATTCACATGGGCCGTCCTTGGGTCGGTGCTATTTGGGCACTTCCGCTTCCAAATACTTACGGATCTCTTTGGGTAAACTTTAACTCCCCACTTCTTTGGGACGTTTTTGCGATCTCGACTTATTTCTCAGTTTCTCTAGTATTCTGGTATATAGGTTTGATCCCTGATTTTGCTACTATCCGAGACAGAGCAACTGGTTTGAGAAAAACCATTTATGGTGCTCTTTCATTCGGTTGGGATGGAGCTGCTAAAACTTGGAGCAGATACGAATCAGTTTCTTTGATTCTTGCAGGTTTGGCTACTCCACTTGTACTTTCAGTTCACACAATTGTATCCTTTGACTTTGCTACCTCGGTTATTCCTGGCTGGCACACGACCATCTTCCCTCCATACTTCGTTGCCGGTGCGATTTTCTCCGGATTTGCGATGGTATTGACTTTGATGATCATCACAAGAAAGGCTTTCAAACTGGAAGACTACATTACAATCGGACATATTGAGTTGATGAATATTGTAATCATCATCACTGGTTCTATTGTGGGTGTTGCTTATATCACAGAATTCTTCATCGCCTGGTATTCAGGTGTGGAGCCTGAATTCTACGCATTCTATAACAGAGCAACTGGACCTTATTGGTGGGCTTACTGGTCTATGATGACTTGTAACGTTATTTCTCCACAGCTTTTCTGGTTCAGAAAGATCAGAACATCGATTGTTGCGACTTTTGCTTTGTCAATTGTAGTAAACATCGGTATGTGGTTTGAGCGATTCGTAATTATCGTAACCTCTCTTCACAGAGATTACTTGCCATCTTCATGGGCTATGTTTTACCCAACAATTACTGACGTTGGACTTTACATGTTCTCATTTGGTTTGTTCTTCACGCTGTTCTTCTTGTTTGCCAAATTCTTCCCGGTAATCAACATGGCTGAAGTTAAAGCTGTATTGAAGTCTTCATCTGAAAAAGTCATCAAATAATCATGGAAAGAGATACCAATTTTATTTTGGGAGTATACGACGATGAGGATGTATTGCTCCATGCTATCAAAAAGGTTAGATCAAGTGGTGTAAAAATCCATGAGGTTTATTCTCCTTATCCGGTCCACGGAATTGATGATGTCCTTGGATACAAAAGAAGCAAACTTCCAATTGCTGCATTCCTGTTTGGAATGCTGGGAACCAGCTTGGCTTTGACAATGCAATTCTATATGATGAGATTTGATTGGCCAATGATTATCGGTGGAAAGGATTTTGCAGCTGTACCGGATTTTATTCCTGTAACATTTGAAATGACTGTTTTGCTCGCTGCATTTGGTATGGTTGGTGTATTCATGATCAGTTCTAATCTGAAGCCATGGGCTCAGCCAAGAATCTTTGATGTGAGAATCACGGATGACAAACATGTAATGGCAATTGATATTGCTAACAATTCAAGCATGGATTTGGAAAAGATCCAGGAGATCTTAAAGTCTTCAGGAGCCTCCGAGGTTAATAAAAAAAGTTTTGAATAGTAATTCTGGAAATATGAAGATTGCTAAAACACTTAGCGTACTTGGGTTGGCAGTAGCCGGAATTTCATTGGCTGGCTGCAGAGCTGGTGGTGAAAATCCAGGTTTGGAATATGCCCCTCAGATGTACCATTCAATTGCATATGAGCCACTCTCTCAAATCACTGATGAGGAAAATCAAGGTGATGTAATATCCAATAGAGAAGATGGACGAGGTGAGTTTTTCAACAGTAATATTAATAATCCTCATCGCATGAACATGCGTGAGCCTGTTGCTAATACTGTCCCTCGAAATAAGGAAGGTTATCTTCCATATAGACTAAAGGCGTTCGAATTAGAGCCTGCAGCTTTAATTAAAAACCCGGTTGAATCCAACGAAGCAGTTCTTGCTGAAGGAGAAAAGTTGTTCCTTCAATATTGTAATGCTTGCCATGGTAAGAATGGCGAAGGTGATGGATTGGCAGGAGCTGTAATCGGAGGTGTCGCTAATCTTAAAGGAGGCGCATACATCGGTTTACCTGAAGGTCATATTTTCCATGTGATTACAAAAGGAAAAGGCAGAATGGGAGCCCATGGCTCACAGATTACTCCTGAGAATAGATGGAAGATCGTTCACTATGTTAAACAAGTTATTCAAGGTGCTTCTTCTGCAGCTGCTCCGGCCGCTGCATCTGACAGCACTGTAGTAGTAGCACAAGCAGAAACCCCAGCTAAATAATCATGGCTCATCACGACGTACATCATTATAATCTAGACCAAAAATTTGATTTCAAGGCTTCGACCAAGAAATCAATTGTGACTGTTTTAGTCATTGGCATCGCCTTATTGGCTCTTGGAGTGATCATGGCGATTTTTGGCGGTGGTCATGAAGCAGAAGGCGCTGAAGCTGGTCATGCATTTCATTGGTATGAGAGACTTTATGCCAACCTTTGGATCAACAACGTTTATTTCACAGGAATTGCAATTGTTGGAGTTTTCTTCTTTGCAATCCAATATGCAGCACAAGCGGGCTGGTCATCTCCAATTGTTAGAGTTATGTTATCATTTGGTAACTGGCTTCCATTTGCAGCAATCCTCATGTTGGTTACGTTTTTCGTGGCCAATCACGATTTATTCCACTGGACTCACAGCTATCTTTTCGATAAGAATTCTGCAGAATATGATTCTATCATTGACGGTAAAGGAGCTTTCTTTTACTGGCCAATGGAGAAGGGAACCTTCCCGGTTTTCTACATTGCAAGAATGATCATCTTCTTCGGCATTTGGATTTTCTTCTTTAATAAGTTTAAGAAATTGAGTTTAGCTGAAGATATCAACGGAGGTACTTCTTATTGGTACAAAATCAGAAGTAATGCTGCTTTCTTCTTAGTGTTCTTTGCCGTTTCCTCGTCTGTTAGTGCTTGGGATTGGGTGATGTCAATTGATACTCACTGGTTCTCTACACTGTTTGGATGGTATGTATTTGCTTCTTGGTTTGTTGCAGGATTGTCTTCAATTACTTTGGTTGTTATTTTCCTCAGAGGTCAGGGATATTTGGAAATGATTAATGAAAACCACATCCATGACTTGGGTAAATTCATTTTTGGTTTCTCTATTTTCTGGACTTATCTATGGTTTTCTCAGTTCTTGTTGATCTATTATGCCAACATACCTGAAGAAACAGTTTATTTCCTGGAGAGACTGGATAGTGATGTGTATGGACCGTTCATTTTTGTAAATCTAGGGATGAACTTTGTACTACCCTTCCTAGTTTTAATGACCAGAGACGCGAAGAGACATGGAGTTTTTCTAAAGTTAGTTTGTACTCTTCTTATAGTTGGACACTGGGTGGATATCTTCCTGATGGTTCAGCCTGGTACTTTGGGACATAATGGAGGAATTGGTTTTATGGAAGTGGGAATGTTCTTGATTTATGGAGCTTCAGTGGCATTGGTAGTTTTGGGTGGATTGGCAAAACATAATCTGATTGCCAAAAATCACCCAATGCTTGAGGAAAGCTATAATCATCATATTTAATAACAGTCGAAAAAATTAAGATATGTACGAGTTTCTTATAGTCGTAGGAGTAGTATTGTTGATTTCTGTGATCTGGATGGTTTACAGAATTCAAACACTGGTCTCTGTAGTAAAGGGATCTGATAAAAAGATCGCCTCCGGAAGTAACAAAATTAACGCTGCGTTATTTGTTGTGTGGTTGGTCGTAATTGGTGGTTTGATGTTTTGGTATTCAATCAAAGAGTGGGGAAATTATGAGCCTCCTGTAGCTTCTGAGCACGGAGTAGTAACGGATGGTTTATTTTGGATCACGATGGCTGTAACAGGTGTTGTATTCATCATAACTCACGTGTTGCTTTTTGTCTTCCCTTATAAGTATCAATACAGCGAAACCAGGAAAGCAGCTTTCTTCCCCGATAACAATAGGCTGGAAGTAATCTGGACAATTGTCCCGGGTGTTGTCCTTGCCGGTTTAGTAATTTCAGGATGGATGGCATGGTCAGATATTACAGCACCTGCTCCTGAAAATGCTCATGTTGTCGAAATTATGGGTTACCAGTTTGCATGGGATGTTAGGTATCCGGGAAAAGATAAAGTACTTGGTGATTATGATTATCGTTTGACGACAGCCAGTAATTCCCATGGTATTGATTTTACTGACAAAAATTCAGTAGATGATTTTCCATCTCCGAAAATTGTAATTCCAAAAGGGGAGCCTGTTTTGTTTAAAATCAGAGCAAGAGATGTATTGCATTCAGTATTTGCTCCGCACATGAGATTGAAGATGGATGCTGTTCCAGGTATGCCAACTCGTTTTTGGTTTGTTCCGACTAAAACAACGGAAGAAATGAGAACAGAATTGAACGATCCGGAATTTGAGTATGAAATTGCTTGTACGGAGGTTTGTGGTCGTGGCCACTTCTCAATGAGAAAGGTGATCGAGGTGGTAGAGCCAGCTGCTTATCAAAAGTGGTTGACAGAACAGAAAACTTTTATTCAGCAGAATCCGGCTTTGGCTGAGGGAGTTTCTGTTGAAACAAAGGAACTGGCAGAAATTCAATTGAGAAAAAATTAACAACAAAATTATAGATTATGGCTTCAGCAACTGTCGCAAATCATGATACTACAGCGCACGATCATCATGATCATGAGCATCATGATAATTTTGTAACAAAATACATTTTCACCCAGGATCATAAAATGATCGGTAAACAATTCCTTGTGACCGGTATTTTCTGGGCTGTTATTGGGGGTTTCCTTTCTGTGCTTTTCAGACTTCAGCTTGGTTTCCCGGATATGAGTTTGGAATTTCTTCGTCCACTTCTTGGGGGTTGGATAGATGAAACTGGAAAGCTTGATCCTACATTCTATCTAGCGCTAGTGACTATGCACGGAACTATCATGGTGTTCTTTGTACTTACAGCTGGCCTGAGTGGTACATTTTCGAATTTCCTAATTCCATTGCAAATCGGTGCTCGTGACATGGCTTCTGGTTTTATGAACATGCTATCGTACTGGTTCTTCTTCCTTTCGGGAGTAATCATGTTCATTTCTCTTTTCATTAAAACTGGTCCTGCCGGTGGTGGATGGGTTGTTTATCCTCCGTTGTCTGCTCTTGAACAAGCAATACCGGGGTCAGGATTAGGTATGACGCTGTGGTTGGTAGCAATGACTTTCTTTATTGTCTCCTCTCTTTTAGGAGGTATTAATTACATCACAACCATTATTAACCTTAGAACAAAGGGTATGTCTTTTTCAAGACTTCCTTTGACAATTTGGGCATTCTTCCTTACTGCAGTAATTGGTCTTCTTTCATTCCCGGTATTATTTGCCGCAGCATTGTTGTTGGTTTTTGACAGAAGTTTTGGAACATCTTTCTATTTAGCTGATATCTACATCGGAGGAGAAGCATTGCCAAACACAGGTGGTAGTCCGGTGCTGTTCCAGCATTTGTTCTGGTTCTTAGGTCACCCTGAAGTTTATATCGTATTGCTTCCTGCTTTGGGTATTACTTCAGAAATCATTGCAACGAATTCTAGAAAACCAATCTTTGGTTACAAAGCGATGATCGTGTCCATGTTGGGTATCACAATCCTTTCCTTCATCGTATGGGCTCACCATATGTTTGTGTCGGGTATGAATCCATTCTTAGGTTCGATCTTTATGTTCCTGACATTGATTATCGCAGTTCCTTCAGCTGTAAAGGTATTTAACTACCTGACTACACTTTGGAGAGGTAATCTGATTTTCACACCAGGAATGTTGTTCTCGATTGGACTCGTATCCTTCTTCATTTCCGGAGGTCTTACTGGTATTTTCCTTGGTAACTCTGCGATCGATATTCAGCTACACGACACTTATTTCGTAGTAGCTCACTTCCACCTTGTAATGGGTTCTGCTTCTTTCTTCGGAATGGTTGCAGGTATTTACCATTGGTTCCCTAAGATGTTTGGCAGAATGATGGATGTCCGTTTGGGCTATATCCACTTCTGGTTGACATTTACAGGAGTTTATCTGGTATTCTTCCCGATGCACTACATTGGTATAGCTGGTTTCCCAAGAAGATATTATTCCTGGACAAACTTCGAGTTTGCAAATATGTACACTGATTTGAACATGTTCGTTTCAGTTGCGGCTATCATCACTTTCGCTGCTCAGTTCATCTTCATGTTCAACTTCTTCTACAGCATGTTCAGAGGAAGAAAGGCAACTCTAAATCCATGGAGATCAAATACACTTGAGTGGACTACTCCACTGCATCCCGGACATGGTAACTGGCCTGGTGAAATCCCGGCAGTATACAGATGGCCTTATGATTACTCAAAGCCAGGTGCTGCAGAGGATTTCATCCCTCAAACTGTGCCTTTGTCCGCAACTCCTGAATCTAACCTTCCTCATGAGCAAGAATTAGTTAAGCTTGAAATGGAAATCATGAAAGACGAGTCAGAGGTTTTGGTGGCAAATGAGTCAAAGCACTAAACATATTGTAAACAGCTTCCGTCGAGTCAGTTTCTACACGGTGGCAGCTGTTTATTTTCTGATATTGGTAGGAGGGATTGTCAGGAGCACTGGCTCCGGTATGGGATGTCCTGATTGGCCAAAATGTTTTGGGAGTGTGGTCCCGCCAACAAGCGTTGACCAACTCCCAAAAAATTATCAAGAGATTTACCTTCAGAAAAGGATTGCCAAAAACGAAAGGTTTGTGGCTTCACTTGAAAAACTTGGTTTCACTGAAACAGCAGAAAGGATTGCAAATGATAAATCAATCCTGATTGAAGAAGAGTTCAATGCTTTGAAAACCTGGATTGAATATGTCAATCGACTTATCGGAGTTTTGATCGGTTTGCTGATCATTCTCACCGTTTGGAAATCACTGGCACTTTGGAAGATTGATAAAGTAATTCCTATTCTTTCAATCGCATCCTTGGTACTCGTCTTATTTCAAGGCTGGATTGGATCATTAGTAGTTTCTACTAATCTGCTCACTTGGATGATTACTTTCCATATGATTCTTGCCTTGGTATTAGTAGCTCTGTTGATCTACGTTTATCATAGATCTGAAAGGCTTCTGAAATCTGATGTTGTTCAGATGAATGTTCCTAGGAAAGTTAAGTGGATCCTTGTAACAGGTATAATCTTAATGGTAATTCAAATTGTGCTTGGAACGCAGGTTCGGGAAGAAATTGATCAGATATCCTTTGCTTTGGGTAATATGCTTAGAGAGGAATGGGTGGAAAGAGTCGGATTAAATTTCCTGATTCACCGGTCATTCTCGATTCTCATCTTTGGAACCAATTTGTTATACCTAATCTGGGTATTCAAGTATACCACCCGAAAATCACAGGTTAATCTTTGGTCACAAGCCTTGATTTTACTTGTAATCCTTGAAATAGTAACGGGCATTGGAATGGCATACTACGGTATTCCCGCATTTCTCCAGCCTTTTCATTTATTAATTGGATCTTTAATCATAGGAGTACAATTCCTTTTGTTGCTCCAGATAAGAGACCATATTCAGTTTCGATTAAAAGAAAATTGAACATGAGGACAGTTGAAGTAACTGACCATAATTCCAACCTGATTCTTACCAGAATCAAAGCCTATTCTGAACTATTAAAATTCAGATTATCGGCATTGGTAACATTCTCAGCAGTATTCGGATATATTCTTGGTGATCAGGGCTCAAGCTTTGGTTGGGCAGGTTTTGTTGGATTAGCTCTAGGAGGGTTCCTAATTAGCGGTGCCTCAGGTGCTGCTAACGAAATCATGGAACGAGATCTTGATAAGCTGATGAAGCGTACTCAAAACCGCCCCCTTCCGCTACAAATCATTTCTCTTCAGGAAGCATATTGGTTTACCTCACTGGTAGCAGTCTCTGGTATTTCATTGCTTTGGATTTTTACTAATCCGTTGACTACCTGGTTAGGGATTTTAAGTATGGTTCTGTATGTTTTTGCATACACCCCCTTAAAAAGAGTTGGTCCGATCGCCGTATTTGTTGGGGCTATTCCAGGTGCTATGCCTCCTCTTTTGGGTTGGACGGCTGCTACAGGAAGTATTTCATATGAAGCTCTGATTATTTTCGGTATTCAGTTTATCTGGCAGTTTCCTCATTTTTGGGCGATTGCATGGGTAAGTGATGAGGACTATAAAGCAGCAGGTTTTAAACTGCTGCCAAGTGGTGGCGGAAAGGATTTGAATACAGCTATTCAAATTATGATTTATACACTCTTTCTTCTTCCATTAGGACTATTGCCAACCTATTTTGGATTGACCGGTTTGAATTCCGGAATTGTAGCTACGATTTGCGGAGTGTTGTTTCTGACTCAGACGTTTTCCTTGATGAGAGATTGTTCCAGAAAATCAGCATTGAAAATCATGTTTGGTTCTTTTCTTTATTTGCCAATCGTTCAGATAGCTTACTTATTAGACAAATTGCCATAATACCATGGAAAAGGAATTGAATTATATTGATTTGGTCGAGCAGCCAATTTCCATGCACCCAAAGAAGTTCGCTCTTTGGCTGTTTATGGTCACGGTGGTTATGGTATTTGCTGGTTTGACCAGTGCATACATCGTAAGGCAAGCTGAAGGTAATTGGCTTGAATATGATTTGCCTACCATCTTTTATATAACCTCAGGGATTGTGGTTTTGAGTAGTGTATTCTTGCATTATGCCTATTATTCAGCTCAAAAAGACAATATAGCAGGAGTAAGAATTGGAATGTCATTAGCTGTATTGCTTGGAATTGCTTTCTTGGTTGGTCAGTGGTATAGCTGGGTCGCAATGGTGGATCGTGAAGTCTTTTTTGTTGGAAACCCATCCGGATCATTTCTTTATGTTTTTACAGGACTTCATGCTGTTCACCTGATCAGCGGTGTGATATTTCTGATTATTGTATTAATTTCGAGCTTCAGATATGAGGTTCATTCTAAGTCTATGATTGCAATGGAAATGGCCACTACATACTGGCATTTTCTTGCAGGGTTGTGGCTTTATCTGTTCATGTTTTTGCTTTTGAATCATTAAATAAAACCCGGTACAAAAAATTATTCTATGTCTGCGCATTCTACTGCAATAGGAGTTAGCCCAAAAAGAGGCACTTGGGGAGGTGGTAATGAACCTTTCAAAGCCAGCTACGGAAAGATCATGATGTGGTTCTTCCTGCTTTCCGACATCTTCACTTTTGCTGCATTTTTAATTACCTATTTGTCGCTCAGAGTAAGTTATCCGACTTATGCTGGTCCTGAAAATGAGTTCCTTGGTTCGAATGAATACTGGCCGGTTCCGGAATTAGTATTTGAAGCATTACCATTTGTACATGGCCTTCATGCACCTTTGATTTTCGTGGGTATCATGACATTCGTCTTGATTTCCTCTTCAGTTACTATGGTATTGGCAGTAGAAGCTGGTCATAGAAATGATAGAAATGATGTAGTTAAATGGATGCTTTGGACTCTTTTGGGAGGTATTACTTTCCTAAGCTGTCAGGCATGGGAGTGGAATCACTTCATCCATGGTACTGAAAGTGGAACCGTTATGACTTATGTTAACAGCCTAAACAGACTTGTTACCGAGACAGTTTTTGGAGCCAATCTGAATGTTAACGAGTATGGTCCTCCTGCTTTTGCTCAGTTGTTTTTCTTCATTACAGGTTTCCACGGATTCCACGTAACTATCGGAGTCTTCCTTTTATTCTTATGCTTCTATCAGGCTGCTGTTGGAGTATATGATAAAAGAGGTCACTATGAAATGGTTGAGAAAATCGGCCTTTATTGGCACTTTGTTGATTTGGTGTGGGTATTTGTATTCACCTTGTTCTATCTGATCTAAGACTTTAAAAAAATTGAACTATGCTAATTCAAGAAAATAAATCCACACTTGAGGTTCAGCCTCGAAACGAAGAAAAGGTAAAGAAAATCTGGAAAACAGCAGGAATCCTTTTGGCTATTACTGTTGTAGAATTTATCATGGCATTCACCATGGACAGAGGAATTCTCCTTTACTTCTTGTTCATTGCTCTTACCATTTGGAAAGCAAAGTACATCATGATGGAATTCATGCACCTTGGTGAGGAAGCAAAACCTTTGTTTTTCTCCATCATTGTGCCTTTAATCTTTCTTGTTTGGTTAGTTATTGCGTTGATGAAAGAAGGTTCTGAAATCTTCTTGATGCGTTGGTAGGAATAAAAAATCTTTAAAATAAAGAAGGTTGAGGTGTGACACTTCAACCTTCTTTTTTGTTAAACAATTACTATGAGAGGAATTAGAATTTTGCAAGGGATGGTTTTAGTCTGCATCCTGCTGGTGCCCATTTTAATTTTCATGTTTTTGAGAGGATTCGGAACAAACGAATATGAACTCCCAATTTTTTTCGAAAAAGGTGTTGACAATCCATTTCAAGAATGCCCTATCACTGACACTACTCAGCATTATATTCCTGATTTTGCTTTTACCAATCAGGATGGGAAAACAGTAGGAAAAGCCCAAATGGAAGGAAAGATCACCATCGTGGATTTCTTTTTCACTTCCTGCCCAAGTATCTGTCCGGATATGTCCAGAGAAATGGAGCGGGTAAATGACATGTTCAGAGATGAGCCTCAGGTTCAGATATTCTCAATTAGTATCGATCCGGATTATGATACCCCCACTATTCTAAAAGAATATGCAGATCGCCATTATGCACAGGCAGGGAAATGGGATTTCTTAACCGGCGATAAACTTGAGACCTACAGATTGGCAAGATGCGGATTTGTGATTCCGACATTGGATGGAAACGGAGTGGCAGATGATTTTGTACACAGTGATAAATTCATCCTGGTGGATGAAATAGGTCGAATAAGAGGCTACTACAGTGGAACAAATAGGGAGGATGTTGACTTATTAATGCTGGAAGCAAAAATATTATTACATGGAAAAAAGTAGCATTGGATTACTTCAGAATGAAACCAAGGTAAAGGGTTGGATTGTTGGGATATCGATTTTGATTCCGGTGGTAGTTGCGATTTTGATCTATATGCCGACCAAAGTCGATTTGGGTGCTGATTGGGTTTATTTTCTCCCGCACCTGAATGCTGTGATCAATTCAGCGGCAACCTTGGCATTGATTGCAGGATTGATTTTTATCAAACAAAAAAATATTGCTTATCACAGAGCTTCCATGAGCACAGCGTTTGGGCTGGGGGCAATTTTCCTGGTTTCATATGTGATCTATCATGGGGCTGCTGAGAGCACCACTTTTGGAGGAGAAGGTACAATTCGAACTGTTTACTATTTCCTCCTTATTACTCATATTGTTTTAGCGGCTGTTGCTCTTTTTCCGATTCTTTTCGCCTACTATTATGGTCTTACAGATCAGCGGGATAAGCATCGGAAAGTTGTTAAATTTGCCTATCCGATCTGGTTATATGTGACAGTGACAGGTGTGATTGTCTACTTCATGATTAGCCCTTATTACGTCCATTAATTAATCATTCACTAAAAAATAACTTTGTGATATGAAAAAGTTTCTAAAAATAGCACTGGTTTTCTTCTTTACCCTGTCGTTTCAAGGATTGACTTTTGCTCAGTGCTCGATGTGCCGCGCTTCGGTCGAAAACAATGTCAGCAACGGTGATACCAGTATTGGAGCGGGCTTGAACAATGGCATTCTCTACTTGTTCGTAATGCCATATTTGATGGCGATGATTATAGGCTTCTTCTGGTGGAAATCTGCCAAGAAAAAGAAAGCAAAATTGGCAGTATGAAGCACCATTTAAAAGAGCAAAGTTTGATCAGGGACTTTGCTTTTTTTATTTTTAGATGAAATCGAGTACGACTCATGAGTCACACACCAGGGATGATTATCAAATATGCGAGATTCCATATGGCCTTAAAAAATCAAATTATAAACAGATGAAATCGAGCACTCAAGCGTCACTCAAAGGGATTATTATTGACTATGCGAGATTCCATGTGGCCATTAAAAATCAATTATAAACAGATGAAATGAGCCAAGAATCCCGACGGCTGATCATCCTGGTCAGTATTTTCTCTCTCCTTGCTGTACTAATTTTGAATTTCTTTTTCTTCCAAAAGAGTGAGGAAGAAGCCAGTTTATTAGCACTTCAGGAACGGGTTCAGGAAGTTGACAAAGAGTTTGACGAGGATTTCATCGAGATTCTAATGACGGTCAGGCCGGATGATCAGATTACTTTTGATCACATAAGTACAGTTGGGCACAAGCATCCATTTTTTCTTCTTGACCCGAAAGGGGGACTTCTTTATTGGTCTGATTTTACCCTTACCCTGGATTTTTCAAAAGTGGATTTGAGTAAAGCCTACCAGTTTTTGGAGGACCCCTACGGAACGATGCTTTTGAAGATTCGGAAAGTCAACAGAGATGGTACCGATTACTTCATGGTTCATGTGTTGAGACTGGTTCTTCCGGGAAATATTCAAAATGATTATTTGATCACTGGTCCGAGCCCACAGCTTTTTGGCAACGATAGTTTTGATCTTTTTGAAAACCCGGAACAAGGTGCTTTTCAGGTGAAAAATCTTGCCGGAATCCCCCTTTTTGGTATCACATTTCGGTTTGGCTATCATCCTGCCGGAAGCGTAGCTAATCCTGCGATTTTGATTTTCTTCAGCTCCATTTTGCTCCTATACTTTTTGCTGAGCTCCGATTTCATCTTGAACAAATGGCGAAAAGGAAGACGTTGGCAAGCTATTGCTTATGGGGCGATCATATTACTCGCTTTTAGATTAGTCATGCTTTTGCTTGATTTTCCGGGGAATTACATGAATCTCGCCCTTTTTAATTCTGCCAATTATGCGTCATCCTGGGTCAATCCGAGTCTTGGAGACCTTCTGATCAATACACTTTGTGGTGTTCTGATTTTAGGGCTGGTTATTTTTCAAATGGCGTCCAAACCGATGCACCAAAAGATCAAGGTGCTGAACACGAAAAGCGATTTCAGGGTATTTTTCGCCATAGCCGTTTTGGCGAGTTCCCTTGGACTTTTGATGTTTTGGTCTTTACCACGGGATCTTATTCTTAATTCCCAGTGGGCGCTGGACATCAGTTCCATTCCGTCTTTTGACTTGTTCAAAGGACTGAGTTTTCTGATTTTATTTGCCTGGGGCGCTGCCTATGTACTTCTTTCGCTTACGTTGATCAGTTTGCTGCTTGAAGTTCAAAGCAGGAAAAGTGATTACTACAAAGCATTTCTCCTGATCGGTTTACCGATTGCCGGGGTATTGTTTTTTCTCAGCTTTTGGGGAGCCGTGATCTGGTTAATCCACCTTGGTTTTCTTGCTCTGATCATCCGGTTTGAGCTTTTCAAAAATGTCTTCCGCCTTGGGCTTGAGACATTTTTAACTTTCTTTTTCACATGCCTGATCACTGCAACGATCGCCGGTATCAGCACTTTCCAGACAGAAAAGGAGCAGCTCGTGCAATCTAAAATTCGTTTTGCAAATCAAAACCTGATTGAAAAGGATGTGATGACCGAGTTTTTCCTGGGGGAAATTTTCACCAGAATGCAGGGGGATTTGTTTATTCAAAGCCGAATCGCTGATCCCTTATTTTCTAAAGAACTTATTGAAACTAAAATCCGAAAGATTTATCTGGACAATTATTTCGACCAGTTTGAGGTTCAGGTCAGGATTTTCTCCTCAAGCGGGCAGCAAATTCATGGCCCGACGGATTCAGATGGGTTACTTGATTTGAGACTGAAATACATCAAAAGTGATTTTGCGACAAGCGTAAAGGATTTGTATTTCATTCCAGGAAACGAGAGTTATGCAGGCAATCGTTTCATGGCTTTCATTCCTATGACCAAGGATAACACCCCTCAGGGATTTATTTTTCTAGAACTGAATCAACTTCGCGTTCAGCCAAGTTCAGTTTATCCTAAGTTACTTTTGGACAGGAAGTACATTGAAAAACTGGATCCTGTCCGGTATGATTTTGCAATTTTCAAGGATAAAGAATTGATCCGGAGTTCCGGTGCTTTCAATTATTCTGTTTCAGGGATCAAAAATCGCCTGGAGGAAAGTCAGTTGCTTGATGCTGGTGTTCACTCCGATGGGTATCATCATTTAGGGCTCGTTAATGGTGACGAATTGATCGTGATTTCGTCTCCTAACATCAGTCTTTCGCACTTTTTCGGTAATATTTCCCTGTTTTTTGTCGCTTTTGTGTTCCTGACTTTCCTGACTATTTTGATCAATACAGTTCAGAAAGGGTATCGTAATTTTGAGTTTAACTACTCCACAAAGCTTCAGCTTTACCTCAATTTTGCTTTTTTCTTTCCCATCATAATTATCAGTATTATCACCATCGGCCTTTTGGCAAACAGCTATCGGGAGGATCTGGATCGTCAGTATATCCAAAAAGCGGGGTTGATCCGAAGTAATTTGGGAGGCTTTCTCAGCAATCAAAATCTGGAAACGGTAGACAGTGATTTGCTCAATGAAGAGGTCAATCAACTGGCGAACACCATTGCCAGCGATATTCATATTTACAGTATTGATGGTAAACTGGAATCCACCAACAGGGCCAATATTTTCGATAAGAAAATTCTCTCCCCCTTTATCAATCCAAAGGTGTTGGCCGAAATAGTCGAGAAAAACCAAAACCAGTTTCTGGCCGAAGAGCAGGTAGGAAAGCTTCGATACAAATCTGTTTACCTCACGATTCCTGCCCAGGACAGTCAGGAGAATCTGGGGATTTTGGCTGTTCCTTTCTTTGAATCTGAAGCGGAACTCAATTCCCTGATTGCGGATGTTTTGAGCAATATTTTCAATGCTTTCGTAGTCATCTTTATCCTCTTTTTGTTTGTCTCTTATTTCGTTTCGAAGAACCTGACTTTCCCTTTTCGATTACTCACCCAAAAGCTCAAGGCTACCAACCTCGATAATAACGTACCGATGGTTTGGGGCTCCAAAGATGAGATTGGCCTGCTTGTCAACGAATACAACAACATGCTTTTCAAGCTTGAAGCCAGTAAAAAAGTATTGGCATCTACTGAGAAAGAGTCTGCCTGGAGAGAAATGGCCAAGCAAGTGGCGCATGAGATCAAGAACCCGCTGACTCCGATGAAGCTGACCCTACAGCACTTGCTCAGGATGGAAAGTGAGGGAAAGCTGGACGATTTATCGAAGCTGCGAAAGTCACTCGAAACGATCATACATCAGGTGGATGCGCTGAGCGGTATTGCTTCGTCCTTTTCCACGTTTGCGAAAATGCCGCTTCCTAAAAATGAGCCGATGAATTTCAAAACTGTCCTCAATCAGGTTTTGGAGCTCTTCAAGAATGACCAACGGTGTGACTTGATTTTTCAGGATGATTCTTATTCAGAAGTAATCCCAATCATGGGCGATGACAAACTCTTCGGAAGGGTGATTTCCAACCTGATCATCAATGCAATTCAGGCATCGGAACCCGGACAAAGACCTGTGATCAATGTTTGGCTTTGGATGAGTGAGCAAGCGGTTTTCCTCGAGATTTCGGACAATGGAAGGGGAATTCCCGTGGAATTGAGAGATAAAATCTTCATCCCAAATTTCTCCACCAAATCTCAGGGTTCAGGCCTTGGTCTGGCCATTGCAAAAAGCGGAGTGGAAACAGCCGGAGGTAAAATCTGGTTTGAAACTGTAATGGGAAAAGGAACGACCTTTTACCTCACGTTTCCTTTGATCGGATAATTTTTGTTTTGTTAACTTGTTGCGTAATGGTGTCGGAATCAGCATGCGAGTTTGGATAGTTTCCTGTGTTTTTTGGCTTGGTCTTTTTGGCGCTGTCCAGGCACAGGAAAGATGTCGCTGGGCTGCAGGTGATTTTTTTAGCAAACCAGCTGTCGCTGATTCCCTTTCGCTTGTCGAATCCAGCATTAAAATCTCGGACAAATCAGGCAAGGCCTACGACTTCAAATACGATCTGAGTACCAATTCCCTTCAGGTTCTTTTTGGTGAAAATGAGATTCCTGATTCTCTTCGAGTTTGCTACAGGACTTTTTCAATGCGCCTGGACAAACCGGTTGCCAAGAGAACCTTGCTCGCTGATTACGATTCCACGGCAAGATTCAGGGACAATCGAATCAAGGAATCACCTGCTTTTGACTTTCGGGAAGAGCTTTTTCCCACAACTGATTTGTACAAATCCGGAAGTTTGACCCGGGGTATTTCCTTCGGAAATACGCAAAATGTCTTTGTGAATTCAGCACTCAATCTGCAACTGGAAGGTGCTATCTCTGATAATCTGAATATTCGAGCGAGCATAACGGACCAAAACGTGCCTTTTCAGCCGGAGGGCAATACGCAACAAATCCAGGATTTTGATAACGTCCTGATCGAGCTCTTCAATGATAATTTCAGTTTGGCCGCCGGTGATGTAGTCTTGCAACAGCGGCAATCCGAATTTCTACGATATTATAAAAATGTGCAGGGACTCCAGTTCACTTCGAAATATAAAATGAAAGGAAACTGGACTGCAAGCTCTCAAGGTTTTGCTTCTATTGCCAAAGGAAAATTTGCTTCCATTCAGCTTCCGATTCTCGAAGGAGTCTTGGGTCCGTATCGGGTAAGTGGCCCGCAGAATGAGCGTTATGTGATCATTTTGGCAAACTCGGAGCGGATTTTTTTGGACGGCAAATTACTCCAGCGAGGTTTCAATGCCGATTACGTGATTGATTACAATCAGGCAGAAATCACCTTCACCCCCAAAATCCTGATCACCCAATATTCCCGCGTTCGGGTGGATTTTGAGTATTCAGAGCGAAATTATTCCCGATCTATTTTGGGAGCAAACCATTCTCAGACGAATGGGAAAGTAGATTTCTACCTGAATTACTACCAAGAAAAGGACAACCGAAACCGACCTTTGTTCACTGATTTTTCGCAGGAAGAACTCTCTCTTTTGGCTTCGGTCGGAGATGAGACTGAGCTGGCAACGATTCCGAGAATCGATAGTGTGGCTTTTGATCCAAATCGGATTCTGTATGAAAAAGTGATCGAGGAAGATGGATTTGGAAGTTTCCTGACTTTTTACCGATACTCGACAGATCCCGAGTTAGCTCATTTCGCTTTGTCATTTTCACAAGTGGGGCCGGGCTTGGGGGATTACCGCCGCGTCAGCCAACTTTCCAACGGAACGGTTTTCGAATATATTCCTCGTCAGGCCGGACAGCCACAAGGAGATTATTCTATTCTCACCCAATTGCCAGCCCCGGACACCAAGCGGATGGTGACTGCAGGAACCCGGATCAAGCTGAACGAGCATGAGAAAGTCTACACAGAGTTTGCTCTTTCATCAGCTGATAAAAACCTCTTTTCAGAAATCGACGATCAAAATAATCAAGGAATGGGTTTGAAAATCGGACTCCAATCTGAGAATCGCCAATTGGATATGTTCAAGGGTTATACCTTCAAAGGCCAAACGGAACTTGAATACAACTCCACCAACTTCTCTTTCATCGATCGATTCCGCTACATTGAGTTTGACCGGGATTGGGGATTGACACCTCAGGATCTGGAAAATGCCGCTGCAGAGCAATTTTTCTGGACTCAGGTTGGATTGGAAAAGGATGCATTGAACACATTTAACTACAAGGTTTTCCTTCGAAACCGGGAAAACGTACTGAACGGTTCGCAACATACAGCCAACTGGAACCTGCAAGTAGGTTCCAAAATCAGGCTTCGTCAGGAATTTTTCCGACTAAAAAGCACCAAAGACAGCCTCGATTCCGACTGGACTCGATACTTGGGGAATATCAGCTATCAATCAAAAATTCTGGTTCCGGGATATCAGTTTTCACTGGACAGGAATTCGTTGCGGGATGCGGAAAGAGATTCGGTGCTCAGTACGGCGATGAACTTCAAGGAACACTTAGTTTTTTTGAGAAGCAATGACACGTTAGCTTATTCCTTCCTGGCCGATGCTGCGTGGAGAGAGGATAAAGCTCCTTTCCAAGGGAATCTCGTAAATGATACCCGAGCATTCACTTCCAATTTCACACTTCGGAAGCAATGGACCCAGCATAGCCTGAGCAGCACGTTTACCTATCGGGAACTTGAATATCTCCAGAGAGCACTTCCAACAGAGTTGACTGTGATGGGTAAGTTGGATTATCAGGGGAGTCTTGGAAAAAATATCATCCGAAATGAAATCAGTTACGCGATCGGAAACGGGCGAGAGCTTCAGCGGGAATTCGTCTTTTTGCCAGCGCCAAACGGAGACGGCACGCATACCTGGCGAGACGATAACGGGGATGGGATTCAGCAACTGAATGAGTTTTATCTGGCGATCAATCCGGAAGAAAAGCAATACATCAAGATTTTTGTGCCAACGGATACCTACACTCAGGCTTATACCAGCATCCTGAATTATCGACTTCAGGCTAAGTTTCCGGAGACCTGGAAAGATGCCGGAGGACTCAAAACTTTCCTACACCGTTTTTCCAATTCGACCAGTCTGAGCGTTGAGAAGAAAGTCACTTCGGATGATTTTGGCGACCGGATCAAACCTTTTATCATAGGAATCGATCGGGCTGAGATTTTGTCTTTGCGACAAGTGATCCGCACGAGTTTCTTCTTCAATCGGGCCTCTGCCAATTATGGATTTGACTTATCGCTTTTCGATAGTCAGTTGAAACAGTTACTTTCAGGAGGTTTTGAAGATTATATTCAGCAGGATTGGAAGCTGAATACCCGGTATAATTTCAGTGGCCAAACCACACTTCGGATTTTGGCCGGAATCGGAAATCGGATTTCAGCCTCGGATTTTCTCGACAACAGAAACTACAGCATCAGCCAAAACTCCATCGGGCCGGAATTTGCCTGGCAGCCAACTCCATCCTTTAGAACGACCGCTTCCTATCTTTTCACAGGAAAGGAAAATATCGAGAATCCCGAATTTGAAGAAAAAGCCCAATTGCACCAGGTTGGACTGGATTTGCGCTATGCGAAAGCAATCAAAACGACCCTGACCGGCAACCTGAAACTGATCCAGATTGATTACAATGGGGTTACCAATTCCCCGGTTGGCTATGAAATGCTTCAGGCGCTGACTCCCGGAACCAACGTAACCTGGACGGTCAGTTGGCTTCAAAAGATCGGGGAGGGGCTTCAGCTGAATCTGGTTTATGAGGGAAGAAATTCTCAGGGACTAGACCAAATAGTACACGTTGGCAGAATGCAAGTTTCCGCGCTGTTTTAAAAAAAAATGTAACTTTGCTACCAGCCAGATAGTTGTCATACTAACTATTAAACTACTAACAAAATGCGCAAAAGTATCCTGGTTACAGGAGGTACAAAAGGAATAGGACGAGCCATTATTGAGCGATTTGCCAATGAAGGTTTTGATATTATGACCTGCTCGCGCAATAAGAAGGAGTTGGCGACTTTGCAGTCGGATCTGGAAAGTCGATTTTCTTCGATTCGGGTTTTGACAGTGCAGGTAGATCTTTCCAAAAAAGAGGAAGTGGACAAGCTTGCGACAGCAGTTAAAGCTTTTGCAATCCCTGATGTATTAGTGAATAATACCGGGGTTTTTCTTCCGGGAGCCATTCACGACGAGCCTGAGGGTAATTTCGAACTCATGATGCAGACCAATCTTTTCTCGGCGTATCACCTGACCCGGGCCTTGGTACATGAAATGATCGCCCGGAAATCGGGACATATTTTCAGCATGGGTTCGATCGCAGGACTGACGGCTTATCCTAACGGTGGAAGTTATGCAGTTTCAAAATGGGCAATGCTGGGCATGACCAAATGCCTGAGAGAAGAATTGAAACCACATCAAATCAAAGTAACTTCCATCCTTGCCGGGGCGACTTATACATCAAGCTGGGAAGGAGTGGACCTGCCGATTGAGCGCTTTATGAGTGCTGAAGATGTCGCAGAAAGTGTTTGGGGAGCTTATAACCTTTCGCCCCGAACAGTTGTTGAAGAAATAATAATCAGACCCCAACTCGGTGATATTTAATGTCCTATGGAGCCAATCATCAAAACGTTAGATCAAGTGTATTGCGATAGCCTGACCCACTATTCGCGGAGAAAAACCATTCCTGTGAAGGTGGGCGATGTCATGATTGGCGGGGACAATCCTATCGTGGTCCAGTCCATGACTACCATCGATACCATGGATACGATGGGCTCCGTGGAGCAAAGTATCCGGATGATTGATGCAGGATGCGAACTGGTGAGAATCACTGCACCGAGTATCAAAGAAGCAGAAAATCTAAGACATATTAAGGCTGAGCTTCGCAAAAGAGGTTACAAGACTCCCTTGGTAGCTGATATTCATTTTACTCCAAATGCTGCCGAAGTGGCGGCGAGAATCGTGGAGAAAGTCCGGATCAATCCCGGAAACTACGCTGACAAAAAGAAATTTGAAGTCATTGATTATACCGACGCCAGCTATCAGGAAGAACTCGACAGAATCCGGGATCGATTCCTTCCTCTGGTGAAAATCTGCAAGGAAAATGGCACCGCGATGCGAATTGGTACGAATCACGGTTCGCTTTCTGACCGAATCATGAGCCGCTACGGAGATACTCCGCTCGGAATGGTGGAGTCAGCACTCGAATTTCTGAGAATTTGCGAAGACGAAAACTACTTCGACATCGTGATTTCTATGAAGTCCTCCAACACCCAAGTGATGGTTCAGGCATATCGGATGCTTGTGCAAAAGCTAAATCAGGGTGGGTTCAAACCTTATCCTTTGCACCTCGGCGTGACGGAAGCCGGTGAAGCGGAAGACGGAAGAATCAAGTCGGCTGTCGGTATCGGAACATTGCTGGAAGATGGTCTTGGGGACACCGTTCGGGTTTCCCTGACCGAAGATCCGGAATTTGAAGCTCCTGTGGCAAAAGCCTTGATCGATCGATACACGCATCGAAGCAATCACGCGCCGATCCGCGAGATCACCCATTATCCGATAAATCCTTTTGAATATAATCGAAGACATACGATCGAAGTCTACAACTTCGGCGGACATAATGTACCGAGAGTAATTACTGATATTTCCAAAATCGAAAAGATCGCGGATCGCGAAATGAAACAGGTCGGGCACTTTTATTTGCCGGAACTTGATAAGTGGAAAATGAATGATCAGGGTTGCGACTTTGTGTACTCAGGTTCCAACCCGATTCCTTTTATGCTGCCAAACGGTATGAAGGAAATTCAAAATGCAGCGATCTGGATTGAGTCTCACGATCAGGCGAATAAGTTTCCACTTTTCCACCTGAATGAATTTGCAAAAGCTGAGATATTTCACCCGGAGCTGAATTTTCTGGAGGTGTATGACGAGGATATCGAGGATGTAATTCTTGCCATCGCCGGGAGAAAAGACACGATCTTGATTTTGAGGACGGAAAATTTGCATACTATGCCGGCTTTGAGAAGGGCATTTGTGAGTTTGCTGGAGGCGAAGGTTGAGATTCCGGTGGTGGTGAAAATCAGCTACCCTGAACAATCTCAGGATCTGACTACGCTTTATGCTGCGACAGATGTGGGGGGATTGCTCGTAGATGGATTGGGAGATGGGATTTTTATGTCGCTCGAACGAGAAACAGGTTCCACTCGGGAGTCGATTTTGGAACAGATCAAATTGCAAAACTCGGTGAGTTTCGGAGTACTTCAGGCCGCCCGAACTCGTATGTCAAAGACAGAGTATATTTCTTGTCCTTCTTGCGGTCGAACTTTGTTTGACTTGCAAATTACGACTGCGATGATACGCAAGCGCACTGATCACCTGAAAGGCGTTAAGATCGGAATCATGGGTTGCATCGTGAATGGCCCGGGGGAAATGGCCGATGCCGATTATGGGTATGTAGGTTCAGGAAAAGGAAAAATCACGCTTTACAAAGGGAAAGAAGTGATGAAGAAATCTGTGCCTTCTGAGAAAGCCGTCGATGAATTGATCAATATCATCAAAGAAGACGGCATGTGGAACGAGCCGGAGACGATGTAAAAGATCTATTGAAGAAAGTCAGTTTTATAATATTGGATTGAAATACAATAGAAATAAGGTGGAAATTCGATAGAAATACTGTTGCAATCAATGCGGCAGATGGAAAGAAAAGATCGCCTGCAATATTTTTGGGACGAGATAACGATTAATACTCAATCCTATTTCGCAAAGCTTATTTCCATTTTATTTCTCGAAGTATATTTCAGTAAAAAATTAAACCAAATTCTCAAACAGCTGGTTAATCGGTTATAAATCCAAAGGTCATGTCAGATACCAAAGTAAAAGAGTTCTTCAAGTTGGGTGAGGTAGGGAATTACTTCATAAATGTGTTCCGAAAGCCTGATCCGAATAAGAAAACCAATTTCAACCTGCGAATGATGCATGGAATCAATAAGATTTCGATTATCGTATTTCTATTTGCGGTGATTTTTTGGACAGTAAAGCGTTTTATTTGACAAGAAAGGGAATTACTTCTTGATTTTTCAAGCCGCTAATACCGCGAAGGAACGTAAAGGTTTAGGAGCATCCTTACCATTTTTTGAACCGCGAAGGATTATTAAAACCCCGATTTTTTCAAATTTAAAATCCTATGATTTGGATCCGAGATTGCATCCCGATAAATATCGGAGCCGAATAGCTCAACCCTCCTTCTTCCCAAAAATCCGCTTGAACGGTTCGACTGTTTGCCCGACAAAATCTTCCGGGAAATGTTCTTCATCCGGCAAACCGACAGGAAGATTCTCATCATCTGATGGCCAGTAATTGGTGCGGAAGATATAATCCCAAAGACTAAGCGTAATCCCATAATTGAACCCATTCGGATGGGTTTCAGGAAGATTCTTTGCATGATGCCAAAGGTGCATCTGAGGTCCATTGAGAATGTATTTAAATTTTCCCAAAGGGATTTTCAGATTCGCATGGCCCAGCTGACCCGTCACCAGGGTGAAAATATGGACGATGAAAAAGTCTGTAATCCCAAACCCGATCATCGCCAGCGGAATGTATTCGAGGGTTCGATAAAGGATGTTTTCCATCCAATGGTAGCGTAGCAATGCTGCAAATCCCATCTCTTTGGTGCTGTGGTGCACTTTGTGAAACTCCCACATCCAGCCCACATGGTGATACATCCGGTGAATATTCCACTGCATGAAATCCCGCAATACGAATATAAATACCAGCTGAACCCAACCCGGAAGATTTCCGACTTGGATCGCGACAAGGTTGGTGATGCCAAACAATCCCAGAAAATCATTGAAGGCTTGTACCGCCACCATCGAGAGTGCATTGTAAGCGACGAGGGCGAAGAGGAAATAATTCCAGAATAAATAAAAGATATCCAGCCAGAAGTGATCGCGAATCTGAGGCTGATTCTTTCGCCATGGAAACGCAATTTCAATCAAATATATCACCAACGAAGCAGCTACCAACCAGTAAAAATAGTTGTGCCAGCTCGGGTTTAGGATTTCATTGATCAGGTAATGTGCATAGCCATAATAGCCATCCAGTATTGCCTTGAGGTATTTTTCCATGCTGCAAAGATGAAAATTTTATCGGGTGCTAAAGAGGTAATTATTAAACAACAAAGTCCGCGAAGGGTTCTGGAATTTTATTAATTACGGATCGTAAATCATGAACTTCCGGCAAAACCTCAGTTCCATAATTTTTTTATTGGTTATCCGCTTTATCGGCAGCATCCAAATAAGGAAAGGTTTGGAGTTCTACATCACCTGCCGTGGTCAGTTGACCGTTTTCTATGGACGATTATCCTCTAAAACTTTTACCTCTTTATTACTTCCAGGAATATTATGATAGCCATATTTTTTTAACTTAAGAAACCCAAAATCCCCTCCCAATTATGATCGAACTGATCCTTCCTTTCCTGATTCCTGCTTTGACAGGATTTGCTGCTAGTGAAAAAAAAAACTACTACAGCCCGGAAGACTTCATGAACGTTCGGAAGATCGATACTCATACCCACCATAATGCTGAAAGCACCGCGCTGACGGATGCTGCAAAGTCTGCCAATTTCTACCTGTTGACTGTTAGCGTGGATGTTCCGAGCTATCCCAAACTGGAGGAGCAGATTCGACTTGCGCTTTATCAGAAATCTAATAATCCCGATCATATCGACTTCCTTTCCACGATTTCCCTCGAAAACTGGAGCGAGGCTGATTGGGCAGAAATGGAAATTGAGCGGATCAAAAAGACGTTTGACCAAGGTGCCTTGGGAATCAAAATCTGGAAAAACATCGGGATGACTTACAAGGATGAAAATGGGAACTTCATCATGGCGGATCATCCACGCCTGGAACCGATTTTTCAATTTGTTCAGGATCAGGGTAAGACGCTGATGGCGCATTTGGGCGAACCTAAAAACTGCTGGCTTCCGCTGGATGAAATGACTGTCAACAACGATCGAACCTACTTCAAAGAACATCCGGAATATCATATGTTCCTCCATCCTGAGTATCCCAGCTATGAGCAGCAAATTCAGGCACGAGATAATCTGCTGGCGAAATTCCCGAAAATACGCTTTGTTGGAGCGCATCTGGGAAGTTTGGAATGGAATATCGATGAGCTTGCGAAGCGACTGGATGCCTATCCGAATCTCGCCGTGGACATGGCTGCGCGGATCGGTCATTTACAGTTCCAAAGCCAAAAGGATCGGGAAAAAGTAAGAAACTTTATGATCAAATATCAGGACCGATTGATCTATGGAACTGATCTGGGTATCTCTGGAACTCCCGATTCGGAACGGGTGAAAGCAAATGCGCTCACCACCTGGCAGGAGGATTGGAATTACTTTGTGTCCGACCTGATCATGGAAAACAGAGTGGTGACGGGGTCATTTCATGGGTTAAAACTTCCCCGCGAAGTGGTGGACAAAATCTACTACCACAATGCAGTGAAGTGGTTTAAGATGAAGATGAATTGATTCTTCAACAAGATTTTATCTCCCCGCAGTGTTGCAGAGGTGCTTAGATTTCAGAAATAAGTTTTGAAGTTCAGTTTTGCGCAACTCCCCCTTTTTAAGGGGGCAGGGGGGATTTTTTATTTAACCGCAAAGTCCCCGAAAGAACAAAAAGAGATCAATTTATCCACTGCCGTTTTTTCAACCTCAAAGGATTAATTAATTCTAGGAATAAATCCCGATACCACCGGACTATTTTTTTAAAGTAGACACACCAGGTTTCAACTTCTTTCCGACAAAGATTATTCCCGGTCTGACGAGCAGATAGATCGCCGCCGCGATCAATAAAAGGATAGAACCAACGCCTGTAGGAAGAACGGCTCCAAAAGTGTAAGTCATCCCAAAGACAAATCCCAACAGGCATTCTGCCCGATAAATTGGAAAAAACAAGGCAAGCGGGATCAGTCCCAAAATCATATTTCCTGGCATATCTGAACCAATACTAAAAAAGACAGCGATGAGAGTTCCGAAGGCCAAAGCACTGCCAAACCTATATAATGTTTGCTTTAGTTTGTTAGCTGTTCCTCTACTCCCTGGACTATATATTCTATTTTGGATACGGTACGTGAGAAACCAAGTCAGCGCTGGAATCAAAATCCCTCCCCACCAATTGGAAATAAGCGGCAGGTTTTCATTTGCCAAAACATGATGGCTTGGCACACCACCATTGAAATGATTCCAGGTTAAAAGTGCTCCGATTGCGAGCGTTGCAAATCCTGTAAAATACAGGCGGGTCCTAAAAAACTCTTTTTTGGTCATAAGGGATCAATTTAGCAATTACTTGTTAGTAATTTTTTTAACCGCGAAGTCCGCTAAGAAACGCAAAGGATTAAGATGGTCCTCTTCCAATATTTGAACCTCCATTGTCAAATTAAGGATTTCAAATCCTTCGATTTGGATTCGAGATTGCATCCCGATATTCGTCGGGACCGAATAGCAGAACCCCAGGTATTTTAAAACATCAAACCAATCCTGGCTACCAGGCTGTGGAAGAGGTAGGAAGTTTCAGTCATGGAACTATAACCCGGAGGAAGGTTGGAACTTGCTAAAGGACGTGGGTTGTCGCCCCGATCAAAGTATCCCATAAAAAATCCAAGTCCCTGTCTTTTGTAAGCGAGGCTCATTGAAAGTGAGGTTTTTCCTTTTTTTGCCGGAAGTTTTACACCGATTGACGGACTCACCAATACGCCGCCTGAATACCAGCTTTCGTACCAATCGGTTTTTTCTTTATCCTCAAACAGAGGTGATCCTCCTCCAAAATCAAATCCTCCGATCAGCTGAGGTTTGCTTTCATTTCCCAAAAATCCTCGCCATCCTATCGCAAAAGGAATGACCGAAAGTGACTCGTATTGATCAAATCCCACCGAAAACCCAATGACGTGGTGTTTAGAAATTTTGGCACCATGAAAACTGATTACCGAAAAGTCAATCCTATTTTTACTCTCCCCGGACCAATCATCAGCCCCATTTCCATACAAAACCCCCAATTCTGTCTGGTTGTAATACACTTTCTCCTGACCATAGGATGGGGTGAAATGAATTGTCAAAAAACATAGGATCAATAATCTAAATTTCATTTTTAGATAAAGGGGAAGTTCAATTTGTGAAATGAACACTGAGACTGAATACAGTTACTTATAACTCCAACTGAAAATTTACTTTTTCAAAAGGATGAGATTTCTCTCTCCGCCCTGACGGATCGAAATGACGGTAAACCGGACACTAAACAATAACAGGATTTTTCACATCAATACAGCTCAGTGGTTTCAGCTTACCCGGAGTGCTGTAATCAAACTGGCAAACTCCATCGGGACCGATGACGATCAGTGATTTTGGACCGGGAATAATGTCTACTGATTTCATTGACTTCAAAAATTCCAGTTGGTTTTGGTCAATTCCCATCACATCGGCGACATTGAAGCTTTTCAATCCATGCTGTCCTTCCGCTACATAAAGATGGTCCCCCGACAAAGCCAATCCATGTGGATTCAGCATTGGATAGGCTTTTACCAGCTTTGGTTCTCTGAGATTTTCGATATCCACGACCTGAAGTTCATTCACCCCGTTCCAGCAATTAGTTCCGTTTCGAAGTGTCACAAAAGCAAATTTTTCATTGACCACAACCGGGTCGCAGGCTCTTAGATGCTGAAAAACTGACATTTTTTTTGGATTGGATGGCTTGCTTGCATCGTAGATATGCATACCTGTGTTAGATCCGATAAATAGTTTTTCCTTAAAAGGAAAAATCGTCTCTATTCCCCAACCCAGATCAATGTTTTGAAGATGCTTAGGTTTGGCAGGATCATTCACATCAAATACTCTCAGGCTGTAATTATCCACGGCATACAAATGACCGCTCATCAACGTAAATCGGGCCATCGATCCGCCCTGCCCATAACTTTGCGCAGCTCCGGAAAAATTAGCGGAAAAGCTTGCAAACGAATCCATTGCCCAAAATCCACCGCCCATAATCGGCTGATCAGATTCTGAGTTGATGACTGAATCTTTGAAAGTCAGGATTACTCCGGTATCCGAATTGGAATACATATGGTTGAACACATCTTTTACCCGCTCTACTTGTTTGATCGCTCGGATATTGCTGATGTCAAAAACCAGTAAATCGACATAGTTATCAGCATAAAGCATGTTGTTATTGACTGTCAGATCTACGTTTCCTTCAATAGGGATGAAATTCAGATTGACCGGAGATGAAGGGTTTGAATTGTCTAAAATATGGATGCCTTCCTGAGGTTCGTTGATCAGCAGATAATTGCCATACAGGTAGATTTTACCCGGATTTTCAAGTTCCTGTCCCGGTTCGATCACAATAGTCCTCGCCCGCACATCGCTCATCTCGAGGTAAACCGGAACCATCGCCCGATAAGTATAAGTAGTGGTTATTTCGTCCTGGCAGGATAAAAAAGTACCTGAGAACACCAAAATCAAAATAAGAGGGAGGAGTCCATTCGTTTTCATAAGCTGAAAGTTGGGTTGAGAGAAAAATACAGAATTTTAAATCTCACGTTAATAGTTGGTTCAATGTTACAAGTAAAAAATAAAATCTTGAAAAGTGTATCTCCGCTTTTCTACCTGCCAACGAATTTTCTCTAAGTGACGGGCTGGAAGACCGATGACCGAAGAAATCCCAAATCAAATGTTACTCTGGATTTTCAATTGTTAAAATAAATCAGTGGTAAGATTCCGGACATACCTATTTTGAATTTTCAGTTGTCTTGCTTCTCCAGAACTTGGACATTTTTCTTATTTACCACAAAGCCATCAAAAGAGGGAAAGTAATCAGGGATTCACATTAGAATTTTGAACCTTGAAAGATTATTTAAGAGAAGGGATTGCATCCCGATGATGTTCGGGACCGAAAAGGAGATGAATACGTTTTTCTTCCCTCATTAATACTCTCCAAGGATATTTTGGAAGAACTGGTTTCAAATCACCAAATGGTTAAATTTATCCCCATGGAATATTTAGGAGAGTCCAAAATCATCAATAAAATCACCCCATTGGTCTCGGTTTGTATTCCAACATTTCAACACGTTCTGTATATCGAACAATGCCTTGAAAGTGTGCTTTCCCAAGAAACTGATTTCCCTTTTGAGATTTTGATCGGAGAAGATGACAGTACCGATGGGACCCGGGAAATCTGTGTCCGCTACGCAGAAAAATACCCGGATAAAATCAGACTTTTTCTCAGAAGGGCAGAGGATAAAATGAAACGAAACGGAAAAAAGATAGGACGGCTAAATCATTTAGGTCTTTACATGAGTGCCCGCGGAAAATTCCTCTGTATTTGTGACGGTGATGATTATTGGACCAGCAACAGAAAACTTCAACTGCAAGTTGGTCTTTTAAACAAGTTTCCAGATGCATCCATTTGCATCACCAAAACAATCCTGGATGGAGAGGAAAACCCAATTACCCTAGATATTCCGGATGAGCTCAAGGTCAAAAAATCAGTTGAATTAAAGAATCTTAAATACCAAGGTCATATTTCAAGTTGGATGATGAGAAATAGGATGGAGGATTTTTTAAAAAATAAGGCTTCTTACAAATGTCCCGGATTGGATGTAGTAATCTATAATTTTTACAAAAAACAGGGTGATGTAATTCTAACGCCTGAGGTGACTTCTTTTTACACAAGAAATATGAAGGGATCCTATAGAAAGATGAGTAACATTCAAACTCATCGCAAGAGATTTATTACCAATTGGTACACTTTCATATACATCCATCAGGATCCGATTGTCTATTTAAGGTCTTTGGCATTTATGGGCAAAAGGTATTTCTATAATTTTGTTGCTCCACATTTTTCCAAAAAAAAGGAATTCTGATTTTGTATTTTCCTACTTAGTCCAACTCAAAGAAGCCAAACTTTTATTAGCAGGGTTTTTAATTGTCTGAACACAATTAATTTTCCTCTATTTTTAAAAAAGTTAACTATTTCATGAATTCTTTTTCCAATTCTAATGATTATTGACGTACGTTGCAGATTTACCGGAGGAAAATCTGCAGATTATTACCGAGAGCAACTCAAAAATAGCGGGAGACTGCCGCTAATCAAATCTCTTGAAGAAGGAACAGAGGAATCCTTTTTTAAGGAAATAGAAGACGCAGGTGTGACCACCGCTGTATCTGCATCAGGATTTAATCCGGGAGCAAAACTCGGCAAATACAATTTTGCAGACAGGACTACCATCAATGATGACCTTGCTGAAATCCAGAAAAGAAACCCCGTCCGGTTTATTGCCTGTGGAGGAATTGATGTCAGCAACACTTTTCACCAAAGCCTGGAGGAAATCAGACGCTGTTACTTTGAATTGGGAATTCGGGTATTTGGAATTGAGCCGGGAAGAGCCCCGGGATGCTTGCCTTCTGATCCTTGCCTGGATGAAGTTTATAAGTTGATTCAGGAATTAAATTGTACCGTTATTATCCAAACATCCGGACTCAAGGGAGGGACTTATCTGGATTATGCCAATCCCCATCACATCGAAGTGGTTGCTCATAAATTTCCCTATCTCAGGATCATTTGTGCTCATGGATGCTACCCCTTTGTAAGGGAAGCTATGGTCATTGCAATGCGGAGAGACACTATATGGTTAAGTCCGGAAGGCTATCTCTGGCACCTGGGTCATGAGGACTGGATGCGTGCCATCAACAAGAATTTCGAGGGATTTTCCAATAAATTTCTCTTTGGAACAGCTTTTCCGCTGACTCCGATAAAAGCCTTTGTGGAGAATTTTATGAATTTGCCCTTCAAGGAGGAGGTCTTGCCCAAACTCCTCTACAAAAATGCTATTCAGGCGCTCAACTTAGAGGACAATGAACTTTTTGTAAAAATATATCAGCTCTGAGCATCCAATTCAAAAAATGATTGCGATCAAAATTGTCAGTTAAATCCGATTTACTTTTCAAAATAAAATAAATGGAAAATAAAATTAAAATTAAACTTTTACTGCTCTCAGGAGGCAGCTTGGTAGGAAGAAATATACTTGATTCCTTAAGCCAAAGGCGCTCATCTTTTGAAATAATCGCCTTCAACAGTTTGGCGAAAGAACCTAGCCTGTTTGAGTATGACAAGGTGTACCTTTCTCCACCATTGGTGGAAAAACCTCAGGAGTTTAGGGAGTTTTTTGAAGAGATAATCAGAGATGAGAAACCGGATTTGGTTATTCCTTGCAGGGATGAGGATGTGGCATTTCTTTCGAAATTCAAGGAAGTAGAACCTTCATTCTCTTCTCGCCTTTTTTGTGGTCCCGATTCAATAGCTCACTGCTTTTTGGATAAATGGTCAAGTTGGGAGTTTTCTCAGGAATTTGGCTTACCCTTTGCGCCCACCATAAATTCTGACGCTTCTCCCCAAATTATGAATGCTTTTTTGGAGGTTGAAGGTTTGCCCTTGATTGCCAAACCAAGGAAAGGCTTCGGATCTTTGGGTGTTTTCCTGATTACCCGAGATACTCAGCTCAAACAGGTTTTGGAACGGGATGATTATGTGATTCAAAAATATCTGGGTGATCCCGAGCGGGTTTCTAATTATTTCACCCAACTCGCTGATTCTGGGATACCCTTGTTTCACACATTTGAAGAAACCAAGATTTCTGTTCAGTCAAGCATCGGGCCTGACGGTGAATTTGGAGGAATGATAATCACTGAGCATATCATGAAACAAGGGATCAGTGCCCGGGTTGACCTTTGTGAAGATGAAAAAGTCCATCAGCTTGCCAAAAATTGGGTGGATAAAATCGCCGGTGCAGGATGGACTGGACCGATCAATATCCAATGCCAACGAGATCCTTCCGGACAAGTGATGATTTACGAGTTCAACGGTCGATTTACCGGAGCGACTTCTGCGAGATTTTGGTTTGGATTTGATGAAATAGGGTTGGCTTTAAAGCTTTGGCTCGGAGTAAATCTGCCATGTAGTTCCATTGAGGGTCTCCATCGATCGGTAATCCGGATTCCGGGAAGTAAGCCGATAAATACGGGATATGTTAAAGAGCTAAATGATTTTCGAGTTTGGAATCATCCTTCCGCTGTTCGGGCTATTTAACCAAGCTAAGATAAAAGGTAAAAAGGGTTCGGATAATGACATCCGAACCCTTTTTTAAATCGTGGTAATTCCCTGCTTATTCAAATTTCTTCGGATCGAGATTGAAGAATCTCACTGCATTGTTGAACAAAATATCGCGTTTCTGATCTTCTGAGAGGTAACTCGCATTCTCGATCACTCCGATGGATACCTCCTGCAACTCCGGCCAAACCATCAGGTCTGTTCCGTAAAGGATGCGCTTTCCAAATCCTGCCTGCACCAAACGGTTCAGGTACATATGGATTTCGTCCAAAGGATAGCTCCAGATAAATCCGGCCAAATCCACATAGACATAGGCATTGGCACCCATCAAAGCGATCATCTCGTCAATCATCGGATAGCCAGCGTGCATCACCCAGATTTTCATTTTGGGATGTCTTGCCAGCACGTCTTCCAGCAAAAATGGACGACCCATCGAAGCCCGGTATTTCGGAGAACTCAGGTTTGCCATACCGTTTCCACCTGTTCCCATGTGGATTCCCACCGGGATGTCGAGTTTTTCGGCAACCGCAAAATAGGCATCCAGCGACATATCGCTTGGTGAACCTCCCTGATACTGGGGAGCAACTTCGCCCATTACTTTATAAAACCCATTGGAAAGAGAATCTTCAAAGGCTTCCACTGTCATTTGTTCTGAAGAACTGATACCCAGAGAGGGAATGACCCGATCAGGAGCGGCTTTTTTCCATCGGTGCAAAACTTCTGCATCTCCGCTCGCGATGAACGTGATGTTCAATCGCTCGGCATTAGCCAATAAGGCCTCCTGAAATTCTGCGTCTGATTTGGCTGCCTTCAGAGGATGAGCACAATCTGTATTGATAAAAGAGGGAGCTGGCTGACCCGGAATGGTTCCTGGCATGCTGCTCAGAAACCAAGGACACATGTCAGCGGCAAAAGCCGGGTTGACTTTCATCGCATGCACGTGTACATCGATGATGGGCAGGTGCTTTTTTGCTTGCTGACCAAAGGAAGAAGCCAATCCCATCGGGATCAGCAAAGCTGAAAGCAATCCTGCCTTTCGGTAAAAGTTAAGGGTAGGTTTTTGGAGCATAGGTTTATTGATTGGTTTTGTTGGAAAAATAAGGAAAAAAAATTCGCTTGTTTTATATTTTTTCAAAATGATACAATAGAGATCTTGAATGGAATTTATCCGTCGTCATTTTCTGAACCTCGAAGGATTATTTAAGATTACGGATTGGATTCAAGTAGCCAACAAGGAACTTCAATTTCGGAAGGCTTAAAGTTTTTAGAGGGATTGGAAATCCAGCCATATAGAGTTGGGATTTCAAATCTCGAATAGCAGGGATTTTTCATTCGGATTGAAAATCATATCGAATCTGGGTTCAGAATTACATGCCGATAGCCATCGACACTTGGACATCAGCCTCAACTCTTCTGAAAAGCTCCTCCATTTTCAAACTTCATCAGATTCAAACTAGTCAGAATCACGACCAAGGTTACCCCCACATCTGCGGCAATTGCGAAAACCAAGCTGCTATAACCTGAAAATGCCAGAATTATAAATACAAGTTTGACTGCTATTGCTCCCATGGTATTGAATTTTATCCTCTGCAGAGTCTTTTTGCTGAGCCGGATAAGAAACGGAATGAGTGAAAGTTTATCATTCATCAAGGCAACATTGGCGGTTTCGATGGCGGTGTCGCTACCTGCTGCACCCATAGCTATTCCAACAGTTGACAAGGCTAATGCCGGTGCGTCATTTATCCCGTCACCCACCATGGCCACAAACTTATATTGCTGCAAAAGCTCTTTGATTTTTTCCGATTTGTTTTCGGGTAGCTGGTCGCCGTATATTTTTTTGATACCAACCTGCTGACCAACAAACCGGGCCGCGTTTTCATTGTCCCCGGTGAGCATGACAGGCTCGATATTCATTGCCGTAATTTCTTTTATGACCTCGGCGCTGTCAGGTTTGATTTCGTCCATCAAACCAATAACGCCGGCCACCCCCTTTCCAAAACTAACTACCACACTTGTTTTACCCTCTGACGAAAGTTGCTCAACAATTTTTTCTGCTTCAGCATCTTCAGGCTGATGTTCCTTGATGAAATCAAGTTTTCCAACATAAATCGTTTCATCTACACAAACCAAACATTGAGCAATTGCTCCTTTGCCCATGAAGCTTTGGAATGATTCCGCTTTGTGCGGTTCAAATCCTTCCTTTCTGCTTCTATCCACAATAGCCTGTGCAAGGGGATGCTCCGAAAATAGTTCGGCCCCGGCGGAGCAAGCCAAAAGTTCTTCCCTGCTTGTTCCGTTTAATGGAAACACATCTGAAACGATCGGATTGCCAAAGGTGATGGTTCTGGTTTTGTCCAAAGCGATGGCTTTAATCTTTGCCAACGCTTCAATGTATTTTCCGCCTTTGACCAATGCACCTTTTGCAGATGCGTTGCCGATGGCTGCATAAATGGCAACTGGGGTCGAAATGACTAAAGCGCATGGACAGGCAATGACCAAAAGTGTAATGGCCTGGAGTAACCATTGGTTGAAGTCTAAACCCAAAAAGTAAACAGGAATAACAAACAAAAACCCAGACAGCAAAATCATGGATGGGGTGTAGTATTTTGAAAATTTCTGAATGAATTTTTGGGTTTCACTTTTGTTGGCGGAGGCTTCAAAAGTCAGGCGGATGATTTTCGAAAAGGTGGTATCCACAGAAAGCTTCGTGGTTTCGATTTCTATAAACCCGCTTTTATTGAGCGTTCCGGCAAAAAGAGTATCCCCTTTGTGTTTATCCTTTGGAATTGGTTCGCCGGTGATCGCTGCCTCGTCAACCGAAGTTTCGCCAGAAATTATTTTACCATCCAGAGGAATCATTTCCCCCGGTTTCACCTGAACGATTGTTCCCACAGGCACCTGATCAATGAGAACAAACTCGTTTTGTGACTTTACAAATGCTGTCTTTGGCGCTTTGCTAACCAATTCGTCTAAAGAGGATTTGCTGTTTTCGATGCCAATATCTTCCAGTCGTTCACCCAACACATACAGCACAACCAACACCGCAGCCTCGGCATATTCTCCGATATAGAATGCCCCGATGACTGCTATCAGCATGAGCAGATTTATGTTGCTGAACTGGAGTTTGAAGATTGCTTTGACTCCGCTCCACAAAACATTGTAGCCAATCCCAAAAATAAATGCCGCAAACACGAATGGCGCATACGGCATGGGGATATGAATGCCCAGCAGGGACAATATTTCCAGCCCAACAACAAGTACGATTGCGAAGAGAAGGAAAAGGAATTTGTTGTCACTTAAGGGTAATTTCATTCGGAGTTCACATTCACTGTTTGTTTGATGCTAAGTCAAAGGATTGCACATCTATTCAAATTTCCCTGCCTTTATTCCTACGGCTTATGTATTTCCGAAATCCTGCGAGTTGTTGACTTTCACAAGTGAAAATACTTGGGCATGCAGAATTTATAATTTCTTCGGTCTTCCGTCATCGGTCTTCCAGCCATTTAAGTGAAGAGACTCCCGCTTCTGGTATGAAAGCTTCCATACATATTACGTCTTATCAAGTAACCAGATAATCAATCCTTGTTCCTAAAATCAATTCAACTCCTTTTTCAGAAAATCCATCACTTTGATCCGGACGGCATCCACATCGAACTGCGGACCAAAATGCGGAGCATCTTTCACAAGGATCAATTCATTCTGAACCCCCGCCGAATTGAGCCAGCCGCTCAATAACCTGGAATGGTTGGGTGAAACCAACTCGTCCTTCTCCCCATGGATGATCAAAAAAGGAGGATCGTTTTTGTCCACATAGGTAACCGGGCTGGCAATTTTAGCGAGATCAGGCCGATCCAACGGAGCGGCACCGATCAGAATTCCTTCGGGTGATTTTGGATCATTGGCTTTGGGAAAGAGCACCAATTCAGCCGGGCCGTAAAAGTCCACCACCGCTTTGAAATTAAAAGACTTCGAGGCTTTGGGCATGAAAAACCCGGACACCTTATTGTTTTTCGACAGACCCATCAGGGATGCCAAATGTCCTCCTGCGGAAAAGCCCATGAGCGCAAAGCGGTCTTTATCCAGTCCATACTTTTCGGCATTTTCATGCAGAAAGGCAACCGCCTTGTTGCAATCCTGGATTTGCGCAGGAAAAACCGCGGCGGTGCTGAATCGATAGTCGATGGAAGCTAAGCCATAACCGCTCTTGAGAATTTCGGCAATGGTAGCTTTCATATAGCCCATGTCTGCGTATTTTCCATTGCTTAGCCAACCGCCTCCATGGACCCAGATTACCAGCGGAACATCTCCCGTGGCATTGGCAGGAAGGTAAATATCCAACAGGTGCTTTTGCAGCGTGTCATTATTGTAGGGAATATTGCCGTGGAGGATCGTGCCTTCCGGCAAAAGCTTCATGATCGGATTTTCGGATTGGCTAAAAGCCAAAAAGGAAAAGCACATCAACAATGCAGTGGTAAGCGCTTTTAATTTCATGGTGTGGGATAAAGGTTTGATTTTGGGTGACGGGAGTTCTTTCCAAAACCCCGTCTTCTAAAGCTAAGGATTTGAGCGTCTTGGGGCAAGAAAGTTTGGGTTCAAGTCTGAGTGCGGCGCGGGAAGAGGATTATTATTTGTTAAGAGCACAAAGGATTTTTCTCGCAACGACACAAAGTCGCAACGGTTTTTAATTCCCGCAGAGGGTTGATTATTTGGACGGATTGGAAATCCTATGATCAGGGTTCAGGATTACAAATCCTGAACAGCAGCGGACCGCGGCAACGATTTTTAACTCCCGCAGAGGCTTGATTATTTTGGACGCATTATCCGGGTTGAAAATCCTACCAGCTGGTTTTGAGATAATTAAAGTATACATTACTCATCCCAGGGGTAAAAGCTGCCCGGCAATTTTGACCAGATAAAAAAACCACATGAAGACATTTTCCAATTCCATCCGAATCCTGTTTGTATTTGGGGTTCTTGTTTTAACCAATTCCTGCTCCGCAAAAGAACAAGTTCCACCCGATGACGATAGCATTGACCAAGAGGAGGTCCTTGTTCAGGAAACTGCCAATTCCGAAGAAACAGAGGAGATCAATGCGGAATTGCCTGAAATAATCGGAACGAGCTGGAGTCTGATGAGTATATATGAAAAAGGAACCGAGCCTGTATTTTTACGAATTTACCCGGAGTTTCTTTTCTGTAAAAATGGCCGTTGGGAATTGCTTTCACTGACTAATTCTCAGGGCCAAATGGGAACTTATACGATTGATGGGGATCGCCTGACAACCGTTAACGATGGGGCAGACAACTTAACGGCAAACTATAAAATCACCTGGAATGAAGCCGATCAATATATGGAACTCGATAACGGTGAACTGATTTTCAGGATGCGATTTAGGGCAATAGCAAAATGTTAAGACTTCGACTCGTCTGAGAAGTAAGAGTTTTGGTTCTATAAAGGACTCGTTTAGGTGTGAGTTGAAAGAGAATTGTAAGCCCGGCGCAGGAAGGAGATTATTTTTTTAAAAACAAAGGACCACAAAGCATTTTCTCGCCACGGCGCAAAGTCGCAACGATTTTAGGCTCCCGCAGAGGCTTGATTGTTTTAGACGGATTGTATCCCGATAATTATCGGGACCAATTGATCTGAGTTCAGGATTGCAAATCCTGAACAGCACCGAAGGCCTAGAAATGTCACGTAGTGACATCCTGTTGGTAGCCAGGGATAAAATCCCTGGTTAAATGAATGATAGATGAATTAGGGTTTTTGGCCGTATCCATGTCAAGACCCAATTCCAGGTGTCGCCAAAAACAGGGAGGGTTGATTATTTTAGACGGATTATAAATCCTTGTTATCTGAGTTCAGGATTACAAATCCTGAACAGCAACGATAAAAGCCTTTGGAAACCATCGCTCCAAAGGCTTTTCATTTTTTACTCAGTTCAGGTTTTCGTTCGAATCGGATTTGGCACTCTGAAGAGTCTTGGAGGCGAATAGAATTGCCTGAACCATCAGCGCGATCACGATGACCAAACCTATTTCCAACTGAGAACTGGCCGATCCCGCACTGAATATCCGTCGGGTTTGAGTTAAGAGCACTTGTGCTTCCGAGACCTGAATTTCGGATAAGATATGCAGGTCCTGATGGGCTTCCCGGATTTTTGCAGTTGCGGTTTCCAGCCTTCCCTCGCTCAGTGCTTTGCCCAAATCCCAAGTGAGTTTTTCGAAGTGAACAAAATGCGCTTCCTCCGTTTCAGTCAACTCAGTATCCAGATAGAGGAGGTTGAGTTCTTCTATTTCGGTCAGTTTCTCTTTCAGTTCCGCCCGGTGCAGGCCGGATTGATTTTCCAATAAATCCTGAATCTGATGCAGATTGGCAGAAAAGCGGAGAATGTAACTCTCCGCCATCAGCCGGTCTTCATAGATCGACTCAAAGGCAGTTTTCAGTTTGGTGGAGTTTGACCGTTCCTTCAAATTATTGAAAAACACCAGCAACAAAACCCCCAACAGCATGAGGGCGGTGGCTAGTTTGTTCGGGATTTGGTAAGTCCATTTCATAGCTTAGCATAGTTCGTGAATAGGAGGTTGGTTCAGGACCTGGCGGAAAGTTCTTCGTTGACTACTTTCAAAATCTTCAGCTTTTTGGGTCCGCCGGGCAAAACCCAATCAATTAGCATCCCTTCTCTGAATCCAATTAGGGCGACACCCAACGGGCTGAGGATGGAGATTTTTTGCAGGCTGATGTTTGCCTGTTTGGGCATGACCAGCCAGAGGTTGAGTATTTTGCCGGAGGTCACTTCCTCCACTTCGAAATAGGAATTGAGCCGGATGACGTCCTCGCTTATTTTTTCATCCGGCACGCGGAGGGCAGAATTCAGCTCCGTTTGAAGTTGGCCAATTTCCTTGGTCCGATGGGAGGCAGGGAGATGAATAATCAGGGAATGGATTGTGTTATAGTCAGTTTCTGAAATAATTGGTCTCATGATCAGGTGTGTATGTTGGATTTTCCCTTCCTGAGGAATAGTCAGCAAGCGGATAAATAATAGGAAATACCGGAAGACAAAGCCCTCCGTCCTAAAATCCCAACGGAGGGTTACCTGATGAAGGCCTTGCTAGGAGCGACAACGATCCCCCAAACTGCCTGGCAAAAGTTGCCGACAGGGATCAAAAAAGTAAAGGGGGAATAGTTACAGTGGGTGAACATAAGTAGGTCTAAGATAGGCAAAGAACCGACAAGTGGCAATCTAAAGTTCCGGCTATAAGTTTTTGGCCGCAAAGGTCACAAAGGAACCCAAAGATGGGAGAGGATCTCTTGCCATTTATTGAACATCGAAGGATTATAAGTTTCCTTGGATTTAAATCCTGTTGTTCTGCTATTCGAGATTTCAAATCTCGAATAGCAGAACAACCAATCTATACCTCGAGGAACTAGTTATAATCCTAACTATTCATAAAAAATTAGTCATTCTTTGTCCCAAAGATTTAACTATTTTCAAATCCATTTCCTTCAGTTGCTATCGGGGCCGTTCCCGGACGGCAAATCCGAAATCATAAATCATAAATCCACAATCAAATGACCTTAGAATTCTACCGCTCTCATTGTCTTGCCAAGCCCGGGGTGACCGAGGATACGCCGTTTGATGCCAATACGCTTTGCTTTCGGGTGGGAGGGAAGATCTTTTCGCTGTTGGATATCGAGTCCTTCGACTACATCAATCTGAAATGTGATCCTGAGCGGGCAATCGAGCTTCGCGAGCAGTATGATGGCATCACGCCCGGATATCATATGAATAAGAAACTCTGGAACTCGGTCAGCGTAAGTGGAAATGTTCCGGATAAATTGATCATGGACTTGGCAGATCACTCCTACGAACTCATCTTTGCAAGCCTGCCCAAGAAACTCCAATCTGAAATCCGTCCATGAGCTATTTCTCCATTCAAAACGTCTCCAAATCCTACGATTCCCAAAAAGCCCTGCATGATTTTTCGCTGAACCTGGACAAGGGGCAGTTTCTTGCCGTCGTCGGAGAGAGCGGTTCGGGCAAGAGTACGCTGCTGCGAATCATGGCGGGACTGGAAGTGCAGGACTCCGGGACGGTGCATTTGGGTCAGGACGAGATCCTGAATCCCAAGAAAAAGCTGGTTTCCGGTTACAATGAAATCAAGCTGATCCATCAGGATTTTCATCTCTATCCGAATATCAATGTGGAGGAAAACATCTCCCGCACGCTTCTGCATTTTGAGAAGGAATATGCCAAAAACCGGGTGGAGACTTTGCTTAGGCTGTTGGGGTTGAAGGAATTTCGGGACCGGTTGCCGAGACAGCTTTCCGGAGGACAGCAGCAGAAAGTTGCGATCGCCAAAGCACTCAGTGTGGAACCGGAAATCCTGTTGTTGGATGAGCCGTTCAGCAGTTTGGACACCATCCAAAAGCATAAACTGATCACGGAGCTGAAGGAATTGTTTCGCGAAATGGGCACGACGGTGATCTTTGTGACCCATGATCTCGACGATGCGCTGCGGCTTACTGATAATCTCATAATCCTGCAGAAAGGGAAAGTGGTGCAGAAAGGCAATTCTCAGGAACTCTGTCAGCATCCGAAGACCCGCTACATCGCGCGACTTTTTTCACCGATCAATGCGATTCCCGATCGGGAGTTTTCCTACGTACGTCCGGCAGATGTGAAGCTGCGAACCAAAGGAGAATTCCTGGCGCATGTGGTGGATTCGAGGTTTCTGGTTCATTTCAATTCCCTTCAGGTCAGGTTAAAAAACAGCGGTCAACTCTGGGAAGTCGATGATCCATTGAGAAAATATCAAGCCGGTGATCGGGTTTATCTGAGTTTTGAGGAAGGGAAAGTGTTGGTGTTGAAGCAGTGAGCGGTTGGAGGTAATCAGGTGTTTGTTTGTAAGAAGTTAGTAGTGAGTTGTAAGTAGTGGGGTTGAGTTGTTGGCTTTGAAAAATAAACCGTTTCGACACTTCAAACTGCGCCTTTGCGCCTCTGCGGGAGCTTTGGTTCGTCGAGACTTTGCGCCGTGGCGAGAGATCTTTTGTTGCTTTGTGGTAAAAAGAAAAAAGTCCGGCTTCCGGAGAAGCAGGACAACTTTTTAAACAACCACTTACATCTCACCGTTTACAGTTTACTTTTTCATAGAATGAGATATCTCACTGCGCCTGCCTTCAGCAGACAGGTTCGATATGACGGAATAGCCGACTACTCATGTGCTCCATGCGCTCCGTGCACATGGCCATGCTTGATCTCTTCCTTGGTCGCTTCTCTTACTTCCAGGATACTTCCTTCGAAATGCAGGTCAAACCCAACCAAGGGGTGATTGAAGTCTAACAGCAATTCTTCACCGAGATCCTTGAGGATTTTGGCTTGCATTGGATAGCCGTTCTCATCCATCAACGGAAGGAAACTGCCTTCTTCCAGCATTTCATCGGAGAAGCCTCTTTCGTTTGAAAACTGGGTCTTGGGAAGGTTGACGATCAGTTCATCATCTGCCGGACCATAGGCTTCGTCCATTGTGAGGGTGAATGAAAAATCTTCGCCTTCTTCTTTTCCGGCCAGCAAATTCTCGAATTTCTCAGGAAGTCCGCTTTCACCGAAAAGGAAATAGAACGGGTCTTCTTCATCGCGAATTTCCACGCTGAAAGGCGCAGATTCGATTTCGTCCTCGTCTTTGCTTACTTTGAGTTCGTAGGTGAGGCCCACGACTGTCTTTTTTGCAATCTTCATATTAGTATAAAAGGTTGGGGGTTTACTTGCTTACGCCATGTCTGATCCGGATGCTGATCCGCTCTCTCAATACCTGCCATTTGCTTCTCGGGGTGGATTCAAGCAGCGGTTTATCGGCTCTGAACACGAAATATTGATAGTCTTTCTCTTCGAAAAAGAGGGAATAAGTCTCCATTTTCTCGAGGTAAAATCCACAGGAGGAGATCCTCTTCACCAGGTCTCCGGTGTCGAGTGGTTGGTCGATCACCTGCAGTTTTTCCGGCTGATTTTCAATCATCCACCGCAAATATCTTGGGGCGGGGATGTGGACGAAAATGACAGAATCCTTGTGGGCATGCTTCTCGATATTTCGGAAAAGCCGCTGGTGCTGATCCACGGGAATATGCTCCAATACATCCGGGAAAACAAAGAAGTCGAATTTCTTCCCCTTCTTATCAAAGTCGGACATGTCCGAAACTTCAAACTTCAGATTCGTTTGCGATTTCCAGAGAATCTCGGCTTTAGCGATGCTTTCCGGACTGATATCCACTGCCAAAACTTCGCCGGTCGGCACCTGAGTTGCCAGCAAATGACTGACCGTTCCTATCCCGCAACCTACTTCCAGGATGCTGTTGTTTGCATTCAACCCGGCAGCCTTCACCTTATCCAAAATGCTCAAATGCCTGGAATTGATGCCGGTTTTGGCTTGCTTGTCGGCAAACTTATCGTAAAAGCTGACGACTTGATCCTTAGACTTTTCCATTTTTTTCTTTTACGGTTAAGTACACGCCGGCAATTAAGGAAAGGACGATTAGATATTGGAAGATCACCATCGGAGTTTTGGTAGCTGTGTAGCTGGATGGTGAGAATTTAAAGATGATTTCGTGATTTCCGGCCGGAAGATTCAATCCCCGAAGCAGGTAATTGACCCGCAGAATCGGGGTTTCTGTTCCGTTTACCGTCGCAATCCAACCTTTAGGATAGTGGATTTCAGAGAAAACCGCCAAGCCTTCCTTGCTCATACTGGCTTTGTATTTCATCTCGTTTGGTCCGTAGGAAGTCAGTTGGATTTCGCCGGCACCGGCAGCGACCTGACCGAATTCGCCGGTGTTTACGGTCGCCTGAGTTTTGGTGTTGATCGCTCCGAGCTTATCCAATTCTTCCTGATTGGTCTTGACAGAAATGATTTCCGAAGGAACCCAAGCCGCACCGTTTGCAGCAGGATTTTCAAAAACAGTGTTTTCAGCCGTTCCAGCCAACAGGTATTTAGCATTCATCATGTTGATGGTCTGAATGCCTTCGAAATTGAAGGTTCCCTCCTGAGCTTTAGTGACAAAATCATTGAGCTCGAAGGAAAGCCGGTTGTCCAGCAAATCCTGATATCTCCTCATTTTGGCACCATGATAGCCACCGAGACTGTGGAAACGGTAGTTTGCTCTGCCCGATTGAGTGAGGGATTCTGTCAGGTCAAGAACGCGGTAATAGCCTTTGTCCTGAGCGATCTTTTTGTCGGCGGGAGATTCTGCGAAATAGGTAGCCGAAGGACTTTTCTGGAAAGAGCTTTTGTTCAGGTACTGGCGGTTCACTGTCCAGATATCGATGGTGACCAAAGCAAGAAGTCCCAAACCCAGAATCAGATCGGAGATTTTTTCCTTCACTGCAAAATAAAGCAACACGAAAGCTGCAGCTACGAAACCGAAGCTTCTCCAGGCAGAGGCTTGAAGCATGGATTTTCGGTCTTGCTTTAGCGAATCGACCAGCCAATCCGGGAAACTGGCATCTCCTGCACCGTCGAATCTGAACATCCCCGCACCGAGTGCAAGCACAACCAAAAGACCTCCGGTAACCGCTCCTGCGATCAAGAGAGGCTTCATTTCTTTGATCCGAACCAATCGCTCCAACGCTATGATTCCTAACACCGGAATTGCGAAAAGCGTCATTCCCAATGCCATGGAAACTGCCCGGAACTTATTGTAACCCGGCAAAATATCGAAGAGGAGGTAATTGAACCAGGAGAGGTTTTTACCCCAGGAAAGTAAAATCGATAGCACGATGATCGATCCGAAGGTGATCAGGCTTTCTTTTGGCGCAGCCCAAATCCCCAAAATCGCCAGGAAAACCAGGATCACTCCTCCGTAAATAGGTCCTCCGGTGAAGGGCTGATCTCCCCAGTAAGTGGGTGCTCCTTGTATGAAACCGGTGATTTGTCCGGCATCGAGCCCCTGTTTTCTAAGGGCTTGCTCGGAGGCTGAATTTTCAAAAAGTGGTGTTTGACTGCCTCCGCCGTAGAAATTCGGCACAAGCAGCGTGAGTGTTTCGAGTTTTCCGTTGGACCAGCTGAAAGCATAATCCTTGTCCAAACCAGCGGCTGCAGATTCGAGCGTTGAATTTCCGCGGGTAGAGAATGGGCTGTATTCAAGGGATGTGGCAAGCCTTCCGATATTTCCTCCGACAGCCAGAATCGCACCCAGAACCAGGAAACCAATAGTTTTGGAGATTTGGCTGATGCCGTCTTTTTTCCAGTCAAAAATCAATCTCACTCCCACGTAAATCACCGAAATGATGAGCGTGTAATAGGTTATCTGGAGGTGGTTGAATTTCAGTTGGAGTAATAAACCGAGCGCGAGCAGGCCGGCTCCGAGAATTCTTTTTCGCTCGAAAGCCAGATGAATCCCCGTCAAAATGATTGGAATCAGGCAGATTGCCCAGATTTTGGCGTTGTGCCCGGCGGCTAAACTCAGGAGATTGTAAGTGCTGAAGGAATAAGCGACTCCTCCCAAAATGGCGAAAACTGGTCTGACTCCATAAGTAAGGAGCAGGACATACATGGCGAGCATTCCGAAGAAAAGCCCGTTGATCGGGTGCGGGAGTCCCAAAGTCAGGACAGAGACCACGGCATTGGTGATGTCACCGGCAAACTCCAGACTGATGAAGTAAGCGGGCATTCCACCAAAAGCACTGTTGGTCCAAAGCGCTTCCTCTCCGGTTGCTTTTCGGTAGTCGAGTGCCTCTTTTGCCAGGCCTTCCCATTTGAGAATATCTCCTTGCATGATGACCTGATTGTCAAAAACCAGCGGTGAAAAGTAAAAAACGACGATAGCGTAGAAAATGGCGATTCCCAGCAAATGAGGGAGCAGATCTTTTTGGAAATTCAACTGCATGAAATGGGATTTTCTTTGGGATAAAATATGCGGGTGCAAATTAGGGATTTTAACCCAAACGCCATGAAGAGAGGGTTATTAGGATTGGAGATAAGAGATTAGAGAGAAAGAGATAGGAGATAGGATCCCGGAAGCAAGAGACAAGAGACAAGAGTAGAGAAGGAGGCAACTCCCCCTTTGATTCCTATTTATGTCTGGAATTGAAATCACCAATAAAGGGAGCAAGTGGAGTTGATTTCGGATGTCGGATTTGAAATTTGGAATGTTTGGGCTTCCGAAATCAAGAACGGAAGAGCTCACAACTTCCACTCAAAATAAAAAATGATGGACTTGGTTGGCGGCATTCGGTGAGTTGAAAAGTTTCGGTTTAGGTAATGCCCTAGGCCATTTACGGTTTTCAAACAGCAGATCGAACCGTTAAGAAAATGGGTTAGTTCCCGAAGTGAAATGAGGGAAATCCACCCATTTTTAGGTTGATCAATGTTTTAAAATCAAATAGCCGTGGATGTTTCTTTCCTTACCAAACTCTGCCTATTTGAAGTAAATAGCCAGGCATTAAGGTTTTGGGTTACTTTTTGCCTTCAAAAAGTGACGACAGAAAAAACCGCGAAAAAGAATTGAATTATAAACAAAGGCCTGACTTTGTCGGGTAAGTCAATATTTTCAAGGTCCAGGACTTATTCACCAAGTTCCAAATAGACAAAATTCAACTTTCTATCCCTGATGAAAATCATTACTTTTGCAGGAAATAGCCATTAAAAGGAATGTTTGATAATCTTAGTCTAAAGCTGGATAGGGCCTTTAAAACCCTTAAAGGAACCGGAAAAATCACCGAAATCAACGTCGCATCGACCGTCAAGGAAATCAGAAGAGCCCTGATCGACGCCGACGTAAACTATAAAGTTGCAAAAGAAGTAACCGATACCATCCGAGAGCAAGCGCTTGGAAGAGATGTTTTGATCTCAGTTTCTCCGGGTCAATTGCTTGTGAAAATCACCCAGGAAGAGCTTACCAAGCTCATGGGCGGTGAAAAAGTTGATATTACGCTTAGCGGTGATCCTGCCATTATCCTGATTGCAGGTTTGCAGGGTTCGGGTAAAACGACGTTCTCAGGAAAGCTTGCCAGCTTGCTGAAGCGTCAGGGACGTCAGGTTTTGTTGGTGGCTTGCGATATCTACAGACCGGCTGCGATTGACCAGTTGAAAGTATTGGGCGAGCAGGTAGGCGTGGAGGTTTATGCGGAACCTGAAAATAAAAATGCGTTGCAAATCGCGCAGAATGCGATTGCCTATGCAAAGAAGACCGGCAAAAAGACGGTAATCGTCGATACCGCAGGTCGTCTTGCTGTAGATGAGCAGATGATGAAGGAAATCGAGGAGCTGAAAAAAGCCCTGAATCCTTCTGAAACACTTTTTGTGGTGGATTCGATGACCGGTCAGGATGCGGTAAATACTGCGAAAACCTTTGACGAG
>JAQSDM010000013.1:0-167212 GCA_029945945.1 Algoriphagus sp. | reverse complement strand
TCCTGACCAAACTGGATGGAGATACCCGGGGTGGTGCAGCGATTTCGATTCGTCATGTAGTCAACAAACCGATCAAGTTTATCTCCACAGGGGAGAAAATGGAGAATCTGGATGTATTCCACCCGGATCGTATGGCTCAGAGAATCCTTGGCATGGGTGACGTGATTTCCCTAGTGGAGCGTGCTCAGCAGTCTTTTGACGAGGACGAAGCCAAGCGAATCAATGCCAAAATAAGAACAAATAACTTCAACTTTGACGATTTCCTTTCGCAGCTCGAGCAGGTGAAAAAGATGGGTAATATCAAGGATCTGATGGGAATGATTCCGGGAATGGGCAAAGCCATGAAGGGTCTTGATATCGACGATGATTCATTCAAACCAATCGAAGCGATCATCAAAAGTATGACTCCGAAAGAGCGTCAGAATCCGGATATTTTGGATGGCAATCGCAGAAAAAGAATCGCATCGGGTTCGGGTAGAAATATCACCGAAGTGAATAACCTGATGAAGCAATTCGACGATATGCGCAAGATGATGAAGCAGATGAATAAGATGGGAGGGGCAAAACAAGCCATGGGCAAGATGCTTCCCGGATTAGGAAAGAGGTAAAGGGATTTATGATTTTGGATTTGAGATTTATGATTTCGCTTAATTAGAAATAGAAAAACCCGGTCAGAGATGATCGGGTTTTTGCGTTTTCAGGAATTGCTTGGCTTAGGGTAAATATTTTATTCGTTCCGTAGGAACGATTGGTTGGTAATCTTGCAGATTTTTTTTGATTTAAGCGTTCCATCGGAACGCTTGGTGAACATCTCAGATCAATTCCTTAAAAATGTATTTTTCATCCCAATCGATCTCAAATGCTTCCAGAAAAGAAACGTACTCTTCTAAGAAAGTCTTTTTTAAATGATGCTGTTCCTGATTTTGGATATACTTTATGACATTGTTTATTTGGCTTTTTGAATAGGAAAACGCACCAAAGCCATTCTGCCATTGAAATCTGGAATCGCATAACTGGTTTGTATTTATCCATTTGGAGCTTTCATTTTTAATATTTTGAACCAGGGATGACAAGGATTGGACAGGTCTCAAACCAATAAGCATGTGAATATGGTCAGGCATGCTATTGATTTGGAGCATTTTGTGATCATTATTCTGGATCATTCCAGTCAAATATTGATGGAGGCGTTCCTTTAATTCCGAATGAATCAAAGCTTTTCGAAATTTTACGGCAAAAATGAGGTGGATGTGGATCTGAGTGTAGGTGTTGGGCATGGTGAAAAAATGGTTGATGCAAACCTAATCTACTAATAATTAATCTTTTACCAATCGTTCCCATGGAACGAACCAAAGCAATCTCGACTGTTTTTTTCTACCAGCCAGACGTTCCTACGGAACGATAAATTGGTCCGGATTTTATTTTACCAACCAGACGTTCATATGGAACCTACCAAAACAATCGCGATCTCTTTTATTACCAACCAGACGTTCCTACGGAACGAAAATTAGAACAGAATTCACCTTCAGATTGCATTTGAATGTCCACTTGATTTAAAAAAAATCTCTGGAAAGAACCAATCAATACAACGTCTTATCTCCCTTTTCTTTCCAAATCTCGAATGCCTTCAAAGATTCTTCGCGGAGCAGCGGGAACATCGGAATTGCTCTTTCAGCCGGTTTCAACTTGATTTCCTGGTAGATGAAATCATCATCAAATCCTGCATCTGCAGCATCTTCCTTGGTGCAGGCATAAAAAACTCTCGCAGGTCTGGCCCAAAAAATTGCTCCCAGACACATGGGGCAAGGTTCGCAGGAAGTATAAACTTCGCATCCTTCGAGTTGGAAATTATTCAGATTCTTGCAGGAATCACGGATGGCGACTACTTCAGCATGTGCGGTAGGATCATTGGTATTTAGGACCATATTCGAGCCTTGCCCGATTACTTTTCCCTCTTTTACGATCACACAGCCAAAAGGCCCTCCATTGCCTGCTTCCATGCCTGTATTGGCAAGAGCGATGGCAATCCGCATGAATTTTTGTTGGTCTTCAGTCATGGGGTAAATTTATTAGTCCATAGGTTATAGACCATAGTCCATGGCTGGTTTTTTGAGTTTCATGCGAACAATTTAATGAGAGTCTTTTGATAAAAAGGTTTGAGTGGAGACACTCACGTCATCAAAGAGATTTTTCAAATTGGTGTCCTTTAAGACCTACAACCCAGTCAGGATTATGAAACCGACATCTTGCCGCTGGTTTATTTAAGCAATTTAAAATTCAAACAAACGCTTGATTTTGAATTTCTTCGGTCTTTGGTCATCGGTCTTCCAACCCGCTAATTCACGAAAATTCGCCTACTGGCAGAAAAACATTAATACAGTGTCTATTTCACCCATTTCCCCAAAAAATCTTGGAAAACATCCTTGTAGTTTTCTCCAACAGCTATACTATGGTTGCCAATTTGGATGACGTTTTTTGAAATGGAATCAATGTGGTTCAGAGCGATGATAAACGATCTGTGAACCCGCATAAATTGATTTTTCGGAAGCATTTCTTCCATGTTTTTCAAACTGGTCAGCGATAAAAGCGGATGTGGCTTTGATAGCAAATGCACTTTCACATAATCCTTGTAAGCTTCTACGAAAGCGATATCTTTCAGCATCACTTTGACAAGGTTGTATTCAACTTTCAGAAAAATATAATCTTGGGCCGGCGCTTCAGACCCATTGGTTACAGGTGTAGCAGAAGCTGGAGCAGATGAGATCCGCTCAAAATACTGATACGCTTTGGTAGCAGCATTCAGGAACTCCTCGTAGCTGTAAGGTTTTAGCAGGTAATCCAGCGCTTCGACCTTGTATCCTTCGATGGCGAATTGATGGTATGCAGTTGCAAAAATAATTCGGGTGTTCTCAGCATTTTTCTTGCCATCGAGCACTCTTGCCAGTTCCATCCCGGATAGATCCGGCATCTGAATGTCCAGGAATACCAGTTGAACTTCATTCTGATTGATAAAACTCAGTGCCTCGATTGCATTGGAAAATCGCCCGACCAGCTTCAGAAAGGAGGTTTGGCTTATAAACTTGCTGACGAGCTCCAGCGCAAGAGGTTCGTCATCGATCGCTACACAGTTGAGTATCATGCCAGGTTGATGGTAAGATTTACCCAATACTCCTGATTGGTTTCGTCTTTACCAAATTTTAGTCGGTGTTTATCCGGATAGATCAAGGTCAGTCTTCGCTGTGTATTGACCAGTCCGATCCCATTTTCTTTGGCTTCGGGGCTGTCCGGATTGATCGGGAAGACATGGTTTTTGGTCTCGAAAAACAGGGTATCACCCATCACTTCCAGTTTGATCTTGATGATGCTTTCGTGCTGAGAGCTGATTCCGTGTTTAAATGAATTTTCAAGGAAAGGCAAAAGCAACATCGGAGCGATGACCAGATCTTCTTTGAGATCATCAATCTGGATATCGAGTTTTACTTTTTCTGAAAGACGCATTTTCATCAGTTCGATGTAATCCTTGATGAAGTTCACTTCTTTGCTCAGCAGAGTTTGGTCTTTTTGATTTTCGTAAAGCACATATCGCATCATTCTGGATAGTTTCAAAAGAGCTTCCTGCGCCTTTTTCACATCAATATTTGTCAGTGAATAAATGTTATTCAAGGTATTGAAGAAGAAATGAGGGTTGATTTGGGCTTTCAAAAAAGAGAGTTCCGTATTGATTCGCTGTCGGTCAAGTTCTCTTCGGAGGGTTTCATCCTTTTGCCATTTCTGAACAGAGGCCACTGAAGTACTGATTCCGATCGTAAGCAAATAAAACATCAAATGGGTAATGTCAGATGACAATCTTCTTCCTGAAGGAACATAAGGCTTGTCAGGATTGAAAGCCTTATGAATGAGTTCCGGTAGGTTTATGAGGTTTTCGAAGTTGATTATTAATATAATATAGACTACTGCTCCTGTTAATATGATGAGAAAGTAGGTATAGGCTTTGTCTTTGAGCAGGAATTTGGGAACCAACAAAAACATATTCGTATAGAATACTCCCATCAGTAGGATACCCAGGAAGATTTGTCTCCACCAGAATTCATCCGGTATATCTATCCTCCAGGAAAGGGGGGAAAGGAGTAGTAAAACCGTACTGAGCATAGACCAACCCAGAATATGGGCGATGACAGAAACTCGTTTGTTTGGACTTAAGGAAACCATAGGCCTGATATTCAATGTCCAAACTAAGCAAAAGAAGTATTGTAACTCAAATCTAATCTGCCAATAGGCTAATTCTACCTTCAAAAGCACTCATAGAGCAGATAAACCCGTTTGCCGGATATTTGAGGAAGTTTATCAGGTGAAAGGAAGGGTTTGTCGATTAATACCCGAGGATGGTCTATTTGATCAAATTATGCAAAACATTACCTCGTTTTTTGGGGTATCAATTGGGAAACAGCCCAACATTTGAAAAACTAACATGAAAAAATTACTCAGTCTCATCTTGTTTTTTACGCTTCTAGGCTCAGCAAATGTTTTTGCTCAGCAGAATGCGAATCAAGAAACACCCGCAAGAATCATTGGTGTGGCCAAAGATTCAAAAAACGGAGAACCGGTAGCCTATGCTACTGCAGCACTTTATAAGGCAGGAACTGATACCAACGTAGCCGGTGCAGTAGCTGACGGAGATGGTCAGTTTTATATAGTAGGATTTGAGCCGGGAGAATATGAATTGAAAATATCTTTCCTGGGATTTGAAACCTACTCAAAAACAGGTATCAATATCACTTCAGTAAATGGTGATTTTGACCTTGGCGAAATATTGATGAATGATGAGGGCCTTGCTCTCGAAGAAATAACCGTTCAGGGCCAGCGTGATCTGATCGAAGAGCGAGTAGACAGAACTATCTACAAAGCTGAAAATGATAAAACAACGGCGGGTGGTGATGCTACAGACGTGTTGAGAAGAGTGCCAATGCTTTCTGTCGATATGGAAGGAAATGTTTCCATGAGAGGAAGTGGTAATATCCTTGTTTTGATCGATAACAGACCTTCGGCAATTGCTGCAAGTAGTATTGCTGATGCACTCAGACAAATTCCTGCTGACGAAATCAAAGCGGTAGAAGTAATCACTTCTCCATCTGCAAGATTTGATGCTGAAGGTACTTCCGGAGTAATCAACATTGTGACTAAAAAGAATAACCTACAGGGAATGACCCTGAGTATCAATAGCGGAGTTGGATTGAGAGGTTCGAACTTTGGATTGAATGGTTCCGCAAGAAAAGGAAAGTTAGGATTCACGCTGGGTGGATTCGGAAGATCAGGTTACAATATCCTGGGTGAGTTTGAAAACAATCAATTGGTAACAAATCCTTCCGGTCTGATTTCTAATGTCATCCAGTCTGCTGAAACAGAAAGAAATGACCTTTTCGGAAGATATAATTTCGGAGTAGATTATTCTATCAACCAATATAACTTCCTGACCGGTGCTGTCAATTTCGGTATCCGAAATTCAAAAAATGCTCAAAACAATTTCCTTACGCAAAACTATTTGGACGGAGAATTGGTAAGATCTGCACTTCGTGAAACTGATACTAAAGATCAGTCTAACTCAGTGGATGTGAGTTTAAACTATACTAAAACTTTTGAGAAAAAAGGAAAGGAAATCAGTTTCCTCACGCTTTACAGCTTGAATAATAGAGAGAATTCATTCATCAATACCTTGTTTGAAGATGATTTCACTACCATAGATTCCAGGTTGAAAAACGATAACCCAAGCAAGAATGAAGAATTCACTGTTCAGCTTGACTTCGTAACTCCAATGGGCCCAGATGGCAATCAGATACTTGAATACGGAGCAAAAAACATACTGAGAAAAGCATTCTCTGACTTCGCATACTTTCAGGCAGACGGAGCAGACGGAGAATATGTAGTCAATACTGACCCTTCTTTGAGCAATGAGTTTAGCTATGATCAGAATGTGACTGCTGGTTACTTGTCATATACCTTGACATTCCTGAAAAACTATACGTTGAAGCCGGGAGTGAGATACGAATACACTACAATCAATGCCGATTTCAAAACCGAATTGACTGCAGAGATTCCTTCTTACGGAACATTGGTACCAAGCTTGAACTTGAGCAGAAAGCTTGCGAATGGCAACATGATCAAGGCTGCATACAACAGAAGAATTCAGCGCCCGTCTCTTAGATTCCTGAATCCAAATGTGGAGGCTTCTAATCCGCTTCAGATTTCTCAGGGTAATCCACTTTTGGATCCTGAATTGACTGATAACTATGAGTTGGGCTATAGCACTTTCATCAAAGGTACTACGCTGAACTTTACAGGTTTCTTCCGAAATACAACCGGATCTATCCAGTCAGTAAGGAATGTACTTGCAGGAGGTGTGATCTCAACAACATATGAAAACATCGGACAAGAGCAGGCTGTAGGTATGAGCATGTTTGCAAACGTAAATATCAATAACAAATTCTCATTGAATGGAGGTATTGATACCTACTACGCTATGCTTGATAATAACTTGACTGATCCAATGTTTGCAGCATCAAACGAAGGCTTTGTAGTAAGCGGAAGATTAATGGGTAACTACACTCTTCCTAAAAACTGGCAAGCACAGCTGTTCACCTTTGCCCGTGGCAATCAGGTTCAGCTTCAGGGTACTTCAGGAGGTTTTGCAGCGTACGGATTAAGTCTGAACAAGCAATTCAAAGAGAAAAGAGGAAGTATTGGATTCGGAGCTGAAAACTTCCTTGCAAAGGAGTTCATCATCAGAAACGAAACTATCACTCCTACTATCACTCAGAACAGCACCAATGCCATCCGTAACATGAATTTCAAAGTGAACTTCAGCTACAGAATCGGTAAACTGAGCATGGATCAGGGCGGACCAAGAAGAAAGAAGGCTGTCAACAATGATGACTTGAAAGGTGGAGGAGATGAGAACAACGCTCAAAACAACCGTCCTAACTAAAAGAAGTTAAAGCTGAAGAAAGCCCTGAACCGGAATAATTAGAAGGTCGGGGCTTTTTTCTCACAATAAATATAAGATCATGGGAAAACCTTCTTGGCTACCCTAAGTCTAAAAATTGGAAGATTGATGATTGGGTAACAAGAAAAAACCCGGCTACTAAGTGGTCGGGCTTTTTTAAGGGTAAAATCCAAGCCAAACTCGACAGAGAGTAAATCTGGCTCGAAGAAGAACTCAAATCATGATTTTTCTTAAAAAAATAGTTTTGATAATCCATTTTTGGTGATCAGGAGTATAAAATATTTGAATGGGTTTAGATAAGAAAACCCGGCTGCGAAGTGGTCGGGCTTTTTCTATTAATAATTATCCGGGAAATATCGGAAGAGAAGAAACCCGTCTAATAAGGATGAATCCTATTCTTAAGTTAAATGGAATTAAAAGTTTTGTCGACTAAACCATTTTAATCGGATCTGGTCTAATAACCCGAATGGGTTTAAAAAAGAAAACCCGACCATGTGAGTGGTCGGGCTTTTTTATGGTTTTCTGCTCAAGTCTATTTTTTGTAAGTGACAGTTTTAATAGCTTCTACAGTTCTTTTTACATTAGGCAGCGTTACGTCGATGTATGCAGGAGAATAACTCAACGGAATATCCATTGAATTTACCCGGATCACGGGAGCATCAAGGTAATCAAACGCATATCTCTGGAAGTGATAAGTAAGTTCGGAGGAAATCCCGGCAATCGGATTTGCTTCTTCTACGATGACAACCCTGTTAGTTTTCTTTACAGATTCCAGGCAAGTTGCGTAATCGATAGGTCGCACAGTTCTCAGATCTATTACCTCGCACTCAATACCTTCTTTTGCCATTTCTTCAGCAGCTTCCAAAGCCACTTTCATCATTTTTCCAAAGGAAATTACCGTGACATCTTTTCCTTTTCTCTTAATATCTGCAACGCCAATCGGAAGAAGGTATTCTCCTTCAGGTACTTCCCCTTTGTCGCTGTACATCACCTCAGATTCCATGAAAATCACAGGATCCGGATCACGGATAGCGGCTTTCATCAGGCCTTTGGCATCGTATGGATTAGAAGGAACGATTACTTTCAAACCAGGGGTATTGGCAAACCAATTCTCAAAGTTGGATGAGTGAGTGGCACCAAGCTGTCCGGCACTACCGGTTGGTCCTCTGAATACAATCGGAACGCTATAAGCACCGCCTGACATGGCAAGCATCTTGGCTGCAGAGTTAATGATCTGATCTATCGCAACCAAAGAAAAGTTGAAAGTCATGAACTCAATGATAGGTTTCAAGCCGTTCATTGCTGCACCAACTCCCAAACCTGCGAATCCAAGCTCTGCGATTGGTGTATCAATCACTCGATCAGGGCCGAACTCTTCCAGCATCCCTTGAGATACTTTATAAGCCCCATGGTACTCAGCTACTTCTTCGCCCATCAAAAAGACGCTTTTGTCGCGTCTCATCTCTTCGGACATCGCCTCTCTCAAGGCCTCACGAAACTGTATTTCTCTCATTGTTTCAAAACAAAATTTTGGCTCGTAAAAATAGAAAGGATTCGGCCAAAAGCAAAAATAACCGCGGTTTTGTCCGGTTTCATTTAGCCAAGGTAGACAGTTTTGGTATTGACAAATTCTACTATTCCGTTTCTGCCAAGTTCTCTTCCATAGCCGGATTTCTTAATTCCTCCAAAGGGAAGGTAAGGATGAGAGGCAACCATAGAATTGATGAAAACGGCACCGCTTTCTATTCTTGAAGCAATCTTTTCAGCCTTAGTTTTGTCTTCTGTCCAAAGCGAGGAAGCCAGTCCAAATTGTGAATCGTTTGCCAGGGCAATCGCCTCATCCTCAGATGAAACTTTGAAAATGGAAGCCACCGGACCGAAGAGTTCTTCGGAATATGCGGGTGCATTTGGAGGAATATTGGTCAAAACTGTCGGGGAAAATTGAGCCCTGTTTTCCGCAGGTTTTTCTCCGCCCATGACGAGCTTTGCGCCGGCTTTTACAGACTTTTCAACCTGCTCAAAAAGTTCTTTTGCCAAATCCGGTCGAGCCATGCAGGCAAAATCTGAGTTTTCATCCAATTGATTTCCTGATTTCAACTTGCTTAAGTTTTCGCAGAAAAGAGTCAGGAATTGCTCATAAACAGGTTCCTCAATGATGAATCGCTTGGCTGCAATGCAACTCTGACCAAAGTTGAGCATTCTGGATTTGACAGCAATTTCTGCCGCTTTTGCGATGTCTGCATCTTTCAATACGATGAATGGATCACTTCCTCCCAATTCTAAAAGGGATTTTTTGATCTGATTTCCGGCAGCTGAAGCAACAGCGGCTCCTGCTTTTTCACTACCGGTAAGTGTCACGGCTTTGATCCGGTCGTCTTCGATCAGCTTAACAGTCGTGTTTGAATCAATCAGTAGACTTTGGAAAACGCCATTCGGAAATCCGGCATTTGTAAAAATCTCCTCGATAGCCAGTGCGCATTGCGGGACATTGGAGGCATGCTTGAGGAGACCAGTATTTCCGGCCATCAGAGTAGGCGCAGCAAACCGAAAAACCTGCCAGAACGGAAAGTTCCAAGGCATCACAGCCAGGATCATTCCCAAAGGCTGAAAGATGAGTTTTGCGCGTTTTTGATCCGGAAGTTCGATGGGTTCATCTTTCAAAAATTCTGCACCTTTTTCCGCATAGAAATCACAAACCCAGGCGCATTTCTCTATTTCAGATCTGGATTCTTTGATTATTTTTCCCATTTCCAGGGAAATAATCCGGGCGTATTTTTCACGATTTGCGCGAAGTTCATTCGCGGCGTTTTTCATAAGTTCGGCCCGTTGGCCAAACTCAGTATTTTTCCACAAAGAAAAAGCACTCGATCCGGAAACCAGTTTAGTTTCCAATTCGGATGCGGTCAGCAGATTATACTCTTGTAAAATTTCCCCGGAAAAAGGGTTGACTGATTTAATTTTTGTCATTTGTCACCGGCTTGCCTTTTTCCTTCCAGGCGGTAATCCCCCCGTCCATCATATAGACATTTTTGAATCCTGCGGCCTTCATTTTGGCACCGGCAACCGCGGTTCTTTTTCCGCTTCTGCAGTAAAGCAGGTAGGTTTTATTCTTATCCAGTTGCTCGATGCTTACCTGGAAAAGTTCACCTTGAACATCAATGTTTTTTGCCCCTGCCAAATGACCTTCAGCTACTTCTTCAGGTGTTCTTACATCCAAAATTACGGTCTTCTTTTTCTTCTTTTTAGACATTTTCTCAAAAGTCTCCACCGAAACCACCGTCGCTGAATCTGTGGACTGGGCAAGGGAAATTCCGGTAAAAGCAAAGAAAGCAAATAGGGCCAGGAGAAGGATTTTGTTGGATTTCATAGTGATAGAGTTTGATGTGAATTTTTGGAGTTCCATATTGAAATGAAAATTTACAAGCTTTCGTTTCAAATGTCTACCAAGATCGCGCTGATTTCTGATTCCCACAGTTACATTGATCACAAAACGCTCACCTACCTGCAGGAAGTGGATGAGATCTGGCATGCCGGAGACATTGGCAATCTGGAGGTTATGAAAGCTTTGCCGAGTGGAAAAACAATCCGGGCTGTTTTTGGAAATATTGACGATTTGGAAATTCAGCAGGAATATCCTGAGTGGCAGGAATTCACTTGCGAGGGAGTTAAAATCCTGATGACACATATCGGGGGTACACCGCCTCGCTATGCAAAGGGAGTAAAGCAAAGAATCCGGGAAAGCCGCCCCAACCTATTTATTTGCGGACATTCACACATCTGCAAGGTTGAGTTTGACAAGGAAATGAATTGCCTGTATATGAATTCCGGGGCGATCGGACAGCAGGGATTTCACATCATGCGAACCTTGTTGCTTTTTGACCTGGAAATCGGTCAGATAAAAAACCTCCGGGTGGTTGAATTGGGGAAGAGGGGGAAATAAAAAAGGCGATCAATAGACCGCCTTAATATTTTTACGAGATAAGAAATTATTTCGCGAAAGACTTTTTCAACTCTTCAACATCCACGTTTCTAATTACCGGCTGAGCAGACAATTGTTTGATTTTGATAACGCGAGTTGTTTGACCTAGTCTTTTTCTTTTCAATTTTCTCTTCAGAGTAGTAACTGCCATGGTCGTATGCTTTTAATGATTTGTTTCGAAACGAAGCGCAAATGTAGGGAAACATTTCTTTTTTGCCCAAGATAATTCTCAATTTAATTCCCTGTGTTTTCGATGATCGGGAATCGTTTCCCTTTTTTTGAATAAATTTGCGACTTAATTACCCAAAAGTAAGTATGCAAAAGCCAAGCCTTCCCAAAGGAACCCGGGATTTCGGACCGGTTCAGATGGCCCGAAGAAATTATATCCTGGAGACGATCAAAGATACTTTTAAGCTGTTTGGCTACAATCAGATAGAGACTCCTGCCATGGAAAATCTCAGAACCCTTACCGGAAAATACGGTGATGAGGGAGATCAGCTGCTTTTCAAAATCCTGAACAGCGGTGATTTTCTGAAAGATGTCACCATGAATGATTTGTCGACAGGCTATCAAAATACGCTTAAGAAAGTTTCTGAAAAGGGCCTTCGATACGATCTGACAGTGCCTTTTGCGCGATACGTTGTGATGAATCGAAATGAATTGACTTTTCCATTTAAAAGATTTCAGATTCAGCCGGTATGGAGAGCAGATCGTCCGCAGAAAGGGCGTTACCGGGAATTTTATCAGTGTGATGCCGATGTGGTGGGGACTGATAGTTTGGTTTGCGAAGCAGAAATCATCCTGATGATCCGGAGAGTTTTTGAGAAGCTGAATCTGACGGATTACAGCATCAAGCTGAACAACAGGAAGATTCTGACCGGAATCGCTGAATCTATCGGCGAAGCAGGAAATGAAGGTCCACTTTGCGTAGCAATTGACAAGCTGGATAAAATCGGATGGGAAAAAGTTCAGGAGGAATTGATCGGACGAGGCTTTGGATTGAGTTCCATCGAAAAACTCAGCCCTCTGGTAAACCTGAAAGCAGATCAGGATGAGAAATTAGCCTTTCTGAAAAACTTCCTTGGAAGCAGCGAAACCGGACTTCAGGGAGTAAAAGAGCTCGAAGATGCTTTTACGATTTTGGAATCAATGGGAGAGGACCTTTCTCATGTGGAGTTGGATATTATGCTTGCCAGAGGATTGTCCTATTATACAGGGGCGATTTTCGAAGTGAAAGTGAATCATGTGTCGATCGGTTCGGTCAGCGGTGGAGGCAGATACGATAATCTTACGGGAGGTTTCGGATTACCGGGAGTTTCCGGAGTCGGATTTTCTTTTGGAGTGGATCGGTTGTATGATGTGTTGGAGGAATTGGAATTATTTCCTGCGGAAAGCCTGAAAAGTACCCAAATCCTTCTGACCCATTTTGATGATAAAGGTTTTCGATATGCGCTGGGTTTGCTTTCAAAGTTGAGAGCGGTAGGAATTCAGGCTGAGATTTATCCTGATCTGACCAAAGTGAAAAAGCAATTGGAATACGCCACAAAAAAAGGAATCCCATTTGTCGGAATCTGTGGTGATCAGGAGATAGAAAATTCTGTTATCGCATTGAAAAACCTTGAATCCGGAGTCCAGGAGTCCTTTTCTTTGGATGAATTGATTATTAAACTAAAGTAAATCAGTCTATTTTAAAGATGGAATGGATAGGAATATTTACTCCACCTTTAAGTGATACAAAGGCATTGCCGACGGCCCAAATAGTAGTATCCACCTGATAAACGTGGTGGTCAGCTGCTTCAAAAGTGAGTTTCACTTTGGATTGATGGAGATTGCCGAGGGATTGGGATCGGAATAGGTCATTCAGCCTTTTTAGTCTTTCGTCCGGATCGGTCAGGACTTCCCTTTTTGAGAAATTCAAACTTGGGATATTCTCTTTTTCTATGGTTTCAACAGTAATCATGGCTTAGCAAATTGTGGGTTGATTGTTTTGCAGAATTTACGAAAAATAGAAGAATGGAGTTTACTTGGGTGATAGGTTGAAATATTATTCCGTGATCGGTGAGATTCGTGGTTTTTTTCTAAAGTACTATAAGAGTAACGTCACTGGTTTATTACTTTATATTTGTCAGGACTTTTAATTAAAAAATATGTTTGATCTAATGGGAATGATGGGCAAGGTAAAAGAGGCCCAGGCAAAAATTAAAGAAGTGCAGGCAAGAATGGTTCATCTTACTGCCGAGGGAGAATCAGGAGCAGGTTTGGTTAAAGTCAAGGTGAATGGTGAGCGCAAAGTCCTGAAGATTGATATCGACGAATCGCTGATGACTCCTGGAGACAGAGAGATGCTGAGCGACCTGATTGTGGCTGCTACCAATATTTCCATGGCTGCAATCGAGGTGAAAATCAAAGCAGAAATGAAGTCTGCTACTGAAGGTATGATGCCCAATATTCCCGGAATGGATTTGGGAGGACTTTTCGGATGAAACCCTGTGCTATAGTCATACTTAATTTCAATGGGGAAAAGATGCTCAAAACATTTTTTCCCTCAGTTTTTTCTTTGAGTAAGTATGAGGTTATAGTTATTGATAATGCGAGTACCGATTCCTCCGTAGATTTTTTGGAGAAAAATTACCCACAAGTGAGGATTATCCGGCTAACTGAAAATTTCGGATATGCAGGAGGTTACAATTGGGGCCTTGAGCAATTGAGAGATCAACACGAATATTATATCCTGCTTAATTCCGATGTGGAAGTCACTGAGGATTGGGATAAGGATTTGATTTCCTGGATCAGGCAAAATCCAGAATATTCAGCGATACAACCAAAGATCCTCTCCTGGCAAGACAAAACTAAATTCGATTATGCCGGAGCAGGCGGAGGATTTCTGGATTCCTTTGGATATCCATATTGCCGTGGAAGGATTTGGGATACGATAGAAACTGATCTGGGTCAGTACGATGATGCTATTCAAGTGGATTGGGCCTCGGGAGCATGCTTCGTTGTGAATGCTCACCACTTTCACCAATTGGGAGGATTTGACGCTCACTTTTTCGCACATATGGAGGAAATTGATTTGTGCTGGAGAATGCGCCGGTCAGGCTGGAAAATCGGATACCTTGGAAAAGCTTCTGTCTTTCATTTAGGAGGAGCGACTTTGGACAGATCCAGCCCGAGGAAATTACACCTGAACATTCGAAACAGCCTATACATGCTTTATAAACTTGAGAGTCCGGTTAAGTTTCTCTTTTTATTTCTCTTCAAGGCTATCTTAGAAACGGCCGCTATTTTTTCTTATTTACTCATCGGTAAAAAGGATTTAGCCAAAGCTATTTTATCAGGCTACGTTGACTTTTTTAAAACCAGGAAATTGATTGAAAAATTTATTCCGGAGGATTCAGCAATTACTTCGATCCCATCTCAAAGTAAGTCCGGATTTATTTTTTGGAACTATTATATGTTAGGGAGAAAAATCTACTCAGACCTTTAATCGAAAAGAACAGGATTGTTCATCTTTCTGAAGTATTTCCGGATTTTCATCATCATCGCCATAGATACATAAATAATTACAGGAGATCCCATCGTGATGAAAGAAGCATAAATAAAGAAAAGCCTGATGCTATCAATGGGGAAGTTTAGTTTCTCTCCCAAACGGTAGCAAACCCCAAATGCTCTTTCTTCAAAAAATAATTTTAGCTTTTGCATGGATAGTGGTGGTTTAGTAAGGACAAAATTATGAAAATTGATTCAACAAATTATAAATCAGAATGAATACCGGTTTGTTTACAAAAATCTTCCTTTTGTTTCCATTTCTGATCTTTATTTGGTCAGAGGTTTCAATAATAGTGCCCGAAAGTGATTTTTTAGAAGACGCAAAGGTCAGCCCAGCCAAGTTGGAGTTTTTCAGAGATTCGATTCGATTTTCAGTCAAAGGTACCATTCCTATTGAGTCGGCAATAAATCCCCGAAATCCACAACTCAAAATAAGTATAAAGTCTTCTGATCAAATGCTGGATTTAGGGGAAGTTGAATTGCGAAAGACTGTTTCCCATTATGAGTATGAAAAGGGGTACAACCTGCCATATTCTCCCTGGATGGAAGGGGCATTTTTAGAGGCTCAGTTCTTTCATGGTAAAAAGAAGTCGGATGTACCGAATGAAATAAAAATTCTTGCAAAAGGAGTTATTACTACCCCTTTGCTCGCCAAAGTCGGAGTTGTAAATGCGGATGAACCAATTCCCCAAGTAGGGTTGTACATCCCCACCGGAATAATAACGGAGAATATTTTGACAGCCGGTGAATTTTTGTTCCGCTTCGATCCGGGTTCTTCATCCCTGAAATTGAATGGTGCCAATCAAAAGTCCCTCACTGAGCTGAAGACCTTTATTACAGAAAACCCTTCGATTGTGTCATTTAAAATAACAGGAATTCAATCGCCGGAGGTCTCTGAAGGAAAAAGCAGCAAATTGGGGATGGACAGATCTGTGGTGATCCAGAAAAGATTAAAAGCTGATGGGATAGTTTTCAGAGACAGTTTAATGGACATCAAATCAAGGTGGAATGATTGGTTTGATTTCCGTCTCCTGTTAAGAGATTATGAGAAAATTTCAACCCAGCGCAAGGATCAGTATTATTCCATTTTGCTGAATGGAACAGATTATCCTACCCAAAGTCAGCAGTTGAAAAAAATACCTGGGTTTGATCAGGTTTCACGCGAGTTGTTTCCAAAACTTCGTGCAACAAAAGTAGAGATTTTAGCTAAACCTGTTTCGGGACTTGACCAGGAACAGTCAGCGAGTTTGAAGGAAGCCTTAAGGCAGAAAGAGGGCAACTACAATACGTTGGACCAGTTAGACTGGGCAATTGCGGGTGAGACATCTCCCAGATTGGAAGATAAAGCTGAGATTTATAGTAAAATGACAGAGCTTTTCAGATCAGCATTACCTTATAACAATCTGGCAGTGGTCAAAATGCGACAAGCGCAAAGGACATTAGAGGATTCGGTGAAATCGAGACTTTGGATTGATGCTTATCGATTGCTTGAACAAGCATTAAAGATTGAAACCAATCCATATGTCCTCCATAATCAGGGTCAAATTCTAATTTTCCAGGGGAAAACATGGGAAGCATATACAAAGCTTTCTGCGGCATCGGGATTGACCAGAAACCCGGAATTCCTGAAGTATAATGAAAGTTTGAGAGGTGCCTTGGATATTATGCGAGGAGATTACAAACTTGCAATTCTCAGATTTGATTATCTTTTTTCAGAACCAGGAAACCTTTTTAATAAAGGGCTGGCCTATTTTTTAGCCAAAGACTATGCAAATGCCAGTTTATCATTTGAAGAATCTGTGATGGCCGGAAGAAACTATGGATATGGCTACTATGGACTTGCCTTGGTGGCAGCATTGAGCGGACAGGATGAGGTAGCACTGATCCAACTTCAAAAGGCAATCGAATCGAGCGAACAGATTTATCAAAAAGCCTTGATTGATCCGGTATTTGAGGAATTAAGACAGAAAAAAGATTTTTTCGAAATATTCAAATCAAAAGGGCAGGAGAATTAATATTCTGTTCATGATTTCTTCAATTAAAAATCGGTTTTTACTAATTGAATTGAACTTTACCGAGTTTCAATTTTTGGAAAATTGATTTTTCCATTATTTTGAACTTGTTAAAAATCTTTTTTGGAAAGAATTCTTAAAAAAAAATAGGTCCAACCAAATTTTATTTACGGTTCAGAATTTGAAATTTGTTTAAGAATCTTTAACATTGAGCCTTATCTACAACAATAAAACCCAATATTCTAGCCTATGCCCCATTTTACCTAACTGTCTCCCTTCCCTCAAACCTATAGGTTTTTACCTTTCTGCAGGTACTCGTACCATGGTATAATAGCAATAGAGTTCTGAATTTCAGTACGTTAAACTATTGCAATTATTTTTGAGCATTCTCGCAAACGATTGCATTAACAATTAAACGACAAGTTTTTAAATCAATCTTGTTACCCAATCTATCTATGATTATGAAAAATGTTTACAAAAGCCTAAGTGTATTTCTGATGCTCTTAGCTCTCACCAGTGCGGCTGCCTTTGCGCAACGAACCGTAACTGGTACAGTGCTCGACGAGTACGATGTGGGACTTCCTGGTGTATCGATCCTTGTTAAAGGGACAACTACGGGTACCGCCACAGACATTGATGGAAAATTCTCCCTCAGTGTACCAAATGATCAGGCAGTTCTGGTTTTCTCTTTTATAGGTTATACGACACTTGAGCAGGCTGTAGGCCCTCGAAGTGTTGTTGACGTTAAATTGGCTCCGGATGAAAGAACCCTGACAGAATTAGTTGTTACAGGTTATACCATTGACAGCAGAAGAGAGACCACAGGTGCGATTGCTACTGTAAGTCCCAAGGATTTGACTATTATTCCAACTGGTAACGTAGAGCAGGGTCTTCAAGGAAGAGTTTCTGGTCTTACCATCATTACCAACGGTCAGCCGGGTACTTCTTCAATTGTCCGTGTACGTGGTTTCGGTGCCTTCGGTGGTAACGAGCCTCTTTACATTGTGGATGGAGTTCCGGTAGGATCTACTGACTTCCTTAATCCTGATGACATTGAGTCTACTACTGTATTGAAAGATGCAGCTGCAGCTTCTATTTATGGAGCTCGTGCTGCAAACGGTGTTATTATCTACACTACCAAGCGTGGTTCAAGAGGAAAAGAATTGAGAGTTGACTATAGCGGTATGTATGGTATCACTACACCTGGCGTAGGTATTGATATGATGAATCCGGCAGATTTCGCAAAATATACCTGGATTGCTGAAGACAATCAAGCTAGAGTTGATGGTCGTGCTCCTAAATATTCTCACCCTCAGTTTGGTTCAGGAGCTACTCCTGTTTTACCTTATTATCTTAGTGTTGGTGGTACTTCAGGTGTTGCAGGTCCATTCTCTCCTGATAGAATCGAGCAGGAAAGAGCTAAATACAATATTGAGCCATCTAAAGGTGCTATCTATCAATTGACAAGAGCGGCTACCGGTGAAGGAACTGATTGGTACGATGCTTTAACAAGAAACGCTCCTTTGAATCGTCATTCTATCGGTTTGAATGGTGGATCTGAAACAAGCCGTTTCTTCATCGGCTTGGGTTATCAGGATCAGGCAGGTATCATGATCAACAACAGCTTCAAAAGATACACTTTCAGAGCCAACTCTGAATTTGATGTAACCAAAAATCTCCGTATCGGTGAAAACTTCCAGGCTACTTACCGTCAGGTATTGGGTCAGCAAGGCGGAACAGGTGGACGTGGTGTGTCTGATGATGAAAATGATATCCTTCAGGCCTTCCGTATGCCATCAATCATCCCCGTTTACGATGAATTTGGTGGTTATGCAGGTACTGCATCTAAAGGTTTCAACAACCCAAGAAACCCGGTTGCTAACCGTGATGGTCTTGTGAATGACAGAAACTTTAATGCAAATATCTTCGGAAACGTGTATGCTGAATATGACATCATTGACGATTTGGTATTCAGAACTTCTATCGGTGGAAATTATAACAATGGTTATTTCTGGGGCTATGGTAGATTGCAGTACGAAAACTCTGAGAACAACTCAGCATTCAGTTACAATGAGGGCGGAGGATTCAACTTCGGTTGGACTTTCACCAACACTCTTTCTTACAAGAAAACATTTGACAAACATAAGTTTGATGTGATCTTGGGGCAGGAAGCTTTGAATACTGGTGCTGGAAAAAATATAGGCGCTTCTGGAAATAATCCATTTTCAAGAGATCCTAATTTCATTACAATTTCTAACCTTCCTGTTTCTTCCCGTCAGGTTAACTCAGGTCAGTTTAAGGGTGTAAACTTCAACTCTTATTTTGCAAGAGTAAACTATACTTACAACGATAAGTATTTGTTCTCTGCAGTAGTAAGACGTGACGGTTCTTCCAGATTTGGTTCAAACTCTCGTTATGGTGTATTCCCTGCATTTTCAGCAGCATGGAGAGTTTCTTCTGAGTCGTTCTTATCAGGTGCTACCTGGATCGACGAATTGAAAATCCGTGGTGGTTGGGGTCAAATGGGTAACTCTAACAACGTAGATCCTAACAACCAATATTCTTTGTTTGGCGGTGATGTTGGAGCTTCTTCCTATGACATTACAGGTTCAAACAGTTCTGCTCAGATCGGTTTCAGAAGAACTCGTATCGGTAACCCTGATGCTCAGTGGGAAACTGCTGTAACTCAAAACGTAGGTTTTGATGGTACTTTCTTCAACGGAAGATTAGATGTCATCTTTGACTGGTGGAGAAAAGACACTAAAGACTTGCTCTTTACAGTTCCAATCCCACAGACAGCTGGTAGTAACGCTGCACCTCCTGCAGTTAACGTAGGTGAGATGCTTAACCAAGGTCTCGACCTGTTAGTAACTACAAGAGGTAACGTAACCGGAGATTTGACATACGAATTAACTTTGACAGCGAGTACGTTGAAAAACGAAATCGTTGCTCTTGCTCCGGGACTTACTATTATCACATCAGTTAACCCAAGTTACAGAGGTATTCAGCCAATCAGAAATCAGGTAGGTCAGTCACTTTCTTCCTTCTTCGGATATAAAGTAGAAGGATTGTTCAGAAATGCTGAGGATGTATCAAGTCATGCAAAGCAAGATGGAGCTGCTCCTGGTCGTTTCAAATATGAAGACCTGAATGGTGACGGCACAATCACTCCAGCTGACAGAACGTTCATCGGAAGTCCGGTTCCGGATTTCACAGGTGGTCTTAACTTCACTTTGGGTTACAAAGGATTTGACCTTTCTGCTTATTTCTATGCCTCAGTCGGTAACGAAATCTTCAACCAGTCTAAGTGGTTCACAGATTTCTTCCCTTCATTCCAGGGTGCTGCAATGTCTGAGCGTTTGAAAAATGCATGGACTCCAACTAACTTAGATGCGACAACTCCTGTGCTTGAGAAGACTTCAAACTTCTCAACCAACTCAGTTGCAAATTCTTTTTACGTAGAGGATGGTTCATACCTTAGATTGCAAAACGTAACGTTAGGTTACACGCTTCCTTCTTCTTTGTTGGAGAAATGGAGACTTCAGAGACTTAGAGTATTTGCTTCTGCAAACAACTTATTTACTCTTACAGGTTATGAAGGTTTGGATCCTGCTGTAGGTGGTGATGCGGATTTGACTTTCGGTATTGACGTTGGTAACTACCCGGTTACTAAAGGTTATACATTCGGTCTTAATCTAAGTTTCTAACCCTTAAACACATCCATAAGAATCGAGTTATAGAAAATATACTAGATTAAATCAGATGAAAAATTTAAAACTAAAAATCGGAACGCTTTTAACATCCGCAGTGATGTTGGTAGCAGTGAGTTGCAGCGAGGAGTTTCTGGATGTTCCGCCAACAGGTGTGTTGGCTGAAGCTCAGTTATCAACGCTCGCGGGTATTGATGCATCCCTGATTGCAGCCTATTCTCAGGTAAATGGTAGAGGCAATAGACTAGCCTCTCCATCAAACTGGGTTTGGGGTAGTATCAGAGGAGGAGAAGCAAACAAAGGTACTGATCCTGGAGATTTCAGTTCGATAAACCCCTTTCAGAGATTTGAAGCGAATTCCGCTTCAGGTGACGTAGGATCCAAATGGAATGGTGCTTACGAAGGTATCGCTCGTTGTAACAACGTGCTGAGACTTCTTCTTAATCCTGGTCCTGATGTAACTGAAGCTGATAAGAAAAGAATTTCTTCTCAGGCAAGATTCCTAAGAGCTCACTACTATTTCGAATTGAAAAGAGACTACGGTAATACTCCTTACGTGGATGAGACAGTAGATTACGGAAGTGGTTTGGCAGAAGTAAGTAATACCCAAGACTTGTATCCATTCATTGAGGCTGACTTAAATTATGCAAAGGATAACCTCCCTGCTACGCAATCTCAGGTTGGAAGAGTTAACTCATGGGCAGCTAAAGCTTATTTGGCTAAAGTGTACATGTATCAGAATAAGTTTGCTCCTGCAAAAGCTCTGTTTGATGATGTTATTGCCAATGGAGTTACAAGCAATAATCTGAAATATGGTCTTGTTCCTTATTATGATGACATGTTCAGAGGTAAGAATGACAATCACCAGGAATCTATCTGGGCTTATCAGGCAGCTGCTGGTACAGGATCTGTAAACAATGCTAACCCTGAGTTTGACTTGAACTTCCCATACAACACGGGTCCTTCCGGTCCGGGTAACTGTTGCGGGTTCTATCAGCCCTCTTTCACTTTTGTAAATTCATTCAGAACTAATGCGGATGGACTTCCTTTGTTGGATGGTTCTTACAACTCTGGTGCAAATCAAGTGAAGAATGATATGGGCTTGACTACTGCTTTGCCATTCACTCCTGACACTGGAAATTTGGATCCAAGAGTTGATCATACAACTGGCAGAAGAGGACTTCCTTATTTGGATTGGCAAGACCATCCAGGTGCAAACTGGATCAGAAATCAGGGCAATGCAGGTCCATATTCTCCAAAGAAATATGTATATGCAAGATCTGAGCAGGGTACTTTCCAAGATAACAGTTCATGGACTCCGGGTTACACGGGTATCAACTTCATGATCATTCGTTTTGCAGATGTGTTGCTTTTGGCAGCAGAAGCTGAAATCGAAACTGGTAACCTTGAAAAAGCAAGAGATTATGTAAATAGAATCAGAACAAGAGCTATGAATTCCAAAATCAAAAGAGCTGATGGATCAATGGCTGCTAACTACGTGGTAGATATTTACAAGACTGCTTGGACTGATGCAAATGCTGCAAGAGCAGCTGTTCGTTTCGAAAGAAAGCTTGAACTTGGTATGGAAGGTCATAGATTCTATGATCTGGTACGTTGGAACACTGTACAGGCTGAATTGGATGCATACCTTGCATATGATTCTAAATTGTTGGTTGCTGCTTTTGGGGGTGCTAAATTCACTGAAAAGCATAAGCTTCTTCCAATTCCTCAGGATCAAATTGACTTGGTTGGATCAGACATCCTGAAACAGAATCCAGGTTTCTAATCAGAGCCTTGTTAGGAATTAATAGAGGAGGAGGTCATTGGCCTCCTCTTTTTTTATGCGGTAAATCAGCCTTATTTTTTGTTAGGCATATCATGCAAAAGTGGTAATTTCAACCACAAGTAATTGCCCCGTCTACCTACCATGAAGAATTATTATTTGCTCATTTCCGGAGTTTTACTCCTTGCTTTTACCTCCTGTAAAAAAAACGAAACACTCTTTGAATTGAAATCCGCCGATGATACCGGAATTGATTTCAACAATGAAATCATCGAATCTGATTCCTTCAATATTCTTACGGACGAATATATTTTTAACGGGGGAGGCCTTGCTGTTGCAGATTTTGACCAAAATGGTCTGCCTGACCTTTTTTTTACAGGCAATCAGGTAGCTAATAAATTGTACCTGAATCAGGGGAAATTTAAATTCAAGGACATTTCAGAATCCTCCGGAACCTCTGCACCTAATCAATGGTGCACAGGAACGGTTGCTGTTGATATCAATAGCGATGGCAGGCTGGATATTTATGTGGCATCTGCCATGAAAAAAGGTCCTGGAGAGCGGAATAACTTGCTTTTTGTAAATCAGGGGAAAAACGATAAAGGAGAAATTACTTTTAAAGAAATGGCGTCCGAATATGGAATTGCTGATTCCGGAAATAGTATGGGTGCAGCGTTTATAGATTACGATTTGGATGGGGATCTTGATCTCTATGTTTTGAACAATGAGCAAAGCAAAGTGACACCGAGTAATTACCGTGAAAAAATCACTGATGGTTCAGCAATCAACAATGATAAATTCTATCGAAACAATGGTGACAATACATTCACAGATGTTACTCTTGAGGCTGGAATAACCATAGAGGGTTTTGGGCTTGGGCTTTTGATTTCCGATTTGAATAATGACGGTTGGCCTGATGTGCATGTAAGCAATGATTATGTAACAAACGATATCCTTTACATTAATAATCAGGATGGGACTTTTTCAAACAAATCAAAAGAAATTCTAAGACACCAAAGTCAATTTTCGATGGGTTCCGACATCTCGGATTTCAACAATGATGCGCTGCCTGATTTGATTACCATCGATATGCTTGGGGAGGATAATTACCGAAAGAAGACTACGATCGGCAAAAATTCGTATCAGGTCTATATCAGTAATGAACAATGGGGATATGAATATCAGCATGTAAGAAACATGCTTCATATGAATAATGGAGCCGGTATTCCTTTCAGTGAAATTGGAATGCTTGCCGGTATTTATCAAACGGATTGGAGCTGGGCTCCATTATTCGGTGATGTCGATAATGATGGTCAGAGAGATTTGTTGATCACAAATGGATTTCCCCGAGACATCACGGATAAAGACTTTGCAAATTATCGGGCAGATGTTGGTAGTCTTGCAAGCGTGCGCCAGTTATTGGATTCCATTCCAATCGTCAAAATTCCAAATTATGCCTACAAGAATCGTGGTGATTTGACTTTCGAAGATGTGAGTAAAACCTGGGGATTAGACAAGCCATCATTTTCTAACGGAGCTGCATTTGTCGATTTAGATCAGGATGGAGACTTAGATTATGTAGTGAACAATATCAATGATCCGGCTTTTGTTTTTGAAAATAAGTTGGGTAAAAAGGAACCCGGACGAAATTACCTGAGAGTAAATCTGAATGGATCCAAGCTGAATCCACAAGGATTAGGCGCTAAAGTTATTCTCCAATTGGTTGGAGACAAAGTCCTTTACCAAGAACAACAAGTTGTAAGAGGCTATATGTCTTCAATTGAAGAAATTATGCATTTCGGTTTGGGAGATGTGACTGAAGTGGGCGAGGTAAAAGTAATCTGGCCGGACGGAAAAATTTCATCAGTATCCAAAGTTGCTCCTAATCAGGTGATTGAGATAAACTATTCGGATTCAAAACCTGGCAATTCAGCGCGTGCGATTATGGATTTTGGCGTTGCTTCCTCCTTTTTTTCAGAGGTATCGGATACATTGGGCTTATCCTACATTCATCTTGAGGATGATAAGGTCGATTACAATATTCAACGTACAATTCCACATAAACTGACCCAGTATGGTCCAAGTTTGGCCGTTGGAGATGTGAATGGGGACGGAATCGAGGATCTGATTGTGGGATCATCTTCAGGATATAGCCCGCAACTATTCAAGCAAAATTCAGAAGGGAAATTCTCTCAATCTGATCTATTACCTGGAGGAAATCCTGCATTCGAAGAGATGGGAATCCTGCTGACTGACTTGGACAATGATCAGGATTTGGATCTTTATCTGGTAAGCGGTAGCAGTGAATTTGCTCCGGATGCGGCTGAATACGTTGATCGGGTTTACAAGAATGACGGGAAAGGAAATTTCACTCTTGACGAGAACTTTTCCGGAGTACAAGCTAGTGGGTCAACTGTAAGAGGAGCTGATTTTGATGGAGATGGTTTCATTGATTTGTTCGTTGGAGGCAGAGCTCCCATCGGTAAATATCCACTTGCGGACAATAGCTTCCTGCTGAAAAATAACAACGGACAACTTCAGGACGTAACCGATCAACTTGCCCCGGGATTGAAAAATGTGGGGATGGTTACTGATGCTGTTTGGTCAGACATTAATTCTGACGGACAGATTGATTTGGTCGTCGTTGGTGAGTTAATGGCAATAACTGTCTTCAAAAATGAAGGTGGTAAATTCTCTAAGCTGGAGAAAACAGGTTTGGAAAATCACCTGGGATGGTGGAATTCCATTACCTCCGGAGATTTTGATCAGGATGGAGATACCGATTTTGTAGTCGGAAATCTTGGTGCAAATAATCATCATCACCCTACGGTAGAAAGACCAGTGAAAGTGTACGCCAAGGATTTTGATAATAACGGAAGCGTTGACCCTGTCACATTTGCTTATTATAAAGATCGGGAAGGAAATTACAATTCATTCCCTAGCCATTTCTGGGATGACCTTTATGGTCAAAGCCCGATGTTCCGAAGGAAGTTTGAACGGTATAAATCCTATGCTCTGAGCACTGAAAGCTCACTTTTCTCTGAGGAAGAGAAGAAAGACGCCGTAATCCTCACCGGTAATTATGATCGTTCTTCTTATGTGGAAAATCTTGGGAATGGACAGTTTGCCATTCGGGAATTACCCATCCTTGCCCAGATTGCACCTGTCAACGGACTGGTATCAGATGATGTAAATGGTGATGGTTTGCTTGACGTGGTGTTAGTAGGAAACGACTACGGAAATGAGGTTTTCATTGGTCGATTGGATGCCCTGGTTGGATTAGTGCTTTTGGGAGATGGAAAAGGCAACTTCACTTCCATGAATCCTTCAAAAAGTGGTTTTATGGTTCCGGGTGATGCCAAAGCATTGGTCAAAATAGCAGCAGCCCAGGGAAATCCCATCCTTATAGCTTCGCAAAACCGAGGAAAACTCCTTGCTTTCCAAAGTAAACCCAACGGTGAGAGTTCAAAAACCATCAATCCTGGGCAGGAAGTGATGGCTATAATTTTGGATTTGGGAAATGGCAAAAAGCAAAGGATAGAAACCAGCCTTGGTTCAGGATTCCTTTCACAGTCGGGAAGAGAAATCACTCTTCCAAAAGGAGTAGAAGGCATTCAACTGATCGATTACAAAGGCCAGGTAAAAGAAGTTGACATGAACTCTCTGGGGAATTAGCGGTAAAGCTGATCAGGTTTTGCATCGCAGATATCCTTTATCAGGTCCGCGACTTTGTCTGTAACAGCATCAAAATAAAGCCTTCCTTTCTCAGGGGAGGCTTTTTTTGGATTACCGATTCCGGTATCCTCGGTCACCTGAGACCACTTTCGTTCCGCCCAAGCCCATTTTTCCTGGATCCCTTTGATGGTGGATTTTTTCTCATCTCCGTCACCGGCCTCTTCCAACGGAAGAACCAATTCCGGATTCAGATACATGATCAGAGAAGTTTCCATTTCATCGGCATGGTCACCGGATTCCTCAAAAAATTTAGTTTTGTCCAAGGCCTGAAACCAGTTGCAGGTAAAAAGCATCATTTCAGGATACTTCAACCCAAGCTCTCTCAGCATGGTTTTGAAATCATTTCCTCCATGGCTATTCAGGATCAATAATTTTTTCAAGCCCTGACGGTTCAGCACCTCAATGATATCCCGAAGTATTAAAAGCTGAGTGCTTGGATTGAGATTGATGTCCAGATAGATATCCGATTGGCCGGTATTTACACCAAAAGGAATGGTAGGCATGACCACCACATTGGCGCCCTTTTCCCATGCTTTTCTTCCGCCTTCAGCCGCTATTTCATCCGCCTCGATCACATCTGTGCCGTATGGCATATGATAGTTATGCGCTTCGGTTGCGCCCCAGGGAAGTACTGCCAATTCAAATCGATGGGATTGAAGTTTTTTCCAATTGGTTTCTTTAAGAAGATATGGTTTCATTGATTTTTGAAAGGATTTGAAGGTTTAATGGGTGATTTCGGCCCATTTTTGATAATTTGAAAGGCTGATTCTAAAATAAGCCTTATGTCCCAAAGAAGAAAGTTTATTAAGCAGTCCCTTCTGGGTTCTGCTATTTTTATACCAGGATTGAACCAAGCTTTTGCTCAGGGACAAACTGAAATTTCCGCAGGGCAAAAGCCTTTGATCTTGTCAACCTGGAATCATGGAATTACTGCTAATGAAGCTGCAATGGCTAAATTAACAGGTGGCGGAAGTATTTTAGATGCTGTGGAAGCAGGGGTAAAAGTCACGGAATTGGATATGGATAATCTTTCTGTAGGCTTGCAGGGACTTCCGGATCGTGAAGGGATTACAACCCTGGATGCTTCCATAATGACCGGAGATGGATCTTGTGGCACGGTAGCTTTTGTTCGCCAAATCAAACACCCTATTTCACTTGCCAGAATGGTGATGGAAAGAACGCCCCACGTAATGCTTGCAGGAGAAGGAGCAAGGCAGTTTGCAATTTCGCAGGGATTTCCTTTGGAAAAAGAAGTCCTCAGCCCAAAGGCAGCAATCGAATATGAGAAATGGAAAGTAACAAGCCATTATAAGCCTGTCATCAATATTGAAAATCACGACACGATTGGAATGATAGGAATCGATGCAAATGGAAAATTGGCAGGAAGCTGCACCACCAGCGGTTTGGCGTATAAAATGCACGGAAGGGTAGGAGACAGTCCGATTATCGGGGCGGGACTTTATGTGGATGATGAAGTTGGTGCTGCGACTGCAACTGGACTTGGAGAATCAATTATCCGGATCTGTGGCAGTTTTCTGATTGTGGAATTGATGAGACAGGGACGGACTCCTCAGGAAGCTTGTGAGGAAGCAGTGAAAAGGCTGATTTCAAAAAATAAGAATATAAAAGATATCCAGGCTGGCTTTTTAGCAATCAACAAAGAAGGTCATGTTGGAGCATTTGCGGTCCATCCTGGATTCAATTTCGCTCAGGCAACAAATTCTAAAAATGAATTAATAGACTCGAAAAGTCACTTTACCCCATGAATAAAATCGTATTTGAGGCTCCTGTTTTTAATTTGGAAGCTGCTCTTGAGGCTGCAGAATTCGGTATTGACCGTCTGGAACTTTGCGCAAATTTTCCTGAAGGCGGAGAAACTCCCAGTGCCGGAATGGTCAAATTCCTGAAAGCGGAAATCGATATTCCTGTCTTTGTGATGATTCGGCCCAGAGGAGGAGATTTTTCCTATTCTCAGAAGGAACTCATGGTGATGAAAAGAGACATTGAGCTACTCGGTGAGAAAGGTGCTGACGGATTTGTCTTCGGGATTCTGGATCATCAGGGAAAAGTCAATACAGACGCGTGCGAAACTTTGATGCGCTCAGCTTCAAGTAAGCCTTGTACTTTTCATCGCGCTTTTGATGCTTCCAGCGATCTGCATGATTCTTTGGAGAAAATTATTGGTTGTGGATTTGAGAGAATTTTGACTTCCGGAGGAAAAAACACAACCACCGAAGGCCTCGATAATTTGCTTGAATTGATGGGAAAAGCGAAAGACCGAATAAGCATCATGCCCGGTGGCGGTACCAAGCCAGAACATGTTGCGATTTTGAAAGCTTCAGGATACTTGCGGGAAATTCACGCTTCCTGCAAAACCTGGAAGCTTTCACAAAATGAATATATACGTCCCGGGTTATCATTTTCGGATGATCCTAAATCATTCACTCACCATCTCAGAATTGACCGAAATCTGGTAAATGAGTTTTTGGAGGTAATCAGAGAATGAAAGTATTAAGCTTTTTCTTTGCGTTTTTTCTTGTTTTTATTGTTGGGTGCAACCCTATTTCTGAACGAAAACAACCCCCTCTTTCCCTGGAACAATTAGCATCTTCGGATTTGAATCTTAATGGGGAAAGATTGGCGGAGGCCTATTGCGGGAGTTGCCACCTGAAGCCAGAGCCGGAGATATTGGATCGGATTACTTGGGAAACCAAGGTTCTTCCAGATATGCGAAAGCGGATGGGGTTATATTTGGAAGAGGATTTTGGTACAGAGCTTCCCGAGGATTCCGGAGTTCCTCCGGGTATTTACTCCAAAGTTCAGTTGATCAAAAGAGAAGATTGGGCTAAAATTCAGGAATATTATCTTGGAAGCGCACCAGAAAAGCCCTTACCTCAGGTTGAAAAAGTAACGCCAAAAGTCGGTATTCCTGGATTCAAAGAGGATCAACCGGCATTTTCCAAAATATTTCCCAGTTTGACTACCATGGTCAGAATTCATCCTGAGACCGGAGATTTGTGGGTTGGAAATAGATTTAGATCCTTGTTTATTCTGGATTCCAAAAATGGTTTCAAGCTGAAAGATTCTATCCCGACGGATGTGGCGCCGGTAGAAATTCTATGGAATAAAGATCAATCATTCGAGTTACTTACAATGGGATTGATGGATCCCTCCAAAGATACGCTTGGGGCTTTATCCGGATTTTCCTCTCAAAATAAGAGTTGGTCGAAGGAAATTCTCCTGGATAAACTTATCAGGCCTGTTCATGTAGAAACTGCCGACTGGAATGCCGATGGGGTTTTGGATCGAGTAGTCTCCCATTTTGGAGACCATTTTGGGAAATTGAGCCTTTACCTGTCTGAAAATGGTCAGGAAAAGGAAATAATCTTAAAGCCTGTGCCGGGTGCAAGAAGAACGATCGGAGTAGATTTTGACGAAGATGGAGATTTAGATATCCTTAGTCAGATTGCTCAGGCACAGGAAGGTGTCTATGTCTGGATCAATCAGGGAGAGGGGAAGTTTGTTGAAAAATCATTGCTTCGGTTTCAGCCGTCTTTTGGGTCGAGTGATTTCAGGTTTGAAGATGTTAATGGAGATGGTCATCGGGATATAATTTTGGTAAATGGTAACAATGCTGATCTTTCACAAATTCTAAAAAACTATCATGGTGTCCGGATTTTTCTGAATGATGGAGACGGTGAATTTGAACAGGAATGGTTTTATCCGCTTTTTGGTGCCAGTGGCCTTGAGGTGGATGATTTTGATCTGGATGGGGATCTTGATTTGTTTGTTCTTTCCTTTTTTCCAGATCCAAAACAAGCTCCCCGGCAGGATTTGATTTACTTCAGGCAATCCGGGAATGGAGATTTTGAGCCATTCGTACTCAAGAAAAACATCGAATCTCATTGGTTGACCATGACCAAAGGCGACTCTGATCGGGATGGAGACATTGATTTGGTGGTAGGAACGTTCGAGTTCAACGATCTTTACGGTAAACCTTCGAAGCCTTGGAAACCTTTCATTATCCTTTGGAATGAGTTGAAATAATATTTCATTAAAATCAATAATTCAATTTTTATCAGACGAATTATGAGAAATGTTGGATTATAGTTTTTATTTATTGACAATAATCGGTAATTTATTTTCCCAACAAAATTTCTTCCGACGATGGTAAAAAGTTTTCAAGGAGTCAGGGTAGTTGAACCCAAGAAATCTCCGCTAGATCAGATTTTGGTTAAAGACCATATGAGTACCAGCTTGATTACTTTTCGTCCTGATGATTCGATTGATCAGGTGCTTGAAGTGCTGACCAAAAAGAAAATATCAGGAGCTCCTGTATTGGATGAATCCGGCGATTTAGTTGGGATTATTTCAGAAGTTGATTGCCTCAAAGAAATTATTAAAGGAAAGTATACCAACACACCAAAATTTCCTGGTAAAGTGAGTGAGCACATGACCAAAAACGTGATCACAATGTCTCCGGACCTGTCTCTATTCGATGCTGCTCAAAAGTTTCTGGAACTTAAAATCAGGAGATTTCCAGTAATGAAGGACGGAAGGCTGGTAGGCCAAATCAGTCTAAGCGATATTATTCGAGCCTTTCCCAAATTGAAACAAACCACTTGGTAGATAAAAAAGAAAAGGTCCTGATCAGGACCTTTTCTTTTTTATTTTGACTTTTCAATCGCTCTCTCGACATCGAGGATAATATCTTCATAATGCTCTAATCCGACGGAGAGGCGGACTAAGCCATCTGAAATCCCAACTTTTGCCCGCTCTTCTACTGAAAGCTTGCTATGGGTAGTAGATGCCGGATGAGTCACAATGCTACGGCTGTCTCCCAGATTTGGAGTCAATGAAATCATGTCAAGTTGATCTATGAACCGCTGTGCGCGGGCTAGCCCCCCTTTAAGTGTCAGGGTGATGATTCCTCCTCCGCGTTTCATTTGCTTAATCGCAAGATGATGCTGAGGATGGGATTTCAGAAAAGGATATTTAACTGCATCCAATTCGGAGTTTCCTTCAAAGTAATTCGCAACTTTTTCTGCATTGTCACAGTGCCTGTCCATTCTTACGGCAAGAGTTTCCATGCTCTTGGAAAGGATCCACGCATTGAAAGGAGAAATTGCCGGTCCGGTGTGACGAGTGAAGAACTGTACTTCTTTCATTAATTCATTAGAACCCAAAATCAATCCTCCCAGAACTCTTCCTTGGCCGTCTATGTACTTCGTCGCACTATGAGTCACAATATGTGCCCCCCATTTTGCAGGCTGCTGAAGGTAGGGAGTAGCAAAACAATTGTCCACTACAAGTATCAGATTGTGAGCTGCAGCGAATTTTCCAGCCCATTCCAAATCAATGATTTCCAGTCCCGGATTTGACGGAGTTTCGATGAAAATCATTTTAGTATTGGGCTGAACCAGTTTATCCCAGTTTTGATAATCAGAGATGTCTCCATAGGTCGAAGTGATTCCCCACTTTGGAAATACCCGTGTCAAAAGCTGGTGAGTGGAACCGAACAAGGATCTCGAAGCAAGAATATGATCTCCCTGCTGAAGCAAAGCAGCAATACTTCCAAACATTGCCGCCATTCCGGATGCAGTTGCGATTCCATCTTCAGTACCTTCAGCAGCACATACTTTCTCGATCAGATCACTCGAATTAGGATTTGAATAACGGGAATAAATATATCCGGGAAGTTCGTCAGCAAAGGTCGCCCTTGCTTCCTCAGCCGAGTCAAAAGTAAAGCTGGATGAAAGGTAAATTGGAGCTGAATGCTCTTTTTGATTGGATTTTGAACTACTGATCCGGATGGAATTGGTTTCGAAATGCTCGCTCATTCTGTAGTACTGGTTAGAAATTAAGAATACTCTTTCGGTCTGATTAGAAAATCTAACCCAAAAGGCGGCAATCGAACTAAAAAGGGTTTTTTTTGAATTAAGCCAGTTTATAGTTCCCGCGAAGGGTAGGACTTGGCACCTTTCCGATTGGTTTTGGATGGTTGCCAGAGGGTCATCGAGCCTAATCTCTCGCCTCTTCTTTATAAATCAGTTGCCTGAAGTGGTGCAAATAAAATGGGAGTTTTGGGGAAATCCAAATCTTTACAATCAATCGTTGAAATGAGTCATGGCTTGTGAGATTCCAACTGTGCAAAAAGCCAGTGTCATCTCGATGGCTTTGTCCATCATTTCAGGTAAGGTATCGAATTCTGCCTTCGTGAATCTTCCTAAAACGAAGTCAATTTGTCTTCCTTTCGGAAAGTCATCTCCGATACCCATTCGAAGTCTGGGATAATCTTGCCCTCCGGTTAATTCCTCAATGTTTTTCAACCCGTTGTGGCCGGCAGCACTTCCTTTGGATCGCATGCGGATTTTCCCAAAGGGGATGGCTACATCGTCCACAATCACGAGGACATTCTCTTTTGGGATTTGCAATTCCTTCATCCAGTAATTCACCGCTTTCCCACTCAGGTTCATGTAAGTGGTGGGTTTGATCAGATGAATGGATCTGCCTTTGTATTTAAATTCAGTTTTGAAAGCCAATCGATCGCTTTTCCATTGGCATGCTTGTTTATCAGCAAGTCGGTCTGCCGTCAGGAATCCTATATTATGCCTGGTTAGTTCATATTCGGGGCCAATGTTGCCCAATCCTACGATCAGATATTTCATATGATTATAATTTGATTTTAAAGGCCATATGGAATCTCGCATGGTTGAAAATCATTCCATGTGTAAAGTCTGCATCATGCTCGATTTCATGCTGTGGAAAGTCTAAAGTGCTAAAATAAAAAATCCTGCCCCGAGAAGGGCAGGATTAATTATAAGTTTTGCAGTGAATTAAGCTTCGCCTTTCTTGCCTCTAAGTGCTCTTGGAATACCAACAGTCACAATCGAAACATTCGGGCTGGTCAGGATTTCAAATCCTTTAACTTTCACATCACTTACTTTGAATGATTTACCCAAATCAAGATCTGAGATATCAACTTTCACAAAGTCAGGGAAATCTTTAGCCAAGCCTTTTACTTTCAAAGTTCTGGTTTTGAACTCCAACTTACCACCTTTGGCGATACCAGGAGAGCTGCCTTCTACTTTAACAGGAATTTCAAACTTGATAGGTCTGTCTTCAGTGTAGGCCATGAAGTCTACGTGAAGAATCATTTCACTTACTGGGTGATATTGTGCTTCTTTCAAAACCGCCTTGATGATAGTTCCTTCAATGTTCAACTCTACAAGGTGAACTTCAGGAGTGTAAATCAATTCGCGGAAAAGGATAATCGGAGTATAGAAATGGATTTGCTCAGGGATACCTGGTCCATAAACTACGCAAGGAACGTTACCTGAATCTCTAACTTCATTCAGGCTCTGGCCGTCGAGATTTGCTCTTTTAAACCCTATAATCTCAAGTGTTTTCATAAGTGTATTGTATTTAAAATTAGTTCTAGATAAATAATGAACTGATAGAGGTATGACCTGTCACGGCATGGATAGCCTTGGCGAACAGATCCGCTACTGTCAGTACCCTGATTTTGGAAGATGGATGTTTTAGGTTAATGGTATCAGTGATAACCAATTCCTCTAAAACAGAATTTTCGATGTTTTCGTAAGCTTTTCCTGAGAGAACTCCGTGCGTAGTGATTGCTCTCACTGTGGTTGCACCTTTGTCTTTCAGAATTTGAGCAGCTTTGCAGAGAGTGCCGGCCGTATCGACCAAATCATCTACCAAAATCACGTCTTTTCCTTCTACTTCTCCGATTACCTGCATAGAGGCGATCTCGTTGGCTCTTTTTCTGTGCTTATCACAGACTACCATTTCTACTTCAAAATGCTTGGCATATCCTCTTGCTCTTGCCACTCCCCCTACATCCGGAGCTGCGAAAATCATATTAGGAAGTTTCAGCGAACTCAAATAGGGCACAAAAATAGCTGATCCATTTAGATGATCCAAGGGAATATCGAAAAAACCCTGGATTTGTCCGGCATGTAAGTCGCAAGTCATGATCCTGTCAGCTCCGGCAGAGGTCAGCATATTGGCAATAAGCTTGGCTGCGATGGATACTCTAGGGCGATCTTTTCGGTCCTGACGAGCATATCCGTAGTAGGGAATAACTGCACAGACTTTGTATGCACTGGCTCTTTTGGCCGCGTCAATCATCAGGCAAAGCTCTAATAGATTGTCACTGGGAGGGGTGGTGCTTTGGATGAGAAATACCGTGCAGCCACGAATGGACTCATCAAAACTTGGCGACAATTCCCCGTCACTGAATCTTGACATAGTCATTTCGCCCAGCCTTTTCCCATAATTTTTGGCAATTTTTTCTGCCAGGGAATGGCTATTACTACCGGCAAATATTTTAACCTCGGACATGGTGAGATGGATTTTTTTCGGAGAAGTATTGATTTGGATGACTGGAGCAAAAGTAATAATTTTTAACAGGAAGGCTAACAGATTGTGAATGACTCAGTATATTCTTTTGGAATATAATACGCTTACTACTTAAAAGTAATTATTCAATTCCTGATTCAATGGAGGGGGTAATTTGTAATTTTAAAAATGTCAGTATTTTTACTTTTGTCGATTTTTATGAGTCCTGAAAAATCAATCTCACTCTAGATCCAAATATGTGCTGTCGATGGCTCTCCAAAAGAAGATAAAATCAACGACCAGGTTTTATTTATGGAACATCGAAGTGATAATAAAACTGAAAATCAAAAATATAATTCCTAAATTTTTAGCGTTTCGATCATCAAGACAATCGAATCTGCCGATATATAAATGGATGTTTCTTTGAAAAACACTGACATGGGGTATCTGGTGAAGCCATTATTTCCAGGAGCTGACTTTAATACACTGGAGGAGTTTGGTGGTAATTCATTCTATAAAATGTTTTGGGGTAAGCTTACGTACCAATCACACAATAATTCTACAACAAAAGTCACCTATGAAGGGAGTGAAGATGTGTTTGACGGCAACTTTGAGGGCAAATGGCTTGAGCCATCAAGGATTCATAAATGTAGCTTCGAATATCCCGAATCAGGGAGGAATTATTTCCCTGGAGCCATTGCTGTAGTTTATTCCCGCGTGTTGGAGGTCATTGACGGGAAAAATCTGATCGTTGATTTTTTATACAATGGAGGTAATAGTTCTCAATCTCAGCCAGTCTACAAACAAGACGGGATATTCTTTTTTGACAATAAATTTGCCATTGAATCTTGGGCAAGAGCCAGTCAACGAAAGTCTGTATTGAAGGCTAATGCGGATCAGATATATGCTACTTTGGGTATTCCAAGAATAGATAATTCTCCAAATTCTGCTCTTGCTTTTGCCTGGAATGGTGAAGGTGACAGACCGGCAATTCATATCATGATGTCAGATGCATTTAATGGGGACCGATATGGTAGGGGGGAAGGAAGTCCAGGTAGTTTCAAAGAAACGTTTGGGGAAAACGGGATATTCTTTAATCTGCCGGGGGAGGGAAGAGTAGATATTGACTTTGATTGGCAATACATTTCGCCGACCTATTCTCAAATAGTGGTACAATATGGAGTCCCGAATGGTGTGTTTTTCTTTGATGAGTCGCCGCTCAGCAGTCAATATGGCCTGAAGCGAGTTAGTAATTTTGACCAATTCAGAATTCGGAAGGAGATGAAAAAATCCCTGGGTTTTGTCCGGCCAGGAGTTTCATTTTCCATGCCAAATCAGGGTTATTGTAATGGTGGAGGAATCCATGATGGAAGAGATGTAACAGAATTTTGCACATACCGATTTGAAGGAGATTGGATTTCCAAAGATCCAAACAACATGAAAGCGAGAACAAATGGTGGTTTGCGCGTGGAATGGTTAGGGAAATCCAAAGAAGAGCCAGGGAATTTCATCGAAATGGAATCCCTGAAAGCTTTTAAATATGATAACTTGAAGTTCAGGTTTTTATCTCCTTCAAGAATCGAGGTGGATGATCCAAGCTTTACCTGGTACAATCTGGCTTCACAAGAATGGACAGGAGGTACAAGTACCGGTAATGAAGTAACTCACTTACATGTTGAGGGCAAGCAGATTGGGCTAAATACAAACGGAGATTTTTGGCTGGTAAATGGTGACGATGATATAAAAGGAAGGGATTTTGGAACGCATCAACTTAATTTATTTGATAAGATTCCTTTTCCAGGTGCAGTCATTGCTCAAAATCTGGACGATCCTGGAAACTCAGGCTTGATTGGAAAAGTCTCTGATACCAGTTTTGAAGTTTGGGGCTGGTCGATTCAGGCCAATGATCAACTTTCGTTTTCGGGAAAGAATTATACCGTAAAGAGTATCACCAGAAAATGGAAAACCTGGGAGGAATTTGCCAATCAATATCCATATCCGCAGTTTAGATTAAAAAGAGGGGACAGATTAATTACGTATACAGAAATCCAACTGGACAAACCAATTTTAGAGTCCTTGCGAGATGTTAGATTTCGAGTAGAAAAAAGTGCCTTGCAGGGCTTGTTGGATGGAAAGTTCAGAAGCGGTTGTTCAGCAATTTGGAACTTCGGAAATGATGCCCCCGGCCATCTGATGTACACAGATTACAATGTCAATTTGATCTTGAAAAATGTGAAAATCCATGGTTTGATCCGAAGTACATCCAGGCCATTATGGATCGAAACCACAAAGAAACTATCAGGTAATATTTCTACAATCCCAGTCGGAAATCTGGATCCGGGTATTTGGAAAAAGGGCGACAAGCTTCAATTGGCACATCCTGAATCAGGGAAAATTGCGGAGGTAGAATTGGAACGAGATTATTCAGGAAGCTCAGGATTTGTACAAATCAAACCCATTCAGCTTGACTATGAATTCCCCGAAAAATCAGTATTGGTGGGGCTTTTCTCACTTTGCTCCGAAGCGAGATTTGAAAATGTCTATTTCGTAAATGAAGATCTAAGCCCTTGCTATTCCGAACGAATCGATTATAGGCCGCAAGGCTTAAGATTGAGGCAATTGATTTCGAAAAAATCAAACAACAGAGTCAAAGTAACAGGTGGTCGAATAAGCTGGTATAGTAATCTTGATAATAGATTCGAGCCTGAAGTGGAATTTTCCGGCAGTACTCACCTGGTAAATACAAAGTCAGTAGTTTCAGTTTTGTTGAATCCTGTCATTTCGGACGGAAAGGGATTACTATTTGGATATCAATTTAAGCAATCGGGTAAAGAAGAGATTTTCGTATTAAATCGAATTGTAGCGAAGAATGGTTTAATCATAGATTTGAGTAATTCAAAACTGGGATCTGACCTTTATCTGGAAGGAAATGGTAAAGTGATTTTGAATAATGTTCTGTCAAAAAACTTCATCGAAAACGGGAAAGATTCAGGGGTTGGGTTCAACATTGTGGTTGAAGATAAATTCACTACTTCCGATTCCTTGATTTTAGAAGGGAATTCGGGGAAGTCTGCTTTGAGGGTTAATTCAAAATATCCGATTGGGGCAATCAAGATAGACCTGAAAGACTGGGAACTTAAGCCTGGACTTTTCAACGCAGGAGGTTTCCAGTCGAAACAAGAAACTTCAGACCCCCGATACAAGAATTTTGTGCGAATTTCGAATTGATTCAAATCGGATTTAACTGCCGCTTTTTCCCGATCCTGTAAATTTTCTAACGAAAGAGGTGCTGGCAAGACCGGCACCTCTTTTTTCCTGCTATTTTAGAAGAATCTATTGATTCAAAACCAACCAAAATTCCAGATATGAGATTAAGATTTACACTATTTATGTCTTTGTGCTTACTGGCATTCAGCCTATCAGCACAAAACATCCCGACACCTAAATCCCATTTTGGGTTTGATATCGGAGACGATTACAAGCTTGCCAACTTTACTCAGTCAGAAGCCTACTTCAAAAAAGTAGATGAAGCGAGTGATCGGGTAAAACTGGTCGAAATCGGAAAAACTGAATTTGGAAGATCTCATCCCATGATGATCGTGACATCTCCGGCAAATTTTGTGAAACTGGATCGCTATAAAGAGATTTCTCAAACCTTAGCAAGAGCAGAAATTACCAAAGAAGAAGCAGAAAAGCTTTCAGTTGAGGGCAAACCTGTGATTTGGATCGACGGTGGTCTTCACGCAAGTGAAGTAGTTGGTCCTCATCAACTGATCGAAACGTTGTATCAATTGGCTTCCCGGACTGATCCGGAAACGATGAAAATTCTTGATAACGTGATTATCCTGCTCGTTCATGCTAATCCTGATGGAATGGAAATCATGTCCGACTGGTATATGAGAAAGGAAGATCCGACAAAAAGAGATCAGAACATCCCGGTGCTTTACCAGAAATATGTGGGTCATGACAACAACCGTGATTTCTACATGAATAACATGAGTGAAACAATCAATATGTCTCGTCAGCAGTACATCGAATGGATCCCTCAGATTATCTACAATCACCATCAGTCTGGTCCGGCTGGAACAGTCGTCGCTGGTCCGCCTTACCGGGACCCCTTCAATCACGTTTTTGATCCATTGCTTACTACCAGTTTGGATGGTGTCGGTGCCGCTATGATCAACAGATTGCATCAGGAAGACCGTCCGGGATATACCCGTTTGGGAGGTTCAGTTTTTTCTTCCTGGTGGAATGGTGGTTTGAGGACAACTCCGTATTATCACAATATCATAGGTATTCTAACTGAAATCATTGGAAGTCCAACCCCGTCTTCTGTGCCTTTGGTACCTGAGCGTTTGATTCCGAATAATGCCAACCCTTATCCAATTACCCCTCAGGAGTGGAAATTCAGGCGCTCCATTGACTATTCTGTTTCTCTCAATTATGCAATCCTGAATCATGCCGTTCGTCATGGTGATGAGTTGCTTTATAACATTTACCTGATGGGAAGAAACTCCATCGAAAGAGGGGAGAAAGATACTTGGACAATGTATCCAAAGAATGCTAAAGCGATTCAGGATGCCTTCCAGGCTTCACAAAAGAAAACTGAGAAAGAAGATGAGGAGGAAGTTTACTTTGGAAACAGAGCGGGATTGCCAAAGCAGTTCTATGATTCAGTTTACAGTGATCCTTCGAAAAGAGATCCTCGTGGCTATATCTTGTCTGCTGACCAGGCTGATTTCCCAACTGCCATCAAATTTCTTAATTCGTTGATAAAATCCGGAATTCTGGTTCATAAAGCTACAGCGGACTTTTCTGTCAATGGAAAAACCTATCCTTCCGGTTCCTACATCGTCAAGACTGCGCAAGCATTCAGACCTCATGTGATCGATATGTTTGAAGCTCAGGATCACCCAAATGATTTCCTTTATCCGGGAGGACCTCCGATTCGTCCTTATGACGCTGCAGGTTGGACACTGGCTTACCAAATGGGCGTTGAAGTTGACCGTGTCATGGAGTCATTTGACGGTCCTTTTGCAAAAGTTCCTTACGGTGAAATCCAAAACCCGCCACCAACTTCACTCGCAAGTTCATCAGGTTATCTGTTGGATTCCAAAGGCAACAACAGCTTTATGGCTGTCAATGATTTGTTGAAGGCTAAAGTGAAAGTTTATCGAACTACTTCGGTGTCAAACGGACTTTCTGCCGGATCTTTTTATGTAAGCAGCGCAGGAAAAAAGGTTTTGGAAACAGCCGCAAAAGAGTACGGTGTGAAGCCAGTTGCTGTAAGAAGTCAGCCTTCAGGTATTCAAGAAGTAAAACCCGCCAAAATCGGCTTGTTTGATGTATATGGTGGTTCCATGCCTTCAGGTTGGGTACGTTGGATGATGGAGCAGTTTCATTTTCCATACGAACTGGTCTTTGCCAAAGAGATTGATGGCGGGGACTTGAATCAAAAGTTTGATGTCTTGGTATTCATCGGCCCAGGAATTCCACCTGCAGGTTTTGCCGGGGGAAATACCAGATCTCAGCCTAAAGCGGAAGAAATCGATGCGCAGTATCACCATATGTTGGGAAGTATTTCAAAAAGTGCTTCGGTTCCACAGTTAAAGTCATTCCTTGAGAATGGTGGAAAAATCATCACTGTGGGGGCTTCTACCTCACTTGCTTATCACCTGAATCTTCCAGTATCAAATGCACTTGTCGAGATGGGTACTGATGGAAAAGAGAAGAACTTGAGCGGAGAGAAATATTATATTCCAGGCAGCGTCTTGGAAATGTATGTGGACAATTCTAATGCGGCTAATTATGGTATGGGTGAGAAAGCAAGTATTCTCTTCAATAATAGCCCAGTTTTCAAACTTGCTCCAAATGCAGCACTAAAGGGTGTTAAGCCAATTGCCTGGTTTGGACAGGAAGAACCACTTAGAAGCGGTTGGGCTTGGGGTCAATCTTATTTGAAAAATGGAGTAACTGCTTTTGAAGCCCAGGTTGGTAAGGGAAAATTGTACGCTTTTGGGCCTGAGATTACCTTCCGAGCCCAGTCTCATGGTACTTTCAAAATGCTATTCAACGGACTTTATAAATAACATTGATTTCAATTAAATTGAAAAGAGGCCGTCTTGAGAAAGACGGCCTCTTCTGTTTTCTTCAAGTTTATCAGACTTTAAATTTCAATTTTAGATAGGTAATTGCCATCTCGTAAGCTTCTTTGCTTGCTTCAGGATCATATTTTGGGTTACTCGGGTTTGAGAATCCATGAGCTGCAGGGAAGATTTTGTAGGTTAATTCTTTTCCGGCTGTTTTCATGCTTGCGGCAAATTCCTCGATAACAGCTTTGGAGATGTATTCTTCGGTTGCAAAAAGTCCCAACACATCTGAGTTTAAGGTTTTCAACTTCTCTGCATCCCGAACCGGCATTCCGTAGTACATCACAGAACCAATGTTTTGATCACCTGTCAGCAAAGCAGACTTCAAAGACCAACTTCCTCCAAAGCACCAGCCCACATTTGCGATTTTGGCATTAGCGCCGGCAAGTTTCAGAGCTCCTTTTACGATTTCTTCCAATCGTGGCTCTTTTACCGATTGCATGATTTGACCAGCTTCCTGAGGATTGGTGGTTACTTTGCCATCGTACATGTCGAGTGCGATCACATTTACTTTTCCTCCCAAATCTTCGTAAAACACTTCTGCCTGATGTTTGATATGGTCATTTAGGCCCCACCATTCCTGATAGACGAAAAGCCATTGATCAGAAGGAGCAGTTGCTTTCAGTAAATAACCTTTGCCACCATTTCCGTCAGAAGTTGGGAAACTGACCATTTCACCTTTCGCTGCGAACTCAAAAGCGATCGGAGAAGGGTGGAAGGAAGCAAATCCCGGTGCGTTGACAAATTGAGCCATGTCATCATTTGGAGTGTGGCAAATGGTAATAGCTGCAAATGGATCATTTTCAATTTCATTTTCTTTCGGGAAAAGAAAACTACCCAATAGTAAAATGAGTAAATAGACTGGTTTGATCATAAGAAAATTGATTTGGTTTTGTAGGATTCAAAGGTTGAAACCAGTAAATCATCAATAAGTTTGATAAGTAGAATTACAAAAAATAATGGACAATTACATGCATTACGTGGAGGCAGAGCTGGGAACCTGGCTTTATAAGTTGAAAAAGCCACCATCACTGGTAAGCAGGCTTACCCATAATGTCCAAGGGAAGATTAACGAGTGGATACCGGAGAAGGTCCATCAAGCCATCACCATGGCAATTGAAAATATGGTGAAAGGTGTTTTAACCGGATCCGGGTGGATTGTTCCAAAAGATGATCAATCCCTTAGCCTTCAGGAAAAGGAAGTGAAAGTCAGGACGCGAATAAAATGGTATCGCAATACTGCTTCGGCTGAAGGAGCATTGACAGGAGCGGGTGGGATTCTTCTTGGATTTGTGGATTTCCCCGCTTTTCTAACGATCAAAATGAAAATGCTTTTTGATATCGCAGCGATCTATGGTTTTTCTGCAAAAGAATTCCATGAGAGACTATTTCTTTTATATGTATTCCAGTTGAGTTTTTCGAGTCAGAAAAGGAGGAATGAACTAATCGGAATAATAGAAAACTGGGAAACCTATCGAGCCACGTTGCCTGCGGATTCTGGAGAGTTTGATTGGAGGACTTTTCAGCTTGAATACCGTGATTATATAGATTTGGCCAAGCTTGCCCAGCTGGTTCCAATTATTGGTGCAGGAGTGGGGGCGATCGCTAATTACCGATTGACAGAGCATTTGGGGAAATATGCAATGAATGCATATCGACTCAGGATATTAAAATGAAAAAGCCTCCCATAGTTGGGAGGCTTTTTGTTGACCGACCAGGGCTCGAACCTGGACTCTTCTGAACCAAAATCAGACGTGTTGCCAGTTACACCATCGGTCAATTTTACTTCGAAACTGGCGTGTTTCTTTTAAAGTGTCACAAAGGTAGAATCTTGGAACTTTTTTTCCAAACATGGCCTGGAAGATTTTTTCTTTTTAGAAGTAAATGGCTTGGTTTCAGGATATAAAATTAGTCAGGCTTTCTAATTTTAGACTTTAATGCATCCGTACAAAAATTAAGATTCAGAAAGGTTACTTATGCATCGGAATCGATTGAAAATTGCGATTACATTAATTTTCAGTTACTTAGATTGTATTATGAGTAATAATCATCTAGTTTTGTCGAAAATTAAGAAAAACACACAAAAACTAAAACCTGCTATGAACGCTGAAAAAGTGGAAAAAACTATCACTGAGACAATCCAGAAATTAGAGAAATTGAAGTTGAATGATACGCTTGTATCTGAGCTTAGTTATTGCTGGTTTAGCTTCAAAAGTGATAATAACCCTGTTGGAGTAATTGAAAAAGGAAGAAAGGCTTTGGAGCTTTTGAAAGAATCCAGAGAGAAAAACAGCAAGGCTGTTTCTAAAAAGTTGATCGAGGATCTCGAGAAAGCGCTAAGCTAATTCGTAATAAAAAAAGCTCACCATTTGGTGAGCTTTTTTATTTTTCTGTTTGAAGAAGCTTATTCTCCTACAACAACGAATTTCACTTTTGTTTTCACTTCTCTGTGAAGATCTACATCAGCAGAGAATTCACCTGCTCCGTCTACCGGACCGTTGATAGAGATTTTCTTTCTGTCGATGTCTATACCTTGAGCAGCAAGAGCGTCAGAAATCTGTAGAGTAGTTACTTTTCCGAAGATTTTGCCTGACTCACCGATTTTAGCCTTGATTTCAAGTGTCAACTCTGCAATTTTAGCAGCGATGTTTTCAGCTTCAGTCTTGATTTTTTCTGCTTTGTGAGCAGCCTGCTTGATGTTTTCAGCAAGAATTTTCTTGTTTGAGCCAGTAGCAAGTACTGCAAAGCCCTGAGGAATCAGGTAGTTTCTACCGTATCCAGGCTTTACCTCTACTAAGTCATTTTTATAGCCAAGACCTTTGATGTCTGTTTTTAGAATGATTTCCATTTGTAATGATCTTTTGTGATTGAACGATACAAGACCGAATTATTTCAAACCATCGGTTACGAATGGCAACAAAGCCAAATGTCTTGCTTTTTTAATGGCCTGAGCCACTTTTCTCTGGTATTTCGCAGAGTTGCCGGTTAGTCTTCTTGGAAGGATTTTACCTTGCTCATTGACAAACTTCAACAAGTAATTTGGATCCTTGTAGTCAATGTACTTGATGCCATACTTCTTGAATCGGCAATACTTTTTTCTGATTTCGCCTCTGTTGATTGGCTCGTTTACTAGTGTCATTGGGCTGGCTCCTCCTTAGCTTCAACTTTTTTGTTAAACTCTCCTTTTCTTCTCTTTTCGGCGTAAGCAAGTGAATGCTTGTCAAATACAGTAGTCAAGAATCTCATAACTTTCTCATCTCTTCTGAATTCGAGTTCGAATTTTCGAATGATGGTAGGAACGGCTTTGAATTCAACCATTACGTAAAAGCCTGTAGTCTTTTTTTCGATAGGATAAGCCATCTTCTTAAGACCCCAATTTTCCACATTGATTACATCTGCCCCCTCTTCTTTTAACAAGTTCACAAACTTGTCGACGGTATCCTTCATCTGAACATCAGACAAAACGGGAGTTAAAATGAATACCGTCTCATAATTTCTTTGGAACATTTTTATAATGTGTTTAAGGAATTTGAATAAACAGACCGCAAAAGTAAGGTATATTCCTCTGTTATCCAAATGGTTTTAAATTCTAAAAGTATCCTTAAGCACAAAAAAAATAGCCTCCCGAAGGAGGCTAGTCTTTATTTTACAGTGAAGGTTTTCGAACCAACCTGATAATTGTCAACAAAAATTCTGATTTCATGAAGTCCTGTTGCATAATCAGATCCCTTTTCATAAAAGAAGGTAAGAACTTGCTCCGAATTATCGAAGATAATATCCTGCTTCACAGTATAGAAAAGTTCTGCGCCATCCACCATGAATGTTCCTGATCCTTTTGCAACATCGAAAATTGGTTGTGAGTTGGGGGCCAATACTTGTACGTACACATTTCTAGGTCCTTTCTCGGCCACTTTATTATCAGCCAGATTAAAACTTACTTTTATGCGTTCCATTTGTTTGTTCCTGAAATCCTTTGTGGTTTCAACTCGCTCTTTTCCTCTGGAGTTAACAGCTGAAATCACAATTTTTTCAGCTTTGAGTCGTGCAGCGATATTCACTTTTGCCTGCAAGTCCTCTTTTTGAATATTCAGCTGGGCCACTTCCTCCTCTATTACCGCCTGGGTGGATTTCAAATCTTGATTTTCAGCAAAAAGCTCTTGGTTGGCAGCACGAAGGTCCAGTATTTCCTGATCTTTCTCCTGAATCATTCCATTCAAGCCGTTGATTTTTTGATTAAGTGCAGTAATTTCAGAAGCAGATCTTTGTCTTGAGGTATTTCTTTCAGCAATGAGTTGATCCCGTGCTTCTTCTAATGCAGTGATATCACCACCCAGTTTAGTGATTTCCTGAATTCTCAGATCCAATTGATAGGATACAGAATCCAGTCTCTTATTTAAATCACTGTTTTCTGTTGACAGTAGCAGGATCTCTTCTGTCTTTTTGGTTCGGTCTACGTAGTCCGTATAAAGTTTTATACCACTAATAATGACCAGCAACACAAGGACAACGATGATAATGTTTTTTCCTTGGTCTTTCTTTTGATTTGAGTCCTTTTCGAAATTTGTCTCCATAATAGTTGAATCAATAGGGAAATGATGGTTTTACTTGATGAGAATTTTTGGTCTGAAAGGTATAAGTTAGGTTTGACCGGTTGGGACATCGGTTGTCCCTCCATTCCCCTTGTGCAATATTTAGACCAAATTGAAAACAAATCTATTCGTGTCTTGATTCCGGGCGCAGGAAATGCATACGAGGCAGATTATGCTCTTCGGGCCGGGTTTACAAACGTCAACGTTTTGGATGTTTCGGCTGAGCCATTGGAACGCTTTCGTTTGAAGCATCCGGATTTTCCAAAAGATAATCTACATCATCAAGATTTTTTTAATCACAGTTTTACCTATGATTTGATTTTGGAACAAACTTTTTTTTGTGCTCTTGCTCCTGGTCTTCGGGAGAAGTACAGTCAAAAAATGCTTGAATTATTAAATCCAGGAGGTAAGCTAGTCGGAGTATTGTTTAACCGGACTTTCGATTTTCAAGGACCACCATTTGGTGGCAAAAAGGAAGAATATTTAACCTATTTCACAGGAAAGTTTGAAGTTGAAACTTTTGAACCTTGCTATAATTCTATTCCGCAAAGATCAGGCTCTGAATTTTTTATTAAACTCAAAAAATCAGAGGCTTAACACAAAATGATTTTTTGGAACCGGACTGTCAAAAAAAATGATTCCGCATTCGAAAAAATCTAAACTCAGTTTTACTTCTTCTTGACTTATTATTTCTTTCCATGCCGATTCCATTCCCGATGACCAATGAATATCCCCAATCGCCAAAATGGAAGTTGGAAGCACTTTTTTCTTAATTTGATTGTAGGCATCCATTGTGCCATGATAAGTATGATTTGCGTCAATCAGAGCAAAATCTACCTGATCAACTTGAAGCAAAATTTCGATTAATGTTTCACTAATTTTTCCCTTTATAAAATTTAGATTTTCAATTGCCTGTGATCCCATAGCAATGCCTCTGATTTCTTCAGACCCTTCAAAGGTATAAGTCTTGCCAGAGGCAATTCTTGAAAGGTATCTGCTGGTCAGACCCATGCAAGTTCCCAGTTCTAAAACTGTTCTTGAGGGAGTGAGTGTGCAAAAATATTGGTAAAGTTGGGCGAATTTCCTTGAGCTGGTGCTATACTTGGTAATGTCTGAAACTCGTCTTATTTGAGTGTTTACTTTCTTTGATCCTGCCCCGAAATCTTCGACTTTTATAGATACTTTAGAATTCAGAAGTAATTGTCTGATTTCTTCTATATCAAGGTCTGATTTCTTTCTCGCCAAAAAAAAATTGAATAATTCCTGGTATATATTGAATAAAAAAGGGGATTGAAGAGAATACTTGTCTTCTTTGGAAAACCAGTATTTTAAATAGGCAAAAAGCGTAAATAAATTGCTGGGCAAATTAGTTGTGGAAGATGCTGGCTATCATTTGAAACTCAGGAACGATCACTTCAATATTTCGACCATCTGAAAGTTTTTCCATGTAATAAACACCTTTCATTTTTCCCAAACCGGATTTCAAGTTGCATCCCGAAACATAAGTATGAGACTCTCCTGGTTCTAAAACGGGCTGTTGGCCTACTACTCCGCTTCCTTCCACAATTTTTGAGCTTTCTGCAGCATCAAAAATCTCCCATTTTCTCCTCATTAATTGAACAGTGGAAGAACTTCTGTTTTCGATTGTTACTTTGTAAGTGAAAACATAATGGTGCTGATTTGGATTAGAAAATTCAGCCTGATATGTGACTTCAATACTTACGCTAATTCCCTCGGTGATTGCGGTAACCATTTCGTTTGAAGTTAAATAAGTTTGTAAAGATACAAGTGGAAATTAGAAAATCAATAATTGCAACTATGAAGGTTACTATTGAGCCCTCTTGGGAAGTTGCCTTGGAGAAGGTCTTTCAACAAGATTATTTTAAAGAGTTAGCGTCGTTTGTTAAGGACGAATATTCCAATGGTAAAGTTTTTCCACCAGGAAAAGAGATATTCAATGCTTTTTGGCATTGTCCCATTAAAAAGGTCAAAGTGGTGATTTTGGGTCAGGATCCGTATCATGGCCCGGATCAGGCTCATGGCTTGTCATTTTCTGTCAAGCCAGGTACCCCATTTCCTCCGAGTCTTTTAAATATTTTCAAAGAAATAAAATCTGATTTGGGAAAGGATATGCCGCCAAATGGAGATTTGACGAGATGGGCTGATCAGGGAGTTTTTCTGCTGAATGCAACCCTGACTGTTAAAGCCACTTTAGCTGGTTCCCACCAAAAAAAAGGTTGGGAGCAATTTACTGATGAAGTAATCCGAAAAATCAGTAATTCTCAGCCTCATGTGGTTTTTATGCTTTGGGGAGCGTATGCTCAAAAGAAAGAAGAGCTAATAGATGAATCAAAACATTTGATTTTGAAAGCTCCTCATCCAAGTCCCCTTTCTGCCCATCGTGGATTTTTAGGGTGCAAACACTTTTCACAAGCCAATTCCTTTTTAATTTCCAAGGGATTAGAACCAATCGAGTGGTAAAGAAGAAAGCCGGGATATCCCGGCTTTCTTTATTCTATTCCTTTGAAGATTCTGCTCCAGCGTATTTTGTTGAACATGGATTCATATTTGTCCAATGACAGCCACAGGAACCAGGCTTTGCCAACGATGTGATCTTCTGGCACGAAACCCCAATAGCGTGAATCAAGTGAATCATGTCGGTTATCTCCCATCATGAAGTAATAATTCTGTTTGAAGGTATAGTTTTCAGCCTTTTGACCATCAATGAAAAGTTGACCTTCCTTAAGTTCTACTTGATCAAGTCCCTCGTACTTTTCAATTGTAAAACCATATTTGATCACATTTTCTGTAGTCAAAGGAATTGTCCATCCTTCTGCCGGAATTTGAAGAGGTCCATACGTATCTCTGTTCCATCCCATCATCATGCCGTCAGGAAAAATTCCCGATTCTCCGCCTATGGTTTGAATCCTTTTGGTTATGGATGTTACAACGGGTGATGATTTCAATTGATTGATTACTTCATCGCTTGCAAAAACCAAATAGCCTGAATTGTCAGTAAATTTCAGGAAGCTTTCTTCATTTACTCCGTAATCAGAAAAGAACTCTGCGTTAAGAGGTCGATTTGTCATCAAATCGTAAGAATATTGCATTTGTTCAGGCTTTGGAGAAGCCTCTCCGTTAACATAAAGGTCGCCATTTTTGACTTCCACAATGTCACCGGCAATTCCTACTGCACGCTTGATGTAATTTGTTTTAAGGTCGGCAGGGTATTGGAATTCAACTGGGTAATTGAAAACAACAACGTCATTTCTTTCAACATCACTGAAGCCAGGAAGCCTCATATAAGGTAATTGAATAGCATCGGAATAGGACGGAATTTCTGTGCCCCAGATCTTTTGATGGGTTAAGGGGACCTGAAGGGGAGTTTTAGGAATTCTGGTTCCGTAGTGCATCTTGCTTACAAATAGGAAATCTCCAACGAGCAGGGACTTTTCCATGGAAGCAGTCGGAATAGTAAAAGGCTCAAGAAAAAGCCAGCGGATCAAGCTGGCAGCGACTACTGCAAATACCAATGCATCTACCCATTCACGGGCTGCAGATTTTTTCTTTTTTGGGTGGCTCATCTTAGGTAAATATTTCAGAAAGATAGGAAATCGTCCATGGAAAGTACGCCTTTCTTTCCCTGAATCCACTCAGCCACCAAAATCGCACCAAGGACAAAACCTTGTCTGCTGTGTGCGGTATGTCTGATTTCAATGGTGTCTATTTCAGACTCATAGCGTATTATATGGGTGCCTGGTGCCGGGTCGATTCGCTTGGAAGTGATCGGTAGTGACTGTTCGTTAACGGTCGCATGTTCGGACAGGTGCCAGCTTTTTAAAGAACTAATCGAGCGGACAATTCCCTCTGCCAAAGTAATTGCTGTACCTGACGGTGCATCTAGTTTAGCTGTGTGATGGATCTCTTCTACGGATGCTTTGTATCCACCTGACTCATTGATTAGTTTGGCCAGAAATTCATTGATTTTGAAGAAAATATTTACACCGATACTGTAGTTGGATGCGTAAAAAAATGTCCCATCCAATTCCAGAGTAAGTTTTTCAATTTCGGGTTTGCCAGCCAGCCAGCCAGTAGTACCAGAAAGTATTGGGATATTTCTCTCCAAGGCCCACTTGATATTTTCAACCGCAGCCTCAGGCTGGCTAAACTCGATCGCAACATCAATGAGTTCAGGATTTAATGAATCCAGATCTGATCGATTATCGATATTTATTTTTCCAATAATATGGTGCCCTCGGGATTCGGCAATCTGGCCAATGAGTTGCCCCATTTTACCATAACCGAGTAAAAGAATATTCATTGTTAGAATTTTAGTTTGAATGAAACGCCTAGCGAATTATTTTTTACTGAGAAACTTTCGAAGTGAGGCCTGATATCCAATGCCAAATCATCAGTAATCTCAAAGCCCGAAAGATGGGCATCTACATTAGCATCGACGATATTCAGCGCATAAATTACTCCCAGAAGAAGGATGGTAAGATCTCGGTTTCTTCTCCAATAATCAATATTTCTGACCAATGCTTCTCGGTTTAGACTTGGAAATTGGGAGGCGTCACCGTTGTCAAAAGCTTCCAATGCATCATTGAAGACGTTATACCTGCGGTTATTGTATCCGATGAAATAGATGTCAATGGCCAATCCGCTATAAATGAGAGGGACTTTCCAAGCTTTGTTATTGTACACTTGACCAGCACCGGGCAAAATTGCCGATAGGATAGCTGCCTTTCTTGGGTTTTTTGGAAGAGAAGAATAGTCTGGCTTTTCCTTTTTAGGTTTTATTGGTTCTACTTCCTGAGCTACCAATTCTCCAGTCAATCCGAACCAAAAAAGCAAAAGTCCCAAGGCGATCCATGGGGCTTTAGTTTTTGATATTCTATGGGAAAGAAGAAAGTGCAAGGATCAGATGAGTTCGAGGATTTCGAGAATTCGGTTGAGATCTGTAGCCGAGTTGAAAGGGATTTTAATTTCGCCTTTATTTTTGGGGTCAGATTTTAAAGAGACTTTGGTACCAAAGTGTGATGCAAGACGCTGTTGGATTTTGTTTATTTCGTATTTCTTGACAGGGTCGAGTTCAGAGTTAGCTTTATTCTCAGCTTTTACTTCGCTAAGGGCTTTCACAAGTGCTTCCACTTGCCTAACACTCAATTCTTCATCAACTGCTTTTTTGAAGATGGCTAGTTGCTTATCAACACTTTCGACATTGATCAAAGCTCTTGCATGTCCCATGGAGATTTGCTGATCTCTGATCGCAGCCTGAATAGTAGGAGGGAGCTTCAATAATCGCAAATAGTTATTGACAGTTGTTCTGTTTTTTCCGACTCGATCTCCGAGTTCCTCTTGCTTCAAATTACACTCAGCCAATAAGCGCTGATAGGAATGAGCAATTTCCAATGCATTCAGATTTTCACGCTGAATGTTTTCGATTAAGGCCATTTCCAGCATTTGTTGGTCATTGGCAGTACGAACGTAAGCAGGAATTTGGGTCAATCCGGCAATCTTGGAAGCCTGAAAACGGCGTTCACCAGAAATAAGCTGGTATTCGTTGGGAGCGAGCTTTCTGACAGTGATTGGCTGTATGATGCCTTGGACCCTGATGGACTCTGCCAGTTCCTGAAGTGCATTTTTGTCAAAATGAACCCTTGGCTGAAAGGGATTAACCTGTATTTCCTCTAATGAAATTTCAAAAATTCCGGTTCTCACTACTTCCGGAAGTATATCACCAGATCGATGCTTGGCAGGACTGTCTTCAAGCAGAGCTCCAAGACCTCTCCCTAACGCACTTTTTTTATGATTCGGTTTCTGATCGGACATGATTATGTGGTCACTTTGTGCAGGCCGTTTTTCTTTGCGATTTCGCCAGCCAAATTGAGATATGCTAAGGCTCCTTTGCCATCTGCATCGAACGCGATAGCAGGCAGACCAAAGCTAGGAGCTTCGCTCAAGCGTACATTACGAGGAATTATGGTATCAAAAACCATGTTTTTGAAATGGACGCGAACTTCTTCCACGACCTGATTGGAAAGCCTGAGCCTCATATCGTACATCGTAAGTAGAATTCCTTCGATCTCCAGTTCAGGATTTAATCGAGTCTGAATAATTTTGATTGTATTAAGAAGCTTGCCAAGGCCTTCGAGGGCAAAATATTCGCATTGCACCGGAATGATTACTGAATTAGCAGCAGTCAAAGCATTGATTGTAATTAATCCGAGGGAAGGTGAGCAGTCGATGATGATGAAATCATACATTTCTTTAAGCTCGGAAATGACTGCTTTCATTTTTTCCTCCCGATTATCCATATTGATCATCTCCACTTCTGCACCCACCAGGTCGATATGGGAAGGTACAAGATCAAGATGCTCAAGTGTGGTGGAAAGAATAATATCTTTTACTTCTATGCCATCTACCATGCACTCATAAATACTGGTATTTATAGACTTTGGGTCGTGACCAAGTCCGGAAGTTGTATTTGCCTGAGGATCTGCGTCGATCACCAAGGTCTTAAATTCCAGCACAGCAAGGCTGGCGGCCAGGTTCATTGCTGTAGTTGTTTTGCCTACTCCGCCTTTTTGATTGGCAATGGCAATAATTTTTCCCATGGTGTTTTTTAGTGGGTATTTGAACTTCCAATATTAAGCAAAATCAACTCTTTTCCGGTCGAATCCAAGGGATTTTTTGCCTCTGCACTATCTTAGTATTCATTCAGCTTAAAGTTGAGTTTGGTCGGATTTTTCTTTGAAAAACCATTTAAATCAAGCTTTTTTCGTTCATTTAGCTCGATTAATTCTTAGAGATGATTTTCTTTTTGGAAGAAATGAGGCAAAATAAATCTGGAACCTTTAACGCTGAAATCCCTGCTTCATTGTACTCGGTTTGACTAAGAAGCCTAAAAAAAAGAGCCTAAAAAAGGCTCTTTCAATCATTGTTTTTTCTTAGCGGTGTCTGCGGATCTCATCGCATCTTCCAATCGCTGTTGGAATTTCGATTTCTTTTTATTCACATTCTTAACCTTGTTTTCTTCAACTTTTTCTCGAATTTTTTTATCATCTACGAAAAGCTTGATCAAAGCCTGCTGAGCAAAAGTCACCATGTTGGAGACAAAATAATAGAAGCTAAGACCTGCAGGGTAAGAGTTCAAGACAAACATGAACATGACCGGCATGATGTAGCCAAGGTTCTTCATCGGACCAGTTGCGGTGGTCAATTGATTGTTAAAGTGGGTATAAACAATCTGCGAAACTGTCATCAAAAGCGTGAACAAACTTACGTGTGCTCCATAGAAAGGAATCGTAAATGGAAGGCTGATGAAGGTGTCATATGTAGAAAGGTCATCTGCCCACCAGAAAGATTCCTGACGTAGTTCGATAGCATTGGGGAAAAAGAAGAACATCGCAAAAAGGAAAGGCATCTGAAGCAGAAGAGGAAGACATCCTGAAATAGGACTTACTCCAAGCTGAGAGAAAAGCTTCATCTGCTCTTGCTGCATTTTGGTAGCATCATCTCCGTACTTTTCTTTCAACTCATCGATTTCCGGCTTAATTACTCTCATTTTGGCCATACCCATGTAAGACTTATAAGTCAGCGGGAAAAGAACCATTTTGATGAGTAGAACAATCAGGATTATAATTACTCCGTAGTTGGTGAAGTAATCTTCCAGAAGTGCAAAGAGATTGACAATGATGTATTTATTTACCCAAGAGACAAAGAAATAACCCATGTCTACGTTGTTCTCAAAACCTTCTGTGATGGTCTTGAGGGTTTTGTACTTGTCAGGACCGAAGTAAAAACTCATCGAGGCAGCCCCATTTTCCATAGGAATGCTCAAAGAAGTAGCCATACTTCGAACAATCAAGCTGTCAGTTGGAGTGCTCTGTGAAAGATTTACATTTTGGAAGACACTGTCTGCTATTATACCTGCTGTGAAAAATCGCTGACTGAAAGCCACCCATTTCACGGGTTCTTCAACAATCTCCTGCTCGGCATCGTCGCCAACTCCTAAGTGCTCATAGGATTCTGAGCTCAGATAATAGTTAACTTCTGTTTTTCTTCTAGATTCAGCAAGGTCTTTTTCCTGAGCTTTTATCTGATCTTCCCAAGTCATCTGAAGGGAATTTCCTGTGAAAAAACCAGCATAACGATCCACTTCGAACGATTTGGCTACAACATAACTGCCGTCTGCAAGCGAAAAAGTTTGGATCAATTGGCCGCTTTCAGTTCCGGCTTTAAGGGTCAGGGTTTGGGTTTTGACGCCTTCGTCATTTTCAGAATTTGAAATTTCAGATTGAAAATAAAGGTCTTCCAGGTTCAAATTGCCTTTTTGACTTTCCAGAGAGAACGCCATTTTTGAAGTCTCTTCATCGAAAAGAATCAAAGGCTCCATCGTCCAGCTCTTGTATTCTTTTAAAATAACTTGTTTGATTTGAGCTCCTTTTGTTGAGATTTTAACCTGAATCAGGTCATTTTCCAACATGATTTCTTCTTCACTTCCTTGGGTGAGGTTTGCCAACACTCCGAATTTTTCAATTCGGCTTGCATCCAGGGTACTATCGTTGCCTGCTAAAACCTGTTGGTTCGGAGAAGGTTGAGCTTCCTGAACTGTTTCAGTTTGGGCAACTGGGTTAGTTTCGACTTCAGGGATTTCAGGGCTACTCGCAAAAAAGATTGAGTAAACCAGGATTACTGCTGCGAAAAGAATCAAACCCGTTGCTTGATTTTTGTCCATAAATTAAATCTTAAAACCGGAAGCGAGCTTCCGATAAATGAGTGCTTATTTTATTTTTTTATTATCAATTGCCGCCTGAATGAAATTCACAAAAAGCGGTTGAGGATTTAAAACGGTACTTTTGTACTCAGGGTGAAACTGAACTCCCACAAACCAAGGATGGTTTTTGATTTCCATGATTTCCACAAGTCCGGTTTCTGGATTTTTGCCGGTTGCGATCATTCCTTTACTTTCTATTTGCTCTAGATAGTCGTTGTTGAATTCATATCGGTGACGATGTCTTTCCTGGATTTTTTGCTTTCCATAAGCAGCAAAAGCTTTACTTGATTTTTTGAGGTCGCAAGCATACGAACCAAGTCGCATAGTTCCGCCCATTTGGTCAACTTTCTTTTGCTCTTCCATCAGGGCGATGACCGGATTGGTTGTCATCGGATCCATTTCGGTGCTATTGGCATCCTCGATTCCCAGCACATTTCTTGCAAATTCGATCACGGCCACCTGCATTCCCAAGCAGATCCCAAAGAAGGGAACCTTGTTTTCTCGTGCATATCGGACAGTTTCGATTTTCCCCTCAAATCCTCGCTCTCCAAATCCCGGAGCAACAAGAATTCCATCCAGTTCTTCAAGTTTTGCCTGGAAATTATCAGAATTTATTTCCTCGGAAGAAATAAGCTTAAGATTAACCTGGCACTCGATTGATGCTCCTGCATGGGTAAATGATTCGATGATGGATTTGTAAGAATCCGGGAGCGATACATATTTGCCTATTAGACCGATGGTGACGTCCTGAGTTGGGTTTTTTAGCTTTCCTAGGAAATCTTTCCAGCTCTCAAGATCAAGAGGGATTTTCGAGGTCAGCTTCAATTTGGTCATCACCCGCTCGTCCAGCTTTTCCTTTTTCATCAAAAGGGGCACATCATAAATTGAATCAGCGTCCATAGCCTCAATCACATTATTGATTTGCACGTTGCAGAATAGAGCAAGTTTCTTTTTCACTTCAGCAGGAAGATGATACTCTGTGCGGCATACAAGAATGTCAGGCTGAATACCAGCTTCCAATAATTGCTTTACAGAATGTTGGGTTGGCTTTGTCTTGAGTTCTTTTGCAGCCTTCAAATAAGGAATCAGCGTCAGGTGAATTGACAAAAAATTACTTGGACCCAAATCCCAACGAGCCTGTCTCACAGCTTCAATAAATGGGAGTGATTCGATATCTCCGACGCAACCACCAATTTCAGTGATAATTACATCATACTTTCCTTCCTGTCCCAGTTTATAGAAATTGGATTTAATCTCGTCGGTGATGTGAGGGATTACCTGAACTGTTTTGCCTAGAAATTCTCCTTTTCTTTCCTTGGTGATGACGTTGTTGTAAATCCTGCCGGTAGTGATGTTGTTGCTTTGCGAAGTAGGCACATTCAGAAACCGTTCGTAATGGCCAAGATCCAGATCAGTCTCGGCTCCGTCGTCAGTCACATAGCACTCCCCGTGCTCATATGGGTTGAGAGTTCCCGGATCGATATTCAGATAAGGATCAAATTTTTGGATGGTTACAGTGATCCCTCTGGACTGAAGCAGTTTGCCTAATGAAGCAGCAATGATGCCTTTTCCGAGAGAGGAGGTAACGCCTCCGGTGATAAAGATGTACTTGGTGGATGAGGCCATAAGAAATGAGGCAGGCGTGATTTTGGTTGGGTTCTTATGGGACTCAAAATTAGGGAAAATTCCTGATTTGCCGTTGAGTTTTTATTGAAGAGCCAGTTTTAATCCTAAGAGGGCTTTGAGTCTGGTAAACTTTATGACGACAATATGTGTCAATTAATTTTAATTAATTTTTATTAGCTCTAATTTTAAGTATTCAAAAATTGAGGGAGAAAGGTTGATAAATAGTTGATTAAGCGAAGGAATTTGATTGAAATTCTTCCGAAGATCGTTAAACATGAAAGCTAAAAGTGTTACTGGTTATATGCAAAAATTGTATTAAGGACTAACTGAATAAAACAATGAAAAAGCATCAAAGAGAAATTATTTTGGTTGATCAATTTCAAATTAACCGGACTCAATTCCTGGTTAAATCTAAGGATATTTATTTTCTGGATCCTTCCGAATTGTTTTCTAGGATAGATTGGAGACGCTTTGAAGAGGATGTATGCGTGACAAATATTGTGTATGGAGAGTTATTTGAAGCGTTGGTAATTAATAATAAAACCTTGGTTTGTTATTGGCCCAATTTAAATTTTCCGGATGATAATTGGCTTGAACTATCTGTTCATTTCAAAGAAGCAAAAATTAAAACGAGGATTATTTATCCTGATTTTACTTCAAATGAAAAGCTTGATTCGGCAAGCCCAGTTCAGAAAATATGGAAATCATTTCTTCTTTTTTTGATGGAGTCACTTTGCGAGGATATCAAAATGAATGATTTTCTGGAAGAAATAGCGATTTTAAAATGTGGTAATGATTCAATCTTATTATTTAAGCTGAAACAAAACGGAATTTCAAAATATTCTTATGTTCAATTCCCGGATGAAGGATTCCACTTAGATAATAGAGATGTTCACTTGAAAGAAATTGGGGTAAATTTTCCTCATATGTTTTCAAGTTTTGAACAATTATTAGAAAAATTGATACTTGAAATAGATGTAAATAGTTATCAAACATCTTTTTTGGACAGAACACTTGAAAAACGTTATTTCAATACAATACTTAAGAATTGTTCTTCAAAAAACCTTATTGAAAGTTGGGTTAGAAACTATTCACTAAATTAATAATTGCTGTTTTGATCACTTATTTTGTAGCAACTTACATTTTTTAAGAATGATTTTTTAGATCATTTTTAATATTTCTATATATTGCATACAGTTTATCAAACACTAATTTTAACTGATTGCAAAAATGAGAGATTTAATCAAAGAAGCTATAGCTGACCTGAAGAAAAGTGACGGCTTTATTTATGTAACTGCTGACGGTAAAAGAGTTGATTTACATGAGGCTGCAGCCAAAGGACTCGCTGTCACACCTGTGAACCCAAAGGATGCTGTAATCAAGAAACTTGAAGCCGCTGGTTTGCATTTGAGCGACGGTAGATTCTTAAATGAATTGAATGAGTTGATTTCTTTGATTAGCGGTGCAGGTGTTAGTGCTGCTGCAAAAGGATCAAAAAGAAGATCATTTTCTGAGTCTGAGAAAAGTAAAATTGTGGAAGAATGGCAGAAAGTTGAAGCTGCTGGTAAGAAAACCAAAGCTGCTTTCGCAAGAGAAATCGGAGTTGGATACCAGACTTTTATCAATTGGTTAAGAGGTTAATTTTTAACCTTCCCACAAACAAAAAGACAGCCTGCCCCAGCTGTCTTTTTTGTTTTATTGATACCGCCATTTCCTGCTTGCCAAAATGGCTAAACTGAATGCCAACAAACTGAAAACTGCAAGTGAGAAATTGAATATAGGGCCTAGTTCAATTTTAGGGATTACTAAAGAGGGAATAGAAAGATTTACTCTAGGAACAGGAATTTCCGGAAGTTGATTCCAAAAACTTAGGCTGGACTCAGAAGAAGGAACAAATAACAAGACGCCGATAAAAAAGGCTATTAAAAGACTTCCTATTATTTTCATCACAAAACTTGAAATGACCGGTTCGTAAGGTTTGGTGGAAGCTTGAGTTGAAAGCTTGTTTAATATATTCAGGTGAAAACCTGCTTTTGGGCTTTCGGCTCCCGATTCGATGATCCAAACTTTCAAAGGATCTTTTTCATCCAGCTCAAAATTTCTCATAACAGGTTGATTAATTCTTGATTCGATATTTTTTTCAAACTTTCCAGCATATGTTTTCTCCCTCTGTGTAAGAGAATTTTAACCTGAGATTCACTGAACTGAGTAATTTCTTCAATTTCTTTTATAGTCTGCTCTTCCAGATAAAATAAGGTTAGAACAGCAGATTCGGATGCCTTTAGATTGTCCAATGCTTTTCTGATTAACTCACTCCGTTCTTCAAGGTGCAATGAATTTAAGCCATCGACAAAATCAACCTGATAATTTTCGGATTCAGGAATTTCTTCCAATTGAATGTTTAACCTCTTTGATTTTCGCAGCCTTCCTAACGCTTCATTGTATATTATTTTATAAAGCCAGGTCGTGAATTTTGATTTATTTTCAAAGGACTTCAACGAATGGTAGACTTTCAGAAAAGCATCTTGTGCTACTTCCTCAGCCTCCTCAGGATTTTTCACGATTCGAAGTGCTAGCGTATAGGCATACTTTTCATGCTTTTGGATCAGATGTCCAAAAGCAGCCATATCACCTTTTAGCGTGTTCTCTATATAAATAAGGTCTTCCTGAAAGCGCATTTTTATATTGGATGCAAGAAGTGCAAAAGAAGTTACAAAATATTTTTTTGGTTGAGTTGTAACCTTTCACCAGTTGATCTGCATCCAAGAATAAAAAACCTAAACAACTTTATTATGGCTGCAGACATTTTGATTACCCTGATTATTTTCTCGAGTCTTTTCGGGATTGTGTTCGTCTTTTTAAGTACCAGAAACAAAGAAAGACTTGCGCTTATTGATAAAGGTGCTGACGCAAAACTCTTTAATTCTGGTAAGAAATTAAGCTTTGGAGAATTAATATTAAACCTTGCCTTATTAGCAATTGGAATTGGAGTAGGTGTTTTGGTAGGAGCAATGTTTGAGCAGGGAGGAATGGAAGAAGATATTGCTTACCCTTCGTCTATATTCATCTTTGGAGGACTTGGACTCGTTGCAAGCTTTTTTCTAAACAGAAAATTGTCCCAAAAAGAAGACTAAATCAGTTTTTAATGAGTGCCAAAAACCTCCTTTTAGCCAGGGAGGTTTTTTGCTTTTGTGCCAAAGCTGTCAGCTCTCGATAATCTGATTATTTTTGTGAAAAAAAATAGAGACTTTGGACCATTTCCAGTTAGTACAAGAAATAAAGCAAAAAGGCGTGCTCCGGATTAAAGAGGGCAATGGGAAAACGCTGACCTTGATGAAACCGGAACATTGGCAGCCTGAGTTCGGTAATAATTGGATTTACCTGCTATTTGATTTATTTCAGATTCGATCGATCTGCGGACAGTTTTCTGAGGTTTCTCTTGATGTGGTGGAGTTTGCCAGTAAGCCTACAATCTATCATAGTCCCGCAAGCAACCTGATTTCAAGCGGACCAATGGAAGATGGAGTCCTTAAGTTTTCCCTTATTCGTGAGCCTAATTGGAATAAATTTCTATTTCAAATCAATTCTCTGGTTCTGGTAAATATGGAATCGCAAGAGGATCCAACCCACACAACTGATTTGCTTTTTCCTTTGTACAGCCCCGGAACGAAAGAAATCTACCTGGGTCCGGAAGGTGATATCAAAATATTGAAAGGATGAATTTCAAATCCCATCTGGACCAGCATGAGGTTTTTGGAAAAGTTGCGAAAGCTGCCGCCAAACTGGGGTTAGAAACCTACATCGTAGGAGGATATGCCCGCGACCTTGTACTAAACAGACACAGTAAAGACATTGATTTTACATGCGTTGGCAGCGGAATAGAACTCGCTCAGGAAGTAGCAAAGCAGTATGATTACCATGTTCCGCTTTCTGTATTTAAGAATTTTGGCACGGCCATGCTTAAATTGGATGAATATGAATTAGAGTTTGTGGGCGCCAGAAAAGAGTCTTACCGATCTGATTCCCGCAAGCCGATTGTGGAAAACGGTACGCTGGAAGAGGATTTAGAGCGTCGTGATTTTACGATCAACGCAATGGCTATTTCGTTGAATGTATCGAATTACGGCGATTTACTGGATCCCTTTGACGGGCAGAAAGACATCAAGCGCAAGCTGATTCGAACTCCCCTTGAACCAAATATCACCTTCTCAGACGATCCGCTCAGAATGTTGCGGGCAGTAAGATTTGCAGCGCAACTCAATTTTGACATTGATGCGGACACTTTTTTTGCGCTTTCAGAAAATGCTGACAGGCTTAAAATCATTTCAGCTGAGCGAATTATAGATGAACTGAATAAAATCATAGCTACACCCAAACCATCCTATGGTTTCAAGTTGCTTTTCGCTGGTAAGCTGTTACATCAGTTTTTTCCTGAAATGGTGGATTTGCAAGGAGTCGATTCAGTCGATGATAAGTCTCACAAGGATAATTTCTACCATACGCTGCAAGTACTGGATAATGTATGCCTTCTAAGTGACAATCTTTGGCTACGCTGGGCTGCTATCCTGCACGATATAGCTAAACCGGCTACCAAGAGGTTCAATCAAAAAGTGGGTTGGACGTTTCATGGACATGAAGACAAAGGAGCGAGAATGGTTCCGGAGATTTTCCGAAGGTTGAAATTGCCAATGGATGAGCGAATGAAATATGTTCAAAATCTGGTTCGCCTGCATCTGAGACCCATTGCTCTTGTTAAAGATGAAGTGACAGATTCTGCTTTGCGAAGGTTGCTTTTCGACGCAGGAGATGATATCGATGATCTGATGAAACTCTGCCGTGCGGATGTTACTTCCAAAAACAACAGTAAAGTAAAACGGTACCTGCAAAACTTCGATAAAGTAGATCAAAAGCTGAAGGAAGTAGAAGAAAAAGACCAAATGAGGAATTTTCAACCTCCAATCTCCGGGGAAGAAATAATGGAAACCTTTGGAATTCCTCCTTCAAAAATTATCGGAGAGATTAAAGAAGAAATTAAAGAAGCTATATTGGAGGGCAAAATTCACAACAATCCTGAACAGGCTCGTGAGTTAATGCTGGAGATCGCCCGGTCCAAAGGTCTTTTGAAAGCAAGCAAACCCTCAAATTCATAACATAAATTAAATCACCTAGTCTAATGAAGCGCGTAATTCTCATGCTGCTCCTGGTCATTTGTGCCAGCCCTCTCTTTTCCCAAAATCTTGATTCATTGGCCAAACTTGACCCTAAAACAAGTATGGCCCTCGACTTGTCTGATCAGGCAGCTTATCAGCTAGCTATTCGATACAATGATTTTGATGTTGCAAAGGTCAAATTGTACGACTTGCTACTTCGCAATCCTACAAACATTCGATATGCTGAGTTACTTGCCAGCCTTTATTTCGAACTGAATCAATCCACATCTGCGGCCTTAGTTGCTTTGGATATCATCGAAGGTGGAAATGGAAACAACACTACCGCCTTGGAAATCGCAGCTTATTCCCTCGAGCAGGTTGGAGCATTGGACAGGGCATTGCCACATTTCGAAAGTTTGTATTTGCTGACCGGAGACAATTTCAGCCTTTACAAATCAGCATTCATCCAATTCTCTTTGAAGCGTTTTCCTGAAGCTTTGAATTCAGTAAATATGCTTGTGAAAAATGCCAAGCCTGATGAAAAAATAGGTTTTCCTAAATCTGCAACTGAAACTCAGCAAGTTGATATGAAAGCAGCAGCTTTGAACCTGAAAGGAATGATCTACTTGGAGCAAGGGTCAAAAGCTGAAGCAAAAACTGCCTTTGAAGAAGCGATTGCGATTGAACCTACATTCGAATTGGCGAAAGAAAATTTGAAAAAAGCGATCTAATAATCACTTAAGCCTTAAACAAAAAAAAACCGATCTGGATAAGATCGGTTTTTTTTGTTGGAAATAAGTTTAAAAAGGATAGCCAAAAAATAGGTTATTTTATTTGATTGCGATAGGATCCGGATTCCCATCCGGATCACCAATGGCTGTTCCACCGCTTCTCGGTTTTCCTGTTAAAAGAATTCCACAGACATGAGGGGCAGACATTGATGTTCCGCTAAAAGTGGTATATCCACCTCCTTTATAGGTAGAAAGCACACTTACTCCCGGAGCTGCAAAATCGACCGGAGGATTGCCGTAGTTTGAAAATGAAGCAAAAATATCATTCGAATTTATTGCTGATACGGTATAGATATTCGGACCATTTGCTCTCGCCGGAGAATGATTGTTAGCGTCATCATCTTCATTTCCAGCAGCTAGGGATACTTTTATTCCTTTATTGCCTAAGGCGACAACGGCCGCATCTAAAGCATTTGAAGCTGGCCCACCCAAACTCATGTTTGCAACGTCTCCTTGTTTTCCATTTGCTGCTACGAAGTCAACACCGGCAATTACTCCTGAATATGAACCTGAACCACTCGTTCCTAATACTTTTACCGGGACGACAGTTGCTCCTGCGGCTACGCCAACGACCCCAATGGAATTATTGATAGCCGCAACAGTTCCTGCTACGTGCGTGCCATGTCCATTTCCGTCAATCAACAAATCTCCGTCTCTCCCTTTTGTAAATGAATTAAAGCCGAGGGAAGAGTCTACATTCAAATCCGGATGTGCATCCTCAATACCCGAATCTATTATGTAAGCTACGCCGGAACCTGCGTAAGTTTGGCCACCGCCAACTCTTGTAATTCCCCAAGGCACAGATTGACCAGTTGACCAACCACCGGGTTTACCGTTGGGTGGAGCTAATGCAATCACGCGGTCCGGCTCGATTAATTTCACAGATGGATCTTTAGAAAGTGCTTCAAGTTGAACTCCGCTCAATTCTACAGAGAATCCTTCGATGGAACTGCCATAGACGAAATCAAGATTTTCTTCAGCAATTCTGTATTTTGAAAGAATCGCTACACTTGATTTCCGCATCGTAGTCTGGGCAGACTCATATGAAAGATCCTTTCGGAGATTCAGTCCACTTGAATGAAGAGTTACGATGTATTTTCCAGGAATGATGATACCATTTTGATATTCGATATACTCCAGAGTATCTGTAGCTAAAGGGCTTTCATCGTGTTGCTGACAAGAGAAAGCCAGTCCTCCCATTATCAAGCCTGCATAAAGTGCAGGCATTTTAAGTAGATTTTTTTGATTCTTCATAGTGTAAAAAGGTTTAGATTAAATAATTGAATGAGGTGTAATTGATTGCTAATGAGTTATTAGACTCTATTAATTTCGATTAATTCACCCTTAATTCCTACCTGGAACCTTAAAAAATCCACTGTAGAGGTAAAAAAAAAGCCCCGATTTTGGGGCTTTAAAATTTTACTTGAAATCGTAAGACTCTATCATTTTTCCCGATCGTATTTTGGAATCGAGCGTACTTCCCATATCCATCCTGTCTAGTTTTTGAAATCTGCCCGAAGGTGGAGTTCCGGTGATTTCGGAGATTGCAGTCCGAAGCAAAAGCTCATTCACATCTCCCAAAGGTCGGAGTCTTTCAGAAGATTCCTTGAGTGCAATATTTGGTGTAAATCCTGTAGAATAGTCAGATTGGTCCAGACTGTTGAAGCTTTGCGATACGATTGGAAGTAACCCGTATTTGTTTTGAGGATTTTTTTCATCTTCGAATGGGATCGAACCGACATTTTTCCCAGTGGTCTTATCGCCGATCAGGAATACATTCATGTATGGCTTTAAGCCATTAATGATGAGTTCAGATGCGGATGCTGTCCTGTTAGAAGTCAAAATATAAACCTTACTTCCTGTAAGTATATTTCCAAGATTCTGGGTTTTGGACTTGAAAGCAGTTTGTTGGTTTTTCAATTCGGGCACTTCCTGCATTACGAGAGCATTGTATTTTGTCTTCGAGAAAACTGCAGACTGGCTTGCGCCCGGAGCGATCAGACTGGCCAGATTCACCGCAGATGATACATAACCACCGCTGTTATATCTGAAATCCACGATCAGGTGATCAATGTCATTTGCTTTGAAGTTTGCAAAAATCGCATCCATTTCATCATCATAAACAGTACTTCCTTCTCCTGTACCTGGTGCAAAAAAATGGTAGACCACATATCCGATTTTTTGATTTCCGATCATGTAAATAGAATCAAGGAAATTTGGATTCTCGGATAGTTGAACTGGCGTAAGTGAAAGATCCGGCTGGGCTACAAACCCATTTGCCTCTTCATTGAATCTGATGTATGAAACAGTGTGTTGCTGATCGGTTTGTCCCAATATATCGCGATAATTGGTAACGGTCATTTGGGTACCATTGATTTTTTGAATCACATCGCCACGTCTCAGTCCTGCTGAAGAGGCAGGACTATTTTTTTTGATGTAACTGATTTCAGCAATTACATTATCGCTGGTATTACTTTCTTTAAAAAGAATAAACTCATATCCAGCTTCCAAAGAAATTCCGCTTAAGGAATTGATCAATTCCTCGTAATCAGGATAGATGACCGAAAATCTATCAGTTGGGCGATTCAGTAACGCTTCAAAATAATCTTCCGGATCGGAGGTCTCAGCAATCGGAGTTCCCAAATCATCCAACCAGTAATAAACCTCACTCATTAGATCCAGAATCCATCGATTGGCTGCTTCATTTGAAGTGGGATCCACAGAGGGCAAGGTATCTTCCTTCTCTTGGCAACTCCAGAGAGCTATAGTGAAAAAGTATAGAAGAGCGAATCTTGAAATTAGGGTTGATTTCATAGAATTAGTATTCAGAATCTAAAAACGCAAAGATTCCGGGCTTGTTTGATTCTTCAAAGAATAATTCTGGTATCAGAATGTAGAGCCGTAAGAAACGTCGTGTGTTTGACTATCAAGCAACTGTCCGTTTTCGCATTTTAGAACCCGATAGGGATATTTTCGAAGCAATTCGTGATTGTGTGTGGCCATCAGGATCGCAGTACCTTTTTTGTTGATTTCCTGGAAAAGCCTGAAAATGCCATCAGCCACATCAGGATCAAGATTTCCTGTAGGTTCATCAGCAAGCAGGATAGAAGGGTTATTCAATAATGCCCTTGCTATAACCACCCGCTGCTGCTCTCCTCCAGAAAGCTGATGAGGCATTTTGCTGGAAGCATTATTGAGACCTACTAAAAGGAGTACTTCAGCCATTCTCTCTTTGATTTTCTCCATGTCTGTCCAGCCTGTTGCTTTCATAACGAAGGCAAGATTCTCCGCTACAGAGCGGTCACTAAAAAGTTGAAAATCCTGAAAAATGATTCCGATTTTTCTCCTGAGATAGGGTACTTCCTTTGTTTTAATAGTGGTAAGATTGAATCCTGCGATTTCAACCATACCGCTTTTCAAGGGAAGATCAGCATAGAGGGTTTTGAGTAAAGAACTCTTACCGCTTCCGGTCCGACCGATCAAAAATACGAATTCATGCTGCTCAACCGAAAAATTAACATTGGTCAAAACGGGATCCACTCCCTGGAAAATTGTCGCTTGATTCACCTGAAGTACAGGCTTTGTACTGAAATCCATTTTATAGTTCTAGTTTTTGAAGTTTTCCAAAAGGTAAGCCTGAAATCAACGCAGCAAGCTCTTCTTCCTTGCCCTCAAGTCCAAATTTTTCAACGTTTTTCATTGGCCTGTCTGCCCTGAAATAGGCGACAAGCACGAAATTTTCGTCCCGGATCTGAATGTAATCAGGGATTTTTGCCTTGCCTTTTACTTTGATGATATACATAGGTGTAAATTAAAAAAAAGACCGGCATTGCCGGTCTTTGTCTTTTTATTTTCCGGCTGCTTTGGCATGGTCTGCCAGAAACGTAGCCAATCCTGAGGTGGTCAATGGATGATTTAGCAATCCGGTAATTACTTTAAGCGGACAAGTCACCACGTCTGCTCCAACCTCAGCACACTTGATCAGGTGCATGGAGTGTCTTACTGAAGCTGCTAAAACCTCTGTCTGATAACCATAATTTTGGTAGATATGAACGATTTGAGCGATCAGTTCCATACCGTCATAGGAGATATCATCTAATCTTCCGATAAAAGGAGAAACGTAAGTTGCGCCAGCTTTTGCAGCCAAAAGTGCCTGACCGGCGGAGAAAATCAGCGTGCAATTCGTGCGGATTCCCTCACTGTGGAAATACTTAATTGCTTTGATTCCTTCTTTGATCATCGGGATTTTCACCACGATTTTATCATCGATTTTAGCCAGTTCTTTTCCTTCACGGATCATGCCTTCGAAATCAGTAGCAATGACTTCAGCACTTACTTTATCATCCACGATTTCACAAATCGCCTTATAATGTGCACGTACATTGGCGTCGCCGGTGATTCCTTCCTTTGCCATCAAAGATGGATTTGTGGTGACACCGTCCAATATTCCCAGGTCGTAGGCTTCGCGGATTTCGGCCAGATTGGCTGTATCGATAAAGAATTTCATATGTTTTTGGTTAGGATTTAATGGTTTTCGAATTCTGAAATATTTGCAATAGTGGCTTTAAGGTAATCAAAGCCTGTTGACAAAGTTAGAAGATAATTCAGGATTAGGGGAAGGTAGATCTGCCTTTGCTGGAAAAAACGGGCAAAAAAAGAAGCGGCATCGCACCGCTACGACTGCTTACCCTTGCTTCCTTCCGGACCTGGGGGATTCAGCAGGAGCTGGTCGTGCCGCTAGCTACAAAGATAAGGCAAAATTTACTCAATGCAATCATTGACGCAATTCACCAACATATCAGGTTGCATTAGGCAGATAATCAGCCTAATAATTTATTCGAATCGATTTAAAACCAGTCAATCCATGGTCTTAGACAAATGAAGTTTGAATTCCAGCGCTCCACATGACTGAAATTCATCTTCTGCCAAATCTTCAAAAATCTCCTCATCAAACTCCATTTCGGTTTTCTCGATCTTTCCGTCAGGGTGGACGATCAATTCTATTCCTGAAAAGTCATCCGGATTGACTTGAACCAAAACCTGGTAATCATCAAAAACCCGCTTGAAATACTGTGAAATTGCTTTAGCCATTGTGATTTCTTTTTACCAAATCTACGGAATCATGGATTTATATAGTTAGAGGTGTAGATGACCATCACATCATCGGAAGGAGGTGATTGAGTAATCCTGATCCGCTCAAAAACAAAAAATGCCTGGGCAATAAAGTCTTTATCGTTTAGTGTCTTTACCGGACTGATTCCATGATTTTCTACCTTGAATAATATACCATATGGTCCAATTACCTCATATCCATTGGGATAGTTCTTCTTTTTTAACTTTAATACTTCCCCATCCATAAACTCAAACCTGGCTGTTCCTGAAAAATATTTTCCCTTTCCTCGGGCTAGCTCAAGCTTTGTCTCCTGATCCACAATCCGTGCTTTTTTAAATGACACTTGGTCACGATTGAAATAAATACGGTAGGTCTTTCCTTTGTATTCAAGGTCTGCAAATCGATATCCCTTGTCTACGGACATTGTTGCCAGTTCATTAGCTTCTGATACAAATTGGATTTCTTGCATAGGAGTATTCCATCCTGTTTTTTCCTGGCCATTGGCCAAACCAAAAATGAAGAAAGTACCTAAAAAAAGAATCAGGTTTATTTTCATGGTAGATCTGAAAGGTTTAAATTTTTTTACGGGGATATAAATTAAAGGTTCCGGAGGTTCGATTGACTTTAATCCATTTGCATTTTGGACAATGAATTGATGTTTTTTTTGAAAAAAAATGATTTATGCTTTGGTAATTCCAATCCCTTTATAAATTTGCGCTCATTCTTATGAAAACAATCGCAAATAAGTTTTGGTGGTGGCATTCTAACTCTTCTCAAGGGAAAGATCAGAAAGCCGTTGCCTAGATTTTAGCGCATCACATAGTATAAAGGCTTACTGGATTTTTCCGGTAAGCCTTTTTTCATGAATAAAATTGACTCCAAATGACCAAAGTGAAATTTCCAATCCTGACTAAATACAGAAAGCGATTGGCTGATACCATAACTCCGGTGAGTATTTACCTGCAAATCCGTGATCGCTTTGCAAATCCAATCTTGCTGGAAAGCTCTGACTACCATGGTCAGGAAAACAGCTACTCTTATATCTGCTTCAATCCGTTGGCTACTTTCATTTTCAACGCCGGAGTGGTCGAGGAGAAGTTGCCTTTAGGAGAGACAATAATTTATGATGTAACCAATGAACAGAATCTGGTGGACAGCCTTCGGGCTTTTGGGAATAAATTTGAAACACTTCCGGACAAGTTCAAATTCAGCTCAAATGGACTTTTTGGGTATATCCAGTACGATGCCGTTTCCTATTTTGAAGACATCAAACTCCAAAATACCAAGCCGAATGAAGTGCCAATGATGCAGTATTCTGTTTACCAGAATATCATCGTGGTAGATCATTACAAGAATGAGCTTCACCTTTTCGAAAATCAGGTGGATGGAGCGGAAAAGCCGGAATTCATGGATGAGATTGAAATCCTGCTCAACAACAAGAATATTCCTGCTTACTCTTTTAAAAAACTTGGAGAAGAGTTTTCCAATTACACAGATGAGGAATTTTTAGCCATTCTAAACCAGGGGCGCGAGCATTGTTTCCGGGGAGACGTTTTCCAAATTGTACTCTCAAGAAGATTTACGACTCAATTTAAAGGAGACGAATTCAACGTGTATCGTGCGCTTCGCTCGGTGAATCCTTCTCCGTACCTCTTTTACTTTGATTATGGTTCATTCAAAGTTTTCGGGAGTTCGCCGGAAGCACAGATTGTGGTGAAAAGTAACAAAGCGACAATCTATCCAATTGCAGGAACTTTCCGAAGGACAGGCAATGACCTCGACGATGCCGAACTTGCGCGTAAACTATATGACGATCCGAAAGAAAATTCCGAGCATGTGATGCTGGTGGATCTTGCCAGAAATGACCTTTCCCGCTCATCAGTGATGGTGAATGTGGAGGTTTTCAAAGAAATCCAATATTACTCTCATGTGATTCACCTGGTTTCCAAAGTGACCGGAGAGCTTCCTGAAGGAGCCAATCCTCTTCAATTGGTTGCGGACACTTTTCCGGCAGGGACACTTTCGGGAGCTCCAAAATATCGGGCAATGGAACTGATCGATGAACTGGAAAATGTATCGAGACAGTTTTACGGAGGTGCGATTGGCTATTTGGGATTCAATGGAGATTTCAACCATGCCATCCTGATTCGATCATTCGTTTCCGAAAACAACCAACTTCGATTCCAGGCAGGAGCCGGAGTAGTTGCCAAGTCTTCCATTCCTTCGGAATTGCAGGAAGTCGCCAATAAGTTGGAAGCGCTCAGAGTGGCGCTGATTACGGCTGAAGGGATTTAAGTGGGATAATTGAAAAATTGAAAAATTTTAAGATTGAAAAATTATGGCAAAAGTTGAGCGATTTGAAGATTTGAAAGTCTGGCAACATGCCATAGAAATTGGGGTTAAAATCTATGTTTTAGTAGAAAAATCAGCTATTTCAAAAGACTTCAGAGCTCGAGACCAACTGATTGGTTCAGCAATTTCAATTTCTAACAACATCGCAGAAGGCTTTGAATATAATAACAATAAACAGTTCATGAGATATCTGGCAATAGCGAAAGGGTCAGCAGGAGAGTTCAGAAGCCAGCTTTACCTTTTGCAGCAGGCAAGCAAATTGGATCAAACAAATTATGATTTGCTTTATAAAGAATTAGTACAGATTTCAAGTGAGTTAAAGGGTTTTATTAAGTATCTCTCAGAATTTGAGAAGAAGAATTGAGGATCAGATCCAAGCTGCCCAATTTTCAAATTTTCAAATTTTTCAATTTTCAAATTTCAAACATGAAAATACTAGTCCTTGACAATTACGATTCCTTCACCTACAACCTGGTGTATATCATTCGCCAATTGGGGTATGGAGATCAAATGGATATTTTCCGGAATGATAAAATCAGTCTGGATGATGTGGATCAATACGACAAGATTCTGCTTTCCCCGGGACCGGGAGTTCCTTCAGAAGCCGGCATTATGCCCGAATTGCTGAAAAAATATTCGGCATCCAAATCCATATTGGGAGTGTGTCTGGGACATCAGGCAATAGGGGAAGCATTTGGGGGTGACCTGATTAACCTTTCAGAAGTTTTGCATGGAGTCGCTTCCACGGTTACCGTTGAGCCGGATTTGCTTTTCAAAGACGTGCCGGATACCTTTAAGATAGGCAGATATCACTCCTGGGTGATCGATGAATCCACACTTTCACCTGATCTGGATATCATTGCACGAACCCCCGATAATCAAATCATGGCCGTGAGGCATAAGAAATATGATGTGCGAGGTGTGCAGTTTCACCCGGAAAGCATCCTGACCGAAAACGGTGTCCAAATCATGAAAAACTGGTTGGAGAATTAATCCAAGCCCACCATTAATTTACCCAAAAATGAAAGATATTCTCAATCATTTAATAGAGCATCGCACTTTGACCCAAGATGAGGCAAAGGAAGTCCTGAAAAACCTGGCGACGGGATCTTATAATACGAGTCAGATCGCAGCTTTTATGACCGTTTACCTGATGAGATCCATCACGGTGGAGGAACTTAGCGGATTCAGAGAGGCGATGCTGGAATTGTGTATTCCGGTGGAAATCCCCGAATACGATGCTATGGATCTTTGCGGAACAGGTGGAGACGGTAAAGACACTTTCAATATCTCAACTCTTGCCTCATTTGTGGTAGCCGGAGCAGGTCAAAATGTAGCTAAACACGGGAATACAGGCGTTTCATCGATCTGTGGATCCTCCAATTTGATGGCTTATTTCGGCTATCAGTTTACAAATGAAATAGGTCAACTTCGAAAAGGGTTGGACGATGCAGGGATTTGCTTCCTTCATGCTCCTCTTTTCCACCCGGCAATGAAAAATGTAGCTCCGATCCGGAAGGAACTTGGTGTCAAAACTTTCTTCAACATGCTCGGACCGATGGTCAATCCAAGCTTCCCAAAGAAACAATTGGTGGGAGTTTTTAGTCTGGAACTTGCCCGGTTGTACGGTTACTTATACCAGGAAATGGAAGGGAGATTTTCGATTTTACACGCGTTGGACGGATACGATGAGATTTCTCTCACCGGTCCTTTCAAAATCATCTCAAACGTGGGAGAGAAAGTATTGCATCCCGAAAACCTCGGACTTCCTCTGCTTTCTCCCGAGTCAATTTTGGGAGGAGAGACCGTGGAAGAATCTGCAAGAATCTTTGAAAGTATTTTGAAAGGGAAAGGCACTTTGTCCCAAAATTCTGTTGTACTGGCAAATGCAGCTGCAGCTTTGGTGACAGCAAGAGAAGGCCTGAGCTTTCCGGAGGCGGTCGCAATTGCGGAGGAAGTATTGCTGAGCGGAAAAGCTTTGCAGGCATTCAACGGGTTGGTCAATCCCAAAACATCAGTATCGTTAGCATAATCAATCCTATGAATATTTTAGAAAAAATCATCGCAAGCAAGTTCAAAGAAGTGGCAGAAAGAAGCAGCCTGGTGCCGGTGAAATTGCTGGAGCGAAGTGCCTATTTCGATGGTAAAGTAGTGTCGATGAAAAAGTACGTGACGAATCCGGAGAAATCAGGAATCATCGCAGAATTCAAAAGAAAATCACCTTCAAAAGGAATTATCAACGGATCTGCTTCTGTCGAAACTGTAAGTATCGGATACATGCAGGCAGGAGCTTCGGCTCTTTCCATCCTGACCGATAAAGAATATTTCGGAGGAAGCAACGAGGATTTAAAAATTGCCCGAAAATTCAATTTTTGCCCGATTCTCAGGAAAGACTTTGTGGTAGACGAATACCAAATCATCGAAGCAAAATCCATCGGAGCGGATTGCATTCTGTTGATTGCAGCCGCTTTGGAGCCTGCGAAATTGAAATCTTTGGCCGCTTTTGCGAAAAGTCTTGGACTCGAAGTGTTGCTTGAAGTGCATGACGGAGAGGAATTTGAAAGAACGCTTTCTGATGAAGTGGATTTGGTAGGGGTGAACAATCGAAACCTGAAAACCTTTGAAGTTTCATTAGACATTTCCCTGAGTTTAGTTGATCAGATTCCTTCCTCATTTGTCAAAATATCTGAGAGCGGAATTTCCGATCCGAGAACACTTGTCTCCTTGAAAAAAGCAGGATTCGATGGATTTCTGATCGGAGAAAACTTCATGAAATCCGGTCGCCCGGAGCAGGCTGCCTATAATTTCATCAAGGAATATAGAAAGTTGCAGGATGAAGAACCTGAGCTGAACAAAGCCTGATGGAGATCAAAGTCTGCGGGATGAGAGATCCAGAGAATATCCGGGAGTTGATTGATCAGGTGAAACCGGATTGGATGGGATTGATCTTTTATCCCAAGTCCCCAAGGTTTGTCTCCGACCAATCGGCAAATCAGATCGCAGGATTCCCGGTCAAAAAAGTCGGGGTTTTTGTCAACGAAGCGGAATCAGAGATTCTGAAAAGAATCAAAGATTTTGACCTTGCAGCAGTTCAGTTGCATGGTCAGGAAACGCCTGAATTTGTCGAGTCATTGAGCAAAAAGATTTCAGCGGAGATTTGGAAAGTGATTTCGGTACAACACCAAATCGATTGGCAAAGTCTGAAAAGTTACCTGCCTTTTGTGAGCAAGTTCCTTTTTGATACCGCATCATCAGCTCATGGCGGTTCAGGTAAAAAGTTTGATTGGAAAGTTTTGGAAACTTATCCCTTCGACAAAGGATTCTTGTTAAGTGGAGGATTGGATGAAGAAAGCGTCGAGGAGATTTCGGCTTTGGCAGAAAAGCTTCCGCAACTACGGGGAGTGGATTTGAACTCAAGATTTGAAGATGCTCCCGGAATGAAAAATATTGAAAAACTCAAGTTCTTTAAAAAATATTTAGACCATAGCAAATAGTCCATGGACTATCGGCTATCAACTATACAACCATGATTAAAGTAGACGAAAAGGGCTTTTACGGGAAGTTTGGAGGGGCATATATCCCCGAGATGCTGCACCCGAACATCGAGGAATTGAGAAATAACTACGAATCCATTATGGCTTCGCCGGAATTTCAGCAGGAATTCCAAAGCTTGCTCAGGGATTTCGTGGGCAGACCAACTCCTTTGTATTTTGCTTCCCGGCTTTCTGAAAAACATAAAGCAAAAATCTACCTCAAGCGGGAAGACCTTTGCCATACCGGCGCTCATAAAATCAACAATACCGTAGGGCAGATTATCCTTGCCAAAAAGCTTGGTAAAAAGCGAATCATCGCTGAAACCGGAGCAGGACAGCATGGAGTAGCCACGGCAACTGTCTGTGCGCTGATGGGAATGGATTGTACGATCTATATGGGTTCGGTTGATATTCAGCGACAGCGCCCAAATGTGGAGCGGATGAAAATCCTCGGTGCCAAAGTAGTTCCTGCAACTTCAGGTTCACAGACGTTGAAAGATGCCACCAACGAAGCGATGCGTCAGTGGATCAACAATCCGGTGGATACGCATTATATTATTGGATCGGTAGTAGGCCCTCATCCGTATCCGGAAATGGTAGCGAGATTTCAGTCGGTGATTTCGCAGGAAATGAAATGGCAGTTGAAAGAAAAAGAAGGTCGTGAAAACCCTGATTTGATCATCGCTTGTGTCGGTGGAGGTTCAAATGCCGCCGGAGCTTTTTATCATTATTATGATGAGCCTTTGGTGCGATTGATTGCGGCAGAAGCTGCGGGTTTGGGAGTTACCTCCGGGAAATCCGCTGCCACAACGGTTTTAGGGACCTCTGGAATTCTACACGGATCAAAAACCCTCCTGATGCAAACTGCTGACGGTCAAGTTGTCGAGCCGCACTCAATTTCCGCAGGTTTGGACTATCCGGGAATCGGTCCGGTTCATGCACACTTATTTGATATCGGTCGGGCAGAATTTGTTGCCGTTGAAGATGAAGATGCGATGAAAGCCGGAATTGAGCTAAGTCGTTTGGAGGGAATCATTCCTGCGATCGAGACTGCACATGCGATTCATGCTTTGCAAATGATCGAATACAAAAGCGATGACGTGATTGTAATCAACCTTTCAGGAAGGGGAGACAAGGATTTGGACACGTATATTAAGTGGGGAGGATATTAAGCTGGATGTTGGAGGATGGAAGCAGGGAAGTTATTGATCTTCCAACTTCTAACTTCCAACTTCAAACCTAATCTTTCAATCTTTCAATTTTCCAATCAAAATGAATCGCATACACTACTTATTCAACCATAAAAAAGAGCGGGTTCTCTCGATCTATTTCACTGCAGGTTTTCCAAACCTTGAAGACACACTTCCGATCATGGAGGCGATTCAGGCTGGCGGAGCAGATATCATCGAGATTGGCGTTCCTTATTCCGACCCGATCGCAGACGGACCGACCATTCAGGATAGCAATATGATTGCCCTTGAAAATGGAATGAGCCTTAAAAAGCTCTTCTCCCAACTGGTAGGTTTCAGAGCCAAAATCCGTATTCCGGTTGTGATGATGGGATATCTTAATCCAATCATCCAATATGGAATGGAGGAATTTTGCAAGAAATGCCAGGAAGTTGGCATCGATGGACTAATCCTACCGGATCTTCCGATGCAGCAATATTTGGATGAGTTCAAGCCCATCTTCGACAAGTACGGTTTGGTTAATACTTTCCTGATTTCCCCTCAAACAAGCGAGAATCGGATCAGGGAGATTGACTCCAACTCAGACGGATTCATCTACATGGTATCTGCACACAGCATTACAGGTGCGAAAACAGGAATCAGCGAAGAGCAGATTGCCTATTTCGAGCGGGTGAAAGCCATGAATCTGAAGAATCCAAGACTTATCGGTTTCGGGATTTCTGATTCAGAATCTTTTAGCACGGTATCCCGATATAGCAATGGAGCGATCATCGGATCGGCTTTCATCAAAAAAATCAAAGACGCAAAAAACCTGACTCAAGACATTCAGGAATACATTCAATCCGTAATTAAGTAAGTATGATTATCCAGCTTCAACCCGATATTTCCGAAGGACAAAAAGAAAAGTTGATCGCTCAGGTCAATGGTCTTGGCTACAAAACCACCCAGGTGAAAACCCAATTGGGAGACTACCTGATCGGAATCGGAAAAAATGAATTCGACATCCGAAAAATCGGTCAAATGGACGGGATCATTGACATTCACATTGTCTCTGATGAATACAAACTCGTCTCCAAAAAGTGGAAAGCAAAGCCTACCTCAGTTGATTTAGGTGATGGAGTTCAGATCAAAGACGGAGAAATGGCCATTATCACCGGTCCTTGCTCCATTGAGTCAGAAGAGCAAATCCGTTCCGTTGTCAATCATTGCGTAGAAAATGGCATCAAAATGATGCGTGGAGGAGTATTCAAGCCGCGGAGCAGCCCGTATGCTTTCAGAGGTTTGGGAATCGATGGACTGAAACTTTGGCATGAAATCGCGAGCGCAGCCGGAATCAAAATCGTAACAGAGGTGATGCAGGTTTCTCAGATAGAGGAGATGTATCCATACGTTGATATTTATCAGGTGGGAGCCAGAAATACCCAAAACTTCAACCTGCTCGATGAGTTGGGAAAAGTGGACAAAGCTGTCATGATCAAGCGAGGAATCTCCGGCACGATCGAAGAATTGCTCCAGTCTGCGGAGTACGTTTTTTCCGGAGGAAATGAAAAACTAATTCTCTGCGAAAGAGGAATCAGAACGTATGAGCGGGCAAGCAGAAATACACTCGACCTGAATGCAATCCCGATTTTGAAAGCAAAATCCCATTTGCCGGTGATCGTGGATCCGTCTCATGGAATCGGAATTCGTGAGTACGTCCCCCAAATGTCCCTCGCAGGCGTGATGTCCGGAGCGGATGGAATCATCTACGAATCTCACGAAGTACCTGAAAAAGCCTATTCAGACGGACAGCAGACGCTTGATTTTGCACAAAGTGCAAGACTAGCATCGTGGATCAGACAAAGCTTTGCGATGAGGAAAACTTTCGAGTTGCTGTAAAATAAGTTTGTACCTCGCCGATTACCTGCTTAAATTCGAACCATGAATCCAACGCCAAGAACCTACGTACATCATTCTTATCATCTCCTCAAGTGAGGAATAGGAATGTCTTTGGTTTTTGGATAAAAAATATTGAGGCCTATTCCGTTCCGGTTTAGGCCTTTTTTAGTTTAAAAGAGAAAATATAAACCCAAGTATACAATGACTGATAAACCTAAAAATTGGGTCTTCAGTGACCCGAGATTAAAAGAGTTGAAGCAGGAGTACGAGTCCTATACAAAAGAAGATTTCAAGGTTTGGAAGATTCTATTTGAAAGACAAATGCCAAATCTCCCCAAAGCAGCCTCAAAAGCTTATTTGGAAGGAGTAGAGGCAGTAAAGTTTTCTGCGGATAAGATTGCCAATTTCGAAGAACTGAACGAAGTTCTGGCCAAGACGACAGGATGGGCCGTGCATGTAGTACCCGGATTGATCGACGATGATTTGTTTTTCGGCTTGCTGAACAACAGACGTTTTCCCTCTTCCACCTGGCTGCGCAAGATGGAGCAACTCGATTATCTGGAGGAGCCGGATATGTTTCATGATGCCTTTGCCCACATGCCTTTGCTGACCAATCAGCATTATGTGGACTTTCTGGAGGAGCTTTCCGGAATAGCGCTGAAGCATATTGAGAATCCATGGGCGATCCAGTTGCTGAGCCGAATTTATTGGTTTACCATCGAGTTTGGCCTGATCAAAGAGGACGGCGAACTGAAGATCTACGGGGCAGGGATCTTGAGTTCGGCAGGTGAGACGAAGTTTAGTCTTTCTGATGAACCAGCCCATTATCCGTATGACGTCCGCCGGATTATGAATCAGGAATACTGGAAAGATCACTTTCAGGATAAATATTTTGTGATCGAAAGCTACGAGCAACTCTTTGAGTCACTTCCTGAAATCGAGGCGGTGCTTGAGGAAATGCTGGCGGAAAAAGAAGCAAGAAACTAGAATCAAGAGACAAGAAATTGTAGGATGTCCGCTGACCGATGCGGGATGAAAACATCGGTCATCTGTCATCCGACTTTAACACATGAAAATAGCAGTCATTAAATACAACTCAGGCAATGTCCAGTCAGTGCTTTATGCACTGGAGCGATTGGGTGCGGATGCCGAACTTACAGACGATCCGGCCAAAATCAGGGCTGCGGACAAAGTCATTTTTCCAGGTCAGGGAGAAGCCAGTACTGCGATGACTTATCTGAAATCCAGAAAACTGGATTCGTTGATCAAGGATTTGAAACAGCCATTTCTGGGGGTTTGCCTTGGTTTACAGTTGCTTTGTGAGCATACTGAGGAAAATGATACCGAATGTTTGGGAGTTTTTCCGGTGAAAGTGAAGCGATTCATTCCCGAAAATTCTCAGGAGTTCAAGGTGCCGCATGTGGGTTGGAATGAGTTAGAGAATCTAACTGCTGATCCTTTGCTACACGGTCTTCCAGCAAATCCATTCGTGTATTATGTGCATAGTTTTTATGCAGAATTGAGCGAGTACACGATAGCCACCACGCATTACATTCATGATTTCTCTGCGATTTTGCACCGGGATAATTTCTGGGCGATTCAGGCCCACCCGGAGAAAAGCAGCACAGTCGGGGAGAAGTTGTTGGAGAATTTCCTGAAAATTTAAATAAAAATCCCCCTAACCCCTTTTAAAGGGGGAGTGACTCCTAATTGATCCTCAACCCTATAAAATCAGCAAGTCTAGTATCTAAAGTCTTGCTTCTAAAATCTTTCCAAATGCACATCATCCCCGCCATAGACCTCATAGGAGGCAAATGCGTCCGACTCAGTCAGGGCGACTACAGCAGCAAAAAAGAATATCACGATGATCCGCTCGAAATGGCAAAGCGATTTGAGGGAGCGGGAATTCGCAGATTGCACCTGGTTGATCTTGATGGTGCCAAAGCCAAAAAGATCGTGAATGCGGATGTTTTGGAGCGGATTTGTACAAATACAAGTTTGCTGGTGGATTTTGGTGGAGGAATACAGGCAGATGCCGAAATCGAGAAAGCCTTCTTCCTTGGTGCGAAGCAAGTGACCGGTGGAAGTGTTGCAGTGAAAAATCCGGTTTTGTTTGACTCCTGGATACAGAAGTTCGGGGTTGAAAAGATTATCCTCGGAGCCGATGCCAAAGACAGAAAAATAGCTGTTGGAGGTTGGGAAGAGACAACCGGAGTGGATTTGATTCCTTTTATTAAAAGCTATTTTGAGAAAGGAATCAGCTATGTGATCTGCACCGATGTGGCTAAAGATGGATTGCTCCAGGGACCTTCCAGGGATCTTTACATCGAAATCATGCAGGAAATTCCGGGTATCAAACTAATCGCCAGCGGCGGAGTATCGTCGGTAAAGGATTTGGAAGAACTTGAAAAATCCGGCGTTTATGGAGCAATTGTCGGTAAGGCGTATTATGAGGGAAGAGTGACGCTGGAGGAATTGGCAAGCTTTGAAAGTTGAAATAGGCTTCGCGAAATACGCTGAAATACGCTTCGCGAAATATAGTTCAAATCCTGAATCCAGCATTATTTCAAATTATTTCACCCCGATTTATCGGGGTCTATTTCAATCGTATTTCTAAAGAAATGTTAACCAAACGAATCATCCCCTGCCTTGATATCAAAGATGGCCGCACGGTCAAAGGGGTAAATTTTGTGCAGCTTCGTGATGCCGGTGATCCGGTGGAGCTGGCGAAAATCTACTCCGATGAAGGAGCTGACGAACTTGTCTTTTTGGATATCACGGCGACTGTCGATAAGCGTAAAACCCTTGCCGAATTGGTGACTAAAGTGGCCAAAGCGATCAATATTCCATTTACGGTTGGGGGCGGGATTTCTACCATTGAGGACGTGAAATTCCTGCTGAACGCAGGAGCGGATAAGATTTCAATCAATTCTGCTGCAGTTCAGAATCCCAAAATCATCGATGAAATGGCTGCTGAGTTTGGTTCTCAGTGTATCGTGGTTGCGATTGATACCCGGGAAGTTGACGGGATCGATTTTGTGCATACGCATGGAGGCCGAAAAGCAACTTTGCTCCGAACTCAGGCTTGGGCCAAGGAAGTTTGCGATCGGGGAGCGGGAGAGATTTTGCTCACTTCCATGGATCATGACGGGATGAAAACCGGTTTTGCCAATGAGATTACAGCGGAGATTTCTTTGATGTTGAGCATTCCGGTTATTGCATCGGGAGGAGCTGGAAATATGGCTCATTTCAAAGATGTGTTTACCTTCGGGAAAGCAGACGCGGCGTTGGCTGCAAGTATCTTTCACTTTAAAGAAATTCCGATTCCGGAGTTGAAAGATTATCTGATTAGAGAAGGGATTTCGATTAGAAAGTAATAGAAATACGGTTGAAATAAGATAGAAATTGACCCTGATAAGTCAGGGTGAAATAACCAGCATCAAACCTGTTTCTATATATTTCAGCCCGATTTATCGGGCAGTATTTCCATAGTATTTCAAAAATAAAACTTGGAAAAAATGAACGTCGACTTTAATAAAATGAACGGTTTGGTTCCGGCAATTGTGCAGGACGCTTTGACCGGAAGGATTCTTATGCAAGGTTATATGAATGAGGAAGCTTTGGAGAAAACCAAAGAAACCGGAATGGTTACATTCTTCAGCCGAAGTAAAAACAGGCTCTGGACCAAAGGTGAGACTTCCGGGAATTTCATGGAATTGGTAAGTATTCTGGTCGATTGTGATGGAGATGCTTTCCTGATCAAAGCAAATCCAAAAGGCCCGGTTTGTCACACTGGAGCTGATACATGCTTTGACGAGTTCAACGATTCCAAGACAGGATTTATCGATCAACTGCGGGCGATCATCAAGGACAGAAAAAACAATCCTTCGGAAAAATCCTACACGGCATCGCTTTTTGCCAAAGGCATCAATAAGATTGCTCAGAAAGTGGGAGAGGAAGCTGTGGAAATAGTGATCGAAGCAAAAGATGATAACAAAGAACTTTTCCTTGGCGAGGCCGCGGATTTACTTTTTCACTATTTGATCTTGCTTGAGGCCAAAGGCTACGAACTGGATGAGGTGATGCAGGTCCTGATCGACAGGCACAAAAAATAACAAAAAAGCCCGATCAAATGACCGGGCTTTTTTGCTTTAATAAGCTGGGAATTCCTGTTGCAAACCTTTGAAAGCATCAATCATTTCCCATTTAGGCCGGTAATAAGTGTTGAGCATTCTTCCGCTGACAGTTCCGTTTTGAAGGTATTGGAGTGCAGCTGCAAGTCTTAAATCTCTCTTATCTCCCCAGGTAAATTGTGGTGAATCTCCTATCGGAAAGTCAGCCGGAAATCCATCGAAATATTCTGCTTTTCCTGCGGAATTTGCTGTCGCAAATGTGATCGGCACCAATTCAACATTATTGTCTTTCAACGTTCTGTTGTAGCTGGAAAGTGGGAACGAACCGACTGGCTTTCCGTACGTATTATCTCCGATCAAAACCAAATCCATGTATGGATCCAGATTATTGATCACCAATTCGGAAGCAGATGCTGAGCCTCGTGAAGTGATGAAAATAACCCGACTTAGGTTTAATGACCCAATTTTGCTGAAGTTTTTTGAGCTGTTTTGACTGGTCTTGATTGAATTCAACTTGTTGGTGTACATCAACTTGTTGGTGTTCGAAGACTGAATCAGGTAATTGCAAATTTGCTCAGCTACCGCGACAGATCCGCCTCCATTGTAGCGCAGGTCAATAATCAATTCATTGATGCCCTGAGATTGGAAATATTCCATCGAGCTTTGCACTTCACTACTTCTTGTAGGTGTCAAACCAGCAGTTGCCTTGAAGCTTTGATAAGCCCAATACCCAACTTTCTTTCCTGGTATTTCGAAAATACCCTGATGAAGAACTGAGTTGGACTGATACTCTGCTTTCACATTTGTCCGGGTGGTTGTGGTTCCGTCAGGAAGTTTGAAGGTGAATGAATTAGTAACCCCGGGATCCGTTGTGCCTAATTTGAAATCATATCCACCTGTACTGGTTTTATATTCAGCAATCGGTTTCCCATTGATTTGGGTGATTTCCCATCCTCTCTTCCAACCGTCTTTTCCAGCAGGAGATTCATCAAACACAAAGGTGAGATAAAGTCTTTCCTCTGCGTCGAAGGCGAAACCAAAACCATGTCCTGCATTTCTTCCTACAAATGAATTGTTGAAAGCTTCCGTGGTCGTTAAATACGAAAACCGGTCAAGAGGCTTGAAGATAATCCCGCTTAGAAAATCGTCATTGGTGGCAGATTTGGTCACATCCACGCTTGCAGGAAGTTCCTGATTCCAATAATACCATTCTTTCATGGTGGTGTAAATTGCTTCCTTCACCACATCCGCCTGAGGAGTTGGAGTCGGATCTTCTTTGGGTTCACAGCCCCAAAATCCAACCAACACCAGCCCAATTATCCACTTCACATTTTTCATGTCAGAATATTTTGTATTTCAGGTATTTACGAGGAGAAACCTAATCTGGGTTTTCTTAAATCGAAATGTCGTACACTTTTACAGTTTTCCACATGCTGGAATATTTCTCTATAAACTCCAGGTGAAGCGGGTCTGACTGATAGACGTCCTGATCTTCCAGGCTATCAAAAAATATAGTGCAAGAAACCTGGAAACTGTGGTCTACAACTGCTCTGTCGGCAGTGGGTGCAGGAGTACCAGCAATAAATTTAGCGACAGTTTTGCAACGACCTAGCATTGGGACAGCTTCGGTCAGGAATTCTTGTGTGTTGGCCGGATCGTGAAGCCAGAAATAAACTTGGTGAATCATTTTTTGCTTTGCCATTTCAGATGCGATTGAGGTAATAGGTAAGAAAGCAGTGGCACTCGCCACGCCTATAACTTTTATAAATTGTCTTCTTGATTTCATGGTTTGAGGTATTGAGATTTGGGAAAAGAACTTCTCCGCTTTTGTAAACCAGCCAGTTTTCGAAGGGTTTTTTAAAGCGGATTTAAAGATAAATATTAATATGGCTTTTAGATAATTCAGTTGTTGCTCGCATTTTTTTTTAGCTAACTTAAATCTATCTAAGCCCTTTTATTGAAGGTTTTTGAACTGTCTGGAAAAAAAATTGGAAGAGATGAACAAAGGAAAGGCATTGATCAAAGGACTGTTTTTATGGATTGCGATCCTCTTTTGGTCCCAACTCTGTCTTGGACAAAATCAGGGGCTTTTTGATTCAGATGAGATTTTGGAGATCAATCTGAAAGGAGATTTTAGCAAGCTTTTCAAAAACACAAAGGGAGAGCCTCAATATTTTGATTTTTCGATGGGGTTTGGGGATAGCTCAGGAAGGCAAATTACCGTGCCCTTGAGGGTCAGGACAAGGGGGCATTTCAGACGGGAAATGAATATCTGCGATTATCCTCCGCTATTGCTCAATTTCTCAAAAGAGGATATTGAAAACACGGTTTTCCTTGGTCAGGATAAGCTCAAACTCGTAATGCCTTGCCAAGGAGACAGGTATGTGTTGAGAGAGTTTTACGTGTATAAGTTGTATAATCTATTTACCCCCAAAAGCTTTAAAGTCCGATTGGTGAGGCTAAACATCGAGGATCAATCGGAAAAGCCAAAGAAATATGATCCTCTCTTAGTTTTTTTGATCGAAGAAGAAGAGCAAATGGCCCAAAGAAATCAAATGACATCTTTGGATAAGGATCTTGTTCACCCCGAAAGAATAGAGCCAGAGGATTTTCATCGGATGGCAGTTTTTCAATATCTGATTGGTAATACAGACTGGTCTATTCAATACAGACAAAATATCAAACTGATGCGTGGTCCTGAGATGGCAAACCCAGTTGCAGTACCTTATGATTTTGATCACTCCGGAATAGTACGAGCTCCATATGCGTTGCCAGCACCTGAATTATTGTTATCATCCGTAACCGAAAGGAGATACCGCGGATATTGCGTTGAAGACATGCACTATTTTGAAAAGACATTTTCGGAATTTAATTCTCAAAAAGAAGCTATTTATTCTTTGTATTCCGGCAGCACACTGCTTGATGAAAAGGATATTAAATTGACACTCAAATTCCTGGATGACTTTTATGAGACCATTAACAATCCTAAAAATGCGAAATACGAATTTCAATATCCTTGCCTGACAGATGGTACGGGGAAAATTGTCATCAAAGGGTTAAAATAACCTTTTTTGGATTGAAGAAATTACTGCTTGGTAATTACTGCCAAGAAAATAACTTGTTGTAAGTATCATGCTTTTGAAAAGGAGAAATCAATTGCCAAAAAAACAATTTAGGATAGAAATATGAATTTTAGAGTTTTAGGAAAAACCGGATGGAAAGTTTCCGAAATAGGTCTTGGAACATGGCAAGTAGGCGGGGGATGGGGGAAGCCATTTGATCCCAAGAGAGCGGATGAACTTTTGCATTCTGCGTTTGATCAGGGAATCAATTTTGTGGACACAGCTGATGTGTATGATAGGGGATTGAGTGAAGCAGCAGTTGGGAAAGCTGTTCGTGACCGATCTGAAAAGATATACGTGGCAACCAAATGCGGACGGAGGATTCAGCCTCACATAAATGAAGGATATACCACGGATAAACTCCGCAGATTCGTGGAAGATAGTCTGAGAAATACAGGGCTCGATCAGCTTGACTTAATTCAATTGCATTGCCCGCCAAATGAGGTTTATCTGCGAGATGAGATGTTTAGACTTTTCGAAGATCTGAAAGCAGAAGGAAAAATCGCTGCAATGGGAGTGAGTGTGGAGCGGATCAATGAAGCAATGACAGCGATGAAGTATGACATCGTGTCAACAGTTCAGATAATTTTCAATCTTTTCAGGCAAAGACCCTCCGAGATGCTTTTCAATCTTGCGGCAATCAACCAAGTGGGACTTATAATCCGGGTTCCATTGGCAAGTGGTCTGTTATCCGGCAAAATCACTCCTGAGTCAACCTTCGGAAACGATGATCATCGCAACTTCAACAGGGATGGAAAAGCCTTTGATAAAGGGGAAACGTTCTCTGGTGTTCCGTTGGAAAAAGCCTTTCCGGCAATTGAGGAGTTAAAATCAGACTTTGCAGACAATCATGATCTGGCGGCCCAGGCTTTGAGATGGATCTTGATGTTTAAGCAAGTCAGTACCGTCATTCCTGGAGCATCCAGTTTGGAACAATTGAATGGCAATGTCAGAGCTTCCCAATTGCCTCCTTTGAATCCGCATCAAATGCAGGAAGCTGTCAGGATCTATGAGCAATACATAAAACCGGAAGTTCACCATCAGTGGTAAAAGAAAAATCCCTCAAACTTTCGTCTGAGGGATTTTTTTTGGTTCTATTATTTCAATTCTTGATTAAGAATCTTTCTTAGCCATTCTTCCTCTTTCGTTCTCATCCAGGTAGATTTTTCTCATACGGATGGATTTAGGAGTGATTTCAAGGTATTCATCTTTTTGGATGTATTCCATCGCCTCTTCCAAAGAAAACTTCTTAGCAGGTATAATTCTGACGTTATCATCAGTACCGGAAGCTCTCATGTTGGTCAATTTCTTGCCTTTTTGAATGTTTACCACGATGTCGTTGTCACGTGAATGCTCACCTACAACTTGACCTGCGTATAAATCATCTCCTGGATCTACGAAGAAAGAACCTCTGTCCTGAAGCTTATCGATCGCGTAAGCTGTACAAGGACCGCCTTCCATTGCGATTAGCGAGCCGTTGATTCTTCCTGGGATAGTTCCTTTGAAAGGCTCATACTCGGAGAATCTATGGTTCATGATGGCCTCACCTTGGGTGGCAGTCAACACGTTGTTTCTCAACCCAATCAAACCTCTTGCAGGAATTCTGAACTCTAAATGCTGAAGGTCACCTTTTGGCTCCATGATAGTCAATTCACCTTTTCGCTGAGTTGCAAGTTCGATAACTTTACCGGCAGTTTCCTGAGGTACATCTACCACTAGCAATTCAATAGGCTCACATTTCACTCCGTCGATTTCTTTGAAGATTACTTGTGGCTGACCAACCTGAAGTTCGTAGCCTTCTCTTCTCATCGTTTCGATCAGAATAGACAAGTGAAGGATACCACGTCCGTAGACAAGGAATTTGTCCTCACTATCTGTGCTTTCGACTTTCATAGCCAGATTTTTCTCAGTTTCCTTGAAAAGTCTGTCTCTCAGGTGACGTGAAGTCACGAATTTTCCTTCTTTACCGAAGAATGGTGAGTTGTTGATCGTGAAGAGCATGTTCATTGTAGGCTCATCGATCGAAATTCTTGGTAGCGGCTCAGGATTATCAGCAAATGCAATAGTGTCTCCGATTTCAAAATCTTCAATTCCCATCACAGCGCAAATATCGCCTGCCATTACTTCTGAAACTTTCACTCTTCCAAGGCCTTCAAATACCTGCAATTCTTTAACCTTCATCTTCTTGATGGAGCCGTCAGCTTTGCAAAGTGCGATTTGTTGGTTCTCGGTGATTGTTCCTCTTTTCACTCGACCGATAGCAATACGTCCCACGAAACTGGAGTAATCCAACGAGGTTATTTGCATTTGAAGACTTCCTTCGTCAATTTTTGGCGCAGGGATATGCTCCAAAACAGCATCTAAAAGAGGGAAAATATTATCAGTTGGGTTTTTCCAATCAGGACCCATCCAGTTTTGCTTTGCAGAACCATATAAGGTAAAGAAGTTCAATTGATCTTCAGTAGCGTCCAAATTGAACATCAAGTCAAAAACTGACTCATGTACTTCGTCAGGACGACAGTTCTCTTTATCTACTTTATTTACTACCACAATTGGAGTAAGACCAAGTGCCAAAGCTTTGCCCAATACAAATCGGGTCTGAGGCATAGGGCCTTCGAAAGCATCCACAAGCAAGATCACACCATCAGCCATCTTCAAAACCCGCTCAACTTCACCGCCGAAATCAGCGTGACCAGGAGTGTCAATAATATTGATTTTAGCGTCCTTGTAGCGGACAGATACGTTCTTTGAAAGGATAGTAATTCCTCTTTCACGCTCTAAATCGTTGCTGTCCAGGATCAAGTCCTGAAACTGCTGGTTTTCTCTGAAGATTTGAGAAGCATGAATGATTTTGTCCACAAGCGTAGTTTTGCCGTGGTCAACGTGTGCGATAATCGCGATATTCCGGATATTCAACATTTTTTTCCTAATTGAGGTGCAAAAGTACGAAGAATATTCCGGAGTAATGTTATGGTGTTGTGAAGTTTACGTCGCAACCAATATCAACTAATGATTAGGTTTTTGAAATTCTGGCCATAATTCTAAAAATTTTTCCTGGCAATCTTCTCGCTAATCTCCACCACCATTCCCAAAGCAGCAGTAGCATACCATTCTTTTAGCTCCATTTTCAATACTCCTGCTTTGACTGCCGGATCAGATTCTGTCAGCGCTTTTGCTTCGTCAATGCTTCCGACTGAGAAAAAGAATAAGCCCCTCAATTCTTCATTTCCAAAAAATGGCCCTGCTAAAACCAACTTTCCTTCCTCAGCTAACTTGTTAATATTGGCCATATGACCATTCTGTATTTCGGCTCGTTCAGCTTCTGAATATTCGCTCACCCGGTCACCGCGATAAAGAAAAGCGATGACATATTTCTTCATCCCATATTCATCAGCCCCCAGTTTTTTTGCGAGAGCTTCATCGTAATTTTCCTGAGCAAGGCTCAAACTGGCAGCTGAAAAGATCAGAGCGATACAAAGAATAAGCTTTCTCATTGCAGTAAATATGTTTAGGTGTAACTCTTGTTTTGCTTCCGGATTTGTGAGGAATCATTGTTCCCGATTTGGGGCAGGAGTGAAACGGAGTGTGAAAATTACTCAATTATTACACCTCAATAAAACCCTTGAAATTGAAAGTAAGTTACTAAAAATCTCACCCTAAAACTCCTGAATATGCGCGTCTAAATTTTCAATTTTCGAGAGTTACAGATGACATTACTTGCATGATTTTTCAGACTCATTATTGAGTGGATTTGGATTTGCTAATCCAAAAGACCAACAGGAAAAGAGGATTTCAATTTCAATGCTGCCTTTAATTCTAATCGATGAATTCCTCTGAAGTTCTCACGTCCTGGAAGTCATTGATGAAATGAAAGTGGAATAGTAATGGGAAGTTCTTTAAGAGATCGGGTGAGACTTGAACCTTTTTGACGGGGAAATCAGAATTTATGATTTTCAAAAAACAATGAAATCAAATTTGATTAATCACTTTACATTTCTATTTGTAAGATACTGATTTAATGAGTTTTAAAACTGGTTTAGTCTTAGCGTAATTTGTCCGACCTAAAAAGTTTAGTCTTGACTAATTATTAGAAATGAGCCCATTTATCACTGAATTTGGAAAACGGTGACTTATTTATAATATCAAAAAAATGGCTCATTAAGTTAGGAAAGCGAGCATTTTAACTAAAGCTTTGACCTTCGAAAATAAATCCAAAGACGCACTTTTGTACGTTAATTGATTGAAGATTTCAACCAGTTTTTTTGCCTTAATTGGATTAGAATTAAAATGCACTTACTAAAAATTCAAAAAATACTTGTCTTGGATGATGATAAAATCCAGCACCTTTTATTTCGAAAAAAGTTGGGATTTATGTTTCCAGAGGTCGTGTTATTTTTCAAAACAACACCTTCTGAAGCGATCGATTTTTTGCAAGAAAACAAGGTGGATCTGATTTTTCTGGACTTGAATTTGCCAGAGATGAGTGGCTGGGATCTTGTCGAGCTATTGAAGAAAAATTCGATAGAGTCCAGGCTGATTTTGGTTACCGGTTCAGTGAGTACAGAAGATAATGAAAGAGTTAAAAACGATGGATTTATTCATGCCATTTACGAGAAACCTATCAGTGAAAGTGACCTTCAGGAAATCCTTGGAGATTGACTATTTTCAGGCCTAGAATTGAATAATTTAATTAATTTCGGTCTTTCGGAAAAATCTTATGGCTGAGAAAGCAGACGATAAAAAGCCCATACTTTCAAAGAAAATTGACAAATTTTTTACCGGACTGGCAAACGCTTGGATTTTTTTCAAGAGGTTTTTTCAGGAGGTCTTTTTTCCACCGTATGAATTTAAGGAGGTAATTAATCAGTGCTACAGAATTGGTGTTGAATCACTGCCGCTTATATCTCTGACAGGATTTATTGTGGGTATTGTATTCACCAACCAATCAAGACCATCCCTTACTGAATTCGGAGCTGCATCCTGGCTTCCTTCTTTGATTTCCATTGCAGTAGTTCGAGCAATGGGACCATTGGTCACAGCACTCATTGCAGCGGGTAAGGTAGGCTCGAGTATTGGTGCTGAGATTGGTTCCATGAAAGTAACCGAGCAAATTGACGCAATGGAAGTATCAGCAACTAATCCTTTCAAATTCCTGGTAGTTTCCAGAGTTTTGGCAACGACCTTTATGATCCCATTGCTGGTGATGTACACAGATTTTGTAGCGTTAATGGGATCTTTCCTGAGCGTCAACAAAAATGAGATGGTGAGTTTATCTACTTTTTTTGTTCAGGTATTTGAGTCTATCACATTTCTCGACATTACTTCTTCTGTATTTAAGTCAATCCTTTTTGGTTTTACGATAGGGATTGTTGGCTGTTACAAGGGGTATAATTCCTCCAAAGGAACTGAAGGCGTCGGAAAAGCTGCAAACTCAGCAGTTGTTATCTCGATGTTTTTGATATTTATTGAAGAACTTCTGGTGCTTCAAATCGTCAACGCAATCAGATCGGCATAGACATGGAAGAAACTGTAGTTGAAATAAGGGGTCTTAAAAAAGCTTTCGGTGATCTTGAAGTTCTCCAGGGAGTTGATCTTGATTTATTTAAAGGCGAAAACCTGGTTGTTTTGGGTAAGTCTGGTTCTGGCAAGTCGGTCTTGATTAAAATCATGGTCGGACTTTTGAGACAGGATGAGGGTAGTATGAAGATCTTTGGTCAGGAAGTTTCTACTCTGAACAAGAAAGAACTTAATGCTTTGCGGCTCAAAATTGGATTTTCATTTCAGGCCTCAGCTTTATACGATAGTATGACTGTGCGTGAAAACATGGAATTTCCGTTGGTCCGGAATGTGAAAAACCTCACTAAAGCAGAAATAACAAAGAAGATTGAAGGATTGCTGGACAGCGTAGGTTTGCCCCAATCGATTAATCAAATGCCTTCAGAGCTTTCCGGAGGTCAGAAAAAAAGAATAGGAATCGCAAGGACCCTGATTTTGAATCCTGAAATCATGCTTTACGATGAGCCAACGGCAGGTTTGGATCCGATTACCTGTATGGAAATTAATAACTTGATCGTTCAGGTACGGGAGCAGTTTAATACTTCCTCAATTGTCATTACCCACGATCTTACCTGCGCTAAAGTAACAGGAGACCGAATGGCTGTATTATTGGATGGGCAATTTAAAGCAATTGGAACCTTTGATGAAGTCTTTGCTCGGGCAAAAGATGAGCGTGTCAAATCATTTTACGATTATAATTTTATTGAGTCATGAGAGGTGAAAATAAAAGATCAGTCATTGTAGGCATTTTTGTCTTCCTCGGGATCGCAATTTTGGTGGCCGGAGTGTTGACATTGGGAGGCCAACAGAAAAAGTTTGTTAAAACGATTCAGCTGAAGGCTGTTTTCGATGACATCGGAGGTTTGCAGACCGGAAATAACATCTGGTTTTCTGGTGTTAAAATCGGAACGGTACGAAAGATCAATTTCTATGGGGATTCTCAGGTTGAAATTGAGATGAACGTAGAGAAAGAAGTGGTGGATTTTATCCGAAAAGACTCCAAAGCTACAATCAGTTCGGATGGTTTGATTGGCAACAAGATCATCGTGATCTATGGCGGTACCACCTTGGCACCAGCTGTACAAGACGGCGATCGACTTGAATCCGTGATGCCTCTTGATACTGATAAAATGATGGAAACACTGCAGGTCAATAATGAGAACCTTGTTGAGATTACAAATGATCTGAAGGTCCTGACCTCCAAATTAGCTGCCGGTGAAGGCATAGTCGGAGCAGTAATGACCGATTCGCTTTTGGCAGAAAGTTTCAGATCTATTATTTCAAACCTGAATCGTGCTTCAATCAATAGCAATAGGATGCTGACAGATCTGAATACCTTTACTGCCAAAATGAATCAAAAAGGTAACCTGTTCAATGATCTTGCTACTGATACTGTGATGGTGGGGGATATGAAAGAGACGATGAAAAGTTTGAAAGCTACTGCAGCCAATTCTGAAGAGGTATCTCAGAAACTGGAAGTAATCGCCGAAAAATTCAACTCGAAAGACAATACAATGGGAATGCTACTGAACGATCCTGAGTTTGCTGCGAATTTGAAAAGCACGATGGAGAATACAGACTCAGCAACTTACAATCTCAATGAGGGAATGAAAGCTTTGGAATATACCTGGCCATTTAACAAAGGCTTCAAGCGACAAGCAAAAGCTGAAGCAAAAAAGGACAATTAAGGATTTTTGAAATATTTGAAAAGCCGATCAATTCTAAATTGATTGGCTTTTTTGATTTTCATGGCCTTTGAGGATTTTGGCCCGTGCTTCCACTTGTTCTTCGTGTGAAGCTGAATCTGTGTCGGTGGTATCTTTTTTGGTAAGAATCGCCATCAATTCAATCGGGAAATGGTCAGATCCGATATTTCGCAGGACCTTGATCCGGGACAATCCAAAATGATGGCTTAAGAATATATGGTCCAAAGGCCATCTGAAAAATGGATAGGTTGCATGGAAAGTGCTGAAAAATCCTCTTCCCCGACGAGGGTCAGCCAACTCTGAAATTTTTAAAAAAAGTGATGTAGATTGGCTCCAAGCCACATCGTTTAGATCACCGATTACCATTGAAGGAAGCGGATTTGCTTTCGATTTCTTTCCCACAATCAAAATTTCTGCATCTCTTTCCGCACTGGTTAGATTTTCTCCTGGCACTGGCGGGGTCGGATGGATCGCATACATCGTAATAATCTCTCCATTTCGTAATTGAAGATCAATTTCCAAGGAAGGAATTTCTTTATCAACCAGATATAGAATCTCTTTTCTTACGATCGGGAATTTAGAAAAAAGGGCAAGACCGTACGTGTTTTCCAAAGGAAGAAGGATCTGATTTTCATAAGTGGAATGGAGTGGTTTTAAAGCATCAATCCAAGCTTGGTCTGTTTCCACCAGAAAGATTACGTCAGGATCATTTTGTTGAAAAAGGCTAAGTGCTTTATTATATTTTCGATTGTATTGAAAGATGTTTCCTACAATCAGGTGAATACCCCGATGAGGATCGTAGCTGACTTTTTTGATCATCTTTTTCCCGAAAATTGAATAGGGCCAAACCAAAAAGCTGAGGTATCCCATACTAACTACCACAGCGATCGTCCATCCCCAAAACCAATCTTCATGACGCCCAAAAATTATCCAAAATACCAGTAATGCTCCCAAAACGAGAAGCTTTTGAAATCGGGGATAATCAAAAATTCTGATCCACCAATAATCCAGTTTAACCAAGGGGATCCATGTAAAAACCAAAAAGGAGGAAATAAGGATTTGCAGAATGAGGAGCACCATAAATAGAATTACTTCGAAGAGTAAAGAAAGGAGGATTTAATCTGGAATCAAGATTATAGGAAATACCAATTCAATCAAGAATTTTCTTTGATTTACTTCGACATCTTTGAAAAGGGCGCTAGTTGATTATCCGAGTTTGAATCGTACCGGGATATTAAGCCAGGATTCCTCCGGGTCTCCTTCAAGGTTGACAGCAGGAATAAAGCGGCCTTTGAAAAGCTTAGCTACCCGCAAGGCTTCCTTGCTCAAATGAGGGTTTACCTGTGATTCATTGGCTATTTCAATTTTGATGATTTCCCCATTTTTTGAAATCAAGAGTGCAAGAATCACTGTTCCGGTGGCTCCGGATCTCCTCGCCTGAGAGGGATAAGTAAGGTTTTCCGCCAAAAACTGGTACCATAAAGACTTTTCAATGCTTGGCATGAATTCATCGTAATTGGACATGTAGAGGCTGTCAGAACTGTCTCTCCAAATCTCAAATACATCATCACCGTGATTGATCACCTGGGCTTTTTTGATACCCTGTTTGTAATAAAAGGTTACATACTTAGAATTGTCGAGATTAAGTATCCTTTGACTGATAAGTTGGTTTGTCGAATCAAAAGTTTCTGTGATTTCCTGATTGAAATTTTCCGTGGGATTAAACCCTTTTTTTGACTGCCTGACCATTCGGTTTTCAAGGTCAAAAATCCATGTAACCGTAATACCGGATTTTTGGGTGTTTTCCACTTTGGTGAACCGGTGAAGAATAGAATCTGCCTCTCCAATTTCGATAAAGTGTTTATTAAGCTTTGAGGTAATCCTTTGCTGACCTTGGGAAGACAGGCAAATTGAAAAAGTGGAAATAAGGAATATAAAAAAAGACTTTGTGAGCATCGTTGTTTGATTTCGATTCCTGAAAGATTTAAAGGCGTCCCCAAAATATTAATTTTAAAAAACATCACCTAAGAAATTATCATATTTTAATTCTGACAATCAAATTTAGGTCTTCATTCCCCCAAGATAAATCTTAATTTTGTTGTTAAATCCTATCAAAAACCTTTACCAATGAACGCCATTAATCCCACTCAAACTCCAGCCTGGGCCAGACTCAAAGTCCTTGCGGAGAAATATAAAGACCTTCAAATCATTTCACTTTTTGACGAGCATGAGCGCTTTGACAGATACAGCATCCAACTGGAAGACGTTCTGGTTGACTATTCAAAAAATCGCGTCAACAACGAGATTTTGGATGCACTGATGGATCTGGCTCGTGAGACAGAACTTCATACAGCAATTGAATCCATGTTTAACGGTGTTGCGATCAATGAGACTGAAAACAGAGCTGTGCTTCATACCGCTTTGAGAAATCGAAGCAATTTTTCTGTGTTCGTGGATGGAAAGGACGTCATGCCTGATATTAATGGGGTGCTGTCACAAATGAAGGGATTCGCAGATAAGGTGCACTCGGGACTTTGGCTGGGATACACAGGAAAGCCAATCAAATCACTTGTCAATATTGGGATAGGCGGCAGTGACTTGGGACCAGTGATGGTTTCAGAAGCGCTCAAACCTTACCAAAGCCCTGATTTGGAGATTTTCTTTGTATCCAATGTGGACGGCACGCATATCGCTGAGACGCTTCGCAAGGTTGATCCGGAGACAACGCTTTTCTTCATTGCTTCCAAGACTTTCACAACTCAGGAGACGATGACCAATGCCCATACAGCCAGAAAGTGGTTTATGGATCAGGCGCGTGACGAAGCAGCGATTGCAAAGCATTTTGTAGCCCTCTCGACCAATGCAAAAGCTGTGGAAGCATTTGGAATCGATACTGCAAACATGTTTGAGTTTTGGGATTGGGTAGGAGGAAGGTATTCAATCTGGTCCGCCATCGGTTTGCCAATTGCCTGTTCAATAGGGTTCAGTAAGTTTGAGGAATTTCTTTCCGGAGCCCATGTGATGGACAGACATTTCCATAATTCCATGTATGACAGGAATATTCCTGTTTTATTGGCTCTGATTGGGATTTGGAATACTAATTTCCTTGGTGCAAGTTCTGAAGCAATTCTGCCATACGATCAATATTTACATCGTTTCGCAGCCTATTTTCAGCAGGGAAACATGGAGAGCAATGGAAAATATGTGAGTCGGTCAGGTGAGAAAGTGAATTACTCTACGGGTCCGATTATTTGGGGCGAGCCGGGTACAAATGGTCAGCATGCATTTTACCAGCTGATACATCAGGGTACACATTTGATTCCGTGTGATTTTATTGCTCCTGTGGTTTCCCATAATCCTATCGGTGATCACCATCAAAAGTTACTTTCTAATTTCTTCGCTCAAACAGAAGCATTGATGAAAGGAAAATCGCTGGATGATGTGAAAGCTGAAATGGCAAAGGCCGGAAAGTCTGCTCAAGAAATTGATAAGATCGCGCCTCATCGTGTTTTTGAAGGAAACAGGCCAACCAATTCCATTCTGGTAAAGAAAATCACACCTCACACATTGGGTATGTTGGTTGCGATGTATGAGCACAAAATCTTTGTACAAGGATCTATCTGGAACATCTTCAGCTTTGATCAGTGGGGAGTGGAACTTGGCAAAGTCCTTGCAAATGGCATTCTCCCCGAATTGAAAGGAAACGAAGATGTCAAGAGCCATGATGGTTCGACAAATGGATTGATAAATGCCTACAAGAGTATGCGATAATCCAATAATTTGAACATAAAAAAGCCTCATCCTGAATCAGAATGAGGCTTTTTTGTTTTCTAGCATATACTTATTTCAGAATCTTGAGTCCGATTGCCTCAATGCCTGTCAGCTGATCAGTCCTCATGTATTGGAGGAATGTCAAGCTTTTTGTTTCCGGTTTCAAAGTGAAAGGAAGCGTGTCATATTTTGTGTAAATGCTTCCGACTCCTTTACCGAGGGGTTCTCCGGATTTGGAGTCAAACAAGGGCACATTGATTAACCTGTTTTCTAAAATCACCCCAGCCGAATCGTAGCTGGTGACACGCACGTAGCAATTTGAAAAGGAGTAATCCTCGCTGAACCGAACGGCGATCATGCTTTTTCTACCATTCAGATCCAAATCCCCCAGTTCAAATCTAAGTGTATCCTGAATCCCCCAGTTTCCGGATGGGACAGCCTGAAAATCTTCATAAATTCTGTCATCCGAGCATCCAAAAGCCAGAAAGACCAGAAAGAAAAACAGGTAGTTTTTAGCCTTGCTCATTGCCGGAGTTATTTGGGCCTTGGTTCCTTCTTGGAGGAAATCTCTTTTTTGCCTCCGGATTCTGTTCAGGTGCTTTGCTCACCGGCTTAGCTTCGCTCTGAGGAGAAGCAGGTCTCGGTTCCCGAGGCGGATTTGGTCTTTGCTCTCTCGGTGGATTTTGAGGATTCGGTTGTCCGGGTTGAGTTGGACCTGCCTGAGGCTGACCACCCGGTTGCGTATTCCGATTCTTATTTCGATTCTTGTTTTTCTTCTTTTTAAACTCACCGGCCGGACGTGGACCTTCTGGCCTGGCAACTTGTGGTTGCGGCTGAGGTTTAGGTTGTGCAGGAGATGCTGATTTTACCTGAGTTCCGGGAGTTCCCTGCTCGTTTTTTTCCTTGTTTTTCGGCTTTTTCTTTTTGTTGGAGAATTTCTTATCCAATAGTTCAAGTTCCCGTGTAGACTTTGCCGCAAGATCTTCGATGTCTGTAGACTGATTTACTTTGAGGTTGAAAACCTTGATGTTTTTAGAATTCAGTTCAAGAATTTCCTTTACCCGATCACAGGTGATGCTATGCCAATCGTTGTCATTGTTGTAGCTGAACCACATCAATTTTCGGAAGATATCGGTTTTCTGAAGTTTTGCCGGACCAACTTCAGTCATCAAAGGCCGCTCAACAGCAGGGATGTCTTTTATGGCATCCATGTAGGTATCCAGTTCATAATTCAGGCAGCATTTCAGCCTTCCGCATTGCCCGCTCAGTTTGCCAGGGTTCAAAGAAAGATTTTGATACCTGGCAGCTGAAGTGCTTACATTTTTGAAATCAACCAGCCAGGTCGAGCAGCAAAGTTCACGTCCGCAAACGCCAATTCCGCCCAATCTACCTGCTTCTTGGCGAAGGCTGATTTGTCGCATTTCCACTCGGATTTTGAATTCCCCGGCGAGGATTTTGATTAGTTCACGGAAATCGATTCTATCCTCTGCAGAATAGTAAAATGTCGCTTTTGAGTTGTCGGCCTGATATTCGATGTCCGACATTTTCATGGACAATTTCAGTTCATCGATGATTTGCTTGGATCGATAAAGTGTTGGGATTTCGCGGTTTTTGGCTTCCTCCCATTTCTCCATGTCTTTTTGAGTTGCGACACGGTAGATTCTCAGAATATTGTCATCATCCCGTACTTTTCGCTTTTGCATTTGTAAGCGAACGAGCTCTCCCTGAAGGGAAACATAGCCAATATGATGCCCGCTTGGAACATCTACAACTACCGGATCACCAGTATTCAAACTGAGATAATCGACGTTTCGATGGTATTCTTTTCTTCCTCCTTTGAATTTGATTTCGACGATGTCGAAGTTGTCAACTTCCGGAATCCCCATATGGGAAAGCCAGTCAAAGGAATTCATTTTATTGCAATCGCTCGTGCCACAGGTGCCGTTATTTTGACAGCCTCCGGAACCTCCGGAAGTGGTGGAGCATGTAGTACATCCAGCCATAATTTATATTTACAGAGCTTTGCTCTGGGTAGTTTTGGGTTTATTTCATCAAGTTGAGAATATCTTGTCCGATATCTCTTCTGTAATAGGCCTTTTCCCAATTAATTCCTTTCACAGTATTAAAAGCATGGGCAAGGGCCTCATTCAGGGTTTTTCCTTTTCCAGTTACTGCAATCACTCTTCCTCCCTGATTTACGAGCTCTCCTTTGTTGTTTCTTGTAGTTCCTGCGTGAAAAATTTCGCTGCCTTCTACGGATTCTGGAAGTGAAATCGGAAATCCTTTTTCATAAGAACCCGGATATCCACCACTTACTATCACGACAGTAGTGGCATAATCCGGTGAAATTTTTATTTCGTATTTGTCCAGTGTTCCTGTTGCGATACCATGAAGTAAACCAAGGAAATCACTTTCAATTCTTGGTAGAACCGCTTCGGTTTCCGGGTCGCCCATTCTCACGTTGTATTCAATAACGTAGGGTTCACCTTCGTTATTCATCAATCCAATAAAAAGGAAACCTTTGTATGGGATGTTTTCTTTTGAAAGACCTTCGACTGTCGGAATGACAACTCGCTCTTCCACTTTTTTCATAAAAGCAGCATCAGCGAAAATCACAGGGCTGATCGCGCCCATTCCTCCAGTATTCAATCCGGTATCACCTTCGCCTATCCGCTTGTAATCTTTTGCCTCCGGCAATATTTTATAGCTTTTTCCATCCGTTGCCACAAAAACGGAAAGCTCAATTCCAGTCAGAAACTCCTCAATCACTACTTTGGACGAAGCCTCACCAAATTTCTGGTCAAGCAACATTTCTTTCAGGGAAGAGATAGCTTCCTCCAGCGTGAGACAGATTAGCACACCTTTTCCGGCAGCCAAGCCATCCGCTTTCAGAACGATTGGAAGTTTTTGTTTTTTCAGATATTCAATTCCCGCTTCAATTTGGTCTGGAGTGAAGGTTTCGTAAGCTGCAGTCGGAATGTAGTTTCGCTGCATGAATCTCTTCGAAAAATCCTTACTCCCTTCTAGCGTTGCGCCCAATTGAGAAGGGCCAACAACAGGAGTTTTAGCTGTTGAAGGTTGGTTTTGAAGGTAATCGACCAATCCTTTGACCAAAGGTTCTTCCGGTCCGACTACGACAAGATCAATAGCATTTGTAGTAATAAAATCGCGGATTCCTTCAAAATCAATAACAGAGAGGGAAACGTTGGTCGCAATTTCAGCAGTTCCTGCATTTCCGGGGGCAACAAACAATTGGGTACAATCGGTACTTTGTACGATTTTCCATGCAAAGGCATGTTCTCTGCCTCCGCTTCCAAGCAAGAGTATATTCATTGACTCAATTCAGGTTAATTGGCATGCTCAGAAATAAACTTGATCCGATAGACCCGCAACTCATCTTCTGCAAAGTCATGGTCGGAAAGTTCGTCTAATGCCACTTTTATTTGATCGGTATCCGCACTCATAAAGTAATCATGGAGCATATCCTCACGCTCGTCATCCATGATGTGATGAATGTAGTAATCGATGTTAAGTTTTGTTCCGCTGTAAATGATTTGCTCTATTTCATGAAGCAATTCACTCATGCTGATGTTAAGATTCTCTGCGATTTCATCCAGATCAACTTTTCGGTCGATTTGCTGGATAATTGAAATCTTCACTTTGGATCGGATCCCGGATGATTTAACTACCACTTCTGCAGCAGTTTCAATTTCGTTTTCCTCCACATAAGTTGAAATCACTTTCAGAAACGGAGCACCGAATTTAGCGACTTTTCCCATACCAACGCCATTGATTTGCGCCAGTTCTTCTTTGGTAGTAGGATAAACTGTTGCCATTTCTTCCAAAGAAGGATCCTGGAAGATCACATAAGGAGGAAGATTTTTGGATTTGGCAACTTTCTTTCGTTCTGCTTTCAGGAGTTCAAAAAGCTTCTCATCATAAGCCACCCCGGTACTTATATCAATTTCGGCCTGATCAGCTTCCATCATTTTGGCAAAATCCTGATCCCGATACAATTCTACCTCGTAGGGAGCTTCCAGAAATTCATTTCCCTTTTCGGTTAACCTTAAGATTCCATAATTCTCGATATCCTTTTCAAGAAAACCGAGGATCATTGCCTGACGAATTACTGTCGTCCAGGTTTTTTCATCTTCGTCTTTGCCTTTGCCAAAAACTTCAAGAAGGTCATGCTTATAACTTTGCGTGTAGTCGTTTACTTTTCCTTGAATCACATCTACCAGATGATCCAATCCAAAGCGCTCGTTTGTTTGTTTGACTGCTTCAAGTGCCGTGACGAGTAAATCCATTCCTTTGAAAGTTTCCCGCTCACGCTTACAATTGTCGCAGAATCCGCAGTCTTCATGCATGATTTCTCCGAAGTAATTCAAGATGAATTTCCTTCGGCAAACTCCGGTTTCGGAATATGCAGCCATTTCCTGAAGCAGGATTTTGGCGTTTTCGCGTTCTGTTACCGCTTTATCTTTATTGAATTTGTCAAGCTTGACAATGTCTTCGTAACGGTAAAACATCAGACAGTGACCTTCCAATCCGTCTCTTCCGGCCCGCCCGGTTTCCTGATAGTATCCTTCGAGTGATTTTGGCACATCGTAGTGGATTACATACCTGACATCCGGTTTGTCGATTCCCATTCCAAAAGCAATCGTTGCTACGATCACATCCAGTTCTTCATTGAGGAAGTCATCCTGATTTTTGATTCGAATCGGAGAATCTAATCCTGCATGATAAGGAGCAGCATTGATTTGATTCACTTTCAGTAGCTCTGCAATTTCTTCTACCTTTTTTCTACTCAGGCAGTAGATGATTCCTGACTTGCCTTTGTGCTGTTTGATAAACTTGATCAGTGCTTTTTTAGACTCATTTTTCACTTTTGGTCGGACTTCGTAAAAGAGATTTGTCCGATTAAAAGAGGATTTGAATAAGTCAGCTTCTTCCATCTGAAGGTTGCGCTGAATGTCTTGCTGCACTTTCGGAGTAGCCGTGGCAGTCAGTGCTATGATCGGAAGATTTGGAGCAATTTGGGCGACGATCGATTTGATCTTACGGTATTCAGGGCGGAAATCATGTCCCCATTCAGAGATACAATGCGCCTCATCGATTGCTACGAAACTTAAATGTGCGGACTTCAGAAAAGCAATGTTTTCTTCTTTTGTCAACGATTCCGGTGCGACATAGAGCAACTTCGTGAGTTTTTTCAAAACTTCACTTTTCACCTTGTTCGCTTCAGATTTATTCAAGGTTGAATTAAGGAAATGAGCATTGACTCCGATGGCGTTAAGCTGATCGACCTGATTTTTCATCAGAGCGATCAAAGGAGAAATGACAATTGCAGTTCCCTCTGAAACGACTGCCGGAAGTTGGTAGCAAAGTGACTTTCCTGCCCCTGTTGGCATTATTACAAACGTATTCCGTTTATTCATCAGATTGTCCACGATTATCTCCTGATTACCACGGAACTGACTGAAGCCAAAGATTTTCTTAAGTTCTGCTTTTACTTTATCCTCCACAAGACTTAGGGTGTTTATGGGTGCTGAGAGCCTGTAAACAGGAATGATTGATATCTTTATACCTTTGTCGGAAACTTATTCTTAACTCAGGTAAAATTGAATTTAGCTAAAAATATTAGAAATACAGCCACTCGGGTACTCCAAAATGAAGCCCAGGCTATATTAAAATTGGTGGATTATCTGGACGGTGATTTTGAGGCTTGTGTAGAGCGAATCTTAAACTCAAAGGGGAGAGTTGTGATCACGGGGATTGGTAAAAGTGCGATCATTGCCAACAAAATTGTTGCAACACTCAACTCAACAGGAACCCCTGCTTTGTTCATGCATGCTGCGGATGCGATTCATGGAGACCTGGGGATGATCCAGGAAGATGACATTGTCATTTGTATTTCTAAAAGCGGAAATACTCCGGAGATCAAAGTCTTGGTTCCACTTTTGAAAAACCTGGGTTCTGTACTTGTGGCTTTGGTGAGTAACACCAAAAGCTACCTGGCCGAACAGGCTGAATACGTTTTGAATGCGACAATAGAAGAAGAGGCTTGTCCCAATAATTTAGCTCCGACTACCAGCACCACTGCGCATTTGGCTATGGGTGATGCTCTGGCAGTTTGTTTACTTGAAGCGAGAGGTTTTACTCCGGAAGATTTTGCCAAATATCATCCCGGAGGATCCCTTGGGAAGCAATTGTACCTGAAGGTTGAAGATCTTTTGGACTCCCAACAGATACCAAAAGTGAAAGAGTCAGCAGGATTGGCCGAAGTTATTCTGGAGATTTCCGGCAAAAGACTTGGTGCTACCGCTGTGGTCGATGAGGAAGGCAAGCTCAAGGGAATCATTACCGATGGGGATTTGAGAAGAATGCTTCAAAAAACATTGGATATCCAATCCCTTCGGGCTTCGGATATTATGACAATTCATCCGAAAACAATTTCATCGGATGAATTTGCCATTCGTGCACTGAATTTGATGCGCAATCATAATATCACTCAACTCGTGGCGATGAATGGAGATAAAATCGCAGGTTTTGTTCATATTCATGAATTAATGAAAGAAGGCATAGTATAACATAAAGAATGCAAGACAGACCCTATATCGTCATCATGGCAGGAGGAATCGGCTCTAGGTTTTGGCCGTACAGTCGAAGACGCCGTCCAAAGCAATTTTTAGACATTTTGGGTACCGGACGTAGCCTGCTTCAGATGACTTTCGACAGATTCCGGGAAATTGCAGAATTAGATCAATTCAGGATCGTGACCTATCGGAAATATATCGATCTGGTCAAGGAGCAACTTCCGGAACTTAAAGAGAGCCAGATTTTCATTGAGCCTTCCCGAAAAAATACAGCAACCTGCATCGCATACGCAGCATATAAGATTCATGCACTTGATCCCGAGGCAAATTTAGTCGTGACCCCGGCAGATCATTTGATTTTACAGGAAAAGAAATTTACAGATACTATTCTGAAAGCTGTTGAGGCGGCCAAAGTTCCTGGCAGATTAATCACAATCGGGATAAGACCAAACCGACCTGAAACCGGTTACGGCTACATCCAATACCACGATAATTCATCTGAGGATACACTAAAAGTAAAAACCTTCACAGAAAAGCCGAACCTCAATCTTGCAAAAGCATTTATCGAGAGCGGAGATTTTGTTTGGAACTCCGGGATGTTTGTCTGGAAAGCCAGCAGTTTGATCAAAGCCATTGATGACTACATGCCGGATCTGGCGGAAGTTTTTGAAGATGGATTGAATTTAATGGGTACTTCAGGAGAATATGAGTACATCACAAGAGCCTACATGCAGGTGAAAAATATTTCCATCGATTACGGGATCATGGAAAAATCAGATCAGGTATATATGATTTTGGGAGATTTTGGCTGGTCGGATCTTGGGTCCTGGAATAGCCTCCATGAACTGAGGCCAAAAGATGAAAATAACAATGTGGTCGAGGCAAATGCAATGCTATACGATACGACCAACTCCTATATCAAAGTGATAGGTGACAAGTTGGTGGTAGTGCAGGGGTTGGATAATTACCTCGTAAATGAGTCTGATAATGTCCTGCTAATTTGTAAGCTGGATGATGAGAAAAAATTCCGGGACTTTGTCTCCAGTGCAAGAAAAAAAGGGCTTGACTTTATTTAAGTCAAGCCCTTTTTCTGCTTTTTTAATTCTGTTTATTTATTTTTTTCGCTGTCTGATTGCTTCGTAGATTACTACTCCTGCAGATACTGACACGTTCAAACTTTCGATATTTCCGATCATCGGGATTTTCACTTTGTCATCCATGATACCCATGAGATCCTGGGAAATTCCGTCTTCTTCAGATCCCATCACCAAAGCTACCGGTGAAGCAAAATCTGCATCATACATGCTTTTTTGAGTTTTTTCAGTGATTGCCACTAGCGTCAAGCCCATTTTCTGGAGATCCCGGCAAGTATAGAAAAGATTTCTAACCCGAACGATGGGAATAAAATTAAGTGCTCCAGCTGATGTTTTGATTGCATCTGCATTGATCTGCGCGCTTCCTTTTTCGGGTATTACAATCGCGTCTACGCCGGCACATTCTGCAGTTCTGGCAATAGCTCCGAAGTTTCTCACATCAGTGATTCGATCCAGAATCAGAATCAAAGGTGATTTTCCTACGGCAAAGCAACTATCCACGACATTGTCCAATGAAGCGTATTCGATGGCAGACATCTGCGCGACTACTCCTTGGTGATTTTTGCGGGTGATTCGATCCAGTTTTGCATCCGGAACTCTTACCACGGGAATTTTCTCAGCTTTGCAAAGCGTGAGCAATTCTTTGATCAAATCGTTATTAAGTTCTTTCTGAACGAGAACCTTGTCAATATCTTTTCCTGCATGAATTGACTCCATGACAGCTCTGGTACCAAATATGAAATCTTTTTCCTGGGCTCCTTTTTCAATTAAAAAGCCATCTTTCCGCTTCTCCATATAGAAATGTTTTTGAACCATACAGGCTGATAAGCCCTTGAGCGGTTCAACACGTAATAGTGTGGGGTGAGAATATTCTTTACTCGCGCAAAAGTAAAGCGAATTTTCGAACTCTCATCCATCCCGCCATAAGTCCACACTTCCCGGTCCAGATAAAAATTAACTTCCTGTGGAGCACCCATTACGATGTAGATCATGCCTTTGTCTGTTTTCCAGCCTTCTTTAAAGTCTGTAAATAAGATGTTTGCAAACTCAACCTGTCGGAAATATTCACGGATCAGTTCCTTGGCGACGTCAGGATTGCGGGTAAGTCCGTACCAATATTCATCCAGTGCTTTTTTCTTGTCCTCAGCCAAAAGTAGAGTTTCATGTTCCTTTCGGGTAGAAATGTAAGTCACTATCTGAACCATTTCATCCCAATCTTTCACTTTTGGGAATGCCTCATGCGTAGTTTTCAAAATTAAACCAGCCGTTTTGGAAGTATCACTTTGAATAAAATAATATCCTTTTTTATCGAAGCTTTTTGGAACATTTGCCAGAAAATCACCTTCATCCATGACAACAAGTTCTTTGGGAATGGAAGGTGATTTGGTTTCCATCGGAGGAAAAGGAACTTCGAAATCAATCGGATAATAAAACAAATGCAGGTTTGGCCCGCCTTCAGATTTGAAAAGTAAAAATTCTCCGGTATTCAGATAGTTTTGATCAAATGCCACATCGTTGGCGAAATAAGCACCGAAGTCCGGGTGACCTGAGACAAAAGAGCTTTTTAGATCGATACTGAAATTATATTCATCGCCTTGACGGGTATCGATCGCTGTAAATAAAGCAATTGAAGTTTGTACTCCTTCCGGAACGTCCATAGGCATTTCGAAAACCCAATGCCTTTCTGTATCATATTTAAGGTTTTCGCGAGTTAATAGGGTGGTTTTTTCAGCAGTAATTTCCTCCTCATAACTTCCTAAAACCGAATATGAAAAGCTGTAGGAATTGAAATCAGGCTTGTCCTCGATTTTTTCCACCAAGAATTGGAGCTTGAATCTGGTAGCGCTTTCCTGGATAGGAATGACCTTCAGAGCGATTCTGGAATATCGGGAATACCGTAATGCCTGGTTTAAGTTGCCTAAGTTTTTTTGAGAAAATGCAGGTATAATAAATCCTGTGAGCAGGAATGAAAAAATCAGAATTCGGATTTTAAGTTGGTTCATCGGGTACTGATCTCGGGTTTTAAAAATTAAAGTTACTTTTGCCAAAATAGTAAAATTTTGTATGGCTACCTATACAACGGAAATCGCCTCTGACAAGTTGGTCAGCGACAACCCAATTCATCAACGATTGCTCAAAGCCTACATAGCTGCGCAGCCTTGGATATCCGGCAAATTGCTGGAAGTAGGTTGCGGAGAGGGAAGAGGAGTGGAGACTTTACTGCCATTGGCAGAGAGCTATCTCGGGCTCGATAAGATTCAGGAAGTAATTGACTCTTTGAAAGTTAAATTCCCTGGGATCGAATTCAGACAAGCTGTTATCCCTCCGTTTGAAGGAATTTCGGATAATTCTTTTGATACGATTGTGAGCTTTCAGGTGATCGAGCACATCCCAAATGATAAACTCTTTCTGCAGGAAATATATCGGATGCTCAAGCCCGGAGGGAAGGCAATTATCTCAACGCCGAATATCAATCACACACTTTCCAGGAATCCCTGGCATGAGCGGGAATATACTCCTGAGCAATTGATTGCGCTTTGTTCTCAGATTTTTGACAAAGTGGAGGCAAGAGGAATCGGAGGAAATGAGAAAGTCTGGGAATATCATGATGCCAACCGCAAATCAGTTCAGAAAATAATGCGGTTTGATATTTTGGACTTGCAGCATAAGTTGCCGGCTTGGGTACTGCGCATGCCTTACGAGATTCTGAATCGCAGGAATCGTAATAAACTTCACAAAGAACAAGGTGCAAGTGTGGTTCAAATCACGCATGAGGACTATCCTTTAGTCGAGGATACTGCAAAAGGATTGGATTTGTTTTATGTGTTGAGGAAGAAATAATTTATTTAAGGTTTCTCACATTACCCAAAAACAAAGCCGGCACAATATCAATCGTGCCGGCTTTGTATTGTTGAATTGAGATTCTTAATTCCTTGGAATCAAACTTCCTCCGCTTTCTTCGGGTCCGAGGAATTTCTCCATTCGAAGTTTCAGTTCCTGAGCTTTTTCCTGATAGCCTCTTTCTTCCAAAAGCGGAATGAAATACTTCACCATTTCCACAGAAATCATCATATCACGATCATATGGTCTGCCTTCCTCTGTGTAGAACTCAATCATGTCAAGCGACTTTTTGGAGACTTTGTCAATTATATCAAGGGCTTTTTCATCTTCTCCAACTTCGAAGAAAAGTGGAACAGACTGGCCACTTGAGAGATCATAAGGAATCGCTTCATTCGGCATCACTTTCAATCCGTAATTGAGCATTTTAGCTGCGTCTTCCATACGATTCTGATCCAGTAAAGCAATCACAATGCTGTTCAGCGCACTTCTGTGATTGGAAGCAAATCGTCTGTATTCCTCATCCAGATATGCATCAGGATTGTCCATTCCGCGGAAAGCGAAATTCTCTATGAAATTTTTCATCGCAAGATCCGGGTTTACAAGTTCCTCCCGGATGAACTCCGGCTTGCGAATAGGTAGCAAACGATAGGTCAATCCTTCCATCACCACGTGCTCATCGAGATTGATTCCAATCGTGGCAAGCGAAGTATTATTGAAGTAAATCGGTCTTTCCCAGTTATTGGTCGTGATCAAATCGATCAGCATCAAAGTTCCTTTGGTGACGTACTGACCTTTCACCTGGAGATTCATTTGCGGGGTAAACAAGGGCGCAAATTCTGCAGGAATGATGTTTTTGCTAGCCACAGCTGAGCTGTCCACATCCAAAATCAAATTTCTGGAAGGAACCATATTGACCACACTTTTTCCTCCGGTTTGCATTCTCAACAATTCAGAACCTGAGTTCAAAAGCTTGAGATACTCATTGACGGATATGGCATTGAGGCCTTCTCTTTCGGTCACATAAAGGACGTCGTTGGTTCCTTTCTGATATCGTTCCGGTGCCAGTGAGAATGGAAGTGCATCTGATTCGTTAACAGGTCGGGTCATTTGCTCCACATACCAATCCGTATCAAAATAACTCAATACAATTACCCGTACGTCTGTACGGAAACCTTCAACCTCCTGCACATACCAAAGCGGGAAGGTATCATTGTCACCTCCGGTAAATAAAATCGCATTTGGTGCACAGGATGCCAGGAAGTTTCTGGCGGAATCCACTGAGAAATAACGGCCTTTTCTGTTGTGGTCGTTCCAGTTTTGGCTGGCAACTAATCCTGCGATCGGAAGTGTAATCAGTGTCGCGATAATTCCTGCCACTGCTAGATTTTTATTCGCTTTGGCGATCATATTTCCTATGGCCAAGACTCCCATTCCTATCCAAATGGCAAAAGCATAGAAGCTACCGACGTAGATATAATCCCGTTCCCGAGGCTCGACAGGTGGGGAGTTCAGATACAAAACCAAGACAACTCCCATCATCAGGAAGAGCATCAGATTTACATAGAATGATTTGGGATCCACTTTAGCCTGAAATAGCAATCCGATAATTCCGAGAATCAGTGGAAGCATCAGGTAATTATTGTGCGCTTTATTTTCCTTGATATAGTCAGGATACTTATCGCTTAATGCATCCCCAATTCCAATCCACGGCGCATCAGAAAAGTCACTTTCACGACCCGAGAAATTCCACATAAAATATCTCCAGTACATATGTCCCAGTTGATGGGTAAACATGAAATAAAGATTGTCACCGAAAGTGGGTTCCTGACCTTCTCGAAGCCCAAGCTTGGATCTGTAGATTCGTTTGTGATTTTCCTGAGTAGAATAGATTCTTGGAAGGATGGTGGTTTTCGCAGGATCGTATGTGTTTTTCAACTCATAATCCACGATTTCATACTTATCTTTTCCCTTCATGTAGACAGGATCACCTTCTTCCTGATCTACCAGATCTGCGGTGAAATACTGACCGTGAAGCAAAGGCCTGTAGCCATACTGCTCACGCTTCAGGTAAGATACATAGCTCACAATATCACTTGGAGCGTTTTCATTGATGATGGGATCCTGATTTGCACGAACCACAATCAATGCATAAGAGCCATAACCAATCAGGATGAATATCAGAGAAAGCAAGACCGTGTTCAGGATCGCTTTTTCCTTGATTCTTGAATATCTATAAGCAAAAAACAAAGCTCCCAAAAACAGAATAGCGAAGAAAATTATTCCCGCTCCAAACGGAAGTCCCAAGGAATTGACAAAGAAGATTTCCATCGATCCTGCCAAACTTGGCAGACCGGGAATGATCAGGTTGTTGATTATTATAAGTGCAACACCTCCAAGGAACATCGCGAAAATGGAACCTTTAAATGTTGGATTGTGGTACTTTTTGAAATAATAGATCAATGCCAAAGCTGGCAAAGTGACCAAGTTCAGCAAGTGAACTCCAATAGAAAGTCCAACCAGATAAGCGATGAAAATCATCCAGCGGTTTTCCTCTTTTGGATCTTTGATCACATCCCACTTCAGGAATGCCCAGATTACGATCGCTGTGAAGAAAGAGGACATCGCATAAACTTCCGATTCAACTGCTGAAAACCAGAAGCTGTCTGAAAAAGTGTAAACTAAAGAACCAACAACCCCTGCGCCCATCAGGGAGATTATCTGTCCTCTATCTTCTTTGCCTTCCTCGATTTTGAAAAGCCTTCTTCCGAATAAGGTGATTGACCAAAACAAGAACAGAATGGTAAATCCTGAGAATACTGCACTACCCACATTCATCCAATAAGCTATCTCAAGCGGGTCGCCAAAGGCAAAAACGCTGAACATTCGATATACTAAAAGAAAGAACGGAGCCCCCGGAGGATGAGGCACTTGCAGCTTATAAGATACGGCAATAAACTCTCCCGGATCCCAGAAACTAGCTGTTTGTTCGACTGTAAGGATATAGACCAGGGTGGCTACCAAAAAAATGACCCAACCGGTCAGGTTATTTATTTGCTTGTAATTGAGCATTAAGAAGATAATTAGAGGGACGAAAATAAATAAATTATCTCCATGTCAGGACTTTTTAGCACTTTTTAAAAGTTTTGCCTTGAATTCTGCCATCCACTCATGTGATAATTATTACTGATTCGAACTCCAGAGCACCTTACTTTTGTTCCGTGATTTAAATAGTAAAGCCATGAGCGAGCAACCTAAAACATTTCAAGAATTGATCGATGGGGACACACCTATATTGGTAGATTTCTTTGCTACCTGGTGCGGGCCTTGCAAAATGATGCAACCAATTCTGGAGGATACTGCCAAGAAGATGGGCGAGAAAGTGAAAATTGTTAAAGTGGATGTGGACAAAAACCCGTTAGCTGCCAGCAAATTTCAGGTGCGTGGTGTGCCCACTTTGATCCTTTTCCAAAAAGGAAAAATCCTTTGGAGAGAATCCGGCGTAGTTCCATCTCATCAACTCGTCAAATCAATCGAAAGCAATATTCTGGCAAAAGCCTGATCTCAATGTGACAAAAGTCATTTTAAGAAAAAGCTTATCCCGATAATTTTGACAAAATTTTTACTGAAACCATAAAATATAAAATCATATGTTAATCGAACAAATCTATACCGGATGCCTTGCTCAAGGAGCATACTACATCGAATCAGACGGAGAAGCTGCAGTGATCGATCCACTGAGAGAGGTTCAGCCATACATTGAAAAGGCAGAGAGAAGAAACGCTAAAATCAAGTATGTATTTGAGACTCACTTCCACGCTGATTTCGTTTCCGGCCACCAGGATCTGGCCGCCAAAACCGGAGCAAAGATTGTTTATGGCCCAACAGGGATGAAATTAGGTTTCGATGCGATCATCGCTGAAGACAACCAGGTATTCACCCTTGGGAAAATAAAAATAAAACTGATCCATACTCCCGGTCACACCATGGAAAGCTCTTGCTACCTTCTGATCAATGAGGAAGGAAAGGAAGAAGCGATTTTCACAGGTGACACCTTATTTATCGGTGATGTGGGAAGACCTGATTTGGCTCAGAAAGTAATTGCTGAGCTGACCCAGGATAAACTTGCCGCACACTTATACGATTCATTGAGGAATAAGGTGATGCCGTTGTCAGACGACTTGATCGTCTATCCGGCACACGGAGCAGGAAGTGCATGTGGCAAAAACATGAGTAAGGAAACTTCTGATACCCTCGGAAATCAAAAGAAGACCAATTACGCTCTTCAGGAAATGACCAAAGAGGAATTTATCAAAGAGGTTCTTACAGGACTTACTCCTCCTCCTGCATATTTTCCTCAGAATGTGATGATGAATATTCAGGGATACGACAGCATTGATAAAGTTTTGGAAAGAGGTATCAGACCACTTTCTCCAGTTGAGTTTGACGCTGCAGCCAATGAAACCGGTGCACTGATTCTCGATACAAGAGATCCTCAGGTTTTTGCGAAAGGCTTTGTTCCAAATTCTGTCAACATCGGTATCGATGGAAGCTTTGCTGTTTGGGTTGGAGCAATGATCCCGGATGTGAAGCAGGAAATTTTGTTGATCGCAGACGAAGGAAAAGAGGAAGAAGTGATTACAAGATTGGCTCGAGTGGGCTACGATCATGCACTCGGATATTTGAAAGGTGGGATCGAGGCATGGAAAGGAGCCGGACACGAAGTAGATCAAATCACTCAAGTCACAGTTGAGGAACTTGCTAAAATCAAAGAACATAATCCTGATATCAATATTCTGGATGTAAGGAAAAATTCAGAATACCTATCTGAGCACGTTTTAGACGCTGAAAATGCTCCACTAGATTATCTGAATGATAGCATGCCGAAAATCAATAAAGATAAAACTTACTACGTGCACTGTGCCGGTGGATATAGATCAATGATCTTCAACTCCGCACTGAGAGCAAGAGGTTTTGATAATTTGGTAGATGTTGCCGGTGGTTTTAAAGCGATTAAAGAATCAGAGAAATTTAAGGTATCGGATTACGTTTGTCCTACTACATTGCTATAATAGAAAAGAGGAAAGTTGCTTATATCTCTAAATGGCAGGCCTTTGTGTCTGCCATTTTTAATTTAAAAATGGACGATGTGATGAAAGTCACAGTGGTTTTAACTAGATCATGATGACATTTGTAAGGAATTTTACAGGGTTCTTTGTGATTGTTTTGAGTTTAACGATTTCGGTCGCTTTTGCCCAGCATGAACATTCTGAACATCCTGAGGAACCAAATGAAAAGTTATTTGGTAAAGTTCTTGAAACAGGTTCATTTGAGTTTCATCTCAGGTCCTATTTCATGGCAACTCTTAATCAAGGTGAATTGACTGATTATTCTACTTGGGGAACCGGTGCGGGAATTGGTTATTTCAGTCCAAGGTGGAAGGGATTTGGAGTAGGATTTAGCGGATTCTTTGTTTTCAGACATTATGAAAACAATATCACAGAGACTGATCCGACGACCGGATTAGGAAATCGATACGAGATAACGCTCTTCGATGTCCATCATCCTGAAAATCATAAGGACATGGATCGACTGGAGGAGTTCTTTATTTCTTATGAGAATGAAGATTTGTCGGTTTTAGCTGGAAGGCAAAAGTTTGAAAGTCCACTTCTGAATGAATCAGACAATAGATTGAGACCAAATTTATTCAGTGGTTTGTCTGGTGATTATTCTTCAGGGAATTGGAAATTTACAGGAGCTTGGTTCACTCATTTGATTTCAAGAGGTTCTTTAGAATGGCTGCCAGTTGAGGAATCAGTTGGTTTTTATTCCACCGGAAGGAACCCATTGGGCTCAGAGGAAGATTATCATCATCATCTCGAATCAAAAGGAATCGGGATCTTAGGGACAGAATACGAGGAAGAAAATTGGAAAGTCAGCTCTTGGAATTATCTGGGAGAAGGCATGTTTGGTATGACCTTTCTGGAAGCAACCGGAAAAACTGATCTTAATGAAAATACTGATTTTCTGATGGGTTTTCAGGGTTTTTACCAAGGGGCTATCGCAGACGGAGGTAATCCTGACCCGGAAAAAACCTACATCCTTCCTGGAGAACAAACCTACGGTGTAGGATTACAGGCAGGAATTAGTTGGTCTCAATCAAAGGTTTCCATAAATTATCTGGGAATATCGGACAAGGGAAGATTTCTTTTTCCAAGAGAATGGGGGCGTGAGCAGTTCTTTGTGAGTCAACAACGCGAAAGGTTTGAAGGAATGGGCGGAGTAAATGCAATAACTCTGAAATTTGACCAGACATTCATTCATGAACAGTTAATGCTTTCGGTGGGTGCAGGACACGTTCAAACCCCGGATTTGAACAATTTGGAATTGAATAAGTATGGATTACCAAATTACCTTCATTTCACAGGATTAGTGGATTATAGATTCCAAGGATTCTTTAAAGGCCTTGATCTTCAGTTTCTTGTGGCAGCAAAAAAGGAAGACAGAAAAGAACATTTACCTCAGGAATACATTATCAATAGAGTCAACATGAGTAATTTCAATGTAATCCTGGACTACAGATTTTAAAAAAAAAACAAAACAAACAGATATGAATCAATTTATGGAGTGGATTACCCAACCTTGGCCATGGTATGTGGCAGGTCCAATGATTGGGCTGACTGTGCCAGCGCTGCTTATTGTCGGAAACAAATCCTTCGGTATTTCCTCATCCCTTCGCCACGTATGTGCCGCATGTATTCCGGCCGGTATTCCTTTTTTCACTTACAATTGGAAGAAGGAAATGTGGAACCTTCTATTCGTATTAGGCATCCTCATCGGTGGTTTCATAGCCACTACATTCCTTGCCAATCCAAATGAAATCGTAATTGCTGAGCAAACTCAGGCAGAGCTTTCTGCAATAGGCATCACTGATTTCTCAGGCTTATTACCAGCAGATATCTTCAGTTGGGAAAATCTCTTTACCGCGAAAGGACTTTTGTTCTTTGTGGTTGGAGGATTTCTGGTAGGATTCGGTACCCGTTACGCAGGTGGATGTACATCAGGTCATGCTATCATGGGGATTAGTTCCTTGCAATGGCCATCATTGGTTGCAACGATCTTCTTCATGGTTGGAGGATTTCTGATGACCCATGTGATCATGGAGCCTTTAATGAAGTTGGTAGGATTCTAAATCGAGACAAAATGAAAGTATTAGAAAAAAAGATAAAAGCAGACGTCTGCGATGCGCCAAACTCAAGAGTGGATCATGACAAGGGTATTGAGTTGCTTAAGTATTTGATCATCGGCGTGATTTTCGGGATCGTATTCGTAAAGGCAGAGATTATTTCCTGGTTTAGAATTCAGGAAATGTTCAGACTTCAATCCTTCTTTATGTATGGAGTGATAGGGTCAGCAATTTTGACTGGACTTATTTCTATCCAGCTGATCAAGCGATTAGGGATTAAAACTATCCATGGAGAACCAATCAATATTCCAACCAAGGAATTTAGAAAAGGTCAAATAATCGGCGGATTTATCTTTGGTTTGGGTTGGGCATTGACCGGAGCTTGTCCGGGACCTTTGTTTGCTCAGATTGGAAGCGGATTCACGGTTATTTTCATCACCTTCCTTTCTGCGATAGCAGGTACGTGGGTATATGGTAAATTCTCCGATAAACTTCCTAACTAAACAGGGATTCTTAATTCAAAAAGTCGCTTGCTGAAACAGTAAGCGACTTTTTTTATTCAAATACTTTTTTGATAATGATCCTAATCATGATGATGATGACAATCAGGATAGAACCGACAATCACGAATTCCATAATTTCTCTTTTGTAATTAACCCGAGGAAAGTTAAATAGTTTCTGTCTTGATATTTATTGTGCTCAGGATTTTGGTTCAATGTTCAGTACTTTTGTGAGCCTTTAGACCTATTCCTTTTATGAATCCATTATCAATAAGAAGAACTGCACTTGGGAGCATGTTCTTTTTTATGGGCCTCTGCTTTTCGACTTGGGCAGCCAGAATCCCTGACATTCAAGCTAAATTTCAGCTTTCCGAAGGTCAATTGGGGACTTTATTACTTTTTCTTCCAGTAGGATCTTTGTTGGGGCTTCCTATCGCCGGTTGGTCCGTTCATCATTATGGGAGCAGAAGAGTAATCCTGATCGGAAGTTTTATTTACGCGATGACCTTGCCATTGATTGGTTTGAGTCCGAATACTTATTTGCTGGTCCCAGTCCTGATAATTTTTGGAATGCTTGGGAATATCATGAACATATCACTGAATACTCAAGCTCTTGATCTGGAAGATCAGATGGGTAAAAGTATTTTAGCCTCATTTCATGGTTTGTGGAGTATGGCGGGATTTACCGGTGCTGGTCTTGGTGCAGGATTAATTTTTCTGAATTTTTCTCCCGCTGGGCATTTCGGGGTTGTAATGGGGATTTCCTTTGTGATCATCGTGTTGGCACAAGGATACATTGTCAAAGAAAAGAAGGCTTCAGATGGTGGAGGATTGGTTTTGAGAAGACCTGACGATTTGCTTTTGCGAATCGGATTGATTGCATTTCTGGGGATGATGTGCGAAGGATGTATGTTTGACTGGAGTGGAGTTTATTTCAAAAAAGTAATTGAGGCTGAGCCATCGATGGTTGCCTTGGGTTATGTTGCTTTTATGGGAGCTATGGCATCAGGCAGATTTGTAACGGACAAGGTTGTACATCGATTTGGAAAAGTTGCAGTGCTCCAGGTTAGTGGTTTTCTGATTTTCCTTGGTTTGTCTTTGTCTGTTGCTTTCCCAACTGTTTATGCAGCTTCATTCGGGTTTTTGTTGGTTGGACTGGGAGTTGCTTCTATTATTCCTGTTTCCTATAGTATTGCAGGTCGGTCTAAGTTGTATTCTCCCAGCGTTGCATTGGCGCTCGTCTCTACAATTTCCTTTTTCGGATTTTTGATTGGTCCTCCATTGATTGGTTTTGTTGCAGAATTATTCAGCCTTCCCATCTCATTTGCTATGATTGCAGTAAATGGACTCGGAATAGTCTTGCTTGCAACCATCAGAAAACAAGTGTTTTTCTCAACTGAAGCCAACGCTTCTGATATAGATATATGAGTTTAGGTGATTCATTTCAATATTCACTTCCCTTTCAGGTAGGTTCCTATCAGGTTCATCCGGATGGGAGAATTAGTCTCACTTCATTGGCGGATTTCCTTCAGGAAATAGCTTGGCGACATGCTGATTCAGCTGATTTTGGAAGGAATCTGATGGAGTCAAACCAAATGTGGGTGTTGTCCAGATTGGATATCCGAGTTGAGAAATCACCGACTTGGGGAGAAAAAATCCAGGCTTTTACCGCCGGTCGTGGGGCTGACAAACTTTTTGCTTTCCGCGAATTTTTGGTTTTAGATTCAAATGGTGACGTATTGGTTAAGGCAATGTCATCCTGGCTTTTGCTCCATACAGAAACCAAAAGGCCCCTGAGACCTGAGGTTGTTTTGCCTGCTCACCTTTTTGATCCAACTCAAAAGCCTGATTGGCAACCCGAAAAAATCAGAATCCAGGGAGAAAAAATTTACCATGAAACTCTAAAAGTCCGGTACTCTGACCTGGATCTTAACAATCACGTAAATAATACCAGCTATATCCTTTGGGTTGAGAATATCCTCCGGGAAAATAACTTTCAGCCTAATGAGCTGCTTATTAATTATCAGGCGGAATGCATACTTGGAGATGAGGTCAGTCTGAGTCTTTGGGTGAAAGATCGGGAAATACTCGTGCAGGGTTTAGTTGGTGAGAAACTAGTCTTGCTCGCCAGAGCGAAAGACTGAATGAACATCCCGATGTGGATTTTTACTAAGTCATTTACCTCGTTTACAATCCCCATTTTTTAGGTTAGCTGTATTTTTACATTTTCGAGATATTAAGGAGTGATTTAGGGATCAATTTTCTTTTCTGATTTGTTAAAAGTATGATCTCTGGTTTATTTGTGTGGATGTGATTCAAGTCACATCATCGGGTTATTCAAATTCTGATTTTTGCATCAAGATTTCGAACTATGAACGAATTACCTAAACCTTTTCTGAAAATAATCACGCTCTTGGTTGGGCTACTTGTCTTGGCCACGGCATTGGTTGGAATCATAGGAATTACGGTTTACCTCGCGTATTCCGGTGTAGAATTGCCATCCTTGGCAGAAAAAGAGGAGCAGGTCCAAACTGTTGCAGAAGTTCCCGTTGTTAAGGCCTTGGTTGATCCTGCAGGAATGTGGAAAGCTCCCGACTGGGCTACGGTCGATGCCGAACCGAATGCTGAAAATATCAAATATGGTAAAGAGCTGATCGCAAATACAGCTGAATACCTCGGTCCAAATGGAAAAGTTCGCAAAATGTCCAACGGGATGAATTGCCAAAACTGCCATTTGCAGGCGGGTACTGTACCTTTAGGCAATAATTATTCGGCTGTGTTTTCTACTTATCCCAAAGTAAGAGCGCGATCCGGTCAATCAGAAGACATCCCAAAGCGAATCAATGATTGCTTCGAACGTAGCCTGAATGGAAAAGCTCTGGAAAAGGACAGCAAGGAAATGATTGCTATGGTGGCATATATTGAGTGGGTAGGCAAAGATGTACCCTCAGGTGAATCTCCAAAAGGCTCAGGAATTTATGAATTGCCACTTTTGGATCGGGCAGCAGATCCGATTAAAGGTAAAACAGTCTATGATAACCTATGCAAAAGTTGTCATATGGCGGAAGGGCAAGGATTGCCTAAGCCTGACGGATCCGGCTATACATACCCGCCACTTTGGGGTGAAAACAGTTACAATGATGGAGCAGGGTTATTCAGACTTTCCAGATTTGCAGGGTACGTTAAAGCAAATATGCCTTTGGGTGCAACCTATGAAAATCCAATTCTTTCTGATGAAGAAGCCTGGGATTTGGCAGCTTATGTGAATAGTGTAGAGAGGCCAAAAAAGGACATTACCCAAGATTGGCCGGATATTTCCAAAAAACCGATGGATCATCCTTTTGGACCATTCAGTGATGAATTCACTGAGGAGCAACATAAGTTCGGTCCATTTAAGCCAATTAAAGAGGCCAAATCGAAGGCTAAATGAGATTTATTTGGCTAGGCTTTTTTCTGATTCTTCCGTTATTAAGTTTTTCGCAAGAATCAGAAAAGGCTCTCATTTTCGCTCCCGACATCCATTTCCGCTCGTTTTGGATGAGTACCAGCTATCCCGAAGATTTTAAGGATGATTATGCTTTGGGGGCTTCCCTAAATCTTGGAGGGAAAATCTCTTATCGTGAGAATTTTAAATTCCATTTCGGATACAGATCTTTTGCTAATATCTGGAGCTCTGATATATCCGATCCTGATCCGCTCACGGGTCAAAGTAATCGCTACGAAACAGGACTTTTTGACCTCCTTGATACAAAAGACAGATTTTTTGGGAAGCTTGAGACTTTCTCTTTTGAATATTCCAATTCCAAATGGGGTGCAAAAGCAGGTCGAATGGGAATTAATTCTGATTGGGTCAATGCTCAGGATGGAAGACTTTCACCCACTGCGGTCGAAGGCTTGAATGTTTGGTTTTTACCCTCTGAAAAATGGAAAATAAACCTCTGGGGCATCGGACGAATGAGTGTCAGGGGAAGTAGCTCTTGGTTTGATATAGGAGAAACGGTTGGTATTTATCCGGTGGGAAGAAATGCAGACGGGAAGCCTTCTCAGTACTTTGGGAATACAGATAGTGATTGGATAGGAATTTGGGACGTGAACCATAAGTTGAAAAATGGTGAACTTAATTTATCCCAAACTTTGGTACAGAATATTTCAAGCACTTATTGGGCTCGGTGGGAAAGAAATTGGCTAATCGAAGGGAGAAAAGAAAAAATCCTTCTGGGATTTCAAGCTGGTTTCCAACACGGAATAGGCGAAGGAGGAAACGAAGACATATCGATGGTATACAAAAACCCAAAAGACCAAAACTGGGCTATTTCCGGAAGGATTGGCTATTCTAATCCTAACTGGACTATACACTTGAATTACACCAAAGTAGGAGGGAGTGGACGTTGGCTCAGTCCCAGGGAATGGGGGAAAGATGCTTGGTACACTTTTGTGCCTAGAGAAAGGAATGAGGGTTTCGAAGACGTAGATGCGGTAGTAGCGTATGCAGAGTATCGTTTTCCGAAAAATCAATTTCAGATTTATACGCACTTGGGTTACCATTGGCTATCAGACATAGGGGATGCAGCAGCTAACAAATATGCATTTCCTTCGTATCGGCAAATTAATCTGGGCATGAAATACAAACCGGAATTTGTGAAAAACCTGGATTTTCATTTGTTGATGATGAATAAGGAAGCCTTGGGAGATATGGTATTAACTCCAAATCAGCGATATAATAAAGTCGAAATGATTCATATAAATGCCATTGTGAATTGGAGGTTGAATTAATATTTGAACTTTTTGGCTCTTATTAATCTTTAAAAGTCAATCCGTTACCATTCTCGATTCTTGGGAAGAGTAAAACCGGAGTAGAAGTTAAATGGATGGTTTTGCGGATAATTAGGAATTGCAAAATCTTCGTTTTACTTTTGTACCCATAAGAGCTCTGATTAATACGAACCATCTCTTATACTTGAAAATAAAGTTAGCGTTGATTATCAACCTGCTTAAGTAGCAAATTCAAGAGTTTCCCCTTTGCAAAGGTTTTAATTCTTAATGTTTCTACTTTTTTAATTCAAATTTGACTGATGTCAAGTAGAGAATTGAAACCTGCAGAGTAAATCCCACGGGAACAGTTAGTATTTACAATTTCAATTACAGTATTATTAAGACAGTAAAATTCTCAGAATCAGAATTATCTGAATTCTCTATCACCCTCAGGAAAAGGGTTTATGGATATTTTCAATCCACAAACCAATCCAAGTACGCTAATCGTGAGATGGTCATTAAGACCTTCGTGATGCTTACTATGTTCATTCTCCCTTTTATTCTTGTTATCACAGGTGTAGCTTCAACAACATGGCAATTGTTTGCATGTTTTATTGTAGCTGGTCTTGGAATGGCAGGAGTAGGTATGGGCGTAATGCATGATGCTATTCATGGTACTTACTCAAAAAATCCTACAGTCAATCGTATTTTGGGGTATACCTTAAATATGATTGGTGCTAATGCTACTGTTTGGAAGATTCAACATAATGTACTTCACCATAGCTATACCAATATTGATGAGCATGATGATGATATCAATGCTCCTTTCTTCTTGAGATTTTCTCCAAACGCAGAGAAAAACAACCTTCATAAATATCAGCATTTATATGCATGGATTTTCTACGGGCTTTCAACAGTATCATGGGTTACTGCCAAAGACTTCATACGTCTGAAACGTTATCATGATAAAGGCTTGGTAAAGGGCGAAAATGGTTACAGAAATGCACTGTTGGAGTTGATTGCCTGGAAGATTGGTTATTACATTATGACAATTGTCTTGCCGGTAATTTTCTCGCCCTTTTCAATTGGGATGATTTTATTAGCCCACTTGGCTATGCATTTTATTACTGGTTTGATTATTACTTCGGTATTCCAGACCGCACATATTGTTCCTGAAGTAGATTTTCCGCTTCCTGATGAGCATGGTGTAATTGAAGGTGAGCGAATGCTTCACCAAATGATTACTACCTGTAATTTCGCTCCTGGATCTAATATATTCTCTTGGTTCATTGGTGGTTTGAATCACCAAATTGAACATCATCTTTTCCCTGATATTTGCCATGTTCATTATCGCAATATCGCGCCAATCGTAAAGGCCACAGCGGAAGAGTTTAACGTACCTTATTTTGAAAAACCTACATTTTTTCTGGCTGTAAAAGACCATTTAAAAATGCTTTATCTTCTTGGAAACGAGAAACTAGAGCCGGTTAAAGCCATTTAATTTCCAATATGAATACCAATAACAGACATAAATCAGCAAATCCAAAAAGAGTTTCCAGCCCGGGTCCTAGACCTGTGCAGAAAAAAAAGGAATCTACTTTGGATGCAAAACTACTTGTCAAAAAGGCACAGCCTAGCGGACAAGCTGGTTTTAGATCAGAAACACCTTTCACTAAACTTAACCTTCAGCCAACTCTTTTAAAGAACCTGAAGGATAAAGGTTATGAAACAATGACAAACATCCAGGAGGAATCAATTTTTCCTCTTATGGAAGGAAGAGATCTTCTTGGGATATCAAATACAGGATCTGGAAAGACAGGTGCCTTTTTGATTCCAATAATCGAGCATGCTAAATCAGATCAACAGCAATTCACAGCTTTGATCGTTACTCCCACAAGAGAGTTGGCTTTGCAGATTGAAGAAGAGTTTAAAACTCTTAGTAAAGGAATGAATCTTTATTCTGCAACTTTCATCGGTGGAACGAACATAAATTCAGACTTTAAGTCATTAAACAGGAAACTTCACGTAATAGTAGGTACTCCGGGAAGATTGTTAGATCTTTACGATCGGAAGCTACTTAAATTGAACCAAGTCAATACGTTAGTCTTGGATGAGTTTGACAGGATGCTGGATATGGGCTTTGTTCACGATGTGAAAAAGCTTGTGAATGCGATGACCAAAAGAAGTCAAACAATGCTTTTCTCGGCGACTTTAGAGCCTACACAGAAAGCATTGATCGATGGATTGCTTGATAATCCTGTGGTTGTGAAAATCAACACTGGTGGAACAACAAGCGAAAATGTAGAGCAGGAAACTATAAGAGTACCTGAAGGAAAGGATAAATTTGAAATGTTGGCTGGTTTGTTCAAGGACAAAACAATGGATCGAGTGATAATTTTCACAGAGACCAAAAGACTTGCAGACAGATTGAGTAAGAAATTGAATGAGACAGGGATCAAATCAGGTCTTATTCATGGAAATAAATCTCAAAACTTCCGTAACAAAACTATTGAAGAGTTCAAAAACGGAACAACCAGAGTTTTGGTAGCTACTGATGTAGCAGCCAGAGGTATAGACGTGGCTGACGTGACCCATGTGATCAACTATCAGCTTCCAATGTCTATGGATAGTTATATCCACAGAATCGGCCGTACCGGTCGTGCAGGGAAAACTGGACGTGCCATTACATTTGTCAATTAAAATAGCCGAAATGTCAAAAAATCAGAACACATTCATTAAGAAGCAAAAAGCAGAATTAAAAAAGAGGAAGCAAAAAGACAAGCTTGAGAAGAAATTATCAAGAAAAGAGGATCCGAAAAGCGGGAAGTTAGAAGATATGATGGCTTATGTAGATGAGTTTGGAAATATCAGTGAGACTCCACCGGATGAGGAAAAACCAGTAACTCCGAATTATCAAAACAAATTTAATAAAAACACCAAATTTAAAAGTTAGTAATCATGAATGAAGGAACAGTAAAATTCTTTAACACAACCAAAGGTTTTGGTTTCATTACACCAGCAGACTCAAGTGAAGATGTATTCGTACACCACTCTGGCTTGGTACACGAAATCCGTGAAAACGATCGCGTTGTTTATGACCTTGTACAAGGTAAAAAAGGCGTTAACGCAGTAAACGTTAAAGTTGTAAAGTAATTTCAACTCGGGTTTTCCCGAAATAGAAATTTAAAATAAAGCCTGCAGATCTTTGATTTGCAGGCTTTTATTTTTTTAAAGGAGGGGGTTTATTTGGTTTCGCTCCGCCATTTCACTTCGTTTGTAAGTAAATCGCCTTTTCCTAATTCATTGAGATTTTCCAAAGTTACTTTTGAAATTTGAGCTAACGCTTCTTTGGTAAGAAATGCCTGATGACCTGTAATCAAAACATTAGGGAAAGTCATTAATCTGGCAATCTCCTCATCCATTAGGATTTCCTCTGAAAGATTTCGAAAAAAGATGTGCTCTTCCTGCTCATAAACATCGATTCCCAAGTAGCCAATTTTTCTCTTTTTTAAAGCTCTTATTACCGCTTTTGTTTCTATCAAAGCGCCTCTGCTTGTATTTATCAATACAACTCCTTCCGGCATTAATGAAATTGTTTTGCCATTGATGAGATGCTGTGTTTCGGGAGTAAGGGGACAATGAAGGGAAATTATAGCACTTTGTTTCAGAAGATCCTCTAATGACACATAGGTTATGCCTAAATTTTTCAAGTCTTTATTTTCAAACAGGTCAAATGCCAGAATCTTGCAGCCAAACCCTTTCATTATCCGGCAAAAAGCAGAACCTATTGCACCGGTTCCGATTACCCCAACCGTCTTACCATTGATGTTGAAACCTGTTAGTCCTTCAAGTGAAAAGTTATTTTCCCGGACACGATTATAAGCTTTATGGGTCTTGCGGCTAAGTGTCAACAACAATGCAACAGCATGCTCTGCTACTGCTTCCGGGCTGTATGCAGGAACTCTGCAAATCCTGATTCCTAATTCAGCTGCTTTTTTTAAGTCTACCTGATTGTAACCAGCACATCTCAGAACGACATTTTTGATCTTCATCTGAGCCAGTTTATCTAAAGTAGTCTCATCCAAATGATCATTTACAAAAGAGCATATAGCATCAAAACCTATTGCAAGTGAAACTGTCTTTTCATCCAGTTTAAGTTCAAAGTAAGTGAATTCATGTCCATATTCCGGCAGGAGTCTATCAAAACCCTCTTTATCATAAGACTTAGTACTAAAACAAGCAACTTTCATAATGGGTAGGAAGGTTAGATTCTTTTTTACTTTATGAAATTAAAAATTCAGCAATATCTTAAAGCAAAGGCCAGATTTTATTCTTAGTTTAAACAGAAATTAATCCTCTATGAAAAAAATAATCCTGTTTCTACCAATTATTCTGATGCTCTCATGCAATCAGGAAAAACAAAATCAAACCACCGAAGTAATGATTGAAGAAAAAGTAACGAAAGTCGCTCCCGATTCTGTCCTCAGACATGTTGTGTTTTTCAGTTTCAAGGAGGCTTCAACTCCCGAAGATGTTAAATCAGTTGTTGATGCCTTCAGAGATTTACAAAACAAAATTGATGGAATAGAAGGCTTCGAATGGGGTACTAATTCAAGCCCTGAAGGATTGAATCAGGGATTGACTCATGCATTCACTCTTACCTTCCATTCGGACGCAGCTCGCGATGCTTATTTACCACATCCTGCTCATAAGGATTTTGGGGCTCTTTTAGGTCCTCATTTGGAAAAGGTAATGGTTGTCGATTACTGGACCAGACCTTAATTATTTTGTATAGGGCAAAGCTGATCCGTCAGTTTTGCCCGATTCATTAGATGAAAGAACTTCTGTAACAACAAAGTTACTAGTGCCTCTCCAGGGAAGGATCCCGTTATATTCCTTGTATCGAAGCTCTACATGTTTTCCTGAAGATCGCTCAAGCTCTAAAGCCACTTCTTCATCTACAACACTAAAACGGAACTCATTACTTTGCAGTCCACCTGCTGTGGGACTTTGAAAGCCTTCTTGTACTACCCGGCCTTCATAAGTTTTGAAAAGTACGCCTTTCTTTACGAAGTAATTAACACTTCCGGCTTTCACCCCTTCTCCGAAAACGAAGTAGAACTTCCACCAAAAAAACACTCCAAAAATAACGACCAGGATTAAACCTGAAATCCATGCAAATTTTTTCATATCGAAGATTAAAATTACCTAAAGATAAAAATAGACTGATTTAAAATCAGATAGTTTAAAAAAAACTATAACCATAACAAAGCACGAGCTGTTAGGGAAAGATGAAATCTGGATTATTCTCAATGCCTTTAGAAAATCTGCTTCCTTTTCACGGGGAGACGAGGTATTTCAATGAATTCTTCCTGAAAGACGAAGCAGATTTATTTTTCCTTAAACTCAAAAACCAAATTGAGTGGAGGCAGGAGCCAATCAAGCTTTTTGGGAAGACAATCATGCAGCCAAGATTAACTGCTCTTTATGGAAATCCAGAGATACCTTATGGCTACTCAGGAATAATTATGCAGCCGTTTCCATGGACAGATTTTTTAACAGAGATGAAATTCAGGATTGAGGAAAAAGTGCAGGCAAGTTTTACCCATGTATTGCTGAATTACTACAGGGATGGAAAGGATTCGATGGGGTGGCATAGGGATAATGAAGCTGCTTTAGGGCCAAATCCTACCATTGCATCTTTAAGTTTTGGTGAAACAAGGGAGTTTCAGATTCGGAATTATTTCGAAAAAAAGTTAAAACTCAAGCTTGCTTTGGACCATGGTAGTTTGCTGGTCATGAGAGGCAGCAGCCAGCACCACTGGGAACACCAAATCCCGAAAACTTCAAAAACTCTTGGCCCTCGAATAAATCTGACTTTTAGAAAAATTCAATAAAAAAGGCTACCCGATTGAGTAGCCTTTTCGAAAAAATCAATCCACCAACCAAACAAAGTCTCCGTATCCTGCTCCCTCCATATCTGCTTTGGGGATGAATTTCATTGCCGCCGAATTCATACAATATCTTAATCCAGTTGATGCAGGCCCATCGTAGAACACATGCCCGACATGGCTTTCTCCAAGTTTACTTCTTACCTCCACACGCGTCATTCCAAGATCATTGTCCACCGGCTTGTCGATTATTCGAGCATCGATTGGTTTGGAGAAACTTGGCCAACCTGATCCTGATTCATATTTGTCTTTGCTGCTGAAAAGTGGCGCACCTGAAACGATGCACACATAGATCCCAGCTTCCTTATTTCCATTGTAATCATTCTGGAAAGCAAACTCAGTAGCATTCTCCATCGTCACTTCGTACTGTAGATCTGTAAGAGTTTTCTTGAGCTCCTCTTTCGACTTTTTAGGATATTTTTTTTCGCTTAATTCTGGCCAATGCGCCTTTATGAAAGCATCTCTTCCCGAACCGTTTCTGTATGCATAGTATTCTGTCGGGCTCTTTTTGTAATAGTCCTGATGATAATCTTCTGCAGGGTAGAAATTGCTGTATTTGATAATTGGTGTAGCAATGGGCTTTTCATATTTGCCTGATTTATCCAAAGCTGCCTTTGAATCCTCTGCTACCTTTTTTTGCGCTGAATCATGAAAGAAAATTGCAGACTCGTACTGAGTTCCCCGATCGAAGAAAGAACCCCCAACATCTGTGGGATCATACGTTTGCCAGAAAATGTCTACCAATTCGGCATAGCTGATAATCTCAGGGTCAAATGTGATTTGTACAGATTCTCTGTGAGAGGTCTTGCCAGCGCTCACTTCACCATAAGTGGGATTTTTTTCTTTTCCTCCGGAATAACCCGAGACGACTGCAACTACGCCATCAAGTCCCTCGAAAGGAGCTTCAACGCACCAAAAACAGCCCCCTGCAAAAGTAGCCAATTGAGTTTGCCCTTTGTATTCACTGATTTTTTCTTGTTCAGATTGAGAAACTTCCGTTTCTGAAGGGGCATTGCCGCAGGCAATTAAAAAGCCCAGGAGTATACTTAGCATGCTTGCAAATAATTTATTTGAGTGATCCATTTGAGTTTTTTGCCTTTTTTGAGATGACCTGAAATTCTGGTCACGGTTTTGATAAGTGAAACATGATTAAGACTGATTCTGTTTCACTTCAGCTTAATTATTGATCCAATATATAATCTTAAGCAATTACGAGTAAAATCAAAGGATGGATTATTATCCGGATTCAATTTCAACGAACCAAATCGACTAACAGCTAATTTAACCTGATCGACTATGAAAAATTTGCATCTAATGACTCTGCTTGTGGGAATGCTTTATTTCATTTCTATTCCGTCAATTGCTCAGCACAAAGGTTCCGGATTCGGGGTCAAAGCAGGTTTGAATTACAATACCTCCGGAAAGTATTTTCAGGATGCAGAAACAATCTGGAAAAATCCAGGTGCCACAATGGGTTACCATGCTGGAGTATTTTACAAACTGGGAGGATATGATCTTTTTCTCCGACCTGAATTAATCTACACTCAAACCAAGTTAGAAACCGGACTTGGTGAGATCAAATCGCAGCGATTGGATGCGCCTGTGTTGGTAGGAATTCATCTTTTCAAGGTTGTAAGTATTCTCGGGGGACCATCTTTTCATTACACTCTTGATGATAATTTTTCTGCAATGTTGGAAGGAGAATCCAATGAAAGGCTAAGATTTGGATATCAGTTTGGACTTGGCCTGAATCTCGGCCCGGTTGGTTTGGATTTGCGCTATGAGAGGGAATTCAATGATCAAAAGATTTCATTCGATCGGGTCATTCAGGGAGGAACTGATTTCAAGTCTGAGCAAGTGATTTTGGGTCTGTCATTCCAGTTCTAGACCGTTTTTAGGTTTGATATTTCCCCGTTTTATCCTCGATGCTCACATCCTGATCTTTTCGGATTTGCATGCGGTAATAAACTAAGACTTCGTCGGCACCGGCATCCAATACTGCTTGCTGGGCATCTCGGGCAATCGCCATCAATTCATCCTGGGTTCCTTCCATGACCGTTTCAAATGGAGTAACCACATGTTTTATCCCGGATTTCTGGATGACCTCAATCGCCTGATCGACCAGCCAATAACTGTCTATTAATTTGCTTTTTGGGACGATTTGAATTCCCAGATTGATGATGTTTTTCATTTTTTATAGACTTTTTCCCACTCCTTCACATGGTCGCTTATTACAGCTTTCCAGATTTTATAGCCTTCCGGCTTCATATGTAGCATATCTTCGAGGAAAAGGTCTGGCCTCGGATTGCCGGCTGCATCGAGCATCGGATTCCAGACATTCACATAATTTGCATTGACCATTCCTTCGGTATAGTGTTCCAAAGCCTTGTTAAATGCTTCGTATTCAGTTTTCAACTGCCAGCGACTGGGACTGGGTTTAGCTCCAATGAAGTAGATTGAAATTCCTTCCCTCTGCTCATTCAGCCGATGGAGGATTGAATCCAAATCTTTTATGATTACCTCCTGACTTTTTCCGGCATTCACGTCATTGTCTCCTTCGTAAATGAAGACCGCGATTGGTTCATATCTCAGTACCAAAGCATCTAAATGGGTGAGCAAATCTGAAGCTTGCGAGCCGCCAAAACCGGTGTTTATGATCGGGACATTTGGAAAATCCTCTTGAAGATTCTTCCACATTCGGATGCTGGAGCTCCCGGTGAAAACAATACTTCCTTTTTCCCAACCTATGCTGTCGATCCTTGCGGTGAGTTGATTGACTTCGTTTTGGAAGGATGCTTGCTGGGCAAACAAACCTTGAAAGAAGAAAAGTTGGAGAAAAAGAAACGCATAGAATTTAGATGTCTTCATACCTTAAATATAGGAAACGACTTCTTTACATCTGGGCAAATTTTATTCTCTCCACTTTCAAGTTAGAAGGTTGGTCAAAAACGATCAGGCAATGCACACTACCGTACAGTTCGGACAAAACCTAAAGATGTTCAGGTGTATGAATCAAAATTAACAAATTGTGGGAAACACCCTTTCCGTCCCAAAAATGGGGTATTTGATCACATAATTGGAAGATTCGATACGATTGGATAGGAGGCTGATCTTTTTGGATAAGTTTTAGCGTTATCTACTCTGATCAACCCTTTCCACCCTTTTATGCAGCAACTCACTCAGTTTTTCTGGTTTTGCAGTGGAGCTAATTTCTCTCTGCTCAAGCGAGCACCCACAGAGTCTAATAAATATGTAGGAATAGGTGCAACTGTGTTTTTTACCGGGGTGTTGGCCGCACTGGCGGCGGGATATGCGCTTTTCACCGTATTCCAGTCTGCTTTGCCTGCGATCTTTTTTGGGGTGCTTTGGGGATTTATGATTTTCAATCTGGACAGATTCATTGTGTCCAGCATGAGGAAAAAAGAAAATCCCTGGGCTGAGTGGAAATTGGCAATTCCCCGTTTGGTACTGGCCATTTTGCTTGCGTTAGTGATATCCAAACCACTTGAATTGAAGATGTTTGAGCGGGAAATCAATCGGAAGATCGACGAAAAAAAGATCGAATTTATAACTCAGTCAAAGATTAATCTTGCCAAAGGCTTTCCGGAAATTCAGGAACTGGAAGGAAAAATTGACACCTTGAAGTCAGAAGTAATTACTGCTGAAGAATTCCGAAATCAGGTTCAGAAAGAATATGATGCAGAGAGATTTGGTGAGAAAACCTCCGGAACTAGCGGAATTGTTGGATTGGGCACCAATGCTAAAAAGAAAGAACAACAGCTGGATGCTGCTCAGGTAGCTTTGGAAGATCTTAGAAAGAGAAATCAGGTGAGAATAGATACCCTGGAAGCTCAGATTCGGGAGTTTATTGCAATGCGACAAGCTGAGTTTGAAAAGCAGCAACCGGGAATTGAAGGCTTTGACGGGCTCGCTGCCAGGATGGATGCACTTTCAGTTTTGACGGAGGAAAGTTCAGCGATGGCGTTGGCAAATATTTTTATCATGCTGCTTTTTATCTCGATTGAGACCGCTCCGATTTTCGTAAAACTGATTTCTCCGAGAGGTCCGTATGATGAGTTGCTGGAACTACATGAGGATAAAGTAAAGCTCTTCAAAGGAGAAAAATGGGTAAAAGCAAAAGGCGAATCGGAAGCTCGGGTTGGGTATTTTCAGGACACGCATTTCTATGCAACCGACCTAAACAAAGAGAAAACCAACAAGAAAAATAAAGCCCAAACAGAAGCCGAAATCGCTGAGATTGAGGAAAAGTGGAGAAAGAAGGTTTAAACTTTCCTTGCAAGAACATCGAGTTGATCCATCGTTTTGCTTACAGATTTCCACTCGGCAAGCCCTACGATTCTTGTAATTGCTGCCAGGAATTTTCCAGGATTTATTAACTTGTTCGCCAAGGCAGATATGTTTTTGTCCCGGTCTTTGAGAATCAATTTTTTATCGGCGGCCAAATGATATTCTCCTGCGAATTTCCAGGCTCCGTTTCTGGCAAGTTGGATGCTAAAGTTGAGGAGCATTTCATCCCTTCCTTTTGCCAGTGGCATCAGCCACCCAAAAACCGGTGAAACCGTGCTGATATTGGCTTTCACTCCATCCACCAATTCGGCCAGTACTGCGTTAATTTTATTGAAATCACTCTGAACTCCGGTAATATTTTTTCCTGCCATGGTTTCCGAAGCAGAGATTCCCAAATCAAGGTTGATGTGCGCATTGATCCCTAAAAATAGATGCTGAAGAACAAGATGGCTGCTTTTCTTACTCGCTTCGAAAGCTAAAAACCAGCTTTGAGTGGGTTTTTGACCACCACGCCAAAGTTCATAGGCGTCAATAAATCGCTTAGCAAAAAGTACGTCAAGTTTTTCCATTCGGGGATTGTCTTCAAATTCCCCCCTGAGAATCCCTTCTTTTATCCTTCTGGTTACTTGTCTGTACAGGATTGCAAAATATCCAATTCGGGATTGACTGATTCGACATTCGTTTACAATCACATCCATCCGATTCAATACTTCACTAATTGTTTGCATTGGTTTTTTTTAAATGAAAAAGGTTTCCAAAACATCTCCGACATAATAAGCCACAACTGCCGCCAAAAGTCCCAAACCCACAGTTTCCGAAATACTTCTTAAGGCAGAAGTTTGGTTTACAACTCCTTTCAGCCAACCTACAATAAGAAAAGCTACTCCAGTGAGGATACTTGTCCAAAGAAAAATATTGAGATCGGTTGGGAAGAAAAAATCCCATAAATAGACCATTAAAGGAATGAAACCTACCAGAATAAAGGAGATCAAAGTTGCTAATCCGATCTTAAAAGGACTTTTGCCATCTCTCATCATATTGAGCTCATCCTTCATCATCTCAGCTACCCAAAGGTCTTTATCTGAGCAAATCTGGTCTACTACTTTTTCCAGCAATTCTCCTTTGAATCCTTTTGCCCGGTAGATATCCGCAATTTCTTCTCGCTCTACATCAGGAAGATTTTCAATTTCCCAGTATTCAATTTTTTCATGTTTGGTGAAATTGTCCTGCTCACTTTTAGCGGAGAGAAATGCGCCAACTGACATTGAAAAACCATCAGCCAGCAAATTGGCAAACCCGAGTATGATCAGGATTCCGGGGTCAAGGTTGGCGCCGAAACCTCCGGCTACGACTGCAAAAGTGGTTACCGCTCCATCAATTCCGCCGTAAACAAACTCACGTAAGTATTCTTGTAATTTTCCAAATTTGGCAGTTTCCAGGTGTATTAATTTCTCGCTCATTAGTTATTTAAGATTCTGAAGAAAAAACCGTTTTACATTTTCGCCCATTACCGCTCGTATTTCTTCTTCGGTAAAACCCGCTTTTATTAATCCATCCACAATCAACGGTAGGCCGGTAATATCAAAAGGAACTGCTACAGAACCATCATAGTCTGAGCCCAAAGCCACATATTCTACTCCAACCAAATCACGGATATGTTTGATAGAGGCGATGATATTTGGAAGTTCCGGTTCACCAACAGCCATGTCAAAAAATGCAATTCCCATTATTCCTCCGTTTGCGGCTATCTTTTTGATTTGGTCGTCGGTAAGATTCCGTTGGGAATCCAGAACAGCGCGCACTCCGGTATGGGAAACCATGACGGGCTTGGTGGTGAGAGTCAGCACGTCCTCGACGATAGCAGGAGAGGAGTGAGCCAGATCGATGAAGATGTTCAGGTCATTCATTTTTTTCACGGCCTCTTTACCAAAGTCACTTAATCCGGCGAGGTTTTCCCCATGTGCAGATCCTCCCAGTTCATTGTCAAAAAAGTGAGTGGGTCCGATCATCCGTACGCCGGCTTCATAAACCCGGTCAAAGTTTTCAATTCTGCCTTCCAAAGCATGCGCTCCTTCGATTCCGAGCATTGCGCCGATCACTGTTTTGTCAGTTTTCCGGGCTTCAATGAGTCTTTCGAGATCTGCTTTAGATTTCACGAAGATGGCTTTTCCCTGCTCATTTTCTACAAAATCAGATAAGTTTTCAGCTTGAGAAAGCGTGCGGTTAATCAGGCTGAACCAATTGAATGGTGACTCGCCTTTGGCAATAGTAAGTGGAGTGATATTGTCAAAAGCATCTTCACTGTTGCTTTGCATATTTTGGCCGGCCGGAGATTTGGAGACAATGGTAAACATCTCCAAAGCCACGTTTGCTTCTCTCATTCTTGGAAAGTCCACATGACCCCGATCAACTCTTTTGTTAAGGCTTCGTCCCCAAAGTAAAGCATCACAGTGAAGGTCAGAGATAAAATCCAGTCGATCGTAAAGGGCTTTAGCTTCGGGAGAGACTGTATAAGGCGCTGAAAGTTTTACCGGATTTCGTTCGGTTTCTATGTAAGATGGTACGGTCAAAACAGCAGCCACATAGAATACGAATAGAACCAACAGCGCAATTATTAATTTTTTCATCAGGTTGGGGATTTCCTGATCAAGATAATCAAAAATGATTTCTCAGATAAGATGAAATCGAGCATGACCTAAAACGTCACACCCCGGAATGATTTTCAGGCATGCGAGATTCAATGTGGCCCATAAAAATCAATTATAATCATATGAATTAAATCAGGTTTCTCCCAAAACTTCCTCGCCGGTTTTGACTGGTTCAAGATGCTCAAACTCCTCCATGGTGAAAAGGCGTGAGCGAATCAAAAAGCGAATCCCCATCGGGATTTCTATTGAAAAACTACTGCCTCGACCAGGAGTAACATCCAAAGTCAACTCGGTATATTTCCAATATTCAAACTGATCTGCACTCATGAAAAAATCGCATCCGTAGACTTCACCCATCCAAATATCCTGGCTTCCGACTTTGAAATCGCCTTTTTCGAAGCACATGGGGGAAGATCCGTCGCAGCAACCTCCACTTTGGTGAAACATCAATTCACTTCCAAAGCGCTTTCTTAAGGTGTCGATTACTTCCTCAGCCGCTTTTGTGATGAGCACTCTCTTTCTCTCAGTCATGGTTTTTTGGGTTTGGGTAAAAGGTAAGAAAGGCAGAGAATAATTTCCCTGCCTTTAGTAATTGGTATTACTTGATTGATTAAAAGAATCCCAGTTTTTGCTTGCTGTATGAGATCAGCATGTTTTTAGTCTGGCGATAATGACCTAGCATCATCAGGTGGTTTTCCCGACCAAAGCCTGATTTTTTATATCCTCCGAAAGGCGCATGAGCAGGGTAGGCATGATAGCAATTGACCCAAACTCTTCCCGCCTGTATCGCTCTTGGAATCTGATACAGTTCGTGAGCATCTCGGGACCAAAGTCCTGCACCAAGTCCATACATCGTATCATTTGCGATGGCGATGGCTTCTTCGTTGGTTTTGAAAGTTGTCACGCAAACCACCGGTCCGAAAATCTCCTCCTGGAAGATTCGCATTTTATTGTGGCCTTTGAAAATAGTTGGTTGAATGTAATATCCTTCTTCCAGTCCACTGTTCAAACCAGCTTTGGCACCACCTGTAAGTACAACTGCACCTTCTTGCTTACCGATATCCAGATAGGAAAGGATTTTTTCGTATTGATCATTGGAAGCCTGAGCTCCCATCATTGTGTCCTCGGCGAGCGGGTGCCCCATCTTGATGGCTTTGGTACGGGCAATCACTCGATCCATAAACTTATCGTAAATGTCTTCGTGAACCAGAATTCTTGACGGACAAGTACAAACTTCCCCTTGGTTCAAAGCAAACATTACTGCGCCTTCCACCGCTTTGTCGAAGAAGTCATCGTCTTCGTCAGCTACTGATTTCATGAAAATATTTGGAGATTTCCCACCCAATTCCATTGTCACAGGAACCAGATTTTCAGAAGCGTACTGCATGATCAATCGGCCTGTGGTAGTTTCACCTGTGAAAGAAACTTTTGCAACTCTGGGTGAAGAAGCAAGGGGTTTTCCAGCTTCTACTCCAAAGCCCGTCACCACGTTCAGAACTCCCGGAGGAAGAATATCCCCAATCAATTCCATCAAAACCATGATACTGGTTGGAGTTTGCTCAGCAGGCTTCACTACAGTGCAGCAGCCGGCAGCTAAAGCCGGAGCGATTTTCCATGTCGCCATCAAAAGAGGGAAGTTCCATGGGATGATTTGTGCTACTACACCAAGCGGCTCGTGAAGAGCAATGCTTACAGTATTCTCATCGTGCTCGGAGATGGTACTTTCGTCAGCGCGGATGACTCCAGCAAAATATCTGAAGTGATCGATAACCAGAGGCAAATCCGCAGCTCTTGTTTCCCGAAGTGCTTTTCCATTGTCGATAGTTTCGACCCGGGCGAGCATTTCAAGATTTGCTTCGATTACATCCGCAATTTTATTGAGCAGCTTGCTTCTCTCAGCTGCTGATGTTTTGGACCAAGTTGGGAAAGCAGCATGAGCCGCATCCAATGCTTTTTCGATATCCTCTTTGTTTCCCCTCGCGGCTTTTGAAAAAACCTTGCCGTCAATCGGTGAAATATTGTCAAAATATTCACCCGACGAAGGTGCTACGAATTTGCCACCTATAAAGTGATCGTACTTTTCTTTGATTTTGGGTCTTTCCACAGGCTGTGCCTGAGACAGAGTTAATGTTTCCATGATTCTATGGTTATTTTGGTTGTGTTCAAATCTCTTTTTATTCCGTTAGAAAAAGTAGAACAATATGATCATGTCATCCACCTCCAGTGACTTTCTGCGTATATGATCAGGAACGTCTCTGTGATTTTGATCAGAGAAAGGTTTTTACAAGCGTTTAATAATTAGTATTTTACACCATGACCCAAGATAATTTCATCTCCGGTGTACCCTGGAGAAACAGCCGGGATCTGAAAACTCTGGTTGAAAACCGAACCACTTATACGCTTGATAATTGCGAGCTGAATATTTTTGAGACACATCAGGAGGCTGCAGACGTCAATCTTGTTTTTGGCGATCTGGTCCTGACTACGATGCTCAAAGGCAAAAAAGTCATGCATCTTTTTGATAAGCCCGGCTTTGATTATTTACCGGGTGAATCAGTCATCGTCCCGCCAAATGAGATGATGAAAATTGACTTTCCGGAGGCAAAATGGGACAATCCCACTCAATGCATCGCACTCTCAATTTCGAAAGAGATCATTGAGAATACCTTTAACATGCTCAATGAGAAATTTTCCGAGAAAGTCCTGACTCAGGAATGGGGACTTGACTTAAGTTATTTCCATTTGATCAATACACAGGATCTTTCCGAAATCATCAATCGGTTTATCAAAATTGGGGTGAAAGAGCGCTCCCGAGAAAAAGATCTCATAGCTTCTTTGGCGTTGAAGGAATTGATGATTCGTCTCAGTCAGACTCAAGCCAGAGAGATGCTGGAAAAAACCTACAAGGAACTCGCTTCCGGTAACCGACTAGCCCATGTGGTGGACTATGTCAAAAAGAATATTCGTGAAAATCTGACTTTGGAAGAACTTGCCGGTCAGGCTTGCATGAGTAAGGCGCATTTTCTGAGAACTTTCAAGCTGGAGCTTGGGCAGACTCCTATGGATTTTGTTTTGAAGGAAAGACTCAAGCTCGCACGTCAATATCTACTGATCGGAGGATTTCAAATTCAGGAGGTTTCGGTGATGTCGGGATTTAATAATATCACTTACTTTATCCGAGTTTTTAAATCCGAATATGGCTGTACTCCAAAGGTCTTTCAAAAGCAATAATTGAAAATTTCCTGAAAAAAAATTCAAAAACTTTTTACTGAAATTGTGATTATATCAGATGTTTAGCTAAGTTTAAGAAATTTTGGTGCTCATAAAAGTTTATCAACTGATCTGTTTGCCAAAGTTTATATGGTTTTACTTGATTAATAATAGACCCTCTTTGGGAGCTTTCTTAACTGAAAGCTCCCTCTTTTTTTGCCTATACTTTAGATGATTTTGTTTGATTCTAAAAAACCGGTTTAAAAATCATTTGTTACACTAGAAAAAAATGTAAAATTCTGAAAAACTGGTTTAAATAATTGAAAAAATCCTTGTCTCTATAAGTTTGGTTTTCATGCCTAAAAGCAAAAAAACCTTCCCGAAAATTTCGAGAAGGCTTTCCATTTAATTAACCCTTTAATCCAAAAAATTACTATTTACGATGATTTTTTAGCCTGTTAGAATTCTACCAATCCTGATCAGTGCTTCAAATCTTTTTTTTTTTTCAACGGTCTTCGAGAAAATGATTTCTTGGTTTTCCTAAGTTTTTAAAGATTTTGAATTTGAAAATTCTATAATTAAAACTACCCAAGGTCCAGATCTTAATCAGTGATAATCATCACAATTGAGACAATTTCTGATCATGATTTTTATTAATGACCACCATTTGTATGATCTGCCCACCAAGCAGGGGTTTCGAGCTTATTGTCCTGAAAATAAGCTATGATCTTTTGAAGTTCTTCCTCTGGAATTGGTGGTTTTGGCATTAATCCAAATCGCTTGACAGGGCCTTTCATCAAGGCTTTTTCTTCAATTGGGTTACCAACAAAAGATACCATCGCTGAAGAGAATGCTTCCCTGGATGGATAAGCCCTAAGATAATGTTCTTTTATTCCCTGAATTGGAGGGGCAATGATTTCACCATGAGAGGTTGTATTTGGATTATGGCAGGCATAGCAATTCTTTTTTAGCAAGAGAAGACCCTCTTCTATTTGCATTGCAGTCTGATTTTTTGATAATGGAACAGGCCTAAGTGATTGCTCTTTATTTTGGTCAGAATTTTCCCCGGTAGTAAAAAGGATGGAATTGAGAATTGGTAAAATCATAAAGAGTTGGAGGAAAATGTTTTATAGATTTCCGCAGGTGGTAAGCGGACTATTGATGATGCTGTTGTAAAGTTCCAGACTGATAAATTCAGGATCATAGGTTACACCCAAAGTCGAGGCAAGATTTTCAAATGAGCGCATGTGGTTATTTGAACCGCATTTCAAATTTTCATATACCCGAATGAGTTGGGGGATTTGTGTTTCCGCTAAAGCATTGTTCAAGTCATTGATATCCAAATCTTCAATGTAAAGTCCGACTAGCAGAGCTTCCTTCTGGGAAATATTGACACGGGTAATTAGAGTTTGGTAGAGGTTGCTCAAAGCAGGAATTGTAAAAATTCCTGGGGCAGTGCTACCCATCAGCGGATCTGCCACATCGAATGAATTCATCGCGGCAAGGACCGAATTGACATGCTGAGTTTCACTATTTCCAATATTCTGAAATATGAACGTGCCGTACTTTTCAAAAGCATAGGTATAGACATCATGAGCAAGTTTTTCCTCTTCACGAGTGAAAAGTAAAGTCTCCAATTCGGCTGAACTCAATTGATTCACCACGATTGGGTCTTCGGTTTCCTGGCAAGACATCAACGAAAAGCCAAGAATCAGGATAGCTAGGAATGATTTCATGGTTTCTAAAATTTAGTAACCAAAGGTTCAGAGTATTTATCAGAAATGAAGTGAGGAAAGTTACTTAAATGGATAAAAAATAGTGTCCCTATTACTTTCTATAGTAATATTTAGAAAAAATAGGTTTTAAGATTTAGGGAATAAAATAGGAATACCGGAGAGAAAAATTCGGTTTAGTTTAACACTTGAAGGAGAAGATTCTGACGTTTTTTGAAGGTGAAGTTTTCGACGATTTGTGTTCTGGCTGATTTTTGTAAAAATTCTAAATCAATTTTAAATCCTGTTTTTAATAAAACCTCCAGTTCTTGAGTGTCTTTTCTGGAAAGGATAAGGCCAGCCGGTCCGATGATTTCCGGAATAGCCCCGACAGCCGAGCCAATCGGAATGCAACCGCAAGACATCGCTTCTCCCAAAGCATTTGGAAAACCTTCCGAAGTAGAAAGCTGCAAATAAAACTGGTGCTGATTGTAAAGATTTCGTAGGGATTCCGGGTGCTGTTTCCCCAAAATCTTCACATTGGAATTTGCCGATTTGTATTGCTCGTCCCCCACCAGAGTGAATTCCCAATCCGGATAGTTTGCAGCTAAGAGCTCGATCAAATCATATCCTTTGACTTTTGCGCGGGATGAGTTGGAAGTTCCTGTAGCCACGGAAATAAAACTGAAAGGCCTTCGCTTTTCTCCCAAATCCTTCCAAAAATCCGTATCAAATCCATTCGGGATAACTTGAATCGGGGTTTTAAGATCAGGAATCAGATTCAACAATCCTTGCTTTGGAGAAATCCCCGGATCGAACCGGTATTCCTGTTTGACCAAAGCCTCTGCAACAGGCAAGATTAAACTGCAATTTTTGAAGCTGTAAACGGTTGCCATTCGTAGCCATTTCTTACGGAAGTTGCCGTAACCGATTTCAGGCATATTGATGCAATCTGTTCCTCCGGCCTGAATTATGCATTTCTTACCGAATATCTTCCCAAACCATACCGGAAGAACGCTGTGATATCCACCGAAAAAACATAAATATTGAGTGGTTTTGGGCAAAAACCAAAGGAGTTGAAAGAATTGTAGTAGGAAGTAAAAAGGGAGTTTGACCGGACTTTGGGTGAATTCCAATCCTTTGATTTCCATAGTTGGACTGATCATTTCCAGGTCACGATCAATAAAAGCTGTACGGATCGGAAAGGTGTAAATGATCATTTGTTTTTAATTAGAAACTGAAAAGGAACAAAGACATTTAGGTTAATATCTTTGTTCCTTTGTGGTTGAAAAATAGCAAATTAAACCACCAGGTTTACGATCTTACCCGGCACGATAATCACCTTTTTCGGAGCTTTTCCTTCCAACCATTTCTGAACGTGCGAATCTTCCAAAGCTGCCTTTTCGATTTCCGGAACGGAAAGAGAAAGTGATAAATTTAGTTTTGCACGCATCTTTCCGTTTATCATCACCGGATACTCAAAGTTACTTTCCACCAGGTATTCTTCTTTGAATTCAGGGAAACCAGTTTTGGTGATCGATTCTGAATGGCCCAAAAGTGACCAAAGTTCTTCAGCTATATGAGGTGCATACGGTGAAACCAAAACAGCCAATGGTTCCAGGATTCCACGCTTATTGCATTTGAGCGAACTCAGTTCGTTCACACAAATCATGAAGCTCGACACCGATGTGTTGAATGAGAAATGGGTCATGTCCTCTTCCATCTTTTTGATGGCTTTGTGAAGTCCCTTGAATTCTTCTTTGCTTGGCTCAGTATCGGAAACCGCGAAATCTCCGGCTGGCGTATGATAGAGATTCCAAAGCTTTCGCAGGAACTTGAAAACTCCATCGATTCCGTTTGTATTCCAGGGCTTAAATTGCTCCAAAGGACCGAGGAACATCTCGTATAATCGCAGCGTATCAGCCCCGTATCGCTCGATGATGTCATCGGGATTTACGACGTTGTACTTTGATTTGGACATTTTCTCAACTTCCGCTCCGCAGTGATATTTTCCATCTTCCAGTACAAATTCCGCATTGGCCAGATCAGGTCTCCAAGTCTTGAACTTGTCCAGATTCAGTTGATCGTTGTGGACGATATTCACGTCCACGTGCATTTCAGAAGTTTCAATTTTTTGAAGCTCCCAATAATCAATATGTGGGTTTAGCTTTTCAAAAACAGTTTTGAATTTAGACTCAATTATCTCCTTTTCATCAAGACTCAAGGATCCATTTTCAATTTTTTCATGATAATTTTTGGATACAAAAATCATCGGTAGAATGGTTATTGCATCTGTCTTACCACTTCCTCCACCTATGTAAAATGGCTTCAAGCGATACACAAAATTCGACCTTCCCTGAATCATTCCCTGATTGATCATCTTTTGGAATGGCTCATCGATGCTCACCACGCCAAGGTCAAACAGAAACTTAGTCCAGAATCTGGAATATAATAAGTGACCGGTGGCGTGCTCGGAGCCTCCGATATACAAGTCAACGGCTCCCCAATAATCTGTTTTGTCTTTTGCGGCAAACTCAGCATCGTTCTTCGGATCCATGTATCGGAAGAAATACCAGCTCGAACCTGCCCAACCCGGCATCGTACTTTTTTCCAATGGAAATTCACCTTCGGAAGTTTTGTATGTCCAATCTTTGGCTCTGCCAAGAGGAGGTTCTCCATCTTCTGTTGGCAAATATTTATCCACTTCAGGAAGGATCAATGGGAGTTCTTTTTCGTCAATCAAATAAGGCAATCCGTCTTTGAAATAGACAGGAAGCGGCTCGCCCCAATAGCGCTGACGGGTAAAAATCGCATCCCGCATTCTGTATTGAATTTTGCCTTTTCCGATTCCTTTTTCTTCAAGGAATTCAATGGCTTTGAGCATGGCTTCCTTCATGTACATTCCTGAAATCATGCCCGAATTGATGATCAATCCTCCTTTTCCGGGGAAAGAACCGTTTTCCATCGAGCCATCGATGACCTGACGAATCTCCAGATTGAAGTGCTTTGCAAAGTTGTAATCACGCTCATCGTGAGCCGGAACTGCCATTACAGCGCCGGTTCCGTATCCTGCCAGCACATAGTCAGCAACCCAAATTTGGATTTCTTCTCCGTTGAACGGATTGATGGCGTAAGCTCCGGTGAAAGCTCCGGAGATGGTTTTGACATCGCTCATTCGCTCACGTTCGGAGCGGTTTTTAGCCACTTCGATATAAGCTTCTGCCTTTGCTCTTTGATCTTCAGTGATGAGTTCGGCTGCCAGTTCACTTTCCGGTGCCAAAGCCAAATAAGTCACACCATATATAGTGTCCACTCTCGTGGTAAATACTTTGATCGTTTTGTCAGATCCTTTCACCTCAAAGACTACTTCCGCACCGATCGATTTCCCGATCCAGTTGCGCTGCATTTCTTTGATAGGTTCTGACCAATCCACTTTTTCCAAACCCTGAAGCAATCGATCGGCATACGCTGTGATTCGCATCGACCACTGCATCATTTTCTTTCGCTCGACAGGATGACCTCCTCGCTCGGAGAATCCGTCTTTCACTTCGTCATTGGAAAGTACTGTCCCCAAAGCAGCACACCAGTTTACGCTGGTTTCTGCCAAAAATGTAAGACGGTATTTAAGCAGGATTTCTTGTTTTTCTTTTTCGGTGAAAGCTTTCCAGCCAGTAGCATTGAATGCCTGAGTATCTTCATCACAAACAGCTTTCACTCCTGAATTTCCTTCTTTTTCAAATCGGGAAATCAACGAATCAATGGACAAAGCTTTATCAGCTTCCTGATCATAATAGCTGTTGAAAAGCTGCATGAAGATCCACTGAGTCCATTTATAATAACTCGGATCGGAGGTCCTGACTTCTTTTGTCCAGTCAAAAGCAAAACCGATATTCTTCAATTGCTCGGTATATCGGGTGATGTTTTCCTCAGTTGTAATCGCGGGATGCTGTCCGGTTTGGATGGCGTATTGCTCGGCGGGAAGTCCAAATGAATCGTAACCCATCGGATGAAGGACATTGAATCCTTTCAGTTTTTTGAATCGCGCCACGATATCCGAAGCGATGTATCCAAGCGGATGGCCTACGTGAAGTCCCGCTCCGGAAGGATAAGGGAACATGTCCAGGGTATAAAATTTAGGTTTTTCAGGATTTACCTCGGCCAGGAATGTACCTTGATTTTCCCAGTATGCCTGCCACTTTTTCTCGATTTCCCTGAAACTATACTCCGCCATGATTGAATTCTTTTTGATTTTTCTGCTAAACGCCTGCAAAAATAGAAAAATTGAGCGGGTTTGGAATTCAAATTCGTAATTCCTCCCGTCCTGAGTTTCTGCCCATTGGTCATTATTATTTTATAGGCTTTCTCTTTTTTGTGTATTTTCAATTCATACTAACCACCAATCCCATGAATAGAAACATTACGATGCCGAAGATTTTTCTGGCTTTGATCGTGCTTTTTGTGAGTCAACATTCTTTTGCACAAAAGAAGTACTCGCCTGAGCAGATCGAATCTTTTAAAAAAGAAGTAACCGAGATAGTCCAGCAAAACCATAAAATGAGTCAGGTGATGGTGGACAAGATTTTCAGCTTTGCGGAGCTCGGCTTCCAGGAAGTTGAATCTTCAAAATACCTGACAGGAATTCTGGAGGAAAATGGATTTAAGATTGAGCGGGGAACTTCCGGAATTCCTACAGCATGGTTTGCGACCTGGAGCAACGGCGAAGGACCGACCATCGCACTTGGAAGTGACGTAGACAATATTCCTAAAGCTTCCCAATATCCGGGAGTTGCGTATCATAAACCAATTGTGGAAGGTGCGCCAGGTCATGGAGAAGGCCATAACTCCGGTATTCCGCTCAATATCACGGCAGCACTTGCTGTGAAAAAGATAATGGAACGGGAGAAAATCGGTGGTACGTTGGTTCTTTGGCCTGGAATCGCCGAAGAGTTAGTAGCTGCGAAAGCTTGGTTTGTCCGAGATGGCTACTTCGATGATATTGACATTTGCATTTTTACTCACGTAGCAAATAACCTGGGCGTAAGCTTTGGTCAGGCAACTGGTACGGGTTTAATTTCTGTAGAATATACGTTCTCCGGAGATGCGGCTCATTCAGCAGGTGCTCCTTGGAGAGCGAAAAGCGCAGCTGATGCGACAGAGTTGATGAACATCGGTTGGAATTATAAGCGTGAGCATTTGCATCCTTTGAAGCGATCACATTCTGTGATTACTGACGGAGGAGATCAGCCCAATGTGGTGCCTTCGAAAGCATCGATCTGGTATTATTTCCGTGACATTCATTATCCGGGAATCATGGAGATGTACGGTCAGGCAAATGATATTGCCAAAGGGGCCGCTCTGATGACGGGTACAACGATGACTTCCAAAATTCTTGGAACTGCCTGGCCAAGACACTTTAATAAAGTGATTGCTGAAAAGATGTATTCTAATATCCTTCAAGTTGGTTTGCCTGAATGGTCTGAAGATGACCAAACTTTGGCGAATGCTCTTCAAAAAGAATTGGGGTCTAAAATTGAGGGCATGCCGACTAAATTGGATACGCTCGGAGTTCCTTCATCAATCGAAGTATCCGGAGGATCGGACGACATCGGCGATGTATCCTGGGTGGTTCCGACTGTGACGCTCAGGTATCCATCCAATATACCGGGTTTGCCAGGTCACCACTGGAGTAATGCGATCGCGATGGCAACACCAATTGCTCACAAAGGTGTGACCGCTGGTGCAAAAGTGGAGGCAATGACGATTCTGGATTTCTTACTTCAACCTGAATTGGTAACTGAGGCTTGGGATTATTTTAAAAATGTCCAGACTAAAGAGCAGAAATACCAGCCAATGATCGGTCCTGATGATGCGCCTCCGATCTATCTGAATACCGAAATCATGAACCAATTCCGTCCTCAGATGGAGAAGTTTTATTATGACGAGAAAAAGTACGATACCTATTTGGAGCAGTTGGGTGTGACATATCCTACGATTAAAAAAGATTGAAATATTTGAATATTTGAAGATTGAAAAATTTTGGTTCGCCAGAATTCTAATTAAAGTTGACTTACTTAAAAATCTTTCAATTTTGCAATTTTCCAATCCTAAATATCAAATCAGAGAAGCCTCTTTGGAAGAAATCCTTTGGGTTCATGAGCGAATCCCGGAATTTCCCGGAGTGGCTTCTTTTGATTTTTATGAAAGCAGACTAAGACACAGGCTTCATTTTTCTTTGGTTGCAGAGATCGAAGGCGAGTTGGTCGGTTTTAAGGTTGGCTATCAAAGTGATTTTCCCGATACTTTTTACTCCTGGATGGGAGGAGTGAGGCCTGAGTATCGAAAGCATGGAGTTGCTAGTGCATTGGCAGACTTTCAGGAAAATTGGGCAAAAGAGAAAGGTTTTAGCAAAGTCTTTTTCAAAACCAGAAACCGTTTTCCCGACATGATCAATTTTGGACTTCGAAGAGGGTTTAAAATAATAGATGTCCTTCCCAAGGGTGGGGTGGAGGATTATCGAGTGGTGATGATGAAGGATTTGTAAGGTTGGAAAGTTGTAAGGTTCAAAGGTTGTAAAGTTTAAGTACCAACTGTAGAACCTTCTTACTTTTCCACTTTCCAACTTTCCTCCTACCTTTGCGAATCATTTAGCGGTCGAATCACCCGCTTCACCAAAAATTCAAATGATCACTCAAGAATTAGTAGCCAAGGGGCTACAGCTTCCGTTGATGGAGGCATTTTACACGATACAGGGAGAAGGCAGATTTACCGGACATCCCGCTTATTTTATCCGGCTTGGAGGCTGTGATGTGGGTTGCGTCTGGTGCGATGTCAAGGAATCCTGGGAATCAGAAAAGTGGCCAGTATTATCGATTGAAGAGATCGTGGAAGGAGCTTTGGCATATCCGGGAAGATTGGTCGTGGTGACAGGAGGAGAGCCATTGCTTTACAATTTGGACCCGTTGACCAGTCTTTTGAAAGGAAAGGGATTCACTACCAATATCGAGACTTCGGGTGCTCACCCTTATTCAGGAGACTTTGATTGGGTTTGTTTTTCCCCTAAAAAATTCAAAAAACCACATCCTTCGATTTACGTTGAAGCAGACGAGTTGAAAGTTGTTGTTTCACACCCGAGTGATTTTGCTTTCGCAGAAGAGCATTCGGCTTTGGTCAATTCAACTTGTGAATTGAGACTTCAGCCAGAGTGGAGTAAGGCTGAAAAATTCACCCCGATGATAATAGATTACGTAAAAAGTCACCCGATTTGGAAAGTTTCGCTTCAAACCCATAAATTTATGGACATCCCCTAAGTCAATGCGCCCTGTTTTCTTTGGAATCTTGTTTTTTCTAACTCTGCTTTATGCGCAGGGTCAGACCTATTCCATTGTTGATGGCAAGGCAATTAAGCTGTATCAGGAAGCAGAGGAGTTGACTATTTCCAGACAATATGACATGGCGATCGCAAAATATCAGGCTGCAATCGCACGGGAAGCCTCCTTTCTGGAAGCATATGTGAAGATGTCACAACTTTATATTACCCAAGGCAAATATCAGGAAGCTGAAAAGATAGCAATTGCCGGAAAGCAACGACTTGCCGGAAAAAATGCAACTCCAAAAAACGTAGCGGATTTTGGTTGGGTTTTTACCAATCTTTATTTGAAGCAGGGAAGATTTAAGGAAGCCCTGGATCAGTTTCATGCCATGGAATCCTTGCTTGATGAAAGTTTCAAGAAGTCAATTTATTATGTGGAAATGAAAGTTCAGATGGATTTTCTGGCAGGCCAACTGGAACATAGTAGATCGATTGATAAGCAAAGATTGAAAGAACCCCTGAATAGATTTCAGCTTCAATATTTTCCGGTTCTGACAGCGGATGGCGAGCAGATTCTTTTTACCAAAAGAGACGGGACCGGGAATAATGATAAAGAAGATATTTATACGGCCTATTTGGAGCCAAATGGAGATTGGACTAATCCAGTCAGCATAGCCCAGACGATTAATTCTATCTACAATGAGGGAACTTGCTCGGTAACAGCCGATGGTAAAATCCTGATATACACATCATGTGATGCCCCAGACTCGGAGGGTAGCTGTGACTTATACATTGCTTATAAAGTCAGCGGCTCCTGGCAGCGACCAGTCAACATGGGTAAAAAAGTCAATTCAAGTTCCTGGGATTCCCAGCCTTCCCTTTCGGCAGACGGAAGAATTCTGTTTTTCTCTTCCAACAGAAAAGGAGGATTTGGGGGAAATGACATTTGGTACTCGGTCATGCAAAATGATAAATCCTGGTCTGAAGCTAAAAATCTTGGAAGAGTAGTCAATTCAGCGAAAGATGAAATTTCACCTTTCATGTTTTTCAATAATGAGATTCTTTTTTATTCGTCAAATGGCCACCAGGGATTTGGAGGAATGGATATTTTTCTGTCAAGGGTAGAAAAAGGTGAGTTTCAAAAACCAGAAAACCTCGGGCTTCCTATCAATGATCAACTTGATCAGGTTGCACTCTTTATTACTGCCCAAAAAGACTATGCCTATTTTACTGAGCTGACGACGGAATCAAATGCGAATGACCGCTCTTTGCTTTATCGGTTTAAGTTTCCGGAGGAGATTTATTTGGGTGAAAATTTAACTGTGACTGAGGGAAGAGTTTTGAATTCAAAAACAGGAGAACCAATTGAGGCTACTTTGTCTTTGGTTTCACTAACCAACGACAGCACACTCTACCAATTCCAATCCGATGGGAAATCCGGTGATTTTATGATGCTTTATCCGGACAAGGCTATTTCGGGCTTGTACGTGGAGAAAAAGGGATATTTGCCAAAAATCTACAATGTCGAAAGGGACAAAATTAAAAACGTTAAGGATTTAAAGGTCGAGTTGACTCCGGTAGCTTCAGGAGAGGAGTTTGTTTTCGAAAACATATTTTTTGCCTTTGACAAGTATACCTTGGAAAACGAGTCATTGAGTTCCTTGAAGAGATTGCACAAGTTTTTGATTGAGAATCCAAACGTGAATATTCTTATTTCAGGACATACAGATAACGTCGGGAGTTCCGCCTACAATAAGCAGCTAAGTTTACAGCGTGCGAAAAGTGTTCAGGATTATCTGGTAAATCAGGGATTACATCCGGGAAGAGTACTCACGGAGGGAAAAGGTGATACTCAGCCGATGGTTCCGAATACTTCAGCTCAAAATCAAGCCCTGAACCGACGGATTACAATTAAAGTCCTTTGATTCCGGTCTGTTTGAAAACCCGATTGATGTTTTTTAAGCCAATAAATGATCGAAGATTGATTTAATCCAGAACCTGTTATATTAGGTATAAAATAAATTAATACTTTAAAACAAACTTAAATTTTATATTAATCTTATTTTTATTGATAATTAGCCATATGAATTGTATATATATTTATAAAATTCTGTAAAAAGATAAGAAGATAGAATTAAAGTCTGTTTTTGATCTGTCTCAAATTTTTTCAAAAAAAGTTAATAAATCATTTCTGGAATTAACTTTTGTTAACATTTAATTCACAGTGAAATAATATTGTTTTCACCCTAATAAGGCTTGTTAACGAAATTATATACTGATTTAAACAATTTAATGCATTTTTTAGATTAGAAATTCTTTCAAACCATTCATCTAATTTTTGTGTAGTGGTGTTGTGGTATTGCCTTTTTAAGGATATCATTGAAATCAATTTAAACCATAATCAAACCAATATGAGGAAAGTTTTACTTCTAGGACTCATGCTGCTTTTGGGAAATGCTTTGGCATTTGCCCAAAACCGTGTGATCACTGGTACGGTTACCTCCGCAGAGGATAATCTTGGAGTACCAGGTGCAACAGTTCTGGTTAAGGGAACCACGATTGGTACTGCCACAGATTTAGATGGCAAGTATTCAATCAGTGTCCCTGCCGGAAGCAATATTTTGGTCTTCAGTTTTGTGGGGTTAACCTCACAAGAGGTGACAATCGGTAACCAGAACACTATCAGTGTGTCTCTTCAGCCGGATGTTCAAGCTCTTTCTGAGTTTGTGATCACTTCGTATGGAGATCAGTCGAAAAGAGAAATCACAGGTGCGATTGCATCGGTGAAAGGCGAGGTTTTCGCAAACTTGCCTGTTCAGTCATTTGACCGTGCAATGCAAGGTCGTATCGCTGGAGTTCAGGTGACTTCTACTTCTGGCCAGCCAGGTGGAACACTTAACGTTCGTATCAGAGGTGTAGGCTCAATCAACGCCGGAAACGATCCTCTTTACATTGTGGATGGTGTGCAGGTAGCAAATGGTGGTCTTTCAGGCCAAGGTTCTCAAAACGCTCTTGCATCTATCAACCCGAATGACATCGAGTCAATCGAAGTATTGAAAGATGCTGCTGCTGCTGCGATCTACGGAGCTCAGGCTGCCAATGGTGTTGTGTTGATCACGACCAAAAAAGGAACAAAAGGCGCTTCTAAAATCAGACTTTCTGTTCAGGAAGGTATTGTTCAGCCGTTGAATCTTTATGATGTAATGGACGCGAAGCAATTGTCCGGAATTAAGCGTGATGCGTACATTAATGCTGGTCTTAATCCTGCTAACTCAGATGCAACTTACGGCAATCCTGAAGATCCAAATTTGCAATCTTATGATTGGCTGGATGCGCTTTACAGAGATGCAAGATTAAGTGTCTATGATCTCTCCGTATCTGGTGGTGATGAGAAGACTACCTTCTTCCTTTCAGGATCGTACACAGATCAGGAAGGTCAAATTATTATGTCTGATTATCAGAGAGGTACCGGTCGTTTGAACATTACGCACAAACCGATTAAGGCATTAACAATTGCAGCTAACCTTTCACTTGCCTTCCAAAGCACCAATGGATCAATTGACAGAGGTAACTTCGTGAACGGTCCATTCGTAGCAGGTTTCTCTGCGAGACCAAATGTCCCTATCTACAATCAGGATGGTACTTATGCTCCTTATCCTTCCAACCACCTGTTCGGTTATAACATTGTTCAGGGTGTAAATCAGGAAATAAGAAGTGGCAAGACTGTTCAGACAGTATCTAACTTGCAATTGAACTATCAGATCAATCCTTGGTTGAGCTGGACATCTTACTTCGGTATCGATTTCTCAGATAACGCGGATATTAACAACCGTCCTTCTACCATCCCTGTGTTCTCTTCTTACGGAGGAGCATCCGTATTTACAGGCAGAAGAAACAACAACTTCAACACCAACCACAACTTCAACTTCAATAAGAAGTTTAACGACGTGCATACCGTTTCAGGTGTACTCGGTGTTGAATATAAAGCTGCACAATCTGACTTACAGTCTGCAACAGGTAGAGGTTTCCCAAATCCTACATTGATCTATTTGGCAAACGCTGCAACTCCTTTTGCTGTGACAAGTACGTTCACAGAATACAAAAGAGCTGGTATTTTCGGTCAGGCAAAATATGATTACGATGACAGATATACTGCAGACGTAACCTTAAGAAGAGATGGTCACTCAAGATTTGGTGAGCAAAACAGATGGGGTACTTTCTACGCAGTTTCTGCAGGATGGAGACTTTCTTCAGAATCCTTCTTAGAAGGTGTTTCCTGGTTGGATAACTTGAGAGTAAGAGCTTCTTACGGTATTACAGGTAATTCTGAAATTGCCAACTTTGCATCGAGAACTCTTGTAGGTTCAGGTGGACAGTATTTGGGTGGTGGTGCTTTGACGATCACACAGTTAGGTAACGACTTGTTGACTTGGGAAGAATCAGAAACCATCAACTTAGGTTTGGATGCGACAGTATTTAATGGAAGAGTCATTGCTACAGTTGATTTCTGGAGAAAGAATTCTCAGGCATTGTTGTTTAATACTCCGCTACCAACTGACTCCGGATTTGGTTCCATTACAAGAAACGCAGGTGAAGTAAGAAATCAGGGTGTTGATATTGATTTGCAAACTACCAATATCATTGCTGGTAAATTTATGTGGACTACTGGTTTCAATATTACCTTCATCGAGAATGAATTGCTTGAGTTATATGATGGAAAGGATAGAATTGGAAACGAATTGATCGTTGGAAAGCCAATTTCATTCTTCTACACTAACCAGTATTTGGGTATTAACCCTGCAAACGGCCGTCAGATGTTTGATGATGGTACAGGAACAGGTAACTATACCTATGTAGCAGGCGAATCAACACTTGCTTACAGAGGAAGTGCTCTTCCAAGTAGCTATGGGGGTTTGTCAAATAATTTCAGTTATGGTCCACTATCACTTGAAGTTTTCTTCCAGTATCAGTTTGGAAACCTTGCTCCTAATGCCGATATCTATAACCTGCAAAACTGGGGTACCGGTACCGGTAACTTGGATGTAAATCAATTAGATTATTGGAAAGCTCCGGGTGACGTGAAATTTGTTGGTCGCCCTTACGAAGGTGGCCAGGCTCCGGGAACCTCTGCAGTCAATACTTTCTCAACGAGAATTTTGAGTGACGGTGGTTATGTGAGATTGAAGCAGGTGACTTTGAGTTACAACCTGCCTTCGGCAGCTGCAAGCAAGATTGGAATGAGCGGAGCAAGTCTTTTCGTACAGGGATTAAACTTGGCAACTTTCACCAAATTTAATGGAATTGATCCTGAAGCCAGTTCAATCGGTGATACTTTTGGAGCTTATCCAAACGCCAAGCAGATATCTGCAGGTATCAATCTTAACTTCTAATTAAGAAATAGGAATGAAAAATTATATAAAAATACTAACACTGGGTTCTGCATTAGCATTTAGTTCATGCGAAGACCTTTTGGATACTGAACCAAAGCAGAGCTTGACACCTGCTACTGCTTTTGCCGATGCAAATGGTTATCAGTCCCTTGCTCTGACGATTTATGGCAGAGCTAGAGGTTTTGGTAATTATGGACAGACGTTGATGATTGCCCCTGAAATCATGGCGGATAATCTTAGAATTATTGCCAACACAGGAAGATATATCGGACAGGAAGCAAACGCTGACAGGCAACATATCGCACTTTGGAATACAAACCATTATGGTGCAATTAATGATGCAAACATTCTCCTTTCTGAAATCGATGCTACTCCAGGAGATCAGGCTTTGAAAGACAAACTTAAAGGAGAAGCACTTTTCATGAGAGCTTTCTTTTACTTTGATTTGGCAAGAGTTTATGGTTATGAGCCGGGTAAAGAAGTTAACGGTTGGAATAAATCAGTAGTAATCAGAACAGAACCTGTAATTGGTTTTTCTGGTGCTGACTTGAAGCCACGAAGTACAAACAGAGAATTGTACGATTTGATGGAAGCTGATCTTCAGGCTGCTATTGGATTACTTCCTGTAGCTGCAAAAGGTACTGCAAATGCTTACCGTGCTTCAAAAGGTGCCGCAGAAGCGCTTCTTGCAAGGGTTTACTTGTATGATTCTAAATTTGCAGAGGCTGCGGCGATGGCTTCACAAGCCATGGCAACTTCTGGTCTTGCAAATGATGGAACTGGTCTTTTGACTCCTGCAAACTATGTTGCAGCGTTCTCTACCTTCCCTAATCCGGAGTCTTTGTTTGAGATTGAAATCAGATCAAATGACTGGTCAACAGTAGACGGGGTGAACAACTCTGTAGCTTCATTGGCTGCCAATGTTTTGCCAAGTGCTCAGTTTATTTTGACAGTTTCGAATGAATTATATGCTGCCTATGAAACGGGTGACATCAGAAAAGCAACCTGGACAGAAACAACGAGATCAGGCGCCACCGGTGTGGTGTACAGATCAAACAAATGGTTGGGAGCAAAAGGTGATTTCTTGCAGAATCTTCCAATTATCCGGGGTGCAGAATTGTATCTGATAAGAGCTGAGGCAAGATATAGAACAGGTGATGAAGCTGGTTCAAGAGCCGATCTGAATGCTTTGAGAAGCAAAAGAGGTCTTGGAGCAGTTGATGCAGGTTTGACAGGTGCAAACTTATTTGCTCAAATCCTGAAAGAGAGAAGACTGGAGTTTGCATTGGAAGGTCATAGATGGTATGATTTGAAAAGAAATGGTTTGCCAATCTCAAAGGCAGGTTCATTCCAGCCGGTACCTTATGCAGATTATAGAATTCTCGCACCTCTTCCTCAGGACCAATTGACTTTGAACACTGCATTGGAGAACAATCCTGGTTATAAATAACTAAAAACTGGAAAAATCATGAAATTTAATAAACTATATACTTTCCTCGCAGTAGCAGTAGCCGCTCTGACTACAACTGCTTGCTTTGATGATCCGGGAACTGATACACTCTATAATGGTAATATGGTTGAGTTTAATGCAGGAAACATTCCGAATGGCATTACCTCATCCTTTATCAGACTGAATAGTACTCAAACTGATGTTGTCCAAGTACAGGTGAACAGAGTTTCTACTTCAGCCACTGAGCCTATTACGGTTAATATCGAAGCAGATCCAACCTCTACAGCAGTAGCAGGAGTTCATTATAGTCTTGCTTCAAAGACCATCGTGATCAACCCAGGAGAATTTGTTGTCAATTTCCCTGTTACAGTTTTGACCGGAAATATTTCTCCTGCAGAAGTACCAAATCTGGTATTGAAAATTACAAGTGCTACTGGTGCTGATGTTTCTACCAATTACAATGATTTGACTGTTCGAATCAGAGTAATTTGCCCATCGACTTTGGCTGCAAAATATTCCGTTTTTTGGGAATCTCTTCAGCTGGGTGATGGTGATGGCGGTGCAGCTCAGACTACAACCAACTTTGTAATCGCATCAGCAAAAGAAGTAGTATTTACTGCTTCAGGAACTGGAAGCTACACAGTAGATGATATCTCCTTTGGTATGTATCCAGGTCTTTACAGCGATACAAAACCAGCAGGCAGAATCAATGATGCATGTAATAAACTGACAGGTCCATCTTCCAATGCTGATCGATATGGTGATCCTTTCACTATCAATGGCGTGGTAAATCCTGACGGAACAATGAAAATCACCTGGTCCAATACTTACGGTGACGGTGGAACTGTCATCCTGACCAAGATTTAAGTCAATATTTAAATAATCATAAAAAGGGGGCTTCTGGCCCCCTTTTTTTTAAACTTTCTTTAATTTCAGGAGGTTCAAGTATTGGGGAAGAGAATTTATGAGATATATAGTTACAATCATTTTTGTTTTTGGTCTGTGGATCTTGGGCTTTAGCCAAAACTCTTCCGACCAAAAGCTCCAGCTTGAATCAGTTCGTTTGCAGATTTCTGAAAGATTCGAACAGAATTATTCCCAACTTTTTTTACCGAAAGAACTGGTTAAGCAAAAGGCGCTAGCCAGGAATATTCCTTTGACACTCAAACTTGAAAATGGGGAATTGGCAGATCTTCAATATTTCGATGAACTGGAAAATCCTGTTTATTACACGATTTTAAATACGAATGCGGCAAGAACAACCTCTACTGATGCGCTGCAATCCGGAGGATCTTTAGGCGTAAATTTGACAGGAAAAGGAATGGTAGTAGGCATCTATGATCAAACGCGCCCTAAACCTGATCATGTGGAGTTTACAGGAAGATTGACTCAAGTTGATGGTTCTACGGAAACTATCAGCAACCATGCGACTCACGTTTCCGGGACGATTATGGCTACCGGGATTAGTGTTAGTGCCAAAGGAATGGCAAATGAAGCAACCGGGTGGGCCTTCAATTGGGAAAGTGATCTTTCTAAAATGAATGCGAATGCTTTCGATCCGGTCACTAAACCTGGTGGACATCTTGTTTCAAACCATTCTTACGGTGTTGTTTTAGGCTGGTACAGAAATGCAAGCAATGCATGGGTTTGGGCAGGAAACCCAAATATCAACCCCGATAAAGATTACAGATTTGGCTATTACTCTTCAAAAAGTAAAGGTCTTGATGACCTTATTTTTTCAAAACCATATTATACTGTTGTTTGGGCAGCCGGTAACGACCGGGGAGATGCAGGTGACGGGACAAGAGATCCAGATGGTCCTGAGGATACACTCGGTCCTGAAGGGGTTGCTAAAAATACAATAACGGTCGGTGCTGTCTCCAGCATTACTGAGTATTTGGGACCTCAGTCAGTTGCGATGAGCAGTTTTTCTAGTTGGGGGCCAACAGACGATGGAAGGATAAAGCCCGATGTGGTGGGTGTTGGGGTAAATGTTTTCAGTTCTTCAATTGGGAATGGCGGAACTACAGATGCATATGCCTCCCTAAGCGGAACCTCCATGGCTGCACCCAATGTGACAGGTTCGCTTCTATTACTCCAGCAATTATTCGGGGAAAGAAATAATGGGAGATTCATGTGGGCCTCGACTGTCAAAGCCATCATGATTAATACTACTAAAGAAGCTGGCCTCAGTCCGGGTCCTGACTATATTTATGGCTGGGGCTTATTGAATACGAAATCTGCCGCAGAAATTATTTTGGCTGAAAATGGATCTTCTGATGTGATCCGTGAGAATAATCTTGCTAACGGTTCTTCTTATGAATATGAATTTGTCTCGGATGGAGTTACCCCAATCAGAATCACAATTGCCTGGACAGATCCTTCCGGAAACCCGGCTCCTGCTTCTTTGAATCCACCTAATCTGATGCTTGTCAATGACCTCGATATTCGGGTCACAGATGAAGAAGGGAAAACGTATTTCCCGTGGACATTAAATCCGTCTATAGGTCCGGGTTCCGCCGCTGCCAATGATTCGGACAACTTCCGGGATAATGTAGAGCAAGTATTCATTGCCTCCCCAAAAGCTCAAAAATATAAAGTCAATATTACTCACAAAGGCAATCTTGTAAATAATTCACAGGATTACTCTCTTGTGATGAAAGCAGGAACTGTAGATGGAGCGGATGAGACACTTTATTGGATTGGTCCTGACAATGGAAATTGGAACGACCCGGTGAATTGGTCAACTTCTGCCAACGGGATTTCAGCAAACAAAATCCCGGGATCCGGAACAAGAGTAGTTTTTGAAGGTTCTGCAGGAGGATCAACCACCGTTAATTTCCCAGTCAACGCAGAGGCTTTCAGTGTAAACCTGTTCGGGGATCAGTTGGTAAATTTTGATTTGAAAGGGAATCAGATCATTGTCAATAATGGATTCAGGGTGAGCAATCAGATTACGGGTATTAAAAACGGAACTCTACTTTTTTCAAGTGCCAGTACAAATGAGCTTTTGGTCGAGTTGGGTAATGCCGTTTTTGAAAATACAGACATCACTTTCAGTACGGGTAAATGGAGAATTATTACCCATGAAAAGTTAGATAACCTGATAATCGATGATGCCTTACTTGGCATAGATTCTCCTGAATTAAGATTGATTAGTCTTGGAATGATTGGAGCAGGAAGTCTCGGAGGAGAGTTAGAAACCATCATTTTTGAAAAGGACTTGATTTTGGAAAGTAATTCTCTCATTAAAGGAGATTTGGATTTGACTTTCGAAGGAACGGAAGGAAATTTCAATAATACGACCACTACGCTATTTGACTCGCTCACTTTGACTAGCGGGAAACTTTCACTCTTGAGCAATGGAATCAATTCAATTTCTATTTCGAATGGACAAGCGATTCAGGCGATCCCAAGCTTAACTTTTCAAAATCTGACCTTGGGTTCCTCTGGAATTTTGAACCTTGGGAATTCGGGACAATTGACAGTTTTGAATCTATTTGCAAGTACTGCAACTGCCAATTCGAAAGCAGGAATCCTAGCCGGATCAAAAGGGAAGCTGATCCATGATATTTACCGAAAATATTGTTTTGAAAACATTAATGTTACGAATGTTGATTTGGTAGGGAAAGCGATTATAACGCTTGGAGGCTTGGCTATAATCACCAATTCTACCGGTTGGCTGAAACAAAACTGTGAGGAGGTTCTATTTGCTAATTTTACTTCCACTTATCCATGTTTGGGTTCAGCACTTACTTTTGAAAACCTCAGCGAAGGAGTAATATCTTCCTACAAATGGGATTTCGGAGGACTGGGTACTTCCACTCTTGAGAATCCCTTCTTCGTTTTCAATTCTCCAGGAACCTTCCTAATCAAACTTCAAATTTCAAATGCTCAAGGCTCAACTTCCTTCGAGCAATCAGTTGAGATAGGTCCTAATGAGCTCGCCAAACCGACAATTGTGGTGAATGGAACTTTGCTGACTTCTCAGCAACCCGGCTTGTCGTACCAGTGGTTTGTTAATGGACAATTAGTGCCCGGAGCTACGGATAGATCCATTACGGCTTCAGAAGATGGCAAATATCAGGTAGCGATCTACGATGCTACTTGCAATAGAATCTCCGATCCTATCGTTATTTCAGCCATTCCTGATCAGGAAGTGGATTTAAGCAGATTTGGGATTTTTGTTGGGCCGATTCCTTCTGAAGAAAAAGTGCATATCAATATTTCCAATGATTACTCCGGACCTGTGACATTTCAGTTGATAGACATGGCAGGGCGAGAATATCTTGTGAAAAAAATTACAAAATCGAGTCAAGAATTGGATGTTGAAATGAATCTTCCCGGACCGAGTGGACTATATGTTTTGAAGATCAGTACCAACAGTCTGACTTTACATAAAAAAGTAATTAAATATTAAGATGAAAAAATTTTTGTTAATCGCCGGTCTATTGTTTACTCAATTCGCCGAAGCTCAGATTTCTAATGTTAATTTAAACGGTGTTCCGGCGAGGTTATCAGGTTTTGAGGGAGTCGATGGCTCGCCTTATTTGTTTGAAGATTGGGGAAAAGCAGAAATTGGAACGACTAATGCCGGGTTAAAACAAAATGTATCCTATAAATTCAATATTCACGACAATGAACTTGAGGTGATTAATGAAGCAGGTAATCCGATTTTCCTCAACAAGGATTTTGTTGAATATGCAATTCTTGAGCGGCCAGCCAGTCTTTTGGCTACGGGGGTTCCAGCGGGAATGCTGCCGAAGTTACTCTTTCAGAAAGGATTTGAAATGGTTCGCGGGATTGAAGGTGATGACCTTGTCAATGTGATTGCCGAAGGGAAAAACTATACTTTAATCCGGAAATTTTACTCAGACTTGGTGACTCCGCCGAAGAATAGCTATGCGCCAACTCAAGGAAAAATGTTCGTCTTCGAGGAAACTTTTTATTTGATCGATAAAAATGAGAAAGTGACTTCGGTCAAAAGTAAGACAAACAGCATCATTGGAGCTCTTGATGAGGCAGATCAGGAACCTGCCAAGAAAATTGTAAAGGATAATAAACTTGATCTCAACAGGGAAGATCATTTGGTTATTTTCTTCCAAAAGATGAATGAAGTTTAATTATTAGAGTTTTTATGAAAGCCTGACCATTTGGTAAGATTCTCGCTTTTTAGCCTATGGGAAATGGGATTATTATTGTTGGTTCTTTTGCCTAACTTTGCAGCGAATTTCAAGAAGCGATGATTTACGTTTGTAGAAAAGAACACTTCAATGCAGCTCACAAGCTATGGAACCCGAAGTGGTCTGAAGAAAAAAATACCGAAGTTTTTGGACCTTGCGCCAATGTCAATTGGCATGGTCACAATTTCGAATTAATTGTGACTGTAAAGGGTTTGCCCGATCCGGATACAGGTTTTGTAGTCGATTTGAAAAAATTGAGTACTATAATCAGGACACTGGTGATTGATCAGGTTGATCATAAAAACCTTAATGTGGATGTCCCTTTTATGGAAGGAAAATTGGCAAGCTGCGAAAATCTGGTGATGGAGTTTTGGAAGATTCTCGAGCCGGCAGTTAAAGAAATCACTCCAAATGGAGGTTTGAATAAATTGACTCTTTATGAGACTCCGAGGAATTTTGTGGAGTACTATGGGGAATTGAATTGAAGTTTGAATTCAGAAGTCTGAAAAAACAGAAGGTAGGTTTAAATGGCCTACCTTTTCTATTAAAGGTATTTGTAAATAAATTTTTTAAAATTTTGTAGTTTTTGAATCCGTTCGAACCAGAAATAAATCGTGAATAAAAGGAAAGTATACATCATCTCTGGAGAGCGGTCTGGTGATCTTCACGCTTCCAATCTTGTCAATTCAATGTCAAAGCTTAACCCTGATTTGGTTTTCAGAGGGATGGGCGGAAGTTACTCCAAAGAAGCAGGAGTGGAGTTGGCCGTCGACTATTCGGAGGTCGCGCTGATGGGATTTTTGGAGGTTTTATTGGGCTTTCGAAAAGTCTTGAAATACCTGCGACTCGTAAAAAAAGACATTCTTCAATTCAAGCCTGACGCTCTTATTCTGGTTGATTACGGGGGGTTTAATATGAAAATTGCTGCTTTTGCAAAAGAAAATAATATTCCGGTTCATTATTATATACCCCCAAAAGTCTGGGCTTGGAATCAGAATCGGGCTTTTAAGTTGAAAGCTACAACGGACCATATTTATTCCATTCTCCCGTTTGAGGCCGAGTTTTTCCGAAAGTTTGATTTGGAGGTTGAATACGTAGGCAATCCGTTATTGGATGAAATCAGGAAGTTTAAGCAACATGATTTTTTCTTCCAAAAAAACGAAATAAGCTACCAGCCAATCATTGCGCTGCTTCCCGGAAGTCGAAAGCAGGAAGTGGATTCAATGCTCGATCGAATGATTGAATTGGTGGGGGAGTTTCCAAATGCTCAGTTTGTCATTGCCGGGGTGGATAGTCTGGATGAATCATTTTATGATCCTGCGAGAAAAGCCGGTATTAAAGTGGTTTTCGACCAAACCTACGACCTTCTGTCGCATGCAACTGCAGCAGTGGTAACTTCTGGAACAGCAACACTTGAAACAGCGCTTTTTCGGGTTCCTCAAATTGTGGTTTACAGAACAAGCTCATTATCATATGCCATAGCCAAAAATCTAATCCGTGTTCCTTTTATTTCCCTTGTCAATTTGATTGCCGAGAAAGAAGTGGTGAAGGAATTAATTCAGGACGATTTTTCAGTGCCAAAGCTGAAAGCTGAATTAATGAAGATTCTGACGAATGTGGTTTACAAAGGACATATGCTCCAGGGGTATGATTTGATTGCCAAGAAATTGGGAGAGGGGAGTGCTTCTGATAAGACTGCAGAACTGATTCTGGATTCCCTGAAAAAATAAACCCTGCTTTATTGGAGCAGGGTTTTGTTATTCTAAGCGACTTGAAGCCTTTTGAACTTTGATTTCTCAAATTTCATTCGGGCGTATTTTTCATCAATTACTAATTCTTTGACACTGTCATCAGAAGGTAATTCATACATCGCATCTGTGATAATTGCCTCGCAAATGGAGCGCAAACCTCGTGCTCCCAGATTGAATTCAACGGCTTTGTCCACAATAAATTCCAGTCCGCTTTCCTCAAAAGTAAGTTTAACTCCTTCCATATTGAGCAGTTTAGCATATTGCTTCACAAGCGCGTTTTTAGGTTCGGTCAGGATTTTTTTGAGTGATTCTTTGGTCAGAGGATCCAAATGACTCAATACCGGCAATCTTCCAATCAATTCAGGAATCAATCCAAACGCTTTGAGATCCGGAGCGGTTACATATTGAAGAAGATTCTCCCTGTCAGCAGTCGGCCCTTCTGAGGTTTTGCTGAAACCCATCGGTTGAGTATTCAGACGCTTTCCGATATGTCTTACGATACCGTCAAAAGCACCACCGCAGATGAACAGGATGTTTTCTGTGTTGACTGCAATCATTTTTTGATCCGGATGCTTTCTTCCTCCCTGAGGTGGCACGTTGACCATGGTTCCTTCGAGAAGCTTCAGTAAAGCTTGCTGAACACCCTCGCCGCTCACATCACGAGTGATGGAAGGGTTATCAGATTTACGGGCAATTTTATCGATCTCATCAATATACACTATTCCTCTCTCGGCAGCTTCAACATTGTAATCGGCTGCCTGAAGTAGTCTCGTCAGGATACTTTCTACGTCTTCACCCACATATCCTGCCTCTGTCAATACCGTCGCATCTGCGATGCAAAAAGGTACTTCCAGGATTTTAGCAAGGGTTTTGGCCAGATAAGTCTTTCCAGTTCCGGTATCGCCGACCATGATGATATTCGATTTTTCAATCTTCACATCATCATTTTCATCCTTCTGAAACAGACGCTTATAGTGATTGTAAACAGCTACAGTTAAGACCTTTTTAGCATCTTCTTGCCCGATTACATACTGATCAAGAAATGAAGTAAGCTCTTTTGGTTTGACAAGTTTGAACTTTGGTTTGGAACCGCTTTTCTTGGTTTTTTGATCTTCACCAACAATCAAGTGAGCTTGTTCGATGCAGAAATTGCAGATGTGAGCTGATATGCCCGACACCATGAGATCTACATCTTTCTTGTTTCTGCCGCAAAAGGAGCAGGTTATTTGAGCCATTATTTAATCTTTTTTACTAAAATTTCATCTATCAGGCCATATTCCTTGGCCTCCTCAGCTCTAAGCCAATAGTCACGGTCAGAGTCTTTTTCAATTTCCTCGAAAGTCTTTCCGGTGTGATTAGCAAGGATTTGATACAGTTCTTGTCTCATCGATAAAATGAGTTTCAATGAAATTTCCATATCTCTTGACTGACCTTGCATGCCTCCGGAAGGCTGGTGAATCATTACCCGTGAATGCTTCAAGGCTGATCTTTTGTCTTTGGCACCGCCTGCAAGCAAAACAGCTCCCATTGATGCTGCGATTCCGGTACAGATTGTAGCTACATCTGGATTAATGTACTGCATGGTGTCATAGATTCCCAAACCTGCGGTAACTGATCCGCCGGGACTGTTGACGTAAAGCAATATGTCTTTTTTAGAATCTACCGATTCCAAAAACAGAAGCTGTGCAACAATGATATTGGCGACGTGGTCATCAATGCCGGTACCCAGAAAAATGATACGATCCATGATTAATCTTGAGAAAACGTCAATTTCTCTGAAATTCTGAGGTCGTTCTTCAATTACAGAACGAGTCATATTTTCAATCTGCTGTGTGTACTGGTCAAATGCAGTCCCGCTTACGCCTTGATTATGAATGGCGTACTTTCTGAATTCTTCTTTAGTAATCATGGTCTTGTTTTTTTGTGGTAGACAAAAATAAAAAAAGCCCTTAAATAAGGACTTTTTTATGAAGTTTTAAGCGATTTACTTCTCTAAAAGTTCCTTGAATTCATCAATGCTGATTTGTTTTTCTTTCAGATTGATTTTTTCCTGAACAAGTGCCATCACCTTATCATTTTGTACCGAAGTCAGCATATTCATATAGTTTTGACCTTCGTTTCCTTTCAGGTAATTGTCAACAAACATATCCATGCTCGCTTCCATCTGAGATCCAAGGCCAGATGAAGCGAATTGCTCACGGATCATTTCCTTAGTTTTCTCAATTACGTCTTCGTGCTCAGCCTGAACACCATTTTCTTTGGCTAAGTGATTAGAAATCAAAGACCAGGTAAGTTGACTTGCGTAGATTGGGAATTCTTTTTCTACATCCTCCTCAGTTACTTTGCCCGCGTTTGCGCGAAGCAACCATTCTTTCATGAAATCTACAGGAAGGTTGATTTTAGCTTTTTCCGTCAAAACCTTCTTCAATTCTTCGTCAGTGAATACTTTTGATTCTCTGTCGTAGCTTGATTGAAGAGTCTCTCTTACTTTAGCAGTAAATTCTTCTTCAGATTTTACCACATCAGGACCGAAGATTTTATCAAAAAACTCCTGATCCATTTCAGCAGTTTCGGTTCTGTTGATATTTTTTACGGTGAAAGTAAATGCACCTTTAGCTTGATCAAGCTCCTCAGCTTCTAATCCAAATGCTTCGGTCCACTCATCTTTCTTTACCTCTTTTGCCTCAAATTCGACAACAGCTTCTTTGCCGATTCCGGTGAATTTATCGGCCAGTTTCTTGGAAACTTTTGCCAAAGGAAGGGAAAGCGTCTTGCTTAATTCACCTTCAACTGATTTAAGATCTCCGTAAATATTGTCACCTGCTTCGCTCACATCCGGGTTGGTGCTCTTTCCGTATTGCGTCTTCAGATTATCAAGCGTTTCGTTTAGTAATTTATCGTCAACCTTGATTGAGTATTTTATGCCTTCGATTTTAGAATCAAGCACCAAATCAATGTTCTCAACAAATCCAATTCTGTATTCGAATTCAAAATCTTTTTGAGTCTTCCAATCAATGGAATTGTCTGCTTTTTCAACAGGAAGGGGATCACCGAGGATTTTGAAAGTTTGTTCCTTCAGATAAGAATTGAGGGACTCACCCAGGATGGCGTTGACCTCGTCTACTAAAAGAGAAACGCCATACATGTTCTTCACCATTGAAATCGGAGCCTTTCCGGGTCTGAATCCTTTGATGCTTGCTTTTTTGACGTAGTCTTTCAGTTTCGCATCTACCTTAGGTTGATAATCTGCCTCGTTTAATTTAATTTTAATTGAGGCCTGATTTGAAGAATGCTTGTCTAATGTGATTTCCAAAGCGATAAAATTTTATATGAGGTTGAACTAAAAACCCCCAATCCTTTCCTGTTTTTGAAAACAGTTGAGTGATTGAGGGTTCGATATTTGTGCGGATAGAGGGACTCGAACCCCCATGCCTCGCGGCGCTAGATCCTAAGTCTAGTGCGTCTACCAATTTCGCCACATCCGCAAATGGATCAATCAGTTAAGAAAATTTATTATAAATATTCCCTTTTCCAATTGTGGATGCGAAGGTATGCAGATAATCATAAATAGCAAAAGTGAACAGAAAAAAAATTAAACAGATTTGGAAGAAAATTGCCCGTAGCTTCCAATTTTGTGCTAAATTCCTATTGTATGATTGAAGTGGACGTAGAAGAAGAAAGAAAAGAAATTCTCAAGAGGTATAGAAGACTGCTCAAACAGGCAAAACCTGTCTTGAAGCCGGGAGACGCCAAACTGATTAAAAAGGCATTCAATGTTTCATTGGAAGCCCATCGGGATATGCGTCGCAAATCCGGAGAGCCTTACATATATCATCCTCTTGAAGTGGCTTTGATATGTGTGGAAGAAATCGGACTTGGAACGACCTCTATTATTTCAGCATTGCTTCATGATGTAGTAGAAGATACGGACTGGGAGCTGGAAGACATTGAGAGGGAATTTGGTTCAAAAGTCATGACCATCATCGATGGATTGACAAAAATCTCCGGTGTCTTTGAGTATGGAAGTTCCCAGCAAGCTGAGAATTTCCGGAAAATGCTGCTCACGCTCTCTGATGATGTGCGGGTAATTTTAATCAAGCTTGCAGATCGACTAAACAACATGCGGACCTTGGCCAGCATGCCAAGGCATAAGCAATTGAAAATTGCTTCTGAAACCATGTACCTGTATGCTCCGCTAGCGCATAGACTTGGACTGTATTCTATCAAGTCAGAGCTGGAAGATTTGTATTTGAAATATACCGATACCGAAACTTATAAGGATATAGTTTATAAGATAAATGAGTCGAAGTCGTATCGGAATCGATTCATAAAAAACTTTATTCAGCCTATAGAGGATGAATTGAACAAGGCTGGCTTCAAATTCACAATTAAGGGAAGGCCTAAATCTGTCTATTCAATCTTCAGTAAGATGAAGAAGCAGGGGATACCTTTCGAAGAAGTGTATGACCTTTTTGCTGTCCGGATCATTTTGGAAAGTGAATTGGAAAATGAAAAGGCAGATTGCTGGCAGGTATATTCAATAATCACTGATTTTTATAGACCAAATCCCGATCGACTTCGTGACTGGATCAGTACTCCCAGATCAAATGGATATGAATCGCTCCATACCACCGTGATGAGTAACACAGGGCAATGGGTTGAAGTACAAATCAGAACGGCCCGTATGGATGAAATCGCTGAAAGAGGATACGCAGCGCATTGGAAATACAAGGAAAAAGAAAGTTCCAGGGGCACCGGTCTGGATGATTGGATCACTCAGGTTCGTGGCTTACTTGAATCCAATGATGGCAGTGCAATTGAATTTATGGATGACTTCAGGGGGAATCTTTTCCATGATGAAGTTTTTGTTTTTACTCCCAAAGGAGACTTAAAAGTGCTTCCATTTGGATCGACGGCTTTGGATTTTGCATTTGAGATTCATACTGAAGTCGGTGCAAAATGTATAGGTGCAAAAGTAAATCAAAGGCTGGTACCGATATCGCATAAATTAAAAAATGGAGATCAGGTGGAGATCCTGACATCCAACAAGCAAAAACCAACCGAAGATTGGCTGAATAACGTGATGACTTCACGGGCAAAAGCCAAAATCAAGGACGCACTGAGGGAAGAGAAAAAGTCAGCAATCGTAGACGGTCGTGAGATTGTGCAGAGGAAGTTGAAGCAAATGAAGATGGAGTTTAACTCCGAAAACGTTGAAAAACTCCGTGCCTTCTTTGAGCTAAAGACTGCCAATGAATTCTATTACAGAATAGGAAAGGGGATTATTGATGCTACTTTGATCAAATCGTTCAAGGAATTTAAAGAGAATCTCAAGCTCACAAATCGGGCAATCCAGGATAAAGTAAAGGATGAATCGACTTTTACTAAAGAAATTAAAAGTCTGAAAGGACCGGATCACGATCAATTGTTGATCGGAGAGGACATGGATGTGGTGGATTATATTCTAGCCAAATGCTGTAATCCAATCCCGGGAGATGATGTGTTTGGTTTTGTGACTATCAATGAAGGAATCAAGATTCACAGGACTTCCTGCCCCAATGCGCTCGAATTGCTTTCAAATCATGGTAACCGCGTGATTAAAGCGAGATGGACCAGTCAAAAGGAAATCGCATTCCTTGCAGGCCTGAGAATTATTGGGACTGACCGAGTGGGCTTGATCAATGACGTAACCAAGGTGATTTCAAATGAATTGAAGGTAAATATGCGTTCAATTACAGTCGATTCCGATGCGGGGATTTTCGAAGGAACCATCAAGCTATTCGTTAACAGTACCCAGCATTTGGATCATTTGATGAAAAATCTTTCCAAAGTGGAAGGGATTATAAAGGTTTCCAGGTTTGACTAAAAGCTTTGAATCTTTTGTGACTGACAAAAGTTATATTTGAAAAAAAACGCAGAAAATGGCTTTGAATACCACCCATTTTGAAGAGGTCAAGAAGATATTTACCGCATACCTTGAAAATAAAAAGCTCCGTAAGACTCCAGAGCGATATGCCATCCTCGAAGAGATCTACAGCCGTTCCGGACATTTTGATGTGGAATCTCTCTACATCAGCATGAAAAACAAAAATTATCGGGTTAGCAGGGCGACAGTTTATAACACCCTGGACTTATTGGTAGAGTGCGATTTGGTGACCAAACACCAGTTTGGGAAAAATCTCGCACAATTCGAAAAGTCCTATGGGTACAAGCAACATGATCACTTGATCTGTGTCGAATGTAACCAAGTGATGGAATTTTGCGATCCCCGCATCCAAAATATCCAAAATACCGTTGGAGAAATTCTGCACTTTCAAGTACTTCATCATTCGTTGATTTTGTATGGAAATTGCACCAAAGAGAATTGCGAAAATAAAAAAGCCAGTTAAATGAAGCTTACCTATACTTCCGGCAAGGATCATCTTGCACATTATTTACACATCCATGGAGATTTGATCGGGGACGAAGTTGGGCCGAAAATGGTCGAAATTGTTTCCGATGCCATTCTGGATGGAGCAAAAACATTCGTAGTCGATTTGAGCGATGTGAGATATATAAGTTCAAGCGGGATTGGTTTATTGATCACCATGCTCACTAAAATGAGAAATTCCGGCGGTGAATTGTATCTCACTTCACCATCAGAGCATGTGAAAAAGCTATTGATCATCACGAAGTTGAATAATATTTTCACCGTTTTTGATACGGTAGAAAGTGCCAAAGTGGCACTGGCAAAATAGAGTAAGGGAGCTGTTTGCTCCCTTTTTTAATTATGACTTTTTTACTGGGGGGATTGAGGGTGTCAAATAATAAATAACCCCTTTCCCTTGGTTTTCTTTGGGCTTATCGCAATTTTCACGCCTCAAAAAGACTTTGCATAACCGATTAGACTGCACATCAAATGAAGATGGATGTACTTCTGGGTCTCCAGTGGGGAGACGAAGGAAAAGGAAAAATAGTAGACGTTTTAGCGCCTGAATATGAAATCGTAGCCCGTTTCCAAGGGGGTCCGAATGCCGGACATACCCTTGAATTTGACGGATTTAAACACGTTCTTCATCAAATCCCTTCCGGAATTTTCCGCCCCCAGATATTAAATATTATAGGCAATGGAGTGGTTCTAGACCCGGTTGTCCTCAAAAAAGAAATCGATGGATTAGGTAAGTATTCCATTGATTTCATGAAAAATCTGGTCATTTCTAAGAAAGCCACGATCATCATTCCAACTCATAAACTGCTCGATGCTGCTTTGGAAACTTCCAAAGGAGACAAGAAAATCGGATCAACTCTCAAAGGGATCGGACCAACCTATCAGGACAAAATTGGTAGAGCAGCACTTCGTGTTGGAGATATCTTAAGTCCGGATTTCCGCGAGAAATATGATACGCTGGTAGAAAAGCATAAAACGACTCTTTCATTTTACAATCATCCTCTGGATGCTTTGGCAGAAATGGAAAATCAGTTTTTTGCTGCAGTTGAGTTTTTCAAAACTCTCAATCTGATCGATAGCGAGTATGTGGTAAATGATGCTTTGGTAGCAAATAAAAAAATCTTGGCTGAAGGAGCTCAAGGTTCACTACTTGATGTTGACTTTGGAAGCTATCCTTACGTGACGAGTAGCAGCACAATGGCTGCCGGTGCTTGTACAGGACTGGGAGTTTCTCCATCCAAAATCGGAGAAGTTTTCGGGATTTTCAAAGCCTATTGCACCAGAGTCGGTAGCGGACCTTTCCCAACTGAACTTTTCGATGCGACGGGTGAAGCCATGCGCAAAGAAGGAAACGAGTTTGGAAGTACCACGGGCCGTCCAAGAAGATGTGGCTGGCTGGATCTTCCCGCACTTCGATATTCAATTATGATTAATGGAGTGACTCAGCTTTTCATGATGAAAGGCGATGTTCTCAATATTTTTGAGGAGATAAAAGTCTGTACTCATTACGAACTGCCAACTGGCGAGAGGATTGACCGACTGAGTTTTGAAATAACTGATCTGGACGTGAAACCAGTTTATAAAGTAATGAAAGGCTGGCATTGCACTTTGGCTAATATTCATTCCTATGAAGAATTTCCCGCAGAGCTTAGAGAATATGTTCATTACCTGGAGACAGAACTCAAAGTGCCAATCAAATTAATTTCTGTTGGTCCGGACCGAACTCAAACTATTTTGAGGTAATTAGAAAATAACAAATTGAGGCCCTTGGACAATCGTTCAAGGGCTTTTTTCATTTCTATCCAATTAAAAATGTAATTTAGAAACCCTTGAATGGCACTATTTTGAAAATACGATTTCTGTTTTCATTTCTACTGGTTTTTACTTTCTGGTCAAAGGCATTTTCCCAGATTGGATTTCCATACTGTGAGACATTTACCAGCGGTTCTACACAAGAATCAACTGTTTTTGGTGCAGATGCTCAATTGATAGATGGAGTGTTGAGATTGACTTCGAATCAGACAAACCAAAGAGGATACGTATATATAGATATTCCATTTTCTTCAGTTTTCGGAATCAAAGCTTCGTTTGAATATTTCAGCTACGGAGGAAATGGTGCAGATGGTCTGACGATTTTTATGTTTGATGCTGATACTCCGGTTTTTAATCCGGGAGGATTTGGAGGTTCTTTGGGTTATGCTCAGCGAAATAATGAACCTGGATTATCCAATGCCTACATAGGAATTGGCTTTGATGAATACGGCAACTTTGGAAATTCTGCCGAAGGACGGAATGGGAATTTTTTTGGAGTTGGACAGGAAAGGGTACCCGATGCAGTTGTTATCCGCGGTCCTGGAAATGGATCAACCGGATATCCCTTTTTGGTGGGAAGGAAAACAATGGGAACCGGGAATGAGGGTTTTAGACCTGATAATCAATTTCCAATAAGTTCAGGAGGACTTGGAACAACCCGGGTTACCGATAGGAATTTGCCTGGTTATCGGAAGGTTTTCATGGATTTGCAACCCAATCCTGTCGGTACCGGATATTTTTTAACGGTTAAAATGGAAGTTACCACCAGGACGAATGAGCCTATGATGTTGACGATTTTTGATCGCCCCTATGATTTTCCTGCTCCGAAAAATCTAAAAATTGGATTCTCGGCTTCTACTGGCGGGCAAACTAATTTTCATGAGATAAGAAATTTATTGGTTGAAGTTTCCAATGATGAAGCTCTGGAAGAGCCAAAGGGTGTTGACTTTGAAGACAAAGCTTCCTGCGAGGGTCAGGAAAACACTTATTATATCACAGATGAGGAAGTCGTTTTGCCGAATCCCAATAGTGTGATTCGTTGTCTTCAGTTTTATGCTTCTCTGGAAGACATTGAAGCTGAAACCGGGGATGTGTGCAGTCAGGGAAAATGCAAAGAAAATAATAGAGAATTAATCTTGCCTCAGGGTACTTTCAGGGCTGGGAGTAACGGTGGAGATTTTACCTTCTTTCCGAACCTTGGTTTTCGGGACCAGGAAGTAACAGTTTATTATACGATTACTGATACCTATGGAAAGACATCTGCAGGAAACGCTATGACTCTATTAATACAGGAATCTCCTGATCCTGTTTCTCTGCTTATCGAAAATGAGACTCTTCCTTTTGATGGAATCAGACTTTGCGCTGGAGAAGAAGTAGTATTGGCTGCGAAAGGCGAGGAAGTTTACGAGCGATTTGAATGGTATAAGGACGGGCAATTAATTCCGGGTGCCACGACATCTTCATTTATTGTTAATTCAGATGGAGAATACGAAGTCAGGGTTTACAATCGAAAAAACTGCCCATCAGTATCCAATTCAGTCAAAGTTTATTATCCAGCTTACCCATATGGTATTATCCAGAATCCAGTTGTAGGTTGTACGCCAGGGCAAACAGTGGATGTCACAATTTCTATTTCAGGATACGATTCAGATAAGTATGATTACCAACTTTCAGGTTTCGGAAAAGTCTGGCTCAATGATGAAATGAAGAGTATTTCGCAGACTGGGAACTATGAACTCAGAATCAAGGAGAAGGATTTGGACTGTTATTCAGACCCTTTTGAAGTGGAGGTGATAATTCTTGCAAAAGTTCTGGTGGCAGACTTTCAATTTGGAGTTCAGGGAACTGGAATAACGGGTGATTCTGACGGGGGAATTTTTCCGGATGATGTGATTCAGTTTTCAGACCTGTCTGATGAAGATGCGATTAGCTGGAACTGGAATTTCGGAGACGGAGCCACCAGTTCAGAGCAAAATCCCACTCATGTTTTTGGAAAAAGAGGTGACTTCGAGATAGAACTTGTGGTTAAAAATGAGTTAGGCTGTGAAAGCAGGATTACGAAATCACTTTCTATTACCAGAAGCTATCGGTTAATGATTCCTACTGGCTTTACCCCGACATTAACTGAAAACAAAACTTTTCTCCCAAAATACAAAGGCTTTACCGGGATAGAACTACTGATTTTCAACACTTGGGGGGAATTGATTTTTCAAACTTCAGATTTGAATACGATTGGGTGGGATGGGACTCTGGAGGGAAAACTGATGGATGCCGGAGTTTTTGTTTACAGATTTGATGGAGTCTCCACAGACGGTGAAAAAGTATCTGAAGCTGGTAAATTCAATTTGATTAGATGATGAGGGGTTGGCTTTTTTTTCTGCTGTTTATTGGATTTAAAGGATTGCAAGCCCAGGATGTTCAGTACAGTCAATTTTATGCTAATCCGCTTTTTCTAAATCCGGCTTTTGCAGGAAGTACTGAAATGGCTAGGGTAGGGGTCAATTTTAGGAACCAATGGCCTGCTTTGGATGAAAGCTTTGTGGCTTATACTGCTTATGCTGATATTTTTTCTGAAAGATTTCAATCCGGAATTGGATTAATAATTACCGGTGCGAGAGAATCGTTTACACAAAGTCAAGTCAATGAAATAGGGCTTGTCTACAGTTACCGGTTGAGATTGGGCGAAAACCGTTACCTGCATGCCGGGACTCAGGGAAGTTTTGTGTCGAGAGATGTGCTTTTTGATCAGGTTATCCTCGGGACTCAGCTTGATATAGATAAAGGAGTAATAATTGGTCAGCCTGGAGAAGGATTCGAAGGGGATAGCCAGCAGAGAACAGCTGATTTGAATACCGGGTTATTGTATTATGACAGCAAGTTTTGGTTAGGTGTTTCGGCTTTTCACTTGTTAAATCCTGAAATCAGCTATCTCGATGCTGACGGAAATCAACTCCCGATCAAGTATTCTGCCCATGGTGGGATTAAGTTTTATCTTTCTCCGGGAATTATCAATGATTTTTTTAACAATACAAATCAAGAGAGATCATTCTCCATCGCATTTAATTATAAATCACAAGGATCCTTCTCGCAGTTAGACTTAGGGACTGAGTTTTATTTTGAGCCTTTGGTCCTAGGATTTTGGTATAGAGGGCTTCCTACCAAGTACAGTTTGCCAAATAATGAGGCTTTGATAGGATTGCTAGGGATAGAGTTGGAATCCGGTTTGGATTTAGGTTACAGCTTTGATTTTTCCATTTCTAAGTTAGGTCAGAGTAATTCCGGAGGTGCTCATGAAATCTCAATGAAATATACTTTTTCTTCCAAGGACCCAAGAAAAAAATACTATGCCCCCCTTCCATCATTCAGGTATTGAAGCTTTCTGTTGATAACCAGAAGATTATTTTTATTTGGCATCTCTGGATGCTTAAAACCCTGGTTTTAGATTTTAAGTAGGGGATTAGTTGAACAATATTGGGTAAAATTTTTCTCTTTCAGTTTCAGTGATTTAGGGGAATGATAAAGTTTTTTTGGTGT
>JAQSDM010000012.1:386111-617140 GCA_029945945.1 Algoriphagus sp. | reverse complement strand
CTGTTGCACTGACCGCTCCGCAACCTCCCGTCAAAGGGATTGAATAATTGAAAGTTCCTGAAGCAGTTGGCGTACCGGAGATGGTAATCGTATTTCCTGCCCAAGCTGCTGTCACACCTGCAGGTAAACCTGTTGCTACTCCGATTCCGGTAGCTCCTGTCGTGGTATGGGTAAAGCTGGTTAAAGCAGTATTGATACAAACAGGACTGATCACCGGAGCAGAGGTGACGGTATTATCAGGGCTGACGGAAATAGTGCCAGTTACAGGAACTTCTGTTCCATCACAAGTTCCCCCGGTAGGTACTATACTATAATTGAAGGATCCATCAACTGTAGGAGTTCCACTTATTGTCAGGATTCCTGAACCGGAATCATAAGCACTAGTTACTCCTGCTGGTAAAGAAGTAACAGAAATAGTTAATGCTCCTGGAATTGAATAGGTAATTGAAGTAATACCAACATTTATACAGAGAGATTGAGCGTTAGTTCCTGCTGAGGAAGTAAGTGTAATCGAACAAGTAAAAACCTGCGTTTCCCTAAAGTTTGCTCCTTTTTCCTCGGTTGAAGATTCGCTAATTTCTTCAGGGTGTATGGATTTTTCAGGTGTTTGGATTGAATTAGTAAATATCTCAAATGGGCTAAAGACCGGTAACTTTACCAACGCAGCAATTGAATACAAAGAAACCCCCGTCAGTCCGAGGACAAGAACGGATATCAGGAGGATACGACTTAAAATGTTCTTTAAGCTCATATAAATCCAATGATTTGATGTTCAGCTTCTTTTTCAAAGTGCCAACCTCCTTTCACGGAGCTTACTATTTCGAAACCTGATTCGTTTTCATCGTTTGAGTTGGGAAATTTTACAGAGGACGTTCTTTCTAATGATTTTAATTTTCCCAAATTGAATGTTTGACCATACCCGTGTTCCCCCAAAAAAATCAGGAAAATGAAAATGGGCGCTATCTGGGAAAAAAGTTTCAAGTGATTTTCACTTTAATTCAATTAAATGCTTTTTGTTTATAGAAAAACTCATTTTATATATAGATGAGTTTTTAAAAAAAGAGGCCAAATAATTAATAATTAATTAAGATATGATTGATTAATGTTTGATGATTTTAAGGTTAATCGTGTTAATTACTTTAGATACTTATTATATAATAATCTATGTTTAGCATTTTTTAGTATATATAAAACAGATTAGAGCTTCTGAACGAATATTATTCGTTTATACACGTCAAAATGGCTTCTAAATTATATTTTATTCAATAAAAAACAAATAATATATTGACAAAAATCATTTCGAATTTTTAAGGTCCGCGTTACTTTACTGAAGTGATCAGAAAGTTGACTTAAAGAGAATCATGTTCCAAGCCAATAAGTCGTATTGATTCTTCCTTATGGAAGGGATTCCATTTGTATTTAAAGTCATCAAATCAATAAGGGTATCATTTCATTTAAATGAAAAAAATGAAATAATTCCCGGTCAAATCAAAAATAAAAAGGTGTTTAAAATGGAGTCTATGTTGGGTTGATTTGCAAAACACAATGGAGTTACTTTTTCTTAAATAGCGTCAAGTGATTCTAAAATTTTGAGACAAAAAAAAAGCCTCCGAGTTTCCTCAGAGGCTTCCAATTTGGTTTAAAAGAAATTTACCCGTTCATGCTGATCAGGAATTCTGCGTTGTCGCGAGTTCCTTTCATTCTGTTGAGGAGGAATTCCATTGACTCCTGAGAGTTCATGTCGCTCATCAGTTTTCGCAGGATCCATACTCTCTGCATCTCTTCTTTGTCCATCAACAAGTCTTCACGACGAGTACCTGAACCCAGCACATCAATAGCAGGATAAATTCTTCTGTTGGCAAGCTTGCGATCCAGTGCCAGTTCCATGTTACCGGTTCCTTTGAATTCTTCGAAGATTACCTCATCCATTTTAGAGCCTGTTTCTACCAGGGCAGTGGCGATGATAGTCAGAGAACCTCCGTTTTCAACATTTCGGGCAGCTCCGAAAAATCTCTTGGGCTTGTGAAGTGCATTCGCATCCACACCACCGGAAAGGATCTTTCCTGAGCTCGGCACAACCGTATTATGTGCACGGGCAAGACGGGTGATAGAGTCAAGCAGGATCACTACATCGTGTCCAACTTCCACCATTCTTTTTGCTTTTTCAAGTACGATATTGGCTACTTTCACGTGGCGCTCCGCCTGTTCATCGAAGGTCGAGGAGATTACTTCAGCATTCACTGATCGAGCCATATCTGTTACTTCTTCCGGTCTTTCGTCGATCAGAAGAATCATCAAATGAACTTCAGGATGGTTTTTTGTGATCGCATTTGCAATCTGCTGTAATAAAACAGTTTTACCGGTCTTAGGTTGTGCTACGATCATACCTCGCTGGCCTTTTCCGATTGGAGCAAAAAGATCCAGGATACGGGTAGAGTAGCGATCGTGCGTGGTAGAAAGGTTTAATCTTTCTTCCGGGAAAAGAGGGGTCAGGTATTCAAACGGAACCCGATCTCTGATTTCTTCAGTAGTTTTTCCGTTTACCGTTGCGATTTTCAGAAGGGCAAAATATTTCTCACCTTCTTTTGGAGGGCGGATAGAGCCTTTTATATGATCACCGGTTTTGAGTCCGAAAAGTTTTACCTGAGAAGGCGATACATAGATATCGTCAGGAGACGCCAGATAATTGTAATCTAAGGAACGAAGGAAACCATATCCTTCCTGCATCATCTCCAATACACCTTCATTGTCAATGACACCGTCAAATTCACGAGGGCTAACGAATGGCTTTCTTCTGTTTGGATTTGAAACGGTTTCAGCTGCAGGCATCATTACTTCATCCTGAGTCTTGAAGTTTCTCCTTTTTGGAAGTTCAATCTCAGATTCGGGTCGGATCTGAGGTTGGTTTTCATAAGGGGATTCAGCTTTTGGACTTTCAACCGGGCTGACTTCTTCAAATACTTTTTTTCTTGGCCTGAAAGTTTTTGGCTCTTCACCTTCTGCAATCGGCTGATTTAAAGTTTTTTCAGCGCTTTCAGCTTTTTCAGGTCTTTCCGGACGAGGTTCTCTTTTTGCCTTCCACTCTGGTTTTGGAACGTAGAGTTTTGGTTCATCTGAAGAAACTGTTTCTGCCGGAGCAGGAGTAGCCTCAGCCACAACAGGGATTTCAGTTACGTTTTGTCTTTTGAATTTAGGCTTAAATTCCGGCTCCTCTTTGGGGGTTTCAGAGGTGATTTGGGGGATTTCCGGAGATTTTTCAGGAGTTGGTTCCTGAACTTCTGCAATGGAAGGCTTTTTCTTTGGTAAAGCTTGCTCGGGGGTAATGGCCTGCAAGTCAAGAATCGCGTAGACGAGTTCGTCTTTTTTGAGAGACTTATGGTTTTTGACACCCAGCTCCTCAGCGATCTCCTTCAGTTCAGATAAAAGCCTGATTCTGAGTTCTTCTATGTTGTACATAAAGAGGGAATGAAATAAATAAGATGTGGTAAATGCGGTATTTGGGATCGTGGATGATTTTCTGAGCAAAAAAATTTCTGCAGGAAAAACTCAAGTCAAAGTGGGCTGACTTGCTCATTCACGGTGATTACGCAATATTAAAGGATGCGAATGGATTAAGCAAATTTTTATTTCGTCTAAGTGGGTTTAGGCCCAATGGTTTTCATTCAATTCAGGAGCTGTCTCAAAATTGATAAAGACTTCCATGGTCCAGGATTTTCGAGATGCTCACTGTAGAAATCCAGTAAATGATCCAGAATTTTCCTACGGAGATGAAGAGGGACAGAGCTTTCGCACCCGTAAGACTCTTCCATCAAAGTTTGAATGTAATCATCAGCTACTTTTAACTCTTCCTGAGTGAAGGGCTGAGATCGACTTTCCACCAGAAATCCGGTCGATTCCTCCGGAGCAAATCCCAGAAATCTGGCTTTTTCAATGAGAAAAACTAAAGGGAATTGACTCAATCCAGCTTCTTTACTGTCCAGATGACAGATGCTTTCCCGAAGGAAATCAAAAAGGGTTTCGTTTTGATAGTTTTCATAGATTGATCTGGAAATAACCTCCGTCATAAATAAGGCAAGACCCGTCCTTGTAAAATCAAAAGGAATCAGCTGATTGGCCCGTTGCAACCTTGCCTCTGATATTCGTTGAAGGCCTGAGTTCTCTTTATTGTACACAACCAAATCCAGCAAAGTCATGGGTTGATAAAGAGCTATTTTTGATTTATTTCCTTGTGTTCTGACTCCGTTCACGAGGTATGATTTCAGTCCCAGATCACGGGTAAATATTTTCACAATGATGCTGCTTTCCTTGTATCGGATAGAACTTAATACGATTCCGGCAGTTTTTTTCAGCATGTTAGCGGATCAGAAATTCAGGTACGATCCTCATTGAAACATTTCCTGCATCGGGCCTCGTAGCTTTCTTTCTCTCCGAGCATGACCTTTTGTTTTGAATCCGATAGCCGGAAAGAAAAGGCCGCCAAATCTCCGCATTTCATGCAAATCGCGTGAACTTTGTCTACATACTCAGCGATCGCCATCAGTCTTGGCATGGGTTCGAATGGATTGCCTTCGAAATCCATATCCAATCCGGCCATGATTACTCGCTTGCCCTGATTTGCCAGTTTCTGAGCGACAATGACAATCTGATCATCAAAAAACTGCACCTCATCTATTCCTACTACATCACAATCTCCGCTGAGTAATAGGATATCTTCTGCAAAATTAACCGGGGTAGAGCGAATCGAATTTTCATTATGGGAAACTACGTCCAACTCATGGTATCTCTTGTCAACCACAGGCTTGAAAATCTCAACTTTTTGGCGGGCAATTCTGGCACGGTGAAGCCGCCGGATCAGTTCTTCGGTTTTCCCCGAAAACATAGAGCCACAGATCACCTCGATCTGCCCTTTTCGTTCAGAAGATTTGTGACTGCTAATGGATGGTTCTACAAACATGCCTTATTCACTGTATTCAATGTGTGGGAATTTATTGATTTCTGCCACCTTTACCAGGATTTCTCCAGAGAGAAGAATGGCCTGACAGGCAAGTCTTTCACCCGGCTGAAGTCTGCCTTGGGCTGCAAAAGCCATCTCTCGGTCATTCATAGGCAGTAGGTTTTCTCCACCCTGTACAAGGATGATTTTACAGGTAGTACATCGGCCTTTTTTACCGCAAGCATGCATCCAATCAATACCATTTTCATGAATTAATTCGATAACTTTACGATCATCGACATCCGAATTAATTGTGCGATTAAATAGATTTTGAATGACGATTCGGGACATTTGTTCGTTGACTTTTGTAAACATCACTCATCAATGACAGTTCAAATTAACAGCAATTATTTAGAAAAATACGCCAAGGATTACGCAGCCAAGGTTTGCGATAAGTTTTTCTCCTCAAGGCAATTCATGACAGGACAAGATATCGTCCAGCTCACAAACAGCACTCAGGTTAATTTTTTTGTTATAAAACGCCTTTTTGAGCTTTGGCAAGATGAATTGGGCAAACTGAAAAGTAATCCGTTTTTTGATTACCGGGATGTGGCAGTACATGAAGCGCTGACCCAATTCATGAACGTGCTTTCGCGAAGGATTAAAGTGGAGCGTTCTCACCTTCAGCCATTATTGGAATCGGCAGTCGTTCAGTCTATTATTTTGGCGACTGATCCGGTTGGCTATTATCAAAGCGAGGTTTCAAAAGCCCCTTCGGGTAAAGTCAATGAATACCTTCGCGAAAACAGAAAGTATTACAAGTGGCATGATAAGGCTATTACATTTTTGATAGATAAAGCTGGATTTGGTCATGACGACTCAGCTTATACAAGAGCGATTTCGGCGAACTATCAGGTAATTAAAGACTCCCTTGAGTCGGTCAATCTGTTGCTGGCTACTTTTGGAGACATATTACCATTTAATCTGGATGCTTATTTGGAGAAAAGTAATGAAGATGAAACGCCAAAAGAGTCAATAACAGCACCAGAAACGAAGGCTTCATTTTTTGAGCAAATTGAGGAAAAGCCTGCTCCTGTTATTGCAAAAGAAGTATCAGAACCTGAAGTTATTGAAAAAGAACAGGTTCAGGTTATATTAGAAAAACCTCCTGTTAGCAATCAGGGAACCTCCGGAAAACTTGATTCCAAGGCCCTAAAAGCCAAATTTGCGACAGAGTCTTATAAAGGTATGAAAGGAGCTATCGGTGAGCTTTCTGAAAGCCTTGCGATCAATCAGCGATTTATGTTTACCAAGGAGCTTTTTGACGGGAATGCAGATCTTCTTCGACATGCGCTAAAATCGATCGATGGCTCCCATTCTTTTGACGAGGCAATCAATTTAGTGAATACACGGTATGTAGGAGAACTAGGCTGGGATACAGACTCAGAAGCAGTGCATGAATTTCTCCAATTGATCTACAGGCGATTTGCAGATTGATCAACTTATTATTACCAAGCATAAAAAGGGCAAATATATTTTTTGCCCTTTTTTTGTTTTTTTCCTACTAAAAATTTTGGAATCATAGGAAATACTCAATTGACAGTTTATCTTGGACTTGGAAAAGTACTTTTTTTAAAGCCCTTATTTATAAATGAGCAAAAAACTTCAGCTTACAAAAGATGGCGGTTTCATGAATTCGGGTAACTATTCGGCCGATAATTCTTCTGCCAATTTAATTTCGTTAAAAGAAAAAATTAAATTGGATATTAGAAAAGGACCAGATCAATTTCAATTGCTTTCAATAAGATCATTTAATAAACCAGAAAAGCAGTCTTACATCAATGCCCGGAATAAGACTGCCAAATTCATAAATATCAAGAAGTCTAATCAATTCCTATCTTTCAACATTGGTCTGGTGTTTGTGTTTATAGTGTTTAATGCTTTAAATGCTCACATTTTGAGTTTATAGACCCTGAATCTTTTACATGAAAGGATACCTCTCGCTCAGAAAATATGTGCTAAATAAGCTGAAGGCAGATCTGCCACCTCATCTTACTTATCACGGTATTGAACACACAATGGATGTCTTGAATGTCTGCGAACAATACATTCGAAGATTGAATCTGGGAGAAGAAGAAAGGTTTCTCCTGAGAATAGGAGCTGTCGTGCATGATATGGGATTTTTGAAGGGGCCAGCCAATCATGAGGAAGTAGGAGCAGGAATGGCTTCCGAGTTGATGGTTGAACTTGGTATGAAAGATGCCCAAATAGAAGAAGTGAAAGGACTAGTCTTGTCTACCAAGATCCCTCAAAGTCCAAAAAATGAATTGCAGAAGATAATTTGTGATGCGGATTTGGATTATTTAGGGAGAGATGATTATCCGGAAATCAGTCAGCGATTGTATAAGGAATTCAAATTCATGAAAGTCATTCAAACGGATGAGGATTGGAAAAACCTTCAAATCAATTTTTTAAAGGCACATTATTTCCATACTCCTTTTGCAATTGCAAACAGAGCTCCTAAAAAACAATTTTGGCTTAATAAATTGCTTGAATCTTAACTGATTCTGCCCAGCTGCATTGCCCGTGAAGAATCCATTTTGATAAAAATGAATAGCAAAATGGTAAACGACCAAAGCGATGAACCTCCATAACTGAAAAAGGGAAGCGGAATACCCACTACAGGAAATAATCCAATCGTCATGGCAATATTGATCATGAAGTGAAAAAGCAGAATCGATAGTGCGCAATACCCATAGATTCTGGAGAACCTGGTTTTTTGCCTTTCTGCCATGATCACTAATCTGTAGAGCAAAGTCACGAAAAGAGCAATTACAACCAGACTTCCAATCCATCCAAATTCTTCCCCAAGGGTACAGAAAATAAAATCCGTATGTTGCTCCGGAACAAAGTCAAATTTGGTCTGGGTGCCTTCCAGATATCCTTTTCCTGAGAATCCCCCCGAACCGATCGCGATTTTTGATTGGGTAACATTCCAGCCAACACCGAGTGGATCAATATCCGGATTAAAAAGAACCATGATACGGTTTCGCTGATGCTCCGGCAGCTTTGATACTACAAAGTCGAGGCTATAGGTATAAGCAATCAGAGCAATTCCAATTAAGCTGAAGACTAGAATTTTTTGCCAAGACCTTTTACCCAGGAAAATCAGGATTGCTATTACTGCAGCGATTCCAAGGGCCAAATAGAAATTGTTTTCTATTCCCAATGCCATCAGAGTTAGGGCTATGAATCCAAAGCCTAGTACAAAATAGGATTGTGGCAATCCTTCACGGTAAAACATGACCAGCAATGAAAAATAAACCATTGCTGTACCAGTATCCGGCTGCAAAAGAATCAATACAACTGGAAACAGTAAAACCGCAAATGCCTGCACCTGGTATTTGGTTTTAGAAAGGTCAAAAGTTGGCCTTTCCATAAATTTTGCAAGCGCTAAAGCGGTAGCAAACTTGGCAAATTCTCCGGGTTGGATGCGGAAATCACCAAAGCCTACCGAAAGAATCTGACCATTTACTTCTTTTCCCAGGAAAGGAGTGACAACTAGTAATGCAAGAAAAATCAAATAGAGAATGATCGATAGGTTCTCATAAAGACGGTAATCCGCGGCCATGATTACGATAATTAGCCCAATCGCAGTACCTATCCAAACAAGTTGTTTTCCGGAATTGATGGAAAAATCGAAAATGCTTTTCTCAGCCTGACCATCATAGACTGCTGCATAAATATTGAACCAGCCAATGATCACCAGTGCAAAATACACCAAAACTGTAATCCAGTCTACTCGCTCAATATGGATATCAGTTTCCTTCATTAATAAATGAAATTACCAGCAAGTACATATTCCTGAAGAGCAGGTCGAGAAATTTCCCCTCTGATGTATTTTTCGATCATGAGCGATGCTGTACTAGCGGCTGCTCTTCCTCCCCAGCCTGCGTTTTCAACATAAACTGCAATGGCAATGGTAGGATTGTCTTTTGGTGCGAATGCAACAAACACTGAGTGGTCTTCTCCGTGTGGATTTTGAGCAGTTCCGGTTTTTCCGGCAATTACTAAATCCTGGATAACTGCCCGATTGGCTGTTCCATAAAGAGCTTCAGCCATGGCATTTTGAATCAAATCAAAATGATGTGCATCTATTCCTACGCTATGTTTGGTTCGGTATTGCACAGGGATTTGATTCGGATCTCCCTCGATTGATTTAACCAAATGGGGTGTAAAATAGTATCCTTTGTTCGCAAAAATAGCTGCAAGATTTGCCATTTGGAGGGGCGTGACCAACATTTCTCCCTGTCCGATTGAAAGAGAGTAAATAGTTGAATATTTCCAGTGACCTTCACCGTAAACTTTATCGTAAAGTTTACTTGAAGGAATCGATCCTCCTTTTTCATTGGTCATATCCACACCCAGAGGGCTTCCCAGTCCAAACTTCAGCACTTTTTCTCTCCAGTCATTCAGACCGATTTTAGTATCCTCAAAAGTATTGCTTGAGATCTCCCTGTTTATGATTTGTCTGTATGCCTGGTGAAAATAAGGATTACACGAATTTCGAATTGCTCCAAAAAGATCGGATGGAGAAGGGTGATTATGACAGGCAACCAATGATTTATTACAAGCAAAAGTTGTCTCGGGTGTAAGGATTCCATCCTGAAGGCCGATTAAGCTTTGAACAATTTTAAAAATTGAACCGGGAGGATAAGTAGCCATGATCGGGCGATTGAAGAGCGGCTTGCTTTCATCTCCATTCAAGGCCCTGTAATTTTTACTGAAATCAGCTCCTGTGAGGCTGTTCGGGTCATAATACGGTGCGGAGATCATTGCCAGGATTTCTCCGGTTTTTGGTTCGATAGCCACCACTGAACCGCGTTTACCATTCATGAGCATTTCGCCATACCGCTGAAGTTCCAAGTGAATCGTGGAAGTAATATTACTTCCCGCTACTGAGGCAGTGTCATACTCGCCATCTTTGAATGATCCTTTGTCAACTCCGCGAACGTTGACCATTTTATATTTAACGCCTTTTTTGCCCCGCAACTCTTTCTCATAGAATCGCTCCATTCCGCTTAGACCTACATAATCCCCCTGAACGTAGTATTTTGCGGTATCGCGTTCCAGTTGTCCGGCATTGATTTCACCGATATATCCCATTGCATGAGAAGCTATTGGAAGCGGGTATGATCTCACTGCTCTGGTCATGATAAAAAGCCCCGGATAATCAATCAGGTAATCCTGAATCCTCGCAAAATCGGTTGTTGAGATTTGCTTGATCAGCGGAGACGGTTTCACATAAGAATACTTTCGGGCAGCCGTGTAAGATTCGATGAGTTGCTCTTTGGTGATGTCAAAAATTTCCAGGAATCGAGTCGTGTCACCAACCTGGAATTCTTTTGGTACAAGCATCAAATCAAAAATCGGGTTATTGTAAACCAGCAATTTCCCGGTTCGGTCATACACCAATCCCCGATAAGGATGATCTACTACTCTTTGAATAGCATTGCGTTCGGCTTTTTTAATAAAGCTGTCATCTACCACCTGGATTAAAAATAGCTTGGTCAATAGAACCAAACCAACCAGGAAAATGAAGATGATAATGACTACAGGTCGCTGGTCGTTCATCTTATTTCCCTCCTGCGTTTGAAGAACAGTAGTTGTACAATTATAGCCAAAACGACTGTAAAAATCGAGGACAATATACTTTTGTTAAGGACTCCAAAAAAGCCTCCTGTGCCCCATTGATCGGCTGTGAAAAAGACCAATGAAAAAGCAAAAATCATGGGAAGTGAATAACTGATGTACCAGCCAATTCCCATTTCCGGAAGGTTTGGTTTAGCCGAATCATCATAGCCACCGGTCGGGCTAATCGCCTTTAACCAATACGGTCTTAGAAAACCCATCAGTGAAGCGGAAGCCGCATGGATTCCAATTGTATCATAGAAAACATCCACGGCAAGGCCCAATCCAAAACTTAACAAAATCAAAGGAACATGGGAAATTGGTATCGGTAAATTCAAAATTCCGAGCAGATACAAAAAGCAAAAAGCCACACCAAAAAGTGCCAGATTCTTAAGAAATATAATCTGAATCAGAGCGAGTAATAAAAGGAGTAAGGTATGGGTGATAAAATTTTTAAAATTCATTTACTACCTCAGATTTTTTATGAAGTGAGTCAAGTTCAACGATTTGAGTGTTTTCTACGAGGTACACATAATTTACTCTGCTAAAATCGGTACTTAGGTCTATCAGAATATCCAGGTAATTTGGATCAGAAGCAGGATTAACAACCGAAATAACTCCTATACGAATTCCCTCCGGAAATACTGCATTATATCCTGATGTGACGATCGTATCTCCCGCCTGTGCTTTGACGTGTCTTGGCACGTAGAGCATTTTTGCTTGTTTGGAGTTTATTCCATCCCAGTTGACTGAACCAAAATTCTCTGTCGACTTAATCTTCGAAGAAACCAACAATCCTGTATTCAAAAGTGAAATGGCTACAGCATAATTTTCGGAAACCGATTTTACACGCCCGACTATACCGTCCTGATTAAAGATTCCCATTCCTGGCTTGATACCGTCTTTAGAGCCTTTGTTCAGAGTCAGGTGATTTTGAGCAAATCGCAATGAATTGCTGATCACCCTTGCTCCAGTGAATTGGAATTGAGCTTCGAAAGCTGAATCCAATGGAATAGGCAAACTGTCTGGTTCCTGCTTCAGAGCTTTAATCTGCTCTAACAAGAGCGCGTTTTCTAGAATAAGCGTTTCATTTGCCTGAGCAAATGAAAAGAAATCCAAAATATCGGAGCGTGTTTTGAGAACAGTTCCTATTACAGCATTTGAACTATTGAAAAACGCGGCACCCTGAGGAGAATTATTGGAGACAATTAATCCGATTGCCAATACTTCCAGCAAAACAAATAATAGAAAAGACCTTAGACTGTAAAGAAATTGAAGGATGCGTAGCATTCAGGTTTTAAGTCATCAATACGGTACGGAAGTTCTGTATATTTTTAAGTGCAGTTCCAGTGCCTCTTACCACAGCTCTCAGAGGATCTTCTGCGATATGAATCGGCAACTTTGTTTTTTGATGTAATCTTTTGTCAAGTCCTTTCAACAATGCACCACCTCCGGTGAGATGAATTCCGTTGTCATAGATATCTGCAGAGAGTTCCGGAGGAGCGATTTCCAATGCTTTCAATACCGCTTCTTCTATTTTGGAAACTGATTTATCCAATGCAAATGCAATTTCTGAATAAGAAACCTTGATAACTTTTGGAATACCTGTCATTAAATCTCTACCTCGGATTTCATAATCATCCGGAGCATCGTCAAGCTCAGTTAATGCCGAGCCAATGGCAATTTTAACCTTCTCGGCAGATCTTTCTCCGATGAGTAAGTTATGCTGGCGACGCATGTAATCCAGAATATCTTTAGTGAACGTATCACCTGCCACACGGATTGACTGATCTGCAACAATTCCTGAAAGGGCAATCAAAGCGATTTCAGTTGTACCGCCCCCGATGTCCACGATCATGGATCCCATCGGCTTTTCGATGTCTATTCCTATACCAATTGCAGCTGCAATTGGTTCATAAATCATGTAAACTTCCTTCGCTCCTGCGTGTTCAGCTGAGTCACGAACGGCTCTTTTTTCTACTTCTGTAATTCCGGAAGGGATACAAATCACCATTCGGTGTGATTGCGGAAACAAGCCTTTTTTCTGACCGGGAATCATTTTAATCAACCCACGGATCATTTGCTCCGCTGCGTAGAAATCTGCAATTACGCCATCTTTCAAAGGTCGAATTGTCTTAATATTTTCGTGAGTTTTCTCGTGCATGTTCATTGCTTCGCGACCAACTGCCAGCACTCGGTTGTTGGTTTTGTCGATTGCAATGATGGACGGTTCGTCTACTACGATTTTGTCCTTGTGAATGATTAGTGTATTTGCTGTACCTAGATCGATTGCTATATCACTTGAGAAAAAATCAAATAATCCCATTTTTCTTGATTGGTTTGCCTGTACTGGAGTTGAGAGTTTAATATACTATGCCGTGCACTCATATTAAACGAGGGTCGGCAAAATTATTATCTTAATGGGAGAAATCGGAGGGAAACCCGATATTTTTTGAAAAGGATTGGAATTAAGCAATCCGGAATAATTAGTTTTTGCCAAATTGTTTGTTCCAAAAAAAATCTGATGATTTCTAAGTGGCTTGAGACTCAGCCCTGATTGTTTTTACTGTAAAATTATTTTACCTTTGTCGCGTATTCGAAAAGTTTCTGAGGGGACACCACGTCCCCTCTTTCATTATACATACTATGTCTGAATTGAAACGTACTATCGAAGAGATTGTTGAGAAGCATCTTCCGGATGAAAACCACTTCATCGTGGAGGTGAAGATGGTTGAAAAAAGCGGTAAAACACTATTAAATCTATTAATAGATTCTGATGAGGGTGTGACCATTCAAACGTGCGCCAGAATAAGCAGATTAGTTTCTGGAGAACTGGAAGAAAAGGAAATTATGCCCGAGGCTTACAACATTGAGGTGTCTTCGCCAGGAATAGATTATCCTCTTAGTAGCGAGAGGCAATATTTGAAGAATATCGGAAGAGAACTCAAGGTGAACCTCTCTGCTGACAAAGAGGTCGTGGGAAAATTACTTGAAGTGGATGATGCCGGTATTAAAATGCTGGTTAAAAGAAAAGAAAAAGGCAAAAAAGCCACAGAAGAGGAATTAACGATTCCTTTTGAAGAAGTGAAGAAATCAGTTGTACAAGTATCTTTTAAATAACTCAAATGGATGCCAAAGTCTTAATAGAATCCTTCGCAGAGTTTGCGAGATCTAAAAATGTGGATCGCCCTACCATGATCCGTATCTTGGAAGATGTGTTCAGAGCGATGATTCGCAAGAAGTTCGAAACAGACGAAAACTTCGATGTGACCATCAACGCGGATAAGGGTGACCTTGAGATTTTCCGAATCAGGGAAATCGTAGACGACAATTCTGAAGATATCTGGGATTTTGATAAAATCAGTTTGTCTGAAGCTCAAAAGATTGAGCCGGATTTCGAGGTAGGAGAGGAAGTTTACGAAAAGATAGAATTAGAAGAGTTTGGAAGAAGAGCGGTGCAAATGGCTCGTCAAACCTTGATTCAAAGAATAAAAGATCTTGAAAAAGATATCCTTTATAATAAATATGAGGAGCAAGTAGGCGAAATTGTAAGTGCTGAAGTTTATCAGATTCTTGGAAGGGAAATCCTTTTGATGGACAGTGAAGGAAATGAGCTAATTTTGCCAAAAATTGAGCAAATCTCTAAAGATCGGTTCAGAAAAGGAGATTCAGTAAAGGCAATCGTCCATCGGGTTGATATGATGAATGGTAATCCAAAAATCATATTGTCCAGAACTTCTCCGGTATTTCTTGAAAGACTTTTCGAAAACGAAGTGCCTGAGGTTTACGACGGATTGATTACGATCGTGAAGATTGTAAGAGAGCCTGGGGAAAGAGCAAAAGTTGCAGTAGAGTCCTATGATGATAGAATCGATCCGGTAGGTGCCTGCGTCGGAATGAAAGGTTCCAGAATTCACGCAGTAGTTCGTGAATTACAGAACGAAAACATTGACGTAATCAATTTCACAGACAATCTGGAATTGTATGTGTCCAGAGCACTTAGCCCTGCAAAAGTTTCCTCCATTGTAGTTAATAAAGAAACCAAGAGAATTTCTGTCTTTCTGAAACCTGACCAGGTTTCCCTGGCAATCGGAAAAGGTGGCTTCAACATTAAATTGGCCAGTAAATTGGTGGGTTATGAAATCGATGTTTTCAGAGAGCTTAACGAAAACGAAGAGGAGGATGTGGATCTGAATGAATTCTCTGATGAGATTGACAAGTGGATCATAGATGAATTGAAAAAAACAGGTCTGGACACAGCTAAAAGCGTATTGAGTCTGACCAAAGAGGATCTTACTCGCAGAACTGAGCTGGAGGAAGAGACAATAGATGAGATATTCAGAATACTCAGACAAGAATTTGATCAATAAATCGGGAGAATACCCCCGATAATTACCCTAATTTTACTTAAGATTTCGAAAGAGGTTTTTGCTTATGTCAGAAGATAAAATGATACGATTAGGCCAAATAGCCAGAAAACTCAACGTGGGGACGGCAACCATCGTGGAGTCAATGGCCAAAAAAGGCTTTGAGGTGGAGAATAATCCGAATTCCAAGATCAGTATGGAGCAAGTTGCCATGCTTGAGAAGGAATTCAAATCTTCTGCCCTCGAGAAGGAAGAGGCTTCCCACCTCTCAATAGGGAAGCGCCATGAGCCTATTTCCCTCGAGCCGGAAGTGCCAAAGCAAGAAAAAGCTCCCGAGCCCGCTCCTCAAGTAAAAACAGAGCCTAAGCCTGAGCCGGTACCAGTTGTTGCAACTCCTGCCCCAACTCCACCGCCAACTCCTGTGCCTGCACCTGCACCAGTTCCGGCGCCGACACCGGAACCTGAAAAAGTATCTTCTGAATCCCCAAAACTTGAGGGGATTAAAGTATTGGGTAAAATTGATCTTAGCAAAAAACCTGCACCGGCCCCTGCACCCAGGCATCAGCAACCAAGACCTGCCCAGAATCAACACCAAGGTCAGAGACCGCAGCACCCTAATCAGCAAAAACCAGCCGAATCAAGGCCTCAACATCCAAGACCTGAGCAAAGACCAGCGGCTTCGTCCCCACAAAAACCACAAGTTAAACCTCCGGTACCTCAAGCTCCGCCAGCTCCTCAAGTGAAGCCAGAGGCTCCGAAGCCGGTAGAGGTGGTAGCACCAGTAGAAAATCAACTGATTTCTGCAAAAGCCGATTCTCTGAAAGGACTAACAGTCCTGGGTAAAATTGAACTTCCTGTAGATAGATCTAAAAAGAAAGGCGGACCTGTTGCATCTTCCGATGAAAAAGGAAGAGATAAAAAGCGTCCCCGAAAGCGTATAGATAAACCAGGTACACCTCCAGCTTCTTCTGGTCCTCCTCGACTGGCTCAACCAAGGCCGGGACAAGCTCCAGGTACCCAAGGACAAGGTGGAGGTCAAAGACCTGCTGGTGGAAACCAGCCTCGACCAGCTCAAAATAGAATTATTAAAGCTGAACCTACTCAGAAAGAAATTCAGGATCAGATCAAGCAAACGCTTGCCAGACTTCAGAGTGGAGGATCAAAATCGGGAGGTGGTAAAGGCAAAACCAGAAGAGATAAAAAAACTGAAAGAGATCGGGATACCGAAATCGAAGGAGAGGATACTAAAATCCTTAAGGTAACTGAGTTTATCTCAGCCAACGATCTTGCAGCCTTGCTGGATGTTTCTGTCAATCAGGTAATTTCTACCTGTATGTCTTTGGGAATGTTCGTCTCGATCAACCAGAGATTAGATGCTGAAGCGATCACAATCATTGCAGATGAGTTTGGATATGAAGTTGAATTCACCAAGTCAATCGAAGATGATATTGTTCCGGATGCGCCAGATGCCGTTGAAGATTTGATAGAAAGAGCACCGATCGTAACCATCATGGGTCACGTCGATCATGGTAAAACTTCCTTGCTGGATTACATAAGGACAGCAAAAGTTACTGCCGGAGAAGCAGGTGGTATCACCCAGCACATCGGTGCATATGATGTAATGACTAAGACAGGGCATAAAATTGCATTCCTGGATACTCCTGGTCACGAAGCGTTTACCGCGATGAGAGCAAGGGGAGCTAAAATCACAGATATTGCGATCATCGTGATTGCTGCTGATGATAGCATCATGCCTCAAACCAAAGAAGCGATCAATCATGCTCAACTTGGTGGGGTACCGATGATTTTCGCAATTAACAAAGTGGATAAGGCTAATGCAAGGCCTGAAAAAATCAAGGAAGAGCTTGCCAGCATGAATCTCCTTGTGGAAGACTGGGGCGGTAAATACCAATCTCAGGATATCTCGGCGAAAACAGGACAAGGAATAGATGAGCTTTTGGAAAAAGTCCTCCTTGAGGCGGAAATCCTTGAATTGAAAGCAAATCCCAATAAAAACGCTGCGGGAACAGTAGTCGAAGCATCTCTAGATAAGGGCCGTGGTTATGTATCTACGATTATGGTTCAGACTGGAACATTGAAAGTTGGAGACATCATTCTTGCGGGTAAACATTATGGACGTGTCAAAGCGATGTTTGATCACAAAGGTAAAAAACTGAAAGAAGCAGGACCCTCTACACCTGTTCAGGTGTTGGGACTAAGTGGTGCTCCTCAGGCTGGTGATTTGATCAAAGTTTACGATACTGAGAGAGAAGCAAGAGAGATTGCCAACTCAAGGGAGCAAATCCAGAGAGAACAAAGTATTCGAACCAAGAAGCATATTACCTTGGATGAAATCGGTCGTCGATTGGCGATTGGTAGTTTCAAAGAACTTAACATTATCATCAAAGGTGACGTGGATGGTTCAGTTGAAGCACTTTCTGATTCATTGTTGAAGCTTTCTAAAGATGCAGTGAAAGTATCTATCATCCATAAGGGTGTTGGTCAAATCTCTGAATCTGATGTATTGCTTGCTTCTGCTTCTGATGCGATTATCATTGGATTCCAGGTGAGACCATCTGCTAATGCGAAGAAACTTGCAGAACAGGAAGAGATTGAAATCAGACACTACTCCATCATCTATGATGCGATTAACCAAATCAAAGATGCAATCGAGGGGATGCTTGAGCCTGAATTTGAAGAAATCATCACAGGTAATATCCAGGTTCGTGAGGTATTTAAAATCACGAAAGTTGGTACCGTTGCAGGTAGCTACGTGACAGATGGATTTGTTACTCGTAAGAATAAGATCCGAGTTATCCGGGACGGAATCGTGATTCATGACGGCGATGTCGATCAATTGAAGCGATTCAAAGACGATGTGGCAGAAGTGAAAGCAGGATACGAGTGCGGTATTTCTATCAAAAACTTCAACAACATCGAAATCGGTGACACAATTGAAGGTTACGAAATGAAAGAAATTAAGCGTAAGAAATCTTAATTTCAGATTTATAAAGAAAAAAGGAACAGCCTGGCTGTTCCTTTTTTTAGTTTTATACCATGCTAATAGCTTTGCAATTGTTTTTTCAGATTCTTTTGGGACTTAGCCTTTTTTGTCTGATTGCCGGATTATTCAAACCAGTTTTGGTTTTGTGGTTTTTGGACCGATTCAATCGGTTCAAAGTGATCCAAATTTATGGACTTGTTTCCCTTATTTTGACGGCATTTATTTTGATTTTGGAGCTAATCATCGACTTTTTATAGGGAAGTTCTTTTGTCAATTCCTGAATTTTTTAAATAAAGTAAACGGAATTATGATTTTGGTCATAAAATGACTTATTTTTCAACCTCTTATAAATTAACTTGAAGAAAGCGCTCGCCATATTGCTCTTAGCTTGTTTTGCCATCTACCATTTTGGCTACTATGCTTTCTATTTTTCTTTTGATTATCATTTAGAAAATCAGTGGGCGGATCAGATCTATGGGGTGGCTCAAGGTGATTTGGAGGAAAGACTTTTAGAGATTCCTTTATCGGCGCCTTATATGAGTAACCAGGATGACTTCCAACCTACCAATACACGATTTGAAAAGGATGGAAAATACTTTCGGGCAATCAAGCAACGATATCAAAACGACACGCTCCAATTAGTTTACGTTGCGGATACCGCTCGTGGAGTGTTAGATAATACTGTGAAAAAGTGGATTTCTTCTTTGACAGAGGACGAGATTCCCCAAGACCAAAACGGTAAAGCAATAGCCAAGACCTTTATCAAGGATTACATCCAACCGGAAGTATATTCCCTTGAAAAGCCTGTGGCTTTAGCTATTGAAGATAAGATTGGGTTTATTTTTTCAACTTACATGAGTCCTTTTTTTCAACTTGATTCGCCCCCTCCCCAAGAGGCTTGATTCCACTATTTTCTTGATTTTACTTACTGATTGTGGAAGATTTTCTTCTGTTGTATGCAGTATGTTTGATCAATCCCCTTCAACTTAACAATTCTCCAAAGGTGAAGCTTTGACGCTATTCAAAGCTATTTCCTGAATTTGAATTGCTTCGAAAAGAAGGGATTCAAGGGATCGGTCTTTTAAAAAATTTCAAATGAACATAAAACTTAAATTCCTAAGCCTTCTATTGGTGGGCATGGGTATATCTATACTTACAATTGCCCAGACTCCTCTAGACGGACTGATGATGCCGAAAGGTGAAATCTGTGTCGCTGTAGTCTATGAAGATGCCAATTGGGAAAAATACTGGGAGGGTGCTTACCTCCGAACGAATCAAAACGTCGGCACTTTTAACCGTAAAATGATCATGCCGATGATCGTAGGTGGGATTACTGACAAAATAAACGTTATAGTCAGTCTTCCTTATGTAAAAACTTCGGCAAGTGGAGGACAAATGGCCGGAGCAGAAGGTCTCCAGGATTTTAGTGTTTCGCTGAAAGCTCAACTGGTTGATCATACCATGGGTAAGGGAAAACTTAAGGTCTTTTCCAACCTGAGTTTCAGTACACCGGCTTCCAATTATCTGTCAGATTACCTGCCTTTTAGTTTGGGTTTCGGAGCCAATGAACTTGGGTTAAGAGCCATTGGAATGTACGAATTGGACAAGGGGCCTTACCTCAGAATTTCCGGAGCATACCTTCTCCGTGGTGCTACAGAGGCTGAAAGAGATTTTTATTACGAAGATAACGCCTACTACACTTCAACTATGGATGTGCCCGATGCACTTCAGGCGCAAGCGTCTTTAGGCTCCTGGTTTTTCCAGAAACGTCTTCGTGTAGAAGCCAGCCTGACTTCCCTTCGTTGTGCTACTGGAGATGATATCCGGATTTACAACTCTCCTCAGCCAACGAACAAAGTTAACTTTGATCGGGTGGAAGGTTTTGCTCAATACTATTTAAAAAGCGTGAAAGGCTTGGGTGTTTTAGCCTATTACAATCACATGTTTTCCGGCAGAAACATGGGGCAATTTTCAGGCTATGGCTTGGGATTAACCTATCAGTTTAATGCCTTCTAAATCTGAATTACTATGAAAATACAAGTACGATATCTAGTTGCCGTAATCTCTCTCGGAGCATTGAGCTATTCCTGTATGGAAGAATTGCCCACCGAGTTGGAATATAACGGTTATGAATTTGCAGAGCTGGATCAAGATGCAGGTGAATGGAACCTGATTTTGTTTGCAAGCAATGAAGAGGTAACAATTCCTCAGCCTTCAGCGGTAGGATCTCCTTCGCTCAATCAGGAACTGCAGGATGCTAAAGCAAAAATTGCTGGTGCTACTCCTGCCCAAAAAGAGGCTGTAAGCTACTGGACGAATAATCCATTGCTTCGTTGGAATGAAATAGCACTGGAACTGTCCACAAAATACAACCTCATTCCGGCCCCCAATGCTGATGGTACCTATCCGGCACCTGATCCCACCAAGCCGGATCAATATCCACTTTTCCCCTATTCACATCCTCCTTACACCAGCCGGATGTTGGCATACCTGAGCGTTGCTCAATACGATGGATTGATTATGGCTTGGCATTACAAGGAGAAATATGGTCGTCCCGCTCCGTATGAACTCGATCCACAAATCAAATCCGCCTATGAATCAAATGGTCTGAATTCGTATCCTTCAGATGGAGCAGTGGTCGCGATTTCATCAAGAGATATTCTGACGGCTATGTTTCCATTGGAAAAAGAGTTCTTGGCAAAAATGGCGGATGAGCATCTGGAATCCCTGGTAATTGCCGGGATCAATGTGAGCAGCGACGTCGAAGCAGGAAAACTAATCGGAACCCAGGCGGCAAAAAAAGCTTTGGCCCGTGCTTCGACTGACGGGATGAAAAATGCTCAGACTAATAAAGTCAAATCTGATTCCATTAAAAACGCTGCAATTGCTCGGTTTGGATGGTCATGGGAAAATCAGGAAACTCCTCAGCGGCCGGTAGGATTGACCCCTCTTTTTGGAAGAGTGAAAATGTGGAATGTTCCTACGGTGGAAGAGGTCAGACCCATAGCTCCACCGGCTCCTGGCTCAGAAGAATTTAAGGAAAATGCAGAAGAATTAAAGCGTTATGCTAATAACATGACAACTGAGCAACGAAGAGTGGCTAATTTCTGGAACGACGGTCTCAATTCTTACACGCCTCCCGGACATTGGAACCGTTTTGCAAAAGAAACGGTAGTGAAAAATCGATTGAGCCCTGTTCGCACGGCAAGAGTTTTCGCTTACATGAATATGGCTATTGTTGATGCTGGGATCAGTTGTTGGGATGCGAAATATTATTACCACTATCCAAGGCCGATTCAGTCAATTCCTGGCTTCAAGACAATTCTTGGAACCCCCAATTTTCCGGCCTACACTTCCGGGCACAGCACATTCTCTGCTGCTGCCGCTGAGGTTTTATCGCATTTCTTTCCCGCTGAAGCCACTCAATATAAAAAGTGGGCTGAAGAAGCAGCGATGTCTCGTGTTTATGGAGGGATTCACTACCGCTTTGACGCAGAGATTGGATTGAGTCAGGGAAAGAATGTTGGTGCATATTCAGTGACAAGAGCCAAAAAAGATCAGGTAGATTAATCACATTATTAAATTGAAAAGCACTCAGAGCTCAGGAATCTAACTGAGCCTGGCTTTTCTTTTCCGCGATTATGAAAAAAATATTCTTTACCGGTATTCTCGGACTTTGTTTGTTTGAGTTTTTCAAGGTTTACCTCATCATGCCTTTTCCGGGAAGCCAAGTTTGGAATACTCTGGACCTCGCTTATTTTCTTCACCAATTTCGATTCTTTTTCAGGGGGATTTTCTGGCTGATGATTTTGGCCGGATTGTTTTCTGCCTGGAAAATCATTCCCAAATGGCTTACTATTGCTTCACTTTCAGCTGCCTTGGGTTTGACCTACCTGTTCAATTTCAGGATGGCAGCTGATGTGCTTTTCAAAGAACCCAAGCAGCTTAGTTTTCTGGACAGAGAATCTTTCAAAGAAAATGACAGCCTCCTGGTCATTGCCATTACAAAACAAGGAGAAGCCAAAGCTTACCCGGTTCGCTACATTGTGTATCATCATCAGGTAAGAGACACTTTGGCCAGGGATCCGGTGATGGTCACCTATTGCTCTGTTTGCCGAACCGGAAGAGTTTTTTCTCCCTTTATCAATGGAAAGCCGGAGCAATTTCGGTTGGTTGGTATGGATCACTTTAATGCCATGTTTGAAGATCTGGGGACGGGGAGCTGGTGGCAGCAAGCTACAGGTGAAGCAGTAACCGGGGTATTGAAAGGGCAAAAACTTCTGGAAATGGAATCCATGCAGCTTAGTGCGGCGGAGTTTTTTGAAGCTTTCCCGAAAGGGAAAATAATGGCCCCAGATCCAAATTTCATTTCGAAATATGATTCTCTGGGCAAATTTGAAAAAGGTAAAAGCGAAAGTAAACTCACGGGTACGGATCCTTTTTCCTGGAATGAAAAATCCTGGGTAGTCGGAATCGAAGTTGATGGCCAATCCAAAGCCTACGATTGGAATCAGCTCAAAAAAGAAAAATCAATCCGTGATCGGGTCGGGAACAAAGAACTCATTCTCCTGATGAGTAAAGATTCCCAAAGTTTTGTAGCACTTCAACTTCCGGAAGAGTCTAAATCGGACCACTGGACCGGGGATACTCTATATCTGGATTCCGCAGCCTATTTATTTACAGGGAAATCGCTGGAACCTTCTCGTCCTGATTTAATACGGGTAAAAGCCTATCAGGAATTCTGGCACAGTTGGAGGAAGTTCAGACCTGATACTGAAAAACACAATTAGTATTTTCCAGTACCATTCACTTTTTCAAAAGAAGAAAAAAATTAAATAATCATAGGGTTTTAATGAGTATTCAACCCCGGTCCTTCATTCTAAAGTGACCGGGGCTGTTTTTTCAAACCTTGACCGGGGACTTTACATTCTTTTTCAGGCTTTGTGAGGCGAGGACCATCAATGAAATAGCAAGAACAAAAAGTAAACTTGCTATCAGAGAAAGCACATAAACTTCGTCTTGAAAGTTCTTCCATGCAAATAATCCCAACGATGCGAGGGTGACCGTGAACATGAAGAACATCGGAATGGTCACGAATAAAGCGTTTATTTTTTTCTTGATGAGCCAGACTGCAATTGTCAACAGGGCCAAAGCTGCCAGTAACTGATTTGCAGATCCGAAGATTGGCCAGAGGGTGCTGAATTCACCTGAAGCCAGTAAAAGGATGGATAGGATTACAACCAAAGTCGTTGAGATGTATCTGTTTTTAGCCACGAATTGGGCTGCAGGCTGAGGCATATCTTCGAAATATTCCTGAAGGGTAAATCTTGCCAATCGGGTGCAAGTGTCCAAGGTGGTCAAGGCAAAAGCAGAAACAGTCAGGGCCACGAATCCAACTGCAAATTGCTCGGGAATTCCCAACGTAGAAATCATCCCGCCAATTCCGGTTGAAAATAAGGACACCGGACCATCTGTTCCCAGTCGATCGATATATTCCGAGCGGCTTAATACGATTACTGCACCAACAGAGATAATTGCCAAAAAGGATTCAATGAGCATTCCTCCGAATCCCACGACTTTTGCATCACTTACTTTATCCAATTGCTTTGATGTGGTGCCTGAAGCCACCAAAGAATGAAACCCACTGATTGCGCCACAGGCGATGGTGACAAATAATACAGGAAATACATATCCCAGATTCTCATCACTTATATGAACTTCATTGCTCATTTTAATTTCCGGATTGGCTACCATCACACCTAAGACTGCAGCAATGATCATCCCGTAAAGCAGGTAACTATTTAGGTAATCTCTGGGTTGGAGCAAAAAGCTTACTGGTGTTACAGAGGCAAGAAATGCATATCCCAAAAGTGCCAGTATCCAGAATTCATAACTCATGTCAAAAGGTACTTTCATCCCCAGATAGACAAAGAAGTACATGAGGATTATTCCAATCGCAGTGAGAATCAAGAAGGGTACTTTTTTGTCGCCGACTATTTTGTTAGCCCATCCAAAGGCAATTGCCAAAAAAATGAAAGAAATGGATGCAGAAGCTACCCCAGGATTGGCAACAAATGTCTTTGCGATTATGTCTGAAAATACCCCTATGACCAGAATAAGAGTGGAAAAACTAAATAAGATAAATAGCTGCTTTCCTCTTATTCCAATCAAATTCCGAATTATTACTCCGATAGATTTTCCTTCGGTACGAAGAGAGGCAGCCATACTTCCCAAATCATGGACTGCACCAAAAAAGATTCCTCCGGCAAGAATCCAAATAACTGCCGGAATCCATCCAAAAGTCACTGCAATGATAGGACCCACGATAGGGCCTGCACCGGCAATTGATGCAAAATGGTGACCCAGAACTACTATCGGCTTGCTTGGCTCATAGTCAATCCCATCCTGGAACTCATGGGAAGGAGCGGGTTTATCATCATTCAAGCCAAATTTCTTGTAGACATATGTGCCATAGATTCGATAGGCAAAGAGGAGGATAATGCCTGAAATAAGAAGAAGTACAGCTAGACTCATGGTATGTTATTTGGGCAATTGGTAAAATGTCAGATTCTTAAGTGGGTTTTCAGAATCTTTTCAATATAAAGTAAATAGATCTCTTGGGAAAACTGATTCAATGAAAGGCAAAGAATTAGTATTGGTCATTAAATTGGAATGATGAGGTTGTTCAAATTCTCCTCAAAACAAATAGTTGGAGTTGGAATGGCCTCAAAATTTGCGCTCTTGACGGGCGTTAAATCTCATAAACAATTAACAGCGAGTTGAATTCTTTGGTAGGGAACTATGCTACCTTTGTAGCGACAAATGGAAATTAAAGAATTCAAGTACTCGGCAAATTTTTGCGAAGAAAATATATGGCACCTTTGCCAAAATCCTGAATTGGCAAATTTTTCAAAAAAGGTTTTTATAGTTTCTAACAGCATTAGAAATTGCCAATTCAGATTTCAAAAATCTATCAATGGAGATGAATTCGTATGGTGGAATTATCATGTGATTTTGTTCGCTTCCAATGAGGATTCAAGTCTGATTTATGATTTTGATTCGACTTTGCCTGTTCCGCTATCAGGGAGAGAATATTTGGAAAAAACCTTTCTAAGTAATGAAAATTGGAAAGAAAGCGATCTTCCGGGTTTCAAGACGATTGATGCAAATGATTACCTCAACTCTTTTATTTCTGACAGAAGTCATATGAAAGATTCTGAAGGTAACTGGCTTTCAGCTCCTCCTAAATGGCCAATGATTGGGAAAGATGGAGGAGTCCTTCCTTTGCCGGCATTGTTGGATTTTACTCTTACAAGTAATGAGAGGATCTATAGTCTTGACGAAGTGTTTGCCCTAGTGGATGAATTTGAATTGGAAATTAATTAGAAACTTCAAAAACCGGGTGGGTTGCTAAAAGGATAATCCCCTTTTTCAAACGCAAAAAATTAAACTCCTGATTTTTCCATCAGTTCTCAAATGACTTCGAGGGATTGTTCCCAGGAATTGACAGCTGGTTTTATTTAATGGATATAAGGTCTAAATTTGTGTCCTTTGACGCGTCAAAAAATCTAAAAACTCAATATGGCTTGGTTTAAAAGAACAGATAAAGGCATCAAAACCTCAACTGCTGAGAAGAAAGATGCTCCTGATGGCCTTTGGTTTAAAACTCCGAATGGAAATATAATCCATACCCGTGAGCTGAAAAATAACGCCTACGTGTGTCCTGATGATGATTTTCACGTGAAAATAGGCTCAAAGGAATACTTCGAGATTTTATTCGATAACAATAAATTCAAGGAGCTTGACAAGGATATGAAATCTGGCGATCCCTTGAAGTTTGTTGACACCAAGCCTTATTCATCGAGAATTGAAGCGACGATTGTTAAAGCAGAACTCAATGATGCTGTAAGGTCTGCTGTTGGTAAAATGAATGGACTTGACATTGTCGTGGCTTGTATGGATTTCAATTTTATTGGCGGATCAATGGGCTCCGTTGTAGGTGAGAAAATCGCCAGAGCTATTGATCATTCTCTAAAAAATAAAATTCCATTCCTGATGATCTCTAAATCAGGTGGAGCCAGAATGATGGAAGCCGGATTTTCCCTGATGCAAATGGCGAAGACTTCCGCTAAACTTGCGTTGTTGGACCACGCAGGAATTCCCTACATTTCCCTTCTGACCGATCCGACTACTGGTGGTGTGACAGCCTCATATGCCATGTTGGGGGATTTCAACATAGCCGAACCAGGCGCATTGATAGGATTTGCAGGCCCCAGAGTTATCAGAGAGACAATAGGGAAAGATTTACCCAAAGGTTTTCAGAGTTCTGAGTTTGTATTGGAACACGGATTTCTTGATTTCATCATCGACAGAAGACAGTTGAAAACCAGATTGACCAGTCTTTTAAACCTCCTGAACAATTAATCAGTTATCTCACCAAAAAGACGCTTTATTAAGGCCAAATTTGAAGTGCTGTATAGCCTGTGTTTATGATTATTAAATATATTTGTGTTCCCAAATCGGGTTCAATCCATACGAAAAGTAAAACCAATATTTCATGGGTTCTGTAATTATTACATCCATTGTAGCATTCACGGTCATCATTTTGCTACTGGTATTTATTCTCTTGTACGCTCAGTCAAAGCTTGTGTCCTCAGGAGATGTTAAGATTATCATCAACGGAGATGAAGCAAATCCGGTCGTGGCAGCTGCCGGGACTAGCTTATTATCAACTCTGGGTGGTCAGAAAATTTTCCTTCCTTCCGCTTGCGGTGGAGGTGGTACTTGTGCTATGTGTAAATGTGTCGTTGAGGAAGGTGGAGGAGAAGTTCTGCCAACTGAAATTGGACATCTTAGCCGTGCCGAACAACAAGGTCATGTGCGTTTGGCTTGCCAGGTAAAAGTGAAGCAGGATATGAAAATCCGTGTTCCTGAAGAGATTTTTGGCATTAAGAAGTGGGAATGTGAAGTGGTTTCTAACTATAATGTTTCCACTTTCATCAAAGAATTTAAAGTTAAGCTTCCTGAAGGAGAGACCCTTCATTTTGAATCAGGAGGGTATATTCAGGTGGATGTGCCTGTGATCAAAGTGAATTTCAAAGACATGGACATCACGCCGCATCCTGATTTGGGACACCCTGCTGATGTTTACAAGAGTGATTGGGATAAGTTTGGCTTGTGGAATTTGGTCATGAAGAATGACGAAGAATTGTTCCGGGCATATTCCATGGCTAACCATCCTGCCGAAGGAAATATTGTCATGTTGACCATTCGTATCGCTACTCCACCTTGGGACAGAGCAAATAACAAGTGGATGGATGTCAATCCAGGAGTTTGTTCCTCCTATGTTTTCTCAAGAAAGCCTGGTGATAAAGTAACTATTTCGGGTCCTTATGGTGAATTCCATATCAACCCTACTGAAAGAGAGATGATCTACATCGGTGGTGGAGCAGGTATGGCTCCTTTGAGATCTCATATTTTCCATTTATTCCACACTGAGAAAACTCATAGAAAAGTTTCTTATTGGTACGGTGGACGTTCTAAAAAGGAGCTTTTCTATACTCCTCAATTCAGGGCAATCGAAAAAGACTTTCCAAATTTCCAATTCAATATTGGTTTATCAGAGCCTCTTCCTGAGGACAACTGGAAAATCAAAAAGTCTCTTGATGACAAGGAAGCTGATGGTTATGTAGGATTCATTCACCAGGTTCTTTTTGAAAACTATCTCAAAAATCACCCGGAGCCAGATGAGGTTGAATATTACCTTTGCGGTCCTCCTTTGATGAATGCGGCAGTTCTTAAGTTGCTGGATGATATGGGGATTCCTCAGGAAAACATTCGATTTGACGATTTCGGAGGATAAAGAATTTAAATCCCGCTTCGGCGGGATTTTTCTTTTTATGGGATTGAGCTTTTTCAACCAATTCTTCTACAACAATTTGATTTTCTAACTTAACCTGAAATTGAATCAGGTTTTTTTTTCATTTACTCCTTTGGGGGGCAATTCAATGGTGATTTGGGGACCATTTTTGATTATTTTTACTTTACACCTCACCCTTTATGAACATCCAAGCCTTTTTTGACCCGGTTGCAGAATTCCTTTGGCAGAAAAAATATTCAGAAAACTCTCTCTTTCGACAGCTTCATTTTTATGGGGAAGAATTTCCCGACCTGAAAGGAGTCCAGATTGCTTTGGTGGGGTTGAAGGAAACCCGTGGTGTTAAAAAAACAGAAAGTGTAGAACGTGGAAGTTCGGAAATCAGGGAAAAACTTTACGAACTCAAAAAAGGATTTGGTTCTTACAGGGTAGCGGATCTTGGAGACCTTATTTCAGGCGATACGCTCGCTGAAACGTATCAGCGGATTCAACAAGTTGGAGAGTATCTGATGAAGCATCAGATCTTACCCATTTATTTCGGAGGGACCCATGATCTTGATTATGGCCAGTATTTGTCATATCAAAAGATGAAAAAGCTGGTAAGTCTTCTGACTGTTGATGCCAAATTGGACATGGAAGAGGAGGGACTGATGGCTGACCAACATACCCAGGAGATCATCCTCCATCAGCCAAATTTCCTGTTTACGTATGCACATTTAGCTTATCAAAGCTTTTTGGTTGATCCTACCCTGATCAATGTGGTTGAGAAACTGTATTTTGATCATGTAAGACTGGGTAAAGTAAGGTCAGATTTCAAAGAAATCGAGCCGTTAATTCGTAATTCTGACTTGTTGAGTTTTGACTTATGCGCAATTCAGTCAACAGATGCACCTGGATGCTTGGACGCTCAGCCTTTCGGATTGACAGCTGAGGAGGCTTGTCAGATTTGTTGGTTTGCGGGGATGAATGAAAAACTCAGCTCGATCGGGATATATGGTTACGAGCCATATTACGACGATTCTCAGAATAAAACTGCCAAAGTGGTGGCTGTGATGATTTGGTATTTTATCGAAGGATTCTACTCGAGAAAAGACAGCTTATCATTTAAGAGCAGTGATTACACCAAGTACACGGTTTCATTGGATACCAAGCCTAATACTTTGGTTTTCTACAAGAGTAAAAGAAGCGGAAAATGGTGGATGGAAATTCCGCATAATGAGACAGATAAGTTCGACAGAGTAAGTACGGTTCCCTGTAGTTATGCAGATTATCAGATGGCACAAAAGGGAGAAATCCCTGAGCGCTGGATCAATGCACAAATCAAATTGTATTGATGAAAGTGTACACCCGGCAACAGCTTGCACTTCGAAATGGTCAGGATAAACCGGAAATTTGGGTGGCATATCAGGGAGTTATTTATGATGTTTCCGGTTCGAGATTATGGAAAAAAGGGATGCATTATGAGCACTGGGCAGGTCAGGATTTGACTGAGGAGTTACCAGATGCTCCCCATACAGAAAAAGTATTTGAAAAATTTTTGCCCATCGGGAAGTTAGAATAAAATGATTTTAATCGCAGACAGTGGCTCCAGTAAAACAGATTGGAGAGTAATTCACAAAGATGGCCGAATCAGCCAGCACAGGGGCGTAGGGTTTAATCCTTATTACCAAACCTCAGAAGAAATGGCGATTCAGATGCGGCATGATTTCCTGGTCAATCTGGAAAGTGAAATTGAAGAAATATATTACTATGGAGCTGGTTGCTCTGCCGAAAAGAGAAAAGAAGAAGTCAGGTCTGCCTTGCGCAGCATTTTTCCAAAGGCAAAAATCAACGTGGATCATGATCTTTCCGCAGCGGCTCATGCTACATGTGGTCACCAGGCAGGAATCGCATGTATTTTGGGTACCGGTTCAAATAGCTGTGATTATGACGGCAAGTCAATCATAGATACTCGTCCGGCTCCTGGTTTTATTTTGGGGGACGAGGGAGGAGGAGGATATATTGGCCGTAAGCTGTTGAGTGATTTCATCCATGACGAGATGCCCCTTGAAATCAAAGAGGAACTTATTAAAAGATTTCAATTGGATGCTCCCACGATTCAGGATCATGTCTATCGCCAGCCGTTTCCAAACAGATATATGGCGAGTTTCTGCCGCTTTATCACGGAGCATAAGTCTAATCCTTATTGCTACATGCTTTTCTACAATTCCTTCCAGGACTTTTTCAAAAAGTATGTGGTCAAGTACAAAAACTACCAGGAAAAGCAGGTGAATTTTGTGGGTTCGATCGCCTATTACAACAGCGATATCCTTCGGAAAGCTGCTCTTGATTCACATATCCAAACTAATCTGATCATCGAAAGTCCGATTGCAGGACTAACGCTTTATCATCAAGAAATCCTATGAAATCAAGCTTGACGGAAGTAACACAAACTGGAATGATTATGGGACATGCGAGATTCTCCCGAAAAAAGATCGGGACTGGCTATATGGCCCTTAAAATCAAATTATAATCATATGAAATCGAGGATGACGAAGACGTCACCCGAAGGAATGATTACCCTTCTTGCGAGATTCCAGGTGGCAAATAAAAATCAATTATAAACACATGAAAGTAACTGAAAGCAGCTCACATTATGATAATCTGGAGGAAATGGGAATTTCCGAATTGCTTCAAAACATCAATGCAGAGGATCATAAGGTTCCGGCTGCAGTAAAAGAAGTTATTCCTGCCATTTCAGCTTTGGTTGGCCAAATCGTTCCTCGGATGGAAAGAGGCGGAAGGTTGATATACATTGGTGCCGGGACCAGCGGAAGGCTAGGAGTTTTGGATGCTTCAGAGTGTCCCCCCACTTTTGGAGTTCCTCCTGATTGGATTTTGGGATTGATTGCCGGAGGAGATTCTGCAATTCGCAAAGCGGTTGAAAATGCTGAGGATGATGCGGAACAGGCCTGGAAAGACATTCTTGCTTATGGCTTTAATGAAGATGATACAGTCATCGGAATCGCTGCATCTGGTTCGACTCCCTATGTCATCGGGGGAGTAAATACTGCCAAAGCCAATGGTTTATTAACAGGTTGCATTGTTTGTAATCCCCAATCACTGCTAGCCTCAAGCGTTGACTTCGCTATTGAGGTAGTGGTGGGTCCTGAGTTTGTCACTGGTAGCACCCGGATGAAAGCAGGAACGGCCCAAAAGCTGGTTTTGAATATGATTTCTACCACCGTGATGATCAAACTTGGTCGTGTAAAAGGGAATAAAATGGTGGACATGCAACTGTCAAATGCAAAACTTATCCAGAGGGGAACGAAAATGATCATGGAAGCGACTGGATTGGATGAAAAAACGGCCCATGAATTATTGCTTTCCGAAGGCTCAGTGAGAAAGGCGACAGAATATTATTACAAAAACAAACCATAAGCAGGCAAGGAAATATTTTTGAGGGCCATAGAAGTAAATCCCCACTTTGCCCGTATCTTTGCAGCCCGATTAAGCGTTTGAAAACCAAGCGCTTAATTTTCTCAACTTCAATACAGCAGTGATGCTGCAACTCTATGAAAAGAAACAATTCAAACAAACCATTTTTTAAGGAGGGTCGAAAAGATTCTGATTCCTCCAAGTCCACTGGCAAAAGCAGCTACCAGGGCAAATCCAATTCCGGCGAAAAGGGCAAAGACTTCAGATCTGACAAGCCTGGCGCTGGTAAAAAATCCTTCGGAAAAAAGGATGACTCATTCTCCAAACCTTCTTTTGGCAAAAAGCCTGATTTCAAAGGGTCTTTTGGCGAAAAGAAATTTGGAAGCAAATTCAAATCAGAAGGCGACAATCGATTTGACAAAAAGCCTTCTTCAGGTGATGGCAGAGGAAGATATTCAGATTCATCTGACCGTCCAAAAGGAGAAACCTTCGGACCAAAAAAGTTCGAAGATAAAAAAGGAGGCACTTTCGGTAAGAAGCAATTCTTCACCAAAAGAGAAGATGATTCATCTTCAGAGCGCCCTAGAAGAGATGATTTCTCTGCAAAGAAATTCCCACCAAAAGATCAATCAGGTTTTGCCAAAAAGCCTTCCTTCGGAAGTAAGCCGGATAGATTTTCTTCCTATGATCGTCCCAAGAAAGATGGCAGCGAAGGAAAGAAATTTGAGAAAAGAGACGGAGGAAGTTTCGAAAAGAAAAATGCTTTTGGAACCAGACCCGAAAGAGATTCTCCTTCGGACCGTCCAAAAAGAGATGAGTTTGGAAGTAAGAATTTCGAAAAAAAGGGGGAAGGAATATTTGATAAAAAGCCATCTTCTGACAACAGAGATGAGCGTTCTTCTTCAAACCGTCCGACAAGAAACGAATCCGGAAGTAAGAACTTTGAAAGAAGGGGAGAAGGTATATTTGATAAAAACCCTTCGTCAGGTAGCAGAGACGAAAGTTCTTCTTCTTCAGATCGCCCAAGAAGAGATGATTCCGAGGGAAAGAAATTTGAAAAGAAGGATGACGGCAGATTTGCAAAAAAGCCATATGCCTCCAAAAGAACGGATGATTCTTCCTATTCCAATCGACCAAAAAGAGACGATTCTTCAAGCAAAAAACCCGGAAGCGGAGACGATTTTGACTTTGACAGGCCTGCAAAAAGAGAAGTAAAGTCAGATGCACCGTACTCCAATGAAGGAGGAAAGGGAATGGTCTACAAAGGTCGGGGTCGTGATCAGAAACCAGTTTTTGAACCAAAAAAGGAAGGTTTTTCGGAACCTAAACCTGCTCAGAAGCAAGGATTTGGAAAAAGCAGATTCCGCCCAACTGAAGAAAACCTGGAAAGACCTGACTATAACTTTGATGCCCTGCCAGCCAAAAAAGCAAAGGGAAAAGAAGAGGATGGTACATTCCGATTGAATAAATACATTTCCAATTCTGGTATTTGTGGCAGAAGAGAAGCCGATCAATTGATAGCAAAAGGCTTGATCACTGTAAATGGTGAGGTCACTACTGAACTTGGATTGAAAGTAAAGAGAACAGATCGAGTAGTTTATCAGGGTAAGAAGATCAATCCTGAAAAACCTGTTTATGTGTTATTAAATAAGCCGAAGGATTTTATCACGACTACCGAAGATCCGATGGAGCGGAAGACCGTGATGAGTTTGGTGAATAATGCCTGCGAAGAGAGAATTTTCCCGGTAGGAAGATTGGACAGAAATACGACTGGCTTACTTCTATTTACTAATGACGGAGAACTTGCTGCTAAACTTTCACATCCATCAAACCAGGTAAAAAAGATTTATCAGGTTACCCTGGACAACCCAATTACTCAAAAACATGAAGAGGCAATTCGTGAAGGAATTACTCTTGAGGATGGCCCTGTAACTGTTGATGATATGCAGGTACTTTCTAAAGATCGTACCATCATTGGACTTGAAATTCACATTGGCAGAAATAGAATTGTCAGAAGACTGTTTGCGCACCTTGGCTATGAGGTGACCGCACTCGATCGGGTGATGTATGCCGGTCTCGATAAAAAGGATCTGAAGCGAGGTCATTACAGGTTCCTTTCGGAGCAGGAAGTGATCAGGTTGAAATACTTTGTATAAATTGAAAGCTCCTAAATCGGGAGCTTTTTTTATGCAAAACCTTTCAGGTTTTGAAGAAGATCTTTCTTGGTCATGAGCCCTCCTTTTCTCCAAAGGATTTTGCCTCTCTTGAAAAGGATATAATGGGGAATAGACCTGACACCAAATTGCTGAGAAAGTTGGGGATGCTTATCGACGTTTACCTTTAGAAGCTTAACCTTTCCTTCCAGTTCGGTTAATACGGTTTGGATAATCGGATTCATCGTTTGACATGGCCCACACCAATCGGCATAAAAATCTACCAGAATTGGTTCCTGGCTTTGGCTGATCTGGTCTTTCAGATTCTTCTTTGGCATATCCGAAAATAAAAAAAACCGGTCGTTAAACCGGTTTTAAATTCTATTTGCTGAAATTATTTCACTACTGCCGGAGGAGTTGGAATTGGAATTCCGAGTTTAGTCAAAACCAACTCAGTGAATTTATCTTCTTCTTTTGTGTAAAGCAGAATTGGTGATTGACCTGCAGTCTCAGCGAAGATATGAGTGTAGTTGTTTTCAGCTGCCACTGCATTGATAGCATTGATTACTTTAGTCTGAACAGGCTCTAAAAGCTCCTGAAGTTTTCTCTGGTAGCTGGTTTGTGCATCTTGCTCATACTTTTGAAGATCGCCTTGCAGTTTGGTAAGTTCACCTTCTTTTGCCGCTCTTGCTTCTTCGGTCATGGTAGCTGCAGCTGCCTGATAAGTTTGAACCTGCTTCTGAAAATCAGCAGCTTTTGTTTGGATATTAGTTTGTAGCTGGGTCTGATAATCCTGGATATCAGCACCGATTTGCTCCATTTCTGGCATCATATCCATGATGAGTTCCACATTAGTGTAGCCAATTTTAATTTCCTGAGCCTGAGCTGCGAATCCTACGCAAAGCAACGCAATTGCAGAAAGGATAACTTTTACTTTCATCATTATGAGTTTGTATTTAATTGTTGTCTTCTATTCCTAATTCTTCCAAAACAAACTCTGAATAATCATGTCTTGGATCTGTGTAAATGATACCCGTAGGTACCGAGGCTTTGTCAAATAACATTGCCAGGTTATTTTTTCTTGAAACCCTTTCTATTGCATCGTAGATTTTTGATTGGAGAGGCTGAAGTAATTCCGCTTGCTTTTGGAAATACTGACCGTCAATTCCGAATATACGGCTGTTGAACTCTTGGGATTCTTTTTCTTTCAATTTGATCGCTGCCAGCCTTTGCTTGTACATCTCTTCAGTGAGCAAAACTTCTTCTGCTTTTAGAAGTACGTAGAGTTCTTTGATCTCTTTATCCAAATTTTGTGCCTCTTTCTTCCACTCACTACTCAGTGTTAACAGCTCCTGCTGTATAATTTTATAGTCTGGATGCTTGTTGAGAATAAACTCTGAATCAATATATCCAAACTTCTGAGCCGCCACAGGCATTGCCTGAAGCATTATGAGGAGCAAAAATACAATTTTCAGTGATTTATTCATGGCTATCTGGAAGTTTCAGGGGCTTAATGAAATCTCCTTTTGAGATTTTCAATTTTGCATAAATTAACTAATTCCCATCCTGATTTCAAGATTACCTGAACTGTTGACCAATGGTGAAGTGGAATTGTGTGCCACTTGGTTCCGTTGTCCCTGGTACAGTATCAAATCCATAACCCCAATCCACACCCAGCAAACCAAATGCAGGCATAAAGATTCTTGCTCCAAAACCAGCTGATTTGTAAAGATCATAAGGGTTGAAATCCTGATAGGTCCCCCAGTTGTTTCCCGCCTCTGCAAAACCTAACAAGAAGATTGTCGCAGATGGATTGGGAGATACCAGGAATCTGACTTCCATCACGTATTTGTTGTAGACAACTCCTCCGTATGGATCCGGATTTGCAGTTCCTCTCGTTGCCTTTCCAGGTGTGATGGATTGGTTTTCATATCCTCTCAATCCAATGATTTCCTGGCCAAGAGCGAAGTTGTTGAAAGACATTCCATCTCCACCCATGACAAATCTTTCCAATGGAATAATTCCGATTTTATTTCCATACGATCCCAGGAAGCCCATATGGGCTCTCGCGCTTGCCACCCACTTGGATGAGCCAAAGATTGGAGTATAAATCGAGGCATCAAACATCCATTTGTGATATTCCAGCCATTTGTACTTTTCCTGATCTGTTGACTCTTCGGTGATGTTTGGATTTAAAGCAGTATATGGAGGTGTAAAGGATGTTGCTAAAACGATGTTGGATCCAAGACGGGGGAAAATAGGGTTATCGACGTTATTTCGTGCGATTGTATTTTTAAATGCAATACTATTTGAAGTACCGGTTGGATAGCTTAATCCGAATGAAGTTCCATACTGATTGAACTCATAAATCTGGAATTGCAAGGCATTGCTTACGCTGAAATAATCATCAGGCCACGTCACACGCTTGGCCAATCCTAAAGTCACACCTGTGATCTTGAAGAAACCGAGTTCATTGCCAAAGTTGGACTGATTGTAATAATCAACCTGACGTTGTATCGAATGGTTGAATGAGAAGCTTAGTGCATTTGGTTTTTTACCTCCAAACCAAGGCTCAGTAAGAGAGAGAGAGTAATTTTGGAAGGATTGTCCATTAGCCTGGATACGGAGAGAAAGTTTTTGTCCGTCACCAACTGGAAGCGGATCCCATTTGTCGAAATCTCCAATATTTTTGAGTGAGAAGTTGTTGAAAACTAGTCCGACTGTACCTACGAAACCATAGAATCCACCCCATCCACCAGACAATTCGATTTGGTCATTGGGTCTTTCTTCAAGTTCAAAAGTGATGTCTACTGTCGCTGCTTCAAAGTTTGGCCGCAAATCAGGATTGATTTTCTCCGGATCGAAATATCCCAAAGTTGACAATTCCCGGATGGTTCTTACCAAAAGAGCACGGTTGAATTTTTGACCCGGAAGGATTCGGATTTCGCGCATCACCACGTGATCAGATGTTCTTTCGTTTCCTTTGATGCTGACACTATTTACGGTAACCTGAGGTCCTTCAAAAATCCTCATTTCCAGATCGATTGAATCGCCCGAAACATTTACTTCCACAGGATCAATACTGAAAAACAAATATCCATCATCCTGATAAAGTGAACTTACGTCATCACCCTTTTGAGGATCATAATTAAGTCGTTTATCTAATTTCTCTTTGTCATAGACATCTCCTTTTTTGATGCCAAGTTTTGCTTGCAAAATCTCATTCGGGTGAATGAAATTGCCGGTAAATGTGATATTTCTGTAATAATATTTCTGACCTTCTACTAAGGAGAGATCAATGTTTATTTTGTCTTCTGCAAAAGTGTAAATAGAATCATCCAAAATTTCGGCATCGCGATATCCTTGACTGTTGTAATAATCGATCACCAGGTCTTTATCATTCCTGTATTCCTTAGGAATGAATTTGGATCCTGCAAAGAAGTTTAATTTGAAATTTTTATTGATATAGGTTTTGACATCTTCTTCGGAAGCTGAATCGGTGTAGAAGATTGTGTTTTTCCAGTCTTCAGCAGTAGCATCTGTTGCTCTTGAGTAAAGATCTTTAAAGATGCTGACCCGTGGATATTCATGAGTTTTCTTCAGTTTACTTTTTACTGCGTAATCTGAGATTTCTTCGTTTCCAAAAACTTTGATTTCATTGATTTTAACTTTTGTTTTTGGATCTACTTCAAACCTCAGCTTCACACTGTTTGGAATGGTCGTATCACGCTCCTGAATGATTTTAACATCCGTATTGAGAAAACCTTTATCCAGGTAATACTTCTCAATATTTCTTTTGGCGGTATTCAATACATCGTCACGTACTACACGTCCCCTAATATTTACCTTCTCCTTTAGCTCGCTTTCCTGAGTTTTGCTGATCCCGGAAAATTCTACTCTGGAGAATCTGGGACGCTCGGTCAAATCCAAAAGAAGATAAATGTCATCGCCCTCAACCTTAGTAACCAGTACTTTAACATCGCCGATAATTCCTTGTTTCCAAAGTTTTTTAAGCGCATTTGAGATTGCATCTCCGGGTACTTCAATCACGTCATCTACCTTAAGTCCCGATAGGGAAAGAATTGCGATTTCGTCAAGAGTGGTCAGTCCGACTGCTTTAATTTCGGCAATTCTATACTTCTGTGGTTTGGAGTAATTCAACTCCATAATATCTATAGGCTTTGCATTGGCATAGCGACTTTGGCCCAATCGAACTTGAGCCATAGATGAGCTTGCCAATACAAGACAAAACAGAACCAGTAAACTTTTTTTCATGAATTACTTAAGATTTAACTTGCTCACCTGTCATTCCGAATCTTCTTTCCCTTTTTTGGAAATCGAGGATTGCGGCAATCAGGTGCTCTCTTCTAAAATCTGGCCAGAGTACAGGCGTAAAATAAAGCTCTGTATAGGCCAGTTGCCAAAGTAGAAAATTGCTTAGTCTGTATTCTCCGCTTGTTCTGATCATTAATTCAGGATCAGGAATTCCGCGAGTTTCCAGATGGTCGGCCATCACTTGTTGGGTGATGTCTTCCAGCTTCAATTTTCCTTCTGAGACTTTTTGAGCAATGTGTCGGGCAGCTTGGGTGAGTTCCCACTGACCACTATAGCTAAGCGCCAGGATCACGGTGAGACCTGTGTTTTTGGAGGTGGTGTTTTTCGCTTCTGCTAATTTATCGTATGCAGACTTTGGAAGGCTGTCTATGTCACCTATGCTTTGGAGCCGAATGTTATTTTTCATCATCATAGGAACTTCATCTGTGATTGTTTTCACAAGTAGTTCCATGAGTGCGTTGACTTCTTCTTGTGGCCTGGACCAGTTTTCCGTAGAAAAGGAAAACAGGGTCAGGAATTCCACTCCGAGGTTTTCAGCACCTTCGATGGCGTCTTTAACAGCCTGAATAGCATGTCTGTGACCAAATATTCTCATGGCGCCTTTCTTCTTGGCCCATCGGCCATTGCCGTCCATGATAATTGCAATATGTCGGGGGATTCTTTCTCGGTCTAATGCGTCCTTCATTCCAGTATTTTCCGAATACCTCACTTTTTTGGAGGTACAAAAATGCTATTTCTTTTCCAATAATTAACCCTAAGATTCAATTAATTAATAGGCATAGCATTGCGTACTGGCAAATGTATAGCTTAAAGTAAGGCCCAAAAAGTAATACCAATCTTTATCATTTGGATTGCCATAATTGACGCCATAAGGCTGATCTGGATTGGCCGCATCGTAAAATCTCGGAAGCGGAGGATCCTGACTGTCAATTTTATCCATATAGTCGGTCATCGTTGGTCGGAACCCTAACTCTGCAGCAAGAGTCCATCGATCATTTAATCGATATTTAACACCTCCTCCAAAAGGGATTACTGGTGAAAAAAGATCATAATAATCAGCAGACTCATTTCTTGTGGCAGTATTTCTCCCTTTGAAAGTCATATAAGTGAACCCTAAACCGAAAAATGCATAAGGAGAAAAGCGGAACTCGGAATCGTTTCTCAAGAAATCGAGAAAGTTGAATTCCATCACCCCAGCTCCTTCAATGATTCCTCCCTTAAATTGGGCATCTCTGATTTGAGCAGATTTATCTATAGGATTGATTTCATCATCTGCATTTAAAATTGCAGAACTCAGGCTCACCCTAAGAGTCCACACATTGTCAAAATTTCTCTTGCCAAAGAACGTGACTTGGGGCCCTATTTGGCCCAGGTCTATTTTTCTGATAATGTCCCCGGTGTAGGTTGCTAACCCGAGTCCGCCTCCGATTTCGTATTTCTGCGCTCTTGACTCAGAATTGAATCCGATGAAAAGTACAAGCAAAACTAATAAGTGACTGAAAATCTGAAAATTGACCTTTTTCAAGACGATGCAAGTTATAAAGTACCTAACGTTTAAAAAACGCTTCCTCGTATTTACGGGGTTAATAATTGTTAAGCTTATGGGCAGCAAATTTACTTAATTATCGGGCAAATCAATTTCTCATATCCAGCCCCCAGTTAAGCTTTTGTCTAAGGGTATCGAAGAAATGATAGTGCGGTAATTTCACCAATTTTGCACAAAAGGGTGCCTTTTTGACTGATAACTTCAAATCTGAAGAAATTGAAGTGGATCGTGAATCGAGTGAAATGAGAAACTTCTCTGATCTCCCTTCTATTTCAAAGCTAATCTCGCTCTCGTCTGAAACGATTATTGGTCTTACATTAAGATTATGTGGACTTACCGGTGTAATCACAAGATTTTTTGCTCCGGGTGTAATCAAAGGACCTCCGCAACTTAAAGAATATCCTGTAGAGCCTGTTGGGGTGGACACAATCAATCCATCAGCCCAATAACTATTCAGGTATTTTCCATCGATATACGTATGAACCGTGATCATTGACGAAGTGTCTCTTTTATGGATAGTGAATTCGTTCAATCCGAAATTGATCCCGTTGAATAATCTGCGCTTGCAATGAAGGGCAATGAGGCTTCTCGATTCGATTTGGTAGTTTCCCAATGCGAGATTTTTGATAGCTTCTTCAATGTTTTCCTTTGCGACAGTGGCCAAAAAACCAAGTCTCCCTGTATTCAATCCAAGAATGGGGATTTCTAAATCGCCAACTACACAAACTGCATCCAATAAGGTTCCATCACCACCAATAGAAATCATGAAATCCATGGATTTGATTTCTTTACGACTTTCCAAAACCCGATAATGCAGCGACTTATTGCCACTCATCTTGAGTTGTCGGTCAAACTCTTCCGTGACAAATATTTCGATTTGATGCTTTTCCAGTTCTGAGAACAAAACCTGGATATAGATAAAAAATTCCGCTTTTAACGAAAGGCCATGCAGGGCTACCTTCATGCCTCAAATATCTAAAAATCGTAACAAGTTTCCGATTCTATCTTCCTCGCCACTTACTCCTGATTCCTCCTGATAATGATCCAAAATCTTAAAGCCAAATCGTTCCAATGTAGCCTTGATATGTCTGAGTTCAGGTTTGTCGAGTTTTAAAGTCAGCTTTATTTTGGAATCATCGAGTGGATCACTCGTAATGAAGGAACTCAAAACCTTTGTGTTTTCAGACTCTATAATTCTTGCAATTTCTGCCAAACTATAATCGGTCATATTCAAAGACATGATCAGCACGCTCCCTTGTGATTGGATCGAGAGGCTGTCTGCAAAAGCGGCAATAGAATCTTCCATTGTTACCACTCCGATAAAATTTTTATCACGGTCAAGAACAGCAACCAAATTAGAATGTTGCTCAGCACCCACCCTTAATACATCGTAAATATGCTTATCAGAATATACCCAGCAAGAAGGATTTGCCAGTTCTACTTCCGAAATAAGTTTTGCCGGATTATTGAGGTCAAAAATTAATTCATCGCGAATTAAACCCAGGAATTTTCCCTGATCTACCACCGGCAATACGTTGGTACGAATTTCTTCCATCCAAGCCAGTGCCATACCGGTTTTATCGGTGAGTTTAAGTGGTGGAATAAGATTATTGATGAATTCGTAGGCCTGCATGGATGAAATATAGGGAATGAATTTAATTTTTAAAACGCAGTTGAGTATATACTTGTTCCCGATTTTGGTTTGAGTTTTATAAAACCTTCTCTATAAAAAAAAGTAGTTGTACATAATCCCTAAAATGACACCTCCGGCAATGATGATCGGGGATGAAATAGTAGTGAATTGCAAGAGAGCATAAGTGGCAAGAATAATAATTATATTCAGTGCATTGGCCTCTAGTGGCTCAAAAAGCAGGTAAGCTGCAGCGATAAGCATCCCGCATGACACGGCATTTATTCCTTCCAAAGCAGCTCTGACAGGACGGTATTTTTTCAGTTCATCCCAAAATCGAATTACAAAGAAAATCAGGAATATTCCGGGGAGAAAAATACCGGCCGCAGCAATGATTCCGCCTATGAAAAATCCAGGTGTTCCAAATTCCCGCATAGAGAGAGCACCCACGTAAGAAGAAATACTGAAAGTGGGGCCTGGGATACCTTGTGAAATTGCATACCCTGTCAGGAATTCCTCGGAAGTCAAATAGTGTTTAAAGTCTACAAATTCGGTATATAAGTAGGGAACCAGAACTTGTCCGCCTCCAAAGATCAAGCTTCCGTTTCGATAGAAATTTTCGAAAAGCTTAACAGGCTGATATTGAGTAACCGCACCAAGGGTTGCAGCTAAAATCAGGACACCTCCCCAAAGGTAGAAGTTGGACCACTGTATCTTGAGAGGTGCATCTTGTTCCAGCTTTGGCTGCTTTTTGTATTTGATGGATGTGCTCAGTCCACCTATCACCAAGAGTACCGGAAATACATAAGGTGAGCTGTAGAAGAATGAAACAAATGTTGAGATCAACACCAAAACCATCGCCTCTGTGCTCTGAACCATCTTTCCAATGGTTTTTTGGGCAGCAAAAATGATAAAACCGATGGCCATCGGCTGGATGAATTTTGCAAAATTGAGTGCTCCGGGGGTATTTTCCTGTAAAAAATCAATCAGAATAGCTGCACCAATCATGATCAGAGTAGCAGGAAGGATCCAAACAATCAAAGCCAGATAGGCCAAATTTGGTCCGCCTACTCTATATCCGATTGCGGAAATTAATTGAGTAGAAGCTGGACCCGGGAGCATGTTGCATAGTGCATTCAGCTCCCAGAGTTCATCTTCAGAAATGTATTTTCGTTTTTTTACCATCCGCTCCAGAAGCATCGCAAGAAAAGCTTGCGGGCCCCCAAATGCAGTTAATGAAAGGGCAAGAATGTCCTTCAGGAAAAGGTAGTATCGTACCTTTTTGACAGACATTCCTTATTTTCTGAGGCCAAGTTCACGAAGTCTCTCCTCCAGGAATTCTCCTGCCGTGACATCTTCAAATTGCTTTGGATGAGTCTCATCAATGCAGTTTTCCAGACAAGTCAGATCCATTTCAGATCTAGGATGCATGAAGAACGGAATCGAATATCGACTCGTATTCATCTTCTCTCTTGGAGGATTCACGACGCGATGGATGGTTGATTTAAGTTTTTTATTTGTCAGTCGCTCCAGCATATCACCCACGTTTACCACCAATTGATCCGGGAGCGCTGTGATTGGAATCCATTTTCCATCTTTCCGAAGCACCTGAAGTCCATCTGCACTTGCTCCCATCAATAGGGTAATCAGATTTATATCGCCATGCTCTGCCGCTCTTACTGCATCTGCAGGCACTGCATCCGGATTTTCGATCGGGAAATAATGAATCTGTCTCAGAATTGAGTTACCATGGGCAACCTTGTCTTCGAAGTAATCTTCCGGCAGCTCCAGTGAAATTGCAATTGCTCTTAGTATCGCCTTTCCTGCATTTTCTAAAGTTTGGTAAGCTTCGATTGCATCGTTTTTGAATTGTTCAATCTCTGATGGCCAAAGATTTTCAGGATACTCAGATTTAATTGGATCTGAATCCGGAATATAGGAAAGCTCCTGGCCGACATGATAAAACTCTTTCAAATCTCCCGTGTTTCTCCCCTTTGCGTGCTCTTTTCCTTTTCCGGTATATCCACGCTGGAACCCAATTTCGGGCTTTTCGTAGGCTGTTTTGATTTCGTCAGCCAGAGAAAAAAAAGACTTGATAGAATTATATAATCTATCTTGAAGATCCTTGGAGAGGCCATGGTTTTTGATGGCTACGAATCCGATATTTTGGTAAGCATCTCCAAGTTTCTGTACGAAGGCAGCTTTTTGTTCCGGTGTACCGGAGGTAAATTCAGCCAAATCAAGGCTGGGGATCTCATCGAATAAAATTTCCATTATCATTTGGGTTAAACTGATTGGTCCTATTTCCTCTCAAAATTAAATATCTTTAAACTCAAATTACCTGCAGTATGAATAAAATCCTCGGTTTAATCGTTTTTATAGGGTTGTTAACTTTTTCCTGTAGCACGGATAAAAAGAGTCTCAACGAAGAAGAGGTTATTTCAATTGGTGATTCCCCTTCGCAAAATGGAGAACTCCCCAAAGTAACTTTCCATCAATACGCAGATTCATCTCAGATTCCGGATGCCATTCTCGAGCTGTATACTCCGTTGGGTAATCAGGTATTCAAGCCGGGGAAGGTCCCGTTTGAGTTCAATATCAAAAATTATCCTTATGATTTGGAAGGGAATCCAGATTTTAAACTCTTCAATATTTTGAATGGAAGTGATCCGGTTGGATTTGGCTCTCCTATTTTCCAAAGAGAGTTGACGATAGGGAGTTATCGGATCGTTGCTTATTTGGTAAATGCGGATGGATTGGCGTTGAAAAACTTTGGGAATTATGTTGATCGGGACTTCCAGGTTGGAGAATCAAGACCGTTTCCGTATTCAGCGGAGCCTTATTTGGCTCTCAATTATCCAAGGAATGGCCAAATCTTCGAAAATGGAAACGAGGTAATCATAGATTTTTTGGTTGTCGGAGGTGACATGAAACTTGATGGCTTGAAGGTCAGCGTGGCAATCAATGATTTTTCTTATGAAGTGAAGGAAATGGCACCTATTCGAATAGCTAATTTGCCCAAAGGTGACTATCAGGTGAAGGTCCGATTACAGCGGACAGACGGAAAAGAGTTGGAAGGACCGTTCTCTACTGTCAGCAAATCCATCATTGTTCGATAACATGCGTATCTTTGGAGCTTTAATTCCATCGATTTTCACATGCTGTTAGTTAACCAAATAAGAGAAAACTACGAAGGCGTACTTGCCGGACTTCAAAAACGCAATTTCCCAAATGCACAAGCCATTTTAGCTCAGGCTTTGGAGATTGATGACTTAAGAAAATCCACCCAAACCCAGCGGGATCAAATTCAGGCAGAATCCAATGCGATTTCCAAGCAAATAGGTGCTTTGATGAAAGAAGGGAAGAGCGACGAAGCAAGCGAAATCCGGGAAAGAACCGCCCAAATTAAAATTCAGATTAAGGAACTTGAAGATCAAAACTCCAAAGCAGAAGATGATCTGAAAGCCCTGCTTTATACAATTCCCAACGTCCCTCACTCTTCAGTTCCAGCCGGAAAATCTGCCGAAGACAACGAGATTATACTTGAAAATGGAGTGATCCCTGAACTTTTCCCGGGAAAACAGCCTCATTGGGAGTTAATTAAGAAATACGATATAATTGACTTTGACCTTGGAGTCAAAATTACCGGAGCAGGATTTCCTGTTTATAAGGGGAAAGGTGCAAGGCTACAGCGGGCTTTGATCAATTTCTTCCTGGATGAAGCGTTAGCGGCAGGTTACACGGAGATCCAGCCACCAATTTTGGTCAATGAGGATTCAGGCTATGGAACAGGTCAACTTCCCGATAAGGAAGGTCAAATGTATTTTGCTACTGCAGATCAATTGTACCTGATCCCGACTGCCGAGGTCCCAATTACCAATTTGTACCGCGATGTGATAGTGACTGAGGAAAACTTGCCCATCAAAAATGTGGGCTATACTCCTTGCTTCCGTCGGGAAGCAGGAAGTTGGGGAGCTCATGTTCGAGGCCTGAATCGACTGCACCAGTTTGACAAGGTGGAAATCGTACAAATCACTCATCCGGATGATTCCTACGAAACACTGGAAAGCATGAGTGCCTATGTTCAAGGCTTGCTCCAAAAGCTTGAATTGCCTTATCGCGTCCTGAGACTTTGCGGAGGAGATATGGGCTTTACCTCTGCTTTGACGTATGACATGGAAGTGTACTCTGCAGCTCAGGAAAGATGGCTGGAAGTGAGCTCGGTCAGTAATTTTGAAACCTATCAGGCAAACAGGCTTAAGCTTCGTTTCAAGGGTGATGACAAAAAAACACAATTGGCTCACTCCCTAAATGGAAGCGCACTGGCCCTGCCAAGGATAGTAGCTGCTATTCTTGAAAATAATCAGACTCCGGATGGAATCAATCTACCTAAAGTCTTACACAAATACCTTGGATTTGAATCAATTTAAAAGGAATGACCCGGTTTTCAACCGGGTTTTTTTCTGTAAAAATTTCAGACTTTAAATTCTTATCAACATGAAAAAATGCCTGTTTATCTTGATTGGGATGGTTTCCCTTATTCAAATCTCCTTTGCACAGCAATCGGATGAAAAGGCAGAAATCACAAAAACGGTAACACTCTATTTTGAAGGGATGGTGGAAAGAAATAAAGTCAAACTGGAAGAGGCTTTTATTCAAGAAGCAAGATTGATTGGCTATAGAGGAGAAAATTTCACAATTACCTCTTTTGAAAGCTGGGCAGAAGGAACTGCAAAAGGAGCTCCCAGGAATCCTGAGGATTTTGTCAATAAAATCGTTTCCATCAGGGTTCAGGGAAATACTGCAGTTGCAGAAACAGAGCTCTATTGGCCGGGAGTGTTTTATTACGATTTTTTGACTCTGGTGAAAATTGACGGAAAGTGGAAAATCGTGAATAAAAGCTGGTTTGAGAAAAAGCTTTAACGGGTTTTTCTCAGATTTTAACTTCCTTACAGTAATTCAGAAACATGCTTGCGGATTGATGATGCCATTTTTTCCATAGGAAGATCGTTCGGATCTTTTCCAAAAGGTTCCTCAATTTCTTCAGCAACAAGTTCCAAACTTCCCAATACATAAAAGATAAAGGCCACAATAGGTGCAGCATAATAGCCCATATTGAAGACATAGCCCATTGGCAATGTGAGCACATAAAGCATGATGAATTTCTTGATAAATGATCCATAGGAAAATGGAATTGGTGTGTTTTTGATCCGCTCACAAGCTCCACAGATATCCGTGAAAGCAGTCACTTCATTATTCAAGACGATCAATTGGTCCCCTGTGATTTTTCCATCTTGATAGAGTTGGTTCACTTTGGAAAAGATCAATCGGGCGATCTGATTTGGGACATGCTTTTCTACATCTATGCTGGTGATGTCTACATTGTAATTTTCATCCAGCATAAACTGAGTATTCTCCAACTGAAGGTGGTCTTTCAATCCAAAAGCATAAGAAGGGATGCTGTATTTAAAGAACAGGCGATTGTCGTAATCGTCTATGGGAAGCATTGCACTCAGTTTCAAGGCAAGATTTCGGCTGGCATTTACAAGGCTTCCCCAAAGTTTTCTGCCTTCCCACCAACGATCATAGGCCGAGTTTGTCCTGAATACCAACAGCATAGAGATCACAAAACTCAGTAAACTATGCATGACCGGGATATGCTGAACCCAGCTATTACTCCCGATATGCAAGTATTCAAGTTCAAAATAAGCGACCCCAATCGAGTAGGCAAAAATCAAAGCGAGAAGTGGTGCCAGTTTAAAAAGGGTATCTGACTTCTGAAAGAAAAATAGAACGCTCAACCATTCTTTGGGATTGTAAACTTTCATCGGGCTGGTGGGTATAGAAGTCTAAGATAGTGGTGACGACCTAAAACTGAAAGTATCCGGTAAATATTAAGTCTTATAAAATGAAAAAATGAGTTGAAAAATAAATTTTTGCTTGATTTGAGAAGCTTTAGTAATTAAAAGAAATCAAGATTTTTCTAGCAATTTCTCATGAATGGACAGGACCTGAGGGATCAAAAGTTTGTTATCTGAATTTTTGATTACAAAATCAGCTAATTCATTTTTTTCCTCATCCGGGATCTGCTGATTAATTATTTGATTCACTTGCTCCTCACTTCGATATGGGTCGCGCATAAGGATTCTGGCTACTCTGATTTTCAATGGAGCACTCACATTGATCACAAAGTCCAGGGATTTCTGCCCACCCGTTTCAAAAATTAATGCAGCTTCTTTCAAAACGTAGGGTGCTTTTTGAGATTCAGCCCATTTCAAAAAGTCCTTGCCAACTATCGGGTGAACCAAAGAGTTGATTTTTTTGACTTTTTCCGGATCTGCAAAAACAGTTGTTGCCAAATAAGCCCGATTTACTGATCCATCAGGTAGATAAGATTCTGATCCAAATTCCTTTATTATTGATTTGGATAGATCTGAATCATGAGCCATCAGCAATTTTGCTCTATCGTCGGCAGAATAAATTGGGATACCCAGGATTGAAAAAATCTTTGCCACAACTGATTTACCTGCGCCGATTCCACCGGTAATTCCAACTTTCAGTGGACTTTGCTTACTCATATTTCAATTTGAGAATTTGAGGTTCAACTCGAACCTGCTCCAGATAATCAGGCATAGGTTTCACCTGGATTATAATGGTGCTGTCTTCCCGGTTTCTCCTTGAATAATCTAAGACTGCTTCAAACTCCATGTCTTTCAACTGAGAGGCCTTTCGCTCATCGACCAGATAATACATCATCATCGATACCTCCTCATCTTCCAAAGTAACGGTCCTCGGGAAATTAATTTTTGTCAGCTTTAATCGTTTGTTACCTTCAAGAAATGCAATTACCTCGAATTGGATGGCAATAGTTTTTTCTTCAATACTGATTAGTTCACTCAGTTCGGAAGGGATAGTTACCTCTACTTCTTTTTGAATGTTTTTATCGATTCTTGTTTCTTTTAAAGAAAGCGGATAACCCTTTGCCAGGTCGCTAAGTACTGAGCTTGGTCCTTTTATAGTAAGCTTATTGGGGGAGAATTTAATCTCGTTGATGATTCTATAATTTTTTGCCAGCGAGAAGCTGAGGGTATCCAGAATCGGCTGAATTTCCCTAATCTGGATTTCATCAATTTTGTATGTGATCGAATCGTCCAAAACTGAAACCAATTGAGTTGGACTCAAAAATTCTCCAAGGGGGCGTTTTAAATCAGAGGTCAATAAATATTTACTGTCCGCGGGATTTCTAAGTTCAATTGAATAGGGGGAGGTATTTAATTTGAAATACTTTTGAAGTAAATCCCATCCGTTTCCTTTGATTTCGACCGGGATAGTTTCAGGAAGTTTTTCTATCGGTATAAAGTTTTCTCTGTCGAATACAAATTCGACAGGATAATCTACCACCGTTGAGTAATCGTCTTTATTGAGGGCATTTAAAATCCAAAAAGTGGTAGCCGCTGCAATGCAAAGGACTACCACTTTTAGATTTGAGAGTTTTTTAGGAGAAATCCATTGGGAGGATTTTTTTGTTTCCGTCAAAATTCAACTTATTTGGTTGGAGTTGTTTTTTTCGTGAAATCTGCTGAGATGGCTGATTTTTCGACTTTTACTTTCAGGCCTCTGTCAAGCTCCAGAAATACAACGTCACCTTCGACGCTGCTTACTTTGCCATGAAGACCTCCAATAGTCACTACATCATCACCCTTCTTTATTTCTTCGATAAATTTTTTGGTGTCTTTTTGTTTCTTCTGCTGTGGTCTGATCATGAAGAAGTACATGATCAAAATGATAGAACCAAAAAGGAATACCTGTCCTAAAATTCCTCCGCCTGCGGAGGCTTGCGCCAAAATTGTAGAGATCATGCTTATTTTTTGATTGGACCTACAGGATTCGCTGCTCCTGCCATTTTAGGAGTAACTGTTCCTTTCAATCTCAGGCGAGTTACAGTTGGATTGGTGTTAGCCTGGATGCTGACAGTTGGAGATTGAGATCCTGATTTTGCAGTAGAGTTAAATACTACTTTCACAAATCCTTCTTCACCTGGTTTTACCGGGGCTTTAGTCCAATCAGGGCTTGTACAACCGCAAGATGCTGTAATGTTTGAAATTACAAGCGGAGCCTGACCATCGTTAGTGAATTTGAATAGGTGCTCAACAACCTGACCTTCGGGGATTGTCCCGAAATCATACTCCATTTCTGGAAAGGTAAATTGACCCAATGAAGCTGGATCTGCAGGTTGAGTTGCTTGTGCATTTACCGGAGTTACTGCAGTTCCCTGAGTCTCCAACGCAGCGATTTTTTCTTCAAGAGCCTGAATTTTTGCTTCCTGATCATTTTTAGGGCTGCAAGATGTGCCTAAAGCTATCATCAGGGAAAGTGCAGCTACGCTCAAAACATTGATTTTCATGTGTATTAATTGGTTTTAAGTTGCTTTATTAAATAGCCTAAGCCTTTGAAATTTACCGGACAAATTTATTGCCCGAATTCAATTTTTAAACCCCTTCTGAAGTTTAATTGTTCCCTTGATTGATTTGATCAATTAATTTATTCACATCATTCAAAAGATTTTCTGCTTTGTTTTTTGCCTCGGAAATGACTCTTTTTCCCTCGTTTTTCGCTTCGTTCAAATGCGTTTCTTTTCCTTCTACGAGATCTTCAATTAGTTCTTCCAATTCTTTCTTGTATTTAGAAAGTTTGAATGAGAGTTTATCTCTTGTATTAGCTCCGGTATCAGGGGCAAAAAGTATTCCCAGTGCGGCACCTACGCCAGCACCTACCATAAAGGCGATGAGTGAATTACTGCTCTTGCTCATAGTTTTATTATTTATTGTCCAAAAGTCCTCTTCCGCTCTTACGGATTTCTCCGCTTTCGATTAGCTCTTTCGCCATCACGTCCAGCAGACCATTTACAAATTGTTTGCTTTTTGGTGTGCTGTAGGTTTTTGAGATGTCGATATACTCGTTAATACTCACTTTCACCGGGATACTTGGAAAGTTTTTCATTTCCGCGATCGCCATCGAAATAATCACTTTGTCTGTAAATGCAAGCCTTTCAATATCCCAGTTTTTGGTCTTTTGAGAGATAAGAGCTTTGCTTGCAGCATCATTCGCAATTGTGAAGTTAAAGATATTTTCAAAAAACTCCTTATCCTCATCCCAGTTCATGGCAATCTCCGGGAGTTGCTCGTCATCTTCTTCGGTAAGATTTGCTGCATTTTTCAAAACTTTGGCAGCAAGGCTTCTAACCACTGCTTTGTTCTCGGTCCAATTCAAATCTTTTTCAGAGAAGAAATTCAGGATTACATCATTTTTGAATATGATCTTTTTCAGCAAATCATCCACCAATTCAAAATCCTGGTCCAGTGTTGGTTCCTTGATCTGAAGATATGCCTGATATTCTTCAGAAGGCTTGATATAATCTCTGAACCATTCTTTGATTTCGAGTTCTATATCATTTAAATGAACATTATTTCGAATGATGGCTGAACGATAAGCGTCAGAATTTCTAAGATTCTTTAAAATCTTGTTTTCTGCCAAGTTCAATTCATTAGCAAAAGCTATTGGTGCTTCGCCTCTCATTTTTTTCTTTTTCTCGATTTCTTTTTCAACATGCTTAGCAAAAGCCTGAAGCAACTCAATCGAAAGAAGGTAAAGCTGAGGGATTCTCTCAGCGGAGGCTACCATATTTTTCAAGATGTACTGGTGATCTTTATCATTTGCACTATGATATTGATTGAGAGCAGCCAAAACCACTTGCTTGATTTTTGGCTTTGCATCTGTTGCTGTCAGCATTTTTCTGGAAGCAATATTTTGCTCAAATAGTATCAATGCTTCCTCTGCATCCCTGTTGAGAGAGGCTTTGTCCTGCACTTCCATACTATTGAGATCTGGCAAGAAGGATTCCCGAATGAAATCCTTGGCAAGGTTGTGATTGGATGCCTTGCACTGCTCATAGGCATACAGGTTTTGAAAAGCCTTTACCCTGAGTATTCTTCTATTTAGCATAACGTGAGAAAGAATTGCAAATATAGGGATTTTGCACGGGCTAATTCCATGTGGCTAAAGACAAAAAAACCACCGAAAAAGCTCATCCGGTGGTTTTGAATTGTGTTAATTAAGAATTAGAATGGAAGTTTTACTCTTCCCAATGCTTCAATTCTTGCTTTTGCAGCCTCTATCGCTGCCTGTTGGGCTGGGATATTTTCCTTTTCAGCCTTGTTAAGAATGCTTAAACAAGTATCGTAGATTTTTTCAGTTTGCTTGTAAACGATGTCCTTGTGGTAATCACCCAGGTATTCAGCGCCTACATTAATTACTCCACCGGCATTGATCAGGAAATCCGGAGCATAGATGATTCCTTTTTCCATCAAAATTTTGCCATGCTTAGCTTCATCTTTCAATTGATTATTTGCTGCACCGGCAATTACGCGACATTTCAATCGGTCAATAGTTTCATCATTGACCGTGGCTCCAAGTGCACAAGGTGCATAAATGTCCATTTCCAGGTCATAGATCAAATTAGGATCTACAGCCACTGCTCCGGTAGCTTTCGCCACTTGACTTAATTTTTCTTCGAAAATATCAGTGACCAATACTTCAGCTCCTTCTTTGACCAGGTATTCGATCAGGTATTTTCCAACTTGACCGACACCCTGAACCCCTATTTTTTTCCCTTGAAGTGAATCAGAACCGAATGCTTTTTTTGCAGCTGCTTTCATTCCCATGTAGGTTCCATAGGCAGTCACCGGTGATGGATCCCCACTTCCGCCTTTTACCTGAGGAAGGCCGGCAACGTGTTTGGTTTCCATTCTGATGTACTCCATGTCAGCTGTGTTCATGTTCACATCTTCAGCAGTGACGTATCTGCCGCCAAGGCTCTCGATGAATCTTCCGAACCTTCTTAAAAATGCCTCGTTTTTCAATTGAGGATTTCCCAAAATCACTGCTTTCCCTCCACCGAGGTTAAGTCCTGCGAGGGAGTTCTTGAAAGACATGCCGCGAGAAAGTCTCAATACATCTGTAATAGCCTCTTTTTCGCTTCCATAAGGCCACATTCTGGTTCCCCCAAGTGCAGGGCCCAAAATGGTGTTATGAATTCCGATGATTGCCTTCAGGCCTGTTGCCTGATCATGACATACCACGAGTTGCTCGTGATCCATGGTGGTGATCTGACCAAATATTGATCCCTCCTGGAGGGTTTCGGTAGCTTTAATCTCTAACATGTGAACTTAGCTTTTTAGAATGTGTTATATTTGGGTTATGCCTTTATGAAAAGGTCAATACAAAATTAAATACTTTTATTGGCCTTCAAAGTATTATCATTCCTAGTTTCCATTAATTATTTCCTCGTTTTTAAAGATTTTATTTGGTGAAGTCACTTTGGAGAATTAATAAGTATTTGTACAAATACAAGGGCTTGCTGCTTTTGGGAATAGTATTTACGGTGATCTCAAATATTTTCGTAATTATCCCTGCTCAACTTGTCCGATTGGCAATAGATTATGTGGTAGAGAGTTTCTCTCTTTACAGGCCTTTGGCGAAAGGCGGATTGGGGGAATCAGCCCAAGAAATTTTCCTTCAGTTTGTTTTTGTTTTAGGGATGCTGATCCTTGCGATGGCTCTTTTGAGAGGATTTTTCCTTTTCCTCATCAGGCAGACCATCATCATCATGTCACGGAAAATCGAGTATGACATGAAAAATGAAATCTTCGAGCATTACCAAAAACTCCCGCTTAGCTTTTATAGGAAAAACAGTACAGGAGATCTCATGGCCCGGATTACAGAAGATGTGAGTCGGGTGAGAATGTATTTGGGGCCGGCCATCATGTATGGGCTCAATGTTTTGATCTTGTTTCCTCTTGTGATCTGGTATATGGTTACGGTTAATCTGGAATTGACCCTCTATTCACTGTTACCGCTCCCAGTTCTTTCGCTCAGTATTTATTATGTCAATAATCTCATCAACGAGCGTTCGGAGAAAATTCAGCGAAGCCTTTCGGAGCTCAGTACTTTTGTACAGGAAGCATTCTCAGGTATACGGGTTTTGAAAGCTTTTGTAAGGGAAAGTGATAGCGTCAACAATTTTGCAGATGCAAGCGAGGATTATAAACTCAAATCAATTCACTTAACCAGAGTGAATGCACTTTTCTTTCCAATCATCATGGCGCTGGTTGGGATATCCACCATCATCACTGTTTATGTAGGAGGAATCCAGGTCATCAATGGTGAAATTGGCTATGGGGTAATTGCGGAGTTTATATTGTATGTCAACATGCTTGCCTGGCCGGTTACTTCTTTAGGGTGGGTGACAAGTATTATTCAGCGAGCGGCGGCATCTCAAACCCGTATCAATGAATTTATGGATGTGAACAATGAGATCGTAAGTACCGAGAATCTTCAAACCGAGATTAAAGGCACCGTCAAAGTCGAAAACATGAGTTTTGTCTATCCTGATTCAGGAATTCAGGCTTTGGACAACATCAGTTTTGAGATAAAAGAAGGAGAAACGCTGGGAATTATCGGAACAACAGGTTCGGGAAAATCAACGATAGCAAACTTGCTGATGAGGATGTATGACCCAACTACCGGAACGATAAAAATTGATGATAAACCAATTGATGCATTTGATATCTCCAATTTGAGAAGGCAAATGGGCTACGTACCACAGGATGTATTTTTATTTTCGGATTCGATTGGCAACAACATCGCTTTTGGAATAGACAAAGCTGATCCAAAGATCATCGAGAAGGCTGCCAAGGATGCGGATGTTTATCAAAACATAGTTGAGTTTCCTAAAGGATTCGAAACCATGCTTGGTGAAAGAGGAATAACCCTTTCCGGCGGGCAAAAGCAACGAGTTTCTATTGCCAGGGCTATTGCCAAGGAACCCAAGATTTTGATTTTGGATGATTGTCTTTCTGCAGTGGATACTAAGACTGAAAATGTAATCCTGAATGCTCTCAAAAGTATCATGGAAAACCGGACCTCTATTATCATTTCCCATCGCGTCTCTTCTGCCAAGCTAGCAGATCAAATCATTGTCTTGCATGATGGAAAAATCATTGAGCGAGGAAATCATGATTCCCTGATGAACCAAAAAGGCGTTTACTCAGAACTTTATGAAAAGCAAACACAAGCAGGAGAGCCAGTCGACAATGATTGATCAGAGTTAATTTCTACTTGGTGTACATCAGGCTTTGATAAAAAGTATCTAACTTCCAGAATATCAATAATTCAAAGACTTTTGACAATGGAAGAACAAAAATCAACTGGCCGGGACATCGAAAATCTGCTCAGGGAAATCGGTGAAAAGATCGAAGAATTAGTCAAAAAAGGTGCTGAGGCAGGGATGGAAGCTAAGGACGAAATCGAAAAGAAGATCCAAGACCTCAAAGACAATAAAACGACTTTAGAAGAAGAGTTTAGAAAAGGGAAAGAAATGCTGGAGCGCGAGTACCAAGAGAAGAAAGAAGAGTTTGAACCTAAGTTTCAGGAATCAAAAGGCTTTTTTAAAGAGAGTTTCAGGCAGTTGGGATTAGCTTTTAAAACTCTTTTTGGGAATAAATAAAAGAAGCCCGGGATTTATTCCCGGGCTTCTTTTATTTTTCTGCCAATACATTACAGCGGTCATAAGCAGGGTCAACATCTATAAAGACATCTTCCTTTGCTGTAATAAACCATTTGCCGAGGATTTCCTCTTCCTTTCTTCTTAGGGTTGCAGCTTTCAATTTTTCGTAATCATCCTCCAAATTTGCCCGGTGAGCAGGATATTTATCTTTGTAATATAGGATTCTCACTTTAGTCCCTTCCCGAGGATCTTCAAATCTCATCGGAGGGGTTATAGACCCCACTTCCATGCTGTCAAGTGTAAAATATAAAACAGGATCTTCAAGTGTTCTTAAAGTCAATCTGCTAGAATTGTTTGCAGGATCTTTGAAAAAGCCCCCATTATCTGAAGTTCCTCTATCATCGGAATAATCTTTTGCAGCCTTTGCAAAATCAAGCCTGGTTTCCTGAATCTCTCTTTTCAAGCTATCAAGGTAATGTTCCGCTTTAACCAAATCTTCTTCAGACGCTTTGGGAATTAAGAGGATATGACGGGTGTTGAATGTCGTCCCACGGTTTTCAAGCAATTGGATCATGTGAATACCAAAGGCTGTCTCTACCGGATCACTGATTTCACCTTGTCTTAACCCAAGAGCGGTAGACTCATATTCAGGAGCTAATTCCCCTCTGCGGAAAAAGCCAAGATCACCTCCCTGAGGACCAGATCCCGGATCTTCCGAATATTGCTTGGCAAGTGTTGCGAAATCTGCTTTTCCGTCAAATATATCCTGTTTCATCTTCAGGAGTTGGGCAATCATATTTTCTTTAATGCGCGGATCTACATCAGGCTTCTTTACAATCTGTCCAACAGTAACTTCCGCAGAAAAGAACGGAAGAGAATCGATTGGAATGCTATTGAAAAATGCCCTTACTTCTGCGGGAGAAACGGTGAGACCTTCAGTAATTTTACCCCTCATTCTCTGAACGATTAATTGTTCACGAATCACGTCTTCAATCTCTGATTTTAATTGGTCTCCGGTTTTTCCATATGCCTCGGCAAGGGTAGCTTCATCACCTCCGAATTGCTGCATTACCTGATTGAATCTGTTTTCTACCTGCAGCATTACTTCCGCATCAGTCACCGTGACTGAGTCGATCTCAGCTTTGGCAACCATCAGTTTATTAATCATCAAAGATTCAAAAACCTGACAACGCGTTGGGGGGTCAATTCCTTGTTGGGATTGAGCTACCGCTTCGATATAGGTTTGTTGCACTTCTGACTCCAGCAAAATGTTGTTGTCCACCTTTGCTACGATTTTGTCAAGCACCTGACCAGTTGCAGCAGTTTCCTGTGCAATTGAAGGTGAAATCAGCCAAAAGGCAAATAGCGTTAAGGAAAGTCGGCTTAGTACGTTCATTTTAAGTTGTTCAATCCGGCAAAGCCCGGTTGATGATTTGCGGTATTGTTATTACTGTTGATTCAAAGCAATAAAGGCTTCTTCTTTTACCTGAGTGTTGATCTCGACAGGATATTTTCTTTTGACCTTTTCAATAAGGGAATTGTCAAGAAAGTCTTGATAGTCTCTGATAACCAAACCACGGGTTTCTTCAAATTTTTTGGGCCCTGCGGGGAGTTTATCACCAATCAAGACCAGATTTATGCGACCTTCTGTTTCAATTTCCTGATAGGGTAGATTCATATCAGCTTTTGATAAAACCGGATGATCCGTATATTCTACTAAACCCGATTCTGTTTGGTAAGCCAATGGTTTATTTGTCTTATAATCAATTTCAAATTTGCTCACCAATTCCTCACTGAGTTTCTTTCCCTTTAATTCTGTCCTTGCTGCATCTAATTGAGCCGGGTCCAAAACTTTTACCACGAAAGTATTGACTCTTGGTTTCCACTGGTAATTTTTGATGTTTTTAGAATAGTAACTTACTTGCCCAAGGGAATCCAAAATTCCTTTTTGCCAAACTTCCTCATTCATCAGAGAAAAAAGCAGAATTCCATCGCGGTATTCTTTCAGGAGCATTTGGTATTCTTTATTATTCGCCAGAAGGTCAGCTTCTTCAGCCTGATTTAATTTGCTTGCGGTAAATTGCTCGTACCAGGCATCGAAGATTCCATTTTTTGAGCGAGGAATTATCTCTTCCTCTCGTACAAAATCTGCCAGATCCTTCGAGGTATATGTTTTATCCTGTAGAGTAAAAAGAGGTTGAGAAGCAACATTGGCATTCTCCAGAGCCGGAATAAATGCAGAACCACTCAAGCTATTCATAGAAGCTCTTAGGCTTTCAACTGTTATTTCATTCTCAATGAAAGAATATCTGGCCTTTTGAATCGCCATCACCTGAGATTGGATCATGGTGGATCTTGAGTCTCTCAAAATCCTGGAGCGAATATTCTCCTCCATACTTTCGAAAGAATCCAGGGGCTTCTTATCCTCAAGTCTGAGAATATGATAACCATATTGAGTACGCACGGGAGGAGAGACCTCGCCGATTTCAGTTAGCGAGAAAGCTGCAATTTCAAACTCAGGAATCATTGAGCCTACGCTAAACCAAGGAAGATTTCCTCCATTTTCGCTTGAGGCAGGATCTTCTGAATAAGTTTTCACGATGTCTTCCCAGACTGTATTTTCTTTCTGAATCTCCGTGTAGATATCCGCAATTTTTCTTCTTGCCAGGTCTTCTCCTGTACTGGAAGTCTCATCGATCCGAACCAAGATATGGGATACACGAACTTGCCCCGGATTAGGTTGGCGATCTTTTACCTGGATAAGATGGTAGCCGAAATTAGTCAGAACAGGATCTGAAACCTGACCTGGCTGAATGTTATATGCGGCGTCTTCAAACGGCTGAACCATTTGAAGCGAAGTGAAATAACCCAAATCTCCTTTATTGATTTTCGCAGAAGGATCATCGGAATATTGCTCTGCAAGTGCATTGATATCTCCGTTTTGTTCTATTTCTCCTTTTACTTTCAAAGCCATTTTCAGCACGATCAAACTATCTTCGCGAGTGGCATTTGGGGGGAATTGGAAAAGAATGTGGCTTGCTCTGACTACTTCCTGCATTCTGGAGTAAGCTTTTCTTAGCTCACCTTCTTCAAGAGAATTTTTAATAAGGAAAGGAGCTTTCAAATTTTCCTGAAAAGAGGCAAACTCCCGGTTGAATTCTTCAGATTTATCTAAGCCCAATTCCTCTGCCTCTCTGACCTTCAGCTTATAATTCACAAAAAGGGTAAGGTTTTCCTCGAATTCCTCCCTGCTCATTCCTTTGGAAGCAGGCTCTGTCGAATTCCCTTTTGAGATTAAATAGATCAATTCATCTTTGTCCACGGCTTTACCTCCGATGGTCAAAAGCTGGTCATCCTGACCGGTGGCCTGAATGAAAGCCATGGCTGATGCCGAAGACTTGCAGGCTAGAATGATAGAGAAAATAAGAGCCGAAAGGGTTCGGGTTGTCATGTACTATCTTGCAGATTTAAAGTGCAATTTTACAAATTTATTAGGAATTCGTGGTAAAAGCCCCGAATAGAAAGCATTTAACAAGAATTAGGCTTGAAACCACTTTATTAGCCTGCAGGTGTTGGTTCCTTTGTGAGATTCAAATTCGATTTCGTCCATAATCTTCTTGACCAAAATGATGCCTAATCCTCCTTTTCGCTTTTCACCGATTACTTTTTTTAAGTCAGGACTTTCATAATCGATCAAATTAAAGGCTTCGCCATGATCTGTTATTTCAAAAATTAATTTTCCCGGAGCTTCTATTACTTCCAGTTCAATATGATCCTTGGCGTTGCAATTGTGGGAGTGAATGATCAGATTAGCGCAAACTTCCTCAACAGCGAGGGTAACCTGATGCTGGTCTTTTTCAGGCAAATGCAAATCCCCCAGGGTTTTCTGGAGAAAAACCCTGAGCTCAGCAAGAGCGGTAGTTTGACAATATATCCGAATCTGATGGTTCATTTCTGAATTAAAATGCAGAGGTTTTATCTGGGAAAATTGGAATTAACTGGTCCAGTCCGAGGATTTTGAACACTTCGAAAACTCTCGGAGTCAGAGAATATATTTTTAAATCAATATCACGCTCCTGTAAATCCTCCAGGTAGGACATGAACACGCCCAGACCCGCAGAGGAAATATATTCCAGGCCCTCACCATTTACGAGAATTGATTTGCTTCCGTCATCGAGCAGTTTTTGGATCGCTTGATCCAGCATTACTGAATTGCTGGCATCCACCTCGCCACGAAGGATCAAAAGATCATGTCCGTTTTCTTTTTGGGTTTCTATACTTATCATATACTTGAATTCCTGATTTTAGTTTTTTTGGTACTCGTTAAACTTCACTACCATAATGGAATAATCATCGTCGATCAGCCCGTCCCCCCCAACAAAACTGTGAAGGGAATCGATGATTTTAGCCTGAATTTCTCGTGGTCCCTGATGGTGTGAAATCTCTAACAGAGATCTGATGCGCTCAAAGCCAAATTGTAATGATTTTTCATTTTTAGCTTCTACGATTCCGTCAGTAAATAAAACCAGGACATCTCCCGGTTGGTATTTGAAGGTTTTTTCCTCAACGTGATTTATATACTGCTTGTTTCTTAAAATTCCCAAACCGAGTCCGTCAATAGCCAGATAATCTGATTTTTGATCGGCAAAACTATGCATTAAAGTAGGCACATGGCCGGCTCGGGCATGTCGGACGATATTTTTTTGGGTATCAATGATGAAAATAGAGGCCGTGATAAAATGGTTTTTTTCCAGGCATTTACCCAACGCAGAATTTGAACGGGCCATAAATTCGGCAGGACTCAGATCCAGTTGTATCAAACTTTGAAAAATCCCTTTCATCTGAGCCATATGGAAAGCGGCTGAGGTGCCTTTTCCGGATACATCACCAATGATAAATACAAAGCGATCCTCATCGAGTTTGTAGGTATCGTAGTAGTCACCCCCAACTTCGTCAGCTGCATTGGAATATGCACAAATATCAAAAGCGCCATTGTGGTCAAGCTTGGTTGGCAGAAGTGCTTTCTGAACTCGTTGTGCGATTTTCAACTCTTCCTGATACCGTTCATTTTGAATAGCCTGATTAAGAAGCCGGTGGTTTTCCACAGCGATCGAAGCCTGTCGGGCAAAGGTGGTGATGATATTCACCATCTCTTTGTTGAACCCATCTCGGACTTCCTTGCAAAGAACCATTTTCCCAATAGCTTGTTTGTTGATGATGAGAGGAACGAGCAGAACAGATTCAAATTTTGGATGACCCAGCCTCAATGTAATAGGGCTCAGTTTTTCAGTTTGGTTTTCAGCCGCCCATTCTTGCGCAACCTTTTGTTTTCCGATCAGCTCTGCAAGTTCATTCCTTGTTTCGTGATCAATGGATCGATCTTGAAGCAAACTTCCAGACTCATATGCACTCATTTCAAGCCAGGCTGCATCTGCATAAGAGGCGCTCATGCAGGAATCCATCAGGATATCAAGTACCTGTTCTTCATTTTCACCAGGCTGAATAGATTGGCTTAATCGCTGAAAACTGATTGCTTCTGTCAGTTTTTGCTCGAAAACCGAGGAAGTGGGCAAGTTGAAAAGCGTCACCAGGAAGCTAAAAATAGCGTAGATCAGGATGAAGCCAAAGAGTGAAATCAGGAATAAGTTGTCTGTCAAATTAACCGGGTAAACTTCCGAATCGCTGAACTCAAGAGTCTGTGAAAACAAGTAAATACAACTCGAGATTATCAGAGAAAGAAATAATAATGATTTCCATTTTTCTTTGAAAGTCAGGTATGGAATCCATTTCAGATTGCTTGAAAGTACCAAGCCAAGTCCCAACAGAATTACCATTCCAAACAGAAAGCTGTAATCCAGATTGTTTTTGTTGAAAAAGATAAAAAACATAGCGACCAGCATGGCAAACTCGTATGCCTGCCATTGCTTCACTACCTGTTTACTTTTTTGATAAAGAATAAGGTGCTTCCAAAGCAAAGAAGATGAAATGAGGAAAATAGAAACTAATGCAAATTTGACGTGGTAGAAAAAGTTGAGAAGGAAAGGTTCTTGTCCCAGTTTGCTATCTCCAAGTAAGCGATAGAGAAGGCTGACAAGCAGGAAAAAACCAACTGAAAAAATACCGGTAGATGCAGCTCTCCAAATCAGATTCAGAAAGTCATTTTGGGTATTTTTATTGATGGAGTAATTGTAAAACGAATAGACAGAGAGGAAAAAAAGGATTTCCAAAATCAAGGTAAACTCTGCAGCAATACCCGAATCTATCGTATTGATTATCCCGAAAAGTCTGACCAAATCCACAAAAAGCAAGGCAAGCCATACAAGGATGGCGAGCAGCATACTAAGCTTTCCGATATGAATTGGTGGTAGTTTGATCATGGACAGGCTTCCACAATATTACTCATTCGGAATGGAATAAGGTGAATATGGACAATTTACCATCTTGGAAGGATTGTTAAAAAGTCTAAAAAGAATTTTTGGAAGATTTTTGCTTTTTAAAAGCAAATGAGATCATCCACTACCCCTTTTCCATATTTTTCTTCGATAAGCATGAGCATCTTGCTCTTATTCATCATCAGTTCCTTTTTCACCGGTCCTGAAGAGAGCTTAACATAAAGTTTTTTATCCTTGATCGAAACAGAATCAGTTCTATCTGCAATAGTTTTTCCTACAATTTCAGGCCAGTCATGTATGAGAGATTTTTCTCTGAACTTTCCCTCCAACCGATACGCTTTTAACAAGTCATTAAATGCTGATTCCAGCGGTGCGGATTCTTTTTTACGACTGAAATAGGAGTCTTTACTCATTAGTATTGTTAGACAAAAAGTGAAGCGGCTATGCTGTCTGCAAGAAGCTTCCCTGATTTGGTCAAAGATAGATTATTCTCCTTCCAAATCAGCCAGCCTTGTGAATCCATTCTATCCAAAATCTGCTTTTTATCTTCGAGTAGGTCCTTTCCGAACTCAGTTTTTACGTAGGTGAAATCTACCCCCCAAATAGTTCGAAGTCCTGTAAGTAAATATTCGTTTAATTGCTCGTCTCGGGTAAGTCGATCTTCCGAAAAAGGGATTTGATCGTTCTGAAGTTGAGTAATGTATTGGGCGTTATGGGACGGATTTGATCCCCGGTTTTTTCCATCGAAGGAGTGCGCGCTTGGACCTATTCCGAGGTAAGGTACACCTTTCCAATAGTTTGTATTATGAAGGGCAAAGTGTCCGGGCTTCCCAAAATTGGAAACTTCGTATTGGATAAAACCAGCTTTTTCGGTTTGCTCCTGCAAGTATTCGAATTGCTCTGCGATGAAATCTTCTTCAGCAGCTTGGAATTTGCCTTTTTCAGCCCAATTTCCCAAGGCGGTTTTGGGCTCAACTGTGAGGGAGTAACTGGAAATATGATCGGTTTCCTGGGCAATGGCTTCTGCCAGATCGCGTTTCCATAGGGAATGGTCAGGATAAGGAAATCCATAAATCAAATCAAGGCTAAACTTCTCAAAGCCAACATTTCTTGCTTTTTGAATGGCAGCTTTGGAATCTTCGGCACTGTGTGCCCGATTGTAAAACTTTAATACATTTTCATCGAAACTTTGAATTCCGAGACTCAGTCGGTCTATTCCCAAAGACTTCCAGGATTCAAGGTTTGCCTGGTGCAAATCATCCGGATTTGATTCCATTGTGACCTCTTTCCATTCGCAAGAGTAATTTTTGGAGACTGTTTTCAAAATTTTCTCAAGCATATCCGGAGTCAGTAGTGAAGGAGTTCCTCCTCCAAAATAGACTGTTTCGATGGTTGATCCTGATAAATATTCTTTTCGTAATTCAATTTCGAGACAGATATTGGTGATCATTTCTTCCATTCTTCCCAAGTTGGTGCTGAAGTGGAAATCACAATAATGGCAAGCCTGCTTGCAAAATGGTATATGGATGTAGATGCCTGCCAACGCTATTTCTGTTAATTTGCAAATATAATCATTCCGCAACAGTCCCTTGAAAACCCTCTTTTTGGCCGTTTTTATTTTCTTTTTTGCGGTAGAAATAGTCTGTCTGGGTCAGACTTCAACCTGGCTAAAGTGGGAAAGCAAAACTCCTGCAAGAGGTTCAGATTGGAGATTTTTTCAAGATTCCGTGCAAAGCATTCTCTATTTGGACTCGATTTCAGGATCTTTTCAGAAGGAAGGATACTTGGAAATCTTCAGAAAAATCGAAATCCCGGCGATTGATTCTTTGCGAGTTGAGTTTTTTCCAGGACCAAAATACGCTTGGGCGGAGGTAAATACCCGAAGTATCCCGCAGGAATTGGTGGAGGGACTTGGTCCGATTGGGAAAAATTATCCCTTGATTTTAAATTGGATGGATAGACTAATTCTTGAAGCTGAAGATTTAGGATATCCTTTTGCAATCGCCAATCTGGACAGCATCAAGCTGGAAGGTGATTCTATTCGTGCCACTCTCAATTTTGATTTTGGACCCTTTATCACATGGGACAGTGTAGGTGTATCCGGTCAAACGAAAACTCTGCCCCGATATGTCCAAAACCTTACCGGAATTGAGCCGGGAAATCCCTTTTCCCAAAAAGAATTCGAAGAGAGCATATTGACTTTGGGGAGATCGCCTTATTTTATCATTGTCGAACAGCCTGAAATAACCTTCCGGACAAAAAGCGCGAGGCCAACTTTCAACCTGCGGGATAGGAATGCAAATGTGCTCGACGGAATCATTGGGCTGCTACCAAATGAAAATGAGCCGGGGAAAATGTTGATCACAGGTCAGTTTGATTTGGAACTGTACCACCTGGGAGGGAAAGGTAGGGACATTGCATTGAATTGGCAGCGGTTGAATATTTCAACTCAATCATTGGATTTGATGGTCAAGGAATCTTTTCTTTTCAATTCACCTTTGGATCTCAGTATAGGGTTTAATTTACTCAAGCAAGATACAACGTTCCTAAACCGGAACTTCAGTTTGAATTTTGGGTATAGGTTAAAAGGAGGCGGGTATTTGAAATTTTTCACCAAGCGGATAGCAGGAGATTTGATTTCAACGGCTGAATACCAGAATGCCACTGAGCTCCCCGATGTTGCAGATTTCAAATGGAATCAATATGGAATTGGCTGGGATTGGAATAAATTGGATTCACCTGTTTTCCCCAGAAAGGGGTATTGGTTTACTGGAGAATTTTCAGCCGGGAATAAGGAGATTATCGAAAATACCGGAATCCCGGAGGAGGTTTACGCAGATCTGGTTTTGAATACACCTCAGTATCAGGGAAAGATTGATTTGCAAAAGCATTTCTATCTGAAACCAACATGGGGAATTATGTTGAGAGCTAGTGGAGGATTTACCCAAAATCAAAATCTTTTATTGAATGACCTATTCCGATTGGGAGGATTGAAAACCATCAGAGGATTCAACGAGAACTACTTTTACGCCCGAAGTTATGGGTATATGAATATCGAGCAGCGGCTCTTTTTTGGAGAAAATTCATTTCTCATGGTTTTTGCAGACATTGGGATTCTGGAAAACCCGTACTTTGCAACATCAATTGATAAGCCATTTTCTTTTGGTGCCGGGGTAAATCTGGACACAGGAACTGGAATATTTCGATTTATATATGGAGTGGGGAAATCCAATGCTCAGCCCCTGGCATTTTCTTATTCCAGAATTCACTTTGGCTATCTGGCCAGGTTTTAAATCATGAAAAAAGTAATTCTTCAGTTTATATTCTTCTTAACCATGATGGGTTCCTTACCCCTGATGGTCAATGCGCAAGTGTTAGAAGATTACAAATCTGATTGGGAAGAAGGAGGGAAGAAAACCTGGTTTAGTGACAATGATCGATTAAGTGTTGAATTGGATTTGGTCTCTTTCCCGATGTCGTATGTTTCTTTTGAATTTCCGGCTCAATCGGTAGTTTTTTTGGGAGAGAAGCTTTGGTTTTTTTCCGAGAAAGACACCATTTTTTCAGAAAAAGTCAGTGAATTAAAAAGACAGTTTAAGGTTGAAAAAGCCAATCTGATAGTTTTCAAGAAAGGGATTCAGATGGGAGATTCAGAAATCCAAAAAGTTTTGAAACCAGCGGAATTCAATTCTGCCGATAGCGTGAGAGCAGACTATGTAAAGAAACGAGATTTTCAGCGTCAGGAGATCAGGGACTTTTTCGTATCCGCAGTGCTGTTGGTATTATTTGGGATTGCTCTCTACAAGTTGGCTTATCCTTATCTTTTTGCAGTCATGATCAGGCCACTCTCATTGATTAATGCAGAAGATTTTTCAGACAGTGGAAGTTTACAGAAATTCTTTTCTTTTGATGTATTATTCTACGTGGTAGTTGTAAACATGCTGACATCCCTTGCGGGAGTTCTTGGATTGATTTTTTTCAAATATGAATGGTTGAAAACCCGATTTACTCTTGACTTCAATTCTATGTTTCAGCTTTGGCTGGCCGTAGCAGGAATACTTTTGGTGCTAACGATTTTAAAATTTATTGGAATAAGAGTTGTGGCTTACCTTTTTGATTTGGAAAAGCTGGAGTTTCCACATTTCTTTTATTTACTCCGACTTGTGGCGATTACATCCGCGTTCTTTATTTTGGTTTCCACCTTTTTTTTAATGAATGAGTTTTCAGGAATGAAAAGCGCCTTATCATTTTCTTTTTCAGCCTTTTTTTGGATTTATATAGCAGGAGTAGCGGGCTTGTTTTTGATCATGATGAATCGACTTAGCTTTAAGAAATACCATTTATTTGCTTACCTTTGCATCGCTGAATTAGTGCCCTTTTTGGTTCTTTCAAAATGGATCATGGTAGTAGGGCAATAAGTTTTTGGACATAAACAAAGGATTAGACTAGCATGAGTGCAGCCACGAAAGACCGGTTTAGACCAGTCAAAAGTATTCTTGTTTCTCAACCTAAACCTACGGATGCAAATTCTCCTTATTTGCAGCTGGCAGAGAAGTACAAGCTGAAGATAGATTTCAGGCAATTCATCAAAGTGGAGCCAGTTCCTCCAAAAGAATTCCGGAAACAAAAAATTGATATCCTGAAGCACACTGCAATTATTTTTACAAGCAGAAATGCGATAGATCACTTTTTTGCCATCTGCAAAGATTTCAAAATCGAAATGCCAGCCGAAATGAAATATTTCTGTATTTCAGATCAAACGGCTCATTACCTTCAGAAATACATTGTAATAAGAAAAAGAAAATTGTTTGTCGGACAAAAGACGGCTGAGGATTTATTTGATTATTTCAAAAAGCATAAATCAGAGAAGTACTTATTTCCATGTTCTGATATTCGGAAAGAGGATATTCCGGATTACATGAACAAAAACGGGATCTCGTTCACAGAGGCTATTATTTATCATACGGTCGCGGCAGATTTATCCGATTTGGCAGATGTCAAATACGATATTTTGGCTTTTTTTAGTCCTTCAGGAATAAAGTCCCTTAAGCAAAATTTTCCTGATTTTGTTCAAGGAAAAACCAGAATAGCAGCATTTGGGCCTACTACAGCCCAAGCTGTCAGAGACATGGATTTGATTTTGGATATAGAGGCTCCAATGCCAAACGCTCCAAGTATGACGGGTGCTTTGGAACTTTATATCAAAAAGGCAAATAATTTGTAATTCTTTGTAATCAAAATCTGTGGTTTTTCAGTTTAAATTCTTAGAATAGATATTAGATCGGACTTAACCGCGCTCAAATGATTCAAAGAGGCCATTGGAAATTTTTTTTAAAGAGTCTTATTATTCTTCTGTTCTTTTTTGGATTCAGTCCATTGATGGCGCAGCAAGATGCCCAGTTCACACAGTACATGTATAATGGGATGTATTATAATCCTGCATTCGCGGGAAAAGAGGGTGGATTTCGATTTTCTGCCTTACATCGATCCCAATGGCAAAATTATAGTACTAATTCCGGTCAGGGAGGAGCTCCGGTTACCCAGTTGCTTACTGCGCAAGGGAGCGTGGTTGGAAAAAATATTGGCTATGGCCTGACTATAGTAAATGATCAGATAGGTGCTACAGGTAATCTGGAGATTAATTTACAGGGTTCTTATCATAAAAAGATTAATCGATCAACTCTAAGTTTTGGGGCTTATGTTGGTATGTTTTCAAGTTCTATTAATTATGATGAGTTGATTGTAGTAAATCCTGAGCCGAATCTGCCTGGGGCGGGAAAGGAAAATCAATCCAATTTGAATTTTGGGGCAGGACTTCTTTTCGATAGAGGAAATTATTACGTGGGTTTAAGTAGTAGGCATTTAAATGAACCTGTATTTGACTTTGGGGATGGATCTTACGAAAACCAATTGAAAAATCATTCTTACCTACTTTTGGGATATAGATTCAGGCCAATTGGTCAGCTTTCCATCGAGCCAAGTTTTCTTTTGAAATCTGTTTCATTCAATAATTTTTCATACGATGTCAGCGTTATAGCAACTCACCAGGATAAAATAAGCGGAGGTTTAGCCTTCAGAGGAGAAGAATCAGTTTCCTTTATTCTAGGGTATAGTATCTTAAAAGACAATTCATTGAAACTTGGATATGCTTTTGATCTGGTTATTGGTGGAGTAGAGGCTAAATCCCCAACAAGTCATGAATTGATGCTGAGATATACTTTACAGGATGTGAGTAGACAGGTGGAAAGAGTTATCCAAAGGACCCCAAGATTTAGGTTTTAATAAGGTAGCCAAATCGATCGGTTAAAAGGAAATCAAAAAAAATAACATTTAACAGAGTTTAACAGTGTCTTAAAATTTGGCAGGTTATTTGCATTATTGTGCCAAATTCAGCTAAATTTCGCAGCATGAGTATACTTTACAGAGGGCAATTATTTGATGATCTCAAAAACGTCATTTATGTATAATAAAATGAATTTTCGCATTATGACCGTCACCTTGGGGTTGGCCGTCGCGACACTTTTGCCTGGTTGTGGTCTTTTTAATAAGAAAGGATCTGCCAGTGATAAGATGAATAGAAGAGGAGAAGTCACCGGTGTAGCGAAGCGAGAAACCTGGCAGCAAAATCTTCCCTTTGATATGGTTCCTGTTAAGGCAGGGACTTTTTGGATGGGACAATCTGACGAAGATATTGCCTTCACCCAATCATCTCTCAATAAGCAGATTACCGTATCTGAATTTTTCATGGACAAATATGAAGTGTCCAATAATAAATACAGACAATTTTTGGAAGCTGTAAAAAATGGAGCTTTGGCTACAGGCACTCCAACTACCTTAAGAGAAGAGCCGGTATTTAATCTGGATGAATTAAAACCTGACACAACAGTCTGGTCAACTAGTTTTTCATATCATTATGGTGATCCTTTAATGGAGTTCTACTTTGACCATCCTGCATTTGATGATTATCCTGTTGTTGGTGTGAGTTGGGATCAAGCTCAAAAATATTCTGAGTGGAGAACCTACCACATGAGAGCAAATGATGAGTCTGACTATGACATGACGCCATTCAGACTTCCATCTGAAGCAGAATGGGAATATGCTGCAAAAGGAGGAAAAGATGTGGCTAAGTACCCATGGGGTGGACCATATTTAAAAAATAAAAGAGGATGCCTGATGGCAAACTTTAAGCCAGGCAGGGGAAATTATATTGATGATGGATTTGCCTATACAGCGCCGGTAGATGTTTTTGCACCTAACGGATTTGGATTGTATAATATGTCTGGCAATGTGGCAGAATGGGTACTCGATGCTTATGGAACCACATCAAGCACAGTAACATGGGATTTGGATCCGGTTTATGCTGATCCTTTAGAGCCAAGAAAAGTTGTAAGAGGCGGGAGCTGGAAAGATATTGCTCATTATTTAGAGACTAGTACCAGAACGTATGAGTATGAGGATGTAGCTCAGGCACATATTGGTTTCAGGACCGTTATGACCTTCATAGGAAGATCAGGATCTATGGATGTTAAATCCAGTAAGAGAACAAGAAGATAATTTTATACGAATTAATCCAACCACAAAAAAACCTAACACCTTAAATTTTAATTCTACAAATGTCGAGCAACAGCAATTCATTCAAAGCAAAATTTTATAGCAGCATAATGCCTAAAGTATATGGTATTGGTGCAGCTGTAGTTATCCTTGGTGCAATGTTCAAAATCCTTGATTGGCAATTTGCCAACATCATGATTGGAGTAGGACTTAGTACTGAAGCAGTTATCTTTTTTCTTTCTGCGTTTGAGCCAAGACATGAAGAAATGGATTGGAGTAAAATCTATCCTGAATTAGGTGAAGGAGCTCCGGCAAAAAAAGCGAAAGGTGATAATGTATCTCAGAAACTTGACGAAATGTTGGCTACAGCGAAAGTTGGACCTGAATTGATCGAAAGTCTTGGTAAGGGCATGCAAAACCTTGCAACTTCTGCAGAGAAAATGGGCAATCTTGCTGATGCAGCTGTTGCCACAAACGAATATGCAACTAATGTGAAATCTGCTGCAAAAACGCTTGTAGATATGAACGCATCATACAGCAAAACTGCAGCAGCTCTGACCGAAATGTCTTCTGCTTCTCAGGATGCTAAAGAATATCACAACCAAGTAATTACAGTGACAAAGAACCTTTCTGCTCTCAATGCAGTGTACGAAATGGAGCTTCAGGATGCCAATAGCCATGTTAAGACGTTAAATAAATTCTATTCTAATATGACTGCTGCTATGGAAGGCTTAAGTGCAGCCGGAAAAGAAACTGAAGCATTCAAGAATGAATTGGCAAAACTTAATCAAAACGTGAGTTCGTTGAACAAAATCTATGGCGGTATGCTTTCCGCTATGAAAGGTTAATTTATCTTCTATTCATTATATCCATTAAACGAACAAAATGGCAGGAGCTAAAGAGACACCTAGACAACGGATGATCGGGATGATGTACCTGGTATTGACGGCCTTATTGGCCCTCCAGGTAAGTAACCAGATCCTTCAGAAATTTGTACTGATAAATGACGGGATGGAGCGAACCTCCAAAAATTACATTAGCAAAAACCAGTCAACAGTTGAATCAATTAAGTATACAATTGAGCAGCAGGGGAATAATGAGAAAGATTTTCCTAAAGTGGCAGCCTCACAAGAAATCAGAAAAGAAACGGCTGACATTTACACTTACCTCGAGGAGTTAAAGCAGGACTTGATCGTAAAGGCAAATGCTAAAAACGAGGAAGGAAACTTCGTAAATGCTAACTTAAAGAATACTGAAATCACTGGTAACCTATTTGCAAATAACGGAAAGGGTGCAGAAATGAAAGAAAAGCTTAATGCTTTTCCAACCAAGATCAGCGAAATCCTTACAAAAGTTGGTTTACCTGATTTGAAGTTTAACCCTATAGCCAATGATGCAAAAGATATTGCGCTTTTTGCAAATGATCGCGAAGTAAGAAATAAAGATTTCGTTGCACTGAACTTTGTAAAGTCTCCTGTTGGTGCAGTAATAGCATTGATTTCGCAGTATCAAAATGAGGTTTTAAATATCGAAAGTGAATCTCTGACTGCAGTAGCTAATACAATTGGATCTTTCTATTTCAAAGCTGACGTAACAGAAGCAAGAATTGCTGCTCTTTCAAACGTGGTAGCAGCAGGTACAAAATTTGAAGCAGATATGTTTATCGCTTCAAGTTCTACATCAGCTGCTCCAACGATGACAATTGATGGAAGATCTGTACCTGTAGATGCTAAAGGTTTTGGTAAAGTTGAATTTACAGCAACTCCTGCTACTCAATATGATGACAGAGGTCTTTCTAAAAGAGTTTTGAAAGGTGAGATTATTACTAATGTAGGCGGAGAGGATAAGGTACTTCCTGTTGAATACGAATACTTCGTTGCTCAACCTGTTATTAAAGTTTCTTCAGAAGTAGTTCAACAGCTTTATGCTGATTGTGCAAACGAATTATTGATTGAAGTTCCGGCATTAGGAAACACATATTCCCCAGATTTCACTGTTAGTAATGGTCAATCTATTAAAGGAAACAGACCGGGTCAGTTAACAGTTGTTCCTGGAGCATCTGGAAAAGTTACCATTGGAGTAAGCAGTGGAGGAAATAGAATTGGAGATGTATCGTATGATATTAAGCCGGTACCTGCTCCAAAAATCAGACCTGTTACTGGTGGCGGACCATTGGATCTAAGTCAGGCGCATGCTGTTGGAACATTAAGTGGCTTGAAAATTGAAGCTATGGCCGAACCAACGTTTGGAAGGACAATGGCAAAAGATGCAAAATTCGAAGTAACTGGTGGTGAATTGATCCTTTTGAGAAATGAAGTACCAAGAACTACAGTTCAAATTACAAATGGTAACAGTTTGGCAATGAGATCACTTCTTGAAAGTGCTAAACCAGGTGATGACATAGTTTTACGAATTACTCAAGTGACTCGTACCAATTTCCGTGGTAATAAGATTGCAACCAATCAACCAGAGATTCTCCGTATTCCAATTAAATAAGGATTAGAATTCTGTTTGAGATAGATAACTAATGTGATGATGAAAAAATTTGTTCTTAAACTAAGTCTAGGCTTGCTTGTAGCTGTTGGGTTAATCCCTTTTACTAGCAATGCGCAGATTGCCACCAGTGTTACTCCTTCGGGATTTGGTGACAGAACGTTTGATATGGATACTGTCTACTCTGCAAAGAGAATTCGTGAAGACGATAAGATGTATCAAGTCGCAGTTTGGAGACGAATTGATCTTCGCGAAAAGTATAATCTTTCTCTTTATGGTTCCGGAGATTCTAAGTCAAACGGAATCGTAAGTCACATCTATAAGGCAGTTGTTGACGAAAATGCACTGGAGGTTTTTGCAGATGAAAACTTTACAAGACCATTGTCAATTGCTGATTTCCAGAACAATTTCTGGTTGAACGCAACGGGAGATAGTATCTTCTCTAAGCAGCTTTATTACATAGATTTCAAGGAAGATTTTGTTTTTGATAAGCATCATTCCGATATGGTATTTGACATCAAATACATTGAACTGGTGATGCCGTCTCAGACCAATTCTAATGCTGGTCAAAAAACAATCGCTTACATCAGGTACAAAGATTTCTATAATTACTTCAAAGATCATCCAACTGCCAGATGGATTAACTTCAATAACTTGTCTAAGAGCTTAACTTATGATGAAGCTTTTGAGACCAGGTTATTCAGATCGGTGGTTAGAAGATTTACGAATCCTGATGAGGCATTGATCGCGGATTTGGTTTCCGCTGATAGTACGAATCCGGAAGTGCAGGCGTACATAAACGCCTTAGCCTTCGAATACAAACTACTTGAATTCGAAAACAATCTTTGGGAATGGTAAAAAATAGAGGGGCTTTAAGCCCCTCTATTTTTTTCTTTCCATTCCAATATAGCCTTCGCCCTGGTTGATCCTATTACTGATGCCAAATCTTCTTCTCCGGCTTCATTTATCTTTTTAACTGACTTAAAATGACTCAGCAATTTGTCAGCTGTGTTCTCTCCAATTCCAGGAATAGATGTCAATTGAGTCCCAAATGCATTTTTACTTCTGACATTTCTGTGGAAAGTAATAGCAAATCGGTGAGCTTCATCCCGAATTCTCTGCAGGAGTCTGAGGCTTTCCGATTTTTTATCGATGTGAATGGGATAGGAATCTCCCGGGAAATAGATTTCCTCCAACCTTTTTGCAATTCCTATGATTGGCATTTGGCCATAAACTCCCAATTCCTGTAAAGCTTCCACCGCTGATGATAATTGGCCCTTACCTCCATCGATCACTACAAGTTTTGGCATTGGTAGGCCTTCTTCTAAAAGTCGTTTATACCTTCTTCCTACGATTTCTTTCATGCTGGCAAAATCATTGGCTCCTTCTACAGTTTTGATATGATAATGCCGATATTCTTTAACTGCTGGTTTTCCATTCAGGAAGCAAACCATGCTGGCCACGGGACTAGTGCCTTGGATATTTGAGTTATCAAAACATTCTATATGGTCGGGAATCTCTGGAAGGCTCAGGTCTCTTTGGAGTTGTTTGATGACTCGCTCTTTTTTATCCTGATTAAGTCCAATTAATAGGGCTTTTTCCTTTTTGTAGAAAAGAGCATTCTTTAATGACAATTCTATCAGTTTTTTCTTGTCTCCGATTTTTGGTGCAAAAACATTTAATCCTTCTATTGGACTAGATAATTCCACGTTTAGCAATACTTCATCTGCATCACTATGAAATTGTTCTTGGAGACTTATCAGAGCGATAAGTAGAATCTCTTCGTCCTCTTCATCTAGCTTTTTTTTGATTTCTACGTTTTTGGAAACAATTAAAGCTCCACTTTTTACCCGCATATAATTTACATAGGCGCTCTTTTCATCGGATACAATCGTGCAGACATCCAGATTTCCAAATCCTGGATTTGTTATCAATGATTTAGCCTGATACTTATCCAGCAAATCATATTTTTCCTTGAATCGATGCGCTTTTTCAAATTCTAAATTTTCTGCATAATGCTGCATTTCCTGTTTGAAATAGGTCTTGGCTATGCCTAGGTTTCCTTTTAGAATATGTTTTGCCTGCTCAATATCCTTCTGGTAGGCTTGCTCATTTTGATAACCAACACACGGCCCCTGACAATTTCCTATATGGTATTCAAGACAGACTTTGTATTTGTTTTCGGCAATTTTATAGGGAGAAAGGTCCAGCTTGCATGTGCGAATAGTGAATAGCTCCCGAATCAAATCAAGGACGTTATTCATTGCTTTCACACTGGCGAATGGCCCGAAGTAAGTCCCGCGCTTTGGGATCATCTTCCGGGTTGGAAAAATTCTCGGGAAGTTTTCTTTGGTGATCAGCAGATAAGGATAAGTCTTATCGTCCCGAAGCAGTATGTTGTACTTAGGCTGAATTTTCTTGATCAGATTATTTTCAAGGAGCAAAGCATCAAACTCATTGTCAACAAGGGTAATTTCAATTTTCCGAATCTCTTTGACCATTCTTCTGGTCTTTAGATTTACACCGATATTTTTGTTGAAATAGCTGCTTACCCGCTTCTTTAGACTTTTTGCTTTTCCAACATAGATTAGTTCATTCTCCTCATTGAAATACTTATAAACCCCCGGTTGGTCAGGAAGCTGAAGATGTTCCTCAGGTGAATAGGAAGATGACTGCATGGTCTAAAATTAAAAAAACAGCCTTGGTTTAAGGCTGTTTTCTTTGGAGTTTGTTCTGTTAAAAATCGTTTTTCTTGGTGTCGTAATCAAAATCAGCGAATCGTTGACTTTCTTTTTCGTAGACATCACAATTTATTTCTATACTTAAAGGCCTTTCTGGCCTTGGGAATGCTCCTTTGGTGTATCCAAGTGATTTATCTGCATAGACTTTAGTCATATACTTGACCCAAATTGGCCTAGCTGTTTTAGATCCCTGACCAGCCGTCCAGCTTCTGAAGTGGATGGCCCGATCATCCCCGCCTACCCAAGTACCGCTGACCAGATCTTTACTTATTCCCATGTACCAGCCATCTGATGCATTTTGTGTTGTTCCTGTTTTTCCACCCAATTCATTGCCTTCTCTGATAGTATAAGGCACTCCCTGACTAGTCCCACCACGTTCCTCAAATCCTCCTCTTAACATATAAGTCATTAAGTAGGCATGTTCTTCACTCATTGCAGGTCTTTTCTTAGGAGTAAATTGCTGGATTACATTCCCGTTTTTATCTTCAATCCGATCAATATAATAAGGGGTGGTGTGCTCCCCTTTGTTTACGAAAGTCCCAAATGCACCTACCATTTCAAAAATCGAAACATCATTGACTCCCAATGCCAGGGCAGGAACTTCTTCCAAATCACTTGTTATTCCCAATCTCCTCGCAGTTTCTACAATTATTTTTGGACTCAGTTTCTTCATCATGTAGGCTGTAACCGAATTTATCGATTCAGCCATAGCATGCCTTATAGTCATATTTGCATAACTGAATTTTCCATCGGCATTAGATGGACTCCATGCCGGCTGTCCAGGTATGTAAACTTCAACAGGCTGATCAACTACGGTGTAGCATGGGCTGTATCCATTTTCAATTGCTGCGGCATATACAAACGGTTTGAAGGTCGAACCTGGCTGACGTTTACCTTGCTTCACGTGGTCAAACTTGAAGTACTTATGATCCATTCCACCAACCCAGGCTTTAATATGTCCGGTATGAGGGTCCATACTCATAAAGCCAGTTTGCAGGAACTTCTTGTAATAGCGCATTGAATCCATTGTGCTCATAAGTGTGTCGATTTCTCCCTTTTCCCAAGAGAAAACCTTCATCTTCTTTTTCTCATTCAATCTGAAATCGATGGAATCAACATCGTTTCCATATCGCTGTTTCAGTAATCTGTATGCTTCGGTGCGCTTCACCTGATCTTCAATGAAGTTTGGAATTATTTGATTATTACCATCCACCCAAGGTTCCCGAGTTCCCATTTCTTTAAAGAAAGTAGCTTGCAGAGATCTCATGTGCTCATCCACTGACTCTTCAGCGTAGCGTTGCATTCTGCTGTCAATAGTCGTGTAGATCCTCAGTCCATCGCCATAAAGATCATAGGCACTTCCATCAGATTTTAAGTTTTCCTTGGTCCATTTTATTAAATCAGCTTTAACTACTTCTCTGAAATAGGTTGCAAGGCCTTGGTTTTGATTCGAAACAGAATAGTCTAATTCAATAGGTAACTGCGAAATCGAATCGTATTCTGTCTCTGTCAAGAGGTCATTTCTATACATTTGACCCAAAACAGTATTTCTTCTTCGTAATGAATTTTCAGGATTGAAGACTGGGCTGTAATAAGTTGGGGCCTTGAAAAGTCCAACCAAAACTGCCGATTCCTGTACATTCAATTCGGCAGGAGACTTTTTGAAGAAAGTTTTTGCAGCTGTTTTTATGCCATAAGCATTAGAGCCAAACTCGGAAGTGTTCAGGTAAAGAGTCAGAATTTCGTTCTTGGTATATGATTTCTCAAGCTGTGTAGCTACGATCCACTCCTTGGTTTTTACGATCAGCATTCGAAGTCCTGGGATGGAGCTTAGCAAACCCTGATTGTCATCATTTCTTGTCTTAAAAAGGTTTTTGGCCGTTTGTTGACTTAAGGTAGAGCCACCGCCTGAATCCTGACCGAGCAGTATAGACTTCACAAATACCCGCAACATGGCAGTCATGTCGATGCCGGAATGGTCCTCAAAACGCACGTCTTCCGTTGCGATCAATGCATTTACCAAGTTGGGAGAAAGCTCATCAAAAGTCACCGGACTCCTGTTTTCACGGAAATAGGTCCCCAGCAAAATTCCATCAGTGGAATAGAGTTCTGAGGCTAGTTCCGAATCAGGATTTTCAAGGGCTTTGAAATCAGGCAATGACCCGAATAAGCCAAGGAAATTGATGCTCAGCATCCATACAAACAGGATGAAGGCGAAAAATCCCCCAACAAAGGCGATCCAGAGATATTTAATGGTTTTTTGCACCCAGGGTTCAGACTGGGGTTTTGCTTTGTTACGCATAGTTTACTTATAAACTGACTTAAAGAAAGTCCGGTATTCTTCGATATTTTTACTCTTGTTCAGCTCCTGGAAGTTTTCGATCGAAATGAAGAACGAATTCTCTTTGACAATGGCAGGGAGTCCATCCGACTCAAATTCCTTTAGAAACTTCTCATAATACTCCATCGCTTTCTGAGCATTACTGAAGGGACTGATAATGAAAATCGAGTTTTCTCGATTCATATTCATATTTCCGGTCCTCAATCGAGCATTTGAGAAGTTTTTAGCATGGAAATTTTCTAAATCCCCAAGTAGCCCTTTTGCAGTTTCTGCTTGACCAGGCTCCATTGCGATCACAAAGATATGGGTCTGGGATTCATTTAACTTATATGGGGATTCTGGTAATTCTTTTCCTTCTTCATTCTCAGCAAGTTCCGGTCCGGCCAGCTTTGTCGAATCCGTCAGTGTGCTATCAGATGCAGTCCGATCAGCAAGTTCCGCACTTGACAGCATTGGTTTCAGCATATTTCTTGCCAGTTCTACCAATTGCTCATCCTGAGTATTCTCAATGTAAGACTCCAATCTTTCCCGATAGCGAGACCTGCTTTCGGTTTTACCGGTTGCCATGATGTCCAGCAAGATCAAACGCTCTGTATTTCGGGTGAGTGGAAACTCTTCGAGCGTACTTTTTATAAGCTGTTTTGTCAAAGAATAGTTTCCTGCATAATAGGCGTTGTAGGCCTCTTCATACCTTTTTGAAGATTCCATGTAGGCGAGATTACCGGAAGCAGCCTCAGGGTTATTGACAGAGTAAGTGTACTGTGAGTCAGGGAATTCACGATTTAGGCGGGAGGCATACTGCTCAAAATTTCCTCCTAAATCTTTTTGACCAAGGTAAAGCAAGTAATAAGCCTCAGGCTTGCGGGAGGAATTTGGGAAATCCCGCACCAAAGTCTCGAGATTTTCGATGCTTAGCTCCGTTTCATTTAAGTCAAAATATAACAGCTTGCCAAGCTCAAACAGCGACTCTTCCAGTTCCAAATTCAGGATTTGAACAGCCTCAGGAGTGGATGGGATTTGTGCTAAAAGTGTTTTAACGTCAGGAAGCTGATTGATAGCACTCGCCACTTCAGCGGTAGAATCAATTTCTGTCGGGGCGACGATTGTCGGATTTGTATTTTGAAAGCTTGCTGCACTTCGTCTCCAATTATCCTGAAGGGTTCGATTTCCCCAGGTTCGATAAAAATCAATTGATCCTTGTTGCATGGCGACACCATTGTCAAAGTAAAAAGTAGACCCCGTGCCTCTGTCTGAGAAGGAAAGAAGGTTGTCAAAAATACTGGTGCTTTCGGGCTGTTCTGCCAATTGGGCCACCAGGATTAACCGAGCCTCTTCGTTTTTGATGAAACTTTCAGCCACGAGTTTTTGATCTTCGATCGAAAGTCTGGACAAACTGATCAAGCTGTCATTTTCAATGATTCGTTCTACGTGAAAAACGTATTTATCAAGCGTTTCCTTTTGCTCCTGAATTTGTTTTGCAATCGGGTCTTCTTCTTTTATAAAAGTAAGAGCGCTATCCAGATAGTATTTGGTAGCCCTATAATCTTTCTTAGTGGTTAAGTTGATTTCAGCTAGTTTCTGGTAGATGTATCCTTTCAGACGAGGGTTGCTCCCGGGTTCTTTGGCAGCCTGATGAAGGAGGTCAATCGTTTTTGGAATATCTCCTTGCTTTTCTTCAAAAAGAGCCATTTCATAGACGACCACATCTTTTAAATCTTCATTTTTTGGATCCTTGTATAGGTCTTCGTAGTAATTTCGCACTTTTCTAAGATCTTTAGAAGCATTCAGTTCTGCTACTTGTTGGGCATAAAGCTGTGCAAAAAAGCTTCTTTCATAAGGAGGATTTCCCTCAAGGGCTCTGTAATAATAACTGTAAGCCAAAGCATCGAGGCCTTCACCCTGATAATACTGAGCTAATATGAAATTGATCCGAGAGGATTCTTTATTATCCTGCTCATAATCCAACGCTTTATCTAAAGCTCCAATTACTCCGACTTTGTCAGATCTACTTTCATAGTAATAAGCAAGCGTCCGGTAGAGTTCGTAGCGGTTTTCTTCACTGATTTCCGTTTCCTTTGAGAGGTAGTCAATTGTAAAGTTTGCATTTTCATATTCTCTCAGATCGACATAGAGCCTAAGTAGGGTTATCAGCGTCAGGTGACGAAGATCTTTATCCTTGCTGTTTACATTGACATACTTAAAAGTATTTTGAGCGTCATCGAAGTGCGATTGCAAGTAGTCAAGCTTTCCCAAAACATAATAACTGTCATCTACCCATTTGCTGATTCGGTGCCAATCGATCGATTTGGAAGCCAGATCTCTTGCAGCCTGGAGTTTTTCAGCATTTGCCTGTATCGTAGCCGAATCTATGGGGATGAAGACTGGCAAAATTTGGGTGTAGTCTTCCTTGTAGTTGGTTTTGACTTCATCTTCTACCTCCTTGATTCGGACATCTGCCAAATAGTAGGCGTTGTAATGAGAGGTTAGATTGTGAAAAGTCCTGTTGGTAAAGGTATTACGCTCGGAAGAACAGGCTCCGGAAAAAATCAAAAGAAGTAAGGCTATTCTCGTAAGTCTACTCATCTATATATAATACCCCAATTCAAGTACCAAAATAGGTTATTTAGCGTACATACTGAACGAAGTGTCTGCTCAAATATTTCCGAATGGATAATTGTGAAGGGATTCTGACATGAATTTTGATATTTTTAACGTAATCTTTATTTGAGTACCCCATGAGCGAAATCAAACCTAAAGAAAAACCTACCGGCCCCCCTGCCTATATAAAGTACATAGGACTGTCATTTCAACTGTTTTCGGTAATTGGGGCCGGGACCTGGTTTGGTTGGTGGATTCAGCAGAAAAGTGAGATGAAGTTTCCGCTTTGGATACTTTTATTTTGCTTTTTATCAGTTTTTCTTGCGTTTTATCAGCTTTGGGTTTCAATAAAGAAGGATAAATGAGCTTTTAAAAAAAACGGGTAATTTTGTGAGCAAAACCTCCAAGATGAAATCGAGCATGACGCAGACGTCACACGAAGGAATGATTATCAGCCATGAGAGATTCCATATGGCCTTTTAAATCAAATTTTAATCATATGAAACTACTCCGCAACATTCAAGTTCAATTTTTCTTGTTTTCAGCTATAGTGGCAATACTGATCGGAATCCTGGGCCTGATTTTCCCTCAGCTGATTCATGAAAAAATCTGGAACATCTACTTTTTCATCCTGATTCTATCTCTGGTTATCAGTATTATGTCGGGTTTATTGCTGAAATCATTTTCAGAAAATTTCTTCAACATCATGGTTTTAGGAACGGTCCTTCGGTTTATTGCTTCATTGGTGTTTATTACCATCGTAGTAATGCCTGGAATCCAGAATATTATTCTGTTTATTGGCGATTTCTTCACGATTTTTTTGTTCTACCTTACTTTTGATATCTACGCCTTTCTTTCTAACTTGCGCCCGATTTCGAAGTAGCCCTCAAATATTAGAGTTGATGACGCGTAAACTACTGTTCCTAAGTCTTTTAGTATCGGCTTTCATGCTGGGTTTTTCAAGTCCAACTCTTGCAGCTGGATCTGAAGAAGACAAGACAAGTTTTATCATGCATCACGTAGTAGATTCCCACGAGTGGCATTTTGCTACTTTTGGACACACTCACGTGACATTGCCTTTGCCGGTGATTATTTATTCTGGCGACAGAGGTTTGGAGTTTTTCAGCTCCAAAGATTTTCAAAACCACGAGACTCACGCTTTCGGAAAAGAATATGCTCACGAAGGATATTTCATCGATGATCACGACCATTTGGGTCGAGTTGATGGAGCAAGCTTCATCGAGTTTTCGATCACCAAAAACGTAGCAATGATGTTTCTGGTGATGATTGTGGTAGCGTATGTTTCGCTTTCTGCAGCTTCACATTACAAGAAAAACGGAGCCGTTGCTCCTAAGGGTGCAGCTTCGCTGATAGAGCCGATTGTGATTTTCGTAAGAGACGAAATCGCTATGAAATCAATTGGCCCCAAGTACAAGAAATTTGTCCCTTACCTGATCACGCTTTTCCTTTTTATCTGGTTTGGTAACCTGATGGGCTTGATGCCCGGAGCGGCTAACATGACCGGAAACATCGCAGTGACGTTCGTTTTGGCAATTTTGACTTTCATCCTTACCAACTGGAATGGAAATAAGGACTACTGGAAGCACGTGTTTGCAACTCCTGGTGTGCCAATTCCAATGCTTTTGATCATGGTGCCTGTGGAAATCATCGGTTTGTTTACCAAGCCTTTTGCATTGACTGTCCGACTCTTTGTTGCGATCACGGCAGGTCACATTGTATTATTGGGTTTCATTGCCCTGGGTTTCATCTTTGAGTCTTATACTATAGGCATCGTAAGTACGCTGATGGTAACCTTTATAAATCTGATCGAATTGTTGGTTGCCACGATTCAGGCTTATGTATTCACGCTGTTTTCAGCGATGTACATTGGCTCTGCAGTTGCTGAGCATGAGCATGTCGATCATCATTAATCCTTAATTTCTTTGTTCAATTTATAAATTCAATTACTATGTTAACTTCTATCTTATTGACTGTTGGCTACGCTCTAATGGGAGCTGGTATCGGTGCAGGGCTTGTTTCGATTGGTGCAGGTTTGGGTATCGGTCGTATTGGTGGTCAGGCAATGGAAGCAATTGCTCGTCAGCCTGAAGCTGCTGGTAAGATCCAAGGCGCTATGTTGATCATCGCTGCCTTGATCGAGGTGGTTTCCCTGTTCGCAGCGGTTATCTGTTTGTTGATCGCCCTTAACATCGCGGGTATCGCCTAACAAAAATTGGAAAGGGATTGGCGATAGGCCTTTCCCTTTTCTTTCTTTTTATTGAACAATTTGAAATAAAATATACCTCCATGGATTTAATAACACCAGGTACCGGTCTTATATTTTGGCAGCTGTTTGGCTTTTTAGGCCTTCTTTTCATTCTTATCAAGTTTGCCTGGAAGCCCATGCTTGCAGCTTTGGATGAGAGAGAAAGCAGCATCGAAAATGCTTTGAAAGCAGCTGAAACTGCCAGAAATGAAATGGCTAATCTGAAAACTGAAAACGAGAAATTACTCGCTGAAGCAAGATTGGAAAGAGATAACATCCTGAAGAAAGCACACGAAGCTTCTTTGAAGATGATCGAGGATGCAAAATTAGAATCAGGGAAAGCAGGTGCTCAGATGATCGCAAACGCGAAAGCTGTAATCGAAACTGAAAAGAAAGCTGCTTTGACTGAAGTGAAAAATCAGGTAGCAATCCTGACTCTCGAAGTAACAGAGAAATTGCTCAGAAAGACATTGTCTGATGACAAAGCTCAGAAAGAGCTTGTGGATCAGTTCATCAAGGAAGCTAATATTAACTAATCCACCTCCATGTCAAATCATAGAGTAGCATATGCTTATGCCAAATCTCTGATGGAACTTGCCATCGAAAGAGGTGAGTTGGAAGAGGTGTATCAGGATTTCCTTCACTTGGCCACTTTGGCCAGGTCAAACAGAGACTTGGAGTTGGCGATGCGTAATCCCATCATCCCTTCTGACAAAAAGCTGAAAGTGTTGAAGGCACTTTATGCAAAACGAGGAGCCACAAAATCTACTATGTCTTTCTTTGAGATCATCTGCCGAAAGAACAGGGAAAATGTGTTGGCTGACATTGCTAGAGAATTTCAAGCTCAGTACAATCTCTATAAAAATATACAGGTTGCCGAGGTGACTACTGCTACTAAGATCACAGAAGATCAAAAAGCAGAATTCATCACGATAGTGAAGGAAATCACCGGTTTGGAAACCGTGCAGTTGGTTGAAAAAATCAACACAGAATTGATCGGTGGATTTATTTTGAGAGTCAATGACCGTCAACTTGACGAGTCTTTGAGCACCAAACTGAGAATTCTTAAAACTCAGTTTAGCCAAAACCAGTACGAAAGTAAATTATTCAAAAAGCATTAATCATATAGATCATGGCAGAAGTAAGACCTGATGAAGTATCGGCAATTTTGAGGGAGCAACTCGCCGGCACAAGAACCGCAGCTGAACTCGAAGAAGTGGGTACAGTTCTCCAAGTTGGAGATGGTGTAGCTCGAATCTATGGACTTTCTAAGGCACAAGCCGGAGAGTTGTTGGAATTCGACAACGGCATGAAAGCAATGGTTCTCAACCTGGAAGAAGACAACGTTGGAGCCGTACTCTTTGGTGATTCTAAAGAAATCAAAGAAGGTGATACTGTAAAGAGAACCAAGAAAATTGCCGCCATCATGGTAGGCGAGGGAATGCTCGGTCGTGTTGTGGATACTTTGGGTAACCCAATCGACGGAAAAGGCCCGATCTCAGGAGAATTGTACGAAATGCCTTTGGAGCGGAAAGCACCGGGTGTAATCTACAGACAACCTGTTACCGAACCTCTTCAAACCGGTATCAAGTCAATTGATGCGATGATTCCAATCGGAAGAGGACAAAGAGAATTGGTAATCGGTGACCGTCAGACAGGTAAGACTGCTGTGGTTTTGGATGCCATTTTGAACCAAAAAGAATTTTATGACAGAGGTGAGCCTGTTTTCTGTATCTATGTTGCCATAGGCCAGAAAGCTTCCACTGTAGCAGGTATTGTTGCAGCTTTGGAAAAAGGCGGCGCACTTCCTTTCACAGTAGTAGTAGCTGCTCCGGCTTCTGACCCTGCTCCGATGCAGTTCTTTGCTCCTTTTACAGGTGCAGCGATCGGCGAATTTTTCCGGGATACCGGTCGTCCGGCATTGGTAGTTTATGATGACCTTTCCAAGCAAGCAGTAGCATACCGTGAAGTTTCTCTTCTTTTGAGAAGACCTCCGGGACGTGAAGCTTATCCTGGTGACGTATTTTACCTTCACTCAAGACTTCTCGAAAGAGCCGCTAAGATCAACAACTCTGACACAATCGCTCGTCAGATGAACGATCTTCCGGATTCTATCAAGCATCTGGTAAAGGGTGGTGGTTCTTTGACTGCACTTCCGATCATCGAAACTCAGGCTGGTGACGTTTCTGCGTATATCCCGACAAACGTAATCTCGATTACAGATGGTCAGATCTTCCTGGAGACCAACCTTTTTAACTCTGGTATCCGTCCTGCGATCAACGTAGGTATCTCCGTATCCCGAGTAGGTGGTAACGCTCAGATCAAATCGATGAAGAAAGTAGCCGGTACTTTGAAATTGGATCAGGCTCAATTCCGTGAATTGGAAGCATTTTCCAAATTCGGTTCGGATCTCGATGCCACTACGAAGCGCACGATCGAAAGAGGTAGAAGAAACCAGGAAATCCTAAAGCAGCCTCAGTATGCACCGGTATCCGTAGCAAATCAGGTGGCAATCATTTATGCTTCTACCAAAGGTTTGATGGACAACGTGCCTGTTGAGAAAGCAAGAGCATTTGAGAAGGAATTCTACATCTTGCTGGCAGCATCTTATCCTGAAGCGCTACAGTTGATCCTGAAAGGTGATATTGACGCAGCCGGAAAGATTTTGGCTACTGCGGCGGCTGAGCTTGCTCCTAAATACGCGAAATAATTGAACTGAAGTCCGGGAGGCTTATCCCTCCCGGGTTTTTTATAGAAGTACAAAGCAACCACTGATGGCTAATCTTAAGGAAGTAAAGCAAAGGATCACTTCGGTAGTCTCCACACAGCAGATTACCAAAGCTATGAAAATGGTATCTGCGGCGAAGCTTAGAAGAGCTCAGGACAAAATCATCATGATGCGTCCATTTTCTAAGAAGCTGACTGCCATTCTGAATAATGTCTCTTCCGCATCCGAAGGAGATGTAGATTTGATCTATGCCGAAAAGCGTGAGATGAAGAAGGTGCTTTTGATTGCGATCACTTCTGACAAAGGTCTTTGTGGTGCTTTCAATACCAACGTCATCAAAGCTACAAGTGCCGCTATCGCGGGACAATTCGCCGGTGCAGAGATTACGATCATGCCGATTGGAAAGAAATCATTTGAGTTCTTCAAGAAATCAAAGTATCCGATGATTGAGGAATTCCAAGGCTTGTTTCATGATTTGTCAATCGACAAAATTCGTGATGCTGCCAATTATGCGATGAATGCTTTCGTAAAAGGAGAATTCGATCACGTGGTTTTGGTATTCAACGAATTCAAAAATGTGGCTACTCAGGTAGTTCGTACCGAGCAGTTTTTGCCAATGGCAAGTGAAGAGATCAAAGGAGTAAAAGCTCCTGATACAGATTATTTGCTAGAGCCATCTAGAGAATTTATCATTCAGGAATTGGTTCCTAAAGCACTTAGAGTGCAATTCTACAAAGCCATTCTGGAAAGCAATGCTTCCGAGCACGGTGCCCGAATGACAGCGATGGATAAGGCAACCGACAACGCCGGAGAACTTTTGAAAGAACTTCGATTAATGTACAACAGAACCCGTCAGGCAGCCATCACCAACGAGATCCTCGAGATCGTTTCCGGTGCCAATGCCTTGGGAGGAAAATAACAATCAATAGATCCAAACTCAGAACCACAGCTCGCAAGGGTTGTGGTTTTTTTTATTTCCAGGAATGGATATTTTTTTGAAGCAGTAGTTATTTATTGTATTTTCCTAATTCTTTAATTTTCAACATTTTTCATTATGATTACTTCAGACAAGACAATTGATGTTGAATTTGATTTTCTACCAGGATTGAGCTATGTGCTTTATCAAAATCATGTTCCTGTAATAAGGAGGGTTCAGCTAACGAACTCATCATCAGAAGAAGTGAAAAATCTTGAAATCAGAATTGATCCCTCAGATGATTTTGGGGAAGCTTATATTTCTGAAATAGATTCACTACTCCCTGGAGTCCAAGTTGAATTGACAGAATTACTTATAAGGCTAAACGGGAAATTTTTTGGAAGTTTGACCGAAAGGATGAGAGGCTTTTGGAAACTATCCCTCATCTCTGATGGACAAACCTTATTTGTAAGGCAATTTGATGTCGAACTTTTTACTTTTGACCAATGGCTTGGAAGCTCGGTAATTCCAGAAATGTTAGCAGCTTTTGTATTACCCAATATCCCCGAATTAACTACTGTTGTCAAATCAGCTTCCAATTACCTCAAAGAGTGGTCTGATTCATCTTCTTTTGATGAATATCAATCAAAGAATCCCAATAGAGTCAAGACACAGATGGCGGCAATTTTTGCTGCCATAAAAAATTTAAATATTACCTATAATTCAGTTCCTGCCAGTTTTGGAAAGATGGGTCAACGTCTTAGGCTACCTGACGCTGTATTGTCGGGCAGAATTGGGAATTGCTTGGATATGTCTTTGCTGTATGCTTCAGTTTTAGAAAGTGTGGGATTACACCCAATACTTGTTCTCATTGAAGGGCATGCTTTTGTAGGAGCATGGTTAGTTGACGATACGTTTCCGGATGCAGTTAATGATGATGCCTCCTTATTGACAAAAAGAAGAGTTTCAGGAATTCACGAAATCCTTTTATTAGAAGCGACTTGCCTGAATGAGGGAAAAGCTGGCTCATTTGATTCAGCAGTTGAAAGAACCAATGAGTATTTTATGGATTTGAAGAAATTCAATTTTTTTATTGATGTAAAGCGAAGCAGGTTTTCAAGTGTATATCCTTTGCCACTAAGAAAATATAACCTGGGAGAAATCGAGATGACAGAGGATGAATCATTCAAAACAAAAATGGAGGGGTCCCGAGCTCCGAATGAAATTCAGACAGGTCCCAAACTCGAATTTGAGAATAAAATTCAATCGGGAAAGCAAAATCTTTGGGAGAGGAAACTCCTTGATTTGAGTTTGAGAAATAATCTCTTGAATCTCAGGTTATCGAAATCTTCTGTCCAATTTATTGATGTCCCAGTTGGAGAATTAGAAGATTCACTTTCGGATGGTGCAGAATTCCAGATTTTGCATAAGCCTAAAGATTGGGAAAATACGCTTCGGGATGAAGGATTGTACCAAGCTTATTTATCCAATTCACCTTTGGCAGATCTTGTCCAAAAAGAGTTTGGGCAAAAAAGATTGAGGGTTTATTTAACAGAGGAAGAGCTGAATTCCAGACTTACGTTCCTCTATCGTAATGCCAGACAGGCAATGGAGGAAAATGGCGCCAACACCCTTTATTTAGCAATTGGCCTGTTAAAATGGTATGAAAGTCCTAGAAGTGAAAAGCCCAGATATGCTCCTATCTTATTGATACCTGTAGAATTAATAAGGAAATCTGTGAAAGTCGGTTTTGTTATTCGAGGCAGAGAAGAAGAAACTGTTATGAATATTACGCTTCTTGAAAAACTCAGACAGGATTTTCAATTGAGTATTTCAGGTTTAGATCCTTTGCCCACAGACTCCTCTGGTGTAGATGTCAAAACGGTATTCAATAATTTAAGACAAGCCGTAATGAATCTGGCAAGGTGGGACGTAGAAGAGCAATTCTTTCTTGGAACATTCTCTTTCAACAAGTTTATTCTTTGGAATGACATCCATACACACACTGATCAGCTGAAAAAAAGTCCGATAGTTGAAGGACTTTTGGAAGGTAAATTAAAATCTCCAATGAAAGTCCTAGATCTGGAGAATTTGGACATTCACTATAAGCCATCTGATATTCTCCTGCCTATTGATGCCGACTCATCCCAACTAGAAGCGGTATGTGCATCTGTTGAAGGAGACAGTTTCATTTTGCATGGCCCACCGGGTACTGGTAAGTCCCAGACGATCACCAATATTATTGCTAATGCACTTTACAGAGGAAAACGGGTATTGTTTGTCGCCGAAAAAATGGCTGCACTTTCTGTTGTCCATAGCAGATTACAAAATATAGGACTTGATCCTTTTTGTCTTGAATTGCACTCTAATAAAGCTCGAAAAGCGGAGGTTTTGGCTCAATTAAAAAAGTCTACAGAAGTCATCCGAAAAAAAACACCAGATCAATTTGAGCTCGAATCCAATCGAATCAATTCAATCAAAGGTCAAATTGATGTGGTTTACCAAAAACTTCACCAGGAAGAATATCATGGGTTTTCACTTTTTGAACTCCTTTCGAATTACACTCAACTTGAAAAGATTCCAACTCACTTCACCGTAAAAACTGAGTTGCTTGACCAGTTATCGAAAGATAAATTTTCTGAATTTGAAGATTTTGTTTTACAGCTTGAAAAAGTTGCATTGATCACTGGAGGTCCAGGAAAAAATCATCCATTATTTGGAGTAAAATTGAAAGGCTATTCTCAAAACACCAAATTTGAGTTAAGTGATTTAATCACTGAGTTTTTGAATGATAGGAAAGCCTATTTCAGTTTATTTTTGCAGTTCGGGGAATACTTAGACTTAAAGAATTCTTTTGGTTTAAATGAGAGATTCCTACTGGAGGAAATAGCTCAAGCAATTGTTCGGATACCCGATTTACCAGATCCGCTTTTTGAAGCAGAGAATCTGGAAGAATTAGCAATAGAATTAATGCCTTTGTTGGAGATTGGATTTGAAAATCAATTACTCAATCAGGAGTTGATGAAAGAATTTGAGCCAGCGATTTTAAATATTGAGGCTGAAGGGTTACTTAGAACTTGGAAAATAAAAAGTCAGGAATGGTTTCTGCCGAGATTCTTTGGGTTTAGGAAAATCAGAATCTTTTTACAATCCTATTCCAATGGAATTAAGATTGAAGATGGTCAAATAGTTTACCTTCTTGAGAAAATCAAAGACTATCAGGGAAAAAGAAAAGTACTTGAATCTAAAAAAGCCATATTAGAAAAATTCTTAACAGGTCATATTACCGAATACAAGGCAGATTGGCAAAACCTGAAAAATGGATTGGATATTCTATTAACACTAGATAGACAGATTCAACTTATATCTGGCTCAGTAGGAAGCTCTGCAAAAATTCGCAGCAGGGTAAATATTCAATCAAAGACAAATAAAAACCTTATTCTTCTCTCCAGCAATCTTTTAGAGCAAAAAGGAAAAGACAATTCAACTACCCAAAGACTAAGCCAATACTTGGGAGTTCAAATTCCTTTTGGGATTGATTCTGAGGAAGAAATAGGTTTTAAAAAAGCAAGTTTATGGAAAGAGAGCCTCGATCTTTTAAAAGAATGGCATGCATGGATTATAATCAAAGAGGAGGCTAATAAATATTTTCTTGATGAAGCAATTGTCAAGATGGAATCTTTGGAGTTTAATCCTAATTTATTAAAAAGAACAATTCTAAAAAGTACTTACCGGGGAATGGCAGTTAGAATTTTGGACGAGCATCCTGAGTTATCAATATTTTCCGGTGAGGCATTCGAATCCAGAATTGAGGAGTTTAAAAAGCTAAACAAAAAATTTGCTGAATTGACGAAAGAAGTTTTATTTGCCAAACTTGCATCAGGTATGCCTGATTTTAGCAAAGAGAACTCTGGTAATTCGGAAACAGGAATTCTACAAAGAGCAATTAAAAGTAACGGTCGAGGTCAAAGTATCCGGCAGTTATTCAAACAGATTCCTAATCTTCTTCCTCGAATCAGTCCATGCATGTTGATGAGCCCTATTTCAGTAGCTCAATACGTAGATATCCATCAACCGCCTTTTGACTTGGTTATTTTTGATGAAGCTTCTCAAATGCCAACTTGTGAGGCTGTTGGTGCTATCGCAAGAGGAAAGCAATTGATTATTGTTGGTGATCCCAAACAAATGCCGCCAACAAACTTCTTCTCCTCTATTCATTTTGATGAAGAGGATCAGAATGAAGATTTGGAAAGTATTCTTGATGATTGCGAAGCTCTTAGTGTTCCTTCAAAGCAGTTAAAATGGCATTATCGATCCAAGCATGAAAGCTTAATTGCCTTTAGCAATGCAAAGTTTTATGAAAACTCTCTTTTTACATTTCCATCTCCGGATGATCTGGCTTCAAGGGTAAAATTTGTTTCAGTTAAAGGAGTGTATGATCGGGGAAAAACAAGGCAAAATAAGGCCGAAGCTGTTCAAATAGTAGATGAATTAGTTTCAAGAATTAAAGCTCCAAAGGAAGACCGTAAGAGTGTGGGTGTAGTCACTTTTAGTTCAGTCCAACAGACCCTTATTGAGGATTTATTAATGGAGAAGTTCCGTGATAATCCAAAGCTAGAGGAACTTGCTGCGGAATTTTCGGAACCTTATTTTATCAAAAACTTGGAAAATGTTCAAGGTGATGAAAGAGATGTGATTTTGTTTTCGGTATGTTATGGACCTGATGAATCAGGTTATGTTGCTTTAAATTTTGGACCATTGAATAGGGATGGAGGATGGAGACGTTTAAATGTGGCTGTTTCAAGAGCCAGATATGAGATGATTATTTATTCAACATTGCATGCTGATCAAATTGATCTAAGCAGGTCAAAAGCAGCAGGTGTTGCCGGATTGAAAGCTTTTCTAGTCTTTGCCGATAAAGGCAGGATCACTTTGCCTGTAAAAACAATAAAATCTGCCAATGATTCAGCTGGCCCTTTAGCACAATCTATTGCAGAATTTTTAAGATCAAATGGATATGATGTTGATGTCTCTGTTGGAGCATCAGGATTTAAGGTAGATGTGGCGGTGGTAAATCCTGAATCCAAGATGGAATACTTACTGGGAATTTTATTGGACTCCAAGGCCCATGAAAGCTCTAAAAGTTCAATTGATAGGATTTTAGTGCAACAAAATGTCCTTCGATTACTCGGTTGGAATATTCATAAGGTTTGGTCTTTGGAATGGTGGGAATCTCAAACAAAAGCAGGTGGAAAAATTTTAGATCTTTTAGAAGATTTGAAGATTGGAAAGTCTGATTTATCAATTTTAAAGGCTGGATTTGACTTGGAAAAAAATGAAACTCAAAAAGAAGATTCGCATAAAGCATCCCTATCTGAGCCTGATGATGATTTGAATGCTCCAATTCAAGATCAATCCCTTTATCATTTGGCGAAATTAGAAAAAACTGTAACTATCAGTTCGGATGAATTCTTGGCTTTTGAGAACACACAGAAAATTTTGGAACAAATCCGACAAGTTGTTGAAATAGAAGCTCCAATCCTTAAGTCGTTGCTGGCGAAAAGACTGCTGGATTCATGGGGAATTTCACGAATGGGCGGACGAATTCAATCAAGAATTGATGATTTACTAAGTAAGTCCGGAATTTCATTCACTTTAGAGCCAGGCGGTGAGAAGTGTTTATGGAAGCAAGATCAGAAACAAGAGGTATATAGCCATTACAGAGTCAAGTCCCTGGATGGTGGCAAGAGAAATGCAGAGGAAATACCAGTAAAAGAAGTGATGAATGCTTTGGTTACAATTATCCAGCAACAAATAAGTCTTCCTGAAGAAGATTTAATCAGGGAAACGGCTAAGGAGTTTGGATTTGCAAGAACGGGATCTAATGTTCAATTGGCTATTAAGAATGCAATAAAGGGTTGTTTAGACCAAAGCATTTTAGATTTTGAGAAAGGAAGATATTTAATGAAGAAATAATTTCATTACAACCTTATCGCCCTTGCGATATTCTTTGCCATGATTCCAAGGCCTTCTTTGTTGGGATGTACGCCATCTGCGAATAAGTCAGAGCGGGTCATCAGGGGAGTATAAAGATCAATCAGTTCGGAGTTGGTTTCATGAGCGATGTCGATCAGCATCAAACGGAGCTCGTTGTCCATAACTGAAGCGGTAATTCCAAAGCTATCCTTGGTGACAGGCACAGGAATGACGAGGTAAACTTTCCCATCGACAGGCATGGTTTTTTTGAATTCGGCGATCATGTCCAGGTAGTCCTGTCTGAAATCAGCTTTATGCGCCCAGTTTTGAGGTTTTGAATCGTTTGTTCCCAGCATAATCACCAGAATATCCGCACCAAAATCCTTCACTTGCTGAAACTGCGGCTCATTCCAATAGGGGAAATCGCCTTTTCTGAGGAGTGTTCTTCCGCTCACGCCAAAGTTTGTGACCTGATAAGCATCGCCAAGCATTGACTGGAGTTGGCCGGGATAGCTATCCGGATTATCTCTGCCTGGACCTTGCGTAATGCTATTTCCGACACAGGCGATTTTGACAGGGTTTTGGGCAAATGTGAATACGCTGATCAGCGTGAAGAGGAAGAGGAAAGAGGTTTTTTTCATGGGTAGGTTTTGGGGTTATTTGGTCCACCGTCCACAGACGACTGTCCACAGCAGATTCAGATAAAAGACGCTTCAAACTAATGAAAAAAATGATAAGTTGGGCAGGAAATGGCAGTCGACAGTTGACTGTGGTCTGTTGACAAAAAAAAATTGATGCATTTACTTACAAACTTCTACCGCTGGTTTACCTGGCTTTCCGGAGACGTGGTTCTCGGAGCGATGGCAGGGATGCTATTCTTCGGGAAACTCCTAAGAGTTGAAATTGGATGGGAAGTCTATGGGTTGCTCGGAATGGCGGTCTGGTGCATTTATACCGCAGACCATTTACTGGATTCGAGAAAGATCGCCGAAGGATCTCCATTGGATCGACACCTGGTTCATCGGATTTATGGGAAAACCCTGCGGTATATGCTGGGGGGAATTGGCATGTTGGGTCTGATTTGGGCGATCAGTTTATTCGGATGGCAGTTTGAACTACTGATTGGAGCGGGTCTAGCTGTCGGGATTTTGGGACTGATGCTTTTGATAAGAAAGCTTGGTAGAAACCTGGTCTGGACGAAAGAACTGAGTACCGCAGTTTTCTACGTGATCGGAATTTCCTGGTACAGTTGGTTTCAAATTGAAGCGGTTGATTTCAGATGGGAACCCATCGCAATCACGCTTATTTACATGCTTTTGGCGTATTTGAACCTCCTGATGCTTTCCTGTCTCGATGCAGCAAAGGATAAACTTGCCGGATTTGAATCACTTGCCACCGTTCTTTCTCCTGTAAAACTTATTCTCATCATCCGAAAACTTGCCCTTGCCCTGATCCTGTTGGCATTCTTTGGATTCGTTCTGTTCTTTTCCTTTTACAGACTTTACTCGTGCCTTTTGCTGATCATGGCGCTGGTTCATTACCTGAGTTTTTTCAACCCGAAGTTGAGCATTGAGGCTGTCCGGATGCGAATGGAAGCGGCTTTTATGATTCCTGCATTGCTTTTGTTTCTCTAGGATGAAGGAAGAATCCGATGCGTATCGCTGGATTGCACCATTTTATTCCCGGTTATCGAGGTTCGTTTTTGATGATCGGTTAAGGGAATCGAAAACCATTTTTTTGAAGGATTTACCTTCGAAAAAGATTCTGATCCTCGGTGGAGGCGACGGTTCGGATTATGAAGAAATTCAAAAAGAGATTCAGGGTGAATTTTGGGAATTGTCGGTTTCCATGCTTGATAAAGCGAAGAAAAATCTCGAGAACAGCGAGTTGATCTTTCACTTGGGCAACTTCAAATCCAACCAAAAATTCGATTTAATCTGTCTTCCATTTGTGCTCGACACCCTACCGGATGAGGAATTGGAAAGATTTCTTTTTTCATTCAAAAAGAATCTTAACCCTGATGCGAAAGTTTTTATGAGTGACTTTTTCGAGCCGGTCAATTTCAGGCAAAAAGCCTTGCATCAACTTATGATTAGCTTTTTCCGATTCGCAACCGGGCATCGAAGGAAAGACATTCCCGATTATGAATTGGCTTTTGGGAAAGCAGGGTTTAAACTTTCGCAGGAAAAGAAACTGTTGAAAGGCTGGGTGAGGGCTCAGCTTTGGGAGTTAGCGTAAAGCGTTTTTATTTGTTTTCGAAATTGATCCGGAGTCATTCCTGTTTTCTTTTTAAAGAGTCGGCTAAAATAAGATGGATCTTCGAATTGTATTTCGTAAGCGATTTCAGAAATGCTTAAATCGGAATGAATTAATAGCCTTTGGGATTCCAAAATTACCCGTTCCATAATCAGCTGTGAGATGGTTTTTGCTACAGTTTTTTTACTCAATGCGTTGAGTTGTTTTAGACTCAGGTTCATTGCCTCAGCATAATAGCTAGCTTCCCGATGCTTCTTAAAGTTTTCGTCTATTAAGTCCTCCAAATTTTGAAATTGGTCATAAGACTGAATCTTCTCTTCCAAAAAGGCAGTTTTAGAACTATAAAACCTATAAAAATTGATCAATAAGAGGTCGGTATAATTTTTTAATAATTCCATTCCTGACCAATTTGGATTTTCTACTTCCCTGCGAACTCTTTCAAATATGAAAAGTACTTCAGTCATTTCCTCCTCTGATATTCTTAGATAACGAGAATTAAAACTTGAATGGAAAAAGATAAAGCGATTCAATCTTTTTCTTGTAAAAACAGAACAATAAAAGTCAGAACTGAAGAAAAGAATATGACCATTCGCATCCGAAGAGAGTTCCCAGGAATGAACTTGACCGGGACTTAAGAAGAATGCTGAACCAGGATTTACCTCATATGATTTGAAGTCAATTGTGTGAATTCCAGAGCCGGATGTAAAAAGTAAAATGATGTAAAAATCATGTTTGTGGGGCTTTTGAATGAATTTATGATTGTACAAATGCCGTTTCAATTCAGCATAATAGAACTCAGAAGAGTCAACCGCATCTTTTTCAAAATCAGGGATTTTAAATATTTCAAGAGCATCATTTGACATGGTTGAAATTTCTCAATAATCCAGAGAATTCCAATTTTGCATCACGCTGTATTTCTAGAAATCAGCTAGAAAATTTTTGATTTTTTCCTTCATATCGTACAAAAATAGCGATCCAGATCGACCTGCTAATTCGATAGATAAATGGGAGGAAAAGGATGGCCGCAGCTCCAAGAAGCGTGAGCAAAAGAGTCAGAGAATAATCTTCATTGACCAGATAAAGCGCAACCCAAACTGAAATAAATAGTGCCGTGTTGATGCCGTAACTTATAAACATCGCACCAAAATAATACCCGGGTTCAGGCTCAAATGATTGCCCGCAATGAGAGCAGTTTTTATTCATGACTGAAAACTTGACAGGATTGAAAAATTGTCCTTTCAGGAACATATCTCCCTCATGACAACGTGGACATTTACAATTGTAAATACTTTTCAAGAAGGAATATTTGCCTAAGAGACTCATTGCTTTTTATTTCTGCAAAATTAGGTAGGAAGACATTTAAAAAGCCGGACAAATACTCCAATTAACTGGACATTTTGGAAATCTTAACGGGTTGTTTTTTCGATGATGGCTGTGATGAGCTCATCGAAATATTGGCCATTTCCCGGTCCATACCAGTTGGTACCTCTGACTTCATGAAAGTGCTGATCATACAATTCGTCCGGTGTGATATAACCAATGTAGCCTCCATTGAAACTCGTGATGATCAGATTGAGTTCTTTTTCGCGAGCGAGGTTTTCCCATTTTTCATAGAAAACTCCGGAGATTTCTCCGCTAGATGCGATCATCAGCGTCGATCCGATCATCGTAATGTCTAAATGTGGATTTGTTTCGCCTAGCAAATAATTGAACAACCATGGCCGGATTCTCAGGTTATCAGAGATTCGCAGATGAGGCTCACGAAGGGAAATAGGCAAACTTCCATACTCAATGCTTTTTCTGTTGATCGTGGAGAAATGAGTCATTCTCAGATTAATCGTTGAATCCAGGCTATGAGCGTATTTCTTTACGAGGTCAGGAGTATTTCCTGGCGAAAGGGGTCGATGACTTCCAACTGTTCCGGCTGCGAAAACAGCAATCTCAAACTCACCGCTTTCCAATTCCTCCATCAGGTAAGACGGATAATCGCCCGAAAGGCCCATAAACTTGGAACTCATACAGGTGGCATGCGCTGAGTACGTGAGGAAAGTCGCTTTTTCTCCTGAGTCTTTGGTGAAAATCAACTGACGAACAAATGGATCAATCGGTGCACCTTTAATAAATCGATTCTCAACTAAGGCGCCGGCATCTGCTTTTCGATAGGAAATAGAAACTGTATCCTGTGAAGTAATTGCAGCTTTCAAAGCAGAGATACTTTTCTCCACCATCAAATCCACAATCTCCTCATTCAATCCACCGAAAGCGAGTTCTCCAACAAGTCCCGGCATGTATCCGCCCATCCCGGAGTGGGTATGCGTTGCTGTGAAAATCACCTGATCAATCGGGAGCTGGGAGGCTTTAATGCCTTCCTGTACTTTTTGGGAAAGGAATGGATGCACGATCAAGAGCTCATAACTCAGCCAGGCAATTCGGGTCTTTGAGTTGCTCAGGGTGATTGCTTTGACAAAGCTGCTGTCCTCGACGAATTCGTAAGGTCCGCGAGGAGCGTATCCAACCAAGTCAACAGGCTGAGCGGGAGTCATGTTACTTTTTGCCCAGCCACCCAGCCAAACCTCACCGGATGATGCGGGAAATTGGGTCTGATCCAGCCTTTCAAAGGTTTCCTTGAAAAAATCCTGGTCCTGAATTGGAGATCGATCCACGGTGGTGATAAGAGCAATAGCTAGAATGAGTAGGATCAAAGCAATCCAGCCAAGGACTTTCAAAGCCTTTCTACCAACCGCTTTGATGCTCATGGATTAATATTCAAAAGTCCCGTAGGAACTTTTAATCGTTACTTTTTTGCCTTCCATAGGTTCCACCCGACCGATGATCTGAGCTTCCACTCCGTAGGATTCAGCGATGTCGATGATTTCCTCGGCGTACCGCTCGTCGAGATAAATCTCCATTCGGTGACCCATATTGAAGACTTTGTACATCTCTTTCCAATCGGTGCCGCTTTCTTCCTGAATGATTCTGAAAAGTGGAGGAGTCTCAAACAGGTTGTCTTTGATCACATGGACATTGTCCACGAAGTGCAGGACTTTGGTCTGCGCACCACCACTACAATGCACCAAACCGTGAATATGTTGCCTCATATAATTCAGTACGTCGACCATAATGGGTGCGTAGGTTCGGGTTGGAGAAAGAACCAGTTTGCCCATGTCAACAGGAGCTCCGGGTGCTGCATCAGTCAAATTATATTTTCCTGAGTAAACCAGACTTTCCGGAACTGCCGGATCAAAACTCTCCGGGTATTTTGTTTTTAAAACTTTGTTGAAAACGTCGTGACGAGCGGAAGTCAATCCATTGCTGCCCATACCGCCGTTGTAGAATTTCTCGTAGTTGGCCTGACCAAAGGAGGAAAGTCCGACAATCACATCTCCGCCCTGAATTTTGTCATTGGAGATCACTTCGTCTCTGCGCATCCGGCAAGTGACAGTGCTGTCCACGATGATCGTGCGAACAAGGTCACCCACATCGGCTGTTTCTCCGCCGGTCAAAACGGCATTTACTCCATTGTCCCGAAGCATCTGCAGCACTTCTTCCGTGCCCTCTATGATGGCAGAAATCACTTCACCGGGAACCAGGTTTTTGTTTCTTCCAATCGTTGAAGAGACGAGGATATTATTGATAGCACCTACGCAAAGCAGGTCGTCAGTATTCATGATGATGGCATCCTGAGCGATTCCTTTCCAAACGCTTAAGTCACCGGTTTCTTTCCAGTAGAGGTAAGCAAGAGAGGATTTGGTGCCGGCACCGTCTGCGTGCATGATATTGCAAAAATCAGGATCGTTGCCGAGGGTGTCTTCAACAATTTTGCAGAAAGCTTTTGGGAAAAGACCTTTATCCAGTTTGGAAATCGCCTGATGTACGTCTTCTTTGGAGGCCGAAACCCCACGCTGCATGTATCGCTCGTTCATGGGGCCAAAGTTAAAGATATCCTTAGGAAAATGCCGAGGGAATGGTGAAAAGGTTGGGGGATTGGGAAATGTAAAATTGAGAATTGTTTTGTTGCAGATGGTTTAATGATTAAAAGCTTAAATACTCCCGGCAAAACATAAATTTAAGGAGTTGATTTTTTGGTTTGGTTATGTTGATTTGATATTCCGATTTTGCACAAAATAGTTTTGTAAAAAGTGTTTGAGGTCAGAGGCAGCACTCGGTGAGTTGAAAAGTTTCGTATTAGGGTAATGCCTTTGGGAATTTATGGTTTTTAAACAGCAGATCGGACCGTTAAGAAAATGGGTTAGTTCCCGAAGTGAAACGAGGGAAATCCACCCATTTTTAGGTTTGATCAAGGTTTGAAAATCAAATAGCCAACAATTTTTCTCTCAGTACTAAACTCAGCCTATTTGAAATAAATTACCAGGCATTAAGGTTTTTGGTTACTTTTTGCCTTCAAAAAGTGACGAAAGAAAAAAAAATGCGAGTAAGGATTGAATGAGCGAAAAACTTCAACTTTTCATAAAATGCTTCACTTTTAACTTAAATAGATCCATAATTTCTAATTAAAGCAAAAAAAGCCCTTCGACCTGAAAATCAGATCGAAGGGCTTCTCAGAAATTTTGAATGCTGAACATCGAATGCTGAATTTCGAAGTTTTTGAAAAACCCGAACTAAATCATTCCTTAATCTCAATCACTTTAAACTGAGTTCGGCGGTTGACCTGATGTTCTTCTTCTGTTTGTGCATTTGGAATGATCAGCTGAGACTCTCCGTAGCCTTTCGCCACCAATCTCTCAGCACCAATGCCTTTGGAAACCATATAATCCACTGCGGATTGAGCTCTTCTTTGTGACAAGTCAAGGTTGTACGCATCGCTGGATCTTGAGTCAGTATGCGAACTCAATTCAATTCGAATACTTGGGTTGTCCTTGAGTACAGCTACTAGTTTGTCAAGTTCAATTGCTGCATCAGGTCTGATGTCTGCCTTGTCCAAATCATAGTAAATGTTTTCCAGCACGATTGATTTATCCAAAATCAACTGGTCCAAAATGATCGTAGTATCGAGGGTGATATTCGTTACTTCCTGAATCAGAGTGGCCGGATCAGGCGTTTTTCCGATGGTGGTGTAAGGCACAGACTTGGAGAAATAGCCGCTTTTTGAAGCAATGATCGTGAAGTTTGCATTCGGTTCAAGTGTAAATCTTACCCGACCGTTTGTGTTGGAGAAATCACCTCCGGATTGTTTGTTATTTCCATCATAAAGGACAACTCTCGCTTGGTCCAACACCTTATCCGGCTGACCGGCGATCCGTTCTTTGGTAGTCACGTTGAGAAGTACATTGACGATTTTGGGTTTCGGAGTTTTGTCTTCGAAAAAGTAAATATCGTCATCACCTTCACCGCCATCACGGTTGGAGCTGATGAAACCCGCCTTGGGATATTCAGTGAAGAAAAGCCCGAAATCGTCGTTTGTGCTGTTGATGTTATCACCCAGATTCCGGATGGTTTGTTTTCCGGCTTCATCTTTTTCAGCGACAAATAAATCCAGCTTTCCATAACCCGGATGACCGTCGGAAGAGAAGAAAAACTTTCCGTCGGGTGTCATTCTTGGGAAAAGCTCATTTCCGGGGGTATTAATGGTTGGACCGAGATTGACAGCATTTCCAAAGTCGGCATTTGCAAGTCGGGTTGCTTTGTACAAATCAATTCCTCCAAATCCTCCCGGCCTGTTGGATGCAAAGTATAATTCAGTTCCGTCAGGACTAAAAGCCGGAGTGGAATTCCACCAAGTTTCTTCCTCATTTACCGGCATCCAGATTGGCTGGGTAAATCCTGCTCCTCTGAAATAGGATACAAAAAGTGCGGTTTCAGGCAAGTCTTTCGCAGAAGTGGAGTTGCCTCGGGCATAAATGATCGTATTTCCGTCAGGGCTGATTGCAATGGCAGCCTGATTCAGTCCTTCCTCGTTTTTGAATTCCGGAAGCGCCTGCACGGCTTTGGTGTCTACCCGAAGTCCTTCTGCCCGGGCACGAAATAGTTTGGTGTAGGGCGAACCGTCAGCAGCATATAATCCGGAAGCCTGTCTGCCCGAAGTGAAGTAAATGAAGTCTTCGCTCAAAACGGGAGCATAGTCTGCACCTGCTGTATTCAATTCTTTGTAATTGACCAGCACATGATTTGGCCAGTAATTTTCGATTCCGTCCTTGAGTTTGATAGCCTCGATTTGGCGCTGTGTTTCTGCTAAGAAGCTTTCATCCTGAGTGTATCCTTTTGCTTTTTCAAAAGCAGTTTTTGCTTCCTCGTTCTTTTCCTGGGCTTTTAAGCTTAGTCCTAAGCGATAATAATTTTCAAAAGTAGGGTCTTCTGTAACCAGCTTTTCGTAGTAAGGACCAGCTTTTTCGATTCGGTTGGAAAGCCGATAGCTTTCAGCAATTACCTGATTGGCCTCCTTGTTTTCAGGATCATCAGCCAGGATTTGGGAATAGGTTGAAATAGCATACTGATACTGGCCGGAAAGGAATTGGTCATTTCCTTTTTCCTGAAGGCTTTTGCAGGAGCTTATACCACCAAGAAAAAGAAGGCTTATCCAGAAAAAATAATGTTTCATGTTTTGGTTTTTATTTTTCAGACGGCTGATGGGATCACAATACTTTTTAAAATTGAGGTTTCGCATGGATTTGATTTCAATTTATAAATCTGGTCTGCCGATTCCCTTAGGCAATTAGGTCTGAAATTCGTTGTTTTTCTATATTGAATATTACTAAATTAATTTGGAAAATATTTGTTCAGCCAGCTTTTACCTGCTGAAATCCAAACGTCTTCCAACTCAGATTTTCGCTGAATAAGCGGGTTGATCACAAGTGTATCCGCTCCGATTTCTCCTTCGATCACTTTGGACTTGATTCCAAGTGCCGGCGCCACTTTCAATCCTCCGTCAGCAGATTTATAACTCACCTTTCCCTGATCTGTCAGGTTTATTCCCAGGGTATTTTCAAGCTCACGCAAAGCCTTGACGGAGCTATCGATTGAGCAACCGCTTGCACCCAGATTGCTTTCATCCACAGCTAAAATCAAAACCTGATCATCAAGAATTTGGAAAGAACTTGGCATTCCGTTTCCATGTGTATTCCATCCATCGCAGAATGTTTTCATTCGATGGGTGACCAGTTCCTTTTCGGCTTGGGAGAATGAGCGGCCTGCCTGATAGATCCAAACACGGGAATAAGCAGGCATTTTATTAAAATCAACGTACATCTTGGAATTGAATTTAAGGCAAAGAAAAACCCTTTCTACCTAACGGCAAAAAGGGTCAAATTGATTCAAGTTTTGAGTTTCAAATTCCCATGTCTTTTGCGATCATTTCGGCCAGATCGTAAACCTGCACATCTGCTTCCCTATTCTTATTTTTGATGCCATCGGTCATCATGGTGAGGCAAAAAGGACAGCCAACCGCAATCGCATGCGCTCCTGTAGCCAAAGCTTCCTCCGTGCGCTCTACGTTGATATCTTTTTTTCCGGGTTCGGGTTCTTTGAACATCTGCGCTCCGCCTGCACCACAGCAAAGACCTTGGGTTTTGCAGCGCTTCATCTCTACGAGTTCCACATCCAATGCTCTGATCACATCCCGAGGCGCTTCATACACATCATTTGCCCGGCCGAGGTAGCAGCTGTCATGGAAGGTGATCTTTTTGCCTTTGAATTCACCGCCGCCTTTGAGCGCAACTTTTCCATCGTTGATCAATTGCTGAAGAAACTGCGAATGGTGCATTACTTCATAGTTCCCGCCTAAAGCCGGGTATTCGTTTTTGATTGTGTTGAAGCAATGCGGGCAAGCGGTCACGACCTTTTTAATTTCGTATCCATTCATCACTTGAATGTTTGCAACTGCCTGCATCTGGAATAGAAATTCATTACCTGCTCTTCGTGCAGGATCTCCGGTACAAGTTTCTTCAGGGCCAAGTACAGCGAAACTCACCCCAACTTTATTCAATATTTTCACAAAAGCCTGGGTCACGGCCTTGTATCGCTCGTCAAAAGATCCGGCACAGCCCACCCAAAAAAGAACTTCGGGGCTTTCACCTTTTCCGGCCATTTCAGCCATTGTTGGGACTTTGTATGTTGACATCTTGGGATTTAAGATTTAAGAATTATGATTTACGAGGCTTAAATAAGTGTGGAGGTTATTTTTCTTGTTTAGACCAGGTACATTTTTACTACTCTTCTAAACTGATTTTTAATTTCAAATTGCATCTAATCACTGCTTACTGACTACTGCTCACTGCTCACTCTCCTTCACTTTCTCCGCCCAATTGAATCGGTCGGATGGGCTGAATTTCCAGGGAGAAAAGCTCGTTTCCATGTTTTGGAACATCGCATTCCACTGCGCCGGAGTTCCGGATTCTTCCATCGCCACGTAGCGTCGCATTTGAAGAATGATAGATAGCGGATCAATATTTACCGGGCAGGCTTCCACGCAGGCATTACAGGATGTACATGCGTTGATTTCTTCCTTGGTGATGTAATCTCCGAGTAGCGACTTGCCATCTGCCAGTCCCGGACCGCCGGAATCGATACTTTTCCCCACTTCTTCGGCTCGATCCCGCACATCCATCATGATCTTGCGTGGCGAGAGTTTTTTGCCGGTAATATTTGCCGGACATTCAGCGGAACATCGGCCACATTCCGTGCAGGAATAGGCGTTCATTACATTTATCCAGCTCAGGTCATTGATGTCTTTGGCACCAAATCGACCTATTTCTGCAGGAGGACCGACAGGAGTTTCCACCGGAATTCCCAGCATCATATTTACTTCATTGGTCACTTCAGGCATATTGTCCATCTCGCCTTTTGGCTTCAGATTGGAATACCAGGTATTTGGGAAAGCAAGGAAAATATGCAAATGCTTCGAGTAGGTCACATATACTGCGAAAGCCAGGATACCGGCGATGTGAAACCACCAGGCAAATCGCTCGATGAAAACCAGTGCGACATCCGACATTCCTTCGAAAACAGGCCGGATCAAACCGCTGAAAAACAATCCTCCCAAAGCAATGTAATGCTCCGAACCTCTTTCTGCGAGAATCTGATCCGTCGCATTCATGGTCAGGACAGCAAACATCAAAATGATCTCTACGATCAAAATGACATTGGCATCGAGGGCAGGCCAGCCATTTAACTCAGGCTTGGTGAAGCGCTCGACTTTCATCACATTTCTGCGAATCAGGAAAGCCACACAGGAAATCAAAACTCCCACTGCGAGGAATTCAAACATATTCATCGCGACTGTATAGAGTCCTCCAAGGAATGGAGCAAAAAGGCGGTGCGTTCCAAGAATTCCGTCAAGGACGAATTCCAGAACTTCAAGATTGATTACAATGAAACCTACGTAGATCAATAAGTGGAGGAAAGCCGGCACGATGCGTTTGAACATTTTCTGCTGACCCAAGGCCACCAAAAGCATGGTCTTCCATCTTGCCTCCGGTTGGTCATTTCGGGTTTCAGCTTTGCCCAAAAGGATGTTTCTGCGAAGAAATTTGATCCTTTTGGTCAAAATAAAGCCTGCGAAGCCCAAAATTAAAAGAAATACAATCTGTGGTAAAAAGCTCATATTGATGAGTTTAGCGTATTGTTTGGGTTTTGTTAAGTAATTTATTTGTCAAATGATTTGGTTCAAATACTCAAATACCTACCTTTGCATCACTTTAAAAAACGGTGATATAGCTCAGTTGGTAGAGCATCGGACTGAAAATCCGTGAGTCGGTGGTTCGAGTCCACTTATCACCACCAGCCCTGATGAAAATCAGGGCTTTTTTTATGCCCTCTTGAAACTGAATTTGGCCCATTATTAGACAATTAACCATGATGCAAAGTAATAAATACTCGGCATGCATACTATTTTTAAGGATTAATTTAGAATCAATTTACAGTTTAAAGCCAGAAATCCTTACTGATTAACCAACTGAATCAGGAACAGTTATTTGAATCTCCAGCTCTCGAATAATTTTTCTGCTTTTTTGAAAATTTTTCTGGTAAAGTGTAACATTCACTTTCCTTATGCATCAATCCCCTAAATGAAGTCATTTTTTGAAGTTCACATTTGGCCAAAAAAAGGGCAACTCTATCGTCTGGTATATCTCTGGGTCAGGGATAGGGCATTGGCTGAGGATGTACTTCAGAATGTCTTCGAAAAGTCATTTGAAAAAGAGCAGGAGCTGAAAAACCATCCCAATCTTTCAGGTTGGTTGGTGAAAAGCCTCAAGAATGAAGTTCTGATGCACTTTCGTAAGTCCAATCGACTGGATAGTCTGGAAGGATTGGAGGAGATTCAGGTTGAGGAAACCGATTTCCCAGACACCAAAGATTCTGTCCAAAAGGTGATGCGTTTGCTGAAAGGTCTGCCACTGAAGCAACAGGAAGTATTCCAGCTTAGAGAAGTGGAGGGATTGAGCTACGAGGAAATCGCCGGACATCTTGAAATCAGTCTGGAGCAAGTGAAAGTAAACCTGCATCGGGCGAGGAAAAGTATTCGCGAAAAAATGATCAACCAGAAATCAACCAAATGAAACGAATAGAAGAATTACTCGAGAAATACTGGAATACCGAAACAAGTCTTGCTGAGGAGCAGGAGCTTAAAAACTTGCTTTCGCAGTCGGAAGGGTACGAGGAAGAAAAGGAGATGTTTTCCGGCATTGCTGGATTAGTTTCGGTAGAACCTGAGAATTTGAGCTTTCCGAAGGGAAAAATCAGAAAGCTCAACTCAACCTGGCTCAATTGGGCTGCATCGATCGCAATCCTTGCCGGATCTTTTTACGGATGGAGAGTGTATGAGCAAAAGCAAGCTGAGAAAGAAGCCTACGACCAAGTCATGATGGCATTTGCGCTGATCCAAACAAACCTTTCTAAAGGTCAGGAGCAAATGGAAGTGATGAATGACCTGAAGTATCTGAATACGACCAACGAATTATTTGAAACAACACCAAAGAAATAGATCATGAAAAAATTAATCCTAATCCCGCTTTTGCTGCTGGCCTTTGTCTTTCGGGCGCAAGCTCAGGATGATGCCATTCAGCTATTTTTCTCAAAGTATATGGAGGATGACCGTTTTTCACGCGTTTATATTTCCCCGAAAATGATGCAAATGGCCGGAGGCTTTTTGAAGAACAATTCAGAAAACGACAAAGAAACTGAAGAACTGGGAACCTTGATTTCCAAAGTCAGAGGAATTCGAATTCTGAGTTCGGAGGAAGTGGATGGCATGACACTGTATAAGGAGGCGATGGGTACACTCACCAAAAACATGTACGAAGAACTCATGGACGTGCAGGACAAGGGAACCAGCCTGAAATTCATGGTGAGAGAAGAAGCCGGCTTGGTCAGGGAACTGCTGATGCTTTCCGGCGACGGGAAAAGTTTCACCCTACTCTCTATGCAAGGAAATTTCACTTACGAAGACTTGAACATGCTGGCAGAAAAGACAAATATGCCTGGAATGGATCAGTACGGGAAAGGAAGTAAAGGTCCGAAAGGTCCGAAATAATCAAAAGGAAGTCAAAGTGAGCAGTCACAGCATTCAGTTAAAATCATTTTAAAAACCAACGCATAAAACTCACCAACATGAAATCGAGCATGACGGGTTCGTCACACACTGGAATGATTATCAACCATGCGAGATTCCATATGGCCAATAAAAATCAAATTATAATCATATGAAAAAGCTCTTTTTATCTCTTGCCCTTATCGCATTGGCCCTTTCGGTCAATGCTCAAAGTAAAAGTGTCGCTTCCCTGTATGAAAAATACAAGGGTGATGACGACTTCTTCCACATGGAATTGGGAGGCAACTTTATGAATTTTGCAGATGGCTTCAAGATCGATCTTGACAAAGACGATATGGCAGCAGTGGCCAAATCAATTGAGAAACTCAATTTTTTTACGCTACCGGAAAATGCTGATGCAAGTGGTACTGAGTTTAAATCTTTGCAAAAGGGTTTGGAGCGAGAGCGTTATGAGCTTCTGATGGAAGCGGCTGAAGGAAAAGGAGGAATAATGGTTTATTCCAAAGGAGGGAATTCTATTTCTGATTTGGTGGTACTTGTTGGAGGTGATGAAGGAGATTTGATGGTTGTGGAGATGAAAGGAACCTTTGATCAGGAAACGATAGCTAAGGCTACAAATTACAGTTCAAAGGGTTCAAAAGGAGCCAAGTAATTAAAAAATCAATTCTAATTTGAGAAATGAGGGCAGTGGAAACACTGCTTTTTTTGTTTTTAAACTTTTATGCTTCCGGATTTTGAGTCGATTTTCAGGTGTTTTACCTCTTTTCTGAAAATTTGAAAAAATATTTTCAACCAAATAAGCATTGGAAACCTCTCAAAATGATAAATAAGTGTCGTTACATGATTTTGTAAAAGTGATCAATTTCAGATAATAATTTGGCAATGGCCTAAAAAGTCAGAATTTCTTGGTTTTCGCGATCGATTGCGGGAGCTTATTATGTTATTCGCAATAAATGATCAAATTGATTAATGATTATGAAAAGAAAATATATTTTTATTGAAACATTTGCAATCATGGTTCCGTTAGGTACCTTTGAATCATAATTCTTTACCGATCGGTTACCCCGATGGACCCTGTAACCCAAAATGCCCCCCTGATGGAAAAGCCATCCAGCGGTTACACACAAAAATCAGAACCTACTAAACCAATTGTTATTATGAGAAAATTATTCTCCACGCTTTTTGTTGCGGGGATCGCAGCAGGAGCATTTGCAAACACAGAAGGTAAATCTGTAGAAATCAGACAAACCGAAACAGCAAAAGTAGCAGTGGCATTTAATGCTGTGCCACAAGGAACAGTGATCGTGAAGATCACGGATGATCAGGACAGACTGATCCTGAGAGACAGAATCACCAAAACAGAAGCCTTCGCTAAGAAGTATGACCTGAATGCATTGCCTGAAGGAATGTACGAAGTAGAAGTAACTGATCAGTCCGGTGTTTTGAGAACTGCCTCTTTTGATACGCATTCAGCCGTAATAGCACCTGCGGTTTTCTCCAGAGTTTCTGACTTGGGAGACAACAAATACAGACTGGTTGTAAGCAATCTTGAGTCAAAAGAAGTGGAAGTGTCTATATACGACGGTGGTAAATTGATCCACACTGAGAAAATCGACAACCCACAGGGACTTCATAAGATCTATACGATCGACAATCCAAGTGCGGAAGGAATCAGCTTCAAAGTAAAGACTGCTTCAGGATTTGAGAGCTACGTGACGAGCCTTTAAACTAAACCAACAAGCAATAAAAAAAGCCCCGCCGGAGTGATCTGGCTGGGCTTTCGTTTTTTTACCTCACTCTTGAATTGGTGAGTCTTTTAAATCTTCTCAAATACCAATCTTGCGTGTCCCATGATTTCCCGTTCGAAACAGACCCGGTTGGGTCGGACTCTGAGGATGTCAAGCTGGTGGCGAAACTCTTTATCCGTAACTAATTTGGGAATCAAAGAAGCAAACCACAAGTACTTTTTTAGACTGAATTTGTAGAATAGCTTGGTCCATTCCCGGTTTGTTTTGACGTAGTCAAGCCTCCCGTCGCTGTAAAATGTGTTTTTGAAATAGGGGCTGGCTGTTCGGACGATGTGCTCATGACCATAAGGAATCCAGGAATCGGGGTTGTGCTTTAGTAACAATGCGATGATGTAACTATCAGAACCCTTTGGCGAATTGATGTCAATCTGATCAAAAGGAATCATATTCCTATCGAAAACCATACTCTGCATATAAAACTTTCCTCCGGGATTGAGCAGATTGGCGACATGTCTGAAATAGTCCTCATAGACCTCATCCTGTCTTCCATTTAGGTAATCCTCCACCGAAGCCACATGCTCAAAACTTCCGAATGCGGTCACCGCATCAAACATCCCAAAATCCTCGGGTTTGATAAAGCGGGCATCTTTGATGTAGGCTGTCAATCCATGTTTTCGGCAAGCATTTACCTGGCCATCGGACAAATTGATGCCTATTCCTTCTGCGCCGACTACGTCTCTCAGGTATTTGAGCCAGCCTCCCCAACCGCATCCTAAGTCTAAAACCTTACTTCCTTTTTTAATACCAAGCTCTTTGGCTACAAATGCATGTTTCCTTCTTTGAGCCTCTTCGAGTGACAAGGAATAGTCCCCATTGTACATGGCATTACTGAAAATGGCATTTTCACCAAGACTCGATCGAATGAATTTATCTATGTTGGTATAGGTAAAGTCCATTTCCTTTTTCTTGTCCCAGGCTTGTCCTTCTCGTGCGCTGAGGCTTGACCCACTCCAGGGTTTAGTTAAAAGTTCTTTGTTGATCTCAGTTTGGTCCATATCGTTCGGAGGTTGTATTGTGAAAAAATAGAAGATTGAAAATCAATAGGTTGATTAATTTACAATTTCCAATCCGAATAAAAAATCACCTCTAGTAAATCCTTTTGACAATGGAATTATATCCATTGCCTGCTGTTTATTTTACTTCACCCGGAAAAGCTAAAACCATTTTTGCGACCCGGCTCCCAAGCCCAAAACCTTTTTTCAAAAAAACATGATCCACTATTCCTGCATCAAAGGGAGCCTCACCTGTGACGGCCGAAGCCCCAAATGCTGCCTCGGTTTCCTCTCCACCAATCACAATCATCCCGTGAATCAGCATGGAATGAAGGATATTCAACATGACCAGTTCCTCTCCGATGGAAATTCCCCCTCCGGTCGAAAAAGAAGCTCCGACCTTGTTTTTAAGCGGTCTGCCTTCAAAAGGCCAGGAATTGAGAAACTCCTGCACAGGCGGTGCGATATTGGCATTGTACACTGGAGAGCCAACAATTATCGCCCTGGCTTTGATCAAATCCTGTGAAGTGACCTGATCGATAGGAAGAAGAGTCACCTTTACTCCCTGGACTGACTTGGCACCGTCTGCGATGGATTCAGCAAGTGTTTTGGTACTTCCGGATTTGGAATAATAGGTAATCAGGACTTCGGGCAATTCCTGAGAAAAAGAACAAAAAATTGTCCCCATCCCAAAACACAGCAAAAGGGCAATTTCTTTCATGACCGATTATTTAGGGGAAATCTTCTCTGCAATTATTCTCATCAGGCCGGGAAAAAACTTTCCAATGAAAACGACCAATTTCCCATGTCCTGTAAAAACGAATACCTTTTTCCTTTTTTCGATTGCCTTTACCATTACTTTGGCTGCCTTTTCAGTGGGCCACATCAAATTAGCAGGACGGGGGTCTGATCTGTCAGGGTGAAAATTCCCCTCATTATCAATCCGTGTAATATTGCTTTCCACAAAACCTGGGTGGATCGTAGTACAGGAAACCCCACTTCCCTTTAGCTCTACTTGCAGAGACTCCCCGATATTATGGACTGCCGCTTTGCCGGCACCATAGGCTCCGGTTCCGGGATTGGGGACAAATGCTGCAACACTCCCGATCAAAGCAAGTCTTCCCTTTGTTTTCCGCAGATGAGGCAGAGCAAATTTACAGGTCAGGGCTAATCCAGTGACGTTTACTGCCAACTGACGCTGCCAGTCCCCTTCATTCAAGTCTTCTATTTTGCCCAATACTCCATATCCGGCATTAGCAACAGCAATATCCAACTTACCAAAGCCTTCAATGATTTGATTGACACAGGCTTCAATGCTTTTTGAATCCAATACATCACAAAAGACGGCTTTGGCTTTCCCCCCTTTGGATTCAATCTCCTTCACCACCTCTTGTAATTGATCCATTCTTCTGGCAGATACAACTACCAGTGCGCCTTGAGAAGCATATTCGACAGCCATTCCCCTACCCAACCCAGAGGATGCTCCTGTGATCCATACTATTTTGTCGGTTAATTCCATTGGATTTTATGGTTTTGGGCGGTTAAAAAAAGTATTTCCGATTGATTTTTGAAGATGTTCAGACAACAGGTGGTCTCAACAAGTTATGGATTTTTACAAAAAGAAAAATCCCCATCTCAAAGAGAAGATGGGGATTTAAAACACTGATCTAGGTGAAATTACTTCTTCCAGCTTGCCTTTCCGCCTTTGGCGGAATCTACTTTGATCTCGTAATTAACGCCTGAAGAAACGATCCACTTTACTTTTACCGCGCTCATACCTGGGATATTTTCCACGGCCATTCGCTCAGGGGAAGATTTTTGCTCTTTGAATTTCTTCATGTCTTCATCTTCTACCACGAATCCGGCAATTACTTTGGCACCGGAAAGAGTCACGTAATCAGGTCTCTCAATTTTGTATTTCAAATCCTGACTAGCGTGAGTTGGCATCATTCGCTCATTGAAGATGGTCGCTGTGATCGCTTTCAATCCTCCGCCAAGATCTTCCTCTTTCACATCCATGACAGATAGTTTTGGAGTGTGATACGCATGGTAAATCGTGAAAGCTGAGTTGCGGTGCGCATCTTGTTCAAGCAGGAAACCCGGATGGGCTCTGCCAAAGGTTTTCTTGAACCCTCCGATTTCGACCTTTCCAAACTGCGGATGGTTGTACTCTTTGAAGTCTACAAAAGCATCTCCGAATGTCAGCAATTGATCCACTTTTAATTGTTCGTCATTATTGCCTCGGGCAGATTCTTTATTGAAATAGAGGTAAGAATTCATCAGCTCGTTGGTATAGGTGAAGATGCCACGGTTTCCATAAAACCAGTCCAGTTCACCTCCAAAAACGGAATATAAATCTTTGTAAACGGTCAGATAGCGATAGCCCGGGATCATTTCTTCTCCTTTTTTTCCGATCGCATCGTAGATCCTGATGTCTTCCCGATTGTAGGTATCGATGTCTTCTTCAGCACCAGGGCCTCGGAGGATCATTCCGCCATTGTTGTGAAAACTTTGTGCTCCTGCGATATTTGGATGCTTCATCACAAACTCCATCACAGATCTGTTTTCAGATAAAGTAAAAGGATATTTCAATGCACCACGCTGAATGTAATCTGGTTGCCAGTTCCATCCCCAGTCTCTGTTTGGATCGTAATAGCCGATTCCGTCGTCATTGACATCGCCGTCGCCATCGCCGTCAGTTCCTTCCTGACCCAGCATTTCGTATTCGCCGACCTGATCAGGACCTACAGCCATCAATCGGCGAGGATCCAACGGATCTTTTATAAAGCGACCTGTTGGGGACTTTCTTATCATCATCGTGATATTACCGTCACCATCCAGATCATCTAATCCGTCTTCGCCGGCAACTCCATCTCCGTCATTGTCCAGCACCATCATGCCTGATCTTGGAGAATTAGCGGTATTTGGCTCCTTGAAGAAATTATTTCTCGCATCAGGGTTGATGGTCGGAGTGATGTAGAATGTTTTATCCTTCAATAATTCCTGGATAAACTTGGTGTCCGCCTGCATTTCGGTCAGGTACCAGGCAGAATAAAGCGCAAACTCAGCGCCCTGAATCTCATTGGAGTGAATGTTTCCATCGATCCACATGGCAGGTTTGTCCTCAGCTTTTCCCGCGGAGAAATCGGTAATCGTCAGCGTCATGATATCCCGACCCTCGTAAGATTTTCCGATGGTTTCGACTTTTGCAAGACCGGGATGAGCTGCTGCAATTTTCTTCATCCAGTCATTGAGTCCTTCGGAACTGTTGTATCGGTTCCATGCGATTTCAACTTTTGGTTTATGCGGTGAACCAATTGCCCGGAAGAAATTTTCCTGAGCGTTTGCTTCTAGTGTTGTCAGACTCAATGCACTCAAAGCCAGGGCAACGATCAATTTTGTTGTTTTAAGATTTTTCATGGCTTAGAGTTTTACAGTGGCTGAAGTGAAACCTGTGTGAGCAGCTCCGGCTTTGATGGTCACATTGCCTGTGCCTCGGATGATCCAGCTCAGGGTAGTTTTCTCATAAGCTCCCAAAGAATCCATCAATTTGATTTTATCACCTGAAACGATTTTGTCCGGAGTGGCATCCAAATCAATTCTGACTTTGCGAAGCCATCTGGATCGTGCACCCATTTCGGAGTGTGTCGGAAGCGAGGAATTGTTGAATAAATCAACGGTAACTCTTGTCAGACCATTTCCCATGGCTTCGGTTTTCAAGTTGAGAAGCTCGAGTTTTGGCTGCATTTCGGCCAGTTTCAAAATGAAAGCCGTATGCTCTTTGGCTATTTCAGCCACTTTTTCAAAGGGAGGATTTACCATCACAAATGGCTTGATTCCGCCAACTTCGACTTTTTGACCCGGGAAGTCAGGATGCTGGATTTCTTTCCATGGGACAAATGAATCCGCCCAACCCAAAGAATCTGCCCAAGCCAGGTAGTTGGCTTCAGCATTTGTCTTGCCTTTGTCATCACTGCCTTTATACTCAGGAACCCAATAGCCGGGAGTACTGAAACTCAGTCTTGCAAAGTGGAAATACGCCCATTGAAAGAAGTCTCCATCTGTTCCCTGATTGGTTTGCTGAAAAGCTTTTTGGGTGACAGTTTTATTATAAATGCCTGAAACCATCGCGTTGATCGCCTGATCTTTTTCCAGTATCGATGTCACTACTCGCTTTTTCGCGTCTCCGGCATTGAATTTCAGCGGAGCGGAAAGGTTATTAGACGGTGAGAAAGTCACAAATGCGAAAATATTCCACTGCTCAAACAAGTAATCCAGCATGGCGCGGCTTTCATTTTGAGAAACCGGAATATCTCCTGCCAACGGCTGGAAAACAGGGAATTTGTAAGTCAGCGATCTGTTGAAAGCGATGCCTTCTTTCAGGTCTTCTGCAAACTTACCGTCTTTGTCATCGTCCTTACTTTCTTTGAAAACCAGGTATTTTCCGGCTTCACCTTTGGATCGGTCTGCCTTTTCGAGTACTCGCTCGTCTTCCCCCGATACGTTGTATTCGCCCATTGGACTTTCCACTCGCATCCAGGTGATCAGACCATCACCGTTCAGATCTGTATAGCCGTTATCGCCCGGAGTTCCGTCACGATCGTGATCGACAGAGACGGCATTGCCTCTTCGCTCGTATTTGAGCGCTGCATGATACTGCTCATAAGCGTCCGGAGACATATTTGGAAAGATGTAAAAAGTGGTTTTCTCGAGTACAGCAGCATGCTCAGCTACCAGACTTTCTGCAAACTGAATGGCAAGCTCCGTGCTCAGAACGTGATATCCTTCTACTCCGCCGACTATGGCGATAGCCGGTTTTTGATCCATTGCTCCGGTGCCAATTTTCAGCACCCAGATGTCCTTTCCCCCGGCAGTTTTTGTGAGTGATTTCAATTCCGCGGAGGAATTGGTTGCGATTTTTTGCAATCGCTGGGTAGCCTGACTGAGAGTGGGATAGTCTGATTGGGCAAATGCCCCGGTGGACCAACCCATTCCCCCGGCCAAAGCCCAGGTAAGTAGGATTTTCTTCATAAAGTATTTCGGTTTATATCATTTCAGAATCTCTCTTTTATGGAAAATTCTAATGGAAAGTTGGAAAAATAAATGGAAAAAGAAGTAGTCGATTTTCGCAGTTGCGGAAAATAAGCTTGAGCGGAAATAGCTCAGGATAAACGGGGATAAACCTTCAAGCTTGGAGGGCTGGGGAAATTTTGCGTATTTGAGGCATAGACTGCGCTTGAATATGTATCAAAAAATCGCTCTGGCCATTGCTTTTTCACCCAGAATGGAAGCCCTTATTGCCGAGACTAAAAAACTGGTGGACATTTTTAATTCAGAATTGATTTTGATTCATGTCGGTGTTCAAACACCGGAGTTGGAGCAAAAACTTGCAGAAATTCTCAAAGTCCGAGGGATGGATCCTGAAAAAACTAAAGTGCTTTGGAAAGAAGGGAAACCGGCAAAATCTATCCTTCGCACCTGTGAAGAAGAGAAGGTGGATTTACTCATCATGGGTGCGTTGAAAAAAGAAGGTTTTCTGACCTATTACATTGGCTCAGTAGCAAGAAAAGTAATTCGGAAAGCAACCTGCTCCGTTTTGACGCTGATAGATCCGAAAGTAGAAACCACCAAATTTTCAAAAGTAGTCATCAATGGAACCCAGCTCGATGAAACCCCCTTTGTCATAGAAAAGGGCCTGGAATTCAGTCATTCCCAAGGGGCTGATGTAGTTCACATTCTGAATGAAATCAGACTTTACGGGCTTCAAATGGCAACGGCGGGAGAGGGATCTGAAGAGGATGTCTCAACTACTCGACGCAAACTGGTTCAGGAGGAAATACAATATGTGCAGCAGATTTTGGATGGATTGGACCAATCGGGCCTTAAAATAAATATTAAAGTAACCGCCGGGAAATGGGCTGTTGAACTTGCAAGATTTGCTCAATCGATTGAAGCAGACGTTCTGATTATGGGAGATCGAAAAGTCCATACCCTGCTGGATAGGTTGTTTCCACATGATTTAGAGGAGATTCTGATGGAGCTCCCCTGTAATCTTTTAATCGTCAAATAATCAAAATGGAAAAGCTTTCTCACGGTGAAGTAATCAACCTTCTGCTTCAGTTGGCTTCCATGCTGATTATGGCCAGGATTTTTGCGGAAATCGCGCAAAAATTCAGGCAGCCGGCGGTGGTGGGAGAGCTCTTGGCAGGGATTATTTTAGGACCAACTATTCTGGGGACATTCAGCCCGGAGATATTTGATTTTTTGTTTCAAAGTAATCCATCCGCAAATCTCGCCCTGGATGGAATTGTACAGGTGGCAGTGATTTTATTGTTATTTATTGCCGGATTGGAAGTGGAATTGCATTTGGTGTATTCGCAGGGAAAGTCTGCAATCAGTATAAGCTTGCTGGGATTGATTGTCCCTTTCATTTTAGGATTCATTTTTCCCTATTTATTTCCATCTTTTTTTGGTTTTGCAGACGGGGAAAGATTACTCTTTTCCCTGTTCATGGGGACGGCAATGGCCATTACTGCCTTGCCTGTAGTAGTCAGGATTCTGATGGATATGAATATGTTTAAGACCAAAATGGGAATGGTGATCGTAGCATCGGCAATGGTCAATGACATTATTGGATGGCTGATTTTCTCTGTGATTTTGTCTTTCATGGGAAAAAGCGGTAGCCTTTCCTTGATGAGTACGGTTGGTATTACGCTGCTCTTTACCATTTTCATGCTGACCATCGGAAAAGGCCTTATTAATAAAGTGCTTCCCTGGATCAATAAAAAACTTGCCTGGCCGGGAGGTTTACTTTCCTTATCGATGGCGTTATGCTTTTTAGCTGCTGCCTTTACAGAATGGCTTGGGATACATGCGATTTTTGGAGCGTTTCTTCTTGGAGTGGCCATGGGAGATTCCGATCACATGTCTGAGCGAGCCAAAGAGATCATCCATCAGTTTATCAATAACATTTTCGCTCCGTTGTTTTTTGTATCGATTGGATTGAAAGTTAACTTCTTCACAAATTTCAGCCCAATGCTGGTCCTTGCTGTATTGGTGATTTCTTTTGCAGGAAAAATAATCGGAAGCGGATTTGGAGCACTTCGATCAGGTTATCCTGTCAAAGAAGCATTAGCCGTTGGGTTTGGAATGAACGCTCGGGGCGCTATGGAAATCATCCTGGGTTTGATCGCGCTGGAAGTTGGATTGGTAGACGAAAAACTCTTCGTAGCACTAGTCGTCATGGCGATTGTGACGAGTATGAGTAGCGGACCCTTGATGAGATGGGCTTTGAAAAAACCTGCTATTTAGTCTTCTGAAACCTTTTTCTTTTCTGAAAGTGGTTGTCAAAAACTGATTTCAATACTATGATGATGCTGGATTTCAGTTCATTATTTGTTCTGCCTATCAGCTGTTGAAAAGTTCAATGCATAATTCTGAAACAAAGACTCTATTTTTGGGCTTTCCAATCAAAAGTTTCACCCCAGAAAATGGCTAAGAATTCAGGAAAAATCGGCGTATTGCTCGTCAATTTGGGTACACCCGATAGCACAGCTACCGGAGATGTCAGGAAATATTTAAGAGAATTTTTAATGGATGGTCGGGTGATCGACTTTCCGTTGATCCCGAGATGGATGTTGGTCAATTTGATTATTGCTCCCTTCAGGGCCCCAAAATCAGCCAACGAATATCGGAAACTCTTTACTGAGAGAGGTTCTCCGCTGATGTTTCACACGCAGGATCTGAAAGACAAACTTGTCCAAAAACTGGACCCTGAAAAATACGTAGTCAGCATGGCAATGCGCTATCAGACTCCGAGCATCGAAAATGGTCTGGCTGAACTGATGAAAGCTAAGGTGAAAAAAATCATCGTTCTTCCGCTTTTTCCTCAGTATGCTTCCGCTTCCAATGGATCCGTGATAGACAAAGTAATGGAGATCGCACAGGGCTGGCAGATTATCCCTGAGTTCAGCTTTATCAGCAATTTCCTGGAACATCCGCTTTTCTTGCAGGCTTGGTCTGAGCAGGGTGAGGAAGCGATGAAAAAGGATGAATACGATCGATACGTTTTCTCGTATCATGGCCTGCCGGAAAGACAAATCCGCAAAGGCTCAGTCGAAGGTTATTGCCAATTGGGTGCCTGCTGTAATAAATATGGGCCGAAAAATCAATTTTGCTACCGGGCTCAATGCTTCCAGACGACCCGTCTCCTGACTGCAAAACTTGGATTGCCGGAGGATAAAGTAGTGACTTGCTTCCAATCCCGACTTGGAAATGATCCTTGGATCAAGCCATATACGGACGAGGTAATAAAGGAATTAGCCAAAGAAGGAGTGAAGAAAGTACTCGTTTTCTCACCGGCATTCGTGGCCGACTGCCTCGAAACCACCGTGGAAGTGGCAGAAGAATACAAAGAGAAATTCGAAGAATTGGGTGGTGAGCATTGGGATCTTGTGCCAAGCCTGAACTCAAATGATACCTGGGTGGACTGCGTGAAGGATCTGGTGGAAAGCCGTTCTTAAAATCAGAGATACGAGATAAGAGAAAGGAGATAAGAGATACGAGTATCAGAGGAACTTCCATTTAATTGTATAATTCAATCCCTCGAAAATGTCGATTTTGCAGTTTGGCTTAAAAAGTAGAGAAAATCTCGTAATTCACATTTCGTACCTCGTATTTTAAAAACCATTGTCCAAGCATCATCCTCCCAATCAAGCCTTTCTGATTACCGGAATCCTCATGGTTTCGATTAACCTGAGGACTTCGATTGCTTCGGTGGGACCTTTGATCCCCTTCATTCGGGAAGATTTGGGTTTGTCCAATGGACTTGCTGGATTTCTGACTACACTTCCATTATTGACTTTCGCGACTTTTTCCCTGGTTGCTCCCAGCATCGGAAAAAGAATGGGCCATGGTCGGGCAATTTTTCTTGGCATGATCATTCTGGCGATCGGAGTTGTGACGAGAGTGTTGGGCGGGATCGAACTTCTACTTATCGGAACAGCACTTACCGGGATCGGAATCGTGATCGCAAATGTTCTTTTGATTCCCCTGATTAAGTTGCGCCTGCCGGAAAAACTGGGAATGATGACCGCTCTCCTCGCCACAGGAATGTCTCTGTTGGCAGCTGTTGCTGCAGGACTCAGCGTACCGATGGCGGTTGATCTGAACTGGGGCTGGAGAGGATCGCTTCTTTTCTGGATCGTCTTTTTGGTTTTGGCGATTTTCATTTGGATCCCTCAGATCGGACGGCCAAAAGTTGCCATTCAAACAGATGTATTTGCTCCGAAAAATGTCTGGAAATCCAAGCTTGCCTGGCAAATCACCCTGTTTATGGGAGCTCAATCGGTCATGTATTTTACTCTGATTACCTGGTTGCCCGACATGTTGATTTCGCGAGGAATGGACCCCACAAACGCTGGTTTTATCTCCTCCTTAATGCAAATTGTATCGCTGATAGGATCTTATTTTGCTCCTGGTATTTTGCTCAAACTCAAAGAGCAATCCAAGGTAATTCTGGTTGTGGGAATAGGCTATATCATCGGGTATATCGGATTGCTTCCTCAGATTGAATGGCTAACTTATGCATCGCTCACAGTGATTGGCTTGGGTTTGGGGGCTAGCTTAAGCATTGCCTACACCTTGATTTCTCTCCGTACAGCTGAGGATCGGACCACGGCAAAACTTTCGGGAATGGTACAATCTTCAGGTTATGTACTGGCAGCTTTGGGGCCGATGCTGTTTGGTATTTCCCTCGATTTTTTCAACAATTGGAACCTTCTTATCTATTTTATGATCTTCTTTTCGGTTCAGTTTTTACTTTTTGGAATTCCGGCCGGACGGGACAGAAAAATCTAAAGCACTTTTTTCCTTCCCCTTTGAAGGAATACCTCGTAATTTAGCGGCAGCTATTTATCCTTCCTTATGCAAGAATTCCTTGAATCTTACGGCGTTTCTGAGCAACTCTTTGATTACCTGATCATGCCCTTGTTGATTTTCTGCGCTCGAGTGGGAGACGTGTCTATCAATACCCTGAGAATCATGTTTATGATGAATGGGAAAAAGAACATTGCCCCATTTCTGGGATTTTTTGAAGCCCTGATCTGGTTGATGGCGATTGGGCAGATCTTCCAAAACATCGACAACCCGCTTTCCTATCTTGCTTACGCCGCAGGTTTCGGAACCGGAACGTATGTCGGGATGTATTTTGACGAAAAATTGGCGCTTGGACGAGTTCTCGTTCGGGTAATCACTCCCGAACCGATGACCGAGCTGATGGAGTTTATGAAGGAAAAAAATCATCGTTTTACCAATGTCGGGGGAGAGGGCAGATTCGGTAAAGTAAACTTGCTCTTTACTGTGATGAAGAGAGATTCATTGAAGGAATTTATTTCCAAAGTGAAGAGTGTGGACGAAAAGGCATTTTACACGATCGAAGGTGTGAAAAGAGTTTCCGAAGACGATCTCAATGTGATGGAAGATCGGCCAAGTTTCCGATCCAAACTTTTAAGCAAAGTCCGGACTTAATGGCCAATTCCTGGTTTCAGTTTCAGGAGTTCCTGATTGAGCAGGATCGCTGTGCAATGAAAATCAGCACGGATGCGGTTCTTCTCGGAGCATTGGCAAATGCTGAGAATCCAAGTAAAATCCTCGATATCGGCACCGGCACCGGAGTCATCGCGTTGATGCTTGCGCAGCGATTTCCTCACTCCCGGATTCAGGCAGTAGAAATTGATCCGGCTGCGGCAAGTCAGGCTCGGGAAAATTTCGAAAAGAGTCCTTTTGCCGAGCGAATGGAAATGTGGGAGGGGAAATTTCAAGAATTTTCATCTTCAGAGAAATTTGATCTGATCGTCAGTAATCCGCCCTATTTTCCCGATCATCTGAAATCAAACGATGCCCAGCGGAATCTTGCCCTGCATAATGATGGTTTGCCTTTTGGGGATTTGGTGAAAAAAGTGTCTACTATTTTAGCTCCCGGTGCAAAGTTTTGGGTGATACTTCCGCCGAGACAAATGTTGGATCTGGAAAAAATTGCCCGGTTACATGATCTTTTCCCCTCCCAGAAATTTACCATTCAGGACAATCCGGCAAAGCCAGTGATCCGGGAAGTAGTTGCTTTTGAATTTGAAGAAAAGGAAATTTTCCAAAATGAGATTCTGATAAAAGATGATTCTGGCGGCTTTCACGATTCGTATCGTAAGCTGATTTCAGGATTTCTTCTAAATTTTTGAATCAGGGGGGTATTTTTTTAGTCCGATTCCCATAATAAAATCAAATCCCAATAGGATTCAGTTGCGTAGGATTCATTTTTGTCTATTTTTGGCCAACCAATTACTACCCTACTACATGCGAAAATTACTGTCTCTGAGCATTTTTATGATGCTTTTTTTGGGATGGGCTTGCACTGAAGATGATTCCGAGACGACAGTTTTGGTAACTGAAGAAGTGCTCTTTACAAGCGGTGAACAGGTTCGGCTTTTAGGTCGACTGATCACTGATCAAGCCATTGAGGTCGCCGATCACGGATTATACCTTTCTCTCGAAGAGAGTTTTTCCTCTCCCATTATCATTTCTTTAGGAACCAAAAATGGCCCCGGCAGATTCATCGGTCAGGCAACGGGACTTTCTGTAAGCAAATTATATTACGCAAAGGCATTCATGGATGTGGGAGGAGAAACTCAGTTTGGGAATGTGTTGGAGCTTTCCACTCAGAATCCCGCTGTTGAAAGTTTCTCACCGGCATTCGGATCTCCTAATGAGGAAATGGTGATTCTTGGAAGAAATTTTACCAGAGAAACCAAGGTTTTCTTTGGTGAGCAGCCAGCAACAATCCTTGAAATCCAATTCGAAAGCCGCATGCGGGTTCGTATTCCTGCGGCAAAAAATTCAGCTATTGTCCCCGTTACCGTTCAGGTTCAGAATAAGGTTTTGACTTTTTCTGAAAATTTTGAATACCAAACAGGGACCTACACCAAGATTGGCAATTTCCCGGATCCTGTTTGGCTTTATGACAATCTTTTCTTTCAGAATGCTTCCGGTCTTTACATCGGACTAGGCTCTGAGTCCAAACTCAGACTCTACCAAAAATTCCAGCGCTATAATCCTGCAACATCTTCCTGGGAAATGATTTCATTTCCCGGTACACCAAGAGTCTTTGGTTTTTCTACCCAAAATTACCTGGGAGGAGGAGCAAGAGAACTTGGGAAAGAACCCTATGTAATCAATCGTACTTTTTGGAAGACTAATGAAAATGGATTTCAGCAGCTTCCTGATTTAGCTTTTGACAGCAGGGAATCGGTCGCTTTCGAAATTTTGGGCAAGCTGTATGTGGCGGGAGGAAAGGAAGGTGATCCTTCCACGATTCGACGCTTTGATCCATTGAACAATTCCTGGAGCAATCTTCCCGGAGCACCGATCCCGATTACAGCCGAACTAGCCACCTTCACTTATCAGAATCGACAATACTTTGTCAATTCGGACAAAGTAATCTGGGTTTTTGACCCGGCTGCAAATACCTGGGAGAATTTTGAGACCTATCCTGATTCACTTGGAGAAGGATATGGCATGGGTCAAGTCATCGGAAATAAGGTTTACATCGGATTATACCGTAAAAATCAGACAATTTGGGAGCTTGACTTGATCACGAAGAAATGGACCAGAAAGAATTCAATACCGGGAATCCCTCAAACAGTCACGGTGGGGCATTTTGAAAAAGATGGCAAGATCTTCCTCATGAGGGCAATTGAATTTAACCTCGCCAGTAACCTTCCCATGGAATTTTACAGGTTTGACCCTAACGGAATTTAATCCCGCACCTATGAAAAAACTTTTATTCGCCTTTTTCTTTTTGCTCACTCATTTGGGCATGGCCCAAACCGAGGTCAAAAGGGAAGTTGTAGGCAGGGATATCGGACAGCTGAAGGGAATCAAAATAAGCGTCAGGATCACAGATGAAATCACAGGAGAAGCGTTGGTTGGTGCAACGGTGACTGTTCCGGAACTAGGGATTAATCGGATTACCGATGCAAACGGATCATTTGAGTTGGAGCTGGAGCGTGCCGAGTATACCCTGCTGTTCAGGTATGTGGGCTACGAAACAATTGATTATCCTATCACAGCAGTGGGAGACGGAAGGATTGCGATCCGGATGATTCAGGAAGATTTTCAGTTGGATGATGTGGTGATTTTTGGGTCAGATCCTGAGAAAAACATCAAGTCAACAGACATGGGTGCGATCAAGCTCAGCATGAATTCGATCAAAGAACTCCCTCCTTTTCTAGGAGAAGTAGACATCATCCGCTCCATGGCTACGCTTCCGGGAGTGAGTCAGGTTGGCGAAGCAGCAGCCGGTCTCAACGTACGAGGTGGTGGCGCTGACCAAAACCTGATTCAGTTTGCAGGCGCACCGATCTATAATCCGACACACTTATTTGGCTTATTCACCTCATTCAATGCGGATATCGTCAATGATGTCACTCTCTACAAATCAGTTATTCCTGCCCGGTTTGGAGGAAGAGGTTCTTCGATTTTGGATATTTTGCCAAAAACAGGGAGTGTAACTGACTGGGGAGGCGATTTGATGGTGAGCAATGTTTCCGGAAAAGTTGGAATCAACGGACCCATCGTTAAGGATAAAGTTTCGATGAAAGCCGGATTCAGGATGTCGTATATCAATTGGTTTCTGGGCGCGCTCAGTAACCCCGATTTGAAGGCTTCGCAGGCGAATTTTTACGATGGGAACCTGGTTATCAGTGCCCCGATTTCAGAGAATAACGAGTTTACCTATAGCTTCTACACCAGTTACGATGATTTCGCCTTTGCATCGGATACGACTATTTCCTGGAAGAATACCAGCCATTCCCTCCAGTGGAAAAGTCGCTTAACGGAAAAACTCAGCCTTGAGGCTTTGGGTTACTACACTCAATACGACTACAGTATTTTCAATCGCTCCGGAATTAACAATTTTGACCTCAATTCCGGAATCCGTGATTATGGTGTCAAGGCTTTTCTTACCTACCAATTTTCTGAAGGAAACAGGATCACGGCTGGCGCCGATATCAAGCAATTGACTATCCAGCCGGGTGATTTGATTCCTGAGGATGGTGCTGAGTCTGGTATTTTGCCCAAGAAAGTTCAGGATGAATATGGCCAGGAGTCAGGAGTTCATTTCCAGCATGAATTTGAATTGGGAGAAAAATTCGGAATGTCCTATGGTCTGAGATACGATATGTATCAATACTTGGGCCCGAGAACTGTGAGGCAGTATGCGGAGAACCAACCAATCTCGGATGGAACTGCTATAGGGGAAACTACTTATGAAGACGGAGAAAAAATCATTGGATATGACGGCTTAGGCCCACGAGTTTCGGCCCGATATTCTTTATCGAAAAACAGTTCCTTCAAAGCCGGATACAATAAAATGTATCAGTTCATTCATCTGATCTCCAATACAGCTACCATTGCTCCGACAGATATTTGGAAGCTGAGTGATCAGTTTCTCGAGCCTCAGATCGTGGACCAGTACTCGCTCGGATTTTACAATAATTTCAAAGGAAATATCTTCGAAACCTCCATCGAAGTTTATTACAAAGACATTCAGAATGTGGTTGAATACAAGGACGGAGCAAATCTGATCCTCCAGGATGATATTGAAACCGAACTCGTGCCGGCTGAAGGACAGGCATATGGGATCGAATTGTACGTGAAAAAGAACTTGGGAAGATTGACCGGCTGGATTTCTTATACGTATTCGCGAAGCTTGAGAAGAGTTCTTACAGCCTATGAGGAAGAAAGCATAAATGATGGAGAATGGTTTGCCTCCAACTTCGATAAGCCTCATGATCTGACTCTGATCGGAAATTATAAAGTCAGCACCAATACCTCTATTTCTGCGACTTTTGGATACAGCACAGGAAGACCGGTTACCTTTCCGGAAGCCAAGTTTGATTTCTCAGGAAATTCTCTGGCCTATTTCGACAATAGAAATGAACAGCGGCTACCCGACTTCCATCGACTTGATTTTGCAGTGAATTTCAAACTGAATGGAAAAGGAAAATTCTTCGAAGGCGATTGGACGTTCTCAATTTTGAATGTTTACGGACGGAAGAATCCTTTTTCACTCTTCTTTGCGGATGAGGCAGGAGCCCCGCCTCAGGCTTTCAGGTTAGCGATTTTGGGCGTTCCGCTTCCAAGTATCAGTTATTCAATAAAGTTTTAATGCGATGCTGAGAAGACTAAGTTATATACTCTTTCTGTTTTCCGTTTCTTGTATCGACCCGTATAATGTGGAGCTTGAGGAAGGTCAGCAATTATTGACAATTGATGGAATGGTGACCACAGGCCCAGGACCTCATGTGATCAAATTGACTAGAAGCGACACCTATGGATCCATCTATGAGGGACTGATTCGCCCGGTACAGGGTGCAACTATGATCATCCGGGATGATCAGGGGAGGGTAATTTTCCTGGAAGAAAACACCGAAATCAGCGGTACTTATGAGACTCCCGAAAGCTTTTCAGGAGAAATAGGAAGATCTTATACCCTTCAGATCCAATTGGTCACAGGCGAGGTTTATTCATCTTTACCGGAAAAAATTGAAGCCGTGCCCGAAATCAAAAATCTGACCATTGAGACGGTTCAGATTCCAGTGGAGGGCGAGACCCTGTTCCGATCCGGAGCTCAGATCTATGCTGAAATAGATGATCCGGGAGACCAGATGAATTTTTATTTCTGGAGAAATGCAGAATCAACTTTCGTGTTGGAAACCCGTCCGGACCTGTATGTGATCAGATCACCAAATGCTCCTCCGCAGCCTGCCCCAAAAGCTTGTTGCTACATTTGCTACCAAACTGAAAACACTGGAAATCAAAGTATATTTATTGCTCAGGATGAAAATTTCAATGGTTTGACTACCAAGATCCCTGTAGCATTCATAGAAGATAATGGACGAAGGTTGGTCAATACTTTCAGAACAGACATCCGCCAAGTTGGCGTATCACCTGAGGCTTATCGATTCCTGAAATTGGTCAAGCAGCAAACAGAAATCAGCGGATCTGTATTTGACCCGCCACCGGCTTCAATCAGAGGAAATATGATCAGTCTGGACAATCCTGATGAAGTGGTTTTAGGCTATTTTATGGCCGGAGGCGAAGCCAGAAAACGTATTTATATCGAATATGCAGATTTAACTTTCAATCAACCAAGGGATATTATCCCCGATGATTGCAGAGTTTTTGCCGGTCCTAACAGCGATATCCCGCCGGCAGATTGGAACCCGAATGATTAAAGAAAAGCCCGGCTTAGTTCCGGGTTTTTTCTTGTTCTCTGAATCTGATTCCATTCTTCTCTAATTCTTTCAAAATCGGTTCGTATAGTTCAGGCAGCACCGGTATATGCAGTCCTGTCAGGTGGATTTTTCCTTGAAGAAACAAGTCCACAGCAATTGCCAGGGGAAGTCCGACCGTCTTTGCCATCGCGGTGTAAGTTGAATCCTCTCCAAAACTCACCAAGCTTGAGGTCACCTCTTTCATTCCCTCTCTTGTTTTGATTTCAAAGAGATGCTGCATCACGATCATATCCTTGTCTTCCGGTTGCAGGGCCCAATCTTCTTCGAGAATTGATTGCAGGATTTGTGCAGGGCTTCCTTTGGTCCTGGGAAGTCTTCTGCTTCCAAAGAACCCAAGCCATGAGATTTTTTCCCAGGTGCCAAAGTCCAGATCACGAACCAGATTTCCGAGTTTTTCTTCCACCGAAAGGTCAGGATCGTAAGGCAAAAACGAGTTTAAAAATTGCCGGAGGTTCGTGTTTTCCGGCAAGTCCATTTGAAAGCTGTCATCACTCATTCCAAGCTGAACGAATACATCCCAGGCTTTGCAATAGCCGGCCCGGCGCAAAGTTCCCCGAAGCATCGTGGGAATATTTTCCAGTCCATAGACTTTTCGATAGCTCAGTGAATCTCGATTTGGATATCCGTCAAAATCTCCTAAACCCGGGAAATTAATCGTCTCCAGCCTGCGAAAAAGCTGGTGATAGGGGACAAATTTCAAATCACCTTTCTCGATGTATTGGGAAGTGGCCTGACCTGCAAGGACTACATTTCGCGGATTCCAGGTGAATTTATATTTCCAGGGATTGTCCTCGCTTTCGGGTGCCAAAAGCCCACCGCAATATGATTTGAATGAGGTAATTTCCTCGCCTTTGGCTTTCGCAGAATCTATGATTTTCATGGCGGACATATGATCGATCCCAGGGTCCAAGCCGCATTCATTCAGGAAGAAAAGTCCTTTTTTTTCTATTTCTCCTTTCATTTCCCTAAGGGAATCGGTCTCATATGATGCGGTGAAAAAATGCTTTCCCAGCTCAAGGCAATCTTTCGCTACAACCGGGTGCATAAAAGCCGGGAGCATTGAAACAACCAAATCCGCCTCACCAATCAGTGCTTTTCTGTCAGATTCATTCTCGATATTTAGTTGGCGGGCATCAGTGTTGGTCCTGCCTCTTAGTTTGGCTGAAGCTGAAGCATAGTCCAAATCTGCCAGAATTAATCTTCTCGGCTGCAAAGCACAGGAATCGGCGAGGTAATCGATCAAATAAGTGGAGGATTTGCCACCTCCCAAAATCAAAATGGTCTGCATGTGTGCCGTGAATTCAATGAGCTAAATTGAACAATAAATATTAGGGGAAAAAGGCGGAAGTCATCTAAAAAGAGAACAATTGCTTACTTTCCCCGTTCGGATAATTCCCTAAAGTTTTATAAATGGAAAAAGTAAACCTGTCTTCGGAAATTGAAATTTTATCCTATGCCGAGCTGGATCATATCGAACAGGCGCTGATTTCAAGAGCGCAGGCTGTAAGCCGAACAGCATATGCTCCTTACTCAGGATTTCATGTCGGATCGGCGATTTTGCTTTCAAACGGGGAAGTTCTCCAGTCAAGCAACCAGGAAAATGCGAGTTTCCCGACTGGTGTTTGTGCGGAGAGGCTAGTCCTGGGCTATGCCGGAGCCAACTTTCCAAATCATGCGCCTGTTATGCTTGCCGTGGTGGCCCAGCGTGAAGGCGAGGAGACTTGGGCGGGAGTTTCTCCATGCGGCATTTGCAGACAGACGATTAACGAGGCGGAAGTTCGTTTTGGTAAAGAAATTACCATGCTGTTCTTGCGACCCGATGGTAGAGTGTATCGTGCCCACGGTATCAGCAGTCTGTTGCCGTTGAAGTTTGATGACTTGAAGAGCTAAGGTTTGAAAAAACTAGTCGAGTTTACCTATCAGGCTCATTATTCTGTATCTCATGAGCCAACTTTTCATGAGAAAGAGGTTTGGATAGTCTTTCATGGATATGGGCAATTAGCCGAATTTTTTATCAGAAAGTTCCTTTCTTTTGACAGCCCTGATCGCCTCATCATCGCTCCTGAAGGAACGAATTATTCTTATCTGAATGGATTTCATGGCAGGGTTGGAGCTAATTGGATGACCCGTCATGAGCGTGAAGTAGCGATTGAAAACAACCATCGCTTTTTGGATGGATTGATGGAGAAGATTCTTCATGAGTTTAAAGAAACCCCGGTCATTCACGTTTTGGGATTTTCTCAGGGTGCTGCCACCGCAACAAGATGGGTAAGCCGATGGTCAGGAAAGGTAAAATCGCTGATTCTTTGGGCAGGAGGTTTTGCTCAGGATCTGGTATTGGAAGAGGTGAAGGACATTTTTTCTGAGACGAAGTTGATCATGGTGCTTGGTGAAAATGATGAATTGATCACACCGGAAAGCATTCTCAAGCAAGAAGAACTCATTCATAATTTGGATAAAACCTTTCGGAAAATCACTTTCTCAGGTGGTCATGAATTGAATGCTGAGATTTTAGAAAAAATATTCAACTCCGAGGTCTGAATTAAGTGCAAATTGGCGTTGCAATTGCTTTCTTTATATTCTATTTGATGAAATTTTGACTTTTATTAATTTTCCAAAAATTTTGAAAACAATCCATGCTTTCGCTTACTGAAAAAGAGGTAGATCACATTACTGCCCAATTACTCAAAGGAATGGTATGCTTCTACCAAGTGGACAAGAAGAAGATACACCAGATGCCGGACGATGAGGATTATTTTAACTACGATTTGACAGAAGACGAGGAAGACATTCTTGACGAAATCGAAGAAGATCCTGATAATTTTGCCGAATTCACTAAAATGGAACCTGTACAAGAGCATCAGATGATGCAGGATTTCATCGATAGAAAAGTAAAAGAAAAAAATCTAGCCGAAGATCTGGTCAATGTTCTTTCCAAGCCAAAAGCTCCTACCGGTTTCAAGTTTCTGATCGAAGAATCCAAGTACAAAAACGAGTGGATCGAATACAGAAGAGATAAATATAATGACTGGGTAAAAGAGCAAGTCGATAGCTTCAACTACACCGAAGATTAATCAAGGCCGCCTTTAACTGGGCGGTTTTTTTGTTTCATGTTAGAAATTCGAATGATTTTCTCAAGTTTTGTTGAATCTTTTCGAAAATAAACACGGATTATTTAGTTTTTTGGATCGATTCTTGAATATTTGGGAGTAAGTAAAAGTTGCTTCATACCCCAGTAAGAAAAGCCCGAATTTCGGGCTTTTTTGTTTAATTTTCTTTTGAAAATCTACCTTAGATTCCTCCTTAAAATGAAGCTATTCCCCGTTTTTTGTCTGCTGTTCCTATCTATTTCTGCTCCGGTTTTTTCCCAAAATTGGGATTGGGGAGGACCGATTGATCCGCTTCAACAAAAATATGAAGTGAAGCATTATAGGCTGAATTTGGAAATCCTGCCGGAAACCCAATCCATTCGGGGATCGAATACAATCACTTTTTCTTCCGCCCAAAAGCTCGATACGCTTCGTCTCAATCTCATAGATGAATACAAAGTCGAGAAAGTAATCATGAATGGGGAAGAGGTACAATTCAACCATTCAAATGATATTCTGGATATCCTGCCGAATGATTGCACCTGCAATTCTGCGGAGGTTTTTTACAGCGGCAAGACTCCTATTGCTATAAACCCACCTTGGACGGGCGGTTTTACCTGGGAAAAGGATTCCTTCGGCAATCATTGGATGGGACTTTCATCTCAGGGCGAAGGTGCCAAAATATTTATGCCGGCACTTGACCATCCTTCAAGCGAACCGACCGATGGGGTTGATCTGTTTTTCACCGTTCCAAAGCCGTATTTCATCGCTTCCAACGGGAAACTGGTTGCCGTCAAAACGTTGGAAGACCACTTTGTTTACCATTGGTCCACGGCCTATCCGATCAACAATTACAATGTCAACTTTACCATGGGGGTTTTCCAGGAGGAAAAACTGGATTTTACCTCAGTCTCAGGTGACAAGATTCCGATGTATGTCTGGGTTTTACAAGAGAACAGGGAAAAGGCAAAAGAACTTCTCTCCATCTTAAAAACCAGCACTGAAACCCTCGAAAAGTATTTTGGGGCTTTCCCTTTTCCGGAGGATAAAATAGCGGTGGTCGAGACTCCATATCTTGGCATGGAGCATCAAACCATCAATGCCTATGGGAATAATTTCCAGTTTGTGCCAATGGGGGATACCCAATACGACTGGTTGCTGCATCACGAACTTGGGCATGAGTGGTTTGGAAACAAAGTCTCCGTAGGGGACTGGGCGGATATGTGGATTCATGAAGGGTTCACCGCTTTCGGAGATTGGTTGTTTTACTGGGAGCATGGAGGTGAGCAGGCATATTTTGAGCAAGCCCAATCAGTAGGAAGAACCATTGAGCATCTCAATCCTGTGGTCAGCCCGCTCAACAGTACCGAAGAAAAAGCGTATCATCCCGAGATTTATACCAAAGGTGCCTATGTCGTTCATTCCCTGCGGGGAATCCTTGGGGACGAGGTGTTCTTCCCAATGCTAAAAGCTTTTGCCTCGGATGAGCGATTTACGTATCAGAATCGGGTTAGTACGAAAGATTTCACTGATTTTGTGGCCGAATATACGGGACAGGATTTGCAGGGATTCTTTGATTTTTATCTGCTGACAACTGATCTACCCGAAGTGAAAGTGGTTAAAAAGGGGAAATCAGGCTTTCAGATTAGTCTGAAAGGAATTGAGTTTACCATGCCTGTAGAAGTGAAAACTTCCGAGGGAATCCAAAAAGTGATCTTGGGTTCCAAGCCTGTTAAAGTTTCAAGCAAAACCCTGCCTGAGGTAGATCCGAGAGGATGGTTGATGCTGAAAAAGTAATTTCCGTATTCTTGAGATTGTTTTTTACGCAGGAAGTGATTTTCAGCTGAATTCAGGTTTTAATTTTGGCTTATATCGAAAGGAAAAGTTGACTAGAGATTATTTCAATCTTTTCGAAATCTGGGTAAAAGCATCCAGTTGATTGGATAGTTCTTTCGGAGAAACACTCGGCCTCAAGCTCAGCCGGGTAAAAACATGGATGTCTGAATCCATGAGCTGAACATCGACTTTGCTGCCATCTGAATTTTTCAACCCTTTGTAAATAAGCACGGTACTGGTGGTACTGGCAGTTGGGTCGTTCTTTGAATGAAATGATTTCACATAAGTGCCACTCGGAACGGTAACGCCTTTCTCCAATCCTTTTCGGACTTTTTGAATGACTTGGTTTAATTCATTGACCGTTTCTTGAGGTCTGAAATGATACCAGTACTTGTCTTCTTCCGCAGTTTGATCCACTTCCAGAAAAACGATCATGGGTCCGATAATGCCTGCTAGAGATTGGAGTTTAGCAGTAGGAACTACGATCGGGTCGATCAAAAAAATGTTTTTGGGTTTGATATGACTGTTGAAATAGCCGGATTCCATCAACTCCAGCAGCAATGCTCCGCTTGTAGAGGAACCGACCAAACTGATTTTGGTATAGCCCAAATCTTCCAATAACTCAAACTCACGGATGATAGCCGCTCTCCAGTCTTCCCATTTGGAAGCCCGAAAATCTTCATAGGTCCGACCATGGCCATCAAGCAATACCGAAGAAATCCGGTACGAAGAATCAGCAGACCATTCTGCAAATTCATGCCATTCAAAGGTGGAGGCTGAGTAACCATGGGCAGCGATCAAAACGTGCTTTTTCAGATCTTCCTGGGTCGGAGAAGGGTATTTGGCAGAAACCAGATAATCCTCCGGTGCATAAAGGGAAGGATCAAAGATCACGTCGCCGTCAAGCATGGCGTCGGTTATATCCGGGGTGGCATTGCAGGCAACAATCAATAAAATTGACAGGCAGATTGAAATATTTCGAAGTAACGCTTTCATTTTTTCTGATTAAAAAGTTTGTAATACATGGTCAGATGATAATACATGGGTTGTAGGGTACCCGGTGATTTATTTTCGTCCTGCATGCTGAGATAATAACCCAGACCCATATTCAAAGCAATTGGCAATTCTTTCGGCGAATAATTGAAGCCTATTTCAGGGGCAAGCAGAAAAGCAGATGAAGGCAAATCGTCAAATATCTCATATTCAAGATCTGCATTAAAATAGCCTGTATTAAGCCGTCCGATCAAATGAAAAGGCTTGTTTTTGAAGAAATACCAACTTCCCGAAAAGATGTAGCTATCCTGTTTTAGAGCGTTGGAATTCATGGCTGTTCCCAGTCTGGAAGTAACAAAGTCAAAGCCTACAAATAAGCGATTGGGTTTGAAATTGGCGAAGGAATACTGGGCAGAGATACCGTTTTCCCAATACATCTGTTGGGTCTTTTGCAGGCGGATTCCGACGTTAAGTTGTTGCGCCTGGATGTGGAAGCTGGCGCAAAAAAGGAAAACGATGAAAAATCGGGTTTTCATGATATTAAAAAGAGATTAATTCAACGGTTAAACTTGACTTTTGACAGATGAAAGTTACTCAATTCTAAAGCTTGAATTAATCTTAATTCCTTTCATTTTGGAGAAGATTTTTTATCAAAGTCTCGCTACCGTCAATCCTCCGTCAACAGTTATTACCTGACCTGTGGAATAAGGAAGGTCTCCTCGCACCAACGCTGCAACTACCTTTGCGACATCTTCCGGTTGGCCCATTCGCGGTTCTAACGTCAGACCATTGGCTATCCTATCCTGATAAGCGCCTTTCACTTTTTCGGTCATATCTGTTTCGATCACGCCGGGCCGGATTTCATATACAGGAATCCCAAACTCAGCCATTCGCACTGCCATTAGTTGAGAAAGCATGGATAGTCCTGATTTTGACATGCAATAAACAGCCCGATTGACAGAAGCCAAAACTGCTGAGATTGAGGTGATATTTACGATGGAAATCGGTGATTCCGGAGATTCCTTTTTCAGCTCAATCATCCACTTTGCAATCTCCTGGGTCAGGAAAAATGTCCCGCGCTGATTGATCTCCATCAGGTGATCGTAATCCTCCTCGGTGACTTCCAAGATATCCGCTCTCGTTCTCGGGGCAACTCCGGCATTGTTGACCAGGACATTGATTGTTCCGAAATTTTCCTTTACTACTTTCAAAATAGCTTTTCGGTCTTCCGTCTGACTGATGTTTCCCGGAGCATAGCAAACTTTGACGCCCAGACTTGTGAGTTCGTCCAAAACAGCCGTGACTTCTGATTCCGGCCTTACTCCGTTTACTGCCAGGTCAAAACCATTTTCAGCAAGCTTTCTTGCGATTCCCAAACCGATTCCGCGTGTTCCGCCTGTTACGAGCGCTACTTTTTTCATGAGTCCTTGAGCTGTTTAAGCAGTGAGTATTCTTCCATCGTCTTATAGAAAGGATCAAGCGGATAGCAACCTGAGACCATTCCATTTCGGGGAGCGGTCGTGCAATCTGAAAAGGTTCGGCAGATTTTCCCCCGCTTCATCGGGATTCCACTCAGTATATCTGACGGAAAATCAGGGTAACTCAACACCAATCTGCCCAAACCGATCGAGTCAGCTTGACCTGTTTGAAGGACATGTTGACCAACATTTGGGAGCCATTCCTGAAGATAGGAGTACGCAGATCCGACCACATAAAAACCAGGAAAAGCCTTTTTCAATTCTCCCGTAACTCGGATTTGTCTCGCAACTCCATGCATCGGATCTTCCGGCGGAAGATATCCATCAGAAGGTGGGAAAAGTGCCGGACGCTGAATATGAGGATTGTAATAGGGGCTTCCGGCTGTGGTGCAAAGGAGTTCGATTTTGAGTTCTTCCAAGAGCCGCAAAAACTCAAAAGGCTCTTTCAGGTCTTCTTTCTTTCCAGTGGAATCTCCGCCAAATGCAAGATTGTACTCAGTTTCGACTGAAGGAACACCGGTTTCATCCGGGCCTTTTTGAAAAGGCATCCAATCAAACACGCTGAGGCGAACGCCAATTTCCAAACCCGGAGCTTCAGCCCGAATACCGGCCACAATCTCCCTCAGGAATCGGGTTCGGTTTTCGAACGAACCGCCATATTTCCCTTCACGATCGTAAGCGCTAAGAAACTCATGCCCCAGATAGCCATGGCAATGCTTGACATCGACGAATTGAAATCCTGCTTTTTGGGCTAAAAATGCAGCTTTCACATAATCCTCAATGATACGATCGATTTCAGAGTCTGTCATCAAAGGGTAATCATCCGGCAACCCAAACTTCTTATTCAAAATCGGATGAGGATACAGAATCCTCGGTTCCATCTTCTTTTTATCGTTGGGTTTGCAGAAGCGACCTGAGTGAGTCAACTGCAAACCAATGACCAAATCATCGGTGCGGCCAAAAGCTTCCTGATGTGCATCCTGCACCAGTTGGAAAAGTTCGACAAAGTCTTGAAAGTTTTCCTCATTCATCAGAAGCTGATTTGGATTTGCGCGTCCTTCATGACGAACCGCAACCGCCTCGCAACCCCAAAGTAATTTTGCTCCGCTGATACCAAAGTTTCTCCACCTTCTGCGAGTGAGATCGGTTGGCCGACCATCCTCTGTCCCGTCCCAGCCTTCCATCGGGAGGATGCAAAAAGCATTGCCGATTTGGTTGCCGGATCGCAGTTGATGCGCTTTCGCAAAAGGAGATTTTTCGCCTGAGGTCAGAATTTCATCGAATTCCAACTCAATTCCTTCTTTTCCCAAATGCTCCCGAAACTGCTCGGCTGTTTTGAGTTGGGCAACCCGTGGATATTGTGGTTTATTTTTACCCCCGCTCATTTCACAATGCAGTTATAAAAGCTGTAATATTTTTCTCCCCGGATTATTCGCTGTGAGAGCAATGCCAATTCCCGTGCATGATAATCTCCCCACATGCTGGACTCTCCATGAGGTGCCAAAGCCGAATCTGGGGCATAATCCCACCCATTTGGATGGTGATAAATTGAATGCAAAATCATCCCCTGGTGATCTGAAGCTGTGGATAGATAAGGTTCGCTGAAAAGCGTTTGAGCGAGTTGTCCGCCTGCTTGAATGTATTTCGCAGATCGGTCCGGATCGGAATTTTTTAGCCAGTTTCCGATTCTGAGGAAGCCTTGTGCCGATATACTTGCAGCCGAGCTGTCGACAGGTTCAAACGCATTGTAAGGATCAGCAGGTCGATTCAAATAATCCCCCATCTTATGCAAATTAGGCGCTCCTGTGTCCCAATAAGGAATGCCGTCAGTTGGAGTATTCGCCAGGTAAAACTCCGCAGTTGCGATAGCTGCCTGCGAAAGTTCCGCGATCAGAGATTCTTTGGAAATGATTTCTGAATAGTCGGATTCAGGGATTTTGTCCAAAATCTCAAGTGTCTCTCCAAGTCCGGCAATCGCCCAGGCAAGTCCGCGGGTCCAGGTGCTGAATCCGGTGTAACCCTGCTGCGAATTTGGGCAGCGGTAGTTTCCGTCGTTTGTATTGAAAATAATCTCGTGAGCGGTACGGCCTGAAATATCATATCGATCCCTTCCTTTTCCATAGTAAATCGAATATCGTACGGTGCTCAACAAATGTTGAATCGCCCGGTGGAGGAGATTGATGCGTTTGTCATTTTCTCCCTGAAGCACATGGCCCAAGGCATGCGAAAGGATCAAAACCCGGCATGTTCGGATGGTGTCTACGAAAAGCGAATGCGGGCCGTTGAACGAATACATGTATCCGCCTCCGGGAGTATTGGTCCAGCGAAGTGCCTGAACCGCCCCACTTACTTTGATAGCTAGCTGGTAGAATTCTTTTTCCCAGACCGAACCTTCGATTTTTCCTTCTTCCATCATTCGCAGAAGATTTCCGTAGGTACTCACATTATTGAAACCGTGGTCATGCACTCCTGTGTGAGTGAGGTGCGGCGCCATTTTATTGACCGTATTCTTTCTGCCAATCTGAAGAAATTGCTCGTCACCAGTGGCATCAAACTGAAGTAAGGCAGATCCGTATTGGAAACCCTGAGTCCATTCAGTCCAACCACGAGTGACGTATTTCCCTTTTTCGGTAAAAACCGGAGCTCCTTTCGCAGGGTCAAAGGACTTTTCTATTTGGAGAATTTTCTCAGCTGAAAGTTCCCAGAATCTCTTGAGTGGAGCTTCCAGCTTTGAAATTTTAAAAGTAGGATCAAGCTGCATGGGTAGATTTTTGGGTAAAATGATGGCTCAGCATCAGGATAAGGGTCAAGACAAATAATACGCAGTACATCACATAATCCAGGGGAAGTTCGCCGAAGCTATCGGGAACAATACCTATTAAGGAAAGCACAAAATAACCAAGGGCAAGGCTGGAAAGTAGAAGCAGGGATTTTGGCGGATATTTGAAAATCACTGCTCCCAAAACTACCGGTGCAATCATCGAAGTTCCGGTGAAGCTCACTCTGGCCAAAAGCACCAATTCGTCGCTCATGTAAGTAGAAAATACCAACACGATTATTGAGAAAATCAAAATTGAGACCTGGGTCACTCTCATATTGAACTTGTCGGATCCGGATAAAAGTGATCTCAATTCAGTGCCTAAAGCAAAAATCTGCGCATTGGTAGTGGAAAGACAAGCCGCAAACAAACCTACCACAGCAAGGGCTGCCACAGGTTCCGCCTGATCAAACAGGAGCGAATTCGAAAGGAAATCTGCTGTACTTGCATCAGGATATTTGACTGCCCCATATAAGCCAATGAAGGCAGTTGGCAGAATAACGAGGATTGCGAATATACCAACTGCATAAGCCATTTTGTGCACTGATTTCAAGTCCTTTAATACCACCAATCGAGTTGTAAACTGAGGCTGGGAAATTGGAATGAGTACAATTGCAATCGCTGAAGCGATCAGAAAAGGGCTCGTAAAAAGCCCTTTCGGACCAGGCAAAGTTAAAAGTCCGGGATTAGTTTCAGCCACTTGGGCTATTGCCGGTTCAAATCCTCCTGCCATTTTCAGGCAGGTTATGCCTATTATCCAAATTACTACCAGCATAATTACCCCTTGTATTGCGTCACTGTAAACGATGGCTTTTAGTCCGCCTATTTCAGAATAAACCAACATCAAGACCACCAGAATAGCAGCCCAGGACCAGTAAGGCAGCATATCCGGAAATGCTGCATTCAGAAAGATTGAAATCCCTCGGATCTGAATGGCAACATAAGGAATCAGAAACAGAAAGGAACTTACGAAAATGAGGTAGCCCGCATAGCGATTCTGATAGCAAGTCTGGATAAATCCGGCAACACCTTTATATCCCGTTAATGCAGCTCTTTTTCTCAAAGAGTAACCAAACCAAACCAGCATAAATACCATTAGGCCATCTGAAAGGGCCAGAAAAATCCAGGCGCCCACCCCGTGGGTCCGGAAAAAATCCGGCATTCCCATAAAAGTAAATGCACTGAACAAAGCTGCAGAAAAAGTCAGGAAACCCAGAATGGCACCGATATTTGACCCAGCCAGCATGAACTCATCCGAAGAGCGGTTTTTGTTGTAAGATTTGTAAGATGCATATCCCAGCGATGCCAGGAAGAGGGCGAAAAATAAACTTAGCCAGAAAATCATTGCTTTTTCGGCTCATCAAATGGAAAGAAAACTGATCCAAGGAAGGTGAGCGCGACCACCAAAACAGTGATAAGGAAGCCGGACCAAAAAATAAATGGAATATTCCATAGCTCAGGGGTCAGCTTGTTTTCTTTGAAAACAAGTAAATAAGAACCAATCACGAGTGCTAAAACAGCAAAGATGATGGCTTTCCAAATTTTGTATTTCATGGGTTTTGGGTTCAGGAAAGTTTGCTTAAAAGCTAAAATGGTTATTGAATTATGGAAGAATCGCATAAAATAGGAAATATCCTTTTCAATACCAGCCTGATTTGTCGAAGCAGAAAATCTTTTTAAAATTCTGTCATAGATATCAACCGATTGATTTTTGGAATCAAACACATTTGAGATTAATCAAACTTATCCGTTCCCCTTTGGATTATTTTTCTAATTTTGCACCAATTTGGACCTAAGTAATTTCTTTCTCTCAATCCCCACTTGAAATGCCTAAAGACAGTAGCATTAAGCACGTTCTCATAATTGGTTCTGGCCCCATTGTAATCGGGCAAGCTTGCGAATTTGATTATGCAGGTTCTCAGGCGGCAAGATCCCTTCGTGAAGAAGGCATCATAGTCACCCTGATCAACTCCAATCCGGCCACGATCATGACCGATCCGGTGACTGCCGATAACGTGTATTTACTTCCTTTGGAAAAGAAATCCATCGTAAAAATCCTTACTGATCATCCTGATATCGATGCCGTATTGCCTACCATGGGTGGGCAGACTGCTTTGAATTTGGCAATTGACTGCGACAAAGGCGGAGTATGGGCCAAATTCGGAGTGAAAATGATCGGTGTCGATATCGAAGCCATCGATACTGCCGAAAACAGGGAAAAGTTTAAAGCTCTGATGGAAAAAATCGGTGTGGGAGTCTGCTTAGGTGACACAGCAACTTCCTTCCTTCAAGGTAAAGAAATCGCTCAAGAGATTGGTTTTCCTTTGATTATTCGTGCGTCCTATACTTTAGGAGGTGCAGGCGGAGCTTTCGTAGAGAAAGAAGAAGACTTTGAAAAATATCTGGTTGCAGGCCTTCAGGCTTCTCCGGTTCATGAGGTGCTGATTGAGCAAAGTATCATGGGCTGGAAAGAGTACGAGCTGGAAGTAATGCGGGACAATATCGGTAACATGATCGTGATCTGTTCCATCGAAAATTTTGACCCATGCGGAGTTCATACAGGGGATTCGATCACTGTCGCTCCGGCTTTAACATTGCCGGATACGGTTTATCAACGCATGAGAAATTATGCCATCACCATGATGAACAGTATCGGGAATTTTGCCGGAGGCTGTAATGTACAGTTTGCGGTGAGTCCTGATAATGCAACCATCATCGGAATCGAAATCAATCCGCGAGTTTCCAGATCATCAGCTTTAGCTTCAAAGGCAACAGGATATCCAATTGCAAAAGTGGCAGCAAAACTTGCCATCGGATACAATCTGGATGAACTTAAAAACTCAATTACAGGAAATACATCAGCATTTTTTGAGCCCTCGATTGACTATGTAATTGTAAAAATTCCTCGTTGGAATTTCGACAAATTCAAAGGTTCTGACAGAAGATTGGGACTTTCTATGAAGTCAGTCGGAGAAGTGATGGGCATCGGCCGCAATTTTCAGGAAGCTTTGCAAAAAGCTTGTCAGTCTCTGGAAATCAAGAGAAATGGCCTTGGAGCGGACGGAAAAGAACTGAGAGATCAGGCTAAAATTCTTTACTCTTTGGCAAATCCGAGCTGGGACAGATTGTTTCATATTTATGACGCATTCAAGCTTGGGATTTCATTCCGGACAATCCATGATCTCACTAAAATAGACAAGTGGTTCCTCAAACAAATCGAGGAATTCATTCACCTGGAAGCTGAGATTGAAAAATATAAAATCAATTCTATCCCATTTGAGCTGATGGATCGGGCCAAGAAAAAAGGCTACTCAGACCGTCAGATTGCTCATCTGCTGGATTGTCTCGAAAGCGAGGTTTTCAACAAGCGATACCATGAATTGGGTATCAAGCGAGTTTACAAGCAGGTAGATACCTGTGCGGCAGAATTCGCAGCACAAACCCCCTACTATTATTCAACCTTCGGAGAGGAAAATGAATCTATCCGATCTGAGAAGAAGAAAGTGGTGGTTTTGGGTTCAGGTCCAAACCGAGTAGGTCAGGGAATTGAGTTTGATTACTCATGTGTCCATGGTGTCCTGGCTGCGAAAGAATGTGGCTACGAAACCATCATGATCAATTGCAACCCGGAGACTGTTTCCACGGATTTTGATATTGCTGATAAGCTTTACTTTGAGCCAGTCTTCTGGGAGCATATCTATGAGATCATCCTCCAGGAGAATCCGGTTGGAGTGATCGTTCAGTTGGGTGGTCAGACCGCTTTGAAACTTGCTGAAAAGCTGGATAAATACGGAATCAAAATCATCGGGACGAGTTTCGAAGCGCTGGATTTGGCTGAAGACAGAGGTCGATTCTCTACACTTTTGAAGGATCTGGGGATTCCTTATCCTGAGTTTGGTACCATCCACAATACAGACGAAGCGCTGGAGCTTTGTAAAACAATCGGGTTTCCATTGTTGGTTCGTCCTAGTTATGTATTGGGCGGTCAAGGCATGAAAATCGTGATCAACGAGCAGGAACTTGAGCAGCATGTGGTCAATGTCCTGAGAGATATCCCAAATAATGAGATTCTGCTTGATCACTTCCTCGAGAATGCGATTGAAGCGGAAGCGGATGCAATCTGTGACGGAGAAAACGTGTACATCATCGGTATCATGCAGCATATCGAGCCGGCTGGTATCCACTCAGGAGATTCGTATGCGGTGTTGCCTCCCTACAATTTGGGAGACTTGGTGATGCGACAGATTGAGGTTCATACAAAAAAAATCGCTTTGGCATTGAAGACAGTTGGATTGATCAATATCCAGTTTGCGATCAAAAATGACAAGGTTTACATCATCGAAGCCAACCCAAGAGCATCACGAACGGTGCCTTTTATTTGCAAAGCGTATCAAGAACCTTACGTTAATTATGCCGTAAAGGTTATGTTGGGAGAGAATAAAGTAACGGACTTTGAATTCAATCCTGTGAAAAAGGGTTATGCCATCAAGGAACCGATTTTCTCTTTCCATAAATTCCCGAATGTAAATAAGGAATTGGGACCAGAGATGAAGTCAACGGGTGAAGCGATTTACTTCATTGATGATTTGATGGATGATTATTTCCTTAAAATTTATTCTGAGCGAAATCTCTATTTGAGCCGATAAGCTCAATCATAAAAATCTAAATGTCTTGGTAAAGTTTCTTTTAATTCTTCTGGGTGTTGGTTGGCTTTTGGGCCAGTTGGTCAGGTATTTCTTACGCTCTAAGCTGGCTAAATTTGCACAGCAGGTGAGTGAAGTTGCGAGAGAGCAACAACGTGAACAGCAGCGAAAAACCAGGCCGGAAGCAGGAGTGAATGTAGATTTTGTTCCGCAAGATCATCTAAAGAAAAAGCAGAAAGATATCCAAGGCGGAGAATACGTTGATTACGAAGAAGTGAAGGATTAATCCTTCACTTTTTTTTTTACTTCACCAACCGGCAATGAAAAACCCTGAACCCGCTTAGTGTTCTGGTGCCAATCAAAAAATCCTTGCCTCCATCTTTCAATCCCAATTTTTTCTTCAATTCTTCAGATCCGGTCGCATAATTTCGGGTAATCACATTTGCTTTGCCGGAAGGAAAAAGCTTCTTGACACTCTCTTTTTTTGGCTGAATCTCACTCAAAACTTCAAAAACTCTTCCGGGGATTTCCTTCGGTAAACTCGCTGACGTGTAGAGATGGCTGTTCTTTTCAAGTTTTTTCAAACCAAACCGCTGTCCAAAACTCTTAAAAGCACCTGCTTTTAAAATGGCAGAAAGCGGTTCAACCAGATAGTTTTCGGCTTCCCCGAAAATGGATTCAGCTTCAGATTCTTCCAAAAAAGTAAAGCTGAAATGAGCCTCTTTTTCTCCCAAGTCCACCGCTTCAATTTCCTTTTCATTGGTAGCGCTGCCTTTTTTCCACTCCAACAAAAGCTCCTTTACTTCATTTTTAACAGAGATCACATGTACTTTTTGAATATCCGGAAGTTCAGTCAGCGACTGCGAAATATCCAGCATCGGTGAGGCTTTGATCAGGATGTGATCTGATTTGCTTTTCATCAATTCCCAGGCGCTGACCACATCGGGTTCACAATCCTGAAGCCGAAAAAGCTTTTGATTCCCTTTCCCTCTTCTCGCAGGATCAGCATAAATCAGATCAAAATGCAAAGTCGATTTTTCCAAAAAATCCAAGCCATCGCCCTTGAAAATCTCAAATTTGCCCGGAGCCAGAATTTCCAGATTATTGGTTGCGATCTCTGCCAATTCCTCCTGCTGCTCGCAATAAATCGCTCTTTCGAAGTTTTCACTTAAGAAATAGCTATCCACTCCAAATCCTCCGGTCAGATCGATCATGATTTTTCCGGAAAGGTTTTTGGCTTTGAATCGGGCTGTTTCTTCAGAAGAACTTTGCTCAAGCGAGATGGATGGAGGGAAAATAATCCTGGAATCTGAAGCCCAAGAAGGGAGCTTTTTCGCAACTTTTTGTCTGGCAGAAATCTGCTGTACTGCGGTTCGCAGGTCGAAATCAATTTTCCCCTGATACCTAAAAAGTAAAAGTGCAGGATCTTCATTCAGATGATCCTGCACAAATTGTTGGAAGTCAGCCCTGTGAAATTGGCTTTGCTCCATTAAATCAATCCGTTTTCTAAAGCATATTCCGCAATCTGAACAGCGTTGGTTGCAGCACCTTTTCTTAGGTTATCTGCCACGATCCACATATTCAAAGTATTTGGCTGTGACTCGTCTCTTCTCAATCTGCCGACAAAAACTTCGTCTTTTTTGTGTGCCGTGATAGGCATAGGATAGATAAAGTTTGCAGGATCGTCCTGAACAATCACTCCAGGAGCTTCAGAAAGCAATTTTCTCACTTCTGCCAGATCGAAATCTTCTTTGAACTCTACGTTAACTGCCTCCGAATGGCCGCCCATTGTTGGGACTCTCACGGTGGTTGCAGTCACCTGAATGGTTTCGTCGCTGAATATTTTCTTGGTTTCGTTGATCATCTTCATTTCCTCCTTCGTGTAGCCGTTCGGTTGGAACACATCGATGTGAGGAAGCACGTTCATGTCAATCTTATGCGGATAGACCATTTGAGGGGTCTCTCCGGCACGTTCTGCCATCATTTGATCAACTGCCGCTTTTCCGGTGCCAGTCACTGACTGATAGGTAGAAACGACGATTCGCTTGATGCCGTACCGCTGGCGCAAAGGCTCCAACGCCAAAACCATCTGGATGGTAGAGCAATTTGGGTTTGCGATGATTTTATCGGTTTTAGTCAATTCCTTCGCGTTGATCTCAGGTACAACCAGTTTCTTGCTTGTATCCATTCTCCAGGCAGATGAATTGTCTATCACAAGGGTACCAACTGCTGCGAATTTCGGAGCCCACTCCAAAGAAGTGCTGCCACCCGCTGAGAAAATAGCTACTTCAGGTTTCAATGAGACAGCCTGTTCCAATCCGATCACAGTGTAAGGTTTACCCTTATATGTGATCTGTTTACCTACTGATCGCTCACTGGCGACGAGTAAAAGTTCATCAAATGGGAAGTTGTGCTCATCGAGTACTTCCAGGATTTCTGAGCCTACCAATCCGGTAGCTCCTACCACTGCTAATTTCATCTGCTTACTGTTGTTTTAATTGTCGGATGGAACCTGGCAAAACTACTCCCGATTGCGGGGAATCATTCTCACAGACTTCATCTGATGGGTTCTAATAGGTTATTACTGAATTTGAAAGCACAAAAGTAAGGACTACCCGTTCATTTTCAGGTTTATGGCCAAAAATTATTGAGAAACTTGAATTCAAAATCAACTAAGAAGCCATCAATAAATCTGATTTGTATTTATATATTAGGTGATCGTTTTTTAATTGATAATCAGTGAGATGCATATTTTTAGGTTTGCTCTTGATGCTGTCGGCTTTTCATTCGGGAGAAAAGTCAGGCTTTGAACTACTATTAACTGATAGGCAGGACTTCGAAACCCCGTTCGAGATTGTCAATTTTCCGGAGGAATTCCTGCCGGGTTGGACTGGAAATGAAATCAGATCCAATGCTTCAAGGATATTCCAGTCTGGAAATCTGGGAAGAAATGGAAGCAAAGCTCTGGCTGTTCAGCCAATTTCAACTTTTAACGGAGAATTGATTGTTCGGCTTTCTCCCGAAAATCTGGTAAATCCAAAAGTTCAATTCTTTGCCAAGTCCGTTCAAAACGGGACAGGAACTCGACCTGCACAAGTTTTCTATTCCTGGAGTGAAAATAAAGACAGAGATTTTTCAGTTCCCCAATTATTGGGAGAAGCCATTGAATTTGGGAATGAAAATCAGGAATTCAGAAAATTTCAATTTGCCTTGCCCCAAGAGTTTGAGGATTCTGAACAGATTTTTCTTCGAATGGAAATCCGATACGGATCTGGATCCGGAAACTGTGCCCGATGGATTATGGATGATTTTGAGTTCGGAGAAATTATAGAGGATACCATTCCTCCAACACTTGTTTCAGTCAAAGGCTTCGATGAGCGGGAGTTGTTGGTTCAGTTCAGCGAATCGGTGGATCCGGTCTTTTCGCAGTTTCTTATAAACTACAACTTGGAAGGGGTAGAACCTGAAAAAGTAGAAATGAAGTCTGATTCCTTGATTCGGTTGTCATTTAACCAGCCTTTGGAAAAAGGAAAGGAGTATGGGCTTCAAGTCGCCGGGATTCCTGATCTGGAAGGAAATTTTCTCCGAGATACTATCCTTAATTTTCAATTTTTCGATCCTACTTTTATTCCCCAAAAAGGCTTTGTCGTCAATGAAATCATGCCGGCGCCCAAGACGGATTTGGACTTGCCAAATGTTGAATATGTGGAGCTTTTCCATGCAGGTGACTATGATTACCGACTGGGGAATCTCAGATGGTCCAATTCGAGATCAGAAGTTGTATTGAATGAATACTGGATAAAACCGGGTGAATTCGTATTACTCGTTCCCGAAAACCAGGCGGCTTTGATGCAAGATTTTGGGAAAGTCATTCCGATAAAAAACTGGCCAACTTTATTGAATTCCGGCGAATTGTTGGTTTTGAAAGATGATAGAGGAGCTGTAATCGATCAGATTGAATATTCAACTTCAAGTTGGGGCGGGGCGGAGTTTTCAGGCGGAGGCTATAGTCTGGAAATCGTAAATCCTTATTACGCATGTGATCAATCTGATTTGCTTCAATCTTCCAAGGATTCTTTTCGGGGCACGCCGGGAAAAGAAAACTCTGTTTTGGATTTGAGCGGGGATATAATTGCACCGGAATTTATTTCCTGGAGATTTATTTCCCCGACACAGCTCGAGCTTACTTTTTCGGAGACCATCTTCCCGGATTTTTCAATAGGGAATTTTACTTTTCAGCCGGCATTCTTGATAGACAGCGTTGTTTCTGATCGATCAAAAATTATTCTGGAAGTGGAATTGGAGGAAAATCTGGAATATCTGCTTTCTATTTCAGGGCTTCGGGATTGCTCCGGGAATAGCGTTCTATCTTTGGAGCCTGTCATGATTGTTCTTCCCACTCAAGCTAAAATCGGCGATTTGGTGATCAATGAACTGCTTTTCAATCCGAGAACCGGAGATCCAAAGTTTGTCGAATTACAAAATCTAACAGAAAAATATCTCGAAATAGGAAACTGGAAATTGGCGAATCTGGATGAAAGTGGAAAGATTGATCAGGTTCAGGTTTTAAATGAATTCGGGTTGATCATTCCGCCGGGAGGATATTTGGCGATTACCACTGATTCGGGACGACTGAAGCTAGCATATCCCCGGTCATTCTCGGGACTCTTTCACGAAGTTTCCACTTTGCCGAGCTATCCTATTTCCGGAGGAAAAGTGGTCTTGTTAAATGAAAATGATCAAATCGTGGAAGAGTTTGGCTATGATGAAGATCTGCACCATCCTCTTTTACGAGATTCCAAAGGAGTTTCGCTGGAAAGGATTTCAGCTGAATCATCTGCAAATATCAATTCAAATTGGCATTCTGCTTCCGGAACAGAAGAATTTGCCACTCCGGGGAGGAAAAATTCACAAGTGATTTCAGGAGAATTTGAAGGAGAAATGATTCTGATTGAGCCGGAAGTTTTTGATCCGGAAGGAAGCAACGGAAATACATTTACCACGATCCAATATCAGCTCGATCAAGCCGGATGGATCGGGAGTTTCCGGATTTATAATCTTGCTGGTCAGTTGATGAACGTTTTGTCCCAAAATGAAATCCTGGGTGTAAAGGGTTTTTTCAGTTGGACAGGAACAGATTCGCAAGGAAAGAAAGTCAGGCCTGGGTATTATGTCTTAGTCGTGGAGCTTTATGATTTGTCCGGAGCGGTCAAACTTATTAAAAAAACGATCGTCGTTGCGACAAGACTTTAATTTATTATACTTTTTTCATACATGAAATGCAGAAAATCAGTAGATTGGAATTCAAATCACCCCAAAATCCCATGGAAGAAGGCCTCATAAACCGTGCATTAAAACATCTTGTCTTTGAGAAAGGAAAAGACCTTAAAGAAGTGCAGCAATATTTATTGATGAAATTTAATATTGAAGTAGACAACCAAGTTCTCCAAAAGAGAATGGAAAAAATGTCCAATCAGGAAAAAGCCGTCGCATGATGGTTTTTTTTTGATTTCATTATTTTTCGATTGAAATCTGGTGGTCTGGAAAGGTTTTATTTGCTCTAATTTTTCCTGCCAATTTTCCTGAATCTAAAAATCCTTCCTTCCTATTTTTTTATAAGAGATTGATAAATAGAACGATAGTATCAGTAAGTTTCATATTTGTATTGGAAGAGAAGAATTATTTGAGTCTGGTATTTTTTTAATTTTTGCAATTCACCGGGTGAAATGTATTTTAGGGAACGAATCGATCAATAATCCGTCAGTTTCACTATCACATAATTTATTTTTGCCATGAGCCAGGAAGGAAAAACCGCATATTCTCAGGATGAATTGAAAGAGTTTGAAGAAATCATCCTTCAAAAATTAGCTGTAGCCAAAGAAGAGCTGCACACCATGAAGGACACCATGAGCAAGAAGAATGACAGCGGAACAGATTACACAGCATCAACCTCCAAATTACTTGAGGATGGAGCAGATACTCTTGAGCGTGAAAGCATGAGTCAGCTTGCGGCAAGACAGCAAAAGTTTATCGTTAACCTTGAGAATGCCCTGATTCGAATTAAAAATGGAACGTATGGAGTCTGCGTTGACACGGGGAAATTGATTTCTAAAGAAAGATTGAAAGCAGTTCCTCACACGATGCATTCTATCGAGGCAAAATTGGCAAAGAAATAAACATTGGATTTCCTTCATCGGCATATTGAGGCTTTGATATTTTGTGCGCCGGCGCCGCTAGCAAAGGAGGAAATTGTAAAATGCCTGAGCGAAATGTTTCAGGCTGAGGTTCCCTTGGAACATGTTGAAAAGGCAATTTCCGATTTGCAGGGTAAATATTACTCTGACGAATTTGCTTTCGCGTTAGAACATCTCGCCGGTGGATTTCAATTTTTGACCAAGCCAGCCTATCAAATCAGTATTAGCATTCTTCTCAAACAGCAATCCCAAAAGAGACTTTCTACTGCCCAATTAGAAACGCTTTCAATCATTGCATATAAGCAACCTGTCACCAAAGGAGAAGTGGAGCAAATAAGGGGCGTGAATAGTGATTATTCTATCCAGAAACTTCTTGAAAAAGAACTTATTGAGATCAAAGGAAAGACCGAAGGAGTAGGAAGGCCGTTAATTTATGGTACTTCAGGCAAGTTCATGGAATACTTTGGGATCAATTCCATTCAGGATTTACCTCATCCAAAGGACTTTTCCCAGCCTGAAAATCAGATCGGAGAGGAGAGAGGTTAATAGGATTCAACCGGCTTTACCTTAGCCAATTGAGCGACCAGAAATTTTTTTCCTGACTTAACTTCAAGACAAATAACCCTTGTCCGACGGGTTTCTCCTTTTTCAAATTCCCTCCCTGAGAGTAAAAACCTTTTCCCGGGAACAAGATCGGAAAGGAAGACTTCTTCTTTTGTCTCGGCATACAAATCATATTTGCTCATTTCTTTCATCAAGAACAGGTCTGCTGCAGAGCTGGCCTTTGGGTTCTTCATATGCTTTCGGAGCGGAATCAAAAGGTCAATTGGAAAAGCACCTATGGAGAGTAAAGGAAACATCAATTGCTGAAAAGTTGATTTCCATTCTTTTCCGTGAGGAGGGATTTCAATTCCAAAACGTACGAACGCGTGCAAGTGAGCAACCTCGTGGATATATGTCAGAAGAAACTGATAGGGATTGAGGTCGCCATTCAGGGTAATTGTCTGGTTTGTTCGATCTCTTCTATATCGGAAATCTCCAAGTTTTGACTTCCTGCTAGCAGTTGTTCTGAATGAAAAAGGCTCCTGCTGCCAAAGCTTAATGCAATACTCAACGGCGGAGTTTGGCAGGTGTTTGGTTAAAATCTCAGACAGTTTTTCAGAAGGAACCATGTCGAAAAGTACAAAAAAAAAGAGCCTCAATTGAGGCTCTGAATTTTTTTGAAGCGTTGAGAATTGAATCTCAATTACTGAGCAGCAGTTGTGTCAGCTGCAACAGCAGTTGTGTCAACTACAACCTCTTCTACAGGAGCAGCTTCTTCTACCATTTCAACTTCTACAGTTGTTTCCTCAGAAACTTCTTTGTTGCCGCAAGATGCAGTAGCCATCAAGCCAACGATTGCGAAAATTGCAAATACTTTTTTCATTTTTTGTGGTTTTCTTAATTACGGTGCAAATGTACCATTACTTTTGACAATAAAACAAATGCCATTTAAATATTTTTTATTTGGCTTTGTAAATAATTTTTACCGGAACTCCTTCGAAATCAAAGTTTTCCCTCAGGCGGTTCTCCAAAAATCTCGTGTATGGCGATTTTATGTACTGCGGGAGATTGCAGAAAAAGGCGAATACAGGGTTTTTGGTAGGTAATTGAGTAATATATTTGATTTTGATGTACTTTCCTTTCCAGGCTGGCGGCGGATATTTTTCAATTTCAGGTTGAAGAATATCATTCAATTTAGAAGTAGAAATTCTTCTGGTTTTATTTTCATAAACCTTGACAGCCAGTTCAATTGCCTGAAAAATTCGCTGTTTTGTGGTGACCGAAGTGAAAATAATCGGGATCCATTTATTTTCTCCCAGTCTTTCTAGCATATCTTCCTTGATCGTGTTCATGGTTTTGTGATCTTTTTCGATCAGATCCCACTTGTTCACCATGATCATAATTCCCTTGTTATTTTTGATAGCAAGGCTTATCAGATTGACGTCCTGCGCTTCCATTCCTCTGGTAGCATCCACCATTACGATTACCACATCGGATTCTTCAAGAGTTCTCAAAGAGCGCATGACCGAGTAAAACTCAACGTCTTCAGTTACTTTGGATTTTTTTCGGATACCGGCGGTGTCGGTGATGATGAAATCCTGACCGAATAGCTTGTATCTGGTGTGGATGGCATCTCTGGTAGTTCCGGCTTCATCTGTTACAATTGATCTTTCCTCTCCAAGTAATGAGTTCAAAAAGGAGGATTTACCAACATTTGGTCTGCCCAAAATCGAGATTTTTGGGATCCCGGCATCAGGATCTTCTATTCCCTCATCTTCGAATTGGGTAATGATCGCATCCAGCAATTCACCCGTTCCGCTTCCACTTGCCGCAGCAATAGGGTAAACTTCAAAATCACTCACGCCTAACGAATAAAATTCGTGTGAGGCAAAGCTCTTCTCCTGATTATCAGCTTTATTAGCGACTACGTAAATAGGCTTTTTAGATTTTCTTAGCTCTCTTGAAAATTCCAAATCCAAATCTGTAAGCCCGCTATGGCAGTCCACCACGAAGAGGATTACATCCGCTTCTTCGATTGCAAGCTTTACCTGCTTACGGATTTCTTTTTCAAAAATATCCTCTGACCCTGTTACGTATCCGCCAGTGTCGATGACAGAGAAGAATTTTCCAGACCACTGAGCATGACCATAATGTCTGTCTCTTGTCACTCCGCTCATGTTGTCCTCAATCGCTTTTCTCTCTTCTACCAGTCGGTTAAACAAAGTGGATTTACCCACATTTGGTCTGCCGACTATCGCTACTATATTTGCCATAATCAGGTTGGGTCGTACCCAAATTTTTTCAGTTTCAATTTATTTTTTCTCCAGTCTGTCTCCACCTTAACAAAGGTTTCGAGATAGACCTTCTTTCCGAAGAATTTTTCCAATTCTTCTCTTGCCTCTATACCAACTTTCTTGAGCATTTTACCCTGATCGCCGATGATAATTCCTTTTTGGCTCTCTCGCTCTACGTATATGGTAGCTCGGATTTTTATTATTTTCGACTCTTCCAGGAAATCCTCAATGGATACTTCGCTGCTGTAAGGGATTTCTTTTTTGTAATTATTGAAAATCTTTTCACGGATGATCTCAGAGGCAAAGAACCTCTCCGGTCGGTCAGTAAGTTCCCCTTTATCATAAAATGCCGGATGTTCAGGTAATCTGTCCAGAATTTCCTGAAGGATTTTCTCGGTATTGAATTTCTCGAGTGCTGAAATAAAAATAACTGAAGCTGCCTTGATTCTTGAAGTCCAATATTCAGTCACTTTATCCAATTGGCCTTCTTTTGCTAAGTCGATCTTATTAATGACCAATAAAACAGGGATTCCCGATTGGTTGATTTTTTCGATGATTCCTTCAATCTCCTCATCTGTCTCGAAAAGATCTGTCACGAAAACTATCACGTCAGCATCTTCCAAAGAAATGTTGACAAAGCTCATCATGTTCTTGTGAAGCTCATACTGAGGCTTCATCATTCCGGGGGTATCAGAAAATATAATCTGATAATTATCGGAATTAATCATCCCGAGGATTCGGTGTCTTGTAGTCTGGGCTTTGGAAGAAATAATTGAAAGTCGCTCACCTACAAGGATATTCATCAGCGTGGACTTGCCCACATTGGGTTTTCCAATGATATTTACGAAGCCGGCTTGATGGATTGGTTGAGTCATTCTTAGAAATTTTTCACAAAGGTACTTGATTTTTGATAGTTTGTCCTTACATTTGCATCACAATATCGCGGGATGGAGCAGTTGGTAGCTCGTCGGGCTCATAACCCGAAGGTCACAGGTTCGAGTCCTGTTCCCGCTACTTTTAGACTCCGAACAATGTAAAAATTGTTCGGAGTTTTTTGATTTTCAGGCATTTAGAGCTATTTCGAATCTATTTGATTCTGATAAATTCCGATCATTTTGTCCCCCTTTTTGTCCCCCTTCTTGTCCCCCTTCTTGTCCGCCTTGAATTTTTTCGGTATTTTGAACCATGATAGATTTCAAAATTTCCGCGGTTTTGAATCCGAAAAGTAAAAAGTCGCCCGCCGGTGAAGCGATCTATTTGTGCATTAATCGAAATGGAAGGCACTACATTAATCTCAACCTTGAAAAGATTCCAAAAAATGCTTGGTCGGGAAAACCATTAAAATGGGTCAATAGTCAATTCCTATATGCTGATTTTCACAATCGGGTAATTGCAAGGGAAATTCATCATCTCAAAGAAATCATCCAGGATTTTTATAGGCGGAGTGAGGTTCTGACTGCTGATAAACTGAAGAATATATATCTGGTAAAACACCAAGGAAAAAGAATAAAAGGTGTCAATGGCACAAGTGCTCCTGGGGCAAGTGATAAAATCTCATCCTATATCGATTACTCTCTCAAATTTGGAGCAACCAAAAAGAAAGCTGAAGGAACGAGAAAGGTATATGTGACCTTGAAGAATTTGGTCGATAGCTATAAAAGCCAGGCTGTCATGGCTGATTTGGATGAGGCTTTTGTTTTGGGATTTATTGATTTCTTGCGGAGCGAATCAACAGACATAAATTCCGATACCACAGTTGCAAAATATGTGGATCGCCTGAAGGTGATCTACCGAGAGTATTGTGACCAGTATGGGATTCTCTTTAAAAAGCGAATATTTGAAAGGCTGGATGTCGAGTCAACCAAAAGGCCTGATAAAATCATCTACGTTAATGATAAGCAGTATGAATTGCTGTCTGAAATGAAATTTTCTCCTGAAGAGAGAAGACTTGAAATTACCAGGGATCTTTTTCTTTTGCTGTGCAATACCGCTCTGTATTATAATGATTTGATAGCAATTCGTTCAGAAAATGGATTTGATTGGAACTTGTTAAAAGAAAATCCAGAACACATGGTGCTTCAAGGGGAAAGAAAGAAGAATGGAGAGGAGTTTTGGATCCCTCTTAATGGTACCGCAAAAAGGATAGTTAAAAAGTACTTTCATGAAGGTGGAGATTATCTGTTTCCTGCAGGCGTTGCTATTTCGGAGCAGAAGTTTAACCAGAACTTGAAAGTCCTTGCAGAGAAAATTAAATTCCCGGATGTGCTGTCCAATAAAGTAGGAAGAAAGACTTTCGGAACATGGACAGATCGACTTGGGATGGATGATAATGATATTAGAATGATATTTGGGCATTCGCCCGGCTCGGTTCTTAAGAAGTATTATACCGAAAGAAAAACCGTGGAAACCTATAAGAGAATCCTTTCCTTCATTCAGCGATAAGCATGCAAAAGAAAACTAAACTGGCAATTAAACATTACCACGGGAAGGAACTAGAGAAGATAGGAAAATCGTCTGCTAGCTTTCCTTTATATGTCATGGTACGGTACAAGAATGCGAAAACCAAATTTGCATCAAGGCTTGGAATACGATTTGTGAATGAAAATGGTGGTAATCCAGCAATCCTAAGCAATCTCAATCGAGATGTTATCAGATTGATTGAAGAAGAAGCGAAACACATTGAGATGCTTCGGGATTATTTTGAGGATGTCTTAGCCGTTGAGTTTACCCCTGCGATTGTAGTAAATGAGGTCTATGAAAATACGACTTTAGAAAAAGTGCTTGATTACTTCGATCAAATTTTTGATGATAAAGAATTAAGGGAAATTTTATTGGAAATAAATCAGGATCTGGTAGATCTTTTGGAGGCATCTGGGCCTGTTCGTTTTTTGTCGGGACTTCGGCATCTCGATTTACACCTCTTTGGAAAAATAATGAAAATCAAGGATGCAAAAGAGGTCTTCGATTATTATGAGTTTTATAAGTCTTTGCATTGGCCTGAGGTAAAAAGGCTCCAATTTAGAATGGCTGAGTTTGATGGAGATGAAAGTTTAATCGGATTAAAAAAATGGCTCGACGACAAGTTTGACAATGAAATGCGTCATTTTTATGATCTTCAGCCAATAAATCTGAATTAATAAAAAATATCGGTCACCAGTGTCCGAAATATTATTTTTTTATATATTTGAGTAAATCAAACTCAAATCAAGATGAATCAAGACACTTTTATTCCGTTTTCGGCTGTTAGCCAAAAATGGCTGGAAGAGAAATTCAAGAATCTGGAAGAGAAAATCTCAAGCATTAATCCGGCTAGTAAATCCGTAAAAGATGAATGGTTGTCGCTTCAGGAATTCATGGAGGCAACTGGCGTTAAATCTCATTACTCGATTTCAAAAATGGAATCCGTTTCCGAGTCCAAAGGGCAGGAGTTTCGCTCCATGTACCGAGGTAAAAGGCGATTTATTCACCAGAGAGAGGTGGATAGGTTTTTTCAGGGGGAGTTTGAGAACTAAAAAAGGAAAGGATGACCATCCTTTCCTTTTGTTGAAAATGCGCAATAGCAGTTCCTTGGTTTGCTTTTAACCTCTTCACAATTAAAAACATGATTCCAAGTTGAACATTCTTTTGATCAAAATCAACCTAGGTAAGGCGGTTTATTGAACTTTTACCACTCTGACTCTCCTCCCAGTTAGATCCTGATAACCATCCGGATCATTTCCAAAAGTTTACAAATCATTCAAAGTAGTATTTACCCCAAAATGCTAATCGAAACCTTATTGCCTAAAAAATATGACTTCAATAAATCATTATACAAAATCGAACGATTCCCGTTCCGGTGAATTCCTAATCATCAAATCCGCCAATGAATGGATGGATGAAGCCAAGTCCAAGCCTATTCCCAAAAAGATCTTTGGCCCGTTTTGGTATGAGGAAGAGCTATGCATTCTCTTCGCTGATACCAATCAAGGTAAGTCGTTGCTTGCCGTACAAATTATCGACAGTGTGTCCAAAGGAGTTCCAACCCTGGGATTGGAGATGGAACTGAAAGCATCTAAAGTCATCTACTTTGACCTGGAATTGACAGCCAAGCAATTTGAAATGAGATATGCTCAATACGATAAGGAAAGAGATATCCTTTTTGATCATTTCGAATTCAGTGACCTTTTCCTGAGAGCAGAAATCAATCCATATGGATTTGATGAGGCTTTTGAAGAGTATGAAAGCTTTCTTTTTAAAGAGATAGAGGTTCAAGCCTCCAAGTCCGGCGCTAAAATCCTCGTAATAGATAATCTGTCTTGTGTGATTTCAGATAATGAGAAGGCAAGGAATACCACTCCATTTTTAATAAGGCTCAACAATCTGAAAAAGATTCATGGGTGGTCGATTTTGCTCATTGCCCATACTCCAAAGAGGAACCTGTTTGCACCGATCAATAGAAACGATATCCAAGGCAGCAAGAGCTTTATTAATCTGATTGATTCTTGTTTCGCTGTAGGAGAAAGTCAAAAAGACCCTTCCATTAAATACTTGAAACAAATAAAAGTCAGGTATGGTGCTTTTAAATATCCCTCCGAAAATGTCCTAGTCTGTAAAATCGGCAAAGACTCAAATTTCAGTTCGTTTAGGTTTATCCAGTTTGGAAAAGAGTCCGATCATTTAAAGCAGTTGAATCCAGTCGATAAATCTCAAATGAAGACCAAGGCCTTGGATCTCAAAAATGAGGGCCATACCAATGTGAAGATAGCTCAGGAACTCGGAGTGTCAGAAGGAGCTGTGAGGAAATGGCTCAAGCAACTTGAGTTAGACGAGTAAGCTCAATCGTAAAAATCGAACTGTACGAGGGGTACGAGGTGTGCGAATCGTACGATTTCCACTTACCACTACCCCTCTTTTTCTTTTTGCAGGTAATCCGACAATTCACGACAAAAGGAAAGATAAGACTCCTTTAAATCAATAAGATGTATTATTTATGTATAGATGTATTTATATAAAAATGTAAATATTATGAACTACTCTGAAGTAAAACAAGCGGCTGCCAGAATCAAACAGGAATTCCCTGTGCTGGATTATTTCCATAGCCTGGTCAGATCAGGATTTCTGAAATTCGAAGGCATCCACGGGAAAGAATATTTTTTTGGTTTCCTGGAACAGCGGACTGGCTCGATTGCCGTAGATGACAAAGCGAATGTGTGGTATGATCATGCCGCAGGAAAGGGCGGAGACGTTATCGCAGCAGTCCAGGAATTTGAAAACAAAACCTTCTTCGAATCAGTGGAAAGCCTCTCTGGATCAGTTCCGGTAAGAAAATTTGTTCCTAGACAAAAACCTGAGATTGCCCAGAAAATAGTGGTGGAAAAGGTGGCTGAGATCAGCCATGATGCACTTATCCAATACATTCGAGGCAGGGGTATTGATCTTCAGGATATTGCTCCTTTCGGTAAAGAGGTGCATTGGCGGAATAAGGGAAAGCGATATTTCGCAGTGGGTTTTCCAAATGAATCGGGTGGATGGGTACTTCGATCCTCTATTTTTAAGGGGAACATTCTTGGAGGAGGTACTTCAATTCGAATCCTTGGGACTGTTAAAGGCATCAAAGTTTTTGAAGGCTGGTTTGACTTTCTGAGTTATCTGAAGCTTTCTAGAGCTACAGATTTCAAAGCCATTATTCTGAATAGTACTGCCAATCTCAGTTTTCGCTTAATTCTGGATGTTTTGGAAGAGTGTGAAGTAGTTGATCTCTATTTGGATAATGATGTTACGGGAGAGAAGTGTACAATTAATTTTATTAGAGTAGCCCAGCTATTCCGTTATTGCCTTCAAAAAGGATCACCTACCGATTGGGATTTGGAGGCATTGAGGGGGAGTAGGGACAAAATTGGAATTCTCCTTTCCAATATGAAAATCATTCCTTCAGAAGCGATGGAAATCTGGAAGATCCAAACGAATGTTTCTGATCAAAGATGTCACTTTTCTGGTTTTGAGGATGTTAATGCATTTTTGGTGGGTGGGGTTCACAAGTGACAATATTCGGTCTGGGGGTTAAAGTGGAATACTTTGGAGTCTCGTCAATACAAAAGCTAATTGGGATCAACTTCAAATGTTATATAAAGGTAAATCTGAAGTCAGGCCATCTGAAAGAAAAGTTGCAGTACCAGTTAGAATCATGAATACGCAATCCGTCCAGGCACTGGCAGATTTGGAGCAGAAATTAATTCTTAAAGCCTATAGCCCATCTACAGTAAAGAACTATTGATCATCATTAACTCAATTTTTATCTTTTTTTGAAAGTCGAAATATTAAGGATGTGACAAAGGAAGAAATAGAAGCCTTTGTCTATCATCAGATCACCAAATATAAAATTTCAGAAAGTGCGCAAAATACGTTGATAAACGCGATTAAGGCGTATTATGAACACGTGCTGGGTAGAGAACGGACTATTTATGATATCCAACGACCTAAGAAAAGCCTAACGCTGCCCAATGTACTCAGTCAGGAAGAGATCAAAGCAATCCTTTGCAGTGTGGAGAATATAAAGCACCGAGCTGTATTGATGCTTATTTACAGTGCTGGATTAAGAATAAGTGAAGCTATCAACCTTTCGTCGGAATATCTAAACCTAAGAAAACGAGATATTCATTCTGATGATGGTTACATTTTCATCAAGGGAGGAAAAGGAAAAAAAGATAGGAAAACTGTGCTTTCACCAATTCTGCTAGTAATGCTTAGAGAGTATTACAAAGCTTATAAGCCCAGTTATTGGCTATTTGAAGGGCAGGAAGGAGGTCAGTATTCAGCGACAAGCATTCAAGCCGTTTTTCGAAGAGCAATAAAGAATAGCAATTCAAACCCTTGGGCGACTGTACACACTTTGCGTCACAGTTTTGCAACTCATCTACTTCAAAAGGGGACAAATTTGCGTTATGTGCAAGCTCTCCTTGGTCATGAAAGTAGTAAGACCACTGAAATATATACGCATGTGCTATCGATATCAAATAAAAATATTCAAAGTCCACTTGATGGGATCGACGAAATCCTTAATTTGGTCACAGCAGATCCCTAAAGACCTGTGGACAATGGTGATATATAGGCAATAGGGAAGTGGTGATGCTGTAACCAAAAAGTATTATAGCTAATAATGAAAACTCATGGAAGGAAAACAAACAGCATTATTTGACGAGAGATTCCTCGAATCATTTACTGGTACTGGAATAGTGAGTGAACCAAAGATTGCTATAATAGAGCTAATTGCAAATTCTTGGGATGCAGGTGCCTCTAAAGTGGAAATCAAATGGCCTAACGAATCAGACAATTCTTTCTTCATCAGAGATAATGGACATGGGATGTCTGAATCCGAATTTGATAAACGTTTTAGAAAATTGGCATATAATAGGCAAAGAGATCAGGGTATTTATGCTGAAATACCTAGAGAAAACTCATTTATTTCAAAACGACTTGCTTTTGGAAAAAACGGCAAAGGACGATTTGCAGGGTTTTGTTTTGGTCCGTCTTTCTTTGTTAAAACATGGAAAAAGAATAATGAAGTTACTGTAAAAGTATTTAAAGGGAATGAAGGCGAAATATTCTTCCAGAAAATAGATAGTAAAGAAGGAGTAACTGGACATGGAACAATGGTTTATGCAGATAATGCCAAAATTCCCATAATCTCGGCTAATTTAATCAAAAGAGAGATTGGTATGAGATTCCTTACTGACCCAAATTTCGAAGTTGCAATTGATGGAGAAAAAATAACCTTTCTAGATATACCAGAGAAAAATATTAAGGAGTTTATTCTAACCGTGGAAGGTTTTGGAGAAGTTAAACTAATTGCAATCGATACTTTATCAACTGACAAAACTACCCATCAACATGGCATTGCATGGCATGTGAATGGGAGGTTAGTTGGTGAGTGTTCGTGGAAAGGAACTGGTATGGATCATCTTATTGACGGAAGACGTATAGAAGCCAAAAGATTTATCTTTATCGTTTTGGCAGATATTTTAAATTCCGAAAAAAACATACATCCGGATTGGTCTGGATTTAAATCAAATAGTGACGAATTTCAATCAGTAAATGAGGTTGTACTCAACAAGGTTAAAGATTTTGTTTTGGATATTTCTAAAGAAAAACGTAAAGAAACTTTTTATGACATCAAATCACAAAATAATCAAACTCTTAAAAGGATTGGGCTAATTGGTCAAACAAAATGGAATTCGTTTATAACTCAAGTGCAGGAGGAATGCCCATCAATTAATGAAACAGAACTTGCAAAGCTTGGGACAATCCTAGCCAATTTGGAGGAATCACAATCTCAATTCAGCCTTATACACGCTCTATATGAACTTGATCCAAATCAACTGGATAATCTCAATGAGATTCTAGAAGAATGGAATGTGGATCTTGCAAAAATAGTTTTGGATGAACTTCAATTTAGGCTAAAATTATTGGAGCAGTTAAAAATCAAAGTACTTTCAAAGGATACTGATGAGGTTCAGGAGTTGCAACCTTTATTCAAAAAGGGCCTATGGATTTTTGGACCCGAATACGAAACTATCGAATACACCTCAAATCAAGGAATGACATCAGTAATACAAAATTTATACGGAGGAATAGAGAAAGGCTCAAGAAAAAGACCAGATTTCGCAATTTTAAGTGACAGTACAGTAGGTCTCTACTCATATCCTAAATATGATGATGAAGGCGGTGAAATTGGCGTAGATAGACTTACGATAGTGGAATTAAAAAAGCCAGGTGTTCCCCTTAGTTCAGAGCAAAAAAGTCAAGCATGGGGATATGTGAAGGAGTTAACAAAAAAAGGATATGTCACTCCTGAAAATAAAATAACATGTTTCGTTCTCGGTTCGGAAATTGATCCACTTGAAGCTCAGGAAACGCATCAAGGGGGAACTAAAATAATTCCTTTACTTTACGATACTGTAGTAAAACGGGCTAACAGCCGATTACTAAATCTTTATGACAAAGTAAAAAATTCACCATTTCTCGAAAATGTAAGACTGGAAGAAGAGCTTAACGGTCAAATGAACTTATTAGAAAATTAATAGGCCATAACAATTTGTAGAAATTAGAGCCTTTCATTGCTACAGCACAACCAAAACTACGATTCTTACATTGACGTTATTTTTTAAATGAAAAGAGCAATAATACTTGGAGCAGGGGCTTCTAAAAGCTATAACAAATCTAAAACAGGTGTGAAAATGCCTGTTGCATTAGACTTTTTTGAAACCTTTAGAAAACTTGAAATTTCAGAAAATCCTTGGGTATTAATTGGACATTTAATTAACTATATATCTGATAGAGATAAAGTTGATGCACTCCAATTTTTGAATTTTTCTGAAGATATCGAATTACTGCATTCTGAAATTCAAAAAAAATTGTACAAGGCTTTACATCGTGGAAATATTTTTAGACACCCAGATGGTATTCAACAATTAAAGGCTTATAATGAATTGATATTTCTTTTTGTAAGTGTAATAAATGAAATTCAGAATGGTGATGAATCTTTAACTCATAAAAATTTAGCTAAACAACTTTCTACGAGAGACTCAATCATAACTTTTAATTGGGATACTTTGATGGACAGAGCTTTAATGAAAGAAACTGATTGGAATAGTGGAAATGGATATTTTGTACAGCCTTCTGCCGTTTTCAGGGATGATTGGATTTATAATGATGATCAATCTATTGAACGAAATTTCCCGAAGTTGTTAAAACTTCACGGTTCTAGTAATTGGATTACAAGTCATATTATACCTAGCAAAGAAGGCAAATTTGAATTAAGCCAGGAAACTAATGTAGAAGACTTCTATGTCTTCGAACGAGCAACTAAACCATATGCAACCTATGCTGGTAGATACATGTCTGGATATGAAGAGTTCTCATATGGCTATTATCCACCAAATCTTCCCTTGATAGGTAAACCTGCTCCTGAAGGTTATACAATAGTAAAAAGCAGAATTAAAAACCCTTTGATGCCTGAAGGAAAATCGAATGATAAAGGTTTGTATTCTATGCCATTAATAATTCCCCCGGTAAAAAATAAAGAATACGATTTATTTGGAACATTATTTACTCGAGTTTGGGCTGAAGCACAAAGAGAAATTGAAAACGCAGAGGAAATCTATATAATAGGATATTCATTTCCTGTAACTGATATTAGAACTGATCAATTGTTTAAATCGGCATTTCTCAAACGGAAAACATTTCCAAAGATTATTATCCATAATCCCAACCCGGATTTGATCTTTGAAAGATTCACATTTGATTATGGCATACCCTCATCTTACATCATCGTCAAAAAGGAATACTTTGATGAAACCTTTAAATTTGAATAAAAACTGTTCATTTAATAAAAAATAAATAATAAAAAACTTGTAACACCACCTATGCCGCTCCACTTAGGGATAATACTCATAGCCAAAAGTTGTGCTGCATACAAGGATAGCTGACTGAAAAATTATTACCACTGCAGGAAATTGAAGATTCTCTATAAATATCGCCCACTTTCAGAATTTCTTTTTAAGGAACTTTACTATCAAGAGTTGTACTTCGCTTCCTACTTCGAATTGAATGACCCGCTTGATTTGTCGGCTCGGATTGAATTTAGTTGTGAGAAATCCGAGCAAGTAGAATATCTGATTTATTTTCTTTTTAAGTCAACCCTATCGCTCAATGATGCCTTAACTGACAAAAAAAGGAAGAACGACAAAAACCTACTTGCATTCAATGACAACAGAACAAAGGTTGCAGAATTTCAGCAAACGGTTTTTGAATATATAAACCAGCTAAAAGATGAAAAAGAAAGAGTTTGGGATATTGATATTAAAAGCATTATTGATTCCGCATCAAAGAAACACAATCTAGAATTCCAATTTGATTCAGAGAATTTCAAAAGCGTACTTAAACGTATATCGTCAAAATTTCTTGAAAATAGTTATGCTACTTGCTTTTCAGAAAGCAATGATGATTTTTTAATGTGGTCGCACTATTCCAGCAAGCATTCAGGAATCTGTTTAGAGTTTGCGTTAGAAAATTCAGGTCTTTTCCCTTACATCGGGAAAGCTCGAAGGAAATTAGATTGCAAAAAATACAAAGAAAGACTATCCAAATGGGATTTAGAAACCCACGTGTATTGGGACAGAATTAAAAAAGTTAATTATGAGAGCGAACAGCCGTTTATAAATTTTTTCGAGTTTTCACAAGTTTTTGAAAATGAACACGATTGTGATTTGATAGGTCTTTCAAAACCTTGGACACATCATTTTGCTCATCAATTAGAATGGGTTTTCTCTACCAAAACTGCACCGTGGAAATATGAAAAGGAATGGAGAGCGATTCATATAAACTTTGGAAATCCCCAAGAACCAGAAGAAAGAATCCGACATTATCCACTTGAAAGTCTGAAAGCTATCTATTTTGGTATGCGAACTCCAGAAAACGTAAAGAAGAGAATCTTTCACATTTTTGATAAGTAAGCAAAAGAACTACAATACTTTGAATGTAAACCGACAAACGGGAAAGACCTAGAATTTATTGAATGGGAATATTATGAATAATATGCCAACGCATGGAGAGAAAAAGAAACGGCCCGACCCTTCGCATTTTTAAGAAGAGTTGTCATCCGAATTGCCCCAAGCATTTGGCACATGCCATAGCCGCGCCAGACTATAAATAGTAGGCAGTGTGAATTCGAGATAGGTCAGTAATATCATCCATACCCTAAGTATATTATACTTATAAAGTTCAGCCTGGCCAGCAATAAAGCACCTTATTTTATTCGCTATTAGTTTTGGTCAACAGTAAAATTCTTTACAAAACATTATCTTTACAAAAAACAAAATGACAATGGATTTGCTCAAAATATCAAAAGCACTGGCTGATGCCACGCGGTTCAAAATTCTAAAGATACTCATGGCAAAAGGAGAAATCAGTTGCAGTGAATTGGAAGGCCACTTTACGCTTTCTCAACCTACCATTTCACACCACTCTAAAATACTGTTTGATTGCGGACTTATCCATGCAAAAAAGGATGGACAACATTCGCTTTTATCGGTAAATAAGAAGTTGTTAGAAAAATACCTCACATCCCTTAAAGAAGAATTGGTCAAGTAATTTTTTTTATTCAATATATAGATATATTTCAATATATCTTTTAATTTTGATTAAGTTTGTGAAAACATCTACCAACTAATTTAAAAACAAAAAATTATGATATTAATTACAGGAGCCAACGGGCATTTAGGGGCGGCCACTATCGAATCTTTATTGAAAAAAAATCCTAAAACCCCAATTAGGGCATTGGTAAGAACCGAAGAAAAAGGAGCTCCATTCAAAAAAAAAGGAGTGGATATTGCCATAGGAGATTACTTTAATTATGATTCATTGCTTGCGGCTATGCGGGGGGTAGATGTCCTTTTACTGGTTTCATCAAGTTCCATAACCGGACGTTATGAGCAGCATTCTAATGCCATAAAAGCGGCAAAAGAGAGTGGCATAAAGCATATCGTTTACACCAGTGTGCTGAAATCTTCCCCTGATTCCAAATTCAGTGGAGGTATGGATCACGTAAAAACAGAAGCAGAGATTAAAGCATCAGGAATTCCTTATACCATTATGGGAAATACCTATTATGCTGATTTTCTACCGATGTTGTTAGGAGATTTTACCAATACAGGAGCTATTTATTACAGTGCTGGTGATGCAAGGGTAAATTTTGCGTCACGAAATGATATGGCAGAGGCCAATGCAGTTGTACTTTCCAACCCTTCTGCCCATCAGAATAAAGTGTATAATATCACCGCATTAAAAGCATATACCTTTACAGAGATAGCTGTTATGCTTTCGGATATTGTAAATGCCCCTGTAAACTATGTAGATATTCCACTGGAAGATTTGAAAAAGGGCATGCTGCAACATGGTTTGCCGGAAAATGTTACGGGTATGATGGCAAGTATTGCCGAGACCATGAAAGCCGGGGAGTTTGATTATGCCGATGATACATTAAAGAAATTAATTGGTCATCCTCCTCTTGATTTAAAGGATTTTCTAAAAAGTGTATATGGCACAAAATCCTTGTAGGATAAATAAAACCTTAAATAGTAGAAATTCATAAATGAAACCAATATGGGAAAATTAGAAAACAAAGTTGCAATCATTACAGGTGGTGCCGGCAGTATCGGCCTGATTACCGCCAAACTTTTTTTACAAAACGGTGCGAAAATAATGCTTGTTGACGTAAATGAGGATTCGTTGAAAAATGCTGCAACAGAATTACAATCACCAAATGTTGATTATTGCGTAGCAGATGTTACCCAAAGTTCTGATGTTGAAAAATATGCACAGAAAACAGTAGATAAATTTGGCAAAATAGATGTGTTCTTCAATAATGCAGGGATCGAAGGGGTGGTAAAGCCAATTACAGAATACCCGGAGGAAAATTTTGATAAAGTTATTGCTGTCAATGTGAAAGGGGTTTGGTTGGGCATGAAGCATGTGTTACCAAGAATGAATGACGGAGGAAGTGTTATCATTACATCTTCCGTAGCAGGGCTTATTGGCATCTCAGGAATGACCGCCTATAATGCAAGTAAACACGCCACCATTGGTATTATGCGAGCCACAGCACAGGAGGCTGCCCCACGAAAAATCAGGGTAAATACAGTTAATCCGGGGACCGTTGATAACCGGATGATGCGTTCTCTGGAAGAAGGAATGGCTCCAGGACATGCAGAGGCAATAAAAGCGGAATTTATAAAAGGTATTCCCTTGGGAAGGTATGTTCAGCCCGAAGAAGTAGCCAATGTAGTTTTGTATTTAGCTTCTGACGATAGCCAATTTATAACTGCAACCATTAATGTGGTAGATGGAGGAATGGCGGCATATTAGATTCTCTGTTTATTCAACATCGGCACTTACATAGTTATCTGCTCTAAAACCGAATTTATTTATACACGAAAAAATATCAAACCATGAACATCAAAGAAAAAATCGAAGACCTAATCAAGCTAATGCTGTCGGGCAAACAAATGGATGCTTTTGAAAAGTATTATCATGAAGATGTAGTAATGCAGGAAAACTCCAAACCCCCAATGGTTGGCAAATCAGCCAACAGGGAAAGGGAAATTCAAGGGATGCAGATGATTGAAACGTTTCACGGAGCAGAAGTAAAAGCAGTTGCCGTGGGCGACAATGTGACTATGGTAGAATGGGAATTTGATGTCACCTACAAAGGCGCGCCCCGCATGAAAATGTGCCAGGTGGCCGTGCAAAAATGGAAGGACGGCCAAATTATTCATGAACGTTTTTATTATTCAACTAACTAAAATCAAAACAAGAGCAATTTCACTCGATCAAGCCATTGCCTTTATGTCATCGTTTAATGAAAATAATGGAAGCAACCCTTCCAATGAAAAATATATTCCCGGAACCTGCAATATGGGGAGAGAGGAAATCAAAAGGCGAAAAGCAAGTGGATGGACAGGGTTGGTACTAACGGTAATTACCATTTCTCTCTTATTATGGTTCAGTGCACCTCACTGGATGCGACTTGTAGTTTTCATTCCGGCAGTAATGGGAGCAACAGGATTCATACAGGCGTACAATAAGTTCTGCGTGTATTTCGGATTTGGGCACATGTTCAATTTAGGAGAGGTGGGGAAAACAGATACCATCGATCAAAAAGAATTCAGGGTGAAAGACAGAGCAAGAGCCTGGCAATTGCTTGCCTATGCTTTTGGTACAGGATTGATTATTACTGTAATCGTTTATCTCCTGCCCTGATTTTGATCGGATATAAACCAGGTAAGTGAACTACTTGGCAGTTCTTGCTTGAGCATCATGCTTAAGTATAGAATTTATGGAAATGAAATTCATTTAGTAAACAAAACCATCATGGAAAAGCAAACAAAGAGTAAAACAAGAAAAATTGCCGCATGGGTGATAATTGGACTAGTGGGTGCGTTGGTTATTATGAGCGCCACCATGAAACTGACACACGCTGAAGAATTGGTAACTAATTTCACTAAATGGGGATTGATTGATAACCTCACGTTTATAGGAATTGGCGAATTGATTTTCATCATTTTATTTATTATTCCCAGAACATCCTCCCTTGGGTTTCTTTTGTTAACCGCCCACTTTGGTGGAGCCATTGCCACTCATCTACAACATGAGGAATCGTTTATAATGCCTGCCATTATTTTGACTGTGATCTGGATTGGTAATTACCTGCGCAATCCCGAAATGCTGGCAAGTTTTACGAAAAAATAATGGACATAAAAGCAATAGCCGTATTAGGCGCCAATGGCCGAACTGGAATTGAAATTGTAAAACAAGCCCTGGAAAAAGGTTGGGTTGTAAAAGCATTGGTTCGCGACAAACAAAAAATCAAACTTGCAAATCCCAATCTACAAGTCATTGAAGGAAATCCTATGCGTATAGATGATGTGAGGAAAGTTATCAAGGAAACACATGCCATCTTTGTTGCGCTCAACATTGGAAGGAAATCTGACCTGCCTTGGGCAAAAGTGACTTCGCCACTTGATTTATTGTATACAAGTATGAAAAATATAATTTTCGCAATGAATGAAAACGGTGTAAAGCGGGTGATAACTGTTTCAGCCTGGGGAACAGGCGATAGCTACAAAGAAACAAATTGGATATTTAAATTTCTTATCAAAAAGACCAACGTTGGTGTAGCCTACGCAGGTCATGAAGATCAGGAAAGAGTACTTCGTACAAGCGGACTGAAATGGACATCTGTTCGACCGGTTGGCCTTAGCAGCAGTGAAAAGCAGAAGCAAGTTCGGGTAAGCATTAAAGGCGATAAAAAACTAAACATGACCATCAGCCGAAAAGATGTTGCCCGCTTTATGCTGGACATTGTTGATGATGAAAAGTATTACCAGCAAGAACTTTCTATTTCATCAGAATGACTTTATCCGGTAGCGGAGTAACGTGCGTCCGATTTAAATTCCCTTTTGAATTGTAAAATGAACCGATCAGACTTTATAAAAATAATGGGAGCAGCAACAATAGGTTTTGGGACTTCAAATGTAAAGAGCTGGGCCAATTCGATAACCGGCTTACCCGAACAGGAAGTAACCCTTCCGGTTCTTTTTACTTCGCACGGAAACCCAATGGACATACACCTTCCTCATAAAGCGAATCCTTTTTTAACTTATCTTTTTGATTTAGGTGTTGACTTACGAAAAAAATATCCAAAAGAAATTAAAGCCATATTGGTAGTATCAGCACACTGGTGTACCAAAGGCACATACGTAAATGTTTCTCCGTGGCCGGAAACGATTTACGATTTTTACGGTTTCCCTCCCGAATATTACACTATAAAATACATGGCTCCAGGTGCTCCGGAATTTGCCAAAAATGTAGCAGAAGCCATCCCTGCAATTAGAACTACAACCGAATGGGGTTTCGATCATGGCAATTGGCCCATGCTTCGTCATCTTTTCCCAGATGCCAATGTACCGGTTTTTCAGATGAGCATTGATTATTATCAATCTCCTCAATACCACTATGAGTTAGCAGTTCAACTGAAGAAATTAAGAACGAAGGGTGTTTTGATTATCGGCAGCGGTTCCGTTGTTCATAATCTTCAATTGGCAAGTTCCAGACTTTTCAAAGGCGATAAAACCTTGTATGGATGGGATAAGGAATTTGATGAATGGATAAAACAGAGAGTGGTGGACCGCGACATAAAAAGTTTGATGAATTATGAAAAAACAAAATTTGGAAAAATGGCTGCCCCGACTCCCGATCATTATGTGCCGCTAATTTATTCTATGGCTATGCTGAATACCAACGATACTATAGAGCACACCTATGAAAGTCTTTTGCCTGCATTTAGCGACCGTAGTTTCATCATTGAATCAACCCATTAAACAATAGTATAACATGACCTTACATTATGATTTTGAGCTTCCAAAAAGAACAGGAGCCAAACCAACTACCACACCGAGCAATCCTCACATGCAATTGGATCAACAACCAAAAGACAGAAAGCTGGTGGATGAACTCATTGGTTGGGCATTCTCGCTTCCTGATATTTCAAAGGAGTATAGCAAAATCTCTGTACCCGGAGCACAGGCCATGTGTATGTCAGAAGAAAAAATGTGCACACATTGTAATGCTTTTATGGTTGAAACGGAATTTGCGCATTTTCATCCTGCTCCGGATGGCAGTATGCACTTAGGCCTCCCGCAGCGTGATGTAAAAAAAGTAATTGAACTGGGTTGGGGCGAATTGCATCCTGTAGTGCATAAAGGATGGTTGCCGCCAAACTTCATAATGGTTTACGCGCCCAGAAACGAAGAGGAGGCCGATGAGATTAAAAAAATTATTTTTCGCTCCTACCAATTTGCAATAGGTGAAATAAGCGATTAATGAGGCGAAGTTTGGGTCAGTAAAAATAAATTCTACTAAAAAAAAATTAACCATGCACGAAAATGATTTTCAAATATTGAAGCACGCCATCGAAAACATGATGCCTGCTAACAAAATACTCGGTTTAAAAATAGTTGAGATTACAGCAGGCTCGGTTCATATTCATGTTCCATTCAAAGAAGAGTTTATTGGTGATTTTATACAAGGCCGCTGGCATGGAGGTATTCTGGCCGCCATTGCCGATACTGCCGGAGGAGTGGCCGGGGCAACGGCTTTACATTCACCCAATGACAGGCTGAACACCATTGATATGCGCATTGATTATTTACATGCAGCCGTTAAGGCGGATGTACAAGCAAAAGCACGAATAATTAAACAAGGGAAGACAATCATTAAGGTTGATGTAGAATTGTTTCAGCCCGATAATAAAGAACCGGTCGCCCTCGCAAGATGTGTGTATAGCGCATTAAGGAGTGAATCTTAACATGAGCCGCTCAAATTTATGCAAAAATCAGCTTGTTTGAGCTAAACTCCCCAACCGAAAGAATTCTTAAAAGAGTGGGTTTAAAAAAAATGTATATCTTTGCACTCGACCAAAAAACTAATTTGGTCGATAAATAGTTTGGGAAGAAACAATGGAAACAACAATGGACATTAAAGACGATGTAAGTGAGGTCATCCTAAATTCCGCTAAAACCATCTTTGCCAGATATGGTTTTAAGAAAACCACAATGGATGAAATAGCTCATGCTTCAAGAAAAGGCAAAAGTTCCATCTATCATTACTTCAAAAGCAAAGAAGATATTTTCAAGGCAATCGTTGAAAAGGAATCGGATGTGTTAAGTGCTGCCATAGCAAAAGCAATCAATGCAGAAACTACCTCTGAAAAAAAAATACGGGCTTATGTTTTAACAAGAATGAAAGTTATTAACAAATTAACCAATCTATACAGTGCTTTAAAAGATGAATATCTGGAGCATTACAGTTTCATTGAAAATGTCAGAGTGAAGTATGACACCGAAGAGGTTAACACCATCAAAGGAATATTGAAGACGGGTGTTGAAGAAGGTGATTTTAAAATAGAAGACATCAACCTCACCGCCTTTGCCCTGGTCACAGCACTGAAGGGTTTAGAATATCCTTTATTCATTAAAAACAATTATGCAAAAACAGAAAATCGGTTTGAAGGATTGCTGAACGTGCTTTTTTATGGAATCATAGCGAGGTAATTTTTTTTTAACCCATTATCGACCAAAAAACTAAAATAGTCTAATTGTAATTAATAGAACTAACAATGAATATGAAAGTCAATAAACTGCACATCGCTCTTTGGTTTTCCGTTATCCTGGCCGGATGCTCGTCAGGAGAGAATACATCATCGGAAAGTGCGAAGCACATTTCCCTTAATGTTAAAACAGAAGAAGTAATTCAATTTAAAGGAAGCCATACAGTTGGGTATTCCGGGGTTGTGGTGCCAAAGAAAAATACACCACTCAGTTTCTCGGTGCCGGGAACCGTTTCGAAAATAGCAGTAGAAGAAGGACAGCAGGTAAACAAAGGCCAGTTGCTGGCACAACTAAATCCATCGACTATGGAGAACACCTACCAGATGGCATTTCAAAAATTACAACAGGCACAGGATGCGTATAACCGGTTAATGCCGATGCATGAAAATGGTACCCTGTCTGAAATAAAATGGGTGGAGGTAGAAACAGGATTAAGTCAGGCAAAATCGGCTACAGCCATTGCAAAAAAAGGACTTGACGATACAAAACTATATGCTTTTACAGCGGGTGTGATAGGTAAAAAATCGATTCAGGAGGGAGAGAATGTATTTCCAAATATTACAGTTTTTGAATTATTCGACATCAGTAAAGTATATGTAAAAATTCCCGTACCAGAAGATGAGATCAGTTCGTTCAAAAAGGGAGATCAGGCCATCATTACTGTTGGAGCTATCTCTAAAACAATCACCGGTATTGTAAGAGAAATTGGTGTTTCGGCTGATATATTTTCACACTCCTATCCGGTAAGACTTGAAGTTGACAATTCTGATTTAGCCATTAAGCCGGGTATGGTTTGTACAGTCAACTTTGCAACCCAAAACAAGGCGACCGGTGTTCTTATCTCTAACAAAGCAATGCAGCAGGATTTACAAGGGACGCAGTTTGTATATGTGATAGAAAATAACACGGCTCAAAAGCGAGCGGTGAAAACCATTGCTTTAATCGACCAAAAAATTCTGGTCAGCGGAAATTTGAAAGAAGGTGATAAAATCATTGTGGCAGGGCAAGACAAACTTCGCCAGGGCTCACAGGTAAACATTATAAAATAGCATCATGACGACACATAAGTTTAATGTCATAGAATTGGCTATGAGGTATAAGCAAATAGCCATTACCATAACAAGTCTGTTGGTGTTGTTTGGTATATTTTCTCTTTGGGTAATGCCCCGAAATGAATTTCCTGAGTTCATCATTCGACAGGGATTGATCATCGGTGTATTTCCGGGGGCTACTTCCGAACAGGTGGAAGACCAATTAGCCACCAAAGTGGAAAGTTTTCTTTACGGTTTTAAAGAAGTAAACCGGGAGAAAACGTATTCCATATCCAGAGAAGGAATGTTGGTTGTGTTTGTGGAAGTAAACAACAACGTAAAAGACCCTGATGGCTTTTGGGATAAAATAAAATTCGGCCTCAGCGAATTAAAATTACAGTTGCCACCGCAGGTACTTGCGCTGATTGCCAACAATGATTTTGGCGATACAGCCGCTTTGCTACTTACCATACAATCAGAAAGCAAAACCTATAAAGAGCTGGAGAAAGAATTGAAAATTATCGAAACGGAATTGCGAAAAATAAAGGCCGTTTCTAAAGTAAAACACTACGGAATTCAACAGGAACAGATAGCCATTTATCTGGATAATGCTAAACTGGCTTATTACGGTGTGCGTCCTATTACGGTGCTTGCCGCCATGCAATTGGAGGGTGCTGTGTATTACGGTGGCGAACTCAATAATTCAGAATTGATTACACCGATACATATTCCAGCAAATTTCAAATCGGAAGAAGACATTAAAAACCAAATCGTGTATGCCGATCCTGCTGGTAACATCATCCGGATGAAAGATATTGCTACTGTAGTTAGAAAATATAAGGAACCTGACTCTTTCATAAAAAACAATGGGGCAAAAAGCTTGCTGGTGTCATTGGAAATGCAACCTGGCAACAACATTGTTGATTTTGGGAAACAGGTGGATCAATCCCTCGCTTCCATCCGGACTAAAATTTCTTCTGATGTAAATCTGGATAAGATTGCTGATATGCCAACAGCCGTAGATCGTTCCATTATTCATTTCCTGAAAGAATTTTTCATTGCTATTATCGCTGTGATCATCGTTACGATGTTGTTATTGCCTTTACGGGTAGCTGCGGTTGCCGGCGTAACGATCCCCATTACCATTTTTATAACCGTAGGCATTTTATATTTATTAGGTGTTGAACTACACACCGTTTCGCTTGCAGGATTAATCGTTGTATTAGGCATGGTGGTGGATAATGCCATTGTTGTTATTGATAGTCATGTAGAAAAATTAGATCATGGCGAAACGCCCTGGGATGCTGCCTGGAAAAGTGCGACAGAACTTTTTGTTCCGGTATTTTCTGCTACCCTTGCCATTATCGCTACCTATGTTCCTTTGGTATTTTTCTTATCTGGAATGACCGGTGATTTTGTTGGTTCTCTGCCTGTTACCATTGGTGTGGCCTTGTTTACGTCTATGCTGGTGGCCTACTTTCTGGTTCCTTACATGAGCTATGTATTTATCAAAAAAGGAGTCAGGAAAGGAGAAGCGGAAGAAGCAAAAGCCGATAAGAAGTCACTACTCGATTGGGTGCAACAGTTTTATAATAGCACACTCGAAAGTGCCTTCAGAGGACCAAAGCTGACCATGCTGGTAGGCTTACTCTCCATTTTATTAGGCGGAGCAATCATGGCACTGTTGCCACGACAGTTATTTCCAAAAGTGGAGAGGAATCAGTTTGCCGTAGAAATTTATCTACCGGAAGGATACACACTTGCCCAAACAGTTGCTGTTGCCGATAGTATGGAGGTATTGCTCATGAGTGATAGTCGGGTGGTTAATGTAGCCTCCTTCATGGGTACCAGCTCACCACGTTTCCACACTACCTACGCACCTAATTTCCCATCAAAAAATTATGCGCAGTTGGTAGTCAATACCATAACAGCCGACGATGCCGTGGCAATATTGGATGAATATGAAGCAAAACGCAATATTTTTCCAAATGCCTATGTGCGCATGAAACAATTGGATATGCTGAGCACAACCGCTCCGATTGAAGTACGGATTTCCGGTAACAACATTGATTCCATAAAAGCCATCGCTGAAAATGTAAAAAGTATAATGCAACAAAACGATGCTGTTATATGGGCGCGTACGGATTATCTTAATAAAAGGCAGGGTGTGCGTGTAGATGTGAATGATGAACTCGCCAACCGGTTAGGGTTGACCCGAGGACTAATCGCCTCTTCAATAGCATCTGGTTTCTCTGGGATACCTATAGGTACAGTTTGGGAAGGAGATTATCCGGTAGATGTGAAGGTCATTAATCCAATCGATAAAAGAGATGGTTTTGATGATATCGAAAATCAAAATGTAACATCCCTGTTTTTGAGTGCCACAGTTCCTGTGCGACAGGTAACTACCATAACCACCGACTGGAGCGAAGGGCAAATTATCCGCAGGAACGGTGTACGAACTATTACGGTGCGAGCGGATGTAAAAAGAGGGGTGCTACCTTATAAAATATTAGCTGAACTAAAGCCGGAACTCAAAAAAATAAAAACAGGTTCCGATGTTCAACTCACGTATGGCGGTGAGGAGGAAAGTGAATTGGAAAATTATACACCGCTGAGCAAAGCCATGCTGGCAGGCGTAATGTTGATTTATTTTATTTTGCTTTTCCAGTTTAAGCGATCGAGATTAGTCTTTTTAGTGATGCTGACCATGCCTTTAAGTTTTCTGGGTGCGGCTATGGGTTTAGTACTTACCGGTTATCCTTTTGGGCTTACCTCCTTCCTCGGAATAATGAGCCTTATGGGTATCGTCGTGCGCAATGGCATTATCCTGATTGATTATGCTGAAGAGCTCCGCAACAAGAACGGAATGTTATTGGCGGAAGCAGCGGTGGCTGCCGGTAAGCGTAGAATGCGCCCCATATTTCTCACTTCTTTTGCGGCTGCCGTTGGCGTGGTGCCGATGATTGTAAGTGGCTCATCTCTTTGGGGGCCTTTAGGTGCTGTAGTTTGCTTTGGACTGCTGATATCCATGATACTTACCTTGTATGTGCTGCCTGTGATGTATCATCAATCACTTAAGAAATCAATTGCTTAAAATTCTTTAGAATGAAAAAGATAATTATCATAGCTGCCACTTTATTTCTCATAACAGAAGGATACAGCCAGACAACGCTGAGCCTACAAGAAAGTAAAGACTTGGCGATTAAAAATAATGTACACATTAAAAACAGTGCATTGGAAATGGAGATGGCTCAGGAGGTAAAGAAAAATGCTTTTACCAACTACTTTCCTAAAGTAAGTGCAACAGCATTTGCTATGCGTGCGATGGACCCCATCATTAAATTCAATATGCCGGGAGGAAATTTGCCGGTATATGACGGCAATCCGGCTAACCTCGCAACGGCAACAGAGTTTGCTTATTTTCCAGGTTTAAACCTCCAGCTTTTAGATAGAGCAACGGTTGGATTACTCAATATAACCCAACCCATTTTTGTTGGTGGAAAAATCAGCAACGGAAATAAACTCGCCCAATTGGGAGTTGACGTAAAAGAGAAGCAACAACAATTAAGTTTAAATGAAACGCTATTAAAAACAGAACAACAATACTGGCAGATTGTAGTGCTTCAGGAAAAAGAAAAGACCATCGCACAATATGAAGCGTTGTTAAACGATGTAAGCAAGCAAGTAAAGGATGCCTTCAAATCAGGGTTAATTATTAAAAACGATGCGTTGAAAGTACAGATAAAGCAAAGTGAACTTAGAACCAATAAAAGCAAACTGCAAAGCGGCAAGCAGTTAGCGATTAGGCAGTTCTGTCAAACCATCGGTATAGTGTATGACTCAGCGCTGGTATTGCAGGAAGATTTGCAAAACATACAATTGCCAAACACTTATTACACCGATATCGAAGCTGCATTACCAAACCGGGCAGAATATCAGTTGTTGCAGCAATCGGTAAAAGCAGAGCAGTTACAAACTAAAATGAAAAGGGGCGATTATATGCCTCAGTTAGCTGTAGGTGCTGCTGGTTATTCCTTCAACAGCTATTACGAAGGAACTAATACTACTACCAATGGTTTGGTTTATGGCACAGTGTCTATACCCATTTCCGATTGGTGGGGAGGCTCGCACGCCATCAAGGAACATAAAATCAAGGAACAAATTGCCGAGAACACTTTCAATGATACCAAAGGTTTATTAAAGCTTCAGATGGAAAAAGCCTGGACTGATGTAAACGAATCTTATCGTCAAATTATAATGATGGAAGAAACTGTAAAGCAAACCGATGAGAATCTGAAAGTAATGCAGACCAGTTATAACAGTGGTGTTGTCACCCTTTCGGACTTACTGGAAGCACAAGCACTGCAAACAGAAACTGCTGATAAATTGATTGAAGCCAAAACTCAATATCAACTGGCAATATCAACCTATTTACAAGTTACCGGTACCAGTAGAGAGGTTAAGAACATGCGTTAAAGCAATGCTATTTGTACTCAAAAGTAGAAATGGCTAACCATCTGGATTAAATGATAGAATAGAAATTAATGAATGAATTTTAAAAGATGAAAAGGAAAGTATCATTAGTATTATCAAGTGGCGGCTCAAGAGGGCTGGCTCATATTGGTGCTATTAATGAATTGGAGAAACAAGGGTTTGAAATATCCTCTATTTCGGGATCTTCTATAGGCGCTGTTATTGGCGGACTCCACGCGATGGGTAAATTACCCGAATACACCGATTGGGTAAAAACAATAAACCGACAGGTAATCTGGGGACTTTTGGATTTTGCTTTGTCAACCTCCGGGTTACTGAAAGGGGATAAAGTATTTGACAAAATGAAAACAATTATCCCCGACATGAACATTGAGGAGATGCGTATTCCTTTTGCGGCTGTAGCTACTGATCTGCTGAACGAACGCGAAATGATTTTTAAATCGGGTAGTTTTTATGAGGCCATTCGGGCATCGGTAGCAATTCCAACCGTTTTTATACCGGTTATGTATAAGAACTTATTGCTGGTAGACGGGGGGGTGTTAAATCCGGTTCCCATTGAGTATGTAGAACGTAAACAGGATTACATTCTTGTTGTGGTAAATCTATACGGAGATAAAAAAAATGAATTAAACAAAAATGTTTTGCCAAATAACAATTCGAACGATAACCAGCTTAATGGCCTCATGAAAAATATGGCCAAACTGGTTTCATCAGGAGATAAAGGAAGTTTAGGTTATTATTCTATGTTAACCACAACCACTGCTGCTATGATACATAAAATTGCCAGGCAGCATATTGAAAGGTACAAACCGGATATCTTAATCAATATCCCTAATGATTCGGCCAATACCTTCGACTTTCATAAAGCAGATGAACTGATAAAAATAGGGGAAATGGTTGCCAGTGAACAAATAACAAAGTATAGAATATTATAATTATTAAGAGATGGGAAGCTATTCTAAACTCCGTAAAATTATTCATGTTTTTCATCTCTATGGGATCAATTTATTGGGAAAAAGAAAATATGACAACTTCTATCAAGAGCTAAAAATGGATAAGGTTTTTGTATTAGGGCTAATCTTCGAGTTGGAACTTGTTACCAAAAATCAACTTAATGATGAAGATGCGTATTCAGCCCAGGTTCCAGCTTATATTATAGAAAAATTGATTAAATAATTAAAACACATTGACATGAGTGCACAAAAGAAATACAAAATGTATGAAAATCCGATAATGGAATTTCTATCGATCGAGTGTGTAATCTTAACTCTGTCTAAAGCTTTGAATTTTAAGATAGAGCAGTATGAAAGAACAAGAATCAGCATTCAAGAAAAAAGTATTAAAACAGTTTTTATCAGGTGACAACCTGTTCCGAAAGGACGGAGCCTTAGCGCCGATACTCAAAGAGTTTTTGGAAGAGGCGCTCCACGCAGAGATGGAAGAGCATCTTCGGGATGAAGAAAATGGTTGGTCATCGGGCAACAAGCGAAACGGCACGGGCAACAAGATTGTCAAGAGTAACCTGGGAGAAGTAACGATCGAGACCCCACAGGACCGAAAAAGTGGCTTTGAGCCTAAAATAGTGAAAAAAAGGCAGCGCATATTAGCCGACAGTCTGGAAGACCAGATCCGCCCTGTATGGCATGGGAGGCAGTATGTGGGATATATCAGCCCATATCCGGGAGATGTATATACAGAGGTCTCCACCGAAGTGATCAGCGGGATTACAGACCGGGTGGTCCCAAAGGTGAAAGAATGGCAGAGCCGTCCTTTAGAGGATGTATATTGTATCGTATGGCTTGATGCGATGCACTTCAAGGTGCGGGAAGATGGTAAGGTGAGGCATAAGGCCCTGTACAATGTTTTGGGTATCAACAAATAAGGGAAGAAAGAGCTGTTGGGCATGTTTCTTTCTGAAAGTGAGGGGGCCAACTTCTGGCTCCAGGTCCTAAGTGACCTGCAGCACCGTGGGGTAAAGGATATCCTGATCGCCTGTACAGATAACCTGACGGGATTCCCTGAAGCAATCCATTCTATTTTCCCTAAGGCTGAGGTACAGCTCTGTATCGTCCACCAGATCCGCAACAGCCTGAAGTATGTAGCTAGTAAGGAGCAGAAGGAGCTTGCCGCTGACCTGAAACTTATCTATGGGGCAGATACCAAAGACGGGGCAGAGTCTGCCCTGTTGGACCTGGAAGAAAAGTGGGGGAAGAAATACCCTGTGGTGGTCCGTTCATGGAACAGCAACTGGGAACGTCTTAGTGCCTATTTTGCCTATACCAAACCCAACAGAAAGATCATTTATACCACCAACGCGGTTGAAGGCTATCACCGGCAGGTTAGGAAAGTCACCAAAATAAAAGGGGCTTTCACAAGTGATATGGCACTGCTGAAACTGGTGTATCTTGCTGCAAAGAGGATCGAACGGAAATGGACGGCCCCTATCCATAACTGGGGGTTGACAGTCCAACAGTTTGCCATTAGATTTGAGGGGAGGTTAGTTTTGGACGCGGAATAAAATAATTATTTAGTTCCCTTCTCTTGGGTTACCCCAAGAGAAGGGAAGGACAGAGTTCGGCTAACACTCCCCTCCCACATTGTATAAACGTAATTAGGGCTGAAGTGCTTGATTAGCCTTTTTCTACAAATTAATTTTTTACATGTGCGTGTCTTTGTTCAAAAAACCGTATTAAAATCAAGCAAAACGTAAAGTCTTTCATAAGAAACAAAGCCATCCTTTCAGGTGGCTTTAATTGTGCAAAAAGGAGTAACCTTTTCCTAAATCCCATAATGCTTAGCAACCGCCGTCAGAATCATATCTCTCATTGAAGCCTTGGTTTCCCTACCTATCTCATATTTTAACTTATCGAACATATCAGTTGGAATCCGGAGTGAGTAGATTTTCACATCTTCTGTGTCAAACTCTTTGCTTGATGATTTTTCTTTTTGTTGTATCTCAGATTCAGGGTTGATCAGCATTCCGAGACCTCTTTGTTTTGCGCCAAGGTTTTTGTTTCCCTTGCTAGGATCGTTCAGTTTCTTCGCCATATTTTTATCAGTTTAACTTGCTTAAAATTTCATCGACCAGCAGTTCATAATCCTTAGCTCCGTTCGAGTCTGGTGCATAGTCAAATATGCTTTGTCCCTGCAGCTGTGCTTCGGCCAATGCTACGTTGATTCGGATTTTGGTGTCGAACACTTTATCCTGGAGATCCTCGGTGAGTTTCTCCACAATGGTTTTGGTCAGGATTCGGTTTGGGTTGATTTGGGTAATAAACACTCCACCGATTTCCAATTTATCGTTTAGGTTGTCCCGGACTTCTTTCACTATGCCCAAAAGCCGGTCCACTCCTTTGTAAGCAAAGTACTCTCCTTGTAATGGTAGCAAAATGGTGTCACTCGCTACCATGGCATTGACGGTCAATAACCCAACCGAAGGAGGGCAGTCAATGATGATGTAGTCGTATTCTGAGCGGATAGGCTTTAGGAGTTTATGGAGGATTTGCTCTCTTCCAATTTTGGATACAATCTCCATTTCAGCTCCCAACAGATCGATGGAGGAGGGAACCAAGTCCAGGTTTTCGGAGACATTAAGGATCGGTAACTTTTTATTCTCCCGAATGGAATCATAAACAGATAATTCAGGATCACCTTTTCCCAGTCCCTCAGTCAGGTTTGCTTGGGAATCGATATCCAACAACAAAACTTTGAAACCTTTTTTGGCAAGCCCAGCACCGATGTTTATGGAGGAGGTGGTTTTACCAGTTCCTCCCTTGTGATTCATGATGGAGATTGTTTTCATGGCTCTTTGGTTTTAACTAAAGATATGAAAACATTTTTCCATAAAAAAGTATTTATATAAATATGTATTTACTTTTGATTAATTCTGGTTTCCAAGTTCTCGATGATCAGGTTCTTTGATCGCACCAATTCACTGTATGAGTTATTCTCAGCAGCTAGGCGTTTCACTTCATTTTGAAGTCTTTCGATTTCTGCTTGGAGCCGGTCAAAAAAGTTTTGCTCGCTCCCTAGTTTGTCCGAGTCCATTTCACTATCCTCGATGGTGGTAATAAACATTTCTCCCTCACCCGTAGCTAACCAACTTAGGTTGATGTTATGTTCTCGCTTTAGGAGGATCTTAATCTTTCCAGAAACGTTGTTCTTGCCTCGTTCTATGTCTGAATATCCTGCCTGAGTCAAGCCCAAAGAAGCCCCGAAATCTGCTTGGGTTTCTTTTAAGAATTTCCGGATGATTTTTAGGCGTTGATTTTCAGTCATTTATGAGTGATTCTTATTTTTAAACGATAAATTTTTTTAATAATATAGCAAAACCATATATTTTTAAAAATAGATATATTCAAAAGGAATTATCCGTTGGTCTTTTCGGATTGTTCGATTGGGATGATCTTCCAGACCTTTTCATTAGTTGATATCTTAAGTTCAGAGCCTAAATCAAGAAAGTGTTATCTGTGAAATTGAATATAGTCCTTTTTCTGTTTTGCAGATCATAACTTGATCCTCTAAGGCAAATATATACATACAAATGTATTTTGTGAGGCAATTATTGGTTTTCTGAATATATACATATCTGTATATCTATATATAGATATGTACAGATATAGGAATATTTCGATGTCTTTTTTCAAGTGATAAAAGCATCATTCTGGTTTTGAAAAATGGGCTTGATTTAATCTCAGGCCATGAATTTTAGCACCTTTTTTTCCTCGCGGGAAAGTGGTGGGTTTGAGGAATGTTGAAGAAATATCTTTGCTTTTTTCAGCATGTAAAATTGAAAGAGCGTGTTGAGGAACCTTTTGCGTGTTCCTTGCAAGTTGTGTATTTGTGACACAAATTCTGCCGAATTTTTTTCACAAACACGCACTTGCCATTCCGATGTTTCTTTGCTGAATCATTCAAAATGGAGGGATTTAACCTCGCAACTCGGTAAAATTTAAATTGACTGAACCATGAGAAAATTCATTGAACAGGATCGAGAAAAAGTCATTACTATTTTAGTGAATTCTTTTGAAGGCAATAAATCGGTTGATTTTGTGGTTGGTAATTCGGCCACTTCCAGGAGAATTTTGATGGAGTACAGTTTGGCAAACTGTCTGGAAAACGGAGAGGTGTATATCTCCGAAAGTGGAAAATCATGCGTCTTGATCAAGTATTCTAACCGAAAGCGAAAGTCTTTTAATCTATGGATTTGGGACTTAAAACTGGCTCTCCAGGGAATTGGAATTTCAAAAATTTCGAAGGTGCTCAAAAGGGAATCAAGCATCGAAAGGGTCCAACCAAATGAGCCATTTCTTTACGTTTGGTTTATCGGTGTAGAGCCAGAGAACCAAGGTAAAGGAGAAGGATCTATGCTTCTCAAATCTGTACTCGAGTTGGCGAAGAAAAAGAACCTACCTGTCTGCCTGGAAACTTCCACCGAGCGAAATTTCAGATGGTATGAGAATTTCGGATTCTCAGTTTATGCATCTTCCGATGAATTTGGTTTTCCATTTTACTTCTACAAAAAGGATTTGCTATGACAGTGTTTGGAACTGACATGCATCTGGCGACATTTATTTTTGTCGTGTGCGAGGTGCTATTTTTTGTTTCTCAGTTGGTTTTATATCTCCAAAATCCTGCTGAAAAGAATCGACAATACTATTTGATCCTTTTGGGATTGTTGATCATCTACAATATTGCAGGTGGCTTGTTCCCAGATCCAGAGCTCCCTATTTCATTGAATCTTCAGATCAACTTGGCTTATGGAACCGGGTTTGTAATGGGAGCATATTTTCCATACTATTTTTATCGGGTTTTCGAACTGGATGATTTGAGGTGGAATGCGCGAATTGGGGTCTGGATATTCTTAATAGCTCCATTCCTGCTTTTCTTTTGTATTGGGCTTCCATTACTGGGTGATCTTCCCGCAACCATTTGGTATGGATTGGCGATCCCTTTGGTTTATGCGATTTATCTGATCGTGATCATTTTTCTGAGTATTAGAAAGAAATTTGAGGGGTCTCAAAATTCACTGGAAGCAATTTTGACTTATTCTGCGGCGGTGCCTTGGGTATTGCTGCCAGTTTTTAGCTATGTCGATGCTTCCCAATTTGTGGAAGTAATTTGCACAAATGGTGGCTTTATCATCATTACTTTTTTGTTTATCCGAAAGATGATCTTCGAAAACAGAAAGGTATTTGCAAAAATCAATGATACCGACCAGAGGCCACCGATTGATCCCAGTACTTTTTTCGGCCAACGATGTGCTGAATTGGGCTTTACCAAGCGAGAGTGCGAAGTGGTTGAGAAAGTAGCCCAAGGACTTACTAGCAAAGAAATCGCAGAAGTACTTTTTATTTCAGAAAGAACAGTCAACAAACACCTTCAGACGATTTTTAAAAAGGCGGACAGCAAAAACCGAGTTGAGCTGATCAACGCCCTAAACTCCTATTCATAAAACAGATTTTAAGGGACGAACCCATTGATTAAGCATATCTGCGTATAGGCGATTTTCTATACGCAGATATGCCTATTTATCGCATTTACGCAGTTCTAGGTATTTTTTTTCGCCTAGAGAATCCAATTCTTTACCCCCATCAACATGTAGCCATGAAGGAGAAAAGAGAAAATCTCTCTTGGGTATCTGTCAGGTTAAAGCCGGATGTTTTTACCCGATTGAAGGAGGAAAGTAGGTCCCTTGGTGTGTCTTTGAGTCACTTGATCAGAATGAAGCTTAGCTCTGAAACGATCAAGATCATTGACACCAAGGGAATCCTAAATGCAATTGATAAGGTGGTTGCCGAACAGGCTAGGGTTAACAATAATATCAACCAGTTGGCCAAGCATGCCAATACGTATCGAGACAAAATTTCCCCGGAGATTTTTCTGAATCACACCAAACAGATGGCCAAGCATCTTGAGCATAGGGACTTCATGAACAAGTTTTTGAAACAGATTTATCAGGCAATCAAATGAGAGTTAAAATCCTTTCCAGCGCAAGTTCATTTAATGGGGTGACCTACAACACGAACAAAACCCAAAATGAAAAGGGAGAGCTGACTAGGCTCCGGAATTTTGGGTATTTGCAGGACACCAAGGATGTGGGGCCGAATGAGGTGAAAAATTACCTGATAACTCATTCGAACAGAAATGCACTCGTCAAGGACAAGCAGTTTCATGCCATGATCAGCTGCAAGGGCAGGGAGTATTCCAAAGAAGAGCTGACAGAAATCGCCCATGAATGGATAGATAAAATGGGCTATGGGAATAACCCTTTCCTGATCGTTTTTCACAAGGATACGGCAAATAACCACGTTCATATTGTGTCATCGAGAATTGATCGGGATGGCAAAAAGATCAGTGATTCATTTGAGAAGCTAAGGGCACAAGAAGCAATCAATGAGATCATGAGACTCAATCCCAAGCATGAAGCAGTGAAAGCTGCGGATAGCTTGATGGAGTTTCGCTTCAGTACCAAAGCCCAAGGATTCTTAATCCTCGAAAACTTGGGATTCAAGGTGAGGGAAAAAGGTGAGCAGATAGAATTGATCAAATATGGTTCAGTTCAAGGTCAGATTCCTGTTTCAGAATTCAACCAAAAGATCCAATCCTATCAATTGGATAAGGATCGAGCAAAACAGCTGAAAGCGATTTTGGATAGATATTCCAAGGTCTACCAAACTAAGCTCACTTGTCTATTTGAACCTAAACCCGGCGGTAAAAAAGGAAACCAAACCGGGTATCGATCGGATCTAGGTGATTTTATACGGGATAAATTTGGGGTTCAGCTCGTATTCCATGGCAAAGATGGAAAAAGGCCTTATGGTTATTCCCTGATTGACCATGCCAATAAGATCATTTTTAAAGGCATTGAAGTATTCCCAATCCAGCGATTTTTTGAACAGGAAGGTGAACGTAAATCCTATCAATCCCAGAAACCGAACAAGGATAAGCCGATCGATTTGATCGAGGCAAAAGTAAGGCTCCAATCTGCTCTCAATGATTTCTCGACAGTTCGGCAAGGCTTGGAACACCACGCTTTGAAGTTGGAGAATAGAGATGGGAATTCTTACCTGAAAACAGCCCAAGGAGATATCGCTGCCAGTGACATTCTTTCTGCCGAGCAGCAGCTGGCATTAAGTCAATACTTCCAAGATAGCGAAGCCCATAGAGCCATACAGAGTCAAGAGATTTTTGACCTGGTTCTTGTACTCCAAATCGCCAATGACATCGATGATGAAGCTGTGCACGGTAGGAAAAGAAGCAAAAAGCGCAAGGGAGACAATGAAATCACTAGATAAAAAGATAGCCATGATCATTCTATTCGCAAACCAAAAAGGTGGAGTGGGAAAAAGTACGCTCGCGGTGCTGTTTTCAAATTTTGCCGTCCAGAAAAGGAAAAGAAAGGTGAAAGTCTTTGATATGGACTTTCAACAGTCACTTTACAACAAGTATCTCAATTCGGACCTCTTAGAAAATGAGAAGTTGTATGAAGTTGAGCTATCGAATATTCCAGGATTCAAGTCTATCCAGAAAAGAGCTGCTCAAGATCCTAAAATTCTCACCGTGATTGATCTTGCTGGGAGAATGGATGACGACAACCTGGTGCCGGTACTCAAGGAGTCTGAATTGATCATCTGCCCTTTTTGCTACGATGAATACAGCGTCACCAGCACGTTTGAATTTTGCTACGTGGTCAAAAAGGTGAATCCTGAAAGCCGGATTATCCTAATCCCCAACAGAGTCAAAACATCAGTCAAATACGAAACCTTGGAGAGCGTCAATCAGGCACTTGGCCAGTTTGGTGAATTGACCTCCCCGGTATCGGATCGGATAGACTTCCAAAGACTCACTACCTCCTACACTCCGGAATCGCTTGTGCCTATCCTGGATCCCATTTTCAACAAATTATTTGATGACCATATAGAAGCAGATTAGCCATGGCAAACGGGGACTACATAAGCAAACTTGTCCAAGGAGTAAGGTCAGAATTGGTATTGCCTGAACCTGAGGTAAAGCCTTTGGTAAAGTCTAAAAGTAATGAGACTGACAAGATCGGAAGCCAAGGAATCCATGAGCTGATAGAGGCCATCAAGAATTTTGAAGTAAACGGAGATTCCAAAAGGCTGATTCGGATGGACGCTCGAACGGAGGAAGTACTGAAGCTAATCAGTCCCACTTTTGGAGTGGACGTGACCTCCTTCGTGAATTTCCTGTGCTGGGACTTTCTGGAAAATAATCCAGAACTGGTCAATGAAATCAAACAATCCATACAAAAACTATAGCCATGAGCTGGACAGACTTCTTTCTATACCTATCCCTTTTCTATGTGGTGTACTATGCGGTAAATGTCGTCTTCGATGTTTTGCGCAAACCACAACTTTCAGAAGTGTCGGCAGGGAATGCCTACACATTCCAGACGGACCTCAATGAGTTTGATGAAAGTCCAACGGTGATTGAGGATAATGACCCGGTGCCTGATCCTGTGAAGCCCAAGACAGAATCTGCTTCCCAGACGGAAGTATGGGTCAACAGCGAGGAGGATTCAGAAGATATCGAATTTGAAATCAATGATCCCAGCCCAGTCAAATCTACAGGAGGGGTGACTACGCTCAATTCCCTCTTTGTACTCGCCAAGGAAGGCAGTATTGAAATGAAAAAGAAAGTCGTGTTCTCATGAAGCTCCTTCATCGGCTATTCCTATGTGCTCTCCTTTCCCTCTTATTCTTTTTGTCGGGATCGGAGACTTATGGCCAATCCCCTCCGGGAGTTTCAAAATTTCAGGAGGTCGAGACCGATATGAAAAGTTTCTATGTCGCTATTTCCAGACTCTCATTTGTCGTGGGCGCAGTCTCAGGATTGCTTGGCGGTCTTCGGGTTTACAACAACTGGCAAATGGGAAGACATCAGATCGATGTTCAGGTCATCAGTTGGTTCGGAGCCTGCCTATTCTTGGCCACTATTGGCTTTTTTCTCAGCGGACTGTATGCTGTCCCACTGATTTGACACCCCAAAAAAAGCAAAATCAACAGTCAATATTTTCTCACTTAAACTATAAACACCATGTTCAACAGAACCAAAAAAATGATCTCAAGCGCATTGTTTGTGATGCTTGCAACTACAGCCGCCAGAGCCCAAGGTGTTCAGGGAATTGTCGCAGCAGAATCGTCTCTACTCGCCTATGTGGATCCCGTAGCCAGTCTCTGTCTTGTTATTGGGGCGGTAGTAGGGCTGATAGGAGGCGTAAGAGTTTACATCAAATGGAATTCCGGTGATCAAGACATCAATAAAGAATTGATGGGATGGGGCGGCTCCTGCCTGTTTTTGGTCTTGGTCAGTGTGATCATCAAAGCGTTTTTCGGTGTCTGATGGCTAAGCAATTTCCGATATATAAGGGGCTTCAGAAGCCTCTTATATATCGGGGCTTTCAGGGAAAATACATCGGATGGGGAGTCGCTTCTTTAGTTATCGCGGTCGTCTCAGGAGGATTAATCGGAAGCTTAACCAGTATGGTTTTAGGTGGGGTGATTACCCTATCAGTCATGACTACCGGACTTTTCATCACCTCTCAGCAACAGAAAAAAGGCCTGCATAGCAAAACAAGGTATAAAGGGGTATTTCAGATCGCTACATCCTTAAAATCAAAGTAATCATGTTTGGGAAAAAAAGGAATGAATTTAAGCTTCCCTATCTGGGGATTGAAGATCAGATCCATGGTTTTCATTGTCTATTCAATCTGAAGGGTGACTATGGTGTCATCCTTGGATTGGACAATCCTGTCCTGCAATATTCAGCGGATTCTTCCAAGTACGATTCCTTTCATCAGCTATACACCAACCTGATCAAAATACTTGGTGAAGGGCATCTGATCCAAAAGCAGGACATTTTTTCCAGAAAGACCTACAGCGAAAAATCCTCAAAAGAATACCTACAGCAAAAGTATGATGACCATTTCCAGGGGCGGCCCTATACTTCAATGAAGACATTTTTGGTGATTACCAAACGGGTAAAAGGCAGATACAGTCAAAAGTCAGTAATGGACTTTATTCAGACACTGGGAAAGGTGACCGACCTTTTTGAACGTGCAGGAATCAAGACAGAGGCACTCTCAAGAATTGAGACTGACCGATATGTGAAACGGATTCTCAGCATGAACTTCCACGAGGAAAAGATTGTGCTGGACAACCTGCTTGCTGAAGAAAGCCAAGTGGAAAGCGGAGAAAGAGCTTTTCGGTCGATCACTTTGGTAGATACCGACAAAGTAGAACTACCGGAAAAGGTGACCACCCATTTGGAGCGTAACGATAAGGATAGCCTCAAAGGGTTTCCTGTTGATAATATGGCCTTCCTTTTCGATGTCCCTAATTTCCAAACCATAGTTTATAACCAGGTCATTGAAATTATTGAGCAGAGATCAACGCTTACCAAGCTTGAATTGAAGCGAAAGCGGCATTCCGGGATACCCGATCCAGCCAATAATATCTGTGTGGAAGATATCGACAGGCTATTGGAAGACGTGGCCAGACATAACCAGCTTTTGGTCAATTGCCACTTCAATGTGGTTGTTTCTGCCAAGAAGGAGCACATCCAAGGAGCTTGTAATTATGTGGAATCCTCCCTTTTCCAACAGGGCATTGTGGCCAATAAAAATTCCTATAACCAACTGGAGCTTTTCAGGACACTGCTTCCCTGCAATACCGCTGAGTTGAAAGTTTACGATTACTTCCTGACCACATCGGATGCTGCATTATGTTTTTTCTTGAAGGAGTCACTGAACAAGGATGAGATAAGTGGATTCCAAATCCGATTTACGGATCGACAGGGAATCCCTTTGAAGATTGATCCCGCTGATTTGCCGATGCAAACCAATCGGATCAACAATCGAAACAAGTTTGTACTGGGGCCTTCCGGTTCGGGGAAATCATTCTTTATGAATGCCCTGATCGAGCAGTATTGCATGTGGAATAAGCGGCCCAATCCTAAGTGGCTGATGGATGTAGTCATTGTCGATACCGGCCACTCGTATTCCGGACTTTGCCAATACTACCAAGGGAAATACATCACTTACACCGAGGAAAAGCCAATAACCACCAACCCTTTTTCCATTACTGAAGAAGAGTACAACATCGAGAAGAAAGACTATCTCCTGACCCTGATTTCCCTCTTGTGGAAGACAGCGGAAGGAACAGTCTCTCAGGTTGAAGCCGATGTTATTTCCAATACGATCTCGGCCTACTATTCCTCTTTTTTCTCCAAGGAAAGCACTATCGATCGGCTTTGCTTCAACAGCTTTTATGAATTCGCCCTGGAGAAAATCCCAGAAATCAAAGAGCGTGAAAGCATTGGATTTGAACTTGAAGAATTCCGCTTTGTACTCAAGAAGTTTTACAAGGGAGGTGAGTTTGAAAACCTACTCAATGAGGAAGTTGACCAGTCCTTGTTTACCGAATCTTTTGTGGTTTTTGAAATTGACAGCATCAAAGAGCACAAGGTGCTTTTCCCGATTGTGACACTCATTATCATGGATGTTTTCATCCAGAAAATGAGGTTCCGAACCAAATACCGGAAGGCACTCATCATCGAAGAAGCTTGGAAGGCCATAGCCTCCCCGCTCATGGCAGGCTACATTCTATACCTCTATAAAACAGTCCGAAAATTCTGGGGGGAAGCCATAGTGGTAACCCAAGAGCTGGGAGATATCATCGGAAATGCGGTAGTCAAAGACAGTATTATCAATAATTCGGATACGATCTGTCTTTTGGATCAGACAAAATTCAAAGACAATTATTCTCAAATCGCCTCCCTGCTTTCCATCAATGAAAATGAAAGGAAAAAGATCTTCACGATCAATCAGCTGGATAATCATGAGGGCAGGGGAAGATTCAAGGAAGTATATATCCGAAGAGGATCTGCCGGTGAGGTGTATGGGGTGGAAGTTTCCTTGTACCAATACCTGACCTATACCACGGAAAAGCCAGAAAAATCAGCCATCGAAATCTATATCCAAGCCTTTAGAGGGTACCAAATGGGACTGGACGCTTTTGTCGAGGATTTTAAGGCTTCTGAGCTTTCACTCCATGAGTTTTTTGGAGAGGTCAACAAGCAAGGGGCCCCGGTAAGAGAAACACTAACTGCCACTTTTTAACCATTACAAAGATGAAAAGCTTGAACATACTGGTATTTCTGATCCTCTCGGGATCTGCCTTAGGGCAAACTATCTATGTGGATCCAGCGGTAGCAGGAGCAACGGCGGCACATTCTGCGGTCATCAATTCTCAGCTGAATGCCACTAATGAACGATTGACTTTGATTGAACGGGGACAGCTGGCGATTACCGGAAACCTGACCATTGTCAATACGATGCAGGACAAAATCTACAAAGGACTTTCTGAGGTCAGTTCGATTTTGACCAACCTTTCCAATGTGCAGGAAATCGCTCGAATAGCCACCGGGATTTCAAGTGACCTTAGCCAGGTGATGGACTTAGCCGGAGAGAATCCCGCTTTACTCCTGTTTGCCGAACGGAATGCTACCCTATTTCAGCAAAGGGCAACTTCTTTGGCCTTGGAGGTCAGTTCATTTGTGTTGAAGGGAGGAGAAAACAATCTCATGGATGCAGGTGAGCGGTCAAAACTGATCAATCAGATTTTGACTGAGATGGTCATCCTGCGATCCTACTCTTATGGCATGTATCGAGCCATGTATTTTGCTCAGATGAAAGGATTTGTGAGGGCTCTAAATCCTTTTCAAGGGTACATCAACGTAGATATCCAGCTTGCGCAGGATATAGCCAGAAAAGCCAAAACCCTCCAACCATGAAATCTTTTTGGCTTTTACCCTTCGTTTTTTTGGCAACCCTTGGGATGAGTTTTGCTCAAACCAATGTGGCCCTTCTCCACCAGCTAGTCGAGGAATCCAAGTCTGAATATAACCTTCAAAAAGAGGCAAAAGGAAATCAGGGAAGGAACTCGGTCAACGAGGAGGTCAATACCAATTTGGTCAAGTCTGTAAAGGAGAAATACCGAGCCGTCCAGGACCGATTTGCCAAACTCTCCATTGTCATCGATGCTTTTGGAATTGGTGCTGCGGCTGAGCCCTTGGTCAATTCCATTATTGATAACCAGCAGCAAATCGTTTTCTACTGTAGCCAAAATCCGGAATTAGTACTTTTTGCGGTAGAGTCGGAACGGGTTTTCGTCGAAAGATCCTATTCACTTTTGAATTATCTCTTTGGCCTTTCGGCAAGTATCGGAGTGGTCAACCAGATGAAAGTTTCGGAAAGAAGAATCCTTTTCCAACATATTCTGGACGAGCTGAGGGAGATCAACGGACTTTCCTACACCGTTTCCAAATCACTTCAGCACTATCTCGAAAGGAAGAGAGGAATCAATCCTTACCTACAGTATGTAGCAACGGAAATGGCCTTGGTAGAAGAAATCATTCAAAACGCCAAAACCCTAATCCGATGAAAAATCTCCTTTTTCTTTTCATGTGTTTCGTGGCTGTTGAATCTTATCCCCAGACCGTGGTATTTGACAAAGAGCATTTTTCGATAGTCAATGCCAACGCTGCTGTACGAAATGTCAGTGAAATAGGGTATCACCAAACTTTGGATATCATCAGGCAAAACACTGATGATATCATTCTCAATTCATCCAGCCTGGCACTGGTTCAAACCATGATTGTCAACTCCCTCACCCAAATCAATGAAGGGTTCAAGGATGCAATACAGGTAAGGATGATAGCTGAGACTGTCTTGGATATCAGTTCCATTTCCGCAGAGGCATTCCAGTTGGCTGGCGATAATCCCATCCTTTTTCTTTTTGTCGAAGAGTACACGGGCCAGGCAAAAACCAGAAGTCTCAACCTGGCTACGGAAGTTTCATCACTTATTCTCAAAGAGGGCGATAATCTACTGATGAATTACAATGTCCGGGACGAGCTTCTTGATTCGGTACAGGAGGAATTACAGGTAATTCTTGCTTTGGTACTAGCTGCAAAAAACAGCATCTACTGGGCCAAGACCAATGGGATAATCCGATCCCTCAATCCTTACCAAGCCTATATCAATCGTGATTTAGGATTGATCAATGAAATCATCATCAAACAGAAAATCCTTACCCGATGAAGCCGACTCTCTCATTTTTGATCCTTTTTTCTGTTTGTATTCACAGCTACGGACAGACTCCAATCCATGATAAAGCGATTGTCGCTCAGCAGGAACGGATGGTCTATAAGCAGTGGGATGAGGATAAATTCTATCCTGAACCCAATAGACTGCTCGGAATCCCAACGAATCCGATTTGGTATATCACCTGGGGCTTGCACCCCAATTACCCGGATCTGGACCGAAGGCCATTATCTCCAAGGGGAGAACAGACTCAAAGGCTGGGATTGGCAGCGGCCATGCAGATTTCTTCTAACTACTACAAGCAGCACTCAGATACGGTCAAAAACTTGGCAACGGCTGAAATGGCTCGCATTTCAGGAGCTTTTTCAGCGACAGATCCTCTTTATCAATTCTACTATAAGCGAGAGCTCAGGCCTCTGGAAAATCCTGAAGCCACTGCTTTTCAGGGTGTTCCTGCGGAAGTAATCCATTACATGACTGATCATGGGGCTTACCAATGGTACTTAAACAACATGGCTTCGCTTTCGGAGCGATATGAATTTGCAAAGAGCCTGGATATGGAAAGAGGACAACGGATTCTGATGTATCACAGAATCATGCTTGAAATGAGAGATATCCTTAAAAAGTGGCAATACAAGCTGGACATGTCTTCCAATATGCTTGCCTTTCGAAAGCTGAACCAGCGAAAAATCAGCGGAGAGATTATCCTTTCAGATCCAAAAAGCGAGGAGGATAGAGCTAAGAAAATTGCTAACCAAACCCAAGTCCTCAAATGAAGAAGCTGATCACAGGACTATCAATTTTCCTTGGGGTATCAATCTCCGGATTTGCACAATCGGCCAATCATGACCAGTACAAGGAGACCATAAGCTATTTGCAGGGAAACAGCATTTACGACAGGGGAGTGATGACCTTCTTTGAAGAAATGAGGGATTATGGCTTTGCTCACTCCGATCCTTTCATGAGAGATGCTCAGACCTTGGCCTGTATTTTCATGCTGATTTTTTTCAGTTTGAAATGCTATGAAATGATGGCAGGGGACAAAAAGCTTGAAATTATGCCCCTCCTGAGACCATTTGCTTTGGTGATTCTTTTGATGTGGTGGCCAATTTTCTGCCAGATCATCGCTTTTCCTACCGATTTGATCGCTGCCAAAACAGAAGCGCTTTTTGGGACTCAAAACGACATCAATAATGGGTTGCGACTTGACCGCGCAGCCTACATGATCGAAATGGCCGATCAGCTGGTGGAATATCAGGCAGTAACCGAGATGGCATCGGAACAGGCGCAAGAATCCGATAAGGATTTGGGGACGGTGATTGTGGATGGGGCAAAAGGATTTTTCTCCGATCAGATTCTAGCTCCTATTGTCCAAATGCGAATTAGGATGCAAACCAGCCTTCAGCTGCTCGCTACCCAAATCATCGAATTGGTGGCTATATGGATTCTTAGGGTTTGTGTCTACATCATTTTCATGTTGCAGATCATCTACTCGACGGTGTTGGTGATACTTGGTCCCTTCTCAGTGGTGGTCAGTATTCTTCCAGCTTTTCGGGATGCGTTCACGACTTGGATAGCCAGGTTTGTCTCCGTCAACCTTTATGTAGGAGTGGCATATTTGATTCTCTACATCACAGGAAGGCTCCAACAATATGCTTTGGAGGTAGAGATTGACAAGTACGAGTACTTGCTTTCAACCGGAGGTGGAGCAGATAGGCTTGAGAAAATGGCTTGGCTTGCATCCAATGGCTTTTTGAGTTTCGGGCTGGTGATTGTAGCATTTTTTGTCAGCGCCATTGCCATTACTACCGTGCCCTCGATTTCCACTTGGATCATTTCCACTTCAGGAATCTCCTCAGCAGCAACCACCGCAGGAAGGATGGGATCTTCTGCTTCAAAATCAATTTCAAGAGCTAAACTAATCTAACCATGATCATCCAAAACATTGAATCGAAAATCAGATTGGCAACGGTTCTTTCCCTGGGAAGCCTTATTACCTCAATCATTATCTGCGGTTTTGTTTCGGTTTACGCCTATAAACAGGTAGCCAACGCAAGGCAGTCCATTTATATCCTGGACAATGATATCCCCATTTTGGCCAAGCAGACCAATATGCAAATGAATAGGCCAGCTGAGTACAAAGCAGCAGTGGACTTATTTCATAGCTTTTTTTTCAACCTAACTCCAGACGATAAGCACATCGAATACCAAATGAGCCGGGCTATGTACTTCGTGGATGAGACAGGAGTCGGCCAATACAATAACCTGAAAGAAAAAGGCTACTTCAATTCCATTCTTTCCTCAAGTTCTGTGCTTTCTATACAGACGGATTCAATTGTCTTGGATCAGAACAGGTTCCGGTATTACGGCAAGCAAAAAATAGATCGAAGAAGTGCCACGATCACCCGATCGATCATCACAGAGGGTGAACTGATCGATATCCCGAGAAGTGAAAATAATAGCCATGGGGTGTTGATCACGAATTGGAAAACCATTGAAAATAAAGACCTGAGCAATGTTTCGAAAAACACCTTCTAAGGATCGGGAAACTACCCTATTCCAAGAGCTTAAAAATGAGCTTTATCCTCACCTGACAGGAGTAAACGGCCATTTAAAGGGGTTGATAGATAGACATGCCAAAATCATTTTTTGTGTCATGCTTCTTCTCATCGTAGCCTCTTTCATACTCACCTTTTTTGTGCTGAAGCCTAACCCGGAGAATCAGGCTGAAAATTTCAAAAAAGAGCTGAATGGTATCCCAGGAGAGCTGTCAGGAGAATTTTCAGCATTACAGGATTTGACTCAAAGGGCTGCGAAAATGGCGGAGGTAAAATCTGAGATAGAACGGATTATCGCTCAGGATTCCATTTCAAAGACCGATTCAGCCTATCTGGAAAAAGCAATTGAGCAACTGCAATACTTTAATAACCACTCCCATGAAAATTGACTTCAAACAACCCAAATACATCCTGCCGATTATCATGCTCCCGTTTTTGTGTTTGCTGTTTTACGGGTATAAATCCTTCAGCAAAGACGGTCCGGCTGATCCTGTTCAGGGGCTCAGTGGAATCCAATCAGAGATCGGCAAAGTGTCGGAACAGATCCAGAAAAAACCGCTTGATTCCAAACTGGATGCTTCGAGAGAAACCTATAAAAGGGCAAATGATGGATATACGGCCATCAAAGGCTTGGAACTCGAGGTGGAAGAAACCAGCCAAATCAAAACGCTGTATAACGAGGAAGAAAAAAGGCTGCTGGATTCCATAGACAACGCTTTAAAAAGCGCAGGTCTTTACTCGGGAAAACCCGATGCAGGCAATTCGATTCCATCTGTTTTGCCACAACCTTCCAGACAGCAAAGCTTTTCCAAGGAAGATGAAGAATTGCTGAATGCCATAAATCAGCTGGAGGGAAAAAAGACCCAAGTTCCCGCCAACAAATACGAAGATCCTATGGAGCTTTTCAAAGCGCAGATGGCTGTGATTGACTCCATTTCCAAAGCGAATGATCCGGCCTATCAGGAGATGCAGCAAAAAGAAAAGGAGAGTCAACCCGTAGCAAATGAGACCGAAAACGCGGTTTATCGAGTCCAAAAGTCAGAAGGAGCCGCTACCTTATTCAATACTGTCACCAGAGAAAAAAAGGGAAAGTTCATCGAAGCAATCATTGACCAAGATATCAAGAGCGGTACTCTTGGGGCCAGATTGAGAATCCGACTTTTAGATGATATCCTGATCGGAAATGCCATTGTGGGCAGAGGAACTTATCTCTATGCCTTGATTTCCGGATATGAAGCACAACGAGTGAAGCTGACCATTTCTTCGGTCATGATCAATGACCGAATCTTCCCGATTAAGCTCTCCATCTATGACGTGGATGGGATGGAAGGCCTGTATGTTCCGGCCAGTGCCTTCAGGGAATTTTCCAAAGAACTCGGAGGAAACACCACAGGTGGAATGAATCTGACCATGCAGCAAAACTCAGACGAATTGAGCCAACTGTACATGTCTGCGCTCCAGAGGATGTTCACCTCTACTTCCCAAGCCGTTTCCAAATCTATCAAAAAGAACAAGGCCAATATCAAGTATGGAACTTCAGTCTATCTGATCGATACCAACGAATTGCAGGAAAACGGAAAAATGATCCAAAACCAAAACTGATCTATCATGACACAGAAAATATTAACTCTTATCCTTTGGACAGTATCCATTTCGGCCTATGGCCAGCAGAACGGAACCCTGTTGAAAAGCCAACTTCTCAAGATCTATATTGACGAGGAAATCTCCCTTCACTTTCTTTCTCCCGAACCCATCCAATACGTGGATATCTCGACCGATAATATGATCGGGGATATTCCATTGGAAAATGTATTTCGGGTAAAAGCCTTCCGCGACAGTGTTTCCAACCTCAATGGATACAATAAGTCTCTGGGAGTGGTTACCATCATCGGGCAGAAATTCATCGCGCAGTACGATTTATGGTATGCCCATGATGAGCGACTGCTGAAGACTCAAATCGAAATTCTTCCTATCCATACCAGTCCCTTGGAGGTCGGTAAAATCCCCATGAGTGACCAAGAGCTTCGGTATTTTTCAATAGAGGTCTTTAAAGAGAAGAGGAAGGATAAGATCACCAAAAGCAGTCAGTATGGGGTTTCCGGTCAGGTGAACAGTATCTACACGGTGGACGATTATATCTTTTTGGACATCTCCTTTATCAACAAGACCAATCTCAAATTTGATCTGGACCAGTTGAGGTTTAAGATCGAGGACAAGCGAATCACCAAAGCAACCAATGTCCAGTCCATTGAGATAGAGCCCGAGTACCAGCTTTTCACCCCGGAGAGCTTTGAGAAGAAATACCGAAATATCTACGTGTTCAAAAAGTTCACCTTCCCCAATTCCAAGGTGTTCACCATCGAGCTTTCCGAATCCCAGATCAGCGGAAGGACGCTTTCTTTGGAGATCAAGTACGCAGACCTTTTAGCGGCAGACACACTTTAAAAATGATTTTTCCCTTCAACTGAGCCTTTGCCATGAATGAGAAAAGAGAATTAAAAAGCCTTCACGCAACCTTTCAATTCATTGTTTACCTGATGGTGTTTTTGGACATTCTGATGTTTGTCTATGCCCCACAGTTGTTGGCCATGGATGGGATGGGAAGGTTTCTTTTACCTCTTTTTGAAAAGCTGCAAAACCTGAAGATTTACAGTAATGTACTTCTTGGCAAAGTGGCCATTTTGATAGCGATTTGCCTTTCAGCCATCGGGACAGTTGCCAGAAAGAACCTGGATTTAAACCCGATAAATCAGATCATTTTTCCCTTGGCAATCGGCCTGATTTTATTCTTTGGTTCTATCTATCTCTACACGCTGGAAGATTCATTTTTGGTGATGAACCTCACCTCCATTCAAGACCTCGGATATAGTCTGTGTTTATTTATAGGGGCTGTTTTGATCCATACCTCATTGGACAATGTGTCGAAACTGATCAAATCGGGACTCGGAAAGGATGAATGGAATATCGAAGGGGAGTCTTTCATGCAAGACACCAAAAAAATCGAAAACCCCCATTCCGTCAACATCCCCATGAAGTTCTATTTCAGGGGAAAAGTACGAAAAGGATGGATCAACTTGGTCAATCCATTCAGAGGGACTTTTGTGATTGGAACCCCAGGTTCAGGGAAGTCTTTTGGCGTGATCAATCCCTTTATTCGACAGATGATTGGCAAGGGATTTACCATGTGCCTTTACGATTTTAAGTTTCCTGATTTGGCTCAGATTGCCTACTTCCACTATCTGAAAGCTCAGGACAAAAAGAAAAATTCCAATTTCAAATTCCATGTGATCAATCTGGATGAGGTAGAATATTCCAGGAGGATCAATCCGATCAACAGAAGGTATTTGAAGACAGCGGCAAATGCTTCGGAAACCGCAGAAGCTATTTTTCAATCCCTTCAAAAATCTGATTCGTCCGGAGGAGCAGATAAGTTTTTTGAGCAATCCGCAATCAACTTTCTCTCCGCCTGTATCTTTTTTGTGTCTCGATACGAAGAGGGCAAATATTCCACATTCGCCCATGTGCTGGATTTTCTCAACAGGGACTATGAGGATATTTTTAACTGTCTGACGAAATATCCTGAACTCAGATCAATGGTTTCTCCCTTCCGAAGTGCCTTTGAAAAGAAGGTTTACAAACAGCTGGAAGGACAGGTCGGTACCTTGAAGATTTTCCTTTCCAGACTGAATACCAAAGAAACTGCTTGGGTCTTCAGTGGGGATGATTTTGACCTCAAAATCTCGGATCCCAATAGCCCTTCCATTCTTGTTCTTGCCAACAGTACCGAAACCCAGAGTATCACAGGTACCTGCTATTCGGTGATCATCAATAGGCTAACCCGATTGATCAATACCAAAGGGAATCTGCCGACCGCTCTGATAGCGGATGAAGCGCCGACTTTTTACATCCATAAAATCGAAAACCTGATTTCTACAGCCCGAAGTAATAAAGTAGCTGTTTTGCTCGGTCTGCAGGAACTGCCCCAGTTAAACCAGCTTCAGGGAAAAGATACGGCTTCGACCATGACCTCGGTGATCGGAAATGTCCTTTGTGGCTCAGTTCGCCATAAGGATACGCTATCCTGGTTGGAGATGATGTTTGGTAAGCGAAAGCAGTTGGGGCAGAGTGTATCCATTGATCGGGACAAAACCTCGATTTCGTACAGTGAGCGATATGATCCACTGATTCCTGCAGGAAAAATTGCCTCCATGCATACCGGGGAAATTGCTGGAATTATCGCTACAGAAGGGACTCAGTTTGACGGGAAATACAAAACCTCAAATGTTCATTGCCGGGTCAATCTCGATATGAAGGAGATCAGGCAGGAAGAAAATTCCTATCGAAGCACTCCGAAATTTTACGATTTCAAAGGCAAGAAAGAAGAGATCCTGACCAAGCACTTTGAGAAAATCCACCGTCAGGTTACTGAGATTATAGAAAAGCACCGGGAAATGGCAATCCTAGATTAAGCCATTGAAATCATGCAAAAGAACCTATCGATCGTATTTCTTCTTTTTGTCGCTCATCAGGCATTTCCCCAATTCAATTCCATTGAATTTCGAAAGGAACTGGCTTCCGTGAACGTGATCAAGTCCACTGAATTCAAGCAGGAGGCAAAGAGATCCGATATTCAGCCTTTGTCCAAACGTGAACTAACCTTGGAAAAGAAGGAAGAGCTTGTGTTGGCTTCCCTCCCCTTGGAGGATTTTTCCCTGACTTCTGAGTTTGGTTACCGCTCCGATCCATTTTCCGGAGAAACGAAATTTCATCGGGGAATCGATCTTAAAACCAAGCGTTCAAAAGTGCTTTCCATACTTCATGGAACTGTTGTGTCGGTGGGTAATGATCCGCTTTTGGGAAATTTTGTCAAAGTCCAACACGGCATGTATGAATCGATTTACGCTCACCTTTCTCAGTCCCTTGTAGCAGTGGGCGAGCGCGTCTTACCGGGCACCATCCTGGGTATTTCCGGAAATACTGGAAGAGCTACCGGCGATCATCTGCACCTGAGCATCAAAAAGGGAAAGGAATATTTCAATCCAGTCTTATTCATTCAATTGATCTCAAGGCTATCGACTAAAGAAGAGGCAATCACTTATTTATCAAAACCATAAAGCAAACAACATGCAAAGCCAAAATGGATTACCGATGAAGGACCTGGAGATTTTTGGAGTCATCAAAAACGGAAAATTTACCATTCCTGAAAAAGAAGTAAACGCCCTGAAAACTGGCGGAATGACCGATATCGTGGAATTGACCGACCTGAAAGGGAAGGATATTTACATCGATAAATTACCGGCTAGACTTTCCATAGTAAGGGGAGAAGATGGGAATCCCGCCTTGCGGATTGATCCGGTTTATAGGGAACCGAACCGACATCCCAATTTGAATGACGTTGAGCGGAATCAGCTGGTCCGGAAAGAATTGGCCAACATCAAAAAAAGCTATGTGGACAAAGAAGGGAACATTCAAACCGAAATCATCGAGTACGATCAGCGAACCAAACAATTTCTCTCCTACAATCCCCGAGACATCAAAGCTCCTCAATCGGTCAATGGGCAAGAACTCGATCCACAGCAAAAGAAGAAATACAAGGAAGGGGAAACGGTGCTGTTGGCAGATGGAACAGCGTTTCAACTTTCTCCCTCCGCTCCAAAGGGCCTCAGATCAAATAAGTCAGGGTTAGTCCTTTCAGTTTTGCTGGATGGAGGTTTGTCCTACCTACTGATTACCGGTGTTCAGAAAGTGCTCGGAAAGGAAAGCCAGGAGGATAAAGCCTACAGCGAAGGATACCTTCAGGCTATCAAGGAGGTTCAAAAGCAGACGGAGCGACGGATTGCTAAAAACCCAAATGACAGGGATGCAATCCGGGATTTGAACAACATCAAGGAGGAATACTCCAAAATTTCGGCTGATTCCTCACTCCCAAAAGCGATTAAGGATGAATTTGATATCAATGCCATCAAGCGGCTAAACAGCATCGATACGGAAGAAGGAAAGAATCCAAGAAAACGCTTCGAACAAGACAATGGCTTTGACCGAGACCTTTGATATTTTGAATTATAAAGGGGTGGATAAGGCTATTCAAGGTCTGTTTTCCAAGTTTGCCCATCAGGACAAAATGGGCCAAATCGTTTTTGACTTCTTTGGTGAGCAAGGCGAGAAAGTGGATTCTGAAATCTTGAGCCTTTACCGGAATAAGCAGGCTTCCAAAGGAATTTCAGCCCTTAATCTTTCAGAAAATTCAAGGGCAATTTTTGTCTCAGACTCCTATGCTTCCCTCATCTGCTTTGCCAATCAATTCAAAGCTAGAATCTCCTTTGATGAAGCTGGCTTCTTGATCATTGGGGCTGAGTTTGACTTGAGCTTGTTGAACCAAGCTTTCAAGAGGGTCTCAAAAAAAGCTAAGATCAATACGGTTTTTAGCACCTCGATTTTAGGAAGGGTGATGGATTGTAGGGTTCAGGATCTAGTTTATGATCGGGACTGCAGGTATTATTTATCCGATGGTTGTGTTCAGCTTAAAAACCAAAAGAAGAATAAAGTCTCGAAGGAATCGATTTTCACCTTTTCACTTCGAACCTACTGCATTTCCCAAGCGATCATTCAAACCGTCCGGACATTTAAACCAAAGCAAAAGGCAGTTGAGTCCTTTTATCAGTTAAACCAACTGTATTGGAAAGGATTCAATTAATACGGTTTTGCTATATTTAAACGCTTGTCACTCAAAATTATGGAGAATAATAATCTTGAATTCCTCAAAAAGAATCTGAAAATCCTTGGCTTTGGCACTTCATTAAATGCTGCACTTGAGGCTAAAGTTTCTGAGCGACAGGAGTTCTTTAAAATCGGAGTTTCAGCCGATTTTAATGCCAGGCAAAAGGATGGCAGCCTGGGAAAGGACAAGGTTAATTATGAGCTGAATTTCTCGAGATCTTTGAAGTCCTACCAATATTTTTTGGATAGCGTAAAAGTCACCCTAAACGACCAGATTCAGAACACTTTTTCTTATGGGAAAGGAAATGACGTGACGGCAAAGGAAGCCTATAATTTGCTCGGAGGAGCTTCTGTATTTAAGAAGGCCATCCTAACCGACAAGTTTACTTTGATCTTTATTGACGATGCTGGAATAAGAGGGAAGGAAATGATGGTATCTAGCACAGAAGAGGCTTCCAAGATCATCGCCGAAAATGTGAAGAATAAGATCAATGTTCACGGTTCATACGACCTCTATGCAAAGGGCTACCTGTTGAGATATTATGATGGGGCAACAGGCAAGGACTTTTCCTCTATGCCTGAAGGCAAAATATATCTGTCTTATTCCTACTTTGATAGATCTACCAATCAGCACGAAGCGAGCCATAATCTGTATGACAACTTAAACTTGGCCTTGGATGCTAAGGATGCCGTTCTAAAAAATCCTAATCCAGAGCAGGACATCAAAGCCTTTAAGATTCTCCACGAGTCCAAATCGCATACAATTTTTGAGTTTGATCGGGAAGGCAATGAAGTGTCGGTCGAAGCTCCAAAGAGAAATGAGAACATTTGGATTAAGCTGGATTTTGATCAAAAGACCGAGGCTGGAAATTATGCCTTTCAAAAATTCTATCAAAACTATGGCTTCAATCTGGAATCTGAACTGAGCAGATTCCCCATCAAAGAGCTGGTAAATGCTCAGGAAAAGGAAATGCTTATTTCCAGCTTAGGTCGGGGAAATACCCAAATGGCCACTTTGGAAACCGGGCAGCCGGTCTTGATTGAGGCCGATCCTCAGTTTAAGAAAGTCCAGTTTTATGACATGGATTTCAAAAAATTGAACGTTTTACCTTCACAGACTCAGGAAATGGGTAGGTGAGAGGTCCATCCAAGCCCCAAACCTTTGTGATTAATGATCTTTTGAAATTATAAATTCACAATCTTTAAACTAAACCATTTTACGCCATGAGAAATTTGAAATACCTGTTAGTACTCGCAGTAGCTGTTTTTTCTTTTAGCTGTTCCTCTGAGGATGAGACTCCAAAACTTGTTGAAAAATCTGTGGCCATCGAAGTTGAAATGGATGGTAATTACGCTGACTATCTGGTGACCTTTTCGGTTCATAGTATGCTGAGCGGTACCTCTACTTTTGTCGCTCCGGTGTTGGATCAGCCGACTGAGCTCAACTGGACCCAAGTGATCGAACAAGGCAATACCTACACCCTTTCTTTTGAGCCAGAATTCCCGACCATTTCAGCCAATTCCTCAGCCCCTATCCATAGCTTAGGCCTGGTTTTCAATGCCGTTCACTTGGGAGGTGAAACCGATGATTCTTTCCAGCCACTTTCAGCGACCGTCAATGTTTTGGCTGATGGGGAAGTCTATCGACAATTTGAATATGAGGCTATGCCTCCAGGAGAGGTTTCTGTGTCACTTGCTGAGGAAATTACATTTCAATAGTTTGGTAAAGGATATATTGTTCTGTAAAAATTTAGGGTGCAACAACATTTCAAGTACCTACGATTATCAATTTCATAACGTCATAGTTTGTAAGGATTGTGAACTTTGGAGTCGGATAAAAATTGATGAATGTTGCAGGAACCCTTACGAGATATTTGTTTTTCAGTATGTCTATGGAAATCCTACATTTATTCGTGAACAATGTTTGAATTGCGGCGGCTGTTCCGATATGAACAAACCGTTGAATTTTAAAAAATACTCGGAAATGGTCGATGAAAGTTTTTCTTTTTCGAACGTTAGACTTGAGGAATACAAATCTGAACTGAAGCCAAGATTTCAGAGCGGTTAGCCCAATTCATTCTGGGAGTGTCGGCTGATTGGCGCCATAAAAAGACAACAAAAATCGTGTATCTTCGTCTCCTAGATATGCAAAAGTTTGCACTCATGGCGTTTTTAATTTCTCTTGGATTCTTTTTGAACCCATCAGAGACCTTTGCTTGCGGTAAGTCAAGTGAAAAAGCTGAGAGCCCCAAGACCGAGACTTGTGACGGCAAATATGATTCTGAAACCAAGAAGTGCTGCGCTAGTGGTCATTCTGAAAAAGATTCAGAAGGATGTAACGGACAGTGTTCGGATCACGCTTGCCATTGCCCATCCAATAGTCCTATTCCGCTATTGCTTACCAATGCCCAATTTTCAGGTGGTTTGAAATGGAGCGAATCTATCTTTTACTATCAGAGAACCAATTATTCATCAGGTTTTTTATCAGTTTGGCTACCGCCTAAAATAGGCTGATTTTTTTCCATTACAGCCACAGAAATGTCTAATTGAAAGCAATTACCGGCTTTCTTAATAATTTCTTTCCCTCATTAAAATTTTAAAAAAATGAAATCAATAAAAATATTGATGGCAATCATGGCATTGCTATCGTCCACAGCTATAAATGCTCAAATCAAAAACACTAAAACCGAGAGTGTAAAAATTTATGGGAACTGCCAAATGTGCGAAGTAACCATTGAAAGAGTGGGTAATGTAAAAAATGAAGCCGAGGTTGATTGGAATAAAGAAACCAAAATGGCTACAATCACCTATGATGCAAATTTGACCAATCCAGATGAGATCTTGAAGCGCATTGCATTGGCAGGTTACGATAGCGACCAGTTTCTTGCGCCAGATAAAGCGTATGCAATGCTTTCTGAATGTTGTCAATACGAAAGAATAAATAAAAAAGAAACCATCATGCCAAACTCGAGTATGAAAATGGAAAAACATTCCGAACAGCCCGTAAAAATGGAAAGCCATGCCAACCACGGCGTGGAAATGGGGATGAAAAATGGGGAAAAACCCTCAGAAAACATTCAGATGCAAAATGCCGGTGAGCTTCAGCCTGTTTTCGACCGATACTTTGATTTAAAAGATGCCTTGGTGCAATCAGATGGGAAGTCAGCATCCACTGCAGCAAAGGCTCTCGTAACTGCAATCGGCAAAGTGAAAATGGGCGAACTGGAACCAAAAACCCATGAAGCGTGGATGGTGAAAATGAAAGCATTAAGCGAAAATGCAGAAAAAATCAGCGAGTCCACCGATGCTGATGATCAACGCGTTTATTTTTCAGGTCTTTCACAGCCTATGTATGAGTTGATGAAGCTTTCTACAGCAGGACCAACCGTTTATTACCAAAAATGTCCCATGTACAACAATGGGAAAGGAGCAAACTGGCTTAGTAAAGAAAGCTCTATCAAGAATCCATATTATGGGTCAATGATGATGACTTGCGGAAGTACCGTTGAAAAAATTAATTAATCCCAATGTTGTAGCTGAAATGAACAGAAGTGAATTTTTAAAGAGAATGGGATTGGGTACAGTTGCCATTGCGGCAGGACCAAGTCTTTTGACTTCATGCATGGATCATGGCATGGGAGGAGAAGCTCCAAATGTTGTGGACGGTGTATTTAATAATCCATTGAAGATCCCTGAAACAATCAATGGTACTTCAGCTCTGAGTGCTCAAGGTGGTATGGAATCCTTGGGAAATGGTGGGGAAGTATCGGTATTGGGATACGGAATTGGACTGTTGGGCCCCACGATTAGAGTCCAAAAAGATCAGAATGTAAACCTTAATTTTACAAATAAACTGTCAGAACATACCAATATTCATTGGCATGGTTTAGTGATCCCAGCCGCAATGGATGGTCACCCGGACCATATGATAATGCCCAACGACTCCTTTAATTTTCAATTTACCGTAAACCAACAGGCCGGAACAAACTGGTATCATCCGCATCTGCATGGCCTTACAGGCAAGCAAGTCACCGAAGGATTGGCCGGATTGTTTATCGTAGAAAGCGAAGAAGAAAAAGCGCTTAACCTGCCTAGTGGTGATCATGAGATTCCTCTCATAATCCAGGACAAGCGCCTTAATTCGAATGGCACTATCCAATATAACCCATCTATGGATGAAGTTATGACAGGCTTTATGGGCGAAACCATTTTAGTGAACGGAACCAACAAACCTTTCCTTGAAGTTTCAACGCGCTATTACCGATTTAGAATTCTCAACGGATCTACTGCCAGAATTTATAATCTAGCTATAAGCAATGGAGCAGATTTTTATGTAATTGGTTCAGACGGTAGCATGCTGCCACAACTTAGAAGCATGAAAACCCTGCTGCTTGGCCCGGGTGAGAGAGTTGATGTTTTGGTCGATTTTTCCGGTGCAAAATTGGGTGAAATGATATACCTCGAAAATGAGGAATTCTCCGGAATGGGTGAAGCACAGGGAGAACAGGGCTATAAAATTATGAGCTTCAATGTGACTAATGCTGAAAAAGACAACTTTGCTTTACCTACTACGCTCCTGCCATTTACTAAACTATCTGGCGCAACTAAAACGAGACCTTTTAAATTAACCATGAGAATGGGCCACAACAGTCGCGGTATGCATCAAATCAACGGAAAAGTGTTTGACTCTGACCGGATTGATGAAATCGTGAATTTAGGATCTACTGAGATTTGGGAATTTGATAATACTGCCGGTGATGAAGCCCATCCTATGCACGTCCATGGTGTTCATTTTCAAATATTGTCACGCACAGGAGGCAGGAACACGATTTTGCCACAAGAAAGTGGATGGAAGGATACTGTTCTGGTAGCACCAAAGGAAAAGGTACTAGTAATCCTGAAATTTGAGCATAAAGGTAAGTTTGTAGTTCATTGCCATAATCTTGAACATGAGGATGATGGGATGATGCTAAACTTTGAAGTCATATAAAACACAAATTTTGAAGTCAAAATTGAATGCTAATTGACTTTTTTGAAAATCAATCCAAACCTGGATTATAAAAATAATTGTAAATCTATTTAGGTTACCTAGAGGATAATAAATAGCATAACCTTGAAAAATTAAACTAAAATATAAATGAAAAACTTATTAATACTATTCCTAATCGCTTTCTCACCATTAATAGCGGTAGCTCAACACGAACATCATCAGACAGAGAAAGATACTACTGTAAAATCCAAAAGTCCGCGCACATCCGCTATGGCAATGATTGGAGACAACCATATACATATAGACTATGGTTCGCCAAGCGTAAGGGGGCGAGTTATATGGAATGGTCTGGTCGCTTATGGACAAGTTTGGGCGACTGGTGCGCACAAAGCTACGTGGATTGAATTTTCGGAGGATGTAACAATCAACAATCAACTAATTGCTAAAGGAAAGTATGGGTTTTTTACCATTCCAAATGAGGGGGAGTGGATACTTATACTTAGTAAAGATTGGGATATGCATTTGGCGGATGATTACAATTCGGAAAACGATCTGATCAGGATAAAAGTTAAACCAAAAAAGAATGATGATCTCATTGAATCCTTACAATATCAGGTAGTTAAAACAAATGAAAACCAAGGCAAAATAGAGATAAGTTGGGAGTTTGTGAGCGTTTCGTTTGATTTCAAAAACGCTGAAAAGTGAGAAAATATACTTGTCCGATGCACCTTCAAGTGCTCAAAGACGAACCGGGAAAATGTCCTATTTGTGGGATGGACTTGGTGCCTTTTGGAGAAAAAGCCAAACATTCTCACCATTCCAAATCTTCAAAGCACCCGGCGGAACATTCAAAAGCTGATTTTGACAAACACGAAGGTCATCATACCAGTGACTTCATCCAGAGGTTTTGGGTAAGTTTAATTCTTACGGTTCCCATTTTGCTGCTATCTCATATGATACAGCAATGGTTAGGATTCAGCATTTCCTTCCCTGGAGACAGATACGTTTTAATGGCATTGGGAACAGCCATTTATATTTATGGGGGGATGCCATTTCTGAAGGGAATGGTTGGCGAAATAAAATCCAAAGCCATTGGTATGATGACTTTGGTCGCATTGGCTATATCAGTGGCCTACTTCTACAGTATGGCTGTAGCTCTTGGATTTCCAGGAATGGATTTCTTTTGGGAGCTTGCCACCTTGATAGTCATTATGCTCTTGGGGCATTGGCTGGAGATGCGTTCCCAGATGGCTGCCTCCAAAGCATTACAGTCTTTGGTGGCTTTACTGCCCAATGAAGTAACTATTGAGCGCAATGGTGAAGCAGTTAAAATAAAGTTGGAAGAGCTTATGAATGACGATACTGTCATCATTAAGCCAGGAGAGAAAATTGCCGCTGATGGATTGGTATTGGAAGGTTCTTCTTCTGTCAATGAAAGTATGCTTACGGGCGAAAGTGTACCTGTGAAAAAGCAAGTAGATGCAAAAGTCATTGCAGGCTCGATAAATGGGGATGGGGTTTTAAAGATTAAGGCTACTGGAGTAGGCAAAGACAGCTACCTCAATAAGGTAATCAATCTGGTGCAGGATGCACAGGCAGCAAAATCCAACACCCAAAACCTTGCAGATAGGGTTGCCAAATGGCTCACCTTCATTGCTATCGCTGTTGGCGTGGGAACTTTTATTTTTTGGTACAGCAATAGTGGAGATTTATCCTTTGCATTAGAAAGAATGGTAACTGTGATGGTCACGGCGTGCCCACACGCTTTGGGTGTTGCCATCCCTTTAGTGGTTGCAATCTCTACAACCCTTTCTGCTACAAATGGCCTCTTAATCAGGAATAGGACTGCTTTTGAGACCACAAGGAAATTATCGGTAATCATTTTTGACAAAACCGGAACACTTACTGAAGGATCTCACAGGGTTCAGAAAACTATTCCGTTAACAGATAAATATACTGCTGATGATATCATTCAATATGCAGCAGCAGTCCAGCAAAATTCAGAACACCATATTGCAAAAGGTGTACTCCAAACTCTAAAAGACAAAAATCTCGAGTTGTGGAAATCAGAGAACTTTCAGTTGATGCAGGGAATCGGTGTGTCGGGAACCGTTAAAGGTAAGTCTGTTGCAGCAGCCGGGCCGAATTATTTCAATGATAAAACTTTAGCCATACCTGACCTTCCTAAGGACATCAATCAAGATGCTGAAACCGTGAATTTTTTGCTGATTGACGATGAAGTAGTAGGTATTATTACTTTGGCAGATACCATTCGAGAAGGTTCACAACAGGCAATTGATGATTTGAAGGATATGAATATCAAATCATACTTACTTACTGGTGATAATGAAAAAATTGCCGCAGCAGTGAGCAATGAGTTGAAAATGGACGGTTTTTTTGCCAACGTGCTCCCGCACAACAAGCAAGAGAAAATTAAAGAATTCCAAGCCAAAGGCGAAATTGTAGCGATGACAGGTGATGGGGTCAATGATGCACCTGCGTTGGCCCAGGCAGATGTGGGGATAGCTGTGGGTTCAGGTACTGATGTGGCGGCTGAAACTGCCGATATCATCCTGGTAAATAGCGACCCGAGAGATGTAGCAAAAATGATAGATTTCGGAAAACGCACCTATAAGAAAATGGTACAAAACCTAGTTTGGGCAGTTGGCTATAATGTTTTAGCGATTCCACTTGCAGCAGGTGTACTTTACCCAAATTTTGTTTTAAGCCCCTCAATGGGTGCGGTGTTAATGAGCGTGAGCACCATTGTGGTTGCAATCAATGCAAGTCTATTAAAATTGAATAATAATAAATCTTAAAATGAAGGTTAATAAAAATATTTCTAAGGCATCACAACTAATAGTTGTTTTAATATTACTTAATACAAACCTATACGCTCAAAAAGTAGTGCGTTATGACTTGTATGTCAAAGATACCCTTGTCAATTTTTCAGGCAAAGAAAAACGGGCCATTGCCGTAAACGGACAAATTCCAATGCCTACACTGACATTTACGGAGGGCGACACAGCAGAAATTTACGTACATAACCAACTCAAAGAAAGCACATCCTTGCATTGGCACGGTTTGTTTTTGCCCAATAAGGAAGATGGTGTTCCTTTTCTAACGCAAATGCCGATAGAACCCGGCACGACACACAAATACACATTTCCAATAATCCAACATGGCACACATTGGTATCATAGCCATAGCGGACTGCAAGAGCAAATAGGAATGTATGGCTCCATGATACTAAAAAAGCGGGAGGATGACCCAGGATTAAGGGCAGGGATTGACGATATTCCGACTGTCCCTATTATTCTAAGTGAGTGGACAGACTACAAACCTGAAAATGTGCATCGGATGTTGCACAATGCTTCTGATTGGTTCGCTATTAAAAAAGGAACCACTCAAAGTTATGCAGAGGCTATAAGGGAAGGTCATTTTAAAACCAAAGTTGCCAACGAATGGAAACGAATGTTGGCAATGGACGTGAGTGATATTTATTATGATAGATTTCTAATTAACGGCAAAAATGAAAGCCAATTATCCCAATTCAAAGCAGGTGATAGAGTACGATTGCAAATCTCAAACGGCGGTGCTTCCTCCTACTTTTGGCTCACCTATGCAGCCGGCAAAATGACCGTTGTAGCCAATGACGGCAATGATGTAGATCCTGTGGAAGTCGACAGGCTTATTATTGGCGTGTCGGAAACCTATGATGTCATTGTAACTATTCCCGCTGAAAATACTTCCTATGAGTTTCTTGCTACAGCGGAGGACCGCACCAAATCAGCTTCCATTTACATCGGTTCGGGCATCAAACAATTGGTCAGTCCATTGCCCAAATTGAAATATTTTGAAGGCATGAAGATGATGAACGATATGATGAAAATGAACGGCGACATGAACGATATGGGGATGAATATGAGCCTGCAACAAATGGATATGAACACGGTCATGTATCCTGAAATTTCCGGCGAAAAGAAACCGATGAAAATGGATGAAATGCCCGAAATGGATATGAAAAATATGGATCATTCCAGTAACGGTTCTAGCAATACGGACATTGTAACGCTCAATTATGCAATGCTCAAATCCCCAACTAAAACCACATTACCTGCTAGTGCACCCGTTAGGGAAATGCGCTTTGAACTGACAGGCAATATGAACCGCTATGTGTGGAGTATGGATAATAAGGTGCTTTCAGAATCCGATAAAATATTGATAAAAAAAGGGGAAATCGTGCGAATTACCCTTTTCAATAATTCGATGATGCGCCACCCAATGCATTTGCATGGACATGATTTTAGGGTGATCAACGGACAAGGGGAGTACGCTCCGCTCAAAAACGTAATGGATATTATGCCAATGGAAACCAACGTCATTGAATTTGAGGCCAATGTTGAGGGTGATTGGTTCTTTCATTGCCATATACTCTATCATATGATGGCAGGCATGAACCGGGTTTTCAGTTATGAAAAACAAGAGCCAAATCCCCTGTTGCCGGACAAAAATTGGGCCTACAAAAAATTGCAAAAAGAGAGCAACCAATTACACCTTATGGCTCAAAATGACTTTGCCACCAATGGAAATGACGGAATGGCAATGTTGCAAAATACGCGTTGGAGTTTTGGCTCTGAATGGCGACTAGGGTACAATGATGAGCACGGTTATGAAAGTGAAACGCACGTAGGCAGATATCTTGGAAGAATGCAATGGTTAATGCCTTTTGTTGGTTTTGATTGGCGTTACAGGAAACTAGGACACGGCGAAGTGGAGCAAAACATCTTTGGACAGAAAAGCACGAAAGACAACCGCGCTCAATTCAGTGTAGGAGTTGCTTATACCTTACCTATGCTTTTTATTTTACAAACCGAAGTTTACCAAGATGGCAACGTCAGGGTCCAATTAAGACGAGAGGATATACCTGTATCAAAAAGATTGAGAGCAAACTTTATGGTTAATACTGACAAAGAATACATGGTCGGATTGAACTATATAGCAGGTAAAAACATCGGATTCAGAACTCATTACGATAGTGATATGGGATTTGGAGTGGGATTGATGTTGAATTATTAAAACCAACCTAATAGACATACACAATGCCAAGTCGGAACTGACTCCGTGGAATCCAAAATTCGGAAAACAATATGCTTTCTCAAAAGCTGGTTAATAACAAGAACAGTAAAAACAACCGAGTCAAGATTTTATAGGTAATGTGGTCAAAAATAGTTGGTGACTTTTACCAGTAAATTTCTTAAAATGTTGGGCAGGTTTGCATAGGACGTAAGCTCTGATTACGAGTAACCTACCTGCAATAAAATCCGCTAAGTGGAATGGAAGGACTTCGATTTTGGGGTCCTTTTTCTTGTTTCATCCTTCTGGTTCTATGGCTAAGAATTTTTTTTTCTTGCATTTCTGAACCGCCTGAAAAAGCTTTTTCTATTTCGAGTTGAGAGTTGAATTATCTAGTTGAATTATTCGCTGCAGCTACTTTTCCCTTTCGCTGTTCTTCAGAGGATGAGACTCCAAAACCTGTTGAAAAATCTGTGACCATCGAAGTTGAAATGGATGGTAATTACGCCGACTACTTGGTGACCTTTTCGGTTCATAGTATGCTGAGCGGCACATCTACTTTTGTCACTCCGGTGTTGTATCAGCCGACTGAGCTCAACTGGACCCAAGTGATCGAACAAGGCAATTCCTACACGCTTTCTTTTGAGCCAGAAGTTCCAACCATTTCAGCCACTTCCTCAGCCCCTATCTATAGTTTAGGTTTAGTTTTCAATGCCGTTCACTTGGGAGGTGAAACCGATGATTCTTTCCAGCAACTTTCGGCGACTGTCAATGTTTTGGCAGATGGTGAGGTTTATAGACAATTCGAATATGAAGCATTGTCTCCTGGGGAAACTTCGATCCCGCTAACAGAAGAGATTGTTTTACAATAACCCATTAAATCAATTTCAAATGTACAATTTAGGCGATCAAAATGTGATTATGGGCTAGTAAGCTGGATTATTCGTATATGGAAATTTTATCAAAAAAACGGAAATAAATTTCTTTAATTGGAAATAAAAACTTTATATTTGGAAAAAGTATTCGAAAATGATTTTATGTTAAAATACTTCAACATCATTCAGGCATTAAGCAGGTCGGCATTAGCTACACCAAATGAAGCTATTGTGCATCAAATCAAAAGACTTAAGGAAAGTCTTGAAAAAGACGGCTTCACTAAGGAGGCGAAATCATTAGATGCATTGATGGAAAGTTCGGAATCAGCACTCGATATGTCACCTAGTAAGATTCAGAGATCTTTTATAGCCTTAAAAGGTGAGGAATTGACTCACAAAACCACTATGCCCGTGGATAAAGAAACCTCAACTCCTTTGGCTGAGATTTTTTTTCCAAATGATCTTCCAGAAAAGGCTCCAATATTTGATGAGAACATTCAGCTTGCTATTCAAACTATAGTAAATGAATGGAAAAAGTTTGATGAGCTTCTGGAAATAAATGCAACACCCGCAAGTTCATGTTTGATATATGGGGCACCTGGAACAGGAAAAACCCACCTAGCCAAATGGATTGCTAGACAGATTGGGATACCAGTTGTTCTTGCAAGACTTGAAGGTTTGATGTCATCCTACCTTGGTACGACTTCACGAAACATTGGAAATTTGTTCGCATTTGCCAACAGGTATAAATGTATTTTACTTCTTGACGAGTTTGATGCTATAGCTAAACTCCGAAATGATCCCCAAGAGGTTGGTGAAGTGAAAAGGGTAGTTAATACGTTGTTACAGAGTCTTGATTCGCGTCATGAAAAAGGTTTTACTATTGGGGTAACCAATCATGAAAGTCTTTTAGATCCTGCTATTTGGAGAAGGTTTGACATACAAATCGAAATTCCAAATCCTTCTCTGGAGGTTATTATTCGACTTCTTAAGCACTTCACTTCACCATTAGAATTCAATGAAAGTGAAATTAAGTTTCTGGCATGGTGTCTAGAAGGTTCGTCTGGGGCTGATGCAGAAATGCTTTCTAAATGGCTGAAACGGGCATTTGTCATAGAAAAGGGAAGCAATATCGTAGAGGTAATGAAACAATTTGCCTTACTAAACTCTGGTAGAGTTGATACCAAAAAGAGAAATATAATGCTTCATAGAGATGAGGACTTTATGGGCTTGCTGCTTAATGACAAAGTTTTCTCTTTTAAACAGAAAGATATAGCATCCCTTTTCGGAATGACTCCGTCAAATTTGAGTAAACATCTTTCAAAATTTAAAGATTCTGAAAAAATATAAGTTATGTCAAACAGTCCTGTTCAAATCGTTTTAAATAGTGATTCCTTTATAGAGGCGTTAGAAAATAATGGCGGTGGTGGTTCAAAAGACTTTTTCGCTGGAAATGATATTGGGTTTGTCGAGCATCGAAATAACATCCAAAAACAGCTCAATGAAATTAGAAGCATGCAATTGATTAACAGTTATGCTAAGGTTTCTTACGCAAAAGTGTCACTTAAGCAGGCTGCACTTGCAAAAAGTCATCGGCCGACTTCTCAGATATTTAAAAGAGATGTGGCACCAGTAATAGGTGGTGGAGACTTAGGAGAGCTATTTGTAGAACTTACTCCTGAGAGTGTAGAAAAAATAAACAAAAAATTTGAACAAGCTGAAACTGAAACCAGGTACAAAGAAAAAAATGGCAAGAATGAGCCTAATCCATCCAGATTAAGGAGTGAAATTGGTGCAATTGAAGAAATAGTAATGTATTCTTCCAGTGATAAGAGAAATTTTTCAGTTAAAGAGGCTGTTAGATGGCTATCTAATCCTCAAACTGGTGGATCGTATTTAGTGGAATTGTTCGAAGCCCCACCGCCAAGGCAAGATTGGGATTTACTAAGTAAATATAAATTTGAGCTCTTTAATAGTTTTTTTGATGGTTTAGCAAATTTAGGTAGAGGAATATTTGTGTCCAGAATTACCACAGGCCAAGGAGCATCGGTTGTGTTTGGAGTTAAATTAGAAAATAACGATTCAGCCCCAGTAATACAGTTTTACTCATCATCAAATGCAGGTAAATCGGGAGAGAGAAAATCTATTGATCTCAACTTAGAAAGACATAATCAATTGTTAGAGTACCTAGGTAATCATCCATTGGTAAAAAAAGTGACTCTTCCTCCAGTCATCTCACAAAGTTTAACGACTAAGTCTAAGGTAAAAGGTGAAGATTTTGCCATTCCTGCCCCTGAAGATAATGGTTCATATCCTAAATTGTGTATAGTAGATGGAGGAGTGTCTGATGTTTTTGGGAATTGGGTCATAGAACGGTGGGGGTTAATTAGCAGTCCTGATAAAGACGAGAATCACGGAACTTTTATTGCTGGACTTGCAATTTTTGGACAACAATTAAATGGTCAGGCAATTTGCAGAGAAATTGATGGTTGTAAAATAATTGATCTTGATATCTTACCTCGCCGAGATAGTTACAGCTTATACTATTCAAAACCCTTGGAATTTTTTAATGAACTTGAGACAGCTGTTCAGGAATTGAAAGAGAGAACTGGGGTTCGAATATTTAACTTCAGTTTAAATATAGATGAACATGCGTCAACAACTGGATACAGTGTTCCAGCACAGATTTTAGATAAGATTGCAGAAGAGAATGATGTTGTTTTTGTTATTTCTGCTGGTAATACTCATCCTCGAGACATCAGAAAGGAGTGGCCTTCCGATCATTTCGATGCATTAACAATTTTAGCATCTTCTAGAAATGATTCTATAAAAAAGCCAGCAGAAAGCTGTAGAAATATCAGTGTTTCGGCCTTAAATCCCCCTCACCTTGAAGGTATTGTTCCATATGCACTATCTAATTATAGTTGCCGTGGACCTGGCTTGCGAGTCGGACTTAAACCTGATTTTGCTCATATTGGAGGGGCTGGGACTATTGACCCTGTCCTGGGACATGGATTATTGTCTTTGGATCCAAAAAGTAAAATTATTGATGGTTGTGGAACCAGTTATGCTGCGCCAAATGTAGCAAAGACTTTAGCTAGCATTGACCATTTTATTGAAGGTTTTGTTTCCAGGGAAACGCTAATTGCTCTAGGAATTCACCATGCAATGCTACCGGAGTCTCTCAACGATAAAAATTTAAGAAATATAACAAAACATTTGGTTGGATTTGGGATACCTAATGATTCTGAAAGGATTTTAAATGGAAGCCCTCATGCAATTACATTGGTATTTGCAAACCGAGTTATAAGAGGTCATAAAATGAGTTTTAAATTTTCTTGGCCTTCAAGTCTTGTACGCGATGGCAAGTGTTTCGGACATGCAAAACTAACCATAGTAAGTACTCCAAGCTTTGATTATAGGTTTGGATCTGAGTTTGTCCGAATAAATATTGATGCAGCTCTAAGACAGATGCATAATGACGGCACCTATAAAGGTAGGTTAAATGCGATTTATACACCAGAAGATGGAGATGGAAGTTCATATGAGAAAGATCAAATTGAACATTCTTTCAAGTGGAGTCCTGTAAAAGTTTATGAAAAAACATTTTCTAGAGGAGTCGGTCCCTCAACTGAATGGAAATTAAATGTAGAGTATTTGTCTAGGGATGGTGTAACACTTCCAATTGAAGGCGTACCATTCACAGCAATCTTAACGATTTCAGATCCTAATAACGAGAAACCGGTATTTAATGACATGAGACAAATGCTACAATCATATGGAGTTCAAGCTGTTGATATTAAAACTGCTGCTCGAATTGTTCCAAGGGTTTAAAAATTTACTACAGAGAAAATCAAAGTAGAATCAAGATCATGAGTTATGAGAGTGAAACAATACTGAAAACTAATTGAAATAAAAAACCAGGCAAAAATTACCTGGCTTCATATCCTTAAAGGAAACCTCGGCCCTTGCAAGGCTGTCGGTATATTTGTTGTGCAATTCAAACGTACCTCCTTTAGGTGATAAATGCAAGTCTGAGGTGATTTTTAACACATGGTGTCCATGTGTCTGGCAGTACTTAAAATCAATTTTAACTGCAACGAATAGACAGCATTTAGGGCAATGCCCTTTAAAATCTTTCCCAGCTGAAATGATAAGCTGGAGAAAGTGAAAGGTTTTAATCACTAAAATTTCATAATCATGAAAAAATTTGAGGAGGGGGTACATCCCTCAAAACAGCCGAGCTTAAAGCTCATCATTGAAGGTAAACAATACGAAACCTTCAATCAATTTATGACAGGTTTACAGCTTAAAGAATTAGCTGGAATTCCTCCGGATACAGAGCTTTTTCTTTCAATCCTTCGTCCTTTTAAGGATGAGCTGATTGAAAATGAAAAAACAGTCAATCTTGCAAGACCTGAAATTGAGAATTTCTTTGTCAAGAAAAAGCTTCAATTCTCGATCGATGGTAAGGCATTTATTTGGTTTAAGCAATTTATCCGAGGCGTTCAAATCAGAGAACTGGGTAACATTCCTATGGATGTTGACATTTACTTGGACATAAAGGAGGGCTGGGAAGATGACTTGATAACTAATGATGTAGTTGTTGATCTGGCTCGACCCGGTAAGGAAAAGTTTATTACCAAACCTGCTCAGACTAAATTTACGATCATCGTGAACGCTCAGGAGAAAAGCTGGGATAAACCCACAATCTCTTTTGAGCAAATAATTGAGCTAGCGTTTGGTAAGTATGATCCGAATCCGAACATAGGTTACACAGTTACCTATTTTAGGGGTCATGAGCCAAAGCCCGAAGGGACTATGGTGAAAACTTCAGTTGTGCGTGTCAAAAATAAAATGGTCTTCAATGTCACAGCAACTGATAAATCGTAATCCGCACTTAAAGCGCCTTCGCGACGAAGGATATCAGGTGGAAATTCAAGGTGGACATTTAATTGTCCACCACATTCCATATTTAAACTCTAATAAAGAGATAAAGTATGGAATCCTCGTCAGCCAAATCACTTTGGTAGGAGGGAATGTTGCGGCCCCGCATACGCATGTAATTGATTTTGCCGGTGAAAATCCTTGCAACATTGATGGCAGTGTGATTTCCGAAATCCAGCATTCGGTCAATCAAAAAAGATTAACCACGACTTTGGTTATTGATCGATCGTTTTCAAATAAGCCCCCAGCTGGATATCCTAATCATTACGAAAAGGTGAAGCGCTACGCAGATATCATTTCGGCACCGGCCAAGTATTTGGATGACAAAGTCACGGAAAAAACTTTCACAGTGATTCCAGACTTGGAAAACGAAACTCCATTCAGATACATTGATACCAACTCAAGCAGAGCAAAAATTGAGTACATCAATGAGAAACTTAAAGGTCAAAAAATAGCGATTATTGGCCTTGGAGGTACTGGGGCTTATATCTTGGACCAAGTTGCTAAAACTCAAGTTTCCGAAATTCACATCTACGATGGTGACACTTTCGACCAGCACAATGCGTTCCGATCACCTGGAGCAGCTTCTTTAGAGATTCTTAGCGAAAGTTTATCTAAAGTGAACTACTACTATGGAATTTATTCAGAAATGCATAAGGGTGTCCAAGTCCATGAGTACAATGTCAAAAAGGGAGATCTTACTGAGTTGGACGGTATGTCTTTTGTATTTGTTTCTATTGACAATAATGCAGCAAGGAAAATGATCACGGACTACTTGGCTCAAAATAGGATTCCATTTGTGGATGTTGGACTAGGGGTAACAGAAGTTAATGGAGAGCTTATAGGGGCAGTTAGAGTAACTGCGGGAAGTTCTAGAAAGATTGATCATTTAGACACTCGGATATTTCCAGAGGAAATTGGAGACAATGAATATGCGTCAAATATCCAAATTAGTGATCTTAATGCATTGAACGCGATTCTGGCTGTGATTCGTTGGAAAAAGGAGTTTGGAGTGTATGCTGATTTAGAAAACGAGCATCATTCAACCTACACAATTGAAGTCTCTAAAATCATCAATGACGATCATGCAGCATAGATTTCTAGAATTCATTCCCGATCACCTTGAAGAAGGAATAATCTATATCTCTATTGAATATTGCACAGCCATACACCTTTGCGTGTGTGGATGCCGCAATAAGGTCGTTACTCCAATTTCACCTGCTGATTGGAAACTTACTTTTAATGGAAAAAGTATCTCCCTTTATCCTTCAATTGGCAATTGGAGTTTCGATTGTCAATCACATTATTGGATAAAGGATGGAAAGGTTGAATGGTCTGAATCTTGGTCGAAGGATCAAATCTTGAATGTTCGGGAATATGATGCAGAAGTCAAAATCAAATACTATAAAACTGAACCAGAGCCTGAAATCAAACGAATCGAGAAAAAGAGTCGTGCTTTCTGGGGTTGGATACTGAATGTTCTAAATCTTTAATATTTTCCAAGTCTTAATCAGAATTAGACAAGGTCACTTAACATCCAAGTCATTTGATCTTGTCTTTTTTGCTTTTCTCCTTGTCTTTGAGTGCCCTAGTCCGGTTTTATACAATTGTATGCACAAAGGTCGGACGGCCTGTCAGTTTCAAAAAATTGGGGCTTCCAGCAGAATTTCCTAAAAACAGGGTTTCCTACGGACTACCTCCCAGTTTTTAAATTCTAATTTTCCTCACTTTCCCGGCCATCCTAAATGACCTGCATAAATTTTAACTAAAACCAAAATACTATGGCATTCTCAAAAAAGTACATCGGAAAAGGAAAGCAAGTCGAAAACATGGACATTGTGGAAGTAAGCCTGAATATGGCCGAGCTTCAAAACCACACCTTCGAGTACGAGGGAGAAACCTTCGTCAAATTCAATGTCGCCAAGCTAAAAGAACCTGATCAGTACGGAAAAACCCACACGGTTTATGTTTCCGTCAAAGAATCAGATTCTGAAGAATCTTGAGAAAAGCCCGACAGGGCTTTTTTTCTTTCAACTCTATCTCAAAAAACGAGATAATCCCAATAATTCTCTATTTTTAGTTTCTGTCTTATTTCAGGAATGAACCGGATCAAAGAAGTGCTTGAGGAAAAAGGGATTACCCAAACTTGGCTTGCCGAACAACTCGGCAAAAGCTACAACATGGTCAATGGCTATGTCCAAAATCGGCACCAACCACGATTGGAGGTGCTTTTTGAAATTGCCAGAATATTGGGGGTGGACCCGAAAGATCTTATCAAGTCTAGCCAAAATTTGTAAACCCAGCTTTAATTAAAACCAATGCCTACACTACACTGGATAGGAAAGGAAAAAGTAATCAATCATCACATGGACGTGCCTTTTAAGGTACTGGAGCAAAGCTATGGATTTGATAACGGAACACAGACTAGCACCGAAACGCAAAGTGGAAACAAGATAATCCATGGGGACAACCTGGAAGCCCTCAAAGCCCTACTACCTGAATATGAAGGCCAAATCAAGTGCATCTATATCGATCCTCCTTACAATACAGGAAAGGATGAGTGGAAGTATAACGATAGAGTTGATCATCCCCGAATTAAATCTTGGTTTGATAAAATTGTAGGAAAAGAAGGCGAAGATTTAAGTCGTCATGACAAATGGTTGTGCATGATGTATCCTAGGCTAGTTTTACTTTATAAATTATTGAAAGATGATGGGGTTTTCTTGGTGTCAATCGATAATAATGAGTTATATAGTTTGAAGATTGTCCTAGACGAAATCTTTGGCCCATTTAATCTAGTGGGAAATATTATTTGGAAGAATGCCACAGATAATAATCCAACACAAATAGCAGATGAACATGAATATATTCTGTGCTATTCTAAAAAGAAGACAGAGTTAGCTCCAGAATGGAAATCCCCCAACCTAGATGTGAAGGAAAAACTTTTAAATATTGGGAAAGAGTTTGTTGAAAGATATTCTGATCCAGAGGAACTGCAAATTGAATACACGAAATGGTTTAGAGAAAATAAGCAGTTTTTATGGCCATTTGAAGATTACAAGTTCATTGATGGTGGTGGCGTTTACACTGGAAGTAGAAGTGTGCACAACCCTGGAAAAGAAGGGTATAGATATGATGTAATTCACCCTATAACTAAAAATCCCTGTAAGCAGCCGTTAATGGGGTACAGGTTCCCTGAATCAACTTTAAATGAACTAATAGATAGAAAGAGAATAATTTTTGGAGAGGACGAATCAAAAATTATTGAGCTAAAGTTGTATGCGTTCGACTATCGCGCAAAACTTTCTAGTGTTATTGAGTTAGATGGAAGAAAGGGGGCTAACACAATTAAGGACGTTTTTGAAACAACAAAAACTCCATTCAAAAACCCTAAAACAACTGAGTTAATTGAAGAGATCTTGAGTTTTACTACTTCAAAAGATGATGTTGTTTTAGACTCCTTTGCTGGCTCAGGCACTACAGCGCATGCCGTACTTAATCTGAACAAACAAGATGGTGGCAACCGGAGATTTATCTGTATCGAGATGGAAGACTATGCTGAGGCCATCACAGCGGAGCGCGTGAAGCGGGTGATGAAAGGGTATGGTGAAGGTAAAAACGGTGTTGAAGGAACAGGAGGAAGTTTCGATTTCTACGAATTAGGTCAGCCACTATTTGATGAGGATGGAAATCTCAATGAATCTGTGGGGCTGCCGAAAATCCGAAACTATGTATGGTACACTGAAACCAAAACTCCCTTGAAGGGTGAGAAGCATGAGGACAATGCCCATTTTCTTGGGAAGCATAACGATACCTCCTACTATTTCTACTACGAATCAGAGGCCATCACTACACTGGATCATAGCTTCCTGGCAAGCGTCAAGACCAAAGCTGAGCAATATGTGATCTACGCCGATAATTGTTTGCTCACCAAAGAATTTATGGTGAAGCATCATATCATTTTTAAGAAGATACCTAGAGACATTACCAGATTCTAAGCATGAGTGAACAACAGAATAATTTCCTACTCTATACCGCGCCTTCTGGGGAAGTGCGAGTGCAGGTTTACCTTCAGGATGAAAGTGTTTGGTTGACACAAAAGGCAATGAGTTTGCTATTTGACACCACAACCCAAAACATAACCATTCACCTCAAAAACATATTTGAAAGTGGTGAATTGGACGAAATGGCAACTTGTAAAGAAATTTTACAAGTTCAGCAAGAAGGAGATCGTCAGGTGTCTAGAAAACAGAAGTTTTATAATCTGGACGCAATTATCTCAGTCGGGTATCGAGTCAATTCATCCAAAGCGACCCAGTTCAGGATTTGGGCAACCCAAACCCTAAAAGAATATATCATCAAAGGGTTTGTGTTGGATGATGAGCGTTTAAAGCAAGGAACTACCGCTTTTGGCAAAGATTACTTCAAGGAGTTACTCCGAAGGGTTCGTTCCATCCGTTCCAGTGAGCGGAGGATATACCAGCAGGTGACAGACATTTTTGCGGAATGCAGTATCGACTATGATCTCAAGTCTGAGATTACGAAAAATTTTTATGCCATGGTTCAGAACAAATTTCATTTTGCCATCACGGGTAAGACTGCCGTTGAGATTATTCATCTTTCAGCTGACGCCAAAAAAGAAAATATGGGCCTGACCACTTGGAAAAACAGCCCGGAGGGTAGAGTATTAAAGTCGGATGTGATCATCGCCAAGAATTACCTTCAGGAAAAGGAAATCCAACAATTGGAAAGAACCGTGACCGGATATTTCGACTACATCGAAGGGCTGATCGAGCGTGAAAATACCTTTACCATGGAGGGATTGGCTGAAAGCGTCAACAAGTTTTTGACTTTTAATGAATATAGAGTCCTTTCCGGCAAAGGCCGGATTTCTAAACTACAGGCCGACAAAAAGGCGGTAAAGGAATATGATGAGTTTAACAAAACTCAAAAAATCATTTCTGACTTTGACAAAGAAGTTAAAAAATTGAAGAAGAAGTAATGGAACTGAAGCCCTATCAACAAGAAGTCATCAATGATTTGTCTCTATTCTTGGAGAGCGTGCAAGAAACCAAGGACACCGCCCTGGCATTTCATAATTTTTGGTCAGCCCATCCCAAAACGCCATTGATGCCTTTCCCTGGGACAGCCATTGAGCCTTACAAAAATAATGTGCCTCGGGTACCCCATATTTGCTTGAAAGTACCCACAGCTGGAGGGAAGACTTTTATTGCCTGCAATGCCATCAAGACTATTTTTGATGCATTTAACTATGACAAGCCAAAAGCTGTGGTCTGGCTGGTTCCCTCCATTACCATTTTGGAACAAACCATTAAGAATCTTAAAGATCCCTCACATCCTTATCGACAAAAAATCAATTCTCACTTTGGAAACAAAGTTGAGGTTTTTGATAAATCTACCCTGCTCCAGGGTAGTGGGTTTAATGCCACTTCGGTGAAGGAGCAATTGAACATCATGGTGTTTAGCTTTGATAGTTTAAAGGCCAAGAACAAAGAAGACAGAAAGGTTTTTCAGGAAAATGGTAACCTCCAATCTTTTGAGAGCTTGCTGGATAAGAATGAGGAGATCACGCTAGGGGCGGTCATTAAATACCTTAATCCGGTGGTTGTTGTAGATGAAAGTCACAACGCAGAAAGTGACCTGAGTGTGGATATGCTAAAGGAAATCAATCCTTGCTTTATCCTGGACCTGACTGCCACACCTCGCAAAAACAGCAACATCATCAGCTTCATAGATGCACTGGATCTGAAGAAGGAGAATATGGTGAAGCTCCCGGTGATCGTGTATAATCATCAGGATAAGACAGAAGTAATCAACTCTTCCTTGCAGCTACAAAGGCGACTTGAGAAACAGGCGCTGGATGAAGAGAAAAACGGAGGGAAATACATCCGCCCGATTGTGCTTTTTCAAGCCCAACCCCGAAATGCTGATGATAACACAACTTTCGAAAAACTGAAGGAAAAGCTTATCGAGTTAAAAATTCCGGAGGAGCAAATCAAAATCAAGACGGCCAATCTAAATGAATTGAAGAATATCGACTTGATGAGTCGAGACTGTGAAGTACGATTCATCATAACGGTAAATGCACTTAAGGAAGGGTGGGACTGTCCTTTTGCCTATATTCTGGCTTCTTTGGCAGATAAGAATTCGGCTGTGGATGTGGAGCAGATTTTGGGCCGTGTTTTGAGGCAGCCCTACGTCATGAAGCACAAATTCCCCTTGCTTAATGTGAGTTATGTTTTAACCGCATCTTCCAGATTTTTAGAGACGCTGGACAGCATTGTAAAGGGGCTGAACAAGGCAGGATTTAGTGACAAAGATTATAAGTTGGCTGACTCCATTACCGTAGAACCTATTAGACCGGTGGATCCATTACAGCAGCTTACCTTAATTCCATCTCTTGGTGTGACTCAAAATCAGCCGGAATCAGATGAGGATATCACTTCAGATATTGATGTGTCAAGAATTATAGTTTCTGACGATTATCCAGAAGTGGAATCGGTATCTGAAATAGAAAACACGGCGATTGAACAAAATGAAGCTTTTGAAAAAGCAGTCTTTGAAATGGAATCAAGTGGTATTCCAGTATTGCCCAACGAAATCCAAAAATTGGTGAAAAGATATACGATAAAAGAGGTTTTTAAAGATGAGGCGGAAAAAGTAAATCTCCCTCAGTTTTATCTCAAGGTGCCTTCCAACGATTTATTCAGCTCAGGCTTAGAAGAGCTTCCATTAGAAAAGGAAAACTTATTGGAAGGCTTTGCTTTGAGTAAAGCAGATACCAATATCGCTTTTGACACCATTACTTCAGAGCTTTACAAGGTAGATTTGGACGAGACTAAAAAGGAACATACTCCGACTTTCGTTCGCTTGGATGGAATAGTCAAAGAAAGTGTCATGACCTATTTACTTGATCCAGCTAGAAAAGAAAGTAGGATTAAGAATTTTACAAGGAGGATCATGGATTTGATTGGGAACATGTATCCTATCGCTGACAAGGAAATAGAGAAATATATCAATCGGATCTTAGAGGACTTCACTGATGAGCAGTTTTCTGCTTTCGCAAACAACGAATACACTTATAAGGATAAGATAAAGCAAAAAATTACCGCGCTTTCTGAATCTTACGCAGAACAAAAATTCAAGGACTTTTTGGATACAGATAAGGTCTTCATCAAATCCTCCTATCCACTACCTAAAAGCATTTCGCCTGGAGATACAGCAAAGGATATCACCAAATCCCTGTATGAGAAAGAGGGAAAGATGAATGGATATGAAGAGCAGGTAATCAATGAAATCGGAAACATGGGTAATATCGCATTTTGGTCACGCAATATTGAAAGAAAAGGCTTCCGGATTAATGGCTTTATAAACCACTATCCTGATTTTATCATTCAAACGAAGAGCGGTAAGACCGTCCTTTTGGAGACAAAAGGAGACCATTTGGATGCCGAGCAAAAGATCCGATTAGGAGCATTTTGGGCAAGTAAATCGGGAAATAATTTCCGGTATTTTATGGTGTATGAAAGGCGTACGGTAGATGGGGCCTACAAGCTTGAGGACTTTCTAAAAATCATTAAGGATATATAGGCATCTTGAAAGTGATTCTCAAAAATAGGCCTAAAATGTATTCCAAAAGGGAATTTGAATCAGAAGCGATGATTGGGGTATTATTCGTTTAAGGTTCGTGGGAACTACAAAAAACAGTTGCAGTCTGAAAATATAGATATGAAATCCAAACAGACAGTAAAGATTGTTGTGACAATAGCAGCGGCTTCGCTGGCTGTTCTTCATCTTCTTTTTCCAAAGATCAATATTGATCTAATTACGGTTTCATTATTGGCTTTGGCTGTTATTCCATGGGTTGAGACACTTTTCAAATCGGTAGAGTTACCCGGTGGCTTAAAACTTGAATTTCAAGAATTGCGAAAACTTGAAGAGGAGGCCCAAAAGGTAGGGTTAATTAGTTCTGAAGACGTTAAAAAGGAGGGGGGAGAAATAGAAGATGAGAAAAGGCTATTTGTTGAGCTAGCAGAACAAAATCAAGAACTGGCTTTGGTGAGCTTAAGGCTGGATATTGAAAAGTGCTTACGAAGCATTGCTTTAAAATATGATCTAAAGGCCGAGAGGTTGGGGATAAACAATCTCTTAAGGGAACTTGCGTCACATCATATTATTCCGATTGAAGAGGAAAGTGTTTTAAGAGACATGATTGGGGTGTTAAATCAAGCATCTCATGGAGTGGAATATGATCAGAGGACAGCAAAATGGATAATTGAAGTCGGACCCAAAATCATTGAATCTCTTGAGAGTAAAGTCGAATATAGAGGGGGTAACTTTTCACATAATAATCCTGATGCAAAAGAACATTGGCTAGATAAATCATTCAGAGAAAGCGAATGTCTTACTAATGTTGAATGGGGAGAATGCATCAATAAACATCGAGATCTTTGGGAAAAAGAACTGAACAATGTTTTCAATACTTTAATGCGAAAGCTAGATCCAAGCAAAAAAGTCAAGCTTGAGGAGTCTCAAAGGCATTGGGCAAGCCAACTTGAAATTGATAGGGACTTAGTTTTTTCTTTTGATGATTTACAATACAAGGTTGGGCGTGAAGGATTGTTTATAGCCTCAATTTCTTTCATGAACAGGATTAGGCAAAGAGCTTTGGAACTTGAGGAGATACTGACAGCCTTGGTATAAAACTTTGGAACTTGAGGAGATGCTGACAGCCTTGGTATAAAAAGCAAATTTCCCTCGTTTCGCCCACTCCTTTCGTTCCGATTCATTCGCGCCATTTTTCAATTGACAGCTCATTATCTCTCCACTCTAGGAAAGGACTTTCACTCCCCACGGCTACCGCTTCACTCCACTTACCCTTCTCCTAAGTCCCGGCAATCCTGGGACTCTGGAAGGCCGTTTCGTGAAGCCGTAGCCTTGACTCATTACCAGGTGCAAGCGATTAGTTTCGCATACATTTTAATTTTCTAACTAGTAGCCACGGTTCTTATGATCTGGGTTGATCCCCAGGCGTAAATCGCTCAAATGGAGCGGGTCTAAATACCTGATAGGTTTATAAAGCACCAATTTCCCTGTTTCAAAAACTCTCATGGACATAACGAATAAAACCGTCAATTTATCGGACTTCTACCATCGCATCTTCAAAACAACTGACTGGCACACATAAGAACGGCGTAAAAATTCTACTCAGAAAAGAAAGTTTTTATCATAAAAGATATGTGTTAGATCAATCTAACTTATTACTTTTACTATTCTAATAATAGATTTATGAAGAAGCTTTTCCTGATATTGCTCGCCTGCATGACTATTGCATGTGAGCAAATCATTCCTGAGTCTCCCGAAGAAAACGAAATCCTGGACGGCCCATTAAAAGGGCTCAACACCAGTGATCAAGCTCAATTCCTAGCTGGGGATGTTGCCTTCAATGATGAGGTATTTTCCTCTGGCACCGGTCTGGGGCCTACGTTTGTGGCTACTTCCTGCGGTAGTTGCCATGCAGGTGATGGAAAAGGACATCCGTTTACTACACTGATACGCTTTGGCCAGACGGCTTCAAATACGCCTACCAACCTGCACATCGGAGGTCCTCAACTCCAAAACAGAGCTATACCAGGATACACACCGGAAATACTTCCAGAAGGAACGCCATTCATGAAGCTGACCCCTCCTGCTGTCACTGGCTTAGGTTTGCTGTCAGCCCTAACAGATGAGCAGATCCTAACTAATGCAGACCCCTACGATCTGGACGGAGACGGAATTTCCGGGGTGCCCAACTATGTGAATCCTCCGGCTTATTTTGTTCCTCAGAGGTTTCATCAAGTTGCAAATGGGCGCTCTATAGGGCGTTTTGGCAAAAAGGCAGCAGCCATCGACCTGCACCACCAGACCGTATCAGCGTACAACCAGGACATGGGCATCACTTCCACATTTGAACCTGTTGATCCTTTTTCAGGATTAGCGGTTGATCCGGAAGTGAGCGACCAGACGATCAGAGATGTGGTTTTTTACCTCCGGACACTTAAAGCTCCCATCCAGCGCTCACAAAATGACCAACAAATAATTCAGGGAAAGACTTTGTTTTCCCAAATCCAATGTGGGGATTGTCACACCCCTGAATGGACCACCCTAACCTCTGATATTGTAGCATTGTCCAATAAAACCTTTTTTCCATACACAGACCTGTTGCTGCATGATATGGGGCCGGGACTGGACGACGGTGTAACCGAAGGCTCTGCTGAAACTTTCGAATGGCGAACACCTCCCCTTTGGGGTTTGGGCCTTTCGCCAAACTCTCAGGGCGGCAGCTACTTTCTCATGCACGATGGCCGGGCTAATACCATCGAGGAGGCAATTTTACTACACGGTGGAGAGGCTAGTACAAGCCGTACCAAGTTTGAGTCGCTATCCGCAGAAAATAAAACTGCTTTGATCCGTTTTCTTGAATCGCTATAACCTTCAAAATCCATGAATAGAAATGAGTTTATCAAAAGCTGTGGATGGGGGTGTTTTGGCATAATGGCGGGAATTTCCAGCTTATCCTCCTGTGCTGGCACCAAATACTTTCAGGCAAGCTTGGATGGAGATTTTATGATAGTTCCGATGGATGCATTCGTGAATCTTAAGAACGGTCAATCCAGCTATCGGCAAAGTGTGATAGCGCATCACGAATCACTTCAATACCCCATTGCGGTTTTCCGGTTGTCTGAAACAGCATATCAAGCATTATGGATGCGATGTACCCATCAGGGCACAGAACTTCAGGTGTTTGGCGACCGGCTCCAATGCCCTGCCCATGGTAGTGAATTCACCAATACCGGTATGGTGCAAAACGGCCCGGCAGACGATCCATTGAGAACCTTTCCTGTTCAGATTGAAGAAAACACCTTAAAGATCGACTTGAAATGAAAAAATATTTATTCCTTCCTGTCTTTTTGTTTGCCCTGGTTGCAAATGCCCAGATCGACAGTACACTGTTAAAAAGAATACCGGTCGATACTTCAAGGACTCAAACCATGAACATGGATGCAGTGTACAATCGTCCTTTTCTTCAGTTAGGAAATTTGCCGGCTTCCATTGGCGGGTACGTAGAGGCCGATTATCAATACATGGGCCAAGATGGGATCACTGAGGGCCACAGTTTTCGTATCCCCCGCTTTACTCTCTTTGTAGCTTCTTCGATTCACAGGAAAATCAAGTTCCTCTCTGAGATTGAGTTGGAGGAAGGCGGAAAACAAATATCCATCGAATTTGCTGCGTTGGATTTAAATTTCCATCCTCTACTTAACCTACGTGGTGGAGTAGTAATGAATCCCATCGGCGCATTCAACCAAAATCATGACGGTCCAAAATGGGAATTTGTGGATCGGCCAATTGCCATGACAGAAATGCTGGCAGCCACTTGGAGCAATGTCGGTTTTGGTCTGTATGGAAAATATTACTCAAAGGCTTGGGCTTTTGGGTATGAAGCCTACCTGACTAATGGCTTCGACAACAGCATAATCAATAATAATCAAAACAAAACTTTTCTACCGGCATCCAAAGAAAATGCCCTACGCTTTGAAGAAAGCAGCAATGGGCAACCCTTGTTCACAGGCAAAATAGCAGTCAGAAACAACAAAGTGGGAGAAATAGGACTTTCCTACATGGGGGGGATTTATAACCGATTTGAGGAAGATGGTCTCGTTCTGGATGCCAAAAGACACCTGGACGTATTAGCCGTGGATTTCAATTCTACCATTTCGGCAACAAAAACCTATTTGGTTGGCGAATGGGCCTGGGTATTGGTTGATGTGCCGGAGACTTACAGTCAGCAATTTGGTGAACGGCAAAAGGGAGGGTTCGTAGACATTGTGCAACCTATTTTGAGAGGGAAACTGGCAGGTTTTGATAAAGCAGTGTTCAGCCTGGCCTGCCGACTGGAATATGTGGACTGGAACGTGGGAAGTTTCGAGGAAACCGGAGGAAATATTTCTGATGTTTTGTGGGCTGTAGTCCCGGCAATCAGTTTCAGACCGGTATCACAAACGGTCATCCGACTTAACTATCGGTACATGCGACAACAGGATATCTTGGGAAATCCGCCAGCTAAAATCGGGGGAGTACAATTTGGGTTGTCAAGCTACTTTTAAGAAGCAAAGGAATGGCGCTTCGCTAAATGCAATACCCTTGCGTCCTATTTTTGCGTTTATTTGCAGGCAAATGAAATTCATTCTTTCCATATCCTTAGGTTTTCTGTTCCTGCTTCAGGCATTGGGGCCTACTATGGATTTATGCTGTGAGTTGCCAAAGCTTCCTGTACTTTTTGAACACTACGAGGAGCAGTCTGAACACGATGGAACTTCATTTCTGGAATTTATTGATTTCCATTATGGAGACGGTCAAAATGAAGAAGACCACCACCATGATGACGAGCACGACAAGAAATTACCCTTCCATGATCAGCATCAGTGTTCGCATGGCTCCATTTTTATAACTCCTTTAATGGAGATAGTGGAAATCCCCACCCAATCTTTTTTCATCCTTACTCAGACAAGTTTTTACAGCTTCTCGCTTTGCTCTGAATTCCCTGAATCCCCATTCCAGCCGCCCAAGGCCTGATTTTCCGGACATTTAAATTGAAATAGTTATTATTTCCAAGCTGTTGCTTGGAGGTGATCCTGCATTTTCAATTTACTCCCCCAGCTCCAAATTCAAGGGCTTTCTGCCCTGTCTATCCAAAAAATCAGATTAATAAATGCAAAAAAATGCTGGACAAAATCATTCTATTTTCAGTTAAGAACAAACTGATCATTGGCCTGCTTACGCTAGGCTTGGTCATTTGGGGAGGTTACTCACTTACGAGACTTCCCATTGATGCCGTACCGGATATTACCAATAATCAGGTACAGGTTATTACCGCTTCCCCTTCGCTTGCCGCTGAGGAAGTAGAACGTTTAATCACATTTCCTATCGAGATCACCATGGCTACCATACCGGAACTGGACGAGATTCGTTCTTTCTCCCGCTTTGGCCTGTCAGTCGTGACTATCGTGTTCAAAGAAAATGTGGACGTGTATTGGGCCCGTCAGCAGGTAAACGAACGCCTGGCCGATGTGCAAGCACAAATTCCACCAGGAGTAGGTCAGCCGGGTATGGCTCCCATCACTACCGGACTTGGAGAAATCTACCAATATGTAGTGGGAACAGAGAAGGGTTATGAAGATCAATATGATGCCCGTGAATTGCGTACGATTCAGGACTGGATTGTGCGAAGGCAGTTGCTCGGTACTCCAGGAGTAGCGGATGTAAGCAGCTTTGGTGGATACCTCAAGCAATATGAAATCGCTATAGACCCGGACAGGTTAAAAGCGATGGACGTTTCCATTGCCGATATTTTCCGGGCATTGGAAGAAAACAACGAGAATACTGGGGGAGCTTACATTGAAAAAAACCTCAGCGCCTATTTTATCCGAAGTGAAGGCTTGGTGGGCGACTTGGACGACATCCGAAACATGCTTGTCAATAGCAATGAAGATGGAATTCCAGTCCTCATAAAAGATGTAGCCAAAGTTCAACTAGGTAGTGCCGTTCGGTATGGAGCAACTACTCGTGATGGTGAAGGGGAAGTGGTGAGTGCTATCGTGATGATGCTGAAAGGGGAAAATTCTGCTGAGGTCGTTGAAAAAGTAAAAAAGCGAATCGCAGAGATAAGCAAAACTTTACCTGAAGGAATTACCATCGAGCCTTTTCTGGATCGGACTAAATTGATCAATACCGCTATTGGAACAGTGACTACAAACCTGACTGAAGGAGCTTTGATCGTGATTTTTGTCCTTTTGCTGCTCTTGGGAAATCTCCGAGCTGGATTAATTGTAGCCTCTGTTATTCCACTTGCCTTGGTTTTTGCCTTTGGGATGATGAACCTATTTGGCGTTTCGGGTAATCTAATGAGTCTTGGGGCAATTGACTTTGGTCTAATCGTGGATGGGGCAGTGATCATTGTTGAAGCCACATTGCATCACCTTGGTTTATTAAAGCTGGGTAGAAAACTCACGCAGAGCGAAATGGATGAGGAAGTATACCAATCGGCTAGCAAAATCAGGAATTCAGCAGCATTTGGGGAAATCATTATCCTAATCGTGTACCTCCCAATTCTTGCTTTGGTTGGGGTTGAAGGCAAAATGTTTGGCCCCATGGCAAAGACGGTCAGCTTTGCAATTCTTGGTGCTTTTATTCTCTCACTGACATATGTTCCAATGATGTCAGCTCTTTTTCTGAGTAAAAAGACCGAATACAAACCCAATATTTCGGACAAGATCATGGCTTTCTTTCACCGTTTGTATGATCCTGCCATTCGCTGGACTATGCACAAAAGACCTTTGATACTAAGCCTTGCATTGGGATTTTTCTTGGTTTCACTTTGGGTATTTTCCAATATGGGAGGTGAGTTTATTCCGACTTTGGAGGAAGGGGACTTTGCCGTAGAAACCCGGGTAATTACGGGAAGTTCTTTGCAAAACACGATTCAAGCTACTACTCAGGCAGAAAAAATCCTTCTTGAACAATTTCCTGAAGTGAATCAAGTGGTATCAAAAATTGGTGCCGGTGAAATCCCTACCGATCCCATGCCAGTGGAAGCAGCCGATATGATGGTGATCTTAAAAGACAAAAGTGAATGGGTCTCAGCCCCCAACCGGGAAGAGCTGGCCAATAAAATGGCCGAGGCTTTGGAGGTCATTCCGGGAGTCACCTTCGGCTTCCAGCAACCTATCCAGATGCGTTTTAACGAACTAATGACAGGGGTTCGACAGGATGTGGCAGTTAAAATTTACGGGGAGGACCTGAACGAACTTTCGGAATATGCCGAGCAAATTGGCCGACTGACTTCCGGTGTAGAAGGTGCTGAAGATTTGTATATCGAGGAGGTAACAGGTGTTCCGCAAATTGTCATCAATTATAAAAGAGATCAATTAGCCAAATACGGACTCAGCGTCCGGGATGTGAACCGCTCGGTACAAGCGGCATTTGCCGGAGCTTCCGCGGGACTGGTTTATGAGAATGAGAGACGCTTTGACCTTGTAGTGAGACTGGATAAAACTAATCGGGAGGACGTAGAATCAGTTCGAAACTTATTTATCTCACGTAAAGACGGTCATCAGATTCCGCTTTATCAGGTCGCAGAAGTGGAAATAAAGGATGGGCCCTACCAAATCCAGCGGGATGATACACGCAGAAGAATCATTGTCGGTTTCAATGTTCGTAATCGGGATGTAGAAAGTGTGGTGACTGAGCTTAAGCAGAAAATTGACGAGTCGGTGGTATTTGCCCCGGGCTACACCGTTACCTACGGTGGTCAGTTTGAAAATTTGATAGAAGCTCGAGAAAGACTCTCTTTTGCGGTTCCTTTGGCTTTGCTACTGATTTTCGTCTTACTTTATTTCACTTTTGGCTCATTTAAGCAGGGTATTCTCATTTTTACAGCAATCCCACTTTCTGCCATCGGGGGCATCTTTGCCTTGTGGCTGAGAGATTTGCCTTTCAGTATTTCTGCCGGGGTTGGGTTCATTGCGTTATTTGGCGTAGCTGTTTTGAATGGGATTGTGCTCATCAGTGAGTTCAATCACCTGAAAAAGGAAGGCGTCTCAGATATTTTCGAACGGATTTACAAAGGCACGAGTGTGCGTCTGCGACCCGTAATCATGACGGCTGCCGTAGCTTCCTTGGGTTTTCTGCCGATGGCGCTTTCCCAATCCGGTGGAGCAGAAGTACAGCGTCCACTAGCCACGGTGGTGATTGGTGGGTTGATTACGGCGACCTTCCTGACCTTGGTTGTGCTGCCTATCCTGTACTATTATTTTGAAAGAGGGATAAAGGTGAATCCCGGGGCAGTAGTTCCACTTTTGGTTATCGGCTTGCTTTGTATTCAGATACCTAAAGCCAAGGCGCAGGATTCTCTAGTTAGCTATCAATCATTGGATGAAGCCATCCAAGTTGCTATCCAAAACAATCCTACACTGAAAGCAGCAGACTTGCAAACCCAGCAGGAAAGGGAGCTGAAAGGGGCCAGCTGGAATTTATCTAAAACCAATTTCAGCCTCACTCATGGGCAGTACAACAGCATTTACAATAATGACAATCAATTTAATATCTCGCAATCCATGGAATTTCCAACGGTTTATGCCAATCAAAAGAAATTGGCTAAAGCACGGGTAGAAGCGAGTGAATGGAGAAAAAGTGCTACTCAAAATGAGCTGATCCAGCAGGTTAAATCTACTTGGTATATGCTATGGTTTGAAAAAAGCAAAAGAGAATTATTGCTGGAGCAGGATAGCATTTACCTGAGGTTTGTAAGGGCTGCAAACCTTCGATACGAAACGGGGGAAACCAATCTGCTGGAAAAAGCAACAGCAGAATCACAGGTTGCAGAAGTTGAGGCTTTGCTACTTCAAAACCTGTCTGATATCGAAATTTACAGGACACAGCTGCAAACCTTGCTTGATCTAGATAGTATAGGGGATATCGCAATGGGCTATCTGGAAGCAAGGGAAATCAATGTGCTTCTCGATACGCAAGGAATCGCCAACAACCCTACGCTTGCCTGGTTTCGCCAACAAATAGAGGTAGCCGAAAAAGAAAAATCGGTGGAGAAGGCAAGGTTCTTACCCGACCTTTCTGCAGGGTATTTCAACCAGTCCCTCAATGGATCCAATCAGGATTTGGATGGCAACCCGGTTAACTTCACTTCCAGTGATCGGTTTACCGGTTTTCAGGTAGGTTTAGCTATCCCCATTTTTGGGGCAAAGGCACAAGGATCGACCGTAAAGGCGGCCGAATTGAAAAAGCAGGAAAGCGAAGCACGGCTGCAGGCAGTAACCAACGAACTGCAAGGAAGGCTAAGCTCACTCATTCAGCAATACCAAAAATTTCAGACTAGTCTTGCTTATTACGAGAAAAACGCCCTTCCACAAGCAGAGCTAATTCTCAAACAGGCTCAAAAAGGATTTGAAAACGGCGAAATCGGCTACGTGGAATACATCCAGGGACTTAGCCGGGCATTGACAGTCCAGTTCAATTACCTGGAGATTCTCAACCAATACAACCAAACCATTATACAGATCGAGTTCATTTCAGGTGTTCAATAAAAGGAAATCAACAATGAAAAATATATTCAATTACATCAAAATAAAATCAATGGCAGTTCTTTTGGGATTGACCATTGCGTCCTGCGGACCACAAAATGAGGAAGCCATTGAGGTGAATCATATAGAAAGTGAGAACACAGTGGAACTTACCCAAGCGCAATATGAACAAGCGACGATTGAAATTGGAACTGCCGAAAAGAAAGTAATCGGTTCAGAATTGCGGGTGAATGGGATGATTGACGTACCACCACAGAGCAACATTTCCATCAATATGCCATATGGAGGTTTTGTGAAATATACCGAAATGCTTCCTGGCAGTAAAGTAAAGAAGGGTCAACTTTTGGTAACAATTGAAAACCCGGAATTCATCCAATTTCAGCAGGAATATCTTGAGAGCGTAGCCAACAGGGATTTTCTGAAAGAAGATTTTGAACGACAGGAAGAATTGTATAAGGAGAAAGTAGCCTCCGGAAAAAACTTTCAGTTGGCCAAAAGCAACTATCTCGCAAATGAAGCTCGCCTTAAAAGCATGGAAGAGCGATTGAAGCTGATTGGATTTAATCTTGCCAAAATCAAGGAGGGTGTTGTTTCTGCAACGGTTAGTATTTATTCTCCAGTAACTGGCTCAGTTCGTGAAGTGTACACCAATATTGGCAAGTACATAAATCCGCAAGACGTGATCATGGATATCACCAATTCCGAAGACCTGCATGTGGAGTTGACTGTCTATGAAAATGACATTCAAAAAGTGAAGTTGGGGCAGCGTATTCGCTTTTCTCTTCCCACTTCTCCGAGCGAGTGGCTGGAAGCAGAAGTATTTCTTGTGGGAAGTGGAGTCAGAGAAGACCGTTCAGTTACGGTTCATGGACATTTAAAGCAAATGAATGAAGAACTGAAACCGGGTATGTACGTAGCTGCCAAAATTGAAACTGACAGTGAGGAGGTTTTAGCCGTTCCTGAAGTATCTATTGTACGTTTCGATGGCAAACATTATGTCTTTGCTTATGAAGGAGAAAAATCAGAAGATGGACAAACTATCCATGATTTTGAAATGCTGGAAGTCAGCATAGGCTACACTGAAGACAGCTATACGCAGATTTCGTTGGCTGATACAACGGAGGACTTGAGTACCATTCAACTGGTCACTAAAGGTGCCTTCACCTTGTTGGCTAAAGCCAAAAATACGGAAGAAGAAGGAGGAGGACACGGGCATTAATAGGATGAATCCCTTCTAAGGATGGAAACCCATATCCTTATTCTATTTCCACAATTGTCCTTTCATTAAACTCTCAATAGCAAAAAAACCAAAATAATGGAAAAGCTCAAAATTAAAATACCCCTGCTCCTTCCCGAAGTTCCGGATGAAAAGGATCAATGTGTGCAGAAACTTTTGAACCAATTGAAGGACAAAGAAGGTCTGGAAAAGGTACATGTTGCAGAAGAAACTGAAAATGGGGTGCCACAGCTCTGCTTCCATTATGATCCTGAAATCATTTCACTAGACAGGATTCGTTCCTTGGCAGAGCAAGCAGGGGCTGAGATTACCCAGAAGTTCGGGCATAAATTGATTGAAGTAGAAGGTATTCGCCACACCCGTCATGCCCGCCAAATTGAACGAAATCTTCAAGATTTGAAAGGAATTATTGAAGCGGCAGTGTCTGCTTCCGGTATGGTTCGTATCGAGTTTGACAAGACCAAAACGGATGAGTATGAAATCTTAAAGGCACTCCGAAAAGAAGGACTAGACATGCCAGATTCAAAGGTAAGTGTAGAGCGATATCTGGAGAAAGTAGGTAAAGCTGATGAAAAGACTGAAAAGAAAGTTGAAGGCAAAAAAGAGCATATCCATAAAGAAGGTGATGAACATGAACATGCACATGGAGGTGTTTTCGGAAAAAATGCAGAACTGATATTTTCCATCATTTGCGGAGCCTTATTGGGGATCGGATTCGGACTGTCATATGTAGATTCGGTTCCTTCCTGGGTCAGTCTGGCACTTTACATAGGGGCTTACGGTTTTGGGGGCTTTTACA
>JAQSDM010000012.1:0-386101 GCA_029945945.1 Algoriphagus sp. | reverse complement strand
GGAAGCCATTCAAACCATTGCCAAAGGCGGCTTTGAAATTGATTTCCTAATGCTTGTAGCGGCTATTGGTGCAGCCATTTTAGGGGAATGGGAAGAAGGAGCTTTGCTATTATTTCTATTTAGCTTGGGACATGCTTTGGAGCATTATGCTATGAACAAAGCCCGTAAATCCATTGCGGCATTGGCTGAACTTGCACCGAAAACTGCTCTGCTCAAGAAGAATGGCAAAACAGTGGAAGTAGGAATTGAGGAGCTCAACATTGGAGACATCATTGTGATAAAGCCTAATAGCAAAATTTCTGCTGATGGCGTGGTGGTGGATGGACAAAGCAGTGTTAACCAAGCACCCATTACTGGAGAAAGTGTGCCCGTGGATAAAGTACCGGTAGATGACCCTGAGAAGGACTGGTCGCAAATGGATGTTATAAAAGATGATAACAGGGTATTCTCAGGTACAATCAACGGCAACAATACGTTGGAAATCAAGGTGATTAAGAAAGCAAGTGATTCTACTTTATCACGTCTGGTCACACTGGTAAATGAGGCTCAGACTCAAAAATCACCCACTCAGCAGTTTACCGATAAGTTTGAGAAGTACTTTGTCCCTTCAGTTCTGGTCTTGGTAGTTATTTTGAATTTTGCTTTTCTGGTCATTGATGAAACTTTCAGTGAAAGTTTTTACCGATCCATGGCCGTGCTTGTAGCAGCAAGTCCATGCGCGCTGGCTATTTCCACCCCAAGTGCTGTTTTGAGCGGGGTTGCCCGGGCGGCTAAAGGTGGAGTTCTCATAAAAGGAGGCAGACCACTGGAAGATTTAGGTGTGCTCACTGCTATTGCTTTTGATAAAACAGGGACACTCACTGAGGGAAAACCCAAACTCACTAAAGTCATTTCTTTTGGTGAATTGAAGGAGGATGAGTTATTGAAAATAGCTGTGGCTGTGGAAAACCTCAGCGACCATCCTCTGGCCAAAGCCGTCGTACGAGATGGAAAAGAGCGCCTGAAAGGAGTTGAAATACCCGAAGCAAAAGATTTGGAAGCTGTTCTGGGAAAAGGTATAAAAGCCTCTCTGGGTGGTGATAAAATTTACATTGGCAATCTGGAATTGTTTGAGACGCTGGACGATAAAAATCCATCGAATGAAACAGAGGAAATAGTCAGGGCCGTAGAATCTGATGGCAATACGACTATGCTTATCCGAAGAAATGATGAATACATCGGAATCATTGCTATGATGGACACCCCCCGTAAAGAGGCAAAAAATACGCTGGATGAACTTAAAAAACTTGGCATTAAGCGCATGATTATGCTCACTGGTGACAACCAGAAAGTGGCTGATGCGGTGGCTAAGGAGATCGGACTGACCGATGCCTGGGGCAGTCTTTTACCTGAAGAAAAAGTGGAAGCGATCAAAAAGCTGCGGGAGACTGAATCCAAAGTAGCCATGGTGGGTGATGGCGTAAATGACGCTCCGGCTATGGCAAGTAGTACTGTGGGTATCGCCATGGGTGCAGCTGGAAGCGATGTAGCCCTGGAAACTGCGGATATTGCATTGATGGCTGATAAGTTGGAAACCTTACCCTTTGCAATCGGTCTGAGCCGAAAAGCCAAAGGCATTATCCGGCAAAATCTTTGGGTGAGTTTGGGAATCGTTGCGATTCTGATTCCCTCAACCATTTTAGGATGGGCCAATATAGGAATTGCTGTATTGATCCATGAAGGTTCAACTTTGATTGTAGTATTTAATGCGCTGAGATTGCTGGCTTATAAAAAGTAAGAGTATGAAAAAATCAACCTTCCATATCAACAAAATGGATTGCCCCTCAGAGGAGCAAATGATCCGCATGAAACTTGAAGGTTTTGAAGAGGTAAAGCAACTTTTCTTTGATATCTCCAACCGTAAATTGGGGGTGTATCATACCGGTGATGTTGAAAAGATTCACCGGGCCATCGGAGAGCTCCAACTTAATGACAAGCTGGAAAATACCCAGGATTCAGAGATGCCTTTGGCTGCTGACGATTCTCACCAGCGCAAAATGCTTTAGTGGGTTTTGGGCATCAATTTCAGTCTATTTGCGATAGAGATGAGCACTGGATTAATTTCCCACTCAATGGGACTAATGGCCGATTCTTTGGATATGCTCGCAGATTCCATTGTTTATGGGCTGAGTCTGCTTGCAGTTGGAGCTGCCATTTCTCGCAAAAAAAAGGTTGCTAAAATGAGTGGCTACTTTCAGATGGCCCTTGCATTTTTGGGCTTTTCGGAAGTCACCAGAAGATTTTTCACCCAAAGTGGAACTCCTTTGTTTCAGTATATGGTCATTGTTTCAGTTCTTGCCTTGATAGGCAATTCTGTTTCGCTTTGGCTTATCAACAAAGCGAAAAGTGAGGAAGCACATATGCAGGCCAGTGCGATATTTACTTCGAACGACATTATTGTAAATGGAGGTGTGATCCTAGCTGGGGTGTTAGTATATTTCTTTGAAAGCAAATTGCCTGATTTGGTGATAGGAGGAATTGTATTCGCTTTTGTATTGCGAGGGGCTTCGAGAATTTTAAAATTGGCGAGGTAGTGATGAGTAGAGCAATGTTTAAAGATTAAATTCCCTTCTAAACTTAATTGGTTGAAGTGGTATAAAGAATGATAACAAAGACTGAAAAAATTAAAATTGAATATCATGGCAGGCCTGTTATGGCTCGTAAACTGACCATTACTTCTGAAATATCAATGGACATTGATACTGCATGGAGCAAAGTTCAGACAAGCGCTTTATTAAATTTCGTTGTAGATGGAAAAATTAAATTCAAACCGACAGGTGGTCAATTTCCTGTAGTTTGGAAAGAAGGGGAAACAGTATCTACTAGAATGTTTATTTATGGCATAATTCCATTTGGAGGACTTCATTTGCTTTATTTTGAAAAAATTGATCATCAAAATAAAATTTTGCAGACCAAAGAGTGGGACAATTCTGCAAAGGTTTGGAATCATTTGATATCTCTAAAAAAACTTACAAATTCTACCACACTATATGAAGATGAAGTAATTATCTACAGTGGACTTTTAACTGGATTTATAACAATGTGGGCAAAATCATTCTTCAAATACAGACAAAAAAGATGGCTATTATTGGCTCAAGATCAAATGCTTTAAAATTCTTTAAATATTTACTTTCAATCGTAAAATGAAAATCCAAGAACTGGAGAGTTTACTTCAGATAAAAAATATCAGACCAACAGCCATGCGACTATTGGTTCTAGAAGTGCTGAATAGTCGGAGGACTGCAATCAGCCTTTCAGAATTGGAAATAGTCTTGGAAAATTCTGACCGGGTAACGCTTTTTCGAACTTTGAAAACTTTTCAAGAAAAAGGATTAGTGCATAGTATCGACGATGGTACCGGGTCACCAAAGTTTGCACTGTGCGAAGAGGGATGTGAGTGTATTATTGAAAGGGATTTGCATGTACACTTCCATTGCAGGCAGTGTGGAGACACTTTATGTTTGCCTAAATACAAAATTCCTGAAATCAATTTACCAACCAATTTTCAGGGTGAAGAGGCCAATCTTGTAGTAAAAGGAGTCTGTGGGAACTGCCGGGTATAAAAAATATGTCTGTCCTCTTCAATGGGCTTAGACTTTTTAAGATAAGTCACTTTATAATATGAGAATCAATACCACTATGCCCCAGGGGATCAAACTACATTATCAGCAAGAAATAATCTTGTATAGCGAAAAACTCACTATAGGTCATCTTCAGGAAGCATGGAGACATCTGGAACGAGCTCATATACTTGGCCAGCCTTATCCATTTGAGCACTCAGAGGTCCATTTTCTAATGCTCAAATTTGGTTTTTTGATTAAAGATTGGAAAGAGGTAAGAGGTCAGATTCTTCGACTTTTTGTAGGGGGCGTGAAATCTTTTGTTGGAAAGGTGCCTATTGGTAATACTGGTGGAGCGAATGTGCCTCCTCTTTTGCCCATGGAAATACCGGCAGATCTGAAGGCAATAATACATCAGTTTAAAAAATAAAATAACACTAATTAATGACCGCTCTACTTACCGGCACAATAATGCTCAGTCTCCTTCATGGACTGATTCCAAGCCATTGGCTGCCGGTGCTGGCCCTGAAAGAAAAGTTTGGATGGGAGGGAGTCAAGACGGTTCGCATAGCGGCGATGGCTGCTTTGGCTCACTCGTTGAGTACCTTTTTGTTAGGAGTGTTTTTGGGTTTGTTCAGCTTGTCACTTTCTGAAAAGCTACAAAGTTACACACGTTGGGTCATTCCTACATTACTTATTTTCATAGGTTTATATTTTGTCATTCAACACCATCGTCACCACCACTTTCATATTGTTGAAAAACAAAAACTGGAAAAAGCAGGTGCAGCGCAGGTTGTGACCTTGCTGGTATTCACAATGTTTCTTTCGCCCTGTCTGGAAATTGAAGCCTATTTCCTTATGGCAGGAACTCACGGCTTTCTGATGATCCTGGCTGTGGGATTGCTTTACACTATCGTTTCCGTGTTAGGGATTACTTTTTGGGTTTTCCTGGCCCAAAAAGAGCTACACCGATTCAATTGGCACAAATTGGAACATAATGCAGGACTGATTTCCGGTGGCATACTTATTCTCACTGGCATCATTTCCTTTTTCACAGATTAAACGATGACTAATACAAATCACTTAGACGATAAAGCCTGCTGCAGCACTGACCAGCATCCAGGCAAACCAAAAAGAGAAGAGGAAAAAACCTCCCCAACTTTCCTAAAAACTTGGGGAAGTGGTATGGTGAGCTTTGTCATGCTATTTGCTGGAATAGCCGCTGACCAATGGGGACAGCCTGCATTTTTCCAGGGATGGATCCGCATTGGCTGGTATGTGCTGGCCTATTTGCCAGTGGGATGGCCGGTGTTGGTCAAAGGCTTGAAGTCCATCATAAAAGGTGATGTGTTTACTGAGTTTTTCCTAATGGGGGTAGCCACACTGGGGGCTTTTGCCATAGGTGAATATCCAGAGGCGGTGGCAGTAATGCTTTTCTATGCCATCGGTGAGTTGTTTCAGGATGCGGCCGTGAACCGGGCCAAGCGAAACATCAAAGCCCTGCTGGATATCCGCCCAGATTCGGCTACTGTTTATAGAGGTGGGCAAACTGTGTCCGTACACCCGGAGGAAGTACAAATTGGGGAAACCATACAGGTTAAACCTGGAGAAAAAGTACCCCTCGATGGGGAAATGATCAGTGAAAAAGGTAGTTTCAACACCTCTGCGTTGACTGGCGAAAGCAAACCTGCGACCTATAACCAAGGAGAAAATGTACTGGCTGGGATGGTGAATCTCGACCGGCTGATTGATTTGAAAGTGAACAGACGGTTCAACGAAAGTTCAATCGCCCGAATCCTTGAGCTAGTCCAGAACGCCACCTCACGCAAGGCAAAAACTGAACAGTTCATCCGTAAGTTTGCACGAGTTTACACTCCAATCGTTACTTTTTTGGCAGTTGGATTGGCCTTTCTGCCTTATTTCTTTGTGGAAAACTATTTGTTTGAAGAATGGCTTTACCGGGCATTGATCTTTTTGGTGATCTCTTGCCCCTGTGCGTTGGTCATTTCTATTCCACTTGGTTATTTCGGAGGCATTGGAGCAGCCTCACGTAAAGGAATACTGTTTAAGGGTTCCAACTTTCTTGACATCATGACCAGTGTAAATACCGTGGTGATGGACAAAACAGGCACGCTTACCAAGGGAGTGTTTGAGGTTCAGAATGCCGTGACCATGGACGGAATCACAATAGATTGGCTTAGTCTGGCATCAGCAATGGAAAGCAAATCCACCCATCCCATCGCAAAAGCCATTACAGAGTATGCTAAAAAGCAAGGTGGGAAGATTTCAGAACCTGAACAACAGGAGGAAATTGCCGGGCACGGCCTGAAAGGAACAGTAAATGGCAAGCATGTGCTGGTCGGCAATCAAAAACTGCTGGACATGGAAGGGATAGTTACCCATACTGATTCAGCCGGGGAGGTCAATACCGTTATCCATGTAGCAGTAGACCAAAAATATGCGGGATATATAGTGATCGCGGATGAACTCAAAGAAGATGCTGCTCAGGCGATCAAGGGGCTACATCAGTTAGGAGTTCGGGAACTGATCATGCTGTCAGGAGACAAGGATGCAGTGACCCAGCAAGTGGCAAAATCCCTCGGAATAGATAAAGCGTTTGGTGATCTGTTACCGGAGCAGAAGGTGGAAAAAGTAGAAGAACTGAAAAAGGATACCAGCCGTGTCATTGCTTTTGTGGGGGACGGTATCAACGATGCTCCTGTCCTTGCTCTGGCAGATGTGGGAATTGCAATGGGTGGTTTGGGTAGTGATGCAGCCATTGAGACAGCCGATGTGGTTATTCAGACTGACCAGCCCTCAAAAATTGCTACTGCTATTCAGTTAGGCAAACAGACTAAACGGATCGTATGGCAAAATATCGGTCTGGCATTTGGAGTGAAGGTCATTGTACTGGCACTGGGTGCCGGAGGCCTTGCCACTATGTGGGAAGCAGTCTTTGCTGACGTGGGAGTGGCATTGCTGGCAATTTTGAATGCGGTAAGGATACAGCGCTCTTAACTCAAAGTTCAATCAGGTGTAGATACGATCCTCTATTTTCTTTAGATGAAGATAAGCATTCCTAAGGTTGGGTTACCTTCAATCGGTTTAAGTTAAAGACTCCTTTTCAAATGGATTTCCAATAACATCCCTAAGTCATTTCCCCCGTTTCGCCCACTCCTTTCGTTCCGATTCATTCGCGCCATTTTTCAAATGACAGCTCCTTTCTCTCCACTCTAGGAAAGGGCTTTCACTCCCCACGGCTACCGCTTCACTCCACTTACCCTTCTCTAAGTCCTGGCAAGCCTGGGACTCGGAAAGGCCGTTTCGTGAAGCCGTAGCCCGAGCCTCCTTTAGGGGGCAAGCCTGTTTCCGATTTTTCTTCCTAGCACATAGTGATTTTTGTCCGTTTCGGTCGGTGAGCGCTCCGTTCCAGTTTTTTCTTCTCAATCCCCCGGTCTTCGGTGTATGACACGACGATGCAAAGGTTGAGTGTGAATCTGCACTAGTCAAAAGTATGCTCCGCCCTGATCTAAAAAACAGGGTCTCCTACGGACTGCCTCCCAGTTTTTTATCCCAGGCTTTTGCCCTATGCAGAACCACACTCTATGGGTTGCATGTCGGTCAGAACCTCAATACCAGTGGATAAAAAAAATGTCACTTCACGCCCACATATCGCCCTTCACTCCTAAAAAATTACCCCTTGTACTCGGGAAAAATCTCAGTTTAAGCGTCGGGTCGATCTTCCTAATATCCTTGGATATAACCGGGCTTTATGTGACTGATGAACAACTAAATAATCTCTTTATCAATCCTTTTCTGTCACACTCTAAAACTCTGCAACCATGAAGACTTGGGAAAATTTCAACCACTTAGCGGAAACCGTTACCAACGAAATCATCGAAGGTATCCAAAATGAAAACCTTAGTTGGGAACAAGTATGGAGTCCTAAAAACTCTCCGAAGAATTATGCTTCGAACCGTCCTTATTTGGGATTCAATGCACTTTGGCTGGCTTGGGTTACCATCTCCAAGAAATTCAAAAGTCCTTATTTTCTGACCTACAATCAGGCAAAACACCTTGGCGGAAATGTCAAAAAGGATGAAAAAGGTTCTAAAGTCGTATTCTGGAAGATTTCCAAGTTTGTAAAAGGAAAGGCTACCAATGAAGAAGGAGAAAACGAGGATCTTTTTGGAAGAAAGTTTACCCCCTTTATCTGGACTGTTTTCAACATCGATCAGATAGAAGGAATCGATTTTTCCATTGAAGGTGCCGATGAAAGGGTTTTTTCCCCAATCGAAAATTGCGAATCCATCATTGCAGGCTACACCACTTGTCCGAATATTGTTCATGAAGGAGACGAGGCATTTTACAGCCCTTCCAGAGATTTCATCAATATGCCGAATAAAGAATCCTTCAAAGGTGACGAGCAATATTATTCTGTGCTTTTTCATGAAATGATCCATAATGCCTCAAAGAAGATTATGCCGCACTGGATAGGCTAAGTTCTTATTTAAGCATCTATCCAGTGCAAGTATTCGGCATAATCTATAAGTTTTCAAGAAAGCTGAGTAATTTATCATCCGGTTTATAGCGACCTGTTTGTTGGGCCGGGAGAGACATTTTAGCCAGAGCTATTTCTTTTAGTTTCATATCCGCATGGATATAAGCCTGTGTTGTTTCGACGGATTCATGACCGAGCCAAAGAGCGATGACAGCCTGATCTACCCCATGGTGAAGAAGGTCCATCGCTGTGCTGTGGCGCAATACATGAGGGCTAACCCGTTTTCCAACTAGGGAGGGACAGGATTTTGCTGCTGTTTTTATATGTCGCTTAACTAAATGCTCCAAAGCATCCCTACTCATTTGATCACCGCGCATGGTAGGAAAAAGGGTATCGTGTTCAGAGCCGCGCCGTTCCTTCAGCCAGTTTTTCATTACCGTTACCGTTTCTCGGCGCAGAGGGGTTGCCCGAAGCTTTCGTCCCTTCCCTTCGCAGCGTACATGAGCCCCCGTTTCAAGAACAATGTCACAACATCGAAGCTTAACAAGTTCTGATGCTCTCAATCCGGTTTGTAAGGCGATTGTAAGGATTGCATGGTCTCGCCGGCCAATCCATGTTGAACAATCCGGTGCATTGATTAAACCCTGCATTTCCTGTGGATCCAGGAACTCAACATTACGCCTTATATAGCGTTTGCTCGGCATGCTCAATATTTTCTGGCAATGAAACATGTAAGCGGGCTCTTGAAGGGCAACATAACGGAAGAAGGACCGAATAGGTGCAAGCCGTGTATTTCGACTTCTTGCACTGTTTTTTCGTACATTTTCAATATCGTCCAGAAAAAACCCAATCATTTCGACGTCAAGTTCCTCAATGGTTAGGGCCATTGGCGATTTGCCAGCCTTCTCACCTGCAAATTTTAAAAGTAATCTGAATGTGTCCCGATAACTGGCGATTGTATGGGAACTGGCGTCCATTTGGGTGCAGAGCCTATCGGTAAAAAAGCTCTGAATTAGTGCGGAAAGAGTCATGACCGCACCTCCTTGGCTATATGGCTTTCAGCCTGCTTTGAAGCCAAAGCCAGCAATTCTGGGACAGCTTCCATGTACCAATAAGTATAGGAGAGATTTTGATGCCCCAAGTAAGTGATCAGCTTAAGCATTTCCCGATCGACATTCTTGCCTTGCCTATACCAGTTCAGCATAACGTTGACCGCAAACGTATGCCGGAGATCATGAATACGGGGACCAACACCATGCTTATGGAAACGCTGCTGGGCACGAAGTCCAATCATTTGGCAAACGGTAGCGAAGTTGTACCTGACGCTGCAATCAGTCAAGCGGGTGCCTTCATCGGAAACAAAAAAGGGTTCAGGCGTATGTCCCAAGAGCCTATCTCGCTTTCTGGAATATTCTTTTAGACAGGTAGTTGTACACTCTGTAACAGGCAGGAGCCGACTTTTTCCATTTTTACCTTTACGCAATGTGATAATACCGTTTTGCAGATCTATATCTTTTACATCTAAAGAGATAGCTTCACTGATCCGCAGTCCAGTTACAGACACAAGGCCAAAGAATGCAGGATATGTGATAGCGCGATAGCCATTTCTTGATGGCAAAAGGGCAGCAGTCTCCACAATGCGCCTGATCTCATCATCAGCGTAGATATAAGGCTGTTTCCGTCTATATCGGCTGGGGATCAAGGATTGTGGCAGTATTTCATGGGATGGGTCTAAGCTGTGCAACCACAATGAAAACAACCGGACCATTCCCAACCGGCTTGCCCATGTACTTTGTGATGCTTTGCCAAAGCCCTGTTTCCATTCCAGAAAAAGAGTGCAGGAAACATGCGTCGCGCATTTTGACTCCAAAAAAGAAACAAATTGTTTCAAAACTCGCTCTGCCGTACTCAGATCATATCCGAGATTACGCCGCACTTTCAAGTAACGATTAAGCTCCAGTGAGAGACTCATGACCGACCTCCTTTCGCTAAAGGCCAAGATAGTGCAATGGTTCGCAGACCATCTATATCCTGACGGGCATATAACAATGTCGTCTGTCGCGAACGGTGCCGTAAAGTATTTGCAATTTCCTCTAGGCTAGCCCCCCTTTGAACCAGATTAGTTGCAAGGCTGTGTCTAAGAATATGGCTGACTGTGTATTGCTTAGGCCTGGGAATAGTCGTTGTTTCCAATGCCTGGGTTAGAATAGTATTCAGAACCTGTGCATCTTTAAAAGGCCTGTGAGGGGAACGACTTGCCACAAACAAAAACCGGGATGTCCCTTTTCTCTCATGTTGGATATAATTAGCGATGGCTTCCCCTGTGTCCTGCAACAGCGGTACTTTATCGTGGAAGCCTCCCTTCCCCCGGATGCAGATTTCGCCATTGCGCCAGTCAATATCATCTAACTGCATAGCGATGATTTCCGGTGACCTAAGCCCCAGCCGAGCCATGAGTAAAACCATGGCGTAGTTGCGTTTTGCGTTGCTTAAAGCTGATGAAGTCGGTACGGCTTTCAGCAATTCTTCCACCTGATCCGGTGTCAGATGATAAGGAATGCGGCGGGCATGTTTTTGGGCAATGCTCGGAATTCCGAGCGCCAGATTTACTGCAATTCTTTCGCTTTGAAATAAAAACCTGAACAGACTACGCAAAGTCGAGACAAGCGTTTTATCCCGAAACGGCTGGATACCTCCTGTTTGGTGTTGCAAAAAATCAGCAACATCATGCCCTGTAACTTTTGACAAGTCATCAGGGCTTTCCCCAAACCTGAAATCTAGGAATCGGTCTACAAACGTGCAGTATTTGTAGACGGTTTCAGCGGCTAATCCGCGTTGTCGGCTAAGGTAGGCCCGGTAGTCGGTCTTGAGTTCTTCTCTTGATTGGATTTTGGACTGTTTCTTCATTTTGCTCTTATTTTGTTGAAAAAGCAAAATGACTTAAGAACAAAACAATTTCAAAAGATTATGCCGTATGACAGCAACTGGAAATTGGTAAAACAAAGCTTAAGCATATTGATACGGCATAATCTAGTTTGCGGCATTATGAATCTTATGCCGAGATCGGCATAAGATCCATAGCACAGGCCATACGATCAGATTAGGAAGATTTGCAGAAAGACCGGCTTTGGTTGGTTTTGGTTCAGTAGAATATTCAAAAGAGGAATTGATCGCCGAAATGGGAGCCAGTTTTTTGAATGCTCTTGCCGGAATTAAGGATGCCAATTTCAAAAACTCCTTGGCCTATCTGAAAGGATGGTTTAAGCCATTAGAGGAAGATCCAAAAATGTTGATCTATGCTGCCCAAAAGGCACATCAAGCAGCGAATTATATTCTTGGAATTGACCAGGAGGGGGAGGAGTAAGGTGTCTTTCTTCTGGGATTGTTGAATTTTTTTTAACTCATATTTAGTTCAAACCGTTTGAGTCAATATGTTAAATTCTCTTCTGATCGTCGTCATCTTTCTTGGAACTGGATTTATGATTTCACTGGTCCAAGATGCCCACTTGAAAAAGCCCTTTCTTTCCAGAATGGGCTTTCGGTTAATCAGTGTTGCTTCGTTCTGCTTTTTCCTTTTGGGATCTTTTGCGTCATTGAAATTCCTTTTTGGCTTCTAGAGTTTATCCAGGATTTCTCGGATCAGTCGCTCTCTGTCCAATTCCTTTTTTCTTTTTGTCCTTAGACTAACGATATAAAGTATCCAAATGCCCCAAGCAACCGCAAAAAGCGGAAATGGATTTTCCGCACCTAATGCCCCGATCATCGCAATGAAGCTAATGAAGACGGTTCCTAAAAATTTTATTGTATTCCACATAGTCAAGCACTTAAAGTTACATTATATGAATTAACGGGCCTAATTCAAAGTTGTTGGATTTAAAGATGTTAATGAGTAAAGATGTATTTATATAAATATAGAAGAGATCACGATTTTGGATCTTTTAATTTTAGGGGGCTTATTGTCGAGAGAATACCAAAAATGGGAAATCTGGAAAAATTCAAGTAAGTAATGGATAACCAAATCGAAATCTTTCAAGGAAGTGACGGTCAGACTCAAATCGAGGTAAAGTTTGATAAGGAGGCAGTCAGGCTGAATCAAAAGCAAATGGCGGCTCTTTTTGAAAAAGATTCAGATTGCAAGATTTCTAGTCAGCTTAAGGAAACAAACCGGTACAATTGGTGAAGAGGAAATTGAATTCCGAAAAGAAGGTAATGCAAACCGAAATCTCCCAAAAATACGATATGGCTCTCTATGAAAAACTTTCCGGGTTAGCCGAAATGTCTTTGGATTGTTGGAATACGGATTCGGAGAGGATTATTGCTTCAGTGCATTTTGGGATGTGAGGTTATTGAATGCCACATTTCTTTTTTATTAAAATTAACTGCTAGACTGTGAAAAAGGCCAAATTATTAATCTTCGATGTCAATGAAACCTTGTTAGACATGGCTTCCTTAAAATCCGCTATCAATAGTCAATTGGAACATTCCTTTGCTTTTGACACCTGGTTTGCCCTACTTCTACAATATGCCTGGGTAGAGAGTTTGTCTGAAAACTATAGACCTTTTGGAGAAATTGCAGATGCTACTTTAAAAATGACAGCTGAAAAACTTGATCGGAAAATCACGCAATCCGAGATTAAATTCTTACTATCTATAATAAAAACGTTGCCACCCCATGCAGATGTGATCGAAGGAATGGCTAAGCTCAAAGAAGTGCATATACCCATGGTGGCACTTACCAATGGCAGTTTGGATGTTGCCAATGCCCAAATGGAATTCAGCGGCCTTATTAAATTTTTGGAACGTGTATTCAGTGTTGAAGAAGTGGGTTATTTCAAACCTCATCCCTCTCCTTATTTATATGTGCTCAAGGAAATGGGTTACTCAGCCAAAGAGACCATGTTGGTTGCCTGCCATCCTTGGGATCTTTTGGGAGCAAAAAGGGCAGGTTTGAAAACTTGTTTGATCAAAAGAGAAGGAGTTCCAGATTATCCTTATTCAGAACCATTTGACCTTGAAGTCCACAACCTTAAAGAAGTCTCAAAAAATTTCAAGAATTGATTAAACCTTATAAGTTCAAGTTTTTAATCTAGTTATTCTTAAACTTCCTTTATTCCGTATTCGGGTGTCCATGCTCGCTTTTATCCTGTTCAGATCGGATGTTGGCATAAGTAGGAAATCCACCTTTCAGCATTTTCGACAAATGCATTATATTCCAAGTCATAAAGGTGGTGTTGCGTGTCGTAAAGTCATTTTTTAAGCCACCACTATTTTCATCCAAATAGCTTAGTCATGGCCACGAAATTTCCTTCATATAGCCCCAGAAGTTCAGTGTCCCCTTTTTATTAACTTCTTAAAGCTTGAATTGAAGTGTAAAATAATACCCTCTACCATCAGACGGTAAAATCCCAGGTCCGGGGTATCCGGTGGCTCTCCGGGTAAAGTAAACGGAATTTGCCAAATTATTCACTGTACCCTCTATTCTAAACCGCTTCCATTGATAAGAAAGGCTCAAGTCCATAATGGAATAAGAAGGTATGATTCCAACTACTGCCGAAACTCCACCATCTTTGGCATTAGTAGCATCTGAATACTGATCCGAAAGATAGGTGTATTGGAAATTGGCTTTGAATTCTTGGTAACCTATGAATAGGCCTGATTTTAAGTTGACCTTAGGTACAAATTCAACTTGGTTTCCTTCCACTCCCGGTACTTCGCTGGACTTATAAATAGAATTTATCAAAGCCAGGTTGCCGAAAATTGATCCGGCCCATTTGGTTCGTTCCGGCCAAAATGTCTCCCTTACATTCCATTCCGCATAGGATTCCAATCCCTGAATTACAGCCCGACCAATGTTTCCTCTTTTTCTCAAAACACGGTTGTTTTCATCATAAAACTGGACCTCTCCGATGCGGTTGTCATAATTGAGGTAAAATAAACTCAGGTCATAATTGATCACTCCGGTCTGATCCGATCGAACACCCAAATCCATGGAATAGCCTTGTTCATCCTGGAGATTTTGGTCAACGACTGCCGAAGGATTGGTGACCCTCATGTCGCTGAATGTGATCGAACGGTAATTCTGTGAAACGTTGCTGTAGAACTCGGTTTTGACGCTGGGTTTATAGCTGATACCCAAACCTCCGATCAGAAAATCCCGTGTATTGATCCTGTATTCTTCAGTGACTGTTCTTTCGATGATGTTTCCGGCAAGGTCACGGTAAACAGTGGCATAATATCCATCTGCCGTTGTTTTGATGTACTCAAAGCGAATTCCGGGTGTCAGAGATAGCTTTTCGGTCAGGAAAAAGATGTTTTCAAAAAACAGGGACGTATTTTTGTTGGGAAACCGATAATCGTTCAAAAGGCTGTCATCGTCTTCGATGTAGTCGAAATCCGGACCACTTCCTGTGCTTCCAAAGCCTTGGGTACTGTGGTTAAATCCACTATAGTACCGTGCTCCAATCAAGCCTATGGTTTGGATTTTACCAAGGCTATACCTTTTCAGAAATCTTGCTTCTGTTCCCCAGTTTTGAAAATCGCCCTTGATCAGATCCCGCTGACTATTGTCATCAATCGAGGCTACCCGATTTGGTCGGAAACCGACCGCGTAGCGATATGCATTGAGGCCGAAAAACCTCAGATTGAATGAGTTGTTTTTATTGAATTTATGATCCAGGTGGAATGCATATAGATTCCAATCCACACTGAACCAGTTTCTTTCCCGGTTACTTTGGCGGGGATCTTCTTCGTACATCTGGTCGGTAAGTCCGCCGGGCTGCTGTGCCAGGTAATTCATCTTGGTAAAATCAATGCCGATGTCAGTCTTTTCTGTGATCTTATAATTCACATTTGAATAAAATGTGTAATTCTCAAATTGGGAGTTTGGTCTCCAGCCATCTCCCTTTTTGTATTGGAGGAATGAATAATAGCTCACTTTTCCAACGGTACCGCTGACACTTGTGAAGGCATTGTAAAAGCCGAATGAGCCCAATGATTGGCGGGCGGTCAGCTCCAATTTTTTGTCTTCTACAGGTCGCTTGATAATAAAGTTAATCAGTCCTCCAAACTGTGTTCCGTATTGCAGGGAAGCGGCTCCTCTTACAATCTGAATCTTGCCGATTCCTTCTAAAGGGGGAGTATAGTAGCTCTCGGGATATCCCAATGCATCGGCACTGATGTCGTATCCGTTTTGGCGTACATTAAAATTGGAGGTTCTGTTAGGATCCAGGCCTCTCCCGCCGATGCTCAACTGAAGTCCGGCTCCGTCATTTTCCCAAATATTCAATCCTGCGACTTTCGAGTAGACTTGTCTGGCATTGTTGGTAGAGAGGTTGGCGGTGAGGTTTGCGGGAATGATGACTTCGGATTTTTTTCCTTCGTAAATTCCCATGTTTTCTACAGCATTCATTCTGTTCAGCCCCAAAGTGGTGGTAGAAGTGACCAAAGCCTCATCCAGTTCCTGGGCCTGAGGCTCCAGATAAATCTGGATCGATTGATCCTTCCCCTCCAGGGTCACCTGTAGATTTTTGTATTTAAAGGAACCACTGGTAAAGTGTACGGTATAGGCACCATCAGGAAGGTGGTCGAAAACAAACTCGCCTTTTTGATTAACCTCGACCAACCGGGATCCGTCGTTGAGATAAACAGTGCAAGAGGATACGATGGAATTGTCGTCTTGAGATTTGACGGTTCCTTTCAGCTGGAATTGTGCCCAGACTGAAAATGGAGTCAGCAACATGGTAACTAAACTAAAGACCTTTAATCTCATCGTGGAAGGGTGTTATCCAATATTTTGGAAGGAAAGATTCGTTTTCTTTAGACAGATCCATACCCGGTTTTACAAGTGGTCTGCCTATTCGTCCGTTCAGCGAAACATAGCTGTCCACAAAGACCTGTGGATTTTCCATGCCCCGGGAGGAGAAATAATCCCGCAGGATATGGGCAAATTCTAACATCATATCCGGCTGTGTAGCCATCATTTTTTCTTGTTGGGGGGTCAAAAACTCTGAATTGTTGACCTCAATAACCTTTCCTGAAGAATCTTTTACGACAAAGGTTGCTGTCCCCATCTTTTCCATCAACATGACTCTCCAGGAAAATCTATATCCTTCTTCTGTCCAAAAGAGTTCTCCCGGATAGAGCCAATACCGAAAAGGCAGGAGCAATTGGATCATAAAGAAGAAAGTAAAAATGGTAAGTATGAACCTGCTTGCCGGTTTGCTGTACCGATAGGTGTGATCGCTGGAAAGAAAGGATTGAGAAAACCGAAGAGCTTTTCCGATTCTTTGGAGCTGCTTTTCATGAAAACCTTCGGAGAAGAAAATCATCGCTGTGAAAATCATGATGTAAGGAAACATCCCAATAGGAAACAGAAGGGAGGTTAACAAATGAAAAGCTATGACTGACAAGAAGGCGATTACTCGGGTGGGTCGATACAACAACAAAAAACCGATACTCAGGTCATAAATGAATCCGATCCAGCTGAATGCATAAGCAACCCAAAGTTCATCGAATAAGTCACCAATTAAGGGAAGGTCATTTTTTGCAGGCAGCCAGATTTTCATGGGAAGAGCTTTCAGCAGCCAGTCGCTGTTCAACTTGGCCAAGCCAGCGTAGAAATACAAGATAACCACCATGACTTTGATGGACATAGTGGTCCATGCCGGTATTCCGGACGAGTTTAAGTTCTTGTTATTTCGGGCATCCAACCCAAAGCAAGCGTGTGCAGGCAAAAAAATCATCAGGAAACTGATCAGACTGATGAAATAATAGTGATTGAGATAAGTGGTCTTATCCATCAGTTCGATATAAGTGAAAGACAGAAAAAAAATAATGGTGGCGGAGCGATACCATAGTCCCAACGCAATGAGCCCTGCGCTTCCGGCTGCTATTATAAAAAGCACATAGGTGTATTCTCCCCAGGGCTGTACCCATTCAAAACCATAAAATGAGAAATGATATTTGGGGGAAATGAAAAATTCATGGATCCAGCCTTTCCACCAAAACCGGATCATACTGACAAACATCAATAAACCAAACAACATCCTGAATACCGCCAGGGGTGCACAGGATGTCGTTTTGGTTAAAAAAGTATGAAGCTTGCTTGCAGTGTTAGTCACCATCATTATCTGTATAGGTAATGGTAATGCTCATCGCAGAGGTCATATCCACTTTAAGGATTCTGACCAATTTTTGCATTTCATTGTAGAGGCTGACCATAGGCTGGTTATCGGTCAGAATCTGGTTGTATAAGCTGGGGGTTAGCTGGTTCAGTCTTGTGTCGATGACGACAAATTGCTCGTTGATGTAATCGGAAAGTAATTTTCCCGTGGTAGGATCTTTGGCACCCAATGAGTTCAGATAGGACTTCAGAGAAGGGCCGGTTTTAGAACCTGCTGCTCCGTTAAAAAAGTCTTCGAATGACTTCTGTGCTGTTTGGGCCAATTCCCGGGAAATCTCCTCGCTATAGAAAGCCTCGATTTTATCGGGATTAGGGACTCCGGAAGCTGCAATGGTTGCACCTGATGGGATTCCGATTTTACCGGATCTGACGTGGCGCTCGTAATACAGCACGTAAGCATTGACCATACCAGCAGTGGAAGAACCGATGTCCAGTCCGGTTTTGTTGATGAATTCCTCTTTGTACGCACCATTCCATTCGGAGATAACATTAGAAAGCATACCATCCATCCTGATAGTCAGTTTGGTCAGGTAAGCGAGCCTCTTGGAGCCAAGGTTCTGTTCCTGGTAGTAAGCTATTATTGCCTGGTCATTAGCCCCAACTCCATTAATGAGGAAGTCCAGAGCAGGAAAGCCTTGCCGGGCATAGGCTCCGGGCAACTCCAGATTTGCAGTTGGATCAGATATGTTGGATTCTATCCCTGCAACATCGGCCGGATAGATATTGAAGAAGCTTCTCAAGGTGTATTTTTCGGCAGGGCCGACTTCATACATTTCCACTTTTTGCCAATTGAGGTAGGCATTTTTCCAGGCTTCTCTCAACAAACCCAGGTTTTGGCTATTGGGACTTGCGGCAAACCCATTTGCTCTCAGGGCAAGGGTTTCCATGTGGGAATCAAACTCCAGATATCCGGGCAGGATCATGGATTCTGCCCAAAAGTTCAACATTTCCTTACGGTCACTGGAACCGTCTTCGGAAATGTTGTCACTTTGTTTTGAATCTTCCAGGCATCCGGTCATGGAGACAATTAAAAAGATCCAAATTGAATTTTTAACCAATGTTCTTACCATTTCATTTAGAATTAAAATGGTACCGGGATTTACCGGTACCATTTAGCTTGAATCAAGTGTTATTTATAAACCAAACTTAGCTTTGATCGCTAGTTCTGCCGCATTGATCTTTGAAGCGTCAAGGTTCCAAAAATCATTGGTGCCTCCCACCAGGTTTAACAGGATGGCGTCCGAGAACATGGCGTCCGCCTGATAGGTAGTGGCGAATCTTAAGGAGTAAATAAAGCCCAATCCTTCCCCAATCGCGTGCGCTCTCTTATCGTCAGAGGTGCTGGTTCTCCATTTTCCCAGGTAACCCAATGCAGCGTTAGCAAGGGCTTTTTCAAATTCCTTCCGGATAAAAAGTGCCTGAATTTCCAGTTCAGCTCTATCGTTATTGACGATGGCAGCCCTTCCCTTTAAGAAGGCAGGGAAAATTTTGGCATAGCTTTCTTTATTGTATTCCCAGATGTAAGAACCCGCTCCGAATTCAGACAAAGGTCCTCTCTGACTGTCCGTGTATCCTTCCAGATAAACAGGATTCAAGGTCAGCATCCCGTAGGCCATGTCCCAATTGTGCTCCAGTTTTGTGTAGTTTTTTCCTTCGACCAAACTGTAATTATCTGCATTGAGACCTTCTTTCAGCAGTACATTGCCGATATAGTCTAATTGAAGGGCTCCGATCAGGGATTTTTGAATTACCTGGGCGATTTCAATTCCGTTTTCGTCCACCAGATAGGTGCCCAGCATTCCTGCCGTATTTGAAGTCGCAGCTTTATTCAAAGAAAGGCTGGCCTGTTCTAGTTGACTAAACATCAATCCGAAATTAGTTTTGGTCGTGGTGGCTTCGGCTTGCGATCTTGATGCTGCCACCATCTCACTGAGACTAAGGCTAGAACTATTCAATGCAGTTCCGCTTATTGAAATTCCTGTATCTGTTATGTCAATAAATGAATTTCCTGTGTTGGAAAACAAATTTGAAGCTTTCTGAGCCTGGATTGTGGTTTTTGCCTTGATGCTTGAGGTAAAATAATAATTCAGTGACTGAAACATTCTTAGTGAAGTATTTCCCTCTGTCAGGTCCACCGTTGTCGTCCCGGTAGTAGCCAAAAATTGGCCCGAATAGGGGGAAGAAGCCACCAAACTGGAGTATTCAATCTTAGATCTCAGGTTTGGCTTTTCGTTATCAGTTTCGCAGGAAGAGAAACCTAAAAGGCAAATCCCCAATATCAATGCGTGGTTTTTGAAATAATTAATCATGGATTTTGGTTGGTTTGAAATATTTTTGACAAATCTATTTATTTAGACTGAATCTAAAAAGACTATTTAGAATTTTTCTAAATAAAAAGTAAAAAATTCCTTTTGCGTCATTCCAGATACAAGCGCAGAAACTAAAAAGAAAACCATCCGAGAAATCGGATGGTTTCGTGGGCGCACTTGGAATCGAACCAATCACCTACTGATTTGAAATCAAATTTTCATTTTCAATTTTAAAATGGAGCTAGTTAGATTAGTGCTTATGTTCAGCAGCAGGGTTTTGGTTTGGCCCTCCTTTTTCAACTACAAGTTGACCCTTCCTGTAGGTTTCCTTCACTTCCCCACAGCTAATCATGGAAGCACCGAAGTAGGGATTCAAAATATCTTTTTCCTCACTGAGCCAAAAAGCTCCTTGATCTCCAAAAGCCATAGGACAGAAATCTTTGTAAACAACCTCTTTGTTAATTCCAAAGGTCTCGGTCATTTCCAGAATATGTAAGGAAAGCATGGAAAAATGAATTCGTTCTTCTTCGATATTTGATGATTTCTCCATTTTTGAACTTGCATCTTTCATCGCATTCCACATTTCCATCCATAGATCGTGGCCGGATCCACTGAGAAGTTTCATGTCGACCACACTTAAAGACTCATTGAATCCAACCAGGGATTTCTTACTCTCTTGGACATTGTCCTTAACTAGGGCATTTTTAACCTGAAAATAGGCATCAGCCAATTTGGTAATTTGCTTCCTGAACTCATCGGAAACCTCAATTGACTTGGTTTTCGGCCTTTTCATCATGCTATAATTTCCGGCAAGCTGAGCCGCAGCATCTATGGCAAAAACACCATTGGTAACGATTTCTTCTCCAACCTGCAAGCCAGACTTTACCAGGTACATTTCGCCCATCCGGGGGCCAATTGTGACTTCTCGCATCTCAAAAGCAGGCATTTCGGAACTCGGATCTTTGACATAAACCACTGATCGTTTTCCGGACCAAAGTATCGAAGTTCTCGGTACGGAAATCCCTTCTGAAGATGCTTTTGCATTTGTTTTGATCCTGGCAGTCACAAACATTTCAGGTTTTAGTTTTTGACCCAAATTGTTGATTTCAGCTCGAACAGATGCTGTTCTTGTATTGGGATTCATAACGGGATCGATATAGGTGATTTTAGCTTTAAATTCTTCTCCTTCCAGACCTGCCACATTAAAACTAATCTCGTTTCCCAAATTCAGCAAAGACAAATCAGATTCATAGGCGTCCAAAAGCACCCATAGTTTAGAGAGGTTTACCACTTTGAAGAGTACTGTTCCGGTATTTACGTAGTCGCCAACAGATACATTTCGTTGGATGACCACGCCCGCTTGATCTGCAAGGATATCAATCTGATCTTTCACTTTACCAATTTGCTCTATTTCAGAAATCTGGCTTTCGGTCAGTTTCCAAAGTCTGAGCTTTTCCTTTGAAGCCTGGTAGAGCTCCGGGAATTCATTTTTTGTTTTTGCAGCTTCCAAAAGTTCCCTCTGGGCAGTAAGCATTTCCGGAGAATACAAAGTCGCAAGTCGTTGACCGGCTTTTACTTGTTCTCCGGTAAAACTCACGAAAAGCTTTTCAATTCTTCCGGGGAATTTGGATGTTACAGATGCATTTTCACGTTCATCGGCTTGGATTTTTCCGGTAAGAAATAACTCACCTGACTCATTTACTCCGCCGATTTTGGTAGTATGGATTTGGGCCAACGCTACCGCTTCGGGGGTCATTTTATGTGCCAACGGATTGGAGGAACTTGATGAAACTTTTGATACCTCGATCAGATCCATTCCGCAGATTGGGCAATCTCCGGGTTCACCCAACCTGATCTGTGGATGCATGGAACAGGTCCATATTGTACCATCAGCGGTTTCTGCGCTAGGATTATGATCCTCATGATCTGCACTTGACCCGGGTTTGATTATCCATCCCAATATTCCTCCAATCACTAAGGTGATAGCAATCAGGAGGAATTTATTTTCAAATATCTTTTTCATGGAATATCTTTTTAAAGATTAAAATTTTGAAGAAGCGAGCATTTCAAGCATCGCAAGACTTTGATATTGCTGATTGATCGAATTTATTCTTCTCAATTGATAATCAAGGAGCCTTTGTTGGGCTCTCAGGACCTCTTCAAATTCCTGACCACTGCTGGAATAGGCGGTGACCAAGAGATTAAGGTTTTGATTGACTAATTCGGTTTGTTCAGAATAGAGTTGGATTTTTCGTTCAGCTTCTTCCCAATCCCGAATAGCGGTAGCCCATTCCATTGCCAAAAGGTTTTCGGTTTTTTGGCGTTCATGAAATGCTGCTTCTTTTAGATAATCTGCCTCTTTGATTTTTGCCTGGGTTTTTTTGCGGTAAATTGGCAAAGTCATGGTTACCATGGGCATGAACATATCATCCCCGCCCATCAGCATTCCGTCCTCCAATCGTGATGTGAATGGCATGTATGTCAACCCGGCCCCCATCATAGGCCTCCCGTCGAGTTTGGCCATTTTGGCCTGCAAATCATAAGCTGCAATTTCGGCATCATACATTGCCAGCATAGGATTGTTTTTCCAGATACTGTCCAAAATCTCTCTTTTTTCAAGTTCCAGACTGGCAGGTTCCATAACTACGGCGAGCTTTATTTCCTCCTGTATTTCCCGGTTGAGAAGCTGATTAAACTTGATTTTCAAAGGTTCAAGGTTGGCTTTCAGTTGGGTAATGTTGTTTTCCAATTCATTCTTTTCAATTCGAATTTGAAGTACATCGCTCATCCCGGGTCCAGGATTCGACATACCTCCTGAGGTCATTCCGCCTCCGGTTGAATTTGCAGCAGAAGACTGTGTGGACTTTCCCCCCATTGAATTCATTCCTGCGTTGCCTGTTGAATTGCCAGCCTGAGAGGGTTTCGAGGAGGAATTACCAGGATTGGACGAAAATGATCCGGATGGATTGGGGGTTGCCGCCTGAAACTTGATCAACGCAAGTCGCTCATATTTTTCCAGATATTTGAGATTTTCAATGCTTATTCGGATTTCCTCATTCAGTCTGAAAAGCTCATACCAAGTGGACTTGACTTGAAAGAGTAACTGATTTTCTTCGTCCAAAAAAAGCTGATACTGAGACAGAGCCATTTTGTTGGCTTCATCCTTCTGCGTAGAAAGCATCCCAAACCATGGAAACATCTGCATTAGCTGAATATCCGCTTGTTGATTTCCCATAAACCGCTCCATGGGTTTAAAGAAAAACCCAACCTGAAGCTGAGGATCAGGAAGACCCGGCTGCTTGGATCTTTCTAAAGCTGCTAAATATTGGGCATAGGCGGCCTTCAATCCGGGATTGTTTTCTGCTGCTATTACGAGGTAATCATCCAAGGTTTGGGCTTTTATTGAAAAGCTGAGGATGATACTAACAAGTAAGATTAAAGCCTTTTTTTTCATGACTTTATAAGTTTTTTGTGCCCGTGAAGACTTTTGAGTTTGATTTTAATTTTCGCTCTGCCCACCAACAATACAGGGTTGGAACGATAAACACTGCGGTTGTTTCCAGTACCATTCCCCCAAGAGAAGGTATAGCCATCGGAATCATAATATCGGATCCCCGTCCGGTAGAAGTAAAAACCGGTATCAAAGCCAATAGGGTGGTTGCCGTTGTCATCATACAAGGCAATACTCTTCTTTTTCCGGCATCCAGGACGGCTTCTCTGATTGATTGAACTGAATTGGGTTGCTTTTCCTTAAAACTTTGGTCCATATAGGAGGCAACAACCACCCCGTCATCAGTTGCCAAGCCAAAAAGGGCAATAAAACCTACCCAAACCGCAACACTCAGATTATATTCTTTCATTTGGAAAAGGTCTCTCAGATTAGTTTCAAAGAGTGAAAAGTTCATAAACCAATCCTGACCATAAAGCCAAATCATAAGGAAGCCGCCAGAAAATGCCATCGCAATTCCGGTAAAAACAAACAAGGTGGTAGATACAGCCTTGAACTGAAAAAACAGGATGAGGAAGATCAGAATTAAGGAAAGAGGTACAACAATTGAAAGTCGCTTTTCAGCTCGTATTTGATTTTCATAGGAACCCGAGAAAACGTAGCGGACGCCGTTTGGAACCTTAAGTTCCCCCGAATCAATCTTTTCCTGTAACAGGCGCTGAGCATCTTCTACTACAGTTACTTCTGCAAAACCCGGCATTTTATCCAAAAGGACATAACCTACCAGAAAACTGTTTTCCCCTCGGATCATTTCCGGACCTGGCCGGTAGGTAATAGTTGCCAATTGTCCGAGCGGTATATAATTACCTACCGGAGTAGGAATCTGAAGATTTTCAATAGCGTAGGGGTCGTCTCGAAATTCCCTTGCATAGCGGACACGAATAGGAAAGCGTTCTCTACCCTCAACTGTGGTGCTCACTTTCATACCTCCAATGGCAGTTTCAATAAAATCCTGGACATCTGATACATTCAAGCCATATCTGGAAATCTGATAGCGATCAATATCCAACTCCAGGTAAGGCTTACCCACAATTCGATCAGCAAACACGGCTTCTTTTTTGACTGAAGGGACTTCTTTCAGGTACTTCTCTAACTCCAAACCAAAGCTTTCAATGGTTTGAAGATCAGGTCCATAAACTTTTATTCCCATCGGGGCCCTCATACCCGTTTGTAGCATTACAAGTCGAGTTTCAATCGGCTGTAGCTTTGGAGATGAGGTTACCCCTGGTAAGTTGATCACCTGAAGGATTTCATTCCAAATATCATCAGGTGACTTAATCTGAGATCTCCACTGGCGGAAATATTCACCATCTGGATCAGGTAACAAGTCACTAACACGGATTTGGTTTGGAGTCATTGTTTCCGGATCAAAAAATGTCCCGTCCTTCAGTTCGAATTTCCCATCCCTGTTTACCCTGAATCGTGTTCGTTTGCCGTTGAAATCAGCTGCATACTCGCTCTTGTAATTGATTGTATTTTCAAACATCGACATCGGAGCAGGATCAATTGCCGTTTCGGCCCTGCCGGCTTTGCCGACTACCATATCCACTTCCGGAATAGATGCAACCAACATATCCAGTTTTTGCAGGGCTTCTTTGTTTTCCTGAATTCCTGAATGGGGCATTGTAGTTGGCATCAGGAGGAAAGAGCCTTCATTGAGAGAAGGCATGAATTCTTTACCCATTCCTGGAAAAGTGTGGCTTAAACCAGACCATAATCCGGTCGTCCGAATATTGACTCCTATCAAGTCAAAGGATTTGGGGATGATTCCAAAAACCTTATTAACTCCCAGCCAAACACTTACTCCGAGGAGGATAACCAGGAATGGGAAAGTCAAAAACTTGGCTTTATTCGCAAGGCACCACATCAGGATATGCGGATAAACGCGAACAAATAAAGTAAATCCGCCTAAAACTAAGGCCAGTAACAGAGCGATGAAAATGAAGTTGGTAAAGGTGCTGACAGAAACGCCTAAAGGCATCCATTGCTGAGTCAAAAGCCATGTTACGGCAAACAGGGTCACAACGATTATCAACAGGTTCTTGTGCGTTTCGATTTTCTCTGGAAAATGAAATGCAGCTGTGTGCACAATACCGTATCCGAAAAGGACCCAGCCAGCCCAGGACCAAACCGTCAATGCGATTATTAGTCCCAAAATTACAAGGATGTAGTTTAAGTAACGACTGATTTCTCCCTTTGCCTTTTTGATCGAAAAGATCCAATGAGAAAAAGCCGGCATGATCAACAAGGTGAATATCACTGCTGAAACCAGGGCAAAAGTTTTAGTATAAGCCAGAGGACCAAACAATTTTCCCTCAGCGGCCTCTAAGGTAAAGACTGGTAAAAAGCTGATGATTGTGGTACTAACTGCTGTAATAATTGCTCCGGATACTTCAGCTGTTGCCAGATAAACTGTTTTCAGTTTGGACTGGTTTCCTGGAGCCGTTTCGAGGTGACGTAGGATATTTTCATTTAGAATGATCCCCAAATCCACCATTGTTCCGATTGCAATCGCAATTCCTGAAAGTGCTACAATATTGGCATCTACATTAAAGTATTTCATAAAAATGAAACACATGAGCACTGCCATAGGCAGTAAAGCCGAGATCATCAGGGAGGCTCTAATGTTAAAAACCATCACGATGATTACAAGGATGGTGATGAGAATTTGCTGGTTGATTGCTTCGTAAAGTGTTCCCAACGTTTCATAAATCAGCCCTGATCGATCGTAAAAAGGCACGATGGTAATCTTGGAAACAGTTCCGTCTGCAAGAGTTTTGGAAGGGAGACCCGCGGAAATTTTTTCGATTTCAGCCTTTACGCCTTCTATTACTTTTAGAGGATTGTCTCCATACCGTGCAATCACCACTCCGCCCACAGCCTCAGCACCTGATTTATCCAGTATTCCTGACATGTTCCGGGTTTGAGGTCCGATATTGACCCTTGCAACATCCTGGATTCGGATTGGAACATTGTTGGTGACTTTTACAACAGCTTTGTCCAAATCAGCAAGTTCTTCCACATATCCAAGCCCACGGATGAAATAATCCACTCTGTTGACTTCAATGGTATTTGCGGAAACATCTAAGTTGGATTTACGGACTGCATCCATTACATCCATTAGGGTGACTCCATTAGCTTTGAGTGCTGCCGGGTCCACATCTACCTGATATTCCTTTACATATCCTCCAACTGATGCAATTTCTGATACTCCCTGAACTGTGGCCAAAGAATAGCGAACATAATAATCCTGAACTGTGCGCAACTCGTGAAGATCCCAACCTCCGGTTGGGTTTCCATCCGGATCACGTCCTTCAAGGGTGTACCAATACACCTGGCCCAAAGCGGTAGCATCTGGACCGAGTTTGGGTTGGACTTTTTCAGGCAGGAGTCCTGCTGAAAGAGAATTAAGTTTTTCAAGCACTCTTGACCGGCTCCAATAGAACTCTACATCCTCTTCGAAGATGATGTAGATACTGGAAAAACCGAAAGCTGAACTGGACCTAATACTTTTTACCCCCGGAAGTCCAAGAAGGGAAGTGGTTAGCGGGTAAGTGATTTGATCTTCTACGTCCTGCGGCGACCTTCCCATCCATTCGGTAAAAACGATTTGCTGATTTTCTCCGATATCCGGAATTGCATCTACCGGTACAGGATCTCGGGGAAGAAATTTAACCGACCAGTTGAAAGGTGCGGTTATAATTCCCCATCCAATAATCAACAAGAGGAATAAAACTGTAACCAGTTTATTTTCCAGAAAATATTTAATGATTTTGTTAAGCATTATTCCAAAAATTTAACCAAGTAATTAGTTCATAAACCCACTTTGGGTTTTGATCAAATGATGGCAGGAAATCCTGCCAACTTCGGAATTAAATCAGGAAACTCTGGTACAGAACAGGATAGTCCTGAAGGAGGGGGGGAGTGGTATAAAGTGCATACTCAGGCTGATCAATTTCAACCAGTTCAACTCCAAAAACAAAAACTGCTACGAATGCCTGGGCAAAGGAAGGATCAATTGAAAAATGCTGCTTTTTCAGTTGGACTTCATCATCCACTTGAAGGTGTTCAGTGATATTTTCGCAGCAGGATTTGGGATTTTGGGTTGAATCAGAATCATCATCTTCATGTTCCATTTCCATTTTCATCCCGCAATCTATATGTCCTGGTGAATAACTGATTTCGCTTTTAATTGCGTATCCCATGCAAAAATGGGTTGTCTTCGCCATTCCTATAGAAGAGAATAGAACCAAAAGGGCTATCGATATGGAAACCAGCTTTTTCACTAGTGAAATTTACAGAATAATCCTGTCAATGTTATCAATCAAAAACAAATCGACCCTTACTCATTTGACTTAATAATATTGGGGTTGTGTTTTATTAGTTTATCCTCAAAAGTAGAAGTTGTGTCCATCCTAATATATGAAGCAAATAATATGGATTATAATCAAAACATTCAAGTGCTTTTCTCGGCTTGAGTCATTAGTTCCAACAATTTTTATCAGGCAGACCATTATTTTCCCAGATCACTTTCAGGAGTTTATTAACCTTTCGTAATTCATCAGTTCTGCCAAATCCAATTTGATTATACAAGTTAAAAAGTGATCGTAAATATTTTTCCTATTTGGGCGATGCCATTATAACAGTCGGAAAAAAAATTGATTCAATTAAATTTCCAGGACTATTTCGCTCCTGTTCAATAATTTATAGACCAGTTCACAATTTGTATTTGTTTAGCTCAGAAACAGTCTGGTGATAATCTCTTTCAGTTTTCAGATAATTACGAAGCGCATCATAATAGTATCCCATCTCCAGGAAGTACTCTATACTTGAAATCTGACCCAAAGTCAAAGACTTGTCCAATAATTCAGTATTATTTAATGATCCAAAAAGCGTCTTGTATTCATCGAGAGTGATCTTCAAGTTGGTGTATTTTTCATAAAGACCAAGAGTTTTGTGGAAGTGCTCATTTTTATGCTCCTGAAGATTTAATTCATTTGAGACCAAACTTGCTTGTCTGACTTTTACTGTGTTTTTGTTTTCCCAGAGGGGTATGGTCATTCCAACATGAAGTCCTTGGAAAGTTTGGCCCAAAATAGACTGGTATCGATAACCGGCTTCCATTCTCGGAAGTGACATAGCTCGACTAAGTACAACCTGACTTTTGGCAACATTTATTTCTTGCTCTAAATACTTCCTAACCGGGTTTGCCGCTTCAATTTCATTTTCTAATGCCTCAAAACTTGGTATTTCTGGATGTTGTGGATAATCTGTATCCGTCAAGATGATTGAAATTCCTCCATTAAGCTCTGTCAGTTTCTGATTGAGCTGATTTATAGCAGAAATGTTTTCCTGAAACTCCGAATTGATTTGGATCAATTGGAGTTTTGCTTTATTCACATCAAGGATATTACCATCGCCTTTATCGAGCCGGGTTTGAAAATTTGAAAGCCATTTCTCAGTATTTTGCTTTCTTATCATCAACTCTTCTTGTAATTTATTTCTATAAATCAGCTCTAAAGCGACATTTCTTGCTTGGAGAAGTATTTCTTGCCGGGTCGCGACCAGTTGAAATTCTGCTTTCGCAATTTGATCGTTGGATAATTGCTTTTTCTTACCATAAGCAGTCGGGAAATCAAAAGACTGAGTGACTGCAAATTCTGTTTGGTTTCCTGCCGTGGCAGGAGAACCATTCAGGTAGTCATAGTCAACTTTTGGATTGTAAGGGGAAAGACCCACCTTAAATTGTAGTTTTTCTGCCTCCCAAAACTGCTCATTAGCAAGAATGGTTTTATTGTTTGCTGAAATCGACGACAGAACTGAATCAACTTTGGTTTGAGCATTCCCAGATAAAGTGAAAATCATCACGAAAATCATCAGGAATGAATAATGAATTAAAAGGACTTTCAAATCCTTTTTTTTCAAGCTTATTTGTTTCATTTCTATCTTTAGTTAAACTTTTCCATTCCTGTTAGCCATGAAATAGACAGCTGGAACGATGAATATATTGAGTAGTGTTGAAGTTAACAGCCCTCCGAGAATTACTTTGGCCATCGGACTTTGAATCTCGTTTCCAGGCAAATCACCTGCGATAGCCAAAGGAATCAAAGCCAAGCCAGCAGTCAAAGCAGTCATTAATATTGGACTTAATCGATCCTTGGAACCCTGAATAATAGTCTCATAAAGATCCATCCCTTCTGCCTGAAGAGTTTGGTAATGTGAAACCAACAAAATTCCATTTCGCGTAGCCACACCAAAAAGGGTAATAAATCCTATGATGGCTGGAATACTTAAAATCCCGCTCGTGAAATAGATACTAAAAATCCCTCCAATCAGTGCAAGTGGTAAATTCAACAGGATAATTCCCGAAATTTTTACATTCTTGAATTCCTGAAAGAGTAATAAGAATATCACAAGTAAGGATAGTAATGAAGTAGCAAGCAAGGTTTGTGAAGCTTCAGCTTCAGCTTCAAACTGTCCTCCATATTCGATATGATAGCCTTCAGGCAGGATTACTTTTTCGCCGATGATTTTCTGAATTTCCTGAACAACACTTTTTTGGTCTCTTCCGGCTACGTTGGCTGAAACGACTGTTTTTCGCTCTACATTTTCTCTGTTTATGGTATTTGGTCCGCTAGTACTGACTACATCAGCAACGTAATGAAGTGGGATTTTTGGTCCGTTTTGGGTGTCAATCAATGCATTTCGGATATCTTCTATTTTACTCCGATTTTCTTCACTGAATCGAACGATCAAGTCAAAGGTCCTTGCATTTTCATATATATCGGAGACTTTTTCTCCTGCAAAAGCAACATCCACGAATTCATTAAACTTACCCATCGTGATTCCATAATGGTTAAGCAAGTCTCGCTTAGGTTTGATTTGGATTTGAGGAATTTCCACTTGTTGCTCCACACTCAAGTCTACCAATCCTTCTACATTCTGAATCTCGTTTTTGATTTGGTTAGAAAGCGAGAACAATTTATTAAGGTCATTACCAAAAATCTTGATGGCTATATTGGCACGGGTTCCTGATAACATATGGTCAATTCTGTGACCTATGGGTTGTCCTATAGTGATATTTGCTCCTGCTATGCCAGTTGTTTTCGCTCTGACATCAGCCATGAATTCTTCCCTCCTTCTGTCACCAAGTGTAAAGGGAGCATCAATTTCAGATGCATTTACACCTTGTGCATGTTCATCCAACTCCGCTCTTCCTGTTCTTCTGGTCGTAATGTCTATTTCGGGAACAGTAAGCAATGCTTTTTCGATTCTTATGCCGATTTGATTACTTTCTTCCAGAGAAATTCCCGGTAAACTGACCAGGCTTACTACCAATGAACCTTCATTAAATTCAGGTAAAAAACTCCTTCCTAATTGAGTAAATGCAAGAATAGCGAGAGCAAATAATGCCAGGCACCCCATTATCATGGCTTTTTTCCAGCGTATAGCTTTTTCTAAAAGTCCGACATACCCAATCTGAAGTCGTTCTACCAGCCAACTTTCTTTGTGTTGCTTTTCCAGCATTTTATCATTGGTAAGCAAATAGCTGCAAAGAACCGGTGTAAGGGTAATGGAAACGATCAGGGAGGCGAAAAGGGAAACAATAAATGCAATCCCCAGTGGAGCAAGAAGTTTTCCTTCCATTCCTGACAAGAAGAATAGAGGAATGAAAGCGACAATAATTATAAAAGTGGCATTGATGATTGAAGTTCGGATTTCGAAAGAAGCATCGAAAATGACTTTAAGTTTGTTTTGTTGTTCCTCCAGTGGTTTTCGGGCATTTTCTTTTAGTCTCTTGAATACATTTTCGACATCGATGATTGCGTCATCTACCAAATCACCGATTGCGATTGCCATTCCGCCCAGACTCATGGTGTTGATGGTAAAGCCGAGCCATTTAAGTGTCAGGATAGAGACAATTAATGAAATCGGTATTGCGACCAGGGAAATAGCAGTTGCCCTCCAGTTCATTAAAAACAGGAACAGAATGATAATTACAAAAACGGTCCCTTCGATCAACACTTTTTGAATATTGCTGATGGAGGCATTGATGAAATCTGCCTGTCGGAATATTTGAGTATTAATGTGAATATCTCCAGGTAAATTGCTCTGGATATCTGCCAACGCGCTATCTATTTGATCAGTTAATTCAAGTGTGTTGGTGTCAGGCTGTTTCATGACTGTCATGATTATGGCGGGTTCACCTTTCAGAGATCCGTCACCAATTTTAGGAGCGGGTCCTATTTTGATCTCTGCGACATCTTCAATCTTGACAGGATTTCCACCTACCATTTTGATGATGGATTTCCCTATTTCATTGACTTCATTAGTTCTCCCGATACCTTTGACGATGTATTCATTACCAAATTCATTTATAAATCCCCCGGATGAGTTTCCATTAGCCTCCTTGCTCGCTTCAATTAATTCCGAAAGTGAGATTTGGTAAAATTCCATCTTTTGAGGAGAGGCCAAAATCTGGTATTGCTTGTATTCGCCTCCGATTACTACGACCTGAGCTACACCGCCCGTTGCCAATAATCTTGGCCTGATAGTCCAATCTGCAATGGTTCGAAGATCCATTTGTCCGGTTGAATCGGCGGTCAGGCTGATCAGCATGATTTCTCCCATGATGCTTGCCTGAGGAGCCATTACAGGATTTCCGACCCCAACAGGTAGTTTTTCGCCTACTGCAATAACCTTTTCATTGACGATTTGTCTTGCCTTAAAAATGTCCGTGTTCCATTCGAACTCAACCCAGACGATTGATATGCCTGCAGAAGATGAGCTGCGAACCCTTCTCACATTTGTTGCGCCGTTGACCGAAGTTTCAATGGGAAAAGTAACTAGTTTTTCCACCTCTTCAGGAGCCATACCATGTGCTTCTGTAAGTACAACCACAGTGGGGGCAGTCAGATCTGGAAACACGTCAACTTCCATTCGGGAAGCTACATAGGATCCAAATACAACTAATAGCACCGAAGCGACAACAATAAGAAGTCGATTATTAAGTGCAAAATTTATTATTCGATTGAGCATCTGGAGAATTATTAATGTTCGTGACCGTGGGCTGGCAATTCGCCTGATGCTGATGAAAGCTTGATTTGGTAAGCACCTTTGGATACTACCCGCTCTCCTTTGGATACTCCGGAAAGTAATTGAACATTTATTCCGTCACTTAAACCAATTTTCACTTCTCTCTTTTGGAAGCTTTCACCCGCTGTCTGTACGTATACATAATAATTGCCTTGTTCCTCCATTAAGGAAGAAGCAGGAACAACAAGCGAATTTGGAAAAGGAGTTGATTTGAGGTAAACCTCCGCCGCTGATCCGGGAATCAAGTCGCCGATGTTGTCGATTTCGAATGTGATAGGAATAAACGGCGCATTTGCAGAAGTACTCCTGCCATATGAAATGACTTTCCCATTTAATTGCTTGGTATCAAAAACCGTCTCCACACCCGCCAACTGAAAATTGGCAGCATTGATGGAGGGGAGCTTATTGAAATACTTCTGGGAAATATTTGCCTGAAGAACAAGTTTCTTGTTTTTGGAAATGACAGCCAAAGGAGTCCCCGCTGCAACATATTGGCCTTCTGTTACCAATATGTTTTTTACAAATCCACTAATAGGAGATGAAATCCGCTGTCCTCCGGCCGTGTAGTTTTTGCCAATGGTATTGAAGGCTGTTTGGGCATTTTCAAAAGCTAACTTCGTTTGAAGAAAATCCTTCTGGGAAATGATCTGATCTTTGACCAAAATACTGGACCGTTCAAAATCCAACTTCGCTTTTTCGTAATTGGCTTTTGATTCTATATAGGCTGCATCAATATTTCCATCGGTCACATTGCCTCCAGAAATAATGAATAGGCCGGTACCGGAATTCACCTCTGAACCTACCAAAGTCTTGGTGCCGGAAAACTGCACGGTTCCGCCGGCATTGGCCGTGACCATCCTTTCATCTCCCGGAGCAGACAGAAGTTGCCCGTGTGTTTTAATCACATCAGTAAAATCCTGGCGTACCACAAGCGCGTTGGCAAACTCAACTTTCCATGCTTGCTCCTTCAAATAAGTAATTAAATCTCCTTCTGTTGGTTCAGGTTGTTGTCTTTCCAGGGCATTATTCACATCGGGGTAGATGGTGATATTATCGATCACAATCTGATCTGTATAAAGAGGAGTGATAATATCAAAAATGAGTTTGCCTGTTCCGGCAGTATTAGGATTGAGTGCCAATCTGAAAATTCCGGGAGAGCTTGCAGAATCAGCAGTCGCTCGGATACCTTTTTCCCCAACCACCAAACTAACCGTGACTTTGCCTTCGGTGAGAGGAAGAAAATTTTCCCCCAGGAGTGTAAAGTGAGCAGCAAAGGAAGAAATGCTTCCCACCACCAGCGGACGGAATTCTACAAAGAGTTCGGTTTTATCGGAATAAAGGGTGTAAGCCAGCGGCTGTAAGGCACTTGCTTCTGCTCCAAGGTCTTGCTCATCTACAGAAGTCTGAGTACAGCTCAAACATGAAAAGATGAACAAGACCATCAGTAAAGATGATCTTGTCATTTAAGAGAAATTTAAACCAGGAAGATTAATGCTTTTCGCCTACTTTATGCTCATGACCGTGCTCAGCAGCTGCTTTGGCAGCACTGTCAGCAGGAGCAGTAAACTCCTCTTGAGTTACGGAATCTGTATGGTCTTCGTGGACAGCGCCATCTTCATGCTGGTGAGTTCCTTCTTCCACATGATTTCCCTCAGCGTCATGGGCGTGATCTTCCGTGTTTTTATTACCGCAACCGGCAACCAACAAGGACGCAATAGCAAATAGTAAGATTGAATTTTTCATCGTTTTTTGATTTTGATTTGATAAAATAAGGGTATCACCAAGCCACAGAAAAATGGCGGGAGTAACCTTTAGAACAAAAAGGAATTAAACGATGCGAGCCGGGGGTGCTCGTAATCCTGTGGGAAGGAAATTTTTAAAATTCCGGAAGACTGGCCGGAAGGGGGGTGATTTTTGACCGATTCTTGATGAAGGAATGGGAGAAAATAAAGTGCAAGTTACTCCATCGATGGATGAAATGATTTTACCTTCCTCTAGTTTACTTAGGTCATTACTGGTTAAAAAGGTAACTCCATTTCCTGTGTGTTGGAGTACGGAAAATAAATGTTCGAAGTCGGGAGATTCACTCGGACTTTCATGATCAGTATCATGATGATGATCATCTGAATGATGATGCTGAGCCAGTTCTTTGTTCTCCTCGTGATGATGATGCGGAAAGATATTGTGCCCTAGCATGATTGCCAGGGCTAAAAGCATTGTCACTATGATCCACTTTCTCTTTAACATCAAATCAAAGATAGGAATTATAATATAAGAAGGTGGAATTGATCAGATTCTAAAACCAAGAGAAATAACCAAACTTCTTCCATCAGACGACCATATGCCTGGTCCCGGATACATTTGAGGTCTTTTTGTGAAATAGGAGTTGTCGAAAATATTCTGAAAACTTGCCCGCAAAGTCAGGTTTTCATAGGTATAAATTCCCTGAAGATCCCAAATGTGATAGGAAGGAACCAAACCCACTGCACCTGATGGAGGTGGACTTTTTGTATTGAGTGGGTCGGAAAAAGATTCGCTTACAAACTGATGCTGTAGAGCCAATTGTAAAGAACCATAGGAAGCGGTTAGCCCGTTTCTGCTGATCCACTCAGGAACAGCCTCTACATAATTCCCTTCAATTTCTTCATTTCCTTCCGATCCGGCCACTAAGCCATTGAGATATCGAGCCCGCATCCAACTTGATGAGGTATAGAATGAGAGTGCAAAGTGATCTTTTTTCAAGAATTCCCAATCCCAAAGGAGCTCAACCCCGGCCGTTCCGCTGTCTCCGATATTGCTTTTTTGAATCAGGGTATAATCATCTTGCTCCACTAAAATACTGCCGATGCGGTTGCCTATAAATGTGTAAAACAGGGTAGCGTTTAAATGCATCGATTCCTTGGGGCTGAGTTCCCAGCCTATTTCCGAATTGTATCCAAAGCTGTGGGTAAGGTTTGGGTTGATTATAGTTAGAGGATTTCCGGGAATTATATCCTGAAACAGAACCGGTCTGTTGGCTTGGGAAATTCCTGCATAGAGGCGATTGGAAGGCGAAAACTGATAATTGGCGTTGATCCCCAAAGTCACGAAATCATATTCTATCTCCTGCGGAACCTGCTCCAATTCTACATAACTGATAGTTCCGCTCATTGCTGAACTTCCATTCTCTATCCGTAATCCAGGTGAAATTGAAAATCGGTCATTTAAGTGAAATTGGTTTTCCAGTGATGCTGCAATGCTTTGACTTTTCAAGTTGATATCTCTGGGAAAATCTCCTACAACAGACAGGTCGTAGTCAGTGCCAGTCGTCCCTTTACCCCTTTGCCTGCGATCAAAGGAATTATTGAAATATCGAACTGAAATGGAGAGATCATTTTTAACAGAACCTAATGTATATCCATGTAAAATTCTAGCCTCAAAAGTCCGGGTATGGTAATTATCAATATCCACATTTCTAGGAGCGTAATCAGAAGTTGCACTATTGATGGTGTCGGGCACGTTTGCAAGTGCATCAAAAGTGACTGAACTTCTCTGACCAAATATCCCGCTTCCCACCAAACTGAAACTTGTATTAGCTGCCAATCTGCCTTCCAGTGTCAATGCCGGTACCCAGATTTCAGGACTGTAATAATTGCGTGACCGGGTGGCTTGTGTTGGATCCTCCTTAAACTGGGCGTCAGTGAGTGGACCCGGAATTCGGTAAAGAAAGATACTCCGACTCAGTTCTGCTTTAGCTTTCAGGCGGTCGTTAATCTGATAGGAAATTTCCACATGCTGGGCATCAGATTCGGATTTTCCTCCATCCCGATATCCGTTGGAATTCCTCTTTTGATAGTACCCAAAGTAGCTGAACTTGCCAATAGTGCCTCTCACCGAAGTGTAGTTGGACAACAGTCCAAAAGACCCTGCTGAACTGATGTTTTCAAGACTGAACTTTTTAATTGGATCGGGCTTTTTGAGCACATAATTCAGCATCCCACCAAACTGCTGACCATACTTTAGCGCTGCAGTTCCACGAATCAGCTCGATCCGTTCCACTGCTTCCATGGGCATGGAATAATGGCTGGCAGGATATCCATAGATATCTGTATTGATCATGACCCCATTTTGTCTGACATTGAATTCCCAACTACGATGCCCATCCAATCCCCTCACAGAGACGTTGATTTGGTTTCCGGTACCATCCATGTCATAAATGAAGGCAGAGGGAATTTTTGCAAACAGGCTTCGACCTGTCTTTTCTGCAAGATTCGTAGCTAATCCACTCAGGGAAATCACTTCCGATTTCCTTCCCCCGACTACCATCAATCCATGCGTCGACGGAAGACTGGTGACCGGGTTTTGAAGTCGGAAATTCTGGATTTTAATCTCTTCGAGAGTAAGCGTTTTAACAGTGTCTTGCTGCGCAAATGCATGGTTTGAGAGCAAGCAAAAGCCCATAAGCAAGTAGATATAATACTTGTATTTCATAGAAAGAAGTCATAATTGATGGGAAAAATTCAGGGATTATTTCCCCGAAAAAAAGATTCAGGACAACTGGAGTCCTTGGGGAGGAAGCAGTATGATATCCTTGATTCCCATCGGAATGGTGATTAAAAAAGGAGAAGAATGCCGGATTAATATTTCGGAAAGTTTTGGTGCAAAGGAGAAATCGTGAATGCGTAGGACAAAGTCTTTTACGAAAGATTTTAAAAGTACTTTCTGTAAAGGCGGACCCTCAAAATCTCCCTGATCAGATGCGAGAGAAACTATCCAGAGTTTCACCTGTTCATTAAGTTTCGTTTGGAGCTCATCCTTCACCACGACTACCTCTAGGTGATCTTCAAAATACCGTTGTTTTATTACTCGGTTCATTTTTCCCTCAATTTCCATTTGGAAATTCACCGTTTGAAAGTTTTCCTGATTCTGTCCATACGGCATGGCAAAAGGAATTCGGATCAGTTTACCCTCAAGAAAGTCTTCGTCATTTTCCCAAATCTGATTTTCCCAATGTTGATGTATTGCCATAGGCATAAGGAACTGCACCGCAAAAAATCCCAGGTGATACAGTCCAAAGCACGTAAGGAGAAAAATGGCAGCTGATTTTCTCATGATTAAAGGCTAAAGTAAAGTTAAAAAAGAATGGAAATGAACTTAATATCCCAAGGATAAAAAATAATGATTTAACGCCATTGGAAATTTTGACATAAAATAGTCCCCAACAATAAACAAGTAAGAACTCGATGAGGGTAGGGGTCAATGCCCAGATCTTAGAAGTCAAACTATAAACAATAATTTCTTCTTTTCACATACTTGCCATAGCATATTCTAAATTCCTTCCAAATTGAAGGCTTAATTTGAAACGATGAAAATCTTGGTTATTGAGGACGAAAAAGAGTTGGCAAGTGATATTATACAGTATCTCTCCGGTGAAAATTACCGCTGTGAAACAGCTAGTGATTTTGTGACAGCTAAAGAAAAAGTGAGTCTGTATCAATACGATTGCATTTTGCTGGACCTAATGCTGCCGGGAGGGGATGGATTTGCTATTCTGGAGCATCTGCGCAGTCAGAACAAGCAGGATGGAGTGATTATCATTTCAGCCAAAAACACCTTGGAGGACAAGATTAAAGGTTTGAATATCGGCGCGGATGATTACTTGGCCAAACCATTTCACCACTCGGAATTGGCTGCGAGAATTCACTCTGTGATTCGCAGGAAACAATTTAATCCCTCCAACCTGATAGTCCAAAATGAAATAAAAATAGATTTACTTTCAAAAACTGTTCAAATAGAAGGGGATCACATTCTTTTAACCAAAAAGGAATATGATTTATTATTGTTCTTTATTGGTAATAAAAACAGGGTTTTATCAAAAAGTGCCTTAGCAGAGCATCTTTCCGGGGATTTGGCGGATATGTTTGATAGTCATGACTTCATCTATGCCCATGTGAAAAACCTAAAGAAAAAGCTGAATGAGCATGGGTATGGTGGCTACCTCAAAACAATCTACGGAACAGGCTATAAGTGGGAAATATGACCAAACTGCTCGATAAACCTTTTAAGGCATTTACGATCTATGCGATGATCATTTTGCTGGTAAGCATCCCAATTTATTTCTGGGTGGTGGATTGGATTTGGGTGACTGAAATTGATGAAAACCATGAAATCATCATGGAGCGGATAGAAAACAGATTCGAGCAGGCGCATGTGTCAGGAAGAGACCTGGAGACGGTTTTGAACACTTGGAATACCTTGCAACCAAGTTCGTCCATCATGCCGATAACAGAAAATATAGCCAGGCCAGATAGCATATATGAAGTGACGAAGTACAATGAATATGAGCAGGAATCGGATCGATTTCGTGGTTTGCAGACGGTGATTGAGATTGATAAAAAGCCCTATTTATTGAATATTGAAACCAACGTGGAGGAAGCCTATGAGACTATTTTTGCGATTGGTCTGGTGGCTGTTTTACTCTATGGACTTCTGGTTTTTGGGTTTATCCAACTCAACCGTAAGATTTCTAAAAGTGTCTGGGAACCGTTCGATAATATACTTAAGAAGTTGAAAATCTTTGATTTGAGCTTAAGTAAAGGGGTGGAATTTGAAACGAGTGATATCGAGGAATTTGAAGAACTGAATCAAACCATCAGTAAGTTGATTGCTGAAAATGTTAACGCGTATAACCAGCAGAAAGCCTTTGTGGCAAATGCTTCACATGAATTGCAAACTCCAATTGCGTTGCTGAAATCCAAATTGGACATACTTTTTCAGGATGAAAAACTCAGTGCCGCGCAATCAGAACTGGTAAATGCCATACAGATTCCTCTGGCCAGGCTTACTAGGGTAAACAAGAATTTACTTCTGTTGGCACGAATAGACAGCAGTAAATTTTCTGATATTTCTGAAATAGATTTTGTTGAGAAAGTCGAGAAAAGTGAAGAGCTGCTTCAGGATTATATTTCAGAGCGAAAATTGACATATAACAAAGAAATTAGTGGAAAAGCGAGATTAACAAGTAGTCGTTTTTTGGCGGAAACCCTGGTAAATAACTTGCTTTCCAATGCTATCCGTCATAGTCCAGTTTCAAGCCATATTATTGTTAGGATTGGCGAAAATGGAATTTCATTTCTGAATTCAGGCTTGGAACGACTGAAAGAGGAGTCTCTTTTCAAGCGATTTTCCATATCTACCACCGAGACTACCAACAGTGGGTTGGGCCTTGCCATCGTGAAAGAGATCTGCAAACAAAATGGCTGGGAGATCAGCTACGATTTTTTGGATCATTTCCATATTTTTTCTATACGCTTCGGGAAATTCTAAATGTCTTCTAAATCTCCTGTGACTTTTGGGTAATCATTTTTACTTAACCCAAAGGTCAAATGAAAAAGTACCTCACGATTTTATCAGTAAGCGTAATGCTTTCGACAGGAGCCTGTGCCCAGGAGCATTCGGACGAAGAAATACCTGAAGCTGTGAAAACAGCCTTTTCACAGAAATTCTATGCTGCAAAAAAAGTAAGCTGGGACATGGAGTCTACTACCGAATGGGAAGCTGAATTCAAATTGGACGGAAAAGATTACTCAGCCAATTTTTTAACTGATGGCACCTGGCAAGAAACTGAGCACGAAATTAAAAAGGCCGATTTACCTGAAGCGATCAAGCAGGCCTTAGCCGGGGATTTTGCCGGATACGAAATCGAGGAAGCCGAGATTTCTGAAAAAGCCAATGGAAGCGTCTATGAATTGGCAGTCGAAAAAGGCGAGGAAGAGTGGGAGTTGGTATTTGATATCAATGGAAAACTAATCGAAAAGAAAGCGATAGAAGCCGGCAATGAAGATTAAAAACTATTTACTGATTCCTATTTTATTGGTTTCACAGTTGCTTTTGGCGCAGGAGACAAAAGTGAAAGTATCAGGTAAAATCATGGATAAAACCTTTCAGGAAGGCTTGTCCTATGTTAACGTAGTCCTAAAAACAGTTAACGATACCAGTTTTATAACTGGTGCTATAACCGATGAATCTGGTCTCTTTACCTTGGTTGATGTAGCTCCGGGAGACTACGAAATGGAAGCGAGTTTCATCGGGTTTGAGACAGTGAGCAAGGAGATTTTCGTGGGATCAAGTTCTGCATTTCTCAATCTGGGTGAGATCGAGATGACTGCATCTTTCCAGGATTTGATTGCTGTGGAGGTAGTAGGGCAGGCAGAAGCTGTAAGTGCCAAAATGGATAAAAAAACCTATGATTTAGGTCAGAATATTAGCCAGAGTGGAGGCTCCGTTCTTCAGGCTATGTCCAATCTTCCTGGTGTCACCGTCCAGGATGGTAAAATTCAGATCCGAGGCAATGACCGCGTAGCAGTTTTGATTGATGGCAAGCAGACTGCTTTGACTGGATTCGGCAATCAAACTGGTTTGGATAACCTTCCATCCTCCGCTGTGGAGCGAATCGAGATCATCAATAATCCCTCTGCAAAGTTTGACTCCAATGGTAATGCAGGCATTATCAATATTATTCTAAAAAAAGAAAAGATGGCAGGGTTCAACGGGAAAGTTGGTCTGGCGCTGGGAGTTGGAGCACTATGGGAGAAACAGGCTAACCTGCCTGGCATAAGACCTCAATATCAAGGCACACCAAAAATCAATCCTTCGATTTCTCTGAATTATCGCAAGAAGGATGTGAATTTCTTCCTTTCGGCAGATAATCTCTATACGCAGACCTTGAATAAAAATGAGTACGTAACCCGAACTTATAATGACGGAACTGTCATCAATCAGCAACTCAAGCGAAACAGAGATACCAATTTTTTGACTGCCCGTGCAGGGATGGATTGGGCGATTGATGAATCAAATACCCTGAGTGTTTCAGGGCTTTTTGGAAGTGAAAAGATCATTGACAGAGGGGATCAGCCGTTTTTCAACAAAGATTTTTCGGAGCGATTACGGCTTTGGCAGTTTTTAGAAGATGAGCTCAAGACCACCGTGATGGCTACGGCAGCTTTCAAACATAATTTCACCGATCCGGGGCACAGTCTTTCGACAGGATTAAATTATACATTTCACCGAGAAGACGAGCAGTATTTCTTCACCAATATTTTACCTGGTTCTACAGGGGAAGATGCTTTCAAATTGCTTTCGGATGAGAATGTGGTGGATGTCACGCTTGACTATGTGAAGCCCACAAAATTTGGCAGGCTGGAAACTGGAATGAAATTTAGGAGACGTTGGATTCCGACCAACATGCAGTTTTTCCCAGGCGAAAACTCTCCGATAGATTCACTGGCAGGTGGAGCAGCAACTTACAAGGAAACCATACCTGCTGTTTATGGTAATTATGTTTTTGAGTCGAAAAAACTGGAAGCCGAAATAGGGCTGAGATTGGAATACATGAAGCTGAAATATATTGTGGATCCAAATCATCCGACCTACAAAAGTGATGGGTACAATTACTTTCAGCCTTTTCCCAATACCCGATTTTCTTACAAAATCAACGGGATGAATAAGATTACAGCATCCTACAACAGAAGAGTAGATCGGCCAAATGAAGTGGATATCAGGATCTTCCCCAAGTATGATGATGCGGAGATTATCAAGGTGGGTAATCCTGCCTTGAAACCCCAGTTTACCAATTCTTACGAATTGGGATGGAAAACAGGTTGGAGGACCGGGTCACTGTATTCGGCTGCTTATCACCGACAGGTCGATGGGACGATCACTCGGATTTCAACCACTTATGGAGACAGCAAATTAATCTACGCCATCTTCCAAAATGCTGCTAAAAGCTACAATACCGGCTTGGAATTGATCTGGGATCAGGATGTAAATGATTGGTATTCTTTTGACCTAAATCTTAATGGATATCATAATCAGATTGATGCATTTACAGTACAGAATCTCTATCCAGAACCACATGCTTTTAAAGCTGACAAACAGGAGATTTTCTCTGGCAATGCAAAGTGGAATTCGAAATTCAAGTTTATGGAGAATTTCACCGGGCAATTGACAGCCATTTATTTGGCTCCGGATATTATTCCTCAGGGAACGATTCAAGGAAGATTTAGCCTTGACATGGGATTGAAAAAAGTGATCCAGGAAGGAAACGGGGAGTTGTTTTTCAACGCCACTGATTTGCTGAATACTATGGTGATCAATAAGACTATTGAAGGAAATGACTTCAGCTATACTAGCGCCGATTATTATGAGACGCAGGTGTTTCGGGTAGGGTATAGTTATAAGTTTTAAGCTGATTTTATCGTGAAAGAAGAAGTGAATGTTCTCACTATAGTCATCCCCATTTTCAATGAAGAAGATGGGATAGAAAGGATTTTGCCAGCTTTTGAGGAATATATCAATCAGTCAAAATTCGAAGTTCTTTTATTATTGGTCAATGACGGCTCGACCGACAATAGCTTGAGCGAAATCAGAAAAGCTGCTGCTTACTACGAGCATGTTGATTTTATTTCTTTTGAGAAAAATGCAGGATTAAGTGCTGCAATTCGGGCAGGATTTGAGAAATCCAGGAGTAAATGGGTAGGCTATATTGATGCTGATTTGCAGACTGACCCCATGGACTTTCTCAAACTGGAAGCGATGATTCCAGATTACGATCTGGTGACGGGCAGGAGAGCAGGGCGCAAGGATAGTGCGGTGAAGAAATTGTCTTCGACGTTTGCCAATTGGTTTCGGGATTCCATGCTGCACGATGGGGTACATGATTCAGGATGTCCACTAAAAATCATGCGTAGGTCCGTGGCTTTAAACATGCCTTTTTTCAAAGGAATGCATCGGTTCTTTCCTGCATTGACACTGATTCAAGGCAAAAAAGTGATAGAAATCCCAATTAAACATTATCCTAGAATCACGGGTAAATCCAAGTTTAATGTATGGAATCGACTTTTATCACCACTGCTGGATACGATAGCGATTCGATGGTTGAAGAACCGACAGGTAGCCAGTACTATTTCTGAGAGTTCGATCACAAGTCAAAAAGTGGGAATCAATGAATAGCTGGATGCTATTGGGCGTTGGTTTTCTAGCCCAGGGGTTATTTTCTGCCCGATTTCTGATTCAATTGGTCAAGTCTGAGAAAGCAGGGAAGGTATTATCGCCAGTGATTTTCTGGCAGCTCAGTTTGGTTGCTTCCTTTCTACTATTGGTTTATGGGACATTTCGCCAGGATCTGGTGATCGTTGGCGGTCAATTAGTAGGGTATTTTATTTACATCCAAAACCTTAAAATTCAAAATTCCTGGCAACTTTTTCCAAAATGGATTCGCTGGAGTTTTATGTTTCTTCCTTTGTTGTTTCTGGGGTATCTGGTTTTACATGCGCACTATGACTTCCGCAGTTTGGTTCACAATCCGGAGATCAGTGGAATGCTGCTCACTTGGGGGACACTGGGTCAAGTAGTTTTCACGACCAGGTTTGTGGTACAGTGGCTCGATTCAGAGCGAAGCAAAAAATCCTACTTCCCTTTGAGCTTTTGGTACATTAGTTTGGTAGGGGCGGTCTTCATCGCATCCTATGCGATACTTAGAAAAGACTCTGTGCTTTTTATTGGTCAGGCATTTGGAATTTTAGTATATGTGAGAAATCTAATGATCCATTTTGGATCAGCAAATGAAGAAAAAGTGAGTTTCCTCGACCGGATCAAAAACATGAGAATGGTCTTGTTATTAGTTTTCGTCGGCATGGTTTTGTTTTTCAACTTAGGAGCCTGGTCTGTAACCGAATCCAGTGAAGCCCGCTATTCCCAAATCTCAAAAGAAATGGTGCAATCAGGGGATTGGCTCCATCCCCAACTCATGGGGATCTACCATTACCATAAGCCGCCGGTGACTTATTGGCTAACTGCCTTGAGCTATAAGGTCCTGGGGATTTCTCCTTTTTCGGCTAGGTTTTTATTGCAGATTTCAGTGCTTCTTCAGATATGGCTTGTGTATAAGCTTGCTTTATTATTCTTCAAGCGATCCAATCCTGCCTTTCTTTCAGCCATGTTGTATGCGTCATTTCCAGCCCTGATTATTGGAAGTAGAGCACTAACTACGGATACATTTTTAACACTTTTTGTATTGGCCGCTTTGTATTTCTGGTTTGATTTTTTGGAGTATAAAAAACAGTGGAAACTAATTCTATGCTTCGCTTTTCTTGGAATTGGTTTTCTGACCAAAGGCCCAGTGGTGCTTATTGTGCCGTTTTTGATCTTTGGCTATCAAGGACTTGTGATGAAGCAGAGAATGGGGTCATTCAAAATTCATTTGGCTGGAATAATACTGATGCTGGGAATTGGGCTTAGTTGGTTTATATTCCTGTATTTGGAAGATGACCGCTTTCTCAATTACTTCTTGTTCAAGCATACTATAGATCGTTTTGCCACAGATACCTTCCACCGCGGACAACCATTCTGGTTTTATGGAGTGGTTTTGCTGGGAACAGCTTTCCCATGGATATTGATCTTGCTAAGAAAGATTCCACTCAAACGTGCTGAATTCAAAAGTCAAGGTGCTTTGCTGGTGGTGTGGGTGCTTTTACCCTTGCTGTTTTTCTCACTCAGCCAGTCTAAACTAGTACTTTATATTTTGCCCTTGTATTCCGGGTTGGCCATTGGAGCGATTTACTATTGGGAAAAGCTTACAGACTCACAGCAAAAAGCATGGGAGAGATGGCAGTTGGGATTTCATGTGCTTTTGCTGATTGCTTTGGTCTCTTTGCCCGTCATAGACCCTAAGATCTCACTGAATTTCAAGTTTTACTTCATCTGGTTTATCACAGCGTCTCTACTAGCTGCCATGCAAAAGGTTGATATCCGTAGAGGGGATCGTGCCGTGATTTCTGCTTTTATTTTCACGATGGGACTGACGGGCATGTCCACCTATTTTATGAGCCAAAATCCGGGTTTGACCAATGATACCCATCGAGTGACTGAATGGATTATTCAAAATGAGCCAGCGACCAAAGAAGTGATCATTTACAATAAGCGTCTGCCTTCGGTCCTGTTTAATTCCGATTTGAAAGTGATTTCGGTTTATAATGGAGACGAAAGTTTGAACCGGGAGACGCAGTTTCAGCAAAATGACAAATGGGAATCCTCCTTGATCAACTTGAAGTCAGATTCCAGTTGGATTATTAAAAAAGCCCCGAATAATTCGATTTGGATTGCCAAAGAAAGGGTTGAGCTACCGGATTTGAAGGGGAAAGGAGCATGGCAGTTTCTTAATGTAATTGATGGGTGGAAAATTATGAGGTTGACATTAGATTGAGTTTAGTAGAATTGTCTTCTAAAAATTGAACAGTTTACATATTCCCTCAAATAGAGAAATCCTTTTTTTGTTCTTTCTCCGTGGCATCGATCTAAATTAGCCAACTGGAAATGATTAATTTTTCCGGTTGGATTGGGCTATCGGATCAAATCATTTGAAAATTGAGTTTGACTTTTCAACTGAGACACTAAAAGACATAGATAAGTAACCCAATCGTGTCTTGGAAGGCCATCCACTGTTGATACTCAGTAATGAATTATAAACTGATCTATTCCAAGATAGTAGAAGAAATAAAGATTTTGGATATTAAAATTTAATTTATAGGAACCTTTCTTGAAAAGAGAGAGCAGCCACTTTTCATAAAAATCCTGCTTCATAGCCTTTTCATGAATTATACCTCAGTGGAAACTTTGGAATTTACTTTGTAAACACAGATTGTGCACAAAGTGATTGGTGAAGCGCAAAAACAACCAGTGGTGTTTTTGCCACAAAGAAAGATTCTCAAACCGCAAAAAGAAAAAAGGCTTAATTCGTACGGTTCGTACACTTCGCACACCTCGTACAGTACGAATTATTCGAGGGCTGAAATTAAAATCAATTCAAATGAATTTAAATTTCGAATAAAAAATGAAGATTCGATTTATGATTAGCCTAGCTGAAGCCTTGGACGTTTTTTGTTATTAACATCAAATAGAAAAAAATATCATTCAAAACCCAAACCCCTCATACGTCCGACAAACCTTGATTTTTGCAATTAAACCAAGGGTTAGACAAAATTCAATTCAAATGAATTTAAATTTTTGGACACAAAATGAACCTGTCCCCGAATTTGTCCCACTATTGATATAAATAGCTTAAAAACAGTAAGTTAGAAGAGTCCTGTTCCCGCTACTAAATAATTAGTTGATCGTTTTACGGTCAACTTTTTGTTTTTTATACCCTTTTTTGGAGTGTTTGTAAATTCAAATCAATTCCATTTGATTCGAATTGTCCCCAGGTCTGTCCCCCTATTTGTCCCCTTTTTATTTTTTTTCAGGTTTTTGAGAATTATGAGAGCAAGAATTAAGCAGGTTGGAATGATAATTTAGGTGGTATCGGTTTCTAATTGATCGAATTTTTCTAGAAATCCCATTTCATTCTCCAGGCAGTAAATTCAGATGGCTTAATTCGATAGCGGACAAAATTTCCTTCATGAAGTCCAAGTAGTTCTGTTTCTACTACTTCAGCGAACTTGGATTGGTCTGGTTCTGGTAATTTTTTGACTTCAGATTTTATTACCTGGGATGCAGCTTCTTTATTAAATGCATTCCTCACGATTTGGCTGACGATCGCACGTATTTCTTCCCGGAATTTCATTCGGAAAGGATCTGGCTCCCCAAGGGATTGACGAATTGCTGCATACCTCAAAGCTGACCGTTCATAAGCCCATAGAAAAACATCTTTGAATAACTCGATACGATTTAATTCATAGATGCCAAGCATTCCTTTGACATAGCTTTCTTCCGGAACATCTATAAAGGAAAGGGGAGCAAGATTGTGTCGGTTTAGCGGAATATTGGCAGCCAATCTTGATACTCGCTTATTAACGTCATCAAAAGGTTGCAAGTAGGGAAGCTGAACCAAAACAAAAAAAGCCTGCTCAAATGGATTTTGGATTTGGCTTGCCTTTGACAGTAGTAGGTCAAAAGATTCTTCGATGAGTTGTGGAATTCCCAACGGAGTAAATACCGAATTGGTGATTCCCACGCCAAATGTTCTAAGTCTACCTGATGCAGCCGGATTAGGCAACAGGTTGTTTGAAAGCAGGGCATGGAGATTGAGAAAAGTATGGCGATTGAAGCCCACCTCATCAGACGATTCTACCAAAAACTCGATAGCCTCTTTGTGGTTGAGAATCATCTGAGTTTCCATGGGGGATTTGTTCGAGGGGGTTTTTCCGTTATGGATTAACAGCTCTGTATCCAACAAGGAATAGGTGTTCCCTTCCAGTCTGCTTGAATTCCAAGAAAGGTCGATCAAAAGGCGATTTAATATTTCTCTCGCATAGGTCCCGGCTGGCTGTTCTCCATTCCTAGTATTTCCCCATTCAGCCAATTTTTGTTTTTCTTCTTTGCTGAGAAAGCTGTCGATGTTGGGACGGTAATTTTCCAAGAAACTTCGTTCGTATCCGACAGGTTTTCGTTTTGCTACAGGACGTGAGACCAAGGCCCAAACGTCTTTGCCTTCTTGTGAAAGGGGAATGGTAGATTGTAGCTCCTCTTCTGATTTTATCGTTCCAGAATTCTGAGTTTGTTCAGGGACATTTGTATAATACTTTGTGGATCGAGCTTCTCCTTTTATTAGAATCAGATTCTTTTCTCTGAGGCTTTTTAGTCGTCTTTGAAGTGCTCTCTTTTCAATTTGAAATGGGAGCAACCTAAGGAGTTGTTCTATTCCTAAGCCACCAGATGATGATGCGATTATTTCTTTAATCAGTTGTAGCTCATCTCGATTTTCCATCATTCATCCCATTTGTATCGCGACAAAAATAGGATAAAAATGACGTAATAAAAAGAATTGCGTCATAATTATTGACGCAATACTAAGAATTGCGTCAATTTTCATTGTCGAAATTTATAGTTTTAGCATTCATTAGTTTTCCTATTTCTTTGGAAAGCAGGAGATCCATTTTGCTGGGTAAGCAATTCCAGACTCAACTGGAGTTTTGCCCAAGTTGTAGGAACTATATTTTGGCTTCAAAGTAGATTTGCTGCCAATAATTTGAAGTAAGAGATTTGAAATTGGGTTTAGCTTTCTGACACTACAAGACTTTGGCAAGTCATTCAATTATTTTTTGGAACGGAATAGAAGGTTTGTTCCAATATTTTAGATTTTTGAAGGGTTCATTCAAGATCCAATTAGACGTTGTTCAAGGCACTCCAGCTTGAAAATCAAATCGCCTAATGTCAAGTTCTCCCAATCTTCGGGCCCCAAAAGGGTTTCGAATTCATTGCCTTTTTCCAAAACAACTGCCGGTAAAGCGATGGGAGTTTGAGGGAAGGCCATTTCCCATTCATCCTTGTGAAGAAAGATCATGTTTAACTTGCTCTTTTCACGGAAATCCTTCCACTCGGGCCTGATTTTGGTCACTCCGTAGGTGATATCACAGAGTTGACAGGGATAAGTCTTTGGCGACAGCACCTTATGCAACATATCCAGGTAAGCATAGAGCTTACCTGAATTTGCATTGTAAATGAAATAAATTCTCGGCCTTCCGGGAATTCTAGGATCCGTTACTTTTCCCACCATACTTTTGTATTGATATCATCGTCTCCCATTCGGGCAACTGCTTCCTGATAATTTTCTCGATTGACGGCCTGCTCAGATTCCGGATAAAAATATCGCACCGGATATCTTCCTTCATTCAGATTGTCAGGACCAGGTTTGAGTGACGGTATGCCCGTTCTCCTGACTTGAAACCACGCCTCATGCCCGTTGTTAATTAAAGAAAGCCATTTCTGGGTTAATATTTTCTCCATATTCTTATCCCCATTCAATGCTATCGAGATCTGGCTGAGATAAGTAGGAGGTAATTCCACTCTGAGGTATTGAAAATGGGCCCTTATCCCTGCTTCATAATTTTCTTTGGCATTGCCTTGGATGTAGCCGCGCTCTACAGCCTCAGCCAAGGAAAACTGTAATTCCGAAAATTGCATAAATTGGCCATCTACACCATTGGGGACATCTCGAAAGATCCCTCCGAAAAGGGAAATATCATTCAGATTGATAGCCTGCATATTAATAGTTTCGCGATTGAGTCCATTTTGTAATCCCTTGAATTGAGGATTACCTGCGGTGACACTTGCTGCAGTGGGTTTGTACAAAACATTTTGCCGAGGATCATTCCAAAGTCGCAGCACAGAATCCACTGTCAGGGTCATTCGGTGCTCCTGATAAAGTCCCAAAGCTGCCTGGGACATGGGCCATTGGTTGGGGGCTGAAACGAGATAAGGCACTACGGCATTGTCAGCATTTCCCCGCATCATATCCCCTGAATCAGCCAACTGCTGCATTTCGGAGAAATCAGAAAGGCGTTTGCTGATTCTCAACAGGAGTCTGAATCGAAGGGAATTGGCAAATCTTCTCCATTTTTCCAGATCATTTGCAAACATCATATCCCCCTGAATCCGCGCATTGGTTGTAGAGAGCGTTTCATTGGCTTTGCGAAGTGTAGCTAGAATACCCTGCTGCGGATCGGTATAGATAAATTCCTGTGTATCATAGGCCGGAGCAAAATTACCTTCACCAGCTTTCAGCGCATCTTTATAAGGTACATCTCCCCACATATCGGTAAGCTGGGAAAAAAGGTACGCACGAAGAATATCAGCTACGGCCTGATAAGCTTCGTTGGTTCCGGGACTCTTTTTGATGCTTTCCAGATCATTGATTAGACGGTAGGTGCCGTTCCAATATTGGGCATTGCTACCCATCTCGTATCGATCAATGCGCTCAAACTCTACACTGGCTGCAAACTGGGCCAGGTAGTTAGCCAGTCGAAATCCCTGATCGTAGGTGTTTTTATCTGCCGCAACAGAAATTACATTGGAGAGCAGAAAGGAGGGGCCAATCTGTTCTGGTGCATTGGGGTTTTCATTGATCTCTTCAAAACCTTCTGTGCAAGATCCAGCCAAAAGGAGGAAAACAAGCAGAAAGGAAAACGTGATTCGATTGATATAGGTCTTGTTCATGTTAAAATTCGGTTTTGATGCTGAATCCAAAGCTTCGGGTAGAAGGATAGGACATATCCTCTACGCCATAGGTTAATCGTTGACCCTGCATGGCATTGAGTTCGGGGTCAAAGTGAGGGTTTTCGGTGAACAACAACAAGTTGCTTCCTACCACACCTACTTTGACCTGTTCGAATCCAATTCGTGAAATCCAGGCCTCAGGCAGCGAATAATAGATGCTGACTTGACGTAATTTGAGGTAGCTGGCATCGTAAAGTGCACTGGCTTCATTGCCCCGATCAAAGAAATTGTTGTAAAAGCTGGATGCGGAAACGACAGTAGTATTTGGGACATATTGTGGACTTTCAGCAGTTCCTCTATTCACTACTCCCTGCCCAATGATACCGGTCTCCTTTCCTTCCAAAGTTTCTTTCAATACCCCGGAGGTGGATCCCAAAGCCCGGGTACGGCTGACGATCGTTCCTCCCTGTCTCCAATCCCAAACCATTCCGATTTGAAGCCTTCTAAAACTTAACTGATTGGTTAAACCCAGGAAGAAATCCGGATTGTAATTACCCAACAACCGAAGCGTTCCGTCTTGAATAGGAAGTCCATTGGCACCAAATAGCGTCTGCCCTTCTACCATTCTAAACCCTGATCCGTACATGTCTCCAATGCGTCCATTTTCCCTGGCGATGTAAAAGACAGTATTTGAACCTCCAGAACCGGCAAATACGCTAGCCTCTCCGGTCACATATTGGGTCACTCCCTCAGGAAGCTGAGTCACCACACTTCGATAGGTCGAGAAATTAACCCCTATGGTCCATTCCAAATCCTTTCTGTCAATTACCGACCCGGAGAGGGCCGCTTCCAAACCGCGGGTTCTCACTTCGCCGCCATTTTCGATTCGGTTGCTGAATCCCGATGTCGTAGAAATCGGCCTTCCGATGATTTGGTTGATGGATGTATTCTGGTAAGCAGAGACATCGAGTGTGACGCGATTTCTAAACCAGCCTAAATTCAACCCAGCCTCCAGTGCATTAAGCCGTTCAGGCTTTAATTGTGGATTATTCAGAACTGACCGGTTGGTCACCCGGATAAAGGAACCATAGTTCTGATTAAACTGGAAGGTATTATTTAGCTGATATGGGTCTGTGTCATTGCCCACACTGGCGGCATTGAAACGGATGGCTGCATAGGACCACTTATTTGGCAAACGAAGTGCCTCTGAAAGCACATAATTCACGCCACCGGAATAATAGGCGAAAGAATTATTGGAAGCAGGCAGGGTCGAGGACCAATCATTTCGGAAGGTTAATTCAAAAAAGAGCTGATCTTTGAATGCTAAGTTTCCAAAAGAATAAAGGGAATTGATCCGTTTGGAGAATTCTTGGGAAGCTCCACGAAGGGGTACCCGAGAGTTTTCCAAGTTAAAAATGCCGGGAAGTGCCAGCTGATTGGCTTCGGTATAAGCATTGGAAATTTCCTGATTCATCCTGTTGCCACCTGCCGAAATGCTGTAGGTCCACTGACTACCCACCTGATCTGCATAAGAGAACAAAAAGTCAGTGTTAATTTCCGAGAAGCGGATCTGATCTTCCCTATATCCACCAAACACCCTTCTATTGGTGCTGAATGCCCTGCGAAAGGTACGTTTGTCATCAAAAATATCCGTTCCCATGCGGACTCTCAAGCTTAGCTTATCCGTGAATTCATATGTTGCGGAGGCATTTCCCAGGAAACGGTTTTTATCAAATCCGTTGGTGTTTTCGAAAAGTGTCAGGTAAGGATTGGTTGTCCAGAGGTAATTAAAATCATAATGCTGAATGCCTTCCTGACCAGCTTGCCAGTAATCCCTCAATGAAGCGATGTTGAAGTTTCTTCCGGTCCAGTTGAATCCATACATCACGTTCTCATAGCCATAGCCCAGGTTTGGGCGGTTATTACTTCGGCTGTTGACGTAATTGGAAAACAAATGGAAGCGCAATCTGTCGGTAAGCTGACGATCCAGACTTAGAGAAAGCCCATCTCGCATCAGATCAGTATTGGGTAAAATCCCCTGATTTCTGAAATTGGTGTAGCCTGCCCGAAATCCTCCTTTTTCATCTCCTGCACTTAATGCAATGGCCTGTTGAGAAGTGACTCCTGTTCTAAAAAAGTCCCGGATATTGTTAGGTCTCGAAATCCAGGGTGTCGGAGTAATAGGAGTAAAGGTGCCATTGGGGAATGTTCTGCTTAGCACGTCTCCTGCCCTGACCGGGTTTCCATTGATATCTACGGAGGGGCTGTCAAACTGGGCAATGAGCTGTCCCTGATCCAATCGGGGACCAAAACTACTGATTCCTCCGTCGTTAATCCCTGCTCCGATTCCATTCTGAAAGGCATAATTGCCATTGGTTCCTCCCCCGTATTCGTTCTGATAATCGGGAAGCGTAAGCAGATCTTCAAAAGTCACAGTAGAACTGGTCGTTACACCCAAACCATTGTTTTTCCTGCCTTTTTTGGTTGTGATCAAGACTACACCATTGGCACCACGGGTACCATAGAGCGCTGCCGAACCGGGTCCCTTTAATATAGTGATCGATTCGATATCATCCGGGCTAAGGTCAGCCGCCCCATTGCCATAGTCAACTTCCTGAATATTTGCTCCGTCGTTGAATAGCACCGATGCAATGAGGTTGTTTTGAATCGGCACCCCATCCACAACGATGAGGGCCTCATTATTACCAGAGAGGGAATTTTCCCCCCGAATGATAATTCTTGAAGAAGAGCCTACGCCTGATGAACCATTTGTCACCTGCACTCCCGCCACCTGCCCTGCAAGGGAATTGATCACATTGGTCTGCGGCACATCGCTAAGCGCGCGATTGTCTAACACAGATACAGCAGAGGTCAGCGACTGCCGATCTCGCTCGATTCCCAGTGCGGTGACTAGGACCTCGTTGAGTTCTGAGGTGGCTTCAGCTAGAATGATTTGAGAAAGACTGGTTGAGGAAGTAACCTCAACCAGGTAGGTTTGAAAACCAATAAAACTAACGCCAAGCGTGAAAGGGACCTTTTCTGAGCGAAATGTAAACTTTCCGTCCGCATCCGTGATGCTGATATTACGTGTACCCATCTCTGACACGGTAGCTCCAGGAATTGGGAGACCTTGGGTATCGACCACTGTTCCATTGACTGTGATTCCTTGTGCAAAAACAGCACCAGTCACCAGGACCAGAATCCAGGTAATTAATAGTTTCATACAAATTGATTAATAGTTGATAGAAGGATTAGAAATCAAAGGGTTTCTGAATCCGAATGAATTAAAAATGTGGATGAAGCTGGATATTAAATGCGTGTTCCATCACACCCAGGTTATTTGGGTGAAGGATTTTCATAAAGTCCGTGCGGCATCATCCACTTGGATTGGCTTAGGAGATAGGCATCAATCCATTCAAACCACGCTTAGCGGTGGTCCCCTTCGAAGGCCAAAATGTAAAATGGAAAGTCTGTAAAAATTAACACCTCCATAAAACTCAATTTTTGTTAGGCTTTTAAGGAGGGATTTAAGGAATTTTTTAACCGCATGGTCTAAGTTCTGGGTGACCGAATAAGCCAAGGACTCAGCAGAATCAATATCCACGAGATATTCCAGGCAAAGAACTGAGCGGAGCTTAAAAAAATACTGGAGCAAGGACTCGTGTAGCCGGTCGGTTCTCCAGGGTAAAGCGGCAAAGGGTTTTTCCTCAAAATCCGATTTTGACAATGCTATTAGGTAGTCTCCTCCATCCCGAGACGGTCCAAGAACTGACTCGTTACTTTGTAAACCCTGTTGTGCCTGAAGAATGTGGCGTTCGCTGAGTGCGGGAATATCATTCCCGACAGAGATTACCTGATCATATCCGAGTGAGAAGAGCTGCCTGAATGCTGCCGCATAGCGCTCCCCAAAAGTGGTTCCGGGCTGTTCATGATCGTAAATCACCACCGCTGGCAAGCCGGTTTTTTTAACAACCGTCTGTATTTGTCCTTCTAAGCGATCAAAAAGAACTACCGATGCATGATGATTTCCTTTCCCAAAGACACGTTTTTCCCTTGCCTGCCGATTCGGCCCAAGGGAATAAATCATGACTATTGAGCGTCTGACCAGCATGGAGGAATAAACGAAAAAAGAATTTTGGTTGGATGTCGGGAGTATTACTAAACTTTGGAATTTTTAGCGGTTAATGTGGCTATATCAAAATGTTTGGTGAAAAATTCATCGCACCAAAGACAGACATTTTGCAAAGATTCGGAGCGTTCCCTTCCATATTCTGCAGAAATGCCCATACTTTCTCCGATTCCGAAAATATCTCCCTCATTGAGCTTTTTCATGACAGGAGAATCGGCGACCCGCTTTAGGATTGTGGCGACTTTTTCTTTTCTCGCATCTCCCAACGGATCTTTGGTTCCGGGGCAGCAAGGGTTGACTTTCCAGAGCTGAATGGAGATTTCCTGTACCATATCGGCCTCTGGATTTCCCAGAAAAGCGATTGCTCCAGATGGAATCTTGCAAAAATTATGGGTCCCGTCTTTTTTCCAAATGTCGTGCTCCATAGCACGCCCTCTTGCCCAATTGCCCCCAAGCCACATGTCTTCGGTAGCTCCGAAGAAAGAGTAGGTCAATTCATCCCGGGTTTGGCTGTAGAGATCAGACTTGCTCAGCACGGGCTGACCTTGCATGTACCGGATTCCAAAGGATTCAAACAATGTGGAAAGTTCCTGCTTTCGCGTGCCTTCATTCTTATGGTATCGGTCAATACTGGCAATGGAAAATCGGTCCACACCTTTTTCGATCAGGGTCTGTAATATCTCCGGGGTAAGCAAGTCACCATTGAACTGCAAAGCGATGTAGAGTCGGTTTTGGTATTTTTCCTTCAGCCCATCCAAAATCCGATATAATTTTTTCTTTTCCGCCAGAGGTTCTCCTCCACTCAGGGTGAGCCTCTCCAGGCGATCAGGAAGATTATCGATGATGGCCAAGCAATCCTCCTCCGTCATTTTTTCACCTTTTGGTCCGCTGTTATTGTAGCAGTGGATGCATTGGTCATTGCAGAGCTGGGTAAAAACCCAGTAAATCCGTTCGAAATGGTCAAAGTCTTTTTCCATGAGCTGAATGTTTTACCGAGTTACGAAGTAAGAGTCAGAGAAGCTTTTTGCATAAGTGAAATTCTCTCCTGAATGTTTAAACTCAGGGGTAATTGAGCTAAGCCGATCAATCGGCGCAGCACTTCCACGGCGGCAAACTTTTTGACCAGTACCTGATCTACGCCTGACTTTTGGAGGTAATAAGCCAAAGCATAATCTTGAATTTCTTTAGGCTGAGCACTCAACTGTAAGTGCCCCAGCATCACTCCCAACTCAAATTCCCTTGAACCAAAAAAACAAAACTCAGGATCAATGATTCGAATGCCCTGAGGAGTCTGCAGCCAGCTTCCAGGGAAATAATCCCCATGAAGCAGGCAAGGCCCATCAGCGAGATACAGCTCCCCCAATCCTTCGACACGTTGCTTCAGCATGGCATCCTGGCGATATACTGCGGCACTTTTTTCCAATCCGGGAAGGACCTTATCGAGATTCATGCCGTTTTCCTCGACAAAGGGATAGTGGAAAATATGCTCGTGATTGAGTTTTCGCATTTCCCGATTGGTAATTCGTTTCTCGGAGGGGAGGTCTTGAAAGGAGTCGTGTAAGGAAACTGCAAAATCCACCAATTCGGTTACTTCTTCGATTGTAAGGTTCTTTTTCCCTGCATACATACCCGTGAAATCCGAACCAACTCCAAGGTCTTCCAACTGAAGGATGGACTGCTCCTCGTCTATCCCGAGAAGTTTGGGAGTTCGTGCTGCCAATGCCGGGATATGGGCAGTAAGCTTGTAAAATTCTCCCTCACGCAGCACGCGATCAGCCGGAGCAGGCACTTGGGGGTATTTCTCAACATATGGCCGGCTTTGCTTGAGGATGAAAGACCGCTGGTTGGTGATGACGCGAATGGTGAAATTCATATTTCCAGCACCCGGCACTTCGGTGGACTTTACTGCTTCCTGGGGGAAAAGCCAATTTTTTTCGAGGAGAAATTCGGCTACGGATGAGCTATCTAGGGAAAGTTTATACATGGATTATTGGAAGGTTTGAAGGAGGCGCTGATGATAGTCTGGGACCACATCATGACAATACCTGACCGGGTACTGCCCAAAATCCCGGCACAACAAGTAGGATTTGAATTGTCTTCGTGGATTGTCCAGCAGGGTATCATCGATGTGGATTTCCATGGTTGCAAATAGCGGCTCGTAGATGATGTCATCCGGCGCAATCAGGTAGTGGGAGGCCAGGACATCAAAGGGATTGAAGCCTGTGGCTCCCTGCTCGATCCATTGGCCAAGCCAAGGACGGGATTCCGATGCAAGCCATTTGCTAGCTGGGTCCAATTCATCCAGATTTTTGAGGTATTCTTCGGTAATCCACACTTTGCTTGAGATCTCAAAGGGACAAAGTGTAACAGGAACCTTCGCTTCGAACATGATGCGAAATGCCTCATTGTCCAAGTCGAAATTGAGATCCTGCGCCCTTCTGCCCTGATTACCGATGGAAAAGTAATCGGTTTCTTTTCTCCTGCCTGCGACCAGGACTACTTCCAAAATTTGACCTGCCAGCTCCGGATAAATGAGCAAAAGCAGTCCCACATTAGTAGCGGGGCCAATCGCCATGATATGCATTTTTTCTTTTCTCAAGGACGCCGCCATGGCTTCTACCGCATCATTGGTTTGAACATTGGTGAGCTGTATAGCTTCTCCTGCACCCTTGAAGACCCCGTATTGGCCACCTGCAAAATCCCGGTTCATTTGGTTGCAGAGCATATAGGCATTGTCAAGGATCGTATTTCCAAACACTGCGCTGATACCGGTGATTTCGATTTGGTCGGATTTTATCAGCTGAAGGACCGCATAGCCGTCATCCACATCACAATAACCCGGACGGCGATGTCTGATCATTCCCACCGACAGATCTGTGTCGATCCATACTTTTTTCTTTGCGTGCATATCAATAGTTAGGTTTTAACAAGGATTCCCAAAACTCGATTTCCGATCGGACCCCGGTCTGCGGGTCGAGTAGAAAATCTTGCTTGTCCGAATAGATTTGTAGGCTGCCTTTTTTCATCAGGCCAATATCATCCCCCATGAGAATCGCCTCTTTGAGATCATGGGTGACAAAAAGCGAAGTAATCCCATAAATAGCTGCCAGTTCTTTAAACAGCTCCTGCATGCGTTGGCGGGTACCCACATCCAGACTTCCAAACGGTTCATCCAGAAGCAGTAGCCGCGGATTGGTAATGATTGCCCTACCAAAAGACACCCGCTGCCGCTGCCCACCGGAGAGCTGTTGGGGCATTTTGTCTCCTTGGCCTTGGAGTTCAAGTCGCTCGATCATGAGGTCCACCTGCTCGGCGATCTGGGAGGGGGCAACTTTTTGAAGCTTCAGTCCAAAACCGATATTTCCACGCACGGTCAGATGCGGGAATAGCAAATCTTCCTGATAGAGGTAGACAATTTTTCGCTCTGCGGGAGTTTTACCAGACATTTCCTCTCCATTCACCCAGATACTTCCCTGATCGGCAGTCTCCAAGCCGGCAATCAGTTTGAGCAAAGTGGTTTTGCCACAGCCGGATCTCCCCAAGATGCTCAGGGTGCGGTGTTGATCCAAGGACAGGGAAAGCCTGTCCACGATCAGGTCTTTTTGGAAAGATTTAGAGAGCTGTTTGACTTCAAGAAACATCACACCAGTCGGTTATAGACAAATCGTTTATTCAGATACAATAATATGACAGGCGGCCAGACCAACAGGCAACAGGCAATTGCTCCGTAATAGAAATTGGCTTCCTTAATATATAAAAAGACCTTGACGGTTAATGTTTGAACTTTTCCCACACCAATCAGCGCGGTGAGCCCATACTCAAACCAGGAAATCAAAAAAGTCTGAAAAAAACAGACCAGAATCATCCCCTTAGCCAAAGGTAACAGCACTTGGACAAATGCCTGATTGGAGGAGCCTCCCAAGGTAAGCACCAGCTGCTCAAACTGACGCGTCCGGTGATTCCAAAAGGCCTGAAAGAAGATGACCGAATAGGGAAAAGCAACCAGATATTGCCCCAACACCACTCCCTGCCAAGTTCCGGACAATCCGGACTTCAGGAAAAAGAAATTGAGACAAGCGGCTAATACGACGGGAGAGAGCATGTAAGGGAAATAAGCCAAAACCAGCCAAGATTCTTTTTGAGCGTGGTAGGCAATAGATTTACTCCAGATGAATCCCGTACCCGTGCCCAAAGTGGCAACCAGAAGGGAAATGCCTAAGGAGGAAAAGAAACTGAACCCCATGTCTGATTCGGTCGAGAGAATTTCTTTCCAGTTTTTCAACCCGAAATACCCAGGCAATACCTCCGGAAAAAACCACGCACCCGAAAACGACAGGAATGCCAAGTAGGCAAATGGAAACAGGATCCCAAGGCCTAAAAAGAAAAGAGCTAAACGCTTGATGTTACTCATGTACCTGAACCTCCCTTCTACGGAATACCAGCAAAGCCGAAACAGCAATCACCACCGTGTAGGCTACCGCAATTACATAGCCCTCCGGGATCAGCTTCAAGTCAAACTGCTTCAATTCCCGGATGATCAAAACCGATAGCATCTGCGGGGATTCTTGTCCGAGCACCAGCGGAATTTCATAGGAGCCCAAGAGAAAAATGAAGTACAGGATCATGATTCGTTTGGTTTTGGAAAACAGTATGGGCAAAGTAACCTTCCAAAATACCTGATTGCTACGCGCACCTAGCGAATAGGCCAAGGTGGAAAGTTCGGAGACCCGTTCGTTTTGATACACATTCGAAAACAGAATCACGAAAAATGGAGAAACAATCAGTACAAAAGTCAAGATGATCCCAATTCCATAGCTGTCATTGATCCAATCGGGAAATTGCTGTAAAGAATCAATCCATCCCATTTTCATGGATATTCGGGAGAAAAACCCCGCTTTAGAAAGCAACTGAATCGATAGAAAGCTGGCCACCATGCCGGGAATCGCCAAGGGGAAGTAAATCAGCAGACTCCAAAACCGATGCTGAAGTGAAGTCCGAAGTCCCATGCTGACGAGCAATGCCAAGCTCACAGAAAGCGCCACACCTATTCCAGCCAACAGGGCACTGTAAAGGAAAGATCCGATGAGTTCGCCGGACTGAAACACCTGCCGCCAATAGGAGATGCTGGCTCCTTCGCTCAAGATCCCAACGATGCCCAGGCTATACAATAGGGCATAAATCAGCGCTGCCACAAAGGGCAGGAGTCCCAAAAGGAAGAAAAAAAGAAGTCCGAAAGTGGGTTTACTTTTCAATGACGTTTTTTCTAAAATCTTCAAATAAGCGAAGCATGTACTCCGGGGCAGGTTCCTGAATGGAATAAGGGGCTAGCGATTTCATTGTTGGCCCATACTGCCGCTGTGTGGCTTGTTCGAATTTTTCTCTCCACTCCTCAGGTAATCGGTCGATCTCCAAGACCGTGTTGGAGTTCATTCCGTTGACATCCATTTTGACCAGTTGGGCTTCGGGAGAAAGCATGAAATTGATTACCTGAAGTGCTCCGGTACGATTTGGGGAATTGTAGGTGATGCCGAGGTAGTTGGAGTTGTGAACGGTTCCATTTTTCCAGGCATAGCCACGGGTGGAAGTTGGAAAAAGCCCTTGAATAACCTTGTCTTCTATGCCTCCCTCATTGAATCCATAGGAAATCAACAATTCTCCAGAGGCAAACATTTGGTCCATTTTAGTATGTTCCCGGGGGAAAGTTTCCCCTTTTTTCCAGAAATAGGGGTTATGGGAATTGATCCAATCCCAGAGTTGGGTGGAGAGCGTCTGATATTTTTGTTCCTCAAATGGGCCGTTGAGACTAGTCGGTGAGCCTCCGAGTTCGGCAAGCATGGATTTGAGCATGCTCATTCCGCTGAAGTCATTGGAGATGGTAAATGTACCCGGACTGTTTTTTACAAATTGACTCAGTTCATCTAGGGTTCGCGGTGGGTTTGGGAGTTTGATACTGTCGTAAACCAAGGCAAATTGGGTATTTCCCCACGGGGCTTCCATCCCATTGATAGGTTGTTGAAAGTCAATCCCGATGTAAGGATCATCGAAATCGATGTATCTTGCATTGGGGAGCTGATCTGCAAAAGGCCCCCAAAGGCCATCGATCTGTCGGAGTTGGAAAAAAGTCTCGCCATTGATCCAGACCATATCCACCTGACCCGAACGTACATCTGCCTGCTTTTCGCCCATGAGGAGTTGGACGATTTCTGGCCCTTGGCCTCCGGATATTTGCAGGTCGATGTTAAATCGCTTTTTTACTTCAGGAATCAGGTAAGAATTGATGTACTTATTGACGGCAGGCGAACCTTGCCACATCATAAAATGAACGGTAGTATTTCGGCTGAGACTATCAATAGAACTCCAATCAGAGATATCAGTCTGTTGGATTGAGCTTTGATTTGAACACCCCCAAATTACAAATAGAAAAAAAACACATAATTTAATAACTAGAGTCTTAACCATGAATAAGAGAATTTTTGGGAGTCATTTAATGAACAAATTTGAGTATCAAAATTTTAAATTGGTTTTTAATTACGTCAAAAAGAATAATCTCAGATTGAGAGCGGAGAATTCAACTTGAACGGTGTTTTTCAAGCTTCAGATTTTCTTCGAAAGAGTAAGATAAGTTTCAATTCAAGTAAATTTAAATTTTGAGAGACTAAATGAGAATTTACCCGAAATTAAATTTGGAAGTTCTTTTGTAAGGGTAGTGTATGAACAAATGGGATGAAGCGCAAAACATTCAGTTGGTGGTTTTGCACTATAGAAAGATTGTCAAATAGCAAAAAGTTGGAAGCTTTACTCGTACGGTTCGTACGCCTCGCACACTTCGTACCGTACGAATTGTTCGAGGTTGAAATTCGAATTAATTCAAAAGAATTTAAATTTCCAAAGCTGGGTAAATGATTGTTCTATTTCTGAATTTCGTAGATCAAATTCAAGAGATTTTGGGTTCAAAACAGCAAAAAAAAAAATATCATTCAAAATTCAACCTTCTTTTACAGGTCATAAACCTTGATTTTGTCCGAAGAATCCAAGACTGGATTAAAATCAATTCAAATGAGTTTGAAATTTTCGGTTCAAAATGAACCTGTCCCCCGATTTGTCCTCCTTAGGGTATAAGATGTTAAAAATCAATAATGTAAAACAGTCCTGTTCCCGCTACACCGAAAACCAGTCAGAAATGGCTGGTTTTTTTTATGCCTAAAAATCAGAGAAACCCAATTCCAAAAGTCCAATTGTTACTTTAAGCTCAGTTTCGGGCTCCTATTCTTTAAAGTCCTGGAGTTTCATTTCCACATAAACTTCTTAAACACGATTTTTTTTTCTCCCCCTACAAGCCAACCAATAGATTTTCAATCACTTGTAAATTTTCTTAAATTTATATTTTGACACTAAAATTTTTGAAAGCTATGACTAATCCAGCTACAATTCTGACCGTCACCGCATCCATCCAGGCTCCAGTACACAAAGTTTGGGAGTTTTGGACCAAGCCTGAACATATTACAAAATGGAATAATGCCTCTTCGGATTGGCATACGCCTCGTGCTGAAAACGATTTGAGACCGGGAGGGAAGTTTCTTTCCAGAATGGAGTCTGTTGACGGTAAGATGGGATTCGACTTTACCGGAACCTATCAGAAAGTAGAGGAGCATCAACTTATTTCCTATCTCATGGACGACGGGAGAAAAGCAGAAATAAAGTTTGAGGATAAAGGCGACTCGACTTTCGTAACTGAATCGTTTGACGCGGAAACTCAAAATTCGCTTGAATTGCAGCAACAAGGTTGGCAGGCGATTTTGAATAATTTTAAAGCTTACGCGGAGTCATTGATGAAAATCGATAAAATGACCTTTAAGGTTTTGATTAAGGCTTCTCCCGAAAAAGTCTATCAAAAGATGCTGGATGACAAATCTTATCGGGACTGGACTTCGGAATTCTCTGCAGGATCTTACTATAAAGGATCATGGGAAAAAGGCTCGAAAATTCTTTTTATAGGCCCGGGCGAAAATGGAGAAATGGGAATGGTCAGCCGAATTGAAGAGAATATTCCTGCGAAATTTGTTTCCATAAAGCATTTAGGATTGGTTGAAAATGGCGTAGAAGTTACTTCCGGACCTTCGGTTGCAGGTTGGGCGGGGGCTTTTGAAAATTATACTTTTCAGGATAAAGACGGGATGACCCTTTTAAAAGTAGACCTCGACTCTAATGAGGAATTTAAAGGGTATTTCGAAACTACCTGGCCAAAAGCGCTTGACCGATTAAAATCACTTTGTGAGTCCTGATCGTACCTAAATTCAAACCCATGATTCATCCTATTTATCCTTGCCTTTGGTTCGATGGAAAAGCGAAAGAGGCTGCTGATTTTTATGTTTCAATTTTCCCAAACTCAAAAATCACTTCAGAAAACCCAATGGTGACGGCTTTTGAGTCGGTTGGGCAAAAGTTCATGTGCCTCAACGGCGGTCCGGGATTTCATTTTAATCCTTCTATTTCTTTTTACACAATCATGGAATCGACCGAAGAGATTGAGTTGGTTTGGGAAAAATTGAGTGAGGGAGGATCGGCTTTGATGCCGCTTGATCAATATCCCTGGAGTGCCCGATATGGCTGGATCCAGGATCGATTTGGCGTTTCCTGGCAATTGACGGTGGATAAGCCGGAGGGAGTTTCACAGAAATTTATTCCGGCCCTGATGTTTACGGGGTCAAATTTTGGGAAAGCTGAAAAAGCAATTGAACAATACACTTCCATTTTTGAAAACTCAGCGTTGCGATTTGCATCTCGATATGGCGAAGACCAAGGTGATCAGGCTGGGAAAATCAATCATGCCCAGTTTACGCTGAACGGACAAGTATTTGCCGCAATGGAAAGTAGCATGCCTCATGCATTTACTTTCAACGAGGCGGTTTCATTGGTAGTGGAATGCGATAATCAGGATGAAATAGATCATTTTTGGTCAGAGCTTTCCAAAGGTGGAAGCGAAGGCCAATGTGGTTGGCTGAAAGATGAATTCGGCGTTTCCTGGCAAATAGTCCCGGCCATTTTGGGTCAGCTGATGAGTGATCCTCAGAGATCCCAAAGAGTGGTTGAGGCTTTTATGAAGATGAAAAAGTTTGACATCGAAACCTTGGTAAAAGCCTGAATTGGCTTTTACTTTCTCTTTTTCAAGGAATCCAGGGCATATTTTCCAGGACCCATTACCAAAATCGCTAAAAAGACGAGACAGAATAGAAGGGGAAGTTCTTTTTTGCCAAAGGGATCATTCCAATGCGCATAAAAAGCTGCGGTTAGCATCGTGAGCATTAATGGAATGGTCGCTATTCTTGTCTTAAATCCAACCATTACCAAAATAGCACAGATCACTTCTGCAATAATCGCCAACGAAAGTGAAATCTCAGGTCCCAATCCAAACGGATCTGCAAATTTAACCGGACCTTCTCCAAACAACCTTCCGATTTTAGGAATGCCATGTGTGAGCATCATTCCACCGGCACCGAGTCGGATCAAAAGTTTGGCTGCGTTATCTAAACTAGAATCTTTCATATTGGTTTGAGTTTTCAGCTTTAATATAGGCTAAGGACCAACTTAGAGAAGGCGATTTTATACAAAAAGCTGAAATTGAAAGATTAATGGGGCTTGAATAAATTTGTGTACCCGCAATCTTACCAATGGTTTCTTTAGCAATTGAAAATCCAGAAGGTGTTTTGTTTTTGGATTGCTTCGGTCTTCCAGCTCGTTACCAAAAGGAAATTTCGCTTACAGTTAGAAAAGAATCTTTACATTATTTTCTAATTATACCTCCCCACTTCAAATCCCTGTATATCCATCGAGGTTTTCTTTTTCTGATGGAGTTCTGCGAGTAGTTTTCCAGTAGCCGGAGCCATCGTGACCCCGAGCATCGCATGACCTGCGCCTACCAGGACATTTTCATATCCGGGAGCAAAACCGATATAGGGCAAACCATCCGGTGAGCACGGTCTCAACCCTTTCCAGACTTGGTTTTCCTGCGGAAATTTTGCCTGAAAATCAGGGTAATATTGATTGATGGATTCAAAAATCCCTTTGACCCGATTCATGTTTACTTTTTGATTGGTTCCGGCGATTTCCAGGGTTCCGCCAAAACGAACAAAGGATCCGTATGGACTTACTGCCACTTTTCGCTCAGTCAAAATAGTTGGAAGGCTGATTGTGGGTTGATTATCCTGAATGAAACTATAGCCTTTTCCACCCATAAGCGGAAGCGAAAACCCAAGTTCCTGCGCCAGTTCTGCCGACCAGGCACCTCCGCAAAGCAGGACTTTATCGGCTTCGATTTTTCCTTTGTCTGTGAGGACAGCATTGACTTTGTTTCCTGATTTTTCAAAACCCAAAACCTGCGTATTTGGTAGAAACTTGACGCCTTTTTCCTCGAGATACTTTCTGAGAAAAGAATACAAAGCTCCCGGATCCAAATGAGAATCTCCGGGGAAAAAAATTGCACCGCGTGCTTTTACCTCCAGGTTTGGCTCCAAATTTCGGATATCAGCAGGCGTCAATACTTCCGCCTCCAGGCTATAATTTTTTGCCAGATGAGCCAATTCTATCTCCTCTTTTTCTACGGCTTCGGTCTGATAGACCATCATCAAACCTTTCTTGGAGAGAGCCACGGCCGATTCAGGATGCTCCAATTGAAAATCAACATAGAGTGATTTGCTGAGCAAAGTGATATGATTGAGGTAAGGAATACTCTTCTTAACCTGAGTTTCACTGGTTGCTTTGAAAAACAGCAGACACCACTTTGCCAACTTATAATCTAAGCGAGGCTGGATGTAAAAGGGACTTTTGGAAGAGAACATCCAGGAAATTCCCTTGCTGATCATGCCGGGTGCTGCCAAAGGAATAATATGGCTGGGAGTGATCATGCCTGCATTTCCGGTGGAGCAATTGTCCTGCATGTCAGTCTGATCGATGACCTGAACTTCGATTCCTTCTTTCTGAAGAAAATATGCTGAAAATAAACCGACGATTCCGCCGCCGATGATAAGGGTTGGTTTCATTTATTGTTGTATCAAGTACCACGTACAAAGTACTAAGTAGGCGAGCCATCTGCATGTCTTTGTACTTGGTACATTGTACTTCGTACAATTTAAATCACTTGGAATCCATGTACATACGGATCTTCGTCGTCGAGGAAAATGGTGTTGTAACCTGTCACCATAGCCCAGCCTTCGATACTTGGAATCATGGCTGGTTTGCCTGCGATTTCGGTTTCCTCTTCAATTCTTCCAGTGAATTTGGAGCCGATAAAGCTTTCGTGGATGAAGTCCTGACCTGGTTTTAGCCAGCCTTTTGCATGCCACTGTGCCATTCGGGCGGAGGTGCCGGTGCCACAAGGAGATCGATCGATTGCTTTGTCTCCGTAGAAAACTGCATTGCGGGCGGTGCTGCTTGGATCAATGGTTTTCCCGGTCCAGAGAATATGCGAGAGTCCCCTAATCGATGGATGCTCAGGATGGACAAACTCATATTTTTCATTCATCTTTTTGCGAAGCGATCTCGCCATGCTGATCAATTGCTCGGCTTTGAAATGCTCCAACCCCTGGAAATTTTCCTGGGGATCAATGATGCAATAGAAGTTTCCACCGTAGGCGACATCCACCCTCAGTTTTCCCAATTCGTCGGATTCGATTTCAAGATTTTCAGCAGCCAAAAAGCTTTTCACATTTGTCAGCTTGACGGATTTGACCTTTTTGCCTTCTTGCTTGTACTCTACCAAAACCAATCCTGCCGGCGCTTCCATTCGCAGAAATCCCGGAGTTTTTGGATAGATCAGGCCTTCTTCAATCGCAATCGTTATCGTCCCAATCGTCCCGTGTCCGCACATTGGCAGGCAACCGCTCGTCTCTATGAATAGAACCGAGAAATCATTTTCAGGATCATGAGGAGGGAAAAGCATTGAGCCCGACATCATATCGTGTCCGCGTGGCTCAAACATCAGCCCGGTTCGGATCCAATCGTAGTTGTCCAGGAAAAACTGGCGCTTTTCCAGCATGTTATTTCCCTGAAGAAAAGGCACTCCGCCGGAAACTACCCGAACGGGATTTCCGCAGGTATGAGCGTCAATGCAGCTAAATGTGTGTCGCATTTGTTAGAATCAAGAGATTAGATACTAGAGTTTAAAGACAAGAGATAGGAGAATAAGATTTAAGAGATAAAGAGATTTAGAGATTCGAGATTAAGCCCTTTCCAACTTCCAACCTCCAACTTCCAAACTTCAGATTTCAACCTTCAGACTTCATCCTTCAAATTATCCTTCATATTTCCCATTCATCAGTCTGGTAATTCCCAGCGGATTGTCATCTTTCAAAGCATCAGGAAGCAATTCTAAAGGCATATCTTGGAAAGCAATCGGACGTGCAAAACGCTTGATTGCATGAGCTCCGACTGAAGTACTTCTCGAATCGGTGGTGGATGGATAGGGTCCGCCATGTTGCATAGCGAAGCCAACTTCCACTCCGGTCGGAACTCCTTTGAAAAGCAAGCGACCGCATTTTTCCTCAAGCAAATTGATTAGATAGAGTTGGGTTTTCAGTTCTTCAGCTTCTGCCCAAATAGTGATCGTCAATTGTCCGTGAAGCTTTTCGGCAATAGCCAAAAGTTCATCTTGATTTTTATAAACCACCATCATCGCAAAAGCTCCGAATACCTCTTTTTGGAATACGGTGTCTTTAAGCCAATCAGATGCATTGATCTCGGCCAAAGCCGTACTTCCATTTAACAAATGCTTTGGATCGGCCACTTTCACCCAACGAAGTTCCTCTCGGGATTGCAGATATTGGATAGAATCGTAGTAAGCCTGAGCTATTCCGGGATGCAACATGGGTGCCGAAGCGATGTCTTCCAGCTCAGCAGCAATCGCATTTTCAAAGGCTTTTGCCTGAGATTCGGGCACGAAAATCAATCCGGGATTGGTGCAAAACTGACCCACTCCCATCGTCAACGAGCCAATGAAAGCTTTTGCCAAAGGCAATAATTCTTTTTCGAGCTTGTGCGCAAACGTGAAAATCGGATTGACTGAACCCATTTCCGCATAGACAGGAATCGGCTCTTCCCGCTGATTTGCAAGATCGAAGAGGGCTTTTCCTCCGGCATGCGATCCTGTAAATGCTACCGCTTTCGCAGTCGGATGCTTCACCAAACCTTGTCCAATCTCAATTCCGCCTTCTAAATGGGTGAATATTGCGGAGGGCAAACCGGCTTTCAAAATCGCCTGATGAATGCAATCGGCAATTTTCCGGGAAGTTTCGGGATGTGCAGGATGCGCTTTGTAAATCACCGGACAACCCGCAGCTAAAGCTGAAATCGTATCGCCACCGGCTGTAGAAAATGCCAACGGGAAATTACTCGCACCGAAAACCACCACGGGTCCAAGCGGAGTAAGCATGCGCCGGATATCCGCTTTCGGCAGCGGAGCGCGAGTTGGATCCGCAGGATCGATAGTCGCTTCTACCCAGCTTCCTTCTTTTAGGAGGTTTGCAAAAAGCTTGATTTGGCCGGTTGTTCTTCCCAGTTCGCCATTGATTCTGCCTTCGGGAAGGTTGGATTCTTTCACTGCCAAAGGCACGATGGAAGATCGGTTTTCCTCCAGGATTTGAGCCAATTTTTCCAAAAACTCACTTTTCTCCCTCCCTGATACATTTTTGTAAAATAGGAAAGCTTCCTGGGAAGCGCTGAAAATGGAGTCTAAGTTGGTCATGGCGTTGGGTATGGTTTAAATGAAAGAAGTCAGAATTCGAGGACCAAAGTTGCTAAACCCGGTATTCAATTTCTGCTTCCAAAAATTTTATATCTAAAATCTAAATTTAAAGGACTGGCCTTTTCTTCAGTCCTTCAGTAATGATCTTTTCAACTCTTGCTCTTTCTTCCCCAATCAAAGTCAGTCTCGGTGCGCGTACGTGCTCACTTCCGATTCCGCAATGATGCTCAGCAAGCTTGATGTATTGCACGAGTTTGGGATGAATATCGAGTTCCAATAAAGGTAAAAACCATCGGTAGATTTCACGCGCTTCTTCGTTTTTTCCTTCCTGGATCAGGTGGTATATTTTCACGGTTTCCTGCGGAAAAGCACAAACCAATCCGGCTACCCAACCCACAGCACCCATAAGCAATTCTTCCATTGCAAGGGTATCCACTCCGCAAAGGATTTGGAATCGATCCCCAAAACGATTGATCATGCGCGTGACATTGGAGATATCGCGGGTAGATTCTTTCACTGCCTGAATATTCGGGCATTCTGCGAGTTCAGCAAACATGTCCAACGTCACCAAAGTCTTATAATCTACAGGATTGTTATAAATCATCATCGGCAATGAAGTGCTGTTTGCCACTGCTTTGAAATAAGTAACAACTTCGCGGGCATCGGCGGCATAGCGCATCGGAGGGAGGATCATCAAACCGGAAGCTCCAAGTTCTTCAGCTTTCTTTGCCCAGAAAAGTGCGTCCTGAGTTGCTCCTTCCGCAATATTCAGTATCACAGGAACTTTACCTGACACGTATTTCACGGTGTCTCTTGTCAGCGTGATTTTTTCTTCCTGAGTCAGCGCGCTGCTTTCACCAAGCGTTCCACCGAGGATGATTCCGTGAACACCCGAGGCAAGCTGGAAGTCCAGGTTTTTGAAAAATAAGTCCATGTCCAGACTGCCATCTGCATGGAACTTGGTTGTGACCGCGGGAAATACACCTTTCCAATTCATATGTTTATAATTGTTTTTAAGTTGTCAGATAGCCTGTCCCGATTTTTCTTCGGGAGAATCTCGCAGGACTGATAAACATCTTAGTGTGTGACGTTCTAGTCATGCTTGATTTTATAGCTTTTTTATTTCAAAACTAGCTTGTCCAAAAGTCTGTTTCTCCCACTGGATTAATTTTAACTAATACAATATTGACAATAATTGAAACCATTATACTTGTAATGCTCCAATCAGCTATTATTTTTAGGCATGGCAAAAGTTATTTCATTCCAGATTCCAAAGTCACAAAAAGAATTTGTGCGATATCAGGAAGATCGGGGAAACCATTTTTATGACAAACTCCATCAGCATCCTCAATGGCAGTTGACGATGATCGCGGAGGGGAAAGGACAGTTTCTCAGCGGGGATTATGTCGGGAGATTTCAGGCAGGGGATGTTTTTTTGGTAGGGGAGAATGTTCCGCATGTGTTTCGAAGTGACCCGGAATACTTCGAAGGAAAGCCGGATTTAAGTTCCTTCGGAAAGACTGTATTTTTTGATTTTCAGGCTTTGGGTCAGGCTCTGGAACAGATTGAGGATTTGCAGGATTTGAAAAAATTCCATGATCGAACCGGAACTTGCTTCCAGGTTTTGGGGGAAAGCCGGGAAAAAGTAGTCCGGATTTTCGAAGACTTTGGTCAGAGTTCTGGTTTGAATCGCCTCCAAATGGCCTTTCAATTGTTGGCTTTGGTCCAAAATGATTCTGCCGAACTTCAGACTTTGAATCAAAACCCCATCAATCTTTCTCTTTCGGAGCGGGATGGAAACCGGATGGATCAGGTCATCCAATTTCTGCTTAAAGAACGAAATCGGCCGATTTCACTTCAGGAAGCATCAGATAAAGCGAATATGAGCAAGGAGGCATTTTGCAGATTTTTTAAACTGAGAACCCGTAAGACGTTTACTCAATATCTCCAGCAACTCCGGATCAATGAAGCCCAAAAACTTCTTCTGGAGACTGATTTGAGTATCTCCACGATCGCTTTCCGGGTTGGATTTGAGAACCTTTCTTATTTCAACCGGGCATTCAAGTCTATTTTGGGAGTGACTCCAAGAGAATTCAGGAAATAGAGGATATTTAATTTTTTAGCGTAGAAACTTCCCCAAGTTGAGGGTAAAAGCTGCTTTTTTTGAAAGGGAATCTCGCCAGCTTACAAAATAGAGTTCACTCCTAAAGCCCGTAATGATATAAAATTCAGCGTATTATACCTGATTTATGGTTTTTTAACCAATAAGGCACTGCCTTTGGGTATGGATATCAAAATAAGAAAACATGAAAAAAATTTACTTTACTCTCGCATTGTTACTTTGTAGCATCGCCACTTTTGCTCAAACCGAACGTGGTTTAGAAGACATCAACGAGAAAAATTCTTGGTTGAAAGCTGGATTGCTTATTGGAGCACCTGCAGGACCTACGGCTGATTACTCTTCTTTTATCTTCGGACTTGACCTTGCTGCTCAATTGATGAGAACAGACAATTTCGGATTTGGTATTGCTACTGGTTATTCAAACTATTTCAAAAAATCAGAAGCTCCTTCATATCAGGGATTGAACGATGGATTTGGCGCTATTCCTTTAGGTTTAATGTTCAGATATTATCCACAATCAGAAGGTTTGTTCGTAGGAACAGATTTGGGTTACACATTTCTTACTGGTGTTGAATCAGAAAACAAAGGTGGAGCTTATGTAAGACCTCAATTGGGATATCATAACTACAGCTGGAATATTTTTGCTTACTACAATCATGTTTTCAGACCAGAGACCACCATCGATATCCAGAGCATCGGTCTTGCAATGACTTACAACATCAGATTTAAATAATTAAAAACTCACTCAGCTATGAAGAAGCCATATAAATTGATTGCCAACATATTACCATTATTTCTAATGGCAATGTTATTAGTCCAAGGAGCATTCGCTCAGGACAAAGGTCTTGACATCGAAATTGATTTGAGTCCGGAACCTGTTTGGTACGAGCAAACCTGGCTTCTTGTAGCTGCCGGAGCTGCAGTATTCATCCTGATTCTGGTTGCTATTTTGAAAAATAACGGCAAGAAAGTCGGATAAAAAATTAGGGCCAAGTCTTCAGGATTTGGCCCTTTATTTTTTTAATACAAGCATTTTTTGATCCATCACATTGCCGATGAAAAGGTAATTTCCAAAGGGAACGGCTACAGATGAAGCCGACATGTTTTCTCCGCGGTCCGTCCAGATGGATTCAGTTTTGCCAACCCCTCCTTGTTGATAATCGATTGTAATTACTTCCGAAGGAGCTATTTCTTTTTTGCCGGCGGCATACCCTGCAAATGTCATCAGGTTAGGATGGCACCCAATCCAAAGCTTTCCAGACTCATCCAATTCGATATTGTCTGCACCTGTTCCGACTTTGATGTCTTCAATTAGCGTTAAATCGCCCGTTGGCACCACTTCAAATACCCGAATCAGAAATCCACGTGACGAGGCAACATAAAGCAGATTTCTCTCAAAGTCATACTGTATTCCATTTGCGTATCCAATATTCTCAGCCACAATTCGGAAGGAATTTCCGTCGAAATAACCCACATTTGAAGCCTTCACTCCCAGATAGTTTTCTGCGAAAACTCCGAATCCGGAAATGTTCCCATGATCATTTGAATAATAAAAGGCATCAGGACTCACCATGACCAAATCGTTTGGACTGATAAGATTCGTGCCTTTGATAGTTTTGAGATGAGTGAGTTTATTTCCTTCCAAAAGGAAGGATTCCACGGTATGTTTGCCATTTACGTGATTGATCGCCATCAATCCATATTTCGCAGAATCCAATTGATAAATGCTGATTCCGTGCGGGAAAAATGGAAAATCAATTTCGTCAGTAAGAGAAACTGGAGTAAAATTTTCATCCCGCAAGTCTACCAGATAAAGTCCTCGAAGACCTTCTTTCCCGTCTCTTCTTGCAGCGCGATCATCAACCGAAAGAATCAGCAAGCTATCTGCACGGGCTAAAGCCATATCCTCTATTCCCGGCAAAGCAATAGTCTGGTAAACCGGACCAAAGGTATTACTCGACTCAATCTCCCGGAAATAACCGGTGGAGGAAAAGACGTAAAGCACAAACCCGCCGATCAAAGCAAGAATAAAGAGCAGACTTAGGATAATTTTTTTCATAAAGGGAAGTGGGCTGAAAATTGAATTTAGGTAAAAAGTGAAATAGAAATTAGAATTCGGTTTTGAAAAAAGTCATGGAAGCGGTTCAATAATGCAAAAACCAGCACTGATCAGACTCGGCGCTGGTTTTTTGGGTTTTAAGGCAAAGGCTTTATCGGCTTGCAATAGTTAGCTACTCTTGTTTCTTGAGAATATAGTAAGCAGAGGGTTGATCGATTCGATACTCATTATTTTGAATGGTTACTTTGGTATTTCCCATCATCCAGGAATTATTCCCTACATAGGTTTTTAAGGTATCAAGTTTATCCTCTCCTTCCTCTTGGATGGTTAAACCATTCGGGATCGAATTCACAGCCAAAGATTGTGAATACCCTCGGACAGCTCCGGTATATGTGCCTGCTAAGTCTTTCGTGTCAATATCTAAATCCACGCCTTTATTTTCTTGTTTCTCCAATAGTTTCCAAGTGATTTCGTCAGCAAAAAAACCACCTCCTCTAGGTCCTGTGGTATTAACCAAACAAATAATATACAGGTCTTCCTCTGGAAAATACCTTGTTTCAGACAAGAAGCCATTAATTCCGCCTCCGTGTGCTATTTCATGATTTCCAAAGTTTGAGAAATTCGATAGCCCTTTCGCATATCGCAATTGACTGCCATCATTTAATTGGTCGGGAGTAATCAGGGATTGATAAAGGGCTTCCGGTAATACCTTCCCCGTATGCATGGCGCTCATCCAGGTAAGCAGATCTTTGGTGGTGCTACAAAGCGAACCTGCAGCGTAGGGCCAGTTGTGATTTAAGTAATCTTTCTGCTGAAGACCCTCTGGAGTATAGTCGTAGCCATACACTTTATTAGTTATCACTTTGGTATTGGAACAGTAGCTGGTATTGTTCATTCCTAAAGGTTCAAAAAACGTTTGCTTTAAGTATTCTTCATAACCTTGCCCTGTTACTTTTTCGATAATTAAGCCAAGAAAAAAATAGCCAGAGTTATTATAGATTAAAGCCTCGTTTGGTTCAAATAAAAATTCTTTTCCTTCCACCATTCTCACCAAGGTATCTCTTGGATAATCCGTAATGGATAATTCCCAGAACTCCGGAATTTCCGTATAGCTGGCAATTCCGGATGTATGGTTAAGTAAATTATTGATCGTGACTTTTCTCCCTTTGGTATCAAAGTCCAGGTAATCTGTGAAATCATCCTCCAAGGAAAGTTTTCCGGCTTCCACCAACTTCAAGATAGCCGCGGCTGTGAATTGCTTTGTCACCGATCCAATTTCAAATTGACCCTCTTCAGGCATTGGGGCCGCTAGTTCCAGGCTGGCGAAACCGTAGGATTTTTTTAGCAGCATTTCCCCTTTTTGAAACACTAAAATGGCTCCTCCGGCAATCTGAGCACTATCCAGACTGGCTTGAAAAAGTGAGTCTGTGTAAACTTCTAAAACCGTTGGATTAGAGCCTGCATTTTTGGTGTCGCAGCTTGCAGCAAGGATCGACAGAGATGTAAGGAAAAGAATTATTCGTTTCATAGATCTTATTTTTTAAACTTCCCATAAACAGGATTTCCCGGAAAAACATTTAGTACCGTCTCGCCATTTCTTAGGACAAAAGTCCCGTTGACCATCACATATTCTATCCCTTCAGAAAAAGCTAAACCTTCTTCAAAAGTAGCTTTGTCAATGACCGTAGCTGGATTAAAGATAGTGATGTCAGCATCTGCGCCAACCTGGATTCTTCCCTTGAAGCGCATCATGGGGGATAAGTTTTCCAGGCGTTTGGCGGGAAGGAGGGTCATTTTTGCGATAGCTGTAGGCAGGTCTATTACTTTTTCTTCTCTTACATATTGACCCAATACTTTGGAGAAAGTCCCGGCGGTACGCGGATGGGCAAGTTTAGAGTAGGGCGAACCATCAGATGCGATCATCACTCCAGGGGCTGCGATACCGATTTTGATCCATTCGGGCTTCATGAGATGTATTATCAGACTGCCTCCCGTTTTTTGGTAGGCTTCAAATGTCTCTTTGGTCAGCCTTTCCCCTGTGGCGACCCATTGCAAATCCCAATAGGAAATATTTAGCCTTTCCTGCCAGCCTTCATCAAAAATAGCACTTTGGATACCCGTGGATGCCGCTGTATAAGGATACAATTCCGTGCTGATATCAAATCCTTTTGCCTGGGCTGTTTGGACCATTTCCACAGCCAAGTCTATTTGATCCAGAGACACGCTATTGATATGGACGATGTGCAAGGGAGCTCCGGTAATTGTGGCATCGGCGATTACTTCCTGGACTGAAATGTAATTCGGTACGCGAACATGTGTATAGACTAAGGCATCCAATTCCGCCGCTAGTTCAAAGACCCGATACATTTCTCCCGGCTTAGTTTGGGGGAGGTATCCGATGGGAACGCCTATTCCCAAACCTCCGTCTTCCAGAGAAGATTTGATGTTCTGATGGGTTCTTTCTTCTTCTTTTGGACTCAGTTGCTGAGTAAAGGAAAGTGGAAAGAGTGAATCAATCTTTGATAGGGTGGATTCCCAGGTTACTGCTTGCTCATTTGCCTCCTGAACTGCTTTCTGATATTTCTCCATGGACTTAAATCGCTCAAAGGGCCAATTGACACTGGCGCCATAGTGGATCAATGCCTTTGATTTGCGGGATTCGTACCACATGCCAAGATTTTCAACTCCCCACTCCAAGTCCAGTGCCGTGGTAACTCCATCGTGCAATTGGTATTCCTGCTCCACATTACTGCGACCATGGACATGCAGGTCAATAAATCCCGGTGCCACCACCATACCGCTCACATCGATGATTTCTTTTCCCTGCAAGGGATCCGAACTGATCTGGGCGATCCGATTCTGAATGATACCCACATTCCGGATGGCATCCAATTTGGTTTCCGGATCTATCACCCGGCCACCGGCCAAGACGATGTCATATTGAATGTTGGATTGTGCCAGCGTACTTTGTTTTAACTGAAAGCACACGAGAAAGCAACATAGACAGGTAAGGAATTTGGATGTCATAGGCTGGTTTTTTGGGAAAGATAGCTGAGGAGTAAGGCTGTTCCAATCATTCACTTTTCACTTTGAAAGCCAGCAAAACATTCCCGGGCATTTCTCCAAACATCCCATAGCCGGAATTAACGTACAGCATCCCATCTGCCACTACAGGAGAAGGTCCATCAATTGATCCTCCTTTTCCTTTTTGTCCATTTGCCGTATCATATTCTCTCACGGTATCAAATTCCCATAAGACTGATCCGTCTTGAGTCGCATAAGCACGAACAAATCCATTGAGGTCTCCTTCGAAGACGATACCAGGAATTACCGTCGGTGCAGCAGAGTTGGATTGCTGACAGTTTTCACGGGAAGCTGGATCACAGGGTGGAGGGGAAACGCTCCATACTTTCTTGCCCGTTTGCAAATTGAGTGCATAAATTCCAGGGGTAGGCACGAGGGTTGAATCACTTGGATCCAGTCCATTAACATTGTCCGCGTTGGCGGCATACACAAAGTCCCCATCTGTTGCCATTCCCCAGTGAATGCCTCCGAGTGCTCCGCCTTTTCCGATTCGGGTTTGCCAGATTACTTTTCCAGTTTCAGGAAGTAGCGCATGGACTACACCCGATTTCTGTCCCACCACGAGGATGTCTCTTTTGTTGACTTTGTCATAGACTAAGATTGGCGACATACCAAAATCTACATCAGGTCCGGTTGGAGTTGGGCAATTCGGATTTCCAGGACAAGCCAGATTCCAGGTATCATTTTTAGTTGCCTGCCAATTCCATTTTAATTTTCCTGTTTTCAGGTCCAGTGCCTGAATCGCGTCACTCGTATTGGTAGGGGGATAAGTGTAATTTTCACCCGTTCCAATCAATAATAATCCTCTTTTCGTATCGACGGTCGGGCTGGCCCATACAGGAGCGCCAGCAGGTCCATAAAATGAGGTTCCATTCCCCTTTTTTCCAGAAACCTTAGCTTCCTCAGGCACTACTTTATGCTTCCAGATTTCATCTCCGGTTTTTGCATCCAGGGCGGTCACCCCGCCAGAGGAAGTACAACATTCATAATTCGGGTCTTGAGCAGAGACTACCTCGAATGAAGAAATAGGTACGTAAACAATGGCATCATATACCACCACAGAGCCAGTGACTGAAGATAATGGGTGATGACCGGCTCTTTTTTTCCAGTTTAACTCCCCGGTTCGGATGTCAATGGAATAGACGTTGGTCGCATAGTCGGCAAAGTATGCAGTGAGTGCTTCTCCTTCCGCAGTATAGAAAATCGCTCCACGTACTGCAGCATCAGCTTGAAACATCCATCCGATTTGACCGGTATGGCGATTCAGGGCATAAACTTCTCCAAACTGACTGCCTACAATCATCCAATCTCCAATGATGGCTGGTTTGCTTCGTACTACGTTTGCATTTGGAAAGGCAAAACTCCATTTTAGCTCCAGAGACGAAACATTTTCAGGGGTGATTCCCGCCTGAGCAACGGATCGAAAACCTGTGCCTTCCATGTTACCACCCCAACCTGAATAATTGAATTCGGCATTGATATCCTCCTCTGAAATCTCGAAGGCTGTGTAGGCAGATTCGGGAATTACTACTTCTATTAATTTCCGATTGGTCAGATACTGAGCCACTGCCTCCCGCTCTTCCGGGCTCAACTGCTCTGCCTGCACTCGCATCTTGCCTATGTTCAGTGCTGCCAAGATCGCATGGGGTGACATTCCTGACAAAAGGCCTTTTGCTGGAGCCAGATTCGCATTAGATTCTGTATGGCAGGCAGCGCAAACCGTGGTATAGGTCTGTTCTCCGAGTTTTAATACCTCTTCTGAAATGGGGGCATCAATTATTGCAACAGCTGTATTTTCTACTTCGTTTTCGGCTGGCTTTTGACAAGAGGTGATCAGGAAGTAAGCCAAGACTAATAAAATGGAAAGTTTTGACATAGGATTTGGATTTTAAGGAGGCTGGGAAAAAACTAATAAAAAGGCTTTCCTAATATAATCGATTGATTTAAAGAAACAAATTCCGAATAAGCCAGCAGATACAGAATTTTATCTTGAAAAAGTTTAAAAAATGAAAGACCCGTTTCTGGGTTTAAGATCTAATGGATTAGGCTGGATAAGTTCCGTTGAACCATTAAGGTGGGTAACTTTGGGGAATCATATGCGCTAGCAATTAGGCTAATCACAAAAAATTGAATTGCTCACATAGAATTTGTAGGTATTCGAAAAGTTGAGTAAATGGATGTCCCATTTCTACCCTACTCTCAAGATCTTTTCCATCATTTTCCCCTTGGCCAATTCATCAACCAGTTTGTCCAAATACCGAACTTGCTGGGTCAGCGGGTTCTCGATTTCTTCTATCCTATAGCCGCAGATCATTCCAGTGATCAGAGAGGTATTGGGGTGAATCTGGGCATTTTCAAAAAACACGGCAAAAGAGACTTTCTCTTGAATCAGACCTTGGATTTCTTTCTCTGAATATCCGGTCAGCCAAGAGATCACTTGATGTAACTCGTCTATCGTTCGGCCCTTTTTTTCTACTTTGGCCACGTAGTGTGGATAGACCGAGGCAAAGGTCATTTTTGCAATTCGTTCGTCTGCTGATATCGAATTCTTCATGATGGAGTTTTAATTTAGATCGCAATACTTCCAGACTATCCAATGGAGGATCGATCCAGGGCAAGTTTTGACTTTCCCGGATGATACGTTTGTCAACGGGTTTTGTGCTCTTTCGTTACTCTTCCTCAAATTCCTTTCCCAGACAATACTCCGGGATATGGGAGGGATAATCTCCTTTTTAATTAAAGTACCTGATCAGTTGGTAGCTGAATTCAAGGATTTCCTTGAAGTTTTCCTTACTGATTTTTCATCAATCCCATGGAAGCGAGTCATGGATTCGGAGTTGATCCACCGGGATGGCGATTATAGCTTTTATAAACCAGTAGCGCTGCTGCAAGGTCTTCAATAGCCAGGCCTGCAGATTTGAAAAGTGTAATCTCTTCACTCGACGTTCTTCCAGGGTGAATGCCTTTGATCAATTCAACGATGTCAGCTTTGACATCTTTTTCTGTGATGATCCCGTCAGCAATAGGCAATGCAAGTTCCCCTGTTTCATGAAGTGCACCCGCACGTGAATCCACAAAAATGGAGCTCTTGCGAATGGCGTCATCGTCGGTTTCACGGGTGGTTGGTTTATGGGAACCTATCATATCAAGGTGTGTTCCGGGTTTGATCCAATCTCCTTTGATGATGGGAGTTTTAGAAAGTGTGGCGCAAGCGATGAGGTCTGCATGGCGAGCAGATTCTTCTAAATCAATAACGGATTCTGCAAGGATTCCCTGATCGTTCAAACTCGCTACAAACGCTTCCATCTTAGCTGTATTTCGCATCCATATACTGATTTTTTTAAAGTTCCGTACAGCCAAATGAGCCTGCACAAGATGCTGAGCCACTTTTCCGCCGCCAACGATCAATAGATTTTCCGCATCTTCCCTGCATAAGTAAGAAGCGGCAAGTGCGGAAGTGCAAGCCGTTCTTCGGGCCGTCAGCTCAGTGGCATTCATCATGGCCAAAGGTTCGCCCGTTTTGGAATCGCTCAGAATATATTGAGCAAAAATAGAAGGCATATTATCCTTGGCATTTGCCGGTGCCACGGTTACCTGCTTCATGCCCATGTATTTGGTGTTCCAAACCGGCATAAGAATCAGCGTGTTTTCATCTCCCTCCGGCGTTTTGTAAAAATGATGGTGCCTTAGGGGCATGGTATAATCAGACTGAAAAATTTCACGAAGTGCCTCAATCAGTTTTTTGTATCCTAAAAGCTCCTTGATCTCCTCATCAGGTATTATAAGCATGGGATATATTGGATTGGTCTGAGACTCCAATTTGGAGATTTTCTTTAATAATTCTCCTTCTGGTTGTAATAGGGTGGTCTGATTATACCGAGCCGACGAGTCAATCCAAAAGCTTGGCTCATTTCTACTATCTTTGTCTCCATCCAAAAAATGAAAAGCACAAGTCTGCTGCTTTTTTATTTTCAAGTGTCTTATCAGCAAGGAATTAAAGGCATCTCTGTTGGATAGGATCGCCCAATTGCCCGATCACTTTATTTCTCAAAAAGAATCATCGTATTGGGTGGGAATTATATTAATCAACTAAACTAGAACCCTAATACATGGGAGAATTCTTTCTTAACCAACGATATACCAGTTCCGGAGAGCCTGAGCTCGGAGTAGGCATAGTGACCGAAGTCAGTAAAGGCAAGGTTCGGATATCCTTTTCGATAGCCGACGAAGTGAGACTGTATTCATCAGAAAGTGCTCCTTTGCTCCGAACTATTTTTAAGCCAGGTCATACGATCGTAGATCAACATGGGCAATCCATTTTGATTGAAGAAGTTGAACTCAAAGATGGGCTGTATGTCTATTATGGGAACGACAGAGAGTTGGGAGAGGCCGAGCTTGGTGCCGTATCTACTTCGCATACTGTGGATGATCGATTGTTTGCCGGGGATGTTGATTCGCCTGAAAAATTTGCACTGCGCAGGGAAACGCTTACTCACAATTATCAAAGAAGAACGTCTCCGGTACATGGATTTGTTGGGGGGAAAATAGATTTGATTCCCCATCAATTGTATATCGCCCATGAGGTGAGTTCGCGGTTTGCTCCCCGTGTGTTGTTATCTGATCAGGTTGGATTGGGAAAAACCATTGAGGCTTGCCTGATTCTTCATCGTTTGTTGGTCACTGGACGAATATCAAGGGTGCTTATTCTTGTTCCCGAATCGTTGATCCACCAATGGTTTGTGGAGGTCTTGCGAAGATTCAACCTATGGTTTAATATTTTCGATGAAAAACGATGTGCGTCTCTTGAAAAAGGTGCACCCGAAGGAAATCCTTTTCTAGACGATCAGCTGGTTATTTGTAGCATTGAGTTTCTGGCAGGTTCAAAAAAGAGAACTCAACAGGCCATTTCCGCTGGCTGGGACATGTTGGTGGTGGACGAAGCGCATCACCTCGAATGGTCTGTGGAGGAAGCAAGCCCCGAGTATAGTATTGTGGAATTGTTGAGTCAGGTAGCCAAAGGCTTACTACTCCTTACGGCTACACCGGAACAATTGGGCGTAGAAAGTCATTTTGCCCGACTTCGATTACTTGACCCCAACCGGTACAACAAATACGATGATTTCATCATCGAGTCTGAAGGAACAAAAGACATTGCTGCTCTCGTCGAAAAACTATCGACAGGCAAGGAATTGGAAGCGAAAGAAAAAAGCCAATTAGAAGCTATTTTCTCTAAAGAAAGAATTGCCTTACTGGCGAAAAATGATGAACTGGCAAAGCACAATTTGATTGAAGATCTGCTGGATCAGCATGGCCCGGGCAGGGTTTTATTTCGAAATACCCGATTGGCTATGAGCGGATTTCCAAACCGTATAGCCCGTCTGATTCCCATTCAGGTGCGGGAAAACCAAGCCCTATGGATTGATCGGTTGCGAAAAGAATTTTCGGCAGATATGGCAACTGGTTCAGAAGCAAAATCTGAACAGGAATTTTGGTTTGACGAAGATCCGCGAGTGAAATGGCTAGTGGGGAAAATGGAGGAATTAGATTCGGCCAAGATACTTTTGATCTGCACTTCCAAGGAAAAGGTGCTGGCATTGGAATCTGCTCTAAGTAATTTCCCTGAGTTGACAGCAAGCGTTTTTCATGAGGACCTGACACTTATACAGCGGGATAGAAATGCAGCTTGGTTTGCTGAGCCTGAGGGTGCTCAAATCCTCCTTTGCTCAGAAATAGGGAGTGAGGGTCGAAATTTTCAATTCGCCCATCATCTTATTCTATTTGACATGCCTTTCCATCCCGAATTGCTGGAGCAGCGAATTGGCCGCCTGGACCGGATAGGACAGAAAGAGGATATTACGATTTACATTCCCTATCTGGTTGGCAGCCCTCAAGAGCGCATTGTCAGATGGTTTCATGAAGGATTGGATGCTTTTAATACCAATCTTGAAGGAGGAAATATCATCTCTAAATCATTCAGCAAGCGATTACTCACTATTGCCGATAACCAATCAGTTGAAGCCGCTGAGTCAGAATTAGAAGCGTTGATTGCAGAAACAGCTGAATTTCAAAAAGAACTCAAGAAAAACTTGGCCGAAGGGCGAGATAAATTGCTGGAGATGAATTCATTTCGTCCGAAAGTAGCAGAGAAACTGATCGCTCAAATTCAGGCGGAAGATAATGACCCAGCGCTAGAGACTTATCTGACAAAAGTCTTCCGGTTTTTTGACATTGAGATGGAAGACCTTGCTGCCCGGACGTACTTGTTGCATCCTGCATCCTACAGCGCTGAGGTGTTTCCCTCCATTCCGCGGGAAGGAATACAGGCGACCTTCGATCGGAAACGAGCACTCAGCAGGGAGGATGTAAGCTTTATTACCTGGGATCATCCCATGGCAACCGGCGCCATCGACAGGGTGCTCAGCTCAACTATTGGTAGCGCGAGTTGTGGATTGATTCGGGGATCCGGCAGTCCCGGTCTTTTACTTGAGTTGATTTTTGTGCTTGAAACAGCTGGCAAGCAACGTATGGACATAGACCGTTTCCTCGCTGATACGCCGCTGAGAGTTGTGGTGGACCATATGGGAGAAGAAGTCACAGACAGATATTCTGTTGCCATGCTCAACAAAAGCATAGTGCCGGGTAGCATAGAAGCCTTGTTGGAAAATGATGCATTTGTAGAAACCATGCTGCCTGCTATGATTTCATCTGCGACAGAAATAGCTGATGAAATGGGCTTTCAAGAAATAAAAAAGGGTTTAGAGCGAATGAAACGCACGCTGGATCATGAAATCAATAGGCTGACCTCCTTACAAAAAAAGAACAAAGACATTCGGACCGACGAAATTCAGGCTGCTATGGAAGAGCGAAGCACCTTGTCTGACCTGATGAAAAAAGCAAGAGTTCGATTGGATGCGGTGCAGCTGATAAGGAAGGAAATATAGAAGGGCGTGAGTTCCAAACTCGCCAAGGTTAGTCAAAGATCCAGATTGGAGAATTTCTTCGAAAACAGAGCCAGCCATGGTTTATTGGTAAAAGTTTTAGGAGACCAATTCATTCCTACAACGGTAGGGGATGATTAGGGTATTTGGGTAGGACAAGGCGTTAAAAAAACAACCCGCTACGGCGGGCAGTTTAGACTTGGCTTGGTAGTAGGGCAGGCAAATTACACCCTGGCCCAAGAATTATCTGACTACGCCTAAACGGGGGATGTTTGTCCGAATTCTCATACTTGAATCTTGTGTATTCAAATAATTCAAGTTTCAGATTATAATCTAGATTGTTTAGTTTCATATCTATTCAAATAGGTTTTTAATTCCATAACTAGATTCAATAAATTCATCTAATTTCTCTTGATTTTCTTCATTAATCAGTTGATTAATTTCATCTTCAGAAAAATCATAAATGCCAAATCTTTTAATGTAGTTTCTGCTCAGAGAAAAGTATCCAGAACCATAGGGTTTACTTGAATTGATTATGTAAAACCAAAAGAGTCTTGAACTCAATATTTTTTTCATAAACAATAAGTCTCTTTCATTCTCACCTATAAGTGCAATACCATTGTAAAACAAAAGATTTTCATCAAGACTTTCTACAAAATTTGGGGTTTGTGGGGTTATATGTGGGAAAAATAACTTGTGTTTTAATTTTTCTAATGATTGATTTCTTCCATAAGCGAACCAGTTTTCATATTTCCCATTTCCTTTATCCCTTTTAGCTAGAACATCTTTTTTTGAACTTAAGTATTTATAAGCTTTTGGGAAATATTTTTTAAACGTAGCTTCTTTAATTAGTTTGACATTATCGTTCTCATGATAATATGGGAAGATTATCTTCTTTTTTATAGGTTCAATGGAATCAATCTTAGTTAATCGATTAGGGTTAATTATTTCTTTGCAAATATCTTTTTCAATTGGGTACACGCTACCATTTTGCAAGTAGAAATACTTATCATCTTCATAAATGGGATCAAAAATAAAGATGTCATTTTTTAATGTCGCAATTCCATTTCTAGTTTTGAATTTTTCACCTAAAGGAGTTCCAATTGATTCAACTTTATTAATTATCTCCATTTCTTGAAGATTCCATCCATTCAAACTACCCAATAAAATATAAGGAACTCTATTGAATTTTATTTTGGATGAGCCAAGGTCATTGGGAATGTCCAATTTGAAATATTCTAAGAATTCCGATTTTGCCTTTTTAATTAAACATAAACAGGTATATGTTGACTTTGAATGAAAGACCTGTTGACCTCCGAAATCAATTAATTTAAATTCATTTTGTTCATTTTTAAAATACTCTCTTAAAGCTCTACCATTGATACTTTTAAAAAAAGTGTTCATTGTAATGAACCCTAAATAACCATTAGGCTTAAGAATAGTCAATCCTATTTCAAAAAACGGAATGTATAAATCGGGATGTCCTGATGAACAAACATCCCACAACTTTAAATATCCTTTCGTTTCTTTATCTATATTTCGAGAGCAAACATATGGAGGATTCCCAATAACAATATCAAATCCTTTGAAGTCAAGAATACTCTCATTCCATTCGAAGTTTAGGGCATTACCATTGAATAAATTGAATTCAAATATTTCATTATCTTCTCCTTCTACAATTGATAATAAGGAGAGTAAAAGTTCTGATCTTCTAACAGAGTATTCTTGTAAATCTAAACCAAAAATGTTGGTTTTAAATATTTCAAAATATGTTTTATTTGTTGTGTTCTTGATTTTTTTTGCTGCATTAGATAAAAAACCTGCACAACCACAAGCAGGATCGCAAATGGTTATTTCATCAACATTTTCATAATTAGAAAGTGTGTTTTCAAGAATGTATTCTCTAATATAATTAGGTGTATAAACAGCTCCAGTTACAATCTTTTCTTTTGGAGAAATAACAAATTCAAATAATTCGACTAAGCTTTCAAAGCTTATTGTAGGATTAATTTGTAAAATAGCCTTAACACTTTTATAATCCTCCTCATCATTAGAAATTAAATAACTAGAAACAAGTTTATTATTTACAGTAAAATAATTATTGGAATACAAAAATGATGAAACTATTAGTTTGTCTATTTTGAACACATCATAAGAGTATGTGTTAAGATATTTATGTATCTCCCTCTTCATTAATGAACAGTATATAAAGGAGTGATATTAGGCACTAAATAATGAGTATGAGAACCTCCATTAAAAGCTGAGTAATAAGGTTTCCACATTCTTTTTTGAGCATTCTCAATGATTTCGGTATACTCATCATCATTTAACAGGTCTGCAATATTTGAAAAAGAATTCTTATTGTAGAAATTTGTTATTACAAAATGAAAAGCAAGAAACAAATCCATGGGTGGGTGTGGTAGCCTAGGTGCACTTGTAAAAACAGTAAGTTTAATATCATTATTATATTTTTCCATTCTGTTTCCACCATTTTGAAAATGGTAAAAGGGATGAGTTACTTTACTTACATTTCCTCCAGTAATATGTCTATCTAAATGCCAACAATTATAAAACTCATCACTATCCTGATTCATAGCGACAATTTCTAATTGAAAAGTATATGAATCTATGTCATTATTTTTATAATTAATTTTATTGTTATGAAAAGGATCTTGATTATCAAAGTCCAAATTATAATTGAGAACAAAATTTAAACTCATGTAAAATGTGAAATACACAATTTCTGTCGGTATTGTCCCAGACACACATTCGTCTAACGTGAATTCAATTTCTTTTATGACATGAGATATATCCTCATTATTTCTGCATTCTAATTCAGACTCAAGTTCTATTAACTCATTAGATTGGATGGGAATATCATATAGCCTAATTTTTCGATTAAGTATTTTTAAATCTGCTAAGAAGTTACTTATTCCCCACATCTTTTTTCAATTTAGTTTCTAATGCCACAATCTTTTGCTGATCATTTGGTTTAATATACTTACTGTAACGCTTAGAAGATTTACCTAGAAAACTGATATATTCAGGTTCTTGCCAAACAAATAGGTCTCTATCGTAAAGCTCATAACCATCTATATAATCAATAGGCATTTTCGTTTCTTTACAAATAGTCCAAAATTTTGAACTGATAGCCGAATAGTTTGATTTTTGAATTTTTTTAAGGGGCATTAACTTCTGTAAACCTGTAATTTTCATAATAGAAGTAACGCGATCTTCTGCGGTTAGTCTTCTTAGTGATCTGTTTTGTTCATCTTGACTTTTAAACCAATCAGAAATGCTATCCGTCCACCATCTATCATAAACTTTAGAGAAAATTCCAGTATACTTTTTGTTTTCAAGCTGACTTAACAATTCTGGCCAATCATCAGATTCTTGTGAAACTCCTAACCTAGCTGAAAGCATGTCAGGACCGATAAGAACACCGATTGACCTAATTAGATTATGGTGAATGAAACTTGAAAATGCATAAACATCTTCGGAGAAAAGTTTTTTAGATAAACTGAATTCAATACGATAGTCCAAATTATCGTTCTTAAAATCCTCACTAATATCTAATATTAATTTCAAGTCATTTTTTGATTTAATTATACATTTATAGCCATCAAGTATTGAGATCATTCTATCATTATACTTATCTGAGTGAAGTAAGTATTCTCCCTTAGGTACTGAAAAATCAAATAAATCTTGACTTGTGTAATCTTTGTAATAATCAGTTATGTTATTTTCAACAGAAAAAAGAAACATAGGTATATTCATATGAATAGTAGAGTTCTTTGTCCTTAAAGCTTGCGCAAATGCTGGACCATCAACAATAGTCTTACTATGTGTTAGTCTAAAGTCCATAATTAACAAATCCTTTCCTTTGATTTTATCCCCTAGTTCCTCAAAACTGTCTGGACTCCATGTCTCAACAATGAAATTGCCATTTTTTTCTAGATTTGCTACTATAGAACTTGAGTCTTCATCTTCTATGTATAATAATTTATAAGCCATATTCTTTTTTATCTTTTTCTGTTGCTATTGGAATTTCCACTCTAATTGTAGTTGAAAAATCGCCCTTTGGAGAAACTACGGATATATTACCCCGATAACTTTTAACAATATCTTTTACAATCTTTAAGCCCAATCCTGTTCCTAAAATCTCATTAGCTGTTTCCAGTGATTCATAACTTTGGGCTGAAGTTGTGGTGAAAAATTCGTCAAATATTTTGTCCTCGATTTCTTTGGATATACCGTCACCATTGTCTGAAAATTCAAGGAAAATCATATTTTTTTCTTCCCCAATTTCTATAAATATTTTCCCTTCAGATTTAGCCCTCTTTATCGCTTTTTTCGAATTTGTATAAAAATTGAATAGAATTGAAGCCCATTCTGAGCGATGCATTGGTTTTGAATAAACGCGATAGATAGGTGCTTCTGACTCCATAAATTGAATTCCAGACCTTTGAGCTTCTAGATTAATAGAGTTTGTAAAGTCATTTACAACTTCTTCCATATTCAGAGGTTCCAACTCTACAGATATGTTTTTAGAAATTACGTCATCAAAATAAGAAGTATAAGTATGAAATGTCGAAAAATTACTTTTTAGTATAAGAGTTCTTTCTAAAGCAGCACTATTAGATTTTAAATTTTCCGTAAGAAAATCAATATCACTTCTAATACTTACCATATAATACTTTATTTCGTGAATAAACTGTGCAATAGAAAGACCAACACTACTGAGAACTCTCAGCATAGCTCTCTCTTTAATCATTTTAGTTTTTTCTGATGCTTGAATTTCTTGTAGTTCCTGTAAATCTTCTTTTATGCGTCTAATACGTTTTTTTCTTTTCTTCTTATTTTCTACGGTGTCATCCTCTAATTCTTGGTCTAACTCTTCTATTGTTTTAAAAATATTTTTAATTCTTAAATCTGTAGATTCCCAATTGCCATCATCATCTTTTTGTTGACTGGTAGTTATCTTGATATTTCTTACTTCAGCAACCTTAATAACACCTGTGATTAAAACTCTATAAATGAAGTTCTGTAGTTGCCTTAATTCTTCCGAATCAGCTAATCCTTCTCTACTAGAAGTCTCAACGAAATGATCATCCTTGTCCGACATTTCTACTAAACCATAAAAATTGTTATTACCGTGAGAAGGTAAAATACTTCTCGTCCTAAGGGAAGCATCAAGTTTTAACCAATCATCACCAGGTTCTCCATAAGGTAAAACCCTAAATCCATTTCTATACAACCTAATACTTCCTTGACTTCTTAAAAACTTCCTTACACTACCACTGTGCATTCTTGGTATAAATTCTGAATCAAGTACAAAGTAATAAGCGCTGAATTTAATCTCATTTAGTTTCTCAAACGGTGCTTTTTCATCATCTGGATTATTTCCAATATTACCTATTTCATTAATTCCTAATCTATCACTTTCTATTGTGTAGACACCTTGCCCTTTAGAGTCTATCCAGCCTTCTATTTTTGCAACTGAGTATTTGAAAATTTCAGTTTTTTCGTCAGCAATTTTTGTAGTTACATTATTTGATGATTTATAAAAAGTAGAAATAAAACCAGGATCCTTCGTTTTTTTTATTCTATTATTATCTTCATCCTGTTTTCTCGTAGTAAGTGTATAAGGTTGTATAATATCCGTTACATATCTATAAATTCTTTTAATAGATGCTGTCGACCATTTATCTCTTAAATCTTCAATTATTAAAGTTGTACCATTTTCTTTTTCTTTAGGAATAACCTCAAGTGTATTAGAAATAGAAAGAAGATTTAGATCCTGTTTATAATCGTTCCAATCTATTGATAGTTTTAAACCAAAATTTAAATCTTTTTTTTGGGTGATTATTGATAGGTTTTTACCTAATCTTTGAACTGCAAATCTCCCAATACCTTTTTTTCCCGCTCTAGTTCTGTTATACTTTTTTGAGACTGGATTATGTATTTTGCTAGTAGAGGAAATTCTCATAAAACCGTTAATCAATTCTTCACGGTTCATACCTTCTCCATTATCATCAATTTGAAGAGTACCACCTTTAATATCTGAATCAAAGAAAGTAAGACTTACTTCCGTTGCATCAGCATCATAAGAATTCTTTACTAATTCTGAAACTGCTGTCTCTTGTCTTGCAACTAACTCTTTTCCTAAACGATCTATTACTCCTGCATCAATAGAAAATCTAACATTTTCATTATCAAGACCTGCAATTTCATGAGATAGAGAAAGTATTAGATTATTGTCCGAATTTTCTTTTAGTAGCTCTCTATTCAGCTTTTCCTTTAAGTCTTGTATGTTTTTCTCAATAGTTCCCATAAGCTATTTTACAAGTGTTGAAGCAAAAAGATCTCTGATGTCAACATTCAAATAATTTGCGATTTGATAAAATACTTCAACAGAAGGTTGATCATCATTTGTGCACCAGCGAGAAACAGTTGATTCTTTATTACTAAAGTGCTTGTCTAAATCTTTACTTGACACTTTCTTTTCGGCTAACACAGATTTAATCCGATTGTAATTTATTTTGTCCATCATGCAACTAAATTACTGTTTGATGCTAATATACATACTCTGAAACATTTAATTTATAGACTCGCTTTCCCCCTTCTTTTCTGATCCCCAATATCCCAACTAAATTCTTCACTTCAATACCTTGTTCAGGGTATATTTTCAAAAAAAGCCAGTAATTAAGAATACTGGCAAATATTAAAATTTTCCTTTGGCTTCAGGATTGGCTCTTTTGCAAAGATTTAGTCTTTGGTTGGCTCAAATCACTTTCCCATCAACTCAAAATCCCTTTCCCCACTTTCATACATCCGTGAGTCGAAACATTCTACCTAGGTGTTTAAAGGTAAGGCAATTGTGATCGATACCGAATAAGTGAAGCATGGTCGCTTAATACTATTTAAAAAAGGCCCGATCAGGAAGACCGGGCCAGTTCAATTATTTCAGTTCTACCGAGATCATATTATCATCCGGGGCCCGATCGATCAATTTACTGTATGGATCGATTCCGGCTTTTACAGGTTCTCCTTTCACACGAATCGTCAAAGTCGTTTCGCCCGGTTTGATTTTGTATTTCTGAATGTAAAGAGGATTGACCCGATCTCTGCCATTCTCATCTTTGTCTTCGGCTGCGAAAATCCCGATATCAATGTAATCTCCCGCATAGGTCGCATTGGATTCTTCCCCTGCTGAGTCTGCGTAAAGCTTCTGAGATCTGAGTTTGATAGTCACATCATATTCTCCTTCACCGACTTTAGTAGCTGTGACTTCATCCGCCTTGTTGTCGTACAGCGTGATTTTGTTCCAGGTATCGTCCAGGTAATACTTCAAACTATCCGGAGTATAGGCTGCCAAATGCCGGTACAAATCGCTGCTTCCGGGAAATGGCGGCGTGGTTTTCAGGCCAAACTCAGCATTGAACTTATATAGCGCGCTGTCGATTGCCTGCTCTCCGATCAAGTCACGAAGTCCGTACAAGATCAAACTTCCTTTATTGTACCATTGATAGGGACGATTGCAGTTGATAAAGACGTTTTCCTTTTTATTCTCATTGGATCTTCCTCGCAGATAATCGTCGAGTTCGTCTTTCAGAAACCGCTTCATATTGTCTTTGCCGTACTTTCTTTCCGTCAGGATCAAAGCCGAAAATTCTGCCAAAGCTTCTGAAATCAAATTGGCTCCACGGGTATAATTTGGCGTGATCTGATGTCCCCACCACTGGTGCGCAAGTTCGTGAGCGGTCACATAATAGACATAATCAAAACTATTCGGATCGCTGAAATCCGCCACCCAGCCAAAGCTTTCCGAGAATGGAACCGTGTTTGGAAAAGACTGGGCAAAGCCAGCATAACGGGGAAACTCCAATAATCGCATTTGGCGGAATTGGAAATTGCCATAGGTCTCGGAGAAATAAGTGAGACCGTCTTTGTACGAATCCATGAACCGATCGAGGTTGTACTCATGACCTTTTTGATAATAGATTTCGATGTCTATTTCCTGTCCGTTTGGCAGCTTAGTCTTATCCCTCATGACTTGGTAATCCGCCGAAACAACACTGAAAAATGCCTGAATCGGAGTATCCTGAATGTAATGGAAATATCGTCTGTCGCCTTCAGTCCATTCCTTTTGCAAGTAACCCGGAGCGATGGCAATCTGACTTGGGATGGTACTCAACGTCGCTTCAAACTCAATGAAATCAGCATCATCGGAGAAAAGCAGCGTTTTTCGTCCATAAGGATCGTTATGCTCCGGCAAGTCTTCCGGCTTTTCAGGAAGCTCGTACTTTTTCCGTTCCTCATCGCTACTCAGCTCCATACTTGAAGAGTAACCTATGCTCGGGATTCCGTCTGCAATGAAAGTTCCGTTGTACACAATTTCCCTCCCATAACCTGAATTCGGAAACTTCTCATTAATCACCTTACTCACGATGACCAGATCAAGTGTATCTCCCGGCATCATCGTTTTCGGCAGAGCGGTGATTTTGTACCATTCCTGCTCTGGTTTATCTCCGAAAATCAGGAATTTGCTCGAATCGTATTTCAGAGGAAATCTGTAAGGAAGCGTGTCACCATTGAGAAGCGTATGAAACTCAGTGAGAGCCCCGCTGTTGAAGTGAATGGAGTCAATCGGAGAATCTGTCTTATTGACCAACTGAATCTTTGCTTCGAAATAGGCATCCCGCTCCAAAGGATAGAGATCAGCTTTGAGATTAATTTTGGTGGCCTTCGGCTGCGCCAAAAACTCATATTTCTTGAGCTGTTTCTCATATTCCGCAAGTCTCTTTTTGGATTGGTCGCTTGTGTAGTACGAATTCACATAGACGACGGAATTGTAAATGTAGGCTCCCGTCCCAAGTGCGATTACCAGAAACACATAAGAAATCAGAGTTGACTTTCGGGTCAATCTTTCTTTCGCAGACTTCAGTCGGCTTGAAAAAGAATCCTCCGTGCCGCGGCTGAAGAAAATGCTGAAAAACAAAATCAGGAAGATTCCGAAGGCAGTCCAGTAGAGATTGAACCAGAATAGCGGCTCCCCAAAATGGCCTAATCCATTCATCTCAGACCACATGTAATTCGGCTTGTAGGAAAAGAAAAACAAGTTGAAATCGTACCCTGCGAAAGATCTGAGGATAATCATCACTACCCAGATTCCGATGGCTGCGGCATGACCGGCAAACTTGTTATTGACCACCAGATGAACGGCAAAAACCAGCATGATCATCTGAAGATAATCCGGTAATGTGATCAGATAGCTGTCAATCAGATAGGCTGTAATATTGTAATTAGTGTAGCCTTTGAGAGTTTGAATGACTATCCCAACCACGATCGGAAGTGTTGCCAAAATCACGCAGATCATCGCCATCCCGAGAAACTTGGAAGCGATTACGATTCCGTCTTTGACCGGGAAAGTATCATTGATGATGGAATACCCGGTTGACTTATCCCGGTGGAGGGATTCGCCGGTGAAAAACACCAGAATGATAAAGACAAATAAGACATAATCATACGACTTGAACTCCAGCAGCATCGAGGTGACCGGATGAGCCGGCACGCTGTAAAGCGTCTGCCCAATCCAGAAATCCAACACCAAAAAGATCATTCCTCCCAGTAAAATAGACCGGAAGTAAACGTCTTTGACGACGTTTTGGATCTCAATTTTAGTCAGTGTTTTCAGGGATGACCATTGGTAGGAACCGGAAAAATCTCCTTTGATTTTTTGCAAAAAGCCTTTAGGAGCTTCTTCGGTGACGGTTTCCTGTTTTGTTTTCTTCTGAGAAGTCTGGAAGAAATAGCTGAAGCTAAATCGATAGTAAGCCGCTAAAAAGAGAATGATTCCCACGCTGAACCATAAGATCCGATTGAGAAGTAAGTTGCCGGTGATGGAAAGCAGGAAGTTGTTTTGCTCAAATGGGGTCAGATAACGTGTCTGAAGAATAAAGGAATTCAATCCGAAAGGATCGATGATTTGAACCAAATCTTTGTTTTCGATATCCTGAGACAGAAAATTCGCAAGGAGATATCCAATGAAAATCACAATTCCACCCGAGTAGATGGATTTGATGTTTCGGGTGAAAACCACCATCGCAAAGAAAAGCGATCCGGCAAGCCAGAGATTCGGAACGACCAGAGTGAGCCATGGCTGGAAGTAATTGACCAGCAAATTCGGTCCATAGCGGGCAGCTTCGGTACCGAATAGTGGCCCCAGCAAACTTCCAAGATAGATTCCAAGGAGTGTTCCCAAGGAAATAAACAGCAGGGTAACAAACGATCCCCAAAATCGGCCCATGAAATAGGCGAACTTCGAAATAGGATAGCTGAAAAGGAACGTGGCAGTTTTATGCTCGATATCCCGATAAATCGGTACCCCCATCACGGCAGATGCGATCAAAATCCCGAAAAGGGAAACCAAAACCAATAAATTGGCGATGACGATCGGAGCGTTGTGATAGACTTTTTCAGATGCGGGTGTGTTGCCAAAACCAATCAGCAACAGCGTCACAATCATCAATAATGCGAAATAGATATAGGTAGCCGGCCGGCTGAATCTATACTTCAGTTCGAAAATGAAAATATCCAAAAACATAGACCCGGATTAGATAGTGATTGGATCTACTTTTCTGGAAATAAAGCTGAAGTACACATCCTCCAAATCTGCAGGAACTGCTTCAAAACCATTTCCAGGCTCTGTCTCAATTTCGATTCGAAGACTCAATTTCCCTTCGATCAGCTTTGTCGAGATCACGTGGAAATCTTTCCTGTATTGATCCAGTTCGCTTTTGTCGATTGATTTCTTGTAGATTTTCCCCTGCACCATAGCCAAACCGTCTTTTGGTTTTCCATGCATAAGCACTTCCCCCTGACAGATGATCGCCATATTTGAGCAGAGCGTATTCACATCTTCCACGATGTGAGTTGAGAGAATCACAATTGTGTTTTCTCCGATTTCGGAAAGCAGATTATAAAATCGGTTTCTTTCCGAAGGATCCAAACCAGCGGTAGGTTCATCCACGATGATCAGAGATGGATTTCCCACCAGAGCCTGCGCAATTCCAAAGCGTTGACGCATCCCGCCTGAGAAAGTGCCGAGACCCTTTTTGCGGTCTTTGAAAAGATTTACTTTCTGCAGGAGACTCGCGACCAATTCCTTTCGCTCGAATTTTTGGCCGATTCCCTTCATCTGAGCGATGTGGTCGAGCATGGTTTCGGCATTGATTCTTGGATAAAGCCCGAAATCCTGGGGAAGATATCCCAGTCGCTCCCGCACACTTTGCTTGTCCTCCAGCACGTTGATGCCGTCTAAAAAAATACTTCCGCTGTCAGCATCCTGAAGCGTGGCGATAGTTCGCATCAGCGTAGATTTTCCGGCTCCATTTGGCCCGAGAAGGCCAAACATCCCCTGCGGAATAGTCAGCGAGATGTCATTCAGCGCTTTCACGCCGTTTGAGTACGTTTTTGAAAGATTTTTGATGATTAATTCCATAGATCAAGGGTTGGTGAGTTTTGAAAAAGGTTTTTCTGACTTAATTAATTTACCAGATTTGAAAAATTACAATCATGGTTTTTGAATATAATAAATTGATTTTGAAGCATTTTGAATGAAAAGTGAAATTGTCTGTTTTGCAGGTTTACACAGAATTTTGATTGCTGGTTACCCGGTTTCAAAAAAAAATCTCTAACTATTCCGGATAAAGCTCTTTTTTCGCCCCGATGGTATCCAGAAACTCCTTTCTCATTCTCTTTATTTCAGTTTTCTCTTTTTTCTCCTGCGGAAAGCAAGATTTCGCCGAGCAACGGGGAGCTTTTGAAGCTTTTGCAGAAATGGTCCAATCCGGAGCGAAACCTCTTGCACTGAGCCATCCGATGACCCCGGAGGAAATGGATCAATTTTTCCCTGATGCTGAAAAAATCGCAGCGGAATTTGGAGTAAAAATCCAGCGGAAACCGAAACTGATTGAGACATCTCTTTTCAGTTCAGAGACGGTGAAAGACAAGGAAGTCATCCTTATTTACAGCGGAAATTCCTTCCTGGCCTATCAAACTCTGAAACAAGAAATAGAAGAGCTGAAAGCTAAGAATGAGTTTACCGGCCCAAAAAAGGAAGCTCTTTCCCGTCGCTTTGGTCGGATTTTAGGCTATCCGGTTTCAAGGATTAATTCCCTTTTGGCTGAAAATTCTGAGTTCCGTGATCTGGAAGATTTCGGTATCCAGGGACAGGAGTTGCATTGGTACTACTCAGATCTGGCGAAAGCGAAAACCTTCTACGGAGAAAAGCTTGGGCTGAAATTACTTTCTGAAACAGAGACTTCCGCCAGTTTTTTGATTGCAGGCGATTCCAAACTCGTGTTGAATTCTATTTCCGGAAGTCCATTCAAAGGCTCAGAACCTAAATCCGTGGCCTTGGCGCTTCTGACCGACGACCTCCAAATCTGGTACGATCATTTGCTTGCCCAAGAAGTCGAAATCAAATACACGCTCAAAGTAAAGCCCGAGGGTGCGCACGATGGATTTGTGGCAGTGGATCCGGAAGGGTATTTATTGGAATTTGAAATGTTCAGACAGCATCCGGAGAATGAGATTTTGATGTCGGAACTCGCCCAAATGAATCCGGAACCCACGTCCCTCGGGGAGAAATTTTCATTCCGTGGCTCGGTGACCTGGCTATATTACAAAGACATGTTGCCGGCTCAACTCTTCGTCGAGGAGCAACTGGGACTAAAGCTAAGTACCGATCAGGGCTGGGCCAAAATCTATGGCCTCTCAGCAAACAGCTACCTCGGATTAGTGGATGGCTTGCGTGGAATGAATACCTTTTCTCCCGAGAAACTCATTCAGGTGAAGCTGATTCTGGATAAACCAGCTGAATGGGAAAATTACCTGAAAACACATTCCAAAGACTCCATTCGGACCTCCGGCACTTTCCGGGATCCGGGATTATACACATTCCTTTTCCAATAATTCACTCCACATATTATGAAGAAACTCCTTTTCATTTGCCTCTTTTTCCTTTCCGCAGGACTGGCGCAGGCTACCGAACTCGTACAAATGATCCAGACGTATCAAGCCGATCGGGGTGCACTTTCGCGGCTTTACACCAATCAGCTTTCGCTCGAATACTTCGATCGGATGCAAAAATTCAATCAAGATTATCTGAAAACACTTCAAGCCAAAGCCTATGAATCGCTCTCTGAAGATGGGAAAATCGATTATGTCTTGTTCAGAAATTACCTGGAAAAGACACTTGCTGAACTGGATATTGACCGAAGAGGCTTTGAAGAAATCACCTCGGTTTTGGCTTTTGCTCCGCCGTTGGAGGAGTTTGTGAAAGGAAGAAGACGTGCAGTGCAACCCAAATCTCAGGAGCTTGCCGGAGCCTGGAATTCAATCGCTTTGAAGATTGACGCGCAACTGAAAGGTTTGGCCTCGATGCCCAAGTATTCAAGCTGGCAGAAAGCCGACCTCGCGGCTCAGTCTATCGAGTCGCTGAATAAAGTAACTGCTGAGGCTTATGGCTATTATTTTGACTTCGATCCGGAGTTTACCTGGTGGATGCCCGAGCCGTGGAAAAGGCTCGATGCAAGCATGAATGCATACGCAAAAGGATTGCGCGAGCACTACACCAACTCGGTGAAAGACGATGGAAGCGGAATCATCGGAAAGCCGATCGGAAGAGAAGCGCTGGAGAAGCAGCTTGCCTTCGAAATGATTGCGTACAGTCCGGAGGAATTGATCGCCGAGGCGGAAAAGCAATTTGCCTGGTGCGAGAAAGAAATGCTGAAAGCGTCCAATGAATTGGGTTTTGGAAACGACTGGAAGGCAGCGTTGGAGATGGTGAAAAATACCTATTTCCCAGCCGGGGCCTGGCCAGCGGAAGTGATTCGTCTGGCGGAAGAAGCTACGACTTATATGGAAGTAAATGACCTGATCACGGTTCCTGAACTTGCGAAAGAAAGCTGGAGAACGACCATGATTTCGGCAGAGCGACAGCGTGTGAGTCCGTTCTTTCTGGGTGGAGAGACGATTCAGATTGCTTACCCAACTTCCGAAATGAGCCATGAGGATAAAATGATGAGCATGCGCGGGAATAATCCGCATTTCTCACGGGCGACGGTGCAGCATGAATTGATTCCCGGACACCATTTGCAGCAGTTTATGAATCAGCGAAACATGACGCATAGACGGCTTTTCGGAACGCCATTTTGGACGGAAGGCTGGGCACTTTATTGGGAGTTTGTGCTTTGGGACAGGAATTTCCCGAGAGATGCGAAGGATAAAGTGGGCATGCTTTTCTGGAGAATGCACCGATGCGCGCGGATCATTTTCTCGCTGAATTATCACCTGGGCAAAATGACTCCGCAGGAATGCATCGACTTGCTGGTAGAAAAAGTTGGTCACGAGCAAGCCAATGCTGAAGCGGAAGTGCGACGCTCTTTCGAAGGAAGCTATGGACCGCTCTACCAAATCGCGTACATGATCGGGGCGCTGGAAATCTACTCGATGCGGGATGAAATGGTGAACTCAGGCAAGATGGGGGAGAAGGAATTTCACGATCTGATAATGAGTCAGAATGCGATGCCGATCGAGATTCTGAGAGCCAAAGTGACCGGCAAACCGCTGGATAAAAATCATAAAGCGAGCTGGAGGTTTTTGGATTAAGGATTATGATTATCTGCGGTAATTTGAGGTGGATTAGCGGATAATCATTGTCCACGGACGACGGTCGACTGACGACAGCAAGTTTATTCGGACTTCACTCCTGTTATAAGTAGTTGCAGTTTAGGGAGAAGATATTTACAGTGAAAATTCATGATTTGATTAAGAGGCTTATCGATGATTTCCCAAAGATTCAGAAAGAAAAGGGGGCGATTTTGTGAGAGATTATACTTAGTTTGAAATTTTCAACTAAATTCCTTGTATGGAATATCTCGGATCATTCGCCTACCTGCTTTTATTAGTTTTTATGGTTTGCCTTTTCGGGGCAGTCGTCTGGTTGATTTTTTATTACAGCTGGAAGACCTGGAAGGAATTTAGAAAGAATTGAATTTTCAATACCTTTTGGAAGGTGGTCGTTAAATCTATTTTAAAAATGAAAAAGGACAAAGCAATTGCAGTTTTCAATGAGATGCCTGCTGAATTCGATGTTGAGGTGCTTATCGAAAGATTAATTTTTATCGAAAAAGTCGAAGCAGGTTTGAAACAGGTGGAACAGGAAAAAGTAAAAAGTCACCAAACTGTGAAAGAGATCAGTGAAAAATGGTCAAGCTGATTTGGACGGATTTAGCAATTGATGACTTAAAATCTACCCATGATTATATCAGTTTAGACTCGAGAGTTTATGCCAGAAGGCAAGTTTCCAAAATCATTAAAAGGGTAGAGCAACTTCAATTGCAACCTCAATCCGAAAGAATCGTTCCTGAGTTTTCAAATGAAAATATTCGTGAATTAATTGAAGGGAATTATAGACTAGTCTACAAAACCATTGAAGACAAAATTTTTATCGTTCGAATTCATCATTCAGCTAGATTACTTTCAGCGATCTAGCATTTTTTTTTACAAAAAAAGGAGGCCGAAATTCAGCCTCCTTTTTCAATTTAAACCATAATCTTATTTTTTTTCAAAGTTGTTTTCTTTTCCCTTTTTAAGGTATATGATGATTACTCCATTTGCTCCATCTTCTCCGAATTTATCAGTCGCGGATTTATCTTTTAATACCTCTATTTTCTCAATGTCGTCTGGATTAATATCTTTCATACTTGCCTCATTAATCTTTTTTAGGCCATCTGAATTTTTCAAGTAGAATACCGGGGACCCTGAGGAGGCTGTTCCCGCTATCTGAACAGATACTTTTGGATTTGATCCGCTCCCAGTCACTGTACTTGCGGTAGGTCTGCCAATTGCATATTTTGTACCGTTAGCCTGAAGAGTGGGTGAAATACCTGCCACAGTATATGTTTTTGTTGTTTTTAAAGTGTTTTGCTGGCTTTCCGTCAATTCATTTTTGATGGCGACTAAGGTGCTTAGCTGCTTTTTCTTAAGGGAATTCTCCAAACTCAGGACCAGGTCCATTTGCTTCTGCACCGCCTCTTGATTAGGCTTTGGCGCTGCCAAAAGAGTTTTAAGCTTGGCAGTTGCAGCATCGAGATCCCATTTCAGGGTGGTGAAATCAGCTGCATTCGCACTATGTATTTTCTTGATTTTTTCGGCTTGCGCATCTGTCAAAGAGATGGTTTCCCGGTTTTTCATCACCCGGTCCGCCGAATACAAGTACTCGCTGAACATGTCCTGGGCCTGTGTCACTCCGGTAAAGAAGGTGAGTAAGACGATGAGTATTTTTTTCATAGCGGGTCGTGTTAAGTTGGTTTAGTATTCAGTGAGTAATGAGGAGGTAGGCGATTCCCAGGTTTCGAGATACGTACTTTCCTCGATGGTGATTTCCTGCTGTTGGTTTTCTCCTTGCTGCAGGGTGATGATGATGACTTCTGCGGGAGGATCAGGGACGGGCTTTTCATACCAGACCGCAATGCCGATCAGCGTCAGGGAAGCGGCGATTCCTACCGGAATCCAGGGGTTTAGCTTTTTTGGTTTTTGGGTTGGAAAAGGAGGGACAGACAAGCCCTCATCCTTTGCTTTCATCTCTTCAAAAAACCGATTCAGTGGGTCGTTATTTTCCATTTTGTGCCTGTATTTGGGCTATTGAAATCAATTCTTTCAGTTTCTTTTTGCCACGTTCGTAATGAGTGCGTGCTGTTCCGAGGCTGATTTGGAGGACTTCTGCGCTTTGCCCGATCGTCATCTGATGGTAAAAAACCATCAAGATCACTTCTTGCTGCATTCTTGGAAGGAGGCTGATGATCGCTTCGTAATCGGTGGAATCTACTTCCTCTTCGATGTAAGCCATCTCCTCGATACATTCCATTGAGGCGAGTTTACCTCCTTTGCGCAGCTGATCAATTGCTGTGTAGCGAATGATGGAGAAAATCCAGGTTTTCGCCTTTTCTTCTTCTTTCAGGGTTGCTTTACCCTCGAGAATCTTCAGATAAACCTGCTGCAGGATGTCTTTGGCCAGTTCCTCGTCAAATGAACAGCATTGCCTTGCCCATAAATAAGCTTCCCTGTGATGGAGTTTTAAGAGATGGTCGAGCTGAGTGCGATTCATTTACATGAGTTAGTCGTAAAAATCGAAGGATATATGACAGGGAAGGAAAAAATTGTGATTTCGTGAAATTTTGTAAGTAGTCTGTTAACCATAAGTAAGGTTGATAGTCAATAGTCCATGGACCATAGTTGGTCTTCGAGGTCTTCCACCTTTCAGCCTTCACCTTTAAACTCTTAAACCCTTAATCCTTTAACCTTTCAGCCTTCAGCTTTCAAACCTCTCACTCCTTCAACTCCCGTATTCTGAAAAGGTAAGCCAGTGTAAATTCCAGATTGGTAGAGTTCATATCAAAAATCCGATCCTGACCTTCCGGATTGGTGAAGTCATAGGCAAACCTGACTTCTCCTGCCAGTGTACTTTTTCCAAAAAGCTTTGAAAGACCTGCTCCGGCTGTGATTCCATACATGAATTTATTGGGGTTGTCCTCAGCGCCTCCATAGGTTGGAAGTTCAGGGGGATTGCTGCCGGAAAATTCTCTAGAGATATCTGTAGCCTTCAATAAATAGCCGACATGAGGTCCGAATTTGATCTGAAACCTGCCGGATTTCCCTGCATAAAAACTGGAAAGAATTGGCACTTTCAAATAATCAAACTGGGTTTCGTTAGTTTGCACGGGAGAAACATCCTCGTTCTCCTGTCGAAAACCAATGCTGAGATATTGGATGTTCAGTTCGATTCCCGCATTTTTTGAACCGAAATGCTCGATGACAAAAGCATAAGTCGGAGCACCTATCCCACCCACAGAAATTTTTCTACTATTTGCAGCGGGTTGGTAAGCATAGGAGGAAGTGACAAAGCCTCCTCTGATTCCAATGCTTGTTTGCGCAAGCGAGAGAAAAGAAATGAAGCAGAAAATTCCTGTAAAAACGATTCGATTCATGGACTAAAATTATGGAAATCTGACTTTCCTGTCGGGTTTTATTGCTTATTGATTGTGAAAGTACCCGAAACCGGAAGTCCATCCAGCCCTAAACCTTTTACAACAACCGTCATCGGGCCTGCAAGATCATTGGTATAGAATGAAAAACTCACTTTTCCGCTTTGATCGGTAACCAAAAATGGATTCCAATAAATCGTCTGTCGCTGATCGATTAACTCTTCGTCAGTTTCCTGAGAATAATCCATTTGGAAAAATGGAGTACCCGGCTGGAAACCCTCGATAGAAAACTCATTGATTCCTGAGGTTTTTAGAGAAGGAAGTGAGGTTTCCGACAATCCTCCCGACTTTAAATAAACTGCGATGACTCCGTTTCGGCCTTGATCGCCCAGCATAGAAACTGTTCGCGATACGACTTCCACCCGATCGATGTCATAAGGGTTAATGCTCCTAAGATTGTCTGCAGCAGTGGTTGTTCCAGCGCTTACCATCACTGCGCCATTTACCATGACTATCGGTTCCATAGATCCGGATACTGATGTAGCTCCGCCTCTAAGTCGGATTTGTTGTACTCCGGTTACCCCCGCAATCGTCACGCGCATTCCGGGTACATTTCCGGCAAGACTGGTTACCAAATCGTTTGTATTTCCGGAAACAAAGAGTTTTTCTCCGGGAACCACATAGTCCGGTGCGCCATAAATTGCTCTTGGTTTTTTTATTGCTTGATCTTCTACCAATACTTCCTCTAGTTCAGCGGTATTTTCAGATTCCACCAAAGGTCGGATCGATTCGGCGACTGTTTTTGTTTTTGGGAAAAAAGCCCCTTCAGGAAGTGCCACAGGCGCATTCAGAGCAGGAACCAGTTCAACTTTTGGAACCGGTTTTCCTTTTTTATCTGTTGCCTGAATGGCCAGTTTCATCGGGCCGTAAAATTCCATTTCTTCCATCGCAAACTCTCCCTTTGGATTGGATTCCATTTCTACCATTCCTTCAAAGTCATTCACAAAAGCGATGACCTGTGCTGCAACCGGCTTTCCTTTTTCGTCCAGGACAATTCCCTTCTGACTTAAACTTTTTTCCACCGGATAGGAAAAGCGATCCAAAGTCATCGTTGCCGGGATTTCTTCCAGCTCCAACGAACTCCTGATATCCGTTTGTTCATTGATCGGGACAATCTGAGTTTGATCCAACACTGAGACGGAAATGTTTGTCTGGATAGCTGCGCCCCGCATATTCATAGTATTGAGTGTAAGGGTGACTTTTTCTCTCGGGCCATAGGTCTCTTTATCTGCCGAAAGAGCTATTCGATCTGCAGCTTTCGGTTGACTAGTTTCAGATTCTTCCACGCGCTGGAAAGGGGAAAGAACACTCAAAGGAGCTGTGAAATAATGCTTTGGTCCGTAGTTTTTGTTCCAGTTGGTATATGCTCGGATGAAGTACTTTTCCTCAATTAGGGTGTCTGGAAGTGTGAAATTTCCAACCACAATTCCATCCTGAATCTGGAATTTCTTTTCAATGACAAAATCACGATCCTCAGAAATCAGCTCCACATGTAATACTCTGCTAAGCTCGTCTCTCAGGTAGGGATTGCCATAGTTGAAATAGGCTTTGAAGAAAAGTTGATCCCCGGCGTAATAATAAGGTTTGTCTGTATGGAGGAAGATTTTTTCCTGAAAATTTGCGGCGGTTCGCTCCAGGTTTTGAAGCTGAATGGCTTTTTCTGCATCGTAGTCAAGTGGCAAAAGTGTCGAAATCCGCTTTTGATCCATGTCTCCGGAGAAGACGAGATCCTGTGGATTGAGAACCATCCCGTTTTCGCGTACCCGGACAATTCCTTTATTCACCTCAAGCCAGGAAACCGGATAAGGAGCATCTTTGTAAGTATTGACCTGAGAATATCCTTTTTGGTAATGGATTTCTATCCGACCTTTCATAGCTATCAGATATTCTCCGGGTTTGTCAGCACGGGTTACGAGTTGCTCCGGCTTGTAAGGCACCACGGATTTCCCCAGTTCATTGGCAAAAATATCAGTCCGCAAATTCATACTTGCCGATCCTCCGGCTTTATCTCCGTAAAGGAAAAACCCTTCCTGCTCCTGTTGGCCTTTGATCATGGCCCGAAACATATTCATCGGAGATTTCTTATAAACTTCAGCTCTGTTTTTCTCCCAGGTACTTCGCTGAGTTTCTGACTCAGGGTTCATTTCCTCAAATCTAGCAGCTCCGACGATGCGGTAATTGGTCGGAGAATCAAAGAATTCCTTGAGGTCAAAGCTGATTTTATATCCAAGATGATTGTTTACTATTTCAATTGGTTGAATGGCGGTTGCGAGAAAAGTCCCTTTTTCTTCTCCTTCGGAAAAGTCAATTGCCCAGGGATTCTGGATCGTGGAAAGCGCTGCGATTTCATCGTTTCCGAGGAAGAGGTTTTGAAACTTGCGAAGATCCCGCTCCCAAACTTTATCTCTTGAAGCCTTGATTTCCACATCACTGAGTTCTTGATCAAAAGGCGTCATACTTAGGTTCACTGTGGAAATTCCACCCGGATTTAAGGTGATTTTTCTTGTTTCTGCCACATAGCCCATAAAAGAAAACCCAACTTCCAGTGGACCAGGTTCCAGATTTGAAAGCGTAAATTTCCCCTCCATATCGGTCACAGTTGCGATAGTCGTATTGTTGATGAAGACATTGCAATAGGGAAGAGTCTCGCCGGTTTCAGCGTCTTTCACCACTCCGGTGATTGTTCCGGTTTGGGCAAATGCATGAAAACTGAATATTGGAAAAAAGAGCAGAAGGAAGAAAATTCTTATCATTAATGGGTCTTTTCGAGTTGTGTTCAAATACGAAAAATTCAAGTTGTAGTTTATGAAAAAAGCTCCGAAAAGGAGCTTTTGTTCAGCAAGTCAATTTTGACGGAATTTAAAATCAGGTTCAGCTATCCTTTTCATCATCAGATTTCATGCCCTCGCGATCTTTCAATTTTTTGTCTTCCACATTTTTATTGAGGAATTCGTTGATTTTGTCGATCGAAAATGAGGAGGAAATTTCCCCGAAGGAATTGATTTCCATTTTGAACCCTTTCAGTTCTTCGTGAACCTTAGGGTCTTCTTCTTTCTTTTTCTTCTTTGCCATGGCTGTATTGTTAACCGACTACCTCTAAGGTAGCCAATGCAAACTCAATTCTTGAAGCTACTTCTTTGGCACCCAAAATAGCAAACACTTCCATCAAATCAGGCCCAACTCCCATGCCAGTAATAGCTAATCTTACCGCTTGCATCGTTTTTCCCAACTTGATCCCTTCAGCTTCTGCAGAGGCTTCCAACATCGATTTCGCGGTGACGGCATCGTAAGTTCCGGTGAATCCTGTGATAGAATTTGCATAATTGGTAAGCACTTTCACCGCATCTGAGCTCCATTTTTTGGAAGCAGTTTCTGCGTCAAAACTTGTCGGAGCGATGATCATGAATTTACTTTCTCTCCAGAGGTCAGCTGTGAAAGTTACCCTTTCCTTTATAAAAGCGACGATCGCTTCTGCTTTTTCGTGCCTGATTTCAAAGCCTTCAGCAGCTGCATCAGCGATTACAAATCCTGCCAGCTCGGTATTCGATTTGGCTCTCAAATATTGCTCGTTGTACCATTTGGCTTTGGCTATATCAAACTGAGTTCCTGACTTGCCGATACGCTCGATAGAGAAGGCTTCAACCATTTCTTCCAACGAGAAAATTTCTCTGTGATCGCCTGGATTCCAACCCAGAAAAGCAAGGAAGTTCAGGAATGCGTCTGGCAAATATCCTTGCTCGCGGAAACCTGAGGCAGTTTCCCCGGTAGTAGGGTCAGTCCAATTGATGGGGAAAACAGGGAATCCCAACTTATCGCCATCGCGCTTGGAGAGCTTTCCGTTTCCGTCAGGCTTCAGCAAAAGAGGCAAGTGGGCAAACTCAGGCATGGTATCTTCCCATCCTAAATATCTGTAAAGCAATACGTGAAGCGGGGCAGAAGGAAGCCATTCTTCACCGCGAATGACGTGCGTGATTCTCATCAAATGATCGTCCACAATGTTTGCCAAGTGGTAAGTCGGCATGCCATCTGACTTCATCAGTACTTTGTCGTCGAGGGTAGAAGAGTGAACCATCACCCAGCCACGGATCATGTCGTGGAGACGAACTTCCTCTTTTCGGGGAATTTTAATTCTGATGACATAGTGCGCACCAGACTCCAGCAGTTGTTTTACCTCATCCTCAGGAAGAGTGAGGGAGTTTCTCATCTGAGTCCGGGTAATGCTGTCATATTGAGGTGAAACCACTCGAGCTGCAGTCAATCGATCCCGCATTGCATCAAGTTCTTCTGGAGTGTCAAACGCATAATAAGCATGACCATTTTTTATCAGGTCAAGCGCATATTGCATGTACATGGGCTTACGCTCAGACTGACGATACGGTCCGCAATCACCAGGATTCCAGGGACTTTCCTCGGGGGAAATACCCAACCACTCCAGTGATTCTCTGATGTACTCTTCTGCGCCAGGTACGAATCGATTTTGATCTGTATCTTCTATTCTCAGGAGAAATTTTCCCCCCATTTTTTTTGCAAAAAGATAGTTGTAAAGGGCCGTGCGAACACCTCCAATATGCAAAGCTCCTGTTGGGGACGGAGCAAATCTTACTCGAACTTCTCTACTCATGGATATCTATTTCAATGTCCTGAAAACCTCGATTTGCAGGGCTTGGTTTGATTTTTTGATCAGGGTGTAAAGATAAGTAAAACCACTGAATCGCCTGTTTAATGATAGAAATGAAAAAAGGAACCCATTGCTGAGTTCCTTTTTTTTGAGAAGAAGACTTCTTAGTGTCTTGCTCTGATTTTCTCCTTGATACGTGCAGCTTTTCCCTGACGACCTCTTAGGTAGAACAAACGAGCTCTTCTTACTTTTCCTTGTCTCAACAGATCGATTTGCTCGATAGCAGGAGAGATGATTGGGAAGATTCTTTCTACACCGATTCCGTTAGAGATTTTTCTTACAGTGAATGTTTCACCATTGGAGTTCGGGTTTCTACGCTGAATTACAGTTCCCTGGAACTGCTGGATACGCTCCTTGGCACCTTCTTTAATACGTACGTGTACGTTGATGGTGTCACCAGCTTTGAATGAAGGGAATTTAGCTCTTGCTTCGCTGTATTCCGCTTCTACTATTTTCATTAAATCGCTCATAGCTTTATTTTTTATGCTTTCGCCGTTTGCCAACGCGTGGCTTATATAATTACTTCTTATTCGATTCTAAATCGCCTTTTCCGCTACCCTGCTTGCTTAGCAAGTCAGGTCTTCTTTCGCGGGTTCTGCGAACCGATGCTTCAAATCTCCAATCGTCTATCTTGGCTTCGTGGCCTGAGAGCAATATCTCCGGTACTTTCATCCCCTCGTATTCTGCGGGGCGAGTATACACCGGCGGTGCAAGCAGTCCATCCTGGAATGAGTCGGTCAATGCTGAGGATTCGTCATTCAGTACTCCCGGGATCAGGCGAATAATAGCGTCAGCCACTACAGCTGCTGCCAATTCACCACCGGAAAGAACAAAATCACCAATGCTAATTTCTTTGGTGATATACCTCTCCCTCACTCGCTCGTCCACTCCCTTATAATGACCGCAAAGGATCAACAGGTTTTGGCTGAGCGAAAGCATATTTGCCATGGATTGGTCAAAGGTTTCTCCATCAGGGGTCATGTAGATGATTTCATCGTACGTGCGTTCCTTCTGAAGTGCCTCAATGCATCGGGCTATTGGCTCGATCATCATGACCATTCCGGCTCCTCCTCCAAAAGCATAATCGTCGACTTGCTTTTGTTTGCTTGTTGAATAATCTCTGAGATTGATGACGCGAATGGTGGCGATTCCTTTTTCTTCTGCTCTTTTCAGAATAGAATGAGAAAATGGTCCTTCCAGCAACCCCGGCACCACAGAGATAATATCAATGTGCATGGATTAGTCTTCCAGATAGATTTCAAGTAAACCTTCGGGTAATCGGCAGAAAACTTTTTTAGCTGCCTTGTCCACTTTGAGAATGATTTCATCCTGAATTGGAATCAGAATTTCTTTCCCTTTATGAGTAACCCCCAGGAGATCCTGTGTTTCCAGATCGTAAACAATCTGGATTGGTCCGATTAGCCCTTTGGTCTCGTCAAAGACCTCAAATCCAATCAAATCATGGAAATAAAACTGGCCTTCTTCCAGTTCGGGCAGTGCGGTAAGTGGAAGATAAACTGCCGATCCTACCAGTGATTCTACCTGCTCGATTGAGTTGAGATCCTCGAATTTTGCAAGTGCTTTATTTCCGGGTTGGAGCACAAAATGCTCCAGGAAAAACGGCACAAGCCGGGATTTTTGCTCAAGGAAAACATGCTTTAGATCTTCGTAATCCTCAGGATAATCCACATCTAAAGTCACCATTACTTCTCCACGAAGTCCATGAACTTTGCCCACGTAGCCTAATTGAAAGCATTGGTCTTTGTTCATGCGGACTTATATATTATGCTTCAGCTTCGCCTTCGGCAGATGCCTCAGGAGCTACTTCAGGTGCAGCTTCTTCAGTAGCTTCGACTGCAGCAACAGCAGGAGCAGGTCTGTTTGCAGCTTCAGCAGCAGCTAACATTGCTTTTTGCTCATCTTCTCTTGCTTTGATAGCGTCAACTCTCGCTTGGTTTTTAGCAGTTTCAGCATCCTGAGCTTTCTGACGAGCGTCAGTTTTAGCTTTAGAAATGGTGTCAACTTTACCAGCGATTTTCGAATCTTTATCAGCTAACCATGCTTCAAACTTAGCATCAGCAGTTGCCTGATCGATTGCGCCTTTCAATACACCGATTTGAAGGTGTTTTTTCAGCATGATACCTCTGTAGGAAAGCATAGCTTTCACGGTATCGGTAGGCTGAGCTCCGTTCAACAACCATTTAAGAGCGCGCTCATTGTTGATGTTGATGGAAGCGGGATTTGTGTTTGGGTTGTAAGACCCGATCTTTTCGATGAAGCGTCCATCACGTGGAGCTCTAGCATCAGCTACAACCACATCGTAGATAGCCATTTTCTTTCTACCGCGACGTGCTAATCTGATTTTTACTGACATAAATTTGATGTATTTAGTTAGTGGATGGAACCCGTCCATCCTAATTTTGGAGTGCAAATATAGGGTAAATCCTTGATAAACCACAACTTGCCCGAGGAATATTTGTCTTACTGCGAGGCCTGTGTTTCCTTATTAATTTCTTTAAAAATCGGGAATAACTCTTTAGATATCAATCGATAGCCTTTGTCCGAAGGATGAAGGCCGTCATAAGTGACGTTGATGGATTTTTCAGGATAAGGGTATTCATCCGTCGCAGGGTCAAAGGGCACATCTATGAAGTCCGGGTATTTAAATTTCTTGTATTCGCCTGTGCCCGGATCTTTCAATCGCTTAAACTTCACCAAACTGGCATGTTCCATTCCCTTTTTATGGTATAAATCAATTACCCGAAAATTATCAGCTTTGGCAATTGCAACAATCGCATTTGCAAACTGCTCCAGATTTTGCCCATTTTTTTCGCGGTAAGAACCATAGGCGTTGTTTTTAAAATCATTGATGTAAACAAAATCCACCCGCTGCATAGGTGTAATCAGAATAATCTCTGCCTCATCATTCAGACTGCGAAGGTTATTGATGATGACTCTGAAAGCTCCATAAACCGTGGATGTGCCGGTATTATTTTGATAATCTTCCATCGTTCCCAGTGACTTACCTCCCCACCAATCATTGGTTCCCAAAAAAATGCTGTAGACGTCTGCCTTTGGAATAGAGAGCTTGTCAAATTCAGTGGCAATTTTTACACCTGTCCAGCCATTATATCCCTTATTGGCCACTTTGATATTGGGGAATTTATCGGTCACCATGGTCAAGTATCCTTTGCTTATTCGGTTACCTGTTTCATCAGGATGATCATTCAGGTAAGTAATGGAATCTCCGATGGCTACCCAAGTCAGGGACTTCGGAGCAAATCCAAATGAAAATATCAGGCAAACAAGGAGTAGAAATGTTTTTTTCATGTTGGGTTGGAGTAAATTTCAGTTGAGGAATGGATACTTTTTGCAGGAAACTGCCCGTTACGAACAATTTCCCAAAATATCGAAAAACCTTTGAATCCTGATTTTTCAATGAAGGGTGAATTTTGAAATGGAAGGAAAAAGGAATGATTTCAAAAGATTATTTGTCTGATAGAATCCATTAGGGTTAATTTGTGGATAGTACTTTTACAGTGTAAGTAAAATGGTCCCGTAGTTCAATGGATAGAATAGAAGTTTCCTAAACTTTAGATATGGGTTCGATTCCCGTCGGGACTACTGATTTGATTTTCAACAACTTAAGGGGTGTTATTCATCCCTTTTTTTGTGTCATAACCCCAACCTTGCAGTAAACCTTGCAGTGGATTTGACGAATTAGGGCACGTAGATCGTCACATTTTGAAGTGAAAATGAAAAACCACCTCTATTGGGTGAGATGGTTTGTGACAAGCTATCAGTCAGGGCAAGTTCCCCATTTGGGTTTGTTTTCGGGAGATAGGGGAGAATTTAAGGAAAATTCAAGGGGCTCAATTTTTTGTATAAAGACGCACCAAGAGGATATGTTTTCATTGAATTTTGAATTTAAAAACATTCTTTGCATGTCTAAGACTCTGCTAACATCCCAATTTCCTAATGAGTTGTTAAATGGAGAACTTTGAAACATTCCATACATATTGGTCACTTTACTTACATCCCAATTTCCTATCGGTTGGTTGAATTGGGAGTAACTAAACATGTTCTGCATATTAGTTACATTACTTACGTCCCAATTTTCTATTGAATGATTAAATGGAGTGTTATCAAACATAGCTGCCATATTTTGCACATTACCAACATCCCAACTTCCGATATCCTGATTAAATGGACTACTACTAAACATTTTGAACATATTCTGAACATTACCTACATCCCAGCTTCTAATGGGTTTATTAAATTTCGTGCTATCAAACATACTTTCCATGGTACGTACATTTTTAACGTTCCAATTTTCAAGAGATTGATTGAATTGAGAATTTCTAAACATCAACCTCATTTCAAAAACGTTACTCACATCCCATTGCTCAATTGGTTGATTAAAAGATGAATTGTCAAATGTATATGACATATTTGCAACATTGCTTACATCCCAGTTTCCAATGGGTTGATTGAAATCTGAATACTGAAACAACCCACTTAGATCAGTAACTAATGAAGTGCATAATTTTGTTAAATCTCTTCCTTCATCTTTTCTCTTTCTTAGTAATTGGTTATCAACCGCCTCAAATTCTATCCCATTGATAAATCCCTTTTCACCAGGTTTTACATTTTCACAAATGCAGGTAATTCCATTTTCAGCTAGTCTGAAAATAGGTCTAAACCTAATAATTATAGTTTTTTCCTTATCCATTGAAATGGTTTTTGATGATTCATTTCCACTCAAATCCCCACTCCAACTTTCAAAAAACCATCCTGCTTTGGGTACTGGAGTAAGTTTAACTCCAGTTTGGAAAGGGTATTCTCTCCCTGAAGGATTTGATATTATTTCTTCGATTACAGAACCTTCTCCTTCAATGATGATATTGAGTGTATAATCCTTTCTTTTGAACTTGACAGTAACATTCTTTTCTTTATCTACTGTAATGGTTTTGGAAGGTTCTGTCCCACTTAAATCTCCTCCCCAACTCTCAAACACCCAACCTTCTTTGGCTATTGGAGTAAGTTTAACTATCGTTTGGAAAGGGTATTCTCGTCCTGAAGGACTGGATATTATTTCTTCAGTTACAGTTCCTTCCCCTTCTATATTGATGTTAAGTAGATAATCCCTTTTTTTGAATTTCACAGTTACCTTTTTCTCCTTATCAACTGTGATTGTTTTAGGGGATTCAGTGCCACTTAAATCTCCACCCCAACTTTCAAATACCCATCCTTCTTTTGGAACAGGCGTAAGTTGAACTACGGTTTTGTAGGGATATTCTTTTCCCGATGGATTTGTAACAATCTTTTCTTCAACAGTTCCTTCACCAATAATTTCAACCTCTAATAAGTAATTTCTATAGGATAAAAATTTGGTAATGTGTTTTTCAAAATCAGGAAAAGAAGAAGTAATGTTTAATTCCTTGTTTCTTGCTTCTATTTTCTTTCGGATATCAGCCAAATTCAAATCTAAGGTGGAAACTCTGAGTGAGTTCAATAGAGCAACCTCATCCAACTTTCCGTCTGTAACAATATCACTTTGAATTTTAGATAGTAATTCGGTGAGTTGTCCCACACTCCGGTTTCCCTGAAGGATAATTGAGATTGCCAAAAGTATCCCTCCTTCTTCAGTATTTTTTGAAATGTCATAATCTTCAAAATCAGAATTGCTATCCAAGACAATAGAAAAGATCGACAGCACCTCATTCTTGGCTTGTTTCTTTGCTTCACTGAAGGATTTCCCTTCCTTTATAAGATTTTCTACTCTCTTTTTCTCCAAATGGGTGAGCACATTGACATTGATGGATGATTTGTTTGAAAGGTCTGAAATTGAAGTCAGGGTAATTGGAGCTGAAGAAATCTCTCCCGTTACTTCATTGAAATAAAAACCAGATGAGGAAAATTCAACAAAACTGGAGTTCAGTTCAATATTGGTAATTTCAAAGAGGCCCTGATCATTGATGATCTGTGAAGTAAAGACTTTACCAGTCTGAGCTAATTCTGAATTGAGTTCGCTCATCAGGATTGAAGTTCCCCTAACAAACGGGCCTTTTTGGACAAAACCAGAAATTTTCTCCTTTTTGATACTTTGGTTTCCATCACCAGTTCCATCGTCCATACACGATGAAAAAAAGAGACTTGGTATGACCACGAAAATGAAACTGAGAATCGGAAAACTGATTTTTGGTGATTGCATGTAACTTAATTCAGAAATTCTTAAAATTTGGTATTTCCTCTTGAGATTGACTGGATTCAAGTAAAAAAAATTGGTGTAAACCAATAAAACAAAGTAAAGCAATGCTCTCATAAAAAAAATACCCAGTATAGGGTATTTTTCATTCCTGAACCAAACTGCAAAATCCGGTCAAATTGACCCCCGCTAGCCGGAGTAAACTGACCCCTTCTCGCCGGGTCAAATTGACCCCCGGCCGCCGGAGCAAACTGACCCCCTTGGAGGAATATTTTTTGGGAATGGAATAGTGGTCTTCCAAAGGCTGTTGGATCAGGATTAACTACCCTGAACCGATGGCTAACCGACCCCTTACCATGAATAAGATTCGACAGATTTTAAGAGGCCATTTTGAAGGCCGTGGCTCCAAACAGCTGAGCCAGCTTACCGGGGTTGCCCGCAATACCGTCAAAAGTTATCTCAGACGGTTTAAAGAGACAGCGCTTACTTACCAAGATATGGAACAGCTGTCCGATGAAGCACTTTCTGAGCTGATCCTTGGTCCTCCGGCACCCCAGCAACAGAGTAAGCGACAGGAAATCCTGTCCGCGCTATTGCCTGCGATCTCCAAAGAGCTCCGCCGCAAAGGCATGACCCAGCAGCGTCTTTGGGAGGATTACATCGCCAAACACCCTCAGGGTTACCGCTGTAGCCAGTTCAAAGCCTATCTCGGCGAATACCTGAACCGAAGGAGTCTGACGATGCATTTTGAGCACAAGGCGGGTGATAAAGTCTTCATTGATTATGCCGGCAAACCTCTTTACATCACCGATCCGGAGACAGGCGAGCATATTCCCGTCCAGGCTTTTTTGGGAGTGCTCGGATGCAGCCAATACACCTACATGGAAGCAACCCTAACCCAAAAGAAGGAGGATTTTACGGAAAGCTGCCGCAGGATGCTTGAGTACTACGGAGGGGTTCCCAGAGCCATTGTTCCGGACAATCTCAAGTCGGCGGTACAGAAGGGAAGCAAATATTCCCCGGTACTCAACGAAACCTTTGAATCCTTTGCAGAGCATTATGGCACCAGCATTCTTCCCACCCGGCCACGTCAGCCAAGGGAAAAATCTTTGGTTGAAGGAGCTGTCAAACTGGTTTACCAGCGGATCTACATCCACCTTCAAAACAAGGTGTTCTTTTCTTTGGAAGGACTCAATGAAGCTCTGAGGCCACTTCTCGCCTCTTATAATGACCGGGCCCTCCGGGGAGAAGAAAGTCGTCGGGAACAGTTTGAGCAGCTCGAAAGGGAAAGTCTACAGGCACTTCCAGCCCTGCCTTACCAGCTGATGCAGGTGAAGATCTCCACGGTAATGAAAAACACCCACGTCTGTCTGGCCGTGGACAAGCATTACTACAGCGTTCCCCATCAGTTCATCGGCAAGAAAGTCAAAGTGCTCTACAATGACGAGCGGGTGGAGATTTTCTACCGATACCACCGAATTGCCCAGCACAAAAGAGACCGCCGCAAGCACAAGTACACCACCTCAGCTGATCATCTGGCCATAAGCCAGCGGTACGTGTCCAGCTGGAGTTTTGACTATTTTGTGGGAGAAGGAAGCAAGATCAGCAGGGAAGTCGGCGACTACCTGGCTGCGCTGATGGAAACCAAGCCCCATGCCGAGCAGGGATACAAATCCTGTGCAGGCATCCTCCATCTGGCCAGGAAAGCGGGGAACTCACGGCTGATATTAGCCTGTAAACGGGCTGCTGAATACGGAATTTATACTTATCCCATCATCGAAGACATCCTGTCTAAGAATCTTGATACACTCAGTCTGTCAGAAGAACAGCTGGACGACACCGCACTGACACCCCGTCATTACAATATCCGGGGCAAAGAATATTACAGTTAAAACCAAATCACATGATCGAACAGACGCTTGAAAAAATGAGAAAAATGAAGCTCTACGGCATGCTCCGCAGCTTCAAACATGCCACCCAGACCCAGTCAATGGCCGGCCTAACGGCCGACGAACTCATCCACTTGCTGGTGGAAAACGAATGGGACGAACGCCAAAACCGGAGTATGGAGCGAAGCCTGAGAAACGCCAGATTCCGCTATAAAGCAACCGTGGAAGGACTTGACTTCCATCCTGAAAGAATGCTGGACAAAAACCAGCTACTCCGCCTGGCAGACGGTGGTTACATCAAAAAGGGAGAAAACATCCTGCTCACGGGAAGTACGGGGACAGGGAAAAGTTACCTCGCCTGTGCACTGGGCAACCAAGCCTGCGCACAAGGACACAAAGTCCTCTACACTAATACCAACAGGTTGCTTACCCAACTGAAAATGGCAAAGGCAGACGGCTCTTCTATCAAAGAAATGATCAGGCTCGAGAAACAGGATGTACTCATTCTGGATGACTTTGGAATCCAGCCCTTGGACATTCAGAGCCGCATGCTGCTGATGGAAATCATCGAAGACCGACACGGTAAAAAATCAACCATCATCACCTCACAACTTCCTGTAAACGCATGGTACGAAGTAATCTGAGATCAGACCCTGGCAGATGCAATTCTGGACCGGATCGTACATGATGCACACCGACTGGAACTACAGGGAGAATCTCTACGAAAAAAGCGAAAAATAAACCAAGCCAACCCCTAACTTAGCCTTACAGAATTCCACTTTTCTGACCCAAAAATCCAACTAACTCTAGGGGGTCAATTTAATCGGCATATGCACCTTACTATCAAATAGAATTTGCAATTCACTTTTCCAAAACACCTCTGAGAGGATTGAATCACTCTATTTACCAGTTCCGAACCGGTATCTCGAGGTTCTGAATCTGTAATTACCAGTTCCGAAGCAGTATATCGAGGTTCAGAGTCTATAATTATTTACTTATCCAGCATTTTCTTCAGCAAATCAACCTTCTCACGCTCGGATTCCAAAAGCCGTTCGTAAAGCTTTTTGTTCTCTTCTAATGCCTCAACCCACTTGTCTATTGGATTGAATGTTGGGTTATTATTAACTACAGCCGAATTGTCATTAAATGTACTTGAAATAACATTGATAGCTTTTTCTTCATTAAAACTCTTAATCGCTTCAGCAGGAACTTTCAAAATCTCCGCTACCTGACGCAATAATTCCTCCTCCACTTCTTCCCTTTGCTCGAGCAAGCTGACCTTTTTTTGTGACCAGTCCGGACCGAGTTCAAAGGCAAGTGATTCCTGCTTGATGCCCATCATTTCTCGAAAGCGCTTGATATTCCGGCCGTGGTGAATTTTTTCGTTCATAGTATTGAAGATTGATATTGGAAAAATATGGCTTTTCTAAATGCTGCCTAAAACTAAATTATTCCATTAATCCGACTATGGCAAGTATTCTTGAAAATTCGCTAACTATTGGTGACAGGGAATGACGGATTTTATTTTTTAAGTGTTTTAATATCATAGAATTGCTTTGAAATCAGGGAATAATTTATCCCTGTCATTTTCTAATTCATTCCCTTTCGGAATGGGATAGAAAATCTAGCCCAGCCATCTTTCGAGTACACTTTAACGAAAAAATCATGTTATTTCTACACCTCTCAAATATCCAAAAATCTCCCATTTCCTTCGGAGGAAATTGCAAAGTTATCAACGGCCAAGGCCATGTGCAGCACTCCGAACATTTGCTCCAAGCTCTCGAAATCAACAGAAAACTTATAGCTGCAATCTTCAGGGAATGGGATTCTGAAGATCTCTGTCTAATTCACAGCACCGCTCTCATCCAAGAAAGCAATAGACTGGAACTTACTGTAGCAGAAAAACTTAAAGAAAAATAGCAATGGATCCACTAACCAAACACTCTGGCAAGGAACTCTTTGAATGCCATGACTCCGAAACCATCCGCCAATATTTGTGGGAAATCCAAAAGGGATGGGTTTGCTACCTAAATAAACATTTGGAAGGAGAAGACCCGGCCGCCCGGCTTTTCTTTTTTGAACTCCTGTGGAATCTGATTTCAGAGCATATTCCACCAAAGCATAATCCTGAAAAACCTTAGAGGAATGCATCACTTTATTTAGGGTTAATATACCCTATTGATAGAGTTTTGTTAGGGTTTCTATACTTAAAACCTATACTTACTCTATCATAAACCTCTGTTAATCTATGAATTAGCAGAGTTTTTATTTTGATTTGCATTTAGTTTTACTTAGGTTAATAGTCTAGTTGATTTACTACTGAATTTTTAAGCTATGGCGGTTTTTACCAAATTCAAATCTGATCCTACCTAAAGGAAAGGTTGGAAACCTTGTTTTCTACACGCTCAACGGAAAAACCGTCGTTCGAAGCAAGCCCTCTCGAAATCATAAAAACAAAAATAATCCAAGTCCTCTGCAACTCATACAAAGGGAGAAACTGACATCCATCAACAATTTTTTAAAGCCTATAAAACGGGTATTAGACTTTGGGTACCAGGAATTTTTGACCCAGAGTAAAAAAGGAATGCATTGGGCTTATTCTGAAATCAACACAAAAGGTTACAATCACAGGCGGGAACCTAAAATCGATCCTGCATTCCTCCTCATTAGTAAAGGAAGTCTCCTGGGACCTCAAAACCCTCACTTGACTAAAAATGGCAATAGGTTGGAAATTACATGGGAAAACAATTCCACGGAAGGAAAAGCCCAACCGACTGATGAAACCTTTGTTGTCTGCTACGCTCCGGAAGAACAAAAATTTGTCTGGTTAGAAACAAAATTCAGGAGAATTTCGGGTTTTGCAATGATGGAATTGAATTTAGATCAAGCATCGTATCATTGGCATGTTTATTTGGCATTTAGCCAGTTTAATTCAAAAATCGGGAAATGTTTTCTTTCAGATTAAGTGTATTTGGGGATAGTCTAAACCCGCCAACGACGAAGTAGAAAACTTCCCGAACAAATTCACTGCGAACTATATGTTCCTGATCAATCAAACAGAAAGCTCCATTCCGAAAGTGAACAAAGGTTCCCGAGATCGCTATACCGAACTCACCAAAGAATGGGAACCACTCAAAGCCGAAGGAACGCGCTTGCTCGAAACAGCGATTCCGGCTTTTAATAAGCTGGTGAGAGATGCTGGAATTGGGGTGTTGTTTGTGAAGTGAGGAAAGAATTAATTCAAATATACCCGCAACTGTTTCGCAAGGCTTCCAAATAAGCATGCCTTGCGCAGAAGTTGCGGAAGCACAAACGTTAGCGGTCATTCCCCCTACTTTTAAAAAAGTTGACTTCGTGTGCTAACGGGGTAAAGGCACCTCAACCGTTTTTCGCTAAATTCAATCACTCTCTGCAAGGCCGATTTTAGAACTGTCGCTCCTGATTTATCGGGAAGCACGGGCGTCATTCTGGTTGGGATGCTTGCGATGACCTTAGTGGAGGCCTACAGAAGTAGTACCCCGTTCAAAATATTTTCTTGCCAAAAGCAAATTCCCGGAGAGTATTTATAACCTGATTTTTATGGAACAGGAATCTATTTCAATGGAAGTCGTCAACCCGCAGGCTGCGGGGGTAGACATCGGTAGCCGTTCCCACTGGGTGGCAGTGGGCCAGTCCGAACAGGATGTTCGGGAGTACCGGGTATTCAACCAAGATCTGTTTTCCATGGCCGACTGGTTGAAGGAAAAATCAATAAAAACTGTCGCCATGGAAAGTACAGGGACTTACTGGCAGAATCTTTACCTAGTCTTGATCTCAAAAGGCTTTGAAGTAATTCTCTGCAACGGAAAGTTTACCAAAAACATCAAGGGTAAAAAAACCGACATCAAAGACTGCCAATGGATCCAAAAACTCCATACCCTTGGTCTGTTGACCGGGAGCTTTCTACCCGAAGGCAAGACCGAAGAGTTACGAACCTATTACCGCCATCGGTCCAACCTCCTTCACTCTGCTGCATCAGCTTCCAAAAAAATGCAGAAATATCTCCGGTTGCTCAATCTCAGACTCGATTTAGTAGTCCGAGACATCTGCGGACTCACCGGTCTTCTGATCATCCGGGTCATTTGCGAAGGGGAAACTGACCCTCAAAAACTCACTGCTCTTTGCCACTGAAACTGCCGTAAAAGTGAGGAAGAAATCGCCAAGGCGCTCCAAAGCAACAGGAGAAAAGAATACCTCTTTGCCCTGAAGCAGGATATGGAAACCTATGATCAAACCAAAGAAAAAATCACCCGATGCGACATCGAAAAAATGCTCAATGAAATCATCCATTCTGATGACAATAAAAGACAGCATCACCTCGAACCCAAAATCCACAAACGAGTTAATAAAAACACTACAAAAGACATTGACCTCAACTTAAAAGCCTATCAACTCTTTGAAGAAACAGATCTGTTGGCCATTGAAGGAATGAGCTTCTCCACCATACTATCACTGATGAGCGAAGTCGGACCCGAAGGAATCAAAAAGTTTAAAACTGCCAAGCACTTTACTTCCTGGCTACGACTGGCTCCAAACAATAAAGTAAGCGGAGGGAAACTCCTGTCCAGCAAAGTCCCAAAAGGAAGCAACAGACTAAAAATAGCCCTCCGGAATGCAGCCAATGCCATCGGAAATCTAAAAGAATCCACAGCCCTAAGAGACTTTTTTCAACGGATCAGTTTCCGAAAAGGACGAGTCTCCGCGATAAGCGCCACAGCAAGAAAGTTGGCGGTAATTATTTCCAACATGGTGGTCAAAGGAACTCCCTACATCAACCCGGAGGGATACCTATTCCTGGATCAAAAAAGAAAGTTGGGCTTAGTTAAACTGATCAAAAAGCAAATCGATAAATTCGGTCTCACCGAAGTCGACCTCGGCCTCAAAACAGCTGAATTTTAAGGGTTTTGGGTGCCGTTAGTCAGAATTGAATTGCCACCCCTTCACTCATCCATTTAGAACAAGAAATAAAAGAGAACTCAAAAAATAGTGATTATGGCACTTATCAATCCTTACATCCATTTCAAAGGTAATGCAGAAGCAGCATTTACATTCTACAAGTCAGTTTTTGGCGGAGAGTTCGCAATGATAAGTCGTTTTAAAGATATGGCGTTCCTGGGAATTGCCGATGTAGACAAAGAAGCTAATAAAATAATGCACATTGCTTTGCCTATTGGTATCCACAATGTGTTAATGGGTAGCGACACACCTGAAAGTTTGGGAAAGCACAACGAGAATGAGAACAGAAGTAAAATTTCTATAAGTGCGGAAAGCAAAGAAGAAGCAAATAGATTATTTAACGGACTTTCAGCAGGTGGAAAAATTGAAATACCAATTGCAGATAGTCCCTGGGGCTCGTATTTTGGGATGTTAAGGGACAAATTCGGTATTGAGTGGATGGTGGATTTTGACCCAAAATATAAGGGAAAAGTATAAGTTGAAAACAACGAATGCCTTACAAAAATGATTTCGTTTACTGAGTATCCTAGCCTGCCCGCAGGTCCGTCCGGACCTTTTCTAGTCGTTAAATTTCTGAGAGTCATCATCCTTTTTCCAGTTAGGACCTTCTCAAGTTCAGACTTAAAAATCTCTCTTTTGAATTTAATGGCAGCGTCGGAGTTTTTTACTGCATTTTCAATTCGGTCTTCAATCGTGATCAGTCTCACAAGATTCTATTCAATATTTTTCCTGAATAATCCTGTTTCCAAAAAAAAGAATTACTGAAATCGGTTACTTTTGAGTGAAATTCTAAAACTCACACTTAAACCTTTTTTCCATGAAAAAATTATTACTGCTAACATTCTTCGGCTTTTTTGGACTTCAGGTGATGGCTCAGGAGGCCGGAACCAAAACCAAAGAAATGTACACTGTTTCTGCAACCGAGACCATCCTTTCCTGGGGTAATGTAGAAGCCACCGGACTTGAGACTGCAAACATCGCACGTTTCACTCCCTTCATCAACTTTGGCCAACAGCTTCACGTCGACTTCAGTGAGAAATCAGGTTTCTACACTGGATTGACTGTAAGAAACGTCGGTATTATCACGGATCTGAATGATTCGGTAAGACTGAAGCAGCGAGTTTATACCCTCGGTATCCCGGTTGCTCTCAAGGCCGGGGATATGGCAGGCAACTTATTTGCAGCAGGTTTTGAAGCTGAATTTGCCATTAACTACAAGCAGAAAGTTTTTGTAAATGACGAGAAATCAAAGTCCAACATCTGGTTCAGCGATCGTACCAACATTTTCCTTCCTTCGGTTTTTGCAGAAGTTAAAAGCAAGTATGGCAACTACATTCGTTTCAAATATTACCTGACTGATTTTCTACAGGAAGGAAACCAAAAAGTTAATGTGGAAGGAGTTGACTTCAATCCAACAAAGAGTACGATGATGTATGTTTCCGTGGGATACATGATCCGGAACAGGGATTTCGTAAAAAAATAATCAAGTAAAATTCCTCTGGATTTCAACCAAAAAAGGTGAAGCAACGCTCCACCTTTTTTGGTTTTCAGGAGTCAGAACCCACATTGATTTGGTAAATATCCCCGGGTATTTGTCTTAACCAAAAACACATCTCCGCTTTGCGGGTATTGCTTTAGCTGTTCTTCGCTAAGATTTTCTCTCGCAGTGGTGATCAATAAGTAATCCAGATTTTCACCCCCAAAAACACAGGATGTTACATTGGGAACAGGTAATACGATTTTTTTCAAAAGCTTTCCGTTTTCCGGATCCCAGCAAAATACCCCAAAGCCACCGTAGTGAGCGACCCAGAGTTTTCCCTCCCGATCAATGCTCATTCCGTCGGGTGTGCCCAATTCTTTAGGCACGCGGATTACAGTTCGATCAAAATTGATTTCTCCTGTTTCCAAATCAAACTGATACGCTTTTATCTCCCGGGTTGGACTGTCAATATAGTAGAAGGTTTGATTGTCTTCAGTCCAGGCCATTCCATTGGAAATAGTAATCTGCCCCAACTGTTTTTCCGGATTTAGTTCGGAATCAATCCGGTAAAGCGAACCTGATCTAGGTGTAAATTTGGTGCTCAAAGTTCCTATCCATAGCCTTCCATCGGCATCGCAGGCTCCATCATTAAATCTATTGAGAGGTTGATCCTCTTCGACCTCAATCAGCCAATCCAATTTTTCGGTTTCAAGATCGTAACGAGCAATTTTTCGGTCTAAAGCCAGGAGTAAATACTCACCCTGACCTTCCAATACCAAAGAAAGACGGTGATTGAATTTCCGTTTAGAGGTTTTTTTGGTGCCAAAGTGATATTCGAATAATTTTCCTTTTTCAATATCTACCCAGAAAAAGCTTTTTCTTTCAGCATGCCAGTAGGGGGATTCCCCAAGCGTACATTGGGATTGATACAGATTAATGACTTCCATATAGGTAATGATTTATTTCTCAGGCCAATAATAGGCAATCTTTTTCTTCAGGAAAGCGACACTTCTCTCCAATTGGTCCATGCCGTCTACTCCATCCTCAATGCTGATCCAGCTGTCAAAACCAACTCGTTTTAGTTCGGTGAAAATTGCGTCGTAGTCATTCATGCCTTTTCCGATTTCCCCATGGCTTAGCCTTTTGGCATAGCCTACAGCTCCCCCTTCTTCATTTCGCAGGTCTTCAATGGTTCCGTATTTCAGATATCGGTCGCTGGCATGCATTGTCACCACACGGTCAGATACTTTATAGAGGAGTTCCAGCGGATCTTCCCCAGCCAGAAAAGTATTGCTAGGATCGTAATTCACCCCGAAATTCGGATGATGGATACTGTTGACCAGCAAACTGAAAACATCCATTTTTTGAGCGAATTCGGGATATTCCCAAAAATCATCTTTGTAGTGGTTTTCCAAAATCAGCGTAATTCCCCTTTCCTGAGCATAGGGTAAACATTCCAGAATACTGTCTGAAGCTAGTTTTACACCTTCTTCTATCGAAAGCACGGGCCTTTTTTGGCCGGAAAGTACGCGACAATAAGATCCGCCAAGAATGTAAGTCATATCGATCCAGTGTTTTTGCTTTTGGATTTCTTTCTCGCGGAAAGCCCGATCCGGATGAGTAAAGTCAGGCGAGCAACACATCATGGGAATGACTTTGCCTGTGTCTTCCACCATTATGCGGAATTCCGGCCACTTACTTTGATCTTCCATTTCCAGAAATCCGGCATACCACTCCAAACCCTGGATGTCAAGTTTGGAGGCTAAGGCTATCCAATCTGCGATTTTCATGGTTCCATCCTTGCAAAGCTGCTGCATAAATGCCTTTGGGAACGCGGCTAATTTTGGCATTGATTTATACTTTTTGGGTCTGATTGTAAAATCTAAATCTGTTATTTCGAAGGAATCGTGCTCGTGTCTTTGGGGGCATTTCTTCCCATCATCGGGTATTGCTCGAGATCCACGACCTGTCCGCTGATGGGTCCGCTTTCGTCACCCAACCAATAAATAGCCGCTGCCGCAATCTCTTCCGGCCAGAGGATTCTTCCCGCCGGGGCATACATTGCAGGCAAGTCTTCATACCAGTTAGCAGGCAAACCATGTTGTTTTTTGCGTTCCATTTCCTTCTCGGTCAGAACCCAGCCGGGATTGATCTGATTGACACGGACTCCATTTTCGCGGGGAAGTGCATCGCCGAGATTTCTGGTCATGGTCATCAAAGCTCCTTTGGAAATGCTATAAGCCAATAAATTGGGTTCACCGCTCCAGGCATTGACCGAACCGATATTCAAAATCATGCCTTTGGTTTTTGTCAAATGAGGCAAAGCCGACTGAATCAAAAGGAAAGGAGCGATGGTGTTTACATCGAGTACTTTTACAAGAAAAGCCTTATCCGTGTTGCCAATATTGGAGGTGACGACCATCGCAGCATTGTTGACTACTGCGTCAAGTTTGCCCCAGGTTTTCACCGCCAAGTCAACAAGTCGCTGAGCGGAACCATCGGTTGAAAGATCCTCGATATGCAGAACTGCATTTTCCTTTCCGAGTTCGGCAAGGACTTCCAAACCCAAATCTTCCTCCAACCCATGCAGAACGACTTTAGCACCTTCTGCTACGGCCCTTTTGGCAATGGCTTTTCCGATTCCCATCGTGCTGCCGGTGACGATGATTACTTTTTCGTTGAGCCTCATTTCAGACAGGTCTCAAAACGCTTTTCACCACCTGACCGGTGTGCATTTTTTCAAAAGCCTCATGCCATTCTGTTATTGGCCAAACTCCTCCGATGATTGGTTTCACATCAAGCGCTCCGCTTGCAAGAAGCCCGATTACCTTCTCCCAAATTGGCCAGTTATGACTGAAACTTCCCTGAAGGCGTACATTTTTCTGGACGATCGGATCGATCGAAAAATTTAACGGCTGAGGCCCCCAGCCGACTTTTGTGATTTGCCCATTTGGACGAACCAGGTCCATCGCGATTTTCAACGTGGCACTCACCCCTGCAGCGTCAACAACAAGGTCCGCACCCAAACCGTCTCGTTTTCTGGCCCAATCTGTGGCGGAATTTATCAAGGGTTCGACTCCGTATTTTCTGGCGATTTCCAGTCTTCCGCGATCCGCTTCAAGTCCAAGAATAGCTACTTCAGCTCCGCAAAGTCTTGCCACCGCTGCGCAAAGAATCCCGATTGTCCCGGGTCCGATCACAAGGACTCTGTCTCCGGGTTTTACATTTGAATTTCCCACGACAGAATTATAAGCCACGCAACAAGGCTCTGTGAGGCAGGCTTCCTCGAAAGACAATGAATCAGGAACATGATGAAGGCATCTTGCCGGGACCCGGACAAACTTGGTCATCGCTCCATTCACGCCATAGCCAAATCCTTTACGGGTTGGATCAAGATTGTATAGGCCGACACGGCTCATGGGGTTTTGAGTATCAATGACGGCGGCAGTTTCGCTAACTACGCGGTCACCAACTTTCCAGCCGGAAACCCTTGCTCCCAGCGTTGCGATTTTCCCTCCAAACTCATGGCCTAAAACGACCGGATAGTTGACTTGCCAGCTATGATCGGAAGTCCACTGATGGAGGTCGGATCCGCATACGCCAACATTTTCTACCTCAAGCAATACATCGTCTTCTCCGATTTCGGGAATGGGTATTTCTCTGATTTCTACCGACCCTTTGACCTCGGAATAATTAACAACTGCTGCAGATTTTGTAGATGAAGACATGGAATTATAAGTTTTTTGGGTTGGCTGTTACTTGTGCGTGGATCGCTTCGCAAATTTTCCGAAGGGAAGATTCAAGATCTCCATTGGCAGTTTTGAAAGCATCCGCGTCGATTGTCAAAGGCGCTCCGAGGACTACCAAAGGCGCTCCATATTGCGGACATTGAATCGCTTGTTCAAGAGAAAGTCCACCGACAGCCTGAACAGGGATATTAACGGCTTTGACAACTTCGCGTAATTGGTCCAGCGGACTTGGCATCCTGTGCCCTGCTGCTGCAATTCCTCTTCGTTCATCGTATCCGATGTGGTGAATCACGAAGTCGCAACCCAGGTCTTCTAAAAATTTGGCACCTTCCACCATATCCGGGCAAACCATATTGTCACCCATCACTTTCACCCCAAAGTCTTTTCCGGCTTGCACCACACATTTGATAGTTTCTGCATGGGCTCTAGCCATGACTACCACGTGTGTGGCTCCGGCTTTTGCCATCATTTCCGCTTCCAGATAGCCTCCGTCCATGGTTTTAAGATCAGCTACAATCGGAACTCCCGGGAAAGCTTCTCTTAATTTTCGTACTCCGTGAAGTCCTTCCGCCAGGATCAGCGGTGTGCCAGCTTCGAGCCAATCTACTCCGGCGCGCATTGCCAGGGCTGCGGTTTCCAAAGCCTCATCAATATTGGTGAGGTCAAGTGATATTTGAACAATGGGTCTCATTCAGGTTAGTGGGGTTTATTTGAAATACTGACAAGCAGGCTGATGAAGCCTGCTTTAGGGGATATTAAGTTAAACATAAATTTAAGTCCCCGAAATCGGGATATTTATTTCTGCGCTATAGTAATTTGGATGGAATAAACCTGGATTTCAAAAATCCGAGAAGCGGGTAAATCTGATTGGCACCAGTTAAATTTAGCTTTCGGTCTTTTTCCTTTCTTACTCAACCCGATAATCCCATGATAATGAGATCAACACTTTCATTCCTGCTTGCGGTAGCATCCTTTTCTGCAATGGCTCAATCCGAGATTACCAAATTGGAACCGGTAAGTTTTTCGCAGGTGACGATCACTGATAATTTTTGGAAACCAAAGCTTGAAAAAATTGCAACATCAGCTGTTCCTGTTATGATTTATCAGACTGAAATAGCGACAGGTCGCATCCGGAATTATGAAAAAGTAGCTCGCCATCAAAACGAAAAGCATGAAGGAATTTATTATGACGACAGCGATGTGTACAAAGCGCTCGAGGCAATTGCGTATTCCTTGAAAAACGATGCGGACAAAGCTTTGGAGCAAAAAGCCGATGAATGGATCGATAAAATCGCTGCTGCCCAGGAAGAAGATGGCTATATCAACACTTTTTATTCGCTGACCGGATTGGAAAATCGCTGGAGCGATATGGAAAAGCATGAGGACTATTGTGCAGGTCACCTGATGGAAGCAGGAGTGGCCTATTATCAAACCACTGGGAAGAGGAAATTACTGGATGTGGCGATCAAAATGGCGGACCATATTGACGAGACTTTCCGGAAACCAAACCGACCTTGGGTGGCAGGACACGAGGAAATAGAACTTGCTTTGGTCAAATTGTATAAGGTCACCGATGATAAAAAATACCTGGAATTATCCGATTGGTTTCTGGATCAGCGGGGTCATGGCCACGGCAAAGGTGGAATCTGGGATAATCCACAATGGGGACCCAAGTATGCTCAGGATGATGTGCCGGTGAAAGATCAAAAGGAGATAACCGGTCATGCAGTCAGGGCGATGTATCTCTACACGGGAGCTGCCGATGTGGCTGCCGCAAAAAATGATGCCGGCTACATGAATGCCATGAAGACGGTTTGGGAGGATGTTGTTTACCGGAACATGTACGTCACCGGAGGAATCGGGTCTTCGGGAAGCAACGAAGGGTTCTCGGTTGATTTTGACCTTCCTAATGAAAATGCATACAGTGAGACCTGTGCTTCAGTTGGGATGGTATTCTGGAATCAGCGAATGAATGCGCTGGAAGGAAATTCCAAATACATTGATGTCTTGGAAAGAAGCTTGTACAACGCTGCATTGGATGGATTGAGCCTGGAAGGGAATCGGTTTTTCTATGGAAATCCATTGGCCTCCTCTGGTCAGCATAATCGGAGGGAATGGTTTGGAACTGCCTGTTGTCCTTCCAATATTTCCCGTCTGGTGGCATCTGTCGGCGATTACATTTATGCAAAATCCGAGGATGCCATTTGGGTGAATCTGTTCATCGGAAGCATGACTAAATTCCAATTCGGGAGCGTGGAAGTTCCGGTGGAAATGACAACCAACTATCCGCTTGACGGGGTCATTAACCTGACCCTGAATCCTGAACAGAAATCGAAATATGCGTTGAAATTGAGATTGCCGGGTTGGGCCAAAGACGAACCTGTTCCGGGCGGGCTTTATAAGTTTGATGGAGAAAGGAAGGAAGATTTCAGTTTATTGCTGAATGGAAAACCGATTGCATACACCGAGGAAAATGGCTATTTGACGATCGAAAGAGAGTGGGAAAAGGGAGATCAAATCCAGTATTCTTTGCCAATGGAAGTAAGAAAACTTGTTTCCAGAGAAGAGGTTACTGCCAATGCTGATAGAATTGCAATTCAGCGAGGCCCATTGGTTTATTGTGTTGAGGGAGCGGATAACAACGGCAAAGCATGGAATATTCTGATCCCGGAAAATGCCAATTTCAATGTGGTTGAATATCAGGTTCTGGATGAAAAAGTAATGGCGGTTCAGGCAGATATGACGATACTGAGCGGTTCCGAAGACGGTACAAATCTGCAATCTGAAACCAAAAAAATAACTGCTATTCCTTACTATACCTGGGCCAACCGGGGACAAAATGAAATGCAGGTTTGGTTGCCGACCAAGATACAGGAAGTGAAAATCATCAGGTAGGAAATGAAAATAAATTCAACAAGGATAAAGCTTTTTCATCTATTGATCATTTGCAGTTTTATCGTTTCCTGTTCTGAAAAAGAGGTTCCTATTGACCAAATCCCGATTGTCAAAGAGCCTGTTGAGCAGTTATCGGATGATGCTTTGCTTGATCTGGTTCAAAAGCAAACGTTCAAATACTTTTGGGATTTTGCCCATCCGATAAGCGGAATGGCAAGAGAAAGATCTCAGGCTGCTGCTTATGGAGGTAACAGTCCTGAAATCGTCACTACTGGTGGAACAGGGTTTGGGGTTATGGGTATTTTGGCAGGAGTGGAGAGGAAATTCATCACCCGGTCTCAGGGTGTGGAGCGTCTGCTCAAAATTACCAACTTTCTCCTGAAAGGGGATCGATTTCATGGGGCCTTTCCTCATTGGTATAATGGGACGACAGGAAAAGTTTATCCGTTTTCTCCTCAGGATAATGGAGCGGATTTGATAGAAACTTCCTTTATGATTCAGGGATTGTTGGCAGCGCGTCAGTATTTTGATCAGGAAGATTCCGGGGAAATCGAACTCAGAGCAAATATCAATAAACTTTGGAGAGAGGTGGAGTGGGACTGGTTTACTGATGGAGGAAGAACACTTCTTTGGCATTGGTCTCCCAGTTTTGGATTTGCGATCAATCTTGAAATAAAAGGCTGGAATGAGAGTTTGGTCGCCTATGTCCTAGCCTCTTCATCACCAACTTTTCCGATTGCACCAGAATTGTATCATACCACTTGGGCAAAAGGGGGTGACTTCAAAAATGGTAAAACCTATTACTCCAACTTCAAACTGGCACTGGGTCCTGATTATGGAGGACCATTGTTTTTTGCGCATTATTCGTTTTTGGGAATCGATCCCAGATCACTGAAAGATCAATATGCTGATTATTGGGAGCAGAATAAGAATCATGCCCTGATCAATCGTGCCTATTGCATTGCAAACCCGAAGGGATTTGCCGGTTACAGCGCTAAAAGTTGGGGGCTGACAGCAAGTGACAATAATCAGGGATATAGCGCCCATTCACCGACCAATGACCTGGGAGTAATCTCTCCGACTGCAGCTATATCATCGATTCCATACACTCCTGTCGAATCAATGGCAGCAATCAGGCATTTTTATTACGAGCAAGACGGGAAGTTATGGGGAGAGTTTGGATTTTTTGACGCGTTCAATCCAACCAGAAATTGGGTCTCGGATGGTTACCTGGCAATCGATCAGGGGCCGATCTTGGTCATGATTGAAAATCATAGGAGCGGATTGCTTTGGGATCGATTTATGAGTAATCCCGAGATTCGGGAAGGAATGAAAAAACTTGGTTTTAAAAGTCCGAAACTCTGAGAAAGGTTGAAAAAGGGTTAAAAGCAAAACGACCTCAGCCGATTCTTGCTGAGGTCGTTTTGCTTTTAGGAGATTTCTACTGTTGAAGTCTTGCCTGAATTTCCTGGATCAGGCCTTCGTATTTTTTAAGTATTCGAGCCCAATCTTCGAATTTTTCATCGTCTTTGACAGTGACTTGAGTTTGTCCGTCAAGGAATGCTTCCTGACTTATAAGCTTCACTGCATACGCCAATTGATCGGAATTTCCACCGCTGCTTACAATGACACGGGTGCGTATGACGCTTGACTGGAAATTCTGAACCTGCCAGGAAGTGGTCAGATAGCCGGTATTGAAATCGACGGTTTCAAGAATGTCGAAATAGCGGGTGATGATGGAACTCAGGATTTTCCAGGCTTCTTCAGGAGTATGAACAATATTGACCGGTACGGTGATACGCACATTTGCCAAATCAGAGGAAACAGAAGAGGTATATGCTTCGTCAACCGTCATCTCGATCAAATCAGTGGTTACCACTTCCTGCATATTTGGCTGGTTGCAATAGTTTTTGACATATCTGATGAATCCGTCTTTGGTGATTCGTACTTCTACGCATGCATTCTTTGGAACCTTCAGATCGTAATTGCCATTTCCGACACGCTTTCCGCCGATTTCGATAGAAGCATCGATTGGATTGGTTGTGATTTTAACAAGTCTGTCTTCAAGGATTGCTTTGTCTCTAACCGGTGGCTCTGCATCACCTTCTTTATTGCAAAAGACTTTCGTGTATTCTACGAATCCTTCTTTGTTCACCGTAACAGTTACACAATCACCATTAATAATTTTTATGTCCTGATTTCCTCGTCCCATGGAAATCCCATTTGCAGATACAGTTGCATCAGCCGGCATCACCTCGAGACGAACTTGCCTGTCTTTCAGCATAAAATTATCCTTCAATGGAGGAGTTTCCTTGTCGGGTGAATTGTAATAAACTTTTGATGCTGTCACAAAACCTGGCTTTTTGACATCGACGGTTAGGAATCTGTCTTTTCCTATTACCATGTAAATTGCTTTAGTACCAATCAATCGACCATCTACAAAGATTTCAGCATCGTAGGGCTCAGCACTGATTTCAACTCTGCGGTCTTCGATCGTCACTTTCTGTTCCTTATCCCACTTCAGATCTTTGTTGTATTCTTTAATGACTGGTTCGTAGCCTGGCTTTGTCACTTTGATTCGATTTCTTGAATCTTTCTCCAGCTTAAGCTCGATTGTTCCTGATCCCAATTCTTGTTGTTCGGAATCATCGTAATCACTCAGCAGGAAAAATTTAGCATCGGTGTGATTTGCGGATACTATGATTTTTTGGGAAAAGGAGGAGAAAGCAGTAAAGAGGAAGAATCCAAAAAGGAGTAAATATTTTATTCTCATATAATTAAGGTTGAGTAATTATGCTTCGCAAATAATCCAATTAGAAGTATTTATGCAAGTGTCATTTGTTGGAATAGTGCTAATAATCCAAATCTAAGACCAGGCGCTCTTCAAAAAGTTCAACCAATTTTCTCCCATCACTTTTTTGATATCCATCTCAGAGTAACCTCTTTTCCGCAGGAGGTCAGGGATTTTTTGCAAATCTGCGATCGTCTCCAGATCTGCCGGAGATTGTTCGGTGCCAAAAGCCCCATCCAAGTCCGAACCGATTCCAATATGATTGGCATTTCCGGCTACCTGACAAATATGATCCATGTGATCCAGTACAGTATCGATGGTCACATTCCGTTCTTTTGGAGTGGATTTTCCCCTTACCCAACCCGGACTCAGCATCCAGGCATCAAAAGCTCCTCCGATCACTGCGCCCCGATCTGTCAACGCTTTGATCATCTCATCTGAGAATTGACGGTTGTGATCCACAAGTGCGCGAACATTATTATGACTGGCCCAAACAGGTCCCTGGTAAATCTCCAGAGCATCCCAAAAAGCAAGATCACAGAGATGGGTTGCGTCCAGGATGATTCCGAGTTCGTCCATTTTTCTGACCAATGCTTTTCCCTGATCATTTAACGGTGCGGAAGAATCTGTTCCAAAGGCATAGCGACCCGGTCCATAATGCGCCGGACCAAGAGCGCGAAGTCCGCTATCGTAGGCTTTCTCCAGATAGTCAAGATTCACGATCGAATCGGCACCTTCCAGAGAAAGGATGAATCCAACAGGCTTGGATGAATTTTCGGTTCCATTTTCCCAAAGTGCCAAATGAGATTCCAGTTGCTCCAGATTCCGGATTTGAGACATTTCGCCTTTTTCCACCATTGCCTGATACCAGGCTAATTGTCCCTGAGTCTGAGCCCACGCTTGCTCGGGAGAATGCCAGCCCGGAAGCGGGTTTTCAGGGGCTACATATCGGCCGATTTGAGTGGCAACCACCAATCCGATGTTTCCTTTTCGAAGTTCTGGAATGGAAACGGTCGCATTGCCTCTATCAGGTTTGTCGGTCATTCCTTTTTCGCGGGCATTGATTTCTGAAACAGGACGAGTCAGATCCCGATTCCACTCCAGGGCATTCATACTCAAATCAAGATGTGCGTCTACTGTAATCATGTTTTAGAAGCTTTGGAGGATAAAAACAGTGGGGATTTTATGAAGATCGAGGGGGAGTTTTTTCCACTCGTTGGCAGTTTTGGTGAGGATCATCTCATCCGAACCTGTGATATTTTTTGCGATGCAAAGTTTGGTGTTGGGATTAAGTGTGGCCAGCAAATCTTCCAAAAGCTGATTGTTTCGGAAAGGCGTTTCCATAAAAATCTGTGCGCGCTTTTCCCGAAGGGACTCAGCCTCCAGTTTTTTGATGGCAGTGGTTCGGTCCTTTTTGTCGATTGGCAAATAGCCGTGAAAGGCAAAAGACTGACCCGAAAAACCAGAACCCATCAAAGCCAAAAACATAGAGCTTGGACCGGAAAGTGGGACGACCTGAATACCTTTATGGTGGGCAAAAGCTACAGCAACAGCTCCCGGATCTGCGATTCCAGGACAGCCGGCTTCAGAAATAATCCCGATGTCGGCTCCATTCATCAGCGGTTGCATGAGTCTTGACATGGTTTCCGGAAGGGTATCTTTATCCAGTATTTCCATGTGTATTTCTTCCAGATTCACACCGAGTTTCAAACTGCTGATATATCGCCGAGCTGTTCGGAGATTTTCTACGAGGAAGATTTTGGTGTGAGCGATTACTTCTTTGACTTGAGGACTGATGACGGATTGCGCCGTGTTTTCAGCCAAGACATTGGGAATCAGGAAGAGTTTTCCTTTGGCCATTGTTGAATTGGGTTGATGCGTATTTTGCAGGAGCCGAAAGTTAAAATTTAATAGCCAAATTCATTACCTTAAAACCGTTTATGACCCACCTTCCTTATCAAAAATGAAAACAACGCTTTCCTTATTCCTATCATTCTTTCTCACGATAGCTTCTATTAATGCCCAGCAAATAAAAGCCCTCGTCGGAGGAACTTTGATCGATGGTTTTGGTGGAACACCCATTCAAAACTCAGTTATTCTGATTCAGAATGACCGAATCACCGCTGTTGGGCAAGTTGGGATTTTGGCAATTCCTGCCGGGGCCGAGATCATTTCCACAGAGGGAATGAGCGTGTTGCCCGGACTTTGGGATATGCACGTGCACCTGATGCTCAACGGTCACAGCGACTATACGCATTGGGACAGCACGTATATTGATGTGTTTGAGTCGGTGATTATGCCTTCTTCCGCACATCAATTATTGCTAGCCGGTGTGACGAGTGCAAGAGATTTGGGTGCGCCTTTGGAAGCCAGTATCAACGTCCGTGACCGGATCAACAAGGGAGAAATCCCCGGTCCGACGATTTATATATCCGGGCCTTTTATCCAGAAAGCACCCTATCCCAACACAGAGGAATTCCGCTGGGGAGTTAATGGAGTTGCGGATGCCAAAGCAAAAGTAAAGAAACTCGTCGATGCCGGAGTGGATGTGATCAAGCTGATCGATCAGGATCAGATGACGTTGGAAGAAGCTCAAGCTGTAGTAGATGAGGCTCATAAATATGGAAAAATGGTTGTTGGACACTCCCACCGACCTGACGAAATTCGAGTTGGGATAAAAATCGGAGTTGACAATTTTGAGCACACAGGTTTGAGTTCCGCACCGGAGTATCCCGAAGACATCATGCTTTTGCTGAAAGAGCGCGCTGCAAAGATGAATCTGGGACCGCTTTTCTGGACGCCAACAGTGGAGGGACTTTACAACTATGAATCAGTAAGAAATAATCCAGAAAAGCTAGATGATCCTTCCTGGCATTTGGGTTTGCCTGACTCGATCGTTCGGGATATCCGGGCATCTCTAAGATTTCCGGGAAGAATGTCTTATTTCCAGTTGACTCCGGTGAGAAAGCCTACGCTTGACCGGAAATTTGCGCAGCTGAAAGAAAGCGGAGTCGTGATGCTGGTGGGAACGGACAGCGGAATTCCGATGAAATTTCATAGCCAAAGTACCTGGAATGAATTGGATGCTTGGGTGAGCCATTTTGGAATGGATCCGCTATTGACGATCAAAGCCGCCACTTATTGGCCGGCTGTTGCGATGAAAGTAGACAAAGATTATGGAACAATTTCCGAAGGAAAATATGCCGACATCATAGCCGTGAGAGGTGATGTGCTTCGCTATATCAATCTCCTGCAGGATGTGGATATGGTGATTAAGCACGGGAAAAGGGTGAAGTAAGTCTCAGTGATCAGTGGGCAGTCGCAGTGGTCAGTAACAGTGAGCAGTATGCAAAAAATCAGTCACAGTTTGTGAATGCATAAAATGAAAAGGGGTGATTTCTATTCAGATTTCGCCCCTTTAATTTTTTTTATGAAGTGTTCAAATTGACACCTTGAATGTCTAGTATTTCAATTGATCTATCAATTCAATTATCCGTTCTTCGAAGATCCGAGCTTTGTCATTGTATGCAAACATCAATTCATCGTGGGGAATTGCGCCACTTGATAAGGTTAGGGAATCTAATCTTTGATTGATGAGATTAAACTTTTCCTGGATTTTGACTTCCCATTCACTTTGATTTTGAAGAATCAAATCTGATTTTTCTTTTGGGGAGTTTTCTTGAAAATCCATTAAAATTCGATCCATCAATTCACCCATTTGCGAAAGAAAATCCCTGGAACAATTCACCATTGCTTTACCCTCATCAAGGCAATTTTGATAAGTTACATTGAGCTCCTGAAGTTTCTTGGGATAATCAGGATCTTGAATGAAAAGGAGTGATAAGATTAGATAGAATGTGAGCATGTATTATTTCAAAAACTTCCTGATCTCTTCCACTACAGCATGTGGCTGCTCGGCATGAAGCCAGTGTCCGGCGTTTTGAACAAATTCCAACTCATAATTAGGGAAGAATTCCAGGATCTCCGGAAGGTCTTTTTGTTGTACGTAGTTGGAATTGGCGCCGGCAAGAAATAGGGTAGGGCCTTCGAAACTTTCTCCTTCAGGCAATGCTTCACCTACATTTTCGATGTTTTGGGTGATGACAGGAAGGTTGATTTTCCAGGCAAATCCCTCGGCATCCCGACCCAGACTTTTCAATAAAAACTGTCGGATTCCCGGCTCTGAGATATATTTTGCCAGAGAATCATCCGCCTCTTTGCGAGAGTTGATTGCTTTCAAATCGAGGGAATTCAATCCTTCCAAAATGGATTCATGATGCACAGGATAATAGCGCGGCGCGATGTCTGCCACAATTAGTTTTTCTACCCGCTCGGGATATTTCAAGGCGAAATTCATCACCGTTTTCCCTCCCATGGAGTGACCCATAAGATAGGCTTTGTCCAACCCTTCCTCATTCAGCAATTCCTCCAGGTCTTCGACCATCACATCGTAATTCCACTCATCGGCATGAGGAGAATCGCCGTGATTTCGCTGATCCACCAGGTACATGGTAAATTCCTTATCGAGTTCGCGGGCGATGCTAAACCAGTTATCCGCCGAACCAAAAAGTCCATGCAGAATGACGAGTGGTTTTCCTTCTCCTACTTTTCTATAATTCAATTTCATAGGTAAATGTTAGTCAACGGTCCACTGTCAACAGACGATAGCCGTGTAGTGGTCAATTTGATTTTATGTTTTAAAATAAGCTTTCAGCCCCTAAAACCGGAATTAATAAGTGACAAGATACTTTTTGGCTGAAGTCCAAATCAAACAAGTGTCCAAAGCCCCCAGCCAATAAGTGGAAAGATTGGGTTTTGAAGTTTAAAATGAGTTTTTGAGGGCTTGAATTTTAATAGTCAATCCTTCGTATGCAGCATACAATCTTGAGAAATCCTCTTCCTTGATAATATTTCTTTTCTTACCTAAATACAAACAACTGACCACTTCAATGGATGACCTCAACGCATAACCCAGAAACTTTTTAAACTCAGCATTTGACTGACCTGTGGAGCCCTCAGCGATATTTAAAGCGACTGAATCAGCCGCTCGCTGGATTTGGGAACTTAAAACAAACTTCTCCTCGCTTGGGAATGACTTAACCAATTTGCTTACTTCAGCAGATAGATTAATTGCTAAATCCCAGACCCTTAATTCCTCAAATTTGAAAGCCATAAATCCAAGTTTAATGATTGAATAGATATCATAAGGAATGTGGTTCTTATCAAGGAGCCGTGGACTGTCGACTGTCGACTGTTGACATAAATTACATTTCCAACTGCCGCCTATACATCTGAATCGTATTTTCCAATCCATAATAAAGCGCATCGCAAATCAGCGCATGACCTATCGAAACTTCATCCATAAATGGAATGCTTTGCTTCAGAAATGCCAGATTATGCAAATCCAGGTCATGGCCGGCATTGATTCCCAAACCTAATTCTCTTGCTAAATTGGCCACTTCGATGTAGGGTTTGACGGCTGCCTCCCGATTTTCATAATAATGGGTTGCGTAGGGTTCGGTGTACAATTCCACCAGATCAGTGCCGGTGAGTTTTGCCGGTTCGAAGTACTTGGTTTCGGGATTGATAAAAATAGAAACCCTGGTTCCGATTTCATGAAGTTCCTCCACAATTTCCTTCAGCATGCTTTGATGCGCGATGGTATCCCAACCTGTACTGGAAGTGATCGCATCCGGCGGATCAGGAACGAGCGTTGCCTGGGCGGGCTTCACTTCCCGGATCAATTGCATAAAACGCTGATCGGGATAGCCTTCGATGTTGAATTCTGTGGTCACTACTTTCGCCAGATCCAATACATCCTGATAGCGGATATGGCGCTCGTCAGGTCTCGGGTGTACGGTGATCCCTTGTGCGCCAAATCGCTCTGCATCGAGGGCCACTTTGACTACGTTTGGATTATTGCCGCCACGGGCATTTCGAAGGGTGGCTATCTTGTTAATATTTACGCTCAGTTTGGTCATATCCGTGGCGAAAAAGGTATTTTTGTCCGATTAATAAAGTGGTAACACAAACTTAGAAGGAATGGCTTTAAAGCAGAACATAGAAAGTGAAATTAAATCAGCGATGCTGGCGAAAGACAAGACTCGTTTGTCTGCCTTGAGATCAATCAAATCCCTGATTTTATTGGAGGAAACCAAAAGCGGAGCAAAAGCAGAAATCACTGAAGACGATGAAATGAAGCTTTTGACCAAAGCAGCAAAGCAAAGAAAAGACTCTGCAGATATCTATCAGCAGCAAAACCGTCCTGATTTGTATGAGGTGGAAATGGCTGAACTGGCAGTTATCCAGGAGTTTTTGCCGAAGGCATTTACTGACGAGGAACTTACAGAAGCTGTAAAAGCAATCATAGCCGAAACAGGCGCTGCCGGTCCGAAAGACATGGGCAAAGTAATGGGAGCTGCCAGCAAGCAATTGGCTGGAAAAGCTGATGGGAAAGCCATTTCTGAAAAAGTGAAAGCTCTTTTGAATAGCTAAGTTGAATCCCGTTGACATTGTAATATTGATCGTGTTGGTTCTGGGAGCCTACGAAGGATTCAAAAAAGGATTCCTTCTTGGGCTCATCGGGCTGGTGGGCTTTGTTGTCGCCGTTATTCTCGGATTTTACTTCATGGATTCCATGACGGATTGGCTCAAAGACAATGTCACGGAGTTTAACATGGCCTATCCGATTGTCGCTTTTTTAATCATTTTTGTGATTAGTGTGTTGCTGATCCAATCAGTCGGTTGGATACTCAAGCAAGTGATGAATCTTATTTTGCTAGGCTCGGTAGATAGCCTTGCGGGTTCACTTTTGGGAATAGTAAAAGCAGCCTTTTTCATCAGTTTGTTCATTTGGTTTGGAAAGGAATTTGACCTCGATTTGCCAAAGCAATGGGAGAAGGATTCTGAAATGCTGGACTTTATCGAGCCAATGGCTCCTGCAGTGATTGAAGCCGTTGAGCCATTTTTTCCAAAAGTAGGAGGCACCAAAAAGAAATTACAGGATCTGGTTGAGGAGCTGAAAGATGCTGCTACTGATTGATAATTACGATTCATTCAGCCATATTCTTGCCGACTTGCTGAGGCAAACAGGAGAGGAATTGCTTGTGCTTCGCAATGATGTTTCTCTCAAGGATTTAGAGCAAATTGATTTCAGGGGATTGATTCTTTCGCCTGGACCTGGAAGACCCGAGAGTGCCGGAAATCTGATGGAGATTTTTGAAAAGTACTATACCAGGGTTCCTGTATTGGGAGTCTGCCTTGGACATCAGGCAATCGGAGAATTTTTTGGTGCCAAACTGGTTAAAAGCCCATTTCCGATTCATGGGAAAGTCCATCAGGTAAAGAAATCCAAGCCACATTTTCTGACCGATTCATTGCCGGATCGATTCAATGTGACCCGTTATCATTCTCTCCAACTGGAGGATTTGCCTGAATCTCTGGAAGCAATTTTAGAAACTGAAGGCGGAGAAATCATGGCTATGGCTCATAGAGAATTGCCAATTTTAGGAATTCAATATCATCCGGAAGCTTATTTGACTGAGTATGGTTTGGACTTAGTTAAAAATTGGGTTTTGAAGAGCATCAGATAATTTCACTTTCGTATCAGGGAAAATATCTGATAATTTTACTTCTTCGATCTTCCAGCCAGTAAAAAAAAGGAAATACGGCTACTGAAAACTTTGCAGATTATCCTAAACGGACCTACCTCAAATCAATCACTTCAATTCCAGGATGCAGTTTCACATCAAAAGCGAAATAGGTATCGGGCAGACTTGGCTGAGCTTTTAGATTTTTAAAGGTATAAGAAAACACGCCACCTTGTCCGTCAAACATTTCCCAACCCATCAAATCTTTTGTGGTTTTATCGATCATCAGGCGAACTTTCTGGAAGGGAGCATTCGCTTTTTCCGCGACCAATTCAACGACTTGAGTGGATTTGCCCTGAAATGTTTTTTCAGCCAAAAGTTTGTAACTGAAGCCTGTCTCATACATGCGGAAGATATTCGAAGGAGTCAATTCCCCTTCCATCTGAGACACATCGTTGATCGTAACTTCTTTGTAGCTATCAGTTTGGATGAAAGTCCAGACAGTTTTCCCGTTGTTGTAAATTTCCTGATCCGGAAGTTTGAGTCGGTATTGGTTGCCTTTCACAGCGATATCGCCTGTTTGACGATCGCTTGATCCGCTACCATCCTGATAAGTAAAGTCGAAGTTGGCGGTAAAGCCTTTCATGCTTTGGAACTTTTGGCTCATGCCATCCAGCACTACTTTGGCTTTGGGATCTTTTTGCGCAGCTGCATCTGCTGCGAACAAAATTGAAAGAAAAATGGTAAAAACCAGGGCTAATTTTTTCATGTAATGTTGGCCCTCGGAACTTCAGAGCAGCCTTTACAGACTATTCAATAACCGTTCCAAACTAGCCTCATCCTGAACCAGGACTTCGCGGGCTTTTGATCCTTCGAAAGACCCGACGATCCCCGCGGCTTCCAATTGATCAACGATCCGGCCTGCCCGATTGTAGCCGAGTTTCAATTTCCGCTGGATCAAAGAAGTGCTACCCTGCTGATGCATCACGATCAGTCTTGCAGCTTCGTCAAAAAGAGGATCTCTGTCGGATAAATCCACGCTCGAAAGCGAACCTTCACCATCTTCTCCGACGAATTCAGGAAGCAAATATGCATCTGAATATCCCTTCTGCCCGCCAATCCAATCACAGATAGCCTCAACTTCTGGCGTATCTAAAAATGCACATTGGATTCGGGTCATTTCAGATCCGTGGGATAGTAACATGTCACCCATTCCGATCAGCTGATCGGCTCCTCCAGCGTCCAGAATGGTTCTGCTGTCGATTTTCGAAGTAACCTTAAAGGAAAGTCTCGCAGGGAAATTCGCTTTGATTGTACCCGTGATTACGTTGACCGAAGGTCGCTGAGTCGCCACAACCAGGTGAATTCCGATGGCCCGGGCAAGCTGTGCGAGTCTAGCAATCGGAGTTTCTATTTCCTTTCCGGCAGTCATCATCAAGTCCGCCAACTCATCAATAACAAGGACGATGTAAGGCATGAAATAATGGCCTTTGTCCGGGTTAAGTTTGCGGGCGATGAACTTCGCATTGTATTCTTTCAGGTTTCTCGCACCGGCCTCTTTCAGCAAATTGTATCGATTGTCCATCTCGATGCATAGCGAATTCAGCGTGTGAATTACCTTTTTGGTATCTGTAATAATGGCCTCTTCAGAGCCCGGAAGCTTCGCAAGAAAATGTCTTTCGATCTTGTTAAAGAGGGTTAATTCCACTTTTTTGGGATCAACCAGAACAAATTTGAGTTGCGATGGATGCTTTTTGTAAATCAAAGAAGCCAGGATCATGTTCAAACCCACAGACTTTCCTTGTCCGGTTGCTCCCGCCATCAGGAGGTGAGGCATTTTTGCCAAATCAGCCACGAAGACTTCATTGGAAATGGTTTTGCCCAGCACGATCGGGAGATCCTTGTCTGATTTCAGAAACTTCTCAGTTCCCAGGACAGATCTTGCCGGAACGAGCTCTCGGTTTTTATTAGGCACTTCAATACCGATCGTTCCTTTTCCAGGGATTGGTGCAATGATACGAATTCCCAATGCCGCCAAACTCAGGGCAATATCGTCTTCAAGGTTTTTGATTTTGGAGATTTTTACTCCCGGATCCGGCACGATTTCGTACAGCGTCACAGTGGGACCGATAGTGGCTTTGATCTCTTGAATTCCGATTTTAAAATTGACCAGGGTTTCAACGATCTTGTTTTTGTTTTCTTCCAGCTCCTGACGAGAAACGGTTACTTTCTGTACATCGTATTCGTTCAGCAAGTCAAGCGTCGGGTACTTGTATTTTGGTAAATCAAGCGTTGGGTCGTAGGGATCCAGGTTTTCTACCTCTTCTGCAGTCTTTTCGCCAACTGGTTTGGTCACTGAAAAATTCTTCCCGACCAATTCAGGTTCTTGGGCGATTTCATCCAGAAGATTAATTTGAGGCACGTCAAAGAGGTCATCTTCTTCTGCTTCCTCTTGCTCCATCATGAGATCTCCTTCTTTCTTTACGAACCAGTCGGTTCCATCGTCTTCAAATTCTTCCTCTTCTTCAAGTAATTCTTCCTCTTCGATCTGGGGTTCGTCAGTTCCCTTTTTACCAAAAGGATTCTTGGGAGCTGCAGCAGCTTTAACTTCAGGTTCATCCTCAATAGCCGAAAGACTTGCTGCGAACCAGCGTAATTCATTGATGTCAAAAAAGAAGATCACGAAGATCAACAGCGATCCAGCCAGCAGAATAAACGTGCCCCAACTCAGAAAATCCGCTGAAAGTTTTGCAAGCTCATATCCAAAACCTCCTGAAAGGAAGCTCCAGAAGGAATATCCTTCGATCAAAATCACTACATAGCCGGTCAGCAAACCCAACCAAAAAGTAAAAAACAAAGCAAAAGTGGTGTATCGGGTAAGAGAAACGAGCGAAAGCTTAAACGCCCATTTGAATCCAAGCAAGAAAATGAAGGGAGGAAAGAGAAATGCTGCGATCCCAAACCAGTGATAAATCATCCAATGGGAAGCCTGAGCTCCCAGATAACCCAGCCAATTTTGAGATTCTCTGGCGGAGTCTCGAATGGCCTGATCGGGATTGTTCATGACCAGACTTTGATCCGCAGGCCCGTTTAATAAGTAGCTGATGAAAGCAATGAAGAGAAAAAAGGAAATTGAAATCAACAGGATCCCAAATGTCAATGCGAATTTTGGGCTACTGACGCTCCCAATAGAAAAACCAGGGCCTTTAGGTTCTGAGACCTGCTTTTTGGTGTTTTCTGATTTCTTTCGAAAAGTATTGGTCTTGGGCGTATTGGTGGCCATGTATGAAATTCAAATCCGTATTTAAGATAAGCGTAAAGGGTCAAGAAAGGCAAATTACCTTGAAAAATAAGCCAACAATCCCTTTTTGATTTTCTTGATCAAGGCTGGTCCCTCATAAATCATGCCCGAGTAAACCTGAATCAGGCTTGCTCCCGCTTCGAGCTTCTCGATCGCATCTTCGGCGGAGAATATTCCCCCGACGCCAACGATGGGAAATGCTCCTTTTGACTTCTGATGCAGATATCGGATCACTTCGGTGCTTCTTTTGCCGAGGACTTTTCCGCTGACTCCGCCTGCTCCGATCGCTTCTACTTCCGCTTTCGAAGTGCTCAGTTGCGAACGATCGATGGTCGTATTGGTCGCAATCACACCGGCAATTCCGGTCTCCTGCACGATCTCCACGATATCATCCAATTGCCCGTCTGTGAGGTCCGGAGCGATTTTCAATAAGATCGGTTTCGGATTTGGCTTCAGATCATTAGCAGATTTTACGGCTTGCAAAAGTTGCTTCAAAGGCTCTTTTTCCTGCAAATCGCGAAGATTTGGCGTGTTTGGAGAGCTCACATTTACCACAAAATAATCCACATACGGATGAAGTGCTTCCAGGCAAAACAAGTAATCGTCCACCGCATTTTCGTTTGGAGTGACTTTGTTTTTGCCAATGTTGCCACCTACGATTACATTGGATTTCCGCTTTTTCAATCGCTCCACCGCATCGAGTACGCCTCCGTTGTTGAAGCCCATTCGATTGATCAGTGCTTCGTCCTGCGGAAGTCTGAAAAGTCTGGGAAGCGGGTTCCCTTCCTGAGGTTTTGGAGTCAACGTTCCGATCTCGATAAACCCAAAACCCAGCATAGCCATCTCGTCGATCAGCTTGGCGTCTTTGTCAAACCCCGCAGCCAAACCCACAGGATTCTTGAATTTTAATCCGAATACCTCCCGCTCAAGTCTTGAATCCTCAAAACCATAGATTGATTTGACTACCGAACCCACAATGGGCAGGTTGAAACTCATCTTGGTAAGATCAAAAGTGAAGTGGTGTGCGTCCTCAGGTTTCTTGAGAAAAAGCAGGGGTTTCAGGATGGATTTGTACACGGGAGCGGGGATTCTGTTTGGCTCCCAAAGTTAGGGATTGAAAAATTCAAATGGGGGAAGATTGAAAAATTGGTTTCCCTACCCGAAGACTTTTCCCAGTTCTCAGCAACCGCAATCCTTCACCATAAAACTGATGCCTTTGCTAGTTGCCACCCGAATAGCCTTACTTACGGTGCCAAAATTCCAATAATCCTGGCCACCTTCTTTATCGGGAATTCCAAATTCCCCGATTTCTGTAATCACAGTATTATCAGAAACGATTTTTCCGGTTGCAGTTTCGATCAATGCGACCCGAAGCGTTGCGGATATTTCCAAGGGTTCGCGGTATTCGGGATAGATCGCATTGACTTCTTCCGGCCGCTGGTAATCCCATCCATTTATATCTTTTATTTCACCCAAAGAGATTCCAATCAGATAGGGATAGCCTAGAGTTGAATTCACTTTGGCTCGCTGGGTAGAGTCATTCAGATCTTTGATACCTGTGGAAAGTAATTCGTAGTCCAGCCGATCATAAAGTTCCGCCTTTGTAAATCCCTGATCTCTCAAAATGGTCAGAATCTGAGTTTCCAGTTGATTTTGCTCCGCCACACTCAAGCGCTGGAAGCTCGGGTCCCATGCCAATGGCAGGAGTAAAACCCCGTCTGATTTACTGAGGCAGATGTGACAGGAAAAGCGAGTATAAACTTTTGAACTCGTACAGGAAGAAATCAGAAAGGCACAAAAAAGAAGGAAAAGGAAGTTTCTCATGGAAGAGTTAAAAATTCAAAGCTTGATCAATGTCTGTTTTTGATTGCGATGGCCTCACTTTGGGTTAGGTATGTGGACCATTTGCTCAGCAAACCGATGATTCCTGCGATCTGGAAAATGATTGCCAATACCAGCAAATAATCTCCATTTGGATTGTCATGAATCTTCAAAAATGCACCCGCCATTGCTCCTCCAACACTCATCACCAAAAGGCTGATCATCAATTTTCTTCGCTTGGGGAGGCTGTTCAGTTTTTGAAAAAGTTTAAAAGGGCTAAAATTCATGGTGTTAAATAATTAGTGGTTGGGGTTAATTGAAGATTCAGAAGCGAAATCCAAAATTCTGTTTTTGAACCATTCTAAAAGCTGAGGTTGAAAAATGGCCATTGAGATTAGTTCCACCAAAACTCCGTCTTTGATGATATAATGGGTAGGAGACATTTCAATTTTGAAGTTTTCTTTTATCCAATTTCTGTCAACACTGGCTGTCTTATATCCAAAATCTCCCCTTTTGGAAAAGTACCTTTCGATTTTTTGAGGTGAAGACATAGCAAAGCTGAGAAAAACGATGTCTTCTCTGTCTCCAAATGTTGAGGTAAGTTCTTTTAGGTTTTCTTCTTCAGCTTTGCATCCAGAACATCCCACAAACCAGGTGTTAAGCACAATCACTTTGTCTTTCAATTCTGAATATTCAAGTTTGTTTCCATCTAGATCTACATACTCAAACTCTGGGAATACTGTGCCGATGGGTAGTCCTAAACTGTTTTCTCTATTGATTTTTATATACTCTTCTAGCTCTTCTGGTTTGGCCAAATTATAGCCTTGGCTCATAGAAAAGGTGTAGGAACCTAAAAGAGCAAAAAGTACAAGCGTTAGATTTTTCAATAAGACGGAAGGGGAAGGTAATTGACAACAATATAGATTGTTTGAAATAGTTAAGGGTTATTAAGTTAAAGGGTGTGGAAATCAAAATGACATTAAAAATCCACCAAATTATAAATCTGAAATCATAAATCACACATCCGAAATCCGCCATCCGAAATCCGAACCACCTTCACTTTCTCGGATGAAAATCCGTCAGCACCTGCCTCAGGTAATCCCGATCCAAATGCGTGTAAATCTCCGTTGTGGTGATGCTTTCATGCCCGAGCATTTCCTGCACGGCGCGCAAATCCGCTCCGCCTTCGATCAAGTGGGTGGCGAATGAATGCCGAAAGGTGTGTGGGCTGATGTTCTTTTGGATTCCGGCTTGTTCGGCGGTTTTCTTGATGATCAGAAAAATCATCACTCTCGTGAGCTTTTTTCCCCGGCGATTCAGAAAGACAAATTCCTCGTGGCCTTTAGCGGGTGTTTGATGGACCCGAACTTCCTCTTCATAGATTCGAAGGTAATTCAAAGCATCTTTTCCAATAGGGACGAGACGTTCCTTATTGCCTTTCCCGATTACTCTTAGAAATCCGATATCCGAGAAGATTTGACCTTTTTTGAGTTCGGTCAGCTCAGAAACCCGCAATCCCGAACTGTAGAGCATTTCCATGATGGCGCGGTTGCGATGACCTTCAGATTCTCCAAGCGGAATCGCTTCCAGTAATTTTTCTATTTCAGCGAAGCTCAGCGTATCCGGAAGTTTGCGTCCGAGTTTTGGCGCTTCGAGGAGTTGCGCCGGATCTTCGGTGAGTTTGTCCTCGTACATCAGAAACCGGTAAAAAGCCTTGATGCCGGAGATGATCCGAGCTTGGGTGTAATCCGAGATTTCGAGTTGGGCGAGGTCATTGACAAATCTCCGCAAATGCTCCAATTCGAGTTGGAGCGGAGATTTTTCCGGAAAATGAGTTTCGCAGTAGATGCCCAATTTCTCCACGTCACTCGTGTATGCCTCAATGGAATTTTCGCTCAGCGAGCGCTCCAGTTTGAGGTGATGGCGAAATTGGCGGAGGTAGGTTTCCCAGGCTTTGGTCACGTTCTGTGATTTTTGGTGTAAGATATCTGATTTATGAGTTACCGCGGAAGTCAGAAATTTCAAAATTCAGCTTTTTGACTTCAAACTTTTATCCAATTTTCTCCCTCGTCTTTTTAACTTTAACCCTCAAACCTAACTGACCTGTCTTTTGAAAATCCAGATAATCAACGGTCCCAATCTGAATCTTTTGGGAAAAAGAGAGCCCGAAGTATATGGCAGCACTTCATTCGAAGACTATTTCGAAACGCTGAAGGCGACTTTCCCTGAGTTGGAACTCCACTACTACCAAAGTAATGTGGAGGGCGAACTCATTAATAAGATCCACGAAGTCGGTTTTTCATTCGATGCGATTCTGCTCAATGCCGGAGGATATACCCATACTTCAGTTGCGATTTCGGATGCGATAGCCGGTGTGACTACGCCGACGTTGGAGGTTCATATCTCCAACATCTACAAGCGGGAAGAATTTCGTCACAAAAGCATCATTTCCAAATCCTGTGTAGGTATGATTTCGGGCCTTGGCCTGAAAGGCTACGAACTCGGCATCCGCTATTTCCTTTAACTCCCCAAACCTATGATCACCTTTGCTCCCGGACCTTCCAAAGTCTACGATTCCCTGCCAATATATTTGAATGACGCCTATCAGGAAGGAATTCTGAGCGCCAATCACAGGAGTTCGGCTTTCATGAAACTGTATCAGGAAACTGAGCAACTCATGCGCACCAAGCTTCACATGCCAGATGATTACAAGTTATTGTTCACCTCCAGCGCAACGGAAAATTGGGAGATAATTTCCCAGTCGATTGTAGAGCGGGCGAGTTTTCATATTTATTCTGGTTCCTTCGGAAAGAAATGGTTTGAGTTTGCCAAGCATATTTTGCCGGCAAGCATGGGTTTGAAAATCGAGGCAAACCAAGCAATCGATGTTCCTTCCCTTCAAATCGGGGAGGAGTTTGACCTGATTGCAATCACCCAAAACGAAACTTCGAATGCGTCTCAGGTTAGAAGCGAAGTTATCGAAGCAATTAAGGAGAAATTCCCTGAAAAGATGATTGCCGTGGATACCACTTCATCGATGGCGGGAATTGAATTGGATTTTAGTCTGGCAGATATCTGGTATGCTTCCGTGCAGAAATGCTTTGGCTTGCCGGCCGGATTGGGGATTTTGATACTTTCTCCGAAAGCCATAGAAAAATCTGAGAAAAAAGGAGAGAAAGGCCGCTACAATAGCCTGAGCTTTATGCTCGAAAATGCAAATGGCTACCAAACTCACTACACTCCAAACGTACTTGGGATCTACTTGCTCAATCGGGTTTTGAAAGATATTCCTCTGATCCAGGAGATTGATGCCACTTTGCGCAGCAGAATGAGCCTCTTGGAAAACTGCATCGCACAGACCAAAACGCTGAGAATGCTGGTGGATAATGCGGAAACCCGAAGCACTACTGTGATGGGAATTGCCGGCACTGAAGAACTGATCACTCAGGTAAAAAAGGATGCTGAAAAAGCAGGTATGCAGATGGGCGGAGGATATGGTCCTTTGAAACCAACCAGCTTCCGAATCGCAAATTTCCCTGCAATCACAGACGATGAGTTTGATACATTGCTTGCGTTTTTGAAAAAATATTGACAAGTCTGAAATCTGAAAGCTGAAGTCAGAAAGTTCATACTTCAGCTTTCAGATTTCAGAATTAAACCTCGGATTCAGAAATGGATCCGAGGTTTTTTTATGTGGAGTATTTCAAATTTGATTTCTGAAAAAGTCCGAATTTTACCAATAGCTCATGCGGAGGAGAAAATATATTTGGTTCATCACTTTAACTCAATAAGCTATGAATCGAAGAAAATTTTTAGTCACATCAGCGGCCCTTTCAGTGATGGGTTCAGATTTGATGGCATCACCCGTTGAAAATGGGTTTGAAAAGGATGCCTTTTTGGTGAAATCAGGAGAAGCCAGAAATGGAATACACACACCTTTCCGCGGGATAAATCCCAACGATCTGAAAATATCTTCAAAGGACACGAGTGGTCAATTATCTGTATTTGAGTACATTGGAAAAGAGAAAATAGGTCCTCGATTACATGTTCATTTGGAACAGGATGAAATATTCTATGTAGTGGAAGGGTCCTTTCGCTTTCAAGTGGGAGATGAGTCTAGTATTTTAGGAAAAGGAGATACTATTTTCCTGCCCAGAAATATTCCTCATACCTGGATACAGACTTCAGATGAGGGTAAATTGGTTTATTTCTTGCAGCCTGCAGGGAAAATGGAGGAGTTTTTCCAGGCAATGACTCAATTGGGCAGGCCTCCGAGTGAAGAAGAAGAAAAGAATATCTCATTAGCTTTTGGAATCAAAAATGTTGGGCCGCCACTTAGCCTGGAATAAATATGATTTTGAGGAATATTTTACCAAGTGCTCATTTATATGACTATGTCAGAAAGCATCAGGTAATTCGATTTCTTTTTGGCCCGGAGCAGAATATTCCTCACAAAGTTTATTCTCCCCGACCGGAGATTTGCCTGGTCTTTTACATCCGGGATTTGCAGCAAGTCAGTTATGCTGCTGATCCGACCCAACTTTCTCATCCAAGATGCACCCTGATTGGACAGCACACGGTGGTGACGAATCGATTTACGGGAAGGGATTTTTGGGCCCTACAAATCGTGCTTCAGCCAAGTGCCTTATATCGATTGACGGGAATTCCTACGTATGAACTCACCAATACCTTCCTGGATGCTGAAGCGGTATGGGGAAAGCAAATACGGGAAACTTATGAAAAAATGGCCAATTCGGATAATGTGGATGCTATTATTTGGATTGCAGAGGGATTTTTTGAGAAAATAATTAATCAGTCAAGAGATAAGTCCCATAAGATAGATGGGGTGAGTAAGCTGATCCTGAATCAGAATAAACCTGTTTCAATTGATGAATTGGCCAACCAGACTTGCCTGAGTTCCCGGCATTTTTTCAGGAAATTCAACGAAAGAATTGGAATCGGCCCAAAGTTGTATGATCGAATTGTCCGATTTGAGAAAGCATTTTTTATGAAAAATGCCAATCCTGCTTTGGATTGGCTGACTATCGCTCTGGCTTGCGGCTATTATGATTACCAGCATCTTGCGAAGGACTATAAATATTTCACCAATTTTTCTCCTTCCGGATTTTATGAAATTGACACTAAATCTCCTGAGAGAATCTTCGGTGTGTCAGAAGTTCAGGAACTGGATCCGGGTATTTCCTGATAGTTTAAAAGCATAATTGAGGCCTGATAATTTGGCTTTAAAACCTTTCAAATTACAGCCATCATCTTTCATAATTTGGTAAATCCGAAACACTGTGTCCGCAAATCGAAATCTCGTACTTTTGCGGCATGATTGACTTCAAGCAAATCCTTTCCGTTTCCCTGATTCTGTTTTCCGTGATCGATATTCTCGGTTCTATTCCGATTGTGATCAACCTCCGGAAAAAAGTAGGCCATATCAAATCTGAAAGAGCGACCATAGCTGCGGGCGTTTTGATGATCGCTTTCTTGCTGGTTGGGGAGTCAATCTTAAAGCTATTTGGGATCGGAGTGGAGGATTTTGCAATTGCCGGAGCGCTGATCATTTTTGCTTTAGGCGCTGAGATGATCCTCGGAATCGAACTTTTTAAGCCGGATCCTGAAGCCACCAGCAGTGCATCCATTGTCCCAATTGCATTTCCTCTGATTGCTGGAGCCGGTACGCTTACCACCATTTTGACGTTGAAAGCAGAATTTGAGCAAGTCAACATCGCGATCGGGATTCTCCTGAATCTTGTCTTTGTCTATGCAGTACTGAAAAGTACATCCTGGCTGGAAAGCAAACTTGGAAAAACCGGTTTGGATGTTTTGAGAAGGATTTTCGGGATTATCCTGCTTTCGATCGCCGTGAAAATCTTCAAGACAAATGCTTTCCCGATTGGCGTTGAATCAGGAGTCTAACCATCATCTCTTCCGCTTTTTCCCTTTCTTTACTCCATGATTACCATTTTCACAGATGGCGCTTCGAGAGGCAATCCCGGTCCGGGAGGCTATGGCGCTGTGCTCAAATTCAATAACCATCGCAAGGAACTTTCCGAAGGCTTTCGCTTGACGACCAATAACCGGATGGAACTTTTGGCGGTGATCCGTGCGCTTCAGGAACTGAAAATGACCGGGATTCCAGTTACCATCTACTCAGATAGCAAGTATGTGGTCGATGCGATCGAGAAAGGCTGGCTTTGGGGCTGGCAGAAGAAAGGCTTCAAAGACAAGAAGAATCCCGACCTATGGCTTCGCTATATTCCGCTTCACCTGAAGTACAAGCCAAAGTTTGTTTGGGTAAGAGGACATGCGGGGCATGTAGAAAATGAAAGGTGTGATGTGTTGGCGGTAGCAGCTGCACTGAGTCCTAATTTGCCTGCAGATGCTGGGTATGAGAGTTCGATTTAGAGTTTGATGAAAATGTAAGTGGTAAAAAGTAAGTAGTGAGTCGAAAAACCAGATTCTACTTACAACTCACTACTTACAGTTTACAAATTTCACGAAAGCAAATCCATCGTCACAAGCGGGACATCCTTTCGGTTTACCTCCAATAGCGAATGATATTCTCGCATTGGATAGTGCCAGCCTTCGTCTCCAAGTTCCCAAAAGAGCGGGGCCAGATTCTGAACGGCAGCTTTGCATCCCTGCACGATAGCTCCCATTTTTCCGGTTTGTTTCGAAAGCGCAGCTTCGTTTTCGATTTCAAAAGGACCTGAAAATCCTTTTTCCTTCAGGATTCCCACAAAAGCTCTCCAGTCCATCGAATCTCCCAAACCGAAGCCCGGAAGCGTTGCTTCGTAGTGATGGCGATCCCAGGGATTTTTGCTGGATGGAATCCCCAGTTTCTCCGCCCATTCAGGTCGGATCTGATGCATGGGATACATATTTCCCCAGAATGGATCGGGATTGTTTCTGGTCGATTTCACGTGAATCCTCTTCAATCGACTTATTTCCGTGTTTTTGATTACATCAACAGGATCAGTGTGTTGCCAGACATCGTGGGAAGGATCGTAGATTTCTCCATGATTTTTCTCAGGAATGAGTTCGTACATCAGCTTCCTTGCTGCGAGTACCCCGGTCAGATTATTATAGGTGCCGGTGAATCCTGAACTTCTCCAGCCTTCCATAGGGCAGTTTTCATAAACAACCGTCACCCCAAGATCCGCCGCGTAGCGGATTATCGGAGTAAAAATTCGCTGGTATTCCAATAAGTTTTTTTCAAATCCGCCTTCCTCATTCCCCAATTCGTGATTGTAGCCTACGAAAGTCCCGACTTTCACATCGTTTTCGTCGCCACCCAGGAAATGCGCCATACGGATCAGACGAAGGAGGTGGTTTTGGTTTTTGATCCGGTGGATGGGATCTCCGCCGATCAGGTTTTCGAATGCTCCAATGGATAATCCAAGCTTGGCTCCGTTGAATTTTTCGATCAATTGCTTGGCTTCCTCTGGTCCAAAATTCTCATAATCCAGATGAGTAGCCACAAAATCATCGCGTGTTCCGTCTTTTCTGAAAACACAGAGATCCAGTCCCTGAACACCGATTTCAATTGCTTTTTGGATAGTCTGATCAAGATTTAGCTGATCAAAAGCTGAAGTCATGATCCAGATGGGATTTGCCATGGTTCTTGGGGTTTATGCGAATGTAAAAATTGATTAGGATTTGGGAAAGGGAGATAAGGAGATTGGAGAAAAGAGACTGGAGAATGGGAGATTAGGGATTAGGAATTTGGAGAAAGGAGATTGGGAGATTAGAGATTATGCCACTTTCAATATCCAACCTTCTGCTTCCAGACTTCCTGCTTCCCAGCCTCCAACTTCTAACCCTCCGAATATCTCCTTCTGATTTCTACTTTCTGCTTTTGTCTATCCCAAAGGGCTTTCGCCAAGTCGGACGCGACCTGATCAGGTTTACCTTCGTGGAGGATTTTTTTCAACCGGTTTTCTCCCAGATCGATTCGGTAACAAATCTGCAAAAGCCGCTCAAAATCCCTGTCCAGCAATTGGCTGATAGCTTTGGAAAGGAATTCAATGGCTTTTTCCTCGTCAAAATCTTTCTTGATTTCAGGAAGTGTGAAGTCTTTGGCAAGCAGTGAAAAAGTATCAGATAGCGGAGAGTTTTCCATAATCAAAGATAAAAAAAGCCCGATTTCTCGGGCTTGGAATTATTCTTCAGTTTTTGTTTCCGGAGTTTCCTCAAGGACTTCAGGAGCTTGAGAACGGACAATTTTATACCAGGAAACCAATTTCTTGATATCAGAAGTATAGACTCTGCCTTCATCGACGGTGGGAAGCACATGCTTCATAAAAGCTCTCAGCTCGGAATCATCCGGATTGGCATCCAGTCCCAGATCTCCTTTGAACTCAGCTTCGATTTTTTTCATCACCGACTCCAAAGGCTCAGCGCCTTCTTCTGTCAGCGTGTAGATGGAAATATCTCCAAGGATAGATACCCGCTGCGCCATTCCGGCTACCAGTTTGGTTTTCTTCTCATCCAGGCTTTCCAGGATCACACCTGTTCTGGAAGGTTTCAATATTTTGTACAATCCGGACTTGCCGGAAACTGTTGCTAGGTCTTTGAAATTCATGGATTAAATTTTTTCAGGTTGCAAATATAGAGTTTCAGGTCAATAGATTTCCCCTGTTTCGTATTCCTTGACCAACTCTTCGATAAACTTGACCAATTCTTCCTTTCCCGTGCTGCTTTCTGCGGAAGTCACAAAGTAATCAGGTAACTCTTCGAAGATCTCAGTGGTCTTTTTGAGAAAGGCTTTCACGTTCTGATCAGTCTTTCCTTTGGATTGCTTATCAGCTTTGGTAAAGACAATAACAAGAGGAATGCCCTCAGATCCGCACCAGGACAGGAACTCAAGGTCAATCCCCTGTGGCTCAAGCCGACTGTCAATCAGAATAAAAACTCCGCAGAGATTTTCTCTTTTGGTCAAGTAAGTGCTGATCATGGCCTCCCAGCCATCTTTTACTTTCTTATTGACTTTGGCAAAACCATAGCCAGGCAAATCGACCATGTACCAGCGATCATCGATTAAAAAATGATTGATTAACTGAGTTTTTCCGGGTTTGGCGGAAGTTTTCGCCAAGTCTTTGGTTCCGGTGATCATGTTGATCAGGGAGCTTTTTCCCACGTTTGATCTTCCGATAAATGCGATCTCAGCACGATCAGGCTTGGGACATTTTCCCGGATTATTATTACTGATTACAAAAGTTGCTTTCTGGATCATAAACTTTGATTTCCCGACAAAAGTACGATAATCCCGGATTATGCATCGGGATTCGTAATCAGGCTTGAAAATGCCTGTTTCAGAATACTTTCCCAATGGCATTCTCTCCGGCTTGAAGGCAACAATTTTCGATTCCTCGGGTTTCTTCAGTATTATTGCGCCTCCAAAGAATGATTTCTAATGTCCGTAGTTCCTTACAAAAATAAGCAAGACCCCAAAAAAGCTCAGGTAGCCGAGATGTTCAACAATATCAGTCATCGCTATGATTTGCTGAATCATGTGCTGAGCCTGGGGATTGACATCATCTGGAGAAAAAAGGCGATCAAGCTTTTGAAAAAAGATCAGCCTAAATTGATCCTGGACATTGCGACCGGAACTGGTGATTTTGCGATTGAAGCTTTGGCACTGAATCCTGATAAGATCATCGGAGTGGACATTTCCGAAGGCATGCTTGCTGAGGGAATTAAGAAGATGAAAAAGCGCGGGCTTGAGGATAAAATCCAACTTCAGATGGGAGATTCCGAAGGCTTGCTTTTTGAAGATAATAAGTTCGATGCGGTCATCGTTTCCTTTGGAGTCAGAAACTTCGAAAATCTGGAAAAAGGACTGGCAGATATGTACCGGGTATTGAAGCCGGGCGGAAAGACTGTTATTGTGGAGTTTTCAAAGCCAAGGGCTTTCCCGATGAAACAGGCATACGCTTTGTATTCCAACTACATTCTGCCTCAAATCGGCAAAATTGTATCAAATGACAATTCTGCTTATACTTATCTACCGGAATCTGTTCAGGCTTTCCCTGACGGAGAAGATTTTCTGGCGGTTTTGAAAAAAGTCGGTTTTACCAGCACTCTATGCAAACCTCTCACTTTTGGAATCAGTTCGATCTACGTAGGTACAAAATAGCCTTCGCGACAGTTCTGATCTTCTTTTTCTCATTTAATTCTTTTGCACAGGGAATGTTTGGCCTCACAAGTGGGTCAGGGTCCGATGATAAATTATTGTCTTACGGGTTTTTTCTTGCCGCTCATACCAATACCTATCGGTTAAAATATTCAGATGCTTTTTTTGATCCGGCAAATACGACTACAAGTGATTTGGCATCGATTTACACGGAATTTTCACCAGGGTTTTCGCTGGGTTTTGTCGGGATGCTTCGATTTCACGATCAGGTCCATCTACTCTTTACTCCCAAAGTCGGTTTTTACGAATACAGGACTGAAGTAAATTTTTATAGTGATGTTCCGACAAATTTGCCGGGGACTGGAAATACAAATAATGAGGCTGTAAATGCTCCAACGGTAATCGTGAATGAAGCAACGATGGTGGAGCTGCCGATCTTATTTAAGTATCGCTCCACGCGGTTCAACAATACTCGAATGTATTTTATCGGTGGAGCTAGCTATCAGTTCCGGACTAAAAGCCAGGAAGAAGCAAATCTGGATGAATTGGTGACGACCGGAAAAGATTTCTCGATTGAAATGGGAATGGGCTTCGAGATCTATTTTCGGTATTTCAAGTTTGCTCCTGAAATCCGCTTCTCACATGGTTTGAATAACCTTTATCAGGCCGAAAATACAATTCCTGAAATCCGGGATGCCATCTCTTCCATCAAGAACAAGTCGATTACCATCTATTTGAATTTTCAGTAAGAGAATTTGAATCGTCCATAGACCACGGACGACAGTCCACAGCAGGTAGATTTGAACTTCTATCTTTCTTTTATTTGGTGAGTGTCAAGAAGGCGAATATCATATTCGAGAAACAGTAAATTCTCCTTTTTGCTTTCGCCAGAGATAAAATCCTGACCCACTTTTTTCTAAATCAGTTATCTTGCCGGCATGGAAAAGAAAATTGCTTTGGTCACCGGAGCTACTTCGGGAATTGGCCGTGCCTCTGCTATCACTTTGGCAAAAATGGGCTTTCACATCATCGCTACAGGAAGAAGAGCCGATCGCCTGGTTGAATTGAAATCTGAAATGCCGGAAGGAATTGATTTTCTGCCGCTTGTTTTTGATGTGAGAGACCGCGAAACGGTGATGGAAATCCTGGGAAACCTTCCCGAAAACTGGAAAAATGTAGATGTCCTTCTCAATAATGCTGGAAATGCTCATGGCATGGATCCTATCCAATCCGGAAACATGGACGATTGGGATGCGATGATAGATATCAATGTGAAGGGCTTGCTGTACGTTTCCAAAGCAATAATTCCCGGAATGTGCGACCGTAAATCCGGGATGATAATCAATATTGGGTCAATTGCCGGTAAGGAAGTTTACCCAAATGGTAACGTTTATTGCGGTTCGAAACATGCAGTTGATGCGATCACTAAAGGAATGAGAATTGACCTGAATCCGTTTGGAATCAGAGTGGTAGGGATTCATCCGGGATTAGTCGAGACAGAGTTTTCCCTGGTAAGATTTAAAGGTGATTCGGCACGCGCAGAGACGATCTATCAGGGATACGAGCCACTTGTCGCTCAGGATATTGCAGATATAATTGAATTTGCCGTAAATCGACCGGCCCATGTGGTTTTGGCGGATATTGTAGTACTGCCGACGGCTCAGGGATCTGCAGCTTTGGTTAAAAAAGACCTGAAATAAGCAATGAAAAATATATTTTACTTTCTGACTTTGTCCGTACTTACATTAGGTTGTGCTTCTGACAAAGGAGATGGTTCTGTCATAGAACCTGAGGCAGAAACTTCGAAAGATAGCCTGGAAGTTTCCAGGGCTGTTGGGTTGACAGAACTGGAAGAAACATTGAAAAGTCAGGGATTGGTGAATATCGAAGAGGGGATTCCCGGACTGAAGGTAGAGCTCATGTATTCAACCACAAATAATTTCTTTGAGCAGGATGTATATGGAGATTTGACCCATGCGTATTTGCAGCCGGAAGTTGCGGATAGGTTGAAGAAAGCTCAGGAAATGCTTCAAAGTGAATATCCTAACCTGACATTGTTGGTTTATGATGGAGTTCGTCCGCTTAGCGTTCAGCAGATTCTTTGGGATAATCTGGAAAAGCCAGATAGCATCAAACCGCTGTATGTGGCAGATCCCAAAGTTGGAAGTTTACATAATTTCGGAGTGGCGGTAGACCTGACCATTTATGATGTTGAAGCAGGAAGACCTATTGATATGGGAACCGATTATGATTTCTTTGGTTATGAAGCCTATCCTGATAGGGAATTAGAAATGATGGCTGAAGGTAAGATCACTCGCGCTCAGGTGGCCAATCGGGAGATCCTGCGGAAAGTAATGAAAGCCTCAGGATTTACCGGAATCGGATCTGAATGGTGGCATTTCAATGCTTTCTCCAGACAAGAAGCCGGAGAGAAGTTTGAAATTGTCAAGTGATTTCCGATTGTTGAAGTATGAATTCAGAAGGCTGAAGTATGAAAAACTTTCCTCCTCCCACTTTCACCCTATTAACAAATAACTTAAAACCTAATAACCATTAACTTAAAAATCATCAACCAATAACCCAAAACTATGAATCTCAAACCCTCCTTAATCACGCTTGGATTACTTCTAAGCATTGTTTTCATCGCTCCGGCTCAGCAATTCAAAGCCTTGGTTTTCAGCAAGACCGCCGGTTTTCGTCATCAATCTATTCCTGATGGCGTTGTTGCACTTAAGAAAATGGGAGAAACCCATGTTTTTGATGTGTATACCACTGAAGATGCGAGAGCTTTCACCGATGAAAATCTCGCAAAATATGACGTTGTCATTTTGATGAGTACTACCGGAACGATCTTTAATGATGAGCAAAAAGCAGCTTTCCAGAAGTTTGTACAAAGCGGAAAAGGTGTAGTAGGAATTCACTCCGCAACTGACACCGAGTACGAATGGCCTTGGTACAATCAGATGATCGGAGCATATTTCCTGGCTCACCCAAAGCAGCAAACCGTAAGACTTCAGGTTTTGGACAAAACCCATCCGGCTACCTTTCATTTGCCTGATACATGGCTTTGGACAGACGAATTGTACGAATTCAAAAATATCAACCCGAATATCAAAGTCCTGATCAATGCTGATGAAACCAGCTACACTGTGGCCAAAGGAAACGGACCAAATCACCCAATGGCTTGGTATCATGAATTTGACGGAGGAAGATCATTTTACACGGCTTTAGGTCACGTAGAAAGTGCTTTTCAGGATCCTGATTTTCTGAAGCATTTGTATGGTGGCATCTGGTGGGCAGCAAAAGGTCATCCGTTAAAATAATCCGAAATTTTCCGAAATCAGGAACTTAAAGCCCTGATTTCGGTTTTCTAAACAAAAATCAAGAATACCATGCTGAAAGCACAAGCAAGACCTGTTCACCTCTACATGGAGGCAAATCCTAATCCGAACTCATTGAAGTTTGTCGCCAATTTCATGTTGGCAGAAGATGGAGTAAGTTTCGATTATCCGGATTTGGAAAGTGCAGGAAACAGCCAACTTGCTAAAGAACTTTTCAATTTTGCAGCCGTTCAGCGAGTTTTCATTGCCTCAAATTTTGTCACTGTCACCAAGACTGAGGATGTGGAATGGTCAGAAATTCAGACGTTTATTCGGGATCATATCAGACAATATCTGGAGACTGGCCAGCCTGCTGTTCAGGTTAGTTTTGATAAAGATCCACTTTTCGATGAGAATGATTCTGAGATAGTGAAGAAAATCAAAGGCATTCTGGACGAATATATCAGACCTGCTGTAGAGCAAGATGGCGGAGCTATTGTATTCCATTCTTTTCAGGATGGAATTGTGAAAGTCCTCCTTCAGGGATCTTGTTCCGGTTGCCCATCGAGTACAGTTACTTTGAAAGCCGGAATTCAAAACCTGCTTACCCGTATGCTTCCTGAGGTAAAGGAAGTTCAGGCAGAGGGAATCTAATTTAATATTTGCCTCATGGGAAAACGAGACTGGTCTTGGGCGATTCTGGGAATCCTTGCTCTCGTAGTTCGCTATTTTGCAATACAAAACCCGGAGGCTACAGATACTATTTATTCAAGAACATTCTTTCCGGGAATCCGGAACATAATTGATATGACGCTGGGAAATTTGCCATTTCCCAGCGTTTATCTTTTTATACTCCTCTTGCTGTTGATTCTTGGGCTTTATTTTCTAAAGTTCAGCAGAAGAATTGGCTGGAAAGAAAGACTTTTTTACACGTTCAAAGCCCTGGCAAATGGTCTGGGAGCCTTAGTTTTTTTCTTCCTGATTCTTTGGGGCTTCAATTATCAGCGGACCCCGATCTTTCAGCAGCTTGGACTCAAGCCGAAAGCACTCGATTTAGTGGAGTTGAAAGAAGAGATTTGGATTACCGAGAGGTTGGTGAAGCAGAATAGGGGATTGATTTCCCAGGATACAACAGCAATTACAGAGGTACTTCCTTATGAAGAATTAGAAAAACTGGTCCGGGCTAATGTCGGCGATAATCTGGATATCCTGGGGCTCAATTTCACCGGAAATCCAAGAACCAAAATGTTCCCGCCTGCGGGGTTCATGCGGAAAATGGGGATTTTGGGCATCTATTTCCCATTTACCGGAGAGAGCTACATCGATCCGACTTTACACCCTTTGGAGCAGCCGTTTACCATTGCACACGAAATGGCTCATAGCTATGGGGTGACAGATGAAGGAGAAGCAAATTTCATTGCATGGGTTATTTGCAGTAACAGCGAGGATCCATTGCTTCGATATTCAGGGCAATTGCGGTTATTAATGTATCAGTTTCGGGATTTTTATCGGATGGCTCCCGATGAATACAAAGAATTAATAAGTACGCTGGATCGGGGAGTGATCAATGATTTGATTTCATTACAGAAGGCTACCGAATCGGTTAAGCCATTTTCACTGGAGCTGAGTCGCAGATCCAATGATCTTTTTCTTAAATCTCAGGGAGTAAAAGCAGGCGTTAACAGCTATCAGCAACTTCCAATGTTAGCCTTTGCCTGGAGAGCCAGGATGAAAGGTATTTGAATTTAGATTTAGTAGACTGAAGAGTCAGATTTCCGAAATCTGAAGGTGGATAATAGCCAACATGGAAAGGTTTGAAGTGAAATTCTCCATACCTAACCAACCATAAATTATGAAGAATGGATTTTTTGAAAAAATATCGACGTTAGTTTAAACGTTTTTTTTAAATAGTTGAAAATAATTTCTGTATCATTTTCAGATTTAGGCGAAATCAAAAATCGAATTGGTCCAATTAATTTGGCATTAATAATTAATAGAAATTTTTTAGTTTATATTTAGAAACAAAGTAGTTGGATCTAACTCTTTTTCAATGGGCCAATTCTTTTTCATATGGTTTTTTCTTATTTCCGGATTCAGTTTTTCCCAAACCATCACCGGAACTGTTCGCGAAAAAGGCACGGGCCTTCCACTCCCTTTTGCCAATGTTTTTATCAACAATACCACCTTGGGTGCTGCGACAGATGTAGATGGAAAATTTGTTATTCAAGGAAATGTCCCGGACCAATTTGAATTGGTCGCCTCATTTGTGGGTTTTAGTACCGTTTCCCATACCATCGAAAGAAAAGGTCGCCAAGCCATATTTCAGAAGTTTGAGTTAGAATTTCTGGAAGACAATCTAACTGAGGTCGAGTTGAAAGCCAAACGAGATAAAAGTTGGGAGCGCAACTTAAAAATGTTTAAGGAGGTCTTTTTGGCTATTCCTGAAGATACTTTCGGCAACTATATTGAGATTTTGAACCCTTGGGTACTGGATTTTGAAAAGATCAACCCAGATTTAGGTTTCAATTATATCCAAGCGACCGCCCAACAGCCTTTGAAGATTTTAAATAAGGCATTAGGCTATCAGATTGAATATTACCTTCAGGATTTTCGAAAGCTCCGTGGAGCGGCCCTTTTTTTTGGAAAAGCTTTTTATAAAGAACTTGTGCCAGAAGACTCCCTTACCCTTGAAAAATGGAGGGAAGGAAAAGAACTGAATTATCGCAATTCGGTCAGGCATCTTGCACTGTCTCTACTTCTTAAAAATACCATTTCTCAGGGATTTGATCTTTATGAAGCTAGAGCTACGATTCCCAAAGAGGACAGAACCGATGATTTCTATTATGAAATCGGAAAATCTATAATTCCAGTTAAGACAGAGTTCATTTATGCCAAACCCCTTGGCAATGGAACTTACCGAATTTTTCTACCTGAGCGAATTGAAGTTCATCATCTTAATAAAGATTGGCTGAATGACTATTACATAAATATTTATCATCCGATTTCATGGATTGTAGCCCCTTCCGGCTTTTTTGATGTAGACCGAAATGGGACACTTTTGCATCCTACCCAATTGGTTGTATCCGGTTATTTGAGTAGGCCGCGAGTGGCGCGTTCCCTGCCTTTGGATTTTTTGCCGGATGAAGGATTTACTGATTTAAAAGAAGATTTTCAAGTGTTTCGAAGCAGGTATTTAACCCTTAATAACTTAAGAGAAAAGCCTTGGTTAAGTACAAACAAGGCGTTCTATTATCCTGGTGAGACTATTTGGTTAGGAGGGATGATGAATTATCAGAATTCTTTGATGCAGGATACACTGAGTCGCGTGGTCTATGTGGATGTTTTAGATGAACAGTTGAAGCCTCTTTATCAAGAAACTTTCCCGATCAAGAATGGTAAAATTTCAGGAGGGCTGGTACTTTCTGATACGTTGAGAAAGGGTAATTACCTGTTAAAGGCATATACTCGATGGAGTTTGAATTATGGAGAAATGGACATCTTCGAACTTCCTTTTCCTATCCTTAATTCCAATGAAATTTTGGAGTTAAATAACCTAAATGATGAAAGGGTTTTTGGGGATCTTGATATTATTTCAGAGTTTTCAATAGCAGACTCATCCACCTTTAGAATGATGGATTTACTGTTGAAAGTTCAAGATGATCTTGAAAATCTCGTAGATGCCAACTTTTTAGTATCAGTATTGGAAGAAAACTATGCTGCAGAGGTAGATCCAAAATACCAGTTGGAAAGCATGCTCGAATGGTTGGATAAAGACCTTCCTGAGACCTTTGATAGCGAAATGTTGCATCCAGTAGAGTATGGGATTTCTGTGGAAGGTAAATTTTTTCCGAAGAAAAAAAGGGGGGATTTGGCCACTCCTATCACACTTGTCCAAGGTGAATTGCAGGATTATGGGATGGTCAATTCAGACTCATCTGGAAGATTTTGGGCTTCAGGTTTTCAATTTCAAGACACTTCCCAGATTGCAATTGCGGCCTTTGATGAGAAGATGAGATCATTTGGAAGTGTAGAAATAGTGCCCTTTAAACGTCCTTTGTTCATGGGATCATTTCCAAGGTCTAGCTACCAAATACTCCTGAGGTCCGAAGAAACTGAAGCTTTTTCTGATTTTTCGCAAGATTACATTTTGTTGGAGGAATTTGTGAAAGAAGGGATGAAGACTACCGAAACCATAGCTGAGCGAAACTTTGGCTATGGAGATCCCAATCAGGAGGTGGGTCCGAGTGATTTGGAAACCAAAACCATGGCCGAGATTTTGGGCCTTCTGAGATTTAATGTATCCACGTTGAAATTCAGAAACTATACCTTCGGGGACCAAACTGGATCACCGCTTTTGATCATTGATGGGGCATCTATGCCATTTATGCAAAAGGATGCCTTTAGGGAAATACTCTTGGGCTTCGAACCCTCACAATTGCTTTCAATTAAAGTCTATAATGATAACATAAGTAATGTCGTATTTGGCATGGCTGGCTATGCGGGAGTGATTATGATTGAGACGAAAAAAGGTTCTAGAACGGGGCCGGATTCCGATAGGAAATTCAATTCTGAAGGGTTTCAACTATTTCCAGTGAAAGGTTTTTCAAGCTTTTTAGAATTCCCCAAAAACCCCCCTTCAGACCAATACCTAAAGATAAAGCCAACCATCTATTGGGAACCTGATGGCCAAACTTCAGATGGGATTTACCGGACTAAAGTAAAAGTGCCTTATGGAGTGAACCAGCTAAGAATACGCGTGGAAGGAAGGACCTTAGATGGAGAGGCTTTTTCTAAAATTCTTAAGTTTGACATTTAATTGGATCTTCTATAGATCTTTTTACCGACACGTTCAATATGTTCCAAAAGGGAATCGTTCTGAATTTGATGCAGGATTGCTACATCAAAAAAGTATGGCTGAAAGCGGTCGTCCAGATCATTCGCTCGGTGCCTATGTGATTTTTGGAGAGTAATTCCCCTTACGAGCTCGACTTTGTAAAATGAAAAGGAAAGTGTTTGAGGAAAGGAAATGAGACTTTATCCCTGGTTAACTTTCTTGCGATTTCCTACCCATACTCCCAGAATTACTGCTGCTATTCCGATGTAATGCCCAAAAAGCAACACTTCCCCATCCAATACGCCCCAGAAAATCGCAACGACCGGAATCAGGTAAGTTACTGAACTGGCGAAAATAGGAGAGGCTGTTTTCACCATGATATTGAAAAGGATTAAGGCGATGGCAGTTCCCATCACTCCAAGCAACGTCACAAATCCCAAAGCTTTCAAAGCACCTTCGTGGGAGACGAGTTTATAGGAAAATTCTGTTCCGGCCATCAGGTAAACCAAGGCAAGTGGCAAGACCATTAAAAGAGAAATGGCGGTGATCTCAATGGATTTGAGGGAATCGAATCGGGATTTGATGAGGTGCAGATTGAAGCCATAGCAAATACAGGCTAAAATCACGAAAAAGGCGTACGCGTTTATACCTGTAAATGAATTAAGCCCTGAACCTTCTTTGAGAGTGATCAAAATCAAAACTCCGATAAAGGCAATGACTAACCCAAAAGCGTTTCTTCTGGTAATTTTGGATTTAAAAAATAAGGCTCCGATAATCACCACAAACAAAGGAGTCAACGCATTCAAAACTCCTGTTAATGAACTGCTGAGCCTGGTTTGGGCTGTGGGAAAAAGAAATGCCGGAATAAAACTGCCCAAGAGTCCAATCAAAATAAGATTTTGGGCTTGTTCGCTTGTCAGGGTTTTGATCCGGGGAAGGGAAAGAGGCAGCAGGAATGTAGCAGCAGCCACGATTCGATAAGCACCGACTTCTCCCGGGGAGAATACTTCAAGTCCTCGCTTGATCAGGATAAAAGAGCTGCCCCAGATGAGAGCAAGTACTACCAGCAAGCCCCAGTTTTTTAGGTTGCTGTGATTGGTGGTTGGTGTCATTTGCCGGCAGAAGAAAACCTTTTCCGCTGCAAAAGAAGCAATTCCCCCGCAGTTTTACTGCAAAAAAATCAGACTCAGAAAGATTTATTGGAAATTGGATAAATGCCTAACCCATGAGATCATTTTTTGTCAATCTATTAATTCAGAAAGATAAAAAAAGAGCAACTTCCAATACCGGAACGTTGCTCTTTTTGGTGAAAGTGCTCAATATTCAATCGAATCTTTAAAACTCATAATCAGCATACACTTCTGACACCTGATTCAGGATCTCACGCACCTGCTCATAAGTATCAGCGGTGACCATTTCGGTCCTGAAGGTTTTGAAATTTGGCATCCCACGAAAATAACTGGTGTAGTGACGTCTCATTTCCAGGATTCCCTGCTTTTCGCCTTTCCATTCTACTGAAAAATCAAGATGCTTTTTCGCAACAGCAATTCGTTCATCCAAATCCGGGGAAGGAAGTTTTTCTCCTGTTGCGATGAAGTGTTTGATTTCGTTGAAAATCCATGGATAACCAATCGAGGCACGCCCGATCATCATTCCATCGACGTTGTATTTATTCTTGTATTCCAGAGCTTTTTCAGGGGAATCGATGTCTCCGTTTCCAAAAACTGGAATATGCAGTCTCGGATTGTCTTTGACCAGATTCAGATAGCTCCAGTCAGCTTCCCCTTTGTACATCTGCTGACGCGTACGGGCATGAATGCTGATGGCCTGAATGCCAATATCCTGGAGCCTTTCTGCGACTTCCACGATTCGGATTGTGTTTTGATCCCACCCTAATCGGGTTTTAACCGTCACCGGGATATTTACCCGCCTGACGATTTCTGCAGTCATGGATACCATTTTGTCGATATCGAGCAGGATTCCGGCTCCGGCACCTTTGCAGGCTACCTTATGAACCGGGCAACCGTAGTTGATATCCAAAATATCCGGACCAGCTTCTTCGGCTATTGCAGCTGCTTCCCGCATAGATTCGATTTCGTTTCCGAAAATCTGTATCCCGATTGGTTTTTCGTAATCGAAAATATCCAGCTTTTGAATACTTTTTGCAGCATCCCGAATCAGTCCCTCGGAACTGATAAATTCTGTGTACATGAGATCCGCACCATTTTGCTTGCATACTGCCCGGAATGGCGGATCGCTCACGTCTTCCATGGGTGCTAAAAGCAATGGGAACTCGCCCAACTCCAACTTTCCTATTTTTACCACTTCTGTATTCTAAAATTGCGCGTAAATTTACCTCAAATATGGAGATTTACGAAACCGAATCAGAAATAGCCAAACGAAAGAGTTGGCTTTTATCCCTGGTAGTCATAGTTTTAGTCACTTTAGGAGTTCTGGTCGTGTTGCAGGGTGCTGCTCTGGCTATCATTCCCAGCCTTTTCAACATCACTCTCGAAGACATTGTTGGCCTCATGAGCGGGGATTATGACGTCCCAAATGGCAGGATGGCGATGTTTCTTGTGCAGGGGATCGGTTCAGGAATAGGATTCTGGCTGGCTGCCTGGATAATTTCACAAAGGATCGATAAGGCAAATCTTCGCTGGGACATTCAGTTTTCGAGATTTAATTTAAAAGGAGGAGCTGTAGTTATAGTCCTCACAGTTGGCGCAATGCTTTTCAATGCGTTTCTGGTTTATTTCAACAATCAGCTAGTCTTACCCGAATTCATGTCAGGAACGGAAACCTGGATGAAAGAGATGGAGCAGCAATTGATGGAGCTGACAAAGTTCCTGACAGATTTTCAGACGATTCCTGAGCTTTTGATGGGGATTTTGGTGATTGGGGTATTAGCAGGGATAGGGGAAGAAATGTTTTTCAGGGGAGTGATTCAACCGAAAATGCATTACTACACAGGTTCTGCTCATTTGGGGATCTGGATTACAGCCATTGTTTTCTCAGCTATCCATGTCCAATTCTATGGATTCTTGCCCCGGGTGTTTTTGGGGGCAGTTTTTGGCTACCTCTATGTGTATTCCGGTAGCTTGGTTTATCCTATTTTGGCCCATATTTTCAATAATTCATTTACAGTGATCATGGTTTACCTGGCCAATCAGGGCATAATTGACTTTGATCTTGAATCTACGGATCAGGTTTCTTATCCGGTAGCATTTTTTGGTTTGTTGGTTCTTTTGGCTGGAATCTTTTACTTTAAGAAAATGAATGTCACCCGGGATGCAGAATTGGATTAAGGTTTTTGAAAATGGCATGCAGATCAGAGCCGAAATTGTAAAGGGAATCCTGGAAGAAAACGAAATCCAAGCCGTGGTGCTCAATAAAAAAGAAACTATTTATCAGATTTTCGGAAGCTACGAAGTACTGGTAAAACGTGATGATGCCATGAAAGCCACCAAATTAATCCAAAATGCAATCACGTTTTAATATAAACAACTACAGCAATCTTGGCCAAAGAGCCATCACTGGTGTGATTGGTGGATTGATAGTGGTTGTAGGAAGTATTTATTCAGATTGGACATACTTTTTGATTTTTGCCTGCATTCTTGGTTTTTCACAAATGGAATTCTACAAACTGAGTGGCTTGGATGGCATGCTTCCACTTCGCAGTTTCGGGACAGTTTTGGGATTGATGATCTTTACGCTCACTTTTCTGGTTGAAAAGGAACATTTCTCCGATGAATATCTCTACCTGATTTTCCCGATTGTATCCCTGACTTTTTTTATCAAACTCTACAAGAAGACGGACAAAAAACCCTTTACAGGTGTTGCTTTCACGTATTTGGGAATTTTTTATGTGGCCGTTCCTTTTTCACTTTTGAACCTTGCAGTCTTCTCCGTCGACCAGGTTTATCATTATGAAATTCTCATAGGTTGTCTGCTGATTCTTTGGGCAAGTGATACGGGAGCATACTTCGCAGGAACCAGATTTGGGAAGACAAAACTGTTTGAGCGCGTTTCCCCAAAAAAATCCTGGGAGGGGTTTTTGGGAGGTGCATTTTCGGCAATTGCAGTGGCATTTGTCATTGCCAGATTCTTCCATACCATTGAAGATTGGAAATGGTTGGTGATCGCCGGAATCATCATCATTGCCGGAACTTACGGGGATTTGATCGAGTCACTTTTCAAGCGCTCAATCGAGATAAAAGACTCAGGTCAGGGGCTTCCCGGCCATGGAGGATTTATGGACCGTTTTGACGGATTGCTATTATCAGCCCCATTTATTACCGCATTTTTGAAAATCTTCTAATTCTTCCCCGGGGAAACTGAAAATCTGATTAATATTGCAGAGTGTTTCACAAAACAAATTAAGACCCGAATATGGCATACATTGAACCGGCTCCCATAATAGATAAAGAGAATCCATTGGAGTCAATGATGGAAAGATTCAACATCGCAGCGGAGAAGCTTGGACTCTCTGAAGAGGTGTACAACGTATTGAAAAATCCTGCGAAGCAAGTGATTGTTTCCCTGCCGATTACCATGGATAATGGTAAGATCAAAGTGTTTGAAGGTATTCGAGTTATTCATTCCAACATCTTAGGTCCTGCCAAAGGCGGAATCCGTTTTGCTCCGGATGTAAACATCGATGAGGTACGAGCACTGGCTGCTTGGATGACCTGGAAATGTGCAGTTGTTGACATTCCCTACGGAGGAGGTAAAGGCGGTGTCAGATGCAATCCTCGGGAAATGTCTAAAGGTGAAATCGAGCGATTGGTTCGTGCTTATACACTGGCATTGATCGATGTTTTTGGACCTGATAAAGATATTCCGGCTCCGGATATGGGTACAGGACCGAGAGAAATGGCATGGCTGATGGATGAATATTCAAAGGCTCATGGAATGACCGTGAATGCAGTCGTCACTGGCAAACCCTTGGTTCTAGGAGGATCATTGGGAAGAACAGAAGCTACCGGTCGGGGCGTAATGGTTACGACGTTGGCAGCTATGCAAAAATTGAAGATTAATCCTTTTCAGGCGACTTGTGCAGTTCAGGGTTTTGGAAATGTAGGTTCCTGGGCAGCGTTGCTTTTAGAAGAAAGAGGATTGAAGATTGTAGGTATATCGGATCATACCGGAGCGTTCTACAACGAGAAAGGGATAAATATTCAGGAAGCGATCCAATACAGGGATTCAAATAACGGAATCCTTGAAGGATTCACGGGAGGAGAGAAACTTCCTGATGCAGGAGACTTACTGACTTTGGAAGTAGATGTTTTGGTTCCTGCTGCTGTTGAGGATGTGATTACCATTCATAATGTGGACAAAATCAAGGCAAAGCTGATAGTAGAAGGTGCCAATGGTCCTACTTCCGCAAAAGCTGATGCCATCATCAATCAAAAGGGAATTATGGCTGTGCCTGATATCCTTGCCAATGCCGGCGGAGTGACAGTATCCTACTTCGAATGGGTTCAAAACAGATTGGGCTACAAATGGACAGCTGACCGAGTAAACAGACGCTCAGACAGAATCATGAAAGATGCATTCAACAACGTCTATGCTACATCAGTGAAGTACGATGTTCCTTTGAGAATTGCAGCTTATATCGTTGCCATTGACAAAGTTGCCAAGACATACAACTATAGAGGAGGCTTCTAAGGAAGTTCAATCAAAAGATTATTTTATCTTTGGGGCGCAGGAGAGATCCTGCGCCTTTTAGTTTTACGCATATGACCATACACAAAGAAGGAAGGGTATTATTGTTTTGGCTGTTGATTATTCTGGCCGTTGGTAACTACCTGATATACTATTTCTTGCCGGAAGAGCGACTATTGATCAATGTAGCATTGTTGTCAAGTATGGTCATTTACCTGATTATCTTACAATTTTTCCGCAATCCGATTTTCCCGCTTCCAAATGAAGAAGGACTTGTATTTGCTCCCGCAGATGGGAAAGTGGTCGTGATAGAAGAGACTTTTGAGGATGAATATTTGAAAGAAAAGAGAAGACAGATATCTATTTTCATGTCACCGCTCAATGTTCACGTGAATCGTTCTCCGATCAAAGGAGTCGTTGAATTTTTTCAATACCATCCAGGAAAATACCTTGTGGCCTGGCATCCTAAGTCAAGCACTGAAAACGAGCGAACTACGATGGTGATCAAAAATGCAAACGGCACCAAACTACTGGTAAGGCAAATCGCCGGAGCATTGGCAAGAAGAATCAAATGGTATGTAAAAGCCGGATCCGAACTTGAGCAAGGCGGAGAATTTGGCTTTATTAAATTCGGCTCCCGAGTGGATATTTACCTTCCGCTTGATGCGGAGATTTTGGTAAGCCTGGATCAGATGACTAAAGGTGCAAGGACACCAATAGCAAGATTGAAATCTTAATCCAAACTCTCGGAAGTAAGTTTTTTAAGTTTTGTTTTTTGTTTGTACCCCCAATATCCCAAACCAAGACAAGCCCAAAAAAGGATTAAGCTAACCCACTCAAAAGTCCTTCTCTCACTGGATTTTTCTGCAATCTGTTTTTCCCGTTCTGCAACCGCTCTTTTCAGCGCTTGCACATCCTGTTCCAGCTTGAGCGTGATTGATTTATAGTCTTCTTTTTCCTGGGAAACTGAGGTGTTTTCTATTGCACCGCTCAATCTTAGTTCGTCCATGATCAGGTTATCTTTCACAATGATTCTCTCAAGCCATTCGTTGGATTCGATCATGTCTTTCTTGGTTCGGGTACCAAAAATTCCAGACTTTTTATTCTCGGAGGCCTTGTATTGTGCATGGAGGGCATCTCTTTCCTGAACCATTAATTCCAGTTTTGCCTGTGCAAAGGCCATTGAGGAGGAGATAAAAAAGAAAAAGAGGAAAAGACTTTTCATATTGGGTCGTTTTCCTCCATTTAATCAAAGCCTGTGCCTTATTTTTTCCAGGCTCGGGTCATTTCTTTTTTGCCTAATGGTCCTGGTAAAATTTCCACCTCAAGCCCAAGATCTTTCAGGTCACGTCTCAACTTTCCAACTGCACAGTAGGTGGCAAAGACTGCTCCCGGATTCATGACTTCTACCACATTTTCTAACAATTCTTTTTTCCAGACATCAGGTTGCTTCTTCGGGGCAAATGCATCAAAGAAAACTACATCGGTTGGGTATAGTTGGGCATCTTCCAATTTGACATTATCCTTTTTCATATTGAAATATTCAGAGAGGATAACCCCCTCATTCCATGGAGCGTCATGCAAAGCCTGAAAATACTTGTGATAATGCCAGATGGAATGGTCCTGCTCCACGTAATTAAGACGGGAATAAATTTCCTCAGAAAGGGGAAATGGCTCAATGGTATGATATAGAACCGGGATTTGATTTTGTTCGGCCCAGACCAGTGTCAGCCAGGCATTCAGACCGGTGCCAAAACCAACTTCAAAAATTCTGATTGGACGCTTTCCCGGATTTCGCATGAGCCAGGCATCCATCCCATAGAGCATGTAAACATGGATGGTTTCCCGGAAAGCCCCATGGAAACTATGGTAAGTTTCTTTAAGCTCCTCATGATAGATTGAATGAGAGCCATCGTCAGTTGTGATGATTCTTAATTTATCGCTCATATTTTATGGATTAATGCAACGCAATAAGCCGAAACTCCTTCTTCTCTTCCAACAAATCCAAGTTTTTCGGTAGTGGTGGCTTTGATGGAAATGGCACTTTCCGGCAAATTCATCACCTCTGCGAGGCAGGTTTTCATGGCGGGAATATGCGGATTTACTTTCGGCTTTTGCAGGCAAATGGTCGTATCCAAATTTCCGATTTCATATCCCTCTTTCCGAAGTAGAACCATCACTTCCCTGAGTAGTATTTTACTGTCGATTCCTTTGTATTTTGGGTCGGTGTCAGAAAAATGATAGCCGATGTCACGCAAATTTGCAGCTCCCAGCAAGGCATCGCAGATCACATGGATCAAAACATCCGCATCAGAATGACCAACAGCGCCTGTCTCATGCTCCAGTTTGATGCCTCCCAGCCAAAACTCATATCCTGCCTGAAGCTGATGCACATCATAGCCAAAACCTATTCTGAAATTATTCATGACGTAATTGATTGGTAGTAAAGTACGGAAGCATTGTCTTCACGGAGTAATTGATTGGCCCAGGTCATGACGCCTTCTGCTTCCAGTTTTGATTTAGTTTCGAATTCAGACCAGTACAAATCGGGGCTTCCTTGATTAGCTGCGAAAGCAAGGTTCATCACCCTGTTCAGCAATTGTATTGATTCATAGGTCTTCATGGCTTCACCTTGGTTTTTGATTTTTTGGAGTGATTCGGAAGAGATTTCCTGTTGGAGAAAATCATGGATGACTTCGTCCAGGGCATTTTCTGCAACTTCTGCTGTGATTCCCTGTTCCATTTTTCCGGAGAAAACCAATAAACCCGGATCATTGGATCCCAAAATATAGGCTCCGACGGAGGCGAAAAGTTTCCCTTTTTTCACAAGACGCTGTTCCAGGATGGAGGATTTTCCAAAACCTAAAAGGTCACTTACCAAATCTGCTTCCAGATATCCGGGTTGTCCTTTTGCCGGCATTTTGAAAGCCTTGTAAAGTGCATCGGTCGGGACTTTTGATTGAATGGCCTTGGTTTTCTTTGCTATTTGCGGATCCTCCTGCAGAATCGATGACTTTGAGATTTGCTGACTCGGAATCGGTTCAAACCATTTTTTGGCAAGCCTTTCCACCTCCTGAGGAGTCACATCTCCGCCCACTACCAAGATCGCATTGTCCGGAGCATAGTGAGTTTGGTAAAAGTCCCAAACGTCTTCTCTGGTATAACCGACAATGTCCTCCAGATTTTGGCCTATTGTGGGCCAGCGATATGGATGCTTCTCAAAAGCCAAATCACGGAAATGATGCCAAACATCGCCATAAGGTTGATTCAGGTAGCGTTGTTTGTATTCTTCAGTCACAACTTTTCGCTGAGTTTCGATGGTTTTTTCGCTCAATGTGAGTTGGAGCATTCGGTCAGATTCCAGCCAAAATGCAGTTTCAATATTAGAAGCTGGCAAGGTGATGTAGTAATTGGTAATGTCTGAACTTGTGAAAGCATTACAAGATCCGCCTACGCGCTCCAATTCCCGATCGAAGACAGGGACATTTGCCGAGCTTCCAAACATTAAATGCTCGAAGAAATGAGCCAATCCGGTTTTTCCCGGAATTTCATTTTTGGAACCGACTTTATAAAGCAGATTGAAAACGGCCATTTTGCTGCTGTGATCTTCGTGAACGATCACTTCCAGGCCGTTATTCAGATAAAATTTATGATAGTGAAGCATGGATTTCTTTACGTGCAAAGCTAAGATATTCACTGAATATCGGATTTCTGTTCAATTTCTTTAAAGTGGAATTGAGTCCGTATTGTTTCGGCCGTGTTGCGGGTGGATACGTATAGCCATTGGTGGAAGCGATCCTGTTTTTTTGTAAAAAAAACCGAACTTTGATTTGATTCCCTAAGTTAGCTTCCCAAAATATACATCACCTCATTTCCCCATGAAAAAACACTGCGTAGAGCTCAATCAAACCGGTCAATTTTCACAATTTTTTCTCGATTACCTGAATGAAAAGGAGCAGCTAAGACCTTTTTTCGCTCATTCTCCCAAAATCGAAAGTTTCAGAGAAGCCATTGAGGCTAAGAATTTTTCTTCTGAACAGCGAAGTACTTTGGTCGCCTCTCTCAGAAATCAATACCAGGGTTTGGGACTAGAAGAAATTACAGAGGCGAATATCAACAGCCTTGCAAGTGAAAAAACATTTACCGTCACCACCGGTCATCAACTGAATCTTTTCACCGGACCACTTTATTTCATTTATAAAATAGTTTCGACGATCAATCTTGCAAGAAAACTAAAGAATGCATATCCTGAATACCATTTTGTGCCGGTGTATTGGATGGCCTCCGAGGATCATGATTTCGATGAGATCAATTATTTCAAACTGGACGGGAAAAAATACCAATGGAAAAGCAATCAGACCGGAGCGGTTGGGGATTTTGAGTTGGATGATAGTTTCAAGGAATTTTTGAAAACCGTCTCTTTCGCTCCAGCCTTTTTCAAAGAAGCTTATTCAAGTTCTAAAACTCTGGCAGAAGCCGTAAGAAAATATGTGCACAGCCTTTTCGCAAAAGAAGGGTTATTGATTCTGGACGGTAATGATGTGGAATTGAAACGGTCATTCAGTAAAGTGATTTTGGAAGATCTGATTCAACATACTCCGTTTAAAAAGGCCACCGAATCGAGCGATAAACTTTCCGACCTCGGTTACAAAAGCCAAATTTTCCCTCGGGAGATAAATTTTTTCTACCTGATCAAAGGAATCAGGGAACGAATAGAAAAGACTGAAAGCGGCTATGCTGTTCTGAACACGGATTTGAGATTTTCTGAATCGGAAATCAGGGAATTGGTGGAGAAGCATCCAGAGAGATTTAGCCCGAATGTGGTTTTAAGACCGCTTTATCAGGAAATGATTCTTCCGAATTTAGCCTATTTGGGAGGTCCTGCTGAGGTTATTTACTGGCTGCAACTGAAAGGGATTTTCGATCATTTTGAGGTGCCATTTCCGGTTTTACTTCCAAGGAATTTCGGATTGCTTCTTGACAAAAAAAATCAGAAAAAGATAGAGCAGATAGGATGGAGCCAGGCAGACATTTTCCAGGATTATGAAACCTGGAAAAGGCAATTTGTGCTGGAAGAATCGAGTATGGATATCAAGCTCGAAAAGCAGAAAGTAACTCTGGCTTCCATTTTTGACCAGACAGGAAAAGAAGCTGCCGCTTTGGAGCCAAGTCTGAAGGCTGCATTCGAGGCAGGAAAAGTCCGGTCCTTAAAAATCTTGGAGCAGATGAGCACCAAGTTGCGGAAAGCCGAGGAAACCAGGCTGAAGGTTCATCTTGAGCGCGGAGCAGTGATTAGGGATTATACCTTACCAGGAGGAAGTCCTCAGGAGCGTGTAGTGAATATGATGCAGTTTTATTTAGACAATCCGGAATTGATCGATGAGTTGCTTGCTTGTTTCGATCCGCTTGACTTCCGAATGATGGTCCTTGAACTATGATAGAAGAGAAGGCAAAGCTGCGTGAGATTTACAAGTCGAAAAGAGCTGGATTGACATCGGCTGAAATAGTGCAGTTTTCATTTGAAATACTCAATCAATTTAAAGTTTGGCTTGGCTCCAGGGAGGATTTCACTCATTTTCATTTGTTCTTTCCCATCGAAAAGCAGAATGAGGTAAATACTTATATAATTAAGGAGTTCCTCGAAGCCAACCAAAAGAAAGTATACACCTCTCAAATCAAATCAAACAGATTGGAAATGGATACTTTTCTCCTAAGTCCTAAAACTATTTTCGAGGAAAGTAAAATGGGTATTCCGATTCCGGTTAATGCCGACAAAGGAGATCCGGAGGACCTTCAGGCTATTTTAGTTCCATTGTTGGCATTTGATAAAGTCGGAAACAGGATTGGCTATGGGAAAGGTTATTATGATGTTTTCTTAAAGGGATTAAATCCGAAAGTAGTGAAGATCGGATTGAGTTATTTTTTACCCGAGGAGAAGATTTCTTCCGAGGAGCATGATATCCCATTAGATTTTTGCATCACTCCGGAAAAAATATTTACATTTTAGGCATCGTTTCAATTTCAAATTTTTACAATGAGAACAGTCATACTAATTTTCGCAATATCCCTGATTGCATTAGCAGGTTTTAGTAATGAAGCCAAAGCCCAAATTTTAGACTACAACACCATGATAGGTTTCAGAGCGGGCACTTGTGTGGGAGGTTCTGTCAAGCAATTTATAGCTCCCCAAGGCGCTGTTGAATTGATGGTCTATAACAGGTGGCAAGGCTGGGTAACTGCCTTGCTTTATGAGCACCACATGGATATCAGAGAATTCAGAGGGTTGGAGTGGTACTTTGGTGGCGGAGGTCATTACGGAGTATGGAAAGAAGGTAAAGGAATACCTCCTTGGACTGATCAGAGTAACCAGGATTGGACTGCCTACGGGGTTGACCTGATTGTAGGGCTAGATTATAATATTAACAATTCCAACTTTTATATTGCGTTTGATTGGAAGCCAGCATATAATTTTCAGGACTTCACCGGGCTTTGGGAAGATGAAGCAGCCTTCACTTTGAGATACGCATTTTAATTTTATTGAATTAGAGAAAAATGAAACCATTTTTTGAGGTTTTTACAATAAAAGAGTCAAAACAATAAAAAAATGAACCCATTAAATTCTGTTTATAAGATTTTTGTTTTTTTTAAATATGCTTTTTAAATATCAGTGGAATAATATTTTGATTATCTAAATATTAAACACATAATGTTCTTTTTAGTGATTAAAAAAACAATTTTTATTCTATAAAATTTTTTATTGCGTAATAATAATTTTTTTTTCAAAACTGGAATTCCGCTTATTCGCAGAATATTGTTTTGTTAATGTTAATTAAAATAGCCTTTTCGGTTAAATTTTGTTAATACAGGTATTGAGACCAAATAATCACTGTTTGAATCCGCTTACACAAAATTTTAACCGTTGAATAGCCAAAAGCCATTTAAATATTAAAAAATGATAATCACAATTAATAATATGGTCAATAATATATTTTATTTATATTTTAACAATAAAAAATATAAATAATCCAATCTATTATTTATATGACCAGCATTTTGAAATTCAACGCAAAGAGATTTTATTTACGAATCAACTAAACTAAATACCTTATGAGAAAAGCTTTACTCTTTGTTGTTGCGCTTTTCACCATGACCCTCAGTTATGAGGTACTGGCGCAACAACGGGTAATTACCGGCAAGGTAATTTCCGACGAAGATGGACTAGGCTTGCCAGGTGCAACCGTCCTCGTGAAGGGTACGACAGTGGGTACTACCACCGATTTGGATGGTAATTATTCCATTAGCGTGCCTGCGGGATCCGATGTCTTGATTTTCTCTTTCGTGGGTCTTACGACTACTGAAGAGACAATCGGCAATCGTTCCGTCATTAACATCACCCTTGTAACCGATGCTGCTCAGCTATCCGAAGTGGTAGTAACGGCGATCGGTATCGAAAGGGAGAAAAAAGCCCTGGGCTATGCAGTCACCACAGTAGATGACGAGCAGCTCACAAACCGTCCAGAGCAAGATGTTGCTCGCGTATTGCAAGGAAAAGTACCGGGTGTGAATATCACATCTACAAATGGTATGTCTGGTTCAGGAACCAACATGGTAATCAGAGGTTATTCTTCTGCTACCGGTTCTAACCAGCCTTTGTTCATTGTAGACGGTGTACCATTCAACACAAGTACAAACGCTCAAAACGGTTTCACAACTGGTGGTGCTGCCACTTCTTCGAGATTCCTGGATATTGATCCAAACAACATCGAATCAATGTCGGTATTGAAAGGTCTCTCTGCAACAGTACTTTATGGTGATCAGGGAAGAAATGGTGTAATATTGATTACTACCAAATCAGGGGCTTCTAAAAGAAAAGCAGCTGAAGTAACTATCAACCAATCGTTCTTCTCCAACAAGGCTGCTTCTTTGCCAACTTACGGTCAGATCTATGGTAATGGTTTTCAGCAAGGTAATGGTAACTTCTTCTCCAACTTCGGTGGTAGAATGGATATAGGATCCGTAGTACCTCACCCTTATGCTGTTTCTTCAGTTGCATCTATCAGAAATGCATTCCCTCAATTCTGGGTTGATGGTGTTGTTGGTGGAAAGCCTATTGATTATGAGTACAAAGCTTACGAAGATCCTACTACTGCTTTCTTCAGAACCGGACTCGTAAGTAATACTTCAGTACAAATCGCGGGAGGATCTGATAAGACAGGATATTCTGCAAGTTTTGGTTACACGGATGATGAAGGATATGTTCCTGGGAACGAATTGAAGAAATACAATTTTGGTTTGGGTATGAACTCAGCCATCACTGACAAGCTTTCTGTAAATTCATCGTTTACTTTTGCGATCACTGATCTTCTTTCTCCTCCTGTTAACGCTTCAACAGGTTCAGGAAGTGATATTCCTTCTGTATTTGGTCATGTTCTTTTTACTCCACGTTCGGTGGACTTGAAAAACTTGCCTTATGAGGATCCTGTTACTAAAGCTTCTGTTTACTACAGAGGTGGTAACGACATCACAAACCCTAACTGGTTGGTGAAAAACTATGTGAATTCATCAGATGTGCAGCGTTTCTTCAACTCAACTTCATTGAATTATGATGTCACTGATAATTTCTCTATTACCTACCGTTTAGGTTTGGATACTTATACAGAACAGCAGGAAGTGAGATATAACAAGGGTGGAGCAACTGCAAACTTGGCTACCAGAAATGGATACTACAGATCAATCAATATTACAAATACCATCTGGAATCAGGATTTGGTTTTGAATTGGAAGAAAGAATTTTCTGACAAATTTGGTATGAGTGCATTGCTGGGTGGTAACTCCCGTTATGATAATTATGAGCAGAACGGTATAGCTTCTCAAAATCAGCTGGCTTTCGGATTGTTCCGTCACAGCAACTTCACTACTTCGGCGAGTACAGATGCATATAGCGGTGGAGGTTTGAACTATACTCAGGAGGAAAGAAGAATGGGTATCTACGCCAACTTGACGTTTGATTACGCTGACTACTTGTTTTTGAACGTATCTGCAAGAAATGACTGGACTTCTACAGTTGAAGAAGAAAACAGAAGAATACTTTATCCTGGAGCATCAATTTCCTTCCTCCCTTCAACAGCATTCGACTGGAATTCTTCCACTTTGAATGACTTGAAATTGAGATTGGGTTACGGTACTTCTGCAGGCTTCCCCCGTCCTTACAGTACAAGAAATACGCTTGCACAGTCTGCCAGAGCATTTGACAGAGGTGGTGTTGTAACTCAGACTCACTCAGTATCCAATACCTTAGGTAATCCAAACCTGAAGCCGGAGCTTCATGAGGAACTTGAGTTTGGTGTTGAAGCAGTAATGTTCAATAACAAATTAAGATTTGATCTTTCTCTTTATGAGAAAAACACAAACGACTTGATTACGCAAGCACCTATTGATCCTTCCACTGGTTTTACTTCCACAGCAATCAACATTGGTAAGATCCGAAACAGAGGTATTGAATTCCAGACTCATATTGTTCCGGTTTCAACTGCTTCAGGCTTCACGTGGGAGACTACCTTGAACTATGGTATGTACCGATCTTTGGTAATGGAGTTAGGTGGAGGTTTGGAAGAAGTTGTTGTTGCAGGCTTTACTGACCTTGGTAACTTCGCTATTCCTGGTCAACCATTTAACATTATCAAGGGTACAGGTTTTGAAAGAGACGAGGCTACTGGTCAGCCGATCATTTTGTCAAACGGTCTTCAAAAGCCTTCTGCTGAACTTCAGATCTTGGGTGATCCAAACCCGAAATTTAATGCTTCATGGATCAACACGTTCTCATTCAAAGGATTCACTCTCTCTGCCATGATGGAGTACAGACACAAGGGAGATATCTTCTCAAGTACTGTGACTGCAACTCTTGCAAGAGGTGTGACAAAAGATCCGGTTGCTGACAGAGAGCTTACCTTCATCATGCCGGGTGTGAAAGAAGACGGAACTCCAAACGATTACCAAATCTCAGCTTCTGATTACTTCTTCTCGGGTTATCAGGGTGCTACTGATCTTCCAAACGTGTTTGACGGATCTATGATTCGTCTTCGTGAGGTGTCTTTGGCTTATCAGGTACCATCTTCTTTGATGTCCAAGACTCCATTCAAGAGAGCTTCTATTGCTTTGAGCGGAACTAACTTATGGTTCCTTGCCTTGAACTTCCCTCCAAACATGAACTATGATACAGACGTGTTGGGAACAGGAGTTGGTAACGGTTTAGGTTTCGACTTCGTAACAGGACCTAGCTCCAAAAGATTAGGTGGAACTATAGTTCTAACATTCTAATCCCAAACTACTAAGACAATGAAAAGAAAAATATATAGTCTGATGATTGCTGCAAGTATGATATTTGCAACCTCATGTGACCTCGATTTGCTGGATGATCCAAACGCGGTAACTGCTGCGACTGCATCTCCGGACTTCCTTCTGAACAGAATTCAGCTTGATTATCAGGGCTTCTTTAATACCGTTGGCAACAATGGTATGAGATTGACTCGACAGTTGAATCAGGGAAGTGCTCAGTACGAAGGTGCATACACTATTGGTTCTACCAATGGTTACTGGACAACTGCTTATGCCAATATTTTAAATGATATCAAGTTTTTGGAGACTTTAGCAACTGATGCAAACCTTCAAAGACACTTAGGTATTGCAAAAACAATTGAAGCGATGGTCTTATTTCACCTGGTAGATTCTTATGGTGATGTTCCTTACTCAAAAGCATTAGATCCAAATGAATTCAATCCTGAAGCAGATGGCGGTTCTTCTGTTTACGCAGCAGCATTAGCTTCATTGAACGAAGCTGATGCTCACTTTAAGGCTACTGTTTCTGCAGGAACTCCGAATGATTATTACTATGCAAGAAACTATACCAAATGGATTCGCTTGGTTAATACTTTGAAGCTTAGATATCATTTGAATCTTAAATTGGTGAAAGCTGCTGAGTCTAAAGCTGCGATAACTGCTTTGGTAACTGAGAATAACTTCCTGAAAGCCGGAGATGATTTCGTTTTCAAATTTGGTACAACTTCTGCTGATCCGGATTCCAGGCACCCAAGATTTGCTGGTTCTTATACTAATGGTGGGGGTGACTACATGTCTACGTATTTCATGTGGCATTTAACTGAACAAAAAGGATTTGACGATCCAAGAGCTCGCTACTATTTCTATCGTCAGGTAAATGCGAATCCAACTAACCCTGAGGAAATAGAGTGTCTGACTCAGATTGCTCCTCCTCATTATCTGTCTGGTGGTTTCATTTATTGCCTGCCTGGACAGAGAGGATATTGGGGTCGTGATCACCTGGATCCGGATGGTATTCCACCAGATGGTTTGAAGAGAACTGTTTGGGGTCTTTATCCTGCCGGAGGTCGATTTGACAACAACGTGAATCTTCCGGTAAACAATCCTGCTCTAGGAGCAAAAGGTGAAGGTGTTCACCCTATCATGCTGTCAGCTTATGTTGATTTCATGTTGGCAGAAGCTGTTCAGACTATGGGTGTAGCCGGAGACGCGAAAGCTCTTCTTCTTTCTGGTATCAAGAAGCAAATGGAATATGTAAGATCCTTCTCTGTAGCATCTGGTGATGCTGCGGCAGTGTTAGCTTTCACTCCTGCTGCTGATTATACTAAGCTTGTTGAAAATTATACATCTTATGTAGGAAAAGAGTTTGATACTGCTCCAAACAAGATGTTTATCATCGGTCGTGAGTATTGGATTGCTCTTTTCGGTAACGGTGTTGAGTCTTATAACCTTTACAGAAGAACTGGTCAGCCTGAGAAAATGCAACCAGGTTTGGAAACGAACGCAGGAACTTTCCCTCGTTCATTCTTCTATCCTAACGTTTATATGGTTACCAATACAAAGGCTGTTCAGAAAGCTGACCAAGGGGTAAAAGTATTCTGGGATACCAATCCTTCTGGAAATTCTTGGAACTACTAACCAACAAATCGAAATAATATGAAAATGTTAAAATATAGTTTTGGCTTATTGGCAGGTGCTTTGGTTTTCCTGAGTTCTTGTAGAGACTTCGTCGAGCCAAATATTCCTTACTCTACGTTCGATACAGGTGCATACCTGAGGACGATTGCTCGTACAAGCACTACCTTCAACTTCTTTGACTTGGCTAATGCAAAATTCGCTTTGACTCTTGAAGCAGTGGATGCAGAAGACGGTGGTACTGTGGAAACAGTAGAAATCAGAGTTCGTCACAGAAGATTGATTCCTGGTGTAGGTCTTAAGTATACTCCAACCGCAGACGTGTTGGTGAAGACTTTGCAAAAGACTGATTTTGCTCCAAATGCAGATTCAAGATTCCTGAGGACATCCTTTGTGGTTACATCAGCGGAGACTTTGGCTGCGGTAGGTTTGAAACTTGCTGATATCGCAGGTGGAGATGTGTTTGAATTCAGACTGGTATTGAATGACAAGTTTGGTAGAAAATTCAGTTCTGATAACGTTACTACTAACGTTGCAGGTGCTCCTTTCTATGCTTCTCCATTCCAATATCCGGTCAGCGTAGTTTGTCCTTCTGATTTGGCTGGCGAATTTAGCTACACCCAAACTGAAATGGAATCAATCTACGGAGATTGCGCAGCGCCGATTACTGGTAAAGTTAAATTTACTGCTGTAGCTGGTTCTCCAGGAGCATATACTGTATCTGACGCTACTTTCGGATTCTGGGCTTGTTATGGTGATACGTGGGGATCAGGAAACGTACGAATCAACGATGCTTGCGGAGCACTTTCGTTTTCTGGTGCGGATAAGTATGGTGTAAGTTACACCTTCAATTTTGTCAGCAACAATGGTACAGACTTAGTATTCGTCTGGATCAATGGAGATGGCGAAAAAGGCAAAGTTTCCCTGAAGTCAAACGCAGGTAAGCCTTGGCCATCCACTCTTAGATAAATTATCTTAAGATTAATATACTAAGCAGCGTCCATTGGGCGCTGCTTTTTTTGTTTTAGGGTATTTGGATAAATGTGGTGTAAATCCCCCCCCCAAAAATTTTTTTTTTGTAAATAGGTAGAGTTAAGAACCAGTATTTTTTACTTTTTGCTGAAATCCAAAACATATATTTGCAAAACCAAATAAGCGGTTTTTTTATACGGTTAATTGACGTTAGTTTTGCCTAGTTCAGATTAACGCACCCATGGATAAATTCTCCTATATCGCCAATGCTCATGTTTCTTACATAGATGAGCTTTATTCTTCTTACAAAATTGATCCGGCATCCATTGATCCAAGCTGGAAGGAGTTTTTTGACGGATTTGATTTTGCTTTATCCAATTACACTGAGGAAGTAAATGGGCATGCTCAACCAGCTCAGCTTTCTGCTCCAATTCAAAAAAGTGGTGCCCTTGCATCTCCTGGGACCATTATGGATATGGAACTCTTGCCAAAAGAGATTAAAGTCAGAGCATTGATTCATGCATATCGTTCAAGGGCACATTTAAGGTCCAAGACCAATCCTGTCAGAGAAAGACGTGACCGAAAGGCCATGATCGATCCTGAAAATTTTGGATTAAGCCTTGAGGACATGAATGTAGAATTCCAGGCCGGAAATGAAATCGGGATTGGAGCCGCCAAGCTTTCTGGTATTATCGATGCCTTGAAGACTATTTATGAAGGACCGATGGGATTCGAGTATCTCTATATTAGAGATGTTGAGATGCTGGATTGGTTCAAAACCAAAGTTGAAGAAGAAGCACTTGCATTCAATCCTTCAGTTGACGAAAAGAAAAGAATTCTTTTTAAACTGAATCAGGCAGTTGTATTTGAGAACTTCCTTCATACCAAATACCTCGGTCAAAAGAGATTTTCCCTTGAAGGAGGGGAAACTACAATTCCATTTTTAGATGCACTTATCAATGCTTCGGCTCATTTGGGTGTTGAGGAAGTGATGATCGGGATGGCTCACCGAGGTCGTCTGAATGTCCTGGCGAATATCATGGGAAAAACCTATGAGCAAATATTTTCTGAATTTGAAGGAACAGCAAAACCTGATCTTACCATGGGAGATGGGGATGTGAAATATCACATGGGTTATTCCAGTGACATCATTACTCCCGAGCATAAGAAAGTTCACCTCAAACTAGCCCCAAATCCTTCCCACCTTGAAGCTGTAAATCCTGTTGTAGAAGGTTTTATCAGAGCTAAAATAGATTCCCAACACAAAGGCGATGCGAGAAAAGCCCTTCCTGTCTTGATTCACGGAGATGCAGCTGTTGCCGGACAAGGAATTGTCTATGAAGTAACACAGATGGCTGGTCTGAAAGGATACAACACCGGAGGAACCATCCATTTTGTAATTAACAATCAGGTTGGATTTACTACTGATTTTGATGATGCCCGTACTTCGATTTATTGTACTGATGTTGCCAAAATCATAGATGCTCCAGTAATCCACGTAAATGGTGACAATGCGGAAGCAGTGGTTTTTGCTGCGAGACTTGCTGCCGAATTCAGACAAAAATTCAGCAAGGATATTTTTGTTGACATGGTCTGCTACAGACGACATGGTCATAATGAATCTGACGAACCAAAATTCACTCAACCGGAACTTTATAATATTATCTCCAAACACCCCAATCCAAGAGAAATCTATGTGAAAAAACTCACCGAGCGTGGGGATATTGACGCAAAAATCGCATCTCAGATGGATGAGGAATTCAGACAACTCCTTCAGGATCGTTTGAATATGGTTAAAGAAAAGCCTCTTCCTTATCAGGCTACGAAGTTTGAAAGAGAATGGGCAAGCTTAAGGAGATCTACACCTGAAGATTTCGACAAATCTCCGGAAACCGGGATTGACCTGGCTGTTATTGAAAAAGTGGCTGATGCCTTGACTTTTATCCCAAAGGGATTTAAGCCAATCAAGCAGATTGAAGCTCAGATGAAGCAACGCAAGGATATGTTCTTCCAAACCAAAGAACTCAATTGGGCTAGCGCTGAACTACTGGCTTACGGATCATTGGTTCTCGATGGTAAAACTGTAAGACTCACAGGTCAGGACGTTCAAAGAGGCACATTCTCTCACCGTCATGCTGTAATTCATGATGCAAATACGAATCAGCCTTACAATTCTTTGAAAGAGATGAAAGGTGGCAAAGGTCACTTCGAGATCTATAATTCGCTTCTTTCAGAATATGCCGTTCTTGGTTTTGAGTATGGATATGGAATGGCTAATCCCAATTCATTGACGATTTGGGAAGCTCAGTTTGGAGATTTTGCCAACGGTGCCCAGACCATGATTGACCAATTTATTTCTTCCGGTGAATCCAAATGGCAGAGAATGAATGGACTCGTCATGCTCCTTCCTCATGGATATGAAGGTCAGGGTCCGGAGCACTCAAATGCCCGCCCTGAGCGATTCCTTCAGCTCGCAGCGGAGTACAATATGATTATTGCCAATATCACTGAGCCTTCCAATTTCTTCCATTTGCTGAGAAGACAGCAAACATGGGAGTTCAGAAAGCCTTGTGTGGTCATGTCTCCAAAATCACTTTTGAGACATCCAAAAGTTGTATCGCCTTTGGCTGAATTTACCAGCGGACGATTCAGAGAAGTTCTTCCTGATACTTCTGTTGATCCAAAAAACGTTGAAAGAGTTGTTCTTTGCTCGGGCAAAATATATTATGATCTTGAGGAAGCTCGCGAAAAGGAAAAAGTAAAAAATGTAGCAATCGTTCGTTTGGAGCAACTTCATCCGCTTCCTAAAAAGCAAATCCTCGAGGTTTTGGCAAATTATCCAAAAGCTGAATTGGTTTGGGTACAGGAAGAGCCTGAAAACATGGGTTATTGGAATTACTTGCTAAGACTTCTTTACAAAGAAATCCCGATGGATCTTATCGCGAGAAAGCCAAGTGCATCCCCGGCGACCGGATACAACAAAGTTCACGTCGAAGAGCAAAAAGGGATAGTTTCCAAAGCTTTAAAACTGTAACATCCAAATATTCTTGTTCTTAAAGAATTGAGAACGTTTAAAATATTATTTCATTTTGTTTCTGCTTTCCGAAGGGAAAAGAAAAATAATAACCTATGAGCAAAGAAATTAAAGTGCCTGCAGTGGGCGAGTCGATCACCGAAGTAACCCTTGGAAAATGGTTCAAAAAAGACGGAGATCAGGTTCAAATGGATGAAGTGCTATGTGAACTTGAGTCTGATAAAGCCACTTTTGAACTTCCTGCAGAATCTTCCGGCACGCTTCGAATCAAAGCTCAGGAAGGCGATAATCTTGAAATCGGTGCAGTAATCTGCGTGATCGAGGAGTCTTCAACTTCAGTTTCTGAATCATCTTCATCAACTCCCGTTCCTATGTCAACTACAACCCCAACTTCTGCTCCTGCAGTTTCCGCAGCCTCTGGAAAAACCGGTGAGGTAAAAACGATGATCGTACCGACCGTCGGAGAATCGATCACTGAAGTTACTTTAGCCAATTGGCTGAAAAAGGACGGTGATTTCGTGAAACTTGATGAGATCATTGCAGAAGTAGATTCTGATAAAGCAACTTTTGAATTGCCTGCTGAGGCAACTGGTATTTTGCGGCACGTTGCCAAAGAGGGTGATACACTCGAAATAGGCGGTTTGATTTGTAAAATAGAGGTAACTGAAGATGGTTCTTCAGCAGCCTCATCTGTACCTTCCCCACAAGCGGAAGCTCCTGCAGCTGGTTCGACTTCCGGAAATGAAACTTATGCTTCGGGTCATGCTTCGCCAGCTGCTTCAAAAATTTTGGCAGAAAAAGGAGTGTCTCCGACAGCAGTTTCCGGAACCGGAAAAGATGGAAGAATCACTAAGGAAGATGCAATGAGTGCTCAAAAACCAGTTGCTGCACCAAGTCCTGCACCTGCTCCAAAAGCTGCTGAACCAACCAAAGCAATAGTGGCCGGCGCAAGAAACGAGCGAAGAGAGAAAATGTCTTCCTTGAGAAAGACTGTTTCCCGTCGTTTAGTTGCTGTGAAAAATGAAACAGCCATGTTGACCACATTTAATGAGGTAAACATGAAGCCGATCATGGACATGAGATCTAAGTTCAAAGATCAGTTTAAAGAAAAGCATGGAGTGGGTTTGGGCTTTATGTCCTTCTTCACCAAAGCCGTTTGTGTAGCTCTTCAGGAGTGGCCTTCTGTAAATGCAAAAATCGACGGAAACGAGATCATATTCAATGATTACTGCGATATCTCAATTGCCGTATCTGCGCCAAAAGGATTGGTTGTTCCGGTAGTGAGAAATGCTGAAGCAATGTCATTCGACCAGATTGAAAAAGAGATTGTAAGACTTGCCGGCAAAGCAAGAGACAATAAATTGTCGATCGAAGAGATGACAGGCGGAACATTCACTATCACCAATGGTGGTGTGTTTGGGTCCATGATGTCTACTCCGATCATCAACGCTCCTCAGTCAGCGATTTTGGGAATGCACAACATTGTCGAAAGGCCGATGGCTGTCAACGGCGAAGTGAAAATCCTTCCCATGATGTATCTGGCACTTTCTTATGATCACCGAATCATCGATGGACGTGAGTCAGTAAGCTTCCTGGTTCGCGTGAAGCAATTGCTGGAAGATCCGACGAGATTGTTGTTTGGAGTTTAAAACTTTGGTACAATGTATTAAGTACCAAGTACAAAGTATTCAAGCATAGGATTTTAGGTTGATAGGGTTAAATTGAGGAAACAAATTTTTAACCTAACTAATAAAATCGATGCATCGATATAAAGAATTAAAGGTTTGGCAAAAGGCCATTGACTTAGCTGTTGAAGTTTATCAGGTAACAGAAAAACTTCCTAAGGAAGAAAGATATGGCTTGATCAGTCAGATTAACCGTTGTGTAATTTCGATTCCTTCAAATATTGCAGAAGGTGCAGGCAGAAACACGGATAAAGACTTCAACCATTTTCTGGGGATTGCACAAGGTTCCTCTTTTGAGTTAGATACCCAATTGGTAATTTCAAACAGGCTTAATTTTATAAATAGTCAAGATTTTGAAAAGCTTGAACTTGAGTTGGATCATATTCAGAACATGATCGCTAAGCTCAAACAAAGCTTAAATGTTAAATAAACCGGTACTTGGTACATTGTACTTTGTACCTGATACAAACAATAAAGAAATGTACGACGTCATAGTTATCGGTTCGGGTCCGGGAGGGTATGTAGCAGCAATCAGAGCTGCTCAACTTGGAATGAAAACCGCCATTATCGAGAAATATCCAACTTTGGGTGGTACTTGCCTGAACGTGGGCTGTATTCCTTCCAAAGCACTTTTAGATTCATCAGAGCATTTTCACAATGCTGCTCATACGTTCGAAACTCATGGCATCAAGCTTGACAATTTGAAAGTTGATCTTACCCAGATGATCTCCCGCAAAAATGAAGTGGTGAAGCAGAATGTGGATGGGATTCAGTTTTTGATGAAGAAAAACAAAATCGATGTTCATCAGGGTTTGGGCTCGTTCGTAGATGCTCATACAGTGAAAGTGACCAAAGAAGATGGCACTTCAGCTGTCATTCAGGGAAAGAATATCATCATTGCGACCGGGTCAAAGCCGGCTTCTCTTCCTTTTATCAAGCTTGATAAAGACAGAATCATTACCTCTACTGAGGCTTTGAACATGAAGGAAATCCCAAAACACCTGATCGTAATCGGTGGTGGTGTGATCGGAATGGAGCTCGGTTCTGTCTATGGCCGGATGGGAGCTAAGGTTTCTGTAGTGGAATTTATGGATTCTTTGATACCCACGATGGACCGGACGATGGGTAAGGAATTGCAAAAATCCCTGAAGAAAATAGGCTTTGAATTCTACCTGAAGCACAAAGTGGTGGCAGTGGAAAACCAAGGCAGCGAAGTCATTGTTAAAGCTGATAATGGAAAAGGTGAAATCGTGGAGCTGAAAGGCGATTACGTGCTCGTTTCCATCGGAAGAAAGGCATATACAGACGGATTAAATGCAGAAGCTGCAGGAGTGAAAATCACGGATAGAGGAATGGTTGAGGTAGATGAACATCTTCAAAGCTCCGTTCCGCATATTTATGCGATCGGTGATGTGGTGAAAGGCGCCATGCTAGCTCACAAGGCTGAAGAAGAAGGTGTATTTGTTGCGGAAACAATTGCCGGACAGAAGCCACATATCAATTATTTGCTGATTCCTGGTGTGGTTTATACCTGGCCGGAAGTAGCCGCTGTTGGTTACACAGAAGAGCAGCTCAAAGAAAAAGGCATAAAATACAAGACCGGAAAATTCCCTTTCATGGCTTCCGGACGTGCTAGAGCTTCTATGGATACAGATGGATTGGTGAAAGTTCTCGCTGATGCCACAACTGACGAGATATTGGGTGTACACATGATTGGCCCACGAACAGCCGATATGATCGCTGAGGCAGTTGTTGCGATGGAATTCAGAGCATCTGCAGAAGATATAGCCAGAATGTCTCATGCTCACCCCACTTACACGGAGGCTTTCAAAGAAGCTTGTTTGGCAGCAACAGATAACAGAGCGTTGCATATTTAATAGTAGGAGAGACTTCTTAAAAAGCCATTCGAAGAGATTCGGATGGCTTTTTTATTTTCAGTAAAAATTGGGTTAATTCCGAAATGAAGTTCAAAATAGCCATTTTGGGTGCCGGGAATGTAGCGTGGCATTTGGCACCGGCACTTGAGAATGCCGGGCATGAAGTGACCGAGGTGTATGCAAGGGATATCAAGAGGGCTCAGACAATCACCGAGCGTTTGTATTCCGCGGAACCAAAAAATGATCTTGATTTTTCCGAGAGTAAGGCTGAGATATTTATCCTTTCGGTAAAGGATTTGGCTATTCCGGAGCTTGCCGACGAAGTAATCTTGCCTGAAGGGAGCATTTTGGTTCATACTTCAGGTACTCAGCCTTTGGATATTTTGGGGTATAGTTCGGCGAGCTTTACTGGGATTTTTTATCCCTTGCAGTCCTTCACCAAAGACCGAAAGCTGGATTTCGAAGATGTTCCATTTCTCCTTGAATCGGAGGATGAGGAAACATTGCAAAAGCTCAAAAAGTTGGCAAAAAGTCTTTCCCCCCAGATTTATGTGGTGAAATCAAAAGACCGAAAAGCAATTCATGTCGCTGCTGTTTTTGCGAGTAATTTTTCGAATCACATGATCCGGATCGCAGAGGAAATCATGCGCAGGCAAGGGGTTGATTTTGAAATGCTGAAACCTTTGATTATTGAGACGATTTCAAAAAGCCTTCAGATCGGAGCCAAAAATGCGCAAACCGGACCGGCAATTCGGGAAGATTTTGAGACTCTGGAGGATCATCATCAATTCCTCAGCTACAATGAACAGCTTGCAGAGATTTACCGATTGATCTCTCAGGACATCATGGATAGCTGAAAATCCACATTCGATTTCTATGATTTTGGAATTTTTTAAATAGTAATAATTCAATAAAAAATGCTAAAATAAATTGGTTCTATTTTTTAAATTATTTAGATTCAATCAGTTATGGCCACTATTTATTGAGTTCATTAGCCATAATTTTTTAAACCCATTTTTAACAATTTCAAAAACAATTTACTTATGAGCTACGCAAATCGAACCCTCAGGTCACTTCCGTTCGGAAGAATCATCAGTGGCCCAATGATCGCGGCCATTCAGGCACAGGCCCTCGCCGCCCAGTCCACTGTCAACTTTATTAAAGAGGTTGGCTTCGTCCGAACAGACGCCAATCCAGCAGCCGGCGAGACAGCCGATGCCAATGGAGAAATGGGAGATGTAAGGAATGTCACTTTTAAATTTAAAAGGAAAACATCAGAAGGCTCAGCAGGAGGTAACCCGGCAGGAGAGGAAGAAGTTTCTTTGACTGTCCCTATTTTGACAATTGTCCCGATTCCTTACATCAGAATTGAGGAAATGACAATTCAGTTTACTGCCAATATCACAGAACAACAAGAGTATAAAACCTCAGCTGCTACTAGTAATAGCATCGCAACTGACACTACTTTGAATTTTAAAGCCGGGGGTTTTCTTTCACCTGTTTCGGTGTCGATGAACGCTAAGATTTCGACTCGCCACAATACCAGCACCACGGCTAGTTCACGAGTAAATAATGCCACTCAATTCACGATAGATATTAATGTCAAGGCTGTTCAGGATGAAATGCCTGCAGGATTGGCAAAGGTCCTTCATATTATGGAGTCGGCTATCCTGGAAAAACCAGCTACAGTTACTCCTTAATTTTAAATACACATTTTATTTTTTCCTTATCAACAAGCTTATGAGCCAGTTGAATCAGATTATCGCGTCTTTGCTGAGTGATATCAATGAGGCAAAGTCCAAAGCGGATGAATCATCCCGGAATTTGGCCAGGACTTATGCATCTGATGATGTCCTTAAGTTTTTCCCGGTTCCAAAGATTGGAATTCAGAACCTCGAGGTTGAGCTGAAGTATGCAATTGAGTCGGTTGAAGAGAAGCCTTTCCAAAGCAGCCAGTCAAAAGAAAGGCTGGCTGCCTATGTGAAAAATTTCTCAGACGATCTTGCAAAGGAGCTTCGAATGGAACTCAATAAAGAGGCAATTACCAATGAACTCTACAAAAGTCTGGGATCTTATCCTGATATAAATTGGGAGAAGAATGTGGCTAAAATGATTAATGGTGAATTAGAAACTGCCACAAGTTCACTGGTTGATTTTGCCAGAAGCATTCAAAAGGTCCAGCAGACTATTCAAAAGGCTATCCCTGAACTGGTTCCTATTGTCGTAAAAACTGAAGGATTTGCAGCAGTTCCGACGGAAAAAGGAAGCTATGAATTAATCAGTTTTGATAAATCTGGAGCCAGGGATTTCAAGGTTTTGAAGGAATATCCTTCAGAAAAAGAGGCAATTATTGACGCTAATCTGATTAGTTCATCCATTTCTGCCAATAAGCTGGTGCTTTCAGATTTCTCAAAAGATCCTGTTTCTAAGTTGGATGCAGCAAAAATTAAAGCTGGAAGTCTGGAAGTTCCGATTCAGGTCGTCAATGCTAAAGCCGTGAATATTGCTCCGAAGGTTCTTTTCGAAACGACTTTTGCCGAAAAGGCAGTGCTATTAAAAAACCCGATCAGGAGACAACCTTGGTTGGTTGGTCGCCCAGCCGCGGCAGCCTCCACGACTCCTCGTCCAAATGCTCCGGCAAACCAGGAAGAAGATAGTACGCTTCAGGAAATAGCCTCGGCTATTTTGAAGAAAAAGATGATTCAATTGGAAGCAGGGATCAGCAAAATTGCAATGGAAACTGTATCTACAGGATTGCAGGTGGCGGTGGATATTGAAAAACTAAAACTAGTGAAGCCGGAAAATATCATGACAATTAAGTTCACTTTGAATTCTCAGGACTTTACGATGCTTGATGATAATAATAATGTTTCAATTCTTTAATAACTCAGACCATGATCACACCAAGGTATATTTCAGAACTATTGGGGGCTCCAATGGCAGCAGTTATTCAAGCGGAAGCAATCGCTGCCAAAGCCACAGCTAATTTCATCAAGGAAGTAGGTTTCACTAAAGCGACAGACGCTTCAGATCCGGATTTTGGGGCTGTCCGCACGATCACTTTCAGTTACCAGAGAATCAATGCAGACGGGACTACCCAAACCGCAACTTTGGCAATTCCGCTTTTGACGATTATTCCGATTCCCTCCCTCCAAGTAGCAGAGGCTGAGATTGAGTTTGATCTTGCCTTGACTCAGCCTGAGGTCAGTGCAAAATCTACCTCAGGTACAGGATCATTGGATAAGACATTTCTCAACAGCAATGACGTAAGGCTCAGAGCAATTTTTGGCAAAAAACCATCCGCCAATCCAAATGCTCCTGCCAGTTCCGCGACAGCAAATATGAATGTGAAAATAAAATTGGCCCAAGCTGATTTGGCTGTGGGAATGATTCAGTTACTTAATATTCTGGATTCAAGCAATAAAGAAACCTGATGGCCTCCTTCTTTTCAAAAATAAAAACCTGGTTCTACAGCCTTTTTTCCGGACCAAAACCTGTGTTGGAAACTCCAAAGGTGGTTGAACCTACCCCTCAAGTTGAAATTTCCCGAACTCCGGGGATTAATTGTCCGGAATGCAAAACCAGGCTGGTTGTCAGCATCCAGCATCTGATCCAGTATCAGCCTGTCGTTTGCTATAATTGTGGTCTGGAACTTATGATTGATCAGGATAAATCCCAGGCGGCGATTGAGTCTTTGCGTAAACTTCAGTCAGGTTTGGACCAGGCTTCCAAAGTGAGACAGGAGTCTGGAATTTGAATTTTTATTCCTTCCAGGTTCCAAATTTCCCCGCCTGATAATCCTGATAAGCCTCTTGAATTTCTTTCTGAGTGTTCATTACAAATGGACCTTGCGCGACCATCGGTTCATTAAATGGCAATGCATGGCCCAAAATAAGGATTGAATCTTCCAGCGCTTCAACTGTAATTTCTCCCTCTTCATTGGTGAATTCCACCAAATTCCGGAATGGAATTTCAACCCCGTTAACTTGTAACTCACCTCTTACGATGTAGAAAAAGATGTTCTCATGATTCGGGATAGACTTTTCAAACTTGGCTCCCTTTTCCAGGTAAATGGTACTCATGGTTAATGGGAAAGTCTCTTTAAAAGCTCCATTCACACCATTCCATTCTCCAAAAAGTTGTTGAACTTTTACTTTCCCTCCGTCCAGATCAAATGTTGGAATTTCCTCTTTCTGCAATCCAACATAGTTGGGATCAATCATCTTTTTCTTTGCAGGCAGATTCAGCCAAAGCTGCAAAATCTCCAGATCGCCTCCGTTTTTTTTGAATTCAGAGCTACTCACTTCCTCATGGATCAATCCCCGACCTGCTGTCATGTATTGCACCCCGCCCGGACCCATGACCGATTCATGGCCTGATGAATCCTTGTGTAGGATATCTCCTTCCAGAATGAAGGTTACCGTTTCCATTCCACGGTGCGGATGCGGACCAAAAGGCAGGCCTTGATTATATTTTGGATAGGTTTGGAACCCGTGATGGTTCAAAAAGATAAAAGGATCAATCTGCGAAAGGCTCCGTGTAGGCAAAGGGCTGTACGTTACCAGATCTGCGATTGGTCTATATTCTGCCTTATGGATTTTCTTAATCGGACGCATGGAAGTGATTTTGATGTATAGACATTAAATGTAAATCAACCGCAAAAAGTTTCGCAAACCTGAAAACAGAAATTGAATTTTTAAGTATCCGCTTTCTTGACACTATCCATATAAAACAAGGTCTTGAAGTTCAAATAGACTTGCTGTCGACTGTTGACCGTGGTCTGTTGACGATTTTTGATCTCTACTTCAAAGATTTATCGAGAGACAAAATTGTCTGAAGCAATACATTTGCTCCGTTGGCGATATCTTCCGGAGAGGAATATTCGCTTGGGGCATGGCTGATTCCGTCTTTACTCGGAATGAAAATCATTCCCATAGGAGCCAATCTAGCCATCTCCTGAGCATCATGTCCTGCGCCACTCGGCATATATCGATAAGAAAATCCTAAAGATTTTGCAGCACTTTCAATTGATTTCTGGATAGACGGATCCGCCAATGCAGGTTTGCTGGCCACTTCCTGATGAGTGATACTCACTTCTGTTCCACTTTCCTCAGCTAGGAGTTTTGCCTTGGCTTCAATTTCCCGGTATATTGTCCAGATTTTTTCTGAAGAGAGATCACGGAGTTCAAGGTTGAGTTTTACTTCTCCCGGAATCACATTTCCGGCACCCGGATAGGCCTGAATTTTTCCAACAGTTCCCACTTGAGCGCCTTCATAGGAGATAACGATTTCATTAATTGCCAAAACCAGTCTGGAAGCGGGAAGCATTGGATCTTTGCGCATATTCATGGGGGTGGTTCCCGCGTGATTTGCGAAACCTTTGAAAGTAAATTCCCACCATTCGATTGCGACGATTCCTTCCACGACTCCTATGTTGAGTTTTTCGCGATGCAGATTTGCTCCTTGCTCAATATGAAGCTCCAGAAATGCAGCCAAATCACCTGAATTCCGTTTCACTTCACCTATTCTGGAGGGATCACCACCAAGAGCTTTGATTCCTTCAGCTTGGGTAAGTCCGCTGGAACTTACTGTTTTTAATGCTGCCTCAGAAAGCTGTCCTGCCAAAGCCCTGCTGCCAATGACTCCGCCTTCTTCATTGGTGAAAATGATTACTTCCAGCGGATGTTCTGTTACAATTCCGTTTTCATGAAGCGTTTGGATCACTTCGATAGCACCCATTGACCCAACCGGTCCATCATAATCGCCTCCGTTTGGAACTTCATCAATATGCGAACCAAAAGCAATTGGCTTCAATCCCGGAGTTTTGCCAGCTCTCTTGCCAATGATGTTTCCTGCAAAATCCACTGAAACTTCCAGCCCAGCATTTTTCATCAGTTCTTTTACATAGACTCTGGCTTCGATGTCATGTCCGCTATAAGCAACCCGATCTGATCCCCCTGCGGAATTTTTTCCAAAAGTTGAAAGCTTCTTCAGACTTGAAGAAAGTCTTTCCGGATTGATTTTGGGAGGGTCAGCCGAAAAATCAGACGATGGAAACAAGCTAAAGGCAAGAAAGATTAATCCGATCAGGTAATTCATGTTAGTGGTGTTTGTTTCAATTTCCTGATTATCCTGCGAAAATCAAGTTTGGTGTACAAAAAAAGTCCCTCTCTTTCGGGAAGGACTTTTGAAGTTATTTAGTAAGGCTTATTTAAGCCAGGCAAGTTTAATCTCATCCGGTGCTTTCATTCGATCAGCAAGTCTCATATAGCGATCCGCCAAATTGGATAGATAAGACTGAGCTTTTGATGCAGCATCATTCAGGCCTGTCAGGCTATCGATTTTCCAAAGCTCTACCAGGTGTTCAATGATTCTCGCATAATCCCAACCGGTATAAATTCCGACTTTCTGAGTTATTGCCGAGAAATGCGTGTAGATATCAGGATTTTTTCCTCCTTCACCCATTAATACTGCAGGCATGACGATCTGATTTCTCATCATTTTTTCAAAGGCTAAAACTGCTCCGCTTGGATCGATTTCAAAGATCTGAGACATAAAAGACTTGTAAGCCTTTTCGTGTCTTGCCTCATCACCGGCAATAGTTTTACAGATTCTGGAAAGGACTGAATCACCAGCTTTGTCGGCTAGTTTTCCGGTATTTACGTGGGATATTTTTGTAGCTCTTTCCTGGAAAGAGGTATAGACCATTGCCTGATAAGGATCACTTTTTGATTTTGGATCAAAACCATTGGTAAGCAATCGGTGAATTGTCTGCTCTACGGCTTTCATATCCACACGACCTGTCATGTATAGGTATTTGTTCAGAAGATCTCCGTGTCTGTTTTCCTCAGCAGTCCAGGCTTTGGACCAGCGAACCCACCCTGAAGGAGAAAGCAAGCTTCGCTCTTCATTGATTCCTTCCAGCAAATTGAAGTAAGTCTGATAAGAAGGCAATGCCTCTTCAGTGATCATATTTCCAATCAGGGAAGTCAAAACCGTATCAGGAATACCTTCAGCGCGCTTTTGTAGCTGTTTTACTTCGTCGAAAACTTCAGGGTTACTGAAGTCGGGAAGAAAATCGGAAGGCTGCCAGCAATCATCAGGATCTACCAAAATGGTGTCAACAGCATTAGCTACAAATCCATCAAGCTGAGAAATCACTTCCATATTCTTCTCAAGCTCGTAATCTATAGGTTTTGAATTTTTCATTTTGAGTTTAGTATTGTGAATTGAAAATGGCGAAGCGGATTAAACCGGATTACTCATTTTGACTTGTAAACACAGAATCGGGTGGCGATGTTAATCAAAATTACAAACAAAATTTGGTAATGTGATTCACAAAACCTGATTTCCGGCAGTTGTATCAGTATCAACGGCTTCCCGCTTATTTTAATTCCAAACGGGAGCTTTATACCCTTCGGGGTTGAATTTGAATTGAAAGATTGAATTTTTAAAATTCCTGCTTAAATAGAATAAACGTTTGAGCAATTAATATTCTATCTATCTCACTATTCAAAGATGAAAAGTTCACTATTCATTGTATTCGCAATAGGAATTATGGCTTTGGCGTCATGTTCCGGTAAAAAACCCGAAGGTGATTCCCAATTTTTCACCCTCACCAAAACTGAACTCCAAAACAAAATCAAAGGTGCTTGGGCTGCTCAGACGATCGGAGTGACTTACGGAGGCCCCACGGAATTTAAATATCTGAAGCGGATGATTCCGGACTCGGTAGAAATCGTCTGGACTGATACGACGCTGAATCACTGGATGACACGAGTTCCGGGATTGTATGACGACGTTTACATGGACCTCACGTTTGTCGAGGTCATGGATCGGGAAGGTATTAATGCGCCTGCGACTTGCCATGCAAAAGCCTACGCTGAAGCCGGATATTGGCTTTGGCACGCCAACCAGCAAGGACGCTACAATGTGCTGAACGGAATGGCTCCTCCGGAGTCAGGGCACTGGATGAACAATCCCCATGCAGACGATATTGACTTTCAGATTGAAGCAGATTTTGCGGGAATCATGTCTCCGGGAATGCCAAACACCGCTTTGGAGATTTGCGACCGGGTCGGCCATATTATGAATTATGGGGACGGATATTACGGTGGGGTTTTGGTTGCCGGCATGTACACATTTGCATTTATTGAATCAGATATTCCCACCATCGTTAGCATGGGACTTTCTCTCGTGCCAACAGAAAGTACATTTTATCAATGCATAGCCGATGTGATCAAATGGCATAAAGAATATCCGACTGATTGGAAAAAGAATTGGGAACTCACCGAAGCCAAATGGGGCGAAGACATTGGTTGCCCGGATGGAGCATTTGAAGATTTTAATATTGATGCCAAGCTGAATTCTGCCTATGTCGTCCTGGGCTTATTGTATGGCGAGGGAGATTTTACGAAAACGCTTGAAATATCAACCCGAGCAGGACAGGATTCAGATTGTAATCCTGCCACAGCAGCGGCGATTTTGGGGACAGTTTATGGCTACGATGCCATTCCGGAATTTTGGAAGCAAGGCCTGAGCGGAATCGAAAACATGGATTTCAAATTTACCAGTACTTCCCTCAATGAAGCCTACGAAATCAGCTACAAACATGCACTTCAACTCATCGCTGAAAATGGCGGCGAAGTGACCGAAAATGAGGTTAAAATCAAATTACAATCTCCTGTCGCTGCTCCGCTTGAGCAAAGTTTCCCGGGATATCAGCTGAATACTGAGCAGGACATCAATCAAAAAATAGGCTTGAAAGATGCACAAACGAAGACTTTTGAGTTTGAAGGAGTTGGGGTTGTCCTGAATGGCCGAGCAAGACATGTGGATTTCGACAGTGCTTATGCCCTGGAGACTCCGGAGCAAACGCTTGGTGATTATGTGCTTTTGGTCGATTTCAAAATTGATGGGGAACTGAAAAAGCAAATGAAGTTACCGCTCAATTTTATCACTCGTGCGCATGAACTGTTCTTTCAATATGAGTTGCCACCGGGCAAACACACCCTTGAATTGACCGTAACCAACCCGAATGAAAAAGTTTACCTCGATCTCCAAAAGATCTTCACCTACACCAAAACTGCTGAGTAATGTCAAAAATCCTGGTCGTGGGCAGCAGCAATACCGACATGGTGGTGAAATCTGCTCATTTGCCTTTGCCCGGTGAGACCGTGCTCGGGGGTCAGTTTTTCACTTTCGCCGGAGGCAAAGGAGCAAATCAGGCAGTCGCTGCCGCAAAGCTTGGAGGGGATGTTACTTTCCTTGCGAAAGTCGGAAATGACGCATTGGGGAAAATTGCCGTTGAAGGCTTCAAAAAAGAAGGGATAGACGTTTCTCACATCATCACCGACCCTGATTCCCACTCCGGAGTTGCCTTGATCATGGTGGAGGATTCCGGCGAAAACTGCATTTCTGTCGCTTCCGGTGCCAATGGAAAGTTTACTGCTTTGGATATCGAGAATGCATCCGAACTGGTAAAAAAGGCAAGTTATGTTCTCGTTCAGTTGGAGATTCCGCTGGAGGCCGTGACTGCTTTGGTTGACAAAGCTTTTGCTCTTGGAGTGCCTGTGATCCTGAATCCTGCTCCGGCCCGGCCACTTTCTGACAAACTGATCAGCAAGCTTTTCATCATCACTCCCAATGAAACCGAAGCGGAATTATTGACAGGAGTGAAAGTCACGGATGAGGTGTCCGCTGCGAAAGCGGCCAAAATTCTAAGAGAAAAAGGAGCAAAACTGGTCATCATCACCCTGGGTGCCAAAGGCGCTTTTCTGCTTTCCGATCAGGAAGAAATCCTCATTCCTTCGATACAAGTAAATGCCGTAGACACGACTGCCGCCGGAGATACGTTCAACGGAGCATTGACTGTCGCACTTTCCGAAGGAATGGAAATAAAAGCCGCGATCCGATTTGCTAATCAGGCTGCTGCTATCTCTGTCACCCGAATGGGAGCGCAAAGCTCTCAACCGGTTCGATCCGAACTGAAACCCATCTAACCTTCTTCCGCATGTTTATCCCTGAAACGTATTCGCTGGCTGTTTTCCTTTGCGTGATCACCATGATTTGCTGGGGTTCCTGGGCCAATACCCAAAAGCTTTCTTCCAAAACCTGGCCTTTTCCGCTGTTTTACTGGGATTATTCCTTAGGGATTATCCTGCTTTCCCTGGTTTTTGGGCTGACACTGGGGAGTTCCGGCACTGCGGGAAGAGCGTTTGTAGATGATTTGATGCAGGCCGAACCGGATGCTATTGGCTCAGCCTTTTTGGGCGGAGTGATTTTCAATCTGGCAAATCTGCTTATTGTTGCGGCAATTGATATCGCAGGGATGGCGGTTGCTTTTCCGGTCGGAATCGGAATTGCACTGGTGTTGGGTGTGGTGGTGAATTATATGGCGGTCCCCGTTGGAGATCCGATTATCCTCTTTTTGGGAGTTGGGTTGGTTGTGGTGGCGATCATTCTCGATGCGCTTGCCTATCGCAAACTTTCCAAAGGCAAAGCCCAAACTCCTGCCAAAGGAATTCTGCTTTCCGTTACCGGAGGCATTTTGATGGGCTTTTTCTATCGATTTGTTGCGGCTTCCATTTCCGGAGATTTCTCCCAGCCTGAACCCGGATTGATGACTCCTTATTCTGCGGTCTTTATCTTTTCACTGGGGATTTTCGCTTCCAATTTCCTCTGGAATACCTTTTTCATGCTCAAACCCTTTCAGGGAAAGCCAGTCAGCTATTCTGATTATTTCAAAATGGGTTCACCCAAACTCCATCTGATAGGTTTGCTTGGCGGTGCTATCTGGTGCCTCGGAATGTTACTCAGCGTGATTGCCGGCGAGAAAGCGGGGTTTGCGATTTCATACGGTTTGGGACAAGGCGCTACGATGGTGGCTGCGGCTTGGGGCGTTTTCATCTGGAAGGAATTTAAGGATGCCCCGAAGGGAACAAATACACTTGTTCTTTGGATGTTTGTGGCGTTTATCGCTGGGCTTACTTTGGTGATTGTTTCGCGATTTGCCTGAGATTTTCCGAAGTTTTTCCTTCGGAAAAAGTAACAACTCAACTTGGATTTTAATGCCTTTCAGATATCCTCCGATTAATCTGAACCAGAGATTCGGTGAAATCCCTGAAATGAAAAAAGCCCCCTTTCGGAGGCTTTTCACTATTGGTTGATTGTCAGGATTAATAATCCAGCTTGTAAGCTGCAACTTTATTTTTGAAGAAAGTAGGCACCAAAACTATTTTTTCGGCAGGAATATATCCGATATCCGCAGTGTTTGATTCAGCAGCTTTGGTATCCAGCATCAGAGTCTGAGTGGAATCATTGGCAAACCAAATCTCACCCTGCCATCTTGAAGCGATGAAATTGCCATCACCCAGGATTACCAAACCATCGCCGCCGGTAATGTTGGCGTTTACGATTGTAGTGGTTCCGTCGGCATTCCATTTTTTCAAACCGGAAGCATCCAGTCCGTAGATGGTTCCGTCTGCAGCAATTGCCAAACCGTTGATGGTCTCATTGCCTTCGGAAATCGTGCTAACTTTTCCTGCATCGAACAAGTGAACTTTCCCGGTATTCATATCCGTGAAGTACACTTTTCCGGCATGGGTAGCAAGGTCATTCAGGAACTGAGCTCCTTCAACTTTGTGCTTTTTGACCACTTTTGCAGTAGCAATATCAATCTCTACCAACTGATCCACGTCCGTCACGTAAAGTTTTCCATTTGCGATTCCCATTCCTTTCGGGCTATTCAGACCTTTCACCCAAGCAGGATTTACGATTTTACCGGCTTTGTCAATAATTGCAATTGATCCCTTGCCGTCTTTTGCCTGCGGATCCTGACCGCCAATGTTTGACACATAGATAGTGCCGGTGCTTTCGTCAAAAAGTACAGATTCGTTCGTAGGCAAAGAATCTGCAGTTTCCCAAAGCATGGTCAGTGTCGGAGTTTTTTTTGTTTCTTCCACCATAGTCATTTCTTCAGTTACTTCTTCAGTTTTTGGAGGACTGCACTGAGCAAAAAGCAAAGTTGCAGATAATCCCATTAAGCCAAGTTTCAGTGTGTTTTTCATAGTATTTAATTTTTGGTTAGTGTCCAGTTTTCTTGATTAAATTCTTCAGGAGCTGTTTCCTTCAGTCTGTTTTCGATTTCGTCCAGGTACATGGTATTGTATCGGAGGCGAGTGACATAGTTTGGTAAGGTTGGATCTCCGTTCCAGCAATGCTCAGCGCGGTCGCCGTATGCGACTTCTCCATTGTAATACGGATTCTGAGTTTGCTCCAGAAAATCTTCAGTCAGGTAAACTGCATTGTTGAGGTAATAGTTATCCATGTCCCCGCAATAAATGCGCACTTTTCCTTCCAGTTTCGGCCCCAAAGTCTCCCAGTCCCGCTCCATAATATGGCGCAGGTCGAAGTTTTCTTTCCAGTATTCAGCCACCTCTTTGTTGATCACCCCGCTGTATTTATCCCAGATGGGTTTTGGATATCCGTCTTCCCCAACCGGAGAGTAAACGGCCTGCCAAATGTCGAATTGGTCACCCGAGCGGGTTTTGGTTCCCCCGATAGCAAGCTCGCGATGATTCATATCCTGAACCATTGCATCCACATGACCCAGGTAATTGCGGTGACCCGGACGCAAAGTCTTTCGGAATTCACCTTCCTTGTAGTAAGCGTTTTTGTCTTCGTAGATATTCACTGTCGTGAAAGCCCGGAAGTCAATCGGATCAGGACATGCCGCAAAGCAACCGTTATATTCCTCAGGATAGAAAACCTGGGCTGCCAAAGCTTCCCATCCGCCAGTCGATCCACCGTAAAGGAATCTTGCCCAGCCTTCCCCGATTCCGCGAAATTGTTTTTCGATTTCCGGGATCAGTTCGTACTGAATTGCATCACCATAAGGCCCAAGATTTTCACTGTTGACGGCATAGCTATCGTCGTAAAAAGGATTGGAGTGCTGAATTTCAATGATGATAAAGCGTTTGAAGTCGTCAGAAGTCCATTTTTGATAGAAATCATAGGCTTCCTGTTGCTGCATTTTTTCATAGCCGTAGATTCCAAATCGGGCGCTGTAATCATCTTCGCCGAGTTCCTCATCCGGTGGAATCATTCTGAAATTTCCAAAATCTGAGGGGAAATGCCCGTGAAAAACCATCAGAGGATAGTATTGAGTTGGGTTTTCTTCGAAGCCTTCCGGCAAAAGCACATGAGCTCCCAGATACATGTCTCTTCCCCAAAACTTAGAAAGTTTCTCCGATTTGAGTTTGATATGCTTCACGTATTTGGTGTCTTCCGGAGCTTTGATTTCCGGGATGATCTGATCGATGGTCAGGTCCAGTTTCTGACCTTTTTTCCAGGAAACTCGCTGAGGTTTGGAGTAAATATTTTTGGGAGCGCGTGCCCATTGGCGACCTTCGCCCTGATCCATTGGAAGTTTGACAGTATGTCCGTCTGCACGGGTAAAGGTGTCATGCTTTTGGATAAAGGCTTGCACATAATAGTCTCCCTCGGGCAGGCTATCCAGTTTTTCGATCGGGTAGCCAAAGCTTTCCGGATCCAAAACCAGCGATTTTCCTCCTTCGAAATTTTCAAAATCCATCCCGAAAACCTGATTCGTTTCCACATTATCGCTGATTCCAAATCTTGGTTCGGCGGTGCTGTCAGTCGAAAAAATCAGAAGAAGACGACCGTCTTTGAGTTCAGCCTCAAGCTCTGGAGCAATGTCAATTTGGACTTTTTCGGCAGGAGTGCAAGACCAAAGCAGAGAAATGGCAAATAGAGGGATCAAAAAACGTTTCATAGTTTGTCGGTTGGGTAATTAAATTTACGCATTCTCAGTCGAATCTTTGGAAACCAGGTTGAAAATTGCTCCCAAAGATGAAGTTATTTTGTTTATAAAGCCGTTTATGGATTATTTACATCCTGCAACTCAAAAGCCCTTAAATTCCCTTTTCAAAACCACCATTCACATGAACAAGACTTTTCTTTCCTTGCTTCTCGGCGCAGCAGTATTTGCCTGTCAGCCCAAAGAGGAAGCAATCGATTACACTAAAATGACCGATGAGGAGCGCCTGAAAGTTGCTACCGAAATTGCTCAAAGCACCATCATGGTCGATGGCCATGTGGATTTGCCTTACCGGATGAAGGTTGGCGGATTTACACTTCAAAGAGAAATTTTGGATGTGTCAGTTCGGACTCCGGACGGCAATTTTGACTATCCAAGGGCAAAAGAAGGCGGACTCGATGCGCCATTTATGTCAATCTATATTCCTGCCATCAACCAGCAAATCCCCGGAGCTTCCAAAGCTTTGGCAGATTCTCTGATTCGGATGACTGAAAGATTGGCCACTACGTTCCCGGATAAATTTGCGATGGCTTACAGTCCTGCGGATGTTGAAGCCAACTTTGCCAAAGGCATAATCTCACTCCCAATGGGAATGGAAAATGGCGCAGGAATCGAAGATGATCTCGCGAATGTGGCCTATTTCCACGAGAGAGGCATTCGCTACATCACGCTGACGCATGGCACTGACAACCTGATCGGAGATGCGAGTTATGACACCACCGGAACGCATCAGGGACTGAGTGAATTTGGTGAGCAAGTTGTGAAAGAGATGAATCGGGTGGGAATCATGGTCGATCTTTCACACGTTTCAGACAATACGTTCCGGGATGCGCTGGCAATCACCAAGGCTCCAATAATTGCTTCTCACTCATCTGTTCGAAAGTTTACACCGGGTTTTGAACGGAACATGAGCGACGAGTTGATTCAGGCGATGGCCAAAAATGGCGGCGTGATGATGATCAATTTTGGAGGATCCTTTATCGATTCTGCCTATGCCGCTGGTTCGGACAAAGTGCGCGAGCATGTCGTCAACTGGCTCGCTGAAAACAACCTGACCCGAAGCGATTCTGCGGCGAAAGTTTACATCGCTGAGTATGCAGCAGCCAACAATCCTTTTCCTACCCTTCAGCGCGTGGCGGATCATTTTGACCATGTGAAGAATTTGGTGGGGATTGATTACGTCGGACTGGGTTCTGATTTCGACGGAGTGGGAGATTCCCTTCCAACGGGTTTGAAAGATGTTTCCATGTTCCCAAATCTGATCGCTGAACTTCTAAAGAGAGGTTATTCCAAAGAAGATATAGAGAAGATCTGCTATAAGAACGTGTTCCGTGTCTGGAAAGCTGTGGAGGATTTTGCTGCTTCTTCTTCTCAGTGATCAGTATTCAGTTGGCAGTAACGGTCATGTCGAGTGAGCGAGACATCTAATTCTTTGGCAAAAGAAAGTATGCAGTTTCAGTAAAACAGTAGGCAGTAGCGTCACTGCGATGAGGAACGAAGAAGCAGTCTCCATGTAGGTTACCCTGTCATATCGAACGCAGAGAGATCTCTCATCCTTTGGAAAAAGTAGATCGCTATCGCAGTATTCAGTCTCAGTAAACAGAAACCCCGATTTTTATAGACTCGGGGTTTTCATTTTTTCAGGATTGCAAGAAACTGATCCGGGCTTAAAACGGGAAGGATTTAGTTTTTGAAATCCTTTTGATTTCGGGTAATGATGATTTTATATCCAAATTCCAGGCTGGTGAAATATTGGATTCGATTAATATTTTTTACCCAAATATGCCCGGTACTCTTTCCTGTAATTGTAATCTTCCGGTAAAGATCCTGCTGCACCCATCAGACTTTTGACCAAGGGACTGATTTGGATGTCGTCAGAATCCACCGTTTTTGAATTAGAAAGTATATCTAAATAATTCTCTATAAGCTTTGAAAGGCTGATTTTTTGATCAGAAGCATATTTTTTAGCCTGTTCGAGTATTTCTGAATCGATCCTGATAGTGAGTTTGGTTTTCATGGCGGAATAGTTCTGATTGATAAATTTGGATCTTTTTTCACTTCAAGTCAAATACTTAATCTGACAAATTTCAAGGGGTGAATAGGATAATTTTATAGGAAATGTTTGAAGTAGAGTTGGTGCTCTAGTTGATTCGAAATGTTTCGGATTAGATAATGCCCTAGGTTATTTACGGTTTTAAAACAGCAGATCAGACCGTAAAGAAAATGGGTTAGTTCCCGAAGTGAAACGAGGGAAATCCACCCATTTTTAGGGTTGATCAATGGTTTAAAATCAAATAGCCAAGAATGTATCTTTTAATTTATTGGCAGGCCTATTTGAAGTAAAAAACCAGGCATTAAGGTTTTTGGTCACTTTTTACCTTCAAAAAGTGACGAAGGAAAAAAACTGCGAGTAAGGATTGAATTGAAGCCTCAACTCTTGTTAGGAATCGGTTAGTGCCGGAGTGGAGACACTTCCGGCGGCATCAATAGTGCTCAGTCTCCGTAAACAGAAACCCCTATTTAAAAGAGTCGGGGTTTTTCGCGGTTTGACCGGATGATCATTTTTTTCTAAAATTTCGGAATTTGGAGGCTGTATTCGGTGATTCGAAATGTTTCATTTTAGGTAATGCCCTAGGTTATTTACGGTTTTAAAACAGCAGATCAGACCGTAAAGAAAATGGGTTAGTTCCCGAAGTGAAACGAGGGAAATCCACCCATTTTTAGGGTTGATCAATGGTTTAAAATCAAATAGCCAAGAATGTATCTTTTAATTTCTTGGCAGGCCTATTTGAAGTGAAAAACCAGGCATTAAGGTTTTGGGTTACTTTTTGCCTTCAAAAAGTGACGAAGGAAAAAAACTGCAAGTAAGGATTGAAGCCTCAACTCTTGTTAGGAATCGGTTAGTGCCCGAGTGGAGACACTTCCGGCGGCATCAGAGATTGAATGAAATTGAAGCCTCAACTCTTGTTAAGAATCCCTTTAATGCAAGATTGGCGACACTTTCGGCGGCATCAAAAATGATTTAAATCAGGTATCGAAACGAGTGATTATTTTTTTTCGCAAATTGATCTCAAATCTTAGGTATTAAGTTTTCTGTTTAAATTTTAATCCATCTTTTAGTCAAAGTTTAAAGCTTCAAAATCATGAAAATCAAACTCACCATTTTATTTGTATTCGGCTTCCTGGCTAATGCTTTTTCCCAGGAAGGCCTAAGTATTCACCTCAAAGGAATAGAAGGATGTTACATTGACTATTATTCCGCATTTGCCAACAAAGGAGCCAAACCTGTACCGGACGGGGATCACGAAGTCGTGATTTCAATTATTTTTCAGGACAAAAGCGATTGCTACATGGGGAAGGCAACAGTCAAAGGCGGGAAGTTTGTAGCTCCCGTGATGATCCAAAAGGATGACATGTCATTCGCTCCATTGAGTACGATCTTCAAAAACATCGATCAGGTTTGGCTTGCCCAGCAAGACAAAGAAACGCTCTATGAAATCCACGACGGCATGAGTAAAATGTTTACCTCCCAGCAAGGATATAAGGTTCAGATGTTTTTTCCGTCAGCAATCAATCCAGGTTCCGGAGTCAATCGAAAAGCCCCTCCTGCAAGTGAACTGCTGAAAAAAGACTTTTAATCCATAAGCTAAAAACCAAAGAACCCCGTCATGAAAAGGACGGGGTTTTTTGGGTTTATAGAGATTTAAGTTTGGTGGAAACCAAGGGAATAAATTCCGGGAATCAATTGGATGAATAATCGCCGGGTCGGATGTAGTGGCGAATCGTACTGATTGTGATTTTTTCCGCCTCCCAATCTGCTTTTGGGACATTTACGGAGATTTCTCTGTCCCACCAGACAGAATTTGGGAAGCTGGTTTTCGGGCTTAAAAGTCCCATAAACTTATTGTTTTTGATCAAAACGGTTATGGTAATTTCTTCCATGGTTTTAGAATTTATGGTTGACCAATTTTTAATTTATCGAATAAGATTTTTAAACCGATTTGGTAAATGTCTGATTCTTCTTGGTCACAAATTTCAAAGCAAGCTTCCATTAGTTTGTTTCTGAATTCGGCCTCTTCCACCGAGTAGGAGGGTAATTGTGTATCCAGATTGATGTAGTTTTTGAAATCATCGTCGGGATGAAAATTCAGGCTTTCCTTTTCGATCAAGTGGATAAAGAAATCTTCCACTTCTGAAATTGAGTGAATAGAATGTATCATGCTAAGATCTTTTTTAGATAAAAGTGAAGTTTCGGTCTTAGATCCTCGATCAGTTCAAACTTTTCATTGGTAAGCAATCCTCCTTTGACCTCTTCAATAGCCATGTTGTAGGATTGGGCGAAGTGGCAAATCGATTTGATGGCTGATTCTTCAAATTCGGTGCAACCGTAAAGCAGACTCACCTTCCGGAAAACAAAGACTTCACCTTCGTATTCATGGATGCTTAGACCTTCTTTATAATAGCTTCGTAGGATATCAAGTTGAGCTTCTTTCCCGACGGAAACCAGGACTTCCAGTGTCAAGGGCAAAAAATCAGAGTAGTTTTGATTTATCCAGTTCATAAGCTGAAGAGCAGAATCAACCGCTTCTTTCTCCGATTCAAACCATGCAGGCCAATCCAGCTTTTCGAAATCATGTCTGTGAAGAACTCCTTTGAGTTGATTCATGAAGAGGTTAAAAGGGGCGGATGGGTTGTCATTTGACTGGTCCATCACGGCTACCAAAAACTCACCCTCAAAGCCCAAAAACTCCAGATATCCATACTTCTCATCCAGTTCACCGATCTTCCAGTTTTCCGGCAAAGGATCAGGTAAATAGGGTTGATACATGGTATGTTTGTTAAAATGATTGACAAATCCTTCTATCTTAAGATAGGAAAAAAATCAAAATGTTTACAATAGTGAACAAAAAAATATAGAAATATTTCTGATGGATATCAAACAGGAATTCGGAAAGCGCTTGATGCAACTGAGAAAGGAGAGAAAAATCTCACAGGAAACGCTTGCAGAATTATCAGGATTAAACCGCCCCTATATTTCAGGAATAGAGCAGGGGAAAAGAAACGTTTCTCTGGAGGTAATGGAAAGCCTGGCCAAAGCGTTAGGAATTCAAATCAAGGACTTCTTTGAAGAATAAGCCTTACATACGACCCAAGGTTGCCGTCCCCACGTTCTGTGAGGAAAACGGTTTTTATACCACTACGCAACGGTCGTATAACATGTCCCAAATCAGATCGAAGGGAACCAAACCGGAGAAACTTCTCAAAAAAGCACTCTGGGAAGCAGGAGTTCGGTACAAAACTCCGAAGAAACTACTACCGGGCAAACCCGATATCAGTCTGAAAAAATTCAAGCTCGTCATTTTTGTGGATGGAGCATTCTGGCATGGCTATGACTGGGAAAACCGCAAGCATTCCATCAAATCAAATCGGGAATTCTGGATCGCCAAAATCGAAAGGAATATGGAAAGAGATCAGGAAGTCAATGAATTCTATCAAACCAAAGGTTGGACAGTATTGAGGTTTTGGGATTTTGAGGTGAAGGGGGAGTTAGGTGTGTGCTTAAAAAAAATATTTTCAATTCCAGAATTTCAAAATTCCTTTTTTTAAATAATTAGTCACTCAGATAAAAATCATAACCTTTTATAGATAAAATACCCTGTATAGGGTATTTCGAGCCAAAGAAAAAAAGGTCATATTACCTGTCCTTTGATTGACGGAAACTTACCAATCTACTACGAAACTAAATTAATGATTCCTATTATCGATTTATTTGCCGGACCTGGCGGCTTGGGGGAAGGATTTATGAGTCTTACTGATGAGAATAATCAATCGATCTTTGATATCAGGCTATCGATAGAAAAAGACGAAAATGCTCATAAAACCTTAACTCTTAGAAGTTTTTTTAGACAGTTTAAAAAAAAGGCCAAAGCTGTTCCCCAAGAATATTATGAAGTTCTTCAAGAAAAAAACTTAAAGAAAAGAGAAGAGCAGATCGAGAGAATGCTTAACTCTTTTCCTGAAGGTGAGGAGGCAAAAATAGAAGCTCGTTTAGTTGAGTTGGGATCAAAAGAGTGGCCCTCAGAAAAAGTTGATAAGTTAATTGAGAATAGGCTTGGGGAAAACACAAAGAATTGGGTTCTGATTGGGGGGCCTCCTTGTCAAGCTTATTCTAATGTTGGTAGATCAAGGGTTGGGGGTATTGATCCAGAAGATCATAGGGTCTATTTATATAAAGAATACTTAAGAATCATTGAAAAACATAATCCTTCGGTATTTATCATGGAGAATGTTCAAGGGCTACTTTCGGCAAAAGTAGGAGATGAGAAAGTGTTCGAATGGATGAAAAAAGATCTTAAAGTAAATGGATTGTATACTATTCATTCGCTTGTAAAACCTGTCGAAAATGATAAAGATTTTTTGATTAAAGCCGAAGATTATGGCGTTCCTCAAAAAAGGCACAGAGTGATCCTTCTGGGAATTAGGACTGATTTTAAGCACAAAGGTACATACTTGGTAAAGAAAGAAACCGTAAAACTTGATTCCGTAATTGGCCTATTACCGAAAATAAGGAGTGGGATTAACCGATCATTTGAGAAGTATCATCCATTTGAAAAATATGAAAATGGAAATCCTAAACGACTTTATAAAAATATTTCGGATAGTGATGAAAAATGGTTGGATTTAATATCAACTCAAATTTTAAAACTTAGGATTTGGGGCGATATGCCCCTTAATGGTTTGACAAATGGTCCAAACAATTTTCCAAATGGCACAGGTGCTGAATATTTAGAATGTGCGAAATCAATTGACGATAATCATCCTTTGAAAGCATGGTTTTTAGACCCAAGACTTCGAGGAATACCAAATCATGAATCCAGGTCACATTTAAGCCAGGACTTGATGCGGTATATGTTTGCTGGTCTATATGTTGAAAAGAATGGAACATTTCCAAGGCTTGAGGATTATGCGAAACATCATTCAGATTTAATCCCCGATCACGCAAATGTTAAATCTGGAAAATTCACAGATCGATTTCGCGTCCAAGTGGCAGATAGACCTGCGACAACAGTAACAAGCCATATTTCAAAAGACGGACATTATTTTATTCATTATGATGCTTCCCAATGTAGAAGCTTAACTGTCCGTGAGGCTGCTAGGATACAAACCTTTCCAGATAATTATCTTTTTAGAGGAAGTCGAACTCAACAGTTTCATCAGGTTGGGAATGCGGTTCCTCCTTTTTTAGCTTTTCAGATTGCCAAGATAGTGGTAAAGGTTTTCAAAAATTTACACTCCAATGATTGACTTACTAAGTAAACTATCTAAAAGGTATTATTTGCAATTAGGTGATTATAAGTTTAGCAATTTAACTAAACTAACAGCCGGTATATCACTTGAGTATTGTAAAATGACTAATGAAAAAAAATGCTTGAAAGAACCATTTGTTTTTTGTTTTCCCCAAAAGAAAGCCGCGGCACTGTGGACTTCAGTTTTGATTTTAACTAACTATTATTTAGAAGATTACATAAATATTGGAGACGATGGAATAGTAGTTCAAGTAGACGAAAAAGTCATGATTTATGGTTGTGTTGCTCAAATTGCAAAAATTCAAAATGGGAAATACTTTTTAAGGTTTAAGGGCAACGGTACTTTCCAACTCAACGATAAACTGAAAAGCCAATTAAGCCGGGTAGACCAAGGCAGAGCTTTAAATCTTCATAGTAGGTATAATCAAAAAAGAAAAGAAGCGAAAAACAATCGTAATTCAATTTCCAAAATACTCTATCCAAATGATGAAGTTTTAATTACTCAACGCAACTTAAAATCAAAGATTCTATTAGTTGCCGGGAGAGGCCAAATAAAAAAATTTCGTGACTTTTTGGAAACAGTTGAAATATATGGTGAGAAGCTTCTGACGGTTTTTCCTGAGGGAGAAAATCTAATAATTACACCTGATCTTAAACGATATAAAATTGATGCTAGCCATGAGAGTGATGCAAGTGTGGCTGAGTTCATCGATTTGCTAAAAAAAGCCTCAAAGCATGTAAATTTTCAAGAAGTGCATGATGAAATTAGCTTATTACTTGGAACTTATATGATTAGTAATGAGATCACTGAAGAGTTTGATCAATTGTTCGGGGATTTAGTACAAGATTTCTTCGAAACCATACCACATCTTAAAATTCTGAAGGATAAATATCCCGGTTTCAGTGAGGAGCTCGATTCCAATATTCGAGCAGTAGTATTAAATGATGCCACACAACTTATTGATTACCCAGATACAGTTAAGTATTTCTTAGAAAACAAAATCCCTGTTATTGTTTTTTCAGACAGAAAAATTATAAGTTCTCAGGATACTACTTTTTATAAAAACATTTTTCGAAATGCGCCAAATTCATATCGACTAAACTGGAATAAAAAAAAAATCAACTCAATCAAAAGTCTTGATAAAGTTGAACCATATTTTAATTATAATCCTAGTTCTGGGAATGAGGTGCTGAGGAAAGAATATTTTCAACTTGATCATGAACTTTGGAATCAAGCGTTACGCTATGAAAAACAAATCATTCGTATTGAAATATATTCAGGAAATGCCCTTGACACTCTTGCTCCAAAGCTTATCAATTACGTAAAAGAGTTGGATGAATTTGAGTTCTTTCAAAAGTCTTTTTATCGGAATTTTTACCCTGTTTTATATGCTCTGAAGAATTCTAAAAATACTAGTCCGGTTGTTATAAAATTAATTGAAAGATTTAAAACAGACTTATGTACAATACAAAATCAATTATCGGTTGAGGTATCTCAAAATTTTCTCCAAGCAATAGCATTATCTGAATCATTTGGAGAAAATACAAAGGATATAGACTTCTATGAGAAGGTTTTTTCGACTAAAATCCCGAATGATGTTGATGAATATTTCACTATTCCTATAAATGCTATAAAAGCAAATACTCCGGATGAAAATTCTAACAGTATCATTTTTAGTGGTTATCCTTTTGATGAGTATAATGGAAACTACTTAATAAATAGTGTATGTAAATTTTTCATTCCTGAAATAGAAGTGAAATGTTGGCCAAATGAAGCATCTATCACCTATAATTACTTAAAGCGAAGAATAGAAGGTGGTTATTTCTATGACAACCTTCCTGTTGGAATTGATATCGCGAAAGACTTGAAAATTGAATCTCAAGAAGATATTCAATCCGAAATTGATCTTTTTCTACTCTCTTCAAATCAGACTTTTTACATTGACCAACCTGAAGAAGAATTGGCTCAAATACATCAGTTTAAATACAAGGGTTATTTATCTGAACAAGAAGGCTCCTTAAATTGGCAAGTAAAATGTGACGTACTTAATTTTGAAAATGGCGATTTCATGTTTCTAGCAAAAGGAAGCTCAATTCTTTGTCTTTCAGAAGATATTCAAGGGAAAATTAAAGTCTTTAAGAAAAGCGCAGATCAATTTTTGAGTGGAGATGTGATTTTTCGTTTTATCAAGGACAGAGCGGCTTATTTAGAAATATCCAAGAGAGATTTATTGATTGCTAAAAGCTATAGGGACCTTGATTTCTGGAAGAATGTTCTGAACGATTTATATTCAAAAAATCATCACAGCACGAAAAATCTAGAAAAATTTTTAATATATATTAAAGTTTCTAAGAATTTAAAGGGAAATCCAGTACACACAAATTTAGAACGATGGTTGTTTGACGAAGAAATTATTTCTCCTGATGAGGATAATTTAAGACTAATTCTTTCAGCTGCTGAAGTTTTAAAAGTCGAAGAACGAGTTATGACTTTAAAAAATGCATATAAAATCGCAACGGCTCATCGCATAAGTCTAAGTACAAGAATTAAGAATGAAATTTCTAAAAAAATATCCAATGTCACCAACTTTAATGAGAATTTCCATATAAACATAGATGGTGAATCTATTGATGTTCAGACGAGGACTATCTCAACCGTGGACAGAAATGGAATTGAAGTAGATTATCACAACACTCGAAAAATTCTATGTTAATACCTGACAATATTTCTGACTTCAATTCAGTAGGAGAAAAGATTTTATACCTTAAATTTAAAAATGATGGCTCTACTAATTCCATGTACATCTTGCATTCATTATTTACGAATCATCACATTAAGAATATTTCTGGTGAGTTAGATTTTTTTGTTTTAGCACCTAATTATGGTTTCTTTTCAATTGAAGTTAAACATGGTGGAGTTTCAAGAAAAAATGGAGATTGGTGCTTCACTAATCGAGAGGGTAAAACTACTTGTAAAAAGACTAGTCCATTCGCACAGCAGAGTGCCACCATTAATTCAATACGACAGTATGTTTTAAATAAAATAGAGCATAAAAAAGAATTGCATCAACGGTTCTCAAAGATTCTGTGGGGTTCGGGAGTTGCTTTTACAAGTATGACTGAATTTATCGATTTTGGGCCAGAAGGTAATTCATGGCAAGTGTTAACGAAACAAGGATTAAGCTTACCAATTGGGTCTTATATTCATTCTCTTAGCCAAGGTTCACACGCTGAAAGTGCAAAGAAATATTGGTATGATGTTAACAAAGCAAGGCCTACTAAAAGCGATTGTGAACAATTATTGAAGATGCTTCGAGGAGATTTCGAAATAAATTATTCAGAAATTAATCGAATTATTGAAGCAGAAGAATTAATAGAAGAATATACTAAAGAGCAGTTTTTTCTTCTTGATTTTGTTCGGCTTAATGATCGCTGTTTGGTCCAAGGCTCTGCAGGAACAGGGAAGACATTGATGGCATTGGAGTTATTGAATCGCAAAATCAGTGAAAGTTTAAAGGTTGGATTGTTTTGTTTCAATAAGGAACTCGGCAAAAAGCTACTTAAATCGGCAGAAAATATTGATAATAAACATGTTAAAGTCGTGTTTTGCGGCACATTGCATAGCTATTTGGCTCAAAAAACTGAGATCAAACAACCAGAAAGTCAAGAAGATTTAAAGAAATTCTATGAAGAAGATTTACCTATGGAGTTTTTGTTGGAGAATGAAAATTTAGATGATGATTATAAAATTGACTTTTTGATAGTAGATGAAGCTCAGGATTTGATTACTCCTTATTATTTGGAAGTCTTCAATGCAATTCTAAAAGGAGGAATCAAGAATGGGAAATGGGTTATGTTCGGAGATTTTTCAAACCAAGCCATTTATCTAAATAACCCTAATAATTCCATTGATTTACTTCATTCAGAGGCTAATTTTACAACCTTTCCACCCCTAAATATTAATTGTAGAAATACAAAGGAAATTGCGAATCAAAATACTTTAATGACTGGAGCTCAGCCTCCTCAGATTTCTTCAAAAAATTACTTAGCAAACAAAGTCATATGTAAATACCCTTCTAAATCTTCTCGAAAACACGTTTTGTTAGAAATTCTGTTAGAAATTGAAAAGAGAAAAATTCCTCTAGAAAAGGTCACTTTACTCTCACCGAAAAAATTCGAAAATTCGCTGCTCTGGGAAGACTCTCAAATTAAAGAACTTCTTTCAAGAGGTTTAATAATAAGCACGATTCAGGCCTTCAAGGGCTTGGAGAATTCAATTATCATACTTTTCGACTTTGATGAGGTTTCATCTCTACAAATGCAAAGATTGCTCTATGTTGGTATCTCTCGCGCAAGACAAGAGTTATATTTGATCCTGGATAAAAGCCAAGAAGCAACAGTGAGTAAATTAGTAACTGAAAACTACCCAAAACTTGGCTAAATGAATATTAGAGAAGAAATAATTGATGCCGTCGCAAGAGAAATTGTTGGGCCATGTCCGAACCCCAACTATTTAGATGAAGCCACAGGGCAGGAATTATTACTGGCAAATGTGCACGGATCTCCAAAATCTAGATACGGAGCTGGGATGTTGTACCCCCAGCAAGCAATAATTACTGAAGTCGATGAGACAAATGACACAAATCCTGTTGAAGGAACCGAAGGTTCGGAAGACTTGGAAAAAAAAGATGTTGGTAAACCTTCTCGAAATTTTTCTGGTGATGGACAAGATGAAGAACCTGTTGGGATGGCCAATCAATATCTTCCATCTGCCATGGGTTTTACTGTTCGTTTTCATAGTTCGGAGCAAGATGATAATGTTGAGCTCAAAATAAGTTCGGCATATTATGAAAAAGGAAACGGGAAAAAATCCAAAAAACAAATTAATAAGGATGGAAAAGTTGAGGTATATAACAACCAAGGTAAAACTTATGATGTAGAATATTGGATAAGAAGGCCGATACAGCTCGAACCAATTGTACTTAAAATCAACTCGTTATTCGAAAGTGAAAGAAAATCATTTGACCAAATATTAAAAAGGAATTCAAAAGGAGAGGAATGGCTAGTGCTCAGAATTTTCAACAGAACCAATGAAGAGGATAGAACTGAAAATTTTGTAACATACACGTTCGTTATACTTAATGCTCTAAAGTCAGTTACAGATGATTCAAAAAATGGAGACAAGATTTTGTATCAAAATGAATTGACTCTAACTACTTCTAATCCTCGTCTGATAGCTCCCTATAAAGAAAAGGTGTTGGCGTCAGATACTGATGAAGAAAACGAGCTAAATCTATTATATCGAAAGAAGAGGGTCTTTTCAATTGGTCACGGAACCTCTGTTTCATGGCAAAAAAATGAAAACCATGATTCGGAATATGAAACAGTTTCTAAAATTGAGACGGCTGTTATTCCAGTATATGATCTTCCTCAGGTTGCCCCTACTTCGCATGTCACGTTAAGTATGTTCGAGCTTTCTGATCATGGTGATTGGGATAAAGCAAAAGCAAGTTTAATAGAGCTAAGGGACAAGTATAAATTATGGATTGAAGATATAGAGTCTTCAATAATTTCTGAGGAATTGGCTGCTTATAAAGTTGCAGCAGAAAAAAATGTTGAAAAATGTAAGACCTCATTAATCCGCATAAGCAAAGGGATTGATTTGCTTTTAGAATCTGAACAGGACTCTGATTTAATTAAATGCTTTAGATGGATGAATCGTGCCATGATATGGCAGCAGCAAAGGTCAAAAGCAAAAATCAGAAAATGGCGAAAATCAGGAACTGGCCAGAACCAGAAATTATCTCTAGAATATCTAGATCAGGAGAAAGAAAGCCACGAGTTTGGGTCTTTGGAAGACTTTCACAAAGGCAAGTTTAATGGAAAGTGGAGACCTTTCCAGCTCGCATTTGTATTAATGAACATAGAATCTATCGTGAATTCAAAATCAAATGAGCGTGAAATTGTTGATTTAATATGGTTCCCCACAGGAGGTGGAAAAACAGAAGCATACCTTGGTTTAACGGCGTTTAATATTTTTTATCGAAGAATACAAGGCAAAAGGATATCTAATTGGGATTACTATGGCGGCACATCCGTCCTAATGAGGTACACCCTTAGACTTTTAACCACTCAGCAATACGAGCGTGCTGCATCGCTTATTTGCGCATGTGATTTAATAAGGATAGAAAATAAGAAAAAAAGAGAGGAGGAACTAGAACTTGGTGAGCTTGGTGATGAGCCAATATCTATAGGGTTATGGGTTGGCGGAACATCCACGCCCAATGAAATATCTGAGGCAAGGACTCAGTTAACCAATCTTGCTAATGACCCAAAGAATGAATATAATTTTGTGGTTATGAAGTGCCCTTGTTGTGGGAGTCAGATTGGAAAGGTCGAAGGAGCAACTATTTATGATACCATATCGAAAGTCATCGGTCTCCATAAGAAAGATGGACGCGATGGAGACGTGTATTTCAAATGTGAAAATAGTGTATGCGAATACTCTAGTCTTCCTTTACCACTTCAAGTAGTTGACGAATCTATTTATGAAAACCCTCCGACTTTATTGTTAGGCACTGTTGATAAATTTGCAATGATCCCTTGGAAAGAAAAGGCAGGCAATCTATTTGGGTTCAGAAAATCTAATCGTGAAAACATATATAGGATAAGTCCTCCCGAACTAATTATTCAAGATGAATTACATCTGATAGCGGGGCCTCTAGGTACCATGGTTGGCTTATATGAAACTATGGTGCAAACCTTATGTAATAATTATCAAAAGGTATCTCCACCCTTTATTTCAATAGAAAATGATGAAATAATTTTTCCAAAAATAGTTGCCTCTTCCGCTACAATAAGCAGAGCTTATGAACAAGTTCAAAATTTGTATGCCATACAATCAAGGGAACAGCTTAGTATATTTCCGGCACAAGGACTCGAATTCGGTGATACGTGGTTTTCCGAAGAAAAATCATTAACGGAAAAGGATAATAAGGATCAACCGCTTTTCCCAAGCAGAAAATATGTAGGTATCCAAGCGCCAGGCTATCCTTCAGCGCAAACATCAATTGTTCGCTCCTACGCCTCTGTTCTCCAAAAGATCAAAGAACTTTCTTTTTCTGCCGAGGATAAATCAATAGACTATTACTGGACTCTTCTCGGCTATTTTAATAGTATTAGAGAATTGGGTGGCGCCTCCTCACTTGTCTATGGGGATATTAAAGAACGACTTGGACAAGTTCAAGATCGAGAACTAATATTATGGGATCATAAAAGATATCTTAATAAAGTAGAAGAATTAACTAGTAGAATTAGCTCATCAGAGATACCTGTGATTTTGAAAAAATTAGAAACTAATTATAGTTCAAATATGACACAAGCGTTAGACATTTGCTTGGCTACAAATATGGTTGCTACAGGAGTGGATATTTCAAGGCTAGGTTTTATGTTTATTCATGGCCAACCAAAGACTACAGCGGAGTATATACAAGCAAGTTCTAGAGTCGGGAGAGAAGTTCCATCAGGTCCAGGCCTTATTTTTACTTTATACAGCTCCTCAAAACCCCGCGACAAATCACATTATGAGCAATTTCAGGGCTATCACAGCCGTATTTATTCGAATGTAGAACCCACGTCGGTAACACCTTTTTCTATAAATGCACGGCAAAAAGGTTTGCATGCCATTTTTATTGGATTAATGCGCCATTTTTCAGCTGGGGAACTATCACATTCTCCTGTTCTATCGGATGAATTTGATGAATTAGAACCCATTATGAAAAAAATTATTCTTGACAGATGCAGAATGATTGATGGTGATGAAGTCAACAATGCACTTATGCTTTTATCAAAAAAAATACGGTCATGGCGGGCAGAGGGTCCAGACAATTATGGAGATGCTGCTAACTATGGAATACTCAAGAATGAAGGCTATTACCCATTAATGTTTGCCAGTAGCGCGGAAGTCAGGCAAGAAGCAAGAGAAAGGGCGGTTCCATTTGCAACTTCAACATCAATGAGAGGCGTAGACACGGAATCTGTGGTGAGTGTTTTTACAGATATCAAAGAAGAAAATGAGCAAAACCAATAATATAAGAAGCAGTCAAATACTTTCACCTTTTGGGGTAGGTCAAATTGTGAATTTTCCTGGAGAATTATCTATAATGATTTGCGGATTAAGCCTATGGGATGAAACAATTGCTCGGGCGAAAATAAACCAAGGTGTTGATAGAATCAGTGAAGGTGAATTACGTTTCAATGAAACTCGCCTGCAAAACCTACTCGGTGTCAGTTATTTTGTAAAGCCTTTTGAATATAAAACCTCGGGTGCAAAAAATAATCGGTTACAAATACCTGGCGTACGTTTTCCTGGGTGGCACCATTGCACAAATCAAAAGTGTGGCAGAATGAAACGGGTGCCTTTGGATGCGGCTAACTTTAAGATTGAATGCACTGCTTGCTGGGATGGAAAAAGTAAAAACAAATTTAAAATGATTCCTGTAAGGTTTGTTGCGGCTTGTCCTTCTGGGCATATTCAAGATGTTCCATTCAAAGAGTGGGTTCATAATGGTCCAGTTCCAAATGATGGAAAAACACATGAGTTATCATACCATACTGGAGGTGGATCTGGCGACCTTGGAAGTATTACCTTGAAATGTACTTGTAATGCACGCAAGTCACTAGCTGGCTTAATGAATATTCGTAAGGATGGCGACAATGTATTCGATAGTGCGTTAGCTAGAATTGGCTTCAAAAATGACGATGATCATAGATTCGATAAGGATAGTCCTAACAAAGACAATCCGTTAGGTGAGTATTGTAAAGGAAACCGTCCGTGGCTCGGCCTAGATGGTATCAAAGATTCCAAGGGATGCTCAAATCACTTACAGGTGCTTATCCGAGGAGCTTCTAACGTTCATTTTTCTGAAATACAGTCTGCAATTTATTTACCAGAAGGATCTACTGGGGCAAATCAACATGTACTAGAAGTCATAGATGAAATTGGAAAGGAACAATTGAAAAGCTTTTTCAATATTGATCAAGGTTCAGTAACCCTTCCTGCCGTATTAGGAACTAATCGAGTCGTGTCTATGGGACTAATTTCCAAAGAAAGTTTATTGTCAGGAGTCATTGCAGAAATAACCAATGACGTTTCAGATAGGGTGGAATCAGACTTGGCACCAGAGTTAAAGTTGAGGTTTGAGGAATATGAATATATTCTCGCTGGAAGAGATTCTGAAAATGCCGATTTCAAAGCGATTGTAAAAACTTTTGATGGTTACAGTGAACAAACCTTATTAGAAAAATACTTTGAGAATGTGGTTTTGATTGAAAAACTTAAAGAAACAAGAGTTTTTAAAGGTTTTTCAAGGATTAACCCAAACAATAAGATTAAAAAGGAAGAATTATCGAATTCCCCAGTCAATTGGCTTCCTGCCGTGCAAGTGTATGGAGAAGGGATATTCTTAAAATTTAATGACAACGTTATCGATAATTGGCTAGCAGAAAATAAGGATGCCTTTTCGGGTATCATCCAAAGATACCATACCGCTATTCGTAAGAGAAAACCAGATGTCGCACCACGGGAATTGAATCCATTTTTCATAGCAATGCACACATTTTCGCATTTATTGATTAAAAGACTGTGCTTTGATTGCGGCTATGGCTCATCGTCTTTAAGAGAGCGGATTTATTTTAGCTCAGATCAAAATTCTCGCATGAACGGAATTCTAATTTACACTTCATCCGGAGACTCTGAGGGCTCATTAGGAGGCTTAGTGAGACAAGGCAAAGAAAAAAACTTGGGTAGACTTGTGAAAAATGCACTGGAAGAAGCAAGATGGTGTTCAGCTGATCCCGTTTGTTCAGACATCGGAAATTCAAGTGGACAAGGGCCTGATAATGTCAATGGTTCAGCTTGTCATAATTGTTGCATAGTTCCAGAAACAAGTTGTGAAGAGTTTAATGTTTTGCTGGATAGGTCTTTAGTTATAGGGTCTTTAGAAAATCCTAAGATTGGATTCTTTAATATAGATGAATAATTAGCCTATTTTACTCAAATCCAAAAGTATAACTTTCTAAACTCCGCCAATTAGTTTCCTTTTCTGATTTCCTTCAGGTATAAGTAAAGCTTACATTGAAAATTCCTTTCCTCAATAACGAAAAGAAAGAATACTGGATTTGACAATTCATAAAGCCCTAGTGTTGAAATTTACCCCTAGAAAAAGATCATTATAACATGTTTTCTAAACGCTCATGCTTAGACAGGCTTAGCAATTTTGACCATTGACCTTACTTGCCTGAGGACTGTTTAGAACTGATGAAAGCATCGATAGGCCCTGTTCAGTAAAGACATTTGGCAGAGTTCGTCTCCCTCCCCAACTTGAAGTCGCATTTTGCGACCTCAAGTTTTCTCATTCTTCTTTAGTCAACTGAACATAAAATTCATCTCGATTCCGTTTGACTTTTTCATTTTGCCTGAGGTCAAACTCAACCAATAAGACGAGGAAATTTTGGCCAGATAGAATAGGAAACGAGGCTTCTTCCTGTCAAAAATTCCATTTTCTAATAAAAAGACTTCTGATTCCCAGCCATTCTGGCCGGAAATCTCCGTTGGCGGAACATTTGATCGAATGGACTAACACCACTATCTAACCAACCAACAATGGACTTTAACCAATTCACGATCAAATCTCAGGAGGCTATTCAGAAAGCAGCCGAGCTTGCAACGGGAGCGGGGACACCTGCGATCGAGACGGCTCATTTGCTCAAGGGGATTTTTGTAGAGGATGAAAATGTGACGGATTTCCTCTTTAAGAAGCTCTCCGTCAACAAGCAGCTGATCTCCCAGAAGTTGGAAGAACAGCTAGCCAAGCTGCCCAAAGTAAGCGGAGGTCAGCAGCCTTATTTGTCTGGCGCCGCCAATCAGGCGCTCACCAAAGCGAAGGAGTACCTCAAAACTTTTGGGGATGAATACGTGGCCATCGAGCATTTGCTGCTGGCTATTTTGGCGGGAAGCGATGCCGTTTCCCAGTTACTCAAAGATCAGGGTCTTTCTGAAAAGCCACTGATCGAAGCTATCAAGGAACTTAGAAAAGGAAATAAAGTGACTGATCCAAACGCAGAAAGCAAATACAGGGCTCTGGAGAAATACTCCAAAAACCTGAACGATCTGGCCAAAAAGGGTAAAATCGACCCGGTAATCGGCCGTGATGAAGAAATCAGACGGGTGCTGCAGATTCTTGCCCGCCGAACCAAAAACAATCCGATCCTCCTCGGTGAACCGGGTGTGGGAAAGACGGCGATTGTGGAGGGGCTGGCCCAGCGAATCGTCTCCGGTGATGTGCCGGAAAACCTGAAATCCAAAACACTGATCTCACTCGACATGGGTTTGCTCGTCGCAGGCGCCAAGTACAAGGGTGAGTTTGAGGAGCGACTGAAAGCCGTGATCAAGGAAGTGACGGACGCCGAAGGGGAGATCATCCTGTTCATCGACGAGATTCACACCCTGATCGGAGCCGGTGGAGGTGGTGAAGGAGCGATGGATGCAGCGAATTTGCTGAAACCTGCTTTGGCACGTGGAGAACTCCATGCAATCGGAGCGACTACGCTGAAGGAATACCAGAAATATATTGAGAAGGACAAGGCGCTGGAGCGAAGGTTCCAGGCGGTGATCGTGGATGAGCCGGATGCGGCCGATGCGATTTCGATCCTGCGAGGTATCAAAGATAAATACGAATTGCACCATGGCGTGCGGATCAAGGATGATGCGGTGATTGCGGCGGTTGAGCTTTCGCAGCGCTACATTTCCGATCGATTCCTGCCGGACAAAGCGATTGACCTGATGGATGAGGCTGCCGCCAAACTGAGAATGGAGATTGACTCTCTGCCTCAGGAATTGGACGAGCTGAACCGAAAAGTCATGCAATTGGAGATCGAGCGGGAAGCCATTCGAAGAGAAAATAACCGGGATAAGGAAACTGTCCTGAGCAAGGAAATCGCCGAACTCTCCGAGAAGCGACAAAACGTGAAAGCCAAATGGGAAAGCGAAAAAGCGGTGATCATGGGCATTCGAAGAGAGAAAGAGTCGATTGATAAATTAAAGGTTGAGGGTGAGCTTGCTGTGCGAGCCGGGGATTTTGGGAAAGTTGCCGAGATCCGATACGGTAAAATCGTGGAGGCTGAGAAACGACTGGAATCTTTCAAAACCCAATTGGCAGAAATGCAGGCAGGTTCGCCCCTGCTGAAAGAGGAAGTGGATCAGGAAGACATCGCTTCGGTGGTGTCCAAATGGACCGGAATACCGGTGATCAAGATGATTCAGTCCGAGCGGGAAAAACTGCTTCACCTGGAAGATGAACTGGGCAAGCGGGTGGCGGGACAGCGGGAAGCGATTGTTGCGTTGTCCGATGCCGTGCGCAGAAGCCGGGCCGGACTTCAGGATCCGAAGCGTCCGATTGGAAGTTTTATTTTCATGGGTACAACCGGTGTGGGTAAAACCGAGCTGGCGAAAGCCCTTGCGGAATATCTCTTCAACGACGAAAATGCGATGGTGAGAATCGACATGTCCGAGTATCAGGAGCGACACGCAGTCAGCCGACTTGTGGGAGCGCCTCCGGGATATGTGGGGTACGAAGAAGGCGGACAGCTGACCGAAGCGGTGAGAAGAAAGCCTTATTCTGTCATCCTGCTGGATGAGATCGAAAAAGCTCACCCGGATGTATTCAACATCCTGCTGCAGGTTTTGGACGATGGACGCTTGACAGACAACAAGGGTCGATTAGCCAACTTCAAGAATACGATCATCATCCTGACGACCAATATCGGTTCGCACCTGATTCAGGAGCGGTTTGCCGAGATGGAGGACTGGAACAGAGAGGAGATTCTGGAGAAAACCAAAACTGAAGTGTACGAAATGCTGAAGAAAGCGGTGAGACCTGAGTTCCTGAACCGAATCGATGAAACGATCATGTTTGAGCCGCTGAGCAAAGACATCATCCGCAAGATCGTGGACATTCAGTGGAGAGAGATTCAGAAACGGCTGAGCGATGCAAATATCGAGATCGAAGCGACTCGGGAAGTTCTGGATTACCTGGGAGAGGTTGGTTTTGATCCGAATTTCGGAGCGCGACCGCTGAAGCGAACGATGCAGCGATTGGTCTTGAACGAGCTTTCGAAGCAAATCTTATCCGGGTATATTAAGAGTGATTCCGCGGTGTTGGTTGATTTGGATGCCGAGAATCAGGTTTATTTTAAGAATGTTGATCTGGTGAATGTTTAAATAAATGAGATAGGCTGAAGCGAAATACACTTCGCTTCGCTCAGGAAATAGATCTGCTTCGCGGATGAGATAGAATAGAACCCTTGAGGTCTTTGGTGACCTCGAGGGTTTTTGTTTTTGTGAGTTTTATTTGTGACACGGAGATACACAGAGGAGTCACGGAGATACACGGAGAAAAGCACGGAGTTTCACAGAGTATTTTAGAGGAGAAAATGACAGCTTTAGATTGGTCCCGCGCTATCATTTGATGGTTGAAGCATTAGCTGTCCAGAATAATTATTGTGGAACGGCGGGGAGGGTGCCGCAGCAGCGAGGGTGCGCAGGCATTGTGCGGTGGGAGCTTTGCTGGGGCTTGAACCTACCCCGCAACCCGGCTCTTCGCTAAAACAACCCACTGGGTTGTTTCTTGACGCTCAGCCCTCCTTTTGGTTCAAGCCAAAAGAACGAAAAAGAAATAAATGACGTGGATTTTTCAGATTCTCCCGAAGCAAGATTCAATTTTCCAACTGGAATTGTTTCCACTTCCGGTATTTCCTCAACTTCAACACTCCCTGTTTTTGGCGAGAGATTAATTCTCGATTGACGTGAAACCGGCCAAAAACCAAAATCATAATCTGTCATTTTTACCAGGGGTTGAAACCCCTGGCTACCGATCCCACCCCACAGGCTGGCCCCTCGCTAAAAATGTCCCCCCGGACATTTTTTTTACGCTCGTTCCTCGATGGGACATATCTCGGCCGAAAAATCCTCGTTTTTTGGAAGAATTAATTTCACCCTCCAATCCAATCCAGATAATTTCCTTGATGGATCACTTCAAAACTGGCATCCGGATAGGCTTTGGCCCAAGCTCCCGGTACCCGGGGTGTTTTATTCAGAGAATATTTAAACTCAAAGCTCCGCAACTTTTCTCCTTCTTCCTCCACCCAATCCAATTCCTGTTGATCGTAAGTTCTCCAGAAATAATTGTTACAATGAAGTTGGGTATAGCTTTGGAACTTGAGTCGCTCTGCTGTCAGGTAGTTTTCCCAAAGTTCGCCCACATCTGTTCTCAGATTTAAGCGATTGAAATTCTGAATCAAGGTATTCCTCACTCCATTGTCGTAGAAATACCATCGGCTGTTTTTGACGATTTCTTTTCTAAGATTCCTGCTGAATCCACTGATCCGGTACACCACAAATACCTTGGAAAGCATGTCCAAATAGCGCTCCACCGTATTTTTAGACATTCCCAGTTGTTTGCCCAGTTCTTCCAGTGAGACCTCTTTACCAATCTGGAAAGCAATCAGTCTGAGCAAGGAATACAGCTTATCGGAATTTTTGATTCCATCTACCATTAAAATATCTTTTAGCAGGTAGTCATTCATGATTTCATAGAGGTAGTCTTCCTTGTCTTTCCAGTCAGGGTATTTACTCAACTCCGGGTAACCTCCGAAAATGAGTCTTTCTTCGCGTTTCTCTATCGTAGTTTTATAATCTTCCAGTTGCTTAAATTCCATCTGCGCCAGAGGGAAAAGGAATAGCGTGCTTTTCCTCCCTACCAAAGGTTCACCTACCTGCTGATGAAGATCAAAAGCGGAAGAACCCGAAGCAATCACATGAATCCCATCAATGGAATCCACGATTAATTTGAGAATCAAACCCACCTCCGGAATGTGTTGGGCCTCGTCGATTACCAGCAATTTTTTTCCAGACAAAAGGCGAGTGTAATTTGCCACAGATCGTTCCTGTACCAATGCTGCATCAAGTACATCCTCTCCGTTCAGAACGAGTGTTTCCTCTTGCTTCCATTGTGAAATGTAGTTTCGAATAAAAGCGGTTTTGCCCACTCTTCTTGGTCCGATCAGCATCAGAACCTTATTTGGTCTGAGCTTTTTTTCGAAAACAGCTTGAATACTTCGTGGATAAATAGTCATTAATTTGGATTAAACTCTTGAATATCAAGTCAAAGGTCTTTATTTTCCTCGAGAAAGTCAAGGTGTATTGACGCAATTAATGTTAATACCGTCAGTTGATTGACGCAATTAATGTTAATACCGTCAGTTTGTTGGCTCAATTTCTCTTAATTCCGTCAGTTGATTGAGTTTTTTGGAATGCGGTTATCCTGCATCTCAGGAAGCAGGATTATCGTTCCTCCCTGGAATTGTCACCACTTCCGGTATTTCCTCAACTTCAACACTCCCTGTTTTTGGCGAGAGATTAATTCTCGATTGACGTGAAATCGGCCAAAAACCAAAATCTGATCCGGCATTTAAACCAAGGGTTGAAACCCTTGGCTACCAATCGGATGTCCCGATGGGATATTTCTCGGAGGGGATATCGGTGTTCAGAATAATTATTGTGGTCCGGCGGGGAGCTGCAGGGCGTTTTTTTAGAATGGAGATTTTTGCAACACAGAGGCTTTTTGGAATTGAGATCTGTAAAAATCTGTGTAGTTGATCTGAGAGAACCTGCCTGCCGCAGGCTGGTCTGCGGGAGAATTTTAGAAAAAAGATTTTACTTCGAAATCTTCCTGAGCAATTCTTCGGTAGAAATGGCGGGAATGGAGGAAGTCTTAAAGTCTTTGAGGTTTCGGGTCAGGATGTAATCCATTTCAGGAATTGACTCGGCAGATGAGATTTGCAGTCCGTCTTCGAAATCGCGATGAGTGGATTCCAGCGCTTTCTTCAGCACAAAAAATGAAACGTCTATGACCCGGATCATTTCGGTTAATTCAAGAATTGTCTGGCGAAGCTCCTGGTCAGAAACGTATTTTTTCAGGACATAATGAACCGTAGCCAACACATGGGTGGAGGTGTAAAGCTCCAGATTTTTCTCAAGAGAAACCTCTATCAACTTTACCGCTTTTTGTGTGAAAGGAGGTCGATCTGCCAGAAGATCCACCAAAATATTGGTATCCAGAAATATCTTCATTTCAGGTATTTTTCCTCCAGGCCATTCCTTAATTCCTCCTTCCCATCAAAATCCTTTGGCAATTTAATTTTACCTGCAATTCGATTCAGACGCTCTGATACTTCCGTATGTTCCTCCTTTTTAGTCAGAGAGTCGAGGTAATTTTCGACCATTCCGGATAGACTTCTGCCGGTTTTTTCTGCATAGATTTTCGCCTTTTCGATGACGGTTGCATTCAGAGAAAGAGTCAGCTTTTTGTTCATGTACTTGTGGTTTTTTTAAATATACGTATTGGAAGAGAAAAGGTCAAGGTTTAAGGGAGATAGGCTTACGCGAGATAGGATAGAACCCTTGAGGTCTTTTGTGACCTTGAGGGTTTTTGTTTTAATTGACACAGAGTTACACAGAGGAAGCACGGAGTTTCACAGAGTTTTTTTAAAAGTGACAAGGAGTAACACCGAATAGGCGCGGAGGAGCACAGAGTTTTTTGGAACTGAGATCTGCGAAAATCTGCGGGAAAGAGATCCAGGGTTAGATTTTACTTATCCTCACAAAATCCCTTTTTCCTCACTTTTTCCTTAAAGTTTTAACTGCCTTTTGTATCTTCCTTGGCACCAACAATCTAATCGATTATGCGAATAAAACTCATCCCGTTCGTCCTGGGAATGGTCTTACTTTTTTCACCCGAAAGCGTCTTTTCTCAAAAATCAAAAAAGAAAGACACGCCTCAAGCAACTGCTGCTTACGATACATCACTTTACAATGCCATGGAGTTCCGACTGGTCGGACCTTTTCGAGGTGGGCGGGCTACTGCTGTGGCAGGAGTGGTGCAAGAGCCGCTGACATTTTATCAAGGTTCTGTTGGAGGAGTTTGGAAGACGACGGATGCCGGCGAAAGCTGGTTCAATGTCTCTGATGGTTTCTTTGGGACAGCTTCCGTAGGAGCTATTGCGGTAGCGGAATCCGATCCCAACGTGGTCTATGTAGGAATGGGCGAGGCGCCCGTCCGGGGAGTCATGACTTCTCACGGAGACGGGGTTTACAAATCTACCGATGCGGGCAAGACCTGGAAGAATATGGGTTTGTCTCAAATCCGTCAAATCTCAAGAATTGTGGTGCATCCTTCGAACCCCGACATCCTCTTAGTTGGAGGACAGGGAAGTCCCTATGGTGCGACTGATGCGAGGGGGATTTTCCGTTCAGAAGATGGTGGAGCGACCTGGAACAAAGTTCACTACGTGGATGAAAACTCCGGTGTTTCGGATTTGAGTATGGATATGAATAACCCACGGATCATTTATGCAGCCTATTGGGATCACCGGAGATTTCCCTGGAAAGTCCAGAGTGGAGGTCCCGGAAGCGGAATTTATAAATCCACAGACATGGGTCTGACCTGGCAAAAGCTTTCCGAAGGTCTTCCAAAAGGTGTAATGGGGAAAATCGGAATTTCGGTTTCCAGAGCAAACCCAAGCACAGTTTGGGCCATTATTGAAGCAGAAGAAGGCGGACTTTACCGCTCCAACGATGCAGGGAAAAACTGGAAATTGGTTAACGATGATCGCCTACTCAGAGCTCGTTCCTGGTATTACATGCATATTCTGGCGCACCCGACCGAACCCGAAACGGTTTATATTATGAACGCGCCTTTGGTGGAATCCAAGGATGGGGGAAAAACTTTCTCAGACCTCAATTCCCGACATGGAGACAATCACCAGCTATGGATCAATCCTGCACAGCCTCAGTACATGGTCAATGCAAATGATGGCGGTGGCAATGTCTCGATCGATGCAGGGAAAAACTGGTCCCGTCAGGACAATCAGCCTACCGCACAATTTTACCGGGTCAATGTAGATAAACAGTATCCTTACCGGATTTATGGAGGACAGCAAGATAATTCCTCGGTTTCAGTTGCCTCCCGGGCTAATGGTTCAGGAATTGGATGGAGTGATTTTTATGCTGTTGGAGGATGTGAGTCAGCCTATTCAGCGTTCGATCCCGAAAACCCCATTTACATCTATTCAGGATGCTATCAGGGGATCATCACCGAATGGAACAGTACCACCAAACTGGAGAAAGATGTGATGGCTTACCCATATCAGGGTCTTGCCTCAAATCCCGGAGAAGTTAAGTACCGGTTCAATTGGAATGCGCCAATTATTGCTTCCAAGCACGATCCGAGCGTGATTTATCATGCCGGAAATGTGATTTTGAAAACCAAAAACAGAGGATTAAGCTGGGAAGAGGTTTCACCTGACTTGACAAAAAATGACAGCACCCATTTGATTCCGGGCGGTGGCCCCATTACCAATGAGGGTGCCGGCGGAGAAGTTTACCATACTATCCTATACCTGGCAGAATCTCCGTATACCCCGGATGTACTATATGCAGGGGCAGATGATGGACTGCTTCATGTGACCCAAGACGGTGGAAAAAGCTGGACAAACGTCTCCATTCCAAACACGCCGGATGGGATGGTCAATCAGATCGAAGTTTCTCCCCATGATCCGGCAACGGTTTATGTGGCCTTCAACAGCTATAAATTCAATGATTTCACCCCGCATGTCTTTAAGTCCGCAGATTATGGAAAGACCTGGACACGTTTGGTAAATGGGTTTGCGAAAGAAGCGCACGTCAGAGTGGTCCGGGAAGATCCCAAGCAAAAAGATCTCTTGTACGCGGGAACGGAAACAGGTCTCTATATTTCTTTTAATGGGGGTAAGAACTGGGAAATGTTTCAGTTGAATCTGCCTGTTGTTCCCATCAACGACTTGATGATTCAGGACAATGACCTGATTGTCGCTACATCGGGAAGGGCTTTTTGGGTGATGGATGATTTGAATCCTCTGTATGAATTGGGAAAAGCTTCGGCGACAAATTTCTATCTATATCAGTCCGAGCCTGCAATCCGCGATTACGCCTCGAGAGGAAAAAATCCGCAACTGGGCCAAAATCCCTATCCTGGATTTTCGGCCATGTACTATCTGAAAGACAGTAAAGATTCTTTGCTTTTGGAAGCTGAAGTTCGAGATGGTGAAGGAAACGTCCTGAGAAAATACACGACGGATTCAAAAGCCAAAATCGGAAAGATTGAGAAAAAAACAGGCATGAACCGATTGAATTGGGATTTGGGCATGGAGTCCTTTGAGGGTGTGGAGGGAGTTTTCTCCGGGATTGGGTCTTCTGCTCAGCGGGTAGTTCCTGGAAAATATCTACTGGTTATAAAATACGATGGTCAGGAAATCTCCCAAGAACTGGAGGTCAAAGCGGATCCCCGCTGGACTGCCACTGCTTCGGACTATCAGGTGCAGCACGAGACCTTACTTTCCCTGAGAGCAGCGATCCTTGACACGCGTCAAATGGCAGGAAACCTCAGAAGTCTGAGAACTCAGATTAAAGATCTGCAAGATCGGGTGGACAAAGAGGAGTTTGCGGAATGGCATAAGCAGGCCGCTGAGGTAGTCAAATCCGTGGATGCTGCAGAAGCAGAATTGATTCAAACCCAGCAGAAAACCTTTCAGGATGTGATCAATTTTCCCAATAAACTGGATGCAGATCTCCTGCACATTTATGGAGCGATCAATGATGGCGAACCTCCGGTGACAGAAGGCCAAAAGCTTCGAGCGAAGGACTTGCTTGAAAAATACGCAAAGGTCAAAATTCAAGTGAACGAGGCGATGGAAGGAGTCAACGGCCTGGAGAAAGCCATGGTTGATCAGAAGATTCCTTTTCTGGTGCCAAAGAAAAAAACCTAAAATTAGAATGAGCCCTGTCAAACAATGACGGGGCTTTTCCATTTTGTTTTCAAAACAATTGTTTGATAGTTTTAAAAATTTCAAATCCTTATGCTTTTTACTCAAGACCAATCCCCCGAAAAAATCTGGAAAGCTGTCCTTCACGAACTCAATCTTGGATGGTTTGATACCAGTCATCCTTTTCGCTTTGTCAATCTGGGAACCCAGAGCGAACATGGGCCTGAAGTCAGGACAGTCATTCTCAGAGAGTTTGAGAAAGTACTGGATTTGTATGTTTTCACGGATTTCAGGTCTGATAAAGTCCGTGAACTGAGAGCAAACCCATCGACAACACTTCATTTTTATCATCCTGAAAAGCGGGTGCAAATCAGGGTGAAGGCAAAAGCTGAAATTCACCACCAGGATTTGGTGAGCGATGCTTTCTGGGGAAGGGTATTGGGAGATTCCCGATTGGCCTACAATTCAGTGTTGGCTCCGGGGACTGAAATCCCAAATCCGGAGGAAGCTTTCAACTGGGCGGAGGAAATTGATGATAGCTCTTTTTCGGTATTGCGATTTATTCCCCTCTCATTTGAAGTGCTCCAGCTCAATGGATTGAAGCATTTGAAAATCCTTTTCACCAAAAAAGACGGAAAATGGAAAGGACAATGGCTGGTGCCATAAACTGATTCATAACCCCTGTCCAGAATAAAAATTGTTTTTGTCAATCAAAAGGTGAATGTGGTTTAGGAGTCATTTTTTTTTTGATTTCCCATCTGCACTCAACACTCCTAATTCCGTTCTTGATCCTTGCTTTAATCTAATGTCTTAAATCTCACGTCTCAAATCTTACTTTAAACATTCCACCAATAGGTGAATTTTAGCACCAGTGACCTGTTTTTCACATTAAATGGCTCCGGTAGGTAATTGTCCGTGTAGACAAGGAAAATATCAGAAGCAGGCTTGAACCTCCATTGAAAACGGGTGTTCAGGTTGATGTTATTCATCTGCTCATTGTACTGCACGAAGGCGGTGAAGAAAAGCGTATTCGTCATCGTCACGTCCACTCGTGGTCCGACCAGCCAATAGGTTGTCGTATTCCAGGGTTCCGGAAGCATGATTTGGTTGTAATTGGCAGTCATCGTGATTCCGACATAGGGCTGAAAACGATAGCCCAGCTCTCCGCTCACGAAGTACCGATCTCCCCCAGCATAGTAACCGCCCATTCGGGTCGAAAAAGCATAAGTAAATACACTCTGAGGCTTGGAGAAATACTCAGTCCCCCAGGAAAACCAGGTATGTTCCGAGCCGACAGGCAAAGTTTCGCTTCCGGAATTGGTCGGGTCAAATGGCCGAAGGAGCTTGATGTAATCATATCCGCTCCAAAGCATCAAGGTGCTTTGACTTCGCCATTTTACTGAATAAGCCAGAAAAGTGGTATTGTCAGTTTTCTCACCATGTTTGTCGAAGAAGAAAGTTGTTCCTCCTGTAGGCCCGTGGCTCAGGATTTTTTCACTTTTCGGGAAAAAGAGATAGCCTGCAGTCGGGGCGATTTTGTAATATCCTCTTCTTGGGACGTACCCGACTTCAGCCGTGTAACTCTCGGAAACATACTCATGCTGCCAGTTCCAGGTAAGATTTCCGGTCGCATATTTCAGGTTGGCAGCGTGGACAAATCCATTTCCGACATTGTCCGGACCAAAGCTTTGGAGCACCATCGCCTTTCCTGTCCAAAGGTTATTGGAGGAAGCAAGGTTGTATTCCAAACCCAGGTTTCGGTTGAACTGAGAATAGACAGGTTTGTCTGATTCCGGATCGGGATTGTAATTGAGCGAAAGTTTGTTGACGAAGATCGCACCGATATTGGAGCGGGCTCCCACTTGTCTCTGCAGGGCCACCACGGTGAAATTCTGGGAAGGAAGACTGCTTTCCGAAACTTCACCGGTTTGCATGTTCATCGCACCTATTCTCCAGTCTTTGTTGATTTTCCCGCTGAGTCTTGCGCCAAATTGAATCGGAGCATCCAGACCTATTCTTCGGGAGAAAAACGGTCTGATCGTGGCGTATCCAAAGCTTGCAAAGAGGTCGCCATTTTCCAGAAAAAATTGTCTTCGCTCCGGAAAAAACAGCTCAAAACGATCCAGATTGGTCACTTGTCTGTCCACTTCCACCTGCGAAAAGTCCGGATTTATGGTCAAATCCAAGTTTAGGGAAGAGGTCAGGGAAATTTTGGCATCAAGCCCGACTTCTTTCTTGTATTCGGTATCTCCGCCACCTTCAAAATCTCTGCTCACTCCGCCGAGTGCGTAAGGAATTACAGAAATATTGGCTCCTGCTTCCGGCGGAGGATTATCCCAAACCAGCGTGCCCGTGTATGCTAAAGATGCCGAAGGGAACTGACGAGGCACAGGTGCCCAGCCTGATTTTTCGGTGGTTTTCAGGTCCAGACGGGAGAAATTGATTCCCCATTCGGTGATTCCTTTTTTGTAGCGGATAGACTTGAAAGGTATGGAAGCCTCAAAAATCCATTTGTCCTCGTAGTTGGTGACTTTGGAAACCCACTTATTGTCCCAACTTAAATCAATGCTTCCGCCATTGTACATGATGCCATCCCATTGAGCTCCTGCAGCATTTGCACCGAAGGAAAAACCGTTGGTCTGATCGTCAAATGGATCCATGAAAAGGAGGAAGTTATCATTTTTCCCAAAGCTGAAATCCCTTCTGAGGGATTCGACCATGTAAGGCCCTTCCATCCCGTGATAATTGACAACGATCAGGTAGAGATTTTCCTCGTCGTAACTCATCCGCACATCGGTGCGCACCTTGGCAAAACTCGTGTCCATCGGTGTGATCATGAAAAATTCTGTGGCCACGGCAGCATCTGCCCATGCTTTCTCATCCATCGCTCCGTCTATCAAAATCTCAGAAGAGGCTTTGGTGATAGGAAGCCGATAGGCATCGTTTATTTTTTGGGCAGAAATGGATGCTGCTAAACCGAAGTTTAACAGTACTAGCAATAAGTACTTACTCATGATGCGGGGGGCGGTAACTTTCAAAGTTAATCACCGATAATTGGAGTATCTGTGACTTTTGTTGGGAAAGGCGGATTTATTGTTTGATCCTGTAATTCAGGGTCAAATTGATTTGCCTCCTGTTGAACTGAGAATCTCCTTCCGTGAAGAAATTATCACCCTCAATGATGTATCTGTTTCTTCTGGAGTTCAGGATGTCGGTCACGTTCAGTACCAGGTTACCTCTTTGATTCATGATTCGTTTGGCCACAGAAAGATCCATGAAGAAAATGCCTTTTCTGATTCCCTGAGCAGTTTTCTGCTTCGCTTCATAGTTCGCCCGGAATTGAATATCCATTCCGTTTTTCAGGGTAAATCTGGAAGTTTGACGGAATAGCCAGGAATAAGTCTTTGCCTCATAATCGGGCTGAATATTGGTTCCGTCTATGTTTGCATGGAAGAAGTTGACACCCAGATCCAGTTTCCACCAGGTCGTCGGACGATAATCTCCGGTGAATTCCACGCCGAATGAATTTTCACCATTCAGGTTATAAGGCCTTGTGATTGAGTTTCCATCCTCATCGACACTTCTGATCCGGTCAATCTTGTCCATCGTGCTTCTGTAATAGACAGTCGAAAACAGGGTTCCTTTTTCGAAGTATTTGATGTGGCCCAACTCCAACGCATCTGTGTATTCCGGATTCAAGTCAGGGTTACCACTGAAGAAATTTCGGGAATCGGAAAGGGTCACATAGGGGCTAAGATCATTGTAAACCGGACGACGTACCCGGCGACTATAACTCAGCTGGAAAGCATTTTCATCCGTGACGTTGTAAGTCAGGTGAGCACTCGGGAACAGATTCGTATAGCTTCTTGGATTTTCCTCATTTGTTTCTTCCAGGATGGTATTCACATCCGTGTATTCTGCACGAAGTCCGGCCTGATAGCTGAGTTTGTCAACTTTGTTACCGAAAATCCCATAGGCAGCAAGGATATTTTCATCGTAAATGAACACGTTGTCGAGGCCGGGAATTGGTTCTAAAACGCCATTTTCATCAGATTCAGAAACCACGTAATCATTTTTCATTTCGCGAAAGCTGGTTCGGAAACCAGACTCCAGTTTTCCCTCTTTGCCAAAAGGCTTCGTATAATCCAACTGAATCAGATACTGGTTTTCATATTCGTCGTTGAGCGAAGTCTGAAGAAGTTCTGTGCCGGGTTTTGCTACCCCCTCCGGAGTAAATGTGTTTTGGGTGTACGTTTGATCTGAGTTTTCCCAATAATTCAGGTAGGTAAAAGCCGTGGTCAGTTCGTGTCCTTTTTGCTCAAAGCTTTTCTTGTAGCTGACGACGATCTCCGAGTTTGGTTCTTGCTCGGTCTCGTCCTGTCTTCTTGTAGTGAAGCTTTGGAAATTATCCTTTGTATTGATGTAGTCTTCGTATCGGTTGTCTGTGATTCTGTGGGCGTCGCTTCTTCTCCATAAATAGGATGCTGTCAGGATACTTTTTTCGTTGAAAAAGTAGTCCAAACCACCCCTGATGTTGTTATTGATGCTTTGGACATTTCCATCCGTGGTTTGCTGCATGATGAAAGTCGTGTCATTGTCATAAACCTCCTGGTAAATCTCACCGACATAAGGCTGATCACGGTAAGCAATTCCATAGTTGATAAACCAGTTAAATCGATTCTTTCGATAGTTGAGGTTTGCCGTAAATCCAAGGTTGGTTGGATAGCCGGTTACCACTTCAAATGAACCATTGAATCCCTGACTGCTGTCTTTTTTGAGAATGATGTTGATCACACCGGCCATACCTTCCGCTTCGTATCGGGCGGATGGATTGGTGATTACTTCGACTCGCTCGATAAGATTAGCAGGAAGCTGACGAAGTCCGCTGCTTCCTTTGAAACTCACCAATCCGGAAGGCTTTCCATCTACCAGAATCCGCACGTTTGTCGAACCGCGGAGGGAAACATTTCCCTGTGGATCCACGGATACAGAAGGGAGATTCATCAGGATATCCGAAGCATTTCCACCAGCGTTAGCCAGGTCTTTTCCTACGTTAAAAATCCTCTTATCCAGGGAAAGCTCCATGATGGTTTTTTCACCCTGAACAACCACCTCACTCAAATCTGCAGCAGTTGCTGAGAGACCTGTTTCCCCCAGATCGTGGGAAGAGTTTTCCCTGGAAAGTGTGAAAAAATCTGATTTAACTGCTTCAAATCCCATGAATTCGATCAAGGCATAGAATCGGCCATAAGGAACATCGACGGAATAATTTCCTTCTTCATCGGATATCCCGCCACCGACAAGACTGTCTTTTTCCGTATAAACTCCGATTGTAGCGAAAGGCAGGGCTTCTTTGGTCGTCTGATCGAGGAGTGTTCCTTTGATTTTTCCCTTTGTCTGGTTTTGCTGCGAAAATGCCAGGAAGGGTAAAAGGAAGATGGAACCAACTAGTAATATGGCAGAGAAAGACTTCATAGGTATAGGTTTGGGTTCTGTCATTTGACCGTTTATCAGAAGGATAGTTTAATCAAAGTTCAGGATTCAAATTTAACCATATGAAAAATTGGTTTTCTTAGTTTTTTACAGATGGCATAAGAATCGTTCAAATCTGTTGAAAGTGAGCCTGATTTTGAAAAAATTCCAAAGATGCCACGGATTTTCTGAGGCGATCGATCTGGTTTAACTTTATCACTATCTTTTGCATACAATTTCTAACCAACCTTTTATGAAGAAGTATTTCTTTTCACTCCTTTTTTTAATTCAGACCGGGTTATTGATGGCTCAGGAAGGTCTTCCTCCACATCTCGAAGGGAAAATGATTTACCCGATTATTGACATTAGTCCATGGGTTGGAGTGATCACTATTGAACCGAATGCGCTGAAATATGATCCGACTATTGAATACAAAGTAGCCTTGGATATATATGATAAAATGAGAGATTCTTCCGCTGTAAATGGTGCGCTGCTAGAAGTAGCCAGGACTTTCAATTTGCTGGTTGCGAATGGAGCTCCGCAGGAAAAAGTGAAAGTTGCGGCGGTTATTCATGCTCAAAGCGTCCTTTCCATATTGACGGATGAGGCCTACAAAGAGAAATATGGGATTCCAAATCCGACGTTACACCTGATTGCCAAACTGAAAGAAGCCGGTGTTGAGTTGTATGTCTGTGGCCAAAATATTGGCTTTTATGATATCAAACCAGAGCAGATTTCTCCGGATGTAAAAATTGCACTTTCAGCTAAAACTGCCCTGATCACCCTGGATCAGATGGGATATAGTTTTCTGAACGTGAGCGGGAATTAAAAAAAATCCCGGCCTGTCGGTCGGGATTCATTTTATATTTCTGAATTCAAGATGAAACCTGCTTCAAGTAATTAAATAGCGATTGCAGCAAGCTCGATTTCCCTCGCTGCAGCAGCATCACCCATGTCTTTTGATTTGAAACCAAATTGGGTTAATACTTCTTTTGCTTCTTTTTTTGCAGAATCTTCATTGCCGCAGATATTCATTACTACCGCTTTTGATTTTGGAGGATTGACCATCAACTTGCTGTTAACGCAATTGAATGCTTTCACGAAAAATGCGTCCGGTACTAATTCCTGAAGTTTTTCCATCAGAGATTCATCCGGTCCTGTGAAATAAGTCTGAACTCCGTCTTTCGCCACTCCATCAGCTAGTGGATTGGTTACATCCAAAACTGTTTTTCCGCTGATTCCTACTTTCACCTGCTCCACTATTTTCGCAGCAGCTGTACCTTTCACTGCAAGCACAATCAAATCTCCAAAACTTGCGGCTCTTTCAAAGCTTGCAACTTTTCCATTTGTCCCGGATTGCCAGTCGGAGAGTTTGCTTGGATTTCCAGTACCCAGCATCACTTCGTAGCCATGCTTTTCAAATCCTTCCGCCAGAGATCTGCCAACAACTCCCGATCCCAATACTCCTACTTTTTTCATGTGTTTATATTTTGTTTTTTAAGGCCACATGGAATCTCGCATGGTGAATAATCATCCCTCTGTGTGACGATTGAGTCATGCTTGATTTCATATGATTTTAATTCTTTCAATAAAAATAATCCTCTTCCCATCGTTTGGAAAGAGCCCAAAGGTACTGATTTTCAAAGGAATTAAGGTAAGGTCTCTTTAGTTGAAGGCTTTCTGAAATAGTTAAATTTCCTTATTCTGCCTCACAGGCTTCCTGAGGTGGTTTCCTAAACAACTCAAATTGGTATTTCTTTTTCGGGGAGATCAAATCGAATTTTATATCCCGACGATATGTGTCAATTGTGTGGAAAAAAGATGTGCCCCCAAAAAGTTAGATCCTTCTTGGGGGCACATCACATTCACCTATGGATTCAAATCTGAAATCCGAAATCAAAAATCCGAATTTCAGAAAGCTCTTTCTTCCAGATGCTCGCCCAGTTTGAGGCGATCAACACCGTTGACCATCCAGCCGGGAGCAGCAGCGCCTTTCAGATGATGGTTGAAAAATTCCATCATTCGCACGCTGTAGTCTTTTCTGTTTTCCAGCTTGCCCAGACCGTGGTTTTCTCCTTTGTACTGAACAAGGATCACCGGCTTTTTCAATCTTCTCAGGGCATTGTAATACTCAATTCCCTGCGTGAAATCGACTGCGCCGTCTTTGTCATTGTGTAGCATCAGAAGAGGAGTTTGCACATTTTTCACATGGTAAACAGGGCTGTTTCGCTCGTAAGCTTCCCAGTTGTCCCAAGGTCCACCTTTGAATCTTCCCTGAGAAGCTTCGAAAATTGACATGTTTCCGCTTCCTGTATTCCAGTAAATCAGGTCATACATCGAGATCATATTCGTAAGCGGAGCACCTGCGGCTGCGGCTTTGAACATATTCGTTTGGGTAATCAGGAATGAAGTCTGATAACCTCCCCATGAGTGACCGTGGATTCCGATATTTTTCTCGTCAATCACGCCGGTTGCGATTGCAGCTTTCACCCCAGGGATCACACACCAAACTGCCGACATTCCCGGGTCGTCCATGGTGTACACGATGTCCGGAATGAATACTGCGAAACCATTGCTGGTGTAGACGCCCGGATTCCAGCCTGTTCCGCTAAAGCCCGGATTGGCCCAGCTATGGCGGGTCTGTGAAAGCTTCTCGTAATAGTAAACAACGGTTGGATATTTCTGGCCTTCCTCATATCCGGCCGGCAAAAACAAAGCTCCTTGAAGGGTATCGCCTTTGTCTGAAATGTAATCGATCAATCGGGTTCCGGCTGACCAACTGTATTTTGCCGCATCCGGCGCGCTTTCTGTTACCTTCTTTGGCGCAGCCAAAGCAGCATTTGTCAGGTACATTTGAGAAGGCTCGGTGAAAGTCTCTTTGCTGAAGAAATAGACCGGTGCTTTTTCAGCTTTCTGAAGGGAAGCGATGTTTGCATCTTCCCAAACGAGGGTTTTTGCACCGGCGGCCAAGCCAGTTTTTGCAGGACTCAAGAGCGCAATTCCGCTTTTCTTGTTCCACTCGCCGTAGGTTCTGAAGTACTGAGCCTGCTTCAGGTCGATTCCTTTTTCCTCAGGATCAAGGGTGAATCTGTATTGGTAACGGATCTTTTCAGTTCGGCCATTTTGAGTCAGATTGATAGGTTTTTCTTTAACTGCCAGCGGAACCTGCCAGATATCCCAGCCATCGCGAAGCAGCACATATTTGCTGTCGCTGCTCCATCCGATGGAGTTTTGAAGTGGCTTTTCCACATTATGGTCATCTTCCACATTGACAAAACTCACCGGGAGACTTGCGGTCATGTTTGTAGATGTGCCTGTCGAAATATCATAGACGTAGAAATTACCATCCTTTCCGTAAAGCAACTTGGTGCCATCCGGAGAGGATCTTGGAGCTGAGGCAAAAGAAGGCAAATAGAAATTGGTGAAAAGAGGCTTTTTCTCGCCTGTCTTCAGGTTGATCACAAAGTAATCGCGGTAGCTCTGACCGTTCAGGTTGCCGTCAAGTTCGTAGGTTTGCTGATCCGAACCCAAGGCATACAATTCTTTTGGCATGATGCTGAGGTCCCGCATTGTGCTGTCCTGAAGTGGAATATGCTTGGCGGAAGCCAGGTCGTACATTGCCCAGAAGCTGAAGTTTTTGTCCATGTTTTCCAGCACTTGCTGTCGGGACTGAAGGCGAGTGTCTTGCCAATGCCAGATGGTCATATCAGGTTTGTCGGCTTCGTTCTCTTTTCCGTTGGTTTTTACTTTTCCAGAATCAAGCTTTGCAATGGCTTTCTGAAGATCCGAGATCGATTTGATCGTGGTGTCGGCCATAATTTTGGCGATTTTAATCGACTCGACCGTTGCAAGGGAATCCTTGTTTTCGGCTTTCTTTTGGTCTTCTTTTTTAGCCAGCTCTAATGGATGGATGCCATAAAAAAGTCGGGTTAAATCTTCGGACCACATCGGTCTGCGATTTGGGCTGATGGTGTATTCTTTGGAGAAACCTGTTGAATCTTTTGCAGGATCATAGAGCGTTACCGCAGGATTTGCCAGGTTTTTAACCCCGATGACTTTGCCTAGCTCTTGCTTGTATTTTTTGTCTTTCACCATTTTGAGTGAAGCAAAAGCATCCCCTTTTTCGGTCCAGACGATTGACTTGTAGCTCGCCTCGTCACTGTCCAAAATCTGTACAGAGTTATTGGCGACATTCATCAGATAGACACCGTTGCCGGATTGATTGGCGGCATCGACCGTATAGGCGAGGTAAGTTCCGGCTTTGTTGAAAGCAAATTCCAATACGTTGCCGAGGTTTTGCTTTTTCTCAGAATTGAGATGATAGATCAAAAGATCCGAACCTTTGGCATCTCCGTTTGATCCTTCTTTGGAAAGATTCAAGGCAAGATGAGAGGATGCGTCTCCATTGAAAGTGAAACCGCCAACATTTTCGAAGGTTTTCTTCGTGTCAGTTCCGAGCTTCATCAGCGTGAGTTTCTCCTTGAGAGGTTTGCCTTTGGCCTTCTCGTTGGTTTTTTTCTCGGTGAATTTTGGATATTCCTTGAAAGCAAACCATTGGCTGTTTTCGCTAAATTCCATGGAAGCGAAATTGGTGGAGCCGATTTCGAAAGTCTTTTTGGAAGCTTCATCGTTGGCTTTTTGGAGGATTATTTCACCGTCACCCTCGAGGGCAACAATTGCATAAGCGATCCATTGGCCATCCGGAGAAACCTTAAAACTTCCATTTGGCATGAATTTCCATGACGGGATATCTTTCCAATCGATGGGTTTGGTCTCCTGCGCGAGCGCAAAAGTGGCGGTCAGGCAAATCAACCAGACCAAGAGTACGAGTTTTTTCATATGATTATAATTTGATTTTAAAGGCCATATGGAATCTCAGCATGGCGATAATCATTCTTTCGTGTGACGTCTGCGTCATACTTGATTTCATGGGATGAGAATTACGTAATTCAATATTAAAGTAGTCTGTGAGGAAACTGACCACGACAAAGTTTTCAAAGTGGAAAATAGCGGAATTTTTTGGAGGTAAATTGAAAAAGTGGGTGAGTGGTGAATAATTGATGCAATAGTGTTGCTTTTAAGATTTATTTCTTTTTCTTACCTAAGTTTTAAATCAATTTTTATGAAATCGATCAAAATCTACTATCTGCTTTTTTTGGTATTTACGCTTCTTGGCTGCCGAGATAAATTCAGAACAGGTCAATTTCCTGAAGAACCAGTGAATCTTCAGTTAGTTAATTCAACAGCAGATGATATCAATTCTGACATTCCATTTATAGGTCATCAAGTCAAGTTGGTGTTTTCCACCAACAGAGCCAATTTTCAAACCCGTGATTTCAACTTGGCTTTAAATTATTTGGATTTCAGTTGGGATAAGTCTGATGGTATCCTTACAGTCAATAAAAGCAATATACTTTTCGACAGCGAGTTTGAATCCTTCAGAGATTGGGTCCGAAGAACCGAGTCCACCGCCAACGAAAAAGGCCCCTATAGTTTTTTGGAAAGTGAAAATAATCGGGTGCTCCTTTTCAGTCGGGAAATAAATGGAGTGTATTCTATTTTAGCAGAACCGGAAAACCTTTCTTCTAACGCCAGAATTGCCCAAAGCTTCCAAATTTTAGAGCAGACCACCAGCGAGATGTATCCTAGCTTTTATGGGGCAGACTTCCAAAAAGGGATGGAGACCAGTCCTGCCCGACCTGAGATGCTTGTATTTACTTCTGACAAAGACGGTCAATTTGATATCTACGAGACAGATATTCCTTCTGGAAAAAGTCCGATTCAGTTTCTTGGCGATACCAAACCAAAAACTATCCGAAAACTGAATTTCAACACTTCCTCCAATGACCACATGCCTTTTGTCTATGGGGATTTGCTGGTATTCTCTTCCGACCGACCTGGAGGATTTGGAGGCTATGACCTGTACTATTCTCAGAAAACAGCTAATGGATGGACTGAACCAGTCAACTTTGGTCCAAAGATCAATTCTGAATTTGACGAATATCGACCGGTTGTTTCTGATCATCCGGATTTTGCCAATCGGTTGATGATCTTTTCTTCCAATCGCCCCGGAGGTTTGGGAGGTTTTGATCTGTATTTTGTTGGGATTCCGAAGTTTTGATGGGTGGTCTATGAGGACACAGACCATGGGATTTTTTTATTGATAAGTGGTCTTTGCGGACAAAAAGCAAGGTTTAAGTTCTATTTAAGAGCAAAATACAAAAGCCCCAAATTTTTCTGATTTGGGGCTTTTACAATTAAATTTCTAAGAAAGGGTTGAAGTTCTATTCCACAGGCTTTGGACAGCGGTCAGTCGTCTGTTGATAAATAAAATCAATCCGCTTTGTAAACTACTTTCCCGCCCACCACAGTCATCTTCACCTTAGTTTCGAGGATTTCAGCTTCAGGTATTTCCATGATATTTTTGTCATAAACGGTGAAATCAGCTGCTTTTCCAACTTCGATAGATCCTTTGAAATCTTCTTCGAACTCGGCAAAAGCTCCGTCCAACGTATAGGATTTCAGTGCTTGTTCACGGGTCATCTTTTGATCTGCTTCATAACCTCCTTCGGGTGTATTTTGAAGTGTTTTTCTGGAAACAGATGCGAAGAATGAAGGAATCGGATCCACAGGTTCCACCGGAGCATCAGTTCCATTGGTCACCACTGCACCTGATTTTATCAAAGATTGCCAAACATAGGCGCCATCGATGATGCGTTTTTCACCCAATCTGTCGATCGCCCATGGTCTGTCCGAACTCAGGTGAATTGCCTGCATGGCCGCGATTACGCCTAACTTTCCGAATCTCGGGATATCATCCGGATGCAAATGTTGTGCGTGTTCGATGCGGAAGCGGTGATCTTTTGCCTCCGGGTGTTTTGCCAAAGCAGCCTCAAATCTGTCCAGAATTTCCTGATTGGCACGGTCTCCGATTGCATGTGCACAAACTTGGAAACCAAGCGGAATCGCTTTTTCAGAAACTTCCGTCACGACAGACATCGGCAAGGTTTCATGTCCTCTATGACCGGGCTTGTCGCTGTAATCTTCCAATAACCATGCACCCCAAGGGCCCAACGCACCATCACAGTTCAACTTAATCGAGCGAACGGTGACCATGTGATCAGGATCGATCATCGGGCCTTTTTTGTACCAGGCTTCCAAAAGCTCCGGCTGACGACCGGAAAGCATGAGGTATTGTCTTGCCGTTAGCTTGCCCTCTTTTTTAAATTTCTCCAATAAATTAATCACATCCTGTCCGCTTCCTGCATCATGGAAGGAAGTGATGCCTTTCTCGGCAAGTTCTTTCAGTGCCAAAGTCAAGGCTTCTTCTGCTCTTTCGGGAGTTTCTTCCGGAATTAACCTTGCGACTAAAGCGCTTGCTCTCTCCACCAAAACGCCTGTTGGATTTCCCAATTCGTCGCGAAGGACTTCTCCGCCTTCCACTTCCTGCGTTGGGTTTTCGTTGCGCAAAGAAGTGATGCCTGCTAGTTCCATTGCCTTTTCATTGACAAAAGATGCGTGGCCGGAAGCATGCGCAAGATAAACCGGATTGTTTGGAGTGACGGCGCTCAGCTCATCATGAGTTTGAAAACCTTTGACGGTTTTGTCAGGCATTTGAATCCACTTGTCCTGATGCCAGCCACGTCCTGTGATCCATTCACCCGGTTTTGCGGTGGCTGCTGCTTCTGCCACTTTTTGGATCAGTTCGTCGTAAGTTTTGACGTACATCAGATCGATTTCCAACTTGTTGTAACCGATTCCCATCAGGTGAGCGTGGGATTCGATCAGTCCCGGGGTCATGGTTTTGCCCTGGAGATCGATGACTTCAGTCGCTTCTCCCACAAACTTTTGGATCTCTTCTGTAGTCCCTACAGCAAGGATCAAACCGTCCTTTACTGCAACGGCTTCCACTTTCGGGTTTTGATCATCTACGGTGTAAATGACCCCATTGGTAAATACTTTGTCGGCGGGATTTTCCGGACCGGACGAGCAGGAAAAGAGGAAAAGACCCAGTATTCCAAGTAAATAGATATGTTTCATGGATTTATATTTCTGCGCGAAAGCTAGCGCATTTGACTCAGAAGGTCAAAACCAATCCTGTAATTAGAGCATCCAGACTTTGCGGGAAATACTCGGCTTCCCATCGATAGCGAATTGTAAAATGTAAAGTCCAGGCGCTAAAAAATCCGCTTGTATTTCGATTTCCCGGTTAGCGGGTATTTCTATATTTTCCTTCATGACTTGTCCCATTGCATTGATCAGACGAAGAGTTGACGCGTGACTGGAAACCACTTTGATGGGTCCGGAACTTGGATTCGGGTAGATCTTTACCTGAATCTCTCCCTCGGCCGGATTCTCTTCGAAAACTGACCGGAGATAAATCACACCACCGCCGCGAGTTCCGAGGATCAAATCAGCAGGTTCGTCAAAATTTGGATTGACAGATTCAAGCCAGGTGTTTCGGCCAAATCGGGTTAGGAAATCCCTTTCTTCAGTTTGGATGAATACGTCTTTCCGAAGGTCTGATTCCATGAAGTTTTCGATCCACATCAATTTTCCACGTTGATCAATCGCATACAAATCGGGCTTAGCCTTGTTCACCAGCGTAATTGCCAGGTTTCGATTGGCGGGATTGTCCTGAAATCCGAGAAAATTTTCCTTTTCTAAACTGACAGAGAAAACCTCAAAATTCACTGAATAGAGATCCAGACTTCCGTTTTGGCCGGCAACCAGGAGATAATCTTTGTTTTCAAAAGTGAAAAATTCAAGATGATCTGCGCGCTGAAGCGTTAGGCCTGAAAAAGAAAAATCAACGAAGCCGTTCGCTTCAGCCTTCATCAAAACCTGCTTGGGAATGGAGTTTTCGTATCGAATTCCTGAGGCGATGAAATAGCTCTTTTTATCGATATCGGTATATTCCAGGAGTTGGAGGTCGAGGAGATTCAGTTTGGAAAACTCCAACCAATCGCGGTCAGTAAGCTGGAATTCTGATCCCGAGAAAGGCAGACGAAAAGCTTGTCCGGTTACTTTTTCATTTGCTTTTACATTGACTGTAAGCCAGAGTTCGCCGGCAAATTTATTTCCCGTGAAAAATGGCCGGGTATTTTCACCGAGATCAAAGAGTTGATTTTGGAGGAAATTGGGTTCAATTACTCCGCCTGGGCTGATTCTCTTGATGGATTTGGCAAAGTCAATTCCGTATTCAATTGAAGTTTCATTGGTATTTAAACTCACGACTAGTTTATCATCGATGAGTTGGGCGACGTGGAATAATGGAAACTCGGGCAACGCACCGTATTCCGGGATTTCTTTGAATGACTCAATGAAAAGCGGATTTTTCTCAGTTCCTGTATTGGGTAAATAGTATAGAACACTACACTCGTCCCGACCCAAAACCAGATCGCTTATTCCGTCTCCATTAAAATCCCGATATAGAATGCTATGTCCTCCTGCATGTTGTATTCGGGCGTTTTCATTGATACGCAGGCCGGGTTTGATTGTAATTCCTTCGCAGGTAATCCCAAAAGAAAAATCTTCGCAGCCACAGAAAACAAAATTTCCCCAGAAAGGAGAAGGAAAAGCAAAGCCATCCACATCCGGAATGCCTCTGCGCTCGATGGATGTGTTTTTGTAGAATTCCAGAAAGTCCCCCGATGCGAAATTGAAAATCACCAGATCAAGATCGCTGTCACCGTCCAAATCCTGAATCAAAGGAGTGTCCAGATTATTCGCCTGAATATTGGAGGATCCATCGAGTCGGAGAAAATTTTGAGCTACAAGCCAGGTAATCTTTTCTCCGATGGAAGTATTTCTGTAGGCTTTGATTCCCAAAGAAGTGGAAGTGAAGAGATCCTTTTTTCCATCCCGGTCAAAGTCAACCAAAGTCAGGAATCCGCTGATGTCCTCCGGGAAAAGGTAGCTCAACTCAGGCAGGTGGGTGAAATTCTCCCCGCTTTTTCCAAAGACCAAAACTTGTCTGGAATTGATATCCCAAATGACCCATTCTTCGATAGTATCTCCGGTCAGGTCGATAGTTTGAATTTGGGATGAATTGATTCCTCCCGAAAATGGATTGGGGACAGTGATACCGTCAATTTTTATCTCCAGACTTTGATCAAATCGAAAAATATCCTGGGCATTTGATCCAAAGCTTAAAGTCAGAAAAAGTAGAATCAGGATTTTATTCATGTCAGAAAGCAAATCAATGCCTAAAATTAATACGTTTGACCGTCTTCAAAGATGTGAATCATTCGTTTATTTTGGGAATTAAAAATTACCACTGATGAACGTCTCAATCCTCTATCATCTTTTCCTCAAAAGCACAGGCGTAAGCACCGACACACGGAAGATCGATCCGGGAAATATCTTTTTTGCGCTAAAAGGGCCAAATTTTAACGCGAATGAGTTTGCGCCGAAAGCTTTGGAAATGGGCGCTTCTGTCGTGGTGATCGATGATCCTGCCTACTTTATTGAAGACGATGATCGGTATTTTATTGCAGAGGATTCGCTTCGGATGCTTCAGCAATTGGCAAATCATCACCGTCACCAATTGAATATCCCGATCATCGGATTGACGGGTTCCAACGGAAAAACCACTTCGAAAGAATTGCTGAATGCCGTTTTAAAGCAGAAATTCAAAACAGTTGCCACGGTCGGCAATCTCAATAACCAAATCGGAGTGCCTTTGACGTTGCTTTCCATCGGAAAAGATGCCGAAATCGCGATCGTGGAAATGGGAGCCAATAAGAAGGGAGATATTCAGGAACTCTGCGAAATCGCGGAGCCAACGCATGGTTTTATTACCAACATCGGAAAAGCTCACCTCGAAGGAATGGGTGGCCCGGAAGGAGTTTTGAAAACCAAAACCGAGCTTTATCAGCATTTGCGTGCCAATAATGGGACTGTTTTTATCAATTCGCAGGATCCTATTTTAGCAAATATGATCAAGCGCTTCGAGAAGCCTATTCTCTATCCTGCGAAAGGGGATTTCTGTGAAGTAACGTTTCGTGGAGCAGATCCATTTGTGAGGTTCAGCGTGGAGGGTTCGGACGAAGTCCATTTGACTGCCCTGATCGGAGGGTATAATTTTGGGAATATTGCGACGGCGATTACAGTCGGGAAATTTTTCGGAGTACCCATGGACAAAGCCGTGGAGGGAATCGTGTCCTACCGTCCTTCCAATATGCGATCTCAGTTGATCGAAAAGCGCAGTAATCTGATCATCCTCGATGCCTACAATGCCAATCCGTCGAGCATGGAAGTGGCAATCCGGACTTTCGGTGAGATGACCGGCAAGAAGTATAAGATGATTATCCTTGGAGATATGTTTGAGCTTGGGGATCATGCCGAGGCTGAGCATCGGAGACTTGGGGAAATCGTGAGTGAATATCCTATTGACAAGGTTTGCTTCACCGGTTCGCTGATCGTTTCAGCTTTGGAAAAAGCTCCAAAAGCGTTGTATTTCCCTGATCCTTTTTCATTCCGAAATTGGCTGGAAGACAGCAAGCTGGAGGATTATCTGATCCTGATCAAAGGAAGCAGAGGCATGAAGCTTGAGGGATTGGTAGATTTTATTTGAAACATGTGATTATCCTGGCGGTTAATAATTTATCATTTCTAACTCTTCATTTTAAATTCAAAAAATGCGCCCTTACCTCCCTTTTCTCACTGCTCTTGCCGAAAACAATCACCGGGATTGGATGGAAGCGAATAAGAAATGGTACCTGGATTCAAAGGCGGAATTCATGGAAGATGTGGCAGTGATCCTCAAAGGAGTAGCTGATTGGGAACCTGCACTTTCTACTTTTCAGCCAAAAGACTGTGTCTTCAGACAAAATCGGGATGTTCGCTTTTCTGCAAACAAAGCCCCTTATAAGACAAATTTTGCTGCTTATTTTTCTCCGAAAGGAAAGAAATCCGAAGGGCCGGGCTATTACATGCACGTGCAGCCTGGTAGTTCATTTATGGCAGGAGGGATTTGGATGCCGATTGCTGAAACGTTAAAAAAGATTCGAAAGGAAATTGATTACTCTGGGTCGGAACTTGAGAAAATCGAACATGATCCTGAAGTTCAGAAAGTCTTCAAAGCAATCGAAGGTGAAAAACTCAAAACCAGTCCCCGCGATTATTCGGCAGATCATCCTCACATCGAATACCTCAAGTTGAAAAGCTTCATTCTTTCTGCACCCGTTTCGGATCAGGATATAGATTCCGGTAATTTCATCAATATTGCTTTGGATGGTTTCCGGAGGATGAAACCCTTTCAGGATTTTTTGACTCAGGCGATTGAGTACGTAGAAGACGGATCTGGAATTTTATAAGTCAGAAATAAGAAAGCTGAAGTCTGAAAATTTCACACTTCAACTTTCAGACTTCATCCTTTCTAATGTGACTGCCACTCCATCTTCTCTATGATGCAGCGTGATTTCATTGGCGACGGCTTTCACTTCGGGTCGGGCATTTTCGACAGCCACTCCCCATCCCACTGATTGAAGGAGATCGATGTCATTGTAATTATCTCCGAAAGCGACAACATCCTCCATTCCAAAATCATAGCATTTTTCCAAAACAAGCCTTAATGCGGTGGCCTTTGAGATTTTTCTCGGAGCGATTTCGATGTAGGTATCCTTGGATCGATAGAGATGCAGGTCGGCTGAATGCTCGAAATGTAATTCTCCAAACAGCCAGGAAATTTCTTGTGAATCTCCCATACACATTACTTTGTGCGCCCCAAGATTGTCTTTTGACCAAAGGTCCAGCACATCTTCGGAGATTTTCCAGGTTGGCTCGACTTTGGTGTTTTTGATTTCCCGCTGTGCCCAGTAATCATTTTGAGATTCGTACCAATTTTCTCCCTGGTATAAACTCACATGAATCGAGGTTTTTTTGGTCATTTCCAGGATTTTGGCAACCAAATCCAATGGTATGCTGACAGAATCCAGAACATTACCAGATCCATCCAGGACAAAACCACCGTTGTAAGCAATCATTGGTTCTGAAGGACGATTGAGATCTATGAGCAAATGCCTCATGGCATCCGGCATCCGGGAACTCGCCAAAATCACCGGGACTTGGGAAGGTAGCAAGTTGATGACTTGCTTTAAACGTAAAGAAAGATCTCTCTCCGAGTTGAGCAATGTGCCGTCAATATCGGAGCAAATAGCTTTGTACTTCATTATTCAAATTCGGGCAAGTCAATGTCGTCACCAAATTGGGTTAAAAAGGTGAAACCAACCGCGGCAATAATAAAAATGACAATCGCAATTCCGATGAGCTGTACGATCAACTCCGCTTTCGCCCAATTTGCTTTGCTTGGTTCAGTGTCCTTGTCCACCGCCCACACAATCAGCATGATCAGGCCTATCAGAGGTATTTTGGTGATGATGACCGAGATAATCCAATCGCCGAGGGATTGGGGTGGCTTTTGAAATTCAGGAGGAAGATTCATGAGTTGGGTTTTTAAGAGTTAAAAATCTTTGGTTTCAAAAGTGTATTCCTGCATGGCGTAATTTTCTGGATTTCGAGGATCAGTCTGGACAAATTGAACCGTGATCAGAGTATATGCACGAGCGTCTTGAAAATCCCTGATGTAGAGTTCTGCACATTTTCGTGCTAAAACCTCAGGCTGATTTCCCAAAATCAAAGGATCGCCGTTTTCAAGTTTCAGGAAAATGGTGGATTCAGTGACGTCATCCGCGGTTGATTGGCTGAGATTGACGCTCACACCCTGAAACTTGCCCAAAGCCCTGATTTCTTCTGAAGGCATAAATCCTTCACCCATCATTTTTTCCAGTCCCCACATCGCACCCTGAGCGACGTCTTCCGGGTCGCAGGCACAGGAACTTAGAAAGGCCGAAAAGACAAATAGGAGTAGAGTTCGTTTTAGCATTTTAATTTCCAGCAGGAAAGTTATTCCGGAGGGAAATTAATCAAAATCAGGGTAAAACTGACTCTATCAGCAATTTGGCTTTATACTCTTTAGAATTTGATGTGCTGCCAAGTGCGGGATATGGATTTAATTCAAGGAGTTGAAAGCTATAGCCTTCCACAGAGACATTATTCGGGATCTTGCTTAGCCCGGGATCGGTTGACAAGCTTATTGATACTTCTTTTCCTAGTGAAGAAAAAAGCAACTCAATTTGAGCATATCCTGCCCAAATACACACGGCGCCAGTAGGACATCTTGAATCATATTCTACAGGTAGCATGGTGATGGAAATGTCTTCCAGGCAATTTTTTACAGTTTTTCCGGCAGGAATTTCAAAAGGCTTGCCCAGCTCAAATCCATCGCAAGGATTTTCTTGCTCACAAGAAACTGTGATGAATAGAATGGATAGAAGGAAAAGAAATCGCTGAAGCATTAAAGTCGAATTGAAACAATATTTCAAACGCAGGGGAAATTTAAGAAGTTTTGAAAGGTGCTGGTTATCTCCTGTTTTCCAAACCGCTTGAAATCAAAAAAGCCCCACATTTCTGTGAAGCTTTTACGTGGAGAATATCGGATTCGAACCGATGACCCCTACACTGCCAGCGTAGTGCTCTAGCCAACTGAGCTAATCCCCCAAACGGAGTGCAAATATAGACAGCGCTTTATTCTGCACAAACAAAATCTTACTCCCAGGAATAATTAATACGAGTCATGATGCTTCGGCCCAAGGTAACCTCGTCAGTAAACTCCAATTCACCCCCAACAGGAATTCCTCTTGAGATTGTGCTCACTTTTACCCCTTTTTCTTTTAGTCTTTTCGCAAGATAGAAAGCTGTTGTATCTCCTTCCATCGTCGCGCTTAGCGCCAAAATAATTTCCCGGATCGAAGCATCTGCAGGAGCTTGCTCCACTCTGGAGATCAGCGATTCGATTTTGATCTCATCTGGTCCAATGCCCTGAATCGGAGAAATAACTCCTCCCAAGACATGGTATTTTCCCTGAAACTGATTTGTATTCTCGATTGCCAGCACATCCCGGATATCCTCTACCACGCAAATGATGGAGTGATCGCGTCTGTGACTTAGGCAGATGCTGCATTCTTCTGCATCGGAAATGTTATGACAATTCTTGCAATAGCGAATCTCTGTCCGCATCCTGGTAATCGCAAGCGCTAAAGCCTCCGTATTGGCTTCGTGCTGTTTAAGTAAATGAAGGGCAAGCCTGAGCGCGGTTTTTTTTCCGATTCCCGGCAATCGGGAAATCTCAGTTACGGCATCTTCAATAAGTTTGGAAGGGAAATTCACAAGTGGGTTGTTAAACTATATTGGCCTGAATCCCGGCATCAAGAATTGCTTCACACATGGGCTTCAATTCTTCGAACGAGCCCTTTTTCACAGCACATTTACCTTTGTAATGGATGATCAGCGTGCATTGCTCTGCTTGCTCTCGCGAGTGTTCGCACACTTTCATCAAGACATTAATCACGTGGTCGAAGGTATTTACTTCGTCGTTGTAAACAACCAAATCTGAAGCCTCCTGATCGAGCAATTCCTCTAGGAGTACCTCAACTTCTTCATAGTATGGTTTAGTAGGATTCAATACATTCATTTTGCAAAATTAAGAATATTGAACAACTTAGCGACCCACTCTATTCGCATTTATGAATCCCCAAGTCGTCCTTGTTGTCATTTGCTTTTATTTTTTACTCTTATTTCTGATTTCCTGGTTTACCACCAGAAAAATTTCTGCTGATACTTTCTTTACAGGCGATCGTCAATCCCCGTGGTTTTTGGTGGCTTTTGGCATGATTGGGGCATCACTTTCCGGTGTCACATTTATCTCAGTTCCGGGCGAAGTTGGTAATTCTAACTTCTATTACTTCCAAGTTGTTTTGGGTTATACGGTTGGGTATTTCACAATAGCCAAAGTTCTCCTGCCTTTGTATTACCGCCTCAATTTAGTTTCGATTTATTCCTATCTCGAAGATCGTTTTGGATTTTGGTCCTATAAGACCGGAGCTTTTTTCTTTATTCTCTCCAGAACGTTGGGTTCATCTCTGAGGGTATTCCTGGTTGCAGCTGTACTTCAGTTGATTTTGTTTGATTCCCTTGGAATACCTTTCTGGGTTTCGGTCGTGATTACAGTTGGGTTGATTTGGGTGTATACGCACCGCGGTGGAATTAAGACAGTCGTATGGACTGATACTTTGCAGACCTTTTTCATGCTTGCAGCGGTGGTTATCATTATTGTTTTGATTGGGCAAGAACTGAGTTTTGATGGGATATCCGCCTATTTTGAAGCGGTAAGTTCGGATCCACGTTCGAAGATTTTCAATTGGGACTGGAAAGACGGAACCAACTTTTTCAAGCAATTTATCTCAGGAGCTTTTATTACCATCGTGATGACCGGCCTGGATCAGGACATGATGCAGAAGAACCTGACATGCAAAAACATCGGGGATGCACAGAAGAATATGTTCTGGTTTACCATCATTCTGGTGATTGTAAACATCCTGTTTTTATCTCTTGGGATTATGCTTTATCTCTATGCTGAAACCAAGGGAATTCCACTTCCCACCAGATCAGATGAGCTTTTTCCACTTCTCGCAACTGAGCATTTCTCAGCTTTTGCTGGAATTGTCTTTGTACTCGGAATCATTGCTGCGGCTTATTCAAGTGCGGATTCTACACTGACTGCATTAACGACGTCATTTTGCATTGATTTTCTCGAAATCGACAGACGGTATCCGGCGGATCAGAGGGTCAAGGTTCGTCAGCGTGTTCACGTTGCTTTCTCGCTTGTCATGATTCTCGCGATCCTGATGTTTTACTGGATAAATGATGAGAGCGTGATCAATTCGGTGTTTATCATTGCCGGCTATACATACGGTCCATTGCTGGGATTATATGCTTTTGGACTTTTTACAACCTGGCAGGTGAAAGATAAATGGGTTCCGTTCTTGGCAGTTTCAGCTCCGGTTTTGACATTTCTGATCAGTCAAAACTCCGAAAAATTACTTTGGGGATACAAATTTGGCTTTGAAGCTTTGATCCTGAATGGCTTGTTGATGTTCTTGGGATTGGTTTTGATCAGAAGGAAGTAATCAGACTTTCAACTCAGTTTCCGGGTTCCAAAAAATCTTTTCGAAGTCTTTGACCTGATCATTTTCCACGAATACCCCCTCTTTTTCCAGCAATTCCTGCATCAGGGTAGGGGTAGCAAAATGATGTCTTCCTGTTAATAAACCCTGACGATTTACTACTCGATGAGCAGGTACATCCGGCATTGTATGGGCGGCATTCATAGCATAGCCGACCATTCTGGCACCGCTTTTTATGCCTAAATAATTTGCAATGATACCGTAAGAGCAGACTCTACCCCTCGGGATTTCCCGGACTACCTGATAGACCAGATCAAAATAATTAGGCTTTTCGCTTTTCATGACTCCAATCGATCAGGGCTTGGTTGATTACTTTTCTCACCTGGATTTCTGTGGCCTTTTCTCCGGATTTAATTGGAAATTGGTACCGTACCAGCAGAGTTTCGGCTTTTCGTTCGAGGACATTCAGCTGAGCTCCTTCCAGGAAAACATACTCTGAAAATGAAGTCAAAACCTGGTTTAATTTTTCTTCCAAACCACTCAATTGTAATTCTGTAGAATAGGGCAACTCCGTATCAAAAATCATTTGGTGGGTATTGTTCTTGGAATAATTGATCACTTCTGAAGCGAGTACCATGGAATTAGGGATGATGATAATTTCTCCCGTATCATTTTTCAGGATGATATTACTCAGCGTGATATCCCGGATAAACCCGGTGCTTTTGCCAATATGGATTTTATCTCCAATCTCAAGTTGATCCGAAAACATGATGATCAGGCCATTGATGATATTGGAAATAAAATCCTTGGTCAAAATAGCGATGGCCGCTGCCACAATGGTGATGCTGGTCAAGAACTCCAAAGGCTTGATTCCAAAGGCCAACATGAATGAAATCACGATGGCGTTTACATTCAGAATACTTGAAATCCGGTCTATCCCGATTACGAAATTTGGCTGAACCTTGGAGTCATCTGTTTTTTGAAGGTAGAATCTTAGCGTAATGATCCTTCCAAGTGAGATTAAAAGATTTGCACTAAGCAGGAAAATCAGTGCTTTGACAACATTATAAAGAATGGAATATTGCACCAGAAAGGGGCTTAAAATGGTGTCTCCTTCGTAGAAGAATTCCAAAATAATCAGCAAAAGAAGCTTCGCGGCAAAGTTTCTTTTTCTCTTATTTTCTTTACTCTGAATACTGGTTTTGAGGTGATTCATGCCTTATTGAAAAATTAAGGCTAATTTTAACGATTATCGGGATCAATTTTTCATAATCATGACTAGAAATATCATAATCACCGGAGCAGCAGGAAATCTCGGTCAGGCGGTGGTCGAGAAGTTTAAGCGAGAAGGCTACCATATAATTGCTTTGACCCACCCGGGCAAAGATGAAGTGGTAGAGGAGGCAGATGATGTCTATGAAGTGGATGTAACTGATGAGCAGGCAGTAAGCGAATTTATCAAAGAATACCATTTGCAATATGGCGAGGTAGACGCTCTTGCTCTTATTGTGGGAGGCTTTGTATCAGGAGCACTTGAAGTAACCCTTCAAAAAGACCTGGAAAAGATGTTTACGCTTAATTTCTTTAGCGCATTTCACTTGGTAAAAGGGTTTTTGCCGATCATGAAAAAGCAGCAAAAAGGCACTTTCCTTTTCGTAGGAGCCAGGCCTGCGCTGCAACCTGCGGATGCGCAGGGAGTTTTGGCTTATGCAATGAGTAAAAAACTTGTGATTACACTTGCAGAAATCATCGGCGAAGAAACCAAAGAGACTTCAATCCGTTCGCATATTTTCGTTCCGAGTATTATAGATACGCCACAAAACAGAAAAAGTATGCCGGATGCCGATTTCAGCAAGTGGGTGAACCCAAATGACATTGCCGAAGCCATGCATTATGCGGTGAATACTCCGGCTCTGCGCAATATGACTTTCAAACTTTACGGAGAGTCTTAAACAAAATTTAAATGAAAAGTAAACTCATCCTTTTAGTCTTATTCTCCTTCTTGGTTGGTATTCCAGCATTTTCTCAGTCAGAAGAAGAGGAAGTAAAAGCAGTAATCGTTTCTCTTTTTGATGGGATGCGAGCGAAAAATGCAGATCAGGTATCAGCAGCTTTCACGCCGGAGGCGATTATGAATACCGTAATTGCGAAGCCTGAAGGAAGTGAAGTTGGAAGTAATTCTGTTGCTGATTTTGCGAAGCGAATTTCCACCACTCCGGCAGAAACCCAACTGGATGAGCGAATCCTGGATTATCAAATAAAAGTAGACGGGACGATGGCATCTGCCTGGACTCCTTATAGATTTTATGTAAACGGAAATTTCAGTCATTGCGGAGTCAATTCTTTCCAGTTGGTCAAAACTGCTGAAGGCTGGAAAATAGTCTACATCATCGATACACGACGCAAAGAACCTTGTACTGAGTAATTTATGAATGAATTAAAGACAAAAGTTTATCAGGCAGCATTGACGCTGCTGAAAGAAAAAAACAGACTTCTCAACGAAGAAAGAAGTGCCATGCTTGATGGGATTCTGGAAGAAACCAAAAGCAGCGCTGGTGATAAGTTTGAAACGAGTCGTGAGATGATGACTCAGGATTTGATGACCTTGGAGCTGCAGATCAAGCAGAGCAAAGTGGATCTAGATGAAATCCAACGCCTGCAGGCTATCAAAGAAACAGCTCCATCTGTACAGGAAGGAAGCATGGTGAAGCTTGGCTCGGATTGGTTTATGCTGGCAGTGAGCCTGGGTCAAATCAATGTCGAAGACAAGAAAGTTTATTTATTGAGTAAAAACTCTCCACTTGGTCAATTGATACTCGGTAAAAAGAAAAACGATCAGGTGAATTTCCGGGGAAAAAACCACCCGATCGAAGAGATTATTTAAAATCCGGAGTTTATTCCAATTTTGGAATCAAAGTCATAATTTCAGTTGTACCATCGAGCAGGGTAAGTTTATCTTTCCCTGCTTTTATGTTTTTCACCCTGCTCATAGCTGAGATAAATTCATCTTCCCCGCCTCCCTGACAAGCTTTTCTGGTCATCGCTCCCGGATCGAGTTGGATTGAGTTTCCTTCAAGAGAAAATCCTCCGGAGAAATTGTTACAGCCTGCAAATCCCGCCAACTTTCCTCCATCCAAAAATGAAAGAGAAGGCAATCCATCCCGGAATTTATTCAAATCCGGATCCTCACCCATCAAAGATGAAAGCTCCCAGGTGTTGCCAGTCAAAAGGCTACCTGTATTCAGCTTTTCGGTGCTGCCACAGCTGCTGAAAAATAGGATCAAAAGTCCCAGGGAAAGAATTTTTACGTGTTTCATAGCAGCGATTTTTAGATTTACTGAAAGTTTTCGGATTCGATGAAAAATGGTTTTTAGGGTATTAGTTTTTCGAAATCGAAAAAATCGACTTTCTAACAAAAGCCAGATTTTTTAGACAATCGGTAACGAAAATTCCAAATATTTCGAAATTCTCTAATAGTTTGTTTGGCATAATGGAAATTCCTCAGTAAAATTGCCCTGTCAATTCTCCAGTTATGGTATTTGCAGCGAAAATTTCTACTTCTGAAAACCTTGTCCCAATGATGGGTACAGGCGCTTGCACCACTTTTTCTATGACTACATGGATGTGCACCACCTTTACGGGGCGTTCCCGTTAATATACCCGAGTGCTCGCCCCTATGGCCTATTTAAGGTCAATTTCATTTTCCCAGAAATCTGTTTTCTTCCTCATTATTTATGAAAATAATCAAGTTTGGTGGTTCATCCGTAGCGAACCCCGAAAATATCAAACGAGTTTTTTCCATCATTCAGGATAAGCTTAGGCAGCATGAAATCGCCGTCGTTTTTTCTGCCTTTGGCGGAGTGACGGAAAGCCTTCTAAAAATAGCCCAACTTGCAAGAGAAGGTGACGAAGTATACCGCGACCTTCTGTTGTCGCTGGAAGAGAGGCATTTGACCATGGTACGTCAGCTGATCGCTGTACAGCATCAATCTACTGTGATGACTTTTGTGAAAGTGCGATTCAAGGAATTGGAAGACCTTTTTCACGGAATCTATCTGATCAAAGAGAATTCCGCACGTACCCTTGATTATGTAGCGAGTTTTGGTGAGCGACTTTCCTCTTTTATGCTTTCAGAATCTCTATTGGGTCATGGAATTAAAACTCAATTTCTGGATACAAGAGAAGTCATTCGTACCAACGATCGATTCGGACAGGCCAGGGTTGATTTCGAAGTGACCAATGCTCAGATCAAAGAATATTTTCAAAAGCATGACGGAGTAAAAGTCATTACCGGGTTCATCGCTTCGACTGCCAAAGGCGAAACCACCACCTTGGGAAGGTCTGGCTCGGATTATACGGCTGCGATTTTTGCAGCTGCGCTCGATGCTGAAGATCTGGAGATTTGGACTGATGTGTCGGGAGTTTTGACTTCCGATCCGAAGCTGGTTTACACTGCATTCACTATTCCTCAGTTGAGTTATAATGAGGCGATGGAGCTTTCTCACTTTGGTGCCAAAGTCATTTTTCCGGCGACTATGCAGCCGGCGATGAAGAAATCTATTCCGATTTACATCAAAAACACATTCGAACCCGAAAATCCAGGTACACTCATCAATGGCGAAGTAAGCCATGGTGCATTGATCAAGGGAATCAGTTCGATGTCAAACATTTCCATTGTTACTGTTCAGGGTGCTGGATTGATGGATTCCGTCGGGGCAAGTAGCCGAGTTTTCAAGGCTCTGGCTGAGGCAAAAGTCAATATTTTGCTGATTTCTCAGGCTTCGTCTGAGCACAGCATCTGTCTTGCCATCAAAACCCATGAAGCTCACGCCGCCAAAGAAGCGGTGGAAAAAGAGTTCTATTACGAGATCAAATCCGGTGAGATGGATCAGGTGATTCTTCTTCACAATCTGGCAACAGTGGCTGTGGTGGGGGAAAACATGAAATCAAACCCCGGAGCTTCAGGACGAATGTTCCGTGCACTCGGCCGCAATAACATCAACGTGGCGGCAATTGCACAGGGAAGTTCGGAATTGAATATCTCAGCTGTGATCCCTCAGCCTGATTTGCAAAAGGCACTCAATGCTTTGCACGAGGCATTTTTCCTTTCCGAAACCAAAGTTCTCCACGTATTCCTGGTGGGTACCGGACTGATCGGTCAGGCTTTGATCAAAATGATTGCAAATCAGCAGCGCAAACTTCGCGGTGAAAGCGAACTTGATATTCAGATTCACGGACTGGCAAATAGCCGTTTCATGGCATTTCATGAAGATGGATTTGACCTTAAAAACCCTCATCAGCTAAATGATGCGGATCCAAAAATGGATCTGGAGAAATTCATTCAGACCATGGAGGACATGAACTTCTCCAACTCGGTTTTTGTGGATTGCACCGCAAGTCAGGAAGTGGCAGATGCGTATTTCAGAATTCTGGAAGCAAAAGTTGCCATCGTCACTCCCAATAAAAAGGCAAATTCCGGGTCGATGGAGCAATACAAGGCTTTGAAAAAATTGGCGAAAAAGCGAGGAGTAAAATTCCTGTACGAAACCAACGTGGCCGCCGGTCTTCCTGTAATCAATACACTTCAGGATTTGATGTTGAGTGGTGATCGCGTGATCAGGATTCAGGCTGTTCTCAGCGGATCGATGAATTTTATTTTTTCAGAACTGGAAAACGGGGAGCCATTCTCAGAAGTAGTGAAAGTGGCAAAAGAAAAAGGCTATACCGAGCCGGACCCAAGAGACGATCTCAGCGGAATGGACGTAGCAAGAAAAATTCTGATTCTCGGAAGAGAAGCGGAGCAGGAACTTGAGTTTGATTCGATCACGATTCAGAGTATGGTTCCGGAAGATTGTAAGAAAGCAGCCTCAGTGGAGGAATTTTTCCAGAAGCTTCAAGGCCACGACCAGGAATTTGCGGATTTGCTTGCCAAGGCTGGAGCCAAGGGTGAAAAACTCCGATTCATGGCAACACTTGAAAACGGAAAAGCCACTGTAGGTTTAAATTCCTTGCCGATTGCACATCCATTCAGCGGATTGCAGGGAAGTGATAACATGATTTTGCTGACTACTGAGCGCTATCATGACAGACCTATGATCATTCGTGGTCCTGGTGCCGGAGCAGACGTGACAGCAGCTGGAGTTTTCGCAGACGTGATCCGAATCGGTAATTACACCCGGGAATAATGAAGTCGGTCAAAGCTTTTGCTCCGGCAACTGTCGCCAATGTGTCCTGTGGGTTTGACATCCTCGGGTTTGCCATTGATGCTATGGGCGATACGGTCGAGCTTGTCCGAAAGGATGAGCCGGGTCTGACCGTAGTTTCCATCGAAGGAGACGAGGGAAGATTGCCCTATGAAGTTGAAAAAAACACCTGCGCTGTAGCTATTCAGGCGATGCTTGATGAATATGGAGAGCAGGTTGGAATGGATATTTATCTTAAAAAAGGACTTCCGCTTGGTTCAGGAATGGGCTCCAGTGCCGCAAGTGCCGTAGCCGCTTTGGTTGCAGCAAATAGGCTTTTGGGCGATCCGTTTGAGAAGAAAGCTTTGCTTCCTTTTGCGATAGCTGCAGAAAAAGCCGCATGCGGAGCAGGTCATGCAGACAATGTGGCGCCAAGTTTATTGGGAGGATTTGTGCTGATCAGGGATTATCACCCCTTGGATGTGATCAAACTTCATGTACCGGACGGATTGTATTGTGCGCTTTTGCATCCCCATTTTGAGTTGAAAACCTCCGATTCCAGAAGCGTGCTGAGAGATCAGATCTCGCTGAAGCATTCGACTATTCAGTCGGGTAATGTTGCCGGATTTATTGCAGGCTTGTATCAGGAAGATTTTGATTTGATTTCCCGTTCGTTGAAAGACGTGATTGCGGAGCCATATCGGGCAGTTTTGATTCCGGGCTTTTATGAAATGAGAGAAGCTTTGAAATCAATCGGTGCTTTGGGAATGGGGATTTCAGGTTCTGGCCCAACTCTTTTTGCCCTTTCTAAAGGCTCAGAAAAAGCAGAAGAAATTCGAAAAGCTGCTGAGGATATCTATCAAAAAGTCGGACTTGGAGTGGATGTGTATTTCTCGGAGATCAATACCAAGGGAGCATACCTAATCGATTAAAAAAACAGAAAAGATGAAATGCCCATGAGAAAAACTCTCCACACAGGGAGATGATTATCTTGGGCATTCCATGTGACCGCGAAAAAACAATTATAAACACATGAAATTTTACAGTACCAATAATTCGGAGCATCAGGTGGGATTGGCTGAAGCAGTGATCAAAGGTCTTGCGCCGGATCAGGGTTTGTACATGCCGATTGTGATTCCTCAACTGGCGCCAAAACTCCTTGCAAAATTCCCTGAAATGAGTTTTAGAGAAATTGGTTACGAGGTAATAGGGGCTCTTTTTTCAGAAGATTTGACCCAAGACCAAATCAAAAATCTGGTAGATCATACGCTGGTTTTTGATGCTCCGCTGGTGAAAGTGGAGGATGATATCTATAGTCTGGAGCTTTTTCATGGACCGACGCTGGCATTCAAAGATTTTGGTGCACGCTTTTGTTCCAAGCTGATGAGTTTGCTGTTGGAAGATTCGGCCAAGAAAGTCAGAGTGCTGGTTGCCACTTCCGGAGATACAGGAAGTGCGGTGGCCAATGGATTTTTGGGCGTGGAAGGAGTGGAGGTTATCATCCTTTTTCCGAAGGGAAAAGTCAGTGAACTTCAGGAAAAGCAGTTTACTACATTGGGTCAAAACATCACTTCAATTGAAGTGGACGGGGTTTTTGACGATTGTCAGCGCATGGTAAAGGAAGCGTTTTTGGATGCAGAACTGAATAAGAATTTGCTGTTGACTTCCGCGAATTCCATCAACATCGCACGCTGGATTCCGCAGGCTTTGTATTATTTCTATGCATTTTCGAGGCTTCCAAAAACGAGTAAGAAAATCGTTTTCTCCGTTCCAAGCGGGAATTTTGGAAATCTGGCAGCTGGAATTTTAGCTCAGAGAATGGGTTTGCCGATCGATCATTTTGTGGCAGCAACTAATCTGAACAAGGTGGTTCCGGAGTTTTTGGCCGGATCAGAGTTCAAGTCAATGGCTTCCATTCAGACAGTTTCAAACAGCATGGACGTGGGCAATCCCAGCAATTTTCCACGTTTACTCGCACTTTACGGAGGCAATGAAGGTATGCTGAAAGTGAATGTGGATGGATTTTTCTACGATGATGAGAAGACCATTGAGGCAATTCAAAAAGTGAAGAAGCAAGGTTATATCCTTGATCCGCATGGGGCTGTTGGTTATCTGGGATTGCTTGATTTCAGGAGCAAAAATCCAGGATATCTGGGAGTATTCCTGGAAACTGCCCATCCGGGTAAGTTCAGAGATGTGGTAGAAAAAGCGTTGGGGGCAAAAGTGGTTTTGCCGGAGCGACTGAGCAGGTTCTTGAAAGGTGAGAAGAAAGTGATCCCCATGGGGAAAGGATTTGGGGAGTTTAAAGCTTATCTGGCTGGGCTGGATCATTAAACAGGATTTGCCAATCTGGATCCAAGAGCATCTTTGAATTATAAGCAGGAATTCTGAGGAAAATAAAATTACTTGTTTTCAAGAAGGATAGATTGAATTTCCAAATTGATCTTTGCCACCCTTTGTTCCGCTTCAGGCAGCGGCAGGCCATCTGGAATTCCCGGTCGTTGATGCCCTGTTTGACTTAGCCACGCTAGTTTCAGGATTTCCTGGCGCTGTTCGATCAGCGAGAGAATCTGCATGCCTTGGGGAAAAGCTGATAGAAGTTCCTCAATAGTCTCCGCTTCTTCTACTTGTTCACCAAGCCCTAAAAGAATTTCCTTGGCCATGATGAAATGCCCCTGGTCATTCGGGTGAATCCCGTCTTTTGCAAAAGCAAAATCGGGGTCAAGCAGACGTCGGTCTTCCTGGTGTTTTTTCATGGGCCAGTGAAGGTCTATTACCTCCCAATTTTGAGTATAGCGGCAGCTTACCAACCAATCTGAATAGAGGTCGAGCACGTTGGCATAAGCGGCTCCCTTCTTTTCGTCGTAGATGGGTGGGGTCACGTTAATCATAGCAGCTCCTGAATTTCCGATAGTGCTGTGTGTCCATTCCATTCCGGCTTTGAATTTGTCAAAGCGACCTTCGTCAAATGGCAAGTAAATACCATCGTTCATACCGTAATTGGCGATCACCAAATCCGGATTCAGGCTGTCTAAAACCCGCTGGAGACGCTCACGGAGATCGGGTCTAGGGAATTTTCCATCGGCATGATTGGGTTCAGAAAGGCCCGATACTGTTTCGCTTGGTAATCCAGCATTGATGATCTCCAGGTTTTTTTCCGGATAACGGAGCGTCAAATAAGCGTCGATATAAGAGATGAATTTCCCTTGGTAGGTAATGCTGTTACCGAGGAAAACGATCCGTTTTGTGACTTCGGGAATGGAATATACTTGTGCAAAGCAGGAAGAGAGTATGCCGAAAAAAATTAAAAGGGTCCCTAAAATCTTATGCATGTTTAAAGGATTTAGAAGTCTAAGCAGGGTAAAAGATAAGACCAAAATTGATTTTTAACCCGAAATTTGAATTGGATCAAGCTATTTTGAAATTTAGGAACGATTATGGCCTTGTGGCTATTCAGTAAAATTTACCAAAAAGGGTCGTGACCATTAAATCCTAATCGGCCTAACCCATGAATTATGGATATTGCGATCTTAACAAGTTCGTGTAATTAGTATTTAAATGATCTCAAAAAACAAGAATCTCTTCAAAATTGTAATCCTCCTTTGTTTCTCGACAATTTCTTTGGCCATCCTGGCATTTGGTACGTCGAAAGAAGTTGAGAGTGTGCCGACAAGAGCAGAAGCTGTAACAAATGCCGAACCGATAAATACTATTAGAATCAATATGCCTTTGAGGGACAGTATTGAGAGCTTCGGAATGGAATTATTAGGAACACCTTATGTTTATGGAGCTTGTAGTAAGGAAGCATTTGACTGCTCAGGATTTGTTTACTTTGTTTTTCAGAATTTTGACATTGAAGTCCCTCGAAGCTCCTCCCAGTTTGCCAATTTTGGGAAAGAAGTCTCCATTGAAAACGTAAAAAAGGGAGATATCCTGGTTTTTTTAAGTCCTACCAGAAATGAAATAGGGCATGTAGGGATAGTAACCAATGCAAATGGGATGGAAAGTGATTTTATCCACGCTTCTTCAAGCAAAGAAATGAAGGTTATCATTTCAAGCTTAAAACACCCCGGTTACAATCGTAGGTTTGTAAAAGCAGTAAATGTTTTAGAAAATAGATGAGTCTTTAAATCAGGATCGGTTTTTAAAAGAGAGATTTTTTCTTGCCTAGCTTCTAAAAGTGAATAAAAAAACCTGAAAAAATCCCCAAAAGTGTAAAGAAGAATATAGGATTGGTTTGGATCGTGGAGCTTATAAAGCATAAAGGGCCCCCAACTTTCAGGAATTTTATGTTCAATTTTTTAGAGTTTTCTGGAACAGCCAAAGGAACATTTTTTTTGAAGGCATCTTCTATGGCAGATGCTTGTCATTGATTTAGAAAGCCATTTTTCTTTTCGTTCGTCTCAAACCTTATATGGCTATTAATCCCTGCTCACTGGGAGCGCTGGAAGAAACCACCACGAATCAGGTTGGAATCAAACGGATTGTCTGCCTTCAATTTTTCAAATTCAAAATCCCTTTTCAGCAAGGAAAACATGGTCATATCATAATGATTCCCATTCCAATACATCCAATCTCGTAATATTCCTTCCTTCCTGAATCCTAATTTTTCGAGAACTTTTTCAGAACCAATATTACCCAGCTGAACGTCTGCCTCCATTCTGTTTATTTCCAACTGTTGAAATCCATATTTTATGATTTCTTTCAGTGCTTCTGAAATTAACCCTTTATTCCAATATTCAAATTGTAAATCGAAACCCAAATTTCCACTGTGATTCTTTTGAAAATTATTGAATCCAATCGTTCCAATTATACTTTCTTCCCCTTTCAAAGCAATGCCCCAACGAATTCCAGTTTTCCTTTTAAACCTAAATTCAAATAAATCAAGATAGAGCTGAGCTTCTTTCTTTTCGTTGAATGGGATGATGTTATAAAATTTGGCTACTCTTTCGTCTTTGAATAAGTTGAAAAAATCATCCAAATGAGATTGTCTTATTTGAATAAGATCCAATCTCTCCGTTTTTAATTCTGGGAAATTAGATAACATGATATTTATCAGTTTATTTTGCTTTTAAACTTCAAATTAAATAGTGTATAAGTCTGATTTTCAAGCTACTTATGGCTACTAATAAGTTACAAAAATTAAGAAGTTTAGCCAAAAAAATCCTCACTTATTTATATAAGGAGGATTCAATTTTTTTATAAAAAGTAAATTATTTTTTTCGATCTATTGTGTAGCTCACAAGATCAGCCAGAGAAGTCTTATAGATGGATTCCGGAAAGCTTTTTAAAATTTCCAGGGCTTCCTGGTAATACCGGTTCATTACCGTTTCAGCATACTCAAGACCACCACTTTTCTTCACAAACCCGATTACCTCATTAACCGCTTTTTTCTCTTCACTTCGATTTCGGATCATGTGAATGATTCTCTTTTTTTCAAGCCAATCGGCTTTTTGTAAAGCAAAAATCAAGGGAAGAGTCATCTTTTTTTCCTTGATGTCGATTCCGACAGGCTTCCCGATTTCGTCAGCCCCATAGTCAAAAAGATCATCCTTAATCTGAAAAGCCATTCCGACTTTCTCTCCAAACTCTCGCATTTTGGCGATCGTTTCAGGATCACTTTGGGTGCTGGAGGCACCTACTGCGCAACAAGATGCAATCAGGCTGGCAGTTTTTTGACGAATAATTGTGTAGTAAACATCTTCTGTGATATCAAGCTTTCTTGCCTTTGCGATTTGCAAAAGCTCGCCTTCTGACATTTCCTTCACTGCATTTGAGACGATTTTCAGCAGATGAAAATCTCCGTTATCCACACTTAGAAGCAATCCTCTTGAGAGCAAATAATCCCCGACAAGGACTGCGATCTTATTTTTCCAAAGGGCATTGATTGAGAAAAATCCTCTCCGATAGTTGGCATCATCCACCACGTCATCGTGGACAAGCGTGGCTGTATGTAGCAACTCAATAAGGGCAGCTCCTCTGTGTGTGGAATCGTTGATTCCTCCGCAAACACCTGCAGTCAGAAAGACAAACATCGGGCGCATTTGCTTGCCTTTTCGCTTTACGATGTAATTGGTAATATGGTCCAGCAACTTGACCTTACTCTTCATAAAGTCACGAAACTTCAGTTCAAATTGAACCATTTCGGACTCGATGGGAGATTGGATTTGCTTAAGGTCTGCTTTCATCAGGTATTTGGTGTCGTAAAAATAATACCCTTTCGGTCTTGGACAAGGAAATCATTGGTACCGGTATAGAAACTGTATAGGAGGGGAATCGTTTTGAGGTTTTCTTAAATTTTTATAACTTAAAATTACACCTTACCCTGAATCCGGATATCATGAAAAACATTAAAATTGAAGTTAAATGGGCTTTTATTTTCCTCGTAACTTCGCTCACATGGATGGCACTTGAAAAAGCCCTCGGTTGGCATGATGAAAAGATCGCTGACCATGCTACCTACACTAATATTTTCGCTATACCTGCTATTGCAATTTATATTTTTGCGCTACTGGACAAGAAGAAGAATTATTATCATGGAAGAATGACCTATAAAAAGGGATTTCTGGCAGGTCTGATTATTACATTGATTATCGCTCTTTTTAGTCCTCTTACTCAATACATCACCAGCACCCTGATTACGCCGGATTACTTTTCTAATGTAATCGAATATGCAGTCAGCTCAGGCAAAATGACTCAGCCTGATGCGGAAGCTTTTTATAATTTGAAGAGCTACATGGTCCAGTCCGTTATCGGAGCAGCAATCATGGGGATAATTACTTCAGCTGTTGTGGCATTATTCACCCAATCCAAATCCTTGGCTTAAATCTTAAGGCCTTTCTCGTTTCATGCAATTCAGTCGGGACAGGTCTTTTTCATTATCTTTGAGCTGATTTTTAAACCAGCATCCCACTTGGAGGAGAAATACATCAAGCATCGGTACGAACCAATTTTGCCCAGCAAGAACGAATGGCCTGTGGTGAAACTGGCCCGGGAACGGAAAGAATTCGTCAAGAAAATCTCTGATCTCTCCGAAAAACGAATATTAGATCTTACAGGAAATAATCCCGATATCCTCAAGGAAGAACTTGAGACCACTCTTTACAGAGAAAAACTCAGAATAAAGCAAAATCCATGGGCTGTGGATCCGGATGATGAGTATGAGTTTTGGGGAGAGGTAAAAAACTCTTTGCTTCAGGTGAATTCTGAAACTGGTCTTACAAAGGCCAGTCGACTTCAAGAATACAAATCAGTCCTTCACAGAATTACTTCCAGGTACGCAGAGGAAATCGCCAGTAATTTCAAGCATACCCACTACAAGTTTACCCGAAGTGTGGTACAATTTGGGTTTTCCAGATTGCTCAACGCTGCGCGGGTAAAAGGTTTTCGATCCATCTTTAGTACCCAATATTCTCTTCAGGATAAAATCCAGATTACTGGTGAAACTGATCAGCTCAGAGATCTTGCGACCAAAGGAACAATCGTGATGGTCCCGACACATTTCAGTAACCTGGACAGCATTTTGATTGGCTGGATTATTTCGGTTTTAGGTTTGCCTCCGTTCATTTACGGAGCAGGCCTCAATCTTTTTAATATTTCGATTTTCGCGTATTTCATGAATGCTCTCGGGGCATACAAAGTGGACCGAAGAAAGAAAAATCTGATGTATCTGGAGACGCTCAAGACGTATTCCAAAGAAGCCATCCAATTTGGCTGTCATAGCCTTTTCTTTCCCGGAGGAACTCGCTCACGAAGTGGAATGATCGAATCAAGACTGAAACTAGGTTTGCTGAGTACTGCGATAGAAGCCCAAAGGGCAAATTATCAATCAGGTTCACAAGGGATTTCTGCAAAAATATTCGTGGTGCCGGTCACGATCAACTACCATTTTGTGCTTGAAGCACCGGGTTTGATCCGAGATCACCTTAGCATAACAGGACAGGAGCGTTATTATAAAGAAAACGATGAATTTTCTACTTCCTATAAAATCTCCAAATTCCTGGTCAAGTTCTTTACCAAAGGGTCAGATATCTCCGTCTCAGTGGGTCGGGCGATGGACGTGCTCGGCAATTATGTAGATAAAGACGGAAACAGCCTTGATAAAAAAGGAAGAATCATAGATACCCGGGATTACTTTGTTTCCCAGGGGAAAATCACCATCGATCAACAGCGAGAGGAAGAGTATACTAATATGCTCGGCAAGCGAATTGTGGAGGAATTTCACAAAATCAACCGGGTTTTTAGCTCGCATTTAGTTTCCTTCACCGCATTTGAAATGATCAAGAAAAGGAATCAAAAGCTGGATTTGTTTGATTTACTCAGGTTGCCGGAAGAGGATAATGTACTCCCTTATGATGAGTTTAAAGCGGCTTGCGAGATGGTGCTGACTCGAATCAAAGAATTGAAATCTCAGGGAATGATTGGTATTGCACCTCACTTATTGCAGGATATGGACAAAGTGATTAACCATGGATTGGACAATGTGGGAATGTACCATGCAAAACGACCGGTGCTAAAGGACAAGCAAGGTGATATTGTCACCGAAGACATGAGCTTGCTCTATTTTTATCATAACAGACTAGACGGATATGCCCTCGAAAAACTCTTCTAAAGAAAAAACCATTGGTGTAGTCGGGGTGGGGAGTTTTGGCACTGCGATCGCCAATATGCTGGCAGAGAAGAATCCGGTGATGGTTTATGCCCGAAAAGAAGAAGTAGTAGAAGAAATCAATTCTGCTCATACTGCTATGGGAAAGGAATTGAATCCGAGGATTGTTGCTACCGGCAATCCGGAGGATATCTGTCAAAATTGCGACATTCTCTTTTTCATGGTGCCTTCATCAGGTTTTCAGGATGTCGTTCGCACGTTCGCCCCTTTTCTTTTTCCTTATCATCTGATCATTCATGGGACCAAAGGACTTTGCTTAAACCTTAATCCGGGAGAAACTCTGGAGACTGTGAGCAAAATCAGGAGAAGCCAAATTCTCACCATGAGTGAGGTGATCCTGAAGGAAACTGTTGCCGTCCGGGTGGGATGTCTTGCCGGTCCCAATTTATCAAAAGAACTGCTTCAGGGTCAGCCGGCCGCAACTGTGATTGCTTCCAAATACAATGAGGTGATTTTGGAGGGTCAAAGGCTATTGAGATCTGAAAAGTTTCAGGTGTATGGCAATTCGGATATCATCGGAGTGGAGCTGAGCGGGGTCTTGAAAAATATCATTGCCATAGCCGCCGGAGCTTTGGCAGGTTTGGGTTTGGGTGAAAACGCAAAAGGACTACTAATTTCCCGCGGAATGGTGGAGATGGTTCACCTGAGCAACGCATTGGGTGGAAGTGTACGGTCTGTAATCGGATTGGCTGGAATCGGGGATTTGGTCGCGACCTGCAACTCAGTCCATTCCCGCAACTTCACGGTAGGCTACCGACTGGCAAAAGGAGACTCCCTGGATACGATCATGGCGGATATGGACGAAGTGGCAGAGGGAGTCAATACTGTAAGAATCATCAAGGCATTTCTTGGGACGACCGATCTCAGAGCTCCGATCACTGAGAATCTTTATCGAGTACTTTTTGGAGATTTGGAGATAGAGGAAGCTCTTCAATTTCTGATGAAATATCCGTTTAACGTGGATGTGGATTTTGTGTAGAAAAACAAAATGATTCAATTTCGGAAAGAAGCTATTAGACGGTTTTTAGAACTGCAGATACTTCAATAACGAAAAGGGCTTCTGAGAAATCAGAAGCCCTTTTCGTTTTATTTTCTAATAGATTATTTCACAGGTATCAGTTTCACCAGCAATCCTGTTCCTTCAGTAATCGCATAAATGTATCCATCGGGGCTTTCGGATACCTGTCTTACCCGACCGATATTTTGAAGTAATTTTTCTTCCTTCGAAAAGTTGGTGCCGTTCATTTCCACTCGTGAGATGTGTTGTTTGGCAAGTGCTGCAATCAGGAAATTACCTTTCCATTCCGGGTATTTATCAGAAGTCACCAGCATCATGCCGCAGGTAGCTATCGACGGAACCCAATAGTGTTTTGGTTGCTCCATTCCTTCTTTCTGCGTGATGTTGGTAATTGGAGTTCCATTGTAATTCATGCCATAGGTAATCACCGGCCAGCCATAGTTTTTTCCTTTCTCGACCAGATTGAGTTCGTCACCGCCCATAGGACCATGCTCCACTTCCCAGATTCGATTGTTGGCTTTGTCGTAGATCATTCCCTGGGGATTTCTGTTTCCATAGGTCCAAATCGATTTCACTGCATTGGGCGTGTTTACGAAGGGATTGTCAGCCGGGATGGTGCCGTCATCTTTGATTCGATGGATTTTTCCATGGGAATTGGAGAGGTTTTGTGCGTTATCCTGGCTTCCTCTTTCGCCATTAGTGAAATAGAGAAGACCCTGATTGTCAAAAATAATCCGGCTTCCATAATGGGTGCCTCCGTTCCACGCAGGCGTGGTGACAATCAGGTCTTGAAATTCTGAGGCAGTATTTCCATTGAGCTTAAACCGCGCAATTGAAGTAGCTCCTCCTCCGGGAACAGGTTTCGCATAAGAAATATAAATCCAGCCATTTTGGGCAAAATTTGGATGAACTGTGATGTCTAGCAGGCCAGCCTGTCCGTTTGCATAAACTGCAGGAAGGCCATTTACTTTCTCTCCGGTAAAGTTATCATCCTCAAAAATCAGAATTTCTCCTTTTCGCTCCGTTATCAGCATTCTTCCATCCGGAAGCCAGGTCATTCCCCAAGGATTTTGCAGACCTGTGTGCAGGGTATCTACTTTGATAACCAGCTTTTCTGTCTGGGTTGTGAAATTGAATTCAACTTCAGGCGTGATCGGGGATTCTTCCTTTGGAGTGCAGGATTTGCTAGTGAATACGATACCGATAAAGAGCAAGACTGATAAATAGTATTTGGTCGTTTTCATGGAGTAAAAAGGTTAATCTAAGTATTAATTGCAGTCTGAATTTGAAAAGGAATCTATTCCAAATTTCCTTTGGTCAAAGTTAAAACACTCTATATCAACGTTCTTCAGTTCTCTTTGTTTTTGGATGGCCAAAAGGTTTCTGAGAATTTGAAAGTGAATTCTTGTCTAAAAAAGGTACGATAAAAGCCTGTCACTGGATTGGCATAAGACATAAAAAAGGCCTTCCGATTTCTCAGAAGGCCTTTTAAAAACTTTTAAATCAGATTATCTGATTGGGATTAATTTCACCAAAAGACCTGTGCCTTCGGTGATTGCATAGATATAACCATCAGGGCTTTCAGAAACCTGACGTACACGACCGATGTCCTGAAGCATGATTTCTTTGGCTCCGGCGGTAGTTCCGTTCATTTCCACTCTGTTGATGTGCATTTTAGCCAAAGCTCCTATCAGGATATTTCCTTTCCATGCAGGGTATTTGTCAGAAGTAACGAGTGTCAAACCGCAAGTTGCGATAGACGGCACGTAGTACGTTACCGGCTGCTCCATACCTTCTTTTTCAGTGATCTCAGTCAGGACGGTTCCGTCATAGTTCATTCCGTAGGAAATCACCGGCCAACCATAGTTTTTGCCTTTTTCGATCAGGTTAAGTTCGTCACCGCCCATTGGACCGTGTTCCACTTCCCAAAGTCTGTTATTTGCTTTGTCGAAGACTAAGCCTTGTGGGTTTCTGTTTCCGTAAGTCCAGATAGAAGGCACAGCTCCGGGAGTATTTACAAATGGATTGTCTGTAGGGATTTTTCCATCGTCATGGATTCTGTGAATTTTGCCATGAGCATTGGTAAGATCCTGAGCATTCATCGGGATATTGCCCTTGTCACCGTTGGAGAAGTAGAGGTATCCCTCATTGTCAAATACGATTCGGCTACCGAAGTGTCTTCCACCTTTCCATGGTGGACCGGCTACGATCAATTCTTCTTGCTGTGCGGCTGTATTACCTTCCAGTTTGAATCTCATGATAGTTGTTGCCGCTGTGCTGTCAGGGAAGTTTTTCGCGTAAGCGATGTAAATCCAGCCATTTTCAGCATACTTTGGATGAACAGCGATATCCAATAGGCCAGCCTGATTTACTGCATGAACTGCAGGAAGTCCCTGAACTTTTTCTCCGGTGAATTTATCATCCTTAAAAATCAGGATTTCACCTTTTCTCTCCGTTACAAGCATTCTTGCATCCCCAAGCCAAGTCATGCCCCAAGGATTTTCAAATTCTGAATAGAGCGTGTCTACGTTTATAAGAAGTTTCTCAGTTTGAACCGAATAGGTGGTGTCAATTGCTTCCTCCGTGATTGTCTCACCCTGAGGTCCGCAAGAGGTCCAAATAGAAACTCCGGCACTTAAAAGGGCAATAGGTAAATAGCGTTTGATTGATTTCATAGCTTTTGAATTTAGGTCACAAATGTAAGACAACTTACCTAAACATGAATCCAAACTTTTCTCAATGGCTATATTCTGTGATTTTCTCTATAGAATTGGCAATTAATGATTGAGCTTCAACCACCATTTCTTTTGACCCGATCAGCAAAGGTGTCCGCTGATGCAATGAGTTTGGTTGAATTTCCATGATTCTTTGAAATCCGTCAGTAGCTTTTGCACCAGATTGCTCGGCAATAAATGCCAATGCATTTGCTTCATATAGCAGGCGTAATTTTCCCGAAGGGTTTTTCCGGGTTGCAGGGTAAATGTAAATCCCTCCTTTCAGGAGATTTCGGTGAAAGTCAGCCACCAGAGAACCAATATATCTTGCGGCATATCGTCTATCCTTACAAAGGTCCACGTATGCTTTGATTCCAGATTCCCATTCTTTTTCCAATCCTTCATTTATTGAATAAATATCACCTTTTGAAGGAGCTTGGATTCCTGGATGAGAAAGGAAAAATTCACCCAGGGAAGTTTCATAGGTAAAGCCATTCACTCCGCAACCTGTGGTGTAGACGAGCATCGTTGACGAGCCATAAAGTACATAGCCCGCTGCCACTTGCTCAGTTCCTGGCTGCATGATGTCTTCTTCCTGGATTGGACTTCCGATTGGAGATTTCCTTCGGTAAATGGAAAAAATCGTCCCGATGCTGATATTCACATCAATGTTTGAACTTCCGTCCAGCGGGTCAATCGCAACCACATATTTCCCTGAACTGTTTTGAAGGTCAATCACCGCATCTTCTTCCTCTGAGACAATCGCGCAGACTTCGCCACCTTTGCTTAAGGCACGCATGAATCGAATGTTGGCAATTACATCCAATTTTTGCTGTTCTTCGCCTTGAACATTGGTTTGACCAAAGGCTCCGCCAATATTTGCGAGGCCGGCGCGGTTAGTTTCCCGATTGACTATCTTAGCAGCCAGTGCAATATCCCGGAGAAGTTGTGAAAGCTCGCCGGAGGCGAAAGGAAAATCACTTTGTTTGAGTTTGATAAAACGGTCCAGAGTAGTGCCGACGGAGTAGACTAGGCCGCTATGGTTCGGCTGATAGGGTAGAATTTTCATAGCTTAGAAAAGTGCAAATTTGGGTTTATACTTCCGAAAATTAGGAAATATTTCTTATGGCAAAAACGATTGTTTACAAATTTGGCGGCGCTTCTGTAAAAGATGCAGCTGCATTAAAAAACCTTGCGGATATTTTGCGTAATCGATTGCGAAATAATCTTGTGATCGTGGTTTCAGCAATGGGAAAAAGCACAAATTCCCTTGAAGGGATTTTAGCAAGGAAGTTGGAAGGGGAAGATTTTTCTCAGAATTGTGCAATTCTTAAACAATATCACCGGGAGATCTGTGAATCACTTTTTCCGACAGACCACGTTATTTTTGCTCAGCTTGACAACTATTTCATTCAACTTAAAAACGATTTAGCGAAGCCACTTTCCAGAGAAAATTACGACGAGTATTACGATCGGATTGTCGGATACGGTGAGTTGATTTCCTCCCGAATTGTGATGGAGTATTTATGCCTGCTTGGTTTGATTGTCCTTTGGCAAGATGCCAGGGAATTAATCCGTACCAATAGCGACTTTCGCTTCGCAAAAATTGACTTCGCAAAAACCCGAGTGAATTGCCAAAATCAGTTAAAGCCAAATCTTGAAAAATTTCCGGTGCTCACGCAAGGATTTATTGGCTCGGATACAAAAGGAAGGCCGACTACCCTCGGACGGGAAGGGTCTGATTTTACAGCGGCAATTTTGGCGACTAGCCTTGATGCGGGTTCGGTTACAATTTGGAAGGATGTGCCCGGGGTACTGAATGCTGATCCCAAGATTTTTCCGGATACAAAGCTTTTCACTGAATTGGACTACAGGCAAGCTGCCGAAATGACTTATTACGGTGCTTCCGTCATCCATCCTAAAACCATCAAACCACTTGCAAACGCCGGAATCCCGCTTTATGTAAAGTCATTTCTCGATCCGGAAGCAGACGGAACCAAAATTCATGGTGCTGCTGAGCCTAATTTTATCCCTACGATCGTGCTCAAGAAAGACCAGATTTTAGTCAGTTTGAAGGTGACCGATTTTACATTTATCGAGGAAAAGCATATTCACCTCGTCTACGAGCAACTCCAATTGCTGAAGCTAAGGGTAAATATGCTTCAAACTTCGGCGATCAGTATTTCGATTGTGATGGATTTTCAGCTTTTCAAACTTGAGCAATTGATTGAGAAAATGAGGGGAGAATTTGAGGTTCGTTACAATGAAGGCCTGGAATTGCTGACGATCCTGCATCCCGATGCCCTTTCGATTTCGAGTAATCTTTCAGGCTACGAGGTTCTTTTGGAGCAAACTACCCGAAATACTTTTCAGGTAGTTCGGAAGGTTCGAATAAGTTGAAAGGGAAGTTTTCAAGGAATTGAAGAGTCTGAATTTTTCTGATCTTCAGTTATTGAAACCAGAGTATCCCCGTCCAAGGATAAAGGTAAGAACCTCGCCTTGTTTGGGTGAAAATCAAGTTTTCTTGCCTATTTTGAGTAAGTCAAATACAATCAACCCATGCCTATGAAACCAAGACGTATTTTCCTTCAAAAAGCCGGACTTTCAGCGTTAGCTTTAAGTCTCCCGGTATTCAACTCAGTTTCAGCCATGGCTGATTTTTCAAATTCCGCAGGTCGGGAAGATAAACCACTTCGGGTTGCCATCATGGGACTCGGTAGCTACGGCACCAGAGTAGCAGATGCGATGCAAGCCTGCAAGCGGGCAAAACTTGTCGGAGTTGTCTCCGGCACTCCTTCCAAAATAGAAGCTTGGCAAACCAAATACGGAATCCCCGCAAAAAATTGCTATAACTACCAGAACTACTCCCAAATCAAGAATAATCCGGACATTGATGCAGTCTATGTGACTACTCCTAATGCCTTGCATAAAGAAAATGTAATCGGTGTGGCCAATGCCGGAAAGCATGCGATTTGCGAGAAGCCACTTTCTATCAATGCTGCCGATGCCGAAGAAATGGTCAAGGTCTGCAAAGCCGCCGGTGTTCAATTGCTGGTGGGATACAGAATGCACTTCGAACCCAAAACGCTCGAAGTCATCCGCATGAGAGCTGCAGGAGAATTTGGGAAAGTGCTGTTTTTTCAGGGATTAAGCGGCTTTATCATCGGAGATCCGACGCAATGGAGATTGAATCCAGTCCTTTCCGGAGGCGGAGCGATGATGGATATTGGAGTTTACTCCATCAATGGTGCCCGATATATGATCGGTGAAGAGCCGATTTGGGTGACTGCTCAAGAAGTGAAAACTGATCCGGTTAAATTCAAAGAAGGAATTGACGAGACGATTACGTTCCAGATGGGCTTTCCCGGTGGAGCAGTTGCTTCCTGCCTTTCCACTTATGCATTGAATAATCTGGACAAATTTTACCTCGACGGAACCAAAGGATTTGCAGAAATGCAGCCTTCAACCGGTTACGGACCAATCAAGGCGAAGACCCATAAAGGTGAAATTGAAATCCCCCATGTGACTCATCAAACCGTACAGATGGACGAAATGGCCGCTATTATTCTGGATGGAAAGAAGCCGATTGTCCCCGTGGATGGAATTGAAGGTTGGAAGGACATGAAGATCGTCGATGCAATTTTCGAAGCGGTGAAGACAGGTAAAAAAGTGATGCTTTCCTGATTACTAAGTTTCCTCCAGCATCAACTGCATAAAAATCAGATCCAGCCAGGTATCAAACTTCCTGGCTGTTTCTTTAAATCTTGCCACTTCCCGGAAGCCTAATTTTTCATGAAATCGGTAGCTATGCGCATTTGAGCCATCGACTCCGCCGATCATCGTATGATATCCGGCGCTTTTGGCAATCTGAATCAGGTCGATCATCAGGAGTTTCCCGATACCTTTTCCGCGAGCTTCTGTCGAAAGATAAACTGAATGCTCCACGGTGAATCTATATCCTGGTTTAGCGCGGAATGTGCCATAGGTTGCAAATCCAAGAACTTTTCCTTCTGTCTCCGCTACTAAAACCGGAAACCCGGTTTTCATTTTTTGATTAAACCAGTCCAACTGCCAGTCCAACGTTTTGGGATCGAAGTCGTAGTTGACTGTGGAGTAGAGGATTTCGTGATTATTGATTTCGAGAATTGCAGGAACGTCGCTTTCTCGGGCAGCGCGAATAAGAACTTTCATACGGGATTTTACCTTACAAATCGGTTGATGATCCGCTCAATTCCGGGGAGGTATGCGGTGCCAAAAAGATTGAGGTGGACGAGCAAAGGATAGAGGTTGTAGATACCCATTCGGGCTTCGAAGCCGGGTTCCAATGGTAAAATCGACTCGTAAGAATCGTAAAATCTGGAGTCAAAACCTCCGAAGAGACGGCTAAAAGCCAGATCCATTTCCCGATGACCAAAATATATGGCCGGATCGATCAGGCAAGGTTGGCCGGATGAGTTGCTGATTACATTTCCCGACCAAAGGTCTCCATGCAAAAGAGAGGGCTTTTCATTCGGGAAGACTGATTCCATCCTGGAGTAAATCGACTGAAATTTTTTCAGGAATTCCAGCGGAATTAGCTTGTCGAAATAGGCTTTTCCTAATAGTGGCTCAAGTCGTTGCTCGATAAAAAAGTCAACCCAGCTTTCACATTGCAGGTTTTTCTGCTGGAGAGAAGCGATGTAATTGTCATTTCCCAATCCAAATTCTTTACTGTGTGTCAAGTGCAAATGGGCGAGGCCAATTCCTAAGTTTTCCCAATAATCCAACTGATATCTGCCGGACGGGATAAACTCCGAAAGCAGGTAATTGTAATCTCCGATCCGACCTGATCCGAAGGTTTGCGGAACTTTTAGGAAAGTTGATTTTCGAAGGATTTCGAGTCCTTCCGCTTCTTTTCGAAGGATGTTTTTTTCGTGATCGAAATTGAGTTTGAGGAAAAAAATACCCTCGGAACTATCCAGTCTGATGCCTTGATTGTGGTTGCCTGCAGCAACTAACGAAGCGGATTTCAGCTGGGCAAAAGGTCCAAGGCTTTCAAAAAGTACTTGCTCAAATATCTCATTCTGATCAAACATAGAGTTGATGAGTCTCTTTTACTTTTATCAGGAAGCCATCCATGGCCTCATCAAGGATCGTGTATATCTCATCAAAACCTTCCTCTCCTCCATAATATGGATCAGGAACAGGAAGACCTTCAGAACCGGGAGCAAAATCACGCATCAGATGGATTTCCTTTTTGGCAAATCCATAATGAACTTTTAGATTATCCAGATTACGAATGTTATTTTCATCCATGGCAATGATGTAATCGAAATCTCGGAAATCAGTTCGGTTCACCTGTCTTCCCCGGTGCTTTAGGGTAAGCCCATTCTTTAAGGCACATTTAAGAGTGCGCTCATCGGGTAGCTCGCCGATATGAAAATCAGAAGTGCCTGCACTGTCGGATTTGAACTGATTGCGCAGACCAGAGTCAGACACCTTTTTATTAAAAATGGCCATAGCCAAAGGTGAACGACAAATATTACCAAGACAAACAAATAAAACTTTAATCATACTGCTCGAAACTCTGGAAAAAAAGGGTTAAAAGGAACAAACAGGAGTTTTGAAAGTACCTATTTTTCAGATGAATTACACGGGCGATTTTGATTTTTTGGAGAAAAAAAATTAAAAACTTCACCTGAGTAGACCTCCGTCTTTCAATGTTTTTGCAAATATGAAGATTTCCGGTTGAATGGCTACTTTTGGAGAATGAATTGGTTCTACCGTTTAGGTTTATTTGTACTCAGTGTCCTTTTGCCTGTGGCAGAAATTTTCATTCCAAAAATTCGCCATTTTCTACAGGGGAGAAAATCAATTTTTCAAAACCTCATCGAATTTCGAAAAACCAATTCCGGTCCCATTGCCTGGTTTCATGTTGCTTCACTTGGAGAATACGAACAAGCCCGGCCTGTTATTGCTGAGTTGAAGAAATCAAGACCTGAGCTAATGGTCGCTGTCAGTTTCTTTAGTCCTTCCGGGTATGACAACGTGATCAAAAAGACTCAGCCTAATGTGGATTTTATCACGTATTTGCCCCTGGATAGAAAAAGCTTGGCAGTTCGGTTTGTGGAGACATTGAATCCTGAGCTTGTTTTTTTTGTCAAATACGACCTTTGGCCGCAACATATTCTGGCTTTGAAAGCTACCGGAATTCCTGTTTTTTTGGTTTCTGCTTCTTTCCGGCCGGATCATATCTATTTCCGGTCCGACGGGTTTTTCAGGAAGATTCTATTTCAGCTGGATTACATTTTCACTCAAAATCAGCAAAGCATTCAACTTTTAAATTCGATCGGATTTGAAAAGGCTGAAGTCGCCGGAGATACACGTTTTGATCGGGTAATGGCCACGGCTTCGAGTCCGAAGGAATTTCCAGATATCAAAAAATGGGTCGGAAATAAGCCAGCCGTAGTCGTGGGATCGGCTTGGGAAGAGGATATGCAGATTTTGATTCCTTTAATTAACTCGCATCCAGATTATTGCTGGATCATCGCTCCCCACGATTTAAGTCCCCAACCCATGAAGGATTGGGCCGATTCAATAAGCCTGGAATCTTCCAGATATTCGAAATGGAATCGGGAAAGTACTGTTGATGTTCTATTCATTGACAATATCGGAATGCTGAGTTCCCTGTTTCAGTTTGCCAGAGTGGCGTATGTAGGCGGAGCATTTGGGAAGGGACTGCACAATATTCTCGAGCCAGTTGGATTTGGGATTCCTGTGATTTTTGGCAAGCTGAGAAAATCTGAAAAATTCCCGGAAGCAGCCCAAAGTCAGCGGGAAGGTTGTGGATTTGAAGTGGAAAATGTGGAAGCGTTGAAAGCAGTATTTGAACGATTGGAACAGGAAGATTTTTACAAAAAAAGTGCTGAATCTGCTCAATTTTGGGTAAAATCAAATCTTGGGGCTGCGGAGAAAATTATAGAAAAAGTGACTAAACTAATGCTCAGGAAATGAAAGGAAGAGTCATCAAATCCACCGGAAGTTGGTACATCGTCCAGGTAGATCAGGAAGTCCTTTCAGCCCGGCTGAAAGGTAAATTCAAGCAGGAAGAAACTAAGCTGACCAACCCGATTGCAGTTGGCGATTGGGTGGTACTGGAAAAAGAGGAAAATCAGCAAACTGCAGTGATATCGGAGATCCTTCCAAGGGAAAATTATGTGATCCGAAAGTCAACCCGAAAGCAACACTTTTCCCATATCATTGCCAGTAATCTTGATCAGGCGATTTTGGTGATTACCATGAAAAATCCCCGGACCTCAATGGGATTTATTGATCGCTTTCTGGTCAGCACGGAGAGTTTCCGGATTCCTGCGATTCTTGTTGTGAATAAAATGGATCAACTGGAAGGTGAAGATGCGGAAGAATGGCTTCAGGATATTCATGAGATTTATGAACCCCTGGGCTATCAAGTCCTCGAGGTTTCTGCTTTAAAAGAGGAGGACCTCCTCGAGAAATTCCGTCCTTATTTGCAAGGCAAGTCCAGTTTGATAGCAGGTCACTCAGGTGTTGGAAAATCTACTTTGCTCAATGCCTTGGTGCCAAATGCGGAGCAGGGGACCAAAGAGATTTCAACTTACTCTACTAAAGGCGTTCACACGACTACTTTTGCGGAGCTATTCACTATTCCGGGAGGAGGAGATTTGATCGATACGCCTGGGATCAAAGAATTCGGAATTTTGGATATTGAGGATCATGAACTTTCACATTTTTTTCCTGAAATGAGGAGATACTTGGGGCAATGCAAGTACAATAATTGTCAACACGTGAATGAGCCGGGATGTGTCGTCATCAAAAAATTGGAGGAAGGATATATTCATCCCTACCGATATCAGAGCTATCTGAATATTCTAAATGAGGAGGATAGTTTCCGTTAAGGCATTGCGTATTTTGAATCCAAAGAGAATTGGCCTAATTTTCATTTTCGAAAAACAAACATGAGCGAAGTACTCAACCATCAGCAAATCAAGAAAAAAATCACCCGAATGGCGTTTGAGATTTACGAACGAAATCACAGTGCTGTGGGCGTTGTTTTCGCAGGAATCTCTGGAATGGGTATGACGTTGGCTGATTTGCTTGCCAAAGAATTGGCTTCAATTTCTCCACTGAAAATCGAAAAAATTGACGTTAAACTGAATAAGGCAGATGTGGCATTGTCTGAGATTGAGCTTTCGAAGGAAATTGATTTGACTGGAAAAACTCTGATTTTGGTCGATGATGTGCTGAATACTGGTAAAACTCTGGCTTATGCGATGAAGCCATTTCTGGATAAGGAACTCAAGAAAATGGAAATCGCTGTTTTAGTCAATCGAAGTCATGGGTTATTTCCTATTCGGCCGGATTATACTGGATATGAGCTTGCGACCACTTTCAACGATCATATTCTGGTAGATTTTTCGGGAGACAAATATTCTGTAATTCTTCATTAATCTCATGTCTGTTCATTCTTCCGCAAACATTAAAAGAATCACCACGCATATTCTTCAGGAAATGAAGAATAGAGGAGAGAAGATTTCCATGCTTACAGCCTACGATTATTCGATGGCGAGGATTGTGGATGATGCAGGTATGGATATTATTTTGGTTGGAGATTCAGCTTCCAATGTGATGGCAGGTCACGAGACGACTCTTCCGATTACACTGGATCAAATGATCTACCATGCATCCGCAGTCGTGCGCGCAGTGAAGCGAGCGTTGGTTGTCGTAGATATACCTTTTGGATCCTATCAGGGAAATAGTACCGAAGCACTTCGCTCGGCGATTCGAATCATGAAAGAATCCGGAGCCCATTCCGTCAAGGTGGAAGGAGGTTCAGAAATCAAAGAATCTGTAATCCGAATCCTCAGTGCCGGTGTTCCCGTGATGGGACATTTGGGTTTGACTCCCCAGTCGATCTATAAGTTTGGAACTTACACTGTACGTGCCAAAGAGGAGTCAGAAGCGAAGAAGCTTTTGGAAGATGCGATGCTGTTGGAGGCATGTGGTTGCTTTGCCATTGTACTTGAAAAAATTCCGGCTTCACTTGCCAAGAAAGTTGCTGAAAGCGTAACTATTCCTGTGATAGGAATTGGGGCTGGCGGAGAGGTAGACGGACAAGTTTTGGTCATGCACGATATGCTAGGAATCACTCAGGAGTTTAAGCCAAGATTCTTGCGGCAATACGCGGATTTGGAGGATATAATGAAAAAAGCCTTTGTCCAATACATCGAGGATGTCAAGAACAAAGACTTTCCCAACGAGTCGGAGAGTTATTAGAATTTCTAATAAATCATTATTCAGGAGCACTTTTGGTGCTCTTTTTTTTTTGAAAAATACGCTAAAAGGCGTATTCCCGGGACTGATGAGAGAAGGTAGATTTGGTTCTAACTATTTTTAAAATGAAATACCTATACAAAATCACTTCAAAAATAATCCTGAGCATGATTCTTTTCATGGCAAATGGGATTGAGAGTATTGCGCAAGAACCGGCTTGGAAACTAAGCATGGAAAAAGGAGTCGAATGGACCAAACACACCCCCAACAAAATTCTTTTGGTAGGAAGTTCTGACTGGGGGCTTCATGGTGTGGATGCTGGCACAGGGGAATTACTTTGGTCGAATGAAGATTTGTACAACTCAGCAAAAGCCCTGAAAGGTCCTGATGGAAAGAAACTGGGGTATACAGCTGACCTTATTCGGGTTTTAGTAGATGAAGAGCACCCGGAGTTTTCAGATTTCGCAGTCATCAAATACACAGATAATATTGCGGTCAAAAACTTCGTGGTCATCAACATCCGAACAGGTGAATTGATTATTAATCCCAAATTGGCAGGGATGCCGGTGGTGAAAGTAATCGGACCTGAAGTGGCAACTTTCAATTACAATGGATCTGACTATATCCCGCAACTGGGTGGAGTGATTATCACTGCGAACTTCCCGGACTACACCAAAGCAGGAAGCCCGGAAAGTCAAATCACCAAATTTATCGACCTGAAAACCGGAAAAATTGCATGGGAGAGTACAGAGATTTCTTCAGCATTTTTGCCCGTAGTAACTGACGATGGTAATATCCTCATGCTTGGAAATAAAAATGCGGCTAAGTTGGAAGCCAAAACCGGAAAGATAATTTGGTCTTACGAGGTGGCAGATAAGAAAAACAACTTTGAAGCTTTTGATGCTGACATCAAATTTACAGAAGGGTATTTCTACCAAAAGAAGAATAACGCAGGTGTAGTAACAGCTGTGGATCTGAAAACGGGTAAACAGAAATGGGAGCAACCGCTTTCGACAAAAGACGCACCGGTATTAACTGCTGAGAATTTTGGTGTGATCGTAACTGACGAAAAGAATTTCACACTTTTCGAAGCTGAAACCGGATCAATTAAATGGGCTGCCAAAAAGCTTTCTGGAATTGTGGTTGATCTGGGTAAAGATCATGGAATTGCCGTTGGTGAAAAAGATAAATACCTCACGGTTTTAGATAAAGAGACCGGCGCGGAAAAGTGGTCTCAAAAAATCAAAGGAATTCAGATTGATCAATTGACTGGTGCCGGAATCATGTACCGAGATGAAGTAGGCAGTATCGGGCTTTTTGGATTTGACGGACAGCCTGTTTGGGCAGGAAAAGACATGATAAAGGGAGACGTGGTTTTGAGAGCAAAACCATCCTTGGATAAGGAAGTGTTTTACGCAGACGAGACTCTTTATATGGTCAACCTGGTGAATGGTGAGAAAAAAGTGATTAAGAGTAATGTGGAGTTTGAAGAAAAGGAAGTTCCGGATAATCTGGAATATACCGGGTCAAATTTTGTTCTTTCTTCCAGCCAGAATATGATGGGTTTTGATGAAAATGGAGAGGTACTGTATTCAGATCACTGGCCTTCTCCAAAGATCAGTTTGGCGGGAAGAATTGCCATGCGGACCATGCAGGTCGCGATGATAGCAATGGCTTCCGCTGCAGCTTACAATGAAGGTTATGCAGGGAGTAGCACTTCCCTTGGAAAGCAATATGGACAGCAAAGAGAATTTTACGAAGATATGGGAGGAGCCTTTGCAGATGTAGCTAATAAAAGATTTAAAGCGACAATTTCCAGAGGGGTTTATAGCTTTATCCTGACTGATGTTGGAGAGGGAGTCGGGCTGGTAAAAGTGGATAAGATAAGCGGTAAAGAAACCGGGAAAATAGTCCTGAATGATAAAGAACCGATCTTTGATTCTGATCCGGAAAACGGAATGATATTTTACAAGCCAAGCAACAAGGAAGTGTTTGGGTATGTATTCTGAGACTTTTCAGATTATTAATCCTTGAAAATGATCAAGATTTTTCCTTTAAACCAGAAAGACCGGCATGACGCCGGTCTTTCTGGTTCCTGAAATGTCTTCTTCAACTTATTTAGAAGCTTCCTGCAAAGCAGACTTTTCCTTTAATCTTAGCATAAAGTCACTTAAGACATTCATGTAATTGATAAATGCATCGTAAGGGGAGTCGTATGGGCTGAAGTAAGCGTGAATATCTCCATCCGAGAAGAATTTGGTACACATATAATAGAAGTGATCCGAAGTCTGAAGGAAATTCCAATCCCGTTGAATCTCCTCGTCATCGATGGTATTCACTAGTTTTTCTAATTCATAGAGCCGATCGAAAGCTTCATCCTGAAGATCGTTACCCAGCCATGCGGTCAAGTCACGCTCTTCATCAGCCCATGAAATAGGAATCGGAACGTGGATTTTTCCAACCGGCGGAATTTTCGCAAGTACCTCACTTGGTGTCGAAAATGAATAATGAGAATGTTTGAAAACTGTCTCCGGTAAATGCTTCATGAATTCGAAGATTCCAGTCTCTGCCCACTGGTGCTCTCCAAATGTTTCATAATCCATGAAAAGATTGACTACTTCTTCTTCTTCCGGGATATTGTTGATCCATTTGACAAACTTGTCAGTTGTCAACGGATAATCATCCCAACTTCTGTTTCCAAATCTAAACGCGATATCATCACTGAGTTTGAAGTTTTTCAACAAGACTTTTAGCTTTGGCTCAATGCTATTGCAATAGACGTAGTTAGGGCTTTTCCAGCCTAGTATGTGCTTAGCGCCTTCAGTCAAAATCCCTTCGTAGCCCAATTCAGCCACCATTGCACCGATCTGATCGGAGTAGATTAATTCTGTATTTCTAAATACTTTTGGAGTGTAACCGTTAAATAGTTCTTTGATTTTCTCCTGATGCTTTTTCACAAGATGATTGAATTCTTCCTTGCTTTTCAAAGCAGCCAGTGAATGAGCGTAGGTTTCGTTAAGAAGTTCCACATGGCCTGTGGCAACTAACTTTTGGAAACTTTCTAAAACATCAGGAGCATAAGCTTCCATTTGTTCGAGGAAAGTGCCGGAGATAGAAAAGCTCACCTTGAAAGCCCCGTTATACTTTTTGATCAGGTCCAGGAGCAGAGCGTTCATGGGTAAGTAGCATTTTTGAGCTACTTTTCTCATAATACTTCTGTTTGAGAAATCGTCCCAATAATGATGATCCTCTCCAATGTCAAAAAAGCGATAAGGTTTAAGCCTGACTGGCTGATGAACTTGAAAGTAGAAGCAGATGGTTCTCATGGTTTCTGGGATAATGTATTTTGATAGACTTTGACAAGTTTGGCAGCCACATGCTCCCATTTCAATTTTTTCAATTCTTTCGTTCCCAATTCTTTAAACATTCGGGAAATACCGTCGTAATGAAGAAGCGCAAATATGGCGTCAGCCATAGAATCTATGTCCCAAAAATCAATCTTGATCGCATTGTTGAGGACTTCGGCAACTCCCGACTGCTTGGAAATGATTACCGGCGTATTGTGACGCACAGCTTCCAAAGGAGAAATTCCAAAAGGCTCAGATACCGATGGCATCACATAAACATCACTTATCGCATACATGTGATCAACATCGTCCCCTTTAAGGAATCCGGTAAAGTGGAACTTCGTTCCCATGCGGAGTTCTGCTACCCGATCTACCATTCTGTTAAGTAAATCTCCGTTTCCAGCCATCACAAAACGAACATTAGGATCTCTCTCGATTACTTTCTTGGCTGCTTCCACGAAGTATTCAGGTCCTTTTTGAAAGGTAATTCTGCCCAGGAAAGTCACAATTTTTTCAGGGACTTTTTTCTCGTAATTAGATTTTATAATACTCGCGTCCAATACAGCGTTGTGCACCACTGTGACTTTGCTTGCCGGGACACCATATTTTTTTACAATTATATTCTTTGTGAGTTGACTTACCGCCAACACATGATCAGCAGCGTGCATTCCAGCTCTTTCAATGTCATATACGACCTGATTGACGCTTTCTCCTGACCTGTCAAATTCGGTAGCGTGCACATGAGCGATTAGTGGTTTTCCGCTGATTTCTTTCGCCGCAATTCCTGCAGGGAAAGACAACCAATCGTGCGCATGGATAATATCGAATTCCTTGTCTTTTGCTATTTGAGCAGCGACCAAGGCGTATCGGGATACTTCCATCATCAGGTCCTTGCCGTATTTGCCGCTAAATTCAAATTTGTTGGAAAAGACACTCTCTGCCACGTCAGTCCGATCATGCATGGAAGCATCCGTATATTTCTTGAACTGTTCAGGTCCCAGATAAGGAACCAAAAAGCTGCTTACCTCCAGGTAAGTGAGGTTTTTCCAGAATTTCTTAAATCGTCTTTCGCGATAGTCGATGGTTACATCGCTGGCATTGACAAAATCAGCCAAAGGTTCTTCATCCCCCCAAAGTTTTGGGACGACAAAAATGATGTCTTGCTTGTGATGCGCAAGACCTTTGACCAGCCCATAGCAGGCTGTACCTAATCCTCCGGAAATATGAGGTGGGAATTCCCACCCAAACATTAGCACTTTCATAAAAAGTAAATTATATCCTTTTGACCAAGTCCATCATTCTGAGAAGCTCTGCTACGCTCCAAGCTTGCGAAACTGCACCCTTGGGACGATGAGGAGGATCTCCATCGTAAATCTCTGCTACTGTACCAATGCCATATTGAGTCATCACATCGTCAAATCCTTTGATAATTTTCTGGACAAAGTTCAGGGCAGATTTGCCATGAAGCTTTAGGTAACCTTCCACAAAATGACCCAATGGCCAAGCCCAAACTGTTCCGTTATGATACGCTAAATCCCGATTTGTTTGATTACCAAAATAATACCCTTTGTAACCCGGATCATCTGGCGAAAGTGATCTGAGTCCTCGTGTAGTCAATAGCTTTGACTTAACAATTTCCAAAATCAGATCATTCTGGTTTTCGCTCAGCATGGTATAGGGCAGTGATGTGGCAAAAACCATGTTTGGACGAATTGACCAATCAATCTCATCACCGTTCACTACATCGGCAAGGTAGCCATATTCAGTAGACCAAAACTCCCGCTCGAACGATTCTCTAACCACTGCAGCAAATGTTGCAATTTCCATATCTCCGGTCAGCTCATGGTAGAAGCAAAGCGCATTGTACCAAAGTGCCTGGATTTCAACAGGGCAACCTGTGCGGGGAGTCACAGGTCCGTCCGAAGTTACTGCGTCCATCCAGGTAAGAGCTATACCTTCCTGACCTCCATAAACCAGGCCATTGTCCAGAACATGAATATTGAAATCCGTTCCTGCCCGGTAGCCATCAATAATTCCTTTTAGCTTAGCCAAATACCGATCTTTTACAGTCTTGGTATCTCCCGTGAAGTATATGTACTGTTGAAGTGACCAGAAATACCAAAGCGGAGCATCAATTGAATTCATATTGGTCATCACTCCGCTTCCCACATTAGGGAAAAGTGCACCGTGAAGATCTTTGGACATGGTGTCCATGATATCGAGGAAAGTCTGGTTTTCACCTACCGCAAGGGTCAGACCCGGTGCCGCCACAAATGTGTCTCTTCCCCACCATCCAAACCATGGATAGCCGGCAATTACCCTTGTATCACCATCTCTCAATCGAATAAACTGAGCAGCAGAGTTTTTAAGGCAGTTTTCAAAATTATTACGGGGAGTTCTTCTGGCGATTTCCTTATCAAAAGCAGCTTGTCTCGTCTTAGGATCTGCTTCTGTAAGTCCTGCGGAAAAGATTACAGATTCCCCTTTTTTGATTTCAAATTCAAAATATCCGGGAACATAGAGGTCTTCCTGATAATCGTAGCCTCTTTCACGCTCTTGAATATATTCAATGTTATAGTACCAATCCGGAGCGGGCACGAATTCACATTTCTTATTTAGCTGAAGATATAATGGATCGTAAGCTTCATAAAGCCTGAACTTAGCTCCGTTAGGAACCTTTTCAAATTTTTTATTAATAAGTGTATTTGCCTTTGATAATTCATGATATCCTCTGAAAGCCAGAAAAGGAGCTATCCTGATTTTAGTCGGGGAATGAGCCTCAAGTAGCGTGTATTTGATCATCAGGCGATCCCTGTTGGTATCCAGAATCAATTCCTTTTGCAGCAAAACACCTCCAACCCGGTAGGTTAATTTGGGAATCGGTTCGGAATCAAAGTCTTCCAGATACTTATGCCCTCTTGGGGAGTAGTTTCCGGGAAATTTGCTGATTCCAAGGTTAAAACTTGCACCATGCTGGATTACTGTCTCGTGGACAGTTGAAAGCATTACGTGGTTTTGCGCATCGATTTGAGGCTGAGGTACGACTAACAAGCCATGATATTTTCGCGTATTGCAGCCAATAATCGTGGTACTTGTATAGGTTCCTGAGCGATTAGTCCTAATGATTTCCCTATCAAGGGAATAATTGAGGTTAATCAGTTGGGTTTTATCGAAATGAATATAACTCATAGGGAAAATTGTAAGCTGTTAAAAATAGAGTTTTGAACTGATAAGAAAAATGAATTGCAAAAAAATAAAGGTTACGTTTCCATAACCTTTCGCAAAAATTGAAAATCCTTAAGAATGAAGTGCCTCTTTTTGGATTTCCTCAAAGATTTTGAGTGATTCCTCAAATTTGATCAGGTAGCTTTTTGCCATTCCAATGTTAACAGGCTTCAACACTGGGAATTTCGGAGAAGATTTGAATAAAGTAAACATCTCAAGTTGGTTTAGGTATGCTCAATTTGTCAAATGCTGTGCCAATAGTTCCCCATTTAATAGAAAAAACCCCTCAATTTGAGGGGTTTTGGGTGAAAGACCGGGTTCGAACCGGCGACCTCTGGATCCACAAACCAGCGCTCTAACCAGCTGAGCTACAATCACCGTGTGGACCATCTGGGAGTAAAATTCTCAAATGGTCTGCAAAAGTAATAATTTAGTCTACTTAGCGCAAGGCAGGTTTTAATTATTTCTTAAAAAAGTGATTCTTTCTCCTGTTTTTTCTTCGTGAAATATTCCCTCTTCGTACGCCAAATGTCCGGAAACGATTGTATGTGTGACACTTGATTGGAAAGTATGGCCCTCAAAGGGAGACCAGCCGCATTTTGCAATAATATTCTCTTTGGCCACAGTCCAGGGTGAATCTAAGTCCACCAATGTCAAATCTGCATAATATCCTTCCCGAATAAACCCCCTCTTTTCGATTTCGAACAGAATGGCAACGTTGTGACACATCTTTTGGGCAATCATTTCCAAGCTGATTTTTCCCTGATGGTAAAAATCCAGCATCGCTACCAGGCTATGTTGATTCAATGGGCCCCCTGATGGTGCTTTTAAATAGGATTGAGCTTTTTCTTCCAGGGTATGCGGAGCGTGATCAGTTGCGACCACATCAATCCGACCATCCAAAACAGCCTTGAAAATCTGTTCCCGATCATTTGCCGTTTTAATCGCCGGATTCCATTTGATTAGGTTGCCTTTTGTTTCATAGTCTTCTTCTGAAAACCACATATGGTGGATGCAAGCTTCAGCAGTGATCTTCTTCTTTTCCAGTGGAATGGTATTATCAAACAACTCCAATTCCTTTGCAGTGCTGATATGGAGAATGTGAAGTCTTGTCCCGTGCTTTTTGGCTAAAGCTACAGCCCTGCTGGACGCATCATAGCAAGCTTCCTCGGATCTTATTTTTGGATGAAATTTGACCGGGATATCTTCGCCATAGATTGCTTTGAAGGGTTCCAGATTTGCTTTGATGATGTTATCATTTTCGCTGTGGATTGCAATGATGGTTTTGCATTGGCTGAAGATTTTCTCCAAAACCTCGGGATTATCCACCAGCATATTTCCTGTGGAGGAGCCCTGAAATATTTTTACCCCGCAAATCGTTTTTGGATTTACCTTCAGAATTTCTGCCAGATTGTCGTTCGTTGCGCCAAAGAAGAAGGAATAATTGGCAAGAGATACTTTGGAGGCACGTGAATATTTTTCTTCCAAAAGCTCAATTGTAGTGGATTGTGGAACTGTATTGGGCATTTCCATGTATGTAGTGGTACCACCCGCAACTCCGGCTTTTGACTCGGTATAAATTTCACCCTTGTGAGTCAGTCCCGGCTCTCTGAAGTGAACCTGATCATCGATTAATCCAGGGAAAAGGTATTTACCATTTGCTTTGATGTGGATATCAGCAATTTCAGAACTCAGGTCGGAACCCAGTTTAGCAATCATGCCATCCTTAACCAGAACGTCTCCCGGGCTAATCCGCCCTTCATTGACTATATTTGCACCGGTGATCAGAATACTTTTCATCTCTATTGGAGTTTTACTTTCAAATTTTCCCTTAAAATTAACGAATCATGAGCAATGAGGCCTTAGGTTTTGAAGCATTTAAGCTAAACCGCCAGCTTTTAGACGCAATCACAGCTGCGGGATATACCCAGCCAACTCCGATTCAGGAGAAAGCTATTCCGCTCGCACTTGCCGGTCATGACGTTTTGGGGATTGCTCAAACAGGAACCGGAAAAACCGCTGCCTATGTATTGCCGGTTTTGATGAAAGTAAAATATGCTCAAGGCCAACACCCAAAGGCTTTAATACTCGCGCCGACCCGTGAACTCGTCATGCAAATCGAGGAAGTGACACGTCAATTAGCTGAAAATACGGACTTGAGAATCTTGAGTTTGTATGGAGGATTGGGGCCAAAACCACAAATCGAAGCAATCGCAGCCGGAGTGGACATTATCATTTCAACACCGGGGAGGTTTCTGGATCTCTATAAAAAGAGTTTGATTTACACGAAAGAGATCAAAACTATGGTCTTGGACGAGGCAGACAAAATGATGGATATGGGCTTTATGCCCCAGATCCGGTCGATTTTGGAAGTGATTCCGGTGAAAAGACAAAACCTGCTTTTCTCAGCCACTTTTGGAGGAAGGATCGAAAGACTTGCTGCTGAATTTCTTGAATTTCCGGAGAGAGTGGAAGTAACACCTCAGGCGACGACAGCCGAAACGATTGCACAGATTCAGTATTTGGTTCCAAATATTAAAACTAAGATCAATCTGCTTGGCTATCTTCTCCAAAATGAAGAAGTAAAGCGGGCAATAATTTTTACCCGTTCCCGCAAAAATGCCGAGGAAGTATTCCACTATTTAGACAAAAGACATTTTGGGGAAATCAGGGTTATTCACGCCAATAAAGGTCAAAATACCCGGATTAACTCGATGGAGGATTTCAAAGGTGGAGAAGTGAGAGTTCTTGTTGCCACAGATGTAGCCTCAAGGGGATTGGATGTGACGATGGTTTCTCACGTGTTCAACTTCGACGTGCCGTTGATCTATGAAGATTATGTGCACAGGATCGGTAGAACAGGCAGAGCAGAGAATGAGGGCAAAGCGATCACGTTTGTGAATCCAGCTGAAACCTACCATTTCGACAAAATCGAAACAATCATCCGAATGAAAGTGGATGTGGCGGAGATTCCAGTCGAAGTAGATGTTCCTGCTACTCCTTTTGATGAGAAGCAAGGCTACGATCGGGAACTTGATAAGCTCCGACAGCGAGATAACCCGGAATACAAAGGAGCCTTCCATGAGAAAAAGGGACCACCAACTGTTAATCCAAACAAGCCGAAGGAAGAGAAAAAACGAGGCAACAAAAACTCCAAAGCCAAGCGAAATCGAAATCAGATGAAGACCAAGGCGAAGTGGAAGAAGAAAGGTGATACTTAAAATCTGACAAGAAATAAAAAAGGATCCCGATTTTTTCGGGATCCTTTTTTATTATCGTTGTGTCCGTGTATTTGTTCCGTCCACAGGAGTTCTCTTATCTCTGTTGGCCAGGTCCCAAGCTGTATAGAATATCAGTTGAGCTCTTTTTGTCATCAGTGGAAACTCGATTTTGTCCACCGTGTCAGTCACCTGATGGTAGTCATCATGTACTCCATTGAAGAAGAAGAGTACTGGGATATTATGCTTCGCAAAGTTGTAGTGATCTGATCGGTAATAGAATCTGTTTGGATCATCTTCTGCATCATAGCGATAGTCCAGGATCAGGTCAGTATAGGTGATGTTGTTGTATTCGTTGATTTTCTTCAGTTGAGTAGAAAGCATCTCCGAGCCGATTACATAGATATAATCCTTGTTTTCAGCCTTCTGATATTCGTAATCGATACGGCCTACCATGTCAATATTGATGTTATTCACGGTATTGGCCAAAGGGAAAATCGGATGCTCAGAATAGTACTCAGATCCTAGAAGTCCTTTTTCTTCGCCAGTTACATTGAGGAAAAGGATACTTCTTCTTGGTTTCATGCCGTCTTTAGCAGCCATTGCAAAAGCTTCGGCAATCTCCATGACAGAGACAGTTCCGGATCCATCGTCATCTGCTCCGTTGAATACATCGCCTTTTCCATCCACACCCACGTGATCATAGTGTGAAGAGATTACCAAGACTTCTTCCTTCTTATCGGTTCCTTCGAGGAATCCCATTACGTTTTCTGTTGGGACGACTTTATTTGATTTTACGATCTGATAGCTTGCCTTCTGAGCTTTGATGGTTTCAGGAGTGCTTTTGGCAGCTTCTTTCAACGTCTCAACAGGAGTACCGAAAAGTTCACCCATTTTATCAGAGCTCACCATGAATACCGGTTTTTGGGTGGTTGGTTTTTCAAAGCCAAGACGACCTTTTCCTGCATTTGACTTGTAGCGATTGGCTACTCGATCAAAGTTTGACTGACCTTCCATGGTTACTTGCACGATTCCGGCTGCTCCGGCATTCATTACTTTGTCCACCAAATCGTTGTTTCTTGAGCCAACTGCCCAGATTCCAACGAGCTTGCCTTTCACGTCAACTTTCGCAAGATTTTCATCGGTAACCAGACCCAGGAATACCAAATCAGTCTTCGCAATTTTCTTCATATCTGCGTCACCCGTAAAGATGAAATCGGTGTTTTCCACCAATTTCTTTTTCCCCACCTGCAGAGTTACTTTGCTGTAAGAAACAGAAACAAGGTTGAATTGCTGGAAATATCCTCCATTCACCGGGCCGGTGAGACCAATGTTCTTGTAGAAATCTGCTAAATAGTTGCCGGCTTTTTTTCCGCCTTCAGTCCCGGTATCTCTTCCCTGAAGCTCATCCGAAGCCAAATAGGTCAGATGCGTTTTGAGATCATCGGCGGTGATAGTAGTCGCGTATTTTACTTGAGGGGAATTTTGAGCGAGCAATGGCATTGTCAAGCCAATTGCCAAAGCTCCGGTTAAGAACAAACCTTTTTTCATATCATTTTTTATTTGGGACCCTAAACTAGATAAATTTTTAACCCACCTATAAACCGTTTGTAAATATCAATTGTTATCAGGGAAATTATTGGACTTGCCAAAAGCTTTATCCTTCAAGAAACAGTAACTTTGCAGCCGTAAAATCAGGTCGATTTCTTACCCAAATAGTTCATACTTCCTTAGAGTTCTTTATGCAGATAAATCTTTCTAATGCTGTCAAATTTGAGAGCAGACACAATGGCCCGACCGAGGCGGAAATCGCAGAGATGTTGGACAAAATCGGAGCCTCATCCCTGGAGGAGTTGATCAACCAAACAGTGCCAAAAGCAATACAGCTGGAACGTCCTCTGAACTTGCCGGCTGCAAAACTGGAATCTGAATTTTTGAAAGAATTCAAGACTCTTGCTTCCAAAAACAAAGTTTTCAAATCTTTCATTGGAACAGGTTATTACGACACGATCGTGCCGGGTGTTGTTTTGCGAAATGTCTTGGAGAATCCCGGATGGTACACGGCTTACACTCCTTATCAGGCAGAAATCGCTCAGGGAAGACTGGAAGCATTGATCAACTTCCAAACTGTAGTGATGGATTTGACAGGAATGGAGCTAGCAAATGCTTCCCTGCTGGACGAAGGAACTGCTGCAGCGGAAGCGATGACGATGCTTTTTGCGGCGAAGCCAAAAGAGAAAAAAAATGCGACCAAGTTTTTTGTTGACGAAAAAGTATTCCCTCAAACCAAGGCGGTTCTTTTGACAAGAGCTGAACCGATCGGAATTGAGCTGGTTTCAGGTCCGATTGATTCTTTGGATTTGACGGATGAAAACCTTTACGGAGTTCTATTCCAATACCCGGATGCAGACGGAGCAGTGAGAGATTACTCTTCGATTGTAGCTACTGCAAAAGAAAACAAAGTTACGACAGCCTTTGCTGCTGATTTGCTTGCATTGACGCTATTGACGCCTCCGGGTGAAATGGGCGCTGATGTAGTGGTAGGTTCTGCACAGCGATTCGGAGTTCCGATGGGCTATGGCGGACCACATTCTGCGTTTTTTGCAACAAAAGAAGATTATAAAAGACAAATCCCAGGTAGAATCATTGGGGTTTCTATAGATAGAGCTGGAAACAAAGCATACAGAATGGCTTTGCAAACTCGCGAGCAGCATATCAAACGTGAAAAGGCAACTTCAAACATCTGTACAGCTCAGGTTCTTTTGGCAGTAATGTCAAGTTTCTATGCGGTTTACCACGGTCCTCAAGGGTTGAAAAATATCGCGTTGAGAACTCATGGATTGGCTAAGTTGACAGCGAAAGCACTTTCTCAACTTGGATATACAATTTCCTCTCAGCAGTATTTCGATACGGTGAAAGTTAGTTTGGATGCTGAGACTTTGAAAAAAGTGAATCAGCTGGCACTTGCTTCTGAACTCAACTTCAGATATGAATCTGATGGATTGTTCATCACATTTGATGAGGTAAAAACACTTTCAGATACTCAAGAGGTTGTGAATGTATTTGCGAAAGCAAAAGGAAGTCAAGCACTTGACATTTCAGGAATGGCAGATTCGCTTTCACTTGAATTGCCTGCCTCTCTATTGAGGACTTCAGAATACCTGACACATCCTGTTTTCAATATTTATCATAGCGAGCACGAGATGCTTCGCTATATCAAGCGCCTTGAGTCAAAAGATCTTTCTTTGGTTCACTCCATGATTTCATTGGGCTCATGTACCATGAAGTTGAATGCAACGGCTGAGATGATTCCGGTGACGTGGCCTGAGTTTGGTCAGATGCATCCATTTGCCCCGATTGACCAGACTTTAGGATATCAGGAGCTTTTCCAGAATCTGAGAACCTGGCTGACTGAGATTACTGGTTTTGCAGATACATCTTTGCAGCCAAACTCAGGTGCTCAGGGAGAATTTGCGGGCTTGATGGTCATCAGAGGCTATCATCTGAATAATGGCGATACTCATCGAAACATTGCCCTGATCCCGACTTCAGCGCACGGTACCAACCCAGCATCTGCTGTGATGGCAGGAATGAAAGTCGTCCTGGTAATGTGTGACGAAAAAGGAAATATCGATATTGAAGATCTAAAGACAAAAGCTGCCGAGCATGCTCAGGATTTGGCTTGCCTGATGGTAACATATCCATCGACCCACGGAGTTTTCGAGGAAGCTATTCAGGAAATTTGCGCTGTCATTCACCAATATGGCGGACAAGTATATATGGATGGAGCCAATATGAATGCCCAGGTTGGATTGACCAGTCCTGGCAGAATCGGGGCTGACGTATGTCACTTGAACTTGCACAAGACTTTCTGTATTCCTCACGGAGGTGGTGGACCAGGTATGGGACCGATTTGTGTAGCAAGTCATTTATCTCCCTTCCTTCCGGGAAACCCACTTGTGAAAACTGGTGGTGAGCATGCCGTTTCTTCAATTTCTGCTGCCCCTTATGGAAGTGCCAGCATTCTTCCAATATCCTATGCTTACATCGCAATGATGGGAGGAGATGGCTTGACGAATGCTACTAAAATGGCAATCTTGAATGCCAACTATATTAAAGAAAGACTGAATGGACATTATCCGATCCTTTATACTGGTTCACAAGGTCGCGCAGCGCACGAGATGATCGTGGATTGCCGAGCTTTCAAAGAGTTTGGTGTAGAAGTGGAGGACATAGCTAAGCGTCTGATGGATTATGGTTACCACGCGCCAACAGTTTCATTCCCAGTAGCCGGAACTTTGATGATCGAGCCGACTGAATCTGAGACTAAGGTTGAGCTGGATAAGTTTTGTGATGCGCTACTTTCTATTCGTGAGGAGATTCGCGAAGTAGAAGAGGGCAAAGCAGATAAAGTAAACAACGTTCTTAAAAATGCTCCTCACACTGCGACAATGGTGTTGACTGGAGAATGGGATCTGCCATATACCAGAGAAAAAGCTGTTTTCCCAATTGCTTATGTGAAGGAAAATAAATTCTGGCCAAGTGTAAGAAGAATCGATTCTGCTTACGGAGACAGAAATCTTGTTTGTAGCTGTATTCCTGTCGAAGAATATGCAAAAGAAGCCGAATTGGCTTAACAGAACCAGAGTCCAAAAATAAAGGCTGCCAATTGGCAGCCTTTATTTTTTCATACGTTAACGTGTTTTTCGGCGTGGTAAGAAGATCTTACCAAAGGTCCCGACTCCACGTATTTCAGTCCTCGTCTGAGTCCTTCTTCTTTGTAGTGGGCAAACATATCCGGGTGAATAAACTCGGCAACTTCGATGTGCATTTTGGTAGGCTGGAGGTATTGTCCCAACGTCAGGATATCGCAACCATTTGCTGCCAAATCATCCATTGCTTTATAGAGTTCTTCTTTGGTTTCACCAAGGCCAAGCATGATTCCGGTCTTAGTTCTTTTTCCATACTCTTTTGTCAGCTTGATTTGTTCCAAGGATCTCTCGTATTTGGCCTGAGGCCTTACTCTTCGGTATAGACTTCCAACTGTCTCCATGTTGTGAGAGACTACTTCCTGACCGCCACTTATCATTCTGTAAAGTGCATCCCAGTTGGATTTCACATCCGGAATAAGAGTTTCGATGGTAGTTGCAGGAGAATGCTCTTTAGTCTGAATAACAGTCTGATACCAAATCTCAGATCCTTTGTCTTTTAATTCGTCACGGTTGACAGAGGTGATCACAGCATGTTTTACTCCCATCAATTTAATGGCTTCAGCCACTCTCCTAGGCTCATCAGTGTCGTATTCAGGTGGCCGTCCGGTGGCGACAGCACAAAATGAACAAGATCGGGTACAAACATTTCCCAAAATCATGAAAGTGGCTGTACCTGCGCCCCAGCATTCGCCCATGTTTGGGCAATTCCCGCTTTCGCAGATCGTATGGAGCTTATGCTCGTCAACTAATTTTCTGACACTGGCATATTCTTTTCCTACGGGCAACTTAACTCGTAACCAATCTGGTTTCTTTCTTCTTGTTGATTCTTCGGAAATGACGGGTAATTCAATCATCAGTTTGACTATTTAGCACAAAGGTAAGGCTGAGGGGACAAAACCCAATCAGGATTATTGCCTGAATCCGTAGAAAAAGGTGAAATAAACGGATTGGAATATTTGATTATTTTCCGTGGTGGGAATCAGTGGGATTTCTTTGGTAAAACCCTCCAGCATGTATCCTAGTTCAAGTCCGGTCACATTGCTTTTGAAAACCCCAAATTCAAAGGATACAGCTGCTTTCGCATTGGCACCAAAAGCAAATTCAGATTGCCCTAGGCCTTCAAATAAACTACCGGTCCCCAAAATATTATATCGACTTTGATGAATTTCCGGATCATATTGTTCCGTAACCGTTTCCACCCGGTTGATTGCATACTCGATATAATAAGGAGCAATTAACCCAAAAGTAGGGCCAACGGCTGCTAACGCCGTAACCTGAACACCTTGATTTGGTGCTTTTTTGAATAGTATCACTTCCCTGCCGTATTGAGGGCGAATAGAATAGAGATAGTTTGATTTTCCGAAAATGTAGCTGTTTCCCAGAACTGTATTGTAACGAACTTCTTTTTGATTTTTGACATTTGAGAGCTCTATGGACCAAAAGCTGAATTGAGTATCATCAATTCGGGTTCCAGCTTTGAAAACAAAACCGCCGATTAACCCCCCATTTGTATTCTTATTTACGCCAAAAAGATATTCTTTGTCGTATTCATAGTTTCCAACATCTTCTCGCTGTCCAAATGTTTCTGTGATTGAAAAGATGAATAGAATCGGAAGGATATATTTTAGCCTGCTCATTCGATATGGTCAAAAATATTGCTCAATTTTAGTGTTTGAATACTTTAACTGAATTTTAAAAGTAAGAGTTTATGCCCACTATAAAAAGTTCGGATTTAGGTAAGTTGAGAACCAGGGCTGATCATTTGTAATCAGTCCCTATTCAGAGATCAACAAACTTTGACGTCGAATTTCTGATGTAGACCTCATTTCTTGAAAATTGTTTTTTCAATATAAACCCAATGTGTATGAGTTATCTTTTTGAGAGTTTCAAAGGCTGGAAAACCTATTGTGAGGGAAAGGAAATTTCTCTTCCTCAGTCCGTCATTGAATACGAGGTTGATCAAAAAAATGGAGAAGATTCCCAAATCAGGGCTGGATTGCTGAAAGCTTACGTCGTTATGAAAGACGCTGTGAAAACCGGCCTTGAAGAAGACATGACCTCCCGATCCGGGATGATCAATAATGGAGCGAAGAAGGTTTATAATTATCCGGTTGCAGTTTTATCCCTCGAGTTTCAAAAACTAATTTCCCGTGCTTTAGCTGCAAAAGAAGTGAATTCATGCATGGGAAGGGTGGTAGCAGCACCCACAGCGGGGGCTAGTGGAATTCTTCCTGGAACTTTGGTGACGATGCAGGAAATTCATTCTTTGTCCGATGAGGAGATAGTTGACGGACTTTTGGTAGGAGCAGGGATTGCTTTAATTATAGAGGAAAAGGCAAGCTTGGCAGGTGCAGTGGGAGGATGTCAAGCTGAGACGGGCTCTGCGGCAGCGATGGCCTCCGGTGCGATTGTCTATTGTCTGGGAGGAAATACTGATCAGGTTTTTACCGCTGTTGCCATCACGATTCAATGCATGCTTGGATTAGTTTGCGATCCTGTGGCAGGTTTGGTTGAGGTTCCCTGTGTGGTTAGAAATGCCAGCGCAGCAGCAATAGCATTCAGTTCAGCCCAAATAGCATTGGCAAATGTTAGCGCGGTTATTCCAGTGGATGAATGCGTGGAGGCTATGGGTGAGATTGGAGCTTCTATGGAAAGCCGGTATAAAGAAACAGCTTTGGGAGGATTGGCAGCCACGCTTACAGGCCAGGAAATTTCAAAGAGAGTGCTGATAAGCGATATTGAGATTCTACCCGATTCTGAATCACCCGAATAGGTTTTGAAAAAAGGGGATACTTAAGATTTGATCTATGCTAAGGGTGAAAATTATTGCCCAAAGAATGGCACTCCAAAACATGTGGAGGTAGATATGTCTCTTTTTAGTGCCAAATGAAATCAAAATTAAGGTTCCTCCGATTGGAGTGAGAAATATTGGCGTCAGGAAAGCGATTCCAACTTTGCCGTATTTGCCCCAGATTGTGACAAGCCTTCGGTTTTTCTTGGAAAATCTAGGTTTTGGAAATTTTCGCCTTAGCTCAAGGTATTTTTTGAATTTGATTCCAATGAGACTGAAAACAAAAACGCTTGACATCATCCCTGACACAGTGACAAAAATTGTTTCAAGAATCCCATAGCCTGCGGCAGAGGCGAAAACAGGTCCTGCGATGAATTTGAACCAGCAAAGAAAATAAATCCCCAGAAATGTGAGGATGGCTTCTGTCATTGTAAAAGATGCGAGTAAGTTATTTTAAAGAAGAATACAAAAGTACTTGCATACAGCCACTTTTATTAAAGTATTGGATGAGGAAAATGAGGTTCAATTACTCAAAGGTAATCTGAATTTATTAAGACCCGGAATTGGTTTTATCCTTGAAATCTGAGATTTCAAGGTAAGTCAATTGAATAAAGATATTATCAAATTTAAAGTTTTTCGCCAAACGCTAAGTCTCCGGCATCTCCTAAACCCGGTACGATATAGGAAAGATGATTGAGCTTTTCATCGATAGAGCCCAGCCAAAGTTTATAGGGTAATTTCAGGGTTTCCTCAATGTATTTTATCCCTTCGGGAGCAGCAAATAATGCTGCGATATGAATCATAGAAGGAGTGCCATGAGATAATATTGTGTTAATTGTCCGAATGATCGATTTTCCTGTGGCAAGCATTGGATCGGCAAGAATAATTATTTTTCCTTCAAGGGAAGGAGTGGCATGATAACCAAGATTGATTTTAATATCCCCGCTTTCATTTTCTTCCCGAAAGGCTCCAATAAATCCACTTTCAGCATCATCAAAGAAGTTCAAAAAACCTTGGTAAAATGGAAGCGATGCCCGTAACACTGAAATCAGGACCACTTGGCTTTCAGTCAACAAAATCATGGACTTCGCCAAAGGAGTTTCTACTTCTTTGGGTTTATAGGAAAAGGATTTCGAAATTTCGTAGGCTAAAATTTCCCCGAGACGCTCAAGATTTTTCCTGAACCGCATGCGATCGTTTTGAATCTTAATATCCCGCATTTCTGCCATGAATTGATTGGCGATAGAAGGAGTTTCTGATAGTATAAACATAGAGCGAAGTTAAAAGAAAACCCGGCTCTTTTGAAGCCGGGTTCGTTTAATGGATCGTGAAATCTTACTTTACTTCGAAGCTTGATCTTCTTGCCATTTGCCTGGCTTCAGCAGATGATTTATCCACACTCGTATCTTCTCCATATCCTTTGTAGGAAAGTCTTGATGAGTCTATACCTGCGGAAATCAACATGTCGTATACTGCTTTTGCTCTTTTTTCTGAAAGCTTGATATTGTAATCTTCCGGACCTAATTCGTCTGCAAATCCTTTTACTTCAAGATTTACCCCAGGATTTCTCTTCAGGAAGTTTGCCACAAAGTTTGCTGAAGAAATAGAGTATGCAAGAGGCTTATCACTGTCGAATGCAAAGTAGACATTCACGTAATTTTCATTTATAGCCTTTTCGAAGTAGTCTAGCTCTTCTTTAATCTCCACCGATGGGCAACCTCCCAAGGATGCTGATCCTGGCATGAAAGGACACTTGTCCAGATGATCGGGAGTACCGTCGGAATCCGAATCTAGAGTTACGCCTGAAAAACTGACTCTTGCTCCCACTGGAGTGTTTGACTCTTTATCCAGATAATCAGCTACGCTGTCTCCGTCAGAATCTTTTAGCAAGTCTTTGATTTCATTAATTGCACTTGCAAGTTCTTCTTTTGTTGCATACTTGTCAGCAGCGATGTACCAATCAGCATGCTCCTCTTGTTTTCCCAGATAGATATTAAGACCAAGAGTGCCGGTCCACCAAGTTCCCGTTGCGTGTACGTAAGGATTGGAACCTACAGCATTTGGTTGTACTTCAGCATTGTATTCGTTACCATCAAATGTATAGGTTTGTCTTCCATTAACAATCATAGAAATATCACCTGTTAATGCCACTCTTTGGCTAAGTTTAAATTGGCCAGTAAAACCAGATATGATATTATAATGATAGTCAGGCTGAGTATTTAAAATGGTCTGGTCAAAACTCATTCTTCCACCTCCGCCACCTAAATGCCCAAGAAGACCTATTTTTCTAGAAATGGATTCAAAATTCATGATTCTACCGAAATTGAAAATCATTTGTATATCCACTCTTTGATAGTTGGTTTTGAATACCGGGCTTTCTCCCTCTGCCTCAGAAAATGATCCAAATCCACCATCCCCTTTTATTCCAAACTTCTCATTGAACATGTATCGTACACCAAAATCAAGGTGACCAATATTTAGAGTAGGAGTTAAATACCCAGGAGTCAAAGGTGACATTGCTTTATTGAAACCCGCATTTGTTTCAATTGACCATCTATTAAAATCTTTTTGGGCGTACCCTAAATTCATAATTCCTGACAGGATCAGAAACATTAAATACTTCTTCATTCTATGATGATTAGGAGGATGATACGCCAAAAGTAGGGAAAAACAACTTGGTTTTCATAATGCCATTTAAACAAAAAAAGCCCGGTTTTTACCGGGCTTTAAAATGTATTTCGAATAAGAATTACTTCACTTCGAAGCTTGCTCTTCTTGCAAGTTGTCTTGCATCAGCAGAAGATTTATCTACGCTCGTATCTTCACCGTACCCTTTGTAAGACAATCTTGAAGCATCAACTCCAGAAGCAATCAATAAGTCATAAACTGCTTTTGCTCTGCTTTCAGAAAGTTTCATATTGTAATCTTCAGGACCTAATTCGTCTGCATATCCTTTAATTTCCATCTTTACTCCAGGATTTCTCTTCATGAAGTTTGATACATAATTAGAAGCACTTGCAGAATAACCCAGAGGAATAGCGCTATCAAAAGCGTAATAAACATTTACATATCCGTCATTGATTGCTTTCTTGAAGAAATCAACCTCTTCTTTAGCTTGCTCTACAACTGGACATCCGCCTGTTGAAGATGGGCCAGGAAGGAATGGACACTTGTCCAAATGATCTGGTGTACCATCGCTGTCAGAATCCATAGTAGTACCTGCAGAGTTAACTCTAGCTCCAACCGGAGTATTAGGCTCTTTATCCAAATAATCAGGAACACCATCAGCATCAGAATCTTTCAGCATGTCTTTGATTCCGTTGATCTGGGTAGCCAATTCTTCTTTAGTTGCATACTTGTCAGCAGCGATGTACCAATCGGCATGTTGCTCAGATGAACCAAGATAAAACTGAAGACCTAAAGTACCAGTCCACCAAGTTCCATTAGCTCCATAAAAACCATTATCCTGGCTAGGTCTGATTACAGAAGCTCCGTCGAAAGAAACTGTCTGACGTCCATTGAGGATGGTACTAATATCACCGACTAAAGCAATATTGTTAGAAAGTTTAATTTGTGGAGTCACACCGAAAATGAAGTTGTAAACATCATCGGTGAAGTCATTGTAAAGGTTTTCTTCAGGATTAACATTACCGATTCCAGCTCCACCATGAAGAAGCAATCCAAATGATCTGCTGAATGATTCGAAATTCATGATTCTGCCAATGTTGGCAACACCCTGAAGGTCTAATCTGTAGTATTTGGTGTTGAATGGTGCTTCACCATCTGCTTCTTTGAATGAACCAAATCCATAATCCAGTTTTAGACCGAATTTCTCGTTAAACATGTAACGAGCTCCTAGGTCAACGTGACCCAAGTTGAGGGTTGGAGAAAGGTACCCCGGTGTTAATGGCGCCATTGGCTTGTTAAAGCCGCCATTTACTTCAAGTGACCATTTGTCGAATTCGCTCTGAGCGTTAGCAGAAAATGCCAAGGCTCCAGCCATAAGTGTTGATAGTATTAGTTTTTTCATAACAAAAAATTTTTGTTCAAATTTTAAGTGTTTGATTGAGATGATTACAAATTTATAAACTTTTAACTTACTGCAAATCTAGATGAATTATTTAAAACCCAATTGGTGAATAAAAATAATTTAATTTTTTGATGTAAGTATGTTGAACTGATAACACAATTGATGCCAAAATGAATTTATTATTTGACTTGCTTGATTTGCAAGGGGTTTCCGGGGATGAATCGCAAACTTCAGATTTCATATTAAATCATATTTTAAAACGTATAAACACTTGGGATGTTATCCCTGCGGTTTTTTACGGAGATGATTTTCATGATTGCATATTATTGAAATTTGGGACACCCAATACAGCCATTTTTGCTCACATGGATACTATTGGTTTTATGTCAAGATATGAAAATCAATTAGTTGCAATTGGAGGGCCCGAGATAATTCCGGGAACAAAATTAATAGGAAGGGATTCTTTAGGCTTGATTTCATGTAGGCTCAAGGGAGATGAGGATGGTATTTTTCATGATTTCCCAAGAGGAATTGAGCCTGGAACTCGACTTTCTTTTGATCAAAACATCCGGATTGGAGAAGAATTTATTGAAGCGGCCTATTTGGATAACAGATTGGGACTATATACAGCATTAAAGGTTTGCGAGAATCTTAAAAACGGATGGGTTGTATTCTCAACTTATGAAGAACATGGAGGTGGCAGTATGCCGTTTTTGTTGAAGTTTATTCAGGAAAATTCCCCTATTCGACAAGCGTTAATTGCCGATATTACCTGGGTTACAGAAGGAGTTAGACCTCATGAAGGTGTTGTTATTTCCATCAGAGACAAGTTTATTCCCAGAAAAAAATTTCTGGACAGGATAATTTTTTTAGCAAAAAAAAGTGGCATTCCCTTTCAGTTGGAAGTTGAGGAAAGTGGAGGAAGTGACGGTCGGGAAGTTCAATTTTCACCCTATGCTGTCGATTGGTGTTTCATTGGCGCAGCAGAAGAAAATGTCCATACACCGGATGAAAAAGTTTCTTTGGTAGATTTGGAGGCAATGATCAAAATGTATAAATATTTAATGGATCACCTTTAATTTGGAATAAATGAATATGACACTAAAGGATAAAAACTTCGAAGTTTATTTAAGTAGATCCGAAGTCAAGAAAAGAATCCATCAACTTGGGGAGCAAATTACCCGAGATTTTCAGAATAAGGAAGTTGTTGTTCTGGGGGTGTTAAATGGTTCTTTCGTCTTTATGGCAGATTTGTGTCGAGAAATCAATCTTCCATTGATCTGTACCTTTATTAAACTGAGTAGTTATGACGGAACTATGACAACTGGTCAAGTCCGATCGATTCTAGGGTTAGATTCTGACTTAAAAGGAAAAAACGTCATTATTGTTGAAGATATTGTGGATACGGGAATCAGCATTGAATACCTGCTTAAAACGATTTCTGACCACCATCCTGAGAGCATTGCAATTGCAACTTTATTATTTAAACCAGAAGCTTTTCGGTTTAAATACGCAATCGATTATGTCGGTTTTGAAATTCCCAATAAATTTGTGGTTGGTTACGGCCTTGATTACGACGGTTTGGGTAGAAATCTACCGGACATTTACCAACTCAGCACCCCCTTAATTAACAGCATTAAGAATGTATAATATTGTATTATTTGGCCCTCCAGGAGCTGGAAAAGGCACCCAAAGTGAGAAATTGATTCAGAAATACGGACTTACCCATCTTTCAACAGGGGATTTATTCAGAAAACATTTGGGAGAAGGTACTGAGCTGGGGCTGCTGGCAAAAAAGTATATGAACGAGGGACATTTGGTTCCGGATGAAGTCGTAATCCGCATGGTTGAGGAGAAAATCAATGAAACTAAAAATACTGAGGGATTTATTTTTGATGGATTTCCAAGGACAACTGCCCAGGCAGAGGCACTTGACGAAATGCTTGCTCATAATGGATTATCTATCTCCGGTATGATTGCCTTGGATGTACCTGAGGAAACCTTAAAAATCAGAATCAAAGAGAGGGGAAAGACTTCCAATCGGGTGGATGATCAGGATGATGAAAAAATAAATACTCGTATTAAAGTGTATCTCGATGAAACCTTGCCGGTGGCTGATTATTACTCAAAGCAGGGCAAGTTTCAGAAAATCAATGGAGTAGGCGAGATCGAACAGATATTTAAAGACATCACTTCGGTAATTGATAGTTACTGATTGGCTATATTTTGCTAATTTTGCAATCCAAATCTTTGGCTAGGCTGGGAAGCTTAGCCTTTTTATTTTAAAAAAAATGGCCGATTCAAATTTCATCGATTATGTCAAATTCTGCTCCAGATCTGGAGCAGGAGGTGCTGGAGCTATGCATTTCCGAAGGGAAAAGCATGTGCCAAAAGGAGGTCCGGATGGTGGAGATGGCGGTCGTGGAGGACACATTATATTAAGGGGGAGCTCCCAATTGTGGACTTTACTTCACCTAAAATATAAAAAGCACGTCATAGCTGATTCAGGAAAAGGCGGTGAAGGAGGAAGAAGAACAGGGGCAGACGGAAAGGATATTATTCTTGAAGTTCCCTTGGGAACAGTTGCCAAAGATGCCGAAACAGGAGAAAAGAGATGTGAAATCACTGAAGATGGTCAGGAAGTAGTCTTGACAAGAGGTGGAAGGGGCGGCCTTGGAAATGACCATTTTAAAACTTCTACCAATCAGGCGCCCCATTATGCGCAGCCTGGAGAGTCAGGAATCGAGGAATGGATAATTCTTGAATTGAAATTATTGGCAGACGTTGGTCTTGTAGGTTTTCCTAACGCAGGTAAATCGACTTTGCTTTCTTCAATTTCAGCGGCAAGACCTGAAATCGGAGATTATCCATTTACCACGCTAGTACCAAACTTAGGAGTCGTAAGTTACCGGGATGACAAGTCGTTTGTTATGGCAGATATTCCGGGGATTATAGAGGGGGCTGCCGAGGGTAAAGGTCTTGGAATTAGATTTTTGAGACATATCGAGAGAAACTCAATTTTGCTATTTCTGATTCCAGCGGATGCACCGGATGTGCAGGAGCAATACAATATTCTCCTCGGTGAACTCGAAAAATATAATCCCGAGCTCTTGGATAAAAGAAGGCTCCTAGCAATTTCAAAATCCGATATGCTGGATGAACAACTAATGAAGGAAATGGAGAAGGAGCTTCCCAAAGGTATTCCTCATTTATTTATTTCTTCAGTTTCTCAGATGAATCTGGATAAATTGAAGGATATGATTTGGCAGGCGATTCATTAAGACGTGCGTGCCAGATTGTCAGTAAATACAGGCTGGCAACAATATTGTAATTCCGAAAAAGCCAACTAGAGGGTATCATTAATCATGAAAAATAAGGAACGAGCGGATTCAGGGTCCAATAAGAATGAAGAACAAGTGGTGGATGAAACTTCTGCTAAGAATTCGCAGGAAGCAAGTTCAGAATCAGCAGGTGAAATAATCGAACCTATCGAAAAGAAATTTGAAGATGAAATTGCTGAATTGAAAGACAAATACCTCAGACTCTATTCTGATTTCGAAAACTATAGAAAAAGGACTGCCAAAGAAAGGTTGGATCTTATTACAACAGCATCCGAGGATGTTTTGAAGGAATTGATCCCGGTAGTTGATGATTTTGAGAGAGCTTTTAAAGCAAATGAATCTCAGGAAGATGCCGTGAAGGTTCGTGAAGGCAATCAATTGATCTTCCATAAACTACTCAGAACTCTTGAGAACAGAGGTTTGAAGCCTATGGATAATTTGATCGGTAAACCTTTCAATCCCGATACACAGGAGGCTATTACCTCCATTCCATCTCCAAGTGAAGACATGAAGGGAAAGGTAATCGATGTAGTAGAAAAAGGATATACACTCGGCGAAAAAGTAGTTCGATTCGCCAAAGTAGTGACAGGAGCATAAAATTATGGCAAAAAGAGATTATTACGAGGTATTAGGAGTCACCAAGTCTGCGACGCCCGAAGAGATCAAGAAAGCCTACAGAAAACTGGCGATTCAATACCACCCTGATAAAAACCCCGACAATCCTGAAGCGGAAGACAAATTCAAGGAAGCTGCTGAGGCATATGAAGTACTGAGCAATCCTGAAAAGAAGCAGCGCTATGATCAATATGGTCATCAAGGCGTTGGTGGCGGAGCTGGATATGGCGGTGGCGGAATGAATATGGAAGATATTTTCTCCCAGTTCGGTGATATTTTTGGCGGGGGGGGAGGATTTGGTTCATTCTTTAGTGGAGGTGGCGGTGGCCGTCGGACAATAAAAGGAACCCATCACAGGCTCAAACTCACGCTTAATATTCAGGAAATCTCCACGGGCGTCGAGAAAGAAATCGAGGTTAAACGACACGTAATAGCTCAGGGAGTCACCTTCAAATCTTGTGGAACTTGTCAGGGTTCCGGTCAGATAAAAAAAGTCGTCAACACTATGTTGGGGCAAATGGTCTCAGCCAGCACATGTGCAGTCTGTGGAGGAAGTGGCCAAATTGTCGATAAAAAACCGGCTGAAGCTGATGCCAGAGGCTTAATTGTCAGAGAAGAGGTTATTTCGATTAATATTCCCGGCGGTGTTGCGGAAGGAATGCAACTGAGTATGTCAGGAAAAGGAAATGAAATACCTGGAGGAATTCCAGGTGATTTGTTAATTGTTATCGAGGAGGTTGAAGATCAAATACTTCAGCGAGATGGAAACAATGTCATTTTTGACTTGCATGTTTCCTTCGTTGATGCAGCCCTGGGAGCTTCGATTGAAGTTCCGACAATTGATGGAAAAGTGAAGATCAAAATAGATCCTGGGACTCAAAGCGGGAAAATGCTTCGCCTGAAAGGAAAAGGAATAAAAGATATCAACGGATACACCAGAGGGGACCAATTAATTATGGTCAACGTTTGGACGCCTGTTCAATTATCAAAAGAGGAAAGACAAATACTAGAAAACCTTCGTGAATCGAATAATTTCAAACCAGATCCGGGAAAATCTGAAAAGTCATTCTTTGATAAGATGAAAGAGTTTTTCTAATTGGAACAAAGCCGGAAGCAATTCTGGCTTTTTTTATATTTTTAAAAAACCTTTTCAAAGTCGCCTCGTACCCTATCCCTATGCTGAGAAAATTGTGTCTGCTTTTTCTTGTTGGTTGTGGGAGTATGGGTTTTAGTAAAGCACAACTAGTCAGAGAGTTTAGAGCACCAGAAAAAACGGGCTTCGAAATGGTTCATTTGGAGTTTTCGACCTACAAAAGCACCACCCAACTTAAAAGAATCAAATCTGCTGAGCCGGTATACATCCATGGGCACCTGGCTAAGACTAATATTCTTCCGGTTTTTTCCCATCAAATCAGAAATAATATTCTCGAAACCTCTCTAACCCACAAAAATGTGGAGTCAGAAAATCTCGGAAAAAGTATTACCTCAAAACTTTTTTCCGATTCAGAAGGTGATTTTGATCATAGCTGGGATTTGGGATTGACATCAAATTTTCTTTACCATTTGGATTTTAACCTCGGAATGGGAGAGGCTGATTTTGATTTGGCACAGCTTCCGGTTTCTCAAATGAAAGTTAAGAGCGCCAGCGCTGATGTTTTAATTCATTACAGTACCGCTGATCCAAATCAAGTCCAGATGGATACGCTTCTGGTGACTTTGAACATGGGTTCAGTTGGTATTCAAAATGCCAATTTCACCAATGCCAAAATGATGATTTTTGAAGTTAATTACGGTTCAATCGATCTTAACTTTTCCGAAGGAATGCCATCATCTTGCCAGGTAATCGCCGCTGTTGGTGCAGGAACGCTCAACCTTCATTTGCCTCCTGATTCGTTTCCAATAAAAATAAAAATGAAGACGACTGCCATGTGCAGAACTGCTCTTCCTAAGTATTTGAGATCCATTGATAAGGAAACGTATGTGACGAGAGGCTACAAAGCATCCGATCCAAGACTTCTCGAGCTAACAATTGATGTAGGAGTTGGCTCCTTAACTGTCGAATAATCCCTACTTTTTCACATCAATGCTAAAAATCGAAAAACTCAATAAATCCTATGGAAGTAGCAGAGCGCTCACTGATCTGGATTTATACGTTCCGAAAGGAATAATTTTTGGCCTTTTAGGGCCAAACGGAGCAGGTAAGACGACTCTGATTCGGATTATTAACCAAATAATTGAAGGTGACAGCGGGGAAATCCTGATCGATGGAAGTCCTCTTTCCTCTGACCATATCAGCCAAATTGGGTATTTACCTGAGGAAAGAGGTCTTTATAAGAAAATGAAAGTCTGGGATCAGATGATCTATTTCGCCAGATTGAAAGGCTTGAGCCAGCAGGAAGCCAAATCAAGAATTAACCATTGGTTGCAAAAGCTTGAAATGTCATCCTGGAAAGACAAAAAGATCGAGGATCTTTCAAAAGGAATGGCCCAAAAGGTCCAGTTTATTTCAACGATCGTCCATAATCCTGCCCTATTGATATTGGACGAGCCTTTTTCTGGCTTCGATCCGCTGAATGCAGAAATCATCAAAGATGAGATTTTGGGTTTGAAAGCTCAGGGAACTACAGTAATCCTGAGTACACACAGAATGGAATCTGTCGAGCTATTATGTGATCGGGTCGCGATGATTCATAAGTCCAGAAAAATCCTTGACGGAACCATCAAAGATGTAAAATCAAGTTTCAGACCAGAAGTCTTCACTGTTACTTTAGAAAACCTTACCCAAGAAATACCACAGGAATGGATTGCTAAAATGTCAGACAATTCCTGCCATTTTTCATTGCCTTTGAATGGGAAAACTCCCAACGAATTATTATCAGGGTTGATGCAATATGGACAAGTCAAGCAGTTTGAAGAAGTAATCCCCAGCATGGAAGAAATTTTCATCCACCAGATCAAGTCCGCTAACTATGAATAAAATCTGGCTTGTCATTCAGCGGGAATTTCTCTCTCGGGTAAAGAAAAAATCTTTCCTCCTGGCTACCTTGCTCACTCCCCTCATCTTTCCGGCGATCATGGGAATTTTTGTCTGGATAGCGACGGAAGAAAAAGAAGCTCAATCACTCCGAATCATAGAGGTTGTGGATGAAAACAAGTTGTTCTTCCTCGAAAGCTCGGAGCAATATGCTTTTTCTTTTTCTGGCAATGACCTGGAAACATCCAAAGAAATGGTTCAGAATGGAGACCGGTACGGGTTTTTGTACATTCCAAAATTTGATCTGAAAGAACCGACTGGAATTGTCTATTACGGTGAGGAGAACCCGAGTATGAACCTGATCAGTTATCTGGAAAATAATCTGAAGAAGAAGATTGAAGAGCAGCGACTATTTGAAAGCGGGATAGATCCTAAAATCATCAACGAAGTCAGAACCAAGGTTTCCATCAAATCAATTACTGTGGATGAGCAAGGTGCTGAAACAGTAAGTGATGCTACAGTTAATTATGCACTGGGCTTTACCTCCGGAATTTTGATTTACATTTTTATTTTCGTCTATGGCAATCAAATCATGCAGGGTGTGATCGAGGAGAAATCCAGTCGAATCGTGGAGATTTTGGTTTCTTCGCTCAAGCCTTTTCAGTTGATGATGGGAAAAATAATAGGTATCGGAGCGGTGGGTTTGACTCAGTTTTTAATCTGGGTAGTGCTGATTGGTACGCTTTCTTCGGTCGTAATAGGGATTTTGGGAATGCAAATGCCTCAACAACAAGCGATAGAAATGGCAAGTCCCGAAATTGCAGAAAGTATGCCTCCCGGATCTGATATGGCTCAAATCTTTCAGGTAATCTCAGGAATCGATTTCATTGGCTTGACGCTGAGTTTTATTTTTTACTTTCTGGGAGGATATCTGCTTTACGGAGCACTTTTCGCAGCAATAGGATCTGCAGTCGATTCACCATCAGACGCCCAACAATTCATGCTTCCCGTCACAATTCCTCTTATTGTGGCTTATATGGGACTTTTCGTTTTCGTGCTGAATGATCCAAACGGCAATGCATCTTTTTGGCTTTCAATTATTCCTCTGACCTCACCGATTGCAATGATGGGGCGGGTTAGTTATGGGGTGCCTTGGACGGATATGGTACTTTCGATGGGGTTACTCATTGGAGGATTTTTCTTTACAACGTGGATGGCGGGAAAAATATACCGCATAGGAATCCTGATGCATGGAACCAAACCAAGTTATAAGACACTCTGGAAATGGATTAAAACCAGTCAGTAAAAGAAAATCCGGGTATTGCCCGGATTTTTTTTTGTTACCTAAGATATGCTGAAAGCATCCAAACAACTTTTTCTTTTGCCGTGATGTAGTCGCTCATCAGGGATGAGGTGCCTTCGTCACCCAATTCATTTGCAATATTAAAAGTGTCTCGTTCTAGTTTGAGCAGAATGTTGAGATCGTTTCTGACGATTTCCACCATATCAATATGATCATTTACCTCCATTGCTTCTTTGATCTCAGCATTGTCGATATATTCCTGGTAGGAAGAATAAGGTCTAGATCCCAATGTCAAGATGCGTTCTGCAGTTTCGTCAACACCCAGATTTGCTGCCGTGTAGAGTTCCTCAAACTTCGCATGAAGCTCGAAGAAATTTGGTCCTGATACGTTCCAATGAAAGTTTCTAAGGTTTTGATAATAAATCTGATAATTGGCAAGTAATTCGTTGAGCTTGTCTACCAAAACTTTGCTTTCTTCAATTTCTAATCCTATTGAGTTCCTTTTCATCTTTTCTGTTGTTATTTTTCTAAATCGTTGTACTTTAAATTTACCTATAAAACCCGGGCTATCCCAACAGATATTTTCCATGTCTCAGACATACTATCTATAAGATTGGGAAGTTAGTAACCTTAGTATTTCTTGTTTGTTTGATGAAAAACCGATTTCAGGACCTCACATCCCTCGACTTATACAATAACAAAAAGCAGGTTAAGTGGCTGGTTGTTTTGGTTTCGATTGTAATTGGCGGAGGATCAATCTGGTATACGAACGGGCTGGTCGAAGAACTCCGTGAACGGGAGAGAAGGCAAATAGAATTGCTGTCAAGTGCCCTGGAGTATGCGGCTACCACTGCGGAAAACCTCACTTTTATCAATCAGGAAATCATCCAGCAGAATTACTCTATTCCCATTATTATGGTGGATGCAGAAGGCAATCCGCTGGAATTCCGGAATATCAGGTTTAAGAAAAATGCAAATGCTGATGACTCGGTCAAAACACTTAATCGTGAATTGGAAGAGATGCGAGCTGAGTATGAGCCCATCCTGCTCCAGGAAGCGGATATCCAGGTTTTTTACCGCAATTCTGAATTATTAATCAATCTGAAATATTACCCCTACATCCAGCTGGCGGTTATTTTACTTTTTGGAGCATTGGCGTATGCGCTATTGAATCAAAGCAAAATAGCCGAGCAAAACCGGGTTTGGGCGGGCCTTACCAAAGAAACAGCACATCAGCTAGGGACGCCAATTGCTTCCCTGATGGCCTGGATCGACTACCTCCGAAATTCTCCCGTCTGGGATGAAAACAAGGAAATCATTCAGGAAATGGACAAAGATGTGGTGAAGCTCCGAATGGTCACGGAGCGATTTAGCAGCATTGGAAGCAAACCGGTCATCAAGCCGGAAAATCTCTACGAAGTGATCGAAGAAACGATTAACTACCTGAGACCCCGAATTTCTACCAAAGTGGATCTTTCGATCAATGCTGATTCCAAAGATTTGGAAGCCATGATGAATAAGCCGCTTTTTGAATGGGTAATTGAAAACATCTGTAAAAACGCGGTAGATGCGATGAAAGGAAAGGGGACAATTATTATTAATGTCTTGCAGGATAGTGATAAATATGTGTTGGTGGACATCACGGATACCGGAAAGGGCATGGACAAAAAGATGTTTAAAAGAGTGTTTAATCCAGGATTCACTACCCGTCAGAGGGGCTGGGGTTTGGGATTGACTTTGGCGAAGCGAATCGTGGAAGGCTACCACGGAGGAAAGATTTTTGTCAAAAACTCAGAGGTGGGCAAAGGGACAACTTTTCGTATCGCACTTCACGGCAACCACGAAGGCGCCTCGCAGTTTATCACGGAGGGGATTTTGGAATATTGAATCAAATAGGAGATCAGAGATATGAGATCCGGAATACGAGGAATAGGTTGGATTCCAGCCAGAAATTTGAAATCGGACTTTTTTTAATTCTTCCTAATTCGGGAACTGGCCTTCACTTTCCTTTTTAGCTCGTATTTCCCATTTCGTATATCATATTTCAAAAATGGCTTTCCGCCATTTTTCCCTACCTTTGCCCCCTGAAATTTATTGCCCAATGACGTTAGAAGAAGAGATCCAGAAGCGTAGAACTTTTGCCATTATTGCCCACCCGGATGCAGGAAAGACCACTTTGACCGAGAAGCTTTTGCTTTTTGGAGGAGCGATTCAGACTGCAGGAGCGGTGAAATCCAATAAAATCGACACTGCTACCAAGTCTGACTGGATGGAGATTGAGAAGCAAAGAGGTATCTCTGTGGCGACATCGGTGATGGGTTTTGAGTACAAAGACATTAAAATCAACCTCCTCGATACCCCCGGTCACCAGGATTTCGCAGAGGATACTTACCGGACTTTGACGGCGGTCGATTCGGTAATCATGGTCATCGACTGCGTAAAAGGCGTCGAGATCCAGACGGAGAAATTGATGGAAGTGTGTCGGATGCGAAATACGCCTGTGATCTGCTTTATCAACAAACTCGACCGTGAAGGCCGAGATCCGTATGAGTTGCTGGATGAGGTGGAAACTAAATTGGGCATCCAGGTTCGTCCGCTTTCCTGGCCGATTGGAATGGGAAAAGGCTTCAAAGGAGTTTATAATCTCTACGACCAAAAACTGAATCTTTTTACTCCGTCACAACGCAAATTAAAGGACGATCGTCAGGAATTTGAAAACCTGGAAGATCCTGAACTGGACAAATTGATCGGAGTCAACAACGCCAATCAACTGAGGGAAGACGTCGATCTGATCGAAGGAGTTTATCCGGATTTTGATGTGAATGAGTACTTGGATGGAAAAATCGCCCCGGTGTTTTTTGGTTCTGCGGTGAATAACTTCGGTGTAAATGAGATGCTTGATACCTTCATCAAGATCGCTCCTGCTCCGAAAAGTCGCAAAACAGATGTGCGGGAAGTAATGCCCGATGAACCAAAATTCTCAGGATTTATCTTCAAGATCCACGCAAACATGGATCCGAATCACCGAAACCGAATTGCGTTTTTGAGGATTTGCTCAGGAAAGTTTGAGCGAAATAAGCCGTATACCCATGTGGGTGGACCAAAGCCTTTGCGCTTTTCCAACGTGACTCAGTTCATGGCACAGGATAAAGAAATCATCGATGAAGCTTTTCCCGGAGATATTGTAGGCTTGTACGATACCGGAAATCTAAAGATCGGTGACACGCTTACAGAAGGTGAAAACATGCAGTTTATCGGGATCCCGAGCTTTTCGCCTGAGATTTTCCGCGAGGTGATCAACAAGGACGCGATGAAAACCAAACAACTGGAAAAAGGTCTCAAGCAATTGATGGAAGAAGGAGTTGCCCAGCTTTTTACTTTCGACATGGGTTCCAGAAAAGTTGTTGGAACAGTAGGCCAACTTCAGTTTGAAGTAATCCAATTCCGATTGAAAAACGAATACAACGCCACAGCCGAATTTGCTCCGATGAACCTGTACAAAGCTTGCTGGATTTCGAGCAAAGACAAAAAGCAACTTGACGAATTTATCCGATCAAAGAATCGCTACATCGCACGAGATAAAGATGGGAAGGTAGTCTTCATGGCTGAGACCAAATCCTGGCTTCAGATGGTCCAAGACAACTATCCTGAGATTGAGTTCCACTTTACTTCAGAGTATTAAATAAACACGGCAGCAAACTCAAACTTCTGTCCGTTAAACAAGCCTTTGTCGCTCAGCTTCAAGTCAGGAATGACCAATAAAGCCATAAAACTGAGCGTCATAAAAGGTGAGTTGAGTTTCGATCCCATTTCCTTTGCCATCCGGTCGATCCGGGTGTAAGCCTCGGCGACTTCATATCCGTCAGCATCGGACATGATTCCCCCGACAGGAAGTGGAAGGATTTCTTCCTTTCCTTCGGAAACTGCCGAAACGCCGCCTTTTGCATTGATTATGAGGTTTACCGCTTTGCAGATTGATTCATCATCGATCCCCACGGCGATGATATTATGCGAGTCGTGCCCGACAGAAGAGGCAATTGCTCCTGACTTCAAACCGAAGTTTTTGATAAAAGCTACCGCCGGTGGTGAGTTTTGGTATCGATTGACGACGGTAATCTTCAAAACGTCCTCATCCGGATTTGATTCAGCAAAACCATTTTTAACTAAAATTTCACCTTGGATTTCCGGTGTGATCAGTTGTCCATCAAGCGCTTCGATGACTCTGACTTTTGCACCGGAGGCTTTCAATCGAAAATCTTCCGGGCTTTTCAGGGAGGTTTCGAAGTTGTTGATGATCTCATTTTTGATGGAAGAGATCAGGGTTTTTCCATTTCCAGCTACTTTTTCTCCATCGATGTAAGTAGCAATTACCTTGAAATCGGTCAGGTCTTTGACCAAAATAAAATCTGCCGGATCGCCTTCGCGAACTTGTCCGACATTCAAAGAATAATGGGAAATAGGCGTCAGACAGGCAGCCTGAAGTACGTCGAACATATCTTTTCCTTTAGCTATCGCACGAGCCACAAGTTCGTTGATATGGCTAATTGCCAGATTGTCCGGATGCTTGTCGTCCGAGCAAAACATAATCATCTCCGAATAGGCATCGATCAGATCGATCAGTGCTTCAAAGTTTTTGGCAGCGCTTCCTTCACGAATCGAGATTTTCATCCCGAGTTTTAGTTTGTCTTCAGCTTCCTCAGCGGTAAAGCATTCGTGGTCGGTACTTGGTCCGGCGCTGATATATTTTGCGGCCAAATCACCTTTCAGTCTAGGGGCGTGACCGTCGATCGGTTTCCCGTATTTCTGAGAGATCCGGATTTTTTCCATCACGACTGGATCCCGATTGACTGTTCCGGGCCAGTTCATCATTTCCGCCAGGTAATGAATCTCGGGCCGACTCATCAGATTCTCGATGTCCTCAGCATTGATTTCTCCGCCTGCAGTTTCAAAGGGAGTTGCAGGTACGCAGGAAGGTGCTCCGAAATAAAATTTGAAGGGAACTTGCTTCCCGTTTTCGATCATATATTCCACCCCGGCCATTCCGCAGACATTGGCGATTTCATGCGGATCGGAGACGGTGGCGACAGTTCCGTGGACGACCGCCAATCGGGCAAATTCCGAAGGGACAAGCATGGAAGATTCCACATGCACATGTGCATCGATGAATCCAGGCATCAGGAATGGAAGTTCTGGATTAGGCTCAATTTTCTCGATTTGGGCTATTTTACCTTTTTCGACCAGGACTGAAACAGGGTAAATCTGGCGGTTGGGAATGTCAATAAATTGACCTTGAATCTTCATGAAAATCAGGGATGGAAAAGGAAATAGGAGTTCGTTATTCTCAGAATGACTCCTTGGTTTCCGGCTTGGTTTGAATTAAAACTACTATATTTGCGCCTGAATTAAAAAGCGAACCAACACAGGTTTTTTGGATGGGTAAAATCGTCATTGCTATTGATGGATATTCTGGTTGCGGTAAAAGTTCGACAGCGAAAGCTGTGGCCAAAGAATTAGGCTATACCTACATCGATTCAGGGGCAATGTACCGAGCCGCCACCCTTCATTTTTTGAATAATTTCCTTTCTCCTTCCAATCCTCATGATGTGGAAAAGGCTCTGAAAACACTGGAAATTTCCTTTCATCCCAATCCTGATACCGGCAGGCAAGAAACTTTCCTGAACGGGTTGAATGTGGAAGATGAGATTCGGAGTATGATGGTTTCAGAGCGAGTGAGTGAAATCGCAACTTTGAAAACTGTCCGACACGAACTTGTTGCCCAACAACAAAAGCTGGGTAAAAAGAAAGGCGTGGTGATGGATGGAAGAGATATCGGCTCAGTTGTTTTTCCGGGAGCGGAGCTAAAGGTTTTCATGAGTGCCAATTTGGATACCCGATCTGTCAGAAGACAACAAGAATTACTGGAAAAAGGAGAGTTGGTAGATTTGGATGAAATCAGAAATAATCTTGCGGAGCGGGATCGAATTGATTCTTCCAGAAAAGAAAGTCCTTTACTTAAAATGCCTGAGGCGATTGAAATTGATACGAGCGATTTGACTTTCGAAGGTCAGGTGGCACAGATCGTGTATCAAGCCAGGCAAATCATTGAAAAAGAACAAAGCTATGCAGGTAACCATTGATAAAAATTCGGGCTATTGCTTTGGAGTCGAGTTTGCCATCAAAATGGCAGAAGACGAAATGGAACAAAGCGACAAGCTGTATTGCCTGGGTGATATTGTGCACAACGATATGGAGGTGAAGCGGCTTAGTGAAAAAGGACTTGTAGTAATCGATCGGGATCAATTGCAGGAGTTGACGAATTGCAAAGTATTGATCAGAGCTCACGGTGAGCCACCTGAAACGTATCGAACTGCTATTCAAAATAATATTGAATTGATTGATGCTTCCTGTCCTGTGGTGCTAAAGCTGCAACACAGAGTGAAAACTGCATTTGACAAAATGGAGAAAGAGCAGGGTCAAATCGTAATTTATGGTAAAAAAGGTCATGCTGAAGTTATTGGATTGACTGGACAGACACTGGAAAAAGCAATTGTAGTCATGGGAGATTCTGATCTGGATAAGATTGATTTCAACAGGCCGGTGACGTTATTCAGTCAGACTACCAAAAGCACCAAAGGGTTCTATGAGATTTCGCAGAAAATCGAAGAGAGAATCAAAAAAGCCAAGGGAGAATTGACTGAGCTGGATTACAATGCCAATGATTCTATCTGTCGGCAAGTATCGAATCGCGAGCCCCAGCTTAAGAAATTTGCAGAAGATAATGACGTCATTCTATTCGTATCAGGAAAGAAAAGCTCCAATGGGAAAGCGCTCTATCAAGTCTGCCTGAGTCAAAATCCAAGGAGTTATTTCGTGGAAAACGAAACAGAGTTGGACCCTGAGTGGTTTCATTTCGGAGACAAGGTTGGAATCTGCGGAGCTACATCGACACCGATGTGGCTGATGGAGCAGGTGAAGTCATATGTAGAGTCAATGGAAGAAAAGTTCTTACCGGCCTGAGTTTAAAAGAACCAATAGAAAGAAGGGGGAACCTTTCTCCTAAAAGTTGAAACTTTAAAGTCCGATTACTCTCTAATTAAAAAGGTTATTTATTAGATTTGGGGCGTTTTTCAAAAGCCCATAGTTCAAAAACAGATATGTCTAAAATACTGAAGCTTAAGAAAGGTTTCGACATCAAACTGGTAGGAAAAGCCAAACTCGAGTTGGTAAATTTCGCCCCGGCCCAAACCTTCGCAATTAAGCCGACAGACTTTGTGGGCCTCCAGCGTCCCAAAGTACTTGTCAATGAGGGAGATACCGTAAAGGCTGGTACTCCAATCCTGATCGACAAATCCATGGATCAGGTTATCTACGCAGCTCCGGTTTCCGGAGAGATCGTTGAAATCAAAAGAGGCGATAAAAGAAAGCTTCTCGAAATCAAGATTCTGGCTGATAAAACGATCACTCACCTGACTTCCGGCAAAACAGACTTAGCTTCTCTGGACAGAGCAGCTTTGGCAGCAAAACTGGCATCAAGCGGGACTTGGCCAAATATCATTCAGAGACCTTTTGGGATCGTAGCTAATCCTGCAGACACACCAAAGGCTATTTTCGTTTCTGCTTTTGATACGCACCCTCTTGCTCCTGATTACGGATTCACTCTTAAGGGTGAAGAAAAAGCTTTCCAGGCAGGAATAGATGCGCTGGCAAAGTTGACAAGCGGAAAGGTTCATCTTAATATTGACGGTTCTAAGCCAGCTCCCACAGTTTTTGCAGGTGTAAAAAATGCTCAGATTAATCAATTCTCAGGTCCTCACCCTGCCGGAAATGTGGGAGTTCAGATTCATCATCTCGATCCTATCAATAAAGGCGAAATTGTTTGGACAGTAAATCCAACAGGTGTTGTTCAGATTGGAAAATTCATTTTGGAAGGTATCTATGATGCATCCAAAATTATTGCAGTTACAGGTTCTGAAGTGTCCAAGGCAGCTTACGTAAAGACTTTTGTGGGAGCTAATGTTTCTACTTTCGTAAAAGGCAATCTGAATTCAGGACATGTAAGAGTGATTTCGGGGAATGTTTTAACAGGCGAAAAAATCGCATTAGAAGGTACCCTTGGTTTTTACCACAATCAAATCACAGTAATCCCGGAAGGCGATTATTTTGAGTTTTTAGGATGGGCAAAACCAACAACCAAATTGAGTTTTCACAGAGCACTTGGTTTGTTTTCATTCCTGACTCCAAATAAGGAGTTTGTTTTGGATACAAACTGTCGTGGCGAAGAAAGAGCTTTCGTTCAAACAGGTGTATTCGAGGCAGTAACCCCGATGGATATTCTTCCGGTTTATTTATTGAAAGCCATCATGGCTGAAGATTTCGATGAGATGGAAGAACTAGGAATCTATGAGGTAGTTGAAGAGGATTTGGCACTTTGCGAATTCGTGGACGTGTCCAAACATCCTGTTCAGGAGTTGGTAAGAAAAGGAATAGAATTAATCCAATACAGTTAATCCATATGAAGTTTCTAAGAGATTTATTGGACAAACAGAGACCCTTATTTGAAAAAGGAGGGAAGCTGGAAGGTCTGTTTTATGCATTTGAGGCGGGAGAGACATTTCTTTTCAGCCCAAAGCACACTACCGGAATCAAAGGCGCTCAAGTAAAAGATGCCATTGACCTGAAGCGAATGATGATCACAGTGGTTATAGCTATGATCCCATGTTTGCTTTTCGGTATTTATAATACCGGACACCAGCATATGCTAGCTACAGGAGCTACAGCGGGTATTTGGGATAATTTTGGAGATAAATTCACCACAGGTTTAATCCTGGTTCTTCCGATCGTTATCGTTGCATATGCAGCAGGTGGTCTGGTCGAAGGAATTTTCGCAGTGATCAGAAAGCACCCAATCAATGAAGGCTTTCTTGTTACAGGAATGTTGATTCCTTTGGTCGTACCAGCAACTACTCCACTTTGGCAAGTAGCAATGGCTACTGTTTTCGCCGTTGTGATTGCGAAAGAAGTATTTGGTGGTACAGGGATGAATGTATTGAATGTGGCAATGACTGCCAGAGCGTTCTTATATTTCGCTTACCCGGCGCAGATCTCAGGAGATCAGGTTTGGACATATTTGGGTGACAAAGCACCAGTTGACGGATTCTCAGGAGCGACGGCACTTTCAGTAGTTTACGATGCCGGAATCCAGGGGGTTAATGCTGTTGATGCCTTGAATAAGCATAATTCTGTTTTAGGTGATGGGTTATTCAGCTTCTACAATATGTTCATGGGGTGGATTCCAGGTTCAATTGGAGAAACTTCTACCTTGATGGTCCTAATAGGAGCTTTTATACTGATTGCAACAGGAGTTGGAAGCTGGAAAATCATTGTGGCAGGTTTTGCCGGAACGTATCTTATGGGATTTGTAATGAATCTTCTTGCAGTTAATGAGTACATGGCCCTGCCTGCTCATTATCATTGGGTAATGGGTGGCTTGGCATTCGGGATTGTATTCATGGCAACTGATCCGGTCTCTGCGGCTCAAACAGAAACTGGTAAATGGGTTTATGGGATATTGATTGGTGTGCTTACGGTAATCATCCGTGTTCTAAATCCTGCCTATCCGGAAGGTATCATGTTGGCGGTTCTGTTTATGAACGTATTCGCTCCACTGATTGACTATTATGTTATAAAAGCTAATAAAACAAGGAGGTTACAACGTGCAACAGTCTAATACATATATTATCGTCTACTCAGGAGTATTGACGATAATCCTGGGGTTTCTACTTTCAGGATCAGCACAATTCTTGGGTCCTTGGCAGGCAGAGTCTATCGCTTTGGATAAGAAAAAGCAGATTCTGGGTGCTGTGATTAGTGCAGAAGAAATTGGAGCGATGACTCCTGAACAGGTAAATGCATTCTATTCAAATAACATTGCTTCTTCGGTTGTTGATATCAATGGAAAGGAAGTAACTGAGGGTGGAGTGACAGCTGAAAATGTTGAGATTGCTAAACTTTACAAAAAGCCGGCTGAGGAAAGACTTTATCCTGTTTTTATTTACCATGAAGAAGGAAATCCTGATGCTGTGAAGTCTTATATTTTCCCTCTTTACGGTGCAGGTCTTTGGGATGCCATCTGGGGCTATGTTGCATTGAATACTGATATGAATACGATCGGTGGTATTACTTTGGCACATGCTGGCGAAACACCGGGACTTGGCGCAAGAATCACCGAACCAGGGGTGCAGGCTCGTTATGTAGGAAAGAAAATCTTTGATGAAAATGGGGAACTGGTAGCCGTAGCAATGAAAAAAGGTGAGGGGAAAGATTATTCCTCCAAACCTCATGAAGTTGACGGAATGTCAGGTGCAACTATCACTGCCAACGGAGTTAATAACATGCTTTCAAGTTATTTAGGTCACTACAGTGCCTACATCAAATCCAAGAGTTCCGCACAGGCGGTAGCAGGACTTTAATTTTATTTTCAACTCACTGAACATTATACACATGAGTGCTGAAACAGTAGAAAAAGCAATTGAAATTAAACCTGCTGAGGGTTTACTCTCTAAACGTAGAAAGAGGTTAATAACCGATCCATTGATCGATGAAAACCCAATTACAATACAAGTCTTAGGAATCTGTTCCTCCTTGGCGGTGACGACTCAGATGAAGCCAACATTAGTAATGGCCATATCTGTTATTTTCGTAGTTGCTCTATCCAATTTTGTGATTTCTCTGATGAGAAATACAATTCCTGGTCGAGTAAGAATCATTGTCCAGTTGGCAGTTGTCGCTACTTTGGTAACTATAGTAAGTGAAATTTTGAAAGCCTTTGCATATGATATGTACAAAGAGCTATCAGTATTTATTGGTCTGATCATCACCAACTGTATTGTAATGGGTCGTCTGGAAGCATTTGCGATGGGTAATAAACCCTATGATTCCATGCTTGACGGTTTAGGTTCTGCTTTAGGATATTCCTGGATTATTTTGACTGTAGCTTTCTTCAGAGAGCTTTGGGGTTCAGGTTCAATATTTGGAATTCGGGTATTTGATTACGTTTCCAAGTTATTTGGTGATGATTTCCATCTTGCTACCAATGGTTTGATGGTTACACCTGTGGGAGCATTTATCATTTTGGGTCTGATTGTCTGGGTGCAGCGCACCAAGACTGGCTATGTTGAACACTAAAAAGGACAAAAGAAAATGGACTTAATTAACTTAGGTATTCGGTCGATCTTTATCGACAACATGATTTTCGCTTATTTCTTGGGGATGTGTTCTTTTCTGGCAGTTTCCAAAAAAGTAAGTACTGCCCTGGGATTGGGTGCAGCCGTTATATTCGTTTTGGCAGTAACTACTCCTGTAAACTGGCTCTTGAATGAGTATGTGTTGAAAGAAGGAGCCTTATCCTGGATTTCTGCAAGTTTTACTACCATTGATTTGTCTTTCTTGAGATTCATCATGTTCATTGCCATTATTGCCGGGATTACTCAGTTAGTGGAAATGATCGTTGAAAAATTTGCTCCTGCACTTTATGGCCAATTGGGGATTTTCCTTCCATTGATTGCTGTAAACTGTGCAATCCTTGGAGGGTCACTTTTCATGGCACAGAGAGATTATACATTGGCTGAGTCAGCTGTGTATGGTTTTGGATCTGGTGCAGGGTTCTGTTTGGCAATCGTTGCTCTTGCTGCGATCCGTGAAAAGTTGAAATATTCTCACGTTCCGAATGGTTTGAAAGGCTTGGGAATTACCATGCTTTTGACCGGTTTGATGGGAATCGCTTTCATGTCCTTCATGGGGATTGATTTGTAAGATCATTCTGTAAGAATTATACATTTGAAACCCTGAGATGAATCTCAGGGTTTTTCTTTTTAAACGGTTATCGTTTTTCCATTTTCCATCTTAACTTTTAATTATTATCAATCAAACCCATATCCTATGAAAAATATAGTATCCCTTTTAGCATTTGTCTTAATCTCCCTGAACCTTTCTGCCCAAAGTGGCGACTGGATCGAACTTTTCAATGGTAAAAACATGGATGGCTGGAAAATCTCTGATAACCCGGCATCATTCAATGTTGAAGACGGCGTCATTAAAGTGGACGGACCAAGAGCTCATGCATTTTATGAAGGAAAGGTTGGAAACCATGATTTCAAAAACTTCGAATTGATGGTCGAGGTGAAGACTATGCCGAAAGCCAATTCAGGAATTTTCTTTCATACTGTTTTCCAAGAGACAGGCTGGCCAAACAAAGGCTACGAAGTTCAGGTGAATCAAAGCCATACTGACTGGAGAAAAACCGGAAGCTTATATTCCTTCAATGATGTGAAAGAAGTCTTTGTGAAAGATGGCGAATGGTACACCGAGCATATCATCGTGAATGGTGATCAGGTGACTGTAAAAATCAACGGGAAGACTGTGATGGAATACGATGAGTCTGAAGATAAAAACCGACCTGCAAATGCCGGAGAAAAGAAAATCGATCACGGTACATTTGCCCTTCAAGCACATGATCCTGAAAGCGTAATCTATTATAGAAGTGTCAAAGTGAAAATTTTGCCTTGAGATTAAACATTTCAACCGTTCTAATTCTTTCCAATTAAACTGTAAAAAGTCAAAACAAATGCCTGATCGATTGATTAGGCATTTGTTTTGTCAGCTAAATATAAACCTTCCACCATGGCCTTTACCTACAAGCGAATCATTTCCTATTTCTTAAGAGGTTTGCTTTTTCTTACACCATTATCCGTCACAGTTTATATCATTTATCAGACGATTCTCTTCCTGGATAACCTGATTCCCGTTCCGATCCCCGGAATCGGGATTTTGATGGTCTTGGGCTTAATCACTTTTGTAGGTTATCTGGCTAGTCTTTTCTTCGCCAAACCTGTTTTTGAATGGTTTGAGAGAGGTGTCTTCAAGATTCCTTTGGTCAACCTGATCTACACAAGTATCAAGGATTTGATGGGGGCTTTTGTAGGGGACAAGAAGAAATTCAGTTTACCTGTCATTGTGCAGATCAGTGACACACTTTCAAGATTGGGATTTATCACGCAGGATGATATGAATGTAATTGGCGAACCTGATCTGGTTGCTGTCTATTTTCCTCATAGCTACAATGTCTCCGGAAATGTATTTCTGGTTCCAAGAGATAAAGTAAGGTCCCTTACTGGCGTCAAAAGCTCCGACGTGATGAAATTTATGGTTTCCGGTGGAGTTTCACCTTTGACTGTGCATTAATCTTAATTCTAAAGAAATCAAAACAGCAAGTGACACCACTGCTGTTTTGATTTGAAAAGAATTGTGAAAATGGATTATTGAATCACTTCCACCACAAAATCACCCTTTTCTTTAAATCTTCCAATCTCCCAAATCACCTGATTTTGCAACTTCATGGCTTCTTCAAACCAGGTTTTATTGGCAGCGTCAACAGCAAGCATCAATCCGCCGCTGGTCTGTGGGTCGCAGAGTTTGACCAGATCCATTCCCACCACACCTTTGGTTTTGGCACTGTAAGCGTTCCAGTTTCGGTATGTATTATCAGGGAAAATAAACTGGTTGATGTATTCCTGAATTCCTTCGATCAAAGGAAGTCTGAAAAGGTCGATTTCTGCCGAAAGGCTCGCTCCTTCACACATTTCGATCAGATGACCCAGCAGCCCAAACCCCGTCACGTCTGTCATCGCATGAACTTCCTCATGATTTCCCAAAGTCTCGCCGATTGTATTGAGGCGGCAGGCGGTGTCTAACAATTTGAGATAATCCTTCTCCTGGATTTTTTGACGCTTTAATGCTGTCGCCAATACTCCAACACCCAAAGGCTTGGTCAGGTAAATGATGTCACTGGATTTTGCTCCACGGTTTGTTTTGATTTTATGAGGATGTATGACTCCATTTACCGAAAGCCCAAAAATCGGATCTTTCGCAGAGATGCTATGACCTCCGGCCAGTTCGATTCCTGCTTGTTTGCAAATGCTTTTGGCACCTTCCAATACTTTTGCAGCGAGCTCAGGCGATAGTTTTTCCACCGGCCAGCTTAGGATTGCATTGGCGAAAATCGGCTTTCCACCCATGGCATATACATCCGAAAGGGCATTCGCAGCCGAAATCCTTCCAAAGTCAAATGGATCATCCACAATAGGAGTGAAAAAATCTACGGTGTTGATAAAAGCCAAATCTTCTGAAACCTGATAGACGGCCGCATCATCTTTGTGAGAATTACCTACCAGCAAGTTTGGGTCAGATTGAGTAAATGAACCGCTTGCTGCCAGGATTTGATCCAAAATTGCCGGGGCAATCTTGCAACCGCATCCAGAGCCTTCGCTCCATTCAGTCAATCTTGTTGGCGTGTTTTCCATAAAATTTGGTTTTTGTTTTCAGTAAAATCGGAACCGCTTGAGAAGGATTTATTCCTGTAAGGTCCAAATGAATTCTTTTGTCGTCTTCGTGTTTGTCGAGATCAAACTCGTAGGTCTTGTCGTAATAAATCAGAAGATTGGCGATCCATTCGGGATGATTTCCTGCTTCAATCGCCTCAATCGCTTGTGTTGTGCGAAGTCCGCCAAGTCGCTTGCTGAGTCTTTTCACTGCGGCTATCAATTCGTCTGCCGGCAAATCAGCGTATTCTTCTGCGATCAACTCAATTCGTTCGGCAACTGATTTTTGGATGTCTATCAAAGGACTTTGAATCATCTGATCATAGAACCGATCCGCAAGAATCAAACGGCCGATTTTCCGGCTCTCGTTTTCCACCCAGGTAGGAATCGTTGGATTGAGAAGTCGAAGCTCCTCTGCAAAAAGATTTTCAAACTGCTCAACCGATGGTTGTGGAGGTTGTCCGATGGATCCGAAAGAAGAGCCTTTATGATTGGCAAGTCCTTCAATATCGATGATTTGTTCTCCATAAGCCTTCAGTTCTTTCAGGATTCGGGTCTTTCCTATTCCGGTTTTTCCTCCAATGACGATCAGGTTCCAGTCTTTTCTGATTAATTCGAACGTGTAAGTCCGGTACGTTTTATATCCGCCTTTCAGCCGGAAAACCTGAAATCCGACCATCTCCAAAAGCCAGGAAAGGATTTGACTTCTCATTCCTCCTCTCCAGCAATAGACGATGATTTTTTTCTCGGGGAATTTCTTCAGGGCTTCTTTCTGGATCAAATGAAACCTTGGTCCAACGAGCTCAAACCCTTTTAAAGTTGCCTTTTCTGATCCCATTTCTTTGTAAAGAGTTCCAACAATCACCCGCTCTTCGTTATTCAGAATTGGAAGGTTGAAAGTGTTGGGAATATGGCTTTGAGCAAATTCCCCCTCGCTTCTTGCATCAATAATTGGAAATTGCTCGCGCAAAGTCCAAAACTCATCGAGGGAAATCATCTGTTCTGCCATGGAAGCGCGAAGATAAAAATTAGAAACCATAAAGCTTCAAACATCCTGGGCTTAATGGCAAAGCCTTCAACAAAAGCGCTGTTTTGGTTTAGAATTGACCCTCGCCTGACGAGTCGTTTTCAATTCGTCAGGCTGGAGAAAATCAAATTTTACTTTTTAGTCAGGTCTGTATAGCGTACGAACGCTATAGATTTTCCGTCAGGGGACCAGCTATGCACGTTGATCGTTCCTTGTCCTCCATAGAATACCGGGGTAATATCCTTGATTTCTTTGGTTTCCAAATTCATCATTCGAAGCTTCACGTCTTTACCAAACGGATGTCCTGCTTTTTGATCTTCCAAATAAGAAATGTAAACGATCGACTTGTTGTCAGGACTAGGGTGAGGAAACCAGTTGTCCAGCTCGTCATTGGTTAGTTGCTCAACTCCCGATCCATCGGTTTTCATTCGATAAAGATGCATTCTCCCTGATCTGTGTGAGTTGAAGTAGATCCAATTCCCGTCGTAACTGTACTCGGATCCGTCGTCAAGTCCCGGAGAGTTTGTGATATTGACTTCTGTTCCGCCTTGTGTTGAAATTTTATATAAATCCCATTCATCGTTTCTTCTAGCGGTATAAAGGAGGAAGTTATTGTCCGGACTTATTCCATGCCAGTAGCTTGGGAAATCAGGGGTAATAAGTCTTGGGCTGCTGCCGTCAGCATTTGCTATATAGACTCGGGAATTAGTAGTAGGAGCAGCGGCCTTATCGTTTTTGCTGAAAACCAAAATTTTGCCATCGAAGCTTAATCCATGGTCATTGTTGACGGTGTTGATTCCTTCCGGATTGATCTTGCCCAGATTTTTTCCTTTTAAATCAATTTTCTCTAATAAACCTGCAGCATTGATGATAAGGAATTTGCCGTCTCGGCTCCAGTTGGGAGCTTCAAAATGTCTATTTTCCTTGACAAGGACTTTTTCTTTTCCGGACTTCACATTGACAATGACCAGTTCACTGGAAAGTTCTTTTGGTACCTGAGCAAGAGTGTTGAAGGAAGCCAGGAGTAGAATGGCTAGTAATCGTTTCATAGGTTTTGGGGTTTATTAGTTGATGTAATTTTGCTAACCTCAATTTGAGATTTTTAAACTCTTGTTCAAAGGATATTACATGGGCTCGAGCAATCCGACTACAAGAGCGATAAAGTGAATCCGGAGGAATTAATTTTTGGTTAGAGACCTGAAAATCCTCACCATTTCAAAGGAGAAAGATTAGACTTGAAAAATAAAAAAAGCCGTCAGGTTTTCCCGACGGCTTCAAAATATACTTGTAATTAAGAATTAAAGCTGAGCGTCCAGCTTTTTAGACAAAACAGCTTTTGGAACTGCTCCTACTTGCTTGTCCACAACTTGACCTCCTTTGAAGAACAAAAGAGTTGGAATTGATCTGATGCCAAAAGCCTGAGCTACGGATGGATTGGAGTCTACGTCCACCTTACCGATAATGGCTTTGCCTTCGTATTCACCGGCCAATTCTTCAACTACTGGTCCGATCATTTTACAAGGTCCGCACCATTCTGCCCAAAAGTCAACCAGGATTGGTTGTTCGGATTTGATTATTTCTTCAAAATTAGCATCAGTGATTTCTATTGCTTTTCCCATTGTATTGTAAGTTTTAATGAATTCGATTTTTCAAATATATGAGCAAAAGTGAATTGTAACTTAATAAGTTCATAGGCTATCGAAATTATTGTCTATGAGCCATTGATGAAAGCGATGATACAAGCCATAGTTCTGAAGAGTTGCCGGAATTAAAAATGAGGAAAAGTCCGAATCGATGTTTAAAACCTCATTATCAATCGATCACTTTACATTACTTTATAGATTACCTCCGGAATTTCATTCAGTTCCTTGATCATTTCTGCTCTCGGATCAATCGAGAATTTCTTGGAGAAGAGTTCCAAAGCAATATTTTCCTTTCGGTCCACCACATCGAAAAAGAGCTTAGCGTCGCCTTTGTATTTCTCAGTGATTGCCTGAAGTTTTTCCATCATGTCATACGTCAGATCATCCAGATCTATGCTTACCCGCAGACCTTTGATCATTTTTCCTCTGACCTCACTGAGCAACATGATGCTGTTGATTTTGAATTCAAGTTCGTTGTCTGCCCACTTTTTCTGTGAAACTACTCCTGTCAGGAACAGGTACCAACCTGTCATGAAATATTGCTTGAACTTCACATAATCCTCTCCAAAAAGGAAGAAGGTAAATGCCCCATGATAATCCTCCATGGTTAATGTTCCAAATGGTTTTCCCGTTTTGGTCGTTCGGTGAGCAAAGCTGCTGACCGAACCTGCAAGTTTGATTTCGCTTTTATTTTTAAGGCTTTCCAGGTCACTGAGTGCAGGAAGCGAACAGTTTGTAAAAGATTCGATCTCCAATTTGTACTGATCCAGCGGATGGCCTGAAATGTAAAGTCCGACAACTTCTTTCTCTATGTTAAGTTGCTGTAGCTGAGAGAATGGCTCCATAGGCGGCACTGTTGGAAGAGGGATTTCCATGTTACCACTGCCGCCTCCGAAAAGGCTAACCTGAGCGCTGTCTTCCTCCTGTTGTACTTTTTGAGAATATCGGGTCGCTTTTTCAATCAGGTTGATATCTACTTCAGGCGCTTGCAATTATTGACGGCGATGATGCTCTTTGAAGCTGTCAAAACCGCCTGCCATGGCCAGCGCTTCCATCGTTTTCTTGTTCAGTGCTTTTGCACTCACCCGCTTCGCAAAGTCAAAGATGTTTTTGTAAGGGCCTTTCTTCTCCCGTTCTTCAATGATTGCGTCCACGGCGGATGAACCGGCTCCTTTGATCGCAGCCATTCCAAATCGGATTTCTCCGGCAGCATTTACGGTAAATTTATTTCTGGATTCATTCACATCCGGACCCGCAACTTTGACTCCCATTCGCTTACATTCTTCCATGAAAAACGTCACCTGGGTGATGTCATTCATGTTGTTGCTCAAGACCGAAGCCATGTATTCTGCAGGATAGTGGGCTTTCAGATAAGCTGTTTGATAAGCAATCCAAGCGTAGCAAGTTGAGTGAGATTTGTTGAAAGCGTAGGATGCAAAGGCTTCCCAGTCCGTCCAGATTTTTTCCAATCGCTTTGCATCGTGACCTTTGGCGGAAGCCTGCTGAACGAATTTCGGTTTCATTTTATCGAGTACATCCTTCTGCTTTTTACCCATCGCTTTTCTCAAAACGTCCGCCTCACCTTTAGTAAATCCGGCAAGTTTCTGAGATAGAAGCATCACTTGCTCCTGGTAGACCGTGATTCCGTAGGTCTCTTCCAGGTATTCTTTCATGTCATCCAGATCATATGAGATCGGCTCCTGACCATGTTTTCTTTTGATGAAAGAAGGAATATAAGCTAAAGGTCCCGGGCGGTAAAGGGCGTTCATGGCAATCAAATCTGCGAAAACGGTCGGCTTCAATTCTCGCATATATTTCTGCATTCCGGCGGATTCGTATTGGAAAATACCGACAGTTTCACCTCTTTGGAAAAGCTCATAGGTCTTCACATCATCGATCGGAAATTCATCCGCATCGAGCAAAATCCCATGCCTTTCTTTGACGATTTTGATAGCATCCTTAATGAGGGTAAGTGTCTTCAAACCCAGGAAGTCCATCTTCAGCAACCCGGCACTTTCTACCACTGAGTTGTCAAATTGGGTGCAAACCATATCTGAATCTTTGGCCAAAGCCACCGGAACAAAGTTGGTGATGTCACTTGGCGTGATGATTACTCCGCACGCGTGAATCCCTAAATTTCGAACGGAACCTTCCAGTATGGTAGCTTGATTAACAGTTCTGGCAGATTCGTCATTGCCTTGCGCTATTCGGATCAGTTCTTCTGCATTGGCTAAGAACTCACCCTGTCCTTTAAGCTTTTCGAGCAATGCAGGTCGGTTTTTAGCCAATTCAAAAAGTGTCTTCAGCTTGATATCCGGAACCAGATTGGCTAATCTTCCTGCTTCTGCCAAAGGAAGATTCAGAACCCTTGCTGTGTCGCGGATCGCTGACTTCGCGGCCATAGTGCCGTAAGTAATAATCTGAGCAACCTGATTGGAACCGTATTTTTTGATCACATAATCTATCACACTCTGACGACCTTCGTCATCAAAGTCAATATCAATATCGGGAAGTGAAACCCTGTCCGGATTCAGGAATCTCTCGAAAAGTAGGTCATACGCAATCGGATCCACATTGGTGATTGCAGTACAATATGCAACAGCAGAGCCTGCCGCCGAACCTCGGCCCGGACCCACCGATACGCCCATTTCACGGGCAGCTCTAGTGAAATCCTGAACGATCAGGAAGTATCCCGGATAGCCTGTATTCTCGATCGTCTTCAGCTCAAAATCCAGTCGCTCCTGAATCTCGGGAGTCATCACAGGATAGCGTTTTTTAGCTCCTTCGTAGGTCAGATAGCGTAAGTAGGCATTTTCACCGCGCTTGCCTCCATCAGTTTTATCTTCAGGATTCTTGAATTCCTCCGGAATATCAAACTCCGGAAGTAAGACTTCACGTGCAAGTTTATAGGCCTCAATTTTATCAACGATTTCTTGAGTGCATGCAATTGCCTCGGGTAAGTCTGAGAAAAGCTTCTTCATTTCCTCGGGACTCTTGATGTAGAATTCATCGTTTGGAAATCCAAAACGGAATTCACGGCCACGCTTACCGATGTATTTTATTTGTTTTTTTTCAGGTCCTTCGATCTTCTCACCGTCCTTCACACAAAGCAAAATATCGTGCGCTTTGGCATCGGGTTTATCGTTGTAATAGGTGTTGTTGGCGGCGAAATACTTCACTCCGTACTTAAGCGCAAGATCGATCAAAACCTCATTTACTTTTTCCTCTTCGGGAATTCCATGACGGTTGAGCTCGACGTAGAAATCCTCGCCAAATTGCTCCTTCCACCAGATGAATGCTTCTTCAGCTTGAGTTTCACCCACATTCAAAATCAGGTACGGAATCTCTCCCCAAAGTCCGCCGGTAGTAGCGATCAGATCGGATTTGTACTGAACCAAAAGCTCTTTATCAATTCTTGGCAGGTAATAAAAACCCTCAATATTGGCATAGGAGGAAAGTTTCGCCAGGTTGTGGTACCCGGCTTTATTCTTGGCAAGCAAGACGGTTTGATAGCCATCGTCTTTATTTGCTTTGTTTTTTCTGTCACGAGTCAGGTTAAATTCGCAACCCAAAATTGGCTTGAGGTCTTTTCCCATCGCTTCCTTTACGAAGTGAAAAGCCCCCATCATATTACCATGGTCAGTCATGGCGATTGCGGTCATTCCAAGCGCTTTTGCCCTAGCCACCATCGCCGGAATTTCGGAAGTTGCCTGCAAAACAGAGTACTGACTATGAACATGCAAATGGGTAAAAGGCACATCGGTAAGATCGATTCCTGCTCCTTTTACGGGCTCCTTACTTCCTTTTGCTGTAGTTTTTTCACCTTGTTTTGCTTGCGCAAAGTTGGCTTCTTCCAAAGTCGGGGCTTCGTAAATGACCTCATCTGGTGCGATTCCGGTTTCGGTCGCAATTATCTGGTGAGTGATCAATCCAAAAAAGCAACGTGCCGTCGCGTCCACATCATAGGCGGCATCGTGAGCATCTCCAAAGCCTGCCCCGAAAAGTTTTTGATGCAATTCAGTGAGTGTCGGCCATTTGAATTTGCCGCCTCTTCCTCCTGGGATCGCACAGAACTCGGTTGAGAGATCCTTGGTATCAAGTTGATTTGCCGTAAGTGGCATTCCCCATGCGCCCCGGAGAAACTCCGATCCAACTACATTAATATCAAACTCGATATTGTGACCAACCAGATGTTTTGCTTTGACCACATCGCCTTCGAAAATCCCTAGAATCGCTTTGAGTTCATGGCCTTCAGCCAAAGCACGTTTGGTCGAAATCCCGTGGACTTTTTCAGCATTGAAAGGAATGGTAAATCCTTCCGGTTTGATGATGTAATTATGGTTGGAAAGCAGTTTTCCCCGCTCGTCGTGTAGTTGCCAGGCAAGCTGAACCAGCCTTGGCCAATTGTCCACATTGGACATGGGCGCATTGTAATCGCGGGGAAGACCGGTAGTCTCCGTGTCAAAAATTAAATACATACAGCTTGGGTAATTGAGACTTCAAATTAGGGCTAATCTCTGAAAGGAGACAAGTGAAGGGGAGGTAATTGTCGGGGAAAATTGAAATAACTAGCTCTAAGTTTGCCCCAAAATGAGAGAGCAATTTTAAACTTGAACAAGTTATTTTTCTTTATTCGACGGTTACAAGGAGATAGCTTTTTTTCAATATAGAAATCCGAGTAAGTAAAGCGGGATTTGCTTTCCCCAACAAATTCTAAATCATCTGAAAAGACCAGATGGTTTTCATGGTGTATTACCTGATTTTGAGTTTTATTCTTACCGCCTATTTCCAAAAGGATTTCTCCTTTTGGATAGGTGAACGTCTAAGGTAATTTTCTAATTTTTCAATCTTTGAATTTCATGGGGATGGTACATTTCCTGGCAATTTTCCAACCTTCTTACTTTCGATCTTTCTACTCTCTACAAATTTCTCAATATCTTATATCCCACATCCAAGCTTGCTTGTTTTCGATAGAAGTCTGGATAAACTCTCTGACCATGTCCTGATAATTAGCACCCGATACTTCTTTCCCTTTCATTTTTTTTGGCTGGGTGATGATTTCTTCCGGTTCCCCAAAAGTAATTTTCTCGGCTTCCACGATAAGCATGCCGTCGTTGATGTCATAGGCTAAAATTAAACCTGGAAGCCCGAATTGATCCTCAGGACCGATTGGAACGGGAATATCGGAGGCGAACCATGCAGTGACCTTTTGGCCTTTGATGCTATCTTCACTCACGGCTTTCATGCACATGTGTCCGAGAATATCTCGTATTTCGTTCATTACCCTCCATTTTGGAGCATTTAGGCTGTCTCGGACTATGTAAGTTTTGCCCATTTGATCCATGTATTTCAGATAGGTCTGATCTTTTAGATTGTTTTCAATGAAATAGTCATCCACTTGCCAAGAGTAGCTGCGCACTTCATAGGGTTCACCGAAAGTGTAGAGACTTTTTTCTGGCCAAAACTGGAGTTTCATCCGAGTGCTGTAGCCTTCAGGATTGCTCCAAGTAAGTAGAATTCTATCCTTTTCCTGTTGGGTAAGGTGGGGCAAGCTGGAATAGATTTTATCATAGAAAATGCGGTATCGGTATTCCACCTCGCCCACTATATTTTGGGCTCTAAGTCCTGTGGTAATCAGTATTAGTGCAATGGTTATAAAAATTGATTTCATTGTTGTTAAGGTTGCTGCTAGTTTAAATTACCTTCTATTTTTCACTTCTACTCCCCGCATATTATATGTCACCCCGAGTAGGAAATACCTTGACAAGGTTTCAATTCGTCCCGTTGAAACGAAGTTTTGACCAGCAAACTGACTGATAGTTTGATTTTGCTTGAAGATGTCATAGGCAGAAAGCCTGACTTCCCATTTTTTAGCCTCGCCGAGAAGTTTGTAGACAAATGCATTTAGAATGGGGACTTCTTGACTAAATCCAAAACTCTCGTTTTTAAATCGGTTATAGTTGAACTTTATATCAAAGTAGAAAGCTTTGGGGAGCTTAATGTTCATATTGGTGTATGCACTCCAGTTAACTATGTCTTGATTTTGGGAGGGATTCTGCTCGTATTTGGTTTTGCTTAGTCGGAATGATGAACCGGCGTATAGACTGAGCCATTCTGTCGGGGTCAAGTCTAAATTTACCCCAACGTTATGGCTAAAGGTATTTGTCTCTGTTTCGATGGAGTTGATCAAGGCGAGACTTTTAGTGTAGGATGGATTTGCATTTATGAAAGCGTTAAACTTAGTTTTCACAATAGGAAATCCAAAACCTATGTAGGTAAAATAACGCTGTCCACCTGAAACATTACCTGCCTTAAAGGTAGTTACAAAGGTTTCGGGGTCTATCGTTTGGTTTTGAACAACTTGGCTTTGGTAGAAGGTTGAATTCAATGAAAAATATAGATTTATGAATGTGGCAGGATCATACATGTTGTATCCGGCATTCAGAGAATGGGTTACCTCAGGTTGTAGGTCGGGATTTCCTTCTCGAATATACAATGGGTTAGAAATGTCCTTGTATGGCTGTAAATCGGTAATATTAGGAGGAGTAACGCCCATGGCATAGCCTGCATTGATGCGTTTGTTGCCCTTCATAGTTTTATAGAAGGATACATTTGGAGTGAAATTGAGGTAATTTTTGTCCACTGTGCCTAGAATTTCACTCCCTTCTACCACCGAATACAGACCGTTCAATTTGTAGTTTGAGGCTGCTAAGCCCACGCTTAGGTTTGAGCCTTTGTTGGCATACCTGATACTCGAGCCTATCCTATTGTAGGTAATTATATTGTCAAAAAACCGGCTAAGATCAGGATTCAGCTCTTGAGTGTCACTTGCCTCCACATCGAATACTTTGCGGTCTGTTTCGCTCGTTGATTGGCTGAAATTGTAGAATGTTTCCCAAAAAAAGGTTTTATTGATTGGCTCGACAAAAAGCAAACTTGACTTGATCAGATTGGAAGTATTCAATGCCTGATTCACTTGGTCCAAGCTTTGGAAATAGGTATTCGGATCCGTTGAATCCATCATGTCGGCTACTGCTTTTTGGATTCCATCTTGGTCTGCATTGGTGTAAGTATTACTGAGGCTGGCCGCAAAGTTTCTTCCGTTCTTTTTGAATTTATGCCTAAAGATTGCAGTGCCTTGGAAGGCTCCAGACCATTTATTCGATTGGTTGTCACGTACCAGTTGACTTTGGTCCGTGCTACTTGTTATTAGCTCCTGAAGACTTACTAATGATGTAGTGAGTGTACTTAGTCTGCCCTTAGCATTGATGGTGAGGGTGTTGGCGCTGTCAAGCTCATTTTGAAATCGAAGATTTGCCCGATGGTGCCCTGCCACGTTGTTTTGTTTACTTTGGTCGGTGGAGGTGAAGGATGAATTGTCCTCAAGAAAGGTGGTTCTGCTATTGACGCTCTCTATGATTTGGTCACTTCGGCTATAGAAGTAGTTGCCGCTGAAATCCTTTTTGTCCTTCAGGTGGTTATAATTGACTCCGAAAGCTTGATTATTGGAAAAACCAGAGCTCAGGTTGTTGAAGGGGACTTCGAAGGAATCCTCACTGTCTCCTCCTGAAAAAGAGATAATAGTCATTCCCCCACTGCCATTAAAGCCGAAATCTCCAGTGTCGCCAAATTGGAATGCACCACTCCCTCTAAACTCTTGTTGGTCATCCCAGCTCAAACCGGTTTGGTTGACATTATTGCCATAGCCAATGATTGAAAATTGGTCCGTTTTGTTAAATTTATTGTAAGACGCATTGGAAGCCCATCTCTCGTCTGTCCCTCCAGCCGCTGAAATCTTTCCAAAACCTCCTTTTTTTGCCTCCTCCTTCAGCTCAACGTTTATAGTTTTTTCTTTCACTCCATCCTCTACTCCTGTGAGTTTGGCCTGTTCTGACTTATCGTCGTATAGCTGAAGTTTGCTTATGGACTCTGCATTCAAATTTTGGGTAGCCATTTTTGTATTTCCTCCAAAAAATCGCCTCCCATCAACAGTTACCTTCTGAACTTGTTGGCCTTGGGCAACAATATTTCCATCCACATCGATTTGTATCCCTGGCAGTTTGCGAAGTAGATCTTCCAGTGTCGCTCCAGGCGGTACTTTAAATTTACTGGCATCATACTCAAGCGTGTCTCCACGCATCATTAACGGAGCTTTTGCGGCTTTCACCACCACCTCATAAAGTTCCTGTAAGATGGGCATTAAGCGAATCTCTTCTACTTCCAATTCATCTGTTTCAGGCAGTACCAGTTCCTTTTGGATGGGTAGGTAGCCCATATAAGTAGCTTTGATGAGCAGCGGTTGCCGATCTACGTTTTTGAATTCGTACTCTCCGTCTTTATTAGTCAAAGTGTATGCAACCAATGCGGAGTCTTTTGGGGTGAGAAGTAGCACAGAGGTGTAGTCGAGCGGGATATTCGTTGTGTCTTTCACCACTCCCCGAATAGTAAGTTTGGATTGGGCATGCGAAGCAAAAGTGATTGCAACCAAAAGAAGGTATGAAAGGAGTAATTTCATTTTTTTTCAGTGTTATATTTTTAACTATAATATCTATGACTAAAACTATATTCCACTCCATAATCACTACCAGTTCATCTTTGCAAGTAGAATTCTTTGTGCAAGATGACATGCTCAGGATTGAATGGACAGTCTATGAATCCATTTAAGTTGAAAATGAGCGCACTTTACTTTGGCCTCCCTTAGTTGACCTTAATTATATATAACCCTTGAGCCCCAATTTCTGGAGAAAGATGTCTTTCACTTCTCTCTTCTTCGTTTGATGCTGTTCTTAAACAAATCAAAAATTCTTTCAATTAAGTATTGCCTTTCAATAAAAAAAATCGGCAATCACCTAATCATTTTATTGATGAGCATTTTTAATACTATAAGGATAGTAATTAATTCACTAAAAGTGACTGACTAATTTGTTAAAAAATGTTATTTAGGTATATGGGGTGGGGGAGCTGTGGGAATAATTCTGAGTTTAAAAGTGATAAATACTTCTTTGTGATAAGTAAATTTTGGAAAAATCATTTTCGTCCAAAATTGACAAAAGGAATACCGGTAAATATCTTCGCCTCAAAAATGACAATCGGTGCAATAAATATAAACTCATAAAAACCTAGAATATCGATTGGGCAAAGTACTGACCCATTCATTTACTATATGTTTTTTTATGCTACGGAAATAAAAAAAAAATAAATTTTTACCTCTTATCCTCCCAAGGGATATAAATGACTTTTTTGGTTTTGAAAAAATCTTCCTTGAAGTAGTCGTCCAGGTGATAGACGACGTAGGACTTGTCCAATTCCTCCATTTCCTCATCGACTTCGCCGCCTTTCAAATAGAGGATTCCATTTTGGAACTCATTGAAATCTTCCTTGCGAATCTTGTTTTTCACCCACGGATAAAAATTCGCCATTCGGGTCACAGCCCGGCTGATCACAAAATCATATTTCCTCACCAATTCTTCGGCTCTTGCCTGTTGAGCTTCGACGTTTGCAAGTTTAAGTTGCTTCACCACGTCTTTCACCACATTTATCTTTTTTCCGATCGAATCAACCAAATGGAATTGAGTATCTGGAAAGAGAATAGCTAGAGGAATTCCCGGAAAACCGCCTCCGGTCCCTATATCGAGAACTTTTGTGCCCGGTGAAAATTCCATCACTTTGGCAATGGCAAGAGAATGAAGTACATGATGTACGTAGAACTCACCCATGTCCTTCCGGCTGATCACGTTGATCTTGGAGTTCCAGTCTTCATAGAGTTCCTGAAGACGTGAAAATTGCTCTATCTGAAGGTCAGAAAGGCCAGGAAAATAGGATTTAATAAGTTCGGTACCGGGATTCATCAGATGTGTTTTTCTTTTCCGGATGCTATCTCAAACAGCAATTCACGGGATCGGTGCAGCTGAGCTTTTACTGTACCAAGTGGTTTGTCCAGTTCAACTGCAATTTCTTCATAAGACAATTCATCGAAATAGCGCAGTTGAACAAGTTTTCGATATTTGGCAGGAAGCTTATCGACAAAGATTCTCACCATCTCAATCCGCTGAGTTCGGATATAGACATCCTGCGGATTGTTGTCATCGTCTTCGATGTCAATCGTCACGGCATTTCCGCTATCATCCGATAGCGTATTATTCAAACTCATGGTCTTGAGTTTTTTCTTTCTGATAAAATCAATCGCGTTGTTAGTGGCAATGCGGAAAAGCCAGGTACTGAAAGTATAATCCTTTTTGAACCGCTCGAGGTTCTTGAAAGCTTTGGCAAAAGCCTCCATCGTAAGATCCTCAGCATCGTCTGCATCCCGGATCATCTTCAAAATCATGAAATAAACGGCCTTTTTATACCTTTTCATCAAGGTAGCATAGGCTTGCTGATCTTTTCCCTGAACTGCCTTATCGATCAGGTCAAAGTCTTCAAGAGCCTTGTTTGAAAAACCACGTTCGTTTATTTCCATTTGATGTCTTTTGCCTGCTGAGAAATAGAGCCCAATACCCAAAAATAACCTAAATAAACTAAGTCATGTACCCAGGTATTGATTGGAGCATTGATTCCTTGGATCTTCTTACTTGCCGAACTGAAAACGCTAAGCATTAGAATCGATCTCAAAAGAATAATACCCAAAACGATTAAAAATTGTTCCCAACTTTGATCTAATCCGAAATAAATAAGCAAACCTATCCCTCCCAACCAGAATAATGCATGAGAAAGGGAATAAAAACCAATTTTTTGTTTGTCCTCACCCCGGTAATATTTGCCTGCATGGAGGTGCCTTTTCTTTTGGACAAAGTATTCTGACTTGGTGGTTTTGGGTTGCGATAGCGTATTCGCTTCCGGATCAATTACAATTGCTGTATTCTTTCCGGTAGCGTATTGATTCACGAAAAGATCATCATCTCCTCCTTCCACATGCCAAAATCCCTTGAAGGCTTTCACTTCCATAAAGAAGTTTTTTCGATAGCAGAGATTCCTTCCAATACCCATGAAAGGCTTTTTCCAAAGCCCAAAGGACATGTAAAAAAGGGCAGTCAGTAAGGTTTCAAATTGAATCCAACTGTTTAAAAATCCGGGTTTCTTTTCATATCCCGAGAAACCAAGAGAAAAAGTTTTTCCTTTTTCACGTACTGGGGCAGTCATTTTTTTGATCCAATTGTCGGATTGGGGAATGCAATCTGCATCAGTAAGCAAAATCACATCATTTTTGGTGACCTTGATTCCAAGGGTCAATGCGAACTTTTTCGGAGTGACATGACCCGGTGTATACTTGATGGTAACTGACCGAAGGCGAGGATAAATCTCCATCATTTCTTCGAGCAATCTCTTAGTCCTATCGGTAGAGCGATCGTTCACAATCATCACCTCGAAATTGGAGTAATTTTGCTCGAAGAGCTTAGGGATGAGTGTCTTAAGATTCGTGAATTCGTTGTGAGCAGCCACAAGGACTGTCACTCCTTCCTCCTTTTGGGAGCCGGTCGAAGTGTGGTTTTTGGAGGCGTTAAAAGCTACGCGGCCAAAAATAAATAAGAGATAAACGATCTGAATTACTAAACCGATTCCGAAGAAAAACCAAAGTAAAAATAGGCCCATAGGTCAATTTTGCTGGGCAAATATAAAATCAAATTCAGCAAGTCATTTAAGAATAAGCGTATATTTTTGCAGGCTGAATCAGGCAATCTGGTGATGGTCCTTTCAGAATCAGAAAGCAAGACATGAAGTTTACTTTAGCACATACCGATTCTCAAACCAAAGCGAGAGCTGGCGTAGTCAAAACTGAGCACGGTGAGATCCAAACGCCGATTTTTATGCCGGTTGGTACTGCCGGAAGCGTAAAGGCTGTTCACCAGCGCGAACTGGATCAGGATATCAAAGCAGAAATTATTTTGGGTAATACCTACCATCTCTATTTGAGACCGGGGCTTGATATTCTGGAAAGGGCGGGAGGCCTTCATAAATTCAATGGTTGGTCAAAGCCAATCCTGACTGATAGCGGTGGATATCAGGTTTTCTCCATGTCCGGTACCCGGAAAATCAAAGAAGACGGCGTGATGTTCAAATCCCATATTGATGGATCCAAACATCATTTCACTCCAGAAAATGTGATGGATATTCAGCGGACTATCGGAGCTGACATCATTATGGCATTTGATGAGTGCACTCCTTATCCTTGCGAGTATTCTTATGCGCGCAATTCGATGGAAATGACTCATCGATGGCTGAAAAGATGCATTGATCGATTTGATTCCACGGAAGGAAAATATGGCTACAGCCAGACACTTTTTCCAATTGTGCAGGGTTCTGTTTACAAAGATCTTCGGGTCCAGTCTGCGGAATTCATAGCTTCCTGTGAAAGGGAAGGAAATGCCATCGGCGGACTTTCCGTAGGTGAGCCTGCGGAAATGATGTACGAAATGACCGAGTTGGTTACCGATATTTTGCCAACTGACAAGCCGCGCTACCTGATGGGAGTGGGGACTCCTGCGAATATCCTGGAATGCATCGCTTTGGGAGTGGACATGTTTGATTGCGTAATGCCTACCCGGAATGCCAGAAACGGAATGCTTTTTACCTCAGAAGGAATCATCAATATTCGAAATGAGAAATGGAAGGATGATTTCACCGGAATTGATCCCGCGATCGGAGGTTATGCAAGCACTTTTTATTCAAAGGCTTATCTGAGGCATCTCACAGTGAGTAAGGAAATTTTGGCCGCGCAGATTGCCAGTATCCACAATCTGACTTTTTATCTTTGGCTGGTAAAGCAAGCCCGAGAACATATCCTTGCGGGGGATTTTGCCGTTTGGAAAGACCAAATGGTAAAGAAAGTGAGCACCAGACTTTAAGTATGAAGATTCTCGACAAACTGATCATCAAGGATTTTCTGAAGACCTACTTTTTCGTGGTAGTGATGCTGATTCTTGTTGTATTGGTTTTGGATTTTACCGAGAAGAATGATGCTTACATCCGAAATAAAGTCCCTGCAGGTGAGATCCTGCGATACATGGGAAACTACGGGCTCTATCTTAATAATCTCCTAACCCCGATCACAGTATTCATTTCTGTCATTTTCATTACTTCCAAAATGGCTGGAAGGACGGAGATTGTTGCGATTTTGAGCAGCGGGGTAAGTTTCATGAGGTTGTTGAGACCTTTTTTATTTGCTGCCTCTATGATTGGCGGTGCAAGTTTCCTGCTGAATGGCTGGGTACTTCCGATGGCTACTGCAGGTGTGACAGAATTTCGCATGACTTACCTTGACAAGGGCACGGCATCTACTGAACCTAATATCCATATCAAAGTAGGGCCGGAATCTTACGCATACCTGACCAGATTTTATAAAACAGGGAATACAGGATACAATTTCACATTGGAGACCATCAGGGATGGCGTTCTTTTAGCCAAACTTTCATCAGATAGAATCCAGTGGGACACCGCAAAAAATGTCTGGAGGCTTGAAAACTGGAGGTTGAGAGAAATTAACGAAAGAGATGAAACGTATACCGTAGGAGAAAATCTGGATACGGTTTTGTCTATAAAACCGGAGGATTTTGATCTGCCAACTAACCATCATGAGACCCTCAAATTACCTGAATTGAGCAGACAAATCAGGATTTTGGAAGATCGTGGAGCAGACAATGTCAGTTTCTATAAGATTGAGCGGTATGTGCGTTTTATGTCTCCATTCGCCGCGATTATCCTGACATTCATTGGAGTGATCATGTCTGCAAGAAAAACCCGAGGCGGATCCGGATTTCAGATTGCAATGGGTTTTCTCTTAGCGTTTGTATACATCATCATGTTTATCCTTTCCAGGACATTCGCTGAAAACGGGACAGAGTACCCGATTTTTGCAGTCTGGATTCCGAATTTGATTTTTGCATTGACAGGTTTAGTGCTTTATAAAACCGTCCCCCGGTAGATGAATGCCACGCTGAAAGATTATCTGATGCTCCATTTCATCGTTCTGATCTGGGGTTTTACTGCAATTCTCGGATTGTTGATAAGTTTACCGGCCTTGGAGTTAGTCTTTTATAGGACGCTGATTGCTTCGATCGGAGTAGCCTTTTTGTTTATGATAAAAAAGGAAAGCATTCTCATTCCTGCCCCGGCAATGATCAAAGTAGTTGCTACCGGTTTTGTAATTGCATTGCATTGGATTCTGTTTTTCTGGTCAGCCCGAGTTTCCACGGCTTCTGTTTGCCTGGCTGGAATGGCGACTACTTCACTTTGGACTTCTTTCGTAGAGCCCATTATCAACCGAACCAAAGTCAAATGGTATGAAGTTGGGCTGGGTTTGATGGTAATTTCTGGCCTTGTGGTGATTTTCAGTTTTGAAACGGGATATTGGCTTGGGCTCAGCATGGCGTTGGTTTCTGCGCTGCTTTCAGCGATTTTTTCAACGATAAATGGCCGCTTGACCCAGCGTCATAATCCTTATCAAATCACCTTTTATGAAATGGCAGGCGCTTGTTTATTTTCATTCTTGTTTATGCCCATCTATTCCCAATTCATGACTGACGGAGCAGGAATACAATGGTCCTGGATTGGAAATGACTGGTTTTGGCTTTTCCTTTTGGGCGGGATTTGTACCGTTTATGCCTTTTCTGTTTCAGTGGAGTTGATGAAGAGATTGAGCGTTTTTACAGTAAATCTTACGATCAACTTGGAACCCGTTTACGGGATCATTTTGGCGGTTTTGATTTTTGGAGAAAGCGAAAAAATGACTCCTCAATTCTATCTGGGAACAGCCATCATTCTGGTTTCAGTTTTGTCCTATCCGGTGATGAATTACTGGAATAAGAGACGAAAATCCGTTCGTACGCTGGGTTGATTTTAAAGATTAGTTAGATCTTTAAGCGTTTCCAAGGCCTGCTTGAGTTCAGATTTCTGAATTTCTCCAATTTTCTCTATAAGCCTATCTTTTGAAATAGACCGGATATGGAAGACAAGGATTTCTGATTGGATTTTTAGTCCATTTATTTGATTTGGATGTAAAATTGGATTCCCTTGGTAGTTTTTGATTTTTGAAGTCAGAGGAGCAGTGATGACCACTTGAAGAAATCGGTTCATCAGATTCCCACTCAAGATCACCACAGGTCTCCTTCCAGCTTGTTCAGAACCGATACTTGGATTCAGGTCAGACATCCAGATTTCACCTTGCCTCATCTTCGATTTGCTTTAGGTAGTCACCCATCCCTTCTTCAGCCACTAGTAGGATGTCTTTGTCTTCTGAAGCTGTGCGATAGGATTTTACATATTCTGCCCTTTTCAGATGTTCCAGATAGAGAATTAGTGCGTTTTCCATCAGCTTGTTTTTGGGAAGTGAAAGCTTTTTGGCGTAATCAGCGAGCCGCTTTAGTAGGTCATCAGGAAGTGTACTTGTGAAAGTAGCCATGTCATTTATATTTATGAAACGTAAATATAAAAAATGTTTGTCTAATTACAATAGGCTTTCAAACCGGAAGTAACAGGATTCAAAATCGAGCCCAATTGGCTGATAATCAAAAAGACCAAAAACAGAAGATCCTGACCCGGACATAGCAGAATAGAACGCTCCGGCTGCATACATTTTTTCCTTGATTAGAGCGATTTCAGGATAGTTTTTGAAAATGCTCAGCTCGAAGTCGTTCACCAATTCAGCTTTCCATCGGTTTCTATCCTGAAGTACTTCTGCAAGATTCACTTTTGGTGCTGCCGGAGTCACACCTGCATAAGCCTCTTTAGTACCGACATGAATTCCCGGATTGATCAGGACGAGCCAGGTTCCTTTGAGATCGATCGATATCGGTTCCAAGATCTCACCTCTGCCACGAGCGATTTTCGGAGTGTTTTCAATAAAAAACGGGCAATCGCTTCCCAATTGCTCAGCGTATTCTTCCAGGAAAAAATCATCGAGATGGAGTTCAAACAGGCTATTCATCAGCTTCAGAGCAAAAGCTCCGTCTGCAGAACCGCCGCCCAAACCCGCACCCATTGGGATATGTTTGTGAAGATGAATATTCAGGGGTGGGATATCCGGAAAATCCTTCTTGATGAGCTGATAGGCTTTCAGGATCAGATTATCTTTTGGTTCTCCGGGAATTGGTAATCCGGAGGCATTCCAAGTCATTTTCTTCGGATCCAAAATCATTTCAAGCGCATCATAGAGAGGAATCGGAACCATGCAGGTTTCGATTTCATGATATCCATCTTTTCTTTTGGAAGTGATGTGGAGTCCTAGGTTGATTTTGGCGTTTGGAAATGAGATCATTGGAACGAAAGATTCTGACAAAATTAGGATAAAAATCAAGCGAAAATCTCTGATAGTTGCTTTTGAGAATTTGGTAATGGAATCGGTTTTTATTGAACAAATGGAGGTATATTAATTTTTTCCTTAAAAAAAATCGAAATTTTTTCCACAAACCTTAAAAGAACTGGAAATCCATACAAAATTTTGAAAATCGAAAAAACCAACAAATCATTTCCTGAATTATGGGGTTAATTCGATATTATTTAAACTAATATTCTGTGAAAATAATTTTTACGTATAGTTTTTATCTGAGTTTGAGGTAATAAGTAAAATTAAATATTGTAACTCTGAATTTTCAGTTTAATTTTGACATGTGATTCGATTCCGAACTCAAAATAATCTCGACTCAAGTATGTTCAAAGTGGTCTTTTTGCTAAGCTTTATTATTCTCATTGGATCTTAATGTGAGGCACTAGACTATTTATAAATATGAAATAAAAAAATCTGAAGTGCCTCACAGAAATGAGGCACTTTTTTTATACCCAAAAACCATGACCCTGAAAAAATACAGTTGGGAAATAAGCGATAACGATGAGCATCCAGCAGGCAAAGCCATGCTTTATGCCACCGGATTGAGTGATAAGAAAATGAAACAGCCATTTGTAGGGATAGCCAGTTGCGGCTATGAAAGTAATCCCTGCAATATGCACCTCAATGATTTCGCCGGTCTGATCAAAAACTCCTCACAGGAATATGATTTGACCGGTTTGATTTTTAATACCATCGGGATATCCGACGGAACTTCAATGGGAACGCTCGGAATGCGTTATTCTCTGGTTTCCAGAGAAATCATCGCTGATTCCATTGAGTCCTTTATTTTAGGTCACTCGTTCGATGCTTGTATTGCAGTTGCGGGTTGCGACAAGAATATGCCCGGAGCCATCATGGGCATGATTCGAATCGACCGTCCTTCGATAATGGTCTATGGCGGAACGATCGCTTCCGGAAATTATAAAGGTGAAAAACTCAATATTGTTTCTGCTTTTGAAGCCTTCGGAAAGCGGGTGAATGGAAACATCTCGGACGAAGATTACGATGGAGTGATCCGAAATTCCTGTCCGGGCGCTGGAGCCTGTGGTGGTATGTACACTGCAAATACCATGTCTTCCGCTGTGGAAGCGATGGGAATGTCCTTGCCATACAGTGCTACTTATCCTGCAAATTCCCCGGAGAAACTTCGGGAATGTCAGAATGTGAACAAGTATATGCGCATTCTCCTTGAAAAAGACATAAAGCCAAGTGATATCATCACGCGGAAAAGTATAGAAAATGCCGTTCGGGTTGCGATTGCTCTTGGCGGAAGTACCAATGCAGTTTTGCATATTTTGGCGATAGCCAGAACTGCCGGAATAGCATTCACTTTGGAAGATTTCAAAGCGATCAACGCAACTACTCCAATGTTGGGTGATTTCAAACCTTCAGGGAAATTCCTGATGGAAGATCTTCACGAGCAAGGTGGTTTGCCTGCTTTCATGAAATATTTTCTTGACAAAGGGTATCTGCATGGCGACTGTATGACCGTTACTGGTAAGACGTTGGCTGAAAATCTTGCGGAAATCGATCCGATAGTTCCTTCAATGGTCAATGTGATCCATCCGGTAGAAACTCCACTAAAAGCAACTGGTCATCTTTGTGTGCTCTCCGGAAATCTGGCTCCGGCCGGTGCAGTGGCCAAAATCACAGGAAAAGAGGGTAACTCATTTACAGGACCAGCGCGCGTCTTTGACTCTGAACAGGAAGCAAATGATGCGATAAGAGATCATCAGGTGAAATCAGGAGATGTTATGGTCATCCGGAATGTGGGTCCAAAAGGAGCGCCCGGAATGCCGGAAATGCTCAAGCCGACTTCGATGATAATTGGTGCGGGACTTGGGTCTGATGTAGCGCTGATTACCGATGGAAGATTCTCTGGAGGTACGCATGGATTTGTGGTAGGTCACGTGACCCCGGAAGCATGGACTGGTGGCCCGATTGGTTTGCTGCTAGATGGAGATATGGTCACTATCGATGCAGATAATTTGGAACTCTCTGTGAATGTGTCTGAAGAGGAATTTTCAAAAAGAAAGAAAAGCTGGGCTCAGAAAGTGATTCCCGGATTGCAAGGAACGTTGAAAAAATACAATAAACTCGTTTCCACAGCTTCTGAAGGCTGTGTTACAGATAAATTTTAAGCCTATGAAGGATCAAATGATCAGAGGAGCAGACATCGTTGTCAGATCTCTAATTGCTGAGCAGGCTGAAGTGATTTTTGGATATCCCGGCGGAGCAATTATGCCGGTTTATGATGCTTTGCACGATTATCACGACCAACTTAGACATGTGCTTACCCGCCACGAGCAAGGAGCAATTCATGCAGCTCAGGGTTATGCGCGAGTTTCGGGGAAAGTAGGAGTCTGCCTCGCGACCTCAGGTCCGGGTGCGACAAACCTGATTACCGGAATGGCAGATGCGCAGATCGATAGTACTCCGTTGGTTTGCATCACCGGTCAGGTTGCGGCGCATTTGCTGGGAACTGACGCTTTTCAGGAAACCGACATGATTGGTATCTCGATGCCTTGTTCCAAATGGAATATTCAGGTAAGAAGAGTAGAGGATATTGCTCCGGCGATTGCAAAAGCATTTTACATTGCCCGATCAGGTCGACCTGGTCCGGTTTTGATTGACATTACTAAGAATGCTCAGGTGGATTTTGGAGAGTTTAATTATGTCCCATGCTTGGGATTCAGATCCTATAAAACCCACAATCCGATAGAATCCTCCGCAATTGAGCAAGCAGCAGCTTTGATCAATTCGGCGGAAAGACCCTATGTTCTTTATGGACAGGGAGTGATTCTGGGAAAAGCAGAGGCAGAGCTTAAGTTTTTCCTTGACAAATCTGGGATTCCGGCTGCTTCCACACTTTTAGGCTCAGGTGCTCTTCCACAGGATCACCCGAATTATGTGGGCAAACTTGGGATGCACGGAAACTACGCGCCCAATCTTTTGACCAACAAGTGTGATGTATTGATCGCTGTCGGGATGAGATTTGATGATCGCGTGACCGGAGATTTGAAGCGATATGCGAAGCAAGCCAGAGTTGTTCATCTGGAGCTTGATCCTGCAGAAGTCAATAAAACAGTGAAATGTGAAGTAGCTGTTTTAGGTGACTGTCGGGAAAGTTTGGCAATGCTGACTGCGGCCATTGATGCCAAAAAGCATGATGCATGGATGAAGAGATTCCGGGACTTGGAAGAAGAAGAAACATCTGCTGTCATGCAGCATGACCTGACTCCAACCAAGGATGGACTGACGATGGGTGAAGTAATTAACATTGTGAACCAATACAAGGCAGACGATGCGGTCTTGGTCACTGACGTAGGTCAGCACCAGATGATTGCCTGGAGATATTTCAATTATAAGAAGACAAGAACTCAGGTGACTTCCGGTGGTCTGGGCACGATGGGTTTTGCACTTCCTGCAGCATTAGGCGCACAGTTACACGACTATTCCCGCCAGGTAATCTGCGTGGTAGGCGATGGTGGAATTCAGATGACCATTCAGGAACTTGGAACTATCATGCAAACGAAAGCTCCGGTGAAGATTGTTCTTCTTAATAATAATTACCTGGGGATGGTGAGACAATGGCAGCAAATGTTCTTTGACAAGCGCTACTCCTTTACCGAACTGGATAATCCTGACTTCGTCAAGATTGCAGAAGCATATAATATTAAAGCACAGAAAGTCACAGAAAGAGGCGATTTGAGAGAGGCAGTAGAAGATATGCTGATTCATGACGGACCGTTTTTCCTCGAAGTGGTAGTAGAAAAAGAAGACAATGTGTTCCCGATGATTGCCACGGGTTGTTCAGTAGAAGAAGTAAGGCTTAGCTAATTCCAACCTATGAAATCAAGCATGATTATAGCTTCACACGAATGTATGGTTATCCGAAATGCGAGATTCCATCTGACCTTTACAAAACAATTATAAACAGATGAAACGATATACCATTTTCGTTATTACCGAGAATTTCATCGGAATTCTCAACAGGATCACCATCATCTTTACCCGTCGGGGAATCAATATCAATGCATTGACAGCTTCAGAAAGCCGACTTGAAGGGATTCACAGAATCACGATTGAGGTGACGGCAACTGAAGAGACGGTAATCCAGCTGGTCAATCAGATTGAGAAAATCATCGATGTGATTAAGGCATTTTACCACGAAGATGAAGGAGTGGTATATCAGGAACTTGCTCTGTACAAGATCCCTGTGTCCAAATTGGATGGAGGATTAGAGAAAATAATTCGTCAGCATGGAGCCAGGATCATATCGGCTGAGCCTGAGTTTGTTGTGTTGGAATTAACAGGACACAAGGAGCAGACACAGGAATTACTGGAAATACTGAAAGAATATGGTTTGCTGGAATTTGCGCGTAGTGGCAGAGTGGCAGTTGCCAAAAGAATGTTAACCATTGACAGTTTTGTCAAATAATATAGATTAAAACCCAGGCCAAAAGCCTTCTCAAACCTATTAATACTATTTATCATCACTCAAACCCATGAATCGTCAGATTCCATTGGTCAATTAAAAATCAAAACTCAAACCCATGAAATTAAAATTCGGCAACACAGAAGAAAACGTAGTAACCAGAGAGGAATTTCCTTTGGAGAAAGCAAGAGAAGTACTCAAGAATGAAGTAATCGCAGTTTTGGGTTACGGAGTTCAAGGTCCTGGTCAAGCTTTGAACCTGAAAGACAACGGATTCAACGTAATTATTGGACAGCGTAAAGGTTCCAAAACCTGGGACAAAGCAGTTGCTGATGGTTGGGTTCCTGGTGAGACTCTTTTCGAACTGGAAGAAGCATGTGAAAAAGGCACAATCCTTCAGTTCCTGCTTTCTGATGCCGGCCAGATTGCCCTTTGGCCAACTGTTAAAAAACACCTGACTCCTGGAAAAGCACTTTACTTCTCTCACGGATTTGGAATCACCTATAAGGAGAAAACAGGAATTATTCCTCCTGCTGACGTAGATGTGATTTTGGTTGCTCCAAAGGGATCCGGTACTTCATTAAGAAGAATGTTTGTGGAAGGAAGAGGCTTGAACTCATCTTTTGCGATCTATCAGGATGCAACTGGCAGAGCTCATGACAGAGTTGTTGCTCTTGGAATTGGTGTAGGTTCAGGATACTTATTCGAAACTGATTTCTACAGAGAAGTTACTTCCGATTTGACAGGTGAGCGAGGAACTTTGATGGGTGCAATTCAGGGAATATTCGCTGCACAGTACGAAGTGTTAAGAGCCAACGGACACACTCCTTCTGAAGCTTTCAACGAAACTGTAGAAGAATTGACTCAAAGCTTGATGCCGCTTGTCGCAGAAAACGGAATGGATTGGATGTACGCCAACTGCTCTACTACTGCGCAAAGAGGAGCACTTGACTGGTGGAAGCCTTTCAGAGATGCGACTAAGCCGGTTTTCGAAGCACTTTACGAATCAGTAAAAACTGGACAGGAAGCTCAGAAATCAATCGATTCTAACAGCAAGCCTGATTACAGAGAAAAACTCGAGGTTGAATTGAAAGAATTGAGAGATTCTGAAATGTGGCAGGCAGGTGCTGTCGTCCGACAATTGAGACCAGAAAATAATTAAAACCCAAAACCCCAAAGTGTTATGAGTGAAAAGCTGTGGATATTTGATACGACCCTTCGAGACGGGGAACAAGTGCCTGGTTGCCAACTGAATACCCAGGAAAAGATTGTGGTGGCGAAAGCTTTGGAGGCTTTAGGAGTAGATATTATCGAAGCGGGATTTCCAATATCCAGCCCAGGTGATTTCAATTCCGTTCTTGAGATTTCTAAAGCAGTTTCCAATCCGATTATTTGTGCGCTCTCCAGAGCCGTAGAGAAGGATATTGACGTAGCAGCTCAATCACTCAAATTCGCAAAAAGGGGCCGAATTCATACAGGAATAGGGGTTTCCCCTTACCATATCCAATTCAAACTTCGGTCTACGCCAGAGGATATTATCAAGCGTGGAGTGGCTGCTGTGAAGTATGCCCGAAGATTTGTAGATGATGTAGAATTCTATGCTGAAGATGCCGGACGTGCCGAGCATGATTTCCTCGCTCGAATTATCGAAGAGGTGATCAAAGCAGGAGCAACGGTTGTCAACATCCCGGATACAACCGGTTATTGCCTTCCCGAGCAGTATGGTGCGATCATCGCTCATTTGAAAAATAATGTACCGAATATCGATCGGGCGATCATTGCAACTCATTGTCACAATGACCTGGGAATGGCTACTGCAAATACAGTAGCAGGAGTTCAGCATGGTGCGCGTCAGGTGGAAGTAACTATCAATGGAATTGGAGAACGTGCCGGAAATACCTCCTTGGAAGAGGTTGTCATGGCGATCAAATGCCATAAATCTATCCCTGTACATACCAATATCGTCACTCAGAAAATTTATCAGACTAGTCGTTTGGTGTCGAAACTGATGAACATGCCTGTTCAGGCAAACAAGGCGATTGTGGGTAGAAATGCATTCGCTCACTCTTCAGGCATTCACCAGGACGGGGTTTTGAAGCATAGAGAAAATTACGAAATCATCGATCCTAAAGAAGTGGGAGTGGATGAGTCGACGATTGTCCTGACTGCAAGATCCGGACGCGCTGCATTGAAGCATCACCTCGATGCATTGGGTGTGGAGCTGGAAGGAGAAGAATTGAGAGAGGTTTACGAAGCCTTCTTGATTTTGGCAGACAGCAAGCGTGATATCGGAAGAAAGGACTTGCTTGGATTGGTCGGTAAATACATGGAGGATTCCAATTTTATCGAACTTGAAAAAGTAACCTATTCCTCCAATGGACAAATCAGCGCAAATGTTACGCTGAAAGTGGGTGCAGAAACACATCAGGCTTCCTCTCATGGAGTTGGTCCGGTGGATGCAGTGCTGAAGGCGATTGAAAAAATCGTTAAACCTCAGGTTGATCTGGAAGAATTCCTCATTCAGGCGATCACTCACGGAAGCGATGACGTAGCCAAAGTTCACATGAGATTAATCAAAGGAGAAAAGCCTTACTACGGTTTTGCCTCCAACGCCGACATTGTCCTGGCTTCAGCTGAGGCGTTTGTTGACGCATTAAATAAAATTCCGGTCAAAGAATATGCGACTGCTTAATTATGGAAAAGACTACATTATTTGATAAAATCTGGGATGCCCACGTGGTAAAATCAGTGCCTGCGGGTCCTGATGTTTTCTTCATCGATAAGCATTTTATCCATGAAGTGACTTCCCCTGTGGCGTTCTTAAATCTGGAAAAGCGGGGAATCGGGGTGAAAAACCCAAGCCGAACTGTCGCCACTCCAGATCATAACGTACCTACAGTAGACCAGGATAAGACAATTAAAGACAAACTTTCCCGCATGCAAGTGGAAAGACTTCGTGAAAACTGTGTTCGATACAATATCGAACTTCATGATTTGGGTTCGGCTCATCACGGGATTGTACACGTGATCGGTCCCGAGTTGGGAATCACCCAGCCTGGAATGACCATTGTCTGTGGAGACAGCCATACTTCCACGCACGGTGCTTTTGGAGCTATTGCATTTGGAATTGGTACTTCGGAGGTAGAAATGGTGCTTGCAACCCAATGCATCATGCAGTCAAAAGCCAAGAAAATGAGAATTACCGTTGACGGGGTGATGGAAAATGGAGTGACTTCGAAAGACATCATTCTCTACATCATTGCTAAAATCTCAGCAGCCGGCGCTACTGGTTACTTTGTGGAATATGCAGGATCTGCGATCCAAAGTCTTTCCATGGAAGCCCGAATGACCATCTGCAACATGTCCATCGAGATGGGTGCACGTGGAGGTTTGATTGCCCCTGATGAGACTACTTTCAATTATTTGGAAGGAAAGCAATACGCACCAAAAGGCGCAGATTGGGACAAAGCAGTGGCTTACTGGAAAACTCTGAAATCTGACGAAGGTGCAATTTTCGATAAGGAATATGTATTTGACGCAGCCGATATCGAGCCGATGATTACCTACGGAACCAATCCGGGAATGGGAATCAAGGTAAAAGGAACCATCCCGACAACCGAAGGAATGGAAGGAAGTAACAAAATTTCTTACCTGAAATCTTTGGAATACATGGGTTTCGCGCCAGGCGAACCTGTGAAAGGAAAGCTGGTTGATTACGTTTTCGTAGGTTCTTGTACCAACGGCCGAATTGAAGACATCCGTTCAGTTGCTCAGTTTGTAAAAGGTCATAAGAAAGCTGATAACATCACCGCCTGGATTGTACCGGGTTCCAGAGAAGTGGAAAAAATGGCACATGAAGAAGGTTTGGTTAAGATCCTGGAAGAAGCTGGATTTGAACTCAGGCAGCCGGGTTGCTCAGCTTGTCTGGCAATGAACGACGACAAGATTCCTGCTGGAAAATATGCCGTTTCTACCTCAAACAGAAACTTTGAAGGTCGTCAGGGACCGGGAGCTCGTACAATGCTCGCATCTCCTTTGACCGTGGCTGCAGTTGCAATCACAGGTCGAATCACCGATCCAAGGGAAGTCTTTGAAAATTAATTTTTCAACCTTCCAATTTTCCAATCTTTCAATTGAATAAAAATGGCTTACGATAAATTTACAGTTCTCAGAAGTACGGCGGTTCCTTTACCTACCGAAAATGTGGACACCGATCAGATTATTCCTGCCCGATTCCTGAAGGCCACCGAGCGTGAAGGTTTTGGAGACAACTTATTCCGAGACTGGAGATATGATGTGGAAGGAAATCCTAAACAGGATTTTGTCCTGAACGATCAGACTTACAGCGGTAAAATTCTGGTTGCAGGCAAGAACTTCGGTTCAGGTTCCAGCCGTGAGCATGCTGTTTGGGCGCTTTACGATTATGGATTCAGATGCGTTGTTTCCAGCTTTTTCGCCGATATCTTCAAGAATAACTGTCTGAATATCGGAGTTCTCCCGGTTACAGTTTCTGCAGAATTTGCAGATAAGCTTTTCGCAGCGATCCTGGCCGACCCAACGACTGAAATAGAAATCAACCTTCCTGAGCAAAAGATCAAGCTCCTTTCGACAGGAGAATCTGAATCTTTTGATATCAATGAATACAAGAAAGACAACATGACAAATGGGTTCGATGACATCGACTATTTGCTGAATATGTCTTCTGAAATCGATGCTTTTGCAAAAGGCAAATAATAAAATGAGGTCAGGGAAGCGCATAGAAATAATGGATACCACACTGAGGGATGGAGAACAGACCTCAGGAGTTTCCTTTTTGCCTTCTGAAAAGCTGCAAATAGCCAAGTTGTTGCTGGAAGAATTGCGGGTGGACCGAATCGAAGTTGCTTCCGCAAGAGTTTCCGAAGGGGAATTGGAAGGTGTTCAGAAAATCACCCATTGGGCTGCAGAAAAGGGCTATCTGGATAGAATTGAGGTTTTGGGCTTTGTGGATACGCCAGCTTCAGTCAATTGGCTGATACAGGCTGGTGCCAAAGTTTTGAATCTGCTGACCAAAGGCTCTATGAATCATTTGGTTCATCAGCTTAAAAAAACACCTGAGCAACATTTCGCAGAAATCGCTAAAAGCATAGCCCACGCGCAGGAAAACGGTATTGCAGTCAATGTGTACCTGGAAGATTGGTCAAATGGCATGCGAAATTCCAAGGATTATACGCTCAGTCTGATCGAGTTTTTGACAACTCAGCCAGTAAAGCGAATCATGCTTCCGGACACGCTGGGTTTGCTTTCGCCAGACGAGACAAATCAGTATTTTACCGAAATCACGAAGAAATACCCAGGTGTTCATTTCGATTTCCACGCTCATAACGACTACGATCTCTCCGTCGCCAATGTGATGGAAGCCATCCTACATGGCGCTTCGGGAATTCATACTACTGTAAACGGTCTTGGAGAACGTGCAGGAAATGCACCTTTGGAATCTGTGATCGCAGTGATCAAAGATTTCACAGACCTCCAGATTGGAGTGCAGGAACAAAAGATTTACCGTGTCAGCAAGTTGGTCGAGCAGTTTTCCGGTCAGCATATTCCGGCAAATAAGCCGGTTGTCGGGGAGAATGTCTTCACTCAAACTGCCGGAATTCACGCCGACGGAGACAATAAAAAGAACCTTTATTTCAACGATCTGCTTCCGGAGCGATTTGGAAGACAGCGCAAGTACGCCTTGGGAAAGACTTCTGGCAAAGCCAATATTGTAAAGAATTTGGAAGAGCTTGGGATTTCTCTGGAGAAAGACGAACTCGCACGCGTTACCCAGCGGATCATCGAATTGGGTGATAAGAAGGAGCGTGTGACGACAGAGGATCTTCCTTACATCATTTCAGATGTGTTGCAAAACAACTCCATCTCCAAGAATATCAGCATCGAAGGCTACCATATGACTCATTCAAAAGGTCTGAAGCCATCTGTGCAGTTGCGCTTGAATGTATATGGGAAATACTATGATGCCACCGCAACAGGCGATGGTCAGTATGACTCTTTTATGCGTGCGGTGAAGAAAATCTATAAATCCCTGAAAAAGGAACTTCCAAAGCTGATCGATTACCATGTATCCATTCCTCCCGGAGGGAAAACCGACGCCTTCGTGGAGACGATGATTACTTGGGATTATGGCAAAATCTTTAAAACCAAAGGGCTCGACCCTGACCAAACAGTGGCTGCGATGATGGCCACAGAGAAAATGCTCAACATCGTCGAAAAATTCAATCAATCCCCCACGAAAGAAGAATCCGAGTTATATGGAAATGAATATCGCGCTATTGCCGGGTGACGGCATTGGGCCAGAAGTAATCGCTCAGGCGGTCAAAGTAGTAAAAGCAATCGGTCAGAAATTTGGCCATCAGATCAATTTCAAAGAAGCAGTCGTAGGCGCTGCCGCGATCGATGCCACAGGTGAGCCTTACCCTGACGCCACTCATGAGATTTGCGTGGCTTCCGACGCGGTGCTTTTTGGAGCAATTGGAGACCCAAAATACGACAACGATCCCAAAGCCAAAGTCAGACCAGAGCAAGGTTTGCTTTTGATGCGTCAGAAACTCGGATTGTTTGCCAACGTACGACCAACCTTTACTTTCCCTTCTTTGATTCATAAATCTCCTTTGAAACTCGATCGGGTGGAAGGAGTTGACTTTGTTTTCTTCAGAGAGTTAACCGGGGGAATATACTTCGGAGAGCCAAGAGGCCGAAATGAGCAAGGAACAAAAGCATTCGACACCAATGTGTACAGCAAATTCGAGATTGTCCGTCTTGCAAGAATGGGCTTCGAAGCTGCGCAAAAGAGAAGAAAACTCCTGACTTGTGTAGACAAAGCCAATGTGATGGCTACTTCCAGACTTTGGAGAGAGACCGTCCAGGAATTAGCACCAGAATATCCTGATGTAAAAGTAGAATACGAATTTGTGGATGCTGTCGCAATGCGATTGATCCAGTGGCCAAAGGCTTATGATGTCTTGATCACTGAAAACCTGTTTGGCGATATTTTGACAGATGAGGCTTCTGTGATTTCAGGTTCTATGGGCTTGATGCCATCTGCGTCACTGGGTTTAACCACTAAATTATTCGAACCAATTCACGGTTCGTATCCTCAGGCAGCAGGCAAAGACATTGCGAATCCATTGGCTACTGTGCTTTCTGCGGCGATGATGTTTGATTATGCATTTGGATTGAAAGCTGAATCTCAGATGATTTCCGATGTGGTGAATCTTTCTCTCGACGAAGGAATCGTGACCGAAGACATTGCTGAAGGCGGCAAAGCCTACAAAACCTCCGAAGTGGGAGATTGGCTGGCGGCTAAGATCCTGGCATAAGGGAGAATTGCTTTAAAAAACAAAAGAACCACCTTGAGAGAGGTGGTTCTTTTGTTTAAGTCAACCTTATGGTGGAAGTTTGGATTAAATTCAAACAAATAGCAGACAATCGAATAATTAGTAAATTCTTAATACAAAACTACAATTCAGCTTTTCCACAAGAGCTAAATTAGCAATTTAAACCACCCACCAAAATGAAAAATCTGCTCTATCTATTCGCTTTTATAATTCTTGTTGCCTCGGCTTGCACGACTTCCAAAGGACCAGCACTGGTGAAACAATGGTACAAGGGCAATCTCCACACACATTCCTACTGGAGTGATGGAGATGATTATCCTGAGATGATAATGGATTGGTATAAGTCCCACGACTATGATTTCGTTGTGCTTTCTGATCATAATACGCTGGCTGAAGGCGAAAAATGGAAACTCCTCCCAAAATCTCCCTCTCATGAGGCAGCCTTTGATAAATACCTGGCCAAATATGGGCCGAAGGGAGTTGTTTATCGGGAAGATTCGGCGGGAAGAATAGAGGTGAAGTTGAAGACCCTGGCAGAATATGCTCCAATGTTCGAAGAGGAAAGTGAATTTTTGATTATTCAATCCCAAGAATTGAGTGATACCTTTGAGGAAAAGCCACTTCACATGAATGTCACAAACATTCAGACGAAGATCGATCCTCAGGGAGGGAACTCGGTAGCAGAAGTTCTTCAAAGAAGTTTGGATCAAGTTAAAGAGCAGCGTGATTCCACAGGAGTTCCGATGTTTTTACACATCAATCATCCGAATTTTATCTGGGCAATTACACCTGAAGATATTATTAAACTTAGCGGAGAGCGATTTTTTGAGGTATATAATGGTCATCCGATGGTTCATAACTATGGAGATTCACTTCGACCAAGTATGGAAGTACTTTGGGATAAAGTTCAGACGGCATATATCCAAGCCAACAAACCTTTGCTTTACGGGTTGGCAGTGGATGATGCACATAATTACCATGTGTTTGATGAAAATAGTAGCAACCCAGGGCGTGGTTGGGTGATGGTCTTGGCTGAAAAATTGGATCCAGCTTCGCTTGTGGAGGCAATGGAGCGCGGAGATTTCTATTCAAGTACAGGCGTGAGCTTAGCAGAAATTAATTTTGATGGGAATAATTTGCAGGTATCGGCAAAGGTCGAAGAAGGGGTCACTTACACCATTCAGTTTTTTGGAACAAAAAAATCAAACCCAATCGCAAGTGGTGTTTTGTTGAAAGAAGAGAAGGGTGAAAAAGCAGCTTATCGCTTAGAGGCAGATGATTTGTATGTTCGTGCTAAGATCATTTCTACCAAGCCTAAAGAAAATCCATACAAGCCTGGTGATACGGAGGTGGCCTGGACTCAGCCAGTTATTAAAAGGGAATAGGTCAAAGAATGGAGCCATTGGTTGAAATTGAATTGATTTCCTTTCAAAATGCCGACACTCAAAATTTCCCCGGATCCACGACCACATACTTAATTGATTTGGAATCACTTTTCGGGTGGTAAGAATAAGTGATATGAAGCATTCCATCAGAAGTTTGAATCAGGCTGGGATAGGAAAATGATGCACCTTCCGGTTTTTGATCTTCCAATCTGGTTTTCCATTTCCAAGTTTGACCTTCATCATCGGAAAGGTAAAGACTCAAAATGTATCGTCCGTCCTCAATATCATTTCCCAGAAATGCCCACCGTCCGTCTGCCAGATTGAGCATCTCGACACTTGCTGTGTTTGGAATTTCTGTCTTTTCACTGGCAGTCCAGCTTTCTCCTCCGTCAGTGGATTCGCTGATGTGAACTCGTGAAGGTGCATCCCCGCTATCCCGCAGGTAAGCCACCAGATTTCCATTTTTCTTCTTGACCAAAGCCGGTTGAATAGGTCCTCTTCCCACCAATGGTAAACCCGGCTTCCAGTTTTCCCCAAAATCTTCCGAAATCGCCATCATGGAAAAGTTGAATCCGTCGGAGTAAAGTGGGAGGACAATTTTCCCGTTTTCCATCAGCATTGGTTTGATCCGTGTCATCCAGCCCGTTGTTCGCTTTCGGGGATCTTTGGATGCTTCGATGATCATGTTATCATATTTAGGCGCATACTCAGACCAGCCAGCAGGATTTTCGGGAAGCTCTTTAAATCTTTTGGCTACTTCGTTGGCGAACTCATCCCCGGGATTTAGGAGGATATTGTCCTGCCAGTTCCAGATCGGTGCCCCAGAGTCAGCGTAATTCTCAGAAGTTCGAACTCTTAAAACTGAATGCTCCCAGCGATTAGCCTGCACCGCTATCCAAACCAGAAAAATTTTGCCTTTTTGATTAAGAAATAAGACAGGGTTACAATCGGGAAGGTTTGGCGTATCTGCCATCAGGAATGGCTCTGACCAGTTCTTATCTCCTTTTTTCAATCGTGCACCCATGATTTTTACATCATTTGCGGTGCGCTCCCCACTTCCATAAAACCAGGCAGCAAGCATATCTCCATTTGGTAAGGCCACCAGCGAACTCCCATGTACATGCTTTTCCTGCAAAGGAAAAATAAGTTCGGAATGGATGACAGGGGAGGATTGGGCAAGAAGTGAACTGATTGAGATACTCATTCCTATCAAAATCAGCGGGAGAGGACTAGATTTTAAGGATAGCAGAAAGGATAGCATGGCAAATCTTTGGGTTGTTTGAAGATAAAAAATACTTCCTAAAATCTCGTTGGACAGAATTAGAATTGAAGGGACTAGTTTTATCACCAGTCCAATTTTGATTGGTCCGTAAAATTTCTCCAATTTCAAGTATCAAACCCTAATCTTCTCGTGCAATCCCGCCCATTTTCATACCTCTTTTCCATTTCCTATTTCGGTGCCAGATACAAAGGCTGGGCAATACAGCCCGGGCAGGCGACAGTGCAGGGAAAACTGGAAAAGGTGCTGAAGTTTGTACTTGGGCACGATGATTTTACTGTCTTGGGAGGAAGCCGGACAGACGCCGGAGTTTCCTGTCAGGGTGGATATGTGCAGATTTTCCTTCGGGAAATAAGGGATATGGAATCTCTCCTGCCAGCCATCAATCAATACTTGCCCCAGGAAATTCGGCTGAATTCTGTGAAGGAAGTCCCATCAAATTTCAACCTGATTCAGTCTATCAATCAGAAAACCTACCGGTATTATTTCTCAAACTCGGACGATTTCCATCCATTTGGTTCTGCTTTTCTGGTCAATATCTCCGGGAAATTAGACTGGGAAAAAATGAAGGAATCCGCCCAGATTTTTGTTGGGGCACATGATTTTCAGGCTTTTTGCACTCCTTCTCCAAACAAAACCGATTATGTCCGGGAGATTATTTCCGCAGGGATTTATCCTTCAAATGAATTTCTTGGCCAGTATTTTCCGCAGGAAATCTTCTACTTCGAGGTTATCGGAAAAGGCTTTTTGCATCATCAGGTGAGAATACTAATGAAAGCGATTTGGTCTGTTGGGAATGGAGAACTCGCTATCGAGGATCTAAATCAAAGGCTGATCAATTCTGATAATTCGGAAAAGATCGCACCTGCTCCTCCCAACGGATTGGTGCTATGGGAGACGGTGCTGGAGATGAAATGATTTTTATTGTTTAGCTGCCTCATTGGGTCTCGGAAATGCAGCCTTTGTTTTGACCAGCCAATCAAATAAGTTGATCTTGAGGTCTTCTGCTTTTTCCGGATTTGTTGCCGCCAAATCATTCCGTTCTCCGATGTCTTCTTTCAGATTGTAAAGCTCCATTTTTTGGCTTTCGTAGAAATAGATCAACTTCCAGTCTCCTTCACGGATGACCGAACCTGGATTTCCTCCCTGATTTCCATAGTGTGGATAGTGCCAAAATAGCGCTTCTCGGGCTATTGCTTTTTCTGGTTCCATTACCCGGTTTTTGAGGCTTATGCCATCCAAATTTGAAATGGATTCCAACGTTTTTTGATTTCCACTGAGATCCAAAAGCGTAGGGAATAAGTCATTGGAAATTACCGGTTCATTGATTTCCTTTCCGGCAGGAAGAGTTCCTTTCCAGGACATGATCATCGGAACCCGAATTCCTCCTTCATAAAGCCATCCTTTTCCTGCCCTCAGGGGTAAATTTGTTGTTGGACTGCCTTCCGCCGTGGAGAGTCCGCCATTGTCAGAGAAGAAGACGATGATGGTATTTTTTTCTAATCCCAAAGCTTCAATTTCATCCAATACTTTTCCAACCGACTGATCCATGGCTTCCACCATTCCCGCATAGATGGCATGTGCCTGAGTGATGCGGTTTTTATTCGCTCCTTCCGGTTCAAACTTATCCTCCAAGTTCATCGCAGCCCGTTTAGCCAGATATTTTTCCTCCAGCGCTTTCGTGGTCATCAGCGGCGTATGCACCGAATAGAAGGAAAGCATTGCAAAAAATGGTTTTGATTTATTCTCCCGGATGAAATTAATCGTCTCTGCCGCTAATCTTTCGGGCAGGTATTCTCCTTCCGGGCCATCTTCCAGTCTTGGATTATTGTAGGGAGAAAAATACTTGTTTCCAGTCGATGGAGCACCTTTATCGTTTCCGCCTTTGTTGATATCGAATCCCTGGTGCTCTGGCCAATGACTTTCTTCTTCTCCCAAATGCCATTTTCCTGCAAAAAAGGTAGAATACCCGGATGCTTTGAAAGCTTCGGCCAATGTAATTTCCTCCAAAGCCAAATTAGGTTCATAATGCGCAGGCTTGAGCGGCTTATTTTTCGTCCAATGACCTTGAATCTGATCCGGTTGCGGAGCGCCAAACCAATCCGTATTGTACATTTTGGAAGGATATTTTCCAGTCATAATACTCGCTCTGGTAGGAGAGCAGACAGGAGAGGCTGTATATGCTTGGGTAAATTTGATTCCCGACTTGACCAATCGGTCCAAATTTGGTGTTTCGTAAAATTCACTGCCAAAACTTCCCAAATCAGTCCAGCCCAAGTCATCCACCAAAAAGAAAACCACATTGGGATGATTTGCTGTTTGGGCTTGGGATAGTTGCGAAAAGGTCAAAAGGACCAAACTGAAGAGAATTGTGAATCTGATTTTCATATTTGCTGAGTAAAGCTGTAGATAATACTAGCGCTCCTTTTTTGAAATCCCTAATAGTCAAAAGACAATCCGACAAAACTGAATGGTTTGACCCCCTGATTGAATTATTCAACCAGATTAGGAAGAATTCAAAAACTCTTGTGATGCTTTAAATCTTAATTGAGGAAGCGCAATAGGCATTTTTTTTATTTCAGGGTAGTGAAGGGTTTTCTGGAGAAATGGTGGGATTTCAGAAAATGAAATCTGGCTTCTTCCAATTTATTGCCTGTTGTTTAGACAGATAAGGCAAGCGGATTGGTTGATTTGCCCTGCAAAATGGAAGAAGCTGATTCTAGCTTTGGGTTGGTTGAATTAATTACTACTAACCCGAATGAACCATGATAAAACTTTACGCAAAAATTAAAACGGGGCTCTTCTTCTTGCTCTGTTTTGGGATTTCTTTATCGGCTTTGGCTTTTCAACAAGATCAAGGCAATCCTTGTAATTCCTCCACTCAATACCTGTACTGGACAGGTGAAGTGGATACTGATTTTTTCAATGAGAACAACTGGCGGGAAACTAATCAAATCCCAACTCCTCCTGGTTTGGCTGGTGAATCCAATCCGGTTTGCCTCCCCGGTGCCAATAAAATGCCCTACACGATTTGTCCCACTATTCCTGATTTGCAGAAGGACAAAAAACCTCAGGCAGGAACGCTTGATCCGGGAACGCCAATCGGAATGAATTTGATCATCCCAGATGCAATGGTTTCTGCAAATGGAGCGATTGTTTTTGGATGTCCCGAAAAAGGGATGACTCTTATCAATTCTACATTGGATGCTCAGCAAGGCCAAATTTCCCAAGGAGTAATCTCTTTGGATAATGAAAGTACCGTTCACCAAGGGGGTGAAACCTTTTCCGAACTTGTAACCTTCAATTTTCTGGACGCAGCTTCCTGGGTTTACCTGAAGGAGGTTAATCCTCAGGAATTGCAGAATCAACTGGCTCAATTCCACATTTCTCATACTTCCGGCACCCTTGGAGTTAATTTCAGAGTACACCAATACTATCAGAATGGTGCGGTAATTCGTCCGCTTGACAGCAGTTTTGCTCCACTTCTAGTTTATTCAGGCATGGATTTTCAAGGAGGTCCAGCAAAGTTGGCTGAAAATTTAATTCATCGTGGAGCAGCTATTTCGTCAGGAGATAATTCAGTTCAGTCATTTGTTCTGAAGCGAGGCTTCATGGCGACTTTTGCCAATAATCCTGATGGAACCGGGAAAAGCAAGGTGTATATCGCTTCGGAAGCAGATATGGAAGTGGAGGCTTTGCCCGCTGCTTTGCAGGGAAATGTGAGTTTTATCCGGGTGGTTCCCTGGAACTGGGTGACTAAAAAAGGTACGGGTGGATTCTATGATCAACTTAATGCCGGCTGGTTTTACAATTGGAATCTGAATGAAACTCCAAAGCCTAATTACGATTACGTGCCGATGGCTTGGGGTGCCGGAGGAGCTTCCCCTGCCAATATCAATGTCATGATCGGCAAAAAGTCCACCACTCATGTGCTTGGATTCAATGAGTCGGACAACTGTAACGGTGAATCCGGTCAGTTTAATAACTTGTGTCAGCCGGCTGTTGCAGTTGCCTACTATGAAAGTTTGATGGGAACAGGTGTCCGGTTGGGCTCTCCCGCACCGAGAGAAGAAGGTCCGACTGGCTGGTTGTTGGAATTCAACCGCATCGCCAAGCAGCGGGATGTTCGTTTTGATTTTGTCGCAGTACACTGGTACGATTGGGGAAGTGGTCCTGCAAATACACCGAATGCCAGCCCGCAGGAAATTTTTAACCGCTTTAAATCATATTTGGCCAATGTGTATCGCCTGTATCAGCTGCCCATCTGGATCACCGAGTTCAATGCGAATCCAAACCGAAGTAATGCTACTCAAGAGGCGTTTTTGAAATTGGCTTTACCGTACCTGGAAAGCCTGGATTACGTAGAACGCTACGCCTATTTCCAGCCAAACCCCAATAATGCAAATCCTGCTAATAGTCCTGAAAAGTCCGATTACCTGGATGCAAATGGAAATCTAACCAATATCGGTCAAGCATATTTGGCACATGAGTCCAGCCCATCCATCCCGATGTTAACTTATGCCGCTCCGAATAACCTGGAAGGAATGGACCAGCTGTTTATTCAGAAGCCTATTTCTTATTTGTCTTTTGAAGCAGAATGTGGCAGCTATCTGGGAAATCAATGGAGTGTTTTGGGGGATGAGGCCGCCTCGAATGGACAGTATATCAGGGGAGATGTAAGTAAAGTAGGGGAAAGCCCGATAGCCAAGCAGGTTCATTTTGAATTTGACCTCACCGAGGCAAGCCAATATCGAGTTTGGATCAGAGCCAAATCCTCAGGCCCCGGGGCGATTCGGATCGCCGTGGATGGAAATGATTTGGAACAAATATCTCCTTTGACCAGCGCTTCTTTCACTTGGTTCCAGATTCCAAGATTTTATGATTTGGGTGTAGGGACTCACCGCCTGACTTTGGAATTCCCCAATGCCAATATTTTAGTGGATCAGGTGGCGCTTACCAATGGTCCAACGGATATGGAGCAGTTTGTTCAGGAAGCTGGAGCTTGTACACCTTCGGAGCTTACTTGGGGTTTGGTGAAAACCGATCTGGTGGACTTTTTCGAAGCGGAGGCGGCTACCCAAGGCCCGGGATGGGAGATCTTGGCATCTTCAAATGCGCAAGGAGGACTTTATTCCAATCCGCTTGACGGACAAGAATCCATCAATCCTCCGACAGGCAGCAAGGGAGTTTTGACTTTCAATATCGAGGTAGAAGAAGCCGATGAATACGAGCTTTGGGCCAAAGTCCAAGCGTATGAAGTGGAAGAATACGGTCTTTGGATATCAGTAGACGGAGAGCCTTTCCGTAAGTGGGAGGATCTCGGAAGCGAGCTTTTCGAGTGGTATTGGAAGAAAGTGTACCATAGCTATGAAGGAGAGGAACGCAAATTCGCTTACTTCCTCACAGCAGGTTCACACCAGATTCGACTGGCCTCCTCCAGCGGGAATGTATCCGTGGACCGAATCGCAATTGCGAGCAAAGGAAAGCTGCCTGAAGAAATTGACCCAAATGTAATTTTAGTAAAAGAAAACCTGGAGTTTGAAGCGGAACATGCTACCATTTTAGGCCTTGCCAGGGTAGTGGCTTGTGGCACTTCTTCAAATGGTAAGCAAGTTGAACTGGCATCCGCTACAGCCAATGGAGTTCGCTTTGACCAGATCATTGCCAAGGATGCAGGTACTTATGTGTTGAATATTTCTCTGATGAGTAAGAACAATCGATCCTTCCGTATTGCAGTGAACGGTGTAAATCTGGGACAAAAAATTGCACAGGCTACCGGTAATTGGTGCTTTGAGGGAGGATCTCCAGGGATGTATCAGATGGAAGTTCAGTTGGTGAAAGGTGTGAATACGATCGCTATCAATGTCTATAATAATACTCCCGGTCCTATCATCGACAAGATCAAATTGGAAAAAGCACAGTTCTCGGGTGTTTCACTGGAAGCTGAACTTGCAGAAATTATCGGGAATCATGCTATTGTTAACTGCGGAACTGCATCAAATGGTCAATTGGTCAACATGCTACTCAGCACAGCCAATGGAGTAAAATTCACCGGAATCAATGTTCCTTTTGCAGGTAAATACCTCGTGGAAATTCATTATCTCACTGCGGTCAACCGCAACATGCGATACTCAGTCAATGGGGCAAGCTTTGTCACAGATAGCTTCCAGGATTCAGGAGAATGGTGTTCAAATGGTGGCGAAACTGCTGTAAAAGCCATTGAAGTAGATTTTAACCAAGGCAACAATACGCTGGAATTCAGACCTACCGGAACAGATGCGCCATTCCTGGACAAGATCGTAGTCAAAGAACCTGAACAAGTATCCGGAGAAAATCTCAGAGTTCTTGAAACGATGCAATTCAAACCTTCATTCGAGGCTGAATTGATAAATCGGGAATTCAGAGTCTATCCGAACCCTGTCATTGCCGGTAATCCCGTGACGGTAGACTTGCCGTTACTTTTCAATGAACCCGGAGAGGCGGTGATTCAAGTGACAGATCTGACTGGCAAGGTAGTTTACTCCGAAATCGTATCTGCCGGAACTAGTCAATCGCTCGAACTTAACCGAAACCTTGCCCGCGGAATGTATATCATTCTGGTGCAGCAAGGTCAGATTTGGCAGAGCAAAAAGTTAATTGTGCAGTAGTTGGTTATCACCTGATTCGATTACTAAGGGTTGGTCATTGATCAGCCCTTTTTCATTTTTTCCTCCTCTGAATCGGATTTGTAAAATATTTTCACAAATGCTGACTGATTCTTCCCCCAAACTGACTTATTTAACCCCCGAGAATGGAAGACACCGGATTAACTTCGGAAAGTAATTGATTGAGCTTAACCCTGGCTTAATCGATGAAGTGTCTCATTTTGAAGCAGTAAGAAAACTGTTTTCGAAAAAAGCCATAACTTAAACCCAACCCAAATTAACCTACTGAATTCATGCGGATTTTCAGTCTTGTCCTTATTCTGACATTTCTATCAAGCCCGGTCTTTTCCTTTCAGGAGAAAATGGAGGAGGAATTTTCCATTGATGTCCTGAACGTCAGGAAGGGTTTACTCAGTAATTATGTGACTCGGGTGATTAATGACGAATTCAATACGAAGTATTTTGCGACGGAAGGAGGAATCACCAAATACGATGGGTACGACTTCTCCGAGTACAGACCGGGACCGGATTACCCTGGTTTGGAAAATGAAAACATCGAAACTCTTTTTAAGGACCGGAATAATCTCATCTGGATAGGCACTAAAGGTGGAGGATTATCGATGCTCGATCCCGGGAAAAACTCCATTCGCTCTTTCAATTCAGCCTTTTCAGAATTTACAGAAAAGCCACTCCGGGTAATTTCTCTTAACCAAGGAGAGGACGGGAAAATCTGGGTTGGAACCTGGAGTGACGGGGTTTTTATGATCAATCCTGAAACTGAAAAAGTGGAGGAGCATTTTTCATCTAATCAGCCTATTTACAATATCATCAAAGACCGATTTGGGAATATTTGGTTTTTGGCCGGATCTGAGCTCAACAAATTTGATCCCTCAGAGGGCAGGCTGATCCGTTTTCAGACAGGTAAAACTCACTATAATCTCATAGAAGATTCTGTTCGAAACAAAATCTGGATGATCGGCAACGAGAAAAATAAGGCGATTCTCACGGGATTTGATTTCGAAACACAGCAGATCGAGCGGAAGGAAACCAACTTTGATGCGCGATATATTGTGAGCATAGGACTGGATAAATTGGGCAGGCTTTGGATCGGAAGTTGGGGAGATGGTTTGTTTATCAGCGATGAAAATCTTGGAAAATTCCGAAAGGTCAATACCAATCCTCAGGGAGTTTCGGAGGAAAACATCAATTATTCCATAATCCTCAGCATCGATTTCGATCAAAATGGCATAGCATGGCTGGGGACATCACATGGAGGTGTTTTGATTTTGTATCCCAATAAGGGATTCTCTTTTTCTTCTATCACAGACCTGGAAAAAATTTCGGACAGGAATATTACCTCGCTTTTGATTTCAAAAACCGGTAAGACCTACCTGGGTACTTTGGCCGAAGGTCTTTATTCAAATTCAAAAGGAGCTGGTTTTGAAAAAGTAAATCAAGTGGTCACTTCAAAAGTCCACACCCTTTATGAGCATTCCGATTACCTCTTTGTAGGAACAGGGAATGGTCTCTATGTGGTCAGAGATGGCGATTTCTCCAGTTCGAAAAGGTATTTTCCTAGTCAAAAGATTACCTCAATTCTCCTCGATTCCAAAAACAGGCTTTGGATCGGGACTCAGCAATCAGGTCTGAAAGTGATCGATTTTTCCAGCTTTCCGAATCTGGAAAACTGGACAATCTTTGAAGAGACAAGCCGGGAGCATCCGATAGAAAACAACCGGATCAGCAAGATCAAGGAAAGCAAGAATGGTGAAATTTGGGTGGGAACCTATTCGGGAATAAACCGATACGATGAGCAAAAACAGAACCTTATATCCCATAAGGCAATCCTTGGAAATCAGTTGCCTAATCCCATTATCAATGACTTTTTATTGAAGGGAGATACCATTTATCTGGGCACTCCCAATGGTTTGGCGAAAATGAGTGTCTCGAAAGGCAACCTCAGTCTTCTTAATTTCTTTGATAAAGAGGACGGGCTCATCAACGATTTTATTTGTTCGATTGAGCAAGATCAAGCCGGGAATCTTTGGCTGAGCACCACTACTACGATTACCAAGTATAAACCAGGATTAAAAAACTTCATCACATACGATAGGGAAGATGGAGTTTTGATCAACTCTTTCCACAGCGCATCCTCATTTAAAGATGAGGCGGGCATGATTTATTTTGGAGGTTCCAATGGCATGGTCTCTTTTCAGCCTGATGAGATCAGTGAGGATTTTAATGTGCCTCAGGTCGTCCTGACCAAATTGATTGTGAACAATCAGATTCTTCAGGTTGGGGATGAAGTGGATGGGGAAGTCATACTCGCAAACTCCATTCAGAACACCGAGAAGATAGTATTGGACTATTCCCAAAATCACCTTTCGCTTTCCTTTTCGGTCAATGACTTTTTGGGTCCTGACAATATTGCCTATTCCTACAAACTTAAAGGGATGAACGAGGAATGGGTCAATTTGGGCCGACTCAATCAGATCAGCTTCACCGGACTTCCATGGGGAGAGTATGAATTATTACTCCGAGCAAGTCGAAATAACCAAGATTGGAGCCCGGAGCGAAGTTTGATGATTCAGATTCAAGCGCCGCCGTGGCTTTCCTGGTATGCGTTTTTGATCTATCTGATACTGGCGGTTGGGATAATGTTTTTGTTCCGATACATCTCCATCCGTCAGGCCAAATTGCGAGCAGAGCTTCAGATCATTCAGATAGAAAAGGAAAAGGAGCACGAGCTAAACGAGGCGAAAATCACCTTTTTCACCAATATTTCGCATGAGTTTCGCACTCCGCTTACGTTGATTTTGAGTCCGGTGACGGAGCTTCTGGAACAGTTTGATTTCAAGGAATCTGTCAGGGAAAAGTTGCTTTTGGTTGAGTCCAATAGCAAACGGATGCTAAGGCTGATCAATCAGCTGTTGGATTTCAGAAAGTCGGAACACGGCCTTTTGAAACTGAATAAGAGCTATTCAGATTTTATAAGTTTTGCCAAAGAAGTGTTCATCAGCTTCAATAATATGGCGGCTAAGAAGCAGATCGAATACCATTTTGAGACTGAAGTGGAAACCTTCCCGATGGAGTTTGACCGCAATCAAATGGAAATTGTGTTGTTTAATTTGCTTTCAAATGCCTTCAAATACACCCGCCATAAAGGTAAAATTGCCCTCCGGATCCGATATGAAGAAGGATGTATGACTGTTTCCGTTTCGGATAATGGAATAGGCATGCTTCCCGAAGAAGCTGAAAAAGTGTTTGATCGGTTTTATCAAGTACAAAATGCCGAAACCTCAAATCTTGCCGGAAGCGGAATCGGACTGGCATTTTCCAAAAACATTGTGGATTTGCACCAAGGTGAAATCAAAATCTATAGCACCAAAGATGTGGGAACCGAAGTAAAGATTTCCTTTCCGTTGGAAGAATTACGGGTTGGACATACTGAAGAAATCCAATCTGGAGAAAAGTATCTGGATTTTTATGAAGGAGTAGCAATGGAAGAAGTGGAAACCTTCAACATTGAGCGGGACCAAAAAGCTGTAACCATCCTGATAGCGGATGACCATGAAGATATCCGCAAATACCTGAGAAGTCTGCTGGAGGATGAATACCATATTCTGGAAGCAGAAGATGGGCTGCAAGCATTGGAGTTGATCAATAAAGAGTTGCCGGATGTCATCATCAGTGATGTCATGATGCCTCAAATGGACGGTATAAAGCTATGTGAGATAGTGAAAAGCCAGATTAACACATCCCATATTCCAGTCATTTTGCTTACTGCAAGAACTTCGATGACTTATGAGATAGAAGGATTGAAGACTGGGGCGGAAGATTATATCACCAAACCCTTCAATCCGGGAATAGTCAAAACCCGAATTTCCAATATTCTTGAAAACCGCTCTAAACTGCGGGAATATTACCTGAACAAAGTTCGGTTTGAGCCCGATTCTCAACAAGTAAAGGAACTGGATATCGATTCTCAGTTTATCGAAAAAGCCATTTTGCTGGTCAATGAAAATTTACAAAATGAGAATTTTGGAATTGAAACCATGGTGGATCAATTGTTTATGAGTCAGTCCACCCTGTTCCGGAAAATCAAATCGCTAACCGGACTTTCCATCACGGCATTTGTCCGCTCAGTCCGGCTCAAAAAAGCTGCACAGATTGTTCTTCAGAGTAATTTGAAATTGAGTCAGGTGGCACAAGAAGTAGGTTTCAATGATTACAAGCACTTCAAGAAATCTTTCCAGCAACAATTTGGATGTCTTCCCTCCGAATACAAATCAAAAATTCTGGAGCGAGTCAAATAAGCCACCGCGTCACCAAAAGCACCCCTTCGGAGGTGCTTTTTTTATTTTTTGGCCGATTTACCCTGCATCTTGCTCGATTCACACCACACAAAATCATCCTGAGGAGGTCAAATTTGATGACAAGAAATTATCATCAAAACCCAAAATCTTCTTTCATGGATAGTAAAATAGAAAAGGGATCCGCTCTGAATAGGGTGAGTGGGATGGTCCTTTCTCAGAAAAAAATGCTCTTGCTGGGATTGCTGTTTTTCCAGACAATATGCGTTTCCTGGGCTTGGCAATCATCTGTCGTTGTGACTGGAAAGGTGAGTACTCCGGACGGAGAAGCCTTGCCGGGTGTAGTGGTGTTGGAGAAAGCAACCAACAATGGTGTGGTGACTGATCTGGACGGAGGTTATTCAATTTCGGTGACTTCTCCGGAATCCATCTTAGTATTTAGCCTGATTGGATTTGAGCCCCAGGAGATCACAGTGGGCAATCTGTCTATGATTAATGTGAATCTGGCAGAGTCGGAATCTCTCTTACAAGAAGTGGTGGTTGTGGGTTATGGAGAGCAGAAAAAACTTAACATGACCGGGTCAGTCGAGACACTGAAATTTGATGAGGCAGTCAACCAGCCAGTAACGAATTCTGCCCAACTGATGTATGGAAAGTTTTCAGGGGTTCAATTAACTCAATCATCAGGACTTCCCGGATCGGACGGTTCTGCGATTACCATCCGCGGAATCGGAACTTTTGGCGGAACCAATCCTTTGGTAGTGATTGACAACATCCAATATGAAGGATTGGCTGAATTCAATAACCTCGCACCTTCAGATATTGAGAGTATTTCAGTGTTGAAAGATGCCTCTGCTTCCGCCATTTATGGAGCAAGAGGAGCTAATGGTGTTTTGGTAGTGACTACTAAAAAAGGAACCAAAGGCAAATTCTCAGTTGATTACAACAACTATTTCGGAACTCAAAAGGTGACCGAAATCCCGGAATATCTGGATGCAGTAAACTATGCCTTGCTTAGGAACGAGCGAGACAGGAATGTAAATGGTCCTACTTCTCCGATTAGATTCTCTGAAGCCGATATTGATGCCATCCGAAATGGGACAAATCCTGACCAATACTCAAATACTAAATGGTCAAATATTGCTCTCCAGGATGCGCCAATCCAAAATCATTACCTCTCATTTTCCGGAGGAAGCGAACAGACTACCTATAGAATCTCTTTAGGATTTTTGGATCAGGATGCAGTAGTAAAAGGAAAGTTCAAGTCAGAACGATATAATCTTGGTATTAACTTATCAATAAAGCCAAATGATTGGTTGACTGTTACCAATGTGACCAATGGATATTGGTCGAGGTTTGAAGGACCAAGCGGAGGAGCAGGAGCGATTACGGGAGAAACCGGAATTATCAATCAGTTCCAGCGGTCTTCACCTGTTGTGCCGGTTTACTATTCCAATGGAGAATTGGGAGTTGTGGATGGAGCATACCAAAAAGTAAATTTCTCCTACCCAATCAACCACGTTTTGTTGACAGGCACTTTTGGAGATTATAACAGCGATAACATCAATATCAGTGAGCGGATTGGGTTGAGTGCTAAATTGGCCAAAGGACTCTTCCTGGAAACCAGCGGAAGTGCGATCATCAACTATGCGAATATTTCAAACTTCCGTCCGACGCTGACTACCAGAGACTGGGAGGGAAATGTGGTACAAAGGAATGATTTAAACACGCTGACCAATACGCTTGACTTTAGTTACCGACTCATGAACGAGAATATTTTGAGGTATTCGACCAGCTTCCAAGATGCCCATAACTTAAGCTTTATCGTGGGTTTCTCGGTGATCTATGATAAGAACGACGGATTTTCCGGATCCCTTTCAGGTTTCCCAACGGATGCCATTCAGGAGTTCAATGGTGGAGGAGTTGTCAATCCATCAGTGAGTGGAGGAGCATCTGAGGAGGCTTGGCAGTCCTTTTTTGGAAGAGTGAATTACAACTTCAAAGAAAAGTATCTCTTTGAGGCAAATGTCAGAAGAGATGGTTCTTCCAAATTTGGAGAAAATAACCGTTATGGAACCTTCCCTTCTGTTTCTGCAGGATGGAATATTGCCCGCGAGGATTTTTTAAGCGGATCTGAGACTTTGACAGATTTGAAACTGAGAGCCAGTTGGGGTGTAAGTGGTAATGACCGTATCGGAAACTACATCTATGAGCAAACCTATAACACCGGACTGGATTATACGCTGGGTCAGGGAGTGATTGTGCCGGCCGTTGCCTTGACTTCCTTGGCAAACCCTTTTATCACTTGGGAGAGTATCGAACAATTTGATATCGGATTGGACGCTTCCTTCTTCAGTAATAAGGTAAGCCTGACTGCGGATTATTTCAAGCGGATCAGTTCCGATATTTTGTACACCAATTTCCCGATTCCAAGTTCAATCGGAGTGACTAATCTAGCAGCTGTCAATGCCGCAGGAATGGAAAACAGTGGTGTGGAATTGTCTTTGGGTTATCGTCAGAATATTGGCAAACTGGTCATGAACCTCTCTGCAAATGTGACGCGCATGGCTGATAACGAGGTTACGGATCTTGGGCCAGGAGGAATAGAAACGATCGGCGCAAGCACAATTATCCGGATCGGTGAGCCATTCAATGCCTATTATGGATATCAGGTTTTGGGAGTTTTCCAGACCCTTGAAGAGGTGACAAATTCACCAAAACAGTTTGGAAGTAACCTGACAGCACCAGGAGACTTGAAGTATGCTGACCTCTCAGGTCCTGAAGGAATTCCTGATGGAGTGATCAACGCCTCTGACAGAACTGTAATCGGCAATCCTTTCCCAGAGTGGATTTATGGAATGAACGCTTACTTCCAGTTCAAAGGGTTTGATATGAATCTGGTCTTCCAGGGAGTGGGAAATGTTGACAGATTGCTCAATACAAATGGTCAAACTCCAATGGAAGGGGATAGAAATAATGCCTTGTCCTATTGGATCAACAGATGGACTCCTGAAAATCCATCCGAAACCTTGCCAAGATTGGGAGGTGTGAATAATGGCGTGATATCCTCATTCTATATCGAGGACATGTCTTACCTGAGACTTAGAAATATAGAATTGGGCTATACGCTTCCCTCAGATATTTCTAAAATGGCTCTTTTGCAAAAGGCAAGGATTTTCATCAGTGGACAGAATCTCCTGACTTTCACCAAGGTGAATAATTTTGATCCGGAAAGACAAAGAGGAGGAGGTACAGATCAAACCACACCACTTTATAAAGTGATTTCCGGTGGTATAAATATCAAATTCTAATCGTCATGAAATCGAGCATGACGCAAGCTGCACCCATAGGGATGATATCAATCATGCGAGATTCCATGTGGCCTTTTAAAATCAAATTATAAACACATGAAAAAGATTCTATATATAATCAGTGTAATTTTTCTTGCATCATGCTCGGAAGATTATTTGGAGAGAGGATCCCTCACTCAGTTGGCAGAAAGCAATTTCTGGGAGAATGAAAAAGATGCTCAATTGGGGATCAATGGCATCTATGATGCGCTCCAGGACCGGGCTTTGTATAGTGGCAATTTAAATTCAACGGCAGGAATTCCTCAACATGACGGTTTTGCTGACAACGCCTTCAACAATTACAAATTTGAAGGACCGGGCAATTTCGTGGAGGGCAGAGCAGATCCGGCCTTTCCTTTCTTCAGTTCCTATTGGACGGCGCTTTACCGAGGAATAGCCAGAGCTAATGTGGCTGTAGAAAATATTGGAACAATCCCTGATTCGAATATATCTGCTGAATCCAGAGTGGCATTGCTTGGACAAGCCCGCTTCTTGAGAGCCTTATTTTATTTCAATTTGGCAGTTTATTTTGAGGATGCTCCTCTGATCCAGGAATTTCAAACATTGGAGGAAGCCTATGTTCCAAAAAACACCTATGAAGAGCTTCGTGCGTTCATCGTTTCAGAATTAAAATTGGCGGCTGATGCCCTTCCGGTTTCCTATCCTGCTGACAAATTTGGCTATGCTACCAAAGGTGCCGCTTTGTCCTTGTTGGCACGATTTGAATTGTATAACAAGAACTTTGGGGAAGTAATAAGATTGACTTCGGAAATCATGAGTTTGGGTTATCAGCTTCATCCGGATTATGCCCAATTATTTACAGAAGCTGGAGAGCAGTCCAAAGAGGTTGTCTTTTCGGTTCGCTTTTTCCAGGATCAGTCAAACAATGGGGAGACTTTTTCCGCAACCTTCCTGGGTATTCCCAGAGTAAATATGCAGCCGATGCCAAATCTGATCGATTCGTATCTCTGTATAGATGGATTGCCGATTTCACAATCACCTCTTTACAAACCCGCTGCTCGAAAAGAAAATCGTGACCCGAGATTGACCTCTTCAGTTTATTTTCAGGGAGACATCTTTTTGATCCACCTCAACAGAACTTTCACCGGTAATACAGCTACTCGTTTTGGCCAGAAAAAGTACATCCGAAACAATGTGTCTGCCAGCGGAATCGGCCCGGATCAGCCCGGAGGACAGGATTTTTATGTCATTCGCTATGCAGATGTGTTGTTGATGAGAGCGGAAGCTTTAGCAGAATCAGGCCAGTTAGCTGATGTTTATCCTCTGTTGAATCAATTGAGAGTCCGGGCAAAAATGCCAACCGTGACACAGGTCAATGGTACAGCCTTGACTCAAGCGCAACTAATTGCGCTGGTTCGTGCCGAGCGCAGAGTGGAATTGGCTTTTGAGGGTTTGCGCTTCTTTGATGTTAAAAGATGGGGAGAGGTAGAAAAATCTTATGAAAGAGTAAAAGCAGATAAAATCGGACCTTACACCGCTGTGTATCGAGGAAGACAGTCTGAGGTTTTTGCCATTCCGCAAACTGAAATTGATGCAAATCCAAACCTGATTCAAAATCCGATTTGGAATTAATAATTAAAAGTTAAACATAGGGTAGATTGGGTAAATCACTCCCGTCTCTAGGAGACGGGGGTGGTCCCTTTTAATTTCCAACCATGAAAAACATCACCTGGACACTTCTTTTGCTTTTTTGGACAGGGTTTACTCTTGCCCAAAAAAGACCAGCTTTAGAGAGACCCAATATCATTGTCATCCTCACAGATGATCAGGGATATGCCGATGTAGGATTCAACGGAAGCAAAGATATTCCTACTCCGGGCATTGATCGAATTGCGCAAAACGGAGTGGTATTCACATCAGGTTATGTTTCCTACGCCGTTTGTGGGCCAAGTCGTGCAGGTTTTATCACAGGAAGATATCAGGACAGGTTCGGGTTTTCCAGAAATCCACTTTTGGCCCCCAAAGATTCTATCATGGGATTGCCTCTGAGTGAAGAAACGATGGCTGATATGTTGAAAAAGGCGGGGTATAAAACCGGTGTTCTTGGAAAATGGCATATGGGAACACATCCCAGTCTTTGGCCAAATCGTCGCGGGTTTGATGAGTTTTATGGTTTTCTGGAAGGAGGTCATCAGTATTTTCCGGAGAAGTGGGATATTAATTCTGAAGGTGAGGCCCGAACCCAATATGACGGCTACCGGACCAAACTGCTGAGAAATACCCAACGGGTGGAGGAGACGGAATATCTCACAGATGCACTGTCAAGAGAAGCACTGAACTTTGTCAAAGCGCATCAGAAGGCCCCTTTCCTTTTGTATTTGGCGTATAATGCGCCTCATGCACCGCTCCAGGCTACTGAAAAATACCTGAGTCGGTTTGATCATATTGAAGATCCCCGAAGAAAAACCTACGCAGCTATGGTCAGCGCCGTGGATGATGGAGTGGGAGCTTTGATGGATTTGTTGGAGGAATTGAAGATAGAAGAGAATACGCTGGTGTTTTTCTTGTCAGACAATGGTGGCCCAACCAAAGATAATGCCTCCGATAATAGCCCTCTGAGAGGATTCAAAAGTGATTTCTTCGAAGGAGGAGTCCGGGTTCCTTTTGCCATGCAATGGAAAGGTCAGGTTCCTGCGGGGCAACGTTTCGACCATCCGGTGATTTCTCTGGACATATTTGCCACTGCAGCTGCTTTGGCCGAAGTCAAGCCCAAAAACGAACTGGACGGAGTAAATCTCATTCCTTTTCTGACCGGGGACAAAAAGGATCCGCCACATCAGGCGCTTTATTGGAGGAATTTTGATCGGAATCGCTTCGCTATCCGAACTGCGGATTCCAAAATGATCCTTCAGCCGGATACTGAATTTCTCTTTGATATCGAAAGCGATATTTCAGAATCGAAAAATGTGATTTCCGCTGATCCTTCCAGAAAATACAGACTTGCCGAGCGGATAGAGCAATGGAAAAAGATATTGATCGATCCCGCTTTTTTGGGGCTTTTGGAGGATAAAGAATACAATAGGTTACATACGGACCGATTTACTCCGGAAACCAAAGAAAATGATTGAGTGATTTTTTACAGTCAACTTATACCCAATGAAAACAAACCTTAACTATCCCTTTTTTCTGGGATTGATCTTTCTTTTTAGCAATACCGAATCTGCTTTTTCAAAGGATTATTTCTTTCATCCAAAAAACGGAAACGACCGCAATTCCGGATTGTCCTCCAATGAGCCATTTCAGACCTTGTCCAAGTTTAATGAACTTATCCTTCTGCCTGGAGACAGAATTTTATTGGCAGGAGGGGAGATTTTTCCTGGAACTTTGGAGCTAAAAGGTTTCAAGGGAAAGGATGGATTACCCTTGGTGATTACCTCCTTTTCTCCCGAAGGTAATTCCGTAGTAAGTCCTGCAAGAATTGATGCTAAAGGATTTGCCAACGGGATTCTGATTCAAAACTCCAGCTTTGTTCAGGTTGAAAATCTTGAAATCACAGCAGAAGGATATGGTTCAGCCACTCCTGAAGGAACGATGCGTGTGGGCGTGTTGATTTTGGCAACAGGAGAAGGACAAGTCAAAGGAATAACCCTGGATAAATTGAAGATTTCCCGGGTTTACTTTGAAGAAAAAGGTTTTGTCCGAGGAGCCGAAGAAGTCAAATCAGCCAACGGAACCCAGCGATATGGTTGGGGAATTCGCTTGATCAATCATTCGGAGTCAGCTATGATTGAGGAGGTGCAGATTCTCAATTCTGAAGTAAATGATGTAAGTCACACCGGAATCAAATTGACCGGGACTAATTCTCAAAATATTCGCAGGATAACCATCGCAGGAAATAAGGTAAACCAAACCGGTGGACCTGGTATTCAAATGTCCGGGGTGAAATTTGTCCATGTCAGCGACAATGAGGTGACCTATTCGGGCAGCACAGACGACAGCAGAAAATGGGGCCGTGGGAGCGGACTTTGGACTTGGGGTTCTTCCATGGTACTGATCGAAAAAAACAAATTCATGTATGCCAATGGCCCGGGAGACTCAGCCGGTGCACATATAGATTACAACTGTGACAATATTGTCCTTCAATATAACCTCAGCGCACACAATGCCGGGGGATTTATCGAAGTACTGGGCAACAACTACAACTGCGCCTACCGATATAATATCAGCGTCAATGACGGTCATCGTGAAAAAGGTCAAAATGGTGCTTTTCAGGAAGGAAAAACCTTCTGGCTCAGTGGCTATCAAGGAGAAAAGAAAGAAAGAAAAGGACCTGTCAATTCCTACTTCTACAATAATACCATTTACGTTTCCGAAGACTTGGTATCAAAAGTTGCTATTGATAACCGCTCAAAGGGGATCCTGATTGCGAATAATATTTTTCATGTTTTGGGAGAAACCAAGCAGGTGGCTGGTGATCAATACCTTCCCGACGATCAGACCAAGCGGGATGTGGAGCATGTATTTTTCAAGCATAACCTATTATTAAGAGAAAATATCTGGCCTTCAGAAGTGATCATTCAGGCTGAATATTCTCTTTTTGGAGATCCTGAATTTTCAAATCCGGGAGGGTTGAAATTGGAAGATTATATTCCCGGAAATTCAGGTTTGGTAGAGAACGGAATTGAAATTCCATTTCTTCCAGAAGATGAATTTGGCTTGATCGAAGGTCTAAACCTTCAAACCGATATCTTAGGAAATCCGATAGATGGGAAGCCTGGTATCGGTGCGATTAAAGTATCTGACTCAATGGCGGAAAAAGGAAAAAATGCTTCTAAAAATGACTTTTTTCCTTCATCAAAAAGTGCTCAAAAACCTATAAACCCATAAAATTAAACTATGATGAAGAAATCAAATCCATTTGTTTGGTTATTTGGTCTGATCGCAGCTTTTTTGATCCAAAGTTGCGGACAGACAACTGTACAGGAGAAACAGCCGGAAAAGAAACCCAATATTGTTTTTATTTACCTGGATGATTTAGGGTACGGAGATGTCAGTGCCTATCAGTCCGGCACAATTCAAACTCCCAACATGGACCGATTGGCCAATGGAGGATTGAGATTTACCAATGGGTATGCTTCCTCGGCTACCTGTACTCCAAGCCGTTACGCATTATTGACGGGAACCTATCCCTGGAGAAACAAGGACGCCAAAATCCTTCCCGGCACAGCCCCACTTTTGATCGGCACCGATCAGCTTACTTTGCCTAAAATATTGAAGGGACAAGGCTATCACACAGCAGTGATAGGCAAGTGGCATTTAGGTTTGGGAACAGGGGTAGTTGATTGGAACCAGGAAATTTCTCCAAATCCAAATCATGTAGGATTTGATCACTCGCATATTATGGCGGCTACTCAAGATCGGGTGCCAACTGTCTACATCGAAAACGGCCGGGTAGTCAATCTGGATCCGAATGATCCGATTCTGGTGAATTATGATCAAAACTTTGAAGGAGAGCCGACCGCTATTTCCAATCCGGAAATGCTGACAATGAAATGGCATCATGGCCACAACAACAGTATTGTAAACGGAATCCCAAGAATCGGATTTATGAAAGGTGGCCAAAGCGCCAAGTGGAGTGATGAAGACATGGCTGATCATTTCTTGGGAAAAGCTCAGGCTTATATCCAGGAAAAAGCCAAGGGAGATCAACCGTTTTTCTTGCTTTTTGCCATGCAGCAGCCTCACGTACCCCGAACACCGCATCCGAGATTTGTGGGGAAATCAGGCATGGGGCCAAGAGGAGATGTTATTTTGGAGGCAGATTGGGTGATCGGCGAATTGTACAAGACACTTGAAGAGCAGGGATTGCTTGAAAATACCCTGATCGTATTTTCAAGTGATAACGGACCTGTTCTGAATGACGGATATTATGACGATGCGGTAGAAAAACTCGGAGATCATACTCCGGCAGGACCTTTACGCGGGGGCAAATATTCACTGTACGAAGCTGGAACCCGAGTGCCGTTTATTACCTATTGGAAAGGAAAAATCCAGCCGGGAGTTTCCGATGCTGTAGTTACTCAAATTGATTTACTTTCTTCGCTGGCCTCTTTGGCAGGAAGCGATCAAAGTGCGCCGGACAGTCAAAACCTCATGGATACGTTTTTGGGAAAAAGTCAAGAGGGCAGAGATGCTTTTGTTCTCGAGGCCTACACCAAAACTGCTCTTAGAGCTGGTGATTGGATGATGATTCCTCCTTATCCGGGACCTGAGGTTGAGAAAAATGTCAATATCGAAATGGGTAATTCTCCCAATTATCAGCTTTATAACCTCAAAGACGATCCTGGGCAGAAAAACAATCTGGCAGAATCCAATCCTGAAAAACTGGAGGAAATGGTTCAACAGTTTAAAACGATCCGAGGTGAAAACAGTGGTCAGATCGACCAGGTAGAACTTAAATAATTATTGAATTTGAAAGAGCTTAGGAAGTCGATTTTCTAAGCTCTTTTTCTTATTGATTTTTCCCGTAGATTTTCGCAGAAAAGGACACAGATTCTCACAGATTTTTTTTTAGGCGAAATCTTCCGAAGCAGCATCCTATGCAAAAAAAACTTCGAGTCCCGATACTCATTGGCATCAAGACCTCAAAGGTTGGATGACCTTCAAAGGTTCAACTCCATCACCACATCGTCCATCACATATCCATTTCCGATGTCGATTACTTCCCGATACGCTTCCTTGAATCCCAGATACGCATAAAAATCAATGGCAGGCTGATTAAATTTATTCACATTGAGCAGGAGACTTTTCTGCCCTTTTGCTTTGGCTTGATCGGAGACTTCATGGATCAGTTTCTTGCCAAGTCCTTTTCCCTGAGCAGAAGGTAGGACGTAGATCTTATGAAGCTTAGCTTTTTCTCTTTCGGAATAATTCAATTCATAAGCCGCGAATCCCAAAAACTCGCCTTCTTCCTCTGCCAACAAGAAGACCTGCCCTTTTTCTGAAAGATGCGACTCCAAAGTTTTCAGATTATACATCATATTTAGCATGTACTCGATCTGTGGAGGAGATAGGATTTCAAAAAAAGTTTCCGGCCAGGTTTGGTAGGCTATTTCACGAACAATCGGGAGTTCTTCAGCAAGGGCTTTTCTGATTTCAATCATAGGGCAAAAGAAAATGGAAATACAGGCAAATCCAAGACACAAAAAAATCCCGAACCTTTCAGCCCGGGATTTTTTATCTCTTATGCTCTGATCTCTAAAACTCTAATTTATTTGCCTCAGACTTTACTCGGCTCCGGATGAATGTAGGGAGCACGATACGGTCTTCGGAGTTTAGCGGTTGCTTCAGGATCACCGATCACAGTCATCGATTTTGGATCGTAGCGAAGTGCACGACCTCCAAGTTCCATCGACATATTTGCCAAAATACAAGAAGCTGTTGAGATATGACCTTGCTCGATGTCAGCGATTGGCAACGTATCTTTTTCGATTGACTCCAGCCAGTTTTGCATATGAATTCTGGTAGCCGGTGCGGCATTGAGCTCGATTCTCTCCTCAGTCAAATCTTCGGGATATTTTTCACGCTCGAAGAAGCAATCAAAATGTACCGGTTTTTCGCCTTCTCCATAGGGAGTAAAATCAGCTTGCATGGTACTTCCGGCCAGCATTCCTTTGTCTCCAAAGAGTTTGAAAGCCCAAGGATATTCCGGATCTACGGGATTGCCCCAAGTCCGGTGCTGCCAAACTACATTGAGTTCATCGAATTCAAATATGGCACTTTGGGTGTCTGCGATATTGGATTTGCCTTCTTTCTGAACGTAGATTCCACCGGTGGAAGTCACCTGTTTTGGCCAGCCTAAGTCAAGCATCCATCTCACCGTATCCAGCATGTGCACGCACATATCACCGGTGATCCCATTGCCATACTCTTTGAAAGTTCTCCACCAACGGATGTGCGGAAGACCATCATAAGGTCTGAGTGGAGCAGGTCCGGTCCAAAGTTCATAATTCAGGAAGTCCGGCACAGGCTCAACAGGCGGATTGCCGTTGGCACGCATGTGAAAATAGCAGCAAACTTCAGCGTGGCTGATTTTGCCCAGCAATCCGGTGTCAATGATCTGTTTTTTGGCATCGATCAGGTGTGGGGTGCTTTTGCGCTGAGTTCCCACTTGTACTTTCTTATTGTATTTGCGGGCAGCGGCAAGGACAGCTTCTCCCTCGATCACATCGACAGAAATTGGCTTTTGCAAGTAAACATGTGCTCCCGATTTCAGTGCTTCGATTGCCTGCAAAGCATGCCAGTGATCAGGAGTTCCGATCAGGACAAGGTCGCATTTATGTTTTTTGAGGAGTTCACGATAGTCTTCGAAAAGCTCCGGGGTCTTCTTGGATTTCTGACGGGTGGCAACCAAGTCACCGGCTGCAGTGAGAAGGTTTTTGTCTACATCGCAAAGCGCCACAACTTCTACATCAGCAACCTGAATCAGGCGGAAAAGGTCGGATTTGCCGTACCAACCTGTACCGATCAGGGCAACTTTCAGCGGGCCTTCACGGTCCCTGAAGTCCATTCCAAACAAGCCAAAACTGGCAAGGGTCATCATGGCTGTGGAGCCTTTCAAAAAATCGCGTCGATTAAATTGGGTCATAGGTGTTGGGGTTAAAGAGTGTTGTGAAACCAATTTACAAAAAGGGTGGAGTTTGCCAAATGTAAAAGGATGGATGGGAATTAGTGTCCACCATCTCGCGCTGACTGAAGTCGGGAATAATGTTATTGACACATTGAGTTTTTGTCAATAAAGGAAAACCAAGTAGCACTACTTCCGACTCAGGTTTCCGGTCTTCCGGATTTTAAAACTTCACCCCAAATCTCTCTCCCAGCGCAGTCAGATCTTTCACGACCGGATCAAGCAAAGGAATTCCTTCTGTTCGGCGGATGGCTTCGAGTTCGCGCTCCGGATCGCCCGGGATCAAAACTTTTTCATTTCCCGGAGTTGGCGTGGCAGATCGGAATCGGGTAATCCAGTTGTCCATATGTGCTTTGAATTCATCCGCAGGACGGAAAGCATCTACCCGCATTGCTCCGAAAAAGTGACCGATTCCATCTCCTACAGGATTGGGATCCGGTTCCAGAAATGCTACAAAAGGAGGAACCCACGGACCGTAATTCGCTCCGGAAAGCACTGCCGAAAAGATATCGACGATCGCCCCGAGTGCGTAGCCTTTATGCGAACCATGCTCGCGATCTCCGCCAAGTGGAAGCAAAGCGCCTCCGTCTTTTACGCCGTTTGCTGAAGTAGTTTCGTTCCCGTCTTTATCCTGTACCCAGCCGGTTGGCGTATCCATTCCTTTTCTTTGCAGGATTTCAAGTTTGCCATTTGCAGCTGTTGTCGTCGCCATGTCCGCTACGAACGGAGGCTGATCTTTCGCAGGAATCGCGACCGAAATTGGATTAGTGCCGAGTAATCTTTCTTTCGAAAAAGTAGGTGCTACGAGCGGACTGGCATTGGTCAGAGAAATCCCGATCATATCATGCTCAAGTGCCATCATCGCATGGTATCCGGCGATCCCATAATGATTGGAATGTTTCACCGCTACCCAGCCTGTTCCAGCAACTTTGGCCTTTTCGATTGCAACGTTCATGGCAAAAGGTGCTACTACCAATCCTAAACCTCCGTCACCATCGACCACGGCGGTACTTGGCGTTTCATGGACGACGCGGATATTCGGAGTTGGATTGATTCGGCCTTTTTCCCACAATCTCACATAGCCTGAAAGCCGCGCCACTCCATGACTATCCACTCCTCTCAGATCTGCGGAAAGCAAAACTTCGGTCCCGATTTTTGCCTGATCTTCCGGACATCCGATTTTGGTCAGCATGTCGAAAGTAAACTGATAGAGCTGCTCGTAAGAATAAGTCATGGGAGATTGGATTGTGTTGAGTGATTTCCCCCAAAAACTATCAGTGTGGGAAATAGCCCAAAGATAAGAAATCAGGGAGATGTGAAAACCGGAAAAACGTGGAAAGGTTAAGCGATTTCCGTCTTTTGAAGAAGAGTAGAAATGGCACCTTCTTTCAATGCATAATGTGAACAGCAGATACAATCCACCGGAACGAAGCGGAGGATAAACTCAATTAACGAGCTTGCTACCACGATCATGTCCACTCGCATTGCAATCATGCCAGGAATCACGAGACGTTCCTCTCTGTTTTTGGTCAAAAGCTCCAGGTGAATCCTCTCAAATTCAACTCTTGGAAGTTCAAAGACATGCTGCCCGGTGAGTTTGCACTGAAGCATGGACTCGTAATAAATATCCGTGAGCGTATCAAAAGTCCCTGATGCTCCAATCAGGCCCGAAGGTTTATATTTTTCAATTGCCTCAAGTAGGGTTGTCAGCTTTCCGGCAAGATATGCTTCCAGCTTTTCCACTTCTTCAGGTAAAATCGGATCGTGATAATGAAACAAATCAAGCAAGCGCTGGCCACCGATTTCGAAACTTTGCTTCCAGAAAACCTCCTCGTAAGTACCGATGATAAATTCCACTGAACCTCCTCCAATATCCATCATCAAATTGACATGCCCGTTGAGCGAGCCGGAGAGTTTGATTCCTTCGTAAATAAGCTGAGCTTCTTCTATTCCGGAAATCACATTGATCTCAATTCCAAGCGTTTCTTTCACTTCGTGGACGAAAGCCATTCCGTTTTCTGCATTTCGCACTGCACTGGTAGCAAATGCAAAAATCTGATCGATCTTTTCTCCGTCAATCAGATTTTTAAAATGTTTTAGGGTATGAAATGCTCTTTTCTGAGCGTCCGGTGCGAGCAAGTTTTGGCTGATTCCACCCTGCCCGAGTTTGACAGGAATTTTCTCCTTATAAATCGTCTTAAACCCAATACCATTCAATTCAACCAATAACAGATGAAATGTATTGGTTCCCATGTCAATCACAGCGGCCTTTCTGATACTCATAATTCTGCCAAAAATTTGAATGCGCGAATATAGAAAGTTTATTGAAAATGAAATGGAGAGAAAAACTTTAAATCCCTGTTAATCTCAGTTTTACTTCTCTTTTGAAAATCAAATTTATTCAGTCGTCAGGTTATTTTTTTCTCCCTTGGAAAGCCTGCTATATTTGAATCAATCAAAATTTGCAGAAATGAAGCAACAGGATAAACCCATCTATACAGTCCCTGGAAACAAGGAAAAAAGCGAACTTTTAAAAGCAAAAAATGCAGAAGCGCTTCATGGCGGAGGAATAGCAAGAATTGCAGCTCAGCATAAAAAAGGGAAGCTAACTGCTCGTGAGCGGGTAGATCTTTTGATGGACGAAGGGAGTTTTCAGGAGATCGATAAGCTTGTAGTGCATCGGTCCAAAGATTTTGGACTCGATAAGGAGCATTACCTCGGAGATGGTGTGATCACCGGCTATGGCGAAGTGAATGGAAGACTTGTTTATGTTTTTTCGCAGGATTTCACGGTTTTCGGAGGATCACTTTCTGAAACTCACGCAGAGAAAATCTGCAAAATAATGGACATGGCCATGAAAAATGGTGCTCCTGTGATTGGATTGAATGATTCCGGCGGTGCACGAATTCAGGAGGGAGTGAATTCCCTTGGTGGTTATGCAGATATTTTCTACAGGAATACGCTGGCTTCGGGAGTTGTTCCGCAGATCTCTGCAATCATGGGGCCGTGTGCGGGTGGAGCTGTTTATTCACCAGCGATTACGGATTTTATCCTGATGGTAGAGAACACCTCCTATATGTTTGTGACCGGACCGAATGTGGTGAAAACCGTAACCCAGGAAAATGTCACAGCAGAGGAACTTGGCGGTGCTTCTGCTCATAGTACGAAGAGTGGAGTTACACATTTCGCTTGTGCCAATGAGTTGGAATGCATCAGACATATCAAAAAGCTGTTGAGCTATATGCCTCAAAACTGCGAGGACATTGCACCGGTTTATCCCTATGAAATTCAGGGTGATGAAAGCCGTCCAGTCCTAGATACGATTGTTCCTGAGAATCCAAACCACCCATATGACATCCGGGATGCCGTAAAGGGCATTGTGGATGAGGATTCCTTTCTGGAAGTTCACGAAAACTACGCGGACAATATCGTGGTGGGCTTTGCGAGAATCGCGGGTCGAAGCATTGGAATCGTTGGAAATCAACCGCAGTCGATGGCCGGAGTTTTGGATATCCATGCTTCAGTCAAAGCAGCGAGATTTGTTCGTTTTTGCGATTGCTTCAATGTACCTCTTTTGGTTTTGGTCGATGTGCCGGGTTTCCTTCCCGGGACAGATCAGGAATGGAATGGGATTATCACGAATGGAGCAAAATTATTGTATGCTTTTTCCGAAGCGACAGTTCCAAGAATCACCGTGATCACTCGGAAGGCATACGGCGGAGCCTACGATGTGATGAACTCCAAACATATCGGCGCGGATCTGAACTTTGCCTGGCCAACGGCAGAGATTGCTGTAATGGGAGCCAAAGGGGCATCCGAAATTATATTTAAAAAGGAAATCGCCGAAGCTGCAGATCCTGAAGCCAAACTTCAGGAAAAAGTGGATGAGTATACTTCTAAGTTTGCCAACCCATATATGGCTGCGAATCGGGGATTTATCGACGAAGTTATTATGCCTTTCGAGACACGTCAAAAACTAATCAAAGCCTTCAAAATGCTCGAAAACAAAGTGGATAAGCTGCCGAGAAAAAAGCATGGGAATATACCATTGTAAGTCAACAGACAACGGTCAACAGTTGCTTAAGATTAATTTTAAAGCGCTTTTATAATTATGATTCAATCTTTGAAAATAAATTAACATAATAACCTTTCCTGAGTAATACAATGGACTATTGTCTACCAACTTTGGTTCTTTAAAAATACAATCATGAGCGAAGAAAAAAACGCCACCACTTTCCTTTACAAATACCTCAATAACGCTTCTCCGACAGGTTTTGAGGCTTCCGGCCAACAGATTTGGCTGGATTACATCAGGCCATTTGTGGACACCTATTTCACGGATAACTATGGCACTGCCGTAGGAGTGATCAATCCGGATGCTCCCTATAAAGTCGTGATTGAGGCACATGCCGACGAGATCAGCTGGTTTGTCAACTTCATAAATACCGATGGCTATATTTATGTCCGTCGAAACGGTGGTTCCGACCATATGATTGCACCCTCCATGCGGGTTAATATCCATACCGACAAAGGAATAATTCAAGGAGTATTCGGTTGGCCGGCGATCCACGTAAGAAAAGAAGGCAAAGAAGATGCTCCAACCCTGGATAATATTTTCATCGATGTGGGAGCCCGTACCAAAGCGGAAGTGGAGGAAATGGGAGTTCATGTCGGTTGCGTGATTACTTTTCAGGATGAACTGACAGAGCTAAACGGGAAATTCTACTCGGGCCGTGCACTCGACAATCGCATCGGAGGGTATATGATCGCTCAGGTTGCGAAGCGAATCAGGGAATCGGGAAAGACTTTGCCATTTGGACTCTATATAGTAAATGCCGTGCAGGAAGAGATTGGGCTTCGTGGAGCTGAAATGATTGCTGCCAGAATCAAGCCGAATGTTGCCATCGTCACCGACGTTTGTCATGATACTACCGCACCGATGTATAATAAAGTGACAAGTGGAGAGCAAGTAGCAGGGAAAGGTCCGGTTTTAACATACGGAGCTTCCGTTCACAAAAAATTGTTGGATCTGATCATTGCAACAGCACGAAAAAAAGAGATTCCTTTTCAGCGATCTGCTGCATCCCGAACTACCGGAACGGATACTGATGCATTTGCCTATTCCAACGAAGGGGTACCATCAGCTTTGATTTCATTGCCTTTGAAATACATGCACACCACTGTAGAAACAGCAAGTAAGGATGATATAGAACAAGTCATTCAATTGATGACTGAGTTTTTGATGGACTTCGATCCTTCTTATAATTTTAAGTATATAAGTTAAAAAAAGATTGGTTATTGAGTTAGTGGGGAAACATCATTCGAATTTGTCTGATGTTTCCCAATAACTTTTAACCCAATAACTTTTTCATGCACTTTACTGACCAACTAAACCGAACCATTTTCCTGCCGAATCCTCCAAAACGGATTATTTCCCTGGTTCCTTCTCAGACAGAGTTGCTGGTGGATTTGGGATTGGAAGATAGGATTGTAGGAGTGACCAAGTTTTGTATACATCCTGTTGACCTTCGGAAAAAGAAGGCCATTGTTGGCGGGACGAAAAATTATCGATTCGACCTTATTGATTCCTTGCAACCTGATTTGATCATTGGAAACAAAGAAGAGAACGATCAGGAAGGAATTGAGAAGTTGGCTTCAAAGTACCCGATTTGGATCAGTGATATCCTGACAGTGGAGGATTCCCTGAGGATGATTTTGGAGTTAGGGAAAATTACTGATACCCTGATTAAAGCTGATCAAATAACAAATCAGCTGAAAATGGATTTGAAAAACCAACTGGCTCTCAAAGGGACTGTGATTTACCTGATATGGAATGATCCGATCATGGTGGCTGGCCAAGATACTTTTATCAATGAGATGCTTTCGATTGCCGGTTTCAAAAATCTGATTCAAACCAGCAGGTATCCGGAAGTTAAGCCCGATGCGCTTCAGCTTTTGAATCCGGATTATTTACTTTTAAGCTCAGAGCCTTTTCCATTCAAAGAAAAGCACCTGGATTTTTTCAAAGCTTTACTCCCCAATGCGAACATCAGGATTGTAGACGGAGAGCTTTTCTCTTGGTATGGCTCACGGCTTTTGAAAGCCCTGCCTTACTTCAAATCACTTTAACTCACCTTATATATACAGTGGATTTTACCACTCATGAAAAATTGTAATTTCTTTCGATACTTTCTTAAATTTTTCAAGTAACTTTTGACTTCTTAAAAATCCAATAACCTATTCAATTATGAAGAATAATAGAAGGCTATTCCTGAAAAAACTGGGTTTGACCACAAGTGCAGCTGCATTGGCACCCTCGGTTTTTGCGGGAGAGTCATCAGCTAATCATGAGTCTTTGTCCAGAGAAGGCATAGAGTCAGCGGACCAACCTATCCGACTTGCACTTATAGGTGCAGGAATCATGGGAACAGAAGATACAAACACGGCTTTGAAGCATGCCAATGTTTCTTTAGTAGCAGTTTGCGATTTATACGACGGCCGACTTGAGTCTGCCAAAACGAAATGGGGGGATCATTTATTTCTGACAAAGGACCATAAAGAAATTCTGAAGAGAACAGATGTAGATGCGGTGATAATCGGGACTCCTGATTCATGGCACAAGCAGATTTCGATAGATGCTTTGAATGCAGGAAAGCACGTTTACTGCGAAAAGCCGATGGTGCACTCAGTAGCTCAGGGAATGGATGTAATCAATGCCTGGAAAAAATCAGGAAAAGTGATGATGGTAGGTTCTCAGGGACTTTCTTCACTAGGAAATGAGAAAGCAAAGGAATTGCTGGCAGCTGGAGCGATCGGAGATATTGTCTATGCTGAAGGTTTCTGGGCAAGACATTCCCCGGAGGGCGCTTGGCAATACGCTGTTCCTGCCGATGGAAACGAAAAAACAGTTGATTGGAAAAGATATATATCAAACACAACTGCCAGAGACTGGGACCCTTTGAGATTTTTCCGTTGGAGAAACTACCTGGATTATGGTACAGGCATGTCGGGAGATCTGTTTGTTCACCTATTCTCATCACTTCATTTCATCACCAATTCCAAAGGACCCAATAAAGTGTCCTCAATGGGAGGATTGAGGTATTGGAAAGATGGCAGAGAAGTTCCGGATGTTCTCTTGGGAACATTTGATTATCCTCAGTCTCCAGAGCATCCTGGGTTCAATCTCTCTTTGAGATGTAATTTCGTAGATGGCACAAGTGGTACAACCTATTTGAGAATTGTAGGAACGAAAGGTTCCATGGATGTGAAATGGGAGGAAGTTGTGGTTAAACTCAACAACAATGCAGAGAGCGATGATCCTTTCATGAAGGAACAAGCGAAACTGAGAGGAGAGACACAAGAGGGACGAGCTAAAATTCTTCCTCCTCGTGAGACTGTCTATGCAGCAGAAAGATCATGGAAGGGAGCTCATTATGATCACTTTGGGAACTGGTTTAGTGCTATTCGAAATGGTGGCACTGTTGTGGAGGATCCTGTTTTTGGATTCAGAGCAGCAGCACCTGCTTTGCTTTGCAATGACAGTTACTTCCAGGATAAGTTTATTAAGTGGGATCCAGAAAACATGAAATTGATATAAGACTATGAAAAAAAGCAAAATCGCTTGGGTGGCGTTAGTCGCTTTAGCTTGGGCATGTAGCCCAAAACCAGCAGAAGAAACTGAGGTGATTGCAGAAGAAGTTGTCATTCCTGATAATTCACTCAGCGATGAGGAAAAATCAGAAGGTTGGATGCTGCTGTTCGATGGTACCAATACAGACGGATGGAGAGCGTTCAACGGAGACTCCATGCCTCCAAATTGGATCATTGAAGAGGGTGCGTTGAAAGGACTGGGAGCAACAGGAGGAGAAGATTTTGGCGGAGACATTGTGTTTGGACCCATGGAATTCGAGCAGTTTGAAATGGAATTCACCTGGAAAATCTCTCCTGGCGGAAACAGTGGAGTTTTCTACCATGTGGTGGAAGGGCCAAAATACAAGGCCCCTTATTATACAGGTCCGGAATATCAAGTGATCGACCAGATCGGATTTGCACAACCTTTGGAGGCATGGCAGTCAATTGGCGGGGATTACGCCATGTACGAGCCGGATTACGAAGGGTTGGTGAAACCTGCCGGAGAGTGGAACACCTCTAAAATCATTTTCTCCGAAAAAGGAGCGAGCTATTGGCTGAACGGTAAAAAGACAGTGGAATTCATTCCTTATTCTGAGGACTGGACTGCAAGGAGAAATTCTGGCAAATGGAATGAATTTCCGGATTATAAGATTGCCAAAAAGGGCTTGATCGCTCTTCAGGATCACGGAGATCCTGTTTGGTTCAAAAACATTAAAATCAGAAAACTATGAAAAAAATAATTTTAGCAATCCTAATCTTTGGATTGGCACAGCAGTCATTTGCTCAGAAGAAGGAAAAACTCTTCAATGGAAAAGATCTTACTGGTTGGAATATCTATGGTACAGAGAAATGGTATGTACAGGATGGTTTGTTGATTTCAGAAAGTGGACCTGACAAGGGGTATGGTTATTTAGGAACCGAAGAGACGTTCGATGACTTTGAGATTACGTTAGAGTTTAAGCAAGAAGCAAATGGTAATAGTGGTGTCTTTATTAGGTCTACTGTAGACGGGACCAAGGTTTCAGGTTGGCAAGTAGAGGTGGCACCTCCCGGAAGTGATACCGGAGGAATATATGAATCCTATGGAAGAGGCTGGTTGATTAAGCCGGACCCTGAAAAAGACAAGGCTTTAAAATTCGGAAAGTGGAATAAAATGAAGATCGTTGTCAAAGGAGACAGAGTCACCTCATATTTGAACGGAAAGATGATGGTTGATTACCAAGATGCTAAAATCGGAGAAGGAAAGGGTGGCGTTTTGCTTCAAATCCATGATGGTGGCGGAATAAAAGTCTATTGGCGAAAGATTGTTCTGAAAAAGCTTTAATTATAAAAGAATCACGATTCAAATGCCCGGATAATTCAGTTATCTGGGCATTTTTGTTTTGATAATTTTTCTCTTTCAGTTTCAGTGATTTAGGGGAATGATAAAGTTTTTTTGGTGT
>JAQSDM010000011.1:576078-630252 GCA_029945945.1 Algoriphagus sp. | reverse complement strand
GGTCTTCCTGACCCAGAATTCCCATTTGATCCCGCAGCACTTTGGCCACTTCGCTTAGCTCGGTGGAGGATTGCATCGCGAGTGCTCTTGCTCTGATCCGCTCCAGCGCAACTTCAACATGCGCTTCTCGCGCTTGTGCTTCTGCATGTTTCAAATCGCTGAAACGGGTATAAGTCAGGTCAAAGACTCCTGCGAATTTCTCAAGAAGCCGTAAATTTTCCTCTGGCAAAGGTTCAGGAGTCGTCAAAACCAACATCCCTTTTGAAAAGAATCCTACTGTCTGAACGCGACGATTGTGTAAAAATGCAGGATCAAAAGGTATCCCGATTTCCTCTTTCAAATATTTCAGCCAATTCGCCAAATCGTCACCGGTCAGGTCAATGACCATGGATTTTTGATTCTTTTTCCAACCATTAAACATTTTGGCAAGCGTAGTTGGCTCATCGATTCTGCCGGTAAATCGCGTATTGATCTGGTTGCCTCCTTGTTCAGTGATCCAGAAATCAATCGTTTTGCTTTCTTCTTTGACTACCCCGATATTGATCCGCTCATGGACCACTCCCAAGGCCTGAAGTTGCTGGAAAAGAACAAATGCAGCTTCTGCCAATTCATCGCTATGCTGCATTGCCATGGTGCGGGACCGGACTTTCTCCAATGCATTTTCAATTTGGGCTTCCCGTGCCTGTGCTTCTGCTTTTTTAAGGTCTAGAAAACGTGTGTATGTCTGTTCGAAAACTTTGCCAAGGCGCTTGAATATTTCATGTGCTTCCGGTACAGGTTCATACGTGATGAACATCAGGCTAACTTTGGAGCCAAACACAAAATGTTCATATTGTTGAGAAGGGAAACTGACTCCATCTTGCAGCATTATTTCATACTGCTTCTCATCAAGCTGAGTAAGTGCGAGGTACAATTGTTTGATCTTTTCCCCTTCAACATATTGCACATCAAATTCAACCCCACTTTTCCTGGCATTTGCGATATCCCTTAATGCCTCAGCTCTTTCTGTTTGTACTGTATAAGGCTCAATAAAACCTCCATTGGGACTTGTTATATAGTCTACGTAGGAGTTATTGTCTTCGCTCCAGACATTAAACCCGGCGGTCCATGTTTTAATACCCAAGGCACTTACTTGATTAAATAACAGACCTGCTACATCTGTCAATTCATCGCTGCGCTGCATCGCCATGGTTCGTGATCGGACTTTCTCCAATGCATTTTCAATTTGGGCTTCTCTTGCCTGCGCCTCGGCTTTTTGGAGATCAAGGAAGGGGTGTAGGTCTGTTCAAAAACTTTGGAAAATCGCTTGAAAATATCAGAAGCCCAAGGCACAGGTTCAAACGTGATAAACATCAGATAGCCCTGTGCAAAAAAACTACAGTGCATGATTTGAAAATCCGGGAAAGAAAGTCCCGCCTTTGACATCTCCTCTTCTATATTCTTAAATACAGGAATGGAGGTCAAATAGGAGTAGTGTTCCTTTACGGCTTCTCCTTCCTGTATTTCAACAAATAGAGAATCGCCCTTTCGCTCGGCTTCATAGATTCTCTTGAAAATGTCCCGGCTGGAGTCAGTTTTGAAAGGAGGTTGAGTTCGTTCATTCCCTCCCATCCAGGCAGTCGCAAATTTTTTGTCAGCATCCCAAATATTAAAGCCACAGCCAAATGCGGGAATACCCAAATGATCCACTTGTTTCCACAGCTCAAGAGAAGTCTCTATCAATTCCTCGCTTCGCTGCATCGCCAGCGTCCGGGCTCGAACCCGCTCCAAGGCCAGGGAAATTTCTGCTTCCCTCGCCTGTGCTTCGGCTTTTTGAAGGTCTAGGAAGCGGGTATAGGTTTGTTCAAAAACTTTGGCCAAGCGTTTGAAAGTATCATGCATTTCAGGGAAATGCTCAGAAGTAATGAAAAGCAGGTTACCGTGTGAAAAATTCGCAAGATGATCAATTTGAAAAGTTGGAAATGGGATGCCGGCATCCAACATATTTTGCAACATCTCTCCCAAAACAGGAAGTGATAACATATACCTGTAATGGCCAGCTTGATATTCACCTTCCTTTTCATATACAAAAAGTTCATCGCCTCTCTTTCTTGATTCATTGAAGGCCATAAAAATCGGATGTTCCGTTAACGGAATTTTGCAAGGTGGCAGAATATCACCATCAGCACTTCCAGGATACCATGTACATTCTTTGTCATCAATTTCAAAAATGTTAAATCCGCAATGAAATTGAGGCACGCCTAATGTTTTCACCTGTTGGAAAAGAAGAGCTGCCACTTCAGGCAGTTCTTCGCTTCGCTGCATTGCCATTGTTCTTGCTCGAACTCGCTCCAAAGTGGCTTCAATCTTTGCCTCTCTTGCCTGTGCCTCAGCTTTTTGGAGATCGAGGAAGCGTTTATATGCCAGATCGAAAGCTGCTGCCATTTTTGTAAGAATGAATTCCATTTCAGCCGGAGGGGGTTGAACAAAATCGATATTCATTTTTCCTCTTTCAAGAAAAACTGTGGGAAGCCACAAATGCGTTATTTGGCCTGACTCCAGAAAGCGAAGGAAGTTGTCCGCATTTTTTAGATCGAAAGACCGAAGCCAGGCTTCACACTTCCATAAGTCATCCTTATCCATTTCCACCACACAATATTTCTCTTTGAAATTCCAAATCCTGTGAAACCAGAGATCGGAATCCGTTTCCTCTAAACGGAATTCAAAGTCCAGATTCAGATAAGGACCTTTTTCCGATTCCAGTAACTCCGTTATATCCCAGACTCGGACGCAGCCATTATCCTGTTCCAGATAGATGGTTGCCGCAGAAACACCTTGTAAATCCAAAGCAACCATAGCATCTCTGACGGACACGGCAACTCCGAGGATTTCTTCTGAGCGGTGCATCGCAAGCGCTTTAGCACGCACTCTTTCTACTGCCACTTCAATCTGCGCTTCCCTTGCCTGGGCTTCCGCTTTTTCCAAATCCTTGAAGCGGGTATAGGTCTGTTCGAATACTTTGCCGAAGCGCATAAGTATGGCGTTGTCGGCATCGGAAAAAGGTTCTGTGTTAAACCTATCGATATAGAGGGTAATGTTTTTCAGGAATACATTGGAAACCGTATAGCCGGGCGTGCTCAGCACAGATTGAAATACTTCAGCAGGCAAGTCTGGTATATACTTTACAAATTCTGAAACGAAATTATTTTTCTCCACCAGTTCCATGGTATAGGTAAGAGAATCGAGTCCTTTTCGCCTGGCATCGTTCCAGCTATTCCAGTAAGGATGATCAAAGTAGGGAATATGCAGCAGGGTAGGAGAAAGATTGGCAATATCTGCACTCCAGATGAACCAGTCTTCGCTTTCCATATAATCCATTGCAAAGGCGGCTCCGTAAAGATCAATACCCAGATTTTGAAACTGTTCAAAAATCACTTGTATCACCTCACGCAATTCACCACTTTTTTGCATTCCAAGGGTGCGACTTCGTACTCGTTCCAAAACCGTTTCTATCTGTGCTTCCCTTGCCTGTGCTTCGGCTCTTTGGAGATCGAGGAAGCGGGTGTAGGTTTGTTCAAAAACTTTCGCGAAGCGAATAAAAATATCATGTGCTTCCGGGCAAGGCTCATAGGTAATGAACATGAGGTTGCCATGTGAGAAGTTTACGATATGGTGAATTTGGGTTTCGGGTAAGGATTGCCCTGCTTTCAGAATGTTTTCAAAAGTTTCTTTGAATACCGGGACGTTTTGGATCAGATAGCGATAGTGTTCCTGCATTCTATCACCACCCATTTCTAAGACATAAAATTCTTCACCTTGCTGTCTTGATTCATGAAATCGGATAAAATTGGCATCTCCTTTCAAGGGGAGACTAAAGGCCGGATTAATACCTGTACCATCATTATTGGTCATCCAAGCTGTGAATTCCTTTTCGCCTTTTTCCCAGATATTATAGCCGCAACTGAATACCGGTACTCCCAAAGCTTTTACCTGCTGAAACAATAAGGCCGCTGCATCTTTAAGTTCATCGCTATGCTGCATAGCCATAGTTCGTGCACGAACTCGCTCCAATGCCGCTTCAATCTTTGCTTCCCTGGCCTGGGCTTCTGCCTGTGCCACATCAACATACCGACGGTAAGCAAAATCAAATACATTTCTGAAACGCTTTAGTACACTTAGCTGTCCCGTTGTAATAGGACTGAATGTTGAAATGCCAATAGCACCCACTTCAATAGAATAGAAATAATAATAAAGTGAATCAATAGTATTAAGCCGGGGATCTTCATATTCACCATTATCCCTCCGCCGCTGTTTCCAGCTTTCTAATTGCTCTTTTGTTACTACCAGTTCAGCAAATGCATCTTTTGAATTCTTAATCGTTTTCTGGAATTGCTCAAAAATAGGGTGACTGTTGTATGAGAGCGTGGCTTTATTTCCTCCTGTTTCGTCTGAATAATCATAATCAATTAAAGAGCTGCTGTCATCATCCCAAAAATTAATCAGCATGTTTCTTAATTTGGAGAAGCCAAGCAACTGCAGTTCTGTGAACATTACTTTACAGATAGTAAGAATGTCATCCGGTTTTTTCATCCCCATGGCTACGGCCCTGACCCGCTCGAGTAAAGCTTCAATCTCCAGTTCCTTGCTTTTATTCTCCAGCTCGATAGTTCGTCGTTTGACGGCATCTCGTAGTTGAAGATTTTCAGCCGAAATTTTTTCTATAGCTATATTCTCACCTTCCTGTGCTTTTGAATCGGGTAATGAAGAATGCTGATGGACCAATTTCCAGCTGCCATCTTTTAATTTCATGAGAGATGATGCTCTGAATTTCGAATAGAAAGTCCATTCTCCCTCACTCAAAACATACAAGTCACACTGCTCGCTGAAGAGAATGAAATCATCAACCGGTCCAGACTTGGTCACTCGGTTTCGCATTTGCACATTCCCGGCTATCTGGTCAATGGTGGTAAGTACAAATTGCACCGCATCCTTTTTAGTGAAGAAGACTTCTTCCTCCACGCTGCCGATTTGGGTATAATCATTATCCAACAAAGAGGCCAATGTTTCCACATCACCCTTTAAATAGCTTTCCCAGTATAGATCATGTGCTATTCTTGCCTCTTCCTCTTGTTGCTTGGTTGGGTTCATTTTCAATTTTTTGGAATGGCGGTACTGAAAAGTGATCCTTCATGAGCTGCCTTCAAACTCCAGGCAACACCCTCAGATATTATCAAAAAGGACACAAACACTTTCTTTATAATAGGGTGATAGATTCGTTTATCGAATCGGTAGTTCCAAAAAAATTCCAAATTTCCTTGAAGGGAATTGGGATATTTCCTGATAATAGTTGGCAAAAATCAGATTAAACTCCAGACAAAATACAAAAAGTCTTGATCTTGACCACAGTTGAATTCCTGATTTTCTCAGGGGTAGGATTAAAATGGAAATTGCTTCCTGAAAAGCCTACTGATGATTTCAGAACTAAAATTAGGGGACAGATTTTTTTGGCATATTCCTACGATTTATAAAAAATAAGGCGGGCGGAAATGGTCCGGCAATTGCAATATTAGGCAAGATAAAGGCCGGGAAAGCTTTTTCACTTTTCAGCCTTTTGGGGCAATTCTAACTGAGAGGCAGTGTCAAGGTGAAAGTGGCTCCTTTTCCCAGTTCAGATTCTGCTTTGATTTCTCCGCCATGAGCTTTCATGATATCATAAGCTAACGATAATCCCAATCCGGTTCCTTTGCCATTTGGCTTGGTGGTAAAAAATGGGTTGAAAATTTTATCCTTGATTTCAGGAGGGATTCCTATTCCATTATCAAAAATGGCAATTTTCAGGCTCTTACTCAGGTATTTTGAAGTAACCCTGACGAGAGGTTTATAACCTTTCTTGTCCGATTTCAATTTTTCATTGACGGCATAGAATGCATTGTTAAAAACATTGAGAAGAACCCTGCCAATGTCCTGAGGAATGATATTGACTTTTGGAATAGTTTCGTCCAGGATTGTTTTAAGTTCACACGTGCAATTTTTTTCCTTGGAGCAATATCCATGGTAAGCCAGCTGAAGGCTGGATTCAATCAGAGCATTGATATCGGTCAGTTCCTTATTGCCGGAACTGGTTCTGCTGTGTTCGACCATGCTTTTTACGATTGAGTCGGCTCGTTTTCCATGGAGGGTTATTTTCTCAAGATTGATGGCCAAGACGTCCAAAATTTCTTCTTCCAGGGCAACGTCTCTTTGATTTTGGGGTTTAGTCCGCTCAGTTTTGATTTCTTTAATCAAGTCCTGACTGACCTCTGAAAAATTATTGACAAAATTCAACGGGTTTTGAATTTCATGCGCTATTCCCGAAGTCAAGATCCCAAGGCTGGCCATTTTTTCGGCCTGGATAAGTTGAGCTTGTGTTGCTTTTAGGGTTTCATACGCTTTCTCAATTTCCTTTGCTTGTTGGATTTCTTTGGCATGAGCTTTTGCCCGTTCCAACCGGATCACGCGTTGTTTCTGAAAGACGTGAACCACTCTGACTCCGATTAGAAATAGTAAACCATAGGCGGCAAAAGCCCAGCCAGTCCTCCACCAGGGCGGAGTAATGACCAACTTTATCGATACCCCTTCCTCGTTCCAAACTCCATTGCTATTGGCAGCCTTCACTCTGAACAAATAATCGCCAGGAGGCAGGTTTGAATAGAAAGCAGTCCGTTGATTGCCCACTTCTCTCCAATCGTCCTCGTAGTTTTCCAGCTTGTAGGCGTATTTATTTTTTGCAGGATCTGAATAGTGAATGGCCAGAAAATCGATCGAGATATTATTCTTTTTGAAGGGGAGAGTAATCTGATTAGTCCTGAAAATTGGTTCTGTCAGAGGTATGTCCGGATCAGAGAAGATGGATCTGTTATTAATCTTGAAATCAGTGAGCAGGACCTTGGGGGGGATTGAGTTTTTGGTGATTTGATTTGGATCAAAATAGGTCACTCCATCAGATCCTCCAAAAAGAAAAAGGCCACGGGAGGTCTTCAGAAAAGCGCCATCAGCAAATAATTGTCCTTGTATCCCGTCTGCAATTGTATAATTATTGAATTGACTGATGGCTAGATCGAATCTGCTGAGCCCATCAAAAGTGCTAAGCCAAAGGGCCTTGTTTTTCTCATCATACAGAATACCCTGAATACTCATGGAGGGCAAGCCATCGCTTGTGGTGTAGGTTTTTATTTCCCTTTTTTCAACATCATATCTACTCAAGCCACCTTCCCATGTACCCACCCAAGCGACACCCATACTATCCTCAAAAAATGAGTTGATGTCCTGTGTGACAAAGACATCTCCCAGTCTTTTGTCATATCCATGCCTTTCGATCTGGTCTTTTTGGTCATTATAAAGGAATAAACCATTATTGGTAATGAGCCAAAGTCCATACTTATCACTTTCAAAAACACCCCTTATTTCGTTGCTGGTGAAATTTGCCTCCGGTAAAGTGCTTAAGTCATACCGGATGAAAGCTTCGCTTCCCTTTGTTCTTTTAAAAAGCCCGCTTCGGGTTGCGAGCCAGAAATTGTCTTTTTTGTCCAGGTGAAATTGATAAATCTCAATGGTGTCGGCGACTCCCGGCAAACTCAATTTTTCTGTTTTCCCTGTCGCAGGGGTAAATTTGAATGCTCCCAGATTGGTGCCGAGGTAAAACTCACCTGGGTTAGTTTCAAAGAATCCAAAAGTCACCCAGACTCCTGGGAAATTTATCTGATAAGGGAATCGTTTGAGAGAATGAGTAGTCGGGTTCCATCTATTCAATCCGGCATTCGTATTGACCCAAACCTCACCGTCACTTCCTTCATAAATGCAATTCACCCAGCCAGGGGTCAAGGAAGTGGTTTCCTCCTCGGGATTATAACCGAATGAAGCGAAAATTGCCCGGTTTTCATATTTGAAAGCCCCCAGTGAGGCTGAACTCAGCCATAAATTTCCAAAGGAATCAAATACTAATTTATAAATACCGGCCTTTTCAATTTTAGATTCTGAGGCAGGATTTTCTTTGAATTGATTGAGTTTTCCTTGGACTCTGTCGAAGGTTACCAGACCCCGTTCAGTAGCCAGCCAAATCAAACCGGTTGTATCTGCTGCAACATGGTTTATTGTCATTGACTTATTTCCATCCCCAATCAACGGGTTCAATGAATATTGTCGGAATGAATTTTTCTTCGGATCATATTCAAAAATTGAGGAATTCGCCGTGGTGAGCAATACGGTTCCAGTGGGATCCAGACCTAGTTGAAAATTGTAAGAATTGGCCCAGCCATTTTCAAACTCTTGAGGCAGTTCTATTTTGGAAAGTTTTCGGTTTGTATCGATTTTAAAAAATCCATTATTAGCAGCAATCCAAACTTCACCACGATTGTCGGAAAGCAAACTTGAAATGTTTTGAATCTCGAGGCCTTGGGGCGATTCAAATAATTTGATTTCTCCTTTCCCTTCATCCAAATACATTAATGATTGGTGAACAACGGCATTTCCATAGTTAGAGTTTGCCCCAAAATACATCCTCCCTTGCGTATCCTCTGCCATTGCCCAAACGCCAAAAGATTCATAAGCAGGGCGATTTAAAAGATGGGTAAATCCCAATCTGCTAAATGAGTTTTTCAGGGGATCATATTTATAAGCATAATCCAGACAACCTATCCAGATATTTCCTTTTCGGTCTTCGTGCAAGCTCCAAGTGACGATGGTTTGGATGGAAGTCGAATCATTTGGATTGTAGTAATAGCGTTTAAATTCATAGCCATCATATCTGATCAGTCCATTCTGAGTAGCCATCCAGATATAGCCAAAGCTATCCGGCATAATATCCAGCACATTCACACCTTTCAGTTCACTGAAAGATTCCAGGTTATTGGGGTTGAGCTGGGCTGAAGTCATCGCCGGGAAGGCTGTCATCAGCAGCATTAGGAACCCGAAAGCAAGTTTTTGCATGGCTTTAACTTAAGACAAAGGTTAGCCGGATCTTAAACGTACTTCCTATTGGTATCGCAGGTTTATGATCAACTTCATACGTGAAAAATTTTGGTGTTGAATCGGTTTAGATTTATCTGGTAAATCCTCAATCAGAATGTGGTCTGATGCTGACATAGTGAAAATCAAGGTATGCCAACCCCTGATTTTTTTAGTTTTTTGCAATCCCTTTCAGGGCCTATTCATTAACTTAATTTACTCAAAATCAGGAAGAAATCCTTTAAAAAAGTGAATCATTTTGTTTGCAGGATTTCTTAGAAAAAGGGAATCCATGATCTCATTTTTGGAGGATAAAATCACTGTATAGAAAATAAAAAAGGGCTTACCTATTCGATAAGCCCTACTACAATACTCGGATCAGTTAACAGGTATGGCTGTAGAATCTGCTGCCGCTTTTTGAGCTGCTTCAAATTCCATTCTTGCTATCACTACCGGGGAACTATCCCAGTAGCCGTATTCTTTTACGATTTTTCCATCTACGAACTGGGAGGTAATGTGTATAGGGATTTCAAACGTTTTATTTAAGTCTGAATAGGTTCCTTTCCAGACACCCCAAAAGTTTACCCAGGTCTCTCCCTTGTCATCTATTACCATTTCTATTGCTTGCTGATCATCCAAGATGGAATAGGAGGATACCCCTGCAAGGGTAACTTTCCAGTTTTCTACGATTTGCTGGGGAGTTTTTGGATTACTCTCAGTCGCGTTATTGAAGATTTTTGCATCCGGGGCATAGTGGGTTAGGTAGCTTTCCCAGTCTCCCTTCAGATAGTCCGCCTGGGCTGCTTTTACATGGTCGATTTCCGGGGAAGTTTGCGTGTAACGAACTTCTTGTTGGCATGCAGTAAATAGAAGTACTGCCAAACCGATTGCGATTAACTTTTTCATAGATTGGTTTATTTATGGTTAAAAATTATAGGTAAAAACACTTCAACTATTCTATCATGCTTCTTGCTTTATCCGCAAGTTCTTTGGAGGTTTCCATCCCCATTTCAGCAGCTTTATCGTAGTTTTTAGCTGACTTTTTATAGTCTTTCACATTCATGTAATACTCACCCATGCTGTCATATGGATTGGCTTCCTTCGGAAATGTTTTGATGTAATTTTTGAAAGCAGATTTTGCTGCTTTCATATCTCCTGCCGCCATATTTGCGTAGCCAAGCAAATTATAACTGGAGCCATAAGAGGGGCTAAGCTTGACCAGCATTTCACCATTTTTGACTGCCTCTGCATAGTCTTTTTTTACAAAATGATTTACAAAGAGTCCCATATCGTACACCTGTGGTGTAGTAGGATAGGCGAGAGCAAGTTCCTTGATCATTCCGGAAATATCTGCTTTCAGGTCTTCGTTGAGCAGGACAAGAGCTTTTCTCAGAATCACTTCAGAGGGAGTCAGTTTGTCCTGGGATATGGAAAGCGCTTTTGTAATATCAGCTTTCGGTAATTCCTGATTGGTAGCATTCAATCTTCTGATTCCACGATGGGTGTATGCCATGAAAAACTCAGGATCATTTTCAATAGCGGTTTTCATCAGAGGACCATATTGTGTTAAATCAACATGCTGAGTTGACATTATGGCGTCTTGGTACGCTTGCTTTGCTATTTCTGAAGTTGTCGAAACAGGCAAAAAGAATTCCTGTGCGAATACCGGACTTAAGCCAAACAGGAGAATGGCTATCATGCAAAATTTCTTCATACGCTTTTTGGTTTTGGTTTGTGATAAACTCTAAAAAGAAAACTGACCATTGATTGTCAAAAAAAGACCAATGTAGGCCAGGAATTATGAGCTAATGGAATCGGACTCGTTGAAAGAAAAATTTGGTGCCGAATAATAGTTTGGTACTATGAAGCTAGAAAAATTTAACCGAAAAGCAAATATTATATCGTGAAAATCAATTTATTATACAAAAAGGTAGTTAAATATTTAAACTACAGTATTATTATTTTGATTTTAGTTCTGGAACGAAAATTTCTTGGCTTTTGAATCCTGTAAGAAAGATTGAAGTTGGTAGGAGGAAATAAAATTTCCCTGACATTCAATCTTAATTCATCCAGAAAAAAATCAAATTGTTAAAAGCCACTTTTTCATTTTGATGGATTCACCCAGAATTTTTCCTCGGGACTTATATTTTTCAGGGATTCTTTCATCTGCTCATATCCTTTTTGGATAATTTCTTTCCACCTGCTGTCATCCATCATACTTATTCCTTGAAGTTCCATTTCCAGATAGAGTGCCACCCCGGATTTAGATAATTCCTGCTTTTGTCGACTATTCAAAGTGAGGGAATTGATCAAAATAGAGGTGATCCCGGGCAATCTGAATTTCTTTTTTCTGGTCAGTTTGTCCCAGACTAAAGACAGGGCAGAGGGCATTTCTTCAAAAGGTACATTTTGAGATTTCAATTGGGTCAGCGAGATAGCAATTATATGTCTCACAGGATACTTATACATGGTTTCGATTGGAAGATTATCCACCACACCGCCGTCCACGTGGAGTTGGTTGTCGATTACTACCGGAGGAAAAATCCCTGGAATAGCAATACTTGCTTCAATTTGCTTCCAGGCAAGACCTGTGTCATGCACTTTGGTGGAGGCATTTGAAAAATTGGTCGAAACGCAATAAGTCCCCACCCAAAAATCTTCCAGATGGGCATCCCCTAACATTCCTTTGAGGTAGTTTGTCATCTTTTTCCCGGACATGATCGACAGGATTGGAATCGTATAATCGTTTGAAGTCAATTTGTTTTTGGCAGAATCATGACTATAATAATCAATCTTCTTATGATCAAAATCGCAGTAAGTAATCGCAGCACCGTAAAGCGCTCCTGCGCTTGTGCCCCCCAAAAAATCAATCTCTATTCCGGCTTCGTTCAGTGCTTTGACAGCTCCTATATGAGAAAATCCTTTTGCACCTCCACCACCTAAAACCAGTCCAATTGCCTTATTTGCAAGAATTCTTGAAAATCTGCGAATATCCGGCCCGTGATTTTTCCGATAGTGAATGTGTAGATTCAGTTTGCGATTTGTAAGCCACTTACTCGTGTTTTTAGGAAATTCCCCATCCTCAGGATGAAGCAGAAGGAGGTATATTTTCTTGTTCAGTATGTTTTGAGAGTACAAATCAAGATGCTTCTCAATATCATAGACGTTGGAATCCGCATAGAAATCAGAGGCAACGATTACCAAATCGGCGTAAATAATACACTCTCTTGACCATTTGAGATTATCATCACTGCAGACAAGGAAATTCAGTCCATCATGCTTCTCAAGTGTGTCAAAAAGTTCTTTTGGCTCCATGTTATCAAGCGTGTCAGGGTAGAAAACCTGAATGCTTACATGAAGGGATTCAAATTGATTTTTTACAGCTTCGGTGTAGGCGGAGATGTCATTTCCTGACTGCAAATTGATAAGCGCGATGTTTTTTGCAGAGGATTCAAGGTGTTGCTGGAGTACGTTTCGTTTTAATCGATTGACGACAAAGCGGGTGAGTTTGCTGGAAAATGCCGGATGTTTAGCGACAATTTCCAGGTATTCACTTTCAAAAAGTTGGAGCACAAGAGACTTTCGGATTGCTACTACAGAAGCACCTCTGGGCTCTTGCATGAAAAGAGCATATTCTCCGATGGGTTCTCCTTCTCCTATATCTCCAAGCAGGTGAAATGTACCGTCACCTTGCTCCGCAAGGGCACGAAATCTTCCCGAAAGGACTATATAAAGCGAGTTCTCTTTATCTCCCTGGTGGAATAGGAATTGACCAATTTCTACTTCGTGGGTATTGCCTGTTTCCAGTATTTGATCCAAAAGCTCCTCTTCTAAATCTCCAAAAAGCTGGAGCAGGATCTTCCGGTTATGTGCGTTTTTAGAGGAGTAATTTTCCAACAATTAAGGGTTTATCGGTCTGGTCAGATTTTGAGATCTTGTAAAGTAAGTGAAAGGAAAGTATTCAAAACTTTTAAAGAATAAAACTACTTTTTTTGTTATCAGGATATAGAAGTTACCAATGGTAATGAAATAAAAAATTCGTTAATCTTCTCGGATCTGACAAGTTGGATTTTGTGATTTATTCTCAATTGAATAATTCCTAGTCCATAAATTTTTGCAGGGTTTTTCAATTAAACTCCCTGCGAATTTCTTGATACTCCCCGCTCACTTTTGGAAAAAGTCTCAGAATCCGGAAACCACTTTTTTATACCCTTCCCACCAATCTGAAAACAAAATATCCGGCCATTCCTGCTTTGATGCAAATCATGGTTTGAAGTGATAATAGTCATGAATTTTAAGGGGTTATGTGGATAATTTCAATGCTTAGAATGATTCTCTCACTAACTCTAAATTTTAAGTCATGACTGTTCTTGACCCCCAACCCATCCTTTCAGAAGCCGATGTTTTGCTCGATAAAGCCAAGGAGGAACTTTGCCGTCCGGATGAGGACGTAGTCCATTACATGGTATGCAGGCATGCCTACAAAGCAATTGAAAAGTACATGGCTGGATTTCTTGTAAAAAACGGCGTACGAGTTCAAAATTCCACCTCCATCAATGATCTGTTAGGCCAATGCCGAACCATCAATCCCGATTTTAAAAAATTAAACCTCGATCCATTGACCCGTGCCGGGGATCCGCAGGATTTATGGATGAATAAGCATACATCGAATGAATTTATCCACCTCGCCGAACAAACCAAGAATCAAGTTGGGGCAAATTAACCGGCTATCATCCGCTCTTCCTTATTAGAAAAGGGAGAGTTTAAGCCGTTTAGGACTATCCCTGAACTTCATTTTTTCAGAGCAATCGCTCATTATTTTTTCCTTCATAAAAATTGGCAAAATCAAATACTGTCATGAACAATACCAAAAATACCTTCAAATACCCGGGCACAAGAGTGGCAATGGATGGAAATACCGTGGCCATTATGTGTGAACGGGAATCTTCAGATGCTGCCGGCGCCTATCCGATCACTCCATCTACACAGATGGGTGAATATTGGGCGGAAGAAGCGGCAAACGGCCACCTGAATATTTCGGACAGGCCGTTGATTTTCATAGAGCCGGAAGGAGAACACGCTGCAGCTGCAGTTACCGCCGGACTTTCGATGACGGGATTGCGATCTGCCAATTTTTCCTCAGGTCAGGGCATTGCCTACATGCACGAATCACTTTATGCTGCTGTCGGCAAGCGATTGACTTATGTGCTCAATATTGGCGCACGCGCCATGACAAAATCGACCCTCAACGTCCACGCTGGTCACGACGATTACCATGCCATTGACGACACAGGATTCTTTCAGCTTTTTGCCAAAAAAGCTCAACACGTAGCTGACCTCAACATCATCGCACACAAAATCGCGGAGCTTGCCCTGAATCCCGGTGTGATTGCTCAGGATGGATTTCTCACCACTCACCTGATCGAATCACTCATGCTGCCGGAGCGTGAACTGATCAAGGAATTCCTGGGTCGGCCGGATGATATCATCGATACTCCTACTCCAGCCCAGCGAATGATCTACGGAGAGACGCGTCGCCGGATTCCCGAAATCTGGGATGTGGACAATCCGATGATGGCTGGCATCGTCCAAAATCAGGATTCCTATATGCAGAGTGTGGCCGCTCAGCGACCTTTCTTTTTTGATCATATCAGGGAACTGACAGATCAGGCTTTTGAGGAATATTATCACCTCACAGGCAGAAGATACGAGCGGGTAATGACCTACAAAGCTGAAGATGCCGACTACCTTATCCTCGGACAGGGAAGTGTGGTATCGAGTGCTGAGGCGGTGGTGGATTACCTGCGAAAGACAAGAGGATTGAAAGTCGGTGTGGTCGATCTGGTGATGTTCCGGCCTTTCCCTGCAGATTATCTTGGCAGAATTCTGAAAGGCAAAAAAGGAGTAACCATTCTGGAAAGACTGGATCAGCCGCTTTCAGAAGATTCTCCCATCATGAGAGAAGTTCGAGCAGTGATCACTAAATGCATCGAAAACGGAAACAATAAAAAAGACCTTCCTTATCCTGAATTACCTTCCTATACAGCCACCGAAATGCCGGCTTTATATACCGGTTCGTTCGGAATGGGCAGCCGTGACCTTCAGCCGGAAGGAATTATCGGAGCAATAGAAAACATGCTGCCTCAAGGCAAACACAAGAAAAGATTCTACCTATCGATTGATTTCATCCGGGAAAATCCTTTCACTCCCAAGCAAAGAGCCCATCAGGAAACTATCCAGGCTTCTTACCCAAATGTGAAAGATCTGGCAGTTCACGGATCTGAGAATCCCAACCTGATGCCAAAAGATGCCATCACCGTTAGGTTCCACTCCGTCGGCGGATGGGGAGCAATTACCACTGGTAAAAACCTCGCGATGACTCTTTTTGATTTGCTTGGATACGATATCAAAGCAAATCCTAAATATGGCTCGGAGAAAAAAGGCCAGCCAACTACTTACTATTTGGCAGCAGCTCCCGAACCGATTACCATTAACTGTGAATACTTCTTCGTGGATGTGGTATTGTCACCGGATCCCAATGTATTCAAGCATACCAATGCGTTGGCGGGCTTAAAGAACGGAGGAGTCTTTATCATACAAAGTGAAAGAAAAACTCCTGATGAAGTCTGGGCAGATATTCCAAAGCATTATCAGAAAGTCATCATAGAAAGCGACATCCATATATTCTATGTGGATGGATTCAAAATCGCCCGTGAGGAAGCAACCGATCCCGAACTTCAACTCAGAATGCAGGGCATCGCTTTTCAGGGGGCATTTTTTGCCTCATCTCCTCTGATGAAGAAAGCTGGCCTTACCGATGCCGAATTGATCAATGCAATCGAAGAACAGTTGCAGCATAAGTTTGGAGGAAAAGGACAGCGGGTAGTCGATGACAATATGCGAGTGGTGAAGCGTGGCTTCAGCGAAGTGTATGAAATCAAAAACAAAGTACTGGGTGCGCAAGCCGAGAAAAACAATGGTCAGTTGGTTGCGGCCATCCCGACCATGCTCAAAAACATCCCAAAAAGTCAGTCCAATCTGAGCGATATCCATCGATTCTGGGAACAAACCGGAAGTTTCTACCAAAGCGGCAGAGGAAATGACAACATCACCGATCCGTTTATCGGGTTGAGCGTAATGCCTGCAGCTTCTTCGGTTTTCAGAGATATGACCGGCATCCGTTTCGAGCATCCCGAATGGATCGCTGATAATTGTACTGCCTGCGGAAATTGCTACACCATTTGCCCAGATACTGCTATCCCTGGATTGGTCAGTGAACTGTCCGACGTCTTTGAAACAGTTTTGAAGCGAGTGAAACGAAATCACGAAAAAGTTGAATTCCTTCCCAAAACCATCAAGCAATTAGAGCCAAAAGTTCGGGCACTTTTCAAAGAACCCCACAAAGGAATCACGGTAAATAACATGATCAATGAAGCAATTGATCAGGTATTGGAGCAGGAGAAAAAGGGCTCGCCGCTTTCCATTGAGCTGGGTTGGTTCAGGGAAGAACTGGGAGATTTTCAGTTTGCCCTCACAAGACCGTACTACGATCTCCATGAGAAAAAGCAACCGAATAGCGGAGGCTTGTTCAGCATCACCATCAATCCAAATACTTGCAAAGGCTGTATGGAATGCGTGAAAGTCTGCGAAGATGATGCACTCAAAGTAGTGAAGCAGACAGAAGACTCTGTTGCCAAACTCAGAGAGGAATGGAGCGTGTGGAGCGATTTGCCGAACACCCCGAAAAAATTCAACAGAATCGATAATCTGGAAGAAAAAATCGGTCCACTGGAAACCATCCTTTTGGACAAAAACGCGTACCAGAGTTTCGCAAGCGGAGATGGCGCCTGTCTCGGATGTTCCGAAAAATCAGTCGTTCACCTGTTCATGGCAACCGTCGAATCATTGATGCTTCCGAGGGTTGAAAAGCATGTCGAATACCTGCAAGGCCTGGTCGAGAAACTGGAGAAACATATTCAGGTGAAGTTGATGAAATCCATGAATCTGATGGATACGGATCTGATGTCAAAAATCATCTCAGAAACCCACGGCGGAGACCTGACTATTTCGGGAATTGCCAGCAAAATGGAATCTGAAAAAGGAACCGAACCGATCGATCAGGATTGGCTGACTGAGACCACTCAGGTACTTGCCGGCTTGAAAAAGCTGCTTTGGAAATATACCGACGGAACTACCGGGCAAGGCCGATCCAACATGGGAATGAGCAATTCCACCGGTTGTACTTCTGTATGGGGCAGTACGTATCCTTACAATCCGTATCCTTTCCCTTGGGCAAATCACTTGTTTCAGGATAGTACTTCCATGGCGATGGGACTCTTTGAAGGTCATATGTCCAAAATGGCGGATGGCTTCAGATTGATCCGCAAAGCCGAAATGGAAATGAGCGGAACGTACAATTCAAAAGATCAAAAAGACTTCTTCACCTACTTCAACTGGGGACAGTTCACAGATGAAGAATGGAAATTATGTCCGCCTGTGGTGGCACTCGGAGGAGACGGAGCGATGTATGACATCGGATTCCAGAATCTCTCCCGAATGATGGCTTCCGGCAAACCGATCAAAGTCATCGTGGTCGATACACAGGTTTATTCCAATACAGGAGGACAAGCCTGTACCTCAGGTTTTATCGGACAAGTTTCTGATATGGCTCAATTCGGGAAAGTATGGAAAGGCAAACCTGAACCGAGAAAAGAAATTGGCCTGATTGCCATGGCGCATAGAAATACCTACGTGCTTCAAGGTACGCTGGCAAATACAAGTCAGATGATCGAAGGGTTCATTGAAGGTCTTTTGACCAAGCGACCTGCACTTTTCAACCTGTACACTACCTGTCAGCCGGAGCATGGAGTTGCAGATGACATGGGAGCGCATCAAGCCAAGCTGGCAATGGAATCCCGAGCCTATCCGATTTTCAGATACAATCCTGATAATGGCAAAACTCCTCAGGAGGCATTTAACCTCGAAGGAAACCCTGCCATGGATCAGCTTTGGCCTACTTACGAATTGAAATACATGGAAAGCGGTCGTCCAAAATCAATGCAAGTCGCCATGACTTTCGCAGATTTTGCGATCACCGAAGCCCGATTCAGAAAGCATTTCCGCAAGGCACCACGGGATACCTGGAATGAAAACATGATCGTGCTTTCAGAATTCCTCGAAATGGATTTGGAGGCAAGAGAAGGCAAATTCCCATTCATCTGGGCGCTTGATAAAAAAGACTACCTCAGCCGGGTTTTAGTATCCAAAACAATGGTTGAATCCTGCGAAGAGCGCCGGGATTTCTGGATCATGCTTAAGGCGATTGCCGGAGTGAACCCTGAGAAAGAATCTCCGATTGAGGATGTGGAAAGCAAAGTGAGAGCTGAGGTGATCGGTCGAATTGCCAGAGGACTGATGAAAATGGCCGGTGACGACGGCGCAGGAATCCTGGATCTTGCCATGGAATCTCCCAAAGTAAGCTCAAACGGAGAAGCAAAGCAGGCGGCTGCCACCGCGAGTTCAGATTACATGGCTCCCTGGTTGGAAACCGAGCATTGTACCTCCTGTGATGAGTGCACCAAGCTGAATCCAAAAATTTTCGCCTACAACAACGATAAAAAAGCCTACATCAAGAATCCGGATGGAGGACCCTATACAGATCTGGTCAAAGCTGCCGAAAAATGCACAGCCGGTGTCATTCACCCTGGTTTGCCGGCAGACAAGAACTTTCCGGATAGCGAGAAATGGATCAAAAGAGCTGAAAAATTCAATTGATAGCGAGATCCGGACTTCATGAAAGATTCTTTCAAACACGGGGTACATCCACCGGAGAACAAGGAGGAGACAAATAAGCTGCCGATCCGACAGTTTACATTTGCTCCTCTGATTATACTGCCGATGCAGCAGCATATTGGTGCGCCCTCCAAAATTATCGTGAGGGAAGGTCAGGAAGTGGCGAGAGGCCAACTCCTGGCTGTTGCTGATGGCTATATGTCTGTGCCGATGCATTCCCCGGTTTCCGGAACAATTCGAAAAATCTCCAAAGTGCCGGTTATTTCGGGGCAAATGACGGAGGGAATTTACCTCGAACCATTTCCTTCCTCAGGTCAGGAAGTTTCCGAAGGATCTCCCGTCAGCCTGGACGCAAGTCCGGAAGAAATCCTCAAAGGAATTCAGGATGCCGGCATTGTCGGCTTGGGCGGAGCAGCTTTCCCCACCCATGTGAAACTCAAAATTCCTGACGGAAAATCCTGTGAATTTCTGATCATCAATGGGATCGAGTGCGAACCTTATCTGACCACTGACCACCGGGTCATGCTGGAGCAGGCGGATGATATTTTCATGGGAATTCGGTATTTGCTCAAATCCACAGGTGCTAAAGAAGTCATCATAGGAATAGAAGCAAACAAACAAGATGCAGCTGATCTCCTGACTCAGAAAATTCCCGCAGGGATGTCGGTGACTGTCAAAGTCGTTCCGGTCAAATATCCTCAGGGCGCTGAGAAAATGTTGATTACCTCACTGCTGGGCAAAGAAGTTCCTTCCGGCGGATTGCCAATTGATGTTCACGCAGTGGTAGTAAATGTCGCAACCACCGCAGAAATCGGAAGATTGCTTCCCCACGGACAAGGAATACAGGAGCGAGTCATCACCATTTCCGGTCCCGGAGTGAAGAAAAAAGGAAATTACCTGATTCCAATCGGCACGCCTTTGCGCTATGTGCTCGAACAAGTAGGAGCCGCGGACAACATCAGCGAAGTTTACATGGGAGGACCGATGATGGGAGTGGCCGTCTCCAATCTGGATATTTCCATCACCAAGGGAACCTCAGGAATTATTGTTTTTGGGGAGCAGGATGTCAGCAAAACGGATAAAATATTCCCTTGCATCAAGTGCGGAGCGTGCGTCGACGCCTGTCCGATTTCTCTCAATCCTTCCAAACTCGGAATTTTAGCCAAAGCGGAAGCCTACGAAACCATGGCCGATGATTTCCATCTGATGGACTGCTTCGAATGCGGTTCTTGCTCGTTTGTCTGCCCTTCCAATATTCCATTGGTGCAGTATTTCCGATTGTCTAAATCAATTCTCCGCAAACGTAAAACAGCCAAGCCGGCTGCAGCAAATGTTTAGCAAAACCCTCCATATCAGCACTTCTCCGCATATCAGAAAAGGTCTGAGCACGGACACGATCATGCAAAATGTGGTCTGGGCGATGATGCCTGTGGTGATTTTTGCTGTTTTCTCCTTCGGAATAAATGCTTTTCTGGTCATAGCCACTGCGGTTATTTCCAGCGTGCTTACCGAGCATGCCTTGTGCAAATGGTCGAAGAAAGAGAGTACAATCTCCGACTGGTCGGCAGTCATCACCGGCATTCTTCTCGGACTTACACTGCCTCCCATTTTCCCGCTTTGGATGACTTTCCTCGGAGGGGTTTTCTCCGTGGCGGTTGGGAAATTTGTCTTCGGCGGGCTAGGCTACAATCTTTTCAATCCTGCTCTTGTCGGCAGAGCTTTTCTGCAAGCAGCATTTCCGGTAGCGATCACCACCTGGCAATCAGCATTTCTGGATGGCAGGTTTTTCAACATTACGAGTTCAGTCCTGGCGTTCCCTTTTGCGGCGCCAAAAGTGGACGGCATCTCGGGGGCGACGCCTCTTTCAGCGTTCAAGTTTGATCATGTCGTGACCGATACCTCAGACCTGGCCCTTGGCTTGGTCAGCGGCTCCACGGGTGAAACGAGCGCTGTTATTATTATTCTGGGAGGAATCTATCTCATTGCCCGCAAGATGATGAACTGGAGGATTCCGGCTTCCATTCTTTCGACGGTTTTTGTCCTCAGCGGCATTCTGTATCTCATTGACGACAAGATTTATCCGTCACCGCTTTTCATGCTCTTTTCCGGAGGATTAATGCTTGGGGCAGTATTTATGGCCACCGATATGGTGGGCTCACCGATTACTCCGCTTGGGGTGGTGATTTATGGATTTTTCATTGGATTGTTGATCGTAGTGATCCGGGTATGGGGCGGTCTGCCGGAGGGTGTCATGTATGCCATCCTTTTCGGAAATGCGCTTACTCCGCAGATCGACAATTTCATCAGACCGAGGGTTTACGGAACCAAAAAGATAAAATCATGAGCGAATCCAACATCCTATCTCCCGGACCTCAAACCAATGACGGAAGCAAAAAAATGCTAATCGCCATGGTAGGAATCGGTGTTGTTTGTGCTTTGCTGATCGTCTTCAGTTATGAAGGGACTTTTGGGAGAATTGAAAAGCTCAAAGCGGAAGCACTCGAGCAAGCGGTTTTCAAAGTCCTTCCGGGAATCACCAAAACCGGAATTTTTGAACTTACCCCTGACGGAAAATTCATCCCATCTGATGGGAAAGACCGGACCAAAACCCTGGTTTATGCAGGATATGATGATCAAAATTCCTTGAAAGGAATTGCCATCGAGGCGAGTGGTCAAGGCTATGCAGATATCCTGAAAGTCTTGTATGGATATGATCCGGCCACTCAGACGATTGTCGGATTTTATGTGCTTGAAAGCAAAGAAACTCCTGGTTTAGGAGATAAAATTGAAAAGGACGAAAACTTCCTGGCCAATTTCAACGGCCTCTCGGTGGCATTGTCGGAAGATTTCACAACAGTCATTAACAAGGTCGTTCCTGTGAAATTTGGAACGAAAATAAATCCTTGGGAAGTGGAAGGCATCACAGGAGCGACGATATCCTCCAGGGCGATCGGGAACATCATCGGGGAAAGTACAGAGACGATAATCCCCATGATTTATCAGCAGCAGGAGAGTTTTAAATCCGTCCCAAAACCAGCCACGAAATGAGCCCCGAGATAAAAAATATAGGATTGAAGGAGACTCCCACCTCCACGGATGAGTTCATCAAAGGATTGTGGAAGGAAAACCCTGTTTTCGTACAGGTGATCGGAATGTGTCCGACACTTGCGGTTTCAAATTCTGCCAAGAATGCACTTGCTATGGGTCTCGCGACTGCTTTTGTGCTGGTCATGTCGAATGTCCTTATTTCTTCCCTTCGAAATTTCATCCCGAAGCAGGTAAGGATTGCCTCCTACATTTTGATCATTGCCACATTCGTGACCATGGTGGATTATTCCATTCAGGCGATCAGCGTCGACTTGCATAAAAACCTCGGTGCTTTCATTTCATTGATTGTTGTGAATTGTATCATTCTAAGCAGAGCGGAGGCATTTGCTTCCAAAAATACCGTCTGGAAATCAGGCATAGATGGTTTGGGGATGGGACTTGGATTTGTGTTTGCCCTCTTCTGTTTGGGTTCTGTCCGTGAAGTTTTGGGAAATGGATCACTGTTCGGTATTCCTGTTTTCCCTGAATCTTTTCAGGAATGGATCGTAATGATCCTGCCGGCAGGAGGCTTTTTCACCCTGGCTTCCTGGTTGCTTTTATTCAATTATTTCAAACTTAAAAAGGCAAAATCATGAAGGAGGAATCTCTTTGGTTCATATTCATCAATGCCAGTCTGATCAATAATTTCGTTCTGGCCTATTTTCTCGGAATTTGTCCATTCCTGGGCGTTTCAGGCAAAATGGAAACTGCTACCAAAATGGGTGCTGCGGTGACATTCGTTATGATAATCAGTTCGATGAGCGCGTTTGGAATTCATTCGTTGCTCACAGCCATCAATGCTCCCTTTCTTCAGCTGATCAGCTATATAGTTGTGATTGCGGCGATCGTCCAACTCGTGGAGATGGTGATCAAGAAAATGAGTCCGACTCTCTTTAAGGCCCTGGGTATTTTCCTTCCTCTGATCTCAACAAACTGCTCAATTTTAGGATTGGCGATTTTCCAGACCGGAAGAGAATATGGGTTTTTCGAAAGCCTTGTTTTTGCCGTGGGTGCAGGAACCGGTTTTACGCTGGCGCTTGTCCTGATGGCCGGTTTGCGAGAGCAGCTTGATTTTGCAGATATACCCAAAGTGGTAAAAGGTACTGCAATCACGCTCCTGATTGCAGGAATATTGTCACTGACGTTTATGGGATTTTCGGGTTTGGGATCATAAAAAAGGAAGCAGAATGGAATCAATTTTCAGATATGTAATTGCAATCGGCGGGGTCGTTGTCCTGATGCTGGCCTGGGTTTGGGTGCAGTCACTATGGAGAAAAATGTTCTCCGAAAACATCTCCGACGAGGATGTACTGGCGGAGCGCAGAAGCTGTGGCAACTGTGGTTGCACCAAAGTGTGCAAAAAGGAAAAGGTGATTTAAAAGAATTTTCAACGAAAAACTAAACTTGTTATGTCCTATTTATCAGCTCTTAATACAAAGAAACAATACAAAGCTAAGGTGAAGAAAACTCAACGTCTCACACCAGCCAACACGGATGAAATCCGCGAGATTTTGCTGGAAGTGAATCAGCCGGATTTTCACTGTGAGGTAGATCAAAGCTTTGGAGTTTTGGTGCAACATGACAGCGAATTTGGAAATACGCATCATCACCGTCTGTATAGTGTCGCCGATTTGCCGACTACCGAAAATGGTAAAAAGCTGATCACTATGCTGGTGAAGCGCTGCTCTTATGTTGACGATTTCAGTGGGGAACGCTACGAGGGGGTGAGTTCAAATTACCTCTGCGACCGAAAAGTCGGGGATGAAATCACCATCACAGGACCTTTTGAACTTCCTTTTAAAATTCCGGAAGACAAAAACTCCAACCTGATCCTGATCGGGATGGGCACCGGCATCGCGCCATTCCGTGCTTTCGTCAAGCATATCTATAGTCATGTGAAAGACTGGAAAGGGAAAATCCGATTGTTCTATGGAGCAAATAGTGGCTTGGAACTTCTGTACCTGAATGATAAAGACGGCGATTTGACCAACTATTACGACGAAGGCACTTTTAAAGCTTTTCACGCATTGAGCCCACGACCGGATTGGGAAGATCCGATTTCTCTGGATGCAGCGATTGAGGCAAGAGCGGAGGAAATTTTGGAGATGCTTTCCCATACCAATACCTATATCTACATCGCCGGATATGAGAAAGTGAAAGAAAACCTGAATAAGGCCTTCATCAAAATCATGGGTTCAAAAGAGAAATGGGAAAACAGAAAAGCCGAATTGATTGCCGGTAAAAAATGGGCTGAGGTGATTTATTGAGAAGAAGGAAGTGCGTCAACGGACCACGGTCAACAGCTCATGGAACTGAACCTCAATCAGTTATTAAATATCAACCATAGAGAAAATGAATTTTCAAAAGAGGACTTTAGCTATATGCTTTCTTATTATTAATCAAAGAAAACAAGGTCTGAAGTCCAAAAGTAGAGGCTGTGGACTGTCGACCGTTGACTGTGGTCAATTCTCACTGGTTTCAAAAAATTTCAAAAGCCGATTCATATGACCATACTCATAGCCTTACTTTCCCTCGGGGGATTGACGCTCTTTTTGGCAGTGATGCTGATCGTCGCTGATAAGAAGCTCTTTGTCTATGAAGATCCAAGGATTGACGAGGTGGAGGCGATGCTTCCCCACGCCAATTGTGGTGCTTGCGGTTATCCGGGTTGCAGGCCATTTGCGGAGGCACTGGTAAAGGGAGAAATGCTTCCGGGCAGATGCTCTGTGAGTTCGGATGATGGAAGGAAAGCCATCGCCGCTTACCTCGGTGTGGATGCAGGAATGGAAGAAAAAAGAGTTGCCAGACTTTCCTGTGCCGGCGGAAGTAATGTGGCCGTTGTCCGTGCCGAATACGAGGGACTTTCCTCTTGTCGCGGTGCTGCACTAATTTCCGGAGGAGGCAAAGGCTGTTCCTGGGGTTGCCTGGGTCATGGAGACTGCGAAAAAGTCTGCGATTTCGACGCCATCAGCATGAATGAATTTGGGATTCCCATCGTCGATGAAGCCAAATGTACTGCCTGTGGTGATTGCGTGGAGGTTTGTCCGAAGGATCTTTTTTCACTTCATCCGATCAGTCACAGACTTTGGGTGGCCTGCAAAAGCCTGGATGCAGGAGATGGCGTATTGGAGGAATGCGAAGTAGGATGCACTGCCTGCGGAAAGTGCGCAATGGATGCCAAGGGGGATTTGATCACGATGAAATATAACCTGCCGGTCATCAATTACTCTGCAAACCACCAAACCCAAGTACCAATTCAGCGATGTCCGACCGGTGCGATTGTTTGGATTGACGAAAAACTGGGACCAATCAAAGGCCCTGAAGCTAAAAAAATCATCCGCAAAGGAAAGTTGAAAATGGGAGAAAGCTGATTGTTTTTCATGGCCAGTGTCTTCATTGACTATTTTCATGAACCTTGCGGCCAAAGCCTTCTCCTCTATTTCCATGTACAGTTCGGTACGTTCATTCCTGACTGTTAGATTCCAAACAGGGACACCTAACTTGTCGCCTACCGCTGCTAGTTTTTTGTTTCCTCCAATTTTTTCGACTTGCCCATTAATCCATTTTTCTATTTGGCGTATAAGGTGCCCCTGCCTTTTCCAGCTTCAATTCGAAATCGGCTAATTCATTATAAAAAGCAGAAGCGTCTTTCAAATATTGATCAAACTCACTTTCTGCAATTTCAATATTTCGTCTGTATGTTGCTGTCGGGGGCTCGGTTGTGCTCCAATGGCCATAAATCACGCTACCTACTCTATTCATAATAGAAGGGGAATCCGACTCATCCTTGCTTTGAAGCACTCCGTCTCCCATTAGTGCTGTTCTCAAATTAAATAAAGAGGTATTCAGCACTGCCAATTGCGCAAATAAATCAGGAGTAGCATTTGGTGTTGTTGTCAATGCAGCCTTGATAAAACGAAGCTTATTCCCGGCCTCACTCAATTGGCTGGCAGCACTTGAAGTCCTTCGGGAAAGATCACTGGTTTGCTTTTTAAAAGCAGCCGTCTCCTCATGATTATCACTTGTTGGATGAACAGGTTTGACGTTAAATTCCTGCTTGGTTCCTTGTGGCTCCAATTTCCCATTATTCATCACATAAAGTTCTACGCTGTATTTCCCGGGTGCTACCAAAGGTCCTTCCGGATCGCTTACCCAAGGTGGTTGGAAAGCTGGAACGGTTAGATTAATAGGGTTGGGTGGAGAGAGTCTCAAATCCCAACTTGCACGGTGCAAGCCTGCTTTGGCCATTCCTTCTATCCAACGAATGGGTTCCCCGTTTTTATCCCGTACCAACAGCAATACACTTGGTTCCTCTTCCATAGCCTCCGCCCTCAATTGATCCCAACCTGGGAAAGGAATACTGGTTTTTTGTTCGTTGAGGTTCTTTTCCAGTTCTTTTCGCTGTGTTTTTTCTGTTTTGGGAAGACCCGTTAAGTAATAGGTAAATACTGCCCCGAAAGGTGGGTTATCACTAACGAAACTGGTGGATCCCTGAGAAGGCATTCCCTTTGCCTGAAAAGGAACACTGGGAACATACCACCATGCATCTCTCACCGGCAGTACCTTGTTGGAATTGGCATTGGCCAATTTGTTGATTTCCCTCAAAGGCGAGTAATCATCCAAAACATAGATTCCTCGCCCAAAACTTGCTCCTACCAAATCATTGTCTCTTGCATGAAGCGCAATGTCACGAAATGGGATAGTTGGTACGCCTGCATTCAGCTTTGTCCAATTGACACCTTTATTCACTGAAAAATAGATACCATATTCTGTCCCGATGAAAAGTAAATTTTCATCGATAGGATCCTGCTTGATCACCCAAACAATCGTTTTGACAGGCAAGTCTCCTGCAATAGAACGCCAGGTTTTTCCTTTGTCCGAACTCATGAAAATATAAGTAGAATAATCACCTAATTGGTGGCCATCGGCTGCGGCAAAAACCGTATTGATATCGTGAGAAGAGGCTTCGATATTATTGATGAATGTCATTGCGGGAACCTTGGGAAGGCTTCCACTTTTCCTCCAAGTCTTACCATCGTCTTCACTTATATGAATCAGTCCATCATCTGAGCCTGTATAAAGCAATCCTGCTTGTAAGGTTGATTCAGAAATGGTAGTCAAAGTAGCAAACTTTGACATTGCTCCGTTATCGTACAATGCGTCAATACTCGGTACGCGGTCCATCATTTCCAGTTCATACCTTCCGATATTGGTCGTCAGGTCTCCGCTTATTGGCATCCATGAATTGCCGCGGTCGGTACTTTTCCAAACCCTTTGCGATCCAAAATAGAGCGTTTCATGATTATGGGGACTTATCTGTATGGGACTATCCCAGTTCCATCTTTCCGGGGGATCATTGGATTCTGGTTGTGGCTGAATATTCAAGTCCTCTCCTGTGGTTCTATTGTGACGGTGCAATAGGCCTTCCTGAATTTCCATATATACAATATTCGGATCTTCCGGATCGAAAGCGACATCATAACCATCGGCCCCCAATGGGACGTACCACTCCTGATTGCGTATACCCTCTACATTAGTGGTTCTGGAAGGACCCAACAACGTTCCAAGATCTTGCGCTCCCACCACCACATTATAAAAGGGCACAGAATTATCGAGTCCTACCTTATAAAATTGTGAGATCGGCAGGTTTGGAAAGTGACGCCAAGTAGTGCCTTCATCAAAAGATTCATACAAACCTCCATCCGTTCCTACGATCAAATGCTGTCCATTCGCAGGATCAATCCACAAAGCATGATTGTCACTGTGTTTCGCTCTTCCTGTTTCGCCGTTATCAAAGGTCTTTCCACCATCACGGGTTACTTGGATAAAAACATCCATCTGGTAAACCAAGTCAGGATCAGTCGGCGAAGCTTCAATTTCCTGGTAATAGTGTGGCCCGGTTCCCCCGGAAATATAGCTGTTGCGCTTTTGCCAGCTTTCCCCTTTATCTGTTGACCGGTAGAATCCCTTATTGGCATTGTCTGCTTCTATGGTTGCAAACACTATTTGGGGATTGGCAGGAGTAACCGCCAAGCCTATTTTCCCCTTGTCGCCTTGAGGCAATCCGGCATTTATCAGTCTCCAACTCTCGCCACCATCCATGGATTTATAAATCCCGGACTTCGGACCTCCACCAAGCAGGGCCCAGGTTTTTCTTCTTCTTTGATAGGCTGCCGCATAAATCACATCAGGGTTTGAAGGATCAAATTCTGCATCAGTGACACCTGTATCTGCATCTATTTCAAGGATTAATTGCCAGGTTTTGCCCCCGTCTTTGGTTTTAAACAATCCCCGTTCGCCTCCTAATGACCATAATGGGCCTTCGGCAGCTACATAGACCACATCAGAGTTTCTGGGGTCAATTATAATTTTACCGATATGCTCTGAATTTTTCAGTCCCATCTGCTGCCAGGTGGCACCTCCATCCATGCTTTTATATACCCCATCTCCCCAACCCACATGACGGCCGCTTACATTTTCGCCGGTACCTACCCAGACTACTTCAGGATTGCTTGGGTCCAAAGCCACAGTACCAATAGAATAAGAGGCCTGTGAATCAAAAACCGGAGTCCAGGTAGTTCCACTATTTGCAGTTTTCCATAAACCTCCTGAGCCCACCGCCACATACCAAGTACTGCTATGGATAGGGTTTACAGCTATATCTGCAATTCTTCCGCCCATAAAAGCAGGACCAATGCTTCTGAGTTGTAACCCCTTTGCAACCTGAGAAGCCATATCCTTTTGATTTGACTGAGCCCAGGCAGGTAGACTGTTTATTGAAAAAAGTATAAGAGCGGTGAAAAAAAGGCCTACGGTTTTTAGCATAACAGATTCGGTTTAATCGAAGAAAAAGGTACAAGAAAATTCATCTTCTTAAGAACCGTTTTTTAAAAAAGAGCCTGAAAATAATCTTGATTTTCCAATGGCCGCCCGCTCCGCCATCATCACTTGACGAAACAGCAACGCTGATGCAGACTTTTAACTTGGGATGATGGGTAAATCAGTTGGGTTGAAAAACAAAAGGTCTGTGAGAACACAGACCTTGGTGAGGATAATCATATTCCTCAATTTAGATTTCTATATTCTAAAGGTGTCTGTCCTGTCTTTTGCTTGAACAGTTTGTTAAAATATTGAGGATAATCAAACCCTAAAGTATAAGCGATTTCATTGACCGTTTTGTCCGAGTTGATCAAAATGTTTTTCGCAGCTTCGATCAGGTAATAATGAATATGCTCTTGTGCATTTTTTCCAGTTTCCTTTTTGAGCAAGTCGCTTAAATAGCTTGACGATAGATTTACTTTCTCCGCCAGGTATTTGACGGTCGGAATTCCTTTTTCTTTGATTTCATCTGATTCAAAGTGATCGTGCAGGATACCCTCTATTTGAGACATGATGGATTTGTTCGTGTTACTCCTTGTGATCATTTGTCTGCCATAAAACCTGGAGCCAAAGTTCAACAACAATTCGATCGTAGAGACGATGATATTTTGACTGTGTACATCGATATTTTCTTGTAGTTCTGTTTGAATCTTTTGGACACATTCATACAAGATGTTCTTTTCCTTGTCCGAGAGATGAAGAGATTCGGAGATTTCGTAAGTGAAAAAACTATAGTCCTTCATTTTCTCATTTAAAGATGTTGCTCGTATCAGATTGGGATGAAAAAACAACCCCCAACCCAGCATATTCTCGCTGGATTCCACTTCATCGTCCATTTCGATCAGTTGGTTTGGGGCAATGCAAATCAGACTTCCATCGTGAAAATCGATGTTTTTACGGCCATATTTGACCGTGTTTTTGCAGTAATTCTTAAACATGATTGAATAAAAATCTGTGCTGATTCGGGTATGCTTTTCTACCTGCTCACTTACTTTACTAAAATCCAACACGGCCACCAAAGGATGGTGATTTGGTCCCAAACCAAATAATTTGTAAAGGTCTGAGATGGTGGACAGGTGAATAATTGGCTTCATATTTTATCAATAAAATTGGTTAAATAATCCAGATAGAATTGCCCTCGTCTTTCAGCAAAAAAATCTAACCCTAACACGACACCCGCTTTGATAAAGAAACCCAAACCAATGCCTTGCCAGAAGGTATCGATTGGTGTGCTGTACATCAGCACAATTCCCAAAATAATTAAAGCAATCTCCACATACCGGTAAATCACAAAATTACGCAGCACTACTTCCATCCTTGGGATTTCTTCTGTTTTGATTTTTTGCGGCTCGTTTTGGACCAACTTTTCCGCCCTGATCATGTCATTTTCGCTACGGGTTACAATCGTGAAACCCACAATAACTTCCAGGATCGCCACCAACACAAACGGAATGGCAACCCCTTTCCAAAAGGAGGTTTTTAAACCAAAAACGAAATAGAGAGCAAGTGCCACAGCAATGACTCCGACAAGGATGAAGACATAGCTTTCAGCTTTTTCACCATTGAAATACTTGATAATCGGATTCATATAAGAGTGATTTTAAAGTCCAAACTGTGCCTTGATTCCCCCGATAAATGTAGCATCATCATATTGTTGGCGGTTGGAAATCAACATTTTGGCGTCTTCGCCCGCTGTATATCGCAATTGATTTTTGCCATCGGTAGCAGCTTCAAAGATCACATCTGCCACCACACTTGAGGGGGAAGCATTTTCTGCCATTGCCGGCATTGCACCCATTAATGAACCCACGATTTTTTGGTATTCGACCATCGAGTCATCGTTGCTAAAGTCGAATGACCTGCCTGAAAATTCTGTCGCGATCATCCCTGGTTCTACAATTTTCACCTGTCCTCCAAACTGTTCCACTTCATAATGCAGCGATTCTGAGATGCCTTCCACGGCAAATTTTGTCCCGTGGTACAAGGCACCCAAGGGGAAGGTCATTTTGCCACCGATGGATGAAATGTTGATGATCAATCCTTTTTTGTTTTGTCGGAAATGGGGAAGAACTGCTTTGGTTACGTCCAAAAGCCCGATCACATTGGTATTGAACTGACGCAAAATTTTGTCTCTTGAAAATGATTCCAAGGGTCCGTATGCACCATATCCCGCATTGTTGAGCAAGACATCTATTCCCCCAAATTTTTGAATGCCTTCTCGTACCGCTTTTTCTACAGAATCCAGATCCAATACATCAAGCTTGATGACCCATACATTTTCCAATGTGGTTAATTCGCTTTCGCTGTCCGGATTTCGCATGGTAGCGATTACGTTCCAACCTTTGGCCTGAAATAATTTGGCAGTTTCTTTTCCGATACCGCTGCTTGCCCCTGTTATTAAAATCGTCTTTATCATGTTGCGTAAAGTTTAAATTACGGGACAAAGTTGCCGCTATCTGCCTTCTGCCAGGTAATACAAATTCAGGTTGTTAGTATACTTTTTGCGGATTGCCGGGGTGTAATTATTTCCGGGTTTTAGCCGTCGAAATGTTAACCGATAAAAAATGTGTGGGTAAAAACAGAGAATACCAAGACTAGGGTTTTTCTATAAAAGGGTTATCAATTTGTATCTTTGACCATGGAAATCGTACAGCAGCCTTCCATTCATTTTTTTGGAATTCGTGTGGACGAGCCAATGACCACGCTGACGGACTTGATTGTTTCTGTGGTTTGCTTCTACGCTTTTTATTCCCTTTCGAAGAAAAAGTTACCCGGCCATGCCCAACTCTATTTCAGGTACTATTTCCTCCTGATGGGAATCGCTACCTGCCTCGGAGGACTCGTCGGACATGGGTTTTTATACTTGTTAAGTTTTGGGTGGAAATTGCCCGGATGGATCACAAGTATGCTTTCGGTGGCGCTGATTGAGCGATCTGCCATCCAACATGCCAAGCCGTTTATCAAACCTGCTGTAGGAAAATCCTTTTTGGTCATCAATCTGATCGAATTGGCAATCATTATGACGATCACGATGCTCACGCTCGATTTCGGCTGGGTGGAATTTCACTCCGGCTACGGACTTTTGGCAATCGTTGCTCCTTTTCATGGATGGGTTTACTACAAGACACTGGATCGTGGGAGTGCATTTATTTTGCTGGCCGTGGGGCTCGCCTCTGTCGCTGCCCTTTTCTATATGAATAAGGTTTCGCTTCATACTTGGTTCAACTATCTGGACATCAGTCATACGGTGATGGCAATCGCCGCTTTCGTTTTTTACCTGGGAGCGCTTAATCTGAATAAGCCAGTGAAGGGGAAGAAAAGCAGCATTTTGCCTCAACAGGCAGCTTGAATCCTTGTGGATTGGGTTTTTAGAAAAGGTCTTTGATGACTCAGGACCTTTAATGGGTAAGATGTCTGTGAAGACACAAACCTCGGGATAGTGTGGCAAAATCATTCATCCTTCATGCCATTGCTTTTCAAGTTTGTTGATTAAAGTCAAATCAATGAGAATACCCAATCCGGTTCCAATTCCATACATAACTATATCCCAAGGATCATAAGTGCTTCCAAATAATTCGATTTCATTAAATTGAATTATTTCAACTAGTACTCCGAAACCAAAGGTGAATACTGCGCCAATTATCCTGGATTTAGTGACTGATAAGTTCTTCCTTAAAGATATCTGAAGCAATAAATAAAGATTCATCGGCAACAAAATGTCAATTAAGTAGCCACGAATAAAGTCCCTAAAAATACCTTGATAATCAGGTCCCAATACGAAATGTAAAAGCCCAACGAATAAGGAGATTGAGACTATTAAATAGATGCTTTTCTTATTTTTCATTTTGCTAAATAAGATTCTTGAGGTAGGAAAAAGACCAGCTAGGTGTCCTTTTAGAGAGGAGGGGTGGTGTTTTTGAAAAGGTCTGTGAGATTCTGAATTCAGTGAATTTCACAGACCTTGGTGAAAGAGAATCAGATCAGACATGCTCAGTAGCTGGTTTTCTTAATCCCTTCCCCCTATCGCTCCAATTTAAAATTTGCTTCGCGGTTTGGACGCTGCTCGGCATTGGCAACTTTCCATCCGGTACGGAACATCCATTCGGTCATCTTGTGAAGTTTTGGATAGTCTATATTTTCCGCGTTATCCTTTGGAGTATGGTAGTCGACATGCAGCAAGGTGGTGTACATGATCGATGGGATACCCAGTCTTGCATAAGGCAGATGATCGCTTCTGAAAAACCAGCCTTCGACATGCTCCACCTTGTCCCATTGGGTATCGAGTTTAAATTTCGGGCCTTCGTCATTGGCTTCAAGTGTCATCCTGGCAAGGTCGCCTGAGGTAAGATGTGGCGGCTGAATACCCAAAACGGCGGCACTATCCGGATGATTTCTTCCTATCATATCGCCGTTTAGCACAGCGACAATAGTTGAGATGGGCACTGTTGGGTGTGAAGAGTAGAAGCGCGAACCCAGTAAACCTCTTTCTTCAGCCCCATGTATCACAAACAACACGGAACGCTTCCCGGGATTTTTCTTAAACGCTCTTGCCACAGCAAGCATGGCAACATTGACACTAGCATTGTCATCAGCTCCATAATAAATATCATCCCCGTCAATCGAATTGCGAACACCATGTGCATCGGTATGGCCGCTGTATAAAACATATTCTTTGGAAAGCACAGGGTCGGTTCCTTCGATCACCCCAACAATATTGACGGAGGGATATTTAAAATGCTCAATTACAATGTTTGCATTGAGAATGGCTGTAGAACCCATCAATTCATCTTTTGCAGATGCATGGAGCCAAAATACCGGAACGGTCGCTTTCACTGTTTCATTGGGCCCGCCTTCCAAATCAAAACTTCCTTCTTTAAAATTTTCCACAGCGTCCGGCCAGACTTTTTCGGTTTCGGCATCACCCAGCAGGATAAGTGCAATGGCTCCTTTTTCAATTAATGCATTGCCATACTTGGTCATCATAAATCGTTGATATCTCCACCCTGGCAACGACATATTAGGATTCAAAATGCCGGGAACTGCATCGAAAGCAACTACTTTTCCCTTCACGTCGAGGGAATTCAGATCAATGGAAGTTGCACTGCCGAGGTACACGATTGGCGCTTCCATGTTTACGGGCGCCATTTGCGCGATGGCAACTTCTGTCCACAAGGGTAGTATTCGCCCGTTGATTCGGACAGTACTTGTAGAAGCGATCCGATTTCGCCACATATTAAAAAACTGGTAAAACGTATTGTCGTCTCCGGCAGGTGTTAATCCAATACTGCGATACTTTTCACCCACCCAGATTGCTGCATTCAACTCATCAATAGTGCCTGCTCCGCGTCCTTTGAATCGCGCATCCGCATGATCATACAAATCGCTTTTGATTTCATCTTGCCTGATGGCTGCCAAGGAGGAAGCAGGTACATTCTCCACTTTTTGCGAGAAAACACTTCCCGAAAGAAGTAAAAGGAAAACGCTTACATATAATTTCATAAAGAGCTGTTTTTAACTTTTAATAGCCAATTGCAAGCATTTTCCTTCAAAAAGACTTACCTGACCAAACTTGCAGTCAATCTACCCATTTGTGTGATTTCAGTTTCTTTTTAATCCTTTAAAGGTTTCAAAAATGGACTTTTCAGCAAATAACCGGTATGGAGGCAAAGTTGGAGTCGGCGTATTCCTGATTCTGATGGTGGTCAATCAATAAAGAACCTTCACAACAATCCTCCCAAATGATTGCCAAGCCTCAGAATAGCGGGCATAATACACCAAATCAGCAAAGAGGAACGCCAAAAATACAATTGAATACGGCATCCAATCTTTCTTTTTGATTACATCGACTGCCAATAGTGCAGCCGCCAGGCCAGTCTTCACATACAATGGAATCAACTCAAAATATGCTTCCAATGAAGTGTCCAAATATTCATTAATTGTTCTGCTCAGGCTGGGACCAACCATGATGATGGCCGTTCCAATCATAAATCGCATATGCCTGAATGTGTCTTTTCGGTAGAAAATGGCCAATGAATAAAACAACACAAACATGGAAAACTGCATCCATGTAACTGACTGCCATGAAAACACTTCTGTAGAACCATACTCGCCGACCCATTTATGATAACTGACTCTTGCTATTATTAGCATGGAGATCATCATCAATGGAGCGATTACATACGATAGTTTTCCAACGAAACGGTGTGCCGCAAACTTTCTGGTATGAATCAAAACAGGTTGCAAAACCAACATAAAGACCCATGAAGCCATTAATGCTCCATGAATATGATGCAGCCAGGTAAATTCCTGGAACGTAGGAAAATATTGAATATACGTGGAGTGAAAGCCGATGTGTACAAGGATAAATATCATAACCATTCCGATGATGATATTTCTTGTATCAATAGTGGTCACTTGGGTCATTGCATCATGGTTCAACTAGTTAATCTAATTTCCTGCTATTTATTTGATCTTCCTTTCGATAGTTATGAAAGGGGTCTTCAATAAATACCAGAAGGTCTGCTTCCTTTCTTCGTCAAACTCTTCCAGGCCAAACTTGATCTGATCGGCAGGTTTGTATTTGAATGTCCCAAAAATCCGGTCCCAGAGAATGAAGATGTCGGCAAAGTTGGAGTCGGTGTATTCCTGATCCTGATCGTGGTGAATCTTGTGCAGATTTGGCGTGGTGAAGATCAATCCTGCCGTCCTGTCCAGCCATGCAGGAAACCTGAGATTGGAATGCTCCAGGATCAGAAATGGAGTGAGGACCAGAAAATAAAATCCAATGGTGAACAAATCCAATCCAAAAATACCGGCAGCTATAACTGGTGCACTGCCGAACCAAAAGAATGTTTCTATCGGATGACCCCTGAAATAGGTGGACGAATCCATCGTGGTATCGCTGTGGTGTACGCGATGAAAGCGCCAGAGGATTGGGAATCTATGAGATGTCCGGTGGAACCAATAAGTCACCAAATCCACCATCGCCAGCCCTAGAATAAGTTTCAGCCAAAGAGGTAACTCAATCAGGTAAAACAGACCAAGTTCTTGTTGATTGAGCCATTCGATACAGAAAACGGTGACGCCTGCCCAAAAAAGATTTCCGAGAATGAACAGGACTTGAAACAGGAAACCCTGAAAGAAATGTTTACCTCTTTTTGAAAAAGGAAATTGCGTGTTTAGGATTTGTTCCAAGGTGAAGAATACCGCAATCAATCCGATCGCAATGTAATTGAGGTCAAGGGAGAGTAGGTATTCCAGCGTATTCATTTTCTGTTTATGATGAGTTAAGCAATGAAAATTTCATTTAATCTGATTCCCCGATTTTTGTCACTAACCAATCAAAACAAGGTTTGAAGTCCTGGATGACCAACTATGGACTAATATCCCAAGCTAAAAACCTTTATTTAGACCCATTGGCAAAGCAGCGGATACTCATATTTTAATCTCTGTACTGATGATATGGATGATCTTGTCCCCGACATTTTTTAAAGAATGAGGTTTCAGAGGTTCGGACCATAATGCGGTACCGGTCCGGTCGGCCTCGTGCAGATTTCGGGAATCGGCTGTAATATTTCCATTGCCATCATATCGGATAAAGTCTGCCCAGGAGATGATGTTCAAAGCTGCGGGCCATTGATGCGTGTGGATGGCTGTGATTTCGCCGGGGAGAATGATGGTTTCCACTACCCGAACGAACTCATTTTCAAGTAAGAGGGAATGATGCATCGGGGCAGCTACCAATGCATCCAATTCCTCCGGCCATGGCCAATCGTTTGGGGATTTATTTTCCATCACTAAGATGCGGGATTACCCTAATCGACCGCCCCTACCAAAATAGTGAGTCCGCCGGATGCGAAATTTGCCAGGTCAGCAGAGGTCGCCGCACCTTCGGGTGAACTCATCGCTTTTTGAAGTTCCTCCGGACTGGTGAAATACAATTCTGCCATCCGGTAATGAGCCGGTTTTCCTCCGTCTGCTCCGGGAAGAAATTTGGTTGTTTCGGCTTTGACGATGCCGTGGATTTTTGCAACAAGTGGCATATGTGTATTGAAATAATAGGCTTCGAATGCAGACGGGTCAACGGGGTGACCATAGAGAACAGTTAATTTGATCATGGGTTTGGAATTAAAATGGGTTAGAAAATCCTTGATTGACTACTTTTTGAACATCAATTCACCTACTTCATGGTCCACCGGATCGAGGCTATGGAGGTAGAGGTAAAGTGCTTCCAGATCCTGATCCGACATTCTTGAAAAGGGGCCCCAGTGCATGGGAGAAATCTTGATTTGTCTGCCTTTCCGGAATCTTTCCTTCCACTCCTCCACGGTTTTGAATTTTGACAAGGCGCTGTTTGGATGAGGGGTAATGTTGGGAGATCGCATCCACAATTCAGGATCTTCACCCACTGCCAGGTGGAATTCAGGATAGGGTTCAAATTCCGATCCTCCTGCATATTCCGCCCCGATGGCTTCAAAGGTGCTTGGATCAAACTGGGTGTGGCATCCCACGCAATTGGCTACATATCGCGCCAGGTATTCACCTCTTTGGATCGTTGCTTCCATGGGAGGCGCGGTTGGCGCAGGAGTTGGATGTAGGATTGGGCGGAAAGGAGGAGCAAAGGTCCTGACAGCCTTACCCATAAAAGTCCATGCGGCAGGCGGAACCTCATTTTCAACGGGACTCATACTTCTCAAATAAGACACCACAGCCACCAGATCTTCATCTGCCATATTCCAAAAGGGCATCAATAAGGAAAGGGAGGCGATTCCGCTTGGTCTGACCGCATGTCGCATCATTCGGAAAATCTGCCCGTCTGTATATCGTCCGATGCCTGTTTTGGGATCAGGAGTAAGATTGGGAGTGTATAGAACCCCCAATTCTCCCAAGGGAAATGCCGCTCCACCTTTCAATGGAGTTGGTTTGCCTGCATCAGCAGCGATCATATCCTCTATGCTGGATACATGGCAGTTGGAACAATGTGCCGGTCCATGTACCAGATACCTTCCTCTTTCAATTACCGTGGAATCCGTACTTACTTGAAGATCGGGGTAAGGAAGGTCATAGGTTTTATTCCATGACAATTGAACATAAATGACGAAGCCTCCAATCAATACAGCCAGGAGGATCAGAATACCGAAAGTGATTTTCTTTGCCATGAGTATTGGGTTTAAAGTTTAATTCATTGGGGAATTTTTCAGGTTACTTTTTATTCCATTGCAGAATGATTTCAGTGATGAAAAGAGGGATTCCCCAGGAAATCCAAATCAGAGTTGGACCTCTTTCCACGAAACTCCCCTGCTCGACAATAGAAGGCATGGCGGCCAGCCATCTGAAAATAACGAAGGCAAAAGTCACGACATAGCTCCGGATCATCCATTCCTTATGTTGCTGAATCCGTCTTCTCTTGATGGAAATAAACGCCATCGCAGCAGTGCAAAACCAGGCAAAAGCGAGTATTTGAAGGGCAAATGCCCAAGTCCAGTGAATGGCCAAACCAGTCGTCCAGGCCAGTGAGGTAGAGCTGATCGTGCCTATCAGAATGGCTGTCAAATACAGCTTTCCCATCAATCGGTGAACCTTCAAGTATTTGTCGCGGAATGCCTGCCAAAACTGCAAAGGTCCCAAAGTCAACGCAATCAGCCCGCCAGATACATGACCAATTAAAGGCCATTTCATTCCCCAAAACCTGCCATATACCTCCTCATCAAATCCGAAATAGGGCAAGGCATCATTCATGACAAACCTCCCGGCGAATAGGATCAGAAAGATCCATGCCGCAAGGATCAACCAGGATTTGGGCTTGGATGGAGCGAGTGTCAGGTATTGGTTCATGTTAGGATGTAGGTTTTAATTTTGGATAATAAAATGACCAGAGTTACTGACGGGCATTTTTGTCTTTTTCCCTCAGGCAGAATAACTGGCCAATGATTCCCTGGCAGACTTAAAACGGACGCCCAGTTCTCTTTCTGCAAGGGTTTTGGAATAGACGATTTTAGATTTTCCGGCGGGTTCCTGGTTATTCAGCATCATCGTAATGTCCGAGACGGGATAGGTTTCGCTGGTCAGGAGGTAGTTATTGCCGTGAAGTCCCTCGGTAGTTGCTGCCTGAAAAATACTTTCCGCCACATCCGCTACATCTACTAATGCGAATTGAATATCATTGTCATAGAACATTTGGAAGAAAGCATCAGGGGCAATCTTGTTTTTGAAGAGAAACTGAATCCCTGTGGAAGTTGAATCCTCTCTGGCGGATAATGATTTTCCCGTCACCATCACCGGAGAAACGGTGACGATTTCAAAATCCAATTGGGAATGTGTGTCGATGAATTTTTCAACTGTCCGTTGGGCAATGAACTTGGCCTGACCATAAGGGTGACTCTCCTCACTGAAGAAGGGAGTGTCGGATTCGTTGAAAGTATCATCCGGAGTTCTGCCTCCTGTGGGCAGCGGGAAGTTGGTGTTGAAAGCTGCAACTGATGCCACAATTACCACCTTTTTAATTCCGGGCGTTTTCTGAATTGCTACCAGGAAATTCTCGGTTCCTTTGATGGTAGGATCAAACAATTCAGTTTTAGGATCATTTACCGCCAACTGAAAAGGTGTACCTCCGTGGATTACAATTTCGCAACCCAGTAAAAAATCATCGAGTTCTGATTTGTTTTCAACATCGAGTTGGACGATCTCCAGATTTTCCGAGTTGGGGAGATCCCTAAGATGCTGGTATTTTTCTTCTTTGGAGAGATCAGTAGTGGAGACTTTCACCTGATATCCTTCCTCCAAAAATTTCCTGGTATTGTGACTTCCAATGAAGCCCGAACCACCGATTATGCCTGCTGTTTTCATGTTAGATTATGTTGTGGGGTTTAAAAAAAAGCAGGAGAATTTCTCTTGCTGTTGAAAGTGAATGAGTGAGATCTTTCATTCATGCATGACATGAACTTCCAGTTCGATTTCGATTAAAAACTCGGGCAAGGCCAAGCCTTTTACTTCCAGCCAGGATCCGGTCGGAAACTGCTTGGTATAGATGGAATTTCGATAAGCCGCATGTTCTAAAAAAGCCGGCATATCTGTGGTAAATACATTTTCTACGACCACATCGTCAAAGGTGCAACCATAGTGCTTCAGCACTTTGTCCAGATCAGAATAACAATTTTTCATCTGCTGGAGAAAATCACCCAACGCGGTAGGTCCTCCTTCATCATCCATGCTGACAGCACCGGATACTTTGATACTGTTTCCAATCTTGACGGCATGGGAATATCCGTAGGCTTTTTCGACTTCAGGTCTGAGGCAGAAGTACTCGGGTTTTTCTGATTTCATGTTAATGAGTTTTAGGGATTCCATAAAAAAATTTTGGAGACTGAGGAGATATTTTGCAATAGCCCCTCAGTTTCCGAAGGAAGAGAAAATGACTGAAGGGGTTTAATCCTCCTTCGCATCACTGTTGCTGATATCCCTTACGCAGATATATTTTCCATCCCGCTTCTCCCAGATAGCCATATACTTACCTGAAGAAATTACTTTTCCGGCAGCATCCATTCGAGTGGTTTTACCAACCTCGGTGATAGTGTTTTCGTCACCAAAAACATCCAAAACCTCGTATGTAACGGTAGATCCTGCTGGTTTTTTAGCCATGCCTGCCTCAAGTTCCTTTTGAATAGCAGCTTTACCCACAGCCATTGGAGAACCGCTTCCCATACTCACTGCATCGTCACTATAGAAAGCAAGCAAGGCAGCGACATCACCCGCATTATCAGCAGCACCCCAGGCAGTTTCCAAGGCCTGGATTTCAGCTTTGATTGCATTCATGTCAGGCTCAGCGGCAACCGGAGCAGCCACTTCCTCTGGAGCAGCAGCTTCTTCAGGAGCTGGTGAGCTGCATGCAACACTAAAAAGAGAAAGAGCGATACAAGCAGTCGCTACACGGAAATAGTTTTTCTTGTTCATTTTTTTGGTTGTTTAGTGCCTACTCTGGTCGGTTTTCGGCTTTCCCGTTTTATTATTTGGTCGATATTCTTACATAGTTCAACCATCCTGTTTTTATCTGTAAATGGTCGTAACACGCATTGGCAATTCCTTTCGGATCGGATGAATTTTCTGATAGCTCAGATTTCTCCAAAGCCATTCCATCGGACCGTAATGGAAATAGGTGAGCCAGATCGGACTCAGGATCAACTGGAAAATCCAGATCGAGAGGACTACATAAAGGAGTTCGTAGCGTTCCAGTTTATTGAAAAGCCCAAAACCAACTCCGGTAAAAACAATCATGCAAATGATGGAATGCATCATGTAATTGGTCAGGGCCATCTTCCCGACAGAGGCAAGTCCTGATTTGAGCCAATTCAAAAAGTTTGATTTGCAGAAAATCATGATCATCGCTACATGACCCATTGCAACAAATACCCTCCCCCAATAATAAGTGATCTCAGACTCTCGGAAAGACAGAAATGAGAAATTGTCCTCGAGGATGATTTTCATCTCATAGTAGTTGATAGCAAGACCTATCGTATAGCCTGATAATGCCATCAGCCCATAGAATTTCATTGATTTTTCGGCTGAAAGGATATTCCATCGGAATAAGGCAATGCCAATAAGCATCATGCTCAGTACATCCCAAAGATCCTGTCGATAAGGCCAGACAGTATCGTATTCAAAATTGATGGGTGCCAGATGGGCTACCACCCCGAAATACCCTTGGTTCATTTTTTCGGTATACGCGATGGATTTTTCATCAGATCCTTTAGAAAGAATTTCCTCGTAGTCAGATTTTGCTTCCTTCAGTTCCTTCGTTAATTCTTTGCCTTCTGCTTTATAGGTTTCGGCCAATGCCGCATTTTCAACCAGTTTGTCAGCGCTTTTATAATCTAAATAATTCCAGGTGGTGCCTATACAGAATAAAATGACTGCTGTCAGGATTAATTTTTTGGGAGCCATCTGTCTGAATGAATAGACTAAAAATCCCATCAGGGCATATTGGTACAGAATCTCACCCACCCATAGCAAGAGGTACCCATGGATCAAACCAAAAACTAATAACCAGGTAAGCCTGCGGAAATAAATGTCAGCGGCATTGACTCCTGCTCCTTTTTTGACCAATCGGTCCAAGAAAATGAACATTCCCACTCCAAAAAGCAGGGAAAAAAGTGCTCTCATCGTCCCTTCAAAAAACAGGTTAGTGGTCATCCAGGTGGCTAAATTCAATCCTGTAAAGCCCCCGGAAACTGTGGGGTCGGAATAAGACCAATACAAACCATAGCCATTAATATTCATGAGCAGAATTCCGAATAAAACAACCCCTCGCATGACATCGAGGGATTGGATTCGCTCAGTTGCTTCCAAAGGAGTAAGCTGAGAAGAGGAAATTTGCGTCATAGTCCGGAAAAGAGAAAAATATGGGTGTTTCTGAATTTAAAGGATAGGTCAGGGCTTTGGCTCATTGTATTCCGGTAAGTGATGCCACAGGGACTGGCAATTCCTTCCGAATCGGATGCACTTTTTGATAGCTCAGGTTTCTCCAGAGCCATTCCATCGGACCAAAATGAAAATACCGGAGCCAGATCGGGCTTAAAATCAACTGGAAAATCCAGATCGAGAATACCACATAGAGCAGTTCGTAGCGTTGCAACTTTCCAAAGAGTCCAAAGCCTACTCCGGTAAAAACAACCATGCAGATAAGTGAATGCATGATGTAATTGGTGAGAGCCATTTTTCCGACAGCGGAAAGACTACTTTTCAACCAAATCAAAAAGTTGGCTTTGCAGAAAATCAGGATCAATCCAATATGCCCCATACAGGTAAAGATTCTGCCTACTTCGTAAGTCAGATTTGATTTAGCTATCGCAACGGGTGAGAACTGACCATCCAAAACGACTCGGAGTTCATAGTAATTGACCGATAGCCCGATCAGGTATCCAATAGCAGCCATGCCTGCATAGAAGGCAAAGGATTTTTCGGCCGAAAGTATATTCCACTTAAACATCGCAATCCCGATAAGCATCATGCTGAGAACATCCCAAGGTCCATATCTATAGGACATATAGACATCAGTTTGGAAATTGATGGGAGCCAAAAATGCAACCACGTCAAAGTAGCCTTTCTGCATGGATGAGTTGAATTCTGCTATCGTCTCAGGAGATCGATCTTCCTGCATCTTTTCCCATTGAGTTTGGGATTCTTTAAGCTCTTTGGTCAGCTCTTTATTTTCCGTTTTGTAAGAATCTATCAGGGCTACATCAGCAACGAGTTTTTCACTTTTTCGAAAATCCGAATAGTTCCAAACCGATCCAGCTAAAACCAAAACTATTGCTGCCAGTATTAATTTTTTTGGAGCCATATTTCTAAAAGAGTATACCAAGAAACCCATCAGGGCATAATCGTACAGAATCTCTCCGGTCCAAAGCAGGAGATATCCGTGGATCAGGCCAAAAACAAGGAGCCAGGTGAGCCTTCGGAAAAATATATCCGCGGCTTTGATGCCTGCGCCACGCTTGGTTAACCTGTCCAGAAAAATGAACATTCCCACGCCGAAAAGGAGCGAAAACAGCCCTCGCATTGTGCCCTCAAAAAATATATTGGTGGCTATCCATGTGTAGAGATTCCATCCGGTAAATCCACCCGCTACGGTTGGGTCATTATAGGAATTGGCCAGCCCGAACATATTGATGTTCATCAAGAGGATTCCGAATAAGACAATCCCGCGCATCACGTCGAGGGATTGGATTCGCTCAGTTGCTTCCAAAGGAATAAGCTGAGTAGAGGAAATTTGCGTCATAGGTTTTGGGGTGAGTCCAAACCAGAGTTTTTAAAAATTCTGCTTGTATTAATCTACCCTGATTTCTGATGACCCGAAGACCTCCTTGGACGAACGCATGGTTTTATTGTCCTGACGTGGTGAAAAAATTTCCGGGGAGGATTTAAAATCAGCTGCCTCATTAAAAAAATCTGGACAAACAATTTTCCTCCTTTAAGAGGAACCGGATTCATTCTGATTCCTCAGGAGGAATCCGGTGGGGAGAAGAAATCTGAGTCAAATTTTTGGTGGTAATACATGATAAATGGAAAGAGTTAATGTGGTTTCTAATTCGGTTTTCTCACAAAAATCAAGAGTTTAATGCTTGTGATCGCCCCGATGTTTTTTCAGGATATCTTCTCCAAAATCATTTCCATTTTCTCTCCAGATGGTGTGGATATGATTGGCATTGTCCAGAAAGCCTACGTTGTCATATTCGATCATGAAGTCAGGACTATGGATGATGTAGTAGTGGGCTTTCATAGGTTCATAGCTTCCGATCCAGGCGAAATAGACTTCATCCATTCCTCTTTCATGGATAATGGCCAGGTATTTTTCTGCTTTCTCATGCTCCAGATTGCCGACGTATTCTTCGATCAGATAATGGAGGATTTTCTTTTGATCAGGTGTCAAATCCGACCCTTTGATTCCTTGAAATTCTGTTAACCATTGTGGACGATCCGGGCTCGTGATGATATCTCCGGGTACTTTTCCTGATAAAGTGGCTTTGGCCTTTTGTTCCTCATTCAGCGTGTTGATCAACCAGAAGCCGTAATCCTCCTCTTTGCTGAGAGGTCTGAGCCCAGCGTATTGAGTTACTTCGACTACAGCTGGGTCAGAGCCAAAAAATAGTGGGGTCATGGTAAACTCATCTCCGGCTACAGTCAGGTTGAAGGAGATATGATGTCCTTCGAATTTCAACCCCCAGATTGCATCGGTTGCAGGATTTCCGGCAATGGCCACGAAATAGTTGCCATAGTCCCAGTTCAGCTTTCTGATGAATTCCATGCTCCCGGCATTGACCTTGCCTTGTTGAAACTGGATTTCAAAAATCTCATGGAGGATGTCATCGACCTGCATAATGGCAAAGGTTTTCAGGTAGCCTTGGGAACTGAGCAGAGTTGACAAAATCCGGTGAAACTTGATTTTGCTTTCTTCCGAAAGATCTCCAAACCGAAGCCCTGACCGGGAAGCAAGTCCTATCGGAAGATTGGTCCATTCGGTTCTTGCGCTGTCTTCAAAGACCAATTGCACTTGAGTTTTTTCCTCAGCACTCAGGGTGGAAACAAACTCATCTGTCACCTTGGAGAGGGTTTTGGCAGATTGAGAAAATACGGGCGAAGATGCCAGAAGAACTAGCAAACTGAGAATAAGAGAGTTTTTCATAATAATATATTAGCCCAGAAAAATGCTTATAAACTTTTCCCAGGCGGAAGTTTTGGTTAAAGTAGCGTAGAATATTTGCACTAAAACATACAATCCGAGTGAGACATAAAGAGGGATTGTGTTTCTGTTTTTTCGAATATCCTTGATCAGCAAAGCCAACAGGATGATGTCAATCATGGCAAAAGAAATGTATTCAATCGGGATGCCGGGAGGTAATGAAGCAATATTTAAAAAATTAAAGAGAATACGGTCTACAGTAGGTCCCATAAAAGTCATTGCCGCTGCAATCATGAATCGAGCATGAATGGAAGTTTGTTTTTTGAACACGATTGCTAATCCATAAAATATGGCAAGCCAGACAAAATAAACCATCCCAAGTGCGCTGTAGCTTGCCAATCCGATTAGCCCTTCTTCCAGTGTAAGATCTGTCGCTCCTGATGCAAGACTTTCATTTAATACAGTAAGATCTCTTGAATATGCATATCGCATGACTTGCCAGCTGCTGAGCAAAACCAATGGTAAAATGATGTAGCTAAGCCTTCCTACTTTTCGGTGAACAGCGAGTTTTTTATATCGGATCAGAAGAGGCTGGGCAATCACAATTCCCAGCCAGATGGACATAAAAATGAAATGGAAGTGGATTAATGAAGGATGTGGCTCAAGAAAAACCGAAAAATAGGAATGATAGAATCCTCCAAATACGGAAAGAATAAAGAGCATCAGCCAATAGCCTAAATTGGGGTAAATACTCAGGATGTTTTCTTTACTATTCATCAAAGGAAAGATTTAAGACACTATGCTTTCCCCTTAAAAATTTTCAGAGGAATAACCGATAATGGTCACTAAAAATTATGATGTTAAACGACCTCCTTAAATTTCGAGGTTTTAACAGTTGGCGACTTCAAAGTACTGAAAAAATCCTATCAGCCTATAAAAAATTCTGAATACCATAAAAAATGAAAATAAATTGAAATTAAAGACTTCCGATAATACCTTTTAAGTATAAATTAGTTTTCACGAAATTCAGAGAAAAGGCTGACCGGGCAGTTCTACTCCTCCGTGCTTTTTGGGATTCCAAGTTCAATCTCAAGAATTTCCTTCAGGCTTTTGCTTTCATTTATCAGCCGATTGACCCGGGCGATAGCGCTTCTTCCTGCCTGGCTTCTTAACGAGACGGCATTCAATATTTCAGGGTCTTTCCAATCAATGCCAGGTTTAAGAACTCTTTCCATATAGGTAAGACCTCCCGGTTCTTTTTTCACATGACCCTGATACAGTTTATCAGTCCTTCTTTGGGCTTCATCCATCGGACGCTCATACACCAGCATAATCAATTCCTCTGTTCGAAGAATATTTCCATCAAAGAAACTCGTAAGCCTCCCCCGAAGAGAATCACTGGAAACTTTGTCCAGACCAACGGATTTCAGAGCATCGTATGACCCTCGATTGTAGGTAAATCTGGAGGCGCGGATATCGTCGAAATAGCGATAAAGTGAGTCCTCAATAGGATCGGGCTTTTCCAACTCCTCTAAAAACTGATGAATTGCAGTGTCTGTTTCCTCAAGCCGATGGAGTTGCATTCTGAAAAGCTGCTCATTATCCTCTATGGTATTATAAACTTCCTGAAGCATTGTCAACTCAAACTCGTGAGCTTCTCTCAACTGCTTTTGAGTATTAAAATAAAGGGCAATCATAATACCTATTACAACCAGAACAATTTCTCCTATAGCATAGGCTAAATAACGTGTGACACGATTTTGCTCCAGCAAGTTTTGACGGAATTTTCTAAAAAATGAAATCATCGATTCATTCTATAAGATGTATAATAAAATATTTTCAAGCCTTCTCTAATTTTCAGGGAATTAGTTTTTATGAATATATTCAAATTCCATTACTAATTACCCTCAACCAATTTGTAGTTTTCATTACTCTGCTCCTCGTTTTATGAAAATATTCCTACCTCTGATTTTGTCAGTTTTTTTGACAGTCAATTCGATTGCTCAAAACCTTCCCGGCTATTTCATGCACCCGGATATCCATGAAAATACTGTGGTATTTGTGGCAGAGGGCGATATCTGGAAAGTGTCTTTAAGTGGAGGAGAAGCAATCCGGTTGACAACACATACTGGGGATGAGATGTCTCCGAAGATTTCTCCTGACGGAAAATGGGTGGCTTATGCAGCTTCCTATGAAGGGCCAACTGAAGTTTATATGATGCCGATTTCCGGAGGACTGCCAAAAAGACTCACTTACGAGCCTGCCGCTTCAATTCCCACGGATTGGAAATCACCGAAGGAACTCGCATACGTCACCAATCAATACTCGACAATGCCTCGTCTGAATACAGTTTTGGTGAATATTGAAAACGGAGAAAAGATGCTTTTACCTTTGGATATGGCGGCTGAGGGAAGCTTTAATGATTCAGGTGACACCTACTTTTTTGTACGGCCTACTTTTCATAATAATGTAACCAAACGGTATGAAGGCGGTACCGCCAGACAGGTTTGGAAGTATACTTCGGGAGCCGCAGAAGCGGTCAAACTCACCACTGATTACAAGGGAGAGGACCATCATCCGGTTTTTCACGATGGACGGGTTTATTTCCTTTCCTCCAGAGACGGGATTCAGAATGTCTGGTCTATGACACCGGAAGGGACAGATTTAAAGCAGCATTCCAAAGAGGGAAACTTTGACGTAAGAGAAGCTGCACTTTCGGGAAATACGCTGGTTTATCGGGCAGGGGCAGATCTTCACAGGATGGACTTGAAGAGTGGAACGAGTGCGCGAATTGCAGTTACGCTGACTTCCGACTTTGATCAACTTCGGGAAAAGTGGGTGGATGATCCTCAGTCTTACATCACCCATGTTGCGCTGAGCAATGATGGTGAAAAAGTAGCTTTGACTGCCCGGGGAAGGGTTTTTGTCTTTCCTGCGAAAGAAGGAAGAACTGTCCGGCTAAGTATGAAAGACGGAGTTCGCTATCGAAACGCGGTTTTTTCCAGTGATGGAAAAGATGTTCTGACCTTTTCAGACGAGAGTGGAGAGTTTGAGATTCACCAATACTCAGGTTTGGGTTTGGACCAGGGTAAAAAGCTCAGCACTGATGGTAAAACCTTACGATTTGGTCTTTTGCCTTCTCCGGATGGGAAAAGACTGGCTTATTATGACCTGAACAATGACCTCTGGATTCAGGATGTAGCTACAGGAAAAAAGGTAAAAGCAAATGCCAACAATGAGGATATCAATTCGGCGATGTCCTGGTCTCCCGATAGCAAATGGCTGGCTTTTGGACAATCTGCCTCCAATACTTTTATGCAGCTTTTTATTTTCAATCCTGAAACAGGAAAAAGAATCCCGCTTACTTCCGATCGTACCAACAGCATGAATCCCCAGTGGAGTCCTGATGGAAAGTGGATCTACTTTATGTCAGACAGGAATTTTCAGTCTTTAATTGGTGCCCCTTGGGGTCCAAGACAGCCGGAGCCATTCTGGGAAAAGCAGATAAAGATCTATCAGATTGGACTGAAAAAAGGATTGGTTTCTCCTTTTCAACCTAAAAACGAACTGAAGCCTGCCGAAGAGAAAAAAGGGGATGGCCCAATGACCGTATCAATAGATGAAGAAGGACTGCCGGAGAGAGTACGGGAAGTACCAATTCCTGCTGGTAACTACAAGAATCTGCTGGTTACCGAAAAAGCGCTATACTATCATGTCACCGGTCCCGGATTGAGTGTTTATTCGGGAGGGGGAGCATCAGGAATCGATAAGACTCCAATTATGATGGCTCTGATCGGGGAGAAGCCTGAGCCCAAAATCTTTGTGGACAATGCCCGAAACTATACCGCCTCGCAAAACAGCAAATACATTATCCTCCAGAATGGATCCAGTCACCATGTATTGGAACTGGGAACTTCCCCCGTTACAGATTTGTCCAAAAGCAAGCTGGACCTCAGTGGTTGGAAGTTTTCAATTGATCCCAGAGAAGATTGGAAGCAGATCTACACAGATGCGTGGAGGATGGAGCGCGATTATTTCTACGACAGCAATATGCATGGTGTGGATTGGGATGCGATGTATGAAAAATATCTGCCTTTGGTGGATCGAGTGACGACGCGGAGGGAGCTTTCGGATGTCATGGGCGAGCTTATTGGAGAATTAAGTGTACTCCATACTTCAGTAAATGGTGGGGATTTAAGGAACGGAGAAGATCAAATTCAATTTGGAATGCTTGGCGGAAGATTTTCAAAAAATGAAAAATTGAAAGGCTACACAATTGATCATATTTTTCTCAGCGACCCGGACTATCCCGATGAAATGTCTCCTTTGGCACATCCTGACTTGAATATTTCCGAAGGAGATGTGATTACCCAGATCGATGGGGTAGCGCTGTCTGATGCGCCGGATTTGAATTACCTGCTGAGAGATAAGGCAGGAAAACAAGTGAGAATAAAAGTTCTGGGAAGCAATGGAGCTGAAAAAGGTGATCGGATCATTCAACCCATGTCAAGCGCAGATGAAACAAATCTTCGATACAATGAATGGGAATACACCCGACGCCTGGTAGCCGAAGAAAAATCCGGTGGAGAAATCGGATATGTTCACCTAAGGGCTATGACCGGGAATGACATCGGGCAATGGTATAGGGATTTTTACCCTCAATTTACTAAAGCCGGACTTGTGATAGATGTCCGTCAAAATCGGGGAGGGAATATTGATTCCTTTATTCTGGAAAAACTGATGCGTGAAGTCTTTTTCTACTTTAAAAGCCGAGCAGGGGATCCTACCTGGAATATGCAATATGCTTTCCGGGGGCATTTGGTTTTGCTGGTTGACGAGTTCACTGCATCAGATGGGGAAGCTTTTGCTGAAGGATTTCGCAGGCTGGGAATGGGTAAAGCTATCGGTACCCGAACCTGGGGAGGTGAAGTTTGGCTTTCCGGCGTAAATACCCTGACGGATAACGGCGTTGCACGGGCTCCGATGAACGGGGTCTATGGTGAGAAATTGGTCGGTGAGGACACCGTCCAAGGAGTAGAATGGCTGATCGAAGGTGTGGGTTTTGTCCCTGACATCGAAGTGATCAACCTGCCAAAGGCTACTTTCGAAGGAAAAGATGCTCAATTGGATGCAGCGATAGAGCATTTGAAGGAATTGATTAAAACAGATCCTAGAACAGTACCGGTGCCTCCTGCTTATCCGGATAAGAGTTTTAAGAATGGGAAAAATTGATAAAAAATAGGTCGGCTATTACACTGGCCCTGGCGGTGTAACCCGACACTAGGTATCAGAAACTTGCCATTTATGAATAGGAATAAGCCGGTCTGAAAATCTGATTTTACTTGCAAGGATTCGTTTATACTATCAAGGAACTATGATACAAAAAGGCACGAAGGCTTTTTTTTGATTGCAAAGTGCCAAGTGAATTAAGTGCATGATTCTTCAAATCCTAATTGCTAACTTATACTCATACAGGCCCTTATTCCTATGAAAAGTTTTACATACGTTTTCCTATTTGCTTTTTTTATGGTTTCATCTTGTAAGCAAGAGAAGCCAAAAGGTTGGATCGACTATGATCGATTAGCTAACCAGGATTCGAAGGACTGGCTCACGTTGGGTGGCAACCAGATGATGCAGCATTATTCTCCGCTGAATCAAATCAACAAAGAGAATGTAAAGGATCTCGGATTTGCATGGGAGTATGATGCCAGCACGTACATCGGCACTGTGCCGCGCGGTTTGGAGGCAACTCCGATTGTGGTGGATGGAATTATGTACACTTCAGGTGCATGGGGTGCCGTATATGCATTGGATGCAAAAACCGGAAAAGAACTTTGGGCTTATAAACCAAAAGTAGATGCATCCTACGGACGGAGAGCATGCTGCGATGTGGTGAATCGCGGTGTTTCCGTGTGGGAGGGTAGCGTTTATGTAGGCACGCTCGATGGTTATCTGGTTAGTCTGGATGCTCAAAGCGGAGAAGAAGTTTGGCGTGTAGATACATTTACTGATCGCACGAAGGCTTATACCATTACAAGTCCGCCACAAGTTGCTGGGAATATTGTAATGATAGGAAATTCCGGTGGAGAATATGGAGTGCGTGGCTACGTGACCGCGTATGATTTGAAAAGCGGAGAACAAAAGTGGCGCTTCTGGATTGTGCCCGGAGATCCCGCAAAGGGTCATGAAAGTGAAGAGATGGAAATGGCTGCTAAAACCTGGGATCCCAATTCACAATGGCCTTCCGGTATGGGAGGAACGGTATGGGGCGAATCGGCTTATGATCGCGAGCTCAATCTGCTTTACATCGGTACAGGCAACTCAACACCGTACCCGATTTGGTTTCGCAGTCCTGAAGGTGGAGATAATTTGTTTCTTTCTTCTATCATCGCCATCAATCCCGACAACGGAAAGATGGTGTGGCATTATCAGACGACACCCGGTGAAATCTGGGACTACACCGCTACGCAAAATATTGTGTTGGCTAATCTTGATATCAATGGAAGTGCAAGAAGGGTATTGATGATGGCACCCAAGAACGGATTTTATTATGTCTTGGATCGCGCCACAGGCGAATTGATCTCCGCTGAAAAATATACGAAGGTGAATTGGGCAAGTCATGTGGATTTGAAAACCGGTCGGCCTGTATTGACGGAACAAGGTCAGTGGTATGATAAAGAGCCTAAACTAGTAGTGCCGTATTTGGGTGGCGGTCATGTGTGGCAACCGATGTCGTTCAATCCCTCCACCGGGTTGGTGTATATTCCGGAGCGGGCAGTGCCGCAGGTTTTTAAAAGTTTTGATACCTACAAGTGGTTGCCTGATGTGGACAACACCAATCTGGATTATGCCAACATGTATAAGTTCAAAAAGAATGTGGCGGACCAAATCAAGAGCGCCGAGGACACGCTCCGATCAGAAAGTTTGATGGCTTATGATCCGGTTCAACAAAAAGTAGTTTGGAAATTTACTGAAGGAGGACCCGATGGTGGAATCATGTCTACCCCGGACTTGGTTTTTCAAGGCACACGCACCGGATATTTGAATGTACACGATGCTAAAACAGGTGCGAAACTCAAATCAATTTTTACCGGTACAGGTATAATGGCCGCACCCACTACATACACCATTGATGGTGAACAATATATTTCAGTCATGGCTGGCTACGGTGGAGCAGAGACCTATAGTTATCTGCCTGATGCGGTTATCTTTCAATACCAAAACAAAGGCCGAATACTCACTTTTAAATTAGATGGCGCTGAAACACCGCTTCCGCCAAAACAAAAGAAGCTTGAGACACCTACTCCTCCGGCTACTGAAATCAAAACTGGATTATTGGAGAAAGGGGCAACGCTTTATGAATTTTACTGCATTACCTGTCATGGCAATTTTGGTGATATGCATCTTTCCCAACATCCGGATCTTTCCAAGATGACGGAGGCCAAACACATGAAGTTTAATGAAATTGTATTGAAGGGAATTCTTTCAGAAAACGGAATGGCTAATTTCAGCAACTCGCTAAGTGAAGAAGATGTGGAGGCTATTCATCACTATTTGTTAAAGCAACAAAAAATATCATACGAGAAAGAGCAGGCTACGAAAAATAAATAATCAATACCCCTTCCTCGCATCAATTTCATTTCTCGTGTCGACGCCTGTGTGGAGACGATAAATGCACTAACCCGTGCCAAGGATCGGTTGATCAATCAACCCAACATGACTTTTGACGGATTGACACTCAATTGGAAGCAGCGATTGAGCATTTGAAAGAATTGAGCAAAGCCGATTCAAGACCTGTTTCTCAGTATCCGGCTCATCCGGATAAGAGTTTTAAGAATGGGTAGATTGAAGTTTGAATGTATAGAGCTTAAGAGATCGGTGGGGACACCAGTTATGAGAGAAGGAAAAATGAAATCTGAAAAAGAAAATTCCGGTGCCAAAAAACATGAATATTAACCAGTTTTTATACCAGAGAAGTGCTGTATATCTAATAGGCTTCTTTGCTTTTGCGCTATTGGCTTTTTGGGGCAGTTACTATTCCCTTCCTGGCAACCCAATGTCTTTTTATGTCCATTTCCATGGCATATTTATGACATTTTGGTGTCTCATTCTGATTGCACAGGCCTTACTGATCCGATTTAAAAAGTATCATTTGCACCAACTCTTGGGAAAGGCGTCTTACCTGATATTCCCAATTTTGGTGATATCCACGATTCTTTTGATTCATGCTACGCTCAAGAAAAGTGAAATGGAAGATTTGGGCACCTACCTTTCCATGGCTCTGATGGTAAATGCCACCATCGTTTTGGTGATCATTTATGGGCTGGGGATGATTTTCAGAAAAGACCGATTCACCCACGCCCGCTACATGGTGTGCACGATTTTCCCAATGTTCACTCCATTGACAGATCGGATTATCTACAATTACATTCCCGGGTTGGTGAATTTTGCCCCAAAACTGGAAGGATTTCCAGTTGTCCCTTTTTTTGGATTCTTGCTGGCTGATCTGATTGTAATCGGGCTTGCTATCTGGGACTGGAAAACACACAAGCGAAAAGATGTATTTCTGATCGTTTTGGGACTTTTGCTGGTTTACCATGTTTCTCTTTTCACCTTCTATAAATTCTCAGCCTGGCGATTGTTTTCAGCTTGGTTTTTTGGTCTGGACTTGACTGCCAATTGACTCCTTTCCATAAATTAAAAAACTGCTGAACTTATTAAAGTCCAGCAGTTTACTAGTTCGTTTGGCGCTAATATGGAATACTTTTCTGTTGACTTCTGATAAGGAATTACCTTGCTCTTTTTTTCTTGATAATCCAGATGCAATCCTCTCCTGTCCAGGATTTTCCATCCATGGTATCAAATGAAAGGGAAACCTTAACTTTTTCACCATCTGAAACATCACCCAAAGTGGCGACTATTTGTTGGGTGTCAAATTTCAGATCTAAGTCCATAACACCATCATAATCGGTGGGATAACAATCACAAGCTTCTTCCTTTTCGTAGAATCCACCAAGATCAGAAATGTTGGACATTTGTGGAGCAACTCCGTTTAATCGGACAGTGGACAGATCAATGTCATTCACATCCAAGTTCATTGAGGCCAAAATACCTACCGGAATCACTCCATTGGAATATACATTCACCGGATTCTCGCAGCTATCAGGTTTGACGTCAACGGTGAATGGATTTTTTTCCGTATAACGGAATTGACCAATTGCAAAGCCCAGAGAATTATCTATTGCTTGTATCATGACATAGTCAAAGCTTGCATCTGTTGT
>JAQSDM010000011.1:0-576068 GCA_029945945.1 Algoriphagus sp. | reverse complement strand
TTCCCAAGAATGGAGCATTTAGAAATTCATTTATTGAACCTATCAAATTTCCTTCACTATAAAAGTCCACTCGATATTCAAAAGGACCACCAAATAAATTTGCCTTTATTTCAAATCCGAACGTTTTTACTGGAACTGAAAGCGAAATCGAAACAGTATTTTGTCCGTTTGAATATAAAATATGTGGATTTGGGCCTTCAACTTCAGGGAAATTTCCAAAAGTTCCATTCCACCCGCATGTAAACGCACCATTATCAGGCTGTCTTTTATTCATGGTCTTGTCAAAATCCAATGTTAAAAATCCATCTGTCACACTAGTTAGATCTGTGAAGCAAGGAATTCCGGACATGTCAAGAAGGGTAGTTTCTGTAGTGTAATCTCCAGACACATCCTCGATAGGTGTAAAAGAAGCCATGATCATGGCATTTTCAGGATTTCCTTTTGGAGCTTGAGATGGAATTTGGATTACCTCTTTGCCATCAAAACCTGATGCACTTGAATGTTCATTTTTCTCTTCCAAGTTTAACTGGTCTGGTTTTTCAGTTTCTGTACAGGAATAAAGAATCATTCCCAAGAATAGGATTGCTGTTAATTTTCTCATGATTTTAAAAGTTTTAGGTTAAAAATTTAATTATGATAATTATACCGCTGCCTCAATAATCCATTCACATCAATGAAAAAACAATGAAAAGTATCCCAAAATTTCAGACTTAATTAAATTCATTTTTGCAATGAATTATTTCAAAACAGTAATTAAAAATAAATTATTTTTTCTTGAACCCAATTGAATTTTTTGCCAAAAATTTCAAGTTTTTTCCAATCAATTCAATATTCGGAATCCCTGGCTAATTAGAATAAGTAGTTTTTAAATCAAATCTGTATTTACTTGAGTTGATAACCAGTATTGATGGATATTTTGAGATCTTTCTTCAACTATTCTCAAAACCCAAATTTTGAAATGAATAAATACCTTTCCCTGTTGCTCCTCCTGATCTCTGTTCAGGCTTTTTCCCAAAAAGTATCCGTCCCCGGTTCGGTCAAACGAGCCATGGATCAAATTGACACGGTAACAATTCGAAACCACATTGCCTACCTCGCCGATGACAAACTGAAAGGTCGACTACCCGGCACGGAAGGTTATCAAATGGCAGTGGATTATGTGATCGATCAGTTCCAAAAGATGGGTATCCAACCCGGAGGAGATCCAGGATTGTATACTCAAAAATTGATTTTAAGGAAAACTGTAGTGAATAATTCATCTGCCAAGGCAGTCTTGAAGGATAAAAGCGGTAATGTGGATTCTCTGATATTTGCAAAGGATTTCCAACCAGTGCCACATCCCATGCTTTCAAAAGCATCAGGGGAAGGTACCTTGGTCTTTGTCGGATATGGAGTGGACATTCCGGGCATATATTCCGATTACGAAGGAATCGACCTGAAGGGAAAAGTGCTGGTGATGGTCGCGGGAGTGCCGGATGGAATCCCTGCTTCCACTTTGGTTTCGCATTTTACCAGCCCGGGGAATAAAATGAACACGGCATTTTCCAAAGGAGCTATCGGCGTGATCCTAGTTAATCCAAGATTGCCATTCACCAATCCCAATCCAACCCTTCAGTCTAATGTGGCCCTGAATCCGGAAAAAATCACTGCTTATGGCCGGGGTTTCGTAGGGAATCTGGGCTTTGCTCTAAATGGAAGCAAATCCTTCCTTACGGGTCTTTTCTTGAATTCCGGAAAAAATCTGGATAAAGTCTTAGCTGATATTAAGGTTATGAAAAACTCATCTTTTGAGTTTCCTTTTACTTTTTCCGCCAGTTATTCAAATTCACACACCGAGTTTGAAAGCTACAATTTGATAGGCATGATTCCCGGTACTGATCCTAAACTGAAAAGTGAATATGTGGTTCATTCCGCTCACCTTGACCATATTGGAATAGGAACCCCGGTCGATGGAGATTCCATTTACAACGGAGCTCATGACAATGCTTCCGGTGTTGCTTCACTATTGGAGATTGCCAGAATTTACAAATCGGGAAATGCACGGCCTAAGCGATCAATTTTGATCGTGATGGTCACCGCTGAGGAAATGGGGCTGGTTGGCTCTTCCTATTTTGCCGCCAATCCGACCGTACCCAGATCCTCAATTATTGCGAATGTAAATACAGATATGCCTTCGGTAATTGCACCGCTTCTATCAATTGTACCCTTGGGAGCGGAGCATTCCAGCATCATGGGAAATGTCAAATTTGCCGCAGACTATCTGAAATTGGAGGTGGAAAAAGATCCTGAGCCCGAGCAAAACCGATTTGTGCGAAGCGATCAATACAGCTTCGTCATGAATGGAGTGCCTTCTTTGCATATCAAATACGGTAACAAAACCAATGTTCTTGGATTTAACTTAGATGCTTTTGTAAAAGAATGGAGAGCCAAATACTACCATAAACCAGCAGATGGAATGGATGGGATTTTCAATTTCACCGCTGCCAAAACTTACGTCCAGCTAAATTTCCTAATCAGTTATTCTATTGCTCAAACTTCCCAAAAACCTTCCTGGAATAAAGGAGATTTGTTTGGCATTGGAGGAAATTGAAAACTCTCATGACAAAAATTTGGCATAATCCAGATAAAAAAGTAAACCGGGAAGCAAACTAAATACCCCTTAATTGAGCGCTCCCCGGTAGTAAAAAAATTGCTTTATTTTTCCTCTTTTGCTGCCTCCAAGGCTGCTTTTTCAGCGGCCATCTGCAAAGCCATTCCATCCAATTGGAGTGGAGCATTATCCCAGTAGCCAAATGCTTTTACGATTTTCCCATCCACAAACTGCGAGGTGATGTGAATCGGGGTTTCGTAGGTTTTACCATTGGCAGTCAAAGTCCCTTTCCAAACGCTCCAATAATTTACCCAAGTCTCACCTTTATCATCCACTACCATTTCCACAGCTTCTCCTTCGCGGTCAATGGTATAAGAGGACATTCCTTCCAATTCCATTTTTTGTTGAGCGATGATTTCTTGAATAGTTGCAGGATTATCCTCGGTAGTATTGAAGAAGATTTGGGCACCTTCTGCGTAATGGGATTGATAAGCTTCCCATTCACCGTTGATATAGTTACCGATGATGGATTTGATAGTTTCGATTTCGGCGGATTGCTGGGTATAACGCTGTTTTCTGTCACAAGAAATTAGCATTGTTAAGATTACTGGTATTAAGATGAAAATTTTCATGTTTTTAGTTTTCCAATTTGTGAGACTTTCTTGTTGGTCATCAGACTTTTGCTTCATCGGTCATCGCCTTAGAAGCTTCCAAGCTCATATCTTCATCGTAGTTGGTTGATTCCTGATTTGGCTATTTGACAGGCCTGCTCATATCCAAATTCAGTTTGTATTGATATGTCCAGACATTTTTAAGGGACGACCTGAATTGGGTTTGCAAAGCATCCCTTTTTTCTTTTCCATGTTCTTTTTCGTAGACTTCCCATACAGAATCTCTGGCGACATCCATCGCCGCAAAATTCTTATAAGGTGTTACGACATGGTAATTTGGGCTGTCTGGACTCATGGTCAGCCAGCTGTACCAATACCCTCTTTTGGATCCTTCTGCCTTTTCCAGACTCGCTGTAAGCTCCCTTACTGCCGGAAGAAATTTATAGCCATCGGTTTGGTTGAGTTCATAAAACCCAACTGTGATCAATTCATCAGTTGTCGGAGTATTATTACTTACAGCGGGAAGTAACCGGGTGACATGACTGGTTGCTTTTTCAATATGAGGATCAATCATGGAAGTGACTAACGCAGCACATTTGCTGCCGACAGGATCGGTTTTATCCATTTCAGCCCAATTGGGCATATCTGAGGCGAGTATATAAACATTGCCTTCTCCCTGTTGTCTCTGCCAAACTCTCCAGGTCCATTCTCCTTTTTCAGCGAGATAGCATGCTTTCCATGCTTTTACCCCTTCCTGAAATTGTAAATCATGTCCCGGTTTGATCGTAAATTCCGTCACGGACATGAGTGGGCCTAAGGGTTCCGATTGGCCTAGGCAAACAATAGCTGTGGTAAGGATAAAGACGGTACACATAACTGCCTTTACCAAGTTTTTAAAAAGATTTTTCATATGAATTTGGATTATTTCTTTCCAATTTGGATTCAGAGAAAGGGTAAAAAAAGAGATGCAGGACGAATAGATGCTTATACTGTCCGAAATGGCTGTAATACTTCCCCGGCTTGTTTGAACTGCAAAAATGTGGCTTTCAAAATCTTATATTTTGTTACATTTATCTTATGAAGAGACTTTTTATCCTTCTATTTATTTTAAACCAGGATCTGGCTCAAGCTCAGATACTAGAAAAGAATGGACTTTTCCAATACAAAGAGGTCTTCGTGGATACCGATAATTTTGGTCCGGAATACTTGGTTGAATTAGAAAATTCTTTGACCCAGATTACTTCAGATTCTTTGCTGAGATTGCGGATTTTAAACGATCTGGGTTATTACTACCACACCCGAAATCTTAATAAAGCTCTCAAGTTTATTAACCAAGGTCTGGACGAAGCAACTGACCGGAACAATAGTTACTGGCAAGGAAAGCTTCAGGTATCCCAAGGGGCAATTTTGCTCAGAATGGAGGATCTGGAGTTGGCTGAATTAATTCTTAAAAATGCCATCTCAAAAATTCCCGAAAAAGAAAGCTGGCTGCTTTATACCAACCTTGGCTATGTCTACGAAAGGCGTGGAGACCTTGGAGAGGCTTTTGACTTTGCTGCCAAAACTCTAAAAATCGGGGAAACTTACGGAGACCAAAAAGCCATGGCAATGGCCTATTCTGATATGAGCAACCTTTTTTGGAAGCAGAAGAAATTTGAGATTGGACTTGAATACGGCCTTAAATCCATCGCGATTTTTGAAGAAAGAGGGATTAATGACCTGGATTATGACTTCACGCTTCATGTGGTAGGGAATAATCTTGTCCAGCTCAACAGGCTTGAAGAAGCTCAAAAGTATTTTGAAAAATCAATACAAATCGGTGAGAAATACGGTTTTTACAATAATCTGAGCGATACCCATATTGCGCTTTCAGAGCTCTACGCCCAAAAAGGGGACTTTCAGGCTGCGATTTCTTCAGGAATGGAAGCCCTGAAATATGCAGAGCTTTTAGAAAATGGTTTCATGGTCGTGCGTTCCTATTTATCTCTTGGTAAGGCCAGTAATGCCGCCGGAAATTTTCCCGAAGCAGCAGATTTTTTAGAAAAAAGCATTCAGGCAGCAACAACGGATTTTGGGGATAAGTATTTCCTGAGTTTGGTCTATTTGGAATTGAGTAAAGCTCTGGAAGGAAGTCGACAATTTGCCAAAGCCTTGGATGCTACCCGCAAGTACGATCAGCTCAGCCAAGAAGTATTCACCGACAAGGCTAATGAACAGATGATTTTTTTGCAAACCCAAATGGAGCTTACTCAAAAAGAAAGCACCATCAAACTGCAGGAAGCCCAACTTGCCAGAAACAAAATTATGCAGGTATTTATCCTGATTTTATCAGGGTTTTTGCTTGTGTTTCTATTCGTGCTTTATCGGATTTTTCTTCGGAAAAAGAAATACAGTCAGCTTTTAGAAAATAAGAATCTGGAAAAGGAATTTTTGCTCAAGGAAATTCATCACCGGGTAAAAAACAACCTGGAAACCATTTCCAGTCTCCTTTCCCTGCAAAGTGCTAAAATTGAAAGCAGGGAGTTTCAGGCCATCATGGAAGAAACTCAAAATCGGGTTCATAGCATGGGAATGATTCATAAGCGGCTTTATCAAGGTCAAAATATGAAATCAATTGAGATGAAAGATTTTTTTGAAGGACTTGGAAATTACATCATTGACACGTTTGATGCTTCAGGAAGGATTCGATTTTCCACTCAAATGGACCCAATTGAACTGGATGTTGATTGGGCAATTCCGATTGGACTGATCGTCAATGAGCTGATTTCCAATTCCCTGAAATATGCATTTCCGGAAAACACGCCTGGCGAAATAGGCGTCAGTCTTTTGGAAAAAGGAAGCTTTTTGCACCTCATTGTCTCTGACAATGGAATAGGAATGTCTCAACCCCCGGAAATCCTGGGGTCAGGTTTTGGGAGTGAGTTGATCCGTCTGCTGACCGTGCAGCTCGATGGTAAAATGACCCTGATATCTCAAAAAGGTACAGAAGTGAGTTTTGAATTTCAAATCAACAAAGCAGCGTGATGGAGAAAACCCGTATTTTGATTGTGGAGGATGACATGATCATCGCAGCAAATATCAGTTTGCAACTATCCAATCTGGGCTATGAAGTGACCGGAATAGAAACCAAAGCAGAAGCAGCGATTCTTCATGCAATGGAAACCAAGCCCGATTTGATCCTGATGGATATCCAGCTCAAAGGACCTTCGACTGGCATCGATGTTGCGCATGCTATTCGAAAGTATCTCGATATTCCGCTTATCTATCTCACGGCAAATGTGGATGACTCCACCTTCCAAAAAGCTAAAGAGACTCATCCGTTTGCCTTTATTGCAAAACCATTTACTAACCTGAATCTGGAGCGAACCATTGCTTTGGTCGAGGATAAAGTAAAAGAAAAACGAGCGAATGTCCCGGTGGAGGACACATTCGTGGATTCGCAGGAAGACAGGATTTTTATCCGCAATCAGAATAAATTAATCAAAGTGATGCTGGACGATATTCTTTACGTTGAAGCTGACCGGAATTATTGTAAAATCACAACTACAACCCAGACTTACTTAATTGTAAGTCCATTGGCCAAGCTTTGTGATAAGGTCGACCCAAGGCATTTCATCCGTATCCATCGATCTTTTGTGGTTAATTTTTCCAAGCTCGACGCAGTGGCAGAATCCTTTGTGGAGGTGAAAGGAAAGCTGATCCCGATTGGTAAACAATACAAAGAAGACTTGCACAAAATGCTCAATAAGGTTTGATTTCGTGATTTCCGAAAAAGTCAATTCCTTGATGGTCAGGTAGTTTTTTTTGGGTTTTCGTAAAAAAATATAGTAAAATCCCCACTTACAATTTTTGCTTCATAAGATAAAAAAATGCCTTTGGCGATTTCAAGATCGCCAAAGGCAAGGTGTTTTTTAGAAATCCTTGGTTCACTCAATTTGCAGGTGGGGTAATAGTGAATCCCTGAGTCTCCAGGATATTCAACATGTCATACCAATACCGGATAAACGTAATTTTACCATTCACCACAGTGGAGGCTGTATGATAAGGAACCGCTATTGTTTTACCTGTTGCCTTATTGGTAAGGGTATTTGTTCCCCAAGACAATATCCATTCACCTTCATTCCAGTTGTTGGTTACTTTAACCGGCAGATACAGCTCTCCGGAAAGGCTGTGCTTGTAATTAGTGGTACTAGCGGTGTAATACTCTCTGTGCTGGGCAACTGTGAGAGAGTCCAAGCCTCCGCCTAATCCATAAATCATCGCACCTGGAGCGAATTGGGCATTCATGGTGGCTACATCCCCGGCCTGAAGAGCTTTTGTGTATTTTTGAACCACCTCCATAGCTTTTGCTGCATTTTGAAATTCCATAGTTACGGCCATTTCCTGGGCCTTGGAAATCATTGGTGTTAGCAGCAGCACAATTGCCAAAGCCAACGTTGCTTTTAAATTTTCCATAATTGGATTGATTGGTTAGATAAACTGAAAAATCTTTTAAAATATGAGATATAAGCTCCAGATATTCAGGTGGAAATAAAAGTCAGTCAGGACGAATGATGGGTTCTATTGTCCAAAACCGATATTCTTTTTTCCACGAGGATTTTGGAAGTAAAGCGATTCAGGCAAAAAAAAGGGGGATGAAGTGAAGTGTCTTCCCTTCGAATAAATGGAAGTCCTGACTCACTTAAAAGCGAAAGGAGAGTTTTTGATCTGATAAGCGGGAAGGAAATTTAATAGGGAGAAAAGCAGAAATTTCCTTGGTTTTCCAACGGAAGTTTTTGGCGGATTATGTGAAAAAAGCTAATCATAGAGAAACAGGTTAATTTCGCTTTGTAAACTATCAATTTGATCTAGCCTATTTTTCAACCGGGCGATGGAGTGAAAAGCTCTTCCCAAGTCACCAACCAAATAAGATTCAAACTCCGGCTTTTGCATAAAGACCTGAATGACTGGATCAGGGTTAATGTTGCGTTCATCTAGGACCTGACTCAAATGCTCATAAAAGAATTTGTTTCCACCTTCTGCAATAACCAAAGCGGATGAATTGCCCGATAAATAACTTTTAGGAAGAGGAGCCATTAAAGGTTCAAATCTATTTTCGATCAAGCTTAAGGTGGAATTCATCACATCTTCAATCGGCCTAAATTCAGAATAGTATTGGATCATCTGTTTCAACAGCGCTTTGTTTTTAAACTGATTAAAAGCGCCTGAACTTTTGGATGCATCGAAGGTGGCATCAAAGCTGATAGCCGTTTCATTGTAGTAAAGGGGTTCAACATTTTGACCGAACTCCTGCCCATTTATCGGAATTTCGGGATTTCTCACCCGGGCCAATAACCAGGTTAAAACCTCAATACGGTGACTATAAAACTTATTGAGCTGATCGATTTTGGCTTTATCTTTTTCAAGATCATCTAAAAGCGCGGAATAAAAATTGGTTTCCGCTTTTCGGCTTTTGCGCTCTTCACTCCAATTATTCACCTGCAAAGCAATCAAAATCCCGATCACTACCAGAAATATTTCACCCGCCGCATAGGCCAGGTAGCGAGTTACTTGATTTTGCTGAAGAAGCTTTTGACGCAGGTTTCGAAGAAAAAAAATCATGGACAGGAAGGTTTGGAGCGAGGAGGAAAGCAAAGTTAAAATGTCCTTTCACTGGTTTAGCAGGCACTTAAAAATGACTTTTTATCGAGTGTGGTTTTCGGAGAGATTTTTTAATAAATTAATTAACTATTTAAAACAAAATGGAAGTGGAATTCTTGGAATATTTTTATATTCGGATGTAATTTTTCAGAGGAAAAATCAATTTCTAATCAATCAATAAAACAATTTTTATCCATGAATACAAAAATTGGAGTCGGGTCAAGTAATCAGACTAATTCTTTTGCTGCAGGCAAAGAAGCCGCTTCTCAGGCATTATTTAAAGGAAAAATAGAAAGGGCGGATTTCGCCCTGGTTTTCTGCGGAGGTAAGCACAGTCCCCAGGAATTTATTCGAGGAGTGAATGAAATTCTTCCGGATACTCCAAAGGCCGGAGGTTCTTCATTCGGAATTATTACTGAAAGTTTCATTGGTTATGATGGCTTTGAGGTAGGTGTTACCATTTTCAGTTCAGACACTATTCGATTTCAGGTTTTTTCTCAAGGCGGATTGAATGTGGATGAATACAAATCCGGAGACGAGCTGGGGAAAAAAATAAAGGCCTCACTTCCTGAAGATGCCCAGGGATTGCTGGTATTCTATGATTCGAGTAAGCAGCAGAATCCTCCCATGTTGAATTTTGCCACGCCACTTTTTGCAGCCTTGGAGCAGCATATCCCTTCGGCTTTGTCAGTTGCCGGGGGAGGCTTTTTGGCGGACATGATGCTGAGTACTTGCTATCAGTTTGTCGATAATGATATTTATTCTCAGCATGTGGTAGGCATTTTAATCTCCGGGAAATGTAAGATGGAAACTGCCATTTTGCACGGATGTCAACCTTGCAGCGATTACATCACTATTACCAAGGCCCAAGGCCCTGTAGTAATGGAAATAGACGGACAGCCGGCTATTCAGGTAATAGACGAACTTCTTGGTCCGGACCATGGAATTAAAATCAGGGATTTTGCAATGAACGTAACCCTCGGTGTTAACAGGGGTGACAAGTTCAGCGACTTCAAAGAAAGTGAATATGCTAACAGACTTACCTTGGCAGTAGATGAGGAACATCAAGCCTTGGTCATGTTTGAACCTGATCTTACAGATGGGACAGAGGTTCAATTAATGAAAAGAAATCTTGAACCGGATTATATCGAAGTTGCAGTTGCTGAATTGAAAGAAAAAATGAAAGGGAGTAAACCCGTTTTTTCATTTTATATCAATTGCGGAGGCCGGGCAAAACCATTTTCAGGTGTGAATTTCGAAGATGCGGAAGAAGTAAGACGTACGATTGGAGATGTGGCCTTTTCTGGGTTTTATTCGGGAGTAGAGGTGGCAAAAGTGGGCGACCACCTTCAGCCACTTGATTGGACTGGTGTTTTGTGCCTTTTAGGGGAAACTTAAAAAAAATAAAACTCCATGAGTTCCCCGGAAAACAGTGAATCAGCCCAGAAGGAAATAAACTATTACAAGGAAAGGCTCAAGAAATTGTCCAGTTCTTGTATGGGTCTTGAGTACAGAAATGCAGACCTCACCAAAGACGTGCTGCAAATGAGTGAAGGACTCAAGGTAATCGCTGAGTTACAAGATATCGATGCTGAAAGCAGCATGGATGAATTGCTCGATGGTCTTTCGGAGAGTATCAACGTGCGCCTGAGGATGGACGTGACCTTTATCCTGATGCCTTATCAGGATAAAGCGCTTCACTACCAACCTAAATACCTCAAGGCTTTTGGGGGGTATAATACCACCGGGGTTTTAGCAAAAATTATTTCCATTCCTGAAGATTTTTTTAACGCAAAGAATGCCATAATTTTTAATCATGAGACCACTGAAGATGAATTCGTCCTGAGATTGAGGGAAGAATTAGAATTGCTGCACTTTATTTTGTCACCAATTATTCATGATGATGCAATCTTCGGATATATTTTCACTGGAAGGAGGTCTCAAATCCTTCAAACAGACAAGGGAATTTTACCTTATCATCAAAACATCCTTGAAGCAATCGGAGGAGTGATTTCTGCAGTGCAAAATCAAATAGACCGAAATGTAATTCTTGAGCGTCTCGTTGAAAAAAGAACCCAGGAACTGAAAAAAGAAAAAGAGCTTAGTGAAAACCTTTTGCTTAATATTTTGCCTTATGAGACAACTCAGGAGCTAAAGGCCAATGGTTTTGCTAAGGCAAAAGATTACAATATTGTTACTGTTTTGTTCACAGATTTTAAAAATTTCACCCAATTAAGCGCTGGTCTTACCTCTCAGAAACTTGTCGCGGAGATAGATTTTTACTTCAGGGCTTTTGATAATATTATTAGCAAATACGGGATTGAGAAAATAAAAACGATTGGCGACAGCTACATGTGCGCTGCAGGACTTCCACTGGCAAAGGAAACCCATGCCCATGACTCGGTTTTAGCAGCTCTTGAAATCAGAGATTTTGTAGAAAAAGTCAAGAAAGAGCGCAAAAGAAGTAAAAAGCCGTTTTTTGAGATTAGAATAGGCTTAAACAGCGGACCCGTAGTTGCCGGGATTGTAGGGATTAAAAAGTTTGCCTATGACATTTGGGGAGACACCGTGAATGTGGCCTCTCGTATGGAGTCGAGCTCCGAGGCTGGCAAAGTAAACATCAGTGAAAGCACCTACAACCTGATAAAAGATGATTTTATATGCACTTACCGGGGTAAGGTAGATGCTAAAAACAAAGGTGAGATAGACATGTATTTTGTCGAAAAAGGAAAGGACTGAAAAGGAATTGGCCTTTCAGTAAGTAATAAGTTTTTATTTTAAATGTCTTTTTTATGAGTCAATTTGATTTCCCCAGAATCAACTTTCATGGTTCTGTATTGTTGGATGTGGCAACTGCAAACAATGGGCGATTTGATCCCCTTCGCGTTTATGACCAGGTTAAGGCTGCACCAGTTTTACCGCCGAGAGTGTACATCACAGATGATCAGCTTGGTGAAGTAAAAACAATGGGGTATTCTGTGACCCCAGACGGGGATCAAAACTATGTTGAGATTTCACCCATTAATACTACTGAGATATATGATCAGTGGGCGCAGGTGACGTTGGGAACCTTTAAACCTGATGCTTCTTACAAAAGACTTTACGACTTCATTCCCCTCACTGGCACCAGTACTCCTTTATCTTCAAATTGGATCACTCCCGGTTACTGGAATTACTTTGGTGACCTGAGTATTTTCGCGGAAGATATCCGAATCACAGGAGTGCAATTACCTGATGGAGCGGGTGGTGTGGAAACGTGGACTCCCGATAATTCTTCCGGTTGTCCTCAGGGACTTGCTCAGCTACTGGGAACCTCCTTATCATTTCATCAGGATTTCTTTGATCCAAATTCCCGCACATCGGCCATGTTTTGTGACGTGGACAGTATTGGTCAGACCTGTACTCAGATTTTTTATGGAAAAGCAGGTATCTATTCAAAGGAAAGCAATCAGACTTTTTTTGCCGGGAAACCCTGCAAATCCACCTTTAACTGGATGTCTCTATGCAAAGTCTTGAATTGGTATGCGGGTCTGCTAATGCCAATGAGCGGTTCAGCCTATTTTTATTCTACTATTGATTTGACAAATGGGTCCTGTGATCCGGCATTGCAGCAAGTTCTCAACCAATATGCAGGAACTAATGTGACGTCTTTGTCGATGAAGATTATGCTCCATCAGGTGTATGAGGTTCATAATCCCGATTACTCCGTGATGCCAACCCAACCTTTGGGAAATAACAACACAAGTGTTCGCAAGAATCCGGCAAGAGCGGTTTTCTCCGGTTCAATCACCCCCTGCCTCAGTGGGGATATGACTACAAACACGATTTCCAGAATCCTGAAAAATCCGCTATCCGCAAGTCCGACGATTGATATCCAACCATTCATTTCACAAAACCTTGTACCTGTTCCGGTCGGATCAAATACTCCCGTTAGCCTGATCACCTCTGCGCAGCTTCCTCCCGCATTCTTAAAAGTTAATCCCGTTAAATCGCTTATTTCCCTGGATGTCATAAATACGATCTGCGAATTTGGAACAGGTTTGGGTGAATATTCTCCTTATGGAGGAGATACATCTATACCTCCCTTCACCGGATTTGAAAATTATGATTTTGGCCAGTTAAGTCTTTATTTTTCTCCGGATAATGGTTCGACTCCGATTTTGATTGGTTCGATTGATTTCGCAAATGATTACAATATGTCCACATTTCTGGCTCGTGGCGGGGTGATGGATTTTCCGATGCCATCTAATATTAATTGGGCAGAAGGAACATTCCAGTTGAAAAGCGGTGGTTCCAACTTGATGGTAGAGGACGATTTTCTGATTTTGTCTGATCAGCAGGGTTCCTACGCCGAGCAGAACCAAGCACCGGGCTATGGCTATAAGTCTGATGGATCTGGCCGAGGCCCCGTTTTTCTCAGGGTTTTATATCGGGGCCAACCTGTTCCGCAAAGCAATCCTGTCTTGGGAGTTTATCAATATGTTGACCCGTCTTCAGGCAATCCGGTAAATACACCCATTAATTTTTATGATGGAATGATGTTTAATTATCCGGTTGACAAGGCGGGATGCATGCAATATGTTTTTGCTATTACTCCACAGCAACAAATCCCTGTCAACGCTTCCCCGGCTCAGAGTTTTTACTTTTCTGCAAATAGCTACAGCATCACCTCACGAGTACTTGCCGATTTTCCCAATTTGGCTCCTTACCTCAATGGAACGCTACCAATTACCTGGCAGGTAATAATGGACAATGTCCTCTCCAACTTTGAGACCGTACTTCCTATCATGTATGCAATTATTCCATTTAAGGAAGAAAACTGGAGTGATCCGGTGACTCTGCAACGTTTATTGCTTCTCACGGATGAAAAAAGTTGGGGAGGCTATATGTTTATGCCGGTGACCCGGGAAATTTCAGCTCCGCAACGAGCTCTGCTACAGAAATGGGCTAAGCAAAAATTATATCCATCATCTTGATTTTTATAGGAATGAACAAGGACAAAAAAGTAACGGGTTGGATTGCTCAGATTGGATTGCTGGGATTCCTGGCTCTGGTAGGTTGTACAGAAAAGAAAGTAGAAAGTCAACCATCCGAATCTCTGTTACAGCAGCGAGTAAGCGGAATGATGGAGATGCCGGCAGGAGATTCAACAACCTCCGATTTTATTCAAATGAGTCTGGAAGCGATGGATTTGAATTTCTATCTGCCTGCCATACAAAGTCCGGTTACAGCTTCTTATAACGGACAGTGGGTTTTGTTTGGAGGAAGGAAATATGGATTGCATAGTATGGACAATGATCCCCCGGCTTTCCAAAATTTGCAGGCTAATGATTCCATTTGGGTAATAAATATGGCAAATAATACCTCGGTTGGTGTTCCGGTCCCGGCTTCCTATTTCCGATACCTGACTGCAAGCAGTCAACAGTATTTCCAGAATGGAGACTTGCTGTATGTAAATGGCGGCTTTACGTTCTCTGATAGCACTTCCAAGGTAAGCAATTGGACCTCTGACGCTTTTTTTGAGATCAATCTGCCCAATTTGATCCAGTATGTTACTTCAAATGGAGCCTCGCCAACTTTGGATCAGGTTTTCACCAAGTTTATCCGGGATCCTTATTTGCAGGTGACGGGAGGAGAAATGATTGAATCCAACGGGAATTTCTACCTCGTCGGCGGGCAAAATTACAAGGGAGCTTATATCCCCGGCAACACGGGTGAATACACGAATTCAATCAGAAAATTTGAGATTTCGCAAGCAGGAAATTCCTGGAATATCTCCGACACGCTTACTCTGAGAGATTCGGAAAATCTCCACCGCAGGGATTTCAACCTGGCGGAAGTCATCCTTCCTTATACTGATTCCCTCGGTGTGGTCATCTACGGTGGCGTCTTCAACAAATATGGATTCGGATATCAGAGCCCGGTCTATATTTCAGGACTTGCATCCGGCAATCCTGCGATTCAGGTAGATGATTCTTTGAAGCAAGAGGTGAATCTCTATTCTGCTGCCAAGATTAACTCAGTCCTCGCTTTTGGAGAGTATCGGGTGAGTAGGATTGCGCTGCTTGGAGGAATTACTTTCAAAGCCTATGATCCCGACTCTTCGGGATTGGTTATTCCTGACTCCACGCTGGCTTTGCCGTTTTCCAACCTGATGTCTTCCTACTATACTAATGGAGAGGATGAGACCATTGAATTGGTTCAATTGCCTCCCAATGAACTCCTGCCCGGTTACTTAGGGACGAATGCAGTCTTCTTTCCTTTACCGCAATTGCTTTATGGTAATTCCTCCGGGATCATTGACTTGAACAAAGTGTTTCCTGATCCGATCACAGGTCCGGTTTTGGTGGGCTATATGTATGGAGGGATTTTATCTCCAGTTCCCAATACTTTCACAGCGGACGGGGCTTATAACACCCGCACCAACCCTGTTTTGTATGGAATTTACATGAGTATTCCGATGGCTACTGTTGAATAATTCACGGAATGTGCCACTAAAAATCTGAATACCGCTGTCTGATTTCCCTTTTGCAAAGACCGGATCTAAAGGGAATCGATTTATTTCAGAAGTGTTTGACGGAGTAGCGGATAAGGAAATTATTGAAGATGCGTTTTTGTCAGGGATCTGATTTCAGAAATCTTTTGAAGAGCACTTTCTATATTTTTTACTGATCCCTCCCGGTTATCCTGATATAATTTGAACAGCACAATGGAAGAAGGCTTCTCAAAGAATGTTTTGGAGTTGACAGGCTGGCAAAAATTCAAAAAATTGAAATCAGAAAATTCTAGCTTAATTAACGGAATCCAATCAGCAATGAATGAGTTTTCAACATCATTGAGACTCTGATACACCTCGAATAGACTTACGTCATAATAGGAAATCAAGACCAACTGGAGTTCCTTATCTGAGATCGTTTCGATCCCTTTCGCTTTTAACACTTCGAATGCACTGGCTTGCGATTTGAACCGTTCGAAGGAAATGATCTTTCCCATCCAGTAATTTAAGCTGTCGTCATAGTTTTCCAGTGCAACTTGTTCCAATAACCGATCGGTCAATTCAAGTGCTTCCCTTGCTTTAAAAAGTTCTTCCGCTAAAAGAATTGAATCTTGGTTGAGGTTTTGATCTATGAGAAAGAGGATCTCCTGTTCAAACTTTTTGGTCTTGCGTCCTTCATTCCAATTATTGATTTGCAGTGCGATCAAAATCCCGATTACAACCAGAAAAATCTCACCGGCGGCATAGGCCAAATACCGAGTGACTTGGTTCTGTTGGAGGAGTTTTTGGCGGATGGATCGGAAGAGAGAGATCATGGAGTAGTGGATTGGGTATGGTACAAAATAGCCTCGATGATTGCCTGCAATTTTTCAAGTTTGAATAAGTAGTTGGTTACTCCCCAAGCCTGATTGTCCATTAGATTTTCAAACTCCACCTCCTGTAATAGGGCTAGGTTTCGGGAGGGGAATTTTGATCTGCCATTTCCTTTGAGCATTCCAAAAGAGTCGATATTTTTCATCGATCCGTTTTTTGAAATATAGGGTAGTATCAAGTTCTCGCTCATTAGGTCAAGGGACTCATACCCTTCATTTTTATCTTCGATTTCACTCACCCATTGAAATATCAAGGTTCGCAGGGTATCCGATGATATCAGGTTTGTTTTGCCTGTTGAAATTAATTCGGCAATTACCGTTTGGCTGGGGATGTAATTATCATAATCCAGTGTCAAATTGATTAGACTGTCGAGATGATCTTCAGAATACTCAGGCCCAGATTTTCCCATTCCATTCAAGACTCCCTTGATTGCCTCCAAAACTGTCCGATGATGTTGGATGGAGGAATCAATACTCACTTTGTTTAGCTGAAATTCCTGGTGAAGGTCTTTGAGGATACCGGCTTCCTTTTTTTGATCGATTCGATTTTCGTTCCAGGTATTCACTTGCAAGGCAATCAAAATACCGATGGTGACCAAAAGAATTTCCCCCAAAGCATAAGCGATGTACCGGGTGCCCCGATTTTGGGTGAGAAGTTTTTGGCGGATTTTTCGGAATATACGTACCATAGCCTTTTTAAAATTTAAAAATGAATCCCCTTATCCGAGCTTTCCATCTCCATCAATGTCTTTTCCACTTTGCTCCTCGAGAATCTTGAGGGCATTGATCAAAAGAGATTTGGTCCTCTGAAGTTCATATTCTAAGAAAGCGACCCTCGCTTCCAAGGTTTCAGCCCGGCCTTTTTGGTCAGAAATCTGGCTTTGTTGGATAAGATTCCAAAATAGTCCCATGGTTTTGTAGGTATGATTTTTTAAAAATAAACTACTCCTCTTGATGCCAAGAGGAGATTGTATCAAGTCGTCGGACGGATCGATGCCCGCAGATCGTTTTTGGAAATAGGAAGTTGTCGAATTCGGATACCTGTTGCATCAAAGATGGCATTGGTCACCGCTGGCGCTATGACAGGTGTGCTTGGTTCGCCCGCACCACCCGGAGGATTTCCGGAATTGATGATATGAGTCTCAATTTTTGGAGCTTCATTCATTCGGGTAACAGGATAATTATGGAAGTTACTTTGTACCACTGCCCCGTTTTCGATGGTAACCTCTCCGGTCATGGCAGCTGCCAATCCATAGATTATTCCACTTTCCATCTGTGCAATGAATCCATCCGGGTGAATGGCAAAGCCCGGATCAACTGCACATACTACCCGATGTACTTTCACCTTTCCGTCAATGCCGACTTCCACTTCTGCTACCTCAGCCACAATAGACCCAAAAGATTGGGCTATTGCGATGCCTCTCCCCCAGTTTGGAGGAAGGGGAGATCCCCAATTTGACTTTTCGTAAACCAAATCAAGAACACGTTGAAACCGGGAATTATCCTTTGTCAGGTTCTTTCTGTAGGCAAATGGATCCTTCTTGGCCGCATGGGCTAATTCATCAATAAAAGATTCTGTCAAAAAACCATGCGTCGAATGATCCACACTTCGCCAGTTTCCCCAAGGTACAAAAGTGGCGGGGCTGGAATATTGAATCAACTGATTGGGAATAGAGTAGGGAATATCCGCTGCCTCCGGGGGATGATGCTTGAATATAAACTGATGGGTATAAGCGATGGGAAGTCCTGATTGATCCAAGCCTGCCTTCATCCGACTGATAGTCGCTTCCCGATAAACATCGTGTTGTGTGTCTTCTTCTCTTGACCAGATTAATTTGACCGGGTAATCTACTTCCTTGGCGATCAGGATCGCCTGCTTCATCACATCTGTCTCGGATCGTCTTCCAAAGCCACCTCCCAGGAGTTGATTGTGGACGGTAACCATATCAATATCTATTTCAAGGAGTTCTGCAGCGGCGGCCTTGACCCCAAGGGGGTTTTGACTTCCGCACCAAACCTCACATTTTCCATCGTGCACCCATGCAGTGCAGTTCATGGGTTCCATGGTAGCGTGGGCCAAAAACGGAAGCTGGTATTCAGCCTCTACCAGGGTTGCTGCCTGTTCTAACGCGTTCGTGGCATCTCCGTCTTTGAAGTGCTTATCCAGATTTCCATCTGCCAAATCCGCATCCATGGCCTTTCGATAGCGGTCCATGATTTCATCCTGATTCAGACCACTATTTTCTGTGGCTTCAAATTCAATGGGAAGTGAATCCAGTGTAGTTTTTGCCTGCCAATAGCCATCCGCAATGACAGCCACTGAATCCCCTAAGTTTAAAATCTTTTTTACTCCCGGTTGGCTTGAAGAGACTTTTGTATCCACAGATTTTACTTTACTTCCAAAAACCGGGGCAGCCTTAATTGTGGCATATTTCATTCCGGGTACCTGCACATCCATTCCAAACTTTGCTTCTCCGGTCACCTTTGCCGGTATATCAAATCTTGGCTGGGAAGTACCCATGAGGTTAAACTCTTCGGGTGATTTTAGCTTAGGCTGTATGGGAATAGTGACTTTGGCTGCTGCAGGTGCAAGCTCCGCAAAAGTGGCACTGCGCTTACTGCTTGGATGACTAATGATACTGTTTTGAGCGATGAGTTCCTCCGTTGGTACCTTCCAGGTATCTGCAGCGGCCTGCATCAGCATGGATTTGGCCGCTGCCCCTGCAATACGCATGGCTTGCTGACCGGTAAATCTCACCGAAGCACTTCCGCCCGTGATCTGGAAATTCAAAGTTTTCACTGCAGTAAGGAAAACACCGTCAATCGTTTCATCTATAAACTTGGGGAAAGTTGAATTGCCTGCTACAAAACCTTTCAGCAGGGTGAAATTGGCATATTCCTTATCAGCGGGAGCTTCCTGAAAGGTTACTTTTGACCAGTCTGCATCCATTTCGTCAGCGAGCATCATCGCCAAGGCAGTGTGCACGCCCTGCCCCATTTCGGCATGTGGAATGATTGCTGTGACCGTATTATCCGGAGCGATTTTCAGCCAAATATTCATGACAGTTTCTCCTTCCGAAGCTATCAATCCGGCTACTTTTGAGGAGCGGTTTCCCGGTCGGATTGCTATCCCAATCACCAAAGTGCCTCCTGCCAATACTCCGGCTCCTATAAATGCGCGTCTAGTCCATTTTTTCATCTTAGTGTGGATTTAGAGCGTATTGGAAGTTTGAAGAGATGCTGATGCGCGATGAATGGCTGACTTAATCCGGCTGTACATGCCGCAGCGACAGATATTTCCCGACATAGCTGCATCAATCTCCTCATCGGTGGGAGAGGGATTTTCATTCAATAGCGCTACTGCAGACATGATTTGTCCGGATTGGCAATAGCCGCACTGTGGCGTCTGCTCTTCAATCCAGGCTTGCTGCACGATGTGAAGCGTATTTTTATCAAGAGCTATTCCTTCTATGGTGGTGATGTTTTTCCCTTCCGCTGAGATCGCCGGTGTGACGCAAGAGCGAACAGGCTGACCATCAATATGAACCGTACAGGCGCCACATTGAGCGATACCGCATCCAAACTTGGTCCCCGTTAATCCGCACTGTTCACGAATCACCCAAAGCAAGGGCATGTCAGCAGAGGCATCTACTCCATATTCCTTTCCATTAATAGTCAAACTAGTCATGATTGAGAGGTAAGATTTTTTTCAATATCGGTATATAATTAGTAATCATCGGTCCTTGAATTCCTCGATCATCGTGCGGACTACGGTGACTTTTTTGATGAAAATGTCCGGCATTACTTGTTGCGGATCTTGACGAACATTTCTTTGAAAGAAGCACTCCCATCACATCAAAATTGAGCAGAATAGACACAATCGTCATAAGTTCTCATTTCTCTCTAGACTATTTTTTCAATGGATTGTTCTGGGAATTCATTATTCCAGGCCAGCCGTTGATTGATAAATTGGAGTGTGCCTGAGATTTCAAGGACTTAGCCTGGCAATTTCTAAATCCAAATCCAGGATCACCGATTCTACCGATTTCCTCAGGTTTTCATAGAAGTAACTTTGATAAGATCGAGTTCTATTTTTCTGGGTTTTGATGAAGTAAAGGTATTCCTGATCCTTTTTGAGAGATTCAAAATCTAAGGGGACCATCTTACCTTCAAAGGTGCCGTCATAATTAAACGCTGATTCAAACCGACCCGGCAGGATATGCCTCATACCATACTGTACTTCGGCCAATTCCTCTGTCTCTGCCTGAAGGAATAAATCATACTGAGAATCATAGAGTGAAATCAGCTTAGTCCGAAGGTCTGCATTGGAAATCAGGTCTAAACCTTTGGATTTGAGGGTTTCGAAGGAACTGTTGGAGTGCACAAAATGCATCGGAAGCAAGGTGTAATTGAAATGCCAACTCAGGGAATCATGGTAACGCCCGTCATTTTCTAATACTTCAAGGAGAATGTCAAAAGCGAGTTGGCTTTTTCTCAGGTCCTCCATATTGATCGTAATATCCTTCAGATCGGCGATCAGCTCTATCTTACAGCTTTTCAGAATTTCAAGTTCAGCCCTTTTGCGATTTCTATTTTCTCCATAATTCGCCAGTTCAAAAGCCCCATAAATACCGATGACCAGCACGAGGATTTCGAGGAAGTATTCCGGCCATTTTTCCTTAAGAGTAAACAGGATGCGTTTCATGGGTTATTTTTAGGTCTATGGGCAGAATCAGTCAGAAGTTACTGAGCATTTGCCTTTCAGCACTGGCTTTAAGGCCATAATTCTGGACCTTATAGATTCGTAATGCCGGATATTTCGATGGTTCAAAGCGATCAAGGCAGAGGCAACATGCTTTAATTCTTGACTTTGGGAGGGATTGAGCGGATTCCTGTCCAGTAATTCGGGGCGGACAACGGTGGTGTCCAGTGCTTCTTTCATAAATTCATTGTCCGCAAATCCAATGGAAAAGAAATTATCGAGTTCAAATACTTCGCTGAGACCCAATTCCCCGTTGTTGGCAATATTGGCAGAAAGGCCTTTGGTTTCCTGAAAATATACGCCCATCCGATCCAGAATCGCCTGATCTGTAAAATTGTTCAGGTTTCCACTGGATTTGACATCATCGTACCCAGCAGATATGGGGTTGAAGGGATAGGTAATCCTGGCGGTGGATTCCAGGAGTAGCTTCATGGTTTTTTGCTTGTTCGGATTGGGACTGACCAGCTCAGCCAATAGTTCATTGCTTTTCTTTAACCGGAGCTGGCCTTCTGAGAGCAGACTATCTACCTGTACCTCGTCCTGATTCAAATCCGCCAGAAATCTACAGTAATAGTCTACTACGATTCTTCTGTTGTTTGAATTTTCATTCCAGCTATTCAAGGCAAACGCACCCAAAATACCAATCGTGATGACGAGGATTTCCAAGATGTATTCTGGCCATTTTTCTTTGAGGATGGAGTAGATGCGTTTCATTTTATGGGGATGATAGCGTTAGAGCAATTCTCACTTACTTAATTCCTTGATGATTAATTCTTTCAGCTTTTGGTTTTGGGTCATGACTGTTTCGATATTGGATTCAGTGTTTTTTGTTTTTATGGATGCCTCCAAAAGCAATTGTTGAAATTCCGGAGATTTGGAGAGTATTATTAAACTAGCTTTATCTACAAAGGCAAAGTGTATTCCTCCCTTGACACCCTTTTCTTTGTTTTCAAACCAGCCGGATAATTGGTGCACTTTTTTGTCGGCCAAATAGACCCGAACTCTTTTTTCCAGCAATTCAGCAAATTCCAAATAGGTATCATCAAGATCCTTTAAGTACCTCGTATAAGTGTTTATCTCTTTTCTAAGAGACTCATTTGATATTTTGTCAGCAACAAAAGGATCATTCGCTATCGCTAAAGGATTATAATAAATCAGGTTTCTGATCATATTGGGATTTTCAATTTCCAAATCCATCCCTTTGACTCCGATTTCATAAAGAGCTTGGTGTAGGTTATTGATTTTAGCTAAAGTATCCAGATTGTTGCTGAAAGAGAGCGAATCCGCTCTTAAATCCTGAATAAGATTTTTTAAAACTGCCCGTTCTGATTGCCTTGCCTTATGTGCCTCATTTGCATTATTGATCTGGAGTGCGATCAAAATCCCGATAACCACCAATAGAATTTCACCAACAGCATAGGTTAGGAATTGGGTGATTCGGTTTTGCTGAAGGAGTTTTTGGCGGATTTTTCTGAAGATGCTAATCATAGGGTATCCGTTTCGTTTAGCTGCTTATCGATTCTTGACAGTGACTGCTGCGATGAAACTTTTATGGCCTTCAAAACTTCGATTAGATCTCTGCCATTCATGATGCATAAGGAAAAGCCATTTTTATAGGCTGGATCGTTTAGCAATACTTTTATGGATTTTGGGTTAGCTGAGTTTTTCTTGGTGGGTTCAGTACCATCTAAAATGGTGATGTAATCCTTATAGGCTTGTCCTATATCTCCCGTTCGGAAATATGGGCCATAGAGGTATTCCTGGTAGTCAAAGCGTAAGTGCTCCTGAGCACCGTCGATTTTGTCATAGCGGAGCTCCATCTGCAACAATTCGGCTTTCAAGCTGTCATCCGAGAGGATGCCGAGACTGCCCGAACTGATCATTTCTCTTAGGGTGCTGTTATTTCGGACAAAAGGATCCCAGTACAGCACCTCCATGGTGTGGAAGTTGAGGGAATCCATGTTTGTGATCGGGGCGCCCTCAAAATAACTGATCATCACCTCGGCTGATCGTCCTGCTCTGCTATACACATCGATGCTACGATCCAGTTCATCAAGATTGAGCAAGAGGTCCGACCGCAGGCCATGAAGAAAAGCCTTCTCTCGTGCTTTGGTCTGCTGTGTTTCCCGGTAGTCGTTTACCTGCAACGCAATCAGAATCCCGATTACAACAAGGAAGATTTCACCTACAGCATAAATCAAATACCGTGTTACCCGATTTTCGGCTAGTAGTTTTTGTCGGATTTTTCGAAACAGATTGATCATTTCATTTTTTTGAAAACAGCGCTAAGATTTTATTTGATTTATCCCGGATGACAATTCTTCGGGCCTCTGCAGTTGTGCCCAAAGAGCGACTCCAATTCATCTTGTTGTGCAGATGGTGTAATCCTTTAATCTGATCTTCAAGGCTGATTTTGACACCAAGTGTTTCATAAAATGCACTGGGATCGTCATCCATATCCAAATACCCACGGGCACTATAATCCTCCAGGTTGATCTGGTCTATCATTTTTTCAAACATAATGATGGTGAAATCTTGCTGGGCAATAAGATCAGCCAGAGCACCTCGTTGTTCATCTGTGAGAAATTGAATGTTGCCGGAGGATTTCATATCCTCAAAAGAATGTCGGTTTGGGAGGTATCTGAATTTATTTAAGCGTGTTTTAAGCGCACTGTCTACAAAGACTTCCAGTGGTTGACCTCCTTGGTTAAAAAACCCGAAATAACGATCAATATTATCCACATTTTCTTTTCCCAACCCATCCACCAGTTCATCAAGATGTTTAAGATCAGACTCAATATCTCCCTTGATTCTGATGATGTACTCGTTTCGTTTGATATTGTCCAGTCTTCTCTGATTGACATTGTTTACCTGCAAGGCAATCAATATCCCGATTACAACAAGAAAGATTTCCCCTATAGCATAGACCAGGTATTGGGTAATTCGGTTTTGCTGAAGGAGTTTTTGGCGGATTTTGCGGAAGAAGGAGATCATACTTTTCTATTCAAGGGTGACAAAAAGTTGAGATTGGATCAGCCAAATCCCCGAAGCTTTAGTCCACTGGGCAGAGTATTTCCCACCGACAACTGCTTCATCAGAATCTTCATAATATCCTTTCCAGGTTCCCGTTTCCCAGGCCAATTTGGTTTTGGGATTGACGATCACTTCATCCGGAGTTCTGATCCAATACATTTTCTCCCCGGTGGCAGTTGCCAGGTATTGTTTCAATTCTTCCTTTCCGGCAATCAGCGTTCCAGCACCTGTCGTGATAAAGGCATCCTCCGTCGAAAAGGTAGCGTTCAACTCCTCATCAAACCTCCGCAGGGCTTCATTGGAAGCTTTTCTTCGAGAGAGAATTTCCTGCTTATCGGATTCCTGGGCATGGACCTCCTGCATCCAGAATAAGAGAACAAGGATGCCCGTCAGGGCCAGGGAATGTTTAGGGATTTTCATTTTCGCCGGCATTTCTTTTTTCAAAAAACTTCACCAAAAAATAAATCAAGGACAAAACCCCTATAAAAATGAGGGTTCCTCGCATCTCAAAGCCTGACAGGTTGGATAGAAAATAAAGAATAATACCTGCTGAGAGAATCGGAACCGTGTATCCAAAAGGGATTTTGAAACCCCCATTATCCAATTCTTTCATTTTTCTGAGTTTGATCACAGACAGCGAAACGCCAAAATAGACCAACAACATACTGGCTGAAGCTATGACCGCCAACTGCCTGAATCCTCCAGCCGCTGCCATGGTAAAACCAAGTCCGGCATAAAGTAGGATTGCCAGATAGGGAGTTTTGAATTTGGGGTGAATGGAAGCTAGCCAATCCAAAGGAATCACCCGATCCCGGGCCAAACCAAAAATCACTCTTGGCAAGTTCAGGATTTCCCCGCTCAACATTCCAAACATGGAAATCCCCGCACCAATAAATAGAAGGGTATAGCCCACCGGACCAAAAACAATTTTGGCTGTTTCTGCCAGTGGGGCCTCTTTAAACTGAGGTAAATCGGTTCCCAAAACACCCTGTGAAACTGTCTGAATCAAGATATAGAGAATCAGGACGAATGAAATCCCAATGAAAATGGCTTTTGGAACTGTCTTTTGAGGGTTTTTGATTTCCCCACCCACGCTCAATCCGGTATCTCCACCCTGAAATGCAAAGAATAAGATCAGGGATGCGCTACCGAATTGCTGGAGTGCAGGACTCGTCTCCCAATACAAATTGGAAAAGGAAACATCTTTCCAGCCAATTACGATCAAGAGCAAAATCGGAGTGAGCTTGGCAACTGTATTGATCTTGACCAGGCCAATTCCTTGTTTTACACCAATCACATTGAGCGTAGCTAAACCTGAAAATATCAGAAACATAAAAATTACTCGGGCATACGGATTCTTGAAAACAGGAAAAGCCAAGCCAATTAGTTCAGTCAATGCATTGGCAACTGCAGCATCGGAAAACACGCTGCCCATCACGAGGAAAACGGCTGCTAAAAATCCCGGATAGGGTCCAAATGCTGTTTCTACGTAGGCATAACCTCCTCCGGAGCGAGTCACTTTGCTTCCGGCCTCCGCGAAACACAGCATCACCAAAGCAATCAGAAATCCACAAAACAAGTAGACAATGATGCCTGAGGCCCCCATGATTTCGGCTATGATCGCCGGCAAAACAAAAATTCCCGCGCCAACAATGATGTTAACAATGTTTGCGGAGAGTCCCCAAACACCGATTTCTCTCTTTAAGTCTTCTTTAATTGGGTTCATAAAATAGGTTTATGCTTTGAAAAAGAGCTATTAATCTGCTTCAATTCTTTCCCTTGTAATGATCAAACTAACTTAAGTTCGATGCGGTCTTGCTCATCAGTATACTTGGACGACCAACTAAGCCATTTGATGCATTGGGAATTCGGACCATAGCTGATTCCACACCTTGAAGTTTGAGGACAGCATAGTATTGTTCAGATTTCGAAATTGGTGTTTGAAAATCCTTTTCTCCTGTGAGCAGCAGCGTGGGTGTTTTCACATTTCCCACCATCGGGAGAAGTGATCTTTTCCAATAATTCTCCTGATCCTCCCAAAGTATTTTTTCAAACCAATACTTGAAAAAGAAAGCCGGATTATCTGCATGAAGCATAAAACTCGTCCAGTTGATCACAGGTTTTGCTCCAACTGCCACCGTTCCCTTTACTTCACCAGAAAGAAGCCCCTTATGATTGGAATCGTTACGGATTTTCCCGGGTTCATCCACAAACAGCGTGGGACTAGCTGCCAATGGAGCTTTCTCCCGAAAATCCAACGTGGTGACTTCTACATCTGATTTCATCAAAACAAGTAAACCACTACCCCCAATATTGCCGGCTTCAGAATGGGTGAAGGCTAGGAAAAAACCTGTGGCTTCTGTTCCATCGATCTCATTTCCACCGTTCTTCAAAATTACTATTCCAACTTCAGACTCCAGGGAATGATCCGAAACGACCATTCCGTTTAGGCCGAAGGTTTGGGCTGGCAATGAATTGCCAAACCCGATAAAAATGCCAATAGAGATGACTGGTGAAAAGAAACTAGTAATTTTTGACTTCATGGATTTTTTTTTGGATTAATCAGTTTCTTCTTTGGGAGTAGGAATGACTACTCCAACTTCTTTTGAAAAACTCGCCCACTCGGACAGCATTTCTTGAAATTTTTCTGGGTATGTTTCCTTCAGGTCAATCTGCTCTGCCAGATCTGTTTTAAGATTGATCAATAGAAAATTTTCTAATTGAAATGGGCGCTCAATATTTAAGATTTTCCAATCCCCTTTCCGGATCATCGCATAGCCTCGATGTTCCAATCCAAAGACATAGTTGGAATCGTGAACCGATTTTGATTTTCCTGAAAGTAAGGGAATAAGAGATTCACCAGGTAATGGTTTTACAGCTTTCTCCTTCCATTGAATAGGATACCTCAGTCCAGCCAATTCATAGAAGGTGGGTGCTAAATCCAGGAGGGTCAAGAATGAATCAGTGATACTTCCTTTATTTTCGACTCCGGGACCTGCGATGATCATTGGTGTGGTCATTCCCCCTTCGGTCGTGTAGCCTTTGTGGTAGAGAAAGGGAGCTGATCCGGCCTCTGCCCATTGCGGACCATAAGAAATGAAGGAATTCTCTGTTCCCATTTCTTCGAAATCATCAGTATATTTTTCTTGCAAGTAGGGACCGTAATAATCTTGATTGTAGAAATCCTCAGCCGCCGCCCCATTATCAGACATAAAGACAATCAGGGTATTTTCATATTGCCCTGTCTCTTTGAGGTAGGTAATCAATCTTCCGATGTTTTGGTCCAAATTATCCACCATTCCTGCATAAAGCTCCATTTTTCTGGCTTCTTTCTTCTGCTCCTCCGGAGAAAGAGAATTCCACGGTTTGACTTTGGGATGAAGCGGAGGGAGTTCTGCTTTTGGAGAAATCATCCCCGCTTTTTTTAAAGTTTCCAGCCGTTGTACGCGAAGGACCTCATAACCCTCATCATAGCGGCCTTGGTATTTTTTCCAATATTTCTCCTCCACCTGTAGGGGCCAATGCGGAGAAGTATATGCAGCAAAGGCGAAAAAAGGCTTGTCGTCCCCTTGGTTGGAGCGAATGTATTCAATAAGCTTGTCGGTGTAATAGTCTGTGGAATATGCATCATTAGGCCAATGGGCTTGTTCTCCATTTTCGGTATAGATAGTAGTAGGAATATCAGGAAAAATGCCTCTGTCGCTGAAGTGATTTGCCCCTCCCTCATCTTGGATCACAAAAGATTTTTCGAAGCCTTTATCGGCAGGATTAGCACCCTCCATTCCTCCCAAATGCCATTTTCCGGCCATGTATGTGTGGTAATCCGCAGATCGGAGTAGTTCAGGAATTGGGATAATCCGGTCACTGAGACGTCCCTCATATCCGGGCACCGCCGTGACCAGACCCTGAGAACCCATTCCCGCCACATGATTATAATTACCTGATAAAAGCATCGCCCGGGTCACCGCACATAGCGGACCGGTATGAAAACGGCTAAATCGTATTCCTTGCCTGGCAAGTTCATCCAAATTTGGAGTTTCGATATCCCCACCAAAAGAACCCATATCTGCATAGCCCAAGTCATCGGCCACGATCAAAAGGATATTGGGGGGCTTTGGTGGCGGGATTTCTTTCTGGCAGGAGAAAAGTGAAAATCCTAAAAAAACAAAAAGTGCCATTACTAGTACTTTGGTATTCATGTCTACAGTTGTATTTAAGGATTATGAGGGATTTTTTTCCTATTCAACTTAATCAGAAATGCCAGTATTTCAATTTGATTTGGGTTTTTGATGAAAATATCCAGGATCCAAAAAAAGATTTTTTTTTGCCAGATTTTCAAATTCATGGACGAACAACTTGAATTTTTTCCCCAATGAATTGAATTATTTTCCGAAGTAAAATATCATGGTTTTTCCTTCATTAGAACATGTTTTCTCTCATGTAACCTGTGCAGGTAATAAGGTTTTATTTTTTAACTTATTGATAGTAAGTGTCCAATCTTTTTATAACTAAATTCTTTAACCAATAAAATCAAAGAAACATGAGACGAAAACTGTTTTCAATTTTAGCAACCTTGGCCTTGCTTCTGGCAATTTCAGCATGCCATGAATACAATGAGTTTATTCCTCTGGGGGCTAACAACAAAAAGAATTCAAAACCCCTGGTGAAAGAGATTTCGACCGGCGCAGTCTTGAAAGGAACCAATGGGATCAACTTTGGCCCGGATGGCAATCTTTACATCGGATCAGTAAATGGGCAGGAAATTATCGTGATGAACAGTCAAAACGGAAAGATTCTGAATCGACTTGGACCAAATGTGGGAGTGACCACTCCCGATGATTTGGCATTTGGCCCTGACGGGTCGCTTTATTGGACAGATATTTTTACTGGATTTGTAAAGCGAAGGACTCCGGGAGGTGCGGTGACTGAACAGTTTGTGGCTCCCGGAGTCAACCCGATTACCTTTTCTGAGGACGGGCGACTCATTGTCGGGCTTTGTTTCTTGGGTGATGGGTTGTTTGAACTTGATCCAAATCTTGTTGATGCCCCGCGGCCTATCATCGTTTCCACACCGGAAAATCCATTCCCTCTTGGCTTTTTAAATGGATTTGACTTTGGACCCGACGGCATGTTGTATGGACCTATTTTTGCCGGAGGTATCGTAGTCAAAGTAGACATCGACTTACCAGGACCACCTTCCACAAGTCCTTACACCGATGGAACAGTGACAGTGGTTTCGGGTGGCTTCACCGTCCCCGCAGCTGCGAAGTTTGATTCCAAAGGAGTCCTTCATGTCTTGGATCAGTCTGGTGAAGTTTTTAAAGTCAATACTACGACGGGGGAAAAAACGCTTTTTGTCACCTTGGAGGGAGGATTGGACAATCTGGCCTTTGATTCCAAAGGGGCTTTATTTATCTCAAATGGGGATTTAGGAACCGTGGTAGAAATTCTGCCGAGTGGACAGCCTCGCACGGTAAGTGGTGGAGGGATGATCGGGCCTATGGGCTTGGCAGTATTACCTGGGGCAAATAATCAGGACGCTTTGTTTGTGGGTGATTTATACCGATTGCGAAAAATCAATGGACTCACAGGCAGGTTGGAAAACATTTATAAAGGAGATTTACTGAATGGCGAAGGCAACTTGACTACTTCTTTCTCCCTTTCTGCCGACGGGGAGAATCTGATCGTTTCTTCTTGGTTTGGTGCGGTGGTTCAAGTCTGGAATCCACAAACTGATCAGGTCTTAGAAAGCTATCCGGTAGGTGCACCGATTGATGCACTCCGATTTAAAGGCGGAATTGTAACCTCCGATCTAGGACTTGGAGGAGTGATTTGGGCGAGTGACCATTCTATGATCCTGCCGATCGACAATGCAACAGTTTTTGCACCCGGCGGTCTGGCTACAGACGGAGAAACTTTGTGGGTAGCAGATTGGGGTACAGGAATTGTTTGGCAAATTGGTTTCAACGGGAATATTCCAATGGCACCGACCATTCTGGCATCAGGACTTGTAAATCCAGAAGGGTTGGCTTGGGATAGTGACGGGACTTTGGTGGTAGTTGAATCAGGAGCTTCACGAATATCCCGTATTTCCTTGTCCACCGGTGAAGTGACTAAAATTGTGGATGGCCTCAAACTGAGTGCTCCTGCAGCTGGTTTGCCGGACTTTCCACCTACCTGGTGGTTTGATGGCGTAGCAATTGGTCAATCCGGAGATATTTATGTCTCAGGGGGAGGCAAGAATGTGATTTACAGAGTCTCTAAATACTGAGGTTCTTTCATTACAAAAAACAGCTTTTTAAACTAAAATGGTGACCAACTCCTCCTTTTCCTTTTGGATAAGGGGGAGTTTTTATTTGATTTTCACCCAAATCTAGTTTATTAATCCCCAAGGGCATACTGATTTTTCTCCGCTGCCATGCCTCCTAAAATCACCCATTTGCCCTCCACTTTTTTCCAAGTATGTGTAAACTTATAGGTCTCTTTTCGGACTACCTGATTGTCCTTGTCAGTCCAGAAATAATCAGTGTCATAAAATACCATTACCACATCCTCAACGGCATTGGAGGCCTTTTTGTGAAGGACATAGTTGTATTTCAGACCCGGATCCTTATGTAAATCCAGTATCCAACTGGCGATTTTACTTTTGTCGGAAACGCCATCCCCAAAACTTGGATAGCCGATGAAATCCTCATGCCAGAGTGTTTTATAGGAAACTGTGTCAATGTTTTGAACATACTCCCAATAGAGTTCTTCCATATGCCAGGCCTCATTTTCCAGTTCGGTTTTGCTCACCGTCGGTATGGGGGTTTCGGCCTTTGAAGAATCTTGGGAGTTTTGATTGCAACTCATGGTAATGGAAAGAAGCAATGCAAACAGCGAATGATCAATTAATCTTTTCATTTTGAGTAAATGCTATGTTAAATTTTTATTTCTAAAAGTACTTTAGTCCGAATGGAGGATAGTCATTTTAAATATGTCTAGACCAAACTATTGATCTCCTTTCAGCTCTGTTTCCAGATTCAATGGCACCTTGAACCCAAGGATTTCCTGGGAGTTTTCCTTGCTGATTTTTCATCTTTCCCATGTAAGCGGGTCACGAAGTTTGAAATTGATCATCTTCTCCGAGGCTAAACTCCAGAGCTTATGATTCTGCCTTTTCTCATGAATTGTGCTTATTGCAGAGTGACCTATTCTTCTATTTTTAGCCAGGTGTTTTACCGCCCAGAAGATTACAGTTTTTTACTTGCAACCCATAGGTCAATTTGTCTTTCCAATATGGACAGGGGTAAAGAACCATCCTTTAAAACCTGATCATGAAACTCCCGAATGTCAAATTTTCCCCCCAACTGCTGCTTGGCTTTTTCACGTAACGCAAGGATTTTTAATTCTCCTACTTTGTAGCTGACGGCCTGTCCAGGTGTGACCATGTATCGCTCAATGCGCTGTATAGCTTCTGTTTCCGAGACGGGCTGATTCTCTAGCACATAGTCGATGGCTTGTTCCCGTGTCCATCCTTTGTGATGCATTCCGGCATCCACCACTAAACGAACGGCTCTCTCGATTTCGTTATTCAGTCTGCCCATATATTGATAAGGGTCGGTGTACATACCCAGATCAGTTCCCAGACTTTCAGCATACAATGCCCAGCCTTCACCAAAAGCACTTGTCCAATATGATTTTCTAAATTCAGGAATATCAGCCTCCTGCTGTATGGCAACCTGGTAATGATGACCCGGTATGGCTTCATGAATAAATAATCCTTCCATTGAAAAATAATTGTACTTCAATGGATCAGGCACTGTTTCGTAGAAAATGCCCGGGCGTTTACCATCTCGCGAGGGCTGCATATACTGGGCATTGGCTCCGGCTTCTCTGAATTTCTCGGTGGCTTTCACTTCAAAAGAGGCTTTAGGTCGGAGATTAAAGAGGCGATTTAATTGAGGTTCCATGAGTTCTTCAAAACTTCGGTATCTGTTCAAAACCTCTTCCTCCGTTTTAAAGGGGAAAAATTTCGGATCAGTTTTGATGTATTCAAAGAATGCGGGCAAGTCACCTTTAAAGCCCGTTGATTTCCTGATGGAATCCATTTCATTGCGAATGCGGGCCACTTCACGAAGTCCCAGATCAAAAATCTCATCTGCTGTAATGTCTGTCGTGGTATAATACTTCAACCAAAAAGCATACTCTGCTTTTCCATTGCTGTTGTCGAGTAAGCCGGTGGAGTTACGGGTGTTTGGAATGTAGGTGTCAACAAGGAAATCGTTCAGTTTTTTGTATGCAGGTTTAATAAGTGTTTCAATCGCCTCGGTGTAATCAGTAATTAGCTTTACCCGCGCAGCACTATCGATGGTTTCAGGTAAATTCTGAAGTGGCTTATAAAAAATATGGTTCTCAACTTCCGCTTCAAACAGGGGCTTTAATTGTGCCGGCACTTTTTCCATGCTTGCCTTTGGATTGGTAAAGTGCAACTCCAATCCGCTTTGCATATTAGTAATGGACTGATCGATCCATTCCGGGAAAGCCTTCATTCGACTAATGAAGTTACGGTAATCCGTTTCGTCCTTGAATGGAATAAATCCTGCCCCTGAACCGAGCACTGCAAATCGTTGTGGAAAACTGAACACGAATTGATCAACAGGCTTATAAAATCCATAGCGATTGATCAGTTGTTCATTTTTGATGGTCAATTGGTACTTTAGGACATCCACACTCAATTTTTCAGAATCTGTCAGTCCATCGTAATTAATCGTATTGAGTGTGTCGAGATAACCGGTATTTAGAGCAATTGCCTTATCAAAAAACTCTTCGCTAATATCTACCGGAAGCTGATCGTTGAAGTCATTCACATTATTTTGCGTAGCTAGTAGCGGATAGAGCGCATAATTTTCACGCGCGAATTGCGTAAAGATTCCGTTGAGGTCAACCGAATCCTTTTCTTTTTTGGAAGGGGAACATCCGGCAATCAACAGGACGAAGAGCATTGCTCCAATAAGGTTTTTCATACATTTTTTAGCTAATGCTATTTTAAAGCTCTTTTGGGATTCCTCCTTACGATCAGTCTGGATTTGGACCATTTTGTTCATTTTATTTCATTCAGGCGATTGTATTTTTTGAGTACTTCCACTAACAATCCATGGGGCAATGCATAGGATTTATTTCCATTGATTCCTTCCATCGTTTCTGCCGCGATCATGGCATTGATGATTGCTTCTTCGACAGACTGAACCGTTGCTTCCAACAAAGGATCGATTTCGTCATTTGCCAGCATGTCCACTTTGGCGAAATCAGATCGCTGAAAAGCATCGGGGTTGGCGGTGGAAAAGGCGATAAAAATATCTCCCGAACCATTTGTTCCAATCCCTCCTGTTAATCCAATTCCTAGGGGAACCCGATTGGCAATTCGCTTCAATTGATGGGGAAGCAAGGGGGCGTCTGTGGCAACCACCACGATGATGGAACCATCTCCTTCTTTTCGATAAGACTCTGGAGGCAGTTTCAATTCATTGTTCAGGGTATCCATCAATTCCTTTCCCACCGGCACTCCGGCAATCGTGAGGGAAGGTTTCCTGCCAAAATTGGCCTGAACCAAGACACCAACTGTGTAGGTGGAATCTTTGATCGTGACCATCCTTGAGGAGGTTCCTGTTCCGCCTTTAAATCCCAAACACCTCATTCCGGTGCCTCCGCCTACATTTCCTTCAGCAATTGATCCGGATTTAGCATTGGTGATGGCCTCGAGCACATGCTCTTCTTTGACGTGAAAACCATAAATGTCATTCAGAAACCCATCGTAAGTTTCCGCAACTACCGGATAGGTGTACCACCAATCTTCCCCTTTGTACCAATCGGTTTCCACATACCATTTCAGGACTGCATCGCGCACTACGCCCACGCTGTTGGTATTGGTAATCATGATCGGGGTTTCCAGAAATCCGGATTCAGTCAGCCAGGTAGTTCCGGTCATTTCCCCATTTCCGTTCAAACTGTACCAGTTTGCAAACACAGGGCTGAATTTCTGGGCTTTTCCGCGGGGAAAAATGGCGGTGACGCCTGTTCTGACAGGTCCTTTTCCCACCCTATTTTCCCCACTTCCTGAAATGATGGTGCTGTATCCGACCTCTACTCCTTTGACATCGGTGATGGCATTGAATTGACCGGTCGTGCCATTAAAGGGAACGCCCAAATCTCTGGCTCTCGGCTTTTGGGCGAAGGCTGATGAAAGATTAAGGGTTAGAATCAGAAATAGAATTGCGTTTTTCATTTTGTGGTTTTATAATTCATCCAAAAACCTAAATACTTCAATGTAAGCCTTTTCAAGTTCCTCCTTTGTCGGGCTGTGTTTTGCCTCAGGGATAAAAATCCGGAAGTCTTTATCCTTTCTCAGCAGGGGAACAAACTGCTCAAAAGTCACGGGCGGAATCTGATCATCCTGACCTCCGTGCCATAAAAAAACCGGAGGATCATTGGCGTCAAAGTAAGTGATCGGTTCAAGTTTAGCGAGGTTCTCTTTTGACTCATATTCCTCAGGTGAGAACAGCGCTTTTCCCACTGCCTGGTACTGTTCATTTTGGTGCTCGGTAAAGATCCTTTCCACCACATCCAATCCATCTACAGGACCCGAAAAATTGATGATGCCTTTGATCGTAATGCCTTTATTGAGCCGATTGGGATATTCGGGATTGTTTTGGGCTAAGCCAACATTGGTGGCAATGTGTGCTCCGGCAGAAAAACCGGTCACAATCACATTGTCCAAATTCAATCCATAGTCAGCATTATTGGTTTTGAGAAAATTTAAGGCAGTTGTCAGATCGCCCATCGCCAAAGGAATCCCTCTTTTGAGTCGGTAATTCAAATTGATAACATTCAGTCCCTTCCTCAGGTAAGGTTCAATGTATCTTTCCTCCTGACTTTTGTCGCTGAAGTAATAGCCTCCTCCATGAAGGAATACAACGGTATAGTTTCGCTTACCAAAGGATTTTGCCTTTTGGGACAGGTAGATATCCATCACCTGTTCCGCATCAGAACCGTAGGAAACATCCTTCACCACTTTGTAAGCAGCAGTTTGTTGTTCAGTCGATAGGTCCTGAATGCTCGTCAGCTTTTTGGAGCAAGAGGATAGGAAGATTGAAAAAATGAGGATCAGGTATATGGCTGTTTTTTGCATGGTTTAGGACTCTTTGATTTATTTCTATTTATCTGCAAACCAGATGTCTAGAAGTATTTTCCCTTTTCCCTCCTCTCTTTGCCATATCAACAGATACCTGTCACTGTTACTTGAATTCTGATAAATCATTCAACAAATGGCATTTTGGCCAGTAAGTCCTTATACCGTGAATCGTTCTGAATAGGGTCCCAAACTTTATCATATTTAAACCAGATCATCCAATTACCTTGTCTCTCAAAATATTGATTGAGCAATTCAAAGGCTTTGTCGTATTCACCCAATGCTAGATAGCATACTGCAGAACGGTATTCAACCACTTGGTTCAAATCTTCAATACGCTTTAATATATTTCGTGCTTCCTCAATATGTCCATTTTTAATAAGAGCGTAAGCCAAAAGTGCTTTTGAGCCTCCGTCATATTGCTCAAATTTTGGATAAAGTGTTCTGAACATTTTCTCTGCTTTCTCAGCATTATTGTTAGCGATATTTACCATGCCTAAATAAAAGATTTTACCCCAACTTTCGGGACTAATGTTTTCAAGATATTTAGTCGCTGTGTCATACTCTCTTTTCCAATAATAATAAATACCTGTTGTGAGTAATACACTTCTATCAGTCGGGGCTATTTTATTTGCCATGTCAATCCATTTTTGAGCTTCATCCCACTTCCCTTTCAATGCAAGTGTTTCTCCATAGGAAGCATAATTACTTGCATTGGTTGAATCATACTTAATTGCTTTTGCATAATTTTTCAAGGCCTCATCCCAGTTGTATTCATAATTCTTGTTCATTCTTGCCAATTGCGAGTATGCCTCCGAAGACGTGCTGTCAATTTCTAATGCCTTCAAAATTGAGGCTTTTGCCTTTGGTAAAATAACCACCGCACTACTGTTATATGTAGGGAAATCAGGGTATGAAAAATCAAATAGCCAGTACGTCTTGCACAACTCAATGTAGGCAGTTACAAAACGTGGGTCTGCTTTTACTGCCATTTCTAACAAATCAACTGCTTTCAGTAGGCTATCAACCGAACCGCCATTTCTCGGGTTGCCGATTTTTATGTAATCAAGAGCTTTGCTGTAATAAGAATTGGCTTCTTTGTTTTGGGAATAAACTGTACCGCTGTCCTGTGCCATGCCGCAAATTGTAGTAGCAGAGAATATTGCCAATAAAATGAATGCTTTTAAACTCATGGGTTGATATGATTTATTTTTGATCACTCGCTATATTTCAAATATTTTTGACCGGTATCTGTTTTAGTTTGAGTGGTAATCACGGCTTTAGAACCCCCATCCGTCAATAATTCAAAACGTACTTTTGGAAATCCAATACCTCCTTCGAAGCTATTGTTGCCCATGTACTTCAATGATGTAACCAATTGACCATTTCGTTTCATAAACAGCAGGTCATCGTTCTTAATAAACTCAACCTTGCTTTTATCTTCCATCTGATATAGGCCTGTAATTTTTTTATACACCGCCGTATCAAGTGGAATTTCTTTACTCATGGTGACATTAAATACAATCAGGGATTCTCCGGTACTCGTATCTGTAGTAACATCCAATATTCTGTTTACTGCCTGAGGTGCGGATGCCCATTGGTCGGTTTCCACATATTTACCTCCTTTAAAATAAAGTTGTGTTACTAAGTCCTGTTGATTGGGAACTGATACACGCATGTGTATGTGTGCAGGCCGCCAGGATGCTTCATTGGCGGGGTTGGCTTTATAGGGGACCGGTAATATAGACTTAAACTCATATTTTCCATCCGCTTTCGTTTTTTGTCCGCCACGATAGTTGTATTCATCTGAGGCATTATCATAGACTTCGTGTTCATCACAATGCCAGATTTCAACCAAGGCATCGTTAACAGGAGTTTTTCCGTCTTCCTTAAAGACAATTCCTTTTAAAACAATAGGTGCTCCGTTGGTAGCAGGAAGTCTTAAGTTGGTTCGTAAAGGAGCTCCTGGCCGGTAAAATGGACCGAGTATGTCGGTAGTCGTAGGCGTGTCACCTTCAAAACTTTTGCCGTTCCAGCTTATACTGCCAAATGCACTTATGCTGAGAACGGTAAGAGATGAGTTTTTAATAAAGATCCTGCGTTGCATAATACTTATTTTAGATGTTTAGGTAAAATTTTGGCTGGTTAAGTCTTTACTCCGATTTGCCGTCCGGAAGCCTGCTTTTGATGTATTTGAATTGTCCGTTGTGGTTGGACTCATGTTCACAGACATGGAACCACTTGCAATAATTGTTGGTGGGGCCCCAAGGCCAGTCTTCATCTACTGAAAACAGCCAATTGTCGTCACGTTTTTTGAATTCTGTGATGGTATTTGCTCTGACTTCTTCCAATGCACTTAAATAAAAATCCAGGTTATTTCCTTTAATGGTTTTTCGGGCTTCATCACCAAGATTCATCGCGACATCAAAGCGGTTTAGATCCTCTTTGCTAAAATCTCCCCACTTCTTGCCTTCGAAAGTATGGACCTGATAAAACCGCTCCGTAGCGGCCAAATGGAGCAGCATGGACCCGATGGAGTTGGAGTTTTCATCCAATAAAAAATCCAACTGTTCCACATTCATTCCTTTGACCGGCCACAGTATCATATCCCGCATCCAGGTCATCATGGATAGCAAGGTTCCCACTTGGGGAGAAAAACCGTCTCTCGGACCAATGACATTTACCCTGTCATCGGACTTAAATTCAGTTGCAGTAGTTACGTTTGAAATCATGGATAGACCAAACGTGCCTGAAGTAATGACCGCGGCAGATTTCATGAAATCTCTGCGGGTAGAAGGGTTGTTTTCTTTCATTGGGTTGTAGTGGCCAGAGTTTTTTAGATGTTTTATTCGATATTATATTCTTCCTTCAGAAGCAAAATCAACTCATGGGCCTGACTTTTCATCTTTGGATAGGTATCAGATATGACGAGCGTAAAATAGAATTTTCTATTTTCAAGACTATTGGCAAATTCATTTAACAAATCTTTATCGCTGTTTTGGAGTGGCATCAACACATGCATCAACGAATCAGCGATCCCGTTTTCAATTCTTGGAAGTAGCGATGAAAAAGGTTTGTAATGATAATTATTCAGAATCCTGCTTTTGATTTCCAAAGTCGTGTTCCGTTTTATTTTGTCCGCATCAATCAATCCGCTGATGTAACCTTGCCGTGAATAAAATGCACTGATTTTATTGACCAATTCAGCATTTTTAAAATACCTCAGATTTCCGGATTGGGTAATCTGAATGAGAGTTGCGTCATTCCAAATTGCAGTGGGTGAAAAAGAAACCATCTGGGAATAGTAGTAAAATGATCCATTTACCATATTTCCCGGAATACCTTGATGTATTGTTTCACTGATAATGTCTATGCTTTTTAGAATTATAGTTTTCTGTTCAATTGAACCATTGATCATAATCGTATCGTTTTCCAGATCCCTGATCAGCGACATTGCATATTCCTTTGCATAGGTATTCTCGCTTTGACTATCCCGATAATTTTCTGCCAGAAATCCGCAAAACACCGCCAGAAATAGCATCAGAAACTCCTTGAAATAAGAAATCAGGGTTCTCTTATCTGCTGTGGCATGTGATACAGGTTGTGAATTTTCGGTGGGTTTTACTTCGGGGATATTTTGGTTTTCTTCCATGCTGTTTTTTCACTAATCCTGCTCACTTTTTGAACTTCCCGTACACCCCTTGCCCTGGAAAAACATTTGAAACGGTCTTGCCATTGTTCAAGACAAAAGTCCCGTTCACCAGCACATACTCAATACCCGCTGAAAACTCCAGGCCTTTTTCAAAGGTGGATTTGTCGATGATGGTATTGGGATCAAAAATGGTGATGTCAGCATCAGCACCCACCTGTATCCTTCCTTTGAACCTCATCATAGGAGAAATTCCTTCCAGACGCTTTGCCGGAAGCAGGGTCATTTTTTCAATGGCGGTAGTTAAATCAAGCACTCGGTCTTCTCTGACATATTTACCCAATACCCGCGAAAAAGTCCCTGCGGTACGCGGGTGGGCCAATTTACTATAGGGCATACCATCCGATCCAATCATTACTCCTGGTGCGGCAAGGCCAGTCTTTATCCATTCAGGTTTCATCATGTGCATGATCACTATTCCACCCGTTTTGCGATAGGCTTCGGATGTTTCCTTCGTAAGTCGCTCACCCGTCTCAACCCATTGCAAATCCTCATAGCTTATACCTAGTCTCTGTTGCCAGCCTTCGGTAAACATGGCGCTTTGAAGGCGTGTTGAGGCTGCGGTGTAGGGGTATAATTCTGTCGTAATGTCAAACTTATTTTGCTGTGCAGATTCTACCATGTCCAGCGCCATTGTAATACTCCCCAAAGACATGCTGTTGATATGAACAATATGAAGGGGCGCCTCCGTAAGCATGGCATCTGCTATTACTTCTTGGATAGAAATGATGTCAGGTTGCCTTACATGGGTAAACACCAAGGTATTTAATTCACCTGCTAATTTGAAGACCTGATACATTTCCTCAGGTTTTGTGGTGGGTAAGTATCCGATCGGAACGCCTATTCCGATACCGCCTTCGGCTAATGATGTTTGGATGTTATCCAGCACAGCATTCATTTGATTGCTTTCTATGCCCATGGTGAAAGTGTGCTGAATTCGATCTTGCATCTTAGCCAGATCAGACTGCCCATTACTACTCATTTCAAGCAATTCATTCAATATCTTTTCATCCTTGTTTATTGCCTTAAAGCGCTCATACGGCCAACAAACACTGGCGCCATAGTTGATCAATGCGCTTGACTGTCTTGAAGTATACCACTCTTTCAGGTTTTCAATTCCCCATTCAAGTTCCAAAGCCGTAGTGACTCCATCATGCAGTTGGTATTCCTGCTCTATATTACTCCTCCCATGCACATGCAGGTCAATAAATCCGGGGGAGACTACCAATCCGCTGACATTGACTATTTCCTTTCCCAGCAAAGGTTCGGTACTGATCATGGCTATGCTGCCTTTCAGGATGCCTACATTTTTGATGGCATCGAGTTTGGTTTCTGGATCGATAACCCGTCCTCCTTGCAGAACAACGTCGTATTGGACATTGGACTGTGCGTGGGTTTCACCTCCAAAATTGAGGGTCAAAAACAGGCAGAGAAGAATGTGGATTGGATTTGATTTCATTTGGTTTTTTTGAAAAAGAGTACTTTAATTTTAATCCCAGATACTTGGATTTGCTATCCCTTAAAAATTAAATAATCCACCGTGTCTTTTGCGACAGCATAGGACGAAAGGAGGATAAAACTTTCCAAATGAATTGAAATACTTTTCGGATGAAGATTTTGAGGAATAGAATGGGATTTTGAATTAACTCCCCTTGGGCACTATACTTTAATATTCAATCCCAAAAGATATTTTTACTTACCTATTCTCCAAAAATAAATTTATGTTTGAATAATGCTGGATAGCCACCCAATTCATCTGAAATTTATAGTATCAAAACACCTTTACTTTTTTGTATCCGTCTCTATTATCTTCTTTTTCGGAACTTTAGATTCCTATGCCCAAAAACCACATTTAGAGGCTAGCCTATTTAAGGAAGGTTTGCTTGAATTAAAATTCAAGGACGCCTGGCGATATCAACCTGGCGATAGTTTGGAATGGGCCAATCCTGACTTTGATGACACGAATTGGTACAACGTAGACCCTATCGGATTGAAAGCTTATGCTATGCCGGATAGCCTTTGGTCGGGTTTTGGGTGGTGGAGAATTAGGTTTACTGCCAGCCCCAAAATAATTGAAGACATAGAAAGGCTTTATTTTTATTCTTGGGGGGCAGCAGAGATTTATTTGGATGGAAAGCTTGTGGCTAGCTACGGAAGCTTTTCAACCGATAGCCAACGGGAAAAAACCCATACCCCCAACTATGAAGCAGACAGGCCATTAAAAATTACTGAAGGGGATTTTCATACTTTGGCTATCAGGTTTTCAAATCATCAGGCAAAAAATAACCATCAAATATTCAGGTACTTTTCTGAAAATCTGGGCTTTGATATTGGTTTTTCCTCAGCAATCCGAGCCAAGTATTCAGACTTTCGATATGCGAATAGCTTTGCCACGCTTTCGGTAATAGTAGTGGTGCTTTCTATCTTATTACTGTTGCATGTTCTCTTGTATATCAAATTCAGGAAAGAGGAGCCTTACCTGGTGATTACGCTCATCACCTTTTTCTTTTTATGTGCAGCCATTTGTGCTCATATACTTCTGTTTGTAGATCTAACTGGTTTTTCAAATCCAATTTTCAGTGGAATTTTAAATTCCACCGCTTTTGGTTTGGGTTATGGTCTTTTACCTTATTCCCTAAGTTCTCTGTTTAGGATACAAAAATTTTACTGGACCAAGCACCTCGTGTGGTTGGCACTCTTCAGAACCGCTAATTATTTTATTCCTGTTTTTAATTTCATTGTTTTTGATGCTACCATCATACTTGCCGTCATTATTTTGATGGTTATCATTATGCGGATAGCTATTAAAGAAAAAAATAGGGAGGCAATTTATGTGACATTAGGAGCCATAGGTACTTCTGTTTTCTTATTGGTCAACAGGATGATTAATGCAGACCTCATCTCGTTGAGCACATTCTTATATTATGTAGACCTGATTTTGCTTTATATCAGTTATCCATTGGGCATTTACATTTATATCACCAACCAGTATGGCAGACTTTTTATTGCTATGGAGCAAGAAGTCCAAGATCGGACGCGGCAATTGAATGCCATGATCAGCGATCTGACCAAAACCCAAAATGAGCTTTCGTCAAAAAACAATCAAAATGTTTTATTACTGAAGGAGATACATCACCGTGTTAAAAATAATCTGGAAGTAGTGTCGGGTTTGCTGGCCCTGCAGTCTGCAAAAATGGATGATCCCAATATGCAGGAAGTGATGCTGGCAAGCCAAAATAGGGTACAATCTATGGGTATTTTGCACCAAAAATTGTATCAAAGCGAGCATTTGGCATTTATCGAAATGAAAAATTATTTCGAAAACCTATGCATCAATATTTTAGATTCATACAACGAAACCGAAAGGATAAAAGTAACTATTGAAATGAAAGAACTTGAATTGGAAGTTGATACTGCGGTGCCTTTAGGCTTGATTGTAAATGAGCTGATCACTAATTCATTGAAATATGCTTTCCCTAAGGGTGAAAAAGGGAATATCGAGTTGAGTTTGAAAAACTTAAATGAAGACAGTTTTCAACTAAAAATCAGTGATAATGGAGTGGGCAAAACTTTGGATGCCAAAGCGAAAGGCACAGGCTTCGGCTTGCAGTTAGTTGATTTGCTTACCCGTCAAATTGACGGGAGCTTGATCCAGGATGTAAGTAATGGAACAATGATTTTAATAAATTTTAAAAGGCAGATAGCAGACAGCCAATAAGTGTAAGCGGACCCCTACTTTGGACGAAAAGGACTAATAACTCACCCAATCAATAAGATTTTTTATGTTTAATATTTTGCTGGAGAGTATTTTTCGGCGCTAACATCATTTGAAAGATGTTCCTTTTCAAAATTCATAAATCGTAAAACGACAAAAAAGGGGATCAGCTTATTGCTGATCCCGATAATGATTAAACCAACTCAGAATAGCCGCTGACTTGCTCACCAACATGCTTGGCCGATCTACCAGCCCATGAGAAGCATTGGGAATTCGGACCATCGCAGATTCCACTCCCTGAAGTTTCAATGCTGTGTAATATTGCTCAGACTCAGAAATTGGGGTTCTGAAATCAGACTCTCCTGTCAAAAGCATCGTCGGTGTTTTCACATTTCCAACCAGCGACAGCGGTGACCTTCTCCAATAATTCTCCTGATCCTCCCAAGGCATTTTTCCAAACCAATACTTAGCAAAGAAAGCGGGGGAATCTGCGTGCAACACAAAACTTGTCCAGTTGATCACCGGCTTGGCAACTACAGCAGCTTTGAAGCGGGTGGTTTTCCCCACAATCCAAGCTGTCAAAACGCCACCGCCTGAGCCTCCGGTAACAAACAAGTTTTCTGTATCGATGTATCCTTTGGCGATCACTGCATCTACTCCGGACATTAAATCTTCGTAGTCGTGGTTTGGATAATCGTGATGAATGGAATTTCCGAATTCCTGTCCATAACCTGTACTTCCTCTTGGATTGGTATAAAGGACCACATAGCCAGCAGCGGCATAAGCCTGGATTTCGTAGGCGAAAGAAGCTCCATACATGGCAAATGGTCCGCCGTGGATTTCCAGAATCATAGGATATTTTTTAGTAGGGTCAAAATCCGGCGGTGTCACGATCCAGCCCTGCACGCGCTTTTTATCAAAAGAAGATTCCCACCAGATTTCCTCCGTTTTCCCGATTTTCCGGAAGGAGAAAAGATCGTCGTTGACAGTTGTCAAGCGTTTAATTTCTCCACCGTTCCATATAGCCAAATCAGCCGGATGCTCTGGACCGCCCTGAGTGAAAGCAAAGCGATTGTTGGTGGAAACGGTGAAAGTGCCGGCATTGTATGGCCTTCCTAAGTCTAATCCGCCAAGTCCTTCCACGACTGTTCTGATTTTTCCAGTCAGGGCAACATGACCGATTTTGGTGTCTCCAAACTCATCGTACTGGAAGTAGATTCCCTGGCTATTTCCTTCCCATTGGAGATTTCCGGCGTCACGATCCAGGTCAGCTGATAAGTTTTTAATTCCTGTTCCGTCCACATTCATCACATATAAATTGGTGACCTGGTAGCCTTGGAATGTATCGTCATTTCCGGTGAAGGCAATCTTTTTGCCGTCAGGAGAAAGTGCAGGTTCTGAATCGGGACCGAAGCGTGTGGTCAGTGCTTTGATTTCACCACTGGTAAGATTCAGGTGATAAATCTCTGAGTTGGCAGGTTCAAATTCATGGTTTTCATGCAGATTAGCCGAGAAAAAGAGGCTTTTACCATCAGTTGCCCAGATCGGAGTTCCATGATTATTGGAAGTGAACGTTCGCTGTCGGGGCGTTCCACCGTCAATCCCCAACGTGAAAATTTGGCTGTTCCCGGGCTTGAGATAGCCAGCTCCGTCTCCTCTGTAATTCATTTTGTCGATGAAAATCGGCGGTGCATTCCACTCGGCTCCTTCCGGTTTGGCAGGGATGTTCAGCATGGACTTTTTGCTTTCGGAGACAAACTGTGTAAAAGCCAACTGACTGTCATCAGGACTCCAGGCCACCGCACCGGGAGGTGTCGAGGAATTGGTCAGAGCGACAGTTTCCCTGGAATCGAGATACATAAGATAAAGCTTCACTTTTTGATCATCCTGGTTTGAGAGGAAAGCCAGCTTTTTGCCGTCATTTGACCAGCGCGGGGCATAGTCGCGTTGGTTTCCCTGAGTGAGTTGTCGGATGCGGGTGCCGTCCACATTGCTGATCCAGAGATTGGAATAATCACGATCAGTCATGATGTCTTTGAAATTGCGGACAAAGATGATCTGCGAACCATCCGGAGAGATTTGAGGATCGGAGATGTACTCCATACTGAAGAGATCAGTGGGTTCGAGCTTTGTTTTTTCCTGGGCAAAAACATTGGCCTCCAGAAAAATGAGAAAAAGGGCAATGAGTAGGTTTCTGGTTTTCATAAGGGAATCAATTATCAATTTTCTTTTTCTTTTCCAAATATTCAAAATGGCTGTTATCAGCCGGAGTTCGACTTATTTTACTTTCTGGCAGAGGGCCTAACTGCATTACAGCTAGTTCCATTGCCCGAATCATTTGAGCAGTTTTCTCTGGGTTTTCACCCAAAAGATTTGTGGTTTCTCCCGGGTCATTTTTAAGATTGAATAAGAGTGTGTCGTGGGCATCTACTTTTTTCATACCCCTCGTGCCTCCGAATCCTGCAAAAGGGACTTTGATCTTCCAGTCACCCTCCCGATACCCTTCCTGACTCGAAAGCATGTAATAGAGGAAGGTGTCACTCTCCCGGTTTCCGTTTTCAAAAAGCACGGAACTCAAATCTTTGCCGTCTATCTCTCGGTCTTGCGGGATTTCTGCTCCAACCAGTTTGCAAAAAGTTGGAAACCAGTCCATTTGAGTTGCCAAATTCTCATAGGTCTGGCCCGGATCGATTTTCCCTTTCCACATCGCGACTGTGGGCACCCGTACCCCTCCTTCAAAAGTAAACTGCTTGCCTTCTCTCAGCGGGCCAGCCGAGCCCCCGTGCTCTTCCATCACCAGCCAGGGACCATTGTCGGAGGAGAATACAATTAAAGTGTTTTCGAGGATGCCTTTTTCTTCCAGCTTTTTCAAAACTTCTCCTACACTCCAGTCCAACTCCTGAATCACATCTCCATAAAGCCCCCGGCCTGATTTCCCCTCAAACTCCGGAGAAGCATAAATCGGAACGTGCGGCATGTTGTGGGCCAGGTAAAGAAAAAAAGGCTCATCTTCATTAGAATCAATGAACTTGAGGGATTCCTCGGTGTAAGTACGGGTAATGAAACGCTGATCTACTTCGAATTCCTCCACTTCATTTCCCCTCATATACACAACTGAAGACATATCATTGGAATAGGGAATTCCAAAGTATTCATCAAAACCCTGATTGAGCGGAAGAAACTTTTCGAGGTGGCCAAGATGCCATTTTCCAACAACTCCGGTGCGGTATCCTTTGGATTTTAGGATTTCTGCAAGCGTGATTTCTTCGGGATCCATTCCTGTAAAGCTTTCCGGAAAGAAGACTGAGTTTATCCCCATGCGTTGTGGCATCCGGCCCGTGAGTAATCCCGCACGAGAAGGGCTACAGACAGGGGAAGCAGATAAAAATGAAGTAAACTTAATTCCCTCTTTTGCGATTCGGTCGATGTTTGGAGTGGCAATATCTGTAGCCCCAAAGCAACCCAGATCCCCATATCCCAAGTCGTCTGCGAAAATGAAAACGATATTGGGAAGTTCTGAAACCTTCGGGGGGATCTGATTTTCTTTACATGAGAATACCAAAAAAGTCAAGAGTATGCAAGCAAGGTTTTTCATTTGCGAGATCAGTGTGTAAGGGTCTTGATACTTAAAGTCTATGTAAAATATACAGATACATTCTTCTTTATTAGACTTTTGTAACATTTTCCTCTCTCTGCTTTCTCATTTCAATAACCACTCGCGCCGCCATCGTCACTCGAAGAATCGGAGGCACCGACGTAAACCTTGTTTTTTGCATCATAGGTGATACCCATCAGAACACCCAAATTGGGCACACCTCGAAGTGTATGTCCCATTTTCTCCAGAATTGCCCGGGTATCAGGAGACATTAAATTGGCTTCATACACAATCTGATCAGGGAGCCATTGATGGTGGATTTTCATGGCTTCAATTGCCCGGTCAATTCTCATATCATAAGCCAAGACATTCAGCACTGTTTGGAAAACTGTGTTGATGATGGTTCTGCCTCCCGGACTGCCTATGATCAGGTAAGGTTTCCCATTTTTTGCAACGATAGTCGGTGTCATACTCGAAAGCATTCTTTTCTCGGGAGCTATCAAATTGGGATCGGATCCGATTTCCCCGGAACTGTTGGTGACTCCGCGGACAGCGTTAAAATCTCCCATTTCATTATTGAAGATGAAGCCAAGTTTGGAAGATCCCATTCCGGACCCGTAGGAATATTCGAGGGTGTATGTCAAAGAAACTGCACTACCCTCTTTGTCAACCACGGAAAAATGAGTGGTATGATCTCCGCCATAGGGCTGTCCATACTTAGAAGAATCACTGATGGAGGCCTTATTCAGATCGATATTTTCAAATCTCTTTTTTGCAAATTCTTTGGAAATCAATCTGTCCACGGGCATTTCCGGATTGAAATCAGGATCACCGAGATATTCTGCTCTGTCCGCAAATGCTCTTCGCATGGCCTCGGCAACCAGGTGCACATATTCTGCAGAGTTAAATTCTATCGAACTGATATCTGCCTGTTCCATCAGATTCATCATTTCTATCAAGGCAACTCCGCCCGAACTTGGCGGTGCCATGGAATAGATTTGGTAATCTTTGAAAGTGGTCGAAACAGGCTTTCGCTCAACGACTGTATATTTTTCCAAATCAGCTTTGGTGATGATTCCACCATTTGCTTTCATATAAGCTTCAATTTCCGCGGCTACTTCTCCTTTGTAGAAACCGTCTTTTCCCTTGTCACGGATCAATTCCAGCGTATGTGCCAAAGCCGGTTGAGTCCAGATTTCTCCGGGTTCGATTACTTTTCCTGATTGATCTTTGAAATAATTCTGAAGAATATCAAAGGATTCATCCCAAGCGGAAACTCTCACGGCAGCCTGATATAATTCCCAGGTCATCGTGAAGCCATTTTTTGCAAGGTCGATAGCAGGCTGTACCAATTCTGCCCAAGGAAGCTTTCCATATTTCAGATGCGCCTGATACAATCCGGCAACGGTTCCCGGCACACCGACTGACTTTAAGCCACGGCTATTGGAATCCTGGATCAGGTTCCCATTTTCATCCTGAAACATTTCCGGGCTTGCTGCCAAAGGTGCTTTTTCACGGAAATCGAATGTGGTCACCTCTCCAGATTCCTTCATGAAAACCAGAAACCCGCCGCCGCCGATATTTCCAGCTTCAGGATGAGTCACTGCCAAAGCAAAAGCTGTCGCAATACTTGCATCAATGGCATTTCCGCCTTTTTTCAGAATCGCAACGCCAACTTCCGAAGCAATATAATTGTCAGAAACGACCATTCCGTTTCTTCCGTAGGTTTGGGCAAAAGAGAAGGAAGACCAAAAAAGTAAAAACATGGAAAAAGCGGTATGTGGAATTTTAGGGCATCGAAACATAGGTTGGATTTTTTTGGATGGGAATATTGTTTTCCTTTTTTGTATGGGTCTCAGAAATACCTTGATACACCCGCAAAGGTTGTTGGCTTAAATCGAACTCAGACATATAGGATTGAAATAAACAGTTACTGGGTAATCAATAAGTTACCATTAATTCCGAATCAAGCAAAAAAATGAAGGTATTCGGGAAATTATTGGAGTCTAACCTGGCGAAAATGAGGTTGTAACAAGCAGAGAAAATTACCCGATGATTCTATTCTAGGTTATATTCCTCTTTCATTAATTCAATCAGGCTTGCAGCTTCTTTTTTCATTGCTGTCGCGCGGAAAAAATTCCCTAAGGTTAAGGTGGAAAGATACTGAACCTGGAAAGAGACATTGTTGATGGCTACTAAATCATCTGTCACCAACTGGGGATTATCTGTAGGCCTTACAAAACTCAAGGAACTTCCCATGGTCTTATAAAAATCATTTGCCCTGAAAATACTTCCCCCAATTTCACGGAAGGTCGTTCTCATTCTGGCGTCGGTTTCGTCCCATTCTGCAAGTTCTTTGACCTTTTTTTCATAATTGAGCAGTGCACTAACGACATTCCCTTTCTTGATAAATCGGAGATTGCCCGCATTCTTCAATTGCAGAATGGTTCCGTCGGTTTGAACAAAAGGATCTCCGTGAAAAATATGACGCGCAAAATAATAAGTAGCATTACCGGAATGTTTGTGCCCATCGGTTGTAAGGAGGATTGTCAAAGAATCCAGCATTTCCCTCTTTTCTTTTCTGATCTGGATATACCCTTGGAGGTTGGAAGTATCCGCCTGCAAATCCTGAATCATGGATATGATGTAATCTTTTTCAATTTTTTTGTTGCTCAGGGCCTCCCGATAATTCTCTGCCAGAAATCCACAAAAAACAGCCAGAAAAAGCATGAAGAACTCCTTGAAATAGGATCTCCAGTTCTTCTTTTTAGTCTGGCTTATCACCTCATTGTTTGAGATTTCCTGTTGGTTTTCGGAGGCTTGATTTTCAGTTGATTTTTTGTTTTCCGCCATTATTCTATTTCGTATTTCTGTTTTAAATACTTAATGAGTGCTGCACCATTTGTTCTCAATTGTTCTTCCACTGGTAATATTCCTCTTCGAGTCCCATTCATATAAACCGCGTAAATACCAAGTTCTTTTAATAACTCCCCATTGTCGGTACGCAAGGATTGAAGGGTGGATGCTTGATTGATTTGACCATCCTCACTTTCCATCATCCGGAAAGCTGATGGTTCAAATATTTTGGCTCCTATTTCCTTGAATGATTCAAACTCTTGAGTATGTACATCTTCTAACTGACGAATAAAGGGGATCAGATTATAATATGTCATGATTTGATCAGAAGCTTCCTTCGATTTTATCAGTCGGAAACCACCTGAATTTTTCAATTGGTCAAATGTTCGCGAGTTGTTGGAAAAAGTGATCAGCCTGGGTGCAATTCTTCCCAAATAGTAAAAATGATTAACATTCAGCTTCAGTTGTTCTTTATCACTCAATAGTGTAATCAGAGTATCCATATGATTTATTCCGATATGGAGATCAGTGATGTAATTATTTAGATTGATCTGATCATTTTCCAAATCTTCCACAAGGGAAAGGATATATTCTTTTTCAATCTTTTGGGCACTGAGAGATTCCCGATAATTCTCTGCCAGAAATCCACAAAAAACAGCTAGAAAAAGCATGAAGAACTCCTTGAAATAGGATTTCCAATTCTTCTTTTTCAAAGAGCTAATCACCTCTTTGTTTGAAATGTCTTTCTCGCTATCGGATAAGTTTTGATTTTCTTCCATGTCTTATTCGAGGTTGTATTCTGTATTCAGTAAATCGATTAGCCGGATTGCTTTTTCATTCAGCAGTTCCAACCTGCCTTCAATGAGGAAAGTGCTGCCTTTAAGTTGGTGAATACAGAAGGCAAGATCTTGCTGAAGCGAAGGGTCATAGGACCGAAGAGGTGGATTATCGGTTGGTCTCTGAATTCCATTGACAGTTACCATTTTATCAAAAACAAACGGGTCGAATATTTGAGAGATGATCGGGAAGGCATTGTATCGTTCAGTGCGATCATCTTCATGGTTAGTGATTAACCTTTCCACTAATTTTTGATACGACATGATGCTGTCTGTTGCCTGTTCATTTCGTATCAATCGCAATGAACCTGAGTTTTTTAATTGGGTAATAGTTCTGTCGTTACTTTGAAACCAGACACTTCTTACCAGGGTTCTTCCAAAGTAATACAGCTCATTTTCATGTCCTTTGATGGTTTGAGTACTAAGCATCAGCATCAAAGAGTCCATTTGTATCATTTTCAATTTCCTGAAATCCAATGCTATTCTGATAGTGGTCGTGTCAGATTTCAAATCTTCGATATAGGATTGGATGAACTGTTTTTCCTGCTGCTTTTCAACCATGTTTTCCCGGTAATTTTCTGCAAGGAATCCACAAAAAATTGCCAGAAACAGCATCAGAAATTCTTTGATGTAGGAAGACCATTTCTTCCCGGGGAGAGAACTTTTTGTCTTTTTTGAAGAGTTGGTTGAATGCCCATCCCAGTCTTTTTCCTCATTGAGGTGGTTTGAAGTTGATTTTGTACCCATTTGTCTGCTACGAATTGTCTGGTTGGATTTATCCAAAAAGGTCAAAAAACAAGAACCTCATTCCCTAATCAATTTAAAATTACCCGATTTTGCGGACAAGCTTATCTGGGTTGGTTCGGGAAAATGGGAGTGCTTCTGGTTAGATGAACAATGTCCTTTTGGGGGATTTATGGTGGTAGAAATAAAAATTGGTTTGGCAGACAATAAGTTACCATTAATTCGGAGTTGAGCAAAAAAATGAGATTAGTCTGAGGAGTTTTCCACAATCAGATAGCTAAAGACTTGATTTGGGTTGCAATTTTTGATCCCGTTTTATCCCTTATTTTTTCAATCCCTCTTTTCCATTTTGGACTGAGCCTGTTACCAAATTGTAATATCTAATAAGCGGTACTTGTTTTTTTCTCGCGACGTTTATCTTGCTTAGGATTTTCCGGATTCTCCTAACCCAAAATAAAGTGATCAAAACTCGTTTAATCATTTTCATCTGCTTCTTTGGTCTGGCTTTCAAAGTCAGTGCCCAGGAAGTCAAAGTTTACAAAGAGCCAAAGTTTGGCGTTGAGTGGAGCAAGCCAACCGAATATCCGGACAGGATCATCCTCAACTTCGGACAGAACCCTGCCCGTCAGGTGAATGCCACCTGGAGAACAAACACCGATATCAAAGTCGCCTTTGCAGAAATTGCGGTTGCGACTGCCGCTCCCAAGTTTTGGAGAAATGGCAAAACTATCGAAGCCAATACCGATCTCTTGGATGCGGATTCACTCGATGGTGCCAATTTAAAAGCGCACTACCATTCAGTAGAATTTAAAGATCTTGAGCCGGGCACTGTCTATGGTTACCGGGTTGGGGATGGGGATCGATGGAGCGAGTGGTTCCAGTTTGAAACAGCCTCCGAAAATAAGGATGAGAAGTTTTCATTCCTCTATGTGGGCGATGCCCAGAATTACGTGCTTGAGCTTTGGTCCAGAGTAATCCGGGAAGGATTTAAAACTGCGCCGGAAGCCAAGTTCTTCGTCCATGCCGGTGACCTGATTAACAGTGCACACCGCGAGCAGGAATGGCACGAGTGGTTTACCGCAGGCGGATTTATTCACAGCATGATCCCTTCGCTTCCAACTCCCGGAAATCATGAGTACCGGGCAAAAAACGCAGAAGAATCCGGTTTGGGACAGAGAAGTCTTTCTGTACAGTGGCAGCCCCAGTTTACACTTCCGGCCAATGGCCCTGATGGATTGGAGGAAACAGTCTATTACATGGATTATCAGGATGTCCGCATCATCACGTTGAACAGCAATGTGGAGATAGAAAGACAAACGATTTGGCTGGAGGAACTTTTGAAAAATACTACCCAAAAATGGATCATCGCAGTGTACCACCACCCGTTGTTTTCGGCCTCCAATGGCAGAGACAATGCAAAACTGAGAGATCTTTGGAGACCGCTTTTCGACAAATACAAAGTGGATTTGGCACTTCAGGGTCATGACCATGCCTACGCCAGAGGGAGAGTTTCTCCGGGAGATAATGTCATGGACGGCATCAACATGCGTGATCAAACCGGAACTGTCTACGTCGTCTCGGTAAGCGGCGGGAAGATGTACACGATCGGTGATGATTGGACTGCTAAGGGTGGCGAAAGAGACCGGATCGGAGAGAATACCCAGCTATTCCAGGTGGTTACAGTGGAGGGCGACGAACTCTTATTCGAATCCTATACCGCAATTGGGGAGTTGTATGATTCATTCCAGTTGACAAAAAATGGAGATGGGCCGAATGTATTTCTGGAGCTGAGAGCAGAGGCTGTTCCAGAAAAATATCACTCAAACACGATTTCTTACGAGGATAAGCTTCCTGCGGAAATCGAGGCAAAGCTTCTGAAAGAATACATCGACTACACCATCACTCGGGTGAATATCAGTGAAAAGGATGGCAAGATCATTTACAATGTCCGTCTGCAAAAGGCTGAAGCCGAGGTCAGCTTGGTCCTGGATGCAAAAGGGAATGTGATAACCCAATAAATTTCTGAACCACAAGAATCAAAAATAGCCGCCATTTTTATGGCGGCTATTTTTGATTCTAAAGTACACTAGGAATACCTATTAAAGGCCAAAACGATATTGGATTCCTGTCATGAATTGTTGTCTGGAACCCAAAAAGCCATATTCTCCGCGAATCATGAAATGCTTACTGAATTGGTACTGACCTCCCACGATGAAATTCCACATGTCAGCAGGGCGCTTGTCCATGGAATATTGAACTGACGAACTTTCAATAGTACTCACTGCGCCATCAGCCGCTACCAATAAGGCACTTGCTTGGCCCAGTACTTGATTTGCTTTATCATATTTAGCTTTGTTAATGGGATTGTTTTGTTCGGCCTGGCTTAGCCCTGTCCACCAGGAATCTACCTGATTGTAGGCATTATCTACTTTTGCATATCCCTCGTCAATTTTTCCGCCAAGAGTGCCCGGAGGGAATACATCGCTCAAAAGCACAGAGCCGTCAGTTTCTGAATTCAGATGAACCCTGAATCCTCCAACCCAAACAGCCACGGCCCTTCCGGGTTTTTTGAGGTTGAAATTTTTTCCGAATCTGGGACCAAAAACGAATGTTTGAGCAGGTTTTGCAAGTTGGGGTATATCAGTCCAGCTCACGTTGAGATCCAAGGCCATAAATCCACCACCGATTCCGATTGTTGGAGTCATTCCCAGTCCGAATGTGGTTGCATTGAAATCTACTTGTGTATCGAAAGTAAGTACCTCAGTATAATTATTTTCACCGTCTGGCAACCAAAGTCCGGCACCAATCTGAGTGGAAGCTTGTGATTTTCCCAAGATTCCATAGACATTCAGGAATGGGAAAATCCAGACATCTGGTCTAATGGTAACAGCACTTGCAGTCGCCAAAGCATTATTGAATCGAATCAGCTCATCGACATTGACTTGTTCACTGTTATTGAATCCAATCATCAAATTCTCTATGATAAGATCTGATTCTTGCCAAAAATACTGAACACTTAATCCTGCAGAATAGGGAAGGTTAAATCCCATTCCTGTTGCTTTATCTCCCCAAATTGGCAGGGCATAGGGATATTCTGCTGCTTTGAGACTATCAATGACCCGTTCGTTCTTTTTCCCGACTTCCTTATTGGAAAAAACCTGGGCATGGGAAGCCGAAAAAAGGAAAAACAGAGACAAGCTTAATAGTAGGCGTCGCATCATTTCTATGTGTTAAGTATGATTTTTTAATTGATCAGTTTTATGAATCAAATGTCGGGGTAATACAGAACCAAAAACATGACTAAAATCAGTTATGTAAAAAAAAGATAGGCAAATTTATTGTTCTAATTGACTAGATTCGGAGTAAGGCTTAAAAAGTGAAAAGTATGTTTTTTTGAATTAGAATCACTTCATGTATAAGTATTGTTGACGCTGACGTTTAATATTGGAGCAATACACAGTGTACATTCTTAAGAGTGATTTGAAAGAAAAAAAAACAACTTTAAAAAATTAAAAATTATTTTATAAAATTAAACGTTAACGTCTATAATTATCCTGAAAATAAATCAAAACCTCAAATGAGAAATCTCAGTAAATTATCAGAAAGAGAATGTTAAGTTTGGCTGGAAAGTAGTTGGATTAAAATCAATATTTCTAAACTTCAAAATAACCTTGCCATGAAAAATTGCTTATTTATTTTAACACTCCTTTTTGCAGGAATTTCTCTAAACGGATACGCACAAGATTCGAAAAAGGAAAAGCAGGAAGTAGCTTCTCAGTCTGTCAAAGCAGCTGTAGAGGGCCGGAAGTTTACCTTCAAAGCCAAATCTGCTACTCCTTCGAAAGGCGGAGTGATTCAATTGACTTCCGGCTATGCCATGTCTGTTACCCCGGAGCAAATAAACAGCGAGCTTCCCTATTACGGAAGAGCTTTCTCGGGAGGATATGGAGGATCCGAAACCGGGATCACATTTACTTCAAAAGCATTTGAGTATGATGTGAAACCCAAAAAGAAAGGCGGATGGGATGTTACGATCAAGCCAACTGATGTGAGTCAAATTGTGAAACTTTTCCTGTCAATTACTTCCGATGGGTACGCAACTTTGCGAGTCACGAGCACCGATCGGGATTCTATTTCTTATAGCGGAGTGATCGAATAGGCTTTTGAAAGCACTTTTCCCCATCCATCCTCACACTTGATGTCGGCAATTCAAAGACTAAAGAATTTCCGGGGATGGTTGATCTGAGAACCTACAAAACCGGTGCTTTCCTGTGCTTTGTCCCTTGTTCGTAGGAATAAGTAAGTTTGATTAGCGTAGGCTCTGAATACATCCTGCCCAGAAACTGAAGTCCAGCGGGAAGATTTCCGGAGGAAAAGCCCATTGGAACTGTAAATGCGGGTTGGCCGGTATGCGGAGCGATAATCTGGGAATTATCACCTTTATATTCTTCCTGAAAAGCTAGGATTCGCGCCGGTTTATTATTCCAGGTTGGATAGACGATTGCATCTAGGCCCAGGGAATCCATCATCTTTTCAATGGCTTCACGATACGCAATTCTTAGCACATCCGTATAGGCATCGCCGCATTCAACCTCCGGATTTTCCCATCTTCCTTTATTTTCTGCAAACATGCTGAGGCGGCTTTTTGCAAATTCTGACTTTGTACCAACCCTGATCACATCTTCGAGAGTTTTCAGGGTATCCCTTTTTACATAAGTTCTTAAAAAGGACTCCAAATCCTCCCGGAACGTACTGCACCATTGGTTTTGCCGGAGTGTTTCAAAATCTTTTACTTCCACCGAATCCACGACTACCGCACCCATTCTTTCCATATCTGCCAAAGCCTGATTGAATAGAGTAGAAATTTCCGGATCGACATCTTTTTCACTGAGCGTTCTGAAAACTCCTATTCGCGCTCCTTTGAGCCCATCTTTTATCAGAAACTGAGAGTAATTGGCAGGGATTTTTCCTTCGGAATACTTCGTCAACGGATCTTCAGGATCGTATCCGGCAGTCACTTCCAGCACTCTCACTGCGTCTTCGACGGTGCGGCACATCGGCCCAACCACGTCATTACGCAGGTAAAGCGGCACAATCGCCGATCTGCTCACCAAGCCAAGAGTAGTCCTGAATCCCACCAAGGCATTGTGGGAAGAAGGTCCCCGGATGGAATTACCGGTGTCGGTTCCCAAGCCAATCGTGCCAAGATTTGCAGCAATCGCTGCACCCGTTCCGCCGCTTGAACCAGCCGGAACGAAGTCAAGATTGTAAGGATTGCGCGTGGTGCCTGCTGTCGAACTTTCAGAATGCATGGGACTGAAAGCCCATTCCGCCATGTTGGATTTGGCGATAATGATCGCCCCGGCTTTAATCAGTTTTTGAATGATAAAGGCATCCTCCTCGGGTATAAAATCCCCTAAAGCCAAAGCTCCGGCAGTCGTCGGAAGGCCATTCGTGTTAATATTGTCTTTGACAATAATGGGAATTCCATGAAGTGGACGCAGTTTTCCGGTGTTTTCGAATTCTTCATCAAGCTGCCTGGCGATTGCCAGAGCCTCAGGATTGATGGTTGTCAGTGCGTTGATGGTATCATTCAACTGTGTGATTCTATCCAGATAAGCCTGGACTAGTTGCTCGCTGGAGTACTCGCTTTTTTTGTATGCATCGTGGATCTGAGCCACAGTTAATTCTTCCAATTCAATCGGAACTGAACCCTCGGGGGAATTGCAGGAGACAAGACTAATTCCAATCAGAAGGCCAGACAATAGGTAGTTGAAATTTCTCATGTCGGAATATATTAAGGAATAGGCCAGAATGCCAAATTGCACTCCCCGGGAGGGGAAGCGAAACCATATAGTTATGATGAGAATAGGTACTCGTGAATAGGGATTACTATTCTGTTTATCCTGAAATAAATATTTTCAAAAACTGATTTTCATCAGGATTTTTGACCAAGAAAATTGGATAATTTGAAACTCCTAATACAGGATTTATTTTACTTCTTAATTTAACACTAACTATGAATTCTACTTAAAAATAGATGCCTGATTAAACCCGATACCAGATTCTCAAAATAAGAAAGTTCGGATTAGTAATTTCTTCTGACTCAAGGTCTTTTTGTGATTCTAGTTTTAGCTTGTTTTTTTACAATTCAGTATTAAATATTTTAAATTAAAACACAAATGAATCGAATCAATTTATTTAGATCAGTTGGCGAAATTGCTTTAATGATTACCCTATTAGCTTTTTCCGAGAAAGTATTGGGTCAACAAACACCCACAGTTCCAGATACTACTAAAATGACTTATAACCAAATTTCAACCGGGCTTAAGTTATATGCATTTCCGTCTAAAGGGCAGACTCAAAGCCAGCAAAAAGCAGATGAATATGCATGCTACACCTGGGCGATGGAGCAATCCGGAATTGATCCTTTGAACTTACCAAAAGTAGAAGTTGCTCCAGCTCAAACTGGTCCAACCGGTGGAGGAGTAAGAGGGGCTGCAAGAGGTGCAGCAGCAGGAGCAGCTATCGGCGCTATTGCAGGTGATGCTGGCGAAGGTGCGGCAATCGGTGCTGTTGTGGGAGGTCTTTCCGGAAGACGCGCAGGTAAACAACAGCAAGCCCAGGCAAACCAACAATCACAAGCAGCGGCAACTCAAGCAGAAGCGGATATGAAGGCCAGCTTCACAAAAGCCTTTTCAGCTTGCATGGAGGGAAAAGGCTATACTATTAAATAATTGATTTCAATTCTTCATCCGGATCTGAGCAGGCTTGACTCAGAAATTAAATTTTTAAACAATCCATTCTAAAACTCTGAACTCATGAAATACTCCTTAATACTAATATTTGCATTCAGCACCTTATTTTCCTGCTCTTCACGTGATGAGGCAAAGAAGAAAGAAAACCTTGCCTTGGTGAAAAAGTACCTTGAAGCAGTTGAAACCAATAATCCTGCAATGATGGACTCCGTCCTTGCAGAAGAATACAAAGGTTTCGGTCCATCAGTCAGTGACTCTACCAATAAAAGAGACGCTATCGATAACTGGAAATATAATGCGGAGAACTTGTATGAATCAATCAAATACACTCGCTTTCAAAATATTGCAGTGACTATTGGAGAAGGTGAAGAGGCTGAGGCAGGTGACTGGGTTTCAAGCTGGGCCTTGGTCACCATCAAATACAAAGACGAAAGAGGCCCTGTAAATGCCTGGGTCAATGTAGCTTATAAAATTAAAGACGGAAAAATAATTCACAGTCGTACATTCTACAATGAGGCTGATGTACTGAGACAGCTCGGCTACGAGTTTTTGCCGCCAATTCAATAATTCATATCTGGATTTTCTGATCAACGAAATTTTGAAACGTGAGTAAGTGCCTTGAGAAAAAGGTGCTTACTCACGTTATTTTTCATATCCAAGTTGAGTCCGATGAGGATCCACCACTACAGAAAGACTAATTCCGGGTGGCTATATTATTTAAATCAAATCCGATCTCTCACCCAGGCCATTGGAATATCTGCCTCAAAAGTTCCATCAGGATTGGCGATTCGTCTCTCGAATTTTCCTTCAATAAAGAATCCGATTTTTTGGTAAAAATTGATTGCCTTCCCATTGCTTTCCCGGGCGATAAGCTCGATCCGAAGAATCTCGGGCCGGTTGTTTTGAACTTCCTGAAGAAATGCAGTAAAAATCTCTTTACCGATTCCTTTTCCCTGACGATCCGGATGTACGACAATTGTAAGCTCAGAAAGCACGTGGTCAAAAACCTTTGGTACCAGCTTGTACGAGTGAATCTCAGCAACTATCTGATTGTCTTCTTCTGCCACCAGGCAAATCCCGTTTTGAAGGGATTTGGAAAGATTATGCTCCACATATTCCCAAGAAATTTCATCGGCTTGTCGAGCGATCCCGCCGGGAATTGCAGCCACTGACTGATATAACTTCGCGATCAAATTCAAGTCGGATAAAGTGGCTGGACGGATCATTACTGGATAGCTTTAGTTTTGAATTTACGAGGAATATGGTTCTGGTGAGTTTACTATTTGGTGTTTTACCAAAAAGAGAGTCACTGGTTTCATCAATGTTTAAAAATTCCGCCTGGAAGAATCTTATTGACATCCTTTTCTCGTTTGTTTCCGGGTTAAATTCTCCTTTAAATTTTCACCCAATTAGCGATGTAAAATATTTTTAATTATCCGTTTTACTCCTTGTTTCCACTTGATTTTGAACCAAAATTTAATGTTAAATTTATAGTGGAAGTCCTCAAAAGGCCAGTTGAGGATGAAATTTTAGGAAAAGTTTGGCCGACTAAACAGCTCAAAAACAAGATGGAAATAGCAGAGTCCGCAACCGTTCTCCAGCAGGAAGAAGAGTTGCAGCAGTTGAAAAAAAAGGACAAAAAGGAAGTCAAGAAACATATTCAGTTTGAGAGAACCAGAACTGCTTTCGAACGGCTTCAAATTGCATGGATACGTGCCAGTCTGACTTTGATTACAATTGGTGTAGGTGCCTATGAATATTTCCACAATAGAATAGAGTCAGGGAAGGCACCCTTGTTGAAACTTATCTCAGGTCGTGAATTGGGATTGTTTTTGATTTTAACAGCGTTCGTGATATTGCTACTTGCTACCTTTCAGCATGAAAAGAATATGTCCTTTCTCAAAAAACAATATGAAGGGTATAGGTTTTCAGTTGCTTCCTTATTGTCTTTTTTGATTTTGTTTCTGGCTTTCTTTTTAATGGTGATGGTATTAAAAATCTATGAATGATAATCTGCAGTAGTGTCAATAAGGATTAATTCTGATCTAGTTTGCCTTTTCCGATTGGAATACCTACTGTGAAATAAAGTGATCGATTTCTTACATCTGCTCCTTTATCATCGATTTCAACATCAACCAGTCCTTCATAATATCTGATTCCGAGGTTCATTCCATTTCCACCCATCAACCGATAACCCATACCAAACATAAGGCCCGCATCAAGAGGATGATAGAGATCTCTGATCTTTCTTTCATAGCTCAGATCTTCTTTATCGCTTATCTCTTTTGTAAAAACATCTTTTGATTTAGCCATTAATCCAAGCATTGGTCCGCCCTCGGCAAAAAATTTATCACTGAATTTGTACTTCATCAGGATGGGTACATTAAAATAGCCGAGCCTTCTTTCCACAGAACCTTCGGCGAAAGAATTATCCAGATCCTCATCATTTAAAGAATAAACTGCGAGTTCTTTTGCACCCATGGTTGATTTGACGATCACTCCTGTGTGAACCATCCAGGAAGGGTTCTTCAATTTGAGGTCGAAGTAAAATCCAAGATTGAAGTTGTTAGCAGAACTTGACGGATCTACTCCGCTCAGACTTGCCATGTTCAAACCCCCATCCAGGCCAAACTCAATTTTGTCTGAATTCAACTTATCTCCGAAAACCAGTGAAATTAATACCTGGGATTTGGCTGATGCAGATGCAAGTATGAAAAGGAAAAGAAACAGTAATTTTTTCATGAATCAGGAGTTGGTAATACTTAGTGAAAAGCTGGACCATCTCTGGTCTTTTACTGAGTTAGCTTTGCAAAAGAAAGAAGAGGAAATAGAAGTAGTTCGGGCGAAATTCCGGAGAAAGAAGATTTTCCGGATAAATAGATTTCAAGAATCAATTTTATTCAGAGTCATCGTTGGCAATTTCAATCAATGACCCTGAATAAATGATTTTCTTATTTTTTTCGTTCTATAGTTACGTACTCAATTTTCCCATTGAATTTTGATGAAGCTCCGTAATCGGCGACATGCGTTCCATCATCTACCCCAATGTCAGCCAGGTCGTCAACCGAAAATATACCGGGTTGAGTTTTTTCAATTCTCTTTTCTACTACCATTTTGTCATTCACGAAAATGGTACCAACTCCTCCTTTGCCCATGCCGCCACCATCATACTTGAAGTCATATACCAGTTTATAATTTCCGGGTTTCAAAGGTTGGTTGGCTATGATATGGGTAGATTCCAATCCAAGATAATTATAGCTGAATGCAGGTTTCCCCTCTTTGAGATAGAGAGATAAACCACCAAATTGCCCGCCCTGACATACAATTACACCGTTTCCTTTTGCGTCTATCGCTATTTCTGTTGTGATCGTATACCCTTTACTTCTCAGGTCAATAAAAATATCGATACCCATGCCTTTCATTCCTTCTCCATAAGTGACGGATGTTCTATTTCCCATTACTGTAGGTCTGCCCATCAACTCAGCATTAGTCCTTTCCAGCACACGATCATCAATTGGGAGCACATGATATTTCTCAGCTTCTGCCATAAACAAAGCCTGCATTTCCTTCAGTTTGTCAGGATTTTTAGCTGCCAAATCATTAGCCAAACTGAAATCCTCATTGGAATTAAATAACTCCCATTTGTCTTCCTGAAGGGTATTGAGAGGTTTCTGTATCCAAGCAGGTCTGTGAATGGTACGGGCCATCCATCCATCCTGATAAACTCCGCGGTTACCGAACATTTCGAAATACTGCACTTTGTGTTGCTCAGGAGCGTTGACATTATCAAACGTATATGCCAAACTGGTTCCTTCAATCGGATCTTGCTTGATGCCATTTACAGTGGTGGGAGCAGGTATTTTTGCTACTTCATATACAGTGGGAGCGATATCTATCACATGGCCAAATTGGGAGCGTATTTCGCCTTTTGCTTTGATGCCAGCCGGCCATTGAATGACCATACCGTTTCTGGTGCCTCCAAAATCAGAAGCTACTTGCTTAGTGTAAGAAAATGGTGCGTCCATTGCCACGGCCCATCCTGCGGAAAAGTGAGGATAGGTGCTTTCAGAACCCCATTCATCATAATGCTTCAACATATCCGGCACGGTTTCGGCCACTCCGCTGAAGTAGGTCATCTCTTGGTACATGCCATTCATTTGTCCTTCGGCACTTGCTCCATTATCGCCTGCAATGAATACTATGATGGTATTATCCATGACTCCTAATTCCTCAATCGTTGAAATGAGCCTACCCACTTCATAATCTGTTTGCTCCGCAAAACCAGCATAAACCTCCATTTGACGAGTAAATAATTTCTTTTCATCTGGAGACAGGCTATCCCAATCTTTAATATCTGCTGGTTTAGGTGCGAGTTTTGTGCCAGGAGGGACGAGTCCTAGTTTGATCTGTCTGGCCAGCGTTTCTTCCCTCAGTATATCCCAGCCCTGTTCAAATTTTCCTTTGTATTTTTCAATCCATTCTTTTGGGACATGATGTGGGGCATGGGTAGCGCCGGGAGCGAAATACATAAAGAAAGGTTTATCAGGGGATAAAGCCTTTTGGAAGCGAACCCAAGAAATAGCCTGATTGGTCATATCATTCGTGAAATGATAATTTGGATCTTCGGGAGTTTCAACCAAAGTAACCCCATCGTAAATTAACGGAGACCATTGGTTGGTTTCTCCGCCAATAAAACCATAAAACTTTTCAAATCCGGAACGTGTTGGCCACCGGTCTTGGGGACCTGCAATCGAAATTTCCCAAGGTGGAGTCTCGTGGTATTTTCCAAAAGCTGCCGTATTGTAGCCATTCAGTCGGAGTACCTCCGCCATCGGAGTAATCGTTTGCGGCCTTACCCCTGTATTTCCGGGGAAGAGAGTGGCAGTTTCAGTGATAGCCCCCATATTGTTGGAGTGATGATTGTACCCGGTAAGCACTGCCACACGAGTTGGAGAACAAACCGCAGTAGTGTGAAAACGGTTAAACTTTAATCCGTTTTTCCCTAGTTGATCCAAGGTTGGTGTGGAAATAGGCCCGCCAAACGTCTCGGAGACACCAAACCCCATATCGTCAATTAATACCACAATTACATTTGGGGCACCTTCAGGAGCTTTCACTTCAAATCGAGGAGGAGGAGTGACATTTCGTGCATCCAATTCCTTGTATTTTAAACGGGTTGGTTCTTTGATTGGCAAAGAGGTTCTGTCTATGCCGTCCGGACTTTTAGAGATTGCAGTTTGTTCAGGTTTCTTTGTTTGAAAGGCTACGGTGGACAGGAAACCCAAGAGCATAAAAATATTGATCGCAACTTTTTTCATAGAATTGATTGGTTGAAATATGGCAGGTAAAAATGCAAATTGGATTAGTGGGAAAATATGATTTTAATCATACTACTTCTTAAAGTGTATTAAGCAATTTCAAATAGCACAAAAAAGAAAAAAGGTGAGTTAGACGAAAGCGTTTAAGAGGTAACTTAAGTTGAGTTTTGATTAAGACCTTCCCCCAAAAGGACCTAGCTCCATATATAAGACTTCTCAAAAAGTCATGGTTCATGTTCTTAGATGTAATTATTGAATAAAACATATCACGAACTTGCTCAAAGTACTTAAGGGGAAATTCATAATTGTTTAGGGTTCCAATAAAACCAGCTCAGGAAGGTAAAACTGGCAGATCAACAAATCCATTCACCTTTAAATATACTTCATTGAGGAGTCTGTCATGCCGGTTTATCACCAGTTGCATATAAGCTAGTATTGGTAAGGAGAATTTCAGCAAGACCTCGATGAACTCCGGATAAAAATCCTCGATCAAGCGCAAATCATTTGAAATTAGTTCGGCCTGAGTAAGATGGTGTTTCATCAAGTGCTGAAGGAAAATACCCCGATCTCCGAAGTAATGATAATGACCTGACTTGTTTAGAGAGGTCAGATTAGCCAATCGCTCAACCTGCATTCCTTCCAAGCCTTCGGCTACAAATTGTGCGTAACCAGTTTCAATCCAGATTTTAATTGAATTATTCTTGCTCATATAAAGTGAGGCGGAATAAATATTTTCTTTGATTCTGACAGAATTAATAGACTGTTCAGATAAAAAGGTAATTAATTAATGCTGACAAATGCCATTAAAAATTTGAGAAATATAGAGTGAATTTAACTAAAGATTAAAAAAGTGAGATAATGAAAGAAAATCCTCATGTTGCCAAGTAGGCTTTTTGGATTTTCAGTTGAATAGTACATATGTTTAAACGCCGAAGAAAAGAAATTTTAAAAGAAACACAGGATAATATTAGCTCAAGGAAGCTTGATTATGCCCCATATATTTTTTTGCAGGGGAAAGATACAATGAACTTATATGGAGGACATTTTATTCACAAGGTATTATGAGAACCAACGCCATTGATTATGGTAATTTCAATAAGGCGAAATGCAAACCCGTGGATCATTTTTATAGAGCAATTTCCGGAATAGGTTTGAAAAAGAATCCCAAATTTTTTTTCGCTTTTTCCTGAAAGTACAAACTGATAATAAGAAATGGATCGGCCTTCCCTTCATTCATACTACTTTAATGCGGAAGCTCCTTTTGATCCTCATTGTTTGTGTTGAGCCATCCCACAAACAATTTATAGCCGATTGACATCACAATCGCTCCTGTAAATAACCCGATAAAGCCGGAAAATATGAATCCTCCCACTACACCGATGAATATGATCAGCATGGGGACAGGAGCCCCTTTGCCGAGTAAAATGGGTTTGAGGAAGTTGTCTGACAAACCGGCCACCACTAATAAAACAGTCCAAACAGTAGCAGGCATGGGTTCTTTTACCGCAAACATGTAAATGATAATTGGGAGAGTAACAATGACCGCGGGTATTTGAAGGATGGCTAAAACAAATACCATCAAAGTCCATATTCCTGCATAAGGAATGCCCGCCAGGGTAAACAATATTCCGTGCAAAATGCCAAGTATCAATGCCACTCCAATTACCCCTTTGACAACATTGCCGATTGTTTTCAGGGTAATTTCTGCAAACTCATTTCCTCTTTCTCCGGCTAATTTTCTGAAAAACTTACGGATAGAATCCCCTACTCCTCCAACCACCAATAATATCCCCGCGATAATGAGTGAGGCAATAATCTGGACTATACCACCTAATGCACCTAAAATTCCCGAAGCTATTTTTCTCCCAACATTAATAATCTGGTCTTTATATTGAATGATCACTTGCTTCAGGTTGACAGAAGCTGATTCCCAAAGGCTATACAAGCTCTCTCCGATGAGTGGCCATTCTTTTACTTTTTCTGTTGGAGGAGGAATCGTCAATGTTCCATCGCTGTAACTCGTTTTAAGTTCTTTGATTTCATCAATCAATGAAAGAATCATAAAAACAGTAGGAAGGATAACAATGAGCAGGATAGAAAAAATGATGAGGAATGAAGCCAGTTTGGGTTTTCCCCCAAGTTTTTGAGTCAGAGCCTTATGGAGCGGAAAGATTGCCAATCCCAGAATCAAACTCCACATCATAATATGGACAAAAGGAAGCATGATCATCAGACACCAGACAATTATCAACAGGAGGATTAAGAGCCGGATTATGGTATCGTAGATTGACGGGTTTGAAATTTTATTATCCATAACTTAATTTTCTATTTTTTTTTTAAAATAAAAGCTAACGGGGACCCTTTCAAAATCTTGAGATTGCCAATGATTGATACTCTATAAATGGCTTCTACACCTCCTGTTTTTTGGAGAAGGGATTCCAAAACTGTTGAGAATGCGCTAATCTCAATTTTTCCACATGCTATGCATTAATAGAATTATTTTACTAAATAATAGTCTAAAAAAAGTAAAAAAAAGCCATTAAATATATGTTTCAGATTATTTTTATTGCTGACAAAAGTCATTTTTTTGTCTTTTTTTTCTTCTGAACTTTAATTTCACAGTAAATCTAGGTACTGATTTACCCAATCGGAAAAGGAGAAAAAAAGACACGATTATGGAAAAGGCAAGATTGCAAGAAGCCCGAGAGAAAAAGCTTCCCTGGAAAAAATGGGGGCCTTATCTAAGTGAACGTCAGTGGGGCACTGTGCGTGAAGATTATAGCGAGAATGGAGATGCATGGAATTTTTTTACACATGATCACTCCCGTTCCCGTGCATACCGATGGGGTGAGGATGGAATAGCCGGCATATCTGATGATAAACAAGGTCTATGTTTTTCATTGGCACTTTGGAATGGAAAAGATCCCATTCTCAAAGAGCGAATGTTTGGCTTGACGAATAGCCAGGGAAATCATGGCGAGGATGTGAAGGAATACTATTTCTACCTCGACAATACGCCGACCCATTCTTATATGAAGTACCTATATAAGTATCCTCAGGCGGCTTTTCCCTATGATGACCTGGTAAAGATAAATGGTCAAAGGACACGAGAACAGATGGAGTATGAGCTGCTTGATACCGGGGTATTTGATGAAGACCGGTATTTTGATGTCTTCATTGAGTATGCCAAAGAGGGACCTGAAGACATACTGATTAAAATCACTGCCATCAATCGTGGTCCCGAAGCTGCTGACTTGCATTTATTGCCCACACTTTGGTTTCGAAATGACTGGTCAGAATGGATAGCTTCATCCAATAGGGCTGATTCAAAGCCAAAACTAAAACAAATCAAAGGGGCGAAAGGAATCAGCACTCTCACTGCAAATCATTCGCTTTTAGGAGAATACATTTTATCCTGTGAGGGCGATGTGCCTTTGCTTTTTACTGAAAATGAAACAAACCATCATCGACTTTTCCCGGGTACTGCCAATGAAAGTTCACATGTAAAAGACGGGATAAATGATTTTGTGGTACTTGGAATAAAGGAAGCTGTGAATCCTGAAAAAGAGGGAACAAAAGCATCCGCACATTATTCAAACACAATAGGCGCAGGTCAAACTTCAATTGTTCGGTTACGCCTTTCCAAAAAAATTGCAAAAAATAATGGCTCGGACTTCGGGAAAAGATTTGATTCAGTATTTGAGGACAGGCTTCGCGAAACCGAAGAGTTTTACAAATCAATCACTCCTCCCTCAATAAATGCTGATGAAGCGAATGTAATGCGCCAAGCTCTTGCCGGAATGCTCTGGAGCAAGCAATTCTTCTTTTTTGATGGCGACAACTGGTTGGATGAACACCACTCTAATCCCCTTCATACCGGATACCTTAACTCCAGAAATTCCGAATGGTATCATATGTTGAATATGGATATCATTTCCATGCCGGATAAATGGGAATATCCTTGGTATGCAGCTTGGGATCTGGCTTTCCATACACTCCCACTTTCTATCGTGGATCCTGATTTTGCAAAAGTCCAGATGGAGCTTATGCTCCGGGGATTATACCTGCACCCTAACGGTCAGATGCCGGCTTATGAATGGAATTTCAGTGATGTAAATCCTCCCGTTCACGCTTGGGCAAGTTTGTTCCTTCACCGAACAGATAAGGCTATAAGTGGTAAGGCAGATGTTAGTTTCTTGAAATCAACCTTTAATAAATTGCTGATCAACTTTACCTGGTGGGTAAATCGAAAAGACCGTTTTGGCAAAAACGTGTTTGAGGGAGGATTTCTAGGTTTGGATAACATTGGAATATTTGACAGAAGTGCACCATTGCCCACAGGTGGAAATCTGGAACAAGCAGACGGAACAGCATGGATGGCTCTTTTCAGTCAGAACATGCTTGAGCTTGCTTCGGAACTTGCTCTGCACGACTCCTCCTACGAAGAGATGATCATCAAATTTACGCAGCACTTCCAATACATAGCAGCCGCAATGAACAAGAAAGGCCCGGATGGAATGTGGGATGAGGAGGACGGCTTTTATTACGATCTGCTCAGATCACCTGATGGAAGTGCCAAAAGGCTTAAAGTCCGCTCCTTGGTAGGATTACTGCCTTTGTGCGCAACCAGTATTATAGAAAAAGAACAACGAGATCGAGTTCCGGCAGTAATGGCGGAAATAGCAGAACGGCAACGTAGGGTTCCGGAACTGATGGCATCTATCCACCCCACCGGAAAAGGCCACTTTGGAGTAAATGAAAGGGGGATTCTTGCTCTTGTAACTCCTGAAAGACTGCGTAGGATCCTTTCCAAAATGCTGGATGAAAACGAGTTCCTGGGTCCACATGGTATCCGCTCGATTTCAAAATTTCACGAAAAAAATCCTTACGTATTGAATGTCGATGGACAAGAATTTCGGGTGGATTATTTGCCTGCAGAATCCAATACAGGCATGTTTGGCGGCAACTCAAATTGGCGAGGACCGATTTGGATGCCTATTAACCTGTTGCTTGTGAGGGCTCTTCAGCAATTCTACCTCTTTTACGGAGACAACTTCAAAGTGGAATGCCCAACCGGATCAGGAAATATGATGAACCTCTTTGAGGTAAGTAAAGAAATCAGCAATCGACTGGTCAGCATATTTACCCGAGATGAAAACGGAAGGCGTCCGGTCTTTGGAGGTTCGGAAAAATTTCAGACAGATCCGAATTGGAAAGATTACCTTCTCTTTTACGAATACTTCCATGGCGACAACGGTGCCGGGCTTGGCGCAAGTCATCAGACTGGCTGGACAGGAGTAGTGGCAAAGGCCATTCAGATCTATGGTTTTCTGGATGAAGAGAAATTCCTTCAGGGAGGAACTAAGACAGGTTTCTTTAAGGGCGGTGAAGTTGCTCCAAAGAAAAAGAGTTTAGTCTCTACCTAATAAGTGGAAAGTTTTTTAACATAAAAGCGGGAGAAAACCGCAACGACGAAAATGGTACATCCTAAATATCCATCCTTATATCAAATCAATACCCGAGTTTGGCTTACCGACTTGGCAGAGAAGCTCGGAAGACCTGCCACACTTGATGACATCCCGGAGAGCGAACTGATTCGCATCGCCGGTTTGGGCTTTGACTGGGTTTGGTTTCTGAGCGTTTGGCAAACGGGAGAAAAAGGCCAAAAGGTTTCTCTTGAAAATGCAGAATGGCGTCGCGAATTTGAAAAAACGCTGCCTGACTTGAAAGAGGAGGATATTGGCGGTTCGGGATTTGCCATTGCCGGTTATCATGTTCATTCAAACCTCGGTGGAGATTCGGCTTTAAAAAGGCTTCGCAAAAGATTAACAAAACACGGCCTTAAACTCATGTTGGATTTTGTCCCCAATCACATGGGACCTGATCATCATTGGGTGACTAAGCATCCTGATTTTTTTGTTGCAGGTACAGAAACTGACATTGAGCAGCATCCGAAGAATTATACCCGGGTAAAAAACGGTAAGAAAGAATTGATTCTGGCTTATGGTCGTGACCCATTCTTTGACGGATGGCCGGATACAGTCCAGTTGGATTATAGCAACCCAGCTACTGTGGAGGCCATGACCAATGAACTCGTCCGTATCTCCGGGCTATGCGATGGAGTACGGTGTGATATGGCGATGCTGGTTTTGCCGGAGGTTTTTGAAAGGACCTGGGGCCGAAGAGCCCAATCCTTCTGGCCGGAAGCAACTTCTGCTGTCCGTCTGAATTTTCCTGATTTTTGCTTCATGGCAGAGGTTTACTGGAATTTGGAATGGACACTTCAGCAACAAGGATTTAATTACACTTATGACAAGCGCCTGTATGATCGTTTGCTTGATGGCTGTGTCAAAGATATCCGGGGGCACTTGAATGCAGAACTTGCCTACCAAAATAAGCTTGCCCGATTCCTTGAAAATCACGATGAGCCAAGAGCTGCTTCATCTTTTTTTGAAGTGGACAATCATAAAGCTGCAGCCGTCATCACCTTTTTGTCCCCGGGTTTACGATTCTTCCACCAGGGACAATTGGAAGGAAAAACCAAAAGAATTTCCCCGCATTTGATCCGCGGTCCTTATGAACCAATCAATGAAGAAATTCAATCTTTTTATTTGTCCTTACTCAGCGTCTTGAAAAAGAATGTCGTGCGGGATGGTAAGTGGAGCCTGCTAGAATGCGCCCCCGCTTGGGAAGGTAATGGAACTTGGGATTCCTTCGTAGTCTTTGCATGGCAAGGATCAGGAGATGACCGAATGGTCGTGGTGGTAAACTTCAGGCCTTACAAATCCCAATGCTATTTGCGCCTGCCATTTACCAATCACACCGGAGGACAATGGAGACTTCAGGATACTTTGAGCGAGGCATGCTACGATCGTGATGGCAATGACCTTCGGTTGGCAGGGCTTTATCTGGATTTAGAGCCCTGGCAGTATCATGCTTTCGAAGTGAAAAAAATCAAGGGAAAAGCAAAATAAGCCTAATCAGTTTTTGTGTTTCAAGTCTCCTGATTGAATAGGTTGGCAGCATTAAGTCCTCCGATTTAAAAGCTTTTCAACCTTTTTTTATTTCAACCGACGAGTAAAGCTATTCCCTCTTCCTTTCAAAAATCAAAAAAGTATTCTGTAAAAAAGTCACCTAAATAAATGAAAGCAATCACCGTAGAACCAAAAAAGCCTGGAACTGCAACATTCATGGATGTTCCGGAGCCTGATATTCATCAAGGATCAATTCTGGTCGAAGCCGTGGCCGTGGGTGTATGCGGTACCGATGTGGAAATCTCCGAAGGGAAATACGGTTGGGCTCCATCAGGGGAAAGGTTCCTGATTCTCGGTCATGAATCTTTAGGCAGAGTGATTGATCCCGGACCAACGGGAGGATTCAAAAAGGGGGATTTGGTAGTGGGAATTGTTCGTCGTCCTGATCCTGTACCATGTCCCAACTGTGCCGTAGGCGAATGGGATATGTGCAGTAATGGACTCTATACTGAGCGAGGAATCAAGGAAATCCACGGATTCATGTCCGAGCGCTGGAGAATCGAACCCGAGTTTGCCATCAAAGTAAATCCAAGTTTGGGGATTTTGGGTGTCTTGCTGGAGCCTTCCACAGTAGTGGCTAAAGCCCTGGAGCAGATCATCTTTATAGGCAGACGGTCTTATTGGGAACCAAAAACAATCTTGGTCACCGGCGCTGGACCCATCGGTTTGCTAGGTGCTCTCTTTGCCAAGATGTTTGGACTGGAAGTTCACGTATTGGATCGGGCAGAAATCGGGATCAAACCCGAGTTAGTTAGAGAATTAGGAGCCACCTACCACTCTGGTAGTGTCAAAGACATTGGATTCCGTCCAGATACAATACTGGAGTGTACCGGAGTAGGTGCGGTCATTGGGGATTGCATAGAGCAAATCGGAGCGAATGGGATTTTGGCTTTGGCCGGAATTGGCCACGGAGGAGCTAATCGGTCTGCAGCTTTGGCGGATATGGCATCTGCTACAGTTTTGAGCAATATTGTGATTTTCGGAAGTGTCAATGCCAATAAGCGTCACTGGTATAAAGCAGGTCAGTGGCTTGCAAAAGCCGACCGTGCCTGGTTGTCCAAGCTGATCACCCGAATCGAAAAGCCGGAGAATTTCATGTCAGCACTTCGTAGAACCCCGGAAGATATCAAAGTTGTCATTCAATTTTCAGATATCTGATTGGCCGATTATAGTTTTCAAAAGAAACTTAAACCTTGAAATGAGGTGAAAAGAAAAGAACATTTTCTCCTGCACTGGAGGGCATATTTATCCGAAATGGCCGGTACTGCCTTATTGTTGACGATAGGTCTGTCCATCGTTATTTTCCTTTTCGGAGCCGGTACTCCCATGGAGCAGCTCATCCCAAATTTGAATGTTCGGAGAGTAATCTCAGGTTTTCTTTTTGGAGGGACTGGAGCACTGATTGCCCTTTCTCCAATTGGACGAGAGAGCGGGGCGCATATCAATCCTGCCGTGACGATGGTGTTCTTCCTTTTCGGAAAAATCACCAAGAGAGTCGCAATTGCCTATTCAATAGCCCAGTTGATCGGCGCTATTATCGGCTGTCTTCCGCTTTTGCTGTGGGGTGTCTGGGGTCAGAGTATTGATTTTGGAGCTACTTATCCCGGTGCAGGCTATTCGGTTTCTGAGGCTTTTTGGGGAGAGGTGATTACCACGTTTACGATGGTTTCTTTGCTGGTGATATTCGTCGGATTTCATAAGATCCGGCCATTTACCCCGCTGATTTTTCCATTTCTGTATGCCATCATGGTGCCAATCGAGGCAGTGATATCGGGAACCAGTACGAATCCTGCAAGAAGCTTCGGTCCTGCAGTAATTTCCGGTGTTTGGAATGACTGGTGGATTTATTGGGCTGGACCGATTACAGGGGCCTTATTGGCGGCTTTGGCATGCAGTGCGCTCGCGAAAAAGATTACAGTAGCTAAGCTATACCATTTTGACAGTGATCGTGATGGACTTTTCAGAAAATCAGGCAATCAAAATCAAGAAATCACATCAAAAACTCCTGCTGGTTAACAAAATTCACCCTTTGCTCCAGAGGGAATTGAAAAAATTTAAGGAAAGCATTCAATTTATTTTAATCTAAATACACGATCAAAATGAAAGTAATAATTGTAGGTGGAGTAGCAGGAGGAGCATCTTGTGCTGCCCGTCTCCGAAGGTTAGACGAAACAGCGGAAATCATCATGGTGGAGCGTGGACCATATGTGTCCTATGCCAACTGTGGATTGCCTTACCATGTAGGCGGGGTGATTGAAAAAGAATCCAGCCTACTTGTTGCAAATGCTGAATTGTTCAAAGCTCAGTTTAATATAGATGCAAGGGTCAATTGTGAAGCAATAAGTATTTCTTCCGTAGACAAAACGATCACACTCCGAAATGCAAAATCAGGAGAAGTGACAACAGAATCTTACGATAAGTTGGTGCTTTCGCCAGGTGGAGTTTCGGTAAGACCTCCATTTCCGGGGATTGATCTTCCGGGTATTTTCCATGTGCGTACCGTACCAGATGCAAAGGCAATAAATGAATATCTTGAAAAGGGAAATCCGTTCTTGGCTGGAATGTATCGCTACTCCGGATTTCAGGCTGTCCGACCAAAAACTCGTGCCGTCGTTATCGGGGGCGGATTCATTGGACTGGAGATGGTCGAAAACTTTGCCCATCGAGGTATGGATGTGACTTTGATAGAAATGGCTGATCAGGTCTTGCTCCCTCTGGATAAGGAGCATGCCAATGTGGTTGCAGGCTATTTGAAAGGGAAAGGAGTAAAACTGAACTTGAGCGATGGAGTTGCTGGCTTTAGGCAGGGTTCTCATGGTTCCGTTGAGGTGGAAACCAAAGCCGGCAAAGTTTTCCCTGCTGATGTCGTCATTCTTGCTTTAGGTGTAAGACCTGACACTACCTTGGCAAAAATGGCCGGGCTGGAAATAGGAGAGCGTGGAGGAATCCGGGTGAATGACCAGATGATCACCAGCGATCCAGATATTTTTGCCGTGGGCGATGCCATTGAAGTGAAAGATTATGTAACCGGAAATTGGAACCTTGTAGCCTTGGCCGGACCTGCCAACCGGCAGGGGCGAATTGCTGCAGATGTGATTGCAGGCAGGGATTCTAGTTTCCGCGGCACTCAAGGTACTTCAGTCATCGGATTGTTTGGAGCTACCGTAGCTTGGACCGGTGTCAGTGAAAAGACACTTAAGGCAGTGGGAGACACTGATTATGAGAAAATCTTCTTTTATCCCAATTCCCATGCAGGCTATTATCCGGGTGCCAAGCCGATTGCGATAAAAGTGCTTTTCCGAAAGTCCAATGGCAAACTGTTGGGCGCACAGGCTTTAGGTTTGGATGGGGTAGAAAAGCGGATCGATGTCTTCGCTACCATGCTTCAGATGGGTGGGACTGTCTATGATTTGGAAGAGTCAGAACTTTGCTATGCGCCACCGTTTGGCAGTGCCAAAGACCCAATGAATTTTGCCGGAATGATTGGCGCCGATATTCTGAGAGAAGATATGCCGATCTCGCATTGGGAAGAGGCCAAATCTGGATTTATCCTTGACGTAAGGGAGGAGATGGAACTGATGGTGGAAGGAATTCCGGGAGCGCTATTAATTCCTTTGGGCCAATTGAGGGAACGATTGAGTGAGTTGCCTAAAAATAAAGACGTCCACGTAGTATGTCGATCTGGTCAGCGAGCTTACATGGCAGCCCGAATTTTGCTTCAAAAAGGCTACAAGGCCAAGGTGATTTCGGGAGGAATGCTTTCCTATGCACATAATTACCTTTTTGCCAATCCTGAAGAATAGGATTCGAACCTGATTGCTTAAAATTTTCCACTTCGGATTTTTAGAACTATCTATCTGTTGGAATTGAGTCTCTCACTCATTCCAACAGATTTTTTTTGCAAAGACAAACGGTGACTGGTCTTTGGGATTCCTTTTCTAGGGAGCATATTGACGCTTAGCAAATTGCTTCTTGCAGAACTGAAACTGTTTAATAAATTTGACTTAAATAAATGCCTGTTTTATTAAAAAAAATTTAAGATGAATAAAGTCAGCAGCTACAATAAGTGGATTGATGTAGGTTATGAATTATTTTCAGAAGAAGGACATGAGGGAATACAGGTTGAGCGACTTGCCCGGATCACAAGGCTTAACAAATCAGGGTTTTACCATTATTTTGGAGACAGATTTATCTTTTTTGATCATTTGATTCAACATCATCTGGAAAAGGCAAAGGATTTTGCAAACCTAACCCGAAAACTGAAAGATTTCGACCCCTCTTTTATTCAACTTTTGCTTGACGAGAAGACCATAGTTTTTTTTGAAATGCAATTGAACAGGAATCGAAACTTTGATTCTTTCAATAAAGCCCATGTTGAAGTATCGGAATATATGGCAGAGGCCATATTGCCAATATGGAGCGAGTACCTTGACCTCTCTCCAAAAATTGCCAAAGGGTATTGGGAGTTTATGCGGGATTCATTCAATTCCAGGATTACTCTGAAAACCTATAGCTTTGAATTTATCCGGAATATGACCGCACAATTTAGAGCCACCGTTATTGGTTCAATAGAAAAATCACAAGAATTCAACCCTTACTTGTGAAGAGATTTCTTTCAGGTTTGGCAGGCTTTTTACCACTTGTACCAAATCCTACCGAGAAATTAAAAAAGATTTTATTTGTTTGAGAAATAAGTAAAACTTTTTTATTTCATAAGTTTTGCTTTGAAAATCGAAATAACCAAATGATTGAGTTTCGTCAATTTAAACATGTAGTGGCCCTGGAAAAATTCAGGAATTACCGCTTAGCAGCTGAGTCTGTATTTATTTCCCAGCCAGCACTCTCTTTGAGTATCAAAGCAGCGGAAGAGAATCTGGGCCAAAAACTTTTTGATAAGATCGACAAGAAAATTGTTCCTACGGCCTACGGAGAAATCGTGGCGACTATGGGGGCAAAAATCCTCCAGGATTTGGATAACCTAAAGAGGGAGATCGATCTGATTTCAGGTATAGAGTCAGGCCATTTGAGAATAAGCTTTTCGCCCTTTATTCATTATTCCATCGGAGAAAAACTGGTGGAGCGTTTCCTGAAAGAATATCCTGCCATCAATCTGGATTTGGTCATGGGTACCTGGACCAATCGGATAGAGATGCTTAAATCCAAAGCGGTGGATTTGGATGTGGATATTTTTGTGGTAGATCCGGAACGAAAATATTTCAAGGAGCCTGAAATTGAAACCATTGAGGTAACTGCACCGGACTTGGTGTATTATGTACGCAAGGGACATCCCTTAGCTGACTTGCCCAAGGTGAGTTATAAAGAAATAGTAAACTATAACTGGGGAGGAGAAGGAGGTTCACTCTATTACCAAATGTGGCTGCTGGAAGCTTCAGGTCTGGATTTGGAGAAGATCAATCTGAAAGGTCTGAGAAAGGTCTATAGTCTGGACTATCATACTTTGCTTTCTGCGGTATTGCATTCCGACATTATTTCTGCGGGTAGTAAGAGCTTTTTTGGCTCTGCTGAACAAAATAATCAAATCAGCATCTTGAATGTAGATTGGAAAGTTCCACACCCCGCACCTGTAGCTTCGATACTTTTTTTAAAAAACCGATCCAAAACCCAGTTGATGGAAATCGCGGTAAGTATGATCAGAAATTTACTTTTGGAGGAGGCGGCCAAAAACCCATGATTCTATCTTAGGAATCTGCTACATTATTTAGGATTAGTTCTAATTCGCTTGGTACTGGACGTTTCCGTCCAGTATTTTTTTTGAAAAAGAAATAGTGGGCTACTCGGACAAAAGTGCCTTGAATACATGGATCAGGCCATTTTTAGAATGGTTGCAAAAACTCAAGACCTGCATTCGATTACTCTGATAAATGAAAGGAGATTACCTGACTTTTGTCATTTTTTTATTTTCTCCTACCAAATACATTTGAAATACTTAACAATTCCATCAATATCATAAGTATAGCAAAAAAATGTAGGGAGCTTAAAGGATTGATTTTTTGATCCGTTTTTTTCCAAAGCCCGATTTTTTTTCTCCAAGCTGATTGGCGGAACTGCTAAAATAAAACTGGAAAGAAAGCTCAAAATTCAATATAAAATGGCTCGGAATCAGTAAAGCTTACATGGAGGAATAAACGGGAAACTATGCCAAGGATCCTCTGATTTGTCCTTGCTTACCTGAGACATCTAGCGGAGATCAGTCATTTTTAAAAAACCATAAAATTAAGTCTCAACAATAAATACCAACGATCATGACAGCAGCTAAAGAGGTTAAAACAACAACTTTTGAAAACACCAAACTTAATGTCATTCCACTAAACTGGAAAGAGGTGTATTATACCAATTGTCCGCTGGTGTCTGCCAGTAACGTGGATGAAGGCCTTGGCCTTACCAAGAAAGAGTTTAAAAAGATCGGGGTGAAGTTTGCCTACATGCGTTCGACCCCTGAAACCGATTGGTACCCGCACTACATTCATAATCAAGAAAATCTTATCCGATTCGGTGGTTTATTTCCACCTATCGAAGTCCACGCAGATATCCGTAGGACCAAACTACTGGGTGTAACACAGATGCCAGCCGAAGGTGGCGTAATGATGGTGCGCGCCAAGGACAATATCTACCGAATGACTGAATTAAAAGGCAAAAAGATTGGCATTTCTAAGAGCATGAACCAGATCAAAAACGATTGGTGGCGCATTCAGGAGCATCAGGGGATTGAGCTAATGCTCAGGATGAACGGTATGACCATGGACGACATTGAGTTGGTTGAGTTCCCTTATGCAGATGACTGGTACAACTTGCCGGAAATGATGAAAGCAACCATGGAACAATCAATTGATCTGTGGCTGGCGCGTGACCACAAGCGAGACCTGGCTTTTCGTCCGCTTGAAACCGCTTTGGAAACAGGAATCATCGATGCCATGTACATGCAAACTAAGCCGCTACAGCAGGTCTCCGAGATGACGGGTAAGTTTGCAGCAATCGAAGACCTCTCCCGCTATCCTGACTGGCGCCTTCAGGTGGCTAACATTCCTGCTGCTATCACCTGTACCGATGTCATGGCAAAGGAACACCCCGAACTCGCTGTCACCTTTATGAAAGGGATGATTCGAGCCGGTCGCTGGGCCAATCAGAACAAGTATGCTGCCGCGGAAATTCTCGACCAGCAAACCTTCTACCGTGACGTCGAGGCTACATACCAAGGCATAAGAGATGTTGATTTGGTGCCCAACTTGTCGCCACTGAATCTTGCCGCGGTAGAAATCGGTAAGAATTTTATGTTGAGCCACGGTTATATCAAGAATGATTTTGATGTGCATGAGTGGGCCGCACCGGAGTTTTTAGAGCAAGCCGCCAGGGAAATATTGGAAGAAGAATGGAAAAAAAGATCCGCTGCTAAACTCCCTCACGTAGCAGGTTCATTGGAATCAGGAGGTAGAATAGGTTAATGGGATTAAATAAAGAAAACTGTGAAGCCCTTGGTTTGCCCGGGGCTCACTGTTCATTCAAAGTGAACTATTACAGACAAAACAGGCGATGATTCGCAAAGTGTGTTTGTGGGACCGCGAATGAGGAATGGCTGAAAAAATTCGGGAATACCCTGGACCTATAAAATTGACCCTTTCACTGATCAAACTTCCACGCTTTCAATAAACTGATGAACATGGCAACACCAAGTAAAACCCGAATGCAGCAGCTAGGCTACCGGCCGCCACTGAATGAGTCCGAACCAGAGCAACTTGTGCTTCTTGATATTGTGTCAGATGGTCGCGTAGCTATCATCACGTTCAATCGCCCGCATGCTGATAATGCGATTACCACCGAACTGGCCGCGCAGGGCATCGAAGCGCTTGAAACGGTTGCTGCCCGCACTTCCATTCGCTGCGTAATCATAACCGGTGCCGGAGACCGTGCATTTTCCGTAGGTGGAGATTTGTACCAGCGCAAAAACATGAATCAGGAACAATGGCTGCGTCAACGACAGGTTTTTGATCGATTTCTATACACCATCCGTCAGATGCGCAGGCCCATAATCGCCGCTGTACAGGGAATGGCCTACGGTGGAGGATGTGAAATCGCCATCAGCACCGATTTTATCATTGCATCGGAGGAAGCTGTATTTGGACAACCGGAAGCAATCGTGGGTTTGTCAGCCGGTGGCGGTGCTCCGGTATTCCTGCCACGGTTTCTGCCTCCGGGAAAAGCCATGCAAATGCTGATGACCGGTGACGCCATCACCGCACAGGAGGCTTACCGTTTGGGGATGGTCAACGAATTGCACCCCAAAGCAGAATTGATGAAGGCCGTAATTGCCATAGCAGAAAAGATTGCAGCCAATTCACCTAATGCGGTGCAGGCCGTGAAACGATCGGTTCAACTAAGCTATAATGAACCGGTTGAACAAGCGGTCTCCATCATGATGGATGAACACTGGCGCTCCGTAGTACATTCAGATCGTGTGGAGGGAATTCACGCCTTTACCGAAGGTAGGGAAGCGGAATATCCCGATCCTCCATTTTAAAAGAAGCAGGTAACACCGATTAAACCAAACAGCGATGAATGGCCTCCACCAGATTCAATTGGTTGCCACTAAGGCTTGGAAGCACTTTCTGCAATAGGATTAATATAGCTGCGGAAGGTTTTCGCCAATGGTAGAAATGCTTGGATTGTAGGAAGGGTAAGTTCTTCATTCAAATAAAGTCTCAATCTGAACCTACTCGCCTCACTGCAGCGATGGCTGAAAAAATCCATAATTACCAACGGCCCATTTTGTTGACTTTGGCCTTTTGGTTTGCATTCAAAGCGGATTTGGAAACAAACTAAAAGGTGATTTTAAGTATAAAAAAATGAAAATATTGAAAGGATTTGCCACAAGTGTCCTGATCTCCGGCCTTTTTACAGTCAGTGCTATGGCTCAGGAAAGCCAAGGAACCGATGCCAATGATGCCGCCGAAATTGCCAAAAAACTGGCCAATCCCATTGGGGCATTGATCAGTGTTCCCTTTCAGAACAATATGGATTTGGGAATTGGAGAATATAATGGAACACGGAATACAATGAACTTCCAACCCATTCTCCCATTCACGCTTTCAAAAAAATACAGTCTGATCACCCGATATATCGTACCGATAATCTCTCAATATGATATTACAGGTGAGGGGGAGCGTGAAAGCGGAATTTCTGATGCCCTGGTGAGTGGATGGATTTCAAATGCTGTTGTAAAAAATGGATTTGTTTGGGGACTTGGTGGCGCATTTTTGTTGCCTACCGCGACCAATGAATTCCTGGGTGCTAAAAAATGGGGAGTGGGTCCTACAGCTATTGCACTAAAGCAGTCGAAAGGCTGGACGGTCGGTGTCTTGGTCAATCAAATCTGGTCTATAGCGGGTGATGCGGAAAGAAGTGATGTGAATCAAATGTATTTGCAACCTTTTATCACCCACAACTGGAAAAGCGGTGCGGGACTAACTGTGAACTCTGAAACGACACTGAACTGGGAAGCAAACAGTACGACGTCGTATATCAACATTATGGCCGGCGGACTTACCAAATTCGGTAATCAGTTGGTTCAACTCCAAGTTGGTCCACGAATTCAGGTGGCCGCTCCTGAAACAGGAAAATCGCCCTTTGGGGTGAGAGCGGCTTTAATCTTTGTATTTCCCAAGAAATAAATGAGAATGAAATTAACAGACTCACCAAAAAGCAAATCCCGAAAAGGGAACTGATTATCCTGCAATTATTGACCTTTTTATTTTTGATTACTATGCAAACAACAAATGCTCAGGGAGTAGGTCAAGACCTCCCCAAAGAAAAGCAAACCCCAATGGGGTTGTATGTCACCTCCAGAGAAGCATATGAAATGTGGAAAACTTCTCCAGATACAATTAAAATTCTGGATGTGAGAACTCCGGAAGAATACCTGTTTGTTGGCCATGCCGAAATGGCCTGGAATGTTCCCGGATTCATTCAACACTACCAATGGGATGCAGAAAAGCAGAAATTCCCAATGACTGTCAATCCTTCTTTTCTTTCTGATGTTCAGGAAATTTTTGCCCCTGATGATCAGCTTTTGGTCACCTGCCGATCCGGCGGAAGAAGTGCTTTGGCCATCCATATGCTGGCCAAAGCAGGATACAAAAACCTATACAATATTGTCGATGGCTTTGAAGGCGATACAGTGAATGATGTTGAAAGCGTCTTCAATGGACTTCACATGCGGAATGGATGGAAGAATTCAGGATTACCTTACACATTTTCCCCGAATCCGGTTCAAATGAGAATTCCTAAAAACGAAACCAATCCCTTATGAAATTAGCCATCTGCCTGTCGGCAGACAGGTGAGATTCCTCCCGAGCTATCGGGATGACCACAAAAAATAAATTTATAAACACATGAAAAAAATCTTTCTACTTCTCTCAGCAAGTCTTTTCTCGATTAGCTCGGCTTTTTCCCAAGATCAGGAAAATCCAAAAAAGGAATGGGGATTTAAGGTGGAACCTTACCTGATGGCTCCTTATATGAAAGGAACAGTAGCAATCGGAAAAATCCCTCAGGCAGAAATTGATGCGAATGCAGGGGAAGTTTTTGACAGGCTTCGGTCTGCATTTATGCTCTATGGCGAAGCCAATAATGGCAAGTGGGCAATCACCGGAGATTTTGTTTACATGAAGCTTCAGGAAACTATCGAGCCCAACGGCCAAATCAATTCCGGGGAGATAAATTTTGATGAGACCATCTTCGCAATGGAGGGCCTATACCGCATACTTCCATGGTTAGAATTAGGAATAGGCGGTCGAGTGGTGACCATCGGAGGGGACATGACAGTCTCCCGAACCGAACTGGGATCAAATGGAGAAACAAATGTACAGCAAGCTGAAAAAACGGAAAGTTGGTTTGATCCTACTGTCCTCTTCAGGATGCAGGTGCCCAACTCAGGTAAATGGATTGGTGAATTGAAAGCTGATATTGGTGGGTTTGGAATTGGTTCAAATGAAACCTACCAGATTCAGGTTTATGGAGGGTATCGATTCTCTAAACTTTTTCAGGCAACAGCTGGGTATAGGGCTTTAAGCATCGATTACGAAAGCGGTACTACGGTGGATCGATTCAATTATGACGTAAAAACTACCGGGCCGGTCGTTCGGCTTGGATTTAATTTCTGATGGGATGGAAACTTTGGAACATTGGCTGGAATACTCGATTGGAGTGATCACGCTCCTTGTGGAATTCACCGCAGTCCTTTGTGTAGTGGTTGGATTTTTTTCAGCGCTACTCTACTTGATTCGATCAAAGGAAGAGCATTATTCCCCAATGTTCAACCGGTTAAAGCTTCGCTTTGGGGGATGGTTGGCCCTTGCACTTGAATTCCAATTGGCTTCCGATATTCTCCAGACGACAGTCAGTCCATCTTATGAAAATCTAATTCAACTGGGGGCCATTGCTCTGATTCGGACATTTCTCAATTATTTCCTAAGCAAGGAACTGGGCGAATTACCGGAATTGATCGATAAGAACTTGAGAAAAAGTTCGAAGTCAAATGAAAGTAAAGCCGAATCCTAACTCAATAATACTAACCGAGAGAAAATGGAATACAGGAATCAAGATCTTCAGGGGAAATCCTTCAATAGTCAGGACCTAAGTCATGCTGATTTTAGTGGTTCGGACCTTCGCGGAGCAGATTTTTCCAATGCAAATCTTAAGAATGCAAATTTTTCGGGGGTAAAAACAGGGATCCAAAAGCACCATTCAATTTTGGTTTTTCTTTTTGCGATCCTGATATCCTTGTTGTCTGGTTACATCGCTATGCTCACAGGGGATACCATTCACTCCCAAATTCAGTCTGAAGATCCAAATGAGGTCATCGTTGGGTATATCACCTTGGGCTATTTTGTGATTTTTATCGGGATATCGATTTGGATTGGTTTGTTTAAAGCCATTAAAAGAGTCTTGGTATTCATGATCTTGCTTACAGCAGTTTTGGGTTTGATTTCTTTTATTTCTGGTTATGGTACAGGATTAGGGGCGCTTAAATCACTCCTTGCTCTGGTGTTGATCGGATTAATGTTTGTTGCTGGAACAATTTCCAGAGCGGTGGCTGGTACGTTTGCTTCAGGAATTCTGTTCCTGATAGTTGCGATGGCTGGTGCTATGTTTGGAAAAAGTTTGGGTGGTGGATATGGAACTGTGGTTGCGGCTTTGGCATGTGCTGTGATCAGCAAACGAGCGATTAGCCAAAAATTTAGACACTCCAAGGTCAAAAATATTGCTTTGTTTATTGGGACTTACTTTGGGACATCCTTTAAGAAGTCGGATTTGACAAATGCGGACTTTTCAGGAGCAGATCTCAAAAACACGGATTTTTCAGATTCCAACAGGCAAGGAGTATCTTGGGACAATGCTAAAAAGGTTTTTTGTAGAGACGAAGAGGAATAGTTGATTCATTCCCATTGATTTAGGAATGTTAAATTTTTGTTCAAAATTATCTTTCAATCGGAGAATAAAACATGGAAACTAGCCAGCAGCCTGAAAAATCGGAAATGCAAAACCCCAACGAATTGGCGGTTGAGCGAAACCGCCTTGCCTCGGAACGAACCTTAATGGCTTGGATCCGAACCTCCCTTTCCTTGATCAGTTTTGGGTTCACGATTTATAAATTTATGCAGGTCATGTTAGATCAAGGCATGAATTCCAGTTTGACCTCCGAATCACCCCGAGCGGTAGGATTATCTCTGATTGGAATAGGGACATTTGCCATGATCATAGCTTCTGCCCAGCATTTTTTGTATGTCAAGCAACTGATGGGTTTCAAAGGCACATATAAATTCTGGAAGGATTTAAGTTTTGTAGTAGCCTTGTTACTTCTTCTTTTGGGAATTTTAATGTTGGGAGGTATAATTATGCGGTCCGGGCCTTTTCAATAAAACTTAAGCAGAGTGGAGGCTATCCATCATGTATTGGAACCAAACTCAATTACCACTGTCAAGATCAAATTATTCCTTATCCTTTACTTGCAAAAAGTGAACAGTTAGGGTAATTGAGACAGCGTTGTGATTACTTCCAATGTTTTGGAACTTGTTGAATATCTTGCCCATACTGTTTTTTCGAGGAAGAAGTTTACAAATTTTAAAAGCCAAAAATACCTTTTCGCTAATGAATAGGTTAAATCCCCGATTGCTATTCAATTGGTCTATTCTCCGGCAGAAAGAAGAAATGGAGTCGATCATTTCTGGACTTGAAATCAATCCTCTTGATAAGAATCAATCTTTTTTAAAGCTTATTATAAATTTAAAAAGTTAAATAAGTTATCTCTTGATTTTCAACCCCTGAGGATAGAACGGAGTGTTTGATTGCTTTTTCACAGATGCTTGGGCAACCAAGAGACAATTTTTATTTAAATACCTGAACTTCATCCCAATGAAAGCGAGTGAATCAGAAAAAAAATAAGACCATAAGACTTCCTTTTTTTGGCCCTTTTCCCAAATAAAACATCAGATAACTATAATTCTGTGCTTCAAATATTTACCGCTTTCCTTTATCTCCCAAATATTTTATCCGAAGTAGATCAGCTTGGATAATTCTTCTAAAGAGGAAATTAAAATGATTTCCCTCATTTCCATTACTTTGCGACCTGCGTTTTGATCATCCCCAATTCTAATGAATAAAAATCGTCTTACTTACTCCATCATCGGGGCCATGGTGCTCGGTATTGTGATAGGAGTTTTCATCAACAAAAGCGGAGATCCCGGACTTATTGAATCCTACAGCACAAATATCAAGTTGCTGGCAACTATTTTCATCCGCTTAGTACAAATGATCATTGCTCCCCTCGTATTTAGTACGCTGGTGGTGGGCATTGCCAAACTTGGGGATCTTGGAGCCGTCGGGCGAGTAGGAGGAAAAGCCATGATTTGGTTTTTCACCGCTTCTCTGATTTCCCTTTTGATCGGTTTGGTTATGGTCAATTATTTTGAGCCTGGAGTGGGGATGAACCTGAGCGTAGCCGATGTTTCGGGAGTTGAGGATGTGACCGGTAAAACCAAAAGCTTTTCAATGCAAAACTTCGTGGAGCACATCGTTCCCAAAAGTGTATTTGAAGCTATGGCAACCAATGAAATCCTTCAGCTGGTGGTCTTCTCTATCTTCTTTGGAATAGGTCTGGCAGCAATGGGAGAAAAGGGCGCTCCGGTAATCAAAGCTTTGGATGTCATTGCACATGTGGTTCTCAAAATGGTTGGCTATGTGATGTTGACTGCTCCATTGGGCGTATTCGGAGCAATCTCAGCAGTAATCGCAACAAGAGGACTGGATATCTTATTGACCTATGCCAAATACTTTGGGGCTTTCCTGGCAGGAATCGCTGTGCTTTGGGTCGTACTCTTGGTGGTAGGCTATATCTTTTTGGGCAAGCGACTCTTCCCACTTTTGAAGGCATTATCTGCTCCTATGGTCATCGCATTCAGCACGACAAGTTCGGAGGCAGTATTCCCCAAACTTACCGAGGAACTGAAGAAATTTGGCTGCAAAGACAATATCGTATCCTTCATTTTACCTCTGGGTTATTCTTTCAACCTGGACGGAAGTATGATGTACATGACTTTTGCGAGCATTTTTATCGCTCAGGTGTACGGTATAGAGCTTGATCTGGGTACACAATTGACCATGTTGCTGGTATTGATGCTGAGTAGCAAGGGTGTCGCTGGTGTTCCACGGGCCAGTTTGGTGGTAGTGGCGGCTACCTGTGGGATGTTTGGGATTCCTGTAGAAGGCATAGCGCTGATCTTGCCGATTGATCACTTCTGCGACATGTTCAGAAGTGCTACCAACGTTATTGGAAACGGCTTGGCAACTACAGCAGTGGCGAAATGGGAGGGAGAACTTGAAGATCCTCTAACGGACTATACCGGGTAAACTTCGGTTACAATTATATAAAAAAAGGGAAGCTTTGGCTTCCCTTTTTTTATTGGTATTCATTGATAAGAGAATCAGTCGGACCCGATTTCAGGGTAATTCTTTGCGATCGTTTATTCCTTTTGTGGTTCAAAAAATCACTATCACACGATTATTTTTTGACTTCTTGGACATTCTTGATTGTCCAGTTGATCCATCTGCCTATTTATCCGAACTGGATCTTATTCCCCATCCCAGAGGCAAATCCGGCGCTAAATTCTTTGGGTCGGAAAAAACTTTTAAACATGATTTTAATCATAGTTTAAATATCATTTAATATTAAAATTTAAATAATTCTTTAAAAATTAAATGAAAGGAGATTTTTCTTTAGAATGAAAAACAAGCTCAAGATTGTATTTGAAAGGCATTTTCTTCCTTTGATCATGAGTATCCAGTATTTTTCTCCTCTAGTTAAATTTAGGATTATAGGATGATTAAGTAATGATTTTAGGGAGTACCATGTAGGCCTTGATTGAGCAGTTTTTCTTCGGATTGAGGGCGAGTTAAGTTTTAGGCAAATGATTTTATAGTAGCAACTTTCACCTTTCCGGTTTATGATTTTTATACAACTTGCCATCCTTTTAGTCTGCATTTTCGTGGGAGCCCGGATGTCCGGAATCGGTTTGGGAGTGATGGGAATGATCGGCTTGCTGGTCATGATTTTTGTTTTTGACCTGATCCCATCCGATCCTCCGTTGGAGGTGATGCTGATCATCATGAGTGTTGTGACCGCTGCAGCGGCATTGCAGGCAGCCGGAGGAATGGACTATTTGGTTCAGGTGGCAGGAAAAATACTCCGAAGCAATCCCAGACAGATCACAATTCTGGGACCGCTGATTACGTATGCGTTTGTATTGTTTGCCGGCACGGCTCATATCTCTTATTCCATCATGCCGATCATCGCAGAGGTGGCGATCAAAAATAGAATCCGACCCGAGCGGGCCATGAGCATGAGTGTGATCGGAGCCTATATGGCCATCACAGCCAGCCCGGTTTCTGCTGCTGCGGCGGCAATGCTCACTGTTCTGGCTGCATCTGGAATTTCACTTTTTAACATTCTGATGGCCGCTATACCTGCCACACTTATTGGGATGTTTGCTGGTATTTTATTTGTCTGGAAGCGGGGAAAAGAACTCAGTGAGGATCCGGGATTCCTGGAAAGAATGAAAGACCCTGTTTTTGCAAAAAACCTGGAAGGAACCGATCAGGGCGCTGCTCAAATTATTGCTCCCGGTGCCGTCAAATCCGTGATTATTTTCTCATTGGCAGTGGCTTCAGTAGTTCTTTTCGGATCATTCCCACAGCTTTTGCCTGAATTTGGAAACAAGGAAGGGTTTAATCCTGGTTTCGCAGTGAATGAAGCCGGGCATTTGCTGATGCCTTCCATGATTATGATGATCATGCTGGCTGCGACAGGTTTGATCATTTTGTTCGCCAATACCACAGCCGGGAAAGTCACCAAAGCAAGTCTTTTCATATCTGCCGGACAGGCTACCATTGCCGTCTTTGGTGTGGTCTGGATGAGCAGCACCTTCATGGACAATAATTTCCCGGCGATCCAGGAGACTTTGGGAAGCCTTGTGGCTTCATACCCTTGGTCATTCGCTATTGCACTTTTTATCCTGAGCATGTTGCTGTACAGTCAGGCCTCGACTGCAAAGGCCCTCATGCCTTTGGGGCTTTCTCTGGGTTTGCCTCCGGCTTACCTCATCGGGATTTTTCCGGCATGTAACGGGCACTTCTTTATTCCGGGTTATCCGACACTCTTGATGGCAATTGAATTTGATCGGACTGGTACTACCCGGATCGGGAAATATGTACTCAACCACAGCTTTATGCTCCCTGGCTTGATTACCACAACTGTATCGGTGCTTGCCGGGCTTTTGCTTCAGTCAATTTTACTCTAATAGATAAAAAACAACAAACACAAACTCAAAAAACTATCAGCAAAACAAAAATAACACGAACATGAAAAAGTTACTTTCCATTTTAGCATTCCTGGTTTTGACCGCACAAGTCTATGCCCAGGCACAATTACCAAGGGTAATAATTTTAGCAACTGGCGGAACCATCGCAGGAGCAGGAGCATCTGCTGACCGCGCCGGTTATACAGCAGGGAAAATTCCGATTGACGATCTGATCGGTACCATCCCATCGGTAAAGAAAATTGCCAATATCTCAGGTGAGCAGATTGCTTCAGTTGGCAGCCAGGATATGACGATTGAAATTTGGAAAAAACTGGCGATTCGTGCCAATGAAATTTTTGCCAAAAATGAAGCGGATGCCATTGTAATCACACACGGAACAGACACTCAGGAAGAAACAGCTTACTTTCTCGATCTGGTCATTCCCTCCGACAAACCAGTTGTACTTACCGGCTCAATGCGCCCTGCAACAGCCATCAGCGCAGATGGTCCAAAAAATCTCTATGATGCCATTACTGTAGCCATTAACCCTGAAAGTAAAGGCAGGGGTGTATTGGTCAGCTTCAATGAAGGCATATATGATGCTAGAGAAGTCATGAAGATGAGCACCACAAAAACCGATGCTTTTGGATCTCCCAATACAGGCCCTGTAGGTCAGGCTTACGATGGCAGGGTAGAATATTATTCATCAGCTGTAAGAGAAGTAAATCCCCCAAAACCAATTGTGTTGACAGCCACCACTACATTACCGAGAGTGGATATTGTGTACATGTACGCAGATGCACCTGCTGACCAAATTGATATGCTGATCAGCAAAAAAGTGGCAGGAATAGTCATTGCCGGTGTAGGAAATGGAAACTTCAACAAAGCCTATATGGATGCAGTGAAAAGAGCTGTTGCTGGAGGAATTATTGTTTGCCGGGCAAGCCGGGCCCCATCTGGAAGGGTAGTTCTTCACGATGAAATCAACGATGACGAGCTGGGTACCATTGTGTCTGATGACTTAACGCCTCAGAAAGCGAGGATTTTATTAATGCTTGCCCTTACCAGAACAAAGGATAAAAAGCAGCTTCAGGAGATTTTCTTCACCTATTGAGTATTGAACTGACACCGAATTCAATTGCGTCCGGGTTCAACCTCCGGCCGCAATTTATCCGGGACCAATCGATCTATTTTTCAGGTAAAAAACAAAAAAATGAACAAGCTCAGATTTATAAAAATAATGCCGTTGCTGATGCTGATAAGCTTTCAGTGCGCACATGCTCAACAAACCCGAACAGAAAAGGACTTGCTGGGCGAAAAGCAAATTCCTTTTGATGCCTATTACGGAGTTCAAACACTCAGGGCGTTGGAGAATTTTCCCATCAGCGGGGTAAAAACAAACTTTTATCCTGACTATGTAAAAGCCTACGCCATCGTAAAACTTGCGGCTGCCCGTGCGAACACGGAAGTAGGCAGAATGAAGCCGGAAAGAATGGCTGCCATTGAGAAAGCCTGTCAGGCGGTGATCGATGGCAAATATCATGACCAGTTTCTGACAGACATGTATCAGGGAGGTGCCGGAACATCGGCCAATATGAATGCCAATGAAGTCCTGGCAAATATTGCCCTTGAAATGAGCGGTCACAAAAAAGGGGAATATCAGTTTATCGAGCCTCATGACGATCTCAACATGGGTCAGTCAACAAATGATGTGTACCCAACTGCCATCCATATCGCCTTGTTATTGCATAATGACAAAGTGGTAAAAGAAGCGGAATTGCTGGCGCAAGCTTTTCACAAAAAAGGAGAAGAATTCAAAAACCTGGTGAAGATGGGTCGCACCGAAGGTCAGGATGCTGTCCCGATGACATTGGGACAAGAGTTTCATGCTTTTGGAAGTCAGATCGATGCTGCCATTGAAGCACTGCGTCATTCAGAAGCCTATTTATACGAAGTGAATATGGGCGCCACCGCCATCGGTACCGGATTGACAGCAAGCCCGGGCTATGCTGAAAAATGCGTCGCCCAACTGGCAAAAATCACCGGCAAACCAATCGTGGGACCAAAAGATCTGATAGCAGCGACCAGCAGCATGCAAGGGTTTGTCATGTTTTCTTCTGCGTATAAAAACCTGGCGGTTACCCTTTCCAAAATCAGCAGTGACCTGATTTTCCTGACCTCCGGTCCACGTAATGGTATTTTTGAAATCAATTTACCTGCACTTCAACCAGGCTCATCCATCATGCCGGGCAAAGTAAATCCTGTAATGCCTGAGGTGATGAATCAGGTGGCTTACAAAGTAATGGGCAATGATGCGACGGTAGGAATAGCATCACGGGACGGCCTCCTTCAATTAAATGCTTACGAACCGGTGGTTGCAACCTCAATCATGGAATCACAAGCACTTTTCTTTAAGGTAATGCCATTATTCCGCCAAAACTGTATCGATGGAATTACAGCAAACGAAGAGGTTTTAGAGCGATATCTGGAAACTACCATAGGAATTGTAACTGCGCTGAATCCTGTTCTCGGTTACGAAAAAACAACAGAACTCGCAAAAGAAGCTTTGGAAACTGGTAAAGGCATCCTTGAACTCATCCGTGAGAAGAAGCTCCTGACTGAAGACCAAATTAAGAAGCTTTTGGACCCGGCAGCTTTAACCGGACAGAAATAGTGATGCCAATTGAACCGGCATAATTGACTAATTAATTGACTTTGTAAATGATATAAATGATACAATTATGAAATCATTAAAATCTTTAAAATGGATTCTTTTGTTTTTGATGCTGCCTTCCGTCGTTTGGGCGCAAAAACAAGAGCGGCAAGTGGGTGACACCACCTACTACAAAACGCTGATTCCGGAGACTAAGCAGGGCTTGCTAAAGAATATGAGCATGATTGCCAATATGAACTTTGCCTTTCGGAATGAATTTGTAGATGGAGAATATACCCAATCCCGTTTCAGAAATGAGCAGTTTCGATTAGAGATCCGTGGAAATGTGACCGATAAAGTTTACTTCCGTTTCAGAGATCGATACACCAGAGCGCAGACTTCTGAATCCATTGACAACATCAGTCGCTCGGTGGACTTGGCCTATATCCGTGTAGCTCTTTCAGACAAATGGACTGTTTCGGCCGGTAAGATGTGTGCCGATTGGGGCGCATGGGAATTTGATTGGAACCCAATCGATATTTACGAGTATTCCGATATCGTGGAGTATGCGGACAACTTCCTTACCGGTGTTGGATTTACGTACACTGCAAGCCCTAAAAATCAATGGACACTTCAGGTATTGGATTCCAGAACCAAATCCTTTGACGAATTGTACGGGGCGCAACCTAATTATACCGAGTCAAAAGCTCCATTAGCTTTTGTGGCAAACTGGCGAGGAGTTCTTTTGGATGGTAAAATAAAAACCATCTGGTCTTACTCCCTTTTCAATGAAGCTCAAAACATCGATGGATCAAGCGCCAACATGAATTACATCGCATTGGGTACTGAATTCAACCTTACTGATAAATTCAGCTTCATCTACGATTTCAAGTGGAGTGATGAAGAACTGGACAGAACCACCATTGTCAGTGAAACTATTCCGAATGACCTGTTCGCATTTTCCGTTTCGAATGCTGAGTACATTGGTCACTGGACACATTTTCGTTACCGGGTAAGTCCAAAAGTAAACTTGACTTTCATTGCAATGCTTGACGTTGCTAATTGGAAAAACAGTTCGAATGACCCTGAAAATCTAACAGGGGAAGAGCATATTCGAAACGCCTGGGGATTTATTCCTGCTGTAGAATATTATCCTTGGAGTGACTTGAACATGCGTTTTTTTGCAAACTGGGTAGGCAGGAGATATGATTATTCTGATTATTCTCAGGAGAGGTTTGGGGCAAGTGATTATACCACAGGAAGATTTACGGTAGGATTTATCTCACCACTTGCGATCTTCTAATTGATCAGTCCAGTTCACTAAAAAGTACTATTCCTTCCAAACTTTTTTAAGAAATGTATCTGAGTTTTCAGAATCGGCTGGTTAGAGTTTTCAGATCGTTGGGATTTGCCTTTGGGTTGATCCTGACGATCTTTTTTTATTCATCCACTGCGAAAGCACAAGATACCACCAAAGTGGTCATTCCGGATGGTACGATGGGGGAATTATTGGATCCAATCGATTCACTGGAAAAAAAGAAATTCCCCAAAAACCTCAATATTTTCACTGGCCGATTTTCCAGTTTTCGGGCTGGAGTTGGTTTTCTGTATGAATATGCGGGATTTTCGCAAGATGCAACCGCAAAACAGCAGATGGATTCTGCCGGTGTTGTGGCAGAAAACCAGTTTAAAGTCAGAGATTTTCGGATTTTTGCCAGCGGGCAATTGAACACAAAGCGGATTATTTCCTGGAAAATCGGCCTGATGTACGATGGTCCTAACAGGGAATGGTTGATGCGGGAGTCGGGAATCACGATTGGTGTTCCGGAGATTTCGGGTCATATTTTTATAGGAAGGACCAAAGAAGGCTACTCGCTCAACAAAGTCATGAATGGCTATGCTGGCTGGACCCAGGAGCGTCAGATGGCATTGGATGTGATTCCGATACTTGCTGATGGTATCAAGTGGATCGGATTCTGGCCCGAGAAAAGAATTGTTTGGAATGTGGGAATTTTCGATAATCTCCTTTCTAAGAATCAGTCTTTTTCAACCTACAACTGGCAAACCGCTGCCAGAGTGGGTTGGCTTCCGATCTTTCTTCCTGAAGAAAAAAAGCAACTTCATTTGGGTGTGAGCTACCGATACGGAAAAGTGGAATCCGGAGAAATTAGAGTCAAATCACGTCCTGAATCCAATCCTGCTCCCTTTTTTATCGACACTGATAATTTCAAATCGGACCATTCCAACCATTTTGGTACCGAGATTTACTTCACCAACGGTCCCTTGATGCTAGGTTCGGAATATCACTGGCACAAGTTCAACTCACCTGAAAGAGGCAATCCCTTATTTCATGGAGGGGACATCGCTATCAGTTATATTTTCACAGGAGCCTCCCGGCCTTACAGCACCGTCAGCGGAGTTTATTCCTTCGTTCCGGTGGAAAAGTCCATTTTTCAGGGAGGATGGGGAGAGCTCGAAGGATTACTTAGAGTCTCAAGTCTCGATCTGAATGGGGGTCAACTCAAAGGTGGGGAATTCTGGAGAATCACCCCGATGGTCAACTGGTACATGACCAATTATTTGAGGCTGGAAGTGGCGTATGGCTATGGAGTTTTGGATAGATACCAACTCAAAGGCGCTACCCAATTTTTCCAGGTCCGGGTTCAGTTTGCAATTTTGTAGAAAATAGAAATGTCTCTCTTTTTGTGAGCCGAGCTATCGGGATTACCCATCGCTACAATAATGCCACCCTTTATGGTACTTTTCAGCGATACCAGAGTATCCTCGCAGAGCGAAGCCTTAGTTTACTTTGTGTCTCTTGTGGTTTAAAAAAATCCTGCTTTTCGAAATTTGTAATCTGAACCTTATTCCATAGGACATTAGGATTTTAATCCGTTTTATTCACCATAACCTTAACTTGTTTTTGGTCGTACCTGGCATTTCCGATTGACGTTTATACGGCCAAAAAACCAAAATCATTATCCATAATTCAATCCCCCGGTTAAAACCGTGGGCTACAAACCAGCTGTCACAACGGGACAATTCCCAGCATTCTTTGAGTCCCTTCGCGGATTTCCCTGTTTAAAAAAATCACCATATTAGTTGATTTACCTTCCATCAGGATCGCCTAGAATTACATCAATAAACCGGACAGCAGTTTGACCAATTCACTGATAGGCATCATGGTAAGCACCAACGGCAAAACCGGGATGATCGTAACGGCGACAAGCATGATGACATTACTCTTGGAAATCGGTACGAATTGCATTTTTTCAACCACATTAAAACTTTGGGCCAGATCCGCGAGCGATTGAATATCATTGCCCATAAGTGAATTATCAGAAGGCTTTTTCCCCTTCAACCATTTTTCATCGAACTCCTGAACGAAGCGGGAGGCAAATTTGCCATACTCCATACTTCCCCTTCTCTTGGCTTCGGACAGCTGAGAGGAGAATACAAACAGGGGTAAAATAAACAAGCATATCACGATGACTACCACTACAATGATCAGAACCTTGAAATCAAGGAGAGTCGCTCCGTCATGAAAAATATGATTGGAGATCATACCTGCCATCAAAGTGCCATGTGCGAACGCCAGGGGCATAAAGGCAAAAATTGAGTTTGCCATGAATCCCAAACCTCCCACATCATCAGGGTGGGTTGGCACTAATCGTAGCTTGATTTTAGAAACCTGATACAGGAAGCGTGCCCATATAAATATCCGATAATACCAGCGTAGGAACAGAAATTGAAAAATGGGCAGACTCAGATACCTGAACCAAATGCCGGCTAAGGAAAGATTGCCTTTTCCTAACGCTTGTTCCGAATACCAGGCAGATGAATCTAATCCCGCAGTTTGATTCCAGACAAGTTGATAGCCGATCCCATAGATCAGTACAACAATGGATATCTCTGCGATGAATGAGTTACGAAGTCGAAGAGCGGATGCAATTGCATTATGGAACTTACTGATCTCGGATTCAGGAATTAAATTGCGCTCCTGAAATTCTTTAACTACGATCGAAATCCGCTCGTGAACTAACAATTCAGCTACGATCATTATAGGTACTGCCAACAGAAAGCGGATATGAACATCTATATCCTCAAAAAAAGGCAGATTCAGGCCATCACCCCAAGCTTGTCCGTTCAGCATTGAAAGCAGCAGAAGTGGCAGCCAGGCTACCAATGAAATAACGATGATCCGGAGTTTAACTAATTCCAGACCTGTACCTGTGAGATGTAACCTTTTCAGAAGTTGAAAAAAGGGTCCGCCCAAAACCAGGGAGAAGTCCTTTCCTTCCAGATATTCTGCAGGTGAATTTTTCATGGCAAATTGGTTGATCGTGAATCGGACATTAATACTTCAATCGTACTTATTGAAATTCCTTCTTTCGAAAAACAACCCTGTTTATTGAGTTGAGAAAGTAGTAATGATCTATTGATTAATTTATGAAAAATTCCTGTAGTAATTGAATATGTCCCGAATCATTTAAGTCTTAAAAAAGACCCGATAGGAATACTCTTCAATTTTATATAAAACATGATTAATCAACTGATTTTAATAAACGGTTCCGTTTAGTATTATATAAAAAGGATAAGAGTTTTATTTTAGAGGTAAGATCTTTTTTACCCACAGAGAGCAGGAGAAGAAAAGTTAATCCTTTTCTTTTTTTTCTACTTTTCTGGCTTCCCGTTTTGCCTCCTTTTTTGCCTTGTTGAAATCGTGTCTGTTTTCTTTTGACATGACCATCGTCTCTTTCATGCCGTTCAGGATTGACTTGATGATCACGTTTACAAAGCCTTTGTTCACATCCCTTTCAACCTTAAACTTAACCACTCTTTCCGGAGAATCAGATGAAACTGGATTGTTGGAGAGTAGGGCAGTGTTTGCTCCGAATGTAATGACTGAACTCTTCCACTTTGCCTGATCCTGAAGTTTTAAATCGATCTTGAGATCATGATATAAAAATTTCAGAGTTCCGCTTGCACTTGTACGCTGGGCAATGCCTGAGAATTGAATTTCATCTGCTGTTCCATCCGTAAATTTGGCCGGAGTATAGGCCTGGATGATCGGATTCAGATCTGTTAATTTGAAGTTCGACATTCCTCCTTCAAATGAAAATTGAGGGTTTAGATAACTGAATTTTAGTCCCAGGCTTACTTTAACTTTTTCCGCCAGATAAGCGACAGCATCTAGCAAGAGCTCTTCATTTGGAGCTAGATTGGTTATATTTTTCACATCTGCAGTTGCATTTGTAATGTGAACCTTTGCTATTGTTCCATCAGGTTTTCGTTCCTCATTCGTCAGATTCACGTTCGTTGCTTTGACTTGTTTGATTCGGATGGGTGTCTTGATGCCTGCTATCGTTTGGCCCAGATAAACAGGAAAATGATTCAAGTCTTTGGCTTTCGTATTGTCTTTGAAAATAGCGGCTGAAACGCTGTCAAGGAGCACTTCATCGATGAAAATTTTATTTGAATAAATCAGTGAATCAAAACTGACTCCCAGAATATCCAGAGAGCCAACAGTCCCTGAAAATTGGGTATGTTGAAATTTATAATTTTTCTGAATTACTGCATTACTGACATTTGGTTTAAAACTCAACTCCCGGAGTTTGATGGATTGATCCTGATAAGAAAGATTAAAAGAGGTCATAGTGACATGAAACAGACTATCCTTTGTCTGAATATCTAACGTATCCACACCGGCAGTGAAATCCTGAAACTGATAAATAAGGGTATCCAGGTTCTTTTGCAGATCTACGGAATCAAGTTTTATTTTGAAATCGGAAAAGCTCAAATGTTGTAAGGGATCTTCTTTCAAATTCCCGGTAAATTTTTCCAGAGAAAGGTCAATGTGTTTTAGGAATATCAAATCCTCTCCTGAATGGTGATCGACCAGAAGATCCTGGAGTGAAATATTGAAGTTCTGGATCCTGAATTCGCGCTTTTTTACGGAGTTGGTCACATTAAATGAAGCATCTACCAATTGGAATTCTTCTAAAAAATAGGATTCGAGCGATTTCTTTTTTCCTGCAGGAGAAACATCTGTTGAGTCTCTGAATGGGAAAAATGTTGGGTTGTCGCTGTTAATGTCTAAATAGATCTCAGGCTTGTTGATGGATATTTTTTTCAAATCAAGTTTGTTGGATTCCAGCAACAACATAATATCAACACTTTCTAAGATCAGTCCATCGGTTTTGAGCCGGAAAGAGCTGTTGATATAAGGGTAAGAATTGAGGGGCTTTTCTCTTGGTTGGAGCGTAACATCAAACACACTGATACTTCCTTCAAAGGGATTGATTCTCAGGTTTTCGAACTTCAATTCATAAACTTCTGAAACCATACTGGATTCAAATGCTTTATTTAAGGCTACTGAGAGCAACTTGTTAAAATTGAAGTATATAATGGAGCCTGTGGCTACTAAAACAAGTGGAATAGAAATAAGGAGGATCCTTTTTAAGGACCACTTATTTTTGGGGATATTGGCTTGGGTATTCATTTATTATTTGCCTGATCCGGCTGATGGATTGTAGATTTCGTTTAGATTTAAAAAGTCTCTTCCATTTGGTCTTTGAAAAAAAATACGATTTTAACTCAATTTTATTTTCAACGATAGTTTGGATTAGGACTCTTGAAATACTTGATAAAACATTTTTATTCTTCCTGTTTTTAAGGAATCTCTTACTATCAAAATTGAAAGTAAGAGATTGATTTCCAAAGGAAGGAAAGTCAGATTTTATTGAGTGAATTTATCACTAATTTATTTTTAAGAAACCATATAAAAGGAATTATTAATCAAGCTTTTTTAAAGAAATCAGTGGTATTTTTTATAACTTTCTATTACTTAAAATATCCTTTTCAGCAATGGAAAAGTCCGTTAAAAATTAAGATTTTAAACAAAAATTCATTGACTTGATAAGGTTAAAAATTTACATAAACCATTAACTCATATACCAATGAAACATTTACTTGCCGTCTGCCTCTTTTTAGTGGCATTCTCAGTTTCCGGACAGAAAAGTGATAGTACATTGTTTCGAAGAAATACCGTGAAAATTGACCTTACGTCTTATTTCCTGTATCGCGATGCAATTGTATTTTCTTATGAACGGGTTGTGAAGCCCCACCAATCATTTGGAATAACCCTTGGTTACGAAACGTTTCCTTCAATCTCCCAATCATCAATTATAAAAGAGGATAATAGAGGTGGTTATAAATTTGGAGGAGAATATCGATTTTATCTTGCCAAGGAAAATAAATTTGCGGCTCCCCGCGGTGTATATATAGGCCCTTATTTTTCTTCGCATGGATTCTCAACTGAGCGCTTCCTTGAAGTGGAGCAAGATGGCGAAATAGAGGAAGGTACCTTAAACTCTCAATTGAGGGTTCACAATTTTGGAGCTCAGTTGGGGTATCAGTTTGTATTCAATGATCGATGGACAATAGATCTGGTTTTGATAGGACCTTCATTTTCAAACTACCGTGCAAAAATGAAATTAGAGGGGGATTTTACATTTGACCCGGAAGACATCCAAAATGAATACCTGCTGGAGTTAATTGACCAGTTCCCAATATTAGAGGATGTCCTCTCAGGACAAGAAGTAGATGCGAAAGGAAAGGTTGATACTTGGGCCTTGGGTTATCGCTATCAATTTCTGGTGGGATATAGATTTGGACATAGGAAGTAAGGCAAGGTTAATGAAAAGAGAAATTGGAGAAGCTTAAAAAAATCTTCTTTTCTTATTCTAATGATAATTGAAAAACCCCGAATCCTGCCAAGGATTCGGGGTTTTGGTTTAATGGCAAGTTCCTAATCCTTCCTTGAGTTCTCTATCATTTTGTAACCAATTTAAAATTCAGGTAATCAAAATTCATATTTCCAACTGAGACTGTGTGCAGGGTGATTTTTTGAATTCCTTTCTTGAGTTTGACTGTTCCGATCGAATCAGAATAATTCCAGTGGTGCCATTGTCTCCAAGCTATTTGATCTTTTGGATCATTAGTCGTGGTGATTGCCATAGGCCCGGTTTTGTCGTCCCCATTTACTGAAAGTGAAATATGCCCGCCGGCATTGGACGTGTACATGATTCCTATTTGATAAGTGCCGGGAGTTTGCACATCCACGGTGTACATAATCCACTCCCCGGGCTCAGTCCATCCCACATAGAGTTGATCCATTTCCGGCTGAACCAGATTGAACTTGTTGTCGTCTATATCTCTTGATTTGGTGTAGGAAATATCAACGGCTTCCTTGATTCTGAACTCATTCAGATAGCTGCCATCAGCAGGATTTAGTCTACCGCTTCCGGAATTAATAGTATCGCTTTCATGGTATGCGATCCCTTCACCCCCCAGGTTATAATATTCCAACTGAACTTTTCCCGGGATGATTTGAGCTCCGCCGGAATATCTTTCATCCGAAAAAGTCGAGTTTTCCGGGCTGATCACAGATTTACCAGAGGTACAAGCGGTGACTAAGCTTATGAGGAGTAGGATTGCTCCGCTTGATTTGGAAGATGAAAAGTGTTTCATAGGTGGAAAATAAGGGTTTGAGAATTTCTCAGGGTTAGTTATTTCTCTTCGGAATCAAAATAGGATTCAAGATTCAATAATCTTTTTGGTCTTCATAGTTTTGTATTTTCCGGAGGAAATCAAATACAGGATCAATAGAAGAACTCCCTCGACGAGAAAAGTGATGGGGATCACTTCCCATCCAAAGAAATCTGTCAGCAATCCTGCGAATGCCGGCAATAAGGCTCCTCCGATCATTGCAGCTGAGAGTTGAAAGCCAATCACATGGGCAGCATAATTTTCTCCAACTTGCAGAGGTGTGATGGAAATCAAACAGGGGAAAATAGGTGCATTGGCGAGCCCGATCAGGATGATGCCAATCAGACTTAAAAAGGGGCTGAAATCCGAAACCAGCAAAAATGCTCCGAAAATGACTCCCGAAAATGCTGTAACCAAAACACTATGAACCCTAAGTCGGGTCAGTAATATTCCAAAAAGGATCCGCCCTGCAGTCAAACTCCCCCAATAAGCACTCGTCCAAAGTCCCGCTTGCTCCGCTCGGATTCCCCTTGATTCGGTGAGGATTGTGAAGATCCATTGTCCCACTCCGGCTTCCAATCCTACATAGATGAAGAAAATCAGTGGGTTGATCCAGACAAAAGGCAGTCTCAATGCTTCCCGAATTGAACCGAAAGGCTGGGGCTCCTCGGTATGTCCGGTGACTTTCCAATACGGAAGTGTAAAGAGGAAAATCAATGCCAACGAGATTTGAATTGCCCCCACCAGAATATATCCCTGCGACCATTCCTGATCCCGACTTAAGAGCCATGTAATAATAAACGGTCCGGAAGTAGCCCCGACTCCATAGAAAGCATGCATCCAGTTTACGACGCTGGCACTAAATCTTGAAGCAGCAAAAATATTGATCGAGGTGTCGATGGCACCTCCGCCTGACCCCAGGAAAAAAGACGCCAGAATGACCAGGTACCAATGATTGGAAAATGCGAATCCAAGCAAACTCAATCCTGTGACTGCACAACTAATCGACAAAACCACGCCTAAAGGAATTAAGGAAATGATTTTACCACTGGTGGTACTTGTCGTGAGATATCCTGAAACAAAGCTGATCAGGAGTATTCCCAGAGAATCCAAAGGAATTCCATGTCTATCACTTATAAAAGGCCATGAAATACCGAGTAATCCATCCGGCAAACCCAGGCTGATAAAAGCCACATAGGAAATCAGGATCAGAAGAAGATTGGATTTTGCGTTTTTCATCAGGGACTTTCTTTGGTGACTTTTATTTATCCTTTATCCACTCTATCACTTTTTCCACTGGCAATTCTTCCACCACTCTACCGTCTTTGCCTTTCATAGTTTCTGCTGCGAAAAGTGAATTGATGATCGCTTCTTCGGTGGCTTCGATTACGGCAAGGAAAAGGGAAGTCATGTCATCATTTTGGAGAAATTCCGCTTTTTGAAGTGCCAAAGCAGATTGGTTATGCGGAATTCGAAGCCCTTCAGCAGTAGAAAAAGCAATCACATAATCTCCCGAACCATTGGAAGCGATGCCTCCGGTTTTAGCCAAACCCATCATTGCGCGCTGTGCCAAGCGCTCCAGATTTCGCTCCAAAATCGGAGCATCGGTTGCCACCACGATCATGCAACTGCCGTCTGATTTTTCCAGAGCATCTTTGAATGGATACTTTCCCAGCTTTTCTCCAACCGGGACTCCGGCTACCTGGAGGTTTCCGCCAAAGTTGGTCTGAACCAGCACACCAACTGTATGTCCGCCGAGACTTTCAGGAAGTTTACGGGAAGAGGTTCCGATTCCTCCTTTCCAGCCGAAGCAAACCGTACCCGTTCCTGCTCCGACATTTCCTTCTTTTACGTGACCGGTTTGAGCATTTTGGATCGTTTGGATCACTTCTTCGGGGGAGATATTCATTCCGCGAATGTCATTCAGGTAGCTGTCGTTTGTTTCTCCGACCACGGCATTCACGGATTGGACTTGCTCATTACCTTCCTGCGAAAGAGAATAGCGTACAACCCCTTCAATTCCCGCCGAGACGCTGAGCGTATTAGTGAGGATGATCGGGCTTTCAAGATTTCCAAGTTCCTGCACCTGCGTCACTCCTGCGAGTTTTCCAAACCCATTCCCCACGAAAATCGCTGCAGGGACTTTTTGCTGAAAAAGATTACCTCCATGAGGCAAAATTGTGGTGATTCCGGTTCGGCTGGATTCACCTTCGATTTTGGTGAGATGCCCCACTTTGACTCCGGGTACATCGGTGATGGAATTGAGATTTCCTGTCGAAAGGATTCCGAAAGGAATCCCGAGTTCACGAGGGCGGTTTTGGGGAAAAGAAATTGAATTCAAGGCAAATAATAAGATTAGGCAAAGGAGGAAAGACTTCATTATTCTGGTTTTTGGCAAAGAATGAAGATAATGAATGTCTATCTAAGGTCATGGTTTGTTCAACAGAGAATTAGGAGAAAAAACCGTGTGATTTCCGAAATCAAAAAGGTTAGGCCTTAAGCTGGCTATTTGGACATAAAAAAGCCAGGAATCCTTTTTCGGTAATTGAAATGGATACCTGGCCGGTTTTTAATTTTTATTGATTACCAATCTGGTTGGAGTAGGCCCTTCTATTTTATTCAAGTCAAAAGCATTCTTGATCTCCTCCTGAATGCTGAAGAAAACATCCCAATATTGAGACTGATCAGCATACGGCCGAATTGCGAGCGTAACCATACCATCTCCCACCTTTACTACATTCACAGACGGAGCAGGTTCTTTTAAAACCTTCTCGTTTTTTACCATCGTCTCCATTGCCACGGTTTTAGCCTTTTCGATATCCATAGTTGGTGAAATTGCCATCGTGATGTCAACTCTAAGGTTGCCATGTCTGCTGTAATTGATGATCGTATTATTGCTTACCGCTCCGTTGGCAAGGATTACTGTTTTGTTTTCCGGGGTCAACAGGATGGTGTTGAAAATCTGAATCTCCTGTACTACCCCGGTTTGTCCATTGGATTCGATTAATTCACCGGGTTTAAATGGTTTGAAGATCAGAATCAAAACGCCGCCCGCAAAATTTCCAAGAGAGCCTTGCAAGGCCAGACCAACTGCCAATCCTAATGCACCGATAATAGCAACAAAAGAAGTGGTTTGAATGCCAAGCATTCCAGCCACGGTAATCAAAAGCAATATTTTCAATCCTACGGAAACAAGACTTGACAGGAAAGTCCGCAGGGAAACATCCACGTTCCTCTTATTCATTGATTTGGTAACAATCCTGGAAGCCCAGTTGATGACTGTTAAACCGATGATAAGAACTGCAATTGCTGAAATAAGATTTGGCCCAAAACTAATAAGCCAGGAAATTACTTTTTCTGAGAAGGAGGTTACTTTTTCCATGTGAATTGATTTTTAGGATTAAAAATTAGTTTTAGAGAGATGTTCTTTTTGGGGAAATATTTATCGCATTAAAGAATGGATAAGAAATGATAACAGTCTTCATTTCTATAGAAATTACCAGAGGATAAAGTTGGCGCACGTACGAGAGTTTGCCTCCAAAACATAACAAGCCAATCAAAAAAAGTCTCATGAGAAGTTAGATTAAAAACCTTCGTATTGCAGTAATCGTCAGGATATCATAGTTGAATTTCACTGTCAATAAATGTTTCGCTGATTATTACCTAATTAAGATAATCAAATCCTGAAAAATTGCATCCACTGTGGTTGAATAGGCGAGGATTAATTGATTCTTGTCAACCATTTCTAAGAGTTTGAAAAAAGTCATTTAGGAAGGCAAGTTTTCATTGAAAACCTTTCGACCTTCCAACCGCTTAGTTACCTTCAAAACACCAAACAGTCTTTTTTTACTCATGCTCAAAAAACAGCGCTACGAAGCCATTATCAAATACTTTTCCGAAAACATGCCTGTCGCTGAGACAGAATTGAAATACGAAAATCCTTTTCAGCTTTTGGTGGCGGTTGTACTTTCGGCTCAATGCACCGACAAGCGAATCAATATGGTGACTCCGGCCTTGTTTCGGGATTTCCCGACACCGGCGCATTTGGCGGCTTCGAATTTTGATGAGCTTTTTCCCTACATCAAATCTGTTTCTTTTCCCAGCAACAAAACCAAGCACCTTTTGGGTCTTGGAAAGATGCTGATGGAAAAATTTGGCGGAGAGATTCCGCAGACGGTGGATGAGCTGACCAAAATTCCCGGCGTGGGTCGAAAGACTGCCAATGTCATCACTTCAGTAATCTGGAATCAGCCAAATATGGCTGTGGATACCCATGTTTTTCGGGTTTCCAGAAGATTGGGATTGGTGCCTCTTACCGCCAAGACTCCCTTTGAAGTGGAAAAACAGCTGATCAAGCACATTCCGAAAAAATATGTCCACATCGCCCATCACTGGTTGATTTTGCATGGTCGATATACGTGTCTGGCGCGGAGGCCGAAGTGCGAGGAGTGCCCGATTACTCATTTGTGCAAGTATTTTGAGAAGCATTATGGGAAACCGATCAAAGACGAAAGCGAGATCTGATGTGCGGAATTCATTTGATTTGGGGGCAAGGTGCCAATGAGGAATCTATTCAGAAGCTGGTAGACCAAAGCCGACACAGAGGTCCGGATCAGGAAGCAGTTTATTCTCCCTGGCCGGGACTTTGGATTGGAGTGAACCGTCTGAAAATCCTCCACCCCGGACCGGATGCGGACCAGCCTTTTTGGTCACCCGATGGGCAGTCATTAGTGATTTGGAACGGTGAAATTTACAATTATCAGGCGCTGCGAAGTCTCCTGACGAAAATGGGTGTGAACTTCATTACCCAATCGGATACGGAAGTTTTGCTGCATTGGATCAAAATCTTCGGAGTCAAAGGTCTGGAAAAACTTCAGGGAATGTTTGCCCTGATTTACATAGACATGTTGGACAGATCAGTCCTGGTAGCACGGGACAGAAGCGGTGAAAAACCACTCTATTATTCCCAAAATCAACATTCGTTTATGCTTTCCTCAGAAACTCTTGGGATGGCTGAATTATTAAAATCCAAAACAGATTGGGATCAGCTGGAGCATTATTTTGTCTTGAGGACCCCGCTTCAGGGCAAGACTTTTTTCAAAAAAATCAAAGAATGGAAGCCTTCCCGATACAGTACGATTCTGCAGCATTCCTCTTTTCGATGGGATAACATTCCTTCCTCCAAATCCAAAGTTGAGAATATCGGCCAAAAGGAATTTAAGGAATTACTCCTTGAAGCGATTTCCAAACAATTCCATGCAGATGTTCCGGTTGGAATGATGCTAAGCGGTGGAGCAGACAGCAGTTTGCTCTATGCACTTTGGTATCGCGAGACCGGGCGATTTCTGCCTGCTTATACGATCCAAGTGGAGAAAAAATATCGCTCAAAATACGGGGATGGAAATGCGGCTTTGCGATTTGTCGAGAAATTTCCCGCTGACCACAACCTGATAGAAATAGATCAGAAGGTCTTTTGGGAAAATTGGGAGCCGTATCTGAAATCCGTGGATCAGCCCATCGGAGACTCGGCCGGGCTTCTGAGTTGGATGATTGCAAAGCAGGCAAAAGCCGATGTCAAAGTCCTGATTTCCGGAGCCGGAGCGGATGAACTCTGGGGCGGTTACCAGCGACACGAAGCTTATTTTCGATATCTCGGGCAAAAGGAATTTCTGGTCAAATGGAGTCACTTACTTCAAAAATTGCCTTTTGGTCGTGAATGGAAAAAATTCCTGTCAGGAATTGATTCCAACCCGAATTCGACTTTTTTGAATTTCTCGGGCCTACAGAATCCCGGGGAGGAAATTGCAGGAGATTATGAGCGGGTTTTCAATCCGTATTTGCCGGATTACAAAAGAGGTTTGAGCTTTGACCGACAGGTCTATCTGGTTCAGGATGTCCTGAAAATCCACGACAATGCGCTTATGGCTCATGGGGTGGAGGGGCGTGCTCCCTACCTCGATGTGCCGATGCTGAATTACTGGGAAAAGATAGAAGATCCAGCCCTTTTGCGGGGGAAAGTCTGGATCAAAGGATGCCTGGATGAGCTGGACCTTGGCTGGATTTCACAGCGGAAAAAATTTGGTTTTGGACTTCCGCTTGCCGAATGGCTTGCCGAAAAGGGAGAGTTTTCCAAACGGGTTTTCAGTTCGATCCAGGCATTTGAGCAAACTCATGGATCGCATTTCCCTGAAAATATGAAGCCTATGGCAAAGAATCCCGAAGCTGCCGTGAAAACTCATTTTTTGACAATTTATAACCTGTTTCTTTTAGCAGAATGGGCGAAATTGCGTGAGTTATGAGAATCATCTACATCCACCAATATTTCAAAACTCCGGAAGAAGGAGGGGCCGTGCGCTCCTATCATCTTGCAAAGGGATTGGCGGATGCGGGTCATGAGGTGGAATTGATCACAGGGGGCAATCAGAAATACTACGATCAGCGCAGGATTGACGGGTTCAAAGTCCATTATCTGCCCGTTGGATACGATCAGAAATTTGGCTTTTTGAAGAGAGTCAGCTCATTTTTGAGCTTTGTGAAGCAAACCAAAAAACTGCTACCAAAGCTTGTCCGACCTGATATTCTTTACATTTCTTCGACTCCTTTGACGACAGGTTTGATCGGCCTTTGGGCAAAGCGAAAGCTGGCGCTGCCCTATATTTTCGAAGTCAGAGACCTTTGGCCGGAGGCTCCGATTCAGGTGGGGGCGATTCGGAATCCGCTTTTGAAAAAATATCTAATTTCCCTAGAAGCCAGGATTTATCGAAATGCACTGAGTTTGGTCGCACTTTCGCCCGGAATTGCGGAGCACATTCGGAAAGTCGCCCCCGATCGGGCCGTAAGTCTGATTCCGAATTTCTCCGATTTGGATTGCTTCTTTCCGCAGGATAAAAATGAAAACCTGCTTCGCAAATACGAACTGAAATCTACCTTAACAATTGCTTACACCGGTGCTTTGGGACAGGTGAATGCTGTCGAGGAATTGTTGGACTTGGCGGAAGCGGCTCAGAATCGCCAAAAAAACTGGCAGTTTCTGATCATGGGTTCGGGTAGTCACGAGGGTAAACTCAGAGAACTTGCCGCGCAAAAAAATCTTAATAATGTCCGATTCATCCCTTTTGGATCCAAAGAGAAAGTGAATGAAGTTCTGAGTTTGGCAGATCTGGCCTGGATTTCTTTTGCACATCTTCCCGTGTTGAAAACCAATAGCCCCAATAAATTTTTTGATGCGTTGGCTGCCGGAAAAGCGATTTTGGTCAATCACAAAGGCTGGGTTTTCCAGCTAGTGAAGCAATACGGGTTAGGTTTTTCGTGCCTTCCCGGAAAAATGGAGAGCACCTTTGAGGAGTTGGAAAGATTGGAATCAAACCCCAAAGCACTTCTTCAGATGCAACAAAACTCCCGAGCTCTGGCGGAAAAGCATTTTTCCAAAGAGCATGCAGTCACAAGATTGAAGGAGATAATTGATCCGGGGAAAAATCCTACTGGTTCGCAGGACGCGGTCTATATCCTGACTGCCTGAAAATCTGCTCGGCATCCTTATTCGCCATCAGCGTCGGCAGATCCACATTTTCATTGAACTGATAATCATCCACGATATTCCAGCCTAGCCATCTTCCGAGACGACCCGGAGCATTGGTGCTGATGGCATCTGTAAACGGTGCCTCTCCGATGTATTTCCGGATTTCAAATGGGTTGGTTTCATAGAGCAACTCATTCTCCACAAAATGCGCCCAGATCAGTTCCTCGTTTGCGAAGCTGTCAGAAATCTCTTTTTCTGTGTATCCAATGATGTATTGATCGGATGTGCATGGCAAAATCGCCTTGGTGAAGTGGTATGCTTTACCATAATAAATCATCTCTGCCAGCAGGGTATTGTCCTGAGGATTGATCTCATTATATCTGGATGAAATCGCCGTCACGATCATGGGCACGATGTACGGCCTCTCATATCGATCTGCCATGTAGCGGGCGAGATCAGGCTGAAAAGTGTGAGTGGCAGGAAGAAAATAATCCAACCCGATCACGATGATCTCTTCGGTGACCACTAAATCCGAATTGAATCCGGAGACAAACGTGTAAACCTTCGGAACCTTGAAATCCGGGAAATAATGCTTGATGTATTTAAAGGCGTTTTCCAGTTCTTTTTCAAGTTCCGTAATGTCCGGATATTCAACTTTCACCGAATCATAAAGTACGCGCATCGTTGAGTCCTGATGGATGGCCAATAATTCCGCAGCCAGAGAATCGGGAGCGCCATAGAGTTCCTTTTGCAGATAGATTTTGGCAAACTCAGGATGCTTCTCGAGAAGAAACAGGAAATCTTCCTGAGTTTTGGCGTTGAAAAACTCATCCTCGCCTCTGATGATTTCCAGATTCAAATCCGATTTCAGAATTTCAGAATCGAGTTCGCAGGTCTCGGTTTTTTTTCCGCAGGAAAAAGCAAAAAGCAGGATCGGAAGGATAAATGAAATTCGGCTGAGTTTCATGTGATTATAATTTGATTTTTAAAGGCCACATGGAATCTCACAAAGCTGATAATCATTCCTCCGTGTAACGTTTGCTTCATGCTCGATTTCATGTGTTTATAATTGTTTTTAATGGTCAGATGGAATCTCGCAGGATTTAGAGTCATACCTCTGTGTGTCGCTTGCGTCATGCTCGATTTCGTGTGTTTATAATTTTTTCTTTAAGGCCACATGGAATCTCGCATTTCGGATAATCATTCCTCCGTGTGACGTTATTCGTCATGCTCGATTTCATAGAGTTTTTTGTTTCGTTGCAAAAGTAAGGAAACGAATGAGAAATGGGATTTAGTAAGTGATGGGTAATTATTTCGGGTAGATCTGACTTTGCATCTTTTCCCTGCATTCTCGTACTTGCTCTTGTGAAAAACAGTTGGATCACGGCGCTGGCATTTTTTAAAACCCTGACTTTCCAAAAAGTCATAAACCTGTTGCTTTTATCGGCATCTTTTCAACTCAGCAAAATCTGGGGAAAACCGATTATCTGGGGAAAACCAACCACACTTTCGATCGAGCCTACTACGAGTTGCAACCTTCGCTGTCCGGAATGTCCATCCGGTTTGCGGTCTTTCACCCGTCCAACAGGAATGCTTCAGGATCAGCTGTTCGAAAAAGTCATCGATCAGGTCAAAGGTCATCTGACCTGGCTTCATCTTTACTTTCAAGGCGAACCTTTCCTCAATCCCCGATTTCTGGAAATGGTCGAATACGCCAATTCAAAATGGATTTTCACATCCACCTCAACCAATGCCCATTACCTCCAGGAAAAGCAGGTGGAGGCAGTTTTGAAAAGCGGGTTGAAGCAACTGATTGTATCCATGGACGGAATTACTCAGGACATTTACGAGCAATACAGAATCGGAGGCAGCCTTGATAAAGTGCAGGAAGGATTGAAATTGCTCTTGGCAGAAAGGGAAAAAGCGAAGCAAAACTTTCCGCGGGTAGTACTCCAATTTCTGGTGACCGGACAAAATGAGCATCAGCTTCCGGACCTGAAAACCTGGGCGGAGGAGATGCATGTGGACGAACTCCAGTTGAAAACCACTCAGATTTACGCCTTCGAAAATGGATCAGAACTCATTCCGGCTGACTTGGGCTATTCCAGATACGTTCCGGCCGGGAACGGAAAGTGGAAGTTGAAAAAGAAGATTGAAAACAAATGCTGGAGAATGTGGCAAGGAGCAGTAGTCACGTGGGACGGAAAAGTGGTTCCATGCTGCTTTGATAAGGATGCTTCGCATGTGATGGGAGAATTAAAATCTCATTCGCTTTCCTCTATTTGGTCTTCTTCTGCTTACCAAAACTTCAGGGCACAACTCCTGAATGATCGGACTCAGATCGAAATTTGCAAGAATTGTACGGAGTAAATGACTCTAACTAAGCAGGTTTTTGGAACTATATTTGGTAGAAATAAGAAATTGACGGATTTTTAATCTCCATATTTGCCCGACATTCACCCGGGTTGATCGGATTACAGCCTTTTCAACATGATTTTAAACAATAAATTCTGGTATTTTTTCACCTTGCTGGCATTCCTTGGATTGGGTGTTCCGCAAGCTTTTTCACAAGTAACCACCGATTTGACTCAGCTGAAAGTTGACGAATTGACCGATGAGCAAGTCAAAGAACTCGTAAACCGGGCAACAGAAGCTGGACTTAGCACTGAAGATTTTCTTCAAATGGCCCAACTGAGAGGAATGTCTGCTTCCGAGGTTCTCAAACTGAAAACCAGAATTGAAAGCCTTGGTGGGATGGGAGCCGGAGCCAGTCGGGCCACATCTGCCTCCAAGCGAGAACCCCGTCAGCAAGTTGATTTCAATACGATTACACAAGGCTTGTATGATCCCCAATCAATGCCTGAGGTCAATAATACCGGTAATGAAATCTTTGGCACCTCACTTTTTTATCAGTCCGACAGAAGACTCAGCTTCGAACCGAGCCTGAATCAGGCAACTCCAAAAAGCTATATCCTTGGCCCCGGGGATGTGGTCTTTGTGGATATTTATGGTGAGTCTGAGCAATACTACGAAGCAACGGTAAATCCTGATGGATTTGTGTTGCTGGACAATATCGGTCCGGTTTCCGTTTCAGGAAAGAGTATAGAGGAAGCTACCGGAATCATCAAAAATCGGGTTTCAAGGTATTATCCAGGGCTCACGGGAAGCAATCCGTCCACCTTTCTTCAGGTGACTTTGGGGAATGTCCGAACCATCAAAGTGAATATTTTGGGAGAAGTCAGGCTTCCCGGCACATTTACTTTGAGTGCATTTTCCACAGTTTTCAACGCACTTTACGCAGCTGGCGGACCGAATGAAAACGGGACGATGCGAGCTATTAAACTTATCAGAAACAACCAACTCATTGCTGAAATCGATGTCTATGAGTTGCTGATCAAAGGCACTGCTGAACTAGACAGACAGCTTCAGGATCAGGACGTGATATTGGTTCCTCCATTCCAATCAAGAGTTAAAATCAACGGAGAAATCAAGCGCCAAATGACATTTGAGGTTGGAACTGAAGATACGTTCGATGACTTGATCCAATTCGCAGGAGGCTTCACAGATGAGGCATTTAAGGAGCGAGTGGCAATTTCCAGAATCACCGGAAATCAGCGTTCCATCTCTGATGTCTATCAAAATCAGTTCAATCTTTTCATTCTGAAAGGCGGAGATGAAATCACCGTTGGCCGAATTTTGAATCGCTTTTCCAACCGGGTGCAAATCAAAGGAGCGGTATACCGCGAAGGGACTTTCGCTTTGACCGAAGGTCTGACTTTGTCCCAATTGATAAAAAATGCAGAGGGATTACGAGGTGACGCTTATACCGCTCAAGCCAGTATTCTCCGAAATAAAGAAGACCTGAGTACGGAAATGATTCAGGTAAACCTGAAGGCGGTTTTGGATGGTTCTGCTCAGGATGTGGTCCTGAAAAAAGAAGATGTGGTAAGAATTTCCAGTATTTACGATATCCAAAATGAGCAATACGTGCAGATTTTGGGTGAAGTAAAAAAACCAGGGACTTACCCTTATTCCGAATCCATGAAAGTGGAAGAACTGATCATCATGGCCGGGGGCTTCCAGGAATCTGCCAATTCTCAGGATATTGAGATTGCCCGAAGACTGGAAGATTCAGATTTGGGAACGCTTTCAGATATTATTCCCACTCAGGTAAACCCGGATTTGTCCTACAACCCCAACTCTCAGGCGCTTAAATCTTTTGATCAGGTAATTGTCAGGAAGCGGTCGAATTTCACCATGCAGAAATTGGTAGCGGTGGAAGGTCAGGTCAATTCTCCCGGAATATTCGCCATCCAAAGCAGTGGAGAAAAGATTTCTGATCTGGTCACCCGCGCAGGAGGATTAAATCAATTTGCCTACGCAAAAGGTGCTACTCTGATTCGCAGAACGGAGTTTTTCAACACAGAATCAGAACAAATTCGAAGACAGCGGAATCTGGAACAATTGCGTTTGAAACTTCTGGAAGATCCAAATAATTCGGAAGCTCAGGAAGAGTTGCTGCAACGATTGTTCAGAGATCTGCCAACTGAAAAACAAAATCCGGTGGACACCCTCATGTCAAATGCGAAGAAGGAATCTTTGGATCAGATCGCAGCCGAAACACCTGGTTTCGCAGTGAAAATAAAGCAAACAGAGGCTGTAGCCATTGATTTGGAAAAAATCATCAATAATCCGGGTTCAGAAGATGACATGATTTTGGAAGAAGGAGACATTCTTTCTATTCCTAAACTGCTCCAAACTGTTCGGATGCGGGGAGATTTGGTCTATCCGACTACGCTTCGATATGAAGCAGGGCGAAGCCTGAAGCAATACATCAATAGCGCGGGCGGTTTTGAGAGAAGAGCAAATAAGAAGCAAACGTATGTGGTCTATGCCAATGGCGCAGTGAAGCGAACCAAAGGAATTTTTGGGATCAGAAACTTCCCTGCTGTGGAGCCGGGAGCGGAAGTGATTGTGCCGACCAAAGGTCCTCGGGTTCCATTACGATTGGGTGAAGTGGTAGGTGTCACCACCGCCCTGGCTACTTTGGTCTTAGTCATTTCCCAAATCAACTCACAATGACGGGGCCAAAGCATTTTTCGGATAATCAGTTTACACTCAAGGAGGTTTTCCAAAATCTTCGGGAGTGGCTGAGTTATTTCATTTCTCAATGGAAGCTTTTGATCCTGGCGGGTATTATTGGAATGGGATTGGGCGCCTTGGTTTCTATTTTCAAAAAGCCTGTTTTTCACGCCCAAACTTCATTTGTTCTCGAGGAAGGTGATGCCGGAGGAATGGGAAATATGTCCGGTTTGGCATCTTTGGTGGGAGTGAATTTAGGTTCGCTCGGAAGTACAAGCGGATTATTCCAGGGAGACAATATCATGGAACTCTATCGTTCTGACCGGATGATGGGAGATGCTTTGCTGAGTCCGTTCGACGAAAATCAACTACTGATCGATCGATTTGTGGAGTTTGAGGAATTAGATAAAAAGTGGAAAAATAAAGTGGATATCTCCTCTATGGATTTTTCCATTCCGAGGGAAAGCTTCCCTGTTTCGCAGGATTCGGTGGTCAAAGAAGTGGCCAAATTGATTCGTGACAGGCAATTGGCAGTGGAAAAGCCTGACCGGAAACTCACCATCATTCAGGTGATGATTTCTTCGAAAGACGAGCTTTTTGCAAAAACTTTCAATGAGCGATTGGTGGAAAAGGTCAATGCCTTTTACCATGAAACCAAAACCAAGAAAACCGGAGAAAATCTGGCGATTCTGCAATCTCAGGCCGATAGTGTTAGGGCTTTACTAGATGAAAGCATCGGTGCCTATGCGAGTTCTACGGATCGTGTTCCCAATGCGAACCCGCTCCGGACTTCAGCTATGGTCGAAAGCCGCAAGCGTCAGGTGGATGTGCAGGCAACGGGGGCAGTTTATGGAGAAATCGTCAAGAATCTTGAAATCGCCAAAGTCAGTCATCGCAATAACTCTCCCCTGATTCAGATCATCGATTCGCCAAGGTTGCCTTTGAACCGGACTGAAATCCGCTTGGTCAAGGGAATGGTCCTGGGAGCAGTGATTATAGGACTTCTGACTCTTTTTGCTCTTTATTTCCGCCGATTGTACCAAAAGCATGCGCAGGAAAGCTAAACGGTAAGCTGCCATGTTCGAAAAACTATCCCTGCTTCTTCCCTTCGGAAATTTTATCCGGAACAAATCCATCCAGAACTTTTTGTTTTTGGCGGTGATCCAGTCGTCGAACGTGTTGATATCCATCATTTCCATGCCGCTGCTGATCCAAAGTATCGGAGTGGATCAGTTTGGATTAGTCAATTTGGCGCTGTCGGTAATTATCCTCCTAAATATTCTGGTAGGCTTTGGTTACAATCTCAGTGCGCCTCGGGAAGTAGCAGTCAATCAGGACGACAAGACAGCACTTTCGCATCTTCTTTCGAACATTTTCTCCGCGAAAATCCTTTTCGCAACCATCTCCTCTCTTTTGATCCTGATTGCTGTTTTCGGGTTAAATCTGTTTCGGGAATATCAGTTGATTTTGGTATTTTCTGTCCTTTTGCTTTACTCCGAAGCTACTTTGCCGCTTTGGTTTTTCCAGGGGATGGAGAAAATGAAGCTGGTCAGCATTGCCAATATTTTCAGCAAACTACTCTTCCTGATGGGAATTGTTCTTTTTATCCACAGTCCCGAGCAAAGCAAATGGGTGAACTTCATGCTGGGATTATTCGGACTCAGCATCAATCTTTTTCTGCTCTTTTACATTCATACCGTTATGGAAATCCGGTTTTTCAGACCGAGATTTTCTGATATTTGGCAAAGTCTGAGTGACAATCTTCTATTCTTTTTCAGTAACCTGGCGAGTCATATTTCAATCAATGGCGGCCTTATTATTCTAAGCTTTTTCTCCGGGGCAGAGACGCTTGGAATGTATAGTTTGGCGGAGCGGGTTGTGATGGTCTTGCGGCTTTTTCCTGCTTTGATCATCCAGGCAATATTCCCCAATGCCTCTAAACTTTATAGAGAAGATGAGGTAGAATTTTATCGATTTCTCAAGCGGGTTTATATCCGGGTGTTACTTTTTGGAGCGTTGATCGCTGCGGGTACACATTTTACTGCACCGTGGATTATCAAGGTTTTATCAAGATCTGAGCTCGCTGAGTCAGTCCTCTTCCTGAAAGTGCTGGCGGCAGTTCCCTTTCTGGCTTGTCTCAATATCGCTAATGTGACTTTGATGCTTGTTGCTGACCTGAAGCAGTTGCTCTTTCGCGCGAGCTGGATGATGTGCTTGTATATGATCATTGTTTCAGCGATTCTCACCTCTTATTTCGGTGGTCTGGGGCTTTGTATCGCTATCCTTTCCACAGAGATTATTGTATTCCTAATCTGTCTGGTGCTTTTGTACCGACGTAACCGAAAGCTGTTCTATGGTTTCTATACCTGAGGCTTCGGTAGCGATCATATTGGTCAACTGGAACGGATTTGAGTTCACGAAAGCCTGTCTGGATTCGCTTCGCAAAGTTGACTATCCGGATTTTCGAGTGATTTTGGTGGATAATGCTTCGAAAAATCAAGAAGGAGAAAGACTGGCAAAAGCATTTCCTGAAATTGAGCTAATCCAAAATTCCGAGAATCTGGGTTTTGCCGGAGGAAATAATAAAGGGATCCGAAAAGCGCTGGATCAAGGATTTTCATACCTGATGCTTTTGAACAACGACACGATTGTGGAACTCGATTTTCTTGGTCAGATGATTCGGAAGTTTGGCCAAAACTCCCGATTGGGCGTAGTTCAGCCGTTGATTTGCTTCCTTCACGATCACACTCAAATCTGGAGTGCAGGGGGAAAATGGAATTCATTTCTCGGAAGGGCGATCACGTTGGGAGATCGGAAACCTGTGGATAACTTCAACCTGACCGACCGAAACCTCGATTGGGCAACTGGTTGTTGTATGTTGATAACTCGGGAAGCATTGCTGAAAACCGGCTTGCTAAACGAAAGTTATTTCACCTATTTCGAAGATGTGGAATGGTCACTTCGATTCCGGGAAAAAGGATTTGAAATTGCCTTGGCAGCTGAAGCCAAAATCTATCACGAAGCCGGCGCTTCATCGAAAAAGAAACATTCAGAAGGAACGCTCAGTCCGAGAGTTTTTTATTACCACGTCCGAAATCAGTTCTTCCTGCTTCGCTCCCAAGTCCACGGGTTTGCTACTCCTTTTGCATGGACTTATCATAGCTTCCGATTTCTGGCGTGGATCTCCTATTTTTGTTTGAGAGGCAGATTCCAAAAACTCAAGTCCGTAGCTCATGGATTGAAAGACGGAATCACACTGCCTCTCCAAAAACCGGAACAATGGCATTGATCTTTTTTCTACTGATTTCGCTGAGTGTTGGCGCCCTCTTTCTGTGGGTAGTGCAGGAGATGATTTTCAAAGGAAATTGGAGCCGTTTCATCTTTTTTCTTGCTCTTTTTCTTCCCTTTTACATCACGAGTTTAAGCGTGATTTACCTGGCAACAGGTTCTACTTTTCTGGTCGGGATCTTTCAGGTTTTGAAAGAACTGGTGGTTTTGTTGGCGGTCCTGGTTTTTATTTTTTATCAAAAAAATCTCTTCAAATATCCTTTTCGATTGCAGTCCACTGATTGGTTGATGATAGGATTTTTGGGATTGGCGACTTTGTATTTGTTTCTTCCTCTTGGCCAGGCAATCTTTGTAAATAAAGCTCTTTACTTCAAGAATATGCTGATACCCGGGATGGTTTATTTCCTTGGTAGAAACACACAATTTGAGGCAATCGACATCAAAAAGATTTTCTCAATAATTTTTGCAATTGCTATAGGAGCATTTTTGGTAAATCTGATTGAGAGTTTTCTCCTCGGAGCACATTTGCAGCAATTCACCGGATACGCCCATTTCAATGAAGCAATTAATGAAATCGATCCGAGCGGAAATTTTGGCTTGACCTGGACATTTGAAACTCAGGCGGTGACCAAACGATTAGCAAGCTTTTTCTCTGATCCGCTCGAGATGGCGAGTTCCGTTTTGATGGGATTTGCAGCAGGCTTGATCTGGTTTCTGACTTCGAAAAGGGAGCACAATTGGTTCTATCTTTTGGTGATGATATGCTCGCTTGGAAGCCTGGTTTTCTCAGCATCAAGAGCTGCATTTGGGGCCTTTTTCGTGATGATTTTCTTTGTAGCATTGGTTTTTCGATTGTATAAACTGATCGCTGCAGGCTTTCTGGCTTTAATCGGCTTTGGTCTTTATGTTTTGGTTTTTGCTTCGGATGATTTCTACTATTTCGTGCTGGATACCCTGACTTTTGAAAACACGTCCAGTATCGGTCACGTAGTTGAGTGGGTTTTGGCCCTGGATTCCATGGTTGGAAATCCATTTGGAATCGGGCTTGCGATGAGCGGCAATGTTGGTAGCGTCACCGACGAATTGCGCGTGGGTGGTGAAAATCAATTTCTGATTTATGGAGTACAGTTAGGTTGGATAGGGATGATTTTATACATCTTGATGCTAGCGTCAGGGGTTATTTTGAGCCTTAGGGTATTCTACCGAACAGAGGAATTGATGACAGCGAGATTGGCATTTGTTGGAGCGGCAGTGAAAGTGGGCTTGCTTTTGCCTTTATTTACTGCAAATGCAGAAATGTACACCTATGTGGCATGGATCACCTGGTGGATCGTTGGCTACAGTGTATTTGCTTACAGCCGCCTGCAAACCCAATCTAATCTGAGTTTTACATGAAAGTCCTTCTTGACCTGCAATATCTGAATGTCGCCACTTCAGGTATTAAGACCTACATGATGGAGCTTGCAAAAGCTGCCGTTGCGTATCCTCATCCTGATGTCGAGTGGATATTTACCCATGATCCTGATCAGCAAGCTGCTGATCAAACGTTCAAAAATCCCCAATCGAAAATCCAGCGCTTGAATTATCACATGGATTATTTCCGTTGGAAAGAGTTTCAGCTGCCCGATCTGGTCAAAAAACACCAACCGGATGTGCTGATTTGTCCTGATTTTGTTTCTCCGGCAGCGTCAATGCCTTGTCGCAGATTGACGGTGATTCACGATGCTTTTTTCTGGCAAATGCCGAAGAATTACCCAAAATGGTGGAGGACTTACTTTCTGAATCTGATCAAAAAAGGACTGAAAGAGCAAACTGAAATCATCACGACAACGGAGTATTCTAAGCAGGCATTAAAGAAATATTTACGAGGAAAGTTTCCTGTTTCGGTCATCTACCAAAGTCCAAAAACATTGGCAGACCGCAGAGATTCAGGATTTTTGCAGCAATCAGGATTCAGAGAGAAATCGTATTTTCTCCACATTGGCACCTTTGACAAGCGTAAAAACCTTCCGCTCCTGGTGAAAGCCTATGGTGATTTTTTGAAGGAAACCGGCTCCGATTTTCAGCTTGTACTGGCCGGCGGTCCCGGTCAAAGTAAGCAGATGAATGATTTCCCAATTGTGGAGGAATTGGTGAAAACCCTTGCCTTGGAAGGCAAAGTGATTTTGCCCGGATACCTGAGTGATTCGCAAGTCAAAGCACTTTATGGTGGAGCTTTTGCCTATGTTTTCCCTTCCGAAAATGAAGGCTTCGGAATTCCGATTGTAGAGGCGATGGGATACGGATTGCCGGTAATCCATTCTGATCAGCCAGCTTTGATGGAAGTAGCCGGGGGTGCAGGATTAGCTTCCAGAACCGGAAATCAACAGGATTTAGCAGAAAAAATGATACTTTTGAGCAAAGAAAATGACCTTCGGGATGATCTTATCAGGAGGGGTTCTGAGCGAAGTAATGACTTTTCTCCCAAGAAATTTATAGACTCTTTTCATCAGATCATCCTGAGTTCGCCCGAATAATCCATGCGGCTAATCACCTGTCCGGTTTGTAAAAAATCCCCAGAAAGCGATCTTCAGGCTTTTTCCATCTGCCTATGTAAGGGCTGCGGAAATCGGTGGACTTTTATTCCGGAAGATCTTGATTCAGATGCGTTGTATGAAGATGAAGTCTACACCGTGGTAGATAACCGCAAGTCGATTTTTGAATGGGTTATTTTTCGCGAAGGAAGGGAAGTATTAGATAGAGCTGATTCAATTTCTTTTTCAAAAACAAAAAGGCTTCTTGATTTTGGCTCCGGCAAGGGTCAATTTTTAGCCATAGCCAAAAAATCAGGGTGGACTGGTTTGGGAATTGAAACAGCAAAAGAAAGGGCTGACTTTGCCCGGGAAAAGTATGAAGTTGAGGTCAGACAGGAGTATTATTCCGGAGGAAAGGTAGGAGAAGGCTATTATGATCTGATTACCCTGAACCATGTTCTCGAGCATTTGCCAGATCCTTTGGGATTGCTTAAAGAGTTATTGGATTCCAATCTTATCTCTGATGGGAAAGCTTATATCGAAGTACCAAGGGCGGATTCCTGGCAATCTAAAATTGCCGGTCAAAACTGGATTCATTGGGATATTCCAAAGCATTTGACTCATTGGACAGAGACAGGTTTGGAGAAAGAACTTTATCGAATCGGTTATAAAAAAGTTGGGCATAGGTCTTTTTCCATTCACTTGGGAGTACTGGGAATGCTTCAGGCTTTGATGAGTCAATTGGGTTTCAAAGGAAATCTGATCCTGAGTTTGAAAAGAAAGAAAACACCGGGTTTGCTTTTAGGCATTGGAATTCTTTTGCCTTTTGCCTGGATTTTGGAAACGATTTCTGTTTTTTTTGGCAAATCGGGGATCATGGGAATTTACCTGAAATCCAATGGCTAAATCCCGTTATGTACTTTTTCTTCAGAGTTCATCAGAGCTTTATGGTTCGGGAAAAATCATCCTGCAGGTCCTTGGAATTTATCGAAATGAAGGTCTGATTCCGGTAGTTGTTTTGACAGGGCCGGGACCTTTGGTGGGTGAACTGGAATCAGAAGGTTTTATCGTCAGGATTCAAAACCTTGGAATTCTCCGCCGGAAATATGTCAATCCAACCGGCTTACTAAACAGACTTAGCAAGAATCTTAACGCCTATCGATTCCTGGATGAACTCCATCATGAATTTGGTTTTGAGCTGGTTTATTCCAATACTCTTGCGGTAATAGTGGGAGCGTATTGGGCAAAGAGAAATTGTCTTCCTCATATCTGGCATATTCATGAAATTTTGCCGGGTCCGGCTCCATTGGTTAAGCTCCTGGCAAAAATGCTTGATAGCAGTACATCGAGCCCCATTGTGGTTTCTAACGCAGTTTCAAACCATTGGAAATCCAAATTAAAATTGGCTAAACCGGAAGTTATACACAATGGAATCCCCTATGATGAGTTTTTAATTGCTTACCCAAATGCTAAATCTGAAATTGGATTGCCTGTGGATAAGTTGATCATCACCATGATCGGGCGCATCAATCCGGGTAAAGGACAGTTGTTCTTTCTGGAGATTGCAAGGACTATTTTCAAGACTTATCCACAATGCCATTTTGTTCTGGTAGGAGATCCATTCCCCGGTTACGAACACATTCAGGAGGAAATCAGAACAATAATTGAGAAAAAAGAATTGAAGGAAAAAGTTACGGATTTAGGGTTTCGAACGGATGTTCCGAAAGTCCTGGCGGCTTCTGATATTTTTGTCCTTCCTTCAATCCTTCCGGATTCATTTCCTACGGTGATTTTGGAAGCCATGGCAGCAGGAAAACCTGTTGTGGCAACCCGTTCGGGCGGAGCCGCCGAAATGGTTTTGGATGGCGAAACAGGGTTTTTGATTCCGATTGGCGATGTGGATAAAGGAGTGAGAACTTTGAGTAAATTGATTGAAAATGAAGCGCTGAGACTGGCATTGGGAAAAGCAGGAAGAACCCGAGTCTTGAAGGAATATAGTTTGGAGGCGTTTGAAGAAAAAATTAAAAGACACCTATGGCAGCATCTGAAAAGAAACTGAAAGTAGCCATTATGGGTGCGAAGGGTTATCCTTACGTCTACGGCGGTTATGATACTTTGATTAAGGAGCTTGGAGAGCGACTTGTGAAAAGAGGCGTTCATGTGCTTGTCTATAATCACCGCTCTCTTTTTAAGAATCGCCCGCAATTTGTGAATGGGATTGAGTGTATTTACACACCGGCGATTGAATCGAAGAGCCTGACTCAGGTGACTCATACGTTCTTTTCCATGATTCATGCCTGCTTCTCAGATGCAGATGTGATTTTTGTGGTGAATAGCGGAAATGGTCCTTTTGGCCTTATTTCGAAGGTTTTTGGAAAGCCAACGGCCATCAATGTGGATGGATTGGAATGGCTTCGACCTAAGTGGAAAGGTCTTGGATCAAAATATTTTTTCTGGGCTTCGAAGTTGGCGACCAAGTTTTACGATCAGTTGATCAACGATTCGGATGAGATGCGAAGGGTGTATCTGGAGCTTTTCAATGCAGATTCCAAGGTGATTGCCTACGGTGCAAATCCAAGAGAATCTGTCGATTCAAGGCCAATTGAAAGGTGGAATTTAAAATCTCATTCCTACTATTTGATTGTAGCAAGGTTGGTCCCGGATAATAATGCGGACCTGATTATAGAAGGATTTTTGAAGTCAGATTCAAAGAGAAAGCTTGTGATTTTAGGGGACGTGCCTTTTGAGGATAAATGGGCGAATCGATTGATGAACATCAAAGATGAGAGATTGCTTTTCACCGGATACGTGACCGATCCGAATGAATTGGCGGCGTTATATTCCCATAGTTATGCCTATTTCCATGGGCATGAGTTTGGCGGGACAAATCCGGCGATGCTAAAAGCGCTGGGGTACGGATGTGCAATTCTGGCTTTGAATACCCCGTTTAGTCAGGAAATGCTGCAGAAAGGAAAGCATGGATGGTTCTTTGAAAAAACAGCGGAATCCGTTAAATCGATCATTGAAAAGGCAGAGGCAGCGCCTGAGAAAATGGAAGAATTTCGATTGATTGCCCGATCTGGTTTAACCCAGAAGTATAACTGGGAGCATGTGACGGATCAGTATTTGGAGGTTTTTGAATCACTTGCCAGAAAGTAGATCCCTTAGATAAATATTGCCCGCTGATTTTCGCTGATTGATAAAGCAGATAAATGCAGATTAAAAAAGATCTTTGGAAATCTGCGACTTTTTCTGCGTGAATCAGCGGGAGATCTAATCTCTGAAAGCATTGACCTTCCTATGAATTTCTTTAGCTATTTCCGAGGTGTTGAAATTGACAAGTAAGCCTACTTTTATTCCTGAAAGTTTTAAATAGGTAATTATTTGCTTGTGATGGACTTCGGCTAAATTTTCAACTGATTTGATTTCGATGATCACTTTTTTCTCGATTAACAAATCGATTCGATAGCCAACATCAAGTTTTAATGTGTCATAAATAAGTGGCAACCCTACCTGATGTTCTACGATTAGACCCGCTTTAATTAATTCGTACCCTAAGGAGGCTTCATAGCTTGATTCTAAAAGTTCGGGACCGAGGGTGTTGTAAACTTTAAAAATAGCACCCCGAATGATAAAAGTAATTTCATTTTCATGCATGAACTAAATTAATGATTTTTTAAAGATCCCGGAAACAGTAAAAAAATATCTGTTTGTGAATATCTGAGAGAATCTATGAAGCTATATGTGCACTTCTGTGGGCAATCATGATCATTTTTTTGATTTTTAAACATTTCTAAAATGATTTTCCTACAGATATTCTCAGAAAAAGTCACAGATTAAAACAGATCTAGTTGAATCTTTGGAGTTATTTGTGCAAATCTTTGGGAAATCAAAAAACGATGGAACTTTCATACCAATCTCAGGTTTAAACTTGTAACTTTTACCCTTAAACTCTTTTATCCAATGATCAGAAAAGCAACCGCCGTATGGCAAGGAACTGGCAAAGAAGGTTCCGGCCACCTGACTACAGCCAGTACTGTATTAAACAAAACTCAATATTCTTATGTCTCTCGATTTGAGGATGGAATAGGTACAAATCCGGAAGAATTGGTAGCTGCCGCTCACTCAGGATGCTTTGCAATGAAATTGAGCTTCAATTTAACCGCAGCAGGATTTCCTCCTAAAGAACTCGAAGTAACCTGTAACATTACTTTCGAAGAAGGCACTCTGAAAAGATCTCACTTGGTTTTGAAAGCTCAGGTGGAAGGAATTACTGAGGAGAAATTTGCTGAATTGGTGAAAGACGCCGAGCTAAACTGCCCGATTTCAAAAGCATTGAAAATGGAAATCAGCGTGGAGTATACCCTTAATACCTGATTTTAAATATTTTAACAAAGGAAAAGCAGGCTATCATGGCCTGCTTTTTTTTTGTGGTATTGCAATTGATTGTGAGTAAGTACAGAAAATTATTCACAATCATTTTATTTCCTGAAATCATGAGCCAACAAACATTGCGTTCAGACCCTTTCGGATCTTCGACAAAAGCTTTCTTTCAAAGCGCAGCAATAACTGCTGTTTTGCTTGCCTTGTTTTTCACTCTTATCGGTGAATTGAATCTAAATACTATTCACTTGCTTATCCTTCCGTTCATTTTTGTTCCGATGGCAGGAGGAATTGCGGGCCTGATTTTCAGAAATACTACAGAGCTCCGGGAAGCTGACGGAGTAAAAAAAGCATTGGGTTGGGCAATTGGGATTTTGGCGTATTTAATTCTGATACCAATGTCCTTTATTCTGGGATTAAACGGTCTGAATTAATTTGACCGATCATCCACCCCATCTCATTTTCCGCCAGTTTTCCATCTGTTTGGGATTGAGAAAAGTCCAAGCTACGATCCTACTTTTCTTGTTGCCTTGTGACATCGGGATTGTTTTAATTTCTGCAACTCCGGCCTTTTTCAGATTGGAATAAATTGAGGGAAGATTCACTTCCTTCGCGACCAATGTCGTAAACCAAAAGCAGGAGAATTTGAATTCAAGGCTTTCCCGGATCAGCCGCTCGATGAACTTGCTTTCTCCGCCCTCGCACCAAAGTTCATTTGCCTGGCCTCCGAAGTTGAGCATCGGTTTAGAATCAACTTTTCTGGTTAGATTCTTGACTTTCCGAGAACTTCCGGCTTTTGCATCTTCAGCTGATTCATGAAAAGGAGGATTGCAAATCGAGAGATCAAAAAACTCTTCAGTCCCTATTATTCCAGAGAAAATATGCGAGGAATCCGTTTGGGCTCGTAGTTCGATTTTGCCTTTCAGGGTAGTATTTTGATCAATGATTTTCTGTGCTGATGCGATCGATTTTTCATCAAGTTCTGCTCCTACGAAGGTCCAACCGTAAATCGAATTTCCCAAAACAGGATAGATCAGATTTGCTCCGGTCCCGATATCCAGAACTTTCACTTTTTGTCCGGGAGGTAGTTTTCCGGCATTGTTTTGAGCAAGTAAATCAGCTGCGTAATGAATATAATCAGCGCGACCGGGAATGGGAGGGCAGAGAAATCCATCCGGAATATCCCAAAATCCGATTTTGTAATAATGCTTTAACAAAGCTCTATTGAGGATTTTAACCGCATTTGGATTGGCAAAATTTATCGTTTGGTCACCATATTGATTTTCAAAAACAAATGGGAAAAGCTCGGGTTCAGTCTTGGCCAAAGCTTCGAAATCATATCGATCCCGATGGACATTTCTTGGGTGAAGGCCGGATTTTGAGCTTGGGGGATTTTGATCAGAATCCTTCATTAGGCCATTACGGTTAACATTCCCAGGATTTTCTCTCCATATTCTTGCTTTCCGGAAATTGAAATTTGGCTTTTCGCTTCAACTTTGGAAATTCCTTTTGTAAAGATTCTCCAGGCAATTTGGGCAGGTATGATTACTTGGGATACGGGGTTTGTTGTTGGATTTTCAATTCTTTTCCACGAGTTGGAATTAAAAATAATCCACCAATTCCAGTTGGATTCACCTTCAACTGTTACCCGAATTACTTCTCCTTCTTTTCCTGTCAAATCCCGGTAATGGTAAGGCAAAGCTCTTAAAGAAGTTTGAAGAAAGGCATCATAAAATTCTTTGTTGTAGAGTATTTCTTCTTTGCCAACTGCCAATCGGATTTGTTGTTGGTGATGCCATTTTTCAGTGTATTCCCTTGCGATATGAAACCAGTTTTGAGATTCAGTTTCACCTGCCCAGGCAACAGAAAATGCAGCTTTTTCAAATGGATCTAGGGTATTCAAAAATCCGATGTATTCTTTTCCGGAGCTTTCAAGAAGTTGGACCAGGACATTTGGACTGAGGCGTTTCATTACGTTCACCCAATCCGAATTCAGCCTGTTCAAATATTTCACCAAATCCTGATATCCATTGATATCGCCCGGCGATTCTCCAAAATACCCGTCTCGCAGCATTGAAAGAGTGCGGAGATTTCCATCCAGCAAATGCGTTGCGATGTCTTTTACATTCCACAAGGGTGCAATTGTAGGTTTCTCCCAGTCTTCCGGATAAAGTGAGTGAAGCAACTCCAATAAGAGTTGATCAAGCTTTGGAAAAAGAGAAAGTGTTTGAATCGGTATCTGAGGCATCGAAATCAAAAGTTCGTTTAATCCACCTCAAATGTCAGCTTCATGGTGATTGAAGCGGTTTTATTTTTGGCAGAAGTATTAAAAGTTCCGCCCCATGAATAGTCTTCTCCTGAGTTTTGGCCGGTAATCTGGAAGATTCCCATGTTGGCATTGATCAGATCGCCCAGATCTGAGTCTGAGTTTTCAGCGATTCGTTCTGCTCTGATTCGTGCGTCTTCGGTTGCTTTTGCAATCATTTCCAATTTCAAAGATTCCAGTCCGGTATAATAATAGCGGGGCTGCTGAGAGTAGAATGCAATTCCCTGATTCAGTAATTCGGTGATCTCTCTGCTGATTTTTTCTACTTTTTCTACCTCTTTGGACTCAATTACCAGAGATTGATTGAGCTGATATCCTTGAAAAGTTTGACCTAAAAAACGGCCGTCATTCGAATAGTTTTGCTGATAGAGCGGATTAGTATTGACAGCATTGAAAATAAGTTGAGCCTCAGGAATGCCCTTTGACTTAAGGTATGTAGTTACTGCATTTCTGTCCTTTTCGAGGCTCGCGTATGCTGTCTTCAAATCATTGCTTTCCCGATTGAAATTTCCCTCCCAAACAACCAAATCTGAAGTAAAATTACTTTCCCCCAAACCCGTGACAACGATAGTGCCTTGCGGCCGGTTGCGATTGATGACTGCATTGCCCAAGACAAAAGAGGCGATAATGATGGCGATAGCAAAAAGGATAGCTGAAAGGTTCTTTTTCATAAGTAATAGAAAAATGGTTAGTTGAAATTACGAATTTCTTAACGGGATTAACGCAAAAAGCCCGCCAGAAGACGAGCTTTTTTAATGCAAAACTGACTGGAACAATTATAAAATCCGCTGTTTAAATTCTTGATCTTTCGGATTTTCCAGGTTAATCAGGTAACCGTTTACCACGGCATATTTCAAGATACCCTCTTTTGATAGGAAGAAATTTGGAGTCGAGCCTGTCATCCATCCGGAGGAAAAAGTATTGGTGCTTTTCAAAACCAATATCGGCAATCCATGAAGTTGTCTGGCTGCTCCGTTTTTTACTTTAATGGCCATGAATCCCTGTTTCAGAAGTTCTAATGCCTGAGTTTTGTCTAAATCATCGACACTTTCGAAGACCTTTTCATAGACTTTTCCCGGAGTGAAAGTCATCCCCGTCGCGTCCAACTCTTCAAAGCCGAAGAAAACCTGCATGTCACCAAGGTCCTCAACCGATCCGGAGACGAAATAACTACCATTGGCTTCGGATTCTCTTCGTCGGATTGCCAAATCAACCGGGTAAAGTTTCTCACCCACTTTCACCTGGACTTCATTCAAGATCAAATCCATCAATTGGATTCCATTGTCGGGAATGGCAAAATATTGATCCGTGGTGTATTGAGTGTAAGCTTCAGTGGCAATCTGGTGCAAAGCATTCAGGATAATCATGAAATTCAACTTTCTGATATATTGCTTCTCCGGATCATCGGTATAGCCTCCCGACTCGATCAGAATGGTGCTTGTTCCCCATTTTTGGATGTTGTCCCCAAAAGCTCTCGGCTCAAATTCATCGTCATATTTTCCCACCTGACCGGGAATTACTTGCTGAAGGACTTCATTCATTCCGACGATCGTTTGCATCGCTCGCTCCCGGACTTCATTGACTTCCGTTTCCACATTATAGGCAGGTGCCAAAATTGATATCGTAGCTTGTTTGGGTGTTCCTTTTACATTGTAATAAATCTGCTGATCGTGGAGATTGAATCCAAAAACGGGTTCAAATGAATCACGGGCACTTTTCAGAATAACAGCTTCCGGCGAAATCTGTGAAATCGCATCCCGATTTAAATCAATGTCCAATGCATTTCTCCTTTTGAAAGCATCTGCTCCATCTGGATTGAGCATAGGAATGAAGCTCAGATTGAGTTGAGTTTTTAGTGTATTTCTCAATTCGTCATACTCATCGCCCGTAGCTTCCAGAAAATTAAACAGATCAAAAAGTGCCATCGTGGCGGTACTTTCATTTCCATGCATTTGAGACCAAAGCATCACTTTGGTTTTGCCCGAGCCCCATTTCAAATTGGAAATGCTCTTTCCTTCAATGGATTTCCCCAGTTCAGAAATTTCAAAAGTTCCTTTATGCTTTTCAATCAAAGGCTGGATATCCGCATGTTTGAATCGGCGATGGGTAATTGCCGGTTCTTTGAATTGATTGAATGCTGATTCCAAAGTGGTCAAAGGAATGACCTCAAAATCTTTTTTACCTGCTGCATTGCATCCGAAACTTGGAATTGAGAAGAGCAAAAACATGCTCAAAAAGATGGAGGAGTTAACTTTCATTGATTTGATAGTTTTCGATAATTTATTGGTAAAACTAGCCATCTTGGCTTATAAATTCCCTTTACTTTTAGCCCAAATTAAAATTATCCCATGAAGCTTTCCATCATCGTCAAGGATCTCCCGCTGAAACACACTTTTACAATCGCCCATCAAAGTCGGGATGTACAGGATACCCTGATCGTGAAACTTGAGGAGGACGGTTTTTTTGGTTTGGGCGAATCTACAACGAATCCATTCTATGGGGTAGATATTGAGAATATGACCGAATGTCTGGAAAAATTCAAACCTGTGGTGGAGAAGGGCGATTGGGAATCTCCAGAACACCTGTGGGAGCTTGGAAAAGAGATTTTCAAGGATAATCCATTTGCTCAGTGTGCGCTCGATCTTGCGGCTTGGGATATTTTCACGAAGAAAAAAGGAAAAAAACTTTACGAATATCTGGGCTTGAATCCGGCAACTATTCCCACAACTAACTTTACAATCGGAATAGACACGATGGAGAAAATGGTCTCCAAAATGAAGGAAGTTGCTTGGCCAATTTATAAGATCAAGCTTGGTACAGCCAATGACCTTGAGATTGTCCGGGAACTTCGAAAGCATACAGATTCGATTTTCAGAATTGATGCCAATTGTGCCTGGACAGCTGAGCAAGCGATCCGGAACTCCGAGGAACTGGCAAAATTGGGTGTAGAGTTCATGGAGCAGCCGCTGGGAAAAGATGATCTGGAAGGAATGAAAGAAGTATTCAGGCACAGTAAACTTCCTGTGATGGCTGATGAAAGTTGCATTGTAGAATCAGACGTCAAAAAGTGTCATGGACTTTTCCATGGAATCAATGTGAAACTCGTCAAAGCGGGCGGAATTACACCTGGACTTCGGATGATTCAAGAAGCCAAATCTCTTGGAATGAAAACGATGGTGGGTTGCATGACAGAGAGCTCAATTGGAATCACCGCAATTGCACACATTGCTCCCCTTCTGGATTATGTGGATATGGATGGAGCGATGTTGCTTTCCGATGATCCGGCTAGAGGAGTGGTGATTACACCTGAAAAAGTAACATTTCCGGAGGGACCGGGTATCGGTGCGGAGTTGCTAGAATAATAAAAAATCCCGCTGTATCTCTACCGCGGGATTCTTAAATCTTATGTCTAATATCTTAAATCTTACGTCTCTTTTCAGCCTTCTCCCACAATCATTTTGAATCCTTCTCCATGAATAGTGATGATTTGGACTTTGGGATCGTCACGCAGGAGTTTACGGATTTTGCTGAGATACACATCCATACTTCTTGCGTTGAAGTAGCTGTCATCTCCCCAGATTTGCTTGAGTGCGTGGCTACGATTGACGAGTTTGTTCATTTCGGAAGCAAGCAGGCGGATCAGCTCATTTTCTTTGGAGGTCAGTTTGTTCTTGCCTTGGGGGCCTTCCAGGATTTGCTCATCATAGTGGAGGATGAAATCTCCGAACGTGTACACTTTCAAAGGAGAGATTTCACCACTTTTCTGAGTTCTTCGTAAGATCGCGTTGACCCTCAAGAGGAGTTCTTCCATGCTGAAAGGCTTGGTCAGATAATCGTCCGCACCTATTTTCAGGCCTTCGATAATATCGTCTTTTTGATTTTTTGCAGTGAGAAAGAGGATGGGAAGATCTTCCTGGACTTTCTTGATTTCTTTTGCAAGCGTAAATCCATCCTTTTTGGGCATCATGATATCAAGCAGGCAAAGGTCAAATTTATCTTTTTTGAATTTGTTCCACCCTTCTTCTCCATCGCGGCAAAGCGTAGGCTCGTAACCTTTCATTTCCAGGTATTCCTTCAGGATATCACCCAGGTTTGGGTCGTCTTCGACCACTAATAGTTTCGCTTTACTCATTTTGTTTTTTAGGTAGGTTAATGGTAAATGTGCTTCCTTTTCCGAGTTCGCTATGTACGTGAATATTTCCTTTGTGAGCTTCCAACATTGTTTTCACATAGGAAAGTCCCAATCCAAAACCTTTCACATCGTGAAGATTTCCGGTAGGTACACGATAGAATTTATCAAATATTTTTCGCTGTGATTCCTTTGTCATCCCCATTCCCTGATCTTGAATACTGACAATCACCTCGTCCCCATCGTCCTTTGCTTCAATCTTTATCACAGGCTTTTCCGGTGAATATTTGTTGGCATTGTCCAACAGGTTATTGAAAATATGAGTGATGTGAAAGGCATCCCCTTCTATCACCGGATCTTTCAGCTTATTTATGAAGGAAATTTTCCCATCACGTTTTTCAAGTTGAAGACTCATCTGATCTACGTTACTTTCCAACAGATCGGACAGGTTTATCTTCTCTATTTTAAGTTTAAAGTCTTTCTTGTCCAACGCAGCAGCCTGAAGCACATTTTCGACTTGTGAAACAAGACGTTTATTTTCTTCCTTGATTATACCCAAATACCTTGCCCTGAATTTATCCTGATTGGAAAGTTCCGGATCCTGAAGCGCCTCAACTGCCAGACTTACAGTGGCAAGCGGGGTTTTGAATTCGTGGGTCATGTTGTTGATGAAGTCATTTTTGATGTCAGAAAGTGCTTTCTGACGAATTATGACTTTGATCGCATAGATGAAACAGAAAATGATAACTCCGATAAAAAGGAGGGAAGAAGAAATGGGAAGCCAAACCTGCCGGACTACATGGTAGTTTTTCTCAGGGAAATAGATGTAGAGGAAGTTGTCTTTTCCCAGGATGTCGTTTGGAAAAAGCTTTGCCTGTACGCCATTTTGGACCAGCACAAATGAATCGTTAACTTGTCCGATTGGCATCACAAATCCATCGTCCTTCAATAATCCCAATTCAAAATTTTCGGTGATACCTCTTTCCAGCAGATGATTTTTGACGAGTTTCCTCACCATTCCGGTATCCAGGCGATCCAAAATTGCCTTTTGTCCAGCAGCAAGTTCGTCCCAGGCCTGATTCATCAGCTCGATTTTTAAATTGGTTCTTTTGATTTTGTCAAGAGCATCCGCGGGAATATTGAGCTCAGACGATACCTCTGATTCTGTTCGGCTTTGGAGAAATCCTTGGTTTCTGCTTAGATATTGAAGTTGCCTCTCTTTCTCTTGAAGGAGGATTTGCATTTCGTCAGGTGTAAAAATCGTAGAGGCTACTTCAGGAGTCATATTAGTGAAGAATATGTCAAGTTCTTCCAGAACACTCATGTCAAGTCCTCTTGACTGGAGCATTCTTCGAAAAGTGGCACTTACCTGAGGCATTTGCTCAGCCAAAAGAGTATCAGTTAAAGAAGGTCGACTATAGTTTCTTCGTTTTCCGACCTGAAGTTCGATTGGTTCAATTTTCTGAAAAAGGGATTTCTGTAAAATCGGATCCTGAATCAATTTACTTAGCAATACATCACTTGTCTCGCTTTTTTCAAGTTGTTCCACCGTCCCGGAAAGTGCCTGATAGACTATTTGGTCAAAGCGCTCCTCATTGATTCGGATGGCATTTCTCACCCAATAATATTGAAATCCCATCAGGCCAAAACTGGCTAGAGACATCAGAATGACAATGAGAAGGATGTTTCCTTTTGACATGACACAAATTTAAACCGATAATCAGCTGTGGGCTTTTGCTTAACAATATTTAACGGGCAAAGTGGATCCATTCAAATAGTTAAGCAGGATAAAATCAGGATTACTGCCTTTCTTTACAAGGATTTCTTAATTACACCAAATGATAAGGAAAAGGGGAGGCACATGCCTCCTTTTTTTGTTATTTGGCTATCTTTGGGCGCAAATTTATCAGAATGTCTCCTGCTCAAAACCCCTCTCACATCCAAGGCGTAAGCCTTGAATCGATCGCAACTCAATTCGGAACGCCAGTTTATGTCTATGATGGTGAAAAGATCACCAACCAGATTAAAGCGCTTCAGCAAGCTTTTTCCGGTGCTCCTTTGAAAATCAAATACGCCACCAAGGCACTTTCAAACATCAACATTTTAAAACTGGTGAAGAAAGCCGGAGCCGGGGTGGATGCTGTTTCCATTGAAGAGGTAAAACTGGGTTTGTTGGCCGGTTTTTCAGGGAGTGAAATCATGTACACTCCTAATTGTGTGAGTTTTGAGGAGGTGCAGGAAGCAGTTAATCTGGAGGTAATGATCAACCTTGATAATTTGCCAGTCCTGGAGGAATTTGGACGGACTTATGGGAACTCAGTTGCGGTTTGTATCCGACTAAATCCGAGTATCATGGCAGGCGGAAATGCAAAAATTTCTGTAGGACACGACAAAAGTAAGTTTGGGATTTCGATCGCACAGCTACCCGAGATTTTGGAAGCTGTGAATAAGAATAACATGCTAATTACAGGACTTCATATTCATACTGGATCCGATATTTACGATGCTGCAGTTTTTTTAAAAGGGGCGAACGTAGTTTTTGATGCTGCTTTTCAGTTCCCGAATCTTAAATTTTTGGATTTTGGCGGAGGATTCAAGGTGGCCTACAAGCCGGGAGATATCAGCACCGATATCGAAAAGGTTGGTCAAAAAGTAACAGAAGCTTTTCAGGATTTTTGTGCAAAATACGGTCGGCAATTAGAGCTTTGGCTTGAGCCGGGTAAGTTTTTGGTGAGTGAGTGCGGGTATTTGATCGTAAAAGTCAATGTTGTAAAAGAAACTCCGACGATCACTTTTGTGGGTGTGGATTCTGGTCTGAACCATCTTATCAGACCAATGCTTTATGATGCTTATCATGGCGTGTACAACCTCAGTAATTCAAGTGCACCGAATGCCACTTACGATGTTGTCGGATATATCTGCGAAACAGATACTTTGGCCTCTGACAGGAAGTTACCTGAAGCGAAAGCAGGGGATTTATTGGTAATTAAGAATGCAGGAGCCTACGGATTCAGTATGGCATCTAATTACAACTCAAGGCTCAGACCTGCAGAGGTTTTGATTTGGGAAGGGGAGGCAAAACTGATCCGAAAAAGAGAGGTTTTTGAGGATTTGGTCAAAAATCAGGTAATCTTGGATTTTTGAGTATAAAAAAATCAAATTACCCTTCTTTGGTATAATTATTGAGTTTTCTCCCGTTAAATCTTAAAGCGATTAAATTTTTGAATTTTCGTTTTTTGACTAGGTAAGAAACCATAAACGATTGATCGCCCCAATCCTAAGCCCTGGTAGTTTCAAAACCGTGATTTCAATTTCGATTTACCTCGTAGAGCGGTTAAATTGAGTAACTTAAGCAAATAGAAACTGGTGGTGTAGTTAATGGTTAGAATACAGATAAATAAGCTTTTTCTGATTTGCACCTTTCTCTTTTTTGGGGCATGGATGCAGTTGGCTCACGCGCAAGTCGTGATCCCAAGAGACGGCTTTCCCTATTGTGAACCATTCACAAATTCAACCCCAAGATCAAATACTATTTTTGGTCCTCCTGCCCCTGAACAAGGTGCATTTTTGACTTCAGGAAAAGGAGATCCATCTGGAAACGGAGTATTAAGGTTAACCAACAACGATGCTGATCAGAGGGGATACATTTTTGTCGATTTACCATTTTCATCGGCATACGGTATTAAAACTTCATTCGAATATTTTGCTTATAATCCTTGGGATCCGGCTGAAGGTCCCGGAGATGGTTTCAGTTTTTTCCTATTTAATGGAAACATAGATGCTTCAACTTTTGAAATAGGAGGATTGGGGGGATCCCTTGGATATTCTCCATTGAGGTATAGCGGTGGAAGTTTCGCAGGAGGCTATGGTCTCAAAGGGGCATATATGGGCATTGGATTGGATGAGCGAGGAAACTGGGGGAATCAGTATGAAGGTAAACTTGGGGGATTTGCTGCTCCGTTTTCTTATGGATCCGGTCTTTCGCCAGCTCTTTTCCCAAGATATCCTAATTCAATTGCCATCCGGGGTCCTGTTGTTGCGGCAGATGTAGTCAGGGATAATGGAATGACTGGTCAAGGGGTTGGATTTCCGGCAACCTTTCCAGATCCACCCACCTATTTGAGCTACCCTTTTATTGATGGTAAAATTCTATTCAATGGTGCCGCAGACGGCCCTCCGTTCAATGTTTTGGATCCAAAATACTTCTTGCCTGCCTCACAAAGATTTACGGTAGGGGCAAATGGAAGGATTACAAATTGCGCCACTAATGGTTACCGAAAGGTTTTTATAGATCTTAGACCTATAGGAGGAGGTAATTATACCATTTCGATGTCAATGTTGGTCACCACTCCTTCGGGACCTCAAGTAATAAATATTTTTAATAATGTGCCTTATCCTTATGGAGCTCCTCAAAACCTAAAAGTTGGGTTTGCAGCAGCTACCGGAGCCGCCAAAAGGAGTATTCATGAAATTAGAAATGTCACAGTTGAGGTATCAAGTATTGACCCTTTGCTTGCTCCTAACCCACCTATTTTGAATGAGACAGTTTGTTTCGATAATAATTTAACATTTGATTTTGACGTCTCTCTGCCTGCTGATAACCAGTTTATTCGTTGCCTTCAATTATATCCTACAAATCCAGGTCCCCCAAATAATAGCCCCAATCCAAACGGGGATCCTTTTATTGGAAATTGTGGACTTTCCGGAGTTTGTGTTGAAAAATGTAAGCCTGAGAATAAGACAATTGTAGTTCCCGGTGTAGGAACTTTTGAATCTATATTGGGTACCCTAACTGACGTTAACTTTGGGAGTGAGAGAAGTGCAGCAAAAATAAAATTTACACCTGTTCCGGGTTTTTTTGGTACTCATACAATTTATTACAACGTAATAGACAATTACGGACTTACTTCTGAGGCTAGAACAGTAACGGTAACTGTAAATCCGATTCCCAAAATTGATAGCTCAGGGGCTATTATTGGACCAACCTGTAATGGCCAGAATGACGGATCGATTAACAACGTGGTTTTGAAAGATCTAATCCCAGGATACACCTTTTCCTGGAAAGATCAATTTGGAAATGTTTTACCGGCATCCACTTATTCCAAATCAGAAGCTATTGTTGGAGGGTATATTCAAGCAACGGTTGGAGTTTCAGGAGTCAACCTTGGTAAATACTTCCTGACCGTTTCCAATCCTGCAACCAATTCTGCTTGTGCAGATGTTTTTGAATTCAATGTAATTGACGAAAGAGGAACTCCGGTAATTGTAGATGCTGATGATCAGCAAGTTTGTCAGGGTACTCCGGTTCTATTTGATCCAAGAATTGATCCTAAATACGGAATCACCCCTAAATTTATTTGGTATAAGGACAATAATAAAGCTCAGCCGATCCTTCCGGTTGGTCAGTTTACTGGGTCGGTAACCCAAGGTGGAATCACGTATTCGATTAATGCCAACGGAGATTTGACTGTTACTGGCTTGAACCAAAACGCAACTCCATATGAATATTTTGTTGAAGTAGCAGCGGATCCGTCCCAGAATCTTTGCGCTACTCCACCGGGAAATCTGAGAAGGGTTCAGGCTCTTGTGTTGCCTCCTTTAAATATATCAACCTCTGTAACTGACGATCTTTGCAGACAAGGAACCGGTAAAATTATAGTCACAGCGACAGGTGGATTTCCGTCAAAAACTTACAGCCTGAATGGAGGTGTATTTCAGCCATCTAATACTTTCTCTAATCTCCTTCCAGGGGTTTATAGCATAGAGGTTAACGCAGGTACTAATTGTATCGGTACAATTACAAGTACTATTAATGGCCCTGCAAGTGTACTCACTATTACCTACCTTGATCAAGTCAATCCTTCATGTGGTCTCAATAATGGAGTGTTAAGATTCCAGGCAGCAGGAGGTACTCCGAATTATACCTTCACAATCAATGGAGCATCGGTAACTCCGGCATTGGCAGGAGGTATTTATACGATTTCGGGTTTGGCGCCAGCAGCAACGTATTCGGTACAGGTACTAGACTCAAATTCTTGCCCTGCTACTTTCACAACCCCAAACTTTAGTGCTATTCCAATTCCCACATTTGATGCGACGGATGATGTAATTTGCCCGAGTGAGATAGCTGTTCTTTCTCCTCAGGTAGTTACACTTAGTAATGCGACTAATATCCAATATGCATGGAGAGATGCAGCAGGCAATCCACTTGTCAATGGGAATGGAGTTTCCTACTCAGTTGATGCTTCTGGTAATTTGAGTATTATAGGCTTGGCAGAAAATGCTACGCCATATCAATTTAATTTACTCGTAACCGGTACCAACCTTTGTAACAGCGCTTTAATTCCTGCTACAGTTACGGTCAACCCTGTTCCTAAGCTTTCGGCGCCAACAATAGTGAACGTTTTGTGTTTCAGCGAAAATACCGGAAGTATCACTTTGGTTCCTCAAAATGCTGCTCAAGGAGCAGATTACCAGTATAGTATTAATGGAGGCAGTTCCTATCAATCCTCGCCTGTATTCAACGACCTTATCGCTGGCAGTTATGATTTTATCATCAGAAACTCAGCAACAGGATGCTCCACTTCTTTGGATGATGTGGTGATCACTCAACCGGCTGAGCTGCTATTAAAACTCGATGAGGTTTTTCAACCTGCTTGTGGTGTTGCCAACGGGCAGATGGAAGTGAGTTTTAGTGGAGGAACATCAGGGTATAAACTGGAGCTTCTTTTAGCTGGTACAGTTATCCAGTCCAAAGCTTCAGCTGCTTCCCCGACGATCTATGAGAATTTGGCCCCGGGCAATTATCAAATCCGTATCACTGATGTAAATAACTGCATCAAGACAATTAATCAAGTTTTAATTAATGATATAGGAATACCGATCACTGTGAATCCTTTGGCGGATCAGATTTGTGAAGGGGATATCGTCTCAATCACTCCCGCAGTAACGACAGCAGGAAATCCAATACTTACCTGGTACAAAGATTTGGCAGCTACCGAGGTCATTACCTCAAGTCCGACCCCTGATGCAAATGGAAATATTTTCACAATAGATCCAACCACCAAGAAATTAACAGTGGAAGGTCTGAAGGCGGGTAATTATATATATTATCTGGTTTCTAAAGGACCGGGATATTGTCCAAATCCACCTTTCGAAGCAAAAATCAATGTTTTCCAACCCATAACTGCAACCACTTTGGTGACAGATGAAATATGCTTTGGGGCAAAAGATGGAACAATAACGGTAAATGCAACCGGAGCTGATGGTATTTTCGAATACAGTTTGAACAAAGGATCTTTTGTAGCAAATAAAGTATTCAGTGGTCTTGCCCCGGGAACCTATACAATAGACATACGAAGCACTGGAAATAATGGATGTACTTTCCAAACGACAGCTACTATAGCCGGACCTCCAGCTGCAATTTCAATCAATACACCAAATATTCTCAGAAGTTCATGTGATCTCGCAAATGGAAAGATCGAGAATCTGGTTATTTCCGGAGGTTGGGGCAATTATTCAGTGGAATGGAGAAAAGGTTCGATTTCAGGACCGATAGTACCGGGCGGTCTAACCGGAGCGGATAACCTTTTACCAGATACTTATTTTATAATAATCACTGATGCCAAAGGCTGTATAGTCAATTTCAATTTCAAAGTTGAAGAAATGCCGGATCCGGTATTTGTGGTGGCGCCTGATGAAGTCTGTGAAGGCGAACAAGTTGTCTTAACCCCGGTAAATAACATTTCTGGTTCGGCGGATACCGAATTAAAATGGTATAAAGATGCTGCAAAAACCAAATTGATTTCGGCAGGGACAGATCCTGAAAATGCTGCTGTATCTTATTTAATAGATGCAAATGGAAAACTTACAATATCCGGTTTAGCTGGAGCTGTAAATCCATATACCTATTACTTAGAGGTTGTTTGTACTAAAGCAATTGTTTCAGTACAAGCCCTTGTCAGAATAGTTCCTAATGTTGTATTTGAAACATCCTCTGAGGCTTGTTTTGCGGCTAAAGACGGAAAAATTAAAATATCATCCGGATCGGTAGCCACTTTTGAATATTCAATTGATGGTGCTGCGCCTATCAATCAGGCACAACTGGAGGCATTAAAATTTGCTCCAAAAACATATACGATTACAGCAACTAATGGCGGGCTTTGCAGTCAGAGCTATCAGGTAAAGGTCGATGGACCTTCGGCTCCAATTTCAATAAATACACCAGATATTTTGAGGAGCTCTTGCGGGCTTTCCAATGGAAGTATTGAAAACCTAGTTATCTCTGGAGGTTGGGGGAATCATACAGTAGAATGGAGGAAAGGTTCATTGACCGGGGCAGTCGTTCCCGGTGATTTAACTGGAGCTAAAGATCTGGCTCCGGATACCTATTTTATTTTAATTACGGATGGAGAAGGTTGTCCTGTAAACTTCAGTTTTATTGTCACTGAGCAGCCAAGACCTGATTATAAAATTGCACCCGTGGAAATCTGCGCCGGTCAAAATGTGGTTTTAACGCCGGTGAACATTGTTTCAGGATCGTCAGGTACTGATTTGAAATGGTATAAAGATGCCGGTAAAACTCAGCCAATCAATGCCGGGCCAGATTCAACAAACCCGGCAGTAACCTATTCAATTGCCTTGAATGGTCAGCTTACAATATCAGGACTTCCTGGAAATGCTACTCCGTATACCTTTTATTTGCATGTAGTCTGTAATGATGAAATAGAATCAGTCACAGCATTGGTCAGAGTAGTGCCGGCGCCTGTATTTGAACTCAAGCCTGTTCAATGTTTTGGAGCAAATAATGGGAAAATAAATTTGGTATCAGGAGGAGATACCAAATACACTTATTCTGTAGATGGAGGTTCTCCGATTTCAGAGACCCAATTGGAAGCATTAAACTTTGGGCCGAAAGTTTATTCAATCTCAGTCAAAAACGGAGGTTTCTGCGCCACCTCATTCTCCGTTGAAGTGCTGGGTCCGCCGGAAGCATTGTCAGTAGCACCTTTAACCCAGATAAACCCGGGTTGCGGTGCAGATATTGGAATCATTAAGACTCAGATCTCTGGTGGCTGGGCACCATATACTGTTACACTTTTCAAAAACGGTAGCTCTTTCAATACTGTAACTATTCCGGGTCCGGCTTACGAAATTAATGATCTTGCACCCGGACAATATTATTTGACAGTAGCTGATAAGGAAGGCTGTTTAGTTACCTCAAATACCATAACAATGGTTTATGGTCCAACCCAAGTATTGGTTGACGATGTAGAAATTTGTGAGGGAGAAGCAGTAGTGTTCTCTCCAAAAGTAAATCCTGCCGCACCGGGAGCTTTATTCGAGTGGTTTAAAAATAAAGCCATGACTGTTCCTATTGTATCAAGTGCTACACCAGATGCAAACGGACACGTATTCCAGCTTGCTGCTGACGGCACATTGACAGTAACTGGATTAGACAATTCAGATTCACCTAAGACCTATTATGTAAGAGCGACTGGTCCAGGCGTTTGTCCGGGATTTGTAGCAGAACCAAAAGCTGTTATCAATAGAATGCCTGCATTAGCATATTCAGTAAAAAATGAAATTTGCTTTGGGGATCAAGGCCAAATCACACTTACTGGAAGTGCCGGAAACGGGACATTTGTTTATTCATTGGATGGTACAAATTGGGTTTCGACAAAAGACTTTAAAGTAGTACCGGGTACTTATACCGGATATGTAAGAAGTGGTGCCAACTGTGTAGTTCAGGTTCCTGGAATTGTGGTAGCGGGTCCTTCTGCACCGATTTCGATGACAGTTCCAACTACTAGTGATCCAATTTGTAATCAAGCGAACGGAAGCATTTCTTTCCAAATAAGTGGGGGTTATGGGTCTTATTCAGTAGTTGCTTCGAGAAATGGGCAAATTGTAAGCACAACAATATTGAGTGATGGGAATTTTGTGCTTCCAAATTTACTTTCCGGCACCTATTCGTTTACCATCAGAGATACCAATCCGGACGGTGTTCAGTGTATTTTCAATGTATCTACTTCGGTTGATCTCATTGATCAGCCTACTCCTTTGGCCGCCAATGATGATACGATTTGTGAGGGAGAAGTCGCTAGTCTGATTCCGACCTCGACCCAAACAGGCATCACTCCTGTATTTACCTGGTATCAAAACTCAGATGGAACTGGTCAAATATCTTCCGGAACTTCAAATAGTATTACCTATCAGATAGGTCCTGCAGGAGATCTGAGCATTTCCGGCCTTCAGGGTAAGGCAGATCCCTATATTTATTATGTCAAAATCTCAGGTTCCGGAGTATGCGAGCCTCCTCTTCTTCCTGTGAAGGTGATAGTCTATGATATTCCGAACCTGCGAGTTTCAAATCCTTCGATTGTTTGCGATCCTAATGGTACAGTTGATCTTACCGAATTTATTGAAGGCTTCAATTCAGCTGTTTATGATTATCAAATTTTAAGTCCAAATGGAAGCCTTATGCGACTTGATGAAATTGAAACTGTTAATCAAACAGGCAGTTATCAGGTTCAAAGCAGCATCAAAGGGGCCAATTGTTGGTCTCCAAATCAAAGAATTCAGGTATTGATTTCTGACACAGAATTGATTCCGGAATTCAATTACGAAGTTGACTTGGGAGGAGGAAATGTTCTTACAAACGCTGAGATTCAGATTCAAGAGCCTGTTCAATTTCAGGATGTTTCTCAGGGAAAAATTATTATCTGGAATTGGGATTTTGGAGATGGAAACGGAAGTTCCAACCAGAATCCGACTCATGAATATCAAAAGAAAGGCACCTATACCATCACGCTGACAACCATTGATCAATTTGGTTGTGTGGATGTCTTCGAGCGAGTAGCTCAGGTGTTTGATGATTACGTAATCATTGTGCCGAATGCATTTACACCAGATGGATTGAAAAATCAATACTTCAAACCCCAATATAGAGGAATCGCCTCCATGGAATTCTACATATTCAACACATGGGGAGAATTGATATTTGAGGCAAATAGTCTTGAAACCTTAGGTTGGGACGGAACACTTAATGGTAAGAATACTCCGAATGGCAATTATGTCTATCGAGGTGTTTTCATGACGCGATCTGGTGAAAAAGTTGAAAAGTCTGGCGTATTTATTTTGATCCGATAAATGAGAAAAGGGATCTTTCATATTTGGGTTTGTCTCTTTTTCGCAGTTGGGTTTGCGAAGGCTCAGGACGTACAGTATTCCCAATTTTATGCAGCACCTCTTTATCTTAATCCTGCACTGACTGGAGCAAGCGAACTTACAAGGGTTGGTGTCAACTATAGAAATCAATGGCCAGGCCTTGATCAAAACTTCAATTCCTATTCTGCTTACATTGATCATTATATTTTTGACTACAATAGTGGGATCGGGTTGATTTTTAATGGGAACAAAGAAAGCCTTGCTAATCTTTCTACCAATGAAATAGGGCTTTCTTATGCTTATAGACTTAAGCTTGGTCAGGATTTGTATTTCCGTATTGGGGGACAAGCGAGTTACATGCAGCGAGATGCATTTTTTTCAGACCTGGTTTTTGGAACCCAAATAGATATTATAAATGGTACCGTTGGCGGGATCACGGATGAGCTCAATGGGATTCCGATTGACAGTCATTACAGTTTCATGGATTACAGCTTTGGAGGGATGTTTTATTCCAAAAAAATCTGGTTGGGGGCATCAATGCATCATATTTCTGAGCCAAACGTTTCTTTTGTTGAGGGGCAAATGTCCAAATTGCCAATGAAGCTCTCTGCTCAGGGAGGAATCAAATTTGATTTGGCAGGAGGGAGAAGAAATTACTTTACACATGCCTATTCTGAACGGTCAGTTTCTTTTGCGTTCAATTATAAACAACAAGACCCATTCAGTCAATTGGATGTTGGTACTCAGCTTTTTCTAGACCCTCTGGTTTTGGGGATTTGGTATCGAGGATTACCTACCAAAAATGGACTTCCTAACAACGAAGCTTTTATCGCCCTTGTCGGTGTTTCATTGGAAAGCGGGCTTGACATTGGCTACTCCTATGATATGACAATATCTAAATTAGGGCAACGAAACAGCGGCGGTGCACACGAAGTTTCGCTCACTTATACCTTCCTTTGGGGGGATCCAAAGAGTAGAAACCAACGGGAGAGAGTAATTCCATGTTTCAGATATTAGGGTTATTCAGAAGGAATTATCCATTTGAATAAAAAAAATCAAAATTTTTTAAAATATTTTCCAAGGCCTGTTTTTCAGGCCTTTTGTTTTTCATCACCATAAAAAAGTCGGAATTACCTTAATTATTGGTTATGGTAATATTTTAAGAAAAATAATACTTTTTCAAGTCACTCATCGTTTCTCTCCACTCCACCTAATTCCTTGGATTTAAATATTATTCTATACTTCTTTTCATAAATAGTCGAATTTAAAGAATATCATTTTGTTGTATATGACTTACATAAAATAATATTCTAAAAAACGAAATACAGAAATCATAATTTGTATGGCAATTTTTGCCGACTGAAAGTGCAAGAAAAGGAAACAAAGTATAGAATACGTGAAAAAGGCATTTCGGACATATGGCTTGATGATTCTTCCGCTCTTTTTGAGTGTGATGATAGTGTCTGTGGCCTCTGCTCAATTTGCATTCGAATTGCCTAGCCGGGCAGCAGAGAGAGTCACTTCCTACGATGATATTCAAGTAACCGTTACCGGTAAATTAGCCCTTTGCTCACATACTGAGAAAGGGCATATTTTTTTAGATGTGAAAGGCGGATTACCTCCTTATACTTTCAAGTGGAATAACCACCAAACGATCCAAAACCGAATGAATCTTCTTTCCGGAACATACACGGTGGAGATTACTGATGCAGTCGGAACCAAACACGTCGAACACATTATTATCCAACCTCCATTCGGATTATTACTTAATCCATTGCAAAAGACTGATGCATCCTGCGGTTCCGGTGCTGATGGCAGTGCAAAAATCAGCGTGAAATTTGGAAGAGGAGAACCATACAAAGTAACATGGAGCCATGGGCTTGAAGATTCCTGGGAAGCGAAAAACCTTAAGCCAGGAACTTACACTGTCACAGTAGCAGACAAGTTTAATTGTGATGTATCTGTCTCTTTCGAAATAAAGTCTGCCGCTGAGGGAATGACAGTCGCCGAATCAATTCAGGATCTAAGCTGCTCTGGGCAAAAGGATGGCAAAATTTCCCTGAATGTTTCAGGTGGTGTTGCTCCTTACACTTACAGCTGGAGCAATGGCGCAACAAGTAAAGATCTTACAGGTATAGCTTCCGGAACGTATGAGGTTTTGGTAAAAGACCAAAAAGGTTGCTCCTTCCAAGCTTCTTATAAAGTAGGTGAAGCCGTGGCGTTGACTTTGGAATCAAAAATCACCGAAGCGAGCTGTGTAGGAAATTCCAATGGACAAATCGAACTAAGTGTCAAAGGGGGAAAAGCTCCATACACTTATATATGGAGTGATGGGCAAACAGGATCTGTAGCAAAAAATTTAATCTCCGGTTCATACGATGTTAAAGTCACTGATGCATCCGGATGTTTTGTACAGGAGCAATTCACTTTGGGTACCCATTCTTCACTTGAAGTAGAATTGTTAGAAAGCAAAGGAGTTTCGTGCTCGGGAGCAACTGATGGTTTTATTAACCTTGGTGTAAACGGTGCCAAAGGTCAGGTTACTGTAAAATGGTCAGATGGAATACTTTCTTCTTTAAGCAGAAAAGATCTTAAAGCCGGAACCTACACAATCCAAATCAAAGACGAATCCGGGTGCGAGGTTAATAAATCAATTTCAATTTCAGAGCCAAGCCCTTTGTCAGCAAGAATCGAATCCACTTTGGATGTTGATTGTGCAGAGGGATCAGTGACCGGAGTTGCCTGGGTTTCTATACATGGCGGCAAAGAGCCCTACAAAATCACGTGGAGTAACGGTGACAAAGATGCCCGCGAAATCAACTTTTTCCATTCAGGTACTTTCAAAGTAACAGTGACTGATGCTTCAGGTTGTGCAGTGGAAACTGAGGCAAGGGTTGATTTTCCTTCACAGAATACTCAAGGAGGAAGATTGGATTTCGACTATAGAAAACTTGAAATATCCAATGAACCTGAAGTGCAGGTGGACGAAGAGATCATCTTTGAAAGTGTAATTTCTGAAGAATTTATTGCTTGGGAGTGGGAGTTTGGAGATGGTAATGAGTCAAGTGACAAGGATCCAATTCACATTTTCGAAAAGCCAGGCACATTTGAGGTATCGCTTACGGCATATGATATCTATGGATGCTCGAGCGTGGAGAAGAATACAGTAACGGTCAATAATCCAATGGATCTAGTAGTCATCCCAAATGCTTTCACTCCAAATGGTGATGGCTTGAATGATGCATTTTTCCCGAAAATCAGAGCAGTCTCCTCTTTCTCGATGGATATTTTCAATACCTGGGGAGAAAGAATATATGCCGTTTCCAATGCCGAAAGTAAAGGCTGGGATGGAACCTACCGTGGTCAGGCACTACCTGCCGGTAATTATTTGTACAAAATCACCTACAGTTCCCGTGATGGGCAGGTCTTCGACCGCAATGGAGGAATCACTCTTATCAGATAGATTATGAAAAAAATCTTTACCCTGATCACTTTTGTATTTGTATCTATGAGCTTAAAGGCTCAGGATGTGCAGTATTCACAGTTTTATGCAGCACCATTGTATCTAAATCCAGCCTTGACAGGATCTTCGGAAATGACTCGAATCGGCGTCAACTACCGAAATCAATGGCCAGGATTGGATCAGTCCTTCCGGTCGTATTCTGCTTACATCGATCATTACATGTTCAATGCAAACAGTGGGGTTGGGTTAATTTTTAACCGATCTGAACAAAGCATGGCAAGCCTGAGTGTTTCAGAAATTGGAGTCACTTATGCTTACAGATTGAGATTGGGATTCCGCTCTTTTCTGAGAATGGGAGGACAAGTGAGCTACATGGATCGTGATGCTTATTTTGGAGATATGATTTTTGGAAGTCAAATCGATGGTCAGACCGGAGCAATAGGAGATTTCAGCGGAGAAAATTTAAGTCAGGATGTCCGTCACCAATTCATGGATTATAGTTTCGGAATGCTCTATCACAATGAGAATGTTTGGTTTGGACTTTCCGGTCATCATCTAACTCAGCCCAATACTTCATTTGTAGAAGGTCAGATGAGTCAGTTGCCTTTGAAATTATCCGCTCATGGCGGGGTTAAGTTTGACCTTTCGGGAGGTACCTCCAAGGAATTTTTTAATCAAAAAACCGGCACACGGGAATTAACCCTTGCGTTCAATTATAAAAACCAGGCATCTTTTTCCCAGCTGGATATGGGAGCTCAGATTAATCTTCAGCCGATTGTACTTGGAGTTTGGTATCGTGGTATTCCGGTGACTTCATTGGAGCAACCCAACCACGAATCAATCATCGCATTGGTTGGGATTTCTTTGGGAACTGGTCTTGATATTGGTTACAGCCACGATTTCACCATGTCATCCCTGGGAAATGCCAATACTGGCGGAGCTCACGAAATCAGCCTACGCTATAGTTTTCTTGCTGGAAATGCTAAAGGGGCGGGCAGAAAATCTTCTATGCCTTGCTTCAAATATTAATTTCATAAACAAAGGATAGATTAAGAGGCTTTATTATGTAAAGCCTCTTTTTTTATGCCTAAAACGCTCCGATTGATCCTTGGTGATCAGCTCAATTTGCATCATTCCTGGTTTGCAAAGCCTGATGGTTCTGTTACTTTTCTTCTTGTGGAAATGAGACAAGAAACTGATTATGTATCACACCATATTCAGAAAGTTGTAGCCTTTTTTCTGGCTATGAGAACTTTTGCGAGGGAAATTCAAGATCAGGGACATCAAGTTTTATACTATAATTTAGATCATCCTGGTAATGATCAGAGTCTGGATAAAATGATCCCCAAACTAGTTCAAGAGCATCTATTCGAACGATTTGAATACCAACTCCCGGATGAGTTTCGCTTGGATCTGCAGCTGAAAGAAATCTGTAATTCGCTCAAAATTGAAACATCCTCATTTGATACCGAGCATTTCCTGACAACCAGAGAGTTTCTTGGAGATTTTTTCAAAGGAAAAAAATCCTTTCTTATGGAATCTTTTTACAGGGAAATGAGGAGAAAATTCGACATCCTGATGAACGGAAAAGAGCCGGTCCAAGGTCAGTGGAATTTTGATCATGACAACCGGGCCGCCCTGAAGGATAAAAAACTTTTGCGGAAGCCTCTTATCCATTCGAAGAAAGTAAATGGCTTGGTGGAGATGATTGAAACCGCAGGGGTGAAAACCTTAGGTACACTTGATTCTGAAAATTTTCTCTGGCCAGTTAGCCGGAAGGAAAGTCTTGAAGTTTTGGATTATTTCTGCGAAAACTTGCTGATTCATTTTGGGGATTATCAAGATGCTTTGACCACTTGGGATCCTTATTTATTTCATTCCCGGCTGAGTTTCTCCCTTAATACCAAAATGATTTCTCCCCTTGAAGTCGTGAAGAAAGTTGAGGAATATTGGCTCGGTCATCAGGATCAAATTTCTATTTCGCAAGTCGAGGGATTTATACGGCAGATTATCGGATGGCGAGAATATATGCGGGGCATCTACTGGGCAAAGATGCCTGAGTTTGCGGAGTTGAATTTTTTCAACCATGACAGAAAGCTTCCCGGATGGTTTTGGACAGGAAAAACAAAGATGAATTGCCTGAGCCAAGCTATCGGCCAATCGTTGGATTTGGCTTATGCCCATCATATTCAAAGGTTGATGGTAACAGGAAATTTTGCTTTGCTCGCCGGAATCGACCCCGATGAGGTGGATAAATGGTACCTGGGTATCTACATTGATGCAATTGAATGGGTGGAAATCACCAATACGCGCGGCATGAGTCAGTTTGCGGATGGAGGGATTGTCGGAACCAAGCCTTATGTCTCCTCCGCCAATTACATCCAGAAAATGGGGAATTATTGCAATCACTGTGCTTACGATGCGAAGAAGAAAACCGGTGAAGGAGCGTGTCCATTCAACAGCCTGTACTGGCATTTTTATGCCGCAAACCGGGAGAAACTTGAAAAAAATCCAAGGATCGGTATGGCTTATCGGACTTGGGATAAAATGGTAAATAAGCAGGAACTTCTTGATCAAGCGAATGAGTATCTCGACCGGATTGAAACTCTCTGAGAGGGCCTTTTAAAAACCATGAAAAATTTGCTGAGACAATAAAAAAACCGCCATTTCCAAAGGCGGTTTTGAATACTTTAAGAAAGTTCGGCCTCAATCCCCGATCCACTCTGCCACAAATAGGTTAGTATCTCGCGTTCCTCCATTATTTCTGTTGGAAGCAAAAACCAAGTATTTTCCATTATTTGAGAAAACGGGAAAAGCGTCAAATGTTCCGTCGCTTGTGATTTTGGTCAGACCGGATCCATCCAGATTGATCATGAAAAGATTGAAAGGAAATCCGCGCTCAGTCTGGTGGTTTGAGGCAAAAATAATTTTGTTTCCGGATGGGTGAAAGAATGGAGCCCAATTGGCTTTGCCCAAATCTGTCAACTTCTTCACGTCTGTGCCGTCTGCATTGGCGATGTAGAGTTCCATGCTTGTTGGCATCACTAATCCTTCTGCAAGCAGATCTTTGTATTCTTTGATATCGGCTTCTGTTTTAGGACGGGAAGCTCTCCAGATCAGTTTGCTGCCGTCAGGCGAGAAAAATGCACCGCCATCATAGCCAAGATCAGAAGTGATTTGCTTCACATCCGATCCATCCAGATTCATGGTGTAAAGCTCCAAATCTCCAGTTCTCAACGAAGTAAAGACCATTCGGTCTCCTTTTGGCGAAACGGTGGCTTCAGCATCGTAACCCGGTTCGTTGGTTAATTGAGCAAGGATGTTACCTTCCAAGTCAGCGGTGAAAATATCAAAACTGTCATAGATAGGCCACACGTATTTTCCGTCTGTTCTTCTTTCCGGAACTGGTGGGCAATCTTCGTTGCCAAGGTGTGTGGAGGCATACACTATCGTTTTATTGTCTGGCAAGAAATACGAGCAGGTTGTCCTTCCCAATCCTGTGCTCAGAAGTTGAGGTTTGTTATTTTTCAAATCATCCTCTCTCCAATTGACATAATAAACCTGATCGCACTCGGCCCCCCAAGCGCTGTAATCGGATTGAAAAACCAACATGCTGTCATCGAACGACCAATAAGCCTCGGCATTATTGCCGCCAAAAGTCAGCTGCTTGATATTTTTCAGGTATTTCATTTCCTCCGGTGAAAGAAGTAAGGAATCACTGGCTGAGTGTGATTCAGGTTTTGTTTGAGCTTCAGTTTTTGAAATGGAAACGAAAGAAAATAAAAGTGCAGCAACGAGTAATTGTCTCATTTTCAGATTTGATTTTAAGAATTGCAGGCCGAAGATACCAATTATTATCTTTGACCTAAATCTGAAAAAAGAAATGAAAAACAGAGCAAAATATTATTTACTCATTCTGGCCGGAGGGCTGATGAACTGGAGTTGTAATCCCGCACCAACTGATGTGAATTTATTGACTGGATTAAAAGAAGACGTTGTTTTCTTGGCAGCCGATGACCTGGGAGGAAGAGCAATTGGCACAGAAGGGGAGCAAAAAGCTGCGGATTATCTTGCTGCACAGTTTGAGGAAATCGGTTTGCAACCAAAAGGAACCGAGGAATTTTTTCAGCCCTTTACCGTATCCAAACCAACCAACCCGCATGAGGAAGCTGTGATCGGAACGGATGGTGAAGGAGTGACCGGAAGAAACGTGATTGGCTATATTGACAACAAGTCAGACCATACCATTGTAATCGGGGCGCATTTTGATCACTTGGGAATGGGTGGTCAGGGCTCGCTTCACCGCGGAGATTCTGCGATTCATAATGGGGCAGATGACAATGCTTCCGGAACAGCTGCTTTGGTTGCTTTGGCAGATATTCTGAAACATGAGGAGCACACGAGTAACTTCCTTTTTATCGCTTTTTCAGGGGAAGAAAATGGCTTATGGGGTTCCAATTACTTTGTGAAAAATCCAACGATCGATTTAAAAACAGTCAACTACATGATCAACATGGATATGGTGGGAAGGCTGAATGCAGAAAATACTCTGGCAATCAACGGAGTCGGAACAAGCCCTAGTTTTGTTCCAGCATTGGATATTGCGAATGCCGATAGTCTGAAATTGGTAACATCCGAATCTGGTGTGGGACCTTCCGATCACACCTCTTTCTATTTACAGGATTTGCCGGTACTACATTTTTTCACTGGCCAGCATGAAGATTATCACAAGCCGGGAGATGATTCGGAAAAGATCAATTACGAAGGATTGCTGCAGGTGGTAAAATACATCGACCGATTGGTGGATCAGTTGGATGCTGAACCAAAGCTTGCTTTCACCAAAACCAAAGATTCCAACGGGGATTCTCCAAGATTCACGGTTTCTCTGGGTGTAGTTCCTGACTACTTATTTGATGGAGTAGGAATGCGAATCGATGGAGTTTCGGAAGATAAACCAGCACAGGCTGCCGGATTGCTGAAAGGCGATATTGTTCTGCAAATGGGTGACTCCGCGATCGTCGATATGATGAGTTACATGCGTGCGCTTAGTGGTTTCCAAAAAGGAGACTCTGCGACTTTGAGCATTGAGCGGGAAGGTCAAAAGCTGGAAAAGAAAGTTAAGTTTTAACCGAGCCAACCGAACGGAAAAATCCCCGAAGCAATTCATTTCTTCGGGGATTTTTCATTTTTTCCCTAGTGAATTATGTAAAAGCTTCATTCGCCAGCCTTCTTCTGTTCTCACTGCAATGAGGGTTTCTATCCAGGTAATAATTCTTTGCGGGGAGTTTTCGGTGGTGAAAGTTGCGGTATTATAGTAACTCACCCAAGCGATATCGTCCTTTATTTCGATGTTGAAAAAGTCAAATTTGTTTTCTCGTATTTGCTTTGGAGTTCGCAATCGGCCTTTTTCCAGATAGTTTCTTAAGGAGTCATTATTCCAGATTTCTCCATTTTCGATCAGGATGAAATCCTCTGTGAAATAGTCTCCAATTTTATCGGATTTGAAGTCCGTCAGGATATCCTGAAAAGTATCCTCAACCAACTTTTTCAAACTGAGGATATCAGCTTCTTTTTGATTTTGTGCTAAAGAAAAGGAAGAGATGAATAAGAGAAGAAAAGTGAGAATTGTGGGTTTTCTAGACATTGTTGGTTTATTTAAAAGACTATTTGGGTAGTTACTGAAATTCAAATTTGAATGGGGAATTAATTCTTTGAGATTCCGAAGGGTGAGAATGTTATTTAAATACTGCATCCAGAACATTTCTGAGCCAAGGAGTATCTTTCATTTCAATGATCAGGGGAATGGAAATCAGCTGTACAATTCCAACCAAGACATAAGAAAAATACACTTTCTTTTCTTTCAAATAATCCCGGAAAATCAGAAAGACGATCAATCCGACAATAAGCACAGTATTCCAGATAAAAACATCTGTCCAGAGAAATGGAAAATCAGAGAATTCTTTGGGTTGATATAGCATCCCAAGTGGGAGAAAAGACAGCCTGACAGTTGCTGGGGCTAAAACCCAGAAGACGGTTGAAATCATCCATCTGGCGTGGACTTGGGTGTTTTTTGCGTTTAAAACTGACATGATTACCGAAGTGGTAAATCCCATCACAGTGAGAATATCAATGAATGACAGACTGTAGCGGATTGGAAATATGGGACCGTCAACAGTTAAAAGATTGCCTTTTACCACACTCAGGGCAGACGCCACCACTATTCCTGCAAGTAAAAGTCCGACCATTCCGACTTTTCGGTGAACTTGAATTGGTCTGTTATGATAAAGCCAGGGTTGGATAATTAATATGATGTACCAGGAAGTTGCAGACAGTCCGTGTAGATGCCATTGAAATGAGGCTTCGGTAAATCCACTCCAATATCCATTAAATCCTGCCAGAGTAACAACGAAAGGAAGAATAAGCCAAAGGTGGAGTTTAGGAAAGGGTTTCATTTTCTGAGATTACTTTAAAAAACCTCCCGAGGACTTCTCGGGCAGGAAATGATATTGGGTGGTAAAAATCTCTATTAGTTGGCTGTCAGAAGATTGAATATAATAATATTGAAAGAATAGAGGTCTTTTTCAAAAATGTGAGAAATTTTTTTGCCTTGAATTTCTCACTTCAAATTTCCTGAGCCAAATAAAATTTCCATTTGGCTCATAAAAATCCAAATTATGAGCCGGTTAAATAATTTATTCGGCTCAAAAAATGTCAATTTATGAGCCGAATAATTTGTATATTCGGCTCATGAGTTACAATTGGGAGCTTCCGGACTGGCCTGACTTCAGCTATCATCAGCCTGTTTCTGAGAATTTGCATTCCGGATTTCTTTTGAAATCCGGTCAGATTTTCGGTTATCTAAAAGGTTTTCCGAAGGAAAATCAAACAGAGTTGATACTGGAAGTGATGGTGGAGGAAGCAATCAAGACTTCTGAAATCGAGGGGGAATTTATCAGTCGCCAGGATGTACTGTCCTCTATCCGCAAAAACCTGGGAATCCATGAAAATCAACCTGTATTGGTGAAGGATCATCGGGCGAAAGGAATTGCTCGGCTCATGATCGCAGTTCGTACTTCCTATGCTGAACCACTAAAGGAAATTGATTTGTTTGCCTGGCATGAGATGCTCATGGAAGGAAATCGGTATGTGCAGGCTGGGAAATGGCGAACAGATTCTTCACCGATGCAGGTGGTGTCCGGACCAGTGGGCAAAGAGACCGTTCATTTTGAAGCACCTCCTTCTGATCTGGTTCCGGGAGAAATGAATCGATTTATCGATTGGTTTAACATAACAACACCGGGTCAGAAAGATGCTATCAACAATCCGATGACACGAGCTGGAATTGCACATTTGTACTTTGAGTCGATTCACCCGTTTGAAGATGGAAATGGACGAATTGGAAGGGCATTGGCGGAGAAAGTATTGCATCAGGGTCTTGGAGAACCAACGCTGATCAGTCTTTCGAATACGATAGAAAAAAATAAGAATGCGTATTACGAGGGTTTGAAAAAGGCGCAGCGCTCGAATGAAATCACGAATTGGCTGAATTATTTTGCCGGGACAGTGATTCAAGCACAGCAAGCTGCCGAGCGCCTGATTCAATTCACTTTGAAAAAAATGAAGTTTTTTGACGCATATCGTTCCAGATTGAATGACCGACAAATCAAGGCAATAAACAGAATGTTGGAAGAAGGTCCTGATGGGTTTGGGGGTGGAATGAGCGCCAAAAAATACATGGCAATAACGAACGCTTCAAAGCCAACTGCTACTCGAGATTTGCAGGAATTGCGGGATTTGGGAGTATTTATTCCTTCCGGTGGCGGGCGAAGCGTAAGCTATGGCCTTGGGTTGGACTTCTGAAAAGCAAGTAAAAGTGCTTTTTGACTGGGATTGCCAGTTTGATGACCTCCATTTTTTCGAGTCAACTCTCCCATAAAGGGCTATTTCTTCTATCTTTGTGCCTTGTTTTGAGCGGGATGCCCCGCGTGAGGGATAGAAGCGGTATCCACCGAGCGTGAGCGAAGTGATACAAGCGGATAGCCCGACCCCGGCCTTTTCGGCAGGGGGCACGCCCCAAAAACCATCACCTACTTGCCCACAAGAAAGTAAATTGTGAAAACGTATCAGGAATTTAAACAGGTCGATTATCCCGGAATAGGGGAATCAGTCCTTCAGTATTGGAAAGAAAATAAGATTTTCGATCAGTCCATCGCCAACAGAGAGGGTGCGGAAACCTTCACTTTTTTTGAAGGTCCGCCTTCGGCAAATGGAACGCCGGGTATTCACCACGTGATGGGGCGTGCCCTGAAGGATATTTTTTGCCGATACAAAACCCTTAAAGGTTTCCAAGTAAAAAGAAAAGGTGGCTGGGATACGCATGGACTTCCGGTGGAGCTTCAGGTGGAAAAAGAGCTGGGCATCACCAAAGAGGATATCGGTAAGAAAATCTCCGTGGAGGAATACAACCGCAAGTGCCGGGAGACGGTGATGCGATACAAAAACGAATGGGATGACCTGACTGTGAAAATCGGTTACTGGGTGGATCTGGATGATCCTTACATCACGTTTGATTCAAATTATATCGAGAGCTTGTGGTCGCTTCTTCGCAAACTTTATGACAAAGGGTTGTTGTACAAAGGGTACACGATTCAGCCATTTTCGCCTGCTGCGGGTACAGGTTTGAGTTCACACGAACTTAATCAGCCTGGTACTTATAAAGACATAAAAGACACTTCCATCACAGCGCAGTTTAAGCTGAAAGGAGAAGAAAATACGTTCATCCTTGCCTGGACGACCACGCCATGGACTTTGCCTTCCAACTCGGCTTTGGCAATTGGTGAGAACCTGGATTATGTGAAAGTGAAGACTTTCAACCCGTATACTTTTGAGCCGGCAACGGTGATCCTGGCGAAAGCCAGAATGAATGGTTACTTGAATCCAAAAGCTGCAGAGTTGAAACTGGAAGACTATAAGTCTGGGGACAAATTGATCCCGTTCGAGGTGATCGAAGAGTTCAAAGGTAAAACCATGCTGGGTTGGGAGTATGAGCAATTGTTCCCGATCGCAGGGTTGGAACTTCCAAAACCTGCTTTCACGGTGGTTTCCGGTGATTATGTGACGACCGAAGATGGTACCGGAATCGTTCACCTTGCTAAAGCTTTTGGTGCGGATGACTTTCGAACTTTGGTTCAGAATAATGTGCCTGGTGTCTTTGTGAAAGATGAGCAGGGAAATGAAATTCCGATCGTAGACAAGCAGGGGAAATTTATTCCACTAGTTGGAGAATACCTTTTGGGCAAGATGAAAGAGCATGGAATCACCGCACACAAGACTTTTGGTGTGAATGATTTCTTTGTGAAGAATTACCCGAAGGATGATGAGAATGCGGCTGATTACAAAAACACGGATGTGATCATTTCCATCATTCTGAAAAATGAAAACAAGGCCTTCAAGGTCGAAAAATACGAGCACAGCTATCCGCATTGCTGGAGAACTGACATGCCGATCCTTTATTATCCGATGGAAAGCTGGTTTATTAAAACCACCGCTTACAAGGATCGCATGGTCGAGCTGAATAAAACTATCAACTGGAAACCGGAAGCAACCGGGACAGGTCGCTTTGGCAACTGGCTGGAAAATTTGGTGGACTGGAATCTAAGCCGCTCCCGATTCTGGGGTACGCCTCTTCCAATCTGGAGAACAACCGACGGAACGGAAGAGAAATGCATCGGCTCAATCGCTGAGTTGAATGCCGAAATCGAGAAGTCAGTAGCCAAAGGCTTTATGGCAAAATCTCCTTACGAAGGCAAAGAGCTGGATCTTCATCGCCCTTTTGTGGATGATGTGATTTTGGTTTCTGACAAAGGAGAAAAGATGGTACGGGAGGCGGATCTGATTGATGTTTGGTTTGACTCAGGCGCGATGCCTTATGCTCAATGGCATTATCCATTCGAAAACGAGGAAATTTTCAAAGCAAATTATCCTGCTGACTACATCGCCGAAGGCGTGGATCAGACTCGTGGCTGGTTCTTTACGTTGCATGCAATCGCTGTGATGCTTTTCGACAGCGTGGCTTTCAAAAATGTCATAGCCAACGGACTTGTCCTGGACAAAAGCGGAAACAAAATGTCCAAGAGATTGGGCAATGCTGTGGATCCGTTCAAGACATTGAAAGAATACGGACCGGATGCCTTGCGCTGGTATTTGCTTAGCAATGCCAACCCTTGGGATAACCTGAAATTCAATCTGGATGGCGTAGCTGAAGTGCAGAGACGCTTCTTTGGCACCCTTCAGAATACCTATAATTTCTTTGCGCTTTACGCCAATCTGGATGCTTTTGTGTATGATAAATCAAAAGCAATTCCGGTAAACGAGCGCGCTGAACTCGATCAGTGGATCATCTCCAAGCTTCAGTCCTTGATCACCGAAGTGGAGGAATCGATGGATAATTACGACGCGACGAAAGCGACCCGTGCGATCATGAATTTCACCGTGGATCATGTGTCCAACTGGTACGTGCGTCTTGCAAGGAAGAGATTCTGGAGAGGAGAAATGAATGCGGATAAGCGGGCGGCCTATGAAACTTTGTATGAGTGCTTGCTTTCTCTTTCGCAGTTGATGTCTTCTTTTGCTCCTTTTTACGCAGATTGGTTGTATCAGAATCTGACTGAGTCGGGATCAGATGCAAAAGCTTCTATCCACCTGACCGATTGGGTTTCTGCGGATTCTGTCTTGATCAATGCAGATCTGGAAGCCAGCATGGACATGGCTCAGACAATATCTTCACTTGTTCACTCACTTCGAAAGAAAGAGAAAATGAAGGTTCGCCAGCCGTTGCAGCGAATCCTGATTCCGGTACTGAATGCAAAATCACAAACTCAGATTGCTCACGTAGAAGAGCTGATCAAGTCTGAAGTGAACATCAAAGCGATCGAGTACATCGATGATGCTTCGGGAATTCTTGTAAAAAGCGTGAAACCAAATCTTCCTCTTCTGGGTAAGAAACTGGGACAAAAGATGCGTTTTGTAGTAGCGGCTATCAACAAATGGGGTCAATCCGAAATTACACAAATCGAGCAGGAAGGCAAGATTTCAGTGGATGTGGAAGGCGAATCAATCGAGCTTCTTTTGGAAGAAGTATTGATTACTTCCCAGGATATTCCAGGCTGGTCTGTGGCTTCCGATCAGGGAGTGACGGTGGCTTTGGACGTGACTCTGACCGACGAACTCAAGCAGGAAGGGATTGCCCGTGATCTGGTAAACAGAATTCAGAATCTTCGAAAAGACATGGGACTGGAAGTGCAAGACAAGATTTATGTGACGATTGCAAATGATAATGATTTGGTAAACGCTTCTTTGGCGGGATTTGGTGATTATATTCAGTCCGAGACTCAGGCATTGAGTTTGGAGCTCTCCGCAAATCCGGAAGGCGCAGTAATGCTTGACATGGATGATTTTGAAATTGCCGTATTGGTAAAAAAAGCCTGAGCGTAAAATTTAGATAATGAATAAATACCTGAAATACTTTGGCATCGCGCTGCTGGTAATCCTGATTGATCAGGCTGTCAAAATGCTTGTTCATTTTGAGATGGACTTTGGTACACCCGGTCAGATTCTGATTTTCGGAGACTGGTTCAAGTTGCACTACACCACCAATCCCGGAATGGCATTTGGGATGGAACTGGGGTCTGAATATGGCAAATTGATTTTGACCACTTTTCGCCTGGTTGCCATGGTGGGGATTGGCTATTATCTCTATTACATCATTGCCAACAGGCAGAATCCGGTTTACATTCTATGTATTTCTATGATTTTGGGTGGAGCGATCGGGAATCTGGTTGATTCGGTTTTCTATGGGATTTGGTTAAATAATGCTCCTTACAATGCACCAACGCCATGGTTTCATGGTCAGGTTGTAGATATGTTTTATTTCGATTTATGGGAAGGATATATTCCTGATTGGATTCCACTTTGGGGTGGAAGCTACACTGCTCTTTGGCCGATTTTCAATGTTGCAGATGCCTCTATATTTATCGGAGTAGCTATTATATTAATCTTCCAAAATAGATTTTTTCCTGAGCCCAGAAAAGAAGATCAATCAACTCCTCAAGACATGGAGATCATGGAATAGAATTGAGTATTCAGTCGCAGTTTTCAATATACTTTTTCTGAGAACTGAGACTGAATACTTGTTTTTGAAATAAACCGCCATTTTTTAAAAATAAACGGTCTTTTTCTGTAATTTTCACCTTGCATATCCTTTTTAAACCGGGTATGAGTCTCATTTTGGTTGCTTTGATTTGCCCGGTCAAGAAACCTATATATAGTTTAGGTAACAAATAGTATGATTGTAGATTCTGACAAGCCCTTTCAGATAGTATATACTATCTTTAGTCATGAGTATTTAGGTTTACTTTTTGAATCTTTTGTAATACAACTTGATGAAAAAGGAAGACTTTCTTTAGCCTTTCAAAATATCAGTTCTGCGAATGCAATTGAGTTTGACTCTGGGTTAGATCAGAAGGATTACGAACTGATCAAGATGATAGAGGAGATGCAGCCAGAGGTGGTGGTGAAACCATACATAAAAAAAGGCAACATCCGTCCAAAAGATTATCTCCACAAAATATTTGATACAAAGACCGAGGATAAAAAAGTTCAGCTTTTATTGGAGGAAAAGCTGGAAATCTTGAAAGCCGGAATTTTACCAAGATTGATGGGTAAGCGACTCTTTGAAATGGGATCTGATGGAAATCCTGTTTGGAAAGAGATTGTTGTTAATGCAGAACGCGCAACAGTTCTTTTCCACTTTTTCAAAAATCCGGAAAACACACATTACTGGCCATCGATCAAATTCAAAGGTGAAAAACTTGAATGGCAATACAAAGGCGGATATCTGATCTGTAAAGATCCCGCTTGGCTGGTTGTGAATCAACAATTGTACAGTTTCGAAAAAGGGATTGACGGGAAAAAGCTTCAACCGTTTTTGAATAAGAAATTCATCGTAATCGAAAAGCGATTTGAAGAAACCTATTATTCTAAATTTATCACCCAACTGATTACTCATTTTGATGTAGTAGCGGAAGGGTTTGAGATCAAAGTTGATCGTGGCAGCCCGGAGGTATTGCTGGTGATAAGTGACCTGCCGAGAAATAATCCCGACCTTTTTGGAAATGAGGACGAACCGGTAGAGGAGGATAAAATTGTTTTTGAATTGAGATTTAAATACGGAGAATTTGATTTTCCCATTCAGACTTCTGAGTCTGAAACAAAGGGAAATTCTGTCCGGATGGAAGAATTAGACGGAAAATATACCTTCTACAAAACTATTCGAAGTACACAAAAAGAGAAGTCATTTGGAAAGGTATTGAGTGATTTGGGCATGCAGGTTCGGACCGGCAAACAGGCTCTTCCAAAATCTGAGGCTTTCGAATGGATTGGAAATCACGAAGAAGATCTCGAAGAAAACAAAATTAAAGTTACCCAGAGAGGTGTAGCCAAAGGCAAAATCTACAACATCGGGCGAGCCAAAATCACGATTGAAGTCAATGAAAATATAGACTGGTTTGATGTAAAAGCATTGATCAAGTTTGGAATTTACCTGGTTCCTTTTGCGAAGCTGAGAAAACTCATCATCCAGGGCAAGTCTGAGTTTGAACTCCCGAATGGAGAAATTGCAGTAATTCCAGCCTCTTGGTTTGTGAATTATTCAGAGCTTTTTTCCTTCATGGAGGACAAAGGAGCTTTGGATACAATGGTACTTCGAAAGCATCACTTGGCATTGGCCAAAGAAATGGAGCAAGGTGAGCTGGTCATGTTGACGTTGAGTCGGAAGCTGGAACGGTTACGTGATTTTGAGGCAATTGATGAATATGAAGTGCCTTCACTTTTTCACGGAACTCTGAGACCGTATCAGCATGCCGGATACAACTGGCTTAGATTTTTGAATGAGTTCAAGTTTGGAGGTTGCCTGGCAGATGACATGGGCTTGGGTAAAACGGTCCAAACTCTGGCAATGCTGGCCTATGAAAAGGAGTTTAATCCCGGTTTCACTTCTTTATTGGTGATGCCAACTTCCCTGATTTATAACTGGGAATTGGAAGCGAGGAAATTCACGCCTGATCTGAAGATTTTGGTTTATTCCGGAACGCAGCGGATCAAAGATCCATGGAGATTTGGAGAATATGATTTGGTGCTTACTTCCTATGGAATTGCCCGATTGGATATCGAGGTACTGAAGGAGTTTTTCTTCAATTACATCATTCTGGACGAATCTCAGGCGATCAAGAATCCGGGAAGCAACATTGCCGCCGCAGTCAATCAGTTGAAGAGCAAGCAAAAACTGATTTTGACCGGTACGCCTGTGGAAAATGGTACGATGGATCTTTGGTCTCAAATGAATTTTGTCAATCCGGGTTTGCTGGGTAATCAGAATTCCTTCAAAAAGCAGTTTCAGCAGCCTATCGAAAAGCAGCACGATATGGCTAAAGCGCATAAACTTCATGCGATGATCAAGCCTTTTATCCTTCGCAGGATGAAATCACAAGTGGCTACTGATTTGCCGGAAAAGATCATCAACGTGAAATACTCCGCGATGAGCCCGGCTCAAGAGAAGATTTATGAGGAAGTAAAAAGCTATTACCGGGAAAAAATAATCGGAGAACTTCAACTGGCAGGAAGAGGAACTCAGCAGTTTACCTTACTTAGAGGCCTTACCCAACTTCGTCAAATTGCCAATCATCCCAAACTTGTCAGAGATGACTATGATGGAGAATCGGGCAAGTTGGAAGACGTGACATATATGCTCCAATCGACCATTTCAGAAGGTCATAAAGTGCTTGTTTTTAGTCAGTTTGTGAGGCATTTAGCAATAGTAAAAGAATACCTTGTTAAAGAAAATATTCCATTTGCTTACCTGGATGGAGCGACTCGCGACAGACAGGCTCAAGTGGAAAAATTTCAGGAGCAGGACGATGTGAAGGTGTTTTTGATTTCACTGAAAGCAGGAGGAGTTGGATTGAATTTGACCAAAGCGGAATATGTATTTCTGCTTGATCCTTGGTGGAATCCTGCTGTGGAGGCTCAGGCGATTGACAGAGCACACCGAATCGGACAGGAAAACAAGGTCATTATCTATAAATTCATCAGCCGGAATTCGGTCGAAGAGAAGATTATGGCCTTGCAGGACCGGAAATTGGCGCTTGCCGGCGAGCTCATTGGTACAGAAGAAAGCTTCATGAAAAGCCTCGATCAATCCGATATTGCTGCTTTACTGGACTAAGGATCAAAATAAACTTTATCAAGGGCAGGAAATTCATTTCTGCCCTTTTTTTATTCATTTGATTCTCAAATGGATAAGGTAATCTTGATTTTATTTAACGATAATTTCTTTTCAATACTTGAGTAATAGAACTGATATTTTTCTAAATTAAATCACACAGTATTTTTAAACCAACGCGACGCATGCCAAGAGCAAAATCCGATAATGATCGGAAAATCTTTGTGCTGGATACTTCAGTAATCCTCTATGCACACAACTCCATAATGACTTTTGCCGAGCATGATGTGGTCATACCGATCACTGTGCTGGAGGAACTGGATCAGTTCAAAAAAGGCAATGACACCAAGAATTTTGAGGCACGGGAGTTTATCCGATTACTGGATAAGTTGTCTCAGGATCACATGATTCATAACTGGACGCCGCTCAACGGGAAGACGAAAGGAAATTTCCGCGTGCTCATGAACCCTGATAATCAGCTCAATGCCAATGATATTTTTGGCGAGGTGAAAAATGATCATAAAATCCTGAATGCAGCCCTCTATCTGAAGCAGCATGAGAAGAACCGGAAAGTGATCCTGGTAAGCAAGGATATTAACCTTCGGTTGAAAGCAAAATCGCTTGAGATCTATGCAGAGGATTATGAAACGGGTAAAATCAAAAATATCACCGAGCTTGAAAATACGGGAAAGTATGTGTTGGAAGATATCGATACAGAGGTAATTACCAAGATCTACGAAGCCGGATACATTGATGCCAAATCTGTGCTTGGGGCCAAAAAGAGAAAATCCAATGGCTATTATGTTCTGAAAAATAACAAGAACTCAGTGTTGACTTTTTACAATTCTGAGGAAAATATTTTGGAAAGGGTGGACAAGCAATTGGCTTATAACATCAAGCCAAAGAATGCAGAGCAGACTTTTGCGCTTCATGCCATCACTAATCCCAAGATTAAATTGGTGTCAATTCAAGGGGTGGCCGGAACGGGGAAAACACTTTTGGCGCTTGCCGGAGCTTTGGAGCAGCGAAGGGAATACAAGCAAATTTTCCTCGCCCGCCCAATTGTTCCTTTGAGCAATAAGGACATCGGCTACCTACCCGGTGACATCAAGTCAAAATTGAATCCCTATATGGAGCCGCTCTGGGATAACCTGAAATTCATTCAGAATCAGTACAAAGAGACAGATAAGGAATTTCAAAAAATCACAGAACTGGTGAATCAGGAAAAACTGGTCATTCAGCCTTTGGCTTACATCAGAGGGCGTTCATTATCCAATATTTTCTTCATTGTGGATGAAGCCCAAAACCTTACTCCACACGAAATCAAGACGATTATTTCCAGAGCAGGGGAAAATACCAAGATCATATTCACTGGGGATGTTTTCCAGATTGATACCCCTTATTTGGATAGCCAGAGTAATGGACTTTCCTATTTGATTGATCGGGCGAAAGACCATCCCCTCTATGCTCATGTCAAGTTGGAGAAAGGGGAACGGTCAGAGTTAGCAAATCTGGCAAACGAGCTATTGTAGTTCCTTTTGATTAAGAATAGAAAAGCCCCAAACGGGGCTTTTTTTTATTTTAACCAAAATCCGGATAAGGAAGACTTTCCCCGTCGTCCAGAAATCAAATCATTAAAATGTAACCCTTCTGATTTAAATTTTTTGTCCAGAACTGGCGGATAGGTGTACGTTCGCGAACATGAATTTTTTGATATTTTGACCTAAGCCATTGATATAGAATATTTTAAAAAATTGGGCTGCTTTTTGGCATATATAGATCATACAATAAAGACCTACTTATTACTTCAGAGATCTTTTTATACCAAAGGAAGAAAAGCAGGGAGATATAAGTAAAAACTGACATGTTTAAACAAGCTGCCCGATTTGAAAATGCTAAACCAACTTTAAAAAATCGGAATTTAATTATCAGCAGCAGAGATTAATTAAGTCTCTGATTAAAAAAATAGCTCTTCAATCTGAGTTTGAATTCATTTTGAGAGCTTAAAGAACTTAGGAGTAATACTCGTAAGGGTTATTTGGTTGATTGTTTGGTTAAGCTAAAGAGGTGGGTTTTTTGCCCACCTTTTTGTTTTCTCAGCTTTCTGTAATTGTATTCAGCTTGGCAAGGAAGCTATTGTAATATTGTCTTCCTACTTGAACAATTGCACCTTGTTTGAGGGTGATTTCCTTTGTGTTGAAGCTTTCGATTTGCCCAAGATGGACGATGAAAGATTTTTGCACACGAAGGAAGAACTGGGATGGAAGAATATCTTCGATCTCTTTCATTGATTTCCGTATACTGAAATCCCGATTCTTGGTAAAGATGTTGACCATGTTTCCATTTGCCTCAACATAGTAAATATCCTCATACTGAACCCGCTCGAAGGCATTATCTGCTTTGATAAATACTGCGTCCGTGACCAAATAGGGGCTGTCACTTGAGCTTTTAACAATTGTGGTTTCTGCGGCTGGCTTCGTTCTTTTGTTATAAAGGACAATTTCAACTATCGCATGAATATCATTTGTATTGAATGGTTTTACGATAAAGCCTGCCGGTGAAATGCGCTTTGCACGCTCGATTATGGTTGGATCACTATAGGAAGTCACGAAAACTAATGGTGCATCCACCATTTGTTTCACTATTTCACCCAATTCGATTCCGTCTTTATCTCCCTTGAGTTTGATATCCATGAATACCAAATCAGGGCGGTACTTTTTAATTACTTTGATACACTGATTTGCAGAGTTTGCAATGTCAATGTTGACATAGCCAAGAAGCTCAAGGATTTCCTGAATATTTTCCGCAATGCTGATATCGTCTTCGACGATTAAAATCCGCTCCTCTTTCATATGTAGCCGGCAGATACGCGTTTTAGTGTGTGAGAACTAATTTTTAGCTGGCTTTACTGCCAACACACCTCTAATTACAAAATTTAATACCGAAAATCAAATGCTTTTTTTTGGCTATGAAAGTTTTAGAGGCTCATCATTTCCTTAAATCGCGCTGCTTGTCTGCGACTTACCTCAATTCTATCTCCTCCTTTTAATGTTACAACTAATCCACCATTGAACCAAGGCTCTATTGCTTCTACCCAACCCAAGTTGATAATATGCTTACGACTTGCCCGGAAAAATGATTTTTCATCTAAACGTTCGTCCAATGCATTGAGGGATTTATGAATCATTGGCTTGAAGTTGTCAAAATACACTTTGATGTAGTTTCCATCTGATTCGAATAAACGAACATTTGAAAGCCTTACAAACCAGCATCTGTCTCCGTCCTTAACGAAAACCTGATCTTCCAGAGTCAATTTCTTTTGATTCTGAGAAGATGAATATTGTTCGCTTTTTGGACCTCCCTCCATCTTGACCAACAGTTTGTTGATGGCTTCTTCCAATCGCTTTGGCTCAATTGGCTTAAGGAGATAATCCAACGCATTCACCTGAAAAGCTTTTAAGGCATATTCGTCGTAAGCCGTTGTGAAGATCACATGTGGGACATTGTCAAGTTCTTCAAGGAGCTCAAAACCTGTTTTTTCCGGCATTTGGATGTCAAGGAAAATAACATCAGGATTGAGCAACTCTATTTTCTCCTTGGCATCGTCCACATTTACGGCTTCGCCCACCACTTCTACAGTTTCTAGTTGATTAAGAAGGGTGATTAGCTCCTTTCGCGCTAGTCTTTCATCGTCAATTACTATGGCTCGCATTTTTCTTGAGTTTGTTATGGTAAATTAACTCTTTGTTTTGGGATTTTGATTTCGGCAATCACGAATTCGGTTCCAGAGTTGAAGATACGGAGGCTTGCCTTATCTCCATACACTAGTTTAAGTCTTTGGACAGTATTGCTAAGACCATGGCCTTTCTCTCCTTGGACTTTAAGATTAGGCGGTGTGGTGAGTTGACCGCTGTTTTTTACTTGGATGTAAAGGTCCTCGTCAAGGCCTTCCCGGCATTTGATTTCTATGATTCCGCCTTTTACCAGATTAGAAATCCCATGTTTAATGGCATTTTCTACAATAGTCTGGAGCATCATGGGTGGAATTTTGTAGCTGTAAGATTGATCTTCAATCTGATAGACCACTTTCAATCTCTCCTCAAATCGGATTGTTTCCAGTTCCAGGTAATCCCTCACTGTATTTAATTCATCCGAGAAATCGATCGTTTGCTTTTTATCCATCATCAATGAGAATCTCAGCATGTTGGAGATAAGCGTGATGGCTGTTTTTGCTTTCACCGGATCCTCATCCACCAAGGCTCTGACGCTGTTAAGGGCATTGAAGATGAAGTGTGGGTTAAGTTGGCTTTTCAGGTGATTGAGGCGGATTTCATTGATTTTCGCCTCGTATTTCAGAGACGTATTGTAGTTGTCCAGGAAGTGGAAAAGGAAATAAAGTAAAAACCAGATAGCATAGAAAAGAAAGGCTACAAACAGGTTCACCAAAATAACTAGAATCTTGAAATCTTCAGCGGGACGGAGCGTCCCGAAACCAATATTGATCAGAATCTGAGCGACTATGTTGACAAAGCTCAGTGCTAGAATAGCTAATAAAGACTGAAATAGAAGCTGCGGAATGCTTTGTTTAAACCACTCGTAAGACTTGACGATGAAGCGAAGAAAGTGGGTTGAAAGCAGATAGAAAATTGCCAAAACCACAAAAGCCCAAAGCTGTACGGCAGATATTCCGCTTGAGAGTGAGGCAAATAGGATATTGACGAAGGCGAAAGATCCCCATCCCAATAGTTGTAAAATCCAATATAACCTAAGCCTGTTCATTGACGGCCAAAGATAGAGATCAGGATAGATCTGATAATTTTAATTTGATAAAAGGATAAAAGCTATGATTTTACCAGTGATTGGGTGTTTAATTCAGCTTTGAGGAATTTAGCAGTGTGACTTTCAGGATTTTCTGCCACTTGTTCAGGAGTTCCCTGGGCAACTATACTTCCACCTTTGTTTCCTCCCTCAGGTCCCAAATCCACTATGTAATCGGCCATTTTGATCACGTCCAGATTGTGCTCAATGATCAAAACAGTATTGCCTTTGTCTACCAATCCATTTACAACCAGCATCAACAATTCGATGTCCTGAAAATGTAATCCGGTGGTAGGCTCATCCAAAATATAGAAAGTCTTTCCGGTGTCTTTTTTAGACAGCTCAGTGGCCAATTTCACTCGCTGTGCTTCGCCCCCGGAAAGTGTGGTTGCATGCTGGCCAAGTGTGATATAGCCCAAACCCACTTCATTCAAAGTTTTGATTTTTCGGAGGATTTTAGGCTGAAAATCAAAGAAATCGACAGCCTGCTCCACAGTCATGTCAAGCACATCGGAAATTGATTTGCCTTTGAATCTCACCTCGAGTGTTTCGCGATTGTAGCGCTTTCCTTTGCAGGTTTCGCAAGGAACATGGACATCAGGAAGAAAGTCCATCTCGATCAGTTTCATTCCTGCTCCCTCACAATCTTCACAGCGCCCACCTTTCACATTGAAGGAAAATCTTCCTGGTTTATATCCACGAATTTTAGACTCGGGTAATTCTGTAAAGAGAGTTCTTATGTCTGAAAATACACCTGTGTAAGTTGCCGGATTGGATCGGGGAGTTCTGCCGATTGGCGATTGATCTACCTCTATCACTTTGTCCAGGTGACCAAGTCCGGTGATGCTCTGATGAGTCATCGCTTCCTTCTTCGAATTGTAAAACTCGCGATTCAAAATCGGGAAAAGTGTCTCGTGAATCAGGGTACTTTTGCCGCTGCCGGATACCCCGGTGATGCAAATCAACGTGCCCAACGGAAGCTCCAGATCAATGTTTTTCAGGTTATTTCCGTTGGCTCCTTTGAGAATCAACTTTTCGCCTTTTCCATTTCTTCTTTCCTGGGGAACAGGAAGTCCGAACTTTCCGCTCAAATATTTCGAAGTGATTCCTCCGCTTTCCAGGATTTCCTGCGGAATACCTGCAGCGACGATGTGGCCTCCATGTCTTCCCGCTCCTGGACCCATGTCGATTACATAATCTGCCTCCATCATCATGTCCTTGTCATGCTCTACTACAAGGACGGAATTTCCTAAATCCCGAAGGCTCTGAAGAGCTTTGATCAACTTGACATTATCTCTCTGATGAAGACCTATGCTGGGTTCATCAAGGATATATAATACTCCGACCAATTGCGTCCCGATTTGAGTTGCCAATCGAATTCGCTGCGCCTCTCCTCCGGAAAGTGTTCTGAGCGGACGGTTTAGCGACAGGTAGTCCAATCCAATGTCCAGGAGGAATCCGATTCGCTTTCGAATTTCTTTCAAGACTTCATGAGCTATTATTTTCTGCTTTGCCGTAAGGCGACCTTCCAGCCCGTCAAACCATGCACCAAGTGCCCGAATATCCAGCATGGCAAGTTCGCCGATGTGTTTGCCATCGATTTTGATATGCAAAGCCTCTTTCTTTAATCGAAATCCTTCGCAATCCGGGCAAGTTTGAATAGAAGTGAATTCACTCACCCAATCCTGGATTTTATCTGAACTCCCTTCCTGATACTTTTGGAGAAAGACGATGATTCCTTCAAAAGTGGTATGCCATTTCGTTCCTGGATATTTTGTTGAATCGACGGCTACTTCTACCTTGTCTCCATTGAGTAACACGTCCACGACCTCTTCGGGAAGTTCATTGATCGGCGTACTCATGCTGCACTTGTAATGCTTCAGAATTGCCTCAATCTTTTTGAAGATCCAGATATCCCGGTATTCTCCCAAAGGTGCGATTCCGCCTCGGGTGATGCTTAGACTTGGGTCAGGAATGATGCTTTCCCGCGTGATTTCTTCAATTACTCCCAGTCCATTGCATGTGGGGCAGGCACCATAGGGACTGTTGAATGAAAATGTATTGGGAGCAGGCTCCTCATAGGATAGTCCTGTCTCGGGATCCATCAGATATTTCGAGAAATGATGAATCTCACCAGACTCATCCCGAATCATGATTACTCCTTTGCCATGCTGCAGTCCGGCTTTTAATGACTGGGTAATGCGAAATCGATCTTCCTCATCAGCTACGATTCGGTCAATGACGATTTCGATGTCGTGGATTTTGTAGCGATCAACCTGCATTTTTGGCTCGATATCCATCACCACTCCATCGATCCGCACTTTCGAAAATCCCATTTTTCGGATTTGCTCAAAAAGCTCACGGTAATGACCTTTTCTTCCCTTCACGACTGGCGCAAGGATGTAGAGTTTTTTGCCCAGAAACTTGGTGAAAAGTTGCTCAATAATCTGATCCTCGGTTTGGCGGATCATTCTGGTGCCGGTCAGGTAGGAATAGGCTTCTCCTGCTCGCGCAAAAAGTAAACGCATGAAATCATAAATCTCCGTCACCGTGCCTACTGTTGACCGGGGATTTTTGGATGTAGTTTTTTGCTCAATCGCAATCACCGGAGAAAGCCCGTTGATCTTATCCACATCGGGTCTTTCCATGCCCCCTAGAAAAGATCGGGCATAGGCCGAAAAACTTTCCATGTACCGTCGCTGACCTTCCGCGTAAATTGTATCGAAAGCAAGGGAACTCTTCCCGCTTCCACTCAGACCGGTAATCACCACGAGTTTATTTCGGGGAATTTTCAGATCCAGGTTTTTGAGATTATGCTCTCGGGCACCAAAAATTTCGATGTATTCTTCCTGTGACGGAGTGGATTGACTCATAAAGGGGACCGGCAATTTTAAACGGCGAAGTTACGCATTTTCAAGCGGAAGCGATAGCCAAATTCGAAAGTAGTAACCTGTGAATTGGAGCGGAAGTTTCGAAAAATGATTCGATGAATTTTAAAATTACTCAGGCAGCTTTATTTCATACACTTTGCCCTTCTTCACATTCAGATCCTGATCACGAAGCCATGGATTATACAGTTTGAGTTTTTTATAGCTGCTTCCTTGTTGTTTTGCCCATCTTGGCAAATCCTTGATATCCTGATTGACTTCAACAGTTCTTAATGGTGGGTTTAGGTAATAGTCACTTTCTTTCAAGTAAAAGCCAAATGATTCTGGATTCTCAAAAATGACTTTGAATGCCAGAATCCTGAACAGGTAGCGGCTTGTCTCATCGTTCAGATACATCTCATAATAGTCGCGATGGAGTTGCTCCTCCTGTCTCTTGGCAAATCCTGTCTGTCCCATATTGTAGCTGGCTGCTACAGCTGTCCAATCGCCGAATTTTGCATGTGCTTTTTTGAAATACTTTGAAGCAGCTTCGGTTGATTTTTCGAGATGGTAGCGCTCGTCCACATCATTGGTTATTTCCAGTCCATATTCTTTGCCCGTTGTTTCTAATATCTGCCAGAACCCTCGTGCACCCGCAGGTGATCCTACATTCATCAAACCGCTTTCGGCCATAGCCAGGTATTTGAAATCATCGGGGACGCCATTTTCTTTCAGCATTCGCTCGATATCCGGAAGGTATTTGGCAGATCGTTTCATGAGGAGAATCATGTTTGATTCCCAGTAGGCATTGACATAAATTTCCCGCTCTAGCCTTTCCAGTACGTCACCAACTTCCAATGGGACTTTTTCACCTGCAAAATCTAACTCGGAAGGAATATCAAAAAGGCGTACAGAATCTCGTGAAGGATTAGGTCTTCGTTGCAAAACCTGCTCTTCCTGGATCAGATCTTCTGAAATGGACTGCGAGTTATTTTTCCAAACGGAATATCCTGCCAAAATCAGGCAACAACCGAGCAAAGAATAGATACTGACCAGATGGAATTTTTGCATCAGAAGTTTGGACTTAGCAAGTACTTGCTGTAGAAATCGTCAATTACTTTCACCGCTTCGGTCGCATCATCTACCAGCCAAAAAAGATCAAGGTCTTCCTCTTTTGCATATTTGTTTTCTTCTATCAGAGTCTTTTTTATCCAGTCGATCAATCCTCCCCAGTACGATTTACCCACTAAAACAATTGGAAATCGACCAATTTTGTTTGTTTGAATCAAGGTGAGCGCCTCGAAAAGTTCATCCATTGTACCGAACCCGCCTGGCAGGACCACAAAACCTTGTGCATATCTGATGAAAAGGACTTTGCGAACAAAGAAGTAATCGAAGGTCATCAATTTGTCCCGATCAATGTAGATGTTGTTGAATTGCTCGAATGGCAAAACAATGTTTAGACCCACGGATTTTCCACCTTCGGAATGTGCCCCTTTATTGCCCGCTTCCATGATACCAGGTCCTCCGCCGGTTATTACCCCATAGCCATGGCGTACTAGTTTTGCCGCGATTTCTTCCGCCATTTTATAATGTTCATGGTCCCTTGAAGTGCGAGCTGAACCAAAAATTGAAACACATGGTCCAATCTTGGCTAGTTTTTCGAAACCATCCACAAACTCAGACATGATCTTAAAAATTGACCAGGAATCGGCACTTTTTATCTCATTCCAATCCCGCTCCTTAAAAGCCTGACGAATTCTTTCATCTTCTTTTTGATTGTCCTTATTTACCATATGCTTGATTTTTATGAAAGAAAACGATCCCTGCACCTAAATGAACGGAGTTAATCAGGGATTTGAGAAGCGGGGAATCTAAATGATTGACAGTCAAGATAAAAAAAATTAACAATCCGCAAGGATCTTAACGCTTGCATAGGTGTACTTTTGTGCACTAATTAAAGAAAGAGATGAATCTCGCTGAGAAATCCCAGGCAGTTCTGGACTTGTTTGGGGAGCTTGATTCCGAAGTAAAGCAATTTGCTTCTGAGGCGGGTTTGGGTTGTGTGTCCGGTTGCGGCTTTTGCTGCGCCAATCCTCAGGTTCCGGCTACACCGCAGGAATTTTTACCCCTTGCTTTTGATCTTTACGAGAAGGGACTTGCTGAATCCACGCTTATCGACTTAGAGTCTCATACCGAGCAGGGGAATTGTATTGTTTATCGATCTCAATCCGAAGATGGGAGTAAGGGATTTTGTGGGAACTACTCAAAAAGAGGAATGATTTGCCGACTTTTTGGGGCCTCTGCGAGAAGAGACAGATTGGGTAAAAAAGAATTGATTATCTGTAAAATTCTCAAAGAAGAAAAGGCTGAGGAATACCAGAAAGCTACCCAGCGTATCAATGAGGACATGGAAATTCCAATTGCGACTGGATACTACACACGACTTAAGGACATAGATGAATCACTTTGCCATCAGCACCCGATCAATCGGGCTATAACTTTGGCTTTGGAATTAGTTTTGCGCTATAAGTTTTATGAAGAGGGAGAGATTACTCCCGACGCTTAATTTTTTTGCTCCTTTCAATTGAAGTATATTAGAGATTGAATAGAGTAAAAATCACCTAAATCAATTTTTAATAATGCTACAAATCGGAGAAATTATTCAGACCGTAAAAGGCATCGTAGAGGCCAAGATTGATCTGGTCAAATCTGATATTCAGGATGAATTTGTCGGGATGATGTCTCGATTTATTTTGCTCACCTTGATTGGGTCAATGGCGTTTATAGTCTTATTGTTTTTAAGTTTATCTCTGGCTTTTTACTTAAGCCAATTCACCAAATTACCTTTTATGGGGTTCTTCCTGGTGGGATTGCTTTACCTGTTGATTGTGGTTGGGCTTATTTTAACAAGAAATTCCAAACGATTCCACAGCAAAATTCAAGAAACGTTGAAAGAATTTATCTTTTCCAGATATAGAAAAAACAAGAACGACGATGAGTAAAGAATTGGAACAAAGAGCAGAGGAACTAGAGCAAACTCTCGCCAAACAGCTTGAATTGTTAAAAAAAGACTCTGAGGAATGGTTGAAAGTTGGAGCAGTCGTCCTTGTAGCCGGATTGCTTACCTATGGTATTGTGAAAGCAACCCGAAAGAAAAAAGTAAATAAAACCGAAAAGGCTCTTGAGGCGCTGGAGCAGCAAGGTCTGTTAACCAAAGAAATAGAAGAAAAACTTCGGAAGCCATCAAAATCAAGTTTTTGGCCTTCTGTGAGTCAGAGACTGCTTTTCCTGGGATTGGCTTTAGCAAAGGAAAAATTTTTAAACAACCTGTTGAATCCGCAGCCTGAAAATGCGCAAGCCCAGGAAAAAAGTAGGTAATCTTCTTAATTCTCTCCACAAATCGGGCAAAAAAGGGCTTGCCTGGTTGATCGATCCGGACAAGTGCCAAAATCCAAAAGAGCTTGAGAAGGAATTCAGATGGGTAAAGGATTCTGGTTTGGATTTGATCCTCGTAGGCGGGAGTCACATGTCTCGTGATAATTTCAAAGAAGTAATTCTTTCAGTGAAAAAAGTGGCAGGAGGAATTCCAGTCGTGATTTTTCCCGGATCGCAACAGCAAATTGTAGGAGATGCTGATGCGATTTTGTTTTTATCGCTTATTTCTGGCCGAAACCCTGAGTATCTCATAGGTCAACAGGTAGCCGCAGCGCCATTGGTTGCAAATACAAATCTGGAAGTTCTGCCCACAGCTTACCTTTTAGTCAATCATGGGGAAATAAACAGCGTTCACTACATCAGTCAGACTGTTCCTCTTCCCAATTCCAGGCCTGAGCTTGCTCAAGCCACTGCTTTGGCAGGGAAATATCTTGGATTGAAATTTTTCTTTTTGGATGCTGGAAGTGGGTCCCGTAACCCGGTATCTCCAGAGGTGATTGAAGCAGTGAAAGGTGCTGTCAAAAAACCAATAATTGTGGGAGGAGGGATTGACTCTTTTGAAAAGTTGAAATCAGCTTACAATGCCGGAGCGGACCTTGTGGTTTTGGGAAATTCTATTGAAAAAGACCCCGGTTTTTTGGCCAGGGTCTTAGATTATAAAGTGTGGTATAATAATTCCTTAAACGTTAATTAAGGATTCTCTTCTTCTCATTTTTCCTGCAGGCACTCCATACATCATTTTAAATCTTCGACAGAAATAAGCGGTGTCTTTATAACCCACATCTTTACCTATATCCCGGATTGATTTTTTTGAAGTGCGAAGAAGCTCGACAGCAGCTTCCATTCGCTGGTATTCAATATAATCCTGGGGATTGATTCCAGTGAGCATTTTGAAATACTGACCTACATAATCTTCAGAGACATTAGCAACTTTCGCAAGGACTTTATTTGATAAATCTCCTCCGATATTTGATTTGATAAAGTTGAACAAATCAATCAGGCGGGGATCTTTGAAATATGTTGAATTGGTAGAAAGCTCTTCCAGGAATAGTCTGTTTTTGAGAATATGCCTGAGTAATTCAATTACTAGCAATTCGGTCTCAGCCTTAAGCACTCTTTCTTTTCCGACGCTGCTCAGTTCTAGCTCCTTCATCAGATCTTCTACGATGGTAGCAAGCCGATCATTGAATCTGATGATGAATGGCGGAATGTCAAGGGAATTGAAAAAATTGACAACATCAAAAACCTTCGATTCAAAACCAATGATAGAGATGCAATCTTCTTCAGAATTCTTTATTTCTTTAAAACTGATACTTTGAAGATGTTTTTTCTTATTTTCCTGAAATTGATCTTTGGATATTTCTGACTTCTTGGCACTTCCTCCGATCGTCAATTTTGTTTTTTGTCCTCCGGGAAGAAAAAGGACTTCACCTTCATTGACTAATTCCTGATCTTCTCCAAACTTTAGTGTACCATGATGTAGTAAGATCAGGGTATTGTCAGCTTCTTCGTAATCAACAATTGTTGCTGGTTTTTCAACCTTGTAATTGTTTCCTCTCAAAAATCTGACATTGACAGATTCAATAACCTTATTGTAATATTCCATGACTTTGTTAACTAAAATAGAATTACAAAAATATAATTTTTCCAATTCTAAAACAGGAGTTTTTGATAAGCGGAAACTCAAAAAATAAGAAAGGTTATATATTTTAGGAAAAATACCCTTGGAATATTCAAGAAGGCTTTATTTTAAAATTCTTCTCGATATTACTATTTTTTGAATTTCTGATGTTCCCTCATAGATCTGAGTGATTTTAGCATCTCGCATTAATCGTTCCACATGGTATTCCTTCACATATCCATATCCCCCATGTACCTGGACTGCTTCAATTGTAACGTCCATTGCGACCTGGGAAGCGAATAATTTGGCCATAGCAGAAGCATGAGCGTAATCCTCTCCATTATCTTTCAGCCATGCGGCTTTGTAGACCAATAATCGGGCAGCCTCAATTTGGGTAGCCATATCCGCAAGTTTGAACTGAATAGCCTGATGTTGGGCAATTGGTTTGCCAAAAGTCTTCCTTTCTTTAGAATAGGCTAAAGACAGTTCATAAGCTCCGGATGCAATTCCTAAAGCCTGGGCCGCAATCCCAATTCTTCCCCCGTTCAATGTCTGCATTGCATAAGTGAATCCAAAGCCTTCTTCTCTGATCCTGTTTTCTATCGGAACTTTCACATCAGTAAACATCAATGAATGAGTGTCTGATCCTCGGATTCCCATTTTGTCTTCTTTCTTTCCGATAATAAATCCTTCCCATCCCTTTTCAACGATAAAAACAGAAATTCCTTTGTGTTCCTTACTGGCATCCGTCTGGGCAATTACCAAGTAAATGCTTGCCGAAGACCCATTCGTAATCCAGTTTTTAGTACCGTTCAGAAGATAATGATCCCCATTAAGGTGCGCTTCTGTTTTTTGGGAAGTTGCATCTGATCCGGCTTCAGGTTCGGAAAGGCAAAAAGCACCCAGAATTTCACCAGCTGCCAATGGCTTCAAATATTTTTCTTTTTGAGCTTCAGTTCCATATTTCTCCAATCCCCAACAGACTAATGAGTTATTAACTGACATAGATACAGATGCAGAGGCATCGATTTTTGAAAGTTCTTCCATCGCCAGGACATACGAAATAGTATCCATGCCCCCTCCATTGTATTTGGGATCAACCATCATTCCCATGAATCCCAACTCCCCCATTTTTTTTACCTGCTCTTTTGGGAATTTACCTTCTGTATCTCTGTCAATGACTCCAGGCAATAATTCTATTTGGGCAAACTCTCTCGCTGCATCTCTTACGGCCAGGTGTTCTTCTGTCAATTGGAAGTTCATTCTGTTGTTTGGGTTTAGTAATTCATAAAATGGAATTTAGGGCAAAAAAAAGAGAGGGGCAAAAGCTTGCCCCTCTCGGTTTGATTATTTGATCTGGATCAATCTCTATTTCCAAAGAACACGAAAATGTAATATGCCAGAGTAGCCAAGGAAGCTAACGCAGCAACCACATAAGTCATTGCTGCCCAGGTTAGAGCATCTTTTGACATCGCATATTCAGGCCCGGTTACTACGTTTCTTGTTTTTACCCAAGCCAAGGCGCGATTACTTGCATCGAATTCAACGGGAAGTGTAACAAGCGTGAATAAGGTCATAACGCTGTATGCTCCCACCACAATGTAACCAACTATTTCGTAGGGAAGTCCCAAAGCAAAACCCCCAAATAAGGATGCAAGAAGTACGAAATTCAAGATTTTACTAGAAACGTTTTGAACCGGAACTAAAGTTGATCGAAGGTTCAACCAGGTATAAGCTGTGGCATGCTGAACCGCGTGACCACATTCGTGAGCTGAAACAGCTGTAGCTGCAGCGTTTCTTCCATAATATACATCAGGACTCAAGTTCACAGTTTTGTTTAAAGGATTATAATGGTCAGTAAGCTGGCCCTCTACGCAAATTACCTGAACATCATGAATGTTATTATCAGCCAGCATAAGCTTGGCTATTTCAGCTCCGGAGAGATTCGCCTGAAGCGGAGTAAGTGAGTACTTTTTGAATTTGCTCTTCAGCTTTCTGCTCACCACAAAGCCGGCAATAGCGAAGACAACAACGATTAGAATAAGTATCATAGTTTTAATTTGTTTGCAGATTGAATACGAAGTTATGGGTTGGCAGGTTTATTCCAAGTTGGTAATCTCATCATTAAAACCCAACTGATCAGGCCTGCTGCCAGAATGAGTAAAACCTGAGTTCCGTGAATAATCGCTGCGAAGATTTTTCCGTCTTGTTCTGATATTCCCAATTGTATCAAAATGAAGGCCACGAGCGCATGGAAGGTCCCAATTCCACCTTGAACGGGTGCAACCATGCCAATACTTCCCATCACCATTACCAAAAGGACTTCTCCTGACGACAAATTGGCAGTACTTGGAATTCCAAGAGACACCGTGTACATGGTCAGGAAATAAATGACCCAGATCAAAATCGAACTAAGCCAAAACCCAAAGGGATTGGAAAGCTGGTTGACGCTTTTTATGCCTGAAACGATTTCCCTCATGAAATGCCGGACTTTTTTAATAATCCCATGGTCACGGTATTTTCTCAGAATCAATGCCATGAAGATTATAAAGATGACGAGACCTCCAAGGAACACAGGGATATTTGTTGAAATCTTCACCCAAAGGACATCAACATTGACAAGAAGGTTGGCAAGGCTTAGGAAAAGTTCGTTTTCTACTAAAAAAGCAAGGCCAATGGTGGACACTAAAAACAGTAAATCAACGCTTCTTTCCAGAATGACTGTTCCAAACAAATGGCCAAGGGAAATCCCGTTTGTTCTTGTAAGGACCCCGCATCTGGCAACCTCACCCGCTCTTGGGATTAGTAAATTAATCAGATATCCAATCATGACCGCGTGATAAGCACGGTTGGGCTTCACTTTTTCTCCTTCTTCAGGTCTGATTAGTAATGTCCATCTCCAGCCTCTTAGCCAAAATCCAAAAAGAGAAATTGAAAGAGATGCAAAAATCCACCACCAGTTGCTGGATTTAATTTGTGCTAAAAGGCTATCTAGGGCGATGTCTCTATATAAAAACCAAAAAATCCATATCGCGATCCCTAATGAAATCGTGACCTGAATTATTTGTTTTAGATTTTGGCGATTCATCAGATCAGCTTATTTCTGTCATCGGGGAAGATGAGAACAGGCTTATGTTTTTTAGCCTCTTCCAATTCCATTCCTGCGTAGGAAATGATTATGACAATGTCCCCAACCGAGGCTTTTCGTGCAGCGGGACCGTTCAGGCAAACCTGTCCGCTTCCTCTTTCTCCTTTGATTACATAGGTTTCCAGTCGTTCGCCATTGTTGACATTCACGACTTGCACTTTTTCATTCTCAATAAGATTTGCAGCGTCCATCAGGTCTTCATCTATTGTGATGGATCCTACATAATGGAGTTCTGCCTGAGTGATTTTTACTCGGTGAATCTTTGATTTCAGTACTTGGATATGCATTGCTTGAAATTTGCCGCGAAATTAAGGAATAATAGGAAGGTTGTCGATCAATCTGACGGATCCGAGAAATGCTGCCACACAAATCGAGGATTTTTGCAAAGGATCAAAAGTTTCAAATTGAGTGAAGTGCTCAGGATGAACCAGCTCAAAGTATTCCAACTTTGCCAATGGAGTTTCATTAAAATCCTGAATGATTTGATTATGCACATCCAACCATGATTTGCCTGCCAATAGTTCACCTTTCGCCTTCGTAAGACTCGAATATAAGATCAAAGCCTGGCTTCGTTCATCAGGATTCAAACGCAAATTCCGGGAAGACATGGCTAATCCATCGATTTCTCTCCTAGTAGGTACAATAACCAAGTCAAGGTTGAATGATAAATCTCGAACCAGCCGTTTTATTACCGCAACCTGTTGGAGGTCTTTTTGACCAAAAAATGCTTTATCCGGTTTTATAATGTGAAACAGCTTCGAAACAACAATTCCAACTCCGTTAAAATGTCCTGGCCGAAATCCTCCTTCTAAAACATACTCTAACTCTCCGAAATTTAAAGTCAAAACAGGTTTCTCTGGATAAATGGTTGAGGTGTCGGGAAGAAATACAAAATCAGTTCCTTCTTCTTCAAGCTTTTTCAGATCAGGCTCGAGTGAGGTTGGATACTTTGCAAAGTCCTCAGGATTATTGAATTGAGTTGGATTGACGAAAATCGAAACAACAGTGAAATCACATTCCTTTTTGCTCTTCTTCACTAAATCGAGGTGGCCTTCGTGAAGTGCTCCCATAGTGGGTACAAAACCGATGGTTTTCCCATTTTGAAGAGATTTGAGCCAGTTTGTTTGCCATTCGGCTCCGGTATGGAATACCTGCACGGTTAAGGGGTATTTAATGGGTAAATAGGGGCAAAACTATATTAATATCCAGAAAAACAAGAGCCTTTAAGCTTTTTTTTATTATCTTTGTCCCGTTGTTGATCACCTCAATAAGCTAAATCCAAAAAGCGCATGTCTAAACTACGTATCCTCTACGTTGCCAGTGAAATCAACCCATTCCTACAAACTTCCGAAGTAGCCAATTTCTTAAGATCACTTCCTCAGGCCATGCAAGAGCGTGGAATGGAGATCAGGATTTTAGTTCCTCGGTTTGGTTTGATTAATGAGCGAAAGAACAGGCTTCACGAAGTGGTAAGACTCTCGGGTATTAATATTGCAATCGGTGACGAGGAAAAGCCATTGATCATCAAAGTGGCCTCTATTCCAAATGCTAAACTCCAGGTTTATTTCATTGATAACGAGGATTACTTTCAACGAAAGCATGTCTTCCATGACAAGCATGAGAAGTTTTATGAAGACAATGACGAGCGAGCAATTTTCTTTTGCAAAGGCGTAATTGAAACAGTGAAAAAACTTGGTTGGGCTCCGGACATCGTTCATTGTAACGATTGGATGACCAGTTTGATACCTATGTATCTGAAAACAACTTATAAAAATGAGCCCCTATTCAAAGACACGAAATCCGTGTTTGCGATTTATAACAATGGATTTTCTCATACCTTTGGCGACGATTTGTTAAACAAGGTTAAGATGGTGGATATTGATGACGCTATTTTAGCACCTTTGAAAAGCAAAGACTTTACTGGCTTTATCAAGATAGGCATGGAGTACGCCGACTTGGTAGTGAAAGGCAGTGAAGTTTCTGCAGAACTAACCCAACTAATAGAGGATTTCTCAAAAGACAAGAAGTTTGAAATCAGCATTGAATCAGAAGAACAAGCTCATGAAGAGCTTTTCGACATTTACACTAATCTCGCAGGTTAAATTGGCCTTTGGGGCCATCTTGTCCACATTTCTTATCAGTTCGTGCAGTGATCCGGCTGTAGTTGGAATAGAACTCGCTCCGGGAAACAACCAAATTGGCGTGTTTTTCGTGGAGTTTGAATTTCCAGCTCAAGTTGTGTTGCTGGATTCTTTTAATACAACAAATCAGGGTGTCCTGATAGTTGGAAACGAAGAAGATCCGTTTTTTGGTAAAACTGAGGGTATTGGTTATTCAAGATTATATATTGATGCAACAGATGATAGGCCACGTGCAGATGCTATTCTAGACTCTGTCTTGTTCAGCATGGAAATCGTAAGTGTCAACGGTGCTGACTTGGATAAGCCTAAATATTACTCGATTCATGAGCTTGCTGAGCCCTTTCTGGATACGGTTTATTATAATTATGATGAACTTCTTTTCGAATCCGCTCCATTTTCATCAGGAACTATAGAATTTGGAGAAGTAAAAGATACAACGGTATTTTTTCCCGTTAACGAGGCATTTGCCATAGAGCTATTTGGGAAAATGCAGTCAGGAAATGAATTTAATGATCTGTTTAGTTTCAGGAAGTATTTTCCGGGTATAGCTGTTAAAGCGAGAGAAGGAGATAATACAACTGCTGGTATTTCATTAGGATATGATACTGGGATACTTTTTTACTACCATTATTCAGGCGATACATCCTCAATAGAATATCAGATTTCAACTGCTTCTTCAAGAAGTTTTAACGGTGTCAAGAGCGACAGATCGGGTACTCCTACTCAAACTGTAACCGAAAAAGGGAAAAACTTCGATGTTGGACCCCTCGTCGGAATGAAAGCTAATTTAGGGATGGTAATCAAGTTGGATACAAGCCCGTTAGACGCCTTTTTGGATACACTTAGTGGGGTTACTTTCAATCAGGCAGATATGGTCATCGGAGAAATAGAACCATTGTCCGAAGGACAAACTCCTCTTCCATGGCTTACAGCTTATTTTACGGATAATACAAATGAGGTCATTAGCAGACCAAGCGATAGTCAACCGTTGACTGTTCAGGCAGATGGTCAACCTCAAACTGATCTTGATGCTGATGGAAACGAACAGCCATCTTTCATTGCTCCCGCGGTAGCTACCTATGATGTTGAAAAGAAAATATTTCTGATGCCCATCACCTCACATCTCAATGCGTTATTAAGGGATAAAATAGTGAGGAAAGATTGGCTTCTTTATGCGGATACTCCCTATCAGGATTCACCCGGTGATGACTTCAAAAGATCTTTCAGACAGTTTTTGGTTGATAAGAGTAAAATAAAAGTCAAGGTTATTTATTCCAAAACCAGGTAACTCAATCGATTTCAGAAAAGTTGTTCTTATCCACTTCCTCTTTTTAAGGAAGTGGATTATTTTTTTTGGCACGAATGCTGTTTCTTTGTCCAAGTTCATCTAAAGATTAAGAATTTTTCAATATGTGTGGAATTGTAGCATACGTTGGGCAACAAGAAGCTTTGCCTATCATCATCAAAGGTCTCAAAAGGTTAGAATACAGAGGGTACGATAGTGCTGGTGTAGCCTTGTTGGATCACAATGGTTTGAGTATTTATAAAAAGAAAGGGAAGGTTTCCGAGCTTGAGAAATTTCTGGAATCCAGTCCTGACCTAAAATCCAAAATAGGTATCGGGCATACTCGTTGGGCCACTCACGGAGAGCCTAATGATGTTAATGCGCATCCTCATTATTCCTCTTCGGAGAAGTTTGCCATGATCCACAATGGGATCATAGAGAACTATGAGGTGTTGAAAAAGGATCTTCAAATGAAGGGATACACTTTTCAGAGCGATACTGATACAGAAGTATTTGTAAAGTTTATCGAGGACATCTACACGCAAAATAAATGTAGCCTCGAAGAAGCTCTTCGACTGGCGTTGCATAAAGTGGTAGGAGCCTATGCGATCGTTTTGATTAATATGGAAGAGCCTGACACACTAATTGCCGCCAGAAAGGGTTCACCTTTGGTGATCGGAGTTGGAGAGGATGAGTATTTCCTCGCTTCAGATGCAACGCCAATTATTGAGTATACTAACAAGGTGGTTTATCTTGACGATTACGAAATTGCTGTAATAAGAAACAATAAGCTCCAGATCAAGACTATTGAAAACGTTGCCACCAATCCATACATAACCAAGCTCGAAATGGAGCTTGAAGCAATTGAAAAAGGAGGCTATGAGCATTTTATGCTTAAGGAGATTTTTGAGCAACCAAAGTCAATTGCGGACTGTCTTCGAGGTCGATTGGATGCCAAATCAGGCAGATTGGTCCTCGGAGGATTGAGAGATTACATGAATAAGTTTCAGAATGCGGAGCGAATCATTATCACTGCTTGCGGGACTTCATGGCATGCCGGATTGGTAGCAGAGTATTTATTCGAAGAATTTGCCCGGGTACCGGTTGAAGTAGAATATGCTTCTGAATTTCGATACAGAAATCCCGTTTTAAGCGAAAAAGACTTTGTGATTGCTATTTCCCAATCTGGGGAAACTGCGGATACTCTTGCCGCTATTGAGCTGGCCAAATCTAAAGGAGCTACCATTTTTGGAGTTTGTAATGTGGTTGGGTCTTCGATTCCCCGTGCAACACATGCCGGATCATACACTCACGCCGGACCCGAAATCGGTGTAGCTTCCACCAAAGCATTTACCGCCCAGATTTCAGTTTTAGCAATGATGGCCCTGAAATTAGGGTATCAGAGAGGAACACTTCCTGAAAACCGCTACATCCAATTGCTTCATGAGCTCGCAGCTATCCCTGCGAAAGTGGAAAAGGCGCTTCAATCAAATGAGAAAATCAAGGCAATAGCTGCTGAATATAAAGATGTAACGAACGCACTTTATCTTGGTCGTGGGTACAATTTCCCGGTTGCTTTGGAAGGAGCATTAAAGTTGAAGGAAATTTCATATATCCACGCTGAAGGATACCCTGCTGCAGAAATGAAGCATGGCCCGATTGCATTGATAGATGAGGAGATGCCAGTTGTCTTCATTGCAACTCAGGATAGCTCTTACGAAAAAGTGGTGAGCAATATTCAGGAAGTAAAAGCAAGAAAAGGGAAAATAATCGCCGTTGTGACTGAAGGTGATACCAGCGTTAAGGCGTTGGCTGATCATGTGATTGAAATTCCGGCTACTCATGAAGCTTTCACTCCGCTAGTTGCAGTTGTTCCTCTTCAATTGCTTTCTTATCATATTGCTGTGATGAGAGGATGTAACGTAGACCAGCCGAGAAACTTGGCAAAATCAGTAACTGTAGAATAAAAGAAAAGGCCCCAACCGGGGCCTTTTCTTTTATTCACAAATTCCCATTTCCCGGCCGAGCAAGCCGGAGGCACCCGCAAAACAATTATTGGGATAAGTTTTTCCATCACAATCGCAGGCTGAAGCCTAGATTTCTTAACAAACTGCTTTTTCGTCGATTTTATCCGGATCAACACAATCACTTGAAGGACTTTCTTGCTCACCTTGGAAATTGAATAGGGAAGCAAATATTAAAAGAAGCAAGTATCTCTTTTTCTTAAGATAAAGACTGATTTTTTTCTGTTTGTAATCAAAGAAGAAGGCCAGGATGAAATCCCGACAACTGACCTGCGGATAAAATCCTTATTTTTGCATAGCTAAGGAAAAAACATGCTCGATAAATTACAATCGATTAAAGAACGATTTGAAGAAATAGGTCAATTGATCATTATGCCGGATTCGATGTCGGATATGAGCAAATACGCTAAATTGACTAAAGAGTATAAAGACCTCGAAAAGGTAGTCCGTGCGTATGATGAATACAACCTGGTACTTCAAAATATTACCAGCTCCAAGGAGATTTTGGATAAAGAAAAAGATCCTGAGTTTCGGGAAATGGCCAAAACTGAATTGGATGAGCAGAGAGCCAGAAAAGAAGTTTTAGAAGAGGAGCTGAAGCAGTTACTAATTCCTAAAGATCCAAATGATTCCAAAGATTGCATTCTGGAAATCCGTGGAGGAACAGGGGGAGATGAAGCGTCAATTTTTGCCGGAGATTTATTCCGAATGTACCAGCGATTTTGCGAGATGCAAGGTTGGAAATTGACTGTTCTTGATTTGACTTTTGGGTCTGCAGGTGGATATAAAGAAATCATCGCAACCATCTCTGGATCGGATGTTTATGGAATGATGAAGTATGAATCAGGTGTGCACAGAGTCCAGCGTGTGCCGGCAACCGAGTCCCAGGGAAGAGTTCATACGTCTGCGGCTACAGTTGCTGTTTTGCCTGAAATGGACGAAGTCGAAGTTAACATCGATATGAATGATGTACGAAAAGATACTTATTGCTCCTCCGGTCCGGGTGGTCAATCAGTAAACACAACCTATTCGGCTGTTCGTTTGACACATATTCCATCTGGTTTGGTGGTGACCTGTCAGGATGAGAAATCTCAGATAAAAAACTTCGAAAAAGCACTCAAAGTACTTCGATCAAGGCTCTACGAAATTGAACTTGCAAAGCATAATGACGCCGTCGGTGCTCAGCGTAAGTCGATGGTAGGCAGCGGAGATAGGTCTGATAAAATCAGAACATACAATTACTCACAATCCCGGGTTACTGACCACCGCATCAACAAAACTGTTTACAATCTCCCCGATGTGATGGATGGAAATATTGGCGACTTTATTTCTGCCCTCAGATTCGCTGAGAACCTCGAAAAAATGCAGGCCGGAGGTATTGAAGATTAGGCAAGACTATTGCTTAATTTTCTTTGAAATCTTATTGTTTGTGAGATTACCCTATTAACTTGAAGAATTAACCTATTCCAATTATGATACTAGCAGGAGAAAGAGAAATCAGTTTGGTGAGCTGGCACGAAGGCCATTTTCATCAGCTCTATCCCCTTGCCAACAACCCAAAAATAGCCATGAATCTGAGGGATAGTTTTCCTCAGCCCTACACAATTCATGACGCAAGGCATTGGATCGAGCACAATCAGAAATTTAATCCTGCTCAAAACTTCGCTATCGAATTTGATGGAAAATTGGCAGGAACAATTGGTTCTGAGCGCGGCAAGGATGAGCTCAGGACTAATATGGAATTAGGGTTTTGGGTGGCTGAATCATTCTGGGGAAAAGGAATTGCGACAGAGGCTGTAAAAATCTACACCAAATACATTTTTGAGAAATTCGATATTCAGCGGATTTTCGCCCAGGTATATGATTACAATGGCCAATCTATGAATGTGCTGGAAAAAGCAGGTTACATTCCGGAAGCTATTCTGAAAAAAGCCTATATCAAGCAAGGCACAGTTGGGGATATTTTCCAGTATGTAATGATCAGGGACGAAGAATAAGATTCTTCTATTTCTACTTTACGACCACTTTACGATAGAAAAATCCCTTGCTGTTGTGAAATCGCAGGACTACCAGGCCCTTGGGCAATTGATTAAGATTGATTTCACGTTGCCCGGATTGAATTTCGACGGATCTGAATTCCTGTCCCAAGGCATTTATTAGAATAATTCCCTGCCAAGACCAAAGGATTTCTGATTCAATAATCAAATCCCCAAAACCCGGATTTGGATAAATTTTCAAAGATTTTCCATCAGGATTCAGTTCGGGAAGGCTAGTAATTACGTTCACATTTACTTTGAGGATTCTGGCCTCCCCTTCGTTACAAATGTTCAAAGGAGTAACGCTCAGATTGAAATCGCCTTCTTGCTGCCAAATTACTTTTACAGATGAAGTGCCCTGCCCTTCGATGATTCTGCCCCCTAGGTTGTCGATTTTCCATTGGTAATTAATGCCATCTTCTCCGGTGATATTGTAGAAGTTCTCTCCAAGGCCCACTTGAGCTTCTCCCTTTATTTCTCCGGGTTTAGCCGGTGCCGCATTTACTGAAACAGGTTTTATGACAGGTTCAGCTTGACCGCATCTATTCTGTGGAATAGCAAAAAGTTGTTGCTCACCTGTTATTTCCCATTCCACCGTAACACTTGGTGAGTCTTGGCCGGAAATAATTTTACCACCAGTCGTCTCCCATTTATAGGTGACGCCTTCTACGTTTGGAAGAGTATAGACGTATGGCTGCGCTTTGCATGCTGAGCCCTCCCCCTGGATTTCCTGTGTTGTATCAGGGAGCTCGGCAACTAAGACTTCCAAAAAAGAAGTCTCCCCGTTTCCACAGAAGTTTTCTCTGCTTACATATACTCCGTTTCGGCCGGATTTTGACCAAAGAACCTGAATCTCTTGGGTTCCTTGTCCTGAAATGATCTCACCTCCATCCGCTCTCCAGACGATTTCGGATCCGGGAAGATTCTGGTCATTAATCTTATAGGTTTCTAAATTGAAACAGCTCAAACCGTTGCCGCTGATTTGACTCAATCCTGCCGGTGTAATACAGGTATAATTGAGAAGTGTTCCGTCATCGCCAACTGCAAAAGCTGCAACAGAATTGCCAGCGCTTATACTGGTAAGATTTCGGGTTGTTCCGCTTGGGATCTTAACCCAGGTCTCCCCACCGTCTTTTGTCTGAAGTGTTAATCCTCCATCCCCCGCAATAAAGCCAATGTTTTTATCCCAAAAATCGACTGAATTCAAATTTTTTGTTTCTCCAATTTGGATTCTTTTCCAAGTTTTGGCCATATCTGTTGACTTGAGAATCACACCTTTATTTCCAACAATGATCGCAGTCGTGGAGTCTGTCTTGGAAAGAGCAATCAGATTTTCATCCGTTAATTTTGGAAGATTTTCCCATACATTTCCACCAAAAGTCCAGCTGATCTGACCATTATCTCCGATTGAAAAACCAGTCTGAAAATCAAAATAAGTTACATCTCTCAGGTTTTCTTTAGTATTGGTCTCAATTTTAGAATCCCAGGTTCCTCCTGAATCAAATGATCTTGCGATGTAGCCATTTGTTCCGGTAAGGTATGCTACAGAGGGTGCAAAAAGGTAAAATCCAGTGATGGTTTCACTAGTTTGTGCCGGTACTGGAACCCAGTTTGTGCCGGTATTTCCAGTTCGGAATATTTTTCCCGATTGACTGGAAACATACCCAAAACCAGTGTTCCAAAAATCCATCGAGACAATTGGAATGGGTTCAGGAATAGGCCTGCTAATCAAGCTAACTCCCCCATTTGAAGTAACATACATTGCTCCGCTTTGTCCTCCAATGAATCCAAAAAGGTTTGATTTGAAATCGGTGACAGTAAAATCATTTCGAATTCCGGCCAGCCTTTGAGTCCAGCTGGTTCCTGCATTTGTTGAGGAAATTAAATACCCATCCTGTCCGGTTGCAAAAGCTAAGTTCGAGGTTGGCTTAAAGGAAATTGATTTTAAGTTCCGAAGATTACCCGTTCCAAGATTTGCTTTGGCGAAAGCCGTCCCGGAATTTGCAGATCTGATTGAAGTAGCTCCATCACCGACGGCAACAATAATCCTGACATCAAGAGGGCTGATTGATATTTTTTTGAGGGAAACTGTCACGCCTGTAATAAGTTGCGTCCAATTTTGGCCACCGTCGACAGTTTTTGTAACCAATCCCCCCTCACCAGCCGCATAACCGATCAGTTCCGAGGAAAAGATTATGCCATTCAGATTTTGATTTGACAGCGTATTGATAAGGATCCACGTGATACCTCCATCCAAAGTTTTAAGGATTTTGCCTTCATTCGCCGCTACAAAACCTACAGAAGGATTGAAAAAATTCAGGTCGTTTAACTGAAGTGATACGCCTGAATTTTGTGATGTCCAATTAATTCCTCCATTTGTAGATCGAAGTATTCTCCCATTTTCACCTATTGCGACGAAGTGATTTTCTTTCGAAAAGGCAATGCTGTACAAGTCTTCAGTCACTCCGGAAAGAATATTGGTCCAGGTATCCCCGCCATTTTGAGTGCGTAGAATTACTCCATTTTCACCGACCGCAACCCCGAGATTTTGATCCTGAAAAGTGATGTCAAAAAATCTCACATCAGGTATGGAGCCAAGTTCTTCCCAGGTATTTCCACCGTCTTTACTTCGGACTAGGAGTTTTTCACCGGCGGCAAATCCAAGGTTTGAATCCACCCAGACGACCGACTCGAAGTCTAAGCCCCAACTTTGCATCCTTGTCCAGGTTTGAGCGAGTAGCGTTGAGCTCGCCAGCATTCCCAAAAAAAACAGACCTAAAATTTTATGCATTCTAATTATTCAGGATTCTAAACAAAAATAACCGTTTTCCCGGTTTGTCAAACTTGGTTGGTATCAGGAAAGGGTTTCAATTTACCAAAATAGGTTAATGGGGGCTCTTATATCGGGCTGAGATTTGTAGATTTAAACCAAAGTCTAACTTATAGGTAAATGAAAAACGGGATTTATATTTTCCTTATAATTTTTGGCTCGCAAGCCTGTGGCCCTCAGGAGCGAGTTTCAAAGGAAGTTTTTGATGCGGTTAACAAAAATATGGAAGTTAAAAAGCTTTCAGAATCGGAGATAATTCAGGAGGCAATGATCTGGGGAGACTCAATCAGTACGGAAGCGCAAAAACAGCTTATTTCCAATCTGCAAAAAGCAATCGAAGAAAAAGGAGTTGCCGGGGCGATCGGATTTTGTAATGTTGAGGCATTGCCGATATTGAAAACGGTAAGCGAAAAACATGGAGTGACGATCCGAAGGGCATCAAATCGGTATCGAAATCCGGCAGATCAACCGGATGTTGATGAAGCGAAAATTTTGGATGCCTACGAATACAATGCAGAAAATGGATTAAAGAATGACCCTAACATTCAAAAAATAGAGGGGGGAGAAGTTTACTTATATACGAAAGCCATTGTAATTCCCGGAGCTTTTTGTTTGAGCTGTCACGGAGACCCGGATAAAGATATAGACACCAAAACGCTTGCTGAAATAAATTCTCTCTATCCTTCTGACAAAGCAAAAGGCCATAAAGTCGGAGATCTAAGAGGGATGTGGTCAATCAAAATCCCTAAAAAAGAGGTGGTAGGAAGACTTTAATTCCAACTCGAATCAGGGTAAAACTTGAACCAAAACCCCTTTAAATTTTAAATAAGATTTATAGATTAAATTAATGGATTTTTCAAAGGCTATTTTGATAGATTCCTAAATAATAAAATAATATTTTGAATTTTTAGTCTAATACAGCAAAATACAGTCAGAAATTAGCTTAAAACAGTGAGATTTTACTTTTTATTATACTGAGATTGGATTTGGTTTATCATTCATTCACTAACCCAAAAATCCCACCTATGATAAAAATTAACCTGTTAAAGCTATTTAGCTTAACTATTTTACTATGCCTGAGCATTGTTGCGACGGTATTCGCCCAGAGCCGGGAGGTGTCTGGGGTTGTAATTTCAGGGGAAGATAACTTGCCTCTGCCAGGTGTTTCGGTCCTTATTAAAGGAACAACCTCCGGAACTGTTACTGATGTCGATGGAAAGTTTAAAATCAATGTCGCTGATCAAAATGCGGTCTTAATCCTTTCTTTCATTGGTTTTGAATCATTGGAAGTTCCGATTGGAAGTAGCAATAACTATGATTTAGTCTTAAAACCTGACATGAAATCACTTGAGGAAGTGATTGTGGTAGGTTATGGTGAGCAAAAAAAGGAAACCATTACTGGTTCTGTTGCAACCGTTAAAGGAAAGGAACTGACAAAATCTCCTGCAATGAACCTTACTAACTCTATTGCAGGTAGAATGGCCGGTGTCGTTGCTGTAAACCGCAGTGGTGAGCCGGGTTATGATGGTGCAGGTATCAGAATCAGGGGTTCAAATACTTTGGGAAATAACGATGCATTAATTGTAATCGATGGTATTCCTGCCCGGGCAGGAGGTTTGGACAGACTTAATCCAAATGACATCGAAAGTATTTCTGTATTGAAAGATGCCTCTGCAGCCATTTACGGTTCCAGAGCAGCAAATGGCGTAATTCTCGTAACAACAAAGCGCGGTATTGTAGGAAAGCCAGAACTTACTTTCCAAGTAAATCAGGGTTGGGCTCAGCCTACAGTAGTACCTGATTTGGCAGATGCAGCTCAATACGCAGAGATGCTAAATGAACTCGATATTTATGGGTTACCGGTAAGTGAGTGGGATGCTGCCAACCAGGCATATAAGACCAGTGGAAAATTCACCAGACCTAATGGTACGGTTCGAAATGCTCCTTACAAGCCTGAAGATTTGGAATTGTATAGAAATGGATCGGATCCTTGGGGACACCCAAATACTGACTGGTATTCTGAAACATTGAAAACCTGGTCACCCCAATCAAAATACAATGTTCAGCTTGTTGGTGGTAGCGAAAATGTGAAATATTTAACTTCATTGGGATACCAAAATCAAGATGGTTATTACAAGAACTCTGCGACGGGTTTCAAGCAGTATGACTTCAGAATAAATCTGGATGCCAATGTTAACAAGTATGTGAAAGTAAGTTTAGGCGTTTTGGCGAGAGAAGAATTCAGATTCTTCCCTACCAGAGGTGCAGGAGCGATTTTCCGTATGCAAATGAGAGGTAAGCCAAATCAGCCTGCCTACTGGCCAAATGGCCTTCCCGGACCGGATATTGAAAATGGTGAAAACCCGGTTGTGATCACGACCGACCAAACCGGTTATGATCGTGATGTGCGAGATTATTTCCAATCTAACGGATCAATTGAATTCAAAATCCCTGGTGTAGAGGGTCTGAAAATCACCGGAACTGCATCTGTGGACAAAACAATGCAGAACACCAAGCGATGGGAGATTCCTTGGACACTCTATGAAAGAGGGACCGGATTTGAGGCAGATGGGGTGACTCCTGTTTTGGTTCCAAGTAAAAGAGGTCCGGCAGAACCAAGATTAACTCAATCAAATTCAAATGTGCTTAATCTTCTGGTAGGTGCTGTTGCCTCTTATGACAAAGTAATTGCTCAGGATCACACGATTTCTATTTTGGCAGGTTTCAATAAGGAGACTGTTGAAGGAAATAACTTCAATGCATTCAGAAGATATTATATCTCTCCTGCCATTGACGAGATGTTTGCAGGTGGTGACTTGGAGAAAAACAACGGTGGTGGAGCTTTTGAAAGAGCTCGTCTGAATTACTTCGGTCGGGTTTCTTATAACTATAAAGAGAAATATCTTGCAGAATTCCTTTGGAGATACGACGGTTCGTACATCTTCCCTGAGGAAACACGCTATGGTTTCTTCCCGGGCGTCATGCTTGGATGGGTAGTTTCTGAAGAAGATTTCTGGAAAAACTCCTTAGGTAAAACGTTCGACTTCTTCAAAATCAGAGGTTCATGGGGACAGTTGGGTAATGACCAGATTTTCTTTGGTGGAGTCCTTCAGGAGTATCAATTTCTTTCTACTTATGGATTCAGCTCTTACATTACAAACAACTCTGAAACCAAAACCTTATTTGAAAATCGTATTCCAAATACAGGAATCACTTGGGAAGTGGCAAACAATTCCAATTTAGGTTTCGAGGGTCAATTGTTACAAGGAAAAGTTTTCTTCGAATTTGACTTGTTTTACAACTTGAGAACTCAAATCCTTTGGAGAAAAAATGCCTCAGTTCCACAAAGTACAGGTTTGACTTTGCCTGCTGAGAACATCGGGGAGGTAGAAAACAAAGGCTTTGATTTAAACATGGGATACAGAGGAAATGCGGGCGAGTTTAATTATTCCGTGAGCATTAATGGAGGTTATGCCAAGAACAAAATCTTATTCTGGGACGAAGCCCCGGGAGCTCCTGAATGGCAAAAATCAACCGGAAAGCCTATGAACACCTTCCTGGTTTATCAGTATGATGGAGTATTTAAAAATCAGGAAGAAATCAATTCTAATCCTTTGGATTATACCTCAATCGTAAAAACGCTGAGACCTGGTGACATGAAATACCAAGACTTCAATGGAGATGGTAAAATCACTCCGGATGACCAGGTAAGAATGGATAACAACGACATTCCATTGTTTCAGGGAGGTCTGAATATGACTGCTAGCTGGAAGAATTTCGACATGTCTATCCTTTTCCAGGGTGCACTTGGTGCTAAGCAGTACGTAAGTGCCGGTGAATCAGGAAATATCGGTAACTATCTGTTGGATATCTATGACAACCGTTGGACTGTTGATAATCCAAGCAGCGAGCATCCTAGAATTGCAAACAGAAGCGACCAATACTATTCAGGTGGTAACACATACTGGTTCAGAAGCAATGATTATCTGAGATTGAAAAACATGGAAATCGGTTACAATCTTCCTGCTCATCTTTCTGAGAAGATTGGTGTCGGAAATCTTCGTGTCTATGTAAATGGTCTCAACTTGTTGACATGGGATAAGCTGAATGTGTATGATCCAGAAACTGTCAGCGCTACAGGCCAGTACTATCCACAGGCAAGAGTCATAAGCACCGGTTTATCAGTTACTTTCTAAATTTGATACTTATGAAAAATATTAATAAATATCTAGCCGCTCTTTTAGTCGCTTGTTTTTCATTAACAAGTTGTAATGATGATTTCCTGGATACTCGACCTTTAGGCGAAGTATCAGAAGCCAGTGTTTGGTCGGATCCTGCCCTTTCACAAGCTTTTGTGGTAGGAATTTATCAAGGCTTTGGTCAAGGGGGATTTGATGAGCAAATGCTTGCATCCTTAACAGACGAAGCCATGTTTACCCACCCTGGTCGCGGGATCACTACTATTACCGAAGGGCGTTCAAATCCTGCAGATATTGGTTGGGTGAATAATACGATCACATGGCCGGCAATGTTTAATCGTATACGTGCTGCCAATATTGCTATTGAACAATTGACCACACCACAGTTCCCAAATACAGGTGGTATTGTTGATAGATTGATGGGTGAAGCAAAGTTTTTGCGGGCTTATTACTACCAACAACTGTCGAGATATTATGGTGGAGTGCCTATTCTGGAGAGACCCTACGAGTTAGGTGAAGAGACTTACGATGTTCCAAGAAACAAGTACGAGGAAGTTGTCAATTTCATGGTGAAAGATTTGGATGAAGCAGCGGCTCTTTTGAAAGGAAAGTCTACAATAAGCGGCAGAGCAAATGAGATTTCTGCATTGGCACTTAAAGCCAGAGTTTTGCTTTACGCAGCCAGTGACTTACATGATGCTTCTACTGCAAAGGCCAAATCTCCTGTTTTAGCCAGTTATTCTAACATTGAATTTATAGCCTATACAAGTGGTAACAGAACGGAGCGTTGGCAGAAAGCCCAAGCTGCGGCAAAGGCTGTACTTGACATGACTACTGGAAATCAAATGGGACTTTCCGGTCCGGTAAGCCGCGAAGTGGGTATTCAGAATTATATCAATAACTCAATGGCAAGAAGTGGTGGTGAAAAAGAAATTCTTTTAGGAAGATATTTCATCAATGCCAAGACTGAAAACGGTGGAAGACAAGGTCTTTTCAATGGTCCAAACGGATATAATAACTGGGCAGGAAATACTCCTGTACAATTATTGGTTGACGATTATGAAATGATGGATGGTACCAAATTCTCCTGGCAGAATGAAGAACATGCTAAAGCTCCTTACAAGAATAGAGATGCCCGATTCTATGCATCTATTCTTTACGATGGATCTCAGTGGAAGCCAAGATCATCCGCCAATTCTCCAAAGGATCCATTGGGACAAATTCAGACAGGAAGATATGATGTAGTCAATTCTTCCGGTGCGAAAGTGACCCATTTTGGATTGGATACCAGAAACTCCTCGATTGAAGACTGGAATGGTAGCTATACAGGGTATTACATCAGAAAATTCACTGATGCTAATCCTGCTATTGTGGATCAAAATACCTGGCAGCAAGTTCCTTGGCCTGTTTTGAGATATACCGAAGCAGTTCTTAACTACGTAGAAGCTTCCATCGAATTAGGACAAGAAGTTGAGGCAAGAAACTGGCTCAACCAGATTCGATTCAGAGTAGGCATGCCGGCAATCACAGATTCAGGTGAAGCCTTGAAAAATCGATACAGAAATGAAAGACGTATTGAAATGGCTTACGAAGAGCAGCGATATCATGATGTCAGAAGATGGATGATCGCAGAGTCAACACTCGGTAGAAAAGCAAATGGTATCAGCATCACAGGTACTTTGAAAGATGGTAAATCCCTTTCAGTGTACAAATACGATACTGAATACTACAACTATGTATATAAAGTGATTGAAATGGATCCGGGTAAAGAAAACCGGGCTTGGGTGGATAAGCTTTATTTATTGCCAATTCACAGGGATGAGATGAACAGAAACAAACTGTTGATTCAAAACCCGGGATACTAATAGTATTCTTTCTTTCTAAATTTGATCTAGGCCATCTCCTATTGAGATGGCTTAGATTATTTCTTTTATGCAAAAAATCACCCTCCCTGTTTTCCTGGTTATTATTGCCCAATTGATTTCCTGTGGTCCATCTGAAAAGAATCCACAAGTATCTGAAGCACCTGCCGAGCCACCTTTATTTCAGTTGCTGAGTAAAGATCAAACAGGGATTACTTTTTCGAATACCATAGAGGAAAACCTCAATCTAAATGTCCTGATGTATGAATATCTCTACAATGGTGGTGGGGTAGCAGTTGGGGATTTAAATCAGGATGGACTAGATGATATTTATTTTTCCGCCAACGTGGGCGAAAACCAGCTTTACCTCAATCAGGGTAAACTTAAATTCACTGAAATAGCTCAACCTGCCGGTGTTTCTGGTAGACAAGGTCCCTGGAAAACAGGAGTAGTATTCATGGATATCAATGGCGACCAAAAACTGGACATTTATCAGTGTTACTCTGGAAATTTGCCTCCGGAAAAACGGAAAAATCAACTTTTTGTAAATCAGGGAAATGATGCCAATGGCATCCCTGCTTTCAAAGAAATGGCTGAAGAATATGGGATCGCATCTTCCTCTCCAAGTACTTCTGCAAGCTTTTTCGACTATGATCTGGATGGAGATTTGGACCTTTTCCTCCTGAATCACAATACCAAATCAGTCCAGAACCATGACGCTACAGTCACCAAAACATTACTGAAAGAAAAACATGAGGCGGGTTCTCAACTCTTTGAAAACCGAAATGGGAAATTCACAGAAGTGACCGAAAAAGCTGGAATATCAAGTTCGAGCCTCTCCTATGGGTTGGGTGTTTCTGTCGCAGATATCAATGCCGATGGATGGCCGGATATCTACATTGGCAATGATTACACGATCCCTGATTACCTCTATATCAACCAAAAGAACGGAACCTTCAAGGATGAAATCCGGACTTTACTAGACCATGTTTCGCATTTTTCCATGGGTAACGACATTGCTGATATCAACAACGATGGGTTGCTGGATATTTTCACGCTGGATATGCTTCCGGAAGGAAATCAGCGTCAAAAGCAATTGCTTTCTCCGGACAATTTTGAGCTTTTCCAACTCAATGTGGATCGCGGTTTTCACTACCAATACATGCGAAACATGTTGCACCTGAATACGGGAAATGGCTCCTTTCAGGAAATCGGGCAGCTTTCGGGTATTTCAAATACGGACTGGAGTTGGTCGGCTCTTTTTGCAGATCTGGACAATGACGGCTGGAAGGATCTCTATGTCACCAATGGCTATTTGCGGGATTACAATAATCAGGACTTCCTGAAATACATGGATGATTATGTCCGGACATCCGGCGGGCAACTCAAGCGTGAAGATTTGCTCAACTTGGTGAAATCAATGACTTCGTCCAACCTGACTAATTACACTTTCAACAATAAGGGTGACTTGACTTTTGAAAACGTCTCTAATTCCTGGGGACTGACGCAAAGCTCCAACAGCAGCGGCGCGGCTTATTCTGATTTGGACAATGATGGTGACCTCGAACTGATTGTCAATAATATTAATTCTCCGGCTTTTGTCTATGAAAATCTTGCTGTGCAAAAGCAGAAAGGAAATTTCCTAAAGATCAAATTGGCGGGAGAAAACCAAAACACCCTGGGCCAGGGAGCGATGGTAAAAATCTTTTCAAAAGGGAAAATTCAGGTTCAGGACCAAAATCTCTATCGAGGCTACCAATCTTCAGTTTCCCCGGTTTTACTTTTTGGCTTGGGAAAAGATGAAAAAGCCGACTCTGTCCATGTCCTTTGGCCTGGCGGAAAAGTCTCCATGTTGAATGATATTCCTGCAAATCAAACAATCACAATTCTTCAAATCGATGCGAAAAAAGGTGGAAGTGCAAAACAGCCTTCCGTAAAAGCATTGTTGACTACTACTGCAAATCTGAAAGTTCCGGCTGGAATTCCCGTAAATGATTTCAAAAGACAACCATTGCTTAGCCATGCAATTTCAGGAAATGGGAAAGCGATGGTGCTGGAAGATTTCAATGGAGATGGGAAGAAAGATTTGTTTGTAGGCGGTGGAGCAGGAATCAGCGGAAGAATCTTTTTTGGCACATCAGCCGGGCAATTCGGTAAATCTGACTCAACATCGTTTGTAGCGTCAGCAATTTCTGAAGACAGCGACGCGGCAAGTTTTGATGCAAATGGCGATGGCTTTCCGGATCTTTTGGTTGGAAGCGGAGGAGTCCATCAGTTCCAACTTGGAGATCAGGCGCTACAGGACAGGCTATACCTGAACGATGGCAAAGGCAAATTTATGTTGGCGATAGGAGCTTTGCCTCAAGAGGGATTTCCTACCGGATCGATCCATGTCCTGGATTTCAATGGAGACGGATCTTCTGATATTTTCGCAGGTGCTCGTGTCAATCCCGGTCAGTATCCGACGTCTCCCGGAGGCAGAATTTGGATTGGTGATGGAAAAGGAAAGTTCACCGATCAAACCGAAACGTTGGCTCCATCCTTCAAAAATCTCGGGATGATTACGGATTCAGAATCAGCTGACTTAAATAAGGATGGCAATCTGGAATTAATTCTTGTCGGGGATGCGATGCCTGTGATGATCTTTTCCCAGAAAGGAAAAATCTGGGAAGATGTGACGCTTTCCTATTTTGAAAAGCTTGAAATTGGTTATTGGAATGAGATCCTGATTGCAGATTGGGATCGGGATGGATTGCCTGAACTTTTCCTCGGAAATCATGGACTGAATACCCAACTGCGGGCAAGTGATCAAGAACCAATGGAGCTCTTGTACAAGGATTTTGACTCGAATGGTTCAGTTGATGCGATTTTAGGATACTTCAATCAGGGTCAAAAATATCCCTCAGCAAGCCGGGATGAAGTGCTGGGTCAGGTTAATTTTCTGAAAAAAAAATACCTGAATTTCAAAAGCTTTTCTGAAGCTACGATGGATAATTTATTTACCCCGGAACAAAGAGAGGGTGCAAATTCTATTTTCATCAATCGCCTGAAAACTTCCTATTTTGCTTTGGCACCATCCGGAAAATTCACAGACAAACCATTGCCCGTTCAAGTGCAGTTTTCCCCTGTTTTCGCTTCTGAGGCTGTGGATCTCAATGGAGATGGCAATCTGGATGTAGTAATTGGAGGAAACCTTCTTTTCTCAAAACTGAAGTTTGGCAGATACGATTCGAATCATGGAATGGTCTTGCTTGGAGATGGAAAAGGAGGATTTGAATACCTCAATCCAATTCAATCCGGACTTTCAATCAAAGGGGAGATCCGGGCTATTCAAGCAATGGATGATTATTTGCTGATCGATCTGAAAGAAGAAGGAATCAGGATATACCAATACCATTTATCAAAAGAATCTATTCAATAGGCTAAGAATACCTTAATTTAATTTTAGAATTGCGCCCATCCCAACCTATGAAAAAGTACTTAGCTGCAACTGGTTTTATTTTGATGAGTTTTCAGTTAGAAAACTCTTTTTTTGAGGCCTATACCCAGAAAATCCCGGGAACTCAGGTGACTTTTGACATGACCCCTATTCCCGCAGGGACTTTTAAAATGGGAAGTGATGCTTCCAAAAATGCTGACGAAAAACCCGCTCATGAGGTAAAACTTGATGCATTTTGGATGGGAACTCACGAAGTGAAATGGGATGCATTTGAAATGTTTTTAGATAAAAACTATGAACTGGCGATTTCGGAAGAACCAATCGGATCAATCGTAGACGGAATGACCAGGCCAAGTCTGCCCTATCTCGATATGACTTTCGGGATGGGAAAAGAAGAGAAACCTGCCATAGGAATGACTCAATACGGAGCTATCCAATATTGTCACTGGCTGTATTTGAAAACGGGGATTTTTTACCGACTCCCGACCGAAGCGGAATGGGAATTTGCTTCCCGGGCCGGATCAACTGATCGCTTTTTCTTCGGAAATGATGAATCCAAACTAGCTGAATATGCCTGGACGAAAGAAAACAGTCAAGCCACTACGCAACCTGTTGGGAAAAAGAAACCAAATCCTTGGGGACTATACGATATCTATGGGAATGTGCTGGAGTGGACTTCTGATCAATATGATCCGGCATTCTATGCTAAATCTTCAAAAGAAAATCCGAACAATCCATCCTTGAAACTGTATCCTCGAGTTGTCCGGGGAGGAAGCTATCAAACACCCGCTGTGGAATTGAGTTCCTCGAGGCGCTTTATGTCCAAGCCTGATTGGAAGAGGATTGATCCTCAGATTCCGAAAAGTCAATGGTGGTTTCCGGAGGCTCCTTTCTTAGGATTGAGACTGGTGAGACCACTCATTCCGCCAAGTCCGGAGGAAATCAAAACTTATTATACAACAGCACCAATTGCCGATTATTAACCCATAAACAACCGACCTATGAACAATTCTAATTCTCGAAGAGACTTTATCAAAACCTCCGCCTTGGTAACGGGGGGATTGTTGACTTCTCCTTTTGTAGTTCCGGGAGCCTATGCAGCTCCAGCCAACGAACTGAAACTTGCTGTTATTGGCTGTGGAGGCCGGGGTACAGGAGCCGTTTTTCAGGCTTTTGAGACAGGTCATCCAATCAAACTTGTAGCGATGGCAGATGCTTTTCGAGATCGTCTTGACAACAGCTATAAACCAATAATGGAGAAATATGGTGCGGACAAAGTGGATGTGCCGGAGGAAAGAAAATACACAGGCTTTGATGGATACAAGAAGGCAATTGCAGATGCTGATGTAGTGATTTTGGCATCGCCTCCGGGTTTCAGGCCTTCTCATTTTGAGGAGGCGGTAAGACAAGGAAAGCAGATTTTTATGGAAAAGCCGGTCGCAACAGATGCCGCCGGAATCAGAAAAGTATTGGCTGCTGCCGAAGTTGCGAAAGCTAAGAAACTGAACGTAGTTGTTGGCCTTCAGCGCCACTACCAAAATAATTACAGAGAGACGATCAAGAGAATTCAAGACGGACTTATCGGAGACATCACCGGTGGACAAGTTTACTGGAATGATGGAGGCGTTTGGGTACGTGAAAGAAAGCCGGAAATGACTGAAATGGAGTACCAAATGAGAAACTGGTATTACTTCAACTGGCTTTGCGGAGATCATATCACAGAGCAGCATGTCCATAACATTGACATTGCCAACTGGGTGAAGCAAGGCTATCCTGTAAAAGCAGAAGGGACAGGAGGAAGAGAAATTAGAACAGGAAAAGAACATGGTGAGATTTTTGACCACCACGTGATCACGTTTACCTATGCGGACGGATCAGTTATTCACAGTGAATGCCGCCATTTCCCAGGAGCTACTAATCGCGTTGATGAAACTTTCCAGGGCACAAAAGGGAAGGTTTACCTAAGTGCCGGAAACCATGGAGTGATGACAGATTGGAAAGGGAATGCACTTTATACCCACGACCGGGAAAATCAGCCAAATCCTTATCAACAAGAGCATGATGAACTTTGGGCGGCTTTGGTAAAAGGCGAATACAAGTTTGCAGATGCAGAAAATGCTGCGAAAAGTACGATGACAGCCATCATGGGACGCTATGCGACTTACTCAGGCAAGGCATTGACTTGGGAGGAAGCATTGAATGGAACAGTTGATTTATTCCCTGAAACACTGGCTTGGGACGCAAACCCGAAGCTAATGCCAGGTCCTGATGGATTCTATCCACATGCAGTTCCAGGTAAAACAAAAGTGATCTAACCGATGGAAAGAAGAGGATTTATAAAGAAAATGGGCTTGGGAAGTACCGTTTTGGGACTTTCGGGAGCGATGACAATCCCTGCTTTCGCAGGAAATAAAGCTGCTCCAACTTTCAACATGGATTTTGCTCCGCACTTCGGGATGTTCAAAAATTCCGCTCCAGGTGGAATTGTGGATGAACTGAAATTCATGGCGGATCAGGGATTCAGATCTTTGGAAGACAATGGAATGCTGAAGAGATCCGTTGCAGATCAGGAGTTAATTGGCAAAACGCTGAATGATCTGGGAATGAGAATGGGAGTATTCGTAGTCGAGGGTGGTGACAACTGGAAAGTGTCTCTGACAACCGGAAAACAGGAGTTTTTAGATACTTTTCTGAAAACTTGCATGGAATCCGTGGAGGTTGCAAAACGCGTCAATGCCAAATGGATGACAGTAGTTCCGGGATATTTCGATCGAACCCTTCAAATGGGAGTTCAAACAGGGAACGTGATTGAAGCACTCAAAAGAGGAGCTGAGATTTTGGAGCCGCATGGATTGACGATGGTTTTGGAGCCACTCAGCGACAACCCGGATCTATTCCTTCGACACGCAGATCAGAGTTATATGATCTGCAAAGCGGTGGGAAGCCCAAGCTGCAAGATTTTGTACGATATTTATCATATGCAGCGCAATGAGGGTAATCTGATTGCGACGATGGAAAAAACCTGGAGTGAAATTGCGTACATTCAAATCGGTGACAACCCGGGAAGAAAAGAACCGGGAACAGGCGAAATTCACTACGGGAATGTTTTCAAATACATCGATTCCAAAGGATTCAAAGGAGTGATGGGAATGGAGCATGGCAATGCCCTTCCCGGAGTAGAAGGAGAAAAAGCATTGATTGAAGCATACAGAAAAGTAGATATAGTTTGATACTATTAAAGTGAGAAACAAAATTTTGATAGCGCTGTCCTTCGGGATGGCGCTTTTTTCCTGTAAACAAGAACCAACAATTTCAGAAAGACCTTCTGGCTGGGAAATAAAAGAAACTCCTGTAGAAGCTTCTCTGAGAGGGCTTTCGGCAGTGACTCCTGACATTGCCTGGGCAAGCGGAAGTGGCGGTACATGGCTTCGAACCGTAGACGGGGGTAAAACTTGGGTGAATGGAGTGATTGCTGGTTTGGACACGGTGGATTTCAGATCTATCCATGCGTTTGATGCATTGACCGCTATTGCAGTTTCAGCAGGCCAACCAGCTGTGATTTATAAAACAACGGACGGAGGACAAAACTGGATTTTGAAGCATACAGAATCTGAAAAGGCATTTTTGGACGGAATCAGTTTTGCAGATGAGAAAAGAGGCTACGTGTTTGGAGATCCCGTAGATGGAAAATGGATGATTTTACAGACCCTCAACCAGGGAGAGAGCTGGTATCCTGTGGCTAATTTGCCTGAGGCTGTGGAGGGAGAAGCCGGATTTGCAGCAAGCGGGAGTTCTCTTTTGGCAAAGGGCAGTAACCTTTGGTTGGGAAGCGGTGGGAAGGAAGCCAATTTGTATAAATCCGCTGATGAGGGAGAAACATGGGAGAAATTTTCAAGCCCTTTAGTTCAGGGAGAGGCAACACAAGGTATTTTTTCGATTACTCAAATTGGGGAAGGCGAGATTTTTTGTGTTGGGGGAGACTATGCACTTCCTGATTCGGCGTCTGGAAACGCCGGTCTTTTTCTTTCCGAAAGGAAAGAATGGGTCAAAATCCAACAATCCCCAGCAGGTTATCGATCTGGTGTAGTCTATTTCTCTGAATTCCAATGGGTCTTAGCCGTGGGGCCGGGAGGATCAGATTTTTCCATTGATGGAGGGATCAACTGGTCAAGTTTTTCAACGGAAGGATTTCATTCGGTTCGACTTGGTCATGCGGAGGCATCGGTTTGGGCTTCCGGATCAAATGGTAAAATCGGTAGGTTGAGCTTTTGAAAATAAATAGGTATTTTTTTAATTGAAATCCGCGTTTTCAGCCATAGTTTTAAAAAAATGAAAAGTTTTAAAGCCCTTGGAAGTGTGAAAGTGGTGAGCTCTATTATCTTTAAGGAGGGTTTTTAAACCCGGTGTTTATTAATTTTGAGAAAATCCTATTAAAAATGTTTGAGATAATCCCGTCGATTTGGTTGATAAATGGTAAATGTGTTCGCTTAAAGCGAGGAGATTTTGCTACTGAAGAGGTTATATCTAACAACCCTCTTGAGGTTGCTCAGGCATTTGAATCCATCGGAATCAAAAGGATTCACTTGGTTGATTTGGATGGTGCGAGGAGAGGTGAACCTAAGAACTATCATATTTTAGAAGCCTTTTCAGGTTATACTGATTTGAAGATTGATTTCACAGGAGGTATTTCAACCGGAGGAGATGTCATCAAATGTTTCGAATTCGGGGCATCCACAATAACTATTGCTTCCGCAGCGGCTAATTTTCCTGAACGATTTGCCCAGTTCCTTTTATCATTTGGAAGAGAAAAAATCAATTTAGCGGCAGATACAAATCCTATTGATCATAAAATCAAGATCAAGGGATGGCTGAAAAAAACAGAAATTGACCTTTTTGATCATATTGAGTTTTTCTATGAAAGAGGATTGAAATACCTGAAGTGCTCAGATGTCACCCGAGACGGAGTAATGGAAGGACCCAATTTTGAGTTGTATCAGGAAATTCTGGATCGTTTTCCGGAAATCCACCTTGCAGCGAGTGGAGGAGTAAGGGGAATAGATGATTTCAAAAAGCTAAGAGATATGGGTGTGAAAGCTGCGGTATTCGGAAGAGCCTATTACGAGGGTGTAATCAGTCTCCGCGAATTAGAAACTTTTGTGGCAGAATTGTAGGATTGAAATCACACAAAAGGGCATAAAAAAAAGAGGCAATACGGCCTCTTCTTTTTTGTATAAGAAAAACACAATTTAGTCTGCTTTGAACTTATCTACGATGTAGAGGAACATGTTAAATGAAAGAGTAGAAGGTGCTGATGATGGATCAACTTTTTTTCCTTCTCCATTTGTCAAATTTTCTTTACGAACCACAGTTGCTTTTAAGACAGGCTGGGTTTGCTTTGATGCACTAATTTTTGAACTAACAGCCTCTTGAGAAGAAGTTTGATCTTCTAAAGCTGGTTTGTCCATATTTCTGATATTCTCAATTTCTGCTTTTTCTTGTTCACCTTGGGCCAAAGCATCTTCTGTCCAAAGGCACATGCCCACAACAGCACATACACAAACTCCAAGTTTCTTAAAAGAAAATGATGAGGTTTCGAACATTATTAAAATCGGATGTTTAGGATGTTAACTCTAAGAGTTGTAAAATGTTTCTAAAAATAGGAAAAAAATCGGCTATGCAAACGATTGACTACGAAGATTTCGACAAAATTGAGTTGAGGGCTGGAACTGTTATCAAAGTAGAACCTTTCGAAAAAGCTCGAAAACCCTCCTACAAAATTTGGATTGATTTGGGAGTTGTCATTGGGATCAAAAAATCATCGGCTCAAATCACTCATTTTTATCATCCCGATGAATTGGTAGGAAGACAAGTTATATGTGTTTGTAATTTGAAACCACGGCAAATTGCAGATTTTATGTCGGAGGTATTGGTTACAGGTTTTACATCTTCTGAAGGAGGAATAGTCCTTACTTCTGTTGAAAGGTCCGTTCCAAACGGAGCCAAATTGCACTGAATTAGTAAAAAAATCAGGGAATTGTAATCTCTAAACCATTATCAGTAAGTTCATTTGGGAAAATAGCAAGATCGTCACAATACCCTGATCTCAATTGGCCTGTTTCCAGATCAAATCGATATTGGTGAAGAGGGCAGATGATTTCTCCCGAGGAATTGATAGTGCCTTGGATCAAAGAAGCACCGCGATGTGGACAAAATGCTTGAAAAGTGCGAAAGGTTTTTCCTATTCGAACAATCGCAACGGAAGTCTCGCCGAGGATGACTTTTTTGATTACTTTTTCGGGAACAAGCTGGAAGACCTCTTCTTTTGAATGGCCCAGTGTAAATTTTTTCATAGTATTTCATTATTCATCATTTCCAGAATGACTGACCGACAAAATAGAAATGATTGGTTTTTCAATATTTCTTATTCAATTTTAATGAACATGCTGATTTAAATTTCGAATGCTATGAAAAAATATCTGTTTTTGCCATTACTCATGTTTGTTGGTTGGGCAAACGCTCAAAGTCTGGAAGGTGCCTGGAAATTGATAAATCAAAACGGAAAAGCCGTAACTGATCAGGAGTTTATTAAAATCTATCAGGATAATTATTTTTCATTTGGAGTCAAAAATATTTCAGACAATCATTTCATTGGAGCAGGTGGTGGGCCATATTCTTATCAGGATGGTAAATATTCCGAAACTTTAGATTTTTTCACACTAAACCCTCTTCAAGTTGGTACAACCACACCTTTCAAATTGGAATGGGCTCAAGGGAAACTTGTGCTGTCAGCCAATACTAACGAAGGAATGCTGGTAGAAACTTGGGAAAAAATCTCCGATTCCAAAGATGCTTTGACCGGAAATTGGGTGATTACAGGGAGAAAACGTGAAGGTGAAATATCCCGATCTACTCCCGGAGCACGTCGAACTGTTAAAATTCTTAGTGGAGGCAGATTTCAATGGATTGCTTTCAACTCCGAAACGAAGGAATTTTCGGGTACTGGGGGAGGAACATATACTGCTGTTAATGGAAAATATGTGGAAAATATTACCTTTTTTTCCAGGGATGATAGTCGAGTTGGAGCGAGTTTAGGATTTGATTTTCAGGTAATCGATGGAGAATGGCATCACAGCGGAATGAGCTCAACCGGAAGTCCTATTTATGAAATTTGGACTCCCTATTCAATTGGATATAAGGGAAAATAAGAGTTGTGTAGATATAACGAATCAAAAAATATAAATCAGGTTAAATAGAAAAAGGAGCTGCCAGGCTCCTTTTTCTATTTATGCTTCAACGGCGTAGAATTCTTTTAATTTTCCCACCGTGTAATCTACTTCTTCGATCGTGTTGAATCTGCTGAAGGAGAATCGAACAGCATCCCGGTCAGCGGTGTGATTCAGTGCTCTCAGGACATGGGAGCCAACTGAAGCTCCAGAACTGCATGCGGAACCTCCGGAGGCTGAGATGCCTTCCAAATCCAGGTTAAATAGTAACATTCCTCGGTTAGTTTCAGAAGGGGGAAGGCTAACGCTCAATACTGTGTATAAACTTTTATCCAAATCCGCCGACAGTCCATTGAATTGAACTCCCGGGATTTCATTTGTCAGGCTTTGGATAAAATGTTTTTTGATATTTTCAATTTGAAGCTGATGAGCGGCCATGTCTTCATAGGCGATTTCCAAGGCCTTAGAAGTTCCAATGATCCCGATCACATTCTCGGTACCTCCTCTCATATTTCGCTCTTGGGCTCCACCGTAAATGAAAGGATGGATTTTTTTATCTTTCCTTACATAAAGAAATCCGGAACCCTTCGGTCCGTGGAATTTATGTGCACCTGCCACGATCGCATCAACCGGGAGGTTTTTCAAATCATGCACAAAATGCCCCATCGTTTGAACGGTGTCGGAATGAAAAAACGCATCATATTCTCTTGCCAGGCTTCCAATGCTTTTCAGATCATTCAGGTTTCCGATTTCATTATTTGCATGCATCAATGAAATCATGCTTTTCGGGTTGGATTTCAGCAATTCTTCCAGCTGATCCAGATTCAATTCCCCTTTTTCATTGACATCAAGAATGCTCAACTTAATCAATCCTTTGGCAGCACAAACTTCCAACGTGTGCAGGACTGCATGATGCTCTAAAGGAGAAGTGATTGCATGGGTGATTCCATGGGTTTCGATACCACAGGTAATCGCAGTGTTGTCAGCCTCCGTTCCTCCGGATGTGAAAAAAATTTCTGATGGACTCGCATTCAATAATTCCGCTACTTTTTTTCTTGATTTCTCGATTGCAGATCGCACTTCCCGGCCGTGGCTATGGACAGAGGAAGGGTTTCCATAATGAGTTTTCATGAAAGGAAGCATGGCATCGATCACTCGATCGTCCATGGCTGTGGTGGCGGCATTATCTAAATAAACTTTCATTCCTTCTGCTTGGGTAATTGACTCTTTTTGAGACGGACTTTAGATCAAGGTGGCATTTACTACCTCTTTGATGTCTTGCATAATCTTTTTTGCTAAATGCTCGGCAGTCGCTTCGGAGTCAGACTCTGAATAAATTCTGATTATAGGCTCAGTATTTGATTTTCTCAAATGAACCCATTCCTTTTCAAACTCGATTTTCACCCCGTCAATATCATTGATTGGATGCTTTTTGTATTTGTTTTTGATTTCCAGAAGGATTTTATCCACGTCGATTTGCGGAGTCAATTCAATCTTGTTTTTTGAAATATAATAGTTGGGATAACTGGCTCTCAGGCGAGAAATAGTTTTTCCAAACTTCGCTAAATGAGTCAAAAACAAACCTACCCCAACCATCGCATCACGGCCATAATGTGAAGTTGGATAGATGATTCCCCCATTTCCTTCTCCGCCTATTACGGCATCGACAGCCTTCATTTGATTTACGACATTCACTTCTCCAACTGCCGCTGCTGTATATTTTCCGCCTCTTTTTTCAGTCACATCCCGGAGTGCCCGAGTAGAACTTAGATTGGAAACAGTGTTTCCCGGGGTTTTGGAAAGTACATAGTCGGCTACCGCTACAAGAGTGTATTCTTCGCCGAAAGTAGAACCATCTTCGTTGATAAATGCAAGTCGATCCACATCCGGATCCACTACGATTCCAAGGTCAAAACTTCCCTTTTCAAGTTTCTGGATAATGTCCCGAAGATTTTCTGGGAGAGGTTCGGGATTATGGGGAAAATGCCCATCCGGGGTGCAATACATTTCTTCGATCTCAGTCACGCCGAGTGCCCGAAGAAGTTTTGGAATCGCAATTCCTCCTGTAGAATTCACGGCATCCACGACAATTTTGAAATTTCTTGCCTTGATAGCTTCTACATCCACAAGTTCCAGGTCCAGCACATGCTGAATATGTCGATCTATGTAGTCATCGATTTGGGTGTAAGAACCAAGCTTTTTTACTTCTGCAAAAGTGAAATCTTCTTTGTCAGCTTTCTCCAAAATTTCTTTCCCTTCTGCATCCGAGATAAATTCTCCTTTTGCATTGAGCAATTTCAAAGCGTTCCACTGGATAGGATTATGACTGGCGGTAAGGATGATTCCTCCTCCGGCATTTTCCAAAGGAACTGCAAATTCAACCGTTGGTGTGGTGCTGAGACCCAGATCAATCACGTGAATCCCCATCCCCTGAAGAGTTGCGGAAACCAGTTTTGAAACCATTTCTCCAGATATTCTGGCATCTCTGCCAATGATAACTTTCGGATTGTTAGTTTCAGCGATAACCCATGCACCGTAAGCCGATGTGAATTTAACGATATCAATAGGGGTTAGTCCATCTCCGGATTTTCCGCCGATGGTACCTCTGATTCCAGAGATTGATTTAATTAGCGACACTACAGTAAGTTGATTAAATTAAAAACTAAAAATCCCAGAATTAAACAGGGTAAAATTTTACTTGAACTTGGCCAAAACTTTGTCGACTTCATTGTCCGGATTGCCACAAGTACTGGTTGAGTCTACGGTTTTTCCGCAGAATCCACAGGTTGCACCCTCTTTATTTAAATAAGGACTTTGTGAGGCACAAGTGCCTTTAAATTGACCATCCTTGATGAAAAGAAGCCTCACCGACATCAGAATAAAGAACAATGCCACAAAGCCAAGTGTTAGAAATACAGTTGTCATAACGGATAAATATGCGCAAATTTAAACCTTTACTTCGAAACGTTCACATAACAATCATAGTTTCCTGAGTCATGTCTAAATTGAGTTCCCGAGCTGAGCAATTGGCTGCTTTCGATCGCTTGCTTACAATCATGGATGAGCTTCGCGCGCAGTGTCCCTGGGACAAAAAGCAAACCACAGAAAGTTTAAGGCATTTGACCATTGAGGAAACCTTTGAACTTTCAGACGCGATATTGGAAGGCAACCCTGACGAGATCAAGAAAGAACTCGGGGATATTCTGCTCCACATCGTGTTTTATGCAAAAATCGGTTCCGAAGAAGGTAGCTTTGACATTACTTCAATGATTGATTCACTTTGTGAAAAACTCATCCGAAGACACCCTCATATCTATGGGGATGCTATTGCGGAAGATGAGGAGACAGTGAAGCAAAATTGGGAAAAGATAAAACTCAACGAAAAGGGAAATGTCTCAGTTCTTGGCGGAGTGCCTAAATCACTTCCTGCGTTGATCAAAGCCATGCGAATTCAGGAAAAAGCCCGCGGTGTGGGATTTGACTGGGAAGAAAAGCAACAGGTTTGGGAAAAAGTGGAGGAGGAAATGCAGGAGTTCAAAGATGAATTTAATGCCGCTGGAGATTTGGAAATTAACAAGGAGAAGGCAACTGCGGAATTCGGAGATTTGCTGTTTTCTCTGATTAATTACGCCCGATTTATCGAAATCAATCCTGAAGAAGCGCTTGAAAGGACTAATTTGAAATTCATAAAGCGATTCCGATACCTGGAAAATTCAGCCAAAGAATCCGGGAAAAACCTTAGTGAAATGACCCTTGCAGAGATGGATGTTTATTGGAATGAAGCGAAAAAACTGTAATCTATCAAAGAAGTCAGTCTGAAGAATTACCCTAACTACTAGTAACCAAATACCTTATTCCAGATGAATCAAATTATTTTCACTCCAGAGGCACCTGCTCCTATCGGACCTTATTCTCAAGCAGTTTTAGCCGGCAACACACTTTATGTCTCCGGTAATATTGCATTGGATCCCGAAACCGGTGAATTGATCAATGAAAATATCACCGAAGAGACTCATGCTGTGATGAAAAACATGGAAGCGATCCTGAGGAGGGCTGGCTTTGCGTTTTCAGATGTGGTGAAATGCACCATCTTCATCAAAGACATGGGCCAGTTTGCAACTATCAATGAAGCATACGGGCAATATTTCAAATCAAATTCTCCAGCCAGAGAAACAGTGGAGGTAAGCAAACTTCCAAAAAATGTGAACGTAGAAATCTCCTGCATTGCAGTAAAGTAGAAAACCTTGAATTTAATCCCCTTCCATACCGAAACCTTTGTGAGCGCTCTTTCCAAAAAAGAGGTTTTGGGGAATTTGAGCAGAGTGACGGCAGAAGTCAATTACCTGGACAAGCGAACACAGGCTGATTCGAGATTACTTTTTTATGGAATGGTTGGTCAAAAAGGATTTAGAATTTCTAAAGCCATTCAGAAGGGAGATACTTTTTTGCCAATGCTTATGGGGAAAGTTGAAGAGACACCCCGAGGAAGTATTATTTTTTTAAAATACCGGTTATTTCCCGGTGCAATTTTCTTTTTGGCCTTTTGGTCAATCATTCTATTGGCCTTTTCCGCATATTACTTTGGAGTGGCTGCGGAACATCTTTATGGATATATTTGCCTATTCCTGGCCATATTCAATTATTTTCTCGCCATGTTTTTTTTTCATAGACAAGTAAAATCCTCACGAGAAATATTTTACAAGTTCATCAGCTTTCAGTTGAAGGATTAAACTTCAGCTTTCTAGGGAAAAAAAGCTTTTGCACTTAATTTAGCCCACGCAAAATCAAACAATAAATCAATCGACATGAGTATTCGAATCGAAAAAGATACCATGGGACCTGTAGAGGTGCCTGCTGACAAATACTGGGGTGCACAAACCCAACGATCTATCAATAACTTCAAAATCGGTGGCGAGAAAAATCGAATGCCGATTGAAATTATTCGAGCTTTTGCGATTTTGAAAAAGGCTGCGGCAATCACAAATGCAGAGTTGGGGGTACTTGCAAAAGACAAGGCGGAGATCATCGCCAAAGTGTGTGATGAAATCCTGGCCGGACAGCACGATGATCAGTTCCCTCTTGTAATCTGGCAAACTGGTTCCGGTACGCAATCAAACATGAATGCAAACGAGGTGATCGCTTATCGGGCCCATGTTTTACTCGGAGGAGCTTTGGAAGATGAAAAAAAGAAAATCCATCCTAATGATGATGTAAACAAGTCTCAATCATCCAACGATACCTACCCGACAGCCATGCACGTAGCGGCTTACCAAATGGTAGTGGAGACGACGATTCCGGGAGTTCAGAAATTAAGAGATACACTTCACGCAAAAGCTGAGGCTTTCAAAAGTGTAGTGAAAATTGGCCGTACTCACTTCATGGATGCAACTCCGCTTACTCTTGGCCAGGAATTCAGCGGCTATGTAGCTCAGTTGGATCATGGTTTGAGAGCTTTGAAAAATACACTTTCGCATCTTTCTGAGTTGGCACTTGGAGGGACTGCAGTTGGTACTGGTTTGAATACTCCTGCCGGATATTCTGAGTTAGTTGCACAGAAAATTGCTGAACTTTCAGGCCATTCTTTTATTACTGCCCCCAATAAATTTGAGGCATTGGCAGCGCACGACGGTATGGTAGAGACGCATGGGGCTTTGAAGCAATTGGCAGTATCACTTATGAAAATAGCCAATGACATCAGGATGCTTTCTTCAGGTCCAAGATCAGGAATCGGAGAAATTTTGATTCCTGAAAACGAGCCGGGTTCATCTATTATGCCTGGAAAAGTCAACCCAACTCAAGTCGAAGCGATAACAATGGTGGCTGCACAAGTAATGGGGAATGACGTGGCAATTACAATAGGAGGATCAAACGGCCACTTTGAATTGAACGTGTTTAAGCCCCTGATCGCCGCTAATTTCCTTCAGTCTGCAAGATTGATCGGAGATGCCTGTGTGTCTTTCAACGATAACTGCGCAATAGGAATCGAGCCAAACTTTGCGATGATTCAGCGCCACTTGGAGAATTCTCTTATGCTGGTCACAGCATTGAACCCGTATATCGGTTATGAAAATGCAGCTGCGATTGCTAAAAAAGCACATAAAGAAGGCTCAAGCTTGAGAGAAGCTGCAATCAAATTAGGGCTGCTTACTTCTGAGCAATTTGACGAATGGGTGAAGCCTGAAGATATGATCGGAAGCTTGAAATAACCTTTGCGAATCCATAAAAAAGGCTGTCTCAAATTTGAGACAGCCTTTTTTATGGATTTACCAGATCATTTGACCAAAAGTTTTACCCCCAATCTTCGTCAGGGAATCTATGAAAATGAGCCAAAAGGATTAAATAATTTATTGTAAATGAATCTTTTTAAGCAATTGGAAGAATTTATATTTCCTGGAGTTTATTGCTTTTTGATAGCAAAATATAGTCTGCAATGACCAAGGCAGCCATAGCTTCCACAATGGGAACTGCCCGGGGAACAACACAAGGATCGTGTCGGCCTTTTCCACTCACAATGACCGATTCACCGGCTTCATTTACCGACTCCTGATCCTGCATGATTGTAGCTACTGGCTTGAATGCTACACGGAAATAGATGTCTTCTCCATTCGAGATACCTCCCTGGATTCCTCCGGAGTGGTTTGTCAGCGTGTGAATCTTTTCTCCTTCTTTTACAAATGTGTCATTATGCTGAGATCCGCGCATTTTTACACCCTCGAAACCGCTTCCGTATTCGAAACCTTTTACGGCATTGATGCTGAGCATGGCTTTGCCCAATTCCGCATGCAGACGGTCAAAAACAGGTTCTCCGATTCCTACAGGAGTATTTTTGATTACACATGTTACAACTCCGCCGATGGTGTCTCTCTCCAATCTGACCGAATCGATCAACTCGATCATTCTCTCGGCGGTTTCCGGATCCGGGCAACGGATAATGTTTTCTTCCACCTTCGACAGGTCAAGTTCCTGATAGCTTTTATCCAGAGTCAAATCTCCCACTTGGGAAACAAACGCCTGAACTGTTACTCCTTTTGTTTCTAATAGCTGCTTTGCAATCGACCCTGCCGCTACTCTTGCTGCCGTTTCTCTTGCGCTACTTCTTCCGCCCCCACGATAATCTCTGACCCCGTATTTCTCGAAGTAAGTATAATCTGCGTGAGAGGGTCTGAACTTGTCAGAAATATGAGCGTAGTCTTTGCTCTTCTGGTCAGAATTAGGGATGACTATTCCGATTGGGGTACCCATACTTACACCTTCGAAAACTCCTGATAGGATTTGGATTTCGTCCTCCTCTTTGCGTTGAGTGGTGATTTTGGACTGTCCGGGCTTGCGACGTTGCATTTCCATCCGGATTTTATCCTCATCGATTTTAAGTCCCGCAGGGCATCCCTCGATGATTACTCCCAAAGCTAATCCGTGTGATTCACCAAAGGTGGTGATCTTGAAAAGCTTGCCAAATGAGTTTCCCATTATTTCTTTCTTATTATCAAAACTGCCAACATAGCGACTGAGGCCATCAGCAGGAGATTGATTCCTGTGGTAAAATAGTATTTATATTCCTCGTTTGAAAACCGGTTGTCTTCAGTATCGATTCGGTCATAGAGACCTCCAAGGCGCTGACTGGAAATCGCCTGATTAACTTTGCTTTCCCCAACTACTCTGATTTTTGCTGAAGGTTGTAGCGTATCGTAAACTGCCCGGGCTGGATCGAAATAGATCCATTCAAAGTGATCCGCCAAGTTGATTTCTCCCGCTTCATTCAATGTGATGTAGTAATTGTAATCCTTGATTCCGGATACTCTTCCATAGCCACGGTTGATTTGTTGGCGGACATTTGGGTCAAAAGTGTTCAAATTCGCGCCTGAGAGTCTTCGAGGCGGAGCAATGGCATTGATGTTTCCGACTCCACTGATGCCAAAGTTATACTCAAAGCCCTGACCTGTTTCCACTTCGATATCTGTGATGTTTTCACGGATTTGGAATTCACCCACACTTACCTCATTTCGCAATGGATGAGGAGGCAATGGTTTCACTTTGATTGTTTTAGGAGGAGAATAAAAGGTTTTGAAATCTTCCTGGCGATTGGCCCCGAAGAATGTAGGATTCTTCGCTACCTTATATTTTATCATTTGCCAACCAATCTTTGGAATGGTTACTTCTCCTTCGGAAAAAGGGAAAAATGAAGCTTCGTAAACCTTGAATTTTGTCCAGTTTTTACCATTGATAGTGACTTGTTCTGGTTCGATATTAGAGACATTGTAGTTCTCTTCCCAAGCATTCGTTGGTTTTATCTGCTTTAGAATCTCATCTAATTGTTTCCCCGGCTCATAAAACTGAAAAGGAGCCTGATTCGATTCAGACATATAAAATGCCAGGCTCACATTGAATCCTTCACCTGCAAATACCTCCTCTTTATCTACCGCAACGGAGAAAAAAGCATCATCCTCGAGTTCCACAAATTCCGGTTCTTCTGAAGTCCTCCCGAAAAAATCCGCAAAAGGATCGGTTGCGGCTCCTCCAAGTCCCTGCGCACTTTTGGCATCAACAACAGTAATCTTTTTGCCTTCCGAAGGAAACGCATTTCCATTGATAGTAATATTGAAACCAGCTATTGTAAACTGACCTTTTTTGGTGGGTTTATAATATTGGATGATACTATTGGAGCTGCTCATTTGTCCATTGATAAGATTCATGGACGAAGACTGTGAGATTCCTTGCTTTTGAAATCCCGTGATATCAGGAAATTGGTCGTAGGATTTGATCTTTTCATTAGAGAGCGTAACTTTAATAGTGAACGTCTCATTTAAACCAATCTCATCTGGCCCCAATTCGATTTGCACATCCTGGCCTTTCGCGATCCCTTGAAAAAGAAATGCGATGCATACCAAAGCAGCCTGGAAGTACGTTTTAATCATGGTTGCGAAAATAGGAATTATTCTACTTTATGAACAACCTAAATAACGCAACATAGGTAGAAATGCCTGCGTATTTAAACTTAAAAACAGTTAATAAACCCTAAACTCTTTTAACTATGATCGATTATGTGAAGACCATCCTTGAAAAGGTCAGCTTTAGTAAGTATTTGTTTGAACGAGAGCTAAGGAAGGGCCTGAGACTTATTTTGCCCACAGAAGTGGAGGACTTTAAAGTCTGGTGTTACGAAATGTTTGGCAAAGTCCATGACGCCATTCTCAACAGATATTTTCAGCCAGCTCTTTAAATTAAAAGACCTGTCCAAACGGACAGGTCTTTTAGGTTGTGGTGATTTTTACTTGATTAATCTTTTGTTGCAAAGTCAGGATAAGCGCTCATTCCGTGTTCATGAAGATCCAAGCCTTCAGTTTCTTCAATTTCGGGTACTCTGATGCCTACCGTCTTCTTTAGCGTGTAGAAAATGATCCATGAAGTGGAAAGGCAGAATACAGCCACTGACCCTATTCCAATTAGCTGGGAAATTATTTGATCAATACCTGCCAGGTTCCCAAAGAAACCTACGGCCAAAGTTCCCCAGACACCTCCTACAAGGTGAACAGAAATCGCACCTACCGGGTCATCGATTTTGATTTTGTCGAAGAATACAACTGCAAAAACAACCAAGCCTCCTCCGATGAATCCGATAATTGCGGAGTCAAGGACACTCATTTGGTCAGCACCCGCTGTGATTCCCACCAGACCGGCAAGGATCCCGTTCAAGACCATTGTGATATCGTAGGTTTTGAATTTCAAATAGGAAATAAGCAATGCTCCAAACGATCCTGCAGCTGCTGCGATTGCAGTAGTCACGAAAACTTTGGAAACTAAGCCGGGACTAGCACTCAGCACAGAACCACCGTTAAATCCAAACCATCCGAACCAAAGTAAAAATACCCCGATCGTGGCCATAGGAAGGCTGTGCCCTGGAATCGCTTTCATTCCTTGCAAAGTGAATTTGCCAAGTCTTGGACCCAAAAGAAAGGCACCGATCAAAGCAGCCCATCCACCAACAGAGTGAACGATTGTAGATCCCGCAAAATCATAAAAAGGTGTTTCCATGGTGTTCAAAAATCCATTTCCCCACTTCCACATTCCTACAATCGGATAGACGGTTGACACATAAATAATTGAGAATATGATGTAGGTACTAAGCTTCATTCGCTCAGCTACTGCGCCAGAAACAATAGTCGCAGCAGTTGCCGCAAACATTGCCTGGAAAATGAAGTCGGTGAAATAGGTATAGCCTGCATTGTAATTGCTGGTGTCCCATCCCTCCGGAAGACTAAGACCAAATCCTGCAAATCCAAAGAATCCGCCCGCGAAATCTGCACCCGGATACATTAAATTAAATCCTACAAAAGCATAGGTCAATAGTCCGATAGCAGGGGTGATGGTATTTTTAAATAAAATATTAACAGTGTTTTTAGCTCGGGTGAGGCCTGCTTCTAAAGTTGCAAAGCCAAGGTGCATGATGAAAACCAAGATTGTGGATATCATCATCCAAAGGTTATTGACCGTAAACAGGTCTTGAACAGGTACTTCTTCCATGGTCAAATAGGTTCAGGGTGGTTGTTGAGTTGATTAAAGTGCGTGTTCTCCGGAATCGCTGTTTCTGATTCGGTAGGCCTCAAGGACGTCATAGACGAAAATTTTTCCATCCCCGATTTCACCTGTTTTCCCTTCTGCCAGGATGCACTTGATTACTGGTTCTACCAGATCCTCTACTGTTACGATTTCAAGTTTTGTTCGAGGGATGTAAGCCGGTTCATACGCCACGCCTCGATAAGTTTGCTGTTTGGCGTGCTCCAGTCCCATCCCTTTTACTTCATAGAAAGTGAGAAACTTCACTCCAAGAGCTGCCACGCATGCATGAATCTGTTCAAAGCGGGAAGTCCGGATAATGGCTTCTATTTTTTTCATTTTTTCAACGGGTTTAGTGGTTTATTGAGATTATGGCATGAAAGTAAGACAAAAATTAAATCAAAATCATAAAAAGGTTGTTTTTTTAACCATAAAATAAAAAAACAAATACATTTTTTAAAAATCAGGATAATTAAAAATCGTTAGTGAGAAAAATATGATAGTTTATTTGAAAAATAGGTAATAAAATAAACTGAAGGTGTTGCTGGATTTTCAGTGAAAGTTTGTCCCGCAGGGATATTCACTTAATTTTGCCTCCGATTTTTACAGACCAATTATGAATAAGAAACCAACGCTTTTAGTACTTGCAGCAGGAATGGGCAGCAGATATGGCGGGAATAAGCAAATCGATGGATTTGGGCCCGGAGGAGAAACCATTCTGGAGTATTCCATTTACGATGCGATCCGGGCCGGATTTGGCAAAGTGGTCCTGATCGTACGTCAGGAGATTTTGGAAATGACCAAAGAATTATTGCTTCCAAAGCTAGAAGGCAAAATCGAAGTTGACTTCGTGATTCAGTCCCTCGACAGTTTTGTTCCTGCGGAATTGAAGCAAGCAGATCGGACAAAGCCCTTTGGAACGGCGCATGCGGTGCTTTGTGCCAAAGACGTGATCAAAGAGCCTTTCGCGGTGATCAATGCGGATGATTTCTACGGAAAAGAAGCGTTCGAAATTTTGGGAAAATTCCTTTCCACCGAGGTTAGACCCGATCTCCATGCAATGGTAGGCTATGCGATACAGAATGTGCTTTCTGAAAATGGAACCGTAAGTCGTGGAGTCTGCGCTACGAATGAAAAAGGTCAGTTGATCGGGATGGTTGAGCGTACTTCCATCGCTCGTGAAGGAGATAAAATCCTGAGCAAAGGTGAAAACGAAATTCTCGAAATACCTGAAAACACACCTGTAAGTATGAATTTCTGGGGCTTTCATCAAGATGTGTTTGCCGATATCGAAACAATGTGGAATGAATTCCTTCCTGCGAATCTTTCAAATCTGAAGTCTGAATTCTACATCCCAACTGTAGCAAATAATTTGATCAAGGCAGGAAAAGCAGCATTTGAGATTCTCCCTGGCGGGAAAGTTTGGTTTGGAGTCACCTACACGGAAGATCGTCCGGTGGTAATAGAGGCGCTGAAAAAGCTTCACGAAACCGGAGAGTATCCGGCAAATCTTTGGAAATAATGGAAAGGGGCTTCGGCTCCTTTTTTATGCTTCTTTTTCAACCGTCCCATTCAGAACGTCAAAAAAGAAAACCTCCGAATCGAGTTGAGTCAGGATTTTTTTAGAACGCTCGGGCCGTGCATCTGTCAGGAAGATCTGCCCAAACGTATGTCTGGAGATCAGTTCCATCATCTTCGCGATTCTCTGATCGTCCAGCTTATCAAAAATATCATCCAACAACAAAATCGGTTTTTCACCTTTTGTCTTTTCAAAAACCTGAAACTGGGCAAGTTTCAGCGAGATGATAAACGATTTTTGCTGGCCCTGACTACCGATTTTCCTGATTGGATGCTCGCCGATAAGGAAGTTGAAATCATCCTTGTGGATTCCTGCATTGCTGTTTTTGGTCATCAGATCTTTTTGCCGAAGGCTCAAATAATAATCTGCAAAATCCGGTCTGAGCGCATCGCTTTCGTAGACGATAGAAACCTGCTCAGCTCCCTGCGAAATCTCGGAATAATGGGATTGCAGCATCGGGGCGATTTGATCGAGAAGTGCGGATCGGCTTTGGGCAAGGCTTTTACTTAAGCTGATCATCTCGTGATCGTAGCTTCCGAGTAAAGTCAAATCTCTTCTGCCGGTTTCAGCGAATTGCTTGAGCAATGCATTTCGCTGTTTCAGGAAATGATGGTATCGAATCAGCTGGTTCAGATATTCCCGATTCATTTGAGAAATCAACCCGTCGAAAAACTTTCTGCGTCCTTCGCTTCCTCCTTTGATAAGTTCGGTGTCATCCGGAGCGATCAAAACAAGCGGTATCAAACCGACATGTTCGCTGGTTTTGTCCAGCGCTTTTCCATTTTGATAGATGAGTTTTTTCCTGCCGGTTTCAAAAGTGCATCTGATTTCCAGTGCCTTTTCGCTCAACTCAAAATTTCCTTTGATTGCGAAAAAATCCGCTCCGTGGAGAATATTAAGAGAGTCACTGGATTGGATTGCACTCTTGGTCAGGGATAAATAATGAATGCCATCCAGGACATTTGTTTTGCCGCTGCCATTCAGTCCAACCAGACAATTCAATTGTGGGCTAAACTCCAGTTTCGTCTTTTGGTGATTTTTAAATTGAAGCAGTTCCAGAGACTTCAGGTACATCGGAGTCGGTAATTATTTTTGCGGCAGCCTGATTTTTAGGCCAGCTTGATTATATTTGAGGCCTAAAATAGCATATTTTGATTAATACGATATGGCAAAGAAAGCTGCAGTGACCAAGTCCAAAGTAAAATATTCGAAGGAGACCTATACCTTTTGGTATGAGAGCATGCTCTTAATGAGGAGGTTTGAGGAGAAAGCAGGACAACTTTACGGTCAGCAAAAAATCAGAGGATTCTGTCATTTATACATCGGTCAGGAGGCTTGTGCTTCCGGTGCCATCAGTGCTTTGACCAAAGATGACAAATGGATCACAGCTTACAGATGCCATGCACATCCACTGGGATTGGGTACAGATCCTGGCGCTGTGATGGCTGAGCTTTTTGGAAAAGCAACTGGGACCACTAAAGGAAAAGGCGGCTCAATGCACATTTTTGACAAAGAAAAGAACTTCGTGGGCGGTCATGGAATCGTAGGTGCGCAAGTGCCAATGGGTCTCGGTCTTGGCTTTGCTGAGAAATATCAGGGCACCAAAAACCTTTGCATCTGTCACATGGGTGATGGTGCAGTTCGTCAGGGTGCAGTCCACGAATCATTCAACCTGGCGATGCTATACAAGACGCCGGTGATTTTCGTAATCGAAAATAATGGCTATGCGATGGGTACTGCCGTGAAGCGTTCATCAAACGTGGAGGATCTATCCACCATTGGTGAATCTTACGATATGCCATCTTTCGCAGTGGATGGAATGAACGTAGAAGCAGTTCACGAAGCAGTAGCAGAGGCAGCAGAAAGAGCAAGAAGAGGCGACGGTCCAACTTTACTGGAGTTCAGAACTTACCGATACAAAGGACACTCCATGTCCGATCCTCAGAAGTACAGAACCAAAGAGGAAGTAGAAGAATACAAGCAGCGCGACCCGATTGAGCAAGTCCTGGCAACTATTCAGGATAATAATATTTTGACTCAGGAGGAAATTGATGCCATCATCAAAAAAGTGAAACAAAAAGTGGATGATGCGGTGAAATTTGCCGAAGAATCACCTTGGCCTGATGGAATGGACGCTTTCAAAGACGTATATGTGCAAGAAGATTATCCATTCGTAATGGAATAAATCGCTTCAAAAGCTTATCCGGAAAGCCATGAAATCGATCCGATTTCATGGCTTTTTTCTTTGGGTTTGTGTATTTCATAAAAACCGTATATTTGCGCCTGAAATTTTGAGTAACATGGCAACGAAACAAACAAAAAAAGCACATTCTGATCATCAAAACGAGATTCTGGAAAATCCGGAAGTTCTCGCAAGTTCATTGGGCAAGGGAGAGGCTTTTTTGAAAGAGAATAGTAAAGTATTTGCAGGTGTATTGGCAGCAGCCATTATCCTGATCGGTGGAATTCTGTTTTTCCAGATCAACACCCAGAACCAAAATGAAACAGCTCAGAAAGAAATGTTTCAGGCTGTCTACTTCTACGAGCAAGACAGTGTTGAACTTGCTTTAAATGGAGATGGTGTCAATTCTGGCTTTTTAACAATCGCTGAGGAGTACCCAAGAACTGACGCCGCTAACTTGGCTAATTTCTACATCGGTTCCATTTATCTTTCTGAAAAGAAATTCCAGGAGGCGATCGATCATTTGGAGCAATTCTCAGCTGACGATTATCTGGTTCAGGCAAAAGCTTATTCTTTGATTGGTGATGGATATCTGGAGTTGGGTAATACTGACGAAGCCATCTCTCAATACAAGAAAGCAGCTGAATACAATGAGAATAAATTTTTGACACCGAAATATTTGTCAAAGCTTGCCGTAGCATATGAGGAAGCTGGTAAAATTCAGGAAGCCATTGCAACTTATGGTGAGATCGAAGAGAAATATTTTGATTCTTACGAATTTTCCGCTGCACGAAAACACAAAGCTCGCTTAGAAGGCCTTGCCGCTAAGTAATGCTGTTTTGCATAGCATTCTAGAAGAGTAAGGCCTTGAGGTCTTACTCTTTTTTTGTTTAACCCCATTTAAAAAATCTAAACCATGGCAACATCACTCAAAAGTCTAAGTGAGCATTCATCCAAAAATATTCAGGACATCAGCTCCAAGAAGTTTGGGATCATCGTGTCCGAATGGAATGAAGAAGTGACAGAATCCCTCTTTTCAGGAGCCTTGCAGACTTTGCTGGACAACGGCGCGAAAAAGAAGAACATTATTCGTAAGAACGTTCCCGGTTCATTTGAGCTTTCTCTTGCAGCGCAGTGGCTTGCTCAGGATGAGAATATTGACGCGGTGATCTGTCTGGGTTGCGTGATTCAGGGCGAGACCCGTCACTTTGACTTCATTTGTGATGCCGTGGCTCATGGCATCACAAATGTGAGTTTGAAATATAACAAGCCTGTGATTTTTGGGGTTTTAACCCCGAATACCCAACAACAAGCGCTCGACAGAGCGGGAGGAAAGCACGGCAATAAAGGCGACGAAGCTGCTATCACCGCGATCAAAATGCTCGGATTTTAATTGACATCAAACCTATACCTATTAAACTTTCAGACCCTATGAAAATCATGAAATTTGGGGGAACCTCTGTGGGCAAACCCGAACGCATGCATCAGGTGAAAGACCTGATCACCCGTGGAGACGAACCTACAATCGTTGTTCTTTCCGCACTTTCAGGCACCACCAACGCCCTTGTGGGAATTGGCGAAGCTTTGGCAGCAGGAAATAAATCCCTGGCGAAAGAGCGAATCGACACACTTCATGCGCATTACAAAGCCTTTTATCCGGCGTTGTTGAAAACTGAAAAAGCCAGAGAAAAAGCTGAGGAGATCATCAGCGAGCATTTTGAGTTTTTGAATATCCTGCTGAAAATCTCATTCAATGAGGCGATCAACCGGGATATTTTGGCACAGGGAGAATTGCTCTCTACGAAGTTGTTTTTTACCCTTTTGGAAGAATTGGAGATACCGGCTGTTTTCCTTCCTGCTTTGGATTTCATGAGCATTGATGAGAATTCTGAACCGGAACTTTCGAAAATCTCGGAGAAACTGAAAGCAATTTTAGCACAGAATCCAGAAGGCAGGCTTTTCATCACCCAGGGATATATCTGCAAAAATCACAGAAATGAAGTCGACAACCTGAAGCGCGGAGGAAGCGATTATACCGCTTCTTTGGTGGCTGCAGCGATCCAAGCTTCAGTTTGTGAGATCTGGACAGACATAGACGGGATGCACAACAACGATCCGAGAATCGTGGACCGCACTCGTCCGATCGCCGAACTTTCATTTGATGAGGCTGCTGAGTTGGCATATTTCGGAGCGAAAATCCTTCATCCCGCTTCCATCTGGCCCGCCCAGCAATTCAACGTTCCGGTGAAATTGCTCAACACCATGCAACCTGAGGCAAATGGGACACTGATCAAGGAAGAAGTTGAAACGGTGGGAGTTAAGGCAATTGCTGCAAAAGACGGAATCACCGCCATCAAAATTAAATCCAGCCGAATGCTGTTGGCTTATGGTTTCCTTCGGAAAGTGTTTGAAATCTTCGAAAAATATAAGACGCCAATCGATATGATCACGACTTCAGAAGTCGCGGTGTCAGTGACGATCGATGATTTGAGCCATTTGGATCAGATTTTAGCTGAATTGCAGACTTTGGGAATTGTGGAGGTGGATCGCGATCAGACCATTATCTGTATTGTGGGTAATATGGTTTCCGAAACAAAAGGAGCTATCAAATCTGTGATGGATGCCTTGGTGGACATTCCGATCAGAATGGTTTCCTATGGTGGAAGCACGCACAATGTATCAATCCTGGTAGAATCAAAATATAAAGTGCAAGCTTTGCAAAGCCTCAATCAGGGAGTTTTTACCTGGTAAAAAAGATAGCCGGCCTTGTGCCGGCTATTTTATTTAGAATCATTCCTGTTACTTTTGCGGCATGTCAGAGCCAACTCACCGTCCCGGATTCCTACAAAGACTTCAAGCGAAATGGAAGCTGGAAAGTCTTTTTCAGGTTGTAATGGTTTTGGTGGTATTTGCCTGCACCGGTTTTACGATCCTTTTTGTGAAAAACCCAATTCTTGACTTTTTTGGTGTGGAAAGAGGCGGTGACAGAAGCTTCATTAATACAGTTTTGTACCTGATTCTGGTTTTACCACTTTATCAGATTTTCCTGCTGATTTATGGGTTTATTTTTGGCCAGTTCAAGTTCTTCTGGGAAAAAGAGAAACTGATTTTCAGAAGAATCGCGGGAGTATTCAAATCGAAAAAATAAACAATCTTCCCTAAATCCGAAATCGAAAATCATAAATCCGAAATCAACTAATTCTACTCCAGTTCACCGCATGTTTTTTCTGCTGTCTTACTTGTCTTAGAATCGGAGCATTCTGAGGTTGATTGAGTTCCGGATCATTTGCCAAAACCTGCTGTGCCGCATCTCTCGCCAAAGTCAAAATCTGAGCATCTCTGCTCAAATCTGCAATCAACAAATCGGTAATTCCGCTTTGCTGTGTTCCCATCAGGTCTCCGGGACCGCGAAGTCTAAGATCCACGTCTGCAATTTCAAACCCGTCGTTTGTCCGGACCATCGTATCCAATCTTATTCTGGAGTCTTTCGACAATTCTACTTTACTCATCAGTACGCAATAGCTCTGCTCTGCGCCACGTCCAACCCTTCCGCGAAGTTGGTGGAGTTGGGAAAGCCCAAACCGCTCAGCGTTCTCGATAATCATCACAGAGGCATTGGGTACATTTACGCCAACTTCTATCACCGTGGTGGCAACCATTATTTTTGTTTCGCCTTTCACGAATCGCTGCATTTCAAAATCCTTTGCATCTGATTTCATCGTTCCGTAAACGATGCTGATCGGATACTGCGGGAAGGCTCTGGAAATACTCTCAAATCCATCCATCAGATTTTTTAGATCCATTTTCTCAGATTCTTCGATCAAGGGATACACAATGTAAACTTGCCGGCCTTTTTGGACCTCCTGATTGATGAATCCAAAGACTTTCAATCGGTCTTTATCATAGCGATGGACGGTTTGGATAGGTTTTCGACCTGCCGGAAGTTCATCGATCACTGAGACGTCAAGATCTCCGTAAAGTGTCATCGCTAGCGTTCTCGGGATCGGAGTTGCGGTCATGACCAAGACATGAGGGACGAATTCCTCATTTTTCGCCCAAAGCTTTGCCCGCTGGGCAACTCCAAATCGATGTTGCTCATCCACGATTGCAATACCAAGATTTTTGAATTGTACTACATCTTCCAGCAATGCGTGCGTTCCGATCAGAATTTTGAGTTCGCCGGACTCTAATGATTCATGAATCACTTTTCGCCTGGCCTTCTTAACCGAGCCGGTCAACAAAGCAATTTCGAGACCCATCATATTGGCATATTGGCGCAACCCTTCGTAATGCTGATTTGCCAGAATTTCCGTCGGAGCCATCAAACAAGCTTGAGCGCCCGAACTGATTGCGATCAGCATACAGATAAATGCCACCATCGTTTTGCCACTTCCGACATCTCCCTGAATCAGACGATTCATCTGCCGACCGGATTTCATATCTGTGAAAGCTTCCCGGATTACCCGTTTTTGTGCATTTGTCAGCTCAAACGGTATATGATTTTTGTAAAACTCTGTGAGTAACTCCGTATTGGAAAGAGGCTGACCTCGAAACTTCTCGATTCTGGTCAGTTTCATCATCAGCAGACGAAGCTGAAGGAAGAAAAATTCTTCAAACTTCAACCTCTTTCTGGCTCGCTGAAGCAAATCAGGTTGTGAAGGAAAATGAATCTGCCGGATGGATTCCTGCTTTCCGATTAATTGATATTGTTGCAGAATTTCCGAAGGCAAGGTTTCTTGAATCTGAGGAAGGCAGACCTGAACAAGCTGCTCCATGATTTTTGAAATGCCTCTGGAATCCAGAAATTTTGCCTTGAGCTTTTCAGTGGTTGAATAGACTGGCTGAAAATTGTTCCGGGTTTCGTTGGCAGCACTCAGTGGCTCCATCTCCGGATGCGCAATACTCCATTTCCTTCCGTAAAGCGCAGGTTTTCCATAAAAAATAAACGTAGCTCCGGCAGGCAGTTTCGGCTGAACCCATTGGATTCCCTTAAACCAGGTCATTTCCATTTCCCCGGTTTCATCAGCTACATGAGCCACGAGGCGTCTTTTTCCTCCAAGACCAATTATTTCTACTTGTTTGATTTTGGCTATGACCTGTACGTTTTCCAGTTCTGCACTTAACTCCCGAATTTTGAAAAACTTCGTCCTGTCCTCGTATCGAAATGGGTAATGCTGGATAAGTTCTCCGTAAGTGAAGATGTTCAATTCCTTGTTGATCAGCGCAGCACGCTGTGGGCCAACGCCCTTGAGAAACTCGATCTTGGTGTCAAAAATGCCTGACAAGGAATAATGGGTTTAGGAGGAAGGCAAAATAAGTCCGCTTCCGTCAATTGGCAATTAAAATGAAAGGAATTGTCGGACTCAGAGTTTGGATCCGGTGACTTCTTCCCAAATCTGCTGAAGGACCGGACGTAGCGATTGCTGGCTTTGGAGGAAAATCATCTGGTTTTTTGCCCGATGGAAATTCTGCTCAGGATATTCTACCCGGTAATAGACATTCCCTTCGAGGTGATCTGTGAAAAAACGCAACCCCATAATGATCGTCATCACTTCACCTCCCAATAGGAGAGATTTGATTTCTTCAGTTGTTGCAAAATCTTTGATCCCTTCCCAATAGCCTTTCAACAGGACTTCAAAAACTTCCGGGATCAAAATCAGATTCAACCAGTTTTGGCTTGTTTCCGGTTCAGAGCAAGCGACTGTTCTCACCAAATCTCCAAAATCATAAAGCAGCATTCCTGCCATCAACGTATCGAGGTCGATCACAGCTTCTACTCTTTCAAGATTTTCTGAGAAAATCAGATTGTTGATTTTGGTGTCGTTGTGAGTAAGTCGGAAAGGGAGGCTTTGTACTAAAGAAATATAACGCTCGATGAGAGCTGATTGGCCGGCATAGAAATCTGCCACTTCTTTTTCTTCAAGGGCAAGAGATTTTTTTGATTTCAAAACTTCTAAAAATCTTGAAAACCGCAAGTCAAGGCGGTGAAAATTAGGGATGCTTTCCTGCAGATCCTCTGCTTTTATTTCTTTGCCCCAATCCGCAAACTCGCCGTATGCTTTCGCGGCCAGATACGCTTGATTCGGATCCGTGATTTTCTGGATAGTATTGCCTTTTACAAATTCAAAAAGCCGGTAAAATTGGCCTTCAACTTCTGTCAGCGTTTCTCCATTCTTATTTTCCAAAGGCAAAGGAAGGATAAAAGGTAAAGGCTCTATATCCGAGAGTTTGCTCAGAAGTTTGAGATTGGATGCGATTCGCTCCGGATATTTAAAAACATTAGTGTTAAATCCCTGAAGTACCCAGGATTTTGGATGTCCTTCGATCAAAAAAGTCTGATGAATCAATCCTTCCCCCAGAGGTTTGATCTGAAGGGCTTTACTTGAATTTAGCGAATAATTGGAAGCAATTACCTCCAGTAAAGAAGAATGATTCATGCCACGAAATTAGGTTTCGTCGGGAGAAATTTGGTAACTAATGTGAAAATTCCTGAAAGAGATAAATCCTACTTCTGTTTTGACTCAAAATTTAGTGATTTCTAAAATTTATTAAGGAAGTTGAAATGCATTTAGAAAATTTTTTTGTTATTTGGCCGCTATAATTAACCCGAAGAACCATGGATATTGGTGTAATTGACTGGGCGATCATCGTCGCCTTCTTTGTGATTTCTCTCTTGATCGGACTTTTCTCCGCAAAAACTGCAGGCGCATCTGCTAAAGAATTCTTCCTTTCCGGAAGAAATATGCCTTGGTGGCTTTTGGGAGTTTCAATGGTAGCAACCACGTTTTCAGCGGATACGCCAAACTTGGTAACTGACCTAGTCAGAAAAAATGGTGTTGCAGGTAACTGGGCCTGGTGGGCATTTTTGCTTACAGGAATGCTAACAGTTTTTGTTTATGCCAAGCTTTGGAGAAGATCTGAGGTGACAACGGATTTGGAGTTTTACGAATTACGTTACTCCGGAAAAGGCGCTGCGTTTTTGAGAGCTTTCCGGGCGATTTATCTCGGCGTATTTTTCAACGTTGTGATCATGGCAACTGTTTCGCTCGCAGCGATCAAAATTGGAGGAGTGATGTTAGGACTAACGCCGATTGAGACACTTCTGATTTCTTCTGTCGTTACTGTCATTTACAGTTCATTAGGAGGATTGAAAGGTGTTCTTTTAACTGACTTCTTTCAGTTTTTCGTAGCTATTGCGGGTTCTTTTGGAGCAGCCTATTTTATTCTTGACATGCCGGAAATCGGCGGTTTGAACAATCTATTGGCACATGAGAATGTCGCTGATAAGCTGGATTTCCTGCCTGATTTCTCTGATCCAAACATTTATATTCCACTTTTCATCATGCCGATTGCCATCCAATGGTGGGCTACCTGGTATCCGGGTGCTGAGCCGGGTGGTGGAGGATACATCGCTCAGCGGATGCTTTCAGCAAAAGATGAAAAGAATGCTATCGGGGCAACCTTGTTTTTCAACATTGCCCATTATGCCCTGAGACCTTGGCCTTGGATTCTTGTCGCATTGGCTTCGTTGATCATTTACCCCAATATCAGCGATATGCAGACAGCTTTCCCTCATATTCCAGTGGATAAAATGGGAGATGATTTGGCTTATTCTGCCATGTTGACCTTTCTTCCTACCGGTATGATTGGACTAGTATTAGCCTCTTTAATGGCAGCTGTGATGTCTACGCTTTCGACACACCTGAACTGGGGATCATCTTATATAGTGAATGATTTTTATTTAAGATTTTTGAAACCGGAAGCTACAGATAAAGAATTGGTTGCTGTAGGAAGAATCTCCACGGTGGGCTTGATGGTTCTTTCGGCATTTCTTGCTTTGGCACTTTCAAGTGCTCTGAGTGCATTTAATATTCTGCTTCAAATTGGCGCAGGAACCGGACTGATCTTTATCCTCAGATGGTTCTGGTGGAGGATCAACGCATATACCGAAATATCCGCGATGGCGATTTCATTTGTGGTTGCTATTTTCTTTGAGGTGATCAATCCAAAAGTAAACTGGATCCTGATTCCAGAAAATCAGGCTTACCTCAAATTGGTTTACAGTGTCACAATCACGACAATCGGTTGGTTGATTGTTACGTTTGTAACTCAGCCAGAGAAGGATGAAGTTCTACTTTCATTCTATAGAAAAGTGACTCCTGCAGCATTTGGGTGGAAAAAAGTCCTGGATAGATATCCGAATGAGCAGCAAGAGATCGGTCAGCTTCCTAAGGAAATTGGCTTGATGCTGGTAGGAACTGTAATGGTTTATGCTGCTCTTTTCGCAACAGGTTTCTTTATCTATGGGAACATGATGGGTGGAATAATTGCAACAGTGGTTGCCCTGGCGGGAGGAGCTATTGTAATCAAATCCTGGAAAAACCTTAATTAATCAAGAAACTTTAAGGAATTCATCAGGTGGGCCATGTCCACCTTGATGTATTCTATGACTGGAGCTAGTGAATCATTTTTCATAGCGGTATTAAAATAGAGGGCTCCCCGGAGAAAATGTTCGGTGGAGTCTGTCACAAAAAATTGAAATTGGGTAGGAACTTCACCTGTAAGTTCTGCAACAACTCCCGTATAACCTTCGGGAGTTACTAAGACGGCCTCTTCAATCCCATACGCCTTGATTTGATGTTTAGCCGTAAGCTTAAAAGCATCTCTTGACAAAGTCTTAAAATCGACGGTTTTCCCGTCAATTTTTTTATAGGTCAAATGCACCTTGGCACCGAAATCCTGATAGTTGATATTTACCCAATCTTTCTCTCCCAAATTAAACGAATCAGCCTCCAATTGACTGTAGGAGGATAAGTCGAGCTGATATGGATAGCCTTCGCTTATATTTTTATACGCATGAGGAGGAAGGTCAATGCGATTATATCCGTTCGGTTTTGGCAAGTATGTTTTGTCACATCCCATCAAAGCAATAAAAACCGGCACTATCAAAAGTAATTTCCTCATGGTTTAAAATTAGAGATAAGGTTTGATTTGCGGGGATATTAGAGGAAATTTAAACGACTAACCAAAATTCTTGAATTATGAAAAGACTTGTAAGAGTAACATCGCTGGCTTTTTTTGCCGCGATTTTTATGTTGGCTGCGCCGTTAGCGATGGCCCAGACCACGATGGATGAGTTTTTTGCCAAATGGGAGAACAGTAAAAAGTACACGTTGGCTGTTTTAGACAAAATGCCGGAATCAGGTATGGATTACAAGACTGATCCTGCAGCGATGTCTTTCAAAGATCAGATTTACCACATCGGATCTTCCATAACAGGTATTGCGCAAGGGTTTCTTTTAGGTGAAGTACCTGCTTTTACTCTGGACATGAAGACTGCCACCAAAGCAGAACTTGCCGATTACGTGGCTAAGAGTTATGATTATGGAGCCAAAACAATGAAAGCACTCACTCCGGAGCAGGCTGGAGAAAAGCTCGATGTTTTTGGTAATAACGTTTCAAGAAGACAAGTAATGGCATTACTTATGGACCACTGCACACATCACAGAGGATCTTCGATAGCTTACCTTCGGATCAACGGAGTGGAACCGCCTGCATTTGTGGGTTTCTAAAAATCAGACTTTCCTTTAAACCAAAAACGGCAGTGAATTAACTGCCGTTTTTGGTTTTTATCCAGGAGAGAAATTACTCTCTGATCCAGCCAACTTTGTCTGCGATCGGTTCCCTTTTTCCAGCCGGCCAATTATCTGTAGCTGGTTTTGCGATATAGAAGAATCCCATCAGCATATCTTCTCCTTCCAATCCAAAATCTTCCCGAGCTTCCTGCCAGAATGTTGGACCACCGGTTCCCCAATAGGCAGCAAGGCCATGTGCGCAAGCTGTCAGGTACATGTTTTGGACAGCCATAGATACCGCTGCAATTTCCTCCATCACCGGGATACCCGAAACTTCAGTTCTCTTCATGATAATTGCAATCATATGAGAAGCTTTTTGAGGATTCTCAATGAATTTTTGATAGGTAGCTTCCAGAAAAGGAGTGCCATTTTTCTCAGCTCTCATCTTGTACATTTCCGCCTGATAGTTTCCAAATGTCTTCAAACCCGCACCTGTATAGACAATAAATCGCCAGGGCTGGGTAAGTTTATGTGTGGGTGCCCAATTAGCATTTTCCAGCATTTCTTCGATGATGGAATCATCAATCAGATCGTTTTCTTTGAATTGAGCAATAAACTGGGATCGGCGTCCACGGATAATTTTATTGACTTCTTCGATATTAAAATCGGGCTTTTGCATGAGTATGATTCTGAAATTTTCAGGTTTATAATTTTAAAACAATCAAATAAGTTCTGGACAGGTCGGGATTTATTTAATAATTCCCTCCATAAAAGCTCGTACATCCTTTGCCAGCGCATCAAAATCTTCCTGACGATTGTACATCATGTGGCCTGCTTCATAGTAAGTCATTTTGATTCTTTCCTGCGGAAAATTATGTCTGGCGAACGTGAATTCAGAATCAAAAAACGGGGTAATCAAGTCGTAATATCCATTAGTAACCATTACCTGCAATGCTGTATTTCTATGCATCACCTCGCTCAGAGATCGTGCAGTACTCACGTAACTTGGTTCCCAATAGGATCCTTCTCCGACAGGTTTCCAGTTCCAAGAACCGCCCATTCCTTCTGCTGAGGTAAAGTATGGCCGATCCATTTTTACCTTCAAATCCTGCATCATATAATGATTGAAAGAAGCCGTATATGCCGCATCAGTCATGTAGCTACTTGGGTCACCCAAAACTGGCCCTTCTGCGGATTTATCAGTTTCCAGTGCCAAATATCGTCCGTCAAGTGTTCCGATAGCTTTGCCCTCTTCCCTAAGCAATTCCTTTTTGAAGCGGTGCATCAGGATTTGATTGTCTGATCTGAGGATGTAGTTTCTGTCAAGCCCTGTGAAATAGGAAAGCTTTTCGGCAATGGCTGATTTTTGAGTTATAGTTTGTTTTTCTCCCAGAAAAAGTGCGTTCAGATAGTCCCCGTATGCAAAATCTCTGGCTTCCTGTACAAAGGCTTCCAGCGTTTTTCCTTTTCCGGCTTTTCCATGATACCAAGCTGTGGAAGCCATTGAGGGAAGATAAGTGAAAAATGAGGTCAGGTTGTCGGTCCATGATGACGAACCAGCATAATCCAAAGCCTGTGAAATCAGGATGATTCCATTCAGTGCCATGCTTTGTCCACCGCCTTCGAGAACCTCAGCGACTTTGGCTGCGCGTGTGGTGCCGTAGCTTTCTCCGGCAATAAATTTTTGTGCCTGCCATCTTCCGTTTTGAGAAACCCAGATTCTCATAAACTGAGCGATGGATTCTGCGTCCTCGTTCAATCCCCAGAAGTCTGTGGTTTTTCCGGCTCCAAGGACTTCGCTGAATCCTGTCCCGATCGGATCAATGAACACCAGATCTGTGATGTCTAACAGAGCCTGAGTATTGTCGATAAATCGATAAGGAGCTCCGCCATCATCTGCTTTTGCATCGCTGTCAGTTTTCACCACTTTGGGACCAAAGAAACCCATATGTAACCAAACAGAAGCTGAACCAGGACCGCCATTGAAGATAAAAGTGACAGGACGCTTTGAGCCGTCTGTTCCTTCTTTCAGGTAAGAAGTGCTCCACATGGCACCCGTGATTTCGCCTTTGCTGTTTCTGAGAAAAGTCTCACCTACGACTGCCTTGTAGCTTATTTTTTGGCCGTTGAAGGTTCCTGAATGGACCGACTCAAATTTTTGAGGATCTCGGGTGACAGGTTTGACTTCGTCTTTTTCTTCTTGGGAAAACGAAGTAAACGCGACTAGAAAAGCGATAATAAAGAGTGAATATTTTTTCATTTTTTAGCAGAAATATGATGGAAATACATTGGAAATATATCCTCCGAAGCAGGATGAAATAAATAGAAATATTGGCAAATCTTCCAATTTCGGGTCGCTTAATAGAGTTTATACCAATAATATTTCATGTTGCAAAGCAACATTTATTTCTAAGGTATTTCTATACCATATCCTTTCAATAATTAAATCCCACTTTCAACCCGCCATAAAAATTCCTGGTCGGGGAAGGCTGATAATATCTTCCTGCGAAAGCATTGAGGTCATTGCCCAGAGAATAGGCTTCATCGAGAAGATTATCCACACCTCCAAAAGCCTCGAGTTCCCAGTTTCCGGCAATCCATTTGGACCAGCCTATTCTAAGATTGACGAGATTATAGGCGTCCTGATAGACTGTATTGGCATCATTCAGGGGGATTTCATCGACGTATTGATGCGTGAGGTTCAAGTAAAAACCTGGACCGGTCCTCAAATCCAATCGCGTGACAAAAGTCTGCGGTGGAACTCCGGTCAGTGCATTTCCGGAAAAATCGTTATCCTGCTTTTTGTAGTCCTTAAACTCAAAATCATAAATCGTGATGGCTGTACCCAAGCTCAAATCCCGGATCAAGCCAGTAGTATTTTTGACAAAGGCATAATCCAAAGCTGCTTCAATTCCTTTCTGATCTGTCGAGCCTGCATTTCTGAATAAGACAACGCCCTGCTCATTGGTAAAAGTGGTGATCGTTTCATCAAGCTTGAAATAGAAAGCGCTGACATCCGCATTGAATCGGTTCCTGCCCATTCGATAGCCGATTTCATAATTAATCCCGCGTTCGGCTTCCAGATCGAGATTCAAACTTCCCTCATTTGTCCTAACCTCATCAATAGTAGGGGGAGAAAATCCGCTGCTCACACTTCCGAAGGCGGAAGAATATTGATTCAGTTGATAGTTTAGCGCTATTCGCGGTATTACGATCGGATCAAATTTTCGGGTTTGAAGCCCAGTCTTCCCGCCTGTCGCATCCACCTGTCGGTCGATCTCAAAGCTTGAGAAGTTTTCGCTCAGGCCAAGGGTGAAAAGCAATTTTTCTGTCAACTCCCATTCAGCCTGCTGAAATAAAAATGCCTGAGTAGCTCGAAGCTTATCGGCAAAGCGAATCGTATCCGCAACTCCCGCTTTGTTTCCGAAATTCTGGGCATTCGTCAAACTGGTTTGATATTCGCCACCGGCAGTCAGGCGAAGCGGTTTTCCCGCCAATGCACCATCGTGCGTGAATCGGGTTCTTCCGCCAAATCCAAATCCCAGTTCCTTCTTGTAATCCAAAATGAATGGATTTTCGAAGTCATTTGTCTGCACATAAAGGATGGTGTTGTTACTCGTTTTTGGGGAAAAGCGATACAATTGACCGATGGAAGCAAATACAGATTGCTGGGAAATCGAACTGTTTTGATTGACCGAGCCCGGTCTTGCCTGGGTTGGATCTTCTGCCACCTGAGCTTCATTTAGCGCACCCGGAATCTGGTAATCTAAATCTGAAATCAGGAGTTGGGTCCGGATTTCCTGCTTTTCCGAAACAGGAAAATAGCTTCCCAATTGGAAAACCTGACGATCTACTGCCGAATGGTCCCGGTAGCCTTCAGATTTTTGACTGACGAAAGATGCGTCAAAACCGCCTTGACCCACTTGCTGAGAAATTCCCAGTCTGTATCGGCTAAGTCCAAAATCTCCTGCCATAAAATCCGCGGAAATTCGTCCGCCCTGTGGATTTGCTTTGCTGTTCAAGGAAATTGTCCCACCATTGCCAGCACCATAAATGCTTCCCGATGGACCTTTGATCACTTCGGCAGTTCGGATGTTAGTCAGGTCAAGTAGGTTCAACGGAGTGGTTCCGTCAGGTGAAGTAAAGGGAGCCTCATTCCAATAGACTTTCACATTTCGAACTCCGAAAGGAGAGCGAAGCGAACTTCCCCGTATCGAAATCCGGTAGCTGGCAGGTGCGCGCTCTTCGATTCTGATTCCCGGTTTGGTATTGAAAGAATTGACAATTGAAGTTTCATTGAATCTGTTGAAATCACGCTCGCCTACCAAACTTATGGATGCTGATTGCTGTAAAAGCGGTCGTTCGCTTTCGAAAGCGGAAACTGTCACAGCGGATAGATTGATGGTTTTTGAAACCAAAAGCACTTCCTGCTCGGCTCCGGGAGAAAATTCCTTTTGGAAGTTTTCAAACCCTTCCCGGGAAAATTGAAAGAGGAGAGGAGTTGTTGATTCTATTGAGATTTTGCCTTCGGAATCACTTAAAAGAATTTTGCCTTCAGGAATTCTGACCCGGACATTTTGAAGGGGCGAAAGATTGGATGAATCAAGTATTCGGAGTTGGATTTGGGCATGAAGTCCGAAATTTAGGAAGAAAGCCAGGAGGGTAATAATTCTTTTCATGATTGAAAATTACAAGGTTTATCTCAGAGAAATTGTGGGCCTTGTCACCAAAGGTAAAGTCCGGGGACGGAAAGTCATTAATTGCTTTCCATTAAGGCTCAAAATTCTTAGTATTCTACCTTAAACAAGAAATATGAAGAAATTGATTTGGCCAGCTTTCCTGCTTTTGCTTTCTTTTTGTCAGGAAAAAGCCGCTCCGCCAGCTCCTGTTTTGCCGGTTCCCGAACCCAGACAAATTGCCTGGCAGGAATTGGAATACTATGGTTTTGTGCATTTCAACATGAATACCTTCTCGGATCGGGAATGGGGATTTGGGGATGAAAAACCAGAGATGTTCAATTCCACCGAAATGGATCCCAGACAATGGGCGAGAATTGCGAGCGAGGCGGGAATGAAAGGTCTTATCATCACCGCAAAGCATCACGATGGATTTGTACTTTGGCCATCGGCCTATACTGAGCACTCGGTCAAAAACAGCCTATGGAAAGACGGAAAAGGCGATTTGATCCGTGAGCTTGCAGATGCCTGCAAAGAATATGGATTGAAGTTCGGGATTTATTATTCGCCTTGGGATCGAAATCATCCCGACTATGGCAAACCTGAATACATCACTTATATGCGAAATCAGCTGACCGAATTGCTGACGAATTATGGGGAGATCTACGAGGTTTGGTTTGACGGAGCGAATGGTGGAGACGGCTATTATGGCGGTGCAAACGAGCAGCGGATGGTGGATAAACTTACTTACTACGAATGGCCAAAAGTTTACGAGCTAGTTCGGGAGCTGCAACCCGGGGCGATGATGTTCAGCGATGGTGGGCCGGATGTGAGATGGGTTGGCAATGAACATGGCTTCGCCTACGAAACCACTTGGTCCAATCTGATGCGCGATTCAGTTTATGCCGGAATGCCTGACTATCCCGATAAATATGCTCCTGGACAAGAAAATGGCACACATTGGGTTCCTGCTGAGTCTGATGTTTCGATTCGGCCGGGATGGTATTATCATAAATACGAAGATCATAAAGTCAAAACTTTGCCCCAGTTACTGGAGATTTATTACAACAGCATCGGCCGAAACAGCTCGTTGCTGATCAATTTTCCGGTAGATACCCGAGGCTTGATTCATGAAAATGACGAAGCAGCAATCTTGAGATTTGGAGAAAAAATCAAAAAAGACTTCGAATTGAATCTGGCAAGCTTTGCGGAAATCGAAGCCAGCGGAGATCGTGGCTACGGCTACGAAGCCGAAAATGTCCTGGATGAAGATTATCAAACCTACTGGACTTTGAAAGACGGAGCTCCTCAGTCGGAATTGGTTTTAGACTTTGGAAAAGAAATCAGCTTCAATCGACTCTTGCTTCAGGAATATACGCCACTTGGTCAGCGGGTAAAAGCTTTTTCCCTGGAAAGAGAAGTTGCTGGAAACTGGGAATTAATCGCAGAAGCAACAACGATTGGTTACAAGCGGATTCTTCGGTTTGAAGATGTGAAAGCACAAAAAATCCGAATCAAATTCCTGGATGGAAAGGACATTCCGCTTATTTCGAAAGTCGGGATTTACGATGCGCCAAAGCTTCTGATAGCTCCGGCCTTTTCCCGAAAAACTGACGGAACAGTCGAGTTGATTTCGCCTGATTCAGGTCTGGAGATTTACTATTCATTGGATGGAAGCACGCCAAGCCAGGAAAGTCTCAAGTACGAAACATCGATCCCGGTTACCGAAGCGTTGACTTTGATGGCTGCCTCGTTTGATCCGGTTTCCGGAGAAATTTCTGAACCGATTCGGATCGATTTGGATCTTCCAAAAGGTAACTGGAAACCATTTGAAGCCGATGCCTATAAGGCGATTGATGAGAATGGGGGAAGTTATTGGACAAGTCCAACCGGGACGCTTTCGTTGGATTTGGGCGAAAGTATTGACCTGAAAGGATTTACTTACTTGCCGATGCAAGCCCGATATCCGAGCGGATTTATCACGAATTATTCATTCGAAATCAGTCAGGACGGAAAATCCTGGAAAGAAATCGCAACCGGAGAATTTTCCAATATTGTCAACAGCCCAGTTGAGCAGCAAGTACGATTTGAGTCGGTTTCGGCCAGATTTATTCGCCTTCGAGCGGTGAAAACTGCCGATGGAAAACCGGCTACTTTCGGTGAAATCGGGATTTTGACCCGTTGAAATCGAATAATTTTACATTGATACAGATTCATGGGTTATTGAAATAAAAATCCCTATTTTCTGGCTTCAATTGCAAACCACCCAAAATTTATACCCATGAACAGACGGATAGCTCTAAGGCATCTGGCGTTGATTTCCGGGGGATTGGTGATGATTCCTTCCTGTGACTTCAGTTCGGATGATATCCTTGCCGCCTACGAAAACCTCAAGGTGACCGCTTCTCAGAAGAAACTTCTGGGGGAAATTTCCAATACCATCATTCCTGCGGGAGAAATAAAAGGTGCACTCGACATAGAGGTGCCTGATTTTATCCTGGTGATGGTCAACGATTGTATGACTTCCGAAAACCAGGCTCAGTTTACAACCGGACTTGCGGCTTTTCCCGATTATGTCAAAAACACAGCAGGAAAGCAGTATGATAAGCTTTCTACAAAAGAGAAGGAAGAATTAATCCTGGCCGGCACCAAGCTGGAAGGCGATGAAAACAAGGCTTTGACCTACTTTCTCAATACCACCAAACGATTTACGATTCAGGGCTACATGGCTTCCGAATACATTCAAACCGAAATCATGCCTTATTCACTGATTCCAGGGGAATACAATGGCGCAGTACTCATCACTGATCTTCAAAAACCAAGAATCAATGGCTAATCTTAATATTCGCAGTCAACAAGACCGGACCTACGAGGCCATTGTGATTGGTTCCGGAATTAGCGGAGCCTGGGCTGCAAAAGAATTGTGTGACTTAGGAGTGAAAACATTAATGCTCGAGCGTGGCAGAAACGTGGAGCATAACAAGGATTACCCGACTACCAATATGCTCCCGTACGAGTTTGAGCATAGAGGTCAGGTACCCCAAAAGATACAAGATGAAAATCCCGTTGTAAGTAAATGTTATGCTTTCCGGGAAGATGCGATGCACTTTTTTGTGAAAGATAAGGAACATCCTTATGTGCAGGAAAAGCCATTTGACTGGATCAGAGGCTATCAGGTTGGGGGAAAATCCCTTCTTTGGGCCCGACAGGTTCAGCGTTGGTCCGAGTATGATTTTGAAGGTCCGGCAAGAGATGGTTTCGCGGTTGATTGGCCGATTCGATACAAAGATCTTGAATCCTGGTACAGCCATGTAGAGAAATTCGCAGGGGTATCCGGGAATAAAGACGGTTTAAAGACTTTGCCGGATGGTGAGTTTTTGCCGGGCTACGAACTGAACGTGGTGGAGAAATACTTTCAGGAGAAGCTGAAAGAAAATTATGGGGGCAGTCGCCACATGATCTCATCCCGATGTGCTCATATCAATGGAAATCTGGAGCATTTTGCGCAGCAAGGACGCGGACAATGCCAAAACAGGAATCTTTGTCAGAGAGGCTGTCCTTTCGGAGGATATTTCAGTTCCAATTCATCGACGATTCCATGGGCGTTGAAGACGGGAAATTTGACTCTTCGACCTGATGCAGTGGTTCACTCGATCATGTACGATGAGGAAAAAGGATTGGCAACCGGCGTTAGGGTCATCGACGCTACCACGAAGGAGATGGAGGAATTTTACGCTCCGGTTATTTTCCTGAATGCCGCAGCCCTGAACTCAAACCTGATTCTCCTCAACTCCACCTCAAATCGCTTCCCGAATGGGATGGGAAATGACAGCGGTTTGCTGGGTAAATATGTAGCATTTCATAACTATCGTGCCGGTGTTTCGGCAGAATATGAAGGTCATGCTGAATACACGACTTCAGGCGGAAGACCTACAAGCGGCTATTTCCCGAGATTCAGAAATGTTGAAAAGCAGGAAACCGATTTCCTTCGAGGCTATGCGGCAGGATTTTCCGCAGGAAGAGGAGCAAGACCTGAAACTGATGCGATCGGAATGGACTTGAAAAACAACCTTTTGAATCCGGATAAGTACGGTCCTTGGTATGTAGGTTCGCACATGATGGGAGAGACGATTCCGAAGGAAACCAATTATGTAGCCCTGGATACCAATCTCAAAGATCCATTCGGAATGCCTCAGCTCAAAATCAACATCTCATACGACGACAACGATGAGAAAATGATCAAGGATTATCTGGAGCAAATGACCGAAATGTTTGATAAAGCCGGGTTCACCAATATTCAAACCCGCGATGATAAACGTGCTCCGGGATTGGATATCCACGAAATGGGCGGAGTCAGAATGGGTCGCGATCCAAAGACCTCCCTTCTCAATGGGAATCATCAGTTGCACTCCGTGCCAAATGTGTATGTTACAGACGGTTCTTCGATGACTTCCACTTCCACTCAGAACCCATCGCTTACTTATATGGCATTTGCAGCGAGAGCGGCACACCATGCGGTGAAGGAAAGTAAGAAGTGAGGAATGACGGTTGAAGGATGACCGATGTTTAATGTCTACTTCATTGCTAGGAAAGAAGCGATATCTTTTAAAAATCTAATAAATCAACGGCTCAGAATCTTCGGATTTTGAGCCTTTTTTCTTTTGGCCAAGGAAATCTCTTAACCTTCAAATGAAAGTCTTTTCAAAGGGAAATACATCCTGCTAATCCGGGATTCCTGACTTTACAGGAAAGTCCTTGTTGGGGATTTTCATTTAAAAAAATCCATTTTCCAAAAAAGCTTGAATAAACCAAGCTTTACAAAAACACTCATTCCAGGTCTGAAAAGATGATATAAGTCATTACCCCCTAAATGATTGCCTGTAATTTGAATTTGACTTTTGTTAAAAGTGTAAATTAGGAAAGGATCATCCCCAATCTATTTTTTGGGGATTGAATGACCGAAATACTGGCTAAAAACCAGGCATTCAAACTGTTTTCAGATTTAAAGATCTGTGTATGAAAGAGCCCAATTTAACCGATTACGCCAGGCTGTATCAGCATTTTGATTGGCAAAATGAGAGGACACAACTGGCTGGATTGCCAGATGGAAAAGGTCTGAATATAGCTCATGAAGCGGTGGACAGACATGCTTCCGGAAATTTAAAAAACACAGTTGCGCTTCGTTTTATTCGTAAAAATGGAAGCACCGATGACTATACTTATGGAGATCTCAAGACCCGGACTTCAAAGTTTGCCAATCTGCTGCAGAGCCTTGGATTGGAAGAAGGAGATCGAGTGTTTTCCCTATTGGGCAGGGTACCGGACTTATATATCGCGGCTTTAGGTTCATTGAAATTCAAAGCTGTTTTTTGTCCCTTGTTCTCGGTTTTTGGGCCAGAACCCATTTTTCAGCGATTGAGTAAGGGTGATGCAAAGGTTTTGGTCACCAATACCGCCTTTTATGAGAAAAAAATTAAGGGACTTCTCGACCGGCTTCCTGCTCTGAATTACATTCTGCTGACGGATTCACCTCAGCATCTGGATGAGAAAGTACTTTCGCTAACCAAGCTAATGGGTGAGGCTTCAGGTGAATTTAGCATTCCTCCCACAGATCCTGAAGATCCGGCTTTGCTTCATTTCACGAGCGGAACCACCGGTATGCCGAAGGGAGCACTGCATGTTCACCAGGCGGTACTGACTCATTATTCCACCGGAAAATATGTATTGGATTTTCATGAAGGGGATATTTTTTGGTGTACGGCAGATCCTGGTTGGGTGACCGGCACCTCGTACGGGATCATCGCTCCATTGGTCAACGGGGTGACAAGCATCGTCGACGAAGAGGAATTTGATGGACTACGCTGGTACTCCATTCTGGAAAAACAAAAAGTCAACGTTTGGTACACCGCGCCGACGGCCATCCGAAGATTGATGCGGATGGAGATAGTGCCAAAGGAAAAATACGATTTGTCTAAGTTGAGATTGGTGCTGAGTGTGGGCGAACCCCTTCATGCCGGAGCCGTGATCTGGGGTCAAAAAGCCTTTGGAGTTCCCGTGTTGGATAATTGGTGGCAAACTGAAACAGGGGGGATCATGATCGCAAATTACAGTTCGATGGAGGTCAAGCCCGGATCAATGGGTAAGCCGCTTCCAGGAATCATCGCGGCGATAGCAGATGTGGAAGGCCAGGAAATCAAGATCTATGATCAACCGGGAATGCAAGGCCATTTGGTTTTGAAAAAGGGTTTTCCATCGCTTTTCAGAGGCTATCTCCACGAAGAAGAACGCTACAAAAAATGCTTTAAAGGTGATTGGTATATCACAGGCGATTTGGCCAAAAAAGATGCGGATGGTTACTTCTGGTTTATTGGAAGGGCGGACGACATCATCAAAACTTCTGGCCATATGGTCGGTCCGTTTGAAGTGGAAAGCACACTCATGAAACATCCTGCCGTGGCTGAAGCGGCGGTAATCGGAAAACCAGAACCATCAATCGGGGAACTGGTCAAGGCATTCGTGGTACTGAAAGAAGGTTTCGAACCGACCGATGGGATGCAGCTGGAGTTGATTGGTTTCGCCAGAAAAACCATGGGTCCGGCAGTGGCACCCAAAGAAATTACTTTCATTGATAGCCTTCCAAAAACCAAAAGCGGTAAAATCCTGAGGAGGTTGCTCAAAGCCCGTGAATTGGGATTGCCAGAAGGAGATTTGTCCACACTTGAAAAAAGCTAAGGATAATGGAAAAGAAGAAAAAGTTAGATGCCAAAGAAGGCCAAAGGCTTTTGCACCAAATGATACTCATCCGGAGATTCGAAGAGAAATCAGCCGAGGAATATACCAAGTCCAAAATCCGAGGATTCCTCCATCTCTATGTAGGGGAAGAAGCGGTTGCAGTCGGCGTTATTCAAGCTTTGACGGAAGAAGACAATGTCCTGAGTACTTATCGGGAACATGGCCATGCGCTCGCAAGAGGGGTGGATCCCAAAGCAATCATGGCCGAGATGTATGGGAAGCTGGAAGGGTGCAGCAAAGGTCGTGGAGGGTCCATGCACCTTTTTGATGCGACGAAGAATTTTTTCGGGGGAAATGCAATTGTTTCCGGGCATCTTCCAATAGCTGTGGGGATGGCTTTGGCAGCTAAAAAGCAAAAGAAAAATAAGGTGACTTGCTGCTTTTTTGGAGACGGAGCTGCTGCAGAAGGGGAGTTTCACGAATCGATGAATCTCTCCGCGCTATGGCAGGTTCCGGTACTTTTTGTTTGCGAAAACAACCTCTACGCGATGGGGACGGCTATCAGATTTACACATTCTGTTCAGCAGTTGGAGAAGAAAGGCCCAGCCTATGGAATTGAATCTGCTGCCGTAGATGGGATGGATCTTTTGGCGGTGATGGAAGCCGCCGAAAAAGCAGTGAAGATGATCAGGGAAACAGGAAAGCCCTATTATCTGGTTTGCAATACGTATCGATTTAGGGCGCATTCGATGTTTGATGCCGAGTTATACCGGGAAAAATCTGAAGTGGAGGAGTGGAAAAAGAAAGATCCAATTCCAAAGTTTCAGGACTTCTTACTGAAAGAAAACCTCATTTCCGCAGGTCAAATAGCTGAAATCGAAACCGCTGTGGAGGAAGAAATCCGGAAGGCCATTGCATTTGGAGAAGACGGAACCTGGGAAGAAACCGGAGATCTTACCCGGTTTGTATATTCTGAAACCCAATCGATATGAGCGACCTGATCAAAATAACCTATCGTGAGGCGATCAAGCAGGCTATCCTGGAATCCATGCAAAAAGATGACCGGGTATTTTTGATGGGAGAAGATGTGGGAAATTACGGAGGAGCATTCGCAGTGAGCAAAGGACTTTTGAAGGAATTTGGGCCGGATCGGATCATGGATGTTCCGCTCTCAGAATCCGGATTTACCGGCGCCGGTATTGGAGCGGCCCTTGCTGGAATGAGGCCGATTGTAGAAGTGATGACGGTCAATTTCAGTCTTCTGGCGATGGATCAGATTTTCAACAATGCAGCTACACTCCTGCATATGTCGGGCGGACAGCTGAATGTTCCGATTGTGATTCGGATGGGTTGTGGTATCGGTCGGCAGTTGGCTGCCCAGCATTCCCATAGTTGGGAGCCTTTTTTTGCGCATGTACCGGGATTGATTGTTCTTTCCGCAGGTACTCATGAAGATGCCCGCGGCATGTTGCTTTCCGCTTTGCAGAGTCCGGATCCGGTGATCATTTTTGAATACACAGCGATGCTCAATCTGGAAAAAGAAATTCCTTCCGATTCAGGGGCAGTTGAAATCACAAAAGCGAAGGTCCATAGGGAAGGGAAAGACATTTCGCTGATCACATATGGAGCGGGTGTTTACAAATGTATGGAAGCTGCGGTGTCCCTTGCGGCAGAGGGAATTGATGCCGAAGTAATTGATTTGAGGGTTTTGAGGCCGATGGATGAGGAGACTTTCCTTGCCTCTGTGAGAAAAACTCATCGTGCGCTAGTTGTCGAAGAGGCCTGGAAATCAGTCAGCATTTCATCCGAAGTGGTTTCCAGAATAATGGAAAAAGCCTTTTTCGACCTGGATGCGCCTGTGGAAAGACTGTGCGGAGTGGAGGTTCCGATTCCGTATCCAAAGCACCTGGAAGATGCGTCTGTTCCTCAGGTAATGGATATTGTGGATAAAGTCAAAAAAATGCTCAGGCCATGATCAAGTTTCAAATGCCCAATCTGGGAGCAGATATGGAAGCCGGCACGCTGGTGGAATGGAGAAAGCAACCCGGTGAATTCCTCAATCGGGGAGATATTATTGCCGATGTGGAAACCCAAAAAGGGTTGATTGAAATAGAGGTTTTTGATGAAGGAACCTTGGAAACACTTCTGGTGAAAGAAGGAGAAAAGGTTCCTGTCGGTACCGTTTTGGCTTTGATCAATGACGGAAAAGGGGAAGCAAAAGTGTCAGAAATTCCCTCCGGGGAAATTCAAAAGCCGGAAGTTCATCCAATTGAGGACCGGATAGAAAAACCAGAATTACAATCAACGGAACGAATCAAGATTTCCCCTTTGGCAAGAAAAATCGCGGAAGCAAATCGGGTTGATATTTCTTTGTTGAAAGGAACCGGTCCGGAGGGATCGATTGTGAAAGAAGATGTTGAAAAAGCAATTTCCGAAGGGAAAAAGCCAATTCAACAAACTGAAAAGGAAATAGGCGAAAGAAAAGAAACATCAGAAAAACCGAGTGGGCCAGCTTATGATGCCATTCGGATGGCAGTGGCTGCGGCGATGAGTAAGTCAAATCGGGAAATTCCGCATTACTATCTGGAAAAAAGGATGGACATGTCCAAGGCGATGGATTGGATGAAGGAAGCAAACAAAGAGCGCCCGGTACAAAAACGCTTATTGCCCGTTGCGCTTTTGATCAAAGCGGTGGCAAAAGCATTGGATGAAGTCCCTGATTTGAATGCCACTTGGGAAAACGGACTTCAGCGGAAAAATGAAATCAATATTGGCTTTGTGGTTTCCTTGCGATCCGGTGGAATCGTTGTTCCGGCTATCCTGCAGGCTGATTCAAAAACAGTCGACGAAATCATGGAAACCATCAACGATATTATCCCAAGAGCCAGAGCTTTCAAATTGAGGAGTTCGGAACTCAGCCAGTCCACCTTTACCATCACGAGTATCGGAGAAGGCGGAGCGGATAAAGTCTTTGGTCTGATCTATCCTCCCCAGGTTGGGATTGTTGGTTTTGGTGAGATCAGCGAGCAGCCATTTGCTGAAGATGGAATGTTGGGAATTCGTCCAGTAGTGGATGTGACTTTGGCAGCAGACCATCGGGCAACTGACGGATTGATAGGAAGCAGATTTTTGGCAGCTCTCAACAAACATTTACAAAATCCGGAACAGCTATGACTGAGGAAGAAATCAAAAAAACAGTTTTTCAATTGCTCCAAAGAATCGCTCCTGAGACAGACCCGTCGCGATTGATGCCTGAGGAAAATATCAGAGAGGCCCTCAATATCGATTCATTTGATGCACTTCAGTTTATTGTCGCTATCAGCGAAAAGCTGAATGTGGAAATACCGGAAGAAGATTACGGAAAAACCATCAGTCTGAAATCGCTGTTGGCTTATTTGGACAAGAAAGTGAATGGGTAATTTGAATTCACCCGGCTAATTAATCCTTTCAAAAAGGCAATTTCCCCAAATCCACATTTCCGCCGGAAAGGATAATTCCGACTTTTTTACCTTCGAATCTGCCTTTGTTTGCGAGTAAAGCGGCAAGCGGAACGGCGCAGGATGGCTCGATGACGATTTTCATTCGCTCGTAGATCAGACGCATGGCTTCGATGATTTGCGGATCGGTAGCCAGCAAAATATCATCCACGTAGTTTTGGATCAGTTCGAAATTCAGCTTTCCGAGGGAAGTCAAAAGACCGTCGGCGATCGTATTGGGTCCGGTTTGAGGAATGATTTTACCGGCATGAAAAGACTGAAAAGCATCATCCGCACCGGCAGGTTCTCCGGCGATCACTTCCACATTAGGATTGAGATAATGAGCAGTCAAGGCGGTTCCTCCCAATAATCCGCCACCTCCTACAGGAGCCATGATGATATCAAGATCCGGCTGATCTTCCATCAGTTCGAGTGCGCAAGTGGCTTGTCCCTCGATCACATCCAGGTAATCGTAAGGTGGAATGAACGTAGCTCCAGTACGTGCCACGACAGATTCCAGCGTTGTTTCCCGGGCTTTGAGATTAGGTTCACACTCGATGATTTCACCGCCGTAGCCTTTCACCGCTTTCTTTTTGATCTCGGGAGCATTAGATGGCATCACGATGTAGGATGGAATCCCCGCCACAGATGCCGCTCTTGCCAAAGCCGCCGCATGATTTCCTGAGCTATGCGTGGCCACACCTTTTGTGCGCTCCTGAGGGGTAAGTTTCATTACCGCATTCGCAGCACCCCGGGCCTTGAAAGCTCCCACTTTCTGGAAATTCTCACATTTGAAAAAAATCTCACATCCGGCGATTTCATTGATTGCAGTCGAAGTCAAAATAGGAGTTCGGTGGATGAATGACTGGATGCGGGCGTGAGCGGCACGGATATCAGAGAGGGTTGGGAAGTTTGTTTCCATGGGTCGAAAATAGCTAAATGGAGAGATTAAGAGAAAAGAGAATTTGAGAATCGGGATTAATCTCCAATCTCTAAGTATCTCAATCTCCTAATCTCATTTTTCAAGTCAATTCCCTTTCCCTAATTTCACCGGATGATATGGACCAACTTGGATTTTTTCCCTGTGATGGGGGAAACGCTGACTGCTGAGAACACGATGAAATTGGATTTCAGTGCTGAAAATAAAGAGTTGTTGAATGTTGATTTAGGGAATACAACAAGTTTTGATACCTATGTTTTTGACCAGATAAAAAGGAATGGCAAGAAATACGGAATTGGTGGCTACCTGGAGAATCGGGCGATTTACAAAAGGAGTGAAGTATTTTCGACGGAGGATTCTGAGTTTCGAAATATCCATATGGGAATTGATATCTGGACTGAAGCCGGAGCTCCGGTTTATGCACCATTAGCCGGGAAGGTCCATAGTTTTCAGGACAATGCTGGTTTTGGAAATTATGGAGCAACCATCATCCTGGAGCATGAAGTGGAAGGAAATCCTCTTTTCTCATTGTATGGGCACCTTTTTCTTTCAGACTTGGATGGATTGGAAGTTGGGAAGGAAGTCAAAGCCGGAGATTTACTTTGCCATGTCGGGCCTTTTCCTGAGAATGGGGATTGGCCGCCTCATTTGCATTTCCAGATGATGTGGGATTTACAAGGAAATGTTGGCGATTATCCCGGAGTGGCTGCGAAAAAGGATTTGGAGTTTTATAAGACAAATTGCCCAGACCCGAATTTGGTGTTGAGGTGTGAAGGGCTTTAACTATTTGCCTCTGTAATCAGCCTTAATCCTTCCAAGGTTAGGTTTCGGTCGATGTCATCAAAAGTATCTTTCAGCGGAGTCAGGATAGCAGCTAATCCACCGGTTGCTACAATGGTAAAATCAAGATTTGTTTCAGTTTTAATCGTCTCAATCATCCCCTTGACCAAACCCGTGTATCCATACAAAATCCCGGCTTGAATCGCATGAATCGTGTCTTTTCCCAAAGCAGATTCGGGAAGTTCCAGTTTGACCTCAGGAAGTTTGGAGGTGTTTGTGAAAAGGGATTTTATCGCTGTTTTCAGTCCCGGGACGATATTTATTCCTAAAATCTGCCCATCTGCATCCACTGCGGTGAAAGTCAGAGCCGTCCCAAAATCCACCACGATAACAGGTTTTAGATACTTCGAATAAGCTGCCATCACATTGCACATCAGGTCAGTACCGATTTCATTTGGCCGGAGAGATCGGACAGGGAGCGAATCATAGCTTTTCGCAGAAATCGTATAAGGCTCAATGCCAAAATATCTCTGGCAAAACTGCTGAATGATGGGGTTTATTTCTGGTACCACAGAACTGAAACCTACAGATTTGATATCTGAAGTATGGATTCCATGCTCCAGAAAATACAAAGGGACCTTTTTCCCGAGTTGAGAAATCAGTTTCGGGGTATTCGTTTCCAACCGGAATTGATTGGTCCATTTGCCACTTTTCTCATCAAAAAGGGCAAAGACTACATTTGAATTGCCGGCGTCGATCGCTAAAAACATTCTTAAATTGATTTGACTAAATTTAGCCCTTCGAAATAGGGAAAACCAAATTACACATATTTACAAATTTGACTATGTATTCATTAAGAGAAGGGAAAATTGATGATCTCCCAAGGGTTTTGGAATTGATTAATGAATTGGCCCTGTATGAAAAGGCACCCGAGCAAGTGACGAATACGCTTGAACTGATGAAAGAGGATGGTTTTGGTCCCAATCCGGTCTATGGATTTTATGTTTGTGTGAAAAACAGTACAAGCGAAATCATCGGGATCGCAGTCTATTATTATCGATACAGTACCTGGAAGGGGAAAAGATTGTATCTCGAGGATATAGTTGTCACAGAGTCTGAGCGTGGAAATGGAGCAGGAAAGCTGCTTTTTGATCAAGTCATGGCAAAGTCACTCGAAGCGAACTGCACCGGAATGATGTGGCAAGTGCTCGACTGGAATGAGCCTGCGATTAATTTCTACAAAAAATATGGAGCAACCCTCGAAGCCGGTTGGCTGAATGCGCATTTGCAGGATTATGAGATTAAAAATCTCTTGGGAAAAGAGTAGTTTTTGGGGTTGAAAAGAGCGTTTTTCAAAATTTATTTTCCTAAATCAGTCTATTGCAAATAAATGAATTGAATATTGCAAATCAGAGAAAAGATTGTAAATTAGTGGAGATTAATTGATTGACATATGACACATTCCTGGAAGATTTCTTTTGGAGAGTCCAATGATCAGATTCTAGAGACAGGCAAAAAGCCCTATCATTTTTTTCAGGACTCACCTGCAGTAGTCAATGAGCCTGTTGAGGCCTACTCCAGTTCACTCGATTTCAAAGAGACTTCAGTCTTATTTGATTTTCTGGAATATACTCAGTCTGATATCGCGGATTTGCTGGAGGTTGATCCCAGCACGCTTTTCCGCTGGAAAAAAGAAGATCGTAAGCTTACCAAGATACTCACCAAAAACCTGCTCGAGATGGATCAGATAATCGCCAAAGGCATTCGGATATTTGGTTCAGAGGCTCTGCTTTCAGCATGGTTGCACACTCCCAATTCATCTCTGGGTCAGCAAAAGCCATCGATTCTTCTCAAGAATCCGTACGGGATTGAATTGGTGGATCAGGCGCTTGAGGCGATTTCCTGGGGCAATATCCTCTGATCAATGCGGTATTTCAGGCTCATTGAAGCATTGTCTGGCAGAAGTGGTTTGGGTTATGGAATGGCGCCGGGCCGCTGGAATCAATACGGCACACCGATGATTTATGCCTGCAGCGTCAGTTCCTTGAATTTCCTTGAACTGCTCAGCATCAAGGGTCCGGTGGTCACTCAAAGCTCTTGGAAACTGATCTCCCTGGAAATTGACGGGGAAATCCCCGAACTCGATGCGAGTCAACTGCCTGCAGATTGGAAAAACAGACCTCATCCCCGCTCCACTCAGGAATTTGGAACAGCTTGGGCAAAAGGAATGATATCCCCTGTTTTAAAAGTCCCATCCTGCAGAATTCCCATTAAGAGCTATCCAACCGAGTATAACTTGTTGATCAATCCATTTCACACCGATTTTCTTCAGCGCGTAAAACTTGTTGAAGAATGGGATGTGAGTTTTGAGGTGAACAGCTAGCCAGCTTCATGTTCTTGGATAAAAAAAAATCGGCATTGAGCCGATTTTTTTTTTTGCTGATTATTTGGTGCTGTAATTGGGAGCTTCCCGAGTCACGCTCACGTCGTGCGGGTGAGACTCTTTCATCCCGGCAGCAGTGATTTTTACGAATTTTCCGTTTTTCTGAAGGTCAGCGATAGTTGGTGTTCCGCAATATCCCATTCCTGCCTGCAGTCCTCCGACGAGTTGGTACAATACTTCCGAAACCAAACCTTTGTAAGGCACGCGACCAACGATTCCTTCAGGCACGAGTTTTTTGATATTGTCTTCAGCATCCTGGAAGTATCGGTCTTTGGAACCTGACTCCATTGCTTCCAGAGAACCCATGCCTCGGTAAGACTTAAATTTTCTTCCTTCAAAAATGATCATTTCACCCGGAGCTTCTTCAGTTCCTGCAAGTAAAGAACCGATCATAATTGAGCTTCCGCCTGCAGCGATCGCTTTTACCAGATCTCCTGAATAACGGATACCGCCATCGGCGATCACAGGTACTCCGCGACCTTTGAGCGCTTCAGCACATTCGAATACGGCTGAAAGTTGTGGAACGCCTACGCCTGCAATTACTCTTGTTGTACAGATTGAGCCAGGACCAACACCGACTTTCACCGCATCAGCTCCTGCATCTGCCAAAGCAATTGCAGCTTCTGGTGTTGCGATATTTCCTACGATCACTTCCAGATCAGGAAATGCAGTTTTGATTCTTCTGCAAGTATCAATTACTCCTTTGGAATGGCCGTGGGCGGTATCTATTGAAACCACGTCAACACCTGCATTTATCAATGCTTCCACTCTTTCAACGATATCCGCTGTGACGCCTATTGCAGCCCCAACACGAAGTCTTCCGTGTTCGTCTTTACAGGCATTTGGCTTGTCTCTTCTTTTCAGAATGTCTTTATATGTGATCAGACCGGTGAGTTTGTACTCATCGTCTACAATTGGAAGTTTTTCGATTTTGTATTCCTGAAGGATATCTTCTGCCTGAGCGAGTGAGATTCCGAATTTTGCCGTAATCAAGTTATCCTTGGTCATGATTTCCCGTATCAGCCTGTTTTGATCCTTGATGAATCTCAGGTCACGATTGGTGATAATGCCTTTCAAAACTTTGTGCTCATCCACCACGGGAATACCACCGATGTGGAACTCTCGCATGATCGCTTCTGCATCACGGACTTTGGAATCGATATGAAGTGTGATTGGATCCAGGATCATTCCTGCCTGAGAACGCTTCACTTTACGTACCTGGGCAGCTTGTTCCGCAATAGACATATTCTTATGAATGAATCCGAGCCCGCCTTCCAAAGCAATTGAAATCGCCAATTCAGCTTCAGTAACCGTGTCCATAGCAGCGGAAACCAATGGAATATTTAGCCTGATTTTTTTGGTGAGTTGGGTAGAGGTATTGGTGTCACGTGGGAGGACTTCTGAATACCCTGGGACCAGAAGCACGTCGTCGTAGGTGAGTGCTTCGTAAAGGAACTTATCGGAATTTCGATTCATGAGCAAATATTGGTTGTAGGTAACCCTATTTGCCCGTCAAAGTTACATACAAAATCCAATGGCAAACCAGTCGCCGGCAAAAATTATATGGAAAAGATGACTCAATCTGAGTAAGATTCAAATATTATTTCAAAATCCGGGTCATTTGATTAAGCTAAACAAGCCTTTTCCCTCCAGAGCCAACCACAGAGTTGCACTACTCAACAGAAAATAAATGAGTCCCACAACTGTGATTTTTTCGGGTTGATTTTTGAAAAAATACCAACCAATAAAAGATAAAACCTGGATTGAATGCAGCCCTAAAAAATGGAAAATCCGAAGATCTCCATACGCTTTTGCCCAGCCCAAAAAGAATATACCCTCTTGACCATCCGGAGCTCCGATGGTGTGACCAAGCCGACCTGCCATAAAAAATCCCTCAAATCCTGCGATAAGAAAGATTATCAATCCAATTTGGATTCCCATCAAATAGCCTTTTGGAAGGGTTTTGACTTTGGTAAAGAGAAATAGTACCCAGGCCGCAACCACAGAATTGAGGAAGATCATAATTCCCATGAGTTGGAATAATGCGGAATCGAAGTAACTACTGATGTTATAATGAGATTGCACGCCCCGCATTGCCTGAAATGTGATGATTACCAATTCCCAGGTCAGCAATAAAAACATGAAAAGACTGATACGGGAGACTTTTTTGGGTTGATTGAGATTTTCCATCAGCCATCCCATCGTCCAAAAATAGATACTGACAGAGATAAAAAACTTGATGGGTTTGTTCCAAATGCTTACTCCAAGCAATTCGTGCTGATTAAAAAATGACAAGATAAACAGCCCAATTGCAATCACGAAACCAATTGCTCCGGCTTTAGCCAATAGTGGATTACGCCTTTTTAACTCATAGTACCATGTTGCCAGCATAGGGATCTTGTGGAAATTTTCGAAGATAAACGACTCGGATTATAATGTAAAGTAACAACCCCGCAGGACCAACCAAAAAGGTCAACAGTAAACATGGGAGCAAAATCCATCGATTGATCCCGGTCTTTGCAGCGTCCTGGCAGATCCACATCCCCACAAATAAATCAAAAACAAGGTAATGGATCCAACCTGCCAAAACGGCTTCATCGTTGGTGAACAGCAACTTCACATTTGCGAGCGTATCAAAACTTCCCTGAGCATCTCCTCCCAGACCCTTGATGATGAAGATCAAATAGACAATTCCCATTGCTACGAATACTCCTGAAAAAAGCAGCTTGTAAACCCAACGTTTTTCGAAAAGGATAAAAAGTAAAATCCAGCTAATTAAAGCGAGTGAGTTGGCGATCGAAAAAATAAGTTCCAGATTCATGAGACGATGGTTTATCTCATGAATCTAGAAAATAACTTTCTGATTTTAAATGTGGTAGGTATTAAATCTGCTTTGCAGCCTCTTTCTTTTTCAGTCGTGCGATGTAAAATCCGTCGAAGCCGCTTTCCTGAGCAAGGACTTTTTTATCCTCGATCAATTCAAAGTCTTTTCCAATTTCACTTTCCAGAAATTTTTTGATTTGGTCTTCATTTTCCGAAGGCAAAATACTGCAAGTCGCATAAACCATCTGTCCGCCCGGCTTGAGCATGGATGGATAAGATTGAAGGATTTCCTGCTGCGTTTTCTGGACTTTCTCGATGGACTCAAGGCTAAGTTTCCATTTGGTGTCCGGATTTCGGCGAAGCACTCCCAGTCCTGAGCAAGGCACGTCCAAAAGCAATCGATCCGCAGATTCTTTGAGTCGCTTGATGGTTTTGGAGCCTTCGATCACTTTGGGTTCGATTATCGATACCCCGTCTCTTCTTGCTCTCAATTTTGTCTGCTGAAGTTTCCAGTCTTCCACATCCATACACAGGATTTTTCCTTTGTTTTCCATCAAAGCAGCCAAATGAAGTGCTTTTCCACCGGCACCTGCACAGGCATCGATCACCCGCATTCCCGGTTCCACAGCCAAAGCTTCTGCCACCAACTGAGAGGAAGCATCCTGAACTTCAAATAATCCAGCTTTGAAAGAAGGATGTCTGAAGACATTCTGACGCTCGTCCAGGATCAACGCATCAGGATATCCTTTCATGATATGCGTGGTGATGTTATCTGCGGCAAGCGTATTTTTGAGGTCCTCGCGGGTTGTTTTCAGGGTATTTACTCTCAATACCACCTGAGCTTCCTGGTTCAGGCTGTGGATTTCTGCTTCCCATTTTTCACCCAACTCTTTTTCACCCAACTTAAAAAGCCAATCCGGAACAGATTCCAGCATGGCCGGATCTTCGAGTTTCTCGTATTTGCCTTTGATTTTATCAGGATTGATTCGCTCAAATTCCTCCCAAGGTGGCAGGCTGTGACCCTGCATCAACCAATAAGTGCCAAAGAGATCGTAATAGTCTTTTGAAGGGCTGAGGAAATTGATCAATCTCCACCAACGCACCATTTCATAGGTCGTTTCGGCGATGAAAGAGCGATCGCGAACTCCCCATTTTGGATTGGATTTCAGCGTACGCTCGATGACTTTGTCTGCATACTGGCCTTCTTCGAAAATTGCGGCTAGGGCAGTATGGACGCCTCGTATGGTGTTGTTATGTAGTTTCATGGGTGATAAATTCTCCACAAAGGTAAGGGGAAATCCTGAGCTTCGCCCTTTTTGAAATAAAAGCGGTTCTGGCTTGGCCCATTGCATCTTTTTTGCCGGAGAAACTCAGGCTGAGTACATTTGAGACAATCACAAAGAGATGCCAAATAACTATCAGGAACTTGTTCAGCATTGGGCAGCAGAGCTCACCCAATATTCCACCGAAGAGGCGGAGAATCTGGTCAATTGGTTGCTGGAGCATCATTTGGGTTTGAGGCGGGTGGATATGATGCATTTTTTGAAGGAAGAGGATTTGCCGGAAGCGCTCCAACTGGATTTTGAAAGGCTGAAATCAGGAGAGCCTATTCAGTATATTTTGGGAAAAGGACCATTTTACGGAAGGGAGTTTTGGGTCAATGAACACACGCTGATTCCCAGAAATGAAACGGAGGAATTGGTCCATCTCATCATTAAGAAAAATCCTCGGGCCGGACTGAAAATCCTGGATATCGGAACGGGCACTGGATGCATTCCGATCAGTTTGGATCTGGAAATGAAAACTCCGGAGGTTTATGGAATAGATATTTCGGATAAGGCTTTGGAAGTAGCCCGGAAAAATGGGGAATCGCTCAAGTCAAATGTCAGTTTCCTGAAATGTGATATTCTAACTGAAATGCCGAATGTGCGGGAGCTTGATATTTTGGTAAGCAATCCTCCGTATGTGCCGGAATCTGAGAAATCAGAAATGCATCGGAATGTCCTCGATTTTGAGCCGGGATTGGCGCTTTTTGTGCCCGATGAGGATCCTTTACTTTTTTACAAAGTAATCGGAGCAAAAGGCAAACAACTCCTGAAACCGGGAGGGAAACTCTATTTCGAAATCCATGAAAAATTTGGATCTGAGATAAAAGAACTCTTGACTGGCCTTGGATACAAGGATGTCAAAGTGGTGAAAGATCTGAACGGGAAAGAAAGAATTGCTTGCGCCAGAAATTAGATTGGAGCAATAATCTGGTTTGATAAATTGGCGTTTTTCAAAAGATAAAATAAAGCAAGGTTTGAAGTCCAAATGCAGTTGCTGTGGACAGTCGACCGTTGACTGTCGTCGATTATCACCTGACCATTTCCCCGATCCAAAATATCCCAAGAGCTTTGATTTCAGTCGTTCCTTCCGGTACTTCAATCATGGTGGCGTACGTAATCGGAAGAATCAAATCGCCGTTCGAGTTTCGGATTTCCACCGGAAGTCCCTCCTTTGCGTGAATATGGATGGTGCTTTCTGCAAACCATTTTTTGAAATTTCCCGATCTCACCGGATAATATTTCCAATCTCCATCCACAATTGTCAGATCCATCAGAGTTGTTTTCTCCTCCAATTCAAGGGCTTTTTGATGAGGTATTCCGACCAGATGAACTGCTTTGTGTTGGCTTTCCAGCAGATATTGAAGGCCTTTATCCAAGAAGTCCCCTTCCTTTACGGTCAAAAATTTCAGAGGATATTGCTCTTCCAGAAGTTGAGAATTGGTCTTTTGAAATTCTGCCGAAGCCAGGATCACATCGATTTTGATCCCCCAACTTAAAACCTGATCAATCGCTTCTTCACTTACCAGCACTGTTGGCACCCACTCCAGCATAGCCGAAACCTGGTCAAAATGAATTTCATCTGCATTCAAAATGAACACGGCCGGCTCCTGCTGATCTTTGACAAAATGGTGGGATGACATCAGCTCCAGAGTTTACGATAAAAATTTAAAGCATTTCCATAGGCCAAATCCTTCGATTGATTCTTGTCCAGATCTGTTTCCAAATTATCCAGGATGGAAGGATATTTTCCTGCATTTTCTGCCAACGGGAAATAGAATGGAATCCGACTCTGATCCGGGAAATTTCCGGTGTAAAAGAAATCAGCTCCAAAGCAAACAGACTTCTCTGCGCCTATAGCGAACCCGTGAAGCAAATGATCGAAAAGCCTTTCCGGAACATCCGTATCCAAAAATGCCCGAAGGAAATTCACCCCGATAATTCCACCTCGGTGGGCGATTTCTTTGGCAAATTCATCTGTCAGATTTCGACGGTGGTTCCAGATAAACCGAAAATTGGAATGGCTTGCAATCACCGGGATTTCCAGCTTTTGCAAGTCAATATGGTTAAAAATTCCTTCGGCCAGCAAGTCAGAAGTATGAGAAAGATCAATGGGAATCTGCTTTCCTGCCATGTAATCAAGCAGACGCTTGCCGTCATCCTTCAGTCCGATCCCATCGGTGTAGTTACCACCGCCAAAACGATTTTCGGTATGATGCGTCAGGCTGATGTAAGCGAATTTTCCAACTTGACTCAAAAGGGTGTCGAATTGGCTTTGAATCTCATTCCAACCGGCATTTTCATTCCCAAAACCTGCAGCATTCTCCACCGAAGCGATGATCCCGACTTGAGTTTGTTTTTCCCAATTCTCCAGAAATTCAGGTCCGGCATAGGCCAATGAATTGGAGTTATCTTCCCATAGTCTTTGAAAAATTGCAGCCTGTCTGCTAGCCAGGATCGTACTTTCCGGACGGACGTCCGTGTAGATGGCCATCACTTGCATGCGGACATTACCTTTGACAAGCCAGGGAACAGCGCAGGCAATTTGATCGGGAGCGAAAGCATTTGCTCCCGGGACTGTAGCCAGAAAAGAAAGCAAATCGCAGTGCATGTCAACAATCGGGAGATTCATGGTTTTTGGGCTTTGGGGCAAAGTAAACCAAAAAAAGCCTGTGATTTTTAATACTTTTAGGAGAGTTTCGGGTTAATGGATTCGAAGCAACTATTTTCAATCACCAACAGAAAATCAGAACAAAATGGCCGTAGCACAACCCTTTAATATTAAGAAGTGGATTGACGAAAACCGACATTTGCTAAAGCCGCCAGTAGGCAATCAGCAAATCTACAAGGGAAATGATGACTTCATCGTGATGGTGGTGGGTGGCCCAAATTCCCGCAAAGATTATCACTACGACGAAGGAGAGGAGTTTTTCTATCAGTTAGAAGGCGATATTATTCTCAAAATAATTGAAGACGGAAAGCCGCGTGAGATTGAAATTAAAGAGGGAGAAATTTTCCTTTTGCCACCAAGAGTTCCCCATTCTCCCCGCCGTCCTGCCAACACGATTGGCTTGGTAATCGAACGATACAGAAGAGCCGGAGAGAAAGATGGCTTGATCTGGCACTGCGAAAACTGCGGAAATAAATTGTACGAAGAGTACACTGAGATCAACGATATCGTAGGTCAGTTGCCTCCGATCATGGAGCGGTTCTGGTCCAATCCCGAGCATACCACCTGCAAAAAATGCGGGACTGTGATGGAGAAATAATAGTTGAAATGTGATAAGGTTGAAAGGTTAAAAGTTTGATTAACCTAACCTTACTACTTTGAAACTTTTCCACCTTGCAACTGAAATAACCAACTATGAATTCAACAATTTTCCAATACAGTGAGGCTTTTGCCCAAGAAATGGATGAGCAGGATCAGCTGGCTCATTTCAGAGAGCGATTCCATTTTCCGAAGGTAAACGGAGAAGAAGCCATCTATTTCTGTGGTAACTCACTGGGTTTGCAACCAAAATCGGTGAAGGATTACATCGATCGTGAGCTTGCAAACTGGGCTAATCTTGCCGTGGACGGACATTTTCACGGAGAAGATGCCTGGTATCATGTGCGAAAAAAATCAAAACCTGCACTTGCCGAAATCGTCGGAGCACAGGAACACGAAGTGGTAGCGATGAATAATCTTTCCGTCAACCTTCATCTTTTGATGGTTTCCTTTTATCAGCCAACTTACGAGCGGTACAAGATTATCGTAGAGGCCGGGGCTTTTCCATCGGATCAATACATGCTGGAGACCCAGATCAAGTTTCATGGTTTGGATCCCTTGGATGTTTTGATTGAATTGAAGCCGAGGTCGGGAGAGCAGACTTTGAGAACTGAGGACATTGTGGAGGAGATCCAAAAGCAGGGAGATTCCCTTGCGTTGGTGAATATGGCCGGTTTGCAATATTACACCGGGCAGCTTTTCGATATGAAAGCAATTACTGCAGCTGCGCATTCAGTTGGGGCTTTGGCCGGATTTGACCTGGCGCATGCTTCCGGCAATGCTCCTCTCAGTCTTCATGATTGGGATGTTGATTTCGCTACGTGGTGCAGTTACAAATACATGAATTCAGGTCCTGGAAATGTCTCCGGCATCTTTGTCCACGAGCGATTTGCGGAGCGTGCGGATTTGCCACGTTTTGCAGGTTGGTGGGGGCATGACGAGGGCGAGCGATTCAAAATGGAAAAAGGTTTTGTGCCGATGTATGGAGCAGATGGCTGGCAATTAGCCAATTCAAATATCCTGGCTTTGGCTGCGCATCAGGCATCTCTTGATATTTTCCAAGAGGCAGGAATATCAAATCTCAGGGCAAAAAGTGAGAAATTGACCGCATATCTTGAGTACCTGATCCGCCAAATTAGCGGAGAATCAGGTATTTTAGAAATTATTACTCCCGAAAATCCTTCTGAAAGAGGCTGTCAGTTATCTTTACTCATTCATCGTGGAGGTAAAGCAGTCTTCGATGAATGGTATAATCAAGGAGTAGTTGGTGACTGGAGAAACCCAAACGTGATCCGACTTGCTCCGACACCCCTCTATAACAGCTTCCTGGATGTGTTCCGATTTGCAAAGATTTTGGAACATTCCCTGAAGAAATTCGCTTAAAAGGAAGCATGGGTAAATCTATCCAAATGAAGAAAAATGAAGTTACCATCTTAGGCGCCGGCTTGATCGGATCTCTGATGGCTATTTATCTCAAGCGTCAGGGGCTTGAAGTGTCTATTTACGACAAGCGTCCCGATAAGCGCAAAACTCCCTACAATGAAGCAGGTAGATCCATCAACATGGCTTTGAGCCATAGAGGGTGGAAAAGTCTGGAGCAGGTTGGGCTTAGAGAAAAAGTGGAACCTCTGGCGATTCCTATGTACGGGCGCAAGGTTCATGACGAGCACGGAGGGACAAAATTCATCCCTTATGGGAAAGCTGACCAAGCGATTTACTCCATTTCAAGAGGAAAATTCAATCAATTGCTTGCTGAGGAGGCGGAGCGATTAGGTGCGGTGATCAACTTTGAACACAAGTGTCTGGATTTTGATTTTCGTAATCAGGAAATAAAATTTGAAACGCCAGAAGGGGAGAAGAAATTTGTAGCACCGGTAGTGATCGGAGCCGATGGAGCTTATTCCACTCTGAGAATGGCGATGCAAAAACAGATTCGCTTCAATTACAAGCAGGAATATATTTCACACGGATACAAAGAGCTCACAATCCCGGCAACAGCCGCTGGTGATTTTGCGATGGATCCAAATGCCCTGCATATCTGGCCAAGAGGCAAGTTTATGCTGATTGCACTTCCAAATCCTGATAAATCATTCACTTGCACGTTGTTTTTGCCTTTCGAAGGAAGCAAGGTTTGCTTTGAAAAGATCCAGGATGAGAATGATTTGGAGATCGTTTTCACCAATTATTTTGACGATGCTTACAAGTTGATGCCGGACTTGAAAACTGAGTTTTTCAAAAATCCGACTTCAGCTTTGATCAATGTAGAATGCTATCCTTGGGTTCAGGACCAAAGCCTCCTGATTGGTGATGCTTCCCATGCGATGGTTCCTTTCTATGGCCAAGGCATGAACTGCGGATTTGAAGATTGCTCTATTCTGAATGGACTGATTGACAAGTTGGGGACAAATTCATGGGGACTTGTCTTCGAGAAATTCCAGAAAAAGCGCAAACCTGATACGGATGCAATCTGTCAGCTAGCGATGGAAAACTTCGTGGAAATGCGCGATTCTGTTGCAGATCCTAAGTTCCTTCTCAGAAAGAGAATCGAGGCCAAGCTCCACGAACTCTATCCAAATGACTGGATTCCCCTATATACGATGGTGACTTTTACAGATATGAGTTATGCCGAAGCATATGCTCAGGGTAAAATTCAGGATGCAGTCATGAATAAAGTGATGGCTGATCCGCTGATTACCGAAAACTGGAACAAGCTCGACTACGAGGACATTATCAATAAAATGGAAACAGCAAAAGCGGTCTGACGATCGCTTTTTTTTTTGCTCTTTATCGTTCGCTTTACTTATGGCGAAACCAGCAGTCTTCCCTGTCGGATTGATATTCCTTGAAGACCGTATTGATCGGGAATCCGTGCAGGATTTGGTTTTGAAATTGGGTTCTGATCAGGTAGTTGAAAGCTCCCATATCACCGGTGAAGGCTGATTTGTTTTCGTGATTATGGCTCTGATGAATTGCGCAAAGACGGGTCAGAAAATCCATCATCAACTTTGACTTTCCTCCAATAACCCCACAGTTCAGCAAAGGTTTGTTTGCGAAATTTTTTTCATAAATCTCAAAATCAGGAATTTGAGAACGCAGATGAGTCGAGTGATCTTTCATCCATTCATTCTCCAGAGTTTTTGGTTCGTCTCCACAAAAAATGGATTTGGGGTTTTCCAAATAGTGGCTTTCTTCAAAAGGATTTCGAATCAGAACAACATCCGAAATATCAGTTAAAAAGATATCGGAAATTTGACTTCCGGCCTTTTTTAAAAAATCCAGGTAAAGAAAGTACCTGAATATGTTTGGATTAAATGAGGTGCTTGGCTGGGTCCTGATGAAAATCAAATTCTCATTTTGATGCTTTTCGCAGGTTTCTTCGGAGAAACCATTGTGAAAAATGATCCCCTGTAATCGCGCCTTTTGGACCGAATCTGCCCAGGCTTTCACCAGTTCAAAATCATCTGAAGTCAAGATCTCGTTTCGATTCACATCATAGGTGCCGGTGAACAGACTTGCCATGACGACTTGCTTCTTTAGCTCGGGAGGAGAATTCATTAGGAGTTCAGAAGCTGAGTTTCTCGTTTAAGTGTGGAGCAGACACTATCAGGATTGTTTCGGTAGTAGATGTAGGTGCGCAAATCAACTTTTTTTACCTTAAAGCTTTTGGCAGCTTGCTCAAAAAAATGGGCATCAGCTGCGTATTGACTTTCAAATCCGATGCTTTCAAATACTTCCCTTTTTCCAAAAAGAGTAGCAAATAGAATGCAATCGTCCACATGGATCAACTGGTCTAAATCAAACTTATCAGGCACAAAATAATCGGCTTCCTCATCCACGATGGTGTCGGTCGTGGAGGCAATCAGATCAAAGTTTCCCAATTCTTCAAGGCATGCTCTCAGATGATTGGGCTTAAATTCATCATCTGCATCAATAATAGCGATGTATTTTCCCTTACTGTTTAAGATGCCCCTGTTGACGGACAGAGATTGGCCGCGATTTCGATGTCTGATGTAAATCACTTCGTGAACGATTTTTTCCACGTATTCCAGCAACTGAATATGAGTTTCGCTTTCGCTGCCATCATCTATAATGATCAACTCAAAATCCTGGAAATCCTGGATCAAAACCGAATCTATAGCTCTTTTGACTAACTCAATCTCAGTATTGTAAACGGTCATCAGCACAGAAATCGCGACACCACTTTCACTTTCAAAAATTTCCTCTTCCGCTTTCATTGTAGTTTGGGAATTCAATCCCCACTTGTACTAAGTGGTTTGACCAGAATAAGTTCAAAACTTGTCATCATTTCCCTCGATGTTCCGGTTTTATCAATAAAGAAGTAAACTTCCCTTTTCCTTAAAGTTCGATAACATCTCCGATTTCAGGTAAAATCGGTTTGATTTTAAACTTACTTTCGATCATATCAGCCAAAATTCCTCTGGGAATTTTTTCCCCATGGACCATCACCAACCTCGGTTTTGATGGAGCGAGATACGAAAACCACTCAATCAGTTCTGACTGTCCGGCATGAGCACTGAATCCGTTGAGCGTATGAATTTTAGCTTTCACCGTAACATCCTGTCCATAAATCCGGACTACTTCTGCTTTTTCTACCAATTTTCTACCCAGGGAACCCTGAGACTGAAATCCTACGATGACCACATGTGTATTAGGACTTCCAAGGTTGTGAATGAGGTGATGGAGAATTCGTCCACCGTTACACATTCCGGCTCCGGCCAAAATCATACAAGGGCCATTTATTTCATTCAGGGCTTTGGAAGTTGTCCCCGTGGGGCTTGGGATAAAGTATTTCAGATCCACAGGAAATGCTCCCTTTTGCTTCAGAATCTGAAACTCTTCATCCAATAAGTCCTGATGATTCTGATACACTTCTGTGGCTTTTAGTGCCATCGGACTGTCCAGATAAACTGGAAAAGGTTTGATCCGCCCTGAGTTGAAAAGCTCCGCCATATGGTAAATTATCTGCTGAGCCCGGCCAATGGCAAAAGTTGGAATCAGGATTTTCCCGCCTTTCTCGCTTACTTCCGTCACTATTCTTTCAAAATCAGCTACGGTGTCCTCGTAGGATTTATGATCGCGATCTCCGTAAGTGGATTCCATAAAAACCAGATCGGCATAATTAAAATGCTCAAAAGGACTGAGCAGGGGTAAAGTCAACGGACCCAAATCTCCTGAAAAAGCTATGACTTTCTTTTTGCCATCTTCTTCAACAATCAACTCAATACTTCCCGAACCAAGCATGTGGCCGGCTTCAATCCAGCGAGCTGAAATGTCCTCGGTGATCTGAATATGTTCCCCAAATGGAACCGGATGCGCGAGTTCGTTCATGAATTCCACATGCTCGGTATTATACAAAGGCTCGGCTATTGGCTGTCCGGGTTCCCAATGCTTTCGGTTTTCCCGCATAGCATCTGCAACTTGGATTCTGGCGGAATCCTGCAAAATGATCTGAGAAAGCTCCAGAGTCTGAATCGTGCTGTAAATCGGTCCGTTAAATCCATGCTTGATCAAGAGCGGTACTCTTCCGGTGTGATCCAGATGTCCATGAGTCAGAAGTATAGCCTGAACTTTATCCGGTGTCGCGCCCTCAGGAAGTTTGTTTTTTGCCTCAGTGTCTTTACCTCCCTGAAACATGCCTGCATCAATTAAAATTGAAGATTTTTGAGTTTGTACCAGGTAGCAAGAACCTGTTACTTCTCCTCCGGCAGCGCCGAAAAGTTTGATTTTCATGAGTTTTAAGACTTTTGACTGTTAAATTATTTGCCGGAAATTTTTGGTTTTCGGGGCTTTAGAGAAGCTTTCTCACCATCCAGGATTTTTTGAAACTCAGGTGGAAGGCTTTTTAAGACCAGTTCCACCGCTTCTTCAGGAGTATCCACAATTTTAGAAAATCCGATTTCCTCTGGAGAGAATACGCCTTTATCTGCCATGAAACCCACAAAATCCCGAAGCCCCTTCCAAAATTCTGACCCTATCAGGATCAAGGGGAATGGCCCGATTTTATGACATTGAATCAGAGTGGCCGCCTCAAATAACTCGTCGAGGGTTCCCAATCCGCCAGGCATTACGATGTATGCGCAGGAGTACTTGACGAGCATGGTTTTTCTAACGAAAAAATAGTTGAATTCGATGCTGTCGTCTACGTATGGATTTGGTTCCTGCTCATGGGGTAGGATGATGTTGAGGCCATAGGTTTTTCCTCCTGCTTCAAAAGCTCCTTTGTTTCCCGCTTCCATGGCTCCGGGGCCGCCTCCCGTCAAAACGGTAAAGCCTGCTTTAGCAAAAACTTCCCCTGCTTTTCGGGAAAGTTCGTAATATTCATCTCCGGGGCGGAATCTGGCCGAACCAAAAATCGTGACTGCAGGGCCGATTTTGCTCATTTTTTCAATGGCCATCTCAAACTCCCTGGTGACTTTTTTCAGCCGTTTCTTTTCTTTTTCGGGAGTTCTTATCTGGGTGAGAAAATCCCGTTCAGCAGTTTTTGATTTATCCAGTTCAGGGATTTCATAATTCATCTGGGATTGCTGCCAGTGGTCTTGCCAGGACTTTTCCCATTCTTCAGATGTTAATCGATGTGAGCTTGAATTACTTGAATTGGAATCCATTGGGTTCGATTGCTTGAGGTGAAAAATTCAATTCTTGTCTTACTTTAAAAACAGAGGAATTTAACTAAAAGTCAATCTTCGAAAAACAAAAGCTTCTTTTTATTCTGACTACTCTGTCCATAACTTCCGTTTGATTTAGGGTCAAAAGAAGACGAACTCACCTTTTTAGGAGACGATGAATTATTCAAAAATCACTTCATCATACCTAAAATCTCATCCAAGTATTCACGGTTATTAGAGAGTCGGGGTACTTTATGCTGTCCACCAAGTTTCCCTTTTTTGCCAAGCCAGGATTGAAAAAGACCTTCGGGTGCTTTGTGGATGATTGGTGCGTTGAGGGCCAGATCCTTGTAGCGCTTGGCATCGTAATCAGAATTTATTTTCCGCAGGCTTTGGTCAAGCAGTTCATTGAATCGGTCCATATCCTCTGGTGCTTTTCGAAATTCGATGACCCATTCATGCGCTCCCTTTGATGCTGAAGAGTCAAAATAAACAGGGGCCGCAGTGAAGTTTGCAATGGTTGCACCGGTCTCTTCGCAGGCGATTTCTATCGCCTTTTCAGCATTTTCGACAATGACTTCTTCTCCGAAAGCATTAATAAAATGCCTCGTTCTTCCGGAAATATGGAATCTATACGGATAGGTACTGGTGAATTTCACAGTGTCCCCAATTTTATATCTCCAAAGTCCGGCATTGGTGCTGATGACTAACGCATAGTTTTTTCCAATTTTCACATCTGCAAGAGAAATTACCTTTGGATTTTCCTTGTCAAATTCCTCCATCGGGATAAACTCATAGAAAATCCCATAATCCAGCAATAATAAAAGTTCGTCTGAATCTTTCTGATCCTGCAATCCAAAAAATCCCTCGGAGGCATTATAGGTTTCCATATAATGCATTTTATCGGAAGGAATCAATTCCTTGAATAGATTGCGGTAAGGTCCGAATGCTACAGCTCCATGGAAGAAAACCTCCAGATTTGGCCAAACTTCCAGAATGTTTTTAGCCTTTTTGATTTCGAGAATCTTCTGAATCAGAACGATCGTCCAGGTCGGTACACCTGCAATGGACGTGACGTTCTCGTTCATAGTCTCATTCGCCATCTTTTCGATTTTGGCTTCCCATTCTCCCATCAATGCGGTTTCAAGGGACGGAGTCCGGATGAATTGTGCCCAAATGGGCAGGTTTTGCATGATGACAGCGGAAATATCTCCGGCTCTTGCAGTGCCTTCAGGATTGAGAGGATTGGTTTCTAAGGTTCCTCCGATTGTCAGACTTTTTCCCAGAAAAACTTTTGAATCGGGATAGTTGGAAAGAAAGAGGGAGATCATGTCTTTTCCTCCTTTGAAATGGCATTCTTCTAGGCTTTCGGCAGTCACCGGGATGTATTTGCTTCGGGAAGAAGTGGTGCCCGATGACTTGGAAAACCATTCGATATCGGTATTCCAGATTACATTCTGAGTTCCTTTCATCGTTTTGTCGATGTAGGGTTTCAGTCCTTCGTACTCGTTGACAGGCACCTGCTTGGCAAAATCTTCGTAGGTCCTGATTTCCGAAAACTGGAATTCCTTTCCAAACTCTGTCTTTTTCCCAGCCTCAATCAGCTGGCGAAAGATGGAGTCCTGAGCGGCTATTGGGTTTTGTTTGAAATTTTCGATTTGACCCAGACGACTTTTAAAGAGCCAGGCCATGAAAGTATTCAGCACTTCCATTAATGAAAAACTTTCCTTTTTAACACAAAATTACTGCCCAGGTAGACCTTTCTGACTTGCTCATCGGCAGCGAGTTCCTCGGCTGTTCCTGCTTTCAGAAGGCGACCTTCAAACATCAAGTAAGCGCGATCAGTAATCGAAAGAGTTTCGTTTACGTTGTGATCAGTGATCAGGATTCCGATGTTTTTGTTCTTGAGTTTGGCGACGATGGTCTGGATTTCTTCCACAGCAATCGGGTCAACGCCTGCAAAAGGTTCGTCAAGCAAAACGAATTTCGGATCCACAGCTAACGCCCGAGCGATTTCAGTTCTTCTTCTTTCACCTCCGGAAAGCACCATTCCCAGATTTTTGCGAACATGTGTCAGGCTGAATTCTTCCAGAAGGCTTTCGACTTTTTCCTTCTGCTCTTTTTTGGGGATTTTGGTCATCTCCAAAACCGCCATGATATTTTCCTCAACCGAAAGCTTTCGAAAAACCGAAGCTTCCTGAGCCAGATACCCGATCCCAAGTTGTGCTCGCTTGTACATCGGCAACCCAGTAATGTTATTGTCTTCCAAAAAAATCTTGCCTTCATTTGGCTGGATCAAGCCCACGATCATATAAAATGAAGTCGTTTTCCCGGCGCCGTTAGGTCCGAGCAGACCAACAATCTCGCCTTGCTTGACTTCAACAGAAATATCATTGACCACCCGGCGGCCTTTGTAGATTTTGACTAAGTGTTCGGCACGAAGGATCATATCAGTCAAATTTGATGTCTTTCACGTAGAGTTGCAAACTGGATTTGTCCCGGAAGAAATTTTCTCTCATTTCAGCCACAATATCGAACCGCATTTTTCCGCGAAGCATATTGATTGTAGTGAGATCCGGGTCTTTAGTTCGGTCGGCCATTCCAAATCCAAGACAAATTGGAGTGGTCAATTGGCCGTCCTGATTGATTTTGAAGCGGAGATGCTTGTCTTTCAAAACAGTGACATCTTCTGCAAAGACGTTTGAAATCCTAAAAACCGGTTCGGTATTGCCCGGACCAAATGGAGCCATCTGCTTCAGAATACTGTAAAACTTGTAATTAATCTGATCCAAAAGCAGCTCATCGTCCACCTCAATCACTGGTTTGCGGTGGATTTCTTCGATTCTGCTTTTTACGACTGCTTCGAATTTTATTTGAAAAGCAGGGACATTTTCTACCGGCAAAGTCAATCCTGCAGCGTATTTATGCCCTCCAAACTGGTCGAGCAAATCTGCGCATTCGGCGATCGCTTCGTAAATATCGAAGTCCACAACTGACCGGGCGCTTCCTGTTGCTTTGGAATTAGATTCAGTCAGTATGATGGTTGGCCGATAATATTTCTCAATGCAACGGCTGGCGACGATACCGATTACGCCTTTATGCCAGTCTTCTTTGAACAAGACGGTGGAGTTCCAAACTGCCAAATCTTCACGGGCAGCGATCATTTCGAAAGCCTCTTTCGTAATATTTTCGTCAAAATTCCTTCGAGTTAAATTGACCTCATCCACCAGCTTTGCACGCTCGATGGCATCTTCCAGGTCTGTTGCGATCAGTAATTCTACAGAAGCTTTTGCATGTTCAAGTCTACCGGAAGCATTGATTCTCGGGCCGATTTTGAAGACAATGTCAGAAATTCCAATTTCTTTTTCGATTTGACTTCGTAAAATCAAAGCTTTCAGCCCTGCTCTCGGAGTGTTATTGATCCGGTCCAAACCGTAAAAAGAAAGGATTCGATTTTCACCCGTGATAGGTACGATATCAGCTGCGATGCTGACAACCAATAAATCGAGGTAAGCATAGAGTCCGGACTCATCCATTCCCCGCCTTTTGGCAAGTGCCTGGATCAGTTTAAATCCAACTCCGCAACCGCTCAATTCTTTGTAAGGATAATTGCAATCAGCCCGCTTCGCATCGAGGACCGCCACAGCTTCCGGCAAAAACTCACCCGGAGTATGGTGATCGCAAATGATGAAATCCACACCAAGTTCTTTGGCAAGTTTTACTTTTTCGATTGCTTTAATTCCGCAATCGAGGGCGATGATCAGTTTAAAATCACTTTCGGCTGCGTGGCGAACCCCTTTTTCGGAGATGCCGTATCCTTCCTTGTATCGATCCGGGATGTAAAACTCGACATGGGGATAGAATCCGGTCAGGAAACTGTAAACCAAAGCGACCGCCGTCGTGCCATCCACATCGTAATCTCCGTAAACCAGAATTTTCTCCTCGTTCTGAATTGCTTCTTCGATTCGGGAGATTGCCTGATCCATATCTTTCATTAGAAACGGATCGTGAAGCTGGCTCAGGCTGGGTCTGAAGTATTCCTTTGCCTCCTCAAAACTCTCCACCCCCCGATTGATCAACATGTTCGCCAGAGTTGGGTTCACATTGATTTCTCTTGCGAGAGTTTCGATTGCTTTGGGTGAGGTTTTGGGCTTCTGCTTCCAGACGTACTCCATGAGTTGGTTTTGGTATACTAGTTAATTTGAGGGGTGATTTGTAAAAAAGTATCCTTTTTTGAAATCAAAAAGAATCTGAAAACTTCCCGAAGAGATTCCTATCCCAGGGGTTTCTGCTGTTTGTACTTTCCCCAAAAGTACGCTGGAAAGACAAGAGCTTTGAATTTCCAGTCATTTTTCTCCTTCATCTTCAAGCTTTGATCTTTATGAACAGCCCTATACATGATATTTGCAAAGAGGCAGTGCCCCATGAGAGCTGCAAAAAGTACTGCGTAAATTATCAATTCAGTCATATTAGTTTTTTTGCAAAATCAGAGCTGCCCAGTTGTCTTTGCTTCCCTGATTCATGAGTTTCAATCCTAAAGGCTTGGCACACTCCATCAAATCAGCTACATCCTCTGTGTAAAAGCCACTTAAAAGCAAGTATCCTTTATCAACGAGCAAATCTGCATAAATGGACATTTCGTCCAATAGAACATTTTTATTGATGTTGGCCAGAATGATATCAAACGGGCCCTTTGGATCGACTTCCCGGATGGTCCCAAGTCCCATTCTTGTTTTGACATGGTTCAGGTCAAAGTTTTCATTTCCATTATCCACGCACCAGTCGTCGATGTCGAAAGCTTCCACTTCTCTCGCTCCCAAAATATCTGCCATGATCGCCAGGATCCCGGTTCCTGAACCCACATCAAGCACGCGCTTGCCGATATGGTCGATTTGGCCCTGATGTCTGAGCATCTGAAAGGTAGTTGCGTGATGTCCGGTGCCAAATGACATCTTGGGATTGATCACAATTTCGTGACGGAATCCAGGAACTGAAGGATGAAAAGAAGCCCGAACATAAACCAAATCATCCACCGGGATAGGGTCGTAGTTTTTCTCCCATTCCTCATTCCAGTTTACTTTTGGCATTTTGCCTTCGGAAACTGAAAGTTGGCCTTCCTCCTTGTATTGGGAGAAGACAGCGTCAAAGGCCTCCCGGTCAAAATCTTCTTCAATGGTATAAGCATCGATTCCTTCCTCTGTTTCGAGGAAAGAATCGAAGCCAATTTCCGATAATTCGGCAATCAGGATTTCCCGAAATTCATCGAGACATTTGATTTTAAACTCCAGGTAATCCATTGATTTTAGTATGATTTAATGATGTCCAGGAAGTCGCGGGACTTCAGTGAAGCTCCACCGATCAATCCTCCGTCCACATCCGGCTTGGAAAGCAAGTCCGCTGCATTTGCTGCATTCATGCTGCCTCCGTAAAGGATTGAAATATTTCCGGCAAGATCTTTTCCGTATTTGGAAGCGATATGTCTTCTCAACGCTTGATGCATTTCCTGAGCCTGATCCGAAGTCGCAGTTTTGCCGGTTCCGATTGCCCAGATTGGTTCGTATGCGATCACGACTTTTGCCATGTCTTCAGCACTGAGACCAAAGAGACTTTCAGTCAGTTGGTATTTCACGTTTGCTTCGTGTGTTCCTGAATTTCTGATTTCTAGAGATTCACCACAGCAGAAAATAGGAGTCAGGCCATGTGCCAAAGCTGCCACTACTTTTTTGCCAAGCAATTCATTGTTTTCTTTGAAATATTCGCGACGCTCACTGTGACCGATGATTACATATTCTACGCCAAAAGAAGCCAGGATTTTCGCAGAAACTTCGCCGGTGAAAGCTCCTGATTCTTTGTCTGAACAGTTTTGAGCCCCAACAGCGATGCCCTTAATGTTACCAATCAGTTTCTTTACAGGGAAAATATGCGGGAATGGAGGATTCAAGACAGCGATTACATCCTTGACGTTTTCGTCTTTGTACATGTTTACAATCTCCGAAGTGAGTTTTTGACCTTCTTCAAAAGTCAGGTTCATCTTCCAGTTGCCGGCAATGATTTTTCTACGCATGGTGAGGGTTGAGATTATTAAATGGTTTGGAAAAAAGGATTAGCGGGGTAATTTGCCCTAAAAATACGGAAAATGTCCAGTTGGGGAAAATATAACCCGGATCAGCCTCCAAAAAAGTACTGGTCCGTTGACGAAGCCCATGAAAAGCTTTCGACTTATTGCGCGTATCAGGAGCGCTGTCAATGGGAAACCAGGAGGAAACTGTATGAAAAAGGCATTCAGGGTGAAAAAGCTGAAGAGCTATTGGCTGAGATGATTACTGAAGGTTTTATCGATGAGGAGCGATTTGCAAGGACTTTCGCCAGGGGAAAATTCAAACTCAAAAAATGGGGACGAACGCGAATCCAGCGGGAATTGAAGATGCGGGAAATCAGTCCAAGATGCATTCAATACGGACTTTCGGAAATCGATCCGGTGGAATATTACGATGTGCTTTTAACCCAGGCAGAGAGGAAGTGGGAGAAGACCAGCGAAAAAGAACCTTATAAAAAGCGCTTCAAAGTAAGTCAATACCTGATGAGCAAGGGATTTGAACAGGATCTGATACAGGAGGCGATTGCGGAGGTGAGTAAGGAAAATTAGTCAACGGATGACAGTCGACGGCTTTTGGTTAGCTAATGGTTGGCCTCGAAAAGAATTTACTAATTTCGAAGTTGATACGAATTTCTAACATCTACCGAAGTTCAGAAAGACGATCTGTCGACTGTCGTCATTTGACAATTCAAACATCCTCAATCATCTCGCTCATTATCTTCGCTGAAAGGAGGCAAAGCGGAATACCTCCTCCTGGATGGACGCTGCCGCCGCAGAAGTATAGGTTTTTGATAGAGGAAGAGAAATTGGCGTGGCGAAGGAAAGCCGCAAACATATTGTTTGAGCTGTTGCCATAGAGAGCACCTTGAGCGCTTGAAGTTCGGGATTCGATTGTGCGTGGATCCAGGATATCTTCTACCTCGATGAGTGACTCGATATCAGTTTTCAGGATTCGGTTGAGTTTGTGGATAATGTTTTTTCTGGCTTCGGCGATTAACTGATCCCAATCTTGTCCCTGATTATTGGGTACATTGATCATCGTAAACCAGTTCATGGAGTCCTTTGGAGCATCATCCGGCTTGTACACGGAAGTGATGTTGATATAGACTGTCGGATCCTGAGTGATCGTGCCTTTCTTGAAAATATGCTCAAACTCTTCCAGGTAATTGTCGGAGAAAAGGATGTTGTGAAGGTCCAGTTCGGGAAAGTTACGCTTGATGCCCCAGTAGAAAATAAGTGCGGAACTCGATTTTGGCTGTTCGAGAAGCAGCTTAGGTTGTTTCTGCTTTCGAAGGATGGTCTTGTAGGCATTGACCATATCCATATTCGTGACGACCAAATCTGCCGGATACGTTTTCTCGCCGATTCGGATTCCGGTCGTTTTCCTGTTTTCCACCAGGATTTCATCGACTTTTTCCCCAAAATGATACTTCACTCCGAGTTCCTTGGAGAGTTTGTAAAGACTTTGCGTGATGTCGTGCATTCCTTTTTTTGGGAAAAAGGCGCCGATGTTAAACTCGAGATGAGGGATGATATTCAGCGTACCCGGTGTTTCGTAGGGATTTGAACCGTTGTAAGTCGCATAGCGATTGAAAAGCTGAACTAGTTTTGGGTGGCGGAATTGGGATTCGTTGGCTCCGTTCATAGTGGAGAAAATTCCAAGTTTTCCCATTTTCAGATACGAGCCCAACGCCTGAGGATTGGTCCAGGTGCCAAGTTTATGCAGCGAGCGATGCATAAAAAGCGGAGCCAGGTGGTCGTAGATGAATGCCGATTTTCGGAGAGCTTCACGGACGTGAGAAGAAGGTTCACCAAAAACAGATTCGACTTCACCTGCAAAAGCATCGAGATCAGAATAGGCTTTCAGGCGCTTTCCGTCCTCCCAAAAATAATGACAAGCCACTGGAAGGCGAAGGTATTCGAAGTGATCGGCAGGATTTCTTCCCGCAAGCCTGAAAAGCTCTTCAACCTGCTCGGGAAGTGTAAACAGGGAAGGCCCTGCGTCAAATCGGTATCCGCTGATTTCGATTTCTGAAAGTTTACCTCCGGGGTAGGAATTGGCTTCGAAGACTTCTACAGCGTGACCCTTCAATGCAAGTCGGATGGAAGCTGCTAATCCGGCGATTCCGGAGCCGATGATGATGACCATTTTTCTCTTAGTCTAAATATTTTTCTAAGGTAAAAAGAGATTTTTATTTCAAATGGTTTAAAATCTCGGGCCGATTTTAAATTATATTCCCCGAAGTGATAATTTTTTTTCACCATTTGAGGAGATGAATCTATGGAAATGGAATTTTTCAAAAAATGTATTTGAAATACAATAAAAAAAATTTCAAATACATTTTTTTGTCAATGAAACAATTTTATATTTGAAATCTAGACATGAAATTTTAAACCAAATTTTACTAAAATGAAAAAATTATTCACAAATTTTCTGGGACTTGCCCTCTCAGTGATGGTATTGGCTTCATGTAGCCAAATGGCCACGTACGAGCAAGCGGATGTAACTCCTGAAGAAGTAGCCGCTGCTAAAAACGGATTCAACCTGACTCCTTATGGAACTGGAGGAAATGAGAATGCTATTGTGCTGGATTGTAACAACTCTTGTATTACTGATACCTCCGCAGATCAGTTTGCTGTAACAACTACTTCCGCTCCAGTTACTTGGGGTGGGCCAAATCAGAATAATAATTCCAAAACGCTAAGTGTAAAAGTGTGGAATACTTTAACAACAATTGAATATAGGTTTACTCTTATTTCAAATCTTGGGAGTATTCCAGGCTCTAACCTCCAGTATTTTGATGAAGCAACACAACTTTGGGTAAATATTGGTGATTTGGTACCAGGTGTCGTAAAAGTTGTTTCCAGACCATTGCCAGCAGCATGGACAAAATGTCAAGTTATCACTGAACAATGGAGGCAAACTGGAGGAGGAGCACCTGTTGAACTGGGAAATGTTTCCTATAGCCTAATTGGTATTTGTACTACTACAACTATTGCAAAAGATTCTGAAACATCTGTTTGTATTGAAGATGGAACTGTAAATTTGACAGGCACAGTAACATCTTTCGGAACCTTCACAGGTGGTAATATCAAAATCCAGCAATTCAATGGAGTATCATATGTAGATGTGGCATCAGAAGCTGTTGGCGATGGGATTCTTGTATATGCATTCGATCCTTCCGTATCAGGTACTTATACATTCCGTGCTGCTTACGATGGTACAGGAAGCAATGGCTATAATAATAGCGTTTCATCTGACATTACAGTGGAAGCAGTTAATTGTGTAGTTGCTTGTACTGAAAGCTTTAGCTATGTTGAGAATCAGGATGGTTCATATACTTTCACTTATAAAAGTGAGGTTGACATCACAGGAGCTGAAGTTAAATTCACTAGTCCACAGGTAACAGAGGTAACATCAGGAGATATTAAAACTTACGCAGTAAATCCTGGTAATGGTCAAGGAAGTCCAACAGTTTCGACTTGGGTTGGTGATATTACTGCCTGTACTCCGATTACATTCACTTTATTATTTACTCCAGATTGCGAGCAAAACGAAGGTGGTTTTGCTAACCTTTGGACTGACTTCAAAGTAAATAGTATATCTAAAAAGAATATTTCCGAAACAAACCCTATTATTAAGTTTGATTGTCCAAAATAAGTCAATACAAAAAATTGATATACAATCCTCCGAGATCAACCTCGGGGGATTTTTTTTGCCTTTTATTTTTGGTTTTTTCTCTTTTCAGAATTTGCGATTCCGAGGTTCTATCGCAGGATTTCAAATCCGACTTGTTATTAATTCTCGGGTTTTTGGCGCATTATTTTCCGATGGTTATCGCAAAAAGGGCGCGATTTAACGCATTCAATCCCAATGGTGCGACCTACGATCTGGGTTCGGAATTGAAAATTCCGAACAACCTATTGAAATGTGTCACGCGCGACACGCGCGCGCCAGCCTTTGAAACAGCCTACTTCTTCTCCACTTTCCCGATTCCGCTGCGATCCAGTTTCTTCACTTCCGGATCTCCGGAATAAGTCACTTTTCCGATACCGTTTGCGGTGATAGAAATCTCTTTCTCGCAATACACTTCCACATTGCCAATACCATTGCTGTTCAGGGTCATATACTGGGTTTTCAGATCTGAGGCATCCACATTCCCCAAGCCATTGTTTTTCAGGTCGATCGTTTCAACTTTCCCGCTCAAAGTCACATTCCCAACGATGTTAAACTCAGCATCGATCCGATCCGCTTCAAGTTCCAGCTTGGTATTTCCCACACCATCACCTTTTAAATCCAGATCATTCAGTCGCAATACCTCCTCCGTTTTGATATTCCCCACGCCTTCAAACTCAAAGCTATCAATGTCTTTAATCGTCAAATAAATGTTAATCTGTTCCCTGTCAAAAAGCTCCACGCCTTCTTCAAGCTCGATGATCAGCTTCTCACCAACATTCTTGATGATGATTTTATCCATAGTCTGTTCATCAGCCTCTATCCGAAGAGATTCTTTATCTCCCTGAGACAGGTACAAGTTGAAAACACCGTGTACAGAAAGCTGAGAAAATTCAGAAATGGATCGGTCTTCGGTTGCAAGGTCATCACCCTTAGTAGATTTATCTGTTGAAATGGTGCATGCACCCATCAGAAAAATTAAGGCGACTAAAAAGGCGAAATTAAAGGGGTGTGATTTCATAAAGTTGAAGTTTTAGAGTTGAAAATTAAAGTGCTTTCAGAGATATGACTTAAGAAGCAACTGGATAAATATAAGAGTTATTACTGGAGTGGTTTATTTACATAACCAAATTTGACTCACTAGCGGGAATTGCAAATTCTGAATAACAGTGTCACAGGTGCGCCAGCAAGACCCCTCTCCTCGGAATTTGCAATTCCGAGGTTATATCGTAGGATTTCCAATCCCGAAGAGAAGAGACATAAAAAAGCCGGCAGTGAATGCTTCCGGCTGGATTTTTTGGTTTCGAAAGAAAATTATTTTACTCTATTGTTACAGGAATCTAACATCGGTCCTCCAACCTAAAACATCAAAGCTTTTCGAAAATCCTTCTGAAGCTTGTCGCCTCGGTGATTCTTCCATGAAGTTCTGAAATTGGAACTCGCTCTTGCTCTGTGGTATCCCGGTGACGGATGGTCACCATGTTGTCTTCAAGCGTCTGATGGTCAACTGCAATACAGAAAGGTGTTCCGATCAGATCCTGACGGGTATATCGCTTTCCGATAGATCCTGAATCTTCGTAGATAATGTTGAAATCGTACTTCAATGCTTGTACGATCTCCTGTGCTTTCTCAGGCAAGCCGTCCTTCTTCACAATCGGAAGAATGGCAGCTTTCACAGGGGCTACTGCCGGGTGAAGCTTCAGGAATGTTCTGCTTTTCTCTTCAGTTTCCTCTACAGTGTATGCGTTGCAAAGCGTCAATAAGAACAAACGATCTGCACCGATTGAGGTCTCGACTACATACGGGATGTAATTCTGGTTGATCTCCGGATCGAAGTATTGCTGCTTTTTCTTGGAGAATTCCTGGTGGCTTTTTAGGTCAAAGTCAGTTCTGGAGTGTATTCCTTCCACTTCTTTGAATCCAAACGGGAAGTCAAACTCGATATCCATTGCCGCATTGGCATAATGGGCAAGCTTCTCGTGATCGTGCTTTCTGAGTTTTTCAGGCGGAGTTCCCAGCGCCAAGTGCCATTTCATTCGGGTTTCGGACCAGTACTTATACCAATCCATCTCAGTGCCGGGACGGATGAAGAATTGCATCTCCATCTGTTCAAATTCCCGCATTCTGAAGATAAACTGACGCGCCACGATTTCATTTCTGAAAGCTTTTCCAATCTGGGCGATTCCGAAAGGAACCTTCATTCTGGCTGTTTTCTGGATATTCAGGAAGTTGACAAAAATTCCCTGAGCTGTCTCAGGGCGCAAGTAAATCGTGGAGGAATCTTCTGCGACAGAACCTACCTGAGTGGAAAACATGAGGTTAAATTGGCGTACATCGGTCCAGTTGCTGGTACCGCTGATCGGGCATTTGATGCCTTCGTTGGTGATCAGATCGCGAACGCCATCGAGGTCTTCGGCTTCCAACATTCTGGCAAGGGCAGCTGTCAGGGATTTTGCTCTTTCGAGATCTCCGGCTCTTTCAATAACTGCAGCGTGTTCTTCCACCAATACATCAGCACGGTAGCGCTTTTTGCTGTCTTTGTTATCGATCATCGGATCGTTGAAACTGTCCACGTGCCCTGACGCTTTCCACGTCGTAGGATGCATAAAAATTGCTGCATCTATTCCCACGATATTGTCTTGTACGCGAGTCATGGTTTCCCACCAAAGACGCTTGAGGTTGTTTTTCAATTCTACGCCATACGCTCCGTAATCATAAACCGCCTGAAGGCCATCATAGATTTCAGAACTTGGGTACACAAAGCCATACTCTTTGGCATGGGAAATAATATCTTTCAGTTGCGCGTTTTCCGCAGGAGTTTCAGTTTTTGCCATGGCGGCAAAATTAAAGAAACAAATTGATATGAGAGGGAATGAAAATAGCTAATTCATTCAAAATCGGGGCTTTTATATCCGAAAACAAAAAAGCCATACTTCCGGAGAGGAAATATGGCTTGGATAATAATTTATGTATTGAATTACCTGAATGTGTACTTAAATCCTATTCCACCTCGAAGGTAGCTATCGTGATTACTGGCGAAAACCGGGGCTGCTTCAATCAAAAATCCAAAGTTTTTCGTACTGAAAGGTTTGATCAGCACACCAAAAGGAATTGCAAAATAAACATCATCATCGTGGTCATAGTCTTTATTCCGGTTATAGTCTCCAAAAAGGCCAAGAGCTGCCCCGACATAGGCGTTGACTTCACTCTTCCTGACAAAATTATATCCACCCATCAATTCCAATCCTATGTTGCTTCCTAGACCCAATCGACCTTCTCCAAAGAATTCTTTATCCGGATCGGTACCGACAGTGATGAAAGTTCGAGTATTTTGAAAATTAATACCTGCACTGACTTGAGCTTGAGAGACGGTTATACCCCCTACTAGAAAAAGGGCAATCAATAATACTTTTTTCATGATAGTAAACTTGTTGGTTTTGCTCATTACCAACCAAATCTGAGGCCAGAATTCCCCTGAATTACCAATTTCCTTCCGGTCTCAGGATTTTTCTCCCCAGTTTGTTACTCAGAAATGCAGCCTCAATCAACTTCAAAACGGTAATGGTCTGATCTATAGTAACCTCGAGCGGAGAGCCTTTTGAAATGGCATCGGCTACATTTTGATAAAAAATCCGGTAATCTCCATTCAAAGTCGGATAGGGAACAGTCTCAGAACTGAGGAATAATTTCCCCCAATTTTCCGCAGGTTCCACACCCCAGTTTTCTCCTTCCGGTCTTTTGCCATCCTTAAAAGCTTGCTCCTGTACATCCAGGCCAAACTTCTGATAGGAACCTTTTTCTCCCAAAAGCAAATACTTCGGAGTCGGAGCATTAACCAAAACTCCGGCGGTTAATCTCGCCTTGAACCCGGGATAAAAAAGGATAATATCGAAATGATCGTCTGCAACTGCGCCTTTGCGCTGTTTCCGAATGTCTGCCAGTATAGAGTCGGGCACACCAAAAAGTAAAACCACCTGATCGATCAGATGAGATCCGAGATCGTAAGTGATCCCATTTCCGGGAACTTCCTTTTCTCTCCAGTTTTCAGATACAATTGGTCTGAACCGATCAAAATGCGACTCGAGATAAACCAGATCACCCAGGGTGTTTTCCGCGATCAGTTGCTGCAATGTCATGATATCGCCATCGTATCTCCGATTATGAAATACCGAACAGATCAGATTTTTCTCTTTCGCCAAGGATTCCAATTCTTCCGCTTCACGGGAGAAAATAGTTACCGGCTTATCCACCACAATGTGTTTTCCTGCAAGCAGGCATTGCTTTGCCATGGGAAAATGAAACTCATTTGGCGTAGTGATGGCAATCAAATCTGCTACATCAGCTTCTAGCAATTCATCCAGACTTCGAAAAGTTGTGACGCCCGAATATTTATCCTGACAGCGATTGCCATTTCGCTCCACCACTCCGATAAAATCCAGATCCGGACAAACATCAATCAAAGGGGCATGCATTTTTTCGGCGACTGATCCGTAGCCTACGAGCGCGGTGCGAATGGGAGTTTTCATGGGGTCAAAAGTTCATTTCATTGGCCTTATTGACCAGCTCAATGCGGGAAGAGATTTGTAATTTAAGGTAGATGTTTTTTCGGTGTGTTTCCACCGTTTGGATGCTGAGACTAAGCTCTTTGGCGATGTCTTTGTTGAGGATTCCATCCTTGATCATTCGCATGATTTCTACCTCCCTGCGGGAAAGCTTGTATTTGACCCGGAAAGAATCGTAAAAATTATCCTGATTGGCTTGCTGAATAACCCGGGCAAAATTCTGGACGTGCCTTCCTTCGAAAACTTCATGAATGGTAAAGACTAATTCATCCGGATCAGCATCTTTAAGGATAAAAGCGTCGGCACCTTTCTGAAGACAATTCCTGTAGATTTTCTCATCATCGTACATAGAAAGCACGACTAATTTGACTTGGGGGAAATTCTTTTTGCAGGTATCCAAAACCCCAAAACCATCTAAAATCGGCATATTGAGATCGGTCAGGACCACATCTACATCGTTTCCTGGCAGGAAATCGATTAATTCCTTTCCATTCGGGAACAGGCCGAGAATCTGTAAATCTTCATGTTCCTCAAGAATACCCTCGATGCCTTTTGCAAAAAGGGTGTGGTCATCGGCAAGGGCTATTCGGATCATGGTAGGTGGTGAATGAAATCTAAAGTAAATGCTAAATATCAGATTGGCAATAAGAGTTTGATATCCGTTCCTTTTCCGACGACAGATGTCAGTTGGAACTCACCTCCGATGGTTTCCATTCGTTTTTTCAGATTTGTCATGCCGCTTCCAGTTGATTGGACAGTTTGATCAAATCCTTTTCCGTCATCGATTATCCGGATGACCTTTCCTTTTCCATTCTGGTAGATTTTCACTTCTATCTTTTCAGGAGAAGCGTGTTTGAGGGCATTATTGAGACATTCCTGAGTGACCCGGATTAAAACCAGTTTTTGATCTTTGGTGAGGTCGAAATCTTCCAAGTTATTTTCCAAAGAGGTTTTGCAAAATCCGGTAGCTTGTATTTTTCCTAATTCCTGATTGAAAAAGTCATCGAGGGAGATTGATTCCACCCAGTCGATATTAAGTGTTTTGGAAAGTCCGCGAACTTCTTTGATGATTTGATTGAGGATTACTTTGCCTTCAGATTGTTTTTCGGGCTTGGCCGAACCAAAGTTCAATTTGGCAAGCGATAGTAATTGGCCAATGTTATCATGTAGTTCTCTTCCAATGTGAGAGAGGGTTTCCTGCTGAATTTCATTTTCGATATTGAGCAAGGTTTTCTCATGTTCGGTTTTTATTTGATCCAGTTTCTGGCGGTTTTGGATTTGCCGTTGACGATGGAGCACAACCATTGCCACAACGAATACCCCCATAAGTGCTGCTAAAAAAGCACCTGCAAATAAAATAAAAGTGATTTGGTTTTCCTCAGGTGTCATGGTCTAGTTTGGCTTTAAAGAATTCAAAAAATATTTCTGAGACAATTGTAAATACCAACACTATAATCAATAGGACATAAAGAACTTGGGAAACTAAATTAAAAAAATTATATAATTCCACATTATTGAAAGCCAGGTAGGAATAGGCTATGTCAGCCAGGAAAACCACCGTACTTTCGAATAGGATTAGGGTAATGGACCAGAAGCTCCAGGACTTCAGTGGGTTAGTGTCAAGGTGCTTCTCATGTGAGAGCAGATCGACGAAGTATAATCCACAAGCCACAATTAAAGCAGAATTCCCAATTAAATAAATTATTGTTTGGAAACTGTAAAGGGGCTCTATCCCCAAAAGTTGAAGAAAAAAGCAGGATAGGCAGAATAATAAAATAGTTATTTTTAATGCCAGCCTGCGAGTCTTTCCGTAGACATTAACCAAAATAACCATGAGCAAAAGGATTTTGGAAAGCTGATCGTTGAATAGATTGAAAACCCAGAGATTCCATCCCTGAAAAGGTGTATCGGTGATCAGTCCGTGAAAAAACTCATTGAGCTTTTTATCTACAATAAGATAATAGGCAAAATTTTCGTAAAAAGTTAAAAGTATCACAAATACAAAAGCTAAAAGGAATTCTGGTTTTTTCTTTTTCTCTTTAGGCAAAGCTAGAAAGGCAATCAAAACCAAAATCCCCAAAAGATTTATCAGAATGAAATAAGGAAGATTTAAAGTCTTTTGAAAGTATTCAATTAGCACATTCAGTCGGTTTACTGACAAGTTGGCGGGCAAGCAACACCTTTATTGTAATAGTTTCCATCTCCATCCGCTCCAGTGATTTCTACACTTTCTGAGGTAACGGGAGAAAGTACCAAGGCCAATCGTCCAACATATGTTTCAGGATTTTCAGGGTGAATTGTGGAGGCTGTTTCTTCAGTGTACTCCGTCAAATAAAACTTGATTCCTCCTTTTTTTGGATCCTTATCTGCTTGTGCCAGGATATTTTCGAGTGTTTCCCGGTCAAAAAAAATCCAATCTGTCTGATCGGTTATATCGGTTGTTTTGTTTTTTCCGGGTTTCCCCTTTTTCACTTCTTTCATGTACTTGGCCTGCATGTCCAGGAAATCTTGCTTGCTGATTTTCATTTTTTAAAAGGTGGTTTAAAATGTGAGATTTTAAAAATTAAGTATTGTCTGAAAAGATAGGTTTTTTCCCAATTACAGAAAAAAAAAGAGGCGAGATTACTCCCGCCTCTTTCAATAATTAAGAAAAAGATCAGCTTATTTTTTTGCTTCAGCTACCAGTGTAGCTTCGTGCTCCAATTCCTTCTTCATCAAATCCACCACAATCGGTGTAGCGATGTAGATTGATGAATAAGTACCCACACCAATACCAACAAACAGCGCAAAAGAGAAACCTCTCAATACTTCACCCCCAAAGAACAACAATACAATCACCACGATTAATGTAGTAAAAGATGTGATCAGGGTTCTGCTCAATGTTTCATTGATTGCATCATTGAATACTTTTAGCAGTTTATGAGTTCCTCGGTTTTGGATGTTTTCTCTGATACGGTCAAAGATGATTACCGTGTCATTGATTGAATAACCGATTACAGTCAATATCGCTGCGATGAACACCTGGTCGATCTCGAAATTTGCTCCGAACAAGCTGGCAATCGCAAACGCTGCAACCACAAACAAGGTATCGTGAACCAAGGCTACGATGGCGGCCAAAGAGAATCTCCAGTTTCTGAATCTCGCAAGGATGTACAAGAAGATGGCAATTAGCGCTACAATCATTGCTTCCAATGAAGACGCCTTTATGTCATCTGCCACGGTTGCGCCTACTTTAGATGAACCTGTGATCGCAAATTGATTTGCACCTATGGTTGCCGGGTCTTCTGATAATGCAAAACCGGTAACAGAAGCGATTCCTTCTTTTACTTTGGCTTCAACTTCTTTGTTGGACGCATCATCATCTTCATTGATCAGGTAAGAAGTAGTGACCTTCATGACGTTGTTTCCACCGTACGTTTTCACTTCCACGGATCCTTCAAATTCATTGTCCAGTCCAACTTTAAGATCGGATGCAACTACAGGCTGGTCAAAAGCGACGATGTAGGAACGTCCACCGGTGAAGTCTACACCGAATTTCAATCCATTGACTGCGCCAATAGCAAGTCCAATTACAATAATACTGGTTGAGATTATGTAAGCGATTTTTCTTTTTCCCAAGAAATCGATGCTCAAAGAGCTAAGACCATTTCTTGCAAATGGAGTTTCGAAGCTTACGGAGCTTGCATCTCCCTTTTTAGCTGTCATCCATGACAAGATTACTCTTGTAATAAATACCGCTGTGAAGAAGGATGAAGCAATACCGATCATCAATACGATCGCAAAGCCCTTGACAGGACCCTGACCTAGTGCAAATAAGATCGCACCTACCAGGAATGTGGTCACGTTACCATCCAAAATCGCACTGAATGCTCTGTCATAACCCGCATGGATGGCATTCAAAAGGCCCATTCCATTTCGAAGTTCTTCTCTGATACGTTCGAAAATCAGAACGTTCGCATCAATCGACATACCCATAGTCAATACGATACCTGCAATACCAGGCAAGGTCAATGCGGTAGTCAGCTGGGCCAAAATACCAAGGATGAAGAAGATGTTAAATATCAATGCAGCAGTAGCGATCAAACCACCTTTAGCATAATATGCTACCATGAATACTACCACGATCAGCAAACCTGCAATCATGGAAAAGATACCCTGGCTTTGAGCTTCTTTACCCAAAGTTGGGCCGATGATGCTTTCTTCTACGATTTGAGTTGGGGCAGGAAGTGAACCTGATTTCAGAATATTGGCCAAATCCTGAGCTTCCAGAAGAGTGAAGTTTCCTGAAATTTCAGACTGACCTGTAGGGATTTCTCCGTTTACAACAGGGGCTGTGTAAACATAGTCATCAAGAACTACAGCGATTCTTCGGCCTGTGTTGTCTGCAGTAAGTTTTCTCCATTTTCTTGCACCTTCTGCATTCATTTGCATGGATACAGCTGGTCGAGAAGTTTGATCCAACGTCTGACGAGCATCTGTCACTACATCACCTTCCAAAGGAGCCTGATCAGTTCCTCTGTTAGTTTTGATAGCATAAAGCTCCAGGATTTCAGCTCCGTCGGTTGCTTTTACCGGCTTAACACCCCAAAGTAACTTGATGTCTTTTGGTAAAAATGCCTTGTAATCATCTCTGTTAAGGATTCTGTTGATTGCCAAAGTATCCTTGATATCGTAAGCCAAACCGTAATCTGATCGGATCAGAGAGAAAATAGGCGAAGTTCCTGCATTTGGATTAGTAGGATCGATCTGTTCCAACTGCTTCTCAAGGGCATTTCTTAGAGAATCCTCAGTAGTAAGGATTTCAGTTGAAGTAGTATCTGCAGCTGCAGGCGTATTAGCTTGCTCAGCCAGCCATGCAGTATTGATCGCTTCCAAAGAACCGCCAATCTCATTCAATTCAGCAACTTCCCAGAATTGAAGCTTTGCAACTCCCTGAAGCAAGTTTCTTACACGCTCCTGATTGTCTACACCCGGAAGTTCGATCTGAATACGACCTGAACCCTGGATTCTCTGGATGTTTGGCTGTGAAGTTCCGAAACGGTCAATACGAGTTCTCAGGATGTTGAATGAACGCTCGATGGCATTTTCAACTTCTGTATCGATGATGTCGAGGATTTCTGAATCTGTAGATTCCAAAGAAATTCTGCCTCTGTTAGCTGCCGTAGCGAAAACAGTGCTCAGGTTTTTGCCCGGATTGTTTTTCTTCCAGGAAGCGTAAAACAGATTTACATACTTATCATTGGAAGTCTTGGCAAGTTCTTTTGCTTCATCCACTGATTTGTTAAAGCCTTCGTCTTTTGGATTACCAGCAAGACCTTTGACGATTTCCACAGGAGAAACAGCCAACGTCACATGCATCCCGCCCTGAAGGTCAAGACCAAGACCCAGTTCAGTTTCCTTTATTTCCTGATAGGTAAAATCGGCTCCAAGGAAGTTGTAAACCGGCTGTCTCCAGACAGAGTCCAAATAGGTTCTTCTTTTGACAAAATCGACTTTGCCGCTTGCGTCAGTTGCATAAGCATCAGCTTTTTTCTGAACGTTGTTTGATACAAATGTGAATGACAGGTAGTACAGGCAGAGACCTGTAATAAGGACTGTCAAAAACACAATGACACCTTTGTTTTGCATAAGGTTTAAGAATTAATTAATTGATAAATACGATTAGTATGCTGGGTCACAAATGTGAACAGCGATTTGATTTCAATAAAAAAGTTTTGGGATTAAGGGCCTTTGGTGGAAATAATCTGTTTAAAGAGAATCTCTATGAGCTGATTCGAATAAAAAAATGAAAATGTCTCAGGGCTGAATATTCGACCCTCGAAATGGAAGATTTTAGAAACGAAATAGAGTGCAATGTGAGAAACTGAAACAACAAACGGGACAACAGCGTCCACAGCAACATCTAAAAAAGTTTGGTTTTGATCATCTGAAACCGGATTTTGCTGATTTTCAACTTTCAGAGATTTGGTCTCAGGAAGGTATTCCAGACTCGACACAAAAAGGCAAAGCAACATCGCCAACATCAGCGTGATACGCTGCTGGAAGAGATTGCTTGTATGTTTCTGACTTTTCATGCGGCTCAAATATAGATATTATTTGAAATCCACCCATTTTCGAGAGGATTTTTTAAAAGCTACTTTACTGATCTGGCTCTCAGATAGGTTCGAATCACATCCAAAGCTCTGTCAAAGTTGTGATTATTAGGGATGATCAGATCAGCTTCGTTTTTGAAGGGCTCAATGTATTTCTCATAAGTCGGCATTACGTGCATTTCGTAGCGATATAAGACATCGTCCAGATCATACCCTCGCTCAACTTTATCCCGGATGATTCTCCTCTTGAGTTTAATATGATCTTTTGCGTCGAGGAAAATTTTCAAATCCAATAAATCTGTCAATTCCGGATAATACAAAACAAAAATCCCTTCCACTACCACCACCGGAGCAGAAGCAAATGTCAGCATTTTAGGCTTTTTTGAAGCGTTGTTAAACGTGTATTCCTCTCTGAAAACAGTTTCCCCCGACTGGATTTTTCGGATATCAGCAGCGTATTGCTCGAAGTCGATGCTGAATGGCGTGTCAAAATTAAGAACACCCTGAGGATCGATCGGCTGCATGTGCCTGGGCTTGTAATAGTTGTCCTGAGAAATCAGACAAACTTCCCCGGGATCGAAGGAACTGAGCAATCGCTCTAAAAATAAGGTTTTTCCTGAGGCCGAACCTCCCGTGATCCCGACGATGAATGGTTTCTTCATGAGCCAAAGTTAAAGCAATTTTGGGCGTTAATCAGAATTTTCTATTGCTCAGAAACTCAATTAATGCCTTCACTGCCTTGCCACGATGGCTGATTTCATTTTTCTCCTCCATGGTTAGCTCCGCAAAAGTCCTTGAAAAACCATCCGGTCTGAAAATCGGATCGTAACCAAAACCACCCCCGCCAATTTTTTCTTCGATGATTTCTCCGGATGCGATTCCTTCGAAATCATATTCCTTTCCATCCAAAATCAGCGCAATCACAGTTCGGAAGCGGGCTTTTCTGTCTTCTTTTCCTTTTAGATTTTTCAAAAGCAAGTCAATATTCCGCTCATCGCTTCTCGGTTCGCCGGCATATCTGCCTGAATAAACACCCGGAGTTCCATTCAAAGTTTCCACTTCCAAACCTGTATCATCTGCAAAGCAATCCACACCGTAGTTTTCTTTCACAAATCGTGCTTTCTGAAAGGCATTGTGATTCAGAGTATTTCCTGTTTCGGGAAGTTCTTCATGGCAACCGATGTCTTGTAATGAGACGATTTCGAAGTTCGAACCCAAAGCGGCTTTCACTTCTTCGATTTTCTTGGAGTTGTTAGTTGCGAAGCAGATTTTCATGTTGGAAAGTTATTTATTCCGGACAAGTAAATTGAGAGTAGGTTCGAAAAAACCGTAAAGTCTGAGGGGTTTCGTTAAAGACTTTATCAAAAATCAAATCTCTTTTCTCTTATTAAACTTGATCTATCCTTCGAAGAAATCGATGAGTTTGACAACTCTTTTTGTTCCTTTGTGGCCTTTCCAGTTAAATAAATTCTTTCTGTATTTTCGGGCATCATGAAAAAAATAACGATCTATTGCGGTTCCAAAAAAGGAAATTCCGGAGTCTACGAAGCAGGGGCAAGAGCTTTAGCTCAGGAGATGATTAAGCGCGATCATTCTCTTGTTTATGGTGCCGGAAGAGTAGGGTTGATGGGCGTGATCGCGGATGAGATGCTTTCCGCCGGAAAGGAAGTTTTGGGAATTATCCCTCAAAAGCTCGTTGATCGGGAAGTAGCACATACAGGCTGTACCGAACTGATCATAGTCGAGACGATGCGCGATCGCAAATGGCTGATGGCTGAGCGAGGAGATGGATTCATCGCCATGCCGGGAGGAATCGGTACCCTTGAAGAACTTTTTGAAATCATGACACTAAATCAGCTTCATTACATTCAAAAACCACTCGCTTTGTATAATGTGAATGGATATTTTGATAAGCTGATCGATTTTCTGAATCATGCAATGGAAGCAGGGTTCCTCTATCCGGAGCAAGAAGAAATGCTGATCATCTCAGACGATCCTGTTGACTTGCTGGATCAAATGGCTGCCTATCAAGCGAGAAGACCGGCAGATTGGTGAAAAATGCTGGATGTTGGAAATCCGAAGACCGAAGCTAAAAAAGAAAAGATCAAAAGTGTGATTAGAATATCTTTCGTACTTTTGACAATCAAATCAGACCCTGATGATTCAAAAGCTATTTCCGCTTGACAAAAATTACATCCTTCGACAGGCTCAGTCAGTGCTGGAGGAGGAAATGATCGACCGGATGGTTTTTGAATTGAAGCGATCCTACACTTTTTTATACAATCCGCTTCGCCTGATGGATCAGACCTATTCGCAGATTCTGGATACATACGATTTTCCTCGTGAAAGAGCCCGCCTGATTTATCGTCAACTATGCGGTATCTACCGCTACAAGCATGGAGATAATCAATTGGAATTGCTTTTTGACGGTAGAACCCACTTCGAAAAATTTCAGGAAGACTGGTCGGATGCCTTGGTTGTATATGTTCAGGAATTGGGAATCCACGAGCAATACGTGAAAACCATGCTCAGAATGACCTTACTTTTTGATACTGAAACCCGTGCCGAATGGGCTGAAAATCACTGCAAAGCATTTATCAACCAGCACTTCGAACTCAAAGTTGTCAAACGTCAGGGTGAGTTGAGGCTGAAGGTAGGCTGATTTAATCCGACTGATTTTAAAATTACTCATTTCCGGAAGTAACTATAATTCCGATCTCCACGACTCCACTTTGTCTTTGCGAATTCCAAGGATTCGTATTTTTCCTTGATAAAGCCTATTTATTATTCAGAGGGATTCTTGTCTTCCTCCCTTCCATTTCAGTTTTTAACTTTTTGGATATCAGTGCTTCATCCTACAAAATGAGATAATATCCAGGTGGAAATCGCTTGAAAAAAATTGTACATTTAGAAGCTAAGTCAATTTTAAAAACTAATCGTGCTCCCTATTATGGCTCCTTACACTGCTTCGAAAACGGGAAACTCGCACCATAAGCGCTGGGTGAAAAGCTCTCACTGGATCATCACGGTGAGTTTTTTTGTGCTCCTCGTTACCGGAATTGAGATGACGATGGTTCATCCGCGATTTTATTGGGGGGAAGTTGGAAATGATCTGACCCCGGCACTATTTCAGCTTCCTGTAAGCAGAAACTACGAGCATGGCGGATGGGATGAAAGTGTCCCTTTTTTCGATGAAGCCGGTTCGCCAGTGAGTGCCAGTCGGACTTTTGATATTTTCAATCAGAATGGCTGGGGACGAAGTCTCCACTTTCTGGGAGGTTGGTTCCTTGTGATTGCAGGCTTGGTTTATCTATTTGCTGGTATTTTCACCGGGCACTTTCGGAGGAATTTAGTACCTGGGGCAAAGGAGTTCTCTCTGAAATTGTACATGCGTGACGTGATCAGCCATTTACGAATGCAGATTCCCCTGGCAACCGATGGACCGAATTATGGTCTCCTTCAAAAATCAACTTACCTGATGGTGATCTTCTTTCTGATGCCTTTGATGGTGATGACCGGGCTCACAATGTCACCCGCTATTACCGCAGCCTACCCATTTCTTTTAACAATATTCTTTGGAGCACAATCCGCCCGTACCATTCACTTTATTGCTTCAGCTGCGCTGTCCTTGTTTCTTATTATTCATCTGGTGATGGTGATCAAGTCAGGATTCAAAAAACAGATCCGCGGAATGACCATTGGGAAATAAGGTGAAATAGGCAAGTTCTTCAATCAATCTTTAGGATGACAGTTGAGTAAGTCCATTCAAATGACCAAAAAAATTGAACCTTAACATGAAAAAGAAATCACTCATCACCAGGCGCAATGCAATAATTACCGGAGCTGCCGCCATTGGCGGACTGCTTTTGCCCGGATGTTCCAAGACTTTGCCTCCAACTTATGGGAATATTCTGCGGATGGGTGATAACCTTACCTATGTGGCTCATCGGGCATTGTTGCCGGGACAGTCACTTGCCAAAGAATACAGTCACAGCGATATTTCTTCATTTCCTGCCACCGGAACTGTCAATCCTGCTGATACTTCATTAGAATCTTACAGTGAAGAATATGATATTTTAAAAAGAGCTGGATTTGCCAACTGGGGCTTGTCAATCGAAGGAAAAGTAGCAAGACCAGGGTCTTATTCTCTCTCAGATCTACAAAAATTCCCGCCTCGGACTCACATTACCCGGCACACGTGCGAAGAAGGCTGGACTGCAATCGCTGAGTGGACCGGAGTTCCTCTGAGCACGATTCTTCAAAGTGTTGGAATTCTGCCGAGCGCGCGGTTTGTGAATTTCTATGCCTATGATGGGTATGTGGACAGCATAGATTTGCTTGATGCCTTTCATCCGCAGACAATTCTCGCTTATGGCATGAACGGGCGCGACCTGCCAATTCCCCATGGTGCACCTGTTCGACTGAGAATAGAAACTCAAATTGGCTACAAGAGCATGAAGTATCTACAGCGCATTGTTGTTACCGATGAATTTGTAGACATGGGAGATACCGGATGGGCTTGGTATGTAGGGATTTGAAAATGGAGAAATCCAGATCTTTACTCAACTCATAAATCAAACAAGCTGCCGCTTCCTGGAGTCGGCTTGATTTTCAGATGTTTGTAGGCTAGTTCCGTTGCCATTCTTCCGCGGGCAGTGCGTTTCAAATATCCTTCCTGAATCAGAAAAGGCTCATACACTTCCTCTATCGTTTCGGATTCTTCACTGCATGCTGTCGCAATTGTGCTGAGTCCCACCGGCCCGCCTTTGAATTTCTCGATGATAGTGAGCAAAATCCTGTTGTCCATTTCATCCAGCCCGTTTTCATCCACATCAAGTGCATTTAACGCAATTTTGGCTATTTCCAGGGTGATCGTTCCGTTTCCTTTTACCTCAGCAAAATCCCGGGTCCGACGAAGCAAATTATTGGCGATTCTTGGTGTTCCCCGGCTTCTTCGAGCGATTTCAAAGGCCGCAACTTCGTCAATAGGAGTTTGCAAAATGCCGGCTGATCGGGTGACGATATCGGTAAGCAACTTGGCATCGTAGTATTCCAATCGGGAATTGATCCCGAATCTGGCCCGAAGCGGAGAAGTCAGCAAACCCGAGCGGGTAGTCGCACCAATCAACGTAAAAGGACTGAGTGAAATCTGTACGGATCGGGCATTTGGACCCGAATCCAGCATGATGTCAATCCTGAAATCCTCCATTGCGGAATAGAGATATTCCTCCACAATCGGATTTAATCGGTGTATCTCATCGATGAAAAGTACATCGCCTTCTTCCAGATTTGTAAGCAAACCCGCCAAATCTGATGGCTTATCGAGCACCGGACCTGAAGTGATTTTGATTCCTGCCTGAAGTTCGTTGGCGATAATATAGCTGAGGGTAGTCTTACCCAAACCCGGAGGTCCGTGCAAAAGGACGTGATCCAAGGGTTCATTCCGGCCTTTTGCAGCCATTACAAACACGCGCAGATTTTCAAGAATCTTGGCCTGTCCGGTAAAATCCTCAAAGCTCAAGGGGCGCAAAGCCTTCTCAAATTCCTTGTCTTTCGGGCTTAGGTTTTCTTCGTCTCCTTTCAGGTAATCTTCTCTCATATCGGTAGGGTGCTCCCACAAATATAGAAAAATACCTGTCCCATCGTCCGGATTTTTGAGGACTCAGGTTTCCGTTTAAACCGAAAAATAAGCTTTAAATTCGCGCATCAATCAATTGGATCATGACTACAAACGCTCGAAAAAATATTATTTATTCCGCAGTTCTTCTGATTGCGATCATGGCCGTTTATTTCTGGAGAAGCAATAAAGCTGGCGAAGCAGTAACGGAGGAAGTTGAGGTTACGACTGGAAAACTCACTTTGGCCGGGAAAACCATGGGCACGACTTACAATATCGTGTACCTGGATGAGGAGAATCGCGATTTCCAGACTTCAATCGATTCTTTGTTGGTGGTTTTCAATCAAAGCCTTTCTACCTACGTTCCGGATTCGGAATTGAGCAAATTCAATATCGGTGATACACTCGATTTTAAATTGCCGTATTTCTTACCGGTTCTGAAGGCCTCGAAAACAGTCTTTGAGAAATCAGGAGGGGCTTTTGATCCGACCGTTGGGCCTTTGGTCAATGTCTGGGGATTTGGTCCGGGAGGCCCTGAATTGAAAGACAGCACAGATATTAATCTCCTTCTTAAACTGGTAGGTTTTGATAAAATTGAGTTTGATGAGAAACAGCTTCGCAAAAAAGTACCGGGCATTTACCTCGATTTCAGCGCGATTGCAAAAGGCTACGGAGTGGACGTAGTAGGTGAATTTTTGAAAGCCAAAGGAATTGAGAATTTCCTGATAGAAATCGGTGGTGAATTGGTGGCAAGTGGGGTAAATGAAAAAGGCGAACTCTGGAAAGTCGGAGTCAATCGTCCCGTAGAGTCAGCCAATGCAACGGATTTAATCGGTATCATCGCCCTTCAGGATCGGGGAATGGCAACGTCAGGCAATTACCGCAATTATTATGTGAAGGATTCGGTGAAAATCTCCCATACCATCAATCCTGCAACTGGCTATCCCGTCAATCATAATCTGCTAAGCGCTACCGTTTTGGCCAAAGATTGCATGACTGCTGATGCTTATGCAACTGCGATAATGGTAATGGGAACGGAGAAGGGAATTGCGTTGGATTCTGCTTTGAAAGAGATAGAAGTTTTTCTGATTTACAGTGATGCAACTGGCGGATTTAAAACCTATGCCAGCGAGAGCCTGAAGCCATTCCTGTCCTTTGTCCAGGAATAGGAAGCTAAATGCAACATTATTGAATTTCTAAATGCAACATTATTGAATTTTCTTACCTTTGCATGGTTGTTTCTCTAGGCTTTTACCCAAAAGAGTAGAGAAAAGCCCGTTCAAATCATGCAAATAAACTTTATCCTTCTTTTTCTTACAGCTTTTATTTCCGGATTATTGGTGTTTTTCGCACCGAATTTCCGGGATAAGTACTTTAAGATGGTTCTTGTTTTTGCAGGATCTTACCTTTTTTCGATCACGATTCTTCACATTATCCCGGAGCTTTTTGACAGCGGCTACAACAGCAGCCGGATGGGACTTTATATTCTCATAGGCTTTTTGCTTCAGCAGTTATTGGAGTTTTGGTCGAGTGGAGTGGAGCATGGCCATATTCACAAACATCAATCCGAAACTTCCAAGGGAGTTTTTACTTTGATGCTGGGTCTTTTTATCCATGCTTTTCTGGAAGGAACTTTACTTTCCCACGGAAGTGTGATTACCGAAGGGGCTGTTGATCCCTCCCATTTGCATAACAACAACACGGTTTTAATGGGGATTATTCTTCATAAAGGGCCTGCAGCATTTGCTTTGGCGGCAGTTCTTTCTGCCTCATTGAGTAAAAAGTGGACCCTGATACTTTTGACGATTTTTGCATTGGCATCCCCGATGGGAATGCTTTCCAGTGCTTTTCTTTTTGAGCAGGGAATCCTTCAGAAAGAGGGTGTCGGAATTCTCTACGGATTGGTGACCGGAGGATTTTTGCATATTTCTACAACCATCTTTTTTGAGAGTAGTCCTCACCACAAATTCCAGATGAATAAGTTGATCGTAAGTTTTGCGGCCGCGGGTCTGGCGATGGCTTCGGAGTACCTTTTTTAGGGAATAAATTCTATTTACTGTTTGGTATTTTCTTCCTGCTCAATCAGTCGATTGCAGAAGATAATGAGGTGTTTTGGGGCAATTCCCAAAAAAGTTTGATTAATTCGTGGAAAACAGCTTGGTTTCTACAGCTTGCTATAAGTAGCTTCATACCCGGAACTCTTTTTACATCCTGATCCACAAACCCATGCCTTCCCAACCTGAAAAAATGAAAGCTTATTGGAGGAAAAATCTCCAGACTCTTTTGATCCTTTTGCTGATTTGGTTCATTGTTTCATTCGGATTCGGAATCCTCCTCGTTGAGCAACTCAATGAATTCCGACTGGGAGGTTACAAGCTTGGTTTTTGGTTTGCTCAGCAAGGTTCAATCTACGCTTTTGTGATCCTGATATTTGTCTATGTGGTTCGAATGAACAAGCTGGACAAAGAATTTGACGTCAACGAAGATTAATCCGCCCAACCCCCAAAATACCTTATGGATATTCTTACCTGGACCTATATACTAGTCGGCGCTTCTTTTGCGCTTTATCTTGGAATTGCTTTTTGGACACGAGCAGGCTCGACCAAAGAATTTTATGTAGCCGGTGGCGGAGTTTCTCCTTTGGCCAACGGCATGGCGACTGCTGCTGACTGGATGTCTGCCGCTTCATTTATTTCGATGGCAGGGATTATTTCTTTCTCAGGATATGACGGATCGGTTTACCTGATGGGCTGGACTGGTGGGTACGTTTTACTGGCGCTTTTACTTGCTCCATACCTGCGGAAATTCGGGAAGTTTACTGTTCCGGACTTTGTGGGAGATCGCTACTATTCAAATACAGCAAGGGTTGTGGCAGTGATTTGTGCGCTCTTCATTTCATTCACTTATGTAGCAGGGCAGATGCGCGGTGTGGGAATTGTTTTTTCCAGGTATCTGGAAATACCGATCGAGTGGGGTGTGGTAATTGGAATGTGCATCGTGTTTTTCTATGCAGTTTTGGGTGGCATGAAAGGCATTACTTACACTCAGGTCGCTCAATATTGCGTATTGATTTTCGCTTACATGGTTCCTGCGATTTTTGTTTCTATGCAGCTGACCGGCAATCCCATTCCGCAATTGGGTCTTGGAGGAGAAGTCGCTGATGGCACTGGTTTGCTGGACAAGTTGGATGGAATCTTGTCTGATTTGGGTTTTGCTGAGTACACTTCCGGGAGGAAGGGAATGACTGACATGTTTATGATTACCCTTGCCTTGATGGTCGGTACGGCAGGTTTACCCCACGTGATCGTCCGATTTTTCACTGTGCCAAAGGTGAAAGATGCCCGACTTTCTGCAGGATATGCCTTGATTTTTATTGCGATTCTTTACACAACCGCACCGGCCGTAGCAGCTTTTGGAATCTACAATGCTATCGACAGTACCTCGGAAAAGAATATTTCTGAGCTTCCATCCTGGGTAAATAACTGGCAAAAAACGAATCTGATAAAAGTTGATGATAAAAATGGTGACGGAAAGGTGCAATATCTTCCGGATCCAGAGACCAATGAATTGACCATCGACAAAGACATTATGGTTCTTGCTAGTTCTGAGATTGCCAAGCTTCCCAATTGGGTTGTTGGTTTAGTCGCTGCCGGAGCAATGGCAGCTGCACTTTCGACCGCTGCGGGGTTATTATTAGTGATTTCGACGTCAGTTTCAAGAGATTTGGTAAAGACCTTCAATCCTGAAATTACGGAGAAAAAAGAACTCCGAATCGCCCGATTGGCTGCTGCAGGAGCGGTGGTTTTGGCAGGTTATTTTGGAGTAAATCCTCCCGGTTTTGTAGCTGAAGTGGTGGCTTTTGCTTTTGGTCTAGCAGCCGCTTCCTTTTTCCCCGTTATCATTATGGGAATCTTTTCCACACGAATCAACAAGGAGGGAGCTATCTCTGGGATGATTTCCGGATTGATATTCACGATGGGTTACATTATCTATTTCAAACTTATGAGCCCGGAGTTGAATTCTGCAGAACATTGGTGGTTTGGGATTTCCCCTGAAGGAATCGGCTCTATAGGTATGATGATAAACTTTGTCGTATGCTATTTTGTATCCATGGCCACGCCTCCTCCGCCTCAGCATGTACAAGATATGATCCAGGAAATCCGGATTCCAAAGGGTGCCGGAACTGCACATGATCATTAAAAGGCATTACTAATAACGAATAATTACCAGTTAAAATAAACCAACAAGATCATGAGTGACCGATTACATACCCTCAGCGGATACCTGTACGAATATCAAAAAAGCATCGCCCAGCCCGAAGAGTTTTGGGCAAGGATTGCTGATTCGTTTCACTGGAGAAAGCGCTGGACCAATGTCCTGAAATGGAATTTTGAGGAGCCGGATGTAAAGTGGTTTGTCAATGCGAAGTTGAATATTACCGAGAATATTTTTGAAAGCCATCTCTATACTATTGGCGATCGTCCGGCAATCATCTGGGAGCCAAATGAGCCAAATGAGGCAACAAGGACCATCACGTATCGGGAATTGTATCACGACGTTTGTAAATTTTCCAATGCATTAAAAAGCAAGGGTATCGGAAAAGGTGATCGGGTGATGATCTACATGCCGATGGTACCGGAGGCAGCGATTGCAATGCTGGCTTGCGCCAGAATCGGAGCAATCCATTCTGTGGTTTTCGCAGGTTTTTCGAGTACCTCGCTTGCGGATCGAATCATCGATTGCGATGCAAAAGCTGTTTTGACCACAGACGGAAACTACCGTGGCAATAAGAAAATCGGAATTAAATCAGTGGTCGATGAGGCGTTGGAAAAGTCAAGCGTTGAAACGGTAATCGTCTATAAGCGAACTGATCAGGAAGTGACCATGAAGCCGGGGAGAGATTTCTGGTGGCATGAGGTCATCGAAGGTGAAGCTGATACCAATGTAGCCGAGGAAATGGACAGCGAGGATATGCTTTTCATTCTTTATACCTCAGGCTCTACGGGCAAGCCAAAAGGTGTGGTTCACACAACTGGTGGCTATATGGTTTACACCAAGTATTCTTTTGATAATGTATTCCAATATTCAGCAGGAGATGTATTCTGGTGTACGGCCGATATTGGCTGGATCACAGGTCACTCCTACATAGTTTACGGACCACTTTTAGCGGGTGCGACAACTTTGATGTTTGAGGGAGTACCGACATATCCGGATCCGAGCCGTTTTTGGGCTGTGATTGCGAAGCATAAAGTGAATGTATTTTACACGGCACCGACGGCAATTAGAGCTTTGCAGGCGTTTGGAACAGATCCGATCCAGGGTCATGATCTGAGTTCGTTGAAAGTACTTGGCTCAGTTGGCGAACCAATCAACGAAGAAGCCTGGCATTGGTACCATACTCACATAGGTGGAGGAAGATGCCCGATCGTAGATACCTGGTGGCAGACCGAAACTGGAGGAATCCTGGTGTCACCTTTGGCAGGAATCACCCCGACCAAACCGGCTTATGCCACTTTGCCCTTACCTGGAATTCAACTCTGCATAGTTGATGCTGATGGAAAAGAACTAACCGGAAACTCAGTGGAGGGGAATCTTTGTATCAAATTCCCTTGGCCATCTATGATCCGGACAACATATGGAGATCATGAGCGCTGCAAGCAAACCTATTTCTCGACCTATAAAGGAATGTATTTCACAGGTGACGGTGTAAAGCGTGACCACGATGGTTACTATAGAATCCTCGGTCGAGTGGATGATGTGATCAACGTTTCAGGTCATAGAATGGGAACTGCCGAAGTGGAAAATGCGATCAACGAACATCCGTTGGTGATCGAATCTGCGGTGGTCGGCTATCCTCACGAAGTAAAAGGGCAGGGAATCTATGCGTATGTCATCTGTGATATGACGCATCGTACTGAAGAAAACCTGATCAACGAAATCAAAGAAATGGTTTCCAAAATCATCGGACCAATAGCCAGACCGGATAAAATTCAAATCGTTCCCGGACTTCCAAAAACCCGTTCAGGAAAGATCATGCGCCGAATCCTTCGCAAAGTAGCAGAAGGAAGCCTTGATAGTATGGGTGACACCAGCACCTTGCTTGATCCTGAGGTGTTGGATCAGATTATCGCAGGAAGAAAATAAGTTGAAGGAACAGACTTAATCTTAAGTAGCAAGATTTAGTCTTTCGGGGCGGCGTTTTCCTCATCAGAATCTTGCTCGATGGTGAAGACGATGTCCTGAGGGGACTTGGTTTCTTGCTTGTAGAAATTATGAACTCCCAGCATAAAAGCTACAATCAAGGCCCAAATGAGTCTTCTTAGCAGACTGTAAATTGAGAAAAAAAGCTTCATAATCAGGAATTTAATCTTTTGGATTGAGCAATTTACATTCCTAAAAAAATAGACTGTCAGATTGACTGAGTTTTGTGTGGGTTTATATTTTATGAGCAAAAAGCAAAGGCTTTAATCTGTTGTCTTGAATCTTGATTCTAAAAAAATGGCCAATGTCATAGTCAACCGAGTAGCGGAATTTCTGAAGCGTTTTCCGCCTTTTTCCTTCCTTTCAAAAGAGGATCTGGAGAAGGTGTCAACCGCTGTGGAAATCCGCTACCTGGAAAAAGGCGAAGTCCTTTTCAGACAGGGACAAGACGCTCAACCTCATTTTTTTGTATTGAAAGAGGGATCAATCCAATTGACAGAATCTCAGCAGGAGTCCGAACAAATCCGGGAATATTGTGACGAAGGCGATGTGTTTGGGGTATTGGCATTACTTGGAAAAAGACCCTATTTGCTCAATGCTAAAGTCGTGGAGAACTCGTTGATCTATGCAATTCCTGTTTCTGTTTTCGAGCAAATGCTGGAGCAAAACAGCAGAGTAGCTTTATATTTTGCAGCAGGTTTTGCCTCCGGTCAAATGGTGATCAGGCAGGATTTGTCTCAGGGGCAAAAAGCCCGGGGTTTATTTCGAAGCGAATCCAGGGATCTTTCTCTGCTCATTTTTTCCGATCAATCCGAAATCAAAATCTCTGAAAAAGTCCTCACTTGCTCAGGATCTCAAAGTATCCGAACCGCAGCCCAAAAGATGACTGAAGCTCAGGTCAGCAGCATCGTCATTGTAGATGAGGAAAACAGGCCAATCGGAATCGTTACGGACAAAGACCTCAGATCTCGGGTAATTGTCAGATCAATTTCTACGGAGGTATCGGTAAAAGAAATTATGACTCCAAGGGTGATTACCAGAAAGAAGACTGCCGGATTTTCTGACCTCTACCTCACCATGATCAAGAATAGGCTCCATCACTTGATTTTAACAGAAGATGGAACCGATCAAACTCCGGTTTCCGGGATTATTTCAGACCATGATATTTTGCTTTCCATGGGAAATAGTCCGGCAGTTTTGATTCATGGCCTGATGAATACACTGGATGTAAAGGAAATGAAATCAATCCGGGATCGGGCAGAGCAAATGCTTCGCTATTACCTCGAAAATGAAGTAGCCATGGATTTTGTGGCTTCGGTCATGACGGAGATAAATGATGTCATCATCCGACAGGCAAGTCGTATTGCAGAGGCGAGTTATTCCAAAGATTATCCGGAATTGGCTGAGGTTCGCTATTGCTTTTTGTCTATGGGAAGCGAGGGCCGCGAGGAACAATTACTCAGAACAGATCAGGACAATGCGCTGGTTTATGAAGATGTTCCGGAGGAATTGATAGAAAAAGCAGCTGAGTATTTTCTCAAAATCGGGACTGCAATCGTGGAGGTTCTTTTGTCTTGCGGTTTTGCTTCCTGTCCGGGTAAAATCATGGCTAGCAATCCAGAATGGGTGCAGCCATTAAGCAAATGGAAAACCTGTTTTTCGCATTGGATTCTAACCCCAACTCAGGAAGCATTGCTCAAAGCTTCCATCTTTTTTGATTTTCGACCAGTGACCGGTAGCAGTGGATTGGCAGAAGAACTGAGCATGCATATCTATGAGGAGATCAAAAGCAAAGAAGTATTCCTCAACTTTTTGGCACTTAATGCCTTGATGAACCCTGCTCCTTTGGGGTTTTTCAGAGACTTTGTAGTGGAAAAATCCGGTGAACATCGGGACCAATTTGATATCAAAGCCCGGGCAATGATGCCACTGACTGACTTGGCAAGATTGCTGGTCCTGAGCCATGGAGTTGTTGGAGTGAATAATACATTCAAGCGATTTGAGAGATTGGCAGAGTTGGAACCGACAAATGAAGCCTTGTTCATTCAAGCTGGAAAAGCGTATGAGATTCTGATGCGGATGCGGGCTTTGGAAGGTTTGCAACATGACAACAGCGGTCGGTACATAAGTCCGGAAAGCCTGGGAAAACTTCAACGGCAATTGCTTAAAAATGCGTTTTCACCAATTTCTGAACTTCAGGAAATTGTACGGATCAGGTTTCAACTTGACTATTTCAGGAAATGAGTTGGTGGGAATTTTGGAAAGCCAGAGGTGAAAAAGCTGATTTTGTCGCCTCGTTTCTGGAGTTGGCCAAGACATCCATTCCTGGAATAAGAGCCATTGACCAACTGAATTTTACAGTTCTGGATACCGAGACTACCGGTCTAAATCCCGCCGAGGATTTTATCCTGTCTTTTGGTGCGGTCAAAATCTCGCAAATGACAATTCAGGTTAGTACTGCGGTGGAGTGGTATCCCGTTTCTCCTAAAAATGGAAAAGCTACAGCCGCAATTCATGGGTTGTTGGAATCAAAAACTCCAGTTCAGATAGCCGACTTTGTACCAAATCTGCTTTCGTATTTAGGAAGTTCAATTTTGGTTGGTCATCATTTGGGTTTTGATCTTGAGATGTTGTTAAAGACCTGCAAGCCATTTGGATTGGAAGATTTTCCTAATCCATGTATCGATACGATGAATTTGGCAATCCGGCTGGAGCACGGGCCAAATGCCGACCGGCACCAAATTAAATCGGAAGAATATGGTCTGGATTCACTTTGCGATCGATATGGAATTACGAAAGACGATCGGCATACTGCTGCCGGGGATGCTTTTTTGACTGCTCAATTGTTATTGAAATTATTGGTTGTTGCCAAAAAGAAGGGAATTAAGGATTTCGCCAGCCTGAGTAAACCCTGGTAAGGGGATAAAATAATTGTAATTTTTTTACATGGGAAATACACTTTTTTAAGTGCCAAAAAATCTATATAAAGTGCTTGTTTTCAGTAGTTTATGATTAGATTTATTTGATATTTTTCTCACAATTTTTAACCTACTATTCTATGTCAAAATTCAAAATTGACCCCCAAATTGTTAGCAGGGATCTCAACATCGCCTCGATTGAAGATCTCCTGTTGTACCAGCATCCGATTACGGCAAAGTACCGGGCGCTGGGTGGTGCAGGCGGTTGGTTGGGTGTGGCCATCACACCTATTACCAAGTGTCCTGACAATATTGGTTCTTACCAACATTATGTCAATGGTTCCATTTACTATCATCCTTCGACCGGAGCGCATGAGGTACATGGATTGATTCGGGCTCGCTGGCAATCGCTCGGTTGGGAGCGAAGTTTTTTGGGCTATCCTTTGACTGATGAGACTGCGACACCCGATGGCGTCGGCAGGTACAATCATTTCCAGGGAGGGAGTATTTATTGGAGTCCGGCCTCAGGGGCTTGGGAGGTTCACGGTGCTATTCGTGGCAAGTATTCCAGTTTAGGCTGGGAGCGAAGTTTTTTGGGTTATCCACTTACAAATGAAACGACCACTCCTGACGGAATCGGCCGGTATAATCACTTTCAGCATGGAAGTATTTACTGGTCTCCGGGAACAGGTGCATTTGAGGTTCATGGACTGATCCGTTCTCATTGGGCTTCTATTGGTTGGGAAAGAAGCATTCTAGGTTATCCGATATCGGATGAACTCGTGGTTTTCGGAGGAGATGGACGTATTTCCCATTTCCAGAGAGGAAGTATTTATTGGTCACCGACAGCGGGAGTAAGGGTATTGCGTGAGCGAGTTCGGGTTCATGTGAAAATCCTGGAAAACCCCACCTCATTTACACTCAATCAACAATTCGCAGCCATGCAGGAAGTCTATGCTATTGCGGGAATACGAGTGGATTGGGCGACCACAGAGAATCTTTCCATCCCGTCGTTGAATGATGTAGACGTTGGAGGTTGCACGATGGGAAGTGTTACAGCGGAACAAATCACCCTTTTTGGCCAGCGTAATTTCGTCGGTGCAAATGATGTAGTTGTCTATTATGTACGAAGCACAGTTCCGGGATATAATGGCTGTGCGGCTCACCCTGCCGGAAGGCCGGGCTGTGTCGTGGTGAGATCTGCCAGCAGATGGACATTGGGTCATGAGTTTGGACACGTTTTGGGGTTAAGTCACGTAAATGATAATAACCGTTTGATGACAGGAAATGGTACGTTTAACATTACCAATCCGCCACCTGATTTGACATCTACAGAATCAGGTACGATGAGAGCATCAGCACTAAGTACCGTCCTATAATGTCCACTCTAAATTTTTAAAATTATGGCACAATCAAGAAGTACAGCCACAAAGGCTTTTGAAATACAAGATCTCCTGGATTTCCTTAGACAGGATGAATTAGACTACCCGGCCGGCGCTGCCAAGTTTGGCAAGGCTGCAATCCCGATTTTGGGGGAGTTGGTGGAAGGAAGCGATGAGAATCTCGCCATCAAAGCAGCATATCTTCTGGGTTTTATCGATGATGAAGCTGCGAATCCGATTTTGGAAAAAGCAGCTAATCAGGGAATCGCGCCGGTGAGGATTGCAGCAGCCTACGGAGCTCAAAAGAAAAGTGCAGCTGTTGCAGAAAGAATCCTCCAAAGATCTTTGGAAGATTCGGATGCATCCGTGGTGAAATTTGCGCTCAGGTCGGCAACAGCGATGAAGCTGGGAAAAAACCTTCAACCTAAAATCGACAAAATTTCCAAGACCTTTTTTGATGAGGAAGTCAAATCGGCAGCATTGGATGTTTTGAAGAAGATCAAGTGAACCAAATCAAGTGAAGGAAAAGGATCGTCAAATCGACGGTCCTTTTTTATTTCCAGCTTACGTCAACTTTTCCGGTGGCTTTAAGCTGAACCAAAAGTCCGTTTGCCGTCGGATAAAATTCCCCGGGTACGATCGTAACTCCTCTGACTTTGAGATTTGCATAAGGTGTATCCAGGGCAAGTCGATTTTGAATTCCTCCCAGGCTTTCCTGAAGGGTGTTTCCGATTGGGAAAACTGCCCGCTTCTCAATCTGACGAATGATTTTTCCCTTTTTAAGACCAATGCCGGTTTGAGCTCCAAGATTTCCACTTTCAATTTTGAAATTGAGGTCCTGTAAAATCAGGCTTTGAGTCATGGGATCGTAAGCCGGTTTTCCCACAACGAAAAGCTTTCCTTTAAGGCTTTTTCCACCGGTCTGCTCTGCAAAAAAATCCATACTTATTGCCAATAAATCTCCGAAAGCGCTGCTCTGAATATCGGACGGTGTCAGGCTTGTCTTCTTGTCAACTTTGAAAGTTTTTCCATTCAGATTTTCACCCAAAAGCTCGTTTAGCTGAGCATAGCTTAAAGTCAGCGGAAGAATGATTTCAAGCTTATTTTCAGAATTTTCGTTAGGGCTTAAGCCTGGAAGCGGGAACGCCCGGGAAGGTACAGCCTCTGCCGGATGAGAATTTACCTTTCCGTTTAGGCCGAGCCAAAGGTTATAATTTTGGCTGGAGTCAAAAAACTCTTTCAATTTGATTGAATCCGGCTGAATGGAAAATGCAGTTTTTCCAGCGCCAAAATCAACCATAAATGGTTTTCCTATCTGATCCCAGGCGGAATTAATGAAAGGTTTGAAACTGGCGAGCGTTTTTCCGGGGCCGAATTTTATCGATGCCCAGTTTCGGATTTCTTTCCTCACGATTCCACTGAGATCCAGATCCATTCCCAATACGCTCAACTCGATTTTTCCGCCCAAATCGATTAATTCAAAATCACGGATCTCCAGACCCCAATCCGAATTAATCTCAGGATTGACAACAAAAACCGGTTTAAAGGATTTGTCCAGAGGAACTTTAGATTGGAAGAAACTGCCCAGCCCGCCTTTTTTAAGTCCCAATTCACCCTGGATTCTGATAGGAATCGTGATTTCAATCTGCTGGCCGTCCAAACTTCTCCAGGATGCTGCGCCATTTCTGGTAAAAGTCAGGTCCCCCTGAATCCCATTTCCCATATCCAATCCTTTTTCTTCCAGGAGAGTTCTGGGGATTTGCTGGTTGAGAAGATTGTCTAATGTCTGTTTTGGAATCGACAGAGGCACATTTGCCGTCGAAAAGGAAACAGGCGCTGACACCGGCGGCGGTACGACAGCCGGGTTCAAACTTTTGCAGGAAGAAATAAGAAAGGGAGAAAAAAGAATGACAACCAGGTATTTTTTCAAGTCGTGCAGGAAATGTATTTTCATCATTTGAAAGGAATCGTTAGACAGGGAACTTATTTGTCCCCGGATCTATTGCCCTAAAGGTAAAAAATCTCAAAAATGAATTGGAATAAACTTATTCAGGCATCCCAAATTGAAGAAATCAAAAGCGTGAGCGAAGAGCGGCCGGTATTGATATTCAAGCATAGTACAAGATGCTCTATCAGCAGCATGTCTTTGGATCGGGTGCGCCGCAACTGGAAAGTTGGGGATGATGAGAAGGTGACGGTCTATTTTCTGGATCTGATTGCCGATCGGGATATTTCCGACCTAGTCGCCAGTGAATTTGGAGTGCCTCATGAATCTCCTCAGGTAATTCTCATCAAGAACAGAACTGCTGTCTACGACAATAGTCACTATGGAATTTCTTATCCTGAGATCATGTCAATGATTTAATTCTAAATCAGTTACAGACCATTTATCCGTTCCTTTATCCATTCTAATTTTTAGTCAGATTAGGATAAACCTTTACTTTCGAGATCAGTCAAAGTATCAGACATTTGCACTGATATGAAAAAGATCTACCCTGTTTTAACTTTGTTTTTTAGTTTTTTCCTGGTTTTTTCAGTTTACGGACAAAGACCAGCTGGTGAGGCTCGACCCGAGCGGAAATTTACCGGAACCGTAATGGATGGGGTTTCCAAAACTCCAATGATTGGAGCAAATGTGCTCATCAAAACCGTCACAGACTCGCTTTTGATTGGGACCGTCACGGATGCACAAGGAAAATTTGAAGTAGTCAGGCCAAATATTCCTTCAGTAAAAATTGAGATAAAATTTATTGGCTATCAAACCATTACCAGAATTCATGAAATGCGTGAGCCGGTAGTACTGGGCGAATTCATCCTGTTGGAAGATACCAAACTCTTGGGTGAAGTGGTGATTGAAGGACAATCTCCGGTGGGAGAAATGAAAGGCGATACGACTTCCTTCAATGCAAGCGCTTTTAAAACTCAGGAAAATGCGCAGGCAGAAGATTTGATACGAAAGCTACCGGGTGTGACTTTTCAAAATGGCCAGGTTCAAGCTCAGGGAGAGCAAGTTCAAAAAATACTGGTTGATGGTCGTGAATTCTTCGGTTCTGACCCAAGCATTGCACTTCGAAATCTTCCGGCTGACGCAATTGATCGCGTGGAGGTATTGGATCAGCGCTCAGATCAAAGCCGATTGACAGGTTTTGATGATGGCAACTATACCAAAACCATCAACATAATTCTGAAAGAAAACAGTAAAAATGGTCAATTCGGAAGGGCTTACGCCGGATACGGAACTGACGATCGCTATTCCGCGGGAGGAAGCATCAACCTGTTTAAAGGAGATCAGAAAATCTCAATTTTGGGTTTGTTTAATAATATCAATCAGCAAAATTTCTCAAGCCAGGATCTGGCTGGTGTCAGTGCCGTTGCCGGTGCCGGAGGAGGAGGAGGAAGACGCCCGGGAGGTGGAGGTAATCAATTTGGCGGTGGAGGAGGTAATAATTTCTTCGTAGGTAACTCAGGTGGAATCACCGATACCAATGCCTTGGGACTTAACTATAGTGACAAATGGGGAAAGAAAGTGAATTTCTCAGGAAGCTATTTCTTCAACAATACTGCAAACACGCTTCAGCAAGTCACCAATCGTGAGACGGTTGTCAATGAATCCATCAGCCAGATCTATCAGGAAAATCTGACCAATACTGCAGATAATTCGAATCATCGGGTGAATGCCCGAATTGAGGCAGATTTGAACGCGAAGAACTCCATCATTGTCACTCCAAATATTTCATTCCAGACAAACAACACTTTCAGTGACCGGGATGCCTTGACTTTAGCAAGTACCGGCGATTCGCTGAGTGCTTTGAGATCTGTTTCGGATGCTGAGACCAAGTCATACAATATTTCAAATAACCTTACGTACCGGTACAAATTTGAAAAGAAGGGAAGGACACTTTCTACAGATGTATTTACTGCCTGGACCAAGCGGGACCAATTCTCAGATCTTCTGGCTGCCAGTATCGATTACAACAGAGTCAGACTTGACACGACAATTCAGGAAACTGACGCGCTTTCGGATGGATTTAATTATCGGGTAAATCTGACCTGGACCGAACCATTGGGAGAAAAGGCGATTGGAACATTCGGATATCAGGTCGGGAATAATAAAACTTCTTCTGATCAAAAAGTATATGTTCTGGGTGAAACTCCGGGTCTTTTCGAACTTGACTCTGCCTTGAGTAATGAGTTCGATAATAAATTTATTACTCACCGATTGAGATCAGGATATGCATATAACAATGCAGGCTGGAATTTGAATTTTAACCTGGATTACCAAAACTCGAGATTGGACAATGAGGCTTTTTTCCCAACGGAAGGGGTCTTTGTCAGGGATTTTAACAACATCCTGCCAAGTGCGAATGTGAATTACAGAAATACCGAATCAGGGCTAAGCTATCGATTCAGATATCGTACCGACACCGACGAACCAAGTGTGAGAGAATTGCAGAATGTAGTTAATAACTCAAATCCCCTAAACCTAAGTGTGGGTAATCCGAATCTTGGACAAAGCTTCAATCATAACATTTTCGCAAACGTCAGTAAAGTAAATCTGGAGAAATCCAGAACGCTTTTCCTGTTCCTGAATTACTCAGGAACCAGCAATTACATCGGTAGCAATACGTTTATTACAGCTAAGGACACGCTTATCAATGATGAAATCCTGCTTCGTCCGGGAGGACAAATCTCTCAGCCGATCAACCTGGATGGAAATTTCCGAACCAGTTTTTTCCTGACCTACGGTGCACCGATCAAAGGGATCAAAACCAACTTTAATTTAAATTCCCGAGTGAATTTCAATAGGATTCCGGGGATCATCAATGGGGAGAAAAACCTGAATGATAACCTTGCTTTGAGTCAGGGACTGACTTTCACCAGTAACGTGAGCAAGAACTTTGATTTCACCCTTAGTAGCACAGGAACTTACAACATTGTAAACAGTAGTCTGAATACAACTCAGGACAATAATTATTACTATCAGGAATCCAACTTGAGACTCTATTTCTCTCCGAATAATGGGAAACTTTTTATCGGAAATAATTTGAATCACACGTTATATACTGGATTGACTGAAGGCTTCAATCAGAATTTCTGGCTTTGGAATATCGAAGGTGGATATCGCTTTGCAAAAAACAACAAGGCAGAACTGAAGGTGGTGATCTTTGACTTGCTAAATGAAAACAACAGCATCAGCAGAACCATTTCGGATGTATCAGTGACGGACGTTTATACCAATGTGCTAACTCGCTACGCCATGCTGACCTTCACCTACATCATCGGCAACTTCAAACAGCCGGCAGCGGAACCGCAGCAGCCTTGGCAAATGGGAAGACCTCCGGGGGGAAGAACCTGGTAATTCAGAAATATGAAGTCTAAAAAGAAAAAAAGAGCTGACCATTATTGGCCAGCTCTTTTTTTCTTTCTGCTATGGTCTATCGACTTCAAGCTTCCAATTACATCTTAGGAAGTACCACTGTGTCAACAGAGTGAATCACACCGTTAGACTGGAATACATCGGCGATTGTCACTTTAGATTTGCCACCGTTTGCATCTGTGATGTAAAGATCTTTTCCCTGCATCCAGGCAGTCAGAGTTCCGCCTTGTACTGTTGTCAGCACAGCTTTGCCATTTCCTTTTTTGATTGCTTCAGCGATTTCTTTCGATCCCATTCTGCCTGCTACTACATGGTAAGTCAGGACTGAAGTCAACTGGCCTTTGTTTTCAGGCTTCAGAAGAGTTTCAACTGTTCCGGCAGGAAGCTTTGCGAAAGCTGAATTCTCAGGAGCGAATACGGTGAAAGGTCCTTTTGACTGAAGTGTCTCCACCAAACCTGCTGCTTTCACTGCTGCAACCAATGTCGTGTGATCAGCAGAGTTTACTGCGTTTTCCACGATGTTTTTGGAAGGGTACATCGGTGCGCCACCGACTGTTACTGTTTTTTCCATTTGAGCAAAAGCTACGTTTGCTGACAAGAAAATGAAGGCTGCAATAGCCACTTTGAAGAAATTGTTAACGTTCATGGTTTTGTTGTTTTGTATTTGGATGGAGATACGAGGAGGTTTGAGATACTGGATTTAGTGGAGTAGATTTTTTTTTTCAGAGTTCGAAACTTTCGGTAAACGGATCGGAACTTCCTGGATTAGATTTTTTTCCTAATTCTGCTTCTGGATAAGCAGATCAACTTCATCGGAAGAGACAAATTCATTCCCTGCTTTTTCTTTACCCAAAAAACCTCAAAACTCTTAGCTTTGCGTTTCGAATAATTTCCATCTCATGTATCAGGAGAAAATTGAAGCGATCAAAGCTTCCATCGCAGCAGCAGACGCCAAAACACCGGACCAACTTGAAGCTTACAGAATGGAGTTTATCTCCAAGAAAAGCGTTGTAGGGGAGCTTTTTGCGGCCATGGGTCAAATTCCAAATGAGGAGAAAAAGGCATATGGTCAGGTTGTTAATAGCGTGAAGCAACTCGCGGAGGAGAAGTTTCAAGAGCTGATCGAGAAAGTCGCTCAGGCGAATAAAAAATCAAAATCTGCCGGAATTGACTTGACACTTCCTCCTGGCAATCAGGGGTTGGGTGGGATTCACCCGCTTACAGCCACTCGTCAGCGGATCATTGAGATCTTCGAGCGGATTGGTTTTAATCTTTCCGAAGGACCTGAGATCGAAGATGACTGGCATAACTTCACCGCATTGAACTTCCCTGAAAATCACCCGGCAAGGGAAATGCAGGATACTTTTTTCATTGAGAAAAATCCGGATATCGCACTTCGTACGCATACTTCATCCGTGCAGGTGCGAGTGATGGAAAACCAAAAGCCACCAATTCGTACCCTTTCTCCGGGAAGAGTTTACAGAAACGAGGCGATCTCAGCTCGTGCGCATTGCATCTTCCATCAGGTTGAGGGCTTGTATGTGGATGAGAATGTTGGTTTTGCGGATTTGAAGAATACCCTTTATCACTTTGCCAAGGAGATGTTTGGCAAGGAAACCAAAGTGCGCTTCCGTCCATCCTTTTTTCCTTTCACTGAGCCAAGCGCTGAGATTGATATTTCGTGCCTGATCTGTGGTGGAAAGGGCTGCAATGTCTGCAAAGGAAGCGGCTGGGTAGAGATCGGAGGGTCAGGAATGGTTGATCCGAATGTGCTGGAGAATTGTGGAATTGATTCTCAGAAATACACAGGGTTTGCCTTCGGAATGGGAATCGAGCGGATCGCGATGCTGAAGTATCAGATCAAAGATTTGAGATTGTTTACCGAGAATGATGTCCGATTCCTGAAGCAGTTTACTCCCTTGCTTTAAGTCTGAAATCAGAAATATGAAGTCTGAAAGAGCCAGGTTTAAGCCGGGCTTTTTTGTTTTAGAGTTGTCCAGTTTCTCCTGAAGCAGGACTTATCCCATTTCACCTTTGATCTCCAAAAGCAAAAATCGCCCATAAAAAAAGCCCGGCTTCCACCAGGCTATTTTTATGTTTTTCAACTTTCAGCTTTAATCCTTCAAACTTACTCAAGGCCTTTATCTCTCATTTTCTTAAACTCGTCGAATCTGCGGAAGATGGCAACCGTAAATCCGGTGAGCATAATGATCGTTCCGATCCAAAGCACGTTGATGTATGGCTTCACGATCGCTTTCATCACCACGTAGTCTTTTTGGTATTGATTGACTTTGAAGACAAACTTGTTTTGCTCGGGAAGGATATTCTCCAGACTGATTTTCAGGCCTAGTTCTTCATCCACGACAGGCATTTTACCCACTTGGTTATTTCGGATGATGAAGGTTGGCTCCATCACTTTTTCTACATCGTAATCAAGGATTCTCAATTTAGCTTTCACCGCAACATCACCTTCCTGAAGTGTGTATCCTTCCAGTTCTTTCAAAACCTCAGCCCCGTCGAAGTAAGTCACGAAATCAGCTACGTGGAATTGTTCCCCGGGAGCGACTTCATACATCTCATCTTCTTTCCAGTCAGGATCGGAGTGATCATTCATTGCAGCCACGTAGGTGTACAAATCTTTGTCGAGGTAGATTTTTGAATCAGGTGAAGAGATCAATCCTCCCATTCCCTCGTTGAACTGAGACATTGGATTCAAGGAGAACTGCATGACTTCATTCTGCATGTAATCGATCTTGAAGTAATCATTTTCCTCCAGGACAATCTTGACAGTTTCCCCCTTTTTGAAATGATCTTTGTAATCTTCCAATGCAATCGCCTCATTGATAACGCCTGTAGATTCGAGGATTTTTGCAGGAACGTACTCAGGCACTCCGACCACCTTCTTCTGACGTCCACGATAAATTACCGTGTAGTCTTTCATCTGAGTTGGCTTATTGATCCAAAGCAAAACGTGCTCTTTGTTCAATTCATCTTCCCAGCTGTTGCTGTAAGTAAGCCCTGACATGTTGATCGAGATTACGTCCGAATAGCCCGAGCTGAACATGATTCCGATCAGGACCATTCCCAAACCAATATGTGCCAGGGATCCACCGGCGAGCTTGAAAGTAGATTTCTTTAAGATTTTCGCCAAAATAACTGAGTTGGCAACGATCGTGAATGTACCTGCCAAGACCACGATGATGTATTTCCAGTCATAGACTTTGGCGAAAACGATAATCGCTGCTGATAGCAAAACAGAAATAATATACGGGGTAAGCAAAGCATCTTTCAATGCCTTTTTATCAATTTTTTGCCACCAGAAAAACTGCCCAACTGCTGTAAGCAAGGCGAGAACAACAGCAAACCAAAGTTGAAACTTGGTGTAGAATTCGATCTGATCAGCTGGTGGAGCCATGTTAGAAATCCCTCCGAAACTCTCCACGAGCGCATTCCAAACAGGAATGGAAGTAGGAAGAATCACCTGGAAAGCCATTAATGCTAATGTAGTGGCACCGATGAAAACCCAGAATTCACGAGAGTAAACAGAAGCTTCTTTTTCAGAAGTCGGGATATGCTTCCATGCTCTTGCTGCGAGGAAAATCGCAATGAACAGGAAGAATAGCATGTAGATCAAGAGTTGCCCGGAAAGTCCCAAATCCGTAAACGAGTGCACAGATGCATCTCCCAAAACCCCTGACCTTACCAGGAAAGTTGCATAAAGGACCAGGATGAACGTCATGATCACCAATACAATCGAGGTTTTCAGCGCTGTGCTACTTTTCTTGAAAGTGATCATCGTGTGGATCGAGGCGACCAGAATCAGCCATGGAACGTAGACTGCATTTTCCACCGGATCCCAGTTCCAATATCCTCCAAAGTTCAGCGTCACATATGCCCAATAGGCACCCATGATGATTCCCATTCCGAGGATCATCGCAGAGAAAATCGCCCAAGGCAAAGCTGGACGAATCCACTCAGAGTATTTTTTGGTGACCAATCCGCCGATCAAAAATGCAAACGGAACAAGCGTAGAGGCATAGCCAAGGAAGAGCGTCGGAGGATGAATCACCATCCAGATATTTTGCAAAAGTGGGTTGAGACCTGTACCGTCTTCAGGCACAAAGTCCGGATTCATCTGGAAAATCGGTGCTGCAGTCGCATCCCTCAAAAGGATAAAAGGAGAGCTTCCCAACTTCAAATCTCCGATCACCACACCCATAATCATGGAAACAAGGAAGGCTTGCACCAAGGCAAAAACTACCATAACCGGTGCTTCCCAGAACTTATTGGTATTGATCAAAATTGCTCCCAAAACCACATTCCAGAAAATCCAAAGGATAAAAGCTCCCTCCTGACCTTCCCAGAAACTGGAGATCATGTAGTGAACAGGAAGCGCTTTGGAACTGTGAGAATAGGCGTAAAAATATTCGAAGCGGTGATTGTAGATAATCTCAAACAGAGAAAAAGCAATCATGACGCTTGATGCACCGTGAATGTAAAAGCTGATTCTGCTGAATCTTTTCCAGCTTGCTTTTTCGATTTCGTTTGCTTGGAAATATTGGATGTATGCGTATGCCGTAACCAAAGCACTCACAAAAGCCACTATCGTCATGAAGTGGCCCAGGTTACCGATAAAGGTATTAATCATGGATTTGTTTTTCTAGCTGTGCTCACTCTCACATTCCTGCTGCCTGCACGGTTGTTTCCTGATACTTGGATGGGCACTTCATCAGGATTTTATCTGCTACGAAGATTTCATCGTTTTTATAAGCGCCGATTACGACTACTGATTCTGATCGGGTGAAATCGGCTGGTACTGGTTCGTTGTAAAATACTTCTTGTTCTGTTCCGTCATTGTCCACCAAAAGAAAGGTGAATGAGGTTTTATCTTCGCGGACATTAAGACCGGTTACTTCTCCTTTTGCATCTTTCTTCAGATGTCCAACTACGTGGATGGCTTTATTTTCTCCGTCCTGCTTCATCTCCAAAGCAGTTTCAAAGCTTTCGTAGCTGCTGGCATCACCGATCGAAGTCATGATAATCACGATGGCGATGGCAATAATTCCTAATCCGATGATATGTCCTTTTTTCATGGTGTATTTAATCAGGAGGAAGATTTTTTTCAAGTTTGCTGATCTTGCGATCTGTACTTATCAGGTAAACAGTAATTCCGGCAAAAACGATTGCGATGATGCCAACCAACACGTAAATTTTTCCATCTGCTCTCATGGTGTCCGCCATTTCTACAGAATTGTTGGAATAATCAGACTCAGTTACTGGAATTTTCTCTTGTGCAAAAGCACTCAAGCTGAAAATCAAAAGGGCTATTGTAAGTATTTTTTTCATCGATCAGGAATTAATTATTTGGTCTTCCAGCGTTCTTTCCACTCTACGCATTCTCACTCTTATCGTTGCAATCCAACTTCCAAAAAGAGTCCACCCAATTACTGCCGGATAGAATACCATTCTGAGTTTTGAATCCATATCGTAGGCATTGAAACCTGGGTTTCCTCCGTTTCCAGGGTGTAAACTGTCCGTCAATCTTGGAAGTACAAAGATCAAGGGGATAAATGCTGCGAAAGCAAAAATGCTGTAAATGGCTCCAATTCGGGCTCTTTGCTGCGAATCCGTCAGGGAATTTCTCAAAATCAGATAAGCGAAATACATTAGGATTCCGATGGCTGTGGCATTCTGCTTGGGATCTCCGCTCCAGTAATCTCCCCAAGTGAATTTGGCCCAAAGCATTCCGGTTACGATTCCAAGAACTCCAAATAGAATAGCTGCATTGGTGAATTCGATTGCAATATCATCGTGTTTCAGATCATTGCTTCGCAAATATTTAACGCTGTAAACGACAGAAATCACCAGCATCAGGATCATTCCAAACCACATTGTGACATGGAAATGAAGGGCACGAATGGTCTCATTCAGAATTGGAAGTCGAGGTACATCCATCAGCAAGCCTGCAATGAGTGTGTACAGCAGCAGGGCTATTGCAAGGATTTTCCACCAGGATTGGCGCATAGGGTCTATTTGCTTTTTCAAGCGCAAAAATAAGTCATAAGTTCCTGATTCCGGTGGTTTTTCTGATAAAAGGCAGTGTAATCAGGAATGCTGTGTCAACAGATTGAAAATGGAAATGAATTGTCCTCATCCGGAGCAAGAAAAATCCGAAATCGTAAATCTGAAATCTTGAATTCCAATCAGGATTTCCACAAATAAGGAAACAAAATATAGCCGGTTACTGCTACTATTGCATTGATGGCGAGTAAGGTCAAAAGCTTGTCCACGCTCACACTCCAGTCCAATCCGTCAAGTGCATTTTTGGAGATTCGGATGGCCATCATCAGAATCGGGATGATGACAGGGAAACTCAAAATCGCCATCAGCGTCGCGTTGTTCCCCGCTTTGGAAGCGATCCCGCTTACCATGGTCAAACTTGCGGAAAAGCCCATAGCTCCAAGCACAAGATTCAGAAGAAACAATCCTTGATCCTCAACCGGATTTCCCAAAATCACTGAGAAAACCCCATAACCCAGCAAAGCCAAAATCAGCGTCAAACCAGTATTATAGATCATTTTGGAAAGGATAATCGCCTCAGGAGAAGCGATCATATAATAATAGAGTTGGCGTCCCTGATGCTCCTGCACAAAGCTTTTGGCCACGGCATTCACCGCCGAAAAAAGAATAATGATCCAGTAAAGAGCATTCCAGGTGGGGATGGAAAGGTTGCCGGTTTTGGCGCCTACACTCAAATAAGTGATGAAAACCGCCGAAACCACGTAAAGCAAAATCCCATTCAGCGCATATTTCTGACGCCATTCCAGCGTCATTTCCTTATGAATTAAGACGGAGATTTCTTTCCACATTTCGCAAAGTTAAACGAATAAGGATTCGAACCAGAAATTTATGATTTAAGATGTATGACCTATGATTTGACCAAAATCATACATCCCAGGTCATAAATCATAAATCCAAACTGCCAAAATGGCACCGCAAACAACACTGGAACGACCCTTGATAAGAGGAGTGTAAGTAATCACGTTTTCAACTAAACCGATTTATAACCATGCAGGAAAAAGGTACGATCTCGATCCATACCGAGAACATTTTCCCGATTATCAAGAAATTCCTCTATTCTGACAATGAGATTTTCCTTCGGGAACTCGTCTCCAATGCTGTCGATGCGACGCAGAAAATCAAGCGTCTTGCGACATTAGGTCAGTACACCGGCGAACTCGGAGATGTTACAGTCGAAGTTGCTTTCGACGAGAAAAAGAAAACCATCACCATCTCGGATCGCGGTCTGGGGATGACGGCTGAGGAAATCAAAAAGTACATCAATCAGGTAGCTTTCTCCGGTGCAGAGGAGTTCGTGGAGAAATTCAAGGATGCCAAAGACGCCAATGAAATTATCGGAAAGTTTGGTCTTGGCTTCTACTCAGCCTTTATGGTTGCAGACAAAGTAGAGATCCATACGCTTTCTTATCAGGAAGGATCAGAAGCGGCGAAGTGGACTTGCGACGGTTCGACCGAATTTGAAATCAGCAAAGGCAAGCGCAAAGACCGCGGAACTGATATCATCCTACATATCAACAAAGACTCAGAAGAATTCCTTGACAAGTGGAAGCTTCAGGGAATCCTGGATAAATACTGCAAATTCCTTCCGGTTCCGATCAAGTTTGGCACCAAGAGCGAAAGCGTAGAAGACGGAGTGGACGAAAAAGGCGACAAAAAGTGGAAGTCTGTCGAAATTGACAATATCGTCAACACCACAGCTCCCATCTGGACCAAGTCGCCAAGCGATCTGACAGATGAAGACTATCTTAAATTCTACAAGGAGCTTTACCCGATGAGCGAGGATCCGCTTTTCTGGATTCACCTGAATGTGGATTATCCTTTCAACCTGACTGGAGTTCTTTATTTTCCCAAGGTGAAAAACGAGTTCGAACTTCAGAGAAACAAGATCAAGCTTTTCAGCCGTCAGGTATTTATCACCGACGAAGTGAAGGACATCGTTCCGGAATTCTTGATGCTGCTTCATGGAGTGATCGACTCTCCAGATATTCCTCTGAACGTGTCCCGAAGCTTCCTGCAAGCTGACAGCAACGTGAAGAAAATCAACAGCTACATTACCAAGAAGGTGGCTGACAAGCTGGGTGAGTTGTACAAAAAAGACCGAAAAGCCTACGAAGAAAAGTGGAATGACATCGGGCTGTTCGTAAAATACGGAATGATCAGCGAGGAGAAATTCTACGAGAAAGGAAAAGATTTCGCCCTGCTGAAAAACACAAATAACGAGTACTTCACCATCGAAGAATATCAGTCTAAGGTGAAGCCGGTTCAAACCGACAAAAATGAGCAAACGATCTTCTTGTATGCAACGGATTTGAATAAGCAGGACAGCTTTATCCAGTCTGCGAATAAGAAAGGCTATGATGTGCTGGTGATGGATTCACCGATCGACAGTCACTTTATCCAGAATCTTGAGTCCAAGTTGGAGAAAACTCAACTCAAGCGCGTGGATGCGGACGTGGCTGAAAAGCTGATCCAAAAAGACGATACTTACGCTAACCTCCTGACCGAAGAGCAATCCAAGTCTGTAAAGGAGATCTTCGAAAAGGCGATTTCCAACACCAATTATAGCGTGGAAGTGGAAGGATTGAGTCCGGAGGAAATGCCGGTGACGATCACGATGGAGGAATTCATGCGCAGAATGAAAGACATGGCGCAGACAGGTGGAGGAGCGATGAGCTTCTACGGTTCGCTTCCGGATCACTACAAAGTCGCGATCAATGGAAATCACCCGGTAGTCGATAAAGTCTTGAAAGCTGAAACTGAAGAGGAAAAAACCCGATTGGCAAAGCAAGCTTTTGACTTAGCGCTACTTTCCCAAGGACTGTTGACAGGCAAAGACCTGACAGCCTTTGTGAAGAGAAGTGTGGAGATGATGTAATGTGAGATCTTTGATCCAGAGATTTCGGGATCGAAGGTTTTGTACAATTTAAAACCTTCGGGTACGCCGCGGCGCACCCAAAGGTTAAAATCTAAATCCCCGGCCAGCGTCGGGGATTTTTTCATTCCCCACCCCCGAACTAGGCTAATCAGAATTTTCTTCTATTTTTGAGTATGCTATCCAAAAAGACCAAATATGCCCTTCATGCGCTCACTTATCTGGGCAAGCATAGGGACTCCAAGACTGTTTTGATTCATGACATCGCTGAGGAGCATGGGATATCCCATAAGTTTCTCGAAAATATTCTCCTTGAACTCAAAAAAGCCGGTTTGCTCGGTAGCAAAAAAGGAAAGGGTGGCGGCTATTACCTGATAAAGGAACCAAAAGACATTCCACTTTCTAAAGTAATCCGTCTGCTCGACGGTCCGATTGCCTTGCTTCCCTGTGTCAGCATCAACTACTATGAACCTTGCGCGGAATGCAAAAGTGAGGCTGCTTGCGGGATCAAAAAAGTGATGGCTGAAGTGCGCGATGAGACACTTAAAATATTGGAAAACAAGACCCTGGAAGACATTTTGACGAACGAATAAAATTTTTTTGGAATAAAGTCTATAAAATAAATAGGGTTTATATACTTTTGTCAATCTTCCCCGTTTGACAGAAGTATGATTTTAGACCAGCCACTCAAAAAAGTATTTGCCAGCAAGCCTGGAAAAGACAGCAGCGCCAAGAGTTTGCTCAAGTCAATTTCCTGGAGAATTGTCGGAACAATCGATACCATAATCATTTCCTATTTGGTCACGGGCCAATTGGTGATGGCTGTTTCCATCGGTTCGGTGGAGGTGGTTTCCAAAATCATTCTGTATTACCTGCACGAGCGGGTTTGGGAAAATGCAACTAAAGTAAAAACCAATGAGCCAGAAACTGAACTTGTCAGATCTTGAATCCCGGTTGGATAGCCTGAGTGCAGGAGAGGGTTTGGCTTTGGTTGCGGAGCTTTTCCCGGGGAAAGTTGTTTTTTCCACTTCTTTGGGACAGGAAGATCAAGTGATCACTCAGCTGATTGCTACCCAAACACTTCCCATTTCCATTTTCTCCCTGGACACAGGTCGCTTATTCGGAGAGACGCTGGATTTGTTGTCCCGTACAGATGCCAAATACAAAACCAAAATTCAGGTTTACTATCCAACCACTTCCTCGGTTGAAAAGCTGGTAAATGAGATAGGGATCAACGGTTTCTACGACTCTGTCGAAAATCGCAAATCCTGCTGCTTCGTCCGAAAAGTTGAACCTCTGAAGCGGGCATTGGCAGGAAACGAAGTTTGGGTCACCGGACTTAGAGCCGAGCAAAGTGCCAATCGAAGCGACATGAAGCGCATCGAATGGGACGAAGCCAACCAAATCATCAAATATAATCCGTTGTTGGACTGGACTTTTGACCAGATGATCGCCTACATCAACGAGAAAAATATTCCCTATAATCCACTTCACAACAAAGGTTTTATCAGCATTGGTTGTGCCCCTTGTACCCGAGCCATCGAACCCGGAGAAGACGCCCGCGCAGGTCGCTGGTGGTGGGAAGATTCAAAGAAAGAATGTGGGTTGCATGCGAAATGAGATGCAAGAAGCAAGAGACAGGAAGCAAGACACTATACTTCATCATTCGAGATTCGATGTTCGGAATTCGAAATTTAAGTATCGAACACCGAATGCTGAATATTGAATAACGAAGTAAGGTAAGTAGTAAATCAAAAATTTTAAAAGCACATGTCAAACCTATTTATACCAAATCCAAAAGAAGCAGAATCGATCCATATCCTTCGGGAGGTGGCGGCGCAGTTTGAGCGTCCGGTTTTGCTTTTTTCCGGAGGAAAAGATTCAATAACCCTGGTTAGATTAGCTCAAAAGGCTTTTTATCCTGCTAAGATTCCTTTTCCACTACTCCATGTAGACACCGGACACAACTTCCCGGAGACCATCGAATTCCGCGACAAATTGGTTGCAGAATTGGGATTGGACTTGATCGTGAGAAATGTTCAGGATTCCATTGATCAGGGAAAAGTGCGAGAAGAGCGCGGCCGCTATGCCAGCAGAAACACACTTCAAACCACGACTTTACTCGATGCGATCGAAGAATTCAAGTTCGACGCTTGTATCGGCGGTGCGAGAAGAGACGAGGAGAAAGCCCGAGCAAAAGAACGAGTCTTTTCCGTCCGTGATGACTTCGGTCAGTGGGACGAAAAAAATCAGCGACCTGAGCTTTTTGACATGCTGAATGGAAAAATTCACGTAGGTCAAAACGTACGTGTTTTTCCTATTTCCAACTGGACCGAACTGGATGTCTGGGAATATATCAGAACCGAAGACATTGAAATTCCATCGATCTATTTCGCGCATAAGCGAGAAGTTTTCTTCCGTGACGGGATGATCTGGACAGCCAATGAGCATGTTTTCAGGGAATCCCATGAAATTGTTGAGGAGCGAATGGTACGTTTCAGAACGGTTGGCGATATGACTTGTACCGCTGCGGTGCTTTCCGAAGCTGTTTCCCTGGATGATGTAGTCGGAGAAATCCGCGATTCAACCATCTCTGAGCGTGGCGCTCGAATCGATGATAAACGATCCGAAGCAGCGATGGAGACGAGGAAGAAAGTGGGATATTTTTGATTTACAATGTACGAAGTACAAAGTACCAAGTAACTCTCAACTCAAATCTTCTATGGACTATCGTCTATGGACTATTGACTAAAAAGAAGACCAAAATGGACATACAAAACAGAAAACTCATCCAAATCGCAACTGCCGGCTCTGTCGATGACGGAAAAAGCACGCTGATCGGTCGATTGCTTTACGATACCAAGTCACTCACGACGGATAAAATCGAAGCAATCGAGAAAAGCAGCAAGCAGCGAGGATACGATTACCTGGATTTTTCTCTGGCTACGGATGGTTTGGTGGCGGAGCGTGAACAAGGCATCACCATCGATGTGGCGCATATTTATTTTTCTACCGCCAAGACCAATTTCATCATCGCGGATACTCCGGGACATGTGGAATATACGCGAAATATGGTGACAGGTGCATCCACTTCTCAGGTGGCCATCATCCTGATCGATGCACGAAAGGGTGTAATTGAGCAGACCTATCGCCACTTTTTCATCGCCAATCTCCTCCGCATTTCCCATGTGGTGGTAGCGATCAACAAGATGGATTTGGTGGGGTACAGCGAAGATATTTATCTGAAAATAAAGGCTGACTTCGACGCTTTGGTTGAGAAAAGTGATTTCCGTCAGGAGCAGATCACCTTCATTCCGGTATCTGCTTTGAAAGGCGAAAACATCGCGAGGCATTCTGAAGAGATGCCTTGGTATGTTGGAAATACGCTATTGGATCATCTCGAGGTACTGGAGCCGTCTGACTTGCAGGAAAGCTCAGTTGCCCGATTCCCGGTGCAATATGTAATCCGTCCCAAGACTGAAGCATTTCACGATTTCAGAGGTTTCTCAGGCAAACTGTACGGAGGAATTTTGAGAGTTGGAGATGAGGTCACAGTGCTTCCTTCTTTAAATACTTCGAAAATCAAAAGCATTCACTTCTTTGACAAGGAAATCGAAGCTGCCGCTCCGGGAAGTTCAATCGTAATCACGCTGGAAACGGAAGTGGATCTGAGCAGAGGCGATATGATGGTGAAAAGTTCGGAAGTGCCGAAAAGCGAAAAGCAACTCACGGCGACCATTTGCCAGGTGAATAACAAAGCATTAAAAGTTGGGGGGAAATACATCCTTCAGCACGGAATCAACCGGGTGATGGCAAAAGTGGATCAGATAGAATCCAGGATTCATACTGACTTTACCGGAACGGAAGAAGTCGATCAACTCAAGCTAAACGATATCGGTCGGGTTCATTTCCGTCTGAGCAAGCCTATCCATTTCGATACGTACGATACCAACAAATCAAACGGAACCTTCATTTTGATTGATGAGGGGAGTTTTGATACGGTGAGTGTCGGGTTTATTGAAGGATGAAGTTTGAAAGCTGAAGGCTGAAAACTTCGAAGTTTAAAATTCAAAAATTTTAGGAATTGAACTTGGAAAGGGTTGATCTCAACCAAAAAGGAAAGTGGAGCAAACTTTACCACTTTCCAACTTTTCAATTTTCAACTCCTAAAAAAATATATCAAACCTAACTTTCCCTATAGGGAAAAACTATTACGCAAATGCAAAGCTTCAGAACCGAACTAGAAAATCCGATTGTAGAGCGCGATATCATCGAGCTTGAGCGGAAAATCGCGCTTTTCCGAGAGGGAAAGATTGACGAGGAAAAATTTCGAAGTCTTCGTCTTGCCCGTGGTGTCTATGGACAGCGGCAGCAAGGAGTTCAGATGATCCGAATCAAGCTTCCTTACGGGCGCGTGAGTTCGGCTCAGCTTCGCAGGATTTGCAAAGTTTCCGAGGAATATTCCACCGGCAGACTGCACATCACTACTCGCCAGGACATTCAGATTCACTACGTGAGTTTGGATCGGACTCCTGAGCTTTGGGCGGAACTGGAACGGGATGATGTGACATTGCGTGAAGCCTGTGGCAATACAGTTCGAAATGTGACTGCTTCCGAAACAGCCGGAATTGATCCGAATGAGCCATTTGACGTGACTCCCTATGCGGATGCGACGTATCGTTATTTTTTAAGAAATCCTGTTTGCCAGGAAATGGGTCGCAAGATCAAAATGTCCTTTTCCTCCTCGGACGAAGACACGGCATTAAGCTATTTGCACGATCTGGGGTTTATCCCAAAACTGAAAATCGTAGATGGAAAGGAAGTTCGCGGATTCAAAGTTTTGCTGGGTGGCGGTCTGGGTTCTCAGCCTCGTCATGCGGATTTGATTTCAGAGTTTCTTGCAACAGATCAGGTGATTCCATTGATCGAATCTGTCCTTCGGATCTTTGATCGACATGGAGAAAGAGCCAGAAGAAATAAGGCAAGAATGAAGTTTCTGGTGAAAGATCTGGGTTTGGAAGCTTTCCTGGAATTGGTAGAATTGGAGAGAAAAGCACTTCCGTTTACAAGCTATCCGCTGGATTTCGAGACCTACGATGCTGGAAAAACTTTACCAAACCCTCCTACTTTCCAACTGGAAAGCGATCCGGGACTTGATTACGAACTTTGGAAACTGACCAATATTTTGCCTCAAAAGCAATCCGGCTATGTTTCTATTGGAGTGAAAGTGGCTTTGGGTGATTTTTATATCGATCAAGCCAGAGCGTTGGCAGATTTGGTGGAGAAGTATGCCAATGATGAAGTTCGATTTACCCTTCGCCAAAACTTCCTGATCAGGGACGTACGAGAAGATTTGGCCCCGTTCTTCTATCAGGAACTCAAAAAAATAGGGTTGGGTGAGCGTGGATACAATTCCCTTGGTGATATCACCGCTTGTCCAGGAACCGATACCTGTAATCTCGGGATTGCCAGCTCAACGGGAATTGCCCATGAATTGGAAAAAATCATTCTGGAGGAATATCCTCAATACCTGAAAAATCAGGAGTTGGTGATTAAAATCTCGGGATGTATGAATGCCTGTGGCCAGCATAATATGGCTCATATTGGTTTTCAGGGGATGTCCATGAAAGCCGGGAAAATGGTGATTCCAGCACTTCAGGTTTTGCTTGGCGGAGGAAATCTCGGTGACGGAAACGGAAGATTTGCAGACAAAGTAACCAAAGTTCCAAGTCGTCGCGGACCTCAGGCTTTGCGGGTTTTGCTCAATGATTTTGTTCAGAATGCCAACGGACTTGATTTCCTCAGCTATTACGATCAGAAAGGGCAAATCTATTTCTATGAATTGCTAAAAGAACTGGGTGATGCCTCGACAGTGACAGAATCTGATTCTGTCGATTGGGGCCATAATGATGCCTATGAAGTGGCAGTGGGTGTAGGAGAATGCGCCGGCGCTATGATTGACCTGGTAGCAACTTTGCTTTTGGAATCACTGGAGAAACTTGATTCAGGACAGGAAGCGTTGGAGCAAGGTCGCTGGTCAGATAGTATTTACCATCATTATGCAGGCTTGATCAATGCTGCGAAAGCACTTTTACTTAGTGAAGACATCAGCACCAATTCCTACGCAAACATCATTTCTCAATTTGACGAGACGTTTGTCGCAAGCGCGAAGATCAATCTTGGCGGAACTTTCGCAGATAAAGTCTACCAAATCAACAAGCATGAACCTACAGAAGAGTTTGCAAATGCCTATGCAAAGCAAGCGATGGAAGTTTACAGTTTGCTGAAAACGTATCGGGAAGAGGAGGTTGAGGCATGAGAAATAATGTGAACCCAAAAGTCACGCTGGTTGGAGCGGGCCCGGGAGATCCGGAACTGATCACGCTAAAGGCAGTTTTTGCCTTGAACAAAGCGGATGTGGTGTTGTATGATGCCTTGATTGATCCGGTTTTGCTGAAACACGCGCCGGAAACGGCCTTGAAAATATTTGTCGGAAAGCGAGTTGGGAAGCATTCTCAGCCCCAGGAAGACACAAATCAACTTTGCGTCAGCCTTGCCAAAAAGCATGGACATGTGGTCCGACTGAAAGGCGGAGATCCGTTTGTATTTGGTCGGGGTGCTGAGGAAATCGAATACATCGAGGCTTTCGGAATCCCGACTGAATTGGTTCCAGGAATTACTTCGGCGATTGCAGTTCCGGCTTCGGCTGGAATTCCTGTGACCAAAAGAGGGATTTCTGAGAGTTTTTGGGTGGTGACAGGTACGACGTCTGCCGGAGAACTTTCGAAGGATCTGGCTTTGGCTGCGCAATCAACCGCGACGGTGGTCGTCTTGATGGGAACCAAAAAGCTGGGAGAAATCGTACAAGTATATCGGAAGTTTGGAAAAAATGATCTGCCGATAGCCATCATCCAAAGTGGTACAACACGCGAGGAAAAGATCGTGGCAGGTTATATTTCAGATATTGAGCAAAAAGCAAAAGACGCTCAAACCGAAGCTCCCGCGATAATTATTGTGGGGGAAGTGGTGAGGGAAAGTACGAAGTTGGCGGAGGTTTTCAGGGAAGCGGTATTGATCAGTAGGCAGTAAGCAGTTTGCAGTGTCAGTTGGCAGTAGCAGAAGCCAGGAAGCGGCTTGCAGTTTCAGCAGCTGTTGGATTGGAGCTAACTTTACTACCTTATAAATTTCCAACTTACATCTTGATTCTTGTCTCTAACATCTTGTTTCCCATAAAATGAACCATCTCTATCCCATCTTCCTCAAAGTTCACGAGCTTAACATACTGCTAGTCGGTGGAGGTTTTGTGGCCACTGAAAAGCTGGAATTTCTGCTCAAATCCAGCCCATTGGCTCAAGTGACGGTCGTTTCTAAAGAGTTCAGACCGGAATTTTTGGAAGTAGCTGAGAAGTCAGATACGGTGACTTTAATAGAGGACAGTTACCATGAAAAGTATCTTGGGGGAAAACATCTTGTGATCGGTGCAACTGACAATAAAGCTGTCAATCGGCAAATCCGGGATGAATCCAAAGAGCGCTTTCTATTAGTCAATATTGCCGATACGCCAGAATTGTGCGACTTTTATTTAGGAGGTATTGTCACCAAAGGCAACCTGAAAATCGCAATCAGCACCAATGGAAAATCCCCAACCACAGCCAAGCGACTTCGTCAACTTTTAGAGGAAGTTCTCCCGGAAGAAATCGACGACCTTCTACTAAATCTAAATGCCTACCGGGAAACTCTCAAAGGAGACTTTGAATTCAAGGTCAAAGCGATGAATGAGATTACTGAAGGATTGGTGAAGAAGGCAGAAAGCTGAAGGCTAAAATTAGAAATTTTGTCCTTTGAGTTTTTCAAAACTTCGAAGGTCGTCAGAGGATGCAGCAGACCAAATCCTACTTTTTCATTTGCTGATCGACTCCCGTCATTTCCCAATGCCCCAGAGAAATTGGAATTCCTCCTATTGCATTCAAATGATCAAAGAAATCTCTCAGCTTAAATTCTTCACCTTTTACTTCTTTGATCCGGGCAAAATCTGCCAGCGCATTTTCCAATAAATACTTTCCGGTAATGTAGCTGCTTCCATAGCCCGGCTGACGCATGTATAGATGCTGCTCAAAAAGAAGCAACTCTTTCTCTGTTTTCATCCAGCCTCTCGGGGTGTAATCGGAATGAATGCCACCGGCTTCTACCATGGTCATTTCATTTGCCTGGGCATAAAGTGATCCTAATCCTCTTGCTGCCCGCTGAGCGATCATGATGTACACGATTTCCCTGGATCTTGGCGAATTTTGATAGAGTCCTGCATCCAAAAACATTTCCTCGACAGCGGTGGCTGTGCCTTCATTTCTGGAGTCGAAAATGTTGTAGAGTAAAGGGCCTTTTCGAATAGCGCTGGCATGAGGTTCATTGTCCATGATGGCCAACTCGAACCAATGATAGAAATGAGAGTACAGAGGTAAAGGATCCAAGTGCATCCCTATGGTAAAGAAATTTCGCTTTTCTTTTGGGATAAAGTCCCCGCGATGCATCCTCAGTGCAGGTTCAAAGTAGTCCTTTACAGTTACTATTTCTTGATTTTGAAGAAACCTCATGAACTCCTGAATTGATTCTTCTGTAAGGTTTTCGAATTCTTCCGCAGTATTAGCTTCCTGAAGAGGTGGCAGATTTCGGTTTTGATGTTCTTCTAATTTCAGCGAAGTCCATGCTCGGGCAAGTTCCCTTTTCAGAATCATCACCTCATCCTCCCAAGTTAATGGCACCAGGTGAACATTTTGCAGATACCAGGTATAGTTTTCTTTACCGATTCCTGAGGAGCCAGTCTTTTTTGGAGCTTCCTGTTCGAGCCACTTGACCAAGTCACCTGTGGAAGCGATGGCGGATTGAATTGCCTGGGTCATTGCTGTATCTTCCTTTACTCCCGGGAATTCCAAAATGGCTTCCAAGTCCTCGACTTGTTGTTGGATGGTTGGAATTCCAGCTGCCCATAGTTCTTTGGCTTTCCCTGTCAGATTTTCTTTAGCCTGAGTGTTCAAAGGAGTTATGGCTTGAATTTTTCTCAAAAACTTAGGCTTTGATGATTCATTCAAAGGGAATGAAAACTGCCAGACTTCCGCAACTCCGTGATGAGTTGGACCTTCGTGTGCAGGGACATCGCTTCGCTCCATCCAGATGGATTTGTAAAAAGCAGGGTCCCTCTCCCAAGGTTTGAGTATGCGATAGTTAAAATCAAAACCATTCATCTCGGCTTGGACAATCCGCCAATCTACTTGCTCAGGGATGGACCAACCGGCAGTATCCATGCTGAGAAGTTTAGCCTGAAGTGTTTTAAATACCTCCATCCGCTGATCAAAGGTGACCTTTCTGTAGTCCGGAGCACCCTCATGCAATGGAGGATTTTCAAAATTTCTCCATTCTTCAAAAAGGATCACTAAGTCTGCGTGGGTTGAAGGAGTTTTAGATAGGTGGGAAGAATTGGCGGGTAAGCCTAAGAAGCAAAGGAAGAGAAAGCAGCTTAGTTTTAGGAGGAAAAGGAAATTTGACCGCATAGGAAGGTGTGAGATAATTCATAGAAATATAGAAGGTTGACTCACATCATGCAAAATGAGACAGTGGATTTCATCAGAGGATGCGTTTTTCCAATTGTTGAATTCAATTGTTAGTTAATTTCGATTTCGAACCATCTATCTCGTTTGGGTTTTTTATTTCCCCCAGTTAACCTATTTTTGGGCTTCCAAACAGAAACGCACCAATAATTAATATTTATGGCATATTTATTTACTTCAGAGTCGGTTTCTGAAGGTCATCCGGATAAAATCGCTGACCAAATTTCCGACGCTCTGATCGATAACTTTTTGGCATTTGATCCGAATTCCAAAGTAGCTTGTGAAACTCTTGTAACCACCGGGCAGGTATTTCTTGCCGGTGAGGTGAAGTCTGACACTTATTTAGATGTTCAGAAAATCGCCCGTGACGTAATCAACAGAATCGGATACACCAAGAGTGAATACATGTTTGAGGGTAATTCCTGCGGGATTCTTTCTGCGATTCATGAGCAATCTGCTGACATCAATCAAGGTGTGGAGCGCAAGAATCCCGAGGAACAAGGCGCCGGAGATCAGGGAATGATGTTTGGCTATGCCACAAACGAAACTGAAAACTACATGCCGCTTGCATTGGATCTGTCACATATGATCCTGAAGGAATTGGCAGCTTTGAGAAGAGAAAATAAAGACATTACCTACCTGAGACCGGATTCTAAATCTCAGGTGACAATCGAATATAGTGATGAGAATGTACCACAGCGAATCGACGCAATTGTGGTTTCTACCCAGCATGACGATTTTGATCAGGAGGAAGTGATGCTTGCAAAGATCAAATCTGACATCATTACTATTCTAATTCCAAGAGTGAAAGCTCAATTGAAGCCTGAGCTTCAGAAGTTATTCACGGACGAAATCGTTTATCACATCAACCCAACAGGTAAGTTCGTCATCGGTGGTCCTCACGGTGATACAGGTTTGACCGGAAGAAAAATCATCGTGGATACGTACGGTGGAAAAGGTGCTCACGGTGGAGGAGCTTTCTCCGGAAAAGATCCTTCGAAAGTTGACCGCTCTGCAGCTTACGCAACTCGCCATATTGCCAAAAATATGGTGGCTGCGGGTGTTGCTGACGAAATGCTGGTTCAGGTCTCCTATGCAATCGGGGTTGCCAAGCCAATGGGAATCTATGTAAATACTTATGGTACTTCCAACGTGGACATGCACGATGGAGAAATAGCCAAAAAGATTGAAGAACTATTCGATATGCGTCCTTATGCGATCGAGCAGCGATTGAAGCTGAGAAATCCAATCTATGAGGAAACAGCAGCTTATGGTCACATGGGAAGAAAGAACGAATTGGTAACCAAGACTTTCTATTCTCCTTACAGATCACCTGTGACCAAAGAAGTTGAGCTCTTCACCTGGGAAAAGCTGGACTTTGTAGACCGAATCAAAACAGTATTTGAGTTATAAGCAAAAAGCCCCGAAAGGGGCTTTTTTTATGAGACAAGAAGCAAGAAGCAAGAGGCAAGAGACAGGAAAATCTTGATTCTTGGTTCTGTTTTCTAGGTTCTTAAGAAAACATCTCTTCAATCAATTCTGAGTAAAACTCTTTCACATCTTTTCCTGCCACTTTTACTTGTTGGGAAATCAAGCTGGTTTCTGTTTGTCCGGGAACAGTGTTTATTTCGATAAAGAAGAATTTTCCAGTTTCGTGTTGTAGGAAGTAGTCCACTCGCACAGCTCCTTTGCAGTTCAGTTTTTCATAGACTTTATAGACGATTCGATCGACTCGCGACTTTTCTTCTTCGGTCATTCTTCCCGGGGTGATTTCCTCCGCCACGCCGGGAGTGTACTTTGCTTCGTAGTCAAAAAACTCTTTACTGCTTACAATCTCAGTGGCAGGAAGTACGGTGATCTCGCCTTTTCCTTTGTAAACGCCGATCGAAAACTCCCTTCCCGACACAAACTCTTCCACGAGCACTTGCTTATCTTCTGCGAAAGCTTTGTCCACCGCTTTCGGAAGATCTGCCCATGTTTTCACTTTCGTCATTCCGATGGAACTTCCGCCGTTATTCGGTTTGATAAAAAGCGGAAGAACTAATTCAGACTCGATTTTTTGCAGGTTTTCAACCGTGTTTTCAAAAAGTTGAAGGGATTTTGCCACGTTCAATTCAGGAATATCCTGCACAATTGCTTTGGTGTAGCCTTTATTCATCGTGATAGCGGAAGTCAGCTGATCGCAGGTTGTGTACGGAATTCCCAGCATATCAAAATAGCCTGCAAGCTTTCCATCCTCACCGGGTGAACCATGCAGAATATTGAAAACTCCGTCAAATTTGATTTTTTCATCGCCCAGACTGATGCTGAAATCATTCAGATCCACCGGAATTTTTTCACCGGAAGCACTCATATAATGCCAATCATTTGGGTAAATGAGGATTTTGTAGACATCGTACCGCTCGCGATCGATGGTACGCTCCACGACTGCGGCACTCTTCAGAGAAATCACGGATTCACCAGTGAATCCGCCTGTTACAAGGGCTATTTTTTTATTCATTTGCCGGGCTAGCTTAGGTATGCGAATTAGCTGATTTTTTGGGTAAGGGAGAAGTGAATGCTCCCGGAAGTTTTTCTTGATTTAGATATTTTAGGATTAAAAACACGGATTTGAATGACCGTTCACCAGATTCCTGAAAGCCTGACTTGGCATTTTTTCTATATTCGCCACCTTAAACCCAAGCTTTGTTTACCCAAATTAATAATAAGATGATTAGAAATTGGAAAGTGCTGGCTCTGTCATTGAGCCTGGCTTTGGGAATGATTGTCAGTTTGCAAGCTCAAGCCCTGAAAAAAGTGACGCTCGAGGATGTCTTCAAAAAAGGCACTTTCGCCCAAAAATCCGTCAATGGCATCAATTGGATGAAAGACGGGCAGTATTACAGTTCCCAAATCAATCGAATGGGAGCTCCTGTAGTAGTAAAAATAAATATTTCGACCGGAGCTGAGGAAGCGGTTTTATTGGATGGCAGAGCGCTTGGAGTGAATTTTTCAAGCTATTCTTTTAACCCTGACGAAACGAAAGCCCTGATAGCATCTGACGTGGAGTCGATTTATCGCCGATCTTCGAAAGGGATTTTCTATGTGGTTGACATGGCTACTGGCCAAAAGCAGCAGTTGATGAACGGAGAGAAAATCTCCTACGCCACCCTTTCGCCTGACAATGACAAAGTAGCTTTTGTCAAAGAAAACAACCTGTACATGGTTGAATTGGCGAATAACAAACTAACCCAAATCACAACAGACGGGGAATGGAACAAAGTCATCAACGGTTCTGCTGATTGGGTTTATGAGGAAGAATTTTCGATGGCGCAGGCTTTCCAATGGGCACCAGACGGAAAGAAAATCTCTTTTATCCGCTTCGATGAATCAGCCGTTCCTGAGTTTAATATGCAGCTTTGGGGACCGCTTTATCCGAAGGATTACAAATTCAAATATCCAAAAGCCGGAGAGAAAAATGCGCTTGTAAGCATTCATGTCTATGATTTGGCCACTGCGAAAACTCAGAAAATCGACGCCGGAACTGAAACAGATATTTATCTTCCAAGAATCTACTGGACCAAAGACGCAAATACGCTGGCCTTCATTCGCCTGAATCGTCTTCAAAATCAGATGGACCTTTTTCATGCAAATGCAAGTACCGGCACGAGCAGTTTGATTATTTCCGATGTCTCCAAAACCTATGTCGATCTGGACAACAACGATAACTTAGAATACCTCTCCGATGGGAAATCGTTTATCCGAACTTCCGAGCAAGATGGTTTCAAGCATATTTACCATCACGCAATAGACGGAAAACTAATCCGTCAGATTACCACGGGAGCCTGGGAAGTAAGTTCGCTGGTTGGCGTGGATGAAAAAGCAAAGAAGGTCTATTTCGTGTCCACAGAAATGTCTCCTTTGGAAAGAAATTTCTATGTGATCAACCTGGACGGAAAAGGTAAAAAAGTCCTCACACCAGCTAAAGGAACGCACACCATTAACATGAGCCCGGATAATAAATTCTTCATCGATTATTATTCAACTGCTGATACTCCGGTGCGAGTGAGTTTGAATGTGGCATCAGGCACGGAGCTGAAAGTATTGGAGGATAACCAAGCGTTGAAAGATCGATTGACAGGATTTGCACTGGGGAAAAAGGAGTTTTTCACCTTTCCGACTGTGGATGGCACTGAGTTGAATGCCTACATCATCAAGCCCGCAGACTTCGATCCGAACAAAAAATATCCTGTGCTCATGTATGTATATGGTGGCCCGGGTTCGCAAAATGTGCTGAACAGCTGGGGAGGAACGCGTGATTTCTGGCATCAGCAATTGGCAGCAGAGGGAATCATCGTGGCATGTGTGGACAATCGCGGTACAGGAGCACGCGGACGGGACTTCAAACATTCGACCTATGCAAATCTTGGAAAACTTGAAACGATCGATCAGATAGAAGGGGCGAAGTATTTTGCTAAAATGCCTTTTGTAGATCCGGCGAGAATCGGAATCTGGGGTTGGTCTTATGGTGGTTACATGTCATCGCTGGCGTTGATGATCGGCAATGATGTGTTCAAAACAGCAATTGCAGTTGCCCCGGTGACGACATGGAGATATTATGATACGATCTATACGGAGCGATTCCTGCAGACTCCGCAACTCAATCCATCCGGATATGACGACAACAGCCCGATTACACATGTGAATAAGCTGAAGGGAAACCTGCTTTTGATCCATGGAACAGGCGATGACAACGTTCATTTCCAGAATTCAGTGGATCTGGTCAACGCATTGATCGCTGCAGACAAACAGTTTGAGTCATTCTACTACCCAAACAAAAATCACGGGATATCCGGTGGAAATACAACATGGCATTTGTACACGCAGATGACAGATTTTCTGAAGAGAAAACTTTAAATGAAAAAGCAGGCTTTTGGCCTGCTTTTTTTATGCGATCCTGATTTGGTCCAAATAAAACTTCATTCGGGTGTGGTCCCTTGGCAAAAAATCAATCTTGTCGATTTTGTCCAGCTTATGATTGTAGAATACCTCGATGTATTCATTCTCAAGTAAATAGAGATTCACCTTGTGTCCATAATATCGGATAGCCACAACGAATGAACCCTCCATGTAGAGGGTTTTGATTTTTTGATGGATTGGCAATTGGATGAAATCTTCCCGGCTCATATTCTTCTCTCAAAACACAGACATCAATATAAGTAAATTGGTTCGGAAAAATCTGAGCCAATTGATCAGGTTGCTGATTTTGAGGGGATCTATTTTCCTAAAAACAAAAACACCCCCGCCCTTTCAAGGACGGGGGTGAATATTCAACAAACCTAAATTAATGTGCTACTAATTGAAATTCTTTGATGGCTTCGCTCATGTCCAGGACTTCGGCACCTTTCAGCGCTGCCGCCAAAATGCTTGTTCCTGCAGCTGATCTGTAACCACCTGCGCAATGCACCACTACGGGCTTTTCCGTAGGAACTTCACCAGCTCTTTCTCTCAATTGCTGAAGTGGAATATTCAAACTTCCTGCGAAGATCGGCTCGTTTTTAGCCTCATCCGCACTTCTGATATCCACGATTGTATAAGCGTCTTTATTTTCTTTGAAGGCTTCCAAATCGAAGGATGCTCCTTTTTCGGTCATTCCCGAGGGATTGACTACAGCGCCTTTGATCAATTGTTCGTAGCCGATTTTTGCAGATTTGAAGATGACGATTTCCAATTCAGCCTCAGAATCAGCAACGAGGAAGAATTTCTCATCCGATCCGACGATTGATCCCAACCAGGTTTCGAATTTGCCACCATTCATGATGTTGATAGCTCCCGGGATATGTCCGGCTGCAAATGCATCCTGCTTTCTCACATCGATTATTAAAGCTCCAGCTGGGAGGGTTGCGCCTTCCGGCCACATGCTCACCGCAGAGATTGATCTCTGGTAAGATGGGGCGCCTTTTTTATTCATGTCCACGTCGTATCCAAAGTATTTTGGAATGTATGGCTGACCCTGAAGAAGTGAATCCACGAAGGTTTTTTCATCGATGTCACCGAAAGCCCAGTTGGTAGCTCTCTGCTCACCGATAGTGCTTTGACGAGCATCGCTTAGATTTTTTCCGCAAAGTGAACCCGCTCCGTGTGCCGGAAATACGAGAACATCATCTGCCAAAGGCTTCAGTTTTTCCTGAACCGTTGTGAACATCATTTTTGCAAGGTCTTCTCTCTGTGCCTTCAGGTTACCGGCTTTTTCTCTAAGGTCAGGTCTTCCGACATCCCCGATAAAAAGTGTATCACCTGAGAAAAGCGCATTATCTTTTCCGTTTTCGTCCACCAGCAAGATGCTGATACTGTCAGGTGAATGACCCGGTGTGTGCAAAGACTTGAAAGTCACTTTGCCCATTTGCACTGAATCTCCCTGATCAAAAGCGGTATGCGGATATTCTGCCCCAACCAACTTACTCACGTAGATGGTGGCATTTTCATTTTTGTGAAATTCAAGGTGAGAACTCACGAAATCTGCATGGGGATGCGTTTCGAAAACCGCAACGATTTTTGCGGAATTTGCTTCAGCGTAATCATAATAAGCCTGAGGATTTCTTCCCGGATCGACCAAGGCCACTTTTCCTTCACTTAAGATGGCATAGCTTGCATGAGCCAAGCCTTCGTCATAAAACTGTTGAATATGCATGGTTGTATTTTTTTGTTTCTGATTTAGTGCTACAAAGATAAAGGGCTGATCGGGGAGCTCTTGGTGATCATAATCACTTAAGGTTCTGATGCCGGAAAGCTAATTTGACTCAATCTGATCTCAAAAACCGGAAAATGGTTGGAATCATTCCAATCTTCCGGTAAAATTGAGGACATGAAGAGCATCTCTGCCAACTATTTCAAAGTACAATTTCTACAAGTTTGTTTCGCTTTCCTGCTATTAGGCGTTTTTTCGCTGGGCGGATGTAAGTCAAAGAAAATTTCCAAGGACGATCCCGCTTTCAAAGTCATCGCCACAGCGAAGTCCTATCAGGGCACTCCTTATAAATATGGAGGAACTACCCGCTCAGGCATGGATTGCTCCGCTTTGGTCTTTCACTCCTATTATTCAATCGGAATTAACATGCCTCGAACATCCAATGATCAAAGTCAAGTGGGAGAGAAAGTTCCTGTCAAAGATATCCGCCAGGGCGATTTGGTTTTTTTTGCGACAAGCAAGAAGAAAAATCAGGTGACTCACTCTGGAATTGTGACGGAGGTTCAGGATGGTGAGGTTCGATTTATTCATTCTTCCACATCTCTCGGTGTCACAGAGGATTATCTCAGCAGCAAGTATTGGGCTAATGCTTTTCTTTTTGCCAAGCGGGTCCTGGAATAGCTTCCTTTCGGCTTGAAAGGGGAATTAGCTGTCAGGCAGTTGGTATAATTTGAGCGGAGTTTTTTATTTTCCAAATATCCTTTGGTATTAGGCTTTCTTGATATAATTTTGCGGTCGAATTCAAATAGCACATTCCTTTTACAATTCTCTATATCAAATGGCAAATATTGGAAAGATAACTCAAGTAATCGGCCCGGTTGTGGACGTTTCCTTTGAAGGCGGTAACCTGCCAAACATCCTTGACGCGCTGGAAGTAACCAAAGAAAACGGCCAAGTGGTCGTGATGGAGGTTCAGCAGCACTTGGGTGAGGACAGAGTAAGAACTATCGCCATGGACTCATCCGAAGGGATGGTTCGAGGTATGGAAGTAAGAGACTTGGGTCAGCCAATCTCGGTTCCGACCGGTGATGCGATCAGAGGCCGTCTTTTCAATGTAGTTGGTGAAGCTATCGATGGTCTTCCTCAGGTTCCTGCAGGCAAGAGACTTCCGATTCACAGATCCGCTCCAAGATTCGAAGATCTTTCTACCGCTACTGAAGTTCTTTTCACGGGAATCAAAGTAATCGACTTGATCGAGCCTTACGCAAAAGGAGGTAAAATCGGTCTTTTCGGTGGTGCCGGTGTAGGTAAGACTGTATTGATTCAGGAGTTGATCAACAACATCGCAAAAGCTTATTCAGGTTTGTCTGTATTTGCGGGTGTAGGTGAGAGAACTCGTGAAGGAAATGACCTTTTGAGAGAAATGATCGAGTCAGGAATTGTGACTTATGGTGACGAGTTTGTTCACAGTCTGGAAACAGAAGGTGGATGGGATCTTTCAAAAGTGGATTTGAAGAAATTAGAAGAATCAAAAGCAACCTTCGTGTTTGGTCAAATGAACGAGCCTCCTGGGGCGCGTGCACGTGTGGCCTTGACAGGTTTGACTTTGGCAGAATATTACAGAGATGGAGACGGTGAAGGTGCAGGTAAAGACATCCTGTTCTTTATTGACAACATTTTCCGATTCACTCAGGCAGGTTCAGAAGTGTCAGCACTTTTGGGTCGTATGCCTTCTGCAGTAGGTTATCAGCCTACATTGGCAACCGAAATGGGTTCCATGCAAGAGCGAATCACCTCAACTAAAAACGGTTCAATTACTTCTGTTCAGGCGGTTTACGTACCTGCGGATGACTTGACTGACCCGGCTCCTGCGACGACTTTCGCTCACTTGGATGCTACTACGGTATTGTCAAGAAAGATTGCCGAACTAGGAATCTATCCTGCAGTGGATCCTTTGGATTCTACTTCAAGAATTCTTTCTCCGGATATCCTCGGCGAAGAGCATTACGGTTGCGCTCAGCGAGTGAAAGAGATCCTTCAGAGATACAAAGAATTGCAGGATATCATCGCGATCCTTGGTATGGAAGAACTTTCCGAAGAAGATAAATTGGTCGTGTACAGAGCGAGAAGAGTTCAGCGTTTCTTGTCACAGCCATTCCACGTAGCAGAGCAGTTTACAGGCTTGAAAGGCGTGTTGGTTGACATCAAAGACACCATCAAAGGCTTCAACATGATCATGGACGGTGCACTGGATCACCTTCCTGAGGCAGCTTTCAACCTGGTAGGCAGCATCGAAGATGCAATTGCTAAGGGAGAGAAAATGCTTGCTGAAGTAAAATAAGGGGAAAGTTATTGGGAATTAGTTATTGTCTCCAAAGCGGATGACCTTCTAATAACTCAATAACCAATAACTACTAACTATTCTATCGAATGCAATTAGAAATCGTCACACCAGAGAAAAAAATATTTCAGGGCGAAGTGTCCGAAGCCAGTTTTCCTGGTGCAGGAGGATCTTTTCAGGTTCTGAATAATCACGCTCCGATCGTCGCAGCTTTGGCCAAAGGAGCAGTTTCCTTTACCACTACGGAGGGCAAGCAGTCCATGATTGTGGAAGGCGGAGTTGTTGAAGTAAAAGACAATGTAATTGTGGTATTGGCCGAGAAAGTAATCGGGTAATCGCCAGTTGTAATCATAAAGAAAAGTCCAACTCGGAAACGGGTTGGACTTTTTGTTTATAGACCTCCTTCTTCAATAATAGCCACTTCCAGCTCTTTCCCTTCAAACCAAGGCTGCTTAAAAAATCACTACGCCATCTGCTGAAACTAGAACAGACATATTTGGCACTTGCCCGGCTTGATTCCAAAATTCGTTTTTTGCGCCATCCAGCAGAACCGGAGCTTTGATTTTCTGCTCGCCTATCCATTTTACAGCAAGTATCCTGCATTTCCCCAAATATTTGGTGTCTTGGTGTTGCTTTTCAGATTTATTCCCTACTTTTGCAGCCACGAAAGGGGGTGTATACTATGATCATTGTTAACGTAAAAGAGAACGAATCAATCGAAAAAGCGCTGAAGCGTTTTAAGAAGAAGTTTGACAAGACCGGTGCGGTCAGAGAACTTAGAGCGAGGCAAGCGTTTACCAAACCTTCCATCAAAAGAAGAGCTCAGGTCATCAAAGCTGCTTACAAGCAAAAACTTCAGGAAGAAGTAATGAAGTAATCATTTTTGATTTACAATATTAAGCGCAATTGCCACGAGCAGTTGCGCTTTTTTTTTGTGCTAAATGGCACTCACCAATTCCAATTTTTTGGACTATCTTATTTGAGGATTAGTAAAACTCATGGTCGAATCTTTCATCAATTATCTGGAGTACGAGAAGAAAAGCAGTCCGCATACTGTGATTGCTTATCGCACCGATCTGGAGCAGTTTCAGGAGTTTGCCACGACTTCATTTGAGTTGAATGACATCTCGGAAGCCGGTCACTCCGAAATCCGTGCATGGGTGATTGACCTCGTTGAGCAAGAGCTGAGTACGACGTCGGTTAACCGAAAAATGGCGACTTTGAGATCTTTTTACAAATTTCTCCTCCGATCCAGAATGATTTCAAAAGATCCTACGTATAAACTGAGGTCTCTTAAAAATCCTAAAAAACTGCCGGAGTTTGTACAAGAACTCACCATTGAGGCCGTTTTGGAAGAGAGCGTTTATGAACCTTCATTTGAAGGACAGCGGGATCGGATGGTGATTGAGTTTTTGTATCTCACCGGAGTTCGATTGGCTGAACTGATCGGCTTGAAATGGGAGTCTATAGATCTGAATGAAGACACAGTAAAAGTGTTGGGAAAAAGGAAAAAAGAAAGAATAATCCCACTCACAAAAGGGCTGTCGCGGAATATATTGCTGTATAAAAAAGTATTTGAAGAAAGGTTTTCAAAACTTGGTCAAAGTGACTATTTTATTGTGAGTAATCAAGGAAAGCAGAGTTACCCAATGATGATTTATCGTACTGTCAGGCATTATTTGGATCTTTTTGCGCAGACATCCAAGCGCAGCCCACATGTATTGAGGCATACTTTTGCCACTCACTTGCTCAACAAAGGTGCAGATCTCAACGCTGTCAAAGATTTGCTCGGTCATGCAAATCTCGCTGCTACACAGGTTTACACCCATAATTCACTCGAAAAACTTAAAGCTGTGTTCGAACAGGCACACCCTAAAGCATAATTAATCTTTTGTTCATTCACTTAAATGCAAATCATTATGAAACTGCAAATGCACTCTATCCACTTCGATGCTGATCACAAACTGATCGACTTCATTCAGAAAAAAGCCGATAAATTGGAAACCTATTTCGACAGGATACAGGACGGGGAAGTATTTATGAGACTCGACAAAAACGAGAAAAATGCCAATAAAATAGTTGAAATAAAGCTCAATGTCCCTGGGAAGCAATTTTTTGCCAAACACCAAACCGACTCTTTTGAAGCTGCAGCTGATGAAGCGATTGAAGGATTGAGAAGACAACTCAAAAAACACAAAGAAAAAGTAGTGCTGGTTAAACAGTAACCCAATTCAGTTTTTACGTATAAACCCTCAGAAACCTGAGGGTTTATCTTTTTTAAACCACTTTTTAAAATGAAAACACAGACTAATTATCTGGGACTATTTTGGCTGATCAATCTGGTAATAGCCGGGAGTAAAATATTATTTACCCTGCGTCCCGAAATCAATCTCTTTACCGAGGAAGCGCAGTATTGGCTTTGGTCGCAGAATCTTGCCTGGCATTATTATTCGAAGCCGCCCCTTATTGCAGTATTCAATCTGATCAGCACCTCCATCTTTGGAATCAATGAGTTTGGAGTGAGGATCAATGCAATTCTTCTGGGAATGGGAACCTCCTGGATTGTGTATTGCTTTGCGGAGTATCTCTATAAATCCCCCAAAATCGCTTTTTGGTCTGGAATTTTAGTGATGGCTATGCCCTTTTGGATGCTTTTTTCCACTTTCCATATCACTGATTCTGAATTAACCTTCTTCTGGATTTTGAGTATTTACTGGATTTACAAAGGGATCAGAGAACAGAAGACTCGGTGGTGGGTTTTAGGCGGTTTGGCTTCAGGAATCGGCTTACTTGCCAAAAGCAACATGATCCTGATCGTTCCTGTGATCCTTTTTTATCTGATCGTTACCCAACAATGGAAAAAGCATTGGGTAAACTTTCTGATTCTCATTGGAGTCAGTTCTATCGGGTTTTTGCCCGGATTCATCTGGAACTGGCAGAATGGGTTTAGTACCTATAAGCATTTGGCTTTTCTGAGCGGCGTGGCCGGAGAGAGTTCCGGATTTGATTTTGGATCCTGGATTTGGAGATTTTTAGAATACACAGGTGGGCAACTTGGGATGGTTTCCCTTTTTCTTTTGCCGATCTTTTTTTATTCAATCCGAAGTCTGAAAATTTGCAGGGACAATGTTTCTCTTTTCCTCGTACTGCCCGGGCTTCTATCGTGGATTGGATTTGCAAGTCTTACGCTATTCACAGAAGTAGAGGCAAATTGGCCGGTTTTTGCGTATGTGACTTTGCCGATTTTCTTCAGTCATTGGCTTTCGCGGCAATCTCCAAATTGGGTTAAAGTCAGAAATTGGAGCGTGACTTTTAGCCTGGGATTACCTCTGTTGTTTATTTTTCCTGATTTTAACCCTGTCGTAAGTTCAGGGACAATCCGGGAAATTGAGAAAAAGTCCTTCCGAAGGCTGGTTGGCTACCGGCCTCTTTCCGAGAGGATAAGCTTTCTCCAGGATAGCCTTGAAGTGAAGGAATCAGTTGTTTTCTCTGAAAGCTATCACATGGCATCCGAGTTGGCATTTTACCTACCGGGAAACCCTAAAACGTACACGATAAATTTGGGTACCAGAAAAAATCAATTTGACCTTTGGGAAGGTCTTGAGAAGCAAATCGGGATTGGTAAGGAAGGCGTTTTTGTAAGTTGGAATGAGGAATCTCCCGGAGTCGCCGCGACCTTTGAACGGTTGATTTACGAGGAGAAATTCCCGGTAGCATTCAAAGGAGATTCCTTACGCTGCGCAAAAATTCAAATTTGGGAAAACCTGATTGATTACAAGTCCGAAATTCCCTCTACCTATTGAGTCAGCTTTCTCGTTAGCCAATAATACTTTTTTCCATTTTGAGCCAGCAAGGAATCAAACTCAGGCTTTCCTGTCTTCCTTAACAAATCTGGAATTGATCTGCCATCCCAATTGACTGAAGCCACTCTGATCTGATAGCCTGCCGTGTCTATCTGAGTCAGGAGCTTGTCCTCCAGAATCAGATTTGGGTATTTATTTACATACTCAGCCCAATCCTGTCGAGGTAAATCCAACAAATTGAAATCCGTCCCCAAACCGATTCTGATTTTGCTGCTGACGTGAAGATTGCCTGCAAAGCCGATTTCTTCAGAAGGGTCAATTCCCTGTTCCAAAACAAACGCTCTCAGCTGCTTTCCCTGATCCGGAAGTGAGATTTGGTAAGTCGCAGTTGATGCCAAGAAGAAAAGCAAAAGCATGCCATAAGAGATTGATTTTGCTATCTTTTGATCCCGGAGTAAAAGCCTTCCGAGATAAATCAGAATCAAAATTCCCAAGCTCAGTTGACCCCAAATCCATAAAGTCGAACCCAGTTGCAAATTCAGCCAAAAGCTAAAAATCAGAATAATCAGATTGAGAGAAAGGAAGATAGTGGCAGCGATTTTCAGTCCATTTCTGCGAATTTCGAAGTCCGCTCTTACCAAAAACCATCCCAGCCAAACGGCTAAAACAGGAGCAACCGGCAATAAATAGCGCTCATAAAACTTGCTTGTCATTGCTCCCATAGCAAGAATCGCCAAGCCCCAAAGAATCGCAAATCCGAAGAAGGCAGCGTTTTCCTTCCAGGTTTTTCGAAGTGTTTCTTTTGCCTTCGGCAAAGCAAAAAATACCCAGGGAATGAAGATGGCAACCAAAATAGCCAAGGCCAAAAATCCATTTTGAACAATCAGCAAAATCCGGGAAGCAACCCGGATTCCTACCTGATCTTCCAGGAAGCTATCGAGGTAAGTTGGGCCGTGGATTTGGTACATTGCCACAAACCAAAACAAGGCAATGAATAAACTGACGAGCAGCGAGGGTAAATGAATCAATGTTTTCAGGCTAATTCGCTGCCAGGGATTTGCCAATAAATAAACCAAACCCAATCCACCAAGAGCTACGGCAGGAAGCCCCTTTACTTCGAAAGCAACTCCCAAACTCAAATACAAAATCCAGAGAAATTTCTTCGGAGCATCATTTCCGTATCTTATCAAACCTGCAAATCCAATCGCACTTGCAGTCATCGTCAATACCAACAGCACATCGGGAATTGATCTTGTTGCACTGAAAATTAAAACTGGATTTGCAGCCATAATCAGGGCTGAAAGTCCGGCGATCTTTCGGTCTGCAAAAAGTATTTTCCCCAACCAGTAAGTCAACCCAACAGTCAATGCTCCGGCAATCAGGAAGAAAAATCTGGAGCCTAAAGCATTCACACCAAATAGTTTGAATCCTGCAATTACTGCCCAATACGTGCCTATCGGCTTCTTAAATCTTAATTCCCCGCTTCCCAAATAGGTCGTTAGATAGTCTCCGGTTTGGAGCATCTTCACAGCGGCATCCGTGTAATACATCTCGTCCGGATAGTGCATGTGAAAGCTCAATGCAAACGGCCCGACGAGTACGGCAAACACAGCCATGACTACCCAAGGATTGATTTGGTATTCTTTGGAGGGAGAAAAAGACATGGCGCAAAGATAGGGTGATTAAGAATTGAGTTGCCAAATTTTCTTCGGATTCAGGCTGGCCAAATCATCCTTTTTGCCCCAGGAAGTATTTTCCTGTATTTTTGGCGAAATTTTATCGCATGAACAAGCCACTTTTGTCTGTTGTCATCACCGTTTACAACGAGGAAGAAAACATCAAACCCCTTCTGGAAGCAACCTATTCGGCTCTTGCTGAGATTGATTATGAGGTTATTCTGATCGAAGACGGTTCCACAGATGCGACAGTGGCCGAAGTGAAGAAGTATGCGAACAGCCGTACCAAGCTGATTATTTTTACCAAAAACAACGGGCAAACCACAGCTCTTGCTGCAGGTATCGACATGGCGACGGGCGAATACATCGCGACAATGGACGGTGACTTGCAAAATGATCCTACGGATATTCCATTGATGCTTCAGAAAGCGATTGATGAAGATTGGGATGTGGTGGCAGGCCGAAGAGCCAATCGAAAAGATGGTTTTGTGCTTCGGAAAATCCCCAGCAAAATCGCCAATTGGGTCATCCGAAATACAACCAAAGTTTACCTGAACGATTACGGCTGTACGCTCAGAGTGTACAAAGCTCAAATCGCACAGAATATGGGTTTGTATGGCGAATTGCACCGCTTCATCCCGGTTTTGGCGAAGCAACAAGGCGCGAAGATGACTGAAGTAGATGTGAAGCATCATCCTCGAATCCATGGCGTCTCCAAATACGGACTCAGCCGGACATTCAAAGTGATGGCAGATCTGATCCTGATGCTTTTCTTCCAAAAGTATTTTCAGCGACCGATTCACCTGTTTGGAGGCTTGGGATTGTTGGCTTTCCTGATTGGTGTGTTGATTAATTTTTACCTCCTCATTCTGAAAATTATGGGAGAGGATATCTGGGGTAGACCGATCATGATTGTTGGATTCATTTCGATTCTGGGAGGGATCCAACTGATCACCACGGGAATCATCGCAGAGATTATCGTCCGGACTTACTTCGAGTCTCAGGATAAGAAAACCTACACGATCAAATCGGTTTTTCAAGGAGCTGAAAAAGAGCTAGTCTGACCATGAAAGGGATTTGGAAGAATTTAAAATCCTACTTGATCCTTTTGAATAAGGGGAATTTGCTGCTTTATAACTTCCACTTTCTTACCCGAACCGGTTGTGTCTTTTATCAATAAATTAAATAAAAAGACACTCAAAACGGTACTTAAACTGATCCTGACAGGACTGGCGATGTACCTGGTTTTTCGAAAGATTGACACCGCCCAACTCTGGGAAATCACGAAATCTATCCGATGGTTTTGGCTGATTCCTGCAGTTTTGATGTTTGTCCTGAGTAAGGTTTTTACAGCCTTACGACTCAATCTTTACTTTAGAAATATCGGATTGGAGATCAGCGAAAAGCTAAATTTCCGACTCTACCTCGTCGGGATGTTTTACAATCTCTTCCTTCCCGGGGGAATCGGAGGCGACGGGTACAAAGTTTATTTGCTAAATAAACAATACAAGACCTCGGTGAAATCTCTCATTCAATCCGCACTTTTGGATCGGTTAGGTGGATTGGTTTCAATCGTATTTTTATTGTTTGGACTGTTCCTGATAGTGGATGTTAAGCTGGAATTTCTGGAAAGTGTCCTGTGGAACGGATTGATGATTGCCGGATTAGTTTTGACGATCCCTGCCTTTTGGCTTGTACAGAAATTCTTTTTTAAAGACTTCCTTCCCTCATTCTGGCCGGCAAATGCCTGGTCGATGGCAGGTCAACTTGCTCAATTGATCTGCGCCTGGTTAATCCTCCAATCTCTTGGCGTCACTGAGAATATTCTTGCCTATCAACTCGTATTTCTGCTTTCTTCGATCGTGGCTGTTCTTCCCTTGACGATCGGTGGAGTTGGCGCTCGCGAACTCGTTTTCGTCTATGCGCATGCGTATGCCGGGATTGACGAAGCTGCTGCAGTAGCGTTTAGCTTACTATTCTTTTTGATTTCCGCGGCAGCTTCGCTGGTGGGAGCTCTGGTCAAGATTGATTTTATCGAAAAATCATAAATAACTGAAATTCAATACAATTTTAAATATTCATCCTTGCAAATTTAAAATTTGATTTTAAATTTGCAAGGATGATTGACCGATTGCTTTTTCATAAACTCGAAGAATTGATGCCAGATTTTCCGGCAATTGCCATTCTTGGTCCCAGGCAAGTAGGAAAAACCACGCTTGCCCAGACACTTGCTGAGCATTTTGATTATCAATCAGTTTACCTCGATTTGGAAAGTCCATCCGATCGAGCGAAGCTGGCTGAACCTGAGCAATATTTTGACCTGAATGAAGGAAAACTGATCATCTTGGATGAAATCCAACGGATGCCGGACCTTTTCCCCCTACTTCGCGGAGTCATTGACCGAAGAAGGAAAAAAGGGTTTGGATCCTGCCAGTTTCTGATTTTGGGTTCAGCTTCTTTGGAACTGATCAGACAATCCCCAGAGACTTTGGCCGGGAGAATTGCATATGAAGAACTGCCCGTATTCAATTTGCAGGAAGTGGGCGACCAATCGGGTAGCCTTGAAAAACTTTGGCTTCGAGGCGGTTTTCCGGATTCGTTTTTGGCTAGTTCGGACAAGGTCAGCCTGACCTGGAGGAAAAACTTCATTACCACTTATCTGGAGCGGGATATCCCTCAGATCGCTCAATTTGTTCCTGCAAATCGGATGCGAGGACTTTGGACGATGCTGGCACATGAACAAGGACAATTGATCAACTTTTCCAAGTTTGGAGCGAGTCTGGACTTGAGTTCGCCAACTGTAAAATCCTATGTAGACATGCTGGAAGATTTGCTCTTGGTGAGATCTCTCAGACCTTGGATGTCCAATGTGGGTAAGCGACTTGTGAAAACTCCGAAAGTTTATATCCGGGATTCGGGTTTGACTCACGCACTTTTGCAAATCGGAAAGATGGATGATTTGCTTTCTCATCCGGTGGCAGGAAGCAGCTGGGAAGGATTTGTGATCGAGAATATCTTATCCGTTTTGCCCAAGGATGCAGAATTTGGCTTTTATCGGACTTCAGCCGGGGCGGAACTGGATCTTGTGATCAGCTATAAAAGTCAGATTTGGGCAATTGAGATAAAGCGAACTTTAAATCCCAAGCTTTCCAAAGGCTTTCTGAATGCCGTCCAAGATGTGGAAGCTACCCATCGATTTTTTGTTTATGCGGGGAAAGAGGAGTTTCCTTTGGGAGAAAATACGGTGGCAATCGGATTAGATTCGTTTTTGAACAAGATAAATACTGAATGGGGAAAAGGGTAAAAATCCTTTTCCCTACCTTTGCCCAACCTAAAAAAAGCTATGACGCGAGCCGAACTTTTCTCCCAGATCCAGAAAAAATCATCCTTCTTATGTGTGGGTTTAGATCCAGATCTGGCAAAGATTCCGGCTCATTTAAAATCAGAGCTTGATCCGATCTTCAGCTTTTGCAGACAAATCATCGAGGAGACTGCAGATTTTGCTGTGGCTTACAAACCCAATATTGCGTTCTTCGAGGCTCTTGGTCCGAAGGGATGGGAAAGCTTGCAGAAGGTCCTGGATGTGATTCCAAAAGATATTTTCAGTATTGCTGACGCCAAGCGCGGCGATATTGGAAATACTTCAAGCCTGTATGCAAAGGCATTTTTTGAGGCAATGGATTTTGACTCGATCACCGTTGCACCCTACATGGGCAAAGACAGCGTTTCGCCTTTTTTGGAGTTTGAAAACAAGTGGGTGATTTTGTTGGCATTGACCTCTAATGTGGGTTCTTTGGATTTTCAGTTGATCAAAGACGAAACAGGCAAGCCGCTTTATCAATCAGTTCTGGAGAAAAGCCAGGAATGGGGAAGCCCTGAAAACCTCATGTACGTCGTGGGTGCTACCCGTGGCGAACTGATCGGAGAAGTACGGAAGCTAGCACCGGAGCATTTTTTCCTGGTTCCGGGAGTTGGTGCGCAAGGGGGAAGTCTTGCAGATGTCGCCAAATTCGGGATGAATTCAACCTGTGGTTTGCTGGTCAATTCCAGCCGTGGAATTATCTATGCTTCCTCCGGAAAAGACTTTGCACAAGCAGCAAGAAAAGAAGCGAAAATCCTGCAGGCGGAAATGAAAGGGTTGCTGGAGATATATTTGTGAGGCAACTGACCTTTGAGGTTTTCAAAACCCCGAAAGTCTCTCGTAAGAGATTTTTAAACTTCTGATTTACCCCTTAATCAAACCCATAAGCGCCTTTACCACCTCTTCCCGCTTTTCTTCAGAAGTGCTGAAATAGCCAATTCGGTTCTCTTCCAGATCGTCGATTAATTCGCTCAGATCCCAGCTATTTTCCAGATATCTCTTTATTTCTGGGATGTATTTCAAGTATTCCAGATAAACGCTTTCCTCAACTCCTTCCATATTTTTCACCCCGACTGGATCCCAGTCGATCAAAACCTCATTGATCTTATATTCAAGTGGTTCGAGATTATCTAACTCCTTTTGGATTCGCGGATTGAGTGATTTCATGGTTGAATTTTCACCCAAGATATAATTTGAATTTTAAAATTGGGTTCTTTAAATTCAATAAACTTTTAGGTAAAACTTTTTATGAATTTTAAAGAAGACTTTTTACAACTCGTCTGGAAGTATCAATACTTCGACAAGAAAAACCTCCGCACCTGCGAGGATGAAAACCTGCAAATTATCCAGGTTGGTTTTCACAATCTCAGCGAAGGACCTGACTTTCGGGATTCCATCGTCATCCTCGATGGAGTCACACTTCACGGACATGTGGAAGTTCATAAGCTTGCCAGCGAGTGGAAGCAGCATGCGCATGGCGGAGATCCGGCTTACAATTCTGTCGTCCTTCATGTGGTTTGGGAAAATGACAAAGAAGTCCTTCGAAATGACGGAACTCCCATGCCGACCATTGAACTGAAAGGGAAGATTTTCCTGCATATCTGGAGGAATTATGAGCAAATGCTGGACTACAAAGCCGACTTACCCTGTGCGCATGCGCTGAAGTCTGTTCCCGATATCATTCGATTTTCAGCTTTGGAGAAAGCCCTCGTTGAGCGTCTTCAGGAGAAATCAGGCCTGATTCTCGATCTTTTGGATCAGACCAAAGGCGACTGGGAAGAGACTGCTTATCGCTGGCTATTTGCCTGTTTTGGCTTCAAAACCAATAGTCAACCGATGGCGGAATTGGCGGTCAAGGTTCCTTATAAAATCCTCCAAAAGCATAGAAACCAACTTCCAGCTCTCGAAGCCATTCTTTTGGGGCAGGCGGGTTTGCTGCCCGCTCAATCCGAGGAACCTTATGTGCTGCACCTGATCAAGGAGTATGATTTTTATCAGAAAAAATACGGGTGGGAATCTCCGCTATTGCGTCAGCATTGGACGTTCATGGGGGTTCGGCCCAGCAATTTTCCCTCTCTCCGGATCGCCCAACTTGCTTCGATTTTATCCAATGCACCCGGTTTGCTTCAGGCGGTAATGGAGGATTCGAGAGATTTCTCTGGCTTTAAGAAACTGCTTCAGGTCAAGCCCGGAGATTACTGGCAATACCACTTCAACTTTGGTAAGCCTTCTGAAAAACAAGCCTCAAAAGGTGTTTCAAGTACGGTTTTGGAGTTGTTAATACTCAATTTTGTCATCCCGCTTTGGTTCGCCTACGGACGATATTTTGAACAGCAGGAGTGGCAGGAGCGATGTTTTGACTTGCTTCAGGAGATTCCTGCGGAAAATAATTACATCATTAGGAGGTTTTTGGAGAGTGGTTGGCCCGTTCAAAACGGATTCGATTCGCAGGGGATGATTGGCCTTTACAAGAATTATTGTCAACCCAAAAATTGCCTTCAATGCAAAATCGCTCAGAGCCTGATCAAGTCGGAAAGCAAATGAATTTTGTGTAAGCGAACGAATTCGCGTATTTTTGCCCTCCGAATTACACCAACTCATGGAAAAACCAGTAATCATTTTGGGAGCCAAAGGCATTGCCCATCCCGCTCTTGAAATCTTTAACAGCAACAGAGTCATCGTCTACGGTTTTCTGGACGAAGACGAAAAACTCCATGGGACGGAGATCAACACAGTCACTGTCTTGGGAAAAACGGAAGATGAAGGCTTTCTCAAGCTAATCGGACATAAATGCGAAGCTTTCGTAGCTGTAGATGACACCAAATACCGCAAGTTTTTGGTGGAAATGCTTCTCGAAAACCGCAAAGTGCAGCCGGTAAATGCGATCCACCAAACAGCATATGTTTCCACTGACGCAGCAATCGGTCATGGAAATTTCATCAATGCGCAGGCGACAATTGGTGCTGGCGCTGTGATTGGCAGTCATTGTATTTTACATAGCGGATCAATCATCGATCACCTGGCCACGTTGGGAGACTTCGTGCAAGTTGGCGCGGGTACGATTATCAACTCAGAAGCGACGATTGGAGACGGAGCTTTTATTGGTTCCGGAGTGACAATCGTTTCCGGCGTGACGGTGGGTAAAAACGCTCGAATCGGAGCTGGTTCGGTGGTTATTTCCTCCGTTGCAAACGGGGAAACAGTCTTCGGTAACCCGGCTGTGAAAGTGAAATAAGTGATTGGAAGTGTGAATTCAGAAAGCTGAAGTTTGAAATCTGGATATGAATGGAGGATAGACCTTTGAGGTTTTTGAATCCTCGAAGGTTTGAAACAAAGAATAGATAATAACGAATAACAAACATCGAATGTCGAAGGAGCAAAATCCGACATCCGAAATCATAAATCTGAAATTTCTGACACCCTGCCGAAACAGGGCTACCGTTATGGAAAACAACCCTTACAGCATCCTGCTTTATTACTGCTATGCCGCCATCGACAATCCGGAGGTATACAGAGAAGAACATCACCTTTTCTGCGTCGAAAACAACATCCGTGGACGCATCATCATCTCAGACGAAGGTCTGAATGGTACCGTCTCGGGACTTGTGGAGGACTGCGAAAAGTACATGGCCTATATTCAGGCCGATCCGCGATTTGCAAAGACGGAATTCAAGATTGATTCATTCGATAAGCATGCCTTCACCAAGATTCACGTGCGCTATAAGCCGGAAATCGTGCACAGCTCTCTTCGCCATTTGGACCCAAATGTGAAAACCGGAAAGCATCTTGCACCGGAGGAATTCAAAGCGCTGAAAGATCAGGAAGACGTGGTCATCCTCGACGTTCGCTCCAATTACGAGCATGAACTGGGCAAATTCAAAAATGCAATCACGCTCGACATTGACAACTTCCGTGATTTCCCGGAGAAAGTAAAAGAGCTCGAGCATCTCAAAAATAAGAAAGTGCTTACCTATTGTACCGGTGGAATCAAATGCGAAAAAGCATCAGCATTCCTACTGGAGCAAGGTTTCGAAGATGTATATCAGCTTCACGGCGGAATCATCAAATACGGAATGGAAGCCGGAGGGGAAGATTTCGAAGGAAAATGTTATGTTTTTGACAATCGAATCGCTGTGCAGGTGAATACTGTAAATCCAACCGTTATTTCCACTTGCCACGTCTGCGGAACAAATTCCGATCGGATGGTCAACTGTGCTAACCCGACCTGTAATGCTCACGTTGCAATCTGCGAAAATTGCGGATGGGAAATGGATGGAGCTTGCTCTGCTGAGTGCAAGGAAAATCCTGAAAAACGTCCTTACGACGGAACGGGCTATTACCAGAAAAACACGAACGGCTACAATCCTTACAAGGGTCTTCACCGTATGCCAAATAAGGAGCAAATTCAAAAACTACATGGCGAGCCGACAAATTCCTGCCTCTGAACTCATTCTGAATTCTGACGGAAGTATTTACCATTTGCATTTGAAGCCAGAAAATCTGGCTTCACTTGTTTTTACCGTAGGAGATCCGGATCGGGTTGGTATGGTGTCTAGATATTTCGATCGGGTTGATTTCACGATGAAAAAGCGTGAGTTTATCACCCATACCGGCTGGATCGGAAACAGGCAAGTTACCGTCTTGAGCACCGGAATGGGAACCGACAACATCGAGATCCTGATGACCGAACTCGATGCTCTTGTCAATGTCGATCTGGAATCCAGAACCATCAAACCCGAAAAGAAAAGTCTCCAAATCATCCGGATCGGGACTTCTGGAAGTATGCAAAAAGATATTCCGGTTGGGTCACATCTGGCTTCGAAAATTGGAATCGGACTTGATACTTTGATGCAGTTTTATCCGGAATTACCAAGTTCGCAGGAACTAGCAAAAGCTGTTCAGACCACGCTGGAATTGCCTTTTCAGCCGTATCAAAGTTCGGCTGGTCAGGAACTTTTAGATAAACTCCCCGCTGATTTTATTCAGGGAATCACGCTGACTTGTCCGGGATTTTATGGTCCTCAGGGACGTGAAGTGAGACTTCGTCCAAGAATTGATCAAATGATTGATCGGCTTGCAGCTTTGGAGGTGAACGAAGATCGACTTACCAATTTCGAGATGGAAACAGCAGGGTATTACGCATTGGGAGAATTGCTTGGCCATCAGATGCTGAGTCTGAATGCCATTGTGGCAAACCGTCCTTTGGGGCAGTTTGATCAGAATGCTGATAAAACGGTGGATAACCTGATTCGAAAAGCCCTGGAGATTTTTGCCTGAAAAATATGAGCCTTTTGACTGAAGAAATCCGGGCTGCGTTAACTGATAAAATCAATCTGGTTAAAGCTGCTTTTTTGCCAAAATACTTCAAAGCAATTCCCGGAGGATATGGGGAAGGGGATTTTTTCATGGGAATTAGCGTCCCCGATCAGCGTGCTGTTGCAAAAGATTTTTTCAAAGAAATAAGCCTTCCGGAACTTTCAGAATTGCTGAAAGACCGATTTCATGAACTTAGAATGACGGCTTTGCTGATGCTTGTTTATAAGTATGAAAAACTTAAAGAAGATTCAGCCAGAAAAGAGCTGGTGGAGTTTTACCTTGCTCATCTTGATGGAATCAACAATTGGGATTTGGTTGATAGCTCTTGTCACCAGATTTTGGGTCATTATTTTTTCAAAAGGGATAAAAACTTGTTTTATGAGTTTGCCGATTCCGGGAATCTATGGAAACAGCGGATCGCGATGATCAGCAGTTTTTTCTGGATCAATAAAGGAGAATTCTCAGATGCGTTGGCTTTGGCAGAAAAACTATTAAATCATCCGCATGATCTCATGCACAAAGCCGTCGGTTGGACACTTAGGGTGATCGGAGATCAGGATTTTAATGTGGAATATGAGTTTCTGCGAAAGCATTACCAATCGATGCCGAGAACAGCTTTGAGATACTCGATCGAAAAATTTCCCGAAGAGATGAGGCAGGATTTTTTGAAGGGGAGGATTTAGAAATAAAGGAAGATATAGTGTTGAAATACATTCCGCTTGCGGGACCTATCTCAACGGTATTTCAATCCTATTCCAAATTAATCCTCAATCCCATCCAATTCGCTCAGATCCAACCAAACCAATTCCAGTTCTTCCAATTCCTTATCGATCGCAAGCATCCGATTTGAAAGCATCATCAACTCGCTGTGATCGTCTGTGCCTGCACTGATCTTATTGGTCAGATTTCCTTTCTCAACTTCCAGTTTGGCGATGTCTGCCTGAATTTTTTTAAATTCCTGCTTCTGCTTGTAGCTCGCTTTTACTTTTGGAATTGAAGAGGTAGACTTTGTTGGTTCAGGTGCCGGAGCAATTACTGAGGCTGCTTTCGGAGCTGGTTTTGCGGCGTCGATTGCTTTTTGCTCTTTCTCCATGAGACGGAACTCGGTATAGTTTCCAGGGAAATCGCTGATTACGCCGTCTCCCTCAAACACAAACAAGTGCTCCACCAATCGATCCATGAAGTAACGATCGTGGGATACGATGATCAGACAGCCGGGGAAAGTATCCAAAAACTCCTCCAGGGTATTCAGCGTCATCAAATCCAGATCATTCGTAGGTTCATCGAGGATCAGGAAATTGGGGTTCTTGATCAGGACCATCAGGAGCTGCAAGCGTCTGCGCTCGCCACCGCTGAGTTTCTCGATCGGAGTATGTTGCTGCTTTGGAGGAAAACCAAACTGAGTCAAAAATTGACTCACAGTGATCGTCTGACCTTTGTCCAACACAACCACCTCGGCCACTTCCTTCACGATATCGATCAATCTCTTGCTCTCGTCAAAGCTACTTTCTTCCTGTTTGTAATAGCCGAAAGCAGTAGTCTGACCGATGGAGATCTTTCCTTTATCCGGATCTAATTGCCCGGTAATCATATTTAAAAAAGTCGTCTTTCCGGCTCCGTTTGGACCGATAATTCCGACACGATCTTTCTTTTTGAAAACATAAGAAAAATCATCAACCAAGTTTTTGTCCCCGAAGGATTTACTGATTCGGTCTATTTCTATGATTTTATTTCCCAGTCTCTGAGCGCTGACCTGAAGTTCGATATCCCGATCCTCTCGTTTCTGAGATGCTTTTTCTTTTGTCTCTTCGAAAGCATCCACGCGGTACTTTGCTTTGGTGCTTCGGGCTTTTGGTTGGCGACGAATCCAGTCCAGTTCTTTCTTGTAAAGGCTTTTTGCCTTTTCCAATTCGGTCGCTTCGTTGTCCATTCGCTCGTCTTTCTTGTCGAGGAAGTAGCCGTAGTTGCCTTGGTAACGATGGATTTTGCCCTGATCGAGTTCGAGGATTTCGTTGGTGACTTTCTCGAGGAAATAACGATCGTGCGTCACCATGAAAAGTGCCAGATTGGCTTTCGCCAAATATTCTTCCAGCCATTCGATCGTTTCCAGATCCAGGTGGTTGGTAGGCTCATCGAGTAAGAGCAAATCGGGTTTTTCCAAAATGGCTTTCGCCAAAGCTACCCGCTTGCGCTGTCCGCCGCTGAGACTTCCCACGGGAATTTCTGTGTCCGGAAGACCCAACTTTCCAAGCACTTCTTTTACCTGGTATTCAAAATCCCAAGCCTGAAAAGCATCCATTTTTTCAAACAAAACCTGCATTTTGTCTGAGTTGTCGATGCCGTTTTCTGAATCAATAATCGCCTTATGATAATCCTGAATTACCTGCAGAATCTCGCTGTTACTTTGATCGAAGATAGTTTGGTAGATCGTCAGCGATCCTTCAAATACCGGGTTTTGATGGACATAGGCCACTTTCACCGATTGGTTGATGGCAACTTGGCCGGTGTCAGGGATTTCCAGTCCCATGATGATCTTCATCAGGGTGGATTTGCCGGCGCCGTTGATGCCTACAAGAGCGATCTTTTGCCCCTGCGAAATGCCGAAAGATATATTGGAAAATAGCTTGCGCTCTCCGAAAGCTTTGCTGAGATTTTCAACCGAAAGGTAATTCATGCCGCAAAAGTAAGGAAAAGCAAAGCTTGAATTGATATGGACTTCGTTCTTTCACAGGAAATTATAAATTGCCCCCATGAAAACTATCCACGATATCCTCAAACTTGGCGACCCAAGACTCTATGAAATGTGCGAGCCTGTCCTCGAATCGGAACTTGCGAATGTTCCGGATTGGGTGCAGCAGCTTCATGAAGCCATGGAAGATATCCGGCGAGTTTACCAGTTTGGGAGGGGGATTGCAGCGCCTCAGTTGGGAATCATGAAGCGGATGTTTTACCTGAATCTGGATCGTCCGTACATTATTTTGAATCCGGAGTTGAAAGACCTGAGCGATGAAAAATTCGAGCTTTGGGACGATTGCATGAGCTTTCCCAATCTGCTGGTGAAAGTAAAACGGCATGAATCGCTCACGTTGCATTATCGCGATGAAAACTGGCAGCCTCAATCCTGGCAAGTTTCCGGTGCGATTTCCGAACTCATTCAGCATGAATATGATCATCTTGACGGAGTTCTTTGCACGATGCGGGCGATTGATGAGAAAGCCTTTAAGTGGAAGGAATAGGATTGCAAAGTTCTAGAGACTTACCATAAGTATCAGCTGATTACGGGATTTGAATCTGCAATTATGATTCGGACTTTGAACTTTTCCATCCCTCAACAGATTCTACATTCCAAATCGATACCTTTGCAAAATGGAAGAAGTGCAGAAAAAAGACGTTCGAAAGCTAAGCTTGCCCGAGTTGGAGGAGTTTTTCCTGGCTCACGGAGATAAAAAATTCAGGGCCAAGCAGGTCTATGAATGGCTTTGGAATAAATCTCTGAAGAACTTCGATGAGATGAGTAATATTTCCCTTTCCACCCGGGAATTGCTCAAAACCCATTTTGTCATCAATCATATTCAGGTGGATCTGATGCAGCATTCCACCGACGGAACGATCAAAAATGCCGTGAAGCTCTTCGATCAGAAGATTGTGGAGTCAGTTCTTATCCCTACTTCCAAGCGGATTACTGCCTGCGTTTCTTCCCAGGTGGGTTGCAGTCTGGATTGTAATTTTTGCGCAACAGCGAGACTGAAGCGTATGAGAAACCTCAACCCGGATGAGATCTACGATCAGGTCGTGGCGATCAAGGAAGAGGCCGAAACGTACTTCCAACGCCCGCTTACAAATATTGTATTTATGGGAATGGGTGAACCCTTGCTGAACTATGCCAACGTGATCGAAGCGATTGATAAAATCACTTCACCGGAAGGACTCGGAATGGCTGCTCGGCGAATTACACTTTCGACAGTCGGGATCACAAAAATGATCCGGAAAATGGCTGATGATGGGGTGAAGTTTAACCTCGCCGTTTCCTTGCACTCAGCGATCAATGAGACTCGCTCTCGGTTGATGCCGATCAATGACACCAACCCTGTGGAAGAACTTGGGGAAGCACTGAAGTATTGGTATGATAAGACCAAGCGGCAAGTCACTTACGAATACGTGATCTGGAATGGAATCAACGACGATGAGAGACATGCTCGCGCCCTTGCCAAATTCTGCAAAATCATTCCTTCGAAAGTCAATATCATTCAGTACAACCCGATCGACGAGGGAGAATTCCGTCAGGCAAAACCGGAAGCAGTTGAGATGTATGTTCGTATTTTGGAAAACCAGGGAATCGTAGCCAAAGTGAGAAGATCCCGGGGTCAGGACATCGATGCCGCTTGTGGTCAGCTTGCCAATAAAAACGAAGTAGCCCAGTTGACAGAACTTTAACATTTTTTTACTTGTAGTTCAATAAATAATTAGTTTTATTAGCCACGTTTTTAGTGTCTAGCCAACTATTTATTTATGAAAAAACCTTTTTTAAAACTGGCGGTAGCGTCAGCACTTCTTTTTTCCAATTTTGCACTAGCGCAAAATGAGTTACCAACCAAAATCCAGGCTTATTTTGATACCTATCAGAAGGAATACCCGGTAGAAAAATCCTATCTCCACCTCGATAAGCATACATACACCTTGGGTGAGGATTTATGGTTTAGCGCATACCTCACCGCCGGCAGCGTTCAGATTCCCTCTCCTTTGAGTATGACTTTGTATGTTGATTTGTTTGATGGGGACGGATTACTGCTTGAGCAAAAGATCGTTCGCCTCGAAACCGGTCGAGGTCAGGGAGATTTTCAATTGCCGGAATTTGGAAAACCAGGGACTTATCGAATCAAGGCCTATACAGCTTGGATGCGGAATTTTGGGGAGGAGTACTTTTTCACCAAAGACATTTCGGTGGTCGATGGTGCAGGAGGTTCTTTCCTGCCGGAAATCAAATTCAATGAGATCAGTTCTTCCGAAGGAAAAACAACCTACCGGGCGAATTTAATTGCCATCGATAGCAAAGGAAATCCCCTTGCTAACAAAAATCTGGAAGTCAAAGCTTTGGGAGGGGAAGAGGAATTGTATTCCCAAAATCTAACCTTGAATACTCAGGGACAGGTGAGTTTTACTTTTTCCATTCCAGAGAAATCATATCCAAGTCAAAATCTTGAGCTGACCTATCTGGAAAACGAAAACTATTCTGTCATTCAAAAAGTCCGCTTGCCTTATAGTTTGAGCCTGGCTGATATTCAGTTTCTGCCGGAAGGTGGCCATTGGATAGTTGGCAAAAAATCTCAAATGGCTTTTCGGGGAATATATCCGGATGGAATGCCTGCGGAAATTCAAGGAGAAGTTGTTGGCGGATCAGGAATCAGCTTTGAAAGTAATTTTGGAGGTTTGGGAAAATTTGAAATCACCCCTGAGAAAGCCGATTATCAGGCTAAAATCACAGCAATCGGAACTGGTCAGCAAATAACGATCGATCTTCCAAAGGCTGATACGGATGGGTTGGTCCTGCAGGTTGTCAACAATCCGGCTGCAAGTTATATCACAGCCTTTGTGCAGGGAAATTACGAGCCAAATTCCCTGTTGCTGGTTTCGCAGACAAGAGGAATTATTAATTACATGATTCAGGGAGCTTTGGCCAACGGAGTATGGGGAGTTAGAATTCCGAAGGAAAACCTAATCTCTGGGATCAACCAAATTACCGTCTTCAGCGGGGACGGAAAGCCACTTTTGGAACGCTTGATTTTCTTTCAAAAAGACGATCGCCTGAAGCTCGATCTTTCCCAAACGGGAGCAATTTCTGTTCGTGAAAAACTTAATCTCGAATTGAAAAGCTCGTTGGCAGGTCAGGCTATGCCCGGAAGTTTTTCTATTTCGATAGTCGACGCTGATCAGGCAGGTGATGAAAACCTCGCCGGAGATATTTTTTCAAGTCTTTTGCTGACTTCAGATCTGCATGGATCAATCTATCGGCCTGGTCATTATTTCAAAGATCTTGAAAAAAGTACTCATGAGGCCCTTGATCTCGTGATGCTGACTCACGGCTGGAGAAGGTTTGAATGGAGTCAGGTTTTGGCAGGAGAATTACCGAAGGTGGAGCATTTTATAGAGCGGGGAATTAATATCGAAGGTCAGGTAACTGATCAGGAAGATACTAAAAAAGGACTTGGTGGAGGGAAAATCACCGCTTTGGTTGGTGAGGGGGTGGAAATCGTAAGTTCAGAATATGGTCCAAATGGGAGATTTATTTTCCGGGATATGGACTATCTGGATTCTGCGCAAGTGACCATCACAGCCGAAGATATCCGATTGAAAAACTTCATTAATGTTGATGTCGAGTCACCAAAAGTGGTTTTCAACAGTCTTCATGGAAAATACCCCAATCAAATCTCCTGGCCGAAAGGGCTCATTGCGACCTATCAGGAGCGAACTTTCATGCAGCGACTCAACGAAGAACTGGATGTGATGGATCTTGAAGGAGTAACGGTTGAAGCTCAGACAATCGAGAAAGAAGAAGAAGAAATCAAAAAGATCTACGGAGCCGGTGACGTGACGATTGATCCGGAAAAAATCCCCGCTTCAGTTGGTTTTACTAACGTATTCCAATTGATTCAGGGTAGAGTTTCAGGAGTTCAAGTGGTTGTCAATGGATTAAATGCCAGTGTTACAATCAGGGGCGTTGGGTCTTTAAGCTCCGGGACTGAGCCTTTGTATTTACTCGACAACATGCCTGTGGACGCGGGCACTTTATTGCAGGTCAATCCGCGGGATGTGGCTAATGTGGATGTGTTTAAGGATCCTGCTAAAACAGCGATTTTCGGAGCGCAGGGTGCGAATGGGGTGATTGCCGTATACACCAAAACTGGAGCAGGTGTTTTAGTCAGCGTTGGTGGAACTCTTGTCACCCGATACGGTGGATATTCTGTTCCGCGAGAATTCTATCAGCCGAAATATGATACAAAAAATACTGCAACAGCAGCTACTGACAAACGGGCCACTATTTACTGGAATCCGCTTCTGAAGACTGATGCCAATGGTACAGTAAGCCTGGATTACTTCAACACGGATGTAGCAAAAAGACAATTATTGATTCTGGAAGGGATGGATGCGGAAGGCCGATTGGGTCGATTAGTTCGCATTTTAGAATAAGAGTTTGCTTTCCTCACCAAAGCCTCCTAATTTCTTCTCGAATTTTAATCCGAACAGAATGAAAAAGGCTTTGGTGATTTTTTTTATGAGTTTCCTCTTTTCCCTTACAGCTTTGGGACAAACTCAATCTCAGGGCGATGTACGAATTCATACTTTTGGGACTTATGGTTTGCGCTATGAGAATTTTGGGGCAGGCGCCGGACTCGAATATTTTTTCGCAGAGAAATTTGCCATCATGCCGAGCTATACCAGGATTTTTCCGCAGGTAGGAAAAGGCAGTAATTTCAGTTTTGATCTTCGTTACTATGTTTCGAGTGGCCCTTCCCAATTGTATTTTATGGCTGGATACAGTCAAAACTGGGAAAATAACCAACCGGATGGAGCGGGTACCACAAATAAATACGTCGGTGCCAATATGGGCGTAGGAGCTTACATCAGGATGACGGATTGGGTAGGATTAAGTACGGAGCTGAAATTTCAAAGCCAGAATCCTCAGGAAGTCGGATTTAGAATCGGGCTGGCTTTTCCGTTGTAGATTTCCGGAAAAAAGCGCTTCCCGCGGATTCCGACCTTTTCATTTCTGACTTCAGATTTCATCCTTCTGACTTCCAACCTCCCGACTTCCAACCTCCAACTTCTTATTTTTTCGAGAACTCAAACAGCTTCCTTTTTTCCTCTTTGTTCAGGGCTTCGTAGCCGCGGTCTGCTATTTTGTCCAAGATTCGGTCTATTTCTTCCTGAGTAGCAATGTCCGACTTAGGAGCCGGAGTTGCGGATTTTGATGATGACGAACCAAATGAGCCAAAACCTCCGCCAGTGGTTTTCTCTTTACGATAGGATACTTTCACATTGCTTCTTCGTCCGGAAAACAGGTTTTCGAAGAAGATCCCCACTTTCTTAACAGGCAATCCCAGGTCAATTCCTTTGCGAAGCTGGGTGATGTACAGGAAGCCTAAAAGTGCTCCGCCTAAATGAGCCAATTCTCCGCCGGCATTCGCCCCGATTGAGTTTGCAAAGGAGAGAATCACATAGAACATGGCGATGTATTTGATTTTTACCGGACCCAAAAGGATCAGAAAAAAAGTGGTATTGGGAGTGAGCGTCGCTGCTCCGACTACCACTGCAAATACCCCTGCGCTGGCACCAAGCATCAGGGAAGAATCCACTGAATTGCTGAAATAAGGGGCAAGATTATAGATAATCACATAAAACAAGGCACCGAACAATCCCCCCAGAATGTAAAGATTTGCGAGCTTTCTGCTACCGAGGTATTGATGGATCAACAGACCAAACCAATACAGGAAAAGCATATTGAAGAGGATATGGAAAATCCCTTCGTGCAAAAACATATAACTGAAGATACTCCATGGCTGAGTGACCAGTCTTGGTAAGGAAGCAGGCATCATCAGGTACGAAATACCGGTTGAGTACCAATCTCCAAATCCCGTGATTGTCATCAAAACACGGGAGATCAGCACGACAAAAAACACCAAAATATTGATCGCAATCAGCTTATAAAGGCTGTTGTCGCTGTGCCGAAAGGCATTTTTCAGATTATCCCAAAAATTCCCGTACATGATTAATAGAAGCTATTTCTGTCTCTTTTCCAACGATAAACCAAGATACCGCCGATCACCAAACCACTCAGGTGGGCAAAGTGCGCCACATTATCCGTCGGATTATTTACCAGTACGTTGTAGACCGTGTAAAGTCCATAAAACAAAACCAAATATTTTGCCTTGACTGGCATAGGAGGGAACAACAGGAAGAGTTGAGTGTTTGGAAACAGCATCGCAAAAGCGATCAAAATTCCAAAAAGAGCACCCGATGCACCCACCATAGGTACGTTTCCCTGGATTGTCATGATTGCTTCAAGGGTCTGATTTGCCCGACTGATTTTCATCGGATCAGCTGGATTTCGGCTGAAGTCATCCACAAAATCAAAAACTGAAGGCTCGAAATATCCTCTGTTTTCCAAGACCAATCTGTTGAAAAACTCAGGATCCGGATTGCTTTGGAATGCCTCAACTTTGTCTTCCAATGCATTCATTCTATAGGCAGAATAGCCGGAATAAAGCAGGCCGGAGCCAACCCCGCAGACCATCCAAAGGGTGAATAATTTCTTGGGGCCCAAAAACTGCTCAAGCAGGGGTCCGAAAATCAACAGACCAAACATATTGCTGAACAAATGCCAGAAATCCGCATGCATAAACATGTAAGTCAGAAACTGAAACGGCTTGAAATACGGGCTATGGATATAATACAACGCAAACCAGTCGCTCAATTGTGGGAATAAAAAGGCGCTCACAATGAACAAGACCAAGTTCAAAAGCAGGAGATTTTGTACTACCGGTGTTATGTTTCTAAACATACTATTTGCCAAAGAAGGAGTGAATGCTAGTTAAATCCAATTTCACGAAGGTTTTGTTCCCGGAAAGCCCATAGTTTGGATTTTGGCAAGCAAAAAGCTGACCGACCAGCGTTTCCATTTCTTGTGAATTGAGTTTTTGCCCTTTCTTCAAAGATGATTTCCGGGCGAGAGATCTTGCGAGGTTTTCCCGGTTGTCCAGAGAAAGCTCGCTTTTGAAGTTTTTGAACTGTTCGATCAGACCTTCGAAGAGCTCTTTTTCATTTTTCACCTGAATGTCTGCAGGGACACCCTGAATCAGGACAGTGTCTTTCCCGAATTCCGAAACCATAAATCCCAAGCTATGGAGTTCCGGAAGAATATCGATTACCAGCGCAAAATCAGATGCACTGAGATTGACAGTTGGCGGAAACAGGCATTGTTGAGAAGGTCCCTGTGCAAGCTTGAGTTGCTTCAGATAACGCTCATACAAAACCCGTTCGTGTGAAGCTTGCTGATCCAGGATCAATAGTCCGGTAGACATTTGAGCCACGACATAGCTAAGTTCTACCTGAAAAGTCGTTCCGGTTGATTCCTCCGGGGGTCTTGGGAAGAAATCAGAACTCCCTTCCGGGATTGCCCGGCTTGGAAAAGTCAGCACCTCGGTGTCATCCTGATCAAATCGATTGCCTGGTTGGGGTGAAGGTAAATTACCCTCGAAAAGGCGCTCCCAGCCTGATGTGCTTGCTTTCTTGAATTCCGGAGTATTGAAAGATTTGTAACTGTATTCCCGGTCAACCTGCTCCTTTTTGTTCGGATCTTTATCCCAGTTTTCGGTGAAATTCACATCATAATTAAAGTCCAGCGATGGAACCACATGATGCGCTCCCAAAGCCTGCTTGACCGCAGAGCGAATAATAGCATAAACCGTCCGCTCATCGTCAAACTTAATCTCAGTTTTGGTGGGATGGACGTTGATATCAATATGCGAAGGATCGATTTCTATAAACAAAACATAAAATGGATGCTGATCGCCTTGGAGAAGTCCTTCGAAAGCTGAAGTGACAGCATAGTGGAGATAGCTACTCTTGATGTATCGATTGTTGACGAAGAAAAACTGCTCTCCCCGTGTTTTTTTAGCATTTTCAGGCTTGCCGATATATCCCTTTACATTGAGGTGCGGAGTGAGCACTTCGCAAGGTACCAACTGTCCCTGGTAGCTTTTTCCAAAAATTCCTACAATTCGGTTGCTCAGTTTTCCAGGTGTAAGAGAGAAAACTTCCAGGTCCTGCTGATACAGGCTAAAGGCAATTTCAGGATAGGATATTGCCACCCGCTGAAACTCATCGACGATGTGGCGCATCTCGACAGGATTGGATTTGAGGAAATTTCTGCGGGCAGGGACATTGAAAAACAGATTCTTCATCGCCACGGAAGTTCCGGTCGGACTTGCCACAGGCTCTTGCTTTTTCACTTCTGACCCTTCTATCTGGATCAAGGTCCCGAGTTCTGATTCATTCTTTCGGGTTTTTAATTCTACCTGAGCCACCGCAGCGATTGAAGCCAAAGCTTCGCCTCGAAATCCGAAAGTTCGGATCGAAAAAAGATCGTTGCTGGTTCTGATTTTGGAAGTGGCATGTCTCTCAAAGCTCATTCGGGCATCAGTCGGAGTCATCCCTCGCCCGTTGTCAATGACTTGGATAAGTTGTTTGCCACCTTCTTTTACAATCACCTGAATCTGAGTAGCACCGGCATCCACTGCGTTTTCGAGGAGTTCCTTCAACGCAGAAGCCGGCCGCTGAACTACCTCGCCGGCCGCGATTTGATTTGCTATGGCATCAGGTAAGAGTTGGATGACATCATTCATCTTTTCTCTTGGGTTTCCTTTTGGAAATAAAATAAATAACCCCCAACAATGCAGCAATGATGAGCATGTATTGGAAGATGATTGGGCCGAGGAAAATGTATCCTCCTCCTCCTCCGAGGAGGATAAGAAATATAAAGGTTCGGATCAATGCCGTAGAACCATCAGATCCGGAAGCAAAAGATTTTGATTTGCGATTTTTTGAAAATGCCCCTCTGATTCCTGTTTCGTATTTTGCTTTGATGTCAATTTCCTCAGGAGTCAACTTTCCCTGTGCTTCCAACTCTCTTTTAATGAAGGCAGTTCTTTGTTCAATTTCCTCTTTGACAGGATCCCAATATCTCGGTTTGATTTCAAATCGATTCGGAGTTTTTGAACGGAAGAGAGAAAGGATTTTCATGTGGTTGTATGTTTTTGGTTGAATGCTTCGTTACTCAAAAGCATATTCAGGAATTAAGTTCCGGCGAGAAAACCAGACATCAAATTTATATCAATTTTAACCCTAAAAACTGATCAATGTTGTCTGAACTTTCCTATATTGAAATATCTGTTGTCCCAATCTCCATGAAATTTGAGCGGCCCCGGGACAAGAGTCGGAATTCCGATTTGGTTAGGGATTTATCAGAAAGGCCGTTTTACAAATTTATTTCAAAAATTAAGGATAAAAAATTTACACAGGAATGAGCCACAAGCTTTGGAAGGTTTTCAGCATAGTATGCATATCAATTTTCTTTTCATCCGGAAAATTGGATGAATCGCTGTTGATAGAAGATCCGCTTAATAGCCCGGATCCGATGGATCAGCTCAATTGGGTAGATAGCGTTTTTCAAGGATTGACTTTTGAGGAAAGGTTGGGTCAGCTTTTCATGGTTGCAGCTTATTCCAACAAAGACCAGAAGCATGTTGACGAGATCAGCAATCTGGTTAAAACCGAAAATCTTGGAGGTTTGATTTTTTTTCAGGGAGGACCTGATCGGCAAGCCCGACTGACCAATTATTATCAGGCTCAGTCCAAAACTCCACTTTTCATTGCAATGGATGCAGAATGGGGAATCAGTATGCGGTTAGATTCCGTGCCCGATTTTCCGAAGGCAATGACACTGGGAGCTATACAGGATCTTGATTTGATTCATGAAATGGGGACAGAAATGGCCCGCCAATTCCAGGAACTGGGGATGCATATCAATTTTGCCCCGGTTGTGGATGTTAATTCAAATCCGGAAAATCCGGTGATAGGTTATCGTGCTTTTGGAGAAAACAGAGAAATAGTCACAAAGCGCGCAATCGCCTATATGAAAGGCTTGCAGGAAAATGGGGTGATTGCAAATGCAAAACATTTTCCGGGACATGGCGATACTCAAGATGATAGTCATTTTGACCTTCCTGTAATCAAGCATCCTGAAAAGAGAATTTGGGATGTGGATCTTTATCCATACCAGGAGCTTTTCAAAGAGAATCTGATGTCGGTGATGGTTGCCCATTTGAATATCCCAAGTCTGGATGATAATGAAAATATTCCGACAAGTCTTTCCAAAAAGGTGGTTACCGACTTGCTCCAAAACAGGATGAACTTCCAGGGGTTGGTTTTTACGGATGCCTTGAATATGCAGGGAGTTGCCAATGTCAATTCGCCGGGAGAGGTGGATTTGAAGGCTTTGCTTGCCGGAAATGACGTTTTGGTGTATTCTCAGAATGTGCCAAAAGCAAAAGCATTGATCAAAAAGGCCGTGGAGGATGGGATAATTTCAGAGAAAGAAATTGACCGAAGAGTTAAAAAAGTATTGAAAGCAAAATATTGGGCCGGACTTAATCACTACAAACCTATCAATACGTTTGGGCTTGTCGAGAGACTTAATACTCCCAAAACAGCTGAAATCCGTGAAAAGCTATATTCCGAGGCTATTACAATAGCAGCAAACAAGGATGATTTACTGCCTTTTACTCAGTTGGATTTGAAGAAATTCGCGAGTGTAAGTATCGGGGGTGAGGGGAAAGATTTTCAAAAATACCTGAGCAAATATGCTTCCTTCGAGCATTTCACTATTGAAAAAGCCGGAAATGAATCTTCACATTACAACCTGATAAAGCAACTCGAGGATTTCGACGTGGTGGTGGTTGGTTTGATGGGGGTGACAAACAGCCCCAAGCGGGCATTTGGAGTAGCTCCGGGAGACGTTGAATTGCTTCAGCTTTTGAGCAAAAGACAAAAAGTTGTCACTGTACTTTTTGGAAATTCATACGCTTCCCAGTTTTTGGAAGGCTTGGGAAATGTGGTTTTAGCATATGAAAATAATGAGCTGACCCAGCAAATCGCCCCCCAAATCCTTTTTGGCGGAAGAACCGGAAATGGAATTCTACCCGTGTCAGTAAGCCCTCAGTATACTCAGGGAGTGGGAGGATTTATGGGATCGATGAACAGACTTTCCTACGGAACTCCCGAAAGTGTGGGTCTTAACAGCAAAATTTTGGATCAAATCGATGAAGTCGCCGAGCGGGCAATCTTGATTCAAGCCACTCCCGGAGCAAATGTGCTGGTGGTGAAAAACGGTAAAGTGGTATTTGAGCGATCTTATGGAAAGTTGGAGTACAGAAGTTCCCCGGCTGTAAACTCCGAAACGCTTTATGATCTGGCATCCATCACGAAAGTTTTGGCCACAACTCAGGCAGTCATGTTTCTCGATAGCAGGGGAGAAATAAACATGGATAAATCCCTGGGCGATTATTTGCCCGAGTTGAAAGGAACGAATAAAGGCAACCTGGTCCTGAAAGATGTGATGGCTCATGAGGCAGGATTGGTCGCTTTTATTCCTCATTATGTAAAGACAGTACAAGGCGGAAGCTGGAGAAATAATTATTATAAAAGCGCTCCTGAGCCAGGATTTAGTCGGCCGGTTTCTAACGAAATGTATGCGATGGATGGTTTACGTGACAGTATTTGGAACTGGACTGTGAAATCGGACTTGATGCCAAAGGCTTCCGGAAGCAAACACAAGTACGTTTACTCAGACCTTACCATGTATTTCATGCAGGCTGTCGTAGAAAGAATTGTCAATCAGCCTTTGGATGAGTTTCTGGAGCAAAACTTCTACTCGCCTCTTGGACTTCATACCCTGACTTTCAATCCCCACTCAAAAGTGGCTTTGTCCAATATCGCCCCGACAGAGAATGATGTAGCTTTTCGAAAGAGACAAGTTCAGGGATTTGTGCACGATCCAGGAGCAGCGATGTTTGGGGGAGTTGCAGGTCATGCAGGGCTTTTTGGAACTGCCAATGACCTGGCAGTGATGATGCAAATGATGCTCAACGAGGGAGTTTATGGTGATGTGGATTTGATCAGACCCGGAACCATTGCAAAATTTACAGACAGACAATCCACCCAAAGCAGACGCGGTTGGGGTTGGGATAAGCCGGAACCTGAGAATGGAAAAGGCGGCTCTGCCGGAAAACTGGCTCCAAAGACTACCTTCGGACACACAGGATTCACCGGAACATGCGTCTGGGCAGATCCTGAAAACGATCTGATTTATGTTTTCCTTTCCAACCGGGTCTATCCGGATGCGGAAAATAATAAGCTGTTGAATGAAGGGATAAGAACCAAAATCCACGACATCATCTACGAGTCGATGGCGAAAAATTAAAAATGGAGATTTCTATTCCTCAGATCCACTATTCAAACAAAAAGACCTTTGATCACGATCAAAGGTCTTTTTCACTTCTGCTGAGTTCAGGGACTTTTACTTTCCTCCCACCAAAATCAACTCTTCCTGCGGAGTGATCAGGTATTCAGCCCCTGATTCGGTGACAACAGCCATTTCTTCTACAGAGATTGTCTTGGTGGTACCATCCGACTGTTTCCAGCAATGGAATCCATCAAAGGCGAACGTCATCCCCTGTTTCAATTCTTTCTGAGCAGCAGGTCTTGGAGTCGGACTTTGAGATCCGCCCAAGTTTGGTCCCACATCATGGGCAACATATCCAACCGGATGGCCGGTACTCCACATCACGAATTCTGAACCGGCTTTGGTCATCAGATCCCGCTGTGCCCGATCCACGTCGATGCCTTTTATTCCCGGCTTCATAGCTGCCAAAGCTGCACGGCTGCCTGCTTTTCCATTTTCCCAGTATTGCTGAATATCTTCCGGAGCAGTGGTCTCACCATCTTTCAGTACATAAGCGAAACGCTGAATATCACTCACCCAGATATCGTAGAGTTTTACCCCAAAATCAATCTGAATCACGTCTCCCGGCATGATCACTTTGTCCGTTGCATGAGAATGTCCACGATCAGGACCAGAGTTTACGTTCGGATTTTGATCAGGGTGCCAGGCGTCCTTCACTCCGTATTCAACCATTTTAGCTTTTAGAAATTTCGCAACATCCGCATCGGTGGTTTTTCCCGGAATGATCATTTTGTATGCTTCCACCTGAAAATCTGAAGCGAGCTGAGCAGCTTTCTTCATGATTTCAACTTCTTCAGGGAGTTTAATTGAGAGCCATTCGTACACCAATTCCGTTGAGGAAATTAATTTGGAAGCATCAGGACCCATCAATTTCTCAAGCTCCACTTGTTGGGAATGTGATAAGCCATCCGCAAGTGCGTTTGTGGGAGAGGTGTTGATCGCGATCGATTTGAAGTTTTTCTCTTTCAGAAACTCCACTGCTTTCTCCAAAGTGGAAGCACCTTGTTGAACTTTGATCACCGTTTCATGAATATTGAGTTCATCAAGCGCGGTGGCTTCGCCTTCTGGAGAGAAAACCAAGGAGTGGAAACCGCTTTCATCCTGATAAAAAAGGAAACTTGCCATGCCGCTGGCATTCTCACCACCGACGTGCGTTGCAATGGGGTCATTATGATTTTCCCGACAAAGGATCAGCCATGCATCGACATTTGCTGCTTTCATCGCCTCGGGAAGAAGCTTTGCTATTCGCTGCTTTCGGATTTCCGGCCAGGGATTGTCATTCCAAAGGGGAAGCTTTTCTTCTTTTGGTTCAGGGGGCGGTGAATCACACGCCTGAAATAGGAGAGCGATTATAAAAAGTGCAGAAAGGATATTTTTCATATAAATCCAAAGTTGGTTGGTTTCGACTAAGATAATTTAAAAAGGAAAACCGTTGAGAATTTTTGATCAACCCTTAAAATATTGAAATGGAAGGATAGATTTTGTGTGTGAGATGCAAGATTATCATTTAGAATTTCCAGCAGATAAAGGGTTCCTATTAATTATTTTAATTTTGAACAAAAATGATCCTTATGCGTGTTTACAGTCAAATCAACCACCCAGTACTAACTTTATCATGAAAATAGGAATCGTTTGTTATCCAACTTTTGGGGGAAGCGGAGTAGTTGCAACGGAGTTAGGTAAGGGATTAGCGAAAATTGGCCATGAAGTCCACTTTATTACGTATCGGCAACCTACCAGATTAGACTTTTTCAGCGAAAACCTTTATTACCACGAAGTGGATATTAAAAGCTATCCCTTATTCGATTTTCCTCCTTATGAACTTGCTCTTGCGAGTAAAATGGTGAGTGTTGTGAAATACGAAAAGCTTGATCTTCTGCATGTTCATTATGCTATTCCACATGCGTCTGCTGCATACATGGCTAAGCAGATTCTCAAGGACCAGGGAATTCATATTCCCGTGGTGACTACTTTGCACGGAACAGACATTACACTTGTGGGCAAGGATCCAAGTTATGAGCCTGTTGTGACGTTCAGTATCAACCAGTCCGATGGAGTAACAGCTGTTTCAGAAGATTTGAAAAGAGAGACCTACGAATATTTTGACATCAAGAGAGAGATTGAAGTGATCTATAATTTCATCGATTTGGATCGGTTTAAGAGGCAGAAAAAGGATCATTTCAAATTAGCAATTTGCCCGAACGGCGAAAAGTTGATGGTTCACACTTCTAACTTCCGAAAAGTGAAGCGGGTTGAAGATGTGATTCGGGTGTTTTTCGAAGTGAGAAAAGAAATCCCTGCCAAATTACTTTTAGTAGGGGATGGTCCTGAGCGAGACAAAATGGAAAGACTTTGTCGTGAGCTTGGTACCTGCGATGATATACGGTTTTTGGGAAAGCTTGAATACGTAGAAGAGGTCCTTTCAGTAGCGGATTTGTTTGTGATGCCTTCTGAAAAGGAGAGTTTTGGATTGGCCGCACTGGAAGCTATGGCTTGTGAGGTTCCAATTTTGACATCTGATGCTGGTGGAATTCCTGAGTTAAATGTGAGCGGAGTCACAGGATTTGTTTGCAAAGTGGGGGACATTGCCGATATGAAAGAAAAAGCACTTTACATTTTAGACGATGCAAACCTGCCGACTTTCAAAGCAAATGCACTTGCGAGGGCTAAAGAATTTGACATTACGGAGATATTGCCACTTTATGTGGATTATTATCAGAAAACTATAGAAAATTCTTTGGCAAAAATTTAATTCCTGAATTATCCGAATGGTTTTTTTACCGTTTAAATATTGAAATGCCTTACATTTGATGAATTAATTCCCGAGCTGGTTTGCTCATATTTTCAACTTATTATAATTAGAGTACCTATGAAAAAGATTGGAAGACTGGAAAGGCCGGACAATAATGGAACGGCTATCATGTTCGACAATCCGATTATGGAACGGATTTCTCGAACCCACATTTCGATTCCTATTACCATGTTTTTGGTGTTTGCGGGGATCTCGCTTTATTACGCTCTTACGGATACAAGCATATCGCTTGGAATAGGTTTATTGGTCATGTTTGCCGGATACATTTTCTTCACTTTCGTGGAATATATGATGCACAAGCATTTCTTTCATATGGAGCCAGATACTCCTATCAAAGACAAGCTTCAGTACAGCGTTCATGGTGTTCATCATGACTATCCAAAAGACAAAGACAGATTGGCTATGCCTCCATTTGTGAGTGCAGCGTATGCAGTTATTTCCTATTTGCTTTTCACTCTGATTTTGGGAGATTATGCGCTCTATTTCCTTCCGGGTTTTTTGGCAGGATATGCGAGCTATCTGGGAGTACATTACATCGTACATGCATTCAACCCGCCCAAAAATTTCTTTAAGGTGCTTTGGGTAAATCATGCAATTCACCATTACAAAGATCCGGATATTGCTTTTGGAGTTTCAACTCCGCTTTGGGATATCATTTTTGGGACCATGCCGAAGAAGGATTAAAAAAAATCAAGCCTCCTGAATTTCAGGAGGCTTTTTTGTAAAATCAGCAAATGAAAAAAGTATCGATCATCGGACTCGGGTGGATAGGTTTACCACTGGCCAATCATTTAAAATCTCTTGGAATTGAAGTGGTCGGAAGTACAACTTCATTGGACAAACTAAGCCGAATCCAGTCTGAGGGAATTCCTGCAGTTCATTTTGAGCTCAATCCCTTTCCACAGGGAAAAGGATTCCAGGCACTTTTTCAAGCCGAAGTTTTGATCGTGAATATTCCTCCTCGCTCCCGAACTCAGGGACCAGATTTTTATCTGGAGCAATTGAAGTTTTTGCGAAGCATGATCGATCAATCGCCGATCAAAAAAGTGATTTTCGTCTCCAGCACCGGAATCTATCCGGAAATGCCAAGGGAAGAGGAATACTCAGAAGATTTTACCTTGTCGCTGGAAAATTGCGGAAATCAGACGCTTCTGAAAGCTGAACAGATGATGGAGAAAGATCGGAATTTTGATCTTGCGATTGTCCGCTTTGGTGGCTTAATGGGCGGAGAGAGGATTCCGGGAAAATACTTTGCAGGCAAAGAAAATGTTGCCGGACATACCCGGGTAAACTTCATTCATCGAAATGATGCTGTTGGTATCTTGGCTTGGATCATTGAAAATGAATTTTGGAATGAGGTTTTCAACGGGGTAGCTCCCATTCATTCCCTTCGTAAAGAAATCTACGAGCGAAATCATCAGGATCTGGGATTTCCGCTGCCAGCCAGTTATCAGCCAGCAAAAGCTGGAGAAGATCGGTTGATTTCGGGGAAGAAAATTCTGGAAGCCAGCTTCCAATTTGAATATCCCGATCCGCTGGATTTCAAATACCAAAGTTGAAAAAGAGGCTACTAAACATCGGATTACCCAGAGTTTGCCTATTCGACTTTTTGATCTTAGCTTTTGAAATTAATTAGAATCAAGATGAACTGGGAAGGATTTGGTGAGCGGTGGATACGAGTGGCTGAGATCACGACATTTCGTTACTTTTTGATTGCCGGACTGGCATTTTTCGTTTTTTATTTCCTTTTGAAAAACGCCCTGGCAAGCCGCAGGATGCAGGATAAATTTCCCGGAATAAAGCATTATTCAAGAGATATACTTTTTTCTCTGATAACCATTTTGATTTTTGCGACCATGGCTGCGTTGGTCTTCACCGTCCTGAGGGATTTCACCAACCTTTTCAATCCATGGGATAAGTTTGGGAGCGTGTATTATTTCCTGACTTTTCCCCTGATGCTGCTCATTCACGATGCTTATTTCTACTGGATGCACCGGTTGATGCATCAGCCCAAACTCTTCCGGTACATTCATCGTGTTCACCATCTTTCAACCAATCCATCACCCTGGACAGCTTATGCTTTTCATCCATTGGAAGCGATAATCGAAGCAGGGATTATCCCGGTCATAGCTTTTTCTCTTCCTGTTAATATTTCGGCTTTCGCCTTGTTTCTGCTTTTCCAATTCTTCTACAATGTCTATGGACATTTAGGCTACGAACTATTCCCCGCAAGATTTAACAAAACGTGGATAGGAAGGTGGGTCAATACCGGAACGGCGCATAATCAGCATCACCAGTTTTTTAATGGGAATTATGGTTTGTACACCCTGATTTGGGACCGGATGTTTGGGACGCTTCGCCAAGATTACGATGCGAAATACGAACAAGTCACCGGAAAGGAATTGAAAATGAAAAATGATTAATTGGGTATGGATGCCTGAATACCGTCAATCTCTCAATCTCTTTTCTTCATTCTCCTAATCTCTAATCCCTAAAACCAATTTTTACCCCATTTTTCATTGTTTTTGAGCGGAACTCAATTCGAAGAAATCAAAGACATGGCACTTTGGACAGTGTTGGGTTTTGTGATTTTTGGATTGAATGAGATTTTCAGAAAGAAATCCTGATTACTGGTTTCCCGATCTGATAATTCCTGTTTGACTACCCGGGAAAAAGCCCGATATTTTAGTAATTATTCCGCCCAAACCTGCCTCCCATTCATGAAGTCATTCCTCCGAATTCTACTCAACTGTTCTGTTTTGAGCAGTTTTCTTTTTTCTGCCTGCAGTGAAAAGTCTCCCCAAATTGACTATTCCGGCTGGGCGCATTATGGAGGTTCGGAAGATGGAGCCAGGTATTCTTCCTTGTCTCAAATCACCACTGAGAATGTGGCCCAACTTGAAGTTGCCTGGACTTACAATACCGGAGATGCCGGGGAAAGAAGTCAGATTCAATGCCAGCCAATTGTGGTCAACGGACTTTTATATGCGACGACCCCCAAGTTGAATGTATTTGCGCTGGATGCTGCCACCGGAGCTGAAGTCTGGAGATTTGATCCGTTTCAGGTTTTGGGAGGGGAAAATAGCTGGGCAGGAACCAATCGTGGGGTCAGCTACTGGGAAGATGGAGACGACAAACGAATCCTCTTTGGGGCAGGAAACTGGCTGATGGCGGTGAATGCTTTGACGGGTGAGCCCATTTTGGATTTTGGGGATGGGGGGAAAGTGGATCTGCGAAAGGATCTCGATACCGACATGGAAGATTTTCTGATCGTGGCAAATGCTCCGGGGGTAGTTTACGGAGATTTGATCATTATCGGAATGCGACTTTCCGAAGGTCTCGATGCCGCTCCGGGAAATATCCGGGCCTACAATGTCCGAACTGGAAAGCGGGAGTGGATTTTTCATACCATTCCGCAGGAAGGGGAATTCGGCTACGAAACCTGGGACAAAGAACATATTAAGCAAATCGGTGGTGCAAACAACTGGGCAGGAATGACCTTGGATCATGAGCGGGGAATCGTATTCGTCCCAACCGGTTCGGCTACATATGATTTCTGGGGAGGCTATCGCCCCGGTGATAACTTGTTTTCCAACTCACTTTTGGCGTTGGATGCCAAAAGCGGAAAGCGAATCTGGCATTTTCAGGCGGTTCATCACGATGTTTGGGATCGGGATTTTCCCGCCAATCCTAACCTGATTCGAATCCAAAAAGATGGAAAGTGGATCGATGCGGTTGCACAGATTTCCAAGCAAGGCTATACCTATGTGTTTGATCGGGAGACGGGTGAACCTGTCTGGCCAATCGTCGAAACTCCGGTCACGCAATCCACACTTCCCGGCGAACAAACGTCCCCGACTCAACCGATCCCGAGTTTGCCGGAGCCATTCATGAAGATGGTTTTCGAAGAAAAAGACATCCTCAATCTGAAGCCGGAATGGGAAGCTCAAGTCCGTGAAAAACTGGGTGATTCCAAAATGGGAGATACCTGGTTGCCTCCGAGCGCTGATCATGGAATTGTGCTTTTCCCGGGAATGGATGGTGGCGGAGAATGGGGCGGCGCGTCCTTTGACCCAACCAATCAGACAATGTATGTGAATGCAAATCAGATTCCCTGGATCATCCGGATGACTGCAAATGCAAATTTTGAAAACGTCGGGCAGGCTGTTTACACCAATTATTGCGGGACTTGCCATGGGCTGGAGCGACAGGGAAACCCGCCTGCAATTCCTGCTTTGCTGGGGGTCAAAGAAAAATACACAGCTGACTCATTGGATATTCTTTTGCAAAAAGGTCGTGGTGCCATGCCAGCTTTTGGACATATTTCCAAAGAGGAGCGGATGGTTTTGGTCGATTACCTGCTGGGAAAAGCAGAAGCTCCAGCCGATAAAAAGGAGATGGAAGCTGCAAAAGCTATGCTTTATCCTCGCTACTATATGAATGGCTACCAGAAGCTGACTACAAATGATGGGCTATACGGAAGTAATCCTCCTTGGGGACTTTTGACGGCGATCGATATGAGCACAGGAAAGAAAAAATGGCAGATTACACTTGGTGAGATTGACTCGTTGAGTGCTCAGGGATTTGCTCCTACCGGAACCGAAAACTATGGCGGTCCGGTTGCCACGGCTGGAGGAGTTCTATTTATTGCTGCTACGAAGGATGAGAAAATCAGGGCATTTGATAAAGAAACTGGAAAGATCCTTTGGGAAGCTAAACTACCAGCTTCGGGCCATGCAACTCCGGCGGTCTATGAGAAAAACGGAAAGCAATATCTGGTGATCGCCTGTGGTGGTGGAAAAGGAACAAAGAGTGGAGATGCGTATGTGGCTTTTGCTTTGCCGGATTGAGTTATCTGGGAAAATTCTCCCTTTTAAAATTTAATCTCGCCTTCGGAAATCAAAAAGCTAACTTTGCCAAATGTCCACACCCCTTAAAAGTCAGGCAGAGATCCTTGCCAAACTAGGAATTCAGCAATTGAACCCTATGCAGCTTGCTGCTCAAAAGGCAATAGATTCTTCTTCTGAAATTATTTTGCTTTCCCCAACTGGCACCGGTAAAACCCTCGCTTTTCTATTGCCTCTGATTCAGGGACTCGATGCAACTTTGGAGGAAATTCAAATCGTGATCATCGTTCCTTCACGGGAACTGGCGATTCAGATCGAGCAGGTCATGCGGGAGATGGGTACTGGTTTCAAAGTTAATGCAGTCTATGGTGGACGAACCGGTTCTAAAGATCGGATTGAAATAAAGCACCGGCCGGCTGTCTTGGTTGGTACTCCCGGAAGAGTTGCAGATCATTTGAGAAGAGAAGCGTTTGACACTGCTCACATCCAAACATTAGTTTTGGATGAATTTGATAAATCACTTGAAATAGGCTTCGAAAGTGAGATGAAGGATATCCTCCATTTGCTGCCAAAAGTGAAGAAAATGCTTTTGACTTCAGCCACTCAGGGAGTGGAAATTCCCGGATTTGTCCGCTTAAAAAACCCAACCATTGTTGATTTTTTGGAGGAGAAAATCACACAATTGCAGGTCAAAAAGGTTTTATCCCCAACGAAGGACAAACTGGATACACTGCTCGCTTTGCTTGGTCATTTGGCCGGGCAAAACGGGATCATCTTCTGCAATTTTAAAGATTCAATTGAGCGTATTAGTGATTTCCTTTCCGACCAAGGAGTTTCTCATGGGATTTTTTCCGGAGGAATGGAGCAGACCGATCGTGAAAGAGCTTTGATAAAATTCAGAAATGGCACGCATCAGATCCTTTTGGCAACAGATTTGGCAGCAAGAGGGATCGATGTGCCCGAGATCAAGTTTATCATCCACTATCACCTCCCGCTCAGAAGCGAGGAATTTATCCATCGAAACGGCCGAACGGCCCGCATGAACACAGATGGAACGGCTTATGTCCTTCACTATGAAAAGGAATCTTTGCCGGATTTCATCGGGAATTTGCCAGTTGAAAAACTCACCAAATCCCAGCTTCCAAAACCTTCGGAATGGAGTACGTTGTTTATTTCCGGAGGGAGAAAAGATAAAATCTCCAAAGGCGATGTCGCCGGGTTATTCTTCAAACAGGGAAACCTGACCAAAGATCAGTTGGGTGTAATTGAGTTGAAAACGGATTGTGCTTTTGTGGGCGTGAAAACAGCAACGCTTGAAGATCTCCTGCCAAAGGTCAACAATGTAAAATTGAAGGAGAAGAAAGTTCGGGTTTCTGTGATTTGATTTCTTGTTTTTGCGAGGAAGAAAGACAGCCGGTCCCGAACTTGTTTCGGGAAAGCAATCGCTTCTAAGCCAAATGAGCTCCGATACAGCGGACAAGTGTGGTCCGATCGCTATCGGACTGTTGGCTGTCGTCTGTGGACGATTATCCGCCACTTTCCCAGTTCATTTTTTGCATTATCGGAAGAAGTGCGGATAATCATATAGGATAAAATCAGTAGATTCCATATTCGTCTTTAGTTTTTGATAAGCCCAATTTCAACCTTTCAGACAGATGATAAACTTATCCTCCTTATTAGAAGATAGCGCCAGGAAATATCCAACCAAAGATGCTTTCATTTTTATGGACAAGCATTTCAGCTTTGCCCAGATCAATGGCGCTGCGAACAAAGTGGCCCATGGCCTGAGAAAATTCGGAATCCAGATCGGTGATCGTGTTGCACTAAGCTGCCTGAATCTGCCTTATTTCCCGATGGTTTATTTTGGGATTTTAAAAGCTGGTGCAATTGTAGTTCCGCTTTCTGTGCTCCTGAAAAAGGATGAGATTGAATATCATCTGAAAGATTCCGGAGCGAAAGCTTATTTATGTTTTGAAGGGACAGCCGATTTGCCGATGGCAAAAGAAGGTTTTGCAGGTTTTCAAAAAGTGGATTCTTGTGAGCATTTCTTTGTAATCACTCCGCAGCTTACTGATCCTTCACCTATCGAGGAAACCAAAACAATGGGAATGCTGATGGCAAATCAGCCTGCCGATTTTCCTACAGTTCAGACAGGTGCTGATGATACGGCTGTGATTATTTACACTTCGGGCACTACCGGAAAACCAAAAGGTGCAGAGCTTTCCCATTCAAACCTGGCATTTAACGCCATGCTTTCAGTGAATATTTTATCCCTTCAAAATGAAGATATCCAACTGATAGTCCTTCCATTATTTCACATTTTTGCGATGACAGTTTTGATGAATGCTGGCCTTTGCAAAGGCGCCACGAGTGTATTATTGCCTCGTTTTGATGCAGAACAAGTTCTTGGCCTCATGCAAAAACATGAGGTTTCAATTTTTGCCGGAGTACCGACGATGTACTGGGGATTGCTCAATTATGAAAACACGAAATTCGATTTAAAACTGATTGCCAAAAATCTGAAAACCTGTGTTTCAGGCGGTGCCGCTCTTCCGGTGACTGTGCTTGAAAATTTCGAAGCAAAATTCAAGGTGCCGATTTTCGAAGGCTATGGAATGTCTGAAGGTTCTCCCGTAGTCACTTTCAACCAAAAAGAATTTGGTAAAAAGCCCGGCTCAGTTGGCACACCTGTCTGGGGTGTGGAGGTGAAAGTGGTGGATTCCGATGGAAATGAATTGCCTGTTGGAGAAAAAGGTGAATTGATCTACCGAGGTCATAACGTGATGAAAGGCTACTACAATAATCCCGAAGCAACAGCTCAGACTTTAAAAGATGGCTGGCTTTACTCCGGAGATGTAGCGATAAAAGATGAAGAGGGCTTCTTTTTCATAGTCGATCGAACCAAGGAAATGATCATCAGAAAGGGACTGAATGTCTATCCTCGGGAAATCGAGGAAGTGATCATGAGGCATGAGTCGGTTTCCATGGTTGCAGTCATAGGGGTGAAGAATGATGAATCTGGCGAAGAAATCAAAGCCTGCGTGGTACTTCATAAAGGACATGTCCTTACCGAATCTGAACTGAAAGCCTGGACCAAAGAAAACATAGCCTCCTATAAATACCCGAGGATTATCCAGTTTATGGATGCCTTGCCGATGAGTGCCACCGGGAAAATCCTGAAGAAGGAATTGAGTTAAGAACCTGGATTAAGGATCGGCTTGCAGACAACTTCAACATAACCTGATCCGGGCAGGATTGAGGTTCCACAGGTTTTCATTTTTTTAATTTCTACTTTTGCAGCTTCAAAGACAGGAAAAATTGGAAAAGCAAAGCGAGGAAGTAGTGCCAAGTGTAATTACTCAGGAGGAGATTGATCAGTGTATTTCCATTTTGGAAAAACTGAATTCAGATACCAATCAGATTTTTGATATTCCGAAGGAGCAAAGACTTGCATTGCTGATGGCCGCAGGACAATTTTCCCGTCCGGGAAAAGAGGAATTAGCGCAGCGTAAAAAAGGAGCGAAGAAAGTTAACAGAAAGAAGATTGCTGCCAAAGATATTCACGCTCGCAATGCGACGGGGATAAGAAGTGCGCGTGAGTCTTCCATTTTTATTGCACCGGCGATGTTGGAATTGACCGGAGAGGAAGGCGATAAAGCGGTGATTCTGGAATCGCCCCGAGAGTGCTACGTCTGCAAAGCTGAATTCAACAGACTCCATCATTTCTACGACACGATGTGCCCAGAGTGTGGTGATTTCAATTATGCCAAGCGATTTCAAACCGCTGACTTAACCGGGCGAGTTGCCTTGGTGACAGGTTCCCGATTGAAAATCGGCTACCACATCACGCTGATGATGCTGAGGGCCGGAGCGACTGTGATTGCAACGACCCGGTTTCCTGTGGATTCGGCTTTGCGCTTTGCCAAAGAGCCGGATTTTAAGGAGTGGGGAGATCGCCTGAAGATCCATGGCCTGGACCTCAGACATATCCCAAGCGTGGAGATTTTCTGCAATTTCATTGAGCAGCAATACGATCGATTGGATGTTTTGATCAACAATGCTGCACAGACGGTGAGAAGACCGTCTGGATTTTACCAGCATCTGATGGCCAATGAAACGCTGGAGCTGAAGGACCTTTCAGCGGATTCTCAGCTATTGCTGGCAGATCATAATGCCTGCTTGCAGGAGCTGAGGACGTTGAGTCAGGGATTTTCCGAAGGAGAATATAAAAACCTGCCGGTTTCCTGGCATGGAAAGCAGCTGGGAATCGGTCTGAGTTCTTCCGCCAAACTCACTCAGATTCCCTACAGCATTGACGATTCGATCAGCACGGAGGAGATTTTTCCTGTCGGAAAGCTCGATGCAGACTTGCAGCAAGTGGACCTGCGGAAAACCAATAGCTGGCGCCTGAAACTTGGAGAAATCCATACTAACGAAATGCTGGAAGTGCAGCTGGTCAATTCGGTTGCCCCTTTTGTGTTGTGTAACAGGCTGGTGAATCTGATGAAAAAGGAGATTACCGGCAAAAAACATATTATCAATGTGTCGGCGATGGAGGGGAAATTCCATCAGTTCCACAAGGAATCCCGACATCCCCATACCAATATGGCCAAAGCCGCATTGAACATGATGACGCTCACTTCAGCCTCCGATTTCGTGAAGTTTGGAATCTATACCAATGCAGTCGATACAGGCTGGGTGACCGATGAGGATCCTGCAGATCTTGCGCGAATCAAGCAGGAGTTGCATGATTTCCAGCCACCTCTCGATATTGTGGATGGGGCAGCCCGTGTCATGGATCCGTTGTTTGACGGGATCAATACCGGGAAGCATTGGTGCGGGAAGTTTCTCAAGGATTACAAGCCGACGAGTTGGTAGTATTGGAGATTGATTAGGATTGCAAATCCTGGTATTAATGAAGGTCGAGATTTCAAATCTCGAAAAGCGAACAGCGAGTTTTACCGATTAAATTGTTTAGAAGGCTGAAGGATTCCGATAAGAAGCTGAATATCGAATCCATAGGAAAAATCAACCGAATTGAAATGCACGTAAGGATTAAAGCCTAATCCGATTGCCTTTCCAAATGTGACTTCCAAAGTAGGCTTTACCATCCAGCCCATACCGGAACTTTTCTCCTTTTCAAAAGTGTAAGTGCCTGTTAAAACTCCTCCCGCGGTAAAGTTTTTTTCAAAATTCACGGATTTTTGAAATCGATTGATGGTAGGGCCTGTAAGCAAATTCAAACGGGTGGAAATGTTTGATTCACTTAAGAGAAGCATTTTTCCGCCAAGGAACTGATAGCTGGTGATTTTGTCCTCCGGATCAGTAAATCCACGGGTAACGAGCCCAAGTACTCCTCCGAAAAAATCAGCAGGTCTGTTTTCCGCCTCTCGGGACACTGATTTTATTCCAAATTGAGCTGACCAGTTTCTTTGCGAAGCGTAATTGAAATTGATGTCCATACCCTTATAATTTCCCACGGAAAATCCTGTTCCGAGATAGAGACTATTGTTCTCCGAAAACTGAGCTTTTGCAGAAAACCCAGTAACCAAAAAGGTTAAAATCAAAAGAAGGGATATTTTCATTTTAAGAGGGAGAATGTGTTGAAGTACTTCTTAAGACAAGAATTAAGCTAGTAATTGTTTTTTACGATCTTGTTATCAGATTTTCTTCTTCATTTTGGGAATTTGCCTAGACTGAGTTTTCATAAAAGTTTGGCTCTGAATAAAATAAGTCAAAATACTTTGGGAAGTTAAATGAGAATTTTAAGGGGTTTTAACATCAAGAACACTTTGAAAACTCTTTCATAAGTCTCATCGTCTTATTGAAACATCCCTGAATGTGTACTTCTGGCAAATTTTATATCAAAATCACTGATTTGCTGAAGCCGAACTTATTCTGAATCTTAAGGTTCTGATAGATCAGATGTAAACCCAAACAATCACATTAATGCCAGATTTTAACGAAAACGAAAACCAAAAGATGATCGCCCAAATGATCAGGGATTTTGGTGCGAAAGAGATTACCCCATTCCGGAAGGACTGGGACGACAGGCAATTTTTCCCCATTGAAGTTTTCAAAAAACTTGGAGAACTCGGCCTGATGGGAGTTTTGGTTCCTTCCGAATACGGAGGTTCAGGGTTTGGTTACTTTGAATATGTGACCGCAATCGTAGAGCTTTCCAAGCTTGATCCGTCCATCGGACTTTCCATGGCCGCTCATAATTCCCTTTGTACCGGACATATTATGGCGTTTGGCAATGCAGAGCAAAAGCAGAAATACCTCCCTAAACTTGCAACCTGCGAATGGCTGGGTGCCTGGGGACTTACCGAGCCCAACACAGGTTCGGATGCCGGAAATATGCGAACCGTGGCAATCAGAGACGGAGAACATTTTGTGCTCAACGGTGCTAAAAACTTCATCACACACGGAGTTTCAGGAGATGTGGCGGTAGTTATTGCCCGAACCGGGGAAGTTGGCGACTCGCATGGAATGACAGCCTTTATTGTTGAAAGAGGAACTCCAGGTTTTGCCGGCGGCCGTACTGAAGACAAGCTGGGGATGAGAGCTTCTGAAACTGCGGAAATGATTTTTACCGATTGCCGAATTCATGAAAGCCAGGTATTGGGTGAAGTAGGAGAAGGTTTTATCCAATCCATGAAAGTCCTCGATGGTGGCCGAATCTCCATCGCTGCGCTTTCTCTGGGAATTGCCGAAGGAGCACTTGAAGCTTCCATCCAATACTCTAAAGAACGTCAGCAATTCAATAAACCTATCAGCCAATTTCAGGGAATTTCCTTCAAACTGGCCGATATGGCTACTCAGGTCGAGGCTGCAAAATTGTTGACTTTCAAAGCAGCAGATCTCAAAAACCGGGGAGAAAAAGTAACCCTTGCCGGAGCTCAGGCAAAGTTATACGCTTCCGAAGTTTCAGTTTCAGTTTCCAATGAGGCTGTTCAAATTTTCGGTGGATACGGATTCACCAAGGATTATCCGGTGGAAAAATACTACCGTGATTGTAAGCTTTGTACGATAGGAGAAGGAACTTCCGAGATCCAAAAACTGGTGATTTCAAGAGAGATTTTGAAGTAAGAAGTTTGAGGGCTGGGAGCTGTAAAATTAAAAAGGCTGAAATCTTCCCGATTTCAGCCTTTTTAATTTTTCAGAGATTTCAAAATTTCGTAATTCCCAAAATTACATGTTTTGGGATGTCCCAGCTTTTTTCTAAGTCTTCAGGGTGTTTCGATTAGAGAAAGAGGTTTTCCTATTTATGAATTGCTTTCTTGAGAATCCGTAATCTGCAAATAAACTGTTTGAACAAGTGAAAACATTGGAATACGGAGGTTTTGATCTCTTGGGTCTTCAGGCCAATTATTCTAACAGAATTCTCCAACTGGTAAAAAGCGTACTTGCCTTCCTAATCAACTCCCAACCATTAAATACAAACCGGCAGCAAGCGCACAACCGACGATTGGACCGACAATCGGTACCCATGCGTAACCCCAATCCGAACTTCCTTTTCCTTTGATGGGAAGAATGGAATGCATGATCCTCGGGCCCAAGTCACGGGCTGGATTGATGGCGTATCCTGTCGTGCCACCAAGAGAAAGTCCGATTACCCAAACCAAAAATGCCACCGGCAAAGCTCCCACAGAACCCAATCCGATCGGAGTTGAGTTGGCGTCTTCTAATTTTCCTCCGGAGATATAAAGGATGACAAATATGAGTACAAACGTGCCGATGATTTCGGAAGTGACGCTAGTGGAGAAATTGCGAATGGCAGGATCTGTACAGAATGGAGCCTTTTTCAGTCCCGGATTTTCTTCCAGATCAAAATGCTCCCGATACATCAGCCATGCCAAAAATGATCCGATCATAGCCCCGATGAGTTGGGCGAGTATGTAGCCAGGTGCCAAAGCCCACTCAAACTTTCCTACTAATGCTAACCCGATTGTCACAGCCGGATTCAGATGTGCTCCGCTGTAAGGTCCAGCAACTACTACCCCCACAAAAACCGCCAAGGCCCATGCTGTTGTGATTGCGATTAAGCCACCTGCATGTCCCTTGGTTTTGGGAAGTAAAACGTTGGCAACTACTCCGGAACCTAACAAGATGAGGATGGCGGTTCCTATTAATTCTGCTACGAATGGATTCATATTATTCTTCTGTGGATAGGGTTGTTTTAGCGGTTTTGGGGAAACAGCTTTCAGTGTATAAATCGATGAAAGAATTCATTTTCTATTGGTCTGATTCTACCCAGTTTTTAGAGCGGTCAACTGCCTTGTGCCAAAAATGAATCAATTTTTTCCGATGTTCAGAATCCATATTAGGAGTGAAACTTCTGTCTGCTGTCCAGAGTGACTGGATTTCTTCCTGACTTTCCCAGAATCCAAGTGCCAATCCGGCAAGAAAAGCCGCACCGATTGCTGTAGTTTCTATGATTTGTGGTCGTTTGATTTCGCAGCCAAGCAGATCAGCCTGAAACTGCATCAGGAAGTTGTTGGCAGTAGCACCGCCATCGACGCGTAATTCCTGTGTGGGTTTTCCGCTTTCTTTTTCCATTGCTTTCAGCACATCATAAACTTGATAAGCGATTGCTTCCAAAGCTGCTCGGGTCATGTGTGCGATAGTCGTACCTCGGGTAATCCCGAAGAAAGCACCGCGAGCATCCTGATCCCAATGTGGTGCTCCGAGTCCTGCCAATGCCGGCACGAAGTAAACACCGTCGTTATCCTTTAAGCTCATAGCCAACTTTTCGCTTTCATTTGCATTGCCCAAAAGTCCGATTCCATCCCGAAGCCATTGAATGGCAGCTCCTCCAATGAAAACCGATCCTTCCAATGCGTAATTAATCTCATCGCCAATCTTCCAGGCAACAGTTGTTAGCAGTTGATTTTTGGATCGAACCGCTTCTTTGCCGGTATTCATCACCAAGAAGCATCCTGTTCCGTAGGTGGTTTTTGCCATTCCCGGCTCTGTGCAGAGTTGACCAAAAAGTGCCGCCTGCTGATCACCTGCAATTCCGGCGATCGGGATTTTTACACTCAACACATCTCCGGCGGTTTCGCAGTAAACCTCGCTGCAGCTTTTCACCTCCGGTAAAAGAGAAGAAGGAATTTCAAATAAATCAAGCAGTTCCTGATCCCATTCCTGGGAATGGATATTGTAGAGCATTGTCCGACTGGCATTGGTGATATCAGTAAGGTGGTTTTTGCCTGAAGTCAAGTTCCAAACCAGCCAGGAATCTACCGTACCAAATGCCAATTCCCCCGCCTCAGCTCTGGCTCTTGCACCTTCCACGTTGTTCAGAATCCATCGGATTTTAGTAGCTGAAAAATACGCATCGATGATGAGTCCTGTCTTGGAAGCGATGAGTTCGGCATGTCCTTTTTCCTTAAGCTCATTGCAAAACCCTGCAGTCCGTCGATCCTGCCAGACAATGGCTTTGTGAATGGCTTTTCCGGTTTTTCGATCCCATACAATGGTGGTTTCGCGTTGGTTTGTGATGCCGATTCCAGCGATTTGGTCTGCTCGAATTCCTTTGTTGACGAGACATTCTATCATGACTGAGGACTGGCTGGTCCAGATTTCCTGGGGATCGTGTTCCACCCAGCCTGATTGCGGGAAGTATTGCTTGAAATCCTTTTGGGCGACCGAAACGATCTGTCCTTTTTTGTCAAAAATAATAGCTCTGGAACTGGTCGTGCCTTGGTCCAGGGCCATCAGGTAAGGTTTGGTTTGGGTCATTTTGGGTTAATGGGTTAATCGTTAAGGGTTAATCGTTCCTCTGACACTCTTCAAAAACTAGGATTTAATCAAATATTTCGCCGCCACATTTTTAAAATCAGTCAGCTCTTTTTCAATCCAGGATTCATCCTTATTAAGTTCTGAAGCCATAATCCTGGCCACTTTTTCCGCAGAATCAATCGCAGCCTGAGCATCGAGGATCAAAATACGAATTCTTCTGGATAGCACATCTTCCACCTTTACTGCCATTTCCTGGCGAACAGCCCAGATTACTTCTGCACCAATATTTGGGAAATCAGGATGGATGGGCGATGACCATTCTGGATTTTCCTCCACGAGCTTTCTAATTGCTACTGCATCAGCACCATAAATCTCCCAGTGGCCTTTTACTTTCTCATTGGTGAATCCGTGGATTTTCATATCCATCGATTGGCTTTTTTCCAGCTTTTCCCCGGTGATTTGGGTGAAATAGGAAACTGTATCTTCGCCCATTTTCCGGAAAGTCGTCCACTTACCCCCGGTTAAGGTAACAAGACCACTTTCGGAAACTATCACTTTGTGGGATCTGGATATTTCCTTGGTTTTGGTGCTTCCTTCTTTGGGTCTGGCCAAAGGTCTCAACCCTGCATAAACAGCCCTCACATCATCCCGGGTTGGTTTTCTGGTCAAATATCCTCCGGCAGTTTCCAGCACAAAATCAATTTCTTTTTGCAGGGCTTCGGGTTCAAGTTTGGGTTTTTCACGAAGTGTATCTGTGGTGCCAAGCACTAATTTTCCATGCCATGGCACAGCAAAAAGTACCCGTCCGTCCCGGGTTTTGGGAATCATCAACGCATCTTTTCCTCCAAGAAAATCCATGTCCACCACGAGGTGAATTCCCTGACTTGGTTGTATCATTTTTGCCGCTTCGGGATTATCCATTTGCAGTATTTTATCTGCAAAAACTCCGGTTGCGTTGACGACCATTTTAGCATGGATAGGATATTTTTTTCCGGAGAGTTCGTCTGTGACTATCAGTCCCGTGATTTTTCCTGCTTCGTTTTTAGAAAGTGAGGAAACCTTCATGTAGTTGAGAATACAAGCACCGGCTTCATCTGCTGTTTGGGCGATGTTCACAGCAAGTCTGGCATCGTCAAACTGCCCGTCGAAATAGACGATTCCTCCGATTAATCCTTTTTGCAGGATTGCCGGAAGGCGGTCGATTGTTTCTTTTTTGGAAATAAATCTGGATTTTCCAAGTCGGAGGCTTCCGGCCATCCAATCGTAAATTTTCAGACCGGCGCTGTATTGAAAGCGATCCCACCAGGTATAGACAGGAATGATGAAAGGTTGAAGATGGGCGAGATGGGGGGCGTTTTGAAGCAGCCTTCCCCGTTCTTTCAACGCCTCGAGCACAAGCATTACGTCGCCCTGAGCCAGGTAGCGCACACCTCCATGAAGGAGTTTGGTGCTTCGGCTGGAAGTGCCTTTTGCAAAATCAGCTTTCTCCAGCAATAGAACGGACAATCCTCTGGATATGGCATCGAGCGCCACACCCAGACCGGACGATCCTCCGCCGATTACTGCAATGTCCCAGATTTTAGTTTTGTTGGCTAGTTGGCCGAGGTTTTCATCCCTTTTCATCAATTCCTTCTTCTTTCTTTTTCAAGATAAAAGAATTGCGATTGGGATGAAAAATAAGATTTTAAAAATCCTTGTAGAGTTTACGGACTACGCTTGACGAGCTGCCGTCAAGGGTCACTTCAAAAATATAATCGTACTCCAGATCAGTGAGATCGCCGTATTTTTCACCGTCTCCAACAAAATAATTAGCTAACTGATTGACGGTATTGCTATGACCGACTACCAACACATTTCCCTCCTGATTCCTGATTTTCTCCACAAGTGCATCGTGGTTTTTGGGATCATAGATCTCAATTGTCAGTCCTGCTGCATCCGCAGTCGGTGCAGCAGTAGAGCGAGTTCTGACATAATCTGTACTATAGACATGCTTGATATTCTTGTCGGCAAGGATTTCTGCGAGTTTCTTAGCTCTTAATTGCCCAGACTGGGCCAGCTCCGGATCGTTTCCGACCAATTGCTTTTCTGCGTGGCGGACAATGTAGATTGTTTTTGAGGTTTGCTTGGTGGAGCAAGCAGCAAAAAGCAGGATTCCTGCGAAAAGGAGGAGGAGGTTTTTCATATTTGAAAGAGATACGCTTCGCGAAATATAATCGAAATATATCCGCCTGCGGCGGAAGAAATACACGATGAAAACTTTTTCAAATCGCGATGGGACGATTTTTCGCGAAGCATAATTCGTCCAGCGCAGCGGGACTTATCTCGCGAAAGCGTATTTCACGAAGTGTATTTCAGTACTTTATCCCGAAAACGTATTATTCAGATCCTGATCTTTGGATCTTATTTCTTCGAATTCGAGGAATTGCTCCCAGAATTTCTCTTCCGGCAAAGCTGCGCGCAAAAACAGTTTTTCCTTTCGGATCGGATGAACGAAAATCAAATGGAATGCATGCAGGTTAATGCTTCCGTCCTGATTTGGCTTTGGGAAACCGTACTTCACATCTCCGCGGATCGGGCAACCCATAGAGGCTAACTGCACACGAATCTGATGCGGACGACCTGAAACCGGACGTACTTCCAGCAACCAGTGGTCATTCATATAGCCGAGCGTTTTGTAATTGAGTTCGGCCTTCTGTGAACCCGGAACTTCTTCGTCATGGGCAGTGACGACATTTTTTTGTTCGTCTTTAGTCAGCCAATGGGTAAGTTTTCCTGATTCGTCTTTTGGTCTTCTTTTTACCAAGGCCCAATATACTTTATGAATATCGCGCTTGCGGAAAAGCTCCATCATTCGCTCGAGTCCTTTGGAGGTACGTGCAAAAGCTACCAATCCGCTTACAGGTCGATCCAGGCGGTGAATGGGATGGAGGAAAACCGCTCCCGGCTTATCGTATTTCTTGGCAATGTATTCTTTGAGGTAGTCGATCAGCGTTTTGTCGCCGGTTTTGTCGCCCTGGACCAAAATCCCTGCGGCTTTGTTGACTACTATGAGGTGGTTGTCTTCATAGACAACGGAGAATGGTTTCTTCTTCATAATGAATCACAAAGGTAAGAGATTTAGCCATGCAAAAGGCTGAAGTCGAAAAGGGGAAGTGAGATCAGGTTTTTTCATCTTTTTACTTCTGTTAGGGAGTAAATTCGAAGAATTATAATTCGGGTTTTCCCAGTTTCCCAATGATGTCATTCATGATCGCTTCTGCATGCACGATGCTGTTTTCGATAAAGAACTCTCTGGTATTCAGTCCTCCGCACACGACACCCGCAAGGTAAACTCCGGGCACGTTGGATTCCTGATTGGTGTGGTCGTAGCAAGGCTGACGCTTTTCGTCGAGACTCATTTCCACTCCCAATTGATCCAGCAAGGAGAAGTTGGGTTTGTAGCCCGTCATCGCCAGCACAAAGTCATTTGCGATCGTGACATCTCCTTCAGGAGTAGCAATCACCACCTCATGAGCTCTTATTTCTTTGACTTTTGATTTGGTAAAAGCCTTAATGGAACCTTCTTTGATCCGGTTGACGATATCGGGTCTCACCCAGTATTTGACATTTTCATCTACCTCATCTCCAAGCAAAACCATGGTGACTTCTGCCCCTTTTCGCCAGGTTTCCAGCGCGGCATCCACTGCGGAATTTGCCCCGCCGACCACCAACACTTTCTGAGCGATAAATGGCCATGGCTCTTTATAATAATGGTGAACTTTCGGCAAGTCCTCACCCGGCACATTCATCAGATTGGGAAGATCATAGAATCCTGTTGCCAAGACTATTTTCCTTGTCTGGTAATCTCCTTTGGATGTTTTGATGTGAAAAAGTTCGCCACTTTTTTCCAAAGTCTGGACCGATTCGTACAGCTTGACTTTCAGCTTGAAGTGGAAATAGATCCTGCGGTAATATTCCAAAGCTTCAGTTCGGGTAGGTTTTACACCTACGGACATGAAGGGAATATTTGCCATTTCCAATCTGTCTGACGTTGAGAAGAAAGTCATGTTGACCGGATAGTTGAAGATTGAATTGGTCAAGGCGCCTTTCTCCAAAATCAGATAATCCAAGCCGGCTTTTTGCGCTTCCACTCCACAGGCTAAGCCGATCGGTCCGCCTCCGATAATTAATACATAGTATATTTTTTCCATGAGGTTTAAACAGGTTGGTTGATTTGAAAAGTGAAATCGAGGTCTTCAAATTTGGTGAAGTCCCATTGGAAAGTTCGCTCTTTAAGGTGGGTTAAACCGGATTTATGTTGAAGTACTGCTGTGGAGGAAACCGTCCCGTAGTTTTCTCCCAGCCTGATTAATTGGGAAGAAAGTCCGATTTCCATTTCCGAAGAAACTCCAGTTTTGGGAAGCGATTCTAGTGGATGCTTTTCGGTTGATTTCAGGATTTCGAGAAGTTTTCCTTCGGAAATATCAGCCTGAAGAATTTGGGCTAATTGCGTTTTGGCAAGTTCAATTTTTGGCCAGGGATCATTGATCAGACCATTGCTGAGTCCATGGATCCCGGGATGGATTTCTTCGATCTTTTCTCCAAAATTGCTCAAGTAGAAAAGTTTGTTGCCATCCGAAACAAGCAAATTGAAACCATCGTATCGATCCATTTCGGATTGAATTTTCCGAAGGTATTCTTCCGGATTGGATTGTCCTTCGACAAAATCCTGAACCAGTTTCCCACGACTGATTTCTGCCTTTCTTGATTGGGTGAAATCCCTGTAATTCGTAAGCAAAGACCATCTTCCATTTGGGTGAAAACCAAGCCATGTTCCTCCGCTTCGGAGGTCTTTTCCTCCATAGAAGCCAGATTCCCATAGATGCATCGCTGCCGTCGGCCGCTCAAAAAATTCATCCCGATTTGCACTGATGATAAGGGGGAATTCCGGATGATTTTGCCAGGAGATTGCTACCAAACACATAGGCTAAAAATAAAGAAAAGGCCGGAAAATCCGGCCTTTGGGTGAATTAATCAACTTTTGCTTCTTCAAATACGGGGTAATCAGTAAACCCTTTTTCCCCCGGAGTATAGAATGTGTTTTGATCCCAAGCTGCGAGTTCAGCGTTTTCGGCGAATCGCTCCACGAGATCCGGATTGGAAATAAATGGCTTTCCGAAAGCAACTGCATCTGCAAGTCCATCCTCAATCACTTGATTCCCTTTTTTCTGGTCAAAAGCATTATTAATCACAAGTGTGCCTTTGTACATCGGGCGGTATCTTTTTGCGATGTTGGTTACCAGATATGGAATGGCAGAAACATCTGTAAATGGCTCAGAAAGGTGCAAGTAAGACAATTTGTAATCATTTAACTTTGAGATGATGTAGTCAAATGTCGGAATAGTCTCCTCGTCTGCTTCCATGCCAAATACTCCATTCAAGGATGGATTGAGTCTCACTCCGATCCGATTTTCAGGCATCACTTCTTTGATTGCGTCGATAATTTCGAAAAGGATTTTGGCTCTGTTTTCAATGCTTCCACCATACTCGTCCGTTCTTGTGTTGGAAGTTGCGTTGAAAAACTGATGCAACAAATAGCCATTGGATGAGTGGATTTCTATTCCGTCAAAACCAGCTTCCATCGCGTTTTTTGCTCCGTTTTTGAAATCTTGGATTGTCTTCTTGATGTCCGCAAGAGTCATTTCTTTCGGAACAACTGTATCCTTGAAGCCCTGTGGGGTGTAAGATTTTGCGACAGGATTGATGGCAGATGGTGCCAAAGGAAGTTCTCCATTGTGGAAATCCGGGTGCGAAATTCTCCCCACATGCCAAAGCTGAATGAAAATATGTCCGCCTTCTTCGTGAACCGCTTCAGTCACTTTTTTCCAGCCTTCCACTTGTTCAGCGGAATAGATACCGGGTGTGTTGATGTAGCCGACTCCTATTTCTGAGACTTGTGAACCTTCGGAAATGATCAAACCTGCAGAAGCACGCTGTCTGTAATAGTCTGCATGAATCTCAAAAGGTTTGTTTTCAGCGTTTGCTGCACGGCTTCTGGTCATTGGAGCCATCCAAACTCTGTTTTTTAATTCTAAATCACCCACAATAATGGGTTGTAAAAGCGCTTGCTTGGTACTCATCTTATGATGTTGGTTTAGTTTTCAAAAATATATGTATAGACAACTAATTGGAGACGAAGGAAAGTTCCAATGCTTGGAAATATTCCTATATTAACTTCTTCACTCCGTTTCCATGAATCCACATTTGATCCTGATTTCCGGTGCCGGAAGTGGCATAGGGCTTCATTTAGCCAAAACGTTACTTCAGAATGGGCATGAATTGCTGCTTCTGGATTTGAATAAAAACTTGCTGAGGCAAAATTTTCAAGAGAGCCAAACCCTTCGAATCCTTGAAGGAGATGTTTCAAAACCTGAAACTTGGTTTGTAGCAGTGGAAATAGCTAAAGAATTGGGAAGGCCCATTTCTCATTTGTTTAATTGTGCAGGAGTGATCCGGCCCGGCTTTGTTTCTGATTTCGACCTAAGCGACATCGACTTTCATCTTGACATCAATACAAAAGGAAGTATTCTCGGAACCAAAATCATTGGGGCAGAAATGAAGAATCAGGAGTTTGGGCATATTATTAACATTTCCTCGCTCGCTGGTTTAGCGCCTGTTTCAGGGATGAGCTTGTACAGCGCTTCCAAATTTGCCATCAGGGGATTTAGTCTGGCAGCAGCGGCTGAGTTTCGAAAGTTTGGAGTTGATATATCGGTCGTTTGCCCGGATTTGGTTGCTACCCCCATGCTAGACTTGCAGTTGGATTATCCTGAGGAAACAAAACTTACTTTCTCCGGACCCAAAAAAGTACTTCAACCCGAGGATGTCACCCGCATTCTTTTGAAATTGATGGAAAAGCCAAGACCATTGGTTTGCATCCCTGAATCTCGTGGTCTTCTCGCCAAAATCGCCGGAACCTGGCCTTTGATTGCAGAGATTTTTCGTGCTGGATTGGAGAGAAAAGGAGAAAAAGCAATTCAAAAGTTGAAGTAATGAATTGAATAGAAGCATTTAACACTTTTTAATACGATTATTTTCGTAGATTTTTTGAAATTACGATACTCTTCGTATAACTTTGATACGAAAGTAATCGTACAACCTCCCATGAGCAAACCAACCGAAGCAGAATTAGAGATTCTTTCCCTTTTATGGGAACTGAAAGAAGCAAGCGTGAGACAGATTCACGAGCGACTCGCGGAGACAAAAGACACTGGCTACACTACAACCTTGAAGATCATGCAAATTATGCATGCAAAAGGAATGGTGAGCCGTGACGAAGAAAACCGATCACATATTTACAAGCCTGCCACCAATCAGAAAGAGACTCAGAAATCTCTTTTGAAAAATCTGGTGACAACGGCCTTTGGCGGATCCGCGCAAAAGCTCGTGATGCAAGCCTTGGGACAGGAAAATCCTTCCAAAGTGGAATTGGATGAGATTCGTGCATTTTTAGACCAACTTGAAAACACCGCAAAATGAAACTTTTGAACGACTGGATTCCTGAAAACCTCTTGTATGCGCTGGGCTGGACGCTGGTGCATTCTGTCTGGCAACTCATTTTAATAGCAGGTTTGCTTTGGATTGCGCTTCGTATCATGCAAAGCAAAAGTCCTGACTTCAAGTACAAGTTAGCACTTGGCGGAATGGGCTTGAGTTTGATAGTTGCCGTCGGGACTTTTTTATATGAATACTCTCTTTTCAGTCCAGGTTCTTCACAAAATCCGAATCCATTGCAGGTGATTTTTCTGGATCAGGCTGTAAGTTCTCAGGAAGTAAGCATTGAGAGCAGTATTCAAAATCTGGTGAATTGGATTGAGATCCAATTACCGCTTCTGGTCAATATCTGGTTTTTGGGAGCACTTCTGTTCATGTTCCGCTTGGTCAATAGCCTTTCTGAGCTTAGAACCATGCGTAAGTCTTCCTCCGAACCCAATGATTTCCAATTGGAAAAGATGCTTTACAGACTTAGCGGAAAGCTTGGCATCGATAAGATCCCTGCACTTCGAATCACTCAAGTCGGCCAATCTCCCATCACTTTCGGATTTCTCAAACCTATTATTCTGATTCCCGCAGGATTGATTTTTCATCTTTCATCTGCTCAGTTGGAAGCGATCATAGCACACGAACTCGCTCATGTGAAGCGAAATGATTACCTCGCGAATTTGCTGCAATCCGGACTTGAGGTGGTTTTCTTCTATCATCCATGCTATTGGTGGATGAGTCAGACAGTCAAAGAATTGAGAGAAAATGCCGCTGACGATTTGGTTGTTCAGGCTGGAATTTCCCCGAAGGAATTGGCTTATGCGTTGGCTGAAGTTCTGAACTTTGCGAAGCAAAATCCTCCCGAACTCGCTCTTGCTGCAGGAAAACAGAGAAATCCAACACTCCAACGTATCAAAAGAATGCTGGGCTATCCGGCGCAAAATTATCCACAAAACCCTATTATTTCACTACCCATGCTACTTACCCTTCTTCTCAGCGCCGGCCTGATGGCTTCCGCTCAGCAGGACGCTCCGGCACCTGCAGAAAAAATCAAACCTCTCGCTTCCATTGCGCCAGCTGCAAATCCACATCCAATCGCTGCGGTTTTCCCTATTGCAACCCCTGCTCCTTTGGCAGATACTGCGGATTCGAAAAAGGAAAAAAGGATAATTATTCTCGATGGTGATAGTCCGATGATTTGGAACGGTTCCGGCGGATCGGTTATCAAGATGGATGGAAAGGGGACTTATCGATTTGAAATCAAAGGAGATACCCTTATCACTGAAGATGATACCATTATTATAAATAGTGAATCTAATTATGTTTTCAGAGGTTCTCCGGATTTTAATTGGAGTGAGATGCCCCTTTTGGAATTAGCGGAAGCCCCTGTTTTTCCTGAAGGTTTTGTATCCCCGCCGGTCTTTCCAGCGGATATGTTTACAGCCATGGCCCCGTTAATGATCGAGCCTATGGTTGCAATGCCTCCGATGGCACCCATGATTTTTAATTTTGATGAGGATAGCCCAAGTGTTTTCATCTATTCAGACACGACAAAAATGACTCCGGAAGAACGTGAGAAATGGGCTAAAAAAAGTGAAGAATGGGCTAAAATGGCCGAAATAAAAGCTGAAGAATGGGCCAAAAAAAGCGAGGAATGGGCAAAGGAATTTGAGCCAAAAATGAAAGAATTTGAGCTCAAAATGAAAGAATGGGAGAAGTCGAACGAACCTAAAATGAAGGAGTTTGAAATGAAAATCCAGGAATGGGAAAAAGCCCAGGGACCCAAAATGAAGGAATTCGAAGAAAAAATGAAAATCTGGGAAAAAGAGCAGCAACCTAAACTCGAAGAATTTCAGCGAAAAATGGAAGAATGGCAGAAGGAGAATGCCAAGAAAATGGAGGAGTTCCAGCAAAAGCTAGAAGAAGAATTTAAGAAAAAAGATAATTAATTGTGTGTTGATGCTTTTGAAAAAGACCTGTCCGTTGGGCAGGTCTTTTTTTAGGTCTAGAGAATTTAAGGAGAGATTAACACAATAGGGGTCTTTCGGAGACTCTATTTTTTATGAAGAATAATGAGTTGGTTAAAAAAGTGTGCAATGAATTTTGGATCAGGCGAATTAACAAAATCACTCTTCCTCCAGCATCTTCTTTACAAAAAGTTCATGCTGCTCGATCCAGCGACCATAGTTTTCGCCAGTCCCCGGACCGGTAAATCCGGTATTAATTCTCCGAACCCGATGATTTTTGTCCAAATAGAGTAGGGTTGGAAATGCGATCACTGCGTCTAAAGCAGGAAGGGCTTTCGCAGCTTTTTCTTTGTCAAATTCACCAGCGATCAGGAGCGGATAAGGAACTGATAAGCGATCCTGATATTTTTTCACCCGGGCAGATGCATATTCAAATTCGGGTTTTGCTTCGAATGCAAGGCCAATTACTTCAACTCCCGCTTCCTTGTTTTTCTCATACCAAGGGATCAGGAATTTTGTCTCGTCCAGGCAATTGATGCACCAGGTTCCGAAGAGTTGAACGAGTACAATTTTGTTTTCGAATCTTGGATCGTTGAGGGAAACAAGCTGACCATTTGCATCCGGAAAGCTGAATTCCAGCTTCTCAAATCCCGGTTTAAGTTGCGTTAATGTGTTGGCATCCGGGAGTTCAAAGGATTCGTTTCTCACTGCTTCAATGCCTTCGGTATAGCTTGGACCTGACCTAAATCTGCCGATTATTTTTCCTGATGCACCCAGTTTTCCAGTGAAAAAGAAAGCATGACCTCCGTCAAATGCGCTTAGCCAAAACTCGTTCCCGCTTACATTTCCTTCTAAAAACCGGTAATCTCCTGTGCTCGTAATGAAGGTACCAAAGAGCTGATTTCCCTCCTGGCGCAAATTCCCGATCGCTTTGTAAATACTGCTGTCATTCCGAATAAATGTCGTTTCCCAACCACCACTAAAATCGACAGTAGGTGAATCAAAAACCGGAAAACGGGTGTCTCCATTTCGCACTGCAAAAAGATTCAATTTGTATTCAGCCTGATAGTTTCGGTGGAAGATCCCTTCAATTCCTCCTTCGGAATTCATTTTTGCATTGATCTCAGCATCAAAGGTATCCAACACGATTTTCAGACTGTCAACGGTAACCGTTACCTCTTTGAATTCGAGGCGTTCTGTATCATTTTGAAGAATAGCGATCACCTCACCATCTCTTTTTTCCAGGCTCAATCCGAAGGGAATCCGGTCAGGCGAAATATCCAGATATGCATGCCAGTTTCCGGAGAAATCAACTTCTGATTTGGGTGGATTAGAGCAAGCGAAGGCTAATGTTATCAGGATAATGACCAGGATGTTTTTCATAAATTTTTGAGAAGAGGCAAAGCTAATTTCAATAATTAATTTACCGTGCATGATTTTCAGGAGAAAGTGGCAGACTTAGGGATTTTGCCCCACTTTTTGAGCAGCATTTGAAAATCTATGGGAAATCCTCCCACTTTTTTCCCCAAGTTGATTCATTTGTTCGCGATGTAGCCTTCAATTACTCCTAAAATGTGGAAAATCAGGCCATTTTGGGCATTTTTTTGCCAAGTCGGAATCTTTGGTAATTGGTTGACTATCAGTAAAAAAATCCCTGAAATTTTTCGATAAATATTGGGTTGAATGAAACTTTTGGCTACTTTTAAATCAAAGTGGGAAAAAGTGGGGGAAAGTGGTAAAATCTGAATCTCATTTTATTACTTTTGTTTTTACCATAAACTGATCATTTCAAGAGCGCGATGTTTAATAGTCAATATGAATGTAAGCTGGATCCCAAAGGGCGTCTGGTCTTGCCAGCCAAAATAAAGGCGGCAATTCCGGAGGCTAACGGAAGCACGCTTATGCTCAGAATGGCCGAGGACAAATGCCTAGCCCTCTACCCGATGATTGAGTACAAAAAGCTGGAAAATCAGGTAAAATCACTTTCAATCAATAATGCTGAGCAGCGAATGCTTCAGCGTTCTTTTTTCATCAGCAGCGTGGAAGTGGAGTTGGATAGTACGGGAAGACTGTTGTTGCCAAAGCTTTACCAGACATATGCAGGATTAGAAAAAGACCTGATAGTGGTAGGCATGGGAAGTAGAATTGAAATCTGGAATCCTGAAAAATATCTGCAAAACATCATTGCTGATCCGGCTGACCTGTCAAGTTTGATGGAAAAATATCTCTCCTGAAACTATGACAGAGTCTCCTTACCATATCCCAGTGATGCTTGCCCAATGCACTGAAGGCTTAGCTATTGATCCCAACGGGATTTATGTCGATGTCACTTTTGGCGGAGGGGGTCATTCGAGAGAAATCTTGAAGCATTTGGACAAAGGCCACTTATATGGATTCGATCAGGATGCTGATGCTGAGGCCAATATCCCGAAAAGCGACAAGTTCACTTTTGTGTCGGCCAATTTCAGGGATATCAAAAAATACCTGAGGCTCTACGGAGTGAAGCAAGTGGATGGGATTTTGGCAGATTTGGGGATTTCATCTCATCAGATTGACGAACCGAGCAGAGGTTTCTCCACAAGGTTCAGCGGAGATCTGGATATGAGAATGAATCAGTCAGATGAGGTTTCTGCCAAAGAGGTGCTCAATACCTACGACGAAGGAAAGCTTCACAAGATTTTCGGAATCTATGGGGAGATCAAAAACGCCAAAACACTGGCACAATCAATCGTAGCCGAACGGGCTGCGAGACCCTTTGAAACGACAGAAGGCTTCACCGCTTTTCTTAAAAAATATGCCCCGCGAGGGAAGGAGTTCAAATACTTCGCTCAGGTATTTCAGGCCTTGAGAATTGAAGTAAACGATGAGATCGGGGCATTGGAGGATTTGCTGATGGATTCTCTGGACCTGTTGAAGCCGGAAGGCAGATTGGTGGTCATGAGTTACCATAGTCTAGAGGACAGGCTGGTGAAAAACCTGATGATCAAGGGGAGATTCCAGGGAGAGGTTGAGAAAGATTTTTACGGAAACCTGATCCGTCCTCTGGAGCCGTTGACCCGGGGAGCAATAGTGGCAGATGAAGAAGAAGTTGTTAGAAACCCAAGAGCAAGAAGTGCCAAACTGAGAATAGCTAAAAGAACAGATAAATGAGTCAAAACACTTTCAAAAGCAAACTGAAAGCCGGGAGCAGCCAAAAAGGAGGTTCTCGAAAGACCATTTTTACCTGGATCGAAGAGAAGCTGGACGTGACCGGAATTCTTGGAGAAGGAGTGCCGGTTCAGTTGGTTCCGCCGGTTGGATTTGTGGCGTTTATTGCCCTGATCTATATCTGGAGCAATCACCGGGCAGAAAATATGGTCCGAAAAATCGAGAAAGCGCAGCAGGAAGTGGGTGACTTGCGAGCCGATGTGACTACGCTGGAAGCCGAAATCATGCTGAGCAGTATGCAATCTGAAGTCGCAAAAAGAGTGGAAGCTCAGGGATTATTTGAATTGAATCAACCGCCGATCAAAATCGAGGTAGAAAAGTGAATATAAAACGCTCCATAGTATTACGTGTAAGGGTGGTTTTCATCCTCATTGCCCTGACTTCAGCGGCGATACCTTACCGTATTGCCCAGTTGCAACTCACCGAAGGCGACAAATGGAGAGAAAAAGCAGAAACCATCAACTTTCAATACCGCGAAGTCCCTGCGACCCGCGGTAATATCTATGCCGGTGACGGCAGTTTACTTGCAACAAGTCTTCCGTTCTATAGAGTTGCGATGGATCCGACAATTGCAAATTCTGACAAATACAAAGCGGGGATCGACTCACTTTCAAGATTTCTTTCTGCCCATTACAAAGACAAATCAGCCGCTGCCTATAAGCGAATGATCAATGACTCACGTCTAGATAGCAAGCGATATTTGGTTCTTAACAGAAAGCAAATCGGCTATCAGGATATGCAGAAGATGGCTCAATGGCCAATTTTCAGAGAAGGCAGATTATCCGGAGGAGTGATTTTTGAGAAAGTTGAAAAGCGCTACAGACCATTCAATTCACTGGCAAGCCGCACTGTTGGATTCCTGAACGAAGATTCTTACGGAGCAGGAATCGAGTATAGTTTCAATTCATACCTGAGCGGAAAAGACGGAAAAGCCTTGTTCCAAAGATTGGCAGGCGGAAGCTGGAAGCCGGTTTTTGATGCGGAAGACGTGAAGCCTGAAGATGGATTTGACATTATCACAACCCTCGATGTCAATATTCAGGATGTTGCTGAAACGGCCCTTCGTCGTCAGCTGACCGATCGGGAAGCAGAGTTTGGTTCCGTGATCGTGATGGAAGTGAAGACAGGGCAGATCAAAGCCATTGCAAACCTGCAGCGCAACAAAAGCGGAAACGGCTACGGTGAAAACTACAATTTTGCCATCGGCGATCAGGGAAATACTGAGCCGGGATCCACCTTCAAGTTACTTTCCATGCTTGCGCTTTTGGAAGAAAACAAAATCAGTCTTGATCAGAATGTCGAGACCGGTAACGGTGTTCATAAATTCTATAATCAATACATGCGTGATGCTAAAAATGGTGGCTACGGAACGATCACCATTCGAGAGGCATTCGAAAAATCATCAAACGTCGCCATCTCAAAGTTGGTCGATGAGCATTTTGGATCCAGCCCATCCAAGTTCATGGCATACATCGATAAAGTGGGTTTGAAAGAGCCAATCGGATTTCAGCTGACTGGTGAAGGCAAGCCGTATTTTAAGAAGCCTGGCGACAAAAACTGGTACGGAACTTCTCTTCCCTGGATTTCCATCGGCTACGAAAGCAAAGTAAATCCTCTTCATACACTTGCTCTTTATAACGCAGTTGCCAATGGCGGTGTGATGGTGAAGCCATATATCGTGAAGGCTGTGGTGAAAGGAAATGTGATCGAGAAAAATTACGAGACGGAGATCATGCGCGAGCGAATCGCTTCTGAGAAAACGATCAAAAATTTGCAGGATCTGCTTGAGGGTGTTGTTTCGAGAGGAACTGCCAGAAACATCGCTAATGCTGATTATAAAATTGCCGGCAAAACCGGAACCGCTCAGAAGATTATTGGCGGGGCATATACCCAAACTTACTACACCAGTTTTGCCGGATATTTTCCGGCTGATCATCCAAAATATTCCATGATTGTCGTGATCGACAGCCCTAATGGATTTGCAGCCTATGGCGGTGACGTTTCGGCTCCTGTTTTCAAGGAAATCGCAGATCGGATTTATGCTTTGGATGTGGAGTTGAATCCTGATAATCAATCCAAGATTTTTCAGGCAGATGCAACTCTTCCAAAATCACCTTTTATACCCGCAGGAAGAGCAGAAGAAATTCACAAAATTCTGGAAGAGCTTGGTTTGAAAGCCAATACGACCCAGTCTGAAGAATGGGTAAAAACAGTAGCCTCCGGCGAAAGTATTCAATGGCAAAGCAATGATACTGACAAGCCAATGGTGCCGGATGTGTCCGGGCTTTCACTTCGGGATGCGCTTTACATACTTGAAAACAAAGGTCTCAGAGTAAACTATTCTGGAAAAGGAAGGGTGCAAAACCAATCCATGACTCCAGGTTCAGCACTTGTTCCAAACTCAACAATCAATCTTGTCTTAGGCTAAATGAAGGTTCTGAAAGACATACTATATAAGGTATCACTTATCTCAACCACCGGAGACATGGAGGTGAGAGTGAGTTCGATTGTCTTTGACAGCCGAAAAGCTGACAAGGCATCAGTTTTTGTCGCTATTGCAGGAACACAGGTTGACGGTCATGATTTCATTGACTCAGTTTTGGAAAAAGGCTGTCATGTGATTGTTTGCGAACGGATGCCTGAGACGCTGAAGCAAGGCATCACTTATGTTCAGGTTGTCAATTCAGCGAAGGCACTTGGAATCATTGCTTCTAATTTCTTCGGAAATCCTTCTGAAAAAATCAAAGTTGTTGCTGTAACCGGAACCAATGGCAAGACCACTACGGTGACATTGCTGCATCAGCTTTTTATAGCAATGGGCTATAGTACCGGGTTGCTTTCGACAGTAGAAAATAAAATTAACGAGACTGTAATACCCTCAACTCATACGACTCCTGACGCGGTAAGTGTGCAAGCCTTACTTCGCCAAATGTTGGATGCTGGTTGCACGCATTGCTTCATGGAAGCGAGTTCGCATGCCATCGTTCAGGAAAGAATTGCAGGATTGAGATTGATTGGAGCTGTTTTCACAAACATCACTCACGATCATCTGGACTATCACGGCACATTTGACGAGTACATCAAGGCCAAGAAAAAGCTATTTGATGAGCTACCGAAAGACGCTTTTGCGCTAGTAAACGGTGATGATAAGCGAGGATCGGTGATGGTTCAAAATTGCAAAGGCACACACCAAACTTTCGCCCTGAAATCACCCGCTGACTTCAAAGCTAAAATCATTTCCAATACCCTGGAGGGACTGGAACTGGAGATTAATAACAAGCTGATTTGGTTCCGGATGATCGGAGCATTCAATGCCTACAATATTTTGGGCGTGCTGGGTACCGCGATTTTATTGGGAGAAGAAGAGGACGAAGTGCTGAGAACTCTTTCAGGAATCAGAGGTGCCAAAGGCAGATTTGACCGAATCTCTATCGGAGGAATCACCGCAATCGTGGATTATGCACATACTCCCGATGCGTTGGACAATGTGCTCAAAACCATCAATGGAGTACGAACCGGCGGTGAGCAGTTGATCACCGTGGTGGGTTGCGGCGGGAATCGGGACAAAACAAAGAGACCGATTATGGCCAAGATCGCCGTTCAGGAAAGCAATAAAACCATCCTCACTTCCGATAACCCGAGATTCGAAGATCCGGCAGAAATCCTCAAGGATATGCAGGCAGGGATCGGACCATCAGAAATCAGAAAAACATTAACAATAGTGGATCGCAGAGAGGCCATCAGAACTGCCTGTATGCTTTCCAAAAAAGGAGATATCATCCTCATTGCCGGAAAAGGCCACGAGGATTACCAGGAGATTCAAGGTGTCAAGCATCACTTTGATGATGCTGAAGTAGTGACTGAAGTTTTACAACAATTGACCCAAAATTAAGATGCTGTATCCCATTTTCGATTATTTAGATCGAGTGTTGGATATTCCGGGAACCGGGGTATTCCGATACATCTCTTTCCGTGCTGGGATGGCGGCAATTTTTTCGCTGATCATTACCATCACTTTTGGGCATCATATCATCAACTGGATCCGAAATCGTCAGATCGGAGAAACCGTTCGGGATTTAGGTTTGGAAGGTCAAAATCAGAAGAAAGGCACTCCAACCATGGGTGGCTTGATGATGATCGCTGCCATCCTGATTCCTACTTTGCTTTTCGCAGATCTTCAAAACATTTACATCATTCTCCTGATAGTTACCACAATCTGGCTTGGAGGAATCGGCTTTTTGGATGATTACATAAAGGTTTTTCGAAAGAACAAGGAAGGCTTGGCAGGTCGATTCAAGATAATGGGTCAGATAGGAATCGGAATAATAGTGGGTACCACACTCTATTTTCATGAAGATGTGGTCATCCGGGAGTTTACCAATCCTGTTTCTATCGAGGAAGGGGTAGTCGAAACTCCGACTTTCAAAGACGTGAAAGTGGCCAAAACGACCATTCCTTTTACCAAAAACAATGAACTGAATTACGAGACTTTGCTCGGTTTTATGGGCGAAGCGATGACTCCGGTTCTCTACATTTTGGTGGTGATTTTCATCATTACAGCGGTTTCTAACGGGGCTAATATCACCGACGGGATCGACGGTTTGGCTGCCGGAACATCGGCCATTATAGGATTGACGATTGCGATTTTCGCATACATCAGCGGTAACGCCATTTTCTCCCAATATCTCAATGTCATGTATATCCCCAACTCCGGTGAGTTGGTGATTTTTGCCTCGGCATTTATCGGCGCCTGTGTTGGATTTCTTTGGTACAACGCTTATCCGGCGCAGGTTTTCATGGGAGATACCGGAAGTCTGATGCTCGGGGGAGTAATTGCTGTGTTGGCTTTGACGCTTCGCAAAGAGCTGCTCATTCCGGTGATGTGCGGGATTTTCGTGGTAGAAAATGTCAGCGTCATGGTCCAGGTGAGCTATTTCAAATACACGAGAAGAAAATACGGAGAAGGCAGAAGGATTTTACTGATGTCTCCTTTGCACCATCATTATCAGAAGAAAAATATTCCTGAAGCCAAGATCGTAACCCGATTCTGGATAATGGGGATTTTGCTGGCAGTAATCACTTTGGCAACGCTGAAACTGAGATAATCGAAATGAAACGAATAGCCATCCTTGGAGCCGGAGAAAGTGGGTTGGGAGCAGCAATGCTCGCCAGGATGAATGACTATGTCGTTTGGGTTTCTGATGCAGGTAAAATTTCTGATTCCAGAAAAGCGGATCTTATTAAGTACGGGATTTCTTTTGAAGAAGGCGGACACAACGAGGAGATCATTCTCAATTCTGACCTCATCATCAAAAGCCCGGGGATTTCTCCGAAGGTTCCAATTGTAGCAAAAGCATTAGCGAAAGGAATCGATGTGATCGATGAGCTGGAGTTTGCTTCCAGATTCAGCACAGGGAAAGTGATTGCAATCTCAGGTACCAATGGAAAAACCACGACAACGCTGCTCACTTATCATCTGATGAAAAGTGCAGGATTGGATGTAGGATTGGCAGGAAATGTAGGTAAAAGCTGGGCCGGTCAGATAGCTGAGCAAGATCGCGAATGGTGGGTAATCGAATGCAGCAGCTTTCAGATTGATGGATTTATAAGTTTCAATCCAGCAATCGCCATTCTCACCAATATCACTCCGGATCATCTGGATCGATACGATTACAAAATTGAGAATTACATCAACTCAAAATTCGGGTTGTTCAAAAATATGACTTCGGAAGATTGCGCAATTCTACCTGCTGAAGATGCGCTGACTTTGGAAGGATTGAAAACAAGGGAAATCGAAGCTTCGCAATTTTGGTTCTCACTTTCTGCTCCGCAGGAAAAGGGAGCATATTTCGATGGTTCAAACCTGATTCTGACTACTGAAAAGAACTCAGCGAAGATTCCATTAGAGGCACTTTCGTTAAAAGGAACTCATAATATTCTGAATTCACTTTGCGCCGGAACAGCCGCTTTGCTCGCAGGAGTGAAAGAAGCTGATCTGATCGAAGGTTTCAAAACTTTTGTAAATGCTCCTCATCGGATGGAATTGATCCGCGAAATCGATGGTGTCAAATTCATCAATGACAGCAAAGGCACCAATGTGGAGTCAACTGCCTACGCCCTCACCAGCTATGAAAATCCACTGATTTGGATTGCAGGTGGCGTGGACAAAGGAAACGATTACAGTACGATTTTGCCGGCAGTGACCGAAAAGGTGAAATGCCTGATCTGTCTGGGCAAAGACAATGAGAAATTGAAAAAGGCCTTTGGGTCTGTGGTAGCCGATATCCGGGAAACTCAGGATATCCGGGAAGCTGTGAAATGGGGGATGGAACTTGGCAAGTCCGGTTACATCGTTCTTCTTTCTCCGGCATGCGCAAGCTTTGACTTGTTCAAAAATTATGAGGATCGCGGGGAACAATTCCGCGTGGCGGTAAATAACCTTAAAACCGAAGCGATCTCATGAGCCAATTCAAAGCATGGATAGATGAGCATTTCAAAGGTGATCCGATCATCTGGGGAATCGTGATTTTACTTTCACTTTTCAGCATTCTGGTAGTGTATTCAGCAACCGGTTCTTTGGCTTATAAATATGCCGGAGGAAATACAGAAGTGTACTTGTTCAGACATTCCTTCCTGGTTGTTGTGTCATTGTTTGTGATGTGGCTGGCTCACAAGATCCCGTACAAAAACTACGCTCTTTATGCCCGCCTGGGAATGTATATCTCCATGCCGCTTTTGCTTTTCACATACCTCTTCGGTTCTAATATCAACGATGCCAATCGCTGGCTGACTATCCCGGTGATTAACCAGGCTTTCCAGCCTTCAGACTTGGCAAAACTTGCGTTGATCGCTGCTTTGGCTGCAATGCTTGCAAGACGTCAGAATAATATAAAAGACTTCAAAAGCACCTTTGTTCCTATCATTATCGCGATCGGAATCATCTGCTTGCTGATTGCTTTGGCCAACATGTCCACAGCGATTTTACTTCTGTTGACTTGTTTGCTTATCATGTTTATCGGACGAGTTCCGATCAAATTCATTGCTGTAGTAGTCCTGGTAGGAATGCTTGGTTTGACAGCTGCGGCTTTCCTTGGACAAAGAGGCTCAACTTTCGTGTCCCGAATCGAATCCTTCATGGATAAGGACGAGGTAGCTTTCCAGGCAGAGCAATCTTACATCGCTATTGCCACCGGAGGAATTACCGGAAAAGGACCCGGAAACAGCGAGCAAAGAAATTCCCTTCCGCATCCCTATTCTGATTTTATCTACGCCATCATCATTGAAGAATACGGCATGGTGGGCGGCACATCTGTGCTTTTCCTTTACCTCGCTTTGCTGTATAGGGGCATGCGCATCGTTGCTAATTCCCATAAAGCATTTGGAGGATTGCTTTCCGCAGGACTCAGCTTCGCTCTGGTTATTCAGGCATTGGTCAATATGGCTGTTGCAGTAGGATTGGGGCCGATTACAGGATTGCCATTACCACTTCTGAGTATGGGAGGAACCTCCTTGGTTTTCACAGGAATTTCCCTCGGAATCATCCTTAGTGTAAGCAGAGGCGACCATCAGGACGAAGCTTTAGCCGCTTCATCTACCACAAATTCAAGCGTAAACAGACCAAGACTTAAAACTGCCTAATTATCGCAACGCTAGAAACATATCGCATTTTGATCAGTGGCGGAGGAACCGGAGGCCATATCTATCCGGCGATCGCTATTGCCAATGCCTGGAAAGAGAAACATCCGGACAGCGAGATTCTCTTTGTCGGTGCTTTGGGAAAAATGGAAATGCAAAAAGTGCCTGAGGCAGGTTATCAGATCAAAGGTTTGCCGGTGGCAGGACTTCAGAGAAGCCTGACGCTTGACAATCTGAGCTTCCCGATCAAGTTGCTGAAGAGCATCAGACAGGCGTCGAAGATTGTGAAGGAATTCAAGCCTCATGCAGTTGTGGGCGTGGGTGGATACGCCAGCGGACCGGTTCTTTTTGCTGCGCAAAGAAAAAACATTCCAACCCTCGTGCAAGAGCAGAATTCTTACGCAGGGCTGACCAATAAAATCCTGGCCAAAAAAGCCAATAAAATATGTGTGGCTTATCCTGCAATGGATAAGTTTTTCCCGGCTGACAGAATCTCCTATACAGGAAATCCTGTGAGAAAAGACATTCTGAATCTGGAGGGTAAAAAGGAAATCGCCCTCGCTCATTTTGGATTGGAAGCAGGCAAAAAGACTTTGCTGGTTTTGGGCGGCTCTTTGGGAGCCCGAACTCTCAATCAAGCGGTTTTGAAAGATATGAAAGCGCTGAATGAGGAAGGTTACCAGGTGCTTTGGCAGTCAGGCAAATTCTACTTTAAGGAAATGCTTGAAAAAACTGAAGCTGCAGGATTGAAGCATATTCATCTGAGAGAGTTTATCCGGGAAATGGACCTGGCTTATGCGGCAGCTGACGTAATCGTGTCACGGGCCGGTGCATTGTCAGTTTCTGAACTTTCTCTGGTGGGCAAGCCGGTGATTTTCATCCCTTCGCCAAATGTGGCTGAAGATCATCAGACCAAAAATGCGATGGCTTTTGTGAACCAGAACGCTGCCTGGATTTTGAAAGATGAGGAAGCAGTCGGAAGACTAAAGGAAAAAGTAGATGAACTGATGCAAGATCCGAAAGTCGGACCGGCATTGGGAAGAAATATAAAAAGTCTGGCAAAGCCTGATGCGGCAAATGCCATTGTGAACGAATTAGAAAAACTGGTAGCATGAGCTTCGAAGGTATACATAGGGTTTATTTCCTCGGAATCGGCGGTATTGGCATGAGTGCCATCGCCAGATGGTTCGGTCATGAGGGAATTCCTGTGAGCGGATATGATCGCACACCTTCTCCTTTGACTGACGAATTGATCAACGAGCGGATGCAGATCACTTTCGAAGATTCTTTGGAAACGATCCCTGCTGAAATAAAGGCTACACCGTCTGAGGCATTGATCATCTGGACTCCGGCAATACCAAAAGACAGTATTCAGCTGGCCTATTTCAGAGAAAATGGTTTCTCTCTGAAAAAGCGATCTGAGGTATTGGGTATGATCACTCGCAATCATTTCACGGTGGCGGTAGCGGGAACTCATGGTAAGACAACAACTTCCTCGATGATCGCCCACTTGCTGAAATCTGCCGGAAAGCCGGTAACAGCATTCCTTGGTGGAATCACTCAAAACTATCAGAGCAATCTGATTTTGAGCGAAAAGAAAGGAAAGGAGCCGGTGACGGTGGTGGTGGAAGCAGATGAGTTTGATCGCTCATTCCTGAGACTTCATCCAAACGAAGCAGTAGTAACTAGCGCGGATCCCGATCACCTTGACATTTACGGAGACGAAGACACGATTTTGGAAGGATTCAGGGAATTCATCCGATTGATTGATAAAAAGGGCAAACTCTACATCCAGTCCAATGCGGCTTTCCGATTGGGAGAGAAGAGTTTACCGTCAGTTGCCACAAAGATTTATGGATTAAGATCTTCAGGTATTTGTGCTGAGAATGTGCAGGCACGTACCCGTTCTTTCACTTTTGACTATGTGGATGGCAAAACCGAAATCAAAGGCCTGGAGCTTTTCATCCCGGGTTTTCACAATGTGGAAAATGCCATCGCTGCCATCGCAATCGCACTCGGGCATAACGTCACTGAAGATCAGATTCGCAAGGGTTTGGCATCTTTCAAAGGAGTAAAAAGAAGATTTGAAATCCATGTCAATGAGCCTAAGCTGGTATTCATCGATGACTATGCGCATCATCCTGAGGAAATCAGATCCTGTCTGAGTTCGGTGCGATCCATGTTCCCTGGACGCAAGTTGACAGTGATTTTCCAGCCTCATTTGTTTTCAAGAACACGCGATTTCGCAGAAGGATTTTCTGAAAGTCTTTCCCTTGCAGATGAAGTGCTACTGCTTGATATCTATCCGGCAAGAGAGCTTCCGATTCCGGGGGTGACTTCCGAAATGCTGATGGCAGATATACAAACAGACAAAAAGTCCCTGATCCGAAAGGAAGATTTGATGGGCTATTTGGAGCAGAGTGCCCCCGAGGTTCTGGTGACTTTGGGAGCAGGAGACATAGATCGCCTGGTTCCGGTAATTGCCAAGTGGATGAATTCACGACTTAATCAGACTGAAGGATGAAAAGAGCAGGACTGAAAAAGACGATTGCTTTTCTGGTACTCAGCCTTGTGCTCGTAGGCTTTATTGGATTTGTAGAAAAGCAAAGTTTGTATAAAACCTATCAGGGTGCGGACATAGATATTGAGGGGGTGAGCGGAGTCTATTTCGTCGATGAAAATGAAATAAAAGAGCTGATGCAGGCGGAGTTTCCGGAATTGAAAGCCGGATTGATGCTGGAGGAAGTGAGACTCGAAGAAATCGAAACCAGACTTGCAGGACATCCATTTGTTAAGTCAGTTGAGGCTTTCATGGGTCAGAAAGGGATTTTGAGTATTACGATTCAGCAGCATCAGCCGATCGCAAGAATAGCGAGACCAATGGCTGCCGACGGATATGTGACCACGGAAGGAAAGGTAATCCCAACTTCTAATTCCTACACCAGCAGGGTATTGATTCTGGAAGGAAGACATGCGGAGGCCTTGATGGAAAAAGGGGAAATCAGCGAGGAGATGCCGGAACTGCTGAACCTGATTCGCTTCATCAACGGAGATGAATTTTGGAGTGCTCAAATCACTGAATTGGAAGTCAATTCCCGCTCAGATATAAAGTTATACCAGCAAGTAGGTAGCCAAATTATTGAGTTTGGCGATGCGCAAGATGTGGAGAGTAAGTTCGAAAGAATCGAAATCTTTTATAAAGAAATCCTACCGCGTAAAGGCTGGAATGCCTACAGCAAGGTTAGCGTAAAATTTAGGGATCAAATTGTTTGTGAATAATAGCTTGGATATGGAAAACGACAAATTAATCGTAGGACTGGACATTGGGACAACCAAAATCTGTGTCATCATCGGCAGAAAAAATGAGTACGGCAAACTCGAAGTCCTTGGGATGGGAAAGGCCATTTCTGACGGCGTAGACAGAGGTGTGGTGACTAATATCGACAAGACAGTCCATGCGATTCAGAAAGCCGTAGACGAAGCTTCCGAAATGGCAGATGTCAACATCGGAGAAGTGATCGTCGGCATCGCAGGTCAGCATATCCAAAGCAAAATCCACCGGGGAAGTATCATGCGTCCGCCATCTGAAGATGAAATCACGGTGGAAGATGTGAGAAGACTTTCCAGTGAAATGGAAAATATTCTGATCCCGCCCGGAAATACAATCATTCACGTCATGCCACAGAATTACACCGTCGATTACGAAGGTGAAATAAAAGATCCTGTTGGAATGTCAGGCACCAGACTGGAAGCTGATTTTCATATCATCACCGCCCAGACTACAGCTATCAATAATATCAATCGCTGCGTGCGAAGAGCGGATCTGACTTCCAAGCAGTTGATCCTGGAGCCATTGGCGAGTTCACTTTCTGTCCTCAGTGATGAGGAAAAGGAAGCAGGCGTTTGTCTGGTGGATATTGGAGGAGGCACCACCGATATCGCGATTTTCTACGAAAACATCATTCGTCATACAGCGGTAATTCCGCTTGGCGGAAACATCATCACCAAGGACATCAAAGAAGGTTGCATGGTGATGCAGAATCAGGCTGAATTGCTGAAAACCCGATTTGGAAAAGCCATCGCTGAAGAAGCAAATCCAAATGAAATTGTATCGATCCCGGGATTGAAAAACAGACATCCGAAGGAGATTTCCATTCGAAATCTTGCAGCGATTATTCAGGCAAGAATGGAGGAGATCATCGAGATCGTCCAAAATGAAATCATGCAAAGCGGTCACTACAAGAAACTGGCAGGTGGTATCGTCCTGACAGGTGGCGGATCTCAGATGCAGTTTATTTCTCAGCTTTTTGAATATATGACAGGCCTCGATACCCGAATAGGTTATCCAAATGAGCACCTCGGCAAATCTGTGATTGAAGAGGTGAAAAGCCCGATGTACGCGACTTCCGTCGGCTTGGTGCTGGCAGGATTCAAGGCATTGGATGACCGGGAAGAAAGCTATCGCAAGCGAGTGGCAAATGCTGGTCCCGCTCCTAAAAAAGAACGAGCAGACCTAATCTCAAGAGATATTTTCCGAAACATCGGTGCCAAGCTGAAAGGCATCATCAACGATGACATCGGAGACGACCATAATTACTAGGGCTTATGATTGGGGGGAGATAAGTGGTCCTGCTGCTTATTTCCCTTATTAAAACCCAAAATCACTATCAGTTAAACTAATTCACCAAAACAATAAATATGTCAGATAACATGAAAGATTACAGATTTGATCTTCCAAGAAACCAAAAGTCAATCATCAAGGTGATTGGCGTAGGTGGGGGCGGTTCCAATGCCGTCAACCACATGTACAGCATGGGTATTAAGGATGTGGAGTTTGTCGTGGTCAATACAGACGCGCAGGCTTTGAAGTCCAGCCCTGTTCCGCTCAGATTGCAGCTCGGAGCAAACCTGACCGAAGGTCTGGGTGCCGGAGCAAATCCAGAGCAAGGCAAAAGTGCAGCACTTGAATCTCAGGATGAGATCCGCGAGCTTCTGGCTGATAACACTAAAATGGTATTTATTACAGCAGGAATGGGAGGAGGTACCGGTACAGGTGCAGCTCCTGTGATTGCTAAAATCGCCAGAGATCTCAACATCCTGACTGTGGGCATCGTGACTGCTCCGTTCATGTTTGAGGGCAAAAAGAAAATGGCCGTAGCTCAGGCTGGTATTGAGGCTCTTCGCGAAAATTGCGATACAGTTCTTGTAATACTGAATGACAAATTGAGAGAGATTTATGGTAACCTGGCGATCAGAACAGCATTTGGCAAAGCCGATGATATTCTGACCACTGCTGCCAAATCAATCGCTGAAATCATCACGATCCACCAGGATGTAAACGTCGATTTCGAAGATGTGAAAACAGTCATGAAAGATGCCGGTGCAGCTGTGATGGGTTCATCTACAGAAGAAGGCGAAGGTCGTGCGATCAGAGCAGCCGGTGCAGCTATTTCTTCTCCATTGCTGAACAATGTAGATATCAAAGGAGCTGAGAAAATCCTTCTTTCTATCATGTCTGGAGAAGAAGAAGAACTTTCGATGGACGAATTGAGCGAAATCACTGAATATATTCAGGAGAAAGCCGGCGATAATGCTGAAGTTATTTTTGGTCAGGGTATCGATCCGGAACTGGGTAAAGCAATCCGAGTGACAGTAATCGCTACAGGTTTTGAAATGGACAGATTGTCTGGAATCCCAAGAAGAGCTAAAACAGTGGCTCCGATGGCATTTCCTGCAGCAGCTCCGATCATGGCAGCTCCTGTCGCTGAGCCTGAAGTGGTGAAGACTTTAATCAACCTGGAATCAGGAAAAAGTCAAAAGGTAACTGAAGATTCCATCGCCAATGGTGCAACCTTCGTGTTTTCTCTTCCTAAGACTCCTACTGCTAATCCAACTCCTCAGGAAACTCCAAAGGTAGATTCATTCTCTTTTGAGATCAAACCGATAGAAGAATCAAGACCGGCTGTTGAACCTGTATCGGAACCTGCTGACAGAATCGTCCACAATCTTTTCGAAGAAGAGGGAGATAAAAAAGTGGCAAAACTTCCAAAGGAATCTGAACCAGCTGTTCCTGCTTTTGCAAATGATTATTATGAGCAAATGAAGCAAAAAGCAATTCAAAGAGCGCACGAGCGATTTGAGAAGCTAAAAGGCGGTCGTTCTATCAACCCAACCCACGAAGAGTTGAAAGAAAAAATGGAAGTTCCTGCTTATCAGAGAAAGCACGTTGTGTTACAAGAACCTCAGCATAGCTCAGAGCCAAGCATCAGCAAGTATAATCTGAGTGACGAAAATGAGATTCTGGGAAACAACAGATTTCTCCACGATAACGTGGATTAAATCCTAGAATTCAAGCAGCTGGTCTGCCTGGGTTTGCAGTAAGTCCACGTACAACCTGTTGGTGAGCAGGTTATCTGACATATTTTGCTCGATTTTGGCAAGCTTCGGCTTGAGAGCAAGGACATGCATTCCCAGATAATGGAAGATGTCGGTGAGGTGGCTCAAAGCGATGCCACCCCCGCCTATTCCGGAAGAGATTCCCACCAAGGCACACTTTTTATTCCTGAACGTATTGGGATAGGTCATGCCGTCGATAAAAGATTTTAAGATTCCCGGAAAGGATCCATTGTATTCAGGTACGATGAAGATGAATTTTTTACCTTCAACTATTTTATCGTGAAAGGCATTATATGCTTCATTCTTCCCACTGTTTTCATACATAGCTGTTCCGATAAAGTCAATCGGAAGATCCTCCAGCTCAAGAATTTCGGATTCTACTCCTCTTTCCTTCAAGATAGATTGGTATACCTGAGCGATTACTTTGGAAACCGAGTTTTTACGGTTGGTCCCGACGATGATTTTAACCATTTTTAGAATTATTCTGATTGCAATACAAGCAAGCAGGGGTAAAAGTTCTGAACATTCCCTTAATTAATATCTTTAAGCTTTCGATAAACTACCAACAATGACTTACCTCGATCAAATTAATCAGGCAACCCATTTTATTCAAAACCTTCATCCAGGAGCGGCTTCGATAGGGATCATCCTCGGGACAGGCCTTGGAAAGCTCGGGGAGCAAATAAATGTAGAATTTGAAATTGACTATTCAACGATCCCTCATTTCCCGATTTCAACAGTAGAAAGCCATTCAGGAAAATTGATTTTTGGGGAGCTTGCCGGGAAAAAAGTAGTCGCCATGAAAGGCCGATTCCATTATTACGAAGGTTATTCGATGAAGGAAGTGACGTTTCCTGTCCGAGTGATGAAAAAGCTTGGAGTGAAAAACCTCTTTGTATCCAATGCATCCGGAGGACTAAATCCCGATCAGGAAGTTGGAGATGTCATGCTGATCAGCGATCATATTGACCTCTTTCCGGAGAGTCCGCTCCGTGGACTAAATCCCGAAGAATTTGGTCCCAGATTCCCGGATATGAGCGAAGCTTATTCTCACAGGCTAATTGAAAAGGCGCTGGAAATCGGAAAAGAACTGGGAATCAAACTTCATACGGGAGTGTATGTCGGCGTTCCGGGCCCAAATCTGGAAACTCCTGCAGAATACAAAAGAATGAGACTGATCGGAGGAGACGCAGTCGGGATGAGCACCGTTCCGGAAGTAGTAGTTGCGCATCAAATGGGAATCGAAGTCTTTGGGATTTCGGCCATTACAGATCTTGGAGTAGAGGGAAAAATCAAGCATGTTACCCTCCAGGATGTGCTACATGCTGCAGCTAAAGCAGAGCCGATTATGGCCAGAATTATGAAAGAATTGGTGGGGAGATTGTAAAAGTCACCTCGGCAATTCCGAAATCAGTTCTTTCATTGCAGCCATAAAAATCTCTATTTCTGGTGGGTAATCAGTTTCCACCGGATCGATCTTCCATTCGATTGGCTTTTCATTTCCTTCGAAAGCCAGATAAAGAACTCCCTGATCATGACAGTCCGGGCATCCGATTGTCATGTTAGGATTTTTGTTCAGGTATGCAGGGAAAAGCTCATAGAGTTCCTGAGCCTTTTTAGCCCATTTCTCATCAAGCGGAGTCATTTGAAAACTGATGTCTTCTGATTGATATCGGGTGCTCATATCATCCAGATAAAGCTTTCCATTTTCAAGTTTATAGACATGGATACAGTTCTCGATGCAGAAGCCATACCAACTCCCAAATACAAACGCGGAAGGATCCGGATAGACTTTCTCGGCGCAGCCGGCAAAAGTCATACTTAAAATAAATGGCAAAAACAGTCTTTTTATACCCTTCATAAATGCAATGAACGAAATCAAATCGACTTCGTTTACACTTAAATCGTTCGAATTTTTAAAAATTTACCCTATTTTGGGCTCTATGCGAAAATTGAGTTTCCTTTTTAGCTTCTGCTTTTTCATAACTGTTCAAGCTTTTTCCCAGACTGATTCGCTCAGTTTTTCTTTTGGAAAAAATGAAGGTAAGCTCCCGGCAACTTATGTGTTAACTGGAAAAATTACGGATAAGATTACCCGGGAACCTGTTCAGGGAGTTGGGATTCATCTGGATGGAATTTTTACGGGAATAAGTACAGATCGATTTGGAACTTATCTGCTCAATATTTCACCAGGACTCCATAAAGTTACTTTTCGTCATATCTCCAAAATCCCGGTTTTCACCCAAGTCACACTTTATGACAATGGAGTGATCAATCTGAGTTTGGAGGAAAAAAGCTACGAACTCGAAGGTGTCGTCGTGCTATCGGATCAGCCGAATCGAAACGTTCGTGATCCTATCACAGGAGTGACAAAACTGACAGCAAGAGAGCTTCAGGCGATTCCTTCGTTTCTTGGGGAGGCGGATATTTTCAAAGGTTTGCAGATGCTTCCCGGTGTGAGTTCGGTCGGAGAAGGGACTTCCGGAATCAATGTTCGCGGTGCCAAAACTGACCAAAATCTGCTTCTTATGAACGAGGCTTTGGTGTTGAGTTCAAACCATGCCCTGGGTTTTCTTTCCGCTTTCAACGCGGATGTGAGCGAGACTTTTACACTGTACAAAGGGAATCTACCTGCCAATTACGGTGGAAGAGCAGGATCGGCTTTGGATATCCGAATGAAAGAAGGAGACAAGCAAAACTGGGGTGGTCAGGTCGGAATCGGCACTTCCAATGGCAGGCTTTTGATAGAAGGACCACTGGCAAAAGATAAAGTAAGCTTGATTTTGGGAGGAAGAATTTCCAATACCAATTGGCTTCTGAATCAAGCCCAAGACTTTGATATTCAAAACAGTAAGCTGAATTTTTACGATGCCTATGCCGGACTTTCCTGGGAGATTTCCAAAGGTCATAACCTGACGCTTAACACACTTTTGACGAGTGATTACTTCAAGTTTTCAGAAGAGTTTGGGTACGACTGGGCCAATCGGGTAAGTTCGCTCAATTACAAAGGCATCCTGGGAGAAAATCTTTCTGTCTCTGTTTTGCTTGCTGATGGTAATTTCAAGAATGCGTTTTTTGACCCGGAGGGAATCGATGCGGCTCGGGTGGATAACGGAATGAACTACCAGCAAGGGAAAGCTTCAGCTACTTGGGCAAATGATAAACTTGCAATCACAAGCGGCGTGGAAAGTATTTATTACAAGGGAAAACCCGAAAAACTCAGTCCATATAATTCCCAAAGTTCAATTCAAACAGAGCAAGTAGGCAAAGAAAGAGGGATCGAATTCTCAGTTTTTGCTTCCCTTGAATGGGAAATAAGTGAGAAGACTGGATTGGTTGGAGGATTGAGGTATTCTACATACAGTCAGCTCGCTCCGGACACAGTCTATCAATACCAGGAAATAGGGGCTATTACCGAGGATCGGATCAAAGGGAGCACTCCATTCAAAAGTGGAGAAATTCAAAGCTATTCTGGACTGGAACCCAGAATTTCCCTTCGCCATAATTTAAACGAAACTATTTCACTCAAAACCAGCTATGCCAGGCTTTTCCAATACATTCAGTCTGTTTCCAATACGTTTGGTCCGACTCCCATTGATCTTTGGCAGCTGAGCACCAAATACATTCCGCCCCAGCAATCTGATAGTTTTTCCCTCGGAATCTTTAAGAATTCAAAAGACAATCGCTGGGAGTTTTCTGCAGATGGATTTTACCGGATTACTCAAAATCAGGTCGAGTATCGTGATTTTGCAAATATTTTCCTGAATCCACATATGGAGACGGAGTTGGTTTTCGGTGAAGGGAAAGCCTATGGAGGAGAGTTTCTGATCAAGAAAAATCTGGGCGTGGCGACAGGATGGATTGCTTATACGTACTCCAGATCTTTCTTTCGCAGCACCGGACAATATCCCGAGGAGCAAATCAACGGAGGAGAGTGGTATCCTTCTAATTACGATAAACCGCATGAGGTAAATTTCATTTTCAGCCGCAAAATGTACCCGCGGGGCCTATTCAATTTTACTGTAAACTATGCCACGGGCCGACCGATCAATGCGGTAAATTCAAGCTACCTATTGGGAGGATTGATTGTGCCGGAATACAGCGGGCGCAATGAATACAGGATTCCGGATTACTTCCGCGTGGACGTTTCCTACACGGTCGAAAAAGTATTTTCCAAGAAAGGGGACAGCCTGAATTTCAGTATCTACAATTTGCTTGGAAGGAAAAATGCCTACTCCATTTTTTGGCAAAAAGATGGGGATTCGCAGCAATTAAGGCCCTATCGATTAGCTATTTTGGGAGCGATTTTTCCATCAGTGACTTACAGTATTCAGTTTGGGGGAGGTGAAAATGAATAAGGTGATGCAGCGGTTTTTCGGTTTTTTGATTGTTACAATTATTTCCACTTTTTCCTGCGTGGAGCGAATTGATTTTCCTTTAAACAAGGGAGTAGAAAAGCTGATTGTTTCGGGGCAGCTGACAAATCTGGACGAGGAGCAGTTTGTGTTTCTTTCGGAGACTTCTTCCAAGGATAGGGAGCCGCTTTTGTCAGGACAATATTATGTCTTGAATGACTTACCAAGACCTGTCATCAACGCAAATGTCTTTTTGGTAAATGATAAAAACAGTCGGTGGTTCTATAAGGAAGTGGAAGCTGGGAAATATCAATTGAGCGATTTTGACCAGATTGAAGAAGGCGTAAAATACCATATTGAAATTGAGATTCAGGGTAAAACCTATCGCTCCGAACCCGAAATGATTCCGGGATTTGTAGGAGAGGATCGATTGAGTTATTCTTTCACCCGCGGGGAAGTCGCCGGTCAGCCCGAGACAGCTTTTATTACGATTGAAACTCAGGTTACCCTGCCGGAGCAGGTTGGAGGATATTATTTTCGATGGGATGTGGACGAGGCTTATTATTGGAATCTGACTTTCTTCCCAAATCCATTTAACACTCCTCCGCCGGATTGCTACGTGTTTGGTTTTCCGGATCCTGAGCGGATTTCCCTGCTCAATGGTGATCAGATCAATCGACCAGGAGGAACTTCTACCCAGATAGTTGCCGAACGGATGATCGATGATTCCTTCCTGAGCCGGCATTATTTCAATGTCCGCCAAACAAGCATCAACAAGCCATCTTACGATTATTGGAGAAAAGTGCGGGAATTGGTCAATAATACTGGTTCTGTATTTGATTCACCTCCGGCACCGATTCGTGGGAATATTTCAAATGCTTCTGATCCGGATGACATCGTTTTGGGGTATTTTGAGCTTGCGAGAGTCAGTCAGCAGAGGATTTACACGACAAAAGCGGATGTGCCTTTCTTTGTTTCGGAGGTTTGTACATATGAACCGGGGAAGCAGCTTGAGAAGTATCCCACAACCTGTTTACGATGCAGCGCTTTTCCAAACAGTACGAATGACACGCCTCATTGGTGGTTTGACGACTGAGGAAAACTGTAAGTCGGCTTTACCCACGCAAAACTAAGATTGGAACACTTGAGTCAAAGGTCATTTCCTTGGTTACGCTTGCACCGAAGATGTTTTGAAAGAAGCCTCGGGAATGATGTATCAAGCAAAGCATATCTGAACTTTCCCTGGCTACAAATTTCCGGATTCCCTCCACTATGTTTGGAGCCTTTACGATAAAGTAGGTGTAAGTCACGCCTTCCTTGTTGAAATATTCTTCCAGATTTCGGTCAATTTTGGCTTTGGGGTGATCTTCATCAATGACTGAAAGCAGATCAAGTACTGCATCGAATCCTTTTATAAAATCCAAAATTGGTTTCAAAACAGTAGAATCTTCAATTTCTTTATCGTCCAATGCAAGGGTAATATTCGATATTTTGAAGCTTTCGAATACACTTGGGATTACTAAAACCGGGATTGTAGTATGCAGGATTACATTGCTTGCAGTGCTGCCCAAAAATATCTTTTTCATACCGTCGGCTCCTTTGGTGCCCATGATAATAATGTCAACTTTCAATTTTTCAGCAGCATTACAAATGCTTTCGACAGAGATGCCTTTAATCACCTGGCTTACAATTTGAGTTTTTGGGTCCAATAAAGGTTTGATTTCACTAATCAGCGCAGCAAGCTCTTCTTCGCGATCTGCCTTCACAATATGATCGATGGAAACCAAATTGCCAGTGCTCGTTGCGACCAGATATGCATGCAGAATGTATAGGGTTGCTCCGAATTTATTGGCAACCTGAATGGCATGCCTCAAAGCGAGATTGGCATTTTCGGAAAAATCGGTTGGGACTAGGATCTTTTTCATGGTCCGTTTTTAAGTTTTAAAAATCTACTTTTTGGATCTGAATCAGATAACGAAAATATAGAATGAATCTTAAAAAATTTATGACTCCTGTCATGGTTTTTTATGGAAGAAATATTTTATAGAAATACAAATCATCCAATAAATTTCTCCTTTTAATCGACCGTATACGAACAACTGTGTACGATTAAAATTTCTTTGTTCTGGTAAAAAACTCACTTTTAGAGAGATCAGGGGGTGTTTTATTTGGCATAGAAGTGGAAGTTTGAGGGAAAACTCTAATTCATAGAAAAAGCTAAAAATGTATGTTTGAAAATATATTCAAGACCGCGATTAGAAGCTTTTTGAAAACTAAGACGATTTCATTTATCAATGTCCTGGGTCTTTCATTAGGAATAGCGATTTGTATCATCATTGCTTTGTTTTTATCAAATGAAATGAGTTACGATAAACACCACGCATTTGCGGACAGGATATACAGAGTCAATTCACATATAATTTTTGGGGGTAATGATTTGAATTTGGCGATTGTTCCGGCACCAATGGCAGAAGCCTTGCCCTTCGACTTTCCTGAGGTGGAAGCAGCGGTACATTTCAGGCAAAGAGGATCCTTTTTAGTCAAAAGGGAAGACGATAATATCAAAGAAAGCAATGTCATTTATGCAGGAAAAGACTTTTTCAAAATTTTCACTGTCCCTTTGATTGACGGCAGTCCCGAAGGAGTGTTGGATGAGCCCCAAACTATGGCAATCAGTAAGAAAACTGCCGATAAGTTTTTTCCAAATGAAAGTGCAGTTGGTAAGAGTCTGATATTAGACAACGAATCTGATTTCAAAATCACAGCTGTTTATGAAGATATGCCAGCAAACAGTCATTTTCACTTTGACCTGATCCTTTCTGCGGAAGGATTAGAAGAGGCAAAATCCCCTTTTTGGCTTGGTAATAATTTTCAGACCTATTTGTTGCTGCGAGAGGGATCAGATCCTTCGGGGTTGAATGATAAATTCAAGCAATTGATAGCTAAGCACATTGAGCCTGCTTTGGCCCAGGTAATGGGAGAAGATTTTACCATGGAGGAATTTCAATCTTCAGGAAATATGATTGAATACAGTGTGCAGAATCTCCGGGACATCCATTTGAAAAGTAATCTCCAGGGAGAGTTCGAACCCAACTTTAGTATTACTTACATCTACATGTTTGTAGCAGTTGCACTTTTCATTCTTCTTTTAGCCTGTATCAATTTTATGAACCTGTCTACGGCAAGGTCATCCAGCCGGGCCAAAGAAGTGGGTGTTCGGAAGGCCTTAGGTTCAAGTAAGATGGATTTGAAGGTGCAGTTTTTGGCTGAGACCTTTTTGGTGAGCTTGGTTTCCTTTGCTTTTGCCCTTTTCATAGCGAGTCTTTTGCTTCCATTTTTCAATGAACTTTCAGGCCGATCCTTAGAAATCCCCTTCACAGATTTTGGGTTCTACTTGATATTATTTGTTGGAGCATTGTTTGTAGGGCTTTTAGCAGGGATTTATCCTTCCTTTTTTCTCTCTGCTTTCGAGCCAGCAAAAGTTTTGAAAGGCAATCTTTCAGGTGGAATGAAGAGCGGGTCTGTCCGCAGCACGTTGGTTGTTTTTCAGTTTGCCGTTTCCATAATTCTGATTATTGCCACGGTATCGGTGTTTAGCCAGATCAGCTATATCCAGGAAAAGGAACTTGGGTTCAACAAAGATCAGGTGGTGATGATTGAAGATATTTATGCACTTGGAGATCAGGCTCAGTCTTTTAAAGAATCGATTGTTCAAAACTCACTGATCGAAAAAGGAACCTTTAGCGGGTTTCTTCCAGTATCTGGAACCTGGAGATCGGACACTCCATGGTGGGCAGAAGGCAGAGATCCCAAGCAGCAGGAGAATTTGGTGAGTATACAGAATTGGTCAGTAGATATTGACTACATCAATACTTTGGGAATGAAGATCATTGACGGAAGGGATTTTTCAATGGATTTTCCCTCGGATTCCTCGGGTGTGATTTTGAATGAAACAGCCTTGAAGAGCTTAAACTTTGATGGGAATCCAGTGGGACAGCGAATTGCCAGTTTTATGGGGAATAACACTGACGGGATTAATATGGAAGAATTTGAATACAAAACAGTCATAGGTGTTGTCGAAAATTTTCACTTCGAATCACTCAAAGAAAATATCGGTGCGGTAATGATTTTTCTTGACCGAAAGCCCCAGGGCTATGCTTCTTTCCGGTTTAATGCCAACGATACGGAGGAGGTGATTGATATTATTGAATCAAAATGGAAAGCAATGGCCCCCGGACAGCCGTTTAACTATTCATTTTTAGATGAGCGATTTGGCGAAATGTATAAATCGGAAACAAGGATCGGAAAAGTCTTTGCAGCATTTACAGTTTTTGCCATCTTCATTGCCTGCCTTGGGTTATTTGCCCTGACCTCCTTTACCGCCGAACAGAGAAGAAAGGAAATTGGAATCAGAAAAGCCCTTGGTGCAAGCGTGGGCGGTATCGTTTTTCTATTGTCCAGGGAATTTACAAAGCTGGTATTGATTGCTTTCGTTTTCGCGGCTCCATTGGCTTGGTATGGAATGAGTCAATGGCTGGAAGATTACCAATTCAGGATTGACCTTGGATGGGAGATTTTTCTTTTTTCAGCAAGCGTGGTTATGCTGGTAGCCTGGCTGGTAATTGGAATGCAATCCATCAAAGCAGCAAGAGCAAATCCTATAAATTCTTTAAGAAGCGAGTAAATTTTGTCCTTCAAGCATCAAGATAGAAGACCAGTTTCCAGTTTGTTCCTTTTTTGAAAAGGTCTCAAGAACTTTCCAAAGGTTCCGAGCAAAAAGAAATTACCTTTCCTCAAGGAACTTGAAGAAAACCGTTTAGTGGTCATCTCACTAATGATATAAAATCAAAAAGGCCCGATTCTGAAAAGAACCGGGCCTTTTTAATAACAATGGTCCATCGATCATGGACTAAAATCTCATATCCTAAATCAAAATCCCAAATCCTTCTTATTTCTTCATTCCCATATAATCCACCACGAAGTAGCTCAAAGTTCTTACGCCAAGGATGAAACCACTTTCGTCAAGATAGAAATCAGGAGTGTGATGAGAAGGAGTTTTCAGAGGATCCGCGCCTTTTTTCATGCCGCCCAGGAAAATGAAGAATCCGGGTTTTTCCTGTTGGAAGAAACTGAAATCTTCAGAACCCGTCATTGGATCCATCACGATTAAGTTTGCATCTCCTGCCGCAGCCTTTAGCGAAGGAACCATTTTGGCAGTCAATTCAGGAGGGTTGATCGTCGCGGGGTAAAGTTTTGTGATGCTAACCTCAGCTTTTGCTCCGGCGCTTTCAGCGATGTTGGTTGCGATTTCGGTAATTCTTCGGTGGACCAAAGCTTGTTGCTCAGCGCCGAAAGTCCGGATAGTGCCGATCATTTCCACTTTCTCAGGGATGATATTGTGGCGGATGCCCCCATGAATAGCTCCGATGGTCACGATAGCAGGGTTTTGGGTGATGTTTACACTTCGTGAAAGGATCGTTTGCAAACCCATGACAATCTGAGAAGAAGTCACAATCGGATCCACACCGGACCATGGAGAAGCTCCGTGAGCCTGAGTACCATGAACGTCGATCCCAAGAATATCAACAGCTGCCATGGAAGGACCTGAGCGATAGCCGATTTTTCCGGCCTCCACTTGTGCCCATATATGCAGACCAAAAATCGCATCCACATCATTCATCACTCCTTCTTTTACCATCAACTCAGCTCCGGCCATTTCGACATCAGAAACGCCTTCTTCAGCAGGCTGAAAAATAAATTTGACGGATCCTTCCAGTTGGTCTTTCATTCCGGCAAGAACTTCAGCCGCTCCCATCAAAATTGCCACGTGTGAATCGTGTCCGCAAGCATGCATGACGCCAGTTTGTTGATTATTGAAGGTTGCAGTCACTGTGGATTTGAATGGAACGTCAACTCGCTCCGTCACCGGAAGTGCATCCATATCGGCTCGAAGAGCGACCATTGGGCCGGGTTTTCCGCCTTTCAGAACGCCGACAACTCCTGTTACTGCAACATTTTCGGTCACTTCCATCCCGAGGGAGCGAAGGTGATCAGCAATTATTTTCGCAGTGCGAACTTCTTGATTTCCAAGTTCCGGATGCTCGTGAAAGTCACGACGCCATTCGATCACTTTGGATTCGATTGCAGTTGCTTGTTTGTCTATAGCTGGTCTCAGCTTTGTCTGGCCAATGGCTGTCGCCGAAATCAATAGCATTGGTAAAATAATTCTCTTCATGGAGGATGGTTTATATCGCTGTTTCTCAAATTTAGAAAAATGTGCAGAAGGTCAATGTATTAAATTGACAGAAAGGGAATTTGGAATTTGCGCAGCAAGAGATTAACTCAATAACCCAACCTCGCCAAACAATAAAAGCCCGATCCTTTCCAGAACCGGGCTTTGTTTTTTTCCATTGACTAGAAAACCAGAGACTATTATTTATGGACTATTGACTATGGTCTATGGACCAAATCTTAAATCTTAAGTCTTACTTCTCAATCACTTCTGCATCCCCATATAATCCACCACAAAGTAGCTCAAGACACGCATGCCAAGCAGAAATCCACCTTCGTCGATGTAGAAATCAGGCGTATGGTGAGAAGGAGTTTTGGTCGGATCACCGCCTTTTTTCATTCCTCCCAAACCAATAAATAGCCCCGGCTTTTCTCTTTGATAAAAGCTGAAATCCTCTGCGCCAGTTACCGGCGGGTTAACTCTTACATTTTCTTTTCCGGCAGCTGATTCAAGGGTGGCTACCATTTTCGCAGTCAGATCCGGATCGTTCACTGTGGTAGGATAGAGTTTGGTGATATTTACCTCAGCTCTTGCTCCTGCACTTTCTGCGATGTTTGTTGCGATTTCGGTGATTCTTTTATGCACCAAGATTTGCTGGTCTTCTCCGAAAGTCCGGATGGTACCGATCATTTCCACTTTCTCTGGAATAATGTTGTGGCGGATACCCCCATGAATTGCGCCTACGGTAACTACCGCCGGATTTTGGGTGACATTTACACTTCGTGAAAGGATGGTTTGCAAACCTGTGATGATCTGCGAAGAAGTCACAATCGGATCTACGCCTGACCAAGGAGAAGCACCATGAGCCTGAGTTCCGTGCACGATTATTTCCAAATTATCTACAGCAGCTTGAGCAGGTCCTGAACGGTATCCGATTTTGCCCACTTCAGTTTGGGAAGAAATATGCAAGCCGAAAATTGCATCCACATCCTTCATCACGCCTTCTTCCACCATTTGCTTGGCTCCCCAGGAAGTGACTCCATCCTGGTAAATTCCTTCTTCAGCAGGTTGGAAAATAAACTTGACATTGCCCTGGAGTTCATTTTTCATTCCAGCCAAAACTTCAGCCACACCCATCAGGATGGCTACGTGTGTATCGTGTCCGCAGGCATGCATGACGCCGGTTTGCTGTCCGTTGTAAGTCGTAGTAACCGTTGATTTGAAAGGCAAATCCACCCGCTCCGTTACCGGAAGTGCGTCCATATCAGCACGCAAAGCGACAGTTGGTCCGGGCTTTCCGCCTTTCAGTACACCCACCACACCTGTGACTGCGACCCCTTCGGTCACTTCAATTCCGAGTGAGCGAAGATGATCCGCGATCATCTTGGCAGTACGAATTTCATTGTTTCCCAACTCAGGATTTTTGTGAATATCGCGTCTCCATTCGATCACTTTGGTCTCGATAGCTGCTGCCTGCTTGTCAATTGCCGGTTTTAGCTTGGTTTGGCCTACAGTGATTCCACTTACAAGAAATAAGGGGAGTATCAGTTTTTTCATTTGTTTATTTGGTTAGTGGTTTGGATTGCAACTTTGTCGAGTTGTGAAAATAGTAATTTGGAGTTTAACCGCACGATGGCTCCAAACAGAAATTTGATGGATGGAGAACTATTCGGCCTTTTTAAGCTTTCTAACCTAAACTAGAATCTATGAATCTCGATAAACAAATAGCAGTAGTCACCGGAGTAAGCAAAGGCATCGGTCTTGAATTGATCAAACTTTTATTGGAAAAAGGAACCATCGTTGCAGGTTGGGGCCGAACAGCTCCAAGCTTTCAGCATGAGAATTTTCACTTTTTCTCCTGCGATGTATCAGTAGAGGATCAGGTAGAAAAAGCGTATCAGGAGACAGTTTCCAAACTGGGTTCGGATATCCGAATTCTGGTAAATAATGCGGGTTTTGGGGTTGCAGGGAAGTTTGAAGAAATGTCTTCGGAAGACTGGAAATCCATGTTCGACACCAATGTTCACGGGATTTTCTACGTGAGTAAAAGATTAGTTCCGGCGATGAAAGCTGCAGATGAAGGTCATATTCTGAATGTAGCTTCGATCGCAGGCCTGAACGGAGTAGCAAATTTTGCCGGATATGTGGGTACAAAGCATGCGGTGAGAGGAATTTCTCATTCGATGTACATGGAGTTGAGAGACTTTGGAATCAAAGTTTCTACGATTTATCCAGGTTCGATTCAGACCAATTTCTTTGATTCAATCCCCGGAATGGGAGCGAATGAAAACATGATGCGCCCGATTGACGTGGCCCAAACCATCGTCCAAACGCTGGAAACTCATCCGAATTACTTTGTGGCGGATGTGGAATGCAGGCCACTCAGACCGAAAGGGAAGCAATAAAAAGTATTCTGTTTCATTGATCAGTCTCAGTATTTAGTCGCTGTCATATCGAACGTAGAGAGATATCTCATTCTTTGGAAAAGTAAGTGATCAGCCGCAGTTTTCAGTTTTGATTTTATCGAAACTGATTCCTGTAGCTGATCATTGATTTTTTTAGATTGTATCAAATGCAGATTCTGCTTTTTTAACCCTATTTTTGAACTGGTTTAAAACCCTCTATGTCACTCGAAGTCTCCCAACTTACCAAGCTGTACGGATCTCAAAAAGCGCTCGACGGAGTGAGCTTTTCTGCTACACCGGGGAGAATCTTAGGTTTCCTGGGTCCCAACGGAGCAGGGAAATCCACCACGATGAAAATCATTACCGGATTTTTGCAAGTGGATTCAGGTTCGGTGAAAGTGCTGGGAAAAGACGCACTCAACAATCCCAAGGAAGTAAGCCCGTTGATCGGGTATTTGCCGGAGCATAATCCGCTTTACCTCGACATGTATGTGAGAGAGTTTTTGGCTTTCTCAGGCGGAGTATATGGACTTAGCGGAAAGCATCTCGAAAATCGAACCAAGGAACTTCTTCACCGCACAGGACTGGAACCCGAGCAACACAAGAAAATCGGGCAGCTTTCCAAAGGCTACAGACAGCGAGTTGGATTGGCAAGAGCATTGATTCACGATCCTCAAGTAATCATTTTGGACGAACCCACCACCGGACTAGATCCGAATCAATTGGTGGAAATCCGGAATCTGATCAAAGAGATCGCACAAAATAAAACCCTGATTCTTTCGACTCATATCATGCAGGAAGTTGAGGCAATCTGCAAAGACGTGGTAATCATCAACAAGGGGAAAATCCTCGCTTCCGAATCCCTGGAAACCCTGAAGTCCGGAGCTGATGAGGCTCAGTTAGTCTTAGAAACGGAAGAGGAAATGGAGCTGAACTGGTTTGAAAATCTGGGAAAAATCAGTTTTGGATCCAAAGGCAAAAAGGAAATATTGATCGCCTGTCAGGATCCGTCCGAGGCTCGAAAAGCAATTATGAATCTGGTCCGCGATCACTCGCTCAACCTTATTAGCCTGAATCAAAACAAAAAGAATCTGGAACAAATATTCCGCGAAATCACGAAATGAAAAGCCTCTTTCTGAAAGAAATCAATGCCTTTTTCGGGAGCCTGCTGGGCTACCTCGTGCTGGCGTTGTTTCTGGTGGCGCTGGGATTGATCGTCTGGGTGTTTCCGGAAAGCAGCGTGTTGGAATATGGTTTTGCGGATCTGGAAGCGCTTTTCACTTACACACCTTATGTATTTACTTTTTTGGTTCCGGCACTTTCGATGCGAGCAATCGCAGATGAGCGAAAGACCGGAACCTGGGAATTGCTTCGTACTTCGCCGCTTTCATTGGTTCAAATAATTTTGGCGAAATACCTGGCTTTAATCTGTCTTGTTTCCCTGGCGGTTCTGCCTACGCTTTTGTATTTCTTCAGCATCGTCCAACTCGGAGATCCTGTTGGGAATCTCGATCAGGCCGGATTCTTTGGTTCCTGGATCGGATTGCTGGGAATCGGAGCCGTATTTGCAGCGGTTGGGTTATTTGCTAGTTCATTGACTTCGCAACAAGTCGTCGCATTCGTGTTGGGAGTTTTCTTGTGTTTTGTGCTCTATTTCGGATTTTCTGCCATTGCAGATTTGCAGTTGGGTGTCTGGTCTTACTGGTCTGAGGAACTCAGTCTGAGCTATCATTACATCAACTTGAGCCGTGGCGTGGTGGATTCTACAGATATCTTCTTCCTCTTGGGAATGATCTGGTTGTTTTTGGGAGGTAGTGTTTTGGTCTTGAGAAACAAATGAAAAAGCCAATCTCACATATCTTGAAGCCCTGGTTGATCCTGATCGGAGGATTGGTGATTTTCGTTTTGCTTGCTCTTTTTGCCCGATTCCGAATTGACCTCACCGAGGAAAAACGCTATTCACTTCATCCGGCCACGCAGCAAGTACTTTCGGGAATTACCGAACCAATTCATGTCGAGATTCTTCTGGTCGGTGAAAATCTTCCCGGAGGAATGCGCCGCCTTCAGAAATCCATCGAGGAAACCGTTCGAACTTTCAATGCTTACAGCCCTGAGAAAATCACCTTCTCTTATTTTGACCCGCTGAGCCTCCCAAAGGAAGAGCAGGAGGAATTTATTTTCACGTTGAACGAATACGGGATCAACCCGACCAATCTTTTTGAAAGACAAAATTCCGGTCAGCAGGCAACCATGATTTTCCCAGGTTTTCTGGTGATGAATGAAGAATTTGAAACCGGAGCATTGGTGCTGAAAGGGGAGCGAGGCATGAGCCCTGACCAGATCCTGAACCAATCCATCGAAAATCTTGAATTTGAGATGAGCAATGCCATCAAAAAATTGATTTCACCTGGGTCCAACTCAATTGCCATGATTATCGGTCATGGGGAGATGAGCGGAGACGAAGGGTTCGGTTTGGTGGAGGCACTGGACGGTGAATTTGAGCTGTTCAAAGTTCCATTGGATCAGGCAAAATCCGTTGAAGACCTCAAAAATTTCAGCCTTATTTTTATTCAGGGACCAAGAGATTTGTACTCCGAGCGGGAAGTTTACCTGCTTGATCAATACGTGATGAACGGAGGAAATCTGGTTGTGCTGATTGATGGAGTTGCGGTAGATATTGAAAACGCAGGAGGAGAGGGGACAATAGCGATGCCGGTGGATTCAGGCTTGGAAAATCTGCTTTTCCGCTACGGAATCAGGGTAAACAAAGACCTGATTCAGGATATGAACTTTGGGTATTTCCCCGTTATGGCCGGAAATTTTGGAAATCAGGAGCAGATGGTTCCATTGCCTTGGCCGTTTTATGTACAAGCCGGTCGCGTGCAAAGTCACCCGATCACCAAAGGTCTTGACGTGATTAATTTCCGATTTGTCAGTAGCCTGGATACTGTGAAAGCTGATGGAGTGAAAAAAACTCCTCTGATCTTTTCTTCTGACTTTTCAAGGATTCTGCCTGCTCCGGTGAGAGTTGCATTCAACGATATGGATAAGCAGCCGGTGGCTGAAGAATATGGCTTGAAAAATCTTCCGATGGCATATTTGCTGGAAGGAGAATTTACCTCGCTTTTCAAAAATCGATTTGTTCCTGATGGCTTTGAAAAAGCAGATTTTAAAGAATCCGGAAGCGGAAAAGTGCTGGTTTTTGGAGATGGGGATGTCTTCCAAAGCCAAACCAATCTTCAGGATGGAAGTCCTTTGGCATTAGGCGAGGATCCTTTTGTGCAGACTACTTTTGCAAATAAGCTTCTGCTCAGAAATCTTGTCCAGTACCTTTCCGATCCGGAGGGCATCATCGCTTCCCGAACACGAACTTTCCAAATCAGACCCTTGAATAAAGTAAAAGTGGCGCAGCAGAAAGTCTTTTGGCAAACTGTCAATGTCCTGGCTCCCGTTGTGGTGTTGATGATCTTTGGAGCGATGGTTTGGGGAATCAGGAAAAATAAATTTTCTAAAAAATAAACGAGACGGATGGTTACCTTCGTTTTTAATAATTTTCCAGAGTTTCGACCGGAGGACCTCCTGTCCAATTCGATTTTATTTATAAATTTACCACCATTCAAAAGTAAAATTAAATAAGCCCTACGATATGAAATTTATTGTTTCCTCTTCTGCCTTGTTAAAGCAGCTTTCGGCAATTAACGGTGTGGTGACTACCAACCCTGTTGTGCCAATTTTAGAGAACTTTCTTTTTGAGATCAAAGACAGCAAATTGACCATCACTGCCTCTGATCTTCAGACATCCATGATGACTGAGATTCACGTGGAGGCAAAAGAAGATGGAAATATCGCAGTGCCTGCTAGAATCCTGATCGAGACTTTGAAAAACTTACCTGAGCAGCCGGTGACTTTCAGCATCGATCATGATACCTATGCTGTCGAAATCAGTTCTGATAACGGTCGTTACAGACTTGCAGGTGAAAACGCAACTGACTTTCCGAAGATCCCGACCGTAAGCAATGCGACTGTAGTAGATATGTCTACAGAAGTACTTTCAAGCGCGGTTTCGAATACAATTTTTGCAACAAGCAGCGACGAGTTGAGACCGGCAATGACGGGTGTTTACATCAACCTGAGCGCAACCAACACTACTTTCGTAGCTACAGACGGTCACCGTTTGGTACGATACAGAAGAGTGGATGTGGCTTCCCCAAATGCGGCAAGCCTGATCATCCCTCGTAAAGCGTTGAACTTGCTGAAGTCAACTTTGCCTTCTGAAAATGTACCAGTAACTGTTGAATTCAATAATTCCAACGCTTACTTTAAGTTCAACAGCATCAAAATGATCTGCCGTTTGATTGACGAGAGATTCCCTGATTACGAAAATGTAATTCCGGTTGACAATCCCAACAGGATGAATATCGATCGTATGGAATTGTTGAGCTCGTTGCGTCGTATCGCGATTTATGCGAACAAAACTACGCATCAGGTTAGATTGAAACTGACCGGCAGCGAGTTGATGATCTCTGCAGAGGATTTGGATTTCTCCAACGAGGCAAACGAAAGATTGTCTTGCGATCACGATGGAGAGGATATCGAAATCGGATTCAACGCAAAATTCCTGGTGGAAATGCTGAACAACCTTTCTTGCAAAGAAGTAAGTCTGAGATTCAGTGCCCCAAACAGAGCAGGTCTGATTTTACCTGCTGAGCAAGATCCAAACGAGGACATCCTGATGCTAGTGATGCCTGTGATGCTCAATAACTACGTATAACAACCACAATTTCTATAAGACAAAAAGCCTGGGTTCTGCTCAGGCTTTTTTTGGTTTTAAATTTTCCCACAGATTAGCTCTGATAAAACCACAGATGGTCACAGATTTCTTGAACTGATATACTGCACATTCAAGGCTGTGGTCAATATTAAGGGTTTACTATGTAGCCTTTGAGGTCGAAAATAACCCCATTCATGAATTATTGTTCTTTCGCAATTCCTCTGCAGTGTAATAAAACTCCAAAGGCTCAGCGGCAATTAACTTTGAAGAGGCTTTCAGCTTTTGGATTGACAAATATTCTGAAAGTGCGATTATTAAAGCCTCAGTTATGTTTTTGGCCTTTGAGACCTTCATCACTTCCGAGATCAATTCATCCGAAATTAAAGCAGTGAGTTTCATATTTTTCAAGTTTAAAAAAGATAACATTCCTTATCTATAATTTGGTTTGGCCTAAAGTGTCTTTTTTTTGATCCCTCAACATTTTCAAATATAATCCTTCCACTCTCTCCCTTGCCCATGGTGTTTTTCGGAGAAATTTCAAACTGGAATTAATCGAAGGATCGTGGGTGAAGCATCGGATGTTGATCCTCTGACCGAGTTCTTCCCAGCCATAAAAGCCCACCAAATTGGCTACGATATCGGCTAGTGTAACACCGTGGAGAGGATTGTTGAGTTGGGGTGTTTCCAATTTAAAATGTAAAATGATTGAGTTTAAAATTAGCTAAGAATCTCCATTTAAATCGCGTGACAAGAATTTGTATCCGTTGATGATTGAAATTCGATTTTGCAAACTGATTACTGCGACTGATTACTTTTTCAAAGGCTCTATCAAATCCCAAAGATTTCCATAAAGATCCCTGAAAACTGAGACGATTCCATAGGCTTCCTGGCTCGGTTCGCGGAGAAACTCCACACCTCTTGAAGTGTATTTTCGATAGTCTCCCCAGAAATCATCTGTATAAAGAAACAGAAAAACCCGGCCTCCGGCCTGATGTCCGATTTGACTTTCCTGAACTTCATTGGCAGCTTTTGCCAAAAGTAACTGGCAGGAAGAACCGGGAGGACAAACCCGAACCCAGCGCTTGGTCTCGCTCATGACGGTGTCTTCGATCAGTTCGAAATCCAGGACTTTAGTGTAAAAGGCGATTGCCTCGTCGTATTCTTTTACAAGTATTGCAATCTGTCCGAGCTGTTGTTTCATTTTTGGGAAGATTTGGGCACGAAGTTAAAAACAAAGGCCACAAAGACAGAGATCCTTGTGGCTACTTTAATTTTATCAGGGAAAATCATTTACGATTTTCTGGCATTCTCCAGAGTCCTTCTCACTATATCCAGATTCACGCGAATCTCATCAATGCTTTCCCACTCCCGGTCTTTGTCTCCGTGTTCAATGCCTACGTATCCGTTGAATCCGTGTGAAACCACGATTTTCATCATTCGCTCATAATCCAGCGGATGTTCTTTTCCATTGTCATCCCATACGGTTGGCTTCATGCTGACACCCTTTGCTCTTGGCATGAGTTCATCGACACCCCGGTAAGAATCGTAGGAGTAGATTCTTTCGCCCTCGGTGTGGATTCTGAAATTTCCAAAATCAGGAAGAGTTCCAGCCCGATTATGTGCCGTTTGTTTGATCATTTCGGCAAGCCATTTGGCATCGCTGGAGAATCCTCCATGGTTTTCGATGATCACATTGATATCAAAATCATCCGCAAACTCACAAAGCTGACGCAATCCCGAGCTCGCAATGTTCAAGGCATCTTTTGCCAATCTTTCATCGGTTGTATAGGGAATTGCGGTGTAGGCATTTACCCGGATGGAATGACAGCCGAGGAATTTGGCAGCTTCCACCCATTTCTTGTGATTCTCCACCGTTTGCTTGCGCTCTTCGGAAGTGGCCGCTCCCAGCATACCTTCCCGATCGCACATGATCAGGACAGAAGTGACTCCTTCGCCGTCCGCTCTGGTTTTCATTTCCTTCAGGTAATTCATGTCTTTTGCCTTGTCCATGAAAAACTGATTGACATACTCTACAGCGTCTATTTGATGCTGTTTTGCAAGTTTTGCAAAGTCGAGATGGTCCATTTGCTTCGCAAAAAGAGGTCTTTGAAGCGACCATTCTGCCAAAGAAATCTTGAAAGCAGGAGCTGCATTTTTAGGCGAAAAAGCCATTTGAGGTAAGCCCAGGCCGATAGCAGCTGAGGCAAGGCCTGCGGTTTTTAGAAATTCTCTTCGATTGTTCATTGCTAAAAAGGTTAAGTGTTAATGGTTATATTATTTGTGTCATTTAAGAAATGTCATTATGGACTTCATTCACTTGACTGAATACTACGATTGATTACTTAGCTTTTCCAAAGAATGAGATGTCTCGCTCACTCGACATGACGGGTAACCGAGACTGATCACTGAATTATATTTCCCAGCCAGTTCTATATTGACGGGTTAAGAATTGGTTTGCGTTTTCATCGTTTGTGATTTTGACTAATTCAGCATCAAAATCTACTTTCTTATTTGCTCTTAACGCTACCGAAGCCAGATTAATCGTATCGGTGATTGTCTGTGCCCGGATGAAACTCCCCGGGGTTTGCACCCCTAATTGGATCGCCTCGACCCAGGCTGCCGTATTTCTCTCCACGCTTCTTGAGTCGATTCGTTCTGTCTCAGGTCTTGCAGCCATTTTACTTTCCGGTAAAAGCACCGGATTTTCTCCCCGGAAACCTCCCAGGATTTTGCCCTTTGTGCCTACCAGTAAAAGTCCTTCATCCGGCGTGTCTTTTCCATCCATTTCCAATTCCTCCATTGCAAATGGCTTCATTCCCCCATCGTACCAGAAAAGGTCAAAGGCAGGAAGGGAAACCTGCTCGGGAAATTTCCATTTGATCGTGCAGCTTGCAGGGAAAGCCACGTCATTTTTTACCCATTGATAGACCTGATTGATTTCCTCACGTGTCGTGGTGCCAAAAGCTCTGGCACTTGTCGGCGATTTGGTGATTCCAAGGGTTTCGAAAAGTGGGAAAAGACTGTAATGTCCCATGTCAGCGACAGATCCGCCGCCGAATTCATACCAGCCGCGGAAGACATTGTGCGTATAGTTTTTATGATAAGGCATCTCCGGAACAGGGCCGAGCCAAAGATCCCAATTGAAGCCTGCCGGTATCGGTTGAGGTTCGGTTGGCCGCTTGGTCCACTGCTGCCAAACGGGGCGATAAGACCAGTTATGAATTTCCTTGAGTTCGCCGATCAATCCTTCGTCCATCCAGGCTTTGATTTGCCGATATTCCGGTCGGTCAGACCAGGCGAGGAGATGTGTAATCACACCGGATTCTTTGGCCTTTTCAATGACTTTTCGGCCTTCGATGAGCCGGTTGGAAATCGGTTTGTGTGTGACTACGTGAATTCCTTTGTTCATTGCTGCCAAAGCAATTGAGGCATGCGTATGATCCGGAGTCATGATTTTGATGGCGTCGATTCCTTTTCCTTTTGCAAAAAGTTCTCTGAAATCCTCGTAGGAAGCACAGCCTTTGTACTTACGGGATGGTTTGTTTTTGGCGTAATATTTCTCGACATATTCCTGCCCAATGTCCCGTCCGCCGGGGATTCCGGGTTTGCCTTCCCACCAGGAATTGTCCTCGAGCACTTCTCTGATATCATCTCGGATTCCATTTGCCGACCAGTCGATGTAGTCAGTTGAGAACTTGTTGGAGTCACAAACTGCCACCACCCGGACTTTTGGGTTTTGGAGTAATTCCCCCATTTCCCGCAGGCCCTGGGTACCGCAACCGATATTGGCAACTGTGATCTGATCGGAAGGAGGCACTTTTCCTAAGCCTGCGATTACATTGGATGGGACGATGGATATGGAAGCGGCGACGGTAGCTGCCGAACCAATGAACTCTCTTCGATTCAATTTATTGGAATCCATTAACAGGCTTTTGGGGGTTGAAAGGATTTAATTTACCAATCAAACTCCTTAAGTCAAAGCGCTTTGAAAAAGATCAGGTTTGAGGGATTTCTAATTTTCTTTTATGATTTTCCAAAATTCAATTTCTAAAGCAGGGCTTCGATTTTGACAAAAGCCCGGATGGTTCCTGGAATTGTTTCTGGAGGAAGTAGAAACTACTACGAGGAAGGGCAACCTCCATTCTGCATTTTATCGAAAAAGGAATAACTTAAGGAACCAGCCCAATTTAGCCAATATGAAAAACGTAAATCGATCCCGGGGTTTTATCCATTTTCTACTGATAATTTTTCTTTTAATTTTTCAGAAGGAAAGAGTAAATGGGCAGCAAATCAATCACCCCGATCGTCCGAATATTGTCTGGATTGTGACGGAAGATATGTCTTCCCAGCATCTCGGCGCTTATGGAGGAACTGGCGGGAAGACCCCTGTTTTAGATGCTTTCGCAAAAGAATCGGTGCGTTATACGAATCTCTTTTCCACCGCAGGTGTCTGTGCACCAAGCCGGGCCTCAATAATAACGGGAGCTTATCAGACGGCGATCGGAGCCCAGCATATGAGAACTTTGGGGATGTCTGCAGCGGCATCTGATGTTTATCCTACGGGATTCAAAGCATACTCCGCAATGCTTCCGGAGGGAATGAAAGGCTTTCCTGAATACCTGAGAATGGCTGGCTATTACGTAACCAATAATGCCAAGCAGGATTACCAATTTGTGGCCCCCGGCACGCTTTGGGACGAAAGCAGCCGCAAAGGACATTGGAGAAATCGGCCCGACAAGAATCAACCGTTTTTCTCTGTTTTCAATATTGAAACCACCCATGAATCGCAGGTTTGGATGCTTGCTAATCAGCCGCTTTTGGTGGATCCGGCAGATGTGATGATTCCGCCTTATTACCCAGATGACTCGATCAGCAGGGCGGTAATGGCAAGATTTGTCTCCAATGTGATGACGATGGACTCTCAAGTGGGTGAGATCCTGAAGCAACTCAAAGAAGATGGACTTTATGAAAACACCATCATTTTCTTTTATTCTGATCACGGAGATGGGCTTCCCTATGCAAAAAGGGAAATGTATGACCGGGGTTTGCGGGCGCCTTTGATGATCAAAGCACCATTCCTAAAGCCCGGAACCGTCGATGCCCAATTGGTGAGTTTTGTGGATTTGGGTCCTACTGTTTTGTCTCTGGCAGGAGTGGAGATTCCGGAGACCATTCAGGGAAAAGCTTTCCTGGGAAAGCAAAAATCTCAAACACTCCGGAAATACATTTATGCGGGAAGAGATCGAATGGACTCAGAATACGATCGGGTTCGGGCTGTTTCGGATGGGCGATATAAGTACATCCGCAACTATATGCCTGAAAAACCCAACTACCAGAATGTTCAATACCGACTTCAAAATCCTCTAATGCTACATTTATTGAAGTTGAATGAGGAAGGGAAACTGACACCTGATCAGGCGCGATGGTTTGCTCCTAGTAAGCCTTTGGAAGAATTCTACGATACCCAAACCGATCCTTACGAATTCAAAAATCTGGTTGGGAATCCAGCTTATGAGGAAAAGCTGAAAGAACTCCGTGCAGCGCATGAGCAATGGATGAAAGATTATCCGGATATGAGTGCAATTCCCGAAATGGAAATGGTCCGAGCCTGGTGGGGTGGAAAAGATGAAGCGCCGGCTACGGCTGAGCCTCAAGTGGAATTTTCCGCAGGGAAAGTTTCAATTTCTTCTGCGACAAAAGGAGCATCGATCGGCTACCGAAAATCTACCAAAGATGTCTGGACAATTTTCCAAAAACCTATAGAAATGCAGGCCGGCGATTCTCTATATGTGTTGGCGCATCGGATAGGATTTGTGCCTTCGGTGAAAAGTTTAGTGTTGAAATAAGTGCTTTCAATTTTTTAAATCGGGATTGTCCCGGACAGATAAAACGACTTCTTTGAGTATTTTCTGACGGGATTTCTTTCAAAGTAAATAAGCCTAGCCAGAACCAAAAATCTTGAAAAAATGGATAAACGTATCGTAGTTCTAGTTTTGATCTGGGTTTTGATTTCACACGTAAACCCACTTTTTGCTCAGGAAAATAGGCTTTCGCAAGGTGCCTACTGGACCGAGGACGAGGCAAACATTCAAATGAAAAAATGGGCTTCCGAATGGACTACACGCTCGGACTGGGAAAACCGTTCTGAAGTTATCCGTCAGGGAATCATCTCCGGCATGAAACTCGATCAAATGCCCAAAAGAGAAACTCCCTTCAATACCATTATTCACAGCACTAGAGAGATGGACGGTTACATTGTTGAAAACATTGCGATCGAAAGTTTCCCCGGCTTTTTCATCATCGGCAATTTGTATCGTCCATTAGCTCCAGCACCTTTTCAAAAAAGTCCGGGAATTCTCAGCGTTCACGGACATGGCCAGGATCTGCGTTTTGGCGAGAGTGTCCAAAAGCGCAGTGCTGCTTTTGCCCGAATGGGAGCGGTGGTTTTCGCCTATGACATGATCGGGTATGGAGATTCCAAACAAGTCGATCATAAAATTGCTATTGCTCTTTCGATTCAAACTTACAATTCCCAACGGGTGATCGATTATCTGATTTCCAGACCTGACGTGGATCCCGATCGGATCGGTGTGACCGGAGAATCCGGCGGTGGTACCCAAACCATCATGATCACGGCTATCGATCCGCGTATCAAAGTTTCGGTTCCGGTGGTGATGGTTTCGGCTTACTTTTTTGGAGGCTGCGTCTGTGAGAGCGGGATGCCCGTCCATCAAAGTGATCACCACCAAACCAACAATGTCGAAATCGCAGCACTTTGTGCTCCTCGTCCTATGCTGCTGGTTTCTGATGGAGGAGACTGGACAAAAAATACTCCCAGAATCGAAATGCCCTATTTGCAAAAAGTGTATGCGTTGTATGATGCCGAAAGTAAGATCGATAATGTGCACTTACCCGCTGAGCGCCATGATTATGGGCCGAATAAACGCTATCCGGTTTACAATTTTCTGAGTCATTATATGGGGTTGAATGCTGGAAAAATCCTTGTCAACAATCAATTTGACGAAAGCTTTGTCAAAGTTTTGCCTTCAGAAGATCTTCGGGTTTTCAACGATCAATATCCAATGCCTTCCCATGCGCTGAGAGGAGATAAAGCGGTGTTGAACTATTTGGATTTGAAGTGAGACAAAAATTTTGCTTCGTATGGAATTAGGGAATAACCAGCTGATTCAGTTTTTCAAATCCGCCTCTCAGCACATTCAAATCCACTTTCCCTTTGATTCCGGGCATTTCGCCTTTCTCGGAAAACTGCCAAATCACCCAATGATTGGTTTTGGGTTTTCGAACCAGGTTATAATTCGCGATCCAAAGCGGGTAATCCTGAAAATCATTCCCGTCTAAATTGTCCTGGAAATAGCTGTCTCCGGTGTAAATGATAGGTTTTACGCCGTAATGAGCTTCCACGATAGCCAGCCAATTCCGGATTCCTTTTCGCAGATTCTCATTTGTCTGGATAGTGGATTGGCGCTCAATATCAAGGATTGGGGCGAAATCTCCCGGTGAGAGTTTGACTGTATTGATGAAATTCTCTGCCTGAAGCGTGCTGTTTTCGTTCGGGCGATAATAATGATAAGCTCCTTTTTTAACTGGCAGATCGGAAATGTTTTTCCAGTTACGCTCAAATTGAATGTCCTTTTGATCTTTCCCAAAAGTGGCCCGAACCACGATGAATTCGATTAATTCATTTTGGTGGTTGAGTTGGAAATCTTCCCATCGGATCTTGTCCTGATATTGGGAAATGTCCAATCCCAAAACTCCATCCGAAATGCTGTAGAAGACATGCCGGAATTTCAAGCTTTCCCGCTCCGAGGCATCCGCATGTTCAAACTCGTATCTATATTTAAAAGCAGTCCAATATCGATAAACTGCCCAAAAACCTCCTGCCAGAATTACAAAGGCAAGTGCAATCAACCATTTAGGATTTTTGGAGTTTTTTCGGGGCATAGAATGAATTCAAATCGGACTGCAAATTGGCGAAACCAATCCAATTCCTAAAACTCACTTTTCGCCTCAAAAAATCAAGAATTTAAGGTAAGCTCGATTTCTGACATTAAAATTGAGGTCAGATAGTGCTGCTCACCTTTAAAATTAAAAAATTTAATGTTAAGATATTTTTCAGACATAGGTTTTAAGGTCAGATTAGCTCTATCGAATTTTTCCCGACCGCACCATCCCGAAGGTAATTTTTCTTATTTAGGATTAAATCCACAAGAAGAACCTCTTTTGTAACTCTAAAAAGCTACTTCACTTCCAAAATCCAGGACTCTAGCGGTGCAAGGTCCAATTCCAGTTCGGCTGAGTTTTTTCCGACTTTCAGCTTTGTAGATTTCTTATTCAAAAGAATTTCCTGAATCTCCCGCTCTCCAGTCTCCAACTTCCAGATATTCAGGAGTTCCGGAGAAAGCTTCAAAGTTGTTTTCAAACCATTCGAGGGATCAAAATTGGAAACGATAATCAGTTTCTGATTGTCCGACCATCTTGCAAAAGCAAACGCTTTCTTGCCATAAGCCGAGGAAGAATCCATTCGATTGAAAGAATGAAGCTCCTGATAGTTGCCCATCAGCGCATCATTTTCCCGGGTTAGGTTCAGGAGTCGGGCATAGTATTCACGGAGTTCTTTTTCCCTGACGGAAAGCTGTCCCCCGTCAAATTTTCCTCCATTGAGCCAGCGCTGATGATGAGGCACTCCGATGTAATCGAAAATGGATGTGCGCGAAGGAGACCCAAATCCGGCATTTTCTGCTCCGGGTTCGCCCACTTCCTGTCCAAAATAAATCATCGTCGGGGAAGTGCTGATTGTAGCCGAGACGACCATCGCAGGCAAAGCTTTCCACGGATCTCCGGCAAACTCCGGACTTGCAATCCGCTGCTCATCGTGGTTTTCCAGAAAGTGAAGCATATGATGCTCAATGTCCAAAAGTCCCTGCTGAATGGACGCCAGATTATCCGTGGATCCATGTCCCTGAATGATATGTTTCAGCGTGTCATAGAGTTCGACCTTGTCGTAGAGGTGATCCATTTTTCCCAAGTGAATGTAGTCCCGATACATTGCCGGATTGTACACCTCAGCCAACAGGAAAGCTTCAGGATTGGTGTTTTTGATATGTGAATTGAGGTAAGACCAGAACTCCACCGGAACCATCTCGGCCATGTCGAAGCGGAATCCATCAACACCTTTTCCCAGCCAAAACTGAGTGATATCCTTAAACTTGATCCAGGAATCCGGAATTTCTTTTCCCTTCCAAAACTTGTAATGTGCTTCATATCCCAACGTGTCAAACCCTGAAGGAAGCGAGTCAAATTCCTTTCGTCCATCCGGACTTACACCGTAATTGATCTTCACCGTCTCGTACCAATCGTTGAAATCAGGCTGCGCTTTTCTCGATCCGTTACCGGTCCATTTCGCAGGATTCTCCTCAAATTTACCATCAGCCAGGGGATGCTTTTCTCCTCCCAAAGGCTGATATCCATTCATTGCTTTCTGAACCTGAAATGGCTCTCCGGGTACGTAATAAAAATTATTGTCGCGCGTGTATTCTTGAGAAGTATCGTCATTGGCACCAAAGTCCGAAACGCCCTCGGGATTGTTTTTTCCTTCGTATTTTCTTGCGACGTGATTGGGTACGATATCGATGATGACTTTCAGACCGTGAGCATGAGTTCGTGCGATCAGCGCCTCAAATTCCTCCATTCGCTTGGCCGGATCAACTGCCAGATCGGGATTGACCTGATAGTAATCCTTCACAGCGTAGGGAGAACCCGCCCGTCCTTTGACCACATCCGGATCATCATCGTTGATGCCGATCGCCGAGTAATCGCGGATCACGGCATGATGAGGAACTCCCGTGTACCAGACATGGCTCACTCCCAGTTTTTCCATTTCTTCCAAAGCTACATCCGTGATGTCGTTGAACTTCCCGACACCATTTTCCTCGATGGTTCCCCAAGGCTTGTTTGAGGTATTTGTGTTTCCAAAAAGTCGGGTAAAAACCTGGTAAACGACTGCTTTCTGAGGCTTCATAGTCTCTGGTTCAAGGGCGTCCGGAGCTGGCTTCTTGCAGGAAGCGAGCAAAAGTACAGCGAGTGAGAAAAGAATAAATTGGGATTTCATTTGCCGTGATTATCGGGTCAGGCGATAGATAAACAGAGTGCTTCTCTTGATCAGGGCCGGATATTCTTTCAGGTTGATCGTCTCTCCGGGGGCATGCGCGCCACGACCGGAAGCGCCCAATCCATCCAGACAATCCATGAAATCTGCCACATAGGAAATATCTCCCGCGCCACGGCTTCCCGGATCGCCCGGCTTCACTTCCCCATAGCCCATGTCGATGCTGAGATCATTCAGCTGTTTGGCCAAAGCAAGATTGCCTTCAGTCGGGGACATGGAAGGAATGCCGTCTTTGAAGCTGATTTCAGCATCCGTCTGATTCAGATTTTTGTCTACGATTTCTCTCATTTTCGCTCGGGCGGATTCTTTTTGAGCTTCCCCGAGGAATCTTAAATCTCCGGTGACAATGGCTTCTCGAGCGATGATATTGGTTTTGCCAAGGGCTTCACCTTTTCCGGAGATTTCATCATATTTTATATCAGATCCACCGATAAATTGTCCGGGGTTGAATGTCAGGTATTTCTCCCCTGCGAGCTGCTCCCGAAATTCAGTAAGGATTCTCGACGCTTCGTAAATCGCACCAAAGCCTGAGCCTTGGCTAAAAACTCCACTGGAATGAGCCTGTCTTCCGCTTGTTTTGAGTGTCCAACCACTTGCACCTCTTCGAGCAACTGTCACTGTGCCAAATCCGGCGGCAGTTTCATAAGCCAAAGCAATGTCATGTAACTTGGCTCGCTCGATAAAATCCTGGCGGGAAATAGTAGGATTTCCGGCGCTTTCTTCGTCACCTGTGAAATAAACGGTGATCGTTCTGTCCTCAAGAAGGCCGAGTTCATGCATGGCTTTCAAGCCTGCGAAAATCAACACATCGCCGCCTTTCATATCATTCAGTCCCTGACCGGTGGCGGTGGTGTCGTTCAAAACTGTGTAAGGAGAAAAGGGCATATCCTTCTCAAAAACCGTATCCACGTGCCCGATCAGGAAAAGCTTTTTTCCTTTCGTTCCTTTTCGGGTGGCTACGAAATGTCCGGCACGATTGAGCTCGGAAGGGAGCTCTATCCACTCGGTTTCAAAGCCGATTTTCTGAAATTCCCGCTCGAAAATCCTCCCAACTTCCCGTACTCCTTCTTTATTGAGAGAGCCGGAATTGATATTGACCACTTCTTTCAGCAAGTCAATCGTGGATGCATAATGAGTGTCGATCAGTTCGGTGAGTTTTTTTTCTTCCTTGCTGAGTTGCTGCGCAAATGTGAAAAGAGGCAAGAAGCCTAAAACCAGGAGTAGGGTGATTTTTTTCATGACGGGAAAATAGCAGGAAATAGGAGGGGAGGCAAGAAGTCTTGTTGTCAAAGTTTCAAAGACTTTCGGAAGAGTTGGAGCTCATCCCCATCTCTCCGGCTTTTTGAACTTGGATTTTTCAAGGTCATCCTTATCCAATAGGAGGTATTTTTTCAGGATTTATCAAAATCTGATTCTAAGCCTCTCCCGATTAATCCTTATATTTTGCCCTTTCAAAATAACCTATTGTAATGGCCAATTTTAATATCGACGCAAAACAGGAGATGACTTACGATGCGATTGTCATCGGTTCGGGAATCAGCGGTGGCTGGGCAGCCAAGGAACTCTGCGAAAAAGGGTTGAAAACCCTGGTTCTCGAACGGGGCAGACTTGTCGAGCATGTGGTGGATTATCCCACGATGACCTATGATCCCTGGGAACAGGAACTTCGTGGTTCGCTCACTCCGGAAGAAAAAAAGATCCATGCGTCCGGTGTGAGAGCTGGTTTCGTCGGGGAAAACAACAAGCATTTTTACGCCAATGACGAGGAAAATCCCTACACTGAAGTCAAACCTTTTCTCTGGATTCGTGCCCATCAGATGGGAGGCAGATCCCTCCTTTGGGGGAAGCAATGCTACCGATGGTCTGATCTGGATTTTGCTGCCAATGCAAAAGACGGGCATGGCGTAGACTGGCCGATCCGATACAAGGATATTGAATCCTGGTATACGTATGTGGAAAAATATGCCGGGATCAGCGGTGAAGCCTTGGGTTTACCACAGTTGCCGGATAGCCATTTCCTGCCTCCAATGGAATTGAATTGCGTGGAAAAACATGTAAAGAGCCGAATCGAAAAAGAATTCTCCGGAAGAAATATGATCATCGGCCGGGTGGCACACCTGACCGAACCGTTGAATGGACGTGGCAAATGTCAGTTCCGAAATCGCTGTGATCGGGGTTGCCCTTACGGCGCATATTTCAGTAGCAATGCGGTGACACTTCCTGCCGCAAACGCAACGGGAAATCTGACAATCCGACCTTTTTCCATTGTCCAGTCTTTGATTTATGATGAAGCAAAGGGGAAAGCTACGGGAGTCAGAATCATCGATGCGGAGACCAATGAGGTTTTTGAATACCATGCTAAAATCATTTTCTGTAATGCTTCAACCTTGAGTTCTACTCAAATACTAATGAATTCCACTTCCAACCGATTCCCGAATGGGCTTGGAAATGACAGCGGTGAACTCGGACATAACCTGATGGATCATACCTATCGCGTCGGTGCCATGGGTGTGGTGGATGGATTTGACGATGAATATTATAAAGGACGACGGCCAAACGGGATCTACATTCCGCGTTATGTCAACCTGGATGAAAATACCAAATCAGACAACTTTGTGAGAGGCTATGGCTTCCAGGGCGGCGGAGGAAGAGGAAATTGGGGAGCTGGAGCGAATGAAGAAGATTTTGGAGGAGACTTCAAAGACAGAATGATGAAGCCGGGACCGTGGGAGTTCTTCATTACCGGTTTCGCAGAGTGTCTTCCAAACCATGAAAACAAAGTTTACCTGAACAAGGACAAGCTGGATAAATGGGGTCAGCCTACCCTAGCGATAGACGCTGAGTGGGGAGCAAACGAGCTGGCGATCAATCAGCAAATCCGAATCGATGCCAAGGAAATGCTGGAGCGTGTCGGATTGAAGAATGTCGTGGACTTTGACAACAAACATGAAATGGGATATGGCATTCACGAAATGGGAACAGCCAGAATGGGTCGCGATCCGAAAACTTCCGTCCTGAACGGAAACAATCAGGTTCACGCCTGCAAGAATGTTTTTGTCACCGACGGAGCTTGCATGACTTCTTCTTCTTGTGTAAATCCTTCCCTGACCTACATGGCCCTTACCGCCCGAGCAGCAGACTTCGCTGTATCCGAACTCAAGAAAAATAACATCTAATGCCATGAACAGACGAAACGCACTTAGAAAAACAGCCCTTTTGGCGGGTTCGGCAGTAGCTGCACCAACACTGCTTTCCCTGCTCCAATCATGCGCCAAGCAGGACAGGCTTACCTGGACTCCTCAATTTCTGAAGGAAGATCAGGCGATGTTTATTTCCTCATTTGTGGATTTTATTCTGCCAAAGACAGCAACCCCTGGTGCATTGGATGTGAAGACCGATATTTTTATCGATTTGGTTTATGCAAAAATGTACGATAAGCAGGGGCAGGAAAATGTGGTTGCAGAGATCGAAAAGTTCAATGCGGATTGCAAGTCGACCTACGGGGATGTATTTGCTGAGCTGAGTCCTGAAGATAAAACTGCCTGTCTGAAAGCGGCCGAAGCCGGATCTCCAAAGTTCAACGGGAAAGTTTGGGGTACAGCAGTTGGGAAGCAGGAACCGGTAGGTTTCTATCGCTCGCTGAAATCCATGGCTATGTGGGGATATTTCACCTCCGAGGAAATCGGTAAAAATGTCTTGAACTACGATCCGATACCTGGAGAATATCTGGGTTGTATTCCGCTTTCGGATGTAGGAAACAGTTGGAGTTTGTGATTTCTGTTAGCAAAGTTTGATAAATGATTTTACAGGATATCGACGGGAGGAGATATCCTGCATTTTTTTGGAGGATTTAAGTCCTGTTCTTAACGGGTAAATTTCCGGCTTGTGAGAATTCGAGAAATAATTCCCCAGTTTGGAATGATAATACGCAGGTTCATTTGTCATTACCCCTCAAAAACCCTCAAATCAGCAGAAAAAGAGTCATGGCACCAGGTTTGGAAAGAATGAAGGAGAATTATTTGTTCAATTAAACCCAAAAAAAAATGAAAACTGACACTAAACTTCAAATGAAAGGTTCCTGGAATGAAATGAAAGGGAAGCTTAAGCAGAAGTATGCTGATCTTACCGATGACGATTTGCTTTTTGAAGAAGGCAAAGAAGACGAGCTTCTGGGGAAACTACAACGAAAGCTTGGCAAGACCATGGATGAGGTTAAAGAAGAAATCAATGGGCTTTAAGCCACTTTGACCATTCAGATTAAATTCAACTAATCAAAAAATAAAAAAGGGACTGATTTCGATATCAGTCCCTTTTTTATTTCACAGAACCTGTAAGGAATTCCCCGACGGAATATGAGTCACCGGGATTTCGGGAGTATATTTTCTGATCCAGCTGGTCAAAAATTCCGATCCACCCTCTTCGCTTGCAGAATGCCCGATCTCGATCATGGATAGTTTTTGGCCCATTTCCACTGCATTTCGGACGTATTCCGGAGTTTCCCATTCGTTGGATTCCCCGCAGATCAGGACATCCGGTTTTTCTTTCATGATGGATTCAATCTGTCTCTTTCCGCCAACTGCTCCCGGGAGAAGCAGGACTTTGCTGCAGGTTTGATTCAGGTCACCAACATAGCGCATGGCCGGAACCCCAAGCTTCTCTTTCACATAGTTGATCAGATTTGCCAGAGATGTGGAGGGAATTTCAAGCACGGGGCTTTGCTTATAATACTCATTCCAATCCAATTCGTCTGCCACTCCGGCCTGTACTCCATCCACTTTCATGCGATGGATATAGTCGTGATTTCTCCAAATGGCTATTCTATTTTTCGCCAGCAAATCAACCTTGTATTTATAAACCGGATCATTGACCAGCCATTCCGTTTCGTCGCTGCCTGAATAAAATGTCGGTTCGTGGGGAATGATCAGGTTGGCCTTCAGTTCGATGGCCTTTTTGATCACTGCCAAAGTAGGAAACATGGTCGTGACTATGCCTGTCACCACTTGATCACGAGTACCGGCTTTCAGCGTGTCCACAGTTGTCTGAAAGGGAGCATTAGGAACCTGACTGATAAACAAATCCATGAGCTCGCCGACGGTCCAAACTTTTGGACCTGAACCTGCAAAAGCGGAGAGCGGATCGATAATTAAACCTGCGGCAGTTAAAATCGAAGTGTTTTTTATAAATGACCGGCGAGGAAGATGATTCAGATTCATGACAGCAAATTGGGTTTGAGCATCAATTTAGGAAATAGGATTGATTAATCAGGAGGTCTTTTCCGAGGAATCAAGCCGCTCGGATTTAATACAGAGGGCGTAATTCCAGGTACAAATAAATGAAAAAACCGCTTGCGTCTCCACAAGCGGTTTTGATGTTATTGTGAACCAAAACTTAATTTACTGAGATATTGGTGAACCAGATAAACTTTTCACTTTGATCATTTGAGTGAGAAGTTGCCAGCTTGATAGGACCGAACTGCTGCACATCTTCCCAAGTGGAAGGTCTGCCCTCAGTACCGTTTCCTCTTCGGAATACCCACTCAAGAATCATATTGTTTTCATCAAGATACAAGTCATAGGCATCACCCGGTGTGTATCCGGTAACCGGCATGTCAGGTTCTCCTGATTTGTAAACGATTGTTAGCAAAGTCGAATTTGTTCCCGCAATCGGAGTGGGTACATTTTCTGTTGTTTCATAGGTATATCCGGTATCCCAGCCTAGTTGGAATGGGAACATCAGCCAATACTTATCATTGACAAAGCCTTTGTCTGCAACAGGCAGAGAATCAGCTGGCATGTCGAGGCTGTAAGTATAACTGGTATCTGGAGTTGCGTAGTAAACTGTTCGGTCTTTGATGTTCCACTTCCAATCTCTTGTGATCACAGTGACGGAGTCGCGTCTCACATTCCAGGTGTAGGCTATTGAATTTACGTCTTCAAACTTGTCGAATCCATAGGCCAAAGCCACTTTCATGGGCAGTGTATCCGGATAAGTTGCTTTTGGTTCGCAGGCACTCAAGGCCCAGATTAAGAGAACGATAAAGGAAATGTTTTTCATGGAATAAGGGGTTTTTGGTAAAGTTAACAGACTCAGGTTTCCATTTGTTTATTGAGCCATTTTTTATACTTATTGTATTCAATGGATTGATAAAGAGGCAGAATAATAGGAAAAATTTGATTCAATCGAAGCATGAAGAAAAAAAGAGTGGAGGGAAAGATTTTAGTTTTTCCTTTTGCGACTCCCGAGAGGATGCTTCTGGCAACATACAAAGCCTCCTGCTGAGGAAAAGGAGTCGGAATATTTTTTCCTGCGACTTCGAAAAACCGGGTTCGGGTGGCGATCGGAAAAACTAATGTCAGCCAGTTTCCGGATTTTTCGGACCAGACCGTTTCCGCCCATTGGAGCAGAGCAGCCTTGGTTGAGGCATATAGACTATAGCCGGGAACTGTCCAATAGGACATGGCTGAAGCCGTAATAATTAATCGAAATCGGGAGTTGGAAAAAAGGTCTTTCAAAGCCAATCCTAATTGAATCGGACTGTGCACATTGAGTTGAAAAAGTTGGTCCGCCGTCTTCCAGTTTTGTTCCCGGGCTGCACCATACTCTGCTTTTCCGGCATTTGCAAAGCAATAATCCACTCTTGACCAATGGGACCGTACCCAATCCAATATCAATTGATTGCCATCTTTCTGACTGAGATCAGCTTTCAACGTCTGGGCCAATGGAAAATCAGTCTTCAACTTTTCAAGTAATTCCTGCTTGAAATCAACTGCCAGGATATTTTGGGTAGCGGGATAAAGTAAACTCAACAGTTCTCTTCCGATGCCCGAACCTGCACCGGTTAGGATGATGAAATCGTCTTTAAACCAATTTGTCCCCATACAAGGGTTCTGGGAAAGTAATGTGGAAAGGATTGATCTTCACAGCAAGGAGTGGTCTCAACTTGCTGATATCAGGAAAGTAATCAGGATCAACCACCATATTTTCGATTTTGGCTAGCTTGGCTCTTCCGCTTCCGGATGGTTTGGTGAGAAAATGGACCTTATTCCAGGTTTGGTCCAGATCAATTGGGAAAAGGGAAGTTGAGGTTGGAATAGGAATTCCCCAGGCTTTCACATCGCAAGAGAAAACCGTTTTATTCCCGTCTTTGATCCGGATCAGGTCTTTTGAGCCATTTTTCTCCCATTCAAAAGGAAGCGTTTGTTTGGGAATTCCCCAATTGGCACGACCGTTTTGAGTGCTCGCTGGCGAATCTACATAAATCTTTGTGATGGCTTGTTTGCGGGATTTTCTGAATTTCCCCGGAATAATCAAGAGCTCATGATACGGACCAACCGGGGATTTTTCATAATTCACCAGCATCACATAACCCAGTCCTCCCCTGAATTTTCCTTTGAGATAGTTAGGAAGGTGCCCGTGATTTTCGACCCATTCCTTAGAAAACTTGTATACCAAAATGATTCCTTCACCATGAAGCTCCCAGGGAGCAGGAGCTTGATGGTAAAATTTCACATTTGAGAAGTCGATCTCATGATTTTCAGGCATAAGGTGATGGGCTTATGCTGGTCCAACCTCCATCAACTATCAATGTTTGGCCTGTAATATGGCTTGCTGCGTCTGAAAGCAAGAAAACTGCTGCGTCTGCGATCTGATTCACAGCTGCCGGTTTTCCAAGAGGGGTTAGTTTTGCCCAGGTTTTTGCATAATCCGGATCAGCAGCGGTACGTTCAGTGAGGGTGGCACCGGGAGCGATGGTGTTGATTCGGATTCCCAAAGGTGCCAATTCCAGCACCAGATTTTTGGCAAGCATTTCGATAGCGGCTTTACTCATGGCATAGGCGGCAAGGTTTGCATGACTTTGGTGGGCCGTCACGGAAGAAGTCATAAGTATGGCTCCTCCGGATTTCTGATTTTTCATCACTTGTGCGACTGCCTGCGTCAGGAAGAAAGTGCCTGCCTGATTGACCCGCGTAACTTCAAAGAAATCGTCTCGGCTGTATTCCAAAAAGCTGCCGAAAAGTGTGATTCCCGCATTGGCTACAAGCTGATCTATACGACCAAAATTTCTGAGTGCCAAGTCGATCAATTCTGAGATTACTTCCTCTGAGGAAGAATCTCCCGAGCAACCCAGAACAGAGGATTTTCCAATTCTACTCAGTGAAGCAACTGCTTCCTCTGTCAGACTTTTTTCGAGGTCATTCAGGATAATATGAGTGCCCTCTTCCACTAGTTTACGGGCGATCTCCAAGCCGATTCCCTGACCGGCTCCGGTGACGATGGCAACTTTTTGAGTTTTCATAGGTGGGGTTACATGTTAAAAAAAAACCTGACTATTTAATGAACCCTCCAAGGTTCCAAAAGTATCGCTGAATCCTTGGAGGGTTTTTAATTTACTTTTTAATGAGAATCCCGTTTGACTTCTGAACCGGAACTTCCCTGTAGGAAATCAAAGTCAACTCCTTCGTGCGCCTGATTGACTTTGTCCAGGAACAAATTCACATATCCTCTCTCATAGGGAAGAACCAGTGGTTTAAAACCTGCTTTTCTGGCTTCCATTTCTTCATCAGAAATAAGCAAATTCAAAGATCTTGCGGGGACATCAAGCGCAATCATATCACCATTCTGGACAAAAGCCAAAGGTCCTCCGATGGCCGATTCGGGTGAGACGTGAAGCACGACCGTACCATAACCTGTTCCGCTCATTCTTCCATCTGAGATCCGGATCATGTCTTTAACTCCAGCTTCGAGAAGCTTTTTGGGCAGAGCCATATTGCCAACTTCCGGCATTCCGGGATAGCCTTTTGGACCTACATTCTTCATGACCATCACACAGGTTTCGTCAATGTCCAGTTCAGGGCTGTCGATTCTGGCTTTGAAATCATCGATATTTTCAAAAACTACTGCTCTCCCTGTATGGGTGAGCAAATGCGGACTGGCGGCGGATGGTTTTAAAACCGCTCCGTTGGGGCAAAGATTGCCCTTAAGTACCGCGATTCCGGATTCCGGTTTGATTGGATTTTCAACTGTTCCGATCAGATTGCGATCATAACATTCTGCTTTTTCGATATTTTGGCCAATGGTCTTGCCGTTGGCTGTGATAGCATCGGTGTTCAGGAATTTTTGAATTTCCTTCATGACAGCAGGAAGTCCGCCGGCATAAAAAAGATCTTCCACCCAGTTTTCTCCGGAAGGCTGCACATTGGCGATAAGTGGAATTTTCGAAGAGAAATGATCAAAATCCTCCAGATCCAAAGGCACTCCGATTCGCTTGGCAATTGCGGTGAGATGAAGGATAAAGTTGGTTGATCCACCCAAAGCCGCATTGACCATGATTGCGTTTTCGAAGGCTTTTCGGGTCAAAATTTGGCTCATTTTCAAGTCTTCTTTTACCATTTCAACAATTCGAATTCCGGTCATGTGTGCCAGAACTTTCCTTCTGGAATCTGCAGCCGGGATCGTTGCATTATCCGGCAAAGACAAACCGAGCGCTTCGACCATTCCTGCCATGGTGGAGGCTGTGCCCATTGGTGCACAATGTCCTACAGAACGCGACATGGCAGATTCCGCTTCGATGAATTCTTCCTGACTGAGTTTTCCTAATTTATATTCCTCGGCAAATCTCCAGATATCTGAGGTGCCGATTTTTTTTCCTTTAAATCTTCCTACCAGCATTGGTCCGCCTGAAAGTACCATTGCAGGAATATCCACTGAGGCAGCTCCCATTACTAAGGAAGGAGTGGTTTTATCACAACCGCACATCAGCACCACACCATCCATCGGGTTGGCCCGGATGCTTTCTTCCACGTCCATACTTGCCAGATTTCGAAACAGCATAGCGGTGGGTTTGATCGAGCATTCACCGAGAGACATGACCGGAAATTCCAGCGGAAATCCGCCTGCTTCCCAGATTCCACGCTTCAGAGCTTCCGCTAAATCTCGGAAGTGAGCGTTGCAGGGAGTGAGTTCAGACCAGGTATTGCAAATTCCTATGACGGGTTTATCTCCTTCAAAAAGGTGGTGAGGAAATCCCTGATTTTTCATCCAGGATCTGTAGATAAATCCGTCTTTTCCGGTACGTCCGTACCATTCCTGGCTTCGGAGTTTTTTCTTAGTCATAGGGTTAAACTGGGTTGAGCTTTGAGCTTAGAAGTTACCAAAAAAATGGAAAAGAGATAAGCTGAGCCAGATATACTTCGCGAAATACGCAAAGTGAGATACCAATAGTCGATATTCTCTATGAGATATGCTTTGAAAAATTTGGTGTCGGACTAAATGCTTTTCGAAAAAGGATTGAAACACTCTTCTTTACTCGAAATTCAAGGAAGTCTGAGAATTCAGTTTTAATTCCTTTGGCGAATTCAAAAGAATTTCAATCGTCCTTTTGAGTTAATTCAACTCATCCAATACTTTTTCCAAAGCAATCAAATCCACCGTAAAGTCAGTGAGAATGGTGTTTTTATGATCTCCCTTATTGAGTGTGTAGAAATACTTGATTCCCAATGTAGAAGCGAGATTAAAATAGCAATTGGACTTGTCGTCATTTTGATTCCGAAGTTCCACGACAGTAAGTCCTTCTTGCATAAAGGTCATATTGGTCAAAGCTGCACCGTGCAAGGAGACCAGAATTTTGGTTTCTGCCATCAGGTTGATTTGTTCCTTTAAGGTCATTTTCTCCATGTAAACGATTTCATAGCCTTTTTTTCTGACCAAAAGTTCCACTTCCAGCTCGTTATGGGTTTTTCGTTTCGGCGCCAGCTTTCGACTGACATATACTTTCCGAAATTGGGATCCAACTGATTTTATTGCCAGTTTCTCTCTTGTCAAACGAGTGAGTGGTTCGTTGAAGTTGGCAAAATTTGCAGTTCTGCCGGTCAAAACGAGGTTTTTTACCAAAAGATTTTCGCCAGATTTAAAGTAAACAGGCTCAATACCGAGTAGCTCTAAAGATTGAGTCACATAGGAAAGATGCTTGAAGGATTCCATCAGAATCACCTTGTTGGACTTCCCTTCCTGAAGACCCAGCCATAGACGAGGAAGGCAGTCTGTCATCCAATGGAAGTAATTGGCGCTCCACTCGTCTTTGATCCAGATACCATCATCGATTGTTCTCCAGGATTTAAGCGCGCAATGAGTAACTCGTTTAGCCAATGGTAGGAATCCCAGGGAATTCACATGCGTGTAATGGGCGTAAAACTTTCTTTCCTTCAGGTGGAAGATCGTGTCCTGTAGGACGGCGACATTTTTCAGGGTGATAGGAAGAAGTGTGTAAAAAGTTGCTTTCAAAGCCGGACTAAACATCCACAGGTCTTCGGGCCGAAGATTTTCCGGCAGTGTCCTGTGAGCTGTAATTTCCTGAACCAAGATTTTTTTGGAATTGATGGGTTAAAAAAGAAGGGAGCCTTAAAAGCTCCCTTAAAAATTATGGCAAGCGCTCGATTTCAGCACCAAGCGCATTCAATCGCTGATCGATGTACTGGTAGCCACGGTCAATTTGTTCGATGTTGTCTATAACGGATGTTCCATTGGCAGACAATGCAGCAATCAAAAGAGACACTCCCGCACGAATATCGGGGGAAGTCATTTTGATGCCTCGAAGCGGATATTTCCTGTCAAGGCCAATCACTGTCGCACGATGCGGATCACAAAGGATGATTTGGGCACCCATGTCAATCAGTTTATCGACGAAAAAGAGCCTTGATTCAAACATTTTCTGGTGTACGAGTACAGTTCCTTTCGCCTGAGTTGCGGTCACCAATACGATGCTGAGCAAGTCAGGAGTAAATCCAGGCCAGATAGCATCGGCAACAGTAAGAATAGAACCATCGATGAAAGTCTCAATTTCGTAGTGCTTTTGGGCAGGTATGAAAATGTCGTCTCCTCTGAATTCCAGTTTGATCCCCATCCTGCGGAAAGTCTCAGGGATGATTCCAAGACGATGAATCTGACAATCCTTGATGGTGATTTCAGATTGGGTCATGGCCGCGAGACCAATGAAAGATCCAATCTCAATCATATCCGGAAGCATGGTATGGTCTGTTCCTCCTAGCTTTTCTACTCCATCGATGTAAAGCAGATTTGAACCTACACCGGTGATTTTTGCCCCCATGCGATTGAGCATGTCACAAAGCTGCTGGAGATAGGGTTCGCAAGCTGCGTTATAAATGGTGGTTCTTCCTTCAGCCATCACAGCCGCCATGATAATATTGGCTGTTCCCGTTACGGATGCTTCATCGAGTAGCATGTAAGCACCTTTCAGGTTTTTGCCGTCGATGTGGAAGATCTCGTTTTTGGAATCATAATGGAACTCAGCGCCCAGCTTTTGGAAGCCAAAAAAGTGCGTATCCATTCTTCTTCGACCAATTTTATCTCCTCCCGGTTTAGAAAGTTTGCCTGTTCCGAATCTTGACAAAAGCGGACCTAGAATCATTACGGAGCCTCTTAGTGAGGATGCTTTTTTCAGGAAATCTTCTGTCTCCAGGTAGTCCAGATTCACATCATCTGCCTGAAAAGTATAAGATTCAGGGCCATTCTGATTCACTTTTACCCCCATATCGCCAAGCAACTCGATGAGTTTATTGACGTCTCGGATGTTTGGGACTTTATTGATTGTGACTTTCTCGGCAGTAAGCAATACTGCACAGAGGATTTGAAGGGCTTCGTTTTTTGCTCCCTGAGGAATGATTTCGCCTTTCAGCTTTATTCCTCCTTTGACCCGGAATGATGCCATTAATTTCTGCGTTTTTTGTTGATATGGCTCCCACCGCCACCTGGACGACGTTTGATATGATTGTTCCGGTTGCTTTTTTTGCTGTGCTCTTCCTCGATATGAGGGATTTTGAAATCTCTTCTTGTGTTTGATTCAAAGAGGCTGTTTTCACGGACCTTTTCCAAATCGATGTGAAGTCTTCCTTTTGAAAGGGTTTTGATATCGTCCAGGATGATTCCATCGTCAAAATTCTCTCTGTTCCAGGTGGAGTGAAAACTTCTCATCAGCTGACCGATGAAAATAATTGCAGCTTCCTGCTCTTCATCATTTTCGATTTCGATCGCCTTCTCAATCAGCTTTTCGATGTTTCTTCCGTAGTGTTTGAATTTGACTTCACCTTTTGGATAGCCAATTGGCTGAGGTCTTTTGCCCAGAAGTTCTTTTTCAGGCATAGGAAAAGGAGCGTCGATGTCAAGCTTGAAATCAGACATGATGTACACGTCATCCCAAAGCTTCTGATCTGTCTCCGCCTTCATGTTAGGATTCAGTTGCTTGATGATCTCGATGACGGTGTAGGCACTTTGGGTGCGCTTTTCGCGGTCCTCAATAGCCGTGATATGATCCACCAGGCGTTGAATATTTTTGCCGTATTCTTTCAAAATAAGTCGTTGTTTGTCAGGTTCAAAGTGCTCCATAATGCCTCCCATTTTTGCACAGTATAAGGTAATAAAAAAATTACCAAAAGGCAGGGGGCAGGTGATTAGTCTATAATTCTGAGCTTTGCAAAGCTAAGTAATAATGTTTTCTCACCAAAATGCTCAAATTGAATTGTAGCTTTTCGGTTAAGTCCTTCTGTTTCAATTTTTTGGACTTTTCCAAAACCAAATTTTGGATGTTCCACCAGCTGCTCGGCTTTCAGATTATTGGTATTTGATGGCTTGAAATCAGGTCCCGGATCATGGAGTTTCATGGTGGTAGCCATTCGGGTTTCAGGCTGCTTTTTGATTCCGATAAATCCGGAACTTCCTGGCAAACCTTCACTTCTGAAAGCTCCGGGCATTTCGCGTGAAGTCATCCGTTTGTTCACTTTGATACAAGCCGGATCCACTTCCTCGAGGAATCGGCTCGGTTCGCAATTCAGCAATCGTCCGTATCGGTAGCGAGTGAGCGCATAGGTCAGGTATAATTTATCCATCGCCCGCGTAGTCGCCACATAGAAAAGGCGTCGCTCTTCCTCGAGATCTTCCCGGCTTTGCATCATCATCTGAGAAGGAAATAAATCCTCCTCCATTCCTACGACAAAAACCTGCTTAAACTCCAATCCCTTGGAGGAGTGAATCGTCATCAGGGTAATCGCGTCAGTTTTGTCTTTGTCCTGATCGTTGTCAGACAACAAGGCTATTTCCTGAAGAAATGCCCCCAGGCTTTTCTCCGGATTTTCCGGATTATCAACGTATTCCTTGATGGCGTTCAGGAGTTCCTGCACGTTTTCATAGCGGTTGAGTCCCTCGATGGTTTTGTCTTCATAGAGTTCGCGCAAAAGACCACTTTGTTTGGCGATGCTGCTAGCTGCTTCGAAAGCGTCTTTTCTCTCCACTTCGATTTGAAAAGCTTTGATCATCGTCGAAAAATCAATGACGGAGTTTCCGGCTTTTCCACCCAAAAAGCTGTGGGCATTATTGACTACATCCCAGAGAGGAATGTCGTGCTCATAGGCTGACACCAGGATTTTGTCGACCGAGGTATCCCCAATTCCACGCTTTGGATAGTTGATGATTCGCTTAAAAGCTTCTTCATCTGCCGGATTCACAGTAAATCTCATGTAGGCCATGAGGTCTTTGATTTCCTTTCGTTGATAGAAAGAAAGTCCCCCGACGATCTTGTAAGTCAGGTTTAATTTACGAAGGGCTTCTTCCATCGATCTCGACTGAGAGTTGGTTCGATAGAGGATCGCGAAATCGCTGTTGTTGAGTTTTTTGTTGTTTTTTTCTTCAAAAATCGTGTTAGCGACGATTCTTCCTTCCTCATTATCCGAGGTTGCTTTGATCAATTCGATCAGATCACCTTCCGGATTGGAAGTCCAAACGAGTTTTTTCAACTGCGCTTTATTCTTATCAATGATCGAATTTGCAGCTTCCACAATGGTTTTGGTGGAGCGATAATTTTGCTCCAGCTTCACAACAAACAGGTCCGGATAATCTTTTTCGAAGTTTAGTATGTTCTGAATATCCGCTCCACGGAAAGCATAGATACTTTGAGCGTCGTCTCCAACTACACAGATATTTTGGTGGGTAGCTGCCAGTTTTTTGGTAATCAGGTACTGGGAAAGGTTGGTGTCCTGAAACTCATCCACCATCACGTATTTGAAGCGATGCTGGTATTTATTCAATACATCGAGATGATCCCTGAAAAGCACATTTGTGTTAAAGAGCAAATCATCAAAATCCATCGCGCCAGCTTTGAAAAGTCGGTCCTGATAGCGTTGATAGATTTCGCCAAGTCTTGGTTTCATGGCTGCCTCGTCGTCCGCTTTTACAAAAGGGTCGTTCTGATAGGTCTGCCAGGAAATCAGCCGGTTTTTCGCTCCGGAAATCCGGGAAAGCACTACGCTGGGTTTGTAGACTTTATCATCAAGACGAAGTTCTTTGACCAGCGTCCGGATGAGCGATTTCGAATCGTCTGAATCGTAGATAGTGAAATTGGAAGGGTAGCCGATTTTCTGAGCTTCGACACGCAGGATTTTTGCAAAAACCGAGTGAAAAGTTCCCATCCAGGTATTTCGGGCATCGAGTCCTGCCAAAGATTCGATTCGATGCTTCATCTCGGCGGCTGCTTTATTTGTAAAAGTCAACGAGAGAATATTAAACGCGTCGACTCCTTTGGCATGGATGAGGTGGGCAATGCGATAGGTAAGTACCCGGGTTTTGCCCGAGCCTGCACCTGCGATGATCATCACCGGTCCGTCAGTATGTTCTACAGCTTCTCGCTGTTGGGGATTTAAGCTTTTGAGGTAATCCATTTATTTTTCAACTCTACATATCAATAGTTAAGTTCAGGAAATCTTCCATCGCTTATGACTCCACAAATATAAATCAGGCTGTAATCGGATATTTTCTTCCAGTTTTTTGCAGAACGCATCTGTAATGCTATGTGGCTGGTCAGAATCATAGGGAGGCGACGCCAAATTGGAAATTTCAAGTTCATAATGACCTCGCCTGACTTTGGTCACTGTACCGAAAAACACAGGAAGCTTCATTTTTTTTGCTAAAAACTCAGCGCCTTCAAAGAACACCGCGGGCCGATTCATAAATTCCCGTTGGTATCGGTTTTCCGAACTTGAAGGTCTTTGATCGGAAGCAAGTTGAACAATCCGCGGGGAGTTACGCATGGTAATCATACTTTTTCTAAAATCCCTTTTCTCAGTCATTACTCCTCCAAAATGCGTCCGGATTTTCAAGATTAATCGGTTGAAAAACGGATTATTCACTTTCAAGTAAACTGTTTCAGCTACAACTTCAGAATTCAGAGCGATTGCGCCAAGTGCCATTTCCCAATTGAAAAGATGGCCTGCTGTCATGATAGCGCTGGTTCCTGATAGTACTTTCTCATCAGGTAAATTCTGATTTACCACATGAAACCGCTTTCTCATCTCGGTTTCTGAAATGGTCAAAATCTTAATAGTCTCAGCGAATGAATCAGTAAAGTTCCGATAGAATCGATTCCGGATCTTTTTTCGTTCTGCTTCAGATTTCTCCGGGAATGCAAACTTCAGGTTTTCCTCAATTACTTTTTTGCGATAGCTAATCACAAATCTGGCAATCAAATACAATACGTCTGAAAACAGGTATAAGATCGGAAAAGGCAGGTAAGACAGCAGTCTGAAGAAAAACATATTCACCAATAAGGCTGTGGGAGAATCAATGTGCGGGGACCCGAACGATAATCGAATACAAAATAAAGGAAATCAACCGAATTCTGGCCAATGCTTAGGTATAATTTGAGCCAATCGTTACTTTTGAAACTTATGTCTGAAGTACAGCGACGGAAATATTCTCAGGAAGAGAAAAACACCATCTTTGATGGGGAGTTTATGCCGCACATAGATTCCATGTACAATTTTGCCTACCGGCTCACCTTCGATGAGGACGATGCCAAGGATCTCGTGCAGGATACATATCTCAAAGCATATCGGTTCATCAATTCTTTCGAGCAGGGCACCAATGCCAAGGCTTGGTTGTTCCGAATCCTGAAAAACAGCTTCATCAACGAGTATCGAAAGAAGAGCAAGCAGCCTACGAAAGTCGATTATCAGGAGGTGGAAACTTATTACAACTCTGATGATGTTGACTACCAGAGTACCACTGACTTGCGGGCAGAGTCTGTCAAAGACATGCTTGGCGATGAGATCTCCAATGCATTGAACAGCCTTGCTGTTGACTTTCGTACCGTGATTATCCTTTGCGACCTGGAGGGATTTACGTACGAGGAAATGGCTAAGATCCTCGATATTCCTATTGGGACAGTGCGATCAAGACTGCATAGAGCAAGGAATCTTTTGAAAGATAAATTGAGAGGATACGCCCAGAATATGGGCTACAATACGGAAGGTGAAGAAGAAGAGGCAGAATTTTAAAGAAGAATTACCCATGGAAATGAACACAGAATCAGCCGGAGAGCGAAAGTTGCAATGCAGCGATGTAACCAAGTGCTTTGAGCTCCTGGAAAGTATCCTGGACGGTGACATGATACAGGGCGGCAAAGAAATAATGAATGACAAGTTGGCCAAGTGTCAGCCATGCTTCGAACATTATCACCTGGAGCAAGCTATCCGAGAAGTCCTCAAGACAAAATGTACCAAACAGCCAGTGCCGTCTGAATTGTCGGATTCTATCCGTCAGAAGATTCAAGACATCTTATAAGCTATGGAGCAAGGCAAAGCAATCATTTTTTCTGCCCCTTCAGGATCAGGAAAAACCTCACTGGTTCAATACCTGATCAAAAATGTTCCCAATCTTGGTTTCTCTATCTCTGCCTGTACCCGGGACAAAAGAGGCCGCCACGAAGAAAACGGAAAGGATTATTATTTTTTAAGCCAGGATGAATTCAAAAGAAAGATCGACGAAGACGCTTTCATTGAATGGGAGGAAGTCTACGAAGGCAACTTCTACGGCACACTCAAAGAAGAAATCCAGCGAATCTGGGACAGTGGAAAAGCAGTCATTTTTGATGTGGATGTGAAGGGTGGATTAGCTCTGAAAAAATATTTTGGGGACAATGCGTTGGCCATTTTTGTGAAAGTGCCGAGCCTGGAAGTGCTCGCATCCCGATTGAATGATCGGGGAACGGAGTCAGAAGAGTCACTTTCGAGAAGAATCTTCAAGGCTCAGTTTGAAGCGAAGTTTGAGGCGCAGTTTGACGTCTCTATCCTCAATGACGATTTTGCCGTCTCTTCTGCCGAAGCGGAGGACTTGGTCAGAAAATTCCTAGCCAGTTAATTCCGTGAAAATCGGGCTTTATTTCGGCAGCTTCAATCCCATCCATATCGGGCATCTGATCATTGCCAATATCCTGTATGATCGGACTGATCTGGATGAAGTTTGGTTTGTGGTAAGTCCGCAAAATCCACTCAAAAAGCGCCAATCATTGATTCATGAGTTTGATCGGCTGAAAATGGTCGAGCTGGCGATATCGGATCATTATCATTTCAGAGCTTCCGATGTGGAGTTTCGAATGCCCAAGCCAAGCTATACCATCGATACACTCACGTATCTGGCTGACCAATATCCTCAACATCAATTTTGCCTTTTTCTGGGAAGTGATAATCTTGGCCAATTGCCTAAATGGAAGAATTATCAGGCTATTCTCGATCAGTACGAGATCTTCGTTTATCCAAGACCGGGAGAGACCAAAACCTTTGATCATCCCAATATTAAAATTATCGAAGCTCCCCTGCTGGACATCTCCGCAACCTTTATCCGTAAGTCGATTCAGGAAGGATATTCGGTCAAGTACCTTCTCCCGGAAGGAGTGGAGGATTACATTCGGAGTAAGAAGCTGTATTAAAAGGAGTTGTCTTTTTTTCGTAAGAAAGTTCGGGAACAGGATAATGAAAAAGTATTTTCAATTAAATTTTTAATTTTTTTTTTCACCTAAGGCTTGTGCTTAAAAAAAAAGAATATCTTACACTGAGGCCTTAGGTGAGTTCTTAATTCCGGCCGGGATTTTTTAATTAATCATAAATGATTTTATCATGAAAAAATTACTCTTTGGATTGGCTTTTTTTGGGTCGACCGTTTTTACAAGCTCAAATGTCGAAGCCCAAACAATTGGTGGCGAAGATCAATCTCAATGGGTTTGTTGCCAAACTCGTTTGATTATTGTATGTGTAGATAAGTATGGTACTCCATACAATGGTACTGAAAAAGTTTATGCTTCAACTTGCCCTTAAAATACCATCGAACCCCAGTTTATTCTGGGGTTCTTTCAAAACTAAAAACATGAAAATAATTTTATTTCTAGCATTGGTTGGGCTTTTTTCCTGTTCTCAAAAAAATATTTCTGAAGATAGTGTGGAGTATTTCACCTTATCATCCTTTCCAGTTTCTAAAAATATCGAGTCAAAAAAATATTTCTATCCAGAGATTTTGACGCCTCATATTTTAACTATTAAAAATGCGAAAGTGGTTTTAGCCTCTATCAGTGATGAAAATCTAATTCATATAATCGATCAAAAGACTATGAAATATTTAGTCGGTAAAGGAAACCCTGGAGAAGGACCTGATGAGATAATGAATGTTTGGGAATTTGATAATGGATTTAACGAAAACACAATTTGGGCCTATTCAAATACAGGCAAATCGTTTTATGAATTTGATTTGTCAGACTCTTCAAAATCTGCTGTTTCAAAAATTCGACAAAGGGGAGATTGGATGCAGGGTATGTCAATGAATTGGGTTAAGGGAAATGAAATTATTTCGTACATGAATTTTTCAGATAACAAGTTTATCGTTTTTGATTCTTTGGGAAAACAAATTTCAAAAGCTGGACCTTGGTCTACCACTGCAAAGATTTCTGATGAAAGTAAATTTGTTTTAAGCGACCTGAATCAAGGTTCAAAGTCGATTAACAGGGAGAAATTGAAGTTGGTTTTGGCGAAGGTTAATTTTGATGAATTTGAAATATTCGATTTGAATGACCAAACAGTAAAAGTTATTAAAGGTCCAATTAACGAGGAATTTAACTATTCCATTCAAGCTGATGGAAATGTCAATGTGGCAATTGAAGATGAAAACTCGGTCTATGGATACAACAATTCCTTTATGACAGAAAACTTCATCTTCCTTGTTTTCATAGGAAAGACTCGAAACCAGTTAAGAGAAATAAAAGAAACTTCACGAGATATTTTCCAATTTGATTTAGAAGGGAATCCTATTGCTCATTTTAAGACTAACGTTTCTATTCGGTCAATAGCAGTAGATGAAAAACAAAAGAAAATATACGCCATCACAGAAGACAGAGAACCTGGAATAGCTGTTTTTGAGTATTAACTAAAAAAGCCCTGAGTGATCAGGGCTTTTTTAGTTAATTCATTGCCGCCAGTTTCGCCGGCTTTGTTGAGATTTTTTGCCAGATCATTTCTCCAACTTGCTTTCCTTGCTTGGACCCTTCAGTGATCGCAGGCATGTAGTGAATGCCTCCGTAGAATCTGCTGATTGCAGCTTCCTCAGCTGCCTGGGAAAATGAATCAAACTCTCTCGCAGGAAGTCCATAAGCTACTTCCGAGCTGTCAACCAAGTGGAACTCATTTCCGAAAATCTGAGCCAATGTATAAGCCGCTGCAGTTGAGGCGACGCTATGTCCACTCGTATGTTCAGGGAAAGGCGGAGTCTGTAGTAAAGGAACCCACTCCTCATCTATATGCTGATTGATATAGGTCTCAGGACGGATCAGTCTGCTTCTATACTTTTCATCCCAGCAGGAAATAAAGGCTTCATTCAAGGAAATTGCTGTAAGCGCCATTGCCTCGGAAGTTCCTTTCCAGTCTTTCTTAGCAGCTTTCGAAGCGATTGTGGAAATACTCATCCAGTGCCCACCGGGAGTGATTTTTTTCTCCGCAAACATCACATGGCCTTTTACATTCACTTTGTAAGGATTGCAATCCCAAAACATAGCGACATCCCGTTGATCTTCTGTCATCGCTTGCTTGACATCATAGACTTCTTTGGCAAGTTTATAGAACTCGCTTCCCGGTTCTGTGGAAAATGGAGGCGGAGGAAGTGGCTTGAATTGAGCAGCTGAATCGAGAACAAAAGGCCTGATTTTATTCCAATTAGGTTCTATTCCCTCCATGTAAGCAGGTGGAGTTGGTTGCCAGGTTCCTTCCTGCCCAGATGTTACTGTGTATTTTGGAAATGACCGTGATTGATGATAGTTGTCTTTTTTTGAGTAAGCCTTAATAACTTCGCCCACTTCCTGACCGAACTTCACAGAAGCCTCAAAAACATCCTCGGGAATTCCTTTTTCTTTGAGCGCTGCAAATGCTGCATCCCGGTGCTCGTTCATCATTTCCTCGGAGAAAATCAAAGCTGTACCTACGTGATAATAAGCAGCGAGAGAAGCGAGTGGCGGATAGATATTTTGAGGCACGGTGAAAGTCACTTTCTCCGAACCATTCAGCTGACCCAATAGGGAAGAGTAATTGGTTGGATCTGTTGCAGCGGCAACTTCATAGGCTGCCAAAGATGAATAAGAATAGATCCTGGTTGCTACCGGCGGCGAAAAAATATCATGAATGATGACTTGAGTGATCCTTGTTTGGGCTTTGTCCAGATAGGATCCATCTGTGATTGCATTGGTGTAGTCAACTGATTCTTTGCATGAAAATGCGAACAGAATCAATCCTGTGAGCATAAGTAAGGTGAGGTTACGCATATAGGAGGTTAGTATTCAGTAGATTGAATTTTGTGGATTCAAGATTTGACTTCTAATTTGCCAAACCTGATTTCTATGTCTTTGGGTTCCAAAGCTATTGGAAATTAAGGCTGCAACCAATGATTTTTATCAAGTTTTAAGGTTTTGAAATCCAGTAAATCCTGCCATTGTTGGTAGTTGCTATTCCCCATTTCTTTCCATAAACCGAAATGGATCTGAGATTTCGGACCTCTGATAGAGATGGAATTGATGTTGAAGTCCGGACTTGTTCGAATCCTTCATTTTTCCATTTCCATGCCGAGAATGCAGAAGCAGTGCTTTTTCCTAAATCTACCCGGAAGCCGGAAAAGTTTCCTCCCAACCAGATTGTTTTAGAATCTTCATCCCAGTTCATACTCTGGATCGGACTCAGTTGAGCGGTGGATGGAAATGGCGTAAAAGCGAAACTTCCATCTTCCTGTCGAAAGTAAACGCCTGAGCGGAACTCTGTGATGGATTTTTTGTGCGCCTGATCCAGGATTTCCTTCTGAAATAAATCTTCGGGAGAGTAAATTGACGCATATTCAAGGTAAGAGGTATGCTTACGCTTGACTGCAGGTATTTGCTTGATCAGGTCATCGCGAGTTGCTAGCGGCACCAGCTTTTCTCCCATGTAATGGAAAATCAGCGGATCAGCTTGTCCATTTCCGTCGAAGTCATGATGGTAAAGCCAGACTGGTTTTTCTGCGGAAGCTTTGAGTTTAGAGTTCAGACCGAGATTTCCGGCGACAATATCTTTTTTGCCGTCACCATTTAGATCTTCGATGAGCAACGACTGAATCCATCCTGTAGAGTTTTCTAAGCCGGGGATGGTTTTTTCCACGAGTTTATTATCCTGCGAAAGCTCATAAACCCGAATCGGTTGCCAATCGCCTGTCAGGATTAATTCAGCCTTTTGATCTCCATCTAAATCTTCCCAAACGGCCGAATTGATCATTCCAAGTTTGGCGCCTATCCCAAACCAAGCTTCTGTTCCGTCTTTAAACTGACCATTTCCCTGATTGACCAGCAAAGTGCTTTTTGGGTTTGCTCCATAATCCCCGGGAACGACAGCTGCTCCGGTGAAAATGTCTAAATCGCCATCTCCATCGATGTCGTGAATTGCGAGGGTTGAAGTATTTTCTCCGATTGGAGGCAATGCCATCGTGATGAACTGGAATCCGCCTTTCCCATCTCCGAAGTAGATTCGATCGAAGAGAAACAGGTTTCCTGATTCAAACTCATTCCCTCCGCTTCCGACATACAAATCCAATTTACCATCGCCGTTGAAGTCTGCAAACTCCGCAACCACATCTTCAGCTTTTGCCAGTTGCTGGAAAATAGGATTGGTAGCCTCCATGAAAGTACCGTCAGGAATTTGCAGAAAAAGAGCACCAGCCTGATCTTTGGCTCCGCCCAGATAGACATCGTCCAATCCATCTGCATTTACATCGCCGACTGCGAGTGCCGGTCCCATTTGGGAAAAACTTCGCGGAATCAGGTATTCCCGTTTGGTTTCGTCGAGTTCGTCCTTCTCCACATGATTCCAGTCGATTTGAGGAAATGCGATTGAATCTTCGGGAGTTGACGGTGGAGATAAAAATGTCTTTCCTGTTGCTTGCTTGAAGATGGAAGTTTGATTGATCTGAATTTCTGAGAAAACTTCAGAATCACCATTGCTCCAGTTCACTAAAACTGAATCGATTTCACTGGTTTTTCCCAATCCAAAAACCAGAGTGGTGGAAGTTCCGGATTGAAATCCCCTGCTTGTGCTCAGGCGCTGAGACCAGGATTTTTCACCTGAATACACGGTCACTTTGGATCCAAGACCAAAAGGGTTTAGGGCTTTTCCTTCCAGGTTGGCTCGAAGAAATACATTGCCTGACTTTTCGGAATGATTCTGATAAACAAAAGAAATCTGATCCAGATTGTTGATGACCAAGTCAAGATCGCCGTCGTTATCCAGATCAGCGTAAGTTGAGCCATTGGAGTAACTCGCCTGATCCAGACCCCAGTTTTGAGCTTGGTTGGTGAAGGTTAGATCTCCTTCATTTCGATAGGCAGGATTTGGAAGTTTGACCGAAGGCAGCATGTCTATTTGCCTTTTTCGCAGCTCCTCCATCGTAAGATTAGGATCAGCTTCCTGGCTGTACTGGATGAAATCCAGGTCATTTGGCCGCTTCACAATTCCATTGGTGATGTGAATATCGGCCAGGCCGTCATTGTCCATATCGAATATTAGCGGTGACCAACTCCAATCGGAAGCGAAAACCCCGGAGAAAAGTGCAATGTCGCTGAATCCTTCTTTACCCTGATTCAGCTGCAAATGATTTCGAACGTATTGGTCTGCGTATCCAAATTGCTTCTTGATCTGATAGACTTCGGTCTTGTCCTCGCCTACGGATTTCATCCAGATTTCGGGATCTTCAGGGAGCATGTCGGTGGTGAAAATTTCTGACAATCCATCCCCGTTGATATCAGCAAGGTCATTTCCCATGCTGTATCGACTCGTGTTGGAGATCAAAGATTCCAGAGATTCTTTGAATGTTCCGTCTTGCTGATTCAGATATAGGTAATCGTTCTCGGTGAAATCGTTGGAGACATAGATATCTAACCAGCCGTCACCATTTAAATCTTCAACACCAACCCCTAATCCAAAACCCAGCACACTGGAATAAATTCCGGATTCTTGAGTCACGTCTAAAAAGCCTCTTTCTCCTTCCACAGCGAGGTTTTTGAAAAGTTTATCCCCGCCCGGATCTGATTGTGATCTGTTTTCTGCTTTTGCAAAAACCTCCGGAGATTTGACGGAGTGATTCAGCAAGTACATGTCCAGATCACCATCCCGGTCGTAATCAAAAAAAGCAGCATGTGTGCTGAATCCGACAAATCCGACTCCATATTCATCCGCCAGATCGACAAATTTTTGATCTCCCTGATTGATGTAAAGTTTGTTTTTGCCTTGAATGGTTTTGTAATTCCCAACCTGCGAAACATAGATATCCAGTAAGCCGTCGCCGTTCACATCTGCCATCGTGACGCCTGTCGACCAGCCACCGCCGCCATCAACTCCGGCAGATTTGGTAATGTCCTCAAACTTGAAATTCCCTTTGTTCAGGTAGAGTTTATTCGGGACCTGATTTCCAGTGAAATACAAATCCACCAAGCCATCGTTGTTGATATCGCCGGCCGCAACTCCGCCTCCGTTGTAGAAATAGAGGTACTCTAAAATATTGAGTTCGGCAGTGGATGTCAGTTTGTTTTCAAAGCTTATTCCAGTCTTTTCTGCAGGGAGTAACTCGAAAAGGGTAGGTTCTGACTTCTTTCCGCAGGAGAAAAGGGAAACCAGAATGAAAAGAAAAGCGCTTGACCGGGTTCTCATTTTTTGGCTGAATACTTCCAAATCTCAGCTGCTGCGCTGTTTTTCACAACCAAAATCTTACCATCTCCGAGTAAAGTAAATGCGCGAACATCCCCGTCCAATCTCAAACCATGCTGGGCATTTGGCCAAAAAGTGAACGTACCGTCACCCTTTCCAAGCATGATTTCTCCAAAGCTGGCGTCATATTTTCCGGTTTCCGGTTTGGATTGGGCTAAGTTTCCTCCAAGGATGAGATCCTGTTTTCCGTCCCCGTTCAGATCCAGAATCTGGATCGCGAAAACCCAGGATTTCTGAGCCATGGTAGGAAGAGGCTTCCATTCAAATTTTCCATTTCCCTGATTCATGAGTACCCCGGATTGGAATTGGTTGACTTCCTGAATGATGGATTTAGCAATCACGTCGGCCGGGAAAATATCCTCAAGCGATTGATTGTTATAACTGCTGTATCGAATGTACTTTTTCTTGATAGCAGGAATTTGTTTTTCAAGTTCATGCTTCAGTGTGTAAGGAATATGAACTGTTCCTTCCTGCCGGGTGAAAATATGCTCAATTGACCCGTTTTGGTCAAAATCATTCAGGTACATTTTGACTTGATTCGTTGCCGAGGCTTTGAACCTTGTGTTCAATCCGTGATTTCCCAGAACCAAATCAGGCAATCCATTTCCATCAAAATCTCCCACTTCAACAGTTCGGTACCAGCCCTTCAAATTTTCGAATTCAGGCATGGCAATTTTCTCAAGTTTACCGCCTGTATTTTTCATGAAAATAGGAGCTGTCCATTCGCCGACAAGCACAAGATCCTGTTTGCCATCTCCATCATAGTCCACCACTTTTCCATCGGTAATCATCCCGATTTCTTTCAGACTTGGTGCCAAAGCCGCAGTTTGATCCGAAAAGTTGCCCTTCCCATCGTTGATCCAAATGCTGCTGCTTGCCGGTGCTCCATAAACGAACGGAACCAATCTGCCTCCGATAAATAAATCCGGGGCGTCGTCTTCATTCAAATCAATAAGCTGAACAACCGAGCTGCTTCCGATATTGGCGGCAAATCCGGGTTGCTGAGTTTTGGTAAAATTCCCTTTGCCATCATTGAGATAAAGCCGATCGATGAGATCAGGTGACCCAAAGCCGGATTCATTCCCTCCGGAGCAAACCAGCAGATCCTGAAATCCGTCACCGTTTGCATCGAAGAAGACGGCATCAGTGTCTTCTGAAAGGGCATCTGCTTTGAATACTTCCTGCTTAGAATCTTGGAAACTGCCATTTGACCGTTGGAAATAGACTTTTCCGGCAAATCCCTTGGCTCCGCCAAAAAACAAATCATCCAACCCATCTCCATTCAGATCTGCTTTTGCAAAACCAGGTCCTTCAGTGGAAAACATATGATAAGTCAATCGATCGCGGTCAAAATCTACAGCAGGATTTTCCTCATGCGTGAAATCCAGTGACACTGAATTGTCTTTCTGAAAAAATGAAGGTTCAGGTTTTGAAAAGAAACTCTCGCCTTCAGGCAAAGTGCCGGCTTCATCCCATTTCAAAGTCAACAATTGATCAGTGGGTTGATTTTTAATTTCTGTGAAACTTCCATCCGGCCAAAGAACCCGAATAAGATCGACTGAGGTTTTTTCTCCCAAGCCCAGGGTAAGTTTAGGATCGACAGAGGATTGGAAACCACGATTTGGCATTTGTTCCAGATAATAGATTTCATTACCGGCTTTCACTTGAATCTGCGTACCGATTGCCGCTGTATTTTTCCCTTTTCCTACTAATTTAAATTGAAGGGAATGTCTGTCCGGATAAAACGTTTTTCCTGCATTCTTGAAAATTTGGGCAGGTTTGTTCACATTATTTATAACCAGATCAAGGGTTCCATCATTATTCAGATCGCCGTAAGCGGAACCGTTTGAGTGAATGGGTTCATCTAATCCCCATTCCGCAGCAGCATTTTCAAACTTCAGATCGCCAAGATTTCGAAAGGCAAAGTTTGCTATAGGATTGACAGGAATTGGGTCAGTGAGTGCTTTGTAGTCTACGCCTTCCTGAGAGATAATTTTGATCTTGGTTTCTTCATCATCGATGAAGTTGAGGTAATCCAGGTCCGTAATATCCTGGTAGATTCCATTGGCTACAAATAGGTCGCGCTTGCCATCATTATCCATGTCAAAAATCAAAGCACCCCAGCTCCAGTCAGTGGCTTCCACATTTGCAAGGCGCCCCATTTCGCTGAATGTTCCATCTCCATTGTTGATATGAAGCATGTTTCGCGAGAATTGGTAATGGTATCCGTGAGTTTTGTTGAATTGGTATTTGTCCCAGTTTTCGAAAGTAATGACTTGTTTCAGTCTGGATTGAGACTCTGGAATCATATCCGTTACGAAAATATCCAGCAAGCCGTCCCCATTGATATCAGCGATATCTGCACCCATGGAAGCCGCAGAAATGGACCGCATGGATGATTCCAAAGATTCCGTGAAAGTCCCGTCCTGGTTATTGATGTAGAGATAATCACGCTCAAAGAAGTCATTGGAAATAAAAATATCCGGCCAAGTGTCCTGGTTGACATCGCCAATGGTGATTCCAAGTCCAAAGCCAATGATTGATCCATAAATCCCTGCTTCCTCACTCACGTCGGTAAACTTCTCTCCATCATTTCGGAAGAGTTTATCTCCGCCTACAGGATCGCGTTTCGGACGTTCATTTTGCATTTTGTTGAAGCTTCCGATTGCCTGGTAGCTATTGTTCAGGAGATAAACATCAAGATCTCCGTCCTTGTCATAATCAAAAAACACAGCATGGGTGGAAAATCCCTGATCAGCTAAACCGTAGGCTTCTGCCTGCTCTGTGAAAGTGCCGTCACCCTGATTGATGAAAAGCTCATTTTGCTTGTTATCTCCCGAAATATCCCCCGAGTTGCAGACATAAATATCCAAAAAACCGTCCCCGTTGACATCTGCCATTGCTGCACCGGTACTCCAGGCTCTGGTTCCGGATGTCCCGGATTTCTGAGTTACATCCTCAAATTTGAAATCCCCTTTGTTGAGGTAAAGTTTGTTGGGACCGAGATTGGCGGTGAAATAGATGTCCAAAAGTCCGTCATTATTCACATCACCCAATGCCACGCCACCCCCATTGTAGTAATTACGATAGGTGAAAATGTTGAATTTCTCGTCAAAAGAAAGTTCATTGACAAAGTCAACTCCTGAATCTTCAGGAGCGATTTGCTCAAACAGAGTTGGAGTTTTTTCCTCTTTCTTTTTGCAAGAGAAGGCAACCGCTAAGAGAAATAGGACGAGAATTTTCTGCTTCATGAGGGGTTTTCTGCTTTCAGCTTCTGAATTTTCAGATCCACGATTTCAGCTCTTACAATGGAAAGTTGCTTTCTGAAAATCCGGATTCTCCGATTACCGTCAACTTTTACAAAGGCGATTTGAGATTTATCTTCATTGGCCACTTCTATGAAGCCCGGGCCATACCATTCTTCGAAAAGTTTGACTACATCTTCCCTGAGTTTCTCAACAGCCAATTCCTCATTCCAGGGAGCCCATCCTTCGTAGGTGAATTCCACCGGCATCATATAGATTTTATCATTCTCCCAATTTGGGTAGAACCGCATTTTTGCAGGATTACCGGAAGGCATTGGGGCATTATATTCAACAGAAAGTTCGGACGGGCCATTAGTCAAAAGTCCTTTTTTATTGAGGTCCCAGCACCTATCGTAGAATGCCTTTTTGTCCATTCCAAGTTCCAATCCCAGGAAAATTTCATTCTCTACCTTTCCGGAGGATAATTCTCTGGACTCCATTTTTTCATATTCTGACTTGCAGGAAACTATTGAAATGAAAAGGAATGAAAAGAAAAGAAGCTTACTGAATCTTAAATGCAAGAGGTTTTTCATTGTTTCTCAATGTGATAATATGTGGTTCGTTTTCGATTCTTATTGACAGAATATCCCTGATTTCTCCGGGGACGAATAGTCCGCTTTCCTCGGGGAGCAGGGATTTCCATTGGTTTTTTCCGTTTGGCCTCAATACCCATCCATAACTTCCCATTTGTCCTCCGAGTTCTGGTTTGATGCGGCTTTGATTCCCTCCGAAAATGAGGGTGGGGGGACCGGATTCAGAAGGAAGGGCATAAATTGCAAAGGTCGGTGAGGATTGGATTTCATTCGGTAGCTGGCTTTGAGTAAACTTCCCGTTTCCTTCATTTACCCAAAGTGAAGTTTCCAGCAAATCTGCCTGCAAAGTTACTGATTTTGACAGAACTGACTCAGGAAAAAGCTCTTCCAGCGTCTTGTTTTGATAAGAGGAATAAGTCAATAACTGCTTTCGCAAGGATGGGATTTGCTTGACGAGACTGTTTTTAAGTACCCAGGGATTGGATCTGGATCCGTCAAATGATACCAGAATATGATCCAAAGATCCATTTTGGTCAAAGTCATTGACGACCATTCGGAGTTTGGATTTTTCAGTTGATTTTAGTCTGGAATTTAATCCCCAATTTCCCGCCAGAATATCCGGTTTACCATCTCCGTTGATGTCTTTAACCAATAGACAATTCCAAAGTCCGCGTGTTTCAGTAAATCCGAATTCGGATGTTTTTTCGATGAATTTTTCTTTTGAAAAGGTAAAAATCCGAATCGACACCCATTCACCTGCCACAATAAGTTCTTGGTTTCCATCCCCGTCTAAATCAGCAATTGCTCCGGAAGTGAGCATTCCCAGTGACTGGATTGATTCGCCAAAGTTTGATGAAATATTCACAAAGGCTCCTTTGCCATCATTTTCCCAAACCTGAATTCCTGTCGGAATTCCATAGGCAAATGGAATACTCCGGGAGCCGATAATCAAATCCTCGTCTCCGTCCTGATCGATGTCATTCCCAAGTATAAATGATGTTGGTGCAGGGGAGAAGGCCTGTTCACTTTTCGCAAAATTGCCTTTGCCATCATTCAAATAGAGCCTGTCCTGATAAAGAGGGAAATTGGCTCCGAACTCAATACCCCCGCTTCCTACCAGTAAATCCGGTGCATTGTCACCATTTGCATCAAAAAAGTAAGCAGTTACGTCCTCGGCCAAACTATCAGATTGGAATATGGCAGGTTGATGGTTTCGGAAATTTCCTCCGGATTGCTGAATCAATAAGCTTGATGATTTTCCTTTGGCACCCGGGATAAACAAATCTTCCAATCCATCCTGATTGACGTCTGCTTTTGCGGCTTTTGGGCCCTCATTGCTGATCATCCAGAACCGAAGTCTGTCCCTATCGAAATCTGCAAAATCACTTTCCTGATGGGTAAAAGGAATTTCTTTTTCAGAAAGCGTAAGAAGTGTAGTTCTAGCGGTAAGATTTTCTTCCAAAAGAACAGCATCTGACTGATCCGGCTTCAGAATTTGGTTAGCGGCTACATTTTTGAGTAAACTGGTTTTTCCATCTGGCCAAAGGATTTGTACAGAGTCCAGTTTTGTATTTTCTCCCAATCCAAAATGCAGTCTCGGGTCGACAGAAGACATGTAGCCTTTGATTGGCTGAAACTCCTGAAAGAAGGTTTTTCCACCTGCGTAGCAAGTAACCTGAGTTCCGAACGAATCTCCCAAATCCAATTGGAGGTAATTGCCATTTCCTTTTTCCCGACTCAAGTTTTTGTAGACAAAAGCGCGCTCATTCAGGTTATTGACGACCAAATCCAAGTCACCGTCATTGTCAAGATCTCCATAAGCTGAACCTGTGCTGAAGGTCAATTGCTCCAATCCTTGAGTTGCTGATTGATTTTCAAATTGCCAATTTCCTAAGTTCTTAAACCAATAGTTCTGCTGAGGGATAGAGGGGAATTCGTCGATCATTTTGGTGAGTAGAACTGAATCCTCTCTGTAACCTTTGACTTTCTCCTGATTATTTACGTAGAAGTCGACGAAATCAAAATCGGTCAAATCTTTAACGATCCCATTTGCGACAAAAACATCCTTCCAGCCGTCGTTGTCTGCGTCAAAAATCAAAGCTCCCCAGCTCCAGTCCGTTGCTTCCATGCCGGTTTGGCGGGAAATTTCAGCGAAAATCGGCTCTTTGGTTCCGGGCTTAAATCCCAGATTTCGCTGTAGCGTGTTTCTGGTGAATTGATGATGATAGCCGGCTTTTACGCTTGCCTGATACTTGTCCCACTCTTCGAATGGAGTTTTTGTTTTCACCCGGGCCATGTCTGCCGGCAGCATTTCGGTTACAAAAATATCCGAACGCGTATCATTGTCCAGATCGGCGATGTCCGCTCCCATGGAACCCATGCTTATTTCGTTCAGGGTTTCATGCAGAACTTCGGAAAAAGTGCCGTCCTGATTGTTGAAATAGAGATAATCACGCTCAAAAAAATCATTGGAAACGTAAAGATCCGGCCAGCCGTCCTGATTGAGATCTGCGACCGTCACGCCCAAACCATAGCCGATAGCACTTCCATAGATTCCGGCAGATTCACTCACATCGGTGAAAATTTGACCCTCGTTTCGAAAGAGTTTGTTTCCGCCTTCCGGATCACGGGTTTCCCGTTGGCCTTCCCGTAGATCAAATACTCCGACTGAGCGACCTGAATTTGCTAAAAGGTAGAGATCCAGATCACCGTCTTTGTCAAAATCAAAAAATACAGCATGCTGCGAAAGCTTTTCCTCGGCAAGCCCATATTCTTTGGATTGCTCAGAAAAAGTAAGATTTCCCTGGTTGATGAAGAGTTCATTGTGGCGTTTTTCTCCACCTTCAGGACCGGATTTACATACATAAATATCGAGAAACCCATCTCCGTCGATGTCTGCCATGCTCACGCCTGTGGACCAATAGCCAGTAGATTCTAAGCCGGCAGATTGAGTAATGTCTTTGAATTTCAGGTTCCCCTGATTGAGATAGAGTCGATTAGAGGTTTGATTTCCTGCAAAAAGGATATCGATTAATCCATCGTTATTGATGTCTCCAAGTGCCACTCCGGCACCATTATAAAAGTTTCTAAAAGTATATGGGTTAATTTTTTCGGTGTAAGCGAGGTCATTTCTGAAGCTTACGCCTGTCTGGTCTTCTGAAAGAAGCTCAAAAAGGGAATCAGAAGCCATCTCCTCCTTTTGGCAGGAAGAAATTAGAAGAACAATTGGCAGGAAGTAATTCCTAATTTTCATCTTGGCTTTTTGTAAAAAAAGGAAGTGTACGTGAGTACACTTCCTTTAAGAAATTAATTGTAAGAGCTATTAATAACCTGGGTTTTGCTTCAGGTTAGGGTTAGCGTTGATTTGTTGCAATGGAATTGGGAACAAAGCTCTGAAAGGCTGAGAAGCTGCTTTTTCCCACCATGGCTGATTCCACTTTCCAAAACGGATCTGGTCAGTTCTTCTTGAAGCTTCCGCAAACATTTCGCGACCTCTTTCTTCGAAGATTAAATCAAGTGTCAAAGTAGTATAAGCAGGGACGCCAGCTCTTGTTCTGATTTGATTGATTGCAGTTAAGGCAGGACCAGTTTTTCCAAGACGGAAAGCTGATTCAGCTTTGATCAAAATGATGTCTCCTAGACGAATCAAAGGGTAATCATTGCTCAAACTTGCGGCTGCACCAGAAGCGAACTCAAATTTACCAACTCTTACTCCCGCTTGTCTGTAAGCATTTGGACCCAACATGTTGATTTTCGGAGTGAAAGTAAGAGGCTGTCCATCAGGATCACCTGGTTCTGCCGAAAGATCTTTCAATCTGGTTATTCCATCAGCTGCAAATTGAGGTCCTTCGATGAAGGCTGCCTTTCTTACGTCTGAATCATCATAGCTGTTATAGAATTCTTCCAAAGAGGCATAGCCATTCCATGGCTGCTCCTGGAGATTATAGGTATTCTGACTTGCGTAGTGAAGAGTCATTTGAGCAAGGTTGAAACCACCAGCGTTGTTCTCGTCATAAGGAAGAGTCAGGATGTTTTCAGTTGATCCACCATTTCTTGTCGAGAAATTCGAAAAGAAGTTAGAGGACAAAGAGAACTTACCGCTGTTAATTACCACGTCAGCTGCTGCTTCTGCTTCAGCCCATTTTGGTGTACCAATATAGATTCCTGCATTCAGGTACAATTTAGCCAACATCGCATGAGCGGTGTAGTAGTTGATTGTAGTCTTAGTGTCGTCCTTAGAGAGCAGGTCCATATTATCTTTTATTGATGATTCAATAAAAGCATAAACCTCTGCTCTGGTATTGTTGGTTGGGTTACCACCGGTTGTAGTTTCTGTAACGATTGGAACATTACCAAAACTGTCAATCAACCATAAGTAATTCAACGCTCTCAATACCTTCAATTCAGCTACCAGTAGCTCAACATCAGGAAAAGAAACGATCAGGTTGTTTATTTCACCGATTGCTGAGAAGCAATAGTTCCAGGAGTTGTTGAAAGCGTCTTCAGAAGTTCCCCAAGTGTGTCTGTGCATTCTAAGCCAAAGACCACCATCTTCCCAGTCGGCACCTTTTTGAGGGATAGCCATCTCGTCAGAAGAAACTTCCTGGATTGACCAAATACTGTTATGACTTCCCCAGCTTCCAACAATTTTGGAATATGCAGAGGCTTTTAGCACGTCAATCAATATTGGGTTTTCACTATTCGCCACATCCTCAGGGGTTACTCCATCGAGTACCTCCTGCTCCAATTCCCAGCACGATCCCAGCAAGAAAACTACCGGAACCATAAGACAGATTTTACTTATAGATTTTAACATATCTGTGTTTATTGATTGGTTATTTAAAGTTTACTGTTACTCCCAGAGTGAAAGATCTGGTTTGGAAATACGTGTTTCTTCTCTCAATACCTGGAGAAAGAGCAGTGGTAAATCCATCTCCGTTTTCAGAGTCATTAATTCTCACCTCAGGATCTACACCTGTGTAATTTGTAAGTGTAAATAAGTTTTGAGCTGCAAAGTATACTCTCAACGTACTCAAATTAGGAGAGTTAGTTTTGAAATTGTAACCTAATTCCATGTTGTCCAAACGTACAAATGAAGCATCTTCTACTACAGAGCTATTGAATGTTGGAGTAGATGTCACCAATGGAGCAGTTGGAGTTTTGTCAGTCACAACTGAGTTCCATGTATTGGAAGCAGCATCAGCATTTTCGTAGAAGCCTCTGTAGGAGTTATACAAATCATGTCCCCATGCACCTCTGAAGAAGATATTCAAACTCCACTGGTTTAAAACAAAACTGTTAGCAAAACCGAACTCACCCTTTGGAAGACCATTTCCTAATTTCTCAAATTCGTTAGGGTCAGTAGTAGAAAGAATGTATTGACCATCTTCAGTTATTCCATTCAATTTTGGTCCGTAGAAGTCTCCCAAAGTTTGACCTACTTTATTGTAAATAATAAAGTTGTTGTTTTGGCCTGGGGAACCTGGAGTAGCTACTCTCAATTCGTCAAATCCTAAGTCACCAGCAGACAAACTCTCGATAGTAGTTTTGTCATAGATAGTAAAGTTAAGGTTTGGAGTCCATTTTACTGATCCAAGAGCGATGTCATTTACACCCATAGCAAATTCGAAACCGGCTGCTCTCAATTCCGCAAGGTTGATCCATGTAGAAGCGGCAGTATTGAATCTTCCCGGATCAAATGGGTTAGGAGCACCTGTTGCAACAGGTACATTGAACAACAAGTCAGAAATGTTTCTGGTATAGTAATCTACACTACCAGTTACTTTGTTGCTCCAGATACCGAAGTCGATACCAACGTTAAATTCCTTTTTTGTTTCCCATTTCAAATCCTTATTAGGGTTTGAGAACTGGTTAAGACCTACGTAGATGTCATTTGAAGTCAAAGGATCACCATCCAAATCTATTCTGTTTCCATTTCCATAGACACCAAGTGCCAAAGTTGGAGATGGAGGCAGGTTACCTGTTACACCGTAAGATACTCTTGGCTTGAAGGCATTGAAAATACCCATGTCAAACAGCTGAGTGAAATCAGCACCGACACTTGCAGCAGGGAAAACACCTGTTTGATTGTTTTCACCAAATCCTGAATAAGTTTCTGCTCTTACAGATGCAGATAAGAAGAAGATATTATCGTAGTTGAAGTTTGCTCTACCGAATGCTGAGTTCAGTTGATCCTCATTCGCAAATGAAGACATGTCAGTATTATTACCAACTCTGATAGCACCAGCTCCCAAATTATTCCATCCTAAATCGAACAGGTACTGTCTTGATCTTGCATTGAAGCCCTGGTTTTTAGTAGACTGGAAAGCAACACCACCCAACAAAGTCATATTCAGTTTACTATTAAGATCTTTTTCGTATCTCAACGTAGATTCAAAGATTTTCAGAGCTCTGTCGAAAGTGTTTCTCTGAGCAGATCCTGTAGCTCCAATACCTACCTGAAAGTCCTGAAGTGCCCAGAACGCGCCAGAAAGTGTATTTCTTCTATCTTCAGAATATTGTGCTGATACAGTCAAATTAGGCATTAAGTCATATTCTACTCTGTAGGAAGCAAGAGCCGTCTTAGTCTCGCCGATAAACTTCTGCTGGTTAGCAATAGCTACAGGGTTGTAGAAATCAAAAAGATCTCTTTGAAAATAGCCACCGAATCTTTTGGAAGCTTCAGTGTTTTCAGTGATTGGTGCTGTCGGATTATAGATCGTAGCATATCTGAACGCAGCATCGTTGATGGATTCAGAATCTACGTTTGAGAATGACAGGTTAAGATTGAATCTCAACTTGTTGTCCAAAGCTCCCTGAGAAAGGTTCAGACGGGTGTTTAGTCTCTGATTGCTTACACCATTTACAATACCCTGGTTATCTCTGTAGTTCACAGAAGCCATGTAATTAGTATTGTTGAAACCGCCGGAAATAGTAGCGTTGGTTGTATAAGAGAATGCATCATCGATTAATTCTTCTCTCCAATCTGTGTTGCTCCCGAAGTTTGTTCCACCTCTTTCAAGAAATTCCTCTGCTGAAAGGATTGGAATCAAGTTAGTAGCTTTATCAAGGGTACCAAATGAGTTGATAGCCACATTAGTTCGGCCATCTTTTGCTGCCTTTCTGGTAGTGGTGATCAAAATTACACCTGAAGAACCTCTGGCTCCATAAATAGCAGCCGCGGAACCATCTTTCAATACATCGATTGACTGGATGTCATTTGGATCGACGTTTTCCAGGGAAGCGCCAATTACTCCATCCAATACAATTAAAGGCGCAGAATTTGCGCCAAAAGTTGATAAACCTCTCAAACGCACATTGAACCCATTGTTTGGGTTACCACCTGGTCTTGTAATTGACAGACCTGCAACTTTTCCTTGCAGTAACTGCGCAGGGTTAGATACGTTTCCTCTGTTGAAATCTTCAGGCTTAACGCCGACTACAGCTGAGGTAATTTCTTTTTTGTCCTGAGATCCGTAACCAATTACTACAGCTTCTTCAAGACTTTGGATGTCTTCTGCCAGACTGATAGTAAAAGTTGTTTGGTTTCCGATTTCAATTTCCTGGGCTAGATAGCCCACAAATGAAACCACCAAAATCTGATCTCCTGACTGAATCGGAAGGCTGAACTTGCCATCCAAATCTGTGGCAGTGCCTCGGGTTGTACCTTTAATCAGTACAGTGGCACCTGGAACAGGGTCTCCAAGAGAAGCATCGAGGACGGTACCCGTGATGGTTCTACTTTGGGCGTTGGCAACTAGCGTGGCACCGAATACCAGTACCATTGCGAGAAGCAACGTCTTAAGTTGTTGTAAATAGTTTCTCATAGGGTTTTTTTGTTTTTTTAAAAAGCGAAATTGGCATGAGTAATTAATTTCGGATGTAAGGTGAAGCAATAATTTTAATTTTACAATCATTAACATTTGACTAACAGGATTGTTAAAAACCTTCATTCTAACAGATTAAGGCATATTTTATTGAATACCTAAAGAATTTGAAATATGTTGATAGAATCAATAATGGAAATCGATTTCCATTTGAATAGAATTAAAAAATTCAATTTTTTTTAAATAAATGAAAATTCGATAAATTTCTTAAAACCCCTCAAACAGGCCTTTTTGGACTTTTCTAAAAAAATTATGAAAGTCAGAGAATTTGAATGAAAAGAGATTCGTTGAAAAAGCCAGCTTTTATTTTTGATTTTAAGGCATTCATATCATTGTCTTATTTTCCTGGTTAGTGTATTTTAAATAGAAATAGCAGTCGGTTTTCCTTCTATTTAATATGTTGATTATACATCAATTTTCATGATCCTAAATAATCTTAAAACTTCGTCTTAACACATCGCGTAACCTTTGATCAGGTTATCTTCAATTTCCGTTAACCAAATTTTATGGGAAAATATCTTGTTAAAGTGCTTTTGATTGGAAGTTTATTGATGATTTTTTCATCTGAAAGTTTTTCGCAGGGGATCAGGGGAATTGTTAAAACGAGCGAAGGAGAAGCATTGCCTTATGCTTCTGTCTATGTCAGGAACCTTGGAGATGGGGTTCCTACCAATCAGGATGGAGCTTATGAGTTTCGACTTAAGCAAGGAGTCTACGATGTATTGGTTCAATACCTTGGTTATAAATCACAACTGGAGACAGTTATTATTACTGATCAATGGGTAGACCTGAATTTTACCCTTGAACCTCAAGTTTATACTCTCAGTGAAGTCGAGGTAAAAGCAGGAGCGGAAGATCCTGCCCTTACTATTATGAGGAAAGCAATAGCGAAAGCCAAATATCACCGCTTACAACTTCAGAAATATAGCATGACGGTTTACCTGAAAGGTACAGGTAGCCTTACTGATGCTCCATTTTTCATGAAGAAGACGCTCGAGAAAGAGGGATTAAAGTTAAATGAGGCTTACACTTCAGAATCAGTTTCCAGGATTACTTTCACTCAGCCAAATAAAGTTGAAGAAAAGGTGATTTCGATCCGAACCAACGGAGACAATCAATCCACTTCTCCGGCGCCATATATTCAAACCACTTTTTATCAGGAGAAAATCAACGAGATCATTTCTCCGCTATCCAGGCAGGCTTTTCAATATTATAAGTTCAATTACGAAGGGAGTTTCTTTGATCAAAATGTGATGGTCAGCAAAATCAAAGTCACACCGAGGTCCCGAGGGGAGCGGGTATTCGAAGGCTATATTTATATTATTGAAGACCTCTGGGCAATACATAGTTTGAATCTCCAGACATCGCTAATGGGCTTCCAGATCCAGGCAACTCAGCAATATGCACCGGTTGCCGAAAATGTATGGATGCCTCTTACCCATATTTATAAGTTTGGGGGCAAGTTTTTTGGTTTCGAAGGAGAGTTCAAATATTTGGCTTCAACTCGTGAATACGAAGTGACTTTAAATCCTGATTTGGCTTTTGTGCCTGAAATCATTGATGAGAAAGTTCAGGACGTGCCAGAGGCTGTTGCAAAGTTTGACAAAACAACTTCTGCTTTGGAGCAACTTTCCAAAGAACAGCCAACCACAAGAAAGGAATACCGAAAGCTGATCAATGAGTATGAAAAGGAATCCCTGAAAGAGCAAAGCCAGCAGGATGTTGTTTCTGAGCGCTATTACTCCATCGATTCTATGGCCAAAAAGCGTGATTTGAGCTATTGGGATAGTATTCGCCCTGTTCCATTGACTTCACTTGAGATTCAGGGGTATACCAGAGATGATAGTATTGCTACCATTGAAGCTGCCAAAGTGAGTGAAGTTGATTCTGTTGCCAAAAAAGCCAGAAGCAAATTCAAACCACTTGATTTCATGAACGGGGCTTCTTATAGTTTTGGAAAGGGAGTTTCGTTAGGATTTAAGCAAAACTGGACGAAGGTTTCTTTCAATACCGTGGAAGGGTGGAAAGTAGGAATGGGTCTTTTTTATAGAAAATACCAGGAAACCAAGCTTGCCGACAGCGTCACTGTCCAGAAGAAGAGTTTCAATATTGAGCCTGAATTACGATACGGATTTTCGAGTGATCGATTTTATGGGAAAGTTGATTTCCGTTGGTCCACCACACTTCCAACAAGTGGAACCACTTTTGGCTTGGAGGGCGGTCGATTCATTTACCAGTTTAATGGAGGAAACCCGATCAATGAACAAGTCAATGCGCTTTATTCATTACTTCTGAGACAAAACTACATGAAGTTGTACGAGCAGAATTTTGCCCGGGCTTATTGGTCTCATCGCGTGGATTATGGGTTCACCTATCGGGTCAACATGACATATGCTAAGCGAAGAGAGCTCTTCAATAATTCAGATTTCAGTTTTTACAATAAACCGGAAAGAGTTTATACTTCGAACAGACCGGAAAATTTAGAGGCTGGTGACGAGGCTTTTTCAAATCATGAAATTCTAAAACTGAGTACTTCACTTGAGTGGAGACCGGGTATTCGATATGGAATTCGGGATGGCAGAAAATATCCAATCACGGATCGGTCGCCTTTGATCACCTTGAATTATAACAAAGCCTTTGGCGGTTTGCTCAACTCTCCAACCGCAGCGGATTTTGATCACTTGGAGGTGGGAGTGGAGCATAGCTTTAGCTTCGGGGTGAGCGGCAAGCTGGATTTTAATATTTCGGCAGGAACATTCCTGTCAAATGACCAGGTCTATTTTCAGGATTATCAGCATTTTGGAGGTAACCGTACCATTTTCTCCAACTTCGGTCCGGCCTCTAATTACCGATTTATGGATTATTATAAGTACAGCACCAATACCTCGTATGTCTCAAGCATTATCCACTATCAGTTTCGGAAATTCTTGCTGACCCAACTACCGATGTTGAGATTTTCCGGAGTGAGGGAAAACTTGTTTTTCAACTATTTAAAAACGGAGAACTCACCTCATTATTGGGAAGTCGGATATTCGCTCGACAATCTCTTCCGGATTTTCCGGGTGGAAATGGGAGCAGGATTCGAGAATGGAGATTTCCTGAGAGGAGGAGTACGATTTGGTATTGCCACTTTCCTCAATATTAGCGGAGATTAAAAAATAAAAACCCGACTGATTGGTCGGGTTTTTTTATCTTGTCAGACTTTCATGATGTCTATTTCTTTTTTGACGAGAATCTCATCTATTTTGGTAGAATACTGATCTGTCAATTTTTGAACGACATCTTCAGCGCGTTTGATATCATCTTCAGCAGCTCCGTCTTTCTGTAATTTTTTCAGAGAATCCATTATGTCTTTTCTGACAGTTCTGATGGATATTTTCCCATTTTCACATTCATTTTTTGATTGCTTCACCAGCGTTATTCTTCTTTCCTCGGTGAGCATCGGAATCGTCAGGATGATGATTTCACCATTATTCTGAGGGGAAAGACCCAAATCAGAGTTGATAATTGCCTTCTCAATATCACTGATTGTTTTTCTCTCAAAAGGCTTGATAGCCAAAGTTCGTGCATCCGGAGTGGTTACTGATGAAACCTGATTGAGAGGAGTTGGTGATCCATAATATTGGACCATGATCCCGTCCAACATGTTTGGCATTGCTTTTCCGGCCCGGATTTTCAAAAGCTCAGATGAGGTATGATCCACAGCTTTTTGCATCAATTCTTTGGCCTCGTCTAAGAATAATTCGATTTCTTCCATGGTTATAAACTTAAATTATCCAGTGATCAGTGTTCCGATTTCTTCCCCCTGAACGAGTCTGCTCAGATTGCCTAACTTGTTCATATCAAATACGATGATAGGCAAGTTGTTTTCTTGGCAAAGCGTGAAAGCGGTCATGTCCATTACATTGAGGTTCTTTTCGTAAACTTCCTGAAATGAGATCGTGTGATATTTTGTTGCTGTTTTGTCTTTCTCCGGATCAGCTGTGTATACTCCATCAACTCTTGTTCCTTTCAAAACTACATCTGCTTCCACCTCGATTGCTCGTAAGCTTGCAGTAGAATCTGTAGTAAAATAAGGATTGCCAATACCAGCACCAAAAATTACGATACGGCCTTTTTCCAGGTGGCGAATTGCTCTCCTTCTGATGAAAGGTTCGCAAACACTTTCGATTTTGATACCAGACATCAATCTGGTGTACATGCCACCCTGCTCAAGGGCACTCTGAAGCGCCATGGCATTGATTAAAGTCGCCAGCATCCCCATGTAATCCCCCTGAACTCGGTCAATTCCTGATTTTTCAGCCTGCACTCCTCTGAAAATATTACCACCTCCTATTACAATCGCTATCTCAACACCCATCTCCTTCACTTTGCGGATTTCATTGGTGTATTGCTGTAGCATATTAGGGTCGATGCCGTAGTTTTTTTCACCCATCAGTGACTCTCCGCTGAGTTTGAGTAGTATTCGCTTGTATTTCATGTCTGGTTTTTAAGGAAGGTGTACCCGAAATAGATCAGGTAAAGTCAAAATAACTCGGCAAATATAATTTGTTCAATTCATAATGCTAGACCAAAAAATCAAAACTGGATCAAAACCTGATTTTTTTCAACGCTTTGTTTTAAAGCGATCTTCACAGCCTTGACTACTCCGTCCCCGGGAGATTTGATACTATTTTCCATCTTCATGGCTTCCAGGATTAATACTACGTCCCCTTTTTTGACCACATCGCCGGGTTTTACCTTAAGGTCCAGGATCAATCCGGGCATCGGTGCTTTGATATCTTTAATTACCCCGGAGTTGTTACTATTCATTCCGAGATGTTCAAGTAAAATGTCAAACCTGTCTTTAATCAATAAAGTAGAGGTTTTATCTCCGAGCCGGATTTGGATTGTTTTGGATTCCTTGTCAAAAGAAATCAATTCTGCCTCGATGGATTGGCTTTCTAGGATCAAATGAATTTTACGATCTGAGATCCACTTTAGGTCCCATTCTACCGTTTTACCATTCACTTGAATCTTATGATCGGTATTTTCTACCGAATACGTCTTGTTTTGGATGGTAACTGAAAACATTCCTGCTAATTTGGGCGCCAATATACGAATCACTCTGTGTGGATTCCTCTCTACTATGAAACAAATGATTGCCCATCTAACCCGAATTTCGAAAAAGTCAAAATTGGTATTGCTCATTTTGATGATGACATCAGTCTGGTCATGTAAGACAAATCAAGTGACTGAAACGGAACCTGAAACCGAAGATGAAACATCCTTAACTGAGGAGAATGAGGATTTAGATTCTTTGGCTATTCTAAATTTGATTGCCAATAAAGAAAATGAAATTGCTGATTATAGGTCTTCTCCGAAAAGAGATTTTGACTTATTGCACACAGATTTGGATTTGGCTTTCGATTGGGAAAGGCAGGCTGTAATAGGTCATGTAAAGTTGACATTGAGGCCCTTTTTCAAATCTCAAAAGGAACTGGTGCTGGATGCGCAGGATTTTGAATTGAAAGAAATCAAACTTGTGGGAAACACAACTCCGACCGCTTTGGCTTACCGATACAATGAGAAGCAAATCACCATTTACCTTCCCGGAGAAAATTCAAGAAGGGACACGATTCAGATAGAATTCGATTATACGGCTTTTCCTGAGAAAAACTCCGGAAATGGAAGTGCAGCAATCTCCGATACAAAAGGGCTTTATTTCATCGATCCGTTTGACACGATTCCAGGTAAGCCAACTATGATCTGGACTCAGGGAGAAACTGAGCACAATTCGAAGTGGTTTCCAACTATAGATAAACCCAATGAACGATTCACTCAACTTTTCAAGCTCATAGTTCCGGATTCCATGATTTCGATAAGCAATGGGGAACTGGTAAAACAAGAGAATCTGGGCAATGGTCTAAGGAAAGATTATTGGGAAATGAAACTTCCCCATGCACCGTATTTAGCAGCGATTGCTATTGGAACCTTCGGAAAAGTGGAGGCAAGGTGGAAAGATATTCCACTTGGCTATTACGTCGAAAAAGGATACGAAAAAGGAGCAGCCAAAGTGTTTAAGAATACTCCAGAAATGGTCGGTTTTTTCTCGGATTTGCTCGGGGTAAAATATCCCTGGCCAAAATACGATCAGATTGTGGTGAGGGATTTTGTGTCCGGTGCTATGGAGAACACGACGGCGTCGATTTTCATGGAGGAACTGAGACTTAATGAGCGCGAAGCGATCGATTCGGAGTGGGACTATATTGTCGCACACGAACTGTTTCACCAGTGGTTTGGGGATTATGTCACTACAGAGTCCTGGTCAAATCTAACTCTTAACGAAGCGTTCGCTAATTACAGCGAGTTTCTTTGGAGTGAATACAAATACGGGCCGGATGAAGCTAAGCTAAAGTTTGTCACCGAGACAGAAACCTACTTTCAGGAATCAGAGAGTAAGCAAGTCGATTTGATCCGATTCTCCTATGGAGATTCTGAAGATATGTTTGACTCCCATAGCTACTCAAAAGGCGGGGTGATATTGCATATGCTTCGTGAATATTTGGGAGATGAGGTATTCTTCGAAGGACTCAACCTGTATCTGAAAACTCATGCGCTTCAGAGTGTTGAGGTTCATGATTTGCGACTTGCTTTTGAAAAAGTTGGAGGAGAAGACTTAAATTGGTTTTTCAATCAATGGTTTTTGGACAAAGGGCATCCCGAGTTGTTTTTCGAAGTGGATTATTCTCAACCCGAAAACGTTCTGATTTCAGCATATCAGCTTCAGGATTTGAACAAAACTCCGCTTTTTAAACTCCCTGTAGAAATAAGTTGGTATGAAGGGGAAACCAGAAAATCTAAGACAATAATGCTGGAAAGAGCCTTTCAGCAATTTGCATTGGAAAATAATACCCCTGTTGATCAGGTTTATATAGACGAGGCCAAAGATCTTCTTGCGAAAATTTCATCGGAAAGTTCTCCTGAGAAAATGATGAAGCAGTTCAATGAATCCAAACTTGGAATTGCCAGGTATCAAGCTCTTGATAGTTTGGTTGCTTGGGAGGCAAAAGAAGAATTGTTTTTAGTAATTCCGAAGGCATTGGATGATACGTTTTGGTCTGTGAGAGAATCTGCTTTGGCCTATTTGCAAGGGAATCCTGAAATATTTGGGTCAAATGAAGGATTAGAGGATAAGGTTTATCGGATTGCCGAGTCTGACATCAGGAATTCTGTAAAAGCAGGAGCTATTGATGTATTGGCTGATTTTAATCCGGATAAATATCATTCCTCGTTTTTGAGAATGGCCAATGATTCATCTTACCTCGTTGCAGGATCAGCTTTGATGGGATTGATGACTGCTTCTGATCAAAAAGTCAGTCCTGATTTGGTAGAGAGATTTGCTGTTGAGGATAATTTTAGGATGGTCATTCCTGTTGCAGATTATTACATCACCTTGCCTATTGCGGGTAAAGGAGATTGGTTTCAAGAAAAAATAGAAAAATTATCAGGGGAAGGATTTTATTTTTTCTTGGGATACTATAGTGAGTACTTCAGCAGATTTCCTGAGGAAGGAAAAGAGGAAGCTGTGGAGTATTTATTGGGTATAATGAGGAATGATTCAAAGAATTTTATTCGTTTGGGGGCTTTTCAGGCACTTTTAGGCTTTTCGGATGATAAAGAAGTTGTCAAAAAAATGACCGAAACAGCCGGATATGAGACTGATTCAGATTTGAAAAATTACTTCTCATATTTCATCGAGACCCTGAAGGATGAAAATTAAGCGATTGATTTTGAATCTATTGAGGATTAAGAGGGGAATTTCTTCTCAAATTTAAAATCCGAGTTTTGAATCTTTCAGAAAAGGCTATAATTTTGCCATCCGTTAAGATAGCAAGTGAGGGAAAAAGCTTGAAGTTTTGACGCAGTTGGGGGAATACCAAAGCGGCCAACTGGGACGGACTGTAAATCCGTTGACTTATGTCTTCACAGGTTCGAATCCTGTTTCCCCCACTCTTGCCGTAATGCGAAATTTTTTTTCTAATTTCGCAGGGCAAAAAAAATCCGGCTTGCCGGATACTAGAGAAGTTGTTCTTCCCGGTCACCATTCGGAAAAGGATTCTTCAAAAGTAGAGATCTAAACATCTCAAAAATTACAAGCGGGAGTAGCTCAGTTGGTAGAGCGGCAGCCTTCCAAGCTGCAGGTCGCGGGTTCGAGCCTCGTCTCCCGCTCAATGCTTTCTAGGAAGCATCGGGTTTAAGCCGACGTAGCTCAGGGGTAGAGTACTTCCTTGGTAAGGAAGGGGTCACGGGTTCAATTCCCGTCGTTGGCTCATAACGGCATTAAATTAATCTAAACATATCTTTAAACTTAAACTGAGGATTTTCACGCATGGCAAAAGCAACCTTCGACCGTTCCAAGCCGCACGTTAACATCGGTACGATTGGACACGTAGACCATGGCAAAACGACTTTAACTGCCGCCATTACAACAGTATTGGCAAAAAAAGGTCTTTCTGAACTTAGAGATTTCTCTTCTATCGACAACGCTCCGGAAGAAAAAGAAAGAGGTATTACTATTAATACTTCTCACGTAGAATACTCTACTGAAAAAAGACATTACGCTCACGTAGATTGTCCTGGACACGCTGACTATGTAAAAAACATGGTTACGGGTGCAGCTCAAATGGACGGTGCTATCCTTGTGGTAGCAGCAACTGATGGACCTATGCCACAGACAAGAGAGCACATTCTTTTGGCTCGTCAGGTGGGTGTGCCTCAGCTTGTAGTTTTCATGAATAAAGTAGACATGGTTGACGATCCTGAGCTTCTTGAGCTTGTGGAGATGGAAATCAGAGAGCTTCTTTCTTTCTACGATTTTGACGGAGACAACATCCCTGTAATCGCTGGTTCTGCACTAGGTGCATTGAACGGTGAAGAAAAGTGGGTTGAAACTGTAATGGAATTGATGAATGCAGTTGATTCATTTATTCCAATCCCTCCTCGTCTTGTTGACAAAGACTTCTTGATGCCAGTTGAAGACGTATTCTCGATCACAGGTCGTGGTACTGTTGCTACAGGTAGAATCGAAAGAGGAGTAATCAACTCAGGTGAGCCAGTTGATATCATCGGTATGGGTGCTGAAGGTCTTAAGTCTACTGTAACAGGTGTTGAGATGTTCCGTAAGATCCTAGACAGAGGTGAAGCTGGTGACAACGTAGGTCTTTTGCTAAGAGGTATTGAAAAATCACAAATCAAACGTGGTATGATTATCTGTAAGCCAGGATCTGTGAAGCCTCACTCACACTTCAAAGCTGAAGTTTACGTTCTTTCAAAAGAAGAAGGTGGACGTCACACTCCGTTTTTCAACAAATACAGACCTCAGTTCTATCTTAGAACTACTGACGTAACTGGCGAAATTAAACTTCCAGCTAACGTTGAAATGGTGATGCCAGGTGACAACGTAACTATAGAAGTTAATTTGTTGTCAGCAGTTGCACTTGAGAAAGGACTTCGTTTCGCTATCCGTGAGGGTGGTAGAACAGTAGGTGCTGGTCAGGTCACTGAAATCCTAGACTAATCAAATTCAGACATATTGAACGATGCGATCCCAAAGTATTTTGGGATCGCATTTGTTTCTTTATCAATCAATACCTAATTTTGCGTTCCCATTGGCGGAGCGTTCATTCACACGGGCATAGTTCAACGGCAGAATAGCGGTCTCCAAAACCGTTGATGGGAGTTCGAATCTCTCTGCCCGTGCCAGTAAGCAAGTACACTATGAATCTGAAAAACTTTGTTCTGGAATCTTATGATGAAATGGTAAATAAGGTCACGTGGCCTAAATTTTCATTTCTTCAAAATAGTGCAGTATTGGTGCTAGTAGCATCCTTGATTTTTGCTCTCTTTATTGGAGCAGTTGATCTTGGATTTGAAAACATCATGACATGGTTTTATGATTTATTCTAATTGAATTGACATTACATAATGGCTGAACAAAAGTGGTACGTACTCAGAGTAGTAGCGGGACAAGAGAAAAAGACTAAGACTTATCTCGATAATGAAATCGCCAGACAAAAGCTGGAGGATTTTATTCCTGAGGTCCTGATTCCATCTGAGAAGGTATATGAGATGCGTAATGGCAAAAAACGGGTAAGAGAAAGAAATTTCTTTCCTGGATACGTTTTAGTCAATGCTGATCTTTCTAATGGTGAAGCCAATCACGTAATAACAAGCATTCCGGGAGTAATCGGTTTCTTAGGATCAAACAAAGGGGGAGCTTCCAAAACCCCTGAACCATTACGCCAATCAGAAGTCAACCGTATTTTAGGTAAGGTTGAAGAGATTGATGAGTTTGCCGAGAAAATGGATACGCCATTTATAGTAGGAGAGGCAGTTAAAGTAATGGACGGCCCCTTCAGTGGATTTACCGGGACAATTGAGGAGATATTTGAGGAGAAGAAGAAACTTAATGTTATGGTTAAGATCTTCGGCCGAAATACTCCGGTAGAGTTAAACTTTATACAAGTAGAAAAACAAGACTAAGCAATGGCTAAGGAAATCACCGGTTATGTAAAACTGCAAGTGAAAGGTGGCCAGGCTAATCCGTCACCTCCTGTAGGTCCAGCTCTTGGTTCCAAGGGTCTGAACATTATGGAGTTCTGTAAACAATACAATGCACGTACCCAAGACAAAATTGGTCAAGTGCTTCCCGTATTGATTACGGTTTATTCTGACAAAACTTTTGAATTCGTAGTAAAAACTCCTCCAGCTGCAAACATGTTGCTAGAGGCTGCAAAGATCAAAAGTGGTTCAGCTGAACCAAACAGAAAAAAGGTAGGCTCAGTATCCTGGGATCAGGTGAAAGAGATTGCCGAGGTGAAAATGCCTGACCTGAATGCATTTAAAATTGAATCTGCTATGAAAATGGTAGCAGGTACAGCTAGAAGCATGGGTATCACAGTATCTGGAAAAGCCCCTTGGGAAGTATAAATAAAAAACAATGGCTAAGTTAACAAAAAAGCAAAAAGAAGCTCTTTCTAAGTACGACCCAAGCCAAGTGTACTCCCTGGAGGCAGCTTCTTCTATCGTGAAGGATATTACCATGACCAAGTTTGATGCTTCGGTAGATGTAGACGTTCGTTTGGGCGTTGATCCTCGGAAAGCAGATCAAATGGTAAGAGGCGTAGTGGCCCTGCCGCATGGTACTGGCAAAGACATCAAAGTTTTGGTGCTTTGTACTCCTGACAAAGTAGCAGAAGCCACCGAAGCAGGTGCAGACTACGTGGGCTTGGACGACTATATAGCAAAGATCGAAGGCGGATGGACTGACGTTGACGTCATTATCACAATGCCGAACGTAATGGCTAAAGTAGGTAGATTGGGTAGAGTATTAGGTCCTAGAGGTCTGATGCCAAACCCTAAATCAGGAACTGTAACATTAGATGTTGCTAAGGCTGTAAGAGAAGTGAAAGCTGGTAAAATCGATTTCAAAGTAGATAAGTTTGGAATTATTCATGCCGGTATTGGTAAAGTGTCTTTCTCACCTGAGCAAATTCAGGACAATGTGAAAGAGCTGATCATGACTATCTCTAAATTGAAGCCTTCCTCTTCTAAAGGAACATATTTCAAGAGTATTCATTTATCCAGCACAATGTCTCCTGGAATAGCAGTAGACAAGGGTAGCATTCAAGGTATTTAATCATGACTAGAGACGAAAAGAAAGTAATAATCGACGGTCTTACTGAGAAGTTTAAAGAAAACCCTTTCTTCTATATTACTGATGCATCAGGTTTCTCTGTTGCTCAGATTAATGCCTTCAGGAGGACATGTTATGATAGAGGAGTTGAGTACAAAGTGTACAAAAACACCTTAATCAAAAAGGCTTTGGAAAATCTGGATGCAGATTATTCAAAATTGTCCCAAGAGGCTCTGAAAGGATTCTCCGGAATAATTTTCTCAAAAGAGACTAGTAACCTTCCAGCAAAAGTAATGTTGGATTTCAGAAAGAAGCTAGGTAAAAAAGAGGTTAGACCTTTGTTTAAAGGGGCTGGTATTGATTCTGATGTATTCATCGGTGAAGCCAACCTTGAAGTATTGTCTACTCTTAAATCTAAGCAAGAATTGCTTGGCGATCTTATCGGATTGCTTCAGTCTCCTGCGAAGAACCTCGTTTCTGCATTGCTAAGTGGTCAAAACAACATCACGGGCGTGCTGAAAACTCTTGCAGAAAGAGAAGAAAAATAAGTACTAAAAAAATCATTCAAACAAAAAATTAAATACAAATACGATGGCAGATCTTACACAACTTGCAGATCAGTTGGTGAACTTGACTGTAAAAGAAGTTAAAGAATTGACAGATATCCTTAAGGAGCAATACGGAATTGAGCCAGCAGCAGCTGGAGCAATCATGGTTGCTGGTGGACCTGGAGCTGGTGCAGAAGCACCTGCTGAAGAAGAAAAAACTTCTTTCGATGTTATCTTGAAAGCAGCTGGTGGAGCTAAACTTGCAGTAGTTAAGCTTGTAAAAGAATTGACTGGTCTTGGCTTGAAAGAAGCAAAAGATCTAGTTGACTCTGCTCCAAAGGCTCTGAAAGAAGGAGTTACTAAGGACGAAGCTGAAGGCTTGAAGAAGGCTTTGGAAGAAGCTGGTGCTGAAGTAGAGATCAAATAATTTGCTAAACCTAACCTCCGAGGTTAAGGTTTAGCCCCTAAGACCTGACTAATTTAGTCAGGTCTTTTCCTGTTTATGCGCAGGATTAAAATTGCATTATTCCAAGCGATAATTGTCGCATTCCTTTATTTACTTTCACTATAAACACACACTACCTTGGCTATCAAGAATCAAACCGAAAGGAAAAGTTTCTCCTCCATTAAGGTGGTCAAAGACTATCCGGATTTTCTCGATATTCAGTTGCAGTCGTTCAAAGACTTTTTCCAGCTGGATACTCCTGCAGAGAAAAGAAGGGCAGACGGATTATTCAAAGTATTCGCAGAAAACTTCCCAATCAGTGACTCCAGAGAAAACTTTACTCTTGAGTTTATTGATTACGCAGTAGACCCACCTAAATATAGTGTGGAAGAGTGCATTGACCGTGGCTTGACCTATTCTGTACCTCTTAAGGCAAAGTTGAGATTACTTTGCCATGATGAGGACAATGAAGATTTCGAGACTATCGAGCAAGAAGTGTTCTTGGGTAACCTTCCTTACATGACTGAGAAGGGCTCATTCGTGATTAATGGAGCTGAACGTGTAATCGTTTCTCAACTTCACAGATCACCGGGTGTTTTCTTTGCTCAAAGCAAGCATACCAATGGAACCAAGCTTTATTCGGCCAGAATTATTCCTTTCAAAGGATCTTGGATTGAATTTGCTACTGACATCAACAATGTTATGTATGCCTACATCGATCGTAAGAAAAAATTCCCTGTAACTACTTTGCTTAGGGCAATTGGTTATGGCTCTGATAAAGACATCCTTGATTTATTCGGTCTTTCTGAAGAAGTTTCCGCAACCAAAAATGCTTTGAAAAAAGCTTCAGGTCGTAAACTTGCTGCAAGGGTATTGAGAACTTGGGTAGAAGATTTCGTGGATGAAGACACAGGAGAAGTGGTTTCTATCGACAGAAATGAAGTTTTGCTCGAAAGAGATACCGTCTTGACAGACGAAGACATTGAAATGATATTGGATTCAGGCTCAAAAAGCATCATTCTCCATAGAGAAGATGTGAACGTAGCTGATTTCTCAATTATTTATAACACACTTCACAAGGATAGTTCTAACTCTGAAAAAGAAGCAGTTGAGGTAATTTATCGCCAACTTAGAAATACTGAAGCTCCAGATGAGGCGACAGCCAGAGAGGTAATCCAAAGCTTGTTTTTCTCAGATAAGAGATATGACTTGGGCGAAGTAGGTCGATACAGGATCAACAAGAAACTCGGACTCAGCATTGATTCAGAGAAAATTGTATTGACTAAGGAAGATATCATCTCAATCGTGAAATATCTGATTGGTTTGATTAATTCTAAAGCTGTGGTCGATGATATTGATCACTTGAGCAACAGAAGAGTAAGAACTGTAGGCGAACAACTTTATAGTCAGTTCGGTGTTGGTTTGGCCAGAATGTCCAGAACAATCCGTGAAAGAATGAACGTACGTGACAATGAAGACTTTAAACCAGTCGATTTGATCAACGCTCGTACTCTTTCTTCTGTAATCAACTCTTTCTTTGGTACTAACCAACTTTCTCAGTTCATGGATCAAACCAATCCATTGGCAGAGTTGACTCACAAGAGAAGACTTTCAGCCTTGGGTCCGGGTGGTCTTTCAAGAGAGAGAGCAGGTTTCGAAGTTCGAGATGTTCACTATACACACTACGGTCGTCTTTGTACAATCGAAACTCCAGAAGGTCCAAACATTGGTTTGATCTCTTCTCTTTGTGTTCATGCAAAAGTGAACTCAATGGGCTTCCTTGAAACCCCTTACAGAAAAGTTAAGGATAGCAAAGTAGGAATGAAGCTGGATGACATAATTTATCTTACTGCTGAAGAAGAAGATAACCATAACATCGCTCAGGCAAATGCTACTCTGGATGATTCAGGAAAGATTATTGACGATAAAGTAAAGGCAAGATTTGAAGGTGACTTCCCTGTATTGGATCCGTCTGAGATTACGTATATGGATGTTGCTCCTAATCAAATTGTCTCTGTAGCCGCTTCATTGATTCCATTCCTGGAGCATGATGATGCGAACAGAGCATTGATGGGATCAAACATGCAACGCCAGGCTGTTCCATTGCTTAAAGCGGAAGCTCCTATAGTAGGTACCGGCCTTGAAGCCAAAGCTGCGGTAGATTCAAGAGCATTGATCATCGCTGAAGAGAATGGAGTAGTTGATTATGTTGATGCGAAGAGAATCGTCATCAAATATGATCTGACTGACGATCAGTTGTTAGTTAATTTCACAGACGAATACAGAGCGTACGATCTGATCAAATTTAGAAGAACAAACCAGGATACTACTATCAACCTGACACCATTAGTTTTGAAGGGTGAAAAGGTATACAAAGGACAGGTATTGGTAGAAGGTTATTCTACTAACAATGGTGAGTTGGCTTTGGGTAAAAACCTTAGAGTTGCCTACATGCCTTGGCAAGGATACAACTTCGAGGATGCGATCGTAATTTCTGAGCGAGTAGTTCGTGAGGATATTTTCACTTCCATTCACGTGGAAGAGTTCCAGTTGGAAGTAAGAGATACTAAGAGAGGTGAAGAAGAATTGACTTCAGAAATCCCTAACGTTTCTGAGGAAGCTGTAAAGCACCTGGACGAGAATGGTATTATCATGATTGGAGCCGAAGTAAAAGAAGGCGATATCATCATCGGTAAGATCACTCCAAAAGGAGAAACAGATCCAACTCCTGAAGAAAAACTATTGAGAGCCATCTTTGGTGACAAAGCAGGTGATGTGAAAGATGCTTCCTTGAAAGCTTCTCCATCGCTTAATGGTGTGGTTATCGAAACCAAACTTTTCTCAAGACCGAAGAAAGACAAAGACGTAAGAGCTAAGTCTAAAGCAGATGTTGAAAAACTGAAAGGAAAGTACTCCAAAGATCTGTTGGGTATCAGAGCTCGCATGATTAACAAACTGGTGACTTTGCTTGAAGGCAAAACTTCTCAGGGCGTGAAGCATAAGTTTGGTGATGAGATCATCACAAAAGGAACCAAATTCAACCTTAAGAATATTGAGAATAATCTTTTCCCTGCTAAGAATCCTTACAGAGATGAGAGCAATTACAATGTTCCGGAAGAAGCAAATTTGATTTCAGACATCATCCTTGATGACTGGACAGAAAATGCTCATACCAATAAATTGGTCGTTCAATTGGTGAAGAACTTCGTGAATTCTCGAAATGAGATCAGCGGAAGATTCAAAAGAGATCGATTCACACTTGAAGTAGGCGATGAGCTTCCTGCAGGTATCGTACAATTGGCCAAAGTTTACATCGCTAAGAAGCGTAAGCTGAAAGTGGGTGATAAAATGGCGGGTCGTCACGGTAACAAGGGTATCGTTGCAAGAATCGTAAGAGATGAAGACATGCCATTCCTGGAAGATGGAACTCCGATGGATATCGTTTTGAATCCACTTGGTGTACCTTCTCGAATGAACATCGGACAGATCTTCGAAACAGTTCTTGCTTGGGCTGGACAGAAGTTGGGTAAAAAATATGCTACCCCGATTTTCGACGGAGCTTCTATGGAAGAAGTTGCTCACGAATTGGAATTAGCAGGTTTGCCAGCTTACGGCCGTACTTATTTATATGACGGACTATCAGGAGCTAAGTTTGATCAACCAATTACTGTTGGAGTATCTTATATGCTTAAACTTGGTCACCTGGTGGATGATAAGATGCACGCCAGATCAATCGGACCATATTCCTTGATAACTCAGCAGCCGCTGGGTGGTAAAGCGCAGTTTGGTGGACAGAGATTTGGTGAAATGGAAGTGTGGGCACTGGAAGCATTCGGTGCATCTCATGTTCTTCAAGAGATCCTGACTGTAAAGTCTGATGACGTAATCGGCAGAGCCAAAGCTTATGAAGCTATTGTGAAAGGTGAAAACCTTCCAAAACCTAACATCCCTGAATCATTCAATGTATTGGTTCATGAATTGAGAGGTTTGGCTCTTGAAATTACTCTGGATTAATTTAGCTCATTAGGGCTCGCAAGAGCCCTTTACATATCTTTCAAAAACTATGGGGTTCAGAAAAAATAAAAAACTCAACAACGACTTTTCCAGAGTCACGATCAGTTTGGCCTCTCCGGAATCAATCCTGGATAGTTCAAATGGTGAAGTGACCCAGCCAGAGACAATCAACTACAGAACCTACAAGCCTGAAATGGGCGGGTTATTCTGTGAGAGAATCTTTGGACCGGTAAAAGATTGGGAGTGTCATTGCGGCAAATACAAGAGAATCAGATACAAAGGAATTATCTGTGATCGTTGCGGCGTAGAGGTGACAGAGAAGAAAGTAAGAAGAGAAAGAATGGGCCATATTGAGCTGGTAGTACCAGTTGCTCACATTTGGTACTTCAAATCTCTCCCAAATAAAATAGGTTACCTATTAGGACTTCCTACCAAGAAGCTTGACCAAATCGTTTATTACGAGCGATATGTAGTTGTGCAAGCTGGTGTGAAAGCCGAAGAAGGCGTTCAGTATCTCGACTTCCTTACGGAAGATGAATATTTGGATATCATGGATAAGCTTCCTAAGGAAAACCACATGCTTGATGATGATGATCCGAATAAGTTCATCGCCAGAATGGGTGCAGAAGGTCTTGAGATGCTTCTTTCCAGATTGGACTTGGATGATCTTTCGTATTCACTTCGTCACCAGGCTGCTACAGATACTTCTCAGCAAAGAAAAGCGGAAGCGCTTAAGCGTCTGAAAGTAGTTGAAGCATTCCGGGATGCTAGAACCAGAATCGAAAACCGCCCTGAGTGGATGGTTGTAAGAATGGTTCCCGTTATTCCACCAGAATTGAGACCATTGGTTCCTTTGGACGGAGGTAGATTTGCTACTTCTGATTTGAATGACCTGTACAGAAGAGTAATTATCAGAAACAACCGTCTGAAGAGATTGATCGATATCAAAGCGCCTGAGGTGATTTTGAGAAACGAGAAAAGAATGCTTCAGGAAGCTGTAGATTCTCTTTTCGATAACTCAAGAAAAGTTAACGCAGTAAGATCTGACGGTAACAGAGCGCTGAAGTCACTTTCTGACATGTTGAAAGGTAAGCAAGGACGTTTCCGTCAAAACTTACTTGGAAAGCGTGTGGATTATTCTGGTCGTTCGGTAATCGTTGTTGGACCTGAGTTGAAGCTTCATGAGTGCGGTCTTCCTAAAAACATGGCAGCTGAGCTTTTCAAACCGTTTATCATCAGAAAACTGATCGAAAGAGGGATAGTAAAGACAGTAAAATCCGCCAAGAAAATTGTTGATCGTAAAGATCCGGTTGTTTGGGATATTTTGGAAAACGTGTTGAAAGGACACCCTGTGCTCCTAAACCGTGCCCCAACTCTTCACAGATTGGGTATCCAGGCTTTCCAGCCAAAACTGATCGAAGGAAAAGCAATTCAACTTCACCCATTGGTTTGTACTGCTTTCAACGCCGATTTTGACGGTGATCAGATGGCGGTTCACGTACCTCTAGGACATGAGGCTATTTTGGAGGCATCTACTCTGATGCTTTCTTCACATAACATTTTGAACCCGGCCAATGGTGCTCCAATTACTGTTCCTTCTCAGGACATGGTACTCGGCCTTTACTATGTGACCAAGGGTAAAAAATCAACTCCTGAAGAAATTGTGGCCGGTGAGGGCATGACTTTCTACAGTCAGGAGGAAGTAATCATCGCTTTGAACGAAGGTAAACTTTCTAAGCACGCACACATCAAGTGTAAAGTGAAAGTGAGAACTCCGGACGGAGAAATCAAAGTCCAACTAATCGATACAGTTGCGGGCAGATTGATTTTCAACCAATTCGTCCCTGAGCAAGTAGGTTATGTAAACGAACTATTGACTAAAAAGAAGCTTCAGCAGATCATTGCAGAGGTTGTGAAAGTTTGTGGCATCGCCAGAACTGCACAATTCCTGGATGATATCAAGCATCTTGGATTCCAGATGGCCTACCAAGGTGGTCTGTCAATGGGTCTGAATGACGTAATTATCCCGGCAGAAAAGGTACCAATGATCGCCAAAGCAAAAGAAGAGGTAGATCAGGTTTGGAACAACTATCTGATGGGTCTGATTACAGACAATGAACGATACAACCAAGTAATTGATATCTGGACTCGTACCAATTCTCATTTGACTAATAATCTGATGAAGAAGATGGAAGAAGATAAGCAAGGTTTCAATGCCATCTATATGATGATGCACTCAGGAGCCAGAGGTTCGAGAGAGCAAATCCGTCAGCTGGGTGGTATGAGAGGTTTGATGGCTAAGCCACAGAAAAACCTTCAGGGTTCTGTTGGTGAAATCATCGAAAACCCTATTCTTTCCAACTTCAAAGAAGGTCTGGACGTATTGGAGTACTTCATCTCCACTCACGGTGCTCGTAAAGGTCTTGCCGATACAGCATTGAAAACTGCGGATGCGGGTTACCTGACCAGAAGATTGGTTGACGTAGCACAGGACATGATTATCACGGAAGATGATTGCGGTACTTTGAGAGGTCTGGTAGTTCAGCCTTTGAAAGACAATGACGAAATCGTTGAGCCACTTTCTGAAAGAATCTTAGGCCGGGTATCAGTTCATGACGTCTATGATCCAATTACTGATAAACTTATCATTCCTGCTGGAATCGAAATCGGTGATGACGTTGCCAAAATGGTGGACGAATCAGCGATCGAGGAAGTAGAAATCAGATCAGTATTGACTTGTGAAACCCGAAGAGGTGTTTGTGCAAAATGCTACGGTAGAAACTTGGCAACAGGTGCTATGGTACAGGCCGGTGAAGCTGTAGGTGTAATTGCCGCACAGTCTATTGGTGAACCAGGTACTCAGTTGACATTGAGAACTTTCCACGTAGGTGGTACAGCATCCAACATGGCTGTTGAAGCCAGTGTTCCTGCTAAGTTTGACGGGGTTATCGAATTTGAAGAAGAACTCAGATGGATAGAAACTACAAACAAAAGCGGAGAGCCTGTTGCAATGGTAATGGGACGCTCTGGTGAGATCAAGATTAATGATGCTAAATCCGGAAAAACACTCGTTTCCAACCACGTGCCTTATGGCGCTATGTTGAACGTAAAAGACGGTCAGAAAATCTCTAAAGGAGAATCACTTTGTACCTGGGATCCATATAACGCAGTTATCCTTTCCGAATTTGACGGTTTGGTAGAATTCGATGCAGTGGTAGAAGGGATCACATACAAAGAAGTTTCCGATGATCAGACTGGTTTCCGTGAGAAGGTAATTATCGAAACTAAAGATAGAACCAAGAACCCTGCGATTTTGGTTAACTATGGCGAAGAATCTAAGGCTTATAGTATTCCGGTAGGAGCTCACTTGGCTGTAGAAGCTGGCGAGAAAGTAAAATCCGGACAGATTTTGGTTAAAATCCCAAGGTCAGTAGGAAAGACAAGAGATATCACAGGTGGTCTTCCAAGAGTAACAGAATTGTTCGAGGCTCGTAACCCATCCAATCCGGCTGTGGTTTCTGAAATCGACGGTGTAGTAACTTACGGAGGTATCAAGCGTGGTAACAGAGAGATCGTCATCGAATCAAAAGATGGAGTGATAAAAAAATACATGGTATCTCTTTCTAAGCATATCCTTGTTCAGGAAAATGACTTCATCCGTGCTGGCGAGCCATTGTCTGATGGAGCTATCACTCCAAATGATATCCTTTCCATCAAAGGACCTACAGCGGTTCAGGAGTATTTGGTAAATGAAATTCAGGAAGTTTACAGATTGCAAGGTGTGAAGATCAACGATAAGCACATTGAAGTAATCGTAAGCCAGATGATGCAGAAAGTAGAAATTCTTGACGCAGGTGATACCGGATTCCTTCAAAACCAAGTGGTTGATAAGTGGGCATTCAGAGAAGAAAACGACAACATTCTTGATAAGAAAGTTGTAATGGATGCAGGTGACTCTTCTACCTTGAAGCCAGGTATGATCATCAGTGCAAGAAGATTAAGAGACGAAAATTCCAGCCTTAAGCGAAAAGATCTGAAGTTGGTACAAGTGAGAGATGCTGAAACTGCGGTTTCTGCACCTACTTTGCAGGGTATCACAGCAGCATCTTTGGGAACTGAAAGCTTTATTTCGGCTGCTTCCTTCCAGGAAACTACCAAAGTACTTTCGGAAGCTGCAATCAGAGGAAAGCGTGACTTCCTACTCGGATTGAAAGAAAACGTGATTGTTGGACACTTGATCCCTGCCGGTACCGGTCAGAGAGCAATCCAGGGAATCATTGTTGGATCTCAGGAAGAGTATGAGAAGCTTTCTGAAAACATGGAGCGAACCTCAAAAAGATCTAGCGAAGCAATTCTTTAACTAGAAAATTAACAAATATAAAAAGGCCTGTCTTTGTACAGGCCTTTTTTAATCAAATGAACTCATGGAAGACGAAAAAGGACTAAATCGAAATAATCAGCAGATCAATGTGGAGCTTTCAGAAGAAATAGCTGAAGGTATCTACTCAAATCTTGCGATGATCGCTCACTCTAATTCTGAATTTGTGATCGATTTTATTCGATTGATGCCGGGAGTGCCAAAAGCTAAAGTAAAATCCAGAATCATTGTGACTCCGGATCATGCGAAAAGATTGGTGGCAGCCCTTAAGGATAACATCGAAAAGTACGAGGCCGCATTTGGTAAAATCAACCAATCAGGAAATGCACCGCAGTTTCCAATTTCATTTGGAACACCCGGTGAAGCGTAACAAAAATATAACTACTTAATTTTGTTCGTCTTATTACTTTCTTTACCTTTGCAGTCCAAAATTCAACAGTTTACGGGAAAACTAAATTTTATCAGTTAATGCCTACTATTCAACAGTTAGTAAGAAAAGGTAGAACCACACTGGAGACCAAATCAAAATCTAGAGCTTTGGATGCATGTCCTCAGCGTAGAGGTGTTTGTACCAGAGTGTATACTACGACCCCTAAGAAGCCTAACTCCGCGATGAGAAAGGTGGCAAGGGTGAGATTGACAAATGGAAAAGAAGTGAATGCTTACATTCCAGGAGAGGGTCACAATCTACAGGAGCACTCGATCGTATTGATCCGAGGTGGTCGTGTGAAAGATCTACCAGGAGTAAGATATCACATCATCCGTGGTGCACTCGATACAGCGGGAGTTAAAGACCGTAAGCAAGGTCGTTCCAAGTACGGTGCTAAGAGACCTAAAGCTGGAAAAGGTGCTCCAGTAGCTGCAGCAAAAGGTGCTCCAGCAAAAAAGAAAAAATAATAACAATCCAAAGAAATGAGAAAAGCGAAACCAAAGAAGAGATATATTCTTCCTGATCCAAAGTTCAATGATACCTTGGTAACCAAGTTTGTGAACTGTCTAATGGTAGATGGGAAGAAGAGTATCGCTTACAAGATTTTCTACGATGCAGTAGCAAAAGTAGAAACAAAAGTAGGTGAGAATGGTCTTGAGGTTTGGAAAAAAGCGCTTAACAATATAGCTCCATCCGTAGAGGTGAAGAGTCGTAGAGTTGGTGGTGCTACGTTCCAGGTTCCAATGGAAGTTCGACCTGACAGAAAAATTTCACTTGGTATCAAGTGGATGATCAACTACGCCAGAAAAAGAGGTGAGAAGACAATGATGGACAGATTAGCCGGCGAAATCATCGCTGCTTCAAAAGGCGAAGGTGCCGGTGTGAAGAAAAAAGATGATACGCACAGAATGGCTGAAGCCAACAAAGCGTTCTCTCACTTTAGATTTTAATTAAGATGGCAAGAGATTTAAAATTCACAAGGAACATTGGAATTGCGGCACATATTGATGCCGGTAAAACTACCACCACTGAGCGAATTCTTTATTATTCAGGTGTGAGTCACAAAATTGGTGAGGTGCACGATGGTGCAGCCACTATGGACTGGATGGAGCAAGAGCAGGAGAGAGGTATTACCATCACTTCGGCTGCTACTACAGTTTTTTGGGATTACAGAAGCAACAAATATCAAATCAACATCATCGATACTCCCGGTCACGTTGACTTTACTGTAGAGGTAAACAGATCTCTTCGTGTTCTCGATGGATTGGTATTTTTGTTTAGTGCAGTAGACGGAGTAGAGCCTCAGTCTGAAACCAACTGGAGACTTGCAGATAACTATAAAGTCGCTCGTATCGGATTCGTTAACAAAATGGACCGTGCTGGAGCAGATTTCTTAGGAGTTTGTAAGCAGGTAAGAGAAATGCTGGGTAGCCATGCAGTTCCTTTACAGCTTCCAATTGGTGCTGAAGAAAACTTTACAGGAGTTGTTGACTTGATCAACAACCGTGCAATCGAGTGGAACGAGGATGATAAGGGTATGACCTTTAGAGAAGTCCCTATTCCTGCGGACATGATCGAAGAAGTAGCTGAATATAGAGAGCATTTGCTCGAAGCAGTAGCTGACTACGACGAGGCATTGATGGAGAAGTTTTTTGACGACCCTAATTCAATCACAGAAGCCGAGATTTTAAGTGCTTTGAGAAAGGCAACCATCGACATGAAAATTGTCCCTATGGTTTGCGGTTCTTCCTTCAAAAACAAAGGCGTTCAAACTATGCTTGATTTGGTGATGGAATTGCTTCCTTCTCCATTGGATAAAGATGATATTGTTGCGACTGGTCTTGATTCGGAAGAGCCCGTGGCAATACGCCCTGACGAAAAAGAGCCATTTGCTGGACTTGCTTTCAAAATTGCTACTGACCCATTTGTAGGTCGACTTTGCTTCGTAAGAGCTTACTCTGGTATATTGGAGTCAGGTTCATATATTTTCAATAGTCGTTCAGGCAATAAAGAACGTATTTCTAGAGTATTCCAAATGCACGCTAACAAGCAAAACCAAATCGAAAGATTGGTAGCTGGTGATATCGGTGCAGTAGTTGGATTTAAGGATATTAAGACAGGTGATACTCTTTGCGACGAAAAGCGTAAAGTAGTATTAGAATCAATGGTTTTCCCAGAGCCAGTTATCGGATATGCTATCGAGCCTAAGAAGCAGGTAGATGCTGACAGATTGGGTATGGCGATTTCCAAATTAGTTGAAGAAGATCCTACCCTTGTAGTGAATACTGATCAGGAAACTGGCCAGACTATCTTGAGAGGTATGGGTGAACTTCACCTTGAGATCATCATCGATCGTCTTAAGAGAGAATTTAAAGTTGAAATCAATCAGGGTGCTCCTCAGGTTGCTTACAAAGAAGCTCTTTTTGCGAATGTTGAGCATAAGGAAGTATATAAGAAGCAGACTGGTGGTAAAGGTAAGTTCGCTGATATATTATTCGAACTTGGTCCAAAAGCTCCAGATCCAGAATCAGGAGAAATTAAGCCTGGATTGGATTTCGTCAACGGAATCGTTGGTGGTGTTATTCCAAGAGAATTTATCCCTGCTATTCAGAAGGGTTTCAACGAGGCTATGAAAAATGGTCCATTGGCTGGATATCCTATCGAGGCAATGAAAGTGAGACTTTTCCATGGTTCATTCCACGATGTCGATTCTGATGCTCTTTCTTTTGAATTGGCAGCAAGAATTGGTTTCAAGGAAGCTGCAAGAAAATGTAAGCCTCAACTTTTGGAACCAATCATGTCTGTAGAAGTAGTTACCCCTGACGAATATACTGGTCCTATCACAGGTGATTTGAACAGAAGAAGAGGTGTAATGAAAGGTATGGATACCAAGGGAACTTCATCCGTTATCAAAGCTGCTGTTCCATTGTCCGAATTATTCGGTTATGTAACTGACTTGAGAACAAACTCATCAGGTAGAGCTTCTGCTTCATTGACGTTCTCTCACTACGAGCCGGTTCCTAACAACATTGCTGAAGCAGTAATTGCAAAAGTTAAAGGTGAAAAATCCTAAATTCTAATTGAAATGAATCAGAAAATCAGAATAAAACTTAAATCATACGATCACAGCCTGGTGGATAAGTCATCAGAGAAGATCGTGAAGGCTGTAAAAGCCACTGGAGCAATTGTTGTAGGACCTATTCCTTTGCCTACGAAAAAGGAGAAATTCACAGTCTTGAAATCTCCACACGTAAACAAAAAGGCAAGAGATCAATACCAGCTTTGTACTTACAAGAGATTGGTAGATATCTACTCAAACTCTTCTAAGACGGTGGATGCTTTGATGAAAATCGAACTTCCAAGTGGAGTTGATGTAGAGATCAAAGTCTGACAGGACCTCAAATCTTTAAAAAAAGACCTGTGCGAAAGCTCAGGTCTTTTTGCTTTTAGACCTTCAGTTCGATTTCCATTTGTTTCCAATACACTGTTGGAATGACACCCAATTAAATATTTTCTAATTGTTTGAAAATATAGGAGTTGGCGTTTGTTGCAGAATTTTATTTAAGTAACTTTGCAGTCCCTAAAAAAGGGCTCAGGCAGACAATTGCCTGTTGATTATCAATATCTCTTATTAAAGATGTCTGGTATTATAGGAAAAAAAGTAGGTATGACTAGCATTTTCAGTGCCGATGGACGTAACGTCGCATGCACGCTAATAGAAGCTGGTCCTTGCGTAGTGACGCAAGTAAAAAACGTCGATACAGACGGGTACAACGCAGTGCAGTTGGCATTCGGTGAGCGTAAGGAGAAAAACACTCCTAAGCCACTAATGGGTCATTTCAAAAAGGCCGGTACAACACCAAAGCAGAAAGTTGTGGAGTTCAGAGATTTCCGCGTCGAATTTGACGGTCAGGTTGATCTGGGTAAGACTGTGAAGGCTGAAGAAGTATTTATCGAAGGTGACTTCGTAGATGCTATCGGTACTTCTAAAGGTAAAGGTTTCCAAGGTGTTGTAAAACGTCATGGTTTTGCTGGTGTGGGTGGAACAACTCACGGTCAGCACAACAGACTTAGACACCCGGGTTCAATTGGTGCATGTTCTTGGCCTTCCCGAGTATTCAAAGGAATGAGAATGGCAGGAAGAACTGGTGGTGACAGAGTAAAAGTAATCAACCTTCGTGTGTTGAGAATTTACCCTGAGCAAAACCTCCTGTTAGTTTCTGGTTCAGTACCTGGTCCAAAAAATTCTTTCGTTATTCTAGAGAAGTAAGCCATGGAATTAGCAGTAATTAATCATAAAGGACAGGACACCGGTAGGACTGTTAGCTTGTCTGACGAAATTTTCGCAATCGTTCCAAACGATCATGCGATCTATCTGGATGTGAAGCAGTACCTGGCTAATCAAAGACAGGGTACTCACAAATCAAAAGAGAGAAATGAAATAGCTGGCTCTACTAAAAAGATCAAAAAGCAAAAAGGTACCGGTGGTGCCAGAGCTGGATCTATAAAGTCGCCGCTTTTCAGAGGTGGAGGAAGAGTATTTGGTCCAAGACCAAGAGATTATTCTTTCAAACTGAATAAAAAAGTTAAACAATTAGCCAGAAAGTCTGCTCTCGCTTATAAAGTGAAGGACAATAGCATTATGGTTTTGGAGAATATCGTATTCGATGCTCCAAAAACAAAAAACTACCTGGCTTTGCTTTCTGGTCTTTCTCTGACAGACAAAAAGACATTATTGGTTCTTCCTGAAGAAAACAAGAATGTATATCTGTCAAGCAGAAACTTGCCAAAGGCAAAGGTTGTAACTGTAAATGATGTAAATACTTATCAGGTACTTCACGCTGACCAATTGGTTATCTGCGAAGGTTCCGTAAGTATGTTAGAAACCATTTTATCGAAATAAGACAATGGATATTCTGAAACAACCTTTGATTACAGAGAAGATTTCCGCCATGAATGAAAGAGGCGTTTATGGATTTATCGTGGAGAAAACTGCGAAGAAGCCAGAAATCAAAAAAGCTGTAGAAAAAACGTTTGGTGTAAAAGTGGTTTCTATCAAGACCATGAGATACGCAGCAAAGCAAAAGACTCGCTACACCAACAATAAAGTAGTATCGGGCTTCACCAATTCTTTTAAGAAAGCGATTGTGCAAGTAGCCGATGGTGAGGTAATTGATTTTTACGGAGAAATTTAATTGAATCAATATCATGGCAATTAAAAAATTGAAGCCTGTAACTCCAGGAACAAGATTCAGAGTAGCTCCAGCTTTTGACGAGATTACTGCGTCAAAGCCAGAGAAATCTCTTCTTGCTCCTAACAAGAAGTCAGGTGGTAGAAATAATGAAGGCAAAATGACTGCTCGCTACATCGGCGGTGGTCATAAAAGAAGACTCAGAATTGTAGACTTCAAGAGAAATAAGTTTGGTGTACCTGCGGTTGTTAAGTCAATTGAGTATGATCCAAACAGAACAGCCCGTCTCGCCCTACTATATTATGTGGACGGTGCTAAGGCCTACATTATCGCGCCGGAAGGTTTGCAAGTTGGACAAACAGTGATTTCCGGTGAGCAAGTAGCTCCAGAAGTTGGTAATGCAATGCATTTGGCAAACATTCCAATGGGTACAATTGTACACAATTTGGAATTGAAGCCAGGTAAAGGTGGAGTGATGGCAAGAAGTGCTGGTGGTTATGCACAGATCGTGGCCCGTGAGGGTAAATACGTGACGGTAAAACTTCCTTCAGGTGAGATGAGACTAGTATTGGGAACTTGTATGGCTACAGTAGGAACTGTGTCAAACGGAGACCATATGAATGTGGTTCTTGGAAAAGCTGGTCGTATGAGATGGCTTGGAGTTAGACCTCGTACAAGAGGTGTTGCGATGAACCCAGTCGATCACCCGATGGGTGGTGGTGAAGGTCGTTCTTCCGGTGGACATCCAAGATCAAGAAAAGGTCTTTTGTCTAAGGGTAAGAAAACCAGATCGCCTAAGAAGTATTCAAATAACTTTATCGTAAGTAAAAGATCTAAATAATTATGGCACGTTCATTAAAAAAAGGTCCTTATATCGAACACCATCTTTTGAAAAAAGTGGATGTTATGAACGAGTCCGGAAAGAAATCTGTCATCAAGACTTGGTCAAGAAGATCTATGATTTCCCCAGATTTCGTAGGACATACCTTCGCTGTGCATAATGGAAATAAGTTTATTCCTGTTTTTGTTACAGACAACATGGTAGGCCACAAGCTTGGTGAATTTGCTCCTACCAGAAATTTCAGAGGCCACGTTGCCAAAAAAGATAAAGGAAAGAGATAATCATGGAAGCATCAGCAAGATTAAATAACGTCCCTACATCTCCGCGCAAGATGCGCCTTGTAGCCGACTTGGTTAGAGGCAAAAGAGTAGGCATTGCTTTGTCTATCTTAAAATTCACACCTAACCATGGTGCGATAAGATTAGAGAAATTAGTGCTTTCCGCAGTTGCAAACTGGCAAGCCAAAAATCCTGATACCAAGCTTGAAGAAGCTGATCTATATATCAAAACCGTAATGGTTGACGAAGGAAGATCACTTAAGAGATTGAGACCAGCTCCTCAGGGAAGAGGTCATAGAATCCGCAAAAGATCAAATCATGTAACCCTTGTAATTGATACAATCATTGCACAGGATGTTACCGCTGGTGAATTAGTAACAAACGAAAAGGCAAATTAAGAACAGACTATGGGACAAAAGATCAACCCAATAGGATTTAGACTTGGTGTAGTCAAAGGCTGGGATTCCAACTGGTATGGTGGGAAAGATTTCGCTGAAAAACTATACGAAGATCAACAAATCCGTAAGTACGTCCTTGCCAGAATTCCTAAAGGGGGGATTGCTAAGGTGATCATTGAGCGTACGCTCAAAAGAATCACTCTTACCATTCATACAGCCCGACCAGGAGTAGTAATTGGTAAAGGTGGAGCCGAAGTAGATAAGCTGAAAGAAGAATTAAAGAAGATCACCAACAAGGATATACAGATTAATATCTTTGAGATTAAGCGCCCTGAACTGGATGCTAAATTGGTAGGTGAGTCTATCGCTCAGCAACTTCAAGCTAGAATTTCCTTCAGAAGAGCAATGAAGCAAGCAATTGCAGCATCCATGAGAGTGGGAGCAGAAGGAATCAAAGTTAAACTTTCTGGTCGTCTGGGTGGAGCCGAAATGGCCCGTTCAGAAATGTACAAAGAGGGAAGAATTCCTCTTCATACATTAAGAGCAGACATTGATTACGCACTTTCAGAAGCCTTAACGGTTTATGGATTGATCGGGATCAAAGTTTGGATCTTCAAAGGTGAAGTGTACGGAAAAAGAGACTTGTCTCCTAACCAAGGTGCAGCTAACGAGCCAAAAGGCGCGCGTAGCAATGCTCCTGGTCCAAAGAGAGACAATAGTGGTCCACGACGCAGAAATAAGAAATAACTAATTTTCACCGACTAAGTGAGAAATCATGTTACAGCCAAAAAGAACTAAATATAGGAAAATGCATAAGGGCCGTGTCAAAGGTCTTGCTACAAGAGGGCACGAGCTTTCTTTTGGCAACTTTGGCATCAAATCCCTGGAGCCAGGATGGATCACCTCCCGTCAGATCGAGGCAGCTCGTATCGCCATGACGAGAGCGATGAAAAGAGAAGGTCAGGTTTGGATAAGGATTTTCCCTGACAAACCTATCACCAAGAAACCTGCAGAAGTACGTATGGGTAAAGGTAAAGGTGCTCCTGAATATTGGGTAGCAGTAATAAAGCCAGGAACGATCCTTTTCGAAGCTACAGGCGTGAGCTTGGAGACCGCTCAGGAGGCGTTGAGACTTGCGCAGCAGAAACTTCCAGTAAGTACCAGATTTGTTGTTCGTAGAGATTTTGCAGAATAATAAGACTATGAAAAACACTGAGATAAAATCACTTTCCGCAAGTGAAACAGCCGAGCGAATCGTTGCTGAAAAGGAGAATCTGACCAAACTTAGGTTTGCTCATTCGATTACTCCTATAGAGAATCCTAACAGAATCCGTGAGTCTAAGCGCTTAATCGCAAGATTGAAGACAGCCCTGACTGCCAAATAACTAGCTAACAGAAAAGAAAATGGCTACGATAGAGAGAAATCTTCGAAAAGAAAGAGTTGGTAAAGTGGTGAGCAACAAGATGGATAAATCCATCACTGTAGCTGTAGAGCGTCGTGTGAAGCACGGTATCTATGGTAAGTTTGTTGCCAAGACGACCAAATTTATGGCTCATGACGAGAAAAACGAGTGTAACCCAGGTGACATCGTTAAAATCAGTGAAACTCGTCCGCTGAGTAAGAATAAACGTTGGAGAGTAGTTGAAATTATAGAAAGGGCTAAGTAATCATGATACAACAAGAATCCAGACTAAGTGTGGCGGATAATTCCGGTGCCAAAGAGGTATTGGTTATACGTGTATTGGGTGGTACTGGGAAGCGTTACGCTTCTATCGGTGACAAAGTAGTCGTTACTGTAAAATCAGCCCTTTCATCCAGCAATATGAAAAAAGGTACCGTTTCTAAAGCGGTTATCGTACGCACCAAAAAAGAAATAAGAAGAAAAGACGGTTCTTATATCCGATTTGAAGATAATGCTGCTGTGTTGTTGAACAACAACGACGAGCCAAGAGGCACTCGTATTTTCGGCCCAGTTGCCAGAGAATTGAGGGAGAAGCAGTTTATGAAAATCGTTTCCCTGGCCCCAGAAGTATTGTAATCATGGAAAGAAAATTGAACACGCAGACTAAACTGCACATCAAAACTGGAGACACCGTGAAGGTGATCGCAGGTGATGACAAAGGAAAAACAGGCAAAGTTCTTTCTGTAGACAAAGCAAAAAGCAGAGCAATCGTAGAAGGCCTAAACATGATTACAAAGCATGTGAAACCTACTGCAGCTAAGCCACAAGGCGGAATCGAAAAGAAAGAGGCTGGAATGCATATCAGTAACTTAATGTTAGTAGATCCAAAAACTGGTGAGACCACTAGAACGGGTCGTAAGGCTAACGATAAAGGTAAACTAGTGAGATACTCTAAGAAAACTGGGGAGGTGATCAATGGCTAATCCAAGAATCAAGCAAAAATACCTGAACGATATCGTTCCGGCTATGAAAGAGAAATTTCAATACTCTTCAGTGATGCAAGTTCCTAAGTTGAGCAAGATTGTGCTTAACAAAGGTATTGGTGCGGCTGTAGCAGATAAGAAATTGGTTGATCAAGGTGTAGAAGAACTTTCTTTGATCACTGGTCAGCGAGCAGTATCTACAAAAGCTAAGACTTCGGTGTCTAACTTCAAATTGAGAGAAGGAATGCCTATTGGGGCAAAAGTTACTCTTAGAGGAGACAAGATGTATGAATTTTTGGATCGTTTGATGACCGTTGCTTTGCCACGAGTTAGAGATTTCAAAGGAATTTCTGATAAAGGTTTTGATGGAAGAGGTAATTATACTTTGGGTGTTACGGAACAAATTATTTTCCCTGAGATCAGCATCGAAAAGGTGAACAGAATCTCTGGTATGGATATCACTTTTGTGACTACCGCAAAAACAGATGAAGAAAGCCTGGCATTATTGAAAGCTTTTGGAATGCCATTCGTAAATAAAAATAATCCAGAATAATCATGGCAAGAGAATCCATCAAAGCTCGCGAGAGAAAAAGAGAAGGTCTGGTAGCCAAGTATGCCAAAAAAAGAGCTGAGCTGAAAGCGGCCGGTGATTATGCGGCTCTTGACAAATTGCCAAAGAACGCTTCTCCAGTTAGACTACATAACAGATGTAAATTGACTGGTCGTCCAAAAGGCTACATGAGAAAGTTCGGTATCAACAGGGTTACTTTCCGGGAAATGGCCTCAGCAGGCAAAATCCCTGGAATCACTAAGTCCAGCTGGTAAAATCACGACAGTAGTTTTTATTCTAAAAATCAATTCGTAACTTTGCACGCCCAATTCGGGTGGAGCTAGACTTAAAATAAACCATGACTGATCCAATAGCTGATTATCTGACCAGATTGAGAAATGCCATCAAGGCTTCTCATAGAATAGTCGAGATACCTGCGTCCAATCTTAAAAAGGAGATCACGAAAGTATTGCACGAGAAAGGATATATTCAGAATTATAAGTTTGAAGATAATGGGCCTCAGGGAACTATTAAAATCGCTTTGAAATATAGCCCCACTACCAAGCAAAATGCAATCGTGAACCTGAAAAGAGTAAGTACTCCAGGTTTGAGAAAGTATGTAAAACATGACAGCTTACCAAGAGTCATTAACGGACTTGGTATTGCCATCGTTTCTACATCAAAAGGTGTAATGACAGACAAAGAAGCCCGCACCGAAGGTGTTGGAGGTGAAGTACTTTGCTACGTATATTAATTTACTATCATGTCTAGAATAGGTAAAAAACCAATAAATATACCTGGCGGTGTTACTGTAGACGTGTCAGCTCATGGGCTGGTCACTGTTAAAGGTCCAAAAGGTACACTCACTCAGGATGTGAATCCCGATATTGAGGTGAAAGTAGAAGGTCAAGAAGTAGTTGTTTCAAGACCAACTGATTCTAAAAGACACAAGTCTATGCACGGGCTTTACAGATCATTGATCAATAATATGGTCATTGGAGTTTCTGAAGGTTACAAAAGAGACTTGGAGCTTGTAGGTGTAGGTTATAAGGCTACCAATCAAGGACAAGTTCTTGAACTAAGTCTTGGTTATTCTCACAACATTTTCTTTGCATTGCCACAGAACGTCTCTTTGAAAACTGAGACTCCAAAAGGTAAAAACCCGATCATTACATTGGAAGCAATTGACAAGGAATTGATCGGTCAAATAGCAGCAAAAATCAAATCTCTTCGTAAGGTTGAACCTTATAAAGGGAAAGGTGTGCGCTTCGTGGGTGAACAAGTTAGACGTAAGGCTGGTAAAACTGCCGGTAAAAAATAATCGGTTATGGCATTTAATAAGAATTCCAGAAGACTTAGAATCAAACAGGGTATCAGAAGAAAGATTTCTGGTACTGATTCCAGACCTCGTTTGTCAGTTTTCAAAAGCAATACTGGCATATATGCGCAACTTGTTGATGATCTTAAAGGTCACACATTGGCTCAAGCATCTTCCAAAGAACTTGGAGCTAAAGCCAACACAACATTATCTGTTTCTGCAGAAGTAGGCAAAAAGCTTGCGGAAAGAGCAGTAGCGAATGGTGTGAGCGAAGTAGTATTTGATAGAAATGGCTACTTGTATCATGGTAATGTGAAAGCTTTGGCAGATGGTGCCAGAGAAGGTGGCCTTAAATTTTAATCCTATATGTCTCAAGTAAGAAGAAAGCCCATTCGGGCTACAGATACAGAACTTAAGGAAAAAGTAGTAGCGATCAACCGAGTAGCCAAAGTGGTAAAAGGTGGTAGAAGATTCTCTTTTTCTGCTATAGTAGTAGTAGGCGATGGCCAGGGTGTTGTAGGTTACGGTTTGGGTAAAGCCAATGAAGTAACTGACGCAATCACAAAGGGTATTGAAGACGCTAAGAAAAATCTTGTGAAAGTTCCGGTTTTGAAAGGAACAATCCCTCATGAGCAGCTTGGTAAATTCGGTGGAGGTTTTGTGTTGATCAAACCAGCTGCTGCAGGTACTGGCGTAATTGCCGGTGGTGCGATGCGTGCGGTTTTAGAAAGTGCTGGCGTTACAGACGTTTTGGCTAAATCTAAAGGATCATCAAATCCTCACAACGTGGTAAAAGCTACCATCGACGCATTAGTTCAATTGAGAGATGCTATTGCAGTTTCTCAACAGAGAGGTGTGAAAATGGCCAAAGTCTTTAACGGATAATCATCATGGGAAAGATAAAAATCACTCAGACCAAAAGCACCATTGACAGACCAAAGGATCAGAAAGCTACTATCGTTGCTTTAGGACTTGGCAAAATCAGCAAATCAAAGATTGTGGAAAACACTCCGCAGATTGCTGGAATGGTAAAAAAAGTTAGTCACCTTGTAAAAGTTGAAGAAGCTTAATTATGAAACTGCATACATTAAAACCAGCCGATGGATCTACCAAATCTCGCAAGAGAATAGGTAGAGGTACAGGTTCCGGAAGAGGAGGTACTTCTACAAGAGGTCACAAAGGTGCAAAATCAAGATCTGGATATAAGTCCAAAATTGGTTTTGAAGGTGGTCAAATGCCACTTCAAAGACGAGTACCTAAATTTGGATTCAAAAGCTTTAACAGAGTAGAGTTCAAACCAGTAAATTTGGATACCTTGCAGGGCCTTGCTGAGGAGTTTAATCTTGAAGTTATCGACCTAGGTGCATTAGTTGCTCATGGTATTGCTTCAAAAAATGACAAAATCAAAATCCTTGGTGGTGGCGAATTGAAAGCCAAATTGAATGTGACCGCTCATAAGTTTTCAGAAACTGCGGTTGCAGCGATTGAAAATCTAGGAGGATCTGTAAACAAGATTTAAGTAAATGAAAAAGTTTATTTCGACAGTTAAGAATATTTTCTCTATCGAAGATCTCAGAGTTAGAATCCTGAATACGATCGGTTTTCTGATCATCTTCAGATTAGGTTCTTTCATCGTTCTTCCGGGAGTAGATCCTTCTAAGTTAGGTGCAGCTCCGGAGGGAATCTTCGGTTTGATTGATACTTTCCTTGGTGGAGCTTTTAGTAATGCTTCCATTTTCGGATTGGGTATCATGCCATATATATCTGCTTCCATTGTGTTGCAGTTATTGACTGTCGGAGTTCCATATTTTCAGAAAATGCAAAAAGAGGGAGAATCTGGAAGAAAGAGAATCAATCAGATTACCCGTGTTTTGACAATAGCGATTACTATTGCACAAGGAATTGGATATGTAACTGCCACTATTTTGCCAACTGGCGCGGTGATGGTAAGTACTTCCTTGTTCATGTTTAGTTCTTTGGTTTTACTTTCAGCAGGTACCATGTTTTGTATGTGGCTTGGTGAAAAAATTACCGAAAAGGGTATCGGAAACGGTATTTCTATGCTGATCATGATAGGAATTATCTCGAGGTTTCCAGGCGCTATCATTGCCGAAGGTCTTGAAAAAGGCTCATCTGGAATGTTACTTCTTATAATTGAAGCATTGGTCTTATTCTTTGTAGTAGTTGGGGTAATTGCCTTGACAGAAGCTACCAGAAGAATTCCTGTTCAATATGCAAAGCAAGTAGTTGGTGGTAAAGTGTATGGTGGACAAAGACAGTATATACCCATAAAGGTGAATGCTTCTGGAGTTATGCCGATCATTTTCGCTCAATCACTAATGTTCCTTCCTGCGTTGATTTCTCAGATTTGGGCATCTGAAAGCGATGTTGCTAACTATATAGGTGCAACGTTCAGTGATTTCACATCATGGCAATACAATTTGCTTTTTGCTGTGTTGATTATTGTTTTCACATTCTTCTACACGGCAATCACAGTTAACCCTGAGCAAATTGCTGAAGATATGAAGCGTAATGGTGGATTTGTACCTGGTATTAAGCCTGGAGCACCTACTGCTGAGTTTATTGATGGAATCATTTCAAAAATTACGCTGCCAGGTTCAGTTCTTTTAGCTGCTGTTGCAATTTTACCTGCCTTAGCGATTATCTCAGGAGTAGGAACTGAGTTTGCCCAATTCTATGGTGGAACCTCTCTGCTAATTATGATTGGTGTGATCATGGATACATTGAGACAAATCGAAAGTTACCTTTTGATGAGACATTACGAAGGCATGATGAAAAGCGGTAATATGAAGAATAATCCTTCTAATTATCAGGTTGCTTAAAAATGATTTATTATAAGACTTCGGAAGAGGTTGAGTTGATAAAAAAAAGTGCTGACATTCTTGGTAGAGCCCATGGGGAAGTAGCCAAGCATGTCAAAGAAGGGGTAAAGACCTCTTTTCTAGATAAAATTGCTGAGGAGTTTATCCGGGATCACCAAGGTGTACCTTCTTTTAAAGGGTATAATGGTTTTCCTTCTTCACTTTGTATTTCTGTGAATGAAGTTGTTGTTCATGGTTTTCCGTCTCAGTATGAATTGAAAGATGGCGATATAATCTCAATAGATTGTGGAGTCTTTCACCAAGGTTTTCATAGCGATTCCGCTTATACGTATCCTATTGGTGAGGTTCCCCCTTCAATTATTGACTTATTAAAGTCTACCAAAGATTCCCTTTATCTGGGTATTGAGCAAGCTGTTTTTGGTAATAGAATCGGAGATATTGGATTTGCCATTCAGAAGTTTGTAGAGGCGAAAGGCTATACAGTAGTCAGAGAGCTTGTCGGACATGGAATTGGCAGAAATCTTCACGAAGCCCCAGAAGTTCCCAATTATGGGAAGAAAGGGAGTGGAGTTCCACTTAAAGCAGGAATGGTGATTGCAATTGAGCCGATGGTTAATCTTGGAACACGGAACATTGTTCAAGAACGAGATGGATGGACTATTCGAACAGCGGATAGAAAGGCGTCTGCACACTATGAGCACACGGTTGCAATATTTGAAGACAAAACAGAGGTCTTGACGACCCATAAATACATAGAAGAGAATTTTAAATTCTAATATGGCGAAACAGACATCAATAGAACAGGACGGGACCATTACGGAAGCATTGTCCAATGCGATGTTTAAAGTGGAACTGGAAAATGGACATCAGCTTATTGCTCATATTTCCGGTAAAATGAGGATGAATTATATTAAAATTCTTCCAGGAGACAGAGTAAAATTAGAGTTGTCTCCGTACGATTTATCAAAAGGTAGAATAGTGTATAGATATAAATAGACTGACATGAAAGTAAAGACATCTATTAAAAAAAGAAGTGTTGACTGTAAGTTGATCAGAAGGAACGGAGTACTTTACGTGATCAACAAGAAGAATCCTAAGTATAAACAAAGACAAGGTTAAGATTATGGCTAGAATTGCAGGTGTAGACATACCAGACAATAAACGTGGCGAGATTGGACTTACCTATATCTTCGGTATTGGTAGAAGCTCAGCTCAAGCCATCCTGAGCAAGGCCGGTATCTCTTTCGACAAAAAAGCAGGCGAATGGAATGATGAAGAATCAACTGCCATCCGTACTCTTATTGCCGAAGAATTCAGAACTGAAGGAGTACTGAAATCAGAGGTCCAATTGAACATCAAGCGACTGATGGACATCGGTTGCTACAGAGGTTTAAGACATAGAAAAGGGCTTCCTGTTCGTGGTCAACATACCAAGAACAACGCCAGAACAAGGAAGGGCAAGAGAAAGACAGTTGCCAACAAAAAGAAAGCAACTAAATAAAACCTGATTTAGATTATGGCTCAGAAAAGAAACGATAAAGCAAAGGGTAAAAAAAGAGTAGTAAAGGTAGAAGCTGTAGGTCAGGCTCACATTAGAGCTTCCTTCAATAATATCATCATCTCTATTACCAATAATGCAGGTCAAGTGATCTCTTGGGCTTCTGCCGGTAAAATGGGTTTCAGAGGTTCAAAGAAAAATACTCCTTACGCTGCTCAGATGGCCGCTCAAAACTGCGGACAAGTAGCATTTGACTTAGGTTTGAGAAAAATCGAAGTATTTGTAAAAGGTCCCGGTGCTGGTCGTGAATCTGCGATCAGAACATTGCAAAATGTAGGATTGGATGTGACTATCATTACTGACGTGACTCCAATGCCACATAATGGCTGTCGTCCACCTAAGCGTAGAAGAGTTTAATTATAAAATTGTAATAGAATGGCTAGATATACAGGTCCTAAAGCAAAGATCGCCAGAAAATTTGGTGAGCCTATCGAGGGGCATAGCAAGGCACTTCAGAAGAAGAACTACGGTCCGGGACAACACGGAAAAGGTAGAAGAAAGAAGCAGTCTGAATATGCAATCCAACTTGCTGAAAAGCAAAAAGCTAAATACATCTATGGTGTTTTGGAAAGACAATTTGCCAAAATGTTTGGTATTGCTTCCAGAAAAACCGGTATCACTGGTGAAAACCTCCTTCAGCTTCTTGAAGCTAGATTGGACAACACCGTGTACAGATTGGGTATCGCCCCAACAAGAAGAGGTGCAAGACAACTCGTTTCTCACAAACACTTGCTTGTGAACGGTGATGTTGTAAACATTCCTTCATTTACCCTTAAGCCGGGTGATATAGTTTCAGTAAGAGAAAGATCTAAGTCTCTTGAGGCTATTACAAACAGCTTGGCTGGTAGAGGTGTCAATAAATATTCCTGGTTAGAGTGGGATGGCGCTTCATTGACCGGCAAATTCGTCAGTATTCCTAGCAGAAATGATATTCCAGAGAATATCAAGGAGCAGCTCATTGTCGAACTTTACTCTAAGTAATCTTAATATTTTCAGCTTTTAAAAAAAGAACGAGATATATGTCCATACTAGCATTTCAAATGCCAGAGAAAGTGGTGATGGAGAAAGCCGATGACTTTCATGGCTTATTCACCTTCAAACCACTCGAAAAAGGCTATGGAGTTACTATCGGTAACGCCCTGAGAAGAATATTGCTTTCTTCCTTGGAGGGATATGCCATCACTTCAATCAAAATACCTGGTGTAGTGCATGAGTTTTCCACCATTGAAGGTGTAGTTGAAGACGTAACTGATATTATTTTGAATTTGAAGCAAGTGAGATTCAAGAAAGTTCACGAAGCTTTCGACGGAAAAATCACTGTAGAGATTAAAAATCAGTCTGTTCTCACTGCAGGGGACATTGCTAAGTTCACTTCTTCCTTTGATATTTTGAATCCTGAGCTTGTCATCTGTCATATAGATCAGACGAAGGCGTTCGAAATGGAACTCACTGTAGAAAAAGGAAGAGGCTATATGCCAGCTGATGAATCAAAACCTAAAGATCAGGTTTTTGGAGTAATCGCTATCGATGCCATCTTCACTCCTATAAAGAATGTGAAGTATAGTGTTGAAAACACTCGAGTTGAGCAGAAAACTGACTTTGAGAAATTGATTTTGGAAGTAACTACGGATGGATCTATCCACCCTGAGAAAGCACTTCAGGAATCTGCAAAAATCTTGATTCAGCATTTTATGTTATTCTCTGACCAGACTATGGTCTTGGATTCAACAGGTGTAGCCGAACCAGAGCCGATTGATGAAGAATTCCTTCACATGAGAAAGCTATTGAAGACATCTTTGAGCGATCTTGATCTTTCTGTACGTGCGTTTAATTGTCTTAAAGCTGCTGATGTAAAGACATTGGGTGATCTTGCCAAACTTGAAATTTCTGACATGATGAAATTCAGAAACTTTGGTAAGAAATCTCTCGCTGAATTGGAGCAACTCATCCAGGAAAAAAGTTTGACTTTTGGTATGGATATTTCAAAGTATAAACTTGACGAAGAATAAATAACAATGAGACACGGTAAGAAATTTAACCACCTTGGAAGAAAGACCGCTCACAGGAAGGCTATGCTTTCCAATATGGCTGCCTCACTGCTTCTTCATAAACGTATCTCAACCACGCTTGCCAAAGCAAAAGAATTGAAGAAATACGTTGAGCCTCTGGTTACCAGAGCCAAAGAAGATACGACTCACAACAGACGTATGGCTTTCTCCTATCTGAAAAACAAAGAGGCGATCATCCTTCTTTTTGGTGAAGTGATTGAGAAAGTAGGAACTCGTCCGGGAGGATATACCAGAATTATCAAAACAGGCTTCCGTCTGGGTGATAATGCTGAAATGTGTATCATCGAACTGGTTGACTTCAACGAATTGATGCTGAAAGATGCCCAGCCTGCGAAGAAAACGACAAGAAGATCCAGAAGAGGAACTGGTGCAGCTCCGGCTGTTGCTGCTCCAGCTGCAAAAACAGCGGCTCCTGCTAAAGAAGCTAAAGCTGAAGAGCCAAGTGCTCCTGAAGCTTCTGCTGAATCGACTGAAGAATCAGAAGAAAAATAAGTTGAAAAATCACTTATAAATAAAAGGATTGGACTCACGTTCAATCCTTTTTTTATACCCCTACCATTCATTCTCCTTCCCAATAAATCTTTAACTTTGGGCAACTTTCAAAAAAATGATTAGACAAAAGGCAACTTTACTCTTGGCGGATGGAACCGTCTTTCATGGATCTCTTATTGGCAATCCAGGTACTAACGGTGGTGAAATCTGCTTTAATACCGGAATGACCGGATATCAGGAAATCTATACCGATCCTTCCTATACCGGTCAAATTGTAGTTACCACTACCTCACACATTGGAAACTACGGGGTCCATGAAGAAGAAGTAGAATCTGGTGGTCCGACGATAGCAGGAATCGTAGTAAACTCTTTTTCGGATGTTTATTCACGGCTAGATGCTTCCGGATCATTGCAAGACTATCTGGTAAAGAATGGAATCACCGGTATTGCAGATATTGATACCCGGATGCTGGTAAGACATCTTCGCTCCAAAGGAGCAATGAATGCCATCATAAGCTCTGAATTTGAAGGGAATCTTCAAGGGCTAAATGATAAATTGAACCAAGTACCTGATATGAATGGTTTGGAGCTTTCTTCTAAAGTTTGTACTCAAGAGCCTTACTTTTATGGTGACGAAAAAGCCGCAATCAAAGTAGCTTGCCTTGACTTTGGCATTAAGAAAAACATTCTTAGAAATCTTGCCTCAAGGGGAGTTTACTGCAAAGTTTTCCCTGCAAAAACCACTTTGGAAGAAATGGAATCATGGAAACCTCAGGCCTATTTCCTTTCGAATGGCCCCGGTGATCCGGCAGTCATGGAATATGCAGTTGAAGTAACCAAAGATATTTTGAAGACCGGAAAGCCGCTATTCGGAATTTGTCTTGGCCATCAGATTTTGGCAGAATCTTGTGGGATTTCAACGTATAAAATGCACCACGGACACAGAGGTCTTAACCATCCTATCAAAAACCTTTTGACCGGGAAAAGCGAAATCACTTCTCAAAACCACGGGTTTAATATTTCCCGCGAGGACTCAGAGAATCATCCCGAAGTAGAAATCACCCATATTCACTTAAATGACAATACTGTCGCAGGTATTCGTTTGAAAAATAAGCCGGCATTTTCGGTGCAATACCACCCTGAATCATCACCTGGACCACACGATTCGCGGTACCTTTTTGACGATTTTATTTCATTGATCAATCAAAACTAATACTAATAAACCTTTTAAAACTATGACGTTGATTCAATCAATTCATGCAAGACAAATCCTCGACTCAAGAGGTAATCCAACTGTAGAAGTGGACGTTTATACAGAAAATGGTGCTTTTGGCCGTGCAGCAGTTCCAAGCGGAGCTTCCACCGGGGTCAATGAGGCTGTAGAACTAAGAGACGGAGACAAAAGCAAATATCTAGGCAAAGGTGTGTTGAAAGCGGTGTCCAATGTAAATGACATCATTGCGCCGGAATTAGTAGGAATGGATGTTTTTGAGCAAAATACCATCGACCAGATCATGATTGATTTGGACGGAACTTCAACGAAAAGCAAATTGGGGGCAAATGCAATCCTTGGTGTTTCTTTGGCAGTTGCCAAAGCAGCTGCTATGGAGTCTGGACAGCCACTTTACCGCTACATTGGCGGAGTGAATGCAAATACACTTCCTGTGCCGATGCTGAACATCATCAACGGCGGATCCCACTCAGATGCGCCTATTGCCTTTCAGGAATTCATGGTTCGTCCGGTAGGAGCTCCCAGTTTCTCTGAAGCCATTAGAATGGGTGCTGAAATTTTTCACAATCTGAAGAAAATCCTTCATGATAAAGGTTTGAACACTTCTGTCGGTGATGAAGGTGGATTTGCACCAAACTTTTCCGGAGGTACAGAAGAGGCTTTGGGTTGTATCCTGGATGCAATTGCAAAAGCAGGTTATAAAGCCGGTGATGATGTGACCATCGCATTGGACTGTGCTGCTTCAGAGTTCTACAAAGACGGAAAATACGATTACTCCAAGTTTGAAGGTCCGACTGGAAAAATCAGATCAAGCGAAGAGCAAGTGGCTTATTTGGCCGAGTTGACTGAAAAATATCCAATTGATTCTGTCGAGGACGGATGTGCTGAAGAGGATTGGGCTGGATGGGCGATGCTAACTGCAAAAATTGGTGACAAAGTTCAGCTGGTAGGTGACGATCTTTTTGTGACCAACGTGAAGTTTTTGAAGAGAGGTATCGAAGAGAAGTCTGCAAATTCAATCCTGGTTAAAGTAAACCAAATCGGAACGTTGACTGAGACACTGAATGCCATCTCCATGGCTCATAAAGCAGGATTTACTGCTGTAATGTCTCATAGATCAGGTGAAACAGAAGATTCCACTATCGCTGATTTGGCTGTGGCAGTAAACTGTGGACAAATCAAAACAGGTTCAGCTTCCAGATCTGACCGGATGGCTAAGTACAATCAACTGCTTAGAATCGAAGAGCAATTGGGCGATTCAGCTGTTTTCAACGGTAGATTGAAATAATAACTAGTGATTTTCAATAGTATAAGACAGTCTTTCGGGGCTGTCTTTTTTTTTGCATCATTTTTGTAACTTGAGCATTGAATTTTTATCCGGGCATCCATGAGAAAGTACCTCAAGTACACCAAGAATTTTTATTTCCTCTCCACTGCATTCTTCCTGTTTTGGATGATTTTCATCGATTCGAATAACGTGGTCAATCAGTTCAGGCTGAGCAGAAAATTGAGCCAGCTGGAGGATCAAAAGGAATTTTACATCGAACGTAAAGAGAAAATTCAGGCAGAAAGAGAAGAGTTGATGAGCAATCCGGAACTTTTAGAGAAATTCGCTCGTGAGAAGTATTTAATGAAGAAAAAGACGGAAGACCTCTATGTTATTGTTAAAAAATAAATTCGCTCTTCTGCTAGTTCTGGGATTTATTCTTTTCCAGTCCAATTCATTTGCACAGCGCGAGATCTACGGAGATTCAATTCCTTTTAAAGACAGACTTTTTTTTGGGGGAAATCTCGGACTTCAATTTGGAACCATTACCCTGATAGATGTTTCCCCGTTGGCAGGAGTGATGATCACACCAAAACTTTCCGGAGGGGTTGGAATGACCTTTCAATATTACGACGACAACAGGATTCAGGGAGCTGAGGGCACTTCATACGGAGGACGATTGTTCGGTCGTTACAATATCTTCCCCAATATTTTTGCCCACGCGGAATATGAATCGATCAATTGGGAGGCTTACGACTATTTTGCAGAGGACTTTCGCAGAATCTGGACAGACGCGCTTTTCCTCGGAGGAGGATATTTCGCGCCTTTTGGACCGCGAGGCGGGGCAAACTTCACCTTTCTGTATAATGTCCTTTATGACAATCAGTATTCCTACTATGCTGAACCTTATGTGATTCGGGTTGGTTTTGTCTTCTGATAGTTTTATCACACCCGCAAAAATGAATTCATTTATTACTAAAGTCTATTTGGCTCATCAGGAATGCTCTGATTGTCCTTCGCCAAAAGTCATTACCCAGTTTTTCGAGGATTTGCTCGGATTACTTTTCCCGGAATATTCAGTCAATAAAATCAAAGAAAAGGCGGAAGTTGAAGCTCAATTCGATCGATTGAGCAATTTCCTTTCAGTTATTTTGGAGCGAAACATGCACTTGCATGGAGGGGAAGGAAAAGCGCTCGCTTCTGAATTTTTCAAAGGTCTAGAGAAAGTATTTGACATGGTTCATGAAGACGTTGACGCGATGTACGAAGGTGATCCGGCTGCAAAATCAAGAACAGAGATTTTAAGAAGCTATCCCGGTTTTTATGCTATTGCAGCTTTCCGTATTGCAAACCTACTCAATAACCTTGGGATCAAACTTATTCCAAGAATGATCACTGAAATTGCCCATAGCAGAACCGGGATTGATATCCATCCCGGGGCTCAAATTGGTCATTCTTTTTGCATTGACCACGGCACAGGAGTGGTAATTGGTGAAACTTCGGTGATTGGAGACCATGTCAAAATCTACCAGGGTGTTACACTCGGCGCATTGAGTGTGGACAAAGCCGATGCGGACGTGAAACGCCATCCAACTATCGAGGATAACGTCGTGATCTATTCAGGGGCCACTATTTTGGGAGGAAAAACAACCATCGGAAAGAATAGTGTCATCGGAGGAAATGTTTGGCTTACCAAGAGTGTGCCTGCAGGAAGCAAGGTATATTACCAAACTCAGATGTATCACGCTGCCAGTGAGGTGACGGATCTTTATGTATTTAAAAATGATTCCGATGAAGTTATTTGAATTGATAGGAAATACCCCTCTGATTGAACTGGAGCATATTCCCGTAAATCCTAACGTAAAAATCCTTTGTAAACTGGAAGGTCAAAATCCTGGCGGAAGCGTGAAAGATCGAGCGGCATATAACATGCTTCGCAGTGCTCTGGACCGTGGAGATATAAAAAGAGGTGACAAATTAGTCGAGGCAACAAGCGGCAATACAGGTATCGCATTGGCCATGGTTGCAAAGGTGCTGGGACTGGACATGAAACTGATTATGCCGGATAATTCGACCAAAGAACGAGTTCTTTCTATGGAAGCTTATGGTGCCAAAGTAATCCTGACTCCTGCAGCAAAGACGATTGAATACTCGAGAACTTTATCCGAGCAAATGCGGGATGAAGAGGGCTATTTCATGCTCAACCAATTTTCAAATCCTGACAATTACCTGGCCCATTACAAAACTACCGGACCTGAAATCTGGAAAGATACCGAAGGAAAGGTGACTCATTTCGTTTCCGCGATGGGTACGACAGGTACGATTATGGGTGTTTCCATGTATCTGAAAGAAGTGAATCCGGCAATACAAATCGTGGGAACACAGCCAACTGATGGCTCCAATATCCCTGGAATTCGAAGATGGTCCAAAGAGTTTTTGCCGGAGATTTTTGATCCATCAAGAGTGGATCAGGTAATCGATGTCAGTCAGATTCAAGCCACTGATATGACCAGACGGATGGCCAAAGAAGAAGGAATCCTTGCAGGAATGAGCAGCGGCGGCGCACTTTTCGCAGCCCTTGAACTTGCAAAGACCCTTGATCACGGCGTGATTGTCTGCATTACTTGCGACAGAGGAGACCGTTATTTAAGCTCTGACCTTTTTGGTTGAGTTTAGAAGAACTGCTTCATTTTTCCCAAACCGGTTTTCGCAACTTCGAATGCATCCATCGCATAGTAGGTTGGATTGAAGAGTTCGAGGGAAAGAATCTTCGTTCCTCCCATTGCCTTGAAAGTTTCGGCAACTTCCTTGAGCGGAGCAACTCCATCACCAGGGAAAACCCGATCCTTATCTTGCTGCTCCAATCGAGGGATTTGATCTGTGAAATCATTGAGGTGAAAAATATCGATGGCGTTGCTGTTGATAAGATTGAGTCCTTCGAATCCTGATCCGCCTCTGAAAAGGTGATAAATGTCGGCGAGAATTTTTGCATCGGAATCATTCGCTGCTGCAGCTACCGCCAATGCCTGACCCAAATGGTGGAACTGTGGAAATGCACCCCAAAATTCCAATTGAGGCATAACTCCGGTTTTTCTTCCCAGATCAAGCAATTGAGCGTATTTCTCACCCGCAATTAGTAAGTCAATTGGATTGTCAGTACCGATTGCCGGTGCGGCTATTCTCTTGCAACCCAACGCAGAAAGCATCCCCATCTCTTTTTCCATTTGTGCAAATCCTCCCTTACTCTTTTCTGAATCTTGCGCCATCCAGGGAGCAAATCCAATTGCATCAACAGCTATTATACCTGCATCGGTCAAGTGTTTCTTGAGATCTGCCAGCGTTTTTCCGCTTTGCAAATAAGCATCGATCTCCATAATCCAGGGCTCAATCCCGTCATAACCAGCTCGAGCAGCGATCTCAATCATTTCGGGAAGTGGTAATTTCTGCCCCCGAATTGTACTTGTATTCAACGAAAAAATGAATTTGGTTTCTTTTACTTCTTCAGTCTTTGCAAAAACTGTACTTGCGGAAAAGGCTAAGGGTGCCAATGTGAGTGATTTAAGGAGTGTTCTTCTGGAGGTCATGGGGTCTGAGTAATTATTTGCACAAAATATTTTCCATTTACAGGGTTTGAGCACCGAATAAACATTATATCGAAAAATACGATAGATAGCTTAGAACTGTCGTATTTTGACGCATGCAAAGAATCATATTTTTTCTTTTCTCCACCATGTTTTTTGTGATATCCACAAAAGCACAGATAGTCGGCGGAGATGTTACTTATTTAGCTTCCTATAAAGAAGAACTTCCCTATTTCCAGGAATTGATCACTGGAGGGCAATATGTGGAAGCCCGAAAAACGATCGAAGGTCATCCTTTCTATTTTTCCAGACAGTTTGGAGAAGGGAGCCTCATGATCAACGGAATTACTTACCCCGGAGTGCCGCTCATGTATGACGTCTACAAAGATCAGGTGATTACTTTTCATCCGATCTACAATCAAAGGATCTTGATTAATCCCGACAAAATCGATGAGTTTTCTCTTTCCAATGGAGAACGATTCAAATACATGGAAGGAAATGAAAGCTACTCCAATAATTCAAATGGGCTTTATCAGGTCCTGAATGATGGTGAGAATCTGGTTCTTGTGAAACGCTTCAAAACCACCAAATCAAACCGGGACATCAGTATTTACACGGATGTGTTTGTGGAGAAAAAGGATTTTTTCATTTTGAAATCAGGTGTTTTTACTCAAATAAATAAGTCAAAGCAGGCTTTTGAGATCTTGGGTCTTGATAAAAAAGTTGCCAACAAATACCTCAAGGAACGAAAAATCAGATTTCAGGATACCCCCGAAAAATACCTCATTACATTGGTTGAGCTTGCCGACCAAAACACTCTAACCCAAACTAGATGAAATCGAGCATGACGCAAGCGACAAACACTGGTATGATTATAGGCCATGCGAGATTCCATATGGCCAATAAAAATCAATTATAATCATATGAAAATACACTTACTCACTTTTCTTTTTTTCATTTCATTCAGTGCAGTTAGTTTCTCACAAAATCAAGATCAACCTAAAATCAATGGGTTTTTTCCGGGGATTTCTTTAGAGAGATTTTTTGAACAGGTGGAAGAAAATACTCCATACAGGTTTTACTATATAGAGCAAAAAATAAGCAGCATTACGGTCAATTTGCAAGCAAGTGACAGCAAACTCAGTGACCTGTTGGACGCAGTATTTCAGGGGACAGATTTTCATTATTCTTTTGGTGCGGACAATGCAGTCTTTATTTCCAAAGGAAAAAAACTCCAGGTTTCACTTTCAGATGACTTTTTCAGCAATGTAGGAAATGCCGGAAGCGGCTCTTCCGGTCAGGTCGATGATGCCTTCGTCAGAAATAACCGATTCATTATTGGTCAATCTTCGCCGGACAAGAAAACAGCTATTCTCTCCGGTACTATTTCAAGTCTGGAAAATCAGGAAATCATCACAGGAGCGATTGTTTTTGAGAAAATTGATTTCACCCGAACCATCTCTGACAGGGAAGGGAAATACTCCATCGAACTACCTGTGGGAAGGCATACGATCTACATTCAGAATTTGGGAGGATACATCGAGCAGCGATTGATTGATTTGCGAGGTGACGGAGTGCTTGATATGGCGATCGGTGAAAGCATCTACTCGCTCAGCGAAGTTGTGGTAAATTCCGGGTCGATCAACCAAATTTCCCGGCCCGAGATGGGCGTGCAGACTTTGACTGTTTCCGAGATGAGAAAACTTCCTGCAATCCTCGGAGAAGTAGATGTACTGAAAGGGATATTGGTTTTGCCGGGTGTTAATACAGTAGGTGAAGCAAGTGTTGGATTCAATGTAAGAGGCGGGGCTTCGGATCAAAACCTGGTTCTGTTTGAAAATTCCACCTTGTTTAATCCATCACACTTATTTGGATTTTTCTCTGCGATCAATGCGGATATGATTGAGAGTGTGGAACTGATGAAAGCAGGTATTCCGGCAAACTATGGAGGGCGACTCTCATCAGTTCTTCAAATGAAACCGAAGTTTGGGCGGACGGATAAGATCGGAGGGTCAGGAGGAATTGGACTGTTGACGAGCAGGCTGAGTCTGGAAGGTCCGATCGGAGAAAAGACGACGTTTATTGCGGGAGGAAGAACTACCTATTCGGATTGGGTGCTGGATTATCTGGAGGATAATGCGGATTTCAATGCGAGCCGGGCATCCTTTTATGACCTCAATCTGAATGTCAGACATAAGTTTTCTGAAAAAGACATTTTAGAATTTACAGGCTATTATAGTCAAGATCAGTTCCAGTTTGACCCGGATACTGTTTACTCTTACCAAAATCAGAATTACGCGCTGAAATGGACTCATTACTTCAATGACCAGCTGGAAGCTTCATTTTCGGCAGGAAAAGACAAGTATGATTTTCAAATCCTGGGTGAGGACAATCCACTCAACTCGTATGAATTCGGATTTGGACTGGATCAGAATTTTGTTAAAGCAGAATTTCGCCAGGAAAAAGGTTTCCGGCATGTCCTCAAATACGGGGTTCATTTGAATCAGATCACCCTTAATCCAGGACTCATCACTCCTTATGGCGCAGAGTCGATTGTGATCCGGGATGAAGTGGAGCAAGAAAGTGCGCTTGAGACTTCCATTTTTATTTCGGATGAATTTGAGATCAATGATAAATGGTTCGTGAGCGGAGGGATTCGATACAACCTCTACAATTACTTTGGTCCTCAAACGACGTTCGTATATCCGGAAGGTCAGCCTACCACAAATGAGAATGTTATTGGTGAGAAGACTTCCGAAGACGGTGAAATCATCAAAACCTATCACGGTCCGGAATTCAGATTTTCGGGAAGATATTCTCTGAATAATCAGTCCTCCATCAAAGCAGGAGTAAACTCAATGCGTCAGAATATGCATTTGCTGAGCAATTCTTCAGTCATTTCTCCCACCGATACCTGGAAGCTGAGTGACGAATTTATCGCTCCGCAAACCGGAATTCAATACTCGCTGGGCTATTTCCGCAACATGGCTCAAAATCAATTGGAGTTTTCTACCGAGGTGTATTATCGATCGATGCGAAATCTGCTGGATTATCGAAGCGGAGCAACCATCATCTTGAATGATGATGTCGAGCAGGACGTGCTCAATACCAACGGGAAAGCGTATGGAGTTGAATTCTTCCTGAAGAAAAGTGCAGGAAAATTGAATGGTTCCGTTTCGTACACCTATGCGAGGTCACTTTACCAAACGAATTCTTCCGAGCAAAAAGAGCAAATCAACGAGGGAACAGAATACCCGAGCAATTTTGATCAGCCTCACCACGCCGTGTTGGTGATGAATTATGAAGTGAGCAAGCGATTCAATGCTACTTTCTCGGGTAACTACAGCACAGGTCGGCCGATCACCTTGCCGGTTTCCAAGTTTGTGTATGCGGGAAGTGAGCGGGTTTATTATTCTGACCGAAATGCACAACGAGTACCGGACTATTTCAGGTTAGACTTCTCGATAAACCTTGAAGGAAACCATAAAGTAAATAAGCTGGCTCATTCTTCCTGGTCCATGGGGATTTACAACGTGTTGGGACGAAGCAATCCGTATTCGATTTATTACACGCCGGAGGAAGGTGTGCTGAGAGGATATCAGCTTTCGATTTTTGCTGAGCCGATTCCTTTCATCACTTATAATTTCAGATTCTGATGCGATTCAAGGATCTACAATTTTTGCTTGTTGTGATTTTCCTGTTTACAGGATGCAGAGAACCATTTGAACCCGAAATTGAAAATGTCCAAGGCGGAGTTTTGGTAGTCGAAGGTTACTTGGATTCCAACGGTTTGGAGAGTGTCCTTTCGATCTCCAGAACTGCACCGATTAGCGGAACGGAGTCAAACATTCCGGAACCCGGAGCTTTAATAAGCCTGATCGCGGATTCTGGTGAGCTGTATAAATTGACTGAACTGAAAGACGGGAAATACCTTTTTCAGTTGGATATTCCGGAAAATCAATCTTATCGACTTGAGATCTTGCTAAGAAATGGGGAGAAGTATTTTTCAGATCCCATTAAGCCAATTATTACTCCTGATATCCTGGATGCAGGATACATTCGGGATGAAGAGGGCGTGGAAGTTTATGTAAATACTCAGGGGAATGAAGTGGCAGATGATTTCCTGTGGACCTATGAGGAAACCTGGATTTTCCGACCAGTGATCCGAACTCCTTATATCTACCGAAATGACACGAAAGTGGTGGAATTAAGAAAAGAAGAAGAACAAATTGCCCTTTGCTATAAATCGGAAACTAATCCAGATTTGCTGCTGGAGACGAGTTCACGATTTGAGGATCAGGTTGTTTTTCGTCAGACCATCACTGAGATTCCACAGGGAGATGAGCGAATAATGGAGCGATACAGTATTTTGATTTCGCAGAAGGCAATTGATCAACAAGCAGTGGAGTTTTGGGAAACACTCAAAAGAAATACGGATGATATCGGTTCAATTTTCAGTCCATTACCATCTGTCATTTCCGGAAATCTTCATCTGGAAGGTGATGATGAGCAGCCTGTAGTTGGATTTGTAAGCTTGGGAGTAATTAAGCAAACCCGTATTTACATCGACCAAAAAGATGTGTTCCCCTGGACCTTCAACGATCCTGAATTTGATGATTGTTCGATCTCAATCGAACCAATATACATCGGTTCATCCCAATACTTCAGTGATTTCGGGACTGGTGCAGTACTTCCTGCCAGGGAGCTGATGGAAGGAACAACAATCGTTGCTTATTATAGTTCGACGAGACGTTGTTCAGATTGTACACTTTATGCTAATCGAGGAAAACCTGATTTCTGGGAGGATTAAGATGAAGAGACACGGATTTATTTTCGCACTTCTTGTACTCTTCACTATGGGATGCAGAGAGCCTTTTGAACCTGAAATTGAAAATCAGGAAGCAGGGGTTCTTGTGGTAGAAGGATATTTGGATTCCGAAGGACTCAAAAGTGAATTGAAGCTGAGTGTCACTACCAATGTCTCAGACACCGTGAAATTTGCTCCCGTGAAAAGAGCGATTATAAGCCTGATCAGTGAGGGAGGAAGCATTTTTCCTCTTGTGGAGGATAAAGAAGGTGTGTATTATTTCGAGCAAAATATCGATGAAAATCAGGAGTACAAACTTGAGATTCTTCTGGCGAATGGCGAAAAATATGTGTCCGGCATTTTGAAACCAATCATCACTCCGCAGATTCAGGAAGCCGGATACGTTCGGGATGAGCAGGGAATCGAAGTCTTTGTAAATACTCAGGGAGACGAAAATGCAGATGATTTCCTTTGGACATTTGAAGAGACCTGGATTTTCCTTCCCCGATTTAAAGTCACCTATATCTACAAACCTGAATTAAGGGATGTGGTCCCGATGAAAGAGGAAGAGAGAATCGATTTATGCTACACATCAGAAGTTAATTCAGATATTTTGCTGGAGACCTCTTCGCGATTTGAAGAGCAGGTGGTTTTCAGGAAGACGATTACAGAAATTCCCGAGGGAGATGAGCGGCTGATGGAGAGATACAGCATCCTGATTTCGCAGAAAGCAATTCCTCAGGAATCGTTAGAATTTTGGGAAACCCTGAAAAAGAACACAGATGATATTGGATCCATTTTCAGTCCATTGCCATCTGTGATAGGAGGAAATTTCAAATTGGAGGGCAATCCTGATAAACCTGTAATTGGTTTTGTCAGCCTTGGGATAGTAAGACAGGAAAGAATTTACATTGACAGGATGGATATTTTGCCTTGGGATTACAATGATCCTGAGTTTGACGATTGCTTCATTTCTCCGGACACCGTTTTCTTAAATCCGGCCCAATTGCAGGCTGCTTTTGCTTCAGGAGCATTATTGCCGGCTAGGTCGGTTCCGGGACCCATGGGCCCAATTGGATATTATAGTACGCCACGGCGCTGTGCAGATTGTACACTTTATGCGGATCGGAAACGACCGGAATTTTGGGAAGATTAAGATGAAAAAAATATATACGATAAAAATTCTGGTTTTGCTTGGCCTTCAGATGGGTTTTGCTTTTCAGGCTTTGGCACAATCCCAAGCCGAGATGGTTTCCTTTACTATTCCCAAGACGCTTTTTTTTACTGATGAAAAAATTTGGATCAACGGAGAAGTTCAAAGCGGTGGAAAACCAAGTGTTTCACAGATTTTCTATGCTGAGTTGATTGATACAGAGAATCGGTCCTGGGCGATTGCCAAATTCCCGCTGAAATCCGGTAAAGTTTTCAATTACATGCAACTGCCGGCTTCGATTCCCTCCGGAAACTACCTGCTTCGGGTTTTTACCCGGATTAGCCCCTATCTGGATTTAAAATCAGGAATTTCGCAGCAATTTGTTACAATTCTGAATCCTGCTTTGCCTCCGACTTTGGCAAAGAAAGAAGGAAAAATCCCCGTGCAAGCTTCTTCAGGGATTTCTCCGGTTTCAGTTTCAAAGGAGGAATTGGGAAAATCTGAATCTTTCACAATCAAACTGAATCTTCCCGAAGAAAGAATTGAATCGATCAGGCTTGCCAGTCCAAATCCATATTTAGCTAATTTGGGCCAGCAGATAGAATCTGATCAGGTATATGAATCCATTGAGAAAGTGCCATTTCTGCCAGAGCTTTTTGGGCACATTGTCCATGGAAAATTGATAGGGGTTGAGGTTGATACTGCCAAAACATATTTCCTCTCTGTTCATGGGGAGCAATCCGCTTTGTACACGGATCGCCCGGATGAAAACGGGAATTTGTATTTTGACTTGGGTGGTTTCAAACATTGGGATCATATGCTGATTCAGGTGGAAGATGGAAGTAATCTGAATGCATTTGAGATTCAATTGCCTGGTCCCAAGACCAAATTCAAGGCTGGATTCAAGATTCCTGAATTGACTATTTCGCGGGAGGATGAGGAATTTTTACGTAAGATGAAACTCGCATCAGCGTTAGAGCCCTACTTTTCCCAAGTTTATGAAAATGACAGCATGAGCGTGGTCACCGGATTTGTGGAAGATCAATCCTACCTACTGGATGATTATACACGATTTGATGATGTAGAAACCGTCATCAAAGAATACGTTCCAAACGTATCCGTGAGGAGAAAGGATAAACTAAAAGAATTCAGGATTTTGAATGTGGAAGCTGATTACCTTTTTGAGGGAAATCCTCTGATGATGGTGGATGCTTTACCTGTATTCAATTCAGACATGCTTGCCACTTTCAATCCTAAGTTTTTCTACAAACTGGACGTTCTCAACAGAGAGTTTTATCTGAATGACAGGAAGTACGACGGGGTGTTGAGCTTTAGTTCTTATGAGAATAACTTTGGCCTTTTCCCGATTCCGGATGAAGTTCTATATCTCGGTTATTCAGGATTGAATCCTTATATAGCACTTGAAAGCCCGATTTATTCACCAAATGAAAAAGAAGGAAAACTCCCTGATTACAGGACTTTGCTTTTCTGGTACCAAAAAGGACTGAATGAGTTTCAATCGGAATTTCAGGTTAAGAGCTCAGAATTGACCGGAAAGTATGTGCTTGAAGTAGACTTCAAAGACGATTCAGGTCAATTGCAAACCTGGAAAAAAGAGATTCAGGTGAAGTGATTTTACCAATCCTGTCTTCTCCTAATCTGCCAACTGAAACTCTGTCAGCTTCGCGCCGCTGATTGTCCGAATCAGGAATTGTCCCTGAGAAACCTGATGCGTAATCTGAATCGGGCCGGTACTTTCCAAAGGCATCTTTGTGAGAAGGTTTCCTTTCATATCATACAGGTAGCAAAACTCCTGCACCAAGTCGGTCAAAGCGAAAATCTGTCGATTCGACCCAAAATCAAAGTATTGATAGATCAGATTTTCGTCCGAAACTTTAGTCGTGAACAGGATCTTTTCAGCCCTGTCCATTACACTCACATTATTAAACTGTCTTGAAACAAAGACAAAGTCATTGCCTTTCTGATCCTGAATCAGCAAAAATTCGCTGTCTCGGTCATCTTTGATGAGTTGGTTTCTGTATCCGACTTCCCCGCTGAAATTCGAATGAATCACTTCTCCATTTGCAGTTATACCTACAAGTTGGAAAGATTTTGCTTTTGGATCCTGCCAGACAGCAAGACGAGATTTAAGCGATTCACCGAGTTGTATTGGAGACCCGGCTTGCTTTTCTCCCCGGCGAGTGAATAGATGCAGTTTTCCTTTTTCGGTCTGAGCAATCATATAATCCCCCCTGCCCGGTACCCGGTAATGAGCCGGAGGTGCGATTGTCTTCTCACCCAGTTTAAGCGGATCCCAGCCTTCGAGCTGTTTTCCATTTTTGTCTAAAAGGTAGAGGTCACCATCCGCGGTACTGATGAAGTACCGATAATCTTTGTCATTACTATAGTCAACAAGATTCAGATGCGAAATGCTTTCCCCGCCCAAATCGAAAGGATAGGAAGGTAATAAATCGCCTAATCGGTCGATCCCATAGATTTTTTCTTCCGTAGCCAGCAAGATTTGGAGTTTCCCGTTTTTGTAATAATCTATTTGGAAAGCATCAGATACGATCGGTCCACTGAGCTTAATTGCGAAAACTTCCTCTCCTCCGGAATTTATCAGATGAAGAACATTATCGGTGTCCTGAACCAATATATCCTCAGTTTCGTCCTGAAAATTGATCACCGATTTGGGCCCGTAGATCAGGGTTGATTTGAAAGGAATGTTTTTGCTGGGTTGCAGGGAAATTGCTTCAGTTTCCGGTGTTTTAGCTTTTTTCTCTGATTTGTATGGAAAAGTCAGGGTAGCCTCAGTTTTGTCTTGAATCTGGTTGATTTTCAAGGAAACCCATGGAAAAGAGCGAAAGCTTGTTGAATATTTCTGAAGAAAAGAGCTCCAGGATGGATTGGCTGTTTTTGTCCAGTTTTCCCAGATTTGATCGATCAGATAAAGCCGCGTAAATCCGGAAGTCGGGCTAAGGCCATTTTTGGCTTCAGGAGTTTGAGCTGATTTCCCCCAGGTATTTTCAGATTCAAAATCATCCAAAATTAGTTTCATGGCCTGTTGGGAGTTGGTAAAAACCAATACTTCCTCTAGTGCAGTGACGAAAGTCTGTCCAAACCCAGGGAATTTTCCGGCAAACAAGTGGGCCGGGAATTCTTCCTCAGCCAGGTAAAGAATTTCGTGTCCCAAGTAAAAATCCGAGGCTTCTATTTTTGCCTCCTGCTGATATTCCTTTATCAATTCTAATGAGAAAGTGGGATCGGTTGAACGGGCAAGGATAGCAAGATTTTGATCGGACCCCCCGGAGTTTTCCAGATCAAGCAGATAAATCTCACCGGTGAAGCTGTCCAGAAATCCCTTGTCTGTAAGGGTTCGCTGAATCTCTCCACTCAAAGTAGATCTGGGCGTGAAAGCTCTGTTTTCCAACTTCTGCGTTTCATAGATGCTTTCCAGATTGTACTGGGTCAGTGCCAAAGTCCGATTCGATATGATTGATTCGATGGCCGGAAGATTTGCCCGAATGGATGGAGTGAAGTTTACCCCTTTTTCTGACACCAAAGGTCCTTTGAAAACAAGTTGGCCTTCTTCAAAAGCCAAATCTAAGACAAGTCCTTCTGTCAGAGTTTCAAGGGCAGCAATGCTTTGGTTTTCTCTGTCGGTGGTCACACCTTTAAGCAAACTTGCCATCCCTTTGCCGGAAAGAAGAAGCCGGCCAGGAGAATCTTTATCGTAAGGAGTTGAAGCGGCGAGATCGGAAAAGCTTTGCTGACCTTCATTTATGTAAAATCGAATAGCTTCCTCCACCAGGAAGCTAGAGGAGGACACTAAAATCAAATCCTCCAATATTGATAAGCTCCAAAGTCGGTTGTTTGAGGCGTCATAATATTCCAGAATTTCAATTTCAGAATAGTTTCTTGATTGAAATTTCGCGCCCGGATTCATTCTGCTTTTTACTTCTTCAATCAGAGCTAATGCCCTTTTTGAATTCAGGTTGACTGTAAAAAGTAAATCAAAGGTCTCTATTCCGGTAGTATGAAGGCTCACCGTCATTTGTTTTCCCGAAAGGGTTTTGGTGATTTCACCTGACCCGCCGCTAAGACTATCAAGAGTTGTGAGCTGGGTGCTGAATTTTTGGAAAGCAGGAAGTGTGGAAAGGATTTCCCAGACTGGATCATTTACCAGCGTATTCCAGGTTTTTGCTCCCTGATAGGTTTCTAAAACAAAAACAGCCTCCTGACTGATAAGCTCCAGGTTATTGATTTTTCTGGAGGAAAAGTACTTCTTATAGACCCAGAACCCTGCACCAATGAGCAGAAGGGTGGATAATAAGATGAGCAGGCTTTTCCAGATTTTCACAGATCCGAGGTTGATTCGTGGGTTACTATACAAAAATAAGACCTAAGAAACTCAAACAACTTCTGAGAATCTTAGGTCTGAAAAGGAGGGAGTTAAGATTAAGCAGAAAGGTTGTCCAAAACGCTCATTACTTCTTTCACATGTCCTCTTGAAGTTTCAAGAAGCGCTTTTTCTTCAGTATTCAAGTCAAGTTCGATCACTTTTTCCACACCGTTTTTGCCCAAAATCACAGGCACTCCCAGGTAGCAATCGTCGATTCCGTATTCGCCTTCCAGTTTGATACAAACAGGGAATACTCTTCTTTGATTCTTAAGGATGGCTTCAACCATTTGAGCTGCAGCTGCTCCAGGAGCGTACCAGGCAGAAGTTCCCATTAGTTTCACAAGTTCTCCACCGCCAAACTTCGTTCTTTCAATGATAGCATCCAGTTTATCTTTGGCGATCAATTCAGTCACAGGAATACCTGCAACGGTCGTGTAGCGAGGAAGTGGAACCATGGTGTCTCCATGTCCGCCCATCAGGATTGCCTGAATTTCTTTTCCTGAAATGTTTAATTCCTCAGCAAGAAAAGCTCTGTAACGGGCAGTATCCAAGATTCCGGCCATACCGATTACTTTATTTCTTGGAAGTTTTGACGTGAGGTGCGCCTGATAAGTCATGACATCCAAAGGATTGGAGACAACGATGATGATTGCATTTGGAGAGTATTTTACCACATTCTCAGTCACCATTTTCACGATACCGGCATTGGTTACGATCAGGTCATCACGAGTCATGCCTGGCTTACGAGGAAGTCCGGAAGTGATTACGACCACATCAGAATTAGCTGTTTTGCTGTAATCGCCAGTTGTACCTACAGTTCTGCTATCATACTGGTTGATAGGCGCTTTCTGCCAGATATCAAGCGCTTTGCCTTCGGCAAAACCTTCTTTGATGTCGATCAAAACAATTTCTTCTGCGATTTCGCGATAAGCTAAAACATCGGCACAGGTAGCACCTACGTTGCCTGCACCTACTACGGTTACTTTGCTCATGATTTTATATAGATTTTTGAGTGAATTATTGCCTTCAAAAAGCGACGCTAAGTTATCAAACAAAGCGTAGGAATCGAAACCAGCTTGGGATTACTTTGCTTGTGAGCCGGCTTTTTTGATAAAAGAAAGAAACCTGGTTTGGAGTGATTATTCAAACATTTGGCGGAGACTGAAGAACCCGAAAGACTCACGATAGGAGCGAAAAAGTTTTTGATTGTTTTGGTTGTAATATTCTGCCAGTGAGGTCATCATTTTGGCTTTGATTTTTGGATTGCTGTCAAAAATCTCCTGGATGGCAAAATGAGGAATCACGATCAAGTCAGCTTCTTCAGAAACAACCATGGCGGTATAAGTTCTCTTGGCGTTTTCCAACAAAGAGTTTTCGCCGAAAGCATCGTTTCTGTTGATTTCCAAAATGGATTCGAAATTGTCTTTAATGTCTATTGTAAGGCTGATTTGACCTCTTTTCACAAGATATAAAGCCTGGCTAGGATCCTTGCTGAAGAATACTACCTCATCCCGGAGGTATTTGCGATGATGCATGGCCGGGATAAATCGGGACATTTCCTTGTAATTCAGACGCTCAAAAAAATTGATCACTCCCAAGAAATCGAACATGTCGAGTTCCTCCTGATTATATGTTTTTGAAAATGGATTGCGCATGAATTATCGCTTTTTTAAATATAAAATCCTCCTTGTTGCCGCGGTGTATTTAGCCCAGTCAGCCACTCTTAATCCGATTACCCAGGCTATTTCCCCTTCGGAAACCAGCACTTTGACGCCTTTTTTCTTCAGAAGAGGTATTTTCAAATCTATCAAAAAGTCACTGATTTTCTTACTGTTTTTCATTCCCAGAGGAATAAAGCGATCTCCTTCTTCCCAGGTTCTGATGGCGAGAGGAAAACTTAGTCTCTCCAGGTCCAGCATGGCATTTTGAGGATTTTTGTCCAGATCGATGTGACCCTCAAGTTTGAGTAAATCATACTTTCCCTCGGGCAAAGAAATTTCCAGCTCGTTTGAATCAATCTCAATAGGTTCAAATGTGGCGGATTTGGGTGCAAGAATCAAAGTATCTCTGTCGAGATTCAGGAGATGAGTGGAGGATTCGAACATGGCTCCGCTTTCACCCCGTATTGAAGACTCTAAAATTTCGGCGCTTTGTCCAGGATTGAATCCATATGGACGTAGCCAAAAATAAAGCAATGAAGCAGCACCGGGAAGTGTCGTTATTTCGGAAACCAGCAGAATCTGCAAACCGTCTTCAAGTTTGATATGCTCTTTTTTCCAGATTTCGAATAAAGTTGTAAATGCTTTTCCTGTGTCTTTGAGCCTGGAAAAACTGGTCTGAAGGTTTGACTTTGCATCTTTTGCAACCTCATAAAGTGCCGGCAATGCTTGAATTCGAAGTTTATTTCGTTTGTAATTGGTTTTAATATTGGAGCTATCCTCTCTCCACATTAAGCCATTTTGAATCGCGAAACCGAGAATTTCAGCTCTTGAAAATGGAAGTAACGGCCTGATGAGCCAACCCCGACGCTCCGCCATCCCGTATATGCCTTCTATGCCTGTACCTCGAAGGAGATTCAGGAAGATCGTTTCCATCTGATCATCTTCCTGATGTGCCAAAATAATTCCGTCAAGGTTCCGCTCATTTCTCAGTTTATCAAACCAATCGTACCGGATTTCCCGGGCAGCCATTTGGATGGAAAGTTGATTTTCCCTGGCGAAAGAAATAGTTTCGGGTTGAAGGATATGAGTAGTCTTTCCAATCGATTTGGCCCAATTTCTGACAAAAGCCTCGTCTTCGTCACTCTCCTGTTCTCTTAACCTAAAGTTGACGTGAGCGACTTCAAAAGGGATTTTTGTCTCATTCAGCAAAGTGCCCAAGCAGATACTATCCAAGCCTCCGCTGCAAGCCAACAGGTATGTTTTCTCAGAATTCAAAAGTGACTTGCTCCGGATATGCTGGATAAAAGCTTCGATCATTGATCAAAAATATCATTTTCTACTAATTTTGCCCACATTCGTTCCATCATGAGATCTATCCTTTCCGTTTTTCTGATTTTTTTCCTTTGTCTTTCCGCTGTATCATTTACGGCTAACGGTCAGGGATCTTCTACTTTGGAGATTATGTCGGCGGATTTGCTGGAAGGTGCAGAAGGATTTGAGCGACTATTAGGCGGGGTGCAGATGAAGCATCAAAACTCGATTATTTACTGTGATTCAGCTCATTTTTTCCGAGAGACAAACAAAGCAAGACTGTTTGGGGATGTTCGGATCGTGGATCAGGAAGACCCGATTCAGACCCGAAGCGCTTACGCCGAATACGATGGAAACACCAAAATTGCCAAGCTGAGAACCAACGTGGTATTTACAAATCAAAAAACCACTCTTTACACTGATAATTTGGATTACGATCGCGCTTCAAACATTGCTTATTACACCAATGATGGAAAAGTAGTTGATTCGATCAATGTGCTGACCAGCAAGCGGGGGACTTACGAGGTCAATTTGGAGCGAATTACCTTTCAAGACGAAGTTGTCTTGATCAACCCGGATTACACGATGAAAACTGATCACCTGATTTATCTGACTGTACCAAAAACTGCAGAAACAAAAGGGCTTACAAATTTGATTTCGAAAGAAGGAAACACACTGGATGCTCAGAAGGGCAGTTTTTACAACACGCAACAAAAACAATTTCAATTCTTTGAGGGAATAGTCGAAACTGAAACCAGTCGGGTGAAAGCCGAGCAACTTTTTTATGATGAGCTGAAGGCGTATTACGAAGGAAAGGAAAATGTAAGCGTCTACAATAAAGAAAGGGAGATTGAGGTCTATGGAGACGTGGGTCAATACTGGGAAGAGCGAAAATATAGTCTTGTCCACGGGAATGCGCTGGTTCGAAAATATTTTGAAAAGGACACCCTTTTTGTGACGGCGGATTCCCTGATATCGCAGGATAGTGAAGGAGATTCCGCAAAATATTTACTGGCTTTCCGATCAATCAATCTGGTCAAAGCAGACCTTTCCGGTTTAGCGGATTCATTGGTTTACAATTATTCTGATTCATCGATTCGATTGTTTCAAGACCCTGTGATGTGGAGTCAAACTAGTCAGATTTCTGCGGACAGTATGATTTTCTTCTTGGCAAATGAGGAACTGGATCGGGTATATATGAAGGACAAAGCTTTTGTGATCACCCAAGACACGATTTTTAATTTCAATCAAATGAAAGGAAGGTCGATGATGGCATATTTCAAGGAAGGGAAGATCAGCCATTTGAACATTGACGGAAATGGGGAGTCACTTTACTTTGCTTTGGAAGGAGACACACTGACTCAGGGAGTCAATAGGACACTCAGCGCCAATATTAAGCTTAACTTTGAAGACGGTGCTATCCGTCGAGTTACTTACGGAATCAAGCCGGATGGCAAATTTACTCCTGTACAAAAACTGACGGAGGAAAACTCGAGATTAGAAGGGTTTAGATGGAGGATTGAAGAAAAACCGGGAATGGAAACCATTAATGCCTGGAGAAAACCTGAAGAAATTGATCCCGAAGCAAAAAATCTTTTTGACGTTCCGGACGCAAAAATATCACCTCCAACGGACGAAGAAATCCAAAAAGAACTTCAAAAAAGCAGTTTGCCATTACAAAAAAAGGTTTTGAAACCAGTCATCAAAGACACGGTCGGAACCTAACGAGCAAGCGCTGAAAAAATTCTAAAAAGGTTAACAACAATTAACCGCATTTTTCTATTTCGGGATGTCTAATGACTTATTTTTGTACGTATATTGAGTACAGTTAAAACAACTGAATCGCTTATTGATCAAAATTTTACATGAAACGGTTATTACTATTTTTTACATGGCTTTGGCTGTTTCTCCCGATCATTACGGAAGCTCAGCAAATTCGTGTGCTTAGTGAAGACCTTCAGTTTTCAGGAGATTTAGGCTCTTCACAGCGAAAATCAATCATTCTCCAAAACGAAAGCAATCAGTCTAAAACTTATTTGCTTAAAAATCTCCGGGGAAGCGTAGGCTCCTCCCAAAAAGTAAAAATCTGTATTGGAGAACAGTGCTTTGATTCCAAGAGAGATCTATCCAAAATCAAACTAACTCTCGCGCCCGGCGAAATTGTAACTGATTTGTACCTTGAGTTTGAGATGGGGATTGTGGAGACGATGGGCAGTTTTGATCTGTTTTTCGTAAATGCAGAGAATATCAGGGAAACATTTATGGTTGAAGCCAGGTACAGCGTTTCGAATCCTAATACGAAAATTGATGAGTTTGACTATAAGGAAATTAAGCTTAGTGACGTTTATCCTAATCCAAGCAGCCGAATAGCTCAGCTTGATTATCAGTTCAAAAACCCTAAAGTAAAAGCGAAAATCACAATTAATAGCTTTATTGGTAATCCTATAGCTGAATATGAATTAGATCCTGAAAGAAGTTCCCTTTCGATCAATGTGTCTGAGTTCAAAGAAGGAATTTATTTCTACACGCTTTTTCTGGACAATAAAAACATTGTTACCAAGAAGCTCCAAATCAAGAAGTAAGCCTGCTCAGACCTTTCCCTTTCCATTTGAATCCGAATAATTATCCCGTATATTTGCGGTCTTGAAAATGAACATGCGCGTACAATTCATCCTTATTCTTCTGATTTCGTTGGCTTTGGGTTCCTGTGGTCCTTTCAATAAATTGGAGAAAAGCACCAACTGGGAAGAGCTATACGCTGGGGCTAATAGCTATTACCAGTCCGGAGAGTATAATAAAGCGATCATCCTTTATGATAAAGTGCTTCCTGTAATCCGCGGAAGTGAAAAAGCGGAATTGGCTGACTACAACTATGCTAACTGTCACTTCAAAACCAAACGGTACATTGAGGCAGCTGGTTACTTCAGTACTTTCTACAGGACTTATAACAGAAGTCCATTAGCTGAGGAAGCTCTCTTCATGAACGCATATTCCTTGTATTTGGACGCTCCGGATTTTAATCTTGATCAGCAAAGCAGTCAGGAAGCGGTTAGTGCTATACAGCAGTTTGTTACTGTATTCCCCGGATCAGCGAGCTACGAGAGAGCTATGGGAATGCTGACAGATCTTCAGACAAGATTTGAAGAAAAGGCTTATCAGGAATCTTCCATGTACTACAGATTGAAAGATGGCTTATATCCAGGTGACTTCTACCGAGCTTGTATTATTAACTTTCAGAATTTCACAAAGGATTTTCCTGAGAGCAAATACAATGAGGAATTGGCTTATAAATTAGTAGAAGTTGGGACTGGTTATGCCAAGAATAGCGCATATTCCAAGAAAGAAGAGCGATTGAATGATGCGTTGAAATTTGCAAGTAATTTCTATCAAAGGTATCCTACAAGTGGTTTTACCGGAAAAGTAAAAGACTACGAAATTGAGACCAGAGAAGAGCTTGCAGAGCATCAGAAATTGAAGAAAGAAATTGCAGACCGTTTGGCTGCTCAAAATGCTACCATTATTTCTGCCAAACCGGTGGATAATTAATCAATAAATAGAAACATAATCTAAATCGAATATGGCTACTAATCCCTCCATCATCACTCGTGACCTGGATAAAATCGCGGAAAAGACCGGTAACATCTATGAGTCACTTCATGTAGCAGGTCAGCGTGCAAAGCAGATTTCAACTACTTTGAAAGAAGAATTGAATAATAAGCTTTCGGAATTTGCATCTACAGTTGACAATCTTGAGGAAGTTTTTGAAAACAAAGAGCAAATCGAGATTTCAAAATTCTATGAGAGAATGCCAAAACCATCTACCCTTGGACTAGAGGAGTTTATGGAAGGTAAAGTTTACCATAGATATCCGGCAAAAGAAACAGAAGAGTAACATATGAGCCTCAAGGGTAAAAGGATTTTACTTGGAGTTACCGGCAGTATAGCCGCTTACAAGAGTGCTTTTCTTACCCGATTATTAGTTAAAGCAGGAGCAGAAGTGCAAATCATTATGAGCGCTTCTGCTTTTGATTTTATTACCCCGCTCACCTTGGCGACTTTATCAAAACGGCCGGTTTTAAGTAAATTCCAAAAGGATGAAACGGGAGTTTGGAATAATCATGTTGAATTAGGCCTTTGGGCTGATTTATTTTTGGTGGCCCCAATCAGTGCAAACACCCTGGCCAAGTTTGCAAATGGGATTTGTGATAATCTCTTATCGGCTACTTTCCTTTCCGCAAGATGCCCTGTGATGATCGCTCCGGCAATGGACCTTGATATGTATCAACATCCATCCGTCAGAGAAAATCTAAAGCGATTAATTTCTTTTGGGAATCTGATTTTGGCCGCTGAAACCGGAGAATTGGCTAGCGGACTTTCCGGTCAGGGACGAATGATGGAGCCGGAAAATATTCTCGGAAAAGTGGAGGAGTTTTTCTCCAAAAACCTGGATTTCAAAGGAAAGAAAGTCCTGATCACGATGGGTCCAACTCAGGAAGCGCTTGACCCTGTTCGATTCATCAGCAATCATTCAAGCGGGAAAATGGGCTATGCGCTGGCTGAAGCATTTCGAGAAAGAGGTGCAGAAGTCTTTGTCGTTTCCGGTCCGATTTCCCTTGAAGTTAAAAAAGAGTCTTTTCATTGGAAGGATGTCAGATCTGCAAAGGAAATGTTTGAAGCTGCTAAAGCCTTGCACCCTAAAATGGACATTTGTGTTTTCGCTGCAGCTATAGCGGATTATGCTCCGGCTGAAGTGGCTCCTGAAAAAATCAAAAAGAGCGATGCTGTATTAGCAATTCATTTAGTCAAAAACGTAGACATCGCGTTTACCTTGGGGTTGGAAAAAAAGCTCAATCAGATTCATGTTGGGTTTGCTTTGGAAACCGAAAACGAATCTGAAAATGCTCAATCAAAGCTTGCAAAGAAGAATTTTGACCTGATAGTTCTTAATTCGATGAGGGAGGCGGGAGCTGGATTTCAGTTAGATACGAACAAGGTTCAAATTTTTCATCGTTCAGGTCCAACTGTCCAGTCAGCGATCGCTCCAAAAAATCAGATTGCGGATTTGATCCTCGATCAAATCAAATTAGTACCGGTATCGGTTTGAGCTTGGATAAATCCCTATTTTTAGACGTATGAAGAAATGGCTATTCACGTTTTTGCTTTTCTGCCTTATTCAGGCTGGGTTTTCGCAGGAACTCAACTTCACAGTAATTATCAACAGCGACAGAGCAAGGATTCAAAACACTGATGTTTTCAATCAGATGAAAACCAGCTTTGAGCAATTTCTCAACGGACGGTCCTGGACGACGGATGAGTTTCGTCCGGAAGAAAGAATAAAAGGGAACCTCCTGATTACCATCAATGACGTTCCTCAGGTTGGGTATTACGAAGCTACCGTACAGATTCAGACTGTTCGCCCAATTTATGGGACCAATTACGAGTCTCTGGTTTTTAATTTTGTGGATCGAAACTGGAATTTTGAATACATCGAATCTTATCCATTGGAGTTCAACAGATTCACCTATCTGAATAATATAAGTTCACTGCTGGCATTTTACGCACATATTGCGCTTGGGCTTGACTATGATACTTTTGCAAGTAAAGGAGGAGATGATTTTTTTGAGGTTGCAAATGATATTGTTAACAATGCTCAGCAATCCGGCCGTCCGGGATGGATACAGAGTACTTCTGACCGACGAAATCGCTATTGGTTGATCAATGACATTTATACTTCTTCTGTTTTTTCCACTATAAGGGAGGCCTATTATTTATACCACAGACAAGGGTTGGATATTCTCCAGTCTGATCCGGATACGGCCTATGAAAATATGGTCCAAGCAATAAGACTGGTTTCGGAAGCCAATAAAACTCAGCCAAATGGAATTTTTACAATTTCATTCATTGATGCAAAAAGTGATGAAATTTCTAAGGTTTTGATGAACGCTTCCCTGGAGTTGCGTACTGAGGCAGTGAAATTATTATTGGAAGTGGATCCAAATAATGCCAGAAAGTACAATGAGCTCCTGAAAAGCTAGCCTCTATTTTTTTAGATTTGTCCCGCCTCTAATACATATTCATGCTTAAGTCCCTCAGCATTTCAAATTATGCCCTGATTGATCAACTTCTCATGCAGCCAAGTAAAGGTCTGAGCATGATTACTGGTGAAACTGGTGCCGGAAAATCAATCATGCTGGGAGCGGTAGGAATGTTGCTTGGAAATCGTGCAGATACCAAAGTCCTGCTTCATGAGGAAAAAAAATGCGTCATCGAAGGAGTCTTTGAGATTGGTGAATATGGGTTAAAGGATTTCTTCGAAAGTGAAGAACTTGATTTTGACCCGACATGCATCATCCGAAGGGAAATCAGTCCCGGTGGAAAATCCCGCTCATTTGTCAATGATACGCCGGTACTGTTGGACACCCTGAAAACATTGGGAACATACCTGATGGACGTGCATTCCCAGCACGATACTTTACAACTGGGAGAGGGCAGTTATCAGCTCGGTCTGATAGATGCTTTTGCCAGAACCCAGGAAGAACTCAAGCAATACCGAACGGACTTTAAGAGCTTCAAGAAAAGCCAGAAAGCCTATCTTGAAATCAAGCAAAAAGCACATGAATTACAAAAGGAAGCTGATTTCAACCAATTTCAACTTGATGAATTAAGTGCGCTGAGTCTTCAGGCAGGAGAGCAACCTGAACTTGAATCTACCCAGGAAGTCCTTGAAAATGCCGAGGAAATCAAATTGAAAATCAATGAGATGCTTAACCTGTTTCAGGATGAGCAATTTGGGGTACTTCAGGGGATGGCTCAGATTCAGCATGGAATGCAGTCGCTTGAACGATTAGCTCATAAGTTTCAGGCTTTACGTGAGCGATTCCAAAGTTCATTAATTGAGATAAAGGATCTGACCGATACCCTGGCTGACGAAGAAAGTGGAATTGAAGTTGATTTTGAAAAGCTGGAAGGAATTCGTGAGCGTTTGAGTAAGATTTACCAGCTTCAAAAGAAGCATGGATTAAACTCAGTTGAGGAATTGATGGCTTTGGAAGCTGAGTTGGCAGACAAAGTGTTTCAGTTTCAAAACTTGGATGAAACGCTAGTGAAAGCGAAATCCACACTGGATCAAGATGAAAAGAAAGTATTGGAATCCGGACAAAAGCTCCGAAAACTTCGAATAGCCAGCTTCCCGGATTTTCAAAAATCCCTGGAAAAACTTCTCGCCGGGCTGGGTATGGAAAATGCCAAACTGGTAGTCGAGCATAAATCAACGGAACCAAATCCGGGAGGAATGGATGAGATCGAGTTGCTTTTCTCAGCTAATAAAGGATCCTCTCCTCAGCCTATTAAAAAAGTGGCTTCAGGCGGTGAATTCTCCAGGTTGCTTTTTGCGATCAAATATTTGATGGCAGATAAAATGGCCTTACCCACTTTGATTTTTGATGAGATCGATACTGGTATTTCCGGAGAAGTAGCACTTCAAATGGTACGAATGATGAAAGAAATTTCTCAGAACCACCAGGTTATTTGTATCACCCATTTGCCACAAGTTGCCGGACAGGGTGATCTGCATTACTTCGTTTACAAGGATAATTCATCTGAAAAGACTGTCAGCAAAATCAAGTTGCTGGAAGAAGAAGGCCGGATCCAAGAGCTTGCCAAAATGATTGCCGGCGCAACTCCATCCGCTTCTGCTTTGGAAAGCGCCAGAGAGCTACTTCGCAGGTAAATCCCCTTCAAGTAGCAAAGGAAAGTCCGGAATCATAAATTTTCCCTATTTTTACGCGATCATTTTAGAAACAACCCAATAGCTATATGCCAGAAAATTTGCTGAAAGGAAAAGTGGGCATCATCACAGGAGCGCTGGATGAGAATTCCATCGCCTGGAAAACCGCCCTGAAAGCCAAAGAGCAAGGAGCGAAATTCGTCCTTACCAATGCCCCAATCGCCATGAGAATGGGAGCAATCAATGAACTCGCTCAAGAATGTAATACCATCGTAATCCCGGCAGATGCTACTAGTCTGGAAGATATTGAGAAGCTTTACACAGAGGCTAAAGAATACCTTGGAGGTAACTTTGACTTCTTGTTGCATTCTATCGGGATGTCTCCAAATATCAGAAAAGGCAGATCTTATGGTGATCTGAATTATGACTGGGCAATGAAATCATATGATGTATCTGCGATTTCTTTCCATAAGATGATGCAGGTGGCTGAAAAGCAGGATGCCATGAATGAATGGGGATCCATCATTGGACTTTCCTACATCGCAGCTCAGCGGGTATTTCCTTTTTACACCGATATGGCTGATGCCAAAGCTTTGCTGGAAAGCATCGCAAGAGGTTACGGATACAGATTCGGTAAGCTGAAGAAAGTTCGTGTAAACACTATTTCTCAGTCTCCAACCAAAACAACTGCAGGAACAGGAATCGGAGGATTTGACTCCTTCTATAATTTCGCAGACTCTCTTTCTCCGCTCGGCAACGCTTCGGCGGAGGCTTGTGCAGAATATATTGTAACCATGTTCTCCGATTATACACGACTTGTGACCATGCAAAACCTTTTCCACGACGGGGGATATTCCTTCACCGGGATTTCGGAAGATATCATGGAGAAATTCAAAGATTTATAAAAACCACCAATCTTAATTCAAAAGCCCATCAGGAATTCCCGATGGGCTTTTTTGTTTGTTGTAGTTCAAATAATGCAGGTTTGTTCTTGCTACTTTTTCTCCTAACTTATTGATCTCATCAAAGCCACCACCATCCTTATGCAAAAGAAAATTTTACTCACCTTATTTTTCAGCTTTTCACTTGCTCTGACTCTCCTCTCCCAAATCATGCCTGCACCAGCCAGGGATGAGGGGGAAGGACCTTATGACAGATTGATTTTCCGCGGAGTGATTTTGCTTGACGGAACTGGTGCGCCGCCCGTTGGTCCGGTAGATATTGTAGTCGAGAAAAATAGGATCGCCCAAATTCAGGTTGTGGGCTATCCCGGACTACCGATCAACGAAGATCGAAGACCAAAAGCCGGTCCGAACGATAAAGTCTATGAGTTAGAAGGACATTACTTGCTACCGGGTTTTGTGGATATGCACAGTCATATTGGTGGATCAGGACAGGGCACACCTGCGGAATATGTATTCAAACTTTGGATGGCGCATGGAATCACCACCATTAGAGACCCATCGACCGGAAACGGACTGGATTGGGTGTTGGACCAAAAGAAAAAATCTGCGACAAATGAAATTACAGCTCCCAGAATTCATGCTTATACAGCTTTCGGACAAGGATCAGAATCTCCGATCACAACGGATGCTCAGGCAAAAGCCTGGGTAAATGAAAACGCTAAAAAAGGTGCTGACGGAATTAAATTCTTTGGAGGAAAACCGGAAGTTTTACAGGCAGCAATGGAAGAAAATAAGCGTCTTGGAAAAGGCTCTGCCATGCACCATCAGCAATTGGATGTAGCAAGATGGAATGTGCTGAATTCGGCTCGAGCCGGATTGACGTCCATGGAGCATTGGTATGGATTGCCTGAAGCCCTTTTTCAGGATCGTACGATTCAGGATTTCAGGTTGGACTACAACTATCAAAACGAGCAGCATAGATTTGGAGAAGCCGGAAAGCTTTGGAAGCAAGCGGCACCGCCATTTTCTGATCACTGGAATAAGGTGATGAATGAATTATTGGAACTTGATTTTACGCTGGATCCCACCTTCAATATTTACGAAGCAAACAGGGATTTGATGAGAGCTCGCACTGCTGAGTGGCACGATGTATATACGCTGCCGTCTCTTTGGAGATTTTATGCGCCAAGCCGTCAATCTCATGGTTCTTATTGGTTTGACTGGACTACAGAGGAAGAAGTGCAGTGGAAAGAAAATTATCAGCTGTGGATGACTTTTGTGAATGAATATAAGAATCGAGGAGGAAGGGTTACTGCTGGTTCCGATTCAGGATTTATCTACCAATTGTATGGATTTGCTTACATCCGAGAACTGGAATTGCTTCGCGAAGCTGGATTTCACCCGATCGAAGTAATCCGTTCAGCGACCATGTACGGTGCTCAAGCTTTGGGAATGGAGAAAGAAATAGGATCTGTTGAAGTAGGGAAATTGGCTGATTTTGTAATTGTGGAGGAGAATCCGCTTCAAAATTTGAAAGTACTTTATGGTACGGGTTCTATTCGGATAGATGAAAATAACCAGCCTGTCCGTGTTGGCGGTGTGAAATACACTGTAAAAGATGGAATCGTTTACGATGCGAAAAAACTTCTCCAGGACGTAAGAGAGATCGTGGATCAGCAAAAAGCCAGAGAGAATTTCAAAATCACTCAGCCAGGTTTGGACTGGGAATAAAGTTTAGAAATCAAAAACAGATGACCGAAGTTTTTCCAAGACTTCGGTCATCTGTTTATTAAGTTTTTAATAACTCAAAACCCAGATATCAGATGCCATATATACACGCTAACGGAGTAAAGCTTTTTTACACGGATCAGGGAAATGGGCCTGAGACGATTGTTTTTGCTCATGGATTACTTTGGAGTCATAAAATGTTTGAGGCTCAAGTAGCTTTTTTGAAAGACAAATACCGGGTAATCGCTTATGATCATCGCGGGCAGGGTCAAAGTGAGGTTAAAGGACCTTTTGACATGGAAACTGTAGCCGGGGATGGAGCTGAATTGATTAGGACTCTTGGCTTAGGGCCTGTTCATTTTGCCGGACTTTCGATGGGAGGGTTTGTCGGGATGAGGTTAGCGGCCAGGCATCCTGAACTGATCAAAAGTTTGATTTTGTTAGAGACTTCTTCGAATGCCGAGCCCGTTGAAAACCTTCCGAAATACAAGACTTTAAATGGAGTCGTGAAGTGGGTGGGTATTTTGCCCTTTGTCGCAAATCAGGTGATGCCGATTATGTTTGCCGCAAGCTGGCTGGCAAATTCATCGAACGGAGAAAAAATCCGAAGATGGAAGAAAGAACTTAGTTCTAACAAAAAATCAATTACTGGACCTGTCGAAGGCGTGATCTATAGAAAAGGAGTGGAAGATGAATTGTCCAAAATTTCCTGTCCAACCATGATTATCGTGGGAGATGAGGACGTAGCTACTAAACCGGAAAAGGCAAAATTCATTCAAATGGGGATTTCGGGTTCGGTACTTCACATGGTCACAGGAGCGGGACATAGCAGTTGTATCGAAAAACCGCATGAAGTCAACCGCCTTATCAGGGATTGGCTCAAAAGACAAATTCCTTAAAAATGATGGAATAAGGCTCGCTGGAGCCTTTTTTTATGCCTTTTTGAAAATCTTATTTTCAGGGGATCTCAGTTCCAATTCACAGATAGTCAATTCGCAAAAAATATGTAAAGATTTTTTCAGGTAGTTTGAAACCTTTTCTTACATTTGTATGTATATACATTAAATACAATTGCAGAAGATTATGAAAATAGAAGATGCTATTCAACAAAAGGAGTTTAAAGATCCATACAACAAGTTGGTAGTGAATCTTCTTTACACTCATAGTTATCTGGTGACTTCGCAAAATTGCCTATTCAAGCCTCATGATATTTCACCGGAGCAATACAACGTATTGAGAATCCTGAGAGGTCAGAATGGTGTGCCAACCACTGTATCGTCAATCCAGGATCGGATGCTGAACAAAATGTCTAATGCAAGTCGTCTTGTTGAAAAGCTGAAAACCAAAGGATTGGTGAAACGTGAAGAATGTCCAAATGACAGGAGGCAAGTTGACGTAATGATTACCGAAAAAGGACTTGAATTGCTCAACTTATTACAGGCTCAGGTGGAAAGTGGAAACAAGAGTTTCGTCCATTTGGAACTGGAAGAAGTAAATCAATTGAATGACCTGTTGGACAAAATGAGAGGATAAAAAATTTTATCCTAATACATGTCTAAACAAATAATGTTAATACAATCTAAAACATAAATACTAAAACCAATAAAATTATGAACACTACAAAATGGATTATCGACCCAACTCACTCTGAAGTTTCTTTCAAAGTAAAGCACTTGGTCATCTCAACAGTAACAGGTTATTTTAGAAAGTTTGAAGGTTCAGCAGAGAGTACTTCTGATGACTTTGAAGGAGCAAAAGTTTCGTTTGCTGCAGATATCGACAGCATTGATACCAATCAGTCAGATCGTGACGGTCATTTGAAATCAGGTGATTTCTTTGATGCTGCAAATCATCCAAAATTGACTTTCGCAGGTACTGTAAAGAATCATGGCGGAGATTACAAATTGGTAGGAGACATAAGCATCCGTGGTACCAAGAAAGAAATCGAACTTGATCTTGATTTCGGTGGAGTTGCCGGCGATCCTTACGGACAAACGAAGGCTGGTTTCGAAATCGAAGGTAAAATCAGCAGAAAAGAATTTGGCTTGACATGGTCTGCGGTGACCGAAGCCGGTAGCGTTGTAGTAAGTGATCAGGTAAGATTGATCCTAAACGTACAATTGGTGAAACAAGCAGTTTCAGAATTGGCAGAGGCAACAGCCTAAGTATCTAAAAGCTGCCTCAAGGCAGCTTTTTTTCTTAAATTCAATCACATGAAATCGAGCATGACGCAAAAGTCAAAAAGAAGAATGACTATCAGCAATGCGAGATTCCCTATGGCTTTTGAAAAACAATAACAATCATATGACACCACTCATCACCGGTATTCATCACATCACAGCGATAGCCGGAAATCCACAGAGCAACATCAATTTCTATTCAGGAATCCTTGGTTTGAGATTGGTGAAAAAGACGATCAACTTTGACTCGCCTGATGTTTATCACTTCTATTTTGGTGATGAGTTGGGGCGTCCGGGTACTGTTTTTACTACATTTCCGTTTACCGGGGCCAGAAAAGGCACAAAAGGATCTGGTGAACTGACCTATACAGCATTTTCAATTTCGGCTGATTCACTGAATTATTGGATTGAGAGATTGAAGAAATATGGCGTTTCAGTATCTGATGTTTTGACGCGGTTTGGTGAGAAGCTGATCCGATTCGAAGATCACGACGGGATGGGAATTGAGCTGATCGCAAATGATAAGGACTCGCGTCCGGGATGGACTTATGGACAAATCCCAGCCGAAAATTCTATCAGAGGATTTTATGGAGCTACGCTAAATCTTCGGGCAAAAGAACTTACCGAAAAACTGCTGACCCAACATATGGATTACAGATTCATCGGTGAAGAAAATGGAAGATTCCGATACGGAACGGAAGGAAAACCAGGTGATATCGTGGATATCGTGATCGATAAAACCGGAAATAGGGGAATGCAAAGTGCAGGAACAGTGCATCACATCGCTTTCCGAACAGCCAATGAAGCTACCCAACTTGAGGTTCAAAATATCCTGATGAAAAATGGCTATCAGGTCACCGAAGTCAAAGACAGGAATTACTTCAAATCGATTTACTTCCGGGAGCCTGGAGGAGTTCTGTTTGAGGTAGCAACAGATGAGCCTGGATTTGCGATTGACGAGGACGAAGCTCATTTGGGTGAATTGATCAAGTTGCCTGATTGGGCAGAGCCAAGCCGGGACAGGATAGTAGCGAATCTTACTCCAGTTACGCTAAATCCCGAAGCGTATGCCTGATATAAAGCAAGCTGGTCTGTCTTTGGATAAAGCAAAAAAAGCTGCCATCCTGATTCACGGAAGAGGAGCTTCAGCGGAAAGTATTCTTTCTCTGAAGTCCCATCTTAACCTGGAAGGCTATGCACTTTTGGCACCACAAGCCGCTGGAAATTCCTGGTATCCGTTCAGCTTTATGGCTCCGGATGCACAGAATAAAGTCGCTTTAGAAAACTCCCTGAATACAATTAAGGCAACTTGGGATAAAATCCTGGATGCTGGAATTTCCCCTGAAAATATTGTCCTGATCGGGTTTTCTCAGGGAGCTTGTCTGAGTCTGGAGTTTGCTTCGCAAAACGCACAAAAGCTGGGTGGAGTCATTGCTTTCACCGGTGGACTAATTGGGGAAAAACTTCAGCCCGAAAAGTATCAGGGGGATTTTGCCGGAACATCGGTTTTCATCGGGAGCAGCGAAAGAGATTTCCATGTACCGCTATCCAGGATCAAAGCCTCAGCAGAGTTAATGGAAAAGATGGGTGCAAATGTGAAACAACTACTATTCAGCGATCCCGAGCATACTATCCGAAAGGAAGAGATTGATTGGGTGAATGAAAATATATTATAAGAGGGTTTATTAATTACAGAAATCCCCCGGCAATCGTCGGGGGATTTTTTTGTCTAAAATCATGGATTTTTTATTTTTTGATTCCCAAAACGGCTTGATTCTCTTCTGAAATCGGCTAAAAAATATCTTGTAAGTAATTGATTGTCAGAAAATAGAATGGGTTATTAAGATTTTACTCAATAGAGTGAGTAAAATTACTAAGTGAGATGCGCAATGTTTTCAGCCTCTTCGGGATACTAGTTTTTACTTGAATATTTCCCCTGATTTCACCTGAATTGAAAATCTCAATTCTTCAGCAATATCCTCTCAAAACGAATATTTCACCTGCGAACCCCGATCTGGATCAAGCTCAATTTGGGCGAAAACGCCGATTTCCTGCTGGAGCTCTTCCACATGGCTGATAATCCCGACAATCCGGTTTTCGTGGCGCAGAGATTTCAGCGTTTCGAAAACTACCCGAAGCGCATTCCGATCCAAAGCGCCAAAGCCTTCGTCCAGGAAGAAGAAACTTTGATCAGCCTGATTGAGGGCTTTTACCTTTTCTGCCAAAGCTAAAGCCATGCAAAGGGATGCCTGGAAAGTCTGACCTCCTGAGAGAGTTTTCAATAAGCGCCTTTTCCCTCCGTTCAGGTAATCGATCACCCAGAATGTATTGTCGTCGTCAATCTCCAGACTCAGGCTGTTTTTGCTGAGTTTCATAAACCGGATATTGGCCGTATTGCAAAGTTCCTTGAGGTAAATCGAACTCACATATTTCACAAAACCACTTCCCCGAAACAGAACGTCCAGCTCTCTGAGATAGCTTTCCCTATTTTGAAGCAGGCCGTAAGTTTTTTCTAAAATGTTCTTCTCTTCCAGCTTGACCAAAGCATCTTTAATCTCCTGACCAAGCAGCAGGGATTGATTTTGTGAGTTTTCGGCAGCGGATTTTAAATGACCGAATTGCTCGGAAAGTTGTAAAAAAATCTCCTCCTGAAATTCATTTACTCCATTTTCAGCTTCCAACTCCTGAATTCGGCTTGTGGCAATCGCCAGATTCTGATCAAACTGGGTGATCTCCTTCATCACTTTTTCTGCATCCAGCGAATTCTCAAACAGCCTCACCAAGGCCTGCTCGTCTGCAAATCCATGTTCGATTTTAAGAGCTTCAAAATCAACCTGAGCCTTCTCCAATTTTGTTTTAGACTCTTGTTTCAGTTTTGAAAAATTATCCAGATCAGCAATATTCTTGACTTGCTCGCCACGTTTTTCACGAAGGTGTTTTTGCTTTCCTTCCAGAAGTTGGTAAGCCTCTTCAATGTCTTTTTCGACTTTTTGAATTCCCTGCCGGATAATTTCCGGCTCTCTGGTAAAGAACGGCTGGCAAAAAGTTGGGTCTTTGATTTCTTCCCTTTTGGTGCCAATTGATGATTCCAGCGAACCTGATTTAAGTTTTGCCTGATTGAAGTTCTCCTCAGTTTTTTCCAAAGCTTCCCGTTCCGCGTCCCATTCCTGCCGAAGGGTTTTGATATTCAGTCTGAGTTTTTCAAGAATTTCACTTGCCTGAGTTATGGACAGAATATGCGCCGAGATTGCTTGTCTGGAAACAAGACAGGATTTAGATGCCTTTTCTTTCAGCTCATTCAGCCTAAAACTCAAAGTCCCGATTTCTGACTTTTTGGCTTCCGCATTTTTCCGGTGATTTTCCAGATGAATGGCCAGTTCAGATTGCTTCTGAGAAAGGCCGAGAATCCGGTCAAACTCTATTTTTGCCTCTCCGATTTCATTTGTTTTAGCAGACAATTCCTGCTCGTCTGATTCGCCCTGGATTGGGTTTGGATGATCTTGCGAACCGCAAAGAGGGCAAGTTTCTCCGTCATGCAGCAAATGAACATGTGCCGAAAGTCCCCGCTTTTGGATCAGTTTATCCCGTTCAGATTCCAGATTTTGGATGGTATTCTTTTGAGAGGAAAGCCAGTTTTCGATTGTTTTTTCCTCCTTGGGAATAGCCTGAAGAATCTGATCCAGCTGATTTCTGACTTCCAAACCTGAAGCGCGAATTTGATCAAATTCCGAATTCAATTTCGCCAGCTGATCTTCCCAAAGTTCCCAGTCGCGCTCGGCAGATTTCAGTTCGGCGAGATGGGTGCTGTCAGGAGCGCTGGTTTTTTCTGCCTCTTCTTCGAGTTGTTTAATTTGGGTTTGAAGGGCTTTTTGGGCAGATTTCTTCGAGTCTATTTCAGGTTTAAGCGTCTCAAGCTTTCGATTGGCTTCCGCCAGATCTTGCTGTAAAGTCTGAATTTCGATCACCTTTTTGAGATCCCGAATCTTGCCTTCACGCAGCGGACGTTCCTGATTTTTCTTCTTCAGGTCTTCTTCTTCTTTTTCCAATTCAGACACTTCTTCCGCAAAGCGATCCTTGAATCGCTCACAGTTGATGACACTTGTGGTGTATTTTTCGAGATCCTTTTTCGCTTCCGTGACTTGGTCCCAGACCGGCTTCAAATAAGTTTTCGCAGTGATAAATTCCCGGTGAAGAAGTCGTTTTGCATCTATTTCAGGACGCTTTTCATCAAGGTCTTTCCGGCGGGATCTGAATTGTAGCAATTGCTGATGCTTTGCCCGCACAGCTTCTTTTTGTCTGATCTCCAGATCCGCGTTTTTGAATTTTTGGTTGGCCTCGTCTGCCTCTTGTTTCAGTTTTTGGAACTGGTCTTCTTTTTCCGCCAGGTTTTCTTTGTTGTAGGAGAGCAATCCCTGAAGTTGGGTTTCCTGGCGGATTTTTTCTTCCCGGACAGCTTTCAGGAGCGAACCTGTTTTGGGAGAAAGATCAAATCGCTCCAATCCAAAAAGTTCTTTCATCATATCGGCGCGCGGACCGGGCGTGAGGTCGATGAATTCCTTGAATTTTCCCTGCGGAATAATCACCGTCTGCTTGAAATGCTCCTTTTTCATCCCGATAATCTCCTCAGCTCTTTGGCTGACAGGCTCCCAGGAATCTCCGGATTTCTCGTAAAAAGTATGCTCTGCCGGACGCACGTCATCAAAATTCTTAGGATTTCGCTTGGCAGAATACCGGGCCAGATAGGTCTTTGAATTGTTTTTTCCGGCATGAAATTCAAAATTGATCAGCACTTGCTCACTTTGCAGATTGAGCATGGAGTTCTTTTCTCCACGATCCGATAGCCTCTCCGTGCTTCCGTAAAGCGCCAGCAAAATCCCTTCGAGGATGGAAGATTTGCCGCTTCCTACCGCTCCAAAAATCCCGAAAAGTCCGGCTGCTGTGAGTTGGTCAAACTCGATCGTTTGCTTTTCCCGGTAGGAATAAAGCCCCTGAAGTTCTAGTCGAATCGGAATCATGCGGGATCGTTTTGGCTGATGACTTCTTTGAAAATTCCCAGCAGTTCTTCGTTAGGTTCCTGGCCTTTTTCACTTTTATAGAAAAGCTGAAACAGGCTGACCATGTCTTTGCCGAGATCCTCGACTTTCAGGCTATAGTTTTGAAGTCCGAGCGGATTTTTGATTTGGGGAATCAGGTTGACGATTCCGTCATGAGCTTTCATGATTGCTTTTCGGGTGGAGGCATCGATGGAATTTTCTGTTTCGTAAGTCAATTCCACAAAAGAATACGGGTTTTCATCCAGCCATTTCAGTGTGTCTGGAAGGTTGTCAAATTTCACCCGATAGAGGATCCTTCCCTGTTTGAGTCCGATTGGCTTGAAAACCACCGGTAATCCGGGCGTGGCTTCAATCAAGACAACTTGCTTTTGCTGATCCGCTTCGCTGAAAGAATAGGCAAGCGGCGAACTTGCATACACAACCGGAATCGTTTCATGCCCGACCGAATGATAGCGATGCAAATGACCTAAAGCCGCGTATTGGATTTGAGGTGGCAGGTTATGAGTGAATAAGGCCTGAGTGCCTCCCACATGCAAAATCGGGCGCTCACTCTCAGGTTCGGCTTCCGGTTTTTCTCCTTCTTTCATGAAAAAGAAATGACCTGCTAAAAGATTTACGCCTTGATTATCGCAGTAATTTTCTGCCAGACTTTTCCATTTTTCAGTCAAAATCTGTCTGAATTCAGCTTCACGGTCGCCTTCTCCCAGGTAAGTTTTTAGCGAAACTTCATTGGCGTAGGGAGCCAAAATGATCCGAATCGGAAAGGTGAATTGAGGGAGTTTTAACTCGACAAAACCTGAATCAGATCGGGTTACCTCAATACCGCTATCCAGCTTTCCGAGGGGAATGATGGATTCATATTTTCCATAAAAAAAGATCCCCATCTCACGGGCAAGCGGGTCCGGCGCCTCTACAAACTGAGTGCTGTCGTGATTGCCGGAAATGGCAATAATCGGTCGGGTCCCGTTTTTGGAAAGTTTCCTGAGGGTTTTATACAGTAATTCTACTGCCTCATGGGTGGGATTGAACGTGTCAAAAATATCCCCGGCGAGCAAGATCATGTCCACATTTTCTTCGTCGGCAATCTGCTGTATTTCTTCCAAAACGAACTTTTGCTCTTCCAGTCGGGAGAATTCCTGCAGTCGTTTTCCCAAGTGCCAATCGGCGGTGTGAAGGATTTTTATCATGATTTATTCGTCAACAATCCACAAATGAAGGTTCTTGCCTCCTTTAATGATCTCTCCACCCATTTCAGGGATTTAGATCCGAAAAAGAAATCTCAGTGATGATGAACTAAGATAGGGTAGCCCTGTAGCCTAAGCAAATTCATTCCCTTAATTGACAAGAATTGGCATTTTTATTGGAAAGCAACGGAGAAGTCCTAGTTTTAACCCATGCGGAGATTCTTGCTGTTCGTTTTTTTGATGTCTTTGTCGGGCTTTGGATTGGCCAAAACGGACGGAGATTCACTGTTTATTCAAAAGGGGACGGCCAGTTATTACGGGAAGAAATTTCATGGAAGGAGAACTTCCAGTGGTGAATTATTCCATGTTGACAGCTTGACTGCTGCGCACAAAACCCTTCCTTTTGGCACGATCGTCAAAGTGACCCGACACGATAATGGAAATTTTGTTTTGGTGAGAATCAATGACCGGCTACCTTCTTATTCCCAGCGAACCATCGATGTCTCTACTAGAGCAGCGGAGCAATTGGAAATGATCCCGCTTGGCTTGGTGGAGGTGGATATTGAAGTCACAAGTCCGGAAGAAATGGACAGGCTGATTGAATATTTCAAAGAGAGGGAGGATCCGGGTCTCCGGCTTCGACCGGTTTATCTGGCGGTAAAATTTGAAAAGATCCCAATGAAATGGCCCTTGGCAATCTTGGAAAGTGGAAAGCTGAAACCTGTTTTTTGACTTAATTTAAGCGTTTTCCAAGTCTTTGAAAATCAATTGAAAATCAATAAAACTAATAAAAATATTTTTTTCAAAAAAAATAGTTAAAATAAATCTCTCTTCTCTTGCATTAATAGTAGGGGGGGGTATATTGACAACGTAAGATCAAGGTCGGCGCCGAAGTCTGGATTTTCAACAGAGCCAAAGGTTGGTTTTGAAAGTTTGTTCAATTAGTTTTTTTTAAAAATGAAAAAAATTTCTATTTTATTAGTTTTTGGTATTTTAGGCATTGTGCCTATTGCATCAGCCGAATGGTTTGCTTCAATGGAAGCTCATTACGTGTACAATTATTCAGCAGGGTATGATCCTGAAATTTCAATAGGAGCTGGCTCTATAGGATTAGGTAGCATGTCAGCCTCAGCAACTTTAGCGGCTATTTCATATGAATGTGATTTTGCTTTGTCCACTTGTGACCAGAATGCACAAAGAATAGTCACTATTAATTAATGAATGATTTAATTTACTATTTCCAAAGAGCAAGTATCTTGCTCTTTGGATTTTCGATGGGTATTTTTTCATGTAAGGAATCGGATAATAATGAAATTATTTTGAAGGATACAGAATTTAAAGTGATCTCTCTAAATCCTGAAAATGAAGTAGATTTTAAAAATATTGGAAAAAACATTGAATATATTGTTCTATCTACCGCTTCAGATTATTTGATATCTGAAATTGATAAGATCGAGGTGAATAATCAGCTAATTTTCATTTTAAGTAAAGCTCAAAAATCAATTTTTATATTTGATATGTCCGGAAATTTTTTGGACAAAATTGCTGACTTTGGAGAGGGTCCTGGGAAGTATACAGGTATTTCTGATTTTTTCATCTTCAAAGAATCACTATATCTTTTAACAAATCCTTCAAGATATATTTACGAGTATAATCTGGATGGTGATCTGTTAAAAATCATCAGTACTAATGGTAATTACCTTGAAGAGTTTAGAATTTCTGACGAAGGTTGGGTATCACATCTGAAGGATGCATACGACGATGAGAATAAATTTAATGTTGTTCTTTGGGATAGCCTATTTGCGGATAGAAAAGAGGAGTTTCTTTTCTTAGATACTGACCGAAGGAATAATTCACTTCGAGTAGACAATTATATTTCTGAAAATAAGGAAGGTGTTTTCTTGTTTCAGAATTTTTCAAACTTGATTTATAAATTCCAAGACACTTTATTTTTAGCGGCATTTGAGGTTCTTTTGAATGATCAATCAATTCCTTTGGAATATATGAAAAGGTTTAAGAACGATTCACAAGCTGCTTTAGATGTCGCTATGAAAGAAAATTTGTTCACTGGGTTTAAGAAAATTATAGCAACAGATAAATTATTGTTTCTACAAGCTCAACAGGGTAGTAATATTATTAATTGCTTTATTTCTTTTGATTCAAACAAACATTTTGCCTTTAGAAATCTTAAAAGTGAAATAGAATTTTCTTTAGTAGGAGATATAATAGGCGTTTCAGGGCAGAAGTTTGTGATGATTGTATCTGAAAATGTTCTTTCAAAATTAAAGGAATTGGATTTGGAGGGTAAAATTAATAAGGTGAATTTAAAAAATGAAAAAATCCATAATGTAATTGATTTATATGAAAAAGATGGTAATCCTGTTCTCGTTTTTTTTGATCTTGATATTAGTAGCATGCAGAACTGATACTATTGATGAGTTAAGTGATCTCGATATATCTCAAATTTTAGAGTTGAATCTTGAATTAGAAGGGAGGAATATATCATTTGTGGATTTAGAGTCCGGATATTATTATTTTGTGTCTAATAATTGTTCTGCCTGTTTAGATGAGGATTTAGCAAAGGTTGAAGGATTTAACTTGTCAAGCTCAAGTAAAATTTATGTTATCACAAGCAATAATGAGACAATAGCAAGAGTATCTCATTTTTTAAATAATACAAAAATCTACAAAGCTCACACGGAATTGTCCCAATGGAATTTTATGTTAGAGAAGATTGATAATGAAATTTACTTTGTCGACCTCGAAGAATTAACTAATTGATTGGCACTCTCATCTTTCGCGTTTTTTCCTCATCTCAATTACCGTTGAATAAATCATATTATCTGTATTCATATCCCCAATTTCTTTGGTGGAAGTGGACATTGAAGTCACAAGTCCGGAAGAAATGGATCGGCTGATTGAATTATTTAAAGAGAGGGAGGATCCGGGTCTCCGGCTAAGACCGGTTTATCGGCCGGTAAGGTTTGAAAGGACTTCCATGAAATTGCCTTTGGCAAGCTTGGACTTGGAAAAGCTGAAACCTATTTTTTGATTTAAATATCCCTTTCCTCATTTATTGAAAAGATGTTAATCGAGTTAGAATATCTTAGGATAGATTATATCTTAGTTGAATTGTTCGAAAGTCTTTTTCAATGAAAATTTCCGCTTCTTTTTGCATTTGATTGCCAGTCTTAGAAAAATCTAGAATTGACAATTGGAAGGATTCTATTTGATTTTGACTGGTAGAAATTAAAAAAAGGAGAGTAAATCGTCTCTGAAAAACCGCTCCAGAAAGGTTTAGATTGGTCTAAAGCTATAACCCATACTACATTGAAAATTCTTTTAAAATCCTGCATTCTCTTATTTTTCGTTATTTCCTGCAATTCGAAATCCGCAGACCTCAATATGACTCCTGATATCGAAACTGTAAGTATTCCCATCTCTTCCGACCAACTCAACTCGTATCAAGTATATAGTAGTTACAATGAGAGGAATACCAACAAGTTGATTGGCTACAATGGGGCCCGGCATTCATTGGATTATTTTGATTTGGATAACTCCAAAGTATTGAAATCAGAAAACCTGAATCACGATGGACCAAATGGAATCGGCACGATTGAATCGATCTATTGGCATAATTCGGATTCGATTTTTATGTTTGAAAGGGGTAAGATCCATATTGTGAAAGAAGGTGGGAAGAAAACTAATACGATCAATCTGTATGATCTTTTCACAGGAAAAGACCTGGGCGAGCCGATTTGTAATTATTATTTCAAGCTCAACTACCGCGAAAGTGAAAAGCTCATTTATTTCTTTCTAGTTCAGCACGGATCTAGCCCCGAAGAAAAATCTTCTCTCCCTTTAGTGGCTTCTGTAAATATTGAAACACTATCGGTTCGAGCACTTCCCATTACCCATTCGAAGCATTACAAGGAAATCGAAGGCAGAGTTGGCTTTATTACCTATTTGGGTTTTCAGGATTTCATGGCAGATGAAATGATTTATAATTTCCAATATGAATCCACCTTGTTTTCGCTCAATGATAAGTCAAATGATACGCTTGAAAGCAAATCTCACGAAATGAAATTCATTCCAGAATTACTTTCGCAGGAAGATCCCAGTGCCTTTGATTTACATGCGATTGATAATCCGCATTTTTTAACTCCGATCCCTGATAACTGGCGCAATTTAATTTACAGAGGAACCTGGGACTCACCGGATAAGTCATTGGCGGAACATGGATTTACCGAAAAAGCAATGTCAATCAGTGTTTTTGACAGTAAGATGTCTTTCATCTCAAAATTCAGCTTACCCAATTATACCTATCAAATCAATAATTGGTTTGTCAACGAAAATGGATTGTATCTCAATTTGGCACATCCCAAAAATGAAAAGCTAACAGAAGAGTTTCTGGTTTTCCATGTTTTTCAGTTTGATCAGATCGATTAATAAGGATGAACGCTCAGGTTAATTTGATTTTTGCGCTTTTTTTCAATCCAATGGCAGAAACGATTCAAGTTCCGCTTGATCATGCTGACCCTGAGAGCAGGAAAATTACGATCACCTATCATTTTGAAAACCAATTTGATAGTAGCAGGGAAACTATTTTCTCCATAGAAGATCCGATCGAGAAGGCATATCAGGATTTTGAATTAAGTGATTCGATTAAAGCGGAATTCAATTGGGTGAAGATTTCCGGGAGATATTTTTCGGAAGATTTAAAAAAGTTCATCACAGAAAATGCAGAAGGACAATGGGATAAAATCTACACATGGTTAAATCAAAACCAAGTAGCCAAGGACATCGAACTTATTCGCCAACAAATTCTTGGGGAAGGAAAAGTGACGCTAATAGGATTCTCATCTTCTGGTGAGCTTTTCCTTCACTATCTATCCACCCACTCAGAAAGTGTAAATAAGCTACTTTGTATCAATCCACTCCTTCTGGACGTTCAGACAAATCTAAGTTTTTGGGATCTTTCAAAAAGTTTTAAAAATCAATCTACGTATTTGAGTGATGCTGAATTCTTTGATTTTGCTTACCACTCCTCCCATGATTATTTCAACTTATCCCCGACAAAGAGAGATAGCCTGATTTCAAATTCTTTGAAGGAATTCAAGCTAAAGAGCTCAGATTCGATATCTATTTCTGATAAGTTCCCCATGTCTTTTGCGGTCCGATCCTTTGAGCATATTATCGGATTGGAGCAAAAAGGGAATTCATTTGATCCAATCTCAAATTATTTGAGAGAAAAAAGCGAGCCGATCCGGGCCGGTTATTCCCAAAAGAAATTCCCTATCATGGGGATCAACTATGATGCAGGCTTAAGTTTCAAAGGAGATGTGATGATTTTGGGAGGAGCTTTTAATCTATTGGTAAATCCAAAAGTCGTGGATGTCTTGGCGGAGTTTTTCCCGGAGAGCACTTTGATTTTGTTTCGGGACGGACACTCATTAGATAAAATCAGGAGAGAAAAAGAATTCTCAGATTTTCTCTTGGGGTTTTTGAAAAATGATTTTGAAATGAAGGTTAAAGCTTATCGAGGTCTTGCTGCTTTAAATCTCTTATTCCTTGAAAAGGAATACAATTCTATCCGGGTGGATTAAAAAAACAAAAGAATCCCACTTAAATGGCCCATGGCAAACTTGGAAAGTGGAAAGCTGAAACTTGCCTTTTGACTTAATTTAAGCGTTTTCCAAGACATTGAAAATCAAATAAACTAAAAAACAATTCTTTTAAGATAAAATGCATATCTCCAGACTTTTCTATTTCCTATCGGCAGTACTATTTATAAGTTCTTGCACCTCCAAGGAGCCTGTTTTCGAAACCAATGAATTGGTGCAAATCCCAAGTCTTGACCAGGAAATACTGGATCCGGAAGAATTGTTTGAGGGGAAAGAAATTATAGAACTTGAGTTTTGTGATGACTGTATTATCGCTGAAGTTCAAAAAATCATGTCGGATGAAACCGGGATTTATGTCCTGGATAAGACCATCGTAAAATCACTTAAGAAGTTTGATTGGAATGGAAATCTGATCTACAGCATCAATGAAAGTGGCAGTGGTTTGGGTAAATATGTTCTTCCCTTTGATTTTGATTTGGTGGATGAAGAAGTGATCATATTGGATGTCAATCAAAGGAAGATGCTCTTTTTTGATTCTGAATTGGGGACTTTCGAAAAGGAAGAGCGATTGGGGGATTTTCAAGCGGTTAGTTTCGCGACTTTAGGGAATCAAACCTTTGCTTATCATTTGGACGGAAGAACTTTTGGTCCGGGAAAACATTTTTTGGGTTTAATCTCCGGGCGGGATTCCACAGCTGACTCTTCAAATTGGGTTTATGATTTTGGCAATTCTGACTATATGGCCGTGGAACAAGAATTTTCAAAAGGGCAAGAAGGTGTATTGTTTGCCAAGTCCATGAATGATACTATTTACAGTGTGGATGAGCGGGGCTTCTCTCCCAAGTATTATTTGAATTTTGGAGAAAAGGGATTGTCTGATGAAATCCGCGATGGTGATATTATGGAGTCAAGACAGAAAATAATGACTGAATGGCCCTATTTTCATTGGGGGCGAGTATTTGAAAATTCTCAGAAATTATTCTTCCTATGGTCGGGAGATCAAGGAGAGAGGAACCTGTCTTTCTTTGACAAGAAGTTGAAAAAAACATTCCTTCTGAAGGGAAATGATTTTTTCCCGAACAAAATATTTCATTTGGATGAAGACCGTCTTTTGGTCTACATCACACCGGAAGAATACATGGAAAATGACATCAAAGATTTGAACAAAGAATACAAGAATCCTGTAATTGTGAGTTACAAGTTCAGAGCAAATAAAAAATAGATGCTAGCTCAAATCTATGCTTCTTCGAAATATCGTTTCAGGAAAGACTCGATTGGCTGGTGGAAAAGGATTAAGCTTTGATGAGGGTTTTGACAACTGAGACTTTGCTTCCATTTTTAAATATCTGAAGTTGGGTTTTCAGAATTACGAAGCTGTTTAAGGGAAATATGAATTTCTGAAGTTTTTTTAGAATCATTTTCTAAGCTATTGACAATCAATTGGAAAGAAGTCAAACTAATAAAAATATTTTTTTTAAAGAAAATAGTTAAAATAATTCTCTATTCTCTTGCATTTATAGTAGGGGGGGGGATATATTGAAAACGAAAGATCAAGGTCGGCACCGAAGTCTGGATTTTTAGGGTATTTTTTGCTCCGCCCTGCGAGTGCGAAAGGAGTAATTACATTTAATTTGAATTTTATGAAATCATTTTTGAAAATCTTATTATTTAGTATCGTTTTTTCTGCTAATTATTTTAGTCCGAACACTGCAAAAGCAGACTGCACTATGACAAATAGACTAGGTACGGATGGACGATGTTTTACTCAAAATGGGGAATATGTTTGCCTTGCCAGAGCAGAGGATCAGCACTGTTTTACCACTACAATTGAGCCAGGAGTTGGTGGATGATTTATGGGGCGGGAGACCGCGCCTAAATATACTTATATGAATAAAAATATAGTTATTTTATTTTTTGTTTTCTCCTTTTCTTGTGTTGAAAAAGAGAAAAGCGAAGGTTATTTCACTGGACAGAGCATGACAATGCAGAAAGTTGATTCAGTTCAATTTAGTCTTGATAGTTTGTCTAATGGCCGAAATACTAATTCTTACATTAATAAGTGGAAAAATAAGGATGTATTTTCTTTTTTAAATAAAAATAGTAATTCACTTTATTTTTATGATATAAATACATCAGGATTAATGGAAGTTTTAAAATTTCCAATTGAAGGACCTGATGGTGTAGGGAGTATTTCTTCTTATTACTTTGTAAATGAGGATTCTTTGTTTTTATACTCCTATGGTCTAGCTCAGCTTTCCATATTAAATTCACATAAGAATGTTTTAAATAGGATAAATATTGAAAGTGACTTAATGTCAGTTAGGCCAGAAGTTAATAGTGGCAGGCCATTGGGAATGATTTCAGGAAATTTAATTTTTAACAGTTGGGGTTCAGAAAGGGAGTATTTTAATAATGATACTTTTCCGAAAAACTCCTTTTTATTTCTGAATTTAGATAATAATTCAAAGGCTTATGATATTTCTTATCCAGACAGTTATAAAGGGGCTATTTGGGGTGTTCAATTTTTTCAAGTCTATCATGATTTTAATGTAAAGGATAGCTTGATGGTCTTGAGTTATCCTATAGATAATAGTTTATATGTTTATGATTTTAAAATCGGAAATTTAATAAGAAAAAATTATAAAAATTATCTATCTATAAATGTAGATCCTATTTCTGAAAAGGAGGGAAAATTTACTTTAGATATTTTGGAGGAAGTTAACCACCAGATGAGGCAGGAATATTATTCCTTTATAAAGTATGATCCATATAACAAGTTATATTATAGAATAATAAATCACCCAATTCCAAATGAAACCATTGAGTTTGGTGACGGTTTAAAAAAATCATTTGGCCCATTTTCTGTTTTAATCCTCGACAGTGAATTTAATTTTAAGGATATTATCAAATTCCCACCATATGAATACTATATTCAATCAATTTTCTTTCATGACGGAAAAATCTATATTGAAAAGATCCAGACATACAATGAAGATTTACTTGTTTTTGATATTTTTAAGCTTAAATAGTTGCAATAGATCACTTGAATTTAGAGTCAGTAAATTTTTAAATTTAACTGATGATAATTTTGAACTTAATACGCCATATGTAATAATCCCTAATGCAGTATGTCCAGGTTGTTTAAGTAGCGCAGAAGATCTTGTTTTAAAATTTAAAGGAAGTTAATGATTTACGCTCTTAGAGAGTATTACGATCAAAATCTCTACCTCAAGCGGTTCACCTTTAAATGATCAGGTATCACCTAAAAATATGTTAACCGGATTAGATTTTCATGCATTAAATTATATCTTAGTTGACTTGTTTGAAATACTACCCCAATGAAAATTTTTCATCCCTTTTGCCTCTGCGGATTTATCCTTCTTCTTTTCTCCTGCTCCAAGGCGGAAGAAAGTTCTCAGGAAATCCCTGCCGAAAGCTTCCGCAACGAAGTTGCCGCCACCGAAGTAAGAGTGGCCAATGCCGAGCGGAAAAGCTTTGACTACCTGATCAATGCCACCGGGAAACTGGAAGCTCAAAGTGAAGCCAAAATGATCATTGAGCAAGACGGATATCTGGCTGATGTGATGGTTCTAGAAGGGCAACTGGTATCCAAAGGACAGGTGCTCGCCCGACTCAATCCTATGGAGGCGGAGTTTCGACTTGAAAAAGCCAAGATCGCCCTTATCAAAGCCAAAGCTGAATACGAAGTACTCAAGATCGATTTTTATGGAGTTTTGCAATCCAAAGATCCTGCAATCGTACGTGCGGTGGAGGAGAAAATCAAAGTAAACAGTGGTTGGTCTCTTGCCGAAGTCGAGCTGAAAGAGGCCGAACTCAATCTCCAGCGGTGCGAGGTGAGAGCGCCGATCTCCGGAAAAGTTGCCAATATCAAATTCAAAGAAGGAAGTCTGGTTGCCAAGAATCAGGAGTTTTCCCAGATTCTCGGGACGGATCAACTCATTCTTCGGGTGAAGGTCCTGGAATCAGACATTCCCCTGATCAGTCTCAATCAGAAGGCGGAAGTCTTCCCCATCTCCGCATCCCAAACCGCACTTATCGGTCGGGTGACTGCAATCAATCCGATGGTGGATGAGTCAGGACTTGTGCAGGTTTCCATCTCGCTTACCGCCAATAAAAATCTCCTTCCGGGAATGAATGCCCGCGCGATCATCCGTTCCCCGCAAAGCAATAGTCTGGTGGTGCCAAAGGATGCGTTGGTTTTTCGATCCGGAAGAGCAGTGGTCTTCACGGTCGAAAACGGGAAAGAATCCAAATGGAATTATGTGGAAGTGGGAAAAGACAACGGTCAGGAAGTGGAGATTCTCGATGGAATACCGGAAAACAGTACCGTCATCACGACCAATAACTTGCAGCTCGCCCATCAGGCTCCGGTCCAAATCGTCAAGGATTAAGCCATGGTAAGATTTTTATTAGCCAGGCCGATTGCAGTTTTCATGTGCTTTCTGGCCCTTCTGGTTTTTTCGGTCATCGTCTTCCGCACGCTGCCAGTTTCGCTGCTGTCGCCCATCGATGTACCTCAGATCGTGGTCAAGGTCAATTACCCAAACGCCTCGCCGGAGTCAATTGAGCAAAATGTCCTCAGTCCGATCCGGGAAGGCTTGATCACCCTGACCGGGCTGGATCAGATGGAGAGCAAAGCAGGTTCGGAGCTTGGCACCATTCGGCTCACTTTTGATTATTCCACCCGGATGGAACTTGCCTACATCGATGTCAATGAGAAAATCGACCGGTTGACCAATTCCCTGCCGCAGGATCTGAGGCGACCCGAAGTCATCCGCATCAACACCAGTGATATTCCGGTGGCCCGGGTTCAGGTGGTGCCAAAGGAAGGAATCAGCGAAGTGGAGGTCAGTCTCCTGGCGGAAAATGTCCTCAAAAAACGAATCGAGCAGCTTCCGGGTGTCTCTCTGGTAGATATCAACGGAAAGAAAGAACGGATCATCACCGTGGAGCCGGACGAACTTGCACTCTCTGCGCTGGAGATGACACAGCAAGATCTGATCGAAGCGATCAAAGCCGGAAATAGCGAGCTCCCCGGCATCAGTGTCAAAGACGGTCAGTTTCGCTATTACCTGAGATTGGCCACGCGGGTGGATACGCCGGCAGATATTGAAAAACTTCCGGTAAGATCCTCCGCGGGAGCGATCATTCCGCTGGGAAGATTGGCCAAGGTGGGCTACGAAACTCAGGAAATGATGGGTTACCACCTTTTTGGCGACCGGGAAGGGCTGGTCATCACGGTGCACAAGCAGGCATCCGCCAAAATGAACGAACTCATCCCAGAACTCAAAAAGTCGATCGAACTGTTCAAGGCTGATTATCCTCAGGTTGATTTTGAGATCACGCAGGATCAGTCCAGTCTCCTCGATGCTGCCATTTCCAATCTTCAGACAAGTTTGCTTTTTGGAGGTGTGTTTGCCTTTGCTGTGCTTTTCCTGTTTATGAAAAACTTCCGGATTCCGGTCATCATCGGAGTGAGTTTGCCCACTTCCCTGTTGATCAGCTTCCTGGTTTTCTACTTTTTCGGGATTTCGATCAACATCATTTCCCTCTCCGGACTTGCGCTGGGAATTGGGATGCAGATCGACAATGCAATCATCGTCTTGGACAATATCACCCGAAAGCGGGAATCCGGTCTGTCGATTTTTGAGGCTTGCGTGGCAGGAGTCGATGAAGTCATGGGTGCTGTAATCAGTTCTGTGCTGACCACCCTGGCAGTTTTTGTGCCGCTGGTTTTTCTGAGCGGGATTTCCGGAGCCTTATTTTACGATCAGGCTGTTGCCGTCACAGCGATTCTTTCTGTTTCGCTTTTGGTGTCCTTGATCCTGTTGCCTTTGCTCTACCTTCTGGTTTTCCGCAAGGATGAAAAGGTAGAGAACACCGAAGAAGCGCCTTTTTTCAAGTGGGTGTTGGCAGTCTATGAGAAAGGATATGAATTGGTGAATGCGAGAAAGAAATTCTCTTTCGGGCTTTTCATTTTATTCATTCCGGCGAGTTTGCTCTTTGTTCTGTTGCTGGATACCGCAGGATTGCCGGTGATCGACAAAGCGGATGCGACCCTTGAGATTGATTGGAATGAGCCGATCAGTCCTGCGGAAAATAAAGACAGAACCCTTGGCTTGATCCGAAGTCTGGAAGGAACTTACCTTCAGGCAGAAAGTGAAGTGGGGGTGCGTCAGTTTTTGCTTTTTGATGGAGAAAACTCCATTCAGCGTTCGTTGCTCTATTTGCTTTTCCCCTCTCAGGAAGAAAAAGATCAGCAAGTAGAAAACCTGGGAGCCAAACTCCGAAAAGACTATCCGGGAGCGAGCTTTACCCTTGGAGACGCACCTAATGCATTTGATCAGCTCTTCAGTTCCAATACCCCCTATTTCGAAGTGAGATGGAAAGACCTTGCTGCCAAAAAGCCCATTGAAGCGGATAAACTCGATCCCTGGCTGAAGGAGTTGCCGACGGCTCAATGGGAACTCGGTCCGGGTTTGCAGGAAGAGGCTTCGGTTATTTTTTTGCTAAAAACGGAAAAACTGGCCACATACCAGATTCCGGTGGAGTCTGTTCAGCAACAGCTTTCCAAGCTCTTTGGCACATTTACGATCACAGACATCCGAAGATTTGGGGAGATCACACCGATCCGGCTCAAGGAATCGCAGGCGCAATTTGAGGATTTGCTAAGAACGACACGGGTCTTTGCCACCGACAGCACTTCCTATATTTTGGGTGAGTTTGTGGACTATCGCTACGAGGATCACTATAAATATCTGACCGCAGACAAAGGAGGCATCTACCAATCTGTCTTGGTCAATGGGGAAGATCCGGAGAAATTCAGCGATGAATTTATCCGCTGGGGAAATGACAAAAACCTCGGGATGGAACTTACCGGGCAGTTTTTTGCGGACAGGGAGAATATCCGTCAGCTGGCGGGGATTCTGATGATTTCAGTTTTGCTTCTGTATTTTATTCTTGCAGCCCAATTTGAAAGTTTTATACAGCCGATCATCATCGTGCTGACGCTTCCGATGGGAGTTGGGGGTGCGTTTTTTGTGCTTTGGCTGGCAGGCGCCACGTTGAATGTGATGTCGGCCATCGGGATGGTGGTGATGCTTGGGATCATGGTCAATGATGCGATCCTGAAAATCGACACCATCAACCGCCTTCGGGAAAAATATGCGGATCTGGAATCTGTTTCTTTTTCCGCAGGCCTGAGCCTGGCCCTGCATGAGGCAGGTCAGATCCGGCTAAAGCCAATCCTGATGACTTCTGTGACCACGATTTTGGCGTTGCTTCCCACGATTTTCAGCAGCGGGCTTGGAGCGGATTTGCAACGGCCACTTGTGCTTGCGGTGATTGGAGGCTTGACCATCGGGACAGTGACAGCACTTTATTTTGTGCCCTTGGCATATTGGTTTTTTGTTCCAAAAAGAGGCCAATTAACTAAGCCATGACGCCTTTCCGAATCCTGATCGCATTTGTGGTGCTGTCGATCCTGGGATTCGCAGTAGTTCCTTTGCTTTCGGTGGACCTGAATCCGCGTGAGCGTGAACCTGTCCTCACAGTCAGTTATTTTATTTCTCAGTCTTCTCCCGAGATCGTGGAGAAACTCGCGACTTCACCTCTGGAAGGCGCTTTTTCCCAACTTACTGAGTTAAAGAAAATCAGCTCGGTCTCCAACTATGACCGGGGCTCGATTACCCTCAGATTTGACAAGAAATCGGATATGGAGCTCAAGAAATTTGAAGTCTCAGCCCTTATCCGTCAGATCTATCCGCAACTGGATCAGCGGGTGAGTTACCCGCTGGTGACTCAATCGGCAGAAGCCCGAAATGATTTCAAAACTCCGGTGTTGACATACAGCGTTAACGGTCCTTTCGCGTCTTTCGAAATCAAAAAGATCGCAGAGGATGTGATCAAACCTGCACTCACCCGGTATGCCGAGGTGGAGGAAGTGACCGTCCGCGGAGCGAATGATTTGCAGGTTTTTGTCACCTTTGACATTCAGAAGATGCAGGCTTTTGGGATCACCAAGACGGAACTGAATCAGAAAATCACCCAGTCATTTGGAAGGTCTTTTCCCGGTTCGGTTCCCAACGAAAGAGGAGAGACGCTTTTTGTTCAGGTGGATCAATCGCTGAAGGATCTCCGGCAACTCGAAAATCTGATGATCAGACGAGTGGACGGACTCGATATCCGGTTGCGGGATCTGGCCAAACTTACCCTCGAGGAAGGAGAACCGAACTCGTTTTATCGGATCAATGGGAATAATTCGGTGACGGTTTCGGTCTTTAATCGTGATGGGATAAACAAGGTGTTGCTGGCCAAAAATCTGAAGGCATCTGTGGAGGCCGCCAAAGGATCACTTCCGGCAGGGTTTGAAGTAAGGCTGGAAAATGACGATACCGAATACCTGGAAAAGGAACTCACTAAAATCTACAAGCGGTCGGGACTTTCGATCCTGATCCTGGTTCTTTTCATTTTCCTGATCAATCGAAACCTCAAATACCTCAGCATTCTTTTCGCAGGGATTGTGGTCAACCTCAGCTTAAGCATCATTATCCTTTATTTTCTCAAAGTAGATATTCACCTGTACTCGCTGGCGGGATTGACGATCAGTTTTGGATTGATCGTGGACAATGCGATCGTGATGATGGATCACCTGCACAAATACCGAAATCGCAAGGTTTTTCTGGCACTTTTGGCGGCTTCGCTCACGACGATTGCGGCTTTGATGATTGTGTTTTTTCTGCCGGAAGAGGATCGAAAGAATCTCACGGAGTTTTCCATTGTGGTCTCGGTGATGCTCGGGGTGAGTTTGGTGATTGCTTTGTTTTTCACGCCTGCCTTTTACGAAGTGCTTTTCAAAGAAACCATCCAAAAAGGTCGTGGGCTTTCTGTCGCCAAGTTGCGAAAGCGGGTGCGCTCTCTTCAGAGATTTGAAACGGGAATCTCGTGGACAGCCAGATATCGAAAATCATTTCTGGTTGGATTGGTCCTGCTTTTTGGGACACCGATTTTCTTTCTTCCTGCGAAATGGGAAGGTCAGGAATGGTACAATAAGACGGTGGGAAATACCTTCTACCAGGAAGAAATCAGACCGTGGGTGGACAAAGCACTTGGAGGCTCGATGCGGATGTTCGTACGGGGAGTTTATGAAAAATCTTCTTACCGGGAAGCTGAGAAAACCCGGTTATACATTACCGCAAGGCTTCCTTTTGGCAATACGCTGGAGCAGATGGATTTCATCATGCGGGAGTTTGAAGCCTATCTGAAGGACGTGAAGGGAATCGATCAGTTTGTCACCTATGTGATGTCCGGCCAAAGTGCTCAGATCGAGATCACCTTTGAGGAAGCGTATGAAAAGTCGGCTTTGCCCTATCAGCTAAAAGGCAAACTCTCGGTGAAATCGACCGACTGGAGTGGGGCGCAATGGAATATTTACGGAGTGGGTCAAGGATTCTACACGGGCGGAGGAGGCGAAGGAATCCCGAGTTTCCGGGTGGAAATGAAAGGGTACAATTTTGATGAACTCGAACGGCAATCCAATGTCCTGGCGGAAAAGCTCGTCGCCCATAAGCGAATTCCGGAGGTAAATACGAACGAACGGCTTGGCTACAATGAGCAAAAGACGGAGGAATACGTGCTCCGGCTCAACCAAAATCAAATCGCGCTGGGCGAAACCAACCAATTTGAGCTCATCAATGCGCTTCAGGACATGTCCAAACCGCAGAGCCCATCGACTTTTGTGACGCTGGATGATCAAAATTACGGGTTGGTAATCCGTGAAAAGCAGGCTGAGAAATTCAGCAAGTTTGACCTGGAGCAAAAGGGGCTGATCGGAGGAGAAGACAGGATTTTCAAAATCTCAGACTACGGGACTTTGTCCAAGGAAACCACCACCAATGCGCTTCATAAAGAAGACCGACAATACATCCGCGTAGTTTCTTTTGAATACATGGGATCGGGAAAGTTTGGAAACGAATACCTCGATCAGGTGTTGGAGGAGATGAAACAAGTCATGCCGATCGGGTATGAGGCAAGCAAGCAGGGCTGGGATTGGAACTTCGAGAAGACCCAGCGGCAATATGGATTGCTGGGCTTGTTGATCATCGGGATTTTTGTGATTTGTACCATACTTTTTGAAAACCTCAAACAGCCCTTCTACATCATCAGCATTATTCCGATCAGTTTCGTAGGGCTGTTTTTAATCTTCTCGCTGTTTGATTTCTATTTTGATCAGGGAGGATATGCGGCATTTGTGATGCTGGGCGGATTGGCTGTGAATGCCGGGATATTTATTGTCAACGATTTGAACAATCGGACGCAGGGAAATTACAATCGAAATGTGCTGAAGTCAGTTGCCGGCAAGGCAATCCCGATTTTGCTGACCATCCTCTCAACCTGTTTCGGATTGATTCCCTTTCTGCTGGAAGGTCAGAATGAAGTGTTCTGGTTTTCACTTGCGATCGGAACTGTCGGGGGATTGGTATTCAGCTTGGTGGGAGTCTTTTGGGTGCTGCCTGTTTTACTTTGGAAGAGGGGTGGGAGGTAGATTCCATAACATAGATAGGGTGGATTTAAAGTGAGATTAGGCAAAAAGCATATTCTTCATCAACCCCGGAAGATTATTCTCCGCAAACCAAAATTGCTGATCAAATAAACAAAGGGAAGTTGAGTCAAAATTGAAAGGCTTGTCAAACCGGCAACTATTCCCCTTTTACGTATTTCCGCCAGTTATGCTCTTCCTTAAACCCAAGGACTTCCCGGATTTTGCGATTTGAAAACAAGGCTTCATGTTCCTCCAATTCACGGGTAATCGGCACACCCGGGAAAAACTGGTCAGCCAATTCTTTGCTGGGGATAATCGCCCCGTTGTGATCATTGCCGGCATTGAAAATCTGAAAACCCAAGTCATCTTTTTGCAAGCATAAATCCACAATCTGACCCAGATCACGAGCATCGATGTAGCAGAACGCATTCCTGCGGCGCACTTCAGGATTTTTGAAATAATTGGGAAACAGTTCAGAGTATTCGAGAGGCTCGATTACATTTCCGATTCGCAGTGCATAAATATCAAAACCTGACCGCCGCTGAAAACTGCGGGCTGTTTTCTCATTTACCACTTTCGACAATCCATAGCTGTCCATGGGATCGACATCATAGTCCTCCTCCAAGGGCAGGGAATGAGGATCGGTTTGACCATCCGAAAAACAGATTCCGTAGGTAGTCTCAGAGGAAGCAATGATGATTTTTTTGATTCCAAGCTTGACAGCCGCTTCAATCACATTGTAGGTACCGATGGTGTTGACCCGAAAAGTTTCATTGTCAGGTTTGATCAAGATCCTGGGCACGGCAGCAAAATGGACGATTGCATCAAATTTTGGTACGCCGGTACCCGGTTCCATCTCATCAAACCCGGCATACGAACTCATGGCATTAAACATTTGTCCGGAGTCCGTAATATCCGCTTGCAGATTATCCACCCCCGGATAATTCAAAGGTGTCAGGTCAACATTCATCACGCGGTGTCCTTGCCCAAGCAGGTAAGGGATCACGTGCTTTCCTGCTTTTCCCGATCCGCCGGTGAAGAATATTCGTTTTTTGGTCATGGGTTTTCCTGTTTATTGTTGATTTTTTTCAATTAGGTACCCGGGTTAGTATTCTTTCCCCAACCAATTGACTCTCGCTAAACTAATCCAATTGGATGAAAAATCTCAGGTAAAAAGCGTCAAACACCAATTTTTCAGAGAGACCAGTAAATCAAGAACCGTTGAAATGGTTTCATGCGTATAGCCTGGAATGGCACAGCCTAAGGATTATCGCAGTTACTTTCGGAGCGTGGGCTATTGGAAGAGATTCTCGCATTGATTATCATTTCAGAGTATCTCGTGTGAAGGGTACAAAACGGACAGGAAGTAATGAGGTGGTGCGGATTTTTCCTTTCCTTTTTTCCAAAAGCCGGAGTTCTTGTGTATTTGCATTTGATCCAACAGGGATGATCATTTTCCCGCCTTCTTTCAATTGATCTATCAAAGGTTGGGGTACTTTCTCCGGTGCAGCGGTTACGATGATCGCATCAAAAGGTGCTTGTTCGGGCCAGCCTTTATACCCGTCACCCACACGGACGTGAACATTCTTGTAGCCCAATTTTTCCAGATCTTTTTGTGCTTTGGTGCCCAGAGGCTCGACGATTTCGATGGTGTAAACCTCAGCGACTATTTCACCCAAAACTGCCGCTTGGTAACCCGATCCGGTTCCAATTTCCAATACCTTCATGCAGGGTTTTGGATCGATCGCCTCCGTCATAAAGGCTACGATGTAAGGTTGGGAGATTGTTTGTCCGTATCCAATTGGCAGCGGGCCATCCTCGTAGGCCAAGTGCCGGACATTTCCGGGTACAAGTTGGTGTCGAGGCACTTTCCGCATTGCATTTAGTACGGATGGATTATGGATGCCTTGGGCTTCCAATTGGGTCTTGACCATGTCATTGCGCAGGGTTTGGTAATGGTCAGTTTGGAAAATGGAAAGAAGCAAAAGGAAGCAGAGCAATCGGTTCATATGAAAAAAGTTTAAGCCCTTGATAACCTGAAAATAAGAAAATCAGAGGGGAATTCATTGAAAAAATTAGGCTGTTTGAGCAATTCGGGATTTGAAATCGCGAACCTGGATAGGTAAGATTTAAATATTATTTTGGTCCTATGGAACTGAGCCAATTCTATGATAAGGAGTGGTGGTTGTTACGGAGAAAAGAACATTCCAATAATTTTGGCCCACGTTTCTCTCCTATTTAGAGGAGTCTATGTTTTTTCAATGGTAGGATTACAAGAGTTAAAGTTTTTGGGATTGGTGATCTACTCAAAAACCCAACACCAATCCTTTGTCATGCTAATCTCAAAAAACCCTTCGTTCCTAAACGAAGGGTTTTGTGTTTAAACAAAAAATTCAATCAAAGCTAAAAATCTCCTCGATGGTTTTCTCAAAGAGCCTCGCCATTTTGAAGGCAGTGGGTAAGCTGGGATCGAATTTTTCTTTCTCAATGGCATTGATTGTCTGACGAGATACCCCAATGATTTCAGCAAGGTCTTCCTGGGTCATATTTCTTTCTACCCTCAATTCTCGAATTCGATTTTTCATTTGAATCGATTCGAGTTTACCACAGAAGCTATCAGATAGGTGATCCCCATAAACATCACCAAATAGCTAATTTCCGCCTCAAATGGAATATAGTTTTGTTGGTCCAAAAGAGAGAAGCTCAGACCTACGACCACGGACAATCCAAGCGTTAAAGCCATTGCCTCTAAGTGGACTTTGCGCTCAAGTTCATCAAAATGATTGAACAAGTTTCGATTGGCCAAGATCATAATGATCCCGGTTGTAAAATTCACCAAAAGGGAGAAAATGGATAGAAATTCATGGTCATCCCAAATAAATTTTGGGCCAAAAGTAGCGATAGCCATAGTGGCCATCCAATTCCAGGTCCAAAGTGCCAGTTTCCTCACTCTTTTGTTTCGTTCAATTTTCATTAGCTCCATAATATTAGTGTAAAGTTTACTTTACAAATGTAAACAAGACTTTACAAAAGTCAAGTTTTGTTTACATTTTTTTTGATTTTATTTTCAAAGAGTAGAAACACAGAGAACAAAATCAACCGAACCCAGATAACAGGATTTTCAATCTTTGATTGGCTTTACACTTGGTAGATGCCAATTCTACCTTAGGAAGAGTTGTTGAAAATATTTGCAACTCTTTGACCGATACTAGTCAAAAAGCCCGATTGAAGCTCATTTAATACTCCGCTAATTCATTCAATTTCTTCTTAAACTGATCAATCGGCAGGATATGCTTTTCAAAGTCAGAGAAAATGGATGAGTATCAACGTTTCAACCCTTATTTTTAATTTGTTGGGATAATCCATTTGGCTTGTCCTATAAATCCCGCTTTCTGCGACTAACAGTTAAGCCTTAACTTCTTGCTATGATAAAATCCTCTTCTCCCACTCTAATCGTCCTTTTTGCAATTCTACTTTTTTCCTGCTCCGAAGAGGAAACCAGTAATTCAGAGATTGATCCTGTTCGAGAAATTCAGTTTGAAGTGGTTGATTCTATGATGGTGGAGGTCTTGGAGGATTTGGTGATTTTAGATTATCAAGAGGAGCTTGATCAATATCTTATGAAGGAGCTGCGTGGGGGTAAAATCTTTCTTGTGAATGGGAAGGGTGAATTGATCGAAGAAATAGAGCTGGCAGGAGAGGGCCCCAATCAAGTTCCAATTATTTGGGAAGGGCGATTTTTGGGAAAGGATCGGTTTGTTTTCAAAGAAATGTCTGCGACAATGGACTTTCACGTTTTTGACCGAAACTTTGAAAAGTTGGAGAAATTTAAAGGCGCTGCTACAGATTTGACTTCCATTTTTATCTCTTTTTACAGACAGACTTTTTCCATTTGGGAAGAAGATGGCAAAGAGTTTATCCTTGGCGAAGAAGTGAATTCATACAATCCTGCCGATGCGGATCCTGACAAAATTGGAGGAGGCTTTTATAGTCAGGTGAAAACAGGCTATTTCTATGATGTGAGTGAGGATTCAATTTCTTATCTGAGTTTATATTCAGAAAACTGGATTCCTCGAAAATCCAATCGCTGGATAGGGCAGAGTTTTCCTTTTCTGGCTTTTGATCCAAAAGGAAAGAAGGCGGCAGTTCTTCCTCCGATAGGCGATCAACTTTTCCTGTATGATTTGGATGGTAATTCATTCATAAATGAAAAAGCTGTCACTCTGTCTCATCCTGATCGAAATCAGGGGATTCCTGACCCATCTCGTGAAAACCTTCTTTATCCATCCTTTAGCGATGTAAAAAGTTTTGGAGATTTCCAGTTGGTGATTTTTAATACGGCGGTTCCGGAAGATGTTTTTAATGAGTTTCGTGCCAAAGGGGAAAATTACCACCAAGATCCGGAGTGGAGGAAAGCTGTGGCAAAGTATAGAAACCCACGCTACATTGTCTTGAATGGCGATCAGCAAATTGGCATCTTAAAGGACCTTCCCGTCCAAGGCAATGTGAACTTAGGGATTTCAGATGGTACTTTGATCGTCAAAGCCTCCGAGGGAGAAGTGGAGCGAGATTACAATCTGTTTTATAAAATCCGGTTGGTGGAGGATTGAATGCCCTCATTCCGTTATTCAAATCTTCATTGAGACTGGGTGTAATCCCGAAGCGTTATCGAGAGAAATTATACCCTTATCACCGAAAACAAAAACCCTTTAATACTCCGCCAATTCCTTCAATTTCTTCTTAAATCGATCGACCGGGAGGAATTGCTTTTCCAATGGAGGAGCAAACGGAACAGGCGTATCCAGACTTCCTTCACGCATGACAGGAGCATCAAGCAGGGTGAAGCAATGCTCCGAAATCCAGGCGCAAATCTCCGCTCCGATTCCTCCGGTAAGCGTGTCTTCATGGAGGAAAATCACTTTTCCGGTCTTCTTTATTGTAGCTTTTACCGCTTCCTGATCCCATGGCAGCAGCGTTCGCAGATCCAGAATATCCGCTGAGATTTCCAGTTCTTCTACCGCTTTCACTGCCCAATGCACTCCCATTCCGTAGGTGATGATGGAGAGTTGTTCGCCTTCTTTCAACAGCGCCGCCTTGCCAATTTCCACCGTGTAATATTCATCCGGAATCTCTGCACTGATCGAGCGATAAAGTCCTTTATGCTCAAAATAGAGATAAGGATTCGGATCTTCCAAAGCTGCATTCAGCAAGCCTTTTGCATCGTAAGGATTGGAAGGGTAGACGATTTTCAGTCCGGGTGTGTGAAAAAACCAGGCTTCGTTCGACTGAGAGTGAAAAGGACCCGCAGCCATTCCTGCACCGGTTGGCATACGAACTACGACATCTGCATTTTGCGCCCATCGATAATGGATTTTTGCCAGGTTATTTACGATCTGATTGAAGCCCACACTGACGAAATCAGCAAACTGCATCTCAACCATCGCTTTGTAACCTCGGATAGAAAGGCCAAGTCCGGCGCCGATAATGGCACTTTCGCAAAGCGGAGTATTTCTCACCCGATCTGCTCCAAACTGATTTTTGAATCCATCGGTAATTTTAAAAACCCCTCCATACTCCCCGATATCCTGACCCATCAGTACCAGATTGGGGTACTTTTCCATCGATTGGCGAAGTCCATCGCTGATTGCATCTACAAATCGCTTTTCGGATTTGGAGCCGCTTTCCGAAGGTGAAACCAGTTTTTGGGCATATGGTAAATACAGATCTGCCAGTTCTTCATCCAACCTTGGCGTGATTTCTTCTTCCGCGAAAGCAATTTCCAGTCCGTCGTTGATGGCTTTCTTCACTTTTTTATTGAGTTTTTCCTTGGTGTTTTCGTCCAGGACGCCGATGGATTCCAGATAGGCTTCGTAGGTGTCCACCGGATCAAGCTTTGCCCATTCCTCCATCAAATGCTTGGGAACGTACTTGGTGCCGGAAGCCTCCTCATGTCCGCGCATTCGAAAGGTAATCGCTTCCACCAGCACAGGTCTTGGGTTTTGCCGGATATCTTCCGCAAGTCGCAGGATCGAATCGTACACTTCCAGCACATTATTTCCCTGGATTCGGAGGGTTTCCATTCCATAGCCCGGGCCTTTTTCTGTGAAATATTTGAAAGCAAACTGCTCCTCGCTTGGAGTGGAAAGACCGTAACCGTTATGCTCGATGACAAAAATAACCGGGAGTTTCCAGACAGCAGCCACGTTCAGACCTTCGTGAAAATCACCTTCCGAACTTGCCCCGTCGCCGGAGAAAACCAGCGTTACTTTCTTTTCCTGCGAAAGCTTATCTGCCAAACCTATTCCGTCGGCGATCGCAAGCTGTGGACCCAAATGAGAAATCATCCCAACGACATGATGCTCGATGCTTCCGAAGTGGAAAGAGCGATCCCGGCCTTTGGTGAAACCTGATTTTTTGCCTTGAAACTGGGCGAACAAGCGCTCAAGCGGCATATTTCTTCCTGTGAAAATCCCCAGATTCCGGTGCATCGGAAGAATGAATTCATCCGGATGCAGCGCATTCACCGCACCGATTGAGATCGCCTCTTGTCCCCAACCGCTGAACCATTTGGAGATTCTGCCCTGACGAAGCAGGATCAGCATTTTCTCCTCGATCCGGCGCGGCATGATCAGAGATTCGTAAAGCGCCAGAAGTGTTTCGTCCGAATAAGTTTTTCTGTCAAAAGTTAAGATTTGGGCGTTTTGTGCTTTGATTTCCATCTGATTCAAATTTCCATTCTAAGGTACTGGAAGGAAGCAAATCGGCAAAAGTAATTTGAGGCCCCTTTGCAAAATGCCCCGAGGTTAGTCGGGGCAAAAAATAAATGCAAGGAGTTAAAAAGTAGTTGCTGTATGATTCAAAATTAGGCAATCTTTTTCCCCGAGCTTGAAAGGCCAGGTTAAGGTTGTTTTATCAAAATGTTAAGTGGAAGTTGAAAAAATTCAAAATTGGAAGATTTGAAAATTGATGCATTCCTCGGATTGGTGGAATTGGGTTTTGTCATAAAGCGATGGAGGGACGAGTAATTTTTCAATGTTTAATCTTTCAATTTTCCAATCAAAAAACTGCATAGCAGTTTTTTGTCTACCTTTGCCCCCTCAAAAAGAAGGAAATCTGTGAAAGCGAGAACGTTAAAAAAGGATAAAGTCAACATCATCACGATGGGTTGCTCCAAGAATCTGGTGGATTCGGAGGTTTTATTGACCCAATTGCGGGGAAATGGAATCGATGCAAGCCACGAGTCCAATTCTCAGGACAATAACATCGTCATTATCAATACCTGCGGGTTTATCGACAATGCCAAGCAAGAGTCGATTGATACCATTCTGCAATATGTGGAGGCAAAAGAGCAGGGATTGGTGGACAAAGTGTACGTGACGGGTTGCCTTTCGCAGCGCTATAAAGATGATCTGGAGAAAGAAATTCCGCAGGTTGATGCATTTTTTGGTACAAGGGAATTGCCAGCCATTCTGAAGAAATTCAAAGCAGATTACAAGCATGAGTTGGTGGGAGAGCGATTGCTGACTCATTCGGCACATTACGCGTACATGAAGATTTCCGAAGGTTGCGACAGACCTTGTTCGTTTTGTGCGATTCCGCTGATGCGTGGCGGACATATCTCCCGACCGATTGAGGAACTGGTGAAAGAGGCAAAGCATAAAGCTGCCGGCGGAACCAAGGAATTACTTCTGATCGCGCAGGATCTGACTTATTACGGACTTGATATCTATAAAAAGAGAAATCTGGCGGACTTGCTTCGCTCACTTTCGGATGTGGAGGGAATCGAATGGATCAGGCTTCACTATGCTTATCCGACGGGTTTTCCGATGGATGTGATCGATGTGATGAAAGAGCGTCCGAACATCTGCAAGTACCTGGATATTCCCCTTCAGCACGGTTCAACTGATGTGCTGAAAGCAATGAGAAGAGGCACGACCCGAGAAAAGCAGGAAGAACTGATTCACAATATTCGTGCGATGATCCCTGAGATCGCGATCCGAACAACCCTGATTGCCGGTCATCCGGGCGAAGGAGATAAGGAATACCAGGAAATGGTGGACTTTGTGGAGCGGATGAAATTTGAGCGATTGGGAGTGTTTACCTATTCACACGAGGAAAATACCCATGCCTTTGGAATGGAAGATTTGCTTTCGCAGGAAGAAAAGCAAGAGCGGGCAAATCATCTGATGGAAGTGCAGGAGCAAATCTCCTACGATTTGAATCAGGAGAAAATCGGCAATACGTATAAAGTCCTGATTGATAAAAAAGAAGGCGGATACTTCGTTGGCCGCACGGAGTTTGACTCGATAGAAGTGGACAATGAAGTGCTGATCGACGCGTCGAAATTCTATTGCAGAGTTGGCGACTTCGTCCAGGCCAAGGTTTTCGAAGCGACAGAGTTTGATCTGTATGCGACGGTAGAGGAATAAGAATGTAAGCCACTTTTCGAAGTGGCTTTTTTAATTAACCATTTCCTAATTTCACAAAGCCCTCCAAAACCACAAAATCCTCTATTTTTGGATATGCGCAAAATCCTTCTTTTTCTCTTAGCTATATCTCCTTTGTCCAGCCAAGCTCAATTCACATACGACCTTCAAGGCCACCGTGGCGCGAGAGGCCTGATGCCCGAAAATACCATTCCGGCAATGATCAAAGCATTGGAATTGGGTTCGACCCGATTGGAAGTAGATCTTGCGGTGACAAGCGACGGGGAAGTGATCCTTTCGCATGAGCCATTTATGAATCCGGTGATTTGCCTGGATCCGAAGGGAAAGGAGATTCCTGCCTCGGATCGAAGTCATAATATTTATAAAATGACCTATCAGGAGGTTTTAGGCTACGATTGCGGGACTAAGTATCAGGCGAATTTTCCAAAGCAGGTGAAATTTTACGCAACCAAACCCAAACTGAAGGATGTATTCGCAGTGGTGGATAAATATGCGGAAGACAACAACCTGACAAAACCATCCTATAACATCGAGATCAAGAGTTCACCGGAAGGAGATGGAATCTACCATCCCGGCGTAGCAGAGTTTTCTGATCAAGTGGTGAAGTTGATCTCGGAGACGATTGGATTGGAGCGGGTCAATATTCAGTCGTTTGATTTCAGAGTCATCCGATACATCCATGAAACCTATCCGAATGTGGTCCTGGCGATGTTGGTTTCCAATGCAGCCGAATATGAAAAGCAACTTGCCGAACTCGGTTTTCAGCCGAAGATTTATTCCCCGGCATTCCCGCTTCTAACTGCTGAGACGGTAAAAATTCTTCATGAAAAAGGGATGCAGGTAGTTCCCTGGACCGTGAATACCACCGAGCAGATGAACAAACTTCTTGATATGAAAGTGGACGGGATCATCACCGACTATCCAAATCTGGCGCCTAAGCGGTAATCTTCCGATTAAATACTGCCTCTTGAAATTCAGTAAATAGCAATTATTTGGTTCAGCTTTTTAGAAGGAAAAATTTTGCCTTTGTTCCTGAATTTTAGGCTATTTCAAATAGTATTTGGTTAATACCATCGGGGAATTATCAGTCAAATCTTTGGCAAATTTGTTAAAGAGGCTTTCTTTAGGAATCCCACCTTTTTCAAGATGAGAAACTAAAAATGAGGATTCGCTTATTGACATCAGGATTCCATCTGTTAACAAAACAGGCATAATCCAATCGAATCCAAAATCCACATCATTCTCAACTTGCGAAAAAATCACACTTGTGTTTCGTTTTTTGGAGAAAATAAGATTTGTAAAATAGCCGTTCTCAATGAGTCTTGTGACAAAAAACTGTTCATCCTCCAACAGATTGGCTTGATGGTAGTAATACTTTTCGCTTTGCTCCAAAGTTAGGTTAGCTGAGCTTTCAATAATGTCCAAAGGAAGATAGGGTCTATCGGAATTGAAAAACCGTTTTTCCAATAACTCCCCATCTTTATCATAAGTATAGATGGTATCCATGAAATTGGTTGAGAATAGGAGTTTTCCGTTTTGTAGATTTAAGTTATTCCTTTCAGTAAAAAACGGGATTTTAATTGTTTCAAGAGGGGAGGCTACCCTGGCTGTTTGATTGGTGCCAATATCCCATACCCACAAAATGGAAATACTATCGGGTCCCTGCAAGTCTGCATGTGATACTTTTGGAATATAGGCTAAATAGTCGTTTCCTTGGATATGTTGAATTTTGTAGAAAAAGAAGGGAAGCTTAACCTCATTCAAAAAGTTTCCCTGAAAGTCATAGCGGATTAGTTTGTGATTTGATAAAACATCCACGGTCTTCTGGTCTTTATTGATCGTGAAATCCACAATACTCAGATATTCACCAGGCCCTTCTCCCCACTTATTGATATTGGCCACCAATTTCATGTCACTATCAATTAGTGAGATACCCTTTTCCAGTTCAAAGTCTCCAAAGAAATAAAGCGAATTGTATTCCTGTGCTTTATCCACACGAGCCACTTTGGCATCTTCTGGTAACTTCAGGTACTCAATTCGTGAAACAAAGTCACTAAGTTTTTTTGTCTTTTTTGAGGGGACTGGAATTGGAGTAAGGAGGGCATTTTGAGAAGTGGATTGCTGACCCTGCCCACAGGAGACGAAGAGAATCAACAAAATCAAAATAATTAACAGCTTATGCATAAGTTTTAAATAACAAAAATGGTGTCTTTGACTTCCACATAATTTACAAGAAGAGTCATTCTTTACATTGTCACTCTCCATCTATTCCAGATTAAAAGAGCAACTTTAATTTGCTGCTGTAAGGAACCTTGTTTAGAAGCCAATAGACCCGGCGCATGCTTCCGCGCATGGGATTTGTTCAAAAGCAACACAATATTCTCCACCATAATCCCTGCATTTGATTACAATTGCCTGACATGCTCCTGCAGTATAAAAGCCGCAAAAATCATTTTGTTTGTAATTAAGAGTGTTTTGCGCAAATGCGGTATTACAAAATAGACCTAGTGCAAACAGTAAAGTTGAAATTAAAAGCATTTTTTTCATAGGATAAGGAATAAAAGTTAGAACATAGGGGAATTTAAATTTTTATCTTTTATTATTTAGTTAAAAATGATAATTGGTTAATTTTTTTTTTTTTTAAGGCGAAATGGATTTATGTTCGGATTCCTTTAAAGTATTCAGGCGTATTTTCAACTTGATTTTTGATTGAAGAATCAATTTTTGTCGTTTAGCTTCCTTAGCCTAATTTAGCCGAATAATATCACCCAATGAACTTGATCGAAGTCAGTACCCCGGCACATGAGAAGGAGTTTATCGAAATGGCCGTGAGGCTGTATCGAAACGAGAAAAATTGGATCAGGCCGCTGGATGCCGACATCGAGGGACTTTTTCATCCGGAAACCAACAAGCTTTTCAGAAACGGAGCCAAATCAAAACGCTGGTTACTTCATGACGAGAAAGGGGTGACAATCGGAAGAATTGCGGCTTTCATCAATCCAAAGATGAAGGAAAAGCAGCCGACCGGAGGCGTAGGTTTCTTCGAGTGCATTCAAAATCAGGAAGCAGCATTTTTACTTTTCGACACTGCGAAAGCCTGGCTTCAAAGCGAAGGAATGGAAGCCATGGACGGTCCGATCAATTTTGGGGAGCGGGACAAATGGTGGGGATTACTCGTGGACGGATTTACCGAGCCGAATTATAACATGCCCTGGAATTTTCCCTACTATCAGGCTTTCTTCGAAAATTACGGCTTTCAACTTTACTTCAAGCAATTCACCTACGCCAGGAATGTTCAGAATGTAGGGTTTGATGAGAAGATGATTCAGCGCGCCAATGTGATCATGGCCAATCCGGATTACGAATTCCGCTACATCAAGAGCAAGGAGCTGAAGGAAAAAGCACCGGCATATTTCATGACAGTATATAACAAGGCATGGGCCCGACATATGGGCAAATCATTGGCGCTAAAAGAAGCTCAGATGATGTTTGCCAAAATGCAGCCTATTATCGACGAGCGGCTGATTTATTTTGGGTTTTACAAAGGCGAGCCAGTTTCCTTTTTTATTCAGATTCCGGAGATCAATCAGATTTTCAAACATGTGAATGGAAAGATGGACTTGATAGGAAAGCTGAAATTCCTTTGGTACAAGACCTTTTCACCGCCAAACAAAATGCTCGGTTTAGTCTTTGGAGTAGTACCTGAGCATCAGGGAAAAGGAGTGGAAAGTGCCATGATCATCACCTATGATAAAATGAGCGGTAAGGCTTCTTTCCCCTATAAAACCATCGAGATGAACTGGATCGGGGATTTCAATCCCAAAATGATGCGGGTTTGTGAGCAGCTTCTGGCGGATATTTACAAGACGCATCACACGTATCGGTTCCTGTTTGAAAGAACGAAACCGTTTGAACGCCATCCTATATTTGAGTAGCCCATGGTCGATAGACCATAGTCAATTGCATAAAAAAACCAACATCCATGGACTATTGTCTATGGACTATTAACTATAACATGAAAAAATACGACGTGACCGGTATGGGCAATGCCCTGGTCGATATTGAGTTTAAAGTGCAGGATCAGTTTTTCCATGACCACGGTGTGGAAAAAGGGCTGATGACACTGGTGGATGAGGAGAGACAAAATACATTGATGGGCGTGATAAGTACCCATGAAGCCAAAAAGCAGTGTGGAGGATCAGCCGGAAATACGGTGATCGCAGTAAGTCAGTTTGGAGGAAATTCCTTCTACTGCTGCAAGATTGCAAATGATGAGTTAGGCCATTTTTTCATGAATGACATGAAGAATTCCGGAGTTTCTCATAACCTGATTGAAGGCGGTCTTGAGGAAGGAATCACCGGAAAGTGTCTGGTAATGGTGACAGAAGATTCTGAGCGAACGATGAATACATTTTTGGGAATCTCTCAGAATTTCTCGGTGAAGGATGTGAGCGAATATGCCATCAAAGACTCAAAATACCTGTTTATCGAAGGTTATTTGGTGACTTCTCCAAACGGAAAAGAAGCTATGGCTTTTGCGAAAAAGACAGCAGAAAATGCAGGGACAAAAGTAGCGCTCACCTTTTCAGATCCGGCTATGGTGAAGTATTTCAAAGCAGGTTTTGATGATGTGATCGGGCCGAGTGTGGATTTGCTTTTTGCAAACGAGGAGGAAGCAATGCTTTACACAGGAAAAAGCAACCTGATGGAAGCAAGAGAAGAATTGAAAAAAGCCGCAAATCATTTCGTGATTACGCAGGGTAAAAATGGGGCAATGATCTATGACGGAGATACTTTCATTGACATCGAACCTTATCCTACAACTGCAATTGACAGCAATGGAGCCGGAGATATGTTTGCAGGAGCATTTATGTATGGCATCACAAACGGTCACAGTTATGCATCCAGTGGGAAATTGGCTTCAATGGCTAGTTCAAAAATTGTGAGCCAGTTTGGTCCGAGGCTTCAATGGCATGAAGTGAAAGATATTTTGGCCAGGCTGAATCCATAATATTCCAAAGCCCGAAAGATGATCTCTTTCGGGCTTTTAATTTTCCTTAAAATAGAGTTGAAAAATGTGTAGTTGTATTAAAAACACATTAATTAGCATCGCTTTAAGGATAATCCGCTTTATTGGACTTGAAGTTGATAGATGTTGTTCATAAACGAACAAATGAAACATTGACTAAGGAGATTCAGTAGTAGTTAAAAATGAAAACAAACCCAATTACTTTTAAAATGAGAAAATTTACTGCCTTAGGCCTGTTGGTAGGGATGCTAAGCATTCCGGCCTTGGCCCAAAACAAAATCGAGTTCAAGGAATTCACCTTGGACAACGGTCTGCATGTGATCTTGCACAAAGACAACACCACTCCGATCGTAGTGACTTCGGTCTTGTATCATGTAGGTTCTAAAAATGAAAATCCTGAGCGTACAGGATTTGCACACTTTTTTGAGCACCTGATGTTTGAGGGATCCGAGAATATCGAGCGTGGCCAATACATGAACATCATCCAGGCTCGAGGCGGAACGTTGAATGCCTACACATCAAATGACATCACGTATTACTATGAGTTACTACCTTCCAATGAATTGGAACTGGCACTTTACATGGAAAGCGAGCGCATGCTTCATTCCAAAGTGGATCAGATCGGTGTCGATACTCAGCGTGAAGTGGTAAAAGAGGAAAGACGTCAGCGATATGAGAACCAGCCTTATGGTACCATTTTGCCTGAAACTTTGAAAAGAGCGTATGTGGCTCACCCTTATCAATGGGCGCCAATCGGTTCGATGGACCACTTGAATGCGGCGACAATTGATGAGTTCCAGCAGTTCTACAAGGATTTTTATGTGCCAAATAATGCCACTTTGAGCATCGCGGGAGATTTGGATTATGATCAGACAGAAAAATGGGTCAGATCTTATTTCTCAGAAATCCCAAAAGGTCAGAAGGAGGTTTATCGTCCAAACATCATCGAACCAAAGAAAACTGCTGAAACGCGCGACATCATTTATGATAACATTCAGATTCCGGCAGTAATCCAGGCGTACAATCTTCCCAAGAGAAACCATCCGGATTCCTATGCATTGTCTATGCTTTCTACTTATCTGACCGGCGGCAATTCATCTTTGATGACCAAAGAACTGGTTGATAAGCAACAGAAAGCACTGGTTGTCGCAGCGATTCCTTTGGAGTTAGAAGATGGCGGAGTATTCATCATGTATGGAATCACGAACATGGGAGTGGAAGCTAAAGATCTTGAAACTGAAATCGACAAACTGATCAAGCAGGTTCAGGATACCGGAATCAGCGATGAGGACTTTGCGAAGCTTCAGAATATCATGGAGAACAATATCGTGAGTGGTAATTCAACAGTTGCCGGTATCGCTGAAAATCTGGCAGAAGCGCATGTGGTTTATGGAAACACCAATTATATCAACCAAGTAATGGATTCTTACAGCAAAGTGACCAAGGCTGATATTCAGCGGGTGGCCAAAGAATACCTGGACCTGACAGGACGAGTGGTTTTGTATTATTTACCTAAATCAGCTCAGCCCACTGAGTAATTGTTTGACCTAAACGAACTTAAGAAATGAAAAAAATATCGATATCATTCATATTAAGCCTTTTGCTTTTCACGGTGGGTTTTGCCCAGGTGGACAGGAGTCAATTTCCAAAATCGGGACCGGCTCCCGAGATTAAAATTGGCGAGGCTGAGACTTTCACCCTGGAAAATGGACTGAAAGTATTCGTAGTAAAAAACACCAAACTTCCCCGCGTTTCTTTTACGCTGGTCCTGGAGAGAGACCCGATTCTGGAAGGAGAAAAAGCAGGGATGACCGGATTCGTCGGTGAAATGATGACAGCCGGAACGACCAATCGAACCAAAGATCAACTGGACGAAGAAATTGATTTTATCGGAGCCAGTCTTTCGGCATCCGCTACGTCTATGTATGCATCCTCTTTGAAAAAGCATCAGGAAAAAGTATTGGAACTGATGGCTGATGTGCTTTACAATCCTGTTTTTCCACAGGGAGAACTGGATAAATTGAAAAAGCAGTCGCTGACTGGACTTGCCCAAAGCAAGGATAATCCGGATGCGATTTCAGGAAGATTGACTTCGGCTTTGGTTTATGGGAAAAATCATCCATATGGGGAAGTGGCGACTGAAGCCACCATTAATAACGTAACTGTTGAAGACGTAAAATCATATTACCAGACTTATTTCAAACCAAATATTGCCTATCTGGCGATCGTAGGTGATATGGATAAGGCTGAAGCGGAAGTAGTTGTGAAGAAGTACTTTGCTAGCTGGAAATCTGGAAAAGTACCGACTTTCACTTATCCTGTTCCTCAGCGTCAGGCAAAAAATACAGTTGCTCTGGTAGACAGAAGCTCTTCTGTGCAAACAGTAATTGACATTGCTCAGCCTTTGGAAATGAAAATCGGTGATGCTGATTATATCTCGAGCAGGGTATTGAACCAGATCTTGGGCGGTGGTTCCTCTTCAAGATTGTTTATGAATCTGAGAGAAGACAAAGGTTACACCTATGGTGCCTATTCTTCGATCGGTGCAGACAAATTGATCGCTCAGTTTTCTGCAAATGCTTCTGTGAGAACAGAAGTGACGGACTCTGCAGTCTATGAATTTATGAATGAGATTGTAACTCTTGTAGATAAAGGAGTAACTGAGGAGGAGCTTGTGAAAGCCAAATCAAACCTTGCCGGTTCATTTGGAAGATCTTTGGAAAGCCCTGCTACCATTGCAAATTTTGCTTTGAATACGGTGAGATATAACCTTCCTAAGGATTACTACGCTACCTATTTGCAGAAAATGAACGCACTGACAGTAGCGGATATCAATGCAACTGCCAAGAGATTGATTGATCCGACCAAGATGTATGTGACTGTGGTGGGGAATGGTGCCGAGATCAAAGAAAAAATGGCTCAGTTTGGCGAGGTCGTGGAATATGATAACATGGGCTTTCCTGCAAAAGAAATTGAGATGGCAGATGCCAGCATAACTGCTGACAAAGTAATCGAAAACTATATTTCCGCAATCGGAGGTTCTGAAAAAGCAAGCGCAATCAAAGCGGCTAAAGTAACCATGAGTGCAAATGTCATGGGGACTGCTTTAGGATTGTCATTCGTCTATGACGATGCCAACATGCGGTTTTCTCAAAAAACATCAATCGCCGGAAATGTGATGCAGAGTTCGGTGCTGAAAGATGGAAAAGGAACTGTAAGTGCCCAAGGTCAGACAATAGAAATGACCGCAGATCAAATTGAAGCGGGTAGATTGAGTTCTTTCTTCCTGCCTGAATTATACTTTGGATCTATGTCCTATACACTTGCTCTTGATGGAATCAAAGACGTGGAAGGAACACAGGCATACAAAGTGATCATAACAAGCCCTTCAGGCGCGTCAACGATTAATTATTACGCGGTTGAATCAGGTTTGAAAATCAAGAATGAAAATGCGCAGGCTGGAGATACTTTTTACAGCGATTACCAAGAGCGAAATGGCGTTTTGATTCCGATGGCTTACACGATCAAATCACCTATGATTCCTGTTCCGCTGGAAGCGAAAGTTGAGTCGCTGGAGTTGAATCCAACTCTGACGGATGCAGATTTTAATTAATAAAAAAGGGGTCGAAAGACCCCTTTTTTATTTCATCCATTTTTCACGCTTTCTGGTTGACAATCCGGTCTCAATCGAAAAATTCGGATAAAATTCTTTTTCTGCAATCAGAAAATCAAACGTGTATTTCTTACCGTTGATTCGGGATGCTTCGATCGAAACCACTTCTGAAGTAAACTCAGCTTTGATTTGGTCCCCGATCATCAGACGGGTGTAAGAGGGAGAATCCGAATGAATTTTGGTTATTACCTCTTTTTGCAAAAGGACTCCAAGTTTGGAAGTAAGCGGCTCCGGGTTTGGAAGTAAGTGAAGCTCAAAACCCAAACTTGGTATTATCGATCCGAAATAGGTTAGAAGATCTTCGTTTCCTGAGATGAAGCGTTCATAAAAGGAATTGAATTTCTCTTTATCGGTTGCGCAGTCCAGAATCAGATTCCAAATTCCCTTTTCATCATATCCTTGAAATGGTTTACCGTATTTTTCCCAGGCCAATTTCATGACATCCGGCAGACCGGACCCATCATTGAGAAGCATGATGTCCAGGCAAAAGCAAATGATGGCTCCGTGAGAATAGATATTGACTTTCCTGTCTGGGATTCCCGCCTGGTATCCATCGAGCCATAGATCCATGCTGGATTCAAGAATTGAGTAGTTTCTCCAGCCATCATTCAGGGATTCACGATTGAGGATATCTTCCACTTCTTTTAGGTAAGT
>JAQSDM010000010.1:26192-170781 GCA_029945945.1 Algoriphagus sp. | reverse complement strand
GGATTGACTTTCTCTAAAAGCGATTTCTTCAAACGACCAGATCTTATCACTTAGATCTGTCATGCTGGAATACCTTTGATCCACGCTCGTGGTCACCTGAGTTTTCAGAGGATTTGGTTTCTCCTTTTTCTGCGAAAAAGAAGGATATGCAGCTAATCCACTTAATAAAATGAATAAAGCTATGTGTTTTAATTTCATTGAGTTATAATTTTTATTTTTTACCAACTGATTCCATAATCTTCTCCATAATTACTTGAGCCACCCCAGAGTGTGCCGTGCTTCCAGTCAAACCAAATGGCATTAATCGGACCCGAGGTCCTTGGCCAGAAATCCATCAAATAGCCTTTCTTTTTGAGTTCGCTTCTGATCCAGGTTGGAGTATCTTCTCTAAGTGTAATTGCTCCGGGCTTGATTTCATGAGCCCCAAAAGAGCTCTGCATTTGATAGCTGTTGAAGTTTGCAGCCTCGGTCGCTTCCTGCACATTCATATCGAACTCGACCACATTCAGGAAAAACTGAAGGAGATTTTGATCCTGAGAATCTCCGCCCTGAACGGCAAAAGCAAGAAATGGCTTTCCGTCTTTCATCGCCAAGCTTGGAGTCAAGGTTACTCTTGGTCTCTTTCCCGGCTCAGGGAGGTTGTAGGGATTTAACTTCTCATCGAGAACAAAACTCTGCATCCGCTGACTCAGTCCAACTCCTGTATTTCCTGCAATAACGGCCGGAACCCACCCACCGCTAGGGGTGATGGAAACTACCCAACCTTCGGCGTCTGCGGCTTCTACGGAAGTTGTTCCTCTTTGAAATTGCTCCAGAAAAGGATCGTCTAATCCCTGAATAGGCAAACCTGGATTATTGATCGCTACTGCTTCCGAATTGGTTTCAAGTAAGTGTTTGAAAGGATTTGTTCCTCCTTCGAAAGGATATGGATCGCCCGGGCCCATTGTGGGATCATTTTTATCCCCAATAAGTTTTGCTCTTTCTTTGGCATATTCCTTCGAAAGCAAACCTTTAATAGGAGATTTCGGATCAAAAGCCGGATCACCATAGTAAAAGTCACGATCCGCAAAAGCCAGGTTCATCGCCTGATAAACCGTGTTGATGTAATTAGCAGAATTGTACCCCATGCTTTTCAGGTCAAAATTCTCAAGAATATTCAAGGACTGAAGCAATGCCGGACCCTGTGTCCATTCCTGCATTTTATAGACATCGATTCCTTTGTAATTGACGTGCAGGGGTTCTTCGATTTTCACTTTCCAGTTGGCCAAATCAGCTTCTGTGAAAAGTCCGCCTTGCTCTTGTGTTCCCCTTACAATTTCCTTTGCGATGTCGCCTTTATAAAAACGCTCATTAGCAGCGTAAATCGCTTCCTTGCGGCTTTTCTTTGATTTCAGAGCTGCTTTTTCTGTTTCCACCAGCTTGGTAAGTGTCTGGTATAAATCTTCCTGAACGAAGATCTCGCCGGCTTCAGGCGCTTCTCTTTTTTCTCCCAAATGAGGAAGAAAAACCTCTTGAGAATAGGGCCAGTCTTTGATTTTCGACTTGTTATTTTCAATCATATTGGCTGTCATGGCCTCAATTGGGTAGCCTTTGGCGAGTTGCATAGCTGGCGCCAAAACTTGCTCCAGACTCATCGTCCCATATTCTGCAAGCATGGTCATCAATCCGCCGGGAGTCCCGGGAGTAGTGGCCGCCAACGGTCCAAACTCGGGCGGGTAAGCCATTCCCTGAGATTTGAAGAAATCAACGGTTGCGCCGGTAGGAGCGTAACCCATCGCATTGATCGCGATGACTTTTTTAGTGACAGGGTTATAAATCAATGCCTGAGTTTCTCCACCCCATGACAACATGTCCCACATAGTAGCAGTCGCTGCTAGCATTGCACAAGCGGCATCAACAGCATTTCCACCTTGATTGAAAATCTGAGCGCCTGCTGTTGCGGCAAGAGGTTTACCTGTGATAGCGATCCAATTTTTCCCATGAAGAACAGGCTTTTGGGTTTGCTGCGCAAAGCCTAAAAATGGCAGTACGAGCAAAAGGACAAAGTAAAATTTTCTCATATAATCGGTTGTTTGGTTCTAATTTTCATCTCGAAGCTGACTCATGATGGGCCTGAATCCTTCAAACTGAGAATTGTAGTGGGTAAATAATTGAAAAATTGAGCTCGGCTCCCTAATATTCAGCGTGTTTGATTCCGCAAATTTCTCCATGAATTCGGCTTTTTCTCCAAAAATCGCAAATAGCTTTTTTCGATTGGTTGGCATCTCTTTTACATCGACTCCTTCCAGGTAGTAATAGACATTCCTCTTGATAAATTGATCATTTCGATTGCCTACCATCAGAGCGGTATTATAATTAGATTCTTTGAAAATCGCCATGGTCCTTCGCATGAGTGGCATTTGACCATCCACCAACACTTCGAAAAAGCCTGAAATAGGGGAGCCTTCGTCTTTGAAATCCATCCCGTTGACAAAAAATCGGGGGACGTTGTAGGATGAATCCATCCAGACGATGTTTTGAATCCGAAGTCCGGGCATCGAAGAAATCTGGTTATTAGTAGGTTCCATCAGTTCAAACATATTTGAAAGGATATTGTACCTCGCCCGATATCCTTCCAAAAGCTGCTGATCACGATAAAGAAGGATGGTAGCCATATTCCATTTCAGATCCAGATAAGTATTTCCTTCCAGCCTTTTAGGCTCAGGTGGAATCCCATATACCATGTTTCCTCCAATGAAATTGGGCCTGGCATTGAGCAGATTAATAATATTAGTTGACCGGATGGTTTTTTGTAAAGCTGCTCCCGAACCTTCTGCTCCAAATTTCACCAGATAAATGGTTCCCAGATCAAGGTCCTTTTCGAGCTTTACAATTTGCTCGTACCGATTATATCCCTCCGCTGTGAAGGATATCGAATATTTGTCTGCTGGTACTTTCTCTAAATTAAAGTTACCGGCCTCATCTGAGTAATTTCCAAAGGAGGTTTGCCTTAGGGTAATGCTTACTCCTGTTAATGATTCTTGCGTATCAGAGTCCAAGACTCTTCCTTTTAAATGGAAAGTTTGTCCAACAGATTCCAGTGAAAAAGCGCTCCATAAAACCAAGAAGAAAAGAATTTTCGAATTACCTGATACTGCTCTCATCTGATCCCAACACATGTTTTGAATAAGTTGAAATATAAGCCAAATGAAGCATTGAAACCATAGAGAAGGAAGGATTGGTCATTGCAGGATATAAAAGGTTTTAATCAAAAATGGAAGTGTTTGGCTTTCTGAGCTTTTCGGGGCTATATTTGTTTGAACAGTCTGAATTTTCGACTGCTTTTTACCTTTAGCTAATCACCTACACGTTGGATTTCTCATCATTTAATTTCGAACCTTCACTTCAGGAAGGATTGGATGCAATGGGTTTTAACCAGCCTACTCCCATTCAGGAAAGGGCTATCCCAGTTATTTTAGATAATAAAGATCTCATTGCTTGTGCACAGACAGGTACCGGGAAAACTGCTGCATTTATTCTTCCGATTCTTAATAAAATCACCAAAAAGCCTTCAGGCAAGCTGAATACCCTGATTCTTGCTCCTACAAGGGAGCTTGCAATTCAAATTGATCAGCAAATTCAGGGCTTTGCCTACTTTTTAGGAATCAGCTCCATCCCGATTTATGGTGGTGGAGACGGGATTGTTTGGGAGCAACAAAAAAAGGCGCTGGAAACCGGAGCTGAAATCGTTGTTGCCACACCAGGCAGATTAATTGCTTTGCTGGCCGGCGGAAAAATTGACCTGAGTTCATTGGAGCATTTGATTCTCGATGAGGCAGATCGAATGATGGATATGGGATTTTCGGATGACATCCTTAAGATTGTCAATTATCTCCCTGCCAATCGTCAGACTGTACTTTTCTCAGCTACGATGCCTCCTAAAATTCGTCAGTTCAGCATGAAAATTCTCAATAAGCCTGAGGAAATTTCAATTGCTCTTGGAAAGACTGCAGAAGGTGTGTCACAGTCGATGTATTCCGTTTATGATGGACAAAAAGAAGAATTGGTCCGTCATATTCTCTCGCAAAAAGGTCGCGATGCAGTTATTATTTTTGCATCCACCAAAGACAAAGTAAAAGCCCTTCATAAAGTATTGCGAAAACAATTTGACATTGAGGCTTTCCACTCTGATTTGGAACAAGTGGAGCGTGAAAAAATCATGTCAGCTTTCAAAAACAAAGCGGTGAAAGTTCTGATCGGTACTGATATTATCTCAAGAGGAATTGATGTTGTTGGAATCGAATTGGTTCTCAATTACGATACTCCGGGAGATCCGGAAGATTATGTGCACCGAGTAGGGCGTACAGCGCGAGCTGATAAAAAAGGTGAGGCGATCACCTTCGTCAATCCAAAAGATCAGCCCAAGTTTGCAAGGATCGAGCAATTGATCGGGATGAAGATCACCCAAAATCCACTTCCTGAGGGATTGGATGCAGGCCCGGAGTACAAAGGCGAAGCAGGAAAATCTTCCGGTGAGGCAAAATTCAAATCGAAAAACTCAAATTCTAATAAAAACAAACCTCAGGCAAAATCAGGGGGACATCCACCAAGGCAGGAACCAAAGCCTGCCCACAAACCGGCAGGAAATCAACAAAAACCTGTTGAAGAAAAACCTGTGCAGGCTTTTCAAAAACCAGCTGAAGAAAAGGCCCAAACTCCTGGAAAATATGGCCAGAGGAAAAATGTAATTGAGCCTTAAAAAGCCTGGTTCATACGTTGTAATTTAAAAGTCCTTCAAGTAAATTGAAGGACTTTTTATTTTTAAAGCTATCGTTATGCAATATTTAAAACTAAAATCCAGAGGCCCAATGGTCTCTTTTTTACAAGAATTGTTATCGAAGTTGGGGTACAATCTTCCTGCAACTGGGTATTTTGGAGAAATGACGGATTCTGCTGTCAGGAGCTTTCAAAAAAAGAACAACCTGGTTGTAGATGGTGAAGCCGGCGTAAAAACGTGGACTCTATTGATGGGGCAAGCTCATCCCGCCGATACTTTGGGGGATAAGTTTTTGAGTGAACATGACCTTCAGGATTTTGCGCATCGATATGGTGTAGAACTCCCCGCTATTAAAGCTGTGAATGAGGTCGAAAGCAGCGGAAAAGGTTTTTTGGTTGATGGAAGGCCTAAGATTCTATTTGAAGGGCATATTTTTTGGAAAGAATTGACAGCCCGGGGTATTGATCCCAAAACTATTTCTAATACTTCCAATAGCGATGTTTTGTATAAAAACTGGACTCGTGTTCATTACCTGAATGGAGCAAAGGAATATGATCGATTGGAAAAAGCGGCTACTATTATTCCCGATCCAAGAGTAAGAGAAGCTGCATTGGCATCGGCTTCGTGGGGAAGTTATCAAATAATGGGTTTTCATTCGGTCAAACTTGGCTATTCCTCTGTTGGAGAATTTGTTGAGGAAATGAAAAAGCATGAAAGGAACCAACTCGATGCATTTGGCAAGTATATCTCAACTTTCGGATGTCTGGTTCATTTAAAAAATAAAGACTGGGCAAAATTTGCTAAATGCTACAATGGTCCGGCTTTTGCCAAAAACAAGTACGATGAAAAGCTGGCTAAGGCATATTATAAATATTCACATTAAATTTTTTAATTATGATCATCAATGAATTCAAAGAGCTTTTTGAGAAGGATTTCGATAGACTCTATACCGAAATTAATTCTTATTCAAACCTGGATAATCTTTGGAAAACAGAACAATCTATCTCCAATTCAGGAGGAAATCTTTGCCTGCACCTACTAGGAAATACGCAACATTTTATCGGAAAAGAAATTGGTGGTTTTGCTTATGTAAGAGATAGGGAAAAGGAGTTTTCTGTTAAAGGGATCGCTAAAGCCGAGCTTTTGAATGAGATTGCTTTTGCAAGAGATATAGTTAGCAAAAGTCTGGAAGGAATGGATGATTGCCTTTGGTCGAAGATTTACCCACTTCAGGTTTTTGGGAAACCAATGACTTACGGGTATTTTCTAACTCATCTTTACGGACATTTGAACTACCATCTCGGTCAAATTAATTACCACAGGAGATTGATTGATAACTGATTTTTCAGCAAAAAAGTAAAATCTGAAAATAGTTCTGAACGGTTGTAGAGCCATTTATTCGTTTGTATGTTTGAATTCTATGAATTCAAGCCTTTTATTTAATATCGGTCTGCTTTGGGGAATGTTGGTTCTGACCAATATTCCAGCATTCTTTTTGGGACTTAAATTCAAAGGAAATGTTCCGAAAAAAAGACTTTGGTTTGAACCTCCTGGATTTGTAATTCCGATCGTATGGGTGATTTTGTTCCTGATGCTTGCCTACCTTCGATACAAATTAGTACTTGGAAATGAGCGTGATCTTGCTCTGATGATTTTGGTTCTGGCTTTTATTTGTGCCACCTATCCCTACTACACACTTGGGCTTGAAAAATTAACCGGGATATCGGCTTTGAAATTCGGTCTATTTGGCAACATTTTAGTGATTTTAACAGCACTTTGGGTAGGGATCGAAATTTCCAATTTTTCAGCTAACCTTTCCTATCTCATTTATGCGATCGTGATTTGGACATTCTTTGCCAGCATGATTATTTTGGGTCAATTAAGGATCCTCAAATCATAAAAAAAGCCCCGAATTTCTCCGGGGCTTCTTCGTCAATAAAGCATTCTGAATCGGATAGTTCCGGGTATAAGCTTCATAGCTTCAATAGCATCCTTTGAATAAGGTTTGTTAATATCGGTAATCACGTAACCTATCTTTTCATTTGTCTTGAGATATTGACCGACGATATTGATTTGGTAGTTTGCTAAAATCTGATTGATTTTTGCCAGAACTCCAGGTTCATTTTGATGGATATGAATCAATCGATGAGCATCTTTCAGAAAAGGAAGCTGAATATTGGGGAAGTTCACAGAATTGTAAGTATTACCGGTATTCACATATTCCATGATTTTACCAGGAACGAATCGGGCGATGTTTTCCTGAGCCTCCAGCGTGCTTCCTCCGATATGAGGAGTGAGGATGGTATTTGGCAATCCTCGAAGTTCTGACTCAAACATTTCCTTATTGTTTTTTGGCTCTTCAGGAAATACGTCCACAGCGCATCCTGCCAATTGGCCGGACAAAATCGCATCGCGAAGTGCAGGAATTTCCACCACATGACCACGGCTCAGATTTACAAGAATAGCGCCGTGCTTCATCAATCCAATTTTTTCTCGGTCAAGGAGGCAATCGTTATCCTTTCGACCATCTACGTGCAAGGAAACAATGTCACAGGTTTTGAGAAGTTCCTCAAGCGAGTTCAGCTTGGTAGCATTTCCAAGAGCGAGCTTTTCGATCACATCGTAATAGAAGACATTCATTCCCATGTTTTCTGCAAGGACAGAAAGCTGAGCTCCGATATTTCCGTAGCCGACGATTCCAAGTTTTTTACCCCGAATCTCGAAACTTCCAGTGGCGGATTTGTCCCACTTTCCAACGTGCATTCCTGCGCTCTTATCTACAAAATTCCGCATCAGGAAAATGATCTCCGCAATTGCCATTTCTACTACAGATCGGGTATTGCTGAAAGGTGCGTTGAAAACGGCGATCCCTTTTTCCTGACAAGTCTCGAGGTCGATTTGGTTAGTACCGATGCAGAAAGCTCCGATTGCAATCAGTCGGTTTGCATTTTCAAGAACCTTCTTGGTTACGTTGGTTTTGGATCTGATCCCCAAAATCGAAACGTTTTTGATTTTTTCGCAGAGCTCTTCTTCACTCATAGCAGAGCTCACAACTTCTACCTGGTAACCTTCTTCTTTGAAAAGTTCGATTCCGATAGGATGCACATTTTCCAAAAGCAAAACCTTAATTCGGCTTTTTGGATAGGAGAATTTTGTGTTCAAGTTATTGATATATAGAATTTCGTCTAAACTGGGTGCTATGTGATCTGCTTCTTTTGTAACTCTGGCTCGGGAGACATTTTCAGTAAATGCATAAAACTTATTTGCAAGTCCAGATGCCTTGATTTCATAATCTGTGTAACCATCCCCAATTACATAGATATCACCTTCCAGATTTACTCTTCTGATGGTTTCGGCTTTGCCATTGTTTTTGGAAAGTGGATTTTCTCTGTTGAAATCAACGATGTTGCCATGCTCATCATAAACAAATTCATTTGCGAAGACATTCTCTTTTTGTATGCCATAATCTGCAACAATCGGGATAATGAAATCTTTGAATCCATTTGAAATGATGAAAATGTCATTCGCATTTTCAAGAAGGAACTCTTTATTTCTATCGAAGGATTTGGATACTTTTTTCTTTAGTGCCGCAATCAGGTCGGTAATTTGTGATTTGTTAGCCTTGAGGATATCCAATCGTAACTCCAGACTTTCGCGGAATGTAATCGATCCGTCCATGCCTTTGTCAGTGATATCTTTGATGGCTTGAAGTTTTTCATCTCGAGCGGGATCTTTCGATAAGCTGATTTCCCCTAAAATATCCAAAGCTTCTACTTGTGTAAAGGTACTGTCAAAGTCAATAATGAACTTAATGGTTTGAGACATGAGCAGGGTCAATAATTCGGAATCGTTTGTAAAATTACAGGATTGTTAAAAAATCTGATGATATATTGAAGAAATTGTTTCATTTCTTTTTCTCAATCGATTTTATTTCAAAAAAACAGGGTTTTTCAGAATATTCTGAATTTTAAATTTCTTACAAATCTTCCTCTTTTTGCTTTTTCTCATGAATCAAAAACCTATTTTTGTAATTCTAAACCCGAATGAAATGAAAAGACCCTATTTACCTCTCTTCGCTTTAGTTTTTGCTTTGACAACTGCTTGTGAAAAGTCAGAGAAAGCAGCAGAAAACGAAGAAAAATCGGAAGTGGTTTCAGAATCTATTCCTGGCAACTATGGTGCAGAAGTCAATGAATCAGAAATATTGACGACTTCTCAAATGGTGACTGAAGTCATGGAAAAGGGAACATTTGAAGGTAAAATCTCTGGTGAGATCAAAGAAGTCTGTGTCAAAAAGGGTTGTTGGCTCACGATTGACCTTCCTTCTGGTGAGAAGATGCGAGTGACTTTCAAAGATTATGGTTTCTTCGTGCCGACTACTTCAAATGGATTTCCGATTGTTTTGGAAGGAGTTGCGACTTTAACCGAAACAGATGTTGAAACACTTCGTCATTTTGCAGAAGATCAGGGAAAAAGTAAGGAAGAAGTAGCTGCAATCACTGAACCAAAAAAGGAAATCACTTTTGAGGCGGTAGGAGTAGTAATAAAAGAGAAAGCCTGATATGCCGATAGCTTTGGATAATCTGCGAGTGGGTAGGAGATATGTGCTGGTGAATCAAGGAGAAGTCCGCAATTTGGAAATTATCGCCAGGTTATTAGGAGATAATTTCAAAGTAAAAGATCTTGATACCCTTGAACATTATACAATTGCTGAATTGCTCCAATGGGGTAAAGGAAAAGACTACGATCTCGATGAAATGAGACAATAAGGGGCGAATAGCCCCTTTTTCTTTGGTGATGATAGATACAAAGTCTAAGAAAACAGAAAGTTAATTTTGTGAAATATTGAAAAACTGATGAGTAATAAAAGTGGATTTAAGGCGATTTTCGGAGCAAAATGTCCTCAATGCCGTGAAGGGAAGCTGTTTCCGGTTTCTGTGATTAGTTATCGAAAGTTGAGTGAAGTCAATAAAAAATGCAGTGTTTGCGGGGCAAATTTCAGCCCTGAGCCTGATTTTTTTTACGGTGCTATGTACATCAGTTATGCTTTTTCCGTGGCTTTGATCATTACGGTTCTTACTGCGATCAATGTGTTAGTGACTAAGCCGGAACTTTGGATGTATCTGACGACGATTGTTGTTGGGAATATTGTTTTAATGCCATTGATGCTTCGTTACTCTAAGGTGCTCTACTTACACCTTGCAGGAAAATTGAAATATCGTGGCGCCTGATAATTAAAGATTATTTTTTTGGTTAATGTGTTTTTGATCTTTTACCAGGTATTATTGAAACCAGTATTAATTTTTATCATTCAACCACTTTTATGAACTTATCAAAACTGAAAAAACCGAGTCTATTTCTCATGGCATTTTTATATCTGGTGGCGGGCATCAACCATTTTATATCACCTGAATCTTACTTGCCGATTATCCCTGATTACATTCCAAACCATGAATTGATCAATATTTTGGCAGGAATTGCTGAAATAATTTTGGGTATTGGATTACTGATTCCTAAAACCAGAGTCGTCTCCGCATGGGGCGTTATTTTAATGTTGATCGCTTTCATTCCTTCTCATGTCTATTTCATACAGATTGGATCTTGCGTTGAGGGGGGAATTTGTACTCCTGAGTGGGCAGGATGGCTAAGATTAGTCGTCATCCACCCTATCTTATTAGCTTGGGCCTGGATTTACACTAAAAAATAGGGAATGGAATCATTGAATGTTTTTGGCGAAAAGCTGATTACTTGCAGCACCAATCCGATGACTGGATTTTACCGAAATGGATGTTGTCAAACGGGAGATGAAGACTCAGGAACACATACAGTTTGTGTATTGCTCACAAGTGAATTTTTAGAGTTTTCAAAAATCATGGGAAATGACCTAATGACCCCAATTCCTGCTTTTGATTTTCCGGGTTTGAAAGAAGGAGATCGCTGGTGTCTTTGTGCTTTGCGATGGATGGAAGCTTATAAAGCTGGGGTAGCTCCTCATGTTTATTTGGAAGCGACCAATGAAGCTACCTTGAATTTTATTCCGCTTTCGATACTGATTCAGTTTGCTCAGAAGTCTTAAATTAGCAACTCTATATTTTTTGTAAATATTACTAACAAAAACTATATTATTACTAAACCTTTTTAGAGTAAACCTCGTTTTCCCCTTGATATTTGCAAACTCCAGATGGAAACAATACTTCGAAGAACAAAAGTTGAGGTCAATAAGAATCTGTATCTGAAAGAGCCTTTCAGTTCAGATTTAGGGATTTTGATAGTAAAAGATGGTATGCAGCTTATTCAGGAATTGGGTATGGAGCATTTTACTTTTAAGAAGCTAGCTCAAAAAATCGGAAGCACGGAAGCTGCGATTTATAGGTATTTCGAAAACAAACACAAGCTGCTTCTTTACTTATCTGCCTGGTATTGGGGTTGGATGGAGCACAATCTTGTCTTTGGGACAGCAAATCTGCTTGATCCTCGGGAAAAATTAGGTTTTGCAATTCGCTTGATGGTAGAAGGTCCTATTTTTAAGCAGAATGAATTTTTGAACCCTCTTCAGCTTCGGGATATTGTCGTGAACGAATCCATTAAAGGTTTTCTGACGAAAACAGTTGATTCTGAGCACGAGAATGGGATTTTTGCCCAAGTATATAAGTTTGGTGAGCGAATTTCAGAGGTTATTCTTGAGATCAATCCATCATATGGATTTCCCAAAACTTTGGTTTCAACGGTATTGGAATCCAGCCTTCTGCAATCTTTCAATTCTCAACATCTGCCAGGAATGACAGAAATAAGTTTTGATTCTAATAGCAGGTACAAGTTTTTCCACCATTTAGTTATAAATGCCATCACCCATGAATAGCAAACAAGGAATCACTCCTCTCAAGCGATTTTTCAGTTTACTGCAAGAAGAGAAGAGTCAGGTCTATTCTATTTACTTCTATGCGATTCTGAACGGGATGGTGACTCTATCTCTACCTTTGGGAATCCAGGCAATCCTCAATTTCATCCTGGGAGGGAGGATTTCTACTTCTTGGGTAATTTTGGTAATAATAGTTGCCTTGGGAGTTGCATTTGGAGGTTTTATCCAGATATCCCAGCTTCAGATTATGGAGAAATTACAACAGCGAATTTTTTCTAAGTCCGGACTTTCGATTGCGTATCGACTGCCAAGAGTTAAAGCAGAAATTCTCCATGGGGAATATGCTCCTGAGATTGTAAATCGGTTTTTTGATACCATCAATCTTCAAAAAGGACTCTCTAAAATTCTCATCGACTTCTCCACAGCATTGCTGCAAGTGGTATTTGGGTTATTACTCTTGTCAATTTACCATCCGACTTTTATCATTTTCGGATTGGTTTTAGTGACTATTCTGACCTTGATTTTCTATTTCACAAGTCCAAAAGGAATGGAAACAGCGCTTAAAGAGTCTACTTCCAAATACCAAACAGCTTATTGGTTGGAGGAAATCGGCAGAGCCATGAACACGTTTAAGCTGATTGGAAATTCTCGTCTACCAATATTAAGGGCTGATAAACTTTTGCAGCACTATGTGGAATTCCGGAACAAGCACTTCTCTGTTTTGATATTCCAATATAAAATCATGATCGCTTTCAAGGTACTGATAGTGACAAGCTTATTAATAGCAGGAAGTGTATTATTGATCAATGAGCAAATAAGTATTGGTCAGTTTGTCGCTGCGGAAGTAATTATTGTTTTGGTAATCAACTCGGTTGAAAAATTGATTTTATCTCTTGAAACGGTCTATGATACTCTGGTGGCGGTGGAAAAATTAGGGCATGTAATGGATCTTGAATTGGAGCATATGAATGGTTCTGAGAAAGTCGTCGTATCAAAGCCGGAGGGATTGAAATTCAGCATGGAGAATGTGATTTTTCAGCCTTTAGATTCCGATACTCCTTTATTGAAAGGGATGAATCTGACTATTGATCCGGGGGAAAAGGTTGTCGTAACGGGAAAAAGTGGAAGTGGAAAGAGTGCACTTTTGGCACTTTTTTCCGGTCTTTATGAAGAATTCGAAGGGAAAATAAAAGTAAATGACCTCTCCATTGATATGATCCATTTAGAGAAATACCGTGCGATGGTGGGTGATTGCCTAGAGGCTGAGCAGATTTTTCATGGGACAATTAAGGAAAATATCCTCGTTGGTCGTGAATTTGACCAGGATCAACTTGATTACATTTTGAATATGGTTGGCCTTAAAGAATATATCTATCAACTTCCAAATGATTTTGAAACAATGCTCCAGCCGGAAGGAAGGGGAATTTCAAGAAAGCTGGTTCAAAGTATTTTGTTAGCCAGGGCATGCGTCGGGGAGCCGAAAGCGATGGTAATGGAGAATGCTCTACTTCATGTGGATGAAGAAGTCAAAAATCGAGTTGCTGACTTTCTTTTTCAAGGCAACTGGACACTTCTTCTGGTTTCCAACGATGAATCAATTTTCTCTAAAGCCAGTCAGATATTGCTGATGGATGATGGAAAGGTGGCTTTTCAAGGCAGTTATAGTGGATATCAAGCGTTTTTAAACAAGAATTCTTAAACCCATGCTGAATATCTCGGAAGTAAAAATTAAGGAATCAATTCCTTTTAGCGGGGCAAAGAGCTTGGTCATGACCTTGCCTGTAAAAGAAGCTAGACAAAGAGTGAGAATTCTTTTTGGGCTCATGTTTGCTTTATTTATTACACTCTTTTTGCCTTGGACTCAAAATATAAGGTCCAAAGGATATGTAACAGCATTAAGACCTGATCAGCGTCCGCAAACGATTCATTCTGTAATCGCAGGTCGGATTGAAAAATGGTACGTGGCAGAAGGTTCTTTTGTAAATAAGGGCGATACAATTCTTCAGATCTCTGAAGTAAAGGACGAGTATTTTGATTCCTTGCTATTACCAAGGACTCAGCTGCAGGTCGATGCCAAGAATCTTTCCGCCTTATCGTACAAAGGGAAAGTTTCTGCCCTTGATGACCAAATCGATGCCTTGGCAGAAAACAGCATTCTAAGAGTGCAGCAGGCTCAAAACAAACTGAAGATGTCTGAATTGAAAGTGAAATCAGATAGCATCAGATTTGAACAGGCAAAAATCAATTTTCAAATAGGTGTGCAGCAGCTGAATCGTGCAGAGCAATTGTATAAAGAAGGCTTGAGATCATTGACAGATCTGGAAACCAGAAGGTTAAGATTTCAGGAGGTTCAGGCTGGTATGATAGCTTCCGAAAACAGCCTTTTGAGCAGCCGAAATGAGCTTTTGGCAGCCAGGATTGAATTGAATGCAGTGGATAATGATTTCAAAGACAAGCTGGCAAAAGCCGAATCGGAGAAATTCACAGCAATGTCTTCCCAATACGATGCCGAGGCTACTGCTTCTAAGCTGGAAAACACGTATTCCAACTATGAAGCGAGATCAAAATTCCGCTATATCCTGGCTCCGCAAGACGGATATCTGGCTAAGGCGATTCAGGTAGGTATCGGTGAAACAATCAAAGAAGGTGATCAGATTCTGAATATTGTACCAGCAGGAGCTGATCTGGCAGTGGAAATGTATGTGCAGCCTGTTGATTTACCCCTGATCAAAAAAGGAAATAAAGTGCGATTCATCTTTGATGGCTGGCCTGCGATTGTTTTCTCAGGATGGCCTCAACTCTCCAACGGAACTTTTGGAGGAGTTGTGGTTGCGATAGATCAGTTTTCCGGTCCGAATAATCAATATCGGGTTTTGGTAATAGAAGATCCGGAGGAAGATTCCTGGCCTGAATTGCTAAGAATTGGCTCCGGCGCAGATGGCATCGCCCTGTTAAATGACGTGCCCGTATGGTATGAAATATGGAGACAGCTCAATGGTTTCCCTGCCGATTATTACACAAATACAGAAAAAGAAGCAGCAGCTGAAAAGAAATGATGAGACATCTGATCCTAGGCATTCTGTTTTGTTTTACACTGTATCCGACTTTAGCTCAGGAAACAGATACGCTTAATTTTGATTCTTTTATGAGTTGGGTAAGGATTGATCATCCTATCGCAGCTCAGGCAGAAATTGCCATCAGAATGGGCCAAATGGAAGTTCGGCAAGCTAGAGGAGGATTTGATCCAATGCTTTTCGGAAATCTAGATAAGAAAGATTACAAAGAGAGCAATTATTATGACAAAAGAGAGGCAGGGATGACTATCCCAACCTGGGCAGGAGTGGAATTAACCGGAACTTTTGAACAGAATTCCGGCCAATATCTTAATCCTGAGAATAACGTCCCTTCGAATGGACTTTTCGCAGCGGGTGCATCGGTTAATTTGGGACAAGGTTTGATCTTGGACGAACGAAGAGCAGCATTGCGACAAGCTCAAATCTATCAGCAATCGACTGAGTCGCAACGAATTCAGCTATTGAATCAATTGTATGTTCAAGCGACTGATGTGTATTGGAGATGGGCTTTGGCTTATTCGAATCAGGAAGTTTTAAAAGAGGGAGTAAACCTTGCAAAAGCCCGTTTTGAGGCTGTCAAAGGCAGTTATAGGCAGGGTGATCTTGCAGCAATTGACACGGTGGAAGCTTTTTCCCAATTGCTGAATCGAGAATATCGATATCAAAGTGCTCAAAATTCTTATTTCACCGTCACTCAGGAACTCAATAATTTTCTGTGGGATCAGGAAGGAAACCCAATGGTTTTGCAAGCAGGAATTGTGCCTCAAAAGCTGTCTGACGAACAGATTAATGATCTTGAGGAAACAGAACTTCGCGAAATTGTAGGAAATCATCCTGACCTTAAAATTGCCGATTATGAATTGGCTGGTTTGGATGTTGAGCGAAGATTAAAGTCTCAACAAATCATACCGGTTGTAAAATTGAAATATAATTTCCTGACCGAGGATTTGGGAGACTTTAGCCAATCACAGTTTTACGAGAACAATTATAAATGGGGTATTTCAGTTTACACTCCATTGCTTTGGAGAAAGTCGAGAGGGGCTTTGGGGCTGACAAAAGCCAAAATTGATTTCAAGCAAAATTCAAGGGAATTGAAAGAGCTTCAGCTTAGAACAAAACTTGAAAGTGAATTAAATACGCTCTCAAACTTGAAAGTTCAGATTAACACTTTTGAGAAAAACGTCCAAAGTCTGGAAGCTTTGCTTCTTGGAGAAGTCAGGAGATTTGACATCGGAGAAAGTAGCCTTTTCTTGGTCAATGCACGAGAAGTTACAGTCTTTGATTCCAAGCTTACGCTCAATGAACTTGTCTCAAAAAGTAAAATTGCTTTTGCGAAAGCAAGATATGCAGCAGGTTTAGGGTTTGATTAAATCAGAAGTATTGTAAGTCATTTTCATTTTCTGCATTTTCAGGAACCTAAATAAATGACCTTATGCCCGCATATGTTTTAGTGGAAGTTGACATCAACGATCCCAAAGAATACGAAGCCTACAAAAAATTAACACCCGCAACTGTTGAGGCTTACGGTGGAAAATTTATCATCCGGGGAAACCCAGTTCAAGTCATGGAAGGAGAGTGGAATCATGACCGTTTGGTGATGTTGGAATTTCCGGATAAGAAAACGGCTGAGGAATGGTATTATTCAAAGGAGTATCAAAATGCGAAGGCAATTAGGCAAAAAGCCTCAACTGCAAAATTTTTTATTATTGAGGTTTAAATAATTGGCATTTTTATTGGTGTAAAAAGCATTATTGATACTGTTAATTATGAATCAACAATTGCCTACTCACCTATACTCAATAGAAAAATTCAACCACCTTTAAAAATTGTACAAATGAAAAAAAGTTACCTAGTTACCAAGATCGTATTTGGATTGACTGCAGGATTTCTTGTAACTTCCTGTATATCAGAGCCTGAATCTCCGGTTCTAACCGAACAGTTGGAGAAATCAGTAGCCCTTTCGGAAGGAACTACTGGTGAAGAGAATCTTAGGAAATACCCAGAGTTTAACTATTTCGAAAAGTTTTCGAATCAAATCACCCCGAAAAATGAAGGCCAAAGTGAATTTGGACCAATTGTGTTTTTACCCGGAACCGGGGTAGGGAACGCAACATTTCTTGGTAAGTCATATTCTTTTATCAATCAATTGGCAGTAGGACCAACAACTACAATCAGTGCTCCTGTTACTCAATATTATTTGGAGGATTTGGAAGCACTTGGATTGACAGGAATACCTGATAATGTTAATTCTTTGACTACTGATGGAAAAGGGAATGCAATATTTTTTGAAAGTGATGTTAACACTGGTTCAATTATTTCTGAAACTAGGACGGAATTTTCTGCAGAACTTGAAGTTGTAGGTGGAACTGGAAAATTTCTTGGAGTGACAGGTACAGGAATGGTTGAAGGTTTTTATAATCCCAAAAATGGTGTTGGGGCATCAACTGTGCGGGCAAATATCAAATATTAATCACCAGAGTTTATAAAACAAAAAGAGCGGCTAAAAGCCGCTCTTTTTGTTTACAAGGAAACCCCTCTTTTCCAGGGGATGAAATCATAGTTTTTCTTTTGGTCTGCTTTTGTTTGGATATGACCACCTGCTACCTGAAGCACATATTCCATTAATTTTTCGCCACAAGATTCAATTGTTTCTTCACCGTTGATGACTCCTCCAGCATTGAAATCGATAATATCAGCCATTCGATTAGTAAGTTTATCATTGGTTGATACTTTGATCACAGGACAAATGGGATTCCCAGTAGGAGTACCAAGCCCGGTAGTGAAAAGAATGATATTAGCTCCACTTCCAGCAAGTCCCGTCGTACTTTCTACATCATTTCCAGGAGTGCAAAGGAGATTCAATCCGGGCTCAGAGACATATTCTGTATAATCTAAAACTGCGGAAATAGGAGCAGTCCCGCCTTTTTTGGCAGCTCCGCAGGACTTGATCGCATCAGTGAGCAAACCGTCTTTGATATTTCCAGGACTTGGATTCATATCAAAGCCACTTCCAACACGCTCAGCTGCCAATGCATAAGACTCCATCAAGTGAATAAACTTGTCCGCTATTGCTTCCGTTTTGCAACGATTTATGAGATTTTGCTCAGCTCCGCAAAGTTCCGGAAACTCTGATAAAATAGCTATCCCGCCTACAGCTGCCATTACATCTGAAACATGTCCAAGAGCAGGGTTTGCTGAGATTCCTGAAAACCCATCCGATCCGCCACATTCCAAACCAATCACCAGTTTGCTGATTGGAAAAGGCTCACGCTTACTTTTATTAGCTTGAATCAATCCTTCAAATGTTTCCTGAATTGCTTTTTGAATTAATTGGTCTGTAGTTCCTTCTTGTTGCTGATCACAAATTACCAATGGCTTGGGCTGGCCTTTTTGAATTTTTTTAAGACTGTCCTGAAGAATACTTACCTGAGCATTCTGACAACCCAGACTCAAAACTGTTGCTCCTACGACGTTTGGATTATTGATGTATCCTGCCAATAGTGCGCATAGCGAATCTGAATCTTTTCTGGTACCTCCGCAGCCACCACTATGAGTTAAAAACCGAATCCCATCAATATTTTCGAAGATTTTGCTTTTTCCAGAAGTTATTACTTCCGAAACCGTTTCCGTAGTTTCTTTACTTCCATTGGATCGAATTCCAGCAACCAAATCTCTAATTTGAACTTCATAAGGGTTGGGGACGGAAAAGCCCAAGGCGTTTTCGAACGCTTCCTGGAGCAACTTTATGTTTGTGTTTTCGCAAAAAACCAAAGGTAAAACCAGCCAATAATTTGCAGTACCAACTTGACCGTCAGATCTGCCATAACCTAGAAATTGCCGGTCTTTCCAGTGCTCCACAGCTGGTGGAGTCCACTTGAAATTCCCTGGTGATTTATGATAATCCCTGGTCTTATGGCGGATGTTTTGAAGCGTAATTGCCGCACCTTTCGCAATAGAGCGAGTTGCTTCGCCTACGATGGTGCCGTACATAAGGATTTCATCACCTTGGGAGAACTGCTTCAGTGCAAATTTATGTTTCGCAGCTACGGGTTCGATCAGGTCAATTTTCTGGCCATTGACAGAAACCGATTCACCGGAATCAAGGTCTGTGAGTGCCACACCGACATTATCTATTGGATCTAAGCACAGGGCTTTGTTGATCATAGGTTAATTTATTTATCTTAGGTTTAAAGGAGTTGAAATTAGAAAATTTAATTGATCGATGAAAAAAATTATAACACTGGGCGAGGTAATGCTCAGGCTTTCTCCACCTGGTAATGAGCGGTTTTTTCAGGCTAATTCCCTCAATATTGAGTTTGGTGGATCGGAGGCGAATGTAGGAGCTGCATTGGCTTATTGGGGGATGGATGTTTCTCATATTACCGCATTTCCTGATCACGAAATTGGCTGGGCTGCAAGTGGTACTTTGAGAAGAAACGGCATCAATACAAACTATGTCAAACATATCCCGGGCAGGATGGGAGTCTATTTTCTGGAGCACGGTTCTATGCAGAGAAGCTCGCAAATCATTTACGACCGGGCAGATTCTTCTTTTTCTAAATTTGATGGAAAGGGATTACCATGGGATGAGATTTTTGATGGAGCGGACTGGTTGCATTGGTCAGGAATTACTCCCGCATTGTCTCAGGAATGTGCTGATTTAGCACTTATGGCTATTCGGATGGCAGCTGAGAAAGGCCTTATGATCAGCGGAGATCTCAATTACAGAAGCAATCTTTGGCAGTTTGGAAAGAAACCACATGAAGTCATGCCTGCTTTGATGGAATACACGAATGTCATGATTGCTGGTTCCAGGGATTTCAATCAATGCCTTGGGTTGGATTTTGAAGGTTTCAAAGAAGCAAAAGAATATGCTTTCAAAAATTTCAAAAATCTGAAATTCATTACTAAAACTGATCGAATCTCTCATAACTCATCACACAATACCATTTCCGGAAACCTTTATTCTGCGAAAAAAACCTTCAGTTCCAAGTCTTACGAATTAACCCATATAGTTGATCGGGTGGGAACAGGAGATGCATTTGCCGGAGGATTGATTTATGGCTTGCTTCACATGAAACCTCAGCAAGCATTGGAATTTGCCGTAGCTGCGGGAGCAATCAAACATAGCGTCCCGGGAGATATCCTGCTTTGTTCCAAACTTGAAATTGATGAATTATTAGCAGGTAAAACAGGAAAAATCAAACGATAATGAGAAATCCAACTCCATTTATCCGCACGATGAATGCGGCAGGCATTATGCCTATTTTCTTTCATCCGGACGAAAAAATATGTCTTAAATTACTCGAAACAGCCTATGAAGGTGGGATACGGGTAATTGAAATGGTTAATCGTGGCAAAGAAGCTCCGGGAATTTATCCGGCTCTTCGAAAGCTGGCAGATCAGATGCCCGGTTTGAGTCTTGGCGTTGGAACAATTTATCATCCTCATCAGGCAGAGGAGTTTTTGGATATGGGAGCAGAATTCATCGTGGCACCTGTGATGAACCCAAAGCTTGGTGAATATTGCAAACTCATGGATGTGCCTTGGATACCGGGATGCGGAACTGTTTCTGAGATTTTCTTTGCGCAGGAATTAGGTGCAGAATTAGTGAAAATATACCCTGCGAATATTTTGACTCCTCAGTTTGTGCCTGCGGTTCATGCTGTCTTACCTGGGATTGAAATCATTCCAACCGGAGGAGTAGAACCAACAGCAGAAAGCATCAAATCATGGTTTGATGTTGGGGTTTTATGCGTGGGAATGGGCTCTCAATTGTTCAGAAAAGATCTGATAAGCAAAGGAGCTTTTAGCGAAATGAAAGAAACGATCAGTACTGTGGTTGGATTGATTCAACAAATAAAGGCTGGTAAATAAATAAAAAAGGGCTTCTGATCAGAAGCCCTTTTTTATTGTAAATCAATTGATTATAAGTCCGGCTGAGGAGTCATTCTCAGGTAAGGTTTGATGATCTTATGACCTTTTGGAAATTTCGCAGGAATGTCTTCGGTTTTGATCGAAAGAGCTACAACTACATCTTCACCTTTTTTCCAATCAGCAGGAGTTGCCACGGAATATTTTGCAGTCAATTGAAGTGAATCAATCACGCGCAGCAATTCCTCGAAGTTTCTTCCGGTGCTTGCCGGATATGTAATCATCAACTTGATCTTCTTGTCAGGTCCGATCACAAATACGGATCTCACAGTCGCATTCTCATTTGCGTTAGGATGGATCATGTCATAGAGTTCAGATACTTTCCGATCAGGATCTGCGATAATTGGAAAATTCACCACCGTGTGCTGGGTTTCGTTAATGTCTGAAATCCAACCTTTGTGGTTTTCCAATCCATCCACACTCAAAGCCATTACTTTTGTGTTTCGCTTTTCGAATTCACTTCTGAGTTTAGCTACTGCACCAAGCTCAGTGGTGCAAACCGGAGTATAATCTCCAGGATGGGAAAACAACACCCCCCAGCTATCTCCGAGGTATTCATAAAAATCAATCTTTCCTTCGCTCGTCTCTGCTACAAAGTTTGGAGCTAAATCGCCAAGTCTTAAACCCATAATTTTATTATTTAAACCTATTAAACATATAGACTAATTTACGAAATCAGGAGGGAGGAAGATTTGAAAATTTTTATTTTTTTAAAAAATGTCAAAATCAAAGACCATTTTCGCAAATCCATGTTATAATGAAAACTCGTATCTATTAAAAAATCTCAAAAATGAAAACTTACTACAATCCCGACGACCTCAAAAAGTTTGGTTCCATTACTAATTTGCAAAAATCAATGGGAGACAAGTTTTTTTCATATTACGGAGAGGTATTCAAAGAAGGTGCTCTTACAGCAAGGGAAAAGTCTCTTATAGCCCTGGCAGTAGCTCACGCCATTCAGTGCCCATATTGCATTGACGCTTACACCACAGATACGATGGAGAAAGGATGTGATGAGGAGCAAATGATGGAAGCAGTTCATGTAGCCGCCGCCATCAGAGGAGGGGCATCTTTGGTGCATTCTACCCAAATGATCAATAAAATCAAGGAAATTTCCATGTAAATGAAGTCACTCAAAGCACAACTTCACCCTATTTCAGAACCTTCATTCGGATTAGATTTATTGGAACAAAGCTTCCCTGACGATTCTAATTCAAGCTTTAAAGAGAGGTTATCCCAAATTGGGCTTTTTCCGCTTCGGCCGGTTTCAATTGAAATATTGCAAATCAACTTGGGCAAGATGTGTAACCAAGTTTGCAAGCATTGTCATGTGGATGCGGGGCCGGATCGGAAAGAAATCATGGTTCGGAAAACAATGGAATATTGTCTCGAAGTAATCAAAACCCATTCAATCAAAACAATTGATCTGACAGGCGGAGCTCCGGAAATGAACCCTGATTTCAGGTGGTTTGTGGAATCTATCCGGTCTATAAACCCGGATGCCACGATCATTGTGAGATGTAACCTGACAATTATTTTAGCGAATCCTAAATACTATGATTTGCCTGAATTTTTTGAGGAAAACAGGGTAGAGGTAGTGTCTTCATTACCATACTTCACCGCGTTGAAGACCGATTCGCAGCGGGGCGATGGTGTATTTGATAAATCCATTCGTGCACTTCAGCTGCTCAATAAACAAGGATATGGTGTGCAAGGATCAGGTTTGATCTTGAATCTGGTTTACAACCCTTCCGGAGCATTTTTACCCGGAGGTCAAGAAGGACTCGAGCTTGAATTCAAAAAGAAATTGAAAGAGAAATTTCAAATTCAATTCAATTCACTCTTTGCAATAACCAATATTCCGATCAGTCGTTTTCTTGAATATTTGATTCGAAGTGACAACTACGAATCCTACATGGAAAAACTTATCGAAAATTTTAATCCGTCTGCTGCGCAAGGGGTAATGTGCCGAAACACGATTTCTGTAGGGTGGGATGGATATTTATACGATTGTGATTTTAATCAAATGCTTGAATTAAAAGTCGATTCACCAAGCAGCCAACACATCTCAGATTGGAATCATGAAAAGCTTTTCCAAAGGGAAATTGTTATAAAAAATCATTGCTTTGGCTGCACGGCAGGTGCTGGTTCAAGTTGCGGAGGGACAACAGCCTGATGGAAAAAAGTGCGCTAATCATTTTCCAAAAGAATGCAATACTCGGAAAAGTGAAAACCCGAATTTCTATTGAGGTGGGTGATGAGGCTGCAATGGAGATTTACCAGGAACTTGTAATGCATACTCATGGAGTATGTAAGAATGTTGACGCTCACAAATTTCTCTTTTTCTCAGACTTCATTCCGGATGATATTTCAGAATATAGTCAGGATTATCAATTTGAAGTTCAAGCTGGAAAAGACCTGGGTTTAAGGATGGAGGATGCATTTGACAGAATATTTTCCAAAGGATATAAGAAAATAGTCATTTTGGGAACAGATTGCGGTGAATTAGAAAGCAAGATCCTGGAAGAAGCATTTGACTTGCTGGAAAACCAGGAAGTTGTCATCGGTCCTGCCCGGGATGGAGGCTATTACTTGTTGGGAATGAAAAAATTGATTGGAGATTTATTTAGTGAAATCGCATGGAGTACAGAAAAAGTGCTGTTTCAGACGATGGAAAAGCTGGAAAATAACTCCATCTCTTATGAATTACTTGAAATCCTATCTGACGTAGATCGAATCGAAGATTGGAAAAAATTAAAAGAAAAAATTAAAGTAAAATCATGAATAATTACCTGGATACAACCATTGATGTGTACACCAAAGCCGCTTTGACTCCTGATGTAGGGCTTTGTTGCACGACCACTCCAATCTGGCAGCTTCCGGAACTGACTATCCCCAAGATCATGCAGGAAATGAATTATGGATGTGGCAGCACAGTCCATCCTCGTGATTTGGTCAATCAGCCCAAGATTCTTTACGTAGGAGTTGGCGGAGGAATGGAGGTCTTGCAGTTTTCCTATTTTTCCAGACAAATATCCGGAGTGATCGGAATAGATGTGGTGGAAGAGATGCTAAGTGCCTGTTCAGAAAATCTCCTAAAAGCTGAAACTGAAAATGCCTGGTTTGAAAGAAGCTTTGTGGAATTACGAAAAGGAAATGCTCTAAGCCTTCCGGTTGAAGATAATTCAATCGATGTAGCAGCTCAAAATTGTCTCTTTAATATTTTCACCCAAGACGATTTGAAGAAAGCATTGGCTGAAATGTATCGGGTATTGAAACCTTATGGTCGGTTAGTATTAAGTGATCCGATTACAGAAAACCCGATGCCTGATGCGCTGAAAAATGATTCCAGATTGAGAGCCCTTTGCTTAAGCGGTTCTTTGCCTTTGGCTGAATATCTCAAAATGATTACAGACGCTGGTTTTGGTACAGTCGAAATTCGTGCAAAGAGGCCCTATCGGATTTTGGCTCCGGGTCAATATGAAACCTCGGAGAATATTTTGCTGGAATCAGTCGAAGTATGTGCTATTAAAGATCCTATGCCAGCTGACGGACCTTGCATATTTACAGGAAAAGCTGCAATTTATTTCGGAAATGAGAGTTATTTTGATGATCTAAAAGGCCACATTCTGATGCCAAATCAACCCCTTTCTGTTTGTGATAAAACTGCATCGGCGCTCAATATGCTTGGAAGAAATGATATCTACATTTCTGAATCCACCTATTTTTATGATGGAGGAGGATGTTGCTGATAAATCTAAGGTGGGCCTTTGCTACCATTTTTCTTCTGTTTGGTTCTTGCCTTTTTTCGTTAGATGGCAAGGCTCAATCCACTGTACAGAAGTTTGAGATTTTAGTAGCAGGTTTCAAAATCGGGGATGTGGTAGCAGAGGAAGTCAAAAAAGGCGAAGTGACCGAATATCATATCAATAGCAAAGCAAGCTTTTGGTTTTTTGGAAAAATTGAAGTCGGCTTTACTATTAGAAATGTTTACCAAAAGGAGTTATTAATCGAAGCCAAAGCAAATTCTAAAACAAACAGAGGAGACTTCCTTTCAACTGCTTTTTGGAAAACCGATCACTATGATGTAAATGCTGCGACGTACAAATATGAAAACAAGAAGCCTATTCCAAATCCACTCTACCATAGTTCAGGTAAATTCCATTTTCATGAACCAAAAGACGGGGATAGAATGATTTCTGAATCTTATGGACTAGTAAGTAGAGTAACTGAAAAATCTGATGGAGTCTATGAAGTTGATATTAATGGGTACAAAAATCAGTATCACTTTGTAGGTGGCAAACTGGAAAAAATAGTGGTTCATCACCCGATCAAAAATTTTGTTATACAGCGAGTGAAGTGAGTTCATCTGTTAAAATATCCGTGATCATTCCAACTCTGAATGAAGCGGAAAATCTGAGGATTCTCATTCCGTTACTTTTTTCAAATGGAAACAAAGATCTGATTGAAGTGATTGTTGCCGATGCGAACAGCGACGATCAGACTAAATCAGTTTCTCAATCGCTGGGAGCAATTTATATTTCATGTCCAGCCAAATCCCGGGCCGTTCAAATGAATGCCGGTGCCAAAATTGCGAAAGGTGAGATTCTCTACTTTGTGCATGCTGATACCAGACCGCTTGAAAGTTTTGTTGCAGATATCAAGACTAATATTTCAAAAGGATATTTGGCAGGATGCTATCGATACCAATTTGATTCAGATAATTTTTTACTCAAAATTAATTCCTGGTTTACCCGATTCAATGGAATTTTTTCGGGCGGCGGAGATCAGACCTTATTTATAAAAAAGGCTTTTTTCAATGATTTAAACGGGTTTGATGAAGAATACATTATCATGGAGGATTTTGATTTAGTAAGGCGAATACGGGAAAAAGCTGAGTTCCGGATCATACCAAATTCCATAAAAGTTTCCGCCAGGAAGTATGAGAACAATAGTTGGCTTAGGGTTCAGTTGGTAAATTTGACCGTTTTTATCTATTTTTTATCGAATAAAGAGCCATCTAAAATAAAAAACCTTTATTGCAGGCTATTGAATCATCGCTAAAAATAAGCCGTCAGGTATGACCCAACCCACTATCAACGGAATTCAACAAGTAGGAATAGGAGTGAAGGATTCCAGGATTGCCTGGGATTGGTACAGAAAAGCCTTTAAAATGGATGTCCCGATATTTCAGGATAGCGCCGAGGCCAAATTAATGACAAAGTACACTGCCGGAAAAGTAGAAAGTCGGCATGCGATTCTTGCTTTGAATATGCAAGGCGGAGGTGGATTTGAGATTTGGCAATACACTTCGAAAACGCCCTCTTCTCCTGTTCATCAGATCCAATGGAATGATCTTGGCATCCTTGCCGTCAAAATGCGGTGCCGGGATATTCAAAAAACATACGATCATCTTATATCCGTAGGTGCAAAACTTCTTGGAAAACCAATCAAAAATCCAATTGGGATTTGGCATTTCTATTTAAAAGATCCTTTTGACAACCTGTTTGAAATTGAAGAAAACCAGTCTTGGTTTAGCAAAAGCAAAGATTTAACTGGTGGGGTATCAGGGGTTGTGATCGGAGTTTCTTCGATTGATAAGGCATTACCTGTCTACCAAAAAAACTTTCATCAATCAGCAATTTTGATTGATAAAACTGATATTTGGGAGGATTTTAAAGTCATGCCTACCGGACAGGAATCTTTTCGAAGAGTAATCCTTCAAAGCTCACCTGTTCCTACTGGAGCATTTAGCAAACTCTTTTGCCAAAACACTATTGAACTGATAGAATCAAAAGGTTCAACCGGAGTGAAAATCTTTGAAAACAGAAACTGGGGAGATCTCGGTTTTATACATGTTTGTTTTGATGTAAATCACATGGATTCATTAAAGGAAAATCTTAAGAAATCAGGTTATCCGATGACCGTTGACAGTCAAAATGAATTTGACATGGGAGCCGCTGCAGGAAGATTCGCTTACATCGAAGATCCTGACGGAACGCTTATAGAAATGGTGGAAACATTTAAAATCCCGATCCTTGAAAAATGGGGTTGGTTTTTGAATTTGAAAAAGCGAAAAAGCACTGGACCGCTATCAAACTTGTTTGTGAAATTACTTTCATTGAATCGGGTTAGCTCTTGAGTTAACTGGATTTTATGAAAAGAACTTTTGCCAAATCTACCAAACGGTTGGCATAACCGGCTTCGTTGTCATACCAACCGACTACTTTCACCAAATTTCCTTTGGCTGAAGTTAGCTCTGCATCGATGATACAACTATGGGAATTACCGATGATGTCAATGGAAACGATCGGGTTTTCTTCCACTTCCAAAATGCCTTTCAGATATGTTTGAGAAGCATTTTTATATGCCAGATTGATAGATTCAACCGTTGCTTCAGTTTTTAGCTCAATGATCAGATCAGTCAATGATCCATCAGGGACAGGCACTCTCATAGCAGATGCTTCAATTTTACCGGCAAGTTTTGGAAGGACTTTGTCCAAAGCTTTTCCTGCGTTGGTTGTGGTAGGAATGATAGAATAGGCAGCAGCCCGAGCTCTTCTCAAATCTCTATGGGGTGCATCATGCAGGTTTTGATCATTGGTGTAGGAATGAACGGTGGACGCAAATCCTTTGACTATTCCAAATTTCTCCTCCAATACACTGACCATTGGAGCAAGACAATTGGTAGTGCAGGAAGCGTTTGATATGATAGTTTCTTCGCCGGAAAGAATAGAATCGTTGACTCCGAGGACAATCATCGGAATACTTGAATCCATGGATGGAGCTGAGATTAAAACTTTTTTTGCACCAGCTTTTAAATGTTTTTCTGCCTGCATTCGATCAGTAAATCGGCCAGTGCACTCTATTACGAGGTCAATGCCTAAGTTCCCCCATGGAAGATTTTCAGGATTAGCCTGGCCAAATAGTTGAATTTTGTGATTGCCTACGAGTAAAAAATCGTTGTTGAGATTGATTTCGGATTCGGTTTTCCCGTGGATCGAATCATATTTCAGAAGATGTGCAATTGCCTTAGGTTCAGCTAAATCGTTAATTGCTACAAGTTCAAAATCCGGATTGCTAAGTAAAATTTTGCTCGTATAGCGACCAATTCGACCAAAACCGTTGATGGCAACCTTTATTTTTTCTGCTGGGATCATGGAGAATAAGTGATCTGTAAAAGACGAAATTAGATAAAAGACTTACATTCCTTCTAAAGAAAATTTTATTCCTTTGGTTCAGGTTTTTAGCTTTCAAACCAAATAAATTTCTGAGGCCACTTTGTTATTTTAAGGTTAAGCTTCTATATTTGCACAACCATTTGAAAAAGCACGTTTTTCATGGTTTTAGAAGGTCGGTTCGTCTAGGGGTTAGGACACGTCCCTTTCACGGATGAAACACGGGTTCGATTCCCGTACCGACTACAAACAGCTTATTATCAGGGCCTTAGCTGTATTATTGAAATTATTTAACCCAAGGTCGGTTCGTCTAGGGGTTAGGACACGTCCCTTTCACGGATGAAACACGGGTTCGATTCCCGTACCGACTACTTAGACTTTAAAGGTTGAACTTTAAAATTCTTATATCATTTTTGTTTTATGGTTGTTAGTGGTTAAAGTGCACAAAATCCCGATCCTTGATCGGGATTTTTGTTTTTATGCCAGCTTTATACCAATGGGCTTTTCTCGAATCACTTTTTGATTAATTTGGAGTTTGAATCCAACTCAAACCCAAGCATGCCTCACACCAAATTCCAATTTAAGAGTGCCGTCCTGTTGGGACTGGTAGCTTTTCCCTTAATTTTTTCTTGCAAAAAAGAAGAACCTGTTGATCTGCGGATTAAATCTTTCACCAAAGAGGAGATTACTCCGATAGTTCAGGCAATTGAAGCCCAGGTAAATCCAATTCTTAGCCCCGGATTGAAATTATCTCTTTGGGCGATGGATTCGTTGGTTTATGATCCCATTGCAATTCACATTACAGATAATGGTGACCTCTATTATTCAAGAACCAATAGACAAAAAGACTCTGAATTTGATATTCGTGGTCATCAGGATTGGGAAATCCGGTCTATAAGTCTTCAGACAATTGAAGATAAAAGAGCATTTCTTCATTCAGAGCTTTCACCGGAACGATCTGCAGAAAATGAATGGCTTACAGATTTAAATGGTGATGGTTCGCACGATTGGCGAGATATGACTGTACAAAAGGAGCAAGTTTTCAAGCTGAGGGATACAGATGGTGATGGATTGGCGGATTGGTCCCAAATGGCTGTTGAGGACTTCAACGATGAGGTAACCGACGTTGCCGGAGCAGTCATGATGGGTGAAGATGCATTATATGTCGGAGTAGGACCTGATGTTTGGAGGTTGGTTGACAAAAATGAGGATGGTATAATGGACGAAAAAACATCCATTTCTCACGGTTACGGCATTCATATTGGATTTGGAGCTCATGGTATGTCCGGTTTGGAAATGGGACCCGATGGCCGTGTTTATTGGGGAATCGGTGATATTGGATTCAATGGAAAAGGCCCTGACGGAACTGAATGGAAGTATCCGAACCGCGGTGTAATCGCAAGATCCAATCCGGACGGAAGTGATTTTGAGATTTTTGCAATGGGTGTGAGAAATACCCACGAGTTTGTTTTTGATGCTTATAATAATCTGATTTCAGTTGATAACGACGGAGATCATGCAGGCGAAAAAGAACGCTTGGTTTACTTAACCAATGGTTCGGACTCTGGCTGGAGAATCAACTGGCAGTTCGGTAAATATCGGGATCCTGATAATAATTCTTATAAAGTTTGGATGGACGAAAAGCTTTATTTACCACGTTGGGAAGGACAGGCAGCATTCATTACTCCATGCATTCAAAACTATGTCAGTGGCCCAACAGGTATGGTTTTCAATCCTGGAACAGGTCTTGGACCGAAGTGGAAGGATAGCTTTTTCGTGGTGGAATTTGTTGGAAGCCCGGCTCGTTCCGGAATCCACGCATTCAAACTCCAGCCAAAAGGTGCCAGTTTTGAAATGACATCAACTGAGCAAATCCTTTCAGGAGTATTGCCAACAGGTTTGGATTTTGGACCAGATGGGGCTCTTTATGTTGCTGACTGGATAGATGGATGGGGTACCAAAAACTACGGAAGAATTTGGAAGCTGGAAGATGAAAGTGCCAAAGGATGGGAAATTCAAAAAGATACTGAAAACCAATTGAAGTCTGATTTCAAGAAATTGGATGAAAAAGAATTGAAAACCAGACTCTATCATGAAGACTTGAGAGTTCGCCGTAAAGCTCAATTTGAATTGGCAAAACGAGAGGATGATGGTGCTGAGATTTTCGAAGAAGTAATTGCTGACAAATCAAATCAGTATGCCAGGATTCATGCAATTATAGGATTGAGCCAGTTGGCAAGAATGGAAGATATGTCTTATGCGGATGGAATTGTCAAATTGTTAAGTGATTCTGATCCGGAGATCAAAGCACAGGCGGCAAAGTGGTTGGGTGATATTCGCTATCCAAAAGCCGGAAAAGAATTGATGGTAGGGTTAAAAGACGCTGAACCACGCGTTCGATTCTTCAGCGCAGAAGCTTTGGGACGCACTTCAAATCAGGATGCAATTCAGCCTTTGATCGCTCTTTTGGAATCAAACAATGATGTTGATGCGTATCTGAGACATGCAGCGACTTTAGCGCTTTCAAGAATTGGTCAAGTTGCTCCTTTAGCAGCTCTTTCCACTAATCCTTCAAAAGCAGTAAGAATGGGAGCTGTAATTGCTCTCAGAAGGCTTGAATCCCCTGAACTGACGAAATTCCTTCAGGATTCTGATGAACTGATTGTAACAGAAGCGGCTCGTGCCATTCACGATGATTTTTCCGTACCGGCTGCCTTGCCTGCTTTAGCTGACCTTGCGACCAGTACAAGCTTTCAAAGCGAACCTTTGATGCGAAGAGTAATCAGTGCGAATCAGCGGGTAGGAGAGGTTAAAAACCTAAATAACTTATTGGCTTATTCCGGCAAAACAGATATTCCTTTGCCATTAAAAAAAGAAGCTATCGCTGCAATTGGTACCTGGGCTAAACCTTCGCTCGTCGATCGTGTTGACGGTCGATACAGAGGTGTTGTAGAGCGTGACCCGGGATTAGTTCGGGAAGTTTCAAAAGATGCTTTGCTCGCTCAGCTCAATTCTTCAGAGGAAGAAATCAGAATAGAATCTGCAAAAGCAATGGGTAAATTGACTTTCATTGAAGCCGAGAAAGAACTTCTTGCTAAACTTAAAACCGATCCATCTGAGGCGGTGAAAGTTCAGGCTTTGATGTCTCTGAATGCAATGAATTCGACCCTATTGTCAGAGGCTATCACTTTTGCCATGAGCGACAACAGAGAAGGGTTAAGAGTAGCAGGTCTATCTATGCTTTCAGAAACTTCCTTGCCAAATGAGCAAAAAGTGAAACTTCTTACGGATATCATCCAGAAAAGGACAATTGCAGAAAAGCAAACAGCTTTGATTACACTAGGCGGACTTCCTGATAGCAAAAGCCTGAAAGAGTGGGATTTGATTTTGGCGGATTTCCAGAAAGGTAAATTACCGGAAGGCACCTGGATCGAACTGGAAGAAGCTATCACAGCGACTAAATCACCGGAGCTCAAAACAAAATTCACAGCCTTACTTGACGAGAAAGCTGGTGGGGTAGAATGGAAAAAGTATGCAGGAGCTTTGGCTGAGGGAAGTGTTCGAACCGGCAGAAATATCTTTTTCCAAAATCAAACTGCTCAGTGTATTCGTTGCCACGCATACGATGACATGGGAGGAAATGCGGGTCCAAGAATTAATGGAATTGGAAATAAATTGAGCCGGGAAGAATTGCTGATTGCTTTGGTGGAGCCCAGTGCAAGATTGTCTCCGGGATTTGGTTTAGTAACCATAGAATTGAAAAACGGAGAAAAGCTGACCGGAACTATGATTTCAGAATCACCTGCAGGGTTTACAGTAAAAGTTGGGGCTGAACAGGAAAAGCTTATTTCTAGATCAGAAATCAAAACTTCCCAACTGGCAGCTTCAAGTATGCCTCCAATGGGAACTATCTTGTCCAAGAGAGAGCTTAGAGACCTTGTCAGCTTCCTAAGTACACTTTTAAACGAAGAATGAGAAAACCTTTAATACGAATAGCAGGAGTGATCATCATGATTCTCCTGCTATTTCCTTTTATACTCATCCTGATTGGAAAGAGTCAGCTACATGACTCAGATATCTCACAAAAAGAAAGCTTGGTAGAATCAAGTTCCAAACTTAGGATTATGGCTTTTTTCCCTCATCCTGATGATGAGGTCACCGTCTCAGGGACTCTCATGAACCTGATTGCGCAAGGACATGAAGTTCATTTAATTTGCCTGACGAAAGGTGAAGCTGGAAACTCTGGTGAATCTTACACCAAAGAAGAATTGGCCAGACTGAGAGCTTTGGAAATGCAACAGTCTGCAAAGATTATCGGAGTCGAAAAGTTGCATCTTCTGGATTATCCCGATGGCGGATTAGATGAAATGGGATTGGATAGTATCAAGGGAATTGCACTTGGAATGATCAATCAGCTTCAGCCTGATATCCTCCTTTCGTATGATTCAAAAGTCGGGCTTTATGGTCATTCTGATCATAAGTTGAGCGGGATCGCTATGGAGCAAGTATTTCTGGAGAATTCCGGAAAATCAGATTTTTCCCCAACTCAGCTTTTTCAAGTGACCCTATCACCCAAACAGATTCAGGTTGCGCTCAAGCTTTCATCCGGGTTTCAAAGGAACTATCCAAAAGATCTTAATCAAGGGCTACCGAAACCTGATTTTTCTGTTTCAACTCAGCCCTATTTTCACCGGGTTTTGGAAGTAATGAAAGCACATCAGACCCAGCAGGCAGTACTAAAAGATCTGATGCCCTATCACGATAAGGTTCCGGCCTGGATTTATTCAAGGATCTTTGATCGGGAATACTTTCATGAAGTAAAATAAAGAAAGCCACCTTTTCAGGTGGCTTTCGGGTAATCAGATTGTTTGATTTCTATTTAATTCAGGAACTCATCGAAAGTCAAACTCACGAAGTACATCGTTCCAACTGTTGGGTTACCCCAAGCTTGGGTATATCCACTGTTGAAGAGGTTAGATCCCCCAACTTTCAGGATTGATTTCATGCTTTTCAATTTATAGCTTAGCTGAGCATCAAATGCGCCGTAAGCCGGAATTACTGAAAGTTGCTGTGAAGAAACTGCTGGTGCTACGAAAGAAGACTGCCAAACGAATTCACCCTGCCATCTGTAAGAAAGAGCAAATCCAAGGTTTTTCACAATCTCTCTGTTTGCAAAGTTAATTACATAGCGATATTCAGGGGTGTTAAAGCTTGGCTGAAAACCAGTTTCAGCAAAATCCTCAAGATTTGAAAGCGTATTGTAAGAAACGTTACCTCCTAAGCTATAATTCCTGGCAAGCTTGTAATCCAAACCTACAGCCCATCCCCAAGATTCTAAAATCTCAGTTCTGTTTGTAGGGAGTGAATACACATTTCTGGTATTTGCACTTAGCAGATTCAATCCCAGTGCTGAAGCAGGATTATTTGGATCAGGATTTTTATCCTGTACCAATACCTGACCACCTATGAAGTTTTCGAATCTGTTGAAATATGCATATGCGTCAACCAACAATCTGTTTGACCAAACTCCTTTGTAGCCAATTTCGAAAGATTTTACTCTTTCCGGCTGAAAGGTGGTCAATTCAGCTTCTTTTAGTTTGCCTTGATTAGCAGCAGCAGCATTTCCAGGAACCAACCGCGCGGCGATTACAGGAACCAACTGTGGAACTAAAGCTGCGATCGCAGCCGGAGCCTGGCTCGGAGGGATTAAACCTGCTTGAACCTGTTGAGTTACAATCGCAGTAGCTTGCTGAATAGCCAATTGGGTAGCCTGTTGGATACTTGCCTGATATACAGGAGAACCAGGTTTGGTATCTGCTAATACAGCAGCACCAAAAGTAGAGACTGTTGACAGCGTATAAACTGGGTTTGTGTTAAAGTTGTACAGATCTCTGAAGAGCGGAAGACCACCTAATAATCTCGCCTGTGGAGTCATTAAATTTATGTATTGATCCTGAGTTGTTGGAAGTCTGAAACCGGTCTGATAAGAGGCTCTGAAGTTGTGATTTCCTGCTGTGTATACTCCCGAAACTCTGGGAGACCATTGGCCATCAAAATTTTCATTTTTATCATATCTGGCAGAAGCTGTCAATTTGAATTTGTCATTAAACAGTTTCTTAGATCCCTGAACATATCCTCCGTATTCTGTTATGTTGAATTCCTCACCATTTTCATCCAGTTGAAATAAGGTTCCTTCAGAATTCAAATCATACACGCGATAGTTCGCTCCAATGATGAATTCAGCGAACTTGATTTGCTCAGAAAAGTTGTAAGATCCTTCCACATGATAAAGATTGGTTTTGTCAACAAACTGAGCACCTACACCTGATGCATTACCTGGGATTGGCCTTGAGGTAACGGCACTAAGAGCATTATTAAACTCTGTAGAGCCTGGCACAAATCTCCCCTGATCAGCAAAACCACGAGCTGCAAGATGAGCCTGAGCTGCAGGAACTCCGGCCTGGATTGCCTGAGCATAAGCACCTACATATTGCGGGAACCAAGTAGTACTTGGCTTCCATGCTTCATTCACACCTTGAGCAGCAATACCTACTGCAAATGCATCACCAGATCTCTCCTGAGTGGTGTAAGCTCTTACGTACCAATTAGCTCCCCGAAGCTCTGCTTTATATTGACCCAACTTAAAGTTGGCAATTGAATATCTGTCTGCACCGGTATAAACTGTTGTACCAAAACCATAATTACCTTGGAGAATTGCTTCTACACGGTCATTTAGCCTCCAGTGCAATGCCGCATTCAGCTTCAAAGACTTAGTGCCATAATCAGCCAAATCGCTTTCCTGATAACCGGTTCTTGAAACAAATGTGTTTGGAATCAATGCCAAGGCACCGGCGGGTAAAACTCCTGCTGCGATCATCGATTGGGCTACGCTATTCATGTTGACGTTGGTTTCATCACCATAGATATTCACACCATTGTAGCCTGGATTATTTTGTTGGTTGCCGGATTCAATTGTTGACCCATTCAAAAGTGATTGGTCTCTGAAATCATTTGCCTGCCAGTCATCGGCCTTTAAATACTGGACGTTAACCTTGAATGCTAACTTATCATTGATAGCCTTGGCATATCGGGCACTGAAATCATAAAAACCCGTTGTAGGATTGGTTCTGTTTGACTCATCCATGATACCTGTTTTCACACTGGCAGAAAGCCCCTGATACTGAAAAGGATTCTTTGAGTTCATCAGCAAGATTCCGTTGATGGCATTTGGTCCATAAAGAGCAGAAGATGCACCCGGAAGTAACTCAACACTTTCCAAGTCGAGTTCTGAAATACCTACAATGTTTCCAACGGAGAAATTCAGACCTGGAGCCTGATTATCCATTCCATCGATCATTTGTACAGTTCGTACGTTACCATTGGCATTGAAACCACGAGTGTTGAAAGATTTGAAAGTTAGTGATTGAGTGCTCATTTCCACACCTTTCATACTGTTCAAAGCATCATAAAAGCTTGCCTGAGGTGCTTCCCGAATGGCTATGATGTCCATTTTCTCAATGGAAACGGGAGATTGCATCAAACTTTCTTCCACCCTGGAAGCTGAAATCACAACTTCCTGTCCGAGAATGGTGCTTTCAGCAAGCTCAATTTCAAGGTTTGATATTCCACCTGTAATCTCTACTTCCTGAGTTGTAAAACCCACCATGGAAAACACCAAAGTGAAAGGAGGTTCCTGATTTACATTTAATGTGAATTTTCCGGAAAGGTCAGAGATGGTTCCGATCACTTTTCCTTTGACAATAATATTTACTCCAACCAAGGTTTCTTTGGAATCAGCGTCAATCACAGTACCAGAGATGGTCGTTTGTGCAAACACTTTTCCGGTTCCCAGGGAAACCAGAATTAGGAGGGTAAATACTGTGCCCAAAATTTTGCTGGTAAAATTGCTCATAGGCTAAATTGGATTTAGTTTTAGGGTAATTGTTTTTGACTTAGGTATAACTCGTTAGGGTCGAAATTTATAGTAAAAAGCCAATAAACAATGATCCTGTTTTAAAAAATCTTAACAGTTTATCCTTGGCCAAATTGGGCAAAAATGGAAACTGAGCGGTATTTTCTAGAAATCAAAAATAATTAGGTAAGATCATTAACGATTAATAAACAGGAGTTTGATTTTATTGTAAAATCCGAAAAATCGTTTTTCAAAAAGTATTAAATACTAAAACCAAAAAAGCCTGATTTTATTCAGGCTTAAAGGTTTTATTCTAGCTCAAGTATTATTTTTTGCTGTTTTCTTCATTGACGTGTTTCACCAATCTGTCGCAAAGTTCTTTCATTTCTTCTGCCATATATTCATCTCCTGTGCTGGTAAGAACTGTCTGAGCCATTCCTCCGATGATATCGATGTAGAATCTTTTCATTTCCACTACCGACATATCATCGGTCCACAAATCAATCCTTAGTGTACTATGATTTAGGTTGTCCCAAATGTTCAGACTGAGACTTTTGGTTGATTCCATTCCATCCCCGTCTTTGTCAGTTGCATCCCATTTGATATTCTTCGGAAGGTTATTGATATCTAATTCTACTTGAATGTTAATTTCAGATTTTTTCATTGAGCCAAATTTTTGAAGTAAACCCAAACCGAATTGGGGGAGTTCATTCTTGTTTTATTTATTCAAAAACCATCTCGGGAATATCCCCATTGATGATCAATTTGCCGGCAGTTTTTGCCTTGATTTCTTCCACAGTTACTCCGGGCGCCCTTTCGAGCAAAATAAATCCTCCCTCAGGCGCAATCTCCAAAACCGCCAGATCCGAAACTATTTTTTTCACGCATCGAATGCCTGTAATTGGAAGACTGCAGTCGGGAAGTAATTTTGATTGCCCTTCCTTGGAGCAATGTTGCATGGCCACGATGATATTTTCTGCTGAAGCTACCAAATCCATCGCTCCGCCCATTCCTTTTACCATTTTGCCCGGAATCTTCCAGTTGGCTATATCTCCGTTTTCCGAAACTTCCATTGCTCCAAGAATCGTCAGATGAACATGACCTCCCCGGATCATTGCGAAAGAATCAGCTGAGTTGAAAAGCGCAGAGCCTTTGGTCATCGTGATGGTCTGCTTTCCGGCATTGATCAGATCCGGGTCTACATTGTCTTCAGTAGGGAAGGGGCCGATTCCAAGCAATCCGTTTTCAGATTGCAAAACCACGTCAAGATTTGAGGGAATATAATTAGCGACCAAAGTCGGGATCCCAATTCCCAGATTTATGTATTGCCCGTTTTTCACCTCTTTGGCGATTCTTTGAGCGATTTGATCTTTTGTCAGCATTTTGGGTCTTTTTTGAGACCGAAGACAGAAGACGGGAGACGGAAGCAATACTTCGGTCTGCGGTCTTCCGACTTCCGTCTATTTTGAAATAGTTCTCTGCTCGATTCTTTTTTCGTAATCTTTCCCTTGGAAAATACGCTGTACATAAATCCCGGGAGTATGAATCTGATTTGGATCCAATTCTCCGGCTTCCACCAATTCTTCCACTTCTGCAATGCAAATATTACCTGCAGTTGCCATGATTGGATTGAAATTTCGGGCAGTTCCTTTGAAAATCAAATTACCGGCAGTATCGCCTTTCCAGGCTTTTACGATTGAGAAATCCGCTTTCAGCCAACGCTCCATCAGGTAGGTTTTACCGTCGAACTCACGGGTTTCTTTGCCTTCCGCTACTTCTGTTCCCACTCCGGCAGGAGTGAAAAATGCAGGAATTCCGGCTCCGCCAGCTCTTACTCTCTCGGCAAGTGTTCCTTGCGGGATTAAATCCACTTCCAGTTCTCCGGATAAAAGTTGACGCTCAAATTCAGCATTTTCACCTACATAGCTGGAGATCATCTTTTTGACCATTCGCTTTTTGAGCAAAAGTCCGATTCCAAAGTCATCCACTCCGGCATTGTTGGAGATAATGGTCAATCCGTTGATATTTCGTTCAAGCAGGGCAGAAATGCAATTTTCGGGAATTCCGCTGAGCCCGAATCCTCCCATCATCAGTGTACAATTATTTGGGATATCCGCTACCGCCGCCTTTGCATCTTTTACAGTTTTGTTAATCATACTTATTTGGGTTTAAAGCAAAGATTTAGCTTTGGCCTGATCCAAAATCAATTGGTGTTTCAAAGCCTCGAGGTTCTCAAATTTATGTTCTTCTCGCAGGTAAGCTTTTAGGTAAATTGTTATTTGTTTGTCGTAAAGATCACCCTGGAAATCGAATAGATGAGCTTCAACGGTTTTTTTACTTCCCTTCACTGTCGGGCGATTCCCGATATTAAGCATTGCTTTGTATAGTGTCCCGGCTACACTTGCTTCAACAGCGTATACGCCGTCTTTTGGAATCAGTTTATAATCATTTGCAATATGGATATTCGCCGTAGGGAAACCAATGGAACGGCCAATCTGCTGACCTTTGATCACTAGTCCGTTTAACTCATAGGGACGGCCGAGGTAACTGATTGCTGTCGCCACATCTCCTTCTTCTAAAGCCTTCCGGATTTTGGTGCTTGAAACGCCAATTTCATCAACATCTTGCCTGGAAATCTCTTCCAAATCAAATCCGTATTCGGCACAATGTGCTTGGAGGTATTCAAAGCTTCCCTCACGATTTTTTCCGAATCGGTGATCATACCCGATTACCAGTTTTTTGGTTTTTATCTTTTCTACCAAAACCTTCTCAATAAACTCCTTGGAGCTCATTTGGGAAAATTCATGTGTAAAAGGAATCGTGATCAGGTGATCGATTCCGAATTGCCGGAGAAGTTTTGTTTTCTCTTCGAAAGTGCTTAGTAATCTCAGATTATGTTCATTTGGATAAAGGACCAATCGGGGATGTGGCCAAAAAGTAATTAAAACAGTTTCACCCTGAATAGCTCGGGCGCTTTCCCGGATTCTGTTGAGGATTTTTTGATGGCCCAGATGTACCCCGTCAAAAGTCCCGCTCGTAACAACGGGATTTGGGATATTCGGAAGATCACTCAGGCCTTCATAGATCTTCATGTTGCGGACGAGCTTTGATTTCTTCCACCAAAGAAATCAATTCTTTGGATTCCGAAAGTTTAAAATTCCCGATTCTGGTTCTGCAAAGAGAACTCATATAAGCCCCAACTCCCAGGATTAAACCAAGATCTCTGGCTAAGCTGCGGATGTAGGTTCCTTTGGAACAAGAAATTCGGAAATGGACCACATTGTTTTCAAAACCTGTGATCTCAAATTCCCGAACCTGAACCGGACGGGCTTCCATTTTTACTTCTATTCCTTGTCGGGCAGACTCATAAACTCTTTTTCCATCAACTTTGATAGCTGAGTGCATGGGTGGTACCTGCAATATATCCCCTGTTAATTGGGCTGCTGCAGCCTTTACCTGCTCAAGTGTGATTGCGGAAGGATCAGCAACAGGAACCACTGGTTTTTCCAAATCGAAAGATTCTGTTGTAGCTCCGATTACAAAAGTTCCGATGTATTCTTTTTCCTGACCCATATACGAGTCGATCTGCTTGGTTTGCTTTCCTGCGCAAACGATCAAAAGTCCTGAAGCCAAAGGATCCAACGTACCGGCGTGACCTACTTTTTTGATTCGAAGGGCATTCCGGATTTTTTTCACCACATCAAAAGATGTCCATTCCAAAGGTTTGTCGACCAGGAAGACTTCACCATAGGGTTCAAGTTGCATAGTTGAATTGGGTCACCAGCCTCGCCCCAATCATAATTTGAAAGGGGAGGAGGAGTTTTAGTTTTTTTCTCCTTTTGCAAAAATGGCGTAAAACTCAAAAATAAAGCCTGCTAAAGTCACAATCGGACCCAGAGTCAAACCAAGAAAACCATTGCCATGGGGTTCTCCATCCAGACCTATAATCACAAAGCCCAGGACGATCAAACCTATGCCCACAAACATGAGCTGATAGTTCTTTTTAGTAAATGGAAAAGATGATTTGCTCATGTTAGTAAAGTTCGTCAAGCGACATGTTTAAATATTTGTTTACAGCTCTCAAGGTACTCAAGACTGAGAGAACTCCTCCCACGATAATCAGCAATCCAAAAAGGGCGATCAAAAGTTGTTGGTTTTGAAGTAATGCAAAACCTTCGATATTCGCCTGGGTGTATTTGACCAAAGCGAAAAGGACAATTGAGGCTATTGCTCCGGCCAGCATTCCAAACATAAATGCTCTTGCCAGAAAAGGCTTGCGAATAAATCCTCTCGTAGCACCAACAAGTTGCATCGAGCGAATCAGGAAACGCTGAGAAAATAAAGCGAGTCGGATCGTATTATTGATCAACATGACCACAGTAATGATCAGGATGAGGATAAATCCACCCATCACCAAACTAACTTTCAGGAGGTTTTTATTAATCGAATCGACCAGATCTGTCATGTAGGAGACCTCAAAAACGCCCGGGATTTCTTCCAATTCTTTCACAATGGTAGCAAGTTGCTCGGATGTCTGAAACTCCTCAGCAATTGCAATCACATAACTGTCTCTGAGCGGGTTGTCTTCCAGGAATTTGGTAAAGTCTTCTCCTGTACTTTCGATGAATGTTGCTGCGGCTTCTTCATCTGAAACGAATTTCAGACTGAGAGAATCATCTTTTGTCAGGATGAAGGAGCGACCTGCAAGATCATCCCGAATTGCTTTCAACTGGGTTTCATCGAGGTTTTTTTCCAGAAAAACCTGCACCTCGATATTCTCTCGGATCATGCTGGTCAGGGTTTTTGCCTGGATCAGGATAACTCCGAAAAGACCAACTATAAAAAGGGAGAGCGTGGTGCTGAATAAGACACTTCCAAATTTGAAATGACCAAGTACTTTTTTCTCGCGTGGGTAATTCGCCATAGGAACAAAATTCTTATCAAAACTAAGCATCCCCAAGGATTTTGCCAATCTAATCTCAGGAAAGGATTGGAATCACTTTTTCTTTGGTTACTCCGAAAATCTGATCACCCGGAAAACCCTGAATAATAGCCAACCCTGTAAAATTCCCAAAAGCAGGAAGAATGAGCTGGTTATCATGAAGATAGAAACAAGGAAGCCGGAGAGATTGCCTTCCTTTTCCAACCAATCGAACTCCCGGATGAATATGACCACAGAGATTGATCAAACCTGCCGGTATTTCATTTTGTGGCTCATGGGAAAGGAAAAGCTTACCCAATTGTATTGGTTTGGGGTGAATCTCAAAATTTGAGGTAGAGTAGGAGCCAAGATCCAGGATATCGTGATTTCCTTTGACCAGATGAAAAATTGTTTCTGTAAAGTTTCTTAAAAAACTGTTTAACGATTCCCACTGATCATTCCAGTCACTATGAAACAAGTCCCCAAGGAAATAGAAATGCGCAGGCTTATATTTGGAAATCAGCTGTTCAATTTTCAAAAGGTCCTCATCGTGGATCGGTTCGGGAATCGGAATCCCTGATTTTCGGAAATGAGCAGCTTTCCCAAAGTGTAAATCTGAAAGGAAAAGACTTTTGAAATCAGGACTCCAAACGGCTTTTTCTTTCAAGAGATGAAGTTCAAAATCTGAAAACTGAATCGGGTGATGGCTAAAACTCATGGGTTGGAAATTCCGCAAGAATACATTTTCAAATCTATCCCAATTCTCGCTTTTCCATGCAATCTTTCAAGTGAAAACTTGACAATCAGCTTCCGAGCTTTTGAAGCTATTACTAATGAGAGCGGTGAAAACTTTTGAAAATTCACGAAATGAATAAATGATGAATTTGAAAAAATGGTAAAAATCCTGAGCAAATGTTGAAAGGCTAAAATGAAAAAATAAGGCGGGGAAACCCGCCCTATTTTTGCTCCAAATAGAATGATTGCAGGAAGAAAGCCAGCTGCTCAAATTCAATCAAAAAGGCATCATGGCCTGCTGTGGAGATGATTTCCTTGTAAGTGCCTCGCTGTACTTTCTGACTTATGAATTGTGATTCACTTGGTAAGAAAAGTAAATCCTTATCAACACCGACGGTAAGTACTTTTGCAGAGATCGAGGCCAAAGCTTGTTCCGAACCGCCTCTTTTTCTTCCCAAATCATGACTGTCCATTGCCTTGCTCAGCGTCCAATAAGAAAGCGCGTTAAACCGCTTTGCTAGTTTTTGACCTTGATATCTCAGGTAAGATGAAGATCTGAATCCATCCAGTTTTTCCTCAGGATCGGACTGTTTTCTCTTCAAATCATCCGGATGTCTGTAGCTGAGCATTGCAATTGCCCGGGCAGTTTCCAATCCTTTCAAACCGGCTTTTGGATCCAGGTCACCCCAAGTACAATCCGATTCGATAGCCATCCGCTGAGTTTCATTGAAGCCAATCACCCATGGGGAAGTTTTGGCAGTTGATGCCAAAACCACAGCATTCTTAAGTCTTTTTTCCAAAGTATACGCCCATTCCAACACAACCTGACCTCCAAGAGATCCACCGATAAGCGTGTGTATTTCTTCGATACCCAAATGTTTACGGAGTCGCTCAAGGCTTTCGGCCAAATCTCTCGTGGTCACTTGCGGGAAATCATAAAAATAGGTTTTCCCGGTTACTGGATTTTCGCTGAAAGGATTGGTCGATCCATAGCATGACCCGAGAAGGTTTGCACAGATAATGAAATGATCAGTCGGATCGAAGAATTTATCTTCACCGATCAGACCATTCCACCATTCTGAGGCATTAGAATCGCCTGTGAGGGCATGAATTACCCAGATTACATTATTTCTTTCAGCATTCAGCTGGCCATAAGTGGTATAGGCAAGATCAAATTCCGGCAGAATTTCTCCTGTTTCTAAAACCAATGGATTGCTTGAATGAAATAATTCCTGGGTCATGATAATCGAAGCGTATTGACTTTTGAGATTCATTTACTGAATTAGATTTGATCGAATGCTTGCTGGATATCTGCCTTGATATCATCAATATGCTCGATTCCCAGAGATAAGCGAAGGAGGTTTGGTGTTACTCCCGCTGCTTTTTGTTCATCATCCGAAAGTTGCTGGTGTGTGGTGGCAGATGGCTGAATAATCAGGGTTTTTGCATCACCGACATTGGCAAGGTGGGAAATAAGCTTCAGGTTATTTATTACGGAAGAGGTCTGAGTTTTGTCTCCTTTGATTTCAAAACTTAAAACTCCCCCAAAACCATTTCGCAGGTATTTTTTGGCCAATGCATGATAAGGAGAGGATGGAAGTCCAGGATAATTCACTTTTTGAACTTTTGGATGTGCTTCCAACCATTTGGCAATTTCAAGCGCATTATCGACTGTTCTCTGGACTCTGAGAGATAGAGTTTCAATGCCTTGAAGTAACTGGAATGAATTGAATGGACTGATTGCAGGTCCGAAATCGCGAAGTCCTTCCACTCGTGCTCTTATCGCAAAAGCGATATTTGGAAGTCCAAGCGGGTTATTTTCTCCGAAAACCTGCCAGAAATTCAATCCATGATAACCTTCTGAAGGCTCTGAGAACTGTGTAAACTTTCCATTTCCCCAATTGAAATTTCCTGAGTCAATGATTATTCCTCCTATTGACGTACCATGACCACCAATCCATTTGGTAGCTGATGCAGTGACGATCGCAGCTCCATGCTCAATTGGTCTGAACAAATATCCTCCTGCTCCAAAAGTATTGTCCACGACCAAAGGAATATCGTGCTTTTTTGCCAAAGCGGCAATTGCATCAAAGTCCGGAATATTGAACTCAGGATTTCCTATTGTCTCCAGATAAATAGCCTTTGTTTTGGAATCAATCAGCTTTTCGAAAGCTTCCGGGTCATGGCCTTTTGCAAAACGTGCCTCAATACCCAAACGCTTGAATGCTACTTTGAATTGATTGTAAGTACCTCCGTACAAGAAGGTAGTAGAAACGAAATTCTCTCCAGCCTGAAGAATATTGTTTAATGCAAGGAATTGAGCTGCCTGACCAGATGCTGTTGCCACTGCTGCAACGCCTCCTTCAAGAGCGGCAAGTCTTTTTTCAAGAACATCAGTTGTTGGGTTCATGATTCGGGTGTAAATGTTCCCAAATTCTTTTAACCCGAACAAATTAGCTCCATGCTCAGCCGAATTGAAGACATAGGAGGTTGTTTGGTAAATCGGAACTGCTCGTGAATTTGTAGTCGGATCAGGTACTTGTCCTGCGTGCAATTGCAGGGTTTCAAAATGATAGTTTGCGCTCATAGTTTTGTGGTTTAAAGATTAATTATGACTGATTAAAAATGAATTGCAGTTAAAAACCATTAATCTGGTTTGAATGACGGAAGTAAACAACAAGCAAAAAGTTGTTGAGGATCTTTTTGGTTTGAAAATCGAAGTTGGTAGAGAGGAAGTCCTGAATCCATCTTGTTAAGAATTTATATTTCCAAATGAGAACACCTCACTCGGCAGGAATTGGCACCTTGGATTTTCCAGGTTGCCAGAGGGTCTCAGAGCCTGTCTCTCGCCTCTTCTTTATAAATCCCGCCACTGGAAAAAGTGAAAGGACGTTGCAAATAAAAAACCGGGAAACGACAAATCAAAATTCAAGTTCGTTTCCCGGCAAAAATATTTAAAAGACTTTTATAGCTGATCTTCGTTGTACCTGAAAATTGGGTTGACCTTTTCAAGATCTGGCTCAATATTCACCAGTTCAGTGACAAGCCCATTGTTCAAACCATAGACCCAACCGTGGATTTCAGGTCCTTTCCGGTGTTTCCAAGCCCTTTGAATGATGGAGGTTTTGATCAAATCCTGACACTGTTCAATTACATTGAATTCGACGAGCTTATTGACTTTTTCAGTATGATTTTCAATAGAGTCAACCTCCTTTTGGTACATTTTATAAACTTCTTTGATGTTTCGAAGCCATTTATTAATCAACCCGTAATCATTTTTTGAAATAGCAGCCTCTATTCCACCACAGCCATAGTGACCACATACAATGATATGCTCAACTTTGAGAACATCAACAGCATATTGAAGTACGCTCAACAGATTCAAGTCCGTATGAACAACCATATTAGCAATGTTTCTATGAACGAAAACTTCACCGGGATCTGTGCCTGTTATTTCATTTGCGGGAACACGGCTATCTGAGCAACCAATCCATAGGAATTTCGGCTTTTGCTGGTGAGCTAACCGGCTAAAATAATCTTTATCTAACTCAATCTTTTCTTCAGACCAAGCTTTGTTTTGGAGTAATAATTTTTCGTATGGGTTCATACAGTTTCTTTCAGATTGTATTTATATCCTTCAATGATTACGTCAATTTTTTTATCGTGGGAAGATTCAATGAAATCATTTAAAACCTCCTGAATATCGTGATCAATGAATTGAGCCCTTTGGGCATTTATGACCACTTGGCTGCCATTAGGAATAATAGCAAGCTGCTTCATTAAAGGAGCTTTATTGAGAAATGAAACATCTTTTTGGAGTTTTAAAAGGTAATTACCATTAAGTTCAGTCACCACAATAGCTCTTTGATAGTTTGTTTTCATTACGAAAAACAATCCGAAAACCATTCCAATCCCGATACCTATTAACAAATCTGTAAATAAGATTGCAGCTACCGTGACGATAAAAGGAATAAACTGGTCCATTCCTTTTTCATAGCTCTGGATGAAAATAGCGGGCTTTGCAAGTTTATATCCCACCAAAAACAATACAGCTGCAAGGCCGCTCAGGGGAATTAAATTAAGAATCCCAGGAATTGACAGCGTCAATATTAATAGGAGGAATCCATGGAAAATTGCTGAGAGTTTGGTTCTATTTCCGGCAGTGATATTTGCTGAGCTTCTTACTATTACTGCAGTAACTGGTAAACCACCAATTAAACCTGAAATGGTATTACCAACTCCCTGAGCAACCAATTCCTTACTAGTCGGCGTAAGTCGTTTATATGGATCCATTTTATCAGCTGCATCAATACTAAGAAGTGTTTCAATGCTTCCTATGATAGCAATGGTGGCAGCCACAACCCAGAATGTACTTTCTCCTATCATTCCAAAATCCGGAAAAGTCAATAAACTGCCGATTTCTCCAAGATTATTCAAGACTGGAATATTTACTAAGTGTTCATTATTTAATTGCCAGGAAGGAATCCACAGACCAAATGCCTGGTTTAAAAGAATTCCTGAAATAACAGCCCAAAGTGCACCTGGGACTACGCCAAAGATTTTATGGTTTTTAACCGAGGGTCTTTCAAAAGTTATCAAAATAGCCAGAGAGACCAAAACAATAGGAATTGCACCCGGGCTGTAAAATTGAATAGCATACCATATTTCGGAAAACGTATTGTGTTGATCCGCCTGAAGGAAGGTTTCATCTCCCATAGTATCCTTATCATATCCGAGGGCATGTGGAATCTGCTTAAGAATCAAAATCAAACCAATTGCGGTCAGCATTCCTTTGATCACAGCATGTGGGAAATAATATCCCAAAACCCCGGCTTTGAGCAATCCAAAACCAAGTTGAATAATGCCTGCAATAACCAAAGCTCCAAGAAAAAGCTCAAATGTCCCCAAACTTGAAATAGAATCCAGGACAATGACCGTCAATCCTGCAGCAGGTCCGCTAACGCTTACATGAGAACCTGATAAGGCTCCAATGACAATTCCTCCAACTACTCCAGCTAACAATCCTGCCATCGGAGGCGCACCACTTGCTATTGCAATTCCCAAACAAAGCGGGAGCGCAACCAAAAAGACCACTAAACTGGCCTTCAAATCATACTTGATATCATCTTTAAAAAGCGTGTTCATTTCCTTGTTTATTTTTCGAACAGATTTGGTTCATAAAAATTCTTAATATCAAAAATAGAATTTTGACAGGAATTGTTCAGAAAAATAAAAAGGAACGTTAGGCTTTATTTTATAAGCGATAGAAAAGCGGAATCAATTGCCTTAAAATCAAAAGATAAGATTGCCTTTTCCATTTTCTTTCTGATTAAATCAAGATTCAGATTTCCAATACTGCCTTCATGAATATGGTTAATCTTGGTTTGATCAGGGGAAAATTTGTCCGATTCGATATCCATGCCTACTTGCTTATAAGCATCTCGAAATGGCACTCCTTTCAAGACCAATTCATTCACAACCTCAACTGAAAACACATGCTTGAAGAATGGATCGAGCAATATTTCCTTTTTCACTTTGATAGATTTAAGCATGAAAGAGCTCATTGCAAGGCAGTCTTTCAAATTGGCAATAGCCGGGAAAATCTCTTCTTTGAGCAATTGTAAATCACGATGGTAACCTGTCGTTGTGTTGGCTAAAAGCAAACTGACGGTATTGGGAACTGCAGAAATCTGATTGGTTTTCGCACGAATCAATTCAAAAACATCAGGATTCTTTTTATGAGGCATGATGCTACTTCCGGTAGTCAAATCGTCCGGAAAACTGATAAATCCGAAATGCTGATTCATAAACAAACAAACATCTGCTGATAACCTATTCAAAGTGCCCGCAATCCCGGACATCGCAAAAGCAAGCGTTTTTTCGGTTTTTCCACGGCTATTCTGTGCATTGATCACATTGTGATGCAAATCTGCAAATCCCAGTAGGTGCGTAGTCATTGTGCGATTAAGCGGAAAACTGGAACCATATCCGGCAGCAGATCCGAGCGGGTTTTTATTACTCAAATCAAAAGCAGCTTTGAGCATTCCCAAGTCTTCACTCAGGCCTTCGGCAAAAGAGCTAAACCATAAACCAAACGAAGACGGCATCGCCAGCTGAGTATGAGTGTAACCCGGCATCAGATCGCCTTTATGCTTTTCTGCAAGGAGAAGCAATAAATCAAAAAGGGTAGAAGAATCTTCCACCAATTCTCTGATTGCAGCCCGATAGTAGAGTTTCAAATCCACCAAAACCTGATCATTCCGGCTTCTTCCACTGTGTAATTTTTTTCCGACCTCTCCAAAACGCTCCGTTAGTAAAAATTCCACTTGTGAATGAACGTCTTCAACTCCGGGTTCAATACTGAATTTTCCCTGCTCAATTTCGTAGTAAATCTCCTTCAGGCCTTTTTGAAGAGTTTGATTTTCTTCATCAGTAAGCAAATCAATTGTGGCAAGCATAGCTGCATGGGCCATGGAAGCAAGCACATCAAAAGGTGCCAAAATCAGATCAAATTCAGGATCACGACCGATTGTGAACTGTTCAACTTCTTTCTTATTGCCTGTAGCTTTTTGCCAAAGTTTCATAGGGTGGTGGATTGGATAAGTAGGTTTGAATAGGTCTCAAGAATCTGAATGTATCCAGAAATGCCTTTCTGAATCTCATTCAAATAAATAAATTCGTCCGCAGTATGAGATCGTGCAGAGTCTCCGGGCCCGATTTTTACAGACGGATAGGAGATTAACGCCTGATCTGATAGAGTAGGACTCCCATAAATTTCAAGATCTAAATCTTCAATCACACGGTTCATCAGATGATCTCCCGGCAAGTGTGAAGATTGCAGGCGCATGGATCTGGGAGTGAGTTCGGCATGGAGCGAAGACTTCAATTCCTCAAAAGCTTCTTCGAGGGTGTATGCGTCAGTTACTCGTACATCCAGCGTGTATTCACAAAGATCCGGAACAACATTGTGCTGAGTACCTGCATGAATGATAGTGGCCGTCACTTTCGTCCTGCCAAGAAATGGTGAGGTCTTGCGGAATTCAAAATTCCGAATCTCATCCAAATCGTCCAAAGCCAGATAAATGGCGTTGATTCCTTCTTCCCGAGCAGCATGACCTGATTTTCCTTTGACTTTGGCATCGATTACCAAAAGACCTTTCTCAGCAATAGCTACCTTCATAAGCGTGGGTTCGCCAACAATCGCCAGGTCGCAAGGAGGTAATTCTGAAATGATGGATGAAATTCCTCCATGTCCTGAAATTTCTTCTTCGGCTGAAGCGATCAGGATCAGGTTGAATGGAAGGGATTTTCCCGCGAAGTTTAAAAATGTTGCAATTAGACTGACCAGTGGCCCGCCTGCATCATTGCTCCCAAGCCCATACAGCTTTCCATCTAACTCGATAGCCTTAAATGGATCTTTGGTATAACCGGAATTTGGTTTGACGGTATCGTGATGCGAATTCAACCAAACTGTTGAAAGTTCATCATTGAATGGATTTGCAAAAGCCCAGAGATTATTTCCCGATCGATGGGTATCAATTCCTTTTGTTTTCAAAAAATCCTCAATCAAAAAAGCTGTTCCAGTTTCCTCTTTAGAAAAGGAGGGAGTTTCAATCAGTTTTTTGAGTAATTGAACTGCTTCCTGAGCTAAGTCGCTATGGTCTTTCATTAGTATAAATCGTAGCGTTGTCTCTCTATCGTCGTTCCGGAAAGTTTTCCTTTTGCTGCCAAAAGAAGGTTTTCAGCTTTCCCTATCCAGACATGATTTACTCCTTTATGAAGCGCTTCAAATGCATTGTCCAACTTGGGAATCATGCCCGAATGGATCACGTTCTCTTTTTTGAGTTCTTTGTAGATGTCTTCGTTGATGAGCGGGATAATGGAATTTTCATTTTTCTCATCAACCAAAACTCCTTTTTTATTGAAGCAGAAATACAAGTTGACTTGGTGATCTTTCGCCAGACTTGTAGCCAAAGCCGAGGCAATGCTGTCTGCATTGGTATTGAGTAGCTGTCCCTTACGGTCGTGAGTGATGGCATTGACAACGGGGATCAATCCTCCTTCTAAAAATTGCGAAGCGAGCGTTGTATTCACTTCCTGCACATCGCCAACATATCCATAATCAATACCTTTCACAGGTCTTTTGATCGATCTGATCAGGTTGCCATCTGCACCACACATCCCGATTGCATTTACTTTAAGTGCCTGCAGCTTAGCAACCATGTTTTTATTGATCAATCCCGCATAGACCATTGTGACGATATCCAGCGTATCCTTATCGGTAATTCTCCTTCCATCGACCATTTCTGGCATTACACCCATCGATTCACCAAATCGGGAAGCCATTATCCCTCCTCCATGAACCAGAATTTTGTATCCCGGAAATTTTGAAAAAAGAGAAAGAAACTCATCCAACTTCTCCGGGAAGTCAATCACATTTCCTCCGATTTTGATAATACTAATCTTCATAGGCTTAGGGAGATATTTATCAGACATCGAGTATATGGCTGATTACGGACTGAGCTGCATAGATTCTGTTGTTTGCTTGCTCTTGAACCAAAGATCGCTTGCCATCCAGGATTTCATCTGAAAGTTCAAGGTTTCTGCGAACAGGAAGGCAATGCATTACGTGAGCTTTTTTGGCATGCTTCAGATGCTTTTCTGTGAGCATCCATGAATGATCCGTGGTTAGTATTTTACCATAATCATTGAAAGATGACCAATTCTTAACATACACGAAATCAGCACCTTCTAATGCCTTACTTTGATTATATTCGATGGTTGCTCCTTTGGTAAATTCTTTGTCTAATTCATAACCTTCCGGATGAGTGATCGTCAGATCGTGACCCATTCCCAGCGTCCATTCTGAAAAGCTGTTTGCCACAGCATGAGGAATTGCTTTGATATGCGGGCCCCATGATAAAACCACTTTTGGTTTGGATTTGCCTTTCCAGTTTTCTTTAATAGTAATTTGATCAGCCAGACTTTGAAGAGGGTGGCGAATGGCGGATTCCAGGCTGATTACAGGTTTTCCGCAGTATTTTACAAACTGCCCAAAGACAAAATCAGTAATGTCCTCATCCCGATTGGTCAAAGATGGAAATGCCCGAATCGCTAAAATATCAAAGTAAGAACCCAGAACGCCTGCCGCATCTTTGATATGCTCTACCGTTCCTTTGTTCATGATTGCCCCTTCTTTCATCTCAAGGGCCCAGCCTTCTTTGTCCATATTCAGGACTATCGGCTCCATGCCAAGATTTTGGGCAGCAATTTGAGTGCTTACTCTCGTTCTTAGGGATGGATTCAAGAAAATGCACCCAATTCTCTTTCCGGAACCTTTTGCCAAATCCAATCTTGGATCTGATTTGTAAACCAACGCCTGATCAATTAACTGTTGACCCAGCGTTTGACTTTCAAATTTTGTGAAATGCCGGAGTGGTGAATTTAAGGTCATAGCTTAAGCAGCAGGGGATTGGCTAAGGATTTCTTTGAGACTTACAACAAACGAATTTAGCTGATTCCAGTCGATATTTAATGGAGGCAACAGACGAATGGTTTGTTTGCCGGCTGCGCTTCCGGTGAATATATGGTACTTTTTTACGAGTTCTGTACGAACTGGTCCGGCATCCCGGTCCAAGTCAATTCCGATCATCAGGCCTTTTCCTCTTACGTCAATAACACCAGGAATTCCCTTCAATTCAGCAATCAATTTCTCACCCATTTCTTCAGCGTTTTGCATCAAGTTTTCGGCTTCGATTACCTCCAAAACAGCCATTCCGGCTGCACAAGCAAGATGATTGCCTCCGAAAGTAGTGCCTAAAACTCCGTAACTAGCTTTGAAATCGGGTGATATAAGAATGCCTCCAATCGGGAAACCATTGCCCATTCCTTTTGCCATACTGATCAAATCCGGCTTGATTCCTCTTACCCATTGGTGAGCGAAAAACTTCCCGGTCCGACCATATCCAGATTGCACCTCGTCAAGGATGAGTTTTGCTTTGTATTCTTTTGCAAGCTGGGACAAGCCGTACAAGAAATCCTCCGAAGGAACCTGAATTCCTCCAACACCCTGAATTCCTTCAATGATGATACCGGCGATTTCATTGTTTTCTAAAACCTCTTTGGTCGCTTTCAAATCTCCAAAAGGAAGAATATGAAAATCATCCCGTGCATTGCAAGGTGCTACGATTTTAGGATTATCAGTCAAGGCAACTGCTCCGGAAGTTCTTCCATGAAATGCTCCTTTAAACGAGATAAAACCAGATTTTCCAGTTTCAAACGAAGCCAATTTCATCGCATTCTCATTTGCTTCTGCTCCGGAATTGCAAAGAAAGAGTTGGTAATCCGGATATCCGGAAACCTCCCCAAGCTTTTCAGCAAACTGACCCTGAATCGGGATATGAATGGAGTTTGAGTAAAAAGCGATTTGATCTAATTGATCTTTGATTCGCTTTACAAAATGTGGGTGTGTATGCCCGATGGAAATCACGGCATGACCTCCATATAAATCTAAGTATTCCTTACCCTGATCATCCCAAAGTTTGGCGCCTTCGGCACGCAACGGGGTAACGGGGATTAAGGGATAAACGTCAAATAATTTCATTTTCAATAATGAGTTACGAAGTGCGAATGAGCAATCATTCGAAACTTCAATGTCTAAAATCTTGCTTCTAAAGTTTTAGAAAGCAATGCTTTTCAAGTTTAATCCAGACTTTTCTTCTAGCCCAAAAGCAAGGTTGAAATTCTGAACTGCCTGGCCGGATGCTCCTTTGACCAGGTTATCTATAGCAGAATAAATAACCAATTGACCTCCTTCTTTTTGAAGATGAAGGATGCATTTATTGGTATTTACCGCCTGTTTCATATCGATATCCTGATCAGAAACATGCGTAAATGCTGCATTCTGATAGAAGGTTTTATAGGCTTCAACAGCTTCAGCTTCAGTTCCTTCGAAAGGAAAATAGGCCGTTACCCAAATTCCTCGGGAGAAATTTCCCCGGTAAGGAACAAAGAGTAAATCAGAGTTGAAATCTCCGTTAATTTGCCTGAAAGTCTGCTTGATTTCTTTCAAATGCTGATGCGTGAAAAGCTTGTAAACCGACATATTTCCGGTTCGGTAGCTGAAATGTGAAGTTTCAGCCAGCTTTTTTCCCGCTCCTGTACTTCCTGTAATTCCGGAAATATGAACAGAATCTTTCACCCAACCTTTTGCGATAGCTGGTGCCAAAGCCAGTTGGATTCCAGTTGCGAAGCAGCCTGGATTTGCGATTCTTTTGGCTGTTTTGATTTTGGCAGCATTCACTTCCGGCAAACCATAAACAAAGCCATTGGATTCGTCCCGAAAATCTGTCGAAAGGTCAATTATAACAGTCTCTGCAGGGAAGGGGTGAGATTCCAGAAAACCTTTAGTCTCACCATGAGGTAATCCAAGGAAAACTGCATCAATACCTTCAGTTGGAACTTCATCAGTGAAAACCAGCTTGCAATCACCAATCAAATCAGGATGAACATCGCTTACTTTTTTTCCTTTTTGGCTATTGCTGTGCACACATACGAGTTCACAATCGGAATGGTGAACCAGAATTCGAAGTAATTCTCCTCCTGTGTATCCGGCAGCTCCAATGACTGCTGTCTTGATCTTAGTCATTTCCGCTATTAACCTTGTGGAATATGGCAGTCTGATTACCCAAAATGCGGGTAAATCCTTTCACATCTTCACCGGTGTACCCTTTGTTCATCTCTCCATAGCTTCCAAACTTGGCTGACATCAAATCATGATCTGAAATAATTCCAAGCAAAGTGAAGCGATATGGCTGAAGAAGTACACGAACATCCCCGCTCACATAAGTTTGCGTACTGCTCAGGAAAGCCTCCAAATTTCTCATGACCGGATCCAGGTAATGACCGTCGTGCAAGTGATTGCCGTAGAACTCAGCCATTTGGTTTTTCCAGAATAGCTGCCATTTGGTCAACGTATGCTTTTCAAGTAATTGATGTCCTTTGATAATGATGAGAGGAGCCGCAGCTTCAAATCCCACACGACCTTTGATTCCGATAATGGTATCTCCGACGTGAATATCTCGACCTATTCCATAAGGACTTGCCAAAGCCTGAACTTTCAAAATGGCATCAACAGGATTAGAAAATTCCTCCCCATTTACACCCTTTAATTCGCCCTGAACAAAAGTCAATTTAATCTCCTTTGGTTCGGTTTCGGTCACCTGAGTTGGCCAGGCAGATTCAGGAAGGTATTCGGATGAAGTCAATGTTTCTTTTCCACCAACGGAAGTACCCCAGATTCCTTTATTGATTGAATAGGCTGCTTTCTCGAAATTCATCGATACGCCATGCTTTTTCAGATATTCTATTTCTTCCTGACGGGAAATTTTCAAATCACGGATAGGAGTGATGATCTCGATATCCGGAACGATTGTCTGGAAGATCATATCAAAACGAACCTGATCATTTCCGGCACCCGTTGAACCATGGGCAACAGCTTTAGCACCGATTGATTTTGCATATTCAGCTAAAGATTTAGCCTGTAAAATACGCTCTGCAGATACTGAAAGAGGATACGTCTGATTCTTAAGCACATTACCAAAAACCAGGTATTTGATCACCTCTTCATAATAAGTATCCAAAACCTCCAGGATAGTGAAAGAAGCAACTCCAAGAGTTTTTGCCCTGTTCTCAATGGCAACAAGTTCCTCTGTCGAAAAACCCCCGGTATTCACGATTACAGCGTGAACTTCATACCCAAGATCTTTGGTTAGGTGAAGAGCGCAAAATGTGGTATCTAAGCCTCCACTGTAGGCTAAAACGACTTTTTTCATCGGTTTAAATTGGTTTGAGATCCCGAAGGAATAGAATGATTAGAGAAACAGGCTCATGACCGAATCCTTTGATTTGGACAATTTGAGCATGACATATTTTTTCAAGCTAACCCAACGGTCGAAGAGCTTGATTTCTTTCTTAAAATCCTGCCTCAAGGCAAGATCTTCAGTGTGATTCTTCTTGGCTTGGGGATCATAAAGCATTGCCGTGCAAAGACAATTCTGACGATTTTTACTCATCAAAATCTCATAATTCACGCAACTTTGACAGCCTTTCCAAAATTCGTTATCATCAGTCAAATCTGAATACGCAACCGGGATATATCCCAATTCCGAATTGATTTTCATGACAGCTGCTCCTGTGGTCAAACCAAAAATTTTCGACTCAGGATATTTCTTTCGGCTGAGTTTGAAAATTTCACGCTTGATCATTCGGGCGAGACCATATTTTCGGTAGTCCGGTGCAACAATCAGTCCTGAATTGGCAACATAATTTCCATGTCCCCATGCTTCAATGTAACAAAAGCCAGCCCACTTACCGTCGGAAGTCAAAGCTATCACAGCTTTTCCTTCTTCCATTTTTGTTTCGATGTAGGCAGGGCTTCTCTTTGCAATTCCGGTTCCTCTGGCTTTGGCAGAATTTGCCATTTCTTCGGTGATTTGCTCCGCATAAGACTTATGAGAAGAATCAGCCACGAGGATCTGAAATGAAATATTTTCCATGTTTGCTTGCATGAACTTAGTCCCGAGAATTATCGGGCATTTGATAAGTAGATGATAGAATTAGCCAAGGGAGTTTTCCGCGTAGGAAAACAGGTATAGTTGCAGGGTTAAACCCTGAAAAAAAATCTATACCTCCTTATTGGAGTGAAAAATGACATAGTATTCTTAGCAGAGACTACCGGAGTAGAATTCTGAAAGATTGGCGCTATGTTATTTGCAGTTGTCATGACAATGAGGCTGCAAATGTTATACCTGTATGATTCAATTGCAAGAAAATTTTTGAAAAATTTAATCTTTCGACCTTTTCATCACGAATAAGGAAAGTCAGCTTCCGAAAGTTCCTGTTTAAATTTTAAAACGGAATAAAATTTTGGTCAGGAGTTCCCCGACATTTCCTTGATTGCCGCGACCAGTTTATCCAGTTCGTTTTCTGAAGTATAAACATTGGGGGAGATTCGACAGCCCTTTACTCCGGCGCTGTCAATTGGTGCGGTAAAGATTTTGTACTTGTCCATCAGGATAGTACCCATGTCTCCCGGCTTGGTTTGTTCCAGTCCTACATTCCCGATTGCACAGGATCTTTGGGGATCTATTGGAGTATTTACAACAACCCCAGGCAGATCACGAACCTGATCAGACCAATAACGCTGAATGTAGCGCAGTCGATCCTCTTTTCGTTTTCCGCCAATTTTATTGTGGAATTCAATGGCATTCAATACTGCCAAATCAGTAGCTGCCGGATGGGTTCCGATATGATTGAGGTAAGCGATTGTTTTAAGGTTCATATCAAACGGAGCCAAGAGCGGCTCAATTTGACTGATTCGATCTTTTTTCACATAAAGCAAACCGGCGCCAATTGGCACACTTAGCCATTTATGCAGGCTTGATCCATAATAATCGCAGCCCAGTTCGCTGATTTTAAATTCAAATTGGCCAATTGCGTGTGCGCCATCAAGCATTATTTCCACTCCATGCGAATGTGCCATATCAGCAATTTTCCTAACTGGAAGAATGTGGCCGGTAATATTGACAATATGTGGAACCATCATAAGCCGGGTTCTGGAAGTGATTGCATTTTCATAAGCTGCCACTACTTCCTCATCATTTTCCGGATGCATCGGGATGTCAATCCGATTTACTTTGATTCCCCACCGTTTCGCAGCCATATCAAACATTGTGAGCATACTCCCATAATCCTGATTAGAAACCAAAGCTTCGTCACCTGCTTTCCATGGGTATCCGGAAATAATCAGGTCGATTGATTCGGTGGTATTCCGTGTCAGCACAACCTCTTCCGGTGAGGCTCCAACCAATTCAGCAAGTTTGGCAGCAATCTTTGCTTTGTTTTGGAATTGAACACCTCGCATGTAGAAAGAGCCCTGATAGTTTATCTCCCGAATGTGCTCAATGTATTTTTCGAGAGTTTCCTGTGGCAAAAAACAGTAATAGCCATTTTCCAGGTTGATGTAGTCGGGCTTTAATTTATACCCCGCCCTGATTTGACCCCAAAGATCCTCCGAATTAAAATCGATTTCATTGACAGACTGAGCATCCATGGCTTTTGAAGAAAAAACTGAACCTGTGCTGATGCCAAGAAGTGCCAAAGACTTCACAAATGTACGCTTATCCATAGGATGGTGGGGTTTGAATGGAAATTACTGGAAATCCGGTAATCCTCAAAAGATATAGCTCAAAAGCCAAATTATTAGTAGAAGAATAGCAACCCAGCCGATCCAGGGAGATCGCACTGGAAACTCAAACTGACAAATCGGGCAAACTTTTGCTTTGGCATCAACTTCCATGGCACAAGAAGGACATTCTTTGGTTTTCATCGAGTGAATTGAACTCTTTAGGGTTGATTCAGATTTTGAAATAAGTAACTAAAAAAGCGATGAAAATAGAAATATGGTCTGATGTGGTTTGCCCATTTTGCTACATCGGCAAAAGAAAACTGGAAAAGGCACTTGCCAAATTTCCTCAGAAAGAAGCGATTGAAATTGAATGGAAAAGTTTTCAGTTGAATCCGGATCAGAAAACAAATCCTGATATCAGCACTCTGGAATACTTGGCTGAATCCAAAGGTTGGACGTTGGAGCAGGCTCGTGAAATCTCAGCTCAAGTGTCACACATGGCTGAAATGGAAGGATTGGCTTTTGATTTTGAACATGCAGTTGTTGCCAATACCAAAAATGCTCATCGGCTGATTCATCTTGCAAAAGCATCCGGAAAAGGTGGGGAAATGAAAGAGCGATTACTCAAAGCATACTTTACCGAAGGTCTGAATATTGATGATTCAGAGACTTTGATTTCACTTGGAAAAGAGGTTGGTCTCGAAGAGGAAAGTATTAAAAAACTACTTGAATCAAATCAGTACGAAGACACTGTAGATCAGGATATTTATGAATCAAGATTGATAGGTGTAAAAGGCGTTCCATTCTTTGTGTTAGACCGGAAGTTTGGGATCTCAGGTGCGCAGCCTGATGAGGTTTTTACTCAAACTCTGGAAAAGGCCTGGCCTGAATTTGCAAAGGAAAATCCTCAATTGGAAATGGTCGGAGATTCGACTGATTCCTGTGGGATTGATGCAGATTGTTGATTCAAGATCACTATAAAACAGAAAAGGCAGTGTCACCACTGCCTTTTCTGTTTTAAGAAGAGTGATTTTACCAGACTCCTCTTGCTTTCATTTTCAAGGTATAGACAGCATCCATTGCTGTGATGAAGAGTGTTTTTCTATCCAATGCTCCAAAAACAACATTGGCAGTCCATTTTGCAGGAACTGTAATATGTGCAATTTTCTCCCCGTTATTATTGAAAACAGTCACGCCATCACCGGTCAGGTACACATTTCCACGATCATCAATGGTCATCCCATCTGATCCCATTTCGCAAAAAACAGTTTTGTTGGTCAGATATCCATCTTCCCGGATCTCGTATTTATAGGTTTTTTTAGCCCCTATATCTGCGACATAAAGATATTTTCCGTCGGGAGTACCGACGATGCCATTTGGTTTTACTAAATCTTCAGCCACCCTGAATAACTGGGTCTTATCAGAAGACAGGTAATAGACATGCTCTCCGTCTTGTTGTTTTTCAGGACTTCTTATTCCTTCCCAGTAAGGTCTTGGATAGAGCGGATCTGTGAAATATAAACCGCCTTTAGGAACAAGCCAGACATCGTTTGGACCATTGAGTTTTTTTCCTTTGAAAGCTGAAATCAAAACAGTGGGCTCTCCGGTTTTAGCTATTGACCAAAGTTCGTTTTTCTCGTCAGCACAGGTGATCAGAGTTCCGTCAAGCATAAAATACATTCCGTTTGATCGGCCGGCATTTTCTTTAAAAACCGAAACTGTATTGGAAATAGCATTCCAAACATGAATTCTGTTATTGGGCTGATCTGTGAAATATACATCTCCAAACCGATTCACAGCAGGACCTTCCGTGAATGAGAATCCATCCTGAACCTTAACCAGCTCAGCATCTTTTTCTATTATTCCTTTCTTATCCTCGATTTGGGCCATTGCCGCATTTGACAATAGAATTGCGGCAAGGAATAGGTACTTTTTAATTGAATGCATAGGGTTTATTGATTATTTTCTTTCCATAGCTACCACCAGGACATTTAAATCCGGACTGTAAGCCATTCTTGAAATGTTTTGATGAGTATCTGAATTAATCGTGCCAATAATTTCCCAGTTCTTTTCTGAATATTTCCTTCGGTAGACAGAATTGCCACGAGCCATAATCAGGTAATTTTTATCTAGCCAAATAAAATCCTGAGAGCCTTCTATACCAAGTCCTAATTCATCGAATTCCTGAGAAACCAAATCGTAAGATTTCAGAGTCAAGGCTTCCAATTCTCCGATTTTTACTTTGTCGTTCTGGGAAAGATAAGTGATTTCAGAAGTTTTGGGGCGTGTTTTTACAGATCGGGCAATGTTTGTATCGATTTCCACCAGATCATTCTTACCTCTTGCATAAATCAGTTTATTGGGTGTCCCAAGAATAAACATGGCCGCTTTGTTATCATACCAATCGTAATAACCGACTGGCTCGATATCATCGTACAAAAGCTCAGGCTCTCCGAAATTGGTTGGATACATCCAGATTCTTTGCTTTTTATCCGACTCCATCACCACTGCCGAAACGTAAAGACCACAATCTGTCAGGCTTGGGGAAAACTCACTGACATCAGGGGTTTTAGTGAGATTTGTGAATTTCTTTGAATTGAAGTTATAGACAATAATATCATGGTTTCCCTTTTCATCTGCAGCTGAAAATACCAGTTGGTATTCATTGATAAAGCTTGGCTGATTGTCATATTCAGGCCTGTCGGTCAATGCTTTAGCAGTTTCAGAAAGTATTTTCAACTGACCTCCTTTGCCGGAAGTTTCCACTACCCAAAGGTCAAATCCTGTTTGAGGAAGGGCGGGCAGAGTGATAAAAAAACAGGATAGAATTAGAACAGGGGAAATTATTTTCATTTACTGAGCAAAATTGATCAACCAAAATACAAAATGCGGGTTAGAAACTTGTGAGCAAATTAAACTTATACCAGAATTCTTATTTGAATGATTTGAGGCAAATTCAGGACGAACCTGCTGATCAGGCCGTTAGAGTTTTGATTGAAAATCCGCAATTGATCCCCCTGATCAATTCCTGGAAAGAAATTCCAAATACCCTTCTAGATGATTTCCCTATTGAGTTGAAGAACTTTTTCGGTTTCTATCAAGAATCAAAACTAAATATTCCAGCAGAAATACTGAAGCAAGGTCAGGCGCTCTTTAATCAAAAGGGGGATTTGTATCTGGCAATGCTCGGGTTCTATTCTTTGCCTTATTGCTATGCGTTTGCAGATGGGGCTCAAGTGCTGGTTCGCTCAAAAAGAATTCTGGAATCGATCGGGGAGAGGTTGGGGGAAACAGGTTCATTTGTCCTTGAAATCTTTAGGCCGGGAGCATTTATCAACTCTCAGGAAGCATACCTTGTTTGCGCAAAAGTGCGTCTGATTCACGCCTTCAGCAGATTTTTCGTAGAGAAATACGATAAAGATTGGAATCCTGATTTTGGCAAACCAATTAATCAGGAAGATATGATCGGAACAAATCTGGCTTTCAGCCTAATCGTCCTTCGCGGCTGGAGAAAGTTGGGATTCAAGATTTCGACAGAGGAAACGACATTGATCATGCAATATTGGAAGTGGGTAGGAGGATTGATGGGGATCAATACGGATTTCTGGCCGGATAATTCGAAAGAAGCTTTTGAATTAGAAAAATTGGTCCGAAAAAGACATTTGAAGGAATCTGAAGCGGGCAGGAAATTGATAGGGGCTTTGAAGAATTACTACCAAAGCACTATTCCGGATCCTATCTTGTCTTCTCAAACGGAGAGTATTCTTGCCTTTTTCCTGGGGAAAGAAGCATCCAAAGCACTTGATCTTAAATCATCGATTTCAATTCAGGGAGATCTTTTGGGTCAGCTCTTCAAACTTTCCGGATGGAGAAATTCCGGATCAGCAAAGGGATATTCCGGTTTTGCCCGACAGATGAAAACCAGCCAGCTTGAGAAGTTTGGAAAAGAGCTTCGAATCAGTCTTCCGGAAATAAATCGTTCATAACCGTACACTTCTTTGTACGTTATTTAAGCAGGATTTTTATAATACACGCCTAATTGAGCTAAAAACAAGGTATTTGGCACATGGCACCTTTTTCGTACTTTACCCTGCATGAAGGAAATTACCCGAATGCTCAGACAATTCCCTTTGGAACTGGTTTTTTGGATTGGCAGCTTGATCGCGATTTTGCTGCTTGATGTAAATGCCGGTTCTCATTTGAGTCTTTGTCCGCTCGATCAGCTAGGTATTGATTGGTGTCCGGGATGTGGATTAGGAAGGTCGATGAATCTCCTCGCGCGGGGTGAAATTCAAGCTTCCTGGTCAATGCATCCTCTGGCAATGCTCGCATATGTGGTGATCTTCTCAAGAATCTGGCAACTCATAAAAAACCTCAAAACAACACACTATTATGGCTAATGTATTAAGACACCTTCCTGAATTGGAAGGAATGGAACTGGGCTACATCCAGGGATTGATGAAAAACATGGACGAAGATCAGGCTTCGCTTTTCGCACAAGTTTACCGTGCAAGAAGAAAAGATGCCCAAATGATTCTGATCCTCACGTTGATTGGATTCTTTGGATTTGCCGGACTTCACCGCTTCATTCTCGGACAAGTTGGACTCGGAATCCTTTATATATTGACTTTAGGTCTTTGCTTCATCGGTACGATTGTAGATTTGGTCAACTACAAGAGCTTGGCCTACGAATACAACATCAAAATGGCCCATGAAACGCTTGCGATGATTTCCAGTTTTCCTAATTCGGGATCAACCACTGCTTGATTATCTAATTAAACCACCTAGAAGCCCTGAGGAATCGGGGCTTTTTTTTATTGCTTCTTACCAATTATCGGATTCGGTTTCCAAATCTTTTTTACTTCCTCCCAATTCTGAAAAGATCTCTTTCCCTTTCGCTGAAAGTAAAAGGTGAAACTTTCCAAGCTGAATTCCGGCATTCTCCAATGCTCCGAAAGAAGCTTGCGCAATATGAAAAGGAATGCTGATCAGGTTTTCCTGATTCTGAGAAAAGGGGGGAGCGGTTTCACTTTCGAAGTAGTAAGGCCATAGAGTTTTGCCACAGCTTATTCCCCATAGTGCAATCGGAAAGCTGGAAGAATATTCCGTCAGACGCTCATTGATTTCCTCAAAAAATCGCTCAGTTTCACCCAACCTGATACGTGAACCTGCTCTGGATTTTCCTTTGGTTTTCAAGTATTTAATTTGACTTTTCCCCTGCTTCTGTCTGACCATATATGCCCGAAAAACCTTATGATCCAGAAGGTTTCCATCATGAAAATATCCAACCACCGCTTGCCCTGCACGTATCATGACGAGGGCATAATGAAAATCGTCTTTTATTGAAAATCCGGCTTTAGTATCAAATTCCAGATTCCAGGGTAGATAAATTTTTGCCTGCCAATCGGAAGAATCCTCGATCAGGATTTGATGTTTTTCTTTCAAATAATTGACCTCCAATCCTTTTGCAATGCTTTGTCGGATGAAATCTTCAGTCAACGATTGGGTAATCACATTTGCATTTGGGATATTCATCAGCTTAGGCGTCAATTCGCATATATTTGTACAAATTAACCGAAAAATCATGGAGGAGGAAATCCAAAAATTAATGGATCACATGTGTGATCCAACTGAGAGCAACGCGTATTTTTTTGCTGATAAGCTCGGAAAAGTAGCTGACGAAGAAGTAAAAGAGAAGTTGATTGAACTTGTGAAAGGGGATAATTGGGAAGTTGCTTACCTTGCCAGCAGGGCACTTTCTATTTCCAAATTCAATGAAGAAGGCCTTGATGCTGTTCTGGAAGCGATTTTTGACAAGAAGAACAAAGCACATCAAGGAGCATTTGTTCAGATAATAGAAGATTTTGATCTTAGTGAGCGATTTGTTGATATTTTTAAGATCTATCTTTTTGGAAATTTCAAATCCTCAACACTGGCAAAAGCGTATTTAGATGAGGTAGAGTTTGATATTACGCCTCGAACTATCAGAAAGGTTGAAAAGCATTGGAACCATTATTTGCACAATCCAGAGGATGAAGGAAGTGTAATTTTAAAGAAATCTGAGGTGGAACCTATGTTATTGGAAATGAAGCAGCTATTTTCAGAAGAGTAAACAACATTTACAAAATATCGCTGTTTAAAAGGCATGATACAATCAGATGTAATTGAGCTTCACCAAGAATTTTTTCGGGACTTTGGTTTCGAATACGATTCTGCGGAAAAGCTTTTCTATAAATCATTTCCCCAAGGCAATCAGGTTATCTATTTGAACTTTTCGGAATATTCAGACATCAATTACCTTGAATACAGTCTTGGAATAAGGATTCATCAGGTTGAACAGTTGATTCATGAGTTTTTACCAACTGTAATGGATTATGCAGATAAATCCATCACCCTGATTCAAACTCCTGACAAGATTAGTAAGAAACTTCCTCCTCGGTATATCATTGAAACTGAGGCTCAGGTTCAGGAAGCCATGGAAAAAGCTGAAAATTTCTTTAAAACTCTTGGCTTCCCTTGGCTTGATACGATGATAGATCCGTTTAATCTGGAAAAGGAATTTACAGCGAGAAAGGATAAGCCCTTCCAAAGCCAAAATTTCGTATACAATGCATTCCGGTCGGTCGCCCTAAGCAGATTTTATTCCAGTGATGACTATCCGGTTTTGCGACAATTTTACCTTGAGAAAATCAAAGAAAAGGACATGACTCCCTTTTCAATTGCTGCATTTTTAAAATTCCTCGATTACCTCGACAAAGTACCTGCTTAATCAAGTCTTCCTTTTTACACCTTTGACTGCTTCGGCACTTATTGGATCATCCGGCCATTCGTGTTTCGGATAGCGTCTTTTCAGCTCCTTTTTTACTTCGAAATACCCGTTTTTCCAAAAGCTTTTGAGATCTTGAGTTAACTGAACCGGTTTGTATCCTGGGCTTAGTAGTTCGATCAAAACTGAGATTTTACCATTGTTAACTTTTGGTGTTTCAAGTAATCCAAAAAGCTCCTGAAGTCGAACCGAAAGGAGAGGGGTGTCACCATCGGGTTTGTATTCAATTTGAATTTGACTGCCTGAAGGCACTTGCAAAAACTTTGGGGCCGACTGATTCAAAACCTTTTGCTGATCAAATTCAAGGCTGTTCTCCAAAATTTGAACAAGATTTAATTTCTTCAGATCTTCATTTTTTTGAATGTTTTGGAGATAAGGCTCTACCCAGTTTTCTGCAGTTTCACAAAGGGAGGCTACCGACCATTCCGGCCAATTCTGATCAGGATTCCATTTTTTTAAAGACTGCACCCGATGAATTAACTGGATAACCTCTTCATTGAAATCAAGCAAAAGATCTCCATCTTCTACAATGGCTTCTAGGATTGCCTTTTTTGCATCTGCTTGAACCACTTTCTGAAGAGGTCTGGTTCCCAGAATAATCGCTCCAATTCGGATTTCCGTATGAGCCAGAAGCCCGCCTTTCTTTCGGTCCCATTTTATCACTTCCTTCATTTTCAGAAGCGGGGCCAGATCTTTGGGATTTAAAGGAGCAGCCATCCAGATTTTTGCCATACCTTCTCTGGCATCAAGATGAGCTACTGCAAGCCAGGATTCATGTGCCAAATCATCCCGATGGCCAATTTGGGCTATTTTCCCATTGGCAAGCTGAAATTGAGCATTATTTCCCGGGCGAGCAGCGGCTATTCTTTCAGGATACGCATAAGCCAATAAAAGCCCTGTTTGCCAGGGATCAACCGGAATATTTTCAGGCTGGATATCAAACATTCTTCGATAACTCGAAGCGACTTTATCGATCTTTTTGATTCGTGCAATACTTGCACCCCGATCTCTGAAACGGCGTAAAACTTCAATTCTCAGATTTAAATCTACACCTGAATCAGCCGGAAGCGGGTCTCTTTCTTCCAAAATCGCTGCGATATCAGTTCCCAATCCAAGTTGGTTATGCTTTTTAGCAAAGAGGAGCATATGAGCAATTCGTGGATGACAAGGCAGTTGATGGATTTCTTTGCCATGGCTTGTCAGCTGACTATCCACGATGGCATCAATGGTTTCCAGTGTTTTTTCCGCCAAAGCCAGGGTGCTGGCAGGGGGAGGAGTGAGCCAAGTCATAGACCGGATTTCCTGCTTTCCCCAAGCTTTCATGTTCAATACCAAACCAGTCAAATCTGCTTCCATTAATTCCGGGGTCCGGTACTCATTCAATTGTGCCTGAGTCGCTTTGCTCCAAAGTCTGTAGCTATGACCGGCGGTCAAGCGCCCTGCACGGCCGCTTCTTTGATCCGCTGAATCTTTGCTGATTCGGTGAAGGACTAGTCTTGAAAGTCCCGATCTCGGGTCAAATTTAGAAGATTTGGCAAAGCCGGAATCCACGACAACTTTGACACCTTCAATAGTCAGGGAAGTTTCGGCGATGTCGGTAGAAAGGACAATTTTCCTTCTTCCCGAAGGATGCGGTAAAATCGCACGGTTTTGCTCGGATGGTGATAGTTGGCCAAAGAGCGGAACGATGATGTCTTCCGGAAGTGCTCTTCGGAGGATTTCTTCCGCTTTTTTAATTTCGCCCTGACCGGGAAGAAAAACCAGAAAATCTCCCTCGTGTTTCTTGGTAAGCGGAATGATTTGCCTGGCAGTGTCTTCACCGATGGCGTATTCATCAGCTTCAAATAAGTAATTTACTTCAACCGGATATTGGCGGCCTTTGCTTTCGATTACTTTGGCACCGAGTAACTCGGATAAAACCGCCGAATCAATCGTGGCAGACATCAAGAGAATTCTTAAGTCAGGTCTCAGGATTTGTTGGACCTCCCTGGTAAGTGCCAAAGCAACCTCCGCATGAAGATTTCTTTCGTGGAATTCATCAAAAATGATCAATCCAACATTCTCCAAAGCATTGTCAGAATGAAGCATTCTGGTCAAGATGCCCTCTGTAATCACTTCCAACCTTGTGTTCTTTGAAATTGCTGACTCAAAACGAATCCTGTAACCGATCAAATCCCCCAATTCAGTTTCGGTCATGGAAGCCATTCTTTGGGCAATCGTTTTGGTTGCGAGCCTTCTTGGCTCCAGCATCAGGATTTTCTTTCCCGCCAGCCAAGGCTCGTTTAGCAAAACAAGCGGGAGCAACGTACTTTTTCCTGCGCCTGGAGGAGCCTGGATTATGAGTGAATTTGCGTTAGAGAAGTGATTTTTGACCTGAGGAATAATCTCCGATACGGGCAGATCAAAAGAAAAGGGGTTGAAATCTTGAAGCATTTGCATGCAAAACTAAAAAAGCCACGAGGATAATTCCCCGTGGCTTCAAATAAATAGGAATTACGTATTAAGCGCCGATTTTAGCAGCAGCCTTTGCATATTCCCAACGAATCTCAAAACTGTCAGGCTTCACTTCGTAAACCAATCTTTCTTCCATAGTAGAAGTTTGCTGAGAAGGAACACTCACTCTCAACGCATCTTGCTTTGCATCGTAGTTGAAAGCTCCCCACTGCTTGGCCACTTTGTTGAAGATAAATGTCGATGCAGTTTCACCAGGAATGATGAAGAAGCTGTAAGTACCAGCTGCTAATTTCTGTCCCTGAATTGTAATATCTTTCGAAGTGGTGAACGTAGTAGCATCATCTGCACCTGCTCTCCAAACCTGACCCAAAGGGACCAAATCTCCCCAGACTGTTCTGCCTTTTACAGCAGGACTGCTATAACTGATAGTAATCTTAGCGCCAGCTACAGTACCTTCAGCTTTCTTGGCCGGGCTGGCTTTTTCTTGCGCAATAGCTGCAAAACCTACAATTGCTGTCAAGGCAAATGCAAACAGGGCTTTTTTCAAGTTCATTGTTTTCATTGTTAAAGTTTTTGTTTTTGAAATTTAAGGTTTGTTCGAAATTTAAAACTTACAACACTGCTTAAAGGTTGTTAAATTTTGACCCAAGCCTGCTTTTTATGGCTTTCCACGATTCGTTCGCCAATAATTAACTCTCTCAATCCACTTGCAAAAGTTGGATAGGAAGGATTTGAAGGTTGTTTCCCTTCGATTACAGCTGCGTAAACTTCTTTAAACATCTGCTTGGAGGTATCAGGGAAACCTTCATTGTGTCCGCCTGGAAAGCTTACTAATGCCGAAGCTTCAGGATAAAGCAAAGAAGGATCTTTCATCAAATTTTCATTCGCCTTTTCTCTTTTGCCGATCCAAAGTTCATTAGGACGCTCAGAGTTGAATTCGAAATTGGATTTCGATCCTGAGATCTCAATGTTCAGTCGATTCTTTCTTCCTGCACTTACCTGGCTCACTGTAATGGATCCTTTTGATCCATTATCGAAGCGAAGCAAAACAGATGCGTGATCTTCTGTATTGATCGGAACCTCCTGATAATCGGACATATCAAGCATCTTGCCTGAATATGTTTCGATAGCTTTCAGAGGCTTCAATCGAGTCTTGTGAACTGTCGAAAAATCAGCCATCACCTCAGTGATTTTCAATCCTGTCACATATTCTGTGATGTCCAATAAGTGGGATCCGATATCCGCAATTGCACGGCTGTCGCCTGATTTATCAGGCTCTAATCTCCAGTTGTAATCAGTTTGCAAAAACAGCCAATCCTGTAGATATGAACCCATGATAGAATACACCTCACCCAATTCGCCTTTCTCACGCATGGTCTTCATCTGTCTTACCATCGGATAATAGCGCAGATTGAAGTGAACCGCGTTTACAAGACCTTTCTCGGCGGCTATTTTCACTAATTCTTCAGCTTCCTCGATTTTAACTGCCAACGGCTTCTCGCAGATCACATGCTTTCCTGCCAATAAAACTGCCTTTGCCTGAGAGAAATGAAGGAAATTAGGGGTACAAATATGTACTACATCGATATCAGATTGCTTTAGCATCTCGTCAAAAGTATAGGCATTCGGAATGCCCAGGATTTTGGCTTTTTCGTCTGCTAAAGCCTGATTTACTTCTACAAGGGCAATTACTTCTACATTAGGGATTCTTCGAAGTGCCTCCAAATGGGCCGGCCCGATAAAGCCGGTGCCCACGATTGCAGCATTGATTTTTTTCATAATAGGTTAGATTGGTTATTAAAAACAGAGATTAAAGATATACCAAAATATGACTTTTAGAAAACACAAGCTCATTTCTGCCTGTTTCCAATTCATTCAAATGCCCTAATAGCAATTCATCAAATTCTGGCAAAAATTCAGCTTTCAAAACGGTTAAAACACTCTTTTTCTTTAACTTAAACCTCAAATCAAACCATATAAATAAATCCATGGCCAACTTTAACCTGAAAATCAACGGCAAAACCCATACTGTTGATGTCGAAGATGATACCCCGCTTTTGTGGGTTCTTCGGGATCATTTGGGACTTGTAGGAACCAAGTTTTCATGTGGTATCGCGCAATGCGGTGCTTGTACTGTTCATTTGAACGGAAATTCGACTTTCTCTTGTGTGACTCCGGTTTCCAGTGTTGGAAATGCTGAAGTAACCACTATTGAAGGGCTTTCTGAAGACGGAAATCATCCTGTGCAAAAAGCGTGGGCAGAAGTTGACGTAGCGCAATGTGGCTATTGTCAGGCAGGTCAGATCATGAATGCCGCTGCATTTTTGAATGAAAATTCCAATCCAACCATGGAGGAGATTGATAACGCGATGAACAGAAATATTTGTCGCTGTGGTACTTATCACAAAATCCGCGAAGCCGTTGCGCTTGCAGCTAAAACCAAATAACCATGAGCACACTGACTAAAGCAAGCAGAAGAGACTTTCTGAAAATCGCCAGCACAACCGCCGGAGGTTTGTTTATCGGGTTCAACTGGTTCAGCTGTGATTCTCCAAAAGTGGAAGTTCTCAGCACAGAAGAGATTCTTTCCCAAGCTAAATCATTCAACAGTTACCTGTCGATTTCTCCAACCGGAGATGTGGTGATCTACTCACCAAATCCTGAATTGGGCCAAAATATCAAAACTTCGTTTCCAATGGTGGTAGCTGAAGAGCTGGAAGCCGACTGGGAAAAAGTACGTGTAGTACAGGCCAATCTCGATCCCGCCAAATACGATCGTCAATTGACCGGAGGCTCAGGAGCAATGCCCCATAGCTGGGAAAGGCTGAGAAAAGCCGGAGCAACCGCCAAGTTTGTATTGGTGGCTGCTGCCGCGAAAACTTGGAATGTGCCAGCTAGCGAAATAAAAGTAGAAAAAGGGATCATTTCACATGAAGGAACCGGCAAAAAAGGTCATTTCGGTGAATTTGTCGCAGAGGCTTCCACCATGACTGCTCCTGAAGAAGTGACTTTGAAAGACAAAAAGGATTTCAAAATCATCGGAACTCCTGTAAAAAATGTTGATTCCAAGGAGATGTACACAGGTCAGCCGATGTATGGTCTTGATTTTTATAGAGAAGGAATGCTTCATGCAATGATTCAGAGAGCACCTTTTGGAATGAAAATCAAATCGGTGGATGACAGCGCCGCCCGCGGAGTAACAGGAGTGAAGGATGTAATCACTTTTGGAACAAGCGTGGCAGTGGTTGGAACATCTACCTGGCCTTTGTTGAAAGCTAAAAAACTCATTAGAGTAGAATATGAGCCTGAAGGAGCAGTAGAAAGCTCTGCGGATCACGACCGTATTTTTAAAGAATTGCTTGCTACTGGCAAGGCTGAAATCAAAAGAGAAAATGGTGATGTTGCTTCAGCCTTTAAAAACGCTGCCCAGGTAGTTTCTGCAGAATATCAGTGTCCATTTCTGGCGCATTCACCGATGGAGCCTGAAAACTTCTTTGCTCACGTGAAAGGAGATAAAGTTGAATTGATCGGCCCAACACAAACTCCGGATCGGGCAAGACAAGAAACAGCTACTCTTTTGGGAATTCCACCGGAAAATGTAACCGTAGAAATCACCCGATTGGGTGGTGGCTTTGGAAGAAGACTTCGAGCGGATTATGTAGTAGAAGCTGTTGAAGTATCGAGAGCAATGAATGCTCCTGTGAAAGTAACCTGGAGCAGAGAGGATGAATTGACCGGCGGAGCTTACAGACCGGCAGTTCGATATCGATTTGAAGCAGCTCTGGATGCAACCGGAAATATGGTTGGTTACAAACTTCGCGGTGTTGGAATGAACGCCGGAAACTGTACACGCGAAAACAACTTCCCGGCTGGAGCAGTGGAAAACGTTTTGATTGAATCAATCGAACATAAATCAACCATTACCACCAACGCATGGAGAGCGCCGATTACCAATTTCCTTGCGTATGCTGAGCAATCCTTTATGGATGAAGTGGCTTTGGCAGCAAAGAAAGATCCGGTACAATTCCGACTTGAACTCTTGCAAAAAGCTAAAACTTCACCGGTTGGAGGAGAATTAGGATATGATGCAGATCGAATGATTGGTGTAGTAAAAACAGCTGCAGAGAAGTCTAACTGGGGTAAAAATCCGGATGTGAAACAAGGCTTCAGCGTGTATTTCTCTCACAGATCTTATGTGGCTCAGGTTGCTGATATAGCGATGGAAGGCGGAAGCCCTGTTTTGAAAAAGGTAACTGCGGTAACCGACTGCGGTATGGTAGTGAACCCAACCGGTGCAAACCATCAGGTAAGAGGCGGAATCGTGGACGGAATGGGCCATGCGATGTATGGAAATCTAACATTTGAAAATGGTGTTCCAAAGCAGAAAAACTTCGATTCCTATCGCTTAATCCGGATGAAAGAAGTTCCTGAAATTGATGTTCATTACGTTGACAGCGGATTCGATCCGACAGGTTTGGGAGAACCTGCGCTACCACCAACAGGCGGTGCCATCGCAAATGCAATTTTCTCAGCTACCGGCAGAAGATTAAGAAGTCAGCCATTTATTGAGCAGAAAGAGTTTTCTGATATTAAACTTGAGATCAGGAGAGGATAACCAAATTTCATAATCCAAAAAACGCCAATGTATCATGCATTGGCATTTTTTTTGATTTTTTTATATTTCCAACTTGGAGAAATGATGTTGAATTTTGCGGAAGACATCTACCTGTTACGTTCAAAAAGGTAGAGATTCCCAACAATCAGATTTTTTTGGAAATGATAAAAAAATAAAACCTGCCAAGTATTTGAAACTTGACAGGCTTGATTATTCCCTCCGTTGCCTAATCTGGTTTTAAGCTAATTTTTCCGCTTCTGATCGAAGAATATCATTTTCATCAGTCAAGCAAGATTGAATGAAATCTATCACAGCTTGATTTTTCGCCTGTCCATTTTTCAACATCACATTCAAGGTCAGGATTACTCCGATTCGGGTTCCTGTCTTTTTTGCAGCAGTTCCAAAAAGCGGTTCCAATTCTTCGAAAGTCACATCTTCAGCATATTCCCTGATTGAATTCAAGGCTGTTTCCAATTTTTCACCGGAAAGATTCGTAATCTTTTTACTAATCTGTTGAATTTCGTTCAGGGCTTTCCGCTGACCTTGAGGTTGCGCAGGGGCTTGAGGCTTAGGTTGACTTTGAACCTGAACCTCCGTGTTTTGCTTGGCCCAAGTGTCTTTCAAACCAACAGTTTTGTTAAATACCAGATTACTTTTCGTAGAGTCCTGATCAAGTGTAAAGTAACCCAATCGCTGGAACTGGTATTTATCATCCAAAATTGCATCAGCCAAAAAGGGCTCGAGATAGGCTTCTTTTATTATTGTCAGAGAGTTGGGATTCAAGAATTCCATGAAGTTCTTCTCCTCATGCGAATCAGGTGCTTCTTCTAAAAACAAGCGATCATACTCCCGAACCTCAGCTTTGATAGCATGTGAAATGGAAACCCAATGAAGGGTTCCTTTGACCTTACGTTGACTGGCCTCTGATCCGCTTCCGGATCGTGAATCAGGGTCGTAAGTGCAGTGAATTTCAAGAATATTTCCAACATCATCCTTCACAACAGACTCTCCTTTGATGAAATACGCGCTTTTCAGTCGAACTTCATTTCCTAAAGAAAGGCGGAAGAAATTTTTACCACCATCTTCTTTGAAATCCTCCCGCTCGATATATAATTCTCTGGAAAAAGGCACCTCGTGTGTCCCTGAATCTGGTTGCTCAGGATTGTTTTCCATTTCAAGGATTTCAACTTTTCCTTCCGGAAAGTTGGTGATGACCAATTTGACAGGATTCAAAACCGCCATCACGCGGGTAGCGGTTTTATTCAAATCTTCACGGATACAAAATTCCAGCAAAGAAACATCGGTTACATTATCTCGCTTTGCTATACCAGCCAAATCACTGAATTTGCGAATCGACCTGGAAGTATAGCCTCTTCTTCTCAAACCGGAAATGGTAGGCATACGAGGATCGTCCCAACCAACTACTACTTTGTTTTGCACCAATTCAAGTAACTTCCGCTTACTCATCACGGTGTAACTCAAATTTCGACGGGCGAACTCACGCTGTTTGGGCCGCAGCAGATTGGAGTCATAAACTTGATCCAAATACCAATCATAAAGCTCACGATGGGCTTTAAATTCAAGTGTACAAAACGAGTGGGAGACCTGCTCAATGTAATCTGACTCACCATGCGCCCAATCATACATTGGATAGATGCACCAATTCGTTCCAGTTCGGTGGTGAGCTGCATTGATAATCCGATAAAGAATAGGATCCCGCATGTGCATATTTGGAGAGGCCATGTCGATCTTAGCGCGTAACAGGTAGGATCCTGCTGGAAATTCTCCTTTTTTCATTTTTTCGAAAAGTTCAAGATTTTCGTCAATTGGCCTTTCCCGAAATGGACTTGGGGTACCTGAAGTGGAAGGAGTTCCTTTTTGCTCTGCAATTTGTTCGGAGGTTTGCTGATCTACATAGGCTTTTCCTTCCTTGATCAACATCACTGCCCAATCATAGAGTTGCTGAAAATAATCCGAAGAATAGCACTCATTTGCCCACTTGAAGCCTAACCACGCGATATCCCGCTTGATGGCGTCCACGTATTCTTGCTCCTCTTTGGCTGGATTGGTGTCATCGAATCGAAGATTGACAGGTGCATTATACTTTTCACCTAAGCCAAAATTCAGGCAAATAGACGCCGCATGACCGATATGAAGGTAACCGTTTGGTTCGGGAGGAAAACGAAACCTGAGCTTTTCTGAAGGAAAGCCATTGGTTAGGTCTTCTTCGATGATATGCTCAATAAAATTAAGAGATTCTGCAGATTCTTTCATAAGACTTAATAGTGGCCCAAAAATACTTCAATTGAAAGAAATTGCAACCCAAATGCAATGAGCTATACAATCCCTTTATTGCAAATCTTGTGTCTTGCATCTTGGATTTAAAATCTAAATTTCATCCATTCCTCGCTCCGGCCAATAAGGCCCAATCAGAGTTAGGTTTTTAAAGTCTGAATCAAATTCAAAACTGATTTCTATGAGATCACGCTTTTGCTCATTGATTGCGAGACATGCATTAAAATGAACCAAATCAAATTCAAGTTTGAATTTTCCGGTTTGTTCCGTTAAAAATGAGATTTCAGAACCCAGAGTCACTTTTTCTGCTATCGCGCCTTCTTTCTTGAAATAGTAGGAAAGGAAAATTCCCAGATCTTTCTCTTTCGAGAGAATCAAATCCTTGATTACTTTCTCAGAGTTCAAGTCTTTGTCTTGCCCAATTTCAAAATTCCATGTTTCCTGCATAGACGAAAGTAAAAATTCGAACTGAAATTTCTCATTTTTTGGCTTAACAGTTCAAAAGGCAGTATTTTTCAATTCTAGATCGTACCCTATGAATTACCCGATTTACCTCGATTATAATGCTACTACGCCTTGCACTCCTGAAGTGATCGAAGCGATGCTTCCATATTTTGGAGTTCACTTTGGCAATGCTGCCAGCAAAAGTCATCCTTATGGCTGGGTGGCTGAAAACGCGGTAGAAACGGCCCGCGAGCAGATAGCAAATCTGCTTGGTGCACAATCGAAGGAAATTATTTTTACTTCTGGAGCGACGGAAGCCATCAATCTGGCGATAAAAGGAATATTTAATTTGAAAAAAGGAGAAAAGCAGCATTTCATCACCTGCCAAACCGAGCATAAAGCTGTTTTAGATACCTTCAAATCCATCGAATCAGAAGGGGCGGAGGTGACTTATTTACCAGTAAATAGGGAAGGGAAAATCGATCTGGACCAACTCAAATCTGCCATTCTGCCTCATACCAAAATCATTGCGTTGATGTGGGCAAATAATGAAACAGGTGTTATTCACCCGATGGCAGAAATCAAAAAAATAGCTGAGGAACACGATATTATTCTTTTCACAGATGCTGTACAGGCTGCGGGGAAAATACCTGTTTCTGTAAAAGGAATCCATTTAATGGCCATTTCTGCCCACAAACTTTATGGTCCAAAAGGTGTCGGGGCATTATACGTACGTCATAATCATCCTCTTCCAAAGCCTCTTGCCCAAATTGATGGGGGTGGACATGAGAAAGGTTTTCGCAGCGGAACACTCAATGTTCCGGGAATTGTTGGTTTTGGTAAGGCGGCTGAATTGAGATTAAAAGTGATGGAGTCGGAGGGAAAGAGACTTGAAATCCTTCGAAATAGGCTTGAATCGAAGGTTTTGGAATTGCCAGACACGTTTTTGAATGGAGTTCAGAAAGAACGCTTGCCTCATGTAACCAACTTGGCTTTTGGAAGAGTGGAAGGAGTCGAGTTACTACAAAAGCTCAATCAGAAAGTTGCAGTCAGTTCAGGATCTGCTTGTACTTCTATTTCTCCGAAACCCAGCCATGTCCTCCAGGCGATGGGATTGGAGTCTGACTTGGGAAGAGCTTCGGTTCGATTTTCCCTTGGAAAAGAAACAACGGAATCCGACATAGATTTCACCATTGAATGGGTGAAGAAGGTCATCGAGGGATTGAGACAAGGAATTTAGACTCAGCTATTGAAACACCCTATAATTTCAAAAAACGAATTCTTACTTCTTCTTTTTTGGGATATTTGAAAGCAAGTTTTCATAATCCTCATAGGTATCAATATCAACGGCTCCCTTTGGGAAATCAACTTCCACCACATCATCTAAATGAGCATAAATCAGTTTCTTAGCTCCTTCGCTACCTTTCAAAGCAAGCATTTCCGGGAAGTATTTCTTGGTAAAAAGCACCGGAACACCTAAGGTTTCTGAATATTTACAAGCGACAATGCCTTTTCCTGTGGCTTTTTGACTTTCAATTAATGCATCTAAAATTCCTGAATGCACGAAAGGTTGGTCACATAATAAAATGATAACCTGATCCGGCACATTATATTTGGTAAGATAATTCAACCCCTTTTGCATGGTGGAAGCCATGCCTTTTTCCCAATGCTGGTTATGAATTACGGGGATCGTATCCGCTCTGAAAGTCTTTTTAATTTCGTCCTTATCCGCTCCAAGTACCACAACCCGGCTGGTAACCTGAGAACCTAAAGCAGCATCTATTGTGCACTGCAAGAGTGTTTTTCCTTCAAATGGAAGTATTTGCTTTGGTTCACCCATTCGGGAGGAATTTCCTGCAGCAAGGATTATCAGGCCAGTTTTAATATCGCTCATAGATTTTTATTAATGAATTGGGCCATCTTTTTCCCTCAGAAAGATCGGCTGTTTTTTACTCAAAACAGCTTTTATTTCGGCTAATGCCGATAAAGCTATTTCCTCAGAACCTTCAGCCCCGATATCCAAACCAATTGGTGAATAAATATTGGCAGTGGGAACCTGAATCCCTTTCAATTCCAATCTCTCAATCAATTTGAGACCTTTTTTCTTGGGTCCCAAAATTCCGATAAAAGGTAATTGTAAGGGGAGGAGATGCTCCAAAACCACAACTTCATACTCGAAGTTATGGGTCATAAAAAGCGCAACCGTATTTAAATCTGATTCTAGTTGAGCCACCGCTTCATCGGCTGGAGAAATCACGATTTTCCTGGCTGTGGGGAATCTTTGTTCGGTCGCATGTGTCTTTCTTCCATCAATCAGGATCAATTCCCAGCCAAGCAAATCTGCCATTTTTGCAACGGGAATTGTATCGTTCCCAGCTCCAAAAAGTAGGATCCGAACAACCGGTTTAATAGATTCAAAAAAGACGCAAATCTCATCCAGTTCGGGATAGGAAATGATATGGTTATTGGATGTATTGAGATCGGATAATTGACTATTAATCAAAGCCCAAAGTCTGGAATCGAGGCTTTTTTCTTTTCCGATTGCTTGGCTTTCTTTCCATAGGACTTTGGTACCTACCTGCTCAGCCCGGGAATGCTTCAATGAAAAAACGGTTACCAAAACGCTTGAAATTCGATTTTCAAGAGCAGTTTTTAAAAGCTCAACTGGATTTGAATCATCTTCAGAATCAATCGGCTCGATCAATACCTGAATGATTCCATTGCATCCAAGTCCAATCCCAAATTTTTGATCGTCTTCGTCTGTCGTATCGTATGTAACCAACATTGACTTCTGCTGAAAAATCACTGCCTGAGCTTTCCTCAATGCATCACCTTCCAAACAGCCGCCACTGATTGCTCCAGTCAACTGTCCATCTTCTGTCACCAACATTCTGGCACCAGGTCTCCGATAGGCCGATCCGTCGACTTTGACCACCGTCGCCAGAGCAATTTTTTGGTTCTTTGATTTGGAGTTTTCGTATGCCTGGATGATTGACTGAAGTTCCTTCATGGAATATTATCCTTCGATTTTCTAATTATGAGCTAGTTCCAGTTTATTTTCTTTAAAAGAAAACCAAGTCGAAGCTCCTGCGGAAACAACAAAATAAACAATCAAAACCGGAAGAAGGCCCGGAATATTTTCACTTAACCCAAACCAATCACCAGTGAAAAGAACAACAAATATTCCGATCCCGCTTTTAAGTATTTCCCAAAGCCACGCTTTCGGGTTTTTGTCCATCAACTCGGTCATGGCATAGACACTCAGAAAAACATACCCTCCATAAATAAACATTCCCGGAGCGCCGATTTCAGCGATATTTCCAAACAAATAACTAATGATTAATAACAAAAGAACAAGTTGAATTATACTCCAGATGAGTAATCCGGACGAAAGTTTAGGGCTGTATTTTTCAAAATGATACACGTCATTTATTTTTTCAACCGGATATTTTGAAGCTACATCTTCCGGTCTCCAACCCAACGGCATAAACCATATTCTCAATTTATCCTCAAAATTCTGAGCTCTCCAGGCATCTTTAATCAATAACCAGAGATGCATGAAATTAATCTTGATCGGATTCCATGTCTGAACAGGTCTGGTAACTCCATACACCGCCGGAACTTCCTCCAATTCTTCCTGATAAGTGCCAAAAATTCTATCCCAAATGATGAAAATCTGACCGTAATTTTTATCCAGATAGATCGGATTGATTGCGTGGTGAACCCTGTGATGTGAAGGAGTTACGATAATTTTTTCTAAAAAACCCATTCTGTTTATGTGGCGGGTATGATACCAAAACTGAGCAAATAAATGCAAAGGTGCCACTACGCTAATTACTTCCTGTGGTACACCCAAAATAGCTGCGGGTAATAAGAATATCGCGAAAATTCTAAAAATCGAAGATATGCTTTGTCTAAGTGCACAGGCGAGATTGAACTCTTCACTGCTGTGATGAATGATGTGGTTATTCCAGAATATGTTGTACTCGTGGGAGATTCTATGGACCCAGTATCCTGCAAAATCCAAAACAATAAATGCGATCACGAAAGTCAACCAACCTGAGCTGATTTCAAATACTGAAACCCTGTCAACAAGCCAACCATAAGATATAATTGCTACACTCAAGCCCAAAACATCTTTGGTGGCATTGGTTATGCCAGAACTTAGGCTTGAGATCATGTCATTCATCGGAACGGTGTCATTTCCCTTGAAAATCCCCCAAAACTTCTCCACCATGATGAGTAGAAAAAATGCTGGCATCGCAATCAATAGTATTTGTCCGTACGCTTCCATAACTCTCCAATATTTGGGTTAAACATACCTAAATAAGAAATAGATTTCAATCCTTTTAAGATGGTAATAACTCGTCCCTGAGAGGAAAATCGATTACTTTTAGAAAAGGTTTCAAAAATTGTTTTCCGGATCCGGATTTTCAAAATTGTGATTTAGCCAATTGTAAAGAATCAGTCAATAGAACAGAAAAAATGCAAATTCCGAGTTTATCAGAAATCAAAAAGGAACTAAGCTATCTCAATGAAAAAGAGATAAATGAGCTTCTTTTGGATCTTGTCAAATTCAATCGGGAAAATAAAGCGTATCTCTATTTTAAGCTTTACGGTCGGGATAATCCCGGACTTTTTGTTGAAATGGTGCAACAGGAGTTGGAGGAGGAGTTTGCAAAAGCCAACCGAAGCAATAGTTATTACGTAAAAAAATCCTCCCAGACCATTCGGCGGAAACTCAACAAAAACCTCAAACTCAGCAAAAACAAAACGGATCAGATTGACCTTATCTTATTTTTCTGCGAAAAGCTAAATGAATATGGCTACCTCAGATTCCGAAATTCTATTGTGGAAAATCTGTATCAAGTTCAACTTGGCAAAGCCAAAAAACTCATTTCCGGCCTACATGAAGATCTCAAGTGGGATTATGAAATGAAAATGAAGGAATTCGAATAGACTCTTTTTGAAAATATTTTTTATTGGGTAACCAGACTTTATCCAAATTATCTACCAATAAACCACACTTTCTGTTTTTGTTTTAGAAAGCGATTTCCATGCTAAGCATTTTTTACTAATTTGAAGCAAGCGTAACCAACCGGCTAAAAAACTATTCAAAATTTTCCAAATCACCCCCAAGGAAAAGAATGAAGAGTCTTCAGCGCAGCATAGATGAAAGATCAATTTCGTCAAAAGGATAAAGAATTATGAAAATTAGAGTCAATAATAATCCTCAGGATTTGGGCCAAACAGCTGGAAAAGCAGGCGCTGAATTAGTGCGAAAAGCGATTGCTCAAAAGGGCTTTGCCAATATTATTCTTGCTACAGGCACAAGTCAGTTTGAAACCTTGAATCAGTTGCTTTTAGAGCCGGGAATTGATTGGAGTAAAGTCACTTTGTTTCACTTAGATGAATACATCGGCCTGCCAATTACACATCCGGCAAGTTTCAGAAAGTACCTGAAAGAGCGGTTTATTTCAAAAGTTCCGAGTTTGAAAGGAGTAAATCTGATCGATGGCGAAGTGGATCCTTCAGCCGAATGCGAACGATTATCAGCCTTGATTTTGGCGCATCCGATTGATGTGGCATTTGTGGGAATCGGCGAAAATGGCCACCTGGCTTTCAATGATCCACCTGCAGATTTTGAAACAGAGAAACCATATATCGTGGTTGAACTTGATGAATCATGCCGAAAGCAGCAACTGGGTGAAGGTTGGTTTCCAAATTTGGAGGCTGTACCGACCAAAGCAATCAGCATGTCTGTAAAGCAGATATTGAAGTCTAAAGCAATCATCTGCTCGGTCCCGGATCTGAGAAAATCTCAGGCTGTAAAAGACACGATTGAAAATCCTGTTAGTAATTTATTTCCAGCAACTGCACTTCAACTTCATCCAGATTGCACCTGCTTCCTGGATACCGATTCTGCCTCGTTGCTTTCTTCGAGATAGGATTTCAAAACCCATTAAAAACCCAAAAACCACCCCATGTTCACAAGAAGATCTTTCGTAAAAGTTGTAGGAATAGGAGCCCTCGCTTCAGCTTTGCCAGCCTATGAGGCAAACTCATTAACTGAAACCAAGCCTGTCGAAGGATTCAATCTCGGAATTGCCGGATATACATTCCTCTATTATAAAGACAACATTGATAAGATCTGCGAAGTGATGAACCAAGTTGGGGTGAAAAATATCTCACTCAAAAATTTTCAGCTTCCATACGATAGCTCCAAAGCTCAGGCAGATGAAGTGATCGGTAAATTCAAATCAGCCGGAATCAATGTCTATGGACTTGGTGTGATTTACCTCAAAACTGAGCAGGAAGTGGACAATGCCATGAAATATGCTCAGACAGCCGGGGTGAAAATGATAATTGCCGCACCTGCTTATGAGATTCTCCCTTATTTGGAAAAACAAGCAAAAGCTTTCAATATCCGGGTTGCGATTCACAATCATGGTCCCGAAGACAAACTCTTCCCGGACATTGATACTGTCTATGAAAAGATAAAAAATCTGGATCCTTTGATCGGGATTTGCCTGGACATCGGGCACTCATTCCGATGCGGAAATGATCCCGCTGCCATGCTTTTGAAATACAAAGAGAGAATCTATGACCTGCATATCAAGGATGTGAATGAACCTATTCCATCCGGAAAAACGGTGATTATGGGTCGTGGAAAAATCGATTTTTTCGCGTTTGTCAAAGCTTTGAAAAAGTCCGGGTACACCGGAATCTGCAGCCTGGAATACGAGCAAGACAAAGATCCTGCGATGGGTGTCGCAGAATGCGTGGGGAATTTCAACGGAGTTTTGGCTTCAGTTCAATAATATTTGATTCTAAAAATGAGTAAAACTCAGATTGCCATTCAGGCAAGTTCCCTCAGCAAACGCGATACATGGATCTCGATTGGGATCATTGGGATGCTGTTTTTCATTTTCGGGTTTGTCTCCTGGATCAACGCCATTCTGATTCCATACTTCAAAATTGCCTGCGAACTCAGCAATTTCGAATCCTATCTGGTTGCCTTTGCCTTTTACATTTCCTATTTGGTGATGTCCGTACCATCTTCCTATTTGTTGAGAAAGATTGGATTTAAGAGAGGAATGATGGTTGGTTTCTGGGTGATGGCGCTGGGAGCTTTCATTTTCGTACCGGCAGCTTTGGGCAGAACGTATGAGATTTTCCTTCTTGGTTTGTTTACGCTGGGAACAGGATTAGCCATTTTGCAAACTGCAGCGAATCCCTATATCACGGTTTTGGGGCCTAAGGAAAGAGCAGCTCAGCGAATCAGCATCATGGGAATCGCGAATAAAGGAGCCGGGATTTTGGCACCAATCATCTTCGCTGCAGTAATCCTGAGAGTAGGAGATACCGAGCTTTTCAATCAGCTAGCTACGATGGGAGAGGTTGAGAAAAATGCTGCCCTTGATGAGTTGATCAGGCGGGTGATTATGCCTTACACGGTTGTGGGGATAGTTTTATTTGCTTTGGGTTTGATGGTTCGATTTTCTCCTTTGCCGGAAATCGACACCGAGCATGAAAGCATCGAGCTCGCCGAAGCCAATTCAGGTAAGACCAGTATTTTCCAATTTCCACATTTGATTTTGGGAGCTTTTGCAATTTTTCTTCATGTAGGCACGCAGATTATCGCGATCGACACGATCATCGGTTACGCCAATTCGATGAATATCGGGTTGATCGAAGCCAAGGTTTTCCCATCCTACACGCTTGCTTTTACGATTTTAGGCTACATCATCGGAATTTCCATGATTCCCAAATTCATCTCCCAAGTCAACATGCTGAGAATCTGCACCATGCTCGGGACGATTTTTACGATTCTGATCATTTTTGCCAGTGGTTCGGTTCAATTCCTCGGGCACACAGCTGATATATCGATCTGGTTTGTGGTCTTACTGGGACTTGCAAATTCATTGGTTTGGGCAGGAATCTGGCCTTTGGCATTGGATGGTTTGGGCAGATTCACCAAGCTTGGTGCTTCGATCATGATTATGGGCCTTTGCGGCAATGCCATAATGCCTTTGATCTATGGTTATTTGGCTGATTTGTACGATGTGCGATTGGCGTATTGGGTACTTTTTCCTTGTTATCTCTACCTTGTTTACTATGCAGTTTATGGTCATAAGGTCAGAAAATGGGCTTTCGCAGCATGAAGATTCAAGGCCACTCATATCGCGATGGATCAGCGATCGAAATTTCTTTTTCCGAAGGAATCATTGATAGTATCTCAAAAACCGAGGAATCAATAGAAAATGACCTCTTTGTCGGGCCGGGTTTTACAGATATTCAGGTCAACGGATATGGAGGAATCGATTACAATGAGATTCAAACTGATCCGATGAAACTTGCCGGGATTTCAAGGCTTTTGTATCAGGAGGGAGTTACTACTCATTTTCCGACGATCATCACTAATGATCCGGAGCAGATCAGTCAGCTGATTCTTCAGATAGTTTCCCTTCGGAAAACTGATCAGTTTTCCAGAATGAGCATTGAAGGATTACATATCGAAGGGCCGTTTATTTCGCCGATCGATGGGCCTCGGGGAGCGCATCCCAAAGAATTTGTTCGTGCTCCTGATTGGAGTTTGGTACAGAGATGGCAAAATGAATCCAAAGGTTTGATCAAAATGATCACACTTTCACCGGAATGGGAAAATTCCTGTGCTTTCATCGAAAGATGCATGGATTACGATATTTTGGTTTCCATCGGTCATACGAATGCTACTCACCAACAAATTCTGGATGCGGTGAGCGCGGGGGCAAGATTGTCCACCCATCTTGGAAATGGCATGCATCCAATCATTGCCCGTCATCCCAATTACCTCTGGTCTCAGCTGGCGCAGGAAGGGTTGGGGGCATCCATAATTGCCGATGGTTTTCATCTTCCGGCTGAAGTGATTGAGGTTTTTCAAAAGGTAAAAAAGGACAAGTTGATTCTGGTAAGCGACTCAGTTTCTTTAGCAGGAATGCCCGCAGGAGACTATAACCTGCATATTGGAGGTGAAGTCACTTTGACCCCGGAGGGAAAATTACACCTCAGATCGAATCCGTCAATCCTTGCAGGATCTGCTTCGAATATCCGCAGAGGTGTTTCTTTTATGATTCAAAACAAAATTGCATCACTGACCGAAGCATGGGAGATGGCTTCAGTTCGTCCCGAAAAACTGGTGAACCCAGGTCATATCTTATTTGAAGAAGGAACAATTGCCGATCTTATCCTCTGCAGAAAAGGGGAAAATGGCGAGCTCGAAGTTCTCAAAACAATCAAACATGGGAGGGAAGTCTATTCCGCCTGATCAAACCTTTACCATTAACCCAAAACCAATCCACCAATGAAAAAAGACGTCAATCGAAGGAATTTCATCAAAACCGTAGCAACCGGAAGTTTGGGTTTGGGAGTGATGAGTTCCGCTCATTCTTTCAATATTTTATCCCAATATCCGGTTCAGGATAAAGTTCGTGTTGCGATCATGGGTGTGAATGGGCGAGGTTCCCAACATGTTCAGGCTTTTGCAAAGGTTCCAAACGCAGAGATTTCCTACATCTGTGACGTGGATTCCCGGGCAGTTACAAATGGATTAGCGCTGACTGAAAAATCAGGAGTCACCAACAAACCACAAGGAATTTCTGATTTCAGAAGGGCTTTGGATGATAAAAATGTTGATGCAATTTCTATCGCTTTGCCGGATCATTGGCATACTCCGATGGCTTTGATGGCTTTGAAAGCCGGAAAACATGTCTATGTCGAGAAGCCCGGAAGTCATAATCCTGAGGAAGGTGAATTGCTTTCAAAGGCAACTTCATCCTACGGAAAAATAGTCCAAATGGGCAATCAGCGCAGAAGCTGGCCAAGAGTGCAGGAAGCGATTGCGGAACTTCACGGTGGCGTGATCGGCAAAGCATATTACGCCAGAGCCTGGTACACGAATACCCGACAATCGATTGGATTTGGTAAAGAAGCTGCTGTTCCGGAGTGGCTGGATTTCGAACTATGGCAGGGACCGGCTCCGAGATCAGCTTTCAAAGACAATCTGATCCATTACAATTGGCATTGGTTCTGGAACTGGGGAACCGGTGAAATCGTCAATAACGGGGTCCATTTCTTAGATTTGGCGCGCTGGGGATTGAATGTGGATTATGCGAAAAAAGCCTATTCAAGCGGAGGTCGCTATCATTTCAAAGACGATTGGCAGACACCCGACACACAGATTGCATCCTTTGATTTCGAAGAAGGAAAAAGCATTCTTTGGGAAGGCCGAAGCTGCAACCGCAGAGGAATTAACGAAATGGGTTCGGGAGTTTCTTTCCACGGAGAAAATGGAACGCTGGAGCTGCTCGACAATTCTTATAAAATCTACGACAACGCAAATAAACTCGTGAAAAGTGCCGAACCAACCAGTAACACGGTTGTGGATCAGCGAGGTGCAGGATTTGACATGGATATTGCTCACTTCACCAATTTCACCAACGCCATCACCAAAGGAGAGAAGCAGATTTCACCATATCAGGAAATAGTGAAAAGCGTCATGCTTTGCCATTTGGGCAATATTTCTTACCGAACAGGCAGAGCGCTGGATCTTGATAATTCCAATGGAAGAATTATGAATGATAAAGAAGCGATGAAGCTTTGGAGCAGGGAATATGAAAAAGGCTGGGAGCCAAAATTGTAAAAACTCGCCATGGCTATTTCTCCCACTTTAACTTCAAAACGGCTGGTTTCCATCGATGCCCTGCGGGGTTTTGATATGTTGATGATTTGCGGGGCAGATGCATTTTTCCGTCAATTGGAAGGAAAGACGAGTCTGTTTTGGGTGGATTCTCTGGCGAGACAATTTGAGCATCCTGAGTGGATTGGGTTTACGTTTTATGATTTCATCTTTCCTCTTTTCCTGTTCATTTCAGGCGTTTCGATCCCGTTTTCTTTAAGTAAAGCGCTGGAGAAAGAAATTTCAAAAAGAGAGATTTACAAGAAAGCTTTCTTCCGAATGTTGATCCTGATCGGGCTTGGAATGCTCGATAAAAATGCTCCATTTCCTTTCTTCGATTGGGAGCAAATCCGATTGGGAAGTGTGTTGGGAAGAATTGGAATCGCAGGGTTTATCACGGTAATTCTTTGTTTGAATTTCAATTCAGCAAAGCGATTGTGGATAGTTGGCGGTATTCTTTTGCTGTATTATGCAGCCATGATGCTGATTCCTGTTCCGGGTTTTGGAGCGGGCAATTTGACTTTCGAAGGAAATCTGATCGGATACATCGACCGAACTTTCCTTCCGGGTCGATTGCTTCAGGGGACGTTCGATGAACTCGGACTGATTACAACACTTCCCGCGATTTGCCTAACGATCCTCGGAGCTTTTGCGGGTGAACTCTTACAAAATCAAGCTGTAGACGATAAAAAGAAGTTTTACCAATTGCTGATCACGGGTGCAATCTGCATTGCGATTGCAATGGTTTGGAGTCTGCATTTTCCGATTGCAAAGCGGATGTGGAGCAGTTCATTTATCCTTTTGACCGGAGGAATGGCCTTTCTTTTCATGGCTGGATTCTATGCGATCATTGACCTGCATCACTGGAAGAAATGGTCCTTTTTCTTTGTCGTAGTTGGAATGAACAGTTTGACGATCTACATGGTCTATCGCTTTGTCAATTTCCGGTATACTTCCAGGCTTTTGTTTGAAGGGCTTTACATGCCTTTGGATGAAAAATGGCATCCGGTTTTGGAGAGTTTAGGAGCTCTTTTGCTAGTCTGGCTATTTCTATATTTCCTTTATCGGAAGAAGATATTTTTCAAGGTATAGATTTAAACAAAGAAAGATTATAGACTCTTTAGGATGGTCTTATAGTTTAGATTAAAATATTTATACCATTTAATTTCAATTACTTATGAAACCATCAAGACGAGAATTTATAAAGAAATCAACGCTGACAGGAATTGGAGCAAGCTTGGTTTCTATTCCATTTTCAGCCTTTTCAGGAACTCACGCCGAAGTGATCAAAATTGGAATTATCGGTTTGGATACCTCTCATGCTCCGGCTTTTGCAAAACTTTTTAATGCTGAAAATCCCAAGCCGGAATTGGCACGATTCAAGGTGGTGGCTGCTTTTCCGCAGGGAAGCACCGACATCAAATCCAGTGCAGATCGGATTCCCGGATACATCAAACAGGTGCAAGAACTTGGAGTGGAAGTGGTGGATTCGATCGACCAACTTCTGGAAAAAGTGGATGTCGTGCTTCTGGAAACAAATGACGGGAGAGTCCATTTGGAGCAGGCTAGAGCTGTTTTCAAAGCAGGAAAACCTGTTTTCATAGATAAACCTGTTGCGGCTTCACTTAAGGATGCTGTGGCTATTTATAAAGAAGCTGCGGAAAAAAAGGTTTCCATGTTTTCCGCTTCATCGCTTCGCTATATGGCAAATGCACATGCGGTGAGACATGAGAATAAAATCGGAAAAGTGCTTGGCGCGGATACTTTCAGTCCGGCAACACTGGAACCAACCCATCCGGATTTGTTTTGGTATGGGATTCATGGGGTTGAAATTCTATTTACCGTAATGGGTCCTGGCTGCGAATCGGTTACCCGCTTTTCAACGCCCGATTCCGAGATTGTGGTGGGGAAATGGAAAGATGGAAGATTGGGCACATTTCGTGGAATGCGTGCCGGAAAACATGATTATGGAGGCACAGCTTATGGAACCGAGGGCAATTTATTTCTGGGACAATTTGATGGCTATGAGCCTTTGGCGGTGAAAATCGCAGAGTTTTTCAAAAGCAAAATTTCCCCAATCGATGACCGGGAAACTCTTGAAATCTATGCTTTCATGGAAGCTGCCGAAATCAGCAAATACAAAGGAGGAGTGTCGGTAAGCATAGCTGAAACGTTGAAAGCAGCCGGGTATAATGGTTGAATCTTGGTTTGAAAGCGTCTGGGTCTTAAATGATCAGAAATGAAAAAGAGGTTTTCCCGCAAAGGAAAACCTCTTTTTACATTTAAGAATAAATTGATTCTTACTTTTTCTCAATCGAAATCTTTTGAGGTAATCGATTATTCAGACTTTTCAAATCCGCGTTTATGATCTGATCAAGCTTACTCAAATGGCCGGCTAATTCCTTGGACAATTCTTCAAATACCACATAGGCGGCATCAGTTGGTTTTGCCTGTCCGTTTTCAACACTTCGCTGTAAAGAAGCAAGACGATTATTCAGCTTGATCGGGAAATTCAAAGGATCCTGACCACTTTGATTCTGAACCTGATACAAATCTTCCTCAATCACTTTCATCTTTTCCAGCATCGCAGTAAGCTCCGCACTGATCTTTGCATCCTCAGGTTTTTCAAATTGGGTTGCCTGCTCACGAACTTTTCGAATTAGAATTACGGCCTCATTGGCTTCAGAAACCTTATTCCGGATTTGAACAGCGAGGTCAAATTGCTTTTGCAAATCCTCTGCAGTGATTCCCTCCAGATTAGGATCCATTTCAAGTTCGAAGGATGTGCTTTTTTCCACACCTCCGGTTTTCAAACTCACCTGATATTCCCCTAGTGGGGCCAGTGGACCTCTTTGCGGTCTTGCACTCCAGATAATCATCCCATCAAAGACCGTAGCTCCCGGATAGCGCATGTCCCATGTAAAAGTATTCAAGCCCTGTTTGGTAGCAGGAGAATTCCTCGCATCCTTTCCTTTTTTGCCAGTATAAGTAGTGATCAGATTCCCCTTCGTGTCCTTTATTTCTATAGTCACACTATCCGCTTCATTCGGTAGATAATATTGAATAGCTGCATTATAAACGCCTCGAATAGGATTTGCAGGTTTGAACAAAGCAACTTCCTTTTTGGAATTCACATCCATCGCGTCACGTAATGGCCGGATGTCATCCAAAATCCAGAAACCTCTTCCATGTGATCCCAAGACCACATCGTCATTCTTCAAAACCAAATCTCGGATAGGGGTATCCGGCAGATTCAACTGTAATGACTGCCAAGCCTCACCATCATTGAAGGACACATAAACTCCATGCTCAGTTGCCAAATAGAGTAGTCCCGGTTTAACCAAATCTTCCCGAACTGCTCTGGCAAAATGGCCGTCTGCGATGCCATTTATGATTTTTGTCCAACTTTTTCCATAATCCGTTGTCTTGAACACATAAGGCTGACGATCATCCACTTGGTATCGGTTAGCAGCTAGGTACACAGTTCCCGGCTTGAATTTTCCTTCGTCCAGAATTTCAATTCTGGAGTACTGAGGCAAATCCTTCGGAGTGATATCTGTCCAGCTTTTCCCGCCATTTCTGGTGATAGAAACTTTCCCGTCATCTGAACCAGCCCAGATCGTATTGACATCATGACTTGATGGTGCCAAAGCAAAAACAGTCGCATAGATTTCCGGTCCATTCATGTCCTTGGTGATCTCGCCGCCGGTTATTCCCAAAGTTTCAGGATCAGCAACTGTCAGATCAGGGCTGATTTTTTCCCAGGATTGACCATCGTTGGTAGTTTTCCAGACATGCTGAGAAGTGGTGTACATGACCGTAGGATCCAATGGCGAAAACATTATCGGGAATGTCCATTGCCATCTTTCCGGAAGGGCAGAGGCAGGCTCGCCTGAGAAAAATCTCGGATAAACCTGAATATCCCTGATCTGACCGGTTTTTCTATTGTATCTAGTCAATAAAGCGCCCTGACTTCCGGAATAAAACACATCCGGATCAACAGGGCTTTGAGTGATCCAACCGCTTTCTCCGCCACCAACTTCATAATGCCAGCCATGACCCGGGCCTTCTCCGAGTTTATGCTGCCAACCGTCACTAGGCATTGCAATCGTGGTATTATCCTGCTGAGCACCAGCTACATGATAGGGCACATCACTTGTCGTCATGACGTGGTAAAGTTGGGTCGTCGGATAGTCTTCCTCGGTCCAGGTTTTACCGCCATTGATACTTACAACTCCGCCGCCATCATTGGAACTGATCATCCTCATAGGATCATTTGGGTCGATCCAGAGATCGTGGTTATCGCCATGCGGCACAGTGATTTCTATGTCAAAAGTTTTGCCCCCGTCAGTTGATTTGAAAAAATCCACATTCAGGCAATACACCGTCTCTTTATCCAGAGGATCTGCATAAATGCGTGAATAATAGAAAGCCCGCTGCCGAAGTTTACGCTCTTCATTTACTTTTTCCCAAGTCCAACCTCCATCGTCCGAGCGGAAAACTCCGCCTTCATTAGCTTCAACAATTGCCCAGATTCTATTGGGATCAGCAGGGGAGACCGTCACGCCGATCTTTCCAATCGGACCTTCCGGCATTCCCGGATTTGTGGTCAGATCAATCCAGGTATCTCCACCGTCCAAAGATTTGAAAAGCTTGCTATCTGGACCTCCTCCCCACATTTTCCAGGCTTTTCGGTACACTTGCCAGGTAGATGCATAAAGAATATTTGGGTTGGTGCGGTCAATTATGAGATCCGCAGCACCTGCTTTATCACTTACGAAAAGTACTTTCTTCCAGGTATTACCACCGTCTTTTGATCGGAAGACGCCTCGTTCTTCATTTTCGCCATAGGGATGTCCTAATGCGGCCACATAGACGATATTGGGATTGGTGGGGTGGATTCGGATTCTTGAAATTGCCTGGGTTTCTTTCAATCCCAAATGTCTCCAGGTTTTTCCTCCATCGATGGTTTTATAGACACCATCTCCCTGAGTGATGCTTCCTCTTAGCTGAGTTTCGCCGCCACCGATGTAGACGATGTCGGGGTTGGTTTCCGCTACGGCAACCGCTCCGATACTTGAGGAACTGATTTGCCCGTCTGTCACGGGAAACCATTCATTTCCTCCATCCACGGTTTTCCAGAGTCCGCCGCCAGTAGCACCGAAGTAGTATTCATTGGGTCTTCCCGGACTTCCGGCACTTCCCAAAGACCTTCCGCCACGGTTGGGTCCTATATTTCTCCAGGAATAACTCTCATAATAAGAGGGATCGACGACAGGTTTTTGGCTTTGTGCCAAAAGCGTTTGCTCCGGCAAAAATAGCCCTCCTGCTAAAAAGGCCAGGGCTAGCATTGAGCGTTGTTTCTTCATAAAGTTGAGTTGGTGGTTGAACTTGAAAGTACAAATTCCCAGAGAAGGATTTATCTGGAATATGTCCAAAGGCAGGAATTCAGGACCTATGAAAGAAAGCAAAGAAGTAAGGTATTGTACAGAAAACTTTTCAATTTTAAAGAACATTTAAACCTCTCATTTAAGATTAGGAAAAGCTATGATTCGCCACTCAGTAGTGTTAAAACTCAAACATAAAGCAGGTTCTTCGGCTGAAAAGGAATTTCTGGATGAAGCCTGGAAACTGAAGTCTATTCCAGGGGTAATGAAGTTCGAGGTGATGAAGGAAATCAGTTCAGGAAATCCTTATGAATTCGGGATTTCGATGGAATTTGAGGATCAGCAGGGGTATGATTTCTATTCCAATCATCCTGATCATACTCGATTTGTGGAGAAAGTCTGGATTCCTAATGTTGAAGTTTTTATGGAAATTGATTACCTTCTGTAAGAATCCAAAACAGATGAAAGCCAATAGGAGCCTGATACTTTTTCTTATTTTTCAATTGGCATTGATTACCTCAGTATCGGCTCAGAATGCCATCGAAATCGTCAGGCGAGCTGATGAAAAAATGCGTGGGAAAACCTTTCAGGCAGAAATGATCATCAAAACTTCCCGCCCAACCTGGACTCGTGAGATGAGCGTCAAAACCTGGATGAAAGGAAATGACTATGCCATGATTTTGATTCAGGCACCCGCAAAAGATAAAGGAACGGTCTTTCTCAAACGGAAAAAGGAAGTCTGGAACTGGCTGCCAACTGTGGAACGCTCGATCAAACTTCCGCCTTCGATGATGAGTCAATCCTGGATGGGAACAGATTTCACTAATGATGATCTGGTCAAAGAATCTTCCATTGTGGAAGACTACACGCATTCGATTGTTGGTGACACTATCATTAACAATCGGGATAGTTACATTATCCAAATGATTCCCAAACCTGAGGCAGCGTTGGTATGGGGAAAGCTGATTGTCTGCATTGACAAAAAGGATTTTTTAGAACTCCATTCAAGATTCTATGATGAAGATGGATTTCTGGTGAATACGATGGATGCCTATGACATCAAAGAAATGGATGGGCGGCTGATTCCAACGCGATTGGTCATGATTCCTGCAGACAAAAAGAATCAGAAAACTGAGATTATTTACAATAATATCAAATTCAATACTCCTATTGAAGACAGCTTTTTCACGATGGATAGAATGCGAACTCTGAAATGAAATGTGGCTAATAAAATTTGCCTGGAAGAATATGTGGCGAAACCGAAACCGGACGGCCATCACGATGGCTGCTGTTTTTTTCGCAGTCATTCTTTCTGTGTTGACCAACAGTCTTCAAGATGGGGTTTTTGACAATCTTATAAAAAACGTTGTTAGCTTCTACAGCGGCTACATTCAAGTTCACAAACAAGGCTACTGGGATGAACAAATCCTGGACAATACATTTGAAAGCTCGGATCAACTCGAAGCGCAAATTCTCCAGCAAAACAATGTTACCGCAGTCGCACCTAGGCTGGAATCTTTTGCTTTGGCATCGTCCGACTCTCTGACGAAAGGATGTATGGTGATCGGGATTAATCCTGAGAAAGAAAATTCCATTACTGATCTGGGAAATAAAGTCATTAAAGGAGAGTACCTGACCGAAAATGACAAAGGTGTTTTATTGGCTGAGGGACTTGCTAAAAGACTTAAACTCAACCTTTCGGATACGCTAGTTTTAATTGGTCAAGGCTATCATGGCGCAATGGCCGTTGGAAAATATCACATCAAAGGCATTTTGAAATTTGGTTCTCCAGATCTGAATGATCAATCGCTTTACCTTTCACTTCAGTCAGCACAAGAATTATACAGCGCTGAAAACATGCTCACTTCATACGTCATCGGCCTGGAAAACGCGGATATTCTTGATCCGACTGCTGCGAGCATTCGAAGTACTTTGGGAGAAAACTATGAAGCAATGACCTGGGAAGAAATGATGCCTGAGGTAATTCAGCATATCCGAACGGACAAAGGAAGCATGGTCATCATTCAGGGAGTATTGTATATGCTGATCGGTTTTGGAATCATCGGAACGCTGCTTATGATGATGGTGGAGCGGAAATATGAAATGGGAATGTTGGTCGCCATCGGGATGAAAAAAATCAAATTGATGCAATTATTGATGATTGAATCCATTCTGACTGTTTTCAGTGGTTGCATTTTGGGGATTTTGGCCAGCATTCCGATCGTCTTCTATTTGTACAGATATCCGATTCGGTTTAAAGGAGAAATGGCGGATGTCTACGAGGAATTTGGTTTCGAAGCCATCTTTCCAACTTCAACCGATCCAAAGATTTTTCTGACACAGGGAATGATTGTCCTCATCCTTGCTTTGGTGCTTTCGCTTTACCCGATTGTAAAAATAGCCCGGCTAAACCCTGTCACTGCGATGAAAAAATAATCCTATGAACCTGAGACTGGCATGGCGTAATGTTTGGAGAAACAGAACGAGAAGCTTTATTATCATGGCTTCCGTGGCGATTGGTTTGTTTGCAGGTTTGTTCGTGCTGGGTCTGTATCAGGGAATGATGCGAGAACGAGTCCGGACTGTGATTGATACCGAAGTGGCTCATTTACAAATTCACCACCCTCAATTCAAAGAGGATTATGATCCGATTTTTACCCTGGATGAAAGCAGAATCAAACTTAGTTTGGAACAAACAAAAGGTATTAAAGCAATTGCAAACCGATCCGTTACACAGGGAATGCTAACAACTACTACGGGAAGTGCGGGAGTGCAGATTAACGGTATAGAACCTGAGAAAGAAAATGAAGTATCCCTGCTGAAAGGAAAAATTCAAGAAGGAAAGGAGCTGGACCCGACGAAAAAGAATGGAATTCTCATCGGAAAGAAACTTGCTGATAAAATGAAGCTGAAGATCGGATCCAAACTGGTTCTTACTTTCACAGATAAAGAGAGCAACGTCACAGCAGGGGCTTTTCGGGTTTCGGGGATTTACCAAACGATCAACACACCTCTTGATGAGCGCAATGTATACGTGAATCGCTCCACTTTAAATTCGTATCTGGGGATTGAAAACACCAGCCACGAGGTCGCTATTTTGTTAGAAAGAGATGAGGATTTGGAAAAAGTCAAGAAATCTCTTCAGGACCAATTTCCGGACTATTCGATCAAAACCTGGAAAGAAAATTCGCCCGAAACAGATTTGATGGTCAGTACCGTCAACCAATATTCTTCCATCATCATCGGAATCATCATGATTGCCTTGGCTTTTGGGATTATCAATACCATGCTGATGTCAGTCATCGAGCGAACCCGGGAAATCGGCATGTTGACGGCTTTGGGAATGAACCGCCGTAAGGTATTCATTCTTATTCTTTCAGAAACAATGATCCTGACTCTGATGGGGGTGCCGCTTGGTATTCTGGTGAGCTGGTTTTCAATTCAATATTTTTCAAAAGTTGGCATTGACATTTCATCCTTTTCCGAGGAAGCGATGTCAAGTTTTGGATTTACCAGTATGATCTATCCTGAATTTCCTTTCGCCAGCCTGTTGATGATCATGGTCATTGTGACCAGCACCGCATTGATTTCGGCCCTATTTCCATCTTTAAAGGCAATCAAACTTCAACCTGCAGATGCATTGCGACAATAAAATAACTAAACTATGAACACTGTCATTGATGCCCATACGATCAGCAAAACTTTTAATCCGGATACGATACCGGTTTTGGCTGTCAATAATGTTCACCTGCATTTAGAAAGGGGAGAGTTTACTTCTTTGGTTGGCCCTTCCGGTTCCGGCAAAACAACTTTATTGAATTTGCTGGGAGGCTTGGACAAGCCCGATAAAGGAAGCATTCTGATCAATGGAATTGATATCACAAAATTATCGGCAAATGCGCTGATTGATTTTCGACTGAATAATATTGGTTTTGTCTTTCAATCCTTCAACCTGATTCCGGTGCTCACAGCCAGAGAAAATGTTGAATTGATCATGCAGCTTCAGCATAAAAACAAGGAGGAAATCGATGAAAGGGTAGAGGCTTTGTTTCACCAAATCGGACTGGAAGATAAAATGGATTCCCGTCCGGCCCAACTTTCCGGCGGTCAACAACAACGGGTGGCAGTCGCGAGAGCTCTTGCCTCTAAGCCACAATTTGTGCTTGCTGATGAACCCACTGCAAATCTTGACTCAACGTCAGCCGGGAATTTACTGGATATCATGGCAAAGTTGAACCAGGAAGAAAACATAACCTTCATTTTTTCAACACATGATGTCCGGGTGATCGAGCGGGCAAGACGTGTGATCACTTTGGTGGATGGTCAGATTCATTCTGATACCGCGGAGGTGGATACGAAACACCTGAAAGAAAACGAATGAATCATGGTCAGATTCTTCCCAATAAAGCAATCAATCACGCTGATCATTTCGATATTGATTCATGCCGGGTTGTATGCTCAAACCGATGAAACCACAGAGAAAGTAAAGAAACTGGAAGTTAGAGGATATGTCAAAGACCTCCAATCACTCATTTTTTCGAAGGATTTTGATAGCCTGATCACCGGGAATTTAATTCATAACAGGATCAATATGAGATGGAAACCCACCGCTAAATTAACAGGAGCAGCGGAGTTTAGGACTCGTTTGTTTTGGGGGGAAGAAGTAAAATATACACCGGATTTTTCATCCGGAATCGGCTATAATCAGGATTTGATCGATGCTACTTTTACCTGGTTTGAAACAGAAAGTATGCTGATGCAAACCTATGTTGATCGATTTTGGCTGGAATACCAAACTGGCGATTGGGAAATCAGGCTAGGAAGGCAACGGATCAACTGGGGGATCAGCACTATCTGGAATCCGAATGATATTTTCAATACTTACAATTTTTTGGACTTTGATTATGAAGAAAGGCCGGGCCGGGATGCGGTAAAAGTCCGCTATCATTTATCAGAAATGTCAAGCTTGGAATTGGCTGCTTCGGCAGCCGATGAAAGTAACGAAGCCGTGGCAGCCGTTAAATACAATTTCAATAAGTCAAGTTATGATTTCCAATTCTCAGCAGGTGTCTTCCATGAAATATTCACTTTGGGAACGGGCTGGTCAGGAAGTATTGGACAAGCAGGTTTCAAAGGAGAAGTCCAGTATTTTGCACCGCATCAAGACACCACTTCTCAGGTTAACCTGACACTTGAAAGCGATTACGTCTTTGAAGAGGGTTGGTATGTAAATCTGGGGTTTCTGATGAATAGTAAAGGAATTAGCGATCCCATTGAGAATTTGAGCCTTTTCAATTTTCAATTATCACCTCAAAACCTGATGCCCACCAAATGGAACGGGATCTTTACTACCGGGAAACAATTTACACCCTTGCTAAATGGGCAAGTATCTGTTATTTATGCCCCGGGTACCAATTTGATGATTGTTCTTCCAACCATTCAATATAACGTGGCCAGCAACCTCGATCTAGATTTCACCTGGCAGTCATTCTATGCTGAGCAAAATCAGGAGTTTGAAGGAGTGATCCATCGTGGCTATTTGAGATTGAGGTGGAGTTTTTAGGAATATATGGAAATACAATTGTTATATAATTTATATTATGTTAAATAGAATATTCTAAGATCTCCAATCCAAGAATATTTTTAACTTCCCGATCTGAAATCACCCCCAACCTTACCTGAAGGATTTAGCATGAGCAAAATGATTCCCCGACTGGGACTATACCTTGGACCTATTTCGTTTTTCTTGATTTACTTTTTTGGTGAGTCTGACGGTTTGGGTCTTGAAGCTCAGGCCATGCTTGCGCTCACTGCCTGGATGGCGATATGGTGGATTTCCGAAGCATTGCCAATAGCGGTTACTTCTTTTCTTCCGTTGATTTTTATGCCGCTTTTGAATATCCTTCCAATTGGCGATGTATCCTCCAACTATATGCATCCAACGGTCATGCTCTACATGGGTGGTTTTTTATTAGCTACTGCTATCGAAAAATGGAGCCTTCACCGGAGAATCGCACTTAGCATTATCAATCTTATCGGTACGGATCTGAGGATGATTGTTTTGGGATTTATAGTTGCCACAGGCTTTATATCTATGTGGATTTCCAATTCAGCCACAGCTTTGATGATGTTACCAATTGGTCTGGCTGTTGTCAGTCAGCTCAAAACACAATTGACAGGGTCTGATCACAAGGTTTCTGAAAATTTTGGAAAAAATATCATGCTTGGAATTGCCTATAGCGCATCTATTGGTGGTTTGGGAACATTGATTGGAACACCTACTAATTTGGTTTTTGCAGGAGTCATTGAAGAATTATACGATTACAAAGTTGGATTCGTACAATGGATGATGTTTGGTGTGCCTTTGGTAATAGGCTTGATTCTAATTTGCTGGTTTTATCTTGTAAATTTTGGAAACAAGCTTCCTAAAAATTTCAGTATTCCAGGTGGGAAAAACATAATTGAAAATCAACTAAAGTCACTTGGAAAGATCACTTATGAAGAAAAAGCGGTTTTAATTGTTTTTGGATTGGTTTGTTTTGCGTGGATTATTCGCGGTTTTGTACTGGACCAGTTAATTCCCGGAATTGACGACACGATTATTGTTTTGATCGGAGTTCTTTTGGTGTTTGTTCTCCCCTCTTCTATTCCAGGTGAGCGAATTTTGGATTGGAAAACAGCTGAGCGAATTCCTTGGGGGGTATTAATTCTTTTTGGAGGTGGGTTGGCTTTGGCCGAAGGCTTCAAAGTAACCGGACTTGCAGATTGGATTGGATCAGGCTTCTCATTGATCGAAGGAATCAGCTTTTTCATGCTTTTACTGATTCTGGTGGCATTAGTCGTTTTTCTTTCCGAAGTCACTTCGAATGTAGCAACAGCTTCTATGATCCTTCCTATTTTGGCTTCAGTTGCGTTGAAATTTGACCTTCATCCTTTGGGAATTATGGTTGGCGCCACAATTGCAGCGAGTTGTGCTTTTATGCTTCCAGTGGGAACACCTCCCAATGCGGTTGTTTTTGCTTCAGGTTATCTTCAAATCCGGGATATGGTGAAAGCAGGTTTTTTGCTAAATGTAATTTCTATAATTCTGATAACACTGATGGTTTACTTCCTTCTTCCGATTATTTGGGGGATTGATCTGGAGAAATATCCTTTCTAATTTCGGATTTTATGATTTCGGAGATATATCCGAAATCCGCAATCAGAGATCGTTCCACCCCTAAAACTGTCGGTTTCGTCACATTTTTTTGTCAGGACATTCTGAGGGAATTAATCTTGTCCTACTCAACTGAAAATGATCCATGCGGACTCGAAAAGCCTTTTATTTGCTGATTATCCTGGCAATTGTTTACAACCTCTTTTTGATGTTTTCGAAGGAAGAACAACCTGATACCCATGCAGAAATGGATAGCGAATCAGCTGAATTTTCAAGAGAATCAAATCGATTTAAAAACCTTGTTATTAGCAAATTATGAAATCTAAAAGTCTTGATTTTAGACAAATCGAATGGTGGATCGTAACCTCCGCATTCTTGTCGATCTTTTTATTCAACCTATTCCTTTTCAGGCCGGATTTTTACGAAGGATCCGGACACGAAATCTTCAAGTTCGTCTCCCGACTGGTCATCCCGATGACCCTTTACATCTCTTTTCATTTGGTTCATTCTATTTTGATTCCCAAGTATGAAAAAGATAAAAAAGTTTGGACTGCGATAGTTCTTACAGCCTTAGTAGGTGTGGCTTCATTTTTTGTAGTAGCGATTCTTGCCTACCACTCTGAACTTTCGAATTCGCCATTTCCGACATTTTACCTGGGCGTTGTGGGAATTTATGTGTGCTACCTGATTGGAGCTTTTATTCTGAATCAGGCCCTTACCCCGCCAAAAATCAGAGACTTCCAGCTCTATAATATTGTCCGTCTGATTTTGATGTATGCTTTTACCTTACTTTTTCTAATTCAAATACTTCATATAACCAATCCCGGGACTCTGGTCGTTTTTGGGATGGTAATTCCGGGGATTTTGGTATTGGGGCTTTACCATTACTATTTTGTTTATAAAAATAAAATTGCCGGCAGGATCAAAAAGTCCAGGTTATTCCATTGGGGGCTTTTGGGTTTGAATTTGCTGGTGTTTTTGATTTTCTCCGGAGCAGAAAATGAAGAGAGAATCTTTATAGCTGGCCTGGGAATCACTGTTTTTCTCATGTTGATTTTATTCCCCCTAGCGACCTTGGTTTTCAATAAATATGATTCCTACCTAGGTCAAATAAATACCCTGACATACCAGGTAGACCAAGGCTCCGCAAATCTGGATTTCCTTCGCTCCCAGATCAATCCTCATTTTCTGTTCAACGCATTGAATACCCTTTACGCAAGTGCTCTGATCGAAAATGGGGAAAAGACGGCTGACGGGATCCAAAAGCTGGGTGATATGATGCGCTTCATGATTCATGAGAATCAGCAGGATAAAATTCCGCTTTCCCGCGAAATCAACTATTTGAGAAATTACCTGGATTTGCAGATGCTTCGGTTTGGCAAGGAATCTAAATTGGAAGTGGATATTCAGATCAGTGAGGAACTTTGCCACGGTGAGATAGCTCCGATGTTGCTGATTCCCTTTGTGGAAAATGCCTTCAAACACGGTATCAGCTTGAAGGAAAAATCCAGGATCAAATTAAATTTACGTTGCATTGCAGGCTCTGTTCACCTCGATCTCGTCAACAGCGTTCATCCTGAAAAGCCTGCGGAAAACTCCCGTGAAGAATCAGGAATCGGCCTGGACAATGTCAAAAAGCGTCTTGAGCTAGTCTATCCAAACAAACATCAGTTGAATATCATCAAAAATGATTCTGATTTCTTTGTACATCTTTCGATTCAATTAACCTGAAATGCTGAGCGCAATCGCAATAGACGATGAATCCATGGCTTTGGAAGTGATCAAATCGCACGCTTCCAAAGTCCCTTTTTTAGAACTCAGAGAAACATTTACCAATGCTATCCAGGCCTTGGAATTTCTGAAATCGAATCCCGTTCAAGTGATTTTTCTGGATATCAATATGCCTGATATTTCAGGAATCGATGTGGCTGCTTTGTTGCCCAAAGAGACGCTTGTCATTTTCACAACAGCCTATTCCGACTATGCCGTAAAGGGCTTCGAATTGGATGCGCTGGATTATTTACTGAAACCATTTAATCTGAGCCGTTTTCTGAAAGCTTGTCAAAAAGCTCAGGAATGGTTTGATCTTCAGCCAAAAGACGCATTGAATTACCTTTTCATCAAAACCGGAGATGGTCAGATTCGGGTAGATTTTGAAGATTTACTCTTCTGCGAAGCGACAGGAAATTATGTGAGCTTCCAATTGAAGGAGGAAAAACATCTCAGCCGGATGACTTTTGCAGAGGTGGAAAAGCTGCTTCCCTCCTTCTTTGTGCGAACTCATCGATCATTTCTCGGTAATTCCAACTTAATTTCCAAGGTCGAGCGACACCAACTTCATATCGGCGGCCGAGTGGTTCCGATTAGCAGTACTTTTCTGGACCAGGTGATGGAGCGAATTGGGAAAAAGTAAAAGCTTGGATGACCGATGCCGGATGACCGAAGAAAAATAATCGCTTGTTACCTTGGTCATCATTCTTATTCATTTTAAAAAAGTAGCCAAGTAATCCTTTTTAAAGGCCAAAGGTGTCTTTCCGGTCCTGTCTTTGAACTGCTTATTGAAGTTGGAAAGGGTGAAAAACCCACATTCAAATGAAATTTCGCTGATGTTCATTTCTTCTTCATGAAGGAGTTTACAAGCATGACTGATTCGCACATCACTCAGGAAATCAGAAAACGACTTATTTACCCGAGTTTTAAAATACCTGCTGAAAGCACTAACTGAGAGGTTTGCCATCTCTGCTACTTCCTCAAGCATGATCTTTTCTTTAAAATTCTTCAAGACATACTCATAAACCTGGCCCATTCGGTCTGTCTCAGATTCCTTATTTAAATTAATATAGCCCGCTTGAGTAATCGGTTCACAATCCGGAGAATCAACCATCAGATTCAGGATTTGAAGCAATTGGATGATACTCTCCCCTCCTTTCAGCGCTATTAATTCCTTCATCATTTTGCCAATGAGCAGGTTAGTTTTTCCGGAAATTTCTAATCCTCTCGCTGATGTTTTTAGTATCCTGGCAATTCCTTCAAATTCTTCCAAAAGAAAAACTGATTCCCCAAGGAAGTTTACTGGAAAATAGATTACGATGCCGTGGGTTTCCAAACCATTTTTCGAATCAAAATAGGTGTTATCGCTTCTCCATAAGTGAGGCAAGTTTGGGCCTGTAAAAACCATATCACCTTCCTTGAACGGCTGCATATGATCTCCGATAAACCGAGTTCCCCTCCCTTTCAAAACCAAGAAAAGCTGACATTCAGAATGAAAATGCCAGTTTACATCAAAGCACGGCGCAATCAATTCTCTGATTACAAATGCCTTGCCTTCCGGTATTCTTGATTTCTGAAATGCTTTCTTCACTGATTTATGCTCTTTTGAAAGTTATAAGGTAGCAATAATGATAAAATACAGTCATAAATCAAGTGAATACAGTGAGATTTTGCCAGATAGATTGTTGAATATTAACTTTCGATAAAACAAGTAAACCCTAACCATGCTCAAATCCTTTCTTAATTCCCTCACACTCAAGACGGGAGTTTTTGCGCTCCTTATCCTGGCGTTTCTCGCAGGATGTGGCAAAAATTCCAAACAAAACTTCCTTTCTTCCACCGATCCCCGAAGGGTGGAAATTCTGGTTTTAGGCCACGAAAGCGAGCATCATAACTCCGAAAAGTTGATGATGTATTTGCAGACTCCCCTTTTCCAAAAAGGAATCAACCTTACCTATACCACGGATCTGAATGATCTGAATTCCGTCACGTTGAATAATTACGACGGCTTGATGATCTATGCAAATCATGATTCGATCTCTTCTGAACAAGAATCCGCACTTAAATCCTATGTGCAAAGTGGAAAAGCATTGATCCCGATTCACTCGGCTTCTTTTTGCTTCCAAAACTCAGATTGGTTTATCGAAGCAGTCGGAGGGCAATTTAGCACCCATGGAACAGGCGACTTCACTGCAACCATCGTAGACAAAGCTCATCCGATCATGAATGGTATCGAGGAGTTTGAGACTTGGGATGAAACCTATGTGCACGCTAAAGTGAATCCTGACATGCACATTTTGATGGAGCGAGTGGAAGGTGGGAAAAAGGAGCCCTACACCTGGGTAAGAGAAGAAGGTGACGGTCGTGTTTTCTACACTGCTTTTGGACACAATGAAAAGACCTGGGAAAAGAAAGAATTCCAGGAATTGGTGGCTAACGGGATCCTTTGGGCTGTAGGCGATGATGTGAATAAGCTTTTGGCAGCTTATGAGATTCCCGTTCCTGAATTCCAGGATGCAGACATTCCAAATTACGAAAAGCGTGATCCGGCTCCACGTTTACAACTTCCGCTGACGCCTGAGCAATCGATGAAGTTAATCCAGGTTCCGGTTGGATTTGAATTGGAGCTTTTCGCATCCGAACCCATGATCATCAATCCGATGGCAATGGCATGGGATGAGCGCGGAAGACTTTTTGTTATTGAAACGATTGATTATCCTAACGAAGTGAGAACTGAAGGAGGAAATGATAAAATCAAGATTTTGGAGGATACAGATGGTGACGGAAAAGCTGATAAAGTGACTGTTTTCGCAGAAAACCTGAATATCCCAACAAGTTTGACGATGACTAACGGCGGTGTGCTTATTTCCATGGCTCCTGATTTCATTTTCCTGAAAGACACGGATGGTGATGACAAAGCTGACGTCCGAGAAGTGATTATGACGGGCTGGGGCAAAAGCGATACGCACGCCGGACCATCCAATTTGAGATATGGATTTGACAATAAAATCTGGGGAGTTTTAGGCTACGCCGGATTCAATGGTGAAGTGAGCGGAATAACTCACAACTTTGGACAGGGTGTTTACCGCTTTGATCCTGCCGGAACAAACCTGGAATACTTGGGAAATACGAGCAACAATACCTGGGGACTTGGTTTCACTGAAGACTTCGAAACCTTCATTTCCACCGCAAACGGACAGCATAGCGTCTATTTCTCGATGTCAAATCAATATGTGAAAAGACCGGTTTTCCAGGGTTCTGCCAATACGGTTCACGGAATCGACAGCCATTATGATATGCCCCATTTGACTCCATTCCTGAGACAAGTGGATTGGCATGGTAGCTATACGGCAGCAGCAGGACATAATTTCTACACTGCCAGAAGCTTCCCTAAAAACTATTGGAACAGAATTGCTTTCGTGGCTGAGCCTACCGGAAGAGTTCTTCACAATGCGATTATCAATCCCGAAGGTTCAGGATATAAAGAGAAAAACGGATTCAATATCCTCGCCAGTTCAGACGAATGGTTCTCCCCTGTTCATGCGGAAGTCGGACCGGATGGTTCACTTTGGGTAGCTGATTGGTATGATTTCATCATTCAGCATAATCCAACTCCACGTGGTTTTGAAAACGGTAAAGGAAACGCCTACATCAATCCTCTTCGCGACAGCAAGCATGGAAGGATCTACAAGATGACATACAAAGGCGGCGAACCTTCCAAGACATTCGATTTGAAAGATGCTGATGCCGGCACATTGCTGGAAGCACTGAAAAGCGAAAACATGTTCTGGAGATTGACAGCGCAGCGAATCATCGTTGAAACCAAAAACAAAGAGGTTTTGGCTGGTTTGTATGAGATCATTGCAGATCAAAAAGTGGATGAGATTGGGTTAAATGCTCCTGCAGTCAATGCTATTTGGACGCTACATGGTTTGGGAGAATTGTCTGGAGAAAATAAGGAGGCAATTGCGAGTTTGGAGAAAGCACTGAAACACCCTTCTGCCGCTGTTCGAAAGAATGCCGTTCGGGTCCTTCCAAGAACCCCTGAAGCTTTGCAGGCAATTATCGCTGGGGACCTGATGAACGATCCGGATTTGCATACCCGAAAATATGCTTTCCTGGCTGTATCAGAAATGCCTTTCTCTGAAAATGCAGCTTCCAAACTTCTCGCTTCTGCAGATGTGGAAGAAAACGGAAAAGATGCCTATTTACCGCAGGCGATTTTCGCAGCAGTTTTGGCTCACCCAACTGAATTTGCAAAAAGAGATAATACAAAAGCGCTTCAGGCCTCAGCAGATGGTGAATTTTCACTGGCTGACCGGATCAGCAGAAGCCTTGTCAGTGAGCAATATCCGCTTGATCAGCGAAATTCTATTCTTTTCCCGCCGGATGTGAACGGAAAAGAAATCGGAATTCAGATGATCATTTCCAAAGCTGAAAATCCTCTTGATGGAGTATTGGTTGCGCAGGGAAATAGCACAAATGGCTACAGTCTTTATATTTATCAGGATGCACTTCATTTTGCGGTAGCTCAGGATGATCAGTTGAAGATTATCAGTTCCAAGAAAAATCTTCCTGAAGAGCAATTCACGATTGATGCGACGCTCGTTGAGGATGGAAGCATGAGTCTGAAAATCAATGGAGAAGAAGTTGCCAAAGGCAAAACAAAAGGCCTGTTTACTTCCGAACTCACTCCACGAAGTGTAAGAGTAGGTCGAAACGACAGCAAAAATGTAATCGGCAAATACGAGGGTAACTGGTGGTTTGCAGGACGACTCAGCAATAAATCTACCCTGGCCCTCAAAACTCCGGGAGCAAATGTAGAAATGCTTTCCGCTGCAGGCACTACCACTGCTTCTGCCGCCGGAACTACCGTCATCAAAATCGGTGTGATTCCTCATGAGATGAAATTCAACAAAACGACTTTCACCGTGAAGGCTGGTTCTCAGGTTACAATTGACTTCGAAAATCCTGATTTTATGCAGCATAACCTGGTGGTTGGAAAGCCTGGAACCATGGAAATAATCGGAAAAGCTGCGGATGATTTGGCCAGAAATCCTAAAGGTGCCGAGCAAAATTACGTACCAAAAATCCCTGAAGTGATCATCGCTACCCGATTGGTAGATCCAAACGGAAAAGAATCGATCGTCTTCACCGTGCCAAATATCCCCGGCGAATATCCATTCGTGTGTACCGTACCGGGTCACTGGAGACTGATGAACGGAATCATGAAAGTCGAGTAGGTATGGCGTTGAATGTAAAATTCGGAGTAAGCACCTGGCTGTGGACCTCCCCTTTCAACTCAGAAACGCTTCGTCTTTTTCCCAAAATCAAATCCTACGGATACGATGCGGTGGAGATTCCTGTCGAAGATCCATCCCTGATTGATATCAATGAAGTGAAGCTTGCTTTGGCAGATAATGGGCTCGAACCCATTATCTGCGGAGCTTTCGGCACAAGCCGGGATATGACCAATGAGGATCCTGCTTTCCACAAAACCTGCTTTGATTACCTCAATTCCTGTTTTGAGATTGCTTCCGGTTTAGGTGCCAAATTCGTTGCCGGTCCGATGTATTCTGCGGTAGGAAAAGCCCGATTGGTATCTCCAGAGCAAAAGAAAATCGAATGGGATCGTGCGGTAACCAATCTTAGAATCGTAAGTAAGCAAGCTTCTGAGTTTGGATTAGAAATCGCTTTGGAGCCATTGAATCGCTTTGAAACGGACCTGATCAATACCTGTGAAGAACTCATGAGATTGATAGCAGACATCAACGAACCAGCTGCAAAAGTGATTTTGGATGGTTTTCATATGAATATCGAAGAGCCTGATATCGAATCTGCGATCAAGCGAGCGGGTAATAAACTCATTCATGTGCAGGTTTCTGAAAATTACCGCGGAACTCCCGGAACTGGTCAAACACGCTGGGATGCCTATAAGAGAGGTTTGGAAGCAATCAACTATCAAGGTGCTATTTCTATCGAAAGCTTTACTCCTGACATCAAAGAACTGGCTGGTGCTGTTTGCATCTGGAAGCCATTGGTACCAAGTCAGGATGGCTTCGCCAAAGAAGGTCTGGAGTTTCTTAGAGCTTGGGCAGCGGAATAAAAGTAGAAGCAAGGAACGAGAAGATTTAAGATTTAAGACCATCCTGATTTTGAATCTTCCTACTTCCAACCTCCATCTTCTTACTTCCGACCTCCAACTTCCTACTTCCATCATCGGTCATCCGTCATCTGTCAAAACATCTCTTTTTTAAACCCATAATATAAATACACATGAGCAAGAAATCATTTAACATAGCTATCATAGGACTTGGATTTGGAGCGGAATTTATCCCGATCTATCAGAAGCATCCACTGGCAAAGATGTACGCGATCTGTCAGCGTAATCCCGAAAAAGCTGCCGAAATCGGTAAGGCCTTCGGAATCGAGAAGGTTTACACCGATTACGATGAATTGCTAAAAGACCCCAATATCGATGCCGTTCACATCAATACGCCTATCCAAAATCACGCGGAGCAATCTTTGAAAGCCCTTCGAGCAGGAAAGCATGTGGCTTGTACAGTCCCGATGGCAACCACCGTTGAAGAGTGCAGGGCAATCGTTGAAGAAACCGAAAGAACAGGGCTTACCTACATGATGATGGAAACGGTGATTTACAGCCGGGAATTCCTCTTCGTAAAGGAAATGTATGAGAAGGGCGAACTGGGCAAAATCCAGTTTCTGAGAGCTTCTCATCAGCAGGAAATGGCTGGCTGGCCGGGTTACTGGGAAGGCCTCCCTCCCATGCACTATGCGACCCATTGTGTAGGGCCGGTTTTGGCGTTGCCAAAAGCTCAGGCCGAGTATGTTTCTTGTCTGGGTTCGGGAAGAATTGATGAAGAGCTGATTCCAAAATATGGTTCTCCGTTTGCGATTGAAACCTGCCATATCAAACTGAAAGATTCTGATTTGGCTGCAGAAGTGACCCGATCACTATTCAATACAGCTCGTCAATACCGGGAAAGCTTCGATGTCTATGGTTCTAAAAAGTCCTTCGAATGGACCTTAGTTGAGCATGAAGACAGTGTCATTCACACCGGAGAAACTCCTTCGAAAGTAAAGATTCCGGATTATGCGCATCTACTTCCTTCTGAGATCGCATCATTCACCACTGCAGGCGTGTATGACGGCGATGACAATCAGCATTTGTCTTTCATCCAAGGCTCAGGTCACGGCGGATCACATCCTCACTTGGTTCACGAGTTTTTGACGGCTTTGGCAGAAGAAAGAGCACCCTATCCGGATGCAAGACAATCAGCCAATATCACCTGCGTAGGGATTTTGGCGCATGAATCAGCGATGAATGGCGGAGAGATTAAGTATTTGCCGGAGTTTACGCTGAGGAAATAGATTGTCAACAGACGACAGTCCACTGTCCACTGCTCTGACTATTGAACTTCAGATCTTGTTTTAATTGGTACCACTAGTAGTGCGGATAATAATAAAAAAGAGGCTTTTCCAAATGATGGAAAAGCCTCTTTTTAGTTAATTGGATTTTACCCTTCTTTCAAGCAACCTATGGGGTATTTAAGCTTGAAGTCCAAATAAACTTGCTGACGTCTGTCGACCGTCATCTCCGCCACGGCGGACAAGCATTGACTAATCTTATTTAACCCTCTTCGCCTCGGCAGGAAACATATCCATCAGGCTTCCGGAAGAGAAATCATCTTCAACTTTTTTCAGAGAAAGCGTCACATCATATCCGGTAATATTGAATGCAGCATTCAGGATATCACCGTCAATAGAAACTGAAGTCATTTTAAGCTCGGTTCCTGAAGCATCCTCCATAAAATAACCGGTAGTCTTTCCGTCAACTGTCTCAAAGCGCATCGGAATTGTGGCATCACCTTGAGGGGTGTCCATTACAGTTACCGCCCATTTTCCTTCAAAGTATTCAGGAGAAATTGCTGTAAAGCTTGACAAACTAAGCGTAGTCGATACTGCGATCAACAGGGCAAAAAGAAGAATAGCTGGTTTTTTCATTGTTGTTTTGGATTAAATAGTTGGGAAAAATTAAGGAAAATATTTGATGAATAAATCACTGCCAATAAAAATGCCATTTTACTAAAGTTCGACCGACAAGAATTCTGAGCTGGATAGCGCATTTAGTATGTTATAGTCGAAAGAAACAATTTGATATCCCTTAGAAAATCATGGGGCTTTTCAAACTTTAATGCATGCGAAGTGTCATTGTATATTTTATGGGTTATAAAAGCGGGATTCTCACTCTGCAGTTTCCTGTTTTCTTCTTCAAAACTGAATTGATCCCTTTCAGAAACGGGATCTAGAATCAGCAATGGAATAGTTAGATTTCTATAAATGGTGGTTGGATTTAGTAATACAGTGGATGCACCAAATGATTTATTTGATCCAAAAGGCCTGTAAAACAGTTGCAAGAAATCATCTATAGATGATTCGCCTAAATGATTGGCTAAACCCGGATTTTCGGCCCATTTCGCCGAGGATGTCTGCTTTACCGCGGCTAATGATTGATAAATCCTGCTGGTTATTGTCAAGCCTGATAATTCCCTTACGGCTTCAAATTGCGAGTCGTATTCCTTGTTAATGGATGTTGCATATTCATTAAAAGATTCTGTAAACTTTGCAGTCATCGAATCTATCGATTGTCGATGATCAATTGTCGCCCAGGGAACAGAGCCTCCATCCTCCAGGATGATTCCCAAAACATAGTCAGGATATGCATCATAAAATGCGGTGGCTATTGAACCGCCCCTTGACCATCCTCCAATAACTGTCTTTGGTATTTGTAGAAAATCCAGAAGGAATTTGATATCGTCCGCAACATGATAGAGAGTAGTTGGTTTTTCGGGTATGGGGGTAAGTCCATGGCCAAAAAAATCGATTGCGATTACAAAATATCCTTCATTAACCAGAGAATCCGCATATGAGTAAAATTCATACGCATTACTGTAAGTTCCATGAACCCAAATAAGAGGCTTTCCTGAAGGGTCTCCCCAACTTAAGTAATGCATTTTTACATTTTCAGTCTGAATATAATGTCCATGTTCTTGCTCATATTTTAAAAACTCAATTTTAGAATTTGAAAATTTTGTTTCCTCCGGATTAATTTCCTGGCTTTGCGCATGAACAGTAAGGATTGGAAACAAAATTAAGAATAGATAAAGTAGTTTCATTTCTTTGGATTAATGTGATTCAATTTTATCCCTTGATCGCCAATGGTTTTCAGCTTTACGAATTAGCCCATTTTTAGCTAAAAGTTCAATTGCTGATGCTGAACTCTTAAAAATGTATCATGGAAGCACATCGGCCTTCCTCCTTTCAAACCGCTGTTTTCCGTGCGGTTTTTTGTTTTTCGACTATTAAATCGATAAAATCATTCGCATGTAGTTCTTTCAGTTCAGCATATTTTTTCCTATCCTGATTGGCTTTTTCAGCCAATTCATATTTCAGTTGTTGATATTCTAATCTGGCCAACTCGTTTATTCTCAAAAAATCCCGGGATAAAATATGTCGTTCCAATGCTTTACTGGTAGTTGGACAAACATAAAGATGGTGCTTTACCCCATCTAAAATTTCACTTGTCCTCTTTCCGTTCTTTTTAAAAACCTCACGGTCGGCAATTCCCTGGTTTCCATAATGATCATATCCTATTTCTTCCAACCTCGATTTTATTTTAACCCAATCCGCCGGATTTGAATAGATAATATCAAGGTCGATTATAGGTTTGGAAGCTAAATTTGGTACAGATGTACTCCCAACGTGTTCAATGCTATAGTCAAGTCCATGCAGTTCCTTATCAATTTCACGTTTGATATCTGCGAAATCCTTAACCCAGTTGGATGTGTATTTTTCGATCAACATTCTATTTTTCTATAGTGAAGCACCACTTTTTGCCTTAGCTACTCTTTTACTCCGCATGCTTACATGAAGCCTTGTGATCTATTTGCGGGTAGATGAAGATTAATTTTTTCCGGAATCAAGGTATCCATTTTTATCCGGCGTTTGAAAAGGCTGGTTAGGATATGGATCGTCTCTATGGGAGGGCCTAGCGTTAAAAAAATGTCCGGTGGACATCCCGTACAGCTGTCGGGATTAGCGAGGAGCCAGTTTGCTGGGGAGGAAATTATCCTTTGTTAGATGGTTCAGGTAGATAAATGCCGGAGGCATGACCGATCATCTTGCCAAAACCCTACAAAAGGAAATTTTTTAATTATTAAAATAATCAGAATAAAATAGAATTTTTTACTTAAATAGGTTGAATCAAATAGGGCAAAGCCTATTTTTCAGACTCAAATCCAATTTATAATTTTTAAAAAAAATCAATTTACATCTATGAAGAAGTTATCAATTTTAATTTTCTCATTTTTCATTTTTGCTCCATGCTATAGTCAGACGGCCAGAGATTATATGCAAACTGGAAGTGATAAAGGTTCGGCAGGTGATTGGAATGGCGCAATTGCCGACTTTACCAAGGCGATGGAACTTGACCCTGATTTTGCATACGCTTATTACATGCGGGGGTTAGCGGAGGCTTTTCTCGAAGACTATGACGCAGCTATTTCAGATTTTACAAAGTTTATAGCGTTTGATCCCAATGATCCAGTGGGTTATTCCAGCCGAGGAAACGTAAAATATCTTTCTAAGGATAATGAGGGAGCATTAGCAGACTTTAATAAGGCTATTGAGCTTGCACCTGATCCGGGAGATTATACAAACAGAGGAGATGTATTCAGAGCGCTCGCTAACTACGAAGAGGCCATTTTGGACTACAACAGAGCCATTGATCTCCTATCTGAGGATGATCAAAAATTGGGATTTATTTATTACCAATTGGGATATTGTAAAGTAATGATCGGTCAAATGGAGGGCTGTCTGGATTTAGGAAAATCGATACTCTTAGGTTTTGAAGCAGATCTTTATTGCTCTATGAAAAATGTAGAAGAATATAAGGCTGATGGGGACCTGAAGATCACAAACGGGGACTACGAAGGAGGGATTGCGGACTATACCGACGCAATTGAACTTGAACCCAATGATCAGTTAGTATATGTCGCAAGAGGTTCTGCACTGTATAACATTGGAGATTATGTAGCTGCAATTGCTGATTTTACCAAGAGTATAGAACTCAACGAAAAGCCAAATACTGCTATGAGCTACCATAGAAGAGCGCTTTCAAAGTTTCAGCTTGCCGACTATAGTGGTGCAATGGATGACTTGGATCGGGCGATAGCCGACGACGAATTGAATCCGGAATATCATGAGGCAAGAGGAATTTTAAAAATTCAACTTGGACAACAAGAGAGCGGATGTCTTGATCTGAAAAAAGCTCTAGAACTTGGATCCTCTACTGCTGAACAACACATCAAGGATTTCTGTAGTTAACGATGACTCTTTTGTGAAGTCTCTGAATCTTTATCAATCAACGGTCCCCTACTCTCCCAACTTAATTGGGCTTTTCTGACAACGGAAGGGCTCATTTTTTTGCTTAAAAATCTAAAATATTTATTGCAAATAATTTACTGATTCGGGAATTGATTCTTAAAAAAATCATTGCCGGGGTCGTCCCGATAGCCATCGCGGACAACGCCCTTCTGTTTACTTATTGGAAGTTGACCAGAAACTTTTTTATGGCACACCATAAAAAGCAAAAAGGGAAACATTTCTGTTTCCCTTTCTGAGCCCCTTGCCGGGATCGAACCAGCGACCTACTGATTACAAGTCAGTTGCTCTACCAGCTGAGCTAAAGAGGCTTTTTTCATTCTGGTGGTGCAAATATAGACCTTCTCGATATTCACTCCAAACGCTCAGAACCGAAATATGCTATCTCCCTTATTCTGAGCGAGATTAATTTAAAACTCCTTCAGAATAGACAGCTTCTTCTTCAACTTATCTATTTCTTCTTCTGCTTTCTGAATCTTAATATCAAACTGATCTCTCAATTTATCTGCAGTTTTGGAAGCAGCAAAGAAGTCCAGATTGTTTCTCCAAAGTGTAACACTGTTCTCCAGATCGGCAATTTGCTTTCTGATGCCATGCTCTTTCTTATTCAAAGTCTTAATTGAATTCGGGTCAGCCTGGATTTTGTTCAGGTTCAACCGGAACAAGAAGTCTTCTTTATCAGAACCGGCAGGATTGAGTTTTTCAAGATAGGAATCTACAGCAGTCTTGAACTGTGCCTGCATATCCTTCATGTTCTTTCTCGGAACAAATCCCACTTCATTGAACTCACTAATCAACTGAGTCAAATGCTCCTCACTTGGTGAATCAACTCCTGCAGCTTCCTGGATTCGCTTACAGATATCCTGCTTCTTGGTAAGATTAGACTCAAATTCAGAGTTGGAAGCTTTATTGGTGCTTCTACGGCTTTCAAAGAAAGCATCACAAGCCGCCTTAAATTTTTTGTAAAGAGCGTCTCTGCTCTTTTCCGGCGTAGGGCCGAGTATTTTCCAATCCTGCTGCAGCTTCATGAATGCATTTGCCGCATTTTGCCAGTCAGTGCTATCCTTCAACTCTTCAGCCTTGGCTATCAAAGCCTCAGCATTTGCCTGATTTGATGCCCGGATTTCATCCAGTTCTTTGAAGAACAAATTTTTGTTGTGGAAAAACTGCTTGAAAGCAGCCCAAAACGCTTTGTTTATTTCCTTACCAGCTTCTCTTGGTACAGGACCTATCTTTTCCCAATTCTTCTGAATTTCAAGAATCTCTTTCGTCTTCGTATTCCAATCCTTAATTCGATCAGCTTTGAAATCCATGAAAGTTTTCAAAATCTCAATCAAGGCCTCTTTTTCGTCCTGATTCTTTTTGAAAACTTCTTTTTGACCATCGTAGAAATCCTTTCGACGGTCATAAATCATATCTGAAGCAGTTTTGAATCTATTCCACAGCGCTTCTTGGGCTTCTCTTGGAACTGGCCCTATATTTTTGAATTCATCATGAAGTTCATTCAATGCCTTGATAGCATCTTTGAGATCTTTGACTTCTTTCAGCGCCTCTGCCTTTTCACAAAGTTCGGTCTTGTGTTCAAGATTCTTTTTACGGTCTAGTTCTTTTAGTTCAAAGTAGATGCTTCGATTATCGTAAAAACGATCCATCAGCGCATTAAAACTTGCCCAAAGACTTTTATTTTGAGCCACCGGAACAGGCCCTATGGATTTCCACTGATCCTGAATTGCCTTGATTGAGGACATGCTCAGAGTGGTCTCCTCACCGTCTACCAATTCACGCAGTTTATTGAGGAGTTCAGTTTTTAAAGCAAGATTCTTCTCTTTTTGCCGCTCGGTCTCTTTGCGGAGAGAGCCTAACTGATTCCTGTATTCGAAGTAGTGCTTATTGAATTCTCTTTCATCGTCACTTGGTCGGTATTCGAATTCATCTTCAGATCCGCCTTCTTCCTGGAATTTAGATAAAGCTTCTTCTTTGTCTTTATGGACTAATTCATCAAAAACGGCCTTAATATCATGGACGATCTTATCTATCCTGGTGATATTACCATGACTGATTTTGTCTTTCAGGAGATTGACAAGCTGTAATTTTGAAAGATGCGAAAGATCAATATGCTCTTCGGAATGATCTTCTTCCTCCTCTTCTACAGAAATTGATGCATGATCCTCATGAATTTCAGTGACGTCAGCGACTGGTTCAGGTGCAACAATTTCAGAAGGAGATTCAACAATTTCTTCTGTTATACCAGTTTCAGCAGGCACAATCTCTTCGGTAGTTGAATCTACCGCCACTTCCGAAGCCTCATTAACTGGCTCAGGTTCGACTACTGATTCCACTTTTAAGATAGGTTCCTCCTGAACTTCCTCATCGGAAATTTCATCAGCAGAATCACCGCTGTCTTGAGGACTTTTTTCGCTATTTATACTCTTTGCGTCTTCTTGTTCAGAAGCTTGAGTCACCTTGTCTTTTCCAGACAAATCGTTACTTTTCTCGGTCATAAAAAGGTACTATTTTGCGGCAATATGGGCAAAAATAGGGATTTTGCCTAATTTAATCTTGGGTCGAGGGGATAATTTGCTATTACCTTAAACTCCCCTCCCATGTTTTTGAGTAAGTTTCTCCATAGCTCTTCCGGGGTGTATTCGAATGTATGGAGGTCGATTTCTGATCTGCAAATTATCCAGGTCTTTCCATCCAATTCATCTTTCAATTGGCTTTCACCCCAACCGCTATATCCCAGAAAAAATCGGATAGAATCAGGGTCTAATAAACCTGTTTTTAATTTTTCAACGAGTGATTCAAAATCACCGCCCCACCAGAGATTTTTACCCAGTGAAATACTTCCTTCCAGTTGATTGTCTCCCAAATAAATAAAATGAAGCGTATTTTGCTCTACGGGTCCTCCCACGAATACTTCTTTTTCTAAAAAAGATAATTCTTCTATCAATTCACCCAGTTTCAAAATTGAAGGTTTGTTGATAACCAAACCAAAACTGCCTTCCTTGTTATGTTCACAAAGAAGGACTACAGATCTGACAAAATTTTCATCCTGAAGAAATGGCTCAGAGATCAAAAGATCGCCCGCTTCAGGACTTTGTATTTCTCCTTTCTTCATACATGATATCGAGGTTAATTATTTAAAAATATAGACCATAATTTTTTAAATGCAATGGCTATGGTACTTTTATCCAATAAAATAGTAAAAAATAAAGTAATGAATATCTCCTCAATCCGTAAAGAATATACTTTAAAATCGCTGGATATCAAAGAAGTAAGTTCAAGTCCGATTACCCAATTCAGGGAATGGTTTGGTGAGGCTCTCAGAGCAGAAGTTTTGGAGGTGAATGCTATGTCTCTCTCCACTTTGGGTTTGGATGGTTTTCCAAACGGAAGAATTGTCCTTCTCAAAGAATTAGATCATGGTTTTGTTTTTTTTACAAATTACCAAAGTGAAAAAGGACGGGAACTGGAAGCTCTGGGAAAAGGGGCTCTTACTTTTTATTGGGCAGAATTAGAGCGCCAGATTCGTATTAAAGGAGTAATCGAGAAAGTAACTTCTGAAGAGTCTGATTCCTATTTCTTTTCAAGACCCTATGCCTCCCAGGTAGGTGCATGGACTTCCCCTCAAAGCCAACCCATTCATTCCAGGGAAGAATTGGATAAACGTCAGTTGGAAATCGAAAGTAAATTCAACCCTGATTCAATGAAAAGACCTGAGCATTGGGGTGGTTACAGGCTTTCGCCAATCCAAATAGAATTTTGGCAGGGAAGGGAAAGTCGTCTTCACGACAGAGTTCTTTACAAAAAAATGGAAGATAATTCCTGGGAAATATCCAGGTTAGCACCTTAATTACTTAAGGTCAAAAAGATCATGTACACCAAGGAAACGCTCTTTGGTGAATCCTTCCCCATACTTTGTGAAAATCCTATGCCCTAATTCTCTGGCTCTCGCCTCGATAAATGGCAAAAACTCAGGATCAGATATAAAGCTTTGCGGTTCAGAATTGGATGCATCGTAAAATTGGGACCGAAATGCCAAAATGCTCTCTAGTTTCGTCTGCCAAAAAGAAGTGATGTCTAAAATAAAATCCGGCTCAATAAAATTGTTTTGGATGTAATGGTAAACAAATTTAGGTCTCCAGGAATCCTGTGTTTTTCCTTCGTAACTGGTTTCAATAGTTCTAAGTCCACTCATAAAACAGGCATTGGAAGCGAGGCTTGAACCTTTTCCATGGTCCGGGTGCCTGTCTGTAATTGCATTTGCCAAAACGATTTCCGGCTGATACTTCCGGATGATTTCAATCAACTTATGCTGGTGCTCTTCGTCATCCTTGAAATAAATATCTTTGAAACCCAGATTTTCACGTGCAGAAAGTTTCAGGATTTTCGCAGCATCATCTGATTCCTTCAGTCGAATTTCCGGTGTACCTCTGGTGCCCATTTCACCCTGAGTCAGGTCAACGATTCCAACTTTATATCCTTTTGCAACTTGAGATGCGATTGTTCCGGAGCAACCTAATTCAGCATCATCAGGATGCGCAGCAATAACCAAAATATCCAGTTTTGTCATTTTCTTCGTCTTAAGTAGCAATCTCTTTATTTGACCTTGAGATTCTGTCCAATTTTCAAAATACTTCTGGTGGAAATTCCATTCAGCCTCGTAAGTGTGCTAACGGTAACACCGTATTTCCTTGCAATTGAGCCTAAATTCTCACCTTTTCTTACGCGATGGTAAGCACTTGTTTTTGCTTTTGCAGCTGTTGAAGCAATATGAGAAAAAGTAGAGGCAGTTATCAGATAAGTTTGGTCTCTAATAATCGATTCCTTGAAATCATAAACTCTTTCCGGATCAAATGGTGAGCCCTGAAAGCGGAGTTCATAATGTAAATGGGAACCGGTACTTCTGCCTGTATTACCTCCTTTTCCAATTAAATCCCCGGCCTTAAGTTCTTGACCGACGTCAACTAGTGTTTTTGATAAATGACCATAAAGGGTTTCTAGGCCATTTTTATGTCTTACTACAACGTAATAACCATATCCATATCGGTCATAACCTACCACGCGGACAATTCCATCAAATCCTGCAAACACAGGATCTCCTGTCTCTAAGTCAAGGTCCACACCGTAATGCATACTTCTCCATCTGGGACCAAAGGGGGAAGTTAAGGATGTTGTATTTAAGGGAAGTTTCCATTCATAACCGAACCTCTGGTCATACAATCGGATATTTACACTATCCTGAAATTTCTTAGGATCAAAATCGTAAATATTAATTTTTTTTGAGTCCCAAGTAGAGAAATGTTCGTATGCTGTTATCCAAATGCTGTCTATTTGAATTTCTTCTGAGACTTTGACCAGCTGATTCGTCGGGGCCCAAATAAGTGGATTTTGATCTTCGCTAACGATTGATCTGACTCGGGTAAGATTTACATTGTTTTCAAAAATGATTGAATCTGTTGTGCTGGAAAGAGTTCGGAGATAGGATTCTTGGTCAATACCTCTCAATTCAATATTTCTTCTTTCCTGACCTGCCGGAGTTGTGGTATTGTTTTTCTTAATAATCTTTGGAAAAACCTGAGCATTAGCCTGAAAAGCACAAATGCTTAGAATTACTCCTATGAAAATTGATAGAACAGAAGACCTCATGAATTGGGTTTAGTGAATCTCTATTTCGGCTAAATACCTCTCTGCATCCAAAGCTGCCATGCATCCGGTTCCGGCGGCAGTTACAGCTTGTCTGTAGATATGATCTTGTGCATCACCACAGGCAAACACACCTTCAACATTTGTTTTGGTACTTCCCGGAATTGTTTTGATGTATCCGGCTTCATCCATGTGAATAAAGCCACTAAAGATATCCGTGTTGGGTTGATGACCAATAGCAACAAAGAAGCCAGAAATTGCTAATTCGCGCTTTTCTCCGGTTTTGTTGTTAAATAATCTGACTCCTGTTACTTCGTCCTCACCTAAGATTTCATCTGTTTCTGTGTTCCAAAGTATCTCGATCTTTGGATTATTTGCAACTCGCTTTTGCATTATTTGGGAAGCTCTCATTTCGTCCTTACGAATGAGCATGTAGACTTTACTGCAAATATTTGAAAGATAAGAGGCTTCTTCACATGCTGTATCTCCTGCACCAACGATTGCAACCTCCTGTCCTTTGAAAAAGAAACCATCACAAACTGCACAAGCAGAAACACCTTTTCCATTCAATCTGGCTTCACTTTCTATTCCAAGCCATTTTGCAGAAGCTCCTGTTGAAATAATGACAGTTTCAGCTTCTATTTGGATTTCTTCATCAACAGTAACCTTGTGAGGCTTTGAGGTGAAATCAACGTTCGTAACCAAGCCATATCTTACTTGAGTACCAAATCTTTCAGCTTGTTTTCTGAAATCCTCCATCATGGCCGGACCAACTACTCCATCCGGATAACCAGGATAATTCTCCACGTCGTTTGTAATGGTAAGCTGACCGCCAGGTTGAGGACCAGTGTAGAGTACAGGATTCAATCCCGCTCTTGATGCATAAATTGCTGCTGTATAGCCTGCAGGACCGGAACCAATAATAAGAACCTTGACCTTTTCAATTTCTTGACTCATTAATGGGGTGTATTATAGCGAGTAAATTTTATCAATTCTAATTGGTAAACAAAACCAACTCTTGTTAAAATTCCCAAAGCAAACTGATTCAAGTTAGCTTTCAGCAACATATATTTGGTGAGCAGTTGGTTTTTTTGAAATAAAAAAAGGGGCTTGAGACCCCTTTTTCGATTCTTTTTCTTATCCCAGGTAAGGCTTTAGGGTCTTACTTCTGGAGGTGTGTCTTAGTCGACGTATTGCTTTTTCTTTAATCTGCCTTACCCGTTCTCTGGTCAGATTGAATTTCTCTCCAATTTCTTCCAGGGTCATGGCATGCTCTCCATTCAATCCAAAATAAAGAGTAATAACATCTGCTTCTCTTTGAGTAAGTGTAGAAAGTGCTCGCTGAACTTCTTTTCGAAGGGAGTCAGTCATCAAGCCATCATCAGGTTTTTCATCACCGTCATTCTCCAATACATCCAAAAGGCTATTTTCTTCACCTTGAACAAATGGAGCATCCATTGAAACGTGACGCCCTGAGATTTTCATTGTGTCAACTACCTCACTTGCAGTCACTTCAAGAACTTCAGCCAATTCTTCAGGTGAAGGCTCTCTTTCAAACTTCTGCTCTAATTCGCTGAATGTTTTACTGATTTTGTTTAGTGAACCAACTCTGTTCAAAGGAAGACGAACAATTCTGGATTGCTCAGCCAATGCCTGAAGGATCGATTGTCTGATCCACCAAACGGCGTATGAAATAAACTTGAAACCTCTGGTTTCGTCGAATCTTTGAGCAGCTTTGATCAAACCAAGGTTACCTTCATTGATCAAGTCTCCAAGAGAAAGACCTTGATTTTGATATTGTTTCGCAACCGAAACAACAAATCGAAGATTGGCTTTAGTCAATTTTTCCAATGCCAATTGATCACCTTCTCTGATTCTTTTGGCCAGAACTACCTCTTCATCTGCAGTCAACAGGTCTACTTTTCCAATTTCCTGAAGATATTTATCAAGCGACTGGCTTTCTCTGTTGGTAATCTGTTTGCTAATTTTTAGCTGCCTCATTCAGAATTATGATTTGTGAATTTGAATTTTTTAATAAGTATCAAAGTAATCAAATGATTGATTAAGCCTGTTCTCCAGAAGATGGTTTTTCAGGTTTGGGCAATAAAACCTTTCTTGAAAGTTTGAATTTGCCTGTTTTTTTATCAACATCGATCAGTTTAACGACGATTTCTTCTCCAGGCTCCAATACTCCATCCATGCTGTCAAGTCTTTCCCACTTGATCTCGGATATATGGAGTAAACCATCCTTACCTGGCATAAATTCCACAAATGCTCCAAATGGTTGAATATTTTTTACTTTGCCCGTATAAGTCTCTCCAATCTCCGGTTGAGCAACAATAGATTTTATTCGTCTAAGTGCAGCATCAAGGTTATTTTGGTTAGCAGAGAAGATATTGATTTTACCTTGGTTATCAACTTCTTCGATCACAATGGTACAAAGTGTGTCCTTCTGAATCTCCTGAATTACTTTTCCTCCAGGTCCGATTACTGCTCCAATGAGTTCTTTTGGAATGAACATCATGAATGATCTCGGAGTATGAGGCTTAAGTTCAGCTCTTGGAGTCGCCAATGTTTTATTGATCTCATCCAAAATATGAAGTCTTCCTTCTTTTGCCTGATAAAGAGCTTCTTTCAAAACAGAGTAGTCCAAACCTTCAACTTTCAAGTCCATCTGGCAAGCTGTTATACCTTTTGCAGTGCCTGTAACTTTGAAATCCATGTCTCCAAGATGATCTTCATCTCCCAGGATGTCTGAAAGAATGGAATATTTACCTGTCTTTGGGTCAGAGATCATACCCATCGCAATCCCGGTAACCGGTGCTTTGATTTGAATACCGGCATCCATCAAGGCCAAAGATCCAGCACAAACTGTTGCCATTGACGAAGAACCATTTGATTCTAAGATGTCAGAGACAATTCTGATGGTATATGGATTTTCGTTAACCGGAGGAAGGACCTTTTTCAATGCTCTCATCGCCAGGTTCCCATGACCAACTTCTCTTCTACCCGGACCTCTGTTAGGCTTCACTTCACCTGTCGAAAATCCCGGGAAATTATAGTGCAAATAGAATTTGTTGTATCCTGAGAAAGTAGCTCCATCAATCATCATCTCATCCAACTTGGTTCCAAGCGTACAAGTAGTTACTGATTGAGTTTCTCCCCTTGTAAATACAGCTGATCCATGCGCAGATGGCAAGTAATCAACAACCGACCAAATAGGTCTGATTTCGTTCAATTTTCTTCCGTCAAGTCTCTTCTTCTCATTCAAAGTTAGATTTCTTGCTGCTTCTTTATGGATTTTATGAAAATAGGGGCTGATCAGGCTGGTTTCAAATGAATGGTCAGTACCTAATCCAGCTACAAACTCATCTTTGATAGCTTTAATCAAAACAGATCGCTCAGATTTATTCGGGATTTGCTTGCTTACGGAAGCGTATAATTTATCATAAGTATCCGCCTTCATTCTATCGTAAAGAGCAGAATCAGATTTTTCATGAGAATATTCTCTCTTCTTCTCCTTACCTACCATTATGGTTAGTTCGATTTGAGCCTGGCAATGTCTCTTGATTTCTTCGTGAGCAAGCTGTAAAGCTTCAACCATTTCATCTTCTCCGATTTCATTGGCTTCACCTTCTACCATCAGGATATAATCAATCGATCCTGCAACGATGAATTCTAAAGATGCCTTTTCAAGCTCCTTAGGTCCTGGATTGATTTTATATTTTCCGTCAATTTTCGCAATTCTTACTTCAGAAATCGGGCCATTGAACGGGATGTCTGAAACAGCTAAAGCTGCAGAAGCAGCAAGACCAGCTAAACAATCAGGTAAAACCTCATCATCCGAAGACATCAAAGTAATAGCTACCTGAGTATCCGCATGATAATCATCCGGGAAAATTGGACGAATCGCACGATCAACAAGTCTGCTGATCAAAATTTCATAATCAGATAATCTGCCTTCTCTTTTCAAAAAGCCTCCGGGGATTTTACCGGATGCAGCAAATTTCTCTTGGTAATCAACTGATAATGGTAAAAAATCTACTCCTTCCAGGGCTTCTTTCTTTGCTACTACAGTAGCCAAAACCATGGCTTTTCCGAATCTTACTACAACAGACCCATCTGCCTGTTTGGCTAAAGCGCCGGTTTCAATAATGATTTCTCTGCCATCTTCAAGGGTGATGGTCTTAGTGATTAAATTTGGTAACATAAATACGTGTTAGAATTAAAGCGTCGGATGATTAAAAATTGTACTAATAACCTAAAAAACAAAAAAGTAAGGCTCTCAACATAGAGAACCTTACCTGAGGGTTATTTTCTGAGTCCTAACTCGGCAAGGATTGCTCTGTATCGCTCAATGTTTCTGTGATGGAGGTAATCCAGCAGGCTTCTTCTTTTACCTACTAGCTTCAACAAACCTAATCTTGAAGAGTGATCTTTCTTATTTGACTTCAAATGCTCAGTCAAATGCTTGATTCTGTGTGTGAAGAGTGCAATCTGAGACTCAGGTGATCCTGTGTCAGTTTCAGATTTCAACCGTCCATGATTCTTAAACAACTCTTGTTTTGTCTCTGGTGTTAAATACATGTTTAGTCAAATTTTTGTTAAAACAGACACAAAAGTAAGGTTTTATTTACAATAATAAAAGATCAAGCCACTTTTGCGCTAATTACTTTTAATCGATTTTGGATCGCTTTCCATGTTTCCAAGTAAAAATCTGGCTCAAATAATCTTGCATCTTTCCTCGCCTGCCTCAAGAAAAACAAGCCAAAAGGGATCAAACATAAGTTTGAAAACCATGTGCCGATAAAAGGGTCTACAACTCCCTCCTTTGCCCATTTTTCTCCGGTAATAGTAAGCATGTAGAAGAGAATGAAAAAAGTAATCGACAGAATTACCGGCATTCCGAGTCCTCCTTTTTTAATAATGGCACCTAAAGGAGCTCCGATCATAAACATGACAAAACAAGCAAAAGCCTGCGTATATTTTTGATACCAGGCAATTTCGTATCTACGAAATTCGCGATCATGACTGGCAATTTGAGCTGTCTTTACATTGAAATTGTTTTTCAAATTTCTGGCATTATTTAGGGCCATCGTCAATGCGTTGGAATTTAACCCACTCTCCTTCACGACTGAATCAAGTGCAAACCTTTCTTTTGATGTAAGCGGTGTTGTTCTTACTGGTTTTACCAGATTACCAGATTCATTAACTCCTGCTGTGTCAACAGTTGTTATGGGTTCTTCTGCTAAAAGATTAGCGCTATCTGACTTTTTTTCTACAACAGGTGATTGGGAAGCAAAAGAGTCTATTTTGATTGCTGCTTGGGTTTGACTCTCGATTGTCCTGAAAACTTTCTTTTTACGAAAAACTGAATCGCTTTTTGGTAAATCGGAGTTACTGGCAACAACCCGGGTCTCAGGTGCAGGAACGACCAAAGGAATTGGCTTCCCATTTAAATTATTAGTATCAATGGAAGCAAGTTCGTTCTTTGTTGCTTCAATCGAATCGTTCATTGCTTTATCTCTTCGAGATCTTATTTGCCTGAGGGTATCATCTTTTGCTCTTCTTTCCAAAATAAATTCAAGTGGAACGAGTTTCCTGTTTCGAGTGAAAAATGGGTAAATACTCTCTGCAGTTTGATAATTCTGAAATTTCTGATCGTTTACAAGTGTATTGATTGAGTCCATTCCCAACTTAAGTTCTCCAATATTTTTTATGGATCTGTTGGTGGACCAAAGGTCTTCAGGGGTCCGATTAAGTTTGAATGCATCAAGATCAAAAATAATCACGTTTTCTTTAAACTTGGTCCGGCTAAACTCTACCGGCTTTTCAGAGATTCCTCGAGTGGACCTTGCCTCTTTGTAATTCTGACCTTGGTACAAAGTCAATTTCATATAATTTTCATTGAAAAAAGGCTCCATTCGACCTGAATCCGCCATAGTTACATTCAGGTTTCCCTGGCCATCAGAATGGTTATATATAATAATGTCATTCAACCTGACCTCATCTGGTTTACTATTTACTTTTAAACTGTAGCCTGGAATTCCATTATAAAAGACGCCTTCCTTAATCTCCAATGCGGGAGACTTCATTCGAATATCATACAGCAAACTAAAAGTCTTAAGATTTACTTTTGGAACCAGATAATTATTGGAAAGGTAGGCTGCGAAAGCTAAAACAATGACAAAAACGCCAATTGGTCTTAAAGCTCTAAGAAGTGAAATACCGCTGCTTTTGATTGCCGTCAGCTCAAAATGTTCCCCTAAATTTCCGAAAGTCATAAGGCTCGAAAGCAAAACAGCCAAAGGCAAAGCCATCGGTGAAATACTGATCACAAAATAACCTATCAGCTCCATGTAGATCCAAAAGCTCAGACCTTTACCAAAAATCTCATCGAAGTATTTCAGCATGTTGACAGTCAACAAGATAAAATCCACCACTACAAAAGTCAATAAAAATGGGCCTAAAAAAGACCCAAGTATAAGCTTGTCTAATTTCTTCATGGTTTAAACTACTTCCCCGGCAAATAACGGTTCACCAGGGATAGAGTTCAAATTTGGTGATTTGGATTGAAATTAACCACCAATTATTTCTTTAAGCCTTCCAATCAAACCTTCCCAAATTGATACTGACTCATCTTCGTCGTAGCTGTCTGAATAGTCAATGACTTTAAGAAACAAAGTCTGGGTTAAATCATTCTCCTCTAATTTGAATTCAATAAAAGAATGATCTGCTTCAATCGGGTTTTTTGGATCAAAGAATTCAAATTTTACATGAGTATTAATTCGGAGTGAAGCGAGCTTCGCGTAGTGGTCTTCACTGTCAAAATTGAAAATATAGTTCTTGTCTTCATCAATTTTAACTTCATCGGCAAACCACTCCTCCAGCCCACTTGCGGAACTTATATAATGGAATACTATTTTTTTAGATGCATTGATTTGATAATCAGATACAAATTTATTTTTGACCATGATTTTAACTTTTGCTTTGTGAAAAATTCACTTTTTTGGATTAAGTCAACTTGCTTTTCCGAGTACAAGACCTCATATTTGCATTCCCATTTACAAGGGAGGGATATTAGGTCAGAAAACAGATGGATTTCGATCTTCTATTTTTGATTTTCGACGGTGCTTTAATATAGGCATTAATTTCAAAAATCAATACCAGAAAATCATTTGATGATATTTCTCCTACCCTAATAATTGGTTTCTTGGCGAGGTAGCTCAGTCGGTTAGAGCGCAGGATTCATAACCCTGAGGTCACGAGTTCAACTCTCGTCCTCGCTACAAAGGCTTTCAGAAATGGAAGCCTTTTTGTTTTTTAATCCATTTATTTCTCTTTTGAAATCAAACCAAGCTTTGTCTATCAAAGTCATTAATTGCTATATTCAAATTTATAGCACTAACAATGACCCAAATTTCCAGTAAAGAACCCCCTCACTCGTTTTTCTCCAAACTGAGGTTTTTGGGGCCTGGTTTTATTCTTTCAGCCTCTATCGTTGGGTCTGGAGAGTTAATCGCCACAACAATTTTGGGGGCAAAAGGTGGCTTTATCACATTCTGGGTCATCCTGGTCAGCTGCTTTGTGAAAGTTGCAATCCAGCTTGAATTCGGAAAGAACGCAATCATTACTGGGAAGACTTTAATGTTTTCTTTCGCAAAACTTCCCGGTCCCACTTTCAGAAAAGGCAATTGGGCAGTTTGGGCTACTTTTACGCTTACCCTGTTAAAGGTTTTGCAATTAGGCGGTATGCTTGGTGGTTCCGCTATAGCTATCAGCATGATATTTCCACAAATCCCGATACTTATCTGGGCACCGATTTTAGGAATACTTTCAAGCTTTTTAATTTATAAAAATTATTATTCCATCATTGAAAAAACTGCAATTGTGATGGTTGCAGGATTTACTCTTTTAACACTTGCATCAGTTTTAGCCATTTCATTTACTCCGTTTGGATTTACATTTTCAGATGTGATGAGCGGATTGAGATTTGAGCTTCCCCCTGATCTTGTTTTCATTGCAATCGGTGCATTTGGAATCACCGGAGTTGCCAGTGATGAAATCATCGCTTACTCGTATTGGTGTCTGGAAAAAGGATATGCTATTTATACCGGAGTAAATGATGGATCCGAAGAGTGGAAATTGAGAGCGAATGGCTGGATAAAGATCATGCAACTCGATGCAGTGGTAGCAATGATTATCTATACAATTGTAACAGCTGCATTTTACCTTTTGGGGGCCTCTATTCTCTATGGTAGGAAGGAAATTCCGGAAGGGAATGAATTAATTAATTCTTTGGCCACAATTTACACTCAATCTTTGGGGAGTGAAGCCCGTTTTGCATATTTGGCCGGGGCTTTCTTTGTTTTATATTCCAGCGTATTTGCCACTTTAGCTTATTGGTCTAGGCTATTCCCAGACATATTCGGGCAACTTGGATGGATTAATGCGGAAAGCATAACTGACCGAAAGAAGTGGGTTGCCATTCTGGCATGGCTTTTCCCATGCCTTTGGGTAATTGCGTATCTATTTATAGAGATGCCAACTTTCATGATTCTTTCAGGTGGGGTTGTCGGTTCTGTTTTGCTTTTAATTGTTGTCTTCGCTGCAATTAATTTCAGGTCCCATAACAGATTTTTGAAGATAGCCTCTGGTCCTGTTTCCGAAATTATGTTTTGGCTCAGCGTGGCTTCCATTGCATCTGTTTCTGTTTATGGGATTTTCAAATTGTTTTAAGTCCGAAAAATGACCAACCCCTTATTTTCAGAATCATCCAAAACCTATAAACCAAAAAAAGCCTCCCCGAAGGAAGGCTTTTGTAAAATAAGGCAGTGCACACCTTATTTTACTCTTTCAACTACAGCTTTGAATGCTACTGGGTGATTCATGGCCAAATCTGCCAAAACCTTACGGTTTAGCTCGATTTCAGCCTTCTTCAATAGACCCATTAATTGAGAATAGGAAATGCCATGCATTCTTGCGCCGGCATTGATACGCTGAATCCACAAAGCTCTGAATTCTCTTTTCTTTGCTTTACGGTCTCTGTAAGCATACTGAAGACCTTTCTCATATTTGTTTTTTGCTACAGTCCATACGTTCTTACCTCTTCCGAAGTAACCTCTTGTGGCTTTTAGCACTTTTTTTCTTCTTGCTCTGGACGCTACCGCGTTTACCGATCTAGGCATAGTGTTTTGTTTTTTGACGCATGGTGTCCCGAAAATTCGGGATCTTGGAAACCAGTGTGCCTGGTGAATAAATTAACCTTAATTTTTAATAGAGGGAGTTGAAAATCAGATTCTCAACATGTCTCTTACTCTACCTTCGTCAGAAGCGTGTACAAGACCAGTTTTGGTCAGGTTGTGCTTTCTCTTAGTAGATTTTTTGGTCAGGATATGGCTTTTGAAAGCGTGTTTCCGTTTGATCTTGCCGGTTCCTGTCAAAGTGAACCGCTTCTTTGCACTGGATTTGGTTTTTACTTTTGGCATTTTGCTGTTATAGTTTAGTTGAAATTATTTCTTTCCTGCTTTCGGAGCGATAAAGATGTTCATTCTTTTTCCTTCCAATTTCGGAAGCTGCTCTACTGCTCCGTAATCCTCAAGAGCCTGGGCAAACCTCAACAGCAACATTTCTCCTCTTTCTTTAAATACAATACTTCTGCCTACAAAATGAACGTAAGCTTTTACTTTTGCACCTTCTTTTAAGAAGCTGATTGCATGCTTCAATTTGAAATTGAAATCATGATCATCGGTATTAGGTCCGAATCTAATTTCCTTTAAAACGACCTTAGCAGCATTGGATTTGATCTCCTTTTGCTTCTTTTTCTGCTCATACTTGAACTTCGCGTAGTCAAGAATCTTGCAAACAGGCGGATCTACATTGGGAGAAATCTCCACCAGATCTAGATCATTTTCCTGGGCTATTTTGATGGCTTTGTCTGTAGCTAAAACGGCATTTCCGCCTTCTACGAAATCACCAACTACTCTCACCTCACGGGCTCTGATCTTTTGGTTTACCTTGTAGGGTTCTTCTTGTCTACCTCTGAAGGGTTGTCTGTCTCTCAAGTTTGCTTCGGTTGTTTTTGTGAAATTGCCTGCAAATATCGGAATTATTTCTAATTCAAAAAAGCAGAATTCTATTTTACCTAAATTATTACTTACTCAGTGATTCTGAAATGATTTCCTGGAAATACTTTATGAATTCCTCCGGAGAGTAATTACCTAAGTCCCCTTCTCCATGTTTTCTCACAGAAAGCATTCGCTCCTCCTGCTCCTTCTCTCCTACTATCAGCATGAATGGCACCTTTTTAACTTCAGAATCCCGGATCTTTCTTCCAATTTTTTCGTCTCGGTTGTCAATAGATCCTGTGATTCCATTCTCATCAAGAATGGCTTTTATTTCCTCAGCATATCCAACAAACTTCTCCGAAATCGGAAGAATATTAATTTGCTCAGGGGCAAGCCAAAGAGGAAAATTACCGGCACAATGCTCGATCAGCACTGCAACAAAGCGCTCTAAAGACCCAAAAGGTGCTCTGTGGATCATTACAGGTCGATGCTTTTGATTATCTGATCCAATGTATTCCAACTGGAATCTTTCCGGCAAATTATAATCAACCTGGATCGTTCCAAGTTGCCATTTTCTCCCTAAGGCATCTTTGACCATGAAGTCAAGCTTTGGACCATAGAATGCTGCCTCGCCCAAAACAGTGACTGTTTCTAGTCCTTTTTCAGCAGAAGCTTCGATAATTGCAGACTCTGCTTTTTTCCAGGCTTCGTCAGTACCAATGTATTTCTCGGCTTTCGCAGGATCCCTGAGGGAGATTTGTGCTGTATAGTTTTCAAAACCAAGTGCTTTGAAAACATGCAAAACCAAATCAATTACTTTGATAAACTCTTCTTTTACCTGATCCGGACGGCAGAAAATATGCGCATCGTCCTGAGTAAATCCTCGAACGCGGGTCAATCCATGCAATTCACCGCTTTGCTCGTAACGGTAAACTGTACCGAATTCCGCATAGCGAATCGGCAAATCTTTGTAGGAACGAGGCTTGTATTTATAAATCTCACAGTGGTGAGGACAGTTCATCGGTTTCAGCAAAAACTCCTCGCCTTCATTCGGAGTAGTGATCGGCTGGAAGGAATCCTTCCCGTATTTCTCATAATGTCCGGAAGTCTCATAAAGTGCTTTATGTCCGATATGAGGCGTCGTAACTTGCTGATAGCCTGATTTATCCTGGGCTTTCTTCATGAAACTCACCAATCGTTCACGCAGCAAGGTTCCCTTTGGCAACCAAAGAGGAAGTCCCATTCCCACTTTCTCAGAGAACATAAAAAGCTCAAGCTCACGACCGAGTTTTCGGTGATCACGCTTTTTAGCTTCCTCCAAAAGAGTCAAATAATCCTGAAGTTCTTTTGCCTTCGGAAAAGTGACACCGTAGATACGAGTCAGCATTTTGCGCTTCTCATCCCCTCTCCAGTATGCACCTGCAATATTGGTCAGCTTTACAGCTTTGATAAATCCGGTGTTTGGAATATGCGGTCCACGACAAAGATCAGTGAAGTTTCCCTGCTCATAGAATGTAATTGAACCGTCCTCAAGTCCTTCCAAAAGATCCAGTTTATACTCATCTCCTTTTTCCTGAAAGAAGGCTACAGCATCTTTTTTAGAAATATCTTTTCGGATGAATTCGCTTTTCTCTTTGGCCAATTCGATCATTTTCTGCTCGATCTTCTCTAGTTCCGCACCTTCAAGTGTGTGAGTTCCAAAATCGACGTCGTAATAAAAACCAGTTTCGATCGGTGGTCCGATACCTAATTTGACTCCTGGATAAAGTGCTTCGAGGGCCTCAGCCATTAAGTGTGCGGAAGAATGCCAAAATGTACTTTTACCCTCGAGGTCATTCCAGGTAAGCAATTGCACACTGGAATCTTCATTGATCGGTCGGGAAGAATCCCAAACCTGACCGTTAACTTTGGCTGCAAGAACATTCCGTGCTAAACCCTCGCTGATACTTAGAGCAATCTGTAGTCCGGTAGTTCCTTTGTCATACACTTTCACTGAGCCGTCAGGAAGTGTAATGTTGATTTGATTTGACATGAGTTAAAATTGTTTCTGCCCATACAAACAGGCATTTGGTTTAAGCTGCAAATATGCACAACCGGCTAGCAAAGGAAAAATTTAGGACAAAGTAATATGAAAAATGAATGGACAAATTCGTAGCTATCGTTTCAATCTGAATGGATTTTGCAAGTAGATTCAGAGATAACTCGGTCAAAAAAATTATTACCTCTACTACTCAAAAACTCTTTCCAAAACTTACTCCTGCATGATATGGATTGAAAGACCAACTTTTTCCTGCTCTTACCGGAACACCAAAAAGTGGCGTATATCCAACCCTAAAAAAGAATCCACCTTCAGGTTTTTGGTACCTGTACCCAATTCTCACTGGAATAACAGCACCAAAGACCACTTTATCACTTAATTCAAATGTTTCCGAATCCATAGCCGTGGTTTTGTCTAAATAAGAAGTAATCCCAAAACCCATTTCCAGATGATTGCTTGACTTTCCATATAGGGCTGTGATCTCTAAGGGAATTGCAGGAAGCCAAATAGTCTTAGAATCTATTTTTTCATTAGGCAACATGGAAAAACCTGCACTGGCATTCAGCTTTAGTTTTCCTTTTTGATGAAATATCTTACTGTAGTTAAACGCATATATTCCAGAACTTCCGCCTACTTCAAGATAAATCGCATTTTTTGCAGTGAATGTTTCAGCTTCCTTTTGAGCCAAAGCTTGAAAAGGTAGAGTCAACAAAACCAGAACAAAACAGACCAGCATTAATCTGAATTGAAGTGAAAAATTGATAAGGGATGTGAAAAGCATCATAACTATCAGTGATTTAGCGAATCTAGAAACTTGCTAGCTAAATATGGGTATCTATTTCCAACAAACCAAGAATTTCGTAGTCCTTTAAATTAAAGTATAATCTGAGCGCTCACTTTCACTACAAAAGGCTTTGCTCCGGGATTGTCCAGGTAAGTCATTCTGTGGAAAAAATCCACCCGGAAGAACTTGAAGATATTTTCTATTCCATAGCCAAGTTCGACATACGGGACATTTGCATCAAGACGTCCAAAAGTATCCAAAGGATTGCCTTCAGGATCCACAGTGGGTACATTTTCAATATTATAATCCTGAACAGAACCCCATAGGACATTGGCATTTCCTACAAATCTCCATTTGAGTTTCTTAATTAATGGAATGGAATTCAACAAAAACCCCTCAAAAGATTGCCTGTAACGAACACTGACGAATTGATCCGAGCTAAATTCTGTGAAATTCATGGTGTTGAATGCTGCCGTAGTATAAAAAATCGTCTCGTTACCCAGGTGATTTTTCATGAGCGGATAAGGCACTTCCCCAAATACCTTCCCTGCATCCAATTCATATCTTCCAACTCCCAGAATCCCGAGATTAATTCGCTGATATACGTAAAAACTCAATTTACTGTATTCAATGTCTCCACTCAGCCACTTCATTCCCTTTGCATAATTCACTTCAAAAATCGGCCATTTCAAAGACCCAAGGGAAGCGCGTTCGTTGTCGTTTATGATGATAATTTCGTCTCTTCCGTATCTGATTCCCGCCTGAATTTCAGTTGTTTTATAGCTCGACTTGTACTCTCTGGTATCTTTCTCCAGATAATAGAAATCGAATAATGGATCAAATTGATTTGAAGCCAGTCCTGCAGAAAATAGAAACCCTTTGAAAAATTCCCGTTGGAAATTCAACCGGTGATTGGTGCTGAAATACGGACTTCTCAAAGTACCAAAACGGCTGGCAGCCAGAAATATACTATTGCTTTGAAGGTTGGAAATCTCCAATCCTACCTGATCTATTTCTTTCTGCGTAGTCAGACTTATCGTGGTCCATCTTGCCCGATCCAAAATCCGGGTAACCGACGCAGTATATTTCAGTTCCTGATCGGTGAAACCATAAGCCAAGTAACCTCTGATAACCCAGGATTTGCTGAACTTATAATTGGTTCTCATCCCAAAACCCAACCTGACCCCTTCCACATCATTGTAATTGAAAAAGCCCGGCCAAGGCCCTATATCAACTTTCCCGATTGGCTTGTATCCTGTTGCAAAAAACTTCAACCCCTCCGAATAAAAACGGATAATCGGGATTTTTTTCAGCGTATCGACCATTTGCAAAACAGCCAATTCATCAGAGCTCAGAGGATCAGGCCTGCTGATTTGCCAAAATGCGGGATCGTGCTGGTTGAAATCAGGCTTCAATTCCACTGCCTGATTAAAAAAAGCTGTTTCTTTTGGTTGATCCACTATCACACTATCCGTAGTGGTATAAAACTTTGCCAAAAGCCCAGCCGAATTGGCACTGACTTGGCCGATTTCTATCAATACCCTGGTTTTGGAGGGAATCAAGGGGCCGGCAGTAGTTGGAGCCAATTCTTGCTGAATTTTGATTCGCTCTACATAGTTGAGATTTGCTGCTTTCGAAATAGTCAAATCCACCTGTTTCAGCGAATAATCAGCTTTATTGATCCAGATAGTTCCGGTGAAAGCAAGATCTTGTTCTCTTCGCGGATACACGAGCAGCCTGTAACATGAGTCTTGCCCAATTAGTACTGAATCCAACAAATCATAGTCATAAAAAGTCTTCCAGCCATCTGAAATGGGCGACATAAAGTCCTTGTTCAGAATCTGAAGCCAGTTTTTGTAAAAGTTATACTCCTGAAAAACAGAACCTGTGATCTGTGAAGTTGTAGAACCATCCGTGATTCCAACTCCTGTCACCTTAGTCTTTTCGATGATTTCCTTTTTCAGCTCCGGAATATTGCGGTAATAATATTTCGAAATAGTTTCGGAGAAAAACACCGGAAGAATCTTTTCCCCCTCATCATCGGTGAGCTCTTTGATGCTGTCCAATACAGCCGTCACATTCCGGACTGACTTTCGATTTCTGAAATCCTCCGAAAGATTATCGATATCTATCTCAATCTTGGTGTAATTCTTTGTCTCGTAAGCAGAGAGGGATCTTTTATCAAATTCCTTTCTTTTTTCAGCTGCCCTGCGGATAATTTCAAAAGCTGGATTTTCTCCGGCTTCGAAAACAAAGGCTTCCAGTTCAAAATCCGAAGGTTTCAACTGAAAATTTACCGTTTGGTCGGTTTCCTGAGACAACGCTTTTGTTGCATTGATATACCCCAGATAACTCACTAAAATACTGTCCGGTAAAGACCTTGACTGAATCAAATAATTCCCTTCAAAGTCTGTAGAAATTCCAATGGTAGTTCCTTTCAGCAAGACGGAAGCAAATGGAATGGGATCACCTGTTTGTGCGTCGGAAACTTTTCCTTTTACGGTAAATTGAGCAAAGGCCTGGGTGAAAAATGAAAAGGAAAACAAAAAAAGGACTAGTCGAATCATTTAAACGTGTTTGGCATCTAACCTTAAGAACCGCAAATTAAATTCATTGTTGAGGCTTTTTTTAAATGATTGCATTAAATATTACGAATTGGGTCTGAATCGGTTCGTCCTGCATGCAGGAAAAATATCCTTCCTGCTTGTATATTTGACCTTGAAATTTGATCAGCATGATATACGATGTAATTATTATTGGAGGTGGAATTGTTGGACTTGCAACAGGACTAAAAATCCAAAAAGCGAATCCAAAGCTTAAAATTGCCCTTTTGGAAAAGGAAGATCAGCTGGCAAAGCACCAAACTGCGAATAACAGCGGTGTAATCCACTCAGGACTTTACTACAAACCGGGTTCACTAAAAGCATCCAATTGCATTGGCGGATATCATGAATTGATCCAATTCTGCGAGGAAGAAAAAATTCCATTTGAAATCACAGGAAAAGTTGTTGTTGCCACCCGAAAAGAACAAATTCCGCTATTAAACGGGCTTTTGGAAAGAGGACTTCAAAATGGCCTGACAGGATCAAGATCAATTTCGCTGGATGAGCTGAAAGGCTATGAACCATACTGTGCCGGAGTAGCAGCTATTCATGTGCCGCAAACAGGAATTGTCGATTATTTTCAAGTTGCATTAGCCTACGGAAGGAAGATTATTCAAAATGGAGGAGAGATTTTTTTGAATCATAAAGTATTGAAAATCAATCATGAAAATAGCATCAACAGAATTGAAACTTCCAGGAATGATTTTCAGTCCAAACTGGTTATCAACTGTGCAGGACTCTATTCTGATAAAGTCGCTCAAATGAGCGAATCGGATCCGATTGATGTGAAAATTATCCCATTCAGAGGAGAGTATTTTAAGCTTCGAAAAGAGAAAGAATACCTCGTTAATAATCTGATCTATCCTGTTCCTGATCCTAATTTCCCCTTCCTTGGAGTTCATTTTACCCGGATGAAAAAAGGAGGAGTTGAAGCCGGACCAAACGCTGTATTAGCTTTTCGAAGAGAAGGATACAAGAAATCGCAAATTAATCTGAAAGAACTTGCTGAAACGCTTGCCTGGCCGGGATTCCAAAAAGTAGCTGCCAAATACTGGCAAACAGGATTCGGAGAAATGTATCGCTCCTTTTCAAAAGCTGCCTTTACCAAAGCCTTGCAGGAATTGATTCCGGAAATTCAGGAGTCGGATCTTGTTGAGGGCGGAGCCGGAGTCAGAGCTCAAGCTTGTGACCGAACTGGTGGATTGTTGGATGATTTTGCAATTCGAGAGTCAGAATATGCTATCAATGTGCTTAATGCGCCATCACCGGCGGCAACAAGTTCCCTTGCTATTGGAGGAACTGTAGCCGCAATGGCTTTGAAGAGGTTTTAAATAATAGTCTGAAGAGTTTTTGACTTAAAGAAGGAAGTCATTTTTGGCTTCCTTGTTTTGTTATTTCCGAATCAAAAACTCTGCGAATCGATTCTCAGACCAGGTAAATTCCTGACCGGGAACTACAAATCCGGTATGGCCTCCCCTTTTTGGAATCTCAAGAATTATTTCAGCCTTCTTTTCCGCCAGACTTATTGGATAGCACGCTGGCCCGAGTAGAGGATCGTTTACAGCATTGAGAATAAGCGTTGGGATTTGGATGTACTTCATCCAATTATCTGCACTTACACTCTGATAGAAGTCATTTGCATCTTTGAATCCATGAAGTTTTGCCGTAAAAAGGGTATCAAACGAATCGAAGTCATTCACCTTCTTCAGTAATTCTAAATCTAACAAATCAGGAAACTGGGCAGCTTTTGCTTCAATTTTCTCTTTAAGCTTTCCTAAAAACCGCTTTTTGTAAAACGAATTTTGACTCAGTTTCAGAGTTGCAGCACTGGAAGCTAGGTTGCACGGAGTGGAATAAACAGCTGCCCGGGTGATTTCATTTGGCAAATCAATTCCTTTTTCACCCAAGTATTTGAGTGTCTGAGCCCCTCCCATGCTGATTCCTGCCAGGAAAATCTCTTTATAAAAACAAGTTTTAAGAACATGCTCTACAGTCGTATTGAGGTCATAGCTGGCACCATGGTGGTAAAGAATTGGATTCAGATTGATTTCACCACCACAGGACCGATTATTCCAAGCAAGAACATCGATTCCTTTTGAGTTGAAAAGTTTGACTAAGCCCATTGCATAATGCCGTTTTGAGTCACCTTCTAAACCATGAGAAATAATCAATAATCGATCACTGCCTACTTTTGACCAATCAAGATTCAAAAAGTCATGATCAGGGGTAGCGATTTTTTCACGGAGGTAATTGACACCATTTACTTTCCTAAATAGACTTGGAATAATAGTTTCCAGATGTCCGTTGAATAAGTAAGCCGGCGGGCCTTGGTAAGTGGAAGAAATAATTGGCATAGGATCCAAAATTAAAAAGCTTTACGTGAAGTTCGTGATTCTTCAAAAAATCAACTTAACCCTTCAAAAATAAGATCCGGCTCTTGGGAGTTTTGGATTAATCGGATTGATTGGAAGAAATCTACCCTTATTGCGTCAATTGAAACACTCTTTCGACTGCAACCTCCAGCATCGAATTCAAGCTTTCAAAATGAAGGACAAATTCTTCTCCGAAACCTTTTGATTCAAGAATATCTTTTCCATTTTGAAGTTCCTCAATCAAATCACTAAACTCAAACATGCTCAAAGTTGGCTTGAGTTTATGTCTGATTTGCTGGATAATAGTTTCATTTTCCTCTTCCAATCCTTCACAATATTTAGACTGAAGTTCCATGAGACCATTGTAGATGGCGCGGGTAAGTTCGATTCGAAACTCTTCATCCCCCTCAGCCATTTCGAGAATTCGTTGATTTAATTCCGGGTAATTATGCATCATAAAGCATCTTTAAAAGTTGATTTACCAGCCAGAAAAGCAGTGGACCAAGCAGCCTGAAAGTTAAACCCGCCCGTGATTCCGTCTATGTTCAAGACTTCTCCGGCAAAGAATAAATTAGGGTAATAAATACTTTCCATGGTTTCAGGATTGACTTCATTCAAAGTAATTCCGCCGGCGGTGACGAACTCTTCTTTGAATGTTGTTTTTCCGTTGACCGTTAAAATATAGCAAAAAAGATTCTGCACCAATTTATTGACTTGCTTTTTGGATAAAGTATTGAAAGTCTGTGGGGATTCGATCCCTGAAATTTCAATTAAATGTTCCCAAAGCCTGACTGGAACTCCAAAAAGAGGATGGCTTTTTACCTTCCTCGCGGGGTGGTTCAGACTGTATTTTGCCAAGTGGTCTGAATAGTCCATCTCTCCCATTTCAGCATTCCAATTGATGATGGCTTTTGCCCGATATTGATGATCATAAAGCCACTCCGCTCCAAAAGCTGAAAGTTTCAGAACCGCAGGACCGCTTAACCCCCAATGGGTAATTAAAATAGGGCCACGGTAATTAAGCTTAGTTCCTTCAAGTTTCACCAGGCCATCCGGCATTGAAATACCCATCAGTTCTCTCAAAGGTTCTCCCGGCGTATTGAAAGTAAAAAGTGAAGGAATTGGGGCTGATAGGGTGTGTTTGAGATTGCTTAAGAATTGATACCCATCGGTTTTGGGATGTCCGCCGCTTGCAATGATCAGGATATCAAATTTGAATTCACTTTTGTCAGTTTCAAGTTTAAATCCTTTTTCCAATGGGTGAATCGACTTGATTCCAACCGAAGTAAGGATGGTAATTTTAAGCTTTTGAGCCTCTCGCATCAACGCATCGATGATAGTTTGAGAGTCATCGGTCGTGGGAAATATTCTTCCGTCAGCCTCTACTTTGAGTGCTACACCCCGATTTTCAAACCATTCAATGGTGTCTTCGGATTTGAAATGGGCAAAGACTTTCTTCAGAAATTTCTCTCCACGCGGATAATTCTTGACCAATTTTGAAATTTCCAAAGGCCGATGTGTCACATTGCATCTGCCTCCTCCGGAAACTTTCACTTTGGACAAAAGCTTAGGGGATTTTTCAAAAATAGTGACTTCTCTCCCAGGACCACTCGCATGAATAGCAGCGAAAAAGCCTGCAGCCCCCCCGCCAATTACTCCGATTTTCAAAGATATAATCGTTTAATATTCAATATTTTATACCTACCTGCTTTTTCGACTGAAAGAACCCAAAATTCCTCTTGCCAACTCTCTGAAAAGAGTCCTTCCTACTTGCCGAACCATTGTATTTTTACTGAGTTCTTCGATGAATGATTCTTCCGGTTTTGATCTGCTTCCGGTTCTTGAAGTTCCCGGACCAGGTAGTTTTGCCTTCTCCTGCTCTTTCTCGATCAGGTCCATTTTCCTTTCCAGAAGTTCAAAAGCACTTTCTCTATCCAGTTCCTGATTGTATTTGGCGACCAACTGCGAACCGCTGACTAAGTCATCGATCTCCGATTCTGTCAGTATATCCATCCGTGTGATCGGCGCTCTTACCAATGTATGAGCCAATGGTGTAGGAATACCTTTTTCATTCAACGCTGTAACCAAAGCTTCTCCGATCCCCATCGAAGTAAGGACTTCGGATGTTTTATAAAAAGGCGAATCCGGATAGTTTTCTGCAGTTTTTGTAATGGCTTTTCGATCTTTTGCAGTGAATGCCCTCAAAGCATGCTGAACTTTCAAACCCAGCTGACCCAGGATATTTTCCGGGACATCCGTCGGCGTCTGCGTACAGAAATATACCCCGACCCCTTTTGATCGGATCAATTTGACGATCGCCTCAATCTTATCAAGGAGATCTTTGGATGCTGTCGAAAACACCAAATGCGCTTCATCGATAAATAAGCAAAGCTTTGGCTGATCAGCATCTCCCTGCTCAGGAAAAGTTTCAAAAATCTCCGAAAGCAGGCTCAACATGAAGGTTGAAAATAGCTTTGGAGTGCTCTGGATATCTGTCAATCGAATGACTGAAATCACTCCTTTTCCATCCCTTGTCCGCAAAAAATCCTCAACCTCAAATGACTTCTCTCCAAAGAACAGTTCAGCTCCTTGCTGCTCCAGTTCGATGATCTTCCGCATAATCGTGCTGACAGAAGAGGATGAAACTTGACCAAATTCCTTTGCAATCGCCTCTTTTCCCTCATTACTGACGAATTGAAGTACACGCTTGAGATCTTTCAAATCCAGAAGAGGAAGGTGATACAAATCGCAATAGCGGAAAATCAACGCAATCACTCCTTGCTGGGTATCGTTCAATTCCAAAATCTGAGAAACCAAGACCGGCCCAAATTCAGAAACGGTAGCCTTCAACCTTACTCCTTTCTCATGTGAAATTGACATGAGTTCAACAGGCAATCCCTGCGGATTGTAATCGACACCGATTACCGATGAGCGATTTAGAATAAAATCATTCGAAACGCCCGGCTTTGCCAAACCAGAAAGGTCTCCTTTCAAATCCATCAATACAGAAGGAATTCCTTTCAGTGAAAGCTGCTCAGCAAGTACTTGTAGGGTTTTGGTCTTTCCTGTTCCAGTCGCACCTGCTATAAGTCCATGGCGGTTAAGGGTTTTAAGGGGGATTTTGATTTGGGCCCCTGTCACTGCCTCACCATCCAAAATTCCTGTACCCAGAATGATATAATCTTTTTTAAATAGTTGACCCTCGGCCAGGTGCGATTTGAATTTTTCGGTATTACTCATGTTGAAAAAGGTTGATGGGACAAACTACAAAAAAAACCTCATTGCCATGGGCAAAATGGTTTTTCGGTAATTAAATGTATCTGGAAAAATGGTTCAGTGGATCGCCATCTTTCCCTAAACCTGAACGATCTAGTCATAACACCAGGAAAGTAGAGGAATAGGTCTGGTGAGCAGTACCCCTTTCAGATACATATTCCGGAAAAATCCTTTGAATTCTTACCGATAGCAAAGTTTAACTTTTAGATAAAATTACTTCTAACTTTATTGCCAATTCAATCAGAACCACAATACCAACTTGAAGCAATTTCTTAACATTCTCACCTTTTCAATTTTCCTCTCAGGGATATTAATCAGCTCTCAAGGTTTTGCGCAGCTAGGACCAAACTTAGGTCAGACCGATAGCTGGATGAAAAGCGCTCAAGCAGCCATGGAGAGAAAAGACTATGAAACTGCTAATGGCCTTTTCAGGAATCTGATTGATTCGGGCTTCCCTTTGCCTCAGGAAATGCCTTACTTTTTTGCTGAAACCCTATTCGAATTAGGCCAATACGACAACAGTTCAAATTTCCTAAATAAGTATTTGGAATTGAGCGGCTTTACAGGAGATCATTATCAAGGAGCAAAAGAGCTCCAGAAAAAATTAGAAGCTCCTTTGAATGCTATTCAGGTTTGTCAGCTATGCGACCGAAGAGGCTATCGGTATAACGAATGCTTCACTTGCGATGGAAACAAGCAAATCGAACAAGATTGTAATTACTGCAAAGCAAAAGGTGTGGTAGGTTGCAGCAGATGTGCAGGTACAGGAATGATCACCAGAATTAATGTTTTCAATATTCCCGAATTTTACGAATGCGAGCGATGCTCAGGGAATGGCCGACTTACTTGTCCGGTTTGTAAAGGATCAAAAAAAGAAGTCAGCGCTTGTAAAACATGCTCCGGTTCAGGAAGGCTAACTTCAGAGCATCTCTGCGATCACAAAGCTGAATCGCATGAACATTAAAAAAACCGGCCTGAGCCGGTTTTTTTAATTACTTACAATATTTATCCAAAGCATCCTCTGCTCCGGGATAGTCCAGAGTTCGAGCCAGTTTAAAGTCCTCGCAGGCACTTTTTTCCTTTTTCAATGCAATTTTCAGAAAACCCCTATTCAAATACGCTTGACCAAAATCCTTGTCCAGCTTAATTGAATTTCCATAAGATTTCAATGCGTCATCCGAAAGTCCCATTTGCTGAAGAGCTCTGGCTTTCATAAATGAAGCCATCGCAGGAGCACCCGGAATTTCCTCTGCCCGACTTGCATAGAGCATAGCATTATTATAGTTCTTCTGCTCATGATGAAGGTTGGCAAGGCTCAATAGTACCTGGAAGTTGTTTTGGTCGAGATCCAACGCTTTTTCGTAATCCACTTTCGCCAGATCAAATTCACCTTGCTCCTCATGCGCACGTCCACGATTGTAAAGCATGCGCACATCTGTCGGATTGAACTTAAGTTTCTCTGTATACTCTTCCGCTGCCTTGGTGTATTCTCCTTCTTTGAAATATTGGTCTCCGGGATTTTCGTCTGGTTTGGAACAAGCCCAAACCAATCCGGATAGAATTACCACCAGGAAGGCACGCGTTGAATTTTTCATTTTAGTTGGTTTAAACGGCTACACTATTATCTCTGAGCGCATCATTGAGTGAGGTCTTGAGATCGGTAGAGGCTTTTCGCTGGCCAATAATCAAAGCACACGGTACTTGATAGGTTCCGGATGGGAATACTTTTGAAATTGTACCGGGGATGACAACTGACCTTGGTGGTACATAACCTTTGTATTCTATTGGTTCGGTACCGGTCACGTCAATTATTTTTGAACTTGCAGTTAGTGTCACTCCAGCTCCGATTACGGCTTCTTTTCCGATTCGAACACCCTCAACAATAATAGTTCTGGAACCGATAAATGCTCCGTCTTCCACAATCACAGGTGCAGCCTGAACCGGCTCCAATACTCCTCCGATACCTACTCCGCCACTCAAATGAACATTTTTGCCGATCTGCGCACAAGAACCGACTGTGGCCCAGGTATCAACCATCGTGCCACTGTCCACGTATGCGCCGATATTAACATAACTTGGCATCATCACTACTCCGCTAGCCAAATACGCTCCGTATCGAGCAACAGCATGAGGAACCACCCGAACACCTTGTTTTGCATAGTTGGTTTTCAAGGCCATTTTATCGTGGAATTCAAAAGGTCCAACTTCGATTGTTTCCATCTTTTGGATTGGGAAATAAAGGATAACAGCCTTTTTTACCCAGTCATTTACTTTCCAGTTTCCGTCCTCTGTGGGTTCGGCTACCCGAATCAGGCCCAAGTCCAAATCGGCAATCACTGCTCTGATTGCTTTTTGAGTAGCTTCTTCTTTCAATAATTCCCGGTTTTCCCAGGCAGTTTCGATGATGGTTTTCAGTTCCATTATTTTAAGTAGTTTCGTTTATGGGTCAAAGTCCGGCTAAACCAATTTCTATCCTTTTGGCTTCCAGTCTGAAGCCGGTCAAAGATGTCAGAGCTTGGGAAAAGCTGGGTCGTTCACTTCGCGAAACAAATACATACAGCCTAAACATCATAGGATTTTCAGGTAAAATGCTCGAACAAGAGGACGGAGTTAATTTTTACTCCTCCAATAGTTCATTTCATTCAAAGTGGAAAAGGGTTATCTCCCAGCTACGCTTTATCAGACTTTTAATTCAAATCAGACCAAAAGTTTTGATTTGTTGCACGTATGAGTATTTACCAGTTTCAGCCTTATTTAAAAAGCTTTTAAACTTCAAACTTGTTTACGATGTCCAAGAAAACTACGTTGACAACCTTGATCTGAATCCAAATCTAACTGCGAAAGCAAAAGAGCGGACAACCAGAATCATCCAAAATCTAGAGTCGGTAAGTGGCATCGATCTTTACCTTTTTGCTGAGAAATGCTACGCCAAAGAAATGCCTGAAAAGAAGCCTTTTTTGGTTTTAGAAAACAAATATTCCGGACCGATCAAACCCACAAAACCTTTCCGGTTTGAGCAAAGAAATGGGTACAAGTTCATCATCACCGGCACCATCACACCGTCCTTCGGCATCCTCGAAGCTGTGCTTTGGTTCAAGTCAGTTTTGAAAGAGTTTCCTGAAAGCAGTCTGGAAATAATCGGCCATCTGACTCTTTCAGATTTCGGTACCAAGCTTTCTCAGGCTTGTGATAATGTTCCGGAAATCGAATTGTCTATTTCTGAAATCCCTGTCCCGCACCAACGAATGATAGAAGCGATGACAAGAGCAGATTTCGCTTTGCTACCGTATCAGAATTTGCAGGCGATCAAGGATAAAATGCCTACCAAACTTTTCGAAGCTGCAGCTTTGGGCGTTCCTGTTTTGATCACTTCAAATGAGAAATGGGAGAATTTTTTAAAGCCATTTTCCGGAGGTTTTTCGATTGACTTTTTTAATGCTGAAGTCGCCGGAATCCAATTTAGGAAAGCACTGGTTCAGGAGTATTTCACAGCCCAACCCGGAGATTCCATTCATTGGGATTCCCAAAAATCTGATTTTCTGAAGGCGATCGAAGGCTTGCTTTCCTGAACTTCCCTCGTGGATAAGTGGAAAACTTATCCACCTTCCCTTCCATTTTTACACTCATTTTCACAATCCGGAAACTCTGTTCTTCAATAGAATTTTGATTGGTTTACCGGGAACTTACGGTTTTTCAGTAAATCAATTCACTACTAATCACATGATTAAGATTTTTTTCTGTGGTCATAAATTTATTTTTAGATAAGACTAAATTCGAAAACACAATCCGATTTGGCTTATCCACACCTCTTTTAGTCACTATTGATTATTTTTTTAGCTATCTCTAAATTAATTTTTATCTTTGCCTCAGTCAAACAAAAAGTCCATGACGCTTACCACTGCTGAAGAGAATTATTTAAAGGCTATCTACCATCTTTCCGAAGGCGGAAAAAAGGGTGTATCTACCAATGACGTGGCCGCTGAGATGAAAACCAAACCCGCTTCCGTCAGCGATATGCTGCGCAAACTGGGTGAAAAAGAAGTCATCGAATACCGGAAATATTACGGTGTACACATCACTGACGAGGGAAAAAAACTGGCTCTTCAGACTATCCGAAAGCACCGACTTTGGGAGGTTTTTTTGGTAGAGAAATTGAATTTTGCTTGGGATGAAGTTCATGAAGTAGCCGAGGAATTGGAGCATATCCAGTCTCCCCTACTCATCCAAAGACTGGATGCCTATCTGAATTACCCCAAGTTTGACCCACATGGAGACCCTATTCCGGATGAATTTGGAGATGTGCGAGCCAGACCAAGAGTCGCGCTGAACGAAATGGAAGTTGACCAAACCGGTCAAATCGTAGCCGTAAAAGACAGCTCAGCAGCCTTCCTCAGACACCTGGATAAAATGGGTGCATACATTGGAGCCAGGATAAAAGTTCTCGATAAAGTGGAATTTGACGGGTCTCTGGAAATCCTTGTGGATCAGAAAAAGACGTTGTTTATGTCAAAGGATGTAGCTGGAAATATTCTCGTTCAGCAGTCATGAAATCGAGCATGACGAAGAGCGATACACAATGGGACAATTATTTACCATGGGAGATTCCATGTGGCCCTAAAGAAAAAAATTTAATCACATGAAAAACCTCTGGATACTGGCATTTCTATTCTTCTTTTCCTGCAAGTTTGAAAACCCTGAGCAGCGGGAAAAACCATTGATTGTTGCCACCACTAGTATCATGGCGGATGGAGTCAGAAACCTCGTTGGGGATAATGCAGAAGTTGTCGCCTTGATGCCTGCCGGAGTAGATCCTCACCTCTACAAAGCTTCCGTTCGTGATCTGGATTTACTTCAGAATGCCGATTTGGTCATTTACCATGGTCTCTTTCTGGAAGGTAAAATGACTGAGATTTTTGAAAAACTTGCATTCAGCAAAAGTTTGATCAACGCATCTGAAACTTTGCCCGCTGAACTTCTGCTTAGAAGCGGACCGGAAGCTCACAGTGTTGACCCTCATATTTGGTTTGATGTGAACCTTTGGTCAAAAGCGATGAAACACACTGCTTCTGAAATTATCAAATGGAAACCTGAATGGAAGTCAGCCATTGAAGCAAATTCAACAAGTTACCAAAGCAAGTTAGCTGAATTGAACCAGGAAATTCAAATCAAAGTCAATGAACTCCGGTCAGCAAATCAGGCCTTGATTACAGCCCATGATGCTTTCGCCTATTTTGGAAAAGCCTACAAACTGGAGGTTCAGGGATTGCAGGGACTTTCCACCCTGAGCGAACCCGGACTCCGGGATTTGACGGGTTTGGTTCAATTTATAGTCGATCGGAATATTCAAGCAGTTTTCGCAGAGCAAACCATTTCTCCAAAAGCAATCGAAGCGGTGGTTGCAGGCTGTGCAAATCAAAATCATACAATCGTCATGGCCGGACCCTTATATACCGACAGTCTGGATGCACCTGGCACTCCTGCCGGAACCTATATTGGAATGGTCCGAACCAATGTTCAAGTCATTTTTGAAAACCTCAAACCATGATCAATCAAGTCACCTCTCCTGTCATAGAAGTCCATGATCTCACGGTCAGCTACGATCAAAGCCCTGTTCTTTGGAATGTGGATCTTTCCCTTCCTTCCGGGAAATTGATCGGTATCCTTGGTCCAAACGGTGCCGGCAAATCGACTCTGATCAAAGCCATTATGGGCCTGGTCAATCCAACAAGCGGATATGTCAAGATTTTCGACCATCGGCTTGAGGACGTACGAAATCGTATCAGTTATGTGCCTCAGCGAGAATCGGTGGATTGGAATTTTCCGGCTTCTGTCCTCGATGTTGTCATGATGGGGACCTACGGAAAGCTTGGCTTATTCAAGCGGCCTGGAAAAAAGGAAAAGGAAATCGCATTGGGCTGCCTGGATCAGGTGGGCATGATGTCGTTTGTGAATCGTCAGATATCGGAACTCTCCGGCGGTCAGCAGCAACGGGTCTTTATCGCCCGGGCTTTGGCACAGGAAGCAGATTTATATCTGATGGATGAGCCTTTTGCAGGCGTGGATATGGCAACTGAGACAGCCATTTTCCAGCTTTTGAAGGATATGACTGCGAAAGGTAAAACCATCGTAGTGGTTCACCACGACATCCATTCGGCAATGAATTATTTCGATTGGATCATTATGCTAAACCTGCACCTGGTCGGTTCAGGCCCGACCGAGCTGGTAATGACAGAGGAACTGCTTCGCAAAACTTACGGCGGAAAGTTGAATCTTCTCACAAAAGTGACAGAGCTTATCCGCCAAAAAGACTTCAATCCACTCAAAAACTGATATGGAAGATTTCCTGTATTTCTTCACTTTTCAGGATGCCTCAATTGCCTTTGTGGTAATTGGGATTACGCTATTGGGAATCGGATCAGCTTATGTCGGCACGTATAGCTTTCTGGACAAAAAAGCCCTGCTCGGTGATGCCATCTCACATGCCGTCCTTCCGGGGATTTGTTTGGGATTTATTCTGGCCGGAGAAAAGAACCCGATTTACATTGTCTCAGGTGCTTTTGCATCAGGAGCTTTGGCCACATTTCTGATTTCCTGGCTTCGGTCCAATACCAAACTGAGTGAAGATGCCATCATTGCTTCCATCCTTTCCATCTTTTTTGGGTTTGGAATCGTGCTTTTGACAGTCATCCAGAAGTCTGGAAATCCCGAAATGGCAGGTTTAAATCAGTTTATTTTTGGAAATGCAATCGCCATTCTCGAAGAGGATTTGTACATCTACGGAGGTTTGGCTCTGGTCATTATCATTATTTTGACTCTGTTTCAAAAGGAATTCAGCTTGTTGGTTTTCAATCCGGATTTTGGAAAAGCGATTGGTTATCCGATGGAATCCATCCGATTAATCTTCAATGTCCTGATGATACTGGCAGTTGTCATCGGAATTCAAGCAATTGGAGTTGTTCTGATGGCAGCATTGCTAATTACACCCGGTGCAGCAGCAAGGTTCTGGACCGACCGGCTGGGAATACTTTTAATCTTAGCCGGAACATTTTCTGCAGTATCCGGAATCCTGGGAACCTACGTATCATTCATTTTACCACAAATGCCGACCGGACCATGGGTGGTTGTTTGCCTTTCTCTTTTGGCTTTAATCTCTTTCCTTTTTGCGCCAAAAAAAGGAGTGATCTCCAGGTTCATTTCACGCAATACTTACCTCAAAAAGACCCATCAGGATCACCTGATGAAGACACTTTACAAGGCTATTGAGGAGGGGAAAAAATTCCTCACCATAGATGAAATCTATCAGGCATTCCCTCATCAATCAGGTAAGAGTATGAATTCCATTCATAGATTAATCAGAAAAGGATTAATTACTAGAAATGAACAAGTTGTAATTTTAACTGATACAGGAAAATCAGAAGCAAAACGAATTGTCAGGCTTCATAGATTATGGGAATTGTATCTGAATGAATACATGAACATCGCTCCCGATCACGTGCATGATTCGGCAGAAAAGCTGGAGCATTTGCTGACTCCGGAATTAGAAACATTACTGGAGAAGCGCTTGAACTTCCCTAAACTCGACCCACACCAGGAAAACATACCAAGAGACCACGATGACCTTTGATCAAAACGCCTTCCTCATCATTTTCACCGCAACCCTGATTGCAATTTCCTGCGGTTTGCTGGGTGTATTTATGATGCTTCGCAAAATGTCAATGACCGGAGATGCTATTTCCCATGCCGTGCTACCAGGAATCGTCATTGGTTTCTTCCTATCAGGTAGTCAGAGAGGTTTAGAAGTAATCATCGGTGCCGGAATCCTGGGCATTTTTGCAACATTGATTATTGACTGGCTTCGCAAAAGAGCAAGAGTTCAACTAGATGCTTCGATCGGTATCACCTTTACCCTGCTCTTCGCCATCGGTATTATATTAATTAATCTATTGGCTTATAAAGTTGACCTGGATCAGGAATGTGTGCTCTATGGAGAGATAGCTTACCTGCCAATTGATCTTTGGATTTCGGATTCCGGTATCAATTTTGGACCCAGAATCATGTGGCTGGCAGTGATTAATCTGGGCCTTGTTTTAGCCTTTATACTATTACTTTACAAGGAGTTA
>JAQSDM010000010.1:0-26182 GCA_029945945.1 Algoriphagus sp. | reverse complement strand
AACCATCACCAGTTTTGATGAAAGCTTTAGCATTGTAATCGGTCTTCCTGCAGGTGCCATAAACCTTGCGCTGATGAGTATGGTTTCCTATACGACTGTCAGTAGTTTCGAAGCAGTCGGAGCCATTTTGGTTGTGGCGCTTTTAGTCGTTCCGCCTGCAACTGCTTTCCTCTGGACAAAGAAATTGGTGCCTTTGATTCAGCTGACCTGCATTCTTGGCTTAGTAATTTCTGTACTCGGATATTACCTTGCATACTTAATGGACAGCTCGATTGCAGGAATGATAGTGGCTGTTTCCGGAGTGGTTTTCCTGGCGAGTGCATTTATCAAAAGCCTGAAACCAAAATTCAAGCTTGGAACTTCTGAAGTTTAAGGTTGGTTTAAAATTTGTTCTCATAAGAATTATGAAAAAAATCGGAATCATCGTCACACTGCTCTTTATTTCTCTTTCGGTAAATGCCCAGGAGAAAATCGAGTGGATGAAATTCGAAGATGCAGTAGCCGCCTCAGAAATGAGCCCAAAGATGCTTTTGGTGGATGTTTACACCGATTGGTGCGGCTGGTGCAAAAAGATGGACAAAGAGACTTTCACCGATCCGAGTGTCATTAAATACGTGAATGAAACTTTTTATGCGGTAAAACTTAATGCTGAAAACATGAGTCGCTCTTTTGATTTCAAAGGAAAGAAATACACGGAAGCTCAAATGGCCGCAGCAATGCGGGTGAACTCCTATCCTAATTTTGTGATCATCGACCCTACCCTTCAGAATATCACCCAACTATCGGGATACCGCACCGCCCCTCAGTTTTTGGATGGTTTGACCACTATCGTTGATAAAGGATTCAAGACCAAATGAGTTTTAATCTCTCTGAGCGAAACGATACAATTATTGCCTTAGCTACACCTCAAGGCGTTGGTGCAATTGCAGTTATCAGACTTTCCGGACCAGATGCCATCAAGGTAACCAATTCTGTATTTCACGGAAAGAACCTGGAAAACCAACCTTCCCATACCATTCATTTTGGCACCATCCGGGACGGTGACAGAATCATCGATGAAGTTCTAGTTTCAATTTTCATTGCTCCTAAGTCTTTTACAAAAGAAAACGTCGTGGAAATCTCCACGCACGGTTCTTCTTATATCATCAATCAGGTTCTTAAACTTTTCATCCGCAAAGGAATCCGTCCGGCAAAGCCCGGAGAATTCACTCAGCGCGCATTTCTCCATGGTCAGTTTGATTTAGCGCAAGCTGAGGCTGTTTCCGATCTAATCCACGCTGATTCTGAGACAAGTCACCAAGCCGCTTTGAATCAAATGCGAGGAGGTTTCAGTTCAGAGATTCAGGAATTGAGAACACAGTTGATTCACTTTGCTTCGATGATCGAGTTGGAACTGGATTTCACGGAGGAAGATGTGGAATTCGCCAGCAGAGCGGATCTGCGAAGACTGGTGGAGCGCTTGCTACGGGTCGTCGAAGAATTGATTATGAGTTTTGATCTCGGAAACGTGATCAAAAATGGTGTTCCGACCGTCATTGCAGGAAAACCAAATGCAGGAAAGTCTACCTTGCTGAATGCCTTGCTCAATGAGGAAAAAGCAATCGTATCCGAAATCGCCGGCACAACCCGTGACCTGATCGAAGACGAAATCAATTTGGGCGGAGTGATATTCCGCTTCATCGATACAGCTGGTTTGAGAGAAACAACAGATGTAATCGAAGCGATTGGAGTCAGCCGAACTCAGGAGAAAATGAAGACGGCTTCCCTGATTTTATACCTCTTTGACCTTAGTGATACGGACCTGGTAGAGATCAATCGGGACATCAATAAACTTGAAAATCTGGGTGTCCCCTTTCTGAAAGTTGCTAATAAGACAGACAAGGCTAAGCCAAATATTATCAATGAGTTAAAGTCAATGCATCCGGATACGATTTTCATTTCCGCAGGCAAAAAAGAAAACCTGGAAGACCTGAAAGCACGCGTACTGGAACTTGTCAATCTGGACAAATTCAGAACCGGAAACACCATTGTAACGAATGTGCGTCACTATGATTCTCTGGTCAAAACCCGTGAGTCCCTTCTTGATATTTTAACTGGCTTGGATAATCAGGTTACCAATGACTTTGTAGCGATGGATATCCGACGTTCGCTTTATTATTTGGGAGAAATCACCGGAGAAATCACCACAGATGATTTGCTTGCCAATATTTTTAGTAAGTTTTGTATCGGAAAGTAATTACGTTTCCTTTACTACTCTAAACCCTTCTTTTACTATCATTTAAGCGGTTTTTCTTTCCTTTACTTGTTGCTAATTTTCCCTTTTTTTGCTTATATTTGTTTCTAATCTGTTGTTGATAGCAACAGATTTGTTGGTAGCAACAAGATTTTTAGCAACAGGCGAAATCATGTTACATAGAGATACGCCCCGATACAAAGGGATATTCTCTGAGACATTTTTAAGCCAAAAAGGAAAACACCATGAGCAGCAGTATAGAAGTTCCAAAGATTTGTCAGGACTGCGGAAAGTCTTTCATCGCAAAGACAACCGTAACCAAATTTTGCAGCCACAAGTGCGCCTCCCGAAACTACAAGAAGCGTAAGCGAGAAGAAAAGGTTGAGGAGGTCGCCCCTATCGTGGTACAGAGAATTGAATACAATCAGGAACAGTTGAAGGACAAAGATTTTCTCAGTGTAGAGGAAACCTGCAAGCTCTTAGGTGCAAGCCGCATGACAATCTATCGGCAGATAAAAGCCGGAAACATCCGAGCGGCAAAGATTGGCAGTCGCACAATCATCAAGAGAACCGAAATCGATAAACTGTTTCAGATATGAAGGTAACACTAAGACAACGCAACCAGGGCGGACAGACCAGCTTATACCTCGACTATTACCACAAGGGAAAGCGGAAAACCGAGTACCTAAAATTGTACCTCGACCCCAATGCAAAGACCAAGGAGGAAAAAGAGGTCAATAAAAAGACCATGCAACTTGCAGAAACCATCAGGGCGCAAAGACAAATCGAAATCCAAAACGGTGTTTATGGCTTTCGTGATCAGGAGAAGCAAAAAGGCAGCTTCCTTTCCTACATTGAATTGCTTGCGCAGCAAAGAGACGACAGCCCCGGCAATCATGGCAATTGGACCAGCATGATTAAGCACCTGAAAGCCTTTTGCACCTATGATTTATCTTTCACCGAAGTTGACAGGCAATTTGTCCAGGACTTCAAACAATACCTTGATAAGAAGGCCATAGCCCACGGAAACCAAAAGCTATCTCAAAATTCCAAGTACTCCTATTTCAACAAGCTTAGGGCAGCACTAAAACAGGCGGTGAAAGATGGCATCATTCCAACCAATCCTTCTGAAGGTGTAGAAGCTTTTAAGCAAGGAGAATCGGAAAGAGAATTTTTGACACTGGATGAACTGCAAGCAGCAGTAAAGGCAGAATGCGAAATTCCCATCCTGAAAACGGCATTCATTTTTTCATGCCTTACAGGGCTTCGCTGGTCAGATATAAATAAGCTCCTTTGGTTGGAGGTGCAGCACTCAAATGAAATGGGCTACTACATCCGATTCAGACAGAAGAAAACCAAAGGAGCGGAAACCCTACCCATTTCAGAACAAGCCTTCGGCTTGCTCGGAGAACGTGAGGAAAGAGAAGAAAGAGTTTTCAAAGGTTTGAAGTATTCGGCATGGCACAACCTGAAATTGCAACAATGGATGATGAAGGCCGGAATCTCCAAAACAATCACTTTCCATTGCGCCCGTCATACCTACGCCACATTGCAGCTTACAATGGGAACCGACATTTACACGGTTTCAAAGCTCTTAGGCCATAGGGAGCTAAAAACAACCCAAGTCTATGCGAAAATCATAGACGACAAGAAAAAAGAGGCAGCCAGTAAAATCAAACTTGACCTATGAGCAATCAAACAAAAATACTTGACGACATTCTCTACCAGGGGCTTCGCCCTTGGTCAGAGAAAAACAGCGTGGACGAAAAGTTTGCTCCAAAGTTCCGTTCCCTAAAAGAAGCCTCCACTGATTATCTATTCCGGTATGAAATCAAATTTGAAAGGCCATTTGACAACAAAACCAAGTACTACTCAAAGCTGATTCTAAACACCCTCAAAACGGACGTTGAAAGGCTCTACAACCTCATCAGTGAAGATGATACTGAAAACCTCATCCGCTATTGGCTTGATGATACTCTGAACAAGCGTTTAAAGACCCGTTTAAAAGACATTGGAAAGCTGATTAAAGAGAAGGATTTTGATTTGACATACATAGATCCCAAGAAAGCTTCCATTGAGTTTGACCAGGCACACAAAGCCAATACCTATATCATCCAGTTGCTAAAGCTTGCATACATGCAGCTTTACCTCGAAATCCAAGATGCTTTCAGCACTTGGATTGATGACAAGTTGGTGATAGAGGATTTTTACACCCAGCTACTACTTGAACCAATACCGCAGAAACCTTTATTGACCGAAATTCAAATCATTGAGGTTGAAGCAACGGAGAAGCCAGTAAAAAAGCCGGAACCCAAACCAAAGGACATTCCATTCAATTCATTTACCTACAAGCAACTCAATACCGCTCAGGAAAAGATTTCCGATTTGTGCAGCAGCTTAAAGTTCAACAACCTGATAAGTCAAGACACAACCGTTCCGAATTTCAAGCGAGTATTTTCTAATGCCGAAATCAAAAATCCTGTAGTCTGGACAGGCACAATCAGCGAATTGTTCTACTTCATCAAGCTCATTCACAACGACCTGCAATTGGTTGAGAACTTGAAGCAGAAGCAATGGGAAGTTACTTGCCTATGCTTCGTTGATGAAACTGGAAAACCCTTTGAAAGAGCAAAATTCAGGTCTCAGAAGAAACCGAAACTAACAGCCCACAAAATTGAAAAGTCCGTTTCCAACCTGAAATAAGGTACTCTGCACTTTACACCTTCTATCTTTTTTCTGTTTTTGTTTAGCCCTCTTTTGCTCAAAAAGGGGGCTTTTATTTTTCATGCCCCACTCTGCACTCTGCACTCTGCACTGCACCTTGCTTTCTGCACTCATAACGCCCTGTTAGCCATTCTAATTTAGCCCCGTATTCGACAATCGAATATGACATTTGGCCAGATGTCCATTTCCTAATTCATAATTGATTAAGTCATGGACGAAATAATTGAACGTCTTGAAAATCTCCAACGCCTAATTGAGAGCCAGGGGATTTACACAAAGGAAGTTTTAAACTTCAATGAAGCTTGCCAGTATCTGGAGCTTTCCCAATCTCACTTGTACAAGTTGACAAGTGCAGGGAGCATTCCGCACTACAAGCCCAATGGAAAGAAGCTCTATTTCAAAAGAAGCGAGTTGGAAAGCTGGTTGCTACGCAACCGCAATTCCACTCAGGAAGAAATAGACCAAAGGGCTGCGGATTACCTAATCAAGAAAGGGAGGGTGAAGCTATGAACGAGATAATGGATATGATCTTGACGCTAACTCAAGACATTAAAACAGTCAAAGCTTACCTCCTCAACTTCCACAAATCACGCTTGGAGCAATTCAGCGAAGAGTGGATTGATGGACAGGTAGTGATGCAAACGCTTCACATCAGCAAAAGAACCCTCCAATCCCTTCGGGATAGTGGGGTTCTACCCTACAGCCGAATCAATGGCAAATTCTACTACAAGGTTTCTGATATAGAAGCCTTGCTGGAATCCAATTACTCACCTTCAAAATCAAAGCACTATGGAGGTAAGTAGAAAAGCCATTCTCGACAAAACGCACTACGGCTTGAATATCTACGCCTATGTGCTGCGACAGTACTATCCGGGTGAAACAGTCCTTTCCCTTTCGGGAAGGGACTGCAAACCTGCGAAGAACCCATTCAATGCGGACAAGCCCACATTGATTGTGAAGGTAGTTGACGGATGTGCTACGCACACCGATTCAGAAGAAGCCATTGCACCAGGCAATGCCTTTGATTTTGCAACATTACATTTCAGCCTCGAAGGGCAAGCCCTTCTCGACAAGCTGAATGAAGAACTGCATTTGCGTATCGGTAAGCAGCAAGGTTTTTACAGACAGTCAGAATCGCAACCTGCGGTTGCTCTTCCTGAAATAGTCAAACCAGCTCCGCCAGTTTTCAGCTATTTCAACAAGCCTGTTACCAACACAATCCCAAGTCGGCAAGCCTCCTTGGTTGAGGTGTACCACCTTATCAAAGGCAATGAATTTGCTTCGTGTACAAGTACACTTCGCAACATTCCCGACCCAAAAGAAGCCAGAAAGTACAAGGCTCAAAATTTCGATTATGTGACGTTCTCAGGCACTTTCTCAAAGAGGAATGATGCAAACCTTCAAATACATTCAGGTTTGCTCACAATCGATTTTGACCACATTCAGGACATTCCTTCACTCAAGGCAGCACTACTCAACGACCATTACTTTGAAACGGAGCTACTGTTTGTATCTCCTTCAGGTGATGGCCTCAAATGGGTAATTCCAATCGACTTGACGCAGGCAAAACACCAGGACTATTTCAAGGCAGTGGCAAACTACGTTTCCCACACCTACCAACTCGAAATAGACCAATCCGGAAAGGACATTTCAAGAGCATGTTTCCTTCCGCATGATTCAGAAATATTCATCAATCCGAAATACTTGTAGGACATGGAAAGAAAAACATTCAATCCGCAGGATTGGCTTAATCAGCCAACCCCGCAACCGAAAGTTACAGAGCAACCAACTTTCAATACAGATTCTCAACCAGACGAAGTAGAACGCATCATCCAAAGCATTGAGGCCAACCGAACAGATATTACCTCCACTTACAGCGACTGGGTAAATATCGGCTTTGCCTTCTCTGATGAGTTTGGAGAAAATGGCCGTACCCTATTTCATAGGGTGAGCCAGTTTTATCCAGGCTATTCCGCCCCGGAGTGCGACAAACAATTTGACAATTGCTTGAAATCAAAAGGTCATGGCGTTTCACTAAAGACCTTTTTCTACCTCGCCAAAGATGCAGGAATTGACATCGCCCCTCCACGGACAGAAAAACAGGACCAGCGAACTTTCAAAAGCGAAAAGCTGAACGGTAGTCAATCTAAATACCACCAGCCTGAAAATCAGGTACCAGAAGAAATGCCAACCTTTCCAGATTCCTTGTTTCCTGAACTTCCTGAATTTCTGCAAAAGGTTGTGGCGGTTGCCACTTCCAATGAGGAAAGGGATATTCTACTCCTCGGTTCCCTCGGAGCTATCAGCGCATGTTTGCCCAAAGTATCGGGCATATATGATGGCAAACGAGTGCTCCCCAATCTATTCCTATTCATTACTGCCCAGGCATCCGCAGGTAAAGGCCGCTTGGTGCATTGTCGTCAGTTGGTCAACCCCATTCACAAAGAATTGAGGGAACAAGCCAAACTCCATAAACAGCATTATGAATTGGAAATGGTAGAATACAACTCGAAAAAGGGTAAGGAAGAAGGTGTCGAGAAACCAGCCAAACCACCTGAAAAGATGCTGTTCATTCCTGCAAATAACAGTTCAACGGGAGCTTACCAGCTTTTGGGTGATAGTGATGGCAGGGGGCTGATATTCGAGACCGAAGGTGATACCTTAGCTCATGCCTTCAAGAGCGATTACGGCAATTACAGTGATGGCTTTAGAAAAGCCTTTCACCATGAAACTATTTCCTACTATCGCAGAACCGACCGTGAGTTTGTGGACATAGAAAGCCCTTGCCTTTCAACTGTCCTTTCAGGAACGCCAAAACAAGTTTCGGCTTTGATACCCAACGCTGAAAACGGCTTATTCAGCCGTTTCATCTTCTATTTCATGAACGTTCGCCCGGTATGGAAAAATGTCTTTGCCAGTCAAACGGATAACGGATTGGACGATTACTTTGAAGCCTTGGGCAATGAGTTCTATGAACTCTACAAAGTTATCATGCAGGATGAACCCCGCCAGTTTCACCTTACGGCAGACCAACAGGAGCATTTCAACCATTTCTTCGGCCAGATACAGGAGAAGTACATGAACCTTCAAGGGTTGGACTACATGGCTACTATCAGAAGATTAGGTTTGATTGCTTACCGAATCTCCATGATATTCTCCGCTTTGCGGATAATGGAAACAGGCGACACTTCCAAGAAGCTGATTTGTGAGGAAAGGGATTTTCAAGCTTCGCTTTCAATGGTCAAAGTACTGGTGAAGCATTCAAGCAAAGTGTTTGGAGAACTTCCACAAGAAGAGCCTAAGCCGTCTCGAATGAATAAGAAAGAGAAGTTTCTGTATGCCTTACCACACACCTTCAACCGTCAGAAGTATCTCGAAGTAGCAAAGGCCATGAGCATTCCGGCAAAGACAGCCGAAGGTTACATTGCCAACTTTGTGAAATCAGGTCTTATTCACCGAGAGGTACACGACCAGTACATAAACACCTCACTTGAGGAATCTCAGGATTCTAAGGAAACTAAGGACGAATAATCCTTAGTTTCCTCTATTTCCTCAAAATCCTGAATAGCCAAAATCTCATTCCTTTTTTCTTTTAAATGTCTTTTAGTTTCCTATCTTTGGCAAATACTGTCAAGTTTAATTTTGCCAAAATGGAGGAGTTCGGTTCTACACTGAAATCACTAAGGTTGAAACAAGGGCTATTACTGCGCCAAGTCGCAGCAGCCACAGAAGTTGATACCTCAATGATTAGCAAGTTTGAAAAAGGAGAACGGTTCCCAACAAGAGAACAAGTCGAAAAGCTTGCTTTGCTTTTTCATTTACCGGAAAAGCAACTGTTAGTCCATGCCTTCAGCGACAAACTCATTGCAGATTTAAGCAACGAGCCATTGGCACAAGAAATACTTGAACAGTCCATCAAAAAGTTGAAAACAAAAAACAAAGCATAATACGGTCCTATGCAGAACCTTTTAGAAGACTTGAAAGAACTTTTACAGCAAGATGAAAGACTTGTGGTAGATGGCAAACTACTAAAAAATAAAATCATTGAGTTGGCATTACAACTTGATGCTACCCTTATCAAAATGCTTTTGAAAAATGAAAGCATTAAAAAGCACTTCTTTCAAGATGTAGAAGGACTTCTGGTTTTCGACAAAATCAAGTTCCAAAAATTCGTCAGCAACAAAGCCTTTCTTCCCGATAGCTACACATCATTCAAAAATAAGATTGGATTAATTGAGGATGATGAATTTTTAAAAGAACAAAAGGATGTAGTTCTTGCATGGCCATACAAAGAGTGTGTCTTGGAAGGTTCCCAGGTCTCTGATAAAGAAAAGCGGCAAGAACATTTTTGGAATGAAACATTAGCTCCTGACGAAATAGACAGATTACTAACACCGAAGGTTCTAACAAACTTCAAACGTATTTCACCCTCAGGTGAAACTAATGAAACGAATTTTTCGACAAGTGATAGTTTTTTGATTAAGGGGAATAATCTCATAGCGTTACACACTTTAAAAACCACACTTAAAGGTCAGGTTAAACTCATATACATAGATCCTCCTTACAATACAGGCAATGACGATTTTGGGTACAATGACAAATTCAATCATTCCAGTTGGTTAACCTTTATGAAGAACAGATTGGAGGCTGCGCATGAACTCCTTTCAAGAGACGGTTCAATTTGGATCAATATTGATGATGTTGAAGCTCATTACCTTAAAGTCCTTTGTGATGAGATTTTCCAAAGAGAAAATTTTGTAGCTAATGTGATTTGGCAAAAGAAGTTTGCTCCTCAAAATGATGCTAAGTACTTTTCTGATAATCATGATCATATACTGGTTTTCGCTAAAGACAAATCGAATTGGAAACCGAATCTTCTTGCTCGTAGTGAAGAAACAATTGCGAGATATAAAAACCCTGATGATGATCCAAGGGGGCCTTGGACATCTGGTGACCTAACCGTAAAAACATACTCAGCCGATTATGACTATCCAATCACAACACCATCAGGGAAAGTGATTAACCCTCCAAAGGGTGTTTGTTGGAGAGTTTCTAAAGACAAACTTCAAGAATTGATTTCAGATAATCGAGTTTGGTTTGGCTCGGATGGTGGAAATGTCCCAAGGCTAAAGAGGTTTCTAACTGATGTCAAAGATGGGCAAACACCTATGACTATTTGGACACATCCAGAGGTAGGGCATAATCAAGAAGCTAAACAAGAATTGAATAAGATTCTTGAGACTGACTTGTTTAAAACACCAAAACCAGAACGGCTTTTAAAGCGCATAATAGAAATTGGTTCAAATGAAAATGATTTTGTTTTAGACTTTTTTGCAGGTAGTGGCACCACCGCTGCAACAGCTATCAAGCTGAATCGAAGATTCATTACCATTGAACAAATGAACTACATAGAAAGCGTCACCAAGCTTCGATTGAAAAAAGTTATTGATGGTGAACAAGGTGGTATATCCCAAGCTGTTTCATGGTCTGGTGGCAGTTCTTTTATCTTTTGTGAAATTATGAATTTGAATCAAACCTTCATTGATCAAATAACCAAGGCTACTAACCTATCTGATTTGCAGGCTCAAATCAACACTATCCTTGATAAGGGATTTTTAAAATACCAATTCTCTTCAAGTGCATTTTCTATTGAGGATGAATCCTTTAAAGAACTTAGCCTCAATGAGCAGAAAAGGATGTTAATTGAAATTCTTGATAAAAACATGCTATATGTTCCACTCTCGGAAATTGGAGACAGCGATTATGAAATTGCCTCAACAATTAAAGAAGCAAATGCTAATTTCTTTTCCCTCAAATATTAAACAGCAGGAACATTTAAAGCATGACCATCAGAATAAGAACCACAGAAAAGCATCCTCATCCAATTTGGGAAAAATTGGTTGAAGAATTTCCGGTTGCAGAAATACAAGGCTTTATCCTTTCATGTAGTGATGAAGAACTTATTAATGCAACCAAAAATGGTGAAAAGGCAATTCCAATACAATGCTTAGAAGCGGCAGAATACGATAATGATTCGGAACTTTTTCCCGAGAATATTTTCCCTATCCAAGAATGGATCAATAAGATTAATGCTGCATTATTCTTCGATAGCAGTCTTTTATTTCTTACCCACAAGCCTGGAGATTCCTACTTATTCAGACTGCATGAAGTTTTACACAATGAAGGAGAAGTCAACTTTGTTGAAGTGAACACTTTTGTTGACCAGGTTGCCTTCATTGATTGGTGGCGATCAATAAAAAAACTCGCCCAGTCAAAAAAACTTGTGGAAGCTAAGCCCCGCCAAGCACTCACATTATTTGATGAAATAATCGAAAGTAATGGCTATTCCTGGGGAGGCAATATGGATGGTTTTATCTTAACTGATTCAAATAATGCTGTTAAGGCAATAATAGAAGTTAGGCAATCTCGATCTTTCCCAATCGAAAAATATGATCCTGCAAACTATTTTTCTGGAACTCAGACAAAGGGTGGGGATTTTAAAACTTGGCTCCCATTGGTATATCTTAAAAAAGCCTATAACGTTCCAATAGTCCTTATAACATTTAGTACAAAGAGTGAAGGGAAATTTGGTTTTACGGAGGTATTATCGATCAATTACTCGAAGCTGTTTTATGTCAATGACATTCCCCCAAATAAAAATATCTCTGATGATTTCAGTGTTCTTAAAGGATGGCTTTTAAATCTAATGAAATAATAAAATATAAACTCTAATGCAGAAACTCAACGAAATATTAGATGCGGCATTAAAGTTCAATGGTCCTGACTTTTACAAAAAGCAGGTTCCTGAATACATCTATTCCAACTTAAAAAACGGTTTCGGCCAAAGACCTTATCAGCAAGAAGCCTTTGGAAGATTTGTATTCTTCTGGAACGATTACCATGATAAACCAAAAGGTGTTCCTACTCAACTCCTTTACCACATGGCTACAGGTAGCGGTAAAACCCTCATAATGGCTGGGCTAATCATTTACCTGTATGAAAGGGGTTATCGTAACTTCTTGTTTTTTGTGAACAGTACCAACATCATTGATAAGACCAGGGATAACTTCTTCAATACCACTTCATCAAAATATCTTTTTTCTGATACCATTTCCATTGGTGATAAGCGTATCAAAATAAAAGAAGTTGATAATTTTCAGGCCGCAAATCAAGATGATATAAACATTGTCTTTTCTACTATCCAAGGTCTTCATACTCGACTTAATACACCTAAAGAAAACAGCCTCACCTATGATGATTTTGAAGACACTAAAATTGTCCTAATTTCAGATGAAGCACACCACATAAACGCAGAAACAAAAAAAAGCAGCGAATTAGGTACTGAAGAAAAGGAGGAAATAATCAGTTGGGAAGGAACAGTAAACAGAATCTTCAATGCCAACAAGGATAATATTTTACTTGAGTTCACCGCCACTGCGGATTTGTCAGTTCCTCAGATTGAAAAGAAGTATGCAGAAAAGCTCATTTTTGATTATCCATTAAAACAGTTTCGTATTGATGGCTATTCCAAAGAAGTTAAGGTGCTTCAAGCAGACCTTTCCCAATTCGATAGAGCCTTACAGGGTGTATTGTTAAGTCAGTATAGAAGGAAGATTTTTGAGAAGTACAAAAAACTAATTAAGCCCGTAATTCTTTTCAAATCAAAGACGATAAAGGAAAGTCAGACTTTCTTTGAAGAGTTCGCCACTGGAATCAAAAACCTAAAGGTTTCTGATTTACAGAAAATCAAAGATTCCAAGCCTGATGAAGCCATAGCCAACGTCTTTAAATATTTAGAGGATAACAATATCAGCTTAGAAAACCTCATCACCGAACTGCAAGAAGATTTTTCTGAGGAAAAGCTAATATCCGTAAACAGCAAGGATGAAAGCGAACAAAAACAATTGGCAGTTAACTCCTTGGAAGACGAAGAAAACGAGTATAGAGCCGTTTTTGCAGTTGACAAATTGAATGAGGGTTGGGATGTACTTAACCTATTCGATATAGTTCGATTATACGATACCAGGGATGCCAAGAAAGGCCAACCGGGTAAAACTACAATGGCAGAAGCACAGCTAATTGGTAGAGGTGCAAGGTATTGTCCGTTCCAGCTTTCGGAAGAGCAGCCTTACTATGGCCGAAAATATGATGATGATGTCACCAACGAACTTAGAGTGTGTGAGGAATTATACTACCATAGTGCATACAACCCAAGATACATTCAAGAGTTAAACACAGCACTGGAAGAAATTGGAATCAAGGCAAAACAATCAATTGAAAGACCAATGAAATTAAAGCCTGATTTCAAGCAAACTTCATTTTACAAGGCAGGTTTCATTTTCTTGAATGAGCAACAGAAATACAATCGTGAAGATGTATTCAGCCTTAAATCCACAATCATTGAGCAAACTCATAAGGTTTCGTTGAAAACAGGTTACACCAAATCCAGTGTTGCCTTCGGCAAAACTGAAACAGCTTCGGTAGATAGAAAAGAGAAGGAATATAAACTCTCAGATTTTGGTGAGCACATAATCAGAAAGGCAATTAACAGGCTTGAATTTTATCAATTCTCAAATCTTAAAAAGCTTCTTCCCAACCTCAGCTCAATTTCAGAATTTATCACCTCAACAGATTATCTGGGTAAAATCAAATTGGATGTTTCAGGTTTACCGGAGCAAATTTCGAATCTATCACCTAAAGAAAAGCTTGAAGCTTCTGTAAGAGTATTGGAGGATATTTCTTCTGTATTGGCATCTGATAAGATTGAGTATAAAGGTAGCAAGGAGTTCAAGCCCTACATGATCAAGGATAAGTTCAAGGACAAGGTTCTAAATTTCACAGTCAATGAAAGTGAAGATAAAGAATACGGTAAATCCATGATCAATCCCACCGAAACAAGCTATCACCTTGATTTGAGCAAAAGAGATTGGTATGTATTTGAAGATTGCTTTGGTACATCTGAAGAAAAGCTTCTGATAAAATTCATTGATAAGGCTTACGAAAAGCTAAAACCCAAATTTGAGGAAGTATATCTGGTGAGGAACGAAAGACACTTCAAGATTTACAACTTTGAAGATGGAAGGCCAACAGAACCCGATTTCGTTTTATTCTTAGTCAACCACAATCCAGAAGAGAGCCTTCACTACCAAATCTTTATTGAACCAAAAGGAGGTCATCTAATCAAGCAAGACGAATGGAAAGAAAACTTCCTAAAACAACTTAGGGCGGAGCATTCCTTAGAACAGCTTTGGAAGGGCAAAAATTACATTATATGGGGTATGCCATTCTTCAATGAAACGCTCCGAACGGCTGAATTTGATTTGAGCTTAAATGAAATAATAAAAGACTAAAAAAGAGTATATGACTTAACCAAATGAACTTTCATCATGGCAAAGCACTGTTTCAACATACTAACATTCAATCACCCGAGCGATTCGCTTACCTTCTATTTTTCGGATAAAGAGGAAGAAGGAACCACACGCATATTCCATGAATTGGTTCCTGATGAGGTCATTGATAAGTATGGGGAACAGGAGCATTACTACACTTCATTTTGCCAAGAATTAGAAGGTTTCATTGCGATTACTAAGCCAACAACGCCAACCTATGAGAAAATCACTACTGAAGAAGGAATTGAAAAATCCGTTCAGGTTTCCAATTCCGCCTTGTCTTCTTCCATTCTCAAAAGGTACTACAATTCACTAATTCATATCCATTTCAAGTCAAAGGGCTGTTTGGTCAAACCCAATTTTGTAAGTGATACAGAAGTTTGGTTACCAAGCGATACACAAGATAAAGAAGGGATATACAAAACCTTTGACCGTTTCTCTTTGAAAGTGCAGTTCAGGACAGTTTCCAACAGCCTTGAATTATTGGTCACATTTGAAGGCAAGTCAAAGATTTTCAAAACACCTGTATCAGAATTATTTGAAGAAGTACCAGTAAAAGCATTCAATTGGGTGGTCTATGAAAAAGGACTACACCGCTTTGATGAATTGCCGGATGATGGAAAAAGAAATTACGACAAGGTTTATCCTGTTTGGAATTTTGAAATCAGGGATGCTTTGCATCAGGAAACAGAAGCCCCGGACAAAACGAACAAATACAAGAAATTCAAAACGGCCATTGATAAATTTTACAGAGAGCAGCTTAATACAGCCGAGTTTAAAGATATCATTCCGCTATCCTCCAAAGGGTTTATTCCCGTAGATGAAATCCGAATTGGCTCAATTGAAAAGTCCAGCAACAAACTCGTATTTGGAAATCAAAAGCTACACCATGTTCCGTACTATGGCATTACTGAAAATGGTCCTTTCGAGTTAAGCCCATCATCAAAGATTAATTTCTTTTTCATTCTCCATGAAGATGATAGAGAAGTAGCAGCCAAGATTCACAACTACTTTAATGGCAAACTCAACGGCTTTAGGGGTCTATCAAAGTTCATTCATACACCGTATCATCCAGATAAAGAACTTGCAATCTATTTTAAAGATAGGGATAACCCTTGGCCTGAGCTGTACGAGCAAATCAACGACAAGGACTTTGATACCGACATTCAGCACATAGCCATTTACATTACCCCAATTAACAAGAATGTTCCAGTCAAATCTCAACGGTTGGTGTACTATAAGCTGAAAGAGCTTCTACTAAAAAAAGGAATTTCCTCTCAGGTAATAGATCCTGATAAAGTGATTACCAACGACAAGTATCATTTCAGCTTGCCAAACATCGCAATTGCCATTCTCGCAAAGCTCAATGGCACTCCGTGGAGGTTGGACACAAAGCTCAAGAATGAATTGATTGTAGGAGTCGGAGCATTCAAGCACACAGAAGTTGACATCCAATATATCGGCAGTGCTTTCAGTTTCTCCAATACAGGGAAATTCAACCGCTTTGAATGCTTTCAGAAAGACCAAACAAAAGAGTTGGCAGGTTCAATCCTAAGAGCGGTTAAAGACTATGTGAATGTAAATACAGGAATCCGAAGGCTTGTAATTCACTTCTACAAAGACATGAGTAGAGCGGAAGTTGAGCCGATTGAGAACGGCCTGAAAGAATTGGAATTGAATATTCCTGTCTTTATCGTCACCATCAATAAAACGGAATCATCCGATATTGTTGCCTTTGATTTGGACTGGAAAGACTTGATGCCCGTAAGTGGCACTTTTATCAAATTAGGCTACAATAGATTTCTACTTTTTAACAATACCAGGTATTCAGCATCAGAGTTCAATTTCAATGATGGATTTTCATTTCCGGTAAAGCTCAAGATAAATTGCTCCAACCCTGAATTGGTTGATGATTACAAAACAGTAAAAGAGCTTATCGATCAGGTATATCAATTCAGTCGCATGTACTGGAAATCAGTAAGACAACAAAATTTGCCCGTAACAATCAAGTATCCTGAGATGGTCGCAGAAATGCTCCCCTACTTTGAAGGCAACGAGATACCCGATTACGGTAAAGACAATCTTTGGTTTTTGTAATAATAAGGATTATTGAGTATGAATAAAGAACAGTTCAAAAAACAACTCGAACAAGAAATTAAGAAAACCCAACAAACGATACAGACCTATGAGGATATGTCCCAACCTGTATCACCTGATAACGCCATTGGTCGAATTTCACGCATGGATGCAATTAACAACAAAAGCATAACCGAATCTGCACTGCGAAATGCAAGAGAAAAACTAAATAAACTTCAATTAGCACTTTCAAATATTGACAATCCCGAATTTGGGCTTTGCCGCAAGTGCCATAAACCAATCCCAGAAGGACGAATCCTGCTTAAACCAGAAAGCCCCTACTGTGTCAATTGTGCACAGTAGAGTTTTTCAAAAAAGACCTGTTGTTATACGGCATCCGTCATGACCTTGTAAGTAGGATCTTCCAAAACGTTTACATCTATGATTTCATCCGCATTGGCTAAGAGTTTCCTGCAGTCAGGGCTAAGATGTTTAAGATGTACTTTTTTTCCAGCTTTGCTATATCGCGCGGTAATCTTGTTGAGTGCCTCAATGGCAGACATATCCACCACCCGGCTTTCATAAAAGTCAATGACAACTTCTTCAGGGTCATTCAATACATCAAACTTATCATTGAAAGCAGCAACTGAGCCAAAGAATAAAGGGCCGTATAATTCATAATGCTTCACACCATTTTCATCAACGGATTTCCGTGCTCTGATCCGCTTAGAGTTGTCCCAGGCAAAGACAAGTGCGGAGATGATAACCCCCACCAATACAGCAAGAGCGAGATTATGTAAGAATACCGTTACAAGCGTAACGAGCACCATGACCAAAATATCTGATTTAGGCATTTTATTAAAGGTCTTAACGCTTGCCCATTCAAAAGTTCCAATAGCCACCATAATCATCAATCCTGTCAAAGCAGCCATCGGTACTTTTTCTATAAGTCCTGAACCAAACATGATAAAAACCAATAAACTTACTGAAGCAACAATTCCGGAAAGCCTCGCTCTTGCTCCCGCAGAAATATTAATTAAGCTTTGACCAAGCATCGCACAACCACCCATTCCTGAAAAAAAGCCTGATGTAATGTTGGCTATTCCTTGCGCCACAGCCTCTTTATTTCCTCTACCACGAGTCTCCGTTATTTCATCGATAATATTGAGCGTTAATAAACTCTCAATTAAACCCACCCCAGCAACAATAGCAGAGTAAGGAAGAATAAGCATAAACGTTTCCCAATTCAATGGAATATTGGGAATATGAAAAGGAGGGAAACCACCCTTAATTGAAGCAATATCACCTACTGTTTTAGTATCAATATTTAGGAAAACTACCATGCCAAAAACGACTAAAATAGCCACTAATGATGCTGGAATAGCCTTACTCAATTTGGGTAATCCCCAGATGATAAACATGGTGAGCAAAACAAGCCCAAGTAAAATATAGAGTGGCATACCTGTCAACCAATCTCCTTTTCCATCCTTAAACTGAGTAAGTTGAGACATGAAAATGATTATGGCCAATCCATTCACGAAACCAAAAATCACCGGATGAGGCACTAATCTCATGAGCTTGCCCAGCTTGAGCATACCTGCTAAAAACTGAATAATCCCAGCCAAAACCACCGCAGCAAATACATATTCTACTCCATGTTGTTGGGCGAGCGACACAATAACAACGGCAATTGCACCGGTAGCTCCTGAAATCATGCCAGGGCGTCCCCCCAAAATGGATGTGACCAAGCCCATCACAAAAGCGGCATACAATCCTGTAAGCGGTGAAAGTCCGGCTATCAAAGCAAAGGCCACTGCTTCAGGAACGAGTGCCAATGCTACCGTAAGCCCTGACAAGACTTCTGTTTTATAATCTACCTTTTGTCTAAAATCGAATAATTTAAAATACTGTTTCATAATATCGTTAAGGCAATAATTCGCCTGTTCTGCACGGTGCAGTTATCCTTTAAAGTAAAAATTGTTAATGTGATCTTTGGTAATGGGAAGCCTGTTCAGCTTTTTGAAGCTGACATATTAAGGCGGAGTAGTGCCAATGTGTAAAAAGATAAATTTTCCCATTCCAAATTTTGAAGTTGCAAAAGTACAATTTCCTATTGGCTTTTCAAATGTTTTCCAGTACTTTCTCGTTCCCTGGTTCTTTTCAAACAGCACCTCAACTAATACTTTTCAAGAAAATGAGTACTAACAACAAAAGTATGGGTAAACAATTGTAATCATAATTCATCTACCCCCTCCCTCACCCATGTGCTTCCAGTAGGTTCATTGCATTCGCTCGTACCTCACTCTTTTCATTCACCCACTTCCTGCACCACACAGCAAGAGTAGCCCGTTATTCCATTCCGCTACGCTACATTCCATACCGTGCCACACTTGCTTTTCCCAACGCACCCCCCAACGCAGGTAAAGCGGTGTTCGTCAGTCGTTCCGTTTTGTTCCGCAAAAACATATCTGCAAGGGTAAAATGAACTCCCTTCGGTCGCCCTTGCATATACCGTTCACTTACCAGTTCGTTTGCGCTCCAGTTGGTGCTCACTCACTGCCGTTCACTTGTTTTGCTTCACACACTCTCTCCTTCCTCACTCGCAGCTATTTCATCCCCCCAAACCCCTTCTAAGGTGTTCGCTACACTCACAATATTTTTTATTGGGGGTCTGCCGCTGCTTATTGTTTTTGCTCGCCTGCGGGTCGCTGCGGGCTGATCGGGCTGTCATGTTTTTTGCTTTCCCCAATGTGCTTTCAGTCGCTTCGTTTCAGTCATTCGTTCCTCATTCCTTCAACTCAGCCACTTTCAGCACCGCTCACAAGAGTAGCTCTTTCACTTCACTACACGAGCCAACGCACCGTCATTCCGCAATCTGCCTGCAATCCTCCTCCAATGGGATTGTACTCCAATCAAAAAATACAAACCCTACCAAAGCTATTGCAGGCAGTTATTGCTCCATTCCTTTCCAACAATCGTTTCGTTCCGTTCAGTCGCTACCCTTGCCTTTGCCGACCCTGATGCAAAAAAACACGCCAGCCCTGCCGTAAACGGTAGGCGTCTGCCGCCCTCATTCTTCGGGCTTTTGCAGCCACCACCCTTGCTCCGCTCGCAGGCGGCTCGCAGAAATGGCTTCGCCTGGGTTTACCTGCGTTTCCCGCTTTTTTCCCACCGCACAATTCAGTAAATTAGTTGACCATGAAAGAACTATTTGAAGACTTTTATTATTTGATTTTCCCCAGGGATGAAGAAGGTGTTTACAAGACAGATACCGACAGTCCTTTATGGGTTAAAATTCTGATAGTAGCTTTCATAGGGTTTATGTGTTTCATGCTTGCAATAGCATCTTCATAGTAACAGATTCCAGTTTTCTAATCCTTCAATTCGACCTTAATTCGGGTCAATAAATAACTCAAACATAAAGCAAAGTTACAGGCGTGCGGATGCGAGAGCTGCAAGGGTTCGCTTTGCCTGTTTGGTAAAAAAATCTCCACCCTACGGGTAGTATTTTTTTCCCACAGCCCTTGCTGCAATCGCACCGTCCTGTATTGACAGGGCATTATGTTTAAGTTATTATTCAGAGTCCGTTTCGGCAGCCGGTGGTTGTTGGCGGGCGTTCGCACCTCAGGTCTTCCGTTTCATGCAGGCATTCAGCGTTGTGGCATCACAGATTATACGCTGCGTGTTTTTTGGTTCGAGTTGTGCCTTTCAGAGCTTCCTTTTTAGGGGGCTCTTTTTTTTACTCGTTAAGGGAAAATTTTAAAAAGAGAAAAGCAAAGATAGGCGGGTTCGCACATGCCCACCGCACTTTCGGACAGTCAAGGTCAAGCCCTACGGGTTTTGAAAAAAATCTCCACCCTTCGGGTAGTATTTTTTCCAAAAACCTTGACAGCCGAGCCTCACCCGCCTGAAAGACAGCTTTCTCTTTTCTTTTTTTCCCTTTTTTCTTTTCTCTTTTGAAAAAATATATGCGAAGCGCAGCGAGCAAAACTTTAATGGCTCACTGTATGAAATCGTTTCGTATCAAAACACACCGACTGGAAAGCAGCTACCAACAGCCGCACTTCTTTATTCTCAACAAGGGATTGAACAGCGGAAAACCGCTCAACCGAGCTTGCCCGAATTGCTTTGTTTGCCTCACCGACAACCAAGAGGACAGGGAATTTCTCTTTTGGCTTTGCTTTGGATTGTGGAGGTCAAAATCCTTTCACTATCTCCTGAAAGGCTCCGTGATTCCATTTGTGACTATTGATGAAATCCGAAAGCTGATCCGGGAAAGCTCCACCAAGGCAAGCTGCAAAGCCCAGGTATTTCAAAAGGCAATTCAAGCCCTTCAACTACTCGATACCAACGAGCAAAAAATCAAGGTCACACTAAAGATGATTGATACTGCCAGACAAGCCATATTTTATGACTTGATGAAAGAAGCAGGTGCAGGATAGATTCCTGCCCTGCCAAAAAAACAGGGCAACAAAAGCAAAATAAAGCACACCACCGCAACAGCACCCAAGAGAGAACTACCGCTTAATTCTTGAAGTAATTTAGTTGGCGAAGGGCAAATCCATGGTAAGTCCGTGTCAAGTCCAAGCAAATGTTTAACTCCTTAAAAATCGTAAAGAGATGGGAAAAATTAATCAAGGTATTCTCGGTGGCGTATCAGGCCAAGTAGGGAATGTAATCGGTGGAACTTGGAAGGGCATCGATTACCTGCGCATCAAACCTTCCAGTGTAGCGAACCCAAGAACCGAAGGTCAGGTTGACCAGCGTTCGAAATTCTCAACTGTCCTAAGGTTCTTGCAACCAATGACAGACTTCCTGAGAGTAGGTTTCAAGTTGTATGCAAACCGTATGACCCAGTTCAATGCGGCCATGTCTTTCAACCTGAACAATGCAGTTACCGGAGCTTATCCAAACTTCATGATTGACTATGCAAGTGCGTTGGTTACTCGTGGTAACTTGACAGGTGCGGCCAACGGTGCAGCTACTTCTCCAAGTGCTGGAAACGTAGAAGCAACCTGGACAGACAATTCAGGAAGCGGAAGTGCTCAAGCAACAGACAAAGTTCTGATTGTTCTTTTGAACACTACCAGAGGGGAAGCAGTGTTCACCACTGCGGGACCAGCAAGGTCTGCCGGATCAGCGGCCATTCCAGTGCCTTCTGAGTACTCAGGAGAAGACGTTGAAGTCTTCTTAGGGTTTGTATCAGAAGACGGAACTAAAGTCGCTAACAGCGTTTATTTAGGCTCTGTAACAGTTGCGTAAAGCGATTGGTGTTTTCCTTGAAAACCGCTTCCTTTGTGGAGCGGTTTTTTTATGCCCGTACCCCTCGATTTTTCCTTTATTATCGCTTAGTTTGACATTCCTAAGCGTTTTTTGTTGCTAATGCGTTTCTACTCTTTTAGCAACATACTGAAATACAGCAAGTTAAAAGCAATTAAAATATTTTGTATTGGGAAGTAATCTGGTTCGTATTCTGTAAACCAACTTGAAAAAGAAATTATGAATGTATTAGTAATAGATATCGGCGGTTCAAATATCAAAATTCTGGCAACAGGACAGCCTGAGAGAATTAAGATTCCGTCAGGAGTCAATTTTACTCCGGAAGAAATGGTGAATCTTGTGAAAGAGAACGCCAAAAACTGGAAGTATGAGGCCGTAACAATGGGTTTCCCGGGTGTTGTAAAAAACAACAAGATCGTAAATGAGCCAAGAAATTTGGGAACCGGATGGACTAGTTTTGACTTTGAAACTGCTTTTGGCTGTCCGATCAAAATAATCAATGATGCTGCAATGCAGGCATTAGGTAGCTATTCAGGAAAAAACTTGCTTTTTCTTGGATTGGGTACCGGATTAGGGACGGCCTTGGTTTATAATAAATTGATCATCCCAATGGAAGCTGCACACCTTCCCTACAAGAAAGGGACATTCGAAACACATTTAAGCAAAGAATTCCTTCAGAAATATGGTTCTGTTAAATGGGAAAAAAATGTACTGGATTGCATCGCATACTTTTCTCATGCTTTTCAGCCGGAAGATATAGTCCTTGGAGGAGGTAATTCTAAATTATTGACCCAAATACCGGAAGGTTGCCGATTAGGGACAAATCAGAATGCATTGATAGGTGGTTTCAGACTTTGGGAAGATGATTTTACAGTCTGAATTCCTGGAGAAAAAATTCATTTAACTGTTTTAGATAATCTTTTATGTTTGTCCGCTTTCTTGCCTTTATCCAAACAAAGTTTGAGGTTCCAAAAAGCGAGCTCTGCCACAGCAGACGAGTGTGGACTGTTAACAGTCGTCTGTCGCCGATTATCCGCCATTTTCCCACCTCATTTTAACCTTACTGGCAGAATTGAGGATAATCATATAATCTTTTTTGTTTTCCCGCACACTCAATTTTTTCTGTTGAATTTAATTGCCACCAATCCCATGGGGAATCAATTTTTCTATTGATAAATCCACTAAGAATTCGAATGGATTTTTTTTTAGGATTCAGGTCCGGGGATCAGGGAGAAATCAGGCTTTTTCAGCTTCACCATTTAATCCGAAATTGTTATGACATCCCATCATCCATTTGAACCTTTTATTCCCAGCCTGGCCACTAGATTAATCATTGGGACCATTCCTCCTGCAAGATTTTGCAATCCATTTCCTTCACTAAGTGATTCTGATGTGAATTTCTATTAGGGAAGCAATGATAACGCTTTCTGGGCTCTGTTAGGAAAGGTTTCTAGGAGGAAACTTATCTGACAAAACACTCCGGAAGCCATAGGACAACAGAAAAAATTGCTTGAAAAACATGGACTGGGTAATACAGATGTAATCTCGCAAAGCACTCGTGCTAATAAATCTTCTTCTGATGAGGATTTAAAGGAAATTGTTCATAAAGACTTAAGAACATTACTAAAAACCCATCCGGAAATTGATACATTGATTTACACAAGTGAATTTGTCAAAAAACAGATGAATGCTATTTTCAACACCTATCATTCTATTGACGGAACAAATAAAAAGAAACAAACCATCAATATTTATGGGATAGTATATCAAGTTAGAATATTGTATTCACCTTCTCCAAGTGGTTTGAGAAATATGGGGAAAAATGGAAAGGAAAAAAGATTTATTCAATACAAAGAGTTTTTAGAAATGTGACAGGAAAATCTTTTAAGAAAAGTATTCCTTAAATATGAACTTAAAAACTTAAAAGACATCAATTAAAATTGAAATCCTTGGTTTAAATCAATGCTTTCCAACGCATATTCAAGGCAGATATAAATAAAATTAGTTGGTTAAAAATTCTTTATTTCATTTAGAAAAATTTTGTTAAATAATATTAAATGCAACGAATTTTTTTAAATCACTTCTTAGACATTAAACTAAGTAATAAAATTAGTTTTAATATGCATTATCATTATTAAAAATTAAACACTTAATAGTCCAGAAAATAATTTTAAAATCAAAGAGTAAGCTCCATTTTTTGATGTAAAACAGATCATAGGTTAAGCGAAAATGAATGTCTTTTTCATCCTTTATTTCTCCCCTAAAACCTTTTGACTGTGCTAATCCGGTAATACCCGGCTTAACCATATGTCTGCACATAAATCGACCAATTTTTTCAGAATATTCTCGGTTCATAGGTAGTGCATGTGGTCTCGGACCTACAATAGACATCTCACCAACTAAAATATTGAATATTTGGGGCAGTTCGTCCAAACTTGTGGCCCGAAGAAAAGAACCCACTTTGGTAATTCTTGGGTCATTTCTTTGTGCCTGGTGAAATTTCTTAGTCGGATCATATTTCATAGTCCTGAACTTGTAGCAATAAAATGGTCGGTTATTCTTTCCATGCCTCAACTGCCTGAAAATCACTGGCCCTCTGGATTCGATAGCGATGCAAGTCGAGACGAGTAAAAAAAACCACCATCCTACTGTCAACAAAAAAAGACTGCAGAGCACCAAATCTGTCATCCTTTTTGAAAAGACCTGAATGGAATCAAGGTAATTCAACGAATAAGAATTAATGAAAAAATCTTTTTCTCGCTGAAAATTTTTTATCGCAATGTATTTTTCAATAGTAAGTGACATAGCATTGAGTTTTAAAAATAGGTTTATAAAGAAAAATTGGATTTATGAAGCTTGTTGAGAGCAATATACTTCAGGTACACGGCACCGTATAGAAAGTATCTTCTCCATAGTCGTTTTGGCTCTTTGATGAATCTGATAAACCATTCCAAACCATATTTAACCCAAAACTTATTAGGCCGATCCACCTTGCCCGAGTAAAAGTCAAATACTGCCCCGATTGAACACAAATAGGTCGCTTGTATTTTATCCTTGTTTTGAAAAACCCATTTCTCCTGCTTAGGAGCAGTCATACCCACAAAAAGCACATCGGGACCAAATTCATTTATTTTCTGAAGCATTACCTCGTTGTCCTCATCTGTGAAGTGGTCCTTAAAAGGTGGGGAGTAACCACCACACGTCACATTGGGGAATTCTTCCTCGATTTTACCCATGATGGCATCAATGGTCTCCTGCTTAGAGCCTAAGTAGAAGCAACTTCCGTAAACATTATTCAAATATTTTAAAGCAAATTCATGCAAGTCGGCACCCGCGATTTTTGTAAGGTTATTACCGGTTAAAAACTTTGCTGACAGGACTATTGATATTCCATCAGGAAGCAAAACGTCCGAACTCATCAAAGCTCTTTTAAACATTTTATCCTCCTCTGCCAGGCAAAATGAGTACTGATTCAGGGTATTTATGATTGTTTTACCCTTGAGAAGGATTTCGAATAGCTGTCCTTTGAACATTGGATAGCCTAAAAATTCGGATTCAATTGTGTTCATAATTCTCTAGTTTTTAAAAAGTGAGAATCGAAAAATTTAACAGATTTTATACTCTAAAATCAACAATTAAAGATACATTTTATTTTATTCAAAATCCATTTTTTAGAGTTGAAAAAAATAACCGTTTTAATGTGAAATGAGTATTTATAAAATTTTATTCTGATAATTGGTATTGTTTCAGCTTATTACCATTTAATTAATTTGTATTCCATAAAAAATTATAAAATAAATTTTACTTTAAAATAAGAGAAAAGAATTGTTATAATTTAATTATATAATTATCAGCAATAAAACTTCGTAATAATAAGATGTTTATAGTATTAAAATAAATCAAGCATTTCGAAAAAAAATCTAAATTTTATTAGAATATTTGCATCCGAAGTTAATAACGAACTCTCTATAATTCCGGAATCGATTCTAATTATTGAATCGCTTTAAGACTCAAAATACTCTCCCGGAATCCCACTTCAAACTATTCTTATTCACCTTGATGGCCTGTATAAGACCTGATGAATAAAAATGTTTATCTCAATACAGGTCTTTGAATTTAAATTCTGACGATTTCAGGATTTAAGCCTCATTTGATCCGTTTGGGTTTGACCCAACAAGAATTTTATCCTTTCTGATAAAAAATAGAGTTGGATGTCCAAATCTGTGGGAAGCTTCATTATGCTTAATACTGCGAACTAAAAATCAATGAGTTTTTGAAGTGCTTTGTATTGGTGCAACCCGTCTAAACTGCTAATTATAAGACTAGTATAGTTATAAAAGTTGGCAAAAAGATTGAATACCTGGTGGGCACAGTACTTGTCGAACCTCAAAACTTTCAATATTTATTATTCATGAAAATTACTGGTACTTCCAAAAAAAGTTGGGTAAGGCTCGTGCCCAACGTGAAAAATAAGAGCCTG
>JAQSDM010000009.1:572364-635402 GCA_029945945.1 Algoriphagus sp. | reverse complement strand
CCCATCAACAATTCAACAATTGAGCAAGGAACTCAGCAGGTGGTGCTGAAAACAAATGCGTCCACTTCCGGACTGGCTATCCAGAAAGTGGAATACTTCAACTGGGGATTTCCACTTGTTTCTGTAAACAGCGGGAATTTTGAATTCACCTGGCAGACGATCCTGGTAGACAACTATAACATTACTGCTAAAGTCACGGACAGCAAAGGAATTGTCTACACCACCGATGCTGTGAAGTTTTCTGTCACCGCACCGGCGGTAAATAAGGCACCTACCGTTACCCTGTCAAATCCAACCGAAGGTCAGATCTTTACCAAAGGAGTGAATACCGTGGAATTGGTCGCCAATGCCCTGGATCCGGAAGGAAAAATCAGGCAGGTGGAATTCTACAACGGAACCACCCTGCTAACCACCGTCACCGCTGCGCCTTATTCCTTTAATTGGGCCACCATCGCGGCGGGAGATTATCAGGTATCCGCAAAAGTAATCGACGAGGGAAACCTCAACGCAACCTCTGCACCGGTCAGATTCTCGGTAAAAGACCAAACGGTAGCATACACAGCCCTGATGGTTTCACCAATCAATAATTCAACCATTGAACAAGGAACTCAGCAGGTGGTGCTGAAAACAAATGCGTCCACTTCAGGACTGGCTATCCAGAAAGTGGAATACTTCAACTGGGGTAATCTCCTCACGACTGTCACCGGCGGGAATTTTGAATTTACCTGGCAGACCATCCAGGTAGACAACTATAACATTACCGCTAAAGTCACAGACAGCAAAGGTATTGTCTACACCACCGATGCGGTTAAGTTTTCTGTCACCGCACCTACAAACACGATAATTGTAGATTATTCTATCAAAGTGTTTCAGCCTTATGATAATCAAATCTTCACTTTGGGCAAGGAGGCTGTGATCATAAAGGCAGATGTCAAAAGTCCGGCTACCATAAAAAGCATCCAATTTTTTAATTATGGATTGCCTTTAGCTTCCGACAGCACCTTTCCATATGAGTTTGATTGGAAAAGGATAAAAGCTGGAGACTACCAGGTTCATGCAGTCGTAACCGATAGTAATGGGAAAACAGCAACCTCGAACTTAGTAAAATTCCGGGTCAATTCATCCAGTACAAAATTGAGAACTTTAGAGACTACCAACACCCTCACTGCAACTACAAGTGTCGAGATTGCTCAGCCTTATGACAATCAAATATTTGAGTTTGGTAAAGACTCGGTAATCCTTCAGGCTAACACCTCGGAAAAAGTAAGCAAAGTAGAATTCTTCAACTGGCACTTGCCGTTGGCTTCAGTCACTAATGATCAAAATCAATTTAATTGGTCTAAAATCGAGGTTGGAGATTATTTGGTCTATGCAAGGATTACGGATTCACTAGGCAAATCAGTTGAATCTGAACCTATCCTGTTCCGGGTAATTGCACCTGAGAAAAAACCAATTGAAAAAGAAAATTCTACCAGAGATCTGCAAAAGGATACAGATGGATATGGAATTAAAATGGGACCAAACCCAACCTCTTCTGAATTAAATATCTTCTTTGATGATTATCCTGAAAACTTGGAAGGGAAAGTTTCGGTAATTGATCTTCGAGGTGTAGAACTATTCAACTCAGATTTCAATACAAGTCAGGGTACAATCACACTGGATCTTGATTTCCTTAAGCCGGGAATTTATTTAGTCAGATTGAACTTTGGTAACAAAATATTCCAATCCCATAAACTCATTAAAAACTAATCGGAGAATCCGTAAAATGAGCTAAATCAAAAAAGAGGGCCGGGAAATCGGACCCTCTTTTTATTTTCCTTCGGTTTATATGCTGGTTTTTTGGACTTAAAATTCTGGTATTTGATAAAGTAACCTCAATCCCCTGATAGGAAATTAAGGTTATAACTATAAAATCTAAAGTAATTTCAAATAGCTTTCAAATGTTCGCTTAGTGGTTTTAGCCCAGGAATACTGAGCACTATTTTCAATTCCTTTTTCTGCCAATTCATCCAGAAACTCCCTATCAAACAATTTATCCAGCAATTCTTCAATGTCCTGATTCGATGGATTGTTATTCAAAAAGATAGCACTGTCTTTTAAATTCTCTCGGAAAACAGGAATATCAGAACAGATTACAGGTTTACCGAATGACTGAGATTCTAAAACAGGAAGACCAAACCCTTCATATTCTGAAAGAAGTAAGGTTGTTGTATACTTATCATATATTTCCTTTAAGGAAATATTGGGATCAAACCCTTCAATAAAAACTTTGTTTTCTAAACCTTCTTTCCTGATGAGTGCTTCTATTTCCAGGTAATAGTCCCGGTAGACTTTACTACCTCTAAAAAACAGTTTCACATTTTTACCCCTTTCGGTCTGTTGAAACATCTTCATCAGATTGATGGCGTATTTGTGTCCTTTGTGCGGATAAAAGCCCGCCACATATCCAAAAGAAATATCAGAACTATTCGTACCGTTTCGCTTACGAGAAATAAGTCTGTCATTGGTAGCGAGCTTTGTCACTTCAATATGTAGTTTTTTGTTAGTACATCTCTTTTTAAACTCATCTTTAATAGAGAACGATGGAACCAAAATGCAATCATGGTTGTCCACACTTTTTCGCATAAGTGACCTGAGAAATAAAAACTTTAGTTGGTTGGTCAAACCAAGGTATTTTTTTAACACCGGATTCTCCAGATAAAAATCAAACATAAAATCATGAAGGGTCATTACATACCGGGCCGTTTTGAATACTGGTAGCTCAGGAATAACACGATGCAATATCTGGAAGTGGTTTTTTTTCAAAAAAAGCGGAAGAGATATATGAAGCCAAAAATTTCGCTTGACAAAGGACTGATTATTAACCTTCCTGTGAACTGTTTTTATTCGTTGCAGCTTCAAGCCTTCCAGAAATTCAGAATGTCCAATAGCTACAATTTCCAGATCAGAATAATCTGAATTTTCAACGAGATAGTCCAAGCCCAAAAGGAGATTTTTTGCATAGGTTGTGATTCCTCCTCCTGCACCACCTTTACCCGGTGAAATATTGGTTACATCTACACATATTCTTTTCATAATCTTAACCGGCTAATACAGATAAACTGTTCAATTTCAACTGAGTAAGAATATCTTGTGCGAAATCCCTGGTGATTTCTTTTGCATCAAAGGGACGGCTGGCAACTAGAGCACTTTCAGCATAGGAGGTATAGTCTTCCAGAATTGATTCAATTCCTTTTGCATAATCCTTGGGGTTGAATTCGACCGGATAAAGCAATCCGCAAAAACCACTTTTCACAAACTGAGGGATGTCTCCTACTGCTGTGCTTAGGACAGGTATTCCAACCGAAAATGCCTCTGCAATCGCCATTGGAAATCCTTCAAAAGCAGACGCCATCAGCAGAAGCTTTCTTGAGGAGGTGATTTCGATCAAGGATCGATTATCCATATTCCCCAAAAAAACCACCTTGTCGACCAAAGAGATTTTTTTTACTAATTCTTTTAAGTTAGGCAGTTCCGATCCAGATCCAGCGATATAGAGTTTATGATTAGCCTTGATTTGGGCTGGAAGCCAACTATAAGCTTCAATGATTTTTGGGATACACTTTCCCTTTTCAAGTCTTCCTGCAAAAATAAATCCCTCTCGATCTGAGGTTTTTTTTATTTGGACTTCATGTGCTATTGGATTGACAAATTTCTTAGCCCCGGGTCGCTTTTCCCCAACTGAATACAGTAAAAATGCCTTGGCATAAATTACTTTATGGATATAATCAAAAACCCAGCTGAGGTATTTTCCAAACCTAAACCTGGAGATATCCATAGGATTGGTATTCCCATGAAAAACATGAACTAATGGTTTGAAGGTATAGGTGGCAACCAAAGAGCCCTCAGGACTATGTGAAATTATTACATCATTCTGCTTCAATTGCCGGAATTTCCACAAAAGAAAAAACACAAATAGCAGTCTGTGGGGAACCAATCGTACTTTTTCCAATCTCTCCGGTAAAAAAAAATACTGAAGGTCGAAATAGTGACAAAGATCAATGTCCAGATTTCGCACAAATGGACCAATTCCCCCATAAGAAGTTAAAAAGGAATTTGTCAATAAAACGGCGGCTTTCAATTTCTTTTCCATCTCTGCCTATGTATGCTCCAATAATTTAAACCGCTCAAATAGCAGATTACTGAATCTCCTGTTGTCAAAGTTGTCTTCAGCCGTCCGCCTGCTCTCTACACCTAATTTTTCAATAAGGGAGTTATCCTGAAATATCTGTTTCAGTGATAAATACATCGCCTGCTCATCTCCAGGTGAGACTAAAAGTGCATTTTTCTGATGCTTTAGCACCTTACTAACATCCCCTACTGAAGAGGCAATCACTACCTTTCCAGCTGCCAGAAACTCACTGAGTTTACTTGGAAAACCAGTATTTGCAGCTCTGGAATTATTTCGTGTGACGCAAAAAACATCACAGTCACTTAAGACCTTGTGATAATCAGATGTACTTAAAAATCCAAGGTATTTTATTCGGGATGAGGCCTGGCTGGACTTAATCAAGGCTTCTATCTCTGTAAAGTCCTTTTTATTTTCCCCTTTGCCCGTTAATATTAATTCAGCGTAAGGAAATTCGGCAGCTAATCTTGTAAAAGCGCCAATTAAAACATCTAAACCATCTTTCTTCCCAAAGGAGCCTCCATAAAAAACCTTCTCAGCCCTGTTTCTTTTCGTAGGGACATATTTTATTTTTTCCAAATCTACTGTCACCGGGATAAATACAACCTTAGACCGATCACTGTATATTTTGCTTAGTTTTTTTTCAAGATGCGAGGAAATCACAATTACCAAATCTGCAAAGTAAGGCGCCATGGCTAACAGGTATTGGCCGCTTTTGATTCGGATCCGATTCATTATTCCATCAAAACTCAAGGCTACCCTATTGTCTTCTACTATGTCCAGCAGAATTTTATACCCAATGAACTTTGCGTACAATATTGGAAGGATCGTTTTTAAGTCCGGCGTATCGTATGCATAAAAAATATTAAGGGAACCTGATACTTTTCTCTGCCGGATAAACCGGAATGAATCCTGTAAAAACTTAAGAATGGAGCCGAAACTGGATAATTCTACATCCACTTCTTTGAGATTATCGTTTTTGTCCGGAAGATTTTTCCCGGCTAATTTGGTAAAAAACAGGTTACTCCAAACGATTCTTTCATTTTCGATCATAGGGTCAAGGAGATTTCGGACTCTCACGGATCCAGCCATCCCCTCGTGAAGCGAAACTCCTAAAATTAAAATATGCATAACATCAAAAAATCAAGGTTTGAATCAAGAAGAATAGACTAAGTTGTCATTAACCTTTTCATTTTCCTGTAGGATTTTGTTGAATTCGCTGACAAATTTTTCTCTTATGGATAAACTGTTGTGATTCTTTTTTGCCAAATAAATTGCCCTTTCTGAAATCCGTTTTTGAAGTTCAGGAGATTGGATCAATTTCAAAAATTCATTTTTCACAAAATCAACATCATCCCTCTTTATAGTAAAAGCCCAGTTTTCCAGAGAACCGTATTGATAAACAGCTGTTTCTTCAGGGGCCATCAATATGGTCACCGAACCAGAAATCATATATTCCGGAGCCTTGGTAGGCATAGAATATTTGAGAAATTCAACCGATTTTTGAGAGAAGTCACATGGCAACAATAAAAAATCAGAACCTCTGAATAATCGTGGGAGCAAGGAATATGGGACCATCCCACGATAGTGGGTATTTTCAAATTGACCCATCCAGGATAGCGGTTCATGACTTTGGATAAAGAACTCTATCGGAATATTAAATTCAGTCCTAATTTCATCAATCGCCTGTGCAAAAGCCTTCAGAGAAGTCTCAATCCCAAAACCTGTTCTTCCGGCATAAAGGACTGTGATTCCGTGGGGATTTAATACTATTTTTTCATCATCTGAACCCCAAAAATCAAGATCCACCGGGTTATGGAAGGTCTTAAAAACTTTACCGAACCTTTTTTTGTACTCCTGCCCCATTTGATCAGAAATACTAAGGCAAAGTGAAGTTAAATCAACCAACTCCTGAAATTCACGATTTATCTTTTTCTTCCAGTATCCACTTCCCAATCCCCCATGGCTGATTGAATTCAACCAATCATCCATCTGATGCAATACAACAGGAATATCTAAAAATTCAGCGAGTGCTTTTCCAAACAATAACGAATCTCTGGTAGAAACTTGAATATATATGATTTCAGGATTGAACTCCTTGATCCAGTTTTTCAGATCATCAGAAAAACTAATTTTTGATAGAACATGAAATAAGCCGGTCCACATCAAAACAGGGTAAAAAATATTACTTACAAATCGAGAACGAAGATTGGATTTACCTGTTACAATCTCTGATTTTGAAAAGCTCTTGATATCTAATTGACCGGAAGGGACTTTTCGCTGAAAATAATTAAATGGAAATTTCCAGCTATTTTCATTGCTACCAATAAAATAATATTTATCACAATGAATTGTATTGAGATATTGAATTGCATGAGTAGTAACTATTACTGCTAAATTTTCCTTAGGCCAATCATGGAAGAGATTTGACAATGTGATTCCTCCTCCCGTATTTGAGTTAAAAGATTGACCGAAGATTAATACTCTAGGCTTTTCCATTTGTCTGTATTCTAATGTCTTTATTAAAATAATCAAAGATGGTTTGATCTGACAATTCTCTGAATCTTTTATTATAGCAAAGAGCTACCATTAACCACATACTAATATGAAATATTGAAACAGTATAGCCATTGGAAGGATATAAAAAAAACAACCAAATCATAATCCAGGTAGCAGCTTTTTTACAAAACAGGTTAGTTGAATAGAATAATCCCAGAAAAACCGCAGGAAGTATAATACTCAACAAAAGTATTAAATTGATCAAGCCTCCTTGTAGTATTAATTGTAGATAATCAGTTTCAATTACTTTCCTCACTCCATTTTTAAAGACAGAATCATCTATTCCTGGACAAAGGTAACCCACATTATATCCCTTTCCGATAATCCAATCCAATGTGGACATACTGGAGAAAAAGCATTTCTCTACATATGATCTCGTATTTTCCAGTCCTCTTTCATATATGTTACTTAGAAATTGAAGATTAGACAAGGAATAATCAATTGTATAGAATTGATAAATTAAAATTATTAAATAAATTATAGCTAAAGCCCAACCAAGTTTTTTAGAGGATTTGAAGAAATAGAAAATAAATGCAAAAACTGCTGCAATACTACACATCAGCAAAATTCCTCTTCTAGCCCTTAAAATCGCGAAAAGAATTATAATTGAAAATACTGCCAAGGATAATAACTTTCTCTTAAAGGAATGTAGATCAAAAGTAATCAAAATAAAACAAACAGGAAAAGCGAGAAACTTCACAGATGATTCAAATACTTCTCTCGAAAACGAATTATAAGGATCAGAATTTAACAAATCAGGCAATAAAGTAAGCGTAAATAAAATATACATGAAAAACAAAATAATTGATGCATCAAAAAGCTTCTTAATATTGATTAGAGAAACTGGCAATAAGGAAACTAGGGGTATTAAAATACTGATCAATCCATAATTACCGTTAAAAAACAAAGATTTTACTTCTTCATATTCTAAGTTCTTGAAATTACCCCGAATAAGGAAAAAAAACTGCCATAGAATATATATAATAAAAATAATATAAAAATAAACATTCAGCTTTTTCAAATTAATCAGATTGATCAAAGAAAAAAACAGTCCTGCAATACCTATAATCTGCAGTCCCTGAAACAAAGCAGCAAAAGAATATAAGCTAATAGAAAATGTATATCCAGACGAATATAAAATAACACTAATCCAGAATATATTCAGGTTTCTCGCTATAGATACCGGTGTGAAAAATATCATCAACCTAGGGACATCCTGAATCTTATAATCTAGTTGCATAGCATCTCATTTAACAATTCCTTATGAAGGCTCATTAAATACTCTGGTTCAAATTTTTCTAAAAGAAACCCTTGGAGATTCTTTTCTAAGCAAAACTTTATTCCTTCAGCCAGATCTAAAATATCCTTGCTTTTTGCCAGATAGCCATTAGACTTATGGTCGATCATATCCGGGATTCCACCAGTCTCAAAACCAACTACCGGGATTCCGCAGGAAAGACTTTCTATCACCATTGTAGGCTGATTATCTGCTAAAGAAGGTATAACAAAAAGATCAGAAGCTCCATAGGCAAGGGCGAGTTTCTCTTCGGAGTCAAGATAACCCAGTGACTTAACCTTATATGGAAACCGCCCTTTCATTTCATTTTCACTTCCTGATCCAAAAATCAAAATTTGAATATCGTTGTTCGGGAAAATTTCAGGAAGATAGTTCAAAGCCTTCTGAAGGTATTCAAACCCTTTAAAGGCACTGTATACATTTACAGCCCCAAAGGCAATCACCTTTTTTCCAGGATCAATGTCCAATTTAAGTTTGGATTGTACTTTGTCCTGCGGAACAAAGATTTTGGATTTAAAATAATTTGGTATGTAAAAAATGGGCCTATTTTGCGTGGCGATTGACCTCTTTGCACAATTGAGAAGCCACCTGCTTGGTGAAATAAAGCTTACATTATTCTGGTTGAAGATGGAGGTCTTCAGCGCTAATTGTTTCGCAGATATTATTTTATTTCTATCCAGAATAGGACAATTTAAACAATCAATCTGGTAACCAATACAGTCAAAAGAGTTATGACAGCCCCCCGTGATGTACCACATATCGTGCATAAAGAAAATAATTTCCTTATCTGTATTAATCAGACTTTTTAACCCATTTAATGTCATAAAACCCATCTGAACCCAGTGAACATATATTACATCTGCTCTTTTGACGCATTCATGGTCAGAAATATCTGTTCCTAGAATTGGGTAAGAAAATAAAGCATACTTATTTTTATTATACTTGACTAAACTATTATGAATTTTATTATTTAGTTTGGCTTTATAAACAGCCAGTTTAGGTAAATAGTATAAACCTGGCCGCTCCTCCTCACCTTTATGAAGTGATAACACCTCACTGGAAAATCCTTGAAGTCCGGAAAAAGCCTCATGCAATCTCCAAGCTGCAGACCCTGCAGACTTCATTGAAAACTGTATGTGTAATATCCGTTTCATCAGACCATTTGCATCTTATCAGTAAGGACATCTATGGCCAACCAATTATTGGGATAGATGCTTGGACATTCTGATTCTCTTACCCAAGGTTTTGGAATAACCACAATTTTATCTTCATTTGAAGAAAGCCACGCAGGCCACCAACTAAATGCACTATTTGCAATTATAAAATGCCGACAAAGGCTCATCAAATACATATCTAAATAACTGTTTGCTCCTTTATTATGAGAAACAAATTCAAAATTATGTCCTTTGAAATTTTTCTTAGCCCATTCGATATCATCGGAAAATACATAGAAAACAGGATTATCAACCTTTTTACTAATGACATCAAATGCCTTATAATAGTAATCTGACGAATCTATGACCATCCTGTTTTTTGTCAAAGTAGGCTCAATGTAAAACCCTCTCCTGACATGTACTGCTACAGCATTAGAAGCAGATATTTCACCTGACACTTGAATATTTATATCATCGGAAGGCTTGTTGAAATTATATACTTCTCTAATTAGCTCCTGCTGGGACTCAAAATATTTTGCTGATTGCCAAGTACCAATCAAAAATGAATTTCGTTGACGAAACACTTCTTCATCAAAATGATATTCCATTTTTTCATGATAAATATTAGTCTCATTCAAAAACAACTTAGTAATAGCATTTTTGACAAATCCGGTATGAGTATCGACAAATATTGGTCTTAATTTAGTCATTACAGAAGCTTTAAGACGATCAACAATAGATAGTGGAACGTCAAAAGCCTTGATCAACTCAAATCCTTGATAATGTCTATTGAGCAAAAAATCATTTACACTAATTTTTGTAGGAATCCCCTCTGCATCCATAGATATAGCCAATGCATATTGGAACATCTGATAGCCTAATCCTCCGAAAATTGCGACTCTGTTCATCTCAAGTTAAATTTAATACCAAATTTTATTGGGTGTTTTCACAACCAACACTTGATAAACCTGTATAGGCGAGATTATAAATCCATATACATTACTCAATATAGAAGCCAGAATAATAGACCAAACTCCCAGATTTAAGAAATTGATAAATGCATAGGATGCCAAAATAAAAAATACTGAAGTAATAATGGAAGAAATAAATTGAATCTTGAGTGTACCCATCCCATTGACTACATTTACAAATACACTTGAAAACATTGAAAGGACTATATATACGAAACAAATAATTGTTATTTTACTGTCAATTACAATAAATACCTCCCCAAGCCATAGACGATAAATATCTTTTGCAAATACCAGCATCAATACAGCTATGAGTACAAAAGGAATCAATAAGAGTATATACTTTTCTAAAGCCCGAATAATCCAATTAAAGTCATTCAAATAATATGCATCAGTAGTACTGCTCCAAAGTGGTGTCAAAAAGATCATAAAAATTGCTTGAAGTGAAACAAAATACTTAAATGCAATATTGTAAGCTGTTACTGACTCAGGATCAAAATAATGGGCAATCAAAAATAATGTTGTACTGTATTGAATCATTGCAGCCAATTGGAGAATGAAAAACTTTCCTCCCATAGTGATCAACTCTGAAGCATATCGTTTTTTCACATAAGATACGGAAGGCCGAAAATCGTAATATTTATTTCCGAAATAATAGATATTAGCCAATATCAATATGACCACCGGCGTCACTCCTATAGCAAGCCCAAGATAAATAAGCGATCCCTGTGTAAATTGAGTAAGCAGCCAAACAGTCAACAAAACAAGCGCTTGGCCAATCAACTCAATCCCGGCAGCCAGTGCCGGCTTCTGGTCAGAGGTAATGACCACTTTGATTATTTGGAAAATAAATTGAAAACAGAAATAACTGATAACAATGATAACCAGATATTTCAATTCATTTTCTGTTCCTATAGGGGCATTTATCAAAGATCTCCAATCCACAAAATAGCTTGCCCCTATCAGAATTGTTCCCAATAGAACAAATATCAATGTAACATAGAAATAGGTAGTGCTGACATAAGTTCTTGCTAATTCATTGTCTTTTAATGCTCTGGCTTCTGCAAACTTATTTCTTAGCCCCTGTGTAAGGCCCACATCAAATAAAGCAACCCAGGCTACCATTGAAGTTAGCGTGAGCCAAACCCCATACTGCGTTGGATTTACATAATTAATCGTTATTGGTACCAAGAGCAAAGAGATTCCCATATTGGCCGCCTTGATCAGAAAAGAGCCCACAATATTCTTTTTAGCATCGATTGATCGCTGCACTCCGTTGGAGAAAAAGTTCTTTACTTCTTCGGCAAGATAATCAACACCTTTTTTTACACCGGCCATGTACATTATTTCAATATTTAGAGATCAACTATATTGATAATATCCATAAGCATATCCTTGTCCAACTTTGCTTCCATTTAATACCAGCATAGGATCGACTAGCTTCTCTTCCTGGTTGAGTTGTTGAAAAAACTCGATATCATGCTTGGAAGTCCAATTATACCGCATCATATAGATTGTAGAATCTACAAGAGGCACAAGCGAAAGTGCATCTGCGACTTGTCCAACCGGACTGGAATCAATGATTATGAAATCATATAGATGCCTCAAGTGATAAATTAATTCTTTGTTTCTTTCATTAATCATCAATTCTCCAGGGTTTTTTGGTACTTGACCTGACTGAAAAAAGGTAAAGCCGTGAATTGAAATCCCAGAACTCAACAGATCATCTATTGTAATTGATTTATCACTCAGGAATCCTGATAAACTCGGAGCATTCACGTCAACCAAGGCCTCATTAACTTGGGGTTTTCTCAGATCATAAGACAAGACAGCAGTCTTTTTTCCGATCATTGCAAGCGATTTTGCAAAGTTCAGTGCAAAAAATGTTTTCCCTTCTCCTGAAATTGTGGAAGTGATCAAGATCACTTGAGATGATTCGCTTTTCTTTTGAAGGCAATAACTTGACCTGACATATCTGATTTGCTCAGCAATCGGAGTTCTGGAGGAGTCATCAATAATCATCCCTCTTTCCTTTTTCGGAATTTCAGATAGCTCTCCGAGCATATTGATAGGCAAAAGATTAGAGATAAGGCCTTTATCTTCAAGCTTTTCATCAAAAGTCCTCTTGATAAATAGGAAAGCAAATGGAATTATTAATGCTACAAAAAGTACAGAGCTGTAAATTAAAGAAGTTTTTGGTTGAACAGGTATTGGAAAAAAGCTAGCCCTATTGATAGTTTTTGAATGGGTAGAGGGAACAGAAGCCAAATACAAGGAAGTCTCTTCTCTTTTCTTAATTAGATAGAGATAATGCTCTTTCTTGATTTCCACATCACGGGTAAGTGCTTCATATTCCCGCTGAACCATAGGTCCTGAATTGGACTTTCTATTGAAAGAAGAATTAGTAGATTCGACGTTTTTTAGGGTAATCTCTAATGCAAAAACCCTATTCTGAATATGTCCAAGTATTTTATCTCTGAAATTATTGAGGCTATTTTGGGAATTAACATAAACTGGATTTTCAGGCAGTAGACTGGTTCTGAGCCTGCGAAGATTTTCCAGTTCTCTATTGAAATCCTCAATCATAGCAAGAAGTGCCGGATCATTGTTGGATAACGGTCCAATAGTAATATTTTGCTCACTATTGGATCTAAGGTCAGCCTGGACATTTTTAAGAATCTCCAGTTGGTTTTGAACATCCACTATTTGCTTTGAAGCTTCTACTGCATTTTCCTGATAGAGTTTAGAGTCATTTTCAATGTCAACTACGTTCCTCTTATATTTAAACTGCTCTATATTTTGTTGTATCAGCTCCAGATCAGCAGACAGCTTGGTTAGTTGACCATCCAAAAAACTTAGTGTGCTTAGCACTACCTCCTTTTTCTCATCTAATGCATTCTTGTTGTAGGTATCTACTAAGCCATTAAGAATTTCAACGCCTCTTTGCGGAAATTCAGTATTCAGCGTGATATAGATAATACTACTGTTTTTATCCTTAGGCTCTACTTTCAAACCACCTCCAAAAATACCAGCCAATTCGTTCTTATTATAAAATCTGATTTTAACAGGAAAATCTTTAAAAGAATCTGTTAAATCATTCTTCTCAAAAATAAATATTCCAAATTCGTTTTTCAGCGACTTGCCAAATACTGTTTCATCAGGATTACCATCAATACTAAAGCGAATAATATCACCTTGGATTGATTCAATATTCATGTCTTTCACTTCAGAAATTCTGTTTGGAAAAATTTCTAAAACCTTGAAGTTGAAAGGCAGCTGATTATCTGATAAAGCTTCTAATCTGCCAAATAAATTTTCTTTATAGTATAAGTTATAATAATTCAGTCCTTCCATCACTTCTTTTATCAATTCTGCAGATTCCAATACATCCACTTCATTTTCGGTAATTTGGGAAGATTTAAATTCTTCCAATTCTCCTACAACAGGGTTTTCAAAAAATTTGGAACCTTTTGCATCATCTTTAAGCATAATTGCACTGCTCACTGTATATATCGGAACAGAATAATAGATATAAACAAAAGCAATTGAGAAAAAAACAACCATGGAAATTGCAAACAATTTCCAATATCTTAAATAATACATCAGGCTTCTCTTGACACCCCTTGGGTTTCCGCTGTCATTAGGCAGGAAGCCATCCAATAATATATCTGAAGCTTTCATATTAATTAAATATTTCATCAAAACTGAAAATAAATGCGACTGCGATAGAAGCTACAATAGACATAATTGCGATCGAAGTAGGGTTTATATCCGCTTGTATCAATTTTTTCTTATCTGCTTCCACATATAAGACATCATTTTGCTTCAAATAATATTCCTTTGAATTTAAAAGTGCCCGATCATTCATATTCACCCGAAAGAGTTTTTTACCGCTTTCATCCTCTCTGATAATAAGTACATTTTCTCTTTTCCCATATACAGTCATATCACCAGCAAGGCCCAAAGCCTCCAAAATGGTTATTTTATCAGAATCAATGGTGAATGATGATGGGTTATTGACTTCCCCGAGGACTGTGATTTTAAAATTGGAAATGGAGATTTCTACACGTGGATCCGTTACCAATTTTGACAATAACTCGGTCAATTTTTTCTTTGCCTCTTCCCTGGTAAGCCCTGCAAGATTTACTTTTCCTAAAATTGGAAAGTCGATATTCCCTTCTGAATCAACGACATATTTAGCCTGATTATAACTCCCGATAGCATCATAATTCACTTGATCACCTCTTGAAATCACCCCATAATTAAACAACAAATTGGACTCGGGATTGAGCGTGGTAACCTTTATTTCAAGTTCGTCCTCTTTCTGAATTCGGATAGGATCCAATTCTATCTTGTTAGAATATTGTCCTTCCTGATTTGGGTCAAGATTGGAGAAGTATGTTATATTCCTTTTTGAACAGGAAAACACAACAAACAAGAAAACAAATAGTCCAATTCGCTTTCCAACCAACAGCATATCTTCCTTTATCGAGTTCATAATTTTCTAAATTAGATTTCATAAAACCTCATAACTCTGATTGCCGAGTCAAGCGCGATACTTACCGAGTATGAATTATCCATTTCAAAACTCCAAACTTTCCATGGAGAAGCAAATCCTGAGAATTCAATCGGAACAAGATTAAGTCCATCATTACAATTGATATCCTTTAATCTGTCAGTTAGCCCGATACCAATCCCTTTTAATAGTGCCTCTTTTCTTGTCCAATATTTATAAAACATCTGACGAGGCATCTCACTATTCAATATCACACTTACCTCGGGACTTGACATACAATTGTTGATTAAATTATATAAATCAATATGAGTGTTCATTAACTCAATGTCTACCCCTACTGACCACTTATTTGCAAAACCAATTATAATATATTGCCCGGAATGAGACAGATTAAAATTAATCATCGGATAATTTATCAGTATTGGCTTGTTTTGTTCTGAGTATTTAAATTCTAACTGAGAAGGTTCTACTTTTAGATAGTTTGATAATAGTTTTTTTAAATAAATTTTACTAAGGATAAATCGAATTCTGTCCTCTTCTTTGAGAAAAAATTCACTCTTTAGCTGTTCATCTTTATGAAGTAAATTAAATTCAGTTTCGACACTCTCAATATGATCCGGAATATATATTCTCCACATGTCAAAGTGATTTAGTAGGTTAAAATCACATTGATTACTCCATTCCAGCACTTTTATCTCATCACAAATCACCCTGCCAAACACCATAACCAAATTAATTTAAAGAGTTGAGAATTGACTGCAAGGTTTTTGAAAACTTCGCCCCATAAGGAGGTTTGAGCATATTAGCATGGTCACCAGGCATTGTAATCGTCGATACCTCCCTTGCGAATGATCCCCACCCTAAAGTCTTTGAATCCCTCACGTAAAATGTTTTTCTTTCTGCTCGGAAAAGCGTGATTTTAGCATCCAAAACACTGTGCTGATAGTTTTTCCAAGCCTCCATATTCACCCGCTCAATCTGATTGATTCGAGAATTAAGGTCTGTTCCTTCATTTTTAATGACCCTTCCATTGACCTTGTTTTTCATTTCTTCCAGAGTTGTTCTCCTATATCTCAGGTAATACAAAGGATCATTGAAGAAGAATTTTACTTCGAAAAACAGTTTGTTAATTAGCTTTCGATCACTCTTTTTAGAATCAGGCTGAAAAGCAACCGTATCTATCATTCCCAGAAAACTCACCTGATCCCCTCTGTTGATCAACTGCCTGGCCATCTCAAATGCTATAATTCCCCCGATTGAATTTCCCATCAGGTTAAAAGGACCGGTAAGACCGGCAGATTTAATTTGATTTATATAAATGGAAGCAATTTCTTCCAGACAGGATATTGGGGCTATTGTGCTATCAACTACCGCTGGAGATTGAAGACCCCATACAGTTTGATTTTCATCCAGATATTGATTGAGAGTATTGATCTCCATCGGATTGAGTCCTACCCCATGAATGAAATAAAGTGCTTTGTTAGGATTCCCTTCCTTGATCTTTACTAAGCATCCGATTTCCAACTTTTTGCCCTCATTGACCAATTTATCCACCTGAATGGAAATTGATTGAATCGTAGGGTATTCAAAAAGTATCGATAAAGGCAGATCGACTTTATACTCTTTTTCAATCAGGGAAATAAGCTCTACCGCAAGTAAGGAATGACCTCCTATCTCAAAAAAGTCGTCATTAGGATCTACGTTTGGTATTTGAAGTACTTTTTCCCAAAGTCTTTTTATGCGTTCTTCAGAGTTAATTAATTTAACCGAAATCTCTTTTTGCCCCTGAACCACTTTTGAATCCTTATCGAAATAGGATTTGAGACCATTTCTATCAATTTTCCCATTGGAGTTGAGTGGCAATTGTTCCAGAATCACAAACTGGGCAGGAATCATGTAAGACGAAACCTTCTGACTCAAGCTGTTCTTACATGCCTCAATCCATGCTTGAGGATCAAAACTCTCTTTAGCGTTGTCTTTAAATGAGACAAATGCTCTTAAAATATCCTCTCCATTATCACTTGAATATTTTTCAACAGCCACGTTCCTGACTTTTTCATCAAGGGAAATTTTACTTTCAATTTCCCCAAGTTCAACTCGCTGCCCGCGGATTTTGACTTGGTGGTCGATTCTTCCCAAACAGATGATTTCTCCTTCTTCTGTCCATTGACCTAGGTCACCAGATTTATAGAATCTTCCGGGATAAGCAGGGAAAGGATTTTGAATGAACTTTTCCCGGTTCAGTTCCGGTCTGTTTAGGTATCCTTGGCTAACTCCCGTTCCTCCTATCACCAATTCACCAACCTTACCTGTTTCCGTTATCAGTTTTCCATCTTCCCCAATAAGTAAAACGATGGTCCCAGGTACAGGCTTTCCTATGGTAATCAATTTAGAACCGAGTTCTATCTTCTTTATATTAGTAAAAATCGTAGTCTCAGATGGTCCGTAAATATTATAGAGAGAATCACAAACCTGAAGCAAGGACTCAGCAAGGCCCACCGAAAGCGGTTCTCCTGCAGAAATAATCCGTAATCCTTCAAGCTTTTTAGTCAACCCGTGGTCTACAAAAGACCTCAAATGAGACGGAGTTGCTGACAACTGAGTAATTCTATTCTTTTCCAGAGTTTTTATTATCTCTCTAGCGTCTATACGATGATATTTGTTCATAAGAAATACACTGGCTCCATAAGCGAATGGAATAACCAATTCCATCCAGTGCATATCAAACGAAGGAGAAGTGATTCCTAAAACCCTATCTCCGGCTTTGATCCCAGGCTGGGAAACATAGTGCTGGGAAAAATGAAAAAGATTATTCTGATTCAACACCACACCTTTTGGAGTACCCGTTGATCCTGAAGTGTAAATTAAAAACACCGGATCGTTGGGATGATACGCTACAGGATGGAATTCCCGGGCATATTGAAGAAATAACTCTGGACTTAAATTGAGCTTTTTGGAATTCAGTTCTTCCCAGTCAAAATCATTTTTTTCTGTGAAAAAATATTTTACTCCGGCATCCTGTAGCATGAATTTTACCCTTTCCTCAGGAAAATCGAAGTCTACAGGAACATAAGCGGCTCCTGCCATCAAAATGCCGTGAATGACTAAAACCAGATTGGATGTTCTGTCCAGATGAACACCGATAATATCTCCGGGTCCAATACCTTTCATCACCAGATATCCGGCAAAAGAGCGAACTTTTTCTCCCATCGATTGGTAAGACAGTTCTTCATCCTGAAAGTGAAGGGCCAGTTGATCTTCGAATAGCTGAAAATTGGATTGAATTAATTTACTGACCGGAATAAAATCACTCGATACCTGATCAGTGTGATTTGGTGGTTGTACAGTGAGAACTTTGTTTTCATCAGCAAATGCCTCGAGCAACTCGCTAATTTTAATCTCAGGATCAAGAAGGACTTTTTCGATAAAGGAGATATACCTCTTGGCAGCTTCATCTATTGTGGATTCTTCAAACAAATCCTTGTTATAAGTCCATACCAAAATATTATTGTCGGTGGACCCATACAGATTTATGATGATTTCAAAATTGGCGTAGGCTTTTGGATTGAAAATAACCTTGTTCTCCAACCCACTAAAAGACACCGAATTGTCCATTCCCATGTCAATATTGAAAGTGACGGGTACCAAGGGGATGCGAGAAGGATCTCGCTTGATAGGCAGATCCTGTACCATACTACCAAAACTGATGGCTTGGTGATCAAGTGTTTCATTGTAAGCCTTTTTCCGATTTTGAAGGTATTCTGAAAAAGACTCTGAAGGATTAATCTTGCTTCGAAGCGGAAGTAAATGAACGCAATGGCCAATTAAAGAAGGTTTATTCATCAATAGCTGTCCTGCCACCGGCATGCCCACAACAATGTCATCCTGATGAGTCCATTCGCTGAGGAAAATTTCAAAAATGGACAACAAAGTATGATTCAGACTTACCTTTTGTTTGCCGGAAAACTCTTTTACTTTCCTCAAAAGACGATCATCCATCAAAACCTCCAGCACTTCACAGGCATAGGTTCTGTATCTTGGTCTGGGCTTGTCAAGCGGCAACTTTAAATCAGGTACCGGGTTGCTCAGGTACTCAGTCCAAAATCTTTTGGTTGCTTTGTAGCTGGATTTTCGGGTGAAATTGATCAGCTCTACAGAATAATCGCTTAAATTATCCGGGTCACCCAGGCTTTGAGGAATATCAAGAACAATTGAAGAATATAAACTGGCCAATTCCTCCAACATCACAGTAAGAGACCATCCGTCAAATATGATATGATGTCCGGTAAAGGTCAGCTGGTGATGAATCTCGTCCAGCTTGATCAATTCCATGACATACAGGGGACCCTGAGTCAGATTAAACTGATATTTTCCGGTTTCTAGGCTATGTTTTTTTAAAAACTTCTTCTTTTCCACAAGGGTCATTTCGCTGATATCCCTCAGCCTGATGGGCAATTCATAGGATGAAAAAACAATCAAGTGCTTTCCATTGGGACCAATGACGGCACGCATCGCATCATGACGCTCGATGATTTTCAGAAAAGCCGCTTGAAGGCTCTTCACATTAAGTTTTCCTGTCAATTGAATTGAAACAGATTCATTATAGGCCATATTCGCCTCTTTACCTCCTAGCTTGCATGCGAGCCATATCTCCAATTGAGAGGGAGTGGTTTGGACCACTTTCTCGATTTCCACTGATTCTTTAGTGAGAGACATGTTATTAAGTGTCATTTCCATCGAGTTATTTGTTAAAAAATTAAGTTTTAGATCATTTCATCGTTTACTTTTTGGAGGGATGAATCCAAATTGGATTTCCCTCTTCGTCGAATCCAATTTTCGCTCCTGGAAACGGAGGATTATTACTATCCATTAGAACTTCTTCCAAATCAGGCAGATCCCCATTGATTATTTCATTTTCGATCAATTGCTCAAGCACCGATTCGAGTTTTTCAATGGTAAAGTCTATATCAGACCTGGTATGGGCCGCAGTCATGAAGCAAGGGAAGTTTTCCCATATATGGATTCCTTTATTTCGAAGTAGCGTAAAGAGTAATTCCCAATAAGGAATCTCCGACTTCAATTTGATTTTCCAGATGGATTTGTAATTGACCGCGTAGTATGAGCAGTTAAACTTTTCAAAGACAGTATTCATCCGCTCCACCAATTCTGCCGTCCTCTCTGACAATGCATCCTGAAGGGCAGGTCCATTTTTGTCCATTTCCAACAGAACTGCTTTTGCCGCAGCAAGTACTAAGGGGTGCTTGACAAAAGTTCCCGCAAAATATGTAACACCGGATTCCGGAATGGAATCATCTCCATATTGCCAGAATCCACCATCAAGTGCATCCATCCACTTGGCTTTGCCTCCGATGATTCCGATAGGTAAGCCTCCCCCAACTACTTTTCCATAAGTGACCAAATCAGCCTTGATTCCAAACAGGTGCTGTACACCCCTCGGATGAGCTCTGAATCCTGTGATCAATTCGTCAAAAATCAAACAGATGCCAAAAGACTCCGTAACAGCCCTCAGGGATTTCAAAAATTCCACAGGAGCAGATTCAAGAGTGCGACATTGTACAGGTTCCACCAATACCGCAGCGATTTCCTCCGCTCGCTCAGTTAGTATCCGAATAGATTCTTCACTTCCGTATTCCAAAATCAGAATCTGCTGAACATTATCTTCCAAAATTCCTGGAACTGCAGGGAAAGTTTTCCCTGACTTGGTACCCCGGACCAAAACCTCATCATTTATCCCGTGGTTGGAGCCACTAAAGGCAACTATAAGAGGCTTTGATGAAACTGTGCGGGCAATTCGTATAGCAACCATAACAGCCTCGGATCCGGTGTTGCAAAGTCCTACGCGCTCTGAACCAGTCAGTTTGCAGATTAGCTTACTTACTTCTCCGGCCAGCACATGTTGGGTACCAATTTCAAATCCTTCATCCAACTGCCTCTTCAGTGCCTCTGTGATAAATTCCGGGCTGTAACCAAACATGTTGGTTCCAAATCCATTAAGCCAATCTAGGTACTCATTTCCATCCAGGTCCATTATTCTGGAGCCCTTCGATTGATTCGTAACTATCGGGTAAATCAATTCTTTTATTTCGGGTTTAAATCCGGAAACAACTCTGGGATCAGCCATCATCCTTCTATACTCCTGAGAGTACATTTTGCTTTTTCCAGTTTTTTCATTGTATTCCTGTTCAAAGGTTTTTAAAAACCGCTTGGCAGTTAAACTTAGCTCAGTTCCTTGTCTCTCAATTCGGGCCATGTAACCAAACGGCTTTTTCAATTCAATGAGCTCATCCTCCGAAATCTGGCCATTTCTTAGAATTTTATCCGGATTTGATTGCTTCTGTCCATTTGTGTTTGGTCCATCTTTTAACTCATGCAATTGATTGTGAATCAAATCCAACTGATCTTGAAGCAGTGAAATTGTTTCACTTCCAGCTTCTTTGACAGCTTCGAATTTAGTGGGAGATGCCTGAACTGCATCCGGTTGGCTGGTTGATTTTGGCAACGAATCGTCCAGAAAATCCAAAACTGCTTTTGGAGAATTAAGGGAATCATTTAGTTGCTTGAATGAGAATTTGACTCCAAACTCCTTTTGAAGAGAAAATGAGAACTGGGTTAAAACCAAAGAGTCCAAGCCCAGTTCAAAAAAGGAGGATTCGACATCATTTTCCGAAATCACCACTCCGGAAGCTGATTCCAGCATCTCCCTTATTTTTCCAAAATGGCGATGAATTGAATAAGAGGAATTACCTGATTCCGATACGGTTTGATTGTAAACCACTACTTCCTCGAATTCATTGACAACTGGAGCTTGGTTAGCTTTTTTGAGAAAGAATGGATTTACTAAAGCCCCTTTTTGATTCCAACAGAGCTTTTTGTCAAAGGCATAGGTTGGGATATCGAGAAATTTAAACCGGGTAAATCCAAGTACAGAAGCAAGATCAATTTTCGCTCCTTTTGAATAGGCAACTCCCAATTGATCAATCAGATAAGATGTTTCGCTTTCGATATTACTTCTGGAAAGCGTATGAACAACGGGATTTTTTTTACCCTCAGGTTGTTGCTGGATCAGGCTATTCAAGACATTTCCTGGGCCTGCTTCGAGGAAAAAAGCCTCAGGCAATTCTTCCAGAAGAGAGGCAGCTGCCTCATTAAACAATACCGCGTTTCTCAGGTGTCCGGTCCAATAGTCAACCGATTGGGCTTCTGCATCAGTTAGCCACTTTCCTGTCTGAGTAGACATTATCGGAACTTTAGGAATATACCGATTCACTGATGCAACAATCCTGGAAAATTCCTCCAGAGCACCATCCATCATCTTTGAGTGAAAAGCATGACTGGTTTTCAAAATCTGACTGGGAATATCGTAACCGTCCAAAATTGTTTTGAATGCTTCGATGGCATCAACAGGACCTGAAACGACGCATAGATTGGGTGCATTTTGTGCGGCCAGAGAAAGATTATCTGGCAAAAGCTCTTTTATTACATCAGTCTTTGACCTCACTGACAGCATATTACCTCCAGGTAACTCACTGATCAGTTTACCACGATAAGCCACAACTTTGATAGCATCTTCGAGTGAAAATATTCCTGCTAAATGAGCTCCGACATACTCTCCAATGCTATGACCGCAAAAAGCCGCAGGTTGAATCCCCATATCGATCAATGTCATCGACATGGAATATGAAACTGTAAAAATTGCAGGCTGAGTATATAAAGTATTCGCTAGGGTCTCTGCAGTTCCTTCGAATATTTCCATCTTCAGGGAAGTAGGCAAGTATTGGTCAAAAGCTGTGCAGCACTGATCAAAAGCTAGTCTGAATACTTCATTTGCTTCGTATAAGGATTTACCCATCCCCGGATATTGAGCTCCTTGTCCCGGAAAAAGAAAAACAGGAGTGGCATAATTCCCCAATCGTTGGATTGGTTTTAAGGTGCCTTCACTGGCCTCCTTCAACAAATACAACAATTGACCTCTGGAAGAGGCTCTGAATACGTGCTGCAACCCGTAATGAGCATCCCTTTTCAGCAGATTATAACTCAATTGCGAGAGATCAAGAACAGGCCTTTCCTGTACAAACCGATTGAGTTGGTGAGCATAAGACGCAAGACTTTTTTCTGTTTTAGCAGAGAAAGTCACCAATATTTCTCGATTAGAGAGGTCATTTTCCGGTTCATTCTCTTGAGCAAACTCTTCTAATATCACATGGACATTGGTTCCTCCAAATCCAAATGAACTAACACCAGCAATCCTTTTTTGATCACTTGACCACGTGGTGGTATGTTGTTGCACATAGAAGGGTGAGTGCGCAAAATCAATCTCAGGATTGGGGTTCTGATAGCCTATAGATGCAGGAAGGATTTTTTCGTGAAGCGCATAAATGGTCTTGATCAGGCCTGCAATTCCAGAGGCTGCTGTCAAATGCCCAATATTACTTTTTACAGAACCAACTGCACAACTATGATTTGGCACATTCGCCCCGAAAGCTAACTTAAGCCCTTCAATTTCGATTGGATCTCCGATAGGAGTTGCTGTCCCGTGAGCTTCTACATAGCTAATCTGTTCAGGTTGAACATCGGCATCAACCATTGCACTTCGAATAGCATCTGCCTCACCAAGCACACTCGGTGAAGTGAAACTTCCCTTTTCTGAGCCGTCATTGTTGACTCCTATTCCCTTGATGACTGCAAAAATCGGGTCTCCATCTGCCAAGGCATGCTCATAGGATTTGAGCAATACTACCCCTGCACCATCGCAAAACAAGGTACCACTTGCTCCAGCATCAAAAGGCCTGCAATGCCCATCACTGGTGAAAATTGCCCCTTCTTCGTGCCTCTGTCCACTTTTTACAGGAAATACCACTGAACTTCCTCCTGCCAATGCTGCTACGCACTGTCCACTTCTAATACTCTGTACTGCCTGAGCTACTGCTAAAAGTGAAGTCGAGCATGCGGAAAAAACACTGACAGCCGGTCCTTTCAGATTGAGGTGATAAGCAGTACGAGAAGACACATAATCTTTTTCGTTTAAAGACATCACCTGGATTGGACCAAAAATCTCATGCAGTTCCTGATCAAATACTATATTTTTGGTGTAATAAGTATTGTTATTGGTACCGGCAAATACTCCGATTTTGAACTCTGGTCGATTTGCAATCCATCCAGCTTTTTCCAGCGCTTCATAACTAATCTCCAGAAACAAACGTTGCTGAGGATCCATCACTGCAGCGAGTTTGGGATTCATCCCAAAAAACTCAGCATCAAATTTTTCAACCTCATCTATTATTCCCCTGGCTTTGATGTAGTTGGGTTCTTCAGCCTCAGTTCGTATCAATGGATCCAGGTCTTCTAAATCAAAGAAACTTATTCCTTCCCTTTCGTTTTTAACCATTTCCCAAAACTCTCCTACAGAGTTTGCCTTTGGAAACTTCCCTGCCATCGCTATGACTGCCACAGCTTTGGATTTGGCACCCTCGATGGTCTGCGCAGGCTTATCGTATTGAGATAAAACACCCTTATTATTATCCGACAAGTATTTTACCTGGCTCCTCAATGTTGGGTATTGATACGCAAAAGCTACCGGAAATCTTATTCCTAACTTTTCGCTGACTGCAAGTGATAGTTTTTGAACCAGAATTGAGCTTCCTCCTAAATTGAAAAAGTTACTATCCGAGGTAAACTCCTCTACTTGAAGTACCTCCCTCCAAATACTTATGAGAACGCCGGCGATATTCTTTGATTCCTGTTCTGTTGATCTTGATTTAGAAAGGAGAGAATAATCATATGATTTGAGTAAGGCATTTCGATCGACCTTACTACTAGTGGTTTTTGGAAAATATTGAACCTTAATAAACTGGGCTGGAATCATATACTCAGGAAGTACTTTTTCCAGTTTCCTGCGGATCACTTCATTGGTAAGAGTACTATCACCCGAAGTATAAAAAAGTTTTAAAAACAACTGGCCATCCTTGTAATAGTCGGTTATAACCGCATTCTCATCAATTCCTTCGATTTGAGATACATTCGCTTCTATATCGCTTAACTCAACCCTGAAACCATTAATTTTTACCTGATCATCTATCCGACTTTTAAATTGCAGTTCCCAATTAGAATTCCATTCGGCCAGATCTCCTGATTTGTAATATTTTTTAACCTTTTCCCCTTCAAAACTCAAGTCAACAAACTTCTCAGAAGTCAATTCAGGCTTATTATAATATCCAAGTGCCAGACAAAGACCGGATATATATATTTCACCAATCACACCTGGTTCGGTTATTAAATTTCCCTCTGCATCTACTATGCGTACTTCAGTTTGAGGTATTGCTTTTCCAATGCTTGGAAGATCATCCCATGAATCCGGGTTGTTGCCCATTGGGAGTTGAGTCATCACAACCGTTGTTTCTGTAGGGCCATATTGATTATACAAAACGCATCCCTCCATGTTTTTAAAAAATTTCCTGACAGCAACACTCACTTTCAATTGCTCTCCTGCATTCATAATTTCCTTTAATGACTTAGGATAAATCTGGTAGGCGTTTGCTGCGGTGAAAAGACCCTGAAGTGCTATAAATGGAAAAAATAAACGGTTAATCTCATGTTTTTCAATGAACTCGAGTAACAATAACGGGTCCTTAAGTGTGCTGTTTTCAGCAATGAAAAGAGTGCCTCCGGAAGTCAAAGTGGCAAATATTTCCTGCACAGAAACATCAAATGTCAACTTCGCAAAATGAAGTGTTTTATAACCGGGTCCTGAAATCGAGTTTTCATTTTGCCAGTCAATGAGGTTGATCACAGCGACATGCGGAATAGAAATCCCCTTTGGTACTCCGGTAGATCCTGAGGTGAATAATACGTAAGCTTCTTCAGCTTCAACATTTTCAACCTCGGGATTATCCGGGAGAGCATCTGTGATCTCTAAAACGTCAATTTTATGAAAGCTTTCATTGATATCCCCGGGCAGGCCATAACGTACATTAGTTTCTGATACTACCTTTCTTAATCGATCTTCAGGTACATCAAAATCGATTGGTAAATATGCTTTGCCTGCGGAAAGCACAGCCAAAATATTTACTATAGAATTAATAGATCGGGCACTGGATACAGCAATGAGTTTTTCCTGAGGAATTTTAGAGATAATTCGTTGCTTCAGAATTTCTACTTGTGCTTCAAGTTCCGAATAGGATACCTTATCTCCATTAAAAACTAAAGCATCCTGGTCACCATAAAGGCGAATTGCCCGGGTGACTAGAGCAAAAATATTTGGCGAATTAATAGTTGAAATCGAATTCATAACAAAAATTTTAGGTTAAAAAACAACACCATACCTATTTATTTAATCATAATTCCAAATGAGAGGTAATCTCAAATCCTCCGTTAACCAGGCAAATGTCTTTTTTAAGAAGAAGCAAGTCAGCATATACCATTTCTTCTACCAGTTGATTGAGGTCATATTTAGGCTTCCAGCCAAGCTTCTGAAATGCTTTTTCCGGACTTCCTATCAACAGATCTACCTCAGTAGGTCTGAAATACTCCGGATCCACTTTCAGTAATACTTCTCCCTGCTTTGGCAAGTCCTCTTTGGTTTTCCCTAACTGTTCGTAAGCAATGTCATAATCAATGTTGGATAGAACTCCCATTTCACTGGCTCCTTTGCCTATATAATCCAGTTTAAAACCAATTTTTTCAAAAGCGAGGTTCAAAAAGTCCCTTACTTTGGTTGTCACACCAGTTGCTACCACATAATCATCCGGGCTATCAGTCTGAAGCATCAACCACATGGCCTCCACATAATCTTTAGCGTGTCCCCAGTCCCTTTGTGCTTCCAGATTTCCAAGATGAAGGACTTTTTCCATCCCCATTCCAATTCGGGCAACTGCCCTGGTAATTTTTCTTGTTACAAAAGTTTCTCCTCTGAGAGGCGATTCATGGTTAAAGAGAATCCCATTGCACACAAACATGTTATAAGCTTCTCTATAATTTTTCCCGATCCAGAAACCATACATTTTGGCAACCGCATACGGTGATCTGGGATAGAAAGGAGTTTCTTCTGTTTGCGGGATTTGTTGTACAAGTCCATAAAGTTCTGAGGTACTTGCTTGGTATATTCGTGTCTTTTTTTCCAAACCAAGTAATCTTACTGCCTCAAGAATCCGCAATACGCCCAATCCGTCTGCATTGGCAGTATATTCCGGAGAGTCAAAACTGACTTTAACATGGCTCATAGCACCCAGATTATATATTTCATCAGGCATGACCTCCTTGATGATTCTGGTGATGTTCATTGAATCAGTCAGATCCCCATAATGAAGAATAAATCTGGGGTTTGACAAATGTGGATCCTGGTACAAATGATCGATCCGCTGGGTATTAAAAGAAGACGATCTCCTTTTGATGCCATGGACCGTGTACCCTTTTTCCAGTAAAAGTCCGGCAAGATATGCTCCGTCTTGACCGGTTACACCTGTAATCAATGCAACTTTCATAATTAATGGTTTAAAAATTAAGGTTTGATATTTAAATGCCCATTTCCACATGCTTAATCCTGTGTTGATTTTTGAGGTACCATTTATATGTCTGTGTTATACCTTCTATAAGACTTAGCCTGTTATTCCAGCCCATACTGTTGATTTTGCTTACATCCATTACCTTTCTTGATGTTCCATCAGGCTTGCTCAAGTCCCAAAGAATATCACCTTCATGTCCCACTACACTTTGAACCATCACCGCCAATTTTTTTATCGGAATATCAAATCCGGTTCCGACATTGAGTAGTGGGTACACTACATCCTTTTCCAAAAGAAAGAGAACAGCATCTGCCAAATCTTCCACATGCAAAAACTCCCTCATAGGTTCTCCGGTACCCCAAAGTTTAACAGGTTGGTTTCCATTGATTTTTGAATCATGAAACTTGCGGATCATAGCTGGAAGGACATGGGAACTTTTTAAATCAAAATTGTCAAACGGTCCATACAGATTGGATGGCATAATGGAGGAAAATGATCTTCCTGTTTTGTGAAAAATAGCTTCGCAAGCCTTTATTCCTGCAATTTTTGCAATTGCATACCCTTCATTTGTAGGCTCAAGAGGACCCGTGAGCAAATATTCCTCTTTGATCGGTTGTCCGGCATTTTTGGGATAGACGCAGGAACTCCCCAAAAATAGAAATCGTTCGACATTGCATTTATAAGCTGAGTCTATCAGATTGTTTTGTATCTGAAGATTATCCATCAAAAACTCATAAGGATAGGTGTTATTAGCCAGGATCCCTCCCACTTTTGCCGCCGCGTCAATCACAATTTCAGGTTGCTGAACTTTAAAGAAGTAAGCTACTTCTGCCTGATCTCTCAAGTCCAAGTCTTTACTGGCCACACCAATCAATTGTTCCGCTCCTCTTGCTTCCAAGAGTCTCCAAATTGCCGAACCTACCATCCCGGTATGCCCAGCTATGAAAATTCTTTTATTTAAAAAGTTCATCGGGTTTTCAAGCTTCGATATTCGATTTGATTTTTTTCCAAAAACTTCTTGACTCTCTGGATTTCAGCACTATCCGTAATTAGTTGGGACTAAACTGAAGACTACATGAAAATCATATTGGATGCTCCAAAAACTGGCATTTTGTAAATTCTACCCATTTACATTGCCATCTCCATCTTTCAATTCCTTTTATAAAAAGCTTTTTGCATTCATAAGGGAATAAGAAGAACCTAAATCAGAACGAAGAAAATCTCCCAGATCTAAAACCAGCTGATAAGGTTTGCTAAAACCAACCTACTCCTTTTTAATAAAGGAAACTTCCGGATTGTCTGTTTCTGGAATTAATTCAACTTGAGAACAAGCACTATGAGCCATTACTTTGCTAAGAAGTAATGGCGGATTTTTCAAGGACTTCCGTTCAAAAATTTCCAAGCCTTGTTCAGGACATGAAAAACGGTTAACCGGCCACAGGATACTTTCAGTCCCACCGAAGAAAACAAAATCTGAAATATTCGAATTTCTCATATCTCCACAGAAAAAAAGGTGTAAAAAAAATTTCTAAAAAGGAGCCTGAGATTTAAGGATGAAATTTCAAATTCATCCTTTACTTCCTACTCCCTTAACCTACAACAGGTTCTAAGGTAGAGCATGAATTCAATTATTCAAAATATTTAAATGCATTTTTTTAACCTTGTATTACATATTTATGTAATTAAAAATTATTTATTTATTTTAAATCTTAGAATATTTACATATTACAAAGTAAACCAGCGAGAAAATCTTAAATGCATCCCATTCTGACTTAATTTTGGTCAATTCGAAAACACTCCAATTTTCTGTTTCAATATTTAAAAAAACAGAAAACTAAATCGGAACTAATGAACAATTAATGCCCCTTTCCAAGTAATAAGAAGACATACAAAGATTGAAGATTCAGGCTTTCAAGAGTAAACTTGAAAGCCTGACTTCCGGGGTTTAAAAAGCAACTAAATTCATTATCAGCTCTTGCTAAATCAACTTCAGGGAAATTGGAATAATGGACAACCAAAGTCGGTCGAGGACTTTTTATTCCTTGGTTTTTGAATAAATAGCCGGAAATACTTTTTATAAAAGTTCGCTATTGTCTCGGTCGGCAAACAGGGTTAATAATTCAACGATCAATAGAGAAAGTCAACCAAAAGGCCGGAGATTTCAATTCACGAACATTTCATCTACCAACAATAAGCCTGCTCCCCCCTTTCTTTTACTCCAGGCCGGGATTTTTTCCACCGGCTTAGCGACCACCTTAAAGAATTTCCCTTCAAATGGTTTTACATCAAATGAGATCAGTTCTATGTAAGGTTTCCCTTCTTGATTTGGTTGTTTTGGACTCATTTTTCCGATGAGCTTCAGTGCGTTCGGGTCATTTCCTCCCCAGATTTCCAGGGAAGATGGCGGGAAAATCACGTTTGACGGCTCTACCAAAATCCGCATTCCGATGTTACTTACGGAGACTGATACATTGTATTCCAACAAAAGCTCCATATCATTCCTTAAAAATCCAGCCCAGTTATTTGCCCAAGCGGGACTATTGGCGTTGAATTTACCCATTTCTCCGTCGAAGAATGTCTGCGATCCATTTGCGGGATGTACCCTGTTCAAGCGCGAAAGCAAAACTACTGTATCCGGCAAATGCCTGTTTTGATACACATCGAATGCACTCACTTCACTTTCCAGCCAACCTTCCTTATAAGCGCGCGCCTTGACCAATTTCCTTTCCTTCAGGACTGTTTCCCCCACTTTAAACTCCGGAGAGTTTTCCCGGTTAGGTTCTGTACCGTCAAGAGTGAACCGTATTTCAACGTCACGGATAGGATGTCCTAACTCCAGGATCATTGATTCCCGGAAAATATTTGAGTTATTCGCCAATTGGGGAAGGTTAAGTTGAAGAATATCTTCTTCGGTTTCTTCCCTACCTGCCACCAAGTTGATTCCCACATACTCTTTCCGCAGGTTTTCAAGTTCAGCCGGAGTGACAGGAGTATCCCAAACGGTTAGGGAATGGAGGTTTGAAAATTCCTTCATCGCGGACTGCAGGGACACAAAATCCACGGATGTACCGGAAAGTGAAAGGTGGCGGAGCTTCTTAAGAGACGCCAACTGCTCAAGGCCCTTACCGGAGATCTCTGTGAAATTCAGGTTGAGCCGATTGAGGTTTTTAAATTTGGCCACCGTCTTCATTTCATCATCCGTGACAGGCATCTTAGCCAGATTCAGGGAAACTATCTGTTCACCTACTTCGAGCAATTCCTCCAATGATGAACTTGTATAATTTGCCTTGCTGAATAGCGTGACATCCAAGGCCGGAGAATCTCTGGAAACCGGAGTTAGGACCCGGTACTCGTTATTGAGTTTCTCGACGGTCTCGGCGTCTGCATGGGGAAATTCAAAAACCTCATCCACAGATGTGGGTTTCAGGAAATTTGCTGCCAGTATTCGAAGAGAATCCGTGGCAGGAAGACTTGCAACACGCGTTTCGAAAGGCAGATTGGATTTGATCCAATGCTCGATGAGGGCCTTTTCTTCCGTTGTTAACTGAGGCTTGTTGGATGGGGGCATGTGTTCCTCGTCATCGAGAGGAAGATGCATCCTCTGGAATAGGAGGCTTTCCTCCGGATTACCCCCTACGAAGATCACACCGGTTTTGCCTCCTTTCAGGAAATTCTCTTTGTTGGTCAGTAGCAAATCTCCTTTGGATTTACTGGCGTTGTGGCAGGAAGTACATTTCTTTTCCAGAATTGGAAGGATCAAATGATCAAATACTTGTGCATCCTCAAAGGACACTGTCACTGTTCTGGCCTGAAGCACCGGGCCAAGGATAAAATCATCTCCATGAGTAAGTGTTGCTCCAAAGTGTGCCGCCAAAATCAGCGTAACCGCGGTCAAACCGGTACTGATCCGGGCGATCTTCTCCTGATACCAAGAGCGATTTCTAACTGCGTACAAGACTGATGTTAAAAAAACCATGACAGCACCAGACCACTTGTGCCAGTCCAGCGCCTCCCCAGAATATCCTTCCTCCAGAGATAGAAAAAGCCCCATCAAGGCTGTAATCAAGGAAGTAAGCGCCGCAAACAAGAATAGATTTTTGGTAAAGTACTGGTAAAACTCCTGGTCTTTGTATTTGGGAGTGAAGCGGAAAAATTCCATTAAAAGCGCTAAAAGCAACAGGGCGATCGGAAAATGGAGCATCAGGGGATGCATCCTACCGAGGGACTGAAACCAAACTGGCAATACGATAAATGATTCGAAGAGAAGGAAAAAAAGCAGTAGGATATTTCCCGCAAACAGGATTCTTTCCGCTATTTTCAAAGGATTGCCTTTCATAGATTGGATAATGTTATTAAGCTATTAAGCGAGCAGGTCTTTGACCACATTGCCTCGCACGTCGGTCAGTCTGAATCTACGTCCCAGATGTTTGAACACAAGTTTTTCGTGGTCCAGCCCCAGCATATGCAATACCGTCGCCTGGAAATCATGAATATGAACCGGATCCTTGACTATGTTGTATCCGAGTTCGTCCGTTTCTCCATAGACCAAACCCGGTTTCACTCCACCACCGGCCATCCAGATGCTGAAGCAGCGGGGATGGTGGTCCCGCCCGTAGCTTTCAGCGGTGAGTTTACCCTGACTATAACTAGTTCTGCCAAATTCACCGCCCCAGATGACCAAGGTCTCATCCAGCAGGCCTCGTTGCTTGAGGTCGGTGACCAAAGCTGCGGATGCCTGATCGGTGTCTTTTGCCTGATGGCTGATTTCGTAAGGAAGGTTGTCATGCTGATCCCATCCCTGATGGTAAAGCTGAACAAATCGTACTCCGCTTTCGGACAGCTTTCTGGCCATCAGGCAATTGGCGGCATAGGTACCGGGAACCAGGCAATCCGGGCCATAAAGCTTGATCACAGAATCCGGTTCTTTGGAAAGGTCCATGATCTCGGGCACGGTAGTCTGCATCCGGTACGCCATTTCATACTGCTTGATTTTGGCACTGATCTCAGGGTCTCCAAATTTTTCATATGAAAGATTGTTGAGCTCGGCGATGTTGTCCAGCATCACTCTTCTCTCCTCCCGGCTTAGGCCTTTTGAGTCTTTAAGATAAAGTACAGGATCCTCGCCGCTACTGAACTGAACGCCCTGATGCACAGAATCCAGAAAACCATTGGTCCAAAGCTTGGAATACACGCCTTGACCGTTGCCGATTCCTCTGGAAAGGAGGACTGTGAAAGCCGGCAGGTTCTTGTTTTCACTGCCTAATCCGTAGCTCAACCAGGCACCCATACTTGGCCTGTTGCCTTGCTGAGAACCTGTCTGGAAAAATGTGAGGGCAGGATCATGGTTGATCGCCTCGGTATGCATCGATCGAACAATGCATAAATCATCCACAATACGGGAGGTATAAGGAAACAAATCACTTACCCAGGCGCCGGATTGGCCGTATTGCTTGAAGTCTGCGAATGAGCCTACTAAAGGAAAGGAGGACTGATTAGCCGTCATACCTGTCAAGCGCTGTGCACCCCGCACCGAGTCAGGAAGCTCCTGCCCAACCATTTCTTTCAGTTTCGGTTTGTAATCGAAGGATTCGATCTGAGACGGTGCCCCATTCTGAAACAGGTAAATCACCCGCTTGGCTTTGGGGGCAAAGTCACTCAATCCCGGAATCATTGCAGCATCCATGCTCCCGGTTCCGGAAAGCAAATCGGGCATCAGCAGAGAACCTAATGCCACACTTCCCAAACCCAGACTCACTTGGGATAGAAACCTTCTTCTGTTGATGTTCAGTCGGTGCTCGAAAATATCGTTTTCCATATCAGGTTTTAGAAATGGTTTCTTCCAAATTATAAATAGCGGTAATCACCTGCATCAGAGATGCCCATGTCACAGGATTCAGCCCGGTCGCATGCGGGTATTCGCCAACTTCCAGTAAATCGTTTGCCTGAGCTTCGTTCAGGGTTGCGATCCTTCCTTCATAGTAGTTTTTAAGTACAGCCATTTCCTTTTCTGTAGGCTGTCGACAAACAATGGTTCGAAAGGCTTTGTAAATATTCGTTTCAGGATCAGGTGATTCCTGCATCAGTTTCCCGGACAACACGCGTGATGCCTCCAGCATAGTTGGATCATTGAGCATCACCAATGCCTGAATCGGGGTATTGGTAATCAGTCGCTCGACTTCACATTGATCGCGGTTGCTCCCGTCAAAGATGGTCATGGCCGGGGGCGGAACAGTTCTTTTAATAAAATTGTAGAGTCCCCTGCGGTAAAGCTTCTCGCCGTGATCCTGCTTGTAGACCGATAAGATTCCTCTGCCCGAAGTGGCTCCTTCCCAAAGTCCTCCAGGTTGGTAAGGTTTGGAACTTGGTCCTCCGATCTCAGGATTAAGCAATCCGCTGCTCGCCAGGATCACATCCCGGATAAACTCGGCTTTGATCCTGAACCTTGGGGCACGGGTCAGAAGCATGTTCTCCGGATCCTTTTCCAATTGCTCAGCGCTGATAGTAGCCGATTGTCGGTAAGTAGCCGAAGTGACCAGGTGTCGGACCAGCCGCTTCATATCCCAGCCATTCTCCATCAGGTCCACCGAAAGCCAATCCAACAATTCGGGATGACTGGGAAGTGCTCCCTGCATACCAAAATCCCCGGGAGTGGTGACGATTCCTTTTCCAAAAAATTCCTGCCAGATCTGATTCACAAAAACTCTGGCAGTGAGTGGGTTTTCTCTACTGAACATCCATTTGGCCAAGCCTAGCCGGTTTTTTTCATATTTGGGACCAAAGGAAAGGATGGATTCGGGAGTTTTAGGTTCAACAGGATCCAAAGGCTGATCATAAATCCCACGATCCAGCACAAAGGTTGGCCGGATGGAATCAAGTTCCCCCATCACTGATACGATCAGGTCAAGGGTATCTTTTTTGTTTATAAAGGTCAGGATGGATTCCACGTCTTCATTGCTGATTTGCATGAAAGGCCGCTTTGCATACGTCTCAGGACCGCCTACTGAGGATTCAATTCCTCTTTCCTGAATGTTGTTGAAAAAAGAATACAGCGAGTAATATTCTTTCTGAGTAATCGGGTCGTACTTATGATCGTGGCAACCGGCACACTCCATGGTGATTCCCATCAGGGCTTTTCCAACGGTATTTGTTCTGTCTGCAACGTACGATACCCTGTATTCCTCGTCGACTACTCCGCCTTCTTCGGTGATTTTGTGATTGCGATTAAACCCTGTGGCCAGCAATTGTTCTTTGGTGGCATCGGGAATCAGATCACCGGCAAGTTGCCAGGTGATAAACTGATCGTAGGGGAGATTTTTGTTGAAGGCATGAATTACCCAATCTCTCCAGGGCCATTGGCTTCGGTAGCTATCGTCTTGAAATCCATGTGAATCAGCGAATCGGGCGATGTCCATCCAGTAAACCGCCATCTTTTCCCCATAAGCGGGACTTGCGATCAATCGGTCCACCAACTTTTCATATGCTTCGGGTGAATCATCGGCCAGAAATTGATCCATCATTTCCAAGGTTGGCGGAATACCGGTCAGGTCCAGACTTAACCGCTTCAACAAAGCTTCTTTTTCAGCCTCTGGATTGGGTTCCATTCTCCGAGCTTCCTGTTTGGCAAGAATAAAATAATCAACCTCATTCAGGGGCCACTCTTCGTTTTTGATCTTGGGAATCTCAGGTGTTTTTGGAGGGATAAATGCCCAATGAGGCTCGTAAATAGCCCCCTGTCGGATCCATTTTTCAATAAGTCTGATCTCAGAGTCTGAAAGCTTAAGATTGGATTCAGGAGGAGGCATTTTGAAGGTAGGGTCATCGGAAACAATTCTCTTGTAGACCTCTGATTCATTCGGCTTTCCCGGAACCAGTCCATGCGCACCGGGGGTTTCAGTCAAAGCTTTATAAGCTTCTTCCTCAATGTCAAGCCGCAAACCGGCTTCCCGTTTGTTTGCATCCGGGCCATGACAGGCAAAACATTTGTCGGAAAGGATGGGGCGGATGTGAAAATTATAGCTGACCTGATCAGGGATTTCGATGGTCTCGGGGCCGGACTCTGATCTTTTCTCACAAGAGGGAAAGAGAAAGACAGCCAAAACAAGTACCGTAGCCAGCTGATATAATCGATTGTACATATAGTAAAGTCCTCTGATTAGCCTGATATTTTCTGGCATTTATTCCAGCTATAGGACAAAATAGAATCTTTATTCAAAACAACTATCCCGTGGCTGTATTTTTTACATGGAATATATCTCCCTCACCATTAGCTTATTCCCTTCAATTAGGTTCGAAAAGCTAACAATCGACGCTCAGGGATCTGTTTTTGTTTTCAAGTCCGATAAAGGAAGGAGGTCAAACCTATTGGGTAATCTAAATTCGAAACACTGATATTCCTTGAAAAAAATTGTCTTCGCTATTCCTATTCGAACAATTTAAAGTGCCCTTTTTATTAGATGTCTGATACCTGCAGGCAAAGTCAATCTAGCTTAGACTGAATGCGGCCACCGCACAGTTAGGATTTAATGATTTTCCTATTAACCAAGCAAAACAAGGGCTGAAGTTCAAACTTAGGAGTTGTCGTCAGTAGACTATTGACTGTGGTCGATAATTCGCATATTGAAACTTCTACTTTGGCCCAGCAGGCAATGTGCGGATAATAAATTCAATCCCACCTCGGTTCCAGCCAAACCAATGTCATGACAATCAGAATAGCTGCCAACCAAAGCCAGTCAGGAACTTTTTGTTCTTTGGTGATTAAATCAATCCGCTGATTATTCTGATTTCCGGATTTAAGAAAATCATGAATCATCCGATTCTGAAAAATATTTTTCAACTCATTCTGAGTGTAAACAAAAACCTCCAGAGAATCTCCCAAACTAATCCAGCCTGTTTCTGAGGCGATAAACTCACCTGAGGAAGTTTGTGGGTTGATTAAGGATGGACTCAGAAAAACAGTATCCGATCCCAACGATATTGAGTTTGCTTCTCCGTCCTTTTGATTCAGAAGAATTCCGGAAGGAAAACCTGAAAATACCGGCGCATTCAACTCCCAGTTTTGGGCCTCAGCCGGATACATCGCTCCCAGGATTTCGTCCCAAATCCTGCCATACAATAGGCTGTCTCCTGCCAAAGCTATTGGAAAAGATGGTCCCAGGAGACTCAATCCGATTTGGCTGTTCCCAATTTGCTGAATAGCCACAGACTCCTCCAATAGCAGGTTTTTCCCAAATCCTGATTCAAAACGGAAAGGCAAGGCTTCACCCCCATTCTCCAAAACCCGGTTCTCACTTCCCGTTTGAAGAATTGAAAAATCTGTTTTTAAAGCCCGATTGATTGCCTGAACCGATTTCTCCGGTTCAGCAGTTTGGATAAAAATTACCTGCGAACCTTTTGCAATTGCCTCTTTTACAGTTCTGCCGGAAACCTGTGAAGGTTCGGTGATCAGCACCTCAAGTGTATCTTTCCTGTTACCGGAAGTCTGAATTCTCGTATCTCTGGAAACCTGAATTTCCTCGCTGACCAACTCGCCTTGATTTCGGAGATACTGACTTAAGAGTCGCGTTTCCAGATCAGGAAAACTGAAATTCAAACTGTACTTTTTGGGTTGAGTTGCTTGGGTGAAAAATCGGATCTTAGCTTTCTGAACTCCATTCAAACTTAGAATCAGCTCATTCCTTCCTTCGATTTTTGCTGCGAAAGTTAATTCAAACTCTTTGATTCCTTGTTCCAAAGTGACTTGATCCAAAATCTCCTCTCCCAGCCGGATAGAAATCTCAGTCGGGGACCCAACCTGAATTGATCCCTGAATCTTTTGAATTTCGCCTTGGCGCAGGATTCCTTTCCAATCCAGAAATTCAAATTCCTCAACCTTATTTTCAGGAATCATTTGAACCTGACGATCACTTATTTGATGAAGTTGCTCAGAGGAATAATCGGTCCCAACAAGATAAACCGGGTTGGATTCAGGTTTGAGTTGATCGATCCTTCCAGCTTTTTGAATTCCTAGGGAATCTTTCCAGAATTGGATCCTGTCTTTTTTCATTTCCTTCGGAAAAACCAGAGTTGGCTCAGTGGCTTTGGTCACTTCCCAAACAGGTTGAAAAATCAATCCTATTAAAAACAGGCTCAAAACTGCATTTAAAGAGATCCGGAGTAGTTTCCGATTTGCTGAAAGATTTGAATTCCAGGTTTTAAAACCCACAAATCCCAGCAAACAGAGAATCAATCCTGAAAGCAGAAAGGCGTAAATCCAGGAAATATCAGGTTGAAATTGAATCATTTGAGGTTTTTCCAGAAGGCTTTTTGCAAATCTTGCTGCGGCAAATAGGAAGGGTTCAGCGATTTAGAATTGGATAAGTATGGATACAGTTTTTTCCTCAGCTCTGTTGCATCTTCAACTTGGAGCGTTCCGGCAGCCATTTTTTGCACCAGCAAAAGCACAGACCAATCTTCCATTCCGGAATATTGCATTCGCTGAGTCCAGAGTTTCCCGAAGCTTTGGATCGTATTCTGATCGGCCTGAGAAAGGCTTTCCTGCTGCAAAATCCCCAGAATCCTTCCAGCAAGTGGCGCCAATTGCTGATTGATCTCAGCTTGTTCTTTCAGAATTTGCTGCTCCAAATCTTTCAATTCCCCTGTCAATCGCTTTTCTTCTTCCCGGATTGGAGGCGGATCAAAACCTGTCCGTTTTACATAAACTCTTGATTTCTGCTGAACGGATTTCAGTAATTCCAGTGCCTTATATTGAAATGGAATCGCCTTCTCCGGCTCAAAAAGCCTCAAATGGAGTTCTGACTGCCACATTTGCTCCAATGCCATTTTCAAAATTCCTTTGGTGGAGCCTTCGAAAAACGTATTCATCTCCTCTGATTCATGGTTGTGCAGAAATGCATCGAGCATACTTCCCAAACCATCACCATCTTCAGTTTTTCCACCTTCTTCTTCGTGTGCATGCTCAGTCTCAGAAACTGCCCCGGACTGAATCGTTCCCCCTTCTTCATTCTCGCCTTCCTGATCATGTTTGTGCTCAAACCCGTCGAGAATATTCCCGGACTCTCCAGATTCAACGCTTCCTCCTCCCGCACCGCTTTCAAATTCTTCCCCCAGATATTGCCCGTATCGTAATCTCAGAAGCTTCTGATCGTATCCGATCTCATTGGAAGTTGAATTGTAAACCTGACTTTTCAACGCCTTCTTTTGAGCAATGAGCTTCTCTGTGTCAATGATGATTTGGCGCTGACTTCTGAAATATTCCGGTAAAACATGAATCGCCATTCCTGCAAGTTCCGCTTCTGAGACCTCTGTCGAATCAAGGTATTTGAGGAAATAGGTATCCGATCTGGAAAAATTAGCCTCGGGTGATTTATTATCCAGCGCTGCCCAATAGTAGTACAGCTCATCGCCTTGCTTAAAGTCAAGTGCCTTCAAATCCAAAACTGACCGAAGTTCAGTACTTTTGAAATTTCTCTTATCAATTGGAATTCTGTTCTCCCGAAACTTCACATTTTCACCCGAACCTCGCGCCAAAGTTGCCACCAAGTAGACCTGAGAAACCAGAAAATCATCCGATACCTTGGCTACAACCTCCAGAAGTTCAGGATCATTTTTTGCGTGAAATTTATAGACTTCTTTTTCGGTTGGGACGATTACCGGCGATTGATCGGGAATGGCTTCCAATGGGAAGAATCCTGAATCAAAAACCATTTTACCATCTTGAATTGCCTGAATCGCATAAATTCCGGATCCGGTCAGAATATCCTTCAGGGAAAATTTATTGCCTTCTGATTTGAAATCAAGGCTTTCACCTTCGGAATTGATTAAAAGTACGTTGACATTTTCAGCGTTGGAAAACTCCAATTCCCAGATGATCTCCGAGCCCATCATCCCTTTGATTTCAAAGCTGGATTGAGATTGAGATTTTATTCCCGTATAGGTTGGTGCTGTAATCGTGACTTTTGTTTTCTCAAGAATAACTTTGTTTTCCTCCTCTCCATTCTCCGATTCCAAGGTTAAAGCGGATTTTCCCAAGCTGTCAGAATCTGATCTCCAATCCAACTTTTTCAACCCGAAAACACTGAATGAAACCAGAAAAGCCAGAAAGAAAGGCAGAAGTTTTTTGTGAAAGATAAAGGTTTGCTCGCCTTTGAATTGGGAGTTGACCCGCTCCCATTGAAGCGTTTCGATCAGGTTTCTGTCTTTCTTCTCTGCCAGTTCAAGACTGAATTCCAGTCCCGGAAACTTTTCATGTAAATGCTGAATTGCCTGTTTTTTGTTCTCTTTGAAAACTCCCAGAAAATAAGCTGAAATACCCAAACCCAGAAAAAAGATCAGCAGACCTACCCAACCGGAAACATCAAAACCAATCAAAATCACTGCAGGAATGGCAGCAATCATTGCAGCTTTTAGCAAGCCATTTATCCGGAATTGTTGCTGAACAAAGGCGATATGTTTTTCCAGCTTTTTCAAATTCCTCGCTGTTGGGATAAAACTCTTTCCGCTGCAAATGTCAACACCAAAAGAGCTAACAAAATTGTCTGCATATTCCCTTCGTCCCCCGCTTTCTCAGGATCAGAAATCAGAAACCTGGATTGAAACTGAGTTTGGCTAAGCGGCATTTCCATTCTTTTCAGGCCCAAATGAAGCATCAGATTCTCTAATATCAGTTCGGGCAATTTTCCGGTTTGAACCAGTTCAGATTGAGTCGAATTGATAGATCCGGAAAGTGCGACAACATTCTCATGGTTGGATAACCCTCTATGGTTTGTCAAAAAATAGAGCTTTTTAGAATCGACTGAATCAGGATATTGGTTCATGAAAACCAGAATCGCATCGTCTCTGTTTTCCGAACTTTCAAAGTTTAACGGAAAGACGTCCGAAATAGCGGAAAGGGATGCTTCTAAATAGCCTTGCTCAGAATCCAAGAGGTCTGCAGAAAACCAGGAAATCTCCTCTCCTTCCCAAACAGCTTTTGCAGCGGGGTTTGGCAATTGATCCGAGAAAGCCAACTGACCTTCTCGATTGACAAAACCAACAGTTCCGGAGCTTGATCTGATAAATTCAACTGCTTCTTTTTCCTCTTGATTTTCTGAAAGAAAAAGAACCGGTTTGACAGGGCTGTACAGGAATTCGGATGAAATCAATCGATCAGAATTAGATAAATAGAGGTACAGTTTCTCCGTATTTTCGGGCAGATCATTCAATGATTCCTGAATTTTATCAGATTGATTTAGAACAATTTGATTTAAACCATCTAAACTTTCAATCACGGTTAAAACACTATCAGTAAGGATAACTTTTTCACCCTTTTCCATTGCTTGTTCCAGCTCAAATTTGAAGTCTTCGATGACCTTTTTATCAGGCTGAACGAGGTGAATCACTTCACCGGTTTCAGGTTTTCCCAGTCCTTTCAGTAGCATTTGAGCCAGTAGGAATACCAACAACAAAATCAGCAACATCCGCAAAATCAGTATTAAGATTTGATCAATTCGGATGGATTTGGAAGACTGATTTTCCTGCTCTTGCAGCCAGTGCATCGCAGCCCAGGCCACCAACTTTCCCTTTTTCCCATTCCATAAATGGATCAAGATAGGAACGCTGAGACCCAGCAAACCCCAAAGCAATATGGGTTGCAAAAATTCCATCAGTAAAGTGTCCGTTGTGACAAAAATCGATTGATCAATTCAGAGATTGACTCCTGTAAACTCACCCGAAAGAGATGAACTTGTGGAAGTTTCAAAGCTTCCTCAAGTCCTGATAAATAGCTCTGAATCGCTGCGTTGTATGTTTTTTGAACAGTTGCTCCATCCAAGGTAATTATCCGATCGCTTTCCAGATCTTTGAATTGGAAGCTTCCTTTCATTTCAAAATCCACTTCCTGCTTCCCCAAAATCTGGAAAAGCACAATTTCTTTTTTAGGATGACGCATCTGTTCCACAATATCCAACCACTCACTTTCCTGCTGCAGAAAATCAGAAACCAAAATAATCAATTCCTTTTGCCTTGTTTTGAGTGAAGGAAATGATTGTTTCGTCACCGGCCATGAACCTGAAGCCTTTTCAGTTTCGAGATGATAAAGGATTTTCTGAAAAGCCTTTGGAGATGGTGCCACTTTTTGTTCAAGCTCACCATTTTGAAAAGTAAAAAATGAAAGGGAATCTCCCTGCTGATGAGCCAGATAAGCCAAAGATGCGAGGAGATTTTTAGCATAATCCAATCTTCTCACACCATCCTCTTCATAGTTCATCGAGCCTGAAAGATCCAGCATCAGACTCACATTCAGATGACTTTCCGACTGAGATTCCTTAATCATGTGTTTTCCCGACTTGGAAAAGTATTTCCAGTCGATCCGCTTGGGTTCATCTCCAGGTTCGTAATATCGATATTGTTCAAATTCGCTCCCCGTTCCAACTCTTTTCCCCAAGTGAATGCCATGCTTCAGCTCTTCGCTGATGATTTTGGCAGCCAGTCTCAAGTTATTGAGTTTGATGATTTCCAGCGTCTTAGCTTGCATTGACTGGGATAGCGTCAAGTATTTTAGAGATAATCGAATCAGGCATCACGTTTTCGGCTTCGGCCCGGAAATGGAGCGAAAGCCTGTGACGAAGAACCGGGAAAGCCAATGTTTTGATGTCCTCCGGAATTACCGAATATCGGCCTTTGACCAGTGCACGGGCTTTGGCACAAAGAATCAAAGCCTGTCCGGCCCGGGTTCCTGCACCCCATTCCACATAATCTTTGACTGCCTGCACATTTGAAGTATCCGGTCGGCTTGCCCGCACGATTCTGTTGATGTATTGCAAAAGACTCGAATCAATATGCACTTGTCGGGTCAGCGTCTGAAGTTGCTTGATGTCCCTTGCGGAAAACACAATCTGAGGATCCGCTTTGTAGGTTCCCGTTGTCTTTTCCAAAACTTCCAATTCCTCCCTTTCCGAAGGATATCCAAGTTTGATATATAGCAAAAAACGATCAAGCTGAGCCTCCGGAAGCGGATAAGTTCCTGCCTGCTCAATTGGGTTTTGGGTGGCAATAATTAAAAAGGGATCCGGTAAGGAGTGATGTTGGCCTCCGTAAGTCACAGATTTTTCTTGCATCGCTTCGAGCAAAGCTGCCTGAGTTTTGGGAGGAGTTCGGTTGATCTCATCCGCCAAAACCATATTTGCGAAGATTGGCCCACGATTGAATTGGAAAAACTTCTTTCCTGTCTCGTGATCTTCTTCCAAAATCTCTGTTCCCAGAATATCCCCGGGCATCAAATCCGGGGTGAATTGAATCCGCTTAAACTGGAGATCCATCACCTCAGAAAGAGATTTTACCATCAGGGTTTTCGCCAAACCCGGCACCCCTTCAAGCAAGCAATGACCGCCTGCCAAAAGTGTGATAATGACCTCATCAATCACTTCTTCCTGACCGATGATGACTTTGGAAATCTCTTTTTTTAGTAAAGAAATATTATCTACAAGAACCTGATATATTGCTGTTTCTGTGTTTTCCAAAATAATTAAGTTAAAGCGTAGACGACGATGTTAACGCCGAATTTGGTGTTGTCTTCTTTGAGAAATCTCTTGTTTCTGAAATCATAATCCCACTCGCAACCGTAGTCTTTGTTGCTATACAAAACGCCGATTCGACCGTTGACAAGAATGGCTTTCAGGTAATCATGAACCAGGTCATCTCCCCATCCATTCAACTCAAAAGAGGTAGCTGGCGGACCGTCTTCAAACTCAAAGAAGGATTTATAAATCCGGTGGTTATTTGGGATTTTTTGCAAGGCTTCCGCCCCGAATGTTTTAGCCATCTCGGCTTCAAATGATTTGGCAAAAAGGCCATCGATGTCATGATTGCAATCATCGACAAAGACAAATCCTCCGTTTTGCACAAAAGTCTTAAAGTTTGTTCTCTCCTGCGTGGAGAACTCAACCAATTTATGCCCGCTCAGATAGCAAAAGGGACTTTTGAAGATTTCTGAACTGCTCAATTCCACAATTTTTTCCTTCTCGTCAATCGGAATCGTGGTGTATTCCACCAAGGAATTAAGCAGGTTGGAAGGCATGCGCTGATCTGTATCCCAATTGCCGGAATTGTACTTGAGGCGAGTGAAGAAGAACTTCTGCATGGGAAATAGTTTGTTAGACAATAGTCCATAGCCCGTAGCGAAAAACTATGGACCATGGACTAGTTACTATTGCCTTTTATTAAACTGCGTCAGATAAACTGGTAAATGTAAAGTCACGGATTTTCATGGCCGGAACCATACTACCTCCCACTCGCTGAAGTTTGCCCAAAGCCTCAATATTATTGAGCATGATGATCGGGCTTTCATTGAAGCGGAAGTTTTTCACAGGGAATTTGATCTGGCCGTTTTCGATGTAGAAAGTACCGTCTCGTGTCAGACCCGTGTATAGCAATGTCTGAGGATCCACTGCTCTGATGTACCAGAAACGGGTAACCAAAACACCTCTTTCAGTACTCTTGATCATATCTGCAAGCGATTGGTCACCACCTTCGATGATCACTCCACCTGGTCTTCCCACCGGAGTCACACCTTGCTTGGCTGCCCAATAGCGGGAATAGAACATGTTTTTCACGACACCCTTCTCAACCCAAGTTGTCTTTTCTCTTGGAAAACCTTCGTTTGTCCAAGGTGCTGAAGGGATTTCAGGATGGGTTGGGTCAGAGTAGATATTTACTCTTTCGTCGAATAGCTTTTCTCCCAATCGAGTTCCTCCGCCTTTTTTGCTCAGGAAACTTCGACCTTCATCTGCACTTCTTGCATCCATTCCAAATGTCAATAAACGCATTAAGTCGAAAGCAGCAGTTGGCTCAAGGATAACGGTATATTTTCCCGGTTCGATCGCCTGAGCATTCACAGAAGCCTGCGCTTTTTGCATCGCAAGAGTGGTCACTTCTTTGGAATTGAGCAAGCTCGCATCGTTGAAGTCTCTGCTGGAATATCCGGAACCCGTTCCGTCTGCAGTTCTCACCGTCACGGAAAAATCAACCGAAGTGCTTTTGTTGTATCCAAACATTCCTTTGCTGTTTCCCATGGCCGAAAAGCCTGAGAAATCTTCCAGATATCCGGCGGCGGTCAGATTCTTTTCACCGCTTGGAGTGATACTGTCATACGCAACTTGCGCTCTGTAATCCGGATTGATTTTGTCGGTAGATTCTACGAAAGTCTTGGAATCAACATAGTTCTGAGGACCAAGCATTGGCATATATTCCGGGTTTTCCGGAGCCAATTGCGCGATTTCTTCCGCACGAGTGACAGCTCTTTTCAGAGACGCCTCATCCAATTCATTGACACTAGCAGATCCGGATTTCTTGCCGTACACCGAAGTAATGTTCAGCGTGATTTCGTTTGTTTCTCCACTGGTGTTTACTGTATTTCTTGCGTATCGTATATTTCCGGTTCTTCCTCCGGAAATAGAAACAGCCGTCTCGTCTGCTTTAGCATACGACAGGACCTTATCTATGATTTGTTTCGCTTCTTCTTTTGTTAAAATGGCCATGTTTCTGGAGTTAATGGTTAAATTTTTCTACCCGTGTTGATGACATTGACTCCGTCGAAACGGGTAGTTGAACTGCCGTGGGAAACGGCTGAAGACTGCGAAGGCTGACCTTTTCCGTCGAAGAAAGAACCGAAGAATCGGTAATCATCCTTGTCACAGATTTGCGAACAGGAATTCCAGAATTCCTGGGTATTAGACTGATATGCCACATCTTCCAGCATGCCTACGATTTCTCCGTTTTTGATTTCGTAGAAAAGCTGACCACCAAACTGAAAATTGTAACGCTGCTGATCGATTGAATAGGAACCACGACCGATGATGTAAACGCCTTTTTCGACACCTTTCACCATATCAAGCGCGCTGAGCTTTTCAGTTCCCGGCTTCAAAGAGACATTTGGCATTCTCTGAAACTGAACTGAGCTCCAGTTATCCGCAAAGCAGCAACCATGAGATTCTGCTTCGTTGATAATTTTGGCCTGATCACGGATTGCCTGATAGTTTACCAAAACACCGTTTTTGATCAGATCCCACTCCTTGCACTTCACTCCTTCGTCATCGTAACCTGTGTTTCCAAGGGATAAAGGCTGAGTTTTGTCAGCGACAATATTCACTTTATCAGAACCGTATTTGAAATCGCCTGCCTTCCATTTGTCCAAAGTTGCGAAGCTGGTTCCAGCATAATTCGCCTCGTATCCAAGGACACGATCCAATTCGAGAGGATGACCAACAGACTCGTGAATCGTCAATCCCAAGTGATCAGGATCAAGGACCAAGTCATATTTACCGGGTAAAACCGATTTTGCAGTAAGCTTTTCCTTCGCATGTTTGGCAGCTGCAATCGCATCTTCCACCATGTCGTAAGAATTCTTGTAGCTGTTGAATCCAGCTGGATTAGCCAGTTTATCTTTTGCCAATCCATCCATGTATTCATAGCCCATTCCCATCGGCGCACTCAAAGCCTGACGGGATCTGAAATTACCCTCAGCTTTGTTGACCGCAGTCACATTGAACGTAGGCCAAATTCTATGGATATCCTGATCGATGTAGGATCCGTCAGTTGAAGCGAAATACTTCTGCTCATTGATCATGAAAAGGTTGGAATTCACAAAAGCCGCCCCATTATCCAAAGCAGAATTATTGACGCTTAAAAGCAAGTCAATCTTTTCTTTAACAGGAACTGCCAAGGCATTTTTTTGAATTGGTGTATTCCAGGTCACTTCGCCATATCCGGGAACCGGAGCAAGGACAACTGGTTCGCTTTGCAATCTTGCATTTGCTTTTGCAATCGCCACAGCCGTTTCAGCGCAGGCCTTGATACCATCCGGAGTTACGTCTGAAGTTGCAGCAAATCCCCAGGTTCCGTCAGCAATCACCCTAATGCCGACTCCAAAGGATTCCGCATTGGTAATATTCTCAACGTTCTTTTCTCTGGTGAATAGAAATTGTTGCAAGTAGCGACCAATTCTGACGTCAGTATAACTGGCTCCTTTGGCTTTTGCAGCGTTCAAAGCCACATCGGCAAGGGCTTTTTTGGCGGCGTTTTCTAATCCTGGGATTGTCAGCTGCTCCGCAGTGACAGTATTTCCCATCGCCAATACTCCCGGTGTGATCAGGGCCCCAAGGCCCAATCCGGAAAGGTGGATAAAATCTCGTCTTTTCAAATGTTCTCTTGGTTAAAGTTTATGGATTTATACTCTTACTTAAATACTCCTCTAAGTTGATTAAAAATAGGTTTATCTCGCCTGTAAGCCAAAAAATAATACAGGCGTGGTAGAAAGGCAGTTTGTGAGTAACCTATTATTTTATGGAATAGGTCTTTCTCCCTAAAGTTTGGTTTCATTTAAAACCAAAAATGCACGAATTGGGAATCCGGCAATTGAACACGTCAATATTTTTCTGGATACTTCGAAAATAAAATCCCCTCAACAGTTTTACATACTTCAGAATCCATGCTTTTTATCATGTTGTGGAAAAACTACGATCATGGAATTTTTGACTATCAATTTCTTAAATTTATCTAACGATCAAGCTTTTGATTTTCTATTGTTTAACCACTTAAATTTTTAGAAAAAATGAATGATTCACTTAAGATAAAGGTCGGAGAGGTTGTTCTGGAGGGTGAACTTACTATGCCCGAGAATCCCTCAGGTCTGATCATATTTTCCCATGGAAGCGGCAGCAGCAGATTCAGCCCCAGAAACAGGCTTGTGTCTCAATTTCTCAATAAAAATGGTTTTGGGACTTTTTTGTTTGACCTTCTCACGCAAGAAGAAGATCAGGATTACGAACGGCGGTTTGACATTGAATTATTGTCCAGGCGACTCGAGGAAGTCACCAGATACCTGCTGAAATTACCGGAATTAAAAAATCTTCCCCTTGGGTATTTTGGAGCAAGTACAGGTGCTGCTTCGGCTCTGATCGCAGCTTCAAAACTTCAAAATAAAATCAAGGCAGTAGTGTCACGTGGTGGCAGACCGGATATGGCTTCAGGGTATTTGGAAAATGTAAAAGCCCCCACTCTTTTAATCGTCGGAGAACTTGATTTTGATGTTTTGAATCTCAACAAACAAGCCCTGGAGGAGATCAGTGAGAAAAAGAGTCTGAAAATAGTTGAGGGGGCCACTCACTTATTCGAGGAACCCGGCACGCTGGAACAAGTTGCGGAATTGTCGTTGGATTGGTTTAATCAGAATCTTAAACCAAAAACCCAAAGCCATCCTGTCTTCTGATTTTCCAGTTCACTTTAGAAAGAAATTGGAAACCCAAAATTCACCTTTGATTTAATTGATATGGCAGCTTTTAGAGACAGAAGGGATGCCGGCGAACAATTGGCCGTTGCATTAGAAAAGTATAAAAATCAAAATCCTCTTGTAATTGGTATTCCAAGAGGAGGTGTAGAAACAGCCTATTATGTGGCCAAATACCTGAATGCAGAAATGACTCTGATCGTAACCCGAAAACTGGGATATCCTATGGACCCTGAGTTTGCATTTGGAGCCCTTGCAGAAGATGGTAGCATGTATCTTTCAAAAATGGCCACTGTAAACCTCTCCGAAGAAGCAAGAAATGAGGTCATCGAGAAGCAAAAACAGGAAATCCATCGTAGGATCCAAAAACTAAGAGGTGGCCTTCCGCTTCCAAAAATCGAAGGAAGAACTGTCATAATTGTGGATGATGGCATCGCTACGGGAGCAACACTATTTGCCACCATCATGCTCTGTCAAAATCAAAAAGCAGGAAAAATCGTGGTGGCTGCCCCCATTTCAGGTTATGAAATGCTCGAGATTTTAGAAGAAAAAGTAGACGATGTGGTTATTCTGGAAACACCATATGATTATCATGCAGTATCGCAGGGGTATGAAGATTTCTACAACCTAACCGACGAAGAAGCGCTAGAATTTCTCGAAAAATGGCAACAAGAATTTTCTCGAAAAACCCAGTGAGTTTATTTCGCTACCATCCTTTTCAGTGCCTAAAACCTTCCATGACTTTAAAAATGTGAAGGGCTGCCGGAAAGATTGCATCCATCGATTCAGCTGCTCCTCTCGTTGAGCCAGGCAAACCTAAAACCAACGTATTTCCAATCAATCCCGCCACACTTCTGGAAAGCATCGCGTATGGAGTTCGCTGCTGTCCATATGCTCGGATCGCTTCTTCAATTCCCGGGATTTGTCTCTCCAATATTGGCAACAATGCCTCAGGAGTAACATCCCGAGGTGAAAGTCCAGTACCACCCGTAAAAATCAAAAGGTCAATTCCTTCTCCGACGAGCGCTTGAGCTGTACTTCTGATTATAGAAATTTCATCAGGAATTACTTTATAAACAGGGACATCAATTTTCCAGCCTTTGAGTTTTTCGATGATAGTTTTGCCAGCCTTGTCTTCATTTTTTCCTGCGGAAATGGAATCTGAGCAAACTATCACAGCAGCTTTAAGAGAGACTTCCTGATCTTTTTTAAAGTCAGATTTTCCTCCTTTCTTTTCCACCAAACTTATTTTCTCAATACTGATTCCTTTGTCGATCGGCTTGAGCATATCGTACATCGTCAAAGCCACAACAGAAGCTGTATGCATGGCTTCCACTTCCACACCTGTTTTATAGATGGTATGGATTTCTGCCAAAATCGTAATCTCCATCTCTCCTATTTCATAACTGATTCCGGTGAATTCGATTGGTAATGGATGACAATCCGGAATCATATCGGAGGTTCTCTTCGCCGCAAAAAGTCCGGCGGTTTTAGCCATTTCCAGCACATCTCCTTTTGGTACAGTTCGGTTCACGACAGCGGCGATTGTCTCAGGGCTGCTGACTTTTAGAATAGCCTGAGCTATCGCTTTTCGAAGTGTGGTGCTTTTTGCGGTAATATCAATCATGGGATGGGTTTCAAAATAATGGAAATATGGATGCTTACGTAGATCAGGTATTTACTTTCCAGACATGATTTTCGCTGTCCAGAATCTCTTTTCCCCAAACCGGCAATTCAGCCTTTATTCGCTCAACGAGTTCGTCACAGGCATCCATTGCCGCTTTTCTGTGTTTGGACGAAGTGAAAACAAACAAGCAAATCTCCCCGGCTTTTACTTCTCCAAGGCTATGATAAATATGCATGCATGATAGTGGGTACTTTGCAAAGATGGCCTCACGGATCTCAAAAGCCTTTTCCAATGCCATTTCCTCATATGCCGAATAGTCGATTGCAATCACTTTTCCCTCTGGCTTTTCATCCGATCTGACTTGTCCGAGGAAAATGCTATGCCCTCCTATATCAGTTTTCGTACTGTGATTGGCGATGGACTTGGCAATCGAATCGGGCGAAATCGCGCCTTGCACAAATATATTTTTGGGTGTTCGCTTAGTTTCCATACGTATTGGATTCTTCTTGTTTTGAAAGAAAGGCGGCAATTCCGCCTTTGATTGAATAGATACTTTTGCCAGGTAATACTTTTTGAAGTTCGGTCACTGCTTTCAGACTTCTGATTCCACTTTGGCAGAAAAGGTAAACTTCACCTGCCGCCAGCAAGCTTTTGGATTCTTTTAAAAGCTTAGACATGGGTAAATACAAAACTTCTTCCCTTTCCAATTTTGGCATTTCGGAAGCTTCCCGAATGTCTACTATAATGCTGTCAGAATTTTGTTGGCTGAGCGCAAAATCCCAATCCACACTCGGGATTGTTTCGCAGGAAAGGGAATAATCCTTTGCCCGGAATGCCTCAAAAGTATCAGGGATCAGCTTTTTCAATTCAGGATTTGAATTGAAATCAATTGTATAGGTCTGGTAATTTAAACTGTTGAAAAACAGTATTTTATTTTCAAGTGATTCTGCATAACCAGTCAGGACTTTGATAACTTCAGTGGCCATCATTACTCCAATCATTCCCGGTAAAACTCCCAAAACGCCCGTCTCGTTGCAATTGGGAATCTCAGTGGCAGCCGGTGGATTTGGGTATAAATCCCGGTAATTGGTCCCTCCTGCTTTTGCAGAATTGAAGACCAAAATCTGTCCTTCGTGCTCATAAATTGCTCCGAAAACCAAGGGCTTTTTCAGAAGGAAACACCCGTCATTTACCAAATATCGGGTGGAAAAATTGTCTGTTCCATCAATAATCAGATCAAAATCCGACATGATTTCCAGCGCATTTGCGGTCGTGATAAACTCCGGAATCTCTACAATTTCTAAATCTGAGTACTTATTTCGAAGATAATCAGCTGCAACGCTTGCTTTGGGTTTTCCCAAATCATTTTCACCGAAAAGCACCTGCCGGTTTAAATTGGATAATGAAATGACATCTCCATCCATAATCCCGATTTTCCCCACTCCAGCCGCCGCCAAATACAATAAAATCGGGCAACCCAATCCACCTGCCCCAATGCATAAAACTTTGGCATTTTGAAGCTTTTGCTGGGATTCTATTCCAAAACCGGAAAGGATATGTTGTCTTTCGAAGCGATCCATAGGTGATTAACCTCCCGAGAAAGGCGGTAATAAGGCAATTTCACTATCTGCAGGAATCGGTGCATTTCCTGAAGCAAGCTGCTTGTTGATAGCAATACTGAATTTCATGTTTTTCAAATCAGGAAACTGATCAAACAATGATTCCCGAAGCTCATCGATGGTTGAAATTCCGATAAGTTGAATCTGAGCTGAGCCGATTTTCTCCGCTATCATCCCAAATGCCCTAACCGATATTTTCTGTTCTTTCGTTTCCATTTTCCTTTTTACAAACCCTGAAAGGTTTGTTCTTGTCAAGATAAAATCAATTTAACTGAAGCAAACAAGAGTACAAAAGCCAAAACGTATTTCAGCGTCTTGGGGCTGAACTTCTGAGCTCCCAAATAAGCACCCAAAATTCCTCCAATCACTGTCAGCGGCATCAGCATCCACAATTCCGGCGAAATCTCAACCTGAAGTGAATTGGCTCCGAAAAACCCGGCAACTGAGTTCAGAAAAATGAATAAAGCACTCAAAGCTGCAGTCTCTTTCACATCTGCCCAACCCAGCATCAGAATGATAGGCGAAAGGATGATTCCTCCTCCTATTCCGATCAAGCCGGAAATAAAGCCTATCATTAACCCCAAAACAGGCCCCATCCACCAGGATCGGTTTATCTTTTCTCCGGAAGCCACAGGAAATACTCCGGCAAACTTCAAAACCGGAAACAGCAAAAGGAAGCCAAGTATCTTCTTATAAATTTCCGCGTCCAGTAAGATTTTACCTCCAAAATACGCCGCAGGAACAGAAAATATGATCAGGGAAAGGAATAACGTCAGAGGAAAAACAGTGACTTTTCGATAGTTCAAAAAAGCCACCAGAGAAACCATCATGTTCAAAATCAAAGCCGTAGGACGGATCTCCTCAGGTGCAAAACCGAAGATTGCCAAAAACATCAAATAGCTGCTGGCACCGCCATGACCAACTGAAGCGTAAAGAAATGACGCAAATGGCATCAAAATGAAAAGTAAATAGATCGATTCCTCTCCCCACATATTGACTTTATTAAATGCTCGTTGTTGGTTTAGGAATTGTAAAGAAGTAGATCATCACAAATAAAGTAACAGTGGCTGTCAAAACAAAAGCAGCTGCAGCTCCAAATTGAAACCAAATAAGTCCTGTCAGCGAACTTGCAAACAAAGTACAAATGCTTTGCAAACCCGAAAAGGTACCGATCGCGGTTGCTGTATCTTTTTTGTCAGTGATATTTGAAATCCAGGCTTTGGATATTCCTTCTGTTGCAGAAGCATAAACGCCATAAAGGAAGAATAATCCAAAAAAGACATAAAGATTATCGTTAACCGACATCCCAAAATAGACCGTCGCAAACAAACCCAGCCCAATGATGAATACTGTTTTCAATCCAATTTTGTCAGCAAGCATTCCGATAGGAAAAGCGAATAAGGCGTAAATGAGATTGTAAAAGATATATACTCCAATAACCATGGTATCGTCAAGTCCGGATTCTTTTGCTTTCAGTAAAAGAAAAACATCCGAACTATTAAAAAGCGTAAATAAAAGTAGTCCGATTACTAATTTCCGATAGGCCGGCGGGCTTAATTTCCAATACTTCAGGAATGAGAAAAAAGGAGTTGATACTCTGGCCTTTGGTTCAGGTTTCCTTTTTTCTTTTAGAAAAAATGTTGTAAAAACTGCCAGCAAACCCGGGATAAAAGCAATAAAAAAAAGTGTCTTATAATCTTCTGGATAAAAGTACAAGTAAAGTAAAGCTAAGGAAGGACCCAGAACCGCTCCCAGTGTGTCCATAGATCGGTGAAAACCAAAAACTTTTCCTTTTGTCTTTGGCGTTGCTTCGTCCGAAAGAATGGCGTCCCTTGCTCCTGTCCTGATGCCTTTTCCCAAACGGTCAATTGTTCGAGCTAAGAATATCCAAAGCGGAAAGGTAAAAATTGCCATCATTGGTTTAGAAATACTGCTGAACGCATAACCAATTTGAACAAAAGGCACTCTTCTTCCCGATAGATCAGAAAGTTTGCCAAAATATCCTTTGCTAAGCCCGGCAGTTGCTTCGGCTACACCTTCAAGAATCCCTATTATCACAATTGAAAAACCTATTGTCTTCAGGTAAATAGGCATGATCGGATACAGCATCTCACTTGCCGTGTCAGTCAATAAACTAACGATTGATAAAATCCAAACAGCTCTGGTGATGTATTTCAAAATTCAATCCTCTATGCCCGTAAACTTGATATTGAAACAGTAATCTGAGCGATCTGCTTTTATTACCACGAATAAAATGAAACCAGCGTTCCTGCTTCCAGAAACTCAGATTCAATTGGTATTTCCGCCAACCCATCCGCCTGACCAAAAGAAAGCAAATTGAATGATTCCTGACCCGGAAGAATTTGAACCTGCCCATTCTCAATTTTGGCTTTCAAAAACAGCGTAAGATTGACTGATTTGGTGAATGATTCTGCCAAAGCCAAAACCTGAGGAGGTTTCCAGTGATCTGAATGACCAGCCCACTGAAGAATAGAAGGCTTCACATAATTCACAAAGCAAGTAAGAACCGAGGCAGGATTTCCAGGCAAAGCAAAGATCGTTTTTTCTCCTTTTTTTCCTGCAAAAAGCGGTTTTCCTGGTCGCTGACTTATTTTATAAAAGATCTCCTCAACATCATTTTCACTCAAACCATCTTTTACAAAATCAAAATCTCCTACCGAAATACCACCTGTAAGCAATAAGAAATCAGAAACCTTCAGTGCTTCCCGAATGGTTAAAATTACTTTCTCAAAATCATCTTCAGCATGAAAGATTTGAACCTCCTTCACACCTAAATCCGCGAGATAAGCCTCAAGAGCTGGGCCGCTTGAATTATAAATTTGACCTGGATTTAACTGCTGCCCAACTTCCCGAAGTTCATTTCCAGTTACTATCAGTGCAACTTTTGGAAGATCATAAACTTCAACTTCCGCTATTCCGAGAGAAGCCAAAAGCGCAATCGTTCCGGGATTGATATGTGATCCGGCTTTCAGAATTTCATCTCCTACTTTGCATTGAGTGCCTCGAAGCCGAACACTCACTCCTTTCTTAAAATCTTTCCTATCAAATTGAATCTGGTTTCCGGTTCTGATTATTTTTTCTTGTTGGATGACCGTATCAGCGCCGGGCGGAATTGGAGCACCTGTGAAAATCCTTGCCGCTTCTCCTTTCTGTAAGCTTTTCAACTCACTCTCTCCTGCTGCAACCACACCAATAACTTCTCTGGTTTCACCGGCATCTTCCCAGGTAATAGCAAAACCATCCATCGCAGAATTGTCAAATGAAGGCACATCCATTGGAGCAATGATGTTTTTTGCCAAAATCCTGCCATTGGATAAATGAATGCTGCAAAAAAAAGATGGCCCGGTTGGGATACTTTTTTTAAGTCGGGCTTTGGCTTCAGAGACTGAAAGAATGTGTGACATTATCCACCGATATTGATCATGCTCCGATTTTCGATTTTCTCAGGATCGGCCTTCAGATAATCCGGAGTAAACTGACCTCCCAAAGCGGCATGCTTACGGGAAAGAGAGGTTTGAATAAGCGGCAGGATTGAATTTCCTTTTCGGATTGCGCCAAGTAAGTCCATCTCTTCTTTGCCAAAAAGGCAATTTTTCATCTTCCCATCTGCAGTCAATCGCATTCGGTTACAGTCGCCGCAGAAATGTTCACTCATCGTAGTGATGAATGCAAAAGTACCTTCGTGACCCACTGCTTTGTATTTTTTGGCAGTAGCGTGAGGCTTATCTTCCAGCTTGACCACTTCAAATTCGTCCGTTACAATTTTCAAAAGTTCGGTAGCCGTCACTACCTGATTGCTGCTCCAGTGATTTCCGGAGAAAGGCATAAACTCAATAAACCTGACGTGCAAGGGAAGTTTTTCGGTAACCCGAATAAAGTCAGAAACTTCCTTTTCAATCACGCCATGGAGTGCAACGGCATTGATTTTCACTCTAAAGCCATGGTCCAGCATCAAAAGAATATTCTTCCATACCTGATCAAACTGATCGCGCTTGGTCAGATTTTTAAAAGTCTCTTTATTGAGGGAATCAAGGCTGATGTTGATTGATTTTACTCCGGCTGATTTCAAAGAATCGAGATGCTTGTCAAGCAAAATCCCATTTGTGGTGAGGGTAAGTTCAACCGGAAACTTGGAAAGTCGCGTCAGAATCTCCCCAAATTCCTTCCGGACCAGGGGTTCTCCACCCGTCAATCGGATCTTTTTTACACCAAGGGAGACAAAAACTTCGGCTATTTGAATAATCTCATCTGCACTCATCAATTTCGAAGAAGGCATCCACTGCATTTCTTCCTGCGGCATACAATACGTGCAGCGGAAGTTGCAATTATCAGTGAGAGATATTCTCAGGTAATCATGTATCCGTCCGAAAGAGTCTTGGAGCATCGTTGAAACCTTTGACAGGTAGGTTTATGAGTGTAAGATAAGCCAATCAGGAATAATAGTAAACAAGAATTACATCCGTGATTTTGGAAATTTTATTTTGACCAGGTCAATTCTTGTTTACTCGGAAAAAAAAGAAAAGGTTGTTCTGGATCGTTATTGATGTGATTCCAAAAGTGCTGATTTTTAGGTGTAACTCTGAATATTGAGAACAATTATTCAGTTGGAAATTGGAAATAGAATGATCTTAAATCCGGTATTCCGATAAAAAATCATTTACGCTGAAAATTTATTTTCACTCCATTTTTTGTTTAATCCACTCTTTTATGATTTTCAAATAACGATAAAATTCTTTCAAATTGCAGACTGTCTCCATCTGATATTTTGTTTTGCAAATGATTGTTTAATTTCTATTTTCATTCTGATTTTCAACTAATTACCATATTTATTCAAACGGAATTATAAGAAATTAAGCAATCAAAAAGATACACATACGCAAGTACCACCCCACACATTAAACTCACCCAAAATGAAATTAGGAATACTAGGCGGAACAAAATTAGCTGTAGCCCTGGGCAACAAATACCTTGACTCAGGACTTGATGTCTCTTTTGGTGTCCGAAAAGAATTTGAAATCAAGGAAATAGGCTGGAAAATTCTGAATATGTTTCTCGACAAGGTAGTGAGCATCGAAGAAGCGATAGAAAAATCAGACATTATCTTCATTTGCTGCGAAAACGAGTATTTATTAAAGATTATAGGGAAACTTAAAAGTGCCAAACTCGAAGGAAAAATACTGATAGACTGTACAAACAGCACAGTCTATAAAATTTTCGATTGCAATACAGCTTTGATCAGATCAGAAATTAAGGATGTTCCTTTATTCAAAGCTTTCAACAATCTGGGGCTTGATTATCCAAAATCAGATATCCTGGGCGTAGTGAAAGAAACCTATTTCTGCGGTGAAAATGGAATAGAAAAAATGAAAGTGAAGAAACTGATTGAGTTGATTGGATATAGAGCAATCGATTCAGGAGGACTTGACAATGCATTACTTTTGGAAGCTTTCTACCATCTCAGAAAAGAAATTACTACCCATAAAAATGAGCAATCAGATTATCATTTTAAACTCATCTCCTGCTAAGTCAAATTATTTAAAAGGTTTTTTGATATACACTCCGGGTTTTATTAAAGAGTAATCATTCATTTTTTGCCCGGAATTTAATTTCTCTTTACTTATTTGAACTATCAATGATTGGCAAATGCCAAAAATAGGCTGACTACTTTAAATGATTTTTAAAGTAGATTAGTGACCGATGTCCAGAAAAGAAGAAATCACCAACCTCCTTACCTGTTTTCGCAAAATCCACCCGATTTCCAGGGATTCTGAAGAGGCAATCATCGATTTGTCTTCATTGGTTTCTGTAAAAAAAAATCAGGATTTACAGCCGATCGGGGTTACTTGCCGCACAATCTATTTCGTCCAAAGTGGCCTTGCGAGGATTTATTACTACAAAGACGGAAACGAAATCACCGAGTACTTTGCTTTTGAAAATGACATCATCGTTCGGGCAGAAAGTCTTTTTACAGGAAAGCCTAGCAAAAAAGCTATTCAGGCTGTGGAAGACACTGTTTTCATCGGAATTCCTTCAGCCCAACTTTTTGAATTGTATGACTCTTTTCCTGATATCGAACGACTATTTCGAAAAATCATCGAATCGACCTACGTCGATACAGTAAATCGAATTGAGAGCATCCAATTCCACACAGCTGAAGAACGATACACCCAGCTTTTATCCGAAAATCCTTCAATGATTCAGCGCATCCCATTGAAACACATTGCTTCTTATCTTGGAATTACCCAAGTGAGCCTGAGCCGAATTCGTGCCATCCGCTGATTATTTAACAATTGTAAAAAGAAAGGACTGAAAACCTGGGGACCTTTGCAGGATGGTTCAACAGCCTTTGCAAAATATCAAACTCGGTCTGAAAGAAAACTGGAAGCAGTTTACCATTTTGGTAATTGTCAATGCCTTTGTGGGCGGAATGATCGGAATGGAGCGTTCTATCTTCCCTCAGTTTGCCGAGGAAATCTTTGGAATTGAATCCAAAACTGCAATCCTCTCTTTTATCACTGCTTTTGGAATTACAAAGGCGTTAACAAACTACCTTACCGGAAGACTTGCCAATCGTTTTGGCCGTAGAAATCTGCTACTTTTTGGTTGGTTGCTGGCGATTCCTATCCCCTTTCTTTTGATTTATGCTCCTTCCTGGGGATGGGTGATTTTTGGAAACGTCCTTCTGGGAATGAGTCAGGGGTTGACCTGGAGTAGCACTGTAGTGATGAAGATTGATTTGGTAGGAGAAAAGGACCGTGGATTTGCAATGGGGCTGAATGAGTTTGCCGGTTATTTCGCAGTGGGGATAATCGCGTTTCTTTCCGGCTATCTCGCAAATCGATACGGCATCACTCCTTATCCGTTCTACCTTGGCGTAGTGATTTCAATTGTGGGATTGTTGTTGACTTTGTTTTTTGTGAAAGACACCCAACATTTTGTACACCATGAAGCTAAAAAAGACACAACCATTCAGTTGGAGGGCGTCTTTCTGGAGACTTCATTCAAAAATAAAACCCTGAGTTCTATTACACAAGCCGGTCTGGTCAACAATCTGAATGATGGAATGATTTGGGGTTTGCTTCCTATTTTACTCCTTTCAATAAACTACAACACTGAAAATATCGGAATTCTAACCGCAATTTATCCTGCTGTATGGGGTCTGGGACAACTTTTCACGGGAAAAATGGCCGATATATTTTCCAAAAAGAAGATGCTCTTTTGGGGTATGTTGCTGCAAGGATTGGCAATTTTACTTATACCGTTAATCTCTGATTTTTATCTCTTTGCAGGAATAATGGCTGTTTTGGGTTTGGGCACCGCTTTGGTTTATCCAACATTCCTGGCTGCAATTGCGGAAGCAACCTCTCCTATCCAGCGTGCAGAAAGCATCGGAACCTTCCGTCTTTGGAGAGATTTGGGCTACGCATTTGGTGCGGTGATATCAGGAATAACGGCCGATTTGTTCGGCGTGAACTATGCGATTTTACTGATCGGCGTGATAACGGTTCTTTCTTCAATTGTGATTCAGGTAAGAATGCCTGAAAAAAAGAGATAAAAACCTTGAATTCCTTCAATTTATACGGAGTTCTCCGTACTGGATCCCTGCCAGAATAATAATTCTTCTTTCTATTTTAGTATCGAAAAGGACTGGAATAAGCAGCCATGTCTGTTAATCAATTCTAAAAACTCAATCAAATGAAAAAACTTTTATTAATCTCCTGTCTCTTGTTGATTGCAATGACAGGTTTTTCACAGACGGCACCCCTCACGGTTAATGTCAAATTTATCAATGTTGAAGACGGATATGATCATGAAACCAAAACAGCTGTCTTCATAGATGGTCAGGAAATCGGAGTTTCTCCTGTCACTACGGAAACTAAAACGGTTTCATTTACGGTGAATGTTCCAACCGGAACTCATTCTTTGAAAATCGTTAATTACGCCATGTATGAAGGTAATTGGGAAGAGCATTCTATTGAAAATGATTACAGCATCGATGTGATTTATGAGGAGGATCATACCTTCAAAAAACCTGAGAAGTTTTTCATTTTAGTTGACCTGGATGACGATATGATGGTTTCCTGGAAGAAACCGGTGAAAGTAAAAAAGTGAAATTTAAATACTTAACGAAGAGAGGCCTGATTCCCATCAGGCTTTTTCTTTTTAAAATGTATCAGTTTTTCTCCTCTGTTCACGTAAAATTTAAAAGTCATTCCAAAAGCATCAACTTCCTGGACTTCAGGAGAATTTGAATATTGGTGATTCCAGAAAAACTCATAATTCATGTGCTTGGTCACGCGGATTTCAACACCAAATTGAGTCCGAAACCTGTTTAGTGGATTGTCACCGAAATAGGCAAAATACTCCACAAAACCCGAAGCAGTGAAAAACAAATATTCAGTCTTCATGTCTCTCTCCAGCATCAGTCTGGGCCTGTATCTTCCTTTGAAATCAGAATTTACAAACCTCCAGTCAAAGCGATTTTTAAAAGTTAACAAGACCTTGTATGGCAAATAAATGCGGCCATTTGCTTCCGTCACTATGGTATGTTCTTTAAAAGGATCTTCAGCATTTGGAGGGGTCGCACTGTACATATACCCCCCTCTAAGCCAGAGAAACTTTCCCGGAAGGCTATCAGATCGCTCCGGAATAAAATTGGTTGTAAATTTTAAAGGATACGTGAAGTAATCATAAAATATACCTATTCCCCCATCTGAATAAGATGACTCCTCGAGCTTGGTCGCTGAAGCCGTTCCATATAATCTGGAACGATCGCTAATTTTATAGAACATGTCGATTGCAGGCCAGACTTCCTGTGTATTCCTTCCCAATTGAGCCCGGGATTCCAGAATCATCATCATTGAAAAAATAAGAATTATAGTTCCTTTGAAAAAATAGATTTTGATTTGCATGCCAATACAAAGTTATTTCAATACAAACACAGATAAATTTAAGAATTAGATTTTTTGAGAAACATGACAATTACCAGTTTCTCATTTTTTTACCTGAATATTATCAAGATTGGATAGTAGAAAAATAAAGTGTTCTCAAAATCTTTACAAAGCGCATCTTTCTATTTTGAAATGCTGAGTATATTTCCCAAAATATCAATCACCCATGCTTCAGATTGTTGAAAACGCCAAAAATTATTTGGGTAAAACCGCTATTGTCGATTCCAAGGTTGAATATACATTCTCTGAATTACTTCAAAGAAGTGAGGCTGTCTCAGCAAGTCTTTTAGAAGAAAACGCAGATTTGAATCAAAAAAGAGTAGCCTATATCATTTCTCCCGGCTTCGAATACGCTGCTATCCAATTGGGAATCTGGAGAGCCGGAGGGATTGCTGTGCCTCTCTGCATCACTTATCCCTTCCCTTCGCTGAAGTATGTAATCGAGGACACAGGAGCTGAATATCTGATTGTTGGCCCTGAATACGAAGAACTCCTTTCCCCTTATAAGCAGACCTCGTCGATCAAGTTCATCACACTGGCGGAAATCAACCCCGAGGGTACTGTCAATCTTCCAGAAATTGACAAATCCCGAGGTGCAATGATTCTCTATACTTCAGGTACGACCAATCTTCCAAAAGGTGTTTTAACCACGCACGCCAACATAGAAGCACAAATCTACACGCTTGTAAAAGCATGGCATTGGAGTTCCAATGACTACACAATCGGGATTCTTCCCCTTCACCATGTTCATGGAATTATCAATGTCCTTTCCTGCGCTCTTTGGTCAGGTGCCACCATTCAATTTCTGCATCCATTCAATGCTGATGAAGTTTTTGAAGTATTTGAGGAAGGAAAAGTTACCGTCTTCATGGCAGTTCCAACCATATACTTCAAGTTGATCGCACAGTTTGAAGTTTTTCCTGAAGAACGACAGAGAAAGCTGACTCCGATAATGGAGAAATTCCGATTGATGGTTTCCGGATCTGCTGCACTTCCTGTCTCTGTGATGGCCAAATGGAAAGAAATCTCCGGCCACTATCTGCTGGAAAGATATGGAATGACTGAAATCGGAATGGCAATCAGCAATCCATATCACCATGATCGGAAAGCCGGATACATCGGACAAGCTCTGGACGGTGTAGAAATACGATTGGTGAATGAAGAAAATCAGGTGGTTTTACCTGGGCATGCCGGAGAAATTCAAGTGAAAGGACCTTCTGTTTTCAAAGAATATTGGGGTAAACCAGAGGCAACTGCCAATACTTTCACCGAAGATGGCTGGTTTAAAACTGGTGACATTGCAGTAATTGAGGCAGGTTACTTCCGAATCCTGGGACGTGACTCTATCGATATTATCAAATCCGGCGGTTATAAAATCTCTGCTTTGGAAATAGAAGAAGTCATTCGCCAATATCCCGGAGTAAAGGATGTCGGAGTCGTGGGTATTCCCGATGAAGAATGGGGTGAAATCGTAGTCTCAGCATTGGTTTTAGAAAATCCAATTGATACAAAAGTTTTGAATTCCTGGCTGAGAGAGCGAATGCCTGCTTACAAGACTCCCCGATCCTATAAAATAATTGAGGAACTTCCTCGAAATGCGATGGGCAAAGTCACCAAAAATGACTTGAAAAAACTTTTCTGATTCCTGCGATATGATGATATATGGATTGGCTCTTTTAGCCTTGTCGTTTTTGCTCGGTCAGTGGGTTGGGGAAGTTTTGGGAAGCTTGCTCGGAATCAACGCCAATGTAGGCGGAGTTGGTTTTGCCATGATTTTCCTGTTGATTTTCAAAGAATGGTTTTTGAATAAGGGTTGGTTTAAGCCTGACATGGAAAGCGGTATTGACTTTTGGAATAAGCTTTACATTCCTGTGGTGATTGCGATGGCAGCAAGCCTGAATGTAAAATCAGCTATCTCAAGCGGAAGTCTGGCAATCGCTGCAGGAGTCCTTCCCGTTTTACTTGCATTTTTGATTTTCCCTATGATCGTCAAGTCTGTCAAATCCGCTTGAAATGGAGCAACTTCTAAAAGTAATTGACCAAAACGGGCTGATTGTAGCTTTTCTACTTGTCGGTTTACTGACTTTTTTCTCTGATATCTTCTCCAAAAAAGTCCTGAAAGGAAAAATCCCGGGTTCGGCGATTGCCATATTTATCGGGTTGGTATTGGGCTATTTAGGAGGGGAATTTTCCGGAGGAGAAAAGGGCCTGGCTGATATTTCCATATTCAAAGGTCTGGGAACTTTAGGAGGATCTATGTTCCGTGATTTTGCGATTGTCGCGACTGCGATGGGTGCAAGTTTTCTTCTGATTAAGAAAAGTGGATTGCTTGGTTTGGTTTCACTTTTCTTTGGAATTACCGTCTTTTTTATCGCAGGTGTTGCGTTAGCGTGGATCTGGGGATATCGGGATGCAGTTAGTTTGGTGACAATCGGGGCCGGAGCTTGTACCTATATTGTAGGTCCGGTGACCGGGGCAGCTATCGGCGCAAGTTCTGAAGTAATGGCGTTAAGTATTGGAGCCGGTGTAGTCAAAACGATTGCAGTCACTATCCTCACTCCCATTTTAGCGCCAAGAATAGGATTGAACTCCCCCGCTTCTGCGATGGCTTTTGGAGGAGTGATGGGCACTTCCAGCGGAGTTGCAGCAGGTCTTGCAGCCACTGATCCCAAACTGGTTCCTTATGGTGCTGTCACCGCAACTTTCTACACAGGCTTGGGTTGCCTGCTCTGCCCTTCCCTGTTTTACCTGATACTCGAATATTTCATCTGAGGTCAGTTATGCTTTAAACAAAAAAAATGCCCGGAAACCCCCGGGCAATTTTTTTATCAATTCATCAACATTTCTATAATCTGGGCTGGGGCTTTTACTTCCTCTACCTTCTCATCTGAAAGCTGTTTCTTGAGCTGGTATTCCAACTCAAAGATCAAACCCATCACAAACACCTTGTCCATTTTGAGGTCACGGTCGAACCGATCGTATTTTCTCTTTCCTGTCAGTACTATTCCATAGTCCTGAAAAACTCTGGAAATCTTTCTCAATTCTTTATATCCTTTCATCTTTATTCACTTTTAGTGAAACAATTCAATGATTTATTTTTCAATTAGTTAAGCACCAATAATTTTAAACATATTCGGAAGCCTCGGATTCAAATTCTTCTACCGGAGTATCATCGAGTTCGATTTCTTTTTTCTCTGACTTTCCTATTTTGAACAGGAATCTATCAAAGAGATAGTAAATCACCGGTACCACCACCAAAGTCAGGAACATGGAAGAAATCAATCCTCCGATGATAACCCACGCCAAGCTGTTTTTCCATTCGGATCCTGCACCACCTGCAAACGCAATCGGAAGCATGCCTATCACCATAGCCAGAGTAG
>JAQSDM010000009.1:0-572354 GCA_029945945.1 Algoriphagus sp. | reverse complement strand
ATTTCCACTGCTTTTATCAAAGCTGTCTTAACCTCGACGCCTGCTCTCTTCAGTTGATTGGTGAAATCCACGAGCAGGATGGCATTTTTAGCCACCAGACCCATGAGCATGATCAGACCCATAATACTGAAAATAGTCAGGGTTCCTTTGGTCAATGCCAAAGCCAGGAATGAACCGATCAAGGCCATTGGAAGTGAGAACATGACCACAAGCGGATAGACATAAGAGTCATAAAGTGCTACCATAATCAGGTAAATCAGGAGAATGGAGGCGACCAATGCGAGTCCTAAACTTCCAAAACCGTCAGACTGGTTTTTCATCTGTCCTTCGTAGGCGATTTGAACCTGCTCAGGAAGATCCAGTTGATTGATTTTTTCGGTAAGTTCAGCACCCACTGTTCCGGATGGCACACCGGCCACCTGGGAAGAAATCTTCACAGACGGAACGCGGTCTCTTCTCTCCAGTTTGGTTGCACCTTCGGACTGGGTTACTTTGGCAAACTGCCCCAGTTTCACCAATTGTCCTCTGTTGTTGAGAAAGGTGATTTCTTCCAAATCAGAGATGGACTTTCTGTCAAACTCATTCAGCCTGACCAGGATATCATATTCAAATTCCCCGTCACTGTATTTGGAATCGTCATTTCCGTTGAAAGCGACCTGCAAAGCTCCCCCTACCATGTCCATGGTCAGGCCAACTTCATTCATCTTCAATCGGTCAATCTCAATTTTGAGTTCAGGGTTACCTTCTTCCAGAGAAGAGATTACTTTACGTGCACCTTTTACACTTTCCAAAATCTCCTTCACCTTCGTCGCGGTTACTTTCACACTGTCTTTATCCGGACCTGACACGATTACCTGGATCGGAGACTCATCTGCCGAACCCAAGATCGAAATCGGTACAGCTGTGTATTCTGCGCCGGTAACGTTTTCCTCCAGGTAGTTTTCTACATCACGGGCAAAATCCGGAGCAGTCTGGTCCCGAAGCTTGATGTCCACCATTTTCACGGCAATTTCTGAAGTGTATGGAACGGACTGAGCTCCGGTAAGAACCCCACTTGTCACACCGATGGTGGTATAGACCTGAGAAACTTCCGGAAGAGATTTCAGGTAGTTTTCCACTTCCTGAGTTTTGAAATTGGTTTGTTCCAACGTAGCGTCTTTTGGCAACTCCACCCGGATCAGGAATTCACCACGGTCACCCTGACTGATAAATTCACTTCCAATAAATCCAAATATTACCAAAAGGAACGAAGAGAAAAACAAAACCACAGTAATAACCATCAAGGCAATCTTGTTCTTAAATCCCCAACTCAGCATTCCTGTCAAAAAGGCAATCAAAGAATTGATTCCTGACTCGAAGCCATAGACAAACTTGCCGAAGAACGATGTTTTGCTGAGGTGACTCAGTTTTGAAAAACGGGAAGTAAGTAAAGGAATCAAGGTAAAAGCAACCACCAGCGAAATCAAGGTGGCACTCGCTACGGTTATAGCAAACTGGCTCAGAATTCCGGCAATCAATCCACCCGTCATCGATAATGGCACGAATACTACCACGATTACTAAGGTGATCGAAACTACCGTAAAACCAATTTCCCGGATACCATCATAGGAAGCCTGAGTGATTGATTTCCCTTTTTCGAGGTGACGATAAATGTTTTCGATCACAACGATCGCGTCATCCACTAAGATACCCACCACCAAAGAAAGCGCCAGCAAACTCATCAGGTTCAAGGTGAAGCCTGCCAGATACATCACCGTAAATGTGGCAATGATAGAAGCCGGTACAGCGATCATTACAATCACAGCATTTCGGATGCTATGCAAGAACAGAAGCATAATAAAAGCTACCAATGCAATCGCAATGATCAGGTCCTTGATCACGTGATCGGCTGCTTCCAGGGTAAACACGGAGGCATCCTGATACATTTCAAATTTCAACCCTTCCTGGGCAAATGTTTGCTCCAGCGATTTCAATTCCGCACGAACCACATCCGAAACCTCAACAGCATTCGCATCAGACTGTTTCTGAACCGTCAAACCAATGGCAGCATTCCCATTCAAACGGGTCAAAATAGCAGTTTCCTTAAAATCATCGCGAACTTCTGCAACTTCTTTGAGGTAAATCGGCGCCTCATTCTGGCGATAAGCGACTACAAGATTTTCCATTTCCTCCAGGGAAGTGAACTTACCTGCCAGACGGATCAAAATCTGTGTATCGTCACTTTTAAGCTTTCCGGTAGGGAAATCCAAATTGGAAGAACGGACTACCTGAACCACCTGAAGAGGGGAAATCCCAAAAGCTTCGAGCTTATTCCTGTCCAAACTTACCCTGATCTCACGCTCAGTACCGCCAAGCATGTTCACCTGGGCAATACCCTGAATTTTCGAAAGCGAAGGAAGAATTCTGTTTTTCACCATGTCATAAAACATAGCCGGATCCAAATCTGAATACACCGCCATCTGCATAATTGGCAAGTCTGCGATGTCAAATTTCCCAATGCTTGGACTCTCAGCTGTTGGCGGTAAATCATTGAGAATCTTGTTGATCTTCTGGGTAGCGTCCTGGACGGAAAGATCCACATCCACATCACCTTCCATCAAAATGGTCACGATCGATACACTTTCCTGAGAGATAGAGTTGATCGTCTGAATTCCTTCCAAAGAAGCTACTGCATCTTCGATTTTCTTGGTCACGGAAGTTTCCACTTCGGCAGGTGCCGCACCCGGATAAACGGTAGTTATGGTGAGTACATTCTGCTCAAACTTTGGCAAAAGCTCATACGAAAGCTGATTGTAGGAGAAAATCCCCATCAGGGTCAGCACCGTAAAGAGTACGACGACAAGCGTCGGTCTCTGTATGGATAATTTGGTAATATGCATGCTTACTGAGCTTTGACTTTAGTACCTTCTTTCACGTTGATCAGACCTGAAGCAATGACTTCATCACCGGCCTTCAATCCATCCAGAATCTCCACTGTTCCGTCGTTCAGCGGATTGATGACTACTTTCTGATACACGGCTACTCCGTCTTTGATCAGGAATACTCCCGGATCTTTCAAGCTTCCTGCAATGGATTTACGGTTGATTTGAAGGACTTTTTCATCCTGAGAAAACTGGAAAGCAGCTGTTCCAAACATACCCGGCTTGATTTTTTCCAGGTTGCTTCCGCTCATCAGCAAAATAACTTCATACTTGAAGGAAGCATCTGCAATCTGGGCAATGAAGTTGATTTTGCCGGTAAAAACTTGTCCTGTGACCGCATTGACGCTTACCGAAACCTGCTCACCGATCTTGATTCGGGAGATTTCATTTTCAGAAACACTCACTTTCAATTTCAATGGATTCGTATTGATAATGTCAGCGACTGGAACATTCGGGTTCATCAAAGTACCCAGTTCATAATAGTCTTCATTGATGAAACCTGAAATCGGAGCGACTATTCTGGTATCATCCAATCTCTTTTGCAAAGCAATCATCTGGTTTTCGGTGATTTTAAAACTTCTTTCGCTATCCTCGAATTGCTTTTTGGTGATGGCATCGGCAGAAGCCAAGTTCGCGTACCGTCCAAGGTCCTTCTCGGCCTGATCCCGATTAAGTTTGACAATGTTGTATTCTGAGCGAATCATGCGATCGTCAACCTGGAGAATTACATCGCCTTTTTTTACGTAATCGCCTTTTCTTTTGAAGATTTTCACCACTGCTCCGGAAGTCTCCGACATGAGTTTCAATTCCTGATTTGGTTCAAAAACACCATTGGCTTCGAAATTTCTGTTAACCGTTTTTTCAGTGACTTTCTCTGTAGTCACTGAAATAAACTCACTGGTTTTCATCGCTCGCTCAGCAGACTCATTGAGTTCAGCTTTGTTTTTGAAAAGCGTAAAAGCTATGGCTCCCACCCCAATAAGAAGGGATATGATTAAAATTGATTTTTTCATCGTGAATATTAGTTGATCAGGTTTTTGATTTTGCCGGTAGAGTTCAGAATCTCCAATTGGGCGATTCTTACCTGTATGATTTGATTGTTGAAGCTGCCTTGAGCTACCCGAATAGCGGTCTCAGCCGCAAGAAGGTCCGTCAAAGGACTCAATCCTTCTTTATAAAGTACCTCCGTATCTGAAAGCACAGTTTTCGCAAGTGCCAGGTTATCCTTCAAGGATTCCAGCGTATTGATGGAGTTGTAATACTTATTGATTGCATTCTGATATTCCAGATTGGCATTATCCTCCGCAAGGATTCTATCCAAATCGAGTTGCTTTGACTTTAACCGGGATTGTGCTGCTTTCGACTTGGTGATCAGGCCATCAAAAATCGGAACATCGAGTTTAAGGCCGATCAAAAAGCCTTCATACCAGATTTTACTTTGGCTGAAATAATCAAAGGAATTGGAGAACGTGTTTTGGTTATAATCAGCAAATCCAACAAGCTGAGGCATCATGCCTGATTTAATATTTTTCAAATCATACTCATACAGTTGCTCCTGCACAGCCAAAATCTGTATGTCTTTTCGATCCGTCAGAATGAATTCCTGAACTTCGAAACTGCTTACCAAAGTCTCTCCATCTGCCAGTGATTTGTCCAAAATAATTGGCGAATTGACCGGTACGCCCATCACTAATTTCAAATAGCCTTCTCTCTGTTCGATTCCAATTTCAAGGTTTTCCAACTCACTTTGAATAGCGGTCAGATTCACTTTCACCCGATTCAGATCCACTTTTCTGGCAAGGTCATTCTCGTACTGAGATTGAAGAATTTTCTCAAGCCCTTCCAGCTGATCAATATTTGCCAGTAGGTTATCTCTCTGAAGTTCCATTTGAACCGTAGCCAGGAAATTCATAGAAATATCATGAATCACATCTTCCTCTGTTTGTTGAGCCAAGAGGCTATAAAACTCCTCTCCTGTCCGGGCTGCTTTCAATCCGATCAGGTAAGAATTGCTGTAAATAAGCTGATTGAACTGAAGTCCTGCCTTCAAAGACTGAGGCACACCGAAGGCGACAACAGTCAAATCTCCGGGTTCACCGCCGAAAATTCCCCCCGGTAAAGCCTGAGGATATACGCTGATGAAGTTGTTGTATTGTCCGTAAGCCTTTAATTGAGGAAGGCCGGAACCACGAATTTCGTCCCGTTGGTATTTGGCCTTGTCTTCATCTATATAGGCTTTTTTCAGCAACCGGCTATTTTCAAGCCCAATACGAAGGCTTTCTTTAAGGGTAAGTGTGTCCGGTAAATCGATAGGTTCAGAGGTGGTCTGAGCCATAACTCCCAATGGACCGAGAAGGAACAGGGAATAAATCAGGTACTTTCGTAGCATGTGAGTTGGAATAGTAGTTTAATAGGCAATAGTTTGTTCGGTATTAAAAGAACTAAATGAGTTGTTTTTTTTAACCGTGTTCTTTTTTGAATTTTTCGAATAGTAGAGGAAGTTCTTTTTTGAAGAATACTAAGAAATTAGAAAAGTCACGAAGACAACTGTTAAACTCCACATGTTTTTTTCCCCGCTCAGTAATCACTTCATCGATGAATTCTTTGAATTTGGTGATGTCCATTATTTCCCTTTCTAGTTCGTCGCTCCAGTTCTGGATTTTAAGTTTAAAATACCGTTTACGATCACCGGGTTTGGTATGATAGACTATTCTCTCTTTGGCTTGCAAAAAGTTGAGAGCATTGCTTACTGCACTTTTGCTTACTCCCAAATCTTCTACTATTTCTTCAAAAGTCACTTCTGCATCTTCATGTACAAGCATCAGACCTATGATTCTTCCTACCAGAGGTTGCATGCCCTTATGCTCATGAAAGACACCGATTCTCTCGATCAATTCTCTCTGTTTCTCACTTAGGTTCATGTTTTAGCTTTTGGGTATAGTCTTTTAACTGCACAAAAGTAAAAAAGGTTTTCTTGGTTCTGTAAAAAAAGAACCAAATATTTTCGTTGGACACTTCAAACAACCAAAATGCCTGATTTCCACCGGAAAATCTTGAAAATCGTTTCCTTCAATTAAATAAAGACTAGCCTCGGAAATAAAAAAAGGAATTTTAATCTTCCGGAAACCATTCCTTTATAATTCATGGTTTAAAACCGAGTCTAACTTCTATTCAAATGCCGTCTTCTACCCTCCTTATCAAAAACATGGTTTGTCCTCGCTGCATCGAAGCGGTGAAAGATTCATTAATTGATTTGAATATCGGGTTTTCAGGAATTGAATTGGGAAAAGTAACCCTGACTCAGGAGGTTTCAGATGTTCTGAAATCAAGGCTTTCAACTGCCCTTGAAGGCAAAGGCTTCGAAATTCTCGAATCCAAAACTTCAGCGATGATCTCTCAAACCAAATCTCTGATCATCGAGCAGATTCATCACAGCGATGAGAGTCTAAGCGAGAACTTTTCTTCCTTTCTTGCGGAAAAACTGGATCATGAATACACCTCATTGAGCAGACTTTTCTCACAGGTAGAAGGCATCACCATCGAAAAATACATCACCAGACAGAAAATCGAGCGGGTGAAGGAATTCCTTTTTTATGATCAACTCAGCCTTTCTGAGATTGCTTTCAAACTTGGCTACAGCAGCGTTGCCTACCTCAGTTCCCAATTCAAAAAGGAAACGGGAATGACTCCATCTGAATTTAAGAAAAACCATTCGGGGGAGAGAAAGAGTCTGGATCAGGTTTAAAAAATCTGAATAAACGCTTCATTGCCAGTAAGCGAATTTTCTTTAAGCAGCGGGTTGGAAGACCGAAGAAATCAAAAATCAAACGTTCATTTGAATTTTCAATTGTTTGAATAAACTAGTGGCAAGATTGCGGACATACCTATTAAAAAATTCTATAGACCATTTTTTAAACATCAAAAACCCGAAAATCCTCAGCCTTTTCTGAAACTTGTAGGGCTCTCTTTCACCTGCTTTTTAAAGAAATTATTAAAGTGTGTCACCTCGCTAAAGCCCAAAGAATAGGCAATTTCTCCTACGTTCCAGGAACTGTGCTTCAGCAAAATCTTCGCTTCCTGCAATATCCGCTCTCCAATAAGCTGAGAAGTGGTTTTTTGCTTACTCTCTTTTACTGCTTTGTTGAGATGGTTGACGTGGATATTTAATTGGTTAGCAAAATCCGAAGCAGTCCTGAGTTGAACATGCGTATGGGATTCCTCGATCGGAAATTGCCGCTCCAGCAATTCGCTAAAAAGGTTGGCTATTCGCTGGGATGCGTTTATATGTTGCTTTTCTACCGTTGCTGCAGGCTGTAGTTTCAATCCAAAATGGATCAGTTCGAAGACAAGGTTCCGGATTAGATCGAATTTGTACTTATACTCTGAATTAAATTCCCGCTCAATCCTTCTGTAAATATCTTCCACTTGTTTGGTCTGCTCATCTGACAGTTCGAAAACATGAATACCCTGAGGCTGAAACACCTCATACTGGTGGAATTGGCCAAACTGATGGAAAAAGTCCTTGGAAAAAATACAGTAAACCCCCTCCCTCATATTGTCAAGGTGCTCCCATTTATAGGGGATCATGGGATTGGAAAATGACAAAGCATGCTTTTTTACCTCATAGACCCGGTCTGCATAGTGAACCTTACTATTTCCTTTGACCAGTATGATTTTATAAAAATCCCGTCGTTTGTAAGGAATGACTGTCGGCTTTCCTTCTAGTATTGGTTCAAGATGAAAAAGGTTAAAATGGCCAATTTCATTTCGATAATTATCCGGAATCTGGTCAAACTTTCTTTTGTAGAACTCCTCCAAAGTTTCGGCATTTTCCATTTTTCTGAGATTAAAAATTCTATTGGGCTTATTTCAAAATTTAGTATTTGCTGACATACTCCTTATTGAAAGCATAAATCAGGCTCAAGTTCCAAACAAAGTCTTTACTGGGAATATCGGTTTTGATTACCTGATTGACAATGGAGGATACCGAAAGCGGAAAATCTTTTTTACTGACCGTAAAAGTAGAAGTGACATAATATCCATGGAGTTCGTCCATTTTCAGCATATATAACTGTGGATTGAGCTTCAAAGAAATATCCTCAATCAACCGGATATTGGAGAAAGCAGTGTTCAATGCTATGAAATTCGTGTTTTTTGTAGTGCCCTTGTCTAATCCATTCGCATGCAAATAATAAAGTCCAAGACTCACCTTATCGGAAATCCGGAATGTGGGAACCACTTCAGTGGCCAAAAATCGCTGGGCTACGAGCATATCCCGGCTTTGGCCATCGACTATCATTTGTGTCTCACGAAATGCAATGGCCGGATGGGCTCCCAGATTCAACGTAAACTTCTTTCCCATAACCGCTTTATATCTCCACCAGAAAATAAAAGACCAAGGTTTGCCTTCCAGAGCAAAACGGAATTGAGGTTCAAATGAAAGCCTTTTTCCACCAACACCCAGATCAAACATTACAGCAGGTTTACCCAGCATAAAGGTAGGAATCACTGAAATCCCATTATTTGTAACAGTCACAGCAGCCTTTAATTGCCGGATTGTGGGAGTGCTGTCTGCATCCTGTGCCAGTACAACATTTGAGGAAATCAGTATTATCAAACCAACCAAAAGTGAGATAGTTGATTTACTGAATTGTCCTGTTTGTTTATTCATTTTGCTGTTTGATCAAATAGATGCTACAAATTTCAATCAATCCGATGGATTTTGATAACAGGATTCAAATGAATACTTACGATTTTCAAATAATTCAAAGAAACTTACGATTTTCAAATAATCGATGGTCCGGAATTGATTCTAAGAAGATCATTTTTTACCAAGATTAGCTGATATTCATCGGTTAATTTTGAGTTTTTTAGACGAGAGTCCAACGATTGAAGGAGAATCGGAACACCCACTCAAACTTGAAAATGATCTGGTAAATTTAGGTTAGAAACCAGACCAAAGAAAAAGGTGCAGCATTCGCTGCACCCATTTGAAACAATTTAGACCTTAATCAAAAAGGAGTATTTTCTATTAAAGAAATTCGTTGGTAAAAAGTGTTCACTTAAGCCCCCGCTTTCCTCAAAGATAAGGCACTCCGATTTTTCAAAACATACCCTGTACAGGGTATTTTTCATAAAAAAGAACACTGATTTAACCCTTCAAAACTTATTTTCGGTACCAAATGGTATCAATTACCATTGGATCCCAATCACCCAATTCCCAGAAAAAGAAAAAGGTGCAGCGAATGCTACACCCATTTAAAACAATTCATACCTAAATCAAAAAGGACTTTTCTATTAAAGAAATTCAATTGGTTAAAAGTGTTCACTTAAGCCCCCGCTTTGCTCAAAGATATCTTACAATAGTGGCTGAAAAATACCTAGTACTAGGTATTTTTCAGGTAGATGAAATTTGATTTTCGCCTTCAGAATTGGGAACTCCTCTCTTCAATTTCAATCCTGAATGCCATAAACTCTTGGTGCATAGTTTCAAAGTAGAAGTCCAATCCCTATTCCCAGATCGACAAACCCTCTTACTCAATCCCAGAATCAGATTGCGTCGTCTCGTTCCTCAGCTTGTAATGAGTTTCAAAATCTTATAAATCTTCCTCAAAATTCTGTAACATTTTTCGACTTCAGATTCCTCAAATTTGTATACTCAAAATAAGGAAATCATGAAAACAGCAGAACTAAGCGCTCCCGAACAGGAAATGGAAGGCTCCAGTGTCAAACAAACCTTTCCGGTTTTGGGAATGACCTGTGCAGGTTGCGCCGCAAGCGTGGAATCCATGCTGGGTGCAACTGATGGCGTAATTTCCGCACAGGTCAACTTTGCTTCGAACACCGTTTTAGTGGAATATAATAAAGAAGTTGCACCTGCCACTTTTCAAAAAGCCTTGCAATCAATCGGATATGATCTGATCGTAGATGCAGAAGATCCAAATGCCGCACAAGAGGAAGCCCGACACGAGCATTACGAAAAAGTTAAAAAGCAGACTATCGGAGCAGCGATTCTGACTCTTCCGATTTTCATTCTAGGCATGTTTTTCATGGAGTGGATTCCGGGTCGTTGGATTTCTCTCGCACTGAGTATTCCGGTCCTGTTTTATTTCGGGCAAGGATTTTACATCAATGCCTGGAAACAAGCCCGGTTTGGAAAAGCAAATATGGACACATTGGTTGCGCTCAGCACCGGAATTGCCTTTATCTTCAGTTTGTTCAACACGCTTTTTCCAGAATTCTGGCATAATCGAGGCGTGCATCCGCATGTTTACTACGAGGCCGCCACGGTAATTATCACATTTATTTCCTTCGGAAAACTACTTGAGGAACGGGCCAAATCAGGAACCTCTGAAGCCCTGAAAAAGCTCATGGGCCTTCAGCCCAAAACCCTGAAAGTCCTCATCGACGGTCAGGAAAAAGAACTCCCAATCGCGTCCGTGGTGGTTGGAAATGAAATCATCGTACGACCAGGAGAGAAAATTCCGGTAGACGGAACCGTTAGCAGCGGAGAATCTTACATCGATGAAAGTATGATCAGCGGTGAGCCTCTTCCTGTTTTAAAAAAAGCGGGCGAAAAAGTCTTTTCCGGCACAGTCAATCAGCGGGGAAGTTTTCAGTTCATCGCCGAAAAAGTAGGAAGCGAAACCTTGCTTTCGCAGATCATCCGGAAAGTACAGGAAGCCCAGGGAAGTAAAGCTCCTGTTCAAAAACTGGTAGATAAAATCGCAGGAATTTTCGTCCCAACCGTTATCGCCATTTCAATTTTGACCTTCGCGATTTGGATGCTGGTGGGTGGTGAAGATGCGTTCACCCACGCTTTGCTGACCTCCGTCGCTGTGCTAGTGATCGCTTGTCCTTGTGCTTTGGGTTTGGCCACTCCTACCGCAATCATGGTTGGAATGGGCAAAGGAGCCGAAAACCAGATTTTGATCAAAGACGCAGAAAGCCTGGAATTGGGACATAAAGTGAACGCGGTGATCCTGGATAAAACAGGTACAATCACGGAAGGAAAACCAGCTGTAGTCAATTTTCAGTTTGCAGGGGCAATTGGAAATCGAAGTGAGCAGTCACAGGAAGAAGTCGGAGTTGGCAGTCAATATGTTCAGTCAAAAGAGGCAGTCGCAGTGAGAAGTGATAATTCTCAGTTTACAGTGGAGGAGGGAAAGTATTTGTCCCTGCTCCTTTCCATCGAAAGCAAATCTGAGCATCCATTGGCTGAGGCTGTGGTGAAGTATTTGAATGAAAAAAATATCGAACCTATTCAGACAGATAAGTTCGAAAGCGTAACCGGCAAAGGAGTCAAAGCATGGAAAGGTTCAGGTCTGTTTCTGGTCGGCAATGAAAAATTCCTTGTTGAAAATAAGGTGAAGATTGATTCCGAGCTTTTTCATATCGCTGAAACCTGGAGCAAGGAAGCCAAAACAGTGATCTTTTTCGCAAATGAATTCGAGGTTTTGGCTTTGATTGCTATCTCAGATCGGGTAAAAAAATCCTCTCAATCAGCTATTGAAAAACTCAAATCCAAAGGTATCGAAGTGTATATGCTTACGGGCGATAATCAGCAAACTGCTGCAGCTGTGGCCAGTCAGGTTGGGGTGACAGATTTCAAAGCAGGAGTCATGCCTTCGGACAAGGCTGATTTTATAAAAGAACTTCAGTCAAAAGGAAAAGTCGTTGCGATGGTAGGCGACGGAATCAACGATTCAGAAGCTTTGGCTCAGGCCGATGTCAGCATTGCGATGGGACATGGTTCGGATATTGCAATGGATGTAGCTAAGATGACTTTGATCACTTCAGATCTTGAGAAAATCCCTCAGGCATTTAACCTTTCCACGTTGACTGTCAATGGAATTAAGCAAAATCTGTTTTGGGCATTCATCTATAATTTGATTGGAATCCCGATTGCTGCCGGAGTCCTCTACCCGATCAACGGCTTCCTGCTGGACCCGATGATAGCCGGAGGCGCCATGGCAATGAGTTCCGTCTCAGTAGTGATGAATAGTTTGAGGCTGAAGAAAATGAAGATATAATTGGAGATCAGGGGATTGGGAGATTAGAGATTAAGAGATTAAGAGATTAAGCGACCAACAACGATGAAAAGCGAAATATTCAAATCTAAATCTTATGTCTTAAATCTTATGTCTTAAAACTTATGACTTATATCTCATTCTTAAATCTTTAAATAACATATCCGAAATCTTATGTCTTATGTCTAAAATCTAACTTCTAAAAATATGAAAACTCTGAAATTCAAAACCAACATCATGTGTGGCGGCTGTATATCAACAGTAACTCCTCATCTCAATTCTGCCGAAACAGTGGAAAAGTGGGAAGTAGATATCGCAAACCCTAACAAGATTTTGTCTGTTCACGGGGAGAATCTTTCTGAAAGCGAAGTCATCGAAAAAGTCCAAAAAGCCGGTTATAAAATCGAAAAAACCGAAGGTTGATCCTTCGTCTATATTAAGTCAATCCTCAAAACATCAAATACAAAAACTATGAAACGCATCCTCTTATTCTCGTTATTCTTTGGCTTTGCATTGATTGCTCATGGTCAAACCACCAGTCCTATTCTTGCAAATTATCTAAAATTGAAAGATGCGCTGGTTGCCAGCGATGTCACCAAGTCCACTCAGGCAGTTGCTGAACTGGAAAAAAGTATTGATGCTTCTCCGGAATTTGCACAAAAAAATGATCTGAAAAAGCAAGTCGCAGCGATGGCAAAAACTACTGATCTCGAAAAGCAAAGAGCGGCCTTCGCAGCAGTTTCAACAACCGTTTATCAGGCAGCGAAAAGTCAGAAATGGAGCAATCAGGAACTGTTCTACCAATATTGCCCGATGAAAAAGACATACTGGCTGAGCACTGAATCTGCCATTAAAAACCCATACTACGGTTCAAAAATGCTTGCATGTGGAAGTGTGAAAGAAACTATTCCGGCAAAAACCAAATAATGAGCTCTTATGAAAAAAGAACTGATTACTCTCATCAGAGCCGTAAACTCTAAAATTTCCCTGCCAGGCTTTTGCCTGTTTTGTTCCGGGTTTTTTATCGGAACTGAAAGTTTTGCGCAGCATGAAAATCATGGCGCAAATCCACAGGTTCAGCAGGATACCGTCAAGGGCAGTATCCAAAAAGACGTTCACCAGATGGTTGGAGAAAATCACTTCACCCTTTCTTATTTTTCTCCTGCAGTCCGGGGAAGAATGATTTGGGGTGGTTTGGTAGGGTACGATCAGGTTTGGGTCACGGGAGCACACCGTGCCACGACTGTGGAATTCACCCAAGACATCCGAATCGACGGAAAAGTTATTCCTGCTGGGAAATATGCCTTTTTCACCATTCCTGGTAAGAAGAAATGGATTCTTATTTTAAATTCCCGCTGGGATCAGCACCTCACTGACGAATACAACGCGGCTGAAGATCTGATCCGATTGGAAGTGAAACCTGAAAAAGCAAAAACCTTTGCCGAGCGACTCACTTACGAAATCACCGAACACTCATCTTCGGAAGGAACTCTTTCCATGACTTGGGAAAAAGTGAAAGTCAGTCTTGACTTCACCAACAGTAAGTAAATCCATATGAATTTCTACCAAAAAGCAGTAGTCCTTTTTATTGGGTTATTCTCGGTTGTTTTCCAGGCTTTCGCTCAAAAAACTGTCGAATACGATCTCTATGTCAGAGACACTATTGTCAATTTCACCGGAAAAGATAAGCCGGGAATCTCCGTCAACGGTCAGATTCCCATGCCTACTTTGCATTTCACCGAAGGCGACACAGCTGTTATTCGTGTGCACAATAAAATGCACCACGAGACTTCCATTCACTGGCACGGACTTATTATTCCCAACGAGCAAGACGGTGTTCCCTATCTCACCACCGCTCCGGTAAAGTCGCACGGAACGCATACTTTCCGATTCATACTAAAGCAAAACGGCACTTATTGGTACCATTCGCACACAATGCTTCAGGAGCAAGTCGGAATGTACGGGGCTCTTGTGATCCATAAGCGAGATGAAAAACCAAAAAATGAAGAAGTAGTCCTTCTCAGCGATTGGGCCGACGAGGATCCTCATCAAATAGAGCGTTCACTCCATTATGCAACGGATTGGTACATGGTTAAGAAAAACTCGGTTCAGAGTTATGCAGAAGCAATCGGAGAAGGAAAGCTGAAAACAAAATTTAACAATGAACTGAAGCGCATGCATGCGATGGATGTAAGCGATGTGTATTACGAGAAATTTTTGGTCAACGGAAAAGACAGCATCGAACGCAGACAATACAAACCTGGCGAGAAGGTCAGACTGAGAGTCATCAACGGAAGCGCATCCACTTATTTCTGGCTGACTTATTCCGGAGGAAAAATCACAGTCGTCGCCTCAGACGGGATGGACGTGGAGCCTGTAGAAGTTGACCGATTGATAATCGGGGTTTCGGAAATCTACGATGTGGAAGTAACCGTGCCTGAATCAGGAGAAATGGCTGAGTTCCTCTCCACTTCCGAGGATCGGATGGGTTCAGCGTCTGTTTGGTTGGGTTCAGGAGAAAAGCTTCCTGCAACTCCCCTGCCCCGACTTGATTATTTCGAAGGGATGCAGATGATGAATGACATGATGACCATCGGTGGCAAAATGAACGATATGGGCATGAACATGAGTCTCCAACAAATGGATATGAATGCAGTCATGTATCGGGAATTTACCGAGCCAGCCCAAACTTTGCCTTCGGAACTAGAGAAAATGGATCATAGCACGATGGATCATTCTAAAATGGACCAAAAGGAAATGAATCCTGAGAAAATGGATCATTCTGAAATGGGAGCTGAAAAAATGGATACCACCAAAATGGATCACAGTATGATGGATCATTCCAAAATGAAGTCCGGAAATATGGATTCCACTAAAATGGACCATGGCAAGATGAACCATAGCATGCAGTTGAATCCGGGAGAAATGGTAACCCTGAATTATAACATGCTGAAATCACCAGTCAAAACCACCCTTCCCGAGGGACCGGTTCGCACACTGGAGTTTGAGTTAACAGGGAACATGAACCGATATGTCTGGACGCTGGACAATAAGACTATTTCGGAAAGTGATAAAATCCTGATCAAACAAGGGGAAAATATTCGGATCATTTTGAGGAATAACTCCATGATGCGGCATCCAATGCATTTGCACGGGCATTTTTTCCGAATCGTCAATGAAATGGAGGAATATTCACCGTTGAAAAATGTCCTGGATATCATGCCGATGGAGACTGATACGATCGAATTCAATGCCTCGGAGGAATATGGTGATTGGTTTTTTCATTGCCACATCCTCTATCATATGATGGCAGGAATGGGTCGGATTTTCACCTATGAAAACACGCCCCCAAATCCTCAGATCCCCGATCCACGCTATGCTTTGAAGAAAGTCTATGCGGATGATCGCCGTTTCTATCTGGGAGCAGAAGTTGGTTTGGAAAGCAACGGTTCGGATGGTGAAGTCACCCTGATGAACACGCGATGGATGATGCAAACAGAATGGAGAGTTGGGCTGAATGCCAAAGCAGGATATGAAACAGAAAGTCACTTCGGAAGGCTTTTGGGTCGAAATCAATTTGCTTTTGCTTATGTAGGCTGGGATTACAGATATCGCGAAGGCGGGGAAGATGAGAAAAGTATTTTTGGTCAAACCAATACAAAGGACAATAGAAATGTAGCTCATCTTGGATTTCAATATATCGCACCCTGGTTTATCGAGGCTGATTTGAAAGTTGATCATACCGGATATGTCAGACTTCAGTTGAGCCGCCATGATATTCCAATCACCAAGCGGGCAAGACTTTGGGGAATGGTCAATTCGGATCTGGAATATGCATTTGGCGCACGCTATATCGTCACCAAGTATATCTCAGCATCTTCTCATTATGACAGCGACATGGGATTGGGAATCGGGGCAATGTTCACTTATTGAGGAAATGGGTTAATTGATTATTGGTAATTAGGTTAATGGTTAAAAGGATTAAGGAATAGTGGGTTAAGGTGAAAAATGTCATTTCCTATTCAGCTTTGGGAATTTTGGATGCGGGAATTTCGGAAGAGATTCCGTTCGCATAAAATTCAGAGGTTCCTTGAAAAGTGAAAGACATGAATCTTATCTTTCGATTCTGAAAAATCACCAATGAAATCACTCCAAACTCTGGTCTTTCTTTTAGGATTCATTCTAATTTCAGGCACGTTATCAGCTCAGCAAAATCCGGTCATGCTTCCAGTCGTTTCCTCCAGAATAAATGGAATCAACATATTTGGAAAGCCTGTGGACCAGCAGACCAGATGTGTCCACTGGCATTCCCAACTCGATGTAATTGCGATCAAGTTCAAATGCTGTGACAAATATTATCCGTGCTTCAGCTGTCACGAAGAAACTGCAGACCACAAACCAGAAGTTTGGCCTCAGGCTGAATTCGATTCAAAAGCAATACTTTGTGGAGTTTGCGGCACGGAATTGACCATCAATGAATACATGGGCAGCGATAATACTTGCCCAAAATGCCAGGCAGCTTTCAACCCGGGTTGCAGCAAGCATTATCATTTGTATTTTGAAACTGATGGAAAAGTGATTGGAGATAAGAGATAAGAGAATGGAGATTGGGGATTAGGGAATAGAATATTTAAAATAAATTTAAAATGTTTATACGCTTTCTTACTGGTAGCCAAATAGATTAAGGTTTGAAGTTCGAAAAAGCGTGCTGTGGTCGGTAGACTGTCGTCAGTCGACAATTATCCTAGCTGAAACTCGGAATAACCAATAACCCTTTAACCTTTTCTCTGCCTCAACCATGCGCAAAAACAATCAATACTTCGCCCGGAGAATTCATCGATTTCTGGGTGTTTTTATTGGAATCCAGTTCCTTTTTTGGACAATTAGCGGACTTTATTTCAGCTGGACAGATATTGATGAGATTCACGGAGATCATTTCCATCAGGATCATATGATGCATCAGCCGGTAACCACCCTTGTTGATTTGAATCAGTTGGATTCTACGCTGGAGATCTCAAAAATGGAACTCAGATTTGTAAAGCACCAGCCCTATTATTGGGTCAATGAATCTTTACTTTTCAATGCTCAAACCGGTGAACCCAAAGGAGAAATCACTGAAGAGGAAGCCGAAGAAATTGCAAAAATATTCATCAAAGGCGACTTTGAAGTTAAGTCAGCTGAATACCTGACCGAAACCGGTTCGCATCACGAATACCGCGGTAGGCCGCTTCCTGCCTGGGCAGTTCACTTTGATCATCCCGAAAATCTAACCGCTTACATAGATGCAAAAAGCGGAAATTTTGAGCGGGTCCGACACAGCAGCTGGCGTTGGTTTGATTTCCTTTGGATGTTTCACACGATGGATTACGCAGGTCGGGACAATTTCAACAACATTCTTTTGCGAGCTTTCTCATTGTTTGGTTTGGTCACGATTGCTTCAGGATTCACGCTTTTCTTTATGACTTTAAAAAGCCGGAAAAAATAAATTTTTGAATTTCTGATTTCGGATTTATGACATATGATTTGACTCAATCTTACATCTAAAATCTAACATTCAAAGGGTCAGCCTCACTCCTAAAAATCCTCTGATCCCCTGATTTGGTGCGAAAACATAATTAGGGTCAAAGGTAAGTGCATTTGGATTTTCGGGAGTTGGAACCACCGAACCGTCCGGTGCGAAAACAACATTTTTGTCAAAAGGATCAAAGGACCGCGCAATACTGTTTGTCGGTGGGGTGAAATTCAGCAGGTTTTTTACACCGCCATAAATTTCCCACTTCTCTCCTATTTTTTTGGTCAACTGGATATTCTGAATACTATACCAAGGCGAATATTCCGGCCTGTCGTCCAATTCTCCCAAAAGTGGCAACCTCATTGGACTGTAGATATTGCCGGTGTAATCTACCGACAAACCCAATCTGATAAACTCATATCCAATTGACCAAACGCCCGAAAATTTTTCAGTGAGCAATTGACGCGTTTTGATTCCTTCCTCTTCGATGCTCACATCCATTAGCGTGGCCCCGGCATTTGCAGTAAATCCATTTGACCAAGCGGCATCAATATTCAGGGAAACCCCTTTTGAAACAGCGGATCCATCCAAATTTGAATAGATGATCTGATTGGGATTGGTTTCGTAATCCGGGATAATTCGGTTGGTGAAATAGGTGTAGAAGGCACTCGCATCAAATCCGATAAAAGTGCCGGATGTGGTATAGATCTTTTTAACCAGGTTGGCATTCATATTCCAGCTTTGCTCTGGTTTCAGTTCCTCGGTGAAAACAACCTCCCTGGCTCCTGTCAGCGCAGCGTGATCTTCGGTAAAAACATTGGCTACCCGAAACCCATTTCCTGCGGAAAGTCTGAAAACTGTTCCTTTGTCAGCTGATGAAAGCTTGTAATTAACCCGTGGGGAGAAGATGGTTCCGTGGAGCGAATTGTAATCAACTCTTGCTCCCAAAAGCAAGCTTTGATTTTCAGTCAGTTTGACTTCGTCCTGAAGAAAAATCCCAGGCAAATGTGTAATCGAAGGCTGATTTAATCCACCGGATTCGTTTGAAGTGGCAGAAGTGTTGTCATCGTAGAAAGTATAGCGATAGGCTAATCCAAGTAACAGGTTATGTTTTTGGACAGTTTTTGCCCAGGTAAATTGGCCAAAACCTACGTATTGATCAGCTATGTAAACCGTGGTTCCATAGACTGAGTTCTGATTATGTCCATTTGCAGAAAACTGAAAATTTATGTTTTCTGAACCCGGTAATTGCCAGGATCCAAAAGTCTCCCAACGACTGGTGTAAATGCTTTCGCCGTAAACTTCATCACCCCCACGAAACTCCGGTGCCCAGTTCATTTCTCCCCCCCAACGATTCTCATACACATACCGACCAGCCAGATTAAAGACTTTATTTTCAGGCCGAATGAAGTTCAATTTTTGAAAAACTGAGATCCTTTTCGCCAGTGTCAAATCCGTAAATCCGTCTCCATTGTTATCAATCGGATTATCGTAATAGAATCCATTAATTCCGGTTAGAGACTGAACTTTCATTCCCCAGTCCGAGCGAATTCCCAGATCCAGATTCACTTCCCCCCAGCCTGTTCCAAAAGCATCAATTGCCAGCTTTGGTGCTGATTCAGGCCTTTTCGTGATCACATTTATCAGCCCGCCAACAGCTTCCGAACCGTAAAGCGTGGATGCGGGACCTTTGACCACTTCGATCCGATCGATCAGAGCCTGCGGAATTCCTGTCAATCCATAAACCGTTGCCAAGCCACTCACAATCGGCATTCCGTCAATCAGAACCATCGTGTACGGACCCTCCAAACCGTTAATATGAATATCTCCGGTATTACAGACGTTACAGTTGATTTGAGGGCGGACGCCATTTACATTTTGAAGTGATTCAAAAATCGAAGGCGTTGGATTCTTTCGAAAAAAATCTGATTTGTATACTTCCACCGGAACAGGGCTATCAAGCTTCGAAACCTCTTGCATTGTACCGCTGATTACGACTTCATCCAGTCCTCCATCCATTTCACTTAGATTGAAAATTAATTCAGAAGCAGATTCAAGTGGGATTTTAATCGTTTTTTGATCGGTTTGAAAACCAATCATGGAAGCCTGGATTGCATAAGTTCCGGCTTGATCTATTGAAATTGAAAAAGCACCATTTGCATCTGTGACCGCTCCTTTCGATGTTCCCTTGATCAAAACATTGGCAAATTCTAACGGTTCGGAACCCGCTAAAACTTTTCCCGAGATTTTGAAGGTTTGGGCAAATCCCTGGAAACCTGTAAAGACCAGAAGAAAGATTAAAAATATGATTTGGCGCATATGTTTATTAGATACGGCAAAAGTATATTGTTAGATTCATCTAACATAATTGTTTTCAATAATTTTTTTTAATATTTGGCGACTCAAGGATTTAGAGATGGCATCACAAACTGAAGAAAACTACCTGAAATCACTTTTTAACCTCGCCAATCCACAGGGTGAGGTCAATATCTCCGACCTCGCCAATCAGATGCAAGTCAGCATGCCAACAGTTAATAGCATGGTTAAGACTTTGCAGAAAAGCGGTTGGCTGATTTATGAAAAGTATAAGCCGGTAACGCTGACTTCAAAAGGACAAAAAGAAGCCGCTTTGATCATCCGAAAGCATCGCTTAACTGAGATGTTTTTGGTGAATAAAATGGGATTTGGCTGGGAGGAAGTTCATGAAATTGCCGAGCAGATTGAACATATTCATGCCCCGAAACTCTTCGAAAGAATGGACGAAATGATGGGTTTCCCAACCATCGATCCACATGGATCTCCAATTCCGGATAAACAGGGCAGGATACAGGAAATCAATTACTTATCACTTTCAAAAATCAAGGCTGGTCAGACAGTAATCCTTGCCGCATTGGCTAATTCCTCGACTGAATTTTTAGAGTTTTTGAATAGCCGAAATCTGAGTTTGGGAACCGAATTGCACATACTTTCCAAAGAAGCCTACGACCATAGCATTGTCGTCAGTTACCTCAATCATCCGGGTGAAACACTGAGCGAAAAAGTCTGTGAAAAACTCCTCGTACAAATCTTAGATATATGATCTAGGATTTATGATTTGCACAAATCTTATTTCATAAATCTTAATTCATAAATCAGGGCTTCCATCCCCGATTTGACTTTTTATCTGCATTGGATTTCTTCTCTTTTAATCTTCTTTCGATTGCACCTTTGCCTGGCTTGGTAGCTTTCCGGATCTTTTTCCTTTCAAAAGCTTTGCGAAGCAAGTCTCCAAACTTCTTGATCACTAATTCCTTATTCTGAATCTGAGACCGTTTCTCCTGAGATTGGAGATGCAAAAAACCTTCCTGATCGATCTTGTTAGCCAGTTTCTGATGTAAAATCAGTTTCTCTTCCTCAGATAAAAATGCTGAATTAGTAACGTTGAAACTGAGCTGAACCTTTGTCTCAACTTTATTGACATTTTGACCTCCCGGCCCGCCGCTTCTCGCAGTTTGGAATTCCAGTTCAGGCAGAAAAACTCCTTCAGAAAGGCGCTGGTTGATGGATTTAAAGGCAGACATTAGATATTAAACACAAGGAATCAGGCGAAAAACAGAAAATCAGTTGACTTGCAAGTTACCTCAAAACAGTAACTATTTACCCTCTCTCCCGATTCTTGGTTGGCTTTCCTCCTGATTAATACAATTCGGTTGTTCTCGCAAGCGTAAAAAAAAATGACTCAGCCAAGCCGCGTAATCAAGACAAAAAATAAAAACCTCAGATTTTGAATCTGAGGTTTTTAAAGAGTTTTAAGTAATTATGCCTCTTCAATATTCTCAACCCCGGTTTCCCAATGCCTGCTGGCTTTTTTCTCACCTGTGGCATGCTTGTCGGTTAGTCTTTCTTCGATCGAATCTTTTGTTCTTTCGGTAGCTTTCCTTGTCTTTCTTGGCTCAAAAGTCTTCAGAAGCAAATCCTTGAATTTTTTGATTACAATTTCCTTGTTTTCAAGCTGAGATCTCCTTTCCTGTGCTGACAAATAAAGCATTCCATCCTCATTGATTTTTTTTGGAAGCTTTTTAAAGAGGGTTATTTTCTCATCATCAGTCAGGTAAATTGAGTTCTGAATATCAAAAAGCAGTTGCACTTTTGATTGAATCTTATTGGTGGTCTGCCCTCCAGGTCCGCTGCTGAGAGAAGTACGGAAATGAAGCTCATGTAAGAGGACTCCCTCTGTGATTCGGAGATTTATTGGCTTTTCCATGTGTACGATTGTTAAAATTTACTTTAATCTAAAATACAAAAAAATCAGGGTTCAAAAGCTATCATTTATCATCCTTTTCAATGATTAAACGCTTTAAATTAATCTGAATAGGTCCCAGAGTGACCCGATTATTTTCGAAATATTGAATTCGATCTTAGTGAATTTTAATTTTTGACAGGTTCCATTTTGTATCCTGCTCTGCGGAGCAAATTGATAATTCCGTTCTCCCCAGCGAGGTGGCCACCTCCTACTGCGAAAAACACCGATGAATTCCTCATCGAAGAATCCATCTCAGTGACCCAGTTTCGATTCCGATTGTCCAGCATGATATCCTGATATTTCACCATTGAGTCCGAGTCTTTCATGATTGCATATAGCCGATCCAAATCTTCTGAAAGGTAAGTCTCTACCATCTTTTCAAATTCTGCTTCAGACTCATCACTCGTCACCATTTTGACCAACTCTGCCAACTGCAACTCTGCCGGTATTTGATCAAAAATCCCCATCTGATATTCAACGGTTTCAAGACCTTTGACAGGCTTCTTTTGGTCAGTTGCAAGACTGGTGAAAAACTCTTCGTAGCTGACCACCTCCTCACAGGGAAGCTGCTTGATCATCACCATGGAAGTCAGCACAAAGGGCTTTAAAACCCCAAGTTGTGCCAAACCGGCTCCATAAGACTTGATCAGAAAATCATCAAGAGCTTTTGCGTCTTCCGCATCCATATCTTCCTGAATATTCCTCATTCCGGGGTTTATGGAGATAGCAGCCATCTTCTGCTGCAAATCAGGATCAGACATATCCAGTTCCATGACCAATTGATCGGTGGATTGAAAAGCATTTTTGATCCGGTCATCCATCAGAAATTCGTCAGAACAGATGATATGAATTGTTCCAAACAAATAGGATTCCTCAGTCAATCCGTTCCCTGATATTTTCCAAAGCAAAGAGCTTTGATCATCCGACTGAGCCTTTACTGGAGCGAATACACAAGTCACCAGCAACAGGACAATTCCCAATCCTTTAAGGAGTTTTATCATCATTTTTTCATCAGCTCTAAAATCCATTTATTTCAAAAAATCCCTTTTCTCGTCGTTAATCCAAACGTTGCTGGAAAATAACAACGAAACCTGACATCTTATTTTTTTTTCATTTCAAAATCACGTTCAAACTCAATTTTCACCAATCAAACCTCTTAATAGAATACAAAGCTGATTTTTGCGCAAGCAATGAAAATTTATGCTAAGTTGAAGAGTTAAAGTCTCCTTACACCTATTACCTAACCCAAAACACCATGAAATCGAGCATGACGAAAACGTCACATACTGGGATGATTATCAGTAATGCGAGATTCCATCTGACCATTCAAAAACAAATTACAAACAGATGAAAAACAGAAGAGAATTTTTGATAAAATCAGCACTCGGAGCTACAGGATTGGCTTTGACTCCTTCCTGGCTACAAGGCGCTCCATCCATCATCAAATCATGGAACAAACCTGATTCCATGATCAATGGAGTCCAAATCGGATGCATCACCTACTCTTTCAGATCATTACCCGATCAAAGTGCTGAGGCAACTCTTCAATACGTGAAAGATTGCGGAATCAGTGCAATCGAACTGATGGGAGATCCTGCGGAGACGTTTGCAGGAATGCCGGCCGCTACTTTCAACCGCATGAGATCTTTCCAGCTCGGAGGAAAACAAAGGAGAGGTGAAACGCTGACAGAAGATGAAACCAAAGAACTGGCGGAAATCCGTGCACAGGCTGATGCCTACAATAAGGTGGTGTCTGAGTGGAGAGCAAAAGCAGATATGAAAAAATTTGAAGAAGTAAGGAAAATGTACAAAGACGGAGGTGTAAGCATCTATGCTTTTAAGCCAAATGCCTTTGGACAAAACAATACAGATTCGGATATCGCTTACGGAATGAAAGCGGCAAAAGCGCTCGGTGCAACTCACGTGACGCTGGAGCATCCTTCTGACGATGCACATACGATGAAGCTTGGCAAAATGGGTGAGCAATACGGAATGTCTGTTGGATACCATGGTCACGAGCAAGAGACATTTACCTTCTGGGATACTGCACTGGCGCAAAGCCCGAAAAATGCGCTGAACCTGGATGCCGGTCACTACATCGCTGCCGGCCACACGGATCTGATTGCCCTTATTGAAAAGCAACATTCCAGAATCCTCAGTATGCACACCAAGGATCGTCAAACTCCTGCAAATGGAAAAGGAAATTTACCCTGGGGAACCGGCGATACGCCGATCAAAGAAATGCTGCAGTTGATGAGCAAAAACAAGTATAAATTTCCAGCAACCATTGAATTGGAATATCAGGTTCCAGAGGGATCGGATGCAATTAAGGAAGTTCAAAAATGTGTTGAATTTTGCCAGAAGGCATTGGCTTAATTCATCAAAAAAATTTAGAAAAAAACGGCAGTTACTTAACTGCCGTTTTTTTTTGTTCAGGGCTTTCTGACTACGTCTGCAATCGTTGTTATTGGGCGCTCCAGAATCGGAATCATTTCAACTCTGACTTCCGCAAAAAGCTTACGGATTCGACAGGTTTTTTCGTCTTCGCATTCTGCACAAGCTTCATAAAACCGCTCCGAAATACAAGGAATCAAAGCAATCGGGCCATCCACCACCCGCATGATCTGCGCAATTCTTATCTCTGACGGATCTTTTGCCAATGCATATCCTCCCTCTGCTCCCCTCACACTTTTGACCAGTTGATGGGTTTTAAGATCACGAAGAATATTTTCCAAAAACTTGTATGGAATATTATCCCGCTCCAAAATTAATTTGGCCTAAACCGGCATTTCATCCGTGTAATCCTGAAGGTAAAGAATGGTTTTAATGGCGTATTTGGCTCGTTTGGATAGCATCGGAGATTTATTGTCGACTGAAACAAAAATCTCATGAACCCAAAGAGTTTCTTTATTCCAGCGTCATGTAGAATGTCCTGATACTTAGAAAAATGATCAGCAGCCCCACTCCTATCATCAAATATTTTGGCTTGATCAGCTTGCAGATATAGGCAGCAAATGGTGCTGCCACCACTCCGCCAATGATCAGGCCAAGGACAGGTGCAAGGCTAAGCTCTTTTACAAAAAACAAAAAGGTGCTTGCGCTTGCCAAGGAAACAAAAAACTCGACAAAATTGCCCGTTCCAATGGCATAGCGTGGGATTTTCCCTTTGCTCAATAAAGTACCGTTTACGATTGGACCCCAACCCCCGCCTCCGACCGCGTCAGCAAATCCTCCTGCTGTTGCAAGCAAAGGCAGACTTCTGCTATTCACATTAAAATTTGCTTTTCTCTTTTTAAATGCTTTTCTCAATACCACAATTCCCATCACAAAGAGATACAAAGCAATCACCGGCTTCACTACTTCCCCGTCAATATTGGAGAGTAAGAAGGCACCCGCTACCGAACCCAAAACGCCTGGGATCAATAATTTTTTCGCCAGATTCCAATCCACATTTCCCATTTTCCAATGAGAAATACCGGAAGCCAAACTCGTAAAAACCTGGGCAAAATGAACCCAGGCAGATGCCACAGCAGGCGGAATTCCAATTCCTAGCAGGATTGAATTGGAGCTAATCCCATATGCCATTCCCAAGGCTCCATCAATACTCTGAGCCACGAATCCAACCAACAAAAACCACAAGAACATTTCCATGTCAATCTCCCAGCTTTTGATCGCCTCCGAAAAAGTATGAGTTACCACAAGTCCAAACATCATAAGAGAAAAAGCAAAGAACATGGCCCAAAATGGCTCATTCTTCAATCTGATCAGGACTTTTTCCATAGTGGTGAATTCTTGGGATATGAATAGAAGCCTAAAAATAGAGCAAATTTATTTACCCTACAAAATTTATAGGGTAAATAGTTTTTAGAATAAGAATGATTTAAAACCCGACTTTTTTGGCAGTCGTTTTAGGGAAAATCTCCAAATACCTATTCCCATAATTCACGAAATAAGAATCCGAAAATCCATGAAAAAGTATGAGGCAAAAAAAAACCGCGGCTCACCCCGCGGTTTTATTGTGGAATACAGTGCCTGCTTTAATACTTAGCAAACATCGTAAAGACCCACAATTCGTTTTCCAATTCGAATGCGAATTGCCTTAACATTTTCTCTGTAAACATCTCATCAGCCTCTTCAGCTTCTATTGCCGACATACGGCAGGATAAGATCAAGCTTGTCAATCCTTCAATCACACACAGGATACTTTCTTCATCAGAATTGACTCCGGTGATTTCTTTATGAATTGAGTTTTTAAGATAATCGGAATAGGAATGAAGAGGCTCATACCCGGTCATCCGGATTGAATTGGCCAATTTGCTTATGTCCTGAGATAATTTTCCGGACAAGTCTTCGAATTTTTCATGAAGATCAAAGAAGTCTGGTCCTATGAAATTCCAATGGAATCCTTTGACATTTTGATTAAACACATTGAAGTCAGAGAGCAAATCATTCATCCGGTCAGCTAGAACCTGGCTTCCAATTTTTTTCAAAATGAAAGGAATAATAACAGTTGGTTGGTTTCTGACATTCATAAAAGACTTCGTTTATATCTATCTGTTTTCAATTGAAGTGCCAGATGGATAATTGAAAAAAAATGATTGAAAGAAAAGTGTTTAGGGCTTCAAAACAGTCTGAAATTAGCCTCCTGAGGTCCGTACTGACAATATTTGATTCTGTTGTCAAAAAATCTCCAACTTCGAATCGGGGCAAAAAATCCCAAATTGGGCAATTCCCGATTCAAAATTAAGAGTGGTCAAAAGTTGGCCTTTACAGATCGTATTGTCTCATTTTGTTAAATAGGGTCTTCCGATCTATTCCCAATTGTTGAGCAGCTTTTGTTCGATTATACTTTACCTCTTCGAGGACTTTTCGGAGTACTTCCGCTTCTGCGCCAGCTGCTGCGTTTTTCAGGCTTGGAACTGGTTTCTGCTTTCTTCCAAAAGTATCGTTTTCTTCTGTCGGAGAATCCGTGAAATTGAATTTTCGGGAATAGACTACTTCCGGAGGTAAACCGGATACAGAAACAGTTTTGCCATTTGAAAGTAAAATTGCTCTTCTGATCACGTTTCGCATTTCCCGCAAGTTTCCAGGCCAGGAGTATTCTTTAAATACATCCATCACTTCCGGTTCAAATCCCTTGACGTCTTTTTTCAATTCCTCATTGGAAATCTCCAGAAAATACTGGGCAAAAGCCTCAATATCATCTTTTCGATCTCTTAACGGCGGAACGGTAATACTGAATTCATTGAATCTGAAGTAAAGATCTTCCCGGAATTTCCCTTCCTGGACGGACTTTCTGAGGTCCTCGTTTGATGCCACGAGAATCCGTACATCGATCGACTTATCTTTTGCAGCACCGATTCTTCTAAGTTTTCGCTCCTGAACCAGTCTGAGAAGTCCGACCTGGATCTCATAGGATAGATTGGATATTTCATCCAAAAATATCGTACCACCATCGGCCATTTCAAATTGACCGGGTTTATCGGTATGAGCGCCTGTGAAGGCTCCTTTTTCATGTCCCCAAAGTTCACTTCCTGCAAGTTCCTTTGTCAGGGCACCGCAATCGATGGCAATGAAAGGTTTACCGGCACGCTCACTTTGATCATGTATTATTTTGGCAATGTTTTCTTTCCCTGCTCCGCTTTCACCGTAAATCACCACACTCAAATTAGTGGGTGCTACCAATTGAATTTCTTTGTAAAGCTTTTTGGATTCTTTTCCTGTTCCTCGCAGGTATCCATCGCTGGAATTTGCTTTCGCAGTTTTTTTCTCATTTTGGAGTTCTGTGGCTCTGCTGAAAGTCACTGAATACGATTGATTTTCTTTTTTTGCTGCCAAAGCCCGCTCAATCAAACTGATAATTTCATCAGGAATAAGCGGCTTGGTTATGTAATCAAAAGCTCCTTTTTGGATCACATCCACTGCGATTTTCACATCTGCATATCCGGTAATAATAGCTACCTGAGTGCTTGGAGAAAGCTGCTTTACTTTCATGAGTACATCTCTTCCATCCATATCTCTGAGTTGAAAGTCACAGAAAATAAGATCGAAGTGAGTGTTTTTCACCATGTCAAGTCCGTTTTTGCCGGAAATCGTGGTCTGAACATCGTATCCCTTCTTCGTGAGAAATCGCTCAAGAAGCTGGCAGATGTCAATATTGTCATCAATTACAAGAATCTTAGCCATGGCCTACTGTTAATTAGTGTGATTTAAATGTGACTCAATCACTTGTTCGAGTCTGGTAAGATTGAATGGCTTACTGAGAAAATCAAATGCCCCCAATCCTTCGGCTCTTTCAATAACTTCCTTATTGTCATTGGCACTCATCATGATTACATTTTCTGATAATTTGCCTTTTTTTAGTTCTTCCAGCTCATCCAATCCATTTCCGTCAGGCAGGTTAATATCGAGAAAAATCAAAGTTGGTTTTATATCATTCAACAAAATCCTGCCATCAGCTAGGTTACCTGCGGTTTGCACCTCAAATCCCTTTTTTTTAAGGTATCGGGTAAAAAATGCCCTGATTTCCATTTCGTCATCCACTACCAGGATTACATGTCTTTTCATTTTTTTTTCAGAACTCAAGATGTGATAAATAAGCTGTAAAAACAGCCACTATTGTTCCCGGGAACTCTTCAATTATCGGGACCAATCTATTGGACAAAAAGGCGTAACCGAAGATTACGCCTTTTTTATTAAGAAACTCTAAAAAGAGTTAAGATTCTTTTGCTGATTCAAACGCGTTTTTTGTCGAATTCACAGCTTCATGACTAGTAGACATGAGACGGGATTTCAGATCCACTGCTACTCCTTTGAGATCTTCGACCAAGGTTTTCAGCTTTTCTTTCTGACCAGGCATTTTATCTCTGTTCTTATAAAGATAATAACCTAAAAAGGCTCCGGTCACCAGACCGCTCAGCCATAATGAACTACTAACTGCCTTATTTTTCATGATTTTGTTGGTTTAGTGTTAAGAATGAATTAAAAGACTCGATTGTCCGTTATATGGAACGACCGCTGATCACTCGGAATAATACTGCAATGATGGCTACCACAAGTAATAAGTGAATAAGACCGGTTGCGCTGTAGGCAAATACTCCGATCAACCATCCAATAAGAAGAATAACGGCAATTAGATACAATAAAGATCCCATGGTTTTGATGTTTAGGTTGTAAAATGATTTAAAACCAGAGGTTCAAGGCTTATGCCTTTTAATGAAATTCACCTAAAAAAGCTTGAAACACTCAAAAAAGGGCCATTCTGATAAAGATAAACTGGGATTCCAAGGTCACTCTGAGGAAAAATGCGGAACAAATTCCCCAGTTCAGGGAGATATTTAAGCAAGGATAAAAAACCAGCTTTAGTACTTTCATCACAAAACGGTATCCATTTTCATGGTTTTAAAAAGTAAACCCATTTCCTAGTAAAATTTCTGCAATATTCATTGACCCAAAAATACTCGCCCGTAAAAAAACTCATCCATCGCTTCTTTTCAAAAAGATCATTTTGAATAATCTGAAGCTCAAAAAAGTTAAAATTTATGCTCAGCATTGGTTAGCAATAGCCCATGATTTGAACATCACCCCCTGTTAAGCAGAATTATGCCCGAAAAAGATAAGATCAGAATCCTTTATGTAGATGACGATCAGGATGATTTGGTATTGGTTACTTCACTTCTTCAAAAAACTCAAGCTAAAAACTACGAACTTGAAAATGCCCCAACGCTTGAAGAAGCCCTGGCAAAGCTCAAAGGCAAGTTCTCTGTTTTTCTGATTGACTATAAGTTTGGAAAAAGCGGAGATGTGGATTTGATTAAAGAGATCAAAAACCTACGGAAACACGCTCCGGTCATCATGCTCACCGGAATCAATTCGCCCATTATTGACCTTGAAGCTCTTCAGTTGGGAGCTTCAGATTACCTGGTCAAAGGGCAATTTGATGAACGAATTCTGGAAAGAACCATGCGATTCGCCATGCGGGACGCCCAGTTATTGGAGTCATTGGAGAATACCGCCATGAAGTTCCGTTCAATTTTTGAGCGGGCGGGAGACCCTTTCCTGCTTATGGACCAGGATAGCAAAATCATGGAAGCCAATCCGATGTTTGTTAACAAATTCGGGTTTGATCCACACCTGGATAAGGATAAGGAAAATTATTTTTTTAAAGATCTGTTTGAGGATGATGCAGCCCGAAACCAAATGATCGATGTACTGGATCATAATCTTGATATGTTTGAAATGGAGGCAACAATGCATGCCATAGGTGATAATTTAATAACCACACTGGTCAGCATTGTCAAGCAAGATGTCAATCTTTTTCAGGTGATGGTCAAAGATCTGAGCGCAATCAAGGCTAAGGTTGAGGAAGACATCTATCTTAAGAAGTTTTCTTCAACGGGAAGAATAGCCCGGCTATTGGCTCATGAGGTAAAGAATCCTCTGACCACTATTGTACTTTCTGCTGATCAACTCAATCTGGAACTCCCCGAAGAGGTTAAAAAAGAGAGTGGAGATCTGATTGATGTAATAAGAAGAAACTGTGACAGGATCAACCAACTGGTTACCCAACTTTTGGACAGCACCCGATTTACCGAGTTAAAAACCAAAAACTGCTCAATCAATCAATTACTAGATGAAGCGCTGGAGCATGTGATGGATCGCGCTGATTTTAAAGGAATTACGATCGAAAAAATTTACCAGAAAGACATTTGTGAAATCAATGTGGACAGCGAAAAAGTCAAAATCGCTCTGACCAATTTATTGGTGAATGCAATCGAAGCGATGGAAGAAGGTGTGGGCAAGCTTGTTCTTAAAACTTATATCATGTCACAACATTGCCGCATTGAGGTCAGAGACAATGGAGTTGGAATATCCAAAGAGAATTTAGAACGTCTTTTCGAGCCATTCTTCACCAACAAACCCACAGGATCTGGTTTGGGATTAACCAATTCCCAAAGTATCATCCTAAGCCATGGCGGATCAATCCGTGTAAAAAGTGAAGTGGGAAAAGGAACAAACTTCATCATCACCTTCAACCTGGCTTAATCAAAACGTTACCGGATAAACAGCTACATTTAAGAGAGGGCCTGAACTCAGATCTCTTTAAATTAAGATTATGATCTCCTTCGAAGAAAAACTGGGCAAGTTCGACTTCAACCACTGGCACTATCATATCCCTGTTCCGGATGCGATTGCAGAGAAAATGATGGACGAAACTCACCGACGCGTTTTGATCTGGATCAAGGAATCTGGGCCGTATCACATGGCCTTGATGAAAGCTAAAGAATGCTGGTATGTCCTGGTAAATCAGGACCTTCGAAAAAAGCTGGATCTGAATGAAGAAAAACTCTTTTCGGTAAAGATTGAAAGAGATCATAGCGAATTTGGCCATGAAGTACCGGATGAATTTCAGGTTCTGCTGGATCAGGATGAAGCCGGAAATGAATATTTCAGATCATTGACTCCAGGCAAACAGAGAAGCTTGGTTTTCATCGTGACTACGGTAAAAAATTCAGAAAGCCGAATGAGAAAATCCCTGGCGATCATTCACCATTTGAAACTGGCAAAGGGAAAACTTGACTTTAAGCAGCTGAATGAGTGGATCAAGCATTATAATAATCTGTGAATCTGAGTTTGCACCAGAAACTACAGCTTCTTTAAATAAAAAGAGGGCTTTTGCCCTCTTCCTTCTCAGGTAGCTCTTCTCCTGATAATGCCCAATTTGACCTTTCGAGAGATCTTGTTAGCATCTTTTTTTGGCCGTCGCACACCAAACGATCCTCTGGTGAGTTTCCCTTTTCTTGATTTCATATCTCCCTTTCCCATAGCTTTAAAAGTTTAAATGAATTGATTATTCAATTTAAAAATTTCCAAAAAAGAAGTCAAGAGTCGAATTGAAATCAGTTTCAACATTGCTTTTCAAAAGTATTTCCCATGGAAAAAATTATCTTCGAAACGAGATTTGAATCATGAAAAAATACCCTGAAATCAATTGTGACCTGGGCGAAGGAATTCCGGGTGAACCCCTCGTAATTCCACTTATCGATGTTGCAAGTGTGGCATGCGGTGGGCATTTTGGAGATGGGGATTCCATCCGGGAAACGCTTAAGCTTTGTAAATCCTTTGGAAAGAAAGCCGGTGCCCATCCCTCCTATCCGGACTTAGATAATTTTGGGAGAAAGACACTGGATATTCCGATTGATGATCTCCTATCCTCTCTTTTGAATCAGATTCACCTTTTCCTGAAAGTTGCCGACGAACTCGATTTACCTTTCGATCATATCAAATTTCACGGTGCCCTTTATAACGATGCCGCAGCTAAACCCGAACTGGCAAACTCACTGACTGATTTCCTATTGGAGCATTTTCCCTCAGTTCCCATTTTTGTGCCTCCACATTCTCAAATGGAGTATTTCGTAAATTCAAAAAATCTGAAATTCAGGCTGGAAATATTTGGTGACCGAGCCTACGAAGATGATTTCAGCCTAGTTTCCCGAGCCAAATCAGGCTCCTTGCTCACGAGTTCAGATGCTATTATCAGACATTTGGAATCGGTTTTTGATCGTGGGGAATTGTTCTCAATTTCCGGTAAATCACTGCCTGTTGAAGCTGAAACGATTTGCTTTCACGGAGATAATCCGGGTCTTTTGGAGTTCTTGCCGATCATCAGAAAAAGGTTTTGGAAATGATTCCCGGCTACCGACTAATCACACCCAACTTGGGAGAATTCTTTTGGAATGAAGCCATTTCCGATGAGTTACTCCGATTTCAACTGGCAATAAAAAACCAAGTTTTGGAAGATTTTGGTGATACGATTCAGGAAACCCGAATCGGATTTCAGACGCTTTCGATTGTTTGGAAAACTGCCATTCCAGCATCTGAACTGAATTCCTGGCTGGAATCGATGCCAAAAATACTCATGCTAAAATCCCTTTCCGAGGATTGCTGGAAAGTTCCTGTTCGCTATTCTTCCTCCACCGGAAGAGATTTGGAAACTTTGGCTGAAAGTAAGAATATCTCGGTTGCCGACTTGATTTCGCTTCACTCTTCAGTTGAGTATCGGATTCATTTCTTCGGGTTTTTACCGGGATTCATGTATTTGAACGGTCTTCCTGAGAAGTTGAATACTCCCAGAAAGCGGATTCCTGATTTGAGTGTTCCGGCAGGTTCGGTTGCCATCGGTGGCAGTCAGACAGGTATTTATCCTTCGGAAAGTCCCGGCGGCTGGCATCTGATCGGAAGATCTCCGATCAGGCTTTTTGACCCGCAGTTAATTCCTGCCGTTTGGGCAGAACCTGGAGAGAAATTGCTTTTTACACCTATTTCCGAAAAGGAATTTGATTTACTCATTCGTCAACCAAAACTTCCCGAGCTGCGATGATTAAAGACCCTGCCTATTTGAAAATTCTGAAAACGGGGCCCGGAACTTCCGTTCAGGATTTGGGAAGAATTGGGTTTTCTCAGTTCGGAGTGCCCTATTCCGGAGCTATGGATCATAAGGCCTTTTCCTGGATCAACCATTTGCTGAAAAACAAGGAATATGACGCGGTTTTGGAAATCAGCCAACCCGGATTCAAAGCTGAATTTGATTCTCCGACCTTGATTTGCCTTGCCGGTGCCAAAGTCGATTGCAATCTGAATGGAAAACCAGTCTCCTCTTTTGGCTTGATCCCGATTGTGGAAGGAGATACAATTGAAATTGGAGCATTCCTTCAAGGATCGATTCTTTATTTGGGTATAAAAGGAGGATTCCAAACAGATGAAATTCTGGAATCCAAAAGTTGGTATCAGGGAATTACTGCTGAATACACTGCCCGGAAAAATGCCTTAATCCCCTATTTCACAACTCAGGAGATTCCATCCTTTACCAATTCCAAGGCAAAATGGAATACAAGTGGGTTTGAAAAGGAAGCCATAAATGTCTATCCCGGACCGGATTGGGAATTGCTGGACAAGAAATCTCAAAAGCAGCTTTCCGAAGGGAGTTTCACAATTTCCAATCTGAAAAATCGAATGGCAATCCAACTGGAAGAACTGATTCCAAACTCATTGCCTGAGCTGGCTACTGCACCTGTTTTCCCGGGAACAGTTCAATTGACATCCGGGGGAAAACTGATAATCCTGATGCGAGATGCCCAGGTGACAGGTGGCTATCCGAGAATCCTTCAGTTTCCGGAAGAATCTTTGTCAGTTTTAGCTCAGAAAAAGCCCTCTCAAAAAATCAGATTCTCTTTTCTGAAAGTTTGACTGAACTCAAATCGAGTGGGAAAATTTGAATTCAAATAATTATTCAAAAAAATAAGGTTTAAACTTGAGCAAAGTCAGTTTGACTGCTATCTTCCCTTTTTTCACGAACAACCCAAAAACCCATGGATTCAGGTTTAAAATCTAAAATTTTAGCCCAAGGCATGTCTCCTGAGACAGTTGCCGAACAAATCGATAATTTCAAAAATGGTTTTCCATTTCTCACAATCGCCGCTCCTGCCACTCCCGGCGATGGAATCAAAGTTTTGCACGATAAGGATTTAAGACATCACCTCCTCACTTATCCGGACAAAGCTGCCCAAATCGAAGTGGTGAAATTTGTGCCGGCAAGCGGGGCTGCTTCGCGGATGTTTAAAGATCTTTTCTCATTCGTCGAAGGTGACGGCGATATCAGTAAAAGCGCCTTTGTGCAGAAATTCATGAACAACATCGAGAAGTTTGCCTTCTACGATGATCTTGATGCTGCTTTGATCCTGCGAGGATCAAGCATTGCTCAAAGCTTAGATTCAAAAGACTATAAAGGCATTTTGGAAGCCTTACTTTTTGACGATGGATTGGGATATGGAAATCTTCCGAAAGGCTTGCTCCGATTCCATTCGTATCCGGACGAGCGCAGAACTCCCGCTCACGAGCATTTGATCGAAGGAATTGAATATGCGATCGGGGAAGGAAACACGGTGAAAATTCACTTTACCGTTTCGCCTGAGCACGATGAGAAATTCAAGGAAGAAATCGCTTTGATCCTTCCCGGACTGAAAAAGGAATTTGGCGTCAACTTCGACATCAGCTATTCCCGTCAAAAGAAATCAACAGATACGATTGCGGTCAATACAGATAACAGCCCCTTTCTTGAAGAAGACGGAAGTTTACTTTTCAGACCTGCAGGACACGGAGCGTTGCTAGAAAATCTGAACGACATTCATGCTGATTTGATCTTCATCAAAAACATCGATAACGTCGTTCCTGATCGATTGAAAGAAGAAACCAAAAATTATAAAATCGCCATTGGAGGTCTTCTTTTGGAGATTCAGGAGAAAATCTTCCACGCTTTGCGAAATCTGGACAGGACGATTGACCAGCAGTCAGTACGTCATGCTGAGCATGTTTTCACTCATGATTTGGGAGCAAAATTACCAGAGGATTTTCATACGCACTCGATCGATTTTCAGGCTTTCTACCTGAAAACCAAACTTGACCGACCGATCCGTGTCTGCGGAATGGTGAAAAATACGGGTGAACCCGGAGGCGGACCTTTCTGGGTGAAAGAGGAAGATGGTTCACAATCGCTTCAGATATTGGAAACAGCTCAAATCGATTTGAATGATCCGGAATCCAAAAAGCATTTTAATGCGGCAACTCACTTCAATCCTGTTGACTTGGTTTGTGGAACCAAAGATTACCGTGGAAGACCTTTTGACCTGCTGAAATGCAGAGATATGAAGACAGGATTCATCACCGAAAAATCAAAATCAGGAAGAGAATTGAAAGCTTTGGAGTTGCCCGGACTTTGGAACGGGGCGATGTCAAACTGGAACACGATGTTTGTGGAAGTTCCCCTGATCACCTTCAATCCTGTAAAAACCGTGAATGATCTGCTGAGAGACGAGCATCAGTGATTTTGAGAAGCAAGATTCAAGAACCAAGACATTAAGATGTAAGAATTAGAGGTAAGATTTAAGAAACCCCGGCTACACTTTTTAAGAAAGTATAATCGGGGTTTTGCTTTTGTTAAATCCGAAATCATAAATTTGATATCATAAATCATAATTCCTTCGCTCCAAACTGAAAATGATTTCTTGTAGACAAGATTTAAAAGTTGGATGGCGATTTACAGTTAAAATCCATATTAAAATTCTAATAAAATCATCTTGTAAAACGGCTCTCCATCTAGTGTCATTCCTTCCACTCTCAACTTCGCTTTGGTGACACCGTAGGGAATTTTTATCCTAGTTTTAAATTCTCCAACTTCTGTTTGCGCTACAGGATCCCAAAAAAGTGTTGGTTTTTTCTTCAAGAATTGGTCTGATGGTGGATCTTTGGGAAACTCCTGAAAAACAGTAAAACCCGGAATATCGAATATCTGAAAACCTTCTGAATTGAATTTACGATCAGAGTCGACTGTCCATCTTTGTCCTCGCTTAGTCTTCAAAACGATGACTCCAGCATAGCCTGCCATTCCAAATACAGTAGTACTGAAAGTATAGACTCCAACTGATTCTAAATACTGTGGCACATAAGAATCGAGCATCTCTTTAAATTCTCCCCCCTCTAAAAATGGATATTTGAATCCATCAATTATCAATAGTGGAGTTCCAGTACGCTCACCAAACGTATAATTACCAAACTTCAGCGTAAGACAGTTAAACCCCATTCTTTGCAATACGCCACATAATGTTACGCTTAGTTCCATTTGTTCTTCAGTGATCACCCGATCTGGTTCCCCATAACCAAACCAATCTGTATCTATCTCTCTTTCCTTTGCCGCTTCTTTCACAAACTCATCTAAGAGAATAAAATCTCCAGCAATATCGAGCAGCCCATTTTCCATTTGAATAGCTTCCTTAGAATATTCCAGTTTGGGAATGTCCTTTGGGACCAATGGTTTATTCATAGGATAAAGTTCTACTTTACCATAGGGCCTCCTTTTCGAATCCAAGGCCCCAATAGCAATCTTTGCCGTATCCTGAAAATACAATCCTGTCGCCCAGAAAAATCCAGCGGAATCTGTTTTGACCTCGCCATAATCCTCCAAATCTCCACGCACCACCGTAATTGGATTGACAATCGGTTGCTTTTTATTGGTGGGAGTAAACTGCCCCTGAATGGAAATGCCAAATTCTATAGGATTGGAAAGTGCTACTTCGTACTCATCCGGTATAGGCTTGTCCAACCATTCCAGTGATTTTTCAAGGGAATTACCTTGATCTAATTCTACGACGGCCTCTGCATTAGTAATGCTTAAGATAAAATCTGAATCAATTGGATTTTCTAATTCATCCAAAAATTCCAGTTTTAAATCCATCACTTGATAACTCAGTGAATCATGAATAGAAAACTGTGGAATCACACTTATTTCATCATAGAGCGGCTCTGATTCCACCGTTTCTACTTTGGGTTTTATGCCTGGCTCCATAATTATCAAAGGAGTCAAAAATTGATCTATCTCGCCAAAGTTTTGATTCCAGTGGGTATATGATCTAAGCGCATAATCACCCGGAACCAGATTCTGATCCAAAAACATCCCACCTGAAATTTTTCCGTTTTCTATTGGGAAGGTGGCAGATTGAACGATTTCAGCATCTGAATTGACCAAATCGACATAGACAACCCGGCTTAGTGTGTCGGACAATGCCTGCTCTTGGTATAGCATCCTACCACCTACCCAAGCCGTCTCACCTGGATAGAAATAGGGTTTGTTTGTAGCCAACCAAGCCTTTTCTCTCAATCGATTGAGTCGGATAGCTGGGCTGCTGACCACTTCCTGCTGAGCTCCTTGAGAAAGGAAATATCCTTGAGGTTCAAAATCACTTGGCAAAATCCGCGCTACACGCTGGCGACCTAAATATCCTGAAAGAACCAGCTGAGTGGGATTGATCAAAGTACCCTGACGATCGACGTCATAATAACCTTCAGGTGCATCAATCCAACTAATAGCATGCTTCACATTGATGTAGTACTCATTTTTCCATGATTTATCGAAATGATGGATTTCAATTCTTCCCGGTAAAAAAATCCTGTAATTCCCATCACCCAAAGGCCTCCTCAGAATGGAGTCCTTAGGAATAGATTTGATAGATTGATCTAACTCGACATAGAAATCATTCGTCCGCCTACGTTGGGGGTTTTCGGGCAATACTGTATAGAGATTGAAATGAATGGAATCAGGAGAATTCAGCAGAATTGACCGGTTAAGATGTCTGAGCGAACTGTGATAATTCGCTTCGCGCTCATTATTCCACTGTTCATTTTCATTCGCGTCTTTGGAAGGAATGGGTTCATAAAAAACTTGGCCGTAAAATCTTGAACCATTTCTCAGCACTCTGAAATCTTGTAAGTAATAGTCGATTTCATAACCCAAAGCCGTATTGGTGATTTTTAAGGGTTCTTGCGCTGTAGCCCTTAGATAATTTTGCCCTTGCTTGACTTTTACTTTTTCAAAATCGACCACCCATGGATTATGAATTTCTATTTGGCTTTTATAAGGATCATCGGGTAATGCTAAGAAAACTTCCTTAAAACGTCGAAATTCCCGTTCCCACGATTTATCGCGCTTGGACTTAAGCTCCACTTCGGTAAGATTAGATTCATTAAATGCGAGTTGGAATTCGATTTGAACCTCATTTTTTCCCCGAAAAGAAATTGCTTTCACTTCGGTGACATATCCCACAAAGGAGGCTACCAATTCGATCTCACTGGAAAAATTTCCGGTAAGCCTGAATTTCCCATCTACATCCGTAGCCGCCCCCAGCGAGGTATTATTGATAAAAATATTGGCAAAAGGCAAAGGCAAACCTGAGCCTTTTTCCCGAACAATTCCGGTAATAGTCTGTGAAAAAGTGAATTGGGTCACGAAAAAAAGGAACGCGAGTAAAATTTTGCGCATACGGGCTTGTTTAGGGTTTATCGAAGTAAACTACAGAGTTCTCATCAGTTTTTCCTAAAAAACTCAAAAATTTCCCCCAAAAATATTATTCAGATTTTCTGTCTATTATACTATCGATCCTCTCGACTTCCTTGGTACATATCATACCTCAGCAATCTACAATCAATCGTGCCGTTCCAGAATTCAATTCTTCGGCTGGCTTTTAGCCCGACTTTTTTGGCGAGCTCCATATTTCCCGTAAAAATGTACCCCCGATAGCCTGCACATTTCTGCTTCATGAAGTCACCCATTCGCTTGTAAGTGATTTCCAGTTCGTCGTTTTCACCCAATCGCTCCCCGTATTCGGGATTGAACATGACCACTCCTCTTGGCTTTTCAGGAATCTCAGTTTCCGCAAAATCGCAAACCTGAAAATCAATCATATGATCGACGCCTGCGTAGACTGCATTCTCACGGGCAAAGGAAATTGCCTGAAGGGAAATATCTGAAGCAATGATTTTGACTTCCGGAGTCTCTATTATTTTGGATTCCAATTTTTTCTTTTTCGCCAGATAAGCCTCCTCGTTGTATCCCAAAATATGCTGGAAGGAATAATGGTCCCGATACAATCCCGGAAAGCGATTAGTCGCCATCAAGGCTGCTTCGATCGCAAGCGTTCCGGAACCACACATTGGATTGACGAAAGGGACTCTTGTATTCCACTCAGTGGCATAGATCGTGGCAGCCGCCAAAGCTTCCATCATCGGAGCTTTTCCCGGAATCTTGCGATAGCCGTGCTTGGCAAGGGTTTCCCCTGAGGTATTGATGTAAAGAATCGCCTGGGTTTCTTTCCAATACATTTGAAAAACCAAACCATCGAAATCAGAACCGGAATCAGGTCTTCTTCCTTTCAAATCCCTGAATCTGTCCACAATCGCATCTTTGATTTTCAGATTGACGATCAGCGGAGTGGTGATACTTTCATTTTCTGCTACCGAATTGACAGAAAAATAACCATCCACGTCCAGGTATTCTTCCCAGGGAATTGCTTTGATCCGTCGGTAGATATCGTCGGCATTTTGCAGGTAAAAAGATCGAATCTCATATAACACAGAAGATGCTGTACGCAGATAAAGATTCAGGTCCATGCAATCTTCCAGACTGGCTTTGAGTTCAAGCCCTGTTCGGGTGACAGATTCAGGTATAAAACCGAGCTCCCGAACTTCCTTCTCTAAATAGGTAATGGAGCGATCCTTACAAGTGATGAAAACTTTTCCTTTTTGGTTAAAATCAAGCATGCGCAAAAGTAAGAAAGATCGGCAGGATTATTTCCCGGATTTATAAAAGCTCCATCCGGTCATCATTTTGCTGAGCAATACTCGCAAACGATTGCGTAACTTAGGCATGGGTCTATTTGCCTTGATGGGCTTTAATCCTGAATTTAGATTATTACAAAAACCCTCTATAAATGAAATCATTACTGAAATCGACCTTCTCCCTTTTCTCCATCTTATTACTCATCAGTTGTTCTAAAGCCCCGGAAGAGGCAAAAGATGGATGGAAGAATCTATTTAACGGCACTGACCTTACAGGTTGGAAACCTGTGGCCGGAACCGCAACTTTTGAGGTGGTGGACAGCACAATCGTCGGTACCTCAGTAGCAGGTTCACCGAACACGTTTCTGGTTGCTGACGGGATGTATACAGATTTTATCCTGGAACTGGATCTGAAAGTAGAGCATACCACCAGCAACTCCGGTGTGATGGCTCGCGGTCAATTTGACCCGGCAGCGAGAGAAGGCAAAGGATTGGTTTTCGGGTATCAAATTGAAGCCGACCCAACAGAAAGAGCCTGGTCAGGAGGAATTTATGATGAAGCAAGAAGAGGCTGGTTATATCCGCTTGATATGAATCCGGAAGCAAAATCTGCCTTTAAGGTTGGTGAATTCAACCATTATAGAATTGAAGCAATCGGAGACGAAATCAAAACCTGGGTGAATGGTCAGGAAGTCGCTTATGTAGTTGACGACATGGACAGCATAGGTTTTGTAGCTCTTCAGGTTCACAGTGTTAAGGATTCTACGGAAGCTGGTAGAAAGACCTACTTTAAGAATGTAAAAATTCAAACCGAGAACCTGACTCCTCAGCCTTTCAGCAAGGACGTATTCGTAGTCAACAACAGATTAAATGCATTGACCGATTATGAAAAAACACAGGGTTGGAGATTGCTTTTCAATGGCATCAACTCTGATGGCTGGAAAGGTGCTTACAAAGATTCGTTTCCGGATTTTGGTTGGGGTGTAAATGAGGGGATCCTTACAATTGCCAAATCCGGCGGAGGAGAGTCTACCAATGCAGGTGATATCGTCACCGTTGAGAAATTCAAAGCATTTGACCTGGCATTTGATTTCAAATTGACCGAAGGTGCCAACAGCGGTTTGAAATACTTTGTGACACTTTCCGAAGGAAACAAAGGATCAGCAATTGGTCTGGAATATCAAATCCTGGATGACGAAAAACATCCGGATGCCAAAATGGGAATTGCAGGAAATCGCACCCTGGCCTCACTTTATGATTTGATCAAAGCTGAGAAGCAGCCAAGATTTCTGAAGCCCATCGGCGAATGGAACAAAGGCCGTGTAGTTGTGACTCCGGACAATAAAGTGACCCACTATCTGAACGGCGTCAAGGTGCTGGAATATCAGAGAGGATCACAGGAATTCCGTGATTTGGTAGCCGGAAGTAAGTACAAAATCTGGCCAAATTTTGGTGAAGCTGCCGAAGGTCATATCCTGCTTCAGGATCATGGCGATGAGGTAAGCTTCAAAAACATCAAAATAAAGACGTTGAATTAACAACTCAAAAGACCCATGAAGAATAACAGAAGAGAATTTATCAAGAAATCAGCAGCAGCGACCGTTGGTATCTCAGCTTTGGGCGCGGTTGGTTTTTCACCAAAATCCTACGCAAGAATCATAGGTGCAAATGATAGATTGAATGTAGCTATCGCAGGTTTGGGCAGAAGACTGGGAGCTTTCTATGAGCCAATCGGTTTGGCATCAAGCAATGTGAATCTGATGTATATCTGCGATGCCATGATGTCTCAGATGCCAAAGGCTGCCAAAAACTTTGAGAAGCACATCAGCTATGCGCCGAAGCAGGAGCAAAATATCATGAAAGTGCTTGATGATAAAGATTTGGATGTGCTGATCAATGCAACTCCGGACCATTGGCATGCGCCGGGAACCTGGCTTGCGCTGGAAAGAGGAAAACATGTCTACGTTGAGAAGCCTTGCTCCCACAATCCACGCGAAGGTGAATTGTTGATTGCCCTTCAGAAAAAGTATAATAAAGTAGTTCAGATGGGTAATCAGCAACGATCCGCTCCTGAAAGCCGGGAAATCATCGCTGCGATCCACAATGGCGCGATTGGAAAAGCTTTCATGGCAAAAGCTTTCTACAGCAATTCCAGAGGAGTGGTTCCAAATCCCAAGGCTGCTTCAGCACCTGAAGGTCTGGACTGGGAATTATTCCAGGGACCTGCTCCGCGCAAACCTTACATGCATGATACCTGGGATTACAACTGGCATTGGTATGGTTGGGATTACGGAACTGCCGAAACCGGAAACAATGCAACCCACGAACTGGATGTGGCTAGATGGGCACTTCAGGTAGATTATCCAAGTGAGGTGCAGGTAGTTTCAGGCAAATTTCACTACCCTGAAGATGGATGGGTGATGTACGATACTATGGATGCTACCTTCAAATTTGGAGAAAATAAAATCATTCAATGGGATGGAAAAAGTCGAAATAACTACCGAACCTACGGAACGGACCGGGGAACCATCATTTATGGAACTGAAGGTTCGGTTTACGTGGATCGTGATGGGTACAAGCAGTTTGACCGAGCCGGAAAGCTGGTAAAAACCAATATGGGCGGTGGCTCTGAAGGCGGAACACAACTCGGCGGTGGTGGTGACATGAGCACGACTCACGTGGTAAACTTCTTCAACGCTGTTCGCGGGAAAGAAAAGCAAAACTCCAATATCGAGGAAGGTGCAGTCAGTACGTTACTTTGCCACCTTGCAAATATCAGTTCACGAACAGGCGAGAAATTGATTTGCGATCCTTCAAATGGTCACATTACTAATTCTCCAAAAGCTATGGCGCTTTGGACACGTGAATATGAAAAAGGATGGGAGCCTCCGAAAATTTAATCTAAACACAAAGTAATAATATACACCTGTTTCCTTATTGGAGGCAGGTGTTTTCATTTTATATAACAAGGTATAAATAGACATTCTTTGTAGATACGTCATTAAATAAGAGTTTATATTAAGTTTTCTTCATTAAATCACTCAGTTTATAAATAGTCCAACTTGTTTTACAAATACTTGATTTTTTGATTGTTACCTACGCAATCGATTCCGTAGTTCCTGCTTTTCATATCTTGACGTTGACCCACCATTCATCTATCTTGAATGATGAATATTCTGGATAATTGGCCATCCATACCAAAATTAAAAAACCATTCAGACAGAGTATTCATCAAGTTACCCATCAATCTATCTATTTACAGTAACCCCAAAACTTATGCGCACAAAATTCTACACTTACCTCACGGTGGTGCTATTTCTGATGCTGAATGCGAGTTTCGCATTTGCACAGGATGCACAAGTGAGTGGTACAGTCTCGGATGAGACAGGTGCCCCACTACCGGGTGTCACGGTCCTATTGAAAGGGACTACCAAAGGAACTACCACCGATCTCGATGGTAAATATTCCATTACTGCTCCTTCAGACGGAGTTCTGGTATTTTCATTTATTGGTTACGATCCATTTGAAGTAACCGTCGGCAATCAATCTCAAATTGATGTTTCTCTGAGTCCGGATTTATCCGATTTGGATGAAATAGTGGTTGTCGGATATGGTACGGTCAAAAAGAGTCAAATGACCGGTGCGATTTCTTCTGTAGGAAACAAAGAAATCCAGGAATTACCGATCACAGATGCCCGACAAGCACTTCAGGGTCGAGCCGCCGGTGTAGACGTGACTCAATCGGGTTCCAAGCCGGGTTCTTCCCCTCAGGTGCGTATTCGTGGCCGGAGATCTTTCAATGCTTCCAACGAACCCCTATATGTTGTAGATGGTATTCCTACAGTTGGTGGTATGGAAGACATCAATCCAAGTGATATCACCTCTATGGAGGTTCTTAAAGATGCATCCGCAACTGCGATTTATGGTTCAAGAGGATCAAATGGAGTAGTCCTAATAACTACCAAAAGAGGAAATGTTGGGAAAACAGTTGTTTCCCTTGATTCTTATTATGGTATCAATCAGGAATTGGGACAAATCGAAGTGTTTAATGGTCCGGAATTCGCTGAATTCAAAAGAGAATCCCGCAGAGCAACCGGTAACTATCCTGAAGGTGCCGCTACCCCTGTAGCGGATGCCAAGATTTTCGAACCTGTTGAATTGGAAAGCATTGGGTTGGGCAGAAGCACTGATTATGTCGCAGGTTTGACCAGACAAGGCAATATCCAGAGTCACCAGATCGGTGTCAGTGGAGGCAGCGAAAAGACTACTTTCTATATATCTGGTAACTATTTCAAAGATGTGGGAATTATCTACAACCAGGATTTTACCCGATATACATTCCGTGTGAATCTTGATCACCAGATCAACAAAAAAATCAAGATTGGTACCTCTACCCTTTTCACTTCCAGTATCAGAAATGGTGAAAACTTCAACCCTCTTGGAGGAGCACTTCAGGAAAATCCACTTGGAAAGCCATACGACGATGAAGGAAATCTGATTTTCACCCCTACTTCTGATGGACTGAGGACCAACCCATTTGCAGAGATCGTACCGGGTGCTCAGGTAGATGAAACCAAAAGATACCGTGCTTTCACCAGTTTATATGGAAGTTGGGAGATTGCTAAAGGTCTGACCTATAGGTTGGTGTTTGGTCCTGATTTGAACATCCGCAGAAATGGTCGATTCACAGGCTCACAGACAAATGCCCGAAGAGGCGGACCTCCTACCGGAAGTGTGGATGATAGATTCAATTTTAATTATACGGTAGAAAATATCCTGACCTACTCCAAAACGTTCGCAACAAATCATACTGTTAACGTGACTGCTTTACAGTCTTTCCAGCAGGACAGATTTGAGCAAAGCACGATCAGTGTACAGGGTATCCCAGCTCCTTCCCAGCTTTATCACAGACTTGGAGATGCTTCGCAAATCACCGGTGCAAATACCAATTTGGTTCAATGGTCATTGCTTTCTTATATGGCCCGTGTCAATTACGACTTCAAAGGGAAATACCTCCTGACCGGAACAATCCGGGCTGATGGTAGCTCACGATTCGGAGAGAATAATAAGTTTGGCTATTTCCCTTCTGTGGCATTTGGCTGGAACATCCATCAGGAAGATTTTCTGAAAAATTCTACCAAAGTGGACTTGTTGAAGTTCAGAGTAAGTTATGGTTCCATCGGTAACCAGGCGATTAACCCGTATCAAACTCAGGCATTATTGGGAAGAACATCATACGCATGGGACAATACCGCGGCATTCGGTTACAGACCAAACACCATAGGCAACCCAGATTTGAGATGGGAAACTTCCACCACTTTCAATACAGGGGTAGACTTCTCATTCTTTAATGGTCGTGTTTTGGGTACTTTGGAATATTATGTGACCAATACTTCTGACTTGCTTGCACCTCAACCCCTTCCAAACTCAACAGGTTTCGGTGGATTCACAACTAATATTGGTGAAACTCAAAACCGCGGTGTAGAACTTACCCTCTCAACTCTGAATATTGAAAAAGGTGATTTTACCTGGTCAACAGATGTTATTTTCACCAGAAACCGGGAAGAAATCATTTCCCTGCCAAATGGTGATGACATAGCTGCCGGAAGATTTATTGGAAAGCCTTTGACAATCTTTTATGATTTGAAGAAAGTAGGTATCTGGCAGACCTCAGAGAAAGACATCGCCGCCTCCTTTGGTGATAAACCGGGTGAAATTAAAGTGGAAGATTTGAACGGAGATAATAAAATCAATTCATTAGACCGTCAATTCCTGGGCTCAGCAGTTCCGGATTTCTCCATCGGTATGACTAACCGATTTGCTTACAAAGGGTTTGACTTGTCCTTCTTCATCTTCGGCAGATTCGGATCGATGATCAGATCTGATTTTCATCAGGGATACAACCTCCTCTTTGGTCGGTATAACAATTTGGCTGTTGATTATTGGACACCTAATAACCCAACTAACGCTTATCCAAGACCAAATGAAAATCAGGAATTCCCTAAGTACAATTCTTCCTTGTCTCTGTTTGACGGTTCATTTGTAAAAGTGAGAAACATCAATTTTGGATACACTTTTGAAAAGTCAGTTTTGGATAAAATCGGTTTCAGCAGCTTGAGAATTTACAGCAGCATTCAGAATCCATTTATCTTCTCGGATTACCGAACAATTCACAAAGGAATTGATCCGGAAACCTTTATAGACGGTGAGCAAGGTGTGGGTGCAGGAGTTGTAAATGCGAATATTACCCCGCCAACGGTTCAGTACACTTTCGGTGTCAACGTGAAGTTTTAATCTCAAAGCAATTCAACGATGAAAAAAATATCTAATTCTAATAAAATGAAATCCTGGATTAAATCAGGCGCTTTGGCATTGTCGCTTTCATTGGCGTTTTCTTGTCAGGATGCACTTCAGGAGGATGTAGTTTCCCAAATCGGAAATGATTACCTCAACACTCCAAAGGGACTGGAAGACGGAGTAAATGCCGCCTACAACTCTTTGAGAGTTTGGTATGGTAAAGAACGCGGCCACAATATGACTGAGTTTGGCACTGATATCTACACCAACGGTGCGGATGGTTCCTGGAAATTCATGAATACTTACACCAACCAGTTTGACTCTCAAAATGGTCAAGTACGTGAACTTTGGGATCAACTTTACGAAGGAATCAATACCTGTAATGCAGTAATCGATCGATCGGCAAATGTAACGGGTGTAAATGAAGCGACTAAAAAACTGCGGATTGCTGAGGTGAAGTTCATCCGTGCACATCATTACTTTCTGATGGTTCAGCTTTTTGGACCTTTGGACTTGCGGCTAAACGAAACACTGGTTCCCACTAAAACAGTATCCAGAACTCCGGTTCCGGAAATTTATTCTGCCATTATCAAGGACCTGAACGAAGCTATTCCTGATTTAGAGCCTTTGAAAGCTTCTACCCAGTATGGAAGAGTGACCAGACCTGTAGCAGAGAATCTTTTGGCAAAAGTCTACATCACTAAAGGAACTTCAGAAGCCAAAGCGGCAGATGATTTTGCGAAAGCAGAACCTCTGTTGAAAAAAGTAATTGCTGATTATGGATTCCAATTGTTGCCTGATTTTGCACAGGTTCATCAGTTTGGCAACGAACGGAATGATGAAGTGATTTGGGCAATCCAATACACCAGAGATCCGTTGACCAACAGTACCGGAAATGAGTCTCACGTTTTCTACCTGATGGAATATGATGTACAGCCTGGAATGAGAAGAGATACTCAAAATGGCCGTCCTTTCAAAAGATACAGAATGACTCCATATGCGATCAATACTGTATTTGCGGATCGGGTTAATGACAGCCGTTACAAAAAATCTTTTAGAGATGTCCATTATTCTAATAGGCCAGGTACGTTTAACACCAACTTTGACTTGTCCAAGCCAACCGTGACTTTTGCCCAAGGCGATACTACGATCTATATCCCGGGGTTTGAAATGTCTCTTGCTGAAAGGGCTAAGAAAAAGTATCAGGTTTTGGTTCCCAGCAGATATGACGAAAGATTATTTCCATCATTGAGTAAGCATTTGGATCCGGGAAGAGCTGATTTGACCCAGTTTGAAGGAGGAAGAGACTTCATCGCTATGAGATTGGCTGATACCTATCTTCTGCTGGCAGAGACTCAGTTGCGTCTGGGAAAAATCACAGAGGCTACCGCTTCCATCAATGCAGTGCGAAGAAGAGCTGCATTTCCGGGCAAGCAAGCTGCAATGGAAATCACACCTGCCCAGATGACTTTTGATTTCCTAATGGAGGAAAGAGCAAGAGAGTTGATCGGAGAGCAATTCAGATGGTTGGATTTGAAGCGTTGGGGTGTATTGGTTGAGCGAGTGAAACTCCACAATGCCCAAGCAGCGCCTAATATTAAGGATTTCCATGTTCTTCGCCCGATTCCTCAGAATCAGATTGACAGGGCAGAAGGCGGAGCTGCAAACTTCCCGCAGAACACCGGCTATTAATTAATTTGTTTGGTTTAAATGAAAAAAGCTGTTCCGATTTTTGGAACAGCTTTTTTATTTACCCTTCGGGAAGCTAAAAAAATTAACCAGCTACCGTAGAAGATCTGATTGTAATCTTGGATGGAACAGTGATTACCTGATTGAGCAAGTCAGGTTGTTTCGGACGGGTAAGTTTTCTGATGAGCAATTTGGCACACTCCTCTCCTATCGTGAAAGCAGGCTGAGTGATGGTAGTCAAAGATGGATTCAGCAATCCCGCGATATTCATATTGGAAAAGCTGATAATTTTTAAATCATCAGGCATTCTCAAATTTGTCCGTTTTACAGCCTGGTAAGTTGCCAAGGCAAGTTTTTCTACCGAAGCCAAAATACCGTCAGGTCGATTTTCTGATAAAAGCAGATCTCTGATTAATTCAATATTTTTTTCTTCGTTTTGGCAGCACGTGATATTTAAGCAAGATTCTGATTCCAAACCGGCTTCCCTGATCGCATCCTGATAGCCACGAAGTCTTTCCTTTGTAATGGAAAGCTCCTTACTCAGCATCAAAAAAGCTATTTTCTTACAGCCTTGTTGCAGCAAATGCCTGGTGCCCTCAAACGTACTTTCATAATCATTTGTGATGAATTTGGTAGTAGGAATCCCACTGCAAATACGATCAAAGAAGATCAAAGGAACTCCTCTCTCATGAAGTCTTTCAAGATGGGAAACATCACTTGTCTGACTCGAAACAGACATTACAATCGCGTCTGCTCTGCCATTGAGTAGAAGTGAGATGATTTTTTTTTCTTTATCTACATCCTCATGGGTATTATAAACCAGCAAGTGATATCCATGCTGTTGCGTGATGTGTTCGATTCCATCTATTACCTGAGCAAAAAAATTATTGATACGCTCGGGAATTACCACTGCAATGGTTTTACTCTTATTCTCCCGAAGACTTCTTGCAAACGGATTTGGCTGATAGTTCAACTTTTCAGCCATGCTGATTACCTTTTTCTTGGTCTCCGCACTTATTTCGTAACTATCATTGAGAGCTCTCGAGACCGTTGAAGGGGAAAGTTTAAGCTCCGCGGCCAGCTCTTTTAAATTTACTCCTGAGTTCATAGCACCTGGATAATTTTGGATTTGTCTTGTCAGTTTCAAATTACACAGGTTTGGAAATATTCTCCCTCTACCACTCATATTATTTCGCAATCGTTTTCGTATTTATTTACATGAAAGCATTGTTTTCAGGGTAAATTGAATTTGCATTTAATAGTCAATTCTTTGCCAGCCCAACTCTGATGATACCCACTGAAACCCAAACGGCCTTCCTTTCAGAAGATTTCCTTTTGAAAAACCAATATGCACGCATTCTTTATCATGAGTATGCCAAAGACCTTCCCATCATCGATTATCACAATCACCTCCCACCTGCGGAAATTGCAAAAAACCGGATTTTCGAGAATACTTCTCAAATCTGGCTGGCCGGCGACCATTATAAATGGAGAGCCATGCGGACCCTGGGAATATCAGAGGAATTCATCACCGGAAAGGCGTCTGACAAGGATAAGTTTATGAAATGGTCAGCGACGGTTCCCTATACGCTCAGGAATCCGCTCTACCATTGGACACATTTGGAGTTAAAGAGATACTTCGGAATTGATGAAGTTTTGAACGCTGAGAACGGATCAAAAATTTACGCTCAAACTTCAGAGTTATTGGCTCAGCCGGATTTCAGCGCTGCATCTCTTCTTCGGAAGATGAACGTTGAGGTAGTTTGCACCACAGACGATCCGGCTGATACATTGGAAAATCACGTTGATTTCCATCAGCAAAACGCCGGACTTCAAATGTTTCCCGCATTCAGACCTGACAAGTCTTTCGCAGTAGAAAATACTGAAGCCTATCTCGCCTACTTGAATAAACTTTCAGCTGCAAGTGGAATTGCGATAGAAGGCTACGATGAATTGTTGGAAGCCCTGAGTAACCGGATTGATTATTTCCACGATCGTGGTTGCAGACTCTCGGATCATGGTTTGGAGCATATGTACTTCAATGATAGCAATGAGTTTTACATTGAAAACATCTTTAATGACCTACTGGAAGGACAGAGCATCTCCAATACGGAAATCCGATATTTCAAATTCTATACGCTTCGAGAACTTTGCAAAATGTACCACGCCAAAGGATGGGTACAGCAATTTCACCTGGGAGCTTTGAGAAATACCAACATTCGAGGCTTAGCAACACTTGGTCCGGATACAGGATTTGATTCGATCGGGGATTTTGATCAGGCAAAACCAATGGCTCAATTCCTGAATGAACTCGATTCCTCAGATCAGCTTGCAAAAACTGTCCTTTATAATTTAAATCCTCGAGACAACGAAGTCCTCGCAAGTATGATCGGCAACTTCAATGATGGCTCGGTGAAGGGGAAAATCCAATTCGGTTCCGGCTGGTGGTATCTCGATCAGAAAGATGGAATGGAAAAACAAATCAATTCCCTCTCAAATATTGGATTGATAAGTTGCTTTATCGGGATGCTGACAGATTCAAGAAGTTTCCTTTCATTTCCGCGACACGAATATTTCCGCAGGATTCTATGCAATCTTTTCGGCGAGGACGTGGCAAACGGAGAATTGCCCTGGGATGAAAAATGGCTTGGCAAAATCATTCAGGATATCTGCTACTACAACGCCAAATCCTATTTCGACTTCAGTCCAAAGAACTTTAAAATCTGATCATGAATTCATCCCTATTTTCCCTGGAGGGAAAAAAGATTGCCTTTTCCGGTGCCACTGGCGTACTTGGGAAAACAATGAGTTTGCATCTTGCAGCTGAAGGCGCAATCCTCTTAATCCTTGGTCGCACTCCCGCAAAAGTCGATGAACTTGTCACTGAGATTAACCAAAGCGGTGGAAAAGCTTTCGGGTATTATACCGATGTAACCGATGAAACAAGCATCCACGAAGCTGCGTCAAAGATCGAATCCGATCATGGTTCCATCGATGTTTTGATCAACGGAGCGGGCGGAAATATGCCCGGAGCGGTGATCACTCCCACTCAGAATTTTCTCGATTTGGATGTTAACTCACTTCGAAAGGTTTTGGATCTCAACTACCTCGGAACGGTACTCCCGATCAAAGCTTTACTTCCTTTGATGCTTAAAGAAAACAAGGGAAATATATTGAATATCAGTTCGATGGCTGCAAGCCGACCTATGACCAGAGTGATGGGTTATGCTTCTGCGAAAGCTGCAATCGACAATCTGACCAAGTGGCTTTCTGTTGAACTCACAACCAAGCATGGACCTGAATTCCGGGTAAATGCAATCGCGCCTGGCTTCTTCCTTACAGAGCAAAACCGTACCTTATTGACAGAAGCAGACGGAGGATTGACTAGTCGGGGCAATCAAATCATCACACATACACCCATGCGGAGATTTGGAAAACCTGAAGATTTATTAGGAGCTTTGCAATGGCTATGCAGTGATGCTTCGGCATTTGTCACTGGTACAATTATCGCTGTTGACGGAGGTTTTAGCGCTTATTCGGGGGTTTAAAATAGATAGGCTAAGCGAATATACCTAAGGCGAAATACACTTCGCTTGCTGCGTGAGATAGGCTTCGCGAAATAGACTTCGGGAGATAAGCTAGCAGATAGGTTTCGCGAGAATTAGATCGTGAGAATCCATTTATTGGTTTTGAGTAAATTCAAATACTTAATTATGAACAATCGCAATTCATCCAGATCTTGCTTTGTAGAAATTAAAATGTTGGAAACGTAAATTTCTGAGTCCTTCGGTCTTCAAGCCATTAAAAAAAAAAATTAATCATTAACATTTAACTTAACTCCCATGACCTATAAAATGGAACAAACCATGCGCTGGTATGGTCCAAATGACCCGGTAAGTCTTAGAGATATCAGACAAGCCGGAGCAACCGGGATAGTGACTGCTTTGCACCATATTCCCAACGGAGAAACCTGGAGCCGGGAAGAAATCGCGATACGAAAAAAGACGATCGAAGATGCGGGATTGACCTGGTCCGTGGTGGAATCTGTTCCTGTGCATGAAGTGATCAAAACCCAATCCGGCAATTACCTGGAAGTCATCGAAAATTATAAACAAACGATTCGAAACCTTGCTGCTGAAGGTATTTTCACTGTTTGCTACAACTTCATGCCGATTCTGGACTGGACCCGAACTGATCTTGAATATGAGTTGCCAAACGGCGTGAAAGCTTTACTTTATGAAAGCAAGGCAGTAAAGGCTTTTGATCTCTTGGTGTTGAACAGAGAAAAGGCGCAGGAAGAATATTCAGAGGCAGAAAAAGCAGAAATCAAAGAATACTACGATGGGCTTTCGATGGAAAAACGCAAGCTGATCAACGACAATATGCTGAAAGGCCTCCCTGGTTCTGAAATCGGTTACACGATGGACGAGTTTAAGGCCATGCTGGAAACATACTCAGGAATCGACGCTGCGAAACTTGAAGACCACCTTCGGTATTTCCTGGATCAGATTGTTCCGGTAGCTGAAGAAAATGGCGTATTTATGGCGATTCATCCGGATGATCCTCCGTTTTCACTTTTCGGTTTACCGAGAGTAGTCAGCACCGCATCAGATGCAAGAAGAATTCTGACCGATCAGCCAAGCCCAAACAACGGGTTGTGTTTCTGCACCGGATCCTACGGTGTCAGACCCGATAATGACCTTCCGGCAATGGTCAGAGAATTTGGAAATAATATCCATTTCATCCATTTGCGAAGCACAAAGCGAGATGCCGAAGGCAATTTCTTCGAAGACAATCATCTCGAAGGGGATGTGCCGATGGTCGCTGTGATCGATGAAATTGTTGAAATGCAGCAAAGACGTGGAAAAAGCATTCCGATGAGACCGGATCATGGACATCAGATGCTGGATGATTTGCATAAAAAGACGAATCCCGGCTATTCGGCAATTGGAAGGCTCAAAGGTCTTGCAGAAATCAGGGGAGTCGAGCAGGCATTGATCTATTGTAAAAACCAAAAATAATCCCGCATTTTTGGTATCCGGTGTATTCGAAAAACACCGAAAAAAGGGCCATAATTCTCGGAGGAATTAAGTGAGTAGGTAGTTTGATTCAGAAATTTTCAATTTCTGAATCCATCAGATCAAACTTTCAACTAAATTCAGAAAACGATGAATTATGGCCCTGTTTTATTCTAAGAAAGACCTTTTCTTTCAGCTTTTTGAAAATCTGAATTGCCTTCAGCTTACCAAAATCCCATTTTTTTCGGACCATAATGAGGAAACTTTCAAACTCATTTTAGACGCAGCTGAGCAGATTGCAGAAAAGAACTTGTATCCGCTTTTAACGGAAATGGACCGGAAAGAACCTCTACTGGTTGATGGAAAAATTCTGGTCCACCCTGGAATGAAGCCAATCGTTAAAAAATTCGGAACAGATGGCTGGATCAATGCCACATTTCCTTACAAAGATGGCGGCCAACAATTACCCTGGACGATTCACATTGCGGCAGGATACATCCTACAGGCTTCAAATTACTCCGCCAGCGTATTTCCATTTTTGACCACAGGTGCAGCAAATCTGATCCGAACTTTCGGGCCACAAGAGTTGATTGACAGATTCACTCCCAAAATGTACTCCGGAGATTGGCAAGGAACGATGGCCTTGACCGAACCTGATGCAGGAAGTTCCTTATCAGATTTGAGCACTGCAGCTTTTCCCACAGACAATCCCGGTGTTTTCAAAATCATGGGTCAGAAAATCTACATTTCCTGCGGCGACCATGACGCTTGTGAAAACATTATTCATCTGATGCTCGCCAGGATTCAAGGAGCTCCCGCTGGAACCAAAGGCATATCACTCTTTGTCGTTCCACAAAAGCGCGTACCGGATCTTACGCCTAATGATGTTCTCACCCAGGGCATTTACCACAAAATGGGGTACAAAGGGGCTCCTATTGCCCACCTGATGATAGGTTCGGAAGAAAACTGCGAAGGATATTTGATAGGCGAAGCAAATCAGGGACTGAAGTACATGTTCCAAATGATGAACGAAGCGCGACTGGGTGTCGGGATGAATGGGGTAGCAATCGCAACCGCCGCTTTTCATGCATCGCTGGCCTATGCAAAAGAACGTCCTCAGGGAAGAAAAATCAGCGAAAAAGACATCACCAAACCTCAGATTCCCATCATTGAGCATGCGGATGTAAAACGGATGTTGCTTTTCCAGAAAAGTGTTACCGAAGGAGGACTTGCTTTGGTACTTTATTGTGCAATGCTTTCTGATCAGGCCGCCCATGAAACAGATGACATTCACAAAAAAGAAATCGAAAGTCTGCTGGATTTATTGACTCCTATCGCAAAAACGTACCCATCCGAAATGGGTGTTCAAAGTACTTCCGCTGCTGTTCAGGTCCTGGGAGGAGCCGGATACACGACTGATTTCCCGGTGGAGCAATATTACAGAGAGGCTCGGATACATCCGATTCACGAAGGAACAACAGGAATACATGGATTGGATATTCTTGGGAGAAAACTTCTGATAAATAATGGTCTGGGCTGGACGTTGTGGATGCAGGAAATTGATAAATCGATTCAGGAATTAACCATGTATCCAAGTTTAGATGACCTTAGATTATCATTTGAAAACCAATACGATAAAGTCAAAATAACCACAAAGATTGTAATTGAAAAAAGCAGGCTTGGATCGGAGATTTTCCTGGCGGATGCAACCTTGTTTTTAGAAATGTGCGGCTTTTTAGCCATCGGTTGGATGTGGATCAATCAAGCAAAAGTCAGTTCAGAAAAGCTAGTGACAGCTGATGGAGATCGGAATTTCTATTTAGGAAAAATTGAAACGGCACGATATTTCGTTGAATATGAACTGGTGAAAATCACCTCCGCTTCGGAGCGTCTTTCTTCCAACTCCTATCCTACCATCGATATGCAAAAAGATTGGTTCTGATAGTCCGGCCCATTTATGAGAATTAACTATTTATTGAAAAACAAATTCTTATTTTTGGCACACAGTGTTTTAAACCCTTTGTTTAATCTTAATGAAACGAATTTTAGTTAGCGGTGGAGGCGGATTTCTCGGCAGCCATCTTTGTGATCGCCTCCTCAAAGAAGGAAATGAAGTTCTCTGCGTAGACAACTTTTTCACAGGAAACCGAAGAAATATCCACCATCTTCTTGATAATAAGAACTTCGAGTTGCTGAGACATGATGTTACTCACCCGCTTTATGTGGAAGTAGATCAGATCTATAATCTTGCTTGTCCGGCATCTCCTATTCATTATCAGTTTGATCCGGTGCAGACGACCAAAACTTCTGTTATCGGTGCGATGAATATGTTGGGTCTTGCAAAAAGATTGAAAATCAAAATCCTGCAGGCAAGTACATCAGAAGTTTACGGGGATCCGGAAATACATCCGCAACCTGAAAGCTACAGAGGAAACGTAAACCCAATCGGGCCAAGAGCTTGCTACGATGAAGGAAAACGCTGTGCAGAAACGCTTTTCTTTGATTATCACCGTCAGCATGATGTAGATATCAAAGTGATGCGAATCTTCAATACGTATGGACCAAGAATGCACCCGAATGACGGACGTGTGGTCAGTAATTTTATCGTACAGGCGCTAAAAGGTGAGGACATTACCATTTATGGAGACGGAAAGCAGACACGTTCTTTCTGCTATGTAGATGATAACATCGACGGAATGTATCGCCTGATGAACAGCCGTGATGGTTTCACCGGTCCGGTTAACATCGGAAATCCGGGAGAATTCACCATGCTGGAACTTGCAGAGCAAATCATCGAATTGACTAACAGCAAAAGTAAACTGGTATTTATGCCACTTCCGCAGGATGATCCTTTGCAGCGGAAACCAATCATTGATCTGGCAAAGAAGGAACTCGATTGGGAACCAAAAATCCACCTAAGAGAAGGTCTTCAAAAAACCATTGCATATTTCGAATCAGTAATCTGATCATAAACAAAAAAGCCACCTGCTAGGGTGGCTTTTTTGTTTGAGATAGATGAAGCATTTGCAAAAGGAAATAATTGTTATTGGACTGTAAGGACACAGTCCAAAGTGGGGATGCCACCCTTGCAGTTAACTTTTATTTGCTCAATTTCTCCATATGCCTTTCCTTGATTACCCGTCGCAGGATTTTTCCAACATTGGATTTTGGCAATTCATCTGTGAAATAGACTTCTCTAGGCACTTTATAATTCGTTAGCGATTCTTTGCAATGCTCAATGATTTTCTCAGCTGTAAGGGACAAATCTTTGGTCACCACATAGGCTACTACTTTTTCGTTTGACTTGGGATCCGGCATTCCGATTACGCCCACTTCCAATACTCCGGGACATGAGGCAATGGCATCTTCCACTTCATTTGGATAGACATTGAATCCGGAAACGAGAATCATTTCTTTCTTTCGGTCGACGATTTTCACAAAACCTTCATTATCCATGATTCCGATATCACCTGATTTAAACCATTCGCCATTCATTACCAAGGCTGTTTCATCCGGTCTGTTCCAGTAGCCTTTCATGACTTGGGGACCTTTGATATAAATCTCGCCACGCTCACCAATCAGAAGCTCATTGCCCTCGTCGTCACAAATCTTTACCTCGGTATTGGGAAGAGGAATTCCAATGGTTCCGATTCTTTCAGTTCCGTCGATTGGATTACAAGTCGCTACCGGGGACGTTTCCGTCAGGCCATATCCTTCTGCCAAAGGCACTCCTGTGAGCGCTTTCCATTTTTCTGCTGTCGCTTTTTGAACGGCCATCCCGCCGCCCACTGCAATCTTTAAACTACTGAAATTCAATGCCCTGAAAGCTTCCTGATTCAATAATCCATTGAACAAAGTATTGACTCCTGTAAAGACCGTAAACTTCTTCTTCGAAAGTTCCTTGATAAAGCCCGGCATGTCTCTCGGATTGGTGATCAATAAGTTATGAGCTCCGATTTTGAGCATCGCCAGGCAATTGACAGTAAGAGCAAAAATGTGATAAAGAGGAAGTGCGGTCACAACAATCTCTTCCCGCTCTTTCAACTTTGGCTTCATCCAGGCAGAAATCTGCTGCATGTTTGCCACGATATTTCCATGGGTCAGCTCTGCACCTTTGGATACTCCTGTGGTACCTCCTGTATATTGAAGGAAAGCTGAATCAGAAAGACTGAGCTTTTTCGGTTCGAATTTATGTTTAGCACCCTGGGACAAAACAGATTTAAAGGAAACTGCTTTTGGAAGAGAGTAAGCAGGAACCATTTTCTTCACGTGCTTCACAACAATATTCACAATCGTCCCTTTCAGACCACCCAATAAGTCTCCCAATTCAGTCAGAATGATGTGTTTTGCTTTGATTTCGGGAAGAATCTTTTCCAGGTTGCAGGCAAAATTTGCAACGATCACGATCACCTCAGCCCCCGAATCATTGAATTGATGTTTCATCTCGGCCGAAGTGTAAAGCGGATTCGTATTGACCACAATCATACCTGCCCGAAGAGCTCCAAACATGGCAATCGGATATTGGAGGATATTTGGCATCTGGATCGCAACGCGGGTTCCTTTCTTCAGCTTGAGTACCTCAGTCAGGTAATTTGCAAAGTTTGCACTCTGTATCTCCAATTCATTAAAAGACATCGTTTTCCCCATGCATTCATACGCGACTGAGTCAGAATATTTTTTTACGCATTCGTCAAAAAGCTCTGAAATACTGCCGTATGCTGCATAATTAACCTGTTTATCAACTGAAGCAGGATAATGCTTTAACCAGGGAAAGTCATTCATTGTATTCGTATTTTGGGTGAGTTGCTAATTTCTGGGAATTACTTACTTTTTATGGGTTTCAACAATAGCTGACTGCTTCTACTGCAAAATTTTTCTCGCTATAAGCTCTTTCATAATCTCATTTGTTCCGGCATAGATTCGCTGCACCCTGGCATCAGCATAGGCTCTCGCCACTCCGTATTCCCACATGTAACCATATCCTCCATGAAGCTGCACACATTCATCGGCAACCTTGCATTGAAGTTCTGTCATGTTATACTTGGCAGCGGAGGCCATTGCAGGATCTACTTTTTTGTCGTTGTGAAGTAGCACCAATTGATCACAATAGATTCTCCCTTGCTCCAATGCAGCAGTCATTTCTGCCAACTTGAATCGTGTATTCTGGAATTCTGAAATGCTCTTGTTAAAAGCTTTCCGCTGTTTCACATAACTGAGTGTAGCTTGCAGCATGTATTCTCCCAAGGCAATTGCTGCCAAAGCAACAACCAATCGCTCTTGAGCAAGCTCAGTCATAAGGTACTTGAAGCCTTCTCCTGTCTTTCCGAGCAAGTTTTCTTTAGGCACTTTCACATCTTCGAAAAACAGTTCGCAGGTATCCTGTGCGTGCAATCCGACTTTTTCAAAAGGAATTCCCTTGGTATAACCAGCCATAGAATTATCCAAAAGTAATAAGCTCATTCCTTTGGCGCCTTTCCCTGGGTCAGTTTTCACAGCTACCACCACCACGTCAGATAAATAACCATTTGTGATGAAAGTCTTGGAGCCATTAACCAGATAATGATCGCCCATGTCAACTGCACCTGTTCTGATCCCTTGAAGATCTGATCCGGCACCCGGTTCTGTCATCGCGATTGCACCGATGTAATCACCGGTGATCATTTTTGGCAAATATTTCTGCTTGGCTTCTTTGGTCGCATAATGCAGAATATAAGGCATCACAATATCGCTATGGAGCGGAAAACCGATTGCAGGACCCGAGCAACCACTCAATCCGAGTTCCTCTATCAAGATCGCATTGTATCGGAAATCTTTAATATCCATTCCGCCAAAGGCTTCCGGAGCTTGAATTCCCAAAAATCCATTTTCGCCAAATTTCAGCCAGGCTTCCCTGGAAACCATCTTATTCCTCTCCCATTCGGCGTTATGTGGAGTCACTTCTTTGGCAATAAAATCTCTTACACTCACTCTGAAGAGATCATGCTCATCGTTAAAAAGAGTTCTGGGGAGTCCAAACATGCGTAATTTCTATTATGGGTTTAATTCTGATCAAAAATAGGAATTTTTGGTTCCGGTAAGTTGGTTATTACACAAGCGAAATCAGGTTATTTCAGCCAATTGTCATTTTTCAAATTGGAGAAGGAAGTTTAAAATTTAACCTTTAAAGGATGCTTCATTAAAAAATGTGTTTATAAATAATGATTGAATTGGAAGAAAATACGAGCCTGGAAGAATTGCAAAGACTTCCATTTTGGGAAAAAGGAGAAATACTGGTTTCCTCTGATCCTGCCGGTGAAGGAAATATGAATCTCGTTTTGAGAGTGAAAACCAATCGTCGGTCTGTGATCCTGAAACAATCAAAACCATACGTGCGAAAGTATCCTCAAATCGCTGCACCGATCAATCGAATTGAGATCGAAAAAACCTACTATTCTTTGATCGAAACTGACAAAGTATTGAAAGGCTTTTCTCCCAAAGTATTGGCCTATTTGCCCGAAAGCCATCTTTTGATTCTGGAAGATCTTGGATTGGGTTCTGATTTCACTTTCTTATACGGTGGGAAAAATACACTGGATCCACAGATTTTAAAAGGTCTCGCGGATTATCTGAATGCCCTTCATGGACTTCAAATTGAGAGTTTTCCGGATAATTCAGTAATGAAAAAACTAAATCACGAGCATATTTTCAACTTTCCTTTTGCAGTGGAAAATGGTTTCGACCTGGATTCAATACAGCAGGGTTTACAGGAAATCAGTATGGATTACAAAAGGGAAAAGGAATTAAAAGAAGCTTTAACCAAACTAGGGGACCGATATTTATCCAACGGAAACACATTGCTGCAGGGTGATTTCTATCCGGGAAGCTGGTTAAATGTGGCAGGTGGATTGAAAATCATCGATCCGGAATTTGGATTCCTGGGTGATAAGGAATTTGATTTGGGAGTCTTATTCGCACATTTTAGCCTGGCTCATCAGCACGAAAATCTGAGGAAGGAATTTCTGAAAGAATACAAACATCCATTTTCAGCTGAGTTGCTGGATCAATATCAAGGAGTGGAAATCCTCCGAAGACTCATCGGCATCGCCCAACTTCCGGTTTCATTGAGTTTATCCCAAAAGAAATCCTTGCTTGAAAAAGCCAGAAATCTTGTTTTGAGAAATTGAAAACCAACTTTTTCAACAGATTACGAGCAAAAAAAAGCCTCACTCCTTTCGAAGTGAGGCATCCCAATAGGCGTGGTTCTCTTAAAAATAAAGTGTTCTGCTTCTGCCTTTGGCATCTGTGATTTCGAAGTAAATCTCTTCCGGACTCAATCCTTCAAATTTGTAGTTCTTCTTGAATCCTTCGGCTTGGTCGATATTCTCCTCCAGGATGGTACGATTACCTTTTTGGGATTTGATTTTCACGTTTACTCCAGGTTCTTCCAATCCGATCACTGAAAGATTAACGGTGTGATCATCTATCTGCTTTCCGTAGGCCATCAAGGGATATTCTTCAATTGGCTGTGGCTTCTCAAAAGTCTCAACAGAATAGAAAATCTGCTCTTCATCAGTCGTGATCATTACTTGATATTCACCACATGGAAGTGTATTCAAATCGTAGGGAACCACCACATCACGGTCTGTTGCCTGAACCTTTCTTTGGTGTAGTTTCTTTCCAAATTTATCCAGAATGGCGATTTTGGCTTCTCCAACTCCTTCTTTCAGGAGTACGTTGATCTTCTTGAATTTGGCATTGACATTTGACATAGCCATCAAGTCTTCATTTGACTTGGCTGCAAGGCTGCTGGTAGCTAAAAGTCCTGCAAGTGCGAAAGTGAATAAGGTTTTCATAATAGTGTTGGTTTAGAATATTGATATGCATTCCTTTTTGCACATCATGTACCAATGCCAAAATGCTCCGCGAAAATCACCCGCAGCGACTCCGATTTATTTTAATTATTTAACAGTTTCGCAATACATTATTCTGAAATGGACACAGAATCTTAACCAAACCTGTCTAAAATATGGGCACTTCTCTGTCCGACTGTAACGAAGGCGGACAGAAAACAGGGTTTTTGCGAAAAATGGAGGTTGCACAGAATTTTAAGTATTAGCAAAAATTAATTTTTGAATATTTTCTAAGTGTCTGATTTTAAATTTTTTAAAAAGAAAAACCTGTACGGTTATGTACAGGTCTTGTCCGCAAAGAGACATTTCAATATATTCTCAAACTTCCTTTTTCAATTCCAAAGACAGCTTTTTCACCCGATCTCTTATATCCATCCCACTGATATCCAGATTTCCGGAGGTCGCTTTCAGAAACTCTTCCACTGCCCCGGTATGGTCGGTTGATTTTCCTTCTTTCAAGGTAACATACCGCATGGTAGACCACAGGACATTTTTCAATTGTGTTTTGGAATCGTCCGTCATGAAGTACTCAACTACGATTGTATTGTGATTATGCCAAATGATCCGGCTTATGATTCTCACCCACTCTCCTACCATGGCAGGTTTTACGTAGCTGATGTTGTGATTGTAAACTACCCAGGCAGATTGGTACGTTCGGATCAGATCGATAATTTCCAACCCGTATAATTTTGGAACCTGATCTTCTCTTGCGTTGAAGTAATAATCAAAGTACTTGGCATTATTCAGATGCTGCATCGGATCGCAATCCTGAAAGCGAATCACAACTCTGCTTTCAGTGTCTTGCGGATAGTGCTTACCTGGATTGTATTCAAACATAATTTTCTGGTTAAATCACTTCGTTGCTTTTGATGATTTTTACTCCGGCAGCTTCCATTTCCCTGATTGCCAGTTCGCCGTCTGTTGGTTGGATATTTACAGCCCGTGTTGCGTCCACAATTAAATAAGTCTCAAAACCCAGACTGACGGCATCCAAAGCAGTAAACTTGACGCAGTAATCAAGCGCCAAACCTGCTACGAAAACTGTCTTGATTCCTTTTTCCTTCAGAAAATCTCCCAAACCGGTGTCACCTCTTCTCGCATTATCATAAAATCCTGAATAGGAATCGACGCCCGGATTCATTCCTTTTTGAAAAATAGCTGCCCAACCTTCACGAATTAAATCTTTTTGAAACTCAGCCCCTGGCGAACCTTGCACACAGTGCACAGGCCAAAGGATCTGATTCAGACCATTTAAATCGATGAATTCTCCCGGATTTTTTCCGGGATGATTTGCTGCGAAGCTTCCGTGATCTGCCGGATGGAAATCCTGTGTGCCGATGACAGTTGGAAATTTTCCCTGAAGTGAGTTAATGATCGGTACAACCTGATCTCCCTCTTTTACTGCCAAAGCTCCTCCGGGAATAAAGTCGTTTTGAACGTCCACAATGATCAGAGCACTTTTATAACGATTCATTTCCATTGTCAAATTGCTTTGCCTTCAACACCAGATCCATTCGTAAATGATGCAGATTTTCTTCCAAACCAACAGGATAGACGTGCGGGTTTACCAAACGTTTATGGGTTTTGTCAAATGTTTCAAGTTGCTCAGTTGCCCGTTTTCTGATCTCATCTAGAGTAGCTCCGGCAAACACTATTTCCCCTTTCCTGAAAATTGGCTTTAGCAAAATCTCCTCCTGATAATACATCGGCATCAATCGCTTTCTGTGCGTTGGATCCACCGGGTCAATAATCATCGTGTTTTTTGGATTGATCTCCTGATCTTCCAGGTAGATCATATCCGCTACAGCTTTCCCGTTGGAGAGATATCGCTTCACATTATGGATTCCCGGAATATTGATTTTGATTGATTGCTGAGAAAGTTTAAGCTTCGGTTCCCAGGTTCCGTCTTCCAGTTTGATAGCGGATAATTTATAAACCGCACCCAAAGCTGGTTGATCAAAAGCTGTAACCAGCTTCGTACCTACTCCCCAGATATCTATAGAAGCTTCCTGACTTTTCAGGGAACTGATTAAATGTTCGTCAAGGTCATTGGAAGCAACAATCTTCGCATCCGGAAAACCGGCCTCGTCCATCATTTCTCTCGCCTTATTGCTGAAATAGGCCAGGTCACCGGAGTCTATCCGGATCCCGACCATCTCTTTTCCTTTGCTTCGCAAAATCTCACCTACTTTGATTGCATTGCGCACACCATTAATAGTATCGTAGGTATCAACCAGAAAAATACAATGATCCGGAAATGCCTCGGCATATGCTTCAAAGGCTTCTAATTCGGTTTCGAAAGACATAATCCAGCTATGCGCATGCGTACCTGAAACAGGGATTCCAAATAGCTTTCCTGCCAGCACATTGCTTGTGGAAGTACATCCACCAATGTATGCGGCACGGGAAGCAGCCAATGCTCCGTCAATACCTTGTGCTCTTCTCAGCCCAAACTCCAGGATAGGCTGACCTTGAGTTGCTAAATTCATTCGAGCTGCTTTGGTGGCAATCAAAGTTTGAAAATTAATAATATTAAGAAGCGGAGTTTCCAATAACTGGCACTGGATCAAAGGTCCTTTCACTCGAACTAAAGGTGTGTTTGGAAATACGACTGTGCCTTCTTCAACTGCTTCGATATCGCAGCTGAATTCCATTTTTCCGAGATAGTCCAAAAAATCAGGCTCAAACATGGGGCTTCCAACCTTGGTTTTCATTGCTCCCAGATAATCCAGATCTTCTTTTTTGAATTTAAAATTCTTGCAGAAATCTATCATGTAATCCAGACCGGCTGCCACCGTAAATCCGCCCTGAAATGGATGCTTTCTGAAAAAGAGGTTAAAAACCGCTTCTTGCTCTGCCTTTCCTGATTTCCAATAGCCATTGGCCATGGTGAGTTGGTAGAAATCGGTCAAAAGTGCCAGCGAACCCTGATATAGATCTTTTGTGATTTTCATTGTTTTAAAATAAGGTTAAAGGTAAGCCACTGTGTATTATTGACCAAGCATCAAATCAGTATCCAAAGCCAAAAGATAATTTTAGGGAAGTTAGGCCTTGTCTTAAAAAATTTTCAAGGAATAGAAATAAAAACCGGATCCCTTTGGTTCAAATTTAATTGCCCATTTGATTATAAAATCCGGTTTCAGGATAAGTTTTATGAATCTTAATCACTTGAAAATCAACCATTTTTTTGAATTTTATGGATTTCAACTTAAAAAATTATTCTTCACAGTTCTATGGCTCAGGCTTACTTTCCAGGACAACATTTTAAAACAGGCTTGAAAAATTGGTTAAGTTTTTGAGAAACAATAAACCTAAGATCAAAAAATCAATGCTATGAAAACGCATCAAAAACTATTCTTCCTAGGATTAACTCTCGGCTCTTCCCTTCTATTCTCCTGCTCAGAAGAAGATTCCGATATTACAAGTATTGGAACTGGCGAGGTTAAAATTGGAATTGGAGTGAAAATCCCAACAAGCACCATCCCCGGCGCAAGAATCTCTACTGTTGGTCTGAATGTGAATAGCGGTTTTCTGCAAATCAAAGACATCGAATTGGAAACAGAAGGAGTTGATAAAAACGGTGAATTTGAGCGTGAAATCAAACTTAAGTTTCCTGAAATCAAAAAAATCAATTTCAATGAATTAGATGCATCAGTGGACTTTTTCATCAATATCCCTGCAGGAAATTATGAAGAAATCGAATTTGAAATCGACGTCATTGATGATAAAAGCGAGCCAAGTATCCAGTTAGACGGAACTTTTCAGTACCTGGATGGAAGAGCTGTCCCTTTCAAATTTCAGGTTTTCGGTAACGATGACGATGATTTTGATTTCAATGTTGAGCTGGAGGCAGAAGATGATGATGCTTTGTTTAACATCGAGGCAGTAAAAAATCCATTGGCACTTTTGGAAATTAACGCAAAAGGCTGGTTCAGTTCAATCACCACTTCAGAATTGGAAAAAGCTGTTTTGACGGATGGTATTTTGCTCATTACCAAGGATAAAAATGCAGCCATTTACCAAAAAGTAGAGGCAAAAATTAAGGCTTCCACAGATATTGAATTGGAATTGAGATAATCATTCATTCCCTTTAAATTGAAATCCGGAGGCTAAAACTTCCGGATTTTTTTTTTCGTCATTGCTACCGTGTTTTATCTTTAGTCTGATAATCGCTTTTCAGCAGCAATTTATCTGAGCTAGTAAAAATACTGATATAAAGAAGGATGCTGATTTATTCCGGCATTGGTATCAAGCATGCTGAAGCACCCGTCATCGGTCATCCGACATATTACTTCACCCTCAAATTCAACAATATCCCAATCACTACTAACCCCATTCCCAGGTAAGACATCAGGTCAAAAGTTTCTCCAAATAGAAAGAAGCCGAAAATCAAGGCGTACAAAACTCCCATATAACTCAGACTTGAAACCTTCGATACATTACCGGTTTGGTAAGCGATAGTCATGAAATATTGCGCAAACTGGGTACAAATCCCTATCCAAAGCAGAATCAGCCAATCCCAACCAACTGGTGTCACCCAATCAAAATAGGTGATTATTAAAGCAACCGGAAGAGTAACTAAAGGGAAATAAAAAATGATAACAAGCGGGTGCTCGCTGTTTTTCAGCTTCCGAATCATAATGTAAGCAACTCCGGATGCCATTGCAGAAATCACTCCCAAAACCACACTGAATGAATCTACGCGCGCATCAAGGCCTTGAATGACAACTGCTCCGACGAAAGCCATTGCAAAAAAGAAGTATTGAATCGGCCGGACGTGTTCCTTCAAAATGAATACTCCAAGGATCGTCGTGAAAATCGGCGATAAATATTGGATTGTGACGGCACTGGCGAGAGGAATCCTCTGAAGCGTGTAGAAAAACAAAATCAAACTGATAGATCCCACTACTCCGCGGATGACAAGACCTACTTTGTCATTTCCAAAAACCGGAACTTTCAATTGCTTCAGTACTACAAAACTGAAAACCAAACTGAAAATCGATCTAAAAACAATGATCTCTACAGCAGGAATATGAGGAACAAACTTCACCGAAACGTTCATCATTGCAAAAAATATCCCAGCCAAGAGCATGGACTGTACGCCGGAGATTTTCAATTTTGAGAGGTTGGGTGTTGGAATTTTTTTACAAAGTAAAGAAGCTCAGAATATTTTCAATCCATAAATAATCTGAATGGTTGAAACCCTTTCTCAATAAACTTGTTTTGAAATAAAGCAAAATCAATGGCCTTACAAATCGGACAAAAAGCACCAGATTTCAAACTTCATTCTACTTCCGGTAAAATCCTGAAAATGTCTGAAAACCTTAAGGGAAAAGCTTTCATTCTTTACTTTTATCCAAAAGACTTTACTCGCGGCTGTACAGCAGAAGCATGTGAGTTCCGTGATCAATTTGAAGCTTTCAGAAATCTGGATGTTCCTGTATTCGGGGTAAGTCGGGACGATATTCCTACTCACGAGAAATTCAAAAAGGCATATAAGCTTCCTTTTGATCTCTTATCCGATTCGGATGGTAAAGTTTGCAAATCTTACGACGCTTTGATTCCATTGATCAACATGCCCAAGCGAGTTACTTATCTGATAGATGAAAAGCATGAAATCGCAGGTGTCTTTTCGGACATGTTCGAATCAAAAGGTCATATAGAAAGTATGCTCAGCAAATTGAAAAAATCGACTGCTGTCAAATAATCAATCCATCCTGCATCACCACTTTGCGATCCGCCATATCCGCTAGTTCAGCGTTATGGGTCACTATTACAAAGGAATGGCCTAGTTCTTTGCGAAGGGTAAAAAACAGATCGTGTAGAGCCTTCGCATTCTGGCTGTCGAGATTTCCACTAGGTTCATCTGCAAAAACAACCGCAGGACTATTGATTAAAGCCCGAGCGACAGCCACACGCTGTTGTTCTCCTCCGGAAAGTGTCGAAGGTTTATGATCCAATCGGTGGCTGATCCCCAGCATTTCGGCAAGTTGACCTGCCTTTTGATTAAGTTTTTCTGGAGAAGTCTGCCTGATTAATCCCGGTATTTGAATATTTTCTAAAGCAGTAAACTCCGGCAACAGGTTATGAAACTGGAAAATAAATCCGATTTGCTCATTTCTGAACTTCGCCAACTCATCCCCTTTCATTTTCAAAAGATCAACCCCATTCATTTTTAATTCACCCATATCGGGCTGATCAAGGGTACCAAGAATATGCAAGAGGGTGCTTTTTCCGGCACCGGATGATCCTACGATTGAAACGATTTCGGATTGGGTAATATCCAAATCCACACCTTTTAAAACATGTAGGTTTCCATAGCTTTTATGGATTCCGTTGGCTATCAGCATGCTAACTTATTTTGTCTTCCTAAAAATAGAACAAATCCCTCAATTACAGGAATTAACGGCTTTTTTTGGGAAAAAAGGGAAAAACCTGGTTTGATTTATCGAGTGGTAAACCTTAACTTCGGGCAAAAATTTCCAAAGGATGAATATTCACGAATATCAGGCTAAAGAAGTATTAAAGAGTTACGGAGTAAAAATTCAGGAGGGCATCGTTGCTGATACACCTGAAGCTGCGCATGAAGCCGCCGTAAAGTTAAACGCTCAAACCGGTACTTCCTGGTATGTGATCAAAGCACAGATTCACGCAGGTGGTCGTGGAAAAGGAAAAGTTCAGGAGACCGGATCACATGGTGTAGTTCTTGCCAAGAAATTAGAAGACGTTGCTGAAAAAGCTAAGAATATCCTTGGAGGCACATTGGTAACAATACAGACTGGACCTGAAGGTAAAAAAGTAAATAAAGTTCTCGTTGCTCAGGACGTATATTATCCGGGAGCATCCGAGCCAAAAGAATATTATTTGTCGATCCTCCTGGATCGTGCATCAGGAAGCAATGTAATCATGGCCTCTACCGAAGGTGGAATGGACATTGAGGAAGTTGCAGAAAAGCATCCTGAGAAAATTATTAAAGAATGGATTGATCCCAAAGTCGGTCTTCAGGGATTCCAGATCAGAAAAGTTGCCTTCAAACTTGGTTTGAGCGGTAATGCATTCAAAGAAATGGTGAAATTCATTGCAGCTCTTTATAGAGCATATGAAGCAACTGATTCTTCTCAGTTTGAAATCAATCCGGTTCTAAAAACATCAGATGATCAAATTTTGGCTGTTGATGCCAAAGTAAATATTGATGACAGCGCACTTTATCGCCAACCAAAGCTTGCTGAATTGAGAGACTTGGCAGAAGAAGATCCTTTGGAAGTGGAAGCAGGAAAATCCGGACTTAACTATGTGAAGCTTGACGGAAACGTGGGTTGCATGGTAAATGGAGCAGGACTTGCGATGGCAACCATGGATATGATCAAGCTTTCAGGTGGCGAGCCTGCTAACTTCCTGGATGTGGGTGGAGGGGCCAATGCTACAACTGTTGAGGCAGGTTTCAGAATTATTCTTCAGGATCCAAACGTAAAGGCAATCCTGATCAACGTATTCGGTGGTATCGTAAGATGCGACAGAATCGCCAACGGTGTAGTAGAAGCTTATAAGACAATCGGTGATATCAAAATCCCAATTATCGTAAGACTTCAGGGTACCAATGCTGAAGAAGGTGCTAAGATCATCGACGAATCAGGATTGAAAGTTGCCTCAGCAATCACACTCAAAGAAGCTGCGGAAAAAGTTCAGGCAGTACTTGAAGCTTCGCGATAAAATAAAATAGTTGCGTGCGTAGTTCAACTGGATAGAATATCAGATTTCGGCTCTGAGGGTTGAGGGTTCGAATCCTTCCGCGCGCACAGAAAGGTTCACAGAAATGTGAGCCTTTTTTTTTGTCAAAATTCTCCATTCAATAAATGAGTTTTTAAAATATGAACGCAGGCCTGATTTTTTTTTAAATAACAAGCGGTGGCTCTAATTCTTAGATAAAAAATGAACAATTGAACTATTCCAAGAATAAAATAAAAAAGCAGGAGAAATTCTCCTGCCCTTTATTTGAAAACTAAACCAACTATTATTTAACTACCACAATGAATTCAAAAATAATACAATTATCATCAAATCAAAATACCAAATAAAAATTTGAATTCAATTATTTCGGTTCAGGGAAGTTTCCTCGTTTAAATGCAATTCCTAATGCAAGTCCCTGACTAAATTGGATTTTACTGTCCTGGTCTATATCGTATAAAGAAATGCTGGATAAGCTCACATTTATCAGTTCTGAAACTTTGGCAGTGAGTACTACCCCGAGCCTGTGATCAATGGAATCAAATGATAAGGTCTCATAATTGGCATACATCTGATATCTCAAATCCAATGAGAGGTTTTCAGAAAGCTTTTTGTTCCAATCCGCTACCAGGTTAAAAGCTAACCATTCATATCTGACAGTTTCACCTATTTCTACACCATAATTTTCCGGAACGTTTAAATAGAGTTCTTTGTCTGTAACAAAGGTTAATCGAGGTGCTAATGGAGAAATTCTAAGGCTGAATTCATCATTTGGTTTGTATTCTATACCAAGACCAGCGGTTAAATAGGCAGGATTCATAAAATTAGAAATCAACGTCCGGTCATTGTCTCCAAATTCATAACCCGGGGCAAACTGTGACTGAAAATTGACCGAGAAATAGTAATTCCACTTATCGTTAATTGCATAACCTACTTTTGTATCCAGGTAGATACGGTCATTGGATTTTCTACCATCTTCATCCTTATTCTTAACAATACCATAAATCAAATCAATTGTATTGTCCCATGACCATTTATCCTTTGCATAGTTTGCGCGACTTATCAGATAAGTGCTTAATGCGATAGAACTAACACCACCCCCTTTCCAGTTGTCACTAAAGGATGCCTGGTTGATGTTTAGACCTCCTTTTACCTCTTTCAACCAATAAGAGGTATCTGCTGGAACAATCGAAGTGGAATCCTGTGCAAAAAGTCGAAAGCTTAGGAAAAAAAGGACGAAAAGAGTTGCAATTTTTTTCATGACTAAATAATTAAAATTAACGAATGCCATTAAAACATTATTTTGAAACAGTTACACAAATATGGAAAATGGTATCGAAAACGAATTAATCCCTGAGGATTATTTCGCCTGACCTCGCAAATATTCGGAGAATGATTGCAGAGTGGCTTCTTCAATGCTCATCTTTGGCTGTTTTAGTTACTTTCCAATCCATTAAAAATCATAAACCCCGGAACTCCGCTAGCCTGGCTAATTTGGTAGTAAAATCAAAAGACCTGATACTTTTTAAAAGTATGGTAAGATTTTGGCTTATCTTAAATAAAAACCAACACAATGAAAATCGCAGGAATAATTCTGATTCTGGCTGGGATCTTTATGCTTGTCAGCCCAAGCCTTAACTTCACTACTCGTGAGAAAGTAATCGATGCAGGCCCTTTGCAGGTTACTGCCAATAAGAAACGTGAAATCCAGTGGCCGACCTATGCCGGAGGTGTAGTATTGGCTGGAGGAATTGTTCTTTTGGCGCTATCACGAAAAAAGTAAGGGTTAAAAGCAAAACAAGAAGTTTTCTGATTGTAATTTTCGAACTCCAAAACACAATTATTTGAAACTTGCCGCGGTAGATATTGGGTCCAATGCGATTCGAATGCAGATTACCAATGTGAATCAATACGAAGGGGTGATTTCTTTCAAGAGAGTGGAATACATAAGATTTCCGCTCAGATTGGGACTCGATGTTTTTCACAATCAAAGAATCAGCGAAATAAATAGAGGGAAATTTATCAAGCTCATGCAGGCTTTTAAAATCCTCATTGATCTCTATGAAGCGGATGATTACATGGCATGTGCAACGTCTGCCATGCGGGAAAGCATCAATGGAAAAGAGATTTGCGAGGAGGTTCGCCAGGAATTAGGCTTGAAAATACACATCATAGATGGAAACGAGGAGGCTGAATTAATCAATAAATCCCTTACCAATTACATCGATGAAAAGGCTTATCTCCACATCGATGTAGGTGGCGGAAGTACGGAACTCAACATCTACAGTAATAAAGAAAAAATTGCTTCCAAGTCGTTCCAAATTGGTTCAGTAAGAGCTTTGGAAGATAAAGTTGCTGAACCTGTCTGGCAATCGATGGAGACATTTATCGGCAGATATGTAGATAAAAAATCAAGAATTACCTCCATCGGTACCGGCGGCAACATCAATAAGATCTTTGAATTGACTAAGCCCCGTAAAAACAAAGTATACCTTGATCTTAGTAAAATTGAATCAACTCTGGAATACCTTGAGTCAATCAGCTTTGAAGAGCGAGTGAACAAACTCAACCTGAATCATGACCGGGCTGATGTAATCATTCCGGCAGGAAAAATATACTTGGCTGCAATGAAAGCAGCTGCCTCTGTGAAAATGGTCGTCCCTGATCTGGGATTGAAAGACGGAATAATCCAAGTCCTTTATGAGCGTAACAAATTAAAAATGCCCCTTTGATCGGGGCATTTTTTATGGCTTCACAAGTTCCACTTTCATTACCTCTTCAGAGTCAACCCGGAAGAATTCTTTATGAATATTGAATTCAGCCTCACCGGAAGCAGGTTTTTTTAAAGTATAAGAACCATCCTCTTGCATTACATAAGTATTGACGTTATCTCTAAGATTAAAAGACAGGATATTCATCAGCTGTCTTTCAAGTAAAGGAGACTCAACTTTGAAAAGAGATTCAAGACGTTTGTCAAAACTCCGAACCATCATATCTGCGCTTCCGGCGTAAGTTCTGGTAAGTCCATTATTATGAAAATGGTAAATCCTGGAATGCTCCAAAAAGTCCCCAACTATAGAAAGAACCTCAATTCGTTCGCTCAGGCCTACCCTACCTGGTCTCAGACAACAAATCCCACGGATAATCAATTTAATTGTGACACCTGATTGAGAAGCTCGGTAAAGGGCATAGATGATCTCCGAATCTTCAAGCGAATTAACCTTAATGAAAATCCCGCTTGGAAGTCCGTTTCTTGCATTTTCAGCTTCCTGCTCAATAAATTCAATGAGTTGATTTCTCATATCCCTCGGAGCAGTGATCAGGTTTTTGTATTGGTGAGGCATCGAATGCCCGGTGATTACATTGAAAAACTCGGATACATCATTGGCAAGCGTTTCATTGGTCGTCAACAAACCGATGTCAGTGTAAAGCCTTGCTGTATCCTCATTATAGTTTCCTGATCCCAGGTGGACGTATCTGGTTATCTCCCAATCCTCTTTTTTGACTATCAAAAGAAGTTTGGTATGAGTCTTTAAATGTGAAATTCCATAAATGACAAAGCAACCTGCCTTTTGGAGTTTTTTAGCTTCTCTGATGTTATTTTCTTCATCAAACCTTGCTTTTACTTCAAACAGCACTGAAACGTGTTTTCCATTTTCGGCAGCTTTTAGCAGAGCTTTTGTGATCTGACTATCCTTCGCTACCCTGTAAAGGGTCATTTTGATTGCCATCACTCCCGGATCTTCTGCAGCTTTTTCCACGAGATCCAGAATGGAATCAATGTTATTGTAGGGATGATGAAGAAGAATATCTCTTTCTTTCAGGATTTCAAAAATATCAGCAGTCCCCTCTTCCGGATACGATAAAGGTTTTACCGGTTCAGGAATTTGAGGAAGTCTGTCGCGGAATTTCCGATTTCCAACTATCTGCCAAAGCCCTGTGAAATCCAGCATACTGGCTCTTTTCACCATAAACACGGAGTCCATTTTAAGATTCCATCGCTCCAAAAGTGAATTCAGCATCCATTTGCTAAAGCCTTCCTCAATTTCTATCCGTACGACGCGACCTGTCTTCCGCTCCATGAGCTTTCTCTTCACTTCTTCCAGAAAGTTGGCGTCCATGTCTTCACTTTCTTCCAAGGTGAAATCTCCATTTCTGGTGATCCTGAAAAGACTGATCGCTTCAATCTCGACATTTCTGAAAAGTGAAACGATATTCTCCCGGATCACTTCTTCGATTGGTATCAGCAAAAGTGAATTGTCTCTTTCAATCTCAAAAAACCTCGGAATATTTGCAGGAATCTGCACAAAACTCAGCTTTCGCATATCCTGGCGCTCGCCCGGACTGGTAGTTACGACTCCAAAAACCAAGAGCTTATTCATCAAAATCGGGAAAGTCCTGTAGCCATCGTACACCATCGGGGTAAGCATTGGGTAAATAGCTTTGATGAAGTAGGAATGAACTTTTTCCTGCTCAGTTTCTGTCAGTTTTGAAATATTGCAGAGGGAAATCCCCTCCTTTTCGAGGCCTGGCAGAATTACATTGACAAAATGATTGTGTTGGTCAGTATGAAAATTCTGGCAGTCTCCCATCAACCTTGATTTGAAAGGGTCTTCTCTCAGTCCTGAGTAATCAACACGCTCTTTCTCGTAATCGAGGTAATTATAAAGAGAACCAACCCGAATCATGAAAAATTCATCCAGGTTAGAAGCAGTAATGGCAAGAAACTTTAATTTCTCAAAAATTGTCCTTTGCTCTTTTTTAGACTGATCCAGTACCCGTTCGTTGAACTTCAACCAACTTAAGTCTCTACTGATCAGGTCACTTTTCTGAATGATCGATTCGTATTTTTCACCAATTGCCAGTTTCATAGCAGGTTAAATTAATTTGAAAGCAAGATAGATTCTGATTGCTTACGGTGGGTTTATCAATATGTTAAAGTTTAAAAAGAAAAGGGGCCGAAAGCCCCTTTTCAAAAATAATCAAATATCGATTTTTGCGTATTTAGCATTTTTCTCGATAAAATCTCTTCTTGGGGCCACTTCATCTCCCATCAACATACTGAAGAGGTGATCCGCCTCAATTGCCGATTCGATATTGACTTGCTTGATTGTTCGTACTGAAGGGTCCATGGTGGTTGTCCAAAGCTGCTCAGGGTTCATTTCTCCCAAACCTTTGTATCGCTGGATACCGACACTGTCTTCTCTTCCGTCTTTCGCCATTTCAAGAGTAAGACGTTTTCTCTCCTCTTCAGTCCAGCAGTAGCGTTCGTCTTTTCCTCTCTTCAGCAAGTAAAGCGGAGGCAATGCAATGTAAACGTATCCATTCTCGATCAGGGCTTTCATGTATCTGAAGAACAATGTCAGAATCAACGTTCTGATGTGAGATCCATCGATGTCAGCATCCGTCATGATGATGATTTTATGATAGCGAAGACCTGACATGTCAAGTTCCCTATCATCATTTGCCGTTCCGAATCTCACTCCGAGAGCGGTCAGAATATTTTTGATTTCCTCGTTATCGTAGATTTTATGCTCGTGAGCTTTTTCCACATTTAAGATTTTACCTTTCAAAGGCAAAATAGCCTGGAAATCTCTGTCCCTTCCTTGCTTGGCAGATCCTCCTGCCGAGTCACCTTCGACAAGGTAAAGTTCACAAACTGTAGGATCGCTGTTGGCACAATCGGCTAGTTTTCCGGGAAGACCGCCACCGCCTAATACGTTCTTTCGCTGAACCATTTCACGCGCTTTTTTAGCAGCATGTCTGGCCTGAGCAGCAAGAACAACTTTACCAACGATGATCCTTGCTTCTTTTGGGTGCTCCTCGAGCCAGCTTTGAAGTACTTCAGAAACTGCACTGTCTACCGCACCTACTACATCCGAGTTACCAAGCTTACTTTTGGTTTGACCTTCAAACTGAGGCTCTTGAACTTTTACTGAAATAACTGCAGTCAGGCCTTCTCTGAAGTCATCACCAGAAACTTCCAACTTCAACTTATCCAGCATTCCGGATTTATCCGCATACGACTTCAAAGTTCTGGTCAATGCTCTTCTGAAACCGGAAACGTGTGAACCACCTTCGTGCGTGTTGATGGTGTTTACATAGGAAACCACATTCTCCGTGTATGAACTATTATAGTTCATCGCTACCTGGACCGGAACACCGTTTTTCTCAGTGTCTATGTAGATTGGAGTGTCAATGATCTTTTCACGTGTTTGATCAAGGTATTGTACAAACTCCACCAACCCACCTTCAGAATAAAACTCGTCCTTCCTTGGGGAACCATCATCTTCCAATTCTCTCAAATCCGTAAGTATGATTCTGATACCTGCATTCAGGAAAGACATTTCCCTCATTCGGTTTGCAATAGTTTCGTATTTGTATTCAGTGATTGCAAAAATCGAATCATCCGGTTTAAAGTGGATTGTTGTTCCTCTTTTATCTGTAGTCCCAATTTGACGGGCAGGATACTGAGGAATACCGATTTTAAATTCCTGCTCAAAAATAACACCGTCACGATAAACAGTAGCTTTCAAATCAGTAGATAGTGCATTCACGCAGGAAACTCCTACTCCGTGCAAACCACCGGAAACTTTGTAGGTATCCTTATCAAACTTTCCACCGGCATGAAGTACTGTCAGTACCACCTCCAGAGCTGATTTCTTTTCTTTTGGGTGCATTCCTGTAGGAATACCCCGACCATTGTCCTCTACGGTAATTGAGTTGTCTTCATGGATGGTTACCTTGATCGTATCGCAATGACCCGCTAAGGCTTCATCAATCGAGTTATCGACAACTTCCCAGATAAGGTGGTGAAGTCCTCTGACTCCGACATCACCAATGTACATAGCTGGTCTTTTTCTTACTGCTTCAAGGCCTTCTAATACCTGAATATTACCTGCTGAGTAATCATCAGGGTTTGTTGCTTTTTCTTCACTCATATTTTTTGGATAAAACCCTCAAAATGGGCTTCAAAAGGTGATTTCGTGTTCAAAATTACAAGTTGCAAGATAGGTAAAAAAAGTGAGTTTGAAGCAGGTTTTCTTATCCAAAAAATGAATGACTTTATACTTAATTGAAATTCGTCATCACAAAATATTATTTCGTTTTTAGACAACAGTTAAAAAAAAGATTTCTTTTTCATTTAGTTTTTCCAGCACTACAAACCTGATATTCAACAGATGATTTCTTTTTGTTTAATCTTACTTATTTTTTCTTAAACAAATTTTATTCTGTTTTCCTTTAAGTATTTGATATTAACCAAATCTCAACTCAAATAACACCTTTATGAATCTCACCTTAGCAGCGGAACTAATTGGATTAGACCGCATCATCAACAGTGACCCAGTGGCCATTACATTCTTTATCGGGTACATGGCCATGTTCGCTTCTTCAATTTTCTTCTTTGTAGAAAGAGGATCAGTAGAAGGTAAATGGAAATTATCCTTGTTAGTTTCAGGACTTATCACGGGAATTGCAGCAGTACATTATTACTACATGAGAGATTTCTATCTCCAGACAGGAACCAGTCCGACAGCTTTCCGCTACGTTGACTGGACACTGACAGTACCATTGATGTGTGTTGAGTTTTATCTGTTAACCAAGCCATTCGGAGCAAAAGGCGGAACCTTGTTTAAGCTAATAATCGCCTCAATGGTAATGCTGATAACAGGTTACATTGGAGAAACTTCAGGTATCGATAACAACATCATGTGGGGAGTTCTTTCCACCTTAGGTTATTTGTATATCGTGTATGAAGTGTTTGCAGGTGACGTGGCAAAATTGGCAAAGCAATCCAATAGCCCTTCATTGGCAAGTGCTATGTTCTTGTTGAAAATCTTCATCACATTGGGTTGGTCAATTTATCCAATCGGTTACATGGTATTGCCAGGGAATTTGTTATCAGGTGCATTTGAAGTAAGCTCAATTGACTTGTTCTACAACTTGGCCGATGCCATAAACAAAATTGGATTCGGATTGGTGATTTATTCAGTTGCCATTGCAGAATCTTCCAAAGCAAAAAAAGTAGCTGCATAAAAAAATGGGCTTCCTGTCCAACCTGAACAGGAAGCCTTTTTTTGACTATTCATGGAAAGCTTCGATTACATAATTGCGGGTGCTGGATGTGCCGGTTTGAGTCTTGTTTATTACCTCCTGGAAAGTGATTTGAAGAATTCAAAAATTCTTTTGATCGATCCAATGGGCCAGAATATTCCTGACAAAACCTGGTGCTATTGGGCTGAAAATCCTTTGGCAATACACCCAAGTGCCAGCGTCCATTATTGGAACGATCTGAGTTTTATTTCCTCCAAATCCAAAATCACAAAAAACCTGGGTAGGTTGAATTATTTTCACTTGAATTCCCATGACTTTTTCGAGTCGATATTTAAAAAATTAGAAAAGCATCCAAACGTAATCTTTATTCAAGACGAAGTTTTGGAGTTGGCAGAAAGTTCTGAATCCATCCTAGTTAAAACAAAAAGTAACGGCTCGTTTCAGGCGACCCTCGCTTTTGACTCCCGGTTAAAACAAGAAGATTTTAATTCCGATTTGAGCTTGAAGCAGATATTTTCAGGTTGGAGAATCAAAACCCAAACAAGCGTATTTGATCCTAAAAGCCTGGTTTTAATGGAATTTCCTAAGGAGAATTCAAATCAATTTGAATTTTTTTACATCCTTCCTTTTTCTGAAACTGAAGCATTGGTAGAATTCACCTGTTATTCTCATCTAGAAATACAGGAGGAAAAATTGAAATCAGCATTGGCGGCTTACCTGGAAAAATTAACAGGAGATTCGTCCTACGAAATTTCCTTCAGGGAATCAGGAGTCATCCCGATGAGCAATCGATTCAATACAAAAATGAATACCAATCGAGTAATTAAAATCGGGACAGCCGCTGGATGGACTAAGGCTTCAACTGGATACACTTTCCACACTATTCAGAAAAACTGTCAAAAATTAGTAAACAGACTAGAAACTCAAAAGCTTGAGAATTTTCAGTTTTCCAGGTCTCCAAGGTTTATTTTCTATGACAATATCCTCTTAAACATCGCACATAAATGGCCCGGCCAACTTGAAGGTTTGTTCTTGAATCTTTTCAGCACTTCTTCGGCTGATGTTGTTCTTCGCTTTTTAAGTGAGGAAACCAGTTTCAAAGATGAACTTCAACTTTTGGGCAAGCTCAGGTTCCCAATTTTCATCAAAAGCCTGTTGAATTATGAATCGCATTGAGAATCTGGCAAAGGCTTTTGGCATTTTCATTTGCGTGGCATTCATGCTTTTTCCAAATGGAAACTCTCCGATCCAAATTACCCTGTTTGGAATAATCCTGTCCTCGATCGGAATTCCCCACGGAGCAATTGACCATTTAATTTCAAATCCAAAAATTGACAGAAAAGGCCTTGGTGGCTTTCTGCTTATTTACCTGACATTAATTGCAGGTTATATGTCAATCTGGTATTTCTTTCCACTTACAGCCCTCATGGGCTTTTTGATTATGTCGGCATATCATTTTGGCCAATCTCATTTCATTTCTAAAAATCAGCCAAAAAAATTTTCCTCTATGCTCTTTATCAGCAGAGGCGGATACTTTCTTTTCGCGATTCTTGCAGGAGATTGGGAAACAACAAAGTTGATACTTTCTCCTCTGGTCAATCTGGAACTCCAGGGACAAACTCGGGTTCTTATCCTTGTTACTATATTTCTGGCTACGCTTTTGGCACAACATGGATTTGGCCCAAAAATTAATAGAAGTCAGATTCTGGAAATCCTGATTTTGGGACCGATTCTATACTTCAGCCCACTTTTAATTGGATTTGTTGTTTATTTCGGATTCTGGCATGCTTTGCCTAGCATGATTGCGGAGTATAAATTCCTGAGTGGTTTCAGCACCTATGACTCCATCAAAAAATTCAGTATTCAACTTCTTCCATTCTCAATCATCAGCTTCATTGGCATCGGAGTGATCCTGTTTTTAGGATTAAAATTCCTCGAAAACAATGAATTGATTCTACTTTTCTTTGTACTGATTTCTTTGATTTCTTTTCCGCACATCCTGTTTATGGATAGGTTTTTGAAAAGTCAAAATCAAAATTGACCTGTACTCAACATCACGAGATTACATGCCTCTAGAACCTTAATCCCATCAGCTTTTGCTCGATTAAAAAACTCTGGATTCTCAGTCCCCGGATTAAAAATGATTCTTTTTGGCTTGAGGCTTAATAAGTAATCTATCCATTCAGCCTGATTTTCTGGTCCTATGTAAAGTGTAATCGTATCGATGTCGTCAAGAGCAGGTTTTGTTCTTAAATCGAGGATTTGTTTCCCGAATATTTCACCGGTTTTTATTCCGATGGGAATGAAATCCAAACCACGCTCATCAAACATGCCTGCAGCGGTGAAAGCATACCGCGAAGGGTTTGTGGTAGCCCCGACTATCAATGTTTTTTTCTCAGACATTTCTGCTTCCAAAAATCCGGTCTCTTTCAAACGTATCCATATGTCTATGCTTTTTAGACTCATAGACATCTGCCAATCGAATCATAATCCCTGTTTCTTCTACCTCACCAAACTCGTCATTCAGAGCCGTTCCAAATGTCACCATCGTAGGTGACAAGTTCATATAGGTATTGATCAAAGGCGGTATATTCTCTCCATACCCACGGATCCTACTGTTCAGTTCTTTATAACCTTCCTTGTAATCCAGTCCTTCAAAAGGATTTGGTTCGTTTGGAATATTGGTTTCATATCCTAATTTCAGTTCTTCTTTTGGCCAAACCAGGTTCTCCTTGTCAGGAAAATAATGGTTCATAAAAAGCAGAAGCAAATCGCGCGCTTCACGATTGTAATGGGGGTACATGGTCACTTTTCCAAACAGGTATTTCACGTCCGGATTCAGCAATACTACTGCTCCTAATCCATCCCAAAGATTATCAAGGCTGAATATTCCCTTTCTGTTATCTAAAGCCGGTTGATATTTTGGCTGTACAAAAGACCTTCCCAATTCAATGGTAAAAGGGATATAATCCTTTACAAATTTCTCCGAAAAGTCGAATAAGTGAGTAGTAGAAAGGTTAAGCGAACCATCCGACTCAATTGCTTCTTTACATTTGATGAGCCTGTATCCTGCTACTATTTCCTCATCCTCCGGATTCCAGGTGACCAATTGCTTGTAGCATTTTTCGCAGGTATCATTTTCATCCAAATCCAGGGCCATTCCAGTTCCCCCTCCTGCTGCCCGAAAAGTGAGTTCACGCAATCGCCCGATCTCTTTGACTACATTTGGAGCATTGTGAAAATCAACCAAATAGACAAGGTTGTCTCCATTATTGGAGTATCGAAGAAATCGCTCCTGGCTTAGCTCCGCCTTCAGCAATTCTTTATCAACAGCCGGTATAATTTCCTCTTCCTTATTCATTTTTTGATCCTATGTCGTACACTGTTTTCTTGATGTGTTCTGCCCATTGGGATTCTGATTTACTTGAATCCAGGCTTTGATAGGGTATTAATTCTCCAACACGGATTACGACTTTTTGGCCTCTTTGTTTATACATCTCATCAGCCAGATAAAACATCTCCACGTTCGCTTTTATTCCCAATTTCTTTCTCCAGTGAGCCAAATTGTAGAAAAACTTAGAATTCTTCCCCGTTATAAAACAAGGTAGGATATCTTTTTTGTATTTCTTGGCCTTGGCTACAAAGCTCTTTTTCCATTCCAAATCTCTGATTCCATCTTCGAACTTTCTGGAAACGAGGCCTGCAGGAAAAATCAGAACCGCATATCCTTCAGCATAAGCCTGTTCGACCAAGGCTGCAGCTTGCTGAGAATTTTTTCCAAATTTATTTACCGGAATAAAAATCGGTTGGAAATTCTCAAAATTCATCAAAATATCATTGACAATAAACCGAATATCCGGCCGGATTTGACCGATGGCATGAATCATCGCTATTCCGTCAACACCACCCAAAGGATGGTTTGCTGCCAAAATAACCCCGCCGGTTTTAGGAACCCGCTCCCCTCCCACCAATTCCACATCAACCTGGAATTCATTAATAACCGCACTGGCAAAATCTATCCCGTGTAGATGGTTAGTTTTTGACATCACTTCATTCATCCAGTCTTCATGAATTACCCGCTTGATGTAAGACAAAACAAAACCGGGCATCCAGCGAAGTAATGCGGGATTTTTGTCAGCTATAGCTTTCTCAACATCAATAAACTTCTTGGACATAAGCCGGGGTTACTGCTTAAAAAGGTTGGGTAGATTGATTCGGATATTCAAAATCTTTGGAAAATAAGGCTAAAATTTTCAAAAAACCAGCCTTATGCTTTCTTCGCTTTAAGTCACAATAATTACAGTCCTGAAAACCAATACCCTTATTTTTTTGTATTAAGTAGAAATAACTCATATGAATTTAGTCTTAACCGGAAGTACTTCCGGAATTGGTTGGGAAAAAGTGAAAGGCCTATATCCTTTCTTCGATAAAATGATCCTTCCTGTTCGCAACCTTGAAAAAGCGAAAAGCTTACTTTCCAAACTTCCTGACCAACGCAAAATCCATCTTGTAGAAATGGATCTCGTCGATATGAAAAGCGTTGAGAAAGCAGCTAAGCAAATAGCATCTGAATTTTCCAAAATAGATGTGTTGATCAATAATGCAGGAGGAATGTTCCCTGCCGGATTGCGGACAAAAGATGGATTGGATCAATCTTTCGCAGTGAATCACTTAGGTCCCTTTATCCTTACAAAAACCCTGCTTCCAAACCTATTAGCAGCAAAAGGAAAAGTCATCTATGTCAGTTCGGAAGCCCATCGAATTGCGAAAGTGACCAAGGCAGATTTGGGCCTGCTCCGGTCTCCAAATACAATCAACGCCTATTCCAATGTCAAGCTTTACAATATATTGATGAGCCGATACCTGGTAAATCAGTATAAAAATCAGGGCCTGACTTCTTATTCATTGCATCCCGGAGCTGTGAGAACTGCTTTCGGTTCTGATTCCGGACCTGTTGCAAAAGCACTCATTCGGGCAACCCAACTTTTCTTTATTTCTCCGAAAAAAGGAGCTGAAACCAGTATTTTCCTGGCGACTGAACCTTCTGAAAAGCTGGTCAACGGAGCTTACTATGTCAGAAAAAAAGCAAAATCTCCTACCAAAATTGGGATGGACATCGAATTGGGGAAAAATCTCTGGAACTTCAGTGAAGAAATTCTGATTAAAATCCTTTCCTGATAATTTCCCTATTTTTGCATCCTCAATTCAGACAAACACGCATGAAATCGAGCATGACCCAAGGTGACCACAGACCAATGATTATCAACCATGCGAGATTCCATCTGGCCGCTAAAAATCAAATTATAAACAGATGAAAGAATCTATTCAGTCACTCAGTCCCGGTATTTGGGAAGATTACGAACTCATCGATACGGGTGGATTTGAAAAACTGGAACGATTCGGGAAGTTTATCCTCAGCCGACCTGAGCCTCAGGCAATCTGGGACAAAAGTCTGCCGGACTCAGATTGGAGAAAGCTTGCGCATGCGCATTTTGCAAAAGAAAAAAGCAATCCTGAAAAAGGCCAATGGGAACAACTTCAGCCGATGCCGCACAACTGGCAAATCGGATATACCAATCCCGAAGGCCTGAAAATGAGCCTAAGCCTTGCGCTGACCTCTTTTAAACATATCGGACTTTTCCCTGAGCAGGCCGTCAATTGGGACTACATCTACCAGACTGTCAAACGCAGCCCGGTGAAGAATCCAAAAGTTCTCAACCTCTTTGCCTATACGGGGGCTGCCAGTGTTGCTGCAAAAGCTGCAGGAGCCGATGTCACTCATCTAGACTCCGTAAAACAGGTAGTCACCTGGTCCAAACACAACATGGAAGCTTCAGGACTGGATGGGATCCGCTGGATGGTAGATGATGCGATGAAATTCATCAAACGTGAATCCCGTCGTGGAAATAAATACCAGGGAATCATCCTGGATCCTCCTGCTTATGGTCGTGGACCTGAAGGAGAAAAGTGGATTCTCGAAGAGCAAATCAACGAAATGCTGAAAGTTTGCGCAGAAATCATGGATCCAAAAGATCACTTCCTGCTTTTGAATATGTACTCATTGAGCTTCTCTTCCCTGATTGCGGCCAACCTGATCCGAACAAATTTTGGAAAAGTTGAGAATGCTGAGCATGGGGAATTGTATCTGGAGGACAGATATGAAAAGAAACTTCCACTGGGGGTATTCTTCCGCTTTTCAAGTTTTTGACCCGGAGTTAAAATGAATAACCGACAGCTTTTTTTGCAGCATTTAGCGCAGACTACGGATTTTCCCCTGATGATTGAGGTGGAAAAAGCTGAAGGTGTTTTCCTTTTTGGTCCAAACGGTGAAACTTACATGGACCTGATTTCCGGAATCGGCGTGAGCAATGTTGGTCACCGTCATCCAAAAGTCCTGGAAGCAATTCACCATCAACTAGACAAATACCTGCACTTGATGGTGTATGGTGAATACGTCCAAAGCCCTCAAACCTTACTTGCAAAAGCCCTTTGTGACACTTTGCCGGATCATCTGGACAATGTCTATCTGGTCAATAGCGGTTCAGAAGCTGTCGAAGGAGCGATGAAACTTGCCAAGCGATTTACAGGAAAGCCAAATTTCATTTCCTGTGTGGATGCTTACCACGGAAGTTCTCACGGTTCTTTGAGTGTGGGTGGGAATGAAGTTTTCAAACGAGCATATCGCCCTCTGCTGCCTGGAATCAGTCATATCCATTATGGAAGTTTTTCAGATCTGGCGAAAATCGATTCGGATACCGCAGCTGTTATCATTGAAACTATTCAGGGCGAAGCTGGAATTCGTGTAGCCTGCAAGCAATATTTTCACGCTTTGCGCAAGCGATGTGATGAAACCGGAACACTTCTGATCCTGGATGAAATTCAATGTGGATTTGGCCGAACAGGAAAATTCTGGGCATTTGAGCATTTCGATATCGTGCCGGATATGATCGTTTGTGCCAAAGGAATGGGCGGAGGAATGCCGATCGGAGCGTTTATTGCCAATAAAGAAGTGATGGCTGTTTTCAAAAACAATCCACTTCTTGGCCATATCACCACTTTTGGAGGGCATCCGGTCAGTTCCGCTGCATCATTGGCCACCATTCAAATTTTGCTGGAAGAGAATCTCATCGATCAGGTTGAAGCAAAAGCCAATCTGATCAAAAGTTTATTAGTTCACCCGAAAATCAAATCCATCCGAAATAAAGGGCTCATGATGGCTGTGGAATTTGAATCTTTTGATGTTCTGAAACCTATCATTGACCGGGCCATCGAACTGGGAGTAATCACCGATTGGTTTCTTTTTTGCGACGACTCGATGAGAATTGCTCCGCCATTAACAATCTCCGAAGGGGAAATCAGAAAAGCCTGCACCATCATTTTGAGAGCTATTGAGGAGTCTTAATTCGGTTAATAGGTTTTAGGTTAATGGTTTAATTCCCGAAGGGAATAAACATCAATAACTCCGAATGAAATGCGGAGAATAGAAATGATTAGGTAAATTCATTTTGTTCAACCCTTTCCGGGTTGAATCTGAAATCTCCTCAATCTTTATAAGGAGTGAGAAGAAGATTTCAATTCTCAGAAATTCTCTGACGACCTGCCCTTTTCTTTTGATCACCAATCCTATTATCTTTTCTGAAATTACTTTCCCAAATGAAAAAAGTCGGAATAATCCTCGGTTCCATCGTTTTGGTCCTTGTTTTCGGAGTTCTAATCCTGATTGTCCTTCATTCTCCCCAATACAGCGGCCAAAAGAACATCGAAGGTCTCAATTCTGAAGTTGAAGTCATCTTTGACAAATTCGGAGTGCCTCATATTTATGCACAAAACGCTGAAGATGCCTATCGGGCTTTGGGATATGTACACGCTCAGGATAGGCTTTTTCAGATGGAAATGATGCGGAGAGTGGGTTCGGGTACACTTGCCGAACTTCTCGGTCCGGATGTCCTGGATATTGACAAGTTTTTCAGAACCTTGGGAATTCCAAAACACGCAAGAGAAAGTAATGAAGCTTTCCTCAAAGAAGGAGAATCTCCCTGGAAATCAGCCGCAGAAGCCTACGCTGCGGGTGTAAACGAATTTATCGCAGAAGGAAGACTTCCGATTGAATACACGCTTTTGGGTGCCAAACCAAGGGAATTCACACTGGAAGACATGCATCCGATTACAGGTTACATGGCTTTCACTTTTGCAATGGGCTTGAAAACAGATCCTTTGGTGACCAAAATGGCTCGCGAACTTGGGAACGAATATCTTTCGGCTCTTTCAGTTCAAACTTTACCCGAACATTACGTGATTCCGGTCAATTATCCTGATTCGCTTTTGGCACCAAAAACTGAAAATCCCAGTCTGATCAGCATGCTGGACAAGCTTCCGGTTCCGCTTTTGGAAGGGTCAAATAGCTGGGTAATTTCCGGTTCCCGAACCGCCAGTGGACAGGTGCTTTTTGCGAATGACACACACATTGGTTTTTCATCACCTTCTGTTTGGTATGAGGCACATATCGAATATCCCGGCTATAGTTTCTATGGAAATCATTTGGCCGGATTGCCTTTTGGCTTGGTTGGTCACAGCCGAAATCACAGCGTAGGCTTGACGATGTTTGAGAATGACGATCAGGACTTTTTCGAAGAGAAACTCAATCCATCCAATCCAACTGAAATCCTGATTGGGGACAGTGCCACTGTAATTACAAAAAGAACAGAAACCATTGCTGTGAAAGGACAGGATCCTGTTGAATTTGAAATCCGGGAGACTGTTCACGGACCTATTATGAATCCCGTAGTACCGGAAATCGCAGCCTTGACTGAGAATCCTGTTTCGTCCTGGTGGGTTTATATTTTAGAGCCAACAAAAGCACTGGAGGCAATCTACAAAATCAATCATGCTGAATCCATGCAGGATGTGGCGGATGCTTCTTCACTCATTCATGCTCCGGGACTCAACATCATGTACGGAGATAAAGCCGGAAACATTGCCTGGTGGGCAGCTGCAAAGCTTCCGATCCGGGGAGAAAAAGTCCATTCCAAGATCTTTGCCGACGGTTCTGATCCGGGTTCGCAACCTCAAGGTTGGTATCCATTCTCTGTCAATCCTCAGAGCATTAATCCCGAAAGCGGATTCGTAGCCTCTGCAAACAATCAGCCCGATTCGATGAGCAACGGCATACTTTTCCCCGGCTACTATTATCCCGGTGATCGCTACAACAGGATCGCTAAAACTGTCATGAGTCGTGAAGATTGGGATCTCGAATCGATTAAATCCCTTCAACTGGAAACTTTGAATGAAACGCATCCCAAGAATGCTCAATTCCTGCTTTCCAATGTCAAGCGGGAAGAATTTTCAGAACAATCAGATATTTTAAACCAACTGGAAAACTGGGATGGTAACCACGATCTGAATAGCGAAGCCCCTACTCTTTTTTACAAATGGACATATCATACGCTGAGATTGGCGATGGAAGATGAACTTGGAAAAGAAGCTTTTGAAGCTTATCTGGGCACATTTATGATGATCAGAAGTACCAAGCATTTCCTGAATTTCGAAGCAAATCCATGGTGGGATGATCGCTCCACTGAACTCAAGGAAACCCGAGAGCAAATCATCACCAAAGCACTGGAGCTTTCCCTGGGGGAATTGAGCGCTCAGTTTGGCCTTGATTCAGATGATTGGAACTGGGAAAAAGCAATCGTGGCGGAGCATCCTCACCCACTTGGAGCTAAAAAGCCTTTGGATAAAATCTTCAACGTAAGAACCCAACCAATCCCGGCAAACGAGGAATCTGTCAATAAATTGGCATTCAGAATGAATGGAGAAGGAATTTACAAAGTGACTTCCGGACCGGCGATGCGAATCATTCTGGACTTTGTTGATGTGGAAGCATCCGTTTCGGTCTTGCCAACCGGCCAAAGCGGAAACCGGTTCAGCAAGCATTACTCCGATCAGGCAGAACTTTATGCCAAAGGAAGATATCGTCCTCAATTGATGAATGAGGCGGAAATCAGGGATAAAGCGAAGAGTACGTTGGTGCTTTCCCCAAAATAGGTTTTGAAGGGTTAAAAGGTTATTGGGTTAATGGTTTAAAGCTTAAGCGCTTAAACCTTAAACTTCTAAACAATCAAACAGGGATCAAACTTTGAGTTGAAAATTGGGGTTTATAATGAAAATCATGATTTATGAAAAATAAGGTCGAGAAAAAATATCAGGTGGAAAAGAGCGAGGAGGAATGGAAAGAAATTCTTGATCCTCAATCCTTTAAAGTATTAAGAGAAAAAGGTACTGAGCGACCATTCACCGGTCAGTACAACCTCAACAAAGACACCGGAATCTACGAGTGCAAAGCTTGTGGAAATGAGATTTTTCATTCCTCCAAAAAATTCGATAGTGGGTGCGGATGGCCAAGTTTCACCGAACCTGTTCGACCGGATGCAATCGATGTCCACATGGACTATTCGCACTTTATGGTTCGGGAAGAGATTCTTTGTGGCAAATGTGGCGGGCATTTGGGTCATCGATTCCCGGATGGGCCAAAAGACCAGGGAGGAATTCGTTACTGCATCAATTCTGTGAGTTTGGATTTTAAGGAAGAGGAAGGAAAATGATTAAATATGTTTATCCGGATTTCTTCAAGATAGATTGAACCTATTGGTTTTAATCCCGGTAGCTATTGGGATGCTGAAATATTACTCCCCCTTTTATCCCGATAGCTCGGGTGAGCAATTGGGATTTTTCAATTCAAAAAAAAACCAAATAAAGTTATGGGTTGGTGTTGGGCTGCTACATTTTAGGATAGTATCCCATGCCCAACAATCAGAATAGTCATATTAGTTTAAGAAGATTAGATCCTTACCTCACCGTGATATGGTAACAGGACTGTTTCCGCTCCTTGATGAAGAATATTTTGTTTGCTGCTTGGAAGTCATTTAGCACAGATTCCAGATCTTTTTGAGCGGACCAGTTTGGGCCTTTTTTTCCATTAAATCTGATATAAGAAATATCAAATGAAACTCCATAGGAATGCGAACTGACACCGGAAGTGGCATTTCTATTTCGTTTTCTTAATTTCTGTTGCTGTTCGGGAGTTCTTGTTACGGATGTAATCGTGAAATAGGTTTCTTCGTTAGCCGAAACTTGAAAAGCTTGTCCAATTTCCTCCAGGATAATTTTTGAACGAGGTGTCACAAACGGATGGCTATGTTTGAGTTTGTCAACTTGATAACCCGAGCCTCGATTTATAGGCACCAACTTATTTTCATTGATCAGCTTCTGGAAATGTTCTCCACTTTCGATCAACCCAAATCCGTTGTTTTCTCCCGCGACAAGGTGATTGTCATATTCTTTGGTGATCACTCGCTCTGGAACTACAATACTAAGGTCAGGTGAGGGAGTGGTAACATCTATTGGGATGGGCTCGACCTCTTCAACCTGGCGTGGAGGATCAGGTGTAGTCGTAAGGGCGGAATAGGTCTTCTTTAATTGCTTTTTAATGGCGGGGAGATACTTTCCTGCTGCCATTGTGCCTAAAGAAAAAAGTACAAAAAAGGCTGCAAGGAGAATTAATGGAATTTTTTGCATTCTTAAAGTAATCCTTGACTATTGAATAAATGGAGTTTTCGAATCGGTTTGATTTCAAGCTTTTAGTTCGCAAACATTATTCCACTATGTTCATTTTTCTGCTATTTTGACAAAAAAAAGGGTTTTTTTGAGGAGTGTACCAATCTTCAGGATTAGTGGTCAATAAAAAAAGTTGGAGGCCAAGTGTGTCATTAATCCGAAATCCTCCATCCTAAATCTTATCTCAAACAATCCCTTTCTCCGGATACTTACCCGTCACAGTCTTTGCAAACGCTTTTAGCTCCTCGATTTGCTCATCCATATTTCCGTTTGGATAGATGCACGGACCAATGCCGGCTTCCTTTTTCTTATAGTCTAAATACCCCACCACAATAGGAACTTCGGCTCCAAGTGCGATGTGATAAAATCCTGATTTCCATTTAGTCACCGCACTTCGAGTTCCTTCGGGAGTCACCATCACTACCAAGTCATCCGATTCCTTCAGCATATTAATCATCGCCTCTGTATAGGTTTGCTTTCTCCCTCCCGGGATCCGTTTTCGGTCGATTCCAATTCCGCCCAATCCTTTGATCAGCCAACCCAGCGGTCCCACCATCACTTCCTGCTTGATGGTAAATTTTACCGGAATGTCCATTAGAAAAAATGCTGCACGAGCATATAATAAATCCCAATTGGAGGTATGAGGAACAGCAATCAGAACTGCCTTCTTTACACCCTTCGGCCAATTATTATTGAGTGACCAGCCTGAAATCCAGAAAATAAATCGGGAAATTAATTTCATGTGTTTATAATTGATTTTTAAGGGCCACATGGAATCTCGCATGGTTGATAATCATTCCAGTGTGTGACGCTTGCGTCATGCTCGATTTCATCATATGCTTACTGACTTATTGGTTTTTTCTGCAAGTTCTAAAATTGAAGGATTTTCTTCAATGAATTGCATTGTGCGATCGTATCCTGCCTGAAAAAGTTCAGGTGCTTTTTTGATATCAAAAACACCATATTTTCCCAAACCAGGGGCTTCGATAAAGAAATCGCATTTCGACTCCCGACTGTACACATTATAATTCATTGCCATGATCACAGATCGTTCGATCAGGTTTTTCATGTTTCGGATATTCATTTCCTCCGGCAGATGATTGCAGTTTACGCCAATTACATAATCACAAATTCCATCCAAAGGCTCAATAGGTAGATTGTTTAAAATTCCTCCGTCAACCAAATGTTTACTTCCGATCACAATCGGCTCAAACATTCCGGGAATGCATGCAGAAGCCATAATTGGTTTGATTAACTCCCCTTCGGAAAAGTACACTGACTTTCCTTTACTTATATCCGTGGCTGCTACCGAAAGCGGAATTTTAAGTTTTGAAAAATCATTGTGGGAAAGATAAATCTTAAACAAACTTTCCACAGTGTCCATTTTCAATATTCCCTTCCAGGAAATAGCAGGACGCATGAATTTAAAAAAGTTAGTTTCGACGATTATTTTAAGAATTTCCTCAGGCTCATACCCCTCGCAGTACATTGCTCCGGCAATTGCACCTGCTGAAGTGCCGGAAACTTTGGTTGGAATGATGCCAACTTCTTTCAGGCCTTTGAGCACGCCCAAGTGTGAAATTCCGCGAACCCCGCCTCCAGAAAGTGCTAATCCGATTTTCAAATTAGATTTCATTGAGTTTAAATGTTTGATCGACTCTGACTCCCTTTTCCGTCATTTTCACGGTACAGCATTCATTCACAGGATCATGCTCAAAAAACAAAATCCATTCTTCCCTTGCTGCCTCTTCTAAAAACCTTGCTTTTTCATCCATAGTAAGAAGAGGTCTGGTATCATACCCCATCACATACGGAATCGGGATATGGGCCACAGAGGCAAGCAAATCTGCTACAAAAACAACTGTTTTCCCTTTGTATTGAATCTTAGGAAGCATTTGTTTGTCAGTATGACCATCAACGGTCAGGAAGTCAAATCCAGGAAACAATGTTTTTTGATGCAAGTCCAAAAACTTCAAATGTCCCATTTCCTGCATCGGAAGGATGTTTTCCGTCAGAAAAGAAGCTTTCTCTCTCGGATTTGGAATTGTAGCCCATTTCCAATGTTCTTCGTTTGACCAATAGGTGGCACGGGGGAAAGTCATTTCGTATTGCCCATGCGAACCATAGCTCACTCCCCCTCCACAATGATCAAAGTGCAGGTGCGTTAAAAAGTTGTCTGTAATCTGGTGAAACCCTAATCCGATTTCCCGAAGGCTTTTCGCAAGCGAGTCGTCTCCATGAAGATAATAATGGGAAAAGAACCTGGCGTCTTGCTTGTTTCCGATTCCATTATCAATCAAAATAATCCGATCTCCTTCCACAGCCAGCAAGCAACGCATCGCCCAGTTACACAGGTTATTCTCATCTGCCGGATTGGTTCGTGACCAAAGTGTCTTTGGCACTACGCCAAACATTGCACCTCCGTCCAGCTTGAAAAATCCGGTATTGACTGTGTATAATTCCATTTGGGTTTTTTAAAGTGTAATTGCGAGCGAGGAACGAGCGAAGCAATCTCAAAAAAGGCCCCTCCCTTTTTTCTCAAAGCAATGACTATTTTCATTATTTATTTAAAACCCCGAAGCGATCTTATCAATTGAGAGATTGCTTCGGGGTTTACAAGTGCTTTCCTGAATTTCAAAGGGAAAAGGTCCCCTAGCAATGACGATTATTCGACAACTACTCCCATCGAGCAGAACTTGTCGATGCGCTTTTCAATTCGTTTTTCAGGCTTCATCTTGTCCAATTCTTTCAGCGCATGCTGAATGGATGCTTTGATGGTAGCCGCCATCCACTTCATATCTTTATGTGCTCCGCCAAGTGGCTCGGGAATGATATCATCTATCAGGCCATTGCCTTTCATATCCATCGCTGTAAGTTTCAACGCCTCTGCAGCCTGCTCTTTGTAATCCCATGATCTCCACAGGATCGATGAACAAGATTCCGGAGAAATTACCGAGTACCAGGTATTTTCCAACATCAGAACACGGTCTCCGATTGCTATGCCCAAAGCGCCACCTGATGCACCCTCACCGATGATGATGCAAATCACAGGAACTTTCAACATGAACATATCACGGATATTACGGGCTATAGCTTCGCCCTGACCTCTTTCCTCTGCTTCCAAACCGGGAAATGCACCCGGAGTATCAATTAGAGTGACGATAGGCTTTCCGAATTTTTCGGCCATTTTCATGAGTCTGAGGGCCTTTCTATAGCCTTCCGGGTTTGCCATACCGAAGTTGCGTTCTTGACGCTGCTTCGTATTTCTGCCTTTTTGCTGACCGATAAACATCACGGATCTTCCATCGATATCACCCAGACCGCCAATCATGGCTTTGTCATCCTTTACATTTCTGTCTCCGTGAAGCTCAATGAAATTGCTGGTGATTTCGTAGATGTAATCAAGCGCGTAGGGCCGATCAGCATGTCGGGACAACTGTACTCGCTGCCAGCGAGTAAGGTTTTGAAAAGTTTCTTTTTTCAAGGCAAGGATTTTTTCTTCTAGCGAATCAATATCAGAGCTTAAATCGATATTTCGACCCTTGGCCAAGTCCTTCATTTCCTGAAGTTTCTGCTCTAAATCAGCGATTGGTTTTTCGAATTCTAATACCATTTTGGCGATTTTTGAAAGGAACAAAGATAGGGAATATACATGATAGAAAAACCCTTTGGTGTAATCCTGTACCAATTTTGAAAGTTGAAAATTATGTAACTGAAATAGAAAGAGATAGGTCCTACCATGAAAAAATAATTAATAGAGGTGTTGCGTGAAAGATTCAAATACCTACCTTTGCATCACTTCAAACGAGAAGGACAAAAAAACAAACGGAGTGGTAGTTCAGCTGGTTAGAATGCCTGCCTGTCACGCAGGAGGTCGCGGGTTCGAGTCCCGTCCATTCCGCATCAAAAGCCTTGAGAAATCAAGGCTTTTTTTGTTTTCATACTTGTGAGTTTTTTGAGCTGGTACTGAGCTTCAATCTTTGAGCTTTGGTGATAAAGTCAAAAAAAATTATTTGAGACCTCCTTTTTCTTCTGTGGCCTCTGTGATTAATTAATGTTGGATTCTGAGAATTTCATAAAAAACCCACTGATCAGAATATGGTCAGTGGGTTTCAATCTTCCAGCCTTCAAACTTCTTACTTCCTGAGGCTTTTCTCCCAATTCCAGCTATCCCGCAAAGAATCTTCCAATGTGAACTTTGGATACCATCCCAGGACTTTATTAATCTTCTGAGTATCTGCCCAAATTTTAACCACATCACCCGGCCTTCTTGGCCCGATTTGATAATTCAGCTTTAAGCCATTCACTTTTTCAAAAGTCTGGATCACTTCCAAAACTGTATTTCCATTACCCGTTCCTACATTAAACACTTCATAGGAATCAACAGGTTGCTTTTCCAGAAATGCTAAGGCTTTCACATGAGCATCTGCCAGGTCAACCACATGGATGTAATCGCGGACGCAAGTTCCGTCAACCGTATCGTAATCATCCCCGAAAATTGTAACTCTTTCACGGATACCGGCTGCAACCTGAGTGACAAAGGGAACCAGATTACTAGGGATTCCAGAAGGTAGTTCTCCTATTTTAGCCGATGGATGGGCACCAATCGGATTGAAATAGCGAAGTGAAATCACACGGATTCCCGGCTTGCTTGCCACAAAATCTTTCAGAATATCCTCACAAATTTTCTTTGTATTTCCGTATGGACTTTCAGCGTCTTTTCGAGGTGTTTCCTCCGTCACTGGCAGTTCGTCCGCCTGTCCGTAAACCGTACACGAAGAAGAAAAAACCAGGTCCTTAATTCCTTTGTCCTTCATAAAATCCAGCAAAACAAGCAAAGAGCCCACATTATTATGGTAGTACTTCAAGGGAAGTTTGGTGCTTTCACCCACAGCTTTGAATGCTGCGAAATGAATCACCCCGCTTAACTCATGTTCTGCTGCAATCTTATCAAGCAATCCTCTGTCACTGCAATCTCCCAGATAAAAAGCCAGTCTTTTACCGGTTATTTCTTCCAATCTATCAATGACATCCGCATTGGAATTTGATAAATCATCGATGATGATGGGTTCAAAGCCCGAGTTTACTAATTCAACTGCCGTGTGGGATCCGATATATCCGGCGCCTCCGGTGATTAAAATCTTTTTCATCTGTTTATAATTGTTTTTTAAAGGTCAGATGGAATCTCGCATGGTTGATAATCATACCTCCGTGTGACGCTTGCGTCATGCTCGATTTCATAAGTAGGTTAAAAATTATTCGTCGGTAAAACTATCCAAAACTCAGGACATTGAAGGATTTTTACGATGAACAATCAACGAATCAAGGTAACTGTACCTTTCTGATCAGTGAAATTTTTCTGATTTCCTTCGGAATATTCGAACTTCAAATAATAGGAATATACCCCCGGTGGCACAAAATCACCTTTATAAGTTCCGGGCCAGCCTTCCGTTCCGGAGTATAATAATTGGCCCCAACGATCCCAAACCATCAATTCATAGGTAATCGTGCAATTTGAAATCGGTTCCAAAGGTCCTTTTTCCGGATCAAATCCGCTTGGCATCCTCACCTGAGGTACAGCTTGAGAAACAGTTCCTGTCCCTGTGACTGTACAACCGTTTGAATCCGTAACAGTAAGGGTGAAATCACCAGAGGAAAGTTTGTCAAGGTTTTTACTCGTTGATCCATTTTCCCATAAATAAAAATATGGGGCAGTGCCTCCTAAAGGAATCGCCTGCAATTCGCCGTCAAGTCCACCCGGGCAGCCGGGACTTGCTTCCAGAAATGTTAACGTCATCGGATCCGGACCCGTCATTTCAGCCTCCACCGGCAGAATGCAACCTCTTGAGTCAATGACAGTCAGGGAGAATTCTCCAATAGGTAAATCGGAAACGGTCAACTTAGTGCCATCCCAGACTGAATTCTGACCCACAACCGTAAATGGAGGAGTTCCACCTGCAATTCCAAAACTCACAGAACCATCCTCAGATTCAGCGCAGGAAACAGGATTTACCAGAATCTGTCCGGAAACCTCAAGCGCTTTAGGTTCTTTTATTTCAATTTTGAGCAATTCAAAATCACATCCTGAAGCATCAGAAATGGTTACTTCATAGATTCCTGCTTCCAGATTCTCTGCCAGATTATTTTTCAGGCTTGGATCATGGGACCAGGAATAGAGATAAGTTCCGGATCCTCCGCTTGGAGCCAATTTGATAAATCCATCCGAAACTCCCGGGCAAGCGGGATTTTGTATTTCGGGCTGATTGGCTTTGAATTCAGGGTAAATCTCCAGTTTCAGTACTTCAGAAACTCCTTTACAAGCTCCGTTTACCTTGCTGCTTTCTTCAAAAAACAAAGACTTAACTGCAGCATTCAGATTCCATTGAACTTCAATTCTGTCTGAATTCTGGCCTGAAATAATCTGACCGCCGGTTATGGTCCAGGCGTAAGCCCTGTCATTGGAAGGAAAAGGAACACTGTAAACCAGATTCCCGACTTGAGCTCCGCAAATTCCGCTTGGTCCTTCCGGTAGTCCGGGCTCGATCTTCTCTGTGATTTCCACTTTCAACTCGATCAATTCTCCTGGACAGCCAAATTCATTGAAAGGTGTAGCTTTAACAAAAGCAGATGGATTTGGGGCTCCCCATTTAATGGTTATTGTCGAATCAGTTTCGGAAATGACTGTCCCTCCTACCACTTCCCATCTTGTGGATTCAACTCCAACTTTATTTTCTAAGACATATGTGAATTCATCAATCTCAGGGCAAACAGATTCCGGTCCGGCTATGTCAGCACTGACTTTTTTTACTTCCACATCAAAAGTAAACTCCTCTTCCTGATCACATCTTCCGCTGCCCGTGGAAGCGAGAACCTTCACTTTAAATTTCCCCTCCTTTTTAAAAGTATGAGGAACCTCCTGACCATTTACCAAAGGAGTTTCATCTCCAAAATCCCAAGTGAAATCAGTGAAAAGAGGATTGTCCGGCAGAATTTTCCAAAGACCTTCCTGATCCAAACAAGCGACTTTTTCTCCCTCTACCTCAAAATCATACTTGGTTTCAATCTCGTATTGGATCTTTTCCAATTGAGCCCCAATCGCAAAACCATACGACTCGATGGAACCTGAACCATAGGCATATCCTATAAATCCTTCCGGATTTGAAAGCGAATTCACTCCCTTATTTAGTTGGACTTGAGCATAAACAAAGTCAACTCCCGCAACCGGTTTAAACTGATTCCCGATGTTCTGACCATTAAGAACAGTTTTATTTTCCGCACCTTTTGGTACAATCACATTCAGGAAATGTTCGATGTCCTGGTTAAAACTACCGGCTAGTTTTCCGGTGGAAAAAATCAAAGATTCCATTCTTTGACTATTCGGAGTGTAAGAAATAATCGATGGATCACCCAAAGCAGCTGCGCCAAACTCATTGCAAAAACCACTTTTTGTAATCACTGCAACTGAAGATGGCTTGGAAGTTTCGATCGCTACAACTTCATTTTTCCCAAACTCAAATTTCAAAAATTTACCTGCGTCAATCGTCCCTTTGAGTTGACCATTAACTCTAACCTGAGTTCCATTCTGTGAAGCTAAAACTTTGACGATTTCTCCGGATGTTCGACCTCTCCAGGGAATATGGATATATGATTTTCCCCAGGTATTGAGTGGATAAGCTTGCTGAAATAAATGATCTCCTGTGCTTCCGCAATCTCCAGCACTGGTCATTTTATTTCCACCGAATACCGCAATATTTTTACATTCTCCGGTTTCGCCATTCAAAACGCGAACCGTAGAACCTGTCAAATCACCGTCAGCTTTGATTTGGTAACTATCTCCCTCATCCAAAGTAACCACGATAGGATATCCGATAGGAACAGTGTTTACCGTACGGGCGGTCGGAATTATTTCAATTTTGGTGTCATTTTCTATCGCCACTACCAATAGTGTACTTTCAAAATTTCGATTACCTCCTGGTTGCTGGGTTGGTCCAAAAACATCATGATGCGCCATCACCATGTATTCTTTGCTCAGTGCATTGACCGGTAAAACAACCGTACCATCAGTGCTGTACTCTCTGCCGTTGATAGCATGCACAGCAATATTTCCTGAGGAACTTATATAAAGACTCTTGAATTCTTTTTCGCCGGAACTCCTCACCATCAACCCCTCATTATCTCCGTCAAATTCTTTGATTAATTGCTGGCCAGCCTCCAGTGAAAAAGGAATGGATTGTTTTGGCGTGCGAATGATCCCGCTGGATTTTTCATTCGCAGTGATAATGATTATCGCCTTATCTCTTCTGGGAGGTGTCGAATTCGGAGTGGAATTATTATCCATAAAGCCCACATAAAACTCCTTTCCCAAAGTACTGAGTTGAGCAAAAGAACTAATGCTGATCAACATTGGGATCAGTAAAAAAATACATCTAAAAATCAGTCCCTTTGGATTTATCATTCCTCCCCTACTTCAACTCCCGGAAATTTACCTTATCAGTGTGACAAACCCTTGTATTTCTTGAACTTCTATTTTTTGTTCCATCTGAAAACTGTATTCCACAATATAAAAATAAGCTCCCGGTGGAACTTCGGTTCCACGCGCTGAACCATCCCATCCTGCTGTTCCGATATAGATCGACTGTCCCCATCTGTCAAAAACATTCATTTTAAAAGAAACTGAACAGTTGGATATAGGTTCAAAGAAACCTTCTCTTGGATCAAATCCGGTTGGCATTCTAACCTGAGGCTCGGTTTCCGCAATTATCCCATAAGCTATAACTATGCAACCTGTACGGTCTGTAATTGTTACGGCATATTCTCCGGAAGGCATTGAACTAATTGTAGCGCTATTCGATAAAGTGCTTTTTGAGCCAGCTGCAGCGACCATTATTCCACCATTTCCCCATGAGTAATTATATGGAGGTAATCCTCCTGAAACTACCACCGAAAGTTCACCATTATTTCCTCCCGGACATCCTGGACTTTCCTGAATGAAATTCACGGCAAGTGGCTCCGCACCATTTATCACTCCCTCTACCGGAATTGAGCAACCTTTAGCGTCCAAAATAAACAGTGAAAACTTACCTTCAGCCAATCCCTTTACGCTGAGAGAGGTTCCATCCCAAGCTGATTCTATTCCTTCTATTGTGTAGGGAGCTGTGCCACCCAATACCGCAACTTCAAATCCCCCATCATTTCCTCCGGAGCAGGAAACCGGGGTAATCGCTATTTGCCCATTAATCCTTAAAGATTCAGGTTCTTCTATTTCAATAATTTTAATGGAGGTACAACCGGACAAATCTTTAACGGTGACTTCATACGTTCCGGCTTTAAGATTCTCAGCTTTGTTAACCTTAAGGCTCTGATCATGCGACCAGGAATATTCAAAATTTCCGGAACCACCAACAGGGCTGATACTTATCGAACCGTCAGCTTCACCTGCGCAGGAAGGAGCAGTTTGCTCTGTTTCCAATTGCAATTCCGGACTGGTTTCAATGGTTAATAATTCTGAGTTGCTAGGGCAAGAATCCGCAATCCCGGATTCCTGGTAATAAACTGTGCGGTTTGGAGAGTCAAAATCCCAAAGGATTGCAACTGATTCGGTGTTTTGACCTGAATTAATTTCACCACCGGTGACAAACCAAACATAAGTTCCTTCTGCTGAAGGAGCGGGTACTTTGTAAGTAAGAGCTTCGGTTTGAACTCCGCAAATTCCTGATTGACCTACCGGTAATTCGAGCAAATCCGAAGTGGTGAATTGAACAGACAATTCCAAAGATTCGCCCTGGCATCCATTTTCAGAATAGGGAATCGCTTTTATGCTGGCAATTGAGGCTGAAAAATCCCATTCGATTGTGGCTGTCAAATCAGTTTGACTTTTAAGTACCCCACCGATTACTTCCCATTCCGCACGAAGGAAATTTGAAGTATTCTCTAAAGCGTATATTACCTCACCGGATCCTGGACAAACTGTTTCAGCACCAACGAGTTCAGCAACGATTTTCTTTACTTCAACTTCAAAAACAAACTCCTCTTCTTTCAAACATCTTCCAGATCCCGCTGAAGCTGATACAGTAACTTTAAAAGTGCCTTCCTTTGTAAATGTGTGAGAAACTTCCTGTCCATCTACTGCACTGGATCCGTCTCCGAAATTCCAACTGAAATCCGTGTAGTCAGTATTTTCAGGAATGATTTTCCAAAGGCCCTCCTGATCAAGACAAGCAATTTTTTCGCCCTCCACTTCAAAATCGTAAGTGGTTTCTGTTTCAAAAATTTGATTCCCGAAACTTGCCCCTGCCGCATAACCATATGAAAATACGGACCCGGACCCATAAGCATAAGCAATAAAACCTTCCGGATTGGAAAGAGAGTTAACACCGTTTTTTACAACCAATTGGGCATATTCAAATTGATCATTGCCCGGAACAGGTTTGAATTTATCCCCAACGTTTTTCCCATTCAGAATTGTCTGATTCGCACTTCCTTTCGGTACCAGGACATTTGCAAAATGCTCTACAATTCCCGGTATTTTGACGGAAGAGAAATAAAGTGATTTAAGCCTGAGGTTATTGGGGCTATAGACCATCAGGGATGGATCTCCGAAAGTGCTGAAAAACCCTGATTGAACATTACAAAGGGCACTTTTCGCAATGGAAGCTACTGATGCAGGTTTGGATGTCTCGATAGATACAATCTCATCCTTTCCGAATTCGAGTTTCAGGAATTTCCCGGAATTCAAAGTACCAACTAACTGACCATTCACCCGAACTTGAGTTCCATCTTCGGAAGCCAATATCTTTACAATTTCTCCGGAAGTTCGACCGGCAAGCGGAATATGGGTAAATGATTTTCCCCAGGTAGAAACGGGATAGGATTGATGAACAAGATGATCGCCGGTAACCCCGCAATCCCCGGCACTTGTCATTTTATTTCCACCGTAAACGGCTACATTCTTACAATCTCCATCAACTCCGTTCAATACCCGAACTCTGGAACCTGTCAAATCTCCATTCGCCTTGATTTGGTAGCTTTCTCCTTCATTCAGAGTGATTGTAATCGGAGTTCCTGCAGCAACATTTTTAATGGTTTTGGCTGAAGGGACAATTTCAATTTTTGTATCATCCTCAATTGCGACCACCAAAAGTGTACTCTCAAAATTTTGTGGAGTTCCGGTAACCAGCAAAGGATTCAACACATCAAAATGTGCCGTGACAAAATAGTCCTTGCCTAAGGCATTAACCGGCAAAACAACCGTTCCATCAGAACTCGTTTCCCGCTGATTGATCGCATGGACACTGATTTTGCCTGAGGCCTGAATGTAGGCGCTTTTATTATTCGTTACCTCCTCAGAGGTCCTGTGAATTAAATCCTGATCAGTTCCGTCAAATTCCTTGATAAACTGTTCTCCTTTTTTAAGCTGAAAAGGGAAGTCCGCGGCCGGTGTTCGGATGATACCGCTTACATCTTCATTTGCGGTGACAATAATAACAGCTTTATCAAGTTTACCGGGCTGACGATTGTTTTCCATAAAGCCGACGTAAAACTCCTTACCGACGGTGCTAAGTTGAGCAAACGAGCTTACGCTAATCAGCCATGCAATCAAAAAGAATATGGGTTTTGCAATCGGGTGTTTTAGGTGCATTTTTAAGCTACTACTACTGCTTTGCTCGGAATTTTACCTGATCAGGGCGAAAGTCCCTCGCTTATCGACTACTTCAATTTTACCTTCTAAAGGGAATGTGTACCTCATGAGATACGAATAAGAACCTGTGGGAACTTCCTCTCCTTCAACTAATCCATCCCATCCTGAAATTCCGGAATAAATCAATTGACCCCAGCGGTTATAGATCCACAACTCAAAGTCGATCTCACAGTTTGAGACACCTTGAAATAACGTTTCTTCCCGGGGATTGAAACCTGAGGGCATGCGAACCAAGGGTGATGATTCGCGTACTTCTCCGGTTCCTAAACTGATACAGCCTGTTCGATCTGTAACAGACACATTGTAATTTCCTTTTGGTACTCCAAGCAACTGACTACCAAGGGTTGGATGATTGTCCCAAGTATAAACATAAGGTGCGATTCCACCAACAGGAAATGCAAATAACTCACCATTACTTCCTCCGGGACACGCAGGTTTCTCCATTCTCACCTCAACTTTTACCGCAACCGGCGATACAATTTCAAAGGCAACAGGAATGGAACAACCATTGGAGTCATTTACGACCCATTCGTATTTTCCCTGTGCAAGATTATTGAGCGTAAGCTGATCGGAGAATGATTTGATTCCCTCGAAATCAAAAGAATAAGGAGGCACTCCTCCTTCTATCTCAAAACTCAAAGCGCCATCCGGCTTTCCGTAGCATGAGGTTCCTTTTGGATTTATTGAAATCAAAGACATAGGCTTTGGTTCTGTTATTTCTAAATTCTCCAATTTAATCTCACATCCTGATTCATCCAGAATGCTTACTGAATAGGTTCCGGCTTTAAGTCCTGTTGCCTTATTGGTTTTAAGAACCGGATCGTGAGACCAGGTTACTACATAAGGAGATGTTCCACCTGTAATTTCCAATTCGATTTCTCCTGAATTGGAACCTGAGCAACCCACCAAAAACAAGTCTTTTACTCTTGCTTCAAATTGTAAGCCAACTTTAACCATCAGATCTTCAGACTCTCCGGCACAAAGTTGATCGACAAGACTAAAGACGCGATAGCTAAGAATGCCTGTGACACCGGGCTGATCCCAACTGACTTCTACAGCCTTCTCATTTTGACCGGAAACAATCTGACCGCCGGAAATCTGCCACTCATATCCTCTTCCCGAAGAAGTATTGGGTACTGTGTAAAAATGTGTGAGTGAGGGATCAAAGCAAATTGTTTGCTCACCTTCCGGAAGACTGGCAACGATTTTTTGGTTGATAACTACCTCCAAAATAATCTCCTCGCCAAGGCAGCCATTCTTATTATAGGGAACCGCTATTACTTTGGCCAAGTCATTAGCCGGACCCCAATTTACCAAGATAGAGTCTCCATAATTCTCGATAATAATTCCGCCTTCGACACTAAAAGCAATCGAGTCAATATTCTCGTTTTGATCAAGTTTGTAAACCATCTGCTCCACGTCGGGACAGACAGATGTTTCCCCGATAATATCTGCATTCAGTTCAAACACTTCAACTTCAAAAAGTACTTCTTCCTGCTGATCACAGGAGTTTGGACTTAAAGCAGCTACAACTTTAATCTCATATTTTCCAGGATCGGTGAAAGTATGAACTACATCTTTCCCCACAACCGGATCAGTACCGTCACCAAAATCCCAAACAAAATAGGTGAAATCCGGATTTTCCGAATTGATTGTCCAGGCTCCTTCCTGATCAAGGCATGCCACATTTTCTCCTTCTACTTCGAAATCATACTCAGCCTCAGTGGTAAAGTTGAGATTGTCCAAGGCTGCTCCTACTGCAAAACCATAGGATTCGAGAAAGCCAAAACCATACACATAAGCTGTAAAACCTTCCCGATTGGTAAGCTGATGCACCCCCTGAGAAATATTGATTCGGGCATAGGAATATGTGGGATCACCCGGTACCGGAAAAAAATTTGCTCCAAGGTTTTGTCCGTCAAGAACAGTTAAATTTTCAGTTCCGGTCTTTACTACAATATTTACATAGTGTGCAGCTATTGACGGAAGGTTCATCGCGTTGAATCGAATTTCTTTCAGCAACTGCTCAACCGGACTATAAGTAATCATGAAAGGGTCGCCATTTTGAGCATTAGGGGCATTCTGCTGATTACATTCCTGACTTTTCGAAAAAACTGTCACAGAAGACGGCTTGCTGGTCGTAATTTTCGCAGTTTCATTGATTCCAAATTCCAAACTCAGAAATTCTCCGGCATCTATTCCTCCACGACCAATTCCGTTTACTTCCACCTGAGTTCCATCTTCGGAGGCCAAAACTTTTACCAATTCCCCGGATGTTCTCCCCGAAAGAGCCACGTGGACAAAAGATGTTCCCCAGGTATTGACAGGATAAGCCTGCTGAAAAAGGTTATCGTTTGCTGCACCGCAATTACCCACTGAGGTCCATTTATTTCCTCCAAAAACCGCGATCTTCTTACATTCATCGGCATTATCACCTATCACCCTCACCCTCGAACCTGTCAAATCGGCTCTGGCTTTCAATTGGTAACTCTGGCCTCTGTCCAGGGTAAGGATAAATGGAGAGTCTGCAGGATTTCCGGAAATCGTAGATACAGAAGGGGTAATCTCAATCTCAGTATCATCTTCGGTGGCAACAACTAAAAGCGTGCTCTCATTATCTACGTTACCATTGTATCCCACATTTGCCGTCAACACTTCAAAATGTGAAGTGATCAGGTAATCTTTTCCCAAGGCTCCAATCGGTAAGACGACCGTACCATCTGCACTTCGAAAGCGCTCATTGAAAGCGTAGACAGCTACTTTTCCGCTTGAACTGATGTAGATTCCTTTGTTTTCAACAGATCCGGAATTTCTGTGAAGCAGATCAAGTTCAGTTGACGGTACAATGTGAGTGAATTGCTCACCCTGACTGATAGTGAAAGCAATCGACCTTCCCAGGTATTCAATGGCGCCTGTCGCATCTTCATTTGCGGAGATCACAATTACTGCCTGATCGGGTGCACCTGGAAGAATCCGGTTGTTTTCCATGAATCCTACCCAAAATTCCTTTCCGATAGTGGACAGTTGGGCGTTTGCATGGGTTGCCAGGCAAAGTAGCGTTACAAAAAATGAAAATTGGAGGTAAAATTTTCTCATGCACCTTGCTCAATCCCTAATATTCCATCAATATAAACAACTGATAAAAATATTGTTCATAAATCCTGATTTTGAGTCGCAAGCGAGGCCAAAAGGTAAATGCGCGGAGTCATGAGAAAAATTAAATTCCTATCTTTGCGCCTCAAAAAAGAAGAACACTCGAATGATCTCAGTAGATAATTTATCCCTCAAGTTTGGTAAAAGAACACTTTTTGACGAAGTCAGTCTCAAGTTTACACATGGCAATTGCTACGGTGTAATTGGGGCAAATGGCTCCGGAAAATCAACTTTTTTGAAAATCCTCGCAGGTGAAATCGACAGCACCAGCGGTTCGGTAAATATCACTCCGGGCCAAAGAATGGCTGTTTTGAGCCAAAACCACTTCGCCTTTGATGAGATCGAGGTATTGAGCACTGTCCTGATGGGTCACAAGAAATTGTATTCCATCATGGCCGAAAAAGATGCGCTTTATCTGAAGGAAGACTTCACGGAAGCGGATGGATTGAGAGCTTCTGAACTTGAGTCAGAATTTGCGGAGATGGACGGTTGGAATGCCGAATCAGATGCTGCCTCCCTCCTTTCAGGACTTGGAATCTCTGAGGATTTGCATCATTTGCCGATGAAGCAATTGGCAGGAAATCAAAAAGTGCGGGTTTTATTGGCTCAGGCTCTTTTTGGAAATCCTGATATCCTGATTCTCGATGAACCTACCAACGACCTCGATGCCGATACCATCGAATGGTTGGAAAACTTCTTGTTGGATTTCAAGAATATCGTGATCGTGGTTTCCCACGACAGACACTTCCTCGATACCGTTTCCACTCACGTGGTGGACATCGATTTCAGCAAAATCAAAATCTACTCTGGTAACTATACGTTCTGGTATGAATCTTCTCAGCTTGCACTGAAGCAGCGTTCTGATTCCAACAAGAAAGCGGAAGACAAGCGAAAGGAATTACAGAATTTTATCGATCGATTCTCTGCAAACGTAGCCAAGTCCAAGCAGGCAACAGCTCGTAAGAAAATGATTGAAAAACTCAATATTGACGAGATTCAGCCATCTTCCAGAAAATACCCCGGCATCATTTTCAAACCTGAAAGAGAAGCCGGAGATCAGATTTTCATGACCGAAAACCTGGAATTGAAAGCGGATGGAGTTACCTACTTCACTGACGTAAACCTGATGGTGGACAAGGGTGACAAAATCGCCTTTATCTCCAAGACCAAGCAGGCGGTCAATAAATTCTTCCAGACGATCATGGAAGAAATCCCGGCTACCAAAGGAAGCTACAAATGGGGCGTGACGATAAACAAGGCTTACTTGCCAAACGACAACTCAAAATATTTCAAATCGGATCTCAATCTGATCGACTGGCTGAGACAATACTCAACCAATCAGGAAGAAGCCTATGTGAGAACTTTCCTCGGCAGAATGCTTTTTACCGGAGAAGAATCTCTCAAGAAATGCTCGGTACTTTCCGGAGGAGAAAAAGTTCGCTGCATGATCTCCAGGATGATGCTTCAAAATCCAAACCTTCTAGTGATGGACGAACCTACGAACCACCTTGATTTGGAATCTATTACAGCTTTCAACAACGCGATCGTTGATTACAACGGAACCGTGTTGATGTCTTCTTATGATCACGCATTCGTGCAGTCTTCTGCAAATCGAATTGTTGAATTCACTCCAAACGGAACGATCGACAGAAGAATGCCTTACGATGATTATCTGGCAAGCGAAGAAATCAAGGGAATCAGGGAAAAAATGTATTCCAAAAAATAAAGCCTGAAGACTTGCTGTTAACCGCGATCATTATTTACCTGGCAATTACGGTTGCCGTCGGAGCATGGGCCTCCAGATTGGTAAAAAGTTCCAATGATTTCGTACTGGCAGGTCGTTCTTTACCTCTTTTCCTTTCAGCCTCAGCCCTTTTCGCAACCTGGTTTGGATCCGAGACATTGTTTGGAGCCTCCTCCGTATTTCTGGAAGAAGGTCTTCAGGGAGTCATCGAAGATCCGTTTGGCGGGGCACTTTGCCTGGTTCTGTTCGGGATGTTTTACTTGCGGCCCATGTACAGAATGGGTGTACTGACGATCGGAGACGTATTTGGAAAGATTTTTGGAAAGCGGGTCGAGTTTTTCTCGACTGTTTTCATGGTCCCGATTTACTTTGGATACGTTGCTGCCCAACTTGTCGCACTCAGCCTGGTTTTTGGAACAGTCACTGACCTTTCCCTTTTACAGGGAATCATAATTTCCGCAGGAATCGTTGTTCTTTATACTTTTCTCGGAGGAATGTGGGCAGTTTCAATTACCGACTTTATCCAGACGACTATGATCGTGATCGGATTGGTATGGGTGACGGTCATGATAGCAAGGGAAGCCGGAGGAGTAAATGAGATTTTATCCCAAGCGCCTGCAGGAAGTTTTCAATTCTTTCCCGACGCAGGTTTTACTTCCTGGGTAAATTATCTCGGAGCCTGGATTATTTTGGGTCTTGGGAGTATCCCCAGCCAGGATATTTACCAGCGGGTGATGGCTTCCAAATCTGAAAAAGTCGCCGTACAATCCACGTATCTGGCGGGAGGCTTTTACCTGACTTTTGGACTTTTGCCTTTATTTATTGCCTTGGGTGCCAAAGTTCTTTACCCCGAACTCTACCTTGAAAACAAGCAAATGCTACTCCCATCAATGGTTTTGGCACATGGTGGCCTTCCGGTTCAAATCATATTCTTCGGGGCTTTGATCTCGGCGATCATGAGTACAGCAAGTTCAGGATTGCTCGCTCCGGCTGCATTAATTTCCGAAAACCTGGTCCGACCACTTTTCAAGGGAAAGCTAAAAGACGAGCATTTCCTTTGGATTCTGAGGGTAAATGTTTTGGTGGTTGCTTTGATCGCTACCTATATGGCATCCAGAGATTCAAATATTTATGAACTGGTAGCGGGAGCTTCTATCCTCTTGTTAGTTTCCTTATTTGCCCCGCTTACTGCCGGACTTTACTGGAAGAAAGCATCCAAAATGGGCGCAATCCTTTCGATGGTAATCGGAATGATGGTTTACCTGATTTGTGATAACCTTGTTTTAGAAATTGAATCACATATTTTTGGATTACTCGCAAGTATCCTCGCCATGATTTTTGGCAGTTATCTTTTCCCAAACAAAAGCAACGTTTCCTATGAACTATCCTAAAATCATACTCAAAAGAGGAAAAGAAATTTCTTTGTTCCGTCGTCACCATTGGGTTTTCTCAGGGGCTATTTTCCAAATGGACGAGAACTTGCAAAACGGTCAACTGGTGGAAGTCCTTTCTTCCAAAAATGAGTTTCTGGGTCTTGGACACTTCTCTCAAGGTTCGATCATGGTTCGGATTATTTCCTTCGAAAACCGGGAAATCAATCAAAGTTTCTGGGATGAAAAAATCGCATCTGCCTATGCTCTCCGAAAAAGCCTGAGCCTGACTGATAACCCGGAGACTAATGTCTATCGGCTTGTTCATGGCGAAGGTGATCTTTTGCCGGGTCTGATCGTGGATTATTACAACGGAACAGCCGTGATCCAGGCACACAATGTCGGCATGCATGCACATATTGCCGAAATCGCTCAGGCTATCAAAAATACGTATGGAGAATCGCTGAGCGGTGTTTATGATAAAAGCTCCGAAACGCTGCCAAAGAATATCGGGACGTTTACCAACGAATGGATTCTGGGCAAACCTGCAACAGATCTGGTTCAGGAGTTCGGAGCAAACTATCGGATCGATTGGGAAAAAGGTCAAAAAACAGGATTTTTCATCGATCAGCGGGAAAATAGAAAGTTGCTTGCTTCTTATTCAAAAGGCAAAAAAGTATTGAATACCTTTTGCTATTCCGGAGGATTTTCGGTTTTGGCGTTGAAAGAAGGTGCTGCTGAAGTTCACTCCGTTGATATCTCCAACAAAGCAATCGAACTGACCGAGGAAAACTTGGCTTTGAATCCGGAACTGAAAGGAAAGCATGAATCAAAAGTTGCGGATGTGGTCAAGTACATCCGGGAAATCGGAGATGATTACGATTTGATCGTATTGGATCCACCTGCCTTTGCAAAAAATCTGAAAGCCAGACACAATGCCGTTCAGGCATACAAAAGCCTCAATGCGGAAGCTTTGAAAAAAATCAAGTCAGGAGGAATTCTGTTTACTTTTTCCTGCAGTCAGGTGGTTGACAAATCCCTCTTTACCCATACTATCACAGCAGCTGCACTTGAGTCAGGGAGAAAAGTTAAAATCCTTCACCAGCTTTCTCAGCCTGCTGATCATCCCATCAATATTTTCCATCCTGAAACGGAATACCTGAAGGGATTGGTTTTATTTGTGGAGTAAATCAAACAATTTCAGGCTTTTTGAATCTCCATTTATATTTTCAACCCTTCAACCAACCATAAAATTATGTATACAGGCTTACAACACCTTCACTCCGGAGTAGCTTATTTGGCTATACTTGTTTTAATCTTAGTCATATTCTGGATGCTCATCGGTTCACTATCCGGAAGAGAATTCACTGAAAAAGATCGCAAATTTGGAATGATTGGATTCATCATTTCCCACATTCAGCTTCTTTTTGGTCTTATCCTGTATTTTGTAAGCCCACTGGGTTTCACCTTACTTACAAGCGGCACTGCAATGGGAGATCCAGTTTCAAGACTGACGGCTTTGGAGCATCCCCTGATCAACATCATCGCGATAGCTTTAATCAGTGTAGGATACATCCGATCTAAGAAAATGACAATCTCAAGAGCTCGATTCAGAATCATCTACATGATGTATGCAATTGGATTGGTTTTGATCCTAAGCAGAATCCCTTGGGCCAGCTGGTTGGGGTAATTTTAAACTATGTACTAAGTACCAAGACAGGTAAATTCCTTTTGTTGATTGAAAATCCGGACAGCGAGCCGGATTTTTCATTTTATGTCTTCAACAGGTTAGCACACCTTACTTTTTTGATTTGAAGGGAAATCCCTCTTGCCCCCTTTGAGAAAAGGGGGAGTCTCATTTCCGCAACTTCCAACCTGACAAACTTCTATCTACCAAGACAATTTAAAAACTCGGCTTCCTCCTAACAACTTACTTTTTACAATTTAAAACTCACTATTCACTATTCACTTTTTACAACTTACTTCTTACCATTTACATCTCGCATCAAATCACCCTACTTCCGTCCCTCCTTCCAAACCACTCATCCCCTTATGCAACTTTGTTTCATATATTTTGGTTTAATGCAACAAGGTTACGTATTTTTGAATCGTGAAAATAAAGTACTCAGCGCTGCTTCTATTATTGTTTGCATTACAAGCCCAACTCAGTTTCGGTCAGAAATGTGATTTATCTATCCGGGGCAAAATCATCCACCTGGAGAATAATGAGCCCATTATCGGTGCGTATGTTTGGATTGCCGAAAGCAATACCGGAGCAGCAAGTGACGAAAATGGAAACTTTTTTATCAAGGATCTCTGCCCCGGGATGTATAACCTGACCATCCAATACCTGGGTCACAAGGAAATCAAAGAGACGATTGACCTAACCACCGGGCCACTGAACAAAACCTTCAGAATGGAGGAAGAGTCGATGGAACTTTCCGGAGTCGAGATTCACGGACACCGGGAAGCCGTGCAAACAACCACCTCTGTTTCTTCACTTTATGGAGAGGCATTACTTGAAACTCGCGGAGAAAATCTGGGGGAAAGCCTCAAGCGAATTGCCGGGGTAACTACATTCTCAACCGGAAACAGCATCTCCAAACCTGTAATTCATGGAATGCACAGCAATCGAATCATGATCCTGAACAATGGAATCCGACTTGAAGGCCAGCAATGGGGAGCCGAACATGCACCTGAAATCGATCCTTTCATCGCAGATGAAATCACTGTAATTAAAGGTGCTGAAACCGTCAGATTTGGCCCTGAGGCAATGGGAGGAGTAATTCTGGTGACGCCAGCGGCTTTACCGACAAAGAAGGAAAGCCTGACCAATATCCATTTGCTGGGTGCAACGAATGGGCAAATGGGAAATATCTCCGCAACTCATTCTTCAGGTTCGGATAAAATAAAAGGGCTTGGCTACCGGGTTCAGGGTTCTGCGAAAAGAGCCGGAAATATCAAATCGCCGGATTACTACCAGGGAAATACAGGCTTGAGTGAATACAGCGCTTCGGCGGCAGTTGGATACAGCAGTGCAAAATTAGGAGTTGAGGGCTACTACAGCTTTTTCAACACAACTTTGGGAATTTTAAAGGATTCGCATACCGGTAATCTTGATGATTTGGAAAACATAATTGCCAACGGAAGACCATTTTCAGATCCCGGTTTCACCTATGATATCACGAATCCAAAGCAAGTTGTAACACATCACCTGGCAAAGCTGAAATCACATTACCACTTGTCGGACAGGTGGAAACTGAATTTTCAATATGGATTTCAATTCAATAATCGTCAGGAATACGATAAACGAAGAGGAGATCTTAATGAGCGGCCAAGCCTCGATTTAGAACTTTACACCAACACAATTGACTTGTTTGCTGATCATACACATATCAATGAATTCAGCGGTACCTGGGGAATAAACCTGATACAGCAGGCAAACAGCAACATTCCCGGAACGGGAGTGACTCCTTTGATTCCAAATTATGACATGATGAATGCGGGAATCTACATGATGGAGAAGTATTCAAAAGGTTCTTTGGAACTGGAAGTGGGACTTCGATTTGATATTCGAAGCATCAGCACAGCCCGTTATGTCCAGTCCGTACTTGAGGAAGCTGATTTGAATTATCAAAATTTCTCAGCTTTTCTGGGTGGTCTTTATCAGCTTAGCCCAAGAGTGACATTCAGCTCCAATCTCGGTTCGGCCTGGAGAGCCCCAAATGTGAATGAGCTTTTCAGCCAGGGACTTCACCATGGTGCCGCTGCGGTAGAGTTCGGAGATCCTGATCTGGATTCTGAAAAGTCATTCAAATGGGTCAATGAAATTGCTTACGATGGTGAAAAAACCCATTGGGAATTAACAGCTTACACCAATCAGATTCAAGATTATATCTATTTGAATCCAACCGGTGAAACGTATGTCAGTCTCCGAGGCACCTTCAATGTCTATGAATACCTGCAAGCAGATGCGTTTTTCTATGGTTTTGATTTATCAGGAAGCTATGAGTTTACGGATAAAATAAGCGGCTATGCCAAGGGCTCCATCATCCGGGCTAAGAATACAGAAGCAGACAATTATTTCCCTTTCATCCCTTCGGACAGAATGGATTGGGGAATGTCTTTTGAGTTTGGCAAAAAGCAACAAACCAACAAACTGACTCTGAGCAATATGCTTGTGGCCAGGCAAAATCGTGAACCTGATTATGACCTCGCTCCCGCCCCTCCGGGATATTCCCTTATCAATCTGGGGTACCAACGCCAATTCCCAATTGGCAATGATAAACTGAACATAGGACTTCAGGTACAGAATCTTCTCAATTCATCGTATAAAGAATACATGAACAGATTCCGCTATTTCACGGATGATATCGGAAGAAATATTATGCTTAAAATCAATTATCAATTCTAACTATCCAACTATGTACACTGTTAAAAGACTTCCTTTTTATGCACTTGCTTTGGCAACTTTTGCTTTTGCTTCTTGCGAAAGCGAAGATCCGGTAATGGAAAACGAAGAAGAGGTAATCACTGATGTGACTCTCTCTTTCACTGAGTTAAATGCCACAGGAGATCCAATTGGAACCAAAATTTCTTTCAAGGCTTCGGATCCCCAAGGAATCGAATTAGGAACTGCTCCGACAATTGAACCTGTGAATTTGATCAAAGGAAAGACATACAGAATGGAAATCACCGTTGCCAATGCCATAGCAAATGAGGATATCACTTCGGAAATCCTTGCTGAGGGCGATGCCCATCAATTCTATTTTTTGGGTACTGCCTTCGTAGGTTCACCTCCGCTAACTATCGCATATGATGATGCAAGTGGTCAGTTAATTGGCTTAAGAACGAAAGTAACCGTAGCAGCTTCTCCGGGATTCAATAATGCAACAATGCGAGTAATCCTTCGCCATGATCTGAATAAAAGCTATCCGGGAGCAAACAACCCTAATTTCCAAAACTACGAACAAGCCGGCGGAGAGTCTGACTTGGATATTAATTTTCCACTTGTGATAAATTAAGTTTATTACCAGAGACAATAAAAAAGGCAGCCAATTGGCTGCCTTTTCCCATTTAATAGAATGTATTTTCTGGTTTCATGTTCTGTTATTTGATTTGGTGCTTGAAGCTCAATTCCACCAGCTGTGGACTGTGGTCTATCGACTATGGGCTTTTCTCAATAACTCTTTCCGCAAACAGCAATCTTGCTCGGGTCAAAGCTTGCCTCGCTTGATAAGTTACCTCCGACATTACCTGCTACCAGGATCACTCCATAATCGGGGCCATCGTTGGCAAGATGAACTTTGACATGTCCGTCAAAGGCTTTCATCGCTTCGAAATCCAATTTGGTTCCATCAGAAAGCTGACCCAAAACAGTGACACTTTTCAAATCTTTTGCAGTAATTGAATTGAGCAGATATGCAATTGGAGCATCTGCTTCGTCGTAACCTCCAAAATGAAGGTGAGCAGGAAACACATATCCATCGGAGCTTTTTGCTCCATCCAATTGAATAATGAATTCGAGATCTCCACCGGTTAACTCATTTACTGATAGATTTCCGGAATAGTTAAAGTCGCTTGATTTGAATAACTCAAACTCCAGTTTTTGACCGGTATATTTATCGGGCTCTTGCTCAGCGCAAGACCAAAATCCCAAAGAAATAATCAGTCCAAAGATCAACTTTTTCATAGCTGGCAGGTTTTGAAGTCAATAACGAATAGGTTTTTGATCCTGTTCAATTCTTTCCTAAAATTATCAATCCAACTGACAAAACCAGATGACTTGTATCACACAAAGTCTTTTTTGTGTTAAAGCAACATGAAGGAATTCGCAGAATTGATTACCAGCCTTGACCAATCCAACAAAACTTCGGACAAACTTGAGGCTTTGGGCGAGTTTTTTGCAAAAGCAGCTGACTCAGACAAAGTTTGGGCAATTGCAATTTTCACTCATCGCCGGCCAAAGCGCCAGATTTCCACCCGGCAACTTCGGGAATGGTGCCAGCAAATGGCCGGAATTCCGGATTGGTTGTTTGACGAATGCTACCACAGCGTCGGTGATTTGGCGGAGACAATTTCTCTGCTTCTTCCTCTTCCGACCTCAACTATAGACAGGAATCTCTCTGATTGGATCAGCTTCCTTTCTCAACTTGAAAAACTGGATGACGAGTCGAAAAAAGCTCAAATCCTGGAAGCCTGGTCACAATTAAATCAAACAGAACGGTTCATTTTCAATAAAATCATCACCGGCGGTTTCAGAATAGGCGTCAGCCAAAGCCTGATTACGAATGCCCTCGCAACTCATCTCAACCGGGACAAATCATCCATCGCGCATGCCCTTATGGGAAACTGGAATCCTGAGCAAATCAGCTTTTCTTCTCTTTTCGATCAGGGTGAAAGCAAACAGGATATCTCCAAACCTTATCCGTTTTTCCTTGCTCATCCTTTGGAAAAAGAACCTGAAGAAATGGGACATCCTGACGAATGGCAGGTGGAATGGAAATGGGACGGGATTCGGGGTCAATTGATTCGCAGAGCAGGAGAAACTTTCATTTGGAGCCGAGGTGAGGAATTGGTCAATGAGAAATTTCCAGAATTGATGGACTTGGGAAAAAACTTGCCTGACGGAACTGTCCTGGATGGAGAAATCATCACCTTCCAGCATGGAAAACCCCTGCCTTTTGGCCTTCTCCAAACTCGAATCGGTAGAAAAAATCTGAGTAAAAAAATCCTTTCAGAGGCTCCAGTCAGCCTTTTGGCCTATGATATTTTAGAATACGAGGGAAAGGATATTCGTGCTATCGGCTTGAGACAAAGACGAGCAATCCTGGAGGAACTTTACTCCAAAACCTCCCATCCAAATCTGGAAATTTCAAAAACAATTAATCTTACTTCCTGGTCAGAATACACCGAAATCCGAAGAAACTCGAGGATCGAACTGGCGGAAGGATTAATGCTGAAGCATGTAGATTCTGCCTATGAAACCGGAAGGAAGCGGGGAAGTTGGTGGAAATGGAAGATCGAACCGCTCACGATTGATGGGGTGATGATTTACGCTCAAAAAGGTCATGGCCGGAGAGCTGACCTCTACAGCGATTATACGTTTGCGGTTTGGGATGGAGAAAATCTCGTTCCTTTTGCAAAAGCATATTCCGGGTTAACGGATGCAGAAATGCAGGAAGTGGATCAGTTTGTAAAAAAGAATACCCGGGAAAAATTCGGCCCAGTGCGGACAGTCAAGGCTGAATTGGTCTTTGAGATTGCTTTCGAAGGAATTCAGGACAGTCCCCGTCACAAGAGTGGAATTGCACTTCGTTTTCCACGAATATTGCGATGGAGGAAAGACAAACCTGCCTGGGAAGCGAATACCTTGCAGGACCTGAAAGACTTGCTGAAACAGTATGGAGGATAAAAGAATTGACATTGGGCTTGAGTACTTTCAGAAGAAAGGCTGGAAACCATTTCCGTTTCAGATTCAGGCCTGGAAGGATTTTTTGGATGGAAAATCAGGCTTGCTCAACGCTCCTACCGGCTCCGGTAAAACCTTTGCGCTCTGGTTTCCGGTGATTTTGGAATACATCCAAAACCATCCTGATATCTGGCAAAAGCCTCAAAACAAGGGTATCCAATTGATATGGGTGACTCCGCTCCGGGCTTTGGCACAAGACATCCAAAAAGCAATGCAGGAAGTCTGCAACGTGATCGGACTTCCCTGGCAAGTGGCTGTCCGAAATGGAGATACCGATGCCAAAACCCGCGCGGCTATGAAGCGCCGACCACCGGAATGTCTGATCACCACTCCTGAAACGCTCCATATCCTGATCTCTCAGAAAGATCATTCCAAACTTTTCCAAAGTGTGCGGGCCATTGTCGTTGACGAGTGGCATGAGTTGGTGGGAAATAAGCGTGGCGTGCAAGTACAGTTGGCGCTGGAGTACATTCAGTCAATTTGCCCGTCAACTTTTCGAAGGTGGGCGATTTCGGCGACGATTGGAAATCTGGAAGAAGCTGCGAAAGCTTTGCTCGGTCATGATCTTCCAGTCCATATTGTCAAAGCAGAAATCGAAAAGCAAATCATACTTCACTCGGTTTATCCGGATGAAATAGAAAAATATCCCTGGTCAGGTCACTTGGGAATTCGGATGCTTGACAAGGTGATTCCCATCATTGAAGCCGGAAATTCTGTTCTGCTTTTCACCAATACAAGATCCCAAACGGAGATTTGGTACCAGAAAATCCTGGAAGCCAAACCGGAATGGTCAGGCTGGATCGCCATGCATCATGGTTCGCTCGATATGACTGTCCGAAGTTGGGTGGAGCAAGCACTGCATGAGGGAAAGCTGAAATTGGTTGTCTGCACCTCAAGTCTTGATCTGGGCGTTGACTTTCGACCGGTGGATCGGGTGATTCAGGTGGGAAGTCCCAAAGGCGTTTCCAGATTTGTGCAGCGGGCAGGAAGAGCAGGACATCAGCCGGGAATGCCTTCGGAAATTTTCTTTGTCCCGACCAATGCGCTCGAGCTGATCGAAGCTGCTGCTATTCGGGATGCAATCGAGCATGATGAGATGGAATCTCAGTTTCCGCCGGTTCTCCCTTACGATGTGCTGATCCAATTTCTGGTGACCCTGGCCGTTGGGGCGGGTTTTGATCCGGTGAAAATCTACCCGGTGGTTCGTCGCACTCAATCCTTTTCCAAACTGACTCCTTCAGAAATGGACTGGATGATGGATTTCATTACAAAAGGAGGAAATTCTCTGGGGAGTTATGAGGAATTTCTGAAAGTAAGCAGGGATGAAACCGATGGCTTATTTAAAGTGACGAACAAGAGAATAGCGATGAAGCACAGGCTATCGATGGGAACAATTGTCTCAGACCCGATGCTGAAAGTGAAGTTCAAATCCGGGGGTTACCTTGGGATGGTTGAGGAATATTTCATATCGAAAATGAAGATCGGGGATCGTTTCTTTTTCGCAGGAAGGAATCTGGAACTCCTCCAAATCAAAGAACTGAGTGCATATGTGAGGCTTTCAGAAAAGAAAACCAATAATATCCCAAGCTGGATGGGAGGACGAATTTCACTGACTTCCAAACTGGCGGAGAAAATCAGGGAAATCCTGGAATTGGCAAATCACGGCACTTTTATTTCGGAAGAAATGGAGCGCATCCATCCTATTCTCCGTCTCCAGCAAAAGCTATCCATTATTCCCGATCAGGACACTTTTCTGATCGAATCCTACCGAACCAGCGAAGGCTATCATATTTTCTTTTATCCTTTTGAAGGACGGATGGTTCATGAGATTCTGGGCGCCTTGATTGCCTATCGGATTTCAGTCAGCTATCCTTTCAGCTTTAGCATCGCGATGAATGATTACGGGTTTGAGCTGCTGTCCGATAGTCCTATTCACATCGAGGAACTCCTGGAAGAGGATCTTTTCTCCTCCAAAAACATCCTGGAAGATATCCGGCATTGTGTGAATGAAAGCGAAATGACGAAACGGAAATTCAGGGATATTGCCAGTATCGCTGGTTTGATTTTTCAGGGATATCCGGGTAAACCAACCACTTTCAAGCATATCCAGGCAAATTCCAGTTTGCTCTATCAGGTATTTGAGCAATATGATCCGGATAATCTTCTGCTCAAACAAGCCCATGAGGAAGCAATAAATCAGCAAATGGAAAAAGACAAGCTGATGCTGGCTTTGCAAAAGATCAATAGACAGAAAATCGAAGTGAGGCATCCTGTACATTTCACGCCTTTTGCATTTCCAATTATGGTGGATCGCCTCAGAGCAAGTCTTTCATCCGAAAGTCTGGAAGATCGAATAGCTAAGATTCAGGCGCAGTTTGCGGAAGAGGATTAATTCGCTCTCCAGAAAAACGGCGTGAAAAGAATCAGAATTGTAAATAATTCCAGTCTTCCCAAAAGCATAATGAAGGACAGGAAAATCTTTGCTGCTGGGGAGAAAAAGGCGAAGTTATCTACCGGACCTACCTTTCCGATTCCGGGACCAACATTTCCCAAAGTAGTGGCCACAGCCCCCAATGAGGTCAGAATATCATACCCCATGATGGTCAGCACCAATGAACCCATCACAAACGTCAGAAGATAAAGCAGAAGGAAGTTCATGATATGGGTGATAATTCTGCCCGTAACCCGATCCCCATTGATCATCAACGGAACCACAGCTCTTGGGTGAACGAGCCGCTTGAATTCAAGCCAGGAGTTTTTGATGAAAGTGAGATGCCTCACAAATTTGATCCCGCCGGCAGTTGATCCTGCGCACGCTCCCAAAAAAAGTAACAAAAAGAAACTATAAGTGACTCCTTCTCCATATTGGGTGTAGTCATCCGAAATAAAACCCGTTGTAGTCACCAGGGAAACCACCTGAAAAAGTGAATTTCTGAATGAGAGCTCCAAGTCATCGCTCCCATTGTTATAGATCGGAATAGTCAGCGCCACAGCGATCAGGATCAGAGAAACGGTGTAAACCCTGAATTCGTCACTTCGCAGTACATTCTTGAATTTACCTACCACCGCAAAGTAAATCACGGTGAAGTTGGTCCCTGCCAAAAACATAAAGAATATCGCTGTGTATTGAATAAAGGCCGAATCGTAAAAAGCCATACTGGCATTCTTGGTGGAAAATCCACCAGTAGCCAAAGTCGCCAGTGAATGATTAACCGCATCAAAAAGTGTCATTCCGCCAGCCCAAAAGAGCAATGCCGCTGCGACTGTCAATCCAATATAGATATACCACAATCGCTTTGCTGTTTCTGATATTCTTGGATGAACCTTATCGGAAGTCGGCCCCGGAGATTCAGCCACAAAAAGCTCAATTCCGCCAATTCCCAAAAGCGGAAAAATGGCAACTGTCAGTACAATAATTCCCAATCCGCCAATCCAGTGAGTCATACTTCTCCAAAACAACAACCCTTTTGGCAAAGCCTCTATATCTGTCAAAATAGTTGCGCCGGTGGTGGTAAACCCTGAAACTGTTTCAAAAAGTGCATCTTCGAAAGTGACCACCTCTTCACTGAAAAAGAAAGGCAGCAGTCCAAATCCGACCATAAAAACCCAACTCAAAGCAACAATCAGGTAGCCTTCCCTTTTTCTGATGTTTCGATCCTCTTTGGAAAAAGATAAGAACAAAGTGACTCCAACGATCAAGGTGATCACTGCAGAAGTCAGAATCGGCCAGGGAGTCTCCTCGTAAAAAACTGAAATTGCAGCTCCCGGCAGCATCAACAAGGCAATCAATACCAAGAGCACCCCGAGAATTTTAGCTATTTCCTTAAAATGAATCATTCTTAATGAAAGATTTTTTCCAGTAAGTTCCTGGCTTCAGGAAGTGCCAAAACGATTGCTTTATCGTCAATCTGAAGTTGGAAATCACCATCAGGAATATAGACTTCATCTCCGCGAATCACACCGGCAACAATTGCAGTATCAGGAAAATGCATCTCTTTGAGTGGATGTTTTGTCAACCTATTGACTTTGTTGACACTGTATTGGATAAATTCAGCATCAACTCCGTAAATCCCCGAAATCGCATCTACTGTTCCTTTTTTCAAAAATCGGGAGATTTCATTCGCTGCTACAAGCTTTTTGTTGATCAAAGAATCCACTCCGATACTATGCGAAATATGGATGTATTCACGGGTATCCACGTGGGCAATTGTCTTGTAAACACCGTGATTTTTCGCAGTTAAGCTGGCTATAATATTGGTTTCTGAGGATTCAGTTAGAGCAAGGAATGCATCCATCTGCTCCAAACCTTCTTCAATTAATAATTCAACATTTTTATAATCCCCATTGATTATCAATGTATTATGCAAATGCTCAGCCAGCCATTTGCATCGTTCCTTGTCTCTATTTACAAGGGTCACTCTGAATTTATCCTGCAACCTCAAAGCTGTGGTCACTGCCATATCATCGCCGCCGATAATCATCACATTTTTGATAACCACTTTCTCCTGACCCAGGACTTCCAGGATACTTTCTGTGTTTTTCTTGTTGGAAATAAAAAACACGTGATCGTTATTACGGATGATGGTATTGCCTTTTGGAATGATAGTTTTTTGATCTCTGACTATCGCAATAATCCGGATATCTTCAAAAATTGGATTGGATTTGGTATCCATGATTCGCTGGTTTACCAAAGGGTTGGTTTGATCGAGGGTGATTCCCACGATGTTCAATTTCCCCCCTCCAAAATCAAAAACCTCGGTGAAACTGGAGTTTTCGATCATATTGTAGATTTCCCTGCTGCATAGCATCGTCGGAGAAATCAGGTTGTCAATTCCCAAATTCTTGAAATAAGGCATGTTTTCCTCACTCAGATACGAGTGATTTCGTACCCGTGCCATCACGCGCTTTGCTCCCAATTGCTTGGCAAGAACTGCGGTAACAATGTTTGTTTTTTCGGAAGTAGTAACAGCCAAAACCATGCTTGCACGGGAAACATTGGCCTTTTGGAGAACTTCAAATGAGGTAGCATCACCTTGAACGGTCAATACATCAAGCTTGGAAGAAACATAATCCAGCACTTCCCGATCCGTATCAATAAGTGTGATGTCTTTGTTGTCGTAACTTAATTGCTCAGCAAGGTGGTAACCCATGTCCCCGGCGCCGGCAATCACAATATTCATCCCCATAGAGGTAATTCAGGTGATTCAAATTTTGGCAAAACTAGCACCTTATTGAATGGCTATCAGCGAATAAGGCATTTCTTTTTTGCTTGAGGAAGAAAAGGTAAAAAATCAACTCTAGAATCAACTTCAAAAAGGCTTGATTTTTTTCTCATTCAATCAATTCATCTCTCCTATTCATCCAAAAGCTTTGAACTCTGTCCCTCCGGAAGTTCCTGAACATCTTTTAATTTTCGTTGAATTGCTCGTGTACGGGCCCCGACAAGTTTGTCCAATTCTGAATTTGCCTCACTCAGTTTTTTCTGTGTGCGTTCAATCAACTCGCCAAACTTCCCAAATTCGGTCTTGATCGCTCCCAGAATTTGCCATACTTCAGAGCTTCTCTTTTGAATAGCTAAAGTTCTGAATCCCATCTGAAGACTGTTTAAGATCGCAGAAAGCGTGGTTGGCCCCGTCACCATTACTTTATAATCCTGCTGAATCTGCTGGGAAAGCCCTGGTTCACGGAGAATCTCTGCATAAAGACTTTCCACCGGTAAAAACAGAATCGCAAAATCCGTCGTATGTGGCGGATTGATGTATTTTTTCTGAATATCCTGAGCCGCTTTTTTGATGGCTTTGACCAGTTCCGCATGGTAAAAATCAATCTGCACCTTATCCGCTTTGTCGTAGGCATCGACCAGTCTTAAATACGATTCCTGAGGAAATTTTGAATCAATAGGAAGCAAAACCGGCTCATCCTGACCGGGCATTTTCACTGCGAATTCCACACGTTCCCGACTTCCATTCCCGACTGATGCGTTCAGCACATATTGTTCGGAAGTCAGCAGATTTTCCAAAATCGCCTGAAGCTGATATTCGCCAAGCACCCCACGACTTTTGACATTGCTGAGCACCCGCTTCAAATCCCCCACTCCGTTGGCAAGTATTTGCATCTCTCCCAAGCCTTTTTGCACAGCCTGAAGGTGATTGCTGACCATTTCAAAAGATTGCCCCAATCGGGTTTCCAGTGTCTTTTGCAGTTTTTCATCGACAGTTTCCCTGATCTTTTCGAGTCGGAGTTCGGTCACTTTCATCAATTCCTCCTGACGGCGATTGAGCTCGGTAAATTTCTCCCGCTGCAGCATATTGAAGTCCTGAACATTGGTCCGGAAAACCTCCCCGAATGATTTCAGCGCATCATTTTGATCTTTGGAAGTAGCTCTGAGATTGTCAAAAATTAAGCGAAATTGGGAAGTCAGACTTTCATTGGATTCTTTCCTGCTTTCCGCCAGGGCTTGGTTTAGCTCCTTGCTCATTCTGGCCAATTCTTCCTGCAAAAGAGCTTTTTCCTGATCTTTTCCTTTCCGAAGGAAAAAGAGTACAATCAAAATAAGTTGTAGTAAAAGGACTGAAAAGATCAAATACTCAATCTGCATAGGTAATCAATTTGGGAGCATGAAGGTAATCCTTCCGAACCTCCACACCCAAAAATGATAAATATTCTGCGACAGACTCAGTCGGTATTTCTTCCATGGGAACATGGCCTGCATTTTCAAAAACAACCAGATTAGCCCCGGGAATTGCTTTCTCCAGAATATATGCCTGCGAAACAGGAATCCAGGTGTCCTTTCCTCCCCATAGAATTAAGGTCGGCATAGTCAGCCTGTCAAAATCCACCTTCATCGACCGCGGAGTACTCAATCGATCCAAAGTCGCTTGTCGGTTCCCTTCCCGAAGCATCAGTTCGTAATAGCGCTCAATGTCCTGATCAGTTACCTTCTCAGGATCTCCGTAGACTTGCTTCATGTTCATGGCAAAAAGAAACTTCGGAGTGCATTTGAGCAAAACTTTTGAGAAAACAGGGTTGGCAGCAAGCTTGAAAATCCAGGCTCCGCCTCCACGGGTTTGAGTGGCTGTGCTGTCCAACGTTCTCACTTCAGGTCCTGGAGCTCCTGCGGCATCGACAAGATTCAGCGTCAACACTTTATCAGGACGATTGGAAGCGATTTGCAAAGCAACTGCTCCCCCCATTGAATTGCCGGCAAGATGAAATTTCTCCAGATTTAGTTTTTCTGCCAATCTGAGTACCAAATCAGCATATTCAGCAGTATTGTATCGCTTTTCAGGATCAGGTCCTGTAAGCCCGTGACCCGGAAAATCAAGAGAAATTGTCAGGAAATAAGGGCTCAATTCCCGCTGCCATGCATCCCAGGTATGAAGGGATGAAAAGCTGCCATGAAGCAGGAAAATCGGATCCCCTTCGCCCATAAACCGGACATGAACATTGATTCCGTCTACCTCAATGTAATGGGATTGGGGTGTGAAATACTTTTCATCGATTTCTTCCTTTGGAATATCACCACGAAAAAGCAGCAGTAAAAAAAAGAGGCAGGATAGAATCAATCCTGCCAACACTTTCAAAATTCTTTTCAACCAAATCATAAAAGGGGGATCTCGATTTTTCGGAAATAATATCCGTCAGAATAAAAAGTACAAAAATTCTTCCCAAATCTCTATTTTGGCAAAAAAGAACGCCTTGTCTCTCAAATCATTCTTCAAAAATCTTGGTCCTGGTCCGCTTATAGCTGCTGCTTTCATCGGCCCGGGCACGGTTACAGTTTGTACACTCGCAGGTGCGAATTTTGGTTTTTCGCTGATTTGGGCGATGGTTTTATCCATTTTGGCGACAGTGATTCTTCAGGAACTCTCCGGCAGAATCGGAATCGTAACCGGGTCAGATCTTAGCTCACTTCTACGAAATCAAACCGGGAAACCTGTTTTCAGGATCTTTTCCATGATCTTGGTCCTGATGGCTATTGTGTTGGGAAATGCCGCTTATGAATCCGGCAACATTTCCGGAGCTAATCTTGGCCTTGCTTTTTACTGGGAAGCACCCACTTTTAATTTTGGAAGCATTGAGCTTCAAATGGGTAATTTCTTGCTAGGCCTGTTGTCATTCATTCTCCTTTGGACCGGAAGCTATAAAACACTTGAACGAATTTTGGTTGCACTGGTCATTCTGATGTCAATTGCATTCATCATTACAGCCTTACTCACCAAACCAGATTTGTCTGAACTCCTCAAAGGGTTTGTACCCACTTGGAATGAAGCAGAAATCTCAACTTTAGTAGCATTGATCGGCACTACGGTCGTCCCCTACAATCTTTTCCTGTATGCATCGCTGGTCAATAAACGCTGGACCAAAGAATCTGACATTCCTTTCATGCGAAGGGATATCACAATTGCCGTAGTACTCGGAGGAGTAGTGTCCATGGCGATTTTGGTTGTCGGAGCTTCAAACACCAGTGCTGAAATTACTTCGGCCATTGATGTATCCAAAGGTTTGGAATCCGTTTTTGGAAGTTTTGCGGGTTATATGATGGGCTTTGGACTTCTGGCAGCCGGCATGACTTCGGTTCTCACCGCTCCCCTTGCAGCCGGATTTGTGGTTTGCGGAATCATGGGCTGGGATCAGGAAATCAAGTCCACTTCGATGCGCATCACGATGGCAGTGATCGTAGGCTTGGGGCTTTTGTTTTCCTCATTGGGGATCAAACCTGTTCAGTTGATTACCCTGGCCCAATTGGCAAATGGTATTTTACTTCCCCTGATCAGCGGGTGGATTATCTGGATAGCTGCTCAGCATTCCGTTTTGGGTAAACATAAAAACACGCCTTTGGCCACAGGAATCGCCATATTCATTTGGCTGATCACGCTGGTATTGGGACTAAAAAGTGTAGGAATGGTTTTCGGGATTTGGTAAAAAAACAACCAGCTATCTCAGAAACGGAAGTTTTTAATTTTTTTTTCATATCCCAGCGAAGGATCTGATGAGCTCTGTCGTCCATAAGAGCAGAAAACTTTCTCTTCAACCAAACATGAAAATGAAAAAACTGACTCTTGCCATACTCGGCATTTTAGGTCTGCTTCTCTTCCAAAACTGCGACAACATGGAGGATTCTGATCCAATTTCACAGGGAAAAATAATTGATGTTGATCCATCCTTTTTTATTACCACAGGACTTACGGCCCCTATTACTACCGTTCCCTGCACACTTTCGAATGGTAAATCCTCCACTTGCTATAAAATCGTCACCAATTCAATACCCGATGAACATCAGTTAGGGCCTTGGTGTCCTGCAACCATTACAGATGGAAAAGAAAAGGGAGGGCTTTGGTTTGAAGGAGGGAAAATCTACGATGTCGACGGAGCATTTGTCAAAAATATGGGCACTTTCTATTCGAATTCTAAATTGCTGATGTACAAGGAAGACGGAACAATCAATGTCACCAAATCCCAAGCGGCATGTCAGGCTGCTGCAAGGCCAAACGTGGATCCTCAATACCAGAATTTTTGTGTAGAATGCCAGCCTTCTTACTTCACAGGCACCTTATCCTTCCTGATCCCTGTCACTCCTGTGCAGATAAGCGGAACCACAACTGACAACCGAATGGGAGTTCGTGGGGTAGCTTTCAACGGAGTACATTTTGACCCGCCGGCACCTACTGACGCTATTTTAGGCAGTTTTACGCTTGCCCCAATGGACGATTGTGGAGGACATGTGAATCTTGCCTCCGGTTATCATTACCACGCCGCCACAGGTTGTTCCAAGGAAATCGCTCAGACTGACGGTCATGCCCCAATGATCGGGTATGCGATGGATGGTTTCGGGATTTTTGCAAGGCTTGATCCGACCGGCGCGGAGCCTTTGAACCTGGATACCTGCAGGGGTCATTCAGATGAAGTAAGAGGATACCACTACCATGTAGCCCCTCCCGGAGACAATAACTTGATCAATTGCCTCAAAGGAGCACAAGGTTCTTTCTCGGTCATCTGATAATTTTTAACAGATTAATTAATTCCAACAAACACTCCAGATGTCCAGGTTCCTACTAATCGCACTTTTGTTCTTTTCTCCGGGTATGCTGATGGCCCATACCCCTCTCATTTCTTCTATCAGAATATTCCTTGAGGATGGCGTTTGGAAACTAAACTTAAGCTCAGCATTGACAGCATTTCAATTTGAACTTCAGGAAAAATATCCCGAGTTGGTGCTCTCGGAAATGTCTGAAGACCAAATCTTGTCTTTAATGATCAGTCATACAAAAAACACGGTCTCCTTGGAGGTGAACGGTGAAGCGATTCTTCTTCAAAATGGAATGGTTCATCCGGGGCATCAAACAGATTTGTTGTTTGATCTGAAAGAAATGCCGGAAAATATGGAAGAAATCAGCCTGACAATGAAAAGCTTTGAGTCAATCACCCAGCATTCAAGCTTGCTGATTCTTCCTGATCAGAAGAACGGACAGAACTTTGTGATTAATCAGGAAAAGGGAAACAGCATTCAGATAATAAAAGACGATTCAGGGAATTACATGGAATCAGAGATGCCAAAGAAAAATTACCCCGTCTTTTGGATCACAGGCATTTTCCTTCTTTTGGCTTTGGGATATCTATTCAGAATCCGGTTATCTGATTTATTGCAGTTTAACAAAACTCAGTTGAACCCGATAAATTAAAAACCGGGTGTACTCCTGATAAACTTCTGAACCAAACGAAAACTAATCCGGGGTCCTTGTTTTGTAAAAAAATCAGGATCCCTGTTTTTTAAAAAAAAAAGAGTGGGAATGATGTTCAGGATTTATGGATTTGATGTGCTCCTCTTTATCTAATGAAAAGAATCAGGTTTGGAATTGAGAATAAAATAGACCTGACTCACTTGAAAAATCAACCTCCTTTATCCTTATCACCTTTAGCTTCTTTCTGTCGTACGGATACCCCAATAGACATTATAGATTTTTAAAGCTTCAACAACTCGTTGATATCTTCAATCAATTTGCTCATTTCGAGTTCGAGAGTTCCCTTATAGATTCCCCTGATATGGCCTTTCCGGTCTACCAAAATAAAATGTTCTGTGTGCAGAAATTCATCTGTGGAAAATTGATACCCGATTTCCTGCTCGGCGAAATAGGAAGTTCTGGCCAGAGAATAAATCTCCTCCTGATCTCCGGTCACCAAATGCCATTGGTCAGAATTGATCCCATGCTGAAGCGCAAACTCCTCTAAAACCTCCACAGAATCTATCTCCGGTGTGACGCTGTGAGAAATAAATAGCACTTCGGAATTATTAGTAAAAGCCGATGCTACATCCCCGAGATTAGCAGTCAGCTTGGGGCATATTCCCGGGCAGGAAGTGAAGAAAAAAGAAGCGACGTAGATTTTACCCTCAAAGGTCTGGTTATTGACTACTTCTCCTTCCTGGTCAGTAAAGGAAAAAGCATCGATTGTATGCAAAGTATCCAAAGAAAAAAGATCGGAACTTTCCCAATAGGGGGTAAAATCCGGTCCTGCGAAATAGGGGATTTCCTCTTTCGCAGGACCGCATGAAATGATAAGATGGCTAAATACCAAACTAATGGACAGCAACAGCGCCCTCATTCCAAGGAGTTGAGCAGCCTTTGACGCCGGTAAGCCCATAAGTTCTTCCGTTTTTGACTTCATAATTTGCAAGTTGTTTTCCATCAGAATCCCAAGCCTGTTGCCTTCCTGCTTCATGACCTTTTTCATAATTCATTTCCCGGATTAAAATTCCGGATTCAGTCCACTCTTTCAAGGTACCCTGATACTCTCCATCACTGAAGTTACTTTCAGCTTTTTTATTTCCATTAGGATACCAGGACAGTGAAAGGCCTTCTTTTTTTCCATCTTTAAAAGTTCGCTCAGACTTTTTAATACCTCGGGAATAGAACTCTCTATGAATCCCTTCAGGCTTGCCATCTTCGAATTTTTCAAGTGATAAAGTATCAGAATTCAGCTTATCCAATTCGAAAAGAAACCCTGAATAAGGTTCTCCATTTATTCGCAGGATCCCGCCTTTCTTCTCTGTCACTACAGAATCAACATTTGAAAAGGACAAGGGGTGCTCCGGCATGGCAGATTGACAAGCAAAGGAACATCCAAAAAGAAGGAGGAAAATCTTACTGAGAAACCGTTCCTGCAACTCCATAAAATCCACTTCCATTGATGTAAGGGTCTTCTGAGGTGATATGGTAATGGTAAATTCCGCCAGGATAGTCGGCAGTTGCATGAGCATGTCCATGGTATTTATCCAGCGAAGCATTGGTTACCAATTTTCCGCCTTCGAGTGGTCCGTAAACGGGGAAACCATCCAACAAGAAACCCAAAAGGGCATCTTTCCCTTTGGTACTTGTCAAATACAGGGGCTCCACATGGTAGTGGTATCTTCCCTGTTGAGCAGGATGACCGGCATATTGGTCAAAGGTATTGATCTCATTTGTCAGGGGTTGATTGGGCCCGGCATATTGATTGAAAAAAGGAACTCCGTTCAATGAAACTCCAATTGCGCCCAATGGCGTTGCACTTGGATTGGCACTTGCTTTTGGCTCCAGAGGAATTTTAAAGGTATAATCCTGAGTTGCTATCCTGTTAGGATTAATCTGGAACGAAGAATTGGTTCCATTATAAGCCTCATACATGGTAGCTGCCTGAGTTGTATTTTGAAAATATGGACTTTTATGATCAGGGACACCCGTTACTTCCACAATCACATAAGCCCCATCCACGTAAATATCCGTGGCACCATAAATCTTTTTAAAGGCTTCCGGCAGGTCGGCCGAAACAACATCAGGTTCAGTTTCGGTTTCAGAATCACATCCCAAAATTCCCATCAGAAAAGGTAATAATGCCAAAGAATACAATAGTCGGTTCATAATTAGCTATGTTTTTCTTTTTAGACGATCCTTGAATTCAATTCCTTCGGGGAGGTCCTGATTTTTCTTGACGGGGAGGCATGACGAGCTCAATTAATTTTGGCAAAAACTCATCAAACTCCTTCTGCTGGGCCGGATTACAGATACTTTTAAGTTTTCGGAAATGATCAAATGTGGCTTTCATTTTCGCTCTTTCTATCGATGCAAATTCAGACTCCAACGAATCTTTTTGAGCTAAATCTATTTCAGAAGATTCCAAAAGCATGAAATACAATTCAAGCATTTCATTCGCTTTTGAATTCAACTCTTTGATTTGATCCCTGTGTTCTTCTTTCAGGATTGCAAATTTCGCCTGCTGATTCTCATCTAAAGAGAGGGCATTTATGATCTGTCTGTCTCTTGGCGGCTGATCACCGGGACCTGGTCTTCCCGGAGTTTCTCTTCCAAGAAATAAAAAAAGGATCGTTGCATTCAATCCAATCAGGAGTATGACGAGGACGATCCAAATAGTTTCTTTCTTCATGATTGATGGGATTAATAGATCTCGAATTGATAAGAGTCAACCTGGTAAGTGCTTTCTGTAACCAAAGATTCTGAGACAGGATTGGATACCATCTGAATAATCAAAACAGAATTAAGAAGCAAAGTGAAAGCGCAGAGGCTGACCGCTACCTTCATTTTTAAATTCCAAACTATTCCGGAATTGACTTCCCCCAGTTTGGCTTCAATTCTGGTAAATAAAAACGGATTAGGTTCAGCCCGTTTTTGGCCCCTGATCCCTTCGATGATTTCATCTTCCCATTCGTGATTTTCCATATCAATTTATTAGACGTCAGTTAGTTGTTTTTCCTTCGGTTTGGGTTGAAAATTTCCAGCTTCTTCCGAAGATTTCCTTTAGCTCGCTGAATAAGCGATTCCACTGCCTTTTCAGAGACATTCATTATTACAGAAATCTCTTTCTGAGGAAGTTCTTCGATATAAGAAAGGATAAAGGCAGTTTGCTGTGATTCGGGTAATTGCGAGACTGATTTCAGAAGGAGTTCTGATTTCTCTTTGTTTTCAAGGACCCTTTCCGGACTGATGAAATGTGCAACATCAACCTTCAATTCACCTGTGTCCTTTTTAAAGAGGCTCATCAGGAATCCGGCTCTTTTCTTCCTGTTTCGATGGCGTAATCCATCCAGGCATTTATTGACAGTAATCCGGTAAATCCAGGTACTGACGGATGAAGATTCTTTGAAACTCCACGCCGACCTGAAAACCTCTAAAAAAACATCCTGAGTAACTTCCTCAGCTTCCTCGGCATTCTGGAAGTAGCTGAACGAGGTGTTGTAAACCCGGGATTTAAAAGTTTCATACAAATCCCTGAAAGCGCCCCTGTCACCAGATGCAATCCGCTTTATTGTATCGAAATGATTTGTATCCAAAAGAAGATGAAAAGGGGGAAGTATGAAGTATAAAGTTTGAAGGGTTAAAGCTCGAAGCCAAACTCCCGGGTATTAGATCTAATATCTAAACTTATCTCCTATCTCTTTTCTCCTATCTCTTTTTTAAATCTTAAATCTTCTATTAAAGATCCTTCGCATTAAACGTGTCTCCCTGCTTCAGATCCCCGGACTCAAAACCTTTCTTAAACCATTTCATTCGCTGGGCTGAGGTACCATGTGTAAACGAATCCGGAACAACTCTTCCACCGGATTGCTTCTGAAGTCTGTCATCTCCGATGGCATTGGCAGCATTCAGAGCTTCGTCCAGATCTCCTTGCTCCATCATGGCAGCCGATTTTTGGCTATGATGAGCCCAAACTCCTGCCAGAAAATCTGCCTGCAATTCCAACCTGACTGAATATTGATTGTATTCTTTTTCGCTTATCTGACCTCTGAGATTGTGAACTTCATCCGTCACTCCAATGATTTTCTGAATATGATGTCCCACTTCATGAGCAATTACATATGCTTGAGCAAAGTCTCCGGGGGCATTAAGTCGACTTTCCATGTCTTCAAAAAAGCTCAGATCGATGTAGAGTTTCTCATCAGCAGGACAATAAAATGGGCCTGTTGAGCTGCTGGCATTTCCGCAGGCAGAAGAAACCGAACCCGTATATAAAACCAACGTAGGTTCGCGGTAATTATCCATCAATTGATTCCAGACATCTTCTGTATCCGCAAGAATAGTAGCACTAAACTCTGCCAATCTTTCTTCTTCAGTAGTTGGTGTATATTCTGTTTCAGTAAGAGGCTGACCTTCTCCTCCTCCTAAAAATCCTCCGATCAAAGAAAGTGGATTGGTGCCGGTGACAACAGAAAACACGATCACAATTCCGACGATGATCAGTCCTGTTTTTGAAAAAAGAATCTTCAACAAAGGACCAATCAGGAAGGGATTTATTCCTCCCCCGCCCATTCCGCCTGCGGATTGTCCCCGTCTGTCATCAATATTTGAGCTTTGTCTTCTTCCTGTCCACTTCATGTTTTAAAAAGTTTGATTTTGTATAAAATTAACCAACTTGAATCAGCAGTAAGCTGATCAAAACCTATTTTCTGTAAATATCAACATAAAACCCAAAACCTATGAATTTCAATTTAGTACCCAAACTTCTTCCCTTAGTTGCCCTGATTTTTGCCTTTTCATTTGCGGAAGCTCAATCATATCTTGGAACAAAAGCCCCAAAAGGAGCTAAAGTTTACCTGAAAGGCTCTTCCAAATCCCTTCACAAAAACTGGAAATATTGGGAAGGACCGCGGTTTTCTTCCGAAATGCCAATCAAATGGCCTGAAGTGACTGATCCGGTTGATGGCGGTAAAGTAATCAGTAGCAATGATCCGGCCGGAGCCGGAGGAAAATATGGTGCAGCAGATATTGTGACTAAAGATGAATTCCGTGATTTCACTGCTCATGTGGAGTTCCTGATCAAAAATGAAGGCGGAAACAGCGGTGTTTACCTTCAAAACCGATACGAAATCCAGGTCCTGGATGGGGATTACGGGCTTCATGGCATGGGTGCTATTATCAACGAACATCTTCCAACTTCTGAAGAATACAAAGGCGTTGGGAAATGGAATGCCTATGACATCGAATTCAAAGCGGCAAGATTTGTGGATGGAAAGCTGACCGAAAAAGCAAGAGTTACGATCTATTTCAATGGAGTGAAAATCCATGATAACAAGGAAATCTCTCAGGTTTGGGGCGGACCAAACTCAGGAATCGATGGAGGTAATGATAAAGGAAAAGGAATTACAGACACTCCGGGCGGCTTGAAACTGCAGGCAGAAGGACATGATGTACTTTACAGAAATATCTGGATCAAGGCGAATTAAAAATTCTGTTTCTGAAAATTCAACTTATTACAGGAGATGCAATCCCGATAAACTGAGGTTTATCGGGATTTCTTTTTTACTGAATGAGTTCTTTAAGTATCCCGGTTCCTCTTCCTATCATATGCCATTGGCTGATTTCAAGATTCACCTCGGCCATCATTCCGGGCTGCAATCCCAGGTAATCCTCCTGAGTCAGGTGAGCAAGCAGAAGGCTGATTGTCGGATTATGCCCTACCAAAAGGCAAGAATTTGCAGAAAAAGGAGTTTTTTCAAGGAGGGTCAGAAGATCATTCAAGTCTCCCTCATAAATTTCTCGGGTAAAAATCTCCTCTTTTACCTCAATAAAGTTTTTGATTAAGGCTGAAGTTTCAATGGTTCTTTGAGCGGAAGAACAATACATGATATCTACCGCAATTGATCTGCCCGATAAGACTCCACCCATCCTTTTGAGGTTATCAATGCCCTTTTGGGTCAATCTTCTTTGAAAATCAGATCCATCAGAAAAGCCGGCCTCTCCGTGTCTTAGCAAAAACAATTGCTTCATTGGGTTTCGATTTTAGGTTGAAAAGTCTACCCTGAAAACCTCAAAAATCCCTCCAAAAGCATACTCCCCTTTTTTTATTATTTGGAGGAGAAAACAATGCCCTCTATTTTTAGCAATTCAAATCGATCGGCACTGCCCGAAAATTCAGCTTTTTATGTCAAAAAATCTTGTTATCGTCGAGTCACCTGCCAAAGCCAAAACTATTGAAGGCTATCTCGGTAAAGACTTCAAGGTAGCATCCAGTTATGGTCACGTGCGGGATTTGCCTAAGGGCGATAAAGCAATAGATGTCAAAAACAGGTTCAAGCCAACTTACGAAGTCACTCCGGATAAAAAGGAAGTCATCAAAAATCTGAAAAGCCTGGTGAAGGATGCTGAAACCATCTACCTGGCAAGTGATGATGACCGCGAAGGAGAAGCCATTTCCTGGCACCTTAAAGAGGTATTGAATTTGAAAGACTCCAATACCAAACGGATTGTATTCAGAGAAATCACCAAAAACGCAATTATCAAAGCGATCGAGAATCCGAGAGGAATCGATTATGATTTGGTCAATGCGCAGCAAGCAAGAAGGATTTTGGATCGTTTGGTGGGCTTTGAGCTCTCTCCTATCCTTTGGAAAAAAATCAAAACCGGACTTTCCGCAGGTCGTGTTCAGTCCGTGGCTGTAAGACTTATTGTAGAGCGGGAGCGTGAAATCGAGCATCACAACTCGAAATCATCGTTCAGAATCACAGCGATTTTCGAAGTGGAAGGAAAGACTTTCCAGGCTGAACTTCCCAAAAAATTCGAGACCAAAGCTGAGGCGGAAGCTTTTCTAAAGAATTGTCTTCAGGCTGAGTTTAGCGTGGCCAATCTTGAGAAAAAGCCAACGAAAAAAACTCCTGCGCCACCATTTACCACTTCAACTCTTCAGCAGGAAGCCAGCAGAAAGCTGTATTTCTCTGTGGCTCAGACGATGTCTGTCGCTCAGAAACTATATGAAGCAGGTAAAATCTCTTACATGAGAACGGACAGCGTCAACCTCTCAGAAGACGCGATGAACTCCGCAAAAAATGCAATTACCTCCGGATATGGAGCCAATTACCATAAGTCAAGAAAATTCACTACCAAAACTGAAGGAGCTCAGGAAGCGCACGAAGCCATTCGTCCAACCGACTTCTCGGTACATAATGTAAGCGGAGAAAGAAACGAACAACGACTTTACGAACTCATCTGGAAGAGAGCAATCGCCTCTCAGATGTCAGATGCCGAACTTGAGAAAACAACGATTACCGTTAAAATCTCAAACTCTCCTCAAAATCTTATTGCGACAGGTGAAGTGATCAAATTTGATGGGTTCCTGAAAGTGTATCTGGAAGATACGGATGAGGAACCTGAAGAAGATGAAGCCGGAGACAAATCACTATTGCCTCCTTTGAATATTGGTCAGGCGCTGAATCTTCAGGAAATGAAAGGTCGTGAGACTTTCTCAAGACCTGCACCGAGATATACAGAAGCCTCTTTGGTTAAGAAACTGGAAGAACTGGGAATTGGCCGACCTTCCACTTATGCCCCTACGATCTCTACGATCCAGAAGCGGGAATATGTGATTAAGGAATCCAGAGATGGTACTTCCCGAAATTATGTGGAAATGACTATTGCCAAGGGCAATTTCAAAGAATCTGCTAAAACTGAAATCACCGGGGCTGAGAAGCAAAAGCTTTTCCCAACCAATATTGCAATGGTGGTGAATGACTTCCTAGTAGAGCATTTCCCGAACGTGATCGACTTCAGCTTTACTGCTCGGGTCGAGAAAGAATTTGATGATATCGCAGCCGGAGGACAAAACTGGGAAGATATGATCGGTTCGTTCTATGGAAAATTCCACCAAAGCGTCGAAGAAACTGAGCTTGTATCCAGACAAGACATCAACTCCAGCAGACTAATCGGAGTACATCCGGTCAATGGAAAAAATATGACTGCACGGCTCGGAAGATTTGGTCCACTCGTTCAGATCGGTGAGGCTGATGACGAGGAGAAGCAGTTTGCAAGCATGAAAAAAGGGCAGTTCATCGAGAATATCACGATGGAAGAAGCCCTGGAACTGTTCAAACTTCCTCGTGACATTGGCATGTTTGAGGACAAGAAAATGGTTGCAGCAGTTGGGCGTTTCGGACCTTATGTGCGTCATGACGGAGCATTTTATTCCCTTGCAAAAGAGCAGGATCCTTTGAGCATCACGGAAGCGGAGGCGATTGAATTGATCCAAAACAAACGGGAAGCCGATGCCAAAAAGCATATCAAATCCTTTGAAGAAAATCCTGAAATTCAGATTCTGAACGGTCGATGGGGTCCGTACATCAAATTAGGCAAAGACAATTTCAAAATTCCAAAAGGAAAAGAAGCTGAATCTTTGACTTATGCTGAGACTCTTGAAATCATTGAAGCTCAACCTGATGCTACCAAGAAAAAAGGGAAGTTTGCAAAGAAGAAAAGTTAGGAATTAGGAATTCCAACTAGCTATAAATACAAAAGGCTAAAAGATCCGATCCGGAAATTTTAGCCTTTTTCTATTACCTTAAATTTGATTTTTGGAAAGGAACTCAATTACTTTTTAACCATTCTTCAGTTATAAATTTTACTTTTAAATCAATGAAAAAGAAGCTGGTTGTATTGAGTGGTGCAGGGATTTCGGCAGAGAGCGGGATCAAAACTTTCCGCGACAGCGGAGGACTCTGGGAAGGTCATGACGTGATGGAAGTAGCTTCGCCCGAAGGTTGGCGAAGAAATCAGGAATTGGTTCAGGATTTTTATAATCAGCGAAGAAAACAAGCAAGAGATTGTCAGCCGAATGAAGCCCATTTGAAGCTGGCAAGTCTGGAAGAGCATTTTGATGTGACTATCATTACGCAAAACGTGGACGACTTGCATGAAAAAGCCGGTTCTTCTTCCGTGATTCACCTGCATGGGGAATTGACCAAAGCTCAGAGCTCAATTGACCCTAACCTGGTTTATGAACTGGATCATTGGGAGATCAAAAAAGGAGATAAATGTGAAAAAGGAAGCCAACTCAGACCTTTTATAGTTTGGTTTGGTGAGCCTGTTCCAAAAATGGATGAAGCAATTCAATTAGCTAAGCAGGCTGACATCTTCATCGTGATTGGGACTTCTTTGCAGGTTTATCCTGCTGCAGGCCTGATTGATTATGTGCCAAAGCAGGCGAGAAATTTTCTCATTGACCCAAATTCGCCGGGATCCGGTTTGAGAAGAGACATGGTCTATATTCAGAAGAAGGCGACTGAAGGGATGAAAACTTTGGAAGAACTCCTGCTGGGTTAGAATTTTTGGGATAATTAAATCTGGATTTGGAATCTATATTTTTAACTGAATAGCTTGCGAAGAAATCAATTACAAACTCATCTTTTTCCCTATATTGAAAGCTGCTAAACTTGCTTTCAACCGAGGAGAGTACAAAAATGAATGATTGAAGTTTAATAACTTCCTTTTGGAAAAAACCACCCATAGTAGCCTGATGAAGTTTAAAATTGCCGTAATCGGAACCGGACCTTCTGGAATCACCGCATTAAAAAATCTCCTTGATCAGGGCCTTGAGGCAGTTGCCTTCGACAAAAACTCAGAAGTCGGTGGAAACTGGATTTATTCCGAGGATGAGAGTCACTCAAGCGTCTTCGAAACCACTCACATCATTTCCTCAAAAACGCTATCCCAATACGAGGATTTTACCTTTGATGACTTTGACAAGGACGCAGCAGATTATCCCTCTCATGATGAATTGAGAAGGTATTTTCAAGCTTATGCGCGCAAGTTTAACCTCTATCAGCACATACAGTTTGGCACTCTGGTCAAAGATTGCAAATGGATCGATCAGCTTGCCTGGGATGTCACGACCGAAAAAGACGGAATAGAAATCACCGACAGGTTTACACATCTGGTCGTTTGCAACGGGCATCATTGGAAGCCAAGATTTCCGGAATATCCTGGAGTTTTCGAAGGAGAGTTCATCCATTCCCATCATTTCAAAAAAGCAGCGCCATTTGCAGACAAGCGAGTCTTAGTCATCGGAGGAGGTAACTCCGCCTGTGATGTGGCAGTGGAAACCAGCCGGGTTTCTGCAAAAACTGCCATCAGCTGGAGACGCGGATACAGAATCGTCCCCAAGTTTTTCTTTGGGAAACCATCTGATAAAGTAGCCGAACAAAGCAAATGGCTCCCGATAAAAGTCCGCGCTTTTTTCAATCAGATTCTCCTCAAAATCATGCTGGGAGACAATGAATTGTACGGCTTAAGGCCGATTACAGAACTTTTTGGATCCACTCACCCCACTATCAATGACGAGCTTCTCCATAAAATCCGACATGGAAAAGTGAAGCCACGCCTTGACATCAACCGATTTGAAGGAAAGAAAGTGATTTTCGAAAATGGTCTGGAAGAAGAATATGACACTATCATCGCCTGCACCGGATATTGGCTGAGTCATCCGTTCTTTGAAAAAAACCTGATTGATTATTCCACCGGTCCGGTTCCTCTGTATCTCAAAATGTTCCATCCTGAAATTACCAATCTATATTTCATCGGGATGTTTCAGCCGCTTGGTTGTATCTGGCCTGGTGCGGAATTGCAAAGCAGACTGATGGCTCAGGAACTTGCAGGAACATGGAAAAGGCCGGCGAATATTCGTGAGCTTTGCGATAATGAGGTGAACAATCCGCATTATCGACAAGTCAATACGCCAAGACACACCATTACGGTAGATTTTCATCAGTTTGTGAAAGACCTGAAAAAGCAGCTTTCAAAATCGTCTTTTTCCAAAATCTCTCAAAGAAATTCAGTCACTGAACCCATCAAACTAAGCTAAACTTGAAACCAATGAACCGGAAAATCAAATTCTTCCTCGGTGCTTTGGTGTTTTGGTTTGCGCTGTTTCTTATTTGGGAATGGTGGAAAAGCTTTCCGCGGGTAAGACCCATTCCAATTTCCGCTCCTACTTCAGAGGAACTTAAGTTAGATTCTGTACTGAATGAATCGATTCTGTCTTATATTCTCCCCGGGCTGTCAGCCGTCGTGGTCAAAGAGGGTAAAATCACCTATCTGAAAGCATTTGGCTTCGCGAACCTCGAAACGAAAGATTCCTTGAAAACCGACAGCAGAATTCCGGTAGCATCGGTATCCAAGATTTTCACGGCTTTAGGCCTCGCCACTTATTTGAGTCTAAAAGGAATCACGCCGAATGATCCAATTTCAGTTTTGGGTTTGACAACAGAATCCGGAAAAGGCAACCTCTCAGAGTTAACTTTCAAGGAACTGCTGACCCATACCTCAGGATTGAAAGATCCGGGAATTCTACAAACCATTTGGAGAGGAAGGAAATCCCTTGAGCTGGAAGATTACGGAGAAAAGATATTGAGGAAACCTCTCAAAAATTCCGGGAAAGATTCTGTAGAATATGCAGACACCAATTTTGACCTGCTCGGATATTTACTTTCAACGTCTGAGAAATCAGGTTTTGATTCATTGATGCAAAATTCAATCCTTGGTCCGTCCGGAATGGAAAATAGTGAGTTCGTACAGGAATGGCCGGAGGCCGGAAATGTCATCGCTGGCTATCACAGAACTTTCCTCTGGAAAAGATTGCAATTTAAAAGAACCCGGTTTGCCAGCTTCCCATCCCCCTCCTCTGGATTGGTAAGCTCTCCAAAAGATATGAGCATTGCCTTGATCCATTTGGTTCGAGGCAAAATGGGAATTTATCAACCGGCTCTGAATTGGCTTCAGCCCGACTCAGAAGCTGTTCCACTGGGTTTTCAGCCAATCAAAATCAACGGAGAAACCTGGACCGGGCACTTTGGCGGTCAGGCAGGTTACAGCTCACTTTTGATTTACTCTGAAGAAAAGGAAACAGGTGTTTTTATTCAATTCAACGCAGAAGACAGGGAAATTTACCGGGTCGATATTGCCTCAGCAATTCTTAGTATTATTTCATCAGATTTTTAACAGGCCCCGATATGAAAATTTCCTTTCCCCACCCCATCATTATCCTGCTTGGATTCATTCTGATTGCAGGAATGGCTTCCTATCTGATTCCTTCCGGGAGTTTTGACAGGATTTTAGATGAGGAAACAGGAAGGGAAATAGTTGTGCCGGGAAGTTTTCATTCCATTGAAGACAAAAATGTTACGCTGTATGAAATCTTCTTGTCGATTCCGGAAGGAATCATTGAGGGAGCCGATATCCTGGTTCTGATCCTTTTAATTGGAGGTTCTTTTTATGTGATCGAGAAAACCGGAGCGCTTCAAGTTGGAATTGAGGCACTGATCTATCGGTTTCGCAAAACCCAATTTCTGTTACTTTACCTGCTTTCAGTTGCGTTTGCAATTTGCGGAGCCACGATGGGCATGCAGGAAGAAATCATTGCAATGGTTCCTCTTTTGGTTCTTTTGGCAAAAAAACTTCATTACGATATTCGGTCAATTATTGCCCTCGCTTTAGGATCAGCTTTGGTTGGCGGAGCATTTTCACCGGTGAATCCATTCGTATCCCTTCTAGCTCAAAATGTCGCCGAACTTGAGTTTAGCGAAGGGTTAATCTATCGTCTTGCTTTTTTGGTTTTAGCGATCTTTATCTGGGCCACTTTTCACATTTACTATGGCAAATCAAAGGAGACCAGAACGGAAGTACATGAAATTCTGCCTGTGGAAATCTCACTCAGAAATGGTTTAATCCTGGTTTTAACTTTTGCAGGATTAGGAATCATGGGCTGGGGAATCACTCAAAAAGGCTGGGGATACAATGAGATGTCGGCTCTATTCTTTGCCGTGGGAATAACCTGCGGACTGATCGGGAAATTGGGATTAAATGGAACTGCAAGAAATTATGCAGCAGGCTTTAGTGAGATGATTTTTGCAGGAGTGATTGTTGGCTTAGCCAGAAGCGTTTACCTGATTTTGCAGAAAGCATCCATCATAGATCCGATTATTCTGGCGCTTTTTGAACCACTGGAATCGATCCCTAGTCAGGCTGCCGCAATCGGACTTTTCATAAGTCAGGCGCTTATTCATATTCCGGTACCGAGCACATCCGGACAAGCCGTTTTAACAATTCCTTTGGCAACACCTTTGGTAGATTTACTTGGAATATCAAGGCAAATTGCTGTTTTATCCTACCAGTATCCGGCAGGTTTGATGGATCTGATCATTCCAAACAATGGAGGAATGATGGCCGTAATCGCAGCTGCAGGTGTAAAGTATAACCACTGGATCAGTTATATATGGAAAAGTTGGCTGCTCTTAATGGTTATTGGTTTGATATCTGTCCTATTCGCCCTAATTTGGTTCGCATAAACCTCCTAACCTATTAATATGAACATCAACGATCAGAACGCTCTCCAACCCTATCAGCCTGCTGCTGACCGCTACTCTCAAATGAAGTATCGTCGCTGCGGGAAAAGCGGCTTGGTTTTACCGGAAATCAGCCTTGGCCTTTGGCATAATTTCGGTCACAATGCAGATTTTACACTTGGCCGAAAAATCCTGAGAAGAGCATTTGACCTTGGAATTTGCCACTTCGACCTTGCTAATAATTACGGACCTCCTTTTGGTTCAGCCGAAGAAAACTTCGGAAGAATCCTTCAAAAAGACTTCCTTCCTTACCGGGATGAATTGATCATTTCCTCCAAAGCCGGCTGGGATATGTGGCCCGGTCCCTATGGAAACTACGGCTCCAAAAAATACCTGGTCGCCAGCTGTGACCAAAGTCTGAAGCGAATGGGGCTGGATTATGTGGATATTTTCTATCACCACAGACCAGATCCTGAGACTCCTTTGGAAGAAACAATGGGTGCTTTGGATCTATTGGTAAGACAGGGAAAAGCACTTTATGTGGGCGTTTCTCAATACAGCGCTGAGGATACTGCGAAAGCTATTGAAATCCTGAAAAATCTGGGAACTCCCATGCTGATTCACCAGCCTCGCTACAGCATGATTGATCGCTGGGCAGAAAAAGGCTTAATGGATGTCCTGGGTGATAAAGGCGTGGGAAGTATTGCTTTCTCGCCGCTTGAGCAGGGAATGCTGACCGATAAATACCTGAAAGGAATTCCTGCTGATTCACGTGCTGCCAAAGATGGCCGATATCTCAAGGCTGATCAAATTGGCGGTGAAAAACTGGAAATGATCAGACAGCTAAATGAAATTGCGCTGAAAAGAGGGCAAAGCCTTGCGCAAATGGCTATAGCCTGGTTGCTGAAAGATCCAAGAATTACTTCCGTACTGATCGGAGTGTCAAAAGCTGAGCAGTTGGATGATAACGTAGCTGCTGTTGCAAACAGCAGCTTTACCGAATCTGAGTTGGCGGAAATCAAGAAAATCCTCGGAGCTTAATGCCTGCTATTTCCCCTCGAAGTGCCCTGATTTTGATCGTTATCGCTCAATTTCTGGGCACTTCTCTTTGGTTTGCCAGTAATGCCGTCGCCCCTGAAATCAGCATTCTTCTCAATAATCCGGGGATTTTAGCCAGCATCACCTCATCTGTCCAGTTTGGGTTTATTGTAGGGACATTGGTTTTCGCCTTCCTTTCCATTCCGGATCGATTTTCCCCAAGAGATGTATTTTTCTTCAGTGCTGTTTTAGCAGCAATTTTCAATCTGATGATTCCGGTATTACCCATGAAACTGGGAATCGTCTTGGCTTGCCGGTTTATGGTGGGCTTTTTCCTGGCAGGAATCTATCCGGTGGGAATGAAAATCGCGTCGGATTATTATCAAAAGGGATTGGGAACTGCTTTGGGTTTTCTGGTCGGAGCGACCGTTTTAGGAACTGCCTTTCCTCATCTTATCAAGGGGCTTGATCTGAATTTATCCTGGAAAATTATCTTTTGGAGTACTTCCCTCCTCGCAATAGTGGGCGGAGCGATCATCGGATTCTTCGTGCCGGATGGGCCTCATCACAAACCAAACCCAAAATTTGATCTGGGACTTTTGCCCAAACTCTATAAAATCACGGAACTGAAAAGCATCTCAGCCGGCTATTTTGGACATATGTGGGAGCTTTACACGTTTTGGGCTTTTGTACCGATGCTGATCGCCTATTTGTCAAAAGGCCAAAATTCTGACAGTGTAAATTCTCTGCTTTCCTTTGTAATTATTGCAATCGGATCAGTTTCTTGTGGGCTTGGCGGTCTGATTGCAGCGAAAAAAGGAAGCAAATCCGTGGCTCAGTCAGCCTTAATCGGTTCGGGGATTTGTTGCATCCTCATTCCATTCGTTGTGTTTTTTGAGCTTCCCTCCTGGATCTGGATTCCGTTTTTAGGAGTTTGGGGGTTCCTCGTGACTGCGGACTCTCCACAGTTTTCAACGATGGTGGCCCAAAGTGTACCAGCCGAATACAAGGGAACAGCAATGACGATCGTCAATTGTCTTGGTTTCACACTGACTATCTTCAGCATCCAATTGGGCCAATTACTGCTTAAGTGGATTCAGGTAGACCAAATGCTTGCTCTTTTGAGCATTGGCTCATTTTCAGGGTTGATCATTTTCAAAATTTTTGACAAAAAAAGGGAGGCCTCGTCTCAAAGCCTCCCTGCATAGTTAGCGAACCGGACTATCGCACTACGTTTTCTAATGTTGCCAAGTAAACCCATTTCTGATCCCTTGAGCTCAGACCTTCATTGACAGCTTGCCTTTGTGCTTCAGTTTGATTGATATCTTCATAAGCCTGAGCATTGAAAAACTGCATGTAATCCCTGTACATATTAATTGTCAAATGTGTGGATTTCGCTTCAGATCCAAGCGGTAAAGCTGTTCTCAGGAGGCTCCAATGCCCCATCAGACCCTGATCTATTCGCTTTTGATGAATAGGTCTGAAAACCTCTGTTTCTGCTTTTTCATAGGCATCAAACTTTCCTTCTGTCGCTTTCATTAAATCAAACGAGGCCAAAACTCCCTGCTTCATTTGAAAATTATCTTTTGTAGAAATGATTTCCTTCATGTAGAGTCTCATTGGCAACTCTCTCATCGCAAGAGATTGCTGAAATAAATTGGCCACCTGAGCATCGCTGAGATGAGGATAGGCAATTTTGGTATAGGACATCATCTTTGATTCATCCAGTCCATTCATCATTTTCACCGGATCCTCATAATAAGTGATCATAATATATTGGAATGCACCATGATCAGCACCTGACTGAAGAGACCAAAAGTCCCAACCTTTGATTTGTTTGTCATTCAATGCCTGACGATAAACTTTTTCCATTAAGTCCTTAAATTCGATGTAGTCAAAGATCTGATCGTTGTCAACTTTGATAAATTCGAATACCATGTACTGAGTTTGCTGGGCGTTGAGCGATCCTGCCCACAGCAACCCGCAAATCATCAAAAACAATAGCTTTTTCATAAATTCTGGGTTTTAAGGTTAATTGCGCTTAGTCTTTAATTTAAAAAATAATTTTGTTGATATCTTTATTTAATAGATAAAATTTTATTTTAGCAGGAATTTCAACCAAAAATCAAATTTTAATAAAGTCTGGTTGAAAATGTAATTTTCCTAAAACTCTTGGCAAAAGCTTAGTATTTTAACAATCAAATCGGAGAAATAATGACAGGAATAACAAGAAGATCATGGCTGAAAAAAGCCTCCTTAAGTAGTGGTCTCGCGATGTTGGGAAGTGCAGGATTCGTTCCCTCCTTGACAGCCGAGGAAATCAGGAAATATAATCCCCGTCCTTTTGACGGTATTGTCAGGTTGGGATCAAACGAAAACCCATACGGCCCTTCAGAATCAATGCGAAAAGCTATGACTGCAGGCTTTGATTTGGGTTGCCGATATCCATGGGGATATAATAAGGAGTTGGAAAAAATGATAGCCGCCAAAGAAGGCGTTCCTGAAGATCATATTGTCCTGGTTGCCGGATCTACTGAAGGCTTAAAAATCGCCGGGGTTACTTTTGGTGGCGGAGATGGCGAAATCATCACCTGTGCACCGACTTTCCTTTCGATGATGACATATGCTGAACTTTGGGGTAAAGACATCAACTGGGTGCCTTTGACCAAGGATCTAGACTTTGATCTTGATGAAATTGAAAAGCGGGTGTCTTCAGATACAAAGCTGGTCTTCCTTTGCAATCCTAACAATCCTACCGGGAAACTTTTACCCGCTGATCGTGTACTTGATTTCTGCGAAACTGTCAGTAAAAAGACGATCGTATTCAGTGATGAGGCCTATTACGATTACATCACGGAGCCAAATTATCCTTCGATGGTGGAACTTGTGAAAAAAGGAGCAGATGTGATCGTATCCAGAACCCTTTCAAAGGTTTACGGACTTGCAGGAATTCGCCTTGGCTATCTAATTGCTCGTCCGGCACTGGCGGCTCAACTCAAAGATCGGGTAGTTGCAAATACCAATATCATGGCCATTGAAGCAGGAAAAGCTGCGTTGGCGGACAAAGATTTCTATCAGTTTTCGCTCCAAAAAACCCTGGAGGCAAAAGCCATGATCATCCAAACCCTGGATGAATTGAAACTTCCCTACCTTCCCTCGCATGCAAATTTTGTGTTTTTCCAATCAGGAAAAGACATCGTTGAAATGAATAAAATCATGGAGGCAAGGAATATCATTATAGGTCGTCCGTTCCCTCCTCTTAATGACTGGTGCCGTGTTTCGACAGGAACTTTGGAAGAAGTCGCAGTCTTTAATCAGGCGTTAAAAGAAGTTCTTGGATGAGTTTAGATTTCAATCTGAAATTAGAGAATACAAAAGTCCTGCTGCGGCCAATTACCCGGCAGGACTTTTCATTGCTAAAACCATTGGCGATTGACCCGACGCTATGGATATATTTTACTCATGATCTCAGCATCGAAAATGATTTTGAAGATTGGGCCAAGCCTGCATTTCTGGGAGAAAGGCTACAGTTTACAGTCGTAGACAAGCTAAGTGACAAAATTGCGGGAAGTACTGCTTTTGGAAATTTTTCTCCCCGCGATCAACGAATCGAAATCGGCTGGACCTGGCTTGGGAGAGAATTTCAGGGTTCGGGAATCAACCTTCAGATGAAGATGCTCATGCTGGAATATGCCTTTGAAACCCTGGGAATGAAGCGGGTGGAAATCAAAACGGATGTTCTGAATCTACCCGCCAGAAAAGCCCTGCTAAAAATGGGAATTACCGAAGAAGGAATTTTGCGAAGCCATACCCTGATGACCAAAGGAAGGAGACGGGATACGATTTATTACAGCGTGCTGGAATCGGAATGGAAGGAATTGAAAATGGGTTGGAGGTAGGAAGAGGGAGGTCTGGAGGTGGGAAGTTGGAAGTTAAGAGATTGGAGATTGGAGAAAAGAGATAAGAGATTGGAGAAAAGAGATTGGAGAAAAGAGATTGGAGATTGGAGATTGGAGATTGGAGAAAAGAGATAAGAGATTGGAGAAAAGAGATAGGAGATTGGAGATTGGAGAAAAGAGATAAGAGATAAGAGATAAGAGATTGGAGATAAGAGATAAGAGATTGGAGATAAGAGATAAGAGATTGGAGAAAAGAGATAAGAGATTGGAGACTAATAGAGTCAAGATCCAAGAAATTGACACGCAATAAGGTTGGAGTTGTTCTATTCCCCCTTCAGGGGGTTAGGGGTAAAGTGGTCAGTTGGGAGTTGTGACTATCGACTATGGTGTATAGACCAAAATCTTAAATCTAAAATCTTACGTCAAAAATCCCTTTTCAACTGTTTCCAAAACCTTAATTTGTGACGGGTCAATCAGATGAATAAACTGTCTCAGGATATAAAAAGTCTCCGGTACCTGAGAGATTATTTCAAGCATTTCGGAAGTAATTTTTTCCTTTTCCTCCATTGGAAAAAATCCATACCTGCTTAAAATCCCTCGCTCAAAAAGGCAAACAGCAACCTCAGATTCATCTTTTCCGGGAAGTGTAATCATGAGCTCTTTTTGACTTGCCGAAATCCTCTTCAAAAACTCCTCAACTCTTTTATTGTAATCTGACGGAAGTTCCTCTGAAGCACAAGCTCCTTGGCAGTTTGGATCCTGGACCACGGCACAATTCACTTTTCTCACTCCGCTCAAGCGACTGCATAAACCATATTGCTCGATGCCCATTTTCAAAAATGCATTGGCTTCATCCGTGGAAAAAAACGTTTCCAAAGGCTTTAAAAACTTAGTCACTTTTGCAACCTGAAACCGATAAAACCCTGACCCATCCTGATAGTGAAACAATCCCCAAAGTGTCTTTGGAATCTTAAGAGCTGAATTATATTTTGGCCATAATCTTCTGATCTCTAATGATTCAACGAGCAGAGCCAAAAATTCAGTTCCGGTTAATTGCCACTTCAAATCAACCACTTCTGCTTTGAGTTTCTGCTTCAGTTCCGGTAAAGCCTGGCCAGAAAAATGGTTCTTAAATCTCTCCCGAATATTGATTGCTTTGCCGACATAGACAATCTTCCCTTTCTCATTGATCATGTAATAAACCCCGCAAGATTCAGGGATTTGCCGAAATTTTGAAATTGGGAAATTGGGAGGAAGAAAGGTCTCGCCCGAATTCTTTTTCAGGGAGCTGGAAATAATATCAGGCTTTTGTTTGATCATCCGGTCAAAAAGTATCGCCGTTGCCCGCGCATCTCCCATAGCCCGGTGACGTGCTGTAATGGGAATTCCCTGAGTTTCGCAGAGTCTTCCGAGGCTGTACGAACTCAAACCCGGAAATGCCTTTCGGCTCAATCGGACGGTACAAAGTTTCTCGGATTTCAAATCCCTGCCTTCCTTGAGAAAGGCTTCCCGAATAAAGCTGAAATCAAAATTAACCTGATGCGCCACAAAAACCTTTCCCTCCAGCAATTCCCAAAGTTCATCCAGAATCTGGGTAAAAGTCGGGGCCTCTCTGACCATGAAATTATCGATGCCTGTCAACCCGGTGATGTAAGTTGGAATCGCATGCCCGGGATTGATCAACGTCTGATACTCCCGGACGATCGACTCGCCATCGTGAATCAGTACCGCAATCTCAGTGATTCCTCCCCCGGTTGGCGCACCGCCTGTGGTTTCTATATCGACAATGGCAAATTCCATGGGGTAAAAGTAGGGAAATGTTGGCGATGGGAAATGGTATTGTCAGGAGTTGGCAGGGAAAGGGATGAGGAATTTAAAATTTAAAATGAGGAATTAGGAAAGAAGAATTTAAAATTTAAAATGAGGAATTAGGAATGTGGAATTAAGAATGAAAAATTTAAAATGAGGAATTAGGAATGTGGAATTAGGAATTGAACTTCCCTTGGTTTTTCCAAATCTTACGTCTTATGTCTTAAATCTTATATCTCTGGGTTTTGCTTCTCGCTTCTTGATTCTCGCTTCTTGATTCTTGACAGATTAATTTTTCACGTAAGCAGTAATAAGCATCTCGGCACATCTCTCGCCATCCATTGCAGCTGAGACTATTCCGCCGGCATAGCCTGCTCCTTCTCCGCAGGGATAAAGACGCTTGATCTGAGGATGCTCGAAGGTTTCCTTATCTCTTGGTACCCTAACCGGAGAGGATGTTCGGCTTTCAACACCAATCAATTGAGCATCGTTGGTGAAGTATCCTTTCATCTTTTGGCCAAAAGCTTTGAAAGCCATTGCCATCCGCTCAGAAATAAAATCAGGTAAAACCTGACGCATTTCAACGGAATTTAATCCGGGTTGGTAAGAAGTGTCCAAAAGAGAGGAACTCACACGTTTTTCCACAAAATCAACCATTCGTTGTGCCGGAGCCACCTGAGTTTCACCTCCGGCTTTCCAGGCTTTCCTCTCTATTTCAGCCTGAAAATGCATCGCTGCCAATGGCCCGAATTTTCTGTATTCAGGAAGATCTTCCAATTCCACCGAAACAACCATTCCGGAATTGGCAAACTTTCCATCCCTCCTGCTCGGACTCATCCCGTTCACAACCAATTCTCCCGGGGAAGTGGCGGATGGCACAATGAATCCTCCCGGACACATGCAAAAGCTAAAAACTCCGCGCTGCTTTTGGTTGTATTCAGTCTGGTGAACCAACGAATAGGCAGAAGCCGGCAAATAAGGTCCCCGATCAATTTCGCAATGATATTGAATCCGATCGATCAGATTTTGGCTATGCTCAATCCGGACTCCCAAAGCAAAAGCCTTGGCTTCAATCAGGATTTCTTTTTGGTGTAAAAGCTCAAAAATATCCCGGGCAGAATGACCGGTAGCCAGAATCACTCCCAATCCTTTGATCTTATCTCCTTGTTGGGTTACAACTCCTTTTATTTCGTTTCCCTCAATTAAAAAATCTTCAACTCTGGTCTCAAAGTGAATTTCACCTCCGTTATCAAGTATGGTTTGGCGAAGCCGAGCTACGAGTTGAGGTAATTTATTAGTTCCGATATGCGGATGCGCATCGACCAGAATTTCCTCGGTCGCTCCGTGTGCCACAAAAATCTCCATAATCCTTCGGATATCTCCACGCTTTTTGGAACGTGTATATAGCTTGCCGTCGGAATACGTTCCGGCTCCTCCTTCCCCAAAACAATAATTTGAGTCTGGGTTTACAATATGGTCTTTGTTAATTGCAGCAAGGTCTCTCCTTCGAGCTCTGACATCCTTCCCACGTTCTATCAGAATTGGTTTTACGCCCAGCTCTATTGCCCGCAGAGTGGCAAATAAACCTGCCGGCCCGGCTCCTACAATAATAATCGGATCAGATTGGCACACGTTTTTATATTCAGGAAGATGATCAAGAAGCGGCTCGGGAGTTTCTTTGATAAAAAGTTCAGCCTCAACATTGACTTTTATGCTCCTACCTCGCGCATCAATGGATCTTCGGGTTTGCCGCACGAAAGCCTCAGGGGAATCAGGGCTTAATCCTGCTTTTTTCAGGACTGTCAGTTTAAATACTTCCGGATCATAAGCCTCTTCCGGGCTTAGCTGCAGCGTAAATTCTTTCTTCATGGTAAGGTATTTATCCTTAAATCACTGCAAAGGTAGCTTTTTTGGAGAAACAAGAAACAAGATTACAGAAGCAAGGGGCAAGATTCAAAATGATAGATTCAAGCCGATCGATAAACCAATTTTCTAATAGAATTCGATACGCTCAGTTTCAAATGCTGTTAAAAAAAGCCTGCACTCCCTTACTCAAATGAGAATTACACCAAAATTTCAGTTCCAATTTTTTGGTCAACCATGAGATTCAGAGACTATACCTTACCTGAAAAATTTGCTCCCTCATTCATAGTTCAATGATTTGACCGGATTGATAGTTGCAACCTTAATGGTATGGACACTGACGGTTACCAATGTGATAATCACAACTGTCAGACTCGGAATGGCAAAAATCCACCAGGATAAAGGAATACGAGTGGCAAAATCCTGGAGCCAGGAGTTCATAATCCAAATGGAAAGTGGAATGGACAATAGAATAGCTATCATGATCAGAATGATAAAATCTTTGCTGATCAACCGCAACAATCCAACTAAAGAGGCACCCATTACCTTACGGATACCAATTTCTTTGGTCCGCTGTATGGCAGTAAGTGATGACAAGCCAAACAACCCCAAACTCGCGATAAAAATGGCCAGTCCCGAGAAAATACTGAATATGGTTCCGAATTGTTGGTCTGCCTTGTACTGCTGACTGAAGTGCTCATCCAGAAAGAAATATTGAAAAGGATTGCCCGGGAAAACTTCCTCCCAGTCCGATTCAAGGATTGACATCAGGTCTTTGATTTCCGCAGTATTTACTTTTACAGAATAAAACCCATTTGGTGCTTCATCATAGCGAAAGATCAAAGCATCAAATGATTTTTTGAGAGATTCCTGATGATAATCTTTCATTACTCCCACAATGTTAAAGGTGTCTCCCCAGAAAAAAATCTGATCGTTAATGGCCTCTTCCGGTGTAGCAAAACCCATTAGGCGAGTGGCAGTTTCATTCAGGAGTACGTTCTTATTTTCATTGGCTATTTCATCTGAAAATTCACGCCCGGAATGCATCTCCAGGCCAAACCCTTTGTTGAAAGAGCCATCGGTCATGATCACCCGATATTGGTTTTGTTCATCCTCCCCCTGACTTAACCTTCGGATCCCACCTGCATTCCAGTCCGGTTGGCTTCCCGGAACTGAGGTAGAAGCAGTGACTGAGATTACATCCGTGTTTTCTGAAATTTTCTGTTTGAAAACCTGGTACTTTTGTTTGTAAGTTGAGTCAGTAACACTCGGAGAGCGAAGGACCACTGTCTGTTCGATATCGACTCCCAAGTCCTGATCCTGCATAAAACTCAATTGCTGATAGACGGTAAATGTCCCCACCATCAGGGTAATGGAGGCAATAAACTGGGTGATAACCATGCCTTTTCTCAACCATACTCCGGAATTTGAGTTTTTGAATTTCCCTTTTAAAACTTCCACCGGACGGAAGGAAGAAAGGACAAATGCCGGATACAATCCTGACATCAGAGCTCCGAAAATAATCAACCCAACCAAAATCAACCAAAATGCAGGCTGGAGAAAAAGTTGATATCCGAGTTCGCGGCCGGTCAGACTACTAAACCAGGGTGTCAGCAAAATGGCAAAACCCGCAGCAAGAATGACAGCGACGAAATTCAAAAACAGGGATTCTGTTAAGAACTGTTGGATAAGCTGGGATCGATGCCCTCCCATTACCTTGCGAACGCCAACTTCTCGGGCTCGCTCAATAGATTTTGCAGTAGAAAGGTTGATGTAATTGATCCAGGCAATGATCATAATCAAAAGAGCCACGATCGACAAAAAATTTACTGACTGCCTGTTTCCGTTTGGTTTAAATTCCATAATGAAATCTGAATCCAGATGGATGTCTGCAACAGGCTGGAGGTGAAACTCAATTCCTGCATTATATTTTTTCAAATCCTCACCATGAGTGGTTTGGACAAAATCCGGAAATTTGGATTCCAATGATTTTGCATCAGCATTTTCCTCCAAAAGGATATACGTGAGAAAACCGTCCCAATCCCAAGTCAAAAATGGATCATTCGAAAGTTGCTCCAACGTGATAAATGAACCCAAGACATCAATTTTCATATGGGTATTTACCGGGAGGTCTTCAAAAACACCGGAAATTTCAAATTCCAGGTTTCCGTTTGCCTTCAAAGTCTTGCCTATCGGATCCTCGTTTCCAAAATACTTTTTAGCCATGGATTGAGAAATGACCATCTTAAAAGGCTCTTTTAAAACAAGGGAATCAATTCCATTGACAAGTTTTATTGAAAAAATTGTGAAGAAATCTTCGGATGCGAAATACAAGTTTTCCTCTTTGAAAAAAGTATCGCCTGTAGAAAGTGTAGCAGCTCTGTTGGTCAGCCGGGTGTAGGCTTTCACTTCTGAAAAATTTGCTTTTAAGTCAGGTCCAATGCCTGCAGCTCCGGCAGCCCATTGAGTGGAAAGTTCCCCTTTGTCATATCGGTCTTGCTGAATTCTGAAAATCCTGTCCTTTTTATCGAGGAAATTATCATAACTCAATTCATGCAATACAAATTGCGCAATCAGGATGCAGGCCAACATTCCGATGCCAAGTCCTGCTATATTGATAAAAGTAAAAACCTTGTTTTTGGAAACTTGTCTCCACAGAGATGTTAGATAGTTTTTAAACATAGGTCTTTTTCAATTTGTGTTTAGAGGTACTTATTAACAAGTATTAAGTACCTCCTATTTCCATACCGAAAACAAAAGCTTGCTAATTGAGCTGAAAAAGGAGGTTTATAAAATTGAGGCAAAATATTTTCGGACAGGATTGACCGACAGCGGGCAAAAAATCTTATTCTATATTTCGGTCTTTTAAAATGCGGTGGGAAATATTCAATTTCCATCCTCTTTGGAGGGTAAAACTGCATAAGGCAAAAATTAATTTATACCTGAAAAAAAGTTGGCAGTTAAAGAAATTTGAATCATCCCATTTCACAACGAAACTCTTTTTTCTCAATTTTTACATCGGGAAAATAACGTAAGCGTTTGGAAATTTCAGAAATCTTGAGGCTGGTATCGAATGCCCCCGAAGCATCTTTTATAGCCAACTGGCTGTCCCTTGGAAGGCGCCAAACGTTTTAGAACAGGTATTATAACCTGAACTCAATCGGCAATTCCCCGGAACCAAAAGACAAGACTTTAGAATTAAAAAACAGATAAAAGATGGCAGATATCCTGATGGCCTAAAGGATAATTGGTACCCGGTTTCAGATCCTATAAAAAAAGCCCGATCCTTTTCAGAACCGGGCTTTCTAAGGACTATGGACTAAAAAATATGGTCTAAATCATATCTCCTGTCTATTAATCTCTATTCTCAATAAGATTTGTCAACTCATGCAGATTTGCTGCTTCACCGCGGGGGATCGCAAGGTCGTACCTGCTATTATTAATTCAATCTATCCAAAACTTCAAACCTTGATTGATTGGAGATGTATTCAGGTACAATTACTTTGAGGTGCCCAACCAATTCATTTTCTGAGTTTTTATGAATCAAATCAAGAAACAATTCAATTTGTCCATCGATTTTATGATAGGACGCAGGTGCTACCTGTGCAATCTTGATTTTAGGATGATGGGTGATTTTGACTGTTTCAAAGTCATTGAGAAGCTCCTCAAAAAGTTTCTCTCCCTCCCTCAATCCTGTAAATACAATCTTAATATCCTCTTCCAATTTTTTTCCTGAAAGCTGGATCATCTTTTTGGCCAAGTCAAGAATCTTTATCGGTTCGCCCATGTCAAAAACATAGATTTCTCCACCTTCACCCATTACCCCTGCTTCCAACACCAATTGGCAGGCCTCAGGGATAGTCATGAAATAACGGGTAATCTCAGGATGTGTCACTGTAATCGGACCTCCGTTGAAAATTTGTTTTTTAAACAGGGGAATTACAGAACCATTGGAACCCAGAACGTTTCCGAATCTGGTTGTAATAAATTTAGTGTGAAACTTTTTATGATTGGTCTCCAGATATTCATTTAAAGCCTGAACATACATTTCTGCAGCTCTTTTACTGGCTCCCATTACATTGGTTGGATTTACTGCCTTATCCGTAGAAACCAAAACAAACTTTTCAACCTGAGATAAAACTGAGAGATCCGAAAGAATTTTTGTTCCAATAACATTGGAGTGAATAGCTTCCTCCGGATAATTCTCCATCATTGGGACATGTTTGTATGCAGCCGCGTGGAAGACAATCTGAGGTTTGAAGTTTTTGAAAACTTCTTTCATTTTTTTCTTATTTCGGACATCGCCCAAAACTATTTTTATCGGACAGAAAGAATGGACTTCTCTGAATTCCTGCTCAACATCATAGAGGGCTGATTCTGCTATATCAAGCATAATCAACAGCTTAGGGTCATAATGGGATATCTGTCTGCAAAGCTCACTTCCTATAGAACCGGCAGCTCCTGTTACCAGCACCACTTTACCAATCAAATCCTCATGAATCCGGGGATTATCCAATAAAATCTGCTCGCGGGAAAGCAAGTCCTCAATCTTTACCTCGCGAATGGCACCGGCAGTCAGACCTCCGTTGATCCACTGATCTACAGGAGGTACAATTGAAACAGTAACTTTGAGTCTGAGGCACTCATCGATGATTTGGTTTTTGCGTTGAACGGATAAGTCACGAACTGCAATGATCAGATCAGTAATCTCAAACTGGGTAACCAATTTTTCTAAGTCACCAAGACCTTTGTAAATCCGCTTTCCGTCAATATTTTTTCCTTCCTTCTTCGGATCGTCATCAAAAAAAGCAACAGTATTGAACATGCTCTTGCTGTCTCTTTTGATTGCTTCCTGAGCAATGATCCCGGCTTCACCTGCACCGAAGATGATTCCGTTCTTCAGTTCTCTTTGAATAAATCCATTCTTGATATATACAAAAAGCTCTTTTACCAAAAGCCTGTAAAAAATCAGCATGAAAAGGGCTGATAAACTGGCAATGATCAGAACCGAGGTTGGCAGCAAAAATCTGTCGTTCAGAAAGTTGCCGTGGAAGAAATTAAGAAATAAGAAAAGAATGAAATTGATAACGATCGTCTTGAAGATATTCGAACCATCGCGAAAACCTGTATGGCGAACTATCCCTTCATAACTTCGGGTGTTTTGCATCACAAGCAGACCTCCAACCGTAAAAGTGAAACTTCCGGCTACAGCGTCATTTTGCTCAATCAAAGCAAGTTCAAAATTGAATCGGACCAGGTATCCGAAAAGTGCGCATTGAAATAAAATCAACGCATCAATGAAGGCTATTATCCATCTAGGAAGGATCTTTAACCGGGTCAAAAAATTCATAGTAGAAGTTGTTTCAAATGGCTAAAATTATATTATGCCTCTTTTACTCTAAACTGCCAGAAGTCCTGCAAAATAAGCACTTTTTTACAGTTTCAACAATAATACCAAACCTGATTTTTGGAACATCTAATATTATATTGGATTTAATGAAGATTTGTTTTCTAACATCCATTTAAGTAGCTGTGAAATCAAAAAATCAGGTCATGTATTAAAAGAGGGTTATTTAAAAAGATTTTCAATTACTAAATTTAATCTTGGTTCTAACCCGGATTGGCTCATCTCCTGCTTTTTTTTGAAGAAAAGTAAGTTTTTTTTGAATTATACCGGAACCGATTTACCAAGGAATTTCCCCGAGCTGACATGCCCTTTTTGAGTAACTCCTTTCCCAAGAAGTACATTAAAAAGAGTCATAAATAATATTTTTAAATCCAGCATAAATCCAATTTGATCCACGTACCAGACGTCTAACTCAAATTTCTTTTCCCAGGAAATTGCGTTCCTTCCATTTACCTGTGCCCATCCGCTTACTCCAGGCCTTACCTCATGCCTTCTGTTTTGAAATTCCGAATAGAGCGGGAGATATTCTTCCAAAAGAGGTCTTGGCCCAACCAAACTCATATCGCCTTTGATCACATTAATTAATTGGGGGATTTCATCTAAAGAATATTTTCTGACCCATTTTCCAAAACCGGTAATTCTAAATTCATCTGAAAGTTGGTTCCCTTCTGAATCTTTCAGGTCTTTCATTGTCTTGAATTTCAGAATGTAAAAAGGCTTTGTATTCAAACCCGGTCTTCTTTGAAGAAAAAATGGTGTTCCGCCGTGGTGAATGCTTAATGAAACCAGAAGGAAAATAAAAATCGGAGACAGAATCAAAAACATTAAAGATGAAAGCACAAAATCTATCATCCTCTTGATCCGGATTTTATAAATCACTTACCTGAATGATTTTGCGAGTTCTTTGAATATCAGACCAACGATGCGTTCCTGGTCTTCCGATGTCAAATTTACTGAACTAGGCAGGCAAAGTCCTTTTTTAAAGAAGTTTTCGGAAACTCTCCCACCATAAAAAGGAAGATGCCTGAAGACCGGTTGCAAATGAAGAGGCTTCCATAAAAACCTCGTTTCAATATCACTTTTCATCAGCATGACTCTCAAATTGTCGTTTGTGAATCCTGTGATCTCTTCGTCAACCAAAATCGTTGTAAGCCAAAAATTGGATTTCGATTCTTCCGAATCATTTTGAAAACTAATTCCGGGCAATGTTGACAATAATTCCTTGTATCGCTGGTTGTTAATTCTTCTTTTTTGAATCCAACTATCCATTTGCTCCAACTGGGCCAAACCAATTGCGGCTGCAAGATTATTCATCTTATAATTGTAGCCAATTTCCAAATGCTGGTAATAGGGCAGATCTTCTCTTGCCTGTGTTGATAAATGCCTGGCCCTGTTTATAAGATTGGTGTCATTGGAAATTAAGGCTCCTCCTCCTCCGGTCGTAATAATTTTATTTCCATTGAAAGAAAAAACACCAATCTTCCCGAAAGTGCCGCAGCTCTTTCCTGCATAGGTACTGCCTACCGCCTCTGCAGCATCTTCAAGAACCGGAATTTGATATTTTTTTGCGATTTCCATGATTTCATTCATTTTGGCAGGCATGCCAAACAAATGAACTATCACGATCGCTTTTGGTAATTTGCCGAGCGCTATTCGGCTGAGGATGGCATCTTCAAGAAGTTCCGGACATATATTCCAGGAATCCTTTTCACTATCCACAAAAACAGGTTTTGCTCCCAGGTAAACAATCGGATTTGCGGAAGCACAAAAAGTAAAGGACTGACAAATTACCTCATCTCCTGATTTAATTCCCAAAAGAACCATTGCCAGGTGTAAGGCTGATGTACCCGAATTTACTGCTACTGTTTGATGGGTTTTTGTCCTTTTAGCAAGACCTATTTCGAATTTATTAATGAAATTTCCAAAGGTCGCCAAATGCCCCGAACGAATTGCTTCTAGCGTGTAGCGCTCTTCGTTTCCTCCAAAAACCGGAAAGGATAAAGGGATTTGGTATGCCATAGAATGAGTATGAGCTGGATTTCTGTTTAAACGTACATTTTTTTTACGACAAAAATCTAACCAATTCCATCAAAATGGCTGGTGATAAAAATTCTTGCTAATTTTTATCACCGGATTTGAGAAGATTTTCTCTAATTCATGTTGATGGTCGTTTCTCTAAGACCCTCTCTGTCAATTTTTATCTTAATCTTCTGTTTAGCATTTAATGGCCTCAAATCCAATACTCTTGGCTGAAGCAATACCTTCTTTTTTACATATTTAAGGGTAATCTGATCAAGCCTTAAACCTAAAGAAATTGCAAAAACCGAGATGATCGGTAATACTAAATGATCCGAATAATCTTTGAAAATAAAAACCACCAAAACGAACATCAATTGCAAAGCGCCTAATAATAAAGCAACCTGGTTATGCTTCAGGCCCATCCTCATCAGAAAGTGATGCACATGGCTTTTATCAGGTGTCATTGGTCCTTTGCCCTGACTTATTCTTCTGGCAAAGACTCTTGCCATGTCATATAGCGGAAAAATCATCAGCGCAATTCCTGCTGAGAATACCGGTTCGAATTTCCAAAGATTGCCTGCCGGCAAACCTGCATTGTATTCCATAAAGGCAATTACCAAAGCGCCTAAAGAAAATCCGAGTGTCAACGAACCCGTATCACCCATAAAGATTTTTGCAGGATGCCAGTTGAAAACCATGAATGCCAAAACTCCGCCAAGCAAAGTGAAGCTCAAGACCGCATAGCTTTCGAGTCCGTTTAGCAGAAACCATGTTCCCAAAAACGAAAAAGCAATTGTTGCAACAGTTCCGGCCAAACCATCTAAACCATCAATCAAATTAAAGGCATTGGTAAGGGCTAGTAAAACGAATGCAGAAAACAGGTAGCTAATGATAATATTCAACTCACCGATTCCGAGGAAACCATGAAGATCTTTTATACGGATATCTGAAGCAACGACAACCAAAATCACAGCTACTAACTGCCCCAAAAGTTTCTGAGTTGCTTTCATCTCCACCATATCATCCCGCAATCCTACAAAAAACATCAGGCCTATTGCACCAAGCAAATATCGGATATCAGGCAGAGGAAACTGCCAACCCCAAATCGACATCGCAACAGCAGATGCAAACACAAACCCAATTCCTCCCATAGATGGGATAAAACTTTTATGAATTTTTCTTCCACCGGGTTTATCCCCGATTTTGGCTTTTTTTAGTGCGTAGATTAAAATTGGAGTCACTAAAAATCCCACCGAAAAAGCAGTGAGCGTAGCTAAAATAAAAAACATATTAAAGTTGGTTTAAGCGTGGACGAATTTAATTATTTATATAACAATTGCCTTGCCATTACGAATTATTTAAAAAAGCAGAGCAAAATCTAAAAATACTAAGTGCAAAATAAACTGGTTAAAGTGTTTCCGATCGAATTTGAACTTCAAATTAGTAGCAACTAAAATTATTTTATGAAAGAGTGCATAAGTGAATTTATAATCCATGAATTCGTTGATTTTTTCCTCAATTGCGTAATTGAGTATCAAATTGGGTAACCAGGTTGAGCTCTGAAAAAGGATTTTTTACCAAGGTGAAACAAAAAAAACGGGCTTTAATTTTTACTGAAAAATTTGAAATGAAAAAGGACCTTACGTTATTTTTGATTCTTCGGCTAAGATTACACCGAGACTCTCCGAGAAAAACCAGAGATTCACAGAGGTTAAAATAGTTGGGGTCTCATAAAAATTGCTCAATGAGTTGCTTAAAAACCTCGGTTGTGCCTTTAAAACAAACCTTATAAAATTTTTTGTAAAAACTCAGTGAGTCTCTGTGATACCTCAGTGAAACTCTGTGTAACAAAAAAACACCTCAGTTTTCAATTTTCACTTTTTTCTCGCCGAAGGCCTATCTCATGAGGCGAAGCCGACTTTATTTCGGGAAGCCTATCTCCCTTCTTTTCCCTTCCAAAAATAAATAACACTCACCTGCCCCATTATACTTGTCAGGTTTTCCCCTACCGGAAAATCAGGGGTGCTTTCCGGAGCAACCTGCCATTGGTAATTCCGGGCATGAATTAGTTGGAGTTTCGAACTCAGGAGCAGTTGATCAAATTGTTTATCAAAAAGAAACCCAAGGGAAAGGTCTACCCAAGGCTGACGCTCGGTATTCTTAAGCTGTGCTTTGTTGTAAAAATCCTGGTTATTTGCGAGTCGCTCAATGAGGACACCCATTTTATCCAACTTATCAACTAAAGAAATTTCCACGGCCTGTACATTTGAGCCGACTCCTATTCCAACACCCAAAGGCTGACCGTTCTGAACAAACCCTCTTGATGGAGTATGAGAATGCCAGGATAACCCTCCCCCCAGGCCTCCTGATATTCCGCCATATCTGATGTATCTGTTTACTGATTCCTGCTGATGAGTTATTTCCCCTCTGACCTGAATTGTTTTATTTATCTGCGGAACTTCAAAGAGTTGAGTAAAGCCAAGAATATACGCTCTTGCATGTTCCGGATTCAAAACAAATTCCCTCCAATTTATTGAATGGTCTCTTCTGCCATATTCAAAATAGATTTCATTTTTAACTTTTGGGAACACCCATCGGCCAAAAATGGATATCTGCTGACTCTGCCCTTCAGCATCTCTGTCAAATCCATAATTTGATTTTGTGAAGGGTTCGAAAACCGGGAAGTAGGCCAAAAACCCTGTTCCCATTGACTCACTGTATTGCTGGAAAGTCCGGTTCATACCCAAAAACAGTCCCGGGACCCACTTGGGATTGTAGGTGAAAGTCAGTGCATTCAGGTATCTCCAGTCACCTGAAAAAGGAATGAAATAAATGTCATTCAATTCCGGATATTGGGATGGATCAAGACCTGAATTCTCCAGCCTTCCAATGATCAGTTGGGTTTCAAAATTCCCAATAAAAGTCTTTGCAGGTTTGGTGGTATTCAGAGTAAAATGAGGAAATCCCTGAGCATTATTTGAAAAAGTCAGGGCATTAAACTGACCAGGTCCCCACCAGATATTTTGAGTGGAAACTCCCATCTCAAACGCACCATATTGAGCGGTGAGTTTAGACTGTCCCCACCAAAGTTTAGCATATCCATTGTCGGCAAATCGTTCCGGGAAATCGCCGTAATTCCATATTAGAAATTTATTTCTGATTTCTGAACCGGAAAACTGATTCAGGTTTGTTTCAAAACCCTTGTTTTGAGCCAAAACCAATTCCGGCCTCAGCGTCAGATTTAAAAACTTGTATTTTAACTGAACACCACCGGAAATCAGCGTTTGCAATCCGGGATTGGGAATCATCCCATAATCTCCCCAGCCATAAGGTCTTTTTGTTAATAATCTTACTGTAGCAAAAGATGGGAGCAATCCAACTTCTAACCCCCGCACAGGAACTTCAAATTCCTGAGTCAATCCATACAGAGTCGTATCCGGACTTGAGATAGGTCGTAATGAAAATGAACTGTTAATATCCTCAATAGCTCTCAACTGCGTTCGCCTCAAATATTCCTCGAGTATAGGAAAACCAGCCGGAATCGTCTGAGCAGTCAGAAATAAAGGCAAAATCAGAAAAAAAAGAAAAATGATTGGTTTCAAAACAAAGCTGGGAAAAACTCTAATAATTTTTTAAAATACCTGGAATACAACAATAGATAATTAGTGTCCAATCCATTTTCTTTACAGGCTCTGTAATTTTCCTGATTGATAATGTAATTACTTTTCCAGGACTTTGTGCTCAAACCGCCTGTCCGCATCTTCATCAGGTCTATGGGAAGGTAGTGATGCCCCAGTTTATGCTTGTGCAGGAATCTAACCAGCAATTCGAAATCAGCAGCAATTTTATAGTCTGTTCTATAATACCCGAACTTTTCAAAATTTTTCCGATAGGTGAAAAAAGTGGGATGTGCAGGCATAATACCTCGTTTTAATTTACGGAGACTGAACCGTTTGGAATTATAATATCTGACAGTCTTGTCAAGATTATCGGGATTCACAAACCGGATATCCGTGTAAACACTTTGCTCTCCGGAATCCTCAAATGCCTGAACAATCTGGGAGATAGCATCCACTCTATGGTAAAAATCATCCGAGTTAATTATCCCCACGATATCACCTGTAGCCATCCTGATTCCTTTATTCATAGCATCATAGAGCCCGGTATCAGGTTCGGAAATCCAAAGAGAAACGATGGCTGAATTGTCTTGAATAATTGAAACCGTCTTATCAGTGGAATTACCATCCACAATAATATACTCAATATCAGGATAGTCCTGATAGGCAATGCTATCAATCGTATGCTGAAGCGTAGCATCTGAATTATAGGTTACTGTTATGATAGAAACTTTCAAGGATTGGAGAGTTCGAAAAATGAAGATAAATGGTAAGTATAAAAGCTTATGGGTTAAGCGGTAAACGTTAAGAATAAGTAGCTAAGCGAGAATTATTAAGCAGTAAACGTTAAAATGGTAAGCGAAAAGCGGTAAAAGTTAAGCGTTAGTAGTTAAGTGTAAAGCGGTAAAAGTTATGATTTGTTCAATGATGGGGTTTATTGAAGTCATCGCGATTTTCCAGACTTACCCGCCGTGGTAGAATTACAAATTCTTTTTATATGAGGTCGGGAATGCAAATCCCTACCAGCGTCTATTCAGAAATCACTCTTTTCCTGACGGGCAGGGCAGGATTTCCCTGATAAATTTCAAAAGCCTGCAAATCTTTGGAAGCGACAGAACCCACTGCCAAAACAGAATGAGAAAAACATCTCACACCGGGACAAACCACCGACTTCGCTCCTATCCAAACTCCGTCTTCAAGAACTATCTCTCCCGTGATCAAATCAAAGCTTTCTTTTTTATAATCATGATTTCCGGTAAGCAACAAGGCTCCCTGTGAAATACAAACATGAGAACCTATCGTAACCTGCGCCAGATTATCAATCCAGACATTCTCTCCGATCCAGCAATACTCCCCAATCGTCAGAAACCAGGGATATTTGATATTTACATTTGGCTTGATAACAACACCTCTCCCGATTTTTGCCCCAAAAAGGGTTAAAAGCCACGATTTGAAAGATGATGGAAACAGGATACTCGTATTCAGAAATAATCGGTTTGCCAAATACCAAGTCAACCTTTTCGGGGCAGACCCGGGTTGATAATCATCATTTTTGAATAAGGATAGATCTGTTTTCATCAATGTCATATCACGAATTTGCCTGACTTTGTAACCATCTTAACTTCAAGACATTCGAGGTTCTAAATACTTCAAAGGTCAAATTCCAAAAAGTCTCCGGTTAGCTTCCAATACTTCCGGATTACTCGTGAAATCCCGTGCAAATTCAAAAGCAGCCTGACTCATCTTATTGTAAGTTTCCTGATCCATGGCAGCGGCAGTTTCAATTGCCTGAATAAATTTCTCCGGTTCAGAAAGGGGGATGTCCCAACCAATTCCCTTCTCTTCCAGATCTTTCCAGGGAGTTTGGTCGGAAATTATTGCCGGGCAACCAGACAGGAGCGATTCTAAAATGGAATGGCCAAAATTCTCTCCACGTGTTGGTAAAAACAGAAAATGTGTTTTTTGCAAAACAACCGGTATTAGATCGGGAGAAATGCTCCCATGGAAAATTACCCGGATGTTTTTCGGTAAACTTCTGACTATTTCCTCGCATTCATTTTGGTAATTCAAGTCATATGGCTGTCCATAGAAATCAATTTGAATAGAATGATTTAAACACCCAGACAATATTTCCAATGCACCCAATGTGTTCTTTTCCGGAGAAATACGGGCAAGGCTTATCAGTTTTAGAACTCCCGTAATTTTATTCGTTTCTTTTGGTTTTTCAGAAACAACAGATTTTGAAAGATTAGGAGCTACCTGAATGCCTTTGTTCCTGCCAACTTGCCTGGCTATTTCAACAGCTTCTGTTTCATTTGTAGCATGAAACCCCACATTCCGGTAGAAGCCCATGGTTTTAAAAACTCCGAGCAAAATTTTCTTCTTCAAAGGTTTTACAGCTAATGCATGAGGCGAAAGCATTCCTCTTGCTGAGACTGTAGTCCGCATGTCTTTATTAAATCGGGATAGAAATAGCGGAAGAATAGAAAAGTACTTCGAATAAATCCCATTAATGTACCAATGATCGCATTTGACTTCTAATGCAACTTTTCTTAGGTTTGAAATAGTCAGGAACTCATTTGAAAAATAAAATATTGATACCCCTTCCTTAAACTGAGTCCATTGATTTGGAGGTATTGATTCATAGGCTTTCTCTTCACAGTAATCGGTATTTCTCGTGAGGATAAAAAAATCCGACTCCGACCTAAGTTGCTCCACCATATTGACATTGGAAGTAACAGGCCCTCCGGCTTTGTTACCAGGCAAAAACCAATCTATGAAAAGGAGAACTTTCTTTTTTTTGTTATTCATTAGCCTACTCCTGGTACGGTTCAAAGAACTTGTGAAAAAAATTAACAGGGATAAAAAATTGATTTTGTCATGTTCACTCCATATCAACAGGTTGGAAATACACCTAAAAAAATAAAAATCTTAATCTGAAAATTTACATTTATTCAATCATTACTTCTTGACTCTTGTAGTAATCTATCCAATAATATTTCATCAAATTCAGCTTAGGATAAATCACCTTAAACACAAACCATAAAACAACCAGAGCTTTAATCAAATGGTTAACTACCATGTAAAATTCATTTCCTGGCCTAATTAAATAGCTGAAAATAAAAGGTAGCCATATGAGGTTTATCGGGTTCGTAAAAATAAATTTTCGAAAGAACCACTTACTTAGTTTTGCAATTGACAAACCGAAAACAAACATCATCAAACAAGTGCCGATCTTACCAAAATTGATATAGAAATCTCCTATTACTCCAATTGACATTGCTGTTCTACTATTTAATGAGTATCCCGTAAAATAATTAAACCGCTGATAATCATTTACTGTACGCTTATTAGGCCATAAGAATCTCGGCACAAAGGATGAGATCATATCATTCACGAATTCTGCCCCATTTTGAAAAGGGACTACTGCTGGCACTTGATCTATCACTTTAGAGGTTTGCCATCCTTGGTTTAAACGATGAATAGTTTGAAGCAGCGATTCATTATCTTGAACATTAGAACTAGTTGCATCCGAAAAGGATTCAAATGAAATTAGTGATCCTAAAATCGCAATTTTGTCAGAAAAGGAAACTTCATTTTCCCAAACTAGTTTTCTGTAATCCGCTTTTACTCCTTGGTAAATTGTAATAAATAAGAAAGAAGCTACAATAAACCCATATTTAATAGGATTTGAGATTTTGTACTTAATCGTATAAAACATCGCAAAAAAGATCCCAAATACTATAAATTCAATCAATAGTGCATTAAGAATAGCCGATAAAGCAATCTGAAGAGTGAAAACGGCTATAATAATCTTGTCTAACTTTTTTTCTGAAAAAATCAAAGCATATACTCCTATTGTTTTAAATAGGGTGAAAAAATTCAATATTGAATGTACAGTATCAGGAAGTATTATCATTCCCACATCTCCTGCAAAGCCAATTAGAACCAAAGCTCTTCCCAATTTAGAAGCTAAATTAGATGGGATGTAGAACTGTTTAATTTCAATCTTATTCTTAACCTTCAATAGACCAAACGCAAAAGAAAGCACAGCTAGTAGGGCAAAAAGAAGGTATTCCGACTCTTCCACGGCCATTGTGTTTTCCCAATTCCAACTGTATTCTAGATGGGCTGTAATCACATATTGCAACAAATAGAGCGTCACCACCAACTCAAAAATCGGAAATCCTTTCCCTATACGCTTAATCAAGCGATAGGCAAAAAAGAAAAAAGCTATAAATGCAAAGATTGCAGTCATTTTATTTTTCCCAAGAATTCTTGGTGTTTAACTTTGAAAGTTTCGAAGGAAAAATACTTATGGGCAACTAGGTTGGCAGCCTGGGATTTCTTTTCTAATAAATCCGGATCTGATAATAAAGACCGAATTACTTGAGCATGTTGTGCCAAATCTAAAGAATCAATACAAAACCCATTTTTATCTTCAAATATTGCTTCCTGGGAGCCATCCTGATTTCCGACTATTATCGCAGTACCGCAAGCCATCGCCTCAAGTGGGGTTAAAGGAATTCCTTCTCCTCTTCCTACTCCTCGATCGGATACTAATGAGAAGATGCTGGCAGCAGAATAAAACTTTGGCATATCCACTTCATGCACCATGCCGGAGAAATATACTCGATCAGCCACACCTAAGCGATTTGCTTCAGACTTGAGGAAATCAACCATATCCCCCTTTCCTGCAAAAACTAGGATTATTTCTTGATTGAGGTGGGCTGCTTTGGCAAATACTTCCAATAACCGCTCATAGCCCTTGTGGGCTGCTGCAAAAGACAATCTGCCTAAGGTCAATAGCCATGGCTTTTCTGATGGATTTGGTAAATTATAATTTTTATAAAAGTCTTGCTGTTCTTCAATTGAAAAAGGTCGGAATTTTTCCAGGTCTACACAATCCCAAATGACCTCAACAGAACCTTTTGGCCTTGTGCCTTCTTCCTCTACATAGCGTTGGGTAAATTGGCAGTCTGCAATCACATAATCCACTTTTTTGAAACCTTCCTCTACCTTCGGTCTAAGACCGGACCATACTTCCAAACCATAGACGTTGAGCACGGAGGTGTATTTTCCCAGAATATTGAATCGTACTAATAATTCAGTCAAGTTTACATGGCCTAGCCAAATTATATCCGGCTTCCAAGAACGAAGTATCTTTAAAAACTGAAAAGTAAAAGCCAGTTTACTGAGCGTATTTGCACCCCAACCCTGCCAATCTATGGTGAAATCATCTTCAAAATCACCCTCTGATCTACCCAGCAAGGAGATCACCTTCACATTATTCTCACCTTTCAATTCTCTCAAGGCACGAATCTGATAGCGGTTATAGCGACTGATGCCGCCTTTATCAAAACAGCCTGGAGACAAATACAAAATTTTACTCATTATTGATTTTCAATGATGAAAAAACTGAATTCGGGGTAAGCGGTTGATTGTTTGGATTACTCAAAACCCCTATCCATGTTCCTTCAGGAACTGTGGTACCCGGTAGAATAACTGAATTCAAACCAACGGCCGCATTATTTCCTATAATCACATTTCCTACTATCATAAATTGATCTTCTCGAGCTGCCATACTTGAAAAGCTATAACGCTTCGAGTCAGTGACATCCTCCAAATTTTTATAATGATGGGATAGCGTATATACTTTTGCTCCAGCAGCTATAGTGACATTTTTCCCAATTCTCAAACCACCATGTGCTTGAATAACTGTTTGAGGAGCCAGATGTACCCCATCATCAATCAAAAGTTTACCCCAAGGAATTATAGATTCCCCTTTTTGATGATACTTTCTATTTACTGAATTAAAAGCCCCTGCAATTAAAATGGCCTGCTTATCAATCCAAATATTATTGGATAACTCGATATCTTTTGGGTTTTCAAAATAAACACCCTCTTCAATATTTACATTTTCCCCGCACCTTGCCAATCGCTTCTTGTAATATTGATATCGGACTTTTCGACCAAGTCCTCCTCCAATATTCCGGATCAATCCCTCATAAAATAAAACTAATTGTTCAAGCATTTAAAAGGCTTTTCACAACAGTACATACAAAACCAACTTGTTCTTCTGTCAGATCAAAGTAGGTGGGTAGGTTAATTCCTTTTTGGTATATCTCATGAGTATGTGGAGTATACACCTCTTCCGAGAAATAAGGCATGTCGGACATTGGATAGAAAAAGGGTCTGGAATCCACCCCTCTTTTTTTTAATTCTATCATGAACTGATCTCTTTTTATAAGATCCCAATCTTGGTTTTCCAGACAAATTAACCAATAAGCATTACTTGCCCAAGCCGAGGTTCGATTTATGCTAATTCCTTCTATTGAACCTAGGTGTTTTTGATACCATTGAAAAATCAATTGCCTTTTGGCCATAATTTCATCTACCCTTTCCAATTGAGCACAGCCTAATGCTGCCTGCAGATTGGTCATCCGAAAGTTGAATCCCGGTTCTGTATGCCAATAGCGTTTTTCCTTACTCATAGCATGGTCTCGAAGATACTTGCACTTATTATAAAAATCTTCATCATCTGTAGTAATCATCCCTCCTTCACCTGTGGTCAGGTTTTTATTTCCATAGAAAGAAAAGGTAGCACAATGACCCCAAGAACCTACACGTTTTCCATGTACAGTAGCTCCATGCGCTTCTGCTGCATCTTCAATTACCCATAGGCCATACTTATTCGCAAGTTCCAATAATTTATCCATGGGGGCAGGATGCCCATATAAATGGACAGGCATAATAGCCTTGGTTTTGGGAGTAATCAATTTTTCCACAGAATCAGGATCCATACAATAATGAAAAGGATCAATATCCGCAAATACAGGAGTAGCTCCACAATGTAAGACTGCATTGGCTGTGGCTATAAAGGAAAGATTGGGAACAATCACCTCATCGCCTTGTTTGATACCGTGAGCGGCCAAGGACAATTGAATGGCAACTGTACCATTACTAACACAGACAGCAAATCGAGTGTCACAAAATTGAGCGAATTCAGCCTCAAAGCGGTCAATATATTTTCCTAATGAAGAGATCCAAGTGGATTTGACGGCGTCAGTTACGTAATCAATTTCTTTTTGGGTAATGGAGGGTTGTGATATCGGGATGAACATATTATAATTTTGAAAGAATATAACTTAAGCGTTTTTCATAGGTGTGTTCTGCATGTGCTCTTTTAGCACCACTTGCACGAATAATTTTCATTTCATAAGGGTACTTCTTGGCACGTTCTATTACCGCTAACAGCTCATCAAAGGAGTCATAGGTGAGAACTTCTTTGCCGGGTTCAAAACAATCGATGATGGAACTTCTATTTTCCATAATGTGCAAACCACCACATCCTGCAATCTCAAAAGCACGACAATTCACGGAGTTGAATTCACTCATTGCGGTAGAGTTGAGTACAGCTAATCCCTGGCCGAATACTTTTGCTTTTTCTACTTTTACCACATAGGTTTGTTTGTGTATTCTTTTTATGCGCGAATCAGACCAAGTCGGTAATGGAGGACCGTACAAACCGAGTTCAATATTATTATCAATCAATTTTTTGGTTAAATATTGCCGATAATCATAAAAGGAACCTGCTATGACTACTTCGTTGTTTTGTTGTTCAAACGACGGTTTATGCCAATATGGATTCATGGCTTCAAATAGTTGTTCTGCAGGAATCTGCAAACTCCGTAATTTTTTAGCGGCAAAAGCATCTTTTATATAAACAAAATCCCAATGAAAGGAAAACAGTCCCATCTTTTTCATGTTAGCAGCTGTATCTCCCCACCAAGAAATGGTTATTATTCCTTTTTGTTTACATGCTAGCAATACATCTTCATCCAAACTTTGAGTGAGCGAAAGCAAAACATCAATTTTGAAATTGGAAATTGTTTTTAAAACAAATTTCTCTTGTTCAGATAATTGAGGAAAAGCTTTATTCTTTAATTCTTTTACTACTCTACCTATTTTAGAGTATGCCTTACTAATAGAAATACCGCCCATATCAAACACTTCATGTCCCATTTGAATCAAGGTAAATGAGACATTTTCAGTAAAGCTATCTGCTAGAGTGTAATTAGGAATTAGTATTTTCATTAGTTGATTTGCTTATTTTTTAATAAAAAGGATCATACCTGGAGGGATATATAGGATTTAATTAATTAAAAAATCGTTTAAAAGTATATCTACTATTTTTTCACTTGCTTGGCCATCTCCATAAGGATTTCTATCGAAATAAATCTTATGTTTTTTTAAATCATTAAATTTTGAAGTTATCTTTTTCTTGTCTGCTCCTACTAAAAAAGCTACTCCGGAAGTCACTCCTTCGGGTCTCTCTGTGGTTTCTCTTAAAACTAATACCGGAGTATTAAAAGAAGGAGCTTCCTCCTGTATTCCACCTGAATCAGAGATTGCACAAAAGGCAATATTCAGTACCTTTAAGATATCTAGGTATTCCAAAGGGCCAGTTAAAATAACATTCTCAAGTTTTGATAAATCAGAACCCAATATTTTTTGTTTCACATTCGGATTTGGGTGTAAAGGCCATAAAAAAAGATCTAAACTGTTTTCTTTTGCTAACTGTGAAATGGATTCAATAATTTCTATTAAGTTATCCCCATGATTTTCTCTTCTATGACAAGTAATAAGTACAACATTTTCAAAACAATTGACTCTTTCTAACAATTTGTTTACCCAAGGAGTTTGATCAAAATCATTAGAATTTGAGACTTTAGAAAGAGAATCGACTACAGTATTTCCCACAACAAAAATCTTATTTTCCAATATGCCCTCGTTCAACAAATTATTTTGAGAAATTGAGGTTGGACAAAAATGAAAATTAGCTGTAATAGAAGCAATTCTTCGGTTATATTCCTCGGGAAAAGGATTATAAAAATCAAAACTTCGAAGACCAGCCTCAATATGAGCAAATTTAATATCATTATAAAAACTTACCATTGAAGAAGCCATGACTGTCGTAGTATCTCCCTGAGCCAAAATTATAGTAGGCTTAACCGAAACATTGTCTAGGTAATTTTGAATTTGACTAATTGCTCTCGAAGTTAGTGATGCTAAATTTTGCCCCGACACCATAACATCTAAGATATGTGTAGGTTCAATATTAAACGTCTTCCAATAAGGTTCAAGCAAGTCCTTATGCTGCGCAGTGTTTACAACATCAAATGAAATATCTGTTTTTTTTAATGCCCAAATTATTGGAGCGACTTTAATAAGTTCTGGACGAGTCCCAATTATAAAAGCAATTTTCATATTAAAGCTTCTTTGAAATTTTTAATATATACATCCAATTTGTTATTCTTATTAAAAAATCTAATTAATTTTTCCTTTCTTTGAAAATCATTAACTATAAACCCGTTAAATGCATTAAGAAACTCCACTTGATTATTCATATTAATCAAAACACCCTGAATGTTTTTTAAGAATACAGATTCTAACCCTGGTAACTTGTCTCCAATCACTGGCACTCCATAAGACCAAAATTCATACAATTTATTAGGTGCACAAAATTTGGTATCAAGAGATTTGTCGTTATAAAGAATTATACCAATATCTGTTTTAAAGTAATAATCAACTAACATACTATGTTTTAATTGACCTATTAATTTTACATTAATTAAATTTCTACTTTCTATAATATTTTTGATATTTTCGGACAAAAATCCTATAAACCAAAATTCGAATTCATTTTTAGGGAGTTTTTCAATTACATCTAAATAGGCCTCTAAATGATGAAATGTATTTCCAAGAGAACCAACGTGAGAAACAATAATCTTTTCATTTAAGTTAAATTGAACTTTGTTAAAATTGTTATTAGTATTGGGAATAATCAATGTTTTTACATTTGAGGAAAAACTATAATCTTTAATAAATAAATTTCTTCTATTTTCTTCAGGAAATATGTATAAATCGATTTTATCAAGCTTTCTTATAATTTTCTTAAGCAAAAGATTGTCAAACCTATTTAAATTTTGAGTAGTAATTATTTCAAATTGATGATAAATAATATAATCTTTCTTTTTTTTGAATAAGATCCCCAAAAAAAGCGGATATAAGTCTTGAAAATAAAGAATGTTTCTTTTGTGTTTTCTTTTATTTTTTGGAATTAAGAATATAAACAAAAGAAAAGTTATTATGTACTTTCGAACTTTATGATATAGACTTGAATTAATCAATTCATTGTAATTTTCATAAGTGTTGATTGTGTAATTGTTTTTCTTTTGGAAAACAGAATCAAGAGATTCGATTTCACACTGAACTGTGTATATTTGATACTCTTCAAATAAAGCATCGTAAATTTGCTTAACCGGAGGAATTAAATTGAAAGTATTGTGAGTAATAAAATAAAAACTATTTTTGCGCATTAAAGAGAATGTCTATAACTTGAATAAGAATATTAAAGTTCATTTTTATGGATAGAACCAAATATTGTTTAAAATTAAAAATTTTTAATATTTTATTTAAGACTATCGACCATATAAACTGAGATCATCTTCCTACCATCCACATCAGAATAATGCTCTTTCTCTTCAACTTCGAATATAGGAGTATCAAGAATATATGGTAATGAAGAAAAATTTACCTTCCTAAACATACCTGTTTTGATATCAAAGTTTCTCTCAAAATCCGGAAAATTGTTTGTAATCAGAAACTTAATTCCAAAAGTTTTAATATTTTTCAAAGCTTCTAGGATTTGTTTTTCAGATAGATGAATGAAACAATCTCTAACTAAAATGGCGTCTACCTTTGGTAGAGAATCGGAAATAAGATTTAATTCTTTAAAAATAATATTATCATTTTGATACTTGTCATTATTGAGCTTTATTAAATTTGTCACAATGTCGCCTCCGATATAATGAACACCCTTTAAATTAACCCGACTCATCCAATAAAAATCACCGCAAGGAAGATCGAGTAGAGTTTTAATCTGGAATTTCTCTATAATACGAGGAAGTTCCTCTCTAATTGTTATTGTTTTATCTAGTTGAGAACCAGGGCCTGAAATTGATTCATTTGATGCCCAAAAATTTGATTTGTAGATTTCTTCAAATCGTCTTTTTGTTGATCCAAAATTGAAGATATATTTTTGCTTTAACTTATTAAGTAAACTCATATTACACTTTTTAAAAGATTTAAATCCAATTTTTTAACATAAACATAAATATCGAAATTCGACAACTTTTTTTGACTCAAATAAATACTTTCCTGAATCGATATTAAATTTTTTGCAACGGAAACAAGAAGCTTTGTAAGCTCTTCAGTATCATCTTTTTGATATCCTTCAATAAGAAAATGTTGTAAGCCCAATATCTCTCCAACTTCACTAATACCAGAAGTATTATAACCAATAAAAGGTAGACCATTAGCAATAGATTCCAAAAAGATCCTTCCTAATCCTTCTTCTTTATTAAAATGAATGACGAGGTCAATAGATTTAAATACTGTTTCCGGTGTCTGAAAGTCATGGAAATGAATACTTGGATTATCTTTCAATAAGGTAAAAAAAAAATCTGAATCACCTTTAGAAAGATGATTACTTCCATAAAAGTGAAATTCAAACAAATGAAACTGTTTTCTCTTTTTCAGTTCATCTATCAATTCATAGAATTTATGAATTCCTTTAGTTACGCTAATTCTTCCTATGATACCTACTTTTATTTTTTTGCCAGATATTGGGAATTTATAGCTAGTAATATTATTGATAAATCCATCATAAACAACTTCAACTTCAATTTCATTATTTTTCAATTCCTCTGCTACATAGTGAGAAATAGCTAGGAGACGAATGTTCTTTGGAATCTTTTGACCTATCCTATCAATTCTAGCATCGTAAACCATGCGCAAATGAACTGTAAATTTGGTCTTTGGAAGAATCATAGCCATCCATTTTATCCATTTGTAATGCCCACCTTCATTAATATAAACAGATGTGATTTGTTTTGACAGAATAAATAAGAATAGGAAGGCATAAAAGAATTCTAGACTTTTTGGATTAAATCCAATAATATGATGATCCCAATTTTGATTTTGTAGTTTCTGTTGAAATTGACTGTTTTTTGGAACAAAAACTATATGATTAAGCTTTGTTGTAAGTAAGTAATCAAAAAGAACGTTCTCACTCCCGTAAAGATTACCTGATGGGCTTATTGTTATTACTTTTGCTTCCCTAATCTTTTTCTTCAACATCTTTAAGAATTAATCTTAACTTATTGCCTTGAGAATTTCTATTAAAATTTTCTGAAAGGTCAGTATATTCAAAAGCATTGTTTTTATTAATTATTTCATTTCGTAAAATTTCAACATTTTTTTCTATTTCGTCTGGTTGAAAAAAAACTACTTGTTTATAATCCCTTAGGAAATTATTCTGAGCCCCAGGAGTTACAAATGCAAAAATTCTCTTCTTCAAATTAATCCCATCAAATGATTTAGAAGGGATAGTGTACCCTAACCCACCATCAATTTTTTCGCTAGTTGCAAGGATAGCGTCCCAACTGGACTGTATTCGAAGAACATCATTCTTATTACAAAAACCGTGATCTATAAAATTATCGATTAACCCTCTTTCCTCAATCATAGCATACAGCCAATTTGGAGCTTTTCCAATATATTCAAATATTATTTTATTTGATAATTCTGGATGGCTATGAATTAATTTTTGTAAAGATTTTAAAAAAAAGTATGGACTCCGGTACTGCCAATACTCTTTTCTTGGACTATAATAAAATTTCTGTAGTCCTTTGCGTTTGAACCAAGGAATTTTCATCAATTCTTCTATTTTGGGTTCGTAATAAAAACTACCTACATAACCAATTTTAAAAGCGTCAGATTTTAATTCAAAAGGTTGAAGGTTGATAGAGGCAAAATTAAAATCATCGTAACCATTAAAAACCACTTTAAATTTATCAGAATTAATATTTGGATGAATATTCTTGAAATCAGAAGCCATCTCTGATGACGTGGCAATTATAAACTTTGAATGTTTAAAAAGCTTAGCTTCTAGATTTTTAACTAATTTAAAATGAAATATCGTCGAAAATGGAGAACTTCCCCATAAGGACCAAGCATCCCTCATATCGGCTATTAATGGCAATTTGAAATCCTTAGAGATTTTTATTGCGGCTTTCGCCATACTAAAGGGAGGCAATGAAACATACAGTAAATCAGGCTTTTCTTCCTTAATTATTTTGTAAATCTCTATTTTATTTTTCCCATAAAACCAGCGGGATTCTATACTATCTATATAATTCAACCATATTCGAAAGTAATTTCCGATTTTACCTTTATAAATTTCATTTATTGGTTTTATGGGGAATCTAAAAATTTTGACATCTTCCAATCCCTTCATAAGAGAATGATCTGAATTTTTATTAAAAGCCTTTTCTGCGCTTTTTTCCTCAGCTGTAAAAATAATCGGGATTACACCATTATCCTTAAGGTATCGTGCAAAGCCAGCGCTTCTATAATTACCGGTCGTGTTTACAGGTGGAAATTCAATACAAATCATCAATAGTTTCATAACTAAATTTCTTTAATGAATTTAGCAGGGATTCCTCCATAAATCACATTATCTGGAACATTCTTAGTTACTACAGAACCAGCTGCTATCACTGCCCTTTTCCCAATAACAACACCCGGCAAAATAGTCACACCAGAACCTATCCAAGAGCCATCTTCAATTATCACAGGTTTAGAAATTAATCCTCCTTTCCATGCAGGGAGGTTTTTATCATCATAAATATGATCATGTGTATAAATAGTACAATTTGGACCTATAGCGACATCATTCCCGATTAGCACGTTTTCAACCAAATCAATAATAGTAAAATCGCCTATATGAGTAAAGTTCCCAATAATTAATTTTCCCGATTTCCCTGGCTCCCTTGCGGCAAAAGCACAGTTCGTTTCTATTTTGACTCCTTCACCAAACTGCCATTTGTTTTGAACATAAAGTCTAGCATTTGCACCTAATTTAAAATCATTACCAATTATTAATTCACCTAAATCACCAATTAATATGGTACTTGCAGGCTCTAAGTGAAATTGATTCCCTCCACTAAGATTTGCATTCCTTGCAATGCCTAACTTTACATTTTTCTGTAGATGACAATTAGAAGTAAAGCTTATTTTTCCTTTTCCTTCTATTATTAAAGGAAATTGCAACTTTTTCCCACTACCAAATTTCACTTTAGACAATCGATATAACCAATACCCCTGCCTAGCACATTGTATTATATAATACTTGATATAATGATAGAGAATCAAAATAATAGTAGTTTTTATTAAATTAAATATTTGAAAATTTAAACGAAAATCTATAATTAATAAAAGCAGTGTAAAGATAAATTAATGAATAATTTATAGAAAACATCGCAAGCACCATTAAATAATCATCAAACCAAATAAATCCAAAATAAAATACCAAAAAGTTAGAAATCAGCATATAAATGTGAACATAAAAGCTAACGTTAAGTTTGTTTACAATTACCCAACCATATGAAAGAGGTGATACAATAAGCTTCATAACAAAGAAAACAATTAATATCTGAGCTATTACACCGCTTATTCGCCATTCATTACCAAAAACAAATTCAAATAACTTAGGTCCAAATAACAAAATAATGATAATCATTGGTACAGACGCCCATCCAAGTGATTTTAGGGTCTTCAAATAAATGGTTTTAAAGTTCCGATCACGGTTAAAATCCTCTGTAGCTCGCTGTTTAAAGACAGTACCTATTGCACCTCCTATCAGTTGTATAGGCAAACCCAACATTCTAACGGCTAAATTATACAACCCTACTGCAGCTGGACCTACAAAGCCACTTAACATAAAGACTGGCAATTGATTGGTAAGTCTGTTGATGAATTCTGAGGGTAAGTTATATATTGGAAATTTTGAGTACTCTACTAGCTTTATTTTTATCAATTCAAAGTTTAAATATTTTAAACCCAAATTATCTTGCCTCATCAGCAATGCTGACAACATAATTGCTGGAACAATTTGGCTAGTAAACAAACCCATAAACAAACCTAATGGCCCTGGTTTGTATAATCCGATACTTATTGAAACCACAGGTACTAAAGCCGCCGAAATAAGACCGTTAATGGCTAAAATTTTATACTTTTTTTTACGATTGGCCCAAATACTAAAAATTTCACTTTGCCCCGCAAAAAATATTGTCATAGGCACAAAATATAACCATGGCTCTATTTTTTTATTTCCAAATAAGTGTCCAATGTGATCGCCAAACAATAAAATTGCAAGAAAAACCGTCGCTGCCACGAAAATATTTATAATTCTGTTAAGCCACATGAGAGACTTTGCATGGTCCTCACCTTTTTCAATTAAAATAGTTTGTGAATATTGCATTGTTGAAAAAACTCCAATTACTCCTGTCATTGCCATATACAAACCAAGTGTCCCATAATCTTCTTTTGCATATATTCTGTATAAAATTGGAGCAGTTAGCACAGAAATCAATTGTGCAAGTGTTGAAGATGAGGCTAGAGTTAAAACATTTTTTGCGTAAAGAGAATTTCTTATTTTTTCAGTAGTCTTTAATATAAAAGTCGACTTCATTAAATTTCTAATCTATAAAATTAAAGTCTCGCATCCACCCTCTCCTTCTCCAACACACTCTTCACATCAAATACCACCTGATTCGCAGATTTTTTGATCGACCACGATTTAAATTCCTGGTGAGCTACTGCCAGAATAATGGCGGAATAATCTTCTAAATTAGGTTTGGTCCCGCCATTGATTACTTCTACACCATATTCATGCATGACTTCTGCTGAATCTGCCCATGAGTCATAAACATCCACTTCCATGTCAAAAGACATGAGTTCATTGTAAATATCAATCACTCGTGTATTTCTCACATCCGGGCAGTCTTCCTTAAAAGTAAATCCAAGGATCAATACTTTAGCATCTATGACTTTCAGATCCTTCCGCATCATATGCTTGATGGTCTCCGTGGCTACGTGTTTGCCCATGGAGTCATTCAACCTCCTGCCCGCAAGTATGATTTCTGGATGATAGCCTGATTCCTGCGCCTTTTGCGCCAGATAATAGGGATCCACGCCGATACAATGTCCGCCTACCAAACCGGGCTTGAAAGGCATGAAATTCCATTTGGTCCCTGCTGCTTCCAAGACTTCCTGTGTATCAATATCAAGCAAGTTGAAGATCTTGGAGAGTTCGTTGACGAATGCAATATTGATATCCCGTTGGGAGTTTTCGATCACTTTTGCCGCTTCGGCTACCTTGATAGAACTCGCCTTGAAAGTGCCTGCGGTAATGATGGACTTGTATAATGCATCCACATAATCTGCCACATCAGGCGTACTTCCCGAAGTCACTTTCAAAATTTTTGTGACGGTATGTTCTTTATCACCTGGATTGATCCGCTCCGGTGAATAACCTGCAAAAAAATCTTCGTTAAACTTCAGTCTAGAAAATTTTTCCAGTACTGGGACACATTCCTCCTCGGTAACTCCTGGATACACTGTCGATTCATAAATTACCACATCGCCTTTTTTAAGGACTTTGCCAATAGTCTCTGATGCTTTGAGCATCGGGGTCAGAACAGGGCGGTTATACTTATCCGTAGGGGTAGGAACCGTCACGATGTAAATATTAGCGGAGGAAACGGGACCAACTGCATCGGTAATGAGTAGCCCTTTTCCAATAGATTCGAGTTCCTGCGAGGTTTTAACCAGCACAGATTGGAGTTGGGTATCTTCCACCTCAAGAGTTCGGTCATGTCCTTTTTGAAGTTGATCCACCCTTTTAGGGTCGATGTCAAATCCAACGGTTTTGAATTTTTCTGCAAATGCAGCAGCCAAAGGCAAGCCTACATAGCCAAGGCCGATGATAGCGATTTTACTGTCTTGTAATTTGGTAAGCATTAAAAGTATGTGATTTGAGAGTTAAAAGCGGAAAGCGATAAAGTCGTTAAGCGATAAAGGAGTTTAGCGTTTAATACGCTCATTGTTAATACGTTAAGCATACATTTGACTTCGCTTAACGATTAACGTTTACCATTTAAAGTTTAACACTTCTACTCCGCCCTTTTCAATATATCATGACCGCTCTCAGCAAGTTGAACGTCTTTTCGGAATAACTTGATATCCGCAGCCATCATATCCTCTACCAGGGCAGGAAGATCGTATTCGGGTTTCCAGCCGAGTTTGGTGTTTGATTTGGTTGGGTCACCGATCAGGAGGTCCACTTCGGTTGGGCGGAAGTAGCGGGGGTCGACACGAACCAGTTCCTGGTTAACGAGATTAGAGATTGAGAGATTAAGAGATTGGCTGGTAGCCAATTCATATTTTTGCTCATCGATTGAGGCCAGTATTCCGACTTCGTCGACGCCCTCGCCTTCCCATCGGAGGGTGAAGCCGATATGGGCAAAAGCCATATTGATAAAGTCACGAACTTTGGTAGTGACTCCGGTTGCGATTACAAAGTCCTCTGCCACATCCTGCTGCAAAATCAGCCACATCGCCTTCACATAGTCTTTGGCATGGCCCCAATCCCGCTTGGAATCCAGGTTTCCCATATACAGATCATTCTGAAGTCCCAAGGCTATTTTGGAAACTGCCCGGGTAATCTTGCGCGTCACGAAGGTCTCCCCTCTCAATGGTGATTCATGGTTGAAGAGGATACCATTGCAGGCAAACATATTATAAGCCTCCCGGTAATTCACTGTAATCCAATATGCGTACATCTTGGCTACTGCGTAAGGCGAGCGGGGATAAAAAGGGGTGGTTTCTGACTGCGGAACAGCCTGTACCAATCCGTATAATTCGGAGGTTGATGCCTGATAGATTCTGGTCTTTTTCTCCAGGCCCAAAAGCCTGACAGCCTCCAGAATTCTCAGGGTTCCTATCCCATCCGCGTTAGCAGTGTATTCGGGTATATCAAAACTTACTTTCACATGAGACATCGCTGCGAGATTGTAAATCTCATCCGGCTGCGTTTCCTGAATGATCTTGGTCAGGTTCATGGAGTCCGTCATATCTCCATAATGAAGAACCAATCGGGGATCTTCCTCATGCGGGTCCTGGTAGAGGTGATCTATTCTGTCAGTATTGATCAGGGATGATCTGCGCTTGATCCCGTGAACTTTATAGCCTTTTTCTAAAAGTAGTTCAGCCAGGTAGGCGCCGTCTTGTCCGGTTATTCCGGTTATGAGTGCTGTTTTCATTTTATAGTTTCACAGAGTTTCATGGAGTGGTTTCAAAGAGTCGCACGGAATTTTGCTCGTAAACTCGCAATTTTGGTTGAACACTTGTCCGCCGTGGCGGGGAGTTTTGCTCGTAAACTCGCAACTATTAATATGCCAAGTGACACATAGATTTTTTTATTGCACAGAGTAACACAGAGTATTTTTCACTGAGTTACACAGAGTTTTTTTTAAAGATGTGGAACGGAGACTTGCTCGTAAACTCGCAACTATTAATATGCCAAGTGACTCGAAGATTTTTTTATTGCACAGAGTTTTGCTCGTAAACTCGCAATTTTTGGTTGCACACTTGCCCGCCGTGGCGGGGAGTCCACCGAGTATTATCACGGAGTAACACAGAGTATGATTTTAAAGAACTACTCTTTTTATTCCGGCTTTCAGGCTTTTGGTATTGAAATTCAGAAGTAATCCAATTTTCAAATTTGAAAGTCTTAAGTAGGTCAGCAGTTGAGCTAAGTGAACATCTGTAAAAGTTTCTATTGTTTTCAACTCAATGATGACCGTGCTTTCCACCAACAAATCTATTCTATAACCACAATCCAATTTTATTTCTTCATATACTAATGGAACTGCTTTTTCTGACTCAACAGAAAGTCCATTTTTTTGAAGTTCATATTTCAGGCAAGTCTGATAAGCTGATTCCAATAATCCCGGCCCAAGGGTGGAATGTACTTTAAAAGCACATTTCAATATTTCGCTTGTTAAAAAATCTGTCTCCAATAAATCCATTCCATCAACTTAAACACTTTGCTCTTCATAACATGCGAGTTTACGAGCAAAAAACTCTGTGATACTCTGTGGCTCCTCTGTGTTACTCCGTGTCACAAAAAAAAGCGAGCCTGCGAGCACTTCATTTTAAGATCACTTCTTTTTAGTGACCAGCTTATGAACCTGAGGCAAAAGAATTCTTAAATAAGCATCTGCCACAGCTTTAAAACCGGCTTTTCGACCAAAGTGGTATTTTTTGAAGTAATATCCTCTTTTAATATCGATGCCTTTTGGATGATTGAGCAACTTAAGCTTTTGCCAGGTACTCATAGTATCAGTTCCCCAATAGGACTTTTCATTAGGTTCACATGTTGCCAAAAATTCAGAACTCGCATAGCAGGACAAACCTGCTTTATTTACTCTCATGGAATAATCAAAATCCCCATATAGATGGATGTAAACTTCATTCAGATTTCCGACAATGGAATGCACGTATTTAGGAATCAAAACTAAATTTCCGTTGGTGAATTCACATTTCTGGGGAGTTCCGGATGGAATCAAGGCTGTTTCGCCTATATACCCTCCATAAGTAAAGCTCTTATCCTTTTTACTTTGGCAGGATCCAACAATCACAGATTTTGATTCCAAGATAGAATCATCCCTGAGCAATTCAACGATCGCTTCGGGATAAATATGAGTGTCGTCATTTAGCCACAAGAAATAATCAAATTCCTTTGTTTTGACTGCTTCTTCCCAGGCTTTGCGCATTCCGCCACTCCAAAACAGGGTGCCATCTCCATTGATTACATTCACCTGAGGATACTTTTCCTCAACCTTAGTTCCTGTAAGATCTGGTGAACCATCATCCACTAAAAAAACATCGATTGTGATATTTGGTGGCAGAATAGCCTGAAATAAATGATCCAAACAACCAATTGTAATATCCACCCTGTTATAACAGGTCAGAAGAACTGCAATTTGCCTGGTTGATGTTTCAGTTTTAGTCAAAATTTTAAATCAGTTAACTGATCTTTAACTCTTTGTATGTATTACTATTATTAAGAAACCATTCATAGGTCAGTTTTATGCCTTCTTCCAGCCCAACCTTCGCTTTCCAGCCGGCTTGTTCCATTTTGGAGACATCCATGAGTTTGCGCGGAGTACCATCAGGTTTGGTGCTGTCCCAGATAATTTCTCCCTCGTGACCAACAGTATTCTGAATAAGTTCTGCCAGTGTTCTAATAGTCAGGTCAACTCCTGTACCAACATTATACAAATTGTCTTTGAATTGGTTTTCAAGGGCAAAAACGACTGCATCCGCGAGATCTTCTACAAATAAAAATTCCCGCATTGGGGTGCCAGAACCCCAAAGTTCCACGGGTTTATTCCCTGCTGATTTTGCCTCATGAAACTTACGCATCATCGCAGGAAGAACATGGGAAGTGTTTAAATCGAAATTATCAAACGGGCCATACAAATTGGTAGGCATCAATGAGATGTAATCCTTTCCAAACTGCTTTCTGATCGCTTCACAGGCTTTTACTCCGGTGATTTTTGCGATTGCATACCACTCATTGGTGGGTTCGAGGGAAGCAGTCAGGAGATACTCCTCTTTTAAAGGTTGCGGTGCAAGTTTGGGGTAAATGCAGGAAGAGCCCAGGAATATAAACTTCTGCACATCCGCCTTGAGTGAGGAATCAATCAGATTATTTTGAATCTGCATATTCTCCATCAGGAATTGGTACGGGTAATTGGAGTTTGCCAAAATCCCGCCTACCCTAGCCGCAGCATCGATCACAATCTCAGGTTTTTCGGATTGGAAAAAATCGGTCACGGCCCTTTGGTCCCGTAGATCAAGTTCGGAACTGGAGTGCCCTATAAGATTGGTGTAACCTTTGGCAGCCAAAGCTCTCCAAATGGCGGAACCGACCATTCCACGGTGACCGGCAATATATATCTTGGTGCTTAGAGTGTTCAAATGGTGATATGTTTTAAGGGATTAAATGGTTAAAAAGATTAAAGGGTTAATTGATTAATATTATTAAAGGCTATTTCCGGAAACATCATTTTTGATCTTGGTTTTCAAGTCTTTCTCTGAGCCCAATTGATATTTATACAAGGAATTTAACTTTTGGATAATTATATCCAGTCTCAGCCTTAATTCAATGTATAGGTCTTGTAAAATATATCCCATATCCAAAGAATAGGTTAAATGATCAATTGTTTCAAGAGCACTTGAAAATGAGATATTTGTGAAATATGCCTGATCTTTTGAGCTGGCTCTTCCTGATCCTTCTGCCAGATTTGTAGCTATGCTTGAAGTCGATCTTCTAATTTGAGAAGTCAATTCAAACTTTTCATCCGATGGAAAAGATAAAGTCAATTTTTTGATCTCAACCCTGTATTTCCTTGCCAGCTGGTAAACATCAAGTTTCTCAAAAGAATAGGTATAAAAAGTGTTTCTCATTTTTTTGGATATTTAAGCAATTAAACTTTTCCTTTAATTTTTAACAATCCCGAATCTTTGTTTTTAACTCTTAATCACTTAAACCTTAACCCCTTCATTAAACCAACCCCGGTCTCTCTTTTTCCAGCCGTTCAAATACCTTCTTCACATCCTGGGCATTTTCTTTTTTCAGAACCAGAATAGCATCCGATGTTTGAACAAGAATTGTCTTTTCCAGCCCTAAAAATTCGGTGTGGAGTTCTGTTCCGATGACCATATTCCCGAAAGAGTCCATTGGATGGCCCTGTTTTTCCAGGTATTCATAAATAGATTCAAACGAACCCATATCTGACCAATTGAAAAAAGAAGGGACAACTTTGATTTTTCCGGTTTTCTCCATAACAGCATAATCCACAGAAATGGACGGTATTTTTATGGAGAGTTCAAAATCGAGTTTTCCACTTTCAGATGCTTCAAAAGCATGCTTAGATCTTTTGAAAACCTCAGGCTCATTTTTTCCCAATTCTTCCAGATATGTCCCGGCCTGGAAACAAAACATTCCGGAATTCCAATAGAAATTGCCTTGCTTCAGGAATTGCTCAGCAGTTTGAAGATTCGGCTTCTCCCTGAATGATTTCACTTCCTCTCCCGAGGATTCGATATACCCAAAACCTGTTTCCGGCTTCATTGGCTTTAAACCAAACGTCACAATGAATCCTGCCTTGGCAAGTTCAATCGCACGAACGAGGGATTTTGAGTATTCTTCACCCTCAGAAATCAGGTGATCCGAGGGAGTAACGAAAAGGATATCTTCCGGATTAGCTGCAAAAGCTGCAAAAGCAATTGCTGCCGCGGTATTACGAGGGCAGGCTTCAATAATTTCCGTAAAATTAGTGACACCTGCATTTTCAAGATCCGTTCTTGACAGCAGGTAATTATCGCAGTTACCTACAACAGTTACCTGATCACAATAGGATTTGTTTCTTAAAACCGTTTTTTCAAAAAGAGTTTGATTTTCAAAAATCGGCAAATATTGCTTGGGCCTGTTTTTTCTTGAAAGAGGCCAAAGACGGGAACCTACTCCGCCTGAAAGAATTACGTTAATAATGTTCATGAAAAAGGATTTTGGAAAAGAATTATAGTTTAAAAGTTGGAAGGTTAATGGTCAAAGTAAAAAGGCAGAAGGCAAAAAAACAATTGTTAAAGGGTTTTTGAAATTGCGTTAATCAATCCTTTGAGCATTGAAACAATTTCCAGTCCTTGATTTTCCAAATATTTTAACTGTTCTCCAGAAATCCAGTTTCGATTTTTAAAAACATTGAGTAAAGAAATCGTCTCATAAAGTGAACCTCTGGCGATGTATAAGAACCGTATATATTCTTTTTTTGATTCTCTTCCTTTTCCTTCAGCAATATTAGAGGGGATTGAGACACAGGCAGACTCAATTTGTTCAATTAATCTATAATGCTTTGAATTGGAATTCAGGGTTTCAACAATTTTAAGGATTTCATCAGCAAAAAGAATTGACTTTTGCCAAACCTTAAGGTCCTTAAATCCAAAATCCTGAATATCCATAAAAAATTTTAAATCACTATTCGGAGTGTTACCAGTAAGATATAAACTAATTTCTGATTAGCATATAATCACCCTATCCTTTTCACCTCACCCCTTCCAGCTTTTAACCCTTCCACCTTTTAACCCTTCTTCCTTTCACCTTCCACCTTTTAACCCTTCCCCCTTCTTCCTTAACCCTTTCATCTCAATTACCTACAGCTTCGCCCTTTCAGTCCCAGGCTGAGAGAAAAAAAAGCGGAATTTTGTAAGGGAAAACAAGACAAAAATCTCATCACACGCCCAAAGATTCTACCCAATTTTCTGTCTCAGATCGAGCTTAAGCGTCGATTCATTTTGAATTAGAACTATAAAACTTTTTAATAATGAAAAGGTGATTTATTTTCATTATAGGCCTCAGGATTAAAATTTGAGGGTTTTAGGTTCCGGTATGTCAGCAAAGGTACCAATGAAAACCCAGCTGACACGGATTTTTTTCATTAATTTAAAGTGAATTTTTTCACACTAATAATAATGCAGTTCAGATATAGATTCGTTCGGTAAACCCGGAAAATCTTTTCTAATTTTTTAGTGATCGATTTGGAAGATTCTTCCAGATTTCATCTAAACCGTCTGCATCATTAATTACCCAAATCTGGGTATGTCCGAATTTTTCTAAAAAAATGGCCTGCCTCGAAGTCCCATCCAACCAATAATAGGAGTTGCTATTTTTTGTTTGGGGTAAACTTCCAAAGGATTCCATTCTTTCCAACGTGCAGGCAAAACCCTTACCATAATCATACTGTCTTTGAAAAACAGAAATTAAATTTCCGTTAAGAAAAAATTCATGCCTGCTGCAAGGCATGCTACCAATTGTCCTGACGCACCGAATGATCTTAACCTTTTTTCCTTTGAACTCATAGCCGGCACTTACAGTCGAGTTTAGCTTCTCTCTGCTTATCAACTGATCATCTTCAATTTCCACTATTGATTTAGAAAGAATTAATGCGGAGTTTTTGGATTCTAAAATTCTGAAATTCAGATCCCTGAGCATTTCAAGAGGATCGAAAAGTATAGGTTTCCCTGAAAATTTATAGTGAACTTCTGTTCCTTCAATTAATCTGATTTTCACTTCGTACCCTGTTAAAAATTTGCTTAAATAATTAATAAGCCCCATTTAAAATGAATTAATTTTTGGTGAAAGAGGAATAATAAAAAGCTGATGAGTTTGAATTAGAAAGTCAAAAACTACAAAACAAATTTAACGAATAATTTTTGATTATAATGATATTGATTTTAGTCTTTGAGAACTTTTTGAGAAAACCTGAGTAAAAAATCAACAGAATGGGGATTGTTTAAGGAATATAAAAAATAGATTTTTCTATTAATTGCAAGCAAAGGCAAAATTGTAAAATTTCATTTTACAATTCACTGATAATCAGAAAAAAACTAATTTATCTTATTTCAATTTGGAAAATACAGTAAATTATATATCTGCTCTTTTCAAAACCTTTCTATTTAAAAGTGAATAGTATCGGTAAAAATAATATTTCCAATACGAGTCAAGTTTAACTTCTGCAATATCATGAGCTCTAATAAATATTGTTTTAAAAAAAATACTTATAGCAATTTTCTTTTCATTTGTAAGAAACCAATTATAAACTAATGAATTTGTAAATTGTGACAATGTAAGAGAAGTATCCCACTCTCTGTCCTTGATTCTTTGTTTTGATTGATTCACTAAAAAGGATTTCACTCTTCCTTCTATCTGAAATGGAAATCCTTTGCCAAAATAGGTTTTTAATAATTCGTCCGTCTGGGCGATTATTTCATGTAATCTGAATTTCTCAACCAGCTTTTCAAATTTGTTTCGATCAATTAAATGGAAAGGATAATGATGAATGTCTACTAACCATTTCAGCCTGAACCAGGCATGTTTTGCACCATGTACAAGCAGATAAAGGAGTTCTAATTCAGGAGAAAGTATATGTACCAACTTATTCATAACCAACATTTTTTCAACATGGGGAATTAAAAATGACTTCAATTCTTCTTGGGAAATATTTAACAGTTGATTATTTAGTTCCCAATGAATTTCCAAGAATACTCCTGTCTTTGGTTCCTCCAAAGTCAAATGTGTGGTCAAATTCATGTACCAATCTCTCCTGGGCAACTCTTCTGCCCAATTTTGATCAACCCGGGCCCAACCTTTTTTTTGCAGTTTTTGACTCAAAAGAATAACTTCATTTCGATTTGGAACTAAAATATCAATATCCTTTGAAAATCGGATTGAAGGATCTTGGTACAACCTATTAGAAAGAGCAAAACCCTTGAGGCAAATGAAGAAAATTTCGCTTTCAATAAGGTGGTCAAGTGCTAGTTTGATTTTATTAGCCTTATTTAAAGCATTTAATTTTTCTTCCAAAAGTGAAATGCGGTCCACCTTTGCCCATTCAAACCGATCAATCTGCGAAAGCGAGATTCGGTGTCGATCAACCAATTCAGAAACGGTGAAATTTTGCAAAGAGCCTGGTGTTTGAGCTTTGAAAGTTAAATCAAAAAAAGGCGATGAATGAAGTTTGAAAAGAATTCAATTAAGCGTCAAGCCTAACAAAATGGTTAATTAAAAATTCACTGATAATTTTTTAATCAACAATGAATTTTCAACTAGAACCAGCTTAATATTAGAATATTTAATGTTTTCTCATAATATCTGAAGAATAGAAAAATCAAGAAATTTTATGATCGGCAGTAAGATTTTCATTTGACTTAACTTTAGTTCCTCCATTAATAGTTAGAGGATTAATCTCAGGTTTTTTCCAGGTTTTCATACTTTTTTATTGGTTTAGAATTGTTGAAAGGCGTTTTCTCATAACACCTCATATTTTTTGCTAATCTAGGAATTCGGATTCAAAGTAAAAATGAAATATTCTTAATTTTTCATTGTTTAATATAATAGTTCATTTTTATTCCAAAGGAGAGGAAATCAAAGGCACCCTGACAGAGGAAATTTTGCTTTTTTTCTCTCTCTTTTTCTAATAGAATTTATAAATTTAGACTTTACAACAGAATCAATTCTATTGTAACTGCCTGATAATATGATTTTTATTAACTCGTTACTCTTTTGTTCTTGTTTTCATTTTTGGCAGGATCATCTCCCCCTTTAATCAAAATCACTATTATTTTTGGCTTTACCCAAGGTTTCATAAATTCTTATTCGTCTGTTTATATTAGGGTAATTGTATTTCAAAAGCTTAAAAAATATATTTTTCCCGAAAGTATAGTATTTAAGCTTCATTTCATTATATCATCAAAAAAATATTTTTTTATATTATTTGAAGACTAAAAATTTTGGTGTTGAGATAAAAAAACTGATTGAAAAGGATCAGGGTTTCATAACCAACCTTCACAAAGCATTGTTTAAAAGAACCCAAAGAATTTTTAATTTGATGATCCGCAATTCTACCAGTTAGGAAAAAATGAGGCGGGAAAATAGCGGATAATCGTCCAAAGACGACTGTCAACAGTCCAATAGCTATCAGACCACAACTTGTTTTTTGGAACTTCAAGCCTACTTTTATTTGGCAACTGCCAAGAAAGCGGACAACCCTGATTTTTAAATAGGGATCCAATCCGAGAAAAGAGAATTTTAAAAAATGCCTTTTCTACCCCGTCAGAAATAAGGTACCTCTTCCCTTCAGGATGAAGAATCATCGCTTTAAATGAAATAAATTAATGGCTTCGGAATTCTTTTAAATAGTCCCGAAATGCACTTTTCTCTTTGGAATAGACTGTTTTTTAATGAGTTGGGATTTAAAAAGAAAAGGTGCTTCATCTCCCCTTTTGACTTGAATCTTCAGAATTTCAGGCTTTCATGAAAAATTCAGGAGCTGATATTCATTTAAATCACATGCCCCTGAAATAAAAATATTCTCAACCATCACCCAGGAATGGCCATCAGAGGTGCTGTTTTTTTTTACCCCAACCTGATAGGTAAATGGAATCTTACTTTCGGTAAGCAAATAAACAGCCTGCCAGGATTGATGCCGACAGACATTACTCCATGGGATGTATTTTGCTGCAAGCTGAATAGCAAAGGCTATATCTTTGGCTTTGACAAGTTGACCCATGGTAGGGGATGTTTGGTTTGTAGCAGTATTGACAAGTTTTTCTGAAAAGGCTTTAGGGGAACTTTTTATTATCAGGTATCCTCGAAAAATGGACAATCCAATGACTTTAAAAAAAAGCGCCTTCCTCCTTTTGGGGATTTCCCGAAAGCTTCGGGCTTTATGCAGCAGACTTTTCACGGATCAAGCCTTTTTGAATCAGTGGTTCTACACTTCCAAGAAGTTCTGATTCACAAACATCACCGGGCACATCGTATTCCTGTATCAGTTTTTCTTTGATTTCCTGCAAGCTCAGGTTTTCTCTCAGATATTTGAAAATACTGCAAAAAGTAGAATTCAGGTTCAGATATTCATTTGTTTCGACATCAAACAGGACACCTTCGTCATCTATTTCTGTGAAAAGGAATCGGTTCTCATTAACTACGTAGTACTTATTTTCCATAATATCTTTAAAATCTTTGCATAAAGTTGCGAAGTAATTTATTCAAATGCAGGTTTAATATTAAAAAATGCATCTTACAATACTTTTTTTGCAAAAACATATACCTAAGCATAAGCTTTCCTGCAAAAAGTGGCCATTCTCAGCTTCTCAATTTTACAATTCAAGCAGGTAAACACTCTTCCCGATCTAATGTTTCAGCCTGCATGTTCAGGGGGTTGGAAATGGCGGTTAATCGTCCACAGGCGACGGTCAACAGTCCACACTTATCTGCCGTGGCAGAGCTCGTTTTTTGGAACTTCAAACTTTATTTTAGTTGGCTACTCTCAGGAAAGCTGCATACATAAAGAAAAAAGCAGAACGGTGCATTTCAACCTTTTGAGAGAATTGTGCCTTCGCAGAACTGATTTTCAAGCCGGGTAAAATCCTGATCTGAAATAATTATCAGTAAAAAATGTCATAGGAATGGACGGTTTTAGAAAAACCGGCGGCACTCAAATTTTCTGAAACAGAGTTCTTCCAGCCTTATTTTTTCCCGGATACGAGAAAAATCGTTCATCCCTGAATAACTGTTTGCACCTCAAATCCCAAAATTCAGGAGGCTAAAAATCTTCCTAAATACCGGCTATCCTGAAGAGATTTTCCAAAAACAACAGTTGAGTTACTGCCCTGGGCCAAAAATAATACTCCGTGAAACGCTGTGTCAGGCCGGGTTTTGAATCAGTATGGTAATAAAAAAAATCAGATTCTACGGTTTCACCTCAATAACCTGATCAATAATTGCCTCAGCAAACGTATCAAAGCTTGGTTGATCCGCCGGTCGGTTGGCTTTCCAAAACGAAACCTTTTGAGCAATTGAAGTCAGGGCTTTGAATTGGATAACCTGCTTATTCATCCCTTCAATCCAATACCCCCGATACACATTATTTCTCAGGTTTTCCAGGCCTTGCATTGCCCTGAGTTTTTCAATCCGGATTTCGCTTCCTTCCTGTTCCAGAAAAACAATCCCCTTCACCAGCCTGGGTATATCCCTGAAATGTTCGTGAAAAAAAATTCCGTATTTATCTGTTTCCGTGTGAATCTGAGAAGCCTCATCGTCCGAATAAACGGTTTGATTATCCAGCGTTTTCTTCCAGGCCCTGATCATCGGATAAGAAGGAACAGCCAAACATTTACCGTCTTTGACATAGATTAAGGCGGTATCATCTGTAAAAATATCAAACCCCTTTTCCTTTAATTTCAGGGCAGTAGTTGATTTCCCTGTTTGTGAAGGTGCGGCAAACAACCAAACTCCACCGTCTTTGTCCAGGATTCCGGAAACATGGAAAGGGATCAGGTTCTTTTGAAAAAGCAAAGCCCCAATTGAATTGGAATAGAAATACATCAGGATGCTTCCCCAATCTTCCGAGAGAGGTTCAATCCAAATTTCTTTTCCATCTCTTACAAAATATCTGGCTATTTCTTCCACCTGATAGAAAAACTCGGTTTCATTGTATTGGCAATACTCATCGGATTCATTTGTCGGATTTTGAAAATCCGGGAGTTTTGAAGTCAGTTTAACTTCAAAGTCAACCGGCGTATTTTCATTACCCGCCGAAAATGCAGGTAATTCAACATCGGAAATACAGGTTAGTCCAAAAACTTTGTAATAGTAACTCATCTTTATTTACTTAAACCCAAGGTTGGTTTTTGGACTTTCTTTTAATAATTTAATTAGGTTCAGTACATCTTAATGATCAAAAAAACCATCGGTTAAAATGATGCGGAAACGTGATTCCCCCTTTCAAAGGGAGATTTTTCATTCAAATTTTAATTGGCCTGGTTAATCCATGCAAAAACAAATTTAATTGTGAGATGCATCTTATTTTTTATAATCCATTTAAAACCTGCCCTTAAATCCTTTTGAACTCATAAAAGGTGGAATTACCGAAAATCACCCAATTTAAATGAAACTCTGCCTTTGATATAGGTCCCGGAAAATCCCCTCTTCTAAAACCAATTCCCCGAACTTACCTTCCTGCCTGATTATTCCTTCATCCAAAACATAGATATAATCTGCGTCTTTCAAATTGTATAATCTATGGGTGATCAGAATGGTTATCCGATCGGCTGATTCTTTCTTCAGCTGATCAAAAACCATTGTTTCAGAGATTGCATCGAGGGAACTTGTCGGTTCATCCAGCACAACAATTTTCGGGTTCCGATAAAATGCCCTGGCAATGGACAATTTCTGCCATTGTCCCCCGCTTAGCCCTTTTCCGTCCAGAAATATCCTTCCCATTTTTGATTTCCAGCCTTCCTTGAATTTGGATACAAACTCTGCAGACTGGGATTTATTCAGGGATTCCTGAAGTTTTTTTTCATGTCCTTCTTTATCCTCTTTACCCAGGCTTATGATATCTTCAATAGAAAGGAAATACTTCTGAAAATCCTGAAACAGGAACAGGCTGTTCTCCCGTAAACTTTCAGGCCTGATGTTCTCCAACGATTGATTTCCAAGTTTGATACTTCCTGATGAAGGGGAATAAAGTCCTGCCAGTAGTTTTACCAGGGTTGATTTTCCGGATCCGTTTGCTCCTACCACTCCCACGATCTTCCCAACTCCAAAATCCATGGAAATATCCTGAAGTGTCTCCTTTGACATTCCGGGATAGGAAAACTTCAGGTTTCTCACACTTATTCCAAAATCGATTACGGGAAATTCATACTGATCCTTTTTCCAGGAAGACTTTTCTGCAATATCCAGGAAAAGGAAAATATCATTTAAGAATATTCTCTGCTGAACCAACTGGACCAAAGAATTCAGAAAATTCTTCAGGTTCGATTGCATTCGTTGGATGCCTTGTATGTAAACGATCAGCAAACTGATAGCCAGAATGCCCAAAAAAGCCTGACGAGCCACTCCGATCAGAATATAAAATAACACACTGACCTCTACAGCTTCTGCAATCAATGTATAACCCAAAAGTTTTTTTTGAAGGCTCTTTTTTTGCTCGTAAATAAGAGAACGAAGATTTCGAAAACGGCGAAGCAGGGATTCCCCAAAATTCAGAGTTCTGATTTCATGAGCATAGGATTCTCCGGTGAGTATATAATGATAATAATCAGCCTCCCGCTCCAGGGGAACCGTTTTCGTCTCCAATCTATGCAAGGCAAAACCGCTGTACCACTTGACCACAGCGAGAGGAATTGCTATCAATAAAATAACCCAGGCATAGAGACTCACAAGTGAAAAAAAGTAAATCAACAATAACCCAAGTGATAAGAAATTGCTGAAAGTAGTCTGAAGTTGCTGAAAAAGCATCGGCATTTTATAAATAGACTGCCTTTGTGCCAAATGAAGGCTATCGTAATATTTTGGATCTTCGAAATAGGGATAAGGAATGTCAATCGATTTCTTGATGATCAATCCGTTTATGGAATCAATTAGTTTTTCCTGGTAAATCTCAGTTAAATATCCTGAGACCTGACCCAGGAAAACCTGAGCAATTTGAAGTCCTGCCAGAATGATCAGCCAGAAAAATATTTCATCAAAAGAACCAGACTTTTCTATTATAGAATCAAAGAGGTTTTTGGTAACGACAAGAGTCAGAACAGGAATAAGTGACTGCAGGATATGCAGCACAACCTGAGTCGAAAACAATCCGGGAGCAACTTTCCATAAAAGATTGATGGCTCTTTTATAAATTTTAAAAGAGTTTTGAAAAAATGCCTTATCAATTTTCATTACCAACAGGCCAGTTCAGGTCAATGATGTAATCTACCTCTTTGCGAAAAATCAAACGTTCCTGCTTTTCAGATTCTGATGTTTTTTTTAAAAAATCATCTTCGTTAATCAACATTCCGGTATGATTCTTTGCCTGGTAGTTTTTCAACTCTTCAAATTTGATTTTTTCCAAATAATCATAAAATGCGAGCGTATAGGCTCCATTATATTTTTTCTGCAATCGCACTTTGTCGGGGAGAATTCCTTTGCAAACATTCCTGAAAACAGCCCTGTTATAGGGTTTTGGTTTAAACAGGTGAACAGGAAGGCTATAAACAATTTCCAATAATCGGATATCAGCCAAAGGATAAACTGTCTCCAAATCATATTGATTGGCATAAGATGCTTCAGACTCCAGTCTTAGACTGGTATCCGCCATGCAAATCCGGTGCTTTAACCAACCTTTATAAGTAGGATTGAATTTGAAGGAAGTGTCCGTTATCAGATGATTTAATTCAGAATCAGGTTTCAGGAGATTTCTTTTCTCCTGTATCTGAGGGTAATCTAAAACAGTCATTCCTGCTTTTTTCGCCCGGAAATAATTACGAATTCTGCTAAGTCCTCCTCTTCTGAACTCAAACACATATTGAATCAGGCGAGGAATATTTTTTTCGAAAATATATTCATTAAAAAACTGAGAGCCATATTCCGAAATCCCCTCGTCTCCGGGAAAACCACTGAAAACAACCTCAGCTTTTTGATCTTCTGCAGCCATTTTAAACAAGGTATCCTGCCAGTAAGCATCATCTGCCCCTAATCCTCCCATGACTTCATTTCGCTTTTGGAGTTCTTCAAAGACATCTTTGTAGTGGAATCTCCTCACCTGATGGTGATTTTCCCGAATCAGACCTGCATACTTTATGATTTCCTCCTGCGTATCCTTTTCGTCAATACCCGTATCAGAAAATCCTTTGGTAAAATCGTCCAAAACAAAGGAATAAGTATGCAATTCCTTTTTATCAATCAGTCTTGAAAGGAGGACAGTAATCGCTGAAGAATCCATCCCTCCGCTTAATTGAGATCCGATTGTTTTTTTACCCCGAGCTCTGCATTTCACTGATTCAGTCAGCGTTTCTCTTAGTAAAGTCAGATAATCCTCATCTTTCTTACAGAAGCTTAGGTCGATTTTTTCCAGGTCCCAATAACGGTTTTCCTCAATCGGATTTCCATGAAAAAAGTGCAGGTAATGGGCTGGTCTCAATCGATGGATATCCTTAAAAAAAGTCATCTCTATCTCTTGCGGATAATATTTTAATTCTTTCGCAATAAAGATTTCATTCAAGGGAAGCTTTTCAGGAACCGCCTTTTTAATCAACGTGATGTTGGTAGCGAAGAAAAATAAATTCTTATACGTCAGGTAAAACAGCGGGCGAATCCCCAACTGATCTTTAGTGAGAAACAGAGATTCATTCTTTTGATTCCAGATCACAAAGCTGAAATCTCCGATAAAATGCCTGACACAATCTTCCCCCCAGGTATGAAATGCATGCAGAATAACTTCGGATTCTTCTGATGTATTGGATAAGCCTAGTTCAGATTGAAGCAAATCCAGGTTGTCCAATCTGCACCAGCCGGCAAAAGTCAAATCAGGGAATTTCTCCAGCCTTCGAATCGGGAAATCCGGATGCATCCCGATAATGAAAATCCGGTCGGAATCAAGTTTCAAAAAGTTCCTTACAGCAGGATAGTTTGAAAGAAATAATTCCTTTGAATTCAAAACGGGCTCGTTATCCAGGTTAATTATTCCAAAGAATCCCTTCATGATATTGAACGCTGAATTAATGTGTTCTGAGTCTTCACAATTCTGTACTTAATCGATTAGAATTGATGATGAATTCTAAAAATACACAAATCCCCCTTCCCAAAGAGGAAAGGGGGATTTTTGAATCAAATAATCTGAGTCTGCACAATCATGCACGTATCTAAAATTAATTTGAATTTGGATGATTAACTTCTTAACAAATTATTAGAAGTGGTTTAAAAAGAGAATCTTACAAGAAGAGTTGAACCTTCTTTTTATTCAATCCTTCATTGCAGTTTTTTCTTCTGTCACTTTTTTGAAGCCAAAAAGTAACCCTGCCACGGCAGGCAGGCAAAAAGCTTAATGCCTGGTTATTTACTTCAAATAGATAGTGTTCAGTACTGAAAGGAACATCCTTGACTATTTGATTTTAAACCTTGATCAATCCTAAAAATGGGTGGATTTCTCTCGTTCCACTTCGGGAACTAACCCAATTTCTTAACGGTTTGATCTGCGGCTTAAAACCATAAATTCCCTAGGGCATTACCTAACCTAAAGCATTTCATATCAACCAGAACAATAACAATAATACCATCATTTCTTATAAAATCTTCTTATCTGGAATATTGTGCATAATAAGGTTGAATAATTATTATTACTCAGCTCTGAAGAACCTGAAAAATCCGAAAGCTCAGCTTTTCAACTTAAGTGCCCTTTTCCACCAGGGTATAGGAGCTTCCTCGTGGTATCCGTAGGAATTGTTTCCATACCCGTATCCATAGCCATACCCATATCCATAACCCTTATCGATATGGACATCATTGAGGACTCCATAGATTTTGGAAACGCCACCTTTTTCAACCAAATTATTCAGAATCACCGTATTGGATTTTTCTGAATATCCCTGGCGGAAAACAAAGAAATTGATATCAGAGAATGCAAAAAGTTCTTTAGCCTCTGAGACAAGACCTACAGGAGGGCAATCAAAAATTACCACATCATAGGCTGCCTTGATTTCGTTGATGATTTTCCCAAATCTTTCCTGCAATAACAATTCTGCAGGGTTTGGAGGAATCGGCCCGGACAAGATCACATCCAAATGATCATATCCGGATGGTTTCACTACTTCCTGCCAGGGAGTATCACTACTCAGACAAGTACTCATTCCCTTATCATTTGTCAAATTGAAATCTTCTGCAATTCTTGGCTTGCGCAAATCCAATCCAATCAATATGGTCTTCTTTCCCATCAAAGAAAAAACTGCTGCCATATTCATGGAAACAAAGGTTTTTCCTTCTCCCGAAATTGATGAAGTAAATAAGATTGCGAGATTACTTTGTTTTGGACTCAGGTAGGACAAATCTGCTCTGAGGGATCGGAATGACTCCGTAACCGTTGACCTTGGATTATTTAAAACCGGTAATGCATCGTTAGTCGAATTTCTTCCAATCATTCCTATCAAAGGAACCTTTAGCTTATTTTCCAGTTCTTTTGGATCCTCAATTTTATTATTCAGGTAATCCTTGATTGTAATAAAACCAATTGGAATAATTAAGCCAAGGATCAATCCGATCAGCAAATTCATTGATCTTTTTGGTTCCACCTGATCTCCTGCTTTGGCATAGTCCAAAACACTGTTTTTAGGCAAGTTGGAAGCTAAAGTGATTTCGGCCTCCGCTTTCTTTTGAAGCAGGTAAATGTAAATATTCTCATTGATTGTAAACTGACGCTCAATCCCTATCAAATTTCTCTCGGTTTCAGGAAGTGTACTGATCTGATTTTCAATCGTTCTGATTCTCCCATTCAGATCAGAAACCGTGCTCTGAGTATTTGCAATGGCGGAACTTATATTTTCCTGCAAAGCCTTGGTGGCGCTTTCAAGTCTTATATTAACATCCTTCACTCTTGGAGTTTGGTCCGAAAAATTGGCAGCTAACCTGCTTTTCTCTGCCTGAAGTTCTGACAAGTTCTGCACGAGCGCATTCAATAATGGATCAGTCACCCCGATCATAGAAGGAGAAACCAATTCGTCTAATTGATTACTGTTTATATACGATTGGAGTGTTCTGTAGTATTTAAGGTTTAATTCAATCTCACTTTTTTGAGATTCTAATTCCTGGAGCCTTTCGAAAATTGCTGAACCCTCCTCAGAAAGGTTAAAAATCTTGTTATCTGATCTGTATTCCTGGAGTTTATTCTCCGAAAACTGAAGAGAATCGGTAATCCCGGTCAATTGCTGGGTAATAAACCGAATCGTATTTTCTGTTGCCCTGTTCTTATCATTCAGTTCTTGGTAGAGATATGTCTTCATCAACTGATTGATGTAATCCTCACCCAATTTCCGAATAGGAGTCTCAATACTTAAAGTCAAAATTGATGAATACTTATCCAATGGAGCAACACTCAATTGGCCTTTCATTTCTAATGCAAGGCTTGGATTGTCCTGAAATTGGAAAAAAATAACATCACCCGGCAAAGCAGAAATTTGATTCACCGTGAATTGATAAGAATCTAATTCTACCGGTTTTCCAAAACTATAAACAGATTTTGGCAACTCAGAAATGATAATTTCACTATTATTGAACGGATCTTTAGGATCAAAAATGCTGAATTCTTCTTCTTCAATTTTCAATTCAAAATTTTCAGAATCAATTACTTCCAACCTGAAAAGCCCGTCAACAATATAGGGTTGCGTCCAATCTGAACTGACAAGAATTGGGGTCTTTCCATAAATTTGTGTTTTTTTTACTAGTCCTTCTGCAAAATAGGCAACATTCAAATTCATCTCTTTGACAGTCTCTTCTGCCATCGAATATGATTTCAAAATCCCGATTTCATTATCAGTGTTACTGTTTTTCTGACCTAGACCCGCGGACGCAAATAAATCGGAACCTAGCGTAGGCTGATCCTCCTTTACTAAAACAGTTGCTTCAACTCTGTAAATAGGAGTTGCGTATTTATTAACCAAGTAAGCTCCCACAAACCCGATAAAAGCACATCCTAAAATCCATGGCCAATATTGGAGGTAATTAAAAACCAGAACCTTCAGGTCAATTTCATCCTCCTTATTTACTAAAAATGAATTTTGCTGGGGATTGTTATTGGTTGGGGAAATCGGATTCATAGATTATAAGTTCAATAAATTCAAGACCAAGGCCAGTGCAGTAACTGCAGAAATTATCAACGAAAGAGATTGTGCGGCATTCTCTCCTGCACCGACCTCACGAACTTTCATTGGCTCCGCGTAGAGTTGATCGTTTGGCTGAATAAAATAAAAAGGGGAATTAATGACTTGCCTGTCTATCAAATTGATTCGGTGCAGCCGGGTACCTTCCGGATACTGACGGATTAAAAGAATTTCATCTCGCTTAGCAACCACTGATAAGTCACCTGCGTTGGCGATTGCCTCAAAAATGGTCATCCTGTCCTGAAGGACTACAAATTTTCCAGGTCTTCTAAATTCACCTAAAGCTGAATATCGGATTCCACCTAATTTTGTAGTAACATAAAGTTCAGAAGTCACATATACTTTCAACTTTTCTTCAATTTCCAATCGGGCTTCTTCAACAGTTTTATCTTTGACGAAAACATTACCTACAATTGGAAGCCTTACATTTCCCATTTTATCGACAGTATACCCGGACATATAATAAATATCTCCCCCATTTTGCCCACCAATATTTCCTCGTTGATTATTACTTGTTCCTCCCTGAGCATTGAACCCATTTTTAATCATATCCTCGGCAGTCTGTACATTGACCTCAATGATATCATTATACTGTAAACGGTAATCAGGGATATCATACGAGATCAATTCTCCTTCTGCAATCACCTTATTGTCTTCAAGATTTTGCAGGTAAATGATCTTCTCATTGGAAACACAGCCTGCCATCAACCATAAGCTTAAAAAAAGAATAATCCCACTTTGACCTTTTTGCATAAATTTTATTGTTCAACACTCACACTCAAAAACTGGGCAAACTTAGTCAAAATCCCCAAAAAAGCCTTTAATTTTTGCCGGATGATCAAAAATCGGATTGAATTATTGATGATCGGTGTTTCATTTTTTACCGCTGATTCGGGTCTCTTCAACAAAAAAGATACTTTCAAAATCAGAAATCAGGGGGTAAGAATGCTTGTGAAATATTTTGAAAACAACAATCCAAAAACTCATTTTTTGTGTTTTTTAAAGAAATATGTCAAAACAAATCCCACAATAAAAATCGTAAGCGTGCCCATGACAATGGTCATGTTTGTGTGAAGAGGGTTTTGAAATTTTGTCCACGCTCCCTCTGAAAACAATACCGGAGAAAGGCTCATCCAGCCTATTACAAGTACACCGAGTAATACCCCAATCCCTGCTTCCTTACTCTTTGTCTTGTGTGAAATAAACCCGAGTAAAAACAAACCTAAAATCCCGCCGCTGAAAATCGAAGAAAGAGCCCACCAAGCCTCAAGAGCACTTGTTACGCCGTTAAATGCCAGCCCAACCAAAATACTCAAAACTCCCATTACGAAAGAGGAAATGAAAAGTACTCTCATGGAAAGCTTTTCCGAAGGATTTGGATGAATGTATTTCCTGAAATGGTCTGAAAGAAATACAGTAGCAGAGCTGTTGATACTGGTAGAGACCGTGCTCATTCCTGCCGCGAAAATGGAGGCGATTAACAAACCTGTCACTCCGGTTGGCAGGCCGGTAACGATGAAATAAGGGAAAACTTTATCCGCGTTTACTGCTTCTTTCAGGTGATCAGGAAGAAGTTCGGGCATAGCCTGATAATAGGAAAACAGGGCTGTTCCGATCAAAAAAAACAGAAAGGAAACCGGTAAATACAATAAGCTCCCAAGCCAGGTTGATTTGACTGCGTCATTTTCAGTTTTGGCAGTAATGTACCGCTGAACATAACTTTGGTCAATTCCAAAATTCTGGAGGTTGATAAACAACCCATAAACCAGGATCATCCAAAAGGTAGATTGGGTAAAATCGAGGCGAAAATTCCCCAAACTGAATTTATCTGATTCAGCAGCAAGTGTGAAAACTTCTCCCGGCCCGTTTGGCATCGAGAAAAGAATTACTCCCAGACAAACCAACGCTCCAAAAATCAGAAGTATTCCCTGAATGGCATCGGTCCAGATGACAGCCTCTATCCCACCCAACATGGAATAGATGATCACGCTGATACCTGTAATGACTATTATCATAGGAATGCTCCAGCCAAAAAGCGCATTCATTGGCAAGGCAAGCAGGTACATAATCGCTCCCATTCTGGCGAGTTGGGTGAGCAGATAGCAAACGGAAGCGTATATTCTCGCCCAGGCACCAAATCTGGTTTCCAGATAATAATAGGCAGATTCTGACTTTAACTTTCTGTATAAGGGGACAAAATACCTGACAGCAATAAAGGCTGCAAAAGGAATCGAAAGACTGAAGACAAATCCATTCCAATTGGAAGCATAGGCATTTCCGGGTAAGGCTAAAAAGCTGATACTGCTCACGAAAGTGGCAAATATAGACATCCCGATGGCCCAGGAAGGTAGTCTTCCTCCCCCTGTTGTGTACTCCAAGGCAGTTCTCTTTCTAAAAGAAAATGAAACTCCAAAAAGCACAATGCCAAGCATGTAGATTAGAAAAACTGCTAAATCAATTATTGGGAGGGACATTTTGAGATTGGGGATTAAGAGATTGGAGAATAGGGATTAGGGATTGGAGATTAGAGATTAAGAGATTAAGAGATTAGGGATTAGGAACGTCATTGCGAGGAGGCTAAGAGCCGACAAAGCAATCTGTTTAGGGATTAGAGATTAAGAGATTGGAGAATAGGGATTAGGGATTGGAGAATAGGAGATTGGAGATTAAGAGATTAAGAGATTAGGGATTAGGAACGTCATTGCGAGGAGGCTAAAAGCCGACAAAGCAATCTGTTTTAGGGATTAGGGATCAGGGATTGGAGAATAGGAGATTAGAGATTAGAGATTAGGAGATTAAGAGATTGGAGATTAGAGATTAAGAGATTAGAGATTAGGGAATAGGGATTAGGAGATTGGAGATTAAGTGATTGTAATGACCAGTCATCTCGACGAAGGAGAGGTCCAATTATTTGGAAATGGGATTAGAGGTTAAGAGTTTAATGGTTAAATGAATTTAGTAATTAAGTTACTGAAAGGACAAGTGCATGAACCTGATCGAATTTCTTCCGAAATACGACCATTTCAGAATCCGAAAATCCATAAAGCGGTGATGCCAAATACCCCTGGCTCAGACCGAGAAAAGCACAAGTCGCTTTTACACCTCTCAGATAGCTCGATTTGCAATTTCCAAACCCATAAAGCCCGGAACTGACCTCCATCACAACCTTTTGAAGTGTTTGAATTTTTTGAAAATCCCTGTTTACAGCTGCCTCGTAGAGTTTTACATAGAGCGACGGAAACAGATTGGCACCGCCTGCGACGGCTCCATGACCCCCCATCAAAACTGTTTCAGCCATCATTTCTTCAGGCCCGACCGTCAAAGTGAAATCAACCTCGGAAGCCAGGGAGTTGAGCAATGACTGGAAATAAACGCCGTTTCCGGAACTGTCTTTTAACCCTATTATATTGGAATGTTTTGCAAGTTGAACCACCGTGTCATGCTCGATTGCTATTTTGGTGTGAGAAGGCATATTGTATAAAAACAGCGGCAAGGGAATTTCATCTGCCAGGCGCTTGAAATATATACTGAGCTCTTCCTGTCCTATATTCATATAAAATGGTGGAGCGGCAACTACTGCCTCTGCGCCGGAACTTTTTGCAAGGTTAGCCAGATTCAGACTTTCCTGAAAAGAGCAATCCGTAATCCCAACTAAAACAGGGATTCGCCCTGCTACAAACTTGCAAGTCTGCTCAATGAGTTGGTTCTTCACTGCATAACTCAAACCGGAACTTTCGCCTGTAGTGCCTAAAATAAATACTCCATGAACCCCGCCTTCCATAATATGCGAGAGCATTCTCTCCAGACTTTTCACATCCAGAGAACTGTCAGAATTTAGAGGAGTGATCAATGGGGGGATAATTCCACGTAGAGGGCTTGGAAGGGACATAGTTGGGGGGATGTATGAGAGATTAGAGATTAAGGGATTAGGGGATTAGGGATTAGGGGATTAGGAGATTAAGAGATTAGAGATTAAGGGATTAGGGATTAGAGATTAAGAGAATAGGGATTAGGTACGTCATTGCGAGGAGGCTAAAAGCCGACAAAGCAATCTGTTTAAGGGATTAGAGAATAGGGATTAGGAGATTAGAGATTAAGAGATTAGGGATTAGGTACGTCATTGCGAGGAGGCTAAAAGCCGACAAAGCAATCTGTTTAAGGGATTAGAGATTAAGGGATTAGAGATTAAGGGATTAGAGATTAAGAGATTGGAGATTAGGGATTAGGAGATTAAGAGATTGGAGATTAAGAGAATAGGGATTAGGTACGTTATTGCGAGGAGGCTAAAAGCCGAGAAAGCAATCTGTTTTAGGGATTAGGGATTAGGAGATTAAGAGATTAGAGATAAGAGTTTAAGAGATAAGAGTTTAAGAGATTAAAGTCATTGGAAGAAGGATAATAAGCCGGAGAACCAATCTTTTCCGGGATTAAGTGATTAATGTTTAATTATTGAAAATTTGACACCATTAAACTTTAAACTATTAATCTTTTATTTATGTCCGCTTTCTTGCCAGTAGCCAATTAAAATAAGGTTTAAAGTTCCAAAAAACGAGCTGTAGACTGTTGACAGTCGTCTGTGGACGATTATCCGCCATTTTCTACCTCATTTTATCTTACTAACAGAATTGCGGATAATCATATAATCTTTAAACGCTTTTTTTTTAAGCCAATTCTCTCATAAAGTAAGCGCGACGTATTTCACTTTCTCCCGATTGTAGGTGTAGGTGAGGTGAACTGTTCCGTCTTTTGCCTGAATGATTGCCGGATAGCTGAACTCTCCTTTGGGCTGATCTTCCAAAACTGCCAACTCTTCCCAGTTGACCCCATCAGCGGAACCCATCAGAGATAATTTATTTCTCCCTTTCTTAAGTGGATTGCAAAGCAATAAATGATATCCATTCTGAAGAGTCACTCCGTCAATCCCTGAATTATTGTTTACCAGTGAACTTGCTTCCAGGGGCGACCAGGATTTTCCCTGATCAGAAGACCAGGTAGATGCGATTACCCCTTCCTTGGTGCGACAGAGCATCTGCAATTTTCCATTTGGATGAAAAAGTACTGTTGGCTGAATGGCATTAAACCCCTTGTTATCGATGTCGATTTTCTTCCAATTTGCCAGGTTTTGATCCGAAGTTTCCACATAAAGTGTCCATTTCTCCTTTGTCTCAATGCTGGTAGGATAAAGGATAGTCCCATCCGCCAATTTCACCGGCTTGTTCTTGATCGGACCCAGCAGGTTATCCGGGATTTTTATTTCTTCCGACCATGTCTTTCCCTCGTCTTTGGATGTTTTGTAAACTCCCCACCATTCCTGAGGACTTGGTCCGACTTTGTAATAAAGCACCAAAACTCCATCGTCTTTTTTATACAAAACCGGGTTCCAGGTAGGATATCGAACCTTCTCATTTTCTACTCCATCGGCTACCATCCCGGGAACAGACCAGCTTCCCTCTTTCAGCAGGGAAGTATAAATGCTTACATCCGGATGTTTTTCATGGGTACCCCCAAACCAGGAAGCCATAATACCGGTGCTGGTTTCCACCAGTGTTGAAGCATGACAGGATGGAAAAGGCGCTGTTTCATAAATAAATCCGGAATTCAGAATTGTCACTTTGGGAGGATTTGAAATGACTTCAGGCTGTAGAAAACCAAAAAAAAGAAAGAGTCTTGAAAGAAGAACGGTCAGCATGGGGTTTATTTTTAATTCAATAAGGTTATTTGAGGCAGGAAACAGATTCCTATTATTCCCGCTTGGCAAACCTATATTACAAAAAACTGCAATTTATTTACATCAGTGACCTGTGCTTACCTGTTGGGGAGTTTAAAATGAAGAATTAAGAATTTAAAATGAAAAATTAAAAATTAAGAATTAGGAATTAGGAATGATCGGAATTTTATCGAAAAACCCATAGGAGTGAGAAATAGGTAACCATGGTAAAAAGTAAAGAATTGCCATTGCCCCGACCCAGGATCATTTCAGGAGTGGGAAATAAGTACCGGGTACATAGACGTGAAGTTGGGAGTTGTAATTTGCTGCTTCTACTTCTTACTTCATTCTTCCAGCCTTCATACTTCAGCCTTCCAACTTCCAGCTTCTTACTTCATCCTTCCAGCTTCAGCCTTCCAGCCTTCCAACCTTCTTACTTCATCCTTCCAGCTTCCAGCTTCTGCCTTCAGCCTTCCAGCCTTCTTACTTCATCCTTCCAGCTTCCAGCTTCTGCCTTCCGTCTTCCTGAAATCATTAATCATAAATCCGACATCATAAATCCGACATCGGTCATCAAGCATCGGTCTTCCAGCCTTCAGCCTTCCAGCTTCGACCTTCGGTCTTCGGCCTTCCGTCTTCCAGCCTTCTTACTTCATCCTTCCAGCTTCCAGCTTCCTTGCTTTCTCCAGATCCTCGGCGGTATCTATCGCAACTGCCTGATGGATTGTTTCCACCATTCTGATTTTGATTCCTCTTTCTAGCAATCTAAGTTGCTCAAGCATCTCAGTCTGCTCCAAAAATGACTTGGGCCAGGAAGTAAATTCCTGCAAAATTTCCCTCCGGTACGCATAAACTCCGATATGCTTCCAATAGATTAATCCGCTGATTTTCTCCCGGTTATAGGGAATTGGAGATCTTGAAAAATAGAGTGCATTTGATTTCCAATCCAAGACCACTTTCACTGCATTCGGGTTTTGGGCATCTTCCTCCGAAATCCTGCACATCAGAGATGCAACTTTTATTTCAGGATCCTGAAATACTGCCACCAAATCCCTGAGCGACTTTTTGTCCTGAAAAGGTTCATCACCCTGTACATTTACGATCAATTCAGCATTCACTTCACTCAGGGCCTCTGCTATCCTGTCTGAACCGCTTTCATGAGGCTTTTTACTAAAAAATACTTTCCCTCCCACTTCCTCTATCTGCAAAGCAATCTCTGCATGATCTGTCACCACCCACACCTCATCAAATATCCCTGCCTCAACAGTACTCAGATACGTTCTTTGAATTACTGATTTACCACCCAGATCCTGAACCAGTTTGGCAGGCAATCGGGTGGAAGCATATCGAGCCGGGATGAGAGCTGCGGTTTTTGGCATTTTCTGTTTTTAATTGTCGGTTGGAGGTTGTCAGTAGTCAGTAGGCAGTAGGCAGTTGGAGGTTTTACAAGTCATGTCGAAAGAAGAGAGACATCTGCCTGGTTTTACTTGTCCCCAATCGCATATTTGCTATCTAAAAATTCCTAATTCCCAATTCCTAATTCCCAATTCCTAATTCTTAATTCCTAATTCCCAATTCCTAATTCCTAATTCCTAATTCCTAATTCCCAATTCCTAATTCCTAATTCCTAATTCCCAATTCCTAATTCCTAATTCTCAATTCCTAATTCCCAATTCCTAATTCCCAATTCCCAATTCCTAATTCCTAATTCCTAATTCCCAATTCCTAATTCTTAACTCCTTAATTAATTTTAAAAACCTTCTTAATCTTCTTTACCCAGTCGGTAGAAACCTTCTTTTTAATCTTCTTTTTCTTTGAGTCCAAATCGTCTCCATAGTAATTGTACATGTACTTATTATTCTGGGAATAGAGATAAGTATTACCATATCCGTAATTGTAACCTTCATAATGGTAGCCGGAGTTGATGATACCATTGAAGACCCCATAGACATTTTTCACCTGCTTATTGTTAAACAAGTCATTAATCATAACCAGGTGATCCTTAACCGTATAATTCTGTCTTACTACATACAAGTTGATATCAAAAAGACGCATCAGATCAATTGTCTCAGAAACAAGACCCATTGGCGGCGTATCAAAAACTATCACATCAAAGCGCTCTTCCAAATACGCCAGAAACTCTATTAACCTTGGAGTCTGAAGTAATTCTGCGGGATTCGGAGGGATCACGCCGGAAGGGACAAACCAAAGGTTTTCATGCTCCGATTGAATCACAATTTCTTCCGCAGAAACTTTTCCAATCAAATACGTCGAAAGGCCTATTTTATCGGAAGCTCCGAAATAGGAAGCAAGTTTTGGTCTTCTTAAGTCCCCTCCAACCACTACGGTTTTCTTGGAACCCAATGCCATTGCCGAGGCAAGGTTGAGGGAGGTAAAGGTTTTTCCCTCCCCGGAAACTGAAGAGGTCACCAGGATCTTTTTGGTGTTTTTTCCGCTAGCCAGATAGGTAATCGCAGATCGAAGCGAACGGAAAGATTCCGCCACTGCAGACTTTGGATGCTCCAACACCACTTTATTTGTATCCTTTTCGCTAAATCCAACTATACCAAGCTGCGGAATCATAAAATGTTTTTTCAGGTCCCGCTGATCTTTGATGCTGTCGTCAAACATATCTCTGACCACAACGAAACCGAATGGAATCAAAAACCCCAGAACAATCGCCAAACCATAGTTCTGTTGCTTTTTTGGGAATACCAGTGTTCCCTGTTTTGCCAAATCCAAGATTGCATTGTCAGAGACGTTGGAAGCTCTCGCAATACCCGCTTCCGCTCTTTTTTCCAAGAGGTAGGTATAAAGTGACTCCCTCAATTTAAACTCCCGGAATATCCCCGTGTACTCAGATTCAGACTCGGGAAGGGTTGAAAACTCCACATCGTAAAGAGCAATATCTTTAAGTAAGGTTTGCTTTTTCTTTTTGGTATTATCGATCAGGTTTACAATGTTTTCGGAAAGGCTTTCCTGAACTTTTTCCATCTGAACGTCTATTTTGATTACATCAGGATGATTTTCATTGACTGACGCCAGTAATTTCCTGCGCTCCTGAGAAAGGTTCACCAGAGTTTGAATCAGTCCATTCAGCAAAGGATCCGGAACACCAATTATAGAAGGGGCGATCACGTCAGAAAAATCCTTGCTCTTTTGCTCCATGTAAGACTGGATTTGCTCGAAGTACTCCAACTGATAGTCGATCTCCACATTCATTTCATCCAGGTTATTCATTTTGCCCAGAATATTGGAAAACTCCGCCGAAACATCGAGCATCTTATTTTCCACTTTGAAGTCCTGGAGTTCTTTCTCCTTGTCTTTCAGGGAATCCTCCAGAAACCCAAGCTGCTGCTCAATAAAAGCCAATGTATTTTCCTGAATTTTATTCTTTTCATTCAGGTCATAATCGATATAGGACTCCATCAACGCATTGATGTAATCTCTGCCTTTTTCAACCACCTTGGTCGTGGTTGTAAGTCGAAGTACCGAACTGTATTCGTTTTGCAGGCTCACCTGTACAGACCTTGCCAGATTATCCTCCAGGGAGGCAGGGTTTTTCAATTGAAAGATGAGCACTTCTCCCACCTGTGATGGATTTACAAGAAAGACCGTGAATTTGGATCGGGCTGTTTCAATCTCCTTTCCAAAAGAATAAGTCTTATCATAGACTGATTCATCTCCCGCTGCCATGGCAGAGTTCATCTCAAAAAACCCGGAAGTTTCGGGTATCAGGCGGAAGTTTTCTTCTGAAAGAATTTCCAGCTCTACAGGAACATCCGTCACCTGAAGATGCGACCAATCTACTTCAATTCTGATTGGAGCCCGGTTATAGAGTTCAATTGCTTTGATATTAGTCTTGGCAAAATACTCCACATCAAAATGAAGTTTGGCCAAAGCCTCGCGAGCCAGGTTTTTGGATCTCAGTCGAAGGATATCATTTTCAAGATTGATTCCTGAAGAGAAAATATTCGACCGATCGAGAATCTTGGATTCAGGAGTGACGTTATTTTTGATCACGAGGGAACCGCTTACCTCATATTCATCGACCGTGTACCGGTGAAACAAAAAAGTACCGCTTACAAAAAAAGTAATGAACAGCAGGTACCAGGGCCAATAACGAATGTATTTGGCAACTACATACCTGATCTCCAGTGCTTTTTCCTCGTTATCGAGTTTGCTGAGATCTAATTTCTCCATAGGTTAAAATCCTCCGCTTATCAATCCATAAATCAGCAAGCCGGATGCCAGAAAAGTTGCAAACAGTTGCAGAGATTGGGCAAGGTTGTCAGCCGTTCCAAATTGTCTGATTTTCATCGGCTCAATATACAAGATATCATTTGGCTGGATAAAATAATAGGGGCTGGCAAGTAAGGCCCGATCATTCAAGTTAATCTGATGGATTTTTGTTCCTCCATCGTATTGCCTGATGATAAAAAGCTGATTTTTCTTACCCAAAATTGATGTTTCACCTGAGTTGGCCAAAGCATCAAAAATAGTTGCCCGGTTTTTATAAATGATCTTTACGCCTACATTGTTAAACTCTCCCAGGGTCGTGTATCTGATTCCCGCGATTCGGAGCTTGACGAAAACTTGTTCTTTAAAAAACTTATTGATTTCCTCCTGAACAAGATTTTTAGCCTCTTCCTCGTTCAACCCTGCAATTTTTATTTTGCCAAGCTTGGGTACCTCCACATTTCCTTCCTGATCTATGGAATAGCCATTCATATACAATGGATCACTTCCTGCTCCTCCACCCCCTACTCCACTGGCACTTCTTGAATTCTGAAAAGAGAATGCTTCCGTCAACTCTTCATCAGAAGAAGCGAAATCAATCTCCACTAAATCAAAAGGTTGCAGAATATATTTGAAATCCACCTCCGCAAAAGGAATAAACTGATCCAGTTCAATCGGCGTATTTTCAGGCAGGTTTTGTAAATAGGTAATTCGTTTGTTACTGATGCAACTCGCCATCAGGAACGAAAAGACCATGTAAAAAAGAATTTTTCTCATTTTAATTCAGGGAAAAAGGGCTGTTCAAATATAGAGAAATTGTTTAGGAGAAAAAGAGAAAAGAGATTTGGGGATTGGAGATTGGGAGATTGGAGATTGGAGATTGGGAGATTAGAGATTGGAGATTGGAGATTAGAGATTAGAGATTAGAGATTGGAGATTAAGAGAATAGGGATTAGGGATTTGGTTACGGCATTGCGATCCGCCGAGGTTGAGAAGCAATCTGTTTTAGGGATTAGAGATTAGGGATTAAGAGATTAAGAGAATGGAGATTGGGAGATTAGAGATTAAGAGAATAGAGATTGAGAGATTAGGTAACCGTCACCTCGACGAAGGAGAGGTCTCTTTATTTGGAAATGGGTTTTAGGGATTAGGAGATTGGAGATTAAGAGAATGGAGATTGGGAGATTGGAGATTAGGGATTAGAGATTAAGAGAATAGAGATTAAGAGAATAGAGATTTAGTAACCGTCACCTCGTCCGCCGCGGCGGAATCGGCAACTCCAAACTTTCAGCTTTCACCTTCCAACCTCCAACTCAATAACATTTCCCTTATATTCAAACCATGATTTTCAGACCCGGAACAGAAGAAGACATCCCTCAAATCATCCTGTTACTCAGGGAATCTTTGGGCGAATCTTTGATCCCGAAATCTGAGGCCCTTTGGAAATGGAAACATCTGGATAATCCCTTCGGAAAGTCACCGATTCTCGTGGCGGAGGAAGAGGATAAAATCATTGGAGTTCGGGCCATTTTGAAGTGGGAGTTTAATCAGGAAGGAAAAACAATAAGAGCCTGCAGAGCTGTGGACACTGCAATTCATCCTGATTTCCAGGGAAAAGGCCTTTTCACCAAATTAACCTTGGATCTGATTGATCAAATCTCAGCAGATGGGACTCAACTGATTTACAATACTCCCAACACACAGAGTTTACCAGGCTACTTAAAAATAGGTTGGGAGAAATGGGGGAAATTGCCTCTGAAAATGAAGTTTCACATGGGAAGTTCCGGTTCAAAAAAGGTGTTCTCTTCCGACTGGAGTACGATTCAAAACCTGATTAGCGAGATTGAAAAAAAAGAGAATTCCCCTTCCCGAATTCAAACCCGGCTGGCGCCCGGCTTTCTGAACTGGCGGTATGCCAATTGTCCGCTCTTCCCCTATCAATTCATCTCCGATGGAGAATCCTACTTGTTGATATTTCGTATCAAGGACGGGAAAATGGGGAGAGAACTTCGGATTACAGACCTTTTTACGCTGGATTCCTTCGGAAAAATTCAAAAAAAAGAGCTCCATAAAGAACTCAAAAGCATTCAAAAACAAAGTGCTTCCAGGTTTACCAGTCTTTCGGGACTCGATAATTCAAATCTGAAGGCAATAGATCTTGGTATTCTTCCCGTCTTATCCATCGGACCTGTTATCACATTGAGAAAAGTAAGTGAAGACTCCGAACCCATGAACCTCAACTGGGGCTGGAGCTTAGGGGATTTGGAGGTGTTTTGACCCCCTAACCCCCTGAAGGGGGAACTCGATGATTCGTTTATCGGTCACGTCACTGCGATGAGGTGCGAAGAAGCAGTCTTATTGACAGTTGGAAGAAGGAAGTTGGAGGTTGGAAGGTTCTGATTCTCCCTCCGGTCTGGTTTTATTTTTTCAAACCTCAACCTTCTGATTTCAGACTTTAAGAGTCCTACCTAATGGAGAGTGCAGGATTTATTTTACACCTCAGACCTATTTTTTAGGATTGATTGTATTAAAACTGAATCTGAGGATCAAATAGATGAGGAATTTGGCTGGACGATTTAACCTTGGAATAAACTGCTTTTTGAATCTCCGGTTGACATATTCCCCAATCCTCCTCTTAAAATATTCCTGCGTTTCACTGCCACAGTGATTTTCAAAAAAAATCAAATCCTATTCTATTGATTCCAAATGGCTTAACCGGCAAAATTTTTCATTTACATATTTTTTTAGCGAAGGGAGAAGCGGAAACAATCTTTGCTGCGTCTTGGGGAGGAATTTGAAAACTTAACCAAACAAAAAAGTATGAACATTATTCCATTTCATCAGAAACTCCGATTGAAAACAATGCAAATGGCCGCAGGATTATTAGCCGGATCATTTTTATTGACCGGGTGTATGGACAACCTCGATTCACCCGAGTTGCCACCTGCAGCCTACGTCACTATTTTTCAGGGGTCTTCAGGAGCTCCGGCTATGGATATCTATGCCAACCAAAATCGGGTTAACCAAAATCCGGTTGGATATGCCGAGATTTTGCCTTACAGCGCATTTTATCCGGGGATGCGGGATTTCCGATTTTCGGCTTTCAACTCCGCTACATCTTTGTTAGAGAAAGACTTTGAACTTAAGGCAGATTCGGTTTATTCGGTTTTTGTCGCAGATGAAGCCCCTGGAATTGATGCTATTTTGGTAAAAGACATCTGGAAAGAGCCCACTGCCGAAAAAGCACAATTGCGGTTCGTACACTTATCTCCCGATTCGGAAAAAGTGTATGTGGAGATCTCCGGAATCAGCCCCCCAATTGTCGCTGAATCCACCTTCAAGTCGATTTCTGATTTTGAAGAATTAAACAAAGGCAACATCACCATATCCATAAAATCAAGTGAAACCGGTGAGACATTAATCCAATCCGGAACTCTGGAACTCAAAGGAAACCGTGTGTACACGCTTGTTCTAAGAGGGTTGAATGCCGAAAAAACGGGAGACAAAAAGCTGGATATTCAGCTGATCACCAATTTTATCAATTACTAAAACAAGAATTTATTTTTAAGATTTTGGATTAAAACCAAGGTTTTTAAAATTCCATTTTTCTTTATTCCCGAAGCTACCGGGTGGGGCTTCGGGATTTTTTTTTGAGGTGAAAACCGAATTTCAAAAGTTTAAAAACATTGTCTGATTTTCCGCAATCTTGCCACTCGTCTGTTTTAACAATTGAAAATCCAAAGAAACGTTTGATTTTGGATTTCTTCGGTCATCGGTCTTCCTGCCCCTTACTTAATGAAAATTCATCTACCGGCAGAAAAGCGGATATAAAGAAAACATTGTCTGATTATCCGCAATCTTGCCACTAGCCTATTTTAACAATTGAAAATCCAAAGAAACGTTTGATTTTGGATTTCTTCGGTCATCGGTCTTCCGGCCCCTTACTTAATGAAAATTCGTCTACCGGCAGAAAAGCAGATATACAGAAAACATTGTCTGATTATCCGCAATCTTGCCACTCCTCTATTTTAACAATTGAAAATCCAAAGAAACATGTGATTTTGGATTTCTTCGGCCTTCGGTCATCGGTCTTCCGGCCCCATCTAAATCTCCTCTTCAGGGAAAATTGGGAGTTTTGAAATCCCTGATCTTGATTTAAATGGTCAGAAACTACCCTTGCAGAGGATTTCAGCCTGAATCAGAAATCTGCCTCCATTTAAGAATGGCAGTTAAAATTCAGGTCAAAAAAAAACACCTCATTTCTGAGGTGCTTATTCGTTGGTTCAGTACTTCAATTTATTTCTTTTGGGCTCCTCCAAAATTCACTTTGAACGAGGCACCAAACATTCCCAGTTTTTCCCCATATCCGGAAAACTCCTGAAGGGGATAATTATAGAACGGCATTACCTCGTATTTTGTCTTTTTGGATTCAAACAATTTAATATTTACCCCAAAATTTGCTGTGGCAAAAGGATAAAATCGATTCTGCGGCACTTCTAAAACTGCCGATTGGTTAACGGATTCGGATTTCAGCGTAAAAGAATTGGAACCTGCTGCATTTGCATCCAATACCGCCACCTGACGGGTATAAGTGGATTGTTGCTCGGCATATTGATTGAAGGTCACGAGATTGGAAAATCCTGCCTGAACTGAAATGGACCGACTTCGATTGACGGGATATTTGAAATAAAGCGGGATATCTACCTGCACCTGGGCAATCTCATTTTTCTCTGTTACCGGAGATGCAAATCCGGCAATCTGCGCATAATTCTGGCTTTCACTTGCCTGATTCAGGTAGTTTAATGCGACACCTGATCCCATTGCTAATTTACCGATGATGTCCATATCGACCATCACACCAAGACCCAAACTCGCACCGCTGGTCGTTTGCTCAGGGCCCTGAGCCGCTCCAAATCCAGGCGAAAGTCCCATGACAATCGTAGCAAATGATTTTGTCTTCAGAATCTCTTTGATTTCCTCTTCCGTATACTGCGGCTCTTTGGGCAACTCCAGGGAGGCGATCACTTTCTCAGGAACTTCTGTTTGGGAAGTTTCCATTCCAGCTTTTCCCTCCGGGGCTATTTGGGTTGGTGGAAAAAGATTGGTCTTTGAGATACTTTCCTCAGAGATTTTTTGGTCCGTTTCAACCAAACTTTTGACCGGGTTAAGTTCTTCTTCTATAGATTTTGTATCCGAGATTGACTTTGAGTTTACCTGTTTGGAAGAATTTGATGCAGCGTTTAAAGCCTGATTTTCGGAACTTAACTTTTCAACCGATGCCAATGCAGGAGAATCTCCAAGCCCTGTGTTCTCCCCTGCTGCGATCGTCGGTTTTTCCTCAATCGGTTCCTGGCTCAACGTATTTTCTTCTAAAGCTGTCTGTTCTGAAAGAGAATATCTTCCTCCTGATTCAGTTTCCCGGGAAAGCCAAAGTCCACCTGCAATGAAGAGAATGGCAAGGGAAGCTGCTATTCCGGATAGCCAATAAAAGCCTGCTTTTTTGCCGGATCCGTCAATTCGTTTTTTCTCAAATGCCTCCCAGGCACCCAATTCGTAGGGAAGAGGGCTTTCCTCCTGCTTCTTCCGAAGCTCGGCAGCCAACCATTTTGTTGTTTTATCTTCCTGCATATTCTATCATGTGTTGTTGGATCAGCTGACGCAACTTGGTTTTTGCCCGCATCAGGTAAACCCGGGAAGAGCTTTCGGTAATTTCCAGGTGATCTGAGATCTCCTTGTGACTATATCCTTCCACCTCATAGAGATTGAATACCAACTGTTGATCCTCAGGCAGCTGATTAAGAAGTTTGATAATATCCTCATAAGCCAACTGATCCGGGGCATAAACCTCATCGAAAACGGGAGTTTCTCCATCTGCCTCGAGGTGATTTTGGAACCGCTTGTTTTTTCGGTAATAATCTATCGCCGTATTGACAGTAATTCTCCTGAGCCAGGGTTTGAGGGAGCGTGCTTCATCCATCTTTTTAAATGAATCAAAGCATTTCATAAAAGAGTCATTGGTAATTTCCAGCGCCAGATCCCGGCTTTTTGCATAGGACAGACTGATTCCCATGACGTAGCCAAAGTATTTTTTGAAAAAAAACTCCTCATGTTTCTTTGACCGACGTTTGCAACCGTCGATCAGCTCTTGGTCCGACCAGTTCAAATCAACTTAACTCTAGTTTTTTTTAAATAATCTAAGTTCTCAGTTTGCAGTTTCTCACACAATTGAACCCACAGTAACTGCAAAGTGCTCTGAAGCAACTGGTAAAGGTATCTCTGGTAGTTTCCCGCAGACGTTGGTATAATCCACTTAAGAACATCCAACTCAATTTCCTACCCTACAGCAAATGAATTGAACAAACCGGATACCTAAATCAGCATTAGTTTTGGAGAGGATTCTTGCCGATTTCAATCCCAAACCAATTCATGCATTTCATCACATTCTTTTGGACGTTCGATTTGCAGTGCTGGTTCATTTCTGTCCCGCTTAATTCCTGTGATCACAAAACTCCCTTGACAAAGTGAGGGATCTTTTCTGTAGAAATCCATCCGATGGTATTTGCCCGAGTCCGAATCAAAGCGATACCCAACTCCCTCCACATGGTAGAAATCAGCGAATTCCATGGTCGATTCCGTTTCTCCCACCGTATAGCTGCAAAGAAATACTAAAAGGGAAAAGCGGAAAAATAGGATCATTGATGCTGTTTTTCTTATGACGCAATTGAGGAATGAGTTCGCTACATCAATGGTTGGTTTTTTTAGGAGAGCTTTTTCTCAGACGACAAGACAAAGCTTTGCATTCATTTTCAAAGTGAGGGAAGTTGGAAGGCAGGAAGTTGGAGGTTGGAAGGCAGGAAGTTGGAGGCAGGAGGTTGGAAGTTGGAAGGCAGGAAGTTGGAAGTTGGAGGTTGGAAGGCAGGAAGTTGGAAGTTGGAAGGCAGGAAGCTGGAGGTTGGAAGTTGGAATGCAGGAAGTTGGAAGGCTGGAAGTTGGAGGTTATTGCTTCATATCGATCCGCCACGGCGGACAGGTGTCGGTTATTTCCAAATCATATATCCGAAATCAAAAATCCGAAATCAAAAATCCGAAATCTCAAATCCCCTTGCCCCTTTGGAAATGGTCTCAATTCTAGGCTAATATTCGGAATTAAGGGGGAGTTGACGCTCCACCAATCTCCTATCTCTTTATCTCTTTATCTCCAAAACAGATTGCTTCGCTTCGTTCATCTGCTCGCAATGACGTACCTAATCCCTTTTCCCTAATCTCTTAAACTCTTATCTCTTAATCTCCTATCTCTTTTCTCTTTATCTCTTTATCTCCAAAACAGATTGCTTCGCTTCGTTCCTCTGCTCGCAATGACGTACCTAATCCCCTTTCCCTAATCTCTGTTCTCAAATCTCCTAATCCCTTTTCCCCAATCTCTCTCTTTACATATACCCCTCTATATCCTTTCTGGGAATTCCTGAAAAACTTGAAAACTCATTTATTGTCACTAATTGATGTGGCTCCTTCTTAAAATAAACCCGGATTTTGTTAAGCAGGGCCTGTCCATAGCGTTCACTTCTCCCGGTAATTATTTGGACGTCTTTTGGATAAATTACACATCGTTTCTTTAGCATAGCAAATCCATTTCCTCATAAATCAGAGCTTGATTGTATGACCGTTTAAAGTAGATTGGTATCGATTTGTATCCTGAGATGCCCAAAATAAGCATCCGCCCAAAAGCAAATTCAGCCTCCTGGTCCAGTCAGTACATGAGAGGGAAGACTTTGCCGATTGTACGGTGAGTAATTTTATATCCTTACTAAGATTTTTTATTTCCGTAACTAAGTATGTTTTTGCCTGAATTGGGCTGATTCTATGTTCGACTATCATCAACAACAACTCGTTATTGAAATCGCCGACTTGTTTTTCTTTTTCTGCGGAACTCAGGTCATTGCATAAACAAATCAATCGCGCTATTTTTCCTTCAAGCAAATTTGATTCACAAGATTCGACCAGATCAGGAAGTCTCAATAAGTGAATAGCAAGAAATACCCCGGAAAAATAAGGTCTGAAAAGCCTGTAATCTGAAAGATTTGGTCTTATTCCATTTTTTTTATTTTGGAATTCCCATCTGAGTCCGTCCAGATAATGCTCCCAGTTTTCCTTCCAGGCTTTTTGCCATTTTTCTCCGCCAAGGCTTTCCCACCATACCTTGATTTCCGGCAGCACTTCAAGGAAAACATCAAATCTTCCACAGGAACTTCCGGTTTTGTGATTCAGGAGTTGATTCAAAAATTCCTGCGACGAGTCCTGGTTTTCAGAATCAAGCAGATCATCAACCAAAAAAAGCCATAGGAAAAACTTCATTGTTCCTTTCAAAACCCCTTCTTCCGCCTCAGGGAAAAGATAAGAAGCAAACCAATTTAATTTTTGGCTCTTCGCCTTTTCAAGTTCTCCGGGACTTATAAAAAGGCGACAATTCCACGCCCAGATCAAAACTTCTATATCCAGTCGGGGAGTGGAAAGATTCAATGAAACAGGAAAATCATTCCGATCCATTATCCTCCTTTTTAAGTTTTGCCTGAAGCCTGGCAACAGATCGAACACTTGAAGCAAAAAATGAGGCAATATCGGACTGGGTCAATACCGTTTCAACTCCCGGATACTCCTTCAGCAAATCAGGATACCCTTTTTCCAATCTTTTTAACCGAATTCGGTTCAGGTTGCTTTTCCTTTCGGTGAGACGATGAATTACAAAGTGGGAAAGTCGATTCAACTCTCTCGACTTTTTAATTACCATGAGTTCGGACTCTTTTGAAAATTCCAAAAAAACCACATCACTTAAGGCTTTCAAAAAAACATCAGTTTTAATCTGGGGATAAAAAGAACTGTCATCAAAAACTGTATCGGTAGGCTGAAAAATTTGCTCCAATACATATTCACCATTTACATAAACATATTCACCGATAAACCCTTCGCATAGATATCTACTCACTCCATCGGCTGTTCCCGGTTGCTTGATGATAATACCTTTTTTGATTTTTTTAAGAATGAGGGATCTGAAAACATCCTCATAAATTTCTAATGAAAGGGGAATTATTTGGTGATAGTCCTCCCACATCCTTTTCTTAAAATCATCCATATGCGAAACAGTTAGAGTTAATTAATCACTAATTATCAGGCCATTAAGAAAAAAAAGATCGGCCAAAACTCGAAAACAAACTAAGAATTGAATGTTAATGTAATGTGAACTATCTTCCTATTCAAGATATCCAAGGGGATGGTGAAAAAAAAACCTAAAAAACCTGCCACATGGCATGTTTTTGAGCATTTATTTTTTAGTGATGACAAATGGCATGGCATAACAAGGAAGCAAGAGGTTAATTTTCATAAACAAACTGTAGGATTATGAATTTGAAAACTGCACCTGCTGCTTTTCTTATTTTTCTCTGGACCTATACCGGATTGGATAAACTTATTGGTTTTGACCAAAGCCGGAAGGCATTTCACAATCAGACTTTATCAAGCGAACTGGCAGAGATATTAACCTATACAGTTCCGGTAGTTGAGTTGCTGCTTGCCCTGCTCCTGCTCTTTTCAGTGACGCGTTGGTGGGGATATCTTGGGAGTATTTTGGTGCTTTCAGTATTTACTACTTATGTCGGGTTGATTTGGGCGGGAGCTTTTCCAAGAGTTCCCTGCAATTGTGCCGGTATTTTGGAAAATCTGGGTTGGGCGGAGCATTTTGTTTTGAATTTAGTTTTTGTCGGAATCGCAGTGTTTGGGATGTACCTCAATCCATCAAGACAGGGGGTGAAAGGTGGAAGGTGAAAGGTGGAGGGTGAAAGGTTGGAAGGTGGAAAAGTGAAAAGGTTGATGTTTGGTCGGATTGAAAATCCTTGTTAGGTAGTTCGACATTACAAATATCGAAAAGCGGGGATTTACCTCACCCCAGCCCTCTCCTAAATGAGAGGGAGCTTGATTAGTGGTCAAATTAAGCAAGGACTTCCGATTGGTAGAAATGAAAATACTCATCATTCAAAAAAGGCAGAAGGCCTTTACTATAATAGCCAAGCGAGACCCATCCTTGGAATTTAAAATTTGAGAATTAGGAATTTAAAATTGGAAGAGACCTTCACTTCCATCAGATCGAAAAATTCCAATCTCCACGGAATCAGGATCCAGAAGGGATCAAACTTTTAATAGCCCGGGGTGAAACCCCGGGAAATTAGGTGAACCAATGTGGCAGCGATGGTGCAGTTGGTTAATATGGAAATGTGAGTTAGTTACCAGCGCAATGGAAATCGAAAGCTTGAGGTTGATGTTGGATCGGATCGAAAATCCTTGTTAGGTAGTTCGACATTACTAATCACAAAAATCGAAGTGGTCTGTGAGGACACAAACCACGGGTAGGAAATGGAAAGCTTGAGGTTAATGTTTAGTCAGATTGAAAATCCTGTGATAGGTAGTTCGACATTGAAAATCTTTGGGAAGGAAAAAAGTTTAAAAGATTAAAGGTTGAAGGTGAAAGCGAAATCCAAAATAAGAGCAGCATCAAAATAATTTGGAATACCGAACACTGAATTAGAAATGATGAAGAAAAAAAAGAGAGCGGTGAGGTGGACCCACCGCTCTGCAGTTTCCAACTTGAAGGGAACAGAAACTGCAAAAAATGATAAAATGAAAGGAAGGTCATTCCTCTCCGAAGCTTGAGTTGAGAGGCAAGCTTACTACTGATGACCGCCCCAGGGAGAAGCTGAAAACCCTGAACAGAGTAGGCAAACAACCCTAGCGGTTTACCCTTTTTTGATCGGTTAAAAAAAGGGACATTGATATGGATAAACTAAGAAAACTGCTTCCAGTACTTGCTTTGGTGCTGGGAGCTGGATTTGCAATGGCTTTCTCCGGACCGCAATCCGGACCTGAGTATGGTCTGGATGGTTCAGTTTGGAGAAATGTCACCGGATTGATTCCGGGTCCAACTACCTATGAGTGCAATGAAGCCGAAGAAGTATGTACCCGGACTGCACCCAATGGTTCTGCTCCGATGGAGAAAGAAGGGATTTTCGTATACCACGGAAATTAATCTTTAAGGTAAGGGGAGGAAATTCCTCCCCTTTTTTTCCATTTCACAACATCTCATTCAACCTCAATTCCCTGGGAGGAATTGGGAAAGTATATCTGGCTGATCCGGGTTCCAGCTTATTTTCAAGACCATTGTATTTCCTGTCAAGGGTTACAGCCATTTCAGGATCCTGATTATATCTTCTCAGATCCAGCCATCGTATTCCCCTGAACACCAGTTCTTTTCTCCTTTCTTCAGCGATCTTTTTAATCAGATTCTTTCCTTTCAGATCAGTATAAGGCACAAAATCTCCGATTCGATACCGATTTTCCAGAAGGTAATTCAAATCAGCCAAGGCCTGTGCATCATTTCCGATTCGGGCGGCTGCTTCTGCTCTGTCCAGAACAACTTCATCTGTAGCCAATCCTCCATACAATAGAAATTCTCCTGTATATCGTCCGAAACAATTCATCCTTCCTGCAACCGGACTTGCACTAAAAAGGAGGGTTTTTCTCAAATCATTCGCATCATACATGGCATACAAATCAGGATTTACATACATCTGGTTATTGGAAGTGAATCTGCCTGAAAACATATGGGCATGATGTATTACCTCCAGATTGAATCTGGGGAAAATGTTTCGAAGTGATTTATTCAGGGTATTGTAGTCTAGAAGCTCATTTGCAATTTTCAATGCGTTACCGGCGTGGATAAAGGCACTTTCATAATCCTGCATGTAAAGGCAAACCCTGCTCAAGAGTGCCTCTGCTGCCCATGCCGATGCCCTGGTCGGAATATCAGGTTTAGGAGAAAGGATTGTTCTGGCCACTTCCAGGTCCTCCCGGATAAAATCAAAAACTTCTTTGGCTGTAAGCAAGGGACTAGTTGCATTTAAATCAGCCGCTTTTCGTACCGGTATTCCAGGCATATCCGGATTCGAAGGATCATAAGGCCCCATAAATTGGGTGGCAAGGGAAAAATGAGCAAATGCCCGATAAAATCTCGCAGCAGCATCCAACTGCCTTGCTCTTTCTTTTTCCGTTTCATTCATGGGCTTATAGTCCCTTACACCTTCAATTACCAGATTCGCATAAAATATTTTCCTGTAGGAAAAAGCCCAGTCAACTCCGGCATCATCAGGAGTGTAATAATCCCCTTCCCATAGGTAAGAAGCCCGTTCCTCAAGCGTCAGCAAGTTCACCAAAGGATTTGCCAGGACCAGTTCATCTGAACTCAGAAAACCCATTTTGGTCATCGAATTCATCGATCTTGGCTCAGCATCAAGCAAAGCCTGAAACTCATCCAAAGAATCGGGAATGACCAGGCTTTTTTCGGGTTTCGCATCCAGAAACCCTTCACAACCGCCCCATATTAAGGCGAATGAAATCCATATTACACATGTTATTTTTTTCATTTGATTAAGATTAAGTCAGGTAAGGGGTGACGGTAACCAGCCGCCGGAAATCTTTGAAGGAGAGGGAAAATCCCTACCCCAGGTCTATGAAGAAAGCTTTACTCTTAAATTCTCAAGTCATTCTTTTACCCCTTACCAGAGGTTAGAAATTCATTTTAAGTCCTAGTGAGTATGTTCGGGGAGCCTGGATATTCCGAAAATCGGGATCTCTTACATCCTTCGCTGCTTTCCAGAGAATTCCCAGGTTATTGAAGTAGCTGTACAGCTGAATCTGATTAAAAGGAGCGTTTTTCATCCTTTCCCGATTCAGGGTATAAGAAAACTGAATGTCCTGGAATCGGATATGGTCACCCTTCCTGACCGAACGGGAGCTTATCAAATCGAACGAGTTTCGCTGGGGATCAGCTTTCAAGGGATCAGAAGGAACTGATGTCATTAGTTCATCGCCAGGCTTTTGCCATCTGAGCTGATAATCCGAATGCCCTATCTCTCCCCTGTTCAGGTTATCATACACGATAGATTCCCTTCGGAAATAATAACCCATCCGGTAGCTTATATTGAATGAGAATTCAAATCCTCTCCAGTTAAACTGATTTCGTATTGCTCCAAAATGAGTTGGAATGGATGATCCATGATAGACCAGATCTTCCATTTCGGTAGAAGCCAATATTCCGGAATAATTGGAACTTGGCTCGCCGTCCAGAATCCCCTGAGGGTTTCCATTGGCTGGATTAAGTCCTGCAAAAGGGAAACTGAACATGGAATACAGGGGATATCCTTCGACCGGTGATGGAGAAATCCCTGATAAACCCGAGGAATAAGCAGCAACCGAAGCAGGAACAGGTTCAACTGCATAGCCGGTAACTTTTTCGGATATCCGGCTATAAAAGAAATGAGCAGTCCAGTTTAATTCACCAGTCAATAGTTTTCCGGACAAATTAAGATCCAGGCCATTGGTCAGGGTGTTTGCATAATTTCTGGTGATGGTGGATTGCCCTGAGGAAGGGTAATTGGGCTGACTTCCAAAAAGGTCAATGCCTTCTTTTCGGTACACTTCCAACCCACCATTCAGGCGACTTCCAAAAAGCTCAAATTCAGCCCCCAGATTGATAATTTTAATTTTTTCCCACCGAAGTTCCGGATTTGGAGGAGAGATTACCGAAAGCCAGGGTTGCCCAACCCATCTGTTCGAAGACGCAGTAAACAAAGTCGCGGTGGTAAAAGCCGTTGCTGCCGGATTTGTATTTCCATTGTAACCATAGGAAGCTTTTAACTTGAGGTAATCAATCCGCTCCCAATTCATCCAGTTTTCTTCAGACAAAATCCAACCCATCCCTGCTGACCATAAGGGAACAATCTGATTATTGGTGCTTACTCCATAGAGATTTGAACCGTCCAGACGGGCTGAACCTGTCACCAGATATTTGCTCTTGTAGGTATAGCCTGCATTGGTAAAATAGGAAATGTACCGATTGATAATACCGCTGAAGGACTGACGAAAAGGAATCTGATTTGTAAATCCGGTTGTCAAATCCGGGTAAAAGGTCAGATTATCCATGGGTTGTGAAAGCCCGGTTTCAACGTCATACCCATACGCTCTTCCCAGCCTTCCATCGGATTGAAAGTCTTTGACCTCAAAACCTGCCAGTGCATTCAGCTCATGATCATTCCCGAAAGTTTTGTTCAGATTGAGCTGAGTTCTCCAATTATGGCTGAAAGCCCGGTTTCCGGAAAAATCATAAATACTGCCTATCGGAACACGGTTGGTAATTGCTCCGACAGATCCGATTTCAGTAAACTGATTGATCAGATCCCGGGCAAAGTAGCTTTCCAATCCGCTTACCTGATTCTCTTCTGAATTACTTTGCCAGAATTGGTAATTTGAAACTAAACTGAGTCCCTTGGTGATTTCCCATTCAATTCTGGGATTGATTCTTAATTCAGTTTGTCTGAAAGTTCGCGGCCTTAAACCTAGCTCGTTAAATGGATAATATTCCCAATCGAGGAGTCCGTCATCCCTGAAGCTTTCTTTGAACCTGGAACTGTATTTCCAGAAGATGGGTAAGGGCTGACCAGATCCGTCGACCAATTGATCATAGGGTTCAATTCCGATTATATCCGGAAAAGAGGATGACCGATCCGATTGAATGAGGTAAGTACCCAATCCAAATTTCAGTTTGCCGTTCAGCAACTTCCAGTTTTGCCGGGCATTGAGGGTAATCCTCTCATTCCCGGTAGCCTGTTGGGTTTCCCGGTTAGTATCATACCCCATTCCTAACAGATAGGAATAAGCCGAACTGCCACCGCTCAGTTGCAGGGAATACTGCTGGTTTAAAGAAGTCCGGTAAAAATATTTACTCAAATCAGACCTTGAGTCCCTACCCTTATATCCGCTCAAACGAGCATCAAGTTCTGATTGTGTAATTTCCCCATCACGCAAAGCAATCAGATTTTCCACAACCGGCGAGAGTTTGGGATTTCCGAATCCCTGCTCCTGCCCGGCAAAAACTCCCTGATTGAAGAGGCGCTGCTCCACATCCACGAATTCAGAGATATTCATCTGAGGTGCATAGTAGGGATCAAATGCCTGTCCCCAGGTCAGGTTGGAATTGAAATTCAACCTGAGCGGGCTGTCATATTTCCCGCTTTTGGTTTTGATTACGATGACTCCATTCCCTGCACGTGCTCCCCAAATTGAAGCGGCTGCAGCATCCCTGAGAACGGTAATACTCTCCACGTCATTGGGATTCAGGTTTTCAACAGGCCCGTCGTAAGCCAGATTATCCACCACAATCAGGGGATTCCGGTTTGCCAGAAGGGTACTGTTACCTCGGATGCTGATGCTCTCCCCCGGACCAAGGTCAGGCCGGTCCCTGTTGAAGATCAGCCCTGGGGTAATATCTTCCAGCCTGTCCAGAATGGAGGTACTTACCCGCCTGTTCACCAATTCCTCGTCAATCTGAACAAAGGAACCTGTGGCCCTTTCTGCCGGAAGTTCCTGGAATCCTGTAGAAAGGACCTGAAACTCCGCAAGGCTTACTGCATCCTCTTCCAGGAGAATTGTCAATGAGTTTTCTGACGGAAAAGAAACATCCAATTCCTGAGTTTTAAATCCAATAAAACTGATGCTCAGGGTAAACTCTCCGGGATTTAGGTCAAGAGTAAAGCTCCCGTCTTCTTCAGTTATTCCTCCTTTCGAAGTTCCTTTGATCACTACATTCACTCCGGGGATCGGAGTCTGATCGGCTGCATTGAGTACTTTTCCTTTCAGTTCAGGCAAAGTACCTTGTCTGGCTTCCAGTTTTGCTACCAGCAGAAACAGAAGCCCCAGAAGTAAAATTTTTTTCATCAAGTATATGGTTAAGGGTTAATTGGACTTTTGTAAGAGGCTGTTGCTGGCTGTCCGGAATTTTCAAGCAGCTTTAGAAATCTGGCTTTGAAGTCCTCATAGTTTTCCCCTTTGAGCCGCAGGGACAGGAGGTTTCCTTTTGTATCCAGCAGAATTGTTCTGGGGTAGCCGGTAAACAGGTAATAGTCCAGCCAGGCTCTCCATTCCTTTGAAGGAAGATTGAGGTTGGTCAGCTCAGGATGGGAATAGTCCGGAATTGAGTTTTTCCAAAGCTCAGGATCATTATCAATCGAGACGGCGATCAGTTTATACCCTGCCGATTTTGAAGTTTCCTCATACAATGGCCAGAGGTAGTTTTTAAAGAAATTGGCGCTGTGTGTACAGGTAGAGAAATAGAAGTAAAGCAGTACCGGTTTTCCGGAAAATGAATTAAGTTGGATTGGATCTCCGGCAATTGTTCTAAACTGAGCAGGAATCAAAGGCCGATTGAGAGCATACCTGTTGCAAAGGTTTTCCCACTTACTTCGCCATTGAGGAAGAGTAAAAAATTCACCAAATCGGGTTAATTCACCTTGCGGATCCTCTGAACGGTTGATGGTATAATACAAAGTAGTGAAGAGAAGGCGTTCTCTTTCTTCTCCTTCATAACCGGCAATAATTAAATCCATTGCAGGTTTTTGCTCAATAGAGGCCTGAAACAAAACCCATTCATGAACCAGGTTCAGGTAACCTGCAGAGTTCAAATCCTTCAACTCCTTGAGTCGGGAACTGTAATGATCCTGAATTTCAGGATAGACCTCTCCTATTTTCGCCAGGGCAGCAGAATCTTTAAGAGACCGGGACATAGAAACCCCATACCTTCTCAGGGAGCTTAACTTTTGGGCCAGGTAACCTGAAACCAGCTCCGTTCGGAGGAGTTCAAACCGATCGGAAGGAATATTTCCTTTCCACTCTTCCAGTTCTTTTCTGGCAGGAACCTCAAATTCAGGAGTTAAAACAGAAGCAATTTCCCAGTCAAGCCCATCCTTTCCCTGCTCCAAAATCATCAGGCGGGACCCAAACCCATTGCTTCCTTTTTCCCAGTTTTTCCGGTTGTCCCCGGTGGCAAGCATCTTTTCCCTGTCAAACTCAAAAAGGATTCGAGGATTCACGAAGCGATGTTTTTCCATTGAAAGTTGAAGCTGATACTGCGCTTCAAACCATGCAGCCTGCGGACCTCCGAACACCAGATGGAGCTTAGACAGGTCCATTCCCACCATGACAGAATCAGAGGGAAAAACCAGAAAGTTTTCCAAAATAGTATGTCCGCCCACTTTCAAACTCATGTATGCAGCATCGGATACCTGAGGCAACCGGACGCTGAATTTCTTTACCCTTGGGTCTAAAATCCCGTCAAAGAATTCCCCGTGGCGGATTTCTGCAGGAAAAGTTTGCTGTTCCCACTGAAGATCCGGCTTAAGCTGAAGCGGAGAAAAAACCAGTTCGACCGGGTGAAGAGAATCCGGATTGATGAGCTCTCCATAAATAAGTGCCCCACTGCCCTGCCCGACCGTATCAAGGGCCGGGACAGGGGTACTCGCGGGGAAAGCAACTTTACTCTGACCTTCACTTCCGAAAGGGCATAGTCCTCCCAGGAAGCATAAAATGATTATTTTTTTCATGCTTTTTAGTGTTTGAAGTTGGATGTCCGATGATGAAAGAGGTACGCTGAAGCGAAATACACTCCTCGTGCCTCGGAGTGAAATAAGCTCCCTTCGGTCGTGAGATTGTCGCGTATCCTTTCTCGCGAAGCGTATTTCGTCCTGAGCGAGAAGGACCTATTTCAATTGTATTTCAACCGTATTTCCCTTTAGAAATAGCCAATTCTCTTCCTCCCTGACAATAAATCATCAAGCCATCAACTGATTAATAAATAATTGAGTAGATGGAGCTACCAGACTTCCGATTCGCGCGCTACGGAAGAATTCCATCAATGATCCCGAAAGTCTTTCGGGCTGTCACTCTCTGGTCATTATGGTAGTGAGGGAACCAGGGAGAAAAAGTGTTAAGTTTTAAATCGGATTCTTGGGCTTCAGGGGATACAGGCGATCCACTGCGGTGATGCCAAAATTTCCTCTAAATAAATCTTTTAAACTTGTGAATTCACCATATAGCCGCTTGCCTCCTATTGAAAGGCAATTCCTACAGACGGAAGAAAATTTTATGCTTTTCATGGCTTAATCTTTTTCTGCTAAACTTTCTAACAGCTTATACATCTTCTTGATATGTCCTAGCTGTACCCTATTGCACTTTTCAAGCTTCACCAATTCTAAAACCCTAATAATGGACTCACGAAATTGGTTAACCTCATCAGCTGGAATTAGGACTGACTTTTCTAAATCCTGAGTATCTCCTTTGTTTCTATTAATCATTAATCATGTATTTCAGTAAATATATCATGTTATTCTTGATAAAACAAAACAAATAATCATGTTTTTCTTGCTTTTTTTAAAGAATTATTACCTTTAAATAAAGAATAAATGGAATGACAAGACTTGGAGAAATTTTCAGCAAAAAATCGATTAATAAAGCTGATGTTGCTAGAAAAACAGGATTAACCTCTCAAAGGATGGGAGTTCTTACTTTAGATCAGAAAGCAAAGTTAACAGCAGCAGAGCTATACCTGATCGCCAAAGCAATTGACGAGGATCCATGTAAGCTTTTGGAGTATGTTTGTCAGGACTTGAATAAGGGTTGAGGAAATCGATTCTTTGAAATTAGTTCTTCACATTCAACTCATTTTTTAACCCAATCCAATCGGATACTTAGTTTTATTAAAATCTTAGCTGATTATCATTGTTTTCTTGCTTTGGGAATCAAAAATTCTGGAATTCGGATAGAATGGGTCCCTGATGTCGTTTCAGAAAATCATCCCATTCCAAACTCTCCTTTTTTCAATTAGTAGCCTGGAGAAAATTTGATGTTTTACAGAGTTCCTACAGACTTTATACTGGGTATCTCCAGAGTTTAAACTGCGAAATCAATATCAACTCTGTTTAAAATCAGCATATAACTAACTGATAATCTGAAGCATCTATTGGAAATTCAAACTTTATATCCTAGTTTGAATTTGTTTTCTATTCTTTCAACCTGAAATTTTTCAATTATGGCTATAGGTAAGTCTCCCTTACTTGAAAACCTGAGTGGTAAAATCGGAAATCTGATCATCTATCAGATGAACGGAAAGACGGTCATCCGGCAAAAACCGGATCCCGGAAAAAAACGAAAACTCAGTCCGCTGCAGCTCTATTATCAGAGAAGTTTCAGGGTTTGTCAGGAATTTCTTCGTCCGCTAAAAAGGGAATTGGATTTTGGTTATCAGGAGTTTTTTGACCTGGGAAAGCGAGGCTTCCAGCTTGCGATGAGTTGGGCGTTGAAAAATGCGCTGGATAATCAGGGAAATGATCCGGTACTAAATCCTGAAAAAATTAAAATCTCGCGTGGAGATCTCACAGGTTTTGAAGGAGCTTCGGTAGTTCGTATTTCCGGAAATCAGCTTCAGTTCAATTGGGTGAATAATTCATGGTCGGGAAGTGCCAGGGAAACAGACCGGGTATTTCTGGTGGCTTATCATCGGGAAGGTGAAAAAGTAATCAGCAAGGCTGAAGGTGCTTTTCGGGAAGCAGGTTCGGAAATTCTGGATCTTCCCTGGAATGATCCTTTAATTAACCAGATACATGTTTACGTGGCCTTTTCTCAGAAAAAATCCAAAGGATTGGTTTTTTCGGAGTCTCAGTATTTGGGAAGGGTTTAAAAATGTAAAATTTAAAATGAATTAATTGAGGTGGGAAGTGGGAGGTGGGAGGTTGGAGGTTTGAAGGCAGGAAGCTGGAAGCTGGAAGCTGGAAGCCAGGAAGCTGGAGGTTGGAGGTTGGAAGGCAGGAAGTTGGAGGTTGGAAGGCAGGAAGTTGGAAGCCAGGAAGCTGGAAGTTGGAAGGCAGGAAGTTGGAGGTTGGAGGTTGGAAGGCAGGAAGTTGGAGGTTGGAGGTTGGAAGGCAGGAAGTTGGAAGGCAGGAAGTTGGAGGTTGGAAGGCAGGAAGTTGGAGGTTGGAGGTTGGAAGTTGGAGGTTGGAGGTTGGAAGGCAGGAAGCTGGAAGCTGGAAGCCAGGAAGTTGGAGGTTGGAGGTTGAAGGTTGGAGGTTGGAAGGAAGGAAGTTGGAAGTTGGAGGTTATTCCGTCATATCGATCCGCCGTGGCGGACAGGTGTCAGTTATTTCCAAATCATATATCCGAAATCATATATCCGAAATCAAAAAATCCGAAACCAAATCCCCCTTGCCCCCTTTGAACATGATTTCAATTCCAGGTAAATATTCGGAATTAAGGGGGAGTTGACGCTTCACCAATCTCCTATCTCTTTTCTCTTTATCTCCAAAACAGATTACTTCTCCGCCTCCCCGGATCGCAATGACGTTCCTAATCCCTTTTTCCTTTTCCCTAATCTCCCAATCACTTTTCTCTTTATCTCTTTATCTCCAAAACAGATTGGCTCGCTTCCTTCCTCTGCTCGCAATGACGTTCCTAATCCCTAATCCCTAATCCCTTAAACCCATTTCCAAATAATGAGACCTCTCCTTCGTCAAGGTGACGGTATCCTATCTCTTATCGCCTATTCTCTGTTCTCTAATCTCTGTTCTCCCATCCCTATTCTCTAAAAGATTGCTTTCCCGAAAGATCGGGACAGGCTGTCGGCTTTTAGCCTCCTCGCAATGACGTACCTAATCCCTTTTTCCTTTTCCCTAATCTCCCAATCACTTTTCTCTCTATCTCCAATCTCTTTATCTCCAAAACAGATTGCTTCTCCGCCTCGGCGGATCGCAATGACGTTCCTAATCCCTTTTCCCTAATCCCCTCCTCTCCCAAACCCGCATAAACCTGCAAGTTCCGCAAAATACGCACAAACCGCACATTGAATTGTCCATCAGGTATTTACAAATGAATTTAGGCTCATGTTTAACCTAAAACCCATATTCCTATGGCAAAACAAACAAGTGTAATTACGTTGGAAGGCAGAGTTGGAAGACTCTCATTCTACAAAACCAAGGATGGTTATCTCGCCCGAGAAAAAGGCGGAGTAAGCAAAAGCAGGATCATGAACGATCCTAAGTTTGCCCGAACCCGGGAAAACCTCCAGGAGTTTGCGGACAATGCGAGTTCATCCAAACTTCTCCGGGATGCACTCAGACCGGTAGTTTCCAAGATTGGTGATTCCCGGCTGAATCTTCGGATTACGCAGGCAATGATGAAAGTTCTCAAAACGGACCTGCTTAATACCCGGGGTGACCGGAAAGTGAGAGAGGGCGACTGGAACCTTATGAAAGGTATGGAGATGAATGCCTCTTCCTCTTTGGGGAGCACTATTTTCATGGAAATAGTCTATACCGATTCGCCAACCGCATGGGAAGCAGGAATCGCAGGATTCATTCCGCAGGATTTTCTTGCAGTGCCGAGAGGTGCAACTCATTCCCGAATCAGTGCAACAGGTGTTGGACTTGATTTTACTACAGGAATCAGGACAGTTCAAACGGTCAGCTCTCCCTTGTTGCCTCTGAATATCCCGGCATTGGCAATTTCTTTACCCCTAAACAAGACAACGCTGACGGGAACTCATCGGGCATTTGTGTTGGCAGTAGAGTTTATCCAACTGGTGAATGGTGTGGAATATGCCATCAACAACGGGGCAAACAATGCTGCTGCCATTATCACAACCGAAAAAGTCTAGGCCATGAAATTGATCCTATCCAGAAGGTACAGACCAAAACGCACTCTTGGTCATCTCAGCTGTATGGGTAAGGCTATCTGCAGGACGATTGAAGCGCCAAGGGCCTTGTACAATCCCAGGGAATCTTGTCTTCCGGAAGGAAAGTATCTCCTGAATCTTATCCATACGGAGGAACAAGGATGGATAGTTGGTGTGGGTAAAGGTGGAGAAGGTAAGATTATGCCCTTGATTTCTGATTCTGCTTTAAAGCAAGGTGGCATTTATCCCCTTACATGCTGGAGAGCAGATGGAACTCCTCTTTTTCTGAAACTGGCTCATCTGAAATTGATGGAAAAGCTTAGCCGTGCCTGGGAAATGGGCGAGGAAATCGAACTTGAGATTGTATGCGAACCTGTTCCTTATAGATTACAAAGATGCTCGGTTCCGGCTATCTGTTAACTCTGACCGGGGCGATTCTGACGGTTTTGCTTTCGGTAATCGCTTATTTTCTGAATTTCCTGGTTCAGGATTTCAGGGAATTGCAGAAGGAATTTATGGAGATCAAAGCAAAACAGCAGGTGCTGGAAGCTGAGATCAACGGAATTTCCGAGTTACTGCTCCTGGTGAAGAAGCAGTTGATGCGCAGACGAGTTTAAACAAAAACACCCCCGAACTGAGTAGATCGGGGGTGTTTGGTTTTTAGCAGTTGTTAAGAGGTTGGAAGTTGGAGGTTGGAGGTTGGAGGTTGGAGGTTGGAAGTTGGAAGTTGGAAGTTGGAAGTTGGAAGTTGGAGGTTACCAGTCATGTCGAGTGAGCGAGACATCTCATTTATTGGAATACTATTCAGAATTAAGGGGGAATTGACGCTTCTCCAGTCTCTTTTCTCTTTTCTCCCATTCTCTTTTCCCTAATCCCTATTCTCTAATCTCTGTTCTCAAATCTCCTAATCCCTTTTCTCTAATCCCTAATCCCTAAAACAGATTGCTTCATCGGCTTTAAGGCCTCCTCGCAATGACGTAACCCCACTCCCTTCATATTCCTGGACTCCATTCCATACAGTGATTTTAATTCAAGGAAGTGTGAAATGATTTCATCGAGTTCTTGAATTGCTCCGACAGGATCATTGCCAAAGTTGTGGGGGTGCCACCAGAGATGGTAGATTTCATTATTTTGGGCTGCATAGCTCATTTCATTTTTGATCCTTTTCAGTCGTAGTCCATTCATAAAATGGTTATTTCTGTAAAAAGGACGAAGAATCCTTGAGGCAGGAATTATTAAAGGTTCCTCCGGAACAGGCTGCAATTCGTCCCAAGAAAAAGAAGTTCTCTCACCCATTGAAAAAAAGCAATCCGCTGTTCTGAATAATTTTTTGCTAAAACTCTCATTCTGTGTTTCCTGCCAAAACCAATTTCTTGGGTTACCCCTGACATAGGAATAGCCTTCTTCCAAACAAATCTTCAGATACAATTCATTCAGGTGATTTCTCGGAAAAACCAGTGAATCCAACCCTAATCCAAATTTATCCTGAGCGATTTTCTGAGTCGCCTTCAGGTCTTGCCTGAATTGTTCCGGGCTTTGTCCCCGCATCAATGTATAATAATGGGCAAAGCTATGTGAACCCAATTCCTGGCCTGGTGTGTCGATGATTTGCCGGATCAATTCGGGTGCAAAATGAACTTCCGGCCTGATTCCATATTTCTTCACCCACTCGTATGCTGAATACTGCTTGTCCCGGTAGGAAGGAAGATAATCAGGCTGGTAGGCTTTCCATTCTTCCTCATTCTCTGCGAAGAGCATTCCCACAGTGGCCCAGGTTGCCTGGATCCCGGAATTCGCAAACTTCTCCAGCATCAATGGAATTATCCTGCGGGTATTTGCAAAATATTCCGGCTTGTATCGTATCCCAACTTTATCAAAAATTCCCCAAAGGAGTTCGAAGTCAAGGGAGATGGTGAAGGTTCCGGGTTTCATTTAGGAATGGGGAGATAAGAGATAAAGAGATTGGAAGACTTGGAGATCAGAGATAAAGAGACTGGAGATAAGAGATTAAGAGACTGGAGATCAGAGATTAAGAGATTGGAGATTGAGAGAGTAAGAGATTGGGAGATTGAGAGACTTGGAGATCAGAGATTAAGAGACTGGAGATTGAGAGAGTAAGAGATTAAGAGACTGGAGATTGAGAGAGTAAGAGATTAAGAGACTGGAGACCAGGGATTAAGAGACTGGAGATTGAGAGAGTAAGAGACTGGAGATCAGAGATTGGAGACAAGTGATTAAGGGACTTGTGATTGGGTGACTTACTTTTTTAAATGTTCTCTCTTCAGGTAAAAGATAAAGCCATTCAGTACTTTCAGCGTTTCTATCACCAAAATTCTAATTGAATCATATTCACTTTCTTTGATATATCCTTCATCTCGCGCTTCAATCAAATGGTCTAAAATCTCTGAAACAGACCCTCTGGCGTTGTAGTAAAATTTATTGCTACCGAGGTAATGAAACCTACCCCATCCTTCTGCGATATTCGCTGTTCCAGACCTGGCGGCTCTGATAAATTGAGATTTAAGTTCAAATTTTTCGGAGTTTGGTATCTTGGGTAAAACTTCTGCCTTGATTACATTTTTCAACTTATAAGCTAATTGCCAGCATTTTAAGTCCTCAAAAGTTTCCGCATGCTCCATAATTTTTAGGTTTCAAAAAGTTTAACTAACGTTTAAAATAACAATCAGGGATTATTTTATTGCTGAATTGATAATTAATTTTTGACTGTATCTCCTTTCTCCTATCTCTTTATCTCTTTTCCAAAGAATGAGACATTTCCTTCCATGAGGTGACAATCTCCGATCTCTTATCTCTTTTTCTCTATTCTCCTTATCTCTTTTCCAAAGAATAAGACCTCTCCTTTGTCGAGGTGACAATCTCTTATCTCTCTTTCTCTATTCTCTATTCTCTATTTCCTTAAATGAGATTGCTTCTCCGCCGAGGTGGATCGCAATGACAGTTCAATCTCTTATTCCCTTTTCTCCAATCTCCTATTCTCACTTCCCTGCCTCAGCCAATTCCCTATTAATGCGTTCCTCCTCCACAATCCTGTTATAAATTTCAGCACGTTTTCGGACCCGATTGGTCTTTTGCCAGTCCATAAAAGCAATCACCACAAAAAGCATAAAGTACATGATCTGGGATTTCTGACGGATGATGATCCCCAGATTGGACATCACGAAGGTCATGGAGAGTGAAATAGAAATAAATACAACGGCTGACATCTTGACCATCGCAGGGGCAACTTGTATGTATTTTATGAAATCCTTGTTTAACACCTTGCTGAACATGTAGATGTATAAGGCATTTTCCATCGACACCACCAATCCAATTATATTAGGAGAATCAATAAACAGTGGCCTGAACCAAAAAGTAAACAGCTTAAAGGGAAGACTATAAGACCCCATATCTACACCTGAACCGGCAGATTGTAATCTCTGAGAGTTCAATGCAGATTCCTCTTCAAAACTTGCCACAACGTTATTAGGGTCATATCCGAGGAATATTAATAAGTCCTCATAAACAAATAGACTTACTGCCAAAGCTCCAAAAGCAACCAAATATTTTTGATACAAAGGGACTTTTTCTCTTCCCAATACGAAACCAACACCCATTCCAATTAGAATCGCAAAGAGAATATGAGGGCGGATCATATAGCATAGGTATCCGCCAAATACCATGTGAGGAATTCGTTTTCCCGGCCAGGAAAGACCATAAACCAGGAAACCAATACCTGCAAAAATAATGGCTCCCTTTCCCAATGATGCAGTCCAGAAGTGCATATTGGGAAGAAACATAAAAATGGTAATCGCATCATACCCTTCAAATTTTGGGTTAAAGCGAAGGTTTTCTTTGAAAAAGAGATAGAAGTAGACGAAGCCCCAGAATCCCAACCAGGTAGTCAGAAACATCATCATATCGTAATTGAAACCCAGCCATCTTACCCAGGGAAATGCGAGCCACTCCACAAAGTCCGTTCCCGCACTATAGGCATCAAACCAGTTCTTCCAATAATTCTTAGTCTTTAGGTAGTACTGGCCTGAATCCGAACGGTTAAACTGGGAATAAGTCCAGTATACCAATCCAAAAAACATATGGTACCAGAACATCTGGTTCAAAAGGCCTGCTTTCACCCATTTATGTTCCCGCTGAAGGTTACCTAAAATAGGTTGGCTGACGCCAAAGAGAATGAGGACAAGGATTACTGCGCCTAACAATTAATTCGAAAATTGAAGTTTAATACTGGAATTGAATTTAAAATTTAAAATGAGAAATTTAAAATGGGTTGTATTCTGTTGTCACCCCCTAACCCCACGGCGTGAAGGCCTGAAGTGGGAAATAGGTGCTTTGTCGGCGAACTTTTTTCACACTTCATCCCTATGACCTCATACTTTAATTATTTGTCATAAAATCCCCCTTGCCCCCTTTTAAAATGATTTTGATTATGGGATTTTATTCGAGATGAAGGGGGAGTTGCCTCCGTTCCCGTCTTCCGCAATTCCCCAATCCCAATTCTCTTTTTCTTTTCTCTTTTCTCCTATTCTCTTTTCTCCTAATCCCTTTTCCCAAATCCCCTTTTCCTTCCCACGTATTCATACACCTCCTCCAACTCCCTCACCATCCGCTTCATGCTAAACTGTTCAACGACCCTTTGTCTGGCGGCGGCGGCAAATTGGGAATGTAATTCAGGGTCTCGAATTAACTGAACTGCATATTTCACCAAATCTTCATAATCTTCTATCTCTGTCAGAAATCCCTGCACTCCATGCTGAACCATCTCTCCTATTCCTCCGGCACGTGTGGCGACTACCGGAACTTCACAGGACATGGCTTCCAGCATCGCGATCGGCAAACCCTCAAACTCTGAGGTACTCAGGTAAATATCCATAATTGATAAATAAGGAATTACCTGTTTCTGCACCCCAACCCAATGGAAATGGTCCTGCTTGCCTGACTCTCTTATTTGATCCAGGATCCGGTCTCTCCATTCACCATCACCGACTAGTAAGAAATGGGTCTCGGGGCATTGTTCCAGGATTTTAATCGCGATATCCACCCAGATCCAAAGCCTCTTTTGAGAACGGAAAACGGCTACTTTGCCTATGACTTTAGCTTCCTCAGGGATTCCAAGTTGAAATTTGAGATTCGGAGATTGGGATGTTGGGAGATTGGAGATTAGAGATTGGGGGTTAGGGATTGGGAGAATAGGAGACTGGGGATTAAGAGATTGGGGGTTGGGGATTGGGGATTGGGGATTGGGAGATTGGGAGATTGGGAGATTAGGAGACTGTGGATTAAGAGATTGGGGATTAGGGGCTAGGGATTGGGGGTTAGGGATTGGGAGATTAGGAGACTGGGGATTAGGGATTGGGAGAATCTCTATTCTCTTTTTCTCTATTCTCTCAATCTCATCTCTCTTATCTCTTGTCTCTTGTTTCTTCTCTCCAAATTCTTGGTTCCCTGGTCTCTCATTCTCTGTTCTCTGAATCTCGGTTCCATAAGATGAGATTGCTTTGCTCTGTTCCTCCGATCGCAATGACGTACCGTCTTCCGTCTCCCTTCTAAAAACATCAGTATTCACCCCATTCTGAATCACTTTTACTTTCAGTCTTCCGCCGCGTCGGTACGGATCAAAAATAGAGTTCAGCTGCATCGAAAGGGCTACTTCATTGGAAACCGCGATGGCAACATCCTGCCATTTAAAAGTCAGCCGATTGCCCCAATAGGAAATGGTATTATATCGATCCCAGGTATTATGCTCGGTATAGACAATCGGAACATTCAATTTCCTTCCGGCGAGGCGACTTAAAATTCCTGCCCAGGGCAAATGTGCATGGATGATATCAATCTTAAACTCCTTCACAAACTCACGAACTTTCCCTACCTGAAAAAACAAGCCCAAATTACTTGACGGTATCAGATGAACCTTGATTCCCGCAGCTTCGAGTTCATCCACAATGTTATTTTCCTGATGATAGAAATACAGGCAATGAAACTCAAAGCGGGTTTGGTCGTGAACTGAAGCAGTTTCAGGAATAAGCTTTTCCGCTCCGCCACGGCCAAGGGATTTAATTAGATGAAGGATTCTGATTTTGTTGGGCAATTTTTGTTGGGGAAATTGGAGATTAAGAGAAAGAGAGATTAGGGATTAGGAGATTAGAGATTAGGAGATTAGAGATTAGGAGATTGGAGATTAGGAGATTGGAGATTAGGGATTAGGGATTAGGAGATTAGGAACGTCATTGCGAGGAGGCAATTTAGCCAACGAGGCAATCTTATTTTAGGGATTAGGAGATTAGGGATTAGGAGATTAGGAACGTCATTGCGAGGAGGCAATTTAGCCGACGAGGCAATCTTATTTTAAGATTAGAGATTAAGAGAATAGGGATTAGAGATTAAGAAGTTCTTTATAAAAGGCCTCGAACTCTTCTGCAATTCTTCCTATTTGATACTTTTCCTCTACCTTTTTTTTCGCAGTTTTGGTGATTTTATGCCGTGCTTGGTCTGGCAAAGAAAGACATTCCAAGATGGCTTGAGTAAATGCATCTGAATCTCCCGGCTGAATAAGCCAACCTGTTTCACCTGACTTCAAAACTTCCGGAATCCCTCCCACTCCATAAGCAATCACGGGGATCTGACAATACATCGCTTCCAAAATCACTCCGGGCAAGCCTTCTATTTTGCTTGGCATCACCAGGGCCTTTGCTTTTCCAAGAATTGGGAAAATATTTTGCTGATTCGGGATCAAATGAACCCTTTGTGCCAAATCAGTTGCCTCGATATTATAAATCATCTCATTTTCCAACCGACCTGAACCCATCAAAACCAAATGCAGATCGGGCAAATCTTCAGACAGCTTTTCAAAAATCGGGATCATTCCCAGAGGATCTTTTTCCGGAACCAAACCACCGATTTGGATCAGAAAAGATTCAGGAAGTAGGAGATTAGATCCTTTCTTTTGCTTTTCATCGATTTCATTTGAATCAATTCCAATTGGGATAACCCGGATAGGTTTACTTTTCAGTTGAAAAGTTTGAATCAAATCATTTACCGAAGCCTCTGACACTGAGGCGATCCCGGCCACCCGATTCAACAAAAACTTATTCCAGTTTTTTTGCAATCCATTCCTGAGAAACCCACTGATCTGATTTGCATTTCTGTAGACAATTGGATTGGTCCAACCTAATACCAATTGGGAAAGTACCGCAAACTTTAAAGTCTCAGAGGCATTGGCCTGAATGATGTCTGGTTTAAACTCCCGAATAAATTCAGCTAGTTTTTTCCAGGATTTCCAATCGAAAAACCGTTTGTTGGGATCAGCATGAAGACTTTTAATCTCGCCTTCAAAAGGCAAATCTCCATTTCCATCAAATAAACAGAGCACTTCAACCTCATGTCCATTCGACTGCAGAGCAGACGAAAGCTGAGAAGCAAATATCTCTGCTCCTCTTCTTTGTTGTCTGGTAATGAGTTGAAGAATTTTCATTTTAGTACCGTCATTGCGAGGAGGAGGAACGACGACGATGCAATCTTTAAATGAAAAGATTGCTTCGGGGTCGAGGATTAGCTAATGATTTAATATTTCGTCTGATCTCTCGTTGCGATCCGCCGCGGCGGAGAAGCAATCTTTCGATCAAGTTCCTGCTACAATTAAACAGATTGCTTCTGATTGGGAGACTGTGATTACACCAATAATATCCTTGATCAATCATCGCAATGACGGGTCTGAAAGCAATTTTGAATAATACTCCTCGTAATGAGCAGCAACCTGCTTTATATCCAGATTTTCCCTGGCAAATTGTTCGGCTGCATCCAGTATCCCGGAAAGGTCATTTGTTTTCATTTCCGTTAGATCTAAAATAGCTTCAACCATTGTATCGGGTTCACCAGCAGGGATAAGCCACCCTGTAATGTTGGTTTTTAACAACTCCGAAATTGCTCCCACATCGTAGGCGACTACAGGAATTCGGTTAATGAAAGCCTCTCCGATTACCGCCGGCATTCCTTCAATTTTGCTTGGTAAAACCAAGATGGCATTCTTTGGAACCAGGGAAAATGGTTCGGAATGAGCTCCCAAAAATGAAACAGAATCAGAGAGCCCTTTTTGTTCCGCCAATTCCTGGATTTGACTTCTTAAAGGTCCTTCTCCAATCATCAGTAATTTGGCATCAGGTTTTATTGCAAGGACTCCGGAAAAAACACGGAGAAGTTCCGGATGATTTTTTTCAAATGTAAATCCTCCTATATGAACCAAAACCGGATTGGGAAAAGGATCCTTCAGGGAAAATTTATCCGATTTCAGGATTCCGACAGGAATGACTTCATGGGGAAACCGAAATGAGAACAGGTTTTCAAAATCAAGTTTCGATGCCTTACTTACTGCCACAATCCCATCAATTCTTTTATAAAGCCATTGGTTAAACAGCCTGACGGAATTGGATCGGATGTAACGGCTGATCAGACTTCCATTGTAAAAAATCATCTTTCCTTTCCATCCAAAAACAAGTTGGGAAAAGACCATGAACTTAAGTGTATCTGCTCCCATTGCCTGAACGATATCAGGATTAAAACTTCTGATGATCTCATGGATAGACTTCCAGGCTCCAAAATCAAAAAATCGTGTGGATGGATTCCTTTTCAAATGGTGAATCTTTCCCGAAAAGGGCAAGTCAAAATCTCCTTCAAAAAGGGTAATCAAACTGACCTCATGTCCTTTTTGGATCAATCCTTCGCCCAAATGACAAGCGAAGAGTTCCGCTCCCCGTGCCTGAGGTCGTTGAATCAGAAATAAAATTCTCATTTTCTTTTTTGACTGTTCATAATAATGCCCAACCGTGGTCTATGTCTTCAACCGTGGTCTGTGTCTTCAGCCGTGACCTGTGTCCTCAACCGTGGTCTGTGTCCTCACAGACCACTTAAAACCTTGACTTATGTCCCCACAGACCACTTAAAACCTCTCTCGATAATCAGTCAAAAACCCATACTCATCAACACCTGTTTCATAAAACGATGCTGAAGACCATTTATAGTCCTCAGGACGATTTGCTCACCCGTGGCCTGTGTCCTCAGCCGTGGTCTGTGTCCTCACAGACCACTTAAAACCTTGACTTATTTCCCCACAGACCACTTAAAACCTCTCTCGATAATCAGTCAAAAAACCATACTCATCAACTCCAGTTTCATAAAACGAGGCTGAAGACCATTTGTAGTCCTCAGGACGATTTGCTCACCCGAGGTCTGTGTCCTCACAGAACACTTAAAACCTCTCTCGATAATCAGTCAAAAACCCATACTCATCAACACCTGTTTCATAAAACGATGCTGAAGACCATTTATAGTCCTCAGGACGATTTGCCAAGTTCCAATGACTTTGCAAAGGATTTAGGTGCAGGTATTCGATCTTTTGTTCCACTTTCTTTTTTGTGTCCATCAAAATTGCCAAGGGATCACGCTGCCAAATCCTCACTTTTCTGTCAGGTTCATCAACCAAAAAACTTGAAATCCGGATTGGATCTTTGGTTTTCAAATCCTTCGCTATACTATGGCTTGTGAATTTATTGAAACTGGCATGTGGCATTTCCTTCCCATTAGGCTCCTTCATTTCCCAAATAACGTGAAGGTGGTTTGGCATAATTACAAAGGAGTAAATCTTGACCATCTTTCTTGAAACCAACTCTTCAAAAGAATCGAGGATCATTTGCTTGTACTGATCATCTGTGAAAAGTTTTTTCCAACCTTTGACTGTATCTGTCCAAAAATAAACCTGATCGTATTCCATGTGGGAATTGCGGGTTTTGCCATCATTTAAATGCATATATAAAAAAGTTTAAAATGGTCTGTGAGGACACAGACCAAGGTGGAGTGTGATTGTTTGATGGTCTGTGAGGACACAGACCAAGGTGGAGGTGTAATTGTTTAATGGTCTGTGAGGACACAGACCAAGGTGGACGTTTAGTTATTTAATGGTCTGTGAAGACACAGACCATGGAGACACAGACCATGGGACACAGACCATGGGGACAAAAACAATGGAGGTGATTGAATAAGGATTAAAATCTTCATTTTCTGGAATAGGCATCAGAAAAAACCCAATTGGACGTAAAATTAAAGGTGTGGGTTCCAAAAACACCTTTTTCTTCCTCCCCCTCAATCACCCTGACTGTCTTTTCAGAATATTCAAACTTGTTCAATTTCAAGATTTCCTGAATTTTAATTCGATGGCCATAGCGTTTCCCTGAATCTTGCGCGGGCCTGTAAAGTTTACCGTCCTGTTCAAAAATTCGTCCTGCAGGCCTGGAAGATCGGACATCTGAAACAATGGGATTTAAAGCATGTGAAACCCAGTTTGGATTTTCTAAATCAGAAGAATAATAACAGCAAAGCTCGACAAAAGCTGAAGTTCCCTCATGTGACCGTCTATTTACGAATAACCAATAGAGTCCATCCCTTTTTAAAATGGTGGGATCGTAGGCTTCTCCTTCGAAAAACATTCCGAGTTTTTCCCATTTATGAGGAAATTCTAATGCTCTGTATATAAATAGTTGTTTTGACTCACCTGATTCAGGAATTAAATAATGCTGCCCATTTTCCTCCAAAACAAAAGGGTAAGACAAATGCCAGTTTTCGGCTACGACAATCTTTGTTTCTGTCAAGTAATTTCCATCCCAGATTCCAACTCCAATTCCTCCTTTTTTTGAAGGAAAATCAAACTCCTCATAAAAAACCCAGGTGTTTCCCTGATGCTCAATTGGGAAAGGATCCGCCCAAAACGAACCTCTCGATAAGAAATTGGCAGGTGCTTTAATCGGTTTGAATTCAAAGGTTTGATTTAGAATATCTTCGCCATTTGTAAGTTTTGCAACCGTGATTTCCCAATGCGGTCTTTTCAGGCCTTCTGAAATCTTCCGGGAAAAATTCCTACCCCATAAACCAATCCATGAAGATAGCATTTTAGGAAAATTCGGAGGAGTCAGAATCGGGATATTCCTTTCTGATTTTGGCTGAGAGTCCAGCAGTTTCTGTTTCCAATCAGTCAAGCCTAAAACTGATATTTCCTGAAAAACCCGGGCAATAAAGAAGCTGGAATTCCAAAACACCTTATTGGCATTTCGTTGGACGGAAAGTGGGTCTGTTTGGGACCAGGACTGATAAAAGACTAATCCATCATCTAATTTTTCGCTGAGTTGTATTAAGGCTGCTCCGGTAGTCTCCTCCTTATTTATAACTTCCCAAAAGCAGGGTGGACCTCCCCGATATTTTTGGGGGTCTCCATGATGAAAGGACCAAACTCCCAAAGGGGCAAGCTGCAGAATCTCACCTCTGAGAATTCGGAACCCAAATCGTATTATGATATCCGGGTTATAGGCCCTGATTTCTTCCAGAGTCTCCGGCGTCAGATAATCCGAGTATTTTTTCTGGATAGGTTGGACCGGCAAAACCGGAATTTCCCATCCGGGGATGTTAGTCAGCTCCTTTTGGGAAAAGGCATCCGGTTGCCGGAGAAATAATTTTCGGTCTAATGCCCGATACAGCCGATATAAAAAAGGAGATTTTTTTCCGCTCGATTTGGGACTTTGATTGACCACAGCCAATACCACCCGGGCATTCTTTTCCTGCATCGTTTGGAAGATCGCCTCCAAAACCCAGGCACTGACTTTCAAAGAATCCAGTAAAATGACTATTCTGAGCATCAAAATTTTTAACCCCCTAATCCCTCTGAAGTGGGACTTTAGATTCGAATTCAAATGTTGATTTCGATTTCAATATTTTACCAGCTACAATTACTTTGGAAAACTCTCCCTCTCCTTCAGGAGAGGGCCGGGGTGAGGTTTTTTTGGATAACGTGCAACACCCCCTCATACTCCTTCGCGATCTTTTCAATATCAAATCTTTGAATCGCTTCTATTCTGGCAGCTTTGCCAAATTCTGCCATTCGGTCAGGATTTTCGATGGCGTAAAGCATCTTTTGAGTCAATGCCCCAACGTCTTTTACGGGAAAAGTAAGTGCGTTTTTATCTGCAGTTACGGCTTCGAGATTCATGGAAATATCAGATGCTATAATAGGGATCCCGGCCATCATGGCTTCGACCAGCGCTCCTGAAAATCCTTCGTACCAGGAGGGGAAGAGGAAGCAGTGGGCAGTAGGCAGTAGCAGAAGGCAGTGGGGATCGGTGATTTTTCCGGGAAGAATCACTTTTTCTTGTAATCCCAGTTTGGAAATTAGTCTTTCCAGGTGAGCTCTATAAGGGCCTTCTCCATAAATTGTTAGGGTACAATCAGGATAATGCCTCACCACTTCCGAAAAAGCCAGGATCGCTTCCTGAAATCCTTTTCGCTCCAGCAGGCGGCCGTAAGAAAGAAATCGAAAAGCTCTCTTTTCATCATTTTTATTTTTATTGACGCTTAATCTCTCAATCTCTGGTCGCTTATCCTCTAATCTCTCAATCTCTCCCGATAGCAATCGGGATCTCTGTTCTCCGGAATCAGATTGCTTCGTCCCTGCGGTCCTCGCAATGACGGGAACTTCACCATGGACTGTGTCCTCACAGGCCATTATCTTTTTTTCAGTGGTTTCGGTCTGTGGAGACACAGACCGAGGAGGAGGAACATTTCGACCCCGATAAACAACTGAAATCTTATCTCTTTTCAGCCCCAAAGTCTTCACGTGGGAATCCACCAAAGATTCAGCATTGGCGATCCAATGGATGGGAATACCGGCGGTCCATCTATCAAATAAATAAACCAGTTGATATTTAAAACCAGGTTTTTCTTTTCTGGCGAAAGGCCCATAACTATCATTAACAAGAGTTCCGACCAGGGGAACACCAGTAATCAAAGCTGCAAATCGTGTGATGATATCTGCCCGATACAGGCTGGAAACCAGCAGATCCGGCTTCTCTTTTCTGATCAGTCTAACAAGGTGAAAAATGGCAGTCCCAAAAGAATACGATTCAGGTATATTCAAAAAATGCAGGCGAATACCTGCATCCTGATACTCCTCCTTCAAATCATGCTTCGGATAAAAGTACACAAACACCACTTCCACATCAGGAGAAAACCTCGACAAGATTTCTAAATGACTTCTTTCAGCACCTGCATTTACCAAGGCGTCTTGGGTGAAGAGGAGTTTCAATTTAAAATATCCTTTTTAAGGTCAAGGGATCAATTGTTTTACCTCTTTTGTTTTTAATTCCATCCCAAACTCCCATCAACCTAAATTTGACTGTTTGTAAAGGAGTCTTCCCAAATAACAAAGCATGAATAATAAAACGAAGCTGCCGGTTGATATAACCTAATAAACCCTTTAAAGTAAATTGATCTCGTAAAACGAAAATATGATTTCTTGATTGGTAATATCCCCTCCAAATAAGCGATCTAGAGGAGGACTGACTTCCAAGATGAAGTCTATTTACTAGATCCTTGGGTGAATAAAGAAGATAAACTTGAAATCCATTTCTTTTAGCCCTCTGGCAATATTCATAATCCTCTGCCATAATAAAAAAATCAGGATCAGGTGTTCCAATACTTTCCATAATTTTCTTGGGTACCAAAGCATTATCCACTAAAACAAAGTCAACTAAATTTAGACCATCTGAAGTCCCATTATTCCGTGGAATACCATATTTTAGATTATATCCTTTTAATCCAATAATTGCAGGTTCTTGTATTGTCTTGTTGGCAACTAATAAACTCCTCAATACTTCAGGACTTGGAAAACTATCATCATCCATCAACCAAAAAAAATCAATTTCCCATTTTTGGCTTGCAAAGCGCATACCTAAATCCAGCCCTCCCGACCAACCAATGTTGTCCCCGTTCAGTAAAAAATTAAATTCATCTTGATTTTCTAAAAAATCAACCGTCCCATCTATGCTTCCATTCTCAACAATCAAAACAAAATCAGGCTTCCTTTTCTGTTTCCGGATATGATCAAGATTCTTTTTTAAAGTTTCTAATCGATTAAAAGTAACGATGATAAGAGCTACTGTTTCCAAAATCAAAGTTTACAATATATAGACAACTCCCTAGTAATGAACTTTCTAAAACCAAAAGGTTTAGTAACCCTATCTATAAGTTCACTGCATCCTGGCCGCATTCTATCATGAGTCTCAATCATTATCATGTTGACAAAAGGAAGCCATTCTTCTGCTTGATTATCGAACAATTCGTATTCTGCTCCTTCAATATCAATCTTCAACAAATCAATTTGAGTTAGTTTATAATTTCTGATCAGCTCCTGGATAGTTACCGATTCCACATCTGTATTCTCTCCATCTTTTGGTACCCTTGTTTCAAAAGCCCAACTTCCGGATTTTGAATCATGAATCTTTAAAAAGGATTTTTCAAACCATAATCCTGCTTGAATCGGGAAAATATTTGATCTGCCTTGAGTATTTTTCTTCAATACATCAAAATTGGATTTTTCAGGCTCAATTGCCAAAATTTCAGCATTAGGAAATTTAGATGCAAACCAAACTGTTGAATAACCAACATTTGCCCCAGCATCTAGTATCACTTTGGGACTAAAATCCTGAGGAAAGAAATAATATACTTCATCTAAAAAAATTTGTTTGAAGACTCTGATATCTGAATCGTCCTTCCTGATAATCATCCTTCCAAAATCTCTTTGGATGTCAAAAGATTTAAACTTTGAGGAAAGGATTTGCAACCTGTATCCCAAAGAGCGATATATAAGTTCTTTTAATTTCATTATGTCTTCCAATTAACTTAAATCGAGAGTTTTTCCTTTTATCCCTTTCCAATAATGCCAAAAAGCCAACCAAATCATTTGAAAGTTTTTAAATCCGTAATGGAAACCATATCGGAAGCCATATAAAGTTTTTGCACTCCATTTTACATAAAGCTTCCTTTTCATACTATTCAAAGTCAATGAATCTGAAATGAAAAGTAAGTTTCTCAAGCTATAATACTCTCTTACCAGATTGTTTTTCTTTTGATATACTGGCCTCTCAAAATCCATTCTGCTATATAATCGCCGAGCTTCTAAAAAAAGACCGCAATCCACAATAATTGAAAAACCCCTTCGCTTTACTTTGAGGCAAAAGTCAAGTTCCTCAAAGCCAAAAAAAAGTTCAGGATCCGGAGCAATACCAGCCCGAGCTACTTCCCCACTTATAATCATTGACATATTTCCGGCAACATAATCCACCTCAACTGCCTTCTTTTTCTCTAATAATCGCGATTGAATTCGCTTAATAACTCCTTTTTTTCGATCAAAAAACTGACCTACCGCACCTAAAACTCCACAAAAAGGATTCATGTTTCGGATTGCCAGCAGGCGCTCAAAACAATCCTGTGCAAAAGGCGGATCATTATCATCTCCCCAATAGATCCAGTCAAAACCATCATTCCCGCAAAGTTCCAAACCTCTCACTGCCGCTCCCGCAGGACCTGCATTATACCCCATTCCGTGGTATTTTATCCGTGGATCGTTTAGCCGAATCAATGCTGAAAACGTAAGATCATCTTCTGAATTATCGATGATCCAAAGATGCTCGGGAGGAAATGACTGCAAAAAAATCTTTTCAATAGTTCCCATTAAAATGTCAGAACGATTATAGGTAATAATAAAACCTCCAAATCGAATCATATACGGGGATTTTCCGGATAAAGCTTTTTAGCCAAAAAAGGAAAACAGGAAATGATATATCTCCCAAGAGTATCAAGCCTTTTTAAATCAAATCTATAGGCCAAAAGAAGATGTTTTCTAGCTGAAGAAAACTCTTTAAATCTGAGGTAATTCACTCCCAAAATCTGGTGGTATAATCTTTTGGTATTATCAGAAAGTGTGTTGTTGTGTTTTTCCAAAATGATCAAAATTGAATTGCTCATATTCCGAAGATGCCTATTACTGCCTAAAGGATCTAAACGATAAATAAGGGAAACCATTTTAATCAGGCCTGTCTCTTCTCCTTCCTGTTCAATTCGATGGAAAAGCTCAGTGTTTTCGGCAAACTTCAGGGATTCATCATAACCCTTAACTCGATCAAAAAGGGTTTTCTTGATGGTAAAAGCTCCGGAAAGAGGAGGATTGTATTTACCTTTTTTTGGTATTTCTAACTTCTCAAAATCAGAAAAAACAAGCTTTACTCCCGCCTGAAAAACACTTAATTCTTGATTTGAGGTTATATTTTCAAAGAAGGCAGTTAAAGAACCAGAGGTTAGCTCATCATCAGAATCTAAAAAAACCAGCCATTCTTTAGTTGCTTTTCCAGCTCCAAAATTTCTGGCTGCGCAAACCCCTCTATTATCCTGGAAGAAATAGTGGACTTCCTGATATTCCCTGACAAGCTTTTCTGTCCCATCCGTAGAGCCATCATCTGCTACGATCAGTTCAAAATGGGGATAAGTCTGATTTAAGACTGATTCAATCGCTCGCCTAAGTAAGTAATCCCTGTTATAGGTCGGAATAATTACAGAAAACTCAGTAAACAAAGTATTTTTTCAACTGTAAGAAGTGGGAGTATGAATCTTTTTTGTTTGCAGAAAAAGAGTTCATTTGAGTTTTTAGGATGACGAGAGCTAGTTTTTGAGCAGGAAGTTTGGGCTTAGATCTCAACTTTAGGGAATTCTTAAAAAACACAAGTTTTGCTTTCAACAACTGTTTCAAATAACTTATTTGAAACTGCCAACCTGAATGGTCCGGAAACTGAAAAAAATATTGATAGGAATACAAGGGTCCGGCTCCATTAGCAATTCCTTCTTTTAATCTCAGGTAATATTCCCAAGTCAATCTGCTTTGAGGAATCTGGTGGAAAAACTTCAATTCAGAAGAATATTCAATTTTAAAACCGGAAAATTGGGTCAGCCAACACCATTCAACATCACCTCCCGATAAGAGAATTTCATTTTTCCTGTCAACCATTACCGGAGAAAACCCTTTATCCAAAAGTGCCAGTATTGGTTTCTTTTTAAAAATTGAGCAAGCTCCATAAACATGACTTAGCTGGTTAGATAAGGGAGAATTTTGCAATTGAGGTCCGATAGCAAAACTATGCGCATATTGGTCAAACCAATCAGGTTTTTCTCCATTAATTTCAGGAACACCCAAGCTTCCAAGCACTCCTATTGAGTTATCAGCTTCAAGTATCTCAAAGGCATTATTGAGAAAATCAGGAAATAAGACATTGTCATCATCACAGAAAAGGACCCAATCATATTTGGAAACTTTCATCCCGGCTATCCTTGCATGCAAAAGGCCCGGTTGGGACTCAGAGATCACTTTCCAACCAAGGCCTTTCAGATTTAAATATTCACTGCAAAATTCAGCTGTTCCATCTGTTGAGGCATTATCCACAATCAACAATTCTACAGGAAAAGAAGTGGTTTGCTGACTAATAGAATCCAATGCAGAAGTGATTCTTGACTTACCATTGTAAGTGCAGATTACAATTGAAATTCCCTTGATTGTCATTTTAAACTATCCAAGTTTCTTAAGTATCTTTTTTATTAAAGCTTTGGATTTTGATTTCCAAGAACGCCTTGGAGCGAAAAAGGTAAGCTTTGGTTTTTGAATGCTAAAAAATTCAAATCGATTGGCTTTTAACAACTCTTCATATTCTTTACCCAATCGAAGCAATTCAGGCCGGGCTTGGTAAGCAAACTGAGGCTCACCGGATCTTCCGGTAATAAAGGAACTACCAGGCTTAAACCCACTAAAATGAAAGAAATAAAGCAGCTGATCATTTTGATTTACTGCGTATTCATTTCCCAAATCGATCAATCTTCGTTCTGAAAAATTCCACCAAGCCATATTGTAGCCTCTGTGCTTTAGAATTTTTACACCGTCAAAAAGCAGGGGTGCCAAATCCATCCATTTTTGATCTACAAAAATTCCCCTTGACTTGTCAATCAGGCAATGAGTACGAAGACGCTCCTTCCACCAAAGTACCAATCTTAGGCTCTCCTCCGAATATTTAAGTGCTATAAATCCCAAATTAAACATACCATGTCTCAAAGCCACTAATTCATCCAGAGAGGTTTCCTGTGGTGCCTCACAAAACATCGGGGTCAAAATAACAGAGTCATTTTTCAATCCCTGAAATACGTGATCAAGTGGACGGTAGAGCAAAATATCAGGATCCAGGTAAATAATAGCATTTTCGTTTCCATACTTCCTCCATAGAAAATCAATATAAAATGGTTTTACGGACGTATTGAATTCAATAATATTGTATTTCAAAAGCATCTCCTCAAACACTGAAAACCCTAATTGATCAAATGGTAGGATTTCCATATTTTGAAAAAAACCATAATCAATAAATTCATCAAGATAATCCACCAAGCCAATAACAACACTCCCATCTGGATAAAAATTCAAAATAGAATCACCTAATGATTTTGCTTGTGCCAAGTAATTATTAGAGCAAAGAGTAAAGAAAATCGTTTTCAAATATTAATATTATTTATTATTTAAAGTATTTTTTTAAACTAATAAATGGCTTTTCATAAAATTTAAAAGAATAATATGAAATTACAATCAAAACAAAAAAACAAATACTAAAAAATAATAAAAGGTTTTCTTCTGGATTAATTCTAAAAAAAATAAATGCAGGAAATTTTTTACTTAAGAAATGAAATAATGCCTTTACAGAAAGAGGAATAAAATTATGAAATATATAAATACCGTAACTAATTTTTCCTATGAAAATTAGAATACTACTGTTGAAAATCAATTTAAATTTGTCGTATTTGTTACTTACCAAAGAGTAAATAATCCAAACAGCAAAAAATGAGATAAGTGTCCTATCAAATCCAAGTAATTCAGGAAAGAAAATTTTAATAAGGAAATAAAGTGCTATCGATAATAATGCTAATAATTTAATAAACTTTTCCACAGAATTTGATATTAATGAAAATCGAATTAAATAGGATAAATATCCACCAATGCAAAAAGATTGAATGCAAGTTAATGGATTTACCGAAACCAATGGATTGCCTTTATATAGATAATTTGGAAAATAAATAGAACAAAAAACACCTAAAAATATTCCTATCAAAAAAACCGAATGCAAATACCTTTTATCTATATAAAGAATAACCCAAGGCCATACTAAATAAAATTGTTCTTCAACGGCCAGTGACCAAAGGTGTGCCACTTTACCCCCTATAAATGATTGTAAATCAAAAAATAGAAAATTTTGGAGGTAAAAAACAAAATAAACCCAATAGTTTGGGACTGGATTTGGAAATATTGAACTAAAAAAGAATAATCCAATAATAATCCCATAATACAAAGGGAAGATTCGTAAACACCTACGAACAAAAAAAAATGCAACTTCTCTTATTTTATTGTTTACTTTAAACTTTTTATCTAGCAAAATACCCGAAATTAAAAATCCACTCAGTACAAAAAATATATCAACTCCGATACTTCCAAGCGGGATCACCTTTGTTATAATATTCGGGAACCAATGATAATAAACCACAAACATTACAGCAATTCCTCTTAAAGAATCTAAAGATAATATATACATTTTTAGGTTTGTAAAATATCTAATATGCTATAACAATACTTCCTATTAAAAAAAAATTCGGCTAATACTATATTTTCGTTTAAAACTAATATCACTTAATTGATAACAAAGTTTCCAATATTCTTGGAAAGCATCGACTTTTGGACCAATTGATAATCTCGATTTTTAAGAAAATATGTAAGTTCGGAACCAACATTGGCTTAAAAATATGTTTTGGCTCAACAACAATTCATCTCCAAACCCTTAAGTAAAAGAAATACGAATTATTTCCAAGGATTGGATGTTGAACAGTTACATCTATGAAAAAACTTTTTTGCTTTTTCAGTAATTACCACAACTGAATATCTTCTCCAGAGGTGGAAAAAGAAGTTTTGAATTTTTTATAAAAATAGGGCTTTGGCCAAAAAAACATGTATTAAAGGGTGTTTAGAATTTTTTTCAACTTCTTCAAATCCACAAAAATATTAGCTTCTTGTGGATTGGGGTGATCAGCTTTCTCAAAACTATAATAATATTCTTTCCTCAAAGCGGAAGCCAAATGGTAAAAACAGGAATTATAGCGGTCAACATCAGGAAGCAATTCTACAACTTTTGATTGTTTGGGTAAGAATATCAAATTTGCAAGTCCAGCACCATGAATGGATAATAAAACTTTTGTCTCGCTCATCAATTTCCGTTGTTGTTTAAAAGTTAATTTCTCCATTTGAACAACCTCAAAACCTTCTTCCTCCAAGATTGGGATTAATTCCTGCTCATTTGAAACCTTCCTTTTTAATGCGTTTTTTCTGGAAATATATACCTTACGAAAAGGAGGTCTGAATTTTAGACAATCAATATTCTGAAAACTTTGAATCAAATCCCACAAATAATTTGGATCAAAAGCACATGGAGAATCATGGCTCGGCAAATACAAGGATTTGACTGATACAGTTTTTTTAAAATCAAAAGTTATAGTATCTATCTTCAGATCATTTAAACTCTCTTGTATATATGGCGTAAAATAAATATACTCTGGAAGCAGTAAAGGAGAATTAATCCCTAACTTCCTGCTTGCCAGAATTCTGGGCAGACATTCTAATATCCAATGAAAATAATTTTTTGACCAAAGATCCGATATCCAAATCGCCTCTTCTATTTTAACTAAAGGGAAAAATTGAAGTTTAATAAAATGTTTCAAAACTTTATGTTTTCCTCTTAGCTGTATCGGTAGGCAAAAATCTTCTAAAGCGTGCATTCCTTTAAATAAATAGTATTGACAGACTTTAGCATCATTAACATATTCAATATATCCCCTGCTGACATTACACTGTCTGATAGTTAAAAATCGAGGAAGATCATATTCCAAAATATTCACAGGTAATTCTCGTACGTAGGTATATTCCTTTTTAATTTCAAAAACCTCCATTAAGTTACAAAAGCATTAAATAATATTTAACTGATTAATGGTTTCTTTAAAATGAATTTGTAATATAAAATTCTTAAAAAATAAGTTAACGGCTTTTTTTGAATACTCTCCAAAACCCTAAAATATTGACGATACCGTTGATGAATCAAATATCCATGTTTAGACCCAAAATAGTGAAGAGTTCGTGTTCTCTTTAGGTCATCTACTTGCCCCATAAGAGAATTATCTCTGATACGATAGTCAAAAAGAACTTCATCTATAAAATAAAATTTCCAACCCCTTTGGGCTATTCTGACCCACAAATCTCCATCCTCTCCGTAAAAAAGCTCTGGATTCTCATCGAATCCACCAACATCCAAAAAAGCTTCCTTCCGTACCAAAGAACACATATCAATGTAATTTCCGGCTAATAAAGCATCAAACTTAAAATCTATCACCTCAAATCTAGGGCTTACACTACTTTCAAGTCCAAAAAAATGAGGCTTACTATAAACAACACCTACCTTGGAACCTAGATTCATATGCTCAAGGGCTTTTGACAAGTAGTCAGGTCGGATCCGATTATCACTATCGAGAAACAAGAGAAATTCTCCATTGGAATGAGCTACCCCAAGATTTCGTGCTGAAGAAGGACCTCCATTTTTCTTTGTGATAACTTTAATTATACCAGACAACCTTATTTCCTTTAGTAAATTCAAGGTTAACAGATCTGTTGATCCATCATCTATGATGATTATCTCAAAGTCCTTAATTCTATTATTTAAGATACTATGAATTGCTTCATCGAGATATAGACCAGTATTAAAACAAGGAATAATTACTGAAATCATTTAGAAAATAAATATATTCTTATATATACTTTTCTTAACAAATATGAAATTGAAAAACCTAAATATTTACTTAGTTTAAAAAAAAGTTTTTCAGTCTCCAAAAAATTCAATTTTGGATCAAGTCTTAGAAGTCTAAGCCAAGCTAACTTTGCTAAGACTGGATAAATATCAATTGATTTTAAAATATAATTTTGATAATTAATGGTCAAACCTTTCAGGATATATTTATTATCGAAAATATTTTCTAAAATTTTTTCATAAGAATTCAATACCATGAAATCAGATCTAAAGCCAGCAAATGTATTAATTCTACTTGTATGTAAAGTTGAAGGCAACCTATAATAACCAATTGCATTATTTGCAAAATCGAGTTTATCACAATTTAATAAAATATTAAAAAAAAAGTCCCCATCTTGATTTTTAACTAAATATTGTTTCCATTCTGATTTTATCAATAGACTCGGAATTAAGTAACAAAAAGACGGAATGAACTTTTGATTTATCCACAAAATCGGAAAAAGTTCCTTTGGATTACTAGGATGTTCCTCCAAATGGTACTTATTAAGTAATCTAATACTATTCACACCTCCAAAAAATTCCCATTCTGAAATTGAAATTGTCTTGACATCATCAAAGGTTTGTATTCTATTGAGTTGATTTTCAATTTTAAAAGGGTCTAGTTTATCGTCAGAGTCTAAATATTGAATAAATTCTCCATTAGACATTTCAAAAGCATAATTCCTACAGCCATTTCCACCTTTGGGAAGAATATCAGGTCTGCTAAATATTTGAAACCTGGAATCTAGAGAAGCGAATTCCTCCAGTATTTCCCAGGAGTTATCAGTACTATGATCATCTACTATAATGCATTCCCAATTTTGGTAGCTTTGATTCAAAACAGAATTTAATGCCTCCCTCAAAAAAGAGGCTTTATTGTAATTGGGGATTAGAATGGAGACTAATTCAATCATTTGACAAGGCTTCTTTAATCAATTCGTTTATTTTTTTTTGATAATTTTCCAAATTAAAATTTACCGCCATAAAGGATCGGCCACTTTGACCCATTTTCGTGGCTAGAATACGGTCGTTATATAATTCTATTAATCGACAAGACATCATTTTCACATCATCCTCTGCTACCAAAAATCCATTTACTCCATCCTGTATTATCTCTGGTATTCCAGCATGAAATGTACTGATGACTGGCAGACCAGCAGACAAAGCCTCCAAAATTGCAACTGGTGTACCTTCTTTATCGCCATTAGCTGCTTGCTTGCTATGCTGAACAAAACAAAAAGAGGCTTTCATTTCTTCTGCTATTTCTTCGGGTGACAAAACGCCTGAAAACTCCAAATCCTCAATCTCCAAAGACCTTGTCAAATCTTGACAGACCGATAACAAATCACCTGAACCAATAAATTTTAAATTTAGATCTGGACAAACTTTCTTCGCTCTCTGATAAGCCAAGAGAGTTAGGTAAGGAGCCTTTTTTTCAACAAACCTTCCAATAGCCAGCATTTGATTACTATTATAATCGGGACTAAGTTTAGAAAATCTAAAATGGGGAGCGTAGGTAATCTTCTTCAGCTTATTCTCAGGTGCACCTATTGCAATTAAATCATTTTTCATTTCCTCGGAAACAACAATAATAAACCGTGCTACATGAAACATCTCAATGTAAGACTGTTTGAAATTTTCCAAAACAGCTCTTACTGAAGCATCATAGCCATGAAAATGAACAATCAACGGGATATTTAATTTTTTTGCTATGGGTGCCAACTCCGCCCCAGATGGCCCATAATTAGCAAAAATGAGGTTTATTCGATTAAATTTAAAATACCTTATCAGATAGTACTCTCTCAGCGGTAGATTAATAAATCCCAATCTTTGCGCTATCAAATCCAGCAATGGAGGAGTCTTAAAGCTTTGAAGTTTTTTATCTTCTGATAAATAGGGCAATGCGTCACCATAACAATGAAAGATCTGAGCCTCAATCCCGCACTTCAGGTTTTGAATAAACGTTTCTGAATACGCATTTAAATCCGTTGAGGTAAAACAAATTCTTATTTTTTCCATGCAACTACGCCTATGCTAGTGATTAGATTTTGTTCACTTGACTCATCCAAAATTCTATCCTTCTTTACTAAAAATTGGATAATCGGTTTCAAAATTAAAAATAGTCTTCTTTGATTGCCTTTACTCATTTTTCTACGCTTCAACCATAATCCCAGGATTTGAGCCAAGGATGCGTCCCAGCCTCCAAGGCATGTAATTTCAATTTCTTCAAAACCTGCCTTTACCAACAAATGTCTAAGGCCAAAAGGAGTATATCGATAAAAATCAAAAGGTGTCTCGTGAGTAGGCCATATAAACGGAACAGTAATCAGCAATGGGGATCCATTCTTCAGTATTCTATGGATTTCAGAAAGAGTCATCAAAGGATCAGGACAATGCTCCAAAACCTCAGTTGCCATAGCGGAATCGTAAACCAAATCATCAAAAGGAAAAGTAATACCATCCCATAAAAAATCTGGTTTGACTCCAACTTTGTATTCATTTCCATCTACTAAATCAATCCCTGAATAGGATCTCACTTTGGGGTTTGATAAAATAAAAGATTCATAGGGCTTTTCTCCACATCCTACATCCAGAAAATTTCCTTTTAAAACGCTCTTTTTAGAGTCAATAAATCTAAAAATTGAACTCTTAATATAAAACCTGTCAATATTATCGAAGGTTATTTTTTCAGGATTAAAATCAATCATAATTTTTCAAGAACTACAAATAAATTCCTTCCTTCCAAACAATGATTTCTAAAAAATGCTGACAGCCTTGGCTTAAATGTTATGGGCGTAAAAACATATATAATTTTCAGAATACCATACTTTATATTAAGTTTAAGTAAGTCACTGGTTTTTGAATTCTTAAATAAATTATCTAATTCATTCTCGGAGAGTTTCTCCGTTTGACAATTAATAACTTTAAAACCAAACTCTTTTCCAACTAATTTGACAGACTCAGCATCCCATAGGCCCATATGATGGGGGGGGAGATTTAAAGTATGAAATTTATCATACACATATAAATATGGGTTTGAGTTTGGAACTGAGAAAATGAGTTTACCCTTTTCTTCTAGTAATTCTGATGCTTTTTTAAAAAATATTGAAATATTCCACATATGCTCTAAAACCTGAAATAGGGCAACAACATTAAATTTACCTAGTTCTTCACTTAAATCGAAAAAATCCTTTTTTTCAACATTTAAACCATTTGCTCTTGCATCATCTACTTCCAGTTGATTGAATTCAAGACCTATACAAAACACGCCTTTACTTATTAATTGTTTAAGAAAATATGAATTTCCTGAACCAATCTCAATCCATTTTTCAGCTTTCTTAGCATATTTTAAAGCCAATTTATGTTCCCATCTGCTGTGATAGTAATTTTTTTTTATTTTACTCAAAGATTCATAAAACTCACCATCCCCTAGAATAGTAAATGGAAAATAAAATCTATATTTTGTTTTTTTACATTTGTAAATTTTTACAATTTTAACGTCATTAAAATATTTGCTAACATCTTGGTCAAAATCTCTTTTGTAAGTTTTAACTATTTCATCAACTTTAAATGAATCTTCATTCTTTAATTCATATCCTTTATTTACTGGATTCTTCATTTAACAAACCATTTCCCATCTGCGACAAATTTTGCAGCACCCTGCTGCCAATAATAGTCTCTAATTTCACCCATAATTTCAACTTTGAATGGGCATACATTTGAAACAGTGTCTATCTTATTTTTTGTAAAATTATCAGCAAAATGAACCTTCAATGAATACGATCCCGGGTATAATTTAAAATCATTTAATTCAGACCTTACAGTTAGATAATTTCCTGATCTGGTAAAATTCATTTCAGAACCAATAAATAATTCGTGAATAATAGCATTTTCATACTCATCGAAAATCTGGTACGCAATTGCTGGATTAACCAGGCTTGTTGGCAAATCAACTGTAATTTCTATTGACATTTCACATCCAAATTTATGCACATAATTTGGCTCCGATGTCTTCAATTTTACTTTAAGAATTCCGGATTTTTTCGAACTCTCAAAATCCAATTTTTCATTCCGTTCAGAATTTAAATAAGCTGTAACACCATTGGAAGTATCACCTGAATAAATAATTCCCCCCTTTTCCAACACAATTGCTTTCTTAGTCAAAGATGTAACTGCCTGCAAATTATGACTAACAAAAAGAACCGTTCTTCCATTTCCAGCTACATCCTCCATTTTCCCCAAGCATTTTTTCTGAAATTCATAATCTCCAACAGCCAAAACTTCATCAATAATTAAAATTTCAGGTTCCAAATGTGCGGCAACGGAAAACCCTAAACGGACCTTCATTCCAGAGGAATAAAATTTAACTGGGGTGTCAATAAACTTCTCCACTCCTGAAAAATCAACTATTTCTTCCAACTTCAGTTCTATTTCCTTTCGGGTCATTCCGAGTAAAGTCCCATTCATGAAGATATTTTCACGTCCTGATAACTCTGGGTGAAATCCTGTTCCGACTTCGAGTAAAGAGGCTACTCTGCCATGAATTTCAATCCTTCCAGAAGTGGGTTCGGAAATTTGGGAAAGGATTTTAAGAAGAGTTGATTTACCAGCGCCATTCTTTCCAATGATTCCTAGAACCTCTCCCTGTTTTACCTCAAATGTAATATCCTTGAGAGCCCAAAAAACAGATTCATCATCTTCGCCAAATCGATTTAGCTGGCGAAGACGCTTGAAATTCTCCCAAGGAGATTTTAAAGTATTGGCTATTTGCCCAGCTAAAGTGTCTGCTTTTTTGTCTTTATGACCAAGTCGATAGCGTTTGGCTAAATTTTCAACTTTAATTACTATATCACTCATTCCATTTTAGTAAATCCAATTTCCATTTGCATCCTCCATCTTACTTTTGAAAAATTCAATTCGTGGGTTTTTCATAATACTTTATCAAAGAATTTATTAATGACTTTGATAAAGACTTGAATAGAAAAAAATTTAAAATTAAAAATCAGTTAACTTGAATAAATTTTTTAGCCGATTCTGACCAAGACAAATTTACATTTTTAGAATATAGGTTTTCATGAAAAGAAGTCCATAATTGGTTATCTGTCAAAACTTGAACAATTTTATCAACAAATTCTTTGTCGCCGTTTGAAATAAAACCTGTTTTCTCATTTTCTATTCTCTCCTTCATACTACCAAGATCCATTGTTACGCAAGGAATACCAAGTTCCAAAGCCTCAGCAATCGATAAACAAAAAGTTTCTGCAATATCCCCTCTGTATACCATTACTCTACTTGATTTTAATTCCTTGATTAATTCGTCCTTAGGAATAGGATCATGAACTACAATCCCATTTTGAGATTTTGAAAGAGCATGATTGATTTCCACATTCATTTTACTCGAAATACTATTCCCCCAACTTCCATAAGGTGCTGGTCCCGAAAAAATATGAAGCTCAGCATTAGGAACCACTTTTCTGACTTCAATCCATCTATCAACCAACCAACGTAAAGATCTAAGTGGATTTGAAGTAAATATTGCTTTTGGTCCAGGAGTTTTTAGCTTCTCTTTATTTTGAAAAAACTTTTCCGTTAAGCCATAAGGGATTATCTTAGTTTTAAAAAATGGCCAAAGATAAAATGTAGATTTATGGAATTTTCCGGAAAATACTAAAATTGGATAATACATTAATAAATACTTAATATTTTTCAATTTAATAAGGTAATTTCCTCTATTATGGAGCCAGAGAAACTTCTTTGCACTCTTTGGAACAAGTTCTAGTAGTTTTGGATTTCTATTTACAATATATATTGAGCCTATAATTTTTTCACTATAATCTAATTTTTTCCATGAAATTAGATTGCTTAAATATTCAACTTCACAATTATTCCTAACCTCCACTAGAAACCCTAACTTTTCAAATCCTTTTACTAAACCAATAAAAGCAGTTTGAGTGCCGCCTAATGGCTTTTGAGTTTCTTCATAAAAAGAAAAATCTCCTTCATCGAAAAGAACTATTTTATGCAATTAGTAAATTAATTAAATACTTCTATTAATAGCTTCTTAAGATTTAACTGAAATTAAAATCTATAAAGTTTATAATTCGAGACAGAAAGATCTTGAATTATAAACTTTGGATTTTCAATATCTTCTTTAGAAAAAAGAAAATTAATTTTTTTTGATTTTGAAAAATCCACTAAACAGTTTAAATCTTGATAACTCCATTCACCACAATCCTGAAAGAAGGGAGAATTGTCCCTATATATCCTTAACATACCTTGGCTTACAACTGAATTTAATTTTAAATTTTCAGGGAATGATGAAGAAATATTAATCAAGTTCAAATTTTCATTGGAAAGATATAATTCATTAAGTGGATTATAAAATCGCTCGTTAAAATCATATATCCGAAAAACATCTTTAAACCCAGGAATAATTAAAATATTTTCTCCTTTAGTAATATTGATCAAGGATTTTAATATTTGTCCATTTGGCTCCAAAATAAAATTATTTTTATAATTACTAATCCCAAAAGGCAAAATAAATATGAAAATCACTAAAAACAGAGATTTATAATTCTTACTATCCCAGAATTGATAAATCCCAATTCCAATAAGAAGAATAAAAATTGAATGAAATGTGTTCCTAAACATTTGATTAGAATCAATGTTTGAATACATTAAAATCCAGAGTACAATTGAAATGGCCAAAGAAAGAAATACAAATATGGAAAATTTTCTTGAAAAAATTGCAATAATTAATTGGTTTTTCATCAATAAAATTAATACAAGGAAAGGGATAAAAACTGAAATATAAATAACTTTCAAAACGATTTTAGGATCTAAGAGATTAGATAAGTTTACTATTATATCGTTAGAAGAACCCAAATAGCTGTAGATAACAAAAAAAGTTGAAATGAAAACTGGGAAAATTAAATTTTTTATTTTCTCTTTTTCGAATAAAATAATGTTGAAAATTAACCCCCCGAGAACTACTGGCATGACGACTGGATAGAGAAAAGTAACTATTGATATTTTAATGTAATCAACCTTTTCCTTTTTTAATTCCAATAATATTAAGATGAAAATGGGTAATATGAAAATATTTTTTAGAGAAAAAATAGTCGTTCCTATTCCAACTAATGGAAGATTTGAAATTCCTAAAATTGGAATCAAATCATAGGGAAAAACAATAAAAAGTAATAATATAGAAATTATAAGAAGGACAAACGTTTTTGAATATGGGAAAATCTCTTTAAATCCCAAAAATGAGATGAAACAAAATATAGGAGACAAAAGGAAAAAATAATTTTTAATTAAAGATTGGTTGTCTATGAATTTAAAAAATGCCATTCCCCAGATTTCCGTGAAATGATAAATTTCATTTGGAATATTTTTGTCAAATAAATTATAAAATGTTTGAGTATTCTCTTTCCCAAACATATCATTATAATATGCTATTCTTGAATAAATAATAAAATCTTCATTTGGTACTCTAAAATTAAATTCTCCCAAAACAAAAAACATTAAAAAAAAAGTGGACCAAATAAAAATTGAAGCCCCAGCTAAATGCAAATACGGTAGTTTGATCGAGAAAGAATTTCGATTACTGATTATTTGATAAATAAAAAAAATAAAAGAAATAATATAAAAAGTTTGACTATTAGTCTTTATGAATGCATATGATGAGATAATCCCTAATAAAAAGAATACACTAAATTCGAATCTAGAAACATCCTTTACCTTAATTGAACATATAATAAGGACAAAAACAAAAAAAGTAATAAAAATAATCCCGATTTCGAATACCTGATCCATATCAATGTAATAAATATAAATTAATTATGGATTTTTTCATGATATAAAATGATTTATTGAAAAAATATAAAAGTGTTTTTCAAAAAAATACGGAAAGTCAAAAACTTTAAACATAAATAGTAACGAGTGCTCAAGTCTTTTTCAAAACATCTTTCCCTTTAATGCTTTCATAAGCTAAGACTAATACCTCCCCAACCCTCTCCTGCTCTTCTTTTGTAAGAGAATGATAAAGCGGTAGGCATAGTACCCTGGTTGAGATCTCATCCGATACGGGACAGGCACCGCCGGTGTAGTCCAGGGTATTGAGTCCGGGATAGAAGTACCGGCGGCATCCGATATTCTGATCTTCCAGAGCGCTTTTGCTTTGCAGCAGGGCCGATTCCGACCGGAAAATTATCGGGAAGTAGCAGTAGTTGTAGCCTTCTATCTGAGAAGTTGCCGGATAGGTGATTGGCAATGAGCTCAGTAAGGATTTATAGAATTCAGATTGTTCCCTGCGCTTTTGCAGGATAGCCGGCAGATGGGGAAGATTCGTCAGGCCCATGGCAGCATGAAATTCGGAGTTCTTTCCATTGATCCCTACCCCGTTGAATCGCTCAGGACCATCATGCCCGAAGTTGCGGAGAAAGGCCATCTTCTGAAGGAGTTCCGGCTGGGATGTGAATACTCCGCCGCCTTCTATGGTATGGAAAACCTTGGTGGCGTGGAAGCTTGTGGTAGAAATATCACCGTAAGAGAAGATAGACTTGCCGTTGACCCGGACACCGAAGGCATGCGCTCCGTCGTAGATTACTTTGAGGTTGTGTTTGGTTGCGATCCGGTCTATGGCCTCCACATCGCAGGGGATCCCATAGACATGTGTCGCAAGAATCGCGGAAGTATGAGGCGTTATGGCGGCTTCTATTTTTTGCGGGTCGATGTTGCATGTACTTGGATCTATATCCACAAAGACCGGTTTGCATCCTTCCCAGACGATGCTGCTGGTAGTGGCCACATAGGAAAAAGGCGTTGTGATGATCTCTCCTTTCAGTTCCAGCGCCTTGATGGCGATCTGAATGGCGATGGTGCCGTTTCCTGTGTAGAGGAGGTGTTCCATTCCCAGATATCCCTTCAGGCTTTGCTCAAGTTTGTTGACCAGAGGACCGTTGTTGGTCTGCCAGTTGCGCTCCCATATCCCATCGAGGTAGACCTGATATTCGGATTTAGGAGGAAGGAAGGGTTTGGTGACGGGGATCAATTTTTAATTAAGAATTTAAAATGAAAAATGGAGAATGAAGAATGGAGAATGGAGAATTAAGAATTAAGAATGATGAATGGATTGGAGGTTGGAAGTTGTCGGTTGGAGGCTGGAAGTTGGAAGTTGGTGGTTGGAGGTCATTAGTCATGTCGAGCGAAGGGAGACATCTGTTTAATATTGGTAGTCTAATCCGGCAGACCTCTCCTTAGATCGAGGTGACTGGTCAATCTCCAATCTCCTTATCTCTAATCCCTCTTCCCCATTCTCTCAATCTCCTATCTCTCAATCTCCTATCTCTCAATCTCTAATCTCTCTTCCCTAATCCCCATTCTCTTATCTCTCTATCTCCAATCTCTTAATCCCTAATCCCTCTTCTTTTGTCTAAACCAGAGTTTGGGAAGAACAGTGTCTTCTTTATTTGAACATTTTTCATCCAGAGGATGAGGAAACTGGGTGAAATATTCAGTTGATGTAAACCGGTCATTCCTCAACAATGTCATCTCCATGCAATCAGGTATCTCAATTCCTTTGATTTTCAAAGGCTTGACATAATTATTCGGATGAAGATGGACCACTGTGTGGTTCGCCAACAGCTTTCTAAAAATCCGGTTGATTTGGTTAAAGAAATACCGATCAAACATCCGGTCCAATTGATGGAATTCAATGACAATAATTCTACATCGATTCAGTAAAGGTCTTGAAAGCGCAAGTAAGGAATCATATTCAAAGCCTTCAATATCCATTTGAAGTAATAAATCAGAATGATCATCGGAGGATAGTTCCTGAGTTGACCAGGTATCCAGGGTCATATAATTACCCATATCATCGGCTCCTAAAAACTTCTTTGTAAAGTGGAATTTTGGATGATCAACCATGGGCTTTTCTATTGAAAAATCAGCCATGAATATTTCCATTCCTTTTTCCGCCAATTCCAGTTCAAATCTTGATTCAACATCCACCCCAGGAGAAAAACAAGCTGTAATTCCTTCCAAATCATCTGGTAAAAGATAGCCTCCATCCTTTTTGGGGCCTATTCTAATTAGTTCCATGCCGGGATTGATCGGATGCAGTTTTTCCAAAAATGATTTTACCTCCTCAGCAGAAACCTGGCCGGAAAGTTTCAAATTAATTTCCCTGGCGAATCGGCTTATTACTCTGGAAAATAGATTTTCATCTTTTTTAGTCGTCATATTTTTAGCTAATTCTGCTGTTTCTGTTCCGGGATATCATCCAATTGAATGCAACAGGTTTTTCAATTCGATAGCAAGTGTTACTTCACTCATACTGGAATGCAAATTCGACTTGGAATCAAAATGAAGTTATAAGCTATGTTTAGCAGAGAAAAAAGATAACATAGTGAGAGTAATTTTAAGCGAACCAATTGGAATTTCAACTAAAGAACCTACTAATCGGTTATGAGCAATGTCGAGCCAGTCAGCTGAAGGCAGGTGAGCAAGACATCTGTTTCTGATTACCAGTCATGTTGAACCTGTCTGCTGAAGGCAGACGAAGAGAGACATCTCATTATTTGGAATACTACTCAAACCGAAAGAGACCTCTACTTGGGTCGAGGTGACTGGTCTATTCCTATCTCTAATACCCAATCCCTATTCCCCATTCTCTTTTCTCTCTATCTCTTATCTCTCTATCTCTTATCTCTTTATCTCCAATCTCTTTATCTCCAATCTCTTTATCTACTAAACTCTTTTCCAAAGAATCAGACCTCTCCTTCGTCGAGGTGACTGGTCAATCTCCAATCTCCCTATCTCTAATCCCTCTTCCCCATTCTCTTATCTCTCTATCTCTTATCTCCTAAACTCTTTTCCAAAGAATCAGACCTCTCCTTTCGTCGAGGTGACGTAACTGCCAACTGATAACTGCCAGCTGCTAGGCCACATCCGCAAATATTCGTTCCATCCTCCTATCCCGATTGCTTATAAAGTGAAGTGACATCGGGATCTCCGGATGGCCGAGCATTATGCTACGTCTGCAAATATTCGTTCCATCCTCCTATCCCGATTGCTTATAAAGTGAACTGACATCGGGATCTCCGGATGGCCGAGCATTATGCCACATCCGCAAATATTCGTTCCATCCTACGAAAATACATCATTCCGAAAACGAAGAAGATAACAGCGACTATGCTTCCCGGCCAGATCCATTCCCAGGGCATGGGCCGATCGAGGAAGGCAGCACGGAAACCTTCAATCACTCCCACCATCGGGTTGAGAATATAGAAAGGGATGTATTGTTGCGGAACAGCCTGCGTGCTGTACACCACCGGAGCTGCATAAAGCAGGAGTTGCACCACGAAAGTCAGGGCATGCTTCACGTCCCGGTATTTCACTGCCAAAGCGGAGAGAAACATTCCAATTCCCAGACTGCACATCAGGAGTTGGATAATCAGTACAGGCAGGAAGAGAATCCCCCAACCCGGAGTAACCTCAAACCAAATCAGCAAACCGATCACTACCACAAAGGCGATTACAAAGTCGAGGAGTTTGGACAAGATGGCTGAAAGCGGAAGGACCATTCTGGGGAAATAGACTTTGGTGATCATGTTGGCATTCTGAATCAGGGAATTTGCTGATTCGGTGAGCGTGCCGGAGAAGTAGTTCCAGGGCCAAAGTGCCAGGTATGAAAAGAGCACATAGGGCATTCCGTCAGAGTCGATTTTGGCAAGTCCACCGAAGACCAGTGTAAAGACCAGGGTGGTAAACAAAGGTTGGATGATCGCCCAGGAAACACCGAGAATAGATTGGGCATATCTTGCCTTGATTCCTCTGAGCGTAAGAAAGTACAGGAGATCCTTGTACCTCCAGATCTCGCGGAAGTCAATGAGTTGCCAGCCTGATGTGGCCTGGATTATTTTTACTTTTTGAGTGGACAGTGGAGGTGAATTTAAAATTTAAAATTAAAGAATGGAGAATTGGTTGGAGGTGGGAAGTTGGAAGTGGGAAGTTGGAAGTTGGAGGTTGGAAGCTGGAAGTGGGATGTTGGAAGCTGGGGGTTATAAGTTATCAGTTGTGTGTTGTGGGTTGTGGGTTTTGATGGTTTTCGAGGTTGTCGTTTGTTACCCAATCTCTATTCTCTTAATCTCTAATCTCCTAATCCCTATTCCCCTATCTCCTATCTCTTAATCTCTTAATCTCTTATCCCTCCAGCAGATTGCTTTCCGCCACGGCGGACAGGCTGCTTCGTTCCTACACTCGCAATGACGTGGTAAAATCCGGCAACTCATAAAACATCGGCAGCCTCAGCAGACAATCGGTGTATCTGTCGGAATTGGGTAATTCCCTTTTTCTATCCTTAATCTCATTTCTATTATTCTCTTCCAAATATTGAGACCTCTCCTCCGTCGAGGTGACTGTTTCCTGATCCCTAATCTCCAATCTCTTAGTCTCTAATCTCTCAATCTCCTCTCTCCCATTCCCCAATCCCTGCTCCCCAATCTCTCTTCTCTCAATCTCCTCTCTCCCATTCCCCAATCCCTCTTCCCTAATCCCTATTCTCTCAATCTCTAATCCCTGCCCTCTTTCCACAAACTCACTTTTATGCAAAGACTGGTAATGAAACACAGCCATAATTCCATGCTCTTTCAGGTGCTGGATGTAGGATGTTCTTTCTTCCAGAGAGGGGAAAAGGAGGTAGAACATGTGGGCGTTGCTGGGTAATGAAGAATTTAAAATGATGAATGAAGAATGGGTTTCCGAATTACCGGAACCTTCATTTTCAATTTTAAATTTTGAGTTTTTAATTATTGAAGTTTGAGTTTCAGAACTGACTGTGGATTCATTTTCAATTTTAAATTTTAAATTTTTAATTATTGAAGAATCCGCGTCAGCAGTAGTATAAACATCATTTTCAATTTTAAATTTTAAATTTTTAATTATTAAAGCATATTCAGGACTCAACACCTTTGGTACATACAAATCGTCCTTAAAGACACCAAAATAATCCTCCCAAATCGCTTTCCTTCTTTCCTGGATTTTGTCGAGATTTTCTAATTGGGCGAAAAGAAAAGCCGCGGTGACTTCTGAAGGAAGAAAACTGCTTCCAATATCCACCCAACCGTATTTATTTACTTCTCCTCTGAAAAAAGCTGCCCGATCGGTTCCTTTTTCCCAGATGATTTCTGCTCTTTTGATGAATTGGGGATCATTGATGACGAGCATCCCTCCTTCCCCGCATTGGATGTTTTTGGTTTCGTGGAAAGAAAAAGATGCCAGATGTCCAATTCCTCCCAAAGGTTTTCCCTTGTAATAACTGTCTATCGCTTGTGCTGCATCTTCGACTACGAAAATCCCGTGTTTTTCTGCTATATCCATCAGCACATCCATCTCACAGGCTACTCCTGCATAATGAACCGCTACAATGGCTTTGGTATTGGGTGTGATCAGTTCTTCTACTTTGGTTTCATCCATTCCGGGATGATCTGATCGGCTGTCTACAAATACTATTTTGGCTCCGCGAAGGACAAAAGCATTTGCTGTGGAGACGAAGGTGAAGCTTGGCATAATCACCTCATCACCGGGCTTTATATCCAGCAGAATTGCTGCCATCTCCAGTGCATCCGTGCAACTTGTGGTAAGCAGGCACTTTGTGAAGCCATATCGATTCTCAAAAAACTCCTGACATCGCCTGGTAAATTCCCCGTTTCCGGAGATTTTGCCCAAGTTCACCGCTTCCCTGATATAATCAAGTTCGAGGCCTGTGAGGTAGGGTTTGTTGAATGGGATTTTATATGACAAGGAAGTTGGAAGTTGGAGGTAAAAAGTTGTGGGTTATGTGTTGTCAGTTGTCAGTTATCGGTTGTCAGTTATTAGTTGTGAGTTGCCCAAATCATAAATCTGAAATCTCCTATCTCCTATCTCTTAATCTCTTAATCTCTAATCTCCTATCCTCTATTCCCCAATCCCTATCCCCTACTTTTTCCAATAATGCCACACCCTTACCTTCTCCACCACTTCATATCCAAGTTTACTGTACAGTGAACAAGCAGGTTGATTCGCTTCCTGGGTGCCGATTCTCATTTTTGTGGCTCCTTTGGAGAAAGAGAAACCTTCTGCTGCATGAATCAGTTTTTTTCCCCAGCCTTTACTTCTCTGGTCTTTTCCAACTGCGATCAAACCTATTTGAGCGAGATTTTCTTTCAAGTTGCAAGACACAAATCCGGCGGAATTATCGGCTATAAGAACTTCCCCTGCTCTGCAGGAATTTTGGATCCAGAGTTTGTAAAGCTTTTCAAATTCACCTGAATTAAGTCTAAGATCTGTTTTGAATCTGGAGAAAGCCCCGCTTTGAAAGGCGAGTGATTCAAGATCAGAGTTCAGTTCGCCCTCAAACTTTTTGATTCCTATATCAGTGTCCTGGTTTCCTGTCAACTCTTTTTCAAATACAATTCTTGTCTCTATTTCTTTAATCTCAGCGCTTATCATTGACAAAGGCTCCGCTGAAAATATATAGACCAGTTGAAATTTATTGGCTTCCTCCAGGAATTTGTTCTCATTCCAGTTTTCGGTTATTTCTGCTTTCCCAACGGGATAACCGAAAAGTTCTGAGTCGAAAGGAAGGGGGGTGATGGTCAGTTGTATGTTGTCGGTTGTTTCAGTGTTCAATCGCAGTGAGCAGTATTCAGTCGCAGTGATCAGTCGCAGTGATCAGTTTGTAGGAGGTTGGAGGTTGGAGGTCATGTCGAGCGAAGAGAGACATCTGTTTAATATTGGTAGTCTAATCCGGCAGACCTCTCCTTAGGTCGAGGTGACTGGCCTATTCCTATCTCTTATCTCTCTATCTCTCTATCTCCTATCTCTTAATCTCCTATCTCTTAATCTCCTATCTCTTAATCTCTAATCTCTTAATCTCTTATTCTCTAATCTCTTAATCCCTAATCCCTTAAACCTATTTCCAAACAATCAGACCTCTCCTTCGTCGAGGTGACGATTCCCCACCCTCTTCTCCACTATGTAAATCGGACGTTGCTTCACTCCTTCGAAGGTTTTGCCGACATACAATCCGACCATTCCAAGGGTGATCAAAAGAAATCCGGTCAGCATCCACAAGGAAATAATCAAAGAAGCATAACCGGCCACGATAATGTCTCCATGCAGGTATCGGATCAATGTATAAATGGCAAACCCAAAACCTGTCAGGGCGACAATCATCCCCAACTTCACTGTAAGCCTGATAGGCTTATCGCTGTAAGCCAGCATGATGTCGAGTGCGAGGTTGAATAGTCTTTTGAAGTTGTAACTGCTCTTTCCTTCTTCCCGCTCTGCATGAACCACATCGAGGGTTGTTTGCCGAAAGCCAACCCATTTCACCATGGTAGGGAAGTATCGGATACTTTCACGCATCCGGGTAATTTCTTTGATGACTTTTTGATGGTAGACACCGAAATTGGCAATGCTTTCATCCTGATGTGAACCGGTGAGGTATGCGAGCGTTCGGTAGAAAAGTTTGGAAGATAGTCTCTTAAATAATCCATCCTGACGCTCAACTCTTCTTGCCAGCACAACATCATAGCCTTCTTTTGCTTTTTGCAGGAGATTGGGGATTTCTTCGGGTCTGTCCTGCAGGTCACAATCCATCACCACGATCCATTCACCCTTAACCTGGTCCAGCCCGGCAGTGATGGCATAGTGTTGACCAAAGTTGCGGCTGAGTTTGATGCCTTTGATTTCCGGATGGATTTCTGATAATTCCTCAATTCTTGCCCAGGATTGATCCGGACTGTAATCGTCCACCAGGATAATTTCACAGTTTACTTCCAAGGACGAAAGCGATTGCTTGATTCTTTGGATGAGTTCAGGAAGAATATTCTCAGCCCTGTAAACAGGAGAAACGATGGAAATTAAGGTTTTCAGTTGTTGGTTGTCGGTTGTTGGTTACCCCCTGCCCCACGCCACGGCGCGCAGGCCTGAAGGGGAGTTTATTTTTGGAGTAATTGAATACAATTTTTTCAAACAAATCACCTTCCGGAGAACTTCACCCCTCGCTCTTTAGGAGAGAGCCTGTCCCGAAAATCGGGGGGCAAAGGGGTGAGGTAGATTCAGTATATTTTTACTCCACCCGAATGAGACCTCTCTTCGCCGCAGCGAATCGAGCTGACTGACAACTCTTTTGATCCCTTCTATTAGTCAGAGAATAAGCGATTCAAATTCTAACCCGGGATGAATAAAAAAAGTAAAACTCAGATTCCTAATCATGTTCGCCAAGAGTCGAATTTCATTATACAGTTTAAAGTAGGTTTTATTAAATTCTATTTTTATAGATGTCGAATGATAATTAAGCATCCTTCCTGTACAAATCGTATAATAATGGAATCTGGTCTGATTGAATTTTTTATTCTTTATTAGATAATCTCTGATCTGGTTTCTGAAGAAAAAATAATTTTCTCTTTTTTCAAATTCCATTTTACCCGAATTCGTTATTGAATCCTGTCTGTAATAGATTTTTGTTAGTGGTTCTGATAAAAAAACTACCCTATCATGAATCTTCAACATTTCAAACATCATAAAATACTCCTGAACATTGATGTGGTTTTCATTCCATCCTCCTGCCTTTTTCATGATTTCTCCATTCCAAAGATTAGCTGACGTAGTTCCCAGCCTCGTTGAAATAAGACCAGACCAGGGATCTTTCATTACTGAAATTTTTGATCGTATTCCCACCTTTTTGTAAAAGTATTGGCTGACAACTATGGGGGTGTCCTCTTCAACCATTCCTAATTGCTTTGAAATCTTTCCCTCAAGGCATTCATCGTCTGCATCCAGAAATTGAATCCATTTGTTTTTTGCTTCGAAAAGCCCAAGATTCCTGGTCGCAGGTGCACCTTTATTTATTCTATTGGGGTGATGAAGGACTTTAATATTCGTATGGATAGATTCGAGATTCTTACATAGCTCATAAGAACCATCCTCTGAACCATCATCTACCAAAAAAATCTCATTTATTTCCTTTTGAATTAACAGAGAGTTAACAGCTCTTTCCAGAGTGGATTTAGAATTATAAACCGGAACTACAGCTGAAACAAAAATCATTGAAAGGTTAACTGGGCTTTGTTAAGGTATTTTTAATTAGTTTCCGGCTTTGAATTTCAATTCAGGCAGGCTTAAAAAACAGAGTTGTTTGATTGAAAAACGCATCATAGATCGTCACTCCCTGGTAGACTTCCGATTTCCATCCTTTCAACAAAGTTGAAATTACAGGTTGGTATGATTCTCTATCCGAATTATCAAAAACCAGAATACCGCCTGGTTTTAGTTTGGAAATTGAATTTTTCAAACACTTTGGTCTGGCTCTTCCATCAATTAATAACAAGTCGAACGATTCATCCGGTAAATGGTCTGCGCCATGGGAGTACTTCTTATAACTCAGACCTTTGGTGAACATGCCATTTATGCTTTTGTATTCTACTTGAGCTTCAGGATCAATTTCTGGTTGTAAGAGATTCAACTCAACCTTGTCAGTATCCTGGCATTTTGATTTTACATTTTCAAACCATTTGGCATCATGCTCTATACTATACACATAAGCCGTATGATCTTTAAAAAAAAGTGTACTGCCACCTGAACCAAATTCTAACACTCGGAAATCAGGACGAATCAAGGTCTTAAGTCGGCCAAAAGCAAAGTGGTTAATCCAGGGTAGTTTTGCCTCCAACGGAAAAATCATCTTCCTATTATACTTAAAATATGCAGGAAAGCCCTTTAATGGCTCAATTATGGGTTTGCCGATTTTCAGGTTATTAACCAACTCACTTAGAAATCTAAGGAAAATTTTATGGGCAGGCTTAATGTACACTTGACTCATTATTTCTTAAAAGCAAAATTTCAGCCATAAACCAAAATCCCATTCAAATTACCAGGGTCAGTTTGAAGTATTTCAACTTCCACATTCCGGCTTATTTTTTCATAGGTCTTGTTGATCAGAAAATCGAGGTATTCCCTGTCCAGGTCTTTTCCAATAAGAATCATTTGGATCGTTCCTGAATCAATTCCTTTGGCATAATCCCCGACAATCAATGCTTTCTCCACATTTCCCATCCGTTTTACTACTTTTTCGAGCAGATCATCCAAGCCCAGAAATTTGCTGACCATCCCGGTAATCTCATCGAAAAAGGGATGAAAGTGATTGGCACGGTAGACTTTTGTTTTGCCTTCGTCTTCAGACACCAGTAATCCTGCATCAGTCAGCCTGTTCAGTTCGACCCGCACCGAGTTGGTCGACTCATCAAATTCCTTTGCCAGCGAACGCAGGTATCCTGAATTGGCATGGGAAAAGAACTTCAAGAGAAGTTTGATCCGGGTTTTAGAAGTGACGAGGGATTCGAGCAAAAAGGGAATTTAAAATGTAAAATTTAAAATGAAAAAATTGGGATTCGTAGAGTTTGAAAGCATTCACTTCTTCAGATTTTCTCTGCTTTTCTTGATGATGGAGTTTAGGAGAAGTAGTATTTCATCAATTTCAGATTTCAAAAACTGAAAATCAGGATGTTCTTTTAATAATTCATTTCTATCAAAAAGACTGAGCCAGTATCTTGGTTCCCGGGCTTCTTTATTTGCAATTGTCAATTTCGAAATAAAATCTATTTTAGAATGAGCAGCTTGAGCTTCTTCAATATTTGCTCCAATTGAAGTTCCGGAACCAACTAATTGATCTGCAAGTCTTAAATGTCCTTTTGATCTTAGAAAGAAATAAACATTTAGAATTTTCTCGGAAAAAAGAAATGTTTTGTCCAGAATTAGATTTGCCATGAATAGAGAGATAATGAATCAATTAAAAAATTATTCATTTTAAATTTTAAATTCAAAAAACAGCTTCGCCCTTTCAGTCCCATGGAGCCTTAGCTGACCGAGTAGTTTTCTTACTCATCAGAACAAATTTACACGGAGGATTGAGTTTTGCAAGGAAACCTCGAATTTTTATGGTTGAATTTTGTTTTCTAAAACCCGGTTTTCAATTCTATGAACTAAAGAGTTTTAAATTGAGCTAAATTCTAAAAAAAAAGGTCTTGAGTTTTAAATTTCCGAAAGGAAAAAATCGAAAAACATTTGAACCCAGCACTTAGGGTGTATTTTTAAAAAAATATTCCCAATTAAATTCTATTGAGCTGATTGATGAGAGACAGAAAAACTGTTAGTAAATATTTCTTGTTTATTCTGCTTTTTGGAATAATCGGGACATATTTTTATTTCTGGTCATTTTTGGATTCTGAATATGTCCCCTATTATGGTGATGAGTTTTATTTCTTCAAAAACTCAGAGAGTTTTTTCATTCACAATACCCTGAAAGCATCATTTACCTATACCGGGCATGGTGCCAGGCTTTTAGGAGCAGATGCACATGGACCTGCTTATCCTCTTCTTTATGGACTGATTTCCAAATTTTTCGGGTGGCATAATTTAAATATCCTGATCATCAACTTTGGCTTATTTCTTTCCACTTTAGTTATTTTAATTTTTTCAGGAAAATCAGGAAATATCCAAATTCAGCAAGTTTTGTTGACAATTGGCAGCCCAATTACATTGTTCTACTCCGTTACTTTTATGCCCGAACTTATCCATTTGGGAATTGGGATTTTACTTTTTGTTTTTTGTAAAAATTATCTTGCCACTTCAAGTAAAAGTGATTTTCTTATTCTGCTTTGCTTTATTATCCTGGCAGGTTGTATCCGAACGACTTGGTTTTTCGCATTGTTTGGACTTATTATTCTTCCCGGGCCTCAAACCAACTTTCAAAAATTATTTTTTGCTCTGTCAGGGGCTTTACTTCCTATTCTATTTCAACACTTTCTGCACGAGCAGGTCCCCAATCCATTTTCTGAAATAAGCAGATTGGTTATTGAAAACAAGTTTGGAGAAGCCGCTGCTATTTTGATTTTCAATGCAAAAAGGAATATCTATTTTGCCCTGACCTATACAGAAGGCTGGTTTTATACACTTCAAAAAATATGGATGGCAGGCAGTCTGCTCCTTGCGATTTTTCTTTTTAGAAAAAACGGATTGATTCAATTTGGATTGCTGATAATCTGCATTTTAATTTCTTTCAATATAATTTTATATAAGAATTACACCTGGGTGGATTTGAGAGTGTATGGGCCAATGATTCTTTTCTTAAATCTGGGTTTTTTCTCGTATCCGAATTACAAAGCAGCCTCGCACATTTTGTTGGCGCTGAATTTAATCTCCTTTATTCTGATTCTTCCTTTACAGAATACTCTTATTCAGTTCAGACTCCAACCTGATTTCATTCCGATTCCCTCAGATTTACAAACTGAAATCAAAAACATTTCCAATCCGGTTCTTATTCAATTGGATACGTTAATGCTGGATAACTACTCTCTTGATCAATTGCCTGTGGTAAACAATCAAGGGGAATTAATCAGGTATACTTTACCCTATTACCAAATGGAGAGGGTTAACCCAGATTATTTTATTGTAAAAGAAAACGATCAGCTAAGAGTGTATCCATAAAAAAGCCGCAGCCAATAGTTAATTCCCAATAGTACCTGAACCAGGTAAACAGCACTTATCAGAATTATTTTAATGTTTACCTTTTTATTATTTGCCAGAAATTCCTGCACCACGATAAGCACAATACTTAGGTTATGAAGAAAAAGAGCGATGGGAATTTGCCAGTAAAAATTACCATGAAGTTCTCGGAACCCTGTTTCGGCAAAAAGGAAATATACGGCTAAAGCAAAAATCAGGAGAAGAAGAGAAAAGTTAAAAAACTGGGAATCAAATGCCTTTTTTCTCCACAGGAATAGAAATACCAGTGTCAATGGGAAACTTGAGAAAAAATCAAAAACGGGTTCAGTGGAATAATGCAAAAACAATCTGAATGGATTGAGAATCACCTGAGATTGCTCCTCACTGGAGTATAATTTAGGAATCATTGGGTCCCAAGTGTAGATAAGTTCCTTTTCTAAAAGCAATAAGAGAAAAAAAGAAAAGGACAAACCCAATGAAATAAATACTGTTTTCGAAAGTTTACGCTCACGAAATAATGTAAAAATGGGTAAAGCCGGAATAAAGCAAAACATAAAGCTTGGCTTAATTAAAATAATACCCAAGCCTAAAGCCAACATGTACAGCAAATCCTTTTCCTTTTTTGACTCAAACCAAGTGAACGTTTGCTTTACTAAAAGAATGCTAAATGGAAAGGACGCAATCAAGGTTGAATTATGCCAAATAGTCTGGGTGAATTTACCCAAATACCAAAATGGCCCATCAATCGCCGGAATATAAATCGGACTCAGGAATAAAAATGAAATGGATAAAAAAGCAACATACCCCTGCTTTAGTCCTCCGGAATTACTAATCCAGATATTTACCAGTTTGTACTTCCACCAAAGGAAAAAAGTAAGAACAATAAATGAACTGACTACGAAGGGGTGTTTGATCCTGATAATAAAGTCTACTATATATAAAATAGAATAATAACCAGGCGGCCAAGGAAAAAAACCTTCCTGCAAATAATCTCTAAGAAGAAAATTATGGACCTTAATATCCAACGTTTGTAAAGTACAGTATTTTATCATAAAGCCAACTGTGATAAAATAAAGCATGGCTATCAGAAAATCATACTTCCACCTTCTCAGAAAATTAAAAAACTCCTTCATTTCTCAGTAGTTAAAAGGATTAGATTTGAACTGCCTTCCTTCCTCTCTTCAGTTTTAAAATATTCTTCATTATTATAATAGGTGGTGGAATCGATTAAATACGCTTTCCTTCCTGAACCTTCAAATTCCTGATCCATTTCTAATAGTGTTGGCCAGCCCAAAACCCTGAACCTGAGCGGGCGATCAAACATAATCTCCTGATAAAGATTGCCGGAACCTACCAGGTATATTTCCTGAATTCCTTCTGATTGAATTTTTCCAATCTCCTTATTCAGAATCCTTGCGGACAGAATATTTTTGCTGCTTTGGAAATAAGAAATGAAATGAAAAAATATTGAGCCGGTAAGAATCAATAAGTAAACAATCCAAACATTTTTTAATCCTATCCCCGAATCAAGATAAACAAGGCATAATGTAAAATAGAGCAAAAAAACGATCGCATATATTTGAACCTTTAAAAGGAAGAATGGTGATAATAGAATCAAGCCTGAAAAAAGGATCAGAAACATAAGAATGGACTTTTTCCATTTTAACAAAAAGGAAAAAGTCAAAAAGAAAGCAAATAAGCCAACAAAAAAATGCTCATGGAGCAAAAATGTTGACAGTGAATTGGTAAGAGAATCCACATTCAAATTTAAAAACCTTTTTTGATCAAGCTCATTTTTCCAGATTGGAAGTTTTTCGGGAAGTGTTAGATCTCTATTGAAATCAATCAGGCCGTTTCCGAAATGATATAAGTCAGGATCAGAAGTTTTAAATTCCTCTTTATGCAGTTGCAGGGATGGATGATCAAAAACCTGAGACCTTAGCCGGTTTATTTCATAAAATTCCCGGAGCCCTGTCCTTTCAATCCAAAGTTGCAATGTTATGGATCCCAAAATGGAAAGAAAAAGGGGAAGCAATAGTCCAAAATAAAGCTGCTTATCCTTTATGACTAAAAAATTTAAAACAGCCCCGCCGATAAGAAAAAGAAACAGCACTTCTGGTCTAATCAAATACCCAAAAAGGATAAAGAAATCAGAAAAACGAAGGTGATACCATGGTTTTTTATTTTGATTCCAAACTATTAATCTACTTCCTAAACCAGCCGAAATTGAAAAAGCGGCCACAATGGAAAACTGAAGGAAAAACAAAAAGTGGACAAAGAAACCGAACAAGAAAAAAGCCCAAACCTGTCGTTGAATAAGCGGAGTTGGACGAGATGCAATCAATCTGATTAAAGCCAGGAAGCTGAAAAGCATTATCAAAAACCATAAAGCAGGATACCATGGAATATCGGGCTCAAATGCGTAAGCTTTTGAAAATATCCAGCTTAAGATCGGATGAATGAAAACAGCAAAAGCTTCAGGCTTCCCTGTATAAGTTCCGGAAACCAGCCACATCATTACTTCATCATCATTAACCTGAAACCTCCAGGGCAGATACCATATTAGCACAAATGCAATCAGACCAATCCCTGCCCAAATCTCAAAGAAATAGCTTTTTGATTTCACTTCCATAAAACCTGAATTTCTTCCCCGTTTGGCATAGCGTATTGCTGCTTTTTGAAAGTATCCCATTCTCCAGCCGGTAATGAATCTGAAGGAGAATAAATGAATAAATCGGCACTGACTCCATCCGGAAAATATGAATTCAAATGGCCTCTGCTCCAATACCCGGGAGATTTAGGTGAGTTTTTATCCAATAAATAGAGAATTCCAGGTATTCTATAAACAGCGATCACCTGATCATTGGAGTACTTGTCTGTTTTCACTTTCAAATCCTTCAGTAAATCAACTTGCTTTTGCGATAATAAAATATTTTTTCCGGCACCATAATCCCAAGCCTGGCTGGCATTCCAAAGAGGTTCTTGCCCGAAAGGACTCATCCAAATCCCATTGATGACAAGAGCCAACGAAACAATTGCTATACCCGCCTTTAATCTATTCTGAACTATCGGAGGAAATCCGGAAACCAGGATCATCAGACCAAAAATCCAGAATACCCAGTAATGAATTCCCAACCGTAGCCAGTAGACATTACTTCCAAAAAAAAGAAAGAATGGCATTCCAATCAAAAGAATTCCGCTTAATCGCTGTGATGGAGACAAATTACTGAATCCTTTCTTTCCCAAAACATAACCCAAAACAGCCACTGTCACTAATAGAACTCCATGATTCCATTCATCCGTGATATAAGTACTGGTGAAAATCAAAACCAGGATTATCAATCCCGGGAATAAGAACAACCTGGCTTTTGATCTTGATTTTTGGCTGAAATATCCGGCGACCCAAAATGGAATAAATACAAGAATCAGCCAGAAAACCCCAACTATCAGATATTTGAAGAGCAATCCATAGCCATAGTCCTTCCTGAAACCAATAAGTTCAAGTCCATCTAAAATCCGGATAACGCCGGTTTCTTTCAGGAAAAGTAAAAAAATGAATTCCATTGCTAAAAAAGGGATAATCAGACCCGGAATCAATTTCCAATTAAACTCCCCTTTGTAAACTGAAATACCCAAAGTTAAACTGCCCAAAATCAAGCAGCTGGTAATTTTGACATAAAAGAGCAAACCGAGAATGAAGCCTAAAATGAGGGAATCAATCCAATGGTTTTCTTTTTTTGAAATAATAGCCAGCCAGAAACAGGCCAATACTACTGAAATTGAATTGTAGGATATTCCAGGCGGCAAAAATGCATACCCTGCAAAGAGTCCCAACAAAGCCAAAAGATAAACTTCAAGGGAAATTACCTTTTCTGAACAGGTGTTTTTCCAAAATACGGCTAAAGCCCATGCCCCTGCGAAATAACTGAAGAGGCGTAAGAATCGAATTCCGATTATTCCAAACTCAAAACCTGATAACTGGTAAAACAATTTGAAAAACAGGTCATAGTTGAAAATCCCTCCTTCATTAGCCTGGTGCGGGTCAGCCAAAAATGAATAAAGTCCCTCATCCGAAAAATCAAATCCCCGATTGATCCCGGCAATAATTATTGCCAATGCGATAAAAACGACAGGAAACAGAAAGCGGGACATTCGACAAATTAAAGAAAAGCTGATTCGATCAAATAAAATGAACTAGTAGTGGATTAAAATAATTAAAGTTCATCCTTTTTTAATTATAAAATGTGGATAAATTTTGCCCTAAAAACAAAAAAATACCCTGTACAGGGTATTTTTTTTTGCAAAACCACTGATACCTTTATGTCAGGGTGATTAAGCAACTTTTCTCATAATTTTTTCTAGAAAATATTAAAGGGATTTTTTTCAGCATTTTTTACCCCCTTTACTTTAATAATACCTTACCTCGCAGGATGGATTGCTTGATTTAAATTGATCCACTGCCCGACTTGTCAGGCGGGTATTGAAGCAGGATAGTTTTTTCAGAGTATTCAATCCCATAATTGGCTTAAGGGATCTCAGATTTGTACTTGCCACATCCAATTCTTCCAGGCTTGTCAGAGTTTCCAGTCCTTTCAGAGAGCTTAAGTTGGTTCCTGAAATATTCAAAATTTTCAATTTTGACAATTGGGATAAATAAAGTAAATCTTCAATTCCTGTATTCGAGATATCAAGATCCTCCAACTCACTTAACCCGCTTACCGGAGTAAAATCAACGACCGGTACCTGAGAGATTCTTAACTTTTTCAAATACTTCAGTTCACTCACCGGTGAAATATCTGAAAGAGGTGCGTCAAAGATTACCAATGTCCGAAGGTTCACGAAAGCGGTCAATGCCTGAATATTTCCGACAGGTAAATTTTCAAACTGAAGACTCGCTATTTCCGTCAGGTCATGTAATTGCTGTGTATCAGGATTCTCAGGGAGTGAATTTTGCTTTCTGAAGATGTCCTGCCAAACCGGATCCAAACTTTCCCACCAGGTATTCAACTCTTCTGTTCGATAGATAATCGTTAAAGCCGGCTTTTGAATGAGGATTTCCGGAACTTCTTCCACCAGTATCTGAGATCCGTTAACATTCAGTTTCTTAAGATTTGGAAGAGAAAGTACATCCATAATACTCATGACCGGACTTCCATCCAGGTCAATGTGTTCAAGGGCGGTATTTTCCTTCAAAGGAGAGATATCCTTCACATTTGAATTATGTCCGATGATCTCTACCAGCGTATTCACTTCACTCAATGGTAAAAGGTCTTCCACCGGATTGTCCGAAAAGTTTATTTTTCTGATTTTCACAAATCGGGTAACCGGATTCAACGTCTCCACTCCTGCCCCTGTCAGATCCAATTCCTCAAGACCAATCGTGGTGGTGAGTATTTCGACATTTGGCTGATCGCCTGTAATTCCCGGATTAGCCTTTCGCAAGCTTTCTTTCCAAGGTTCAGACAATCCTGTCCACCAGGTCTCAAGATCCTTCACGTGATGGATTAACAGAACTTTCGGATTACCTCTGATAAAGTTATCTGCAGCGACAACCGATAACTTGGTTTCATCAACTAATACTTTTTCCAATGAAGGTTTTCCATCGAGAACTGAAATATCCGTCACCGGCGTAAGGGTGAGATCCACAACTTCGAGTTTGTCAAGTCCGGAAAGTGGGGAAAGGTCCAGAATATTCGTTTCCGAAAGATTCAGAACTCTCAGGGAAGTTAATTGATCAAGAGATGAGAAATTGATCAGGTAATTCTTACTCAGATTTAAGTCCTGCAGTTTGATGAGCTCTTTAATATTCTCAGCATTATTGAATCCGCTTTCGACAAGGCTGAGAGATTTGAGGCTGTCAAATTCATTCAGCACAGCAAAGTTCATGATGGGAGTTTTATCCGCTTTCAAGGAACGGACCGTTTTCAGGTTGACCAGTTCACTGATATCTTCAATCCTGGTGTTGGAAATATCCAGATGCTTTAAGCGATCGGAATACTTAATAAACTGAATGTCTGTTGTTGGGGTATTTGACACATCAAGATGTTCCAAAAATGTCACATTCGATATGGGTCCCAACTTGGTGATTTTGGTGTTGCTGATGTTTACATACTTCAAGTTTCGAAGAGCTTCAAGCGGACTCAAATCCAGCAGTGCTTGTCCTGAAATATCCAAAGAATCAATTTCAACAAATTTATAGAGTTGATTGACATCTACAGAATCAGTATTGCTGACCCCAAATCTTGTTGTAAAATAACCTTTCCAAGCCGGGGCCAGGATTTCCCACCATTCAAGAAGTTCTTCATCGCGGCTCAGTTTGGTAGTGTATACACTGGCAATCTTGAGGTCCTGGGTTTTCTGATCCAGGTTAACTTCAACAAATCTTGGTTTGGTATTATTGATTTTCTCTTTATCGTTTCCGATGGCATCAATGGTTCGGTCAAGCGAAACCAGGAAGAAAACATCTCCATTATCTTTTTGACCCGGTTTAATTTCCCGGATTTTAAATTTGAAGACGATGTTTTTATAAAAAAACTCAATGTCTTTGAGATACGCCGTGACCGCTTTATTTGTCACAACCTTTCGATCCAGCAACAAATCATCTTCTACCTGCACCTGATCATCCCTGAAAATCTTCAGGTAACTTTCCCTGATTACCACATCCTTATCTCTTGCGGATGTTTCAGATGAGCCGACGGTATTGAGCAAAAACTCGAGAAAACGAACCTGATCTTCAACTTTAGTAGTGAATTCGTCTATTTCAGCTTTTGTGTACCCTTTAATAGTCTGGCCATTGGCAAGAAAAGAAATGAGGACAAAAAACAGACTTAAGTACGTGATTTTACTCCTGATCATAAATATACTTTAGGATTGTTTCCTTGTCTCCTATGTTGAGTTTGACAAGGTTTGAAATCAACCAGCCCGTATTGAATCCCGGTCTGTTAAACTGGTTTACTTCAAAATACCAGCCATCTATTTGAAAAAAGTGAAACTTCACATCTTTTACAGTTTCGAAACGGATGTTGTTTTGCTTCATTTCATAGAGAAACAAAGTCAGATAATCTGGCTTAAAACTCGTTTCGGTGAAAGCTTCAGGAAGGTTTGAATCCTGAAAAGCCTTTCTCAGATTCATGAAATCGAGTTCATGGCTGAGAGGATGGAGAAAATCTTTTTCCTCACCCACAGGCTTGTTAAATAAGTTTTTGAACGGGGGAAAGATGACTGCATCAATGACCCACTCATATCCCATTCTTTCGGGTTGAAGTTTCAGAATCAGGGTTGTCGATTCCCTTTTCCCTTTGAAAGTAAACTCAGCCTCGACCTCGGCAATCCAGCCTTCCTGATGGAAGTTGATATACTGAGGATAAACCGGTGAAAGTACTGTTTTTATGAAATCGTCTTTTAGCTCTTTGCTGATTGAAGAGGTTTGGTTATCAAACAGAATTTGAATGAAACCTTGTCTTAACTGAACATTGTGGTAATTCGGATCTCCGGGATATAACCGAACAGTGCCATCGACAGACTCTTCTGCATTGAATCTTCTAAAAAATTGATTGACTTGCTTGGTCGAAGCGGCAAATCTTCCATCATCCTTAATTGTCCCGGGGCTGCCTATGCCCTGCCCCGAGACAACTGAGATGCTTGCAATTAAAATCGCAAAAACTAATTTGATTATTCTCATGCGGAGGTTTCAGTCACTCTCACGTCACCTAGCATGACGTCCCAAAATTCGATAGTTCTACCTGCAATCTGGGTTTGCTTTTTCTCTACGTAGATGGTGATGTCCTTTTTAGTCGTGTCTTTGTAGTTCATACCTGTCTCGATGGATGTACCTTCAAATCTCTGATAGATGGTAATTACACCTACATATCTTCCGTCAGGCTGTCTTTCAAGGTCAGAGATATACTGAATGTCATACCAGCTGATGTTTACACGGTCATAGTTCAAAGCCATCAATCTTTCGAAATAGCGTCTTACTGCGTAATAGGCGATATCGCTGGAGTTGATACTGGATACACCCATTTCAGCTCCCGGAGCGAATAGCTCTTCAGCTCTGTCCATTACACGGTTAGCTTCAGAAAACTGAGTTTCTTTACTTCCGATAATGCTGATATACTTACTCAGGTCCTTTACTTTCTCAAGTGCAAGAGAATCAATTGCCTGCTTTCTAGCCGGGCTAATATTATCTGACTGAGCCATAACGCTTACTGAAGTAGCAAGGAACAAACCCAGGAAGAGGATCATTTTATTTTTCATGAGGTATTGATTTTTCAAATGGGAAATTATTTTCTTCTGAGTTCAAGTTCCGAAACTTTACCATTGGCATCCAGACGGATATCGCTGATGAAGTTCAGATTCTTCTTGGTGTCCTTCAGATAATCAAGATACTTTTTGATAGTAGTTGGCTCGTCATAATCCTTGATTCCATTTTCCTCATGGATTACTACCAATACCGGAGTTTCCTGATTAGAAAACATTGCTAAAGTCTCCTGAATAGACTGATTAGCCATATTGGAATTTCCTGCTGCTGCAACGCTGTTGAAATAATTCTCCAGTTTTTCAGCTGCAACTTCTTCTGCAGAAGCTACCGGAGCAGGCGCAGGTGGCGGAGCCTGAACAGTTTCCACAGGGGCTGGTGTTGGGGTAGCTACAACTTTCTTTTTGCTTTTACATGCACCCATGGCAAGCATAGCCACCAAGGCGATGATAAGAGATCGATTGACCGTAAAAGAGAATAACTTTTCTTTCATTTTGTAATGGGATTAGGTTTTTTAAGGTGATAACAGGGTCAAAAGAGGGATTACTCCTTCTAATTACATTCGGGCACAAAGTAAATAAAAACAAAGCACTTACCTGCAAAGGAAATACCAATAAGAACCTGCTTTGCATTAAAAATGTTAAATTTTCAGGGGGCGGTCCAATAGTTAATTAAATGGTCAGTGAATTCTGATATCAAACGGTCTCCGAAAAAAACCAATTCAAATTTAGCTCCTTTGGTTTCCTTCAAGCCTGTGATTAAAGTTGCAGGTTTGAGAACGAGAAAAGCCGGGAAGTAGTATAAATGACCTACTAAAGAATTAAAAGGGGTCAAAAATACCCGATATAGGGTATTTTTTTTGATATTTTCTAAGCCGACCTTTAATAAGTTAAGTTTTAAATAAGGCTAAAGAGCCGAAACGAAAAGACCCAGAGTTTCTCTGGGTCTTTTTTTGTTTTTTATCAGAAACTCCTTTGTCCTCAGAACATCGAAGTCAGGATTTATTCAGCAAATTTTCTACGATGTATTTGGCTTGAGCCTCAGGAGTACAATAGGTATCAAAATAGGATTTACCACCTTTCGCAACTTTTTCGTGGTATTGAGGTTCATTCAGGACTTTATCCAAAACTCCTTTATATTCCTCGGAGCTTTTGATGTAATGAATTTCCTCGCCATGCTCGGGTACTATCGGCAAATCAATCGCAAAAGGAAACGAAAGCACAAAGGTGCTGCTGTTCCAATTTTCAGCCAATCTCCAGCTTACAGCTCCCAAAACAGCGGGATTGTTAAGGGATACAAGTGATTTCGCACTCATTTCCGAAAACTTTTTGGGTGGATATTTTACCTGATTCAACTCAGCATCGTAGCCAAAATTATCCCCATCAGACCTTGGGATAAATCCTCCTTCGAACTTTATTCCAGGATGGATTTTGCATGCCCTGATGAATTCAGCACGAATTTGATTTGCCCAAGGCTCTTTTTTCCAGGTGCTTCCGGAGAAAAATATATTGTTGGTATGCTTGTACAGATCTCCTTCCAACTTATAATCGGGACGGGATTGGTAAACATAAATTTCCCTTGCAAGATCTTTCGGCTTCAAAAGCCGGATCAGGTTGATATGGAAAAGCTTAAAGTAAAGCGGAAGAATATTTACCGGAAAATGGGGAAATAACGGACGAACCTTTTCCTGATCATAGCTTGGATGATTCAGCAATTTATTGGTGGCAAAATATAAATCTACCTGATCATACAATTCCTGATTGACACCAATCGGATCATGATTGTCTATCACTCCAAACTTCCCATCGACTTTGAAGATCAGAAAACCCTTGTTATGATATTTATCAAATCTTCGATCTCTTTTAAAACTTAGCTTGTACTCTTTGCTGAGCCCCAATAGATAATAGGAGGAATAGAAAACAGGAATGTTGAGTAATTGAATTTCTTTCATTTTTTGAATTCATGTTTTCGCAGCAAGAGCGACTTAAACACCAGATAAAAAACACCTATTCCAATCAGGAGAATCGACGCCATGTAAGGATTGGGGATGCTTTTGGGGAAAATAAAGAAGGTGAAATTCACTGCCAACTGAAGCAGCGCATAAATCAAGGCGATGATTACATGATCCTTTTTATACTGATTGACTAGAACCTGATATAAATGCGATCGATGAGGTTTAAGCACATTTTCTCCATTTCGAAGTCTCTGGGCTATTGTCAAAAAGGCATCCATTCCATAAATCGCCAAAAACAGAATAATCGTCCAGCTTCCTGCGACCAGATACCATTCCGTCAGGAAATAGATCATCAGATAGGCAAGGGAAATACTTCCGATGTCTCCTGCAAACATGATGGCCTTTTTTCGAAGATTGAAGAGTAAAAACACACAAATCGCAAGAATTTCATATCGAATGAGATTTAGCTCGAAAAGCCCCGTATAGTGATTTACAGCCCATAAACTCCCCAGAAAAATCAATCCATATAATCCTGTAATCCCATTGATTCCATCCATGAAATTAATGGCATTGATGATCCCTAGTGCTATGAAATAGAAAATGGGAAGATAAAACCAATCAATAGCCTGAAAAACTCCCAAATCATGGAAGGCCATAGATAAAGCTAAAAACTGAATCCCAAATCTGATTTTGCTGGAAATGGTGTAGATATCATCTAAAAGACTGACAGCTGAAATCAATACTATCCCTAATACCATCCATGTATTGGAAAAATCAAATACAAACCACCACATCACTACCGCCGCAGGAAATAAAATCCCTCCTCCACGGACAGTCACATGGGAATGGGAAGAGCGGTGATTTGGCTTGTCGACTATATCAAATCTAGTCGCCAACCGTCTGTAGACGAGTGCGATGAGAAGTAATATCAGAAATACGATTAATCCGGATAAAATCATTGTGAATCGAATTGGGTTTTGTACCAATAGGAATTAAAAAACAATTGCCTGATGAACGTGTAATTTTTCACAGGATCAGACTTGAATTCCTCCACTATTTTTTTCACCTCAATATACTTCAACCAGCCCATCTCAAAAAGTGGGCTTTGGTGCATCGTTTCGAGGTGATCCCTAAGTTGAGGATTATTGAGCATGTATTCACCCCAAGGAATGGCAAGGCCTATTTTTTCGTGATTTTGAATGTAATCCGGAAGTTTTTTCCCGATCGAATTCATCGAAAGCCATTTTCCCTTTCCTTTCGTGGAAAAATTCTCGTCCCCTAAACTTTGAATTCCTGTCACCAGACGAAAATCCAGGAATGGTTCTCTGCACTCAATCGAGGCCCCCATCGTCGTTCTGTCGTTCTTATCATTAAGCGATACCAAATGAGTATGATGCTCCAGATAAAGCAATTGGCGGAGTTTATTTTTGGGATGGAATTTCTTAGCTTCCTCAAGCATTTGTACCCGGTATTCAGGCAATAAATTAAGGTGATCCAGTCCCATCTTTTTGAAATCACCCAGGTAAAACTCATTGGCATTACAAAGAATCTGAAAGTCAGGGTTTTTCACCATCAGGTATCTGCGCATTTTTCGAAGCCTTTCCTGCTTCAACCATTTCTCAGGGATAAACCTCAAAAGTTGCAGCATTTCATAGCGCATGTCGTTTCCAAAGACTTTGTGTCTTACGTATCCTGCCATGACCTCATCTGCACCTTCACCTGTCAGAAGAACGGTTACTTTTTCTTTTGCTTTCTTCGAAAGCCCAAGCAGCAAACCGTCCGTAAAATGCATTAAAGGCTCATCATTTACCCAAATTGATTCTTTCAAAAGATCAACAAGGTTTTCACCTAAGAATTCATACCCATTGTAATCGACTCCGTATTCGGCAGAAAGCTTTTGAGCCAGAACTGATTCATCTTTTGCAAAACCCGGAAATTTCAGATTCCAGGAACTTAACCCTGAATAATTTAAATGGTGCTGCGCATAAAGAATGCTGCTGCTGTCGAGGCCCCCGCTAAGCATGGTTCCTACCGGAACATCAGAAATCATCCGAAGCTTTACGCCGTCCAGAAAAGTTTCCTCGTACCATTCCAATGGATTTTTGATCGTCGGAAATGCTGCTGCTTCTTCCCCCAAATGGTACCAGCGAACTGTTTTTTCTAAAATGACCCCGTCTTTCCAAACCTGATAATGACCCGGAAGAAACCTTTTAATTCCTTCAAAAATGGTGTTCTCGCCGCTTACATGCCTGTAGAAAAACAATTCGTCAAGATGCTCTTCGGCGATTCTTTTATCCATCCCATAGGCAAAAAAAGCTTTGGGCTCAGAGGCAAAAGCCAATCCCTGAGGTGTATTCGCATAAAATAATGGCTTCACTCCATACCTGTCTTTTACCAGGGTAAGCTGTCTTTTTTCCCTTTCCCAATAGGCAAAAGAGAAAAATCCATTTAACCGAGAAAGGACTTTCATTCCCTGCTCCATGAGCAAGTAGAGCAAGACTTCAGTATCAGATGTGGTGTGAAAGCTATAGCCTTTGGCCTTTAACTCAGGATAGAAATCCTGATAATTGAAAATCTCTCCATTGAAGACTAATACATATTTTCCGCAAGGTGAAATGAAAGGCTGATTTGCACCTTCACTTAAGTCAAGAATAGATAATCTTCTGTGGCCAAAAGCAATATCATCTTCGATGTATTCCCCACCGGCATCAGGCCCTCTGTGAAACATAGAGTCACGCATCCTGATAAGCTGGTCTGCACTTGCCTGATTGTTATTTTTGTTCCAAAATCCTGCGATTCCGCACATGTTTATTTCTGGTTGACCAGCGTTTGATAGGTTTGATAAAAAGAGCTCATGTTGCGTTTCAGATCGCAATTACGCTCAATAAAACCTCGATTTTCGATTATTCCCTTCCTGAAGGATTTCGAATTCATCAGGTATTTGGCAATTTCATTCGCAAGCAAATTCGGTTTTCCCACAGGAACTAACAGTCCATTTTCTCCATGACGGATAAATGCCCGATTGGCAGGAAGATCTGTGACTATAGGAAAACATCCGCAAGCCATGGCTTCAAATAAAGAAGCCGAAACTCCTTCCGTTTCCGGTACTGCGATGTAAATCTGAGCCTGCCCCAAATAATTTGGTAACTCGTCATTTGGAATTCTTCCTATCCATTTGATATGTTCCTGAAGGCCAAGATGAATTGTCTTCTCTTTCAGAGTTTCTTCCCTTTCCCCTGTACCGATCATGATGCAATCAAGAAGAATCCCCAGGTTTTTAAGAATGAAAATTGCCTCAAGAATCTCTTCGTGCCGATAGATATCAAAAAGACTTCGGGTCACGATAGCAGTGTGTTTCCGATTTTCAGTTTCTGGATAAAATGCAAAATTATCCAGATTTAGCCCTTTTGGCAGGACTTTAATCTTTGCAGGAGCTGCGCCCGACTCAAGCATGGCATACGTCATGACATATCCCCAAGCGTGGATCAGGTCTGCTCTGGTATAAATCGCCCGTTGGAAAATTCTTTTGTACCAGCCTGCAAAACCTACCTCAGGAAATGCATCCGTGATTCCTTGCTGGGCAACTACTCTAATTTTTGAATTGACAAGGAGGCTAAAAAACCCATAGCTAGTTGCCCTCTCTGCCAATGTGATATCATAGGTTTCCTTGCTGAAAAACAAATTCAGGAAAAAACTAAATGCCTGAAATACTCTTGAAATCCGGCTTCCTGATTTGGGAAGTTCCTTAGTCTGAATTTTGACACCGGATGCGCTTTCTATTCCTTTAATCCAGGTTTGGGCGTCTGCGCGATAGGTCTCTCCTAAAAATAGAATCTTCAATACTTATGATTTAAAATTTCCAATTACCGGACGTGGATTCCAACCAAGCTCTTGTCTGGCCTTTCTGTCCGAAAAGGTCAGGGACTGACTCAGTTTTTCAAGACGGTAGGTATTCAGAGGAAATCCGGGAATCCGGTCTCCAATTTTTGCAACCAGCCTAAACGGCCCCAATGGAAGGGATTTCACTTTTTTTCCGGTTTGAGCTGCAAGATAACTATCGAATTCCGCCAGGGATGGATCATTTCCATCAGTCAGATTATAGGTCCCAAAATGGCCTAACCAACCCGGAATAGCATTTGCAATGTCTTCTGCCAAAACCATGGATTTTTTGGCTTCTCCATCTCCTAAGCGGAAATAATAACCTGATTTGATAGCTTTCAAGATTGCACCAAGGTTTCCGGGAGGATTCTCACCGACTATCAATGGTATTCTGATAATCAATACGTTAACACCATGTTGCTCACCCCAAAACTTAACTAATTCCTCAGCCTTGATTTTGCTCAAAGCATAGGGTGTATTTCCAAGAAGCGGAGCATTTTCATCAATTTGAGTTCCTTCTTCCAATCCATAAACTGCCACTGTACTTACAAAGATCAAAGACGTAGGCAGGCTTTTTATTCCTTTCAAAAGATTGGCAGTCCCTTTTTCATTCACTTTGAAAAATTCTTCCTTTTCTTCAGCTGTTTTTGGAATAACATGAGCCTTACCAGCAGCATGAATAATCATTTCTACTTCAGGAAGTGTGGGGATTTCATTCGAAATATCACATTGAATCTGATTGCCGGATGATTTGCCAAGTGAAATAATCTCATGGTCAGATTCAAGACTTTTCCGAATAATGCTTCCCAGAAAACCAGAAGCACCGGTCAGGAGTATTTTCATGAAACCGCTTTGATTATAGCGTTCAGCATTCGATTTGCGAGAAAATCTTTATCAAACTGAGAAGCTGCGATAATACTTGCTTTTTTGCCCATTTCCTCCAATTTCTCAGGCTGCTTATCCAGTTCAATCAGTTTTTCCGCCAGTTCCACCGGGTCGTTTGGATCCAGGGTAAAACCAACCTGATGGTCGATCAGGAAATCCTTCATCCAGCCTTGCGTATTTTGCACCACAGGAACTCCAGCAGCAAGAGACTCGAAAAATTTATTGGGCGATGAAGTGTCCAAAACCGGAGTTCCTCTCAAGGGGACCAAAGAAACCATCGCATTTTGGATCAACCCGACGAGATTCTCTTTTGGCATCAAACCCCAAACAGCAATTGTTTCAAGTTTGTGGTTCCGAATTTCATTTTCGATCAATTCCCTTTGCTGTCCTTCCCCAACCAAAAGTATTTTGAGGTCTGTTCTGCCCTTTTTTTGGAGGACTTTTGCAGCTTCAAGTAACCAAAGGGAATTGTTTACCTGACCGATGTTTCCGGTATAAATCGCATACTTTTTAGGTTGTATAATTCCACTGCCTTCGAAAGGCTTCTGAGTAGCAAATAAGGGGATATTTGCTGCGTTAGTCACATCAATCACATTGACTTCAGGAAATCTCCGTTCTATATTTTGCTTCATTCCGATGGAAAGTGCCACCACAAGTGAGGATGCTTTGTAACATTTGCTCTCCAAAGAATAAGCTACTTTCTGCAGGGTTTTATTTTGAATCAATCCAAGTTCTATTGCGCCTTCCGGCCAAAGGTCTCTTGCTTCAAAAACAAACTTTCTGCCTCTGATGTATCTGGCAACGAGACCGGGAATACCAACTGTGATTGGTCCGGATGAAGAGATTACCACATCTGCTTTTGCAGTCATAGCAAACCAAACCGAGCATACTGCGTAGGTGATGAAGGTGAATATCCGTTTCAGGAATGGCTGCTTGTTATCGATTCTTACATTGATAACGGTCACATCCACTCCTTCAAAATTTTGGTGTTCGATAAATTTACTGGCCTTCAAATCCGATTTGGAATAAATGGACGTGACCACCTGAACCTCATGTCCTTGCTTTACCCATTCTTGGGCAAATTCATGAACTCTCGTTCCCCATGATCCTTTTGGGGTGGAATAATATTGGTAGAAATAGAGAATTTTCAAGGGATAATCTTAATCTATATAACGAACCGGACCCGGTGAATTTTGTATTTGAAGTTTTCCTTTCTCTAAAGAAAAGGTCAAATTCATTAACTTCTGATGAAAATCAGTCAAGACGTTTACAGTAGGGTTCCAGATTTTTTCGGCTCTGATTTCTTCTCCGAGATTTCTCAGGTTTTGCTCAGGACCTGGATTTAAAATGCCTGTTTCGTCGAGAAATAATCTTCCAGGATGATTTTTTCCCAGAAAAGAAAAATAAGTATGAGCAATCATCAAACCTGATTCCCGGTGCAATTTATCAATTGAAACCCGGCTAAAAACGGTTTCCAAATCTTTGACTGAGATCGTCTGAAATGAGTAGACGTTGGAATTAATCTGATTGATCGCCTTGAAAACAACAGGTGAAAACCTGTTGAAAGAGAATGGTTTTCCTATTTCAAAGATATTTTTCCACCAAATTTCCGGATCAAGTGAATAGAAAATCGTCCTCGTCAGATTAATCAAAAAATCCGTGAATTTAATCGGATTACCTGTTCCTCGGTTCGCAAAACCACTTAGGTTCTTAATTGATTTGTTCAGGGATTCGGTTGTTGCATAAGCAAGCCAGGTTTTAAGGTCTCTGCTTTTATCCAACGGAAGATTATTTTTGAAGTGGTAATCAGCGCATTTATTGATTGCTTCAATACTTGAAGTTCTTGGATTTAATTGATTATTAGACAATGCATTAGCTTCAACAATATCAATATAATTCCAAATCAGGTTAATTCCTTTTTCTTCCACGTTCCTGAACCAGGCTTGGGATTCGGAATTCGGTGTTTTAGAATAATTGTATTCCAAAAAACCATGATCTATATAGGTGCTTACCGTATTAAATCCTGTTGGTGAAGTTAGATTTCTAAATTCCTCCCAACTATTCTCCCGGAAGGAGCGGCTTAATCCATGATAAGCCAACTCATGTCCGTCATTTTCCCAAAGGCGATACTCCTCTTCCATCTCTTCCTGATCCATTGCAGCATAGTCACCCCTGTGACTGTATGTATAAAGGAAAAAACCTTTCGTAATTCGGATTCCTGCATTTTTAAAAAATTCTCTTTGAGCTTTCAGAAGTTGGGCCTCATCAAAGTCACAATGATCTGTGAAAGTGACCGTTGGGACAAACCCAATCGGGGTTCTAGCAAATTCAGGAACGGGACCGGCACCATAGTAAAAACCCAATTCAAATTCCTGATCTTTTTCAAGTTGGCTTTCAGTTATCCATTCTCTGATATCGTCAGAATTGTACTTAAAAGTAGGGTTGAGATCAGGATGTACTATAAACCATCTTAATTTGCTGGTACTGCTATCCCATTCCCAACAACCCTGCGTTTTCGTTCCTACCAAATATTGGCCATTGCTGAACTTAAGAATTTTGGAACTATGGTAATTCGCAGACAGAAATGGCGTATCAATTTTCTGCCAGGAATAATCACTTCCTCTCCAAAACTCAGGTTTTTCATTTAGTTCGATTTCCGCAACCAGGTATTCGAGTTTTTGCCTTTTCGTCAGGATCAAAGAAATATCAAAAGTGCAATCAGTTTTGAATATTTCCCGACGTAAAAAGTCATCAGGAAATATTTTTTTACCTTCTTTTCCGGCAACAATAGTTAAATTCTTGATCAATTATTTAAGATTTTTTTTTTAAAAAAAACTGGGCCGATTCTCAGGCACCTTAATCTACCAATTAGCCGCAAACCTGCTTTTTCAATACCCCTAATACTAGGAATATTTTCCGGACTTACCAGTATATAAACGTTATTTTTAGGGATAAATTCTTTCAAAATATGTCTTAAAACAGCCGGATAAATTCCTTTTCCACGATACCCATCGTGAGTAAAACAATCACCAATAAGGATCATCGGTCCTTTAAATCCAAATGCATTCAAAAGCATGCTTTTGTGAAAAATTTTGCTTTTATGCACCAAAGTTTCTCTTTCTAAGATTTTATATAAAGAATCTTTTTTTTCAAAAAAAACAGGATAGTCTAAGGGAAGTAGCTCTTGAAAATCCATTGAAGAATTCCGATCCAGACCGAAAAGTAATGTATCTACTTTGTAAGGTTTAAGTTTTTTGAGAATCTTCATCCTCTCTCAAATTGGTTTGTAATTATTTTCGATCAACTGAAACTTGCCTGATTTTGCCTTTGGCATCGACGCCACCTTTTCAAAAGTAAAATTCATTTCTTGTCCGAAAACCTTTTCAAATGCTTGAAGAATACCTGCCTCCTGAACATCCAGCTTATTTTTTGGTGAAACATACTGAAGTAAAAACTGATTTTGATCGGATTGAATTACTTTGAACTGATCAATTTCAGAAAACTGTTTCATAATCCTCACGACAGATTGCACAGTAATATATTTGCCTGAATTGGTCAGTAAAAACTCAGTTTGTCGTCCTATTATTTCTCCCAAAACCGGTAATTCCAGTCCACAAGCGCATTTTTCAGAACTGCCTTTCACTGCCAAATCGCCAACTTCATATCGAATCAGCGGTGTGGTGAAATTATCCAAACCAGTAAGTACTACTCTCCCCATTTCTCCTTCCTTTACCTCTTGGTCGAAATCATTCAATATCTCCACAAATACATGGGGTGTCATGATATGATACTTTCCTTCGGTACACTGGCTCGCAATCAGAAATCCTTCAGAAGCCCCGTAAGTATCGAACACTTGACAGGAAAATGCTTTTTCTATAGACTCCCTGAATTGTGGCAAAAGCTTCTCCCCGATGGAGATGACAGATTTGAATTTTACATCCTTGATATTATGCTCCAAGGCAGTCTTTGCAAACAAAAACAAACTCGATGCATAGGCCACGAAATGATCTTTCTCTTGCTTTTGAAGAAGTTTAAGTTCACTCAAAATCTGAGATTCCTCGTGACTTATAGCATCAATATAACGGGTATTGAGCAGTTTATCTTTGATTGATTTTTCAAAGGTGCGATTCATATTCACCCCTGTCTGCAAGAGAGAATTGCCAAAACTATACCCTGCCCATTCCCACCAAATTACCTGAAGGGCTCTGTTGTTTGATAATTCATTTTTGTCAAAATAAACCTTGGAAGGAGGTCCGGTGGAGCCTGAAGACATCACAACCACCAGATTTTTATCAATTGGTTTGGTGACAATAAATTCTAGACTATCCCTGAAACTTCTCTTAGACAATACAGGAAAAGATTTAAGCCATGCAATAGGATCACTCTTTCTCTCTATATTTTGAAGACGATAATACGGAGAGTTTGTAGTTGCATGAACCAGCAAGGCATGTAGCTTTTCGAGCTGGATTCTATCAAGTTCTGAATGATTTTTGGAGAGTATTTTTCTCCATTGCTTCAGCTTGGAAATAAAATTACTCCCAAGGATAATGTCCCCAAGGGGCAGTATCAGATTTTCAAGAATGTTTTTTTTTAGGTTCAATTTGAATTCAAAAAGGTTAAAGAAAATTTACCTGTCCAGCCGGGAAATTTTAATTCAAAGGGGTAATTTCTTCCGTTTTTACAGATTGGAAAAGTGCCTTAGGTCTTGATTTTACTGTTGATTTACCGGAAAGTGAAATACTTTGCTTTGGCATTTTGATGAGCAACAAACTCAGACCTACTAAAGCAGGAGTGACAAATGTACGCATGGCAGCATGGAAGGAAGTGTAAACGGCCAAAATATAAAGGGCAATAAGGATACCCTTAATCAAAGGATTTGGATGTGACTTAAACAAATTAATCCCAAGAATACAAAGGGTCAGAAAATAGGTCAGCCCAAATAACCCATGCTCGGCCAACAATCTACTGAGTTCGACATGGGCAATAGTCTCCTCCAAAGTTGACCTTAAAAATCTGGAGGCACCTGCTCCGACTCCAAAAAGAAAATGGTCAAACCAAAGCTCCACATCGCCAAAAAAGATATCCAATCGACCGGTGGTGACTGTGTACAAGGTCTTTTCTTTGGACCCTTCAATAGTACCAATTGTTTCACCGCTATACCTGAGACTGAGCAACCCATTCGTAAGTTGATCCACTGCTACATATGCTAAAATCGCTACGACAATTGTGGGAATAACGAATTTGCCAATTTTTGGAAGTTGGAATTTTCTTTTTTCCCTCCAAGTGGCAAACCTCAGAAATAGCAGAATAATTATGATTCCTAATACAGCACCAATCATTCCTCCTCTCGAAAAAGTCAATAAGCCTTGAAATGAAACTGCAAATAAAATGATCGCATCAGCCAATCGATAACCTGAAAATTTCCAATTATTAATCATTAAAATAAAAATCAGCAAGGCCGCTAATCCGAAAAGAGTAGAAACCTGATTGGATCCAAATCCTCCGCTCAAATCAACATTTGCTCCAAGAACGAATTCAACATCCTTAAAATCAGGAGATTTAATAAAAGTATAACTTAAAACACCCAATATAGGATAGATCATTAAGCGAAGAGTATTCGAAAATTGGGTAGTGGAGATGGGTTGTCTGTAAAAGAAAATGGCTGCCAAAGCTACATTGATGGGCCCCATCAAATTAAAGATAATATCAGATGTCTGAACCTGTCCTGAAAGGTCAAAGAATAAAGAGGGAACTATGCAAATCAGCATAATCCACCCAAGCTTCCCAAATGTCTTATATCGTAGAATTCCGAAAAGCATACCGGCCGCAAATAAATACTTCCCCAATTCATAGGGTATAAAGGGGGAAGTTTTAGCCATCCTGGAAAGTAACTCAAACGAAACCAGATATAATATCAAAGAAATTAATACAAAAGGTGAGTTGCTTTTTCTCAACAAAAGCAATGCTGAAGTAATAATGACCAGATAAAACCAAACGATCAGAGGAATTGGTGAAACCGTAGCGGACAGACCTAATCCTATATGGATTAAAATCCATATAACAGGATACTTATTGAGTATTAGATATTTAATCAAGCTATTTCGATTTTTTAAGATTCTACCAGTTTATGAAGAATATCCTCATAGCCTGAAAAGAATTGGTGTTCACCGTAATTTTCTTTGACTTGCAAATTAAATTTTTTACCTAATTCAATTCCCATCCCAGGATTAGAAATAAGTTCTTGCATGGCATCAGCAAACCCAACAAAGTCTGAGGTATCAACGACAAAGCCAAACTCTCCATTTCCAAGTACTTCGGGACATTGACCTACTTTTGTGGAAATGACTGGCAATGAAGCGAGCCCATATTCTAAAAGTGCTACCGGCAATCCCTCCCGATCTGAAGCGACTAAACCAGCATGAACTTCTGAAAGCAATCCGGCTACATCTGATACGGCTCCTTCGACAGAAACAAACTTGCTCAAATCAGAAATCTCTGTCTCCTTTTCTACCTCTTGTTTCCATTGCTTATCAACAGCCTGCCCCACCATTCTTACTTTAAATTTACTTCCTCTCTGCTTTAGGATTTTGCTTGCTTTGAGCAAATTTAGTTGTCCTTTTTCAGTCCTGAAATTCGCGAGGTGAAGAAATGTAAACACATCTGGTTTAGGCTTAATCTGAACTTTAAGATGTGGGAAATTTGGCAGGTATTGAACTGAATTGGTTGGTTTTAAGCGATTTTTAATCCAAAAATCTCTGGTAGATTCATTGGCAGTGATAATAAAATCGATTAACCAGGCAAAGAAATTCAGTTCTTTTCTGGGATTTTTCAGGATAACATCCTCAGAAATCCCCAAGTGATCATGCCATACAATTTTGATCTTCCAGCGAAAGAGTTTGACCCCGGCTGCCCAATAAACAGAAGTCCCATGTGCATGGATCAGATGAGGTTTGAATTCGTCGATGAGGTTTAATAGCTTTCTGAATGCCTTCTGATCTACTGTCTTTTTCTTCCCCAGAAGCCTAACCGAATTTTGATTTTCAACCAGTTTACCTAAATCCCCCTGACTCCTGCTGACTACCAAAAGATTTTCAACGCCTCTTTCCTGAAATGAATTGGCAAGATTGACAGCCATTCTCTCTGCACCTCCCGGATCAAGGGTATCAATCAATTGCAGGATTCTAATTCCTTTCAAACTCATCTGTCGAAAAGGACTGAATGGATTTCTTTTTCAAATTTTTCCAATGTAAACTCCCTGGACCAACTTGCCGCTTTATCAGTTTTCGTTTGATAGATCTTCGGGTTTTGAATAAAAAATTCAATCTTTCCGGTTATTTCAGCCACATCTGCACCTACCAATTCACCTCTTTCTCCATTGCCCAGCATCTGAGGTACACAGGATACTGCGGTCGTGACTGGTAAGCATCCCCAAAACATGGCCTCTGCCACAACTTTGGGCCAGCCTTCACTTTGGGAAATAAAAATCAAAAAGTGCGCTTGTTGAAAGGCAGTTTTTATTCGATCAGAAGGAACATTTCCGTGAAGGATAATTGACTTTTCCAACCTATTTTTCCCGATAAACTTCTCGAGAGCTATCCTTTCAGGTCCTTCTCCAAATAGATCTAACCTTGCATTTATCCCCTTCCTGATAAGTTCCTTACAGACTTTTGCAGAAATCATTGGCTGCTTTCCAGCATTCAACCCTCCGGCAAAAATCAGCCTGATCTCATCCCCCTTTCCGATTAATCTGGGTTCGAGTGGTGTAATTTCTTTTGCTGAATAAGAAGCCGTAAAAAAAGGCCTGACGTTTTCAGACTCATTTTCCCAGTCACCATAGACAAGGATTTGCATTCTTTTACTCAGTCTAGGATTGCTCAGAATGTTCTGCTGGATTCGGTAACTCAACGGCTGACCACTCAATCGATCCCAATTACCGGCATATTTAGCTGATTTGATTTTATTGGGAAAAAACATCTGAACCAACGCACCAAGCAAGCCCATATTTCCAGGACATCGCAAATGAATATGGTCGGCTGCCCGCATGGCTTTCCACGTTCTGATCCATAATACCGGGAATTTTGCAAGAGTCATCAGGATTTTCGAAAAAGAAAGAATGCTAAATCCCGGAACAGAAATCAGGCTTAGATTCCCATGCTGGTATGGCAAATCAATCGGATCAGGGCTCTCTTTTGGATTAAAAGGTGCCAAGACCGTGACTTTGTCTACATGCTTAAACCAGATGTTCATTTCCCTCACGTAAGGTCCGTAGGCAAAATACTTGCCATCCTGAAGCTTGTGAGACACATGCCCCACTACTAAAAAATGCATCAGGAGTTCAGGATTTTTTGAAAAAACTCCAGATTTCTTTTTGTGATTAATTCTGGTTCAAACTTACTATAAACCTTGGCTCTTGCTGCCACCCCTATTTTTGGTAACTCTTCTCTTCGGTTCATCGCTTCTACTATCAGTCCCGCGATATCCTCCGGATTATGCGGATCGCAAAGCCAACCATTAATTCCGTGATCGATCGTTTCTGGTCCGGGCCCTGTCTTTGAAAAAATAACAGGTTTACCCATGGCCATTGCCTCAGGAGCTACAAGGCCTTGGGTTTCCATATGAGAGGGAAACACGCAGATTTCAGCTTGCTCATAAAATCCTGGTAAATCATCATGTGAGACAGGGCCATGGAAAGTGACTTTTTCCATGATTTCAGCGGGAAAAGTTTCCTTTAGATAACTCACGTAAGATTTACCGTCCTGAAATAACCAATCTCTTCCATACACTTCCAGATGAAGTTCAGGATATTTTTTGGCCGCAATTGGCAAAGCCGCAATCAATTGTCTGATACCCTTTTTCTCACAAGTAGTACCTGCAAAAACTAATTTTCCTTTAACTGTTTTGGAGGATTCAGCTTTATAAAACTTATCCAGTGGAATTGGGTAGTTGATTATCTCTACCGGTTTGCCGTTAAAGGAAAGTAATTTTTCCGTGTGTTTTTTCACGTATTCTGAAACTGCAATAAAACCATCGGCTTTGGAAAAGGATCGTTTTTCCTGAAATCCCTTCCAGCGGTCTATTTCCCTGTTTTCGCCTTCTGCAAAAAAATGATGTCCCCCATGAAGGCGAATTATGTATTTTATAGTTGGATTTTTTCTTAAGAAAGCAAAATTCAACTCAGAACCTTCGACAATGTCCAGAGGCGTCTTTTGATTAATCTCATTAATGATTTTTTCAATTTCTCTATAATTTCTCCACCAGTTTAAAAATTTCAGGTTGCTTCGAGGTACAGAATATAGCGTGACGCCATTTAAATTTTCGATAGAAAACTCCCCTTTGTAGGTAATTGAAATCACTGTCACCTGGTGTCCGCCTCGGATTAATTGACTTGTAAACGTGCTGAGAAAGGTTCCAATTCCGCCATAAATGGCTCCCTTTCTTGGAAATTCCTGTGATAAAAAACAGATGTGCATTACCTATTCGGCGGAAGCCGGAGTTTTTGAAAATGAATTTATGAATTCAGCAATTTTTGAGGCGGAAGAAGATCCATCGGACTCTCCAACAATTAGGGATAACCATTTCTTCCGGTCCATTGCCAATGACTCAGGACTGGAAATGATTTGCTTTACTACAGGCAAAATCTCTCCCTGAGAATTTGCCCAGCATACGGCATCCCAATCTCCCATAGAGCGGAAGTGCTGAAAACGGTATATATCTTTTGTAGTCCAGACCTGACCTTGCTGATGATCATAATTCAAATAAAGTCCGGGACTGTCAAACCAACTGAAATCTAAAGCCATTGTGGAACCTATATTAATAACTGTGGCGCAATGGAAACTTAGGTTCACCAAATGTGCCACATCTTCCGGAAGCGGGTAAAAATCTTGCCAGAACTTCCCTTTATGCCAGAACGGGTTTAGGTGAATTATCTCAGGAAAATCCTTTAAAACCTCTGCATATCTGTCCACCGTTTCAACAGGAACTTGTCTGAAAATTAGTTGAATATCTTTTTCGGACTTGAGAGCATCAGCCACATCCCTCAGGTATTTTGCATCATGAGGGGAAGTCGCGATGTCACAGCCTGAAAAGCAAACCCAATGCTTTGAGGGGTCCAACCCAAACCTCTGAGCAAATTCTTCTCTGGTCTGGATGTTTTCCTCGTTTCTATAAAAATCAAACTGAGGCGTACCTGTTATAATTATCTGATTTTCGGCAATTTCCGGATAATATAATTTAAGCTCATTTTTCATAAAGGAAGACCAAACAGCGTAGAAATCTGTCCGGATCGGCAGTCGGGCTTTAGGAAGATTATCCCATGAGAAAATGGATGTCATTGTTTTTATTCCCAGATCCTGTGCAGCGGCCATTGCAAAAGCAGCTCCCGGAAACCTTTGATGCGTACAAAACAGAAGGTCCGGTTTCATCCCTTTCAACTCACTGTAATAGTATTTATACGCATGGGTTTTTCTAAGTCTCGAAAAATAGAGTTTTTCAGTCGCAAGGATTTCATCGTAGTTGCTGATTTGTCTTCCTAAAAACTCAGAAATTCCTACCAGGATTCGGCGCTTCAATGGCCCCTTTTTGTGATGCCAATTAAGCATCAAAGTGGGGTTATTTGTAATTCTTACATTATGACGCAGCCTCGCATAGGTACTGCTTTCTCTCAGAATCTGAACAGGAATATCTTCTGGAAAAGCTTTCAATTCTTTTTGTTGGGGCAAAAATTCATTGATTTTTGCTGCCAGTGAAACGACTTCCTGAGCTAAACCATGCCAGATTAAAACTTCGTGTCCATCTTCACGGAGCAATTTCAAGAGATCAGAATAGAGATAATTGCGAATCCCTACTCCGTCCGGAATTAATAGACAGACTTTGCTCATTTTAGTATTTCAGCTGCATTGATCCATTGCCAGATATAGAAACTATTGTCTCTATCCCCTTTGAGATACTCGTCCCAATGTCGCAAAACAGTATTTTTTTCAAACCAATTATTTTCTGAGGCGAGCCAGACAATTCGGTCACCTGCCCAATCTTTCAATTCTTCTCCCAGCCATTCTCTTTGAGGTGTCTGAAGAGGTCTCTTTGGAGCGAGAGTTATCTGATCTCCAAGATACTTCCCTGCTATTTTTCGAAGTAACCATTTCTGAATCCCATCCTTGACTTTGAATTCTCCTGGTCGTGAGAAAACATACTCAACCAATCGATAATCTAAAAATGGTTCTCTTAGCTCAGTGCTATAAGCCATGCTCATTCGATCATTGAAGCGCAAAGCTCTTGGGATTTTCGTGTAGAATAAGTCCCTGTATTGAAGATTCAGTAAGTTTTCTTCAAAAGGTGAAGGAAATGCAGTCTGTTGATCTAGGCTAAGAAAATCCTGATTGAGGGCATCTGGTTTAACCGGTGATGATTTTACTCCTTGCACCAGGAAATCTCCTGATTTGAAATAATAATCATATCCCGCCCATGCCTCATCTGAACCCTGACCATCCAACAAGACCAGAATACCTTTTGCGCGAGCTGCTTCAAACACTTTCCCGTAAGCAAGTGTCGGAATTCCTCCAAAAGGCTCAGCCTGAAGTTTAGATATTTTTGAAGTCAGGTCGGGTATTTCTTCAGGTTTTAACAAGCAAGTATTTAATGCATAGGGTGTATTCCGGATCATTGCCTCTACCCATGGCAACTCGTCATACCTATCGTCACCGGTGTAAAATGTGAAAGCTTCGATTGCTGAGTTGTCAGGAAAAGCGTCTAAAACCAATGCCAGCAATGTACTTGAATCGAGTCCTCCACTGAGATTAAACCCAACAGGAACATCAGCCCTGAACCTAAGCCTGACTGAATCTTTCAATAGATCAGTGATGTATTCCTCTTCATCAGGTTGTGTGACACCAAAAAGTCCTTTTACCTGCCCCACAAAATCATACCATGGTTTGATGGTTAATTTTCCATTTTTCCAGGTCAGTTGATTTCCTCCAGGGAGCTGATGGATATTTTCCCAGAAAGTTTCCTCGGGTTGGCCGTAAGTGCCTTTGGCAAAAAAACCTGCCCAAACAGAGTCAAGTGGAATCTTTGGAATACCACCTGCGAAAAGAGTCGGGATTTCAGACGAAAAATAGAGGTTGGAATCCTGTAAGCTGTAGTAAAACGGTTTTACTCCAAATCTGTCTCTTGCTGCAAAAAGAGATTTTTCTTTATCGTCCCAGATAGCAAAAGAAAACATGCCATTGAATCGGCTGAGGCAGTCTTCTCCCCATCGGATAAAAGCCTGCAACAACACCTCTGTATCAGATTGAGTTTTGAAATTATACGACCCTCTTAGCTCATTTCTTATTTCCAGGTAATTGTAGATTTCTCCATTGAATACCAAATGATAACGCCCATCTTCAGAATGAAACGGTTGATTAGCCGCTTCTGAAAGGTCTAAAATGGAAAGTCTGTTATGGCCCAGGGCTATTTCTCCTTGTTTGATCCAGGTCCCTGTAAAATCGGGCCCCCGATGATGTTGAACCCCAAGCATGGATTCTAAAACCCGGGATTGAGCGTTCGCCCCAATTATACCTGCTATGCCACACATATCAGATGATCGGGTAAAATTTATTGACCAATTCCTCTGCTTTGAACCAGTCATCCATGGTATCAAGATTTACATATCGATCCTTGTCACCATGGAGATATGCAAGCTTCTTCCCGTAAAGACTCTTTTCATTCAATATAATTTCAGTCCTGGTGAGGTAAATAGCTCCATCTCTGAAATAGGCAGACGGCAGATCTTGTCTCCTTGAAATAATTTTCTCCTCACCTGTTGCAATATGAAGGTTTCCATCAGCTCCGGGTTCAAAAACCCAATGTGGATTAAATTCATGCGGAACAGGAAGTACAGAAATAAGTGCATCTGCGCCTGATTCTTCAAGCTGGTTGATCGCTTCATCTATCATTCCTAACCTGCGGAATGGATTGGTAACCTGAAGAAGGCAAACAGCATCATATTCTTCGCCGATGGATTTTAAATATTGCAGAGCATGAATGATAACAGGCAAAGTTGGAGATTGGTCTGATGCTAAATCAGAGGGTCTGGTGAAAGGAACATCAAGACCGAGTTGACGGGCAACTGCTATTATTTCAGGATCATCGGAACTCAGGATAGTCCTTGAAAGAAGTTTGCTTTCCTTTGCCGATTCGAGCGTGTAAGCGATCAAAGGTTTGCCCTGAAGGTATTTAATATTTTTTCCTGGAATCCCTTTGGAACCTCCACGAGCCGGGATTAGCCCCAGCACTTTTAATTTCTTATTCAATTCCAACTATTCAAATCAGGATTTCTTCCTGAATACATACCTGTTTTCGCCCACTCCAAACTTTTCCTTGGCAAAAGGAACACCCTGATAAATTGCTTCAATCCTGTCAAAGTCAGTACCTCTGTTTAACCTTTCGATTTCAACAGCCCCAAATTTTTCTAATTCGGCAAACAGATCATCGGGCGTGACTCGGGTATTAATCGGAACCATCACGTGATCCAACATATAAAAAACACGGTTGGAGGGTACTCCTAAGCCTTTCATAACTTGCTGTGCAAAAGGTTTTGGCACATTGCGCAGGATGGCTCTTAATATTTCGATTTTATCCCAGAAGATCCCACCAGGTTTTTCAATCAGGTATTGCCATCCCCAGGCTCCCGGTTTCATGACCCTTAATTGCTCATTGATACCTTTTTTCCAATCCTCTGTGTGATGCAGTACGCCGTTGCTGTATACGATGTCAAAAGTTTCATCTTCAAATGGCATCTCCAAAACCGAACCCTGGATAAATTCAATATTGTTTAGGCCTGCACTTTCTACACGGAGTTTTGCATCACTTAATCCTATTTCAGAAAAATCAAGACCAGTGCAATGACCTGCGCCCATCAACTTCCAGGCCGTGGTATACCTTCCTCCGCCACAACCCTGATCTAGTAACCGGGATTTGGAAATATCTCCAAGGTTAACTCCATTCCTTTCAAGTCGATCCTGAAGAAGTTTTTTTGCTTCCTCAAAGTAACTCCTCGCATCAAACGCCTGAAAAAGAGTGCCGTAATGCTGGCCAGTGTGTTGTTTGATTTCCTTTCCAAATTGATCTTCCGGGGTACTTTCAAAAGCACCTTCGAGAAGCCATGAGAAATTACCAGCTAAAACGAGCTTTTCTGACTTATTCTTCAATTCACTAAGGATCCGGGAAAAATCAAGTACAGGGTCTGAAGTGGATTTTACATTTTTTTCGAAGTGGTGGAAAAGAAATGGAACGGTCATTATTCTTAAAAAGTCCATCTCGGGATTGTGGGGAAGGCTTCCAAAAAATTCAATAAGGACTCTAGGAGAATCGCCATAAGTACCTTCTTCCAGGCAATCTACTATCTCGTTCAGGCTTTTAGCCTGACGCAAATCAAAATCATCTCCTACCATTGTAATTAATACGTAATAGTTTTATGAAATTTCAAAGGAAGGTCCGCAAGAAGCTGAGCAATTTTTTCTCCTGCATCTCCTCCCCCATAAGTATCTGAGGATTTTGATTTACCGGCATGATCATGATGCATAATTGCATTCAAAATTAAATCCCTGTTGTAACCAACATCCACCACATTTTGACCCCTTTCACGGGCATTTTGTCTGCTTCCAATGTTGACCACCGGAACACCCAAAAAGGCACATTCCCGTATTCCCACGCTGCTATTACCTATCAGGCCTTTGCTATTGATCAGAAGTCTGAGGAAATCTTCAGGCTCCATATTTTTGAAAAAATGAAAGTTGTGTAAGGATTGTTTTTCTCTGAAAGAACGAATACCCGTACTCGTACTATCTGCGCCTGCGTCCACATTTGGCCAAAACCAAAGTACAGGCTGGTTGAGTTGGTGAGCAGCATGGAGAGTCTCCTCAATTTGCACTCTAGCATCGTGCACTTCAGTAGTAACTGGATGTTGCATCACTACCCAATAACCGTTTTCAAGGCTTGGAGCGGCTCCGACACCTCCATACTTTTTGTAAATATCAAAATCAAATGAGGGACTTTCCGAAACTTGAGCCGCCAGATCTATACTTGGGCAACCGGTATTAAAAACTGAATCAGCACTTTCACCTAATTTGATAACCCGATCATAGGCTCCCTGAGAGGCTACAAAATGGTAATCTGAAAGTTTGGTAATAGAGTGACGAACTTTCTCATCTATGTTTCCTGTCACTTCACCACCCTGAACATGTGCCAGGGGAATGTTCATATAGCTTGCCGAAATTGCAGTTGACATTGTTTCAAATCGATCAGCCACTGTCACAACAATATCCGGAGAGAGATTATCAAATACAGTTGAAAGCTCCAAAATCCCGATCCCGGTAGTTTTTGCAGCTGCGGTAAGATTTTCACCTTCCAGCACATTGAATACTTTTGCGGCAATTTCAAAGCCGTCTTTAGTCATGTAATTGACCGCAGAACCATATCTGTCAAGCAAAGCTGAAGCCGCTACGACAAGTTGTAGTTCCAGTTCCGGATGTTTTTGAATAGCGCTGAGAGCTGTCTTAATTCTGGAATAGGAAGGTCTTGCAGTGACTACAACACAAATTTTTCTTTTTTTCATGGGGCTATTTACGATTCCAGATCTGACCAATTGATGAAATCCCATTTAGTAAGATCTCTTATCAGCTTTTTACCGATTACTTCTTTGAACTCCTTCGCGGGAATTCCATAACCTTTTGGTTTTTTACTTTCAAGGTGATCCACTGTGATGATTTCACCCTTTTTCAAAGATTTATTCACTGCCAGACTCTTCTCAAAAATAGACTTAAGTTGCTGATATGATTCAATATTGGCTTTATTGATAGGACTATTCAATGCAGTTTGGATTTGTCTGATCCCCGCTGTCAATTGAGTTGTTTGGTCTATTGTAATGCTCGCAGGTGTATCTGGTCCAAATTGTCTTTTGTCAAAAATAACATGGAACTCAAAAAGTTCGGCACCAAGAGAAGCTGCAGCAAGGCAGGCATTAATATCACCACTGTGATCAGAGAAGCCAACCGGAATATTGTATCGATCCCTTAGCTCACCAATCACATTTAATCCCCATTGTTCAGGCCTAGTAGGATATGCAGTTGTACATTGCATAATGCTCAATTGATTCCCGTAAGGTTTTAAAAACTCTATTGTGTTGTCCATTTCTTCCCAGCTACTCATACCAGAGCTTAGAATCACAGGTTTGCCTGTTTTAGCAATTTTTTCAAGCATCAGCCAATTGGAAACTTCACCTGAACCTATTTTATATCGTTTTACTCCCACTTCTTCCAGCCAGTCCACTGCCAGATTACTGAATGGCGAAGAAATCAATTCAAGTCCCTTTTCGATCGCATGCGCATTGAGACCTTTCCATTGATCGAGAGTGAACTCCATTCTTTTCCAATACTCAAATCGAGTAGCATCTTGCTTGCTAAATTTGATCCGAAAAGGTTCAAATTCAGAACTCTCAGCCTCTGCAATATGAGTTTGAAACTTAATAGCATCAACCCCTGTGTTTGATAAAGCATCAATGTAGGCATGTGCTGTGCCGAGGCTACCATCATGGGCCTGAGCTATTTCTGCTATGATCATTTATAAATCGATATTTTTTCCATAAAAATCTCCTTTTGGTTCAAATGAAAAACTCTGAGCCAGATTTCTAAAACCAAAACTCCAAAAAGAATTCTGGCAATGGTAACTGAAGCTTTTTTTCTATGGGTTTGGAGGAGTTCAATGATACCTGCTTTGTTGAATTTAAATATCTCTTCTGAAATTCCTTCTTTCAAAAAAGTCTCCAATGCATCTCCCCATTCGTTCTGCAGGTAAGTCCAGTATGGAATCGTAAATCCTCTTTTTGGCGGGTGCCAATCTGTGCCGCTGAATTCTGAAAGTAAAGCCTTACTCAATTCTTTATCTATCCCATTTGGCATCAAAGATTTAGTTGGAACCTGCAATAGAAAATCAACAAGTTCGTGATCCAAAAATGGGGCTCTTACTTCCACTGAAGAGTGCATCGCTGATGAATCTACTTTGAATAAAAAATCAGCAGGAAGCCGGGTTTTGAAATCAACTCCAAAAGTTGTTTTCTCAGGATTATCAAGGTATTCATTTACCAAGCCTAAAAGGATTTTTTTGGGTTGATTCTGTTCGGTTCCCTCCGTGAATACCTTTTTCATAAGGCCACCGGAAAGATTATGTCTTGAAAAATAGCCCTCCCACCCAGCTATCTTCAATCTTGAACGGTCATTTAGCCGTGAATTTATTCTTGGCCCAAAAAAGGAATCAGAAACCCCTAGTCCAAAGTTCACGATGTCTTTTCCGAAAGGAATACCTTTTTGATTTAGAGAAAGGAAAAGGTTGGGTCGGTTATAAGATCCGAAAATCTCATCACCACCATCTCCGGAAAGCATCACCGTATAACGGCCTCTGACTTGCTCTGTTACCAGAAAACTTGGGATCAATGAAGCATCAGCAAGTGGCTGAATATCCTTCAGAATTTTTGCCAAAACTTCCAGTGAATCTGTATTTACCGGAACAATTTCATGCTTGATGTTTAATTTCTTGGCTAATACCGCCGCACCTTCTGTCTCATCGGTAGCAGCTTCATTCGTGCTCATTGTCACGGCCCTGATATCCGGCTTGATTTCATGAGCTATAGCTGTAATCAATCCTGAATCCACTCCTGAGCTAAGAAAACTTGCTACCGGTACATCTGCATTGAGCTCCCTCTCGACAGTTTGGAATAACTTTTCTTTTGTCGCTTTTTTAAGTTCCTGAAAATCTATCGGCTCCTTTACTTTTGTGGGAAATTTATAATATTCCTTTTGAGAAAAAACTCCATTCTCATCAATAAGCAACCAGTTTCCCGGTGGAAAAACAGAGACCTCCGAATAGATCGTATGATGAAGGTTAATGTACAAGTATTCTAAAAGATCAATAACTGCATTATGATTGATTTGGAGTGGCTTGTTATATAGTGTTCTAAGAGCGTTGAGCTCAGAAGCAAAGAACAAGTTTTGATTTTCCCTGATAAAAAAAACAGGCTTTTCACCAAATCGATCTCTAGCCAGGAATAACTCCTCTTTCTTTTCGTCCCAAATCGCAAAAGCAAACATCCCCACCAACTTGGAACAAATCTCAGAGCCGAATGCATGATAACCCGCCAACAGAACTTCAGTATCAGAGGTGGTATAAAAAGTGTATCCACTTTTCTCTAATTCTTTCTTAAGGAGTTTGTAATTATAAATCTCACCATTAAATGCAATCCTGAGTCCCAAATCCTCGCGATACAAGGGTTGATCTGCCTCATGTGACAAGTCAATAATCGATAAGCGATTATGACCCAAAACAAGCTTTTCTGAGTTAAAAATACCAGTTGCATCCGGACCTCTGTGATGTTGAAAATTCAGGGCAGTAGTCATCAGTGCTGTTTCTTTGTCAGAAACACTCCCATTCGCTCTATAAATCCCCGCTATTCCACACATATCAATCGATCAGTGCTTTGAAATATCTTTGCTCCCAATCCGAGTATTCGTGCCATGTTTTCAACCAATTAAAGTATTCCTGATCTGGAAACGTATCAGCCTGCTTCTTTTCAAGCAAAGATTCAAATCCCTGAATCCAGGAATTGACAATATTTGGTTCCTCCACAAAGACTGCTTTTCTGCAACCTTGAAGGACTTCAGGAATACCTCCTAAAGCTGAGGAAAGCACCCAATTTCCCGATTTAACAGCTTCTGCTAAAGAAAGACCAAATCCTTCTTGCCAAAGTGATGTGAAAAAATAAATATCTCCGATTTGGAGATATCCGGGCAAATCTTTGTGAGCTAACCTTCCTGCCTGTTTCCAATTTTGATGATGGATAGTGGGGTCAGTTTCATGCCCAATACTGATAATTTTTAAGTCTGGATATTTTTCAAGAAGCTTAACAGCGATTTTTTTAAACAGATGAAATCCTTTAACCGGACGTGAATTAGCCATCCAAACTAAAATCCTATCATCGGGAGAATATCCTAAACTCTCTCTCTGAATTCCTTTTTCTTGTTTGGATAAAGGAAAAAACTGATCCCCAACCACGCCATTTCCCACAATGAAAGTCTGAGGTGTAAATTGGTAATTTATTTCAAGGCTTTTCTTGTATCCCGCTATAGTCAAAAAGAAAACTTTATCTGTATTATCCATTACCCAATTGGGCAAGGCCAATGAATGACCGTGGTATGAAAAACAAATTTCGGATCCCTTGGGTAACTGCGGCTTGAATAACACAACTGAGTCGAGCAAGGAACGGTCATCCATGACCAAAACCTGCATGGGATTTCCTTTTTCTGCTATTTTTTTCAGTGCAAAAAGATATTGCTCAGCTCTTAAATTGGTTTTAGTGTTTTTGGGGTAAAGCTTTTGCCAAATTTTCAGGTCATTTTTTCTACAAAAAAGTAATGATTGATCTTCTTTCGAAGTTGGAGAAAGAATATAATCGAAATAATTCAGGTTTTCCTGAAACTTCTGAATTCTCACTACCCAACTTCCAATTGATTGAGATGGCAAACCAATCGAGGAAATTAAAATTTTTGTTCTGAGCATGGATGAATTATAGGAACTCAAAACTCCTGAAGCTCTACCATTCGCTTAAATGAGCGACTTTTCGCTATTAATTCTTCAAAAGTTCCCTCGCCCACTACATCACCTGCCTCCAAAACAAGAATCTTATCAGCCTTTTTCACAGTACTTAGTCTATGAGCTACGATGATGATGGTATATTTTCCTCGGAGATTGTCAATATTTTCTTGAATTGACCGCTCAGTTTCGCTGTCTAGAGCTGAAGTTGCTTCGTCCAAAATCAATACATCTACTTCCTTATATAACTCCCTTGCGATCGAAATACGCTGTTTCTGCCCACCGGAAATCAGCATACCATTGTCACCAAGCTTTGTTTCATCCTTATTCGGAAGTCCTTCAACGAAGGAGTCTATGTTGGCGAGTTTTATTGCCTGATTAAACCTTGCGACGTTTTCGGAAGTTTTATCATCCCAAAAAGTGACATTATTGAAAATATTGTCATTAAAGATGACAGGTTCTTGGGTGATATATCCAAATCTCCTCCTATAGGAAGCGATGTCAAATTCACTCCTTGCTTTTCCATTTATTATAATTTTCCCTTCGGTTGGCTGTAAAAGTCCAATTATCAAGTTGACCATTGTAGTCTTTCCACTGCCACTTCCACCGACAAGAGCCAATGTTTTCAGTCTTTCTATATCCAAATTTACCTGATTAAGAACAGGGATCTTTGGGTTGTAGGCAAACTTAAGTTTATCAATTTTAATGGTTTCAAGTTTTTTAATTTTCTCAGGTTTTCCCGGGTCTTCTTTTTTGTCCCTGAAATCATTCATCAGTTCCATTGAAGCAACAATACCCCCATAATGTGAAACAAATCCCTGCCAACTGGTTTGAAGGCTGATGACGTAATTCAATGCTCTGTAGAAAAATAATAAACTTACCATGATAGACGAGATCTGTCCGCCCATCAAGTTTACCTGTATCAGAATGACCAAAATGACAACCAAAAGAACCACAGGTTCTCTCGTACTTGACATAAAAGATGAGTAAACTCCTATTTTCTTTTGCTGAAGCTCAATTGAATTTATAATTTCTTTAAGCTTGAGTTTATACTTTGAAAAATAATCAGTGGCTTTCAGGTATTTATAATTATGAACTGCCTGAATCAAATAGGATTGGAATTCATGATTATAAGCCGTCACTCCAACTGATGCTTTCTCCGTAAACTTGAATATGAACTTGAAAAGGAAATTTGAGAGAAATCCTCCAATACTTACCAGAATCGCAAACTGGAAATTTGATAACATTGCAAGGGTGATATACACCAGCAATAAAATCACATTTTGAATGGTGGTGAAATAGGTAAGAAAACTGTAAGTAACCTTAAAAACTTCTCCTGAAAGCGTATTCTGAATCTTGCCTGCATCGAGATTGACAAAGTTTTTAAAACTCATTCCCTCAAGCCCGTCTACCATTTCAAACCTCAACTTCTTGACAAACTCCATTTGGAGTCTAGTTTTGTAAACCCCGTCGTAAAATTTAACGATGGACTTCAACACAAACAAGATCATCATGGATGCCAGGATAACATTCAGGTTCAACCCAAAACCAAATGATTCAATCCCATCCAAAAGAAATGAAAGTGAACCAAGCCCTTCTTTGCTTTCTGGTGTGATGCCTTCAGAGGCAACCTGAAAGACCGGTATAAACAAGGCTAATCCAAATCCATCCAATAAGCCTACTAAAAGACTGGAAGAAAGGAGGATAAATAATTTATACCCCAGGTATTCATAGAAAAATGAAAAATACCTGAAATACTTTTTTATTAATTTATTCAAAACGATTTCTTAAATGCCTAATTTTTTATTCCTCTTCTTATTCTCATCCTCATAATATCCATACCCATAGCCATATGAGTACCCATACCCTCCGTAAGAGATTTTGCTGGAATCCAGCCCATTAAAAATGGCATAAATGTTTTTAACTCCTTTTTGTTCCCTGAGTCCGTTTACCGCGTCAATAAATATTTTTTGACTGTAATTCTGACGGAATACGAATAGCGTAAAATCTACCAAAGTCAATAAATCAAGAGTTTCAGACACCAAACCAACCGGCGGAGTATCCAAAATCACTACATCATATTCCTTTCTTAATTCATTCACTAGTTTTTCGAAGTTGCTGGTAAAAAGCAATTCAGATGGATTGGGAGGAATCGGGCCAGACACAATCAGATCCAGGTTTTCATATCCGGAAGACTTGATTACTTTTTTAAAGTCATCTTCCTGTCCACTCAAATAAGTAGAAAGTCCGACATCATTCTTCAGACCAAAATCTTCAAATATTTTTGGCTTCCTCATATCACATCCGACAAGGATTGTCTTCTTCCCTGTTAGAGAATAAACGGAGGCAAGGTTCATCGCGCAAAACGTCTTCCCTTCTCCGGAAATGGTTGAGGTAATCATGAAAGTAAGCTGCTTTTCCTTTGGGACAAGAAACTTAATGTTTGATCGTAGTGATCTGAACCCTTCCGCAATTCCTGTTTTACCAGCTTTGAAAACCACCAGGTTCTCATTTGTTTTATTATGAAGAATGGTAGATAAAACAGGAATTTTGAGTCTTTTTTCAAGAAACTTTGGCTCCTCGATTTTGGTTTGGAAAAATTCTTTTCCTATAACAAACAAAATCGGAATCAGTAACCCTATTAAAATAGCAGCGAGGTAATTCCTGACTGGTTTTGGACTTACCTGAAGCATGCCTGCTCTGGCATATTCTATGATTTTATTGCTTGGCGTATTTGAGGCTTTAGATATTGCAGATTCAGCCCTTTTCTCAGAAAGAAAATTGTAAATGTTTTCATTCAATGTTGCTTGACGCTGAATTCTAATCAGATTTTGCTCGGCTTCTGGCAAGGATCTGAAAGAAGCTTCGATTGAAGCTTTTCTATTTTCAAGATCAGCTATCGTCATCCTATTATTCAAATCCACATTTTTCAAGATTTCTCGAATAGATTTGTTGAGATCAGTAAGGTTTTTATTTGCTTCCCTTACAGCAGGAGACAATTCTGTTTGAGTCGCCATCAAACGAGATCTTTCAACTTGAACAGATAATAAATTCTCAATCAACCCATTTAAGTACGGATCATCAATTCCCAATCCGGATGGAACCATTATTTCAGTATAGTTCTCTCTCACCAAGTAATCCTGAAGTGTTTGATAATAACGCCTTTTCAGATTTTCTTGAGAAAGTTGGGTTTCGATCTCAGTGAGTTGGGTAAAAACTGTCGAGCTTTCATTGCTAAGGTTGTAGATTTTATTTTCTGACCTGTAGTTCTGCAATTTATCCTCAAAGAAGGTAAGGGAATCAGAAACTCCTGCAACTTGGCTATCTATGAAATTAATCGTTCGATTAGCTATTTCATTTTTTTCAAAAAGTTCAAGTTCCAAATACGTTTCCATTAAGGCATCGAGGTATTTTTCACCTTTTTCTCTGTTGGGAACAATTAAACTTAGATCCAGAATCGAAGAATTTTTCTGGGATAATTCCACAATCAAGCCATAAGAGTAATTATTGATCAGGTATTCTCTGTCCCGAAGGATGAACATGGAAGTGCCTGATACCTGTCCGGAAGCATTGCTGATCTTAAGTTTGAAGTGTGGCGTTTCAGCCCATTCTCCAAATTTGAAAGTCTTACTTTCGGGTTTTTGAACGCTTGTGGTGCTACCATTGGGGAGAAGTTGCGTATAACCCTCCTCTTCAAACACAAGGGTGTAATCTGTAGCACTTTTCCAATTAACCCGGACCAAACCATGAAGTAATTGAGGAGATTTCCAGTCTGCTTCTACTACTATTGGAGTTTTTCGATAAGTTTCTCTTTTGATGAATGTGCCATCCTCAAAATATTCCACATCAAAATCCAATTTGCTTAAAGTAGCGTCTGCTATTGGTCTTGATTTAAGGATTATTGTTTCATTTGTGATACCCAAACCCTGATCTTCTCCCATTGCCGGGTTTTCAAAGAATGAGATTGCTTTCTCATTCTCTTTTATGAAAAACTTAGATGAAACTCTGTATGACGGGGTGGTAGTTTCGGTATAATAATAAGAAAGTCCTGAAAACAGGATTAAACTACCCAAAATCCATGGCCAAATGTTAAGAATTTTGGGCAAAAGTGCTTTGATGTCAAAACTGCTCTCTTCTTCTTGGAAAAAGTCTTTTTCCTCCTGATCAATACTCATAAAGGGCTAATTAATTTTGAACTAAAGTAAGAACTAAGACCACTGCTGTAATCGAGGTAGTCAACAAAGTAAGTGTCTCCACAAGGGTGGTTCCTGCTCCAATCGCTCTTACCTTCATCGGCTCAGCATAAATCATGTCATTAGGTTTCAGAAAATAATATTCTGAACCCAAAAGGTTTCGATCTAATAAATTGATTTTATGAATTTGAGAACCATCAGGATATTGTCTGATCAACAGGATCTCACTTCTTTTAGCAGATGTTGTGAGATCTCCTGCATATGCGATTGCTTCAAAAATAGTAACCCTATTTTGAAGAATTGTATATTTTCCTGATTCTTTAAATTCTCCCAGTGCACTAAAACGAATTCCCCCTAATCTAACTCTTAGAAAGAATTCTTCAGCATTAATATATTTTACTACATCCTTTTCAATCAATTCCTTTGCTTGTTTAGTTGTCAAGCCCAGTACTTTGATTTCACCTACCAAAGGTATTTCGATCATTCCCCTATCATCAATTGTGTATCCATTCATAAAAAAAACATCCCCTGATGATCCTGTTCCGCTCGATTGACTGGAAGCAGAATTATCAGTTGCAGACGCCGCAGCAAAAATCTGGTTGAGCCTTACATCTGTTGTTCTAATGTTGACCTCTACTATATCATTTATTTGCAAGAGGTAATCTTCTGTGAGGTAGGGATATTTTTGACTTGTCTCAACAAGTGGTCCTGTTGATTCCTCTAATTCCTGCATGTAAATGAGCTTTTTATTGGAAACACAAGAGGTAAAGGCCAAACAAAACAACCCCAAAACAAAGAGTGATTTATAGAATTTATTCATGGAAAAAGGACGTGGAGAGTTAAACACTAATTGGATTTTTTTTAAATTATCAGATTCAAAAGTACGGATAAATCAGAATTTTGAATTTTTATTTCGTTTAATGGATTTTCGGGTTTTAAAGTCTTGAATCCACAAGTTTTTTATCAAGAAATCCCTTTACGTCATACAAGACCTGAGTAGGAGACTTTGAAAGTTTCAGACCATTAAATTTCTGATGAGAAACCGCAAGAATTATTGCTGAATATCGATTGATATCTGGCGCCTGATCCCCTGTTAAAATATCAATGCCATATTCATGGGCAACTTCAACCGGATTGGCCCAAGGATCATACACATCAACTTCCATATCAAAAGATTTAAGTTCCCTGTAAATATCAATAACCCGGGTATTTCTTACATCCGGACAATCTTCTTTAAAAGTGAAACCTAAAATCAAAACTTTAGCATCTATCACTTTCAGATCTTTCCGCATCATCAGCTTGATCACCTCCGTAGCGACATGCTTGCCCATACTATCATTAAGTCTACGCCCTGCTAAAATAATCTCAGGGTGATATCCCAATTCTTGAGCCTTTTGTGCCAGATAGAAAGGATCAACTCCTATGCAATGTCCACCAACCAAACCTGGCTTAAACTTTAGGAAATTCCATTTGGTCCCAGCTGCTTCCAAAACCTCATGGGTATCAATTCCCATCAGGTTAAAGATTTTTGAGAGCTCATTTACAAACGCTATATTGATATCTCGCTGAGAGTTTTCAATCACTTTCGCTGCTTCGGCCACTTTAATAGAGGAAGCTTTATGCGTACCTGCCGTAATGACTGATTTATAAAGCTGATCCACGTACTCAGCAATTTCAGGAGTGCTTCCAGAGGTTACTTTCAAAATTTTGGCGACTGTATGTTCTTTATCTCCCGGATTAATTCGCTCAGGAGAATATCCTGCATAGAAATCCACATTAAACTTCAAACCTGAAACTCTTTCCAGAACCGGCACGCATTCGTCTTCAGTTACTCCAGGGTAAACTGTCGATTCGTAAATAACCACATCTCCTTTTTTCAGGTATTTACCGATGCTCTCTGAAGCTTTAAGCATCGGAGTCAGGACAGGCCGGTTATGTTTGTCAGTTGGCGTAGGAACTGTCACCACATAAATCTGACAGCTGGTTAAAGCCTCGGAGTCATTTGTTGTAAAAAGTCCCTTTTGGCCTTTAACAGGATTTGAAGGCAATAAAACAGATTTCAAAAGCTCATCTTCAACTTCAAGAGTGTAATCTTTTCCGTTGTTCAAATCTTTGACCCTTTTTGTATCGATATCAAATCCAACAACCGGGTATTTTTTTCCAAATTCCACTGCCAAAGGCAATCCTACATATCCTAGGCCTATTACAGCAATTTTGACGTCTTGAAGTGGGGTAATCATAATTAAATATTAGTCGTGAACTTTTTTAAAACTTACCGGATAATTACTCTTTTAATATTTTCAAAAATCTGGAAGCTTTTACAGCTTCGCCCTTTCAGTCCCAAAACCTAGCTTTATCAATTTTCAGAAAAAGATTTTACTTAGATTTTACTTGGACTAGACCGAATGTCAACAACAGTTTTTCTAAAATCTTAAAAACAGTTCTCAACTGATTGATTTCAATATTTTCACCAGAATGAGTACCAAAGTTACTCATTTGAATTTATTAGCAAAACTAAGCGAAAATGATAGTAGAAAAATCATCTAAGATTCAATCACCTTCCAATCTGATAGATCAAATTGACCGAACTGCTGAAGGAAAACAGGTTCTTACCTGAGGGAAAATCACTTGTGCTATTTGAGTTCGATTGCCATTGATGATTCACTCCATTTGTGATTTGTGCATTGGCACTTAGCATCAATTTATTCCATTGCTGCTCCCAAATGAAGGCTAAACTAAAATCAACCCATGGACTTTTTTCTGGATTCTGACCAAATGCGCGATAAAAAAAGTCCTGATTATTCTCAAGTCTTGAGAAAAGAATCCCCTTCTTATTTTTGTTGCTTACAATTGAGAACTCCATGATTTGACTATTTGATCCAACACCTGTGCCAACCCCAAGAGCCTGGCCAAAATTGGTAAATCCTCTTGCCGTACCGTGAGTATGCCAAGTAAGATTCCCCCCCAATCCAATGTACCTTATGTACCTATTTACAGATTCCTGTTGCTTCACTATCTCCCCTCTTATCTGCAAAAACTTATACTTAGAATTGAGTCTTACAAGTTTTTGAAAACCTACCAAATAGGCGCGGGCATGCTCTGGATTTAAAGTGAATTCCCTCCAATTGAAGGCGTGATCCCTTCTCCCATATTCAAAATAAACTTCAGCCATTGCTTTTCTGGAAACAATTCTGGAAAAAACAGAGACCTGCTGATCGGTACCTTTTTCATCGTAGGCACTCGAATTGCCATTTTCAAAAAACTCTTCTTTTTGAAATATTTCAAAAATTGGAAAATAGTCTCTGAACGTATCTCCCATGAGGTTATTGTTCACCTGAAAAGTTCGATTTATTCCGACATAAACCCCATCTAACCATTTGGGCTGGTAGGACAATGTAAATCCATTTAAATATCTCCAGTCGGACTCAAACTGAGTAAAAAAAACCTCATTCTGCTGGGAGTTTTGGGAAGGCTCAAGAAATGAATTTTCCAGTCTTCCGACAATTAATTGACCTTCAAAAGATCCAATAATTGTATTTAAAGGATTCACCGTATTTAAACTTAGGTGAGGAAATCCTGGAGCGTTACTACTGAAAATTAAAGAATTAAATTGACCAGGGCCCCATGTAATATTTTGAGTGCCTGCGTAAAATTCGAGATTCTTTCCCGTAAGAGCGATTTTGGTTTGTCCCCACCAGAATTTTGAGTAGACATCGTCCCCAAACCTCTCCGGGTAATCCCCATTATTCCAATAGATAAATCGGGTGAAAGTAACTTGAGGATTAAATAATTGTGGAAAACCATCATAAGCTCTGTTTTCTGCGATTACAAATTCAGGCTGAAATTGAAGATTTAAGATGCCGAATTTTGCATAAAATCCTGCTGAAACATACGCCTGATGACCGGCAGCCGGCACCATCAGTCGATCCCCGAAATAATTTACATTAGAAGGATTGAACCGATAAGAAATCTGAACTGGAAGTACTTTAAAATGTTCCTTATCATCAGATTTTGAAAAAAAAACCAATTCGTTAATCAAAGAATCCTTTTTTGAAAAAACAATTTTCCTGAAATCTATTGGCCTCACTAAAAAGGATAAATCTTTATCCAGGTTACCGGAAATATCAAGTCTCCGCAATTGTTCTTCGAAAAATGGGGTGCCCGAATTCAATATCTGAGCAGAAAGAATCCTAGGGAAAATTAAGAATAATATAACACAACATCCGATTCTGCTCATCTGGTAGCGTTTAATCAGAATTCAGTTCTGTCCGGACAATTTATTTGCGAAGCACCACAGCATAAAACTTCTCCAGCATTACAATCGGCATAAGCCTGATTGGAAATCGTGCCATAAACCTCAGCAACTGGGTTTTATTTATCAGCCCTTCTTTGTAGCATGACATAAAAAAGGCCAACTCGTGCTTTGCATATTTCAATCCATGTCTTCTACTTATCATATTGTTACCAATGCGATAATTAAGCAGGATTTCATCCGTATTCTGAAAAATGCAGCCTGTCACTGCCATTCTGATCCAAAGATAATAATCCTCAAAAAAAGGCATTCTCTTGTAAGAGCCTGCCTTTAGCACAGCAGACTTTTTAAACATTACAGTCGGATGATTAAAAGGACATCTGTAAAAAGTGTACTTATAGATATCCTCATGCTTCAATGGGACTCTTCTGATAACCTTCAAATCCCCGATTTTATGGACAAATTCATTGAGGTAGGACCCAATTATATCGAGTTTTGGATCAGACAGAAATGCCTTTGCTTGTTTTTCAAATCTTTCCCTCACACAGATATCATCTGAATCCATCCGGGCCACATACTCATGTGAACAGTTTGAAAGACCAAAATGAAGAGCTTCTCCCAATCCCAGATTTTTTTCTAAGGCAAAAACATTTAGGGGAAGTAAATCAGCGTATTGGCTAATAACATTTTCAAGCTCATTTGTAAGAGGACCATCTTTGACAATGACAACTTCATTGGCGGGAAGAGATTGGTTTTTAAGGCTTTCAAGGGCCAATTTAAAGTGATCCGGGTTCTCTTTAAAAAAGACCGGCAAAAGCACTGAAAACTTAAAATCAAGCATTGATAATTTGAAATCTTTTGTAAATCCCGTCGCTGAACCCTTTCCAGATAAATCTGAATCGTTCTTTTCCTTGGGGAAGTACAATTGGGTATATAGTTAATTTAAATAAAACCTTGAGGGTGTTGGAAACCTTCCAATAAAACGGGGCTTTCCCAAATATGATCAAGTATACGGTATTTCTGACTGAATAATAATGTCTGAAGGGTTTTGGTAATCCAACATTTAAGAAACCTAATATTTTGAACTGGCCTTCCCCAAGTTTATGATAAATCAGAGAATCAGGGTTTTTTACAATTAGTAAACCTTTATCGGCTATTCTCCAGCAATATTCAAAATCTACCAGGTCAATAAATAATTTATCATCAGGCCCTCCTACTTGCTGATAAGTGGCTCGAGGAATTAAACTACCCGAGCTCAGCACTTCACTAACCTGCACAAAGCTTGTCCCTGAAATTTTCTTCCCCTTGTTAAACTTTGCTTCAGATGAAATATGAGTATCTCTGTCAATATCCTGAGAGCCAATTAATCCTGCTTTTAATCCTTGCTTTTTCAAACTTTCCCAAGCAGAGAACAAAGAAGCAACCAAATCATCGGAAGGAATACTGTCTTGATCCATTTGCAAAACGAATTCGCTGCCGTTATCGTCAAAGGCCCAACTCATTCCAGTATTTTGGGCTGAGGCAATACCTTTATTTTCCCTGAAATTGATAATTTTTATTTCCGGATCCATCTCATGAAGGTCAAAGGCAGAATTATTGACCACACAAATAGAACAACCTTGGATTCGGAGCTTATCAATGATAAGTTTTAAAATTTTTAAATCAGGATTATATGTGACTATAATAGCCGTGATTTTATACTTCATCTACCGGAATTTGTTCCACTTTTCTTTTTTCCAACACCTCGTTTAAAGAAATCAAGGTTATGATAACAACGATATGAGATGTATCTAAAAAATAGGGATTGAAAAAAGCATAGAGAATGTAAGCTATGTAGATGATTTTCACCAATGGTTTCTTGAAAAACAGCACCACGCATATGATATTCGAAATGAAAAATATTAAAAAATTCAACAGCCCCATTTGATTCAGAAAGTACAGAGACTGCAATTCAAAGTAAATATTATCGGTGTAGTCTCTCCATTTGGTCTTCACTTTAAGTGTGTTTCCAAGACCTTGACCAAAAATCAAACTTAGCGGATTTTCTGAAAGATCTTCCCATAAGACTTTGGATTGATCTATTCGGGTTGGGTTTGATTCCTGAGACTTATTACTGATGGTCTTTTCCAGATAACTCAAAGCAGGTTTTGCAGCAATGGCTCCAAGCAGTATTCCTAAAATGGCAAAAGTCAAAAATTTTCTTGTGTTAAAAGATTTGGTAACAAAAAATAAGAAAAAAATGAAAACCAAAACCCCAAGAACAAAGGCAAAGTTACCAGCCACCATCATTCCTGTAAAAAGCACCAATGTAAGAAGGGTGCGCTTTACACCTGAATAGAAAACAACCGAAACAAAAACCCCAAATGGTAAAAGTGCATTGCCCAGGATTTGAATATTGTAAAATAACCCATTGTATGTATATAAGTCTCCCCAGCCCTGTGCCTGAAAAAACATTCGTAAAAAAAGGTAATTGGAACTATTAAAAAACAGATTTAGTACTAAATGAAGTGCAATTAGAAATAATGACTGTAAAACCAGAAAACCGATGAGAATATGGATATACTTTGGATTGGGTTTTACAAAAAAAGCAGCCTGAATCAGGATCAGAATAATCAAAAATCGGAATGAATTACCCGGGGTATTTCCGGCAACGGAAGAATATGCCAGCATTAAAAAACCCCACCCTACAAAACCCATTAGAAACAAAAGCCTGCTACGATCAGTCTTTGTTAGTATATAATTCAACTGCAAGGCAAAAAATCCAATCAAGGAAAGATTCATCAAAGAGGAAAATGCTTTGAACGGAACCTGCCTGGTCATAATAAATACCACGAAAAAAAACATCCCCGTCAAAAAAAAGGAATGTAGTTTATCCTTGGAAATTGTTGCTGAAATCAACTATTCAAATTTAAATGCAGACTTAGACTCATTTATGAAAAGAGATCAGGCCAACTCAATCAGGCATTGTTGAAGGGAATGCCTCCAGTGATCAGGCTGAATTCCAAAATCAGTTTTAATTTTGGCTTTACTCATAACGGAGTAAAAAGGTCTCTTAGCAGGTGTTGGATATTGCGTTGAAGGTATCGGGTTCACTTTGCAATCAAATCTGCTCAATTCCATGATAGCCACTGCAAAATCATACCAGGAACATACTCCCTCATTGCTAAAATGGTAAAATTCAGTTTGGGAAGTATTAAGTTTTGGAAGGGTATCCAAAATGAATCTTGCCAGATCACGGGCATTTGTCGGTGTTCCTATCTGATCAGAAACCACGTTTAATTCCGGCTTTTCTGCACCAAGTCTTCGCATGGTCTTTACAAAATTGTTACCATAGGTACTGTAAACCCAGGAAGTTCTGATCACGATGGAATCAGGAAGTTCCAGGGATATCAATTCTACTTCTGCTGCACGCTTTGTAATTCCATAGACACTTTGAGGATTTGGTACAGCCTCTTCAGTATAAGGACGAAAAGCTTCTCCATCAAACACATAATCCGTAGAAACATGGACGAATTTTAGTTTAAACTCCTTTGCTGCTTCTGCCAGATACTTCACAGCGAGGTGATTGACTTTATCTGCAATTTCCCTTTCAGTCTCTGCGCGATCAACAGCTGTGTAAGCGGCACAATTAATAATGGCATCCACCGGATTTTCTTTAAGAAAACTTAAAATCGAATCTTTACTAGTGATGTCAAGTTCTGCGACATCTGTAAAAACAAATTCAATTTGATACGATGAAGAGATATGGCGGATTTCTGATCCTAATTGACCGTTAGCCCCGGTCACCAATACTTTATACATATAAGTCATTCGAATAATTAAATAAATCAGCATCCTTCAAAAGGGGTTGCTTTTTATCTTTCTCGGAAAGCTTTAATTGATCTGGACTCAGAATCCAATCAATTCCAATCGCAGGATCGTTAAATGCCAGACCTCTATCTGACTCAGGACTATAATAATTATCTACCTTGTAATTGAAAATCGCTGTTTCGCTCAGCACTACAAAACCATGGGCAAATCCTCTGGGTACAAGGAGTTGTCGTCTGTTTTCAGAAGATAATTCTATCGCAAAATATTTCCCGAAAGTAGGTGAGCCTTTTCTAATGTCAACCGCCACATCCAGTACTTTTCCTTCGGTTACTCTTACAAGTTTGGTCTGAGAAAATGGGGACAGCTGAAAATGTAATCCTCTCAAGACTCCAAACCCTGATTTGGACTCATTATCCTGACAAAAATTAATTTTAAATCCGAGAAAATCCTCCATCTTATCCTGACGGAAAGTTTCTGTAAAATAGCCTCTATCATCCCCGAAGAGAGCTGGTTCGATGATAATTACATCAGGGATTTCGCTCCTAATAAATTTCATTTTTTCTTTGCTTGTACTTTTTTGATCAAATATTGACCGTATTCATTCTTCTTAAGTGGCTCCGCTAATGCAAGAAGTTGATTCTCATCGATATAGCCCAATTCAAATGCAATTTCCTCTAAACATGCCACCTTCAAACCCTGTCTTTTTTCAATGGTATGTATGAAGTTGGAAGCTTCCAGCATAGACTCGTGAGTACCCGTATCGAGCCACGCAAATCCTCTTCCCAGGAGTTCAACCATTAATTTTTCATTTTCAAGATAAACCTGATTCACCGTGGTAATTTCAAGTTCACCACGGTGACTTGGTTTGATTGTTTTCGCAACCTGAATAACAGAGTTAGGGTAAAAATAAAGTCCAACCACCGCATAATTACTCTTTGGTACTTCAGGCTTCTCCTCGATAGAGATCACGTTTCCGTCTTTGTCAAATTCCGCCACTCCATAGCGCTCAGGATCATTTACGTAATATCCAAAAATGGTAGCCTTTCCATCCTCTTCAACATTTCTTAAAGATTTCTTGAGAAGTTCAGTGAATCCATGTCCATAAAAAATATTGTCACCCAAAACCAGACAAACCGAATCTTTTCCGATGAACTCCTCTCCTATGATAAAAGCCTGAGCCAGTCCATCAGGGCTTGGTTGTTCTGCGTAGCTAAAATTAACTCCCAATTCATGTCCATCGCCCAAAAGCTTTTTAAAATTTGGCAAATCATCCGGAGTAGAAATAATGAGTATATCCCTGATTCCTGCCAACATTAAAACAGATATTGGATAATAAACCATAGGCTTATCATAGACTGATAACAATTGCTTTGACGTCCCCTTTGTAATGGGATAAAGCCTTGTTCCGGATCCACCTGCTAAAACAATTCCTTTCATTTTGTTCCTTTTATATTTCGTAGGTAACTGACTAATTTTCTTTTAAACATGGATTTATGCTTTAATGCACTGAAGGTATCCACGTGCTTTTGATTTTCCTTTGATAAATAACTCCTGAATTTCTGATTGAATAGGATAATCTGGTCTATCTCTTTCCCCAAAAAGTCAGAGCTTAGGTTAAAGATCTGGTTCATTTGAGTTCGAAATTTCCAAAGAAGATTAGCTTGAACTTTCTCAGTCACAGATTTACCATGAGTCCGATACTTCAAAAGTGGATCATCTAAAACAACAACCGAACCAAATCCATATGCGATGAGGCCTATCCAGTGATCATGCATTAACACACCCTGAGGAATTGAAACAAGATATTCCTTCATTTTTGAATTGATCATAGATGCACAACCAGTTACCGAATTGCCAAAAAATAAACTTCTAAAAGTTGAAATTTGTGGTTTCAGACCAGCCATTTTCCAAAAAGATGGAAATAGAATCTCCCCATTTTCATCTATTACCTCTAAATCTGAATAGACCAATAATGGTTGATCCTCTGAGCAATTACTTCCAAATGAAAGCATGGTTTCAATCTTAGTGGGTTTCCAAACATCATCTTGATCTGCAAGAAAAATATAGGGATAACTGGTCAATTGGATAGCCTTTTCAAAGGAGGCGATTGGTCCTGAATTAGAGTTTTGCGGATATAATTTGATCTCTGAATTTTTTTCAGCATACTCCTTCAAAATTTCCAAAGTGCCATCTGAAGAACAATCATCCACGATTATTATTTCGTTGGCTGGAACAGATTGAGAAAGAATAGAATCAAGTAATTCGGAAAGGTATTTCTCACCATTAAATGTACAAAGGGCGACTGAGCACAGTGAATTTAAGTGATCCAAAACTTACTTAACTTTTGATTAAATCTAACCAATGCTAAACTTCAATTGATTAATAAATTTTATAAGCTCTGATTTAGTTGGATCGGTAAATTTTTTGGAATAATAAGATCCATAAGAAAAATGAAAAAAACCGTTTACATATTCCTCCAAAATCAAAATCATTTTTTTATGTTTTTGATGAAAATCAACATCTTCTACAAAATCATTCAACGTTGCCTTTAGATTTTTTACTTGGCTTTTAGTGGATTTTAGGTTAGTAAATTCTTTTCCTGATATCCTGAAAAGACAATTTCTTAGTATACTACTTGCCTCATTGATACCGGTTCCTGTATCCTGATTATTATGTTGACGATAGCCTGTGAGTGATTTCGAAGAATAGGTTATTTTCCCAAGGTAAGCGGCTTTAATAGCAAGGTACCAATCATGATAGGAAATGCCCGCCGGGAAGGGTATCGTGTTAAGCAATAAATCACGATGAATCATTGCTGTACAACCAGTCACCACATTATTGAATAAGAAGTCTTCAGCATTCTTATGTGTAATTATTTCCCCTTTGAAGTTTTTGAGCAAAATTTCATCCTCATCATTTATTAAGTCGCAATCAGAATGAATTAATAAATTATCTCCTATTGAATCCAACAAGACTTCAACTTTGTCATGATACCAAATATCATCCTGATCTGCCAAAACAATATATTCACCTGAACAAAGGGACAAGGCTTTTTCAAAATTCTTGACGAATCCAATATTTTCCTGATTAACGAAATACCTCAAATTCGTAAACCTTGTGTATTCCTCTAAAATTTGAAGAGTTCCATCGGAAGAACCATCATCACAAACTATAATCTCAGAAACCTGAATGGTTTGTTTTAAAATGGAGTCTAATTGCTTTTTTAAGAATGGTCCCCCATTATATGTGGTCATAGCCACGGAGACTTTTTTCAATGGTGAGTTATAGATTTATCAAGTAACAGCATATTTTTACCAAAGAAAAGCTTGAATTTTATAAACCAATAAATGATAGTAAATAAAAAATACGCCTTCCAAGAAAAGGGAAACGAAATGAATAAGCGTGTATTAAAGAAAGAAAATCATATCCCATTTTATTTAAGAATTCAATCCTCTTCTCTCTCGCTATTTCACCAAAAGTTAGTGCCTTGTACCATGCCCGTCTGGTTTTTGAATAGTGTGAATCATCCTGATCAAAAAGAGTCAGCTTTTCAACTCTTTTGTGATATTCCAAAGTCATCTTAACCCATTCAGTATTATAATTACCGATAGAAAAATGTTTTAGAAGTATTTCATAAGTAATCAGGCCTATAAAGTGTTGTGTGACTCGCAAAGAGAAATCAATATCATAAACATGGTAACCTGGAAGAGACTCGTCAAATTTAAATTCTCTCCAAATTTTCCTTGTGGTAGCCATAAAAACTCCATCAAGAACCTTGATTTGTTCGGAAGATTCAGTTGCTTTTCTAGTACTATGTATTTTTTCCTGATTGTTAGTAGCCTGAATTAAATTAATCCTATCAAATTCCGCGGTACCTGTTCCCCATCCTGTTGGTAAAGAACTTTTCTTCAGAGAACCTGCTACACCTACAATCCCAAGTTTATGATTTTCATCAAATAGTTTATTTAATATTCGACCCCAGTTATCAGAAACAAAGATTACATCCTCATGGACAAAAACCAGAATATCAAATTGTGCTTTTTGTCCTCCTATATTGTATGCTTTCGAAAGGCTGTACTTATTAGGATTATCAATCTTAATAAGTTCATATGGAACACCTATCGTACAATTTAAAGAACTGACAAATTTTAAAAAATCTTTTTCCTTGTAAGATGAAACAATAATTGAAATCATAATTCAAATAGGCAACTAGTAATCTGAGAAACAGAAATTTTATTTCTCTTTTTGAATTAGCTCAGTCGAAAAATATTCTTTAATCATTTGAAATGTGACAATTCCAAATCCTACTAAAATTCCCAAAAAGGAAAATATAATAAACGTTTTCAGAAAGGAGGTGTTAACCGGATTATTAGGAACTATCGGAGCAGCAAATTCAGAAAAAATAGGTGTTTCTTTTTTGAGTTGAATCCTCGAAGTTTCAAGTTCCTGCATCATTGAATTATACACATTATAGGCAATATTAAACTCAGCCTGCAGCTGTTCTTCTCTTGTTCTCGCCCGTTGAGAAACCATTCCCTGATTATTATCACGAAATGAAGCCAATGCCAACTGTGATTGGATAAAATTGATTTCAGATTCTTTAGTCCTTTCTTCAATAAATGTCAGATTGATTCTAAGTTTTCTGGTTTTATAGTCTGTCACATATCTGACAATTTTCTCAAAAATGATGTTATTTAATTCTGCTGCAATTAAAGCTTCAGGCATTTTAACACTGAGAGTGATCATAGTACCTTCATCCTCAATTTTAAGAGCACCCTTCAATAGCTCGCTTGCAAGATCTTCTTCCGAAGAAAATATCAAATACTTAGGCCTCCCCTCTTCTTCTAAAGCAGATTCTACAATAGGACTTACAGTAACTTCGTCAGAAAACATAGAAATAAACCTAGAAGGAATACTTGTGATTCCTCCAAAAATCAAATTAAACGGTCTGTTCGAGTATTCTTCGACAAGGTAATCTTTAAGGACTAACGTGTCCTTTTTGGTTTGAAAATAAAATTTTTCATTAACTAACTCTATCAAAAAGGGCTTACTTGAGATAATCTCAGGATACATCTCCGGCGAGATACTAGAATTAGGACCTGCTAAGGGAAGGTTAATGCCTGATAAACTAGCCAGGTTACTGAGTTGACTAAGTCCTGACTGACTTCCTGATTCAACTTCGGTAAGTTTTGTAGCTACAGATTCATAAGTCTTCGGAGTAGTAAAAAATCTGATTGATCCTAATACAACCATGATTAGGATACTCCAATAGAATATTTTTTTCCTTTCAAAAAAGTAATCAAACAGTTCTTTTAGATTTATATCTTTCTTATTGAAAATATCTTTTGAGTTCTTTTTCATACTGATCTATCTTTTTTGAATGAACATATTAATCTCAAATCAAAAACCAAGACTATTATATTCTTAAATTTAATTTTACACAAAGTTTAAAAATGGAATTAGCAGTGTTAATTTCCTTTTAACCAATTGACCAAAATACTTACAATGAGACATGTTATCCAATAATCTTTTCTAAGAAGAATAAAATTAGCAAATAATATTTTTAAAACTTTTTAAAAGAAAAAACGGATTTCAATAAAAATGACAATTATTTTCCAGTTGCTTGCAATCATCAAGTCATCCTAGGTTTAAAAATTTTAAAAGGCGAAACCTAATACCCAATTCCTGGAATATTTAACTGAGATCACGGGAATAAAATTCTTTTTAAAGAAGAACCCATTGAAAAAATAAACGGAGGGGTAATTAAACGAATTATATTAATAAATTTTACTGAAAAACGGGAATTTTCAGAAATGATAATTTTTTCAGAAACCTTGTAATTGTATTCTTTAACAAGTCCCATCAACGCGGAATTAAGCATTCTAATTTCAGAAACTTGATTAGTATGTTTCATCATTTGACTTGAGTCAGTAATCCTGATGTAGGAGTAAGATGAAAAAGAATTGTCAAAATGAAAGACAAAACCATTCAATGTACATTCCAAATTAAATACCCAATCCTCATAAATAATATTTCTAAACTTAACTTTCTTCAGTACTTCCTTTCTAATTAAAGCTGAACAATTTGTGCAAATATTATGCTTTAGCAACATTTCAACTTGAAAATTGTCCCTAAAAGTAATGTCGCAAGGTACGCTGCCTCTAAAATGAAGCGGGTAAAGAACATCAATCTGATCATCAAAAAAATATCTGCTTGAACCATAAACAATATCAATCTTTTCATTCAAATTCAAGATATCCAATTGAGTAGATAGCTTTTCTGGATGAATAAAGTCATCTGCATCCAAAAATTGAATAAAATCCCCTTTGCACTTATTTATACCAAGATTCCTTGCAGAAGAAACTCCGCTATTTGATTGATAGAAATAATTGAAGCGAGGATCCTTCTTACAGTATTCCAAGGCAATATTTTCAGTCTCATCACTTGACCCATCATTTATGATGAACCCCTCCCAATTGATATGACTTTGCTTCAACAATGAATCCAGTGAATCTTTTAGAAACTTGCCTTGATTATAACAAGTAACAATTACTGAAATTAATGCTCCAGAACTCATTATTGAATAATAATATTTTGTTTAAAATTCAAATTTTATTATAAATATCTTTATTTAAACCCTTTAAATAAAGACTGTAAAACAAGAAATATAAATTGAAATACTTTTTTAACGTTGTCCTTCGCTCATATTCCAAGATTTCAACATTCTCTTTCTTTGAGCTAATTCCATCATAAATAAAGATTGAAATCAATTGATCAACATACTTATAGGAGCAATTATATTTAACCACGGAAATCAAGAAAAATTTCCAGTCTGAAGCAATTTTCAAGGAAGTATCATAAAGTCCTACCTTCTCAAATAACTTTTTTGAAATCAGGCAGGCAGGATGTGGAAGTGATTCAAAATAAAAATATCTGAAGTTCAAGCTTTCGGGGTACTTTTTTAACCAGGTTTTTTCACTTTCCTGAACCAATAAATTCCCATATACTAAATCTTCTCCCTGAGAATTAGAGATTAGTTTTGAAATGGAATCTGATCCTGAAAAATAATCTCCGCTGTTTAAAAAAATGAGGTAATCTCCTGTTGAATTTTTAATCCCCTTGTTCATGGCACTATAGACACCTGTATCTTTTTCACTGACCCGGTAAGTAATCTTTTCAGCGAATTCTTCAATCAATTCCTTGCTCCCATCTGATGAATCGCCATCTATTACTAAATATTCCAAGTTGGCATAGTCTTGCTGAATGACACTTGAAATTGTCCGCGTGAGTCCTTCCTGGTTATTGAGGTTAATGGTAATTACGGAAATCTTAAAACTCATTAATTAAGAATTTCAATCAATGCATTAGAAACAGATCTGATATCATCTTCAGAATGACAGGTTGAAATTGGCAGACTAAGGGTTTCTGCATGAATTTTTTCAGAGATCGGATAATTTCCGGCTAAAATTGAACGATAGCCTTCCTGAAGGTTTGGTGCCACGGGATAATGGATTTCTGTCAAAATTCCCTTTTCGGCCAATTTCTCCTTTATTCTATCTCTGTCCTTCAGCAGAATATTGAAGATATGCCAAACATGATCTGCTCCGGCCGGGGCAGGTAAAGTCAGGGTTTCTATTCCCTTAAGTTCCTCAAAATATATTGTCGCTAAATTTCTCTTGTGATCTATCACCTTTTGGTAATCCTGAAGCTTTTCAGACAAGAATCCTGCTTGAATCTCATCAAGCCTTGAATTCCACCCAACGTATTTGTTGTGGTATTTTTTTTCGCTCCCGTAATTCCGAAGTGCTTTCAGTTTATTATAGACTTCAGAATCTTTACATATAATCGCCCCCGCATCACCAAGTGCTCCCAAGTTTTTTGTAGGATAGAAGCTAAATGCACCAATATCTCCAAACATCCCTGATTTCACCCCATTTATTTCTGCAAAATGGGACTGAGCACAGTCTTCGATAACTTTGAGGTTGTTTTCTTTTGCAAACTCAACAATTTCCGGCATCGGGTTAAGGCGTCCGTACAGATGAACTGGCAAAATCGCCACACAGTCCTTATCATATTGTTTCCTGAGACCTTCCACTGTAAGATTATAAGTTTTGGGGTCTGGTTCTACCAAAACAGGGGTTAAATCAGCACGGATAATCGATAGAATACTAGCGATATAGGTATTGGATGGGACTAACACCTTTGATCCTTTTGGGAAATCAAATGCTACGAGACCTAAAATTAAAGCATCAAGACCCGAAGCCACACCTAAACAGTGATATCCACCATGAAGTGTCGAAAATTCTTTTTCAAAATTTTCCACGGCTTTTCCCAATACATACCAGCCTCCTTCGATCACGCTTTTTGATCTCTGCACTAAAGCCCCAAAATAGGGAGCATTTACCTTTTTCAAATCCTCGTAAGGGATCAACTTTGAATTCATAAAGGAAGGATTGTGAAAAGAAAACTAGTTTATTATTGAAAACATATCCAAGCTTTCAAATTCAAAATTTACTTAAGTAAGAATCTGAATAAGGTTCATAGATGTAATCAGCTGCATCAAAAGGTTCAGAAGCAAAAACCATCAAAATAGCATCCGGCGAGAAATTAAACATTACATGCCAGTCTTCAGGCTCAAGTAACAGGCACTTGTCAGGGCTGCTCAATTCAAAAGTCTCCTCTGTAATTCCATTATCATTATAAATGGAACAATTGCCTTTTATGCAAATTGCAGCCTGTTTAGTAATGTGGTGCCTATGCCCGCCTCTTCTGGAATCATCCACACCATAGATATAAAATACTCTCTCTATTCTAAAAGGTAGAATCCTGTCAATAACTGTAAGATTTCCTCTTTTATCAGTGAAAGTCTTCAGTGAAATTAATTTTGCCATTGAGTTATTTTCAACTTCTTTTCCGCAAAATCTATCACTTTACGGAAATCTAAATATTTACTAAAAGGGCCTATTTTGAAAAGAACAGGCTGTATTCTCAAATCATCAATAACGGATTGAAAGCCTGAAGATGAGGAAGTCTGGAGTCTTTTGATCTTATCAACTTCCCCTTTCCCCTTATTGCTCAGTTTTTTTATGTAAAAAAGGTAAATCTTAAGTGCACCTGCCGAAGGCTTTTTATTCTCCAAATAAGTAGTCAAACCTAACATGAATCGGGAATGACTTTTTATTCTTAAACCCTGAAAATGATAAAAGACTACCTTTTTCCCATCGATAAAAAGGTTTAGATCATCAAAGTCTAATTGGTAAGAATGAATATTCCAAGGTGCCAAGCCAATCTCTGGTGAGGGAAAAGTCACCACAGATTCATATCTCTCTTTCCAGAAGTCCAGATATTTTTGATCTGCGAATCTTCCTTTATCATCAAGGAAATCTCCACAAAACTGAACGCAATCCTCTGCCCAATCCCGTAGGCATTTAAGTCCTATTTCAGTATTTGGAAATGACTGAAAAGAAACGTTGTATTTACCGAATTTGTCCAAATGTCTCAATTCGATTGGGAAATTATGGGCTGTAATTCCTATTTTCTCCCTACCTAATGATTCCAAAATATTTTTGGGACTTGAAAAAAAGAAAAGGTCTGAATCCAAGCTAGTAATCCTTTCAATTTCAGGAAACTTCATCAAAAGGTATAATGGAAAAAAAGGACTTAGGGTAAAAATGTATTCTACTTTTGAACGGGTCCCTTTTGCCACATTTAATTCCGGGAAATAATCTTCAACAGAAGAAAGAGGAATACATTCGACTTTAGAATTATCCCTGAAATAGTTAATAACCACCTGATCAAGGCTTAATACAAAGATTTTTGAAAACCCTTGACCCATTTGATTGATAAGGGAATCAATCATCACATCCGCTCTTGGAATGTAATTCCTGTCTAAAAGAGTTGCGAAATACACTATTCTTTTAATTTCAAAAGGCAACCCTTCCAGTTAACATGAATCTCATTAATTATTTGCGGGGGACCATCACAGAAACTATCAAAATCAGAAATATTAATATAATTACTTGAAAAGGCTTTCTTAAATAAAGAATCACTTATGAACCAACAGGGATAGGAAGCTGAATAGATACTATCGGGAACAGTTTGAACCATTATCTTTGATTGCAAGCTACCCGTAAAAGTTGTCCTGTCTACTATTATATATTTGAAATTATAGTTTTTCAAAGTTTCAAAAAATTCTAGCGGTTTATCTAAATATTGCAACACACTACTTAGTAATAGAACATCAACACTGTTCTCCCTCAAACAAAGATCTATTGATTTATAAAATTTCAATTCTGAGTTTTGAAAAAATTCTTGCCCACAGGAAACAAAATGGTCTTGCTCGACAATATTCCAGGAGAGATTTTTGATGGAATTTAAAAAGGACTTGTTTTGAAAATAACTACTACCTAAACTCCCTCCGAAATCAAGAACGTTTAGACTTCCATTATTTTCAAGAGCTACTCTTTCCAAACTTGCCAATATTGGCCAGCTATATTGAATTTCATTGAACAAAACAGAGTCACGCTCATATACTGCTTCCTTGTTTTTAACCTTTAACAGAGAATTTTTACATTTTTCAAGAATTTCTACCCCATCATATCCCCCAAAATCCTTCTTAACCTCTTCCCAGTTTTCAAAGGGCCCCAACCAACTAATATTATTGGTCTCAATTGGTTTGGAATTAAACTTATTGAGTAAATCAATAAGGATCGGAGGGATTAATTTTTTAAGAACCTTTTTAATCTGGACCATATATTTTTATCCTTTGGCTTACCGAAATAATCACCTTCTCCAGAATAGCCTAGCTTCATTGCATTAATTACACTTTTCACTTCCTCAACTTTAATATTCTTCAAATCAATTGGAGAAGACGCAAGCGGCGGCATAATATTGACATTAGCATGCGTAGCTTCTGCTGATTCAATATGATTGGTCATGGAAGGATTAGGATACAAAGCAAGCCAATTATTCAAAACACATGTGGAATGCCATAATATAGCCCAAGAATCAACTTTATTTAAGGTTTTCGACTTTAGTAAACCAGAAAAATCATAAGATCCATAACCATTGAATCTATCAGACAATCTTTTATCATTTTTTAATTGTTTAAAAATAACTTCCGGATCACTTATAAACATTTTCCAATTTTCTTTCCAGGTAGCCCAACCAAGACAATCTGGAATTGGAATAAAAAAAGCTTCTGGATACTTTTTCCCATTTGCAAAAAAATTGCAAGCTCCAATCTGACCTACACGCTCATCATCTTTAAATTCAACCAATGCATCGTTCATATATTTCAGAAAAAATGGAGAGACTATTAAATCATCTTCGAGAACTATAACTGAACCATACTCTTCAATAACATTGGTTACTCCATTTATTATTGAATTCGCAAGACCTAAATTCTTTTCAGCTTTTACCAGTGTAACAGATTTAAATCTGCTTTCAGTTGTGCAGATATTTCTGACTCTTTGAATTGCTTCATTTTCTATACTATCAGAAGGATTTTTTGGACCATCGGAATAAATTATTAATTCGGAAAATTTAGCCTCCTCACATTGTGCTAAGGAATTCAAAAGATTAGAAATATGAAATGGCCTTTTAAATACAAAAATTAAAATTGGAGCTAATTTACTCATTGTGCTATTCAATTAATCAATATGAAAAACTAGTAATTCTTTAAAAAAATATTTAATTGGAAAACTCGGATCATCCTTATTAGAAATGTAAAAAATATTTAATCATAATGAAGTTGAAAATTTATACTTTTCAGAAGCTATTATTGTATTCTGTTTTACTCCGGAATAATCACCTCGAAGATAAACAATACCTTTTTTGGACAGAATCGAACAAATTTCCAAAATTGTGTCCTGCTCTCCTTCTCGATGGGAGTCATCAATGATTAAGATGAACTCTTTTCCCTTTTCAAACTTTTCAACCAAACTAACAATATCAAATCGGGAAAATCTATCACTTCCAAATGGGCCATCTACAATAAAAAGGTCATATTCACCGGTTACCTTTTCTTCAAACTTTTGGTAAGATAATGTTGGAAAACCTTTCAATTGGGATTGAACTATAGGACAATGGACAATTTTGGATCTTTCACAGAGTTTGAATCTTTCAGAAAATGCATTAATCCAATCCTGGTCTTGTTCTACGACAGTATGATGACTATCAAAAAGATAGTGGGTCAAATAAGTTGAGATAAACTTGCTGGACTCACCCAACCCCATTTCTAAAATTCCTTTTGGCTGGTAATCTGAAAGTATACGGTTTAGAATATAAAAAAATGAATAATTACCTGCCCATCTTCCTACATTCAAACCTAAGTTTTGCAAAGAATCCTTACCTCTGATACTGTCATGGTATATGTGTGCCCACTCCAACTCTTTGGATTGTGCTAAGCTCTCAGCCTGAAAACTGACAGAACCTTTTAAAAAATTTCTAAAGTTTTGAATTTTATCCAGCATCTTCTACCATTGAATAATTAAGCAAAATATTTCCCTGATTTGGGGGGACAATCCTTCCGGTATTGTAATAATCTTTTTCCACTACATTAAAAGGCAAAACATTAACCAACCAATCTGCAGTTGTATTATTTAATTCAGCATAAATATTACAAGTGTAACTTCCAGGTGAAAGGGGACAATTCTTTACTATAAACTGTAATTTACTTTCTCCAAAGAGATCAAAATTCTGATTAATGTTATTGGAAGACAACCAAGCAACTCGATCTCCGAGATTGTTATTTATTCCAACGTCAATTCTATAATTGAAAATTGTAATATTCTCACGAAGTCTATAATCCAAAGTGACTATAAAATCACTGAATGTTTCTACACTGTTAATGTCATCTGTATTGATTCCTTCAACTTTGCCATTCAAAAAGAAAATATCCTGATTACCCTTTCTTTCTTTTATATCTTCCAGAGCTTCTGATTTTGAATTCAATGAAATAAGATATTCGTTGATTATGGAATTAGTATTTCCGTGGTTCAAAAATTGCCCTTTTGACATCAGAATCGCTGATTTACAAAGGTTTTGAATTGAGGCCATATTATGGCTGACAAAAAGGATTGTCCGACCTTCACCTTTGTTAATATCACCCATCTTGCCTATACATTTGTTTTGGAATTCAGCATCCCCTACTGCCAATACTTCATCGACAATCAGTATTTCGCTTTCAAGATGTGCTGCCACTGCAAAAGCCAGCCTCACATACATCCCGGAGGAATATCTTTTAACAGGTGTGTCTATGTATCTCTCAACTCCGGAAAAATCAACAATTTGGTCGAACTGCCTACTTATCTCATGCTTACGCATCCCCAAAATTGCCCCGTTAAGAAAAATATTTTCTCTACCCGTCAATTCCGGATGAAAGCCGGTACCCACTTCCAATAAGCTGGCAATTCGGCCTTTAACTTTTATTATTCCTGATGTTGGAGAAGTAACTTGACTTAATACTTTAAGTAAAGTACTCTTTCCAGCTCCATTTTTTCCTATTATACCAACTGCATCACCTTGCTCTATTTGAAAATTCAGGTCTTTCAAACTCCAAACGATATCACTTGAGCCTTTTTTGGATCGGTCATTTGCTTCACCTATAATTAAGAAGGGATCTTCCTTTCCTCTTGCTAAAGCCCACCACCTTTCTAAATCTCTTGATAAAGTCCCGGTACTAAATTCTCCTAATTGATACGCTTTCGAGAGATTCTCTACCTTAATAGCTATTGCCATCTACAACTTTCTTATTTAAAATAAATATTTCTCCACATTTCAAATCCAAAATCATTAGGATTAAATTTAAATAGTGTCAACAAAACTTTTTTCGACCTTATTAAAAATCAACAACCCAAAAATTAAAATGATGGAAGAGGAAAACAAAGCATAAAAAAAAGTATGGAGATCAAAAACTCCTGTACCAAGTAAACTTCTTCTAATCCCCTCAATAATATAAGTCATTGGATTGATAGAAATCCAAAAGTATAATTTTCCAGAAAGACTTGAAAGAGGGTAAATTACAGTTGTAGCATACATCAACAACTGAACCCCAAAAGTTAGAAGAAAAATCAAATCTCTGTATTTGGTTGTCAAAGCCGAGACTATCATTCCCAAACCAAGACCTTGCATTGCCATAAACAGTACAAAAACCGGAAATAACAATAAATGGTAATCAATAGTTAATGGAGTTCCTATAAATTGATAATAAAGATAAATAATCAAAAATAAAACCATCTGAATTCCAAACCTTAATAGATTTGATAAGACTATGCTTAATGGCATTACAATCCTTGGGAAATATACTTTTCCGAAAATTGCAGCATTATCTCTGAATACTGTAGAAGTTTTATTTAAACAGTCAGCAAAATAATTCCATGCTGTAATACCTGCTATATAGAATAAAGGCTGAGGTAATCCATCAGTAGATATCCCTGCCAATCTTCCAAAAATGAAAATATAAACTATTGTAGTAAATATCGGTTGAATAAAAAACCAGAGTGGACCAAGAATTGTCTGTTTATAGAAGGAAACAATATCTCTCCTAACAAAAAGCACTAACAAATCTCTGTATCTCCAGACTTCTTTAAGTTTTAAATCAAAGAGATTGTTTTGGGGCACTATGACCAGATCCCAATCCTCTTCTACATTATGATTAGTGTTATTCATTTATTCTATTCTTGAATTAGATTCCTTGTTTTTAAACCTGAAATCCTAGCTCAATCTGTTTTTTTATTTTTTTTAATAAAGAAGTCCAGAACTTGACGCTTCATAAATTATTTTGAAGCATTATTTTCGGTAACAATTTTGGCCGGTACCCCTACAATCTTTGATCCTGAATCAAAATTCTTGGTAACCACCGCCCCTGCACCCACTATCACATCATCACCAATTTTGATTCCTGGCAAAAGTACAGCACCTGCGCCAATACGACAGCGTTTTCCTGCCTGAGAATTCCCCAACAATATCGCTCCTGGGGCAATATCACTAAAATCACCAACCTTACATTCATGGTGGACATGAGCTCTGGTATTGATAAGCACACCTCTTCCAATTTCCGTTTCCGGCCCAATAAAACTGAATGGCATCGCATCAAACTGCCCACTTTCTGAATGGCTTAAAAAAGATGAATCTGACAACAAGGCATTCAATATCCCCCCGGCTTGACTTAGAAGGTTAAACAAGTTTTCCCTAAAGGTTGGGTTTCCAACCCCAAGACTAAAAAAATTTGAAAAAGAGAAATGCTGTTTCACTTCACTTAAGTCAGAAACCACCCTAATTCCAGATATATATTGGTCATTCTTTTTAGGGTCCTGATCAAAAAATAAAATGTCATTTTTTGAAAATCCATTTTTCAATAAAACCTCCAGAACCTCTAATCCATGACCACCGGCTCCTGCAATTACCATTTTTTAAAGTTTGAAAAAGAAATAGAAATGCCTCCGAAATTGAATTCGGAGGCTGAATTTTTATTTAGACCCGATACCGTAAAGCTCAAAGCCAAGGGATTTCAAATACTTTTTATCGTAAATATTTCTTCCGTCAAAAATAACCTTGTTTTTCAACAGCTTTCCAACCACATCCCAACTTGGAATCCGGAATTCAGACCATTCGGTTACCAGCAACAATGCGTCCGCATCTACAAGCGCTTCATAAGCATCCTTGCAATAAGTTACTTTGTCGAAAATGTAATGTGCTTTTGCTTCTTCCATGGCTACCGGATCATAAGCTTTGACCTGAGCACCAGCTGCTCTTAGTTCATCGATAATCACTCCCGCAGGAGCTTCTCGCATATCATCTGTGTTTGGTTTGAAACTTAAACCCCACATCGCGAAAGTCATTCCAGTTAAATCTTCACCAAAATGGGCTTTAACCTTTTTTGAAAGCACATATTTCTGAGCGTCGTTCACGTCTTCTACAGACTGGAGTACTTTCAGATCGTAGCCATATTGTTTGGCAGTTTTGATAATCGCCTTCACATCCTTTGGAAAGCAGGATCCTCCATAACCAACCCCGGGATAAATGAATTTATTACCGATTCTCGGATCAGAGCCAATCCCTTTTCTTACCATGTTAGCATCAGCACCGACCAATTCACAAAGGTTGGCGATGTCATTCATGAAGGAGATCTTGGTGGCTAGCATTGCATTTGCCGCATACTTGGTCATCTCTGCAGAAGGAATATCCATGTAGATGATTCGCTCACCACTTAATTGGAATGGCTTATAAAGCCGCTGCATGATTTCTTCAGCGCGATCATCATCAACCCCTATCACAATTCTGTCCGGCTTCAAAAAGTCTTCCACCGCAGCTCCTTCTTTCAGGAATTCAGGATTGGAAGCTACCGCAAACTGCAAATCAGAACCTCTCTTATCCAATGCTGCCTGAATAGCAGCGCGAACTTTCTCTCCGGTAGTAACAGGAACAGTGCTTTTGGTAGCAACAACGATATAATCGGTCATCTTCCGACCAATCTCCTCCGCCACTGCCAATACAAATTTCAAATCTGCCGAGCCGTCTTCACCCGGAGGAGTGCCCACTGCAATAAAAGCTACTTCAGCTCCCTGGATCGCATCACCTAAATCCGTGCTGAAATGGAGTCTTCCGCTTTTATAATTACGAACTACAATCTCTTCCAAACCCGGCTCATAGATTGGCATGATGCCATTCTTAAGCTTCTCAATCTTTTTTTGGTCAATGTCCACACAGGTCACTTCTATTCCTACATCAGCAAAACATGCTCCTGATACAAGGCCTACATAACCAGTACCTACAACTGCAATTTTCATAAAATAATAATTGATTAAATTTTATTGGACCAAGGTGTTCACCAGGATTCCAAATGTTGCTAAACTAGTCGCCAAGCCGATCCACCCAGCAGCACTAAGCCTTTGCCTCTCAGGTTTCTTTGGGACAATTATCTCAGCCCCAGGTTCAAGATTCGGATAAAATTTTATTCCAATGAAGTTGCGGGTAGTTTTTGCATCACCATTGGCATAAACAACATAAGTTTTGGCCCTTCTTGCCCCTTCGGTGAATCCACCGGCTTTTGAAATGTAATTTTTTAGCCCGTTTGAATCTTCAAATCTCGCTGTGGTGGGAAGCAAAACCTCACCTACCATTCTCACCGTCTGAAGCTGCTTTGGAATCTGTAAAACATCCCCTTCGAAAAGAATCAAATCCTCCTCCGAACCTGGATTTTTAATGATATATTCCAAATCGATACCTACCAAATCTTGCTCTTTCATCCTTACGGCATTAAGGGTAGTATCTTTCAAAAATGTTCTCGATAAAGATTCATCTTCAAACAATCTGTTTTTTAAAGCTTCCAGCTCAGCCTTATCTTTTTCAGCTTCAATTACTTCTATCTTTTTATCGATCCTTTCAAACAAAAGAATCTCAGCTTCATTTGATTTCCTTTTAGTTTCAGGGTCAAGATTTTCACGGATTTCCCTGAGTGTTTTCTCTTTTAATTCTTCATCAGTTGGACCTTTGAAGTAAACAGTCCTTCTGATCAAATTAGCACCTTTTGGATAGGCAAATTGCGATAATCCTCCTGCCCGATTTATCAAATCAGAAATTCGTTCATTAGCATTTGCGATGGCAAATTCTCCCGGATATTTCACTTCACCTTTGACAGTCACCAACTGCTCCCGCTCAAATCCTGGGCTTCTTCGGATGAAAACATGGTCAAATGGACTCAACGATTTATCCAATTCTTCCTGAGTAAGCTGGAGATTCTGGTCGATGGTGAGGGAAGAAATCGAGGCAATATTACCAGTACTGGCGTCCCTTACTCTGCTGGCGATTTCAACGGATGAATTGGTCGCAGATTCCAATAAGCCACCCGCCCTTAGAATCAAATCTCCTACTGTCATCGAAGATGCATAGGGATACGATCCCGGGAAACTGATTTCACCGGAAATCTTCACATAATATTCCTCTTGAATATCGTATCGGCTTGGAATAAAAAGTAAGTCTTCATTTTTCAACTTCACATCCTCAGTTGTTCCTTCCAAAATACCATGAAGGTCCAGAGGTTCTGCAGCCAAAGTCAAATCAGCACTCGTTCTATACAAAGTAGCTCTGTTGGCGAATGCTTCCGGTTTGAGTCCCTGGGCTTTTTCTATCAGGCCCTTTACCGAAAGGCCACCTTCATCCAAAGAATATTCACCCGGTCGATTGACCGATCCAGTGATTTGAACTCTGTTAGAAAACCTGTCCAGCGCTTCACCAATCATGATTTCATCCCCATCTTTTGGATTAAATGTTCCAAATTCTGGTTGAGGTACATCCACAATTTTTCGTTGATTGTTTTCTAACCGTCTGACTGTTACGCGATCTTTGTAAGCCTTTGGTAAAAAACCACCCGTATAGATGTATAAATCTTGAAGAGTTTCACCTTGTTTCACTTCGAAAAACCCCTCACGTCGAACTGGACCAATTATTTCAACTCTGGCCTGAACCGGTGGAACAATGATCACATCATTATCCTGCAAAGTTATATTAGAGGATTGTTCTCCTTTTGCAAGAAACTCATAAATATCAACGGTAGTTATCAGTCTGCTATCCCTGTACACCTGGATATTTCGGAAAGCTCCATTTTCATTGGGACCACCTGCAGCATACAATCCATTGAAAACTGTAGCGAAGGATGGTAATATATAGGAACCCGGCTTACTTAATTCACCCACCATGGAAACCTTAATCGAGCGGATATTACCAAGCCTCAATTGCAAAAATGTACTCGGATTTGAACCTAAAAGTCCTGAATAGATTCTACCAAGGGCCGTTTTCAATCTTGCTGTAGCAGCCTCTATCGTGGAACCTCCTATTTGAATGGGACCAACATTGGGGATTGATACTCTGCCTTCTGGCGTGACTGTTAAGTCGAAAGACTGTTCGGATGTTCCATAAACGTCCAATAACAACTGATCACCCGAACCAATAACATAAGATCGGGGTGTTGGCAAGTTAAGACTCGGACTGAAATCTAAATTCCTGTTATGAAACAGTTTGTAACCAAATATTTTTTTCTGAGTAGGTGTCAAATCATAGTAGGGATCTGCCATCCGCAATGAATCAAACATATCAGGTTCCTGCGTTCCTGTCAGAGATCTACCTTTATCGTTAGCTGAAGTTGAAGAGTTGCTGGTATTGGAAGAATTGCGAAGGTCATTGATACGTTGTCTAAGCTTCGCGGCCTCAGAGGATGGCATTCCCCTTTCTCTAGCAAGCGCCTCAAGTTGATTCGGATTGATACCATTTGCCTCTGCTCTTTTGATCATTTGCTCTAATTGAGCATCGGATAGGTCATCGACTTTCAGATTTTGAATATCGGCTAAACTTTGGCCTTGGGCCAAAGAAAAAATCAAAGAAAACACCATCAAAAGGAGGTAGTTTCTGAAATTAAATATCCATTTAGAATGTCCCAATTCTTTTTCTTTCACGTTCAAATATGTTCTTTATGCAAAAACCATCTCCTAATTTCAGATAAATAATTAAATAACCAGATACAGCTTCGCCCTTTCAGTCACATTCTGTGCCTAGCTTTTTAACCTTAAAAGGAAAAAGGAATTATTTCCCTACTTCCTTATCAAACAATACCAGACCAATCGAATTAAGTCTCTCTCCCAATAAGGTAAATACCACCTTCCGGTCGATCAGCTCCTCTATTCTCGTGGTCAGGTACAAGATGTAATTATCATTCAGGTTTTCGCCTGTCACTACTACTTCTATCTTTCCAGAATCAATTCCCTTTGCAATATCTCCAACAAGTAAGACTTGATTTACTTCGCCCATTCTGTCCAATATCTGCTCCAAAAGCTGATCCAAGCCCAAATATTTACGAGTGATGTCCTGAATATTACTGAAGAAAGGATTAAGAATATTAGCTTGATAGGATATCTTATTCTTATCGGAATGTTTTACCAATATTCCAGCATGGGTCAAATGGTTCAATTCTTTTCGAATCGCGTTTGTGGACTCTCCAAATTCTTCAGCTAATCCTCGCAAATGACTTTGCGTCTGTGAATTGACAAAAAACTTCACCAGAAGCCTCAGTCGAGTCTTAGAAGTAATCAAAGATTCCAGCATAAAAAATATCCGCAATAGTGAGTAACAAAGGTACTCATTACTATGGAATCCAAAAGAAAAAAGGATTTTTTCACATCCGAAAAAACCCTTTTCCCTATTAAAATAGCCTAAAACTAACCCCTGTATAAATTATCCGGTTTACGCATTAACAGGTTCCTAAGAAGGCTTCCGGTCATTGCGCTAAATCCCCCCAAAAGAAATCCGAGCACAGCTGTGATTCCTGCAAGGGTCATTCCACTACCCAATCCCATCAATTCGCCCATACGGTTTGGAAGAGGGCTTCCGGTGCTTACACTTATGTATAAACTTTGCCCTAACCATGCCAAACCCATTCCGAGCCCTCCGGCCAGAAAAGATTCAGCCCCTTTCAAACCGATTAATCCCGCCAACGCTCCAATCAGAATCATAATCACCCAGAATGGTAAAACAGGATTCAAAAAAACAACCAAGATTACAGTCATTATTACCAAGAATATAAATCTCATAATCAGTCTTTTAAGGTGGTTTTGAATAATACTCCTTCTTCTTGATCAGGAGTTCTCAGATTGAAATTCAAATAGTCTCCATTTGCCCAGATGGGGATAAAATTATCATAGAATTTGCTGCCGGGGTTACCCGATTGCCCTCCGGGGTAAATCCCGAAAGCGGTCATCTCATTTCCCAACTCCACAACCATTCTCCAGCTTGCTCCATTTCTTCCGCTGGTAGCATTGAGAATCCCCGATCCTCCACCTGTATATACATTCTTAACAGAAAAAGAACTGAACTGAGGAACAAGGTGCTGGATCGTCGTCTTTTTATAATTTGCCCAGGAATAATCTCCTTCTGAATCTTCCCAGATTTTCATTTTCTCCACCATTTGGTTGAAACCTGATTTAACATGATCTCTGGCAGTTTCAATACTTGCAGTAGATTTCAAATCAAAAATAGCCCCATCTGGCTCTGAAAGCAACAATTCAATTGTCCTATAATTATTTGGAGTCACGACAGGAGCACCAAAGTCTTTCCAGGATTTCCAGATATTCTGATGAGTTTCGTTCCACCAGATAAAGAATAAAGTCGGTGCTTTTTGGTTTGGATCCGCATAAAAATCCCAGGATTTCAACTCCTCCAGATATTGCTTTGCTTTAGGGTCTGTCACGGTACTATCTCCAACAAGCTTCATCAAAATCGGAAGTGCTTCAGTAGCCAGGGTATAATAATCATCAAATTGAAGGTCCTTCATATCCTCCACTGTGATGCCTGTCATCTCCGTCAATTTCCCATTCAGCCTTCTGTTCCGATAATGTTCATAACTATTGTCAAAAACGTAATAAGGATAGGTAGAATCTGTGGGATGCTGATTCGCGGAGGAAACAAATCCTCTTTGCGGATTCAACGTGCTTGCATTTTGTTCATTAGGGATAAAGCCCTGCCATTCCATCCTTGGATCAGATCCATCCATGAAATATTTGCCCTGACCTTTCCATTTCAAAGGAAATTTACCCTGAATCCGCATTGCTACATCGCCGGATTTTGAAGCAAACACAAAATTCTGAGCCGGTGCCACGTAGTAATTAAGGGCCTCATTATAATCAGCATGATTCTTAGCTTTATTCAATTGCATGAAGGTTTTTTGCTCATTTGAACCCATGTGGACTGTCCACCTTAAAGCAAAATTCACATCCTGCCTATTGGCACCAAAAGTCCTGTCATAAACAACCGGTCCATAATGAGTATAAACGACTGTGTCCAGATAGGTATCCTCACCTTTTACCTTGATTTCCTCTATTCTAAAAGTGCTGGTCTTCCATTCGTTTCCGTATTTGTATGCTTTCCGGGAATCATCCTGAAAGGTAATTTTATACCAGTCTCGTGCATCTTTTGTAGCATTTGTTACTCCCCAGGCAATGTTTTGGTTAAATCCGGAAATTATTCCAAGAGCCCCTGGAAGAGTTGCTCCTTTGGCAGAATGCTCTGGTGTAGTAAGCTGCATCGAATACCAAAGTGAAGGCAGATTCAAACCCAAATGAGGGTCATTTGCCAAAATGGGATTCCCATTTTTAGTCTTACTTCCGGATACCGCCCAGTTATTGGAACCGGCCCCTTCTGCTGGTTGTGGCAAAGGATCTATCACAAGTTCGTCAGTGGGGTAATTGACACTGTCCGGCTTCACTACCGGAAGCGGTTGAAAATCCCAAACCTTTCCAACTTCAATTACAGGGTCTACTTTTGTAGGAAATTCCGGAAATAACTTATCCAGCATTTCTTGCCCAAGAATTTTTCTTAAGTTGGAATATTCCAAATCCCTGTCACCTACCAACATGTCAGACATGTACTTAAGTAAAAGAAGAGATTTGTAAGCAGACCAGGCTTCTGGCTTATAATTCAGGATTTTATATTCAACCGGCATGCTGGCAGCATCCATTTGATTGATATATTGATTCACGCCATCTGCGTAGGCTTCCACCAATACCAATGTCTCAGGATCGTTTTCCTGTAAATATTTTAGTCCCAATTCAGCACCAAACGCCAGGCCTTTTCTTCTGGTGATCCGATCCAGATCCAATGCCACCGGACCGACAATTTCGGAGATTCTTCCAGCCGCAGCTAACGTCTGAAAATCCATCTGCCATAGTCTGTGCTGTGCTGTCACGTATCCCTGAGCCCGATACAAGTCAGCATCGTTTTCTGCGAAAATGTGGGGAATCAGATTTTGGTCATACACCACTGATACCGGTGCGGAGAGGTTATCCAAAACCAGCTCATCTTCAGCCAAAGCATCCTCGCTGATGGAGTTTTGCCAAAAACCGCGATTTGGATCCAATAAAGGCGCTAGAGGGGGAATTGATCCGAGGGGTATGGATACAGCCACCGCAAGCGCAATTGTAATAGCAAGGACAAAGAAAAAACTGAAGTATTTCATTTGTTGGAAATAAAGTGACGGAGCGAATTTACCCGAATCTCTGATTCTTCCTACACTCAAATCCTGTATTTTGAATTGCTTAAAAAAACAAAAGCCCTCGATTTGATAAATCGAGGGCTTTTTAAGACTTAAATATTATTGAATCGTAATCGGGAGTTTTAATTTCTCCCAGCGAATAACTATTCCCGGAGATTCGATATCTATGGAAAATCTCTCTTGGGCTGTTGCTTCCCAAGTTGGGGTAGCCTCTACTCTTAAAACGTCGAACTTTTCATCATATTGAAAATGACCATGCTCCAAATTCCACTCAGAATTGAAGATGACAGTCCAAGGACCAGTTTCTTTAGGAATTGTAAAGATTGAATATTTTCCCGCCGGCAAAGCTTTTCCCTCTACAGTCATTTCCTGGGCAATCTCTACATAGCTGGCTTCATTTGCGCCAGTTCTCCAAACAACGTTATAAGGAACGAGATCTCCCCATAATACTCTGCCTTTTACAGCGGGTGATCCATAGTGAACGTTGATTTTTTTACCTGCAATCTCACCATCCTTCATTTCTAAAGGACTTGGTCTTTCTTCAGAATCTACAGCAGTTTCTGCAGCTTCCTCAGTGACAGCCTCCTCTGCAGACTCCGTAGGTTTTGGACTACATGATACTATGGTCATAGCTGCAATAGCACTGATCCAGATAAAATGGTTTTTTTTCATGTTTCTAAATTTCTCTTCGAAATAACTAATAATCAACAATCCTGCAAAATTTCAGCCTTTGCTAAATTTTATACTTTTTAACGACCTATTATCAATGAAAGATTTTGCTTTTAAACTTTTTCTCAACTGTTTTGTCAAAACACTGCAATTAACACGTTTCAGGATTAAAAAATTTTCAATTTTAATCCTGCTTCTTCGTTTTCCTCGTATTATTTGCCAGCCCATTTTCAAGAATTAATAAAGATTCTTCAAAAACGATTAATGAAAATCATCACAGGATCCTTATTTATTATTTCACTGATACTTTTTTCTAGTGTTTATATTTCACCGGAGTATTTTTCATATGTGGGTCTTTTACCTTTTTTTATTCCTTTTGCCTGGCTGGCAAATCTTTTTTTGTTAGCGATCCTAGCTCTTTCCTTAAGAAAACTCGCCTTTTTCCCAATGATCGCTCTTCTGATTGGGTATAAATTCGCTTTGATTACTTTTCAAATTCACCCAAATAATGAAGATGCTCAAGGTCTGAAAGTGTTAACTTATAATGCACACTTGTTTGATTACAAATCAAAGGCTGGAGATAAATTTGATCCGAATGTTTTCATTTGGCTTCAGGATCATCCGGCCGATGTCAAGGTGTTTCAGGAGTTTTATCAGGATTACACCACCGCTTCCCGAAATGCAATCAAGATTCTCGGAAAAGACAAAGGATTCGAGCATTCGTTTCAAGTGATCGAGGGAAGTCCTCAAAAGAAATCCTATGGAATGGCTATTTTCTCAAGGTATCCAATAATTAATGAAGGAAAAGTGTTTGATAATAACCGCACGAACGGGGCAATTTTTGCGGATATTCTGGTAAAAAGTGATACCATCCGGATCTACAATGTCCATCTGGAATCGATGAAGATTGACTCGGATGGCCTGGAAAATCTGGATGAAATAAAAGAAAACTATCGCCAAACACTCGGGAAGCTGAACAGGGGAAGTCTTGCCCGAAGCAAGCAACTTAAAATGCTCACAGAACACATTAAAAATAGCCCGCATCGGGTAATTCTGATGGGAGACCACAACGAAATCCCTTATTCGTACACTTATTTTAAACTTAGTGAAAACCTTGTAAACGCTTTCGAGAAGGCTGGACACGGTTTTGGTTTTACTTACAACAGAGTATTGTTTTTCCTTAGAATTGATCACATCTTCTCTGATCCGAGTCTTAAAGCTATTCAGTTTAAAACGCATCGTGAAGTGGATTATTCCGACCATTACCCGGTTTCGGCTACCTTCACCTGGGAAGGGATTGAGAATTAATTCTCTATTTGAAACATTCCTTTTTCCGAACTTTCCCCACAGGGGATAGCAACAAAGGAATCAAACCCCAAACAATCAAATAATCAGAGATCAAGAAACCAGTATTCGGGTAAATTGCTTCATTTTAAATTGGATAAAATCAACAATCCAAAGCTTAAGCCAAAATCACTGAGGTAAAGTCATTTGTCTTTCTGGTTTCGAAATAAGGTCGTACCGTTTACTCAAAAATTCCGCTACGGGCATCAGAATATTACCAAGGCTTTGTCTGGATCCCATTCTATTTATTGATCTTACTTCTTAACTTGCCACACCTAGAACCAATCAGAATCCCCTATGAAGCAGTACCACGATTTGATGCAAAAAATCCTGAATGAAGGAGCCAAAAAAGAAGATCGAACAGGAACAGGAACCCTGAGCATTTTCGGCCATCAAATGAGATTTGACCTTTCAGAAGGATTTCCGGTGGTGACAACCAAGAAGCTTCACCTTCGGTCGATCATTGTTGAATTGCTTTGGTTTCTCCGCGGGGAATCCAACATCAAATACCTGAATGAAAATAAAGTGTCTATTTGGGACGAGTGGGCTGATGAAAATGGGGATTTGGGCCCGGTCTATGGCTATCAGTGGAGACATTGGCCAGATGGAAAAGGTGGCGAAATCGACCAGATCAAAAATCTGATTCATCAAATCAAAACGAAACCTGACAGTCGCCGGCATATTGTAAGTGCCTGGAATGTTGCCGATGTTGATCACATGGCACTTCCGCCTTGTCATACGATTTTTCAGTTCTATGTAGCTAACGGAAAACTATCCTGTCAACTCTATCAGCGAAGCGCAGATGTATTTCTTGGAGTACCTTTCAACATAGCTTCCTATGCCTTGTTCACCATGATGGTGGCTCAGGTTTGCGGATTGCAACCCGGAGATTTTGTCCATACGTTTGGAGATGCGCATTTATATTCCAACCATCTTGAACAAGCTGAACTTCAACTCAGCAGAGAAATCAGACCGCTTCCCACGATGAAAATCAATCCGGCTGTGACCGATATTTTTGAGTTCAAATACGAAGACTTTGAACTGATCAATTACGATCCGCACCCACATATCAAGGCCGCTGTCGCAATTTGATTTGCTAAAAATCAAAAAGACCGCCCTTTCTCAAGGGCGGTCTTTTTGTTAATTATTCAATTCATATTTAAGCGTTTTCCCTTTTTCTACCGCAGGAAGTCCATCTGTCATCCACTTGGGAGCCGGAGCTCCCTTGAGGTAAAAGTCAAAAAACTGACTCATTCGGATGGAGAGATCTTTTCTGTTTTTACGCTGAACGAGATTATGATCTTCTCCATTGTATTGAAGCAACCAGGCAGGTTTATCCAGCCGCTTCAAAGCCATAAACATCTCAATTCCCTGATACCAAGGAACAGAACCGTCGGCATCATTGTGCATGATCAGGACAGGAGTATTCACGCGATCCATGTAGAACAAAGGTGAGTTTTCCAGATAATACAAAGGCTTTTCCCATAAAGTCCCTCCTATTCGGGATTGGGTTTGCTCGTATTGAAACATCCTGCTCATGCCCGTACCCCATCTGATTCCGCCATAGGCTGAAGTCATATTGACCACAGGAGCGCCGGCTCCTGCTGCCTTGAACATATTCGTTTGTGTTATGAGATATGCAACCTGATATCCACCCCAACTTTGCCCCTGAATTGCCAGGTTTTCAATATCAACTCCGCCTTTTGCGATTACAGCTTGTATCCCGGGAATGATGCAATTGTAAGCACTTGGGCCTGGTAAACCCATATCATACTTGATATCCGGGACAAAAACCATGTAATCATTGCTCACAAAATACGGAATATTGATAGTGGATGCACTTGGGGCCGGAGCTCTGTAATTGTGCAGCCCATCACTGTTTCTCTCATAGAAATACGTGATCAGCGGATATTTCTTATTCAAATCAAAATTCTCCGGCCTGAAAACCAAACCCTGGAGTGTAACCCCATCATTCGTCAGATAAGTAATCAGCTCAACCGATCCCCATTTCACGTTCGCTTGTTGAGGATTAAGGCTCGAGGCTTTACGAAGGGTTTCGAAAGTCAAATCTCCCAGATACAGATCGGAATATTCGGTGTATGTGCTTTTTCGCACTAGAATATTCTTCTCATTTTTAGCTTTTAGCAAACCGTTATATGCATTTGCCGTCATGAGGATTTGCTTTGGAGCAGACTTCCCTTCAGCCATACTCGAGTAGAATCCTGCATCTTTTGTGACTTCATTGAAAGCAGAAAGCAATAATTCCGATTTTGGACTGATGCTGATTTCATCGCGATCGAGGACTTCTCTTCTGAAAACAAGGTTTTCTTTTCTCCCCAAACCCTGAGTGAGATTTACTGCATCCTGAGGTTTTTTGGGATCTATTTTCCAGATATCAAAGCGATCGTTGATCAGAACAGCAGCATCATCTGCCAACCAGCCTGCATTTCCATAACTCCCCGGAAGAGAAGGAGAATCATGAAGCTCCTCATAAAATGGAACAGGGAGACTTTTGGTAAGACTGATTTTCTTCTTTTCCTGAATATCGAAAGCAACCCACGAACTGTCCCGGCCATCATACCACAGGACATATTTTCCTTCCGGAGAAATGCCTGGAGAACCTGAAGCATCCTTTTCAATGAGCGTTTTAGCACCTGTTTTAAAATCCACTAAATACAAATCCTTTCCAATCTGGATATCCCAGCTGTAGTTCCTGCGGTAAGGAGAGTCTGTCCAAGCCAATCCAAAATCGTGTCTGACTTTCGATTCCAGCATCACATTTTCCAATTCCGGATCTCCCAATTGGGTAATCTTTTTTGTTCTTAGGTCAATTACCGCCAAATAGTTTTGCTTTTCGTCAGCCGATTTTTTGACCAATTGCATCGGCTGAATCTCTGCATCCTGCCAACCCCAGATATCAAGGCTTACTCTTTCTTCATCCAGAATCGTAGTGTCTTCCCCATAGGCATACGTCACATAATCCGGAGCGACCCCAAAGAATAACCTGCTTTCGTCTTCAGAAAATTTCAGGTTTCCATCCGCACTTATGCGTCCATTTTGAAGAATTCCTGCCGAGCTTTTTGATGCCACTTCTTCAGCAGTCATAGCAGAAATTGAAGTCAGAAAAAGCGTGTGATAGGGCTTTTTGGCTTTTGAAGAATCGTTTGTTGCGAGATAGGTGAGATACGTTGATCGGGGCGAAAATGTCACACTGCTGTACGAAGTCATTCCTTCGGAAAGCAGTTTGCTTTCGCCGGAGGCCAAATTCAATACATAAATAGCCGCATTATCCAGCGTGTCTTCCTCAGCAAGGACGTATTGCAAATAGTCCCCGTTTGGAGCAAAGCTGAAAGACTTCACCCGATCAAATTGGTAACTCGCCGAGCCATCCAGCTTCCTGACTTCAAGCTTGGTTCCATCCGTTTTCTTTGGCTTCTCTGCCTTCGAAATTGAATCAGTCGGATCTGCTTTTTTTGGCTTTTCCTTTTCATATTGGATCGCAATCCAGCTTCCTGATTCGGAAGGAAGAGCAAATGATTTGACCTGCGGAATTTTGATCAGGTTGCCATTGCTCATTTGATAGATGAAAAGGCTGTCAAAAGGCATATCCTCTTTTTTCACTTTTCTGAGCTTCATCACTTTCACCGAGTCTTTTTGCGCAGCAATTTTTCCCACTGCAAAAGCATCATCCGGAGTAAATGAAAAGCCGGTTCCTCTTGGAATCATGATTCGCTGATCCGGGTTTTTGAAAGAGAAAATCTCAACTCTCGAATCACCATCCTGAGGAGAAACCTGATAGCCCACCCACTGACCGTTTTTCGTTATTTTCTCTGAATTCAGGCTTTCCCAACCATCGTAATCCGCATGAGTCAGAGATCTTTTTTGCTGTCCAAATAAAACCTGGGCACTTATTAAACTGAGAAAAAGGGCACTTCCTATTAATTTTCTAATCATCATCTCTCGTTATTATTTCAATGTAAATTCTCTTTCAAGAAGACCACCGCGGGTGGAAGAAAGTTTGATTTTTCCTTTTACTTCTTGATTTCCTTCGACCTTCACTTTGAAAGTTGCAATCTTCTTTTCTCCCACTCCCGTATATCCTGAGTAGATCGTTTTCTCAAACAAATCAGGACTAATGATTTTGACTTTGGCATTTTCATACCCTTTGATCAGCTCTTTGTCAAAGTCAAGCATCACCCGATCTTCCTGAACAATCTTCACCAATTTGGCCTGCTCAAGCGCAACAGGAAGACCGCCAGTATTGCTCCATTCCAGAGAAATTTCGAATTCTCCCGGAGATGTTTTATTCACTTTCATATCAGAGATTGTGAGTTGAGGAAGCCTCAAAGCCATCGCAAGATTGAATTGGGCTTGCTTCTTCGCCCAGTTTTCGAGCTGCCAGGCAGGACCGTTTTGGCCAAAGAATTTCGGATGGAATCCTCCAATTTCAACTTCACCTAGCGTAGGATGAGAAATTGCCAACCAGGATTTGAATCCTTTGCCTTCATTCTCAGCTTCATCCCAGACCAATCCGTCGTAATCGTCATAAATTCCGTCGCTGTTATAGTCCTTCATAGCTCCATTGTTCCAAAGCTCATCTCCATACCAGATACTTCCATAATAGAAGTAACCGAAATCAGGTCCATGGCCGAATAAGGGTGTTGGCTTGAGCGGATCACCGGTCATTTCATTTACTTTATAGCGGGTACTGTACGTCTCATAGACATCTCCCGCCCATGGATATGCCGTGAAGGAAAGCCCCAATTCGTCCATTTCTCTGTAAATCGCCAAGTCTGAAGGATACATTCTTTCTTCGCTTTTTGAAGTGGAGGGCGGGCGCAAGTGCATAGGAACCCGAGTATCCATCGAGTTCACCACAGAGATATTGGGATGGCTAAGCATCCAAAGTACTGTTGATTTCGATTCAACCTCACTTAACGGATATTCACCGGCTCCGAATTGGGTGAAACCTCTTCCTGTCAAATCTCCTGCAATATCTGGTCTCCAGTTTTCAGGATAGTTTCTGTGAAGATCAAGTCCGCCAATTCCATCCTCGTTGAAAGATCCGTCTCCATCATTATCGATTCCTTCGGAATACATCAAATAATCTCCTTTGCCGGGCAATACGCGTTTCATTAGTTTACCTGATGGATGTTCAGGGTTTACTATGAAGTTGGCTTTTTCCTTTTCCTCAGGAGTTACTGCTTTTTTTCTTATTTGGTAAATAATTCCGTCTCCGTCCAAATCCTCTGAAGGATCTTCATCCAATAAGCCGTCCCTGTCTGTATCATGAGGCTTCACGGTACTTCTGTTACTTTGCTCAGTATACAGATACATGTTTGACCCGTCCGGATTGTTCTGGGGTCTGAGATAAATTGCTTTTGAATCTATCAGTTTTGTGATTTCAGGATCCTTCCCATAATTCTCCAGCAAATGCTGAGTCAGCCAAAGGATTGATTCACTTGCAGTAATTTCGCCGGAATGTCTGCCACCTTCAAAGTAAGCAGCAGGTTTATCAGTATCCTTGCCTGTTTTCTTGTTGGTCAAAGTCATCTGAAGGATTGGTCTTCCTTCATAAGAATCTGCAATCACATATAAGTCAACGATATCCGGATATTGCTCCGCCCATTTAGTATACCAGTGGTACATCACCTCTACTGTATGGTACTTTTCAAAATTCAAGGTCTCCCCTGGCACATACTCTACTTCGGGAAATTCAAATTTCTTGAAAAACGAAGGCCCATGTCGTTCACCTTTTACGGTGTGGAATTTAAGTTTGGGGTTAGCTTCAGGAAAAACACTTTCAGGGCTGAAAGGCTTGACTTGCGAAAACGCCAAACCAGAAGCGAAAGTGAGGATTGAAATCGAAAAGATTTTTTTCATGTTCGAGGTGGTTGATCCCTTAAAAATAGAAACAGGGATCAAGGCAAAACCAACCACTCAAAAAAAAACCGGATAAACCGGCTTAATATTTTATTTTCTGATTGTCAATTCGAAAGTCTCCTGACCATATTTTTCAAAACCCGGAACAGGTTTGCAGTCAGGAAGTTTTCTTAAAATATGATCTAATCGCTCACGGGTTCCTCTATCTACATCTCCAACTACTTCAAATCCACTCAGTCTTCCTCGGGAATTAACCTGCAACAAAACTTTAATCTCCTTTATCGAAGAACTTTTCTTTGTCCTGAACAAAAACGGAGAATAACTGTCAATCATATCTAATGAATATTCAGCCCAAGCCCAATGTGAATTCAGGTTTCTTGCGACATTTTCCTCTACAACTGATAAAGGTTTAATTTCAAGGTCATCAGGAAGTGACGCCTTCTCTAATTCTGAACTTGTCGCCAGATTTCTCAAACTTAATTTATGGTATTGGATTGAGTTTAATCTGACTTCTACCACCTCAGCAGACTCCTGTGCAATTAGATCTCCGCTTGCGAGTGGCACGCTTAGAAAAAGGCATAAAAGCAGTATGTGCTTCATGATTTTAAAAGTTGAGTTGAATTTATTTTAATCCGATAACACTTCAAAAATACAGAATAAAAATTTTCAAATGCAATTTTTTGTATTTTAAATTTTAGCTTAAAAACAAAAAAGTCTTGCCATCAGCAAGACTCTTTTCAGAATATAAACCCAAATATAACTTTAGAGATTAAAAGTTTCGAATTAAGTAAGGTCAAAATTTGGAAAATGGAGAAAAACCAAATTTTAATTTGACCTATTGATTAGATGACCAAATATTTCTGAAGTCATTCTATCCAAGCCCAAAGTAAATGGTTTTAAGATAAAATTACAAATTGAAAAAAAAATTTTGCATTATTTTGAACAATCTCTAATTTACAGGCGCAATAATTATAAATCATCTAAATCCGACCAAGGAAAATGGATAAAATTTTAGATATCGACAACATAGACCTCAAAATCATCTCTCTATTAAATGAGGATGCCAAAACACCATATACCGAAATTGCGAAAAAAGTCTTCGTGTCTTCTGGTACTGTTCATGTCAGAATGAAGAAATTAGAAGATATGGGCATTGTAAAAAGTGCCACCCTCAATATTGATTTCTCAAAATTAGGTTATGACATTTCTGCCTTTCTTGGGATTTATCTTGAGAAGAGTTCGCTCTATGATAATGTAATAGAAAAATTAAAGTCCATTTCGGAAGTCGTAAGCGCTTATTATACAACAGGTAACTACTCCATATTTGCAAAAATAATCTGCAAGGATACGAATCATCTACGTTTGGTCCTTAATAGCATTCAAAAAGTTGAGGGAATCGACAGAACAGAGACTTTGATTGTTTTGGAAGAATCTATAAATCGCCCAATTCAGTTTTTTGAAACTGTAAAATAATCCAATTAAGATTAAATCTAAATAAATAAAAATTCGATAATTTTCGAATTTCGTTTTCCAAAAGTGTTGCAGCAGCAACACTTTTTTTTTGACCAAATGTGCCTCAAAATCAAGCTAAGTATCATTTTGAATTAAGAATTGAATGGTTTAATAGATTTTTAGCCTGGCAGCGAACATTGTAATTTGATTATATGTTGTACATTCGCAGTTAATATGTAATTAGTCTAAATAACTCATCCCATGAGCAAAGACAACCAAATTTTAGAAGATCTTACTTCCAAAGAATATGAACACGGCTGGTCAGTTAAAATGGAAGCTGATGAGGCGCCCATTGGGCTGAATGAAAGTATTATCCGATGGATTTCTACAAAGAAAGAAGAACCTCAATGGCTTCTTGATTGGAGACTTAAGGCTTATAAAACTTGGGAAAATATGACTGAGCCAACTTGGGCTAATGTTCATTATCCTAAAATTGACCTTCAATCTCTGGTCTTTTATTCTGCTCCAAAACAAGCCAAAAAAACTAAAAATCTTGATGAGGTGGACCCACAGTTGCTCGAGATTTATAAGCGATTGGGTATCTCACTGAATGAGCAAAAGAGACTTGAGGGAGTTGCAGTTGATGTAGTATTGGACTCCGTATCAGTAGCAACAACCTTTAAAGACACCCTAGGCAAGCTTGGTATCATTTTTTGCTCTTTTAGCGAAGCTGTTAAAGAGCATCCTGAGTTAATCAAGAAATATTTGGGATCAGTAGTCCCGATGACAGATAATTATTATGCAGCATTGAATTCAGCAGTTTTCTCTGATGGTTCGTTCTGCTACATTCCAAAGGGTGTTCGTTGCCCAATGGAGCTTTCCACTTATTTCAGAATCAACGCTGCGAACACAGGTCAGTTCGAAAGAACACTTATCGTAGCTGAAGACGAGTCTTACGTAAGCTATCTGGAAGGCTGTACAGCTCCACAAAGAGATGAAAATCAGCTTCACGCAGCGGTTGTTGAAATCTACGCCGGTGCTCATGCCGAGGTAAAATATTCAACCGTTCAAAACTGGTTCCCAGGTGACAAAAACGGAAAAGGCGGAATTTTCAATTTCGTAACAAAAAGAGGAATCTGTGCCGGTGACCATTCCAAAATCTCCTGGACTCAGGTAGAAACAGGTTCTGCTGTCACTTGGAAATATCCTTCTTGTATTCTGAAAGGAGATTATTCCATCGGTGAGTTTTACTCAGTAGCCGTGACAAACAACTACCAGCAGGCTGATACAGGAACGAAGATGATTCACATTGGAAAAAACACCAAATCCAGAATCGTATCTAAAGGAATTTCCGCAGGAAAATCACAAAACTCTTACAGAGGTCAAGTTCAGGTGATGAAGCGCGCGACCAATGCTCGAAACTTCTCCCAGTGCGACTCCTTATTAATGGGTGACAGATGCGGGGCTCATACATTCCCTTACATCGATATCAACAACCCTACTGCAAAAGTAGAACATGAGGCCACGACTTCAAAAATCGGTGAGGATCAGATTTTCTATTGCAATCAGCGTGGTATCTCTACAGAAGATGCAGTAGCCTTAATTGTTAATGGTTATGCAAAAGAAGTATTAAACCAACTTCCTATGGAATTCGCAGTTGAAGCTCAGAAATTGTTGGCTTTGACGCTCGAAGGATCTGTTGGATAATCTCTATTTGAAAGAATAGAATATTGAATAATTGAAAAAATAGAATCATGCTAAGTATAAAAAATCTCCATGCCTCCATTGAAGGAACTCCAATCTTGAGAGGTATCAATCTGGAAGTAAAAGCCGGTGAAGTTCACGCAATCATGGGGCCAAATGGTTCCGGAAAATCAACCCTTGCTTCAGTTTTGGCAGGAAGAGAAGAATATGAGGTGACTGAAGGCGAGGTAATTTTCAAAGGAAAAAACCTGCTGGATCTTGCGCCTGAAGACCGTGCAAGAGAAGGTGTATTTTTGGCTTTCCAATATCCTGTGGAAATCCCGGGAGTGTCCTCAACCAATTTCCTCAGAACTGCAGTAAATCAGGTCAGAGAATACAGAGGACAAGAGCCTTTGGACGCTGTGAAGTTTCTGACGATGATGAAAGAGAAAATGAAGCTAGTCGAAATCGACCAGAAGCTTTTGAGCAGATCTCTGAATGAAGGTTTCTCCGGTGGAGAAAAGAAGAGAAACGAGATCTTCCAAATGGCAATGCTTGAGCCTACACTTTCGATCCTTGATGAAACTGATTCAGGATTGGACATCGATGCGCTCCGCATTGTATCCAATGGTGTGAATCAATTAAAGTCTGATAAGACTGCAACAATCGTAGTGACTCACTATCAGAGGTTGCTGGACTACATTGTTCCTGACTTCGTACACGTGCTTTACAAAGGCAGAATCGTGAAATCCGGAACCAAAGAACTTGCAATGGAATTAGAAGAAAAAGGCTACGACTGGATCAAAGAAGCAGTCGATTCTGAAGCAACTGTCTGATTTCCCTCTAAAAAACGACTCATGAGTACTTTGATAAAACAAGACCTTTTCGAGGGATTATTGGAATCTGCCCACTCAGGATTCGAAGACGCCCGAAATGAAGCCAAATCCAGCTACCTCGCTCAGGGACTTCCTGGTGCGAAAGCTGAGGAATATAAATTTACCGGAATCACCAAAAAACTGGAACAAACTTTCCAGCAACTCTCCCCTGCTCAATCGTTTGAAGTATCTGCTGAAACAGTTAAATCAGCAATTTTTGAAGGTTTCTCGGGTGATATTTTGGTTTTCACCAATGGAAAATTCCAGCCTTCTCTTTCCTCAATCATTGACGGATTAGAAGTGAGCTTATTGTCCGAAAAGCCGGAAACAGCTATCGGAAGTATAGCTAAGCCTGGTAAAGATGCCTTTTGTGCATTAAATCAAGCTTCCTTCGAAAATGGTATTTTCATCAGCGTCCCTAAAAAAGCACAGATAGAAAAACCGATCCTGCTCCTTTTCTTCAACAAAGAAAATTCTGGCGCTGTAATTCAGCCAAGAGTTTGGATAGAAGTGGGTGATTTCGCCGAGGTCACTTTTATAGACCAAAGCATTAATTTGAGTGAGTCCCCTTATTTCATCAATAAAGTAGTTGAGATCAAAGGAGCACTTAATTCTCATGTTCATTATTACAGACTGCAAAACGAAGGCAAGAATGCTTTCGAAGTAAGTAACATCGAAACTGATATTCAGAAGGATTCAAAATTTAATTCCGTTACCATTTCTCTTTCCGGTGAAATGGTCAGAAACAATCTGAGTTTGAATCTCCTTGGAAGTAATTCAGAAGGAAATATGTACGGATTGTATCTACTCAACGGCAAAGCTCACGTCGATAACCATACCAACGTGGATCACACTATTCCCCATGCAGAATCTAATGAGCTTTATAAAGGGATCCTTGATGATCAATCCAGAGGAGTTTTCAACGGGAAAATCTTTGTACGTCAAGACGCACAGAAAACCAACGCATTCCAGCAAAACAATAACATTCTGCTTTCAGAAGACGCTACTGTCAACACCAAACCTCAATTGGAGATTTGGGCGGATGATGTGAAATGCTCTCACGGTTGCACCACAGGTCAATTGGACGAAGAAGCATTATTTTACCTTCAAGCCAGAGGAATCGGCAAAGACCAGGCAAGAGGGTTTTTGCTTTATGCTTTTGCCGGTGAAGTACTCGAACATATCGAAGAAGAAAGCTTCCGGACTTACTGCACTGAGTTGGTTCAGCAAAGACTGGGCAGCAAACTCTAATCAAATGAGTTTAAACATAGATCAAATCAGGGGCTTGTTTCCTGTACTTCACCAAGAAGTACATGGCAAGCCCTTGATTTATTTAGACAATGCCGCAACCACTCAAAAGCCACAGTCGGTTTTGGATGCTTTGTCGACTTATTATTCTCAAGATAATTCCAATATCCACCGCGGAGCTCACGCTTTGGCAGATCGGGCGACCCGTTATTATGAGGCAACTCGCGAAGCGGTGCGTGAATTCATCAACGCAAAAGAATCTGCTGAAATCATTTTTACAAAAGGAACAACAGAAAGCATCAACCTTGTTGCTCAAACTTTCGGGCGGAAATTCATAGGTAAAGATGACGAAATTATCATTTCCACATTAGAGCATCACTCTAACATTGTGCCTTGGCAGATGCTCTGCGAGGAAAAAGGAGCAGTTCTGAAAATCATTCCGATCACAGAATCCGGAGAAATAATCTTTGAGGAATTCCAAAAGCTGCTTTCTCCAAAAACCAAATTGGTCAGCATCGTTCATGCCTCCAATGCGTTGGGAACGATCAATCCCGTCAAAAAAATCATTGATGCTGCTCACCAAATTGGGGCAAAAGTCCTTTTGGATGGAGCTCAAAGCACCAGTCACCTGGAAATTGACGTACAGGATTTGGATTGCGATTTTCTGGCTTTTTCAGCTCATAAACTTTATGGTCCGACAGGACTCGGGGTTCTTTATGGCAAAAGGGAAATCCTGGAAGCAATGCCGCCTTTCCTTGGAGGAGGTGAAATGATCAAGGAAGTAACTTTCGAAAAAACCACTTACAACGATATCCCTTTCAAATTTGAAGCGGGAACGCCGAATATTGCGGACGTAATTGCATTCAAAACATCTCTGGATTTCATCAAAAGCCTTGGGAAAAAGAATATAAAAATGCACGAAGACGATCTCCTCTCCTATTCAAATGAACTTTTGACCTCGATCAAAGGATTTATTCCGGTTGGGACAGCAAAGGAAAAAGTCTGTGTGTTGTCTTTCAATATCAAGGATATGCATCCTTTTGACGTTGGTGTGATGCTCGATGCAAATGGGATTGCCGTCCGAACTGGCCACCATTGCACCCAACCTTTGATGAAAAGATTAGGGCTTGAAGGAACTGTAAGGGCTTCGTTTGCTGTTTACAACACCAGAAATGAAATTGAGAAATTGGCTGAAAGCGTAGCCAAAATCGCCAGAATCAAAAACAAATGAGCAGTATTCAAGACATACAGGACGAGATAGTATCTGAGTTTGAAATCCTCGGAGATGACAAAGAGTCTACCATTTTTTACATTATGGAATTGGGAGCAAGCCTTGCCCCTTTTCCGGAAAATGAAAGAAAAGAGGAAAACATCATAAAAGGATGTCAGTCAAAAGTATGGCTTATTGCAGACGAGCAAGACGGGAAAATTAATTACAAGGCGGATTCCAATACCGACATTACGAAGGGTTTGATTTCGCTTCTGCTTCGCGTACTGAATAATCGTAAACCAGAAGAAATCATGAAGGCTGAGTTAGATTTCGTCAGCCGGATTGGAATGGGAAGCATTATTGGGAGTCAACGATCCAACGGGTTTGCGTCTATGATTAAGCAAATTAAACTTTACGCTCTGGCGTTTCAAACCAAACAAAATGTCTGAGAATATGGAGACGGAAGACAACGGACAAGCAGGACAAATCGCAAATTTGAAAGAAAAAGTGATTCAGGCAATCAAGCTTGTTTATGACCCTGAAATTCCTGTAGATGTTTATGATTTGGGACTCATCTACGAAATTACAGTCTATCCTGTAAATAATGTTTATGTGATGATGACGCTGACTTCACCGAATTGCCCATCTGCAGAATATATTCCAACAGAAGTCAAAGAAAAAATCCAACAGATCCAAGGTATTAATAATGTGGAAGTTGAGATCACATTTGACCCTCCTTACTCTCAGGACATGATGTCTGAGGCTGCCAAATTAGAATTAGGATTTCTCTAAACTGTCAACTATAAAATTACAAAATATGTATCCAGAAGAACTAATCGCTCCAATGAGAGCGGAGCTTTCCAACGTAGGATTCGAAGAATTCAGAACTGCTGAAATGGTAGCTGAGCAATTAGGCCCAAATCATAAAGGGACCACTTTTGTTGTTGTAAACTCAGTGTGCGGTTGTGCTGCCGGAGCAGCCAGACCGGGAGTGAGATACGCTGTCGAAAATGCAAAAGTAAAGCCATCCCAGTTAGCCACTGTATTTGCAGGAAATGACATTGCTGCTTTATCCAAATTCAGAGAAATGGTATTGCCGTATCCCCCATCTTCCCCTGCCATGGCTCTTTTCAAAGACGGTGAGCTTGTTCATTTTATCGAGCGTCACCACATTGAAGGAAGAAGTGCCAAAATGATTGGAGATCACTTGGTTGAAGTATTTGAGCACTTTTGCGCATAAAAAATTAGCCCTTCGGGGCTTTTTTTATTGGAAAATTTTAAGAGAAAAGCTTTACTTTTCGAAAAATCAAAAAGTTTTGCTTGAAATAAATCGGCATTTCGTTTACGATATGTATTTATCAAGCGATTTGTAAATAAATGATGTTTATTTTACCTCTAATACATTTATCACCGTAAAAACTATTCGATTTTATTAACTTAAGGCCATATTTCTAGGTTTTTTATAAAAAAGAATTCCAAACAAAACATATATGTCTGATTCCGCTAAATTGTCCTTCAACGGTCAAGATTTTGAATTCCCAGTTATCACCGGAACCGAAAAAGAGTCTGCAATCGATATTGCAAAACTCCGAAGCGCGACCGGACTAATCACCATCGATCCAGGATACAAAAACACAGGATCAACAACGAGTGCAATTACATTTTTGGACGGTGAAGAAGGAATCCTTCGCTATAGAGGTTATCGAATTGAAGATCTTGCTGAAAAATCAACTTTCCTTGAAGTATCCTATTTGTTGATCTATGGGGAATTGCCAACTCAGACTCAATATGAAGATTTCTCAAAAGAAATCACCCGACATACCCTGGTACATGAGGATATCAAAAAAATCTTAGAGGGTTTCCCTTCCAATGCTCACCCAATGGGAGTGCTTTCCTCTTTAATTTGTTCCCTAACAGCATTCTACCCTGACTCCTTAAATCCAAACAGAAGCGAGGAGGAAGTGAACATGAGCATTATCAGACTGATTGCCAAAATGCCAACTTTCGCAGCCTGGGCTTTCAAGAACGAAATGGGTCATCCGGTAAACTACCCGGACAACTCTCTGGATTATTGCTCAAACTTCCTGAAAATGATGTTTGCGCTTCCTGCAGAAAAATACGAAGTTGATCCGGTGGTGGCAAAAGCTTTGGACTCACTCTTGATCCTTCACGCAGATCACGAACAAAACTGCTCAACTTCGACAGTAAGAATTGTCGGTTCTTCTCAGGCGAGTATTTACGCTTCTATTTCCGCAGGCATCAATGCACTTTGGGGACCGCTTCACGGCGGAGCCAACCAATCTGTAATCGAAATGCTTGAAGCTATTAAAGCTGACGGAGGAGACGCTAAAAAATATCTTGACAAGGCAAAAGACAAAAACGATCCGTTCCGCCTAATGGGATTTGGTCACAGAGTTTACAAAAACTTTGATCCAAGAGCCAAAATCATCAAGAAAGCTGCTGATGATGTGTTGACGAAATTGGGTGTAAAAGATCCGATTCTTGAAATTGCGCAGGAGCTAGAGCATGCAGCCCTTAATGATCAGTACTTCGTGGATCGTAAGCTCTATCCAAACGTCGATTTCTATTCCGGAATTATTTATAGAGCACTTGGAATTCCGACCGACATGTTTACTGTGATGTTTGCATTGGGAAGATTACCAGGCTGGATCGCTCAGTGGAAAGAAATGAGAGAAAACAATGAGCCAATAGGCCGACCTCGTCAGATCTACGTAGGTGCTAATGAGCGCGACTACGTTTACATGACCAAGCGTTAATAAGCTCCAGAACAGATATATTGGCCAACCATAAAATGGTTGGCTTTTTTTATGTTTCCAAATCAATGAAATATCCAATTTTGATGAGATATTTGGAAACTGAAACCAACTACTCAAGTTTACTATGAAACCAATTTCTCTGGAGGAAGCTGTTGCACTTACCAACAAATTCACCTCAAGACCCAGTAATGAAGAGTTATTAAAGCTCTATGGTCTTTACAAGCAAGCAACCGAAGGCGATAACGAAGGAGAACGTCCCGGAGGATTTGATTTCAAGGCTGCAGCTAAATACAAAAGCTGGCTGAATTTCAAAGGAAAAAGCAAAGAAGAAGCAACTGAGCTTTATCTCGGACTTGTAGAGGAACTATCCGAAAAATATATGTAAGCAAAAAGCCTGATGGATCTCAGGCTTTTTTTATTCCTTAAAACCAATGCATATTTTTTTTCAATTTGATTTTCATGTTTTTAATGCTGGTGTCGAAATAAAGAAAGTTCCGATTTAGAAAAGTGAAAAAGTTATACAAATTCACTCCTTTGGTATTTATTCCTGATTTAATTAGCTTGAAAAAACTTTGTCGGAAGAAAGTATTATGGGGGGAAGAAACCACTCAATTCAAGAGCTTTTAAAAAGCAGCCAAAAGGCATTTTTCTCGGTCACAATTTTACTTTTTTTAGCCTTTCTGCTTAGTTCGAAAAGTTTTGGGCAAGAGTCAGATTCACAAAAAAACTTAACTCAATCGTCAATTCAGTCAACTCCCTTAAAATCTGATTCAACCCAGAAATCTGATTTTATCAGATCAGTTCAGAAAGCGGGAGAAGATGAATACAAAAGGAGTCTGGACATTTTTAAAAATAGAAAAATCTATCTCAAACAACATGATCTGATCACCAATCTCAAAAATGAAAATTTCAAAGTCAAAGCCCTTTTAAACAAAGGGATTGAATTTTCAGAAATAAGAGATAAAATGAACGAGTACCAGGAACTGATCCCGGTAATATTGGAAGGAATCAACGAGAATACAATCGAGTTGCAGACTGAAAGAAATCTGACTGTGTCGGCAGCCATTTTTCGGGAAATGCTGGATGAGTTGGTCATTCAACAACAGAAAGTTGATGAATTTGCAAGATCATTCCGACAAGCCCAATACCGGATAGATTCGATTTCTGCAGAAAAGGACCTTTATTTATTCTCCTCTGATTCCCTTCAAACCAGGCAATACGCCTATCTGCTCATTGAAATAGGGAAAGAAATTAAGCCTGCTGATGATTCATTGAATTATTACAGTGGGAAAGTTGATAGCCTTCAGACTTCCCTGAATGAAATGGTTTTCGACATGAACACTCAGATCGAAAACCTTGAGTTGATTCGAAAGGATCTCAATGCATCCATTTTTGAAAAGGAAATCCCGGATGATCCAAGTTCTCCCTATTTCAGGAGAAGCCTTTCAGACGCTATTTCCTATTCTTTGACTAAAGAAAAACTCGCTCTGTTTTTTTATTTTAAGCTCTTCCAAAACAGACTTGTTCTTCTTACTGGTTTGGTTGTTTTGTTTTGGATTTTCGTGACCACTTTGAAAAAAAGGACTGAAAAATCACTTGAAATTGATTCTCCGGAAGAAGGAAAAGAGGTTTTGAAGTCTCCATTCCCATCTGCCATTATTATGGTCATTGGGGTATTCCAATTCTTTTTCCCCAATCCTCCCTTTATTTTCTATTGGTTTCTTTGGTTAATAGCTTCCATTTCATTGACTGCAATCTTTGCAGGATACCTCAGTAAATACTGGTTTTTATTCTGGGTTTTTACCGTGTTTGTATTTTTGCTATCCGGAGCTATAAACATGATCCTGTTACCAACTGTATTGGAGCAATTCCTTTTATTGGGGCTTTCAATTATTGGCGTATTTTTTCTTGTTTTCACACTTTTCAAAAGAAGAACTAACCAACTCAAGGAAAAAAGGATCGTTTATTTCATCTTCTTCATGGGTGTTTTTGAGTTGATTTCTTTTGTCTTGAATTTGATGGGAAGATTTAATCTCTCTAAGTCGTTTCTAGTCGCGGGATACATCGGAATTGTGGTTGGAATTCTCCTTTTATGGACAGTTCGTCTCATCAATCAAAGTTTGGCTATTGCCACCAAAATCTATCATAATCAGGAAAAGGAACTGTTTTTTATCAATTTTGATAAGCTTGGAAACAAAGCCCCCGGGATATTATACACTTTCCTGATTTTTGGCTGGGTCGTCCTTGTAGGAAAAAATTTTTACAGCTTCTCTCAAATCTCATTGGCAATCAACGAGTTCCTCAATGCGGATCGAATGCTTGGATCTTACAAATTTTCAATCAATGGAATGTTTATTTTTCTGATTATCCTCATTGTCTCAGTATTGATTTCCAAACTATTATCTATTTTTTCAGCTGATCCAGAAACAACAGTCCCTAAAGGAGAGCGAAAGCGAATCAGCTTTGGAAGCTGGCTTTTATTAGTTCAAATATTCGTCATTTCGCTGGGATTGTTTCTGGCCTTCGCGGCATCCGGTATTCCTTTGGATAAAATCACCATTATACTGGGAGCACTGAGTGTAGGTATTGGTTTGGGCCTTCAAGGATTAGTCAACAACCTGGTTAGTGGGTTGATCATTGCTTTTGAAAACACGGTTAAAGTTGGGGATTTGATTGAAATCGAAGGAAAGCCGGGTATAATGAAATCGATTGGTTTCAGAAGTAGTGTGGTCAATATGTTCGAAGGTTCTACCATCGTCATTCCTAATGGGGAACTGATCAGTAAACAATTGATCAATTGGACAACCGGCAAAGGTCGTAAGCTGACTGTGGTCATCGGTGTCTCTTATGAAACGGACCTGGAAAAAGCAATTCGATTACTCAGGGAAATCATATCTCAGGACAATAGAATCAGAATGTATCCTGCACCAAGAGTGGTTCCTATGGATTTCGCAGACAGCAGGATTGATATCGAAGTGACATTTTGGGTGAATAATTACATGGATTACCCTTTTGCAAAAGGAGAATTAATCAGCAAGGCAAATGAGTTGTTCAAGCAGAATAACATTCTTATCCCATTCCCTCAGCGAGACTTGCATTTCAAATCTGTAGCAGAAAGCGTTTTATTTACTCAACCGAAGAAAGACGGGAAATCTTAAAATCATAACCAGGTATACTTGTTATTCATAAAATCCAGCCCTCTCTGTAATCAGTCACCGGGAGGAGTTACTGATTTTGGAAGCAGGGATGTATTAGAAGGATATTTTTCCCGCAAAAACCTTCATTTTGGTGAGTCATCAGGTCTTTTTTGTCTGGCAAACATTCCTGCTATTACGCTTCCCGCGATCAATTGCTGTATATGATAGAGCATCACAGGAAGTAAAACCAACCCAAAAAGAGCCGGATCAGGAAAAATAATTTTCCCGATCACAACACCCTGAACCAATGATTTTTTTGAGCCACAAAATAAAGCTGTCACCCGGTCTTGCCAGCTGAATCCTAAAATTCTGGCCAATATTTCTACTATTCCCCAAATCAAGAAAAATAATCCCAACATCGTTCCACCAACTTTCAACAAGGTGGCTACAGAGTAAGGAGAAAATATATGCTGTGAAAAAGACTGGGCAAAAGACGTGAATACAATCATCATGATCACCGTCTGATCAAGATATTTCAGTTTTGGCAAATGATGTTCGATCCGGTGAAAAAGCCAGTTGTGCATCAAAATTCCCAAAAACACCGGAAAAAGGACTTTGAGTGAAAGTTCGCCAAATGTCGATACGAAATCCATTTCAATCTGAGATGTATCAACAATAATCCCCATCCAAATCGGGGTAACCACTACTCCGATCAGACTTGAAATACTTGCATTGAAGATTGCCCCGGGCAAATTTCCACCGGCAATAGAAACCATCACAACTGACGCACTTACCGTTGAGGGCAACGTCGATAAATAACTGATTCCCAGTTGAAAATCAGGATCAATCCAAGGCATGAATCTCATCAATGATAAGACTACTAAAGGGAATACCAGAAAGGTACAGAGCTGAATCAAGACATGAAGTTTCCAATTGCTGAGTCCGGCTTTGAGTTGTTCTGGATTGAGTTTAACTCCATAAAAGAAAAAAACCAGCGCAATTCCCACATCAGTAATAGGCTTCCAGGGAACGGGAGAAGCTGCTGATCCGGCAAAAGGAAACAAATAGGCAAGAAAAATTGCCAAGAATAATCCCAGCAAGAATCCGTTAATCCCAACTCTGTTTAAAGTCTTGAGTATGGGCTGGATCATGTAGTAATCATCCTTTTGAAATTATCACAAAGAATAGCTGTTGCTATCGCTACATTCAATGACTCTGCCTGGCCAAATCCGGGAATAGTAACTTTTTGGGTAACTTTCTTTTCGAGTTCCGGAGAAATTCCCTTTGATTCATTTCCCATCAGAATCACACCTGGAATAGGTTTATCAAACGTATGCAGGTTTTTACCTTCCAGAAAAGCTCCATAAACCGGAACATTCCACCGGTCAAAAACTACTGATAAATCCTCGTAGAAAAAGTTAACCCGGGTGAAAGAACCCATACTTGCCTGTATTACTTTGGGATTATAAAATTCTGCCGTCTGAGGAGAAAAGACCAAATGCCTGATTCCATACCAATCGGCGATTCGGATGATAGTTCCCAGGTTTCCCGGATCTCTCACATCATCGAGGGCTATGGCCAACTCACCTTTTGGCAGGTCAAACCAGGAATTGGGCTTCATCTCCACTACAGCAATGGCACTATCGTTGCTTTGATACTGCCCAAGGCTTTCCAGCTGATTTTGAGTAACTTCAATGAGCTCACCTTTATATTTCTGGAGGGTATTATAATGAAGGTCCAGGAAAGGTTTAGTTACCAAAAGTAACTTTACCAAAAAATCAGAGTTAAGTACCTCTAAAACACTCTTCTCACCCTCTACAAAGAACTGATTTTCCTCATTTCGGAATTTCTTTTGATGTAAGGATTTAATAAACTTAACTGTATTTTTGCTAAGCATTCGGATCGGTTCTCGCATTTTGAAATTCACCAAATATATACTTTTTATCTATGTCCTCGGGTCACTCGTAAGTTGCTCGATCACCAAGAATGTACCCGAGGGTGAATATGTATTGTATGATAATGAAATCAAGGGGATAGAGCTTTCTGAAGAAGAGCTACTTGCTGCATATATATCCCAAGAGCCTAATACCAGAATCCCCTTCAGCAATCGGTCTTTAGGAGTCAGCATTTACAGGGTTGGAACCTGGTTTTATGATAGCCTCAAGGTAGCTGCGAAGTTGGAGCGAAAGCAACTCGAACTTACGCAGGTGCAGCTGGTAAGAGACAGCCTGCCAGATGACAGAAAGCTCCAAAAAAGACAAGACAAGCTGAATACCCAAATCGAAGACCTGGAGGAAAAAGTTGAATTTGGGAATTTGGTTATGAGAACAGGAAACCCAGTGGTACTTCTCGATAGTACCAAAACCCAAAAATCCACTCAGGAAATTAAAGATTATCTGGTCAATCATGGATTTTTCGATGCCACGACCAGCTATTCGGTTGAGACCAAAAAGGAAAAAGCCTTTGTCACCTATCTGATTGATGAGAAACAGCCTTATTTGGTTGACTCATTTTACACCCGAACTGACAACGAAGATATAATTCGGGTTCTCAAAGCAAATTCCTCTGATTCAGAGGTGAAGACCGGAGAAAGGTACAATCAGGACCGCATTTCCAGTGAAAGGAGTCGAATAGAAGTTCTATTGAAAAACAATGGCTTTTACATGTTCTCTGATTCCTACATCGAATACAATGTATATCAGGACACCAGTGCCAAAAGAGTGGCCATTGAGCAGGTGATCTTCAAACCCAGCTTTGCAGAAAAGCATAAAATATTCACAATCGATTCTATCACTTTCCAGGTCACCCCGCCCAGCATCGATTTTGTAGATGAAAAAGTAAAAAGGGAATACCGGGATATCGATTTCACTTTTTACAAAGACAGATATTCTGCTAAATTATTTGCCTCGAGAGTTTTCTTCGAAGAAGGAAAACCCTACCACAGAAATGATATTATCGAGACTCAGAAGCAACTCAACAATCTTGACCTGTTTCGGTTCCTGAATATTTCTTTTGATACATTGGGCACCTCGCTTACAGCAAAAGTAATAGCGCAGCCTAATCAAAAATATCAGCTCACCAATCAGGTTGGATTGAGTGTGACAGAACAGTTGCCGGGACCATTCTTCAGTTCTTCCCTTCGAAACCGTAACTTCTTTCATTCGGGTGAAATCCTTGAATTCAACTTTCGTGCGGGACTTGAAGGGGTGGCTTCTGCTACCAATCAGGATGTGTACCAAAGCAAAGAATTATCAGCTTCGGCATCAGTTATATTTCCCCGATTTCTGATTCCTTTTTCGCCGGGGATCCTTGCAAAATACGGCAGATACAATCCAAACACCCGGACTTCAGTAGGTTATTCCTATACCAACAGACCGGAATATACCCGTAGTTCATTGAACTCTCAGCTATCCTATTCCTGGGCAACTTTGAATAACAAGATGCAGTTTACTGTCAATGCTGCAGATATAGCCTATATCCGGACGCCAAACATTACGGGCGAATTCCTTCAAATTCTTGAAGACCTCCAGTCAGAAGGTAACAACCTGATTTGGTCTTTTCTACCTTCTTTCGTGAGCAGTTTTTCCGTTCAATCCGTCATTAATTTCAATCAGTACGGAAATTTCAAAAACAACAGGGCTACTCTTCTCAGACTTTTTGCAGAAAGTGGTGGTACTAGTCTTAACTTCTTTGATGTACCAAGCAACGATGAAGAAGACATCGAGTATGCCAATTTTCAGTGGCTGAAATTTCAGGCTGATTACAGAAGATATCATCCATTAGATGCAAAGCAAACTCTGGCCTATCGGGTCAATTTTGGAATTGCCAAACCTTACGGAGTCAGTGCGGGAATTTTACCTTACGAAAAATACTTCTTTTCAGGAGGTAGCAACAGCATCCGGGCATGGCAAGCAAGACGACTCGGACCAGGAAGTGCAGTCCCTACTGCAGATGAAGAAGGTAATTTCACCTATCAGAATGAGCAACCTGCAGAAATGATCATGGAGTCCATGATGGAATACCGCAGAAAACTTTTCGGCTATTTTAATATGGCGGTTTTTGTGGATTTAGGTAACTCCTGGAGTATCGGCTACGATCCGACAAGACCCGGCGCGGACTTCGAATATGATCGATTCTACAAAGAAATTGCTGTTGGTACAGGAATAGGTTTGAGAATGGACTTCGATTTCCTTGTTATCCGATTAGACCTTGCGACCAAAGCAATAGATCCTGCGCAGCCGGAGGGAGAGCGATTTATTTTGGATAATCTTTCATGGCAAAAACCCCTCGGAAACAAAGGACAAACAGTTCTCAACTTTGGTATCGGTTACCCATTCTAAATGAATTAACAGGATTATCTGCTTTGGCACCAAACCCAAATAAGAGAAGTTTATATCTTGCAGAAATCTGGACCTCACTTAGACCAAGCAGTTTCTGCAGACAATATCAAGCTGAAAATGAACTTGACCTTCACCCCGGTTTACTGAGCTCAAATCAGGCAACCAAGAATTGATACGTTGAAAATGAGTAGAAAAAGCAAAGAAGAAATAGCCCTGATTTACCAGGATCTGCAAGATCATATCTGCCGTCAACTTGAGCTGGCTGATGGTACAGGTCTTTTCAAAGAAGATAAATGGGACCGAGCTGAAGGCGGTGGAGGAAGGACAAGAATCTTTGAAAATGGATCAATCATTGAAAAAGGAGGAGTAGCTTTTTCGGCAGTTCATGGGCCGATGCCGGAAAAAATACAGTCAAAACTTCAAGTGGAAAAGTCAAACTTTTTCGCAACCGGTGTATCGATCGTGCTCCATCCCAAAAGCCCGATGGTGCCGATCATTCACATGAACATCCGCTATTTTGAGCTGGATAATGGCACGCATTGGTTTGGCGGAGGAATTGATCTTACTCCGCATTACGTGGACTTGGACGATGCCCGCCATTTCCATCAAGAAGTTAAGAACGTCTGCGATTCATTTGACCCAACTTATTACCCCAAGTTCAAAACCTGGGCGGACGATTATTTTTTCATCCGGCACCGGGAAGAAACCCGGGGAATCGGCGGAATCTTCTACGATCGATTGAGTGCTGAAGATGATGCCCACTTTGAGCAAATTCTGAACTTCAGCTTGGGGATAGGAAATCTCTTTCCACAGGTCTACAGCTATTTCATGAAAAAGAACTCCGTAATTCCATTTGGAGATTCCGAGAAAACCTGGCAAAATATAAGGCGGGGACGTTATGTGGAATTTAACCTTGTTTGGGATGCTGGTACCAAATTTGGACTTGACACCAACGGCAGAACAGAGAGTATCCTGATGAGCATGCCGCCTCATGCGGAGTGGGAATATATGCATCAAACTAAGGAAGGAAGCGCAGAGGAATTCACCCTCAACCATCTGAAAAAAGGAATTAACTGGTTAAATTTCTCTTTATGATGGAAGTTTTTAAACGACTGGATGAGTCAATATTCCTTTGGCTGAATTCATTTCATGCTGATTGGCTCGATCCGATTGTATTTCAATTGACCGAAACCATCACCTGGATTCCTTTTTATGCATTTTTGATTTACAAAATTTACAAAGTAGATCCAAAATATAGCTTATGGGTATTTGGAGGAGTAGCCATTACGATTTTGATTTCAGATCAGGTCACTTCCGGATTAATGAAGCCCTTTTTTGAGCGACTTCGCCCGTGCCACGACGAGCGTTGGGATGGAGTGATCCATAATTATGGAAGATGCGGCGGTCTCTATGGCTTCGTTTCTTCGCATGCTGCCAATACATTTGCAGTTGCCGTTTTTCTCAATTTTAAGATGAAAGGAAAGCTTCCATACCTCAAATGGCTGTTCCTATGGGCGGTGATTGTATCCTATACTCGTATTTATCTGGGTGTTCATTATCCGTTTGATGTAGTACTGGGCGCTGCTATCGGTTCTCTCACAGGGATTCTGGTCTGGTTTCTGATTGTCTTTGTCAAAAGGGAACTGGTGAAGCAGGCGTTGAAGTAGGCAGTCAGTTTTCGGTTGTCAGTTATCATTTGTGCAAGCCTAAAGTTTAGGTTTTCGAGTTTATAGTTTGATCATTTAAAAAAACCATTTGAATACCCGCTTTATTACCCGAAACTAAATATAACACGGCTTGAAGTCCAGACAGAGTTCCTGTGGTCTGTGGACTGTCGTCCGTGGAAGATATAATCTGGTCTTCTATGACTCGTTTAAACTATTACTAACATTCCTGATAATCCATAAAATCCTTTCCATGAACAACAATGACATCCTTCGAAGCCTCCGATACACGTTCGATTTCAGCGATAATGCAATGATCGATCTGTTCGGCTTAGGAGGCGAAACAGTCACACGGGCAGATGTCAGCAATTGGATGAAGCGGGAGGATGATCCGGATTACAAAGGACTACATGACATTGATTTGGCCATTTTCCTGAATGGATTGATCATACAAAAGCGCGGAAAAAAAGAAGGAGATCAACCCGTAGCGGAGAAAACCCTGAATAATAACATGATTTTCCGAAAGCTGAAAATTGCCTTGAATATGAAAGACGAAGATATTCTGGAAATCTTATCACAGGTAGACAGGCATATCAGCAAGCATGAGTTGAGTGCATTCTTCCGCAATCCGACCCAACCTCAATATCGTACCTGCAAGGACCAAGTATTGAGAAACTTCCTTCAGGGTATTCAGTTGAAGTATCGCCCCTAAAAAACCAAACTTGTCGGGCCCATCTTTATTTAAAAAATTACTATTTTCAATCATTAACCCTTTAAGCTACCCTTTATTTATCCCCATGGAAAGACCACATTACTCTTTTGCAGATATCATTAGTCTTAATAGCAATGACTGGGACAAAGCCTACGTCGTACTTCAAGCCTGTCTGGAAAGCGGGCACCTGACCAAAGAAATTCGAGGATTTGAGGATATTATCTATATCCCTTCCAACGGAATTCTGGATCATCACCTCGTCCACGATCCAATTATTCCCTCTGATGACCAGCCTAAACAAAGCGGATTCCGAAAGAGAATGGATTTCTAATTCCTTTAATCGACATATACCACCCCACCACCGGAAGTACCCTCACTCCGGTTGGTGCGAGCGTGTCGTCATTGCTATCCGCAGTGCCGGAGAAGCAGTCTGATTCATATCATCTGCATCCGCTACTGGATGAGATAGTTTAGACAAAAAGTCAAGGTGAGCAGCATGTTTCAATCCCGAAGCAAACTTTTTATTTGGAAATAAAATCTTTCTAAGGCCTGTTGTCCTCACAGACCTTTTCTTTTTCTACACATATGTTGTCAAAGCGGTCCCTGAGCCTGGCCGAAGAGCTGTTTTTGGCGAGACATTTTTGATCGCTTGACATGCAACCAGCCAAAACCGAGGATTATTTTCACCAAAACAAAATGACCAGTGGTTGATTTCCTCTTTATTGGTTTAAATTAAGTCCTTTAAACTGAATCCAATTACTATGCTTTTAACTCTGGATTGGAAAAATCTCCTGTATCTGATTGGCCAGATTATAGGTTTTTTGGTTGGGCTCTTACTCCTCACCTATGGATTCAGAAAGAACAAAAGCAACCAACTGATAGGCGCTTCCTTTATCTTTTTGACCCTTGCATCCTTACTGGCCTGGTTTATTTCATCAGGATTGATGATTCACTTCCCCAACCTTTACCGCACGGGAAATATCTTTGCTTTGCTCTATATCCCAATGGTCTACTTATACATTCGGAAAATCGTAAAGGAAGAACCGATAGGGTGGATAGACTTGCTTCAATTGATACCTGCACTGATTTATGTGATTGATTTTACCCCGGTTTTTCTTCTCAGTTATGATGAAAAATTAGACCTGATCCGGAAAGAAATCAATAATTCACTTGAATTCATGGCCTTCAATCAAAGTCAATTCTTTCCCAAGAACTTCTGGGTGAGTTTCAGAACCCTGATGATTTTGGTCTATTGGCTATTGTCAGTCAATCTCTTGGTGAAGTACCAATCCAAAATTGCTGATATCAATCGATTTTTTGGCAAGGAATGGGTGATCTGGATGAAGATCTACCTGTTTTTCCAGCTCTTGCTTGTACTGCCTATCCTAATCTTATTCTTTTCTGTCAGCCCAACGCTTTATTATGACCTGATTCACATTCCCAGCGCATTGCTGATCGCGAGTTCGGGTGTGGCTATCCTGTTTTTTCCGAAGGTGCTCTATGGAATGAATGAATTTGAATATCTTCTGGATTCACAAGAGGAGAAAGAAACCGAGGAAGAGCAGCCACAACTCTCCGTGGAGAAAATAGCCGAAATCAAAGAGAAGTTGATAGTACTGGAAGCTGGTAAAAAATTCTACCAGGCGAAAGGGTATGCTATCCGCGATCTGGCTAAGGATACTGGGATCCCGAGCTATCTGCTCACGATTTACATCAACCGGGTTTTGGAGACCAACTTCTCCGATTTCATCAATGAAAGGCGGATTGAGGAATGTGCCAGATTGATGGAAGAAGGCAGCTTTACCCATTTCACACTGGAGGGATTGGCAGAAACCTGCGGGTTCAGCAATCGGAATTCTTTTTTGAACTCCTTCAAGAAATATAAAGGAATAACTCCTTCCGCCTTCAAAAAAACACTCAAAGAGAGCGATTCAGAAGCTTGATTTGACATCATTCCGTTAATCTTAACAAAAGAGAAAGCCCGCTTCCCCAAGCCTGATTGAATTAGTCTGCCCAATTCAGAATATTTGATGTCTTCAAATCTGAATTAAATTTTTTAAATTCAGATACCAAAAAATTCAATTTAATATATGAAAAAAACAATTTTCACAGCTGCTTTGACCCTCGCCATCGCGAGTCTTGGCTTTTCGCAGCAAAAGAAACCCAATATTTTGGTCATCTGGGGAGATGACATCGGCACTTGGAACATCAGCCACAACAACCGCGGGATGATGGGCTATAAGACCCCGAATATTGACAGGATCGCAGCTGAAGGTGTCTCTTTTACAGATTATTATGCTCAGCAATCCTGTACTGCAGGCCGTGCGGCATTTATCAGCGGGTCTGTGCCGGTACGATCAGGAATGACTAAAGTAGGTCTTCCGGGAGCGGCTGAAGGCTGGCAGAAAACAGATGTGACCATGGCTACGGTCCTGAAAGCTCAGGGATATGCAACAGGTCAGTTTGGGAAAAATCACCAGGGTGATCGTGATGAGCATCTGCCTACTATGCACGGATTTGACGAGTTTATGGGAAGCCTTTATCACTTGAATGCGGAAGAAGAGCCTGAAAACAGAGATTATCCAACAGACTTGGTGCTTGCCAATGGCAAAACATTCTATGAAACTTTCAAACCTCGCGGCATATTAAAGACCAAATCTGACGGGAAAGGTGGCCAAACCATTGAAAATCTTGGCCCGCTTACTAAAAAGAGAATGGAAACTATCGACGATGAGACTGTCGCTGCTGCGAAAGATTTCATCAAGCGTCAGGTAGCGGAAGGAAAGCCATTTTTTACCTGGTGGAATGGAACCCGAATGCACTTCCGTACCCATGTGAAAGAAGAACTTACCGGAATCTCCGGACAAGATGAATACAGTGATGGCATGGTGGAGCACGACATGCACGTGGGCGAGTTGCTTGCGCTACTCGACGAATTGGGAATTGCAGACAACACAGTCGTGATGTACTCCACTGACAATGGTCCTCACTACAATTCATGGCCTGATGCAGGTACTACTCCTTTCAGATCTGAGAAAAACTCCAACTGGGAAGGTGCTTACAGAGTGCCTACTTTCGTCAGATGGCCTGGTCATTTCCCTGCAGGAGTTACTTTGAATGGAATCGTATCTCATGAGGACTGGCTTCCAACATTTGCAGCTGTTGCGGGTGATACAGATGTAAAAGACAGATTACTGAAAGGCGCTACCATCAACGGACGCACTTATAAAAATTACATTGACGGATATAATCAGTTGGATTACATCTCAGGAAAAGTGAAAGAATCTCCACGCAAAGAATTCTGGTATGTGAACGACGATGGTCAGGTAGTGGCCGCCCGATACAATGACTGGAAAGTAGTATTTCTGGAAAATCGCGGAGAAGCTTTTGGAGTTTGGAGAGAGCCATTCACTGAGTTGAGAGTTCCCTTGCTTTTCCATATGAGAAGAGATCCATTCGAGAAAGCACAGCATAATTCCAATACCTACAATGACTGGTTTATTGACAGGGTGTTCGTTATTGTTCCAATCCAGGGGCTTGCTGCACAGTTCCTGATGACCATGAAAGATTATCCGCCTTCGCAAACTCCTGGTTCTTTTAACTTAACCAAAGTGGAAGAGATGCTAAGAAGGTCAGGAGGAAGTAAATAAGTAAACCATCTATACCAACTAGTAGCCGGGGTAATCAACAAGATTGCTCCGGTTTTTTTAAACCCTATTTTATGAAAAAGCTTTTTACAATTCTTTTTATTCTCCTCTTTGTTTTTGGTTGTAATGAAAAGCCGGCAGAAACAAATTCGTTGGATAATCCAGAAATCCAGGACCCTCTTCCTTCCTGGAATGAAGGAAAAAGCAAGCAGGCGATTCTTGATTTTGTCACAAAAACCACGAAAGAAGGAAGTCCGGATTTCATCCCGGAAGCTGACCGCATCGCATGCTTTGACAACGACGGTACCCTTTGGGGTGAGCAGCCGATGGTTTTTCAGTTATCATTTGCAATGGATTACATCAAAAAAGAAGCTTCAACTCATCCGGAATGGCAGACCAAAGAACCATTCAAAAGCGCCTTGGCCGGTGATATGAAAGCTGTGATGGCAGAGGGTGAACAGGGTCTGTTGAAACTGGTCATGGCTTCCCATACTGGAATGACGACTGAGCAATTTGATCAGTCGGTCAGAGATTGGGTCGCTAATTCAAGGCATCCGGTAAGCCAGAAACCTTATACTCAAATGATCTACACCCCTATGCTCGAACTCCTAAATTATTTAAGGGCAAATGGATACAAAACCTTTATAGTTTCCGGAGGGGGAATCGATTTCATGAGAGTTTGGGCAGAGGAAGTGTATGGCATTTCCCCCTACCAAATAATTGGCAGTTCAGTGAAAGTGAAGTATGAAGTGTCTGAAGATGGAACTCCAAGCTTGGTCAAGCTACCAGAACTCAATTTCAATGACGACAAGGAAGGAAAACCGGTAGCCATTCATCAGCATATCGGAAAGCGTCCTGTATTTACAGCAGGAAATTCCGATGGTGACTATGCCATGCTCGAATGGACATCAACTGGAAAAGGATATCCAAGATTCGGAATGATTGTCCATCACACCGACTCAGTCAGAGAAGTAGCCTATGATCGCAATTCACCAATCGGCCACTTGGAAAAAGGACTCGATGATGCTTCCAAATACAATTGGTTGATCGTGGATATGAAAACAGAATGGAAAAAGATTTATCCTTTTGACAATTAAAGATTTTGACCTTTATCCGACATTCTTCAGCGACTGAAATAATCTGGAATCTATAGACTAGTTTCTTGTAGCATTTGGAAAACACTAATAGACGAAGTTTATGGTTAATAAAAATGAAAAACCCCTATTGAAAATGTCCTTAAAAAAAATCGCCGGTTTCCTGACACTCCTACAGTTTGTAGCCATATTCAATCTTGCATCAGCACAATCAGCTGTTACGGCCATTGACATATTACTCAATCCGGATCAAGCTATGTTGGACTCTGCTAAGGTTTATAACGAACTGATGCGGAAAAATTATTCTGGTCCAGGCAGTTACTCGCTTGATGAACTGCATGCTCCACATATTACCGTGATCCAATGCTTTGTCAAAACTTCCAACCTTGAAAAGGTATATGTTGCGATAGCAGATGTGGTAAAGCGTGAAAAACCGACTAAGCAAAAACTAACTTCAAAAGGTTTCTATTATATACCCTTAAATGGATTGGGACTGGCGGGAATCACAGTTGAACCAACGCCCAAATTGTTAGATTTTCAATCGGAAATTATTGAAGCAATCAAGCAATTCTTAGTGGTAGGAACAGATGCAGCATTTGTTCAAAATTCAGATGGAACACCCATAGCATCAGGAACTGCTGAATATGTAAACGGATTTATTCCTGATCATAGTGGGGAGAAATACAATCCACATGTTACCATCGGTTTGGCGCACGAGGAGTTTTTAAAAGAGTTAGTTGCCAAGCCAAACAACAAATTTCAATTCAAAAATGGATCTGTCAGTATTTATCAATTAGGGGATTTTGGCACTGCACGAAAGCAACTTTGGACAAGTAAATAGTAATACCATCTAAAAGTTTATGAACGATAAGAGTTACTTTTTTTAAGGTTTAGTGAGTTTAAATCCTAAAATTGATTTTGAGCATATTTTTTTTGTATTACTACATTGATTCTTACAAAATTTAAAAATGAGGTTAAATATGCTATATAAAATAACCTTTAAATTTCATTCCTATTTAAGTTGAATACGTCCATAATTCAAACTTATTCCCTTAAACCATGATGAAAAAATTACTCTTCTCTCTTGCCTTGGTAATCTGCTTTAATTTTACCTCACAGGCTCAGGAAGAGGCATCAAAAGTGCATCAACCAAAAATCAGAGGAGCCGTCATGATGGCCAATTCCCATGTACCCAAAAGTACCAATGGAGACAAAAAAGTAGCTGTGATCCCTACCTGGGGTTTTGATGTAGATTATTTCTTCCATCCGAGGTGGTCAGTTGCGCTTCAGGGAGATATCAAGCTTCAAAGCTTTGAAATCGAACATGAAGGAGTGATTTTGGAAAAAAGCTACCCGGTCGAATTTGCCGGAGTGATTCATTACAATGCTTTGAGACATTGGTCCTTTTATGCCGGTCCGGGGTATGAATTTGAAAAAACCGAGAATCTCTCCCTTGTCAGACATGTAACAGAATACAGCTTCGAAAGCACGGAAATATTTGAGATCGCTTTGAATTTTGCCTATGAAAATAAACAAGAAGTCTACGATGCCTGGACTTTTGGAATTGCTTACAACAAAATGCTTTGGGAGAAAAAATGAATGGAAGGTTAAAGGCCGTCTTGTTTCCTCCGGGGAAAAAGAATCTTCCTTTTGTGAACGATAAAGTCTATTCTACCATCTGAATTTGAAAAGAAAATTTTAAAATATGATTTTTAGCATGTTTTATTTGTAATCATTTAATGATTTTTACCCTCAGTTAGACTATAAGTAAAATCAGACTGTCAAATACTCTTAAAAAAAACACTTCCATATCAGTCCAAATCTTCTAAATCAAACCATCCTCACATGATGAAAAAATTACTCTTCTCACTTGCCTTGGTTATCTGTGTTAATTTAACCTCACAGGCTCAGGAAATCAGACTTAACACGTATGCAGGCTATGTATTTGCGGACAAAGTTGATTCTTACTACTCCTCCTCTTCCTATTATGAAGGGAAAATTCAGGAAAATTTAAGATGGGGTTTAGGAATTGAATACAAACTTGACGCAAACAAAGCATTTGAATTACAATACCTCAGGCAAGATACACAGGTACCCTTAACCTATTTGGATTCAGATTTTGGAGGAAATGTCAAATCCACAGAATTTGATTTGGCGATGAATTGGATCATGCTAAATGGCACCAATTACATCAAAGTAAATGAAACCGTGGAACCGTTCATTGGTGGAGGTATCGGTATGGCTATTTTTAACGTAGAAAACCCGGATACCGGATACAGCGATGGGGGAACCAAATTCGCATGGGCTATTCGCGGCGGATCTAATTTTTGGGTTTCTGAAAAAGTTGCCATTCGAATTCAGGCTAATTTGATGTCTGCTGTACAGTCAGTTGGAGGTGGTATTTACTTTGGTACCGGAGGCGGTGGAGCAGGCGTTTCTACCTACTCTACTATGTATCAGTTTGGTTTTGAAGGTGGATTAGTATTCCTGATTCCTCGTTAATAAGTTGGTTTAAATTAGATTTCAAAGAGGAGCTCAATCGGGCTCCTCTTTCTTTTTTCCTGATTTTATGGATTTCAGGATATTTCCCAAATCTATTTTGGGAATTAGTGAATTTCGCCAATCGTTATTCCGGCTCCTTTTTTATCTTCAAATTAATATTCAAGCCAACACCAACTCCCGTCTGAAAAGATTAATTATGCGATCAATCCTTATCCTGTGCTTCCTCTTCATTTTCTCTTTCGTCCCGGTTCAGGCTCAGGACTCTACGATCTACAAATCAAATAAAATCAACAATTTCAAATTTGTCCCACTTCCTGCAATCGGGTCAAATCCTGCTAATGGATGGCTTTTTGGCTTGGCTCCTTCTGCAACCTGGTACATGGGAAATCCTACAGACACCAAGCTTTCCAACTTCGTAGGAAACTTCCTCTACACGACCAAAAAGCAATGGATTTTCAGTTCCAGAAGTAACATTTTCCTGGATAAAAATAAATGGATCTTGGTGGGAGACTGGAGGTATTTCATTACCTCTATTCCGACTTACGGCCTTGGGAGCTCTACTCCCAATGATTGGGAAGAGAACCCAAATCAACCGGGAGTTCTTTGGGGAGAGCAACAAATGGACTTCAACCTGATTCGATTTTATGAGACTGTTTTAAGGCGAATTGGTGATTCCAAATTTTACCTGGGAATGGGCTATCACTTGGACATTCATTCAAAAGTTGAAAGTTTTATCCAAGATGAAATTGATCCGGGGTTGGCTTTCTCTCACGATGTGTACAACCTTGAAAAAGGCTTTAATCTGGAGAAATATACGCTTTCCGGCATCACTCTCAATGCGGTTATGGAAAACCGGGACATTGCAGTGTCGCCCTATGAGAAAAACTTTGCGCTTATTTCTTACAAAATCAACCCAACCTTCCTGGGCTCAGATCAAAATTCCTCACTCCTTCTTTTGGATTACCGTCATTACTTCAACCTGAGTGAAACCCGCAAAAGACACTTGATCGCTCTTTGGGGCTTTGGCAATTTTGTTGTTTCCGGAGATGTCCCTTATATGAATCTGCCTTCAATCGGCTGGGATATGTTTGGACGGACAGGAAGAGGATATGCTCAGGGCAGATTCCGAGGAGAAAGTATGGTTTATTCGGAGGCTGAATACCGCTTCCCACTTCAGAGAAATAAGGAAACATTCGGAGGAACTGTATTTCTGAATGCTGCAAGTTTCAACAACAAGATTACCGGCGAAAAAATTATGGAGCAGGTCAATCCGGGTTACGGTGTAGGCTTAAGAGTCATGATTAACAAAGAAAACCGAACAACTATCACCGCTGATTATGCATTCGGCCAAAAGGGAAACTCAGGTTTTTATCTTAATGTAAATGAGTCATTCTAATTATTGCATAAATTCAATAAATCAACACATCAACTGACTTTAATCATATTTTCAATAAGAGATAACTTTTACTTTGGTCATCAGATTACTCACTTAATTAATTGAAGAATTATGAAAAAGGTATTACTTATCGCCGCCGGACTTTTAATTATGGCATTCCAGCCAATCATGGCACAAACTATCGATGATGAGATTTCATTGGTTCAGGAAGCTTTTGGCAAAGACAAAAAAGCAATTATTGAAGCTACCATGGAACTACCTGAATCGATGGCCCCTGCATTCTGGACAGTTTATGATGAATATGAAACCGCCCGACTTGCCAATGGCAGGGAGCGGATCAAAATCATCAACGATTACCTCGGATCCTATGCAAATCTGGGAGAGGCTGAAGCTGATGCATTGGCATTAAGATCGTTGAAAAATGACATCGAGTTAGCCCAATTGCATGAAACTTTTTACAAGAAATTCAAGAAAGCGACTTCTGCCTTGCAAGCTGCCAAATTCATACAAATCGATACCTATATCCACAATACGATTAGGAATGCGATGCAGCAAGAGCTACCATTTATTGGCGAAAAATAATCTTTATCTCTGAAAAGAAATTAGAATTACTTTCAAATGACCTTAGAAGCACTTGGTTCTAAGGTCATTGTATTATTCGAACGCCTATTCAGATTAATAGATGTATTTCGATTTTAAATCCATTTCTGACCCAGATTTAAATAAAATCTCACAAACCAATCAAAATGAAAAAACTTAATCTAATTGTAACAATCCTGATTCTAGCATTTGTGGGCGCGTGCTCACCCAGCACAAAAATCCTGGGATCTTGGGTAAGTCCAAATAAACCTGCAGGCGGATATAACAACATTTTCGTAACAGCTATTACTGAAAACCTTTTAGCCAGACAACAAATAGAAAACGATATCGATGAAATATTGAATGCAGACGGAATAACTGCCGTAAGCAGCTTTGAGATTATTCCTCCGGGATTTATGCCTTCTGCCGCAAACAAAGACAAAGTAATAAATGCAATCAAAGCAGGAGGACATGATGCTATCCTCACAATGGCTCTTTTGGACCAAACAACTGAAACCCGATACGTTCCAGGAACTACCATGTATTCTCCTATGGGCTATGGTGGTGGATATGGTAGTTTTTATGGATATTATTCCTACTACAGTCCGACCATGTACCAACCAGGTTATTACGATACTGACAAAAAATACTACATAGAAATTAACCTATATGATGCGAAGACGGAAGAATTAGTTTGGTCATCCCAATCTGAAACTACTAACCCATCGTCAATTGAATCTTTTGCACCTGTTTTCGCTCAAACAGTGGTGAATCAATTAATCAAAGATGGCTTGGTTGTTAAAAAGTAATCTTGAGTTAGTGAAAAAAAATCTCCAATCTTTCGATTGGAGATTTTTTTATGCCGCGTTTCTGGCTGCGTTGATAATTCCAAACATGCTCCGAAGAATTAACTTCTGCAGATTTTCAGGAGATTTCCCGGTTTCCAGCATGGTTTGAATTGCAAATTGCTGAATAGTGATCAGCGGAAGAACGATTCGCTCTCGAATAGCAATAGAGGTCCTGATGACCGGATTATCTCCCATCAACTCACTCATAGCAGATACCTCTTTGAGTTTTTCAATTGACTGAAGATATTCCTGATACATTATCTCCCAAAACTCGCCGTATGTCTCGTTCTCTTTCAGATAGGCAGTTGCGGGATAAAAGCACTTTTTGAGCGATTGCATGGAATTGCCAAGAAGTGTTCTGAAGAAAAGATTCTTCTCGTAGAGCGTTTTCAATTCCTCCAGCTTTCCATCCTTTTCTAACTCGGTAATAGCTGCGCCCACTCCATAAAAACCGGGAATATTTTGCTTCATCTGGGCCCATGATCCCACGAAAGGAATTGCTCTCAAATCCTCGAATTTCAGCCCTTCATCTTTTCCTCTTTTCAAAGGTCTGGAGCCGATATTGGTCATTCCAAAATATTTCAATGGAGTCACATGTTCGAGATAGGGGACAAATTTAGGATGGTTCTTAAGTGCTTTGTAAGCTTCGTAAGATTGATCGGCTAATTCCTGTATTAGGTTGCGCTGATCATCTGTCAAGTTCTTTTCAGCATCCGGATACAAATGATTTTCCATCCCGGCACTGAGCAACTGCTCAAAATTATAAGTACAGGAAGCCTGCTTTCCATAATTTGCAGAAATTGTCTGACCTTGAATTGTCACCTGAATCTCTGAATTCTCCACCCGCTCTCCGAGAGAAGCGTAGAAATTATGCATATTTCCGCCACCTCTTGCCGGAGGTCCTCCCCGACCATCGAAGAATACGACTTCAATTCCATTTTCTCTTGAAATTTTCGTCAGCTCTTCTTTTGCTCTCAAGATGGACCAATTAGCCTTCAAATAGCCACCATCTTTGGTACCATCTGAAAATCCTAACATGATCGTCTGCTTTCCTTTTCTGTTTACCAAATGAGCTTTATAATCAGGAAGGTTGTAAAGCCGGTTCATGATTTCCGGTGCTTGGGCAAGATCATCAATCGTCTCAAACAGAGGAACGATATCGAGCGGCATGCTTTTTTTGCTTTCTCCAAGCGTGAGTTTCGCCAATTGATACACTTCCAGCAAATGTCTGGCGGACTGGCAATTGGATATGATATATCGATTCAATGCATCTTCACCATTGCTATTTTGAACTTTCTCAATTACTGAAAAAGTCTGCAGCATTTCACGATTGAAGGTGTCTTTGAAATACGCCAAATCCGGAAGACTGGAAGTAGTAACAATCTGATTAATCTGTTCGTCTTCAGTCTCCCCCAGCTTAATCCCCTTTATTTTGAAAACTTCTTCCCAAAGGTCATCGTGCTTTCTGCTGTCTTGACGAATATCCATGTAAGCAAAATGGAATCCGAAGATTTTCACTTTCAGAATAAACTGATCTAATAACTCTAAAAACAAGCCTTCGTGATGTGTGATCAGGGCTTCTCTTGCTAAAAGCAAATCCGCTATTAATTCTTCAGGAGATGTATAAACAGCTTTATTTTCAAATAAAGTGGAATATATTCCTCTTTCAACTTTCAAAATCAATTGCTCCACGTACTTGAAAGTAAGCCGTCTTCGGATCTTTCGCATGTCACGATAATAGCATCTAAGCACCCATTTTTTCATTCGCTCTGAAACCATCAAAGTCGTTTCATGAGTCACAAATGGATTGCCGTCCCGATCTCCTCCGGGCCAGAAACCGATTTTCAACAATCCCGGATTCTCCCATTCGTGAAGAGGAATATTCAGGGTATTCAACATGCGGATCATGATGTCCGAGATACTTTGATAAAAGACATTCTCGAGATACCAAACCAAACTTACAGCTTCATCGAAAGGCGTTGGCTTTTCACGATTGATAAATCCGGTCTTCCCAAGTTGCTGAAGTAAGGAATTGATACTTCCTAAATCGTTGTTTCGGATGGCATTTTCCAGATCCGTTATAATTCCAAGGACAGTTCCGGGATAAAATTGGGTCGGGTGCGCAGTTAGTGTCAATCGAATTGAAAACGTTTTCAGCTTTTTGATTAATTCCTCACGCTTATGATCGTTATCAACTCTGTTAATCAAAGCTTTAACAGAACCTTTCCCTCCTAAATCATTGATTTTTTCGTAGGCTGCATCTTCAATGGAATCAAACAAAACTACCTGACGCTCTACATACTGAATCATTTGAAAGAGCATATCAGATTTTTGCTTCTCAGTAGCCGTCGGAAACATGTCTTCGAAAAACCCTGCAATAATTTCCTTTGGGCTTAATCCGGACTCAAATCCTTCTTGGCATGCAGTTCCGAGGATAGGCAATAGGGTTCCAGTCCGATAAATATCATCGAAGGGTAAGTCTAAGAATAAACTGTTGTAAATCGTAAATCGCTTGGCGACTTCGGTGTCGTAGGTTTTGAACATCCCAGGGTCTGGTTTAATGGCAAAGCAAATTAGTAAAATTTCTAAAAAACGTAGCAATCTTTACCTTTTCAGTAACAAAATATCGTTTTAACTTATTATTCATTAGCTTTTAGAGCCTTTTTTCGAAATAAAAGTAAAATAACACTGCCGGATTTTTTAATATATTTCGATTATGAAACAATCCATTTTCCTGATCGCTCTCTTGATTTTGATTTGGTCTTGCAATCCATCCAAAACTCCTGAAATAACCGAACCCGCAATGACTTACTCCTTTTTGGTTGGCACTTATACAGACTCATCCAGTCAGGGAATAAATGAATTGACTTTTACTCCTGCGGCAAATAAACTTGAAGTGAAACTTGTGGCTCCGGGAGTTCATAATCCATCTTTTGTGGTGGCCAATTCCAAAGGGAATTTAGTCTTTTCTTTGGAAGAAGACATGAGTAAGACAGGTGGAAATGTGATGGTTTTTAATCGATCTGAACCCGGAAAACCGTTGGCACCAATCGATACGATCCCTTCTTATGGAGATCACCCCTGCTATGTGGCGCTTTCACCAACCGAAGATTATATTGCAGTGGCAAACTACACCGGAGGAAGTTTGAGCATTTTTCGGCTGAACTCTGAAAGCAAACTGGACTATCTCCAAACCATTCAGCATCAGGGAAAAAGCATAAACGAAGCCAGACAAGAGAAACCTCATGTACATAGCACGGTTTTCAGCCCGGATGGAAAATACTTATTAGCGGCTGATTTGGGAACCGATAAAATCTATGTTTACAGCTTTGATCCTTCGCAGGAAAAACCACTCACTTTGACCACTGAATACGCGGTGACTCCCGGGGACGGCCCCCGACATTTGATTTTTTCACCTGACGGGAATGAAATACTGGTAGTGCAGGAAATGACTGCAGTTTTGGAAGTTTTCAGCTTTGATATGGGAGTTATCACCCCAAAACAACGTCTTTCTTTACTTTCAGATGGATTCACAGGGGCTGTCGGAGCTGCGGAAGTTCGTTTTTCTCCTGACGGAAAAAACACCTACGTCTCTAATCGGGGCGATGCCAATACTATCAGCGTTTTTGGAAAAAAGAGCACCGGTGAATACGAAAGGATTCAGCAAATTTCTTCCGGAGGACTGATGCCGCGAAACTTTAACCTGACTGCTGATGGTAAATACCTATTGGCTGCACACCAGGCAAGCAATGATATTGTGGTTTTAGAGCGGGATACAGAAACTGGAAAGCTGACTCAAACAGACTGGAAAGTATCAGTCAATAAGCCTGTTTATCTTTTCCGATTACCAAATTAAGAAGGATCTTCCCAGGTTTTCTCGGCAGAATATCGGATCAGTCCCGACTTGATTTCAAGCGGAGACTCAAGGTTATTGTGATACAACTTGCCGGTACCCAATCCTTGGGGAATTGTGGGATTGTAGGTGGAGGTAAGTTGGGCGATGGCATTCAGGCCAATATTGCTTTCCAGAGCCGAAGTCATCCACCAGCCAATTGCTCTTTCCCCGGCAAGTTGAATCCATTCTCTGGTTTCTACTATTCCTCCGACTAGGGTTGGTTTTAAAATGATGTATTGCGGCTTGATCAGATCGAGCAATTCAGCTTTTGCTTTTACACCTATCAGTTCTTCGTCCAATGCAATTGGAAGAGGAGTAGCTTCACAAAGTTTTCGCATGACTTCCGCATTTCCGGCAGGAATCGGCTGCTCGATGCTGTGGACCCCTATATCAGCCAGTTTAGATAATTTTAGCAGAGCATCTTCTTTGGAAAAAGCTCCATTGGCATCTACCCGCAAAGTCATTTGGTCCGGAGAAAACCGATCGCGAATGTATCGGAGCAATTCCAATTCCTGATCAAAATCGATCGCTCCGATTTTCAATTTTATACAGTCGAATCCCTCCTCGATCTTTTGATCGATTTGCTCCAGCATAAACTGCCATTTTCCCATCCAGATCAGTCCATTGATGGGAATCGGTTCGTTTCGATCAAAAAATGGATTCTCAAGAATCTTTTTCTTACCACCGTTTTTCAAATCCAAAAGTGCTGTTTCCAGCGCAAATCGTATGCTTGGCAATTCAAATGGAATAACCTCTCTAAGTATTTCAAGAATAGAACTTTCTTCCATATCCAAGGAAATAGTTTCCATTTGCTTCAAAACTTTCGCCAGAACTTTTTCAAAATCAGGGCGATCATCAGGGCTTAATTTGACCAATGGAGCTGCCTCTCCCCACCCGTAAATCTCAGGGGATTCACTTCTAAAAGCCTTGATCCAAAAGACATCTTTACTGCGCAAAACTCCTCTTGATGTCCCGGCATCAAAACGAAATCGGAGCGTTCTTTTGATGTATTCAAATCGGATGAAAGCAGAATCAGGCATGGATTGAAATGGATTTTAGCCAGTTTTTGAAGGGACTTGAGTTATATTTACGCCCGGAATCGACTCATTTATGCAAATCCCAAAGATTGATCTTAAGGCTTACGAATATACACTCCCGGAAGAAAGAATCGCCAAATTCCCGCTTGAAAAGCGCTCTGATTCAAAGCTTCTACTTTGCAAAAAAGGTGAGATTTCCCATTTCCATTTTTACGACCTCCCTGATTTACTTCCGGCTGATACCTTGCTGGTTTACAATGACACAAAAGTCATCCCGGCCAGATTGATTTTCCAACGGGAAACCGGAGCTCGAATCGAAATCTTCTTACTTCAGCCAATAGCTCCTACTACCGTGATTCCGGAAATAATGCTTGCCAAGCATCCGGTCACGTGGGAAACCATGATCGGAAATGCAAAGAAATGGAAAGATGAAGAGGTCCTGAAAGGAAAAATTCAAATCGGAAGCAAAGAGGTTATCCTTGAGGCAAAACTTAAAAACCGGGATGAAAAGCTGGTTGAGTTTTCCTGGAATGATCCGGAAATTTCATTTGTCGATGTGGTAGAAGCAAGCGGTGAAGTTCCCCTCCCACCCTATCTCAATCGCAAACCTGTTGAGGAAGATAAAAATCGGTATCAAACAGTTTATTCAGAAAAAGAAGGAGCCGTAGCTGCACCCACTGCAGGTCTTCATTTCACATCTGAAGTATTCGAAAAACTTGAATCAAAAGGAATTCAAAAAACTCAGGTAACGCTTCATGTCAGTGCAGGAACTTTCCAGCCAATAAAGGCGACCGAAGTCACCGAGCACCCGATGCATAGCGAGCAGATTGTGATAACTCTCCAGACAATTGAAAAAATTTTGAGCCACCAAGGAAATGTCGTAGCAGTAGGAACTACCTCTGTCAGGACTTTGGAAAGCTTGTACTGGTACGGCGTAAAAATTCTGGAAGGAAAAGGTGATGACTTTTTAATTGAAAAGCTTTTCCCTTACAAGGATAGGAACTCCTATCCGACTGTTCAAAATGCGCTTGAGGCAGTTTTGGATTTCATGAAAAGCAAAAGCGCTAAAACGCTGATCGGTGCTACAGAGATTTTTATTTTCCCTGGCTATCAATTCAAAGTCATAAAAGGATTAATCACAAACTTTCACCAGCCTGGCTCAACACTTGTCTTACTCATAGCTACAATACTTGATGATAGGTGGAAAAAAGTTTATCAGGAAGCTTTGGAAAAAGATTATAGATTCCTAAGCTACGGTGACAGCAGTTTGCTTTGGATGGATTAATCTCCTGAAGGACCGAGTTTTTGGATTCTATTGACAAGGCTGTGATAAAATGTCCTTCCAACAGGCACTAAATCCTTGGCAACTTTTATTTCCTTGGTGTTGATTGAATTGATCTCATCAATTCGAACGATATAGCTTTTATGAATCCGGATGAATTGATCGCGAGGGAGTACGTCTTCGAAATCCTTGAGAAGATTTCTTACTGAGAAAACAGAATGTCTTGCAACAATGGTGGTATAATTACCGTCTCCTTTAAGCCAAAGAATATCAACATGCTTTAGCTTCTCCAGAGAACCGTCGTGCCTCACAAAAAGGGCATCTTTAATTAAAAGCTCATCATTCATTGATTCAGAAACTACCATCGGGGAATGCCCATTTCCGTTTCCATTTTTACTGACAACTTCTAACAGATCTTTCATGAACTTTCTTTTTATGCTACTGCAACAGAGTGTAAAAGAGGAATGTTTATTAGAATGTTAAAAGAATTCGAATTCATCAGTCAAAAATCAGGTTGAAACCATTTTAAATACATGAATTCAAATAGATACTTTTGTACAATCCTTTCCCGGTATGAAAAATAAAATCCTTCTCAGTTTATTTTTTTGGCTTTTTATTCTGATTTTTTCCTGCAAAGAAAAGGAAAAACCTACTCCTGGATTTGGCAAGATTTCAATTTCAGGGATTGATCTGACTGGTTCGCTATCGATGCCCGGAGGGAAAGTTTTAACAGAGAATAGTTGGACCCATGTACTCCAGACTTCAATCAACCTAAATTTTTCAGAACTTGAATCCGGAAAAACAACTACGATCTCCATCAATCCAAATGATTTTAGCAAACCTTATGAGGTTGAATTAGCACTTGGCACTTATTCATTAACCAGCACCTCAACAGATCCGGGCTTTGCAAGTTATCTCCCTCTGGTGATCGATGAGCAAATTCAGGTTGGAGAACAAATCCAAAAAATCAGGCTACCTGCCAAAACTGATTTTGGATTGGTGACAATCACCAAAGAGAACCTAAGTAATATCCCCACTCTAGTTTCAACTCCTTCTGTTAAGTTCTCAGAGCAAAGCGGCTTTTATTACCTCTATTTCAAGGAAAACCAAAATCTGAATTTCAGTTTTGACCTCAATCAAGGAAAGAATTCATTCCGTCAATCGTGGAAATCTGCCGCCTTTCAACACAGACATTTCACGCTCGACGATCCTCAAAAACCTGAGGACGTGCAGACCTTCAAGCAGACCAGCTTTCAATTAAATCAAACAACTATTCCGCTTGCTACAAATGGTTTGCCTTCAGCACTTAATCCCACGACTTTGGCAAATCTTCCAGCTTCTCAAGATGAAACCTCAGGTCTGGCATGGATTCAGAATAGACTTTTTTCGATTAATGACGAAGACAACACCAATCAAATCTTTGAACTGAATCCGGAAACTGGAAATGTAATTCGTACTATTTCGGTGAAAAATGCATTGAATAAAGATTGGGAAGATTTGGCACAAAGTGATACCCATTTGTTTGTGGGGGACTTTGGAAACAATCTTGGCAAAAGAACTGACTTGAACATATTGAAAATCAAAATCACAGACTTGCTCAATTTAACTGAAGTGAATTTTGAAAGGATTGTTTTTAATTTTTCAGATCAGACGGATTTTTCGGGAAACAATGGAAACCATAATTTCAATTGTGAAGGGTTTATTTTCTGGAATGGAAAACTCCATCTCTTCACTAAAAACCCCTTGGATCTAAAAACCAATCATTATATCCTAAGTCAGGAACCAGGAACTCGGCAGGCAGAATTAAATTCCACTTTTGATACGCAAGGCTTGGTTACTGCAGCAGCAATTGAAAATAATTCAAATTCACTTTGCCTACTGGGATATGAAAATAAAGGAATCAGTTCCCAAGTCTTTATCTGGCTATTTTCTGATTATTCAGGCGAAGATTTTTTTAATGGAAAAAAGCATAAACTACTGCTGGGAAGTCCATCACAACTTTCCCAAACGGAGGGAATAATATTTCAGGAAGGATTTACAGTCTTAATTTCGGGCGAAAAAATAACTTTGGGAAGTTTAAGTGTCCCCTCCAGAATTCATAAAATTGACCTGACAGGTCTTTTTTAATCAAAAGCGCTCATTTTTTTGGCATTTGATCGAATTACATTGTCAAGTTCTCTTGCCAGTGGCTTTAGGTAAGAAAAGTATTTCTGGTTCTCAGAATCAAGTTGTTTTTGATCGATCAAATCCAAGAGTCCAAGCATGGATGAAAGCGGTGAACGAAGGATATGAGAAGGTCTTAGCGCTAACTCTTTCAGGTTTTGATTCTCTGCCTGGAGATTTATAAGACGCTGATTCAAAACATATAAGTCAAAGGCTTGTATCAAAATACCCTGAGTAACCCCATTTGTATCATAAACTGGCCGGATACCTACACGCCACATTCCAATTTCCTGGTCAGGAAGCTTGGTCTGAAATTCAAAATCTATTGAATTTCCGGAAAAAGCACTTTTACAATTTGAAATCAGCTTACTGAAACTTTCAGATTGCTGTTGAAAATGAAATTTTGATCCTTCATTGAGCTCTCTTCCTTTCCAAAGAATCCCCAAACGCTTAGCTTCCTGATTTAATTGAAGAATTTTAAAATCTGAATTGACAATCCAAACAGAACCCTGTAAAGATTCAAGTTGGAAATTGGTGAATGGTTTTAAAAGTTCTTTTGCTATTTTCTTTTTCTCCCGGGGAAGAATAAACAAATGAAAACCTTCCGGAACTTTTGTTAAAAGAGATGCGAATTCATGATTTGAATCAGGTCTCCTCAAAACAAGACAAACTGGCCTCCCATTTTCAGAAATTTGTTTGAAAGCAAGATCTAACTCCGGAAATGCGGTTAGAACATTTTGCTCCAAAATAGAAGATCCCTTCCATTCGGAGGATGAAAGTTCGAGCCAATTCGTAACTTTTTCATCCCATCCAACCAAAGTCTTGGTCGAAGAAAGCTTGATTCTTCCAAACTGAAGGACATCAACGAGGTTTTCCCATGGCATTCCCTGTTCTAAAAATTGAATCCCCACACCTACTCCGATGATTCCCATCAAATCCCCATCAGAATTGGTGATTACAGAAAATTCCCACCAAACCGGAAGATTAGAATCTGATTTTCCAATTCGAATGTTAAATAACGCATGCTGTACTTCTTTGGGAGAATTCAGAGTTTTCTCGAGAAGCTCAGAAAAATTGCGGGAGGAATCATCATCTATCATTTTATGAAAATCCAATTCAGATTCCTTGCCAACCAACTTAGAAAAGACACGATTGGAATTAATAACATTTCCTTCCACATCCAATAAGATGAGGAAGAAATGCTCTGACTCCATCAGGAAATCAGGAATTAATTGATCAATATTTTCTGAACTAATCAAACGGAAATTTTCATTGGGTGATAATTCCAAAAGAACTTTGGCCCGAAAGATTAAAAAAAATATTAATTAAAAAAACAGCGCTTATTTAAAATTAAATTGGTAAAAATTCAATTTATCAGGATATTATTCTTCGATAACAGTAAAAAGTAACACAAAAATCAAAAAATGCTTTTCGTCCCTAAATGGATTGAAAAAATAAAATAAACTTTTTTTACTACTTAAATGAGAGCAGGTTCGAATTCAGAAAATACAGTGTAATCAATCTCCTTTACCATCAAAATCAAAGCATTAGCAAACTCCTGTTTGCATGCTCTCACCTGGAATGGGTATTCAGAACTTCCTGATGGTTCAATTACTAATGACCCAAAAAATCTATGGAGTTCGTCATTTGAATCGGACTTAATAAAGACACAACCCTTCTTATCTCCGTCTCCTTGAATTAAAAAACTTGACTTAGTAGTATGTATTCGCATATTCTAAACAATTTGAAATCCAAAAGTAAGCCCTACTCCCTAAAAAAAAATACCCTGTACAGGGTATTTTTAAAAAAAACATGAATCATTTTAAAAATATGTTGTTTGATTTCCAGCGGTTTAGATTAAATAATTCAGTCATTTATTTCCAATAGAGGATTGATTTGCTAAAATCTGATCAATTGACTTATATTTGCATCGCCTTAAAACAGAAAGTTCTCTGACTGAATAAGGAAGGCTGGCAAATGGTCAGTTTTACTGAAGTATACCAAGCCTTAAAATATTCAGAGAGTTGGGTGAGTGGCTGAAACCAACAGTTTGCTAAACTGTCGTACGGGTTAAACTGTACCGGGGGTTCGAATCCCCCACTCTCTGCAAAGTACTGATAATCAGTGTTTTGAAGAGATATTTTCAGAAAAAAAAAACAGTTCGGGGTGTAGCGTAGCCCGGTATCGCGCCACATTTGGGATGTGGAGGTCGTAGGTTCGAATCCTGCCACCCCGACTTAGTTTAAAGAAGCCTTTGGATCAATTCCAGAGGCTTTTTTGTTTTTGCTCATTCCGCTCTTATTTAGTTCAAATACATTTCTTCAAATTATCGCGCCCCGATTTCAATCTGGAAAGCCGTAAGGTTCAACCAGTGCTATCATGGCTGACACCATTATTTAATTAACAAAGCCTTTGGATCAATTCCAGAGGCTTTTTTTTGTTTTGCCTTTTTCAATCTTAAGCTGAATTTGTATTCCTTCTATTTTTTTAAAAAGCCAGATTTTTATGATTGATAAGTAGACAGAATTGAAATAAACAATAAATCAAATAATCCCAATTTTGGGTTCTTTTTGACCATCGGGCAGGCATTTTGACATTTTTTTCTTTTCTTTTCGCTTTAGTTAGAACTTGGAAATCAAGAATATTAAAAAAAAACACCCTAAACTGCTCACAATGAAAGAAATAATAGAAGCTGTAAATGCAATAATCTGGAGTAATGCTTTGATTTTTTTATGCCTCGCTGCTGGCATTTATTTCTCTTTCGCTACGAAATTTCTTCAGGTGACACATTTCAGAGAAATGCTAAAGCTGCTTTTTAAAGGTGAATCGTCTGATAAAGGTGTTTCTTCATTTCAAGCTTTTGCAATCGCTATTTCAGGACGAGTTGGCACAGGTAACATTGCGGGCGTAGCAACTGCCATTGCAATGGGAGGCCCTGGTGCAATATTTTGGATGTGGGCAATCGCGTTCTTAGGAGCTTCTTCCGCATTTGTAGAATCAACGCTCGGCCAGATCTATAAGGAAGTTAACAATGGTCAATATCGCGGTGGTCCTGCTTTTTACATTGAAAAAGGACTTGGCATCAAATGGTATGCAATGCTATTTGCGTTTGTAACAATTCTTAGTACTGTCATATTCCTACCAGGCGTTCAAAGTAATAGCATTGCACTCAGCATGAATAATGCCTTCGATATACCGGTTCACTACTCAGGACTTTTCATAACTGTCTCGCTGGGGTTGATCATCATTGGGGGGGTAAAGAGAATCAGTAAAGTTGCTGAAATTGTTGTTCCTTTCATGGCCGGTGCCTACATCCTGATGGCAGTGATTATCATCTTCATTAATATTCAGGAAGTTCCTGCTGTGTTCTCACTTATTTTCAGATCTGCTTTTAACATGGAAGCGGCATTTAGCGGCGTATTTGGAATGGCCATTTCCTGGGGAGTCAAAAGAGGAATCTATTCGAATGAAGCAGGCCAAGGAACTGCTCCCCACGCCGCTGCTGCTGCAGAAGGAACTCACCCCGTTAAACAAGGATTGGTTCAGGCATTTTCAGTTTATGTTGATACGTTGTTCGTATGCACAGCTACGGCATTGATGATCTTATTCACAGGCCAATTTAATGTAGTGAATCCCGAGGGAGGTTTTTTGGTAGAGAACTTACCCGGAGTACCATTTGGGCCAGAGTATACTCAATATGCAATTGGGGTACATTTCCCCAGCATTGGAAAAGGTTTCGTTGCCTTCTCCCTGTTGTTCTTCGCTTTTACCACCATCATGGCATATTACTTCATTGCTGAAGCTAATCTTAGTTACCTTACCCGAAATACCTCCTCCAAATGGGCTGTCCGAGCGCTCCAAATTTTAATTATGGTTGCAACATTTTATGGGTCCATAAAAACGGCTGAAATTGCATGGACTTTAGGTGATATTGGTGTTGGAATGATGGCTTGGTTGAATATTATTGCAATTCTGCTTCTCCGAAAACCAGCGTTTAAGGCATTAGAAGATTACAAAAAGCAGAAGAAAGAAGGAAAAGATCCTGTCTTTATTGCCAAGAATGTAGGAATTGAAAACACGGATTTATGGAAGTAATTGGTAATCAACATTCTCCCCAAATCACCGGCTAAACAGCCGAGTTGGAGTTCAATTTTTATTGAATTGGGCCTAGTATCAGAAGAAGAGTTTTATTTTCTTTGCACATCGATCGAAAGATTGAATGTCGCGGATGTGGCGAAATTGGTAGACGCACTGCTTTCAGGTGGCAGCGCCTTTGGTGTGAAGGTTCGAATCCTTTCATCCGCACAAAAAAGCCTCTCAGTATCTACTGGAGGCTTTTTTTATTTCCTGCTAATTTCAGGTGTTTTGCTTTTGTCCTCTTACTTTTTTCTGATTTTTTTGATCAAAATCTTCCAATAATTTTCTTTCGATTCCCGAACTGGTACATCATCACTTAGCAAATAACCAAAGGCGCTGCTTTCAGGAATTCGCTCAAGTGTAATCTTTAAAACACCAACCAAGGGGATGAATAAAACCATTCCCGAAATCCCCCAAAGCCAACCGCCAACGAGAATCGCTAAAACCACTACCAGGGCATTTACTTTCACTTGTGATCCAACCACGATTGGTGTAATAATATTATTTTCAAACAATTGAATCCCCCACAATACAGCAAAAGTAACAAGAGGATAGATCATAGTTTCGGTAGTCAGAAAAACATAAAGAATCGCAAAAAAAGAACTGATAAAAACCCCCACATACGGAATTAAATTCATGATTGCGATGAATGCTGCGAAGAGAATAAAATATTTCACTCCGATGAAATAGAAGAAAATCCCAGCCATCACTGATACGATTCCTGTTACACGCAACATTCCGGATAAATACGATTGAATCACATGTCCGGAATCTATAGCCCAATTGATTACCTGATCATTATTTCGGGAAGAATACTTATTCAAAAATTGAACAAAGAAATCCTTGTAATACATCAGCAGAAACGTATACAAAGGGATTATTCCTATCAGAATAATTGATTTTCCAGTTTGAAAAAGTGTACTGTTGAGATTCTGTGGGTTTAAAAACGACCATAATTCGAGTTCATGTTCCTGATCCATGAATTGTTCGCCGACCAAAAGCGTGATTTCGTCCAGATATTTGCTGAGTTTATTTTCCAGATTCTCACTCATTTGCGGGATTTCCGTGATTAATCCTACCACCTGGTTGAGAAGAATGTAAATTATCCCGATCGAAATCAGAAATACAAAAAGAATACTAAGTCCTATGGCTAATCCTCTTGGGAACCTTCTCTTCTCCAACCAAGACGAAATTGGATAAAGTGCAAAAGCAAAAAATACTCCCCAAACTAACGGAACGAATAAGAAAGCCCCTTCTTTCAATATGATAGCTCCAAAGAAAATAATAATCAGAATGTTGGCTGTTCGCTGAGTTGGAAGCATAGAATTAAAAATGATTTTCCTTTCTGAATATACTAATAACCGATTATCAACTTATCATAAACTTACCAAAGCAATCCTAATCATGTTGAGGATTATCACTATTTTTCTATTGATAAATCCTTCAACCCGAACCAATCCATGAAAAAATTATTGGTTTTCTTATTCTCCGGACTTTTCGCATTGTGCCTTCAGGCTCAAAAGCTTCCTTCAGGACCTCAAGTTTTGAGCATTCATTCAACTATCGATGATACGGAGCAACCCTACGCGCTATACATTCCTCCTAATTTCGATGAAAAAGCAACCTATCCTCTGGTAGTCATGCTTCATGGAGCAGGCTCTAATCATCGGCTTGCTTTGAGGAGAGTATTTGGAAAAAGTAATGCACCTGGCGAAAGTGACGTGGAAGCCAGCAGGTATTTTCCAGAATGGAAGGATGTGAATTACATCGTTGTTGCCCCCTATGCGAGAGGAACAGCAGGATATCAGGGCGTAGTTGAAAATGATGTTCTTCAGGTTCTGGAAGATGTCAAAAGCAGGTTCAAGATTGATGAAAACAGGATCTATTTAACAGGACTGTCTATGGGAGGAGGAGGTACACTCTGGATGGGTCTCACCAGACCAGATATTTGGGCTGCCATCGCTCCTGTTTGCCCTGCTCCTCCCGCTGAAGCAATCAAGCTGATAGGAAATGCTTTGAATATTCCGGTTCATTTTTTTCAGGGAGCAGATGATCCGGTAGTTCCGGCTGAAGGAGTTCGCAAAATGGCAAAAGACATGGATTATCTTGGAGCAACTGTGACTTACGAAGAATTTCCAGGAGTTCTTCACGATAGCTGGGTCAATGCCTATGCTGATGAATATGTTTTTGAGTGGTTTGACAAGTTCAAAAGAAATCCTTTTCCTGAAAGAGTACTTTTTGCAGCTGCACAGTTAAAATATGGAAAAGCCTATTGGGTGAATTTTGACGCTATCAGTCCGGGAAACCTTGCTGAGATTGATGCCAGGTTCACTGACAATCAAAACCTTACAATTAACACTAAGAAGCTGGAAGCATTCACGCTGAATCTTAAAGGTCATCCATCTTTGGATGCAACCAAAAAGCTGAAAATTCAGCTGGATGGTAAAAAATTGGATTTAAACCCAAGCACTACTTTCCATTTCGTGAAAAAAAATATGAAATGGGAAGCTGGGGAAATGGTCAAGACAGGAATGATGAAAAAATCAGGTTCGGAAGGACCAGTCTTTGATGCTTTTTCCCAGCGACATGTTTATGTATATGGAACTAGAGGAAATCCATCCGAGGAAGAACTTGGCAAACGCAGAGCTCAAGCGCTTGAGGGAGCAAACTGGTCCAGCTATAGAGGTGAATTCCTGGGAAGAATGATGTTTTTTCCCCGGGTAATCTCTGATAAAGAAATCAGGCCAAGTGATTTGAAAGATGCAAATCTGATTCTTTTTGGAACAAAAGAAACCAATCAAATCATCGCAGACATGGCTTCGGCACTACCGATTCATTTAAGAGCCGATGATAAGGAACATGGACTCCTCTACATTTATCCCAAAGGAAATAATTATGTAGTCATCAATTCAGGCCTTAGCTGGTGGGCAAATTCTCCGGATCAAGGCTATCCGTTCGTTTCCGTCGTTCATAGAAATCTCCCCACTTTCAAGGATTTCATTCTTTTCAAAAACTCAGTTGAAACTCCTGTAATCGATGGATATTTTGACACAAATTGGAAGCTTCCTTCAGAATCAATCAATGCCTTAAAATCAACGGGCAACATTTCAATCAACTAATCAAAACATGAAAAACCTATTAATCCTGCTCTTCTTTCTTCCAGTCTTAGTGCTGGCGCAAGCAAAAGTTGACACTATTGAAGTATACAGTTCTGTCATGAAAAAAAATCTAAAGGCAGCGGTGACAACTCCCGAATCTTATGGAAAAAGCGCTAAGAAATATCCAACACTTTATTTGCTGCATGGTGGCAGCGGAGCCTTTCGGGATTGGCACAAAAGTGTAACTGAGCAGGGTCTTGTCAATCGATTAGCGAATGAATATGATCTGATTATCGTCACCCCGGGAGTCGGGCCGGCGAGTTATTACTATGACAGCCCTCAACTGGACTCTGTCCAATATGAGACTTACATGATCGAGGAACTGATTCCTCATATCGACAAAACTTACCGAACTCTGGCTCAAAAGGAATCCAGGGCGATCACTGGACTTTCAATGGGCGGACACGGGGCAATTACCTTGAGTGCAAAGCATCCTGAACTGTTCATCGCAGCCGGAAGTATGAGCGGGGTGATGAACATTGACACCAGAATGTGGAAAGTACCGGCCGAATTCAGGAATTTGAGACAAGAGGGTCAAAAGGTCATGTTGGGAGACATTCAATATGACGCTCCTTTCAGTGAGTATACTGCTGTAGGCTTGACGGATAAAATGAAATCCAACGGTCTGGCCCTTATTCTGGATTGCGGAGTGGATGATTTTCTGATTGATACTAATCGGCAAATGCATCAGATTTTGCTGGAAAACGGAACTCCCCATGAATACATAGAACGTCCCGGAGCACACACTTGGCCATATTGGACAGAAGCTTTGCCTGTCCATTTATTGTTTTTCGATAAGTATCTAAAAAGGAATTAGATCCATTTCAAATGGGCTAGTAATAGGTAATTTAACTTCTGAATTTGAGGTAAATTTTGCTTTTTGCAGGCTCAACCAGTTCATACGATGCTAAATTTCGATTCAATCAGGCCTTTTTACGATGCAGAAGCCAACGCCGCAATCCGCAAGATTGTAGACGATCCAATGCTTGCGGCTATGATGGGATTCACTTTTCCTTCGGATAATACCGGCCACTGGAAGGATCTGATGCTTCACACGCATTCGTTGCGGGATTTTCAGGTTAATTTCATCTATCCTGCCGTTAGGAAAGTATTGGAAAAAAGCTCCGATGGCCTTTCAACAGGAGGTTTCGAAGTTCTTCAACCGAATACGGCCTACCTCTTCATTTCCAATCACAGGGACATCATTCTGGACACATCACTTTTGAATGCCTGTCTTTTTGAAAATGGATTGATTCTGACAACCTCTGCAATAGGCGATAACCTGATCCAAAAGCCATTTTTACACACCTTATCAAAATTAAACAGGAACTTTGCCATCAAGCGAGGGCTTCAAGGAAGGGCACTTTTCGAAAGTTCTCAGCTTGCCTCTGCTTATATACGGAAATCGCTTTTGCAGGAAAACCGATCTGTCTGGACAGCTCAGCGTGAAGGAAGAACAAAGGACGGAAATGATGCCACGCACAAAGGGGTACTTAAAATGCTTACGCTTTCAGAAGATGGGGCAGATCCTTTCAGCTATTTTGAAAAAATAAAAATTGTTCCCATTTCCATTTCCTACGAATACGATCCGACAGATGTACTGAAGATGCCGGAGCTTCTTGCCAAATCGAGAGATGAGAAATATGTAAAAGGTGAAAATGAAGATTTCCTCAATTTGCTTCGGGGAATAATGGGAACAAAGAAGAGAATCCATATTCAAGTCAATGGAATTCTTACAGAGGAGGTCAAAAAAATTGCTGATTCGGATCTGAACTCGGGAGAAAAGCTGAGCAAACTTGCTTCAGTAATTGATCAAAAGATCTGGTCAGGATACAAGCTTTGGCCAAGCAATTACATAGCCCATGACTTGCTTTACAAAGATCAGGAATATGTAAATAACTACACCGCAGAAGAAAAAAAGTCATTTGAGAAGAGACTTCTGGAAAGAGTAGATCCAAAAAATGAACTGATGGTGAAGAATTTTCTTTCCATGTATGCCAATCCGGTGGATAATAGCAAAAATTCAATCGAGGTTGAAAAATAACCTGAGCAATGCTCAGGCCATCGGTAAAATCAATTCAAATTCTGCTCCCTGATCTTTTTTTGAAGTCAATAATAACTTTCCATTAAGTCCTTTGACAAGATGGTTTACCAGATTTAAACCAAAACCAAAACCTTTTTCCCCACTAGTCCCATTGGAGGGTGTAGCTTCGCCTTCCAGAATATCTGTGATTTGCGCATAAGAGATTCCCACCCCATTATCTTTCACTTTGAGGTGAAGAGACTTTACTTTATCAGAAACTTCCATGTCTAACAACACCTCAACTTTTCCTCCCTCGGGGGTAAACTTGATCGAATTGGAAATCAGGTTACCTAAAATCTGAAGGATTTTATTTTTTGGAAACGGGATTTCGGCATGAAGCGGAGTAGCATTGACAAGGAATTCAATTTTCTTAGTTAAAGCCTGGGGATTAAACATATCCAAAAGTTTCGACTGAAGCGTTAGCAGTGTAAACTCATGGTCTTTTGGGTTACGTTTAGACTGACCTGAAGAATCAAAATTCTGAGTCAAAATCTCATCTGCCAGCTCGAGTATCGATTTTCCACTTTTTTGAATTAAGGAAATAAAACTCAAAACCTCTTCCAACTTATTATCATCTCCTTGAGACTGAATGATCTCTGCCAAACCGATGATTCCTCCTATCGGACCACGGATATCATGGGCTACTCGGTTCTTAATAGTATTTGATTCTTGTACTTTATTTTTGAGTTTGGAAATTGCTAAGTGAATCCTGATTCTATTCACCACTTCGCATGCGATAATTTCAAGCATTTCTTTCTTCTCAGCGCTCAACTCTTTGTGGTTTTGATCCAAAACACAAAGTGCTCCCAAGGAAATCTCCTCATTTAGCTTAAGTGGAATTCCATAATAATACTTTAGGAAGGGGGACTGAACAACATAGTTCCGTTCTTTGAAACGCTCATCAATTGAAAGATCTCTCACTTCAAAACCCTTATCATTCTCTGGCATAATCGTGTACTGACAGACAGAATCTTCTCTTGACATCTGTTTGATATCAAATCCAAAGGACGAGGCACTCCATTGGGTAAAGGAATCTATTAGGTTTACAAGGGAGATATCAGTGCCAGCAACTTTCGCGGCAAGTTTCGTCAGATCGGAAAATGACTTTTCTAATTCAGTGTAATCCAGATCGAACTCACTCAAGGCGAGAAGTCGCTCCATCTCATTAGATGGAATTGGGTGATTTTGACTCATATTGATTATTTTGGCGTGAAAATAAGGCTTAATAATTTGGAATATACTTTACATTTCAGCCGCCAATTGGCAAGAAAATATAAGTGACATTTATGCCTACTTTAAGTGCAGAAAAGTATTTTTAAAGCCATTTTTAGCTCAAAAAAAAAGTATGAAAAAAAATCTTAGCCTTCTGATATTTTCTGTTTTCGTTTCATTTTTCAATGGCTATGCCCAAGACAAAAATGCAATCCCCGTTGGGCAGATCACAACACCCTATGGAAAAATTCTAATTAGTCTCGATCCCAAGACCCCAAACCATCAGAAAAGCTTTGTTCAACTTGCAGAAGCAGGATATTGGGATTCATTAACTTTCAATCGGGTCATTCCCAATTTTGTGGCTCAAGCAGGTTGTCCAGATACAGAAGAAGGCTTCAACGATCCCGAATATTTGCTCGCTCCGGAGTTTCATCCCGACCTTACCCATGTCTATGGAGCTGTAGGTGCTGGCAGAGATGGAAATGCTGAAAAACTTTCGGCCAGATGTCAATTTTACATTGTTCAAAACCCTGAAGGACTGCATCGATTGGATGGAGATTATACTGTATTTGGACATGTGGTCAAAGGAATGGATGTGATAGAACAGATCGTACGGGTAAAAAGAGATGAGAATGATGAGCCGTTGAAACCAGTTACTCTGAGCATAAAAATTCTATATTTAACCCTTCCCGAATATCAAAAATTGATCAATTAACCTCTCACTCATTCATATGAATTCTCCAATTCGAATCCTTATCGTTGGCTGTGGAAATATGGGTGCTGCCCATGCCGCTGCCTATCACCAGATGACCGAATTTGAAATTTGCGGGCTTGTCGCCCGTGGAGAAAGCAAAGTCAGATTGAACAAAAATCTGGGGACAAACTATCCCCTGTTCGATGAATTTGATATCGCTTTAAAAGAAACCAAACCTGACGCTGTATGCATCTCGACCTATCCTGATACTCATGAGGAATTTGCGTTGAAAGCATTGGAAGCAGGATGCCATATTTTTATTGAAAAACCATTAGCGGACACCATTTCAGGATGTGAAAAGATTATTACAAAAGCCCTGGATAAAGACAAAAAAGTAGTTGTCGGTTATATTCTCAGACACCACCCTTCCTGGATTCGGTTTATCGAAGAAGCTCAAAAAATGGGTAAACCGCTGGTCATGCGGATGAATCTGAATCAACAAAGCCAGGGGTTCATGTGGGATGTACACCGAAACCTGATGAAAAGCCTCAGCCCGATCGTGGATTGTGGCGTTCACTACATCGACGTGATGTGTCAGATGACCCGGTCTAAGCCAATTTGGGTTTCGGCAATTGGCGCACGATTAACAGAGGATATTTCACCGGACAATTACAATTATGGCCAGCTCCAGATTCGTTTTGAAGATGGTTCTGTAGGTTGGTATGAGGCAGGATGGGGCCCAATGATTAGTGAGACGGCATTTTTCGTGAAGGACGTTTTCGGTCCCAAAGGAGCTGTTTCCATCGTAGCAAAAAATGCCGGTGCCGCAGGAAAATCTGACAGCGTGGATAGTCATACAAAAACTGAGTACATCCGGATTCACCATGCGGACATCGATGCTAAAAATCATTTTACTAAAAAGGATGAATGGATCGATATGAAAGACGAACCGGATCATCAAGGCCTGTGTAATCGCGAGCAACGATATTTTTTTGAGGCTATTGAAAAAAATCTGGACTTAACTGATCACCTCAATGATGCATTAAATAGTTTGAAAATTGCATTTGCTTGTGATGAATCCGTAAAAACAGGAGAGAACGTTCGGTTCTAATACTTTTGAACCAAAACTCGAAAGATAATTATCAGGAAATAATTCTATATTCCTAGCATATATCCTTCTCATACATGGATTCATCTCCAAAAAACAGAGCCTCCAAAAAAGGCCTTGAAACATCCCTGGAAACCAAAACCCTTGAGGAAACGCTAAATCTTCTCCGGAAAATTGAAGAAATCTCCAATATCGGGCATTGGGAAGTTGACTTAGTAACTGGGAAAAATAGATGGTCAGAGCAATTTTTCCATATTCTCGGTCTTGATCCCGGCACCACTCCCACTACAGAACTAGGCTTTTCAACAATTCACCCTGAAGATCGGGAAATAGCTGCTGCTGCCTATCAAAAATCGTTGGCCGTTGGCACCCCTTATCGGGTTGAAAAAAGAATTGTTCGGCCCACAGGCGAAATTCGATTTGTGATTTCAGAAGGGCTTGTTGATCTCAATGCTGATGGACATCCTGTTCGCCTCTTAGGTGTTTTTAAAGATGTAACTGTAGAAAAACAGAAAGAATTAGAACTTCAGACATCCAATCTGGAGCTGGAAAACATCCTGAATACATCCCAGGATTTGATCATATTGGCCGATGAAAAAGGTATTTTTCGAAAAATCTCAAAATCCAGTAAGAAGATCTTAGGATATTCATCTGAAGAAATGGTTGGAAAATCATTTCTGAATTTTATTCATCCGGATGATCTGCAGGCAACCTTGAAATCAGGAGGGAGGGTCTTTGAAAATACATTTAATTCCAAATTCACAAATCGATATATCAAAGAAGATGGCTCAGTAATTCATTTGAATTGGTCATCTACGTTAGATCCCACAACAAAAACCATTTTTGCAGTAGGAAGGGATATTACCCAATTGCTGAAAACCAAAGAAGAGCTCCGGGCTGATCAGCAAAAACTTTCTCTTTTGCTTAATTCATCTCCGGACGTAGTCTGGGCGCTTGATCGGGAATATAAACTAATTACCGCCAATCAGCCATTTCTTAATTTGTTAGAAAAAACAGGAAATTGGAAAGCGGAAATTGAAGAAAGCCTCCTATCTGAAGAACATTTTGATGCTAATTATATCACCTACTGGAAATCTTTGTATGACAGAGCATTCAAAGGGGAAACTGTCCAATTTGTGGAAAAACAAGACCAGGAAGGTCATTTAGTATATATGGAAGTTGAAATAAAACCAATTTACAAAGACGACCAAATCCAGACATTAGCCTGCTATGCTAAAGACATAACTCAAAGAAAAGAGGAAGAATTGAAAATTGCTGATCTGGTCCAAAAACTCAATCTGGCTCAGAAAATAGGGAAAATTGGTTATTGGGAATACGATGCTTCAACAAATGAAATTTTTTGGTCAGAGGAAATTTACAGAATTTGGGATGTTGAAAATTCGTTTATTCCTGATTTTGAATATTTCATTCAATCGATTCATCCCGATGAAAGAGCGTATTGTCTTCAAGAAAATATTCATGCTATAAGAGAAAAAAAACCTTTAGACTATACCCATCGAATCATTTTACCGAATGGAGATGTCAAATATCTTCATGAAAAAGGATCTCCCCTCCTCAATGAAGACGGGACACTTAGAAAATTCCAGGGTACTGTTCAAGACGTTACTCAGGAAAAAATCATAGAAAAAGAACTAATCAACCGAAACAAATTCATAGAATCGACTCTGGAAAATATCCCACTGGGAATAGCAGTCAATCAAATAAGCACCGGGAAAGCGACTTACATCAATCCAGCATTCATCCAGATCTACGGATGGCCACAGGAAACATTTAAAGACGTCAGCACTTTTTTCGAAAAAATCTATCCTAATCCTGAATTTCGTAACTACATCATTCGGGTAATCATGGAAGATATCCAAAGTGGCGACCCTGAAAAAATGAGTTGGAAGGATATACCAATCACCACCCAATCTGGGGATCAAAGGATTATTTCCGCAAAAAATATTGCTCTGCCTGACCAGGATTTGATGATTTCAACGGTCATCAACGAAACCGACCGATATTGGGCAGAGCAATCTTTAAAAAGAAGCAACGAACGTTTCCATCTTGCAACCCAGGCTGTATCTGATGCAATCTGGGATTGGGATATCCCTAAGAATTCAATTTTTTGGGGCACCGGATATTCCAGATTATTTGGGTATCCCGAAGAAATGGGAAATGTTTCAGATGATTTTTGGGCAGAAAAAATTCATCCTGACGATTTCACATCCATTTGGAATTCGATTCTGGAAGCACGCCAAAATCCTACAGTTTCAAGATGGAGCGGAGAATATCGCTTTCAGAGATTTGATGGAACCTATGCATTTGTCAAGGAAAATACAGTCATTATTCGCGATGGTCACGGCAAACCAATTAGGATGGTTGGTGCACTTCAGGATATTACTGAAGAAAATAAAGCCCAAAATGCACTGCTGAGAAAAACCAGTCTGATTGAAACAACGGCCTTGATCATTCAATCACTTCTGGAACTCAGCGATTGGCAGTTGTTGGTGGACGGTTCCCTTAAATTAATGGGAGAAACTGTTGAAGCAGACAGAACCTATTTTTTCAAAAATTACAGGGAATCTGGTACGGGAAGACTTTTCAGCCAACAAATCAGAGAATGGACTAATGGAAATGTCTCTTCAGAAATTGAAAACCCTGCCTACCAGGCTGTACCATTAGACGAACACCCTGATTTTTTAAAATCAGTTTATTTAAAAAAACCTTTTGAGATTTTCACTTCTGATTGCAAAGGGGTGAAAAAAGCTATTCTAGAAGAGCAAAATATAAAGTCAATCTTACAAATTCCATTATTTGTTGAGAACGAATTTTATGGATACATCGGTTTTGATGATTGCACCAAGAGTCGGATTTGGAATGAAGATGAAAAGAACTTCCTAAAGTCGATTACCACCAACCTTTCTTTTGCAATTGAGCGAAAACAAAATTTGGATAAAATCCAGGAAGCCTTTGAATCAAGAAATTCTATTTTAGAAAGCATCGGTGATTCGTTCTATGCAGTCGATAGAGAATTAACAGTTACCTATTGGAATAAAATAGCTGAGGAAAAAACAGGAATAAAAAGAGACTTAATAATCGGGAAAAATCTCAGCGAGTACCTTACCCGATTTGGAGAAAAAGATTATTCAGACCATATATCAAGAGCATTTTTAGAACAAATTTCAGTTCATTTTGAAGCTTATGACGAATGGCTTAATTCATGGAATGATGTGACCATATATCCGTCACCAGCAAGTCTCTCTGTTTTTGTTCGTGACATTACTGAACGAAAATTAGCTGAGGTACAGATTGCGGGAACAAACGAGCGGCTTGCGATCATTTCTGCAGCAACCAATGATGCAATCTGGGACTGGAACATCGAAACCGGTGACCATTATTGGGGAGACGGATTCCGAAAGCTCTTTGGTATAGACCCCGAAATTGAAGGAAAGTCCCCAAATTATTGGGAAAAAAGAGTCCATCCTGATGATTATGAAAAAGTAAAAGTTAACCTGGACAACATATTAAAAACACAGGGATTCACCTATTTTGAAATAGAATACAGATTCTTAAAAGGTGATGGTTCTTATGCATTTATTTCTGACAAAGGTTCTGTAATCCGAGACAAAAATGGAAAACCCATTCGTCTAGTAGGAGCCATGCAAGACATTTCACACAGAAAAGTTTACGAAGAATCACTTAAAATCCTTAACGAAGAGCTAGCAGATAGCAATAGAGAACTTGAAATCTCCAACAAGGAACTAGAGCAGTTTGCCTATGTTGCCTCCCATGATTTACAGGAACCTTTGAGGATGATTTCAAGCTTTCTGGGGCTAATTGAGAAAAAATATAATGCGGTCCTGGATGAAAAAGGAAGGCAATACATTCATCATGCAGTGGATGGAGCAAGACGAATGAGACAAATTATCCTCGATCTATTAGAGTTTTCCAGAGTTGGAAATATTACAGAATCAAAAAAATGGGTTTCATCGAGAAGCTTAGTCGAAGAAGTTCTACTATTCAACCAGAAAAAAATCCATGATAAAAAAGCAAAAATTCATTTCGGAGAACTTCCGGATATTTTTTGCCATTCCAGTTCCTTGGTTCAGCTATTTCAAAACTTGATTTCAAATGCCATTAAATACCAAAAGCCGGATTCAATTCCGGAAGTTTGGATTCAAGGAATTGACAAAGGCAATTTGTGGGAGTTCATAGTGAAAGACAATGGTATTGGCATAGAGGAGGAATACTTAACCAAAATTTTCATCATTTTCCAGCGGCTTCATCAAAAAGAACAATATTCAGGTTCAGGAATTGGCTTAGCCATTTGCAAGAAAATCTCTGAAATTCATGGCGGTAAAATCTGGGTTGAATCCCTGCTTGGAAATGGAAGTGAATTTCATTTTACCATAAAAAAATAATGATGGTTAAATCATTAAAGAAATGGGTTGAAAGCATAGCTTACAATCATCCAAAAGCTTTAGGTTATTTTGCGTTTTTTGTGATTTTGGCTCTCACAATGTCAATCTCATATGCAGATTATCAGTTTCGACTTGCAGAAGAGCAAAACCAGGTTGATACTAAGTTGAATGAAATCGAGAAATCCTTTAACTCAACACTCAATGATGCAGTTTCAGCTGGCAAAACCCTTGCATTTCTTGCAAAGAACTATACTAACATCTCTCAAAATTTCGAAGAAATTGGAAGTCAGATTCTGGAAAACAACCCATCCGTCGATGTTATTCAACTCCTTGATTCTGGAAAAGTAGTCGCTAATTATCCAAGCTCGGGAAACGAGGCAGTGATGGGTTACGATATCCTTCAAAATGGGCCTCGGAGAGTTGAGGCTCTTGAAGCAATTCGCAGAAATAAAATGTTATTCGCCGGTCCTTTTGATTTAATCCAAGGTGGCAAAGGAATAATTGGGCGATTACCTTTTTTCAAAGACGGCCAATTTTCTGGTTTCTCGAGTGTAATAATATTCATGGAGACATTACTAAAAAATGTTCACATCCAAAATTCGAAAGAAAGTCCATTCTTCATCCAGTTTTCAAAAACCAATCCTAATTCAGGAATATTAGAACATTTCCTTCCAGTACCTTCTGATCAAAAAGAATTTTCCCAAATAAAAGCCAGCACCTTTCTTGGATCCGGAAAATGGTTTATAACCGTCCAATTGAAAGAAAGTACGGCTATTTGGCAGACAATTCCAGTTGCAATTCTCAGAATATTGTTGGCTTTTGGACTGGGAATAGTTGCGTGGAGTTTTTCGAGACAACCTTCGCTTCTTGCTCAAAAAGTAAAAGAGCAATCCCAAACAATACTTGAATCGAATGAACGATTTGCCTTTGCATCCAAAGCCACATCGGATGTTATTTGGGACTGGGATTTAATTAGTAATCAGGTTTACAGAACTGATTTATTCTTGGAGAAATTTGGCTATTCAAATATCCCGGAAACAAATAAAGCTGGGTTTTGGGCAAGTATCATACATCCTGATGATCGGGAACAGGTAAATAAAAACATGGAATCAGTACTTGCAAGTCAAGATACCTACTGGGAACAGGAATTCAGGATACGAAAATCTGATCAAACCTATGCATACGTCTGTGATAAAGGCTATATAATTAGAAATAAGGAAAATAAAGCTGTGAGGATGATTGGTGCTACAGAGGATATTACAAAACGGAAAATTTCCCAACTGGAGCTTGCCAAAGAGAAAGAAAAACTAGAGAACGTCATCCTGGGAACAGAAGCTGGAACCTGGGAATGGAATATTCAAACTGGTGAGACCCTCTTCAACGAAACTTGGGCAAAAATAATCGGATACGAATTATCTGAACTTCAACCTATTTCCATTGATACATGGAAAAATATGGTCAATCCAGAGGATTTGGATCGATCCTTTAAAGCTTTAGAAATGCACTTTGAGGGTAAAAGGGACTTTTATGAATCAGAGTACCGGATGAAACACAAAAACAATAGTTGTGTTTGGGTTCTTGATCGTGGAAAGGTCTCCTCGTGGACCGATGATGGAAAACCATTGATGATGTTTGGAACACATATGGATATCACTGAAAAGAAAGCCCACGAGGAAACCCTCTTAATTGCAAATCAAAAACTTACTAATGCAAATGAAGAACTCCTTGTATTTGCAACGCTTGCTTCTCATGATATCAGAGAACCTCTTAGAATGATAAGCTCATTTATGTCACTTCTTCAAAAAAAATACGGGGTGACTCTCGATCAAAAAGCGAATCAATACATACACTTTGCAATGGACGGTGCACAGCGTCTGACTTTCTTAATCAATGACCTTTTAGAATATTCCAAAATTGGTTTTGATGAGGAAAATGCAGAGTTCATCGAAACCAGAAGACTGATCGAAGAAATCATTCCTTTGAAACATCGAGTTATTTTTGAAAAAAATGCAAGGATCGTTCTGGGAAATCTTCCAGACATAATCGCAGTGAAAACACCAATTCGGACCATATTTCGAAATCTTCTTGGAAATGCTCTTTTCTTCACTCGTGAAGGCGTTGCGCCCTTAATTACAATTGAAGGGACAGAAACAGAAGAGTTTTGGGAATTTTCAATAGAGGATAATGGAATAGGGATAGAACCTCAAAATCTAAATCATATATTCGGAATCCTGAATAAAGTAAACATAAGGGACGATAATAAAAGAACTGGAATGGGATTGGCAATATCAAAGAAAATAGTCAATCAACATGGCGGAACTATTAGAGTAAGCTCCATCCATTCTGAAGGAAGCAAATTTTATTTCACGTTGAAAAAACCATGAATATAACCCCAATCAACATTCTCCTTGTAGAGGACAACGAGGGAGATATATTATTGACAACGGAGGCATTGGAAGAAGGGAAAATTCCAAAGTCTCTAAAAGTCATTCGAGACGGCTCAAGTATGCTTATTTATCTAAAAGAAATTGCGGAAAGATCCCCTTCAGAATTACCCGATTTAATTTTGTTAGACATAAATCTCCCAAAAAAGAATGGACATGAAGTTTTGAAGGAAGTGAAAAGCAATAAATTAATTCAGCATATCCCGATCATTATGCTAACAACATCCTCCTCCGAAATGGATATTTTAAAATCATACCAGGAGCACGCCAACTGCTACCTAATCAAGCCAATGGAGATAGGTGATTTTATCCAAGTAGTTACGAAAATTGAGGAATTCTGGTTAAATCTAGTCAAACTACCTAAAATGCTCTGATTCAATGAAAAAGGATGATAAAGGCTATCACATTCTTATCGTTGAAGATAATTTTGGAGATTTCGTTTTAATCGAAGAGTACTTATTGGATTATATTCTTAATCCAACTCTTATTCATGCAAGGTCTTTTCAGGAGGCCAAGTTAATTTTAGAAGAATCTAAAAACACATTCGATGTCGTTTTTTTGGACTTATCCCTTCCCGATCTATCCGGAGAAAAACTAATCGTAGATACCCTGGAAATAGCCAATGGAATGCCTGTATTGGCACTAACAGGTTTTTCCGATCTTGATTTCAGTCTAAAATCTTTGGCACTTGGCGTTTCAGATTATCTTTTAAAAGATGAGCTAACCCCAATTATACTTTATAAAAGTATAATCTATGCGATTGAGCGAAACAGGCATTTTGATGAGCTCCAAAAAAGTGAAAAACGATACAGTGAACTTTTCCACTTAAGTCCTTTACCAATGTGGGTTTATGACTTAGAGACATTGGCATTCCTTGATGTAAATCAGGCCGCTATTCAACATTATGGATTTGATCGACAAGATTTTCTATCCAAAACCCTTGAACACATCAGACCTTCGGAGGATCTTCCACTTTTGCATAATGCTTTAAAAGCATATAGAGAGGGAAATTCACTTTATCCCAAAAGGGTCTTTCGCCATGTTAAAAAAAGTGGTGAAATAATAAAAGTTGAAATAGAATCTTCAGCAATCCTTTTCAATCAACGAGAAGCTAAATTAGTTTTAGTGAATGACATCACTGAAAAAGTACAGTATATCGAAACGATTGAAACACAAAATAGAACTTTTAAAGAAATCTCCTGGATACAATCTCACGTTGTCAGAGCTCCATTAGCCAGACTAATGGGCCTTGTAAGTCTACTTGAGAGCGAAGCTATTGAATCAAATCCTGAATTAAACGAGTTGTTAGCACACATTAAGAACTCTTCGATTGAATTGGATGACATAATTCGGGATATCAGTAAAAAATCAGAAAGCATATCGCCACTTGATGAAAATGATCCCAGAATTGCTAATAATTGATGACGATGAGGTACTCCTCATGATCATATCAAAAATGTTTAAGAAGGTTAATCCTGAAAGAAATCTAAATCTGTTTAGTTCTGGAAAATCTGCTTTGGATCGTCTTGAGGAACTGAAAATTGAAGAGAACACCTGTTTTCTTATGCTGGATATTAATTTGAAAGACATGAGCGGTTGGGACTTTCTCAAAGAATTAGAATCCAGAAATGATCAATTTTCTAAGGTATTTTTAATCACCTCATCTGTTAGTCAAAATAATCAGGAGATAGCAAAAAAATATTCTTCAATTATTGGCTTCTTCGAAAAACCAATAACATTTGATGTCATAAATAAAATAGAATCTATAATTGAATCAAATACAACCCTTTCCTGATTTTTCATTTGATTCTGGATACTTTCATAGTCAAGATGAATCAAATCCATTAGGAAGGATTTTTTTCTCTTTATAAATTCCACAATCTCAAAGGAACCATAAATGAAAAATAAAACCATCTTGATCACAGGAGGAGCCAGCGGAATCGGGCTGGCAATGGTAAAAAAATTCGCTGTGGAAGGAAGTCATGTTTTTTTCATAGATACCAACCATATAGAAGGCACCAAACTCCAACTAGAAGAGCATGAAAAGGGATACGGAGTCAAATTTCTGGAGGGAAGTATTGCAGATTACGCTCAAGTCGAAAAGCTAATCTATTCCATTCCTGGTAAAATCGATGTCCTGATCAATAATGCAGGCATCTCTCATATTGGCAAAGTCGAGTCCACTTCTGAGGAGGACTTTGATCGACTTTTTCAGGTGAATGTAAAAGGAGCTTTCAACTGCATAAAAGCAGCCTTACCAAAACTTAAAGAAAACGGTGGCGGATCAATTCTTAACATGGCTTCAGTCGCTGCAACGATCGGCATTCCGGATCGCTTTGCCTACAGTATGACCAAAGGCGCAATCCTTTCCATGACTCTCAGCATAGCAAGAGATTATGTACAAGAAGGGATTCGCTGCAATTGCATTTCCCCTGGAAGGGTTCATACTCCATTTGTAGATGGATTTTTAGCCAAAAACTATCCGGGCCAGGAAGCTGAAATGTTTGCCAAACTTGCAGCCACCCAGCCATTGGGTCGTATGGCCAAACCCGAAGAAATTGCAGATCTTGCTTACTTTATAAGTTCGGATGCAGGAAGTTTCTTCACCGGAACGGATATCCCGATTGACGGTGGATTCCTTGGATTGAAGATGTAAGATTTCGGATTTATGATTTCGGATTTATGATTGAAATTCGATGTTCAGTATTCGATCTTCGTCACGCGATATAATATGGTTTATATCCCTAAAACCAAACTTCAAAAATTAGCCACTAACCTTAATTATATCAGAGGCTTATCGACAATTTTTGAATTTAACTTAAATTCTCAAAACCTTAATAACCAACCCAATCATGAAACTTATTCGACACGGCGAAGCCGGAAAAGAAACCCCGGGAATACAGGATGAAAACGGACGCCATCTGGATTGCTCCTTATTTGGAGAAGACTGGAACGAGGAATTTTTCACAAGCAATGGGCTTGAACGCCTTAAAACCTGGCTCAAATCCAATCATCAACTCCTGAAAGAAATTCCGGCCGGTTCCAGAATAGGCTCCCCAATTGCCCGTCCTTCTAAAATAATCTGCATAGGCCTCAATTATAGAAAGCATGCTGCCGAGGCGGGTATGGCTGTACCAGAAGTTCCAATCATTTTCATGAAGGCAACTTCATCGCTTTGCGGACCTTTCGATCCGATTTTTATTCCAAAAAACTCAGTAAAAACAGACTGGGAAGTTGAATTGGCTGTGGTGATAGGTAAGCGTGCAAAGTATGTAAGCAAAGGCGATGCGTTGGATTATGTGGCCGGTTACTGCGTTCACAACGATGTCAGCGAGCGGGATTTCCAATTACATCATGGTGGCCAATGGGTCAAAGGAAAAAGTGCGGATCATTTCGCTCCCCTGGGTCCTGTCTTGGTGACAGCCGACGAAATCGCCGATCCTCATAACCTTCGCCTTTGGCTCAAACTCAACGGCAAAATACTTCAGGACAGCAATACTTCTGATTTGGTATTTGACATCCCAACCCTGATATCACACTTAAGTCAATACATGACCCTACTTCCCGGAGACGTGATTTCAACCGGAACTCCCGCAGGAGTAGGAATGGGATTGAAGCCTGAACCAAAGTACTTGCAGCCCGGAGATATCGTTGAACTTGGAATCGATGGCCTTGGGCAGTCCAGGCAAGTTGCAATGAATGATCCTGAGGCATGAGACTCGATGCCCATCAGCATTTTTGGCAGTATGAGAAAGAAAAGCATTCCTGGATTACAGATGAGATGAAAGTCATTCGGCGGGATTTTCCGCCGGGTGACCTTTTCCCGCTATTGGGAGAAGCCAAAATCGATGGTTCGATAGCAGTGCAGGCAGATGAAACCCTTAGAGAAACCGAATACCTGCTCGATCTGGCTGACCAAAACCATTGGATCAAAGCGGTTGTTGGTTGGGCAGATCTTGGCAATGATCAATTAGATGATGTCTTGGATCAGCTTTCCTCTTACAAAAAACTTAATGGCTTTCGGGAAGTCCTGCAATCCAAAGATCCCGAATACATGCTTCGAAAGGAATTTATTCGAGGGATCCACAAACTCGGAAAAAGAGGCTATGCATACGATATCCTGATTTTTCCCGAGCATCTTGATGCATCTCTGAAATTGGTAAGCAAATGCCCTGACCAGCTTTTTGTGATAGATCATTTGGCAAAGCCTAACATCAAAGACGGAGATTGGAAAGAGTGGAAAAAGAAAATGTCACTCCTCGCCGAGCGGGAGTTGGTTCATTGCAAATTATCCGGAATGGTGACTGAGGCCGATCTGAAAAAATGGAAGCCTGATGATCTTTTGCCTTTTCTGGAAATCGCTTTGGAGCTTTTTGGTCCTGACAGATTGATGTACGGAAGCGATTGGCCTGTCTGTTTGGTAGCCGCTGAATATGAGCAAGTATTCGATATTGTCGATCGGTTTACGGATTCACTATCCGAAGGTGAAAAAGCCAGGGTAATGGGCGAAACAGCAAAAGAATTTTATGGAATAAACGAGTAAATTCAAGAATCACCCAACTCAAACCCAAAATGAACCTGAATCTCAAAGATAAAGTCATCCTCATCAGCGGAGGTGCGAAAGGAATCGGAGGTGCAATCTCGCGCGGCTTGATCGAAGAAGGCGCAATTCCGGTCATGATTGATCCTTCAGAAATGGAAGGGAAAGAAATATTGGATTTGGCAAAAGGAAAGGCACTACAGATTCCCATCCGACTTTTTTCTCCTGAGGATTCTCAGGAAGTCATCACAAGAACTCTTGAAGTCTTTGGCCGGATAGATGGTCTTGTCAATAATGCAGGATCAAATGACTCGGTTGGTTTGGAAAAAGGAAATCCCGAAGCATTTGCCCAGTCGGTCGCCAAAAACCTGAACCATTACTATCATTTGGCACATTTTACTTTGCCCTATTTGAAAAAATCCAAAGGAAGCATCGTCAACATCAGCAGTAAAACAGCTATTACAGGGCAGGGTAACACTTCCGGATATACCGCTGCAAAGGGAGCCCAACTTGCCCTCACCCGGGAATGGGCGGTAGAGCTTCTCCCCTATCAGATTCGGGTGAATGCAGTGATCCCGGCGGAAGTAATGACCCCGATGTACGAAAACTGGATCAAGTCCTTTGCTAATCCTGAAGAAAAACTCACCGAAATAAATCGCCGGATTCCTTTGGGAAACCGCATGACTTCCTCAGAAGAAATCGCTGCGATGGTTATTTTCCTTTTGTCAGACAAAGCCTCCCACATCACAGGTCAGCATCTGTTTGTGGATGGTGGCTACACCCATCTCGACAGAGCCTTATGACCCAAAAACCAGCACTCATTCCAAAGGAATTAATCGTTCCTTTCATTTTGATCACTTCGCTTTTTGCTCTTTGGGGCTTCGCAAATGACATCACAAATCCAATGGTAGCGGCTTTCAAGCGGGTTTTGGAATTGAATAACACGCAAGCCTCCTGGGTTCAGTTGGCTTTTTATGGAGGCTACTTTACGATGGCTTTGCCGGCAGCATTCTTTATCAAAAAATACTCTTACAAAACCGGAATCCTCCTTGGATTAGGTCTTTATGGTTTCGGTGCATTGCTCTTTTATCCGGCAGCAGCTTGGGAGAGCTATGGGTTCTTTCTGGCCTCCCTTTATATCCTGACTTTTGGATTAGCATTTTTGGAGACAACTGCGAATCCATACATTTTGTCGATGGGCCCGGAAGCAACAGCCACACAACGACTGAATTTGGCGCAGGCTTTCAATCCAATGGGTGCTCTGGCTGGCCTTTTTGTCGCTAAGCAATTTATTCTAAACTCTCTTTTGTCCAACAATACTGATGCTTCCGGAAATATCATTTTTGATACGTTGGATGAATCTGCAAAGGCCGTCATCCGAACCAATGATCTCATGGTGATCCGAAATCCTTATGTGATTTTAGGGCTCTTTGTATTGGTGACTTTGGTCTTGATTGCATTGGTAAAAATGCCGGAAAGAAAAGACAGTTCCGGAAAAATAGATTTCGGTGCAACTATGAAGCGCTTGGTCAAAAACAGGAATTTTGTGGAAGGAACACTTGCACAAATGTTTTATGTAGGGGCACAAATCATGGTTTGGACATACATCTACCAATATGCTGAGTCGATCGGGATCTCCAACTTTGATGCGGTCAATTATGGATATGCCTCTTTGGGAGTCTTCCTGATCGGGCGCTGGATTTGTACTTTTCTGCTTCGGTACTTTCCTCCAACTACGTTGCTTTCTCTCTTTGCCATTCTTGCAATGGGATTTACTCTTGGAGCTATTTTCCTGGAGGGAATTACAGGGATGTATAGTTTGGTTGGGATTTCATTTGCAATGTCATTGATGTTTCCAACGATTTATGGAATTGCTTTGGAAGGCCTGGGAGAGGATTCCAAGTTTGCTGCGGCCTTCCTTGTGATGGCGATTGTTGGCGGAGCGATCATGCCTACCCTGCAGGGAATGATTTTGGATTTAGGAGGAATTGGATACACAGATGTTCAGATCTTGGGTGTACCCGAGGTTAATTTCTCGTTTGTCCTTCCTTTGTGTTGCTTTCTGATGGTGCTTTTGTTCAGTCTCAGAGTGAAAAAGATAATTTAAATCACTTCTTTATTCATCATTCTACATTCGATGTTCGATATTAAAAATGACGAATATTGAACTTCGAATAACGAATGATAAAGTATTTTGAACCCAATGAAAACCCAAACATTCTTACTTATCTGCGATCTCAAAGACGAGGAAGAAGCGATCCTCGCTTACGAGGAATGCCATAAAACAATCCATCCTGAGATAATTGAAAGCATTCGGGTGGCTGGCGTTTTACAAATGAGCATTTACCGATGGAGAAACCGACTGAGCATGATATTGGTAGGAGATGAAAATTTTACCTTCGAAAGAAAGGCCGCTTTGGACAACGCCAATCCAAAAGTCCAGGAATGGGAAACCTTTCTGGGACAATACCAAACCAATCTGCCTGGAACTCCGCCAAACTGGCGCTGGCAATTGATGAAGCCCGTTTTTGAATTTAAAGCATAACGATATTCCCATGAAAAAATCAATATTAACGCTAACCCTTGCCCTGATGGCATTTTTGTCTCAAGCTCAGGAATATACTATCCCTCTTTGGGTAGGCAACCCACCTCTTCAATCTGATCAAAGGTTGAAGGAAGAAGTGGTCTCAGAAGGTATCGTCCGAATCTCAAATGTGCAGATTCCAGCTATTGAAGTATATCTCCCGGCAAAGCAGATCTCAACGGGAAAAGCTGTGGTAATCTTTCCCGGAGGAGGATACGGGATTCTGGCTTATGATTGGGAAGGTACTGACTTTGCCAAGTGGCTGAATTCTCAGGGGATTGCCGGGATTGTGGTCAAATACCGCCTTCCTATTTCCAAATCTCTTACCGATCCCAAAGAAGTTCCACTCATGGATGCACAGCGGGCTATTCGTCTTGTAAGACAAAACGCTGCCGCTTGGAACATCGATCCGACAAAAGTTGGCGTGATGGGTTTCTCAGCAGGAGGTCACTTAGCATCTACGGTCAGCACCCAGTATAAGCACGAAGTTGATCGGCCTAAAGACGCCATCGACACACTTTCGGCAAGACCGGATTTCTCCATATTAGCTTATCCGGTGATTACTTTCCAAGAAGGTGCAGTACATGGAGGTTCGCGAAAAAACCTCATTGGCGATAATGCATCTAAAGAATTGAAAGATCGGTTTTCCGGGGAATTGAATGTAAATGCTGAGACCCCTCCCACTTTTCTGGTTCATGCGCAGGATGACAAAGGAGTTCCTATCGAGAATTCCCTTCTTTATTATCAGGCTCTTCATAAAAACGGAGTGAAAGCTTCCCTCCATATTTACCCAACAGGTGGACACGGGTTTGCTTTCGGATTGGGAAAAGGAGCTGTAGAAAGCTGGAGAAATGTGCTTTTGGCTTGGATGAAAGATCTTTAATTTTTGTCAACGGTCCACAGACGACAGTCGACCACTTTACAGAAATAGAAATTCGCAACATTACCAAAACCAATCCATTAGCAGTAATTATATTTTTGTAATTCCATGGCCGTTGTCTGTGGACAGTTGACAGTTGACAAAAAAATATGCCTCTCAAAGTAATAGCCTTCGATGCTGACGACACCCTTTGGGTGAATGAACCGTTTTTTAGGGAATCAGAAGAAAAATTCGCTTCCCTTCTGGAGGATTTTATGCCTCATCACAGCATCATGAAGGAACTTTTCCGGACGGAAATTGAAAATCTTGGCCTGTATGGCTATGGGATCAAAGGCTTTATGCTTTCCATGATCGAGACATCCATGCGAATTACTGATCAAAAAATGCCTTTGGAAATGATTGAAAAGATCCTGGAAATCGGAAAAGATATGCTGGCCAAACCAGTGGAATTAATCCCCGGAGTGGAAGCCGTCCTGAAAGAACTGAACGGCAATTATCGCATCGTGATGGCTACAAAAGGAGATTTGGTTGATCAGGAACGGAAGCTGAAAAAATCAGGCCTCGAGCCGCATTTTCACCACATTGAAATCATGAGTGATAAACGTCCGGCTGATTACGCTAAACTAATCCGTCATCTGGATGTGGCACCTGAAGAATTCCTGATGCTGGGAAATAGTCTGAAATCAGATATTCTACCAGTCCTTGAGTTGGGCGGGCATGCTATTCATATTCCATTTCACATCACTTGGCTCCATGAGCAAATCGATCATGAGATAACTCACGATCGATTTTATCAAGCAGAGCGAATCGGGGAAGTGGTGGATTTGATCAGGAGGATTGTTTGAATTTGATTTAAATCCTTGCCTGGTAGGTATACAATTGATAATACCTTCCTTGTTTGGCGATCAGCTCATCATGCATTCCTTGCTCCACGATTTTTCCTTGCTCAATCACCAGGATTTGATCAGCCTGGCGAATCGTGCTCAATCTATGGGCAATCACAAAAGTGGTTCGGCCTTTCATTAGTTCTTTCAAACTCGCCTGAATCAACGTTTCAGATTCAGTATCAAGATTTGAAGTAGCCTCATCCAAAATCAAAATCCTTGGATCTGCCAAAATCGCCCTGGCAATCGCAATCCGCTGTCTTTGTCCTCCGGAAAGCTTTACCCCTCTTTCACCAATCAACGTGTCCAGACCATCTTCAAATCGATCTGAAAACTCCTGCACATGAGCTGCTCGTACTGCTAGTTGTAATTGCTCTGAACTGGCATCCGGTCTCGGGAAAAGGATATTATCACGGATGGTTCCCTCAAAAAGAAAATCATCCTGCAAAACCACTCCCAATCGGGACCTGAAGGATTCCAGCGTGATCGTTTGCAAATCATGCCCATCCAAAATGATTGTGCCTGAATCGGGATTTAAAAAAGTTGCTGCCAATCCTGCAATGGTTGTTTTCCCGGAACCAGATGTTCCGACCAAAGCAGTCACTGAGCCTGAAGGAGCTTCAAATGAGATCCCTTTCACCACCTCTTTGCCGGACTCATAGGCAAAAGACACATTATCGAAAACCATATCTCCCTTGAATTCTTTCAAATCCAGTGTTCGCTTACGATCATCAGCTTCCAAAGGTGTATTCATGATTTCCTCCGTACGATCCAACCCGGCAAAAGCCTCCGTCAACTGACTTCCGATATTGGACATCTGAACAATCGGTGCAATCATAAAACCCAGGTAAAGTGTAAAAGCAAGAAAATCTCCGAATGTCATTTCCCCTTGCATAATCATGTATCCGCCCATTCCCATGATTCCTGCAGAAGCCAATCCAAGAAGTAAGGTACCTGCAGATGTTACAAAACTGGTTGCAGTTAAGCTGGCTTTCACATTTTGGAAAAGCAAGTCAACACCTTTTTCAAAGGTCCTGATCTCCTGGGCTTCGGCATTGAAACCTTTGATCACTCGGATTCCTCCAAGTGTTTCTGTCAGACGACCCGTTACCTGGGCGTTGATTTTTCCGCGTTCCCGGAAAATAGGCCTGATTTTGCTGAAGGCTTTCAAAGAAACTACTCCAAAAATCGCTACCGGAGCAAGCACGTAGAGCGTCATCAGAGGACTGATAGAAATCAATAAAATCAAGGAAATGATTGCAGTCAAGACTCCGCCAATCATTTGAGCAAACCCGGTACCGACAAGATTTCTCACGCCTTCCACATCGGTCATAATTCTTGAAACCAATTCACCGGTTTTTGTATTATCAAAAAATCGAATCGGAAGTTTGATGATGTGACTTTGAACCTGTGATCTGAGTTTTGCAATCAGGTTTTGGGCTTCTACACTAAGTATCTGAGTTAAAGAATAGGAAGTAACTGATTGGACAACAATAGCACCAACAACTATCAGAATCAGCCATTTCAGCAAATCAAGATCGTTTGATGGAATCACATCATCGATGAGATACTTACTTGCACCCGGCAGAATCAATCCGGAAAGCCTGCTGATGATGATAAGGAATAATCCTAAAAACAATTGCTTTCTGCGGGGCCAAATAATGGTCTTGAAGACCTGACCCATCGTTACTTTTCGTTCTGCTTTCTTCGCCATATGAAATAAAATCTATGAAAAAACCCCGGTTTGTATTCCGGGGTTCCATTTTTATTTTTCTTCCTCTTCTTCTTTCATTCTGGGGATCAGCTCCACATGTTTTGTAGTCTTTTTCTTCAATCGCAGATTGATGACTTCAACTGCCAATGAGAAAAATACCGCAAAGTATATATAGCCTTTTGGTACCTCAAAGTGGAATCCTTCAAGAAGGAGCATGAATCCGATCAGGATCAAGAATGAGAGCGCCAAGACCTGCAAAGTAGGGTGAGAATTGATAAAGTCGCTGATTTTCCCGGCGAAAGTCATCATAATTCCCATCGAAATAACCACAGCAATGATCATAATACTCACGTGATCAACCAATCCCACCGCAGTGAGGATACTGTCAAATGAGAAAATAATATCCAGAAAAATGATCTGTAAGATTACGCTGCTAAAACTTTTCGCTGCAGAAGCTTTAATTTCTTCAGGATCACCTTCCATCTTATGGTGAATCTCCATAGTGGATTTGTAGAGAAGGAAAAGACCCCCTACTCCCAGAATCAAATCCCTTCCACTGAATCCATGATCAAAAAAGGTAAACAGGGGCTCCTTGAACTGAATGATGTATGAAATCCCCAGTAGGAGGCCGATTCTGAAGAAAAGTGCAAGGCTTAAACCAAGTGTTCTTGCTTTTGCCCGCTGCTCTACAGGAAGCTTGTTTGAGACAATGGAAATGAAGATAATGTTATCGACTCCCAAGACGATTTCAAGAAATGTCAAAGTAAGTAATGCGATCCATGTTTCTGAATGCATGAAAATTTCCATAGCGAAAGGGGGTTTTTGGTATAAAAAAAGCCTGTCAAAAGTATGACAGGCTCTTATCAATTTAAAATTTTATAATCAATTTGTTTTTGGGATCACGTTTGAAATCAACGATACCTTTTCAATAGGCTCAGATGCGTTAGAATAAATTCTAACTACTGAGTTTTGCTTGCCCATTTTTCCGGTTGAGTTGAAAGAAACCTGAATCTCAGCAGTTTTACCCGGAGCGATTGGTTCTTTTGGCCAGCTAGGCACAGTGCATCCACAAGTAGCAGCGACATTTGAAATAATCAAAGGAGCCGTACCTGTATTAGTCAGTTGGAACGTGTGAGAAACTTTTTCACCTTGGGTGAGGTCTCCAAAGTCGATTGATTTTTCTTTGAAGGTGATCACAGCTCCTGCTGCCTGATCCTGTGCATTGGCTTGAAATACTAACGCCAAGGCAAACAAAGTCAAAAGGAATCCTAATTTTTTCATAGCTTTTTGTTCTTATTTAATTCAAATATTAAATTTTTTCGATCAACATCAAAGAAACCAATTTCGGGCTGATTTAATTCAGATAATGAAAATTCAATGCCAAACAGACGTTTTAAGGAGGTTAAAAGTTGCAAACTCAGGCCTTATCAATTTTCTTCTTTCTGCTTCATAAAAAAGGAAGGGGAGAAATTCACTAAATACAATTCCTCAGTGGCTCTGGTAATAGCAGTATAAAGCCATCTTGTAAAATCCTTATCTACCTGATCCTCTTTCAAATACCCCTGATCCACAAAAACGGCTTTCCATTGTCCTCCCTGTGCTTTATGACATGTGAGAGCATAGGCAAACTTTACTTGTAAAGCATTCAGAAACGGGTCTTTTCGAATCAATTCCTGGCGCTCTACTTTGCTGGCCACATCTGCATAGTCTTCCGAAACCTGCGCATATAGGCTTCTATATTCGTCCCGGGTAAGTGAAGGACTGGGCGAATAGAGCGTATCCAAAATCACTTTTGCCTCAAATTGGGGTTCTTCCGGGTAATCCAACAACCGCAATTCCAAAGTCGCAAAGCGAAATCCATATAATTCTTCAAATGATCGAATCTTCATGACTTCTGCCATATCGCCATTTGCCAGAAAATTGACTTTTTCTGATTCCGCCATATAGGTGTAATTGTTTTTGACAATCATCAGCAAATCCCCTGTACTTATTTCATCTTCATAAAAATGGATCAACTTTCTTATGTAGAGATTGTATTGTACAGCAGCTTTGTTTGATCGGGTCACAATGGTTGTATTTTCTGTTCCAAATTTCCCGTAAGCGTACCGGAGACCATCTTCCAGCTTTTCACTGGTCATTTTGAAGATGTCCCGAAACATACTTGTATTGATCCTAACCTGGGGAACTTCTGCTTTCAATTGTTCTCTGAGATTCGTTGCGTTATACAATATCCCGGACTCAAGTCGCTGTCTCATTACTTCTGTTAGCTCGATCTGATCAGCATCCAGTCTGAAATGCCGCAATAAATACCCGGATTCCAAGGCCGGACTAAACTCGCTGCCCACAGGAGGAAGCTGGGCTGTATCACCCACGAGAATCAGCCTATTTCCACTCCCGTGAAAAACAAAGCTGATCAGATCTCCAAGAAGATTGCCGGACATCCCGCCGTCATCCGCGAGCATCGATGACTCATCCACGATGAATACAGTCTCCTTGTAGTAATTTTTCTGAAGGATAAATCCTCCGCCCAAAGACCCATCCTCACTTTTGGGCTTATAAATTATCTTGTGAATGGTATATGCGGCCCTATCACTGTAATTGCTCATTACTTTCGCTGCTCTTCCGGTCGGTGCCAAAAGAAGCGAACGCATATTTAACCTTGGCAAAGACTTAACTAAGGCAGATATCACCGTGGTCTTTCCAGTACCGGCATAACCCCTGAGGACAAAGGTTGGCTTTTGCTCAGAATCCAGAAGCAGAAACTTGTCCATTTTGGACAAAAAGCTGGCTTGTCCGAATGTAGGTTAGAAAGGGAAATTTTTTCGAAGTAATTCGGAAGGCCTGACCAATGGATTATCTTTACTCATAGAAACGAATGTAAATGCCAAAAGACAACATCAGCAAGGAAATTGAATCTAAATTTGGGAATCAACTCCGAATGCGAGTAAATGGCATTTTGATCCAAGATGAAAAAATATTAATGATCAAGCATCTGATGGGAAACGGCCGAATCCTGTGGTCAGTTCCCGGAGGTGGAATGCAGTTTGGTCAAAATGCCAAAACAAATCTAAAGAGGGAATTTCAAGAGGAAACCGGATTGAATGTGGAAGTTTTAGATTATTTATTCGTCCATGAGTACCTAAACCCTCCTTTGCACGCTTTAGAACATTTTTTTTCCGTAAAATGGACAAGCGGTGATTTAAAACTCGGAACAGATCCCGAACTTAACGCAGAGAATCAAATTATCGATGAAATACGATGGATGGGGATAAAAGACATCCATTCCTTGCCTCAAAATTCCCTTCATAAAATCTTTTGGGGAATTAAATCACTTGAGGCCGTAGGATTGTATAAAGGATATTTTAATTTTGAAAATATTTCCATAAAATAGCACCTCTAAAAACCCTTCAACCTTACCCAGATTTTAAATATTATCAAAAATGAATCTACCTAAAGTATTATCCTTAGTATTCTTCTTAGTCGCAGCTGGACTTGGCTATTACCTTTATAAAGGTGTGGACGATGTAGTCGAGCAAGAGAAAAGAATTGCTTTGATTGAAGCAGCCACTATTGAAAAACTCCAAATGCTTCGTGATGCCGAATTAGCTTATCAAGCATCAAACGGTAAATATGCTGACAATTGGAACGACCTTAAAAATTTCATCCAAACTGGTAAAATCTGGATCGTTCAGCGTACAGAAACCACAAAATTGTTGGAATATGGTAAAGAAGAAATTACTGTAACATTTGACACTCTTGGTTCGGTTTCAGTAATGGACTCACTTTTCAACGAAAGAAAATATCCTGATTTCAATCTGGAAGTGATGGCAACAGTTCCAGGTTCAGGCGGAAAGCAATTTGAATTCTTTGCTGATAAAATCGAAAGAAACTCTTATCAGATCAACGTATTCGAAATCAGAGATCCTGCACCGGTTAATCCTGAAAGACAGCTAAACAACAACGAAAAAGCTCTTAAAGTAGGTTCAAGAACTGACGCATCCACTGAAGGTAACTGGAAATAATCCATCCGGATTTTGGAAAACAACCTTAAAGTTTTTAAAAGTGATAAGTTTGATGTGGAAGACACAGCGAGCTTATCACTTTTTTTATACCCCGATTCCCTGTACATTTTTGCTAAAGACAAAAATCAGGCAAACATTGGAATCCATTTTTATGCCCATTTCAACTGGAATAATCTGGAACAGTTGATTCTTTCTGATCAACTTCTAAGAAATGATGTTCCTGCAAAAATTTACCTTCACCATGACGGCTTCAGCTTGGTTCCGGGTGTTCTTTTCTCGCCAGGAAATGAAGAAACTTATCTTACTTTCTCGACAGACCTGAAAAAAGAAAATACTTTTTTCAGTACACCTTTGGACAGCAACAACCTTCAGGTTGTTTCATTCATTCCTGACAAAATTAAAAGGATACTTAAAGCAAGATTCTCTGAAGTTTCTTTTTATCATGGAGCATGTTCGTTCTTATCCTATCTCTTCAAAGAACGATTCAATTTAATCGGACAGGAAATCCTTCTTTCCGTTTTTGGCACCCATATGTATGCAGCTGTATTTGTTGATCAGGAGCTGAGTGCCTTCAATATGTTTGAAATCACAGATAAAGAAGATATTCTCAAATATTCAATAATCCTGATTAATCAATTGAAATTGGATAGGAATCATGTTCGGTTGAGTATTTTCGGAGCCTCCGAGATGAATGGAATTACCGAAGAATGGTGTAAAAAATATTTTCATCATGCTCGATTGATAAATCCACATGCCAATCAGAATTATTCTCATGGATTCAAGCACTTGAAATCGGTGAATCTTTTTGAGACCAATTGGCAATTTGACTAGTCCAATTCTCCACAAGATTCGTCCAGTAACCCAACAAATAATACCATGAAAAAAGTAGCCATTTTCCCGGGTTCATTTGATCCATACACTATGGGGCATCATGACATCGTGATGAGAAGCTTGAAAATTTTTGATGAAGTGATTATCGGAATCGGTTACAACTCTACTAAAAAAAACAGGTATTTCGATATTGACTTGATGGTCGAAAAAATCGAAAGCGTCTATTCGGATATCAAATCAGTCAAAGTGATTGTCTATAATGAACTCACTTCAACTTTGGCAAAGAAACACGATGCTCAATTCCTGATCAGAGGATTAAGAAATACCACCGACTTTGAATATGAAAATACCATCAGTCAGATGAATAGATATCTGAATGAAGAATTGGAAACTGTTTTCCTGATAACTTCTCCGGAATACGCCTCCATCAGCTCAACAATTATCAGGGAAGTTCACCGATATGGAACCGACGTGAATGAGTTTCTTCCCTACAAAGTCTGAGGTTTACTGTGATTTTTGAGGTATTGCTTAAAAAGAAACCTCATCGATGGATAAGAATTAATCAGAGCCGTTTTTGCTTCTGACTCATAAAACCATCGAATATCTTCAATCCCCTCTTCTTCCTGCGGCTTCATGGTTGAGTCATTGACACAATCCATGGCATACCAAAAGGTTTTTTTAAGAATACTTTTTCTGTTTTGAGTGTAAGTATGCCATGTATTACACACATGCGTGTTCATTTTGACTTTTATAGCGCATTCTTCTTCAACTTCACGCATCGCACATTGCTCAGGAGTTTCACCTTTGTCAAATTTTCCCTTCGGGAAATCCCACTTTCCTAATCGGTAAATCAGTAAAATTTTATCCTTCTTGGCAATCACACCTCCCGCAGCTTTGATAATTAAAAAACGGCTTTTCACAAATTGCTTTAATGCAGGTTTATCTTTTGTCACTAGCGTAACCGAATCTAAATCTCTTAATTTCCTGGTCCTAAGAAGATATAAAAGTCGAATAATAAGGTCGTGAGAAGGTTCGTGAAAAAGAACGTCATCTTGCCAGGGAAAGTGAGCCTGTAATTCATCTTCCGGTTGAAAGATGGATTCGTACGTTTTTCCTGGATCTAATTCCTCATAACTGATTAAGTCCAGAGGTTTGTCATTCACAAAGATTCTCATTCGGGAATCGGGAGTTGGGATAAACTGGTTTTGGTCAAAAATGCATAAAAAATTCAGTTGCCACAACCTTCACAGAAGTTAATCTCTTATTTTTGAGGTATGGAAATTTTAGATAAATCGGTAGCCGCTGAAGTGGCAGACAAACTACTTGAAATCCAGGCTATCAGGCTTCAACCTGATAAACCTTTCACTTGGGCATCCGGCTGGAAATCACCCATCTATTGTGACAATAGACTTTCTCTTTCTTTTCCTCATGTCAGAAATTTAATCAAAGAGCAATTAGTTCGGTCTGTGTGTCATTTCTTTCCTAATGCAGAAGCTATCGCAGGTGTAGCAACTGCAGGTATTCCTCAAGGAGCTTTGATCGCAAATGATCTTAATCTTCCATTCATTTATGTCCGATCCAAAGCAAAAGGACATGGGATGGAAAATATGATTGAGGGTAAAGTTGTTCCGGGACAAAAAGTTGTCGTGGTGGAAGATCTTATTTCTACAGGTGGAAGTTCTCTCAAGGCTGTTCAGGATCTTCGCGAAGCTGGTTTTGAAGTATTAGGCATGGTTGCCATCTTCAGTTACGGATTTGATATTGCTGCCAAAAACTTTGCAGATACCAACGTGAAATTGATTTGTCTGAGTAATTACGAAGAACTTCTTCCCCGAGCAGTTGAACAAAACTACATTGATGACAAAGCGCTCAAATCCCTCTCAGAATGGAGAAAGGATCCGGGAAGCTGGAATCCTTAAAAATAAAAAGCCGGTATATCCGGCTTTTTATTTTTGGAACAATCCGATTGTACCTCCTACCCAATCTTTGTCCTTATTGAATTTTACTCCTATCATCTCCCCCCTGCTGAGGCGAACCAGATTACCAACTAATGTCGGCCGCTTGTCTCCTTCAGGCCAAAGTGCCAGGATTCTGACTTCCGCTTTTACCTTTCCATCTGGAGACTGCAAAACGGGAGAATAGTGAACTTTCTTTTGTAAAATGTAAAGGTCTTTTTCTTTTACTGCTTCGATATCTGAGGGAGTTACATGGAAGACTACTCCCGAACCTGAAAATGAAAAAAGCGGCTTCAGCACGTAATTCTCTAAATCTTCAGGTATTTCCTCTAATTCACTCAGAAGCTTTGTCTCTATAAAATGTTTGCCTTTTAAAAATGGCAGGATAAACTTTGAAATTCGGGTGTACCAATTCGGATGGCCAGCCCACTCTACATCCAATTCTTCTTCGAAACTAAACTGAAGATGAAGGTCTTTCCTAAGGTTCAATTCATCAAAAATTACCCGATTGTAAATCCGTTTGATCCGAATTTTTTCTCCTTTTTCATTATGATAGTAAAGCTTCTTTTCCTCTTTTATTATTTCAGTGACACATATGACAGGGATGCCCAAGTCCCTGTGACAGTATAAAAAATCAATTCGGGTGTTTTGCATTTCAGGTTCTATTTCCAACAGAACAACTTCATGCTGAAGGTGATCGTTGATAATGACTTTTTGAAGAAACTTCAAATAGGAAGCTTCATCAATTCCGTCCAGATAAGGAGTGGTAGCGGATAATTCCGGATAAAATTTGAGGATTTTCCTAAAGAGATTAAATTGGAAATTGAAGATCGTCGGGAATCCCTGGACCTCAATTAGCTTCGGGACGATCTTGCCATCCTCCTCACAAATTCCAAAATCAATCGCTAAAAACTGGGTGTGATCATCTTCATTTGGAACAGCATTATTCAAGTCAATTGACATCTGAGTAATCTTCTTAAAATCCGGTCTTGTGATAAAATCAATCACTTCCTCACAGGCAATGATTATTTCATTCTTCAATTCATTCGGAATAAAAAAAGGAGTCTCGGCAATTCGAAACGTTGGAGCATAATCAAAATCTGAGGCTATATCCTGCAAAAAACGTTGATACTTTTCTGTTGAAAATTCAGCGTTGAAATGCTTTCGAAGTGCCTCGATCATGACTTATTCAGGTAAGGGATATTAATTTGGAAGCTTTGATCTTCCGGATGGACTGCCCAAGGAAATTTGGAATTAACGTTTCATTAGTCTTGTAGATTTTGTTTTCATCTACCAGGTTTTCGAGCATTTCATAAAACTTTGATTTCCCTTTTAAGTCAATCAATTGTTCTTTGACTGCAGGCTTTTTCAAATGGCTTAAAAAGCTCACAGGATCAGCTTCCGGATGGAATTGAGTCCCGACCATTTCATCCGAAAAGCGGATCGACATGATCGCACGCTCATATTCCACATGATTTCTGATCTTTTCAAGGGCAATAATCTTGGCTCCCAAAAGTTTGAATTTCTTTGGGTTTGGCTGGACTACCTGATAATCTCTGGAATCTACCGCCCAAAAAGGGTTTTCCAGGTTTTGAAACAACGGATCATTTAACCCCTCAGGAGTTTTATGAACCGTCATCACACCAAATGAAGTTGATTTCCGCTTTGTCAACTGGCCAAGACCAAAATGCTTACACGCCATTTGAAAGGAATGGCAAATGAAAAGGATGTACTTTTTTTGGTTGTGGTTTTGATTCCAAATCCAGATTTGATCCAGAAAATCATAATATTTTAGATCCCAATTGCCATCGCCTTCTGTTGGATTCCCCGGACCTCCTGTAGAAATAAATATATCAAACTCTCGAATTTCAGGTATTTCAGCCCTGCCTCTTACGTCAAAAATCTTGCAGGTAAGCTGATCTTCAAACCTTCCTACAATATCCTTTATACAACGCATTCCCTGATTGGGCTCGCCGTCGTACATATCCAATATTGCAAGATTTATCTTTTTCTTTCCCACTTTCGCCTCTTGGTTTGTTTTCAACCTCAAAGTTAATCAAAGCCATTAAATACCTTCGGTAAACTTGCTAGTGATGAAGTCCACAACCTTTGTCAGATCCTGTGTTTCCTCCCACACTGCCAGTTGCTGATCTGCTCCAGTTCCATTTTTGAAGATCTCATTTACATAATTGATTTCCTCCCTGCTACCAAGTTCATCCACCACGTCGTCAATAAAATCAAGTAATTCCATGATGAGTTCTTTGGTAGGCACTTCTATTTTCTTTCCAAAATCGATGAGCTGACCTTCTATTCCATTTCTGGCTGCTCGGAATTTGTTCTCACGGATTAAGGCAATTCGGTAAATATTGAAGCTTGTATTGCTCATCAAAAGCTTATACAACTTGGCAACAACTGCCTGAATCAGTGCAACAATACAGATCGTTTCGTCAACAGTGAGGCACATATCACAAATTCGAAATTCAATCGTAGGGAAGAAAGGATGAATTCTCAAATCCCACCAGATTTTCTTAGGATTGTCTATGCAATTGGTCTTCATCAAGATATCAAGGAAGTTGTCGTAGGACTGCACAGAATCGAAATATTCAGGCAAACCAGTACGAGGGAACTTTGCAAAAACTTTTGATCTAAAGGCCTTGTAGCCCGTATTTCGACCTTCCCAAAAAGGTGAATTAGTCGTCAATGCATAAATATGTGGCAGGAAATAGCAAGCCTGATTCATGAGTTGAATGGCCGTCTCACGATTGTCAATTCCCACATGGACGTGAAGCCCAAAAATAAGGTTGGATCGTGCTATATCTTTCAACTCATTCACAATAGTGTGATAGCGAGGATCATCGGTAATTTCCTGGTCTTGCCATCTGGAAAATGGATGAGTACTGGCAGCTCCAACTACCAACCCTTGGTTTGCTGCCAATTCCGCAATTTTGTTTCGTAGGAAAGCGACTTCCTTTCTGGCTTGAGCGACGTTTTCACAAATATTCGTACCAACCTCCACAACAGATTGGTGCATTTCTGCCTTCACTTGCTCCATGAGTTGAATCCTGCCTCCCTCAACGATTTTTGACATATGAGAGCGTAAATCTCTTGTCACAGGATCAATAATTTGATACTCTTCCTCTACTCCAAGTGTGAATTTTGGGAGCTTTTGCGGATTTGCAGACATATAATTTTAAATCAAAAGGTTAAAACCGTTTGGCTGTTTCTACAGAGTTTTTCATGAAAGTACCCCAAGTCAGGTTCATTTGACCAGGTTTTTGTGCTTTCGCATAGCTGATTGCCATTTTTGCAGCTTCCTCTACTACCCATTCAAAATTATCCTGACCGACTGAGTTGATGTCTGCGTCCGGAGCAGGATTGCCAAAGTCAATCGCATAAGGAATTCCATCTCTCACAGCAAATTCAACCGTATTAAAATCATAACCCAATCCCTGACAAAGCTTTATTGTGTAATCTTTCACAGTAGCCAGCAACTTTTTGGAAGAAGGCGCTCGGTCTACCACATAGCGGAGATGGTGCGGATTTCTCGGCTCATATTCCATGATTCTTACTGCTTTTCCCCCAAGGCAATACACTCTGAAATATTCGTCAAACAGTATTTCTTCCTGCAGCAGCATTACGAGCTGACCTGTTTCGGGATGCTTACTGAAAAACTCCTCCTTGTTTTCCAATCGATAAACATGTTTCCATCCCCCGCCTGCGTAAGGCTTCATATAAGCCGGAAATCCGACATAATCGAATATTCCCTGCCAATCTAATGGTGCGACGAGGTTTCTGAATGACTTGCCTGTAGTATCATCCGGGTGCTTTGCAGATGGCAAAAGCACAGTGTTTGGCAATGGCACGCCCAATTGATCGGCAAGGCAGTTGTTGAAAAACTTGTCATCCGCACTCCACCAAAATGGATTATTGATTACTGCTGTGCCTGTAAGAGCAGCATTTTTCAAATACGCACGGTAAAAAGGAACATCCTGCGAAATTCTATCAATAATGACCGCGTATTCAGTCAGCTTATTTTGTACTACTTTATCAATCTGAACAGCCTCAGCCATTATTCCTTTTTCCGCTTTTTGGTTGACTCTATCAATAAAAGCCTGAGGAAAAGTGTCCTCCATTCCGAAAAGTATTCCTATTTTTTTCATGTTTTTCTGTATCAAAAGGTGATTGAATTGCTTGTTGTTAAAACTTAATTCGGCTTAAATAATGGGGAAACATTTCCCTCCAAACCGGCCAGTCATGTTGCTTATCTTGCCTCACATCCAGCCAGTGATTCATGTTTTTTTGTTTGAGTACCTCATGGAGTTTCAGATTTGCATCAAAGCAAATATCCCAATTGGATGTCCCGAGCACAATATCCATTTGCCATAATTCATGATCCTGGAGGTCTTTCAAAAACTCCAGCGGACTGTTGTAGAAAATATCATCGTGGAGATATCCGTCCATAAAATTTCGGATAGCAAAGGCACCTGACATACTAAACATGTGACTGACATAGCCCGGATGCCTGAATGCAAAATTCGCAGCATGATAACCTCCGAAACTGCATCCGGCCATAGCAACTTTTCCTATTCGGGTATTCAACCGAACTCTTTCTACTATTTCATGGCAAATCATGAGATCGTAGGCTACGTGATTTTGTATCCGCTGATGGGGGTGAATTCCTTTGTTGTAAAAGCTTTGCTTATCGTTACTCTCCGGACAGAAAATCTGAATCAGTCCATTATCGATAAACCATTGGGCTGAACCGATCAAACCCATATCTCTGTTCTCATGAAATGATCCCATTGAAGTCGGGAAAAGGATTACGGGATAACCTCCATGTCCAAAAACCAACATTTCTACATCCCGCTGCAAGTGTGGAGAAAACCATTTAAAATATTCTTCTTTCATAAAATCAATAATCGCCATCTATTAAAAATAAGAGGCTTTCTCTCGTACTCAAATACTAGGAAAAATATCCCTAAAAGCAAAGAGAAATAGAAATTGGATTTTGTGAAATAGAATTTCTCATAAAGGTGACTGGCTACCGGAAGGTACTTTTCTGGAAGAAAAATTATGAACCAGGCCATAAAGAATCGTCAGAATCATCAAACCAACCAATAACCACTTGGTAGTGGTAAAAAGCGACGCAAGTGAAGCTATTAACTGATCCTCCATTGGGAATAATTTTAAAATTCTTAATACCATCAAATTTTCAAAAAAGTCCATCAAAACCACTCCCAAAGGCAAAATAAGGACTTTTTGTGTTTTCCATATTTTGAAAAGAAGTCCTGAAAACAGAAGTCCATAGATGATCATATACGGTAAATCTAAAGCCCAAATCCCATAGCGGTAAATTTCCCGGGTTTCAAAGTCAAGCATTCCTATCGCATCATAAGCCTCTTGAACGGAATAGGCGAATCTCAAATCCAACGCCTGATCAGCAGGTAATTGACTAGATAATAGAAAATTAAACAAGAAAAGAAGACAAGTGAGAATGGCTAGATTTAACCAGCTATTCATCGATTTGAAAAGTTTTAGCATGGCAAAAAATGATTTAAAAAAAATAAAAATTATTTTTAAAATTAATGAAATCTACGCTTCCAAAAGGAAAAAAGTTTGAGGCAACTAATAAAAAAGAATCACTTTTTAAACCATTCTGAATACATAGGGTAATTTCTCGCCGTTCGAACAATCACTTCTGTCATTTCGGTCCCAACCTCTTTTACTTTTTTCGCAGGCATACCTGCATAGATTGAATTTTCTTCAACTACTGTATTGGCTAAAACTACTGCACCAGCAGCAATAACCGCCCCGGAATTGACGATTGCCCCGTCCATGATGATCGCTCCCATTCCTACTAACACATTGTCATGAATGGTACATCCATGAACAACGGCATTATGGGCAATGGAAACTTTATTTCCGATATAAGTCCCGGCTCTTTGATAGGTGCAATGAATCACCACACCGTCCTGAATATTAGAATCGTCTCCTATCCGGATCTCATTGACATCACCTCTGACAACAGCATTAAACCATACAGTACAGTTTTTCCCCATCACCACGTCTCCGACAACTGTTGAGTTTGGCGCCAACCAGCAATTCTCTCCAAATTCTGGTGATTTCCCTTTCACTTCCATTAACAAAGCCATACGTATGAGTTTTTGATCTTTTGGTTTACAAATAAATAGAGTTCAGGTTATTTTTTTCTTTCCAAATATGAACCTTTTTTCATGTCATAAGTTTATATGTCTATACATGGAAATTAAACCTTATTTAAAACAATGAAATTCATCAAACAAACCGGACTATTCTTAGCAGCGGCTATGATTATGTTTTCCTGCAGCAAACCTGCTGACACTGTCGAAACAACCGAAGCTCAGGAAGCTGCTGAAGCTACTGGATCAACCTTAAACTTAGATGTTGCTTCCTCAACCATTGCATGGACAGGCTACAAGCCAGCCGGAAAGCATTTTGGTAAAATCCCTGCAACAGGAGGCACATTAGCCGTTAAAGGAGATGCTATCACAGGCGGTACTTTCACGTTCGATATCACCGGTCTCAAGATCGAAGATATGGAGGAAAGCAATGAGAATTATGGTAAACTTTGGGGCCATCTTCAGTCGCCTGATTTCTTTGATGCAGCCAACCATCCACAAGCTACTTTCGAAATCACTGCTGTTGAGCCATTCACGGCTGGCGATATGATTGCAGATAAACAAGAATTTGCTTCTGATAATACACCTGCAGTTGACAGTTCTATTGCTCCGGCTAATCCAACACATTGGATCAGTGGTAATCTGACAATGAGAGGAACTACCAAAAACATCAAATTCCCCGCTGCAGTAGCAATTGAAAATGGTGCAGTTACTGCGAAAGCAGGTTTCAACATTGACAGAACTGCCTGGGGTCTTGCTTACGGTGACGAAGCAACAGCTGCAGACAAAGCAAAAGATCAATTCATCTACAACACCGTGTCTTTGGTTTTGGATGTGAAAGCTGCTCAATAAGCTAAACCAACTTATTTAAAAGAGGAATTCTCACGGATTCCTCTTTTTTTTGTCTTACAAAATGACATCATTCCCTTTTTCATACCCGTTTCCCGGTTCGCATTGGGTCCAAAAGCTTATTTACTGGGCACAGCAAGAGTTTACCTATTTGGCGTATTTCAATGGAAATGACTATCCTTACCCCAAAGGCAATTTTGGAAATACTTTTTTTGCAGGGAATAAACCGGTCACAGCAAAGGAACTTTGGGATCCATCCAAGGGCGTTTTTAAAGTTGGAATTATTGGATATGACTTTAAGAATCATCGGGAGAACCTCCAAAGTTCAAATCCTGCCTTTTTAGATTTACCAGAGATCTGCTTTTTTCAACCGGAGCTCTTGATCAAAATTGAAAATGACAAGGTTTTGAGTAAAACAGAATTAACACAGGAGTTCTGGAATAGCATTGAACGAAGTGAGCTTCCTCAATCACCAAATCTTAAAAGTCCTTGGACAGCTCAGATTTCAAAAGAAAAGTACCTTGAGTCTGTCGAAACTATTAAAAGCCAGATTGTAGAAGGAGAAACTTACGAGATGAATTTCTGTCAGGCTTTCTCCGGTGAGTTTGAATCCTGGGATCCTGTTGCAGCCTATTTCAAATTGAATGAAATATCTCCGATGCCATTTTCGGCTCTTTTCAAAGCAGGAGAGAAATGGATCATCTCAGCTTCTCCCGAGCGATTTATCAAAAAAACCGGCTCTCAAATAATAGCCCAGCCCATAAAAGGCACTATCAGAAGAGGAATAACTGCGGAAGAGGATTTAGAAAATAGGAATAAACTCGGGAATAGCGAAAAGGAAAAGGCCGAAAACCTGATGATCACGGACCTCATGAGAAACGATCTATCAAAAGTTTCGAAAACAGGAACGGTAAAAGTGGATGAGCTTTTTGGAATTTATCAGTTGCCCAAAGTCTTTCAGATGATCAGCACGATCAGTTCTGAAGTGAACCCTGAGGTGGCTTTTGAGGATATCATTCAGGCAACTTTCCCGATGGGCAGCATGACCGGAGCTCCAAAAATCCGGACAATGGAACTGATAGATGAGCTCGAATCTTTCAAAAGAGGATGGTTTTCAGGCGCTTTAGGTTGGGTCGACGAGGAAGGGGATTTTGATTTTTCAGTAGTAATCCGAAGTATAATTGCAAATTTGATTGCTAAAAAACTCTACTTTGGAGTTGGCAGTGCTGTCACTTTTGATGCAGATCCGGAACAGGAATTCGAAGAGTGTCAGTTAAAAGCCCAAGCTATTTTTGAAATTCTCCGTGGAGCATGAGCCGAACATACCTGAGTTACCGATCCGCAAAATAATCCATGTGGACATGGATGCTTTTTATGCTTCGGTCGAGCAACTCGATCATCCTGAATGGCGAGGCAAGCCTCTGGTTGTAGGAGGAAATGAAGCACGAGGCGTGGTCGCAGCTGCAAGTTATGAAGCTCGAAAATTTGGAATCTTTTCGGCAATGTCATCTGTTTTAGCAGCTAGAAAATGTCCAAATCTCATTTTTGCAAAACCGAGATTTGATCGGTACAAAGAAATTTCGATGCAAATCCGGGAGATTTTCCTGGAATACACGGATCTGGTTGAGCCACTTTCTTTAGACGAAGCATTCCTGGATGTCACAGTAAACAAACCCAATCTTAAATCCGCTATTTTGATAGCCCGCCAAATCCGGGCAAAAATCAAAGAAAAAACAGGCTTGAATGCCTCCGCGGGAGTTTCTTATAACAAGTTTTTGGCAAAAATCGCTTCAGATCTGAACAAACCAAATGGTCAGGCGGTGATCTTGCCGGAAGAGGCAGAAGCATTTTTGGAAAAGCTTCCCATTCATAAGTTTTTTGGAATTGGAAAAGTCACTGCCGAAAAAATGAAATCTCTTGGCATCCACAATGGGGCTGATTTGAAACAGTTTTCATTACAATTTCTCACCAAGAAATTCGGTAAATCCGGCCACCATTATTTCAATATTGTGCGTGGAATTCACCTGTCCGATGTTCAGCCTCATCGGGTCCGAAAGTCGCTCAGTGCTGAGAATACGTTTGAGAAGGATCTGATTCAACCCGACGATTTGAAAATAGCCCTGAAATCGGTGAATGATGAACTGATCCGCAGGGTCGAAAAAAGCGGAATCAAAGGAAGAACTGTTACGTTGAAAATCAAATTTTCGGATTTTACTCAGCAAACCCGGAGTAAAACTGTTGAACAATTTCCGGAAGCAGATGCAATTTGGGATTTGGCGCAGGAATTACTCCATCAGGAGGAAGTCCCAAAACCAGTTCGGCTTTTAGGTTTAGGTTTATCCAACCTGAATATCACGGAAGATGTCCAATATTTTGGTGAGCAACTCAAAATCCCCTTCGAAGTAATCTAAAAAAGCCACCTCAATCGAGATGGCTTTCATACACTAGATTTCAGGTTTGTTTAGCGGATAGCGTTCATACTTTCCATTACTGCATCCACATTTACACCTAGTCCGGCGGCCACTCTTCGACCAAAGTCCTCGTCCATTCGGAACCAGTGGCAAAGCTGCCGATTTACAATCAGGTCTCGTTTAGAGCCGGAGATTCCGCTCATCGCTCCTATCACATTGCTGATTGTATTATCCTGCTCTTCTATTGTCATAACTTCTCTGAAAAGTGCTCTTGGCTGTGAGTAATGATCATTGCCCCCGATCTTGGAGTTTCTGTCATACCAATCCGCAATCGTACTTTCCAATTGGTCAGATGGCTCTCTGGAAGACTCATCTACCTGGATAGAATCAAAACTGTTCGGGAAATAGTTTGGCAACCTTCCTCCATTTCCGTCCACTCTCATTTGACCATCCCTTTGGTAGTTATTAACTGCGAAAGGACACCTGTTTACAGGGATTTGTTCATAGTTTCCACCCAATCTGTATCGGTGTGCATCCGGGTATGAAAGCAAACGGCCTTGCAACATTTTGTCCGGGCTGTATCCAATTCCGTCTACTACGTGAGCTGGTGCGAAGGCGGACTGCTCAATTTCTGCAAAATAATTATCAGGATTTTGGTTCAGTTCCAAGGTTCCTACCTCAATTAGCGGAAACTCGCCGTGCGGCCAAACTTTAGTCAAATCAAATGGATTGAAGGTTACAGCTCTTGTTTGAGATTCAGTCATCACCTGAATCTTCATACTCCACTTTGGGAAATTTCCGCTGTCTATTGCTTCCAAAAGATCTCTTTGTGAAAAATCCATGTCTTTTGACTTCATCGCTGCAGCTTCCGAATCAGTGAAATTCTTGATTCCCTGTTCTGTTTTGAAATGGAATTTCACGAAGACTTTTTCGTTTTTTCCATTAATCAAAGAAAAGGTATGTGAACCATATCCGTTCATATGTCTGTAACCTACCGGAGTACCCCTGTCACTCATCAGGATCAATACCTGATGTAAGGATTCCGGATTTAAGGACCAATAATCCCACATCATGGTTGGAGATTTCAAATTGGAATAGGGATCCCTTTTCTGAGTATGAATGAAGTCTCCAAATTTCTTAGGATCCTTGATGAAAAATACCGGAGTGTTGTTTCCCACCAAATCCCAGTTTCCGTCTTCGGTGTAAAACTTTATTGCAAAACCTCTTGGATCTCTTTCAGTATCTGCTGAACCCTTTTCCCCTCCTACCGTGGAGAACCTCAATAGCACTTTAGTCTTTTTTCCAACCTTATTGAAAACTTTTGCTCTTGTGTATTGAGTGATATCATTCGTGATTGTTAATGTTCCAAAGGCGCCAGAACCTTTAGCATGTACTACTCTTTCAGGGATTCTCTCTCTGTTGAAATGGGCCATTTTTTCATGAAGGATGTAATCTTCCAATAAAATAGGACCTCTTGGACCTACAGTTTTGGTGTTTTCATTCTCCGTATAAGGCCTACCTGAAGCGGTAGTTAATTTGTTATGAGCTTGCTCTGACATTGTTTAATGATTTTGCCCTGTAATTAGATTTCTAAGGTACTCCAATTGGAGACTTTGATTTATTGGGATTGTTTCAATTTTCCAATTCTGAAAATTAATGATAAGAAGTCATCAATAAACTGCTTCAACCCGTTGATGAACAAACACGGAAATAAAAGACGAAGTCTCACTGCCATTTTGTCCGCATTTTCGTAATTTCGCATCCCGAAACGAAGGATTTTACATGAACAATTTAATAAAAGATATTGACTTCATCTCAGCTGAGGAGGCCCAGGTTTGTGACTTCAAAACAACAGAGGATGAAAATACCGGTAAATCAAAAAAGCTTTACATAGAGAGTTATGGCTGTGCTATGAATTTCTCAGACTCAGAAATCGTAGCCTCCATCATGAAGGAAAATGGCTTTGATACTACTTCCAATTTCGAGGAAGCGGATGTCATTTTCCTCAATACTTGTTCGATTCGGGAAAAAGCAGAACAAACTGTACGAAAGAGATTGACCGATTTTGGAAGGGTAAAAAGAAGAAATCCTGACCTGACTATTGGTGTGCTGGGTTGTATGGCTGAGCGTCTCAAGGAAAAACTTTTGGAGGAAGAAAAGTTGGTAGATGTGGTCGTGGGTCCCGATGCCTATCGTGATTTACCAAACCTGGTTTTGGCAGCTGAAGATGGGATAAAGGGCATAAATACTTTCCTCTCCAGAGAAGAAACCTACGCAGATATAGCTCCTGTAAGGTTAAATTCCAATGGGGTGACTGCCTTCATCTCGATCATGCGCGGTTGTGACAATATGTGCTCCTTCTGCGTGGTTCCATTTACAAGAGGAAGGGAACGAAGCCGGGATCCTTTCTCTATCGTGAAGGAAGCGGAAGATCTTTTTGCAAAAGGCTATCGTGAAGTCACACTTCTTGGCCAAAACGTGGACAGCTACAAATGGTCTCCCGAGGAAAACAATAAGCAACGACTCAATAAAAAAGGTGAAGAAGTAAGCGAAATAGTCACTTTCGATTTACTTCTTGAAATGGTCGCTTTAGTCGACCCTAAGTTGAGAGTAAGATTCTCTACTTCCCATCCAAAGGATATCATTGACGCAGTTCTTTACACCATCAAAAAGTACGACAACATCTGCAAGTACATCCACTTGCCTGTTCAAAGCGGGAATTCAAGAGTGTTGGAACTGATGAACAGAACCTACGACCGGGATTGGTATCTGGAGCGTGTGTCCAAAATAAGAGAAATACTCGGAGAGGAATGCGGGATTTCTTCGGATATGATAACCGGGTTTTGCAGCGAAACGGAAGCAGAACATCAGGATACACTCAGCCTGATGGATATTGTTAAGTTCGATTTTTCATACATGTTTTTCTATTCTGAGCGTCCGGGAACATTGGCAGCTAAAAAATATGCTGATGATATTCCGTTGGAAGTGAAAAAGAGAAGACTTGCTGAAATCATCACAAAGCAAAGTCAGCTTTCACTGGAAAGAAATAAATTGGACATCGGTCAGGAGCAAATAATTCTGATTGAAGGCTCCTCCAAAAAATCTGACGCGGAACTTAAAGCAAAGAACTCAGCAAATAAAGTAGTGATCCTTCCTAAAGGAAATTATAAGATAGGTGATTATGTCAAAGTGAGAATTACAGACTGCACACCTGCTACGCTTTTTGGTGAAGTGATCGAACACAATCCCACCCTGTCATGATCACACCTGCGGAAATACACACCATAAAGCAACGATTCGGAATAATCGGAAATAGCCCATTGCTAAATACTGCCATCCAGGTAGCGATGCAGGCCGCCCCAACTGATATGACTGTTTTGATCACCGGTGAAAGCGGAAGTGGTAAAGAGTCTTTCTCCAAGATCATCCATTCACTCAGCTTGCGAAAGCACGGTAAATTTATCGCAATCAACTGCGGTGCAATTCCCGAAGGAACGATTGATTCTGAGCTTTTCGGTCATGAAAAAGGTTCTTTTACCGGAGCACATGAAGCAAGAAAAGGCTATTTTGAAGTTACTGACGGAGGCTCGATTTTTCTGGACGAAATCGGCGAAATGCCTTTGGGCACCCAAGCCAGACTTCTCCGTGTTTTGGAAAATGGTGAATTCATCAAAGTGGGTTCTTCCAAAGTACTGAAAACTAATGTCAGGGTCATCACCGCCACCAACGTCAATCTACTCAAAGCGGTAGAAAAAGGAAAGTTCAGAGAGGACTTATATTACCGTCTGAATACTGTTCCGATTTACGTGCCTCCTTTGAGAGAGCGAGGCGAAGATGTGGTGCTTTTATTCCGCAAATTCACTTCTGATTTTTCAGAGAAATATAAAGTTCGCCCGATTACACTTGACGCAGAAGCACAGGTTCTGCTGATGCGATATCCCTTCCCAGGTAATATTCGTCAGCTAAAAAATCTTGCTGAACAAATATCCCTTCTCGAGGAAGAACGTGAGGTGAATGCTCAAACCCTCGGTAAGTACCTTCCGGCGGATAATTCTCGTCTGCCAATGACTATTTCCGGAATGGGCTCGGGATCAGAGTCATCCGATTTCTCCGAGAGGGATTTACTTTATAAAGTCCTTTTTGATATGAAAAAAGATATGAACGACTTGAAAAAACTCGTCCTTGAATCCTATCAAAGCGGTGGAATAAATCAAAGCATCATCCAGAAACATCAGGGTTTGTTTGAGGATTTGGACAGTTCATTTAATCCGAAAGAACCAGCTGAATCTTCGCCAAACTATCAGGTTCCGCTAGTCTTGGATTCTCAGAAATCTAATAAGATGAATGAGGATGATTACGAAGAAGATGCAATTGAAGACATCATCCATGAGGAAGATGATAACTCGCTTTCTCTTGAGAAAAAAGAAAAAGAACTGATCCTGAAGGCTTTGAGAAAGCACAACAACAAAAGAAAATATGCCGCAAGTGATTTGGGAATATCAGAAAGAACTCTTTACCGCAAGATCAAAGAATATGAAATTGATCAATAAATCTCGGTTGGTTTTTCTTGGTTTAGTGTTTTTACTTTTCCAAAGTTGCTCAGTGAAATATAGCTTCACGGGAACAAACATCAACTACGAGCTTACCAAAACCTTTTCCGTTGAGAACTTCTTCAATGATTCCGGTGGCGGCCCTGCCAACATGGAGCAGCGATTTACAGAAGCACTCAAAGAATATTACCAAAGAAACACTCAGCTTGAACTCGTCAAAAATAACGGGGACTTGCAATTCATGGGTTCGATCAATCGCTACACGCTGACTCCGATATCGGCAGTTTCCAGTGGCGACCCAAATCTCCCGGATCGAGCCGGTCAAATGCGTCTTACGATCGGTGTAGAGGTTGAATACATCAACGTAAACAACGAAGAGGAAAACCTGAAACAAACCTTTTCATTCTTTCAGGATTACGACCCGAGAACTACTACCCTGCTTGATGTGGAAAATCAACTCGTTGAGGAGATTTTCAAAAATATCCTCCAGGATATCTTTACTGCCACTGTTGCCAACTGGTAAATTCCCTATCTTCAACACAAAAGCAGACAAGTGAACGCAGCACAGTTTTTAGATATCATTGCCCGAAAAGATTCATTGGAGAAAAGCGAAATTCTGCAACTCAAGAAGGTGCAGGAAAACTTCCCTTATTTCCAGATTCCGTTCGTTCTCATTGCGCGCCATGATTTTTTGAAAGATCCTGATAAAAAATCATCGAGCCTGGGCTATGCAGCCATCAACAGTCCCGATCGGGTTTGGTTAAAAAATCTGATTGAAAAGTCTGAAATCTCTGGCTCTAAACCAGAATCTGAAAAGAAACCAAATGAGGAAGTTGATTTGCTTCCTGAGGAACGAAATGATAAACCTGACGCTTCTCAACTCACCCAGTCTTTGAAAAAACTTGGGGAGGATCTAAAAGGTCAAAAGCAGAAAGATATCAATCCAATTGCCGAAACAGAAGCTCAGAAAGCAAAAGCAAGGCGCAGAAAACTTCCTGCTGATGATTTGATCGAGACAATCAAACGAAAGGAAAAGAAAGTGATCGTAGATAGCAAAATGCAAGAGCAGATAGATCTGATCAAGGCATTTAGCAAAAAAGACATCAAGCTCGCAACCATCAAGGAAATCGAAGCGAATCAAAACACAGAAAATCTGGCTGCATCCAGCACCAAGTTTCACGATAACTTACTCTCCGAATCTTTTGCCAAACTTCTGGTAAATCAGGGGAAAAAGAAGATGGCCGAAGAAATTTATGAGAAATTGATCTTGAAGTTTCCGGATAAAAGGGCTTACTTTGCGGACTTAATTGAAAAACTGAAAGATTAACACCCACCATATGTTTACTTTATTCATCACCATTATTCTAATTCTTGCGGTATTGCTAATACTGGTAATCCTGGGTCAAAATTCAAAAGGTGGCGTTGGTGCAGCTTTTGGAGGCAGTGCATCCCAAATCATGGGTGTTACTCGTACTGGAAATGTCCTTGAAAAAGCAACCTGGATTTTGGCAGTTTCAATTCTTGTTTTAGCATTGGCCTCTTCAGCTTTCATCAATGAAGGTTCAACAAACCAATTCTCTTCACCAAATATTGAAAGCGCCAAGCAACAAACGGTAGCTCCGGCATTTGGAGAAACTGAAAGCGTACTTCCTGCAGCTACTGAAGACACTACTTCCGGAGGAAATCAGTAATCTTCATTCTGCAAAAAATATAAAATGAAAGTCTGCTCAATGAGCAGACTTTTTTTTATGCAGTTGAATCAGAAATTATTCAGAGACTGACCGGAGCAGAAGACGCTTACTGATTGGTAACAAAGTCTCCTCAATTGGAAAGTCTTGCTGGCTATGCAATCTCCAGGTAGCCGGATTTGGCAATTCTTTGATGTCCCGGACCAATTGCATTTTTATTTTTTCCAGGGTATTGACTATCGTTTTTTGAAAAACTCCGACAAGCCACATCGTGATACTGCGGAATTTTTCCCCAGCCATTTGCAGCAAATTTGATTTGTATCGAAATGCATGAACTTCTCTCGACATCTCCGTTGAAAGAAGAATAAATCCTTCTTTATTGTAAAGCGGCTGAATCCCTACGGGCTCAAACTCAACCTGCTCTTCCACAAAGTTATAGATTGCTTTTCCCTCGTCAATCTGTCCGGATAATTTGGGGAGGGCAAATTCAGTAATCAGCGTGATTTCCTTCATGACCTCGTCATCATAGATTTGGGACTTATAGTGAAGCTGAATATTTTCTAAATCAATACTGCTGAGAGCTTTCGGAAATAGGTTCCTCAACTCAGTCTTCCCGGATCGTAACTCATCGAGCAGACGATGGTGCTCAATCAATTCGCTCAGGACGGGATAAAGTTTGACAGCTTTAAACTGCTTGTTAGTTTCCTGCAAATAGGAAAGCAATTGATACTTCTTGAATTCGAAATCGATCAGACCTTCTGTGATCCAGTTTTTGGGAAGTGATTTCATATAGGTGTTTAATGGTTTACCATAAATTACTAAAATCTGACATTTTTTATGGTTGACTGAGAAAATTTGACAGGACCATTTGTCAAAAAAATCCAGAAAACCGATCTGGATTTTTGATTTTTACAGCCGATTTGTCAGCCTTTAAGATAAATCGCTCCTTGGCACAGGAAGTGCAGAAGGGGTAATACGTTTTAATCTAACCTAAACAAATTCATATTATGTCAAAAGTGAACATCAAACCTCTCGCAGACCGGGTATTGGTACAACCAGCTGCAGCTGAAGAGAAAACGTCTTCGGGACTTTACATTCCGGACTCCGCTAAAGAAAAGCCTCAAAGAGGAACAGTGATCGCAGTAGGTGCTGGCAAAAAAGATGAACCCTTGACTGTAAAAGTTGGAGACACTGTTTTGTACGGAAAATATTCCGGAACTGAACTGACTGTTGACGGTGGTGACTACCTGATCATGAGAGAGTCGGACATTTTCGCCATCCTTTAATCAATCAACCCATAACATTAACAAAAATCAATAATGGCTAAGCAATTATTTTTCAATACAGACGCAAGAGACAGACTCAAAAAAGGTGTAGACGCCTTGGCTGATGCAGTAAAAGTGACTTTGGGTCCAAAAGGACGTAACGTTATCATTGACAAGAAATTCGGAGCTCCAATGATTACCAAAGATGGAGTTTCAGTAGCAAAAGAAATCGAATTGTCAGAGCCTATCGAAAACATGGGTGCGCAATTGGTAAAAGAAGTAGCTTCTAAAACTGCTGATAACGCAGGTGACGGAACTACTACTGCAACCGTTTTGGCACAGTCGATTTTCAGTGTGGGTATCAAAAACGTAGCAGCGGGTGCAAACCCAATGGATCTTAAAAGAGGAATTGATAAGGCTGTAGCTGCTGTTGTAGCTCAGTTGAAGGCAAACTCTAAAGAAATCTCTACTTCAAAAGAAATCGCTCAGGTAGCAACTGTATCTGCAAACAATGACGAAGAAATCGGTAAGATGATTTCTGACGCAATGGATAAAGTAGGTAAAGATGGTGTGATCACTGTAGAAGAAGCAAAAGGTACTGAAACTGACGTGAAGACTGTAGAAGGTATGCAGTTTGACAGAGGTTACCTTTCTCCATACTTCGTGACCAACACAGAGAAAATGGAAGTTGAATTGGATAATCCATATATCCTGATTTACGACAAGAAGATTTCTTCTATGAAGGAATTGCTTCCAATACTTGAGCCAATCGCTCAGTCAGGTAAGCCTTTGTTGATCATCTCTGAAGATGTAGACGGAGAAGCTCTCGCAACTTTGGTTGTGAACAAAATCAGAGGTGCTTTGAAAGTAGCTGCTGTGAAAGCACCAGGATTCGGTGACAGAAGAAAAGCAATGTTGGAAGACATCGCTGTATTGACCGGAGGAACTGTAATTTCTGAGGAAAGAGGTTTCAAACTGGAAAATGCAACTCCTGATATGCTGGGTCGTGCTGAGAAAATCAGCATCGACAAAGACAACACAACTCTGGTAAACGGAGCAGGTGATTCTTCTACTATCAAAGGCAGAATCAATGAGATCAAAGCTCAAATCGAAAAAACTACTTCTGACTACGATAGAGAAAAACTTCAGGAAAGACTTGCTAAGCTTTCCGGTGGTGTAGCGATCCTTTACATCGGTGCTGCTACTGAGGTCGAAATGAAAGAGAAGAAAGACAGAGTTGATGATGCGCTTCACGCAACAAGAGCTGCCGTACAAGAAGGTGTGGTAGTAGGTGGTGGTGTTGCTCTGATCAGAGCTGGTGAAGTCCTTGATAAACTTAAAGGATTGAACGAAGATGAGGATACTGGTATCAACATCATCAGACAGGCGATCGAATCTCCATTGAGAACTATCGTTTCAAATGCTGGCGGTGAGCCATCAGTGGTAATCAATAAAATTAAAGAGCACAAAGGAAATTTCGGTTTCAATGCAAGAACAGATGTTTACGAAGATCTTTTCAAAGCAGGTGTTATTGACCCAACTAAAGTGACTCGTTTGGCTTTGGAAAATGCAGCTTCAATCGCAGCTCTTCTTCTTACCACAGAGTGTGTAGTAGCGGACGTCAAAGAAGACGGACATGCTATGCCTCCAATGGGTGGAGGAGGAATGGGCGGAATGATGTAATTCCAAACCTTCAATAAATAAAAGGAGACCGTACGGTCTCCTTTTTTATTTATCTGATAAAGAGTCATATTTAGCCTGATGGACAAAAGCATCTCAAACTTTTTTTCAAGGAATGGGAATTAATTGTATTTTGGTCTACTTAACACCGGATTTTGCAAGATTATAAAATAGGATGATTCAGTTTGATGCAATTTTTTTAGTGGACGATGATCCCATTAACAACCTGATCAATAAAAGGCTGCTTGGAAAAGTGGGTATTTCTGACAAAATCATAGAATTTTTGGAGGGTGAAGAAGCCTTGACTCAAATCGAGATCCTGCCTTCAGACCACCAAGTCCTCATATTCTTGGATATCAACATGCCTGTTTTAAATGGGTGGGAGTTTTTAGAAAAGTATCTCGAAACCTTTCCTAACAGACAAGACAAAATCGTGATCCTTTCCAGTTCAATAGATTTTCAGGACCGTCAAAAAGCCAGAGAATATCAACTGGTTTCCGGATTTCTGGAAAAGCCACTTACCCTGGATAAGATTTACTCACAGCTCGAAAAATATTAAGAATTCAGATTCAACTCACCTAATCCGAATTTCTATTAACCCCCTCTTTAATTTTTTGGAAGAATAGGATACAATCTGTCCCAGATATCCCGTATCAATAAAAAAGGAACCAGGGAATTATCCCCCGATCCTCCCATCCTTATGATGACCATATTTTGGGAAGGAATCACCATCAAAAATTGTCCATTCTTTCCCATCGCTTGATACATATCCGCTGGAGCCTGAGGGATGAGCATTCCCGGGAAAACAGTCTGAGGTCCTGGAACCATATAGGAACTTTTTCCATTCAGCCAGGTCAGGTACCCATAGCTTAGATTTAGCTTTTGGGAGGAGTTGGAAAGGGAAGTAAAATAATCACTCGACCAGATTTTAGTACCATCCCAATTTCCATTTGCCAAAAGCAGCAATCCAAATCTGGCAAAAGATCTGGCATCACTGTAATAGACATTATTCAATCCGGTCTGTTGCCAAAAACCTTTCATCCCGATCTTTTCCCCAATCTTCTCTTCAAAATAAGCCTGATAGCTTTTTCCCGAGGCTTTCATTACCACATTTTCCAACAAAGTGTATGCAGCATTATGATAGCTCCAGCGTGCTCCGGGTTTTGCCAGATACTTAAGCGATTCAGGAGAAGTATCATCCAGATTTTCGACCCGATCATCCAAACCTGTCGTCATTGTCAATTGATGTATCAGTTTGATATCACGCTCTTGGGCAGATGTCAAAGAAGTCCATCCCTGACCCAAATACTTATCTGATCGATCATTGATGCTAAGAAGTTTTTCTTCCTGAGCAATTCCAACCAAAGCGGCTGTGAGGGTTTTGCCAGCTGAAGCCCAATACCAAAATGAGTTTTGGTCCATGGTTCCCAGCCCGGTCAATCTGTTTCCCCAATATTCCTCCACCACGATTCTACCATCTTTCAAAATGATAAAAGCCCGGGTATCCTGCGTGGGGAGCCATTCCAGTAATTTTGCCAATTCAGCTTCATTCCAACCTAAACCGGCAGGTGCAGTTTCTTCCCAAACAGAGCTTTCACTGGGAGGAAAATACAAATTGGCAGGAGCAGCCGGTCCTGGTTTTTGGGCTTCAGCACAGGAGCAAATAAAAAGTGCCCAGCATCCAATCAGGATTTTTTTCAACATTGGTAAATGCTCATTTTTTGAGTGAATGCCGGGTTTCTCCATCTTATTTTCTAGTAGTATCCTGAATAAATTTCTTTAAATCCTCACGGAAAAGCTTTGCCGAAGGCAAATGTGTATACATCATATGACCTGCTTCGTAATACGTCATAATGATCCTGTCGGTAGCAGATTTGGGTAAATCGATATGGGAAATGGAATGCTCAACCCCATGGAAAACAGTTGCCAAATCATAATATCCGTTCATAATCAGGATCTTCACATTTGGATCTTTGCTCAGCGCATCTTCCATATCCGGCACGGTAGTCACGGCTGCGTCAGCACCCCAGAAATTATTTCCCTGATGCTTCCAATCCCATTTAAACCCTTCCTTAGAATAGGCAGAAGTGGCATAATGCATATCCTTGCTCACTCCTAATGCTCCGTGATAATAATCAAGAAATCCCATTGTGTAAGCAGGTGAAATCGCATCACTCTGAGGATCGGTGAACGAATTCATTGACATCGGATCGATATTCATTCCTTTGTACCGCGAATCCAGGCGACCCACTGTCATTTCATCTCCTCTCAGCAATTCCTGAAAATACTCCCCGGAATTAATTTTCAAATCTGCCCGCTCCCAGACTTCGGACTTGATTCCTGTGTATTCCGCAAGCTTTTGAGCTACTGCAGTTTTTTCAGTCGCAGTAATTCGATTTCCTTTATATAAAGCAGGAGCATAATGATTCTCGGTAAAACTTCTCACTTCATTTACAAAAGATGGAAGATCAGTCCCTTTGTTCGCAATTTTATTATGGTACCATGACGTGGCAGCCATTGTAGGTAAATAAACTATGTAAGGCAAATCCTCATTTGGAGCGAAGAACAAGGTGCGCAAATCCAAAACAGCTGATACCATGATTACTCCATTCAGCGCATAGCCTTTGCTAAGCAAATTGCTCATTACCCCTGCATTTCTAAACGTGCCATAGCTTTCTCCAAGGATATATTTAGGAGAATTGAGGCGATTATGCTCTTTCAAAAACTGCATGATAAACAAACTGATGCTGCGAATATCCTGATCTACTCCCCAGAAATCCTTGCCAGTGGCTTCACCAATCGGGATGCTCAAACCTGTCCCCACCGGATCCATCATCACCACATCGGCTACATCGAGAATCGAAAATTCATTATTGACCAACTCGTAAGGAGCACCCTGATTATAGTTTGGATCATCTACCACGATTCGCTTGGGACCCATGATTCCCATGTGCAGCCAGTAAGATGAGCTACCAGGACCACCATTATAGGCAAAAACAATAGGTCTGTTTTTCTCTGGATTTTCTTTGAAATAAGCGGTAAATCCGAAGAGCGCAATTGGCTTGTTGTTTTCGTCTTTCAATTGCATAGTCCCTGCCTTTGCGTTCAATGAAATTGTTTTCCCATCGATCACGACTGATTGCTTGGAGTCAAAAACCTGTGCTTTGGGCAATTCAGGTTCGGTTTCGGTCTTTTCCTGAGCTGCCGCAAAGCCTGTCAGGAACATGAAAAATATGAGAATTCTGATTTTCATAACATTTTGATTAAGGTGGTTCGATTTGGTTTAATATCTAAGAAAAAAAAGCCCGAATTACCGGGCTTTCCATTTATTGCTTGTAAATTTTTCCTTCTTTCATTACAAAAATCACATCCTTCATCACGTTGATATCCTGATCAGGATTTCCGCTTACAGCAATGATATCTGCGATTTTGCCTGACTCCAACGTTCCGAGCGTGCTTTCCACTCCCAAGAGCAACGCAGCATTTAAAGTTGCTGCCTGGATTGCTTCCAGATTTGGCATCCCCACTTCAGTCATGTAGATAAATTCGCGGTAATTTTCTCCGTGAGGAAAAACCCCGGCATCTGTCCCGAAGGCGATTTTCACTCCTCTCTTATAGGCTTTGGCAAAAGTCTGCTGAATTTGGGCGCCAATCTGCATGGCTTTGTCCCGTACAACTGTTGGATAATAACCAGGAATCTTTGCGTATTCCGCAGCCGACATACCCGCAGTCACAGTTGGTACATACCAAGTTCCGGCTTTGATCATCATATCCATTGTCTCCTCAGTCATCAATGTGCCATGCTCGATGGAATGAATCCCTGCGCGAACAGCTCTTTTCATCCCTTCGTCTCCATGAGCATGCGCTGCGACATGGATTCCAAAGTCTTTCGCAGTTTCTACAACTGCATCCAATTCATCCTGCTGAAACTGTGGTGCCGAACCATCTCGCGCTACGGAAAGCACACCACCAGTCGCTGTCACCTTGATCAGATCCGAACCGTATTTCACGGCTTGACGAACAGCTTTTCGAGCGTCCGCATCCCCATTGATCACACCTTGTTCCGGTCCCGGATCTCCCATCAAGTCCCGTCTCACACCATTCGTTGGATCGGCATGACCACCTGTCGGAGCAATTGATTTGCCCGCAGTATAGATTCTTGGTCCTACCACCAAACCTGAAGCGATGGCATTTCGCAGCGCAATATTTACTCCCGATCCTCCCAAATCACGAACAGTCGTGAAGCCGGACATCAGGGTGATCTGCGCATACGGCAAAGACTTGAATGCGACATCCGCTTCATTGTCCCGAAATCCATCTACGTAGCGAGTTGGGCTGGTTTGGCTTTCGATGTGCACATGCATGTCCATCAGACCTGGCATTACAGTTGCATTTTTCAGATCGATTGTCTGATCCTCTGCAGTTCCGGTTTGGTATCCTGCGGAAAGCGAAAGGATCTTATTTCCTTCCACGACAATGGTCTGTTCGGTCAGCACTTTCTTGGTTTTCACATCGATCAGACGACCGGCGTGGATATACGTTTTTTGAGCAAAAGCCCCCACGGAAAGCATGAGAGCGATCCCGGTCAGTATAATTTTATTCATGGATGATTGGGTGAAATTTTAAGCAAATGAAAGTTATGCATTTTAACTAAAAATCAGCGAAGCGGCTCTCCGACCTTCAATTGGTAGCAATGCTCATGCAATTGAAATCCCAGTTTTTGATAAAACCCCTCTGAATCCTCCGCAGAAAACAAAAAAAGTCTTGCCTCCGGTGATGTTTCTCTGGCCATTTGCACCAAAGCTTTTCCTATCCCCTCACCTTGTCTTTCCTTGACTACAGCAAGATCTGCGATGAAAGTCCGGTAACAGAAATCCGATAAGGCTCTTAAAATTCCAATAAATTCTCCGTCTTCTCTGGCCGTCAGAATTAGATTTGAACCGGTAAGCATTCTTCCCAAATGGTCCGAATCACCCATTGGTCTGCGCTTTCCAAGACCTGAACTGTTCAAGATATCGATGTATTCCTGTAGCGGTAAATCAGTTTCAAGTTGATAGGTAACCATGCTTTTTCTTGTAAAAATTTAGGTCGAGGTGATTTTTTTTTGGAGGCTTTGGGTATAAGAAAATCAATTCAACAAATCTTGCAAATCTTCTCTTTTGCGGAAAATTGCTTTTGCAAAAGGACAAAGTGGAATGACTTTGATATTTTCCTTTCTGACAAAATCAACCAAATGCTCAAGCAGTCTGACCCCAACTCCCTGCCCTTTCAGCTTTTCGTCAACCTCCGTATGCTCAATGATCATTTTCTTGGGACCAGCCATCACGTAAACCATGGCTGCTAATCTTTCTCCTTCTTTATCCATAAAGAATGAGCCTCTGTGTCCGTCGGTTTGATGGTGGATTTCCATAATTTTCCTTGTTATTTTCCGAGTTACGAGTTATCGGATTGCTTCGTAGCCGAATGAGTTATTTCAACCTCCAATCTCTTTTTCTCTTATCTCTTATCTCTTATCTCCTTTTCTCCATCCCCGAATGAGACCCTAGTCCTTCCAAACCAATATCTTATTTCTTAAATCTCTTTCCCTTTCACCACCAAAAACCAATCTCCCTCCAAAGCCAGGTATCCAAAATCATAGCAGTAATGATAAAGATTTCCCTTTTTGTTTTGATAGAGATGGGTAAAATACTTGAACTGAAAGCCTGCCCTGAGTAATCGATCCCTGGTAGTTTTGGTGAGCTCATCGCCTTCTGGAATCAGAGCCTCGAGGATATTTCGGTTCTTTTTGAGAGCATGATTGATGTTTCGAATCAGGTTATTGCTGGCGGCAGATTGCTGATTATTGAAAGTATTGCGGCATTGGTCATCGCAAAACTTCTTGTCCACACGTCCCACAATGGGCTTTCCACAATTCAAACAGGTTTTGATCTCAGGGCTCATACATAAAAAGTTGTGAGATCAATTTAGAGAATTAGTTTAAAAATCCAATACTGTTTAGGTTGACGACCTATTTCAAATTAGAAATTTTGATTAGGTCAATTTCCTGGCAACCAAACGAATTACTGCTGACTTACCGGAATGGTACAAGCCTTCTCTTAACTCTACTTCCTTTTCTTCCAAACTCAGAATTTCCATTTCGTTAAAATCCGACCTCAATTCCTCTTCAGAAAATAACATGGAAGGATCTTTTGGTCCTCCGGCTAAGGGATTTACGGAACTGAATTTTAGATGGTCTTTCGAGAATCCTTCCAAAATCAGGGTGCCTCCCGGTTTCAGAAAAATAAAAAGTTTCCGATGAAAGCTTTCTCTCAACGAAGCCGGAAAATGAGCAAAAACCAAAACCAGCGCATCAAAACTTTCCGTAGGGTAATTAATTTCGGATAGATTGCCAACCTGATAATCCAGGCTTACTCCTCTGGAAACCGCAAGTTGGTCAGCCTTTTTCTTTCCTTCATCGCTTAGGTCGAAAGCCGAAACTTCCCAACCTGCTTCAGCTGCATACACAGCGTTTCGTCCCTCTCCTTCAGCAGGAAAAAGAATTTTTCCGGTCTTCAACCCTGCTAAGACTCCTGCATAAAATTCATTGGGGGTAATTCCGTATGCATACTCAGCACCAGAGTAGCGCTCATTCCAAAACTCTTTCATAATTGACTTTATTTCTCCTTCCGCAAACAAGGACTGCTCAATGGAAAGAGTTCCTAACCAACACCTAAAATAAAAAAACTTGCATTCTTGATCGGGTAATCAAAATCAGAAAGGGGAGGAATTGAGCAACACTTTTGCTCGATTCCTCCCCTTTCAATTCAGATTTCATTGGTTTGTTGCCAATGATGCAGCAAATCGAACCTATTCGTCAATCATGCCCCATACTTCAAGACTTTGGTTCCTTCAAATTCTACTTTGGTATCTACTCCCGTAGTCCAGCCATCCCACATGATAATTTTGGCTTTTACGCTTCCATCTGCAAGGATTTCAAATTTGACCCGGTTAAAGTTCAATCCGCCAACAAATGAATTATCGCCCTTGTAAGTCATCCCTTCCATATATTGACCGTTTATTTTCATGATTAGAAGATCATCTTCCTTATTGAATTCAGCCATTCCTTTCTCAAGTTGATACAGGCCAGTTATCTTTTTATAACTCATCTCATCCAATGGGAAGGATTGCCCCATGACGACGTCAAACTTCACTTCCTTCTCATTTGATGCATTTTTCTTAATCTCCAAAATCCTGTTTACCGAAAGTGGAGCACCTGCCGAACCGTCACCTGCGATATGAGGATCTCCCTTGAAATAAATCTGTGTAATCAGGTCCTGATGATCCTGACTCGAGATTCTCAGGTGAATATGTGCTGGTCTCCAATCTCCACCATCTTTATACGGAACAGGGACGATCGTCTTAAATTCATATTTGCCGGCACTGTCAGTTTTTACCGCCCCACGAAATTGGTAATCATCCGAAGAATTGTCATAGACTTCATTTTCATCGCATTGCCAGGCTTCAATCAGGACATCGGAAAGTGGTGTTTTTCCATCCTTCTGAAATACCGTCCCGATAAGATTCATCGGTTCACCAGTTGATCCCTTTGGAATCAGGAGGCTTCGCATAGGTGATCCCGGTCGGTAGTAGGGTCCCAGAATATCGGTAGTGGTGACGCTGTCCCCTTCAAAGCGTTTCCCATTCCAGTTAATCCCTCCGAAAGCAGAAACACTCAATGCGGTCAAAGCGGTAGTCGTAACAAATGCTCTTCTTTTCATGATGAAATAATTTTTGGTTTGGAAAATTTATCCTGTGAAAAATGAAAATTGGATTAGAATCAAGAGAATGAAAAACAGGACTCAATTCCTTACTAAGAGGAACTTACCCAGAATAATCCAATTAATCAAAAATAGGTGACGGGTAAATCCTATTTATTAAAAATGAAATGGTTTATTCTATGGATTATCATTCAGAGAATTTAAAAAGCTTCGTATTGACTCGACCGTCTGATCGTTGTTATCATGCATAGTCGCATGTCCGGCACCTTCGATCATCATGAATTTGGAATTTGGGACCAAACTTTGAAAATATCGGACACTGGTAGGCCTGGCTTCATCAAATTCACCAGTCATGAAAAGTGTGGGGACTTTTACTTCTTTCAATTCCGTCAATCGATCGTAATTTTTGAGCGTTCCTGTCGCCGTAAACTCAGTAGGGCCCCACATGTAATTATAGATAAATGAATTACTTTCCGAAGGAACAGTATCAAGTTCACTGGACAATCGGGTTTTTCTCAAGCCAAAATTCTTGGCAAAAACTTCATCGGCTTTTAAATATTCAGCCGACATAAAGTCTCCGTTCTCCTCCCCTATTTGAATGGCAAACTGAATCGAATCGGGGAGTGTACTGATCAGGGTATCGGCATCAGCGTCCCAAATCGCAGTACTGAAATACGGACTACTGAAAACCAAACCCTTGATCCCCTCGGGGTGCGCGAGGTAATATTCCAGCCCTAATGCCGTGCCCCATGAATGTCCCAAAACATAAAAATCTTTCAGCCCAAGTTCTTTCCTCAATGCCTCAATCTGCGCTACGAAATTTTCAACTTTGAGCAATGAAGTGTCTTCATGATAGTCAGACCTGCCACTTCCCAACTGATCAAACATGATAATCGGTCGATCTTCGGCAATCGAGGAATATTGATAGAAACTCCGGCTTGTGCTTCCCGGACCGCCATGCATGACCAAAAGAGGAGTATTTTCACCCTCACCCATAATCCCATACCAAACCTTTCCTCCCTCAACCTGAATATAACCTTCTCCGGATTTCAGATACGGATTAGTTGTGCAACCGGCAAAAATCAGAACTGTGAAAAGTGCCGCAAACCTAATGCGACTTTTAAAAACTTGCATAAATCCTGAATTTGGAGTTGAAATTTGATGATAGTTTTTTTTCGGGAGGAACAGGTTTAAATAATTTGAAGGACGACATTCCCGATTTTTTGTCCGGTCTCGACGTATTTATACGCATCGACTATTTGATCCATCGGGTAATATCTATCAATCAAAGGCCTGAATTTTCCTTTCTCGACCAATTCTTTGAAAAAGATGACATCCTCTTTACTGATAGTCGGAAGAGGGAACAAGACTTTTTTACCCCCTAAAAAAGGAGTGAAAATAGCCAAAAAAGGATTCTGTGACATGTATCCTAATTCGGTTGACATATAGATCCCCTGATCTTTGAGGATAGGTTTACACTTGCCAAAGGAGCTTTTACCTACCGCATCAAACACGATGTCAAACTTCTTATTCAGCTGCGAAAAGTCCGTTTGGGTATAATCAATTACTTCATCCGCACCCAGCGATTTCACCAGTTCGACATGATCGTGATGACAAACTGCAGTCACCTCTGCTCCGAAATAGTTGGAAAGTTGGACCGCTGCAGAACCGATTGCACCTGTCCCCCCATTGACCAGAATCTTTTGTCCGCTCTTGATTTTTGCCGCTTTGAGATCACAGAGTGCATAATGAATTCCTTCCGTAAGCGGAGCGGCTTCCTTGTAGCTCAACTTCTCGGGAATCAGGGCGATCGCGCCATTTTCCGGCATGGTCATGTATTCGGCATGTCCTCCGAATTTTTGATCATTGAACCCAAAAACCCTGTCTCCTGGCTTTAGAATAGTAACATTTTTTCCGATCGATTCAATTTCCCCAGCAAATTCACACCCCAAAATTTGATTTCTCGGCCTTAAAAGCCCGCTGAAAAATCGAACAATAAAATACTCAGCACTTCTGAATCCGCAGTCCGTACGATTGACAGTTGAAGCATGCACTTTGATCAGCACCTCATGATCTGCCGGAATGGGTTTATCCACTTCTACCAGCGCAACCACTTCCGGAGGGCCATATTCGGTATAGACGATTGCTTTCATTATGGGAAGATTTTAATTAAAAGGAGTATCGGAAATCTGCACTAATCTAAATGAAATCATGCAATGATTTAGAGCTGCCAAAAATCCTCGATTTCAAGAGTAGTTCATTAAAGGGGCTTCCAAAAACTTACTCAGAAGTGGGCTAATTTTATTTGTCAAGGATACTCCCGATAGCCATTGAGACCCTGAAATAACTGATTACGATTGATTTTGACCAATGACACTTCGATCAAGGTTGCCCGTTTTCGCCAAAAACGAATAGTGTTAATCAATAAACCCGCTTGCATCCTGATAGCCATCGCGGACTTATGCAACCTGATGCGATTACAATCCGATAGAAATCGCCTCATGAACTGCTGTAGAAATCGGCAATCTCCGATTGAAACCATTAAAACGTCTCTGCAAATGAAAGGTAAAATCCACTGGATTTCTCTCCAAAACCATAATCCAAAGTCAGATTACTTCGGGAGGCCTTGTCAATCATCACCCTCAATCCCAAGCCATAGCCCGGTTTGATCGATTCTAATAAACCCAGGTCTTGGGCCAGGTTGTTGGTAGTAGTAGCATTGACAAAAAGTACGCCTCCCAGGATTCCGCTGCAGGAGGAGATAGGGAATCGGTACTCGGCTTCGGTGTAGACATAGTCTTTTCCGCGAAATCTTCCCTGGGTATAGCCTCTAGCGCTTCGGCCTCTTTGATCGTAAGCCGTGGCCGGCAGCGCCATGTAGGGAAATCCTCCTTCAGGAGTGAACGATCCTAAGGCCCAAAAAGCAATCAGATGGCTGGGATTTCGTTTGGATACGCCGTGGTAACTTCTCCACTCCATCAAGATCATTTCCGAATTATTCTTATTTCCAGTGATTCGATAGGCTCCTCTGAATCCGAGGGAAAGAAAATATCCTGTATAAGGTCGGATCATATTATCCCGCTTGTCGATTATAAAGCTTGCCAGGATAGAGGAAGAATAATATTTCTCAGTATCAAACCTATACTTGGTATTATAGAGGTAGTGAGAAGTCAGCAGGGTATCTCCGGGAACTAAGCTTAGCTTTTGGTCATTGATTTTACTGTAGCCATCATAATTGTATCCAAGTCCGAGGTACATACTTTTTTTCAGTTTGTAAGCTACAGTCTGATGGATGCGGAGAAAGTTAAATTCCATGGGTTGCGCCAGAGAATCTATTGAGGTTTCTTGGCCTGCCAGGGAAATCTGATAATCCAGCACCCCACCTTCCGGAGAATTGGTACCCAGACCGTAAGTAGGTTGGGAAAAGATCTGAAACCTCCAGTCCCCTGTGTAAAAGAAGCGTTCATTTTTGGAATAGACGTTGTTTTTCAAGAGTATCAAAAATTGGCTTTTGGTCGTGGCTTGCAAGCTACCGTTGAGCATGGAAAACTGATCGCTTCCCTTCATTTTGAACGCATACTGCCCTCCCACTCCAAACATAAAACCAGTCGCGGGATTAGAACCAACGATTGGTACCAGAATAAGAGAACCTGCTCCCTCTTTCTTTTCTTTGGGTGACTTGTGGCGAGCTTCTCGGATCAGTTGAGGAAGATCTTTTTGGACACAGACCGTATCTGAAACCGGCGTTTCCTGAGCCCGGAGAGGTGAAAAACCAACAAAAAGAACCAGGAGCAGAAAATTATATCTCATAATGTAGGAATGTCAAAGAGAGTGGTTTTGCTTAAGGATATTACTTTTTTTCCCAGATTTTTTTATTAAATGCAACTCCAAAAGTCCAGGTATCATACACATTATCTTTGTTTTCGAAGGCAAGATTGAGGGCAATTTCAAAGTCTTCGGTAATTTCAAAACTATACTCTGTACCCATCTTGACCAGAAATAGATTTTCACTTTTCTCAAATTCATAGCCAGGACCGAAATAAAAGGACCAATGTCGAAGTGCATGGTAATGAATCACTCCTGCAAAAGCGACAGGATAGCTTCTTTCCAGAATAACTCCATCTTGCTCCACTTCAAAACTCTGGACCTTGACGTCTCCCTGCAGGGCCAAGGACCACTTTCTGTGGAAAAAATAATCCACATCAAATCCCCATGTGGGTAAAATAGAGACTTTCTTTTCTCCACTGGTGCTGTTGGGCACATGGGAGTTGGCCATCAGGATTGCTGCCCGGATTTGAGGCCGATGAGTCCCTGATTCTTGTTCTTGAGCAAAGCCTGAACTTACCAAGGTGAACAGGAATGAAAGAATGAAAAGTAGATTTTTCATATGACCAGAACAGGGTACGACGCTGGAATTGTTGATACCATTGTCATAAAATCAAATTAAGAAAAATCGTGACAATGGGCCTATGACTTTTGTGGTCGAAATAGTTTAAGAAAGCAGAAACTTCAAAATTTTCGGCTATTTCACCCGATTTTTTCCTTCTACCCTTCGTTAGAAAAAAAATAAGACTCAGGGCTTAATTCCTAAATGAAAGATTATTGATCATTCCCCCAACTGGCTCTGGGATTCGTTCTGGAAAAAAATTCAAATTGCAAGTACGAAAATGGAGGATCATAAGAATAAAAAAATCATGTAATAAGTAGTTTGCCATTGCAAGCATCTGACAGCGAGACCTTGACTTTCTTCAGGAGGCAGCGATGATCCAGGATTTGATAAGGGATTTCAAATTGTCGGCACTTTTCATCAACTCTTCCCCATTCTTAAAACTTGCCACCGCCCGATCGTTTTCCTTCCAGACCAAAAGTTTAAAGTCCTCTTGAATGAGTTTGTCTTTGGGTTGTGTCTTCACTTTCGCACCCCTATGAAAAATTAACTGCAGCTGTTTCGGAGGATGAATTCGCATGGTAATCCGGTCTTCCCCGGCAAAGGAATAATTAGGTCCATTCCATTTGATAGATTCGGTCAATCCGGTTTCAGCACTCAAAATTATAAATCGCAACTGTTCAATTTCTTTTCTGAATGGATGATCGAGTTTATCCAGAAAGCCGGTTACCTCAGCAGATAGATTGATGGGGACTTCAGCCATTTTTAAAGATTCGGGTTTTAAACTTCAATAGATGATTTCCACTTCGAGTTGATTCCCGCTGGCTTTTGCTTTACTGTCTTTGGCTGTCCCTATTGCTGTACCTATTGCCATCCCGATCGGTAAACCAATTCCCAAAAATGCAAGATTGCCAAGGGACAATCCGAAAGCCACCCCGATTGGAATCCCAAAAGCCGCCATTCCAAGAGACATATAAATGGTCAGGTAATAATTTTTCGGAACAATCTTAAGCTCTTTTTCCAATAGCTTGAGGATCAAAGTCTGTGATTTTTTGAGTTGCTTTGCAAAAGTTTTTTCATTCGACGATGCGCCATCGATCAAAAGGAGTTCCTGATTGGTAAATTCGATGATCGACTTGGGAAGGTTTCTGCTTTTCATCTCCTCCAGAAGTCTTTCAAAAACCTCCGCTTTTTTGGCAAGTTTGGAAGTGGGTTTCAGGAATGTTGGTTTTTGAAAATGAGCTAATTCCATCTGCGAATAGTTTAGGATTTAATCAAATATAGGTTTAATACTTTTAAGCAAAAAAGAGGATTCTTCTCACTCCAGCTTTTTCAAAATAACCAACCCTTCCTTCCAATCTCCATAGCCCGAAGCTACATTTATATGACCAGCTTTACCCAAACTGATAAATTCACTTCCCCAGTTAGCAGCAAAGAATCTGGCCCGATCCGGACTTACCCATTCATCATTTTCGCTTGCCACGACGATTGTCCTGAAGTTGAATTTTTCCTGCGGAATGGGAGTAAAACCAGTTGCCGGAAACGAATAAACTGGTGCTTCCAAATCCGAGGGCGCCACCAGCAGAGCCCCTTTGATTTCCTTCTGGTACTTCTTGGCCCAATGTGCAATGGCAGTACATCCCATGCTATGACCAATAAGGATAACGGAAGAAAGAGGATATTTTGAAACCAGCTGATCTATTTTTCTGATCCAGTCTTCGCAAGCGGGAGCCTCCCAATCCTGCTGCTGAATCCGGATAAAATTGGGCCCGGAGTTTTCGAAAAATGTTTGCCAATGCCCCGGTCCTGAATTTCCAAGACCCGGTACAATCAAATAGTTTGTCATTCTAATTAGGGTGGGTAAAAATTGAATTATCTGTCTTGCAAAGTATCAGACTGCCTCTGCAGAAGAAAGAACAAGCCTTTCTTTTTTTCAAAAAACGCGAAACAAATCTCCCTTTTTTCAAAGGATCGCCAGACCTTTTTAAAAAAGATATTCAAATTTTAAAATTTTTTCAATTTCAGAAACCTCTCTGAAACGACAATTTAAAGGTTTATCCGACAACAAGCGATTACTATCGGAAACAAACGGGTAACTACCGACTCCACGCATTGATCTCCCCCAACTTTGGTTCATCAAGTTTTACCTCTGGCGAAAACGATCAATCAAATTCTCACAACAAAACAACAAACATCATGAATGCGCTAAGAAACAAAGTTCAGCTAATCGGCCACCTGGGTGGCAAAGTAGAAATCAAAACCCTCGAAAGCGGCAAAGCCCTTGGACATGTCACCATCGCTACAAACGAGGTGTACAAAAATCAAAAAGGTGAAAAGGTCACCGAAACGACCTGGCACAATCTTGTGGCTTGGGGCAAAAATGCAGAGTTACTGGATAAGTACACCGACAAGGGTTCCGAGATTGCGATCGAAGGCAAACTCACCAATCGCTCCTATACGGATAAAGAAGGCACCAAGCGCTACATCACTGAAGTGGTGATAAATGAAATCCTGCTAATGCCTGGAAAAGCAGCAAAGGTTGAATCAGCTCCTCCGTTTTAATTGACCTTAAAAGAGGAACCCGGCTGCCAGAAATGACAGCCGGGTTTTCTATTTTCTTTTTTAAAGTTTACTGATGTTTCAAGCAGTTTCTACTTTATGAGTCTTTTCCTTTTTACTGCAATCTAAATAGAATGTGATTTGAAGTTCGATCAATCAAGCTTCACAACGGACAGGTATGGACTGTTGCCAGTCGTTTGTTGACGATTATAAGTAGGCCAACTCATCACTGCCAACTGATCACTGAGACTGCTCACTGAAAACTGAATCCTGCCTCAAAAGTAGCTTTAGAACTTCCTCCTACGAAGACTTTGAAATCTCCCGGCTCCACGATCCATTTTCCTTCGTTATCATAGAATCCGATGGACTTCTCAGTGATCTGAAAGCTCAACGTTTTGCTTTCACCGGCCTTCAATTCAACCTGCTGAAAGTCCTTCAACTCCCTCACAGGACGAGCGACACTTGCATATAAATCCCGGATATATAGCTGAACTGTCTCTTTGCCGGTAAGACTTCCCGTATTCTTCAAGTCAATGGTTACAGTCACACTTCCATCCTTAGCAAAACTTTCAGAATTGAGTTTCAGATTGGAATATTCAAAACTGGTATAGCTCAGTCCATATCCAAAAGGATACATTGGCTCATTGGGAGAATCGATGTAATGCGACCAAAATACCAGATCCGAACCCGGATTCGCAGGTCTGCCGGTAGATTTATGATTGTAATAAACCGGAATCTGTCCTACATTTTTTGGAAAACTCATCGGAAGTTTTCCACTTGGGTTGTAATCGCCATAAAGAACCTGAGCCAAAGCATTACCGCTTTGAGTTCCCAAATGCCATCCCACCACAATTGAAGGAATATTGGCAACAGCCCAATCGATCACCAGAGGACGGCCATTCATCAAAACGAGTACGATATTCGGATTCACTTTGTAAACTTCTTCAAGCAATTCCTGCTGAAGTCCTGGAAGATCCAGTTCGGCACGGCTTCTTCCCTCTCCTGATTGGAATCCATGCTCGCCAAGAACCATCACGACTACATCCGCATTTCGGGCTGCAGTTTTCGCAGCTTCAAAACCTGATCTGTCCGTGATATTGATTTTGGTTTCAAACGCAAATCCCGGAGTCCCTTCGGTGAGTTTCACTCCCTCGACATATTCCAGGGAATTACCCTGATAGGCTTTCATTCCTTCCACGACAGAAACCGCCGAATTAGGTGCGCCTAAGGCTCTCCAGCTTCCAAGCGGACTGTCTTTATCTGCTGCCAATTGCCCGATCAAAGCGATTTTCATTCCTGATTTTTTAAGGGGAAGCAGTTGCTTCTCATTCTTCAGGAGCACCACCGACTTTTTGGCCATATCCAGAACGGCATCCTGGAATGCAGGCTTTCCTGTTTCCGTCCTTTCGCGATTCTCATCGCAGTATCTGTAAGGATCATCAAATAATCCCAATTCGTATTTCACTGTCAAAATCCTTCTCACCGCATCATCAATCACGGATTCTTTCACTTTTCCTTCATTGACAAGGGCTGTGAGATGCTCTACATACAAGCGCGATTCCATGTCCATATCTGAGCCGGCATTGGCAGCTAACTCAGCAGCTTGCTTCCCGTCTTTTGCAAAACCATGCGGTATCATCTCCCCGATAGATCCCCAGTCAGATACGATGAAGCCTTTGAATGCCCATTTTCCTTTCAATATTTCCCGCTGCAAAAAGGAGTTCCCTGTAGCCGGAATCCCATTAAGAAGGTTGAATGAGTTCATGAATGTCTTCACATCTGCCTCCACGGTTGCTTCGAAAGGAGGAAGAATATCGTTGTAAAGTGTAGAAGTACCGACGTCTACAGTATTGTAATCCCTACCTGATTCGGAGAAACCATATCCGGCAAAATGCTTGGCTGTCGCTGCGATGGTATTGACATCTTTCAAATCATCGCCCTGGAAACCCTTCACTCTGGCATAAGCAATCTTGCTTCCCAGATAGGGATCTTCTCCTGCACCTTCCATCACACGGCCCCATCGGGCATCCCTGGAAATATCAACCATCGGAGCAAATGTCCAATTGATCCCGGCTGCAGCTGCTTCGGCTGCCGCTACTTCAGCAGACTTGCGAATGGCTTCCAAATCCCAGCTGGCAGCTTCTGCCAAAGGAATCGGGCTGATTGTTTTGTAGCCGTGGACTACATCATATCCGATGATTAACGGGATTCCCAATCGGGTTTCTTCGACGGCGATCTTCTGCACGGCACGGACATTTTCGACTCCGTTGACATTCAGCATCGAGCCGACAAGTCCTTTTCGAAGTTGTTCATACTTGATGGCAGCATCGCCTTCTTTGGGAACCGGACCTGTCACTTCCCAGAAGCCATTGTATTGGTTCATCTGTCCCACTTTCTCATCCAGCGTCATCAGGCGCAGGATTGAGTCGACTTTCGAATCGTATTTGGGGTTGAGGGAAGATTTGATTGTTTGTGATTGTGCAGTTCCTGTGAAAAGGACTGCCGAAAGAAGGGCAAGAACTGGAATGGAATAAAGTTTCATATCGCTAATGGATTGATTTTAAGAAAAATAAGTCAACTCAAAGCTTGAGTTTACAAGTTCAAGTTAAGTCTATTAAAAGGAGAAACTACAGGGAAAACTTAGCTCAGAGCTTGATAAAAATCATGTTTTCAGGCGAATAACTGTTTAATCAATCGTCCATCCCTAACGGGACTAGTTTCGTCTGGTCATCTTTTTTGATGCGATTGAATTTTTCACCCATCCTTCCTATAGAATGGATCCTTGCCAACAAGACCCAATTTTCTACATGCCAACGGTGTCGATGGCCCGAATTCTGGCTATCACGGAGAAATGTCCCAGAGGGGCATGCTATTAATAATGTTGGAAGATGATTTGGGTTTTTTGGCCGGTTCAAGCTCAATCGATGCACGATCTGTCGGTAAAAACAAGGGAGGTTTAAGGGAGATTAAATAGAAAAAGGTCTGTGATGAAACAGACCTTTGCGACGGCACCAGACCTTGGTTGGGCGGATTTAGAATCCTGCTTGAGGAGTAGCTGGAAAAAAAAGAAACGGCAAACACCCCACGTTGGAGCAAGCTGGGGATTTCTATAGATAATACAAACGGGGTTATATGGTGGTAACCATGGGAGATCCCAATAATCATCCGGACGATAAAATCATTTTTCCAATCAGCTTAATTTCGATTTCAAAAGTTGTGCATTGATCGCTACCACGATCGTGCTCAGGCTCATCAATACCGCACCGATGGCAGGACTTAGCATAAACCCCCATTTGTATAAAACTCCTGCTGCCAATGGAATGGCGATAATATTGTAGCCGGCTGCCCACCACAGGTTTTGTATCATTTTAGTGTAGGTGGCCTTGCCAAATAAAATCAGGTTGGCAATATCTTTCGGGTCTGAGTTGACCAAAATAATATCGGCCGTCTCGGCTGCCACATCTGTACCTGATCCCACTGCAATACCTACATCTGCCTGGGCGAGTGCAGGGGCGTCATTTACACCATCACCTGTCATCGCTACAAATTCGCCCTTTTGCTGAAGTGCTTTAACTTTTTCTAATTTCTCATGAGGTAGCACATTTGCTAAAAAGCCGTCCATTTTTAACTCATCGCTTACCTTTTTTGCCACTTTTTCATTGTCACCGGTTAGCAGTAAATTTTTAATTCCCGCTTCTTTCAGAATTTGAATGGCCTCAAAAGAGCTTTCTCTTAGTTGGTCTGAAAAGGTAAAATAACCGGCCACTTCTTTGTTGACCAGGATATAGACGACAGTGCCTGTAATTTCTTCTTTTGTTTCTGTGATGCTGATTTTCTCTTCTTTCAGGTATGCAGGACCCACTACTTTTATTTCTTTCCCTTCGACCGTTCCTTCCAATCCTTTTCCCGGCAGATAGTTGAAGTTTTCGGATGGAGGTATTTGGATGTTCAATTCCTTCACTTTTCGTAAAAATCCGGCAGCGATGTAGTGTTCGGAATTTTGCTCAACTCCCGATGCCAAACGTAGCAGTCCTTTCTCGTCAAATTTTGGGTTCAACACTTTTACTTCCTGCAATTCGTGTGAGCCTTTGGTGAGTGTCCCGGTCTTGTCAAAAATGATGGTTGTGATCAGGCGTGCATTTTCAAAAGCAGTTCGGTTGCGTATGAGTAACCCTTTTTGAGCTGAAAGGGAGGTTGAAATTGCTACCACCAATGGAACGGCCAAACCCAACGCATGAGGACAGGAAATCACCATGACCGTTACCATTCTTTCCAAAGCAAACACAAAAGGAAAGCCTAACAGCAACCAGACGAAAAGGGTAATTCCACCCCCGACCAACGCAATAAATGTCAGGACCTTTGCAGCCCTGTCAGCAAAATTTTGAGTTTTTGATTTTACCTTTTGGGCATCTTCAACCAGTTTTACCACCTTGTTCAGAAAGCTGTCTTTTCCGGTGCTGACTACCTGAATGGTCAAAGAACCATTACCATTCAAAGCCCCGCCAATCACCTTGTTACCCTTTTCTTTTTTGACGGGTTTGCTCTCACCTGTGAGCATACTCTCATCGACATGACTTTGGCCATCTGTGACCATTCCGTCCACCGGGATTTTTTCACCCGGTTTTACCAGTACCATATCGCCTATTTTCAAGCTGCTGACCGGCATATCATGAATATGTCCATCCATCAGATGGTGTGCTGTGGAAGGCATCATTTTTACCAGCAGTTCCAATGACCGGGAGGCCCCCATGACCGACTTCATTTCGAAGTAGTGACCAATGAGCATGATGTCTATCAACGTAGCCATTTCCCAGTAAAAGTCCATTCCGGTCAACCCAAAGGTTATAGCAACACTGTAGGCCCATGCCACGGTGATCGCAACTCCAATCAATGTCATCATCCCGATGTCATTGTCTTTTACTTCGTCATACAACCCTTTCAGAAAAGGGTAGCCGCCATAGATGAAAATAAAAGTGGAAAGTAACGCCAGGACAAATTTGTCGCCGACAAACGTGAATTCAAATCCCAACCAATGCTGCATCATGGGTGAGAGCGCAAGCACAGGAAAAGATACTAATGTGCAAATGACGAAACGTTTCCAAAAATCAGCTACGTTGTGTCCTGCATGCTTGTCGTGTCCGCTCTCAGCGTGATTGGAATGACTCTCCTTTTGGTGATCCTCATGTGAAACAGGTGAAGGTTGGTGTTCCATTTTTTTTTAACAATAATATACAGATTGCTTCGGTCGCTCCTCCTCGGAATGACGGAAACTCACCCCATCAAAACTACAATCGAAAAGGAGTTGACCAGATAGGTGGTTTTTTTGATAAGTGGTCCTGTATCCCATTCACAGATATCATTGGGGGATGGTTTATCGGTATCTATCCAAAGCTTCCAGGATCGGTTTTTTGATTTGGAAAGCTGTGGCAATTCAAATTCCAACGGCTCGGAATACGCATTGATCATGACATGCATGGCAGTGGCTGCACTGATGGATTCGACCGTGATTGCGATGGAATGTGAGAAATCCGACCAATCCGGCTGGTTTATTTTCACACCATGCCAGGTAAATTGTCCTTTACTTAAAAACTCTTTCAGACTCATTGTTGATTCTTTCTGGGTGGAATCCCGGTTGAGTCTTCTGTTGATCTGCATCTTTACAAACCGCAACAGATCCCGATTCTCTTTCACTAAATCCCAATCGAACCAGCTTATCTCATTATTTTGACAATAGGCGTTGTTGTTGCCTAGCTGGGTACGGCGAACCTCGTCTCCCATCGAAATCATGGGAACTCCCATCGAGGTAAGGGTAACTGTGAAAAAATTCTTGATTTGGCGGATTCGCCAGGCTTCAATCTCAGGATTCTGTGTAGGGCCTTCTTCTCCTCCATTCCAGCTTAGGTTTTCGTTGATCCCATCCCGGCTTCCCTCACAATTCATCTCGTTGTGTTTATGGTTATACGACACCAGATCATTCAGTGTAAATCCATCGTGACACGTGACGAAATTTATGCTTTGCTCAGGTTCTCTGTCCTGATCTCCATAGAGATCCGGGCTTCCGATCAACCTGCTGATGAATTCCTTCACTTTTCCATTGTCTCCTCTCAGAAAGGCCCTGACATCATCCCTGAATTGCCCATTCCATTCTACCCAGCTATCACCGATAAAAGTACCTACCTGATAAAGTCCGGCAGCATCCCAGGCCTCCGCGATCAGCTTGGTTCCGGCCAAAATAGGATCCGATTCGATATCCCAAAGAATGGGAGGATTTTCGATGGGATTTCCCTTTTCATCCCGGGAAAGGATGGATGCCAAATCAAACCTAAAGCCATCCACATGCATGTACTTTACCCAGAAATGAAGACTATCCATGATCATCCTTCGCACGATCGGTTGGTTTGCATTCAGCGTATTGCCGCACAACGAAAAATCTGAATACTCTGCCCTATTTTCCTTCAGAGTATAATAAATACTGTTATCTATCCCGCGAAAGGAGTAAGTTGGACCACCTGCTCCACCTTCGCCCGTGTGATTGAAAACTACATCCATGATGACCTCAATCCCGGCTTTATGAAGTGCCTTGACCATGTCCCGGAACTCATCCAACGCTTTCAATGGATCCGGGTCTGAACTATATCCCCGGTGGATAGCAAAAAATGAGATCGGATCATAACCCCAATAGTTCACGCGGCCATCTACTGTCTGATTATCAAATTGGAAAACAGGAAGCAACTCCACCGCTGTGATCCCGAGCTCTACCAGATAGGGGATTTTTTCGATCAGCCCCAAATAGGTCCCTCGCTTTTTTGCTGAGACTCCCGAGTTCGGATTTCTGGTAAAACCGCCGACATGCATTTCATAAATAATCGTCTGAGCAAAGGGGGTTTTGAGGTGCTCATCCCCTTCCCAATCGTAATCCTTAATATCACAAACCACGCTTTTTGGGCAGAAGTGGGAAAAAACCACCGATTTTGCATAGGGATCCAGCAATGTTTTGGTAGAATTGAAACGATGTCCCTTCTCCGGAACAAAAGGGCCATTGACCCGGTATCCATACAACTGGCCTGCTTTGATTTCGGAAACAAATACATGCCAGTAATGATATGTTTTGTTGGTAACGGGATCCAGACGAATGACTTGAGAAGGTTCCAAATCATCGGCATGATCAAAAAACAAGAGCTCAACCCAGTCTGCGTTTTTTGAAAACAAGGAAAAATTCGCCCCTTCTTCTTGAAGGCTTGATCCGATCGGAAAACTTTGCCCAGGTAAAGTTTGCATGATTGCAGTTGAAAGTCACTTCAAATTACAACGATCAATCAACCTCTAACATGATAAATATCAGTAGATTAAAAAATATTAGGTAGGTGTTTCAATATATCCGCACGATAGATAGAAGGCAATTTGGTATAAGTTGCAGTAATGCGGCTCCCCCTTGTTTGAAGCAGGTGAGGTGGAATTTTTCATGAAGATTTAAAGTTTTCCTCTAATACTTACACCGACGGAATTGTCACACTCTGGCATTAAAAGATATACTTAGCATGAGTTAAGGTATCTTTTCAATTCACCGAATGCTGCCAGCTAATTCCACCATTTTTTTAGATGTCCAATAGCGTTACAATTGGAATAATCAAAATGAAAAAAGGTCTGTGATGAACAGACCTTGGTTGAGATTCTGGAACCTTTGTGAACTTTGTTCCTTTTGTGGTAAATCTTTTTCTTAATTCAATTACTTGCCTTTTCCGCGGGCTCCAGGCATATATCGCTCCTCCACACGTTTTTCTACATCCTCTTTGTAAAAAGCAACCTCTTTAAAATTCGCGTCTGCATAGCGCTGTGCCTGATCGGTGAAGTGAGGTGAATTTGGGTCGGAACTTTGACCACCCGCCAGGATTGTTTTGGCTTTTACTTTCTCCCCAAACTCCACCACTGCCACGAAGCTGTTGCCTCTGTAACCATAAAGTCGTTTGGTTCCCTCGAAGGTTTGTGCACCGTAAGCTGCCAAAGCTCCCCAATTTCCGGAAGCAAGTCCAACCGGAATGTAAGGGGCATTGTCATCATACTTCAAGTCGATGTCTCCTGATAACCGCTGAAATCTGTTGATCTCCCCCCAAGGCGTATTCCAGGTGCCAAAATCGGCATTCATTTGCTCGATGGTTTTTGCGAAAACATCCAGAATTTCAGTTTCAGTTGGAATTTTGGCTTCAGGATTCTCGTTGATGAATCGATTCATAGAGCGAAACTCCCGCTGGTAATTCTCCCCGTAGAAATGAGCGACAGACATGGCTACCGATTCTTTGGATGTCCTGTAATCCCACGCAGCCAGTAAATCAATCACCTCCTTCAGTTCTCCCTTCCCTTTTCCAGCTTTCAAAAAAGCCTGCGTCAACTCCGGCAATAAATACTCAAAAGCCGGAATGTAGGAATCATAAGCCAACGCCAGAAAACTGTCCAAGTTCAGATTTTTGACATCCTTCATGACTTTCACTGCATGAATCCCGCGGAAATTTTCCTGATCAGGAGCCATGTAAGCCGGATAATCTTCCTTTTTTGGACTGAATTCGGCTGAAGCAGTGAACGGTGTGGAATTGCAGTTTTGGATCCAGCCATTTCCCGGATTCAGGATCATGATGCTTTCATCGACGGTATGCAAGCCTTGCCAATCTGTCGCCGGATTGCTGCCATCCACCGGTTTTGAAAAGTCAAATTCCGGATTTCTCTTCGGGATAAAATTGCCATGGAAATAAGCAATGTTTCCTTCCGCATCCGCAAATACTGTATTATTGGACGAGTTGGTGCGGATATCCATCATCTTCTTGAATTCCGCGTGATTGTTGAGTTTGGTGCGGGTATAGCTTTGGATCAGCGCATTTACCGGATCCCAGTTTATTTTGGTAGCTACCCATTTGTCTCCTTCTTTATGGGTAATCGGGCCGTGATGAGTGCGGAACATTTTAAAACTTTTTTCCTTGATCGAATCTCCTTCGGAATACTTCAGCCTGATTTCATGGGCTTCTACATTCCGAGTTTCGCTGCCGTATTCATAGAAGAATTCACCTTCAGACTCGGTGATGGTTTCTTCAAACTCATCGATAAAATCAACAAAAGTGCTGGTATGAATCCAGCCGGTTTTCTCATTGAATCCCTGATAAACGAAGAACTGACCCCAGGTCACAGCTCCATACGCATTCAATCCTTCCTCACTTACCAAATGCACCTCGGGACGGAAGTAGAAAGAAGTGTGAGGATTGATCAGCAACATGGCGTTTCCGGATTCGGTAAGCTTACCGGAAACTGCGATACCATTTGATCCCTTTGGTTCTTCGAGGATATCAGGCGTTGTATTGTTATTAAATGCCAAAGGCTGATTTCCTTCGTAAAAAGCTTTGATTCCTGCTTCAGAAATTCGCTCGATATCACCACCAATCGATCCTTCGCTGAAATACATCGGAAACCATGGTTCATATTTCGTGATCACCTGAGGGGTTACCTCCGGATGAGTGTGCAGGTAATAATTAACCCCATCTGCGAAAGCCACGCAAAGCGCCTTTAGCCAATCCGGAGATTTCTCATACGCAGCTTTGGCTTCAGCTTCAGTCATGTACAGATTAGCCCGGAGGTCGCTGTAGATTGCTTTCTCACCTTCTAGCTCGGCAAGCCGCCCTGTTGCCCAGATATAGTTCCTTTCCACTCGGCGGAAATCATCCTCGCATTGCGCGAATAGCAATCCAAAAACTGCATCTGCATCGCTTTTGCCATAGATATGAGGAACCCCAAAATCGTCACGGATGATTTCGACACGTTCGGCTTGAGCTTCCCAGCGACTGAGTTCTTCGCTCTTTTCAGGTTGACAGGCAAAGAAAATAAAAGCAAAAAGGTAAATGAGTAATCGCTGATTCATATTTGGGTGATTTTTGGGGTTCTTTTGAATTGGTCGAAGATAAAATATTTCAGGTCCTCTGAAAATAAGTTTTCCTAGCGGTGCTGATCGTATTGATTAGCGGGAAATTCTGATTTTAAGGTTTGAATCAGTTCCAGCGGAATTGCCAGACTTTCTTCAAATCCTTTGACCATTTTCTCTACCTGATCCACCGAACTTCCACCAATAATCAAGGAAGCCACGACTTGTTCAGCAAGTCCAAAGCGAATCAAAAATGCTTCCTGAGAAAATCCAAAACTCGCGATTCTAACCCTGATCGCTCTGACTTGGGCTGGGCCAAAATCCAAAAATCCGGCTTCAGGTTTGTCGATCAACAAACCTTTTGCAAATGCTCCGCGAACCAAAACCCGAGTGCTCGATTTTTCAAGAAGTGGAAAAACGGTCTCCTCAGGTCTTCTGTCCAAAGGACTGTACTGCATCATAATCGTAGCCGGAGGATGGATCTGCATCAGTTTTCGGATCACATTGGGTCGGATGGATGAGATCCCAAACGCGCGGATTTTTCCCTGAGTTTTTAGCATTTCGAAAGCCTCAAATGTTTCCTCTAAGGGATCTTCGATGGTTCCGCCATGAAGTTGGTAGAGATCGATGTAATCAGTCTGCAACCGCTTCAAACTTTTTTCAACGGCTTTTAAGATGTATTCCTTCCGGGGATTCCAACTCCAGCCATTCCCCTCCGGATTCATTTCATTCCCAACTTTGGTAGCCAAAACAATCTCATTTCGTTTCCCTCGGATTGCCGCTCCGAGGATTTCTTCATTCAATCCCTTCTGATACAAATCTGCCGTATCCAAAAAATTAACACCACCAGCTAAGGCTGCTGAAATGATCGATTGATCATACTTGAAATCTCCCTTGAGCGACATACCACCCAGACCTATCCTGGAGATTTCGATCACTGTTCCCGGTAATTTTAACCTTTCCATTTTCCCAGATTGTTAGTAGAAATTTAAAGGAAGCTGACTCAAAAACCTGCAATCTGAATTTCAGTTTTAATATCGAATAAACTATCAGCATTCTTTCTTAAATCCCTATTTTTGCGGACTTAAACCTATTGAAATGAAAAAAATTGCAGTTTTTACATCGGGTGGAGATAGCCCAGGAATGAATGCATGCATACGAGCGGTAGTCAGAACAGCCATTTACAGAGGATCAGAAGTATATGGAATCTACCGCGGTTATGAAGGAATGATCGAAGGAGATATCAAAAAATTACAGTCACACTCAGTCAGCAATATTGTACAGAGGGGCGGAACCATACTTAAATCAGCGAGGTCAACAGAATTTCGTACGCCACAAGGCAGAAAGAAAGCATATGACATGCTCAATGCCCATGGAATCGAAGGTCTGGTAGCAATCGGAGGAGACGGAACTTTCACAGGAGCAAAGCTTTTCTTTGAAGAATATGGAATCCCTACAGTAGGTTGCCCGGGAACGATCGATAATGACATCTTTGGAACCGATTATACCATCGGTTTTGACACGGCTGTAAACACGGCTTTGGAAGCAATTGATAAAATCAGAGATACTGCAGCGGCACATGATCGGGTGTTTTTTGTAGAAGTGATGGGCAGAGATGCAGGCTTCATTGCGGTTGAATCAGGAATAGGCGGAGGCGCGGAATTTGTGATGGTTCCTGAGACCAAATCCAACCTCGACAACATAGTCAAATCCTTCAAAAACCTTCGAAAAAGTAAATCATCAAGCATTATCGTCGTTGCCGAAGGAGAAGAAGAAGGAAGTGCCGAAATGGTCATGAATAAGGTAAAAGAACAAATAAAAGACAAAGACAGGGAGTTTAAAGTTACTACTCTGGGACATATTCAAAGAGGCGGGAATCCAACCGCAAGGGACCGTGTATTGGCAAGCAGATGTGGAATGGCTGCAGTTGAAGGCCTTCTTGCAGGAGAAAAAAACTGTATGGCAGGAGTCATGAATCAGCAAGTAGTCTATACTTCCTTTGCGGATTGCATTGGCAAAACCAAACCTTTGATTGCCGATCACCTCAAATTGATTGAAATTTTAAGCATCTGACATGGGTTTTATACCATTATTTATCACAGCGGGAGGCGCCTGCCTCCTGTTTTTCCTTACCGTCCGCAATAACCTTTTGCGAAAGCTCAATCTGCAAAAGGAACTCACAGCGAATTTAAATCAATCGAGTCCTGAACTTGGATTGGTTCCGGGTGAAATCGCAAAACCTGAGGAGATTTTGGAGAAATGGAAAAATCAGATTCCATCCAAAGAGATCACAAAAGATATGGGAAACATCCTCCGGGGGCTGAAAGTAAACCGGTATCAATACAATCAGCTGATCAAAAAAGCACCTTACAATTGGGTCGCGAAAATTGGCGGGTTTCAGCCAATTTGATCTTTCAGAAATTTGATGATTTCTTTTTCCTGACTTGGGTGAAACCAGGTAATCGATTCATCCCGCTTGAACCAGGTCAGTTGCCGCTTCGCGTATCTTCTTGAATTGCGCTTTAGCAAACGAACCGCCTCTTCTTTGTCATATTTCCCCTCCAGAAATCCGAATATTTCTGAATAGCCTACAGTCTGAAGTGCATTTAGATGCCTTTTTCCAAACAGAGCTTCGGCTTCATCAAAGAGTCCTGCGGCTATCATCTGATCCATTCTTTGGTCGATTCGCTCGTACAATTCTTCCCGATCCCTTTCCAAACCGATCTTGACCGGGATGAAATTTCGCTCCTTTTTCGATTTGACCCGAAAACTGCTAAAAGGTTTACCAGTGCCTCTGCAAACTTCCAAAGCCCGCATTAATCGTTGAGGATTTTGCCGATCCACCTGATCAAAATACTCCGGATCCAACCGAGCAACTTCAGCCTGTAGAAAACTCAATCCTCCTTCCTCAAATTCTTTTATGATCCCTTGTCGAATCTTCGGATTAATTTCCGGCATTTCATCGAGACCCTCGACCACCGCATCAGCAAAAAGCCCGCTTCCTCCGGTCATGATTACCACTTCGTGTTTTTGAAAAAGCTTATCCAGAAGACCCAAAGCGTCTTTTTCAAACTTTCTAACATCGTAATCTTCTTCTATCGAAAGAGTATTAATGAAGTGATGCGGAACCGAATCCAATTCTTCCTGACTTGGTTTGGCAGTGCCCAAATTCATCTCCAGATAGAACTGTCGACTATCGCATGAGATGATATCTGTATTGAAAAAATTGGCTAATTTTATACATAAATTAGTTTTACCGACTGCAGTCGGCCCTATCACAAGTATTAAATATCGTCGATTTACCAATTATGTATTGTTTAGTCTAAAAGCCAAAAATCCAAAGTAAAGTCATGAAAAGCAAAAAGGTCTTGATTGTGGATGATAATGACTTGAACCGCAAGTTATTTGAAAACCTAATTGGACAATTTTTTGATTATGAGAGTGCTGAAAATGGAATTGAAGCACTTAAAAAATTAGAGAATGAAAAGTTTGATTTGATTCTGATGGATATCCAGATGCCCAAAATGGATGGAATCACGGCACTTAAAAAGATCAAACAAGGAAACCTCTCAGATTGCCCGGTGGTAGCAATTACTGCCTTTGCTGAAGAAAGTGATCGTAACAGTTTCCTTTATCTGGGTTTTGATGAATTTATCACCAAACCAATCCGACCCAAACAGTTTTTTGAGGTAATCAACCGAGCTCTGAAAAAAACCCTAAAAACAGAAAATGAGGAGCAGGATTTAGTTACAGAAGAGCTGATTCTGGATAAAAAAGTACTGGCTCAGCTGATAAAGTACAATGCAAATGATACTATTCGAAAAATTTACAAGGATTTTCTGGAAGAATGTGATGAACTTTGGAGTGCCATTGAACTTGCATTAAAAGAGGAAAGACTAGATATAATAACCGAAAAACTACATATTCTAAAGGGAAATTCTGGTACTTTGGGGGCTAATATCATTTTCTTCAATTCTCAAAAAGCAGAAAATGCGGCAAGGTTAAAGGATCGCGACACCTTACTGGAATATCTTACGATTCTGAAGAAGGAAATCGATTCATTTAAACAATTTATAAAAGAAGAAGCTATTTTTGAACCATGAGCAACCCCAAAAAAATCCTGGTAGGTGAAGACAGTTCTGTTATCATCAACTTAACCAAAAGTGTCCTTTCATTCGAAAATTATGAAATGAAGGCTGCCCGAAATGGACAGCAAGTCCTGGACATGTTGGAAAAAGAAGATTTTGATCTAATTCTGATGGATATCAATATGCCGGTTTTGGACGGAACAGCCTGTACGAAGGCAATCCGTGAATTATCTGATCCCAAAAAATCAAAGCTTCCGATCATTGCCATCTCCGGTAATATCAAGAATTATACGATGGACGAATTCAGAAAATTGGGATTTGATGATTTCATCCAAAAACCGCTGGATTTTGATAAGCTTTTGGCTACCGTGAAAAAATTCCTAAACTGAAACGATGGTAATCAAATACACAAAACATTTTTTGGACAAACTGGAAAACCTCTTTGCAGCTTCAGAATTTATTCTTCGCTATGAAAAAGGAAATTTCAAATCCGGGTATTGTGTGTTAAAAGAAAACAAAGTCGTAATCGTCAACAAATATTTTCCTTTAGAGGGCAAGATTAATGCACTTCTTGATATCCTAAATGAGCTGAATTTCAATCCTCAGGACTTCAGCGACAAAATAAATCACGATTTTCTGACTGAACTGAGGCAAACCCAATTGAAGTTTTGAAAGTCAGTTTTCTGGGTACCGGAACATCGCAGGGAGTCCCTGTAATTGGATGCAATTGTGAAGTTTGTTCATCACTCGATTTTCGGGATCAGCGCTTTCGCTCCTCCATTCATATTGAGGTGGAAGGACTTAGCCTGGTTGTTGACACGGGGCCAGATTTTCGGATGCAAATGCTCAGGGCCGGGATCAAAAAATTGGATGCTGTGCTGTTTACACATGAGCACAAAGACCATACAGCGGGGTTAGACGATATTAGACCCTTTAATTTTTTACAAAAAAAGGATATTCCCATTTTCGGCAGATCACACGTCCTGGAACAGATTCAACGCGAGTATTCCTATATTTTCTCAGGAAAAAAATACCCCGGAGTTCCCAGGGTAGAGACCGTTGAAATTGATGATCGTACCTTTCAAATCGAAGGAATTCACATCATTCCAATTCCGGTGATGCATTATAAACTTCCTGTTTTGGGATTCAGAATCGGAGACTTCACCTACATCACGGATGCTAATTTTATTCCAGAAGAATCCATCGAACTGATTCGCGGATCTGAAATCCTGGTCCTGAATGCACTTCAAAAAGATGCACATATTTCGCATTTCACACTGGATGAAGCTGTTGCAATTGCCCAGCGGATCAGAGCGAAACAAACCTATTTCACCCATATCTCTCACAGGCTTGGGCTTCATTCCGAAATAGATGAAGAATTGCCTGAAGGAATCGCTTTGGCCTATGACGGGCTTACAGTAACTTTGATTTAATGCATCTCAATTACCACTTTCTTAAATTCCTCTGTCCTGAATTGGACAAAGTTTTTTCGGGCAAAGAGATTCTGGCCTGCTTCTCCCAAAGTAAAGATGAATTGATTTTTCAAACAGGAGATGATTCAAGTGAGCGATTCATTCGGGCACATTTGCTCCCTCCTCAGATTTATTTGAGTTTTCCTGAAGATTTTCCCAGAGCAAAAAGAAACACCATCAACCTCTTTGAGGAAATCATCGGAGATACTATTAAATCGTGCAGGGTACTGAGTTTTGAAAGAGCCTTTATTTTTGAATTAACCTCAGGGAAAGTTCTGCTCATCAAACTTCACGGAAACAGAAGTAATATCCTTTTGTACGAAAAGGATGGAGTTTCACCATTGAAATTATTCCGAAATGAGATTTCAGAAGACAAGGATCTTGATTGGAGATCTCTTGATCAAATCCTTGATTTGAGTCAGGAGCGATTTGAATCCCTGGAAGGAAATGCTTCCCAGTTTTTGCCAACTCTGGGTACCGTGCCGCGTGCATGGCTAAAGGAAAGAGGCTATCCCGAGGCTGATTTGGAGACAAAATGGGCATTAATGCAGGATCTTCTGGATATTTTGGACACACCGCTCTATTCCCTGGCGGAAAAGTCCGGAGATGTCGTTCTAAGCCTATTGCCGGAGCAAAACTCAAAAAGTACCTTTTCCAACCCGATTCAGGCCGCCAACGAGTTATTCTATCAGGCGTTGGTCAGAGGGAATTTTGAAAAAGAAAAAAACTCCCTACTCAAAAAATACAAGGATCAACTTAAAAAGCATCAATCTTACATCTTAAAGTCATCCCAGAAACTGGAGGAGCTTCGTAATTCGGCACCTCCTTCCAACTTAGCCGATGTGATCATGGCCAATCTGCATGAGTTTGGAAATGGGATTTCTGAAAAGGAATTACTGGATTTTTACACAGGAAAAACGATCAAGGTAAACTTGAAGCCCAACCAAAAACCTCAGGATTTGGCAGAATCACTTTATCGAAAAAGCAAAAACCGACAACTCGAATGGGCTCAGTTAGAAAAAACCATCAATCAAAAAATTGAACAGGTAGAAAAACTGAAAAGCAAAATTGAAGAACTGGAAAAGTCTGAGGATTTCCGAAAACTGAAAATCTTCAAGAAAACACATGGAGAAGACAAAGTCCTTCAAAAAGATGCTTCAGCCCTCCCTTTTAAGGTTTTTGAATTTGAAGGCTTTCCGATTTGGGTAGGAAAATCCGCAAGTTCCAATGACGAGATGTTGCGGAACTACACCAAAAAAGATGATCTCTGGCTGCATGCCAGAATGGTTCCGGGTTCTCACGTCCTGATCAAATTGGGTGCAAACGACTTCCCTCCTATTCCTGTACTTGAACGGGCTGCAGGCTTGGCTGCATTCTACTCCAAAAACAAAAATGAAACACTTGCACCAGTGATATATACCCGGGCAAAATATGTGAGAAAAGTGAAAGGATCTGCTCCTGGATCAGTCAATGTGGAGCGGGAAAAAGTATTGATGATTCCTCCATTGGGGCCGGATGATACGATAAGCCCCAAAAATTCCTGATCAGGGAAATCCCTGCTGATGATTGTGATAGGTTGAACAGGTTCAAAAAGGCTGAAACGGTGGATTTTGATTTCTTATTTCCGCACTTGCCCACCGTGATAGGGTCTTCGGTTTTCCAGCCATTTATTAGTCAAAGAGATTTAGCCTTCCGGTAAGAAAGTTGATAATCCTTTTATTGATTGATCCATTTTTTGAAATCGCCAACTTTTTCCCTTGCAACGACTAATTCTTGTTGGGTTTTTGATTTTAAAGTAAGGATTAGCCGACTATTCAAGTAAGGCTTCATCTCTATCAAATCTTCCGCATTAATAATAAATGATCTGTTGATCCGATAGAATTTCATCGGGTCCAACAATTCTGATTCAAGTTCAATCATTCCATGATCAATAATGCTTTTTTGATTTGAACCCTTTTCGACTAAATAACTCAAACCATCTTCGCTGAAAAAATAGGAGATATCATCTACTGCTACAAATTTAATCTTATTTCCAACTTTGGTCAGAAAACGCTTTTTATAGAGTTTAGAAGTGGAATTTTTAGAATGATTCTCACCAAAACCAAATGCTTGAGAAGGACTTTTCTGTAGATTTTTGAGTTTGACGAATGCCTTTATCAACCGATTTTCCTCGATAGGCTTAAGAATATAATCAATGCAATTATGGTCAAATGACCTGAATGCAAATAGATCTGAGGCATTCATAAAAATGATAGGTTCTTTGAAAATTCGATCCTCCAATGCCTCGAAGATTAAACCATCACAAAATTGAATTTCAGCCAAAACGACATTGAAACTCATCTGCTTATCAATTTTTAGTTTAAATTCCTCAATGCTTTGAGCAGTGTCAATTAGTTCAATCTCAGGAATTTTTTGTTCCAGAATGGTCCTGATTCTGTTTTGAGTATTAAAATCGCTTTCTGCCAAAAGTACTTTCATGAGTATGAATCATTCGTAGTCCAACTTTAAAAAAATCCTTGCTATCCAAAAAACAGCAAACGATTGGCATAGAAACACATAACAAATCGATAAGTTTCTAAACTGATTTAAATACTATTTAAAAAAACAAAAGCGAGGAGCAAAAGCCCCTCGCCATATTTTTAAATAATAGTTGGTTTCTTTTTACAAAGTTGGAAGCAACACTCCATCAATAACATGGACTACTCCGTTTTCAATTGCAACGTTTGCCGTAACAACTTTCCAGGTTTTTCCCGCTTTATCTGTAACAGTGACATTACTTCCTGTTTTGGTTACTGTTAGCATTTCACCAGCTAGTGTCGGTACAGACTGTGCACCTTCTTTCAAGTCAAAAGAGAAGGCTACAGCAGGCACTACATGGAACTGAAGAACTTTTGCAACAGCAGGTGCACCCAAAGTAGCAATCAATTCTTGTAGTGAATTTACTTTGAGCGCAGTAAGAAGATTGGTGAAAGCTTGATTAGTAGGAGCAAAAACTGTGATAGCTTCTGCATTCAACAAAGGTGCTCCCAAATTAGCTGCTGTAACAGCCTGAAGTAATACTGTTAAATTTGCCGCAGTCGCTGCCTCAACAATTGTAGGAAGTTCAATTTGTGGTAGCATCACGCCATTAAGTACATGAACAACTCCATTTTTTATAGCGATATCAGCCGCAACTACCTGAGAAACTCTTCCTAAGGGATCTCTTACAGATACAGTATTACCAGACTTTGTGACAACAATATTTTGACCTGAAAGTGTGGTAAAGGTATTGGTCGCCGCTAAATCTTTTGAAAAGGCAACTGCTGGTACAACATGAAATCCCAAAACTTTCTCAAGATTCTTAACCCCTCCTATTTTGGTTACCAAGTCATTCAGGTTAGTAACCTTGAAAACCTGTAGTGCTGCCGCAAATGCTTCATTGGTAGGAGCAAAAACTGTAATCGCATTTGCAGAAAGCAAGGAATTTGCAAGACCGTCAACTGCTGTTACTGCCGAAAGCAAAGTAGTCAAACCTGCACTTGTTGCTGCTTCTACGAGTGTTGGCTTAGGCAAATCAATTTTTGGAAGCAATACTCTGTCTATTACATGTACGACTCCATTTTCAATCTGAACATCAGCTTGTATAACCCTGGAAGTATTTCCTGCAGCATCTACAACTGTTACCGAACCCGGAGTCACATTAACTGTCAATGTTTGATTGGCCAGGGTTGTGAAAACATTTGAAGAATTCAAATTTTTAGAAAAAGCAACAGCAGGAACAACATGAAAACCTAAAACTGTTTGAAGATTTTGAACTCCGCCAATTTTAACAACCAGCTCATTTAAATCTTTTGCTTTGAAAGCTGTCAAAGCATTGGCGAATGCGTCATTAGTTGGAGCGAATACCGTGATTCCCATTTGATCCTGAAGGGCTGCTTCAAGTCCCGGAACGGCTCTCACTGCTGACACAAGCGTAGTAAGACCTGCATCTTCAGCCGTTTCCATAAGAGTTGGGTAAGGAATAGGCCCCTGATAATCATCACTTTGGCAAGATAGTATTGTCAGTAGGAAAGATCCCATGAACAGATACTTGATAATATTTTTCATAGTTAGTTTGGATTGGTTTGAATGGAAACCCCAACTTTCCAAAAATAGATTTCACCAGTTGAATGAAATGTATATTTTACCACTTAAACTGTATTAATCCTTCCTTAAACTGTTTAAAATAACTAATTCATTTTTTAACAATTAAGCGGAAAGATGCGCTTCAAAAACATCGGACAAAAAAATGGGACCGCAATTGCGGTCCCATTTTTTTGTCCTCAACCAAATTGTATGGCTATGCCACTACATGAAGCTTCAGCATGTTAGTTCTTCCTTTAGCAGCAAGAGGCATGCTGGCGGTATTGATAATAACATCACCGGTATTTACAAAACCATCCTTCTTGAGAGTGTTTTCAATATCCTCAAAAGTTGCATCTGTTGACTCCTGTTTGGTATATAAATAGGCTCTGACTCCCCAAACAAGGCTCATTTGTGTAATCAGATTTTTATTTCTGGTAAACACGAAAATGTTTGCCGAAGGTCTGTGGGAAGCCAGTCTGAAACCTGTAAATCCGGAGGATGTGATTCCAACGATTGCTTTTGCTTTCACATTTCTGGAAAGTCTTGCAGCCATCAATATCAGGTTGTCGCTCAGGAAATTTTCCTCGTCTTCAGGGATTTTATAGAGATTATGGTAGATCTCAGCGTTTTCTTCCAGGTATTTAATGATGCTGGACATTGCTTTTACTGAATTTACTGGATACTTACCTGAGGCAGTTTCAGCAGAAAGCATTACTGCATCAGCTCCATCCAGAACTGCATTTGCAACGTCATTGGTTTCAGCCCGTGTTGGTCTAGGGTTTACAATCATGCTTTCCATCATTTGGGTAGCAATGATTACCGGCTTACAAGCGAGCTTACATTTTTCAACAATTCTCTTTTGCCAAAGTGGAACGATTTCCATAGGAACTTCCACTCCCAAATCACCTCTTGCTACCATAATGGCATCTGTAGCCTCGATGATAGAATCGATATTTTCCAGGGCTTCCGGTTTTTCAATTTTCGCAACGATCTTGCAAACTTTTCCTTCTGCTTCAATTCTCCTTCTTAAATCAATGATATCTTCAGAAGATCTTACAAAAGACAATGCGATCCAGTCAACCTCCTGAGATAATCCAAACTTCAAATCCTCAATGTCTTTTTCGGTCAAGGAAGGAGCACTTACTTTAGTATTTGGCAAGTTGATACCTTTTCTGGATTTAAGGATTCCACCGTGGATCACAGTGCAATTCACATTTTTACCGTCAGTATCAATTACAACCACCTCGAGGTTACCATCATCTATCAAAATCCGATCACCTGATACTACATCATTTGGAAGGTTTTGGTATACAGTACTTACCAATCTTGCATTTCCAATTACAGGGTCATTTGTAATGGTGATCTGATCTCCGGGATTAATCTGAACACCATTATTTTCCATTTCACCAACCCGGATTTTTGGACCCTGAAGATCCTGAAGGATACCTAGGGTAAGGTTGTCTTCTTCGTTTATTCTTCTGATGATCTTGATTACTTCCTGGTGGATATCATGGCTTCCATGGGAAAAGTTTAGTCGGAAAACATTCGCGCCCGCTGCTGCAAGACTTTTGATGGTTTCGTAATTATTTGAGGCAGGGCCGATTGTTGCTAAAATCTTGGTTTTGTTGAAATAGCTCATTAGGTTATTAATAAGTTAACAGGTTTTCTTTGGACTTGAGTTTAGATATATCCAGCCTCATCACATTTTGAATAAAGGGGTTTTGGGCCAGCTGGTTTGCAAATGTATTAATACTGAGTTGAAAGGTTTGGTCTTGAACCAAAAGGAAATAATCCATTGATTTCAATTCAGGGATCAAATATGAAACCTGATGGGTTGAATTTAGCGCTTTATTTTTCAGAAGCTGAACAAAACCATGTGGTAAAGAAAGGAAAAATTGAGAGATTTTCAGCCCGGGAAGGGACAGAAACTCTATTTCAATATCCTCACTTCGCACCAGATTTAAGTGCAAATCCCTGTTGATTAACCATGCCATTTTATAGTCTTTAACAGGCGATACAAGCCCCAGAAGCTCGAAATCATAGGTGTGCTCTATCTGTAGTTTAGCCTTCTTCATGGGGGAAGAAAATAATTCAAAGCAAAGTTAAAAATTAAAATCTTTCTGAAACGGGGTGCAATTTGCACAAAAATTTACTTGAATCTTTTCTTTGTCAATTAGGTATTAAATATATTTCTTTGCGAAGTGTTATTAACTAAACTGATCACAAAATGTCTGAAATTGCACAAAAAGTAAAAGCCATCATTGTAGATAAACTTGGCGTAGAAGAGTCTGAAGTGACTATGGAAGCAAGCTTCACCAATGACCTTGGTGCCGACTCTCTTGATACTGTTGAACTGATTATGGAATTCGAAAAAGAATTCAATATCTCAATCCCGGATGATCAGGCAGAGCAAATTGGCACGGTAGGACAAGCTGTCACCTATCTTGAGGCTAACGTAAAATAATAATTCCTAAATTCATTCTATGAATTTAAAAAGAGTTGTTGTAACAGGTATTGGTGCCCTCACACCAATAGGCAATACCGCAGAAGAATTCTGGAACGGTCTTGCTAATGGCGTGAGTGGTGCTGCACCGATCACCCGGTTCGACGCTTCACTTTTCAAAACCCAATTTGCCTGCGAAATCAAAAATCTTGATGTCGAGCAATTTATGGACAGAAAAGAGGCCCGAAAAATGGATCCTTTTACCCAGTATGCCATGATTGCTGTTGATGAAGCAATGGCAGACTCGGGATTGGATCTTGAAAAAATCAACAAAGCAAGAGCAGGAGTAATTTGGGGTTCAGGAATCGGAGGATTAAAAACATTTCAGGACGAAGTCACGGAATTTTCCAAAGGAGACGGAACACCAAGATTTAACCCCTTCTTCATCCCAAAAATGATCGCTGACATCAGCGCGGGTTTTATTTCTATTAAATACGGTTTTAGGGGTCCAAACTTTGTTACCGTATCTGCCTGCGCTTCTGCAACCAATGCGTTAATCGATGCATTCAATTACATCCGATTGGGCAAAGCTGATATTTTCATTAGTGGCGGATCGGAAGCAGCAGTGACTGAAGCCGGTATCGGTGGATTCAATGCCATGAAGGCACTTTCCCAAAGAAATGATTCTCCTACCACTGCATCCAGACCTTTTGACAAAGATCGGGATGGTTTTGTACTTGGAGAGGGTGCAGGAGCTTTGATCCTGGAAGAATATGAACATGCAATAGCACGCGGCGCCAAAATTTACGCAGAACTTGTAGGCGGAGGAATGACTGCGGATGCATATCACATTACAGCACCTCATCCCGATGGTTTGGGAGCTAGCAGTGTAATGGAAATCACGTTGGCAGATGCAGGTCTTAAACCTGAGGATATCGATTATATCAACGTGCACGGTACTTCAACTCCATTAGGTGATGTAGGCGAAACCAAGGCTATCCAGAAAATTTTTGGAGAGCATGCGTATAAACTTAACATCAGCAGTACCAAATCTATGACTGGTCACCTTTTGGGTGCAGCTGGTGCTGTGGAAGCGATTGCGTCCATATTTGCTATGAACCATAGTTTGATTCCTCCTACGATCAATCACTTTACAGATGATGAAGCATTTGATCCTGGTTTGAATCTGACTTTCAATACAGCTCAAAAAAGAGAAGTTAATTATGTAATGAGTAATACTTTTGGATTTGGCGGTCACAATTGCTCCGTTATTTTCAAAAAATATAATTGATCTGGGTTTGAAACTCTTTCAAAGACTCGGTATTCATTCACTTTTCTATAGTACAAAGGATAAAAGGCTTGCTAACTCCATCAAAATGATGACAGGTAGCAAGCCTTTTAATTTGTCACTCTACAAGCTCGCCCTCACCCCAGCAGGACTTGGAGAAGAGACATCAAGGGGATTCCGAATTTCAAATGAAAGATTAGAGTTTCTCGGAGATGCATTTCTTGGAGCCGTAATCGCGGAGCACTTATTCCAAAAATATCCCTACCGAGATGAGGGTTTTCTGACTGAAACAAGATCTAAACTTGTGAACCGTGAAAGCCTCAATGAAACCGGAATCAAAATCGGTCTCAGAAATGTATTGGTCCAGGAAATAGGCGATCGGAATTTCACAGGAAATAAATCTCTATATGGAGACATGCTGGAAGCTTTTTTGGGAGCAATGTACCTGGACAAAGGATATCATTCTACTAAAAAATTTATCCTGAACAGGATCATGCTTCATGTTGATCTGGACGGAATGATCACCACTACGACCAACTACAAAAGCAAAATAATCGAATGGTCCCAAAAGGAAAACAAACAAGTAGAATTTAAAGTATTACAGATCAACGGTAACCAGCGCTTCAAAGAATTCATTATCTCACTACAAGTTGATGAAACCGAAGTAGCTCAGGGAAAAGGGGCAACCAAGAAAAAAGCCGAGCAAGATGCCTCTAAAAATGCCTGCGAAATTCTAAAAATTGCCACATAGCCAATTATTTTTACGGCCAATCCCCACTAAAATGTCTTCAATTAAAATCGCAGGAGCCACTCTCAACCAAACACCCCTCGATTGGAAGGGGAATTTAGAAAGAATAATAAGCGCGATAAATGAAGCCAAAGCCCAAGAAGTTGAAATTCTCTGCTTTCCCGAACTGGCAATTACTGGATACGGAAGTGAAGATTTGTTTTTAAGCTATTGGTATCCAAAAAAAGCAGTAGCCCAACTCGCAAAGCTTCTCCCCCATTGCGCAGGAATCACTGTTGCGGTAGGTCTTCCGATCCGAATTCAGGAAAAAGTTTATAATACCGTTGCGGTTATTGAAAACTCAAAGGTCAAGGGCTTTGTAGCAAAACAATTCATGGCGATCGATGGAGTTCATTATGAATTTCGTTGGTTCACACCCTGGATGGCCAATGAGGTAACAGAATTTGAATTCGAGGGAGAAAAAATCCCATTAGGAGATCTTACTTTTCACCATAAAGGCATTCATTTTGGATTTGAAATCTGCGAAGATGCCTGGCGTGGTCCTATCAGACCCGGTTACAGGCTTTCCGATCGCAAAGTCGATTTGATTTTCAATCCCAGTGCAAGTCACTTTGCGATGGGAAAAACCAAAGAGCGAATCGATCTCATTCGGGAAAGCTCCAAAATGTTTGACTGTTACTATTGCTATGTCAATCTTCTTGGAAATGAAGCCGGTCGAATGATCTTCGATGGTGAAATTTTGCTAACAAAAGGCGGAGAACTAATTGCCAGAAACGAACTTCTCTCTTTCAAAGATTTTCAGGTTTTGAGCTTTGATCTAGAACCAAAAGTCCAGAAAGTTGCCCCTGTTATTTCCAAAGAAGAGGAATTTGTTCAAGCTTCTGCTTTGGCACTTTTTGATTACCTGCGAAAAAGTAAAAGCAAAGGATTTGTCCTTTCTCTTTCCGGAGGGGCAGATTCTTCGACGATAGCGGTGCTGATAGCTGAAATGGTCAGCAGAAGTCTGGCCGAACTTGGACAACTGGCTTTCTGTCAGAAAATCGGATTGATTTACAAGCTGGAATCACCATTTTCTGAGAAAGAACTGGTTGGAAAATTACTTACAACTGCGTATCAGGGGACAAAAAACTCGTCAGACAAAACTTTCGAAAGTGCAAAAACTCTTGCCGATAGCCTTGGAGCTGTGTTTTACAGTTGGACGATTGATGAGGAAGTAAGCAGTTACACCAAAAAAATCGAAACAGCAATCGGAAGAAAACTAACCTGGGAAAATGACGACATCGTACTTCAGAATATCCAGGCAAGAAGCCGCTCTCCGATTATCTGGATGCTTGCCAACCTGAACAATTCACTTTTGCTCAATACTTCAAACCGAAGTGAAGGAGATGTTGGATACGCCACAATGGATGGTGACACGAGCGGGAGCATCTCTCCAATTGCAGCAGTGGATAAATTTTTCATCCTTCATTGGCTGAGATGGGCGGAGAAAAACCTGAACAGGCCTGGTTTGGCACTTGTAAATTCACTACAGCCGAGTGCCGAACTCCGGCCTTTGGAAAACACCCAAACTGACGAGGCCGACCTGATGCCATATTCTGTAATTGTCGAAATTGAAAAATTGGCCATTCGGGACAGAAGGTCTCCTATGGATGTTTACCTGATTTTGATTGATGAACTTGATTTATCCGGACCCGTTTTAAAAGAGTATATCAAAAAATTCTTCCGACTTTGGTCAAGAAATCAATGGAAAAGAGAAAGGGTTGCACCTTCCTTTCATTTGGATGAATTTAACATTGATCCAAAAACCTGGTATCGCTTCCCTATTTTATCCGGAGGATATGCTGAAGAATTAGAACAATTAGATCAAATCTAACATAAAACACATGCTTGAATCTTTACTTAGTTATGTAGTCTGGGATCCTCATCCTGCTGTTTTTTCTGGATTTGAACGTCTGCGTTGGTATAGCCTGCTTTTCGCTTTGGGATTTATTATTTCCCAACAATTCATGGTTTATTTTTTCAGGACTGAAGGCCAAAAAGAAGAGCTGGTTGACAAATTAACCATCATCATGGTTTTGGCCACAATTATCGGAGCAAGGTTGGGGCACGTCCTATTTTATGAACCAGAGAAATATTTGAGCGATCCGCTCGAAATATTAAAAGTATGGGAAGGTGGATTAGCCAGTCATGGTGCAGCAATCGCTATTCTCTTCTCCCTTTGGGTTTATTCCAAAAGAACTCCTGGTCAAAATTACCTTTGGGTCCTCGATCGAATCGCGATTGTGACAGCAATGACCGGAGCTTTAATCCGATTTGGCAACCTGATGAATTCTGAAATAGGAGGAAAAGATACCGGGACAGATTCGGGATTTGTCTATGCTTGGGATGCAGAGGAGATTCTGCAATCCCTGAAGGTTCCTGTGGAATCGATCGAAGCTTACAAACCCGAGGATCGATCGGCAGAACTACAAGGAAATGGAATCGTACCTGTCAACATCGATATCAAGGTAACGAAGGGAAGCTATTCGGTTGAAGATCTCGAATCGACTTTAGAAAGAGATGTGAAATATGCCCTGACTAAGTTTAATTCCTCCAAGCAATACCTTGCAGAGCCTTTGGAAACTCCATTAAACATGACAATCGCTGATAAAGGAGATCATTACCTGGCCACCATAAAAACCTTTGGCCGGACTAAATACCCCACTCAGATTTACGAATCCATTTCCTATTTGTTGATTTTCATAGGTTTATTCGCAATCTGGTACAAATACACGGACAGAGTTCCTGAGGGATTGCTCGTAGGACTCTTTATGATTTTCGTGTTCGGGACTAGATTCTTTTGGGAATTTTACAAAGAATCTCAGGTTGATTTTGAGAAAGATATGGCTCTCAACATGGGCCAGATACTCAGTATTCCTTTGGTTACCGGTGGAGTGATACTTGTGATCCTGGCTTTGAACAAAGGGCTAAAACCGGTTAAAACCTAAGGAACAGGATCATGCCCGTGTCCGCCCCACGGGTTGCAACTGGCAATCCGCTTGATTCCCAACCATCCTCCTCTGAAGACGCCGTGTTTTAAAATGGCCTCTTTCGTGTACTGGCTGCATGTTGGAGTATATCGACAGCTGTTTGGAAGAAGTGGTGAAATCGTGTATTGATAGACCAAAACTGGAAATATGGCTATCTTTCGAATAATGTTTTTTACCATAGATTCCCCCGGAAGGGTTGATTTTCGTAAGTAACCAAAAATAATCAAACTGAATTCCCATTTGCATCTTCAAAAATTAAATATCCTCCTTTCATTCCTTCTTGTGATGGGCCTTTGGTTGGGATGCAACACTTCAGCTTTTTCACAAGATGACACCAGTTTGGCGCCAATCGTTCAAACCACTCCTGAGCGGGTGAAAGTGAATAATGTTTTTATCATTGGCAATGAGAAAACCCAAAAATCCGTAATCCTTCGTGAGCTGGACTTTACGACTGATTTCTTTTACGACTGGGAAACCTTTATGGGGATTCTGGTAGCTGATCAGAAGAAAATCTACAATCTCCGCCTTTTTACTTCCGTAGAAATCACCCCGCTCATTGTCGGTCCGGAAGAAGTCGAAGTCTTGATTACAGTTAAGGAGCGTTGGTATATTTTACCTTCTTTGATTTTTCAACTCGCAGATCGAAACTTTGCAGAATGGTGGACAAACCAAAATCATGATTTTTCCAGGGTCAATTTTGGGATGAAATTGAGTCATAGCAACGTAGGAGGTAGAAATGAAAAATTGCGCTTCTCGGGGCAGTTAGGATTTACTAAAGCAATTGATTTTCAATACAGTATCCCTTTTATCGATAAGAACCAAAAGCATGGTTTAGCTTTTCAGTTTACTTTATTCGATCAAAAGACTCTTGCAATCAAGTCCGAAAATAACCGACAAGTCTTTTATACTTCAGATGCAGAGGATGTCCTTCGAAAAAATATGTCGACCGGAATTCGTTATTCTTATCGAAGAACATTCTACAATACTCACAACTTCACGCTGGGATATAATTCTACATGGGTAAGCCCATTGGTTTTGCAGCAAAACCCTGACTATTTTCAGCATGGATCAAATAAGCTTCGATACATGTTTGCGACCTATTCCTTCAGACATGACAAAAGGGATAATGTTTCTTATGCTACTCAAGGGGAACTTCTCCAGCTGACTGCCACTAAATACGGAATCTTTTTTGTGAATGAATTGGATGAGGTTGAAGTCAATGTAGTTGCGAACAAGTATTTCAAACTGAACGATAAATTCCACTTCAATACCGGTCTTACAGCTAACTGGTTTCTGAGTGTAAATCAACCCTATACTTTAGTAAGAGGAATCGGATACAACCCAAACTTCATAAGAGGATACGAACTCAATGTCATCGAAGGGCAGCAATTGTATGTTCACAAAAACAGCTTCCGTTGGAAATTTGTAGACTGGGCGATCGATATATCAAACCTCGTCCCGCTTGAGCAATTCAGTACGATCCCAATCCGTCTTTATTGGAGCGCCAATTTTGACCATGGCTACGTCAAGGACAGAAACAATATTCCGGAAAACGCCCGACTGACCAACCAGTATCTCTTTGGCTATGGTACAGGAATAGACTTGGTAGGATTTTATGACGCGGTGTTCCGATTTGAATACTCGATCAACGATCAGAAAGAAGGCACGTTCTTCTTCAACTTTAAAGCTCCGTTTTAATTAGCAGATTTTCTTTTCTATTCCTTGATAATCGGTTGATTTTTAATCGAATAAAAACGGAATGTCTATTTTTTTCTAATTAATTAACTAATTTACTATTCGTTTTTTTCACGAATAGATGAAGCTTTCAATTTTTTTCTGCTTCCTGTTTTTGGTTTTTTCATCTCTGAAAGCCCAAACAGATCCTCTGACTCAATCCCACGGAGCCAGAAGCCAGTCATTGGGAAATCTCCGTGTAAACCTATCTGACTCCTGGGCCTATTTCAACAACATCGGTTCACTTGACAGAATCGCAGCTTCCGAACTTGCCGTTGGATTTGATCATCGATTTGGGTTGAATGAACTCAGCACTCTCGATCTGGTCGGAGCGTGGAAAAATAACTTTGGAACTATCGGTTTTGGTGTTTCCAGATTCGGAGGAAGTCTTTTCAATCAACAAACCCTGGGAATTGGGTTTAGCAATCAACTCGGAATCGTCAGTATTGGGATGAAAGCCGAATGGTTTCAAACTCAAATCGAAGGTTTTGGAACCGGAAATGCACTTCTTTTAAGCCTGGGCGGAGTAGCAGAATTAAGCCCCCAATTCTTTTTGGGAGCACATATTTCAAATATTAATCGGGGCAAAATCAGCAAAAACTCAGACGACAGATTGCCGACAGGGATTCAGATGGGAATCACTTACCGACCAGTTACCCAACTTAATATTTACCTCGAAGCTGAAAAAGACATCGAAATAGATCCTACGGTCAAAGTCGGTATGGAATATGCCATTCGGGAGTGGCTTTGGCTGAGAGCAGGAGCAAACACAAATCCGGGACGAGTATTTTTTGGCCTTGGATTGAAGCCTGGCCGTTTTCAGATTGATTATGGCTTTGGCCAAAATTCTGCCTTGGGAAGTACAAATCACGTCAGTTTGGGAATGCGATGGGAAAAAGACTGACTCTATTCCCATTTCTGATTTTCATTCTGATTTGCCCAATCCGAAGTTTTGGACAAGTTCCACCCAGACCTGAAATCGATCCGGAAAAATTCGTCGAAAGATTGTTTCCTGTTCCGGAGGAAGACCTGGATTATGAATCGATTTATGAAGTTCTTTTCCAACTTTACCTGAATCCGATTGACATCAACAAAGCTGACGCAGAAATCCTTCAGGCGACCTATCTTCTCAATCCCGAGCAAATCAGTAATCTGATCAGCTATCGAAATCAGTTCGGTTCGCTGATTTCACTTTATGAATTGCAGGCTGTACCGGGGTTTGATCTCTTTACCATCGAGCGGATTCTTCCATTTGTCACATTGGGAGAATCTCTCAATCGATCTCAAAACTTCTGGACTCGCGTCAAAAATGAAGATCAAGCCTACCTCTTGTTCCGACATCGTCGAATCTGGGAAACAAGAAGAGGATTTTCCGAGCCAGATACCAGCAGTTCGGGAGTAATCAGTTCCCGATATCTCGGGGATCCAAATGAATTCTACCTGAGATTTAGGGTTCAGCATTCAAGGGATTTCAGTATGGGAATGACACTCGACAAGGATCCCGGGGAGCAATTTACCTGGGACACCCAAACTGCCCGATATGGGTTCAATTTCTTTTCCTTCCACTTCACCCGCTACTTTGTCGGAAAATGGAAAGTCATAAGTCTGGGTGATTTCCAGGCATCTTTTGGTCAGGGATTAATCTTCGGTGCTGGTTATACTTTGGGAAAAGGAGCCGAAACAGTCCCAACGATCAGACGTAGCAGTATTGGTATTTTGCCGTACACCGCGGCTTTGGAGTTTGGTTTTTTCCGTGGTGTTGGGGCAACCTATCAGCTTAAAAACTGGCAAATAAGCATTATTTCATCCTTTGCTCCAAGAGATGGACGAAGCCAATCAGAAGTTGATTCTGTCGGAAATGAGCAAAGCATTATCACGTCTTTCAATCAAAGTGGCTTGCATCGAACTCAAAGCGAGCTGTCAACAAAAAGTCGTTTTCGGGAATTTAGTTTGGGCGGAAATTCTCAATATTCTCACCCTTCGGGAAAGTTTCAGGTGGGGACTAATTTACTTTTCACTCGGTTCAATCAAACCTGGATTCGTGATTCACAAGTTTACAATCAATTTGAATTTGCAGGTCAAAGCAATTCCGTTGGAAGCTTGTACTTCAACTACAATTGGAAGAATTTTTATCTATTTGGGGAATCTGCAATTTCACAATCCGGAGGAAAAGGAACAGTGTTAGGATTTGTAAGCAGCCTGAGCAAGCAAGTTGATTTCTCTTTGCTTTGGAGAAAATACGACCGGGATTTTCACAGCTTTTTCTCAAATGGATTTGCTGAAAGCACCCGCCCAAACAATGAGCAGGGAGTTTACATTGGAATCGAACTCCGTCCTTCTACCCGCTGGAAAATCAATGGCTATTACGATTACTTTAGGTTTCCCTGGCTCAAGTATAGAATATATGCACCTTCCTCCGGCTCGGAATGGATCACAAGAATCACCTATCGACCATCCAGAAATTTATCTGCCTTTATTCAAATTCGAGAAGAAAAGAAGGATCGAAATATCCCCGATAGCGGTGAGCCGAGACTTACCTATCGTGTTCTTCCACTTACCAAAATCAATGGATTGCTCAGTCTGGAATATCAGGTATCAAAATCACTGTTTCTCCGGTCAAGAATTTTATTCAGCCGCGTAGATTTCAATTCAGAAAAAACGAGCGGATTTATGATCCTCCAGGACGTCCAATACGGGCAACAGCGATGGAGAATCACTTCCAGAATCGCACTTTTCGATGCCGAAAATTATGATAACAGATTGTATGCCTTCGAAAACAATGTGCTCTGGACGTTTTCTATTCCGGCTTTTTCAGGCAAGGGTTTACGGTATTATGTAATTGGACAATACGACTTCAGCCCAAGACTGACCAGCTATATTCGATTTGCGCGGACCAGTTATACCGATCGGGAATCGATCAGTTCCGGCCTCCAAACCATCGAAGGACCGAAACAAACTGAAACCACTCTCCTGCTTCGGTATATGCTGCATCGGTAATATTCCATCAATGGTGTGATTTGGAACTGGTTTTTTGATAATTTACCGCCAAACCAACAACGCATGATCAGAATCTTACACACAGCTGTCATTTTTCTTTTTTCTGTCTCCATCTCACTTGCTCAGGCAATCGACTTGAGCAAAATGACCAAAAAAGAAGGCTTTATCCCATTCTATTTGGATGAGGAAAAAGGCAAAATCTACCTGGAAATAGAGAAACTCGACAGCGAGTTTCTCTACGTCAACTCTCTCACAGCCGGTATTGGCTCCAATGACATCGGACTTGATCGCGGACAATTGGGAGAAACACGTATTGTCGAGTTTCGCAAGACCGGAAACAAACTACTCCTGGTCCACAAAAACCTGGACTTCCGTGCTTACTCCGACAATCCTGCTGAAGTACAATCCATCAAAGATGCATTTGCAGAATCAGTGCTCTGGGGATTTGAAATCGCTCAGAATAACGGCGGAAAGCTGATCGTGGATGCCACCAACTTCTACATGCAGGACGCCCACGGTGTGAGTGAGACACTTGCCCGAAGTCGTCAGGGAACCTTCAAAACCGATGCAAGCCGCTCAGCCCTGTACTATCCCATGATCAAAAACTTCCCTAAAAACACGGAAGTAGAAGCCACCATCACCCTCACAGGTCAGGCTACCGGAGCCAACCTTCGGTCTGTCACTCCGACTCCCGATGCAGTAACGGTCCGTCAGAGACATTCCTTTATCGAGCTTCCCGACAATAACTATAAGCCAAGAGCTTTTGATCCGAGAGCAGGTTACGGAAGTATCTCCTACATGGATTTCACCACTCCGATCTCCGAGCCGATCGTAAAACGCTATATCGCAAGACATAGATTAGAGAAAAAAGATCCGACTGCAGTTGTTTCGGAAGCTGTCGAGCCGATCGTGTATTACCTGGATCGGGGAACTCCTGAGCCGGTTGCTTCAGCTCTGATCGCAGGTGGCAACTGGTGGAATCAAGCCTATGAGGCGGCAGGTTTTAAGAATGCATTCCGTGTGGAACTTGCTCCGGAAGGAATGGACCTGATGGATGTGCGATACAACGTGATTCAGTGGGTTCACCGATCCACTCGTGGCTGGTCATACGGCTCGAGCGTTCGCGATCCCCGAACCGGCGAAATCATGAAAGGCCACGTTTCACTTGGTTCATTGCGAGTGAGACAGGATTATTTGATTGCACAGGGATTGATTCAGCCTTTCGAAGATGGAAAACCTGCGGATCCAAAAATGCTGGAAATGGCAATTGCGAGACTGGAGCAGCTATCCGCACATGAGATCGGTCACACGATCGGTTTGGCACATAGCTATGCAACTTCAGCCAATGGCCGTTCTTCTGTGATGGACTATCCATATCCTGTCATCTCCGAAAATGAAAAAGGCGAACTGGATCTGAGTACAGCGTACGATGATAAAATCGGTGACTGGGACAAATGGGCTATCAAATACGGCTACGAGATTCCTGCTGCGGGAGTGAATGAGGAAGAGTTTTTGAAGAAAATGCTCGAAGACACGTATTCCGCAGGTCATGAATTTATTACAGATTCTGACTCACGTGATCCTAGCGGCGTGCATCCCCGCTCCCATCTTTGGGACAATGGAGCATCGGCTCCCGAAGAATTGATGAGAATGCTAAGGTTGAGAGAGAACAGACTGAAAACATTCGGTTTGAATGCAATTCGAGAAGGTCAACCGGAGGCAATGCTGGAAGAAGTTTTGGTTCCGCTTTTCCTGATGCATCGCTATCAGGTTGAAGCCACAACCAAGTTGATCGGTGGTTTGGATTATTCTTACAAAATAAAAGGAGACAATCAGCCCCAACAATCGTGGGTCCCTGCAAAAGATCAGGAGAATGCCCTTTTTGCCTTGCTTTACACTATTGCACCAAGCCAATTGGAAGTTCCGGCACACATTCTGGCATTGATTCCACCGCGTCCATTTGGATATAGCAGAACCCGGGAGACGTTTGTACCCAGAACAGGACCGACATTCGATCCGATTGCGCCTGCGGAAAGCGTGGTTGATTTAGCGTTTAGCTTTATGTTTGAAGGTGGCAGAGCCAACAGAATTTATCTGCAAAACCTTCAGGACAATTCGCTACCCGGTTTTGAGGCGATGCTCGATCGAATCAGCAAGCAGGTATTTGGTAGCACTCTTCCTGACGGACTTAAAGCTGAAATCAAATTGATGACAGAGGCAAAATTGGTGGATCATTTGATCGCTTTGTCGAAAAATGCAGATGTTTCCAATTCTGTTCGGGCGATCACCCGAAACCACTTAGACAGATTGCAAAATGGATCCGGACCTGCAGGAAGCGGAGGATTAGAAGCAAGAGGAGCTGCGAATTCCTTGCTTGCAAGCCATTCAAAATACCTTTCTGAAAAGATCGAAGCATTTCTTGACTTACCTATGGAACTGACTGCTCAGGAAAAATTGAAAGCACCGGATGGAGCACCGATTGGCTCAGAAGATATGAGCTGCGATTTTGATTTCTGAGTTCTGAGTTAAAAAATAAACAAGAAGCAAAGCTGCCGGAGGTTTTCACACTTCCGGCTTTTTTATTTTTTTACTTAGAGAAAGCGGGATAAAAACAATGAATTTCTATTGATGATTAAAATTTGACTTTCCGTTTTTGGTCTTTGCCTAGGTGCTTTAAAGCATTGGTTACGCGGGGATTAAAAAAATCTAAAAACCATTACTTTTCAGAATATTTGCAGAAATTGATAATCGACAACTCTTAATTTTTTAACAATGAGTGATTCCAAAAAAAGATGTTTTGTGGTGATGGGCTTTGGTACCAAAACCGACTATGTCAACGGCCGCAAACTGGACCTCAATAAGTCCTATCGGCTACTGATCAAGCCGGTCTTGCAAGCTAAAGGAATCGAATGCGTTCGTGCTGATGAAATCACACACTCGGGTTCGATCGATGTACAGATGTACAAGGAATTGCTTCAGGCAGATGTAGTAATTGCAGATCTTTCTACTGCAAATCCGAATGCTCTTTACGAACTGGGAATTCGCCATGCGCTCAGACCTTATACTACCATAGTGATATCTGAGGATAAACTCACCTATCCTTTTGACCTCAATCATATTTTAATCACAAGTTACCAGCATCTCGGAGACGCTATCGATTTCGAGGAAGTGGAGAGATTCCGGGGAACTTTAGGAAAACTGATCGATTCGGTCATTGACAAAAAAGAACCGGACAGCCCGGTTTACACCTACTTGAATTCCCTCGTCCCTCCCCAAATCAAGGAAGAATTGGAAAAGGCAATAGAGGAAATACCGGAAAGAGGAATCGATCCGATCAATGCCGGGATGGGGAAGGCGCTTTCGTTGATCATTCAGGAAGCGGAAGATGCGATCGAAACCAAGGAATTTTCGAAAGCTCGTGAATTATTCCAATCCGCAGTTTTGATCTCACGTTCGAGCTCAGGCCAGCAAGACCCCTACCTGATTCACAGACTTTCTTTTTGTACATATAAGGCTGCCGAACCAAACTTGGTTAGCTCACTATACAAGTCTCTCAGTCTTCTGGAATCGATCAATCTGGCACACACTAACGATCCGGAAACCGTTTCTGCAGCTGGTGGGGTTGAGAAAAAACTCTACGAAAACGGGGAAGGAGAAGATCATCTCGAAAATTCAATTCTATATTTCCAGCGAAGTTATTATCTCCTGAATAATCGATACAACGGGATTAATCTTGCCATGACGTTAGTGTATCACGCTACTTCCAAACTTGTCAATTCCGATCATGAAAGAATCGCAGATTTGGTCTTTGCACAGCGAACCTGGAAACGGGTACTTTATTTGTGTGATCGAGATTGGCCAGTTATCCTGACCAAAGAGACAAATGATGCACTATTGAGTCAGGGCACCAAAGAATCACTGGACATGCAGGAATATTACGATGCTCAGAAATTTTGGATAACTGTTAATCGAGCTGAAGCTTGTTACGGGTTAGGGAGATTTGAGGACTCACACAAGTATCAGGAATTCGCAAAAAAAATCCCTCATCCTGCCTGGATGTGGGAAAGCTTTACAGATCAAATGGGTAAATTGAGAACTGAAATGACAAAAGTTGGTCACTTACTTGAACCAGCCTGGAAGTCACCTACTAAAGAATAAAAGTTAACCAACTTATGCTGAACCCACTATTGGCGGATTTCGCCACTCCGTTTGATACTGCACCATTTCATCTGATTAAACCTGAACATTATCTGCCAGCCGTCCAAAAAAGCATCGAGGAAGCGAAAGCAGATATCTCCAAAATCAAAGCAGAACCTCTACCCACTTTTGAAAATACGGTTGAGGCCCTTGATCGTTCAGGAAAAAGACTGAGCACCATCAATGCGATATTTTTCAATCTGAACTCTGCCGAAACCAGCGAGGAAATCCAGAAACTGGCGAGGGAAATTTCCCCTTTACTAACTCAGCACTCCAATGATATTTTATTGGATCAAGAATTATTTCAACGTGTTGCGCAAGTTTTTTCCCAAAAGGAAACTCTTGGTCTAAATCCTGAACAAACCACACTTCTTGAAAAGACCTATAAATCTTTCGTCAGAAACGGAGCCAAGCTAAGCTCTGAAAAGGCTGATGAAATGAGGAACATCGATCAGGAACTGGCTCACCTCAGTTTGAAATTCGGTGAAAATGTACTCGCCGAAACCAATAAATACGTGCATTTTGTTTCCGACGAAAGTACTTTGGAAGGTCTTCCGGAAGGAATCAAAGAAGCAGCTGCACAAATAGCCGAAGAGAAAGGCCAGCCCGGGAAATGGGCTTTTACGCTGGATTACCCAAGCTACGTACCTGCAATGACTTACGCCAAAAATCGGGAATTGAGAAAAACCCTGTTTCAGGCTTACAATACTAAATGTGCCAAAGGAGATGAACTGGACAATCAGCAAATCATCAAAGATATTCTCAATCTAAAATACAAGAGAGCAAATCTCCTGGGATATGCGAGTCATTCAGATTTTGTCCTGGAAGAGAGAATGGCCAAAACTCCCAAGGAGGTTCTTTCATTTTTAGAATCTTTACTTGAAAAAGCTAAGCCAAAGGCCGAAGCAGAAGTCAAAGAAGTGGCTGTTTTTGCAAATGAGCTGGACGGAATCAATACGATTGAGCGCTGGGATTTTGCCTATTATTCCGAGCTTTTGAAGAAAGCCAAATATGAACTGGATGATGAAATCCTGCGCCCTTATTTCCAGTTAGAAAAAGTAATTGAAGGTGTCTTCCAAACAACACAAAAACTTTACGGACTTCAGTTTATCCCTAATAAAGACATTCCGGTTTATCATCCGGAAGTCACCGCTTACGAAGTACGAGATCGGGAAGGAAAGTATCTATCGATTTTCTATGCCGACTTTTTCCCAAGAGCGGGAAAACGAAATGGTGCCTGGATGACAAGCTATCGCGGTCAAAGTGTCGAAAATGGAGAAGATCATCGTCCTCATATTTCGATTGTCTGCAACTTCACCAAGCCTACTAAGACCAAGCCGAGCTTGCTGACTTTCAATGAAGTAACAACTCTGTTTCATGAGTTTGGACATGCACTTCATGGCATGCTCGCAAAAGGAACTTATGAATCCTTAACAGGAACAAGCGTCTATTGGGACTTTGTGGAACTTCCTTCCCAAATCTTCGAAAACTGGTGCTACGAAAAGGAGTGCCTGGATCTTTTTGCCCAGCACTATGAAACAGGCGAAAAAATTCCTTCCGAACTGATCGACAAAATCAAGAATGCCGCAAACTTTCAGCAAGGATATATGACCGTAAGGCAGATCAGTTTCGGATTACTTGACATGGCTTTTCACAGTCGTAATCCTGAAACGATCGAAAGCATTGCTGGCTTTGAGGAAGAAATTTTAAAGCGAACTGATTTGCTTCCAAAAGTTCCGGGGACTTTGATGAGTACTTCTTTTTCACATATTTTCCAGGGAGGTTATTCTTCCGGATACTATAGCTATAAGTGGGCTGAGGTTTTGGACGCAGATGCGTTTGAGCTTTTTCAGGAAAAAGGAGTTTTTGATCCGGAGACCGCAGAAGCTTTTCAAAAAAACATTCTTTCCGCCGGCGGAAGCGAGCATCCTTCCATCTTATACGCAAGGTTCAGAGGACGAGCTCCGAAGCAAGAAGCCCTTCTCAAACGAGCCGGACTATTACAAGCTTAATTTGAAATCAGGGTCTATCCACCTATATTTTATGAATATTCTTTAACCCACCAAGATGAGATCTCCAAAATTTTATTTGCCTCCATACCTGAAAGCACTTTCAGTGATGCTGTTCATTATTGTGCTTATATTTTTTCTGATTGTTGCCAAAAGTCTGTTGGTCCCACTTTTCATGGGCGGTTTTTTTGCAGTATTGTTTACGCCAATGACCAACTGGCTTGAAGTCAAAAAGATCCCAAGAATACTATCGACTATTCTCGCACTTTTACTGATGATTGCTTTGGTAGGAGGATTGATTGTCTTTATAGTCGGAAATGTGGCAAGTTTTACCAGAGATTTTGAAAATGTATCCGGTCGGGTCCAACAAGTAACCCAGCAATTTGACGCCTGGACTTTACAGAATTTTGGAATAGATGAGAATCTGGATGAAAAGGCTACTTCCGGATACCTGAAGAATTACCTGGACGAAAACAGTAAAAGTATTTCGGGTTTCCTTTTTAAAACTGTTGGCTCATTGACAGGGGTTGTGCTCATTCCCTTATTTATGTTCTTTTTCCTTCTTTACCGAGATCATTTAACCCAAGTGATAATCAGCATTTACCGGGATAAAGATTCGGCATTGGTAAGGATGAGAATAACCAGCCTGAGAAAAGTGATTTTGAATTACATCGTGGGAGTAGGAAAAGTAATGGTGATTTTAGCAATTTTGAACATTTCTGCCTACACAGCATTAGGTATTAAGCATGCGATCTTTTTTGGAATTATCGGTGCGATCTTAAATATCATTCCTTATGTGGGTCCTTTCTTTGGTGTATTGCTGCCGATTATTTACGCCTTTCTCACCAAGGATAGCTTATTCTATCCGATAGCCATTTTGGTTATTTATCAGGTAATTCAGACTGTGGAAGGTAATTTTCTGACTCCAAAAATCGTGGGGGGCAATGTCAACCTGAACGCCTTTGTTACTTTGCTAGGCTTATTAGTTGGAGGGACTATTTGGGGAGTTGCAGGAATGATTCTGGCAATTCCGGTCATGGCTATCATTCGAGAGATATTTGAACTAAACGATTCAACAAAGCCATTTGCCCTGCTTTTGGGTGAAGAAAAAATAAATCCCAAACCTGAGAAAAATGAGATTTCAGAATAGCTTTATTATCCTTATAGTAATTTTAATATCCTTTTCCTGCGATTCGTTGGAGGATAAAAAAGGCCGGTTCCTATTAAAAGGGAACGAAAAGCTTAAAGAAAATGATCCGAGAAGTGCAATTGATTTTTACAATGAAGCATTAGAACTTGATTCTACTTATTCGGACGCGTATTACAATAAGGCTATGGCCTATTTGCGCTTGAATCAATTGGAAGAGGCTATATCAGACTTCAGTTTGGCGATCAAATACCAGGAATCCTATGCTGAGGCTTACTTTCAAAGAGGATTAAGTTTTCTCGATAATGGAGAATTTTACAAAGGCCGGGAAGACGCACAATGGCTGATCACCAATGACAGCGACAATTGGAAAAGCTATTTTCTGAATGGCTTGGTCGAGGAGAAACTCAAGAATTACCCTGAGGCTTTAACTTCTTTTGAAAAAGCCTTTGAATTAAATCCTGCGAATTCTGACCTGCTGGTTAATCAGGCCACGATTCTATTTTATCAAAAAGAGTATGCTTCTGCCCAAAAACTAATTGAACATGCTGAGCAAATAAATCCGAATGAACCAAATCTTCATAACCTCCGATCGATGATTTTATTTGATTTGGGCAAATACACTGAGGCACTTCAATCCGTGGAGAAGGCAATTGCCATTGACAATCAGCAGGCATATTTTTACAACAATAAAGGACTTTACCTTCTCTTTCTTGATAAATCTGAGGAAGGGTTGGATCTCATCAACCAAAGCATCCAAATGGACCCTAAAAACCCATTTGCTTTAAGGAATAAAGGAATTTATTACGTGATGAAAGGAGACAAAATTTCTGCTCTTCAATATCTTGATGAGCTTTATAAAAGTTATCCTGAAATGGATTTGTTGAAGGAATACCTGGAAAAGGCTCAGGCTCTTTGATTATTTTCTGAAACTACCTCCCGAATTTTCTTTAGTAACTCAGCTGCATCAATAGGTTTGGCAACAAACCCATCGAAGCCGCATTCGTCAATTCTTTCCAGAATTTCCAACTTTGCTGCAGCAGTAAGCGCGATTACCGGGGTTTGAGAAAACTTTTTGATCTCTTTTGTGGCATCAAATCCATCCATCACTGGCATCTGAATATCCATCAGGATACAATCAAACTTATGGTCTTTAACAGCTTTGACAGCTTCTTCACCATTTACTACCCTTTGAAATTCAAACCCCCATTTTTTAATAATTTTTCCCAAAACCAGGGCATTCACATCATTATCTTCTGCCATAAGGAGATGAAGATGGTTGGATTGAGGTATCGGACTATTCCCTGTTGAAGGTGTTTCGTTTTGGCTCTCGCTCAAGTCAAACACTAAATCAAAGAAAAATGTGCTTCCTTTTCCTGGTTCAGATTGAAGTGCGATTGCGCCCCCCATCAAATTTAAGAGCTTTCGTGTAATCGATAATCCTAGTCCTGTGCCTCCGTATTTTGTGCTGAATGTTGGTTTTACCTGATCAAAATCGTTGAAAATCATCTCCTGATTTTCCGGAGCTATTCCGATTCCATTATCCTTCACCTCAAAATAGACTTTGGCTTTACCATTCTTTACCTCTTTCAATTGAACTTTGACGTCCACATTTCCCTCATTTGTAAATTTGAGGGCATTTGTAATCAGGTTATTCAATACCTGAGAAAGTCGGGTTTTGTCACCTTTCACCCAAATGTCTAAGCCTTCAGATAAATGGAGTTCAAGTGCGTTTTTGCTGTCTCGTGCATGGAATGAAAGCCCCTTCATTATTTGACTGATTAGTTCTCCAAGCTGGAATGGAGTTTTCTCAATCGTTAATTTACCAGCTTCAATTTTTTGGAAATCAAGTAAATCATTGATCATAATGATCAGATTGTCCACAGCAAAATTAATGGTATTGAGAGCTGTTTTCTGGTGTTCGCTTGGTTGCTCCTGCAGCAAAGAATAGGTAGAACCAGAGATTGCATTCAGTGGTGTTCTCAGTTCATGACTGATCATCGATAAGAAATCGGACTTGATCTGATTCGCTTTTTCTGCTCCTTTTCTTGCCTCATCCAATTTGGTTTCAAATTGTTTTTGCTCACTGATATCGGTGAGATACCCGTACCAAACCATGTCTCCATTTTCCAGTGATTGCGGTCTTGCAGCTCCAAGTATCCACTTATATTCGTTAGACTCTACATTTGTTTTTACCCGGAATTGGCATTGCCAAGGTTGCTGCTTTCTGGCTGAAGCTACCGAAGTCATGATCACGTTTGGCAAGTCCATCGGGTGAACACGAGAAATTGCCACTGAAATATCTGTGAATTGACCCATTTCGTCTGCCTTCAATCCGAGAACCGACCCAATTCCTTTGGAAAGAAAAGAGAAACTCATCTTTCCCTCCGAATCTAATACAAGCTGATAAAGACCACCCGGAACCTGCTCCGTAAGATTCATCAGGAAATCTCCACTTTCCTCAAGAGTCTTTTCAAGGGTAACTTTTTCTGTGATATTCTTGAAAGAAAGCTGGATGTAATACTTGTCGTCAAGGCTGGTCAATTTGGAAGCAACTTCCAATGTCAACTGCTTCCCCGCCGGGCTAATTAACAGAGAAGAAAATCTTCTTACAATCGGGCCAGTTTCAGTTACCTCTATCCATTCCTTCCATTGATCTGCTTCTTCAAAATAGGCGCTCAAATCCCTCAAATGGCCTATTCTCCCATTTTCTTCAAGTCCAAAAAGTTTTCTTCCTTCCTCATTAAATAAGAAAACCTCCCCTGATTGAGTAACTATTAAAAGGGCTTCGGGAGAATCAAAAAGAAGCTTTTCATGAAGTTTGATTTTTTGCTGAAGTTCAATTCTAGGGCTTTCATCCCAAACAATACCTACTATTTCAGTGGCTTTTTCACCTTTGATCGAAGAGCTGGTTTTAACAGAAAAATAAAGTATTTCACCTGAAGAATCCTTTATTTCAAAAGAGAAATCAAGTTCGGTTTTGGCAGTTTTCAGGGAATTCAATTGACTTTGATAAGCAGTTTTTATTTGCTTTTCTACACCTTTCAGATCTGCTTTGAATTCAATTTGATCCGAACTTTTAAGAATCAATGAAGCAGCCTTATCGAAAGTCAAAATTTCAAAAGCCAAATCATACTGCCAAATTCCCACTTTAACATGATCCGGCGCCAGATTCTTAAGAGAGATTAATTGGGCTTCTTTTTCTTTCTTTTTGGCTTTCTCTGAACCGTCTCTTGCGATAATAAAAAATCTATCTTCAGTGAACTGAACGGAGCATTCAAGATATCTAAAGTCTCCATCCTTGCTTTTAAACCTGGTATTGAAGAACCCCAACCGATCAACTTCATCCGTTTGCTTCCAAATGTTTCTGATTTCTTCCAGATCATCTTCATGAATAAAAGAACACAAGGATGTATTTAGCAATTCTTCCACAGCATACCCCAATACAGGCTGGACGGCACCATTTAGATATGTCAGATAATCATGCTGACCAATTGCAATCAGGTCAAGACTTGATTTAAAAAACTGTTGAGCCTCTTTTTTACTAGGAAGACCATGGGTTCGAACTTCCTTTCCTTTATAAAACAAGAAATAATTGGAGGAGCTTTCCTGTGGCAATTCAATCCTGAAAGCATAGTCTTTCTTCTCATGCGTAAGGATAAGTTCCTCCTTAAAGATGTAGGCATTGATATCGAGCCCCAAACCTACCAGATTTCTTTCTTTTAAAGACTCCCCTATTTGTTCTTCAAACGATTCGTTTGCATAAAAAATACTGTAAGGAAAGGAATCATCAGCAAGAAAGACCATTTCCGATGACTCGTAAATGATCTTTTTAAAAGTACTGTTGATACCTCGTTCTTGCATCGAAATGTCCTTTGCGTTGAATGTTTTTTTTGATCCTTATAAAGAAAAGAAAAAATCAACCTCCTTTTCTAAGGTAAACATACAGCAATTTGTATTTCATAGCAAATTTATTACGTTTTGAATAAACAAATTTGCTTTAAAAATTATAATAATAACTGATTTTCATCCATAAGCGGGTTCTGAATCCCTCCTGAATATATCCGTCAGTTCGATAATCTAAAGCCCACTCCAATTTCTCCTGGCTATTAAATAATTTCCCCAAAGCGATCGCCGTTCTATTTTCAATTTCAAAATCTCCTCCCTTATACCTGAAAATAGGTTCCTCGGAAAGAACCAGGTAAAATTCCTTAGGATCTACCTCATCTCCTTCTAATGGAATCTCCATGGAAAAACGATATCTAAACCGAACTTCTAAATCATCATTTCTGGTGAAAGTCTGATCTGTTCTTATTCTGTGATTTATCCTCAAATTTCTCATTCTCTGCAGGATTGCCAGTTGCTGGATAATTCTATTTCCGTCTTCATTTTCCTGAAATCGGTGAAAAAGACCTAAAGCAACACTGACTCCCGGCCTAATACTTCGGTCAAAGAACATCATCAAGTCTGTGCGATAATGGGTAAACTGTGGATTCTCAGATTGTGCGTCCTGATTATTAAAAATTATTTCCTGATTTTCGGCCTTGAAATTCAGTTTAATTCGATCATTGACTTTTTTGGTTAAAGAAACCTCAGGAAAAATTCCGGTGAAAAAAATCTGATTTTGCTGTGCCGATAATGATCCTACAACCAAAATTAAAGTGAAAAAGGCAAAAAGCTTTTTCATCAAAAAATCAGATTGTCATTAGGCCGAATTTGCACTTTGAGTTTAGAGATAAATTTTCCTGAGTCATCAAATAAAGCCTCCCAAAGGATCCATTCCACATTTTTTCCCTGAAAAACTATTTCATATTGAGTCATAACTCCATCAGCATCCTCTTCATCAAAAAAATCTTCCAAATTAGATTTGGCGCCTGAAAACTGCTGTTGAATTTTCTCCACCTTCACTTGCTCAAATTCTGATTCAAAATAAGATTGGATCACTTTCCAAACATCTCCTGCAACTTCAGATTGGTCAATTTCAATTTCCACATCTTCGATATTGCCCAAAGAGTCAAATTCTACACTATGAAAATGATCTTGGTACTTAAATTTGGCTTCGAATGATTTGCCATTTTGAGAATATTCCAAAATCCATTTAGGTTTTTCGATTTTCTCAAATGCGTCTTGCAGCCATATTTTGGCTTCTGAGGGGACTTCGCGAGGTTTAATTCGCGTTTCTTTTTCGATTTTATCCTGAGAAAAACAGAAAGGAAAAATCCCAAAAGTCAGGTTTAGAATTACAATGAATTTGAGAAAACTGTCAACTCCCATAAAAAAAAGTAAAGAAGCCGTAGCGGTAGAGCTACGGCTTGGTAATCGTTAATTAATTTTTACGCTTTTGCTTTGATCAGGTTAAGAGCAGAACCAGCAACAAACCATCCAATTTGGCTTTCGTTGTAGGTATGGTTTACCTGGATTGTGTCACTGCTTCCGTTAGCATGATTAAGAACAACCTGAAGCAGCTTGCCCGGCGCGAAAGATGTCAATCCAACGATATCAATACTATCATCTTCCTGGATCAAATCGTAATCTGCAGGATTTGCAAAAGTCAATGCCAACATACCTTGCTTCTTCAGGTTTGTCTCATGAATTCGTGCAAAAGATTTTACCAGAATCGCACGAACACCCAGGAATCGAGGTTCCATTGCTGCGTGTTCTCTGGAAGATCCTTCACCGTAGTTTTCATCTCCTACCACGATTGAGCCGATTCCATGCTGCTTATAATTGCGCTGGGTAGCAGGTACCTCTCCATACTCCCCTGACAATTGATTTTTAACTTTATTGGTAGCTTCATTGTATGCGTTAACTGCACCGATCAGCATATTATTGGAGATATTATCCAAGTGGCCTCTGTATTTCAACCAAGGTCCTGCCATAGAAATGTGGTCCGTAGTACACTTGCCCTTTGCTTTGATCAAAAGTTTCAAACCTTTCAGATCACCACCTTCCCAAGCTGCAAAAGAATCCAGTAACTGAAGTCTGTCAGATTTTGGATCAACTAAAACCTGAACTTTAGAACCATCCTCAGCTGGTGCCTGAAAACCTGCATCTTCCACTGCAAAACCTTTCACAGGAAGCTCAAGCCCCTTCGGCTCATCCAACTTCACTGCTTTTCCTTCTGAGTTGATCAGGGTGTCTGTAAGCGGATTAAAAGTTAAATCACCTGCGATTGCCAAAGCGGTAACAATCTCCGGAGAGGCCACAAAAGCATGTGTATTCGGGTTACCATCAGCTCGCTTCGCAAAGTTTCTATTGAAAGAGGTGATAATAGAATTTTTCTCTTGCTTTTCTGCACCATGACGTGCCCACTGACCAATACAAGGTCCGCAAGCATTTGCCAAAACTACTCCACCCATCTGACCGAAAGTATCCAGGAATCCATCACGCTCTACAGTGAAACGAACTTGCTCAGACCCGGGAGTGATAGTGTATTCCGACTTAGCTGTCAATTTCTTGTCTACAGCCTGTTGAGCAAGGGATGCTGCTCTTGATATATCTTCGTAAGAAGAGTTTGTACAAGAACCGATCAAGCCAACATCTAATTTTGCAGGCCATCCGTTTTCTCTTACTGCTGCAGCAAATTTTGAGATTGGCCAAGCCAAATCCGGAGTGAAAGGTCCGTTTACATGCGGCTCCAATTCAGAAAGATTTATTTCAATCACCTGATCAAAATAAGTAGCAGGATCCGCGTAAACTTCTACGTCACCAGTCAAATGTTCCGCAATTCCATTTGCCAACTCTGCAATATCGGATCTGCCGGTACCCTGAAGATAAGCAGCCGATTTAGGGTCATAACCAAAAATTGAAGTAGTAGCACCTATCTCAGCTCCCATGTTACAGATTGTACCTTTTCCGGTAGCAGAAAGCGATCTTGCTCCTTCTCCAAAATATTCAACGATTGCACCGGTTCCACCTTTAACAGTGAGAATACCGGCAACTTTCAAAATAACATCTTTAGCTGAAGTCCAACCTGACAATTTACCTGTCAATTTAACCCCAATCAGTTTTGGAAACTTTAACTCCCAAGGCAATCCTGCCATTACATCGCAAGCATCTGCACCTCCTACTCCGATTGCGATCATACCCAATCCACCGGCATTTGGAGTGTGAGAATCAGTTCCGATCATCATTCCACCGGGGAATGCATAATTCTCAAGAACAACCTGGTGAATAATACCAGCTCCAGGCTTCCAGAATCCGATACCATATTTATTTGAAACTGAGGCCAGGAAATCATAAACCTCTTTGTTTTTATCTTTTGCTTTGTTCAGGTCTGTCACTGCTCCAACTTCTGCTTGAATCAAGTGATCACAATGCACAGTGGAAGGAACTGCAACCTGATCACGACCCGCCTGCATGAATTGTAAAAGTGCCATCTGGGCTGTTGCATCCTGCATCGCAACTCTATCCGGCTGAAAATCAACATAAGTTACCCCCCTTTGAAATGCATGTGAAGCCGCTCCTTCAGTAAGGTGAGCGTAAAGAATCTTTTCTGTCAAGGTAAGCGGACGTCCAACAGCTTTACGAGCTGCTTCGATTCTCTCAGGAAATCGTCCATATACTTCCTTGATCATTTGGATATCAAAAGCCATTTTATTGGAATTTTTGTGATTAAAGGTTCATTTTTTCAAGGGCAAATATAGGAAGTTAGGCCAATAATAGATAGCCATATACATTCTGTAAATCAGAGTTTATCACTTTTTAAAACAATTGTGAATACAGAATTCCGAAATTCTAAAAAGCTTTTCGACAGCTAAACAAATGCCTGCCTAATCAATAAGAAAAACCACAAATGAAGTCTTCAATTAAAAAAAATAAGAAAAATAAAAAGTGTTTTCCGGTTAAGAGGGCAGGATTTTATGAGACATGGTTTTATTTCAATTCTCATAAATTGGAATTTAAGTCCCTGGCATATGAAAAGTGGATCAACTCAATTCTATTTTTTGATTTCAGCCCCTCGAAGCTTTTTTAGTTTTAAATAAAAACTTAATATTAGATTCAAATTACCCAAAGAATTGCCCCAAATCCGAACTCAATTTTGGATTCAACAATAAAGATGGAATTTTCACTGAATCCATTTTCAATCACTTTATTGGTTTCTGGCCTTTTGGTTGGGTTATTGTCCATTTTTATTGCTTTTAAGTTAGAGGATTCCACTCGATGGATTGCCTTAACTATGCTTTCTTTCACAATCTGGGGGTTTTTCTACGGATTGGAGCTGGCAAGTACAACTGTTGAGAAAATGCTATTCTGGGGGAAATTTGAATATTTGGGGATTTCTTTCGCTCCGGCTTTCTGGTTAATTTTCTCATTTAAGTATACAGGCCTCCAATACTGGAGAAGGCTATGGATGCTTTTATTAGTGTTTTCGGTACCTTTTTTAACCTATATCATGGTGCTAACCAATGACTGGCATCATCTACATTACGCGTCCACAAGTCTGAATAATACCGGTCCTTTTCCAATTCTGGCAATAACTGTTGGCCCTTGGTACATAGTGCATATGGTTTATTCTTATTTGGCCTTTTCTTTAGCTGTATTCATCTTATGGAAAAGATTTAGGTTCTCAGATCCCTTATTCAAAACCCAGACAAAATTAATTATGGCTGCCGGTGCCATTCCCTTAATTTTTAATGTCTTCTACCAAACAGGATTGATTCGTCCGTTTGAGGGAATTGACCTCACTCCCTACGCTTTCTTATTCACCTATTTAATCCTAGCTATTGCTATCCTGAAGTTCAACTTATTCAGCATTAAGCCTGTCGCCAGAGATAAAATCCTGGAAGTTATCACTCGGGGTGTATTAGTTTTTGATGCAAGACACAAGCTTATCGATTTCAATCCAGCAGTAAAAAACTTTTTCATTCCTCTTGAATTAATCAAAGTAGGTAAAAATGCAACTGAGATTTTTTCTACAAAAGAGGAAATACTTGAATTGCTGAAAGAAGGAGAAAGGAATATCATTGAAAGCAGTTTTCAGTCTTCGAAAAGGACTGAAATAGTAAGAATTGAGTCAATACCTATTTTGGAAAGAGACACAATTTTCAGTGGAATGGTGCTTCTTTTTGAAAATATAACTTCGCAAGTTCAGGTAAACGAACAGCTAAAAATACAGACGCAAGAACTTCAACAACTGAACAATCTCAAAGACAAGTTCTTCAGTATTATTTCCCATGACCTCAAAGGGCCGATTTTTGGTGTAAAAGAGTTAATCCATCTCACCGAATCAGGTCTGGTAAGTAAGGACGAATTTTTTGACATGCTTCCAGAGGTCTCCAAAAACATGGAGCATGTTTCTATTCTTTTGGAGAATCTTTTGGCCTGGACCAGTTCACAATTACGAGGAGAACATATTCAACTGCAGCAATTTGATGTTTCAAAAGCCTTACAACATCAAAAAAACCTTTTGGACCGGATTGCAAAAGAAAAAAATCTGACAATCAAGCTTGGTCAAACAACTGAAGTTCTGGTCGAAGCTGATAAAAATATGGTCGATCTTGTTCTAAGAAACCTAATCAACAATGCGATTAAATTCTCTGAGCCAAATGGAGAAATTATATTAACAGCTGCCTATGATAAAGCCTTGGTTAAAATATGCATTGAGGATCAAGGAATAGGAATTTCATCTGAAAACCTTTCAAAAATAAATGCGGGAATTTCATTTACCACCCGTGGTCAGAACAATGAAAGCGGCACCGGATTGGGTATGATTTTAGTAAAAGAGTATGTGTCAAAAAACTCAGGCTCAATGGAAATCACCTCTTCAGAAGGAAAAGGCACCAAGTTTTGCATCTTTCTTCCGGCTGCAAAAATCAATAAACGAGGGGAAATTTTAGTTTAATCCTTGCAAAAAACGAACGGTATCCTCTCCGTCTGCATAATCCCAAACTTCAGGTTCCTGTGCTCCTCCAAATGGAACTGCTCCCTCAAAATATTCAGGATTTGACACAATGCATTGGATATTTTCCTTGATCTCTTCAAGTCTGATTTGAAGTTGTGCCAAATCAGAATAGATCTCGTAAAATAAGACTGCAATTGGCGACACCAATTCCTTTGTCTCCCTTACCAGCAAAAACCCATTGTCAAGGTGATCTTCCCTGTTTACCAATAATATCGATTTATTGTAATCATAATTATTCAGGTATTTATGATGATTCATCACTCCCGAAAAGACCTCCAGGGAATCTAGCAAGTGCTGTAGCTGATCTTTTGATTTGATGAATATCTTGGAAACATTCCTGCAGCCGAGTCCAAAATATTGGAAAATATCTTTTCCCAGAGCCTGTAATTCCTGAGTTGATTCATTGCCTGACAAGACTGCAACCGATGTTCGGTTCCGGCGAATTATACTCGGATATTTGCCAAAATAATAATTGAAGTATCGGGCAGAATTATCGCTTCCTGTAGCTATGTAAGCGTCTTTTGTCTTGAGCATTTCTTCAATTTCAACTAATTCTGCAAATCGAGGTTCAATAGAAATCAAAGATTTGATAATCCATTTCATCAGAACTTCATCTGCCGAGCTGAGTTTAACACAGGCTTTATTCCCGCTGATCACCACAGCCATCAAATCGTGGAATCCAACAGCAGGGATATTTCCGGCCATCATGATCCCAATTGATTTTGGAGATACTGGCTCAATCTCTCCATATACGCTAAGCCATTTGCTGAGCTTTTCTTCAGCAATCATGAAAGCAATACCATTTAAAGCCGATTGACAAGAACTTGGAGTAAACCAGCTATTCTTGTTTTCAGCTCTCCAAAAAAGTTCTTCCCTCTCATTTTCTGAAAGGTTCTTTATCAAAATTCCTAGTTGGACAAATGCTGAAACTCGTTCGGAAAGGTTCATGATTGATTTTAATGAGGGCAAATTTATCGATTTTGAAAAGAAGAGAGAGTAGAAATAAATTAAAATAGTTAGTATGACAACTTTTTTATTGTCAGTGTGTTTTTTGGTTGTTACTTTTGAGTTCAAATATCTCGAGCTATGGCTATAATGATTACTGACGAATGCATCAATTGTGGTGCATGCGAACCAGAATGTCCAAATACAGCAATTTATGAAGGTGGTGTAGAATGGACGTGGGGTGGTGGTACTACTTTGAAGGAAGTCACCTTAGAAGACGGAACAGTGGTAAGTGCTAATGAGAAGCAAAAACCACTCTCGGATGAGTTTTATTATATCGTCACAGACAAATGTACTGAATGCAATGGATTTCATGAAGAACCTCAATGTGCTGCCGTTTGTCCTGTTGATTGCTGCGTAGATGATCCAGATCATCGCGAGTCTGAAGAAGAACTACTGGCTAAAAAAGCCTTCATGCACGGAAAATAAAGGTGGCTTAGTCCACCTTTTATTTTGCTTTTTCATTGCTGATTTTGAGCTTTTTATACTCTGTTTTTTACTGATAGCTAAAAAAAAGTAAAGTTTCAATTTGAATTCTCAGACCTAAATGTTTTATCTTAGTTCGCATTAATACCCCCTACCCAAACCGAACGCACTGTGGAAGATCAAAGAGGTTACGATAGAGAAGAGATATTCTCGAAAAAAGTGAAGGCTGGAAAGAGAACTTATTTTTTTGATATTAAATCAACCAGAGCAAACGACTTTTATCTTACAATTACAGAAAGTAAAAGGAGAGTCAATGGAGAAAGTTTTACCTACGAAAAACATAAAATTTTTCTGTACAAAGAAGACTTTTTCAAGTTCGTTGAGGCCCTGAATGAAACAGTTAATCATGTGAAAAATGAATTAATGCCTGAATTCGATTTTGAGCAGTTTGAACAAGAAGAAACTGAAATAAAAGACGAACTCAAGTGGGAATAAATAAAGCTTCGAACCTTTCTTATTTATTGAGTCCGGAGAAATAGTATATTTAGAGGAGGCAGAGATGCCTCCTTTTAGTTTATCAGATATGCAGCGCTTTTTTATTTACCTAGTCCTATTTATAGTTTCCTTTCTGATATTTGGCTGGTATTTTTCAAATATCACCCTCTATCTTGTTTTGTCCCTTATCCTGGCGGCAATCCTCCGACCTTTAACTAACCGGTTAAATAATTTTCACCTTCTTGGCCAGCATCTTCCCAGATGGTTTGCCATTTTAGCGTCTTATTCAGCAATTGTCGGGTTATTAATTTTGCTGAGTTTATTGTTTTTCCCTTTAATCAACCAACAAATCCTTATTATCAGTGAGCTTGATTTAGATGGGATTTACGCACAAATCCAGCCTCCTGTAAGTAGGGTTGAGCATTTTCTCTTTAGGTATCAGCTGTTGGAAAATGAGCCAGGTTACCTGTTTGAAGAGCTGAGAAGTTCTATTGCCAAGGTTATTAAGAATTTCGATTTTGCCAGCTTCATCGGAGGCGTAATAGATACTACCACCAGTTTGTTGATCGGTATCATGGCGGTAACTTTTATTACCTTTTTCTTGCTTTTGGAAAATGGCCTTCTCCGACGGAATCTACTCAATTTGATTCCAAACCCTTATTTTGAATTATCAGTTGCCACTTTCACTAAAGTTGAAAAACTGCTTTCCAATTACCTTTCAGGCCTGCTCATTCAAATGCTAGCCATCTTTTCCCTTGCGAGTTTTGGGCTAACATTAGTAGGAGTCGAATACGCTCTTACGATTGCACTATTTGCAGCTGTAGCCAATCTTATTCCCTATGCAGGCCCGATTTTAGGATCACTTTTCGGTATCATCATTGGAATATCCACGGGCAGCTTTGAAACGAGCAGTGAATTTAACTACCTGCTGATCAAAATTGTATCGGTCTTTGCGGCTGTTCAGCTTACAGATAATATTGTACTTCAACCGATGATTTTTTCGAAATCGGTGAAAGCACATCCCCTTGAAATTTTTGTTGTTATCTTTGCCGGGGCAAAAATCGCCGGCATAGTAGGGATGATTTTTGCCATACCCGTTTATACCATATTCAGAGTTTCAATTATGGAATTCTTTCTCGGGTATAAATCCTATCGAATATTTAAAATAAAAACAACAAATTAATGGCCTTACAATGCGGCATAGTAGGACTTCCCAATGTTGGGAAGTCCACCTTGTTCAACGCACTTTCCAGCGCAAAAGCTGAAGCTGCAAACTTCCCATTTTGTACTATTGAACCAAACGTCGGTGTAGTTACTGTACCTGACAACCGACTTCAAATACTCGAAAAGCTTGTCAATCCACAGAGAGTACTTCCAACAGTAATCGAGTTCGTTGATATTGCCGGATTGGTAAAAGGCGCAAGCAAAGGAGAAGGGCTAGGCAATAAGTTTCTGGCAAACATCCGCGAAGTTGATGCAGTCATCCATGTGATCCGTTGCTTCGAGGATGAAAACATCATCCATGTAGCTGGTGGAGTTGATCCGGTTTTTGACAAAGAAGTCATAGATACTGAGCTTCAGCTTAAGGATCTTGAATCTGTAGAGAAAAAAATCCAACGAATAGAAAAGGTTGCTAAATCAGGGGATGCCAGAGCAAAAAAGGATTTGGAAACTCTCCTACTTTTCAAGCAAGCATTGAATGAAGGCCAAAATGCCCGCGCCTTGGATATTGATAAAGATGATCTGGAAGTTCTTAGAGACCTTCACTTGCTTACTATCAAGCCTGTTCTATATGTTGCCAATGTCGATGAAGGAAGTTTATTGACAGGGAATAAATTTGTTGATAAGCTTCGCGAAAAAGTAAAAGAGGAAAATGCTGATGTGATTATACTTTGCGCAGCAATTGAATCCCAAATTGCAGAATTCGAAGACCTGGAAGAAAAGGCAATGTTCCTTTCCGAATACGGCCTTGATGAAAGCGGACTGAACAAATTAATTTCAGGAGCGTATTCATTGTTGAACTTAATCACATATTTTACAGCTGGAGTGCAGGAAGTAAGGGCTTGGACAATAAAAAAAGGATGGAAAGCTCCTCAGGCTGCTGGCGTTATTCACACTGATTTTGAACGAGGTTTTATTAAGGCCGAGGTTATAAAACTACCTGACTATCAACAATTCAAGACTGAAGCTGGTTGTCGGGAAAATGGGAAAATTTCCATCGAAGGAAAAGAATATGTGGTCCAAGATGGAGATATCATGCATTTCCGATTTAATGTTTAGCATTTTCTTGAAAAAATCCATTACTTTTGATCTGCTTATCCACCCCGATTGCATTGTACGTTTTAGTTTACTTATTGTCTCATTTTATTTTTAAAACACCGTGAGAGTTAGACTAATTTTCTCCCTTAAAAACAAGGGATCTTATTTGCCGTTCCACCACCAGTATATTCTGGCCCAATTCCTGAAAGGGTTAATTGTGAAAGGTGGTAAAGAGGAGTTTTACAACTACAATTACTTCAACTTCTCTGGTTTGAAAGGTCAAACCAAAGTCAGCAGAAGTGGCTTACATTACTATTCAAGCCTGGTTACCCTCGTGATTTCTTCCCAAAGTGAAGAATTTATGGACTATTTGCTTGAGCAGGTTTTTGCCACTCCCAAGATTGAATTGGGAAACCTGATTATGGTTCCTGAATACACAGAGATTGAAGTAGAACCTGTTTTGGAAACTTCAAACAAGTTCGTTTGTATTTCTCCATTGGTATTGATTACCCCAGCTTTCAATGAAGAAGCAGGTAAGCGATTTATCAATCCTGACAGTGACGAGTTTTCTGATTTGCTTTACGAATCAACTCTTACCAGGATGGAAAAATCAGGTTGGTACACACCTGAACAAATGGAATCATTTTACAAATTTCAGGTCGTTCCGGACATGGTCTATGTGAATAAACTGAAAGAACAACAGAAGAAATTTGCAAGAATTTATGCTGTGTATGACATGGATGTCAAATATGAAGTGAGAGGTTATACCCTGCCATTCACTTTGTATGCCGCTCCGGAAGTACAGGATTTCGTATTCAAATGCGGTCTTGGGGCATTTACCCACAAGGGTTTTGGTATGCTGGATCTTGCAAACCATCCATCTGGAGTAAGGACGACTACTTACAAATTCAAGCGGGAAGGATTTGTTCCTTACAAACCAACTGAAAGAGTAAGACAAAATGTAGCTCCAAATGCAGAAGATGGAGAAACATCGGAATCTGAAGAATCATAAAAAATCCCTCCCGAAATATTTGGGAGGGATTTTTTCTTTATAACCTTCTTCGATTAGGATGGAGGTACAAATACCCGACTAACTGGTCATATCTCGAACCCATATTTCTGAAATAGACCAGAACTTCGTATTCATTTTCGGTCTGGAAATAGCTCCCTTCCAATGAGTAGGTGTCAAACTCATTTTGATCAAGTATCCCATATTGATAATCATACCAGCCCTGTTTCAAAAGTAAGGTTGTTTGAAACAGCTTAAGATTAGGATCCCAGGACATTTTAGCCTCAGGAGATTTCCCCCATTGGGTAAATGACCCAATCAGAAAAACAGACTGCATATCTTCCTCCACCGATAATCGAAAAGTGGTCAACACATATTCACTTTCTAATTCGGGATCTCCGCCGGGGCGGTCATTAGTATAGACCAAATACTGGCCATTCAAATCCAGATACTGCGAATAAACAGACTCAGGTCTCGGTTTGTCAATCACCGCATCTGCATATACAACATCAGTCTCCACTTGTACATTTGCAATGTTGACACCTGTGGCCCGAATAAATCTCAAGTCTACAAACCGGAATTCATTACCTGCCCGAAAAGTATTTGATCCGTCAAAACTCTCGTACCGCAATGTTTTTGAAATATCATTAAGAAATGTTGGCTTGCTTAAATACTTAGCATTGTCCCATCGCTGATTTTGGCGGATCAAAACTTTTACCTGATTGAGGACATCCATGACCTCACCATTGGAATAATTAACAAAGACGTTCAATTGCTGGGATTCTCTCCGACCCGCGGTTTGAGAAGGAGGTACTATCGCTGCACCAACTGTGAAAAGGCCTTCATAGACCATGAATCTCTTCGAGAGAATCACCTGAGACTCATCCCTGCCCCTGTACACTTTCACCAGATAATTCCCTGATTTGGTCACCTGTGGAATTCGGAATCGGTAGTGGATGTATGGAATCCGAGTATTGATCGAATAGTCATAATCCTGAATATTAAACTCATTGAACGTGGGCAGAAAATCATTGTCTTTGAGCTGAGACGGTGTCCAATCCGCATTGCAATGAACCAGTTTGGCAGTATATAACTCGGGATCGTAAGCCAAATCATCAAAATACAACATCAACTCCCTCCCTCCGATCAGTGACACAACAGGAGCATCCAACTGACTATCATAGCTGGACCCAAGTTGAAATAATCGCACAGACTGGATATGATCCATGTAGACCTTATCTTCCGTTTGGGCAAATGCTCCTTTGGAAAAAAGGCAAATAGCAGCTACAAATGAAATATAAATCCTTAGGTTCATTTCGGGAAATAGAGTAATTGGGACTGAAAGCGAAACCTGATCAACTGACCATTTCCTGCAAGGCAGAAATCTGATCCACAAGGGCTTCCCATTTGGAATTGATTTTTTCCAAATATCCTTGAATCTTCTGATAGTTTTCCTGAGTTCTTTGAGCTTCAGATTCATTGGAATATAGGTCTGGGTCCGCCATTTTTTTCTCCAAAACTAATTTTTGGCCTTCCAGTTTTCCGATTTCATCTTCAACTAATTTCATCTCATCCTCCAATTTTTTCAAATCGCGCTTGGCTTGTAGGACTTCCGGCTGGCTTCTTGGAGTAGGTTGTTGCACCTTTTTCTCAGCTTTTGATACAGGTGTACTGGCTTTCACTTCCTGCTGCTGAGATTTCCAAAACTCGTATTCATCATACGTTCCCAGGTACTCCTTGATCTCGTGGTTTTCTATGTACCAAATCTTATTGGCTACACCTCTGATGAAATGTCTGTCGTGGGAAACCGTCAAAAATGTGCCTTCATATTGTTGAAGCGCCTGAATCAAAATATTAACAGATTGAAAGTCCAAGTGGTTTGTAGGCTCATCAAGAAGCAGAAAATTAGCTTCTGAGATCAACGTTTTCGCCAAGGCAACTCTTGATTTTTCTCCGCCCGAAAGAACCTTGATTTTTTTGAAGACTTCTTCATTCGAAAAAAGGAAACATCCCAAAACGCCCCGAAGCTCCATTTCAGACTTCTTACTTCCCGCCTGTGCCAGTTCCTGGATAATTTCATTGGATAGATCCAACGCTTCCAGTTGATGCTGCGCGAAGAATGCTTTGATCACATTATGACCTTCTTGTCTTGTTCCGGTTATTTTTTCGGAACCATCAATCACTCTCAGAAGGGTTGATTTTCCCTTTCCATTTGCACCGATCAGGGCAATTTTATCACCGCGTTCGATCCTGGCTGTCGTATTTTTTAAAATTACTAAGTCCCCATACGCTTTGCTCACATGATCCAAAACGACTACGTCACGTCCTGATTTTTGTGAAAACTTGAATTTAAAATTTACAGAAACCTCATCGTTGACCACTTCATGAACCTTGTCCAATCTGTCCAAAGCTTTGATTCTCGACTGAACCTGATTTGATTTGGTTGCTTTTGCACGGAATCGCTCGATGAATTTTTCAGTATTCTTGATCATCTGTTGCTGATTCTCATAGGCATTCTGCTGGATTTCCATTCGTTCTACTTTCTCCTCTTTGTAGAAAGAGTAATTTCCTGGATACAGTGTCAATGTCTGGCTGGCAACTTCTACTGTACTGCTGATGCAATTATCCAAAAAAGTCTGATCGTGGGAAACGACCACAACTGCACCTTCGTAAGTTCTGAGGTAATTTTCCACCCATTGAATGGACGGCAAATCCAAGTGGTTGGTAGGCTCATCGAGCATCAGAAGCGATGGTTTTTCCAGAAGAAGCTTGGCAAGCATCACTCGCATTCTCCATCCTCCTGAAAAAGTTCGGAGCGGTTTGTCTAAGTCTGATGTCTTGAAACCTATTCCTTCCAGGACTTCCTCCGCCTTTGCTTTAATCGTATATCCTTCATTTGACTCAAACATATCCTGAAGATGCGCGAGCCTGTGAATAATCTCATCGGAATGATCAGTTTCCATCTTTACCAAGACTTCTTCGATTTCATCCTGCAATTTCAAAGTCTCTTTAAAAGCCGCCAAAGCCACGTTCAGAATACTTTCGTCTGACTGATAGGAAAGCAAATCCTGATTCAAAAAACCGATCGTACAATCTTTTGCTTTTTGAACCTCACCTGAGCTTGGCTGAAAATCACCATTGATGATTTTAAGTAAGGTGGATTTACCAGTTCCGTTTTGACCTACCAGACCAATTTTGTCTTTAGGCTTGATGTGTAGGTTGGCATTTTCATAAAGAGGGCGGCCTCCAATGAAATAAGAGAGATTACTAATTGATAACATGGCGCAAAAATAACTATTAACCCGTTTATAAAGGTTCCAATTGAAAACATTCTGTTTTTGATTAGATTATATTTTCAAAAACAAATCCCATGAACCATAAGCTCAAATCCACTTTTCTTTTTTTGACGATAATCACTTACCTATCAGCAAGTTGTAAACAGAACAATGGCAAACTGGATCCGATCAAAGCGCCCGATAGTTCCAATAAAACTGACATCCGAGCAGCAAAAGCAGATGTTAAACTTGAAAAAATAAAGCTCCCGACAAATTTTAAAATAGATGTTTGGGCTGCGGATGTACCAAATGCCCGGTCAATGGCAATCAGCGAGGAAGGAATTGTCTTCGTTGGAAACCGTCAGGGAAAGAATGTTTTGGCCTTAGTGGATGAAAATGGTGATGGAAAAGCTGACTCGAAGTTTATTTTGGCCGAAGGCCTGAATATGCCAAATGGAGTGGCTTACAAGGATGGTGATCTCTATGTAGCAGAAGTCCATCGAATCATTCGATTTAAAGACATCAAAAACAATCTCTCAAATCCAACCTATGAAGTAGTTTATGATCAATATCCTACAGAAAAGCATCATGGTTGGAAGTTCATTGCTTTTGGCCCTGATGGAATGCTTTATGTGCCGGTTGGTGCTCCTTGCAATATTTGTGATCCTGAAGAGGAAATCTTCGCCAGCATCACTCGCCTTGACGTAAAAACACCAAATGCTAAACCGGAAGTCTATGCCCACGGAGTTCGAAATACGGTTGGGTTTGACTGGCATCCTGTAACTGGAGAAATGTGGTTTACAGATAATGGTCGTGACATGCTTGGAGATGATACACCAGATTGCGAGCTAAACAGGGTCACTGCAAAAGGCCAACACTTCGGCTATCCGTATTGGCACGCGGGTACGATCAAAGACCCTGAGTTTGGGGACAAAGGCAAAGCACAAAGTGAGTATGTTCAGCCTGCTGCGAAATTAGGAGCTCACACTGCTCCATTGGGAATTCGATTTTACGAGGGAGGAATGTTTCCCGCTGAATATAAAAACCAGGCTCTGATCGCAAAACATGGGTCTTGGAACAGAACAAAAAAATCAGGTTATGTCGTAGCATTGGAAGAAATCGATGCTACCGGAAATGTTACCGGTGAAAAAATATTTGCATCGGGATGGCTGGATGAAGTAAGTCAGGAAGTTTGGGGAAGACCTGTGGATGTTCAGGAATTGCCTGATGGAAGTTTGCTGATCTCAGATGACATGGCTGGAGTTATTTATCGGGTTACCTACACAGCCCAGTAATAAAAAAGGGAAGCGATCGCTTCCCTTTTTTATTATTTATTTCAACCATTCCGGCTTGGTCGTATCTACTTCCGCCTCAAGCTGATTAAGCAAATTGTAAATTCCAAAATAGGTCCGATTGACATACAAACCATGTCTTGATCCTCTGGCTTGTCTGGACTTTCTGAACATCTTATCATTCGAAATCCTATCTCCCAACTGGAAGATTTGCTCAAAGAATTGATTGTCAGCAAAGTCAAACTTCTCTACATGGAAAGGCTTTCCAAGCAAGGATATCATTTCCTTGAAGACTCCTTTGAAATATGCCTTCTCTACATCCGTGTCTTTGTCAGAAATGAATTCAAGATCATAAAAAATCTGGTTCAACTCGTCTTCGTTGATAAGCAATTCCTTCTTGATCAAAGCAAAATAGCCTTGGTAGAAATCCTCAGGAATTACTTTCACGCAACCAAAGTCAATGATTCCCAACTGATCGCCTTCCTGAACAATGAAATTGCCCGGGTGAGGATCAGCGTGAACCTGCTTCAGATTGTGAACCTGGTGGTGATAAAAATCCCAAAGCGCCTGCCCTATTTTGTTTTTAGCTTTCTGAGTTGGATTGGTGTCCATCCATTCTTTAATGTGTTTTCCTTCAATCCAATCCATTGTGATGATTCGCTCAGAGCTGAATTCATCGTAATATTTCGGGAATTTCAGATTTGGAATATGACCACACTCTTCTGATATCTCACGGGATCGCTGAACTTCCAAAATGTAATCAGTTTCCTCCAAAAGCTTCTCCTCCACTTCCGCCATGTAATGATCCAGCTCACGCTCGTTCATATTCAATAGCCTGAGTGCAAAAGGCCGCACTAATTTCAAATCAGAACTTACCGAATCTGCTACTCCAGGATATTGGATTTTCACGGCAAGTTCTTTACCATCTTTGGTAGCCTTGTGCACCTGACCGATCGAAGCCGCATTAACCGCTGATCTGGTGAAAGTATCGAACATTTGTTCTGGAGTCTTCCCAAAATACTTTTGGAATGTCTTCACCACCAAAGGATAGGATAATGGCGGTGCAGAATATTGTGCCATGGTGAATTTGTCCTGATAGGCTCTTGGAAGGAGATTCTTATCCATGGACATCATTTGAGCAACTTTCAGAGCCGAACCCTTTAATTCACTCAGAGATTTATAAATATCAGTCGCATTGTTGAGATGAAGTTCTTCCTTATCCATCGAGGGATTCACCATCTTTTTAGCGTAATGCTTCATATAGTTGCCACCGACTTTCGCTCCGGTGGAAAAAAACTTTGCCGCTCGCTGCACTTTGGTCACCGGTATGGCTCCCTGTTCTTTCAATTTATCGGGCATGATTTATTTGGATTGGTAAAGGAACTTGGCAAAGTCAAGGAATGAATCCAATGCACTTTTTCCCATGAGGTCAAAAGCAAGATTCACAGATTTTTCAATCGCAGCGTCAGTTTTTTCAAATCTTGGAGATCTGTCATCCAACCAATAGCGGAACACAAACCAAGTCTGAAACCAAAGTGCTTCATCGTATCGATCACTTATAATTGGTCTGCTGGCGATTTCCTCAGTTTCTTTTCCTTCGAGGATGATTTCATTTGCAAAATCCTTGAATTTATCCTTGAACTCTGCAGCCTCTTTTGGCAAATTCATCAAAGTCTGTGACTTACTTTCATAGAGACTCAGGAGATAAGACCTGTTTTTCTTCAATTCCTCAATCCAGGTGAAAAGGAAACTTAGGAATTTCTCCCTTGCACTGTATTCTCTGAAAATTTCCTGAGACTCAACCTGTCGGATAGTTTCGTCAAAAATCTCCACCCAAATCGCCGATTTAATAGATTCGAAAGAAGTGAAATATGTGTAAAACTCTTCCTCTTTCATCTTCAAATCCTTCGCGAATTTGAAAACAGACTTGGGTGCTGAGCCATGCTCAAGCACATAATTTTTATATCCTTCCAGAATAACTTTTCTGTGATCTTTTTTTGTTGTTTTCTTAGCTGATGCAGTTTCCATAGGTTTTGCTAAAATTCTAACTCGTTAACACCCAAAGCAGACTTCAAGTTTAGAAAAGACATAAAAAAACCGGAGTCTTTCGATCCGGTCAGATTTTTTAGCTGGTTACTTTTTCGATTACCAGGTTGTGATTGGTATAAATACAGACATCAGCTGCGATATGAAGGCTTTCCCTCACCATTTCCTCAGCTGTGAGATGCGGAGCAAATTTCTTCATGGCTCGCGCGGCAGATTGAGCATACATGCTTCCCGAACCGATGGTTGCAATCTCCATGTCCGGATCGATTACATCCCCGTTTCCGGAAATGATCAAAATATCGTCTTTGTCTGCAACGATCATCATAGCCTCCAGCTTGCTGAGCATCCTGTCAGTTCTCCAGTCTTTCGCCAGCTCAACGGCAGCTCTTTTCATATTATTTCCGAAAGCTCCAAGCTTTTCTTCAAACTTTTCTAAAAGGGTAAAGGCATCGGCCGTAGATCCTGCGAATCCTGTCACGATTTTTCCACCTTGCAGAACACGGATTTTCTTTACTGTACTCTTGGCAACAGTATTTCCTAAAGTGGCCTGACCGTCGGCTCCTATTACTACTTCCCCGTTGTGGCGAATTGCAACGACGGTGGTTGATTTAATTTTTTCCATTCTGTAAAAGTTATGGGTTATTAGTTTTAAAGTTATTGGGTTCAACAAGTTGGTTTCTCAAAATAGGCTGATGTTACTTTTTCCTAATTCCCAGTAACTGAATAACCCTTTCTCCAATAACCATACAAAAAGCAAAAAGTCCTGAAATCAGGACTTTTTGGCAGAAATTCTATTTCCTAAATCAAGATTCTGACCGGATCTTCGAGCAAACCTTTCAAGGTAAGTAAGAAAGCAGATCCAACTGCTCCGTCTACGACACGGTGATCGCAGGACAAAGTAACTTTCATCAGGTTTCCGATTTTCATCTGACCATCTTTCACGATCACAGTTTCTTTAATACCGCCAACTGCAAGGATACAAGCGTCAGGCGGATTGATAATCGCTGTGAATTCATCGATTCCAAACATTCCCAGATTGGAGATCGTGAACGTATTTCCTTCCCAATCTTTAGGCTGCAGTTCTTTATTTTTTGCTTTTCCTCCAAGAGTTTTCGCTTGGGTAGAAATTTGGGAAAGCGAAAGGCTGTCTGCAAATCTGATAACCGGTACTAAAAGTCCTTCTTCGACGGCGACTGCCATCCCGATATGAATATGGTCGTTGTAGCGTATTTTGTCGCCCAACCAGCTTGAATTTACTTTTGGATGCTGACGCAAAGCTGATGCACAGGCTTTGATCACAAAATCATTAAAAGAGATTTTCACAGGAGAGATCTCGTTCATGCTCTTTCTGGCTTCGATCGCCTTGTCCATGTTGATTTCCATGGTCAGGTAGAAGTGCGGAGCCCCGAATTTGCTTTCTGCCAATCTCTTCGCGATGACTTTCCTCATTTGAGAAACTTTTTCTTCTCTGAAGCTCTCCTGTCCAAGAACAGGTCCGGAAACTATTGGTGTTGCAGCAGCAGCAACGGGAGCAGCAGCAGGCACGAAATTCTCAATATCACGCTTTACAATTCTTCCACCTTCACCGGAACCACTGATCTGTCGAATGTCAAATCCTTTGTCTTCGGCAATCTTTTTTGCCAATGGAGAGGCTTTCACACGATCTCCTTCTGATCCGGGAGAAACAACAGGAGCACTAGCTGGTGCCGCTACTGCTACAGTCGTCTCGGCTTTCACAGGTGCAGCTGGCGACTCAGTTTTAATTTCAGCCGGAGCTGGTGTTGGTGCTGAAGATTGAACTTTTAAAAGTTTTTCAAAATCAGCTCCTTTTTCTCCGATCACAGCGATTACTCCATCTACAGCGACACTTTCTCCAGCCTGAACTCCGATATAAAGCAACGTTCCGTCTTCATACGATTCAAGTTCCATTGTCGCCTTATCGGTTTCTACTTCGGCAATGATCTCACCTGATTTCACCACATCTCCAACTTTCTTCAGCCAGGCAGAGATTGTACCCTCTTGCATGGTATCAGACATTTTTGGCATCGTGATTACAGTAGCATTGATGTTGGAAACATCTATTTTCTCTTCAGGAGCTTCTGATTTTACAGTAGCAGGAGCTTCCGACTTAGCCGGAGGAGCTGCAGGAGTTGTTTCCGCTGCTGGTGCAACTTCTTCCTTTTTCGCAGGAGCTGGTGTAGCAGACTCATTGAGTAGCTGCTCATATGCCTCACCCTTTTCACCTATGATGGCAATTATTCCATTCACAGGAACTGAATCTTTTTCCTTCACTCCAATATATAACAGGACACCCTCTTCGTAGGATTCAAGCTCCATGGTAGCTTTGTCAGTCTCCACTTCAGCCAGGATGTCGCCTGGTTTTACAGTATCCCCAACTTTTTTCAACCATGCAGCGATCACACCTTCCTCCATAGTGTCGCTCATTTTAGGCATTCTAATAATTTCGGCCATGAGTTATTGCTCTCTTATTCGTTTTTAAAGTGTCCAAAAATAGTTTTTATAAACTCTTTATTCAAATATAAAACTTAATTTCCCGACGCATTTCAGCCATCCTGTCTCTTTCTTCTGACATGCCGCTACTCCAACACAGCTCTTACATTCGTCCCAGGTGGCTCTTCAACGGGCATCTGGAAACTATTTATCCGGCTATTTTTCGCAAAGTCGAACTGGTAAATCCTACCCGAGAACGAATAGACACCATTGACGGAGATTTCCTGGATCTGGATTGGTACAAGTCCGGAAAATCTAAACTGGTGATTATCAGTCATGGTTTGGAAGGAAACAGTACTCGGCCTTACATGTTGGGAATGGCGAAAATATTTCTCCAGAATGAATTTGATGTTCTCAACTGGACCTTCCGGGGTTGCGGAGACGAGCTCAATAAAAAAGCAATTTTCTATCATTCCGGAGCTACCTATGATCTGGATCAGGTCGTGAAACATGCTGAAAAAGATTACAAAGAAATTTTTCTGGTTGGATTTAGTCTGGGTGGAAATTTGGTTTTGAAATATCTGGGAGAAAATGGCGGCTCGATTCCGAAAATCCGGAAAGGGGTGGCTATTTCTGTTCCGTTACATCTTGCCAGCAGCTGCGCAAAAATTTCTGAAGGTGAAAATATCCTCTATTCAAAGCGGTTTCTAAAAACCCTGAAAGAGAAAGTAGTTCGCAAATCAATGGACCATCCGGATCAGATCCCGATCGGTGTCCTTCGAAATGTTAAAACCTTGACAGATTTTGACAATCATTTTACAGGTCCCCTTCATGGATTTGCAGACGCTGAAGAATATTATGAAGTCAACAGTTCCCTCTATTTTCTCGATAAGATAAAAGTGCCGACGCTAATCCTGAATGCACAAAACGATCCCTTCTTAAGCGATAGATGCTTTCCGGTAAAACTTGCAAAATCCTTGGATTGGGTAAGTTTTGAATTCCCAAAACATGGGGGGCACGTGGGATTCAGCTCAGATAATTCTAAAAATCAAACCTATTCCGAACAGCGAGCGGTTGAATTTATAACAGCGGTTTTCTAACTTCCCTCCTGATTCTCAAACCTTCCCAAAAATGTGCGGACGATATTCCCTGAGCAAAAGTAAAATTGAACTGGAAGAGCGATTTCAGGCAGAAATGTTGCCGGATTTCAAGCCTCGGTATAATATCGCCCCTACGCAATTAGTACCAGTAATTACTTCCCAAAGCCCAAAAGGTTTCTCCTTTTTCTACTGGGGAATTACCCCGGATTTCGGACAAAATAAACCTGTGGCCCAAAAACTGATCAATGCAAAAGCTGAATCAGTCAATGAAAAAATCTCTTTCAAAAGTTCTTTTGAAAAAAGACGGTGCCTGATTCCGGCTGATGGTTTTTACGAATGGAAAAAGCTCGGTAAAAAAACAAAAATCCCCTATCGTTTCACTTTGAGAGAGGATGAGCTATTTGCTTTTGCAGGAATCTGGGAAGAATACGAAACCGTAAACGGAGAGATTCAACATACTTTTTTGATTTTGACTACCAGTTCAAATGAAGTTGTATCAGAGATTCATGACCGGATGCCTGTGATATTAAATCGGGAAATGGAGAAAAAATGGTTGGATAATTACACCTCTGAATCAGAGCTTTTGGCAATGCTTAAGCCTTACCCATCAGAACAGATGTTGAGTTATACCGTTTCACCTTCAGTAAATTCAGTCCAAAACGACGTCCCAAGCATTATCCGTAAAACTTCCCCTGCTGATCAGCATGGTAATTATACCCTCTTTGGATAAACCCGTTGATTTTCAAATTCACCCTTAGTTTTAGTGTGATATCTTTCGATATTAATTTCCTTTTGCAGAATAGACCCAAAATAAGATGAAAAAATCCCGAATCCTTGGTGTGGGACATTATGTGCCTGAGCGAATCGTGACCAACCAGGAACTCACCGAAATGATGAATACCACGAATGAATGGATCGTGGAAAGAACCGGAATTCAGGAGAGAAGATGGTTTACGCCAGGAGTTGATACAGTCACAAGCATGTCCAAAAAGGCCACTGAAATGGCGCTCGAAAGAGCCGGAGTGAATGCTAAGGAGATCGATTTCATCATTTTTGCCACTGTCACACCGGATTATTTTATTCCGGGAAATGGTGTCCTCCTTCAAAGAGAGTTGGGTATGGGGACTATTGGTGCACTTGACATTCGAAATGCATGTTCAGGATTTATTTATGGACTTTCGATCGCAGACCAGTTCATCAAAACGGGGATGTATAAAAAAATCCTGGTCGTTGGCGCTGAGATTCAGTCGTCAGCTTTGGACAAAAGCGATGAGGGCCGATCCAGTTCAGTAATTTTTGCAGACGGTGCAGGAGCTGCCATTGTTGGCGCTGTTGATTCAGATCAGCCGGGAATTCTTTCCACGCATCTCCATGCTCAGGGTGAATACGCCGAGGAACTGTATTGCAAAGATCCGGGAAGCAGCCGTGAAATAAGACTTTCTCCTGAATTGATCGAATCAGGAAGTTTTCAACTCAAAATGAATGGAAACACTGTATTCAAACATGCCGTAGTCCGATTCATGGAAGTAATTAACGAAGCTTTGGCTGCAAACAACCTGAATAAAAATGATATCGACTTGCTTGTTCCTCATCAGGCAAATCTGAGAATCAGTCAATACATTCAGCAAAAGCTTCAGTTTCCCGATGAAAAAGTCTTTAATAACATCATGCATTTAGGAAATACAACAGCCGGCACCATTCCTATTGCGTTGAGTCAGGCCTGGGAACAAGGACGAATCAAGGAAGGTAATATGATCTGCCTGGCTGCTTTTGGATCAGGATTTACCTGGGCTTCTGCCTTGCTCAGATGGTAAAATGAGTGTAAAATCCGAAAACCTTGATCTTAATTTCTGGCTTGACAGAGAGTTTCTGCAAAAGCACAATCGGCTGAAAGCTGAGTTTTGGGAAATCCTGGGTACAGTGGGAGATTCAGTTTCATTGGAGGAAATCTCAAAAACTCACCCTCGGCCAAAAGGGAAAAAGCTATCAAGAGGAAATGACCTTTTGGGATTTCCATATCAGGTTTTAGACTTGATCAGGGATTTTGATCTTTCCGGAGGTTTGAATATTCGGGTATTAAATTGGTTTGGGCACGGGATGTTTCTCTTTGTTTTGATCGGAAAGAAAACGTTTTCTGAACCTTCATTAACCTTTCTAGAAAATAACTTTTCATTGGGACTCACTTCGTCACCATGGGATTATCCGGAATTAATTCTGGAATCCAACTCAACATCCAGCCCGAGTTTAAACCAACTAAAAGACTTAGCCTTTTTTCAATGGTTCAAACCTATTCCAATTCCTTCGGATAAAGATTTGATTGTTGGCCTGCTTTCAACTGAAATAAAAAAAGTGGTTGACTCGCTTACCCAAAAAATGGGATAAAGCAGGAATTAAGTTATTTTTAAACAGGAATTCAGTTCATGCGTACAATTACTTCAATTGTCACGTTACAACTCAATCCACCCCTTTTTGTATAACTCATTTCATCCTTGAGTTTATCTGAAATATTGAACGTATGAAATACTTCCTCATTGGCCTCCTTTTATTTTGTTCGCCACTTTTTGCCCAGCAATCAGAAATGGTCACTCAGTATAATACTGATTCAACCATCATGGCCACAGGCATTCAAACCAACAAAATCAGGGAGGGACTTTGGAAGTTTTACAATCCAAAAAACAACTCGCTTCTGGTTGAGGGAACCTTTAAAAATGGCTTACGCGATGGAGTTTGGACCAGTTATTTCCCGGATGGGAAGAGAAGTATTGTAGCAGATTACAAAGATGGAAAGCTTTATGGAACGATGGCTGTTTTTGACTCGGATGGAGCGTTGAAAAAGCAATTGATTTATCAGGACAGTTTATTGGTAGGCAAATCGATCGAATACTATGGTAAAACCGGTACACCTACCTACATCGATCCAAAACAGATTCTCCAGGAAGGTCAATACGAAAAAGGAAAAAAAACCGGTCAGTGGGTCCAATATTATGAATTTGGCGAACTGGCTATCCGTGAGTTTTATGTAAATGATTTACGGGAAGGTCCATTTCTAGAATATGACCAGGAAGGAACTCTCATTACTGAAGCAGTCTACAAAAATGGAAAACTGGAAGGGGACTTTAAAAGATATACCTATCCAAATATTGTCGTAGAAGAAGGTAAATATATAAATGGACAAAAAGTTGGAGAATGGAAACGGTATTTTCCGGGGACTAAAACCATTGAAGCAGAAGAATATTACGATCAATCCGGCAACCGGATAGGAGTCTGGAAATATTTCTATGATAACAAACGCCTGGCTCGGATCGAGAAATATGAAAATGGAATTGCGATTGGGACCTGGGAGGAATATTTCCCTAACAAAGCCATTTCGAAAAGAAAAACTTATGAATTAGGGGTACCGGTAGGTGAATACGTTGAATATCACAGTTCTGGGGAGCTTTCTGTTTCCGGCCAATATCAATCCGGAATGAAAACAGGACTTTGGAAGAATTTTTTCCCTGACGGGAAAATCTTTTCAATCGGAGAATATCGAAACGATCTCAAAACAGGACTTTGGAAATACTTTAACAAAATTGGAATTCTGGTAGCGGAAGGAGAATACAACCTTGGAATGGAAGTGGGCCAATGGTTTTATTATTATGATGGTGGCCAGCTTAAGTCTGTGGGAAGCTATGAACTTGGCTTCGAAGACGGTACCTGGGGCTTATTCTATGACAACAAGCAATTGACTCAGGAAGAAAAATGGGACAATGGACGCCTGATGAATGTGGGGGATTATTACTCCTATGATGGAAGTAAAACACTTGAAAAAGGCACGCTGAAAGATGGTTCAGGAACTCGAATAACCTATTACGTTTCAGGAAATAAAGAATCTGAAGGAAGCTATAAATCAGGGAAAGCCGACGGGTTATGGATTTTCTACCATGAAACTGGAAAAAAAGCCTCGGAAGGAGCCATGAAAGACGGGCGCAAGGAAGGTCCCTGGAGATATTACAATCCGGCCGGTAGATTGGAAGATCTGATCAATTATAAAAACGATGAGGTCGTAGATGATCCGGTACAAAGCTTGATCCGATTTAACTAAATCAAAACCTTCCGATTGCCGATTAGTTCCTATTAAAAGAAATAGCCATGTTCGGAATATTTAAGAAGAAATCAGAAATAGAAAAATTGCAGGAGACTTATTCAAAAATGCTCTCTGATGCGCACAAACTATCACATAGCAACAGAACAGCTTCAGATAAACTCCTCGCCGAGGCAGAAGAAATCGCCAAAAAAATAGATAAGCTTACGCAGTAATAATATTTTCACCTCTGAAGAAAGGGAGTTAAAAACCAAAAAATAGCCCGGATAGAAATCCGGGCTATTTTTATTTACGGGAGTAATCATCCTGAAGCCTCACAATATCTGATTCGTCAGACGGATGATTCGGATCGGAATGCATCCAGATTTCAGCCACTATTCCCCAATTATCAAGGCCAACAAGCCGGTGCCTTTCACCTTTCTCAAGAGAAACAGTTTTACCCATTTCCATTTCCAATACTTCTCCTTGCTCGTCAGTGGCACTTCGGACAATCCCCGAAATCCCTGCAATCAATTTCCAAAGTTCTGCTCTCCTGAAGTGATATTGCCAGGATAATCTTTGGCCCGGGGCCACCAACAAAAACTTTGGGCTAAACTTCTGATTTAATTGAGATTCCGAAAATTCTAAATCCACGAAAAATAATTTCCTGAATTCGAGAATTTGAGTTTCATCCAATACAAAAAAACCACCCCAGGGTCTTTCAAGATCTTTTTGAACAATTTTGAGTCCTTGATTTTCAATAAATTCACTAACTTTTTGAAAAACATCTTCCTTATTCAGGTTTTTGCCGAGATCGATTATATCCATGCTTTTGAAAAATTATTTGTTAAAAATAAAAAAAAAGAAGCGGAATCAACAGGCATATTTTAAAACTGACATTTCAAATCTTTTATCTAAATCAAACCTTCGTGTTAAATAAATTTACTTTTTAACAGTAATCACATCCCTGTTTTTTAATTTTTTTAAAAAAGTATTTTTTGAAACTTAAAAATTCCTTTAATTCAGGAATAATTTTGGAACATGAACCTGATAAATCCCCAAGCAGTCATTGATAAAATGGAGGGCGTAGTTGAAATAAAAAGCTACCTCAACAAAATCAAAATAATAAAGAACCTCTATCTAAAAGGGGCAAATACTGCCAGCGAAATCTGTACAGAAGTGGGTATTTCACTGCCAACTGTCAATTCCCTCTTAGGAGATTTGATGAATTCCGGAGAAGTGATCAAGCATGGCCGTGCAGAATCTCAGGGCGGAAGAAAACCGGATTTGTATCGTTTAGCAGAAAATGCCTTCTATGTACTTTCTGTAGATTTATCCCGATTCAATATGAATCTGGCCCTTTACTCCTGCACCCATACGCTGGCTTCTCCAAAAGTGAGTCATAAAATCACCCTTAATAACGAAAAGGAGACTTTTGACACCCTATGTGAATACATTGAAGATTACCTCGCGAAAACAGGAGTTCCTTCCGAAAAAATAATCGCAATCGGAATCTCAATGCCAGGATTGATCGATTCAGTCGGCGGAGTAAATTATACCTATCTGAAGTTTGGAAAGAAAACCTTGTTGGAAAATCTGGAGTCCCGATTTGAAAAGAAGATTTTCCTCGAAAATGACGCAAGAGCAATGACCCTTGCTGAATATAAATTTGGTTCTGAGCATTCATACAAAAATGTTCTGGGAATTTTCATAGGCTGGGGAATCGGCCTTGGAATCATCATTGATGGCAAAATCTATCAGGGCGCTTCCGGATTTGCAGGGGAGTTTGCTCATTCTCCTATTTTTGAATCGCGAGAAATCACCTGCACTTGTGGCAAAAAAGGCTGCCTTGAAGCTGTAGCATCCGGTACTGCAATCGTGAGAATGGCCGGAGATGCAATCAAGCTGGACCAGGACAGTATTTTGGCCAGAATGGTGCGAGATCATCAAGGAGAACTTGAGCCTGGATTAGTGGTAGAAGCGGCATTGACAGGAGACCAGAGAGCCATCACAATCCTTTCCGAAGCCGGGCTTGATTTAGGCCGCGGAATCTCAATTTTAATTCAGCTATTGAATCCTGAACTGATTATCATCGGCGGATCCGTAGCAGAAGCCAATCAGTATTTGATCACTCCGATCCAACAAGCGCTGAATATTTACAGCATGGCTAAGTCACGAGAGAGATCTCAACTTGCGCTTTATCAGCTCGGAGAAGATGTAGGTCTGATGGGGGGCGTTGCTGTTGTAAACGAGAAGCTATTCGAAGATATAATCAATCGATTAGGGTAGAAATTCTCCCTGCCGATTTAAGAATTCAAATTTCCAACACCATCAAAAGCCTGATTCTTTCAGGCTTTTTTGAGCTTATAAGACTTCCATAATTAAGAATTAACCAGAATAATCTCACGATGAACCAATTACTTTACCTCCTTCCTTTCATCTGGGCAGCAATTCAAAGTCCTGAAACCTCAGCCAAAAAAGCTTCTGATTCTCGCCCAAACATCATCCTGATTTTCGCAGATGATATGGGATACGGTGATTTGGGAAGCTATGGAGCCAAAGATTGGGATACGCCGAATTTGGATCAGTTGGTAAAAGACGGCACGAGTTTCACACAATTTTACGTACCTCATGCAGTTTGCTCAGCATCCCGGGCCGCTTTGCTGACAGGAACTTATGCCAATCGACTGGAGATTTTTGGAGCATTGGATCATACTGCCAAACATGGACTGAATCCTGAAGAAACAACCATTGCAGATATGCTGAAGGAAAATGGCTATCAAACAGGAATGGTAGGAAAATGGCATTTGGGACATTTGCCCGAGTTTTTACCAACAAAGCAGGGCTTCAACTCATTCTTTGGCCTCCCCTATTCCAACGATATGTGGCCACACCATCCGGAATCCAAAAACTATTATCCTCCACTCCCTCTTTTTGAAAACGAAAATGTAATCGAGACAATAGATGACCAAAGTCAACTCACCACTCGCTATACCGGGAAGGCGCTGGAGTTTATCCAAAAAAACCAGAAAAGCCCATTTTTCCTCTATTTGGCACATAGCATGCCTCATGTTCCTCTTTTTGTTTCTGAAAAATTCAAGGGAAAATCAAAGCAAGGATTGTATGGTGATGTGATGATGGAGATTGATTGGTCAGTGGGAGAAATCCGGAAAAAGCTCAAAGAACTCGGTTTGGATGAAAACACCCTGATCATTTTCACCTCCGATAATGGTCCTTGGATTTCCTATGGAGGACATGCAGGTTTGACAGGTGGATTGAAAGAAGGAAAAGGAACTTCGTGGGAAGGTGGCATTCGGGTTCCGGCGATCTTCACTTGGCCGGGTAAAATCCCTGCCGGAAAGATTCAATCAGAAGCTGCAATGACGATTGATATTCTTCCCACTTTGGCAGAAATCACTGGTTCTGAACTTCCCAAGTTGAAGATAGATGGAGGAACTATCTGGCCTCTGATCGAAGGAAAGAAAACTGGATCAAAACCCTATTTCGCTTATTACAATCGCAACGAACTTCAGGCAGTCATTTATGGGAAATGGAAATTGGTCTTCCCTCATGAATACCGAACCATTCCATCCGAAACAGAAATGCGAAACGATGGAATTCCGGTAAAATACTCGATGACCAAACTGGAAAAAGCTGAATTATTCGACCTTTCTAAAGATCCGAATGAAACGAAAGACATCTCTCTCGAAAACCCGGTAATCCTGGCTAAACTGAATAGATTCGCAGAATCTGCCCGTTCTGATATGGGGGATGCGCTGACGAAAAGAGAAGGATCTGGATTGAGGAAAGCAGGGAGAGTTCAGTAAAGGTTTTAAAGTGGAATCCGAGCTGTAACATTGTGCCTCTCATAAACACGTCATTCCATTTTCTTATCCAAAAAAGGCAGTACCGCTCCTACCAAGGCTGATTTTTCTCCCAGTGGAGAAACTTTTATTGGGACATCATATCCTTGTCTTTCAAGGTAGTCCTGAGTAAAAATCATAAACCGATCTGCAGCCAAACTGACTTTCCCTCCCAAAACCACTCCTTCAGATTGTAATCTGATCAGGTATGGAAAAAGAAATTCACCCAGTGTTTTTCCAAATTCTTCGAAAATTGAGTTTGCAATTTCAATTTCAAAATCTTCTTTCAGAAGGTCTTTCACCCCGGAAATTTCCTTTCCGAATTGTTCCTTTGCGAAGCGAATAAACCAGCCTGTTCCAAGGTAATCCTCCGCAATTCCTGTTCGGAATGGAGCGGTCCAGAGCTTGCCATCTTTAACGACATCGAATATTTTGATTGCAGAACCCAAGCCTGTACCGAGGGTAATTCCGATGGAGTTCTGGAAATCCCGGCCGGCCCCGGCATAACTTTCTCCGGAAAGAAATGCTTCCGCATCATTCATGAAAGAAATATTTTCAGGTAAAATCCCTAGCCGTTTGGCTAGTAAATCTTTGACCGAAAGCCGATAAAGCGAGACCAATTTGCCTTGGTCTTTGATCAGTGAAATACCATTTGGATAGTCGTAAGGCCCCGGCATGGCTATTCCTATCTTGAAATCTTTTGAATCTCCGGCAGCTTTCAGAATCAATTCAGACCAGGTTTTTATAATTTCATCCGCCGATCCAAAAGCATCAACATCCGATTCCACAAAATCCCAAACTCCGACTTCCCGGTCCATCAATTCCACTTTCGCAGCAGAAATATGTGAACCGCCAATATCAACTCCAATTAGATGCATAAGGGAAAATACTTTTCAGGAAAGGGTTTTAAGAAATGTATTCATCAAATCTCAGAACCGAAATTAGCGATTACTCAGACAAGCCAAAAACAAAAAAGCCATCCGCTGAGGATGGCTTTTCTTTAATCTGAAACCTACTATCTGATAAATAGCATTTCTCTGTATTTCACAAGTGGCCAAGACTCATCGTCCACCAATAGCTCAAGTTTATCCACTGCGTAACGGATCTTATCGAAATAAGCAGCTTTAACTTTGGACTGATATCCTTTAGCCCGGGTCACAACTTCTTCCTCTTTGTTAAGCTCTTTTCTCGCTTCAGTCATTGCCGTCACATTTGACTTCAAAGATTCGATATGTCTCGATACTTCTTTGATCGTCTCCACTGCTGCTGAATGATCCAGTCCAAGACCTTTCAAACCGTTTGCGTTTTCTATCAATTTGTTCTGATAAAGAATTGCAGTTGGAATGATATGGTTAAGAGCCAAATCACCCATTACGCGGCTTTCGATCTGAACTTTCTTGATGTAATCCTCCAACATAATCTCATGTCTTGCATGCACCTCGATCGCATTCAAAACATTATTACGCTCGAACAATTCCTTGGTTGATTTCTTAGCATAAACATCCAAAGCCTCAGGAGTTGATTTCAAGTTAGAAAGGCCTCTTTTCGCAGCCTCGTTAGCCCACTCTTCAGAGTAGCCATCACCTTCAAATCTTACTTTCTTGCTGTCTTTGATGTATTTTCTCAGGACGTTCACGATGGCGATTTTCTTCTCCTTGCCAGCATTGATTTCTTTTTCGATGTCCTTAGCCATCACCTTAAGTGTATCAGCAACGATCACATTCAAAGTTGTCATAGGTCCGGCGACGTTAGCCTGAGAACCAACAGCTCTGAACTCAAACTTGTTACCAGTGAAGGCGAAAGGAGAAGTTCTGTTTCTGTCTGTATTGTCAAGGATGATTTCAGGGATTTTAGAAATACCCAACTTCATGTACATGTTATCACCTTTCTCAATTTTCAGATTGCCGTTTTTCTCCAGCTCATCCAAAACTTCTGAAAGTGTACCACCCAAGAATACAGACATGATTGCCGGAGGAGCTTCGTTAGCACCCAGACGGAAGTCATTGCCTGCAGAAGCTATACTTGCTCTTAATAAGTCAGCATGATCATATACTGCTTTTACAGTAGCGATGAGGAAAGTCAGGAACTGAAGATTTTCACGAGCAGAATTGCTTGGCTGGAACAGATTAACTCCAGTATCAGTGATCAAAGACCAATTGTTATGCTTTCCACTTCCGTTCACACCAGCAAATGGCTTCTCGTGAAGTAATACTTTCAGGTTATGCTTCTCAGCAACTTTCTCCATCACATCCATCAAAAGCTGATTGTGATCTGTTGCCTTGTTTATTTCTTCATAAATTGGAGCTACTTCGAATTGACCCGGAGCAACTTCATTGTGGCGTGTCATCACCGGGATACCCAACTTGTGAGATTCGATTTCGAATTCCACCATGAAGTCCTTTACTCTTGTTGGAATTGTACCGAAGTAATGATCTTCTAACTGCTGACCTCTTGCCGGATTGTGGCCGAACACTGATCTGCCTGCCATAACCAAGTCAGGACGTGCTGAAAAAAGTGCTTTGTCAATCACGAAGTATTCCTGCTCAACACCCAAAGAAGGCTGAACTTTTCTAACATTTCTGTCAAACAACTGGCAAATCTCAACAGCTGCTTCATTGATTGCCTCCATTGATTTCAACAATGGAGTCTTATAATCCAATGCTTCACCAGTGTAAGACACGAAGATTGTAGGGATACAAAGCGTCTTTTCGAAGATGAAAATCGGTGAAGACGGATCCCAGGCAGTATAACCTCTTGCTTCAAAAGTTGATCGGATACCTCCGTGTGGGAAAGAAGATGCGTCCGGCTCCTGTTGTACCAAAGATGATCCTCTGAATTTCTCCATCCCTGCATGTGCATCGAAGAAGGAATCATGTTTCTCAGCGGTGGTTCCTGTCAAAGGCTGAAACCAGTGAGTATAATGAGTTACGCCTTTGGAAATTGCCCAAATTTTAACAGCAGAGGCAACTTCTTCAGCTGTTGCTGCATCAATTTTACTCCCTTTGTCAATTGCCTCAATCACCCTTTTATAGGCTGAAGGAGCCAAAGACTGCTTCATTTGATCATTTCCAAAAACATTTGTTCCGAAATAGTCTGAGATTTTGATTGATGGTGGAATAACAGCTACTCGCTGTCTTGACTGCACCATGGCTAGAGCTTGTTGTCTTTGTGTTGCCATTTCTACAATGTGTGGTTTAATAATATACCCACAAAAATAGAAAAATACTTGTTCGAAAAAGCTTTTGACCTTTTTTTGAGGCTATTTTTTGAAATTTTTATAGTTTTTTCAATAAAACATGCTTTTCGGAGAGCCATTTCCCGAAAAAAGTGTGAAAAAGTCCTGAAAATTGGAAAATTGAAAACACCATTGGATTATATTAGCAAGTGGAGATGATCAAAATCAACTTTGGATTAAAATCTTATTCCCAATTGCAAGCCTGCCCTTAACCCGGGTAATGGCCCGAAAAGCTCCGCATTAAAGCCATTTGAATTAACTGTTACGGTACTTTCAATGCCAAATTGAGGAGTTGCAGAATCGGAGCTCTCCTCAAATTCAGCCTGTTCCTCCTCTGTCAATGGTCGTGAAGAAACAGCGTCAAAATTTCCGGTGGATTTACCATAATGAGGGCCTATAATCCACCAGTCCAGTACCATTACCCTACCTAGATTCCATTGTGCACCTACCAAAAGCCCCCCTGAGTTTACAGAAAGCTTGCCTTTTCCCAACAAATTAACCTGATCCGAATCCGGATCGGATGGATCGTAAACACCAGGCACATCAACCGCATCGTATCTCGCAAACCGATAAAAGGGAGCAAGATAAAACCCCCGACCAAAGCGTTTTTTGCCAAAATAAAATCTCAACTCAGGTGTAAAGGCTGTATTGCCTACTTTCATCTGATCAAATCTCTCAGCCTCAATTTCGGGGGAATTGTTAATAATGTAATTCTCGAACGGGGCAGAACCCAATGGCATGAAACGATAGGAAATTGCAAGACTCACACTACGAGTTAAAACTCGCTCATATTGAAAACTGTAATTCTTTATCAATAAACTGGTAAGATTTACCTTAAGAATATTCTTCCCGGCAATATCTGACTTTTCAAGGTTATAAGACTGCGCCTGGCCAGCAATCGCAAATAAAGATAAAAGGGTAGCCAAGACTACTGTAAATATTCTCATAGCATCTTATTAAGAATTAAATATCTAATTTTCTTTCAATACTCGTTTACACTTTAATAAGATACTTACCTGCGTTGTCTTATATTTGCCGTTAAATTTGACAAAACTACATGAGTGGCTATCTTTTGTCAGAGCTTCAGTGCATCGGAAGAAAAAACTTACGGATTTAAAAGCCATGAATAACCCCCAATATTTCCCCACTTTACCCCAAAAATCTTAGCAGGTCATTAGAAAGGCTAATTATTTTGTTAATTCTAATTAAGGAGAGCAATTGTGAAAAAAGTAGCATTCTATACGTTGGGTTGTAAGTTAAATTTCTCTGAAACTTCAACTATCAGCAGACAATTTGAAGAAAAGGGTTACCTGAAAGTCGATTTTCAGGATAATCCTGACATTTTCATCATCAATACCTGCTCAGTAACTGAAAATGCCGATAAGAAGTGTAAAAAGATCGTGAGGGAGGCCAAGAAGATTTCCCCCAACTCTTATGTGACGATTATCGGTTGCTATGCCCAACTCAAACCCGTAGAAATCTCTGAGATCGAAGGCGTGGATGCAGTACTAGGGGCAGCTGAAAAATTCAGATTAATCGAACTGCTTGATGGTTTTGCAAAAGCTCAGGAGACCAAAGTGCTTACTTCTGAAATCACCGAAGCGAATATTTTCAACAACGCCTATTCTATTAACGACCGGACAAGAACCTTTCTGAAAGTTCAGGATGGCTGTAACTATGGTTGCGCATTCTGCACCATCCCGTTGGCAAGAGGGAAAAGCCGCAGTAATACAATCGAAAGTGTTTTGGAATCTGCCCGGGAAATCGCTCGGACTGATGTCAAAGAAATCGTCCTGACCGGAGTGAATATCGGTGACTTCGGAATTGTCGACGGAAAAAGAAATGAGCGATTCGCTGATTTAGTTTTTGCCCTGGATGAAGTGGAGGGAATCAACCGATTCCGAATTTCCTCTATCGAACCTAATCTCCTCACCAATGAGATTATCAGCTTTGCCGCCCAATCCAAGCTTTTTGTTCCCCATTTTCATATCCCGCTTCAGTCGGGTTCAAACACTATTTTGAGAAAAATGGGCAGAAGGTATCTGAGAGAATTATACGTGGACCGGGTCAGTAAAATCAAAACCCTGATGCCGCAAGCCTGCATCGGAGTGGATGTAATAGTCGGCTTTCCGGGGGAAACGGATGAGTTGTTCCTCGAGACTTATAATTTCCTGAACGAACTCAATATTTCTTATCTCCACGTTTTCACTTATTCAGAGCGGGCAAATACCCGTGCCGTGGAAATGGATGGAATCGTACCGCTGAAGAAAAGAAACGAACGATCCAAAATGCTCAGAATCCTGTCTGAAAAGAAAAGAAGGAATTTCTACGAAGAGAACCTGGGCAAAACTTTTACAGTCCTTTTCGAAGAAGATGTGGAAAACGGGAAGATTCACGGTTTCACAGAAAACTACATCCGCGTGGCGGCCAAATACGATCCGATGCTGATCAACGAACTGAAGCTGGTCACGCTCGATCAAATCAATGAAGACGGAAATGTCGAAGTTCGCGAACCTGAGATGGTTTTTGAGAAGCATTGATGGTTGGACAAGCTCACCAACCGTGGTTCGACACACTTCCACTTTGATCAGTGCAAGTGCGCAATAACCAAATTCAAACTCTGAGCTCAATAACCGAGCATATCAAAAACAAAATCAGGCTTCAACTTCATTTTTCTTCGAAAAACTTTGCTCTGCCACTGGGACTTGAAAATATATAGAGGGGGAATGAGCGAAGGTTAGTAAGCTCGTCGAACCAATTCTAAGCCTAATGAACCATAGGACTTTTTAAGTTTTATAAATATGGAAGTTTTATGTGCCTCCTACTTTGTAGAAATTTTTAAATTTTACATATGAATTCAAAACATCCTCCAATCCCCTTATTTTTTCTAAATTCAACGCAGTCAAAAATGTTTTTTTGTGAACGAAGAAGAAAAACTACCCCTAGTAAAAGATGAACCTTGGTTGGAGGAATACGAATCCCAATTAAAGAAGCGCTTTGATATTTATAAAAACGAGCTTCGGGAAATTGAGAACAACTTTGGCAGCATCCTCGAATTTGCCAATATTCATCAGTATTACGGAATCCATTTTGAATCCGCCCTGCGTAAAGGCTGGGTCTACCGCGAATGGGCTCCGGCTGCCCAGCAGTTATTCTTTTTCGGAGATTTCAATGACTGGGACAGATACAATCATCCCATGAGACGCAACCCTCGGGGCGATTGGGAGATTTTCCTTCCTTATGAAGCCTACAAGGATAGATTTGTGCACCAAGGAAAAGTCAAAGTCCATGTCATTGCCGCCAAAGGTGGAATTGATCGGATTCCTGCCTATATCCGACGGGTGATTCAGGATCCTGTAAGTCATGATTTCGCCGGTCAGCTTTGGTTTCAACAGGAGAAGTTTCCTTGGAAAGACCAGAAATACACCCCGGACGAAAGTCTCCTCCAGCCCCTGATCTACGAATGTCACGTCGGCATGGCGCAAGAAAAAGAAGGCGTGGGTACCTATGAAGAATTTGAAAAATTAACCCTACCAAGAATCAAAGCAGGAGGATACAATACCATTCAGCTAATGGCCGTGATGGAGCATCCTTATTATGGGTCTTTTGGATATCATGTATCCAATTTCTTTTGCCCGACTTCTCGCTTTGGCACTCCGGAGGAACTCAAATCCCTGATCAATGCGGCCCATCAGATAGGAATCGCTGTGGTCATGGACATCGTCCATTCTCATGCTGTCAAAAATGTCAATGAAGGCTTGAACGAATTTGACGGAAGCGACCATCAATATTTCCATCCGGGTGACAAAGGCTATCATGAAGGTTGGGATTCCAAACTCTTCGACTACGGCAAAATGGAAGTGAAGCAGTTTCTGCTTTCCAACATCCGCTATTGGATGGAGGAATTTCACTTTGACGGATTCCGGTTTGATGGGGCCACCTCGATTATCTACCACCATCATGGATTGGTTTCCTTCGATTCTGCAGCCAAATATTTTGACGAAGGCGTGGATGAAGATGCTCTTCTCTACATGCAGTTGGCAAATACCGTCATCCATGGATTCAACCCCAAGGCAATCTCGATAGCCGAGGAAGTAAGCGGAATGCCAGGTCTTTGCCGAACCATCGAAGACGGAGGAATCGGTTTCGATTACCGCCTGGCGATGGGAATTCCGGACTTTTGGATCAAGACGCTCAAGCATAAACTAGACGAACAATGGGATATGTTTGAGCTTTGGCACGAACTGACCAACCGTCCAAAAAAGGAAAAATCCATCGCTTACGCCGAGAGTCACGATCAGGCTTTAGTTGGTGACAAGTCCATTGCCTTCTGGCTGATGGATAAGGAAATGTACTTCAGTATGTCTGTCCTGACGGAAAATCTGGCCGTCGACAGAGGAATTGCTTTGCATAAAATGATCCGCCTGATCACCCTTTCTCTGGGAGGTGAAGGATATCTGAACTTTATCGGAAATGAATTTGGTCATCCGGAATGGGTGGATTTCCCGAGACTTGGCAATGATTGGAGCTATCAATATGCCCGCAGACAATGGTCTCTTGTTGATGCGCCGGATTTGCGATATCAACAACTCGATCTTTGGGACAAGGCTATGATCCGCCTTGCGAAAGAATACACCTTACTCGCATCAGCTCCGGCTGTACAGTTGCATCTGGATCCGGATAAGAAGATCCTGGCCTACGAGCGCGCCGGACTGATATTCGTTTTTTCCTTCCATACTACCGAGTCATTCTTTGGATTTCCGATCAAAGTTCCCCAAGCAGGAACGTATCAAATTATTTTAGATTCTGATGAAAAGGAATTCGGAGGATTTAGCCGACTGGATACTTCACTCGATTATCCTACCGATAAAGAGCAATGCGTGCTTTTGTACGTACCAAATCGGACGGTGATGGTGATGGAGAGGAAGATGATCTCCAATTGAAGATTGGTTTTGAAAATCCTTCCTATAACAAATCAAAAACAGGTAAAGGCTAATTTTATTTCGACATGTAAGAAATGAAATAACGGCAGACATAAAAGTCTTGATTGCAATAAATTTCGCGGTGTATTTGATTTGATAATTGTTTTACAATTACATCTCTTGGTTTAAAAGATTGTGTCTGTGACCGACCAAACCTAATAGTTGCTATTGAATATCTGGATACTCAAAAAAATAGGATGTTAGCATTGTAGCAATTATAATTACACTGACCGTTCTAAATGCCTCGCCCGAAAAACATGTTGTGAAAAAATAAGACTTACATTTAGCCAGAATAAATCTGAAAAACTTAAACAAGGTTTTACTGAAGTAAAAAATAAAAATATTGTTGAGAAATAATATAAATAATAATTATAATGACTAGAACTCTAAAAAGTGACACAATTACAAAAGGATTTGTCATTGCTGGAATAATGAATATGTCAGTACTAGTTTTTTCAAGATTTTTTACAAATTCTTTTATTCCTGAATCTGATCCAAATGTGATGTCAAATTTTGGATTATTAATGATTGTTATTTGGGGCTTAGCCTACATCTCTGTTGCTAAAAATTATCATAATGTAAAATGGCTAGTAGGAGTATTTGCTCTTGAAAAAATAATCTATGGTATTATTTGGATAAAATGGATGCTTGCTAATGATGTTTCAGCCCTTTTTTCGAATGATAAAATGGCTGGAGTATTTTACTCGGTTTATGGCGCTAACGATTGGGTGTTTTTCATATTCTTTTTATTTGTTTTCATCCGATTGATTAAAATTGGGACAAATTAATAAAGACTATCGACAGCATACGAAATTACGCTCAGCATGGCTTAGCTTATTATAACTTATACTCTATAAAAGGCGCTTGCCTGATCGTAATCCTCGAAAGCTTTCGGGAGTATACACGGACGACTATTCTTCTTAATTTACAATGGGTTTCAATTTTGGCCGATTCCGGTATTCACCTAGCAGAAAAGTATCCTTCCAAAAAAAGCCTATAAACACCCCAAATGAACTCCATCCTAAAATCAACCCAACTAACCTTTGCCTTGTTTGGAGTTTACTTGATTTCAATCTATTGGATCATTGTGCTAAAGTTTAATATCAGTGCTTACCATGATCGGGTAGAGCGGAGCTTCAATTGGATTCCGTTTCGTGAATTCGTCCTCTATGGCAAAATGGACTTCCCTGAGATTATCTTGAATATCTTTATTTTTATTCCATTTGGGCTTTATGCAGGAGTTTTATTGAAACACTGGGGTTTTGGCAAAAAAGTCTTCCTCTTTTTCTCATTGAGTTTCTTATTTGAAATTTCTCAATATATCATGGAAGTAGGAGCCTTTGATATCACGGATCTGATCAACAATACGCTAGGCGGAATCATAGGGCTCATCATCTTTATGGGACTTAAAAAAGCATTTAACAGCCAACTCAAAGCACAAAAATTCATTAATATCTTCGCCTTAATAGGAACGATACTCATTTTTTCATTTCTGCTTTTTTTGAAAACAAATGACCTCTGGATATTCAGAATGAATACCATTAAAACTCTTGGCGAACTTTAAATAAATATGATTATCCGCAATTCTGCCAGTATGGATAAATCAACCAAAATTAATGCGGATAATCATAGACTGACGAAGGTCGACAGACCATACTTTCCGCCGTGCCTGAGCATGTTTTTTCGAACTTTAAACCTTATTCTATTTGGCTTCTGGTGAGAAATCAAACATATAGATAACTGTAAGAGCCCATACTTCAATTGAATTAGAAATTATTCCATCAAAAAATCAAAACCACAATGATAAACCTGCTTAAAGAATCTATTTGGAAGCAATTCGGAGCAAGTATCGACATGCTGGAAAATGCTATCCGGCTTTGCCCGCAGGAGCATTGGGATACTGAGAAGGAGTTTTGGTATAATGCCTACCATTGCTTATTCTTCACGGATTATTACCTGAGTCTCGATCCTGCAAAATTCTTACCGCCTCCACCTTTTACTTTTTCCGAGTTTGAGGATGCGATGCCGGAGAGAACCTACTCTCAAGCAGAATTGCTCAATTATGTAGAGTATTGCAGGAAAAAATGTCATGACCTGCTCAGCAATCTGACTCTTGAACTTGCAGCAACCCGCTGGATCAATGTCTCCGGCTCGATGGATTACCCTCTGATCGAACTCATCCTTTACAACATGCGCCATGTGCAGCACCACGCCGCACAATTAAATCTGATTTTGAGACAGGAAATAAATGATGCTCCGGATTGGGTTTCGAGGGCGAAGTTGGGGCTATAGTACTGACGACTAAATGAAAATTATTCGGTTGAAATGGGAAATTCGGACCAATGAAGTGCTTGACTGTAGGCAAACAATAAATACAAAATTTCAACAGTCTGAATGCAGATTCTCCCATTAATCAGAATGAGATTTTTACCAGAATCTACTTTAATAGCCTTATCTTAAGGTTAAAAAATTCCCCGTTATGGCCTCTTTTACACTCGATATCAATACTACAAAACATACTGTTGAAGTAGCTGAAGGAACATCTTTGCTCTGGGTCTTGAGAGAACATCTCGGACTTACGGGGACTAAGTTTGGTTGTGGAATCGCTCAATGCGGTGCTTGCATCATCCATGTAGACAACATTCCCTTGAAAGCCTGTGTCCTTCCTGTGGAAAATTTTGCAGCTGGACAAAAGATCAGGACGATCGAAGGGTTGTCAGAAAATGGAGATCACCCGGTTCAAAAAGCCTGGATTGAAGCACAAGCTCCCCAGTGTGGCTATTGTCAATCAGGACAAATCATGCAGGCAGTTGCCCTTTTGGAAGAAAATCCAACTCCCTCTCGGGAAGAAATAAAAAGCTATATGAATGGCGTCTTATGCCGCTGCGGCACTTATCTCCGCATTATCAACGCAGTGGAACTTGCTTCAAAAGCTTAAAATCAGCACAAAATAACACTTTCGAAAAACCGATTATGGCCAATAAAATAACTTCAGTATCCCGAAGAGAATTTTTGAAATCCAGCAGTGGAATCGCACTTTTTTTCGGGGCTTCCGGGATTTTGCCCTTGATCGTTTCTTGCTCAGACAAAAAGAAGGTTGGCAAACAGTTTGAAAAGCATCCGCTTTCGGCGTGGGTACAAATCACCGAAGATGGGGAAATCACCATTTACAATCCTGCCGCTGAGATGGGACAAGGATCCATGACTTCTTTGCCAGTCATTTTTGCTGAGGAAATGGATGCCGATTGGTCTAAAGTGAAAGTGGAATTCTCTCCTCAGGAACTTGAAATTTATGGTTCTCCGGGATGGGCACCGGGTTCCAAGATGATGTTTACCGTCGGAAGCCGAACTACAAAAAGTAATTATCAACTCATGCGGAAGTCCGGCGCGCAGGCCCGCTATGTGTTAATGCACTCTGCGGCCGCTCATTGGAATGTTCCTGTATCTGAATTAACCACCGCCAATAGTGTGGTGTCGCATGAAGGAAGTAGCAAAAAAATCAGTTACGGGGAGTTGGTTCCATTTTTAGCTATGCCTGCGACCATCCCTGATTTCACAGAAGAACAATTAAAAGCCAGAAAGGCTTTCAGATTGATTGGAAGGGATATTCCAAGAACTGAAATCCCCGCGAAGGTTAACGGAACCGCACAATTTGCGATAGACATTCGTTTGCCAGAAATGGTCTATGGCGTGCTGGAAAGGGGAAACCTACACGGTTCCAAACCCACTCTTACTAATGAATCTGAAATAGCAGCACTGGACGGAGTGCTAAAAATAGTTCGCTTTGACTATGCGATCGGGATTGTAGCGAGAAGGCTCGAACAAGCTTTGAACGCAAAGAAACTTTTGAAAATCGATTGGAGCGAAGCTAAGGCCACAGGTTTTAATTCGCAGGAAATCTATTCTGATTATGAGCAAATTGCCGATCAGAATAAGACAGGCAAAGTCATCCTGGAAAAAGGCAACGAGGCTAATGCGAGGCAAAATGCTGCAAAAACTTACACCGCTGATTTCAAAAATGACTATGTGTACCATGCCCAAATGGAACCTCTGAATGCGGTGATTCAAGTTTCTCCGGACGGAAAAAATGCCGAAGTATGGGTTGGAAGTCAGCAGGGAATGGATCCCAAGTTGGGAGTTCCTGAAATCCTGGGCTTACCCCCCGAAAATGTAAACATCCATTTACAATATCTGGGTGGCGGTTTTGGAAGAAGAAGCATGAGTGATTTTGTGGCTGAATGTGCGATTTTGGCGAAGGAAATGGCTCCACTACCTGTCAAACTGATCTGGACCAGAGAAGATGATCTTACTTATGGAGCTTTTCGTCCACTATCCCTTCAGCGGCTAAATGCCAGTGTAGATTCCCAGGGAACCCTGACAAGCTTCTCACATACTGTCATTGGTGATGGTGGAGACCTCGCTGCCAGCGGCGTTCAGAATGATCACTACGATATACCAAATCAGCTTGCGGATTGGCGTGAGACTTCTCATGGGATTCGACTCAAGCATTGGCGATCTGTAGGCCATGGACCAAATAAGTTTGCTATCGAATGCATGCTGGATGAAATCGCCTATGATCAAAAAATTGACCCGGTAAGTCTTCGCAGAACCTTAATGGTAAAATCTCCGCGAGCTTTGGCCACTCTCGAAAAAGTCAGCGAGATGGCTGATTGGAATGGTCCACTTGCCGAAGGCCGCGCCAAAGGAGTCTCTTTTGTTGAGCATGATTCTCTTGGCACCGGAATTTGCGAAATCTCACTGGACCGAAGCACCGGAAAAATCAAGGTCCACAATTTCTGGATCGCGCTGGATGCAGGCATAATTGTTCAACCCGATAATGTCAAAGCACAGATAGAGGGAGGAATCATGATGGGCCTGAGCAGTGCACTGAAGGAACAAATCACGATTGAAAACGGGAAAGTTCAGCAGTCCAACTTCAATGATTATCAAATTCTCCGGATGGAAGATTGCCCGGATAGTATTGAAACCTCATTTATAGAATCATCGGAAAACCCAGTTGGAATCGGAGAAACAGCAACTCCGATGGTAGCCGGCGCAATCGCCAATGCTTTTTTAAAATTAACGGGCAAAAAACTTCGGCATTTGCCATTTACGCCTGAAAGGGTCTTAGAGGCTTTGAAAAGTTAAGTGGAATGTGTCCCATCAAGTAAAGCGCTTGATCGGGCTGTGAATCCAAAAGAAAAGTTCTTGAAAGCAATTCCATCCTTTCAATGCAAATTCAATTGAACCCAATTAAGAGAATTGAGAAAACTTTATATTACGAAGAAACCAGATCCCTCCCACCATGAACAAATTCCTTTTTCCTTTTTTAATTATGCTCTCTTTCTCTTTCGGAAAAACAATCGCCCAGACTTCTATTTCGCAAGCACCTGAAGGATTTGACCAACTAAAGCCTGAAGTACCAAAAGGAAAAATTGACACACTGACTTACTTTTCCTCCACGGTTGGAAATGATCGAAAAACAATCATTTACACCCCTCCAGGCTATTCAGAATCCAAAAAATATCCTGTGTTATACCTGCTTCACGGAATCGGTGGGGATGAAAAAGAATGGCTGGTAAATGGAAATCCCCAGATTATTTTAGACAATTTATATGCTGCGAAACAGCTTGAACCCATGATTGTCGTGATGCCCAATGGCAGAGCAATGAAAAATGACCGGGCTGTTGGAAATATGTTTGATCCGGAGAAAGTTGAGGCTTTTTCTACCTTTGAAAAAGATCTGCTGACCGATCTGATTCCTTTTATAGAATCTCAGTATCCGGTGATTTCGGACAGGGAGCACAGGGCACTTGCAGGCCTTTCCATGGGAGGCGGCCAATCCCTCAATTTTGGATTGAAGAACCTGGATTTGTTTGCGTGGGTAGGTGGTTTTTCCTCCGCTCCTAATACCAAGAAACCCGAAGAATTGGTACCCGATCCACAGCTAACAGCCAACAAACTCAAATTGCTTTGGATTTCCTGCGGGGATCAGGACAACTTGATGCCTTTCAGTCAACGAACTCATGATTATCTCGAGGAGCACGATGTGCCTCATATTTTCTATGTCGAGCCAGGAGGACATGATTTCAAAGTCTGGAAAAATGACCTGTATTTGTTTTCTCAGCTTCTATTTAAACCAGTTGATTCTTCCAAATTCAGCCAATAAAACCTTATCAATTTCTCTGAATCAGAACGGGTGTATTGGTTCATTTTGGAAAATATTTCTGTAATCGAACTCCCAACTTTGCTAATTCCTTTTGGTAAACTGGTTAGGAAATTGCATTTTGATAGCCTGGTGCTTCGTTGAAATACTAAAAGAATTAATCGCCTCCGCTATGTCAAACATCAATCTAATCATTGAAGAAAGGGCCGCAGATATTGGAAAATTTCTGGTTGGCAGATTATTGCCTTTTCGCCAGAAGCGGATGATCGGTCCTTTTATTTACATAGATCATATGGGACCGGTGAAATTGAACGAGCGGGAACATTTTGATATTTTGCCTCATCCGCATATTGGACTTTCAACCCTTACTTTTTTGTTTGAAGGAAGTATCATGCACCGGGACACATTGGGAAATGAAGTCGAAATCAAACAAGGAGCAGTAAACTGGATGACAGCCGGAAAAGGTATCGTCCATTCTGAAAGAACTCCTGAATACCTCCGCCACGAAGACAAAACCATGCACGGGCTTCAAATTTGGGTAGCGCTTCCCAAACATCTGGAACAGATGAACCCTGAGTTTTTTCATGTTGAAGCTGAAAAACTACCGTCATGGACTACAGGTGATGTGGATTTTAAATTGGTTGCAGGTGAAATAATGGGACACCTCTCACCTGTTCCGGTTTACAGCAATTTGTATATGCTTGAAATAAAAAGCAGAAAAAGACAGGTACTAAATATTGGCAATCATCTTTTTGGTGAAAGCGGACTTTACATCATGGAGGGAGGCATCGAAAGCGAAGTAAACAGCTATGGTCCGAAACAGATTTTGGTAGCAAAAGACAGCACCCTTTGTGAGTTCACCATTGAAGCCGAAAGTACCATTTACATTTTCGGAGGAGATCCCTTTTCCGAAGAACGATTCATCGACTGGAACTTTGTTTCTTCCCGCAAGGAACTGATCGAAGAAGCAAAACAAAAATGGATCACCCAAAAATTTGACAAAATCGAAGGAGACGAAGTAGAATACGTCCCATATCCCACTCAAAAAAAATAAAACTGTGGCCAAAATCACCTCTAGTATAAAGCAGGAACCTTATAAAACTGAACTCCATTCTCCTTCAGGCAATGTCCTAATTTCTGATGAACCTGCCTCAAATGGAGGGAAAGATTTAGGATTTTCGCCTTCAGAATTATTGGCGTCTGCACTTGCTGCCTGCACCAGTGCAACCCTCACAATGTATGCGAACCGGAAAGGCTGGGACCTGCAGGGAGTGAATATTGACATTGATCTGAAATTCATCCGGGAGGAAAACAAAACTGTAATCGACAGAAAAATCACCCTCCTCGGAAATCTTGACGATGCTCAAACAGAACGGTTATTGTCAGTTGCCAATGCCTGCCCTGTCCATAAAATCCTCAGCAACCCGATAGAAATTAGTACAACACTTTCGGAGTGAAATTATTCATCTTTTGAAGTTTTCAACAGTTCCAACCCTCGAGAATTACGATGCAAAAAAAAATCCTGCCTTCGGAAAAGCAGGATTTGAGAGAGTTTTTTTAGCTTATTCACTAAGAATTAAACTCAGGGATATCACTTTTTCCGTTGCGCAGCCATCCACTCCATGATGGTTGCAGGTCGCCCGTTTACAAGTACCAGAGAACCGTCAAAATCTAACCTGCTAAGATTTGAATGGGAATATATCCAGGACCAGTGTCCGGGATACCGATAATCCTCACCTCCATAAAACCCGGTAATGTCAGTCACGTGGTCATAGTAGGTGAAATGGACATTTTTGGCACCTGCTTTCATCAGTCGATTATATACCGGAACCACCGTATTTTCTGGCTTGGTGGTATTATCATCTTTGGAGTGGATAAACCAAATCGGGACATTTTTGATTTTCTGGATTTCCTGATCAGTAATAAACTCAGCATTGTAGGCCAGCGCACTAATGAAGCCTGCGGCAAAATAATCGGGATGGTTCAGGATCAATTTCAAAGACATATAACCTCCGTTGGAGCATCCTCCTACATAAATCCGGCTTGGGTCGATTTTAGGATTTGACTTGACATACTCTTTGATCAAAGCCATCAAACCTTCATTGTAAATATCATTTGTCTGACCTCGGGTCATTCCGTCGGCACTTTGCATCCAGAAGGTTGGAGCCTGGGGAACTAGCACATAGGCTCCTCCGTCAAAAAACTGCTGAATTTCTCCCGAAGCATAATTCGCTGCTTTATTTCCAAGCAAAGCAATCGTCGGATCAGTTCCGCCTTCTCCTCCACCATGCAACCAGATGATCAAAGGCGCTTTCTCCCTCACCATCGTCGGAGTAAAGGAAGCATAAGACATCGTCAGGTTTTCGCTGTATTTGAATTTTCCGGTCAGATCATATTGATCAACTAAAGGCATCAACCGGCCTGATTCTGTGTCCCAGGTTTTGCCGGATTTGGTATCGACGATGGTTAGTTTGTAGTCGATCCAGACATTTCCTTTCCCTCGGAAATATTGAATCGGGGAACCAATTGGTTGAACCGGACTGACTGCCAAAACCAGGGTTACATTGTTGCTACTATCAGCCCGATTGCCATCGGCATCTGAGACATAAGCCAAAACTATAGATCGGGTTCCGGAAGCGCTTTCTCCGGCTATTTCCCCATCAGATGATTTACGGGTAGCAAATACTGCAAAATCAGAAGCATTGGCAGTGGTCACATGTTTATCCAGTGACAGGATCACCTTATTGACTGCAGGTCCCCAATCAAATCCTTCGACAACCAGTTTATATTCATCGGAAACTGGGTTGGAAATTTCGACCATGGCCTGATCCGGAAATTCCTTGGCAACAAGAAACCAAGAGGTGAAAAACATCTGCAAAAATAAAAGCAGTTTTATCTTCTTCATAGGATTGGATTTTGGGTAATTAGTTAGGTTTGAAAACGAGTTAAAAGTTAACGAATCGTCCTAAAAGTCAGCTTATTATTATTTGAATGGCTGAATCTCCCCGATCTCGGAACCAACTTCCGGGAGCATCTCGGGTTGAAACTCTAAAATGGAAAAATCAACAGCGCATGTTGGCTGACTGTATTGAAATCCCGCCAGACTCGATTGAGTTCGGTATGGGATTTTGCAGCTTCCAGCCCCGCAAAGGGATATAATTTACCGGAAATTTGACGGCAGTTTTGGGTGAGTTTACGGCTGATTCTGCTGATTTTTTTTAGGCTTGATTTGGAAATCTTTCCTTCCTTTTGAAGTTCCTTCCAGGAGGATTCAATTGCTGAATGAAATTCCTTTTTCAAGCTTTTCAATTTCTTGTTTTGCTTTTCAAAAACCTTCTCAAAGTAATCCAAATGTCTTTTATCGTACTTTCGATTAGCATGTCTCGCCTTAAATGACTTCTCTATCAATTCAATCAAATGCCTTGTAATCCCCAAAATATTCGCCGCCAAAGTCACTTCAGCAAACTGAAAAAATGGATAGCGATAGATCGGTTCATTCAAGGTTGCTTTTTCAGGCAAAATCTCAAACGCTCTGTTAAGTGGTACCCTCAGATTCTCGGTCTTAAACGCATGACTTCCAGTAGCGATCATGCCCATATAATTCCAGCCATCCAGGATTTTCACTTCTTCTTTTTTGAGGATAAAAGCTTTGACCACAGGATTTCCGCTTTCGTCAACTATTGCTTTTCCATTTTTCAAAAGTTCACAATTGGCAGTAAAATGAGTCGCATGCAAAGCCCCTGAGGCATATGTCCAAGATCCTGAAACCAAGTATTCTTCCCCTTGCAAATCGGCTTTTCCCCCTACAAAACCACTTCCGGCCAGGCAAACTTTCGGACCCGGAAAAACTTCCTGTCTTAAGTCCTTTTCCATAAATCCCACAAACCAGCCAGCCCCTGCACAAAGGGTCACAGTCCAGCCAAGACTTCCGTCTGCGAAGGCAAGTTCTTCCACTATTTTCAAAGCCTCCGGCAAAGAAAATCCCAGTCCTCCAAGTTCTCGAGGGACAAAGAGTTTGAACCATTTTTCCCGGTAAATCACCTCCAGCCATTCTGGAGGAAGTTCAGCTATTTGCTCTGCTTTTGCGGAAGAGGCGGCATTGAAAATAAAAGGATCGAGCATTGAGAAAAATTGTCTGGGTACAAGCTTACTTAATATTCCCCTTCTTCAACTCCTTCACTGCATAATCTACCGCTCTTGCGGTCAACGCCATGAAGGTAAGGGATGGATTTTGTGTACTGGTAGAAGTCATCGCTGCACCATCGGTCACAAAAACATTAGGTGCAAGATGCATCTGATTGAATCCGTTCAGCAAGGAAGTTTTGGGATCCCGACCCATTCTCACTCCGCCCATTTCGTGGATATCCAATCCCGGAGCTTGCTTACTATCATTTTTGTAGATATTGGTGACTCCTGCCTTTGTCAGCATTTCTTCCCCTTGTTCCAGAAAATCCCTGATGATTTTCTCATCATTTTCATCGTAGTCGATGTCGATTTGAAGCTGCGGAATCCCCCATTCATCTTTCAGATCCGGGCTGAGCGTAACCAAATTTGTTTCCTTCGGAATCGTCTCTCCTTGCATCATCATCCCAACTGACCAAGGTCCGGGTTCAGAATTTGCCTCTTTAAACTCTTCCCCAAAAGGCACATCCCTGGCATGTCCAAACCCTGCTCTTCCTGCGGAATAAAAACTCATATACCCTCTCAGGAAGTCAGTTTCTTGCTTTTTGACGTTTCTGAAATTTGGCAACATCACCGCTGTAGGCCGACGGCCGTAGTAATATTTATCTTCAAAACCTTCGAATCTGCCTCCGAGCGTCCCTCTATAATTATGGAAGGCGATGTATTTGCCCAAAATTCCGGAATCATTTCCCAGCCCATTCGGAAACCGGTTGGAAGTACTGTTCAATAAAATGAGGTTAGTATTTAGGGTAGCGGCATTCAGGAAAATAACGTTTGCGAAATACTCACTCACCTCTTTGGTCACCCTATCCACTATCCGAACACCGGTTACCTTTTCCTTTTGAGCATCATAAATCAGCGAATGAACCACCGAATCAGGTCGAACCGTGAGGTTTCCTGTTTTTGCTGCATGGGGCAAAGTCGAAGAATTGCTGCTGAAATATCCGCCAAATGGGCAACCCCGGTAGCATTGATTTCTTGCCATGCATTTTCCTCTGCCCTGCTCCAAATGGATTTCTTTAGGTTCGGTCAAGTGAGCACATCGCCCTATGACGAATTTCCGATCTTCATAAGCTGCCAGAATTCGTTTCTGAACTTCCTTTTCGACACAGTTCATCTCCCATGCTGGCAAAAACTCTCCATCGGGAAGGGTTTCCAACCCATCGTAATTTCCGCTGATCCCAACAAACCGCTCCACATGGCTGTACCAGGGTGCTAGGTCCTCATATCTGATCGGCCAGTCAACTGCGAATCCATCCCGACCGGGACCTTCAAAATCATATTTGCTCCAACGCTGAGTTTGTCTCGCCCAAATCAGAGATTTCCCTCCAACCTGATAGCCCCTAATCCAATCATACGGCTTAGTTTGGACGTAGGGATGATCTTTGTCTTTGACAAAAAAATGCTCGGTGTCCTCTTTAAAAGCATAGCATCGATTGACGATTGGATTTTCAAGCTTTTCCGCCCTTTGAATCTGGTTTCGATGAGGCATATCCCATGCATTTGCTGTCATGGTTGGATAATCCTTGAGATGCTGAACATCCCTGCCTCGCTCCAGAACAAGCGTCTTCAAACCTTTTTCGCAAAATTCCTTGGCTGCCCATCCTCCGCTGATCCCTGAACCTACGACGATGGCATCGTAACTATGAGTATTCATAGCTGGAAAATAAGGGATTGAATTGGGAGTTTTTTGAAAAAATTGATTTAGGGTTTTTGGTAGGCGATCAAAGGCTCTTCAGATCCTGGCAGGGGAATATGATCTCAACTGTCGCCAAAAAAGAATCCCATTCCTAAAAACTGATTTTTAGAAATGGGATTGAATCTTATTTTTCTAATCTGTGGCGAGCCATGAAGATCGCAGATTAAAATTACTCGTATCTAAGCGACTCAATTGGATCCAGTTTACTTGCTTTGTAAGCCGGAAAAAATCCAGAAAGTAATCCAACAACCACACAAATAACAAAGGAAACAAACATCCAAAGCCAAGGAATCAGGAATCCCCCAAAACCTACCACAGTAGCAATTACATTTCCGATTATTATCCCAAGTATCAATCCTAAAAATCCTCCAAGCACACAGATCATGATTGCTTCAATCAGGAATTGCTGACGAATGCGAAGGGGTGTAGCTCCGAGTGCTTTGCGGATCCCAATCTCTCTTGTCCGTTCAGTCACGGAAACCAACATGATATTCATTAGGCCAATAGAAGCTCCCAAAAGGGTGATAAAGCCAATTCCGAAACCTCCGATTCTAAGATAGCCTGCTACTTCTTCCAGACTCTCCGCCACAGATTCACTTTTTGTCAGGTCGAAAGAATCTTCCATTGTCACACGATCCTGACGAATTTTACGCATCATCCCGGTCGCCTGACCCATTTCATAATCAATCCGATCAGGTCCCGATGCCACGCCTGTAATCTGGTAATTAAAAGTGCCTCGGCGATCCAACCTGCTTCCGTTTTCTATCGGAATCAAGATTTGCCTGTCAGCACCTTGATCAGGCCCCATTCCACCTTGCTTTTCCATCACACCGACAATGGTATATGGTCTACCCAAAAAACTGATCTTTTGATTGATTGGATCTTCACCGCTTTCGAAAAGCGTGGTTTGAATCTCTTGTCCTATAACACAAACGCTATTTCCGTACCGAACTTCCAGGTTACTTAAATTCCTTCCCTTTTCAATCTTGATGGCTTTCAGGTTGACATAATTTTCATCTATGGCCCGAATCCTTGCATTTGGATCTGTTTTTTTAGAACCTCTTTTGACTTCGGCGGCTCCTGTCACAGTAGTAAAGACTGTTGAAATCCCTATGCTACTGTATGCAATTTTGAAATCCTGAACCTCCCGGTAAGTCATTTTAGGATAGGTTTTATCGGTTTTCCCCTCCTGAATCGCCCGGCCTCCGGTGAAGCCTTTGTTTCGAATATCAAATGAATTGGCACCTAATCCTGCGAAACTGTCGGCGATTTGAGCTTTGATTCCATCGATGGCAGTCAGCATTCCTACAAGCGAGGAAATCCCGATTGCTATAATTGCACCTGTCAGAACTGTTCTGAGAAGATTTACTTTTACTGAGCGAAGTGCTTCGCGAATATTTTCGATCAAATTCATGGTATGTCCGAATTGGAACAGATAATTTAATAATAGGCAAAAAAGGATGTTAAGTATAAGTAAATATCAATTAAGAGGCTATTTGACAGTGAAAATTTAAATCTGCCATCAATGCATCCTGTCGCCTCTGAGGTCCATTTTTCGCAAAACATCTGCTTCAAAATTCAACCATTCCTTCCATCGGGCATTTACTTTTTCAGGACCCACATAATACCTCGCCAACTCGATGAACGTTACGTAATGACCTGCCTCTGAGATCATCAATTCGTAGTAAAACTTTTGCAATTCCTCATCGGCTATATTCTGGGAAAGCAATTTGAACCGCTCGCAACTCCTGGCTTCAATCAAAGCATTCATCAAAAGATTTTCGGTGAGTTGGTGCATCCGGCTTCCGCCTGACTTCATAAACTCAAAGAGTTGCACGACATATTCGTCTTTTCTTGGTTTCCCAAAACTCAACCCTCTCTTCCGGATCTGATCCATCACTCGCTCAAAATGTCCCCATTCCTCTGCGACAATCGGAGTAAGAGTATCAACCAAGTGGTCCAAATCATGATAACGCAAGATCAGACTGATGCAGGAAGAAGCTGCCTTTTGCTCGCAATAAGCGTGATCCGCCAAAATATCCTCGATTTGCATCTCTGCTATTCCTACCCATCTCGGATCGGTTGGCAGCTTGAGATGAAGCATTTTTTGTCTCGTGCTTTCTTCCCAACTCATCTTTAATCAAATAAATACCAGGTAATTCCCAGATCAAGAAATGACTTGTAGCCCGTATAATCAGGAGTTACAAAATAGCCTTCTTGCTGCATCATCCCGCTGTTAAAGTGATTGTATTTCAATAAAACCCGGGTTCGATTGATCCTGAAACTCAGGAAAAAGTCCATCACGGGATAGGCGTAGACATTGAAATTATTCTGCAAATGGAACTGCTGAAATCCGGTAAAATAGGCATCAGCGTAATAATCAGAGTGGTACCGAACGTCTATACCCATCTGAACAAAAACGTTATCATCAAAAAAAGGACTATCTACATAAAACTTCGAATTGGCATAAACCTTCGGAATCCGGAATGCATCTTTTGCATCTCCAGTGATCTCTGTGAAAATGATCTCGTTATCCCATCGGAATTTTTTACCAATCTTGAAATTAGCTATCAATCCCGGCATCAGAATAAATGCCTCTCCCGAGACTTGCGTTGCAATTCGTTCTTCATTGAAATAGATGTAATTATTTACCCGATTGATGGTAAGTGACGGCCTTATCTGGAATTTCTTAAAATCTCCCAATAGGACCGCTTTGATTTGGTCAACTCCTGTGTTGGAGAAGTCATTGGTCCATTGGTAGTGATTCCCTGCGTAATTCTGTTGCATGGAGGTCGGCTTATACAGCGCTTTAGTATACTCCACCAAAAGCCATGGGGATTTGAAAGAACCGTGCAACCTAAAGGCACCAGGGAGTAAATATTCTCCATCCGCGCTTAAAGACCATTTTTCAGAAATATTCCCAATTAATTCTCCTCCGATATAGACTTCGTTGAACACATCGTTTCCAGCCAAAAAAGGGCTTTCCATTCTTCCGGATCTGAATTTTGCAAACGCATTGTAATAGAATCCTCCAAATGTTCCTTTGAAACCCACTTCATTTCTCCACTCTCCAAAATTGTTTAAGTTTTGAGTGGTATCCGGTTGGTTGAATCTTGTATTCGGATAATACAATGAATCGGAAGTCGTCAGGTCAGCTTCAAAAATCAATTCCTGTTTCTTGCGATCAAAAACGTGATAAACCTGCAAGCCATCCTTGACTTTGAATTCATGGTAGAAGTGATAATCTTGTCTCAAATCTCTTGCCTGAGAGGACTTCAGCCAGACTTTCGCATCTTCATAAGTGAAGTAGATGGATGTGCTGTCCACTTCAGGAGGAATGATTCCGCCAATTTCATTTACTACATGGCGCATCCTTGAAAAAGTCGCCAAAATCCAATATTTCCCATTCTCTGTCCGATAATTGGTCTGGAAGGAATAGGAATTTTGCTCCACCATATTATCATCTCTGGCAACAGGATTAAGGGTTTTCCGAGCTCGGATCGTGTGTAGTTCAAAGCCTACATTCCAACGTGGATTAATATTTCTGGCAAATGCAAGGTCAAGCATATTTCTGCTGCCTCCTCCGAAAAAAGCTGACATTTCGGTGAATGGAGATTTGGTATCATAGTAGCGCCCATTCTCAGGTGCTCTGTAATACGGATCATAGGCATGAAAGCCTGAACGGGTACCTATCAACTCCGGAACTTTGTAATAAACCGACTTAGTGGCACTTCCAATATTTCCAAGATCCTGATATTTCCAGTTGCTTTTTGCCACCGGATCATAATTGTGAAAATTGTTCAAAAGTGTATCCTGAGGATACAAAACCAATTTATTACTCTTAATATCTTTTTCGAAAAAATGTAAACTTGAATTTGGTCCGAAGACCATGACCGTGCTATCGTCCAATAAAGGCCGCCTTCCTTCAATCTCTTCCCCTTCCGGAGTGACAATCTCCCTTGTCTGACGTTGATTGGGGTTGGTACTTTGATTGGGATTTACAGGTCTTTGGCCGGTCGACGGGATCGGTCGCTGAGCGTACACTAATTGCACACTGAGCAAAAAAAACATTACTAAAATCCCGAATAACCTATATCTCACTAGCTTTTGTCTTTTTTAAGACCTTTTGATGGATCTGCTGCATCAGGATTTCTTCGTCTTCAGTTGAAAATCCCGCCAAAATTGGAAGTACAAAAATCGGAATTTCTCTCATAAAACCCTCTGGAGCCATGGATTTAACTTTTGAAGCATCTTTTTCAGTAGTCAAGAGGACGACATCCTTGTCCGAATAGTTTTGACGGGCTATTTTCAGCTTCGCAAAATCTGATTCTGAATACTCATGATGATCAGGAAAACTCAGGATTTGGAGTACATCAAAATTTCTTCTTGAAAATTTAACCAATAACTCATCGTTCGCAAGACCGCTCAGAAGAATTATCGAGGTTGAAAATTTGCTCCCCTCCACTATCGGATACGGTTTGCCGTAGAAAATTTGTGAAAATAAAACAGGAGTTTTCAATCCCGCATAGTGAGAAATCTGATTCTTAAACTCATTTCTTAAACCTTCAGTAATTTCCTCGGGACACTTGGTCACCACTACCAAGTCTGCTCGCTTTGCCCCCGATCTGCTTTCGCGAAGTCTTCCTGCCGGTAGTAAATAATCAGAGAAAAAGGGTTGCTGAAACGTCGTCAAAAGAATGTTCAGGTGAGCTTTCACCGACCTATGCTGGAATGCATCATCCAGGATCATTACTTGGGGACTATCCTTTCCTGCTTTTATTTTTTGCAAAGCAGCTACCCTGTCCTCACCTACGAAAACCTGAATTTCACTTCCAAATTTCTTATAAATCTGAAAAGGTTCGTCTCCTAAAATTTGCGGATTTGAAGCTTGATTCGCTTCCAAAAATCCTTTCGAAGATCTTCCATATCCGCGGCTGAGCGTTCCGAGCTTAAAATCATCTTTCAGCGAGCGAATGAGATATTCTACCATGGGTGTTTTCCCGGTTCCTCCCACGCTTAAATTTCCGACCAGAATCGTCGGGATCGGAGATTCTGTGGATTTGAGCCAACCCTGGTCAAAAAAACTGTTTCTCAGCCGGGTGACCAAGTTGAACAACAGGGCAAATGGATAAAGCAAAAAACTGTACCAGTGCATTCCTTAGAATTACTAATTTTATCAAATAAACAGAAAATTATGGGAATAAAGGTCAGCGAGGTGATCTCGTATTTGGAGCAAATCGCCCCTCCTGCGTATCAGGAATCCTATGACAATGCCACTTTGATCACAGGTGATCGCGAAGCTGAGGTGAAAGGAATCGTCTGCAGTCTGGATTGTACCGAAGATGTTGTGCGGGAAGCTATCGAGTTGGGTGCAAATATGATTGTAGCTCATCATCCCATCGTATTCAAAGGGATGAAAAGTCTGACCGGGAAAAACTATGTAGAGCGAACTGTCATCCTTGCTATTCAAAACAACATCGCCATCTATGCCATCCATACCAATCTTGATCATGTAGCCCACGGAGTAAATAAGCGAATTTCAGATCGTCTTGGTTTGATAAAAACCCGAATTCTCCAGCCAAAAAAGCAGATGTTGAGTAAGCTGGTATTTTTTGTTCCGGAAGAAAATAAGGACGCAGTGTTAAACGCTGTTTACAACTCCGGTGCAGGGAAAATCGGAGAATATTCGGATTGCTCTTTTCAGGTAAAGGGCCAGGGAACTTTTACCCCATCAGAAAAGGCTAATCCTTCAATCGGAGAAAGAGGAAAAGCTCAAACACAAGAAGAAATCAGAGTTGAAGTTTTGGTTGCGAATCATTTGTTACCAAAGGTGCTTCAGGCAATGAAAAAAGCACATTTATACGAGGAAGTAGCCTATTATATCCAGCTCCTGGAAAATGAAAATCAGGTAGTCGGAGCAGGCATGATCGGTGAACTTTCCGAACCGATGGAAGAAGGCATTTTCCTGGATCATCTCAAGGAAAAAATGGAGCTCAAAGTAGTTAAGCATACTGCACTTTTAGGAAAAAAAATCAGTAGGGTCGCAGTTTGCGGAGGCGCTGGTATTTTTCTTCTCGGGGATGCGAAAAAAGCAGGTGCAGATATCTTTATCACCGCTGATGTGAAGTATCATGAGTTTTTCGACGCTGAATCCAAAATAATTCTTTGCGATATCGGGCATTATGAGAGTGAAATTTTCACAAAACAATTACTTGGAGAATTATTGTCACAAAATTTTCTTAATATTGCACTCTATTTTACAAGAGTAGTTACAAATCCCACATCCTACCGATAGTACATGGAAAGTACAGTAGCACAAAAACTTGAGGCTATTCACAACCTTCAACTCATAGATTCCAGATTAGATGCCATTGTTAAAGTTCGAGGAGCTCTCCCAGAAGAGGTTCAGGACTTAGAAGATGAAATCATCGGCTATGACACTCGTCTAAACAAATTTCAATCTGAAATTGAATCTTTCGAGGATGAAATTAAGAGGCTGAAAGAAAGCATTAAAGATTCTGAAAAACTGATAAAGAAGTATCAGGAGCAGCAGATGAATGTGCGGAATAACAGAGAGTATGACGCCATCACCAAGGAATTGGAACTTCAGGACCTTGAAATTCAGGTGTCTAAGAAGAAAATCATCGAAGCCGGTGTTAGAATTGACCAGAAAAAAGTCGATCTAGACGAGCTTACTGCTGTGATGAAGGATCGTAAGAAAGATCTTGATTTGAAGAAAGATGAACTTTCAACGATCGTATCTGAAAGCGAAACTGAAGAGTCTAAACTCAGAACCGACAGAGAAAAAGCAGCAAAAAAAGTTGAAGAAAGACTTATTAAGTCCTACACCAAAATAAGAGCAAACGCCAAAAATGGCCTAGCTGTAGTAATGGTTAAAAGAGGTGCTTGCGGAGGTTGTTTCAACACAGTTCCGCCGCAAAGACAGGCTGATATTCGTGAGAAGAAAAAACTGATCGTTTGTGAGCATTGCGGAAGAATCCTTGCAGGTGTTGAAGACGAGGTAGAAGAAGAAGGAACTGCAAAAAAGAAAAGAGCAAGAGCTTAAAAGCTTTTTTAATTCCATAAATTCAAAACCCTGAGAAAAGAAATTCTCAGGGTTTTGTTGTTAAAAACTCTAAATGAGTTGATTTTTAGGGTATTTATGTCCTATATTAACGTCATGAGAAAGTTTGCAGTACTTATTCTTTTATTGTTATGCACCTTTTCTGTTTTCGCCAAAGGAACAGATTCCAAAACATTTTTGGTGATTTTCAAAGCAAAGGAATTAAAAACCTTGAAAACCTCTCTCAAAGAGATTGAAACCCAATTTTCTTCTTTCAAGACAAGAGCCTATTCTGGTAATTCTGAACTCGCCTTATTGATTGATATTCCTGCTTGCGAATTTGATGAGTGCTTTCTGGGCCAATTCCTGATTGAAATGGGATCTGGTCAGCAATTGAAACTTCAGGATATTGCTTTCCGCCTTTTTGATATGACCGAAAGCCAAAAGACACTTCAGGTTTACCTTACAGCTTACGAAGAAAGTCTTCAAAAGAAGAAGAACGGGAAACTTGAAAAGGTTACTCCAACCCCCTGAGGTGAGCTACCTCATTATTTTTTGCAAGATTAAATTTCCCATCCTCATTTTGATCCAAGAGATACAAGCATAAGTTCTGATGCTCGTAATAATCCATATTACGAAGATCCGTTTCAAGGATCAGGCTCAGAAAAATTCTCATCGCCCGGCCATGCATACATACCAAAATGGTTTCTCCCGGTCCTGAGAGAATGGTCTCAATCCCCCTATTCAATCTTTCTGCAACAAGATTAGGGCTCTCGCCGCCGGCAATGGCGTAATCAAGGTTTCCCAGTTGCCATTGGTTCAACATGTGCCGATAATACTCCCCTTCTTCAGGAGTCATAGGTGTTCCTTCGTAAGTTCCCCAGGAAATCTCATTCAGTTCAGGAAGTGAGATGCTTGGAATCCCCAAGTCCAAAAATCCCTGAACCGATTGTTTCGTACGAATAAGCCCAGTGTAATAGACCTGATCAAAAGGGATGTGTTTGTAAGCCTGATAAAAAGCCTCCGCCTGAGCTTCTCCGGTTGCGTTAATTGGAGCATCAATTCCACTTCCCTGCACTACTCCTCTTAGATTAAAATCTGTCTGTCCGTGCCTTACCAGGTAAATTTTTTTTCGGTTCAAGTTTCTTTATTTTTGTTCAACACCCAAAGAAAACCCATTTCGCTTAGATTTTTATGGTATTCCAGATAAAGCCTTCACTTACCCAATTGAATAACACAAAGCATCAAACGATGGTTACACATTTGGGAATTGAATTCACCGGAATCGGGGATGATTTCCTGGAAGCTACAATGCCTGTTGATCACCGAACTATTCAGCCAATGGGATTGCTTCACGGTGGTGCGAATGTTGCATTGGCAGAAACTCTCGGAAGTCTGGCTGCATCTCTGACCGTAAATCCGGAAAAACAACATGTCGTCGGGCTTGAAATCAATGCCAACCATTTAAAATCTGTCAGGTCAGGAAAAGTAAAAGGAATTGCAAAACCAATACATCTGGGCAAATCAACCCAGGTTTGGGAAATAAAAATTTTCAACGAAGCGGAACAATTATGCTGCATCAGCCGGCTTACGATGGCGATTTTAGACAAAAAATGAGTAATCAGTCTGTCAACACAATATTTTCGATTCAAGAGGCTCTTAAACTTCTGTTAACCACAGGAATTTCATCGGGCGGTTCTTTTGCGATTTGGAGAAAACCGAAATCAACCAAACTGGAATTTGTGCTGGATGAATCCCTTGAGCCTGAAAAAGTCAGCATGAATCTGGAGGAATTAGCTCCCGGATTTATCGTTCACCCTTTCGCAGATCAGGAAGATAAAAAAGCCTGGTTTATCCGTGCTTCAAAATATCTTTTTCTTAACCTGGATCATCCGATAGAAGAAGATCATCTCCCTGAATGGGTTTTGAACTCAGTAGAAAACGCTCAAAATCAGATTTTGGACAGCCTCCATTTTCAGGTAAAATCACCCGGGGTTTCAAACGAAAAAAGAAATATCGGAGAGGAAAAGGACCATTTTGAGAACCTCGTAAAACTTGGAATCCAGGCAATTTCCGACGGTAAACTTGAAAAAGTAGTCCCTTCCCGTACCAAGACTATCCAACTTTCAGAAGAATTTGATCTTTCCAAAAGCCTGCTTTGCATGCTAAAAGCTTACCCAAATTCCTTTGTCAATTTCTTTCATATTCCTAAAGTAGGAACCTGGATCGGAGCATCTCCTGAAATCCTGATCGAAACCAAAGGTGAATATTTCCATACCATGTCGCTCGCCGGGACCCAGCCTGCTATGGGTGAGAATCCGCTAAAAACTGCTGCCTGGACTTCTAAAGAAATCGAGGAACAAGCACTTGTCAGCAGATATATTGTGGATTGCTTCAAGAAAATCCGTTTGCGGGAGTACGACGAATACGGGCCAAAAACAGTTTTGGCCGGAACACTTCTTCACCTTCGTTCGGATTTCAGGGTCAATATGAGGACGACTAATTTCCCCCAACTTGGTTCTGTGATGCTCGAATTGCTTCACCCAACTTCTGCAGTTTGCGGAATGCCGAGAGAGGCTGCGCATAGTTTTTTGCAACAATATGAAGGCTTTGATCGCTCCTTTTTTGCCGGATTCATCGGGCCTGTGAACATCAATCAGGAAACCTCCCTCTACGTAAACCTTAGAACTGCTTCCATTGAAGGAGAAAAGGCTGTGCTCTATGCCGGTGCCGGAGTGACCGAAGATTCTGATCCTGAAAAGGAATGGGAAGAAACCGAACTAAAATGCCAAATCATCGGTAAATTCATCCAAAATCCAAACGATTGATCCTACAGCCGATTCTTGATTTAGTAGCTATCTGTGCCAAAAAGGGCATTCAAAACGCTATTCTTTCTCCGGGTTCCCGGTGCGCACCTTTGACCCTGGCTTTTTCCAGACATCCCGATATTCACGCGAGGACGATATCTGACGAGCGTTCGGCAGGGTTTATAGCTTTAGGGATGGCTCAGCAATTAGAAAAGCCGGTGGTTTTGGTTTGCACTAGCGGATCCGCAGCCCTGAATTATTACCCTGCAGTGGCGGAGGCATTTTTCCAGCAAATTCCTTTGTTGATTTTAACTGCTGACAGACCTCCGGAGTGGATTGATCAGTATGATGGACAGACGATTTTTCAGCCGGAAGTGTACGGTAAACACATTAAAAAAAGCTTCCAATTTCCTGATTCATTTTCTAATGAGGAGCAAGTATGGCACGCCAATCGGATTGTAAACGAAGCGATAATTCTTTGCAAGCAATTTCCTCCCGGACCCGTTCATATCAATATCCCATTGAGAGAGCCTTTTTATCCTGAAGCAGGAGAGGAATTGGTTTTTCCTGAAAACCCAAAGGTTGTGACTTTTTCACCAAATAATCCAGTATTGGGAGAAGAGAGCCTGATAAACATTAAAGACAGACTCCAAACTGTCAAAAAGATCCTAATCGTTACCGGCCAGCAAAAGCCTGATCCTAAGATTCAAACCCTGCTCGACCAACTTGCCAAAAACCAAAAAGCTGTAGTCATCACAGATGCCATCTCAAATTTACAATCGGATCAGACGATCTGTTTGCATGACCATTGGCTGGGAAATGAGCAATTTGCATTGGAATTGGCACCTGATCTGATCATCAGTTTTGGTAAATCCGTCATCTCGAAATCACTCAAGTTATTCCTTCGCAAAACGGAAGCTTCCCATTGGCATATTCAGGCGGATGGACAGGCGAAAGATACGTTTCAAAGATTGACGAGAGTTCTGGCTTGCACTCCGATAAATTTCCTGAATTGGTTGGGCCTAAATCTTCCCAATCAGGATGGTGAATATTTTCTTCGTTGGAATAGCCTGGAAAAAACTATTCAACGTGTTCTACCTTCCGCTTTTGAAAAGTCAGAGTTTGGAGAATACCCAGCTTTACATTTTCTCCTAAAGAAAATCCCGCCATTTTCAAAGATCCATGTAGCCAACAGCATGGCAGTCCGTTATTTGAATTTCCTTGGAAGAAGGAATCAGGAAATCATCTGCAATCGGGGAACAAGCGGAATTGACGGTTCAAACAGCACCGCAGTAGGATGCATATTTACAACAAAAGAACCGGTAACCCTGATCAGCGGGGACATGGCTTTCTTTTATGATCGGAATGCATTTTGGCATAATTACTCCATGGCTAACCTCAGAATCATACTATTGAATAATCATGCCGGTGGAATTTTTCGACTGATTGATGGTCCTTCAAAGCAACCGGAATTGGAGGAGTTTTTTGAAACCCGACAAAACCTGAATGCAAGTCATTTAGCAGATGAGTTCGGATTCAATTATACTTTCGTGAAAAATATGGAGGAACTGGAGGAAGCCATGAGCAGTTTCTATACTCCGGGCATTCATCCGAAAATCCTTGAGATCGAGTCAGTCAGCGCCGATAATGCGGCAATCCTGAAGCAGGTAAAGGCGTTTGTCAATTCAGAACTTATGAATTCTCAAGGATAAAAATTATTCTGATTTAGGTCTTATTTTTTCTGGAAAACACGGATGTAATCGACCGTCATTTCTTGGGGAAAAAGTGTGGTTCCGTCAGGTCTTCCTGGCCATGTACCTCCTACTGCCACGTTGAAAATAAAGTAGAAAGGCTTGTGAAATTCTTCAAGTCCACTTGGAGTAATATCAATGACATGGTATTGGACGCCGTCTAAAAGCCACACAATTTTTTGCTGGTCCCAAACGATTGAAAAGACGTGGAACTCGTCATTGAAAATCCCGAAGGGAAGTTTTGTTTTGCCACCGTATTTAGCATTGTTCCCTGCATTATCCCAGTGTACAGTTCCATGGACAGTTCGATCTCTGTCATCGACACTCCCACCGACCATTTCCATGATGTCGATTTCACCGCATTTTGGCCAGCTCACTTCGGAAATATTCTCACCCAGCATCCATAGTGCCGGCCACAACCCCTGCCCTTTTGGAAGAATCGCCCGTATATCAACCCTGCCATACGTGAAGAATTTTTTTCCTTTGGTGATCAGTCTCGATGAAGTGTAATTTATGCTTCCTGCATTTTCTTTCTTTGCAGTGATCACCAATTTCCCATCTGCTATTGCAGTATTTTCTTTCTTATAAAATTCAAGTTCATCATTGCCCCAACCGCAGATATCCGGACATCCATCTCCAAGTTCAAAGGTCCAATTGTCAGAAAGTACAGAACCCGTGAATTCATCCGCCCAAGCCAGACTATATCCATCGTAACTTTCGGGACTGGTGTAGCCTGAATTTATATCCAATCCTAATTCAGCCCTGGTCATGTTGACAATTTTAGAATCAACAACAAAGTCGGTTTCACTTGCATGCGCCTGAACGACAAGCGTAAAATCACCTTTAGAAGTATACGTTTTAGTGGCGGTGTTTCCATCGACTCTGATCAGAGATTCACCGGGCACACCAAAATTCACTTTGAAAAACGCTGCATTATCTGCGGTGAAATCGGCTTTCACTTTTCCATTTCCAAGGTATTCGATTTCAATCTGAAGATTATTTGGAAGTATAATTTGCTCATCGGAGGCGTTTTCTGAACAAGCAGAAATTAAAATTGAGCAAAATAAAAGGCAAGAATAAAAAGTGGATTTGAGCATAGATTCAGGTTATTACCCTGAATAATAGGTTTTTTTTGCGAAGATGAAAAATTTGAAAATTTCTTATTTGCAACATTTTTAAAAAATCAGGCTTGGGGAAAATCGGGAGAAGAACTCCTCCCGATTTTGTTAATTGCCCAAATCATGAAAGCAAGCTGACCCAATTCAAACAGGGTTAAAGGAATTAATCCAAAAATCACTCCTATTCCCGAAAAAATCAGAATTCCAGCTACAATTCCCAATGCCCCGATGATTTGAGGAATATTGGACCAAAGCTTTTTATAAGCCAGATAGCCAATGCCCAAAAACGCATAGCACAGGCCGAAAGAACTAATCTTGATCAGATAATAATTTTCCAGTGCTATTTGCCCGGAAATCAGCGCATATCCATCGACTGAATACCAAATCAAATTTGCCCCAAGCATAGTCCAGAGTGCAATTTTGAGGAGTAGGTTTGGAAGAAAGGTCTCCAACTTTATCCAACCCAAAATGAAAACAGAATAGGTGATAAAAGTCGCGATTTTAACCCCCAAAAACGAGGCAGTATTTATCTCCCCATCTCCTTCTGTCCATTCATACTCCATTCCGATTTCAAAAAAAGCGAGAAAAAAATACAACAAACCTGCAGCAAAAGCGAGGTAGAGATAGGACGGTACTTTTTGGTTTTCCTCCGAAAATCCGGATTTAATTTCCTCCCATTTGTAATCCAACGCTTCAAATAAAGTCTTGATTGTGTAGCTCCTTGGAGTCACTTCACCTGCTTCGATTCGCTGGATCGTGCGAACATTCAGATTGCATTTTTCGACCAACTCCTCTTGAGTCAGTCCTTTGGCTTTTCTCAATTCAGAGATTTTCTTGCCTAGTTCAGGTTGCTTCATTTTGTATAAGTTTTGATTAACCATGGCAAGTTCTCAGATTGATTTTTGACTTTGGACGTACTCATCTAGGATTTGACCCGACATTTACCCGACTTTTTGAATTTAATTTAAAAATAGGCTTTGGATCAAATCAATGGCAATACCTGTTTCAATGCAGGATTACGATTCACTGATTTCCAGATGGCTGATAGCTCTGTAAATTGAGGAATTCCGGGAATTTCCATAAATCTTACTTTCAAATCATAGCCTTCTTTCAGAGATGAAGGAATGATTGCTACTCCCAATCCGCATTCCACCAACTTGAAAATCGTGAGCGCATGCACAGACTTGTGGCGGATCCTTGGCGAAAAACCTGCATCTCGGTAAATACTCATGATTTGCTCAAAGTAGAGATTGCTGTAATCGCTGGAGAAAAGAATGAATGACTCGTCTTTAAACTGACTAATCGAGAAAAAGTCAGCTATCTCAATCGGATGATTTTCGGGAACCACCAATGAGAATGAATCTCTCAAAACTGTCTTCATTTCCAAACCTTCCGGAACTGAAGCCATTCGCACAAAACCAAGATCAATTTTATCTTTTTGGATCATCTCCACCTGTACCGAATTGCTCAATTCCTCCAAACTCGTGCTTACCAAAGGCTGTTGAGTATTGAGTTTCGAGAGCAAATCCGGCAAAATCTGATTGGATGCCGAACCTAAAAACCCGACCCTCAACTCCCCCACTTTTCCTGAAGCGATCAGTTTCAACTGGCTTTTAGTCAGCTCAAGGTGATTCAGTACAAAGTCTACCTCCTCTTTTAAAAAAGCTCCGGCAGCGGTCAGTTCAACATGTTTTTTATCTCGCTCGAAAAGCTGAACTCCCAACATTTCCTCCAGTTGCTTGATCTGCCTGCTGAGTCCCGGCTGAGAAATAAACAACCGTTCGGAAGCTTTCCGATAGTTAAGTTCCTCCGCTACTGCTTTAAAATAGTATAAATGTCTTAGCTCCATTGATAACTATTGGTTATTAGGTATTGACAAAAATGGTATCAATAGGTATCAAAAGTACGATTTACATTTGTATGAACCCTGAATTTAAACCCAAATCAAATGGAGATTTTTCATTACGGCCAAGATCATTTGACAAGTTCGAAAGCCTTAAAACTTGCCAGGAAAGAAATCAAAGGGGTTTTCAGCGAAGAAACACGCAGGAAAGTAATGGCTTCAGCTGAAGCCGTAGCCGAAATAGCACAAGGCGAGCATGCAGTTTATGGTATCAACACTGGTTTTGGACCACTTTGTACCAGTAAAATTTCAGCAGAGGACACCCAGACTTTACAGGAAAATCTCCTTAAAAGCCATGCCGTTGGTTTGGGAGAACCTGTACCAGTGGAAATTTCGAAACTTATGATGGTGTTGAAACTCCAGGCTTTGGCACAAGGATTTTCAGGAATCCGGATGGAAACGCTTGAGAGAATAGCCTGGATGCTGGAGAATGATGTCATTCCGGTGGTTCCGATTCAAGGATCGGTAGGCGCTTCCGGAGATTTGGCGCCACTTTCACATTTGTTTTTACCGCTGATTGGTTTGGGGAAAGTTCATTTCGCAGGAGAAATCACCCCGACTAAAAAAGCACTGAACCACTTCAGCAAAGCTCCGCTTTCTTTGGGCCCAAAAGAAGGACTCGCTCTGATTAACGGCACTCAATTCATGGCGGCTTACGGATTGAAAGTCGTAGATCGATTGAATAACCTTCTCGTCCATGCGGACATCACAGGTGCGATGATGCTGGAAGGATTGATGGGTTCTATAAAGCCATTTTCTGCTGAACTGCATCAATTGAGGCCTTTCGCAGGAAATAAACATGTGGCACAGACGATCCTGAATTTGCTTTTTGAATCCGAAATCGTCAACTCTCATTTGAATTGTGCCCGGGTTCAGGATCCATATTCTTTGCGGTGCATGCCTCAGGTTCATGGAGCTTCGCGAAATGCCTGGCTTCATCTGAAAGATTCGATAGAGATTGAGATGAATTCTGTGACGGACAATCCGATCGTTTTTGACGCTACTCATACGATTTCCGGAGGCAATTTCCATGGGCAACCAATTGCTTTACCGCTGGATTATGCATGCCTTGCAGCTTCCGAGTTGGGAAATATTTCCGACAGGAGAATTTATCTTTCCTTGTGTGGGGACACCCCGGGCGTGCCCAAATTACTACTGAATGAAACCGGCCTGAATTCAGGCTTGATGATTCCACAATACACGACCGCAGCTTTGGCTTCAGAAAATAAAGGCCTTTGCTTTCCTTCTTCTGCGGACAGTATCCCTACTTCACTGGGTCAGGAAGATCATGTGAGCATGGGAAGTATCGGCGCCAGAAAGGCACTTCAGGTGATCGGAAACGTAGAAAAAATCCTGGGAATTGAGCTGTTCTATGCTGCGCAAGCGGTAGATTATCATGCTCCAATGAAGTCGGGAAAAATCTTGACTGCGATTTACAATCGGGTTCGGGAAAAAATCGAGCCTGTGGTAAAAGATCGTGTGATGTACGAAGACATGGAAACCGCCATTCAAATGATCCAAAGCGGAGAGTTGATTGAGCTGGCGCAAAAGGTAGCCAAAGAGGAAAATCTGGCCTTTGAGACAGAGTGGAGTGAGTTGTTTAAATTTTAAATCCGCTGTTCCGAATATGTAATTCGGAACTCCAGATAAAGAGGGATTTCCAATCCCGATTAACTTAAGCCATTAAAAAATGAAAAACCTGAAACTCATAGGCCCGATTTCCCAACTCCTCACTCTGGATCATCTTCCGTTGAAAGGTGCATTGAAAGATGAGCAATTGGAGATTTTGGAAAATGCCGGAATTCTGACCGAAGGGGAATTGATTCTTGAAATCGGGAATTTTGAAACTCTAAAGGCAAAAGCGCTAAGTCTTGGAGCTGAATTAATCGAGTTGAAAGGTGACCACGTGGCCGTTCCGGGTTTCGTGGATTGTCATACCCATATCTGTTTTGGAGGAAGCCGAGCTAAAGATTTTGCGATGAGAAACTCTGGTAAAACCTACCTTGAAATCGCCGCAGCCGGCGGAGGAATCTGGGACACAGTGACCCAAACAAGAAAACTGAGTTTGGAGGAATTGGCTGAGAAAACCTCTAAAAATGCCAACCAACATCTAGCGCAGGGAGTGACTACGATTGAGGTAAAATCTGGCTACGGCTTGAGTATAGATGAGGAATTGAAGATGCTTCGGGCAATCCAAAAAGCAAACGAAACAACTCCCGCCGATCTGATTTCAACTTGCCTGGCAGCTCATATGAAACCACGGGACTTCGCCAGTTCCAGCTCAGAATATCTTGCTGAAATCAGCGAGCAGCTTTTCCCAATCCTGAAAGCCGAAAAACTTTGCAATCGGATCGATGCCTTTGTGGAAAAATCAGCTTTCAGTCCAGATGAGATCAAGCCTTATTTCCAAAAGGGAAAAGATACAGGCTTCGATATCACCGTTCACGCAGATCAGTTTTCCCCTGGAGGATCCGAAATAGCTATTCTGTTTGGAGCAAAATCTGCAGATCATCTGGAAGCTTCCACCGATAAAGAAATCAGCCAATTAGCTAAATCCGATGTGATTGCTGTGGCTTTGCCCGGTGCATCTTTGGGTTTGGGCTGTGCCTTCACTCCTGCCCGAAAAATTCTGGACCAGGGCGGCGCTTTGGCAATTGCTTCGGATTGGAATCCCGGTTCGGCGCCGATGGGAGACTTACTAATGCAGGCTTCCATTTTGGCCACTTTTGAGAAACTCAGCACAGTGGAAGTATTCGCAGGAATTACTTTCCGTGCTGCAGTAGCTCTTGGATTAGAAGATCGCGGAAGATTAAAAGCTGGATTTCTGGCTGATTTCTGCCTTTTCCTAACTTCCAATTACCAAGAAATTCTCTACCAGCAAGGAACATTGAAACCAGCACAGGTCTGGAAAAAAGGGGAAATGATTTTAGATCTAAGATTTTAGATTTTATGATTTGAGGAAAACAACCATTCGTATTCCATATCTCCTATCTCTGTCTCGTATCTCTTATCTCTTATCTTCTATTTCATAATGACTTTCCAAGATCAAATCAGGTTAGGTATTCCTTCCCAACTCCCTCCGAAAAAAGAGCGAGAGATCGTACTTTCTCATGCGCCAAAGCGAAAGGATATTTTGAGTTTAGAGGAAAAGAAACTGGCACTCAAGAATGCCCTGCGCTATTTTCCGAAGGAATGGCACCAAGTACTCGCAGCAGAATTTTTTGCAGAACTGGAAACCTACGGTCGTATTTACATGTACCGATTCCAGCCGGATTACCCGATGCATGCCAGACCGATTCACGAGTATCCAGCCAAAACCCAACAAGCCGCAGCGATCATGCTCATGATCCAAAACAACCTCGATCCAGACGTCGCTCAGCATCCGCAGGAATTGATTACGTACGGTGGAAACGGAGCTGTCTTCCAAAACTGGGCGCAGTATCTCCTCACCATGAAATTCCTTGCGGAGATGACTGAATCGCAAACTTTGCATCTATATTCCGGTCATCCGATGGGACTTTTCCCCTCCTCTCCCGATGCTCCGCGTGTGGTCGTAACGAATGGAATGATGATCCCGAATTACTCCAAACCGGATGATTGGGAGCGATTCAATGCGCTCGGAGTGACTCAATACGGGCAAATGACAGCGGGTTCGTACATGTACATTGGTCCGCAGGGAATCGTCCACGGCACCACGATTACGGTGATGAATGCATTTCGGAGAAAGTTGGAATCCGGCCAAAAACCCAAAGGCAAAATCTTCCTGACTTCAGGTTTGGGAGGAATGAGTGGCGCGCAACCAAAGGCAGGAAATATTGCCGGATGCATCACGATTTGCGCAGAAGTGAATCCTGCAGCTGCGCGAAAAAGGCATTCCCAAGGTTGGGTGGATGAATTGATTGAAAATCTTGAAGAATTAATTGCCCGAGTTCGAAAAGCAAAAGCCCTGGAAGAAATCGTTTCAATCGCTTTTCTGGGAAATGTGGTAGATGTCTGGGAGCGCTTGGATCAGGAAAATATCCTTGTTGAGATTGGTTCTGACCAAACTTCCCTCCACAATCCCTGGTCGGGTGGCTATTATCCTGCAGGTTTAAGTTTCGAAGAATCCAATCAGATGATGGCTAAAAACCCCGAAGGTTTCAAAGCTAAAGTTCAGGAATCCCTTCGCCGTCAGGCAGCTTCTATCAATCGCCATGCTGCCAAAGGAACTTACTTTTTCGATTATGGAAATGCCTTTTTGCTGGAAGCTTCCCGTGCAGGTGCGGAAGTAATGGCTGAGAATGGAATTGATTTCAGGTATCCTTCTTACGTTCAGGATATTCTGGGGCCGATGTGTTTTGATTATGGTTTTGGTCCATTCCGATGGGTTTGCACATCTGGAAAATCCGAAGATCTGCGAAAATCTGATCAGATAGCAGCTGCGGTTTTGAAAGAAATCATGCAAAACGCACCTGCTTCGATTCAGCAACAAATGCAGGATAACATCACCTGGATCGAAGAAGCGGAAAAGAATAAACTGGTGGTTGGTTCGAAGGCAAGGATCCTTTACGCAGACGCAGAAGGCCGCGCAAAAATTGCCCAGGCATTCAACGATGGGATCAATTCAGGGGAAATCTCCGCTCCGATTGTACTTGGAAGAGACCATCACGATGTAAGCGGGACGGATTCGCCTTACCGCGAGACAAGCAATATTTACGACGGCAGCAAGTTCACCGCTGACATGGCTATTCACAATGTGATTGGCGATAGTTTCCGCGGCGCAACCTGGGTGTCGATCCACAATGGTGGTGGCGTTGGTTGGGGAGAAGTGATCAATGGAGGTTTTGGATTGATGCTTGACGGAAGTGCTGAAGCTGAACGAAGGTTGAAATCCATGCTTTTCTACGACGTCAACAATGGAATAGCCCGACGTGCCTGGGCCAGAAATTCAGGTTCATTAGAGGCAATCAAACGAGAAATGGAACGCAGACCAGACTTAAAAGTGACCTTACCAAATTTGGTGGAAGATGAGATCTTAGATGAATTATTTTAAAAGCCTACTTTTCCTATAGGTTGATTATAAATAAAAAGGATTCAAGTTTAATTCTTGTTTTCAAAAGTTTAACTTTGAAATTCCAACGACACTAAAAAAAATGAGTCTTCATCAAAATCCTTCACCATTTCATTGGTCTGGCCGAAAATCTGAACAGATAGAATATTGGCATCAGGCTGTGAAACCCATCTCTGATCTCAGGTTGAGACAAGATTCTTCGAAAAAAATCGGGATTTTGGGATACCCTGGGGAAGAGGGTGTCATTCGGAATCAAGGACGGATTGGTACGATTGAAGGACCTGCAGCCATCCGGAAAATGCTGGGTCAGTTAGCACTTCATTTACCTGACAGCCTCCCCATTTTAGATTATGGAGATATTTTCACGTTGGATCAGGATCTGGAATCCTGCCATGAACTGATTTCAAAAATCACCTATGATTTATTTTCCTCAAATCATTTCCCGGTTTTATTGGGAGGAGGACATGATCTGGCCTTTGCGCATGGAAGAGGTGTTCAAAAATATGTTGATGGAAAAAAGGAAAAACTGGGCTTCATAAACCTGGATGCCCATTTTGATCTTCGTCCGCTAATCAATGGAAAAGGACATTCCGGTTCACCTTTCCTACAACTGGCTCAAGAAAACCCTGACAATTTTCATTACCTGGCTTTGGGGATTCAAAGAGCTTCTAATCCCAAATCATTATTTGAAACTGCAGATAAACTGAAAGCGAAATATATTGTCATGGAGGATTTCCGGCTTCAAAACTGGGAATACATTCAAGAACAGATCCTATGGTTTATCGATTCTGTCAACAAAATCTACCTCAGTATCGATCTGGACGGGTTTTCTTCAGCTTTTGCACCCGGAGTTTCTGCACCTTCCCCGATGGGCTTCAATCCTCAGATTGCTTTTAAAGTCTTTGACCTGATAGCAAAAAGCAAAAAACTCATCTGTCTGGATGTGGTGGAATTAAATCCAAAATTTGATCAGGATGACGCCACGGCAAGATTGGCAGCGAGGTGCGTAGAGTACGTGGTGAGAAAGAGTATTTGATTTTTGTTGGAAATCCTAAATACCAAATTCAGGTAAATCCAATCCCACCGGCTAAACAAAAAAAGCTGTTCCTGTTTAAAAACCGGAACAGCTTTTTTTATCTATTAAAATCTCATCGCTCTGGTTTTTGTCTCCACAGACCGGGATTCAATCCTTCAAAGCCTCCCACAAAATCTCCACAGGATGCTTGGCTTTACGGCCTGTACCATCAGCGATTTGATGTCGGCAAGACGTACCAGGAGCAGCAATGATCGTTTCTGAGTCGGCTTTTCGCACAGCTGGAAAGAGCACCAACTCCCCTATTTGCTGAGAAATCTCGTAATGCTCTGCCTCATAGCCGAACGAACCAGCCATTCCGCAGCAACCGCTTGGAATCACTTCCACGAAGAAATTCGCAGGAAGTGAGAGTATCTTTTGAGTCCAGTTCATGGAAGAAAGTGCCTTCTGATGGCAATGTCCATGAAGCTTGATTTTTTGGGTTTTGGTTGTGAAAGATTCAGCCTTGAGATTTCCTGCGGCAACTTCTCTCCCTAAAAACTCATCGATTATCAACGTGTGATTCTTCAGCTTTTTGGCAGCGTCCACCAATTCCGGACTTACGATTCTTGGATATTCATCCCGGAAACTCAAAATCGCCGATGGCTCTAAACCAATCAACGGCGTATTTCCATTGACGATTTTCTCGAAAATCCGAACATTGGCTTCGGCGTGTTTTTTGGCTTTCTCCAGCAAACCCTTGGAAAGCGCAGATCTTCCGCTCTCCTCATGATCCACCACCATGACACCGTAACCCAATTTCTTCAGCAAGGAAATTGCCTTTATTCCAATCTGGGTGTCGTTGTGATTGGTGAATTCATCCACGAAGAAATAGACCTTCTTGATTTCGGTTTTTGTACCGGGAAGTGAAGCATAGTTTTTCTTGTACCACTTTCGTAAGCTAATTGGGCTTATTTCCGGTAAATGTCTTTGCGGAGCCACACCCAAAACTGATTTCATCAGGCCTGCTGTCAGACTATTTCCCAAGAAGAAATTGGAAATTCCGGACACTTTAGAACCCAATTCATTCAAATCATTGATATAGGCAAAAGCCCTGGAACGAAGTGGCACACCATTGGTTTTTTGATACTGATACACGAATTCAGCTTTCATACTCGCCATGTCCACACTGGATGGGCACTCGGCGGTGCAGCCTTTGCAGGAAAGACAAAGATCCATCGCTTCCTTGATCTCAGGATGGTCGAATGCATTTTCCTTGTTGTCCATGGTCAGAAATTCCCGAAGCGTATTTGCACGGCCACGCGTAGTGTCGCGCTCATTTCGGGTTGCCATGAAACTTGGACACATCGTCCCGCCGGATCCGGGCAGTTTCCGGCAGTCACCGGAACCGTTGCATTTTTCGGCCAACCTTAAAATTCCACCCGCCTGCGAAAAATCAAAAATCGTCTTGTGCTCCGGTGTGACCATCTCAGGTTCGTAGCGCAGGAATTTATTCATCGGGGCAGCATCCACGATTTTGCCCGGATTGAAGATATTCTTAGGATCCCAGGTGTATTTTACCCTGCGGAAAAGCTCGTAATTCTTCTCCCCAACCATCAGAGGAATGAATGCCGCCCGAACTCTCCCGTCGCCATGCTCCCCACTCAGCGAGCCTTGGTATTTTTTCACTAGCTTTGCCGAGGCCAGAGAAATCTGGTAAAACTCCTCTACATCTTCTGCTTTTTTCAAATTCAAAATCGGACGCATGTGAATCTCTCCTGCTCCGGCGTGCGCATAATGCACGGGATTTTGATTGAAACCTTTCAGGATTTCATCCAATTCATCTATATAATCCGCGAGGTCTTCGATGTCGACTGCAGTATCTTCGATACATGCCACGGCCTTCGGATCGCCCGGGATATTTCCCAGCAAACCCAAACCTGCAGCTCTCAAAGCCCAGGCAGAAGTCACCATTGCAGGTTCGATTATCGGATAAGCGTAGCCCAATCCTGCCTCAATCAGGTCAGCGATTAACTCTTCGCCTTTGGCCATCGCCTCTTGCAAAGAATACCCGCGAAACTCAATCATCAAAATCGCCTTCGGATCGCCTTCGACAAAATAGCGGTTCTTGCTGTATTCGATACTTTCCTTGGTGCAGTCCAAAATGATTTTATCCATGAGTTCGACAGCCGTGGCCGGATGCTTCATGGCCACCTGGGCAGCTTTCATGCTTTCATGGATGCTCTCAAAATGCGCTGCAACCACAATCTCAATCGGCTCGGGAAGCGGATCAAGGCTGATTTTTATTTCAGTGGAGAAAGCCAAAGTACCTTCAGAGCCTGCTAAAAGCTTACAGAAATTAAACTTCTCATTTCCTTCGAAAAGCTCAGCTTTCAGCAATTCATCTACCGAATAACCTGTATTTCGGCGGTGGATGGATTTCTTGGGGAACTGAGCATGGATTTCTTTCCGGATTTCAGGATTATTCAGCTCGTCGAAAATCTGTCTGTAAATCTGCCCTTCAAGCGTATTCAGAGCACATTTCCGATCAAAATCATCCTGAGTGATTTCTCCGAAAATAACCGAATTGCCATCACTCAGAATTGTGTCCAAAGAAATCACCTTGTCCCTAGTCACACCATAAACGATAGAAGTGGTACCTGAAGAATTATTTCCCACCATCCCGCCGATCATCGCACGATTGGCAGTGGAAGTGATCGGGCTGAAGAATAGCCCGTGAGGTTTCAGAAAACGATTGAGTTCGTCCCGCACCACACCCGGTTGCACCCGCACCCAACGTTCCTCTTTGTTGAACTCCAGGATTTGGGTGAAATTTTTCGACACATCGACTACGATTCCATTCCCTACACACTGTCCGGCCAAGGATGTTCCCGCTGTTCGCGGAATCAGGGAAGTGCCGTTTTTCGCAGCAAAAAGAATCAGTTTTTTGATATCCGATTCAGTCTTGGGAAAAGCAACTGCCAAAGGAATCTCGCGATAAACGGAAGCATCGGTGGCGTACAGGGTTTTGGTCAGGGAATCAAATTGCAGACTTCCATCCAAGTGGGCGGATAATTCCTGCAGCAAAGGCAATAGGTCAGGCTGGCTTGAACTCATGCTCAAAAATAACCTGACGAGGTGGATTTAGGGGAATGAAGACCAAAAGAAATTTTTCAAATCCTGAAAAGCTATACTTCAAGCAGATCATCTTGCAAAAAGTCGGGTTGGCAATGGAAAATTTCGCTGAGTTGGAATAAAATTGGAATCACGAAATCATAACTATTTATGACAAACTGATTTTCTTTACTTGCAGTAAGTTTAATCCCGTTTCATGTTCTTCTACCTCTCCCAATTTTTGAGTTTTCTGGTGATGCCACTGACGATTATCAGCATTCTGATCGTGATAGGTGCTCTTTATGTTCGGAAGAAATGGGGCAAAATAAGCCTTTGGACCGGAATTATGTTGCTTTGGTTTTTCTCCAATCAGTTTATAGCAAATCAGGCGATGCTGGCCTGGGAACATGATTTCAAGGCTTTTGACGAGATCAAAACGCATGAAATAGGGATCGTCCTGACCGGTGTCACCAACCTGAGCAAAACCGCTTATGACCGGACTTTCTTCCAAAAAGGAGCAGATCGAATCACCCACGCTCTCCAACTCTATAGAATGGGCAAAATCAAAAAGATCCTGATTACCGGTGGTCAGGCCCTGAATCCAACAAATCCGAATACAGAAGCTAAACTTCTGAAGGATTTTTTACTGATGACAGGAGTGCCGGAAACTGATGTGATGGTTGAGGAATTGGCGAAAAATACCCGGGAAAATGCACTCTTCACGAAGGAGTATTTGGAAAAAAATGGAATCGATATCAATCAGGAATTTCTGCTGATCACCTCCGCTTTTCACATGACCCGAGCCAAAGGATGCTTTGATAAAGTCGGTCTGAAAACCGAGGCTTTCCCGGTAGATTATTACAGCCACGACACGAAATATGATCTTCCCGCATTCATTTATCCGAATCCCTCCTCTATTGAGAATTGGCATAAACTGGTGAAGGAATGGATTGGAATTTTGGTTTATAAAATGGTTGGATACGTTTGATTTCAGCCTAAACCAGCAAAGTTTTCCGGATTGAATCTCTGAGCTTTGTCTCCACTTTCACCACTTCAGCAAACTCATTCCAGCGTTTTACAGCAGCCTTGACTTGCTCGATCTTTTCGGTTGGCTTTTTTATATTCATCTGTCGGGCAACTTCCAGAAAATCCGCATCGGTGATCCCGTCTCTTTTGCCATTTACTGTTAGTGACTGCGAACTCACCCACAAGCTTCCCGGTCGGTAGGCGTGGCAAATATCGAAAGCAGGCGATTGATTCCATTTTCCGGTTTGGTCCATCAGGAAAGCAAAATTCTTGGTGTGATCGTCACAATTCCTGGCCAAAACATTAAATACCATTCTCAGGAACATTTGCTCTGCTTCCGGATAGGATAATCGGAGCATTCGCATGGTTTCAAACACCTGCTCGTAGCCAAATGCGCCCACTTGGTTAAAATCAAAGTGCCGAAGTCCGCACAAACTCTGCATATGTATTTTCTCTCCGGTTTCGGTTCGGTCAAAGCGCTTGGTCATGAAATGTGCCCGACCCTTTTCTTCCAGTAAGCGGCATTCACTCATCTGAATTCCGGCAGCCTCAGCCATTAAATAATAGGCCATTTCCACTCTTCCATAACCAGACGAAACACCCAACTGGGTATCAGTGACTCCGTCGAATTTGATCAGCCAATGCGAAAATCCCGCAGGAGCTTTCACCTGACCACTTTTCACTTCTCCGGTTTTGGGATTGTAGGCAATCACAGCTTTTGCTCGTGCGCCACCTGCCGAAGTTCCGATTTTCAGAATATCTGCCAAAGCTGACTCTTCTTCTTTAGAAAGATCCGTTTGAAAATCCTCTCTGGAATTCAGAATCTTGTTTGCGATTCCCACCAGACTCTCGATCTCCAGCGAACTTGATTTTGTAGCTTCATCCCGCAGTGGCGGCTTTATCTCCAAAGCACCCACTCCCCTTTTCCCAATGAAACAAAGGAGTTCGACAGGATTCAGACTATCCGCAGGGCGACCATTTTGAACCAGCCAGGCATTGATTAGTTTGTTTCCGTATTTATCGGGCAGCATATCTGCCAAAAGCCCCGGCAAACCTTTGAATGTATCAAAAGCCTCACCTCTTGCTTTTCGGAGTTCGGGGAATGCATGAATCTTCCTGCCCTGTGAAAGCGGCATAGTCATCGGCGCGATATCCCAGCCCGTTCTGAGGAAGCCCGGATCAAACTCAAAACTCGCAAACTGCCGATTTTCGTCCCAAAGAATCGCCCCCACCAGCTTATCCCAAAGCCATATTTCAGCTGCAATTACCATGTAGTCGGAGGCTCCTCAGCCGCCCTATCGATAGTACGGATACGCTGAGGCTGCTTCTTTTGAAGCTTGATATATTCCAGTGGACTGATTTCTTGCTTCACTTCAAAAGCCTCCAAAACCTGTAACTGGTCCAAGACACGAAGCACTTGGATCAGGGTAATCAGATTGACCTTTTCTCCACGCTCCAATAAACTGAGAGTAGAACGACTTATTCCGGCATCCTTAGCCAATTGATCCTGTGACCTCCGTTGATTGATGCGGTGATGCTTGATGAACTCTCCGATTTTTTGGAGAATTGCCAAATCATTTAAATTGTGGTAATCCATGTATGAAATATCATTCGTTACATACAAATATACTTATTAACGACTGGAATATCATGCATTTTATTAAATTTTATTTGAATGATTAATCACTCATTAAGTCAATATTTAAATATTAATGAATGAAAAATCATTCACTAACAATCAAAATTAAACTAATATAGATCAAATCGTAATAAGAAAAAGGATTGATACTGGAATTTCTGATTTCAGCTTTCTGACTTCTCACTTCTAAAAAGCCACTCTCTGCTCCAAATTAAATCATATTTCCAACCCTTCTCTTCGAGCAAAATCGGATGAAAAGCGACAGCCGCTTTTGCAGTCGAGCTGTTAAAAAATCGTTGATCATCGGTGAGAATGGCAACTTTGTTTCCTTCGGAATCGACGCGAACCAGATCCATCACTGAAGAAGGGATTTCTTTGGAGAAGCCAGAATCTGATTTCAGAAGTTGATTTTTCAAACTCCAGTCAAGTTCGTATCCTCTCACTTTTGGCTCAGGAGCAGGAATTGAAGGGTTCTTACTTTGAACTTTCAC
>JAQSDM010000008.1 GCA_029945945.1 Algoriphagus sp. | reverse complement strand
GGTCTTCCTGACCCAGAATTCCCATTTGATCCCGCAGCACTTTGGCCACTTCGCTGAGCTCGGTGGAGGATTGCATCGCGAGTGCTCTTGCCCGGATTCGCTCCAGCGCAACCTCCACCTGCGCTTCGCGCGCCTGAGCTTCGGCCTTTTTGATATCGAGAAATCGGGTATAAGCTTGCTCAAAGACGAGTGCAAAGCGTTTGAAAACTTGCTCCTCCGGATATTCCTCAACCGTAATAGTTAGAATATATCCAAACTTGAAATAGGCAGCATGCCATTTTTGCCAGGTGGGAAATGAAATTTCGGCATCAAGGATTCTCTGGAAAAATGGCCTGACAGTCGGTAAGGTTAGCATATAATCGTAATGACCTTTCAATTCTTCACCCTCCTGAGATGTCGTGAATAGATCCAATTGATTTATCCACCCTTCATACATTTGAAGGTGAACCGGGTCTGAAGTATGGGGTATCACTACGGGAGGTAAGACCCCTTTTTCATTGGCGAACCAAAATTCATCCGTATCTGATCCTGCTTGACAAAGGCCGATTCCTGTTCCCCAAAGATTTCCTCCCAGACTGCGAAGCTGTTGAAACAATACATTTGCGACATCATTGAGCTCCGAGCTTCTGTGCATGGCCATGCTCCGCGAACGAACCCGTTCCAGCGCAGCTTCAATCTGTGATTCCCTTGCCTGCGCTTCTGCTTTTTTCAGATCCAGAAAACGCGTGTAGGTTTGGTCAAAAACATTGGTGAACCTTTTGAAAATCGCATGGGATTCGGGCACTTTTTCATAGGTGATGAACAGAATAAATCCCTGGGTGAATTTGCAGAGGTGGTTGATCTGATAGGTGGGAAGAGAAAGCCCCAACTTGTCAATTTCGTCAAAAGTGGGCTTCAGGTCCGGGAAGGATTTCATGTATGCATAGTGCTCCACCAACGCTTTATCGCCAAGTTCCTGAACCAACATTGTATGATCACTCAGGACGAATTCACCCATTTCTTTGAATGAATTTTCGCCCCATAAGCGAAGCTGAAATGGCGATTGCAGGGTTCCTTCGCTACTCATACAGCAGGTAGCTGATCTTTTGTCCCGAGCCAGAATATTGTACCCACAACTCCATGCGTGGATGCCGAGTGCCCTCACTTCTGTAAACAGCAGATTGGCTACTTCGGGCAGCTCATTGCTGCTTTGCATTCCCATGGTGCGAGATCTGACTCTTTCAAGCGAGGCTTCAATTTTGGCTTCCAGCATTTGCGCTTCTGCTTTTTGCAGATCGAGGAAGCGGGTATAGGTCTGTTCAAACTCTTTTGCAAAACGCTTGAAAACTTCATGAGCCTCAGGAGCTGGCACCAGTGTAATGAATAGGAGGTATCCATACTTGAAGTAGGCTACATGATCGATTTGATATGCCGGTACTTTTACCAAATTGGACTCGATGGTTTCCTCTACATTTCCGGAAACAGAAAGTGTAGCCAAATACTGGTAATGTTCTTTGATCCGGTCCTCTCCAAACTCCTCAATCCACAATGTTTCGCCTTTTAGCCCCGCTTCGTAATAGGTTAGAAAGATATTTTCCCTGGGCGTCTTGTAGGTCGGGATGGTGCCTTCCAAGTTGCTAAACCATTCGGTTGAATCCTCTTCGTTGTAAATGTTGAAGGCACAGCCTCGGGTAGGAATACCCAAGTCCACCACCTGTTTGTTGAGCAGATAGGATACTTCGGCCAATTCATCACTGCTTTGCATAGCCATGGTGCGGGCACGTACTCTTTCCAATGCCAATTGAATTTGTGATTCCCTTGCCTGTGCTTCAGCTTTTTGCAGATCAAGAAAGCGCTGGTAGGTCATTTCAAATACTCCTGTGAACCTTGCCAACAGTGATTCCTCTTCAACGCTAAGTGGCTCTCCACAATTGATATTGAGATATCCATGAGAAAAATTGCCGCAGTAAAAATGAACCGGGTCGGGGACAGACGATGACGTGGAGATCTCTGCGGCCTCCTGATTGTTCATATAAGGCAGTGTAAATTCAATGGCTCTTTTCAACTCATCACCGCCCACTGGCTGATGAAAAACAGGAATGCGCTGTTTCCATGCCTCATACCTGGCATCGATGACGGGCTCGCCTGTAAGCGGGAGGTAATAGGGTTCTTTTAGAAAACTCCCATCCGGCCTCGTGGACCAAGCACGCTGGATGTTGTTCGTCTCATCGACTTCTACGTATCCGCATTCAAAGAACTCCTGCGTTGCACCTAGTGTTTTAAGTTCCTGATATAATACAACTGCAACTTCGGCCAACTCTTTGCTTTTGTGCATGGCCATTGTTCTTGCGCGCACCCGCTCTAAGGCTAATTGAATTTGAGATTCCCTTGCCTGGGCCTCTGCTTTTTGAAGATCCAGGAAGCGGGTATAAGTCTGCTCAAAGACTTTGGCGAAGCGAATAAAAATATCATGTGCCTGCGGACAAGGCTCGTAGGTAATGAACATGAGGTTGCCATGCGAAAAATTGGCGATATGGTTTATCTGATAAATGGGGTGATGCTCGCCAGATTGAGCTCTTTTTTCAAAGGCTTTTTTGATTTCCGGAAGCGAAAGAAAATACCGGTAGTGTGCTTCCAGGGTTTCTCCCTCTAACACATCTACAAAAAGCTTGTCGCCTCTGTCCCTCGATTCCTGAAAGTGTATAAACGTAGCTTCTTCCGTGAGCGGAATTTTAAGCCCATCCAAAATAGCGCCATCGGGACTACCCATGTAGGAGGTGAAAACGCTATCACCCTGCTCCCATATATTGAACCCACAACTCCATGGTGGCACACCTAAGGATTGTATTTGCTGAAATAACAGAGCAGATGTTTCCCCTAATTCACTACTATGCTGCATGGCCATGGTTCTTGCTCGCACTCTCTCCATGGCAAGTTGAATCTGTGATTCCCTGGCTTGGGATTCTGCTTTTTGCAGGTCAAGGAAACGACGGTATGTTTGTCCAAAAACACCTGCAAACCTTTTGAAAATAATAGCCCCTTCTGATGGTATAGGCTCAGCGGTAAAGGCAAAAATGCACCCTTCTGCAAAGTAGAAATCACTGTGAAACTCTCTGGAAGGCAATGCCTCCATATTAAAAAGTGTAGGGTAATATTTTGTATCATTAATCGCCTGATAATAGGCAATCAAATCATCCCCAAGCAATGGATAAGTAAAAAACTGGTCTTTCTTTTTCCAGGATTGATGGATACCTGTCAGAAGCGGATGTGCACTCAAATCCAACTGCCCGATAATTAAAGTAGCCTTCCCATCCGGATTTGACCTGGCTGTCCAAACCTCTGCGAACATGGTCTTACCGAAAATCAAAATTCCGCATCGGTTGGTTTCGATGCCCAGTTTTACAAACTCGTCAAACATGGTGGCCACCGTGTCGCCGACATCCTGACTGTTGTGCATGGCCATTGTTTTGCTCCTCACACGTTCGAGTGAAGCTTCAATCTGAGCCTCTCTTGCCTGCGCTTCTGCTTTTTGCAGATCGAGAAAACGGGTATAGGATTGTTCGAAGACTTTTGCAAAGCGCCTACTTATATCATGAATTTCATATTGAGGTTTCGTTGTAATCAAATGCAGATATCCCTGCTTAAAAAAGGCTGCATATTTCCATTGGACTGTTGGTAATACACTCCCCGAATTTTCAATTTGGCTAAATACTATTTTAAAAGAAGGTTGCGACATTAGCCAATTATAATGCTTTGTTAATATCTCTCCCTTCACTTCTACTTCATACACTGATTCTCCTCGTTGTGATGCTTCATAAATACCCAGATGGCTAGGATCCTCTTTAAAAGGAAGTAAAATGATGGGGAATAAATCTCCTGTACTCATCCATGCCTCTTCCATATCAACTTCAGGCTTCCAAATACCAAATCCACATGACCACATTTCGTAGCCCAATTCTTTGATTTGTTGAAAAAGAATTTTAGCTGTATCTGCTAATTCACTTGAATGGTGCATAGCCATTGTTCTTGAACGAACTCTTTCCAATCCGACCTCAATCTGGGCTTCTCGAGCCTGGGCTTCTGCTTTTTGGAGGTCCAGAAATCGGACATAGGCCTGCTCAAATACATTGGCTGAGCGACGGAGTAAATTTCTTGACACCTCATCCGGGGCACCATAGGTTACCATCACCAGTGCTCCGCCAGAAAAATCAGCAACTGCCCAGTTGCCTTTTAGTTGCCTCAACGGCCCTTTACCAATAGAATCCAGGATGGATGCGTGTAGTTCTGGTGCATGTTTTTTTAACACCTTAAACCATTCTGCCATTTTTTCTCCTTCATTTACCAGGACATAGTCTTTGGTTCCGATGGTATAGTGGTGCAACATTTCATCTATGATGCGAATTCCCCTTTTTGGAAAGTGTGCCTGTGACTGCACTATTTCGGCCTCCGAACCCGGCGCCTTCATGGCACTCCAGGATTCAAAAGAATCTTCACCATAGCCATACAAATGAATGGCGCAAACTTCCAGGTTTTTTTGACCAAGCAATCCCATTTGTTTTCGCAACTCCAAAGCCACCTCTTTTAACTCCTGGGAGGTGTGCATCGCCATGCTTCTGCTTCGTACTTTTTCCAAAGCGGCTTCAATCTGCGCTTCCCGAGCTTGAGCTTCTGCTTTTTGAAGATCGAGGAAGCGCTGGTACACGTTGCCGAACTCTGCGGAGATACGGCGGGTAATCTCCTTTTCCTCATCCGATGGTGGTCCAATAGCGCTGTATCCTAAGTAACCATATTTACAATACCCCTCAACGACATATTGCCCATTCGGGAAGTCTCCTTGTAGAGGACGTTCATCTTCCGGCAGTTTTTCCAGGATTTCTTTAAATATTTCGGCTACTTCGGGAATACTTTCGAAAGGAATATACAGTACATCCACATCGTTGGGATTTCCTGCTTTCCACTCCTCTATCTGTTGCTTCCACACAGGTGAAGCATCCAGATCTATCTCCTGAGTAGCAATTAAGGTAGACCCTTTTTTACCAGTCATTCGGAAAGTACTTCGATTATTATCAATGTCGAAAAAAGTGAGATTACAGTATACGGGGCTTAAGTTGAGCACAGAGAATTGCTCAAACAGAACCGTAAGGAATCCACTGAGTTCATCGCTGTGCTGCATGGCCATGGCCTTTGCCCTGATCCGCTCTAGTGACAATTGAATCTGCGCTTCACGAGCTTGTGCTTCTGCTTTTTGGAGATCAAGGAAGCGGGTATAGGATTGCTCGAAGACTTTTCCAAAACGTTCGAGGATTTCTAATTCGTCTTCGGATATAGGGTTTAGACTCACCGTCTGTAGTCCGCTATATTTAAAGAATGTAAAGCCAGCTACATATCTGTCGAGGGCTTTATTCGCTTCTTGGACGTGCTTTGGGAATCGTCGGAATTCAGTTTCGGAGTAGAGGTATTCATCGTAGATTTTTTTCTCTTTTCCCTCTATGGTATAGACAAATCTCTTTTTTTGAGCTTTCCAGGCATCCCACATGGCGTGATGAAAGGGATAATCCTCAAACTTCATGTAATAGGATTCTGGATCTTTCCCCGTTTCAGGGTTAGCTGCCCATACCGTATTGCTCATGTCCTGTTCATCGATAAGATTGATGATACAGAATGTAAGGGTGAATTCAAGACTGGTGAACTCTCTCAACAGCGTGTCTACCACCGCAGATAATTCGGAGGAATGATGCATGGCCAAACTTCTGGACCGAACCCGCTCCAAAGCAGCTTCAATCTGCGCTTCCTTTGCCTGTTCTTCGGCTTTTTGCAGATCTAGGAATCGGGTGTAAGATTGCTCGAAAACGGCTCCAAAACGTTTGATAATTTCATTCTCAGCATCGGTGTAAGGCGTTGAGTAATAGTTGCCCAGGATTAACCAAATGTGAGGGGTGATGGCGATTGAGCGCGCATATCCCCTGTTTAGCACATACTCCTTTGACTCCTCCGAAAAAAGGTTGGGGTTATGATTGAACAGATGTTGAAACCATTGCTTATTATCTTCCTGAGTTAAGATATCAGAGTAAAATTTGATTCCAATCCGTTGAATTTTCCTGACAAGTTCATACATGGGGTTGTTGATGTAAGGAACCTGAATTTGGATAGGTTCAGAACTACCTTTGGCTAGACTCCAAAAACTATAATCATGAGCATCGTTGTTTATGGCAAAACTTACGTTATTAAATTTAAAGCCCAGGTGTTGAAATTGTTCGGAGACAACCTTAATGACTTCAAGCAATTCGTCACTGGTATGCATGGCCATGCTTCTCGAACGGACTTTTTCCAATGCCACTTCAATCTGTGCTTCCCTTGTCTGGGCTTCTGCTTTTTGCAGATCGAGGAAGCGGGTATAGGTTTGTTGAAATACTTTTCCAAATCGCATCAGAACAGCATTCTCTTCCGCTGTAAAAGGTGCCTCTGAATAATGTTCAATGTACAATCCCACATTGTCCAACAATACGGTGGAGATGGCAAGTGCCGGTTTGCTAAAAATGGCTTGTTGTGCTTCTTCCGTCAATTCCGGAATCAATTCGAAAAGACCCTGGTAGAATTTGTTCTTTACTTCAAAGGGGAGCAGGTTGGCAAAAAAAGATTCTTGCTTGGCTTTTGCCTCCCGGTAACTGTTCCAATGGGGCGAATCAAAATAGGGAAAGGTGATTTCAGTGGGCACTCCTTGTTGGTGATCTGCCAGCCAGATATGCATATCCTCCCGCTCCTTATAGTCCAGGATAAATCCTGCATGGTCAACACGGATATTCAGTCCCACAAATTGGTTGAAAACTACCTGAATGACGTCTTTGAGTTCTTCTGTATGGTGCATGGCCATGGTTCTTGCCCTGACACGTTCCAACGCCAACTCGATTTCTGCTTCACGGGTTTGGGCCTCTGCTCTAAACAAATCCAGGTATCGTCGGTAAGTTTGTTCAAACAGAGAACTGAACCGCTTGGTAATTTGAATTAATTCGGGTTGGAATTCACGGGGACTGAATGCATAAAAAAATCCATGCTCGAAAATGAAACAGTGCTGGATCTCTTTTTTTGGTAATTTTTCTATCGGTATCTGAATTTTATAGTCAGGAGCATTATTGAGCATTTGGTAGTAATCCAACAAATCCTTGCCTTCCAACACATACTTGTGGATGGGAATCTGCTCTTTCCAAGCCTTGCGGGCACTTTTCAGCAAAGGGTGTGAGGCCATATCGATGTTGCCGATATGCATGTTGACTTCATCTTCATTTTTGCGGGCCGTCCAAAGCTGGTTATTTTGGTTCTCATGATTCAGAATGCCGATACCAAAGCGGGTACCTTCATCCACACCAAGGGCCGTAAGTTCAGAGAACATTTTGACGATACACTTCCCCACGTCCTCGCTGCTGTGCATTGCCATGGTCTGGGCTCTGACCCTTTCCAGCGCAAGGTCAATTTCACTCTCCCGCGCATGGGCTTCGGCTTTTTGCAGATCGAGAAATCGCTGATAAGCCTGGTTGAACGCCCCCGCGATTTTCAATACGATGGTTTTGGTGTCCTCAGAAGGAGGGCTGACCAGATCAATACCCAGCAGTCCATCCGTAATTCTGGCACAAGCACTCCACTGATGGGTTAGTATCCCCTTTGCTAAAGCTTCTTTAACAACGATGGCAATTTCAGGATTTATTTCTTCCATCTCGAAAACAGCCTTCTCCAGTTTTTCAAGGGGGTAATCAGCAACCAAGTAGTTCAGGTCAGTTTGCTGGAAGATTTTAAAAGGATATCCCATCATTTCATACTTTTTGAAGTCGAATTGAAGGGTATAACTTTTCTGGTCTCCTATATTTCCCGGACTTGAAAAATCATACGCTTTCACCCATCCATCCTGATCAACCAGGTAAAAGGTGACACCCGATAGCCCTTGAATCTGAAGCCAGTTAAGTTGAGTTAGTATTTCTTTATTTACCTTATCCAGGTCATCGGGATGGTGCATGGCCATGGATTGGGCTCTTACTTTTTCCACTGCCACTTCAATCTGCGCTTCCCGGGCTTGTGCTTCAGCCTTTTGGATATCCCGAAAACGCTGGTAGGCCAGGGAAAAAACCTGATGAAACCGCTTGAACAAAGTCAAAACATGCTCATCCATCTCTTTATAAAGCGACAATCCAAGCCCACCCTCACCAATAGAAAGGAAACAGTAGCTTATTTCCGAAGCTTCATCCAAAAGAGGATCGTGAAAATGATTCTCTTCTTTTCGGTGGGAGCGAAACGCTTCCAGTTCATCTCCCAACAGGCTTCCAATAAAATGCCCGTCACGTGATACCAGCATTTGCCTGACCATTTCCTGCTCTACCGGACTTTTTTTGTATTCAGTGTCTTCAATCGTGGTCTGCCCATAGGCTGGAAAATACTGATAGCAGAGGTATTGACTGATATTTTCGTCAATGATTGCGGTCTGCACATTTCGGATGTGATCCACTCCAAATTGTTGCAACTGATCGGAAATGACCTGACATACATCGAGCATGTCTTCCGGTTTTTTCATCCCCATGGCCACAGCCCTCACCCTTTCAAGTGCCGCCTCAATTTCCAGTTCAATAGTCCTGCTTTTTACCGCTTCCAGCAGCTTGGTATTTTCTGCTTTAACTGCATCAATTGAAAAAGCCTCTCCTTCCAGTGCCTTCATGTCAGGAAAAGAACCATGTTGATGTAAGGCAATCCAACCGGAATCAGTTTTCTCCAAAAGGGATGACATTCGAAAAGGACCATAGAATATCCATTCACCATCTATTTTCACATAGAGATCAGTGAATTCATTCACCATCATGTATTCGCCATATGGGATCACCTCAATTTCCCGGTTGCGGATCTCTGCTGAACCAATCATCTGATCCAGGATCTTGGTGGTATAGTCAATAATTTCCTGCTTGCTATTCCAAATCTCTTCCTTCGTGCCACCGATATTTCGATAATCATCCCGAATAAAAGTTGCCCAGGTTTCTATATCCCCTTTGAGATACGTGGTCCAATAGGCATCAAGCCATTGAGCCAATTCTTTTTTTAGCGCTGGAGTTACTTTCATCTGTTAGTAGTATTGCTTGGAATTTGTATACTAAACTCACTTCCCTCACCCTCCTTCGTCTCCACCTTCAACTCCCCACCATGTTCTTTCACAATATCATATCTCAAGGATAAGCCCAAGTCAGTTCCGGAACCTTTCTTTTTTAGGAATTGCCCATCGGTGAATTGCACCGTTTTACCAATCAAAAAATCATCACCCGTACTGCCTCCCCATATCACTTGATCTTTTCCAGTCACGGAGGCAAATGCCAGAAGTAGTGTTAATAAGAATTTATTTATCATACTAATATTCAATTGATAATTGAAAGCTATATGCTGTCTCTTCTCCTTCCTTGGTCACCACCTTGAGCCTTCACGATCTCCTCACTCAAGCCTATTCAAGTTACTGGTCAAGTTGGTATTATCGTACAGAAAGGTTGCCTTTTGGGTGATTTAAGAAAAGTAAAAAATCATCAAGAAAATAATTTCATTAAAAAATAGTAAAGGTGGACTGACTCAGTCAATGCCTATTTATAAAGCATTTCCTCTGCTCCGTTCCAGTTTTTGGGGGGACCTTCTTGCAGGTATTTTTTGGCTTTTTCAAAAAACACTCTCACCGTATGATCTTCTTCATCCGAGGCTATCAATTTGCTGAACAGTGGTACCGCAAGTTCAAATTGACCGAGCTGATATAATTCCATTGCGATATCAAAATCACTCATGGTTTTTTTACGGATGGCCGCAATATCTTCTTCCATTCCATTCATACATTCGACCACACTAAGCAAGTTATTTTTGCCCTTGAGGAGTACTTTTCCCAAGCGTCTAAATGCAAATTTGGAAGGATCTGGAATTCTCTTGAATGTTTCCTCACTGAGTATTAGAGGGGATTTATAGTACTTCGTCAGGCTTTCAATTCGAGCCGCAGTATTTACAGTATCACTGATTGTTGCTGCATCCAATCGATGTTCATCTCCGGTAATTCCCATTATCAACGAACCTGTATGCATTCCTATTCCTGCTTGAATGGGGAGTTCTCCTCTTTGAGTTCGCTCGTGGTTCAATTTTCTGACTGCTCGCTGCATTTCCACCGCGGCCAAGAGTGCGTCTTCTGGCTGAATTGGGAAAATAGCCATAATGGAATCCCCAAGGTATTGATTTATAAAGCCCCGATGACTTCTGATGATGGGGCCTAATACTTCATTGAAAGAAGAAACAAACCGGAAGTTTTCTTCGGGACTCATTTGCTCTGATAGCGTAGTGAAATCCCGGATATCTGTGAATAGAACTGTTACGATTTTTTCAACCTGATCACCTAACCTCACATCTGTTATATTCTCCTTACCCAAGGAAGAAATAAACTCGTTGGGGACAAATTTTTTGATGACTTCGTTTATTCGAAGCATGGCTTCTTCCCTCATTTTTATTTCCCGAATGTTTTTTTCAAACAAAAGGGCAGATTCCATTGCTGAGGAGGATTGTAAAGCCAAGGTCACTAAAAGTTTTAGATGGGCAGCAGTAAATTGTTCTGCTTGGGTTCCAACCAGAATTATTGCTCCAAGGATTCGGTCCTTACCTTTTAAGGTAGCATAGATTATACTGGATACATTTTCAGCAACCAATCCGCGCCCTCTGAGTTCAGCAATATCGGTAATGATGGCGGATTGTCCGTTGAGCCCAAACCGAAGCAAGAGCGAAAAATTATTTTCCAAAAGATCTGAATCAATCAGTTTCTCTCCTGAAATGGCCGGAACAGTTAATGCCCTTTGGTATTCGTCCAATAAAACGATCGCCCCTGCATTGGCAGGAATTGAGTTGGTCGAGTGGTTGAGGGTAATTGCAGCAATTGCATCAAGGGATATGGCTTCTCCAAGATTTTCGGCAAAACTGTAGATGATGTTCAGTTCTTGATAAAGGTGGAGGACTTCTGCTCCTAATTTCCTTTTTTCTCCTTCCTTGGCAATCAACATTCTTATCACCCCCACTACCTGATCGATTAGGTCACTTGTACCTGAGACAGTGGCCAAGAGGGCTTCTTCAAAGTTAATTGGAAGAGAATAGTTAAGTTTTCGGGCTTCATGGCTGCCGTAGACTATCGTATTTGAGGCATCGGCAATGGATAGGCTTACCTGGTTTTGAGCACACCAATCATCCAACCAAGTCCTAAAGGGGTCATTTCGCCCAAATAATGCTTTTATCGTTAGTTTTGCCATTGAAAAATTTGTTTTGGGTAAGCCAAATGCCTAGTCTAATTCGAGTACTTCCCGGGCTTTTTCCAAGAGAAGCTCGGGATCAAAAGGTTTGGTCATGTAGACATCAGCTCCGACATCAAGTCCTTTTTGCCGGTCGGATTCCTGACCTTTTGCTGTAAGCAAAACGATGTAAATATCCGTTAAGCCCATTTCTTGTTTGACTCTTCGGCACACTTCCATTCCATTCAATTTGGGCATCATTACATCCAAAAATATGAGGTCAGGTTTTTCTTCGTTGATCACTTCCAAGGCCATTTCTCCGTTTTCGGCAGTAAAAAATTCCACTCCTTCATCCTCTAATTCTTCGAGCGTTTGCTCAATGAGCATCCGGATATGGGCCTCATCATCTACGATTAAAATTTTTCGTGACATACTTCAGGTATTTAATTTCTAGCTGTTAAAAGATTCTTTTATTGATAAATGAAAAACAAAACATTTTCCAGTCCCTTCTCAAAGCGTAAGGTTTGAACTATTTCTTCGTCAGCGGAAAGGATGGAGTTAAGAATGATTATATCGGGTTGAGTAGCCTTAGCCTTTTCTACCAATTCCTTTCCGTCTGATTCGACCACATGATAGCCTTTGGTTTGGAGAACCTCGGTCAATGTCCGGATAGCTGCACTATCCTCATCCACTACCATTACTTTTCGCTTGGATTTTCCCTGCTCGAGTAGTGCGCTGATGTCTTCAAATAACAGTGCAGTATCTATCGGTTTGGTCAGATAGCGATCTACGCCAATGCGGAAACCCCGGGCTTTGTCCTGGACGATTGACAAGATAATTATTGGGATGTCCATCGTTTGCGGATCGTTTTTCAAGATTGCAGCGACATCAAAACCGTTGATTTCGGGCATCATGATGTCTAGAATGATTAGGTCTGGGCGATGCTCCCTGATCGATTTGATCGCTTCTTTTCCATTGCTTGCTTCAGAGGTTATATACCCAGCTTCAGTTAGTTCTTGACGCAAAAGAGATCGGATAGAATCCTCATCATCCACGATCAAAATATGCGCAGTGGTGCCGGCAGCTTTAATCTTTGAAAATGCCATCTGCTCCTTTAATTGTTTAACCAGTTCGTTGAGGTGAATTGGCCCTGTGGACGTAGAGGTATTTTCTTTTTTAACAAATGGAAGGGCAAAGGAAAAAGTGGTTCCTTGACCGATTTCACTTTCCAGCCAGATTCGACCGCCGTGATGCTCGACTATTTCCTTACAAATGGGAAGCCCTAATCCTGTGCCCTTGGGTTTATCGGTCAAGGTATCCCCACCAATTTGCTTAAACTGTTCAAATACTGCCCCAAAGTCCTCTTTGCCAATTCCCATTCCGGTATCTTGAATACTGGTGATGATTTCATTTCCAACTTCTTTTATTCTACAGGTAACAACACCCCTATCGGTAAATTTGACTGCATTGGAAATCAAGTTGATAACTACCTGAATGAGCTTGTTGGTATCTCCTGTAACCAGCGGAATATTTGGATCTATGTCCCGGATTAGTTTTAGACTTTTCTGTTCAAATAGGGAGGTGGTTGCCGCAATTGCACGCTCTACCACCTCTGGCAGAGCGACATCTTCCTGGCTCCAATCCATTTTCCCAGCCTCGATTTTGGCCAAATCCAGCACGTCATTGATCAGCGTGGTAAGTCGCTCACCTTCTGAAATGACCACATTCAGGTTTTCAGAAACCTGGTTGATGGTTCTATCCGTTTTGGGGTCTTTTCGATCTACCAGTGGGAATATCTTTTCCTCCAGTCTTTTCTGAATGATTTTAGCAAAACCCAATACAGAAGTTAAAGGCGTCCTCAATTCATGGCTGACTGTGGATAGGAAGGCACTTTTTGCTTCATTCGCCTGTTCTGCGGCTTTTTTTGAAGCGATTACTTCTTCAAAAAGTTTGGCTTTATTGATGGCAACCCCGACTGAAGAAGCGATGGTAGAAAGTAAGTTTGAGTCACTTTCATTAAAGCGGTTTTCAGACTCTGTGCTTTGTACACTCAATACTCCAATAGCTTCCTTACCCCGGAAGATTGGCACTCCCAAATAGGATGCTGAAGGTAAACCCAATCGTGTGACACCTAATTTGTAGGTCATTTCCTCTACGTTTTGATTAAGCAGCAGAGGTTTTCCGGAAGTGAGGATTTTGGAAGTTAGGCCCTCTCCAAAATTTTGGGCAGGCATATCGTCCCCGTATTGGTAAGGGAAATTGATGATGTTGGTTTTTCTATCCAAAAGTGCCAGATAAACGATGTTTGCCTTGAACAATTCTTTCATCTGATCTCCCACCAGATGAATGATTTCATCCAAGGACCCATAAGAAGCGAGCGCATTTGATACTCGGTTAACTGCAGAAAGTTCGTCGGCTTTTAGGGCAAGCTGATTTGCCTTTTCGTCGATTTCCTGTTTTTGTTGCTGAAGCAATAGGTTTGCTCTTTGTTTAAGACGGTTATTTCGGAGTAAGAGGAAAACTGTCATAAGAATAAGCCCCAACACAATCAAGGCACTTATCAGGAAGTTTTGTTGTGATTTTTTCTGTTCACTTAGTAGTGCAATCTCATCTTCTTTTTTCTCCATTTCAAAATTGTACTCCAACATTGCGGCTTTGTTTTTCACTTCTGCCGACGTCATACTATCCCGATAACTGATATAAGTTTTATGATAATCATAGGCATTCCTAAAATTATTTTTGAGTGCATAGGCTTCAGAAAGAACCCTTGCATTGTCCCGTATATCCTCCATATAGCCTGTTTGGATGCCAAGTTTATACCCATTTTCTGCATAAAAGAGTGCACTGTCGGGACTGTTTTGTTTCACATGGGCACGTGCCAATATCCCGTATATCCAGGCATCAATTGAATGATCTGCAGATTTTTTAGCCTTTTCAATGGATTTATATCCATATTGAAATGCCAAAGGCAAACTATCCATGCTTACATAAACGTCAGCAAGATTACTTAAGGGGATTAAACTGTCAATTGCGGTAGGTGCAATATTTAAGGCCATGTTATATTCCGCAATTGCCTCAGGATATTTTTTATCCAATCGGTAGTTTTCCCCCCGTAAAATATAAATACCCCGTAACTCTGAGTTTCCATAATCAAGCTGTTTGTGAAGATCGGTCAGCTTCTGCAGATAGTCATTAGATTTTTCATATTCGCCTATCAAGGAATATGTTGATGCTAGAGAATTCCATGCATTATATAAGCGTGTCTGACTATTCAGTTCTTCAGCGTTTTTCAGTGATTTCATACTGTAATCCAGAGCTTTTGCATAATCTCCCAAAACCCTGTAGCAATTGGCAATTTGACGCTGTGATGTCTCTATCAATTCTATATTTTCCAATTGAAGAGCTACTTTTTCTGCTTGGAGGGCATAAGAAAGTGCCTGCCTGTAATCATTAATGCTATTATAGTAGGCAATGAAATTTAAATTAACTCTGACTTGTAATACTAAATTATTGGTCTTTTTGGCGATGGAATCTGCCTGATTCAGCTGGGCAAATGCGATTTCCATGTTTCTTTTTAACATGTTCAACCTTGATTCTAATGCCAGTGCAAAACCCTCACCTTCGGCATAGTTTAATTTGCGGGAAAGTAAAAGTGCCTCGGCAGCATTTTCTGCAATTTCCTCGGCTGGAATAGTTGGAATACTATAAGAGATTTTGATTAGGAGATTTACTCTGGCAGTATCCTGTTGAGTATGTTCCTGAATTTGTTTTCTTAATTGTTCTATTTCAGTTGACTGGGCATGGCAATAAAAGGTGAGGGCGAATAAAGCCAATCCTAAAAAGACTTTTCTCATGAATATCTCCAGCTAATAGTGAGGTAAATAAACTAATCAGATACATAATATAGATAGGAGATATTTAAGAGACAAACCCTTCTCTTTCAGCCTTCTCCAAGATGGGTAATATTGATCAGGGAAGCCTGTTTTAGACAATGGGCAGGTGGATAATAAACTCAGTTACTTCTCCCTCTATTGTTTCCACTTTCAATTCCCCGCCATGGGCCTTCACGATATCATAGCTCAAGGATAATCCCAAGCCTGTTCCTTGCCCGGTTGGTTTGGTGGTGAAAAAGGGTTGAAATATTTTGTCGACGATCTTTTGAGGGATACCGAACCCATTGTCTTTGACATCCACTTCGATTTTTCCTCCAAGATTTCGAGTCGTCAATTCCACCTTAGGCTGGAAGTTTGGATCTGTTTTGGCCCTTTCATTCACTGCGTAAAAAGCATTGCTATACAGGTTGAGCAGTACCTTGCCGATGTCCTGTGGGATGACCGAAATCCTCGGAAGATCAGGATCCAGGTTTGTGGTCAACTCAGCACGGAAATCGGGGTCTTTCGCTAAAAATGACTGGTAAGTCAATCGAAGGAAATCATCTGCAAGTGCATTGAGATCGGTGGGTTCTTTTTGACCCGAACCACGCTTGCTATGCTCGAGCATCCCTTTGACAATGGCATCGGCTCGCTTTCCGTGGAGAGTGATCTTGTTCAGGTTCTCGATGACATCACCAATAATCTCTTCCTCTACTGTTTCGTCCCTTTCACCTTTCACCTTTGACCTTTCACCCTTCAGTTCTTCCATCAACTCCGCGCTCACCTCCGAAAAATTATTCACAAAATTCAACGGGTTCTGGATCTCATGGGCGATGCCGGCGGTGAGTTCACCAAGGCTGGCCATTTTTTCGGATTGGATAAGCTGGGCCTGGGTAGCTTTCAGCTCCTCCAAGGATTTTTGAAGTGCCGAATTGGTTTCTTCAATGGCTTTCCTTTTCAGTTCAAGCTCTTCTATCGTTTCTTCGAGTAAAATGGCTGTGGTCCGTTTTACTTTTTCTGTGCGGTCAAGTTTGAATTCCAAAATTGTCAACTCTTTATCCGCATCCTTCAGGGATTTATTAAGAGAAGATTTTTGCTCATCAGAGATGGCTTCAATCTGAAGTAGTGTGTCGAGAATATGCTGGAGATGTCTATTCATTTATTTTTCTTTTAGCACCACACAACAGGTGGTGAGATTATGCATCTCCAGGTTTCCCCCGGTTGCCCGTGCAAGCTCTGCATTGCTAAACATCCCCACCATCGGCACATCCCATACGTTGCGCATGCCTTCAATTTCATCCCCAATCAATGGCCCTAGCGTGATATACCTTCCAGCGCAACTGAAAATAACCAATGCATCTGCTTCCGCCATTTCTGTTGCCTTCAACTCTTCGCAAGCTTTAATTACTTTATCGATCACGTCAAAATCCGGAGGCAGAGAAAACCGTACTTTTGAACCTTGTGGCACCGCTCCGCTGCAATAAAAGGAATGGTCACTCCAGTCTACCAACAAACCGGGTCTCATGACCGGGTCTCCGATTTCCCGTTGCAACTGCAAGGGGAATTGCGCAGCCACCTCAATAGAAAATCCACCGTTATCTGGAGTCACATTTTCAAGGCCGCCATATTTAGCTGTCAAGTCAAGCACCGGAACATCATCCACAGTAAAAACATGGTTGCCTTCACTCTTTGTTACAGTTCGTTCAGTGCCCACCGCTTTCCAACCGCACGTAGCCCGGCCCTTTATTTTTATTTTATTCTCATCAATCGCTAAGACGATTATACCTCTTTTAGATTCTTCATTGATAGTGAAAACAAATTGATTCGTGAAAGAGAAATCATCTCCTGCCATGCCCCCGTAAATATTCACCTGCTTGCCTATGACATCTTCAAAGCCAAAAAGCAATTGCTCCGCATCCGTTTCCATATGGCTGCCCGCCATCAGAAATGCAGGATTGGAAAAACGCATCAATGCCTTATTTGCAATGCCTGCTGCCACTTCACGGTAATTCTTTTGAGGGTATTCCTCAAAATAGATTTGAAAATATGCCGGATTCATGTCCAATAACATGATCGCTGCTTCTCCCAATACCACTTGCTCATCCATAAAACCGCCATTCGTAGTAGCCCCAAAAATGGCCAGGCCAGCTTCATCCAATACCTCGCAGATGGCGTTGCGGTCTTGTTTGATAGAAACAAAAGCAATGGCCAGGGTGGGTTTAAATCCATCCGCCATACTGGCTTGCAATTCAGTTTTAATTTCTTCCGAAGATGTGCCTTTGATTGATTTCGCTATCATGGGTTCAGTGTTTTGTGAGTTAAACTATTTTTCTTTCAATGCCACCCAGCAGCAGGTGTGGTTATGGAATTCATTATTCCCGTTATCAGTCCTTCCAAATTCGCCGTAGGCAAAGAAACCTGCCATCGGAACCTTAAAAACATCTCTGATCCCATCGATTTCTTCCCCCATCAAGGGGCCCAGTTGTCCCAGCCTACCTGCGCACGAAAACATGAGTAAGGCATCTGCTTCAGGCATTTCTTTCTCTTTGATCTTTCCGGCGTTTCTGCTTACCTCTTCAATGATTTCAAAATCCGGAGGAAGGGTAAATCTGATTTTATCTCCTGTTTTGATCCCACTGCTTATCAAAATAGATTTTTCTTTCCAATTGAAAACACCCGTTGACCGCATCACGGGTTCACCTTGATCTCTTAACAGACTGAACACTATGATCCCGGGGTTATAGGATTCAGCTTCCTCCTGGGTTAAATGCAGCCCAAGGTATTTTAAGACTATATCTGCTGCAGGCTGGTTGTCTATTTCCATCACCCAGTCACCAATGACTTTTGTAATAGTTTTTGGAGTACCTACCGCTTTAAGTCCGGAAGTCGATTGCCCCTTGACCAGAACTTTTTCTCCATTCAATACCAAGAGTATAATTCCTCTTTTTGTGGACTGTCCATTGGTGAAAACTATCGTTTCATCAAACAAAAAATCATCACCGGCTCTGCCTCCCCATATGACAGTATCTTGTCCTGTGACGGCTTCAATCGACCTGAGGATTGGCTCACACATGGAAGAGGAGTTCATCACCTCAATACTGCTGGAGATTATGAAGGAGGGATTTTTAAAATATTCCTTCGCTTTTTTAGCCATAGCTTCTGCCACTACCTCAGGATCATTTTCTCGGTAATCTTCAAGCAGAATCCTAAAATTTGAAGGATCCATATCCAACAAAAGCATGGCAATGGTTCCACTTCCTATTTCACCGTCAATAAACTCACCGCAACTGGTGGCTCCAAAAATCTTTATATCCTGTAGGTCAAGAAGATCGCATATCGCATCGATGTCTTGTTTGATGGAAGCAAACACGATCGCCAAAGAGGGCCTGAATCCATCTTCCATGCTTTTCTCTAAACCGATCTTAATCTCGGCGGTTGAGTTTCCTTTGATTGATTTTGCCTTCATTTGGTCAGTTTTATGATAAATTTTGTCCCCTTATTGACAGATGTTTCGATTTCTAATTCTCCCCCGTGAGCTTTGATAATATCATTTGTAATGCTCAGCCCAAGTCCCGTTCCCTCAGTCCCTTTTTTGGTGGTAAAGAAAGGCTGCAGGATTTTGTCCTTGATTTCGTCGGGAATGCCGGGACCATTATCCTCTATGGATATCCTTACCTGACCATTTTCCAAACTTGTGATCACCTTCAATTTAGGATCATACTTAATATTTCCAGAATCCCCATCTTCTGTCTTCCGTCTTCTGTCTTCCGTCTTAATAAACTTCTCCCTCATCGCATCAAAAGCATTGTTGCACAGATTGATAATTACCCGGGTAAAGTCTTCTTTGATCAAGGGTACTTCCTTAATTTCCGAATCCAAATTCAAATCAATTTCCACATCGATGGGATTTTTATTGGCCCGCATGCCATGAAAACTCAGGTTGACATATTCCTTGATAAGGCCATTGAGGTTAGTGGGCTCAATTTTGCCTGAGCTACCCCGAGAATGCTGGAGCATGGAGGTCACGATTCCATTGGCGCGAGAACCGTGTTCGTGGATTTTCTCCAGGTTGGCTTGGATATCATCCAAGATTTCATCCACTAGCGTCTCGTCTCTTGATTCTTGGCTCTTGGCTCTTTCCTCTTTTATTTCCCCCATCATCTCTATCGACACCTCAGAAAAGTTATTCACAAAATTCAGCGGGTTTTTGATTTCGTGGGCGATGCCTGCAGTAAGCTGGCCGAGAGATGCAAGTTTTTCCTGCTGTACGAGTTGGGATTGGGTAGCCTTAAGTTCGGAGAGCGCTTGCTCCAATCGCAGTTTTTCTTCGCGCAATTCCTTGTCCTGTCTTTCTTTGGCTTCCAAATCCAGGAAGCGTTTGTATGCCAGTTCGAAGACGGATGCGCAGCGTTTCTGGAGCATTCGGGTTTCTTCCGAAAGGTTCTGGTGGGAGACCATCAGTAAGGCCCCTCCCGAAAAATCAGAGAAGTGGTAAAACTGCTTTTCCGGAGGAAGATCTCCCCAATAGGCAGCAATCTTAG
>JAQSDM010000007.1:239358-263950 GCA_029945945.1 Algoriphagus sp. | reverse complement strand
CGCCACATTATTCAAACCCAGCTATCAACTAGCTGGGTTTTTTGCGTTTAAAACCAATTGGAATTTAAATACCACTTGATTTTAAATTTCACTTTTGCCTGCAGATATTGTTTTTTATGTAAAACCTGATTTTTATCATTTTTTAGCATGGGTTTGATCACATGGATTCGCAAGCTCTAATAATAGCTTTGGAAGAAATTAAGTTTTGTCATGGTGTTGAGTACTTCTATTGCTACCAAGTTTGAGTTACCTGAATCGATATTGAAAGAATATCATTGTAAGGAACTCTCTGAAGGTTTTAAGCCAACAAAACCAGAATCTGCCTTATGTTTTGATGGAGAGGATGTTTCACTTTTTTCCGTGAATTTGAATCAGGTTTTAGAATGGCTTCATAGTCACGATTATCCAAAACCTTTGGAAAAGGAGGTTTGCAATATCCCCGTTTTACTATTTGTACCCGATTTTTCTACCCAACATTTACTTTTTCACTACGATGGGACACCTCAATCAGCGGAACTTATCAGGAAATTCATCAGGCTTTTTGGTAAGCTGATTAAGAAAAGTAAAGCAACCATCATTTCACCCAGTTTCATTCCGAAATCTAAAATCAAGGAGGAGCAGGAATTGATTCAACAAGTGGTTCATGCTACCGGTGAAACAAGCTTTATTAAATTCAATTTTTTAAGAATTGGGGACTTTTGGTCTTATGCTGTGAAGCATGAGTGCACGTTGTTGGTCACAACAAAGAATTATCAAGCTGACCTTACAAAAGTTCTTTTCCATTTCTATAAAGGAAGAATCTGGAGCGATCGTCTTTCTTTTTACCTATCGGTGTAAGTCATGGTATTAACTGATTATTGTCATGTATTACAGGGTCTTACTGAGGTAATTTTATTATAAATTAATAAGATGAAATTATCGCTTTCCCCTCAAACTACTGTGAAATGCTTCCATTGCGGGGAAGACTGTGATGATCACTTTCTTGTATTGGATGAAAAAAGCTTTTGCTGTCAGGGATGTAAACTTGTTTATGAGGTTTTATCTGAAAATGACCTTTGTAACTTTTATGAGATCGATGCCAATCCTGGGAGAAGCCAAAAACTAAAATCATCTCAATCTAATAGATTTGACTATTTGGAAGATAAAGACACTCAAAAAGGTCTACTTGATTTCCAAAATGAAACTGAAAGTCACGTCACTTTTTATATTCCCCTTATCCATTGTGCTTCTTGTATTTGGCTTCTCGAAAATCTTTACCATATCCATTCCGGAGTAATTTCCAGCCGTGTAGATTTTGTAAAAAAGAAAGTCCAGGTAAAATTCCTTCATGAAAAGATTACTCTGAAAGAATTGGTAAACCTCCTTTCTTCTATTGGCTACGAACCAATAATCAATCTTTCAGACCTGGATCAAAAGCGTGTTCATTCGACGGATAAAAGGACAATTAAAAGACTAGCCGTAGCTGGTTTTTGTTTTGGCAACATGATGCTGTTTAGCATACCGGAATATTTTTCAGAGGCAAAGCTCCTTGGGGAAGGATTCAAAGGGCTTTTTAACTACTTGAATGTGGTGCTATCTTTCCCGGTGGTTCTTTATGCGGCATCTGATTATTATCAATCTGCCTGGAATGCGGTGAAGCAGCGTCAAATCAACATGGATGTTCCAATTATCTTGGGTATCATTGCTTTCTTCCTGTATTCTCTTTGGGATATTTTTGGATTGAATCAATCTGGCTATATGGATAGCCTTGGAGGGTTATTGTTTTTCCTTTTGCTTGGAAAGCTTTACCAGCAAAAGACTTTTGCTACACTTGAATTTGACAGGGATTATAAATCTTATTTCCCTATCGCAGTGACCAAAATGGTTCAGGGAAGAGAAGAAGTAATTCCGCTTACGAAGCTTCAGGTAGGTGATTTGATTTTGGTTAGGGATGAGGAATTGATACCGGCTGATTCAATTCTACTCAGCCAGAAAGCAAATATCGATTACAGTTTTGTAACTGGAGAAGAGGTTCCGGTGCCAAAGCAAAAAGGCGAATTGATCTATGCAGGTGGTAGACAAAAAGGCGAACCAGTTTTGCTAACGATTCAAAAATCTCCATCTCAGGGTTATCTAACTGATCTTTGGAACAATGAGTCTTTCGAAAAAAGTAAAGAACGACTTTTAGAACCTTTAGCTACCCGAATCAGTGGAAGATTTACTTGGACTGTTTTGGCTATTGCTTTCGTCACGTTGATTGTCTGGTCATTTTCTGATTTTTCTATCGCTGTCAAAGCATTCACTTCAGTTTTGATAGTTGCTTGTCCTTGTGCATTGTCCATGTCCACTCCTTTTACTCTTGGAAATACACTGCGGATTTTTGGGCGAGGTAAATTTTACCTCAAAAACGCAGGTGTGATCGAGCGAATGGCTTTGCTGGATACAGTTGTTTTTGATAAGACTGGAACCCTGACAGATCCTGCAAATGCTAAAATCACCTATAAAGGTATAGATCTTTCCGAAGAAACTCTTTCAATCCTCAAGTCAATGGTCGATCAGTCTACTCATCCTTTGAGTAACAGAATCAATTATTGGTTAGAAAATAAAAAAGGACTCGCTTTAGATCAGGTAAAAGAGATCAAAGGGCAGGGAATTGAAGCAAGTTATAAGGGCCAAAATGTAAAATTGGGCTCTAAAGAGTTTACTGGCAATTTTTCAGAAATCAATATCTCAGGAGGGAATATGGTCTTTTTGACCATTGAAGAGTTGGAGATTGGATATTTTCACATTGAATCCGGTTTGAGAAAAAGCGCTTCGGACGTCATCCGGCAATTAGAAAATCCCTACGAACTTCATGTCTTATCAGGTGATCATTCACACGAACATATTTCCCTAAAAGAGAATTTGGGAGAGTGTATTCAATTCAACTTTAACCAAAGTCCAACGGATAAATTAAACTACCTTCAGAAATTGAATGATTCTGGTCGTCACACCCTGATGATTGGAGATGGTCTGAATGATGCAGGAGCTTTGCAGGCAAGCGAGGTTGGAGTAGCAGTGACGGATCGGGTAAGTCATTTTTCGCCCGCTAGTGATGCAATTTTGGATGCCGATTCTTTTGATAAAATTCCGCTTTTTCTGGCATTTGCCAAAGACAGTCGGAACATCATCAAGGCAAGTTTTGCTTTGAGTTTTCTTTATAATATAGTGGGTTTGACGCTCGCTGTTCAAGGGCTTTTGAGTCCGGTGATTTGCGCGATTCTGATGCCTGTTAGCAGTATCTCTGTGGTGATTTTTACTACACTTGCAACCAATGCGGTTGCTTGGAAAAAAGGATTATTAACCCAAAAAACAGATTAAAATGGAAGTAATTTTTCTATTAATCGCTGTGAGTCTGGTGTTAGCTGGTACGTTTCTGTTCTTGTTTTTCAAGGCAATGAAAAGCGGACAGTTTGACGATGACTACACACCCTCTGTGAGGATTCTCTTTGATAATCATCCTAAAAAGTCAATAAAAGATCAACCAACAAAACCTAAGTCTTATGAATGATGCTACGCTGGAGAAGTTCCAATACGACAATAAGATTGTCAAGTATTTTGGAGCTGCGACAATGATTTGGGGCCTGGTTGGCATGCTGGTGGGGGTAATTGCCGCCACACAGTTATTCCTTCCCGAGGCCAATTTGGGCAATCCCTATACCACCTTTGGTAGGATTCGTCCTCTTCACACGAATGCCGTAATTTTCGCTTTCGTAGGAAATGCGATTTTCGCAGGTATTTATTATTCCATGCCAAGGCTACTCAAAGCCCCGATGTGGAATCAAACCCTGAGCTGGTTTCACTTCTGGGGTTGGCAATTAATCATCCTTTCGGCAGCGATAACTTTGCCATTGGGATTGACTTCTTCCAAAGAATATGCTGAACTGGAGTGGCCAATTGACATTGCCATCGCAATTGTTTGGGTTGCTTTTGGTGCAAATATGATCGGTACGCTGATCAAGCGCCGCGAGAGACATATGTATGTGGCGATCTGGTTCTATCTGGCTTCGTTCATTACTGTCGCAGTCTTGCACATTTTCAATTCTCTGGCGCTTCCTGTTTCCATGTTCAAAAGCTATTCAGCTTATGCGGGTGTTCAGGATGCATTGGTGCAGTGGTGGTATGGTCACAATGCGGTCGCATTCTTCCTGACTACTCCATTCCTTGGATTGATGTATTATTTCCTTCCAAAGGCAGCCAACAGACCGGTTTATTCCTATAAACTTTCTATCGTACACTTTTGGTCTCTGATCTTCATTTACATGTGGGCCGGACCTCACCACTTGCTTTATACTGCATTGCCTGAGTGGGCCCAAGTACTCGGAACCGTATTCTCCATCATGTTGATCGCTCCTTCCTGGGGTGGTATGGTGAATGGTCTTTTGACTTTGAGAGGTGCTTGGGATAAAGTAAGAACTGAGCCAGTATTGAAATTCATGGTTGTGGCTGTAACGGCTTACGGTATGGCAACTTTCGAGGGACCTATGCTTTCCCTCAAAAATGTGAATGCCATCGCTCACTATACTGACTGGATAGTTGCACACGTACACATCGGAGGATTAGGATGGAATGGCTTCCTGACTTTCGGTATGCTTTATTGGATGTGGCCAAGACTATGGAAGACTACTTTATACTCTACTAAGCTTGCCAACACGCACTTCTGGATGGGCACTCTGGGAATCCTATTTTACGCCCTTCCAATGTATGTGGCTGCTTTGACTCAATTCTTGATGCTGAGAGAGTTTGACGATATGGGCCGATTGGCTTATGGCAACTTCCTTCAGACAGTGGTTGAATTGGTTCCAATGTACATGCTCAGAGCATTCGGTGGTCTTCTTTACCTGAGTGGTGCGATTGTGATGGTTTACAACATGATCAAAACTGCCAAACAAGGAGTATTTCAGCCAACTGAAGATGATCAGGCTCCTGCTTTGCAAAAATCTTACAATCCAAAAGGAGAGTTCTGGCACAGAGCATGGGAGAGAAAGCCTGTATTCTTTGCCGTATTAGCTACCATCGCAATTTTGATTGGTGGAGTGGTGGAGATCATCCCGACTATCCTGGTAAAATCTAATGTGCCGACTATCAGTTCGGTGAAGCCATATACTCCACTCGAGCTAGAAGGTCGTGACCTGTACATCAAGAATGGTTGCGTGGGTTGTCACTCTCAAATGGTCAGACCATTCAGATTTGAAACTGAGCGATATGGTGAGTATTCCAAAGCCGGCGAATTCGTCTATGATCGTCCATTCTTATGGGGATCAAAACGCACAGGACCGGATTTGCATAGAATCGGGGGGAAATATCCGGACAGCTGGCACTATTTCCACATGATGGATCCGAGAAGTATGTCACCAGGATCCTTAATGCCTCCATACCCTTGGATGGTGGAAAATGAAATGGACTACTCTGATCTTCCTGCCAAAATCAGAACGCTTCAAAAACTAGGCGTTCCGTATCCTGAAGGATTCGATCTTGAAGCCAACAAAAATCTGGAAGCTCAGGCTGCCGAAATCGTGAAGAGGTTGAAAGATGCAGGCGTTGAAGTCATGCCAAATACCGAAATCGTAGCATTGATATCGTATTTGCAAAGATTAGGAACTGATATCAAGGCAACTGCTGAAAAGCAATAAACGGATAAAGCCATGTATAAAGAAGTATTAAGATCCATCGAGAACATTGAAATATATCCGATTATTTCGCTTCTCATCTTTATCCTGTTTTTCCTGGGAGTGTTCTTATGGGCCATGAGAATGCCAAAAGAGCATATCGATTATATGAAATCCATGCCGATGGATGATGAAAAATTAACCAATAACCAGCCATGAAAAAGTATTTAATCGCGTTACTTACCCTTTGCGGCTTCATGGGTTCTCATGCGGCTTGGGCACAAACAGAAGGTTCACCATGGTTTGCAAAGATGCAAGCCATGGATTCCAGTCAGTTGACTTTGTTAATCATCCTGGCTATTATCCTGGGAGTGATCGTTTTGCTCCTGGTTTTGATGATCTATTTGATGTCATTTATGTCATCAGTATTAAGAAAAGAAAATCCGGAAACAGCTAATGAACCATCCGGATGGGAAACATTCAAAGAGAGATTTGTGACAGGAAAAATGGACCCCGTAGGACAGGAAGGTCATAAAGTAATGGCTGACCACTCTTACGATGGGATCACGGAACTTGACAATTTCATGCCTCCATGGCTTCAATACGTATTCATTGGAAGTGTAATAATTGCAGCAGCTTATTTTGTCAATTACTCTGTCCTTGGTACTGGTCCAACGCAAATTGAGGAATACGAGGAGGAACTGAAAATCGAAGCAATTGCCGCAGCTGAAAGAAATGCGAATGCAAAAGCAGGAATAGATGAAACAACTGTCGTTTTCGACGAATCAGCAGGAGCTTTAGCTGCAGGAAAGACCATATTTGAAGGAAATTGTGCAGCTTGTCACGCTCAAGATGGAGGAGGAGGAGTTGGTCCAAACTTCACTGACGAATATTGGATTCACGGCGGATCCATTAAAGATGTATTTAAAGTTGTGAAATATGGAGTAGTTGAAAAAGGAATGGTTCCATGGGAAGAGCAATTGACTCCTGAGGAAATTCAGCAAGTTTCCAGCTACATCCTGACTTTCAAAGGAAAAACTGCTGCCGTTCCTAAAGAACCGCAAGGTGATTTATATTCCGCTTCTCCTGCACCTGCTGCCGTAGAAGCTCCAGTGACTGATAGTACAACTGTTATTGCAACTGTCGAGTAAATTTAAACTGCCGGGAATTACTTATTTCCCGGCAGTAAATTGCCTTTACCATGGCTAAGAAAAACCCCCATTTGAATCCTGATTCTTTTCGTGATGCTTTGGCTTCGGTCCAGGATGACGGCAAAAGAAATTGGGTTTACCCCAAAAAAGTCAAAGGGCTTTTTTACAAATACAGAAGTTATCTTTCGTGGGTTCTCCTTGCGATTTTATTCGCAGGTCCATTTATCCAGGCAGGAGGTAGGCCCTACATGTTATTCAATATATTTGAGCGGAAATTCATCATTTTTGGAGCCGCTTTTTGGCCTCAGGATACCCATTTGCTCATTTTTCTCTTATTGATTTTCTTCGTTTTCATCATTCTCTTTACCGTAGTTTTTGGTCGGGTTTGGTGTGGATGGGCTTGTCCCCAGACCTTATTTATGGAGATGGTATTTCGCAAAATCGAATACCTGATCGAGGGAGATGCGAATCAGCAAAGAGCCTTGAACGAACAGCCTTGGAATACAGAAAAAGTCATCAAGAAAGGAATCAAACTATCCGTTTTTGTAGTGATTTCCCTTATGATCGGTCACTTGGTAATGGCGTATTTAATAGGAGTTGATAGGGTAATTGAAATTGTTTCTCAACCTCCATCCGCCAACATGGCCGGTTTCGTGGGTTTGATAGCTTTCTCAGGAATTTTCATGTTTGTGTTTTCCTGGTTCAGGGAGCAAGCCTGTATCGTGGTATGTCCTTATGGTCGATTGCAGGGAGTCTTTTTGGATGACAATTCAATCAATGTCATGTACGATTACGTGCGTGGAGAACCTCGAGGTCCAATTAAGAAAAACCAATCTGAAAATTTGGGCAAGGGAGATTGTGTTGACTGCAGTCTATGTGTTCAGGTTTGTCCTACGGGAATCGATATCAGAAACGGTACTCAAATGGAATGTGTGAATTGCACCGCTTGTATTGACGCTTGCGATGATGTAATGCTGAAAGTGGATCGTCCAAAAGGGCTGATCAGATACGCTTCTGAAAACAGTATCAAGGAAGGTTTTCAAAAATTGGTAACCGGTCGAGTGAAAGGCTATTCAGTCGTCCTTGTTTTATTGGTTGTGGCATTTGTATCATTGATTGTTACACGAGAGGATTTACAAGGAACCATTACCAGATTTCCAGGCATGACTTTCCAGGCCAGAGAAGATGGAACTGTCTCCAACTTATATCAAATCACGCTGATTAATAAAACATTTGAACCTCAGAAGGTAGAATTACTAGCTTTGGCGGAGGGGATGAAAGTCGAAATCATCGGAGAAAAGGAATGGATTCTGGAGCCTCAGACCAAGTTTGAAGGAAGGTTTTTCCTTGTTCGAAATCAGGCTGAAGTAAAAGTAAACCAGGAAAAGGTTAAAGTTGCCCTGATTCATAATCGGGAAGAAATAGACCAAATCAAAACGAATTTCATGGCTCCTTTGAACAAGTAGCATAAATAAACAGAAGCAAAATGGATTGGGGAAAAGGAATATTATTGACAATCATTGGGTTTGTTGCTTTAATCATTACAATGGTGGTGATCTCGGTAAGAATGGACGGAATTGAGCTGGTAACTGAAAATTACTACGAGGAAGAGATTAAATTCCAAGACCAAATTGACAAGGAAAACTCAGCCTTGAAGCTTGATCGGGAAGTGATCAACTACGATGCTGCTTCCAAAACTGTCTTGCTTGACCTTCCGAGCGGAGCTTCAGGAAAGCTGCAACTCTTCAGGCCTTCTGATTCAAATCTGGATCAGGTACTTAGTTTTACTGCGGCAGAGGAAGGTCAGACAGTCATTCCTGTTGAAAATTTAAAAGCCGGATATTGGAAGTTTCAACTCAATTGGACTGAAGGAGGAAAGGATTATTACGAAGAGAAAAAGATCGATTTATAAATGCTTTGGACGGCTCTCCTTTTGGGATTTCTTGGCTCATTTCACTGTGTTGGAATGTGCGGACCCATTGCTTTGGCAGTAGGAGGAAAAGGGAATTCGTCCTATTTCCAGCATAAAATGCTCTATAATCTGGGCAGAAGCCTGACCTACGCTTTGCTTGGTTTAATCGTTGGAAGCATCGGTTTTTCGCTTTCACTCGCTGGAATTCAGCAAGGATTCTCAATTGCGATGGGACTTGTCATTTTGATTTTTTCGATTAGTTATAAAAAAGCCGACCAGTTTCTGACCGTTCCAGCTCTTTCCGGATTGGTCATTTGGGTGAAAAGAAAGTTAAATCACTTTTTGAAAGCGGGAGGAAATTCTGCGTTTTTTGCCACCGGATTGGCAAACGGACTTTTGCCTTGTGGAATGGTTTACATGGCTTTGATTGCTGCTTTGGGGCTTCAAAGTCCGGTTTGGGGAGCTGCCTATATGTTCTTTTTCGGAATAGGCACGATTCCTTTGCTTATGGTTTTGATGTATTCAGGCACCTTGATTTCTATTGCTGCAAGGCAAAGATTTCAAAAAGCAATTCCCTATCTCGGAGTAGTAATCGGTGTTATTTTCATTTTCCGAGGACTTGGTCTGGGAATCCATGGATTCAGTCCAAACCTGCAGGTGTTCAACTATGGATCTCAGCAGGTGGAGATCACCATGTGCGAGTAAGAATTCTTAGATAGATTTACTGAATGCCATCACTTTAGATTGAGTTTTCGCCAATCTAAGATCAACCTGCATGCAAATGTTTCTCACCAGTGCTATTCCTTCTCGGGACACTTTGAGGATATTTCCTTCCCATGTTAATAGTCCGTCCCATTCCATTTGGCGGAGATTTTCTATTTGCTCAGCTCCTAGTTTTTCCCAAAAGCCAAAGGGTATTTCTGCTTTTTGATTGCAGATTAGATCCAGAATTACTTGCCCGGTTTGAATGTCTTCTTCTGTTTGAACATGACCTTTAACGATCGCCCAATCTCCTTTGTTAATCATGTTTTGATATGCATCGATTCGCTTGTCATTCTGTCCATAGGCAAAATGAATGTCGGTGATGCTGCTTGATCCAAGTCCCAGCAGGATTTTAGAAGGTGAAGTGGTGTAGCCCATGAAGTTTCGATGAAGTTTTCCCTGACTTTTTGCCTGGCAAAGGGGGTCCTTTGGTAAGGCGAAATGATCCATCCCAACTTCTTCATATCCAAGTTTCAAAAGCAGATCTTTGCCGAATTCATACAAAGCTCGCTTTTCTTGTTCCTGAGGTAAATGATGCTCGAAACTTTTCTGAGCAGGAAATGCTGACGGCAAATGAGCATAGCTGTAAAAAGCAATTCGGTCCGGTGCCAAACTGGCGACTTTGTCAAATGTATCAGCCAAAGATGCTTGGGTTTGATAGGGTAAACCGTAAATCAGATCAAAGTTCACCGAAGTGTAACCTAAGGTTCGGGCGTTTTCTGTGGCTTCTTTTACCCGCTCAAAGGGCTGGATTCTATGAATTGCCTGCTGAACGGTAAGGTCAAAGTCCTGAATCCCATAACTGACCCTGTCAAATCCAAGTTTGGCAAGCGTTTCCAGATGTTCAAAAGTCGTATTGTTTGGATGTCCTTCGAAACTGAATTCCGCCTCCGGCATAACTTCCGAAGCCGAAATGATTGGATTAAGCAAGTCAAAAAGTGACTCAGGGGCAAAGAAAGTTGGAGTGCCTCCTCCAAGGTGAATTCCGGCAAGCTTTGGTTTGGTGTCAAAAAGGGTCAAATATTTATTCCATTCCTTCAGCAGCGCTGAAATATACGGATCCTCAACAGCGTGATTTTTGGTAATGCGCTTGTTGCAACCGCAATAGGTACATAGACTTTCACAAAAAGGTAAGTGGATGTAGATCGTTATCCCCTCCGTTTTCCCAAAAACCGAAAAGGCTTTCTTGACAAGCTCTTCCCAAGTTTGCCCTGAAACGTTGTTTTCCCAAAGTGGAACAGTCGGATAGGAAGTATACCTGGGTGCAGGCATATTGTACTTTTGGATCAGCTCAGGTGACAGGGACATAATTCAACGATTTCCCAAATTTGGTAACAAACGCCTGCTAAAATATTGACCGAAATGGCACAGAAAGGTGATTTTAATCAGGTTTAATGGATTGAATATTTGAAGGGACTCAGAGTTTTCTTTTTGTCGCAGAATTTCTAGATTTAGTCGATACAATAAACCCAAATATGAATAGTCTTAAGAAAATAGGATTCTTCAGTGCTTTGATTTTACCTGCCTTATTGGTAGCAGGATATTACCTGGAAGGCATAAATCTGTTTTTGATTCATGGCTTTGTCTTCGTTTTGGTGCCATTGATGGATTATCTGATCAGCACTGATACAAGCAATGTTCCGGCGCAAGCAGTGAATGAAGTGACCCGGGAATATTTTTACAAATTCGTCACATTCCTTTGGGTCTATGTCCAGCTTGGAGTTCTGATTTGGGCGTTTTATGTAATCAGTTCAGAACCTCTAAACTGGTGGGAATGGATTGCATTTGTTAGCGGAACGGCTTTGTTAACCGGTGGAATTGGAATTACTGTTGCCCACGAACTTGGTCATAAATCTGAAAAAATCGAGCAATTTTATTCCAAAGTTTTACTGATGACTGTTTGCTACATGCACTTCTTTATTGAGCACAACAGAGGACATCATGTCCGGGTTGCCACTCCTGATGATCCTGCCACGAGTCGATTTGGGGAATCTTTTTATAGATTTTGGATCCGATCTGTAAAGGATGGATATCTCAGTGCATGGGATCTGGAAGCAGAAAGACTTCAGAAAAAAGGAGTTTCGGTGTGGTCTTTTCAAAGCCAAATGATTCAGTTTATCATTTGGCCATTAGTTTTTGTGGGTTTGGCTTTCGCCGGATTTTCTGTTTGGATGGACCGGTTGGTTTGGGAGATTCCGGTCTTCTTTTTTGCTCAAAGTCTCTTGGGTTTCTCACTTTTGGAAATTGTGAATTACCTGGAGCATTATGGCATGGAGCGAAATAAATTAGCGAATGGAGCCTATGAGAAGGTGACCCCGATTCATAGCTGGAACGCCAGCCATATCGTAAGTAATTTTCTCCTTTTTCAACTTCAAAGACATTCCGATCATCATGCTTTTGCCTATAAGCGATATCAGGTCCTGAACCATTACGATGAAAGCCCTCAGCTTCCGGCAGGTTACTCCGCCATGATTATAGTCGCTCTCTTTCCTCCTTTATGGTTTTCCCTGATGAACCCAAGATTGGAGAAATGGAAGCAGAAAAGGGTGATGACTTGAGTTAATCCAACAAGAAGTTATTGAGGAAACTACTTTTTGCAATCATCCAGAGGAAGAAAAAAGCCATTGCCCAAAACAAGTAAATCCGATAGTAATCCGCAGTTTCTTTGTATCGATTCTCGAGAATTTCAGTCTTTTCAAGTGTATTGATCTGGTCAAAAATAGATTGAAGGGCCCCACCATCTGAAGCCCTGAAAAACTGGCCGTTTCCAATTTTAGCGATTTCTCTTAAAGTCGTTTCATCGAGATAGCTCTCAACCATCTGAGGTCTGCCAAAAAAGTCGGTGCCATAGGGTACCATTCCGTCTTTGCCCACCGCAATAGTATAAATCTTGATATCCAAGGCCGAAGCAAGTTGTGCTGCGAAAAGCGGATCCACATTTCCTGCATTGCTTTCTCCATCGCTTAGCAAAATCAAAACTTTGGAAGCTGATTCCGCATCTTTCATCCGATTAGTTGCGGATGCGATAGCTGATCCAATCGCTGTGCCTTTCGCCTCCATCATGTCGAAAGAAATCTCAGCGATTAAGTCAGAAAGAAGCTCATAATCATTTGTCAAAGGAGCCAGTGAATATGCTTCTCCTGCGAAAACAACCATCCCGATCCGATCACCAAAACGTCCATTTATGAAGTCAATTGCCGTTTTTTTGGAGGCTTCCAGTCGGTTGGGTGTGAAATCCTGCAAATCCATGGACTCCGAAATATCCATCACTAAAATGATGTCTATGCCTTCGGTGAATTGCTCTACGCGTTCATTACTGCGCTGCGGGCGTCCCAAAGCAATAACGATCAAAATCAATGTAATGAAAAAGAATCCGGTGGGGATCAATCTCAAATAGGTCCAAGGGTTGTTCCTGCTGATTTTTTTTGGAAGTGAAAGCTCCAAAACCGGGTTTTTCAGGAATTTTACAAACTTCCTGATCAGCATAAAAAGCGGAATAATCCAGATCAGGTTAAGTATCAATGGATTTTCCCACTCGTAGGTTTGGAAAGTCTCAGGCAAAAACCAAGACCAGCTAAAGAACTCAGCTAACTGCTCTCTCATGCTTGATTTGGGTTAGATTTTCCTGATATTTTTCTTTTGCAACTTGTAGTAAATAGTCTCTGGACTGATCGTTTTCTGTTGATTTTCCTGCATAGATAATCATGTCAATCGATCGAAGTGACTCAAACACCTTTTTGTCCTCGAGCTTTTCACTGATTTCGCTTGAGGTCCATTCTTTTATTGGCAGTCCGGTAATGCTTTCCATGTAGCCTTTCCAAAGTCCGATGACTTCATCGGCGATTTCGATGGCTGGAGACTCTTCAAGTTGGGCAGTCTTGATTTTCCATTTTTTCTCAAACTGGTTCCAGCGCCTCTTTTCTATTCTTTCTCTCCAGATTTTATTAATTCGCTTCGCAAAAAGAAGGTAAAGTACTCCAAGTAAAACTATAACACCGCCCATAAGAATGGCAACCATGATCCAATTCAAAGATTTTTCCAATGGCTGATAAACGTTGTTTTCCTGAAAGACAGGCTGCTCAGGAATACTGTCTAAAGTGAGTTTAAGCTTCAGTTCTGCCTCATTTGGGAAATAAGTGACGCTGTCGTATCTGATTAATTCATAAACAGGAAGTGTCAGATAGACGCTTGGCTCCAATGAGAAATTTGAAAGGTAGTAAATAGTGCTATCCTGCGTGATTCCTTCAGAAGTGGAAGAGATGAAAGTCTTCTTTTCCAGCAAAACCAAAGGAGAATAATCATACGTCGAATCTGGGAAAATAATCTGCGTTGCTTCCGGATGCTTTACTTTCAGCACGTATCCGACTCGCTCTCCGAGCTTGGCCGAATCCTGCATGAAATAAGCATTGACTTCAACTTGCTGGGCAAAAGCAAAGAATGGAAATAGGAAGAAAATAAAGAATTGACTGATTTTACCCACGTTTCATGCTTTTGTTACGATACTTGAAGAGCTCAATCAGTGGACCAACAATGTCCTGAGTCGTATCGATGGAGAGGTAGTTAATTTGGTTTTTCTTGCAGATTTCCCGCAGGTGCTCTCGCTCGGTGGTAAAGGTATCGGCTATTTTTTTGGAAAAGCTCCCAAAGGCTGTATTTACCCAAGTGGTTTTCCCTTTTTCTTTATCATATATGGGAATAATCCCCAGAGATGGCAGGGCAGACTCTCTTGGGTCTGTCAGTTGAATCGCCACCAGGTCATGTCGCTCAGCCATTGCTCGAAGCGATCGCTCATATCCTTCATCGATGAAATCTGAGATCACCACAATCACGCTACGTTTTTTTATCAGGTTCAAAGCAAAAGAAAACATGGAGTTGAGATCAGTTTTGAGCGAAATGTTTTCATGCTCAAAAATTCCACGGATCATTTTCACCCCTTGTCTTCCTCCTTTTGCAGGAAGAATAAGCTTTTCTTTTTGATCGGAATAACTGATGAGCCCTACCTGACTACCTTCAAAAACAGCAGCAAGAGTTAATACTCCGGCAATAATTTTACCCTGATCGATTTTTTTGTGTCCCGGCTGACCGATGTCCTGACTTCCGCTGATATCCAGCAGAAAGTAGACGGATTGATCTTTGTCCTCACGGAAAGTTTTCACAAAAGTTCCATGGCCTTTGGCAGAAACTTTCCATTCGATCGTTCTTACGTCGTCACCGTATTGATAGGGCCGCAAGTCATCAAATTCAAGTCCTGACCCCTTGAAAAGCGATTGATATTCTCCTTGAAGGTGGTTGTTCGCCACCTTTCGGATCATTATTTCGTACTTTCTTAACTTGCTAAACAGCTCGTTCATGAGGGGTGATTTGAACAGCCTAAGTTAAAGCACTATGGCGAATTATAAAATTAAGCTGACCGAAAGGCGGGGAAGTTTATCCGTTAAAAAAACCTAATTTTGACTTGTGAAAAGATTTGTTTCAGCCTGTTTACTCCTCCTTTTGATGGGAGGATGTGAAGAAAACTCCAAACCCAAAGACTTGCTCTCAGAGGATGAGATGGTTAATGTTCTGATAGATATTCACTTGACCGAAGGAATTGCCAGCTCTTTGCCCATTCCTTACGATTCATCTCAGGTGATTTATAATTTACTTGAGAATGAAGTATTTGTTGAACATGAAGTGCAGGATTCTGTTTTCACTAAAAGTATGATTTACTATTTGCAAGATCCGGCGACCATGGACAGAATCTATGGGCGCGTGGTAGATTCTTTGGTTGTGAGGGAATCTTCCGGTGGGATCGAAGATAAATTCTAATGCTGTACCCTTCAAATCTCGAACAGAAAATCAATTTTCTGAAAATCAAAGACCTTCTCAAGGATGAATGCACTTCACCGCTTGGAAAGGAATATGTTGACCGAATGGCTTTTTCATCGGATTATAATCTGGTGACCAAACTTTTGGAGCAAACGGAGGAATTCCAGAGAATACTAGTTTCCGGGGAAATGTTCCCTTCTTCTCATTTCACCAATCTTACTCCGTACCTGGAAAAAGCGAAGCTTGAAGGAGCTTTCCTGGATGAAGAGGACTTTTTCGAACTCAAAGGTGCATTGCTGACGCTGAAGGGATGTATTTCTTTCTTCCAAAAGAACGGCGAGTTTTATCCCATTTTGAGTCAGTTGCTTGGATTATTGATAGATCTTGATTTGGGTTTGCTCAAAGCTATTGACGCAATCATCGATGAAAAGGGTAAAATCAAAAGCAATGCAAGCAAGGAATTGCAGTTGATTCGGGCTCAGATTATTTACGAAGAAGGTCGCTTGCGAAAAGTTATGGACCGTATTTTCAAAGAGGCAAGAGCCAAAGGCCTTACTCCTGAAGATGCTTCCATGACCATTCGGGGAGGCCGATTGGTAATTCCGGTTGCTGCTGAAAACAAGCGAAAGTTGCGGGGATTTATCCATGATGAATCAGCAACAGGACAAACAGTCTTCATGGAGCCTGAGGAAGCGCTCGATATCAACAATGAGATCCGCGATCTGGAATACATGGAGCGCCGCGAAATCATCAAGATTTTAACTCAGCTCACTGACCGCCTGAGGCCAGCAATTCCTTCATTACGCAAAGCCACTAATTACCTTGGTTTGATTGATTTCATCCGGGCAAAAGCAAAATTTGCTCAGAAAACAGAAAGTGCCAAGCCGGAAATTATCAAGGAGCGAATCCTTTCCTGGACACGGGCAAGGCATCCTCTTTTGGAGATGGCGTTAAAAACTCAAGGCAAAAAAATAACTCCATTGGATGTTAAGCTGGGTGGGCATGAGCGTCTTTTGGTCATCTCAGGGCCAAACGCAGGGGGTAAATCCGTCGCTCTGAAAACTGTCGCTTTGCTTCAATACATGCTTCAATGCGGGCTGTTGATCCCTGTTCATCCGGATTCTAAAAGCTCCCTTTTTGATAATTTCTTCATCGACATTGGTGACGAGCAAAGTCTGGAAAATGACTTAAGTACCTACAGCTCTCACTTGTTGAGCATGAAGCATTTTACCCAGTTTGCAAATCGCAAAACGATCCTGTTTATAGATGAATTTGGAACGGGAACCGAACCGCAGTTTGGAGGAGCAATTGCCGAGGCCATCCTTTTATCCCTCAATAAATTGGGAGCATTTGGCGTACTTACTACGCATTATGGTAATCTGAAGCAGGTTGCGAACAAAAACCAAGGATTGGTAAATGGAGCAATGCGATACGATGTGGACCGATTGGAGCCTCTTTACCAACTTGAAATTGGAAAGCCCGGATCTTCATTTGCGTTAGAAATCGCTTCGAAAATCGGGATTCCGAAAGAAATCCTGGAATATGCCAAGGCCAATATTGGCGAAGAACGCGTGAGATATGATCGGCTTTTGACGCAATTGGAGAATGAGAAAAATCAATATTCAGTCCTACTTGCCGAAGCCAAATCCAAAGAGAAGTTGCTGAAAACCCGTCTTCAGGAATACAATCAGATGAAGGAAACCCTTGAGCTGACTAAAAAGAAATATATCCAGGAAGCCAAGCAAGAAGCAAAAGCGCTACTAGACCAAACCAATAAAAAGATAGAATCTGCCATTCGGGAGATTAAAGAGGGAAAAGCTGAGAAGGAGGTTACCAAGCAGATTCGAAAAGAATTGGAGGTTTTCAAAGAGGAGGTGAAGCCTGAGAAACTCGTGATCAAGGATCCGGAAATTGAGGTTATTGGCGGGAAAATCGGTGAAGGAGATTGGGTGAGATTGAAAGATAACGGAGCGATTGCGGAAGTTCTTCGAGTCAAAAATAATGAGGCTGAAATCGCGATTGGCGAGTTGAAATCTAATGTGAAGATTTCCAGACTGGAAAAAATATCCCACACTCAGGTTAAGAAAGAAGTGAAAGCAATCGCTTCCCGCGGAGGCTACAATACGAATGAGAAGATGATGGATTTCTCCTATAACCTTGATTTGAGAGGCAAAAGAGGGGAAGAGATTTTACCCCTCATTCAAACTTTCATCGATGAGGGCCATATGCTGGGCGTGAAGGATTTGCGAATTGTCCATGGAAAAGGGGATGGAATCTTAAGAGAAATCACTCGCAATTTGCTCAAACATATGAGTCAGGTGAAAAAAATGGAAGATGAACATGCAGATCGGGGAGGAGCGGGTGTCACCCTCGTCACACTGAAATGAAAAAAGGGGAGCTTTCGAGCTCCCCTTTTTTCTTTAGAATGGGTAATGATTATTTCTTCAGCATCGTGAATACATAGGAGCCGGCAACTGCAAATGTTCCGTTTATTCTGGCTCCGGGAGCAGGGATCGTGAAATTAAGTGTAAGATTATCACCGGTTCTGGTGAAAGAAATTTCTCTTCCCGCAGCAGGTTTAGTCCCCGTCAATGTAAACTTATCAAAGTTGGTTCCGGCAAAAGACCAGTTACCAGCATTGTCAAACAAGTCATTATTGTTTTTCGAAGTGTAGGTTTTCGCAGAACCGGAAGTAAGAACCAATTCGAAAGTTGAATACAAATCAGTAACTGTTGTAGTTCCTCTCACGACTGATCCTCCGCCTGCGATTCCCCAAGTTTGAGTTCCCGTACCGGTCAGAGCTTCTGTAGCCAATTGTTCAGCGGTTTTTGGTGGAGGAGCAGGGGTCGGATCATCTCCTCCACAGCTCTGCAAAATGACCATTACCCAAGCTAAAACAGCAATTCGAAGAAGTGTTGGTTTCATATTCAAAAGTATTTAATACCTGTAAAATTAAATATAACGGCTAAAGTTCAAAGCCGCAGCTTACTTATAATCTTCCAGAACGATTTTTTGTTCGCAGAAATCGTATTCCCGGGGATCATTTGAGCAAATAATTAGTATCCTGTTTGCGGAGAATTTGGCAATCAATTCCAAATACCAGTCTATACCTTTCTTGTCCAGATTTGAAGTTGGCTCATCCAAGAGAACCAGAGGTACATCTGAAAAAAATGCCAAACCGAGTTTTAATCGCTGTTTCATCCCTGAGGAAAAATGGTTTATCGGCTTGGACTTATGAGGAGTGAGGTACATGATATCCATCATTTCCTCAATGGAAATTTGATTGAGAGGAGACTTGAATTTGAAATGAAATGTTAATAATTCTTCCAGCATGAATTCCTCTGGCAATTCCATATAGGGTGCAGCGAAAGACAGGTTCGAAAACCACTCAGATTCGGAAATCAATTTAAGGTTCTTCCTGAAGTGAATTTTTCCGGAGGTAAGCGGAATTGATCCACTGACACATTTTAATAGTGTTGACTTACCTGAGCCGTTGCTTCCGGTGATGGCGAGGGAATTTCCTTGGGAAAGAGCTAAGCTCAGATTTTTAAAAATCCATTCAAATTGGAAACGTTTCGACGCACCATCTAATTGGACTTCGAGCATATTAATTGATATACCCCTTCATCACACCTCGTTCGGAGGAGCGGATAAAATTCAAAATCTCGTCTCTTTCTTTGGTTGCAGGCAGATTGACTTCAATTTCCTCCAATGCTTTGCTATTGTTCATGCTATTGAGGAAAAGGTATCGATAGACTTCCTGAATATGGGCAATGCTGTCACTGGAAAATCCTCTTCTTCTTAACCCTAGTGAATTGACACCTGCATAAGAAAGTGGTTCTCTTGCGGCTTTGGTAAATGGCGGGACATCTTTTCTGACAAGTGATCCGCCCGAAACCATTGAATGCATCCCTATTTTTACAAACTGATGCACAGCACTCGATCCTCCTACAATTGCCCAGTCATCAATCGAAACATGGCCGGCGATCTGGACGGAATTTGCGATAATGACATGGTTTCCAATTACACAATCATGCGCTACATGTACATATGCCATCAGGAGGCAATTGCTTCCAACACTTGTTGTCTGCTTGTCAACAGTTCCTCTTGAGATTGTCACACATTCTCGAATCGTGGTATTGTCACCAATCACAACGGTGGAATCCTCTCCCTGAAATTTGAGGTCCTGAGGGATACCAGCGATTACAGCGCCTGGGAATATCTTACAGTTTTTGCCAATTCTGGCGCCTGGAAAAATAGTTACGTTAGATCCAATCCAGGTATTCTCACCGATAGAAACATTTTCATGGATCATGGTGAATGGATCTACGTGAACGTTAGCACCCAAATCAGCTTTTGGGTCTATATGAGACATTGTGCTGATCATGATTCTTTTCGGGTTATGCTTGCGGTCATTACTGCCTCACAGACCAGAGTATTTCCGACATATGCTTCTCCTCGCATTTTTGCTATGCCTCTTCTGATTGGAGCTAAAAGTTCACATTTAAAAACCAAAGTATCTCCCGGGAGTACCATTTTTCTGAACTTACAGTTTTCTATTCCAAGGAAATAAGTCCAATAATTTTCGGGATCTTCCACTGAACTCAAAACCAAAATACCTCCTGTTTGAGCCATCGCTTCAACCTGCATCACGCCAGGCATCACGGGGTTTCCAGGGAAATGGCCCATGAAATAAGGCTCATTCATGGTTACATTTTTTACCCCGGCTACAACTGTATCGTCCAGGTAAATGATTTTATCAATTAACTGGAAAGGATAACGATGTGGAAGAATATTACTGATCTGATTGATGTCCATTACCGGCGGAAGCTTTGGATCGTAATATGGAATGTGGGTGGAACCAGCTTTTTCCATCGCTCTTTTTAGCTTTTTTGCAAAAGCTACATTGGCAGCATGTCCCGGACGAGCGGCTAAAATTTGGGCTTTCAGCGGTCTACCCACCAAGGCCAAATCACCCACAACATCCAATAATTTATGTCTTGCCGGTTCGTTTCGGTAGCGAAGATCAACATTATTCAAAATGCCTTCTTTTTTTACTTCAACTTTTGGCTTGTTAAACATCTTCGCCAAATGGACCAATTCTTTTTCTTCAACTATTCTGTCCACTACTACGATTGCATTATTAAGATCTCCTCCCTTTATCAGGTTTGAGTTGTATAGCATTTCGAGTTCGTGTAAAAAGCAAAATGTTCTGCAAGAGGCGATTTCAGTTCTGAATTGACTGATATCTGTAATGGATGCGTGTTGACTTCCCAAAACCGGAGAATTGTAATCTACCATCACAGTCACTCTGTAGTTATCTGTAGGCAAAGCCACCATTTCCACTTCACGGGCTACATCTTTGTATTGGATGCTTTCCCGCACTTCAAAGAATCTTCGCAATGCATTTTGCTCCTCAAATCCGGCATCTTCTAATACTTCAATGAATTGGATAGAAGAACCATCCATTATGGGAGGTTCAGGACCGTCAAGTTGGATCAAAAGGTTGTCGATTTCTAATCCGACAAGCGCAGCGAGTACATGCTCAACCGTATAAACACGGGCGCCATTTTGCTCAAGTGTGGTTCCTCTGGAAACATCTACTACCAGATCGCAGTCTGCGTCAACAGTTGGGCGACCTTCGAGGTCAATTCTTTGAAACTTAATTCCGTGATTTGGAGGGGCGGGTACGAAAGTCATGTTTGATATGACTCCGGTATGAAGACCGACTCCCGCTAATTCCACCTGTTTTTTGATGGTGTGTTGTTTTACTTTCATCAGATTTTAAAGCCTTTCAGAATGACCAAGACCGCAAATTTACTTCTTTTTTTCCAGTTCTTTTAAGCGGTTTTCCAGTCCTTCAAGGTTTTTGAAAATTGAATAGGATTTCAGGAAGTCTTTCATGTCGAATCCGATGTAACCAAACAGGATTTCGCCACTTTTTTTGATAGTTTTTGATACTCCGGTATTTGCTCCGACAGTGGTATGATCTGCGATTTTTATATGACCCACAATCCCTGCTTTTCCTCCAATAACGCAGTTTTTTCCGATTTCGGTAGAACCTGATACTCCTGTTTGGGAGGCAATTACCGTATTTTCCCCTACGATGACATTGTGGGCAATCTGGACCTGATTGTCAATTTTGGCCCCTTTTTTAATAATTGTTGAGCCCAGGGTTGCACAGTCAACAGTCGTATTTGATCCAATTCTTACGTAATCCTCAAGGATGACATTTCCCAATTGAGGGATTGCCTTGTATGTTCCGTCTGGTTGAGGAGCAAATCCAAATCCATCTGCTCCAATCACTGCACCCGGATTGATTTCACAGTAATTTCCGATTTGAGAATCAGCGCAAATTCTTGCTCCAGAATGAATGATGGTATTGTCACCAATGACTACTCTGTCCCCAATATAAACCTGAGGATGAATTTTAACTCCAGATCCTATTTTACAATTTTTTCCGATATACGAAAATGCGCCACGGTATCCATTTCCACCCATTTGACTGCTCGCATCCATGTAAGCGGGTTCTTCCACACCTTGAATTGAGGTTTTGGAAAGTTGAGAATAAGCTTCCAAAAGTATTGTAAATCCTGTGTAGGCATCCTCTACCCTGATCAGGGTTGTTTTGATTGGCTTGGTGGCTTCAAAATCTTTTGACACAATCACCGCAGTTGCTTCAGTTTCATAGATGTATGAAACATACTTCTCGTTGGCCAAAAAGCTAATTCCGCCTGGTTTGCCTTCCTGAATTTTGTCCAGTCGGGAAACTTTTTGGTTTTCGTCGCCTTCAATTTTTCCTTGCAAAATTGCGGCTACCTGAGCCAGGGTGAATTCCATATTCAGCGTTGATGGATTTTAGTAAATTAAATTTAGGCTTTTAGCCTTACATATATAATGTTTCTCGACGATTTTGCTCATCACTTGAATATTTGGAAGATCAGCGGCAATCGCGACATCGATGACATCACCTTTTTTTGTCAAAATATTTATCCGGTCGGTTGTTAAGTAGCCATAGTTACTCACTTTTCCATGGGAAAAGAAAAAATCCATGTCCTCCTCCGAGATATGAAGTTTCTTCATTGTTTTCAATCTGGATTCAGAAACTTCCTCTATTGAAAATGGCTCACTTCTAAGGTTAATCTTGAATAGGTTTCTGGTCAGGAACATTTGAGAAATATTTCTCAGCACATAATCCGGATGATTTTTCCAAAGTTTGATCGCACCCCAAATATCGAAGTCATCCATTTCAAGGAATAATTTCAAGAGCGAAAGGTCTTTTTTGAAATCATTGAGGCTGAAGTCATTTTGGAGGAAAAAGTCAAATGCTTCAGTGATGTGAAATTGGGTTCCGCTTTGCCGTAATTGTTTTGCGCGCTGAATAAGATTGATCAGCATTTTTTCTGCACTCACAGTAGTTTTATGCAAGTAAACCTGCCAGTACATCAGCCTTCTTGCGCTCAGGAAATTTTCGATAGAGTAAATTCCCTTCTCCTCGATCACGATTTGGTCGTTTTTCACGTCCATCATCTTAATGATCCGATCTGCTCCGATTGTTCCTTCCGATACTCCTGTGAAAAAACAGTCCCGCTGCAGGTAATCCAATCGATCAATGTCCAATTGGCTTGAAACCAGTTGATTGAAGAATTTGCGCTCGTATTGGTTCTTAAATATTCTTAAAACCAAGTCCAGTTTGCCACTAAGTTCTTGATTAAGGAGTTCAATAATCAGTAACGACAACTCTTCGTGTGGAACGCCCCGAAGCAAACTATACTCCAGTGCATGAGAAAATGGACCATGTCCAATATCATGTAAAAGGATAGCAATTAATGCAGCTTCGTACTCATCTTCACTGATTTCGGTTCCTTTTATGCGTAGATTGTCAAGTGTGATACTCATGAGATGCATCGCGCCAATGGCGTGATGAAATCGGGTATGAAGCGCACCAGGATAGACAAAATCTGTCAATCCCAGTTGCTTTATTCTCCTGAGTCTTTGGAAAAATGGGTGGTCAATAATGGTGAAAATCAACTCGCTTGGGATTGTGATAAATCCGTAAACCGGGTCGTTTAGTATTTTCTGGCTTTTCAACGAGGCCTCTTTTGATTGACTCAAAAGTAATTATAATTTTAAAACAAACGGAACCAGTAATGTCTCTAAAATCCAAGATACTTTGGGCAGATGATGAAATCGACCTGCTCAAGCCACATATTCTTTTTCTTCAGCAGAAGGGTTACGAGATCACTACGGTCAACTCAGGTGTAGATGCAATTGAAGAAGTGGAAGCCCAAAATTTTGATGTGATTTTTTTGGATGAAATGATGCCCGGGATGACCGGACTGGAAACCCTACAGCAAATCAAACAAATCAAGCCGCAGATTCCTGTGGTGATGATCACCAAAAGTGAAGAGGAGCACATCATGAATGATGCTATTGGTGGGAAAATCGCAGATTATTTGATCAAACCATTGAATCCAAATCAAATCTTGCTTTCGGTAAAAAAGCTGCTCCAAAATAAGCAACTCATTGACCAAAAGACCAACATGAACTATCAGCAAGAGTTCATGAATATCAGCATGGCCTTTGGTGATGCACAGGATCACCATGACTGGACTACTATTTATAAGAAGCTGACGTATTGGGAAATGCAAATCGATGCGACCGAAAATAAAAGCATGCTAGAAGTGTTGGAAACCCAGAAAACGGAAGCCAATTCTTCCTTTGCTCGATTTATTAAGGATAATTATCTGGATTGGATGGATGAGAAAAATCCCGATAAGCCCTTGCTTTCTCATCAATTGATGAAGAAAAAAGTGTTTCCCCAGCTAAAAGAGAAAAAGCCACTTTTCTTCATCGTCATTGACAACCTTCGCCTTGATCAATGGGAAACAATTGAGCATTTGCTTACACCGTATTTCAACATAAAGGATAAGGATACTTATTATAGTATTCTTCCTACTACCACAGCTTTTGCAAGAAATGCCCTTTTCAGTGGGATGATGCCGATGGATATGGCTAAGCTTTTCCCTCAATTTTGGGAGGATGAGGATTCTGATGAAGGGAAAAACAATTTTGAAGAAGACTGGCTAAAGGTGAATCTTGAAAAGAACCGATTGCCAATTAAGTTTTCTTATCATAAAATCATTCAGACACAGCAGGGAAAAGCAGTACTGGATCAATTTCATACTTTTCTTCAAAATGATCTGAATGTGCTGGTTTACAATTTTGTAGACATGGTTTCCCATGCTCGTACAGATATGAAAATGATTCGGGAATTGGCCCCAGATGAATCTGCATACCGATCTTTGACAAGTAGCTGGTTTGAGCATTCT
>JAQSDM010000007.1:0-239348 GCA_029945945.1 Algoriphagus sp. | reverse complement strand
TTGAATTGCTTAAAAAAATCCAGAATTCAGGATCAGAAGTGATCATCACTACAGATCATGGAACAAAAAAAGTTAATAAACCTTATCGAATCATTGGGGATAAAAATGTGACTACAAATCTTCGCTACAAACAAGGAAAAAACCTGAATTTCGAGGCAGGAAAAGTTTTTGAAATCAAAAAACCTGAGGATGCGAAATTGCCTAAATTGAATGTTTCTTCCAGTTATGTATTCGCCGTGGAGGATTACTTTTTTGCTTACCCCAATAATTACAATTATTATGTGAACTATTACAAAGACACCTTTCAGCACGGAGGTGTATCTTTGGAGGAAATGATCATTCCGATCGTTCATCTCTCACCAAAATAGGAATCAAAGTTTGAAGTCAATTACCTACGAACTAAGCGAAATTGAATCTGCAGCTTCTTTACTTATCAGCGAAGCTGGCGAGGAAAAGGTTTGGGTCTTTCAGGGTTCGATGGGTGCGGGTAAAACTACACTTATTAAAGCACTGGCCGATAAGTTTGGAATCCTGGATCAGGTAAGTAGTCCAACCTTCGGGATTGTCAATCAGTATGAAAACCAGGAGGGAAATGTATTCTACCACTTTGACTTTTATCGATTAGACGATCCTACGGAGGCATTGGATATTGGAATAGAAGAGTATTTTTATAGTGGAAATTATTGCTGGATAGAATGGGCTGAGAAAATTGAGGCTTTTCTACCAGAAAATTTTTTCTTAATCAAGATTGAATCAATTTCCGACCTCAAACGACAAGTTACATTTCAACATATCCATGATGCCATCTGAACTAAGTGAAGTAACAGCCGTGGGATTGATTCCCAAAGAGGCGCCAGCTCAGGTAAGAAAAAGTGATAAATCCTTGATTGTGGGTTTGCCAAAAGAAGCTTCTTCTCAGGAGAAAAGGATATGTCTGACTCCGGAAGCAATTGGACTGCTTTCGAATAATGGAATCAGTGTTGTGGTTGAAACAGGTGCCGGGTTACAGGCAAAATTCACCGATCAGGATTATTCCGATGCAGGAGCTAAAATTGTCTATACCAGCAAAGAAGCTTTGGATGCAGATATTGTGCTCAAAGTTGATCCTCCTACTCAGGTAGAAATGGACATGATGCGTACAGGGAGTTGTCTGATTTCTGCTTTGCAACTGGGAAGTCAGAATCAGGAATTTATCCAAAAACTCAATGAAAAAAAGATAACAGCAGTGGCTTTTGAATACCTTGAAGATAAGGTAGGTGGGATGCCGGTGGTCAGGGCAATGTCCGAAATAGCAGGAAGCACGGTGATGCTGATTGCTGCTGAATACCTGTCCAGTGTAAATGACGGGAAAGGATTAATTATGGGTGGGGTTACCGGAGTTCCTCCAACTCAAGTTGTAATTATTGGGGCGGGTACGGTAGCAGAATATGCTGCAAGGACAGCTCTTGGGTTGGGAGCAAATATTAAGATTTTTGATAATCATATCTATAAACTAAGAAGAATCAAGCAATTGATTGGACAGCAGATTTACACTTCAACGATTGATAATTTCAGTCTGAGTCAGGCGATGTCTGAGGCAGATGTTGTAATAGGTGCCTTAAGGGCTGAAAAAGGCCGAAACAAAATCGTAGTGAGCGAGGAAATGGTTGCCAATATGATGCATGGCAGTATTTTAATCGATGTAAGTATAGATCAGGGGGGGTGTATTGAGACGGCAAGGATGACTACTCATGATGAACCCGTATTCATGGTTCATGATATTATCCATTATTGTGTTCCTAATATTCCATCGCGAGTGGCGAGAACAGCTTCTTACTCCTTGAGCAATATCTTTACTCCGATCATTCTCCAGATGGCAGATTTGGGCGGAGCAGAAGAGATGATTTTTAACTACAAATGGTTTTTGAGGGGAGTTTACACCTATAGAGGAAGTCTCACAAATGCCTATTTGGCTAGAAAATTTGGGTTAACCCATAAAGAACTCCAGCTATTACTTGCTGCTAGGTATTAATTCAGGAAAGAAGATTCTGTCTCAATAGGAACTCTAATTGCTCGTTTGCTTTAATGAGTGCTTGAGTAAGTCTTTCATTTTCTCTTCGAAGAATAAAAATCTCGTACGCATTCTTGATGACTGTTCTCAGGTAATCTTCTTCCCATGGTTTAGTCAAATAGTGATAGACCTGACCTTTATTGATTGCATCAATTACAGCCTGTATATCCGTATATCCTGTCAAAAGAACCCGAATTGGTTCTGGGAATTTTGGAATTACTGATTCTAAAAACTCCACCCCTGTTTCCTCAGGCATTCGTTGATCTGTGATAATAATGTCAACTTTCTCGTTTTCAAGAATTTCTCTTCCCGCTTTAGCCGAAATAGCTAAAAAAATCTTGTAGTCTCTCCTGAAAGTTGCTTTGAATGCTTGAAGATTGTTTTCTTCATCATCGACATACAGAATCTTAATTTTCTCTTCAGGTGTAGCTTCCATTAACCAAATTTTTCAGAGGGCCAGTTTTACCCTTTATTAAAATAATTCCTTTTCTGTTTAAAAAGCAAACCAATTCGTCAATCCATCCATAACTAACTTGAAATTAAAAAAAGTTTTGTGAGGTTAATGTCAAAATAAAGAATAATTAATTCAACTTGTAGTTGAAAAAATTAACTTTACTCAAGTTAACCACCCCATTAATTCCACATGTTTACAACAAGAAAATTTGATCTCAATGATCGAATTTCACCATTAATATTAAATCCGAAAGTTTCATCAGATTTCGAGGAGTTGCTCGAAATAAAGAAAATACCACACATTCAGATTATTGATAAAATTGAAAGCCAGGTTGCAGATCTCATTAAATCGCAATATCCACAGAAACAGCTTTCGATTTCGGACCTGGAGGAGTTGGTAAGTAATTTTTTAATCGAAAATGAAAGGGAGACCTATGGAAACTGGGTTTTCTACCCATGGAAATTTGCACTAGTTCATATTCTGCCTGAGGCAGAATTTATCCGGGTTAGAACAATCAGAAATAATTACAAAATCACCCCTACTGAACAGGATGAGCTCGCCACCAAAAAAGTTGGAATTGTAGGGCTTTCGGTTGGTCAAAGTGTTGCCTTAGCCATGGCTTTGGAAAGAAGTTGTGGTGAGATGCGTCTAGCTGATTTTGATACTTTAGAATTAAGTAATCTGAACAGACTTAAGGCAGGAATTACAAGCCTTGGAGAGGAAAAAATTATTATAGCTGCTCGTGAAATTTCCGAAATAGACCCTTATCTGAAGTTGACCTTGTATCGGGATGGAATAACTCCTGGGAATATTGAGGATTTTATTCTCAAAGGAGGGAAGCTAGATCTATTGGTTGATGAGTGCGATAGTTTGGATATCAAGGTTCTAATCAGAGAGCATGCTCGTTCTCATTCGGTACCGGTGATGATGGATACTTCCGACAGAGGAATGTTGGATGTTGAGAGATTTGATTTGGAGCCCGAAAGAGAATTATTCCATGGTGCTATGGGTAATGTTGATGTTAAGTCCTTAAAAAACATTTCTAATACTCAGAAGGTAGCGATAGGTCTCAAAATAACAGGTTTAGATACGCTTTCCCCAAGAATGAAGGCATCGCTTTTGGAAGTCGGTCAAACAATTACTTCATGGCCCCAGCTAGCCTCAGCAGTTTTTTTGGGAGGGGCTACTGTTGCCCATATTGCCAGAAAATTATTTTTAGGTGACTCAGTGAATTCGGGTCGATACTATGTCGACCTTGATCAAATTCTTGAATCGGAATCAACGGATTTAGTGCAAAAACAACTAGAAATAGTTGTAAATAAAGATGCACTTTCATTTAATATTCCTAATGATGTATTGCCTTCCGGCTATATCTTAAATCCGGAGGACCTTCATCAATTAGTTGAATTGGCAAACCTTGCTCCTTCCGGTGGTAATGTTCAGCCTTGGATTTGGGTTTTTGACAAGAAGGGAGTTTTACATCTATTTCATGATCAGGTTCGAAGTCATTCATTACTTGATTTTCTTGGAACTGGCTCTTTGATTGCATTTGGAGCTGCACTGGAAAACTTACGATTAGCCTCAGCCAAAATGGGGATTGAAATAGAGATTATTAATCAGATAAATGATTTTGAGGAAGATTGTATTGCTAGTATTCGATTTATATCAAAAAGTAAAGAACCTTTGAAAGTTCCTTTTGGGGAGTTAGTGGAAGGAATAGGAATCAGATGTACAAATCGAAAAAATGAAAAAAAACAAAATTTGACACCACATCAAATAAGTGAGTTTATAAATATTGCAACCAAATCCGGACTCGAAATTGAAATGCTGGAACAAGTAACAGACCTTGAGAAGCTTTCTGAAATTTTAGGAGGAATGGATCGAATGAGATTATTCCATGAGCAAGGCTTGAAGGATTTTATTCATGAAGTGCGATGGTCTGACAAAGAAGCAAAAGAGACTAAAGATGGGATTGATATCGCTACATTGGAGCTATCGGGTACAGAAAGAGCTGCTATGGGTCTTTTAAAAGATCCTAGAACTGTAAGTTTTTTCAGGAAATTTCTCATGGGGTTTGGACTTACAAAAATATCTAAACAAACTCTGATAAGTTCCTCAGCAGTCTTTTTGTTGAACGGAAAGGAAAGTAGTCCAAAAACTTACCTAAATGCCGGACAGACCATCCAGCGAATCTGGATTAATGCCAATATGCAAGGTTTGAGTTTCCAGCCGGTGACTGCCTCCTTGTTTATTTTCAATAAAATTCAGAGGGATATAAATCATGGATTTACTCAGGATGAGGAGAATATTATCAAAGAATTGAAGACGTCTTTCAATACATTGTTCAATAGGAATCAAAAAATGGAAGAAATCTTTATGTTTAGGATAAATATGGCAGGAGAACCAAGTATGAGATCATATCGCCGTGATGTATCAGAATCCTTAATGATTCTTTAAAATGTTCACATTCAAAGCATTTAGAGCGATTGATGAGCCTGAAATTTGTCAAATGTTCATTGACGGGCATGCCAATGTTCTGAAAGATTATGGAGTTACTAAAGTGACATCCTCAAATAATGAGTGGAAAGATAATCCATTTGTATTTGTGGTTACTGTTCATGAAGATTCTACGGGAAATGTGGTTAGCGGACTCAGAATTCATATCGCTCACCAAAATTATCCTTTACCGCTTGAAGGAGCCATTGCTCAGGTTGATTCAACCATACGTGAATTAGTAGGAGAATATAGGCAAATAGGAACTGGAGAAATCGGGGGATTGTGGAATAGCAAAGCAATCTCAGGATACGGAATAGGAGCAATTTTCCTTTCCAGAACGTCATTAGTGATAGCAGAACAGTTAAATGTCCCGACCTTATTTGCGTTATGTGCTGAATATACATTGAAGCCTACGTTGCAAAAAGGTTTTGAAATTGAAGAGAAAATTGGAAATAAAGGAACATTTTTCTATCCGAAATTAGATCTTGTAGCAACTCTTGCAATCCTAAAAGATGTCAAAGGACTTCCTCTTGCTCTTGAAGAAGAAAGAGATTATATATTTGATTTAAGAAAAAACTTGCAATGTAAAAGAGTTGAAATGACCTATAAAGGTCCAATTGAGATTACCTATGATTTGTTAATTAAAAATCCAAACTGGAAATGATTTTATGATAGTATTTTTATCGTGGATTTTTACAATTCTTCTTCAAGTCAATCCTATCATCCTTACCGACAAACCTGTCGATTTAAATAAATATGAATATTTAATTGTTGAGGAAGATATTGATATCAATCAAGCTATTAATTCTAAAAATTTCATCCCATTAAATAATGAGCTTAAAAACTTCGGAATTAACAGTGAACTGATTTGGCTGAAGTACGATCTTTTAAATCAAAGTCAAGAAAAGACTAAATATTTTTTTATCAACAATCCTTCGTTGGATAGTTTGGAGCTGTATGTTGTAGATGGTTCAAAAGTAATTGGAAGCTATTCAGGAGGTAGGTTAGTTGACTATAACTCTAAACCAATTCCGTCAAAATCAATTATATTTAAATTGGAGCTTCCTCAAAACGTTCCAATTTCAATCTATCTCCAAGTAAATAGTGTCAATAAAAAAATCATCTCCGCTACTATAAGCAATTTGACTTATATAGATCTGCTTATTAATAGAGAAAACATTTTGTTTGGAATTTTTACAGGTGTTTTGGTTGGTTTATTTTTCTATAATTTATTTTTATACTTTTCTGTTAGAGATAAAATATATTTGATTTATGTTATTCACACAGCTTTGGTTTGGTTTGCTCAAAGTTCGATTTTGGGTTATACTCAAGAGATATTTTGGCAAGATTCGGTTTGGCTTAACCTAAGATCGGGCGTTATTTTTTCCTCGCTTGTAAGTGTTGTTGGGATTTGGTTTTTAAGAGTATTTCTTTCGACGAAATCATTTACACCAAAATTAGATAAAGGGTTTTATTTTATTTATATAGTTTATTCTTTTATTCTGATCAATGCATTTTTCTTTTCTATAACTATTAGTTACCAAACTCTATTAGTAACTCAATCGATAGTCGTCTTTTTTGTATTATTAGTCGCGTATTTTATTTCACGAACCGGATATGGTCCTGCCCGGTATTACCTCTTGGCATGGTCTATTTTTATGATTGGAATATTCCTTTTCGTCTTTAGCGAGATGGGTGTTATCCCTACCAATAACCTCACTGCTTACATTATGCCATTGGGGTCAGCCTTGGAAGTTGTTCTATTGTCTTTCGCTCTGGCAGACAAAATCAATATTCTGAAAAAAGAAAAAGAAGTAGAACAAGCAGCCAAATTAAGGATGTTTAAGGAAAATGAGGACCTAATCAGAGAGCAAAACACAATGCTCGAAGAAAAGGTTACCATACGAACAGAAGAACTTGAGCAAGCATTGCGAAACCTTCAAAATACACAAAGCCAATTGGTTAATCAGGAGAAAATGGCTTCGCTGGGGCAGCTGACTGCCGGGATTGCCCATGAGATTAATAACCCGATCAATTTTGTGAGTTCTAATATTGCTCCTCTCAAAAGAGATATTAAGGATATCATGGAAGTGATTAACTTTTACCGAGAAACAGGTGAAAAGGAATTTTCGCCAAATTCAGTAAAGCAAGCAAAAAAATTAGAGGAGGATTTGGAATTAGACTATGTTTTGGATGAAGTGGATCAACTACTCAAAGGGATGGAGGATGGAGCCAAGAGGACTGTTGAAATCGTAAAAGGTCTTCGCTTATTCTCCAGAGTTGATGAACAGGACATAAAAAAAGTAGATCTGCATGATGGAATAAATAGTACCATCATTCTACTGAACAGCTCGATTCCAGGCAAAATCAGAATAATTCGTGATTTTGGAGAACTTCCTTTGGTAGAGTGCCTGGCAGGAAAGATCAATCAAGTCTTTATGAATATTATTAATAATGCTGTTCATGCCTTGGCAGATCATTTAGAAACCATCAAAGATCCAAAAATCGAAATCCGAACCAAAGCTTTTTCGGATCACATAGTAGTTGAGATTGAAGACAATGGTCCGGGAATGCCACCTCAGGTAAAACAAAAAATCTTCGAACCATTTTTCACCACCAAAGCTGTAGGTAAAGGAACAGGTTTGGGTCTTTCAATAGTTTATTCTATTATTGAAAATCACAAAGGTTCCTTGGAGGTGATTTCTGAAGAAGGCCAGGGTACAACTTTTAAAATTTCCCTTCCTATTTATCAAAGTACTTCGAAATATGAGTAACAAAATACACGTACTCTATATTGATGATGAGGATAATAACCTCAAATCATTCAGAGCGACTCTTCGAAAGGATTTTAAGATTTTTACTGCAATTGATCCTGAAGAGGGTTTAAGGATCGTCAGAGATGAGGAAGTGCATGTTGTAATTGCAGATCAAAGAATGCCTGGGATGACAGGAACTGAATTCTTTGAAAAGATGATTACAATCAATCCGGATCCAATCAGAATACTACTTACAGGGTACTCAGATATTGCAAGTGTTATCGATGCGATCAATAAAGGGGAGGTTTATCGATTCATTGATAAGCCTTGGAATATTGAGCAGATTAAGAATTCGATCAAGAATGCGGCGGATATTTACTTTATGCGAAGGGAGCTCAAAGAGAAAAATATTAAGCTTAAAAAGCTGCATTCGGAGATGAATCAGTTTGTGTACAGTTTATCTCATGAGCTTCGCGGGCCGCTGATGAGTATTTCAGGGGTATCTAAACTTGCCAAAATGGAAGTTCAGGATCCATCAATCATTGAGTATTTTGAAATGATCGATTCTGCAACTGTTAAGCTGGATGACTTCATTTATAAAATGCTGGACTTCTATCGATCCACAAAAATCGACCATAAAATCTCTGAAATCAACTTCAGGGATGTGGTTGACCAGCAAATGGAAGCTTACCGTTCTAAATTTGATTTGTCTAATTTCCATATTGACGTTCAGGTAAATCAAGAGTCTTTGTTCTTCTCTGATGATTCTAAAATCAGAGTTATTTTGAATAACTTATTCAGTAACTGTGTACAATTTCAAAAACATGAGCCTGGTCTAAAGCAAATTAGCCTGACCATTGATGTGGTTGATACTGATGCAATTATTACGTTGGAAGACAATGGGATTGGAATTGAGAAAAAACACCATCCTGAGGTCTTTAACTTGTTCATGAGAGCAACTCAAAAGAATGTTGGAACTGGTCTTGGCCTCTATATGGTGAAAGAAGCAGTAGAACAAATGGGAGGAAGAATTGATTTGGAATCTGAGTTGAATGAAGGCACTACCATTCGGGTGACTTTACCAAGCATGAAATAAGTTTTACAATAAGGGCATTCTGAGCCTAATGAGTATCTTTGCAGAGGCTTCGAAAGGAGCCTGACTTTTTATCAACAAATCACAAATAAAATGATCAACCCTTGGCACGATGTCAACATCGGGAAAAATGCTCCCGAATTTGTAACCGGAGTAATTGAAATTCCTAAAGGAAGTAAAGGCAAATACGAACTCGATAAAAAGACCGGAATGCTGATGTTGGACAGGGTTTTGTTCTCTGCCGTGCATTATCCTGCGAATTATGGATTCATTCCCCAGACTTTCTGCGAAGACCATGATCCGCTTGATATTTTGATCATTTCGCAGATTGACATCCCGTCCATGACCCTTGTGGAGGCAAAAGTAATCGGTGTGATGCGCATGGTGGATGGCGGAGAAGCTGATGATAAAATCATTGCAGTAGCCGCGGGCGATCAGTCTGTGAATTATATCAATGAAATCGAAGAACTTCCTCCACATCTGATGAAAGAAATTCACCGATTTTTTGAGGATTATAAAAAATTGGAAAACAAGGAAGTGATCGTAGAAGACTTCTTGGGCAAAGAAGATGCAATGCGGATTATCAGAGAAAGCATTGTTCTATACGATAAAAGTTTTCGAACGAAGAGATAAAATGAAGCCTGGGAAATTCTCAGGCTTTTTTGCTTTTAATCCGTTGCCTGACAGCTTTCTTATTTAGATAGGAAACGAGTTCAGAATAGGCTTCGTGCTCATGGTTCGAAACTGAAATTGACTGTTTGTCGGTGAAAGCTATTGTGACTTGTTTGAATTCCCGCTTATTGGCCATAATTATTTCCTCTTCCCATGCCAGAACCTCCGTGACAGGGTAGGCTTTTTGATAACCCCGAAGTGGAAGTTTGACGATGATTTGATCTTTGCCTGCCAAAATAAATCGATAGCCAGCCATCATTTTTACCAGCAAAATGACAAGAACCAGTGTCACCAAACTTGTCGAAACAAGATAAAACCAAAGTGCAAAGGTTCCCTTGTAAGCGAAGTCCCTCAGAATCATGACCAAGCCCATAATAAGTACAAACGCAATCAAACTGAGTGAAATGTAGGTAGAGACTTTTGGCTTAATGACCAGCATCGGTAAGTTGAATTTCTATGAGTTTTTCCCGGGCAAAAGTCTCCAATTCTTTGAAGAAAGCGAAGAATATCAGTTGAAATTCATCCTCTTTTTCCATTAGGAATTCTGTGGCCAGTTCCATTTTTGAATCAAATTTTGCTCTTTGGGAAAGTCCGCTCAGAGATTTTTGAATTCCCTCAATTGTGCGATAGTTCAACAGCCAGTTTTGGGACTTCATCCAGGTAAACATCTCATTGAATTGTTCCGGGAGTTGTTCCTGATGATTCGAAATTGTTTCGTAGGTCTCTTCCACAAAAGTTTCAAGAGGTTTTGAAGAGTATATACTCCAATATTTCCCCAAAAAATAATCGAAAAAAATATCCGTTATCACTGTAGAATAATGTCCAAAAGTAGGTCTCAGGTAGGATTGGCTTACTTTTACCAAAGGATGTGTATCTGTAAATTTGTCAATCTCCCGATGAAGCCGGATTCCTTGCCGGACTCCTTTCGGAAAGGTGTCTATCATTTTTCCTTTTACAAAATCACCGATAAAATTCCCGATAAGAATTTCATCCTGACCAAAAGACAAAAAAGCGTGTGCTAGGAAATTCATAGAAAAATCTCAAGAAGGTAAAACCAGAACACTTTTGATTAGTTTCGACACTAAAATACAGATTGATGAGGGATATTCTTGACGAACTTAAAAAAGGACTGAGTTTATTAAAGATTGAATGGCAGGAAGATCTTGCTCAGTACAAAAAGAAATTCCTCAATACTACCCTTGCTGAAAAGAAAAAGGAGGGGATCACCTGGTATCCCATCCTTCTGAAAAAAAGTAAAATCGGAATGGGAGAACGCCTTCTTGTCGAGATCGAGCGACTTGATTCTAACTATCCTTCTTCTTTCAGTTCCGGAAAATCTGTTTCTTTTTTTAGCACACAAGATGGTTACCACACCCCGGATAGTCGGGTCAACGGAGTGATCAATCAGGTGAAGCAAAATACAATGTTTGTGACGCTACAAGTCGATGAATTGCCGGATTGGATGGAAGGAAATCGGCTTGGAATTGATTTGCTTTTTGATGAAGCGAGCTATCGGGAGATGGAATTTGCATTGAAAAAAGTCATTTCTGGCGAAAACAAAAGAGTGCTTGAGTTGAGAGAAATTCTTTTGGGTGATTCCAACCCAAGCTTTGGTGAGAAACTCCGCCAGCCAGACCCCAAACTCAATTTTTCTCAAAATCAGGCCTGCGAAAAGATCGCAAATGCCAAGGATGTTGCGATAGTCCATGGTCCTCCGGGTACAGGTAAAACAACAACATTATTAGCAGCGATTCAGGAGGCTGTCGAGCAAAATCTGAGCGTTTTAGTTTGTGCCCCAAGCAATGCGGCAGTGGATTTACTTGTCGAAAAACTTGTTGATAATGGGATCGAAACGCTTCGTCTGGGTCATCCGGCTCGGGTGGAGGAAAAGATACTGAACCAAACTCTGGATGCAAAAACAGCTTTTCACGATAGCTATTGGGATCTCAAAAAGTTACGAAAAGAGACCGATCAGTATCTTAAGCTTGCCAAGCAATACAAGCGAAATTTTGGTCCTGAGGAAAGGGCGCAGCGAAAACTGATGTATGATCAGGTTTCCCGGCTGAGGGAAGATTCCAAGCATCTGGAGGAATACATCCGATTTGATATTTTTCAGCGAACCAAGGTTTTTGCAAGCACGTTGGTGGGAGCTTCCTCTTATCATTTGAAAGGAATGAATTTCGATGTGGTCTTTATTGATGAAGCGGCTCAGGGATTAGAAGCGGCAACCTGGATTCCGATTTTGAAAGCGAAAAAGGTGGTGTTAGCCGGGGACCATTGCCAGCTTCCACCAACGATCAAATCTCAAATTGCGGCGAAAGAAGGTTTGGCAGAAACCCTTTTTGAAAAAGTAATTCAGAGAAAACCTATAGCTGCTCACATGCTTCAAGTACAATACCGAATGCCGGAAGCGATCATGGGCTTTTCAAATGAGTGGTTTTACAAGGGGAAACTGATTGCTGACGAAAGTACTAAATCCCATTTTTTCTCCCCGGATGAAAGTTCCTTGGAATGGATCGATACTGCTGGTTCAGGATACTCGGATCAATTAGAATCAGAAAGCCTGAGTACCTTTAATCCTGAAGAAGCACGCTTTGCCTGCACCTATTTGAATGAACTGATCAAGCGGATTGGAATAGGTCAGTTTCGGCAAAACAACTGGAACATTGGTTTGATTGCACCTTATGGAGCACAGGTCCGGTTGCTTAGGAAGTTGATTTTTGAAACCTATGATTTTCCCAATCTGAAGGCATTTGCAGACATGATTACCATCGATACGGTGGATGGATTTCAAGGGCAGGAGCGTGATTTGATGATGATTTCACTTGTGAGGTCAAATGAAAAAGGGGAGATCGGATTTTTATCTGACATAAGGAGGATGAATGTCGCTTTGACCCGTGCAAAACGTAAACTCGTCATCATAGGTGATAGCGGGACCTTGGCGCAAAATCCGTTTTTTGATGGGTTGTTAAAATATTTTGAAGAGAAAAATGCTTACCGAAGTGTCTGGGAATTTATTTCTGATTAGCGAATTGGAAGATTGAAGAATTGGAAAATTTTAGAGTGGGTAGGATTCGGAAGTCGTGTTTTTGATTCCTTTTTCTACAGACACCAGCTTCAAATTCTGGAAGCTTTTGAAATTCCCTTCGTAAAGCTCCGTTACAATTCCAGGTTACAATTTTCAAATTTTCAAATTTTTCGCTCCATCTCAATTCGGAGAAAGATAGACTTTCTGCTGATAGCTGAAATTCAGCATGCTCAGAATCTCTCCAAAAATTTCCGCTGCTTTCAACTGCTCATCTTCCACTTTTTTGCCCAAAAGTCTGCAAAGCAACAATCCGTAAATTCCGTTTAGGCAAATCTGAATTTCATTTCCAAGATTTTCTCCTTTCGCCTGAATCACTGCGTCCAGAATAAAGGGCTTGGCTTTCGTGTAAGTTTCGAAGTAAATCGAATCAGTTTTAAGCAGAGACCAATGGATTTCCGCAAGCTTTTCAACGAGTCCTCTTAATTCAGCCAAGTGTCCTTTTTTCATGATTTGCTCAGTTTTCATTTTAGCAATCAGATCAGAAAACCAACCTGCAACCTCATTTTTTTCCTCTGGAGAAATCGGATAATGGGAAATGACATATGCTCTGATTTCATCCAGATTTCCCTGATACGATCTGATCAAATCTTCCATTTGGTACATGTAGATCAGGTATTCCGGGATGTTTTGCGATTTTTTGTTTTCTGCGACTGACTTCATTTTCTCATTTTCGAAATCCAAAGGTAAAGAATTGAGTTAAAAAGGAGCTTTTCCTAAGGCCTTTCCTTTCATCTGAAGAAAAAAATGGAATGAGCTAAGCCTAATTTTTACTACTTTTGCGCCCAGAATGGACATGCAAAAAATAAGGAATTTCTGTATCATCGCCCACATTGATCATGGGAAGAGTACATTGGCGGATAGGTTGTTGCAATTTACCAATACGGTTTCGGATCGGGAAATGCAAAACCAGTTGTTGGACGATATGGACCTGGAGCGAGAGCGTGGTATCACGATCAAGTCCCACGCTATTCAGATGAAATACATGTATAAGGGCGAGGAATATACCCTCAACCTGATTGATACACCCGGTCACGTCGATTTTTCCTACGAGGTTTCCCGATCCATTGCAGCCTGCGAAGGTGCGCTTTTGATTGTGGATGCATCGCAAGGCGTGGAGGCTCAGACGATTTCTAACCTTTATCTGGCGCTTAATCATGACTTGGAGATTATCCCGGTTTTGAATAAAATTGATTTGCCAGGAGCAGATCCGGAAGCAGTTGCCGATGAGGTAATTGACTTGATAGGTTGCTCTCGGGAGGATATTGTTTTGGCTTCCGGTAAAGAAGGGATTGGAATTGAAGATATTTTGACCGCTGTAATCGAGCGGATTCCGGCACCGAAAGGTGATCAGGAAGCGCCACTTCAGGCAATGATTTTCGATTCTGTTTTCAATTCATTCCGTGGCGTGGAAGTAATCTTCCGAATCTTCAACGGGACGCTTAACAAAGGCGACAAAATCAAATTCGTAAATACTGACCAGGAATATTTTGCCGATGAAATCGGGATCTTAGGTGTCAAGCAAATTCCTCAGCAAACCATGGCTGCAGGAAATGTGGGCTACCTGATTTCAGGGATCAAGGTAGCGAAGGAAGTGAAAGTAGGTGATACAATCACGCATGTAAAGAGACCTTGTTCGGGAGCAATCCAGGGATTTGAAAACGTGAAACCGATGGTTTTTGCGGGAATCTATCCGGTGGATACAACCGAGTATGAGGAATTACGGGCTTCCATGGAAAAGCTTCAATTGAATGATGCTTCCCTGGTTTGGGAGCCTGAAACTTCCATGGCTTTAGGCTTTGGATTTCGTTGCGGATTCCTGGGAATGCTCCACATGGAGATTGTTCAGGAGCGATTGGAGCGGGAGTTTGATATGACCGTGATCACGACGGTTCCATCGGTTCAGTTCCGTGCTTTGATGACGACCGACGAATACCAGGTGATTAATGCTCCTTCCGATATGCCTGATCCTACCAGATTCAAGCATATTGAAGAGCCATTTGTGAAAGCTTCTATCATTACGGCTGCTGAGTTCGTGGGCCCTGTCATCCAGCTATGTATGGACAAGCGTGGGCAGATCAAAAACCAGGTTTACCTGACTTCAGATCGCGTTGAATTGACGTTCGATATGCCATTAGCTGAAATTGTATTTGACTTTTTTGATCGGCTGAAGACAATATCAAGAGGATATGCTTCTCTTGATTATGAATTAATCGGCTTCCAGCAATCGCACATGGTTCGTCTGGATATCATGCTCAATGGTGAGCCGGTTGATGCTCTTTCAGCGATTGTACATCGTGACAAGGCGTATGATTGGGGGCGGAGGCTCTGCGAAAAGCTGAGAGAATTGGTTCCAAGACAGATGTTTGAAATCGCGATTCAGGCAGCAATCGGACAGAAAATTATCGCCAGAGAGACAGTAAAAGCAATGCGTAAAAACGTGTTGGCGAAGTGTTACGGTGGTGATATTTCCAGAAAGAGAAAACTCCTCGAAAAGCAGAAAAAAGGCAAGAAGCGAATGCGTCAGGTAGGAAACGTAGAAATTCCTCAGGAGGCGTTTATGGCGGTATTGAAATTAGATTAAAACATAAGATACTCAGGATGATTCTAATCGACGGAAAAAAAACCTCAGAAGAAATAAAAGCTGAAATCGCTGTCAGAGTTGCGGAAATCAAAGCTGAGGGAGGAAAAGCTCCTCATTTGGCTGCGATCTTGGTAGGAAATGACGGTGCCAGTCAGACTTACGTGGGAGCTAAAGTGAAGTCTTGTGAGCAAGTTGGCTTTGATTCCACGTTGGTCAGATTGGATGAGAATGTATCCGAAGCTGAACTTTTGAGAGTGGTAGAAGACATCAATGAAAACCCATCCATTGACGGATTGATCGTTCAATTGCCTTTGCCAAAGCATATTTCTGTCGAAAAAGTAACTGATAAGATCAAGCCTGAAAAAGATGTGGATGGATTTACTCCTGCCAACGTTGGTCGCATGGCTTTGCATTGGCCTGCTTACGTCGCCGCCACTCCTTATGGAATCATCGAGCTTTTAAAGCGATACAAAATCGAAACTGCCGGTAAACACTGTGTAGTAATCGGAAGAAGCCATATAGTGGGTAGCCCGATGAGTATTCTGATGGCAAGAAATGGCTATCCGGGAAATGCCACAGTAACGCTTACTCATAGCCGAACCAAGAATCTGGAAGAAATCGCCAGAACAGCAGATATTTTAATTGTGGCTTTGGGCAAGCCTGAGTTTGTGACTGCAGACATGGTGAAACCAGGTGCAGTCGTGATCGATGTGGGAATTCACAGAATCGAAGACAGCACCAAAAAGTCGGGATTCAGATTGATCGGAGATGTTAAGTTTGAGGAGGTTGCCGAAAAAGCTTCTGCCATCACTCCTGTTCCGGGTGGAGTAGGACCTATGACCATTGCGTCTTTATTGTATAACACGCTTTTGGCAGCGGAAAAGAAAGTTTACGGATAAGCCAAAAATAATCGCAAAAGCTTCCAAATCGATTTGGATCGAATAGACTGGATTTCTACTTTTGCAGACCCTTACCCGCGCACGTGGTGAAATTGGTAGACACGCCACTTTGAGGGGGTGGTGCCTTCGGGTGTGGAAGTTCGAATCTTCTCGTGCGCACAATCAGCTCTGGTTCCATTCAAAATTGGGATTGGAGCTTTTTTGATGAATGACCTTTTTGATCGGGATTTTTTAGTTACTTTTTCGCCATAATATTCTCATTCATGACTCGCAAATTCCTTTCCCTAGTTTTCTTAGCTTTTCTGCTCAGCAATTCAATAGTTTTGGCCCAGACTCCGCAATTCCCAATTGTCAAAGGATATGGTGGAATCTATGAAATCAAAGATGCCACCGAGCGCCCTGATCCAAGTTTGGAATACAAGATTCTGGTGGACCTTGCCACTGGTTCGGAGAACGACAAGGAAATTAGCCGTTGGGTAGATAATGTTGCGCGCATGATGAATCTGCACGGTTTGGCTGGAGTGCCAAAAGAAAAAATTCATGTAAAAGTGATCATCCATGGAGGAGCTGTTTTCACACTCTTAAATGATGCTAAATACCAGGAAAAGTTTCAGGTGGATAACCCAAATTTGAAAGTTTTTCAGGCACTGGAAGAAGCAGGAGCGGAAATTATGATTTGTGGCCAGTCGATGATGATGAGAAAACTAGCGAAAGAAGACCTTTGGCCAGGCGTAACGATTGCACATTCTGCCCTCACTACCATCACCACGTATGTGCCTCAGGGATACGTGATGGTGAAGTTTTAGGCACTCTTTGGAATAGTTATTGGTTATCTGATAGCCTATACTATTCATGAAGAGGTTAACCCCCAATACTAATACTGCCGGAAAAGTCGTCGTGGGCTTTTTACTTGCCGCTATATTCCTCATAGGAGTAGCAGGGTTGACGTATTATACCCTCCATCGTCTCATGGATACGATGGAGGAACTTGCTCAGCCGAATCAAAAACTAAATCTTCTGAATGAACTTCAGGCGGAGATTTTTAAAACTACCCAAATTGATCAATTAGGTCCTGAAGGGGATTTTCGAGTTCAGGATTCTACGATCCGATTTTTAGAAGCCAAGCTTGACCTGCTCAATGAAATGGCTGCAGATTCTTTGGAGAAAGCCAATGTTCAAAGCATTCGTGCAAATCTTGCTACACTGATCAATGGATATCTTGCTCTTTACGAAGTCAAAGGGAATCTTGCAAACCGGAATTTTACTCAGGAAGCATTAAAGAAAGTTGAATTAGGGATTCGCCGTCGTGCTGCAGTTATTGAATCGCAGCCTTTGAGTGAGCTCAATCCCAAGGATTTTATTTTCAATGAACTGAAGCAACAAAATAACTCTCGTCAGGAATTAAAATCCGGGCGAAACACCCAGGAAGACGATAAATTGATCGCTTACCTGAAAGAGCTTCAGCAGCAAAATGTACGGGGAAATAATTCAGAACAAAGTCAGACATTAGACAGCGTCCTCTATAATATCAGAAAAGTGATCAGCCGGATTTACCGGGAAGAGGCTACGCAGCGACAAGAACTTGCAAGCCTGGAGTCTGATCTTTCTCTCAAGCAAAGTGAAATTATCGGGACTATTCAAAGTCTGCTGGGTACACTTCAGCGAAGAGCAATTGAAGAATCGGAAAGCCAAAACCAATCTGCTTTTGGATTGGCATATGACGTCACATTTTTTCTGATTTTGGTGGTGGCTCTTTCAGTATTTGGATCGGCATTTTTGGTGATTTCCATTCTGAAAGAAATTCGCCTCAACCGGAAGTATCAGGAAAACTTGGAAATCTCCACTCAAAAATCAGAGGAATTGGCCCGATCCAAGCAGGAATTCCTGGCAAACATGAGTCATGAGATCCGGAATCCGCTGCATGTGATCCAAGGCTATCGTTCCGTTTTGGAAAAATCGGAATTGAATCAAAATCAACAATCACATCTTCGAATGATTGGATTTGCCTCGGATACTTTAATGGAGATTGTGGACGAAGTACTTGATTTTTCAAAACTGGAAGCAGGCAAATTGGAACTCGAGTCGAGACCTTTTGATCCGGAAGAATTATTTGGTGCTCTTCAAAATTTCTTCGAACTGCAAGCCTCTGAAAAAAAATTAGAATTTGATTGGTCGTTGGAACTTCCGGAGGGGAGATGGTTGATTGGAGACCAACTCCGCCTGAAGCAAATCATTAATAATTTACTGAGTAATTCTTTCAAGTTTACTTCTCACGGTTCGATTCAGGTTCATGTAAACTGGGGAAAAAATACCCTAAGTGTGGAGATTTTGGACACCGGAATCGGGATGAATCCGGAAGTTCTGGCCAAAGTCTTTCGGGAGTTTGATCAGGCGGATAACTCGATTTCCAGAAAATATGGAGGAACTGGACTTGGCCTGGCGATCGTAAATCGACTTGTAACGCTCATGGGTGGTGAGATAGAAGTGGAAAGTGAGGAAGATAAGGGGACAAAAATGCGAATCCGGCTTCCCATGATCACAACTGATCCGTTGCCGGTTTTTTCAGACTCCCTGGCGATAGGTGCGATAGATCTCACCGGCAAAAATATCCTGCTCGTCGATGATGATAAAGTGGGACTGCGCTATCTGGAAACTGTTCTTACCTATTTTGGAGCAACGGTTTTCCCCTTTTCCGGAGGCGTGAAGTATCGTGATGAGTTTAAGGAAATTGCTCTGGACATGGCTATCATCGATATCCAAATGCCGGAATTTTCCGGATTCGAGGTGATTAAATCGCTCAGGAATTATCCTCAATATCAAGGACTTCCGGTCATCGCGATGACTGCAAATGTTTTCGTAGAGGATCGCGAAAAAATGCTTCATCATGGATTTAATGATCTGATTTTCAAACCATTTCAGGAGAAAGCATTGTTAGCCTGCCTGAGCACATTTTTCCCGGATCGGGTTATTTTGGAGTCCCCAGTTTCGCAGGTTATTCCCGAAAAAGGTTCAGCACTTTTTCAGTTGAAAGACCTCAGAAGATTCTGTATGGGGGATGAAAGTCTTCTGGAGGAAATTGTAAAAGAAATGATTTTGCAGACCCGTAGTGATATGGTGAAGCTGAAAACTGCTCGACTCAATGACCGATGGGAAGATGTATTGGAGATTTGCCATCAATTGGGCAGCAGGCTCGGACAGATCCAAAGCCCGTCGGGAGAAATCGCCAGAAAAATCGAAAGCAGTCTGAAGCTTGGGACAAAGAATGGCCTTGGAGAATTGCTGAATCAGTTAGATAAACAAGTGGACGAGTTGCTAAAAGCGCTATCCTCCCATATTTATCTGACTGATCCGATGAAAGTTTAATCTAATCCGTATTTCTCCATTTTGCTGTATAGAGTCTTCCTGTCCATTTTCAGGATTCGGGCAGTTTTGGATTTATTGAACTTGGTGTCGTTCAACACATTTTGAATCAATTCCTTTTCCTGTTCTCCCCAATGGCTTTTATAATCTCGCGGTGAAGGGAGTTCATTCGAAAGAGACAAGGTTCCTGAACTCATTCCTGCCGGCATCAAACCTGATGGCTTGTAAATGTCAATCGGAAGAGAATCTTTTTCAACCAGAAGTCCTGAGGAAAGAAGAACTGCCCGCTTGATAATATTCTTGAGCTCACGCAAATTGCCAGGCCAGTCATAAGCCAAAAATATCTCCCAAACCTCTGCAGAAAAGCCTTTTACGGACTTGTTGAGACGTTCATTACTTTCCGCGAGAAATTGCTGGGCAAAATCCTCCAAATCTTCTTTGCGTCTTCTCAGCGGAATAGCTCCCAAAGTAAATTCATTCAGGCGATGGTATAAATCCTCACGGAAATGACCTTCTCCCGCCTGCAAAAGTAGGTTTTCGTTAGTTGCAGCAATGATGCGGACATCTATTTCTATTTCTTTATTTCCGCCGATTTTCCGGATGGTTCTTTCCTGAATTGCTCGTAAAAGTTGGATTTGAACTTCATAGCTCAGGTTTCCAATTTCGTCCAGTAGGATTGTTCCGCCTTTTGCAGATTCAAAATGTCCGGTCTTGTTATCAAGAGCTCCGGTGAAGGCGCCTTTCACATGGCCGAAAAGTTCACTTCCGGCAAGTTCCTTTGGCAAAGCACCGCAATCAATTGCGATGAAAGGCCCGTTTTTTCTCGGGGACAAATCATGGATTCTTCTGGAAATCAACTCTTTTCCGGTACCCGTTTCTCCCAAAACCAACACGCTCAAATCAGTCGGTGCGACTAATTGGATATGCTTTTCAAGTTTTTCTGATTCTTGAGACCTACCTATGACGTAACTTGATTTTGAAGATCTGACTTCTTTTACTTGACTCCCAACCAAGTATTCTTCCGAAGCAGGTTCTGCTATTTTTGGTTTCGAAGAAAGTGATTCATTGACGGTAGCCAATAATTCATCCGGGTTGATGGGCTTGGTGATGTATTCGAAAGCGCCCAATTTCATGGCTTTTATTGCAATTCTTATATCGGAATAGTGGGTAATGAGAATGACTTGGGTTTGTGGAAATTCTGCTTTTGACCATTGCAAAAGCTCCATACCCGTACCATCCGGCAATCGAAAATCAGCAATGATCAAATCAAATCGTGAGCTATTGATCAGGTTTTGAGCGTCTTTAACTTTAGTAGCGGTCTGTACCGCAAATCCGTTTTTCTCCAGGAAAGTTTTTACAATCCTCGAATAGGTCAGATCATCCTCGACTAGAAGTATATGCTTCATGAATAGGTTTCTTTTGAATTACAGTAATGCAAAAAAAGCACCGAACTAGTGTCCGATGCTTTCATAAAACGAGAAATCTATTAATTAGTCTTTGATTTCAACGCCATCTTTGTCATACTTTTTTGACAGTTTCTCTTCAGTTCCGTTTTCAAACGTTACTACGAAATGGAAAGTACCATCCGCCTGAGTCACCTGCCAAGCTTCCGCAATTGGGAATTTGTTGATGGTTTCATCACCGGTGATTGTCACTTTAACAGGCACAGGAAGTGCATCTGCTTCGATTTTTACTTTTTCTTCCTGCATCAGAGTTGACATCGGAGTTACTACTGAAGTGGTGAATTGTGGAGCAGCCATTGCAACTCCTGTAAACAACATGGCGGACATTAAGAGTGTCTTTTTCATGGTAATAATTGGTTTAGTTTAGATGGTAATAATTTTAATATCGGGATCCGGACCCTTTTCCGAAAACTTGTTTTCCGGTTGTGATAACCCTTATGCTATCTAAGTGCCAAGTGGAAAAATAGCCTTTTGGAGTGTTTGGAGCAGTTTGTTAAAATTGCGCTTGGGGAGATTGACAACAGGTTGTGCTTAACGAATCTTAAAATCTGGGGATTTGTGGTTTTTCTATGCCCCTGACCAGTAGGGATGAAAACCAAAAACAGAATAAAGCATCTGCCGCCAGAACTTTTTTGCCGGGATAAATCTTTTAAAAACTACTACCTTTGAATCTTCAAAATAACATTCGCCAACTCTATGAGCGACGCAATTAAGCACGAGTGCGGAATAGCCATGATCAGGCTGAGAAAGTCCCCACAATACTACATTGATAAGTATGGGACAAATGCATTTGCTGCCAACAGGATGTATGTCCTGATGCAAAAACAAATTAATCGGGGTCAGGATGGTGCCGGCGTGGCCAATGTAAAAATTGACACCAAACCGGGAACCAGATACATCAGCAGATATCGCTCAATCGAAGCCTCCGCGGTCAATTACATCTTTGATAAAATCAACGCGAAGTACAAGAAAGCGAAGAAAATCGGGGGTAAGAAAGCGGTAAAAGATGCTGATTGGATGAAAGAGAATATCGCTTTTACCGGTGAGGTTTGGCTCGGTCACCTTCGATACGGAACTCACGGTGAAAACAGCATAGAGACTTGTCACCCTTTCCTTAAGCAGAATAACTGGAGAAGCCGAAACCTGGTAATGGCCGGCAACTTCAATATGACTAACAACGAGGAACTTTTTAGTAAGCTGGTCCAGCTTGGACAGCATCCGAAAGAAAAAACAGATACCGTCACTGTGATGGAAAAAGTTGGTCACTTCCTCGATGAGGAAAACCAGCGAATTTTTGATAAACACAAGCATCAATATAGTAATGAGCAAATCACGCATGTAATCGAGAATGAACTGGATGTAGCCAGAATTCTAAGAAGGTCGTGTCGTGATTTTGATGGCGGATACGCCATGGCAGGAATGATTGGTAATGGCTCGGCTTTCGTGGTTCGTGATCCAATCGGGATCCGTCCTGCTTTCTACTATGCTGATGATGAAATCATCGTTGTGGCATCCGAAAAACCTGCTATCAAATCAGCCTTCAATATCGATTTCAATGCGATCAAGGAAATTAAGCCGGGTCATGCATTGGTAATCAACAAAGACGGTTCGTATACTGAGTCTGAGATTATGCCTGCGAGAGAAAAGAAATCTTGCAGCTTTGAGCGGATTTATTTTTCCAGAGGAACTGATCCGGGGATTTATCAGGAACGAAAAAATCTGGGTAAAGCACTTATCCCTCAGATCCTGAAGGCAATTGATTTTGATCTGAAAAATACTGTTTTCTCCTATATTCCAAATACAGCCGAGACTGCATTTCTGGGGATGATCGAAGGTCTGGAAGATTATCTTAGTGCAAAAAGAAGAGAAGTTTTCCTTGATGGAAAGCCTCATATTGGTGACTTGGAAGACTTATTGAGTTTCCGTCCGAGGGTTGAAAAACTCGTGAGTAAAGATGTCAAACTGAGAACTTTCATCACCAATGACAGCGATCGGGATGCTATCGTGGCAAACGTTTACGATACAACTTATGAAGTGATCAAGCCTGGAATAGACACCCTGGTTGTGATTGATGACTCGGTGGTAAGAGGGACAACGCTTGAGAAAAGTATCCTGACTACCCTGGATAAACTCAATCCAAAGCGAATCGTAATCGTCTCCTCTGCTCCGCAAATCAGATTCCCTGATTGTTACGGAATCGACATGTCAAGAATGAAGGAGTTTATTGCTTTCAGAGCAGCTTTGGCACTGCTGAAAGAGAGAAAACTCGAAAACGTTTTGGACAAAGTGTATGATTCCTGCATCGCTCATTCTGTTTCCAATGAGAACTTTGTGAAGGAGGTTTACAGTCTTTTCACAGATGAAGAGATTTCTGATAAAATTGGAGAAATAGTAACTTCTAAGGATATCAAAGCTGAAGTGAAAGTCATTTTTCAAACTGTCGAAAACCTTCATAAGTGTATTCCTGAGCATTTGGGAGACTGGTATTTCACAGGGAATTATCCGACTACGGGCGGAACGCGCGTTGTGAATCGTGCTTTTGCCAACTACATGGAAGGAAAGACAGAAAGAGCTTATTAATTAATATAACCCATGGGGATTCAGTGAGGGATAATAGATCTTAGAATCCTTTGAGTATTAAAAACCTCAAAGGATTAAATCCGAAAGGGCGCAACGAAATAATCTTTGCGCCCTTTCTCTTTTTATCTCCGCTCTTTGCGGTTAAATATTTATTATTTTGAAGTCAAATTGAAAGACAAACTAAAATGGAAATAAACGTACCTCTGCTGAAGCAAATATGTGAAATCGCCGGAGCTCCCGGTTTTGAAATGCGTGTGCGCAATCTGGTTATTGAACTGGTTACTCCACTTGTTGACGAAATCAAAACTGATAATCTGGGCAATGTCATTGCCATCAAAAAAGGAAAAAGAAACCCCGATGGAAAGAGAGTAATGGTCGCGGCTCACCTGGATGAAATTGGTTTTATGATCACTCATATTGATGACCAAGGCTTTTTGAGATTTCATACCTTGGGTGGTTTTGATCCAAAAACGCTGACCGCTCAGCGGGTAATCGTGCATGGTAAAAAAGATCTGGTTGGTGTGATGGGAAGTAAACCCATCCACGTAATGTCAGCCGAGGAAAAGACCAAACTTCCAAAAACCACGGATTTCTTCATAGACATGGGAATGTCAAAAGAAGAAGTTGAAAAATACATTACCATTGGTGATCCTGTCACAAGAGACAGAGAACTTATCGAGATGGGTGACTGTGTCAACTGTAAATCCATCGATAATCGGGTTGCAGTTTTCATTTTGATCGAAGCCCTAAAGCAATTGGAAAATCCAGCATATGATGTCTATGCGACATTCACAGTACAGGAAGAAGTTGGGATCCGCGGAGCAAATGTGGCAGCTCATACCATTAATCCTGATTTTGGAATTGCCTTGGACACGACGATTGCTTTTGACGTTCCCGGAGCTTTGGCTTATGAGAAAGTAACAGAACTTGGGAAAGGTACCGCCATCAAAATCATGGATGCGATGACCATCTGCGATTACAGAATGGTTGAGTTTATGAAACAGACAGCGACTAAAGAAGCGATTTCCTGGCAGCCTGAAATTCTGACTGCCGGAGGAACTGATACAGCGGGAGTTCAGCGAATGGGTAAGCAAGGAGCGATTGCCGGGGCGATTTCTATCCCAACCCGTCACTTGCACCAAGTGATTGAGATGGCACATAAGAAAGATATTTTCGACTCCATCGCCTTACTCAAAGCCTGTCTTGAGCAGATTGATGGGTACGATTGGAAGCATTGATCAAGTTCCGGTCTGTGAAGACACAAACCTGGGCGGACATTTCTGATTCTATAGTATTACTCAAAGCCTGCCTTGAACAGATCGTTGGCTAGTATTGGAAACATTAATCATTTTTCAAACCCTCCAGGAGTTTCCAACTTCCGGAGGGTTTTTACTTTTACTTTTTGCATATTGATTTTTCAAACCGCCCACACATGACCAAAACAAAATCAATTCTGGCCTTCACCTTTTTTGCAATTCTGATTTTCGTTGGATTTGCTTTCAAATCAAATGTTGAGAAGCAATCTGATTGGAAAGTCATATTCAATGGAAAAGACCTCACAGGCTGGACTCCCAAGATCCATCATCATGAATCCGGCGATAATTATGCGAATACCTTTCGCGTTGTGGACGGCTTGTTGGAGGTTAATTACGATGATTACGGTGCGTTTGAGGATCGTTATGGGCACTTGTTTTATGAGAAACCTTATTCATCCTTTCAGCTAAGTTGGGAATACCGATTCACGGATCAATGGCTGAAAGATGCGGCGAGTTATACCTATCGGAATTCCGGAATTATGTTTCATTCTCAGGCTCCTGAGACCATTTTGAAAGAACAAGATTGGCCTATTTCTGTGGAGTTTCAACTTTATGCAGAGGAAAAAGAGGGAGTTCCCCGACCAACTGGTAATATGTGTTCACCGGGAACAGACGTGGTTTTTGAGGGGAAAATTGACCCCCGACATTGCATCAATTCTTCCGGACCGACTTTCAAATGGGATCAATGGGTGAAAGCTGACCTGATTGTTTATGGAGATTCTCTGGTGATTCATATGATCAACGGAGACACGGTACTTCAGTACACAAAACCTCAAATCGGAGGAGGTGTGGCAAATCGGTTTGATCCGGCAATCAAGGTGGATGGAACTCCCCTTAAATCAGGATACATCGCACTTCAAAGTGAAGGACAGGGGATTGTATTTAAAAATATCAAAATACGGGAACTTTAGAATAAGTCCAGTCCATGTATATTTAAAAAAAATCCGGAACCTTTCAGCTCCGGATTTCCAATAACTCAATAACCAATTACCCCAGCTTCGCCAGACTTTCCTCCAGCGTCTTGATCTTGGCTTCGGCGTCGGCTTGTTTTTTACGTTCCATCTCCAAAACCTGAGCAGGAGCTCCGGCTACAAATCGCTCGTTGCTGAGCTTTTTCATCACCGAATTCAGAAAACCTTTCGTGTATTCAATTTCCTTTTTCAGATTTTCCTTTTCTTCTTCCAAATTGATAGAGTCGCCCATCGGTACAAAACACTCGTCAGCTTTCACGACGAAACTCATGGCGTTTGGCACATTTCCCCCGAAACTCAGCGAGGACAAATTCGCCAGCTTGGTCAGTACAGATTCGAATCGACTATAGATTGCCTCATTCTTGGCGTTAATGGTTAATTCCAGCGTTTCTTTTGGAGACATGCCTTTGGATGCACGTAGATTTCTCACCTGAGAAACAACCTCAAAAACCTGAGCAGCTTCTTCGGTGATTTTCCCGTCAAAAGCTTTTGGGGATGGCCAAGAAGCCAAAATCAACGATTCTTCCACGGATCTTTCCTTGATTTGGTGCCAAAGTTCCTCCGTGATAAATGGCATAAACGGATGCAGAATCTTCAGGATGGACTCGAAAATTGAAATAGTCTTGTCATAAGTAGCCTGATCAATCGGATGCTGATAAGCCGGCTTGATCATCTCGAGATACCAGGAGCAGAAGTCGTCCCAAACCAGTTTATAGGTTGCCATTAGTGCATCCGAAATTCTGAATTTCTCGAAATGCTCATCGATCTCGGCGAGTGCCTGATTGAAGCGATTTTCAAACCATTCGATGCTGGCTTCATTTGCCGAACCGTCCAGACTTGGATCGATTTCCCAGCCTTTCACCAGTCGAAACGCGTTCCAGATCTTGTTGGAGAAGTTTCTTCCTTGCTCCACTAGCTTGTCATCATACGGCAAATCATTTCCGGCAGGAGAGGAGAAAAGCATTCCCGTTCTCACTCCGTCTGCGCCAAACTGAGCAATCAATTCCAACGGATCAGGTGAATTGCCCAGAGATTTGGACATTTTTCTACCCAATTTATCCCGTACAATTCCTGTCAGGTAGACATTTTTGAAAGGCTTTTCGCCCATGTATTCATAGCCCGCAATGATCATTCTCGCCACCCAGAAGAATAGAATCTCCGGAGCAGTCACCAGATCATTGGTTGGGTAGTAGTATTTCAATTCTTCATTAGGCTTACCAGTCGTAAACACATCCGTGTCAAAAACCGAAATCGGCCAAAGCCAGGAGCTAAACCAGGTGTCTAGTACATCCTCATCTTGCTTCAGATCAGCCAAAGTGAAATTTGCCTTGAATTGGCTGTTGGCAATTTCAAGGGCTTCTTCAGCAGTTTTCGCAACTACATACTCACCGTTTGGAAGGTAGAATGCAGGGATTCTATGGCCCCACCAAAGCTGACGGGAGATACACCAATCACGCACATTCTCCATCCAGGAGCGATACATATTCTTGAACTTCGGTGGATAGAGTTGGATCACATCATCCATCACCGCACTCAAAGCCGGTTTGGTGATATCGTCCATTCTCAGGAACCACTGCAAAGAAAGCTTCGGTTCGATGATCGCATCAGTTCGCTCGGAGTGACCCACGTTGGATTTATAATCCTCAACTTTCTCCAGCTGATCAATTTCTGCCAGCAACTTTCCGATTTTCTTTCGGGCGATGAACCGATCTTCACCCACGAGGATTTGCGCTTTCTCATTGAGCTTTCCGTCGTCGGCCAGAATGTCGATTACCTCGAGTTTATGCTTTACGCCAAGTTCGTAGTCATTGATATCATGTGCAGGAGTTACTTTCAGACAGCCCGTTCCAAATTCCATGTCCACATATTCATCTTCGATAATCGGGATCGCCCGGTTGATCAGAGGAATAATGGCTTTTTTACCTTTCAGATGTACGAACCTCGGATCATTTGGATTGATGCAGATCGCTACATCGGCCATGATGGTCTCAGGTCGGGTGGTGGCAATGGTCAGGAATTGATCTTCGGTTCCTTCGATTTTATACTTGATGTAGTAAAGTTTCGACTGTATTTCTTTCATGATCACTTCGTCGTCCGACAAGGCAGTTTTGCCCTGAGGATCCCAGTTGACCATGCGGATACCGCGGTAGATTTTACCTTTTTTATGCAAGTCCACAAAGACGCTGAGAACCGCATCGCTCAGGCCAGCATCCATCGTGAAGGCCGTCCGGTCCCAATCGCAGGAAGCTCCCAGTTTTTTCAGTTGCTCCAGGATTATTCCTCCGTATTTCTCTTTCCATTCCCAGGCGTACTTCAGGAATTCCTCACGGGAAATTGATTTTTTATCTATTCCCTGCTCCTTCAGCATGTTTACAACCTTCGTTTCCGTTGCGATGGAAGCATGATCCGTTCCCGGAACCCAGCAGGCATTTTTGCCTTGCATTCTGGCGCGACGGATCAAGACATCCTGAATGGTATTGTTCAGCATATGGCCCATGTGCAGCACTCCCGTGACGTTTGGCGGAGGAATTACAATGGTGTAAGGCTCTTTGCTATGATCAACTTTCGAAGAAAAAAGCTTGTGTTCCATCCAGTACGCGTACCATTTGGCTTCGGTCGATGCTGGATCGTATTTGCTGGCAATAGACATTTGAAAGGAAATTAATTGAGGGGCAAAAATAGGAGAAAAAGGGGAAAAGGCCTGATTGGAATCGAAATCAGGGCAAACAAAAAAGACCGATCTTTCCATTTTATGCAAATCCGGAATTGAATTCCGGATTTGCATAAAATAAAATAACTCAAAATTATCTATTTGATTTTCAAGAGGTCAAGTGACTTTATTGATTCTTAAAGAACTTGAAATTCTCAAAAAATGAATAAAAAAAGGCACAAAGGCTCAACTCATCGAAAGCCTTTGTACCAAACTTTTTGAATTGGAACCTACTTCTTCATCATCGGCAACACGATCCTGCTCAGGCTTTTGCCTCCATGATGAATCGAGTTGGTGGCGATCACGCCTTCGCTTTCGTCGAAGTTATTTCCGCCGGTATTCAGATTTCGGTCAAATCTTGGGAAGTTGGAGCTGCTGACTTCGATCCGGATACTATGTCCTTTTTCGAAGTAATTGGAGGTACTCATTGGAGTCATTTTGACCTCATAGACTTTGCCATCTTCCATCATCACTTCCTTGTCGTAGCCTTCTCTGTATCTCACGCGCTGAATTGTTTCGTCCAGATTGTACGCTTTTCCGTCAGGGTAGACATCGATCAGTTTGATAGTGACGTCCGTGTCTTTGGCGTCTGAAGAGAGGTAAAGATACGATTCAATGAAGCCGGATATCTCCACGCCTTCTTCCAAAGGTGCGGAAGTGTAAACGAGAATATCGTCTCTCAGCTCCATTTCCTGCTGATCATAGGCTCCGCCTTGCACGGCATTTCCGGTACAGCAGACATTGCCTCCGTAGGAATTAACCGGATTCATCGGGTCATATTTGAAGGTATCAAGGTTCGCTTTTCTTGGCTTTTTGGCGGATAGGGTTCCGTCACCATTTCTAGTATTTGCTTTTCCTTCGGAATCCAAATAGTAGGTCGTCATCACCGATTCAGCCGGAGGCCATACATCGCTGCTCTGCCATTTATTGGAACCCATGGTGAAGTACTGCACTTTTGGCATTTCAGAAACGGTGTCATTTTTTTCGCCTTTAAGCCAAAGGTCAAACCATGCCGTGATGATCTCGTCATAGTTCAATCGGGCATCTCCTACACTTCTCTCGCCAACCATTGTATCCTCGGTAGCACGAGTGTAAGAGCAATGCAGAACCGGCGCGATCACCAGATATTGGTTGTTTCTTGCCATCTCAGAGACAGCATTTTTCCGCACATGATTGTAAAGTGCGATGTTTGGACTGCTCGACACATCGTACCAGGATACAAACCAAAAGCTCGGCTTATCAAACGGCATATCGTCGTGATACAATCCGCCCTTATACCATTTTGCGTCATTGGGATCGCGGGTGATCATTTCTTCATAGATTCCCATCGGGCCGTCCACATTTTCAATGATGTCTTCCACCGGCAAGTGACTCAATCCTGCTTTCCAGTCAACTTTTGGGTATTCCGGAGCCATGTCATAGAATCTCTGAAGTCTCAGCAGGTCTTTTTGCTCAATTCCAACAGGCAGTCTTGGCGCCATCGGATCGTGCTGAGTACCGTAAAGCCAGGCAGTGAAAAGCATTTGATTTGCGCCTCCGCGATAGAAATTTCCTTGCTCGAAAAACTCACCTATTCTTCCCACACCTGCGCCAAATCCTTGCGGAACTAACGCTGCATGTGCAGGATGATTCATTGATGCGACAGCCATTTGCCATTCTGCAGTAGAGGAGCAGCCGAGCGTACCGATCTTCCCATTACTCCAGGGCTGCTTGGACATCCATTCCATTGCGTCGTATCCGTCACTCAGCGGCGTTCCCAAAATATCCCATTCTCCTTCGGAAAAGAATCTTCCGCGTTCATTTTGAACCACGTAAGCGTATCCCTTTTTCACCCACTCCAAAGCAGTTTGCATGCCCCGGGTGTTCATTTCGCCATTTCCGTAGGTGTTAAAGTTGTAAGGAGTTCGGGAGAAAACGATCGGAACAGGATGGTCGCCTTTCGGCCGGTAGATATCTGTTGCCAGGCGAACGCCATCACGCATTGGCATCATGACTTTTTGGTCCACGATGGCGACTTCTTCGAGCTGATCGATGATTGATTTTTCCTGCGGAAAAGCCACTCCGTGAATCAGAAGTAACAGAAAGAGCAGTAAGAATTTAGGATTGAATTTCATTTCAAAATGATTTGGATGAAACAATTTAAACAGGCTAATTCATTTCTGAATCAGAATTTGATAAAAGGTTTCGTTCGATCTGCTGAAGATTTTTTTCATCTAAAAGAAAAGAATGTTTGATGGGGTTTAAATCTCATGAAGTCAGGGAGTTGGATGATTTCCGATCAGCTCATTTTCCTTGTGTAGGTTTTAATCCTTTCGAATTCCTCTTTAAAGCCTAAATTTGCGCCTCTAAGATTTTTAAAAATGAGCCAAAGCAAAACCAACTCCCTGAGCACTTGGGTGGACGTTCCCAAGAATTCAGACTTCACGATTTACAATCTTCCTTTTGGAGTTTTCAAAAGTAAAAAGCTCAGTCCCAGAATCGGAATTGCCATCGGAGACAAAATTGTCGATTTAAGTATTCTAGACCAGGAAGGGTTCTTTGCAAACATGTTTTTGCCGGAAGGAATTTTTCTGAAAGAATCACTGAACGATTTGATTGCCTTGGGAAAAATGCAAACTAAGAAAATCCGAGAACGAGTTCAGGACTTGCTTTTGGCAGAAAATGAAAAGCTTCGGGAACATCAAAGCCGGGGAAAAGCGATGGTCAATCGAAAAGAAGCGGAGATGCTGATGCCGGTGAAAATCGGAGATTACACGGATTTCTACAGCAGTATTGAGCATGCAACCAACGTTGGAAAGATGTTCCGTGATCCGGAAAATGCTTTGCTTCCAAACTGGAAACATATGCCGGTTGGATACCATGGAAGAGCGTCTTCGATTATTCCATCGGGAGTGCCGATCCATCGACCAAAAGGCCAATTCAAAGATCCTGATATGGAAGCTCCGGTTTTTGGACCGAGCAAGAGACTTGATTTCGAATTGGAATTAGCTTTCATCACAGGAAAAACCACCAAACTGGGAGATTCAGTTTCCACGGCTGAGGCCGAAGATTATATTTTTGGATTCGTGCTTTTCAATGATTGGTCAGCCCGCGATATTCAAAACTGGGAATATGTTCCTTTGGGGCCGTTTTTAGGAAAAAACTTTGCGTCCTCCATTTCTCCCTGGGTCGTTACTCTTGAAGCTCTGGAACCTTTTAGAACGCAAGGACCAACTCAGGAACCTGCAGTTTTACCCTATTTGAAATCTGAAAAGCCAGCTAATTTTGACATCAATCTGGAAGTTTATATTCAGCCGGAAGGGAAAGCAGCCAGCAAAGTCTGCTCATCCAATTTCAAATACATGTATTGGAATATCGCTCAGCAGCTGGCGCATCATACAATCAATGGTTGCAATATTAACGTTGGGGACATGATGGCCTCAGGCACAATCTCCGGACCGACCGAGGATTCATTTGGATCAATGCTGGAGCTTTCCTGGAAAGGAACCAAGCCTGTTAAGCTTGAAACAGGAGATGACCGGAGATTTATTGAGGATGGAGATACCGTGATCATGAAGGGATTTGCAGAAAAAGACGGAATCCGGATTGGATTTGGAGAGGTCAGTTCGCAGGTTCTTCCTGCAAAAGCATAAATGAAAATTCCCCGGCTGAAAAGTCGGGGATTATTTTTTACTTCCTAAACCTCTGAGATTTTTTCAAGATCCATTGGTAAAAAGCCGGTGATCACAATTCAAATTAATCTGGGAAGCGCTATTTATAAAACGCAATCCAACAGAAAGAATTAAGGATTAAAAAAAACAAAAGCTGTTTGATCCGTTACTATTATAGAACTAAACAGAAAATGATATGGCTTACACACTTAAGATTCAGCAAATACTTCCCTTGACCCATGATGTGAAGCAAATCAAAGTAGAAAAACCGGAGGGCTATTCATTCATTTCTGGTCAGGCAACGGACGTTTCGATCAATAAAAAAGAGTGGAAAGATGAAAAGAGACCTTTTTCTTTTACCTCTTTGCCTGAGGATAAGCAGTTGGAGTTTGTGATCAAATCCTATAGAGATCATCCCGGTGTTACCAATCAAATCGACAAGTTGGCAGTTGGAGATGAGTTAATAATAGATGATGCCTGGGGTGCTATTCAATACAAAGGCAAAGGAGTATTTATTGCCGGAGGAGCAGGGGTGACCCCGTTTATCGGAATTATAAAATTCCTTCAATCCAAAGGTGAGTTGGCTGGGAACCGATTGTTTTTTGCTAATAAAACCGCTAAAGATGTGATTTTGGAATCCTATTTTCGTGATTTATTAGGGAGTGACTTTATTTCTATCCTTGCCAAAGAAGAAGTAAGCGGGCATGAGTTTGGGATGATTGACAAGGCGTTTTTGAAAAATCATATTCAGGATTTTTCGCAGAAGTTTTATGTATGTGGACCAGATCCCATGGTTAAGGCTATCAGTGCAAGTTTAAAGGAGTTGGGCGCTAATCCGGAAGAAATTGTATTTGAAAAATAACATTGATTTCCAGGGATGGAGAAGTGAAGTATTCTCATTTCTGACATAGGTAGCTAACCCAAATCGATTTGGACAAGGTATCTGCTCAAAGTGCAGGAGTGAAACTGATCATTAAAGGGATACTGTCTTTTCCATCTCAATGGAGAAGAATTTTAACAACTCACCTGGATTTGATTGAGTAGCAATCCGGGAGCTTCTTATTTACTGACTTTTTCTTTCCAGCTAAGAAACAGACCCGCTAATTCATGCGCAAGTTCCGGATTGTCAGGAATTCTATTTTCAGTCTCGGTGGGGTCTTGTCTAAGATTATATAATTCCCAAGGAGCATCTTTTCCATGAGAGACGAGTTTCCAGTCTCCTTTACGGACAGCTTTGCCGACCGACCATTCCCAAAAGAGGGGCTTTTCCCGGAGGGAATTTTCATTCATTATGGCCGGTACGAGGCTTTGACCCTCAGTCGGGAGAATGGGATTCCCCTTAAATTCCATTGGGTATTCAGCACCTGCAAGTTCGGCAAGAGTTGGAAGGATATCGATCAAATGGGCAGGAAAATGGTTCAACTGGTTCTGATGGCCAAGACCTTTGGGCCATGAGATGATAAATGGTGTTTTGATCCCCCCTTCAAAGGAATAGTTTTTGTAAAACCGAAGAGGTGTATTGCCCACATTAGCCCAATCCTGACCCAGAGAGGTCCAATGACCGACTGTGCCGATTTTTCCATCGCCCGGGATATTGACAACTTCAGCAGAGGCGCCATTGTCTGAAAGGAATAGGAAAACTGTGTTTTCAAGCTTATCGAGAACACGCAGCTTTTGAATGATTTCACCGATTTTTTGATCCATGCGGTCAATCATGGCTGCATAAACCTCCATTTTCAGTTCTTCAACTTTCTTAAGTGAATCTGAAAGGGATTGCCAGGGGACATGGGTTGCATCGCTAAGGATATATTTCTCATCGATTAGCCCGAGCTTTTTTTGCTTTTCAAAGCGTTTCTGCCTAACCACCTCATAGCCTTCTGAGTATTTTCCCTTGTATTTTTCGATGTCTTCGGGCCAGGCCATCAGGGGGTCATGGGGAGCTGTGTAGGAGAGGTATAGGAAAAAGGGTTTGTCTTCTTCCTTGTATTCTTCCAGCCATTGCAAAGCATATTTAGTAAAGTAATCCGTGGAATAGTAATCCTTGGGTGGACCGAAGGGCTGGTAAAGTTTCCTGTCTTCATAAAACGGCCGATCTGGTCTTTTTTGGGCAGGTTGAGGCTCATTTTCACGGCGGGGTCCCGGATTAAAATGATTGGATGCTCCCTCCATTAATCCAAAATATCGGTCGAAACCCCTGTCCATGGGATGGTCAAAACCGTGGTGTTTGCCTGCCCAGAGTGTTCGGTATCCGGCTGATTGCAGGAGTTCCCCAATGGTAATTCCGTTTTTTAAAGGTTGAAGATAGGTGGCTTCATAGCCAACTTGTTGGGCATACAATCCGGTGATCAAAGCAGCCCTGGAAGTGTTACACTTGGCTGTATTATACATTTGGGTAAAGCGGATCCCATTTTCTGCCAACCAATCCAAGTTAGGAGTTTCCACTTCACTTCCGTAAGAACCGATATCCGACCAGCCTAGGTCATCAGCCAAAATCAGAATGATATTTGGTTTTTCAGAGGAAGTTTGGGGTAGGGACGGAAGAAGGGCAAAGAGAAGAAAAATAGAAATTGAGGTTATCATGGCGGATTGAGATTCAATGGAGATTTTAAATTACTGAAAACTCCCGAGTTATTCAGTGAATATCAATCCATGATTTTTGATAGCCCCTTAAAGAAAAAGCCAACCCTAAGGTTGGCTTTTAAAATAGATGGTGGAAAATGAAGATTATTTGAATCCGATCTCTTTCAAGCCTTTATGACTGATTTTGATTGCTTCAAGCGGATCAAGTCCGAATGTATTGTCCTGCTCTACGAGGTAAAATTTCATCCCTGACTTCTTTTTTGCTTTCAGAATTCTCTTGAAGTCGATAGTTCCGGTTCCTACCGGAGCAAACACTCCTTCGGTGCTCATGTCTTTCACATGCCAAGCGTGGAATCTGCCCGGATATTTATTGAAGTAAGCCAAGGGATCAACTTCAGCCTTGGTCACCCAGAAAAGATCCATCTGGAAATTGACGAATTCCGGATTACATTTCTCCAAAAGAACATCCTCGATTACTGTGCCGTCTGCCAAAGGCTTAAACTCAAAGTCATGATTGTGGTAAAGCAATTTAATTCCAGCATTATGGCATTTTTCTCCCAAGGTGTTCATGATTTTTACAAGATCATCGGCAGTGCCTTTCATGGCCATTGAGCGAGTGGCTTGGTCAAATGTAAACATGCCCATTGGAGGAACAGGAATCACGAAATAAGAAATACCGGCAGCTTTCACATCAGCAATCAACTGGTCGGCATTTTCCATATTGACCATGCCCATGTGAGCACTTTTGGCAGTCAGGCCCAGGGTTGCCAAATAAGATTTAAATTCAGTCGGTGTCATTCCGTAGAATTTACCATCCGCATAGTTTGCTGATTCAACGTAAGCATAACCAGCATCAGCAACTGCTTTCAGCGTTGCTTTAGGATCTTTTGCCATTGCATCACGAACTGTGTATAGGGCAAGTCCTCCGAATTTCTTGGTTTTTTTAGGAGGTGAAGCCTGAGTGTTTTTTGTGTTGTCTGCAATGTTGTTTTTGGGGCTGAAAGCTGTAAAAGCAAATGCCAAAGCCAACAGGAGGGTAATGGGTAAATTGAAGTATCGTTTCATTTAGATAGGTTTTTGTTGGCATTAAGATACCCAAAACAGATTTAATTCTGACAATTTATTGGATGGAAATCCAATAGAAGGGAAGAACGGAATTTGCCAAAAGACACCAAAGACCAAAGATTTTTTTACCTTATAGCCAAAGAGAAATACATTAGCTTCTTTTCATAAAGTTTTGATTTGGGAAATAGGACTTTCATTTAAAACCAAAAACCAATGGAAAAATGAAAACGACCAAAATTGCCCAGACAAAGTACACAGGGATGTAAATCACAATTGATCTGCCTACTTCAGCTAAAGCTGAATTCTTAGTAACGGTCCAATAAAGTTTCCCTGTTACCATTAGCAGATGCACCAGAATTAAAACGTTGCTGCCTAAAACTGCCAATCTGTTAGGAGTGATTCCCCACTCGGAAATCCGAAAAATGATAGCCGAAAGAGCAACGCAATTCACCACCACCGTGACTATGGAAAGGAGCAATAGTATCCAAACTCCGGAAGAGTTTGATTCCTTGGTGGAGTTTTCGGCAACGGAAAAGAAAATCAAGGCCATTACACCAATCAAAAGGAGATTAAAAATCAACAGGAATTCCCGGTCGTTGTAGGGGTCTTTTCCGGTGACGGCGATTGCAATCAAGTAGATCACCAGCATCACGAGCACCAGCGGACTGAAGATTTTGGCAATCACAGGAGACACTTTATTCACCAGCTGAGGATTGGTATGGGTGAGGTAAGTGCCAAGAATTGCAACCGCGGGAAGGCCAAAAGCCACCACGTAATTGAAATAAAACTCCTCGATTTTGATTCCGATCAATTCAAAAAGCCCGACGGTAATTCCGGTCATCAATACTCCAGCAATTCCCAATAGCACACACATCACAGCAGCTTCGCCATTAAAACGAAGGTAGCTTAGGCGCTTTTTCCAATTGAGTAGATCCGGACCGGAATAGGCTGTGCCCAACATTCCCCAAAGAATCAATGGTATGTGAATACAGGCTAAAATCAAGGTGTCGGTATCTTTTCCAGGGAGGGAATTGATATAAACCAGAGATAGGCCCGTGATTCCAGCAAGGATGGCTTTGGTGTTGAGTGAGAGCTGATTCTTCCAAGCAAAATATGCCGTGATCAGTGGCAGGATGATGAAACTGATATTACGCGGATAGAAAAATTCCTCATCGATGGAAAAGATTTCGGGGATTTTGGCCAGAATGCCGGCTGTAATAATTCCGAGGATTACCCAAAGGTGTTCTTTTTTTGAACCCCAGGAAATGGTGTCTGTCTCATCTTTCAGACGCTCATGCCAGAACTCAGCCAGGTCTTTGCCTTTGATTTCCGGATAAACGGAAAGGAAAGCATGTTTGAATTCAGTCTTGTTGGATCTGTAAAGTTTCTCCAATTCTCCTGGATGTTGGAGGTAGGAAAGGATTTGGTGCTGCATAGGAAGTAGTGGATTATAGGTGGAGGAATGTCAAGTGGATATGTCAAAGTCAATCCCATTGGCCGGTATAGTTGAATGCAAGTACAGCACTCAGCCAAAGGACAACGAAATAGAAAATGGTGCTGAAAATGGTGGCGATCAGTTTATGCTTTCCGATAGGAAACCATACAAATCCCATCAGGTAAAAGAATACACCGCCAAATGCGCCGCCCAACGGGATGATCGTGAGAGGAACCAGCATCCAAAATTCGAAAACATCTTCTTTGGTGAGGACGATGAAAAGAAGAAGAACGAAGGGAGCAAGTGCCCCGAGTAATGCCGGAAGGAGCAGGCTTTTGACCGATTGGCCTTGGAAGAATTCGTTTGGCTTGTTCATGTGAATTGTAAATTTAATGTTTATGAAAGTACTTTGTAATTCAAAGTGAATAGCTAAATTTTTTTTAGGTTCTATTTTCTTTGATCAGATTTTCCAGGAATTCTAAATGCGCCTGAAAGGCATTTTTGCCTTCTTTCGTCCCGGAATAATTCGTCATGGGTTTTCTTCCCACAAAGGTTTTGTCGACCCGGATATATTCCGCACTCTCCAGATTCCGAAGGTGCGAAGCCAGATTTCCATCTGTGACTCCCAGAAGTTCCTTGAATGAATTGAAATCAAACTGCTCATTGACCATCAGGATGGACATGATTCTCAGTCTGATTACATTTTCAAACGCCTTGTCGTAAGTACCTTTCACTTTATCGGTCGTATTTAAAGTACATCATGGAGCCATAGATCACATGGAGTACACCAAACCCCAAAGCCCAGCATATCAGGCCAAATTCCGGGAAAAATGCTGCAATGAGACCCAGTATCAACTGACCGACTCCAAGATTTTTGATTTCGCCCAAGGTAAAATGAGAAGCATTGATCAATCCCAAACCATAGAAAATAAGGGTAGCCGGGGCAATCATTTGATAGGCGCTTTGGTGGATCAAGGCGAAGGAAAATAGCCCGCCTGCCAAAACAGGGATAAATAGTGCAAACATGAATCTCTTGCTAGCAGGAGACCAGAATTGGTGGGAATTCCGCTGACTTTTTTGTTGGCTGAGCAAATAAGCCGAACCCACAGCCAGCACCAAAACGACCAAAGCAACGGCCAGCAAATTGATCTGCAGATCGGCTGCTGAAATCGATTCGGTTCCCGTCCCATATTCTGAGGAGGGAAAATAAATCCAATAACCGGCAATGCCTGCACCTACAAAAGCATAAATCCCGGCTAGGATCCCTGCCAGCCCGCTGAGTGAGAGGAAGCGGGTACTCCGCTCCATCATTGTTTTGATTTCAGCTAATTCTTGTTCCGGTTTTCTCATATCTAAAAGTACTTTGAAACACAAAGTAAATGAAGTTTTCTGAAGTTGATTCCCAGTGAAGAAAATATTTTTAATAAAAAGCTGGATTATTAGGAATTCGAACAATCAATGGGATTAAAGTTTTGCCAATGGTAAAATTGAAGTTCTTGCAATACATGTTTTCCCACACAATCCTGAGAATTGAGTAAATGGATATCCATGACAGTTTGATATTTTGGAGGATTCAAATCAAAGCCCATGAACCTGAAGCATATTATTCCATTTTTCATTGGTGTCCTTCTGAGTTTTTCACTTACCGCCAAGGATATTTATGTTTCACCTGATGGAAATGATTCTAAGGATGGAACCAAAAAATTTCCTCTGAAAACAATCTCAGCAGCTCAGAAATTGGCTATTGGGATATTGGAGTCAGGAAATGAAACTGAAGTGACAGTTTGGTTGGCTGGCGGAATTTACCCTATTGCCGGCCCTTTGGAATTTAACCTCCTTAATTCAAACCGGGAAAATGTAAGCCTCATGTTTAAAGCCCAAAAGGGTGAATCTCCTGTTATTTCCGGCGGTATGGAAATTACGGGATGGAGTAAAAACTCAGATGGATTTTGGGAAGCCCCATTGCCTGCAAGTTTGAAAGGGATGGATAATTTTCGCGAACTCTTTATCTCAGGAAAACGGGCAATTCGGGCAAGATTTCCGAATGAAGGGTATCTCCATGTGAAAAAAGCCGGAGAGGACCGGCGCACCAATTTCTTTTTTGAAAAGGAAGATTTCCCAATCCCAAAAAAACCCGAAGGATTAGAGTTGGTTTTCCTTCACGATTGGTCCATTTCAAGAATCGGGATAAAAGAAATCGATGCCGCAAAGAATCAATTGTTCACAGTAGACTCAATCGGCGCGAAATCTCCTGCCTTTTTCACCATCGACAATTGGGAGCCTAATCCGCGCTATTTCCTCGAAAATGCTCCTGAGTTTTTGGACGCAGATTACGAGTGGATTTTTCATAATGACTCAAAGAAATTTATCCTTAAACTTCCCGAAGGCATAAATCCCAATAACTTACAAGTAGTAGTTCCACTTTCAGAAGGCTTGATTTCTATCATCGGAGAAGAAAATCAACCCGTGAAAAACATCCACTTCGAAGGGATCACCTTTCAATTCAGCAAATGGGAAATTCCTGAAAAAGGATATTGTGGGGTTCAGGCATGTCATTTCGATCCACGTCCGTCAACTGGAGGATGGTCTGTAGTGCCGGCGGCTATTACTTCTGTTTGGGCTGAAAACATTTCGTTCAAAGGATGCAGTTTCAAAAATTTCGGAGGATCTGGTATTTGGTTTGGCACCGGATCTAAAAACTGCAAAGTGGAGGATTCGGAACTTATGGATATTTCCGGCAACGGGATCATGATCGGAGAGGGGCAAGACCGAATAGTCAACGGCGATCCTTGGTGGAAGTCAGCACCTGATCAGGTGGCTTTGGCAAATTCCATCGAAAACTCCAAAATATCTCAGATTGGGGCTCAATTTTATGGAGCAGTTGGGATATGGTGCGGCCTAACTGCCGAAACCAAGATTAAGAACAACGAGGTTTTTGACCTGCCCTATACCGGTATTTCTGTTGGCTGGATGTGGAGTCCGGAGCCCACACCCGCCAGGCAAAACATCATATCCGGAAATCACATCCATGATATTATGAAGATCCTGAGTGATGGAGGTGGAATCTATATGCTGGGACTTCAGCCTGGGAGTAAAATTCTCAACAACCGGATTCATAATGTGGAAGTCAATGCCGGCCGTGCCGAAAGCAACGGCATGTTTCTCGATGAAGGCATCACCGATGTGTTGGTCGAGCGCAATCTGGTGTATAACATCGCTAAATCTCCGTTGAGGTTTCATCGGGCTACGGTCAACCTGGTCAGAGAAAATTACTTTTTCTGTAAAGACGGTAACCCCCCGATCCGCTACAATACCACCCAAGAAGAAGATATTCGGAAAGTGGACAATAAGTTTTTTAGCGCAGGAGAACCAACCTATCAGCGGGAATTGAAAAAGGCAATAATCAGGTGGGAAAAGAAGAACAGGTAGGCCACTATCCAATAAATCAGGCCAGTATCCTCTGTAAATAGAGAATGGAATTATATCCTTTCAGGAAATTTTGGAAGGTGAAATTCAGAAAAAGATTGTTTGTCCCAAGGCAAAAACTGGAAGCAGTACCAAAAAGTGATAGGGGTTGGGATTCCAATTTGCCAATCATTCGGGATGTTTAATGGAAATTTTTTGCATTCGATCTAGATAAAACTGGGAATATTCTTCAACAGTTTGTTGGAGTGCTACCCAGCTAAATTTACCCAAAACCTCCTCAATTAGCTCTGGGGACAGGCGGTACAATAATTGCCTTACTCTTGGGGAACACTAAACCAACATATTTACTTATGAAAACTATTAATCAAAATCAACCCACCTCTTTGATGCGTTCAGCTTTGGTCAAAAGATCAGGCGTTGTATTGCTTTCTGCATTTTCTATTCTTGGTTTTGCTTCCTGCGAAAGTGAGGACGACGAACCAATTAGTGATCAAGTCAGTCAGCAAGATCGAAATTTTGCAATTTCCTCATCTCAATTTTTAAATGCTCAAATTTCTCTTGGAGAATTGGCGCTGAAAAATGGGGAGGATGACTCTGTTTTGGATTATGGCCGTCTGATTGTGGACGAAAATACTGCAAGTAAGATCGAGCTTACCGCGATCCTGGATTCAAAGAAAGTTGAAATATCCGAAGATATCTCAGCTGAAATGCAGGTCAAACTTACTGAGCTGACTTTCTTGCAAGGCAAGGCTTTTGATAAGGCATTTATTGATTTTCAGATAACTAGCCTTGATAATTCCATTTCTATGTTTCAAAACCAAGTGGATAATGGTCAAAACTTCACTATCAAAGGATACGCTGAGAAGACTTTGGCTACGATAAAAGATCATAAAAAAGAGGCGTTATTGGTGAGAACCGAAATCGACATCGAGAATTTATAAGAATCCATTTCTTAAAATTGAAAGCCGGCTACCTATCAAGGTGCCGGCTTTTTTTTAAGCAATTCACCAGTCCTGGTACTGCGAAAGCAAAAAAAACGCAGCCTTGGTGAGACTGCGTTTTTGAGGTTTGATTTTTATGTTTTAGAAAAGCATCGGTGCAAACATGGAGAGGTAAGTTCTCCAGTTGGCCCAGGTATGACCGCCTTCATTTTCGAAGTAGACATGTTCAAAACCCGTTTTGTCAAGCATGCTGAGCAATCTTTTGTTGGATTCCATTACGAAATCTTCTTTTCCGCAGGCTACCCAATACTTGGAAACGCCACTGTTTTTCAAAGCGATGAATTTTTTCTCCATCTCAACCATATCTGCATTGGCATCGAAAATCCCGCTGCTGAAAACTCCGATGTAGTTGAAGGTGCCAGGATAAGCAATCGAAGCATTGATGGTGTGACCTCCTCCCATCGATAAACCGGCTAAAGCTCTGTGGTCTTTGTCAGCAATTGCCCGGAAGTTCTTTTCGATATAGGGAACTACGTCCTCTACAAGGCTTTTTTCAAACTTTCCCTGAAACTGGGCAAAAGTCTCACGAGTTGGAACTGGTTGGCCAGGAACGTTTCTGAGTGTGGAAGTCTGCCACGCGTTACCATTGGTCATCACAACGATCATCGGTTTTGATTTTCCAGAAGCGATCAGGTTGTCCAAAATCAAATTCGCACGACCCAGAGAAGACCAGGCATCTTCATCCCCGCCTGCGCCATGAAGCAGATACAAGACAGGGTAAGAATCTTTTCCACTGTCATATCCCGGAGGAGTGTACACGTACATCCTTCGGTCGGCGCCCAATGATGGCGACTCGTACCACACTTGAGAGATATTGCCATGAGGAGTGTCATTCAGTTGGTAAACATCCGATTCTGCTCCTGGCACGATCAGTAAGCTTGCATAGCGGGTACCGTCCCGAAGTGCTTGCGAATTTGTTGGGTCGATTGCTGCTACTCCGTCGATGAAGAAATTGTAATGGTACATGGAAGAAGGAAGCGGGTCGATCGTCACGGACCATACTCCTTGCTCACCTTTTGTCAGGGGCAAAGTTTCTCCCCATCCCATCCAACTTCCGTTGACTGTGACTTCATTGGCTTTTCCCGAAAGTACCCGGAAAGTGACTGAATTATTGGCTGCAATTTCCGGAGAAACTACTTTTGGCGCCTGCATGGCACTGATTTCCTGTGCCTGCAAGTTGATGGCATTGCCCATCAAGAGGAGAGCAGCTATGCCTGAGGTAAAATGTTTGAATTTCATTGTTTTAGGTTTTATTAGTTAAAGAGTTTTGGTGCAAAATTTCGTAAATCCTGTCTCCATACAGACCAGGTATGTCCTCCTGGCATTTCGGTGAATTCATACTTGATTCCGTTTTTGTCGAAGACTTTGAGCATTTCATTTCCGTTTTTATAAGCAATATCTTCCGGTCCACCCTGGGTGAAAAGTAAGATTTTTGCCGTTTTATTGAGAGTGGAGGCTATTTCTGCCAATCGGGCATCTCCCGTTTTGTACATTTCTTCGTTGTTGGCAAACCAGCCCGAACTCATCACATTGAGGTATCCAAACATATCCGGATGAGCCATGAATGAATCCAAAACTTCCAGTCCACCCATGGATAGTCCCGCCAATGCCCGGTGGTTTGAATCCGTATAGACATTGTAATTCTTCTCAATGAAGGGGATGAGGTCATTTACAAAGTCTTTGACAAATAATTTGGTGTCCATGCCGCCATCCGGCATCACCAAAATCATTTCTTTTGAATTTCCCTCCGCCAGGAGATTGTCCATTATAAGTCCGGCACGACCAACATTTGGCCAAGCTAAATCGCTATCTCCGCCTCCGTGAATCAAATAGAAAACCGGAAGCTTGGTGTTTTTTGCATTATATCCAGCGGGAGTCCAGACATGCATCCTGCGCATGGTTTGAGTGGTGGAGGAATAATAATAAACAGAAGAAACCGCTCCATGATTAACTTCCTTTCGCATCGCGAAAAACTCCTCTTCACCATTGGGAAGGACATCAACCAAAGCTGAGGTTTCATTCGCATTTGGGGCTTTTGGGTCGTAAACTTTCACCCCATCCACCAAAAAATGGTAACGATAGGTTCCCGTTTTCACCTGTGGAACTGTAAAGGTCCAGACTCCATTTTCCGCCTTCATTCCTTCTATTTTTTGCCCCCAAGGGATGACATCTCCGCCTATAGAAACCACCGATGAATTCGGAGCATAAATTCTAAAAACCACTTCCCCGTTTGGCAAAACTTCGGTAGACTTCAGATTGTCATTTGGTGTGGGGGTTCGCTGGGGGATTTGGGCAAAAGCGAAGTGAGAGAGCAAGAGAAGCAGCAGTACCGCAGGGCCGGCCTTACAAGAGTTCATAGGCTTAAGGTTTAAAGGGTTGGAGTTATCAGGATTTAGGATTCAACTTTCCAAGAGGAAATCCTTAAAATTAAAACCTGTGCATAAGAAAAGTCTTATGCACAGGTGCTACAATAGGTTTGGTTGAAAGTAAATTACTTGAAAAGCTGCGGAGCAAACTGGGTGAGGTACACTCTCCAGTTTCTCCAGATATGACCTCCTTCGGATTCGACGTATGTATATTTCATTCCCATGCCATCGAGTTTGGTACGGAATTCCTTATTAGCGTCATAGAGAAAATCAGTCTTTCCGATTGCTATCCAATAGAGTTTGTATCCATTGTCCATTTGCGCCTTGAGAGAAGCGTCAAAATCGCTGTAAACCTTTCCTGTTGCATCTTCACGCGCCATAATTGCCGCTGAAAACAAACCAACGTAATCGAACGTATTCGGATAATATCTGGAAATGTGCAGGGAATGGTATCCACCCATGGAGAGCCCTGCAATAGCTCGGTTTGCTTTATCAGCTTTTACCTGATAGTTGCTTTCCACAAATTTGATGATGTCGCTAAAAGCGCCTTCATACGTTCCATCCATGGTTTTAGGAATCATGAAAGCAGGTTTGTAAAAACCTTCGCTTCCTTCTCCGGGAGCACCGTCCTGGATTACATTTCCATTGGGCATTACCACAATCATCGGTTTTACTTTTCCTTCAGCGATCAGGTTGTCCATGATCTGAGCAGTACGGCCTAAGGCAATCCAAGCTTCTTCGTCTCCGCCAGCTCCGTGAAGGAGGTAAAGCACTGGAAATTTCTCAGTAGATTTTTCGTACCCCGGAGGAGTATAAATGGTGATTCTTCTGTCCATACTCAATCCCGGAGAGTCGTACCATCTGCGGGCGACAGTTCCGTGAAGAATATCCTGAGTTCGGTAAAGATCTGCTTGTCCTTTTCCCACGATGAAAATATTGGTGACAGATGCCACATCCCGAATCAGGAATGGATTGCTGGGATCAGTAGTTCTGAAGTCGTCGATGATAAAGGAATAGCTGTACAATTCGGGACTTAAAGCTTGAGATTTAAATTCCCAGACGCCGTTATCGTCCTTTACCAAATCGGCTTTGCCAGGGCCGTCCATCAGACCTCTTGGTGTTTCTATTTTCACAGAAGGTAAAAAATCTCCTGTCACCTGAACAGCTTTAGCATTAGGAGCATGAAGTCTGAAAGTCACGGTGGCATCCGCATTAATTTCCGGAGAAATGATGTTTTGTGCCCGAAATATGGCCTCCTGCGCTTGGGAGCTAAATCCCAGCGTTGAAAAGAATAACAGGATAAGTAGCAAGTGTTTGTTCATGGGATATTGTCTATTGTGTCAAAGTGGAAAAATAGAAAATATAGAAATGAAATCCTACGCCGGGATGTAATCTGTTTTGATGAAAAAATGGAGTTGAACTTATAGGGAAGCCAAGATTAATTTTTAGGGCTCAGATTTCGCAAAGTGAAAGATTTGCCAAGAAGTCCAAAGGGAGAAATTTATTGAAAATGGAGATTTTTATCTTAGCCCTTTTCCTTGTTTTTTGAGAAGTAATTCAAGGATTTACAGGTGGTACAAAGTGAGATATAAAAAATCTCCCTTTGTAAATTAAGATCTATTTTTAATTCAGTGGGATTGACAAGCTGACAGAAGGAATTGCTCTTGGAATGTTTCCCACATATTTTGGAATATAGGTGGGTTCATTCCTTAAACTTACTTGAGCTGCTTTCCTGGCATTTTTACCGGAACTGATAAAAACTGGAATACTTCCTAATATTGCCAATCCGCCAACTGCAGATATTACCATTCCGGATTCTATCCCACTGCCAGAGGAACAATTTAAATAAGTGCATGAAATTGCTGTATCAACAGCGTCATCCGCAAATAATATTGATCCTACTGCAATCATAGCAACACCTCCACCCAACAAAATAAAACCTGTAGTTTTTTGGTTCCGGCTTTTGTCCAGATAGTCCTGCTTGCTCATTTCCTGGGCAAAGGTCTGAGAAAAAAGACCTATCCAAAAGGCTGAAAGTAAGACTGCCCATTTCATTCGTGTTTTCATAGTTTTTTAAGGCTAAAAGTGAAAAACTACACCAAATACTATTGAAAGCTTCACGAATTTACAGAATTCTCAGGAGAAATATCCTGGTTTAACCCTTGATAAATAACGAGTTATACTGTTTAAGATCCTTAGTAAAAATTTAAACTGAAGGAACCGGGTAATTGGTAATTGCAAAAAATTACGGAGGAGATGGATCTTGCATTTTAAACTCAAAATGTAAGATCCAAAATCCAATTACTTCAACTTTACCGGAAGAAAAGTCAATTCTGTACCATCCATTTTCCGGATTTGCATTGCTTCGAGTTTGCTAGTGTAGGACCATCTGATAAACTCACATGAATCCTGAAAAGAGGCGGAAGTTCTGCCGTTGACAGAATCGATTTCTTCTCCGATTTCAATTTATCCATCTTCCGGAACGGCTCCGATTGATTCGACTTTAGAATTAGAATTCCAAATTTGGAAGGATTGGAAGGTGTAGTCAAAGACTACACCTGGTTAAGGAATCACAGATTTACCATAGTTTCTTTGAGGGAATAGGCAATAAAGAGGACATCTTTTTTGGTTTGTTCGTCCATATGATGCTTATCCATTGCTGCCATGATATCGTCAATGACGTGCATATATTCTCCCTCACTGATATTCATTCCTCTGTGGGCTGCGGGCATGTCTTTTCCAGTATATCTTTCCGGACCGCCGGTTCCGGAAGCCAAAAATTCGATCAGGTTTTTCCTTACTTCGGAAAAGTGAACTGAATCATCCTTAATGGGGAGGAACCTGGATTTTACAGCAGGATTAGTCATGTGACGTTCAATGATATCATCTACAAGGGCCTCGATTCCTCGTGCACCCCCAAGTCGATTGTAAAGCGTTTCAGGATTTTGTGTTTCCATGGAGAAGATAATTTTGGGTTCAATAAATGATTGTAATTGAAGATAATAAAATTAAGGTTTGAAAATGCTTTAACTCATTGAAAATCAATGTTTATCTTATGAATTTGATCCTCCAATTTTCCTTCTTGAAAGATATTTTTTAATTTGTTCGGAAGCAGTACTTCTAATTTTTTCAGAAAATTGAAACCTTCAGTTTTTGAATCAACCCAACAGTTTATCCTTCCAGGCAAACGTCGATTTTGATCAATATGTCAGAGAATTTGCACATCAGGATTCCACTCATTTTAATTTTGAGTCTTTGATTTCACTTCAAGTAAAAAATAAATAGTTAAAAAAGAGAAGTAAAAACTTTCTTAGACTTCTATTCTAAAACGCAGAAATGACAGATTTCGGATGATTCGAAAATATGGTTTGGCTGCTTTAAGGGATTAAGCTTAGGTTCATTCCAATCTCCGCCTAATGTGAATCATTTCAAAAATTTGTCGGGATACAGGTTTGGCAAATTTCACCTTTTCCCAATTAAAACCTGATCGCCCCTTCGGAGTAAGGAAGGAGTGATGGAACATTCTCAAATCCATTTCTAAATATCCATCAGCTCTTTTGAATTGGCGATTTATTTTTTTTCTTAAATCCTTCTTATGCTTGTATATCAAGTAGTTAATTCTTATTTTTTCCCTGATTTGTTAGTTTTTTTTGAATCATTCTTTTTTCTACCTAGACCTTGTTCTTATGATTTTTCAAAGTTTCCAACCCTCCCCTGAATTAGTCGGCCTGGTGAAAACCTACCATATCCGACATTTTGAATTTCCAGCAAACACAAATATCCCAGTAAAGCCATTTGCTCCCAGGTCGGAGCAATACATAACATTTTACGTGAAGGGATTTGAGACGATCTATTTACCGAAGGATCAGGTTTCCTTGACAAGAAGTAAAACTTCCATCATCGGCCAATCCACTCAGTTGGTTCAGAGGAAAGTATCCCCTCAGTTTTTGATTGTTCAGGTTCCATTTTTTCCGGGAGCGTTATATCGACTAACAGGAATTCCATTCGATGAGTTGAGGGATAAATCTTTGGAAATGGACTTGATTTTTCCTCAGGAAACCAAAGTCGTCGATCAGAAATTGCATGAAGCAAAAAGCTATTGGGAAATGATCAGGATTGTGGATGATTTTTTCATTTCATTGGCTCGGAGCAAAGTTTCTTTTTCCAAAAACCCCTTTGAGCGGGCACTTCCCTTTTTTTCTGATTCATTCGATGATAAAAGAATTGATTTGCTGGCAGACCAGGCCTGCCTTTCACTTCGGCAATTTGAACGGTTGTCTAAAAATTATTTTGGAGTCGGGCCAAAGACCATGATGCGGATCAATAGATTCAGCGAGAGTTTTATTTTAAAAAGCCGCCATCCTGAATATTCCTGGTTTGATGTGGCGATTTCTTGCGGCTATGTGGATTACCAGCATATGGTAAGGGATTATAAAGATTTTGCTGGAGTTACCCCGAACCAGCTTTGGATTGCGGATGGAAAAGCGCCAGATCGGGTCTTGGGATTGAGATAAATTCTCCGCGTTGGCACCTTGCCATGTATCTGTGAAGGTTGTCGATTTTTTACCACTAGAATTTTAGCAAAAAGAAAAAACTTTATGATACCAAACCAAACACCTTTTTAATTAACCTTTTGACCATAAATGATTTAGAGATTTATAGGTATTGGTTTGTGAAATTTTTGTTCCACATAATTCACATAAATCACAAAACCATGAAAAAACTAATCGCAAGAATGATCCATCGATCTCAGAAATTGGCAGGCTTGGGAGGTCTCGTTTTTGGGCTTCTGATATTTTTGGCACTGCCCGGTTGTTATCCTGAGCTTCAGACAGTTCCCGTTCGGAGAAATATGACTTGGGAGCAAGGCGAAAATCTGAAAGATTCGCCGGAAATCATGCTCAAATGGAATCACCAAATCCAAAAAGCCTATACATTTTATTTAGGGGGACCGGGGCTTTCGCCTCCACTTGTTTCCAGACTTTTTGCCATCTACCATGTCGCCATGCATGATGCATTGAATTCGGTGGACCCGAGATATGAAACATATGCCTCAGAAGTGGAGGATAAAAATGCCGACCCTAATGCAGCGATGATACAGGCTGTTTATGATGTTTTGACCGCACTTGGACCAACAACTGGTCCCCATAAAACTTCTATTGATAGTTTGTATACTGCCACGATGGGAGAGGTTAAGAAGGGTGATAAAAAGGAAAGGGGGATTGCCCTTGGAAAAGCGGTGGCAGAGTCTTTACTGGCAAAAAGATCTGCTGATGTTCCTTTTATAAAGCTGGTTGGATTTAATCCCACTCCACCATCTGGCACTGTTCCGGGAGTTTTCAAATATATTGCACCCTTGAATTATGCGTTGGCAGGGTTCCATCTGCAACAAACCTGGGTGATCAACAGTGCAGATCAATTTCGGCCCGACCCACCCTATCCTGTCAACAGTCCGGAATACACTGCTGATTATAATGAGGTAAAAAGTCTTGGGGCCATCAATAGTACTGAAGTGACCCAAGACCAAAGATCTTTGGGGATTTTTTGGGCGGAAAATTCATCCCGTGGTTTAAACAATGTGGCCAGGGAGGTAATGTTTAGCAATTCCAAATATTACAATGTCTGGGAAATGGCAAGGCTTTTTGCTCTGCTCCATATTGCTATTGCAGATTCTTACATAGCTGTATTTGATTCTAAAATTCATTTTAACTACTGGCGACCTATCTCCGCGATAAGAACCGCTGACGCAGATGGCAACGATGATACGATCGGTGATCCAGCCTGGAATTCAGTTATAGCTACTCCTCCTGTAGGGGAATATCCTTCAGCTCATGCCATTTCCGGGGCTGCTGCAGGAGGTATTCTGATCAACTTTTTGGGGAAATCGAATATCCCATTCACGACTGACAGTGGGTATTTTCCCGGCACCAACACCCGGTCATTTACTGATATTACGGATGCTGTCAGAGAAAATTCCTTGTCCAGGATCTACATCGGTTATCATTTTAGATTAGCAGTCGAGGTAGGAGAGCAAAGCGGTTATGAACTGGCGGATTTTGTTTTCCAAAACGGATTGAAAAGAAAGTGATTTTTTACCCACATGGTATTGATTGAATCAATTGATATCATGTGGGTTTTAACTTTTGGGGAAAACTACAACTATCAGGTAACCTTCCTTTTTTATCTAGCAGTGCCTGACAAAAGAATCAGAAGAGTTCAGTGGTATCCCTCAGAGTAGGTTGTGAAGTTTGATGTATTGAAGCAGCATGATGGTTTTTCCGTCTTTGATTTCGCCGGTTTCTATCATTTTCATGGCTGCATCAATTCCAATCTCCAGCACTTCAATGTTTTCCTCCTCGTGATCAAGTCCTCCGCCTTCTGTGACTTTCATGGCGCTGGAATATTCTGCTACGAAAAAATGTAAAATCTCAGTGACCGAGCCCGGAGACATATATGCCTCAAAAATTTTCCGGACATCTTTCACCTTAAATCCGGTCTCCTCCTCAGTCTCTCTTTTGATGCAGTCTTCTGCATTATCCTTGTCCAGAAGTCCTGCGCAAGCTTCGATAAGCATCCCTGTTTCGTTTCCATTGACAAAAGTCGGAAGGCGAAACTGCCTGGTCAGAATGACAGTTTTAAACTCTTTGTTGTAAAGCAGAATGGTAGCGCCGTTTCCCCTGTCGTAGACTTCCCGGGTTTGAGTTTGTTTGCTCCCATCTTTTTTAAAGTACTCATAGGTTAGCTTTCTAAGGATATACCAATTGTCGGATAAAATTTTGGTATCTAAAATTCTTACTCTGTCTATCATTTCAGGGTTTTGTTAGCTTGTTTTCTGCTTGGTTATCCGGTTACTTTTTTAAATCAACCATTTCAGTTTAACTGGTTTGAAACACACAGGTGTGGAGTCCAAAAATGGGAGGAGAGACTAAAGATAAATTTTACTGCTGGTTTACCTGCTCATTTTGGGCTTTCCTAACTTATTTTTTATCAGGATTATTGGAGGACTTTGATCCGAAAATCTTGTAAAGTAAGAACCCAATCCCTGCCAGGAAATGCAGAATCAGTACCCCCACGATAATGTACAAACCTGTATCGGACATATTTTTTATTTAAAGCTATGGGAAAGGGTGGAAAAGGTATCTGAGGGAAGTGTTAAAAAATCATGATTTGGAATTTAGTATTCATGCTATGTCGATGCCTTTATCTGCCCAAATGGGGAAAGCTGAGGGTGGAGATTGATTTTTGTTAATTGAAGCCAATTGCTCCCGACAATTGTCGGGGTGGCTAGGATAGGAGGGTGTAATTGCAAATTTACAGTCCAAACCGAAATTTGACTACTCCCAGAAGGGGAATATTACCTCTTTCCCAATTCGGCTACTTCCAATTGATTTAGTCTTCGAAAAGCGAGTTTATAACCTCCAAAACCAGCCAAACTATAAAAAAGTAGATCCATAAGATGTGCCGTCTCAACTAGCAGATCGAAGGTGTACGAATAGTCAAAATACATCAGAGTATCAATATAGCTAATTCCTTCTTGATTGGAAATATAACCCATAATGCTAAAGAAATTGCCTAAAACACAGCTTAAAACTGCAATTATAGCTCCGACTATTCCAAATTTCTGATCAATCCCTTTCCCCAAAAATTGCATGGTAATCCCTACCCCTGTTCCAATCGCTAAAGCCATGTATCCAATTTTCCAACCAGTTACTACAGTAATTGCTGCCCAAAGCCCTGCACCTACCAAGCCTACAAAAATACTACCTGCAATTCCCATTGAAAAGTTCTGTTCCGAACGAAGTAATCCGATCTTTTGGGTATTCAAACTGGAGTAAAGTTCAGTGCCTATAAGCGGGACGGAGTCGGCCATTTCAGCCTCTGCTCGCTCGTCAACTTGAAAATTTCTACAGGAATCCTCAAAATCCGCCTGTTGTCCTGTAATTGAACACAGTAAATCCTCATTCATGTCCATTTGGCGATTTTGACATCTTTTACAAAAAAGTAATTGTTCTTCTCTATTCATATTTGTTGGTGATCCAATTGTTTTGAAAATAGGAAATGAAAGCCATCTGAAAAATTCCCTATGTTGGGTATTTTTCAGTAAGAGGAATAAATAGCAGTTTGAGATACTTAGGATCAGTTTCCCTTATTCGCTTCCCTGATGTTTTAAATTCCATTGATCAAAATTTGGAAATTGCGGGTATGTTGGTGGACTATTAAGGTATCATTTGCAGTGGTGGTACTAAGAAAAAACGAGGAAACGAGATAGATTTTTATACAGATCTACATAATTGAGTCATCTGAGCATGTTTTGTTGTAAAATAATCGCTTATGCCAACTGGTAAAAACAGAGTAACCTTTACTGATTTGAAAAACCAAGAACGAATAAACAAACTTAAGAATTGATAAGTGGAATTCGGGATAGGATTGATTTCGGTGTGGGAAATCGGTCGGTATCGGAGATTATGAAAGAAGTGGAAGAAAGTCTTAGATCTGAACGGATCGATACAGAGAAAAGCGGATTTTCTGTCAAAAACAAATTTGAGTTCTGGCTTTGGCTAAGTTAGGACTCAAAGGATTCATCGGTTAAGTCAAGATCTTTGTTGTAAAAAGCCAATTTTTTCCGACAATTGTCCGGGTGGCTAGGATAGTAGTGTGGAATTGCAAATTCCAACCAGTCCATAATGTGATTTGACTACTCCCAGCGGAGGATACACGGAGGAGTTGTTTGAAAGGAAAGTCAAGGGGAATTGACTTGGTGTCAGAGAGCGGACTTTGCCTGAAATAATGAAAGAATGCGAAGCGCGATTGAAAACAGATGGGCAATTATAAATTACCGAGGCAGTGTGGAATCTCACAGACCTATTAGTAAAATTGAAGAGCAGGAAATCATTTTACTATTCCTTTTCAAATGAAATCTGTACCATCAAGAAATGTCACGGCTGAATCTTTTTGCTTGCGTCTTAAAACTTAGATTTGTTTTGGAATCAAATTAGAAAACTTAAGGATTTTGAGTTTGTATACCGAATTCTGTGAAATAAGCCTCAGTCAATTCCAATCGCTCTTTCCCTTGTTCAGTTATAAAAGCAACTTTTAATCCAGCATAAGTGGTATTTAGAAAGGAAGTCAAGGCAGAAGTTCTAATAGAATGATCCACTTGGCTCAGTGTATATAAAATTTCGATTAAAAATGAACCCAAAGCATCTTCATCAATTGCTCTTATAGAAGATTGATCAGGAGTGTACGCGTTAATTTTTTTCAACTTTTCTTCAAAAATTGCTGCGGAGTATTCCAAAATCAATGATTCATCAGGTTTTATGCTATGCAATTCGATAGCAATTAGGCTTGCCTTGCCCACTGCTTCTCTTTCCTTTCCCATTGCAGCATAAATTTTTTTGGCTTCCTCATATAATCCGGCTTCTTTATAGGCTCGGAGTTTATATTCGTTGATATCAATTCCCTGGTTTTCAAGATCTGTTTCAAGTTGTTTATTTACCAATCCGATTTCTCCATTGATCATTTGATCGTGGGTACGATTCATGTCACTATCCGGATATTTTAATTTGCATTGTCTTTCACAAAAGATGACTAATCCATAATATCGATAAATTGACATTTCATCAGGATTTTCTTCTGTAAATCTTTCATTCACTTCATACTGCTTTAAGTCTAGAGCTTCACCATATTTGCCTTCATTAACCAGCTCTATAAATTTCTTGTAAGCACTTCTGCTTTTCCCTTCATTTTTGCAATCACTGCAATCAGACCTTGTCCAAATTGAGCCTAATTCAATCATCTCAATCTTTTGAGCCTTTTCGTCTTTTTTGCTTTGTTTGGGGTTGCCCGCTGCACTTTTGTTGTTATTTCCACTGTTAGTTTTGTCGGAGTAATCGGGATTTTTATTGGAAAAACTGTATTGAGAAGGGTCTCCATACCCACCAAGTGTAAGGGTTGTTCCATCACTATATTTAGTGGTTGTTGCCCTATAATCTTTCGTTGTCTGACCTTCGGTCATGAAACATATAAAAAATTGAAAAAAACAAACTACCAAAACATTTTTCATAGGATAGATATTTATTGATAAGTAAGTTATGTTCTTTTTGGAGACTCCCAAGCAGTAAGATTTTTCTGGTATAGAAGCTTTAAATTAAAACTGGTTTGGGTAAAGTTGTAAATGAAATTGGTTGTTGGTGTTTTTTAAGATAATTCCTAATGATGATTCTCCAAAAACAGGTCGAGTAGATGGTGGTTATTTAAAAATGATCGATTGAGGAGACATTTTTTTGAAACAATCCGTTTCCACCTCTGGCCAAAACCTTACTTTTTCTAAAAAAATCCATAGACCAGAAGAGACCTATAGGCAATACAACCAGTGGGTTCCTCCTGAAAAAGTCTATAATGCCTTTGGCGAAATTCAGGAGATGTGGATACCCACGGTTAATACAATTTCACCCATTCAAGGGTTTTTCCGGAAGCCCAGTCTAACTTGTATGAGTGACCAAAAGGAACTTCATTTCCCCAATCCCCCATTCCCTTTTCCCTCCCCCTCCATTCCACTAATTTCCCCCACCAGTTTGGCAGTGGACTTCCCTCGGGATATCTTTGCACCTCAATCAAAAAGAAACAACCGTGGCAAATAAAACTGTAAAAGTTGGCTTAGTCCAGTTGAGCTGCTCCTCTGATGTAGCCGAAAACATGACCAAGACCATCGCGGGAATCCGTGATGCGGCTGCCAAAGGCGCCCAAGTGGTGGTTTTGCAAGAACTTTTTCGCTCGCTTTATTTCTGCGATGTGGAGGAATACGAAAACTTCAAACTTGCCGAAGCCATCCCCGGTCCATCCACGGATGTGATGGGAGCATTGGCAAAAGAACTCGGTGTGGTGATCGTGGCTTCTCTTTTTGAGAAAAGAGCGGAAGGGTTGTATCACAATACCACCGCGGTTCTCGATGCTGACGGAACGTACCTCGGCAAATACCGAAAAATGCATATTCCGGACGATCCGGGCTATTTTGAAAAATTTTACTTCACCCCGGGTGATTTGGGTTACAAGGTTTTCCCAACCAAATTCGGGAAAATCGGAGTCTTGATTTGTTGGGATCAATGGTATCCTGAGGCAGCAAGAATCACTGCTTTGAAGGGTGCAGACTTTTTGGTTTACCCGACAGCAATCGGCTGGCACAAGGATCAGGATACTGTTACGAATGAGGAGCAATACGGTGCCTGGCAGACGATTCAGCGCTCTCATGCGGTGGCGAACGGAATCCCTGTGATCTCTGTCAACCGGATGGGAATCGAGGGAAATATGAAATTCTGGGGAGGTTCTTTTGTAGCCAATCCATTTGGTCGGGTACTCTTCAAGGCAAGTCACGACGAGGAGCAAATCCACGTTGAGGAGCTTGATTTTGCAAGTTCCGACCGGTACAGAACGCATTGGCCATTCCTGAGAGATCGTCGAATTGACAGCTATCAGCCGATTACCAAGAGATTTTTGGACGAAGACTAATCCGCGATGCACGAAATTTTCGAATTGGCAAAGTCAGGTGCTGTGACACCTGCCGAGCTCGGTTATTATTTCCCTGCGGAATTTGCTCCGCATACCTCCACCTGGTTGAGTTGGCCTCATAAAGAGGAATCCTGGCCGGGTAAAATTGAAACCATTTTCCCGCGCTACGCTGAGTTTATCAAGTACGTATCGATGGGAGAGCGAGTGAATATCAATGTGGCTGGGGAGTCGATGAAGATTTTTGCTGCCAGCCATTTGGAAGCAGCGGGAGTGGACATGAATCAGATCAGTTTCCACTATTTCCCAACCAATGATGCCTGGTGCAGGGATCATGGCCCGGCTTTCCTGATTAATCCGAATGCGGATGTGAAGAAAGTGTTGGTGAAGTGGGACTATAATGCGTGGGGAAATAAATATCCTCCTCACGACCTGGATAATCAGATTCCGATTCTGATTGCGCAGAAACTGGGAATTCCTTGCTTCAAACCCGGAATCGTCATGGAAGGCGGTTCGGTCGAGTTCAACGGAAAAGGAACGCTCCTGACTTCGAAAGCCTGTCTACTCAATGAAAACCGAAATCCACAACTGAACCAAGCTCAAATCGAGCGATTCCTCCAGGATTATTATGGAGTAAATCACATCCTTTGGGTAGGCGACGGGATCATCGGTGACGATACCGATGGGCATATTGATGACATCACCCGCTTTGTCAATGCCGATACGGTCGTAACCGTGGTTGAGGAAAACAAACAGGATGAGAACCATCTGATCCTGGAAGAAAATCTGGAGATGCTGAAGCAAATGCGTCTGGAAAACGGAAAGCAACTCAATATTGTGGAGCTTCCGATGCCATCGCCCGTCATCTGGGAAGACCAGAGACTTCCGGCTTCTTACGCTAATTTCTACATCGCTAATCATGCGGTGGTGGTGCCGACTTTCCGCGATAAAAACGATCAGAAAGCGCTTGATATTTTGACACAATGTTTCCCGGACAGAAAAGTAGTGGGGGTGGATTCCACCGATATTATCTGGGGACTGGGATCATTTCATTGCCTTAGCCAGCAGGAACCTGCGGTTTAGTAGGTAGTTCTCAGTATTACAGGGAGCAGTTGCCAGTCTCAGTATTACAGTCAGCAGTAGGCAGTATTCAGATGGGAGTTTATTCGGTGGAAAGGTGAGACAAAGGTCCCATTTTTTTGAAATTGACTAATTGTTAAAATAGGGATTTATTCTCTGTTTTTAGTTAGTTTAATCTTTAACCGCCCTTAACTTGTATGGAGTTCAAAGATCTATTAGCCTTTAAAAAGGGATTTCTACTTGCAATGAAAATCTTTGAAGCTAGCAAATCATTTCCTTCGGAAGAAAAGTATTCTTTGATTGATCAAATTAGAAGATCAAGTAGGTCTACCTGCGCAAATATTGGTGAAGGTTATAGGAAAAGAAGATATCCTGCTCATTTCATATCAAAGCTTTCTGACGCAGACATGGAAAATACTGAAACTCAAGTCTGGATTGAATTTTCTTTTTCTTGTGGATACATTTCAGGCAGCACTAAAACTGAATGGGATCAGGATTCAATCGAAATTGGAAAATTGATAGGTTATATGATGGCAAACCCAGAGAAATTCGGTTCAAAAAAAGATTAAAGTATTGGACGATTCCTTACTGCCTACTTCCTTCTTCAAACTGTAATACTGTCCTCTGCAAACTGTAATACTGCGCACTGCCTACTGCAAACTGTAACACTGCAAACTGTAATACTGCCCACTGCCTACTGTCTAATCACCCTTCCATCCTCCATCTCGATCGTGCGATCTGTGCCTTCTGCAAACTCCGGATCGTGGGTGACGATTAGCATGGTTTGATTGAAGTCCTTCGCCAGGCTCTTAAAAATATTATAAACAATATCAGAGTTTTTCTTATCCAGGTTGCCGGTCGGCTCATCGCCCATGATGATCAGCGGATCATTGATAAGGGCGCGTGCGATGGCAACTCGTTGCTTTTGACCTCCGGAAAGCTGATTCGCTTTTTTCAACGCATGGTCCTGCATATCAAAGATTTTTAGCTTTTCTATGGCTCGATGCTCCATTTCCTCCCTGGAATATTTCCCGAGTTTCAGGCCTGGAATCATCACATTTTCCAACACGGAAAATTCATTGATCAGGTAATGAAACTGAAAGACGAACCCGATTTTCTCATTTCTTAAATGAGAAAGGTAGTCGGATGGTTTTCCGGTTATCATTTGCTCATCCATGAAAAGTTCACCTGAGTAGGAAGTGTCCATGGTTGAGAGTATATAGAGCAGGGTGGATTTTCCACAGCCCGATTTCCCCATTACCGAGACAAATTCACCCCTTTTCACGCTGAAACTCACTTTTTTCAGCACCTGAGTTTCAGTGGGATTGTAGAAAAACTTTTCGATGTTTTTCGCTTCGAGGACGGGCTTTTTGAGTTCTGTCATTTTCCTCTGATTATCTCTACAGGATCGACGCTGCTGGCTTTTCGGGCAGGAAAAAATCCAGCCATATAGGTGGTGATCAAACTGAAAACCCCTCCGATGATGTAGTATTTTGGATTATAATCGACCGGGAATGTCTTGATTGTTGGTAAAGCTGCCGTCTCGAATGGGGCACTGTCTATTCCAAGACAAGTCAAAAATCCGAGAAGCAGGCCAAAACTGCCTCCGACTAAGCCGATTGACAAAGCAATGGTAATGAAAATACGATTGACATCACTGCCGCTAAAGCCTATTGCTTTGAGAATAGCGATTGTATCCAACTTTTCATAAATCATCATATTTAGGATATTATAGATTCCAAAGCCTGAAACAACCAGAAGGGTAATCCCTACTACATAGCTAATGAGGTTTCGGATATTTGTCCCGGTTTCGAATTGGGCATTTACAGTCTGAATATCATCTGCATCAATCCCAAATATTTGCCGGGATTCTATTGCCATTGCAGGAGCCAGATCAAGCTCTTTGAGCTTCACCTGAATGTCTGTCACATAAGAAGGTGGTTCACCAAGCATTTTCTGGACGGTAGAAATAGAGGCAAAACTATTGGAGTTGTCATAATCTCCCAAGCCGGATTGGTAATAGCCAACTACTTTAAGCTGAACTCGATTTCCCTGAGCAGTAGTGAGTTGGATGACGTCACCGATGCCTGCCAGCATCCGATCTGCGAGGCCTTTTCCCAAAATAATTGAATTGCTTTGATTGAGGTCTGGATATTTTCCGGTGGTCACATAATCCTCGAAGCTGAATAATTGAGCCTCTTTTTCCACATCGATTCCATTGACCACCCCTGTGAGATCTATTGTCCCCACGTTGAAAAATACCTGGGCAGAGATTTTTCGGCTAAGACCCAGAACCCTTGGATCCTTGGTCAGGGTTTGCATAATAGATTCGCTATTGTGAATCGCCAGTCGGCTTGTGCTGGGTTTGATAGACCTGACGACGTTTAGTGAAGTTGAAAATTCACCGGAAAGAGAAATCGGCTGATCCGGATTAGGTTTGATTTCGTTGTAGAAACGGATGTGTGGAGTGCGATTCAGGATCAAGCCATCCAGCATGGTGTTCAGCCCATTCATGAATCCCAGCAAAGCTACAAACATGGTGATGCTAAACGTAACTCCGACTGCTGCAATCAGCGTTTGCTTGAATCTCGCCAGCATCAGTGCTTTCGAAAGCTCAAAAATCAGGGACCATTTCATTTCAGAGGTTTGATTAAGGTTGTTTTCTCATCTAATCCTTCCAAAATTTCAGCAAACTGATAATCCTTGATTCCGACTTTCACAAGAAGCGTATCCCCATTTTCGGTGATAACACGCTCGTCATTGATCAGGTAGTTTCTGGGAATTACCAGAGTTTTTTCTTTGATATCGGTAATTATATTGGCTTCCAAAGTCAAATTTGGGTAGAGTCTCGGGGGATTTTTCAGAAACTCCGCTTCAACAGTGAAGCTCTTTGATTTTGAGTCCATGATGGGATAAACCTGAGTCACTTTGGCTTCAAATACTTCCCCATTGTAACTATCCATGCTGACCATCACTCGCTGGCCGGGCAGGACTTTAGAGATATCGTATTCGTCCACCTGGAGTTCCATCAGAAATTTGTCGGTGCTGCCAAGTACAGCCAGCGGTATCTGGGCTGTGACCATTTCGCCTTTTTCTTTCAGAATGGCATAAATTTTCCCCTTGATTTTACTTTTTAGAATGTATTCACTTTCCAGCACTTTGCTGATGTCGAGCGTCTTGGAAGCGCTTTTAGAGTTGAATTCAACTTCCCGCTTAAGTTCTCGATAGCGAAGTAAACTCGATTCGTAACTGCTTTTTGAAGTCTGATAAGCAAGCTGTCTTTGTTCCAATTCTACCGCTGTTCCGATTCCTTTGCTCCAGAGATTTTTCTGTCTCAGGTAAAGAAGCGAATCGTTTTTCATTTTGCTTTTCGCCAGTTCAATCGAAAGTTCCAAATCCCGTATCCGGCTTTGATTGGCTTGCTGATCAGCAAATGATCTGGCCAATTCAGCACTTTCCCGGCTGAGTTTTTCCCGCTCACTGAACACCGCAAGAATCGGAGTTTCGATATCAACGGTGTCACCCTCTTTTACGAAAATCTCCTGAATTGGTCCGCTAGCTGAGGTGAAAGCTTCATATTGGTCCACTGCCTTCACTATTCCCGAAGCATAGACTGATTCGGTAATTGATCGGATTTCCGGTTTTATAGTTTCATTTTCAGATTTTCCGCAGGATAACAAAATGGGGAGAACTCCAACAAGAGACAAAATGCTAACCAAGTTTGCGTCGCCGGGATTCCAGCGAAAAAATGGCTTTGATATTCTCATAGTAGAATTTATTTAGGCCAAAGTAACAGTTTCACTCACAAGATAACACTGACAAAAGTCACTTATCGGTTAAAAATCAGGACCAGATGGATTATTTCAAAACTTGGTCTGACTGAATGTCGGAATTAGAATGTTACACAGGGTTACACCGAGGATTCACAGAGTTACACAGAGAAATATTGGAGGTAAAGCCCTGAAGGGGCGATTTGTAACAGCCATGGGGGAGTGGCTAACCGATTTGTTTTCACCACAAAGTTCACAAATGAAACAAAGGCTTGGCGATTCAATTTTGCTTCGTCTTTACCTTAGCGAAATTTTGCGTCCATTGCGGTTAAATAATAAAACTCCGTGCCCTCTCAGTTAACCTCCGTGTACTCCGTGGTGAATCCTAATTTTTCATTAAAATTTAAACCCAATCCAAAGTTCCCTTTGAATACGTTAATGTGACCGGAAATGCTCGACTTTTTTCTGTTAGATTTTGAACATATTGCCGCCCGAAAGCTTATTTATCCATGCTAATTCAATCCCAGAACCTGATTAGAGTATTCCTGTTTTCTTTCATTATCCTGATTCAGGGATGTGCTTTTCAGCAAGTAACAAGAAGTAAGAACTTGACTTATTTAAAAGCTGATTCGAAAAAGTCCCTGCCGGAAAAGCAGTTAAATGTTTTTGCCCCGAAGGGAGCTAAAGATCTTCCGGTTTTGATTTTCATTCATGGCGGAAGCTGGAAAAGCGGGAACAAAGAGATCTATGATTTTTTGGGAAGTCGAATGGCCAGAAAAGAGATCGTAACCGTAATCATTGATTATCCTTTGGCTCCGGCCAATCAGATTCAATCCATGGAACTTGCAGCTGTTCAGTCGGTCATTTGGACGAGAAAAAATATCGAGAAGTTTGGAGGTAATCCAGATCAGATTTTTATTTCCGGGCATTCGGCGGGAGGACATTTGGCTGCTCTGGTTGGGATCAAAGAAAGTAATTTCCTGAATCCGGAAATTCAGAATTCTTTGAAAGGTGCGATTCTGATCGATCCGGCAGGTTTGGATATGTATTGGTATTTGCAGGAAACTGCCGGAACTGAAGACGGAACAAAATATCTGGGGGCTTTCACCGAGGACCCTGAAGTTTGGAAAGCTGCTTCTCCGATTTACTTTTTGGATGGTGAAACGTTGCCTATCCTGATTATGGAGGGTGAAAAAACCTATCCCGGAATTCGTCTGACGGTCGATCGATTCAGGAAAGAAGCGGAAGTGAAAGAAGTGCCGCTCGACTATGAGTTTTACAAAAACAAGAAACACATTCCGATGATTACTCAGTTCTTCTGGACGGGCAATCGTGGATATAAGGAAGTGTTGGGGTTTATTGAGGAGAATAAGTAGGATGTTCTGTGGGAATTTCTATGGAGTTGTCATTTTCACTTTAGGCAAGTGGCTGGAAGACTGACCACTGTCACCTCGAGGATAGGAGAGGTCTCATTCAGTTTGATTACCATTCCAAAGAATTAGATGTCTCGCTCACTCGACATGACTTGTAACCGACAACTTCGACTGATCAATGCCACCAGATTTCAAACTTCATCCTTCAGACTTCTGACTAACTCGGGTCCACATCTGCGATCCATCGCACGGATCTGAATTCCGGTCTTGACTGGAGCTCATCGATGATTTTTGCAAAACTCTCTTTGAAAACAGCCTGCGTATTTCCAGACCGATCCAGCTTGATCAGGCTCTCAAACTGATACTGATTTTTGATACGTGCGATGACACCTTTCTCAGGACCCAAAACAATCTTCTTCACGGCGATATTTGCCATTTCCCGATGGAGAGAATTTGCCGCTTTTTCTGCCACTTTGGGGTCTGAATGGCGTGTAGTGATCTTGACAAGTTTCACATAAGGCGGATAGTAGAACTTCTTTCGGTCAAACATTTCCTGACGGAAAAATTCCGCATAATCACCCTTGATCACCTGCTCATAAAGATGCGTTTCGGGATTTCTGGTTTGGATGATGACCTGGCCTTTGGCTTCACGACGGCCTGCTCTTCCGGCAACCTGCGTGATTTGCTGAAATGCTCTTTCACCGGATCTGAAGTCCGGGAAATTCAAGATTCGATCTCCGTCCCAGATTCCCACGACCGTCACCTGCCCAAAGTCGAGGCCTTTTGTGATCATTTGTGTTCCGACGAGGATGTCCAGATTTCCGGCTCCAAACTCATCCAGGATTCGCTGATAGCCATATTTACTGCGAGTCGTGTCTAGGTCCATTCTTCCTAACCTGGCTTCCGGAAAAAGCAAACTCAGCGATTCCTCGATCCGCTCGGTTCCCATTCCCATGGTCGCCAATTGCGTACTTCCGCATGCAGGGCAGGAGGAAGGGACTTTTTCCTTGTATCCGCAGTAATGGCAGCGGAGTTCCTCGGCGAATTGATGGTAGGTCAGGCTGACGTCACATTGCACGCACTCGCCCGTCCAGCCGCAATCTTCGCATTGGATGTAGGGAGAATAGCCGCGACGATTCTGGAAAATCAAAACTTGCTCTTGTTTGGATAATGCTTCCTGGATTTTTTCTCTCAGGATTCGGGTTGTGTCAAGTTTAAGAAGATTCTTCCTCCGATCTGCTGCCAAATCTGCCAAATGATATTCCGGCATGCTTGCATCTCCAAATCGATGGTTGATCTCGACATAGCCGTATTTCCCCTGACTCGCATTGAAATACGATTCGAAAGAGGGAGTCGCCGAACCCAAAAGTGTGCGCGCCTGATGAAAATAAGCCAACATGATTGCCGCATCGCGGGCATGAAATCTCGGTGCCGGATCAAATTGCTTGTAACTCGGTTCGTGCTCCTCATCCACGATGATCATCCCCAAACTATCGAATGGAAGGAAAATCGAAGAACGAACGCCCACCACAAACGAGAATCTTCCGCTCAAAACTCCATTCCAAACCTCGACTCGCTCGTTGTCGGAATACTTCGAATGATAAACGCCCATCTGACTGCCAAAAACTTTTTTCAGTCGGCTTACAATCTGGGTCGTCAGGGCGATTTCCGGCAAAAGCAACAAGACCTGTGAACCGCTTTCCATCACTTCCCGGATCAGCTGAATGTAGATTTCAGTCTTTCCGCTGCCGGTTACCCCGTGCAGTAAAACCGTCTGCTTGGTTTCAAAATGAGTTTTGATTTCTTCGAACGCCGACTGTTGCGTGGAGGAAAGAATTGCAGGTTCTTTTTCCGGTTCTTCCTCTTCGATTCGATTGACGACCAATTTGAAAGATTCGAAAACCTCGTTTTTGATCAAGGTTTTCAGCGAACTCTCAGAGTCTCCTTCTTCCAAAAGAACGGCTTTGTTTACGCCTTTTTCATTGAGATGGGCTTTCTGAAAAACCGGTACATCTCGCAGGTATTTGAGCAGGATGGATTCCTGTTTTGACTTTCCCGCCAGGGCTTCAAAAACTGCCTCCAAAGCTTTTTTGTCGCTTGCGATTTCAGCAGTAAGCCGAACTCGCGTCTGAACTTTCGGAGTATATTTTTCCTGCAGTTTCTCAAAAATCAGGATTGCTTCTTTACCCACGAGGCTTTTCAGGATCGGGTGAATCGTCTTCACTCCCAGGATTTTCTCACAATCCTCGTAGCTGATTTCTTCCGATTTATCCAGCGCATCGAGGATCTTGACTTCCCGGTCATCGAGTGGATATTTGCTTTCTTCCCGGTCAAAATTCGGATTCAATTGCACTTTGCTTTCACTCGAAAGTCGCAAACCTGAAGGCAAAGCTGCGTGCATCACTTCTCCGATATGGCAGCAATAATACTCCGCCATCCAAACCCAAAATCGGATTTGCAGAGGATTGACGCTCGGCTGAATGTCAAGAATGTCCAGGATTGGTTTGGCTTCGTAGGCTGGAGGAGGTTTGTTGTGAACTTTCCCGATGATTCCGGTGAGAACTTTCTTCTTGCCGAATTGGACGATTACCCTAGAACCAAGATTGACCTGTGGCTGGAGGTTTTTCGGAATCCGATAGGTGAACATCCGAGGGATCGGAACGGGCAGAATGATATCAGCGAAGTTATTTCCGCTTTCCTGAGCAAAAAAATCTTGATCTCCAAACAGGCTTTCCACCAAATCAGGCTAAATATGGGAGTTGTGCGACGGCTTCTTTCAAGTTGCTCACCGGCTTTCGGCAGGCATGATCGAAGCAGACATAAATTAAGGCATTTCCTGTCGGATCCGGAGTTTTGCCCAGAAGAATCAGGGCAGTTTCTGTCGGAGAATCAGAGAAAGCTAAAATCAAATTTGGAAAATAGGCCTGCTGAAATTCTCTTGCTTTGCTTTTGGAGTCATTTCCAACGATCGCAACTTCGGCTGTAGGTAGTAGCATTTCCAGATATAGGTTTGCCCAATTGCAAAGAAAACCTGGATCTTTCAGGATCAGCTCTTTCATGCCTCCCAGCATTTTGGAAGCGATTTCGCCGTACTTTTCTTCGTAAGTGAAAAGCGAAAGTCGATGAAGGTTTCTCGCCATAATCGAGTTGGAGGCAGGAATTACATTGTCGAAAAGCTCTTTTTTATTTGCAATAAGTTTCTCGGCTTTTGGATTGTTGAAGAAGAAGAATCCGTCGCTCTCATCGTAAAACTGCTCCAGGCAAAAGTCTGTGAGTTGCTTCGAAAACTGCAGCCAATCAGCATTTCCGGTTGCTTCGAAAGCCATCAAACTGGCTCGAATGACCGATGAATAATCTTCGAGAAAACCGGGAGTATAAGCGGTTCCATTTTTGTAGGATCGATAAAGCACACCATCGATCATCATTTTTTCACCAATGAATTCGAGGTTTCGGATAGCAAGATTCAGCGTGTTTTCATTTCCGGTTGCGTAAAAAGCCTGAATCAATCCGGCGCTCATCAGCCCATTCCAGCCGCTCAGGATTTTATCATCCTTACCCGGATAGATCCGCTTATTTCTGATTTCCAAAAGTCTGGATTTGACAGCATTCAGCTTTTCAATAAACTCATTTTCCTTCATTCCAAACTCATCTGCAACTTCAGAATAAGGTCTGGTTTGGAAAAGAATATTCACGCCTTCTTCCCAGTTTCCTCCGGGTCTCAGATTGTATAATTTGCTAAGCCAGGGCATTTCTTCAGGCATCATTTTTTTCAGTTCTGAATAGGACCAGACGTAGAATTTCCCTTCGACCCCTTCGCTGTCAGCATCCTGAGCGGAGTGAAATCCACCTTCTTCCTGAAGCATTTCGGCTTCCAGCCAGGCGATGGTTTCGACTACTTTTTCGAGAAAAAAGGGGTCCTTGCTGACTTGCCAGGCTTTGGCATACAATTCCAGCAATTGGCCGTTGTCGTAGAGCATCTTTTCGAAGTGAGGGGCAAACCACTCTCCATCGACCGAATAGCGCGCAAAGCCACCACGAAGCTGATCATAAATTCCGCCCATTCCGATCTTTTTCAGGGTGAACAAGACTTTGTCCAGCAAGCCCCGATTCTTGCTGAGCAAAGCATAATCGAGTACAAAATGCCAGATGGCAGGCATGGGGAATTTGGGTTTTCGATTCATTCCACCCCATTCCTTATCAAACTGAGCCGTGAGTTTGGCGATCACTTCTGCGAGTTCGTCGGGATCGAGTTCCTGATTTCCGGCAGTAATTCCATATTTCTCCGTCTCTTTTCTTTTTAGGCTGTGCCCAAACCCTTCGGCGCTTTCCGCCAATTGATCCTCATGCTTCTCAAAGGCATCAGCGATATTTGCCAACAGGTTTTTCCATTGGTCGTTCTTGAAATAAGTGCCCCCATAGAAAGGTTTTTGATTCGGCATCAGGAATACATTCAGAGGCCAACCGCCCTGCAAGCCCATATTTTGCACCGCATCCATGTAGATATTATCGATGTCCGGACGCTCTTCCCGGTCGATTTTGATGCAGACAAAATGCTCATTCATCAGGTCAGCCGTGAGTTCATCTTCGAAACTTTCCCGCTCCATCACATGGCACCAATGACAAGCCGAATAACCGATAGAAACTATGATCGGCTTGTTTTCAATTTCTGCTTTTTTTAAAGCTTCCGGTCCCCAGGGAAACCAGTCCACGGGATTATGCGCATGCTGAAGGAGGTAGGGGCTTTGGCTAGTGATTAGGCGATTAGTAGACATTGGAAAATTGTAAGATTTTAAAATTAGAAAATAGTTCAAACCGCCAAATCAGAGTTCTTCCAGGGTTAGCTTGGTTGTTTCTATTTCCTTTGAAAAATCAAATTCTGAGTTTAATTGTTCCAGTTTTTGCAAAAGGTTTTGAAGGAATTTGTGATAGCCTTCGCTTTTTGGACTGAGTGGGCGGTGGTTGAGAGCCAGATTGATTTTACTAATCTGATTCACTTTTTTCTGTGTCAGCGGTGTAAAGAACGCATCTTTCCATTTTTGCCAGATGTGAATTTCCGCCTGCTCTGAAGGATGAATCAAATCTGATTTGTAGAATCTGTAATCCCGCAGTTCATCCATCATGATTTCATAAGCAGGGAAATAGCTGACGTTTTCAAACTCGTTTTCCAAATCTGCAGAAAGAACCCGAAGTAGACTTTTACTGAGCTGATTCTCCTGAATTCCATCCTTGATATGCCGCACGGGACTGACGGTCAAAACAATATTCAAGCTAGGATTGAGATCCGACAGCTTGGAAAATAGATTTCCCATATTCACTTTCATTTCTTCCAAACTCAGCAAGCGCTTTTTAAATAATTCAGAAGGTTGTTTATGGCAGTTGGCGACCAAGGTCTGAGTTTCCTTCAACTCATATACCCAAGCCGTGCCGAAAGTAAGGATCAGATGTGTTCCGGTTTTTAGATATCCACCGGCTAATTCAATTCGGGTATTGAGTTTTTCCAGCAATTCTTCCTTCGAATTCCCGACCAAATCTGAGTGAGCCGAATAATGGAAATACAGCCCTCCTCTTTCCAAAATCAAATTTTCTTCCTTATGATTTCCTGATATTGCTGCTTCCAAAAGATCCGCGATTGCAATAGGATGGAAGATCGTCCCGAAAGGATTCACCAGCGCGTCCAGTTTGGAGTCCTCCATTTTTTTGCCCATTGTCTGAGCAAAGCAGGAACCCATACTTAGGATTTTAGAACTGTGAGAAATAGGGAAGGGAGATTTGGGAATTGAAATTTCGGTGGACCACTGCATGCGGTGAAGTTAGGAAATAGGGCAAAAAGAAGGCTTTTAAGTTTGAAAAATATTGATTCAAATTTCTAAATTAAGATTTATTGCGGGTGTAGCTCAGTTGGTAGAGCGTCAGCTTCCCAAGCTGAAGGCCGTGAGTTCGAGACTCATTACCCGCTCCAAAAGCATGAAATGAATTCATGCTTTTTTTATTTCTCTCAGGAGCCGTTTCACTTGCAAATCTCCAAATCCATAGATCGGCAATCGTTTTTGAAATTCGATGAAAATCGGCTCGAATTCAGAGGTTTGAAGTTCATCCCGGATTTCAAGTAAAGTTGCTTTTGGCTTTCCGGGAAAGTCTCCGACGGGAATCATATCTCGCCAGGCTTCAATTGCTTGCTTGAGAAAGGGAAAACGCTCGTTAAATAATTGGCCAATCTGAAGCGCTTCAAAGATTTCCTCATTTTGGAAATGTCGCCAGAGTGTTTCCAGAATTTCACGCTCCGTTCTACTCAGGAAATGCGCTTTTGACTCAAAAGAATCCACCAAATCCTGCTCGTCTAAGCTGCTGAAATGGTAAGGCGAATCCGGATAGGGAAGGACCAAAAAAACGTCTCCGGGATGATTTTTAAGCAAATTCAATACAAACCAAAGATTCACCTGACAAAATAAATCCTCTTCAAACCAGCAATAGATTTTTGAATCTGCAGGAAGATGAAGGATTTTTTCAAATTCGGGGACGCTGAGTTTGAAATAATCTAAATCTGAGGCATCCGGGTAATTCTCATTAATAAACCTGCTTCTGATTTCCCAAAACTCGTCTAGCGAATCAGCTTTCACCGGGCCATCGATCAGGGCCTCCCGAACAATGATTTTTTCGCCGGGAATTGATTGCGGAAATTGGTTTGCCAGTGAATCTCCGTTTAAAATATGGATCATTTGGAGGGGTATTTCGCTTTCATAAATGCATAAGATTCTAAGATTAATTCCTTCAAAATCACCATGTCAATGTCTGCCAATTTCTTGATGTACAGACAGCCGACCCCAGTTTTATATTTCCCCAGCTTTTCCATCAATGGAGTGAATTCATTCTCCATGCAACCCATCAGGTAAAGAGTTAAAGCTGCTTTCCTCGGGGAAAAGCCTGTAATCAGAAAGTCTCCTTCCCGGCCGGAAGCGTATTTATAATGGTATTCTCCAAATCCGATTATCGAGGGTCCCCACATGACCGGTTCCTCTTTCGTGATCGATTTGAAGAGTTCCAATAGAGCGAAGCTGTCCTTCCTTTTCTGTTCATCCTCCACAGAATTGATGAAATCAAGGACAGATGTTTTTTCGGGTTTGGTTTTGTTCTCAGCCATATTTTAATCCATTAAATGCTTTTTGAGGAAATCAGCGGTCGCCTGATCCACCCGGATCATGTTGCTCCATTTCATCCAATGATGCGTATCTCCGGGAATGAAGATCGATTCGTAGGGCTTGCCCAATTCTTCAAATCTCCGGATCAGATCCACCGTCTGACTTACGGCGACATTGCGGTCGTCGTCTGCATGGATAAATAAAACCGGTGAGGTCCAGGTTGCCAGATCCGGCATTGGAGAAGATTCCCAGGCAATTTTCTTAGCCTGCTCGTAGTCGGGAGCTTTTTCGTACCCATCGGGGATTGCATATCGTCCATCAAGGTCATGCACGCCATGGATGTCCACCCCAACTTTGAATAAGTCGGAATCCCTGGCCAAGGCAAGAGAAGCAAGATATCCGCCATACGAACCACCATAAACACCGATTTTCTCACCGTCAACCTGAGGCAAAGAAGCAAGGTATTCTCCGGCGGCTTTAACGTCCTGATATTCGACAGCACCCTGATGATATGCATTCGCTGGTCGGTGAAATTCATAGCCATAACCGATTCCCAGTCTGAAATTCACAGACAAAACTGAGAATCCAAGTTCCGCCAAATACTGATTCAGCGAATAGGTATTCGAATAATAATCCATGTAACTCCAGCCCAGAAGCATCTGTCGCTGCGGTCCACCATGAATGAAGACAACTCCGGGCTTTTTGGCAGCTCCACCTTCTTTTTCGAAAAGCTGACCATAGATGGTCGTTCCATCCGGAGCGGTGAATTTCACTTGTTTAGGAGTCACTAGTTTTGCCTGGGGAAAGTCAGAAGGTATGAGTTCCAGCTGTAAAACCTTTGTGTCCGTCCCATTATTGATTGTCACCAAATGCGATCGCTGGGCGGTTGCGGAGAAAAATGCCATTTTCCCGGCATTTCCCACATAAACCGGATAGGCTTCAATTCCAGATCCGGAGGTTTCCCATGTGAGTTTGCCACTTGCGATTTCAACCGAACCGATGTGGCGTCGATCAATATCTTCTGGTTGAGAACCTGTATTTGCCGCGAAAATGAGCTTTTTACCATCCTGACTCAGTTTCATTTGCTCCACCATGTAATTGCCGGGAGTCAGGAGTTTGGTCTTTCCAGAGGAAATATCCAGGGCATACAAATGCGGCCATCCGTCTTCATAAGAGAGGTAGGTGAGTTGGCTGTCGGCTGCGAAATTCAGGTTGATGCTGCCGGTTGTGGTTGGGATAGAACCGCGAAGAGTTTCAGGTGCTTTCCAAAGTTTTTTGCCTTCACCGGTTTCCGTATCGGCAATCCAGATTTCCCATGGAGTATGTCTTGGGACCAAAAGCGGATATGCCGCACCTTCTCCGCCACGAGTTCGGATAAAGGCGATTTGCTTTCCGTCAGGAGACCATTTTGGAGTGATGTCGCGGTGAAAGGAAGGTGCCATCCATTGGATTGGAGTAGCATTATTCGCATAGATTCCGACCAACGAATGTGTTCCTCGATTCGCTGTGAAAGCCAGTTTCTTTCCGTCCGGAGAAAAATGGATTGAGTTTACAATTCCCTTCGTCTGAAAAAGTTGAGACGGTTTAGCATCTTCTTTCAAATCAGCTGTCCACACCTGACCGCCTTTGATGAAAGCCAATTGATTTGGCTCTCCCACGGCGATGTCGTCACCCTCTACAATAGCTTCTGCTTTTCGGGAAAGTAGGTTGATTTGCCAGATTTCGACTTTGGGAAGCCAAGGCAGATTGTCGACGTTTACGGTCGATGAAGCGTTACCGCCGCCATGATCTCCACCCCGAACGAAAACCAGGTAATTGCCATCGGGAGTGAATTGAAGGGCGCTGATTTCCTGACCGTCATCTTTATCGAAGGATGTGAGTTTTTCAGGTAAAAATTCCGGTCCATTGGCGATGTAAACATTGCGTTTTCCCTGCTCATTCATCGCCCAGGCGATCATTTCGCCAGTGGGAGAGGAGGTGAGTTCGGAGGGAAAACTGAATTTCCCCACCTGCTCCATGGTGAAAGTTTGGGAGAAAAGAGCCTGGGAGATCAGGAGAAAAGCGATGAGAAAAATAGAGATTCGTTTCATGGTTTGAGGGGGCAAAGTGAATATAAAATATTTTCTAAGTCGAGGTAAGGTTCAATTTTTATAAGTCTGAAGGTAAAGTCAGGAGTGGAGACACTCCCGAAGGCGAAGCTTTTCGATGCTCCAGTTTTCTCTTTCACATTGTTTGGTGTAGAAACCTATTTCAAGTGGTTCTTCTGATTTAAGAATTTCAAAGTAATGGCTCCAACTCAATTTGTGAGACAGTGCCTCACGATTTGGGAACTCAAGGAAAAACCTCCTCATATAAGTGAGATTTGAACGGCTAAAACCCTTGCCAAATTCCAGCGTCAGATCCTTAGACAGTCTATCCAGGAGATTTGATCCATACTCTGCCTTTTCCTTTCCTCCCTGCTCAAATTCCACAATTTGTCTTCCGATCTGCCAATAAGATTGAACCAATATGGTGTTTACAACTTTTCCGGCTTGCTCACGACCTTGCTTCAATAATTCTCCGATTTGGGTTTTCAGAGATTGATAGGGGAAAGATTCAAGTTCCTTTGTCATTTTAATAGCGATCGTGGATCATATAAAGTGTCTTTTCCAGTTCGGCTTTAAGTTCATTTGCAGGAATCGGATAGTTATTCATCAGGCAGGAGAAATGTAGTATTTTACCGCTTTTGGTAAGCAAGTATCCGCTCAGGGCGTTGCTCATGCTGAGGGAACCGGTTTTGGCGTAGATATAAGGAGGTTGACCTGCATCTGCTTTGTACCAGCTTTTAATTGTACCGGATTCACCGCCCGCAGGGAAATAGGCTTTGATTTTTTCCAATGGAACTTCCGTTCTGATTTTTCCCAAAAGGGAAATAATTGACCTTGGAGTAAACATATTTCTGGCAGAAAGTCCTGAACCGTCTACCCAAATCGGATCGTCTGGTAAGTCTTGAAGCAGATTTTCCTTAGAGTAATCAATGGCATCAGCGGTACTCAGCTTGTTATTCAACTGGTCTGAAACCAAAATCATCACTTGTTCGGTAAGAAAATTATCACTGATTTTCAACATTTGGGAATAGATACTATCCGCCGGAGTTGTCAGGAGTTTTTTGGGGTCTTGATTGAGATAGGTGTTATTTTTAATCAGAGTGACTTTTTTATTCAGAAGCTCTGAGAGGATCAGGGAGGTCAATTCTGCTGAAGTGATAAATGGAATGTCGGTTTGAAAAGCCTCCTCAACTTTTTTATAGGTTATCTGATAGGAAAATAGATTTGAAAATCGAGCCCTTCTAAACTGATAGCCCTGCCAATTATCGTTTTCCTCCGCCGAAAGAAATGGTCTGAATCGTTCAGGAATGACGGCTATTCGCTCTTCATCTTTTTCTTTTTTAAACCTTACCACATTTCCATAAACCGGGAAAGCTGAGCGTTCAGCTGCGTAGTAAGAATTGTACCAATCCCAGGACCAGCCCGGCCCGAAAGCATTTACCTGATCGAAGTTGTCCAGGAGATATAGTTTTTTGGTTTGCTTGCGCAAAAAGTCCAGTGCAACTTCATTTTTCAAATCAGGATGGAGGAATCCGGGATCGCCCGTTCCCCAGAAAATCAGAGAATCTCCTCGCTCTAGGTAATTCAGGCCATTTACAAGGCTGTCTCCCAAAACGGTATAGGCTGTGTAAAAAGTAAAAAGCTTGGTATTGGAAGCAGGGATGAAGTATTTGTCCGAATTGATATCCACCAGTACCCGGTCCTTGTCAGGATCCACCAGCATAAAACCCAAATGTCCTTTGTCGAAGACATCAGATTTTGTGAGGGAATTATTGATTTTTTGGACCGTACAGGAACTGAGGGCAATCAGCAGAGGGAACAGCAATTTCTTCATCCCCTTAAAATAAGAAAAGCCCTCCGATTTTCGGAGGGCTTTTCTTCTACTTGGTTGTGGTTTTTTATTGTTTGGTAATTGTCTTGGTCTCGGTAATAACTTCTTTTCCGTCCACCATTTTGATTTCTTTTTTTATCTCGATTTTTTCACCGATTGCAACCGGACCGCTATGCGTTCCTTCACTGATATGAGGCGCGATGACTAAAGCCACGATAGACATCAATTTGATCAGGATGTTCATGGAAGGACCTGAAGTATCTTTGAAAGGATCACCAACGGTATCACCAGTAACAGAAGCTTTGTGTGGTTCTGATTTCTTATAGTACATCTGACCGTCGATTTCAACACCTTTTTCGAAAGACTTCTTTGCGTTATCCCAAGCGCCACCGGCGTTTGACTGGAAAATACCCATCAACACACCTGAAACGGTAACACCGGCAAGCATACCGCCCAATACTTCCGGACCGAAGGCGAAACCAACGATGATTGGAGAAAGAAGTGCGATTGCTCCAGGAGCAATCATTTCACGAATTGAAGCTTTGGTAGAGATCTCTACGCATTTTTCATACTCAGGCTTAGCCTTGTATTCCATGATACCCGGAATCTCTCTGAACTGACGTCTTACTTCATTCACCATGTCCATTGCAGCACGACCTACAGCCGCGATACAAAGTGAGGAGAATATAAAAGGAATCATGCCGCCAACAAAAAGTCCGGCCAGTACATCCGCCTTGTAAATATCAATTGCATCAATTCCTGCGATTCCTACGAATGCCGCAAACAATGCCAGGGAAGTCAAAGCTGCAGAAGCGATCGCAAAACCTTTTCCGGTTGCAGCAGTCGTATTACCAACGGCATCCAGAATATCAGTTCTTCCACGAACTTCTTCAGGTAGCTGACTCATCTCAGCAATACCACCCGCGTTATCCGCGATAGGACCGAAAGCATCGATTGCCAACTGCATAGCAGTAGTAGCCATCATTCCGGCTGCAGCAATTGCTACTCCGTAAAGTCCTGCAAACTCGTAAGCTCCGTAAATTCCACCTGCCAAAACCAGGATAGGAAGAACTGTAGATTCCATTCCGACAGCCAGACCACCGATGATGTTGGTAGCGTGACCAGTTCCCGACTGCTTGATGATAGATAAAACCGGGCGCTTGCCCATTGCTGTGTAATATTCAGTGATGATAGACATCAAGGTTCCAACTACCAGACCCAATACGATTGCATAGAATACATCCATGTTGGTGAATTCATAGCCTCTGATCATAAGAGTCTCAGGAAGCATGTATTGCACGACGAAGAAAGAAGCAATACCTGTGAAAAGGATGGATGACCAGTTGCCCATGTTCAAAGCTTTCTGAACATCTCCTTTGTCATCCTTAATTGTAACGAAAGCCATTCCCATAATAGAGAACACGATTCCCAAACCTGCCAATACCATTGGAAGCAAGATCGGAGCGATACCGCCAAATGCATCAACTGATACAATCTCACGGCCCAAAACCATGGTTGCAAGGATTGTCGCAACATACGAACCGAACAAATCGGCGCCCATACCGGCAACGTCACCTACGTTATCTCCCACGTTATCAGCAATAGTTGCAGGGTTTCTTACATCATCCTCAGGAATTCCTGCTTCTACTTTACCTACCAGGTCAGCTCCGACGTCAGCAGCTTTGGTATAAATACCACCGCCTACTCGGGCAAAAAGTGCGATTGACTCAGCTCCAAGAGAGAAACCTGCCAATACTTCCAATGCTTTTTCCATTTCAACGCCATTCACTCCGGCGCCAACACTCACTACAAATATCTGATATAAGATGATGAATAAGGATCCAAGACCCAAAACTGCTAATCCTGCCACTCCAAGTCCCATGACGGATCCGCCTGTGAAAGACACCTTGAGTGCATGCTTTAAGCTGGTTCGTGCAGCCTGAGTAGTTCTTACGTTTGCTTTGGTAGCGATTTTCATTCCTATATATCCTGCGAAAGCAGAGAGAAATGCGCCAATAAGAAAAGAAATTGCAATAGTTGGATCCGATGTTTCTACCAGAGTTCCGGACCAAGCTAGTACAATAGCCGCTATCACTGCGAAATAGGAAAGAACTTTCCATTCTGCTCTTAAAAATGCCATGGCTCCGTCGGCAATATAGCCGGCGAGTTGCATCATGTTTTCATCGCCTGTGTCTTGCTTGACAACCCAGGCAGATTTGATAGCCATTACAATCAGGCCGACAACTCCCAGTGCGGGAACCATGTAAATCAATGCTTGTTCCATAGAGTATTAAATACCGTTGTATTCGTTTGAAATAAATAATTGCGCAAAGATATAATTTCTCCCGATCCTGCCAACCCGTAGAAAAAATCGGATTTTTGGGTGATCTCAGAGGTTTTATTAAAAATTTTTCAATTATTCGCCCATTTAAATCGGGATTTGAAGCAAAAGGGGGTTGAATTTTTCCAAAATGTAATTTTTCCCTTTCAGCGGCTGAGTCCAGGAAAGGGAGAATTTATAAGGAATAATTCAGGTCCGGAGATCCAAATCAAATTAATAGGTCGGGGATCAAGGAATCGATCTTACTCCTCAAGGTTTATAAGGGAAGATTAGCAGATTGGGTTGACCGCCCGCAGCTTCATTGGAAATGTATAGGTTTCCGGCAGGATCAAAAGTAATCCCTTCCGGTTGCTTGAAAAGTATAGGATCCAGCCTATGCACTTCCAGAGGATTCAAATCCGCACCCATGATTGATAACCAGTTTCCGGAGGAGGAAATCACATAAATCTTTTTTTCTATCGGATGAAATGCCGCTGCTGAAGGCTGTATTTTCAGTGATTTTGAATTTTGATTTTGAAGAAGTGGTTTGAGGTCTTTGCTTTCCAGCTTATGAAAGGGAGTGATATCGAATTGCAGAGTTTCAAGGTCAAATTTGAAAGCTGAGGCTCCTTCTGATCCTTTGTCAATTTCGCAATCCTTACAAAATATCCAGAGAGCCTTTTTGTTTTCTGAAGCTAACAAGGTTTCCATGTCTCTTTTTCCGATGCTGGGAAATTCAAATTGAGTGGTTTCACTGGTGGTGCCAAAAGGATCTGTGACCTTATAGATATCACCATTACTTTGTAATATCCAGGCAGTCCCATCGATTACAACCAAGTCCTCGAAGTCAGCTTTCTTCCCAAATTTCATCTTTTGGATAATATCACCTGTCTGGGGATTTATTCGAAATATCTCTGCCGATTCATCCTCTACAGCCCATAATTGATCTTTACCGACCCATTCCAAGCCCGAAATTTCTTTCAATTCTTGGGGTAGTGAGACGGATATCATTTCACCCATTGAATAAGAATCCAGAAATTTTTCCGACATATCATTAGATTTTTTTTGAGCACACTGGGACAAAATCAAAAAACCGCAAACGAATAACTTAGATATTTGCATACTATTCAAACGAAAACTATATTCCATTTTTAAACTTCTCAAAATAAGCTGTTAGAGATGGAAATTCAACTTGAAAATTTTGAAATCTGGATACGAAAGTTGTTTGCTACTGAATTGAAGCCTGAGATTTGTTATCACAATCTGGATCACACGGTTTCTATTGTCAAGCGGGTAGGGGAGCTTGCAAATCATTATCAACTTCCGAAAAGGGATCAAATAGACTTGTTTCTGGCAGGTTGGCTCCATGATATTGGCTATTGGGATGGTAATCCTGTAGAGCATGAAGCCCAAGGAGCCGAAATGGCAGGTGAATTTTTGGGTCAGTTCGGGATTGATCCTGTCAGAATAGAGAGAATCCAATCCGCCATCCTCGCAACCAAGATTCCCCAGCAACCCAAAGATTTATTTGAATCAATCCTTTGTGACTCGGACTTGTACCATCTCAGTAAGGATGATTGGTTTGATCAAACCCTTCTGTTAAAGAAAGAGCGAGAAAAAATCAGCGGAAAGGTGGTTGAGTTATTACCTTTTTTGAAGCTTTCCAGAGAATTCGTCAGCAACCATCGCTATCACACTGATTTCGCTCAAACGCAGTTGGAACCTCAAAAGCAAATCAATCTCGCAAAACTCGAAAGTATGATTTACCAACTCGAATATCTTGTCCATGCCTGAGTCGAGGGAGGTTTTTAACACCATTTTAAGAAACTCCCCTTTGCGCAAACTAGGGTAATTATTTCAAACAGATCTTTTTGAAACAGCCCAAATAAAAAAATTGGTTTTGAGGAATAGGAAAGCTTAGATTGAAATTCATATTTGTTTCCCGGATTACCCGATTCAAATTTGATCAAAATCAACTTTCCTGTTAATCGCTCAAAAATGAAAAAACGGCTATGGCTCCTCTTCCTGGCAGGGGTATTTTCTGGCTTTATCATCTCACAGAATTTTGAATCCATCAATTCAACCGATGTAAAGTCGGCTCAAAAAATCATGAATCTGAGTTTCGGGGATGCAGAAATAGATACCCTTTTATCCTATCTGGAAGACAATCGAAAAGGGTATGATTCCATGCGCACATTTCCTTTGGGGAACGAAATCGTACCTGCCATGTCTTTTGATCCTTATCCCATGGATCTTCTGATTAATCCCTCAAAAGGATTGAATCAATGGGAAGTTGATGAAAATGTAAAACTTCCAAAGGAAAAAGAATCTATCGCCTTCCTGTCAATCATGGAATTGGCAGGTTTGATCAAATCAAGGCAGATAACTTCGGTGGAATTGACGGAGCTATACCTGGAAAGAATCAAGAAATATGATCCGATGCTTCAGGCTTTCATCACTGTCACCGAAGAGTTGGCTTTGAAGCAGGCACGTAGGGCTGATGCCGAAATCGCAAGCGGAAATTACAAAGGGCCACTTCATGGGCTTCCTTACGGAATAAAGGACTTGGCTGCAGTTCAGGGTTATCCAACCACTTGGGGAGCGGCTCCTTACAAAGATCAGGTAATAGACGAAACTGCAACGGTTGCCAAAAGACTAGAAGAGGCAGGTGCTGTGCTCATTGGGAAAATGGTTTCAGGAAGTCTGGCAAGAGGCGATGTCTGGTTTGGTGGAAAAACCAAAAATCCCTGGGACCTGACTCAGGGAGCTAACGGTTCATCTGCAGGTTCTGCTTCGGCAACTTCAGCAGGATTAGTTGCTTTTTCCATCGGAACCGAAACACTTGGGTCCATCATTTCTCCCTCAACCCGCTGCGGAGTGACCGGACTCAGACCTACTTTTGGTGCAGTAAGTCGATCAGGTTTTATGACGCTATCCTGGAGTATGGATAAGGTTGGGCCTATTTGTCGTAATGCAACTGATTGTGCAATAGTCTATGATTATATCCGGGGACAAGACAAGGCTGACCGATCCGTACAGGATGCAGCATTTGATTATCAGGATGCCGTAAATCTGAAAGACTTGAAAGTAGGCTACTTTTTCAGTCAATTTGATTCTGATACTACTGCAAACAGAGTTCATAATGAGCGGACTTTGGCCGAATTCAGGAAAATCGGCATTGATCCTGAAAAAGTGGACATGCCGGATGGATATCCATTTAAAGTGTTTGATATTATTCTCAGAGCTGAATCAGGAGCATTTTTTGACGAATTGCTTTTGTCTGGCAGAGACAGCCTGATGGAGGAGCACCATAAAGATTCCCGCGCCAACTCACTGAGACAGTCGAGGTTTATTCCTGCGGTGGAGTACCTTCAGGCCAATAGGCACAGAAGATTGTTGATTGAAGAAATGCAGGATTTGATTCAAGAGTACGATGTCATCATTTCTCCGACTTTTGGGGGACAGCAAATGCTGATCACCAACCTGACCGGGCATCCGGCTTTGAGTTTGCCAAATGGATTTGATGATAAAGGAAGGCCAACAAGCATCACGCTGGTGGGAAATTATTTTGATGAAAGTAAGCTTATAGCTTTGGCTGAAGCTTATCAAAAGAAATTTTCATACCATGGAAATGTGCCAAAGGAAGTGAAATAGGATTGAGATAGGGGATTCCGAAAAGCATAAAAAAATTAAATAAATGACTTTTACTTCCTCAAGGAAAGTAACTATGAGCAAATCAAAAGAAGTGTTTCTAAGCAAGGCTGACTCGGAAAAAGACCTCAGTCCTGAGCTCAAAGCCCTTTGGTACGACGCAAAAGGAGATTGGAAACTTGCCCACGATCAGGTTGATCATTTAAGTTCCAAATCCGCTTCCCGAGTTCATGCTTATTTACATAGAAAAGAAGGCGATAGCTGGAATGCAGATTATTGGTATGGAAAGGCAGGAGAGAAGCGACCAGATTTGAGTCTGGATGAGGAGTGGGAGGTATTATTTAACAGATTTTTTAAAGAGAATCTTTAAAATGCTAAACTCCTTGGCCGGAGGCTAGTTAAGTAAATATGTTCTGGATTTTTACTTTATTGATTTTGATACAAACCCCTTTTACCGGCGTCCCATCAACTCCGGAGTATTTTGTCTGGAAAAACAGAATTATTCTGATTGATGGTGAAGGCGATTGCTCAGCATGGTTTACAAATGAGCTTCAAAAAGATCTTTCAGAAAGGAAACTCCTTGTTATGCATTTTAATAACGGAGCTTTAATCGAATCTAACTTTAAAGGAGAACTTAAAACAGCTGATTTTTTAAAACTCATTCCCAAAAAAGGTAGTCAACCAGTGATATGGGCATTGGTGGGTCTCGACGGCGGAGTGAAAAATTCAGGAACCACTTTTCCAAATTCAGACCAGATTTTTATAATTATAGATGCTATGCCGATGAGGCAATCCGAACGGGTCAAAGGAGAGGAATAAGGACAATTCTCTGAATAAGTAACAAGAAACTGCTTAAAAATACCCGATATAGGGTATGTTATCGAAGTTTTAGGAAGTGTATTTTTGGTTCTACATTTTGACCAAACGACAAATGAAATTCTTTTATCTTAACTCGAAGCCAAACTCAGAAGGCAAATTCGAAATTCACGACAGAGAGTGTGACTCATTGCCTAGCGCACTTGATCGGGATTACCTTGGACCATTTAACAATGGGAAAGAAGCGATGAGAAAAGCCGAGGATTCGAAATCTGAGGTTTGCCTCTGTCCAACCTGCTGCGCTTCAAATTTTCAGGCTATCATCAAAAACATTAGCTAGTCCTGCCTGTAAATTAAGTTTTCGGAATTTAAAGTTGATCCAAATCCTGATCAGCCTATCATTCAATTTCTGAAATCGTGAGAGAGAAATCCTCCTGATAAGCGATTGAAATTTGAAATTGATTTTTTTATTTTCGTCGTGAAATCGGGGTGTGGCGCAGTCCGGTAGCGTACACGTCTGGGGGGCGTGTGGTCGCAGGTTCAAATCCTGTCACCCCGACTTGATTTCAGATCGCATTTGGTTTCAAATGACTAAGCTAATTTTTAGATCTATCAGGAAAAATATATCTCCCGCCTTCCTATCAAAATCATGAATTTGACAAGGAGCTACCTGGAAAATACCCAAGCTAAACCCCATCGACTGTATTGGCCAAAAGGATCAAATCAGGATCTTAATTTAAGTCCCAAAAATACCCTGTACAGGGTATTTTTGGGACTCTTTTGATTCTTAGCTTTGATAAACTTCGGACCATGGGCAGAATCAGAGTAACAGGCATCAAGAGCGACAATCACTTAGCTTTTTCAAAAGTGCCTTCTCAGGATCTTTCTGGAAAAGAAAAGGTGTTGGAAGACAATGTCCCTAAAACTCTGAAAAATAACGAAAGCTCTCTGGTGGATTTTCCGTTGATCCGAAAAAAAGTAAGGCCAAACGCTAAGAAAAAAGGAGCTCTAATCAAGCTTTTTCATGCAAAGACACTGATTAAGAGAAACAGGATTTTACAACTTAGAAGGGAGAAATTTGAAAAATATAGGATCGATTTCATGCCTCTTTGTATGGATGAAGATTTGGAGAAGTTAGCCGCTTCCCTTAAAAAAGATTTCCGTAAATAATCTTTCTGGAATTTTCAAATTGAACCTCTTATTTGAAATATATTAAGAGACTTTTTAATAGATTCATTCGGTCAATCAAGACTCAGTCTAATTGCCAGAAACCTGATTGATACTGAAAATGCGATAAAGCTTTGGGGGTAAACTGTTTATTCGCGAGGATTAAAGCCCTTAAACTCCAATAATTCATTGCAAATCCTTCAATTTTTAATGATTGAGGGCTTTTTCTTTATAAAGCTTTTTTATAAATAGTCATTTGGGTAGATAATAGTCTACCTTCATAACATCACTGAATTGGTGCAAAAAAGACGGCAAATGGAGAAGAATAATAATCAGAAGAAGATTGAAATACAGAATCCAACTGAAAAGAAAGAATCTTCCTCTGCCAAATTTCCTATCGTAGGAATAGGTGCTTCAGCAGGTGGATTAGAGGCTCTTGAGCAGTTTTTTAGCAATATGCCTGCAGATTCAGGGATGGCTTTTGTCGTCATTCAACACCTTGACCCGACCCATGTTGGGATTTTGCCGGAGCTATTACAGCGTGTTACCGACATGCATGTTCAGCAGGCAACTGACGGGCACATTGTGGAGCACAATTCTATCTATGTCATTCCCCCAAATAAAAGTCTTTCGGTCCTAAACGGAAAACTTCATTTGTTTACCCCGGTCGAATCCCGTGGACTTCGACTGCCGATAGACTTTTTCTTAAAATCTCTGGCCAATGACCGAAGCCAAAATAGTGTCGCGGTGATTCTTTCAGGAATGGGAAGTGATGGGAGCCAGGGTATAAAAGCGATCAAAGAGAAAAATGGAATTGTGATGGTCCAGGATCCCAAATCGGCCAAATTTGATGCAATGCCGAGCAATGCAATAAATGCCGTGATCGCGGATGTAATAGCTCCGGCCAATGAGTTACCGGTTAAGTTACTGGCACTGCTAAAACTGGTGCCAACAGCAGAGTCGACTGAATCAATTGATGAAAAAAGTAAAAGTCACCTGGATAAAATCATCATTTTACTTCGGGAGCATTCCGGCCATGACTTTTCGCTTTACAAAAAGAACACCTTGTTTCGCAGAATAGAACGAAGAAAAGGAATCCATAAAATTGAAAAAATAAGTTCCTATGTGCGGTTTTTGCAAGAAAATCCAGCTGAAGTTGAAATACTTTTCAAGGAGTTACTGATTGGGGTTACCAGCTTTTTCAGAGACCCGGAGGTATGGGAAAAGCTCAGGAATAGCATTATCCCAGAAATGATCAAAGATGTACCTAATCGACATATTTTCAGGGCTTGGGTGACCGCTTGCTCATCTGGAGAAGAAGCATATTCTCTTGCGATGGTTTTCAAAGAAGTAGTTGAAAAATTGCAAAATCAAAAAGGACTTACACTTCAAATATTTGCCACCGACTTAGACAAAGATTCTGTAGAAAAAGCGAGGGCCGGAATCTATGCCGAAAATATAAGTGCCGAGGTATCGGCGGAACGGCTCGATCGATTTTTTACCAAGGAAGTAAATGGATACCGGATTAGTAATGGTATTCGGGAAATGGTTGTTTTTGCACCTCAAAACATTATTAAAGATCCTCCATTCACCAAGCTGGATATTTTGACTTGTCGAAATATGCTCATCTACATGGAACCTGAATTGCAGAAGAAACTCATTTCTCTCTTCAATTATAGCCTCAATCCGGGTGGAATCCTTGTTCTGGGTTAAGCTGAATCTCTGGGAGTTTCTACGGAAGGATTCAGGGAGATTGACACCAAAATGAAAATATTCAGACGAATCTCAGCTGTTTCTTCAGCTGAATTGTCGGATTTTCCCAGTGCATTTTTTAGAAATAGAAGCTTAACAACAGAAAAAAAGTTTATCCCAAAAGTTTTGGATAATATTCAGACGATTACCGAGCAGATTTTACTTCAAAAATTTTCTCCAGCCAGCGTATTGGTGAATGAAAAAGGTGATATTATTTTCATCACAGGTCGTACCGGAAAGTACATCGAGCCGGCTGCCGGCAAAGCCAACATGAACATTTATGCGATGGTCAGGGAAGGTTTGAGACCGGACCTTTCGGAAGCCATTCGAAAAGCCATGCGGGATTATTCACCGGTTGTCATTCAAAATGCCAGAATCCAAGGAAATGGAACTTTCCATTATGTTGATGTGACAGTCCAGCGATTGGATGCTCCTGATTCTGTCAAGGGGCTGATAATCATTATATTTTCTGATGTGAAAGAATCTGCTGAAAAACCAGATTCCAAAACCCGGGAGGGAAAAAGCAGGTCGTCGATCAAATTAAAAGAATTGGAGGAACAACTGAGGAGAAGCCATGAGGAGCTTCAAAGTACTCGTGAAGAAATGCAAACCTCACAGGAAGAACTGAAATCAACCAATGAGGAATTGCAATCCACTAATGAAGAATTGCAGTCGACAAATGAGGAACTCACAACCTCGAAAGAGGAAATGCAAAGCATGAATGAGGAACTTCAAACTGTAAACATTGAGCTGCAGAGTAAAGTGAATGAATTTATACGTGCCAATGACGACATGAAAAACCTACTCAATAGCACTGAGATAGCGACACTCTTCCTTGACAAAGAATTCAACATCCGACGCTTTACTGATCATGTCCAAAACATTTTAAAGATCAGAGACAGCGATATTGGAAGACCCTTCACAGACTTAGCGACTAATTTGAATTACCCTGAAATAGGAGCTCATGCCATCTCTGTACTGAAGACATTGAACACGATGGAAAAAGCTATCTCCACCAACGATAATCGTTGGTTCAGTGTGCGAATCATGCCTTATCGAACGTTGGCCGATAAAGTAGATGGAGTAGTTATAACATTTTCTGATATCACCATCGCCAAAATGCTGGAAATTGAACTCAAAGAATTAAACGATTCACTTCAAAAATTACATCCTAAGAAAAAATAAACGGGATATTTTATTGGTTAGGATGGATTATAAACGAAACATTTTTTAACTTCTGTTTGCGTAATTTCTTAATGTGAGCTTCCTGAACCAAGGCTTTAATTTTTAGAAAAATGGACCCTGTTAATCAGTTTGATCCAAATCAGCTTCGAAAAAAGGCGGAAGATATTTTGAAAAGTAAAATATCGAAACGCAAGGTAGTCCCTACTGAATCGGACCTTTTACGGCTTGTTCATGAGCTCGAAGTTCATCAGATTGAGTTAGAACTTCAAAACGAGGAATTGATTTTGTCCCGGGAGAGATCCGAAAATATCGCTCAAAAGTATACTTCCCTGTACGATTTTGCACCTATCGGGTATTTCACCCTTTCGAAAGAAGGAAAAATTCTGGAGCTGAATCTCATCGGGGCCAAGATGTTAGGGAAAGAACGGTCTTTCCTTAAAAACAGACACTTCGGGCAATTTTTAGATGGGAAAGGTCTTCTGGCTTTCAGCCTTTTTCTCGATAAAGCTTTTGAAAGCAAAACCAAACTTGTCAGCGAAATGACTGTATTGGGAACTGGTAATTCTCCTATTTACGCTCAACTGACCGCCATAGTAGAGGAAGAGCATGATGATAATTGCCTCCTTACTATTTTGGATATTACAGACCGCAAAAAAGCCGAGCTGGATTTAGAAGAAGTAGTCAGGCAGCTTCATATTCTGAATTCGGAAAAAGATAAGTTCTTCTCAATCATTGCCCATGATCTGAAGAACCCATTCAATTCAATCATAGGATACAGCGAGTTGCTGGTGATGAAAGTTCGTGAGAAAAAATTTGAGGTAGTCGAGGAGTTTGCAGGGATCATACTGGATTCTTCTTTAAGGGCTATGGATCTGCTGGGTAACCTAATGAAATGGGCCCAATCTAAGACAGGAAGAATCAACTTTAATCCCAGGAATATTGTGTTGATAGAAGTTGTGAATGAAGTAACAGACATGTACGACCAAATCGCCCAACAAAAGGATATCACTATTAGAAAAAAAATACCGGAAGAAATGGTGATTCATGCTGATGAAGATATGCTGGCTACGATTCTGAGAAATCTGATTTCAAATGCAGTGAAATTCTCAAAGCCTGGAGGAGAAATTCTCCTTTTCTCAAAAGGAGAACTTAATACAGTAACCTTGGGAGTAAAAGATTTTGGAATAGGAATAGCCAAAGACGAACTTGACAAGCTATTTAGATTAGATACCTCTTTTTCTTCAATAGGAACCAATGGCGAAAAAGGCACCGGACTAGGTTTAATCCTTTGCAAAGAGTTTGTTGATAGACACGGTGGTAAAATCTGGGCAGAGACAGAAAAAAATCTTGGTTCTACTTTTTTTGTTTCACTTCCTCGCTAAGGAGGATTATTGGCTTGACTTGACAAAGAAACACCTTGAATATTCAGATTCAAGGTGTTTCTTTTTTGTATAAGACTGATTTTGAATCAGATAATCTACTTCACAATTCTGGCAAGGTTCGTTTCTCCTTTGATAACTTCTATTGCCAAAGTCTTCATACTTTTTGAAGTTAGCATTAGATCGAGTTCCTTCCTGCACTTCACTATTTCAAAATGAAGCGGACATGGATTTGTCTCAGAGCATTTTGGTAAGCCCACTGCACAACCGGTAAAAAGAGTTTCTCCATCCACTGCTTTCACAACATCTTTCAACGTGTATTTACCATGCGTGTCGTCTGTGAAAAAGCCACCATTCGGTCCCTTGATGGAACCAACCAATTGGGCTTTGCTCAGGATTTGGAGGATTTTTGCGGTAAAAGCTTCCGGTGCAGCAATGCCTGCTCCGATTTCTTTTGAACCCACTTTTCGATCCTGAAGACTTTGAGTCCAAATGAAAATGATTGCTTTAATGGCGTATTGGGAAGCTTTTGAAAACATGACGGAGTTAATTGTCCGAAATTTAAGGAGTAATCTCAGAGCAATGAAAGAAATCTGACTGTATCTAATTTTGGCAGTACCAATGGATTATTTTGGGTTTTAAAAACAGACCATCATTAAAAATCTCCTCTTTCCTCCTGATAAAAAGGAGGGATTAGTCTCTAATATTTATTGAAGATTGGTTTCATTTTTTTTTTTTTTTTCTCAAACACTTGAGGAACTCACATTAAAAGAAAAACCGGATCTAACATAGATCCGGCCTTTCTCCCATTTCAACCATATTAAATCAATCTATCATTTATCTGCTGGAATAAGAACCTGGTCAATCACGTGAATGATACCATTGGAAGCAGGTACAGTCCCAATGATCTTTGCTCCGTTGATAGTTACTGTTCCATCTTCGGCTACTGCAATAGTCACATTTCGGCCGTCTGCGGTTCCAAGATTTCTTCCATTGACGAAGTCTTCAGGTTTGTAAACTCCCAAGAGGACGTGGTATTCGAGAATATCCCGGAGTTTTCGTTGGTTTTCTGGTTTCACTAAATTGTCTACTGTGCCGGCTGGAAGCAGGTCAAACGCTGCATTTGTCGGAGCAAAAACTGTAAACGGTCCCACATTAGTAAGTACATCTACATATTCGGCAGCCTGTAAAGCGGCCACCAATGTGGTATGATCTGGTGACCCTACGGCTACCTGGACCACATTGGGTTTTGATTCGCTGTCTTGTACACCGGATTGGCCTACAGCTGGGGCAGATTCTGTGGAACTATCAGCAGTAGCTTCACCGGCTGGCTGGCCACCGCAACCTGCGGTAACGAGAATTACTGCTATTCCGAAGGTAATGGAGAGAAGATGTTTCATGGGTTAATTAATTAAATATTCATCCGAAGGTAAAAAAGGATAAAAATATCCTTTATGATAAAAGTCATCTTTCGGAGTGAAGTTTATCTTCAAAAATGCACCTTGAAATCGAGTGATTTGGAAGTTTGAAACTGACTACTATCCGCAAAGCGGGTTGGGGTCTAAAATCTGTCGGAATGAATATTCAGATGAATTATTGGAAAAAGCTGAGCCCTGAAGAGAGACTTGATCGGGTTCAGCGGGCTTTGAAAGATAATGTTGACTTCAGCAAAGATGCCAATTTGGGGTATCCGGCTTCCAAGCTCGACGAGCGGGTTTTTGCGAATGAATCTCTTTTCCTCAGGGAAATGCCCGTGTTGAATACCTATATCGCAAACCCAAATCATATCGGATGCCATACTTATGGCACTTCAGAGTATTCCTTCAAAGGAACCCAAGCGATCGAGCGGGAAGTCCTGAATATGATCGGTGTGGATTTGTTCAAAATAGGAGAGGGGGAATTTGACGGATATATTTCACCGGGAGGTACAGAAGCGAACATACAGGCGCTTTGGATTTATCGGAATGAATTCATGAAAAAATACCGGGCCCGATTGGAAGAAATTGCCATTTTGGCCTCTGAAGATGCCCATTATTCGATTCCAAAAGGTGCTAATGTACTTATGCTCGATTTGGTCTCCGTTCCAGTTCATCCGGACACCCGCGAACTTAGTATCGATGCTATCGATAAGGCAGTTCGAAACGCGATCAATTCTGGTAAAAAATACTTCATCGTCATTTCTAATTTGGGAAGCACGATGTTTGGGTCGGTGGACGATCCCGGGCTTTTTTCAACCGTCTTGAAATCCCTGGGCTTGTCCTATCGGATCCATGTTGATGGAGCTTACGGAGGATTTGTCTATCCTTTTGGAGACCATGAAAGCAAAATTAATTTTCAAAATCCGGACATCAGCTCAATTACCATCGATGCCCACAAGATGCTTCAGGCGCCTTATGGAACGGGGATTTTTGTTTGCAGGAAAGGACTGATAGAGTTTGTCGTAACCAAGGAAGCCAAATATGTGGAAGGACTGGATTTAACCTTATGCGGAAGCAGATCCGGTGCAAATGCAGTTGCTGTCTGGATTATTTTGACGACTTACGGACCGCATAAATGGTTTGAAAAAATTTCCGTCCTCAAGATGCGAACAAACTGGCTTTGCAAGCAACTCGATGAATTAGCAATTCCATATTTCAGGGAACCGGAAATGAACATCGTCGCAATTCGATCTTCTGCGGTTCCCAAATCTGTAGCTCATAAGTTTAATCTTGTGCCTCAGTCCCATGATGATGCAAATCTTTGGTACAAGATTGTCGTGATGGATCACGTGGAAATAGAGCATTTGAAAGATTTTCTGGAGGTTCTTAAAAACTCAAAAATTAATGATTCTGCCGGAATCATCAGTTGATAATTGCTTTCCGATTATTGAATAAAAAAAACCGGCTTCTATCAGGAGCCGGTTTTTTGTAATCAAGAAAACCTAAGGAAATTTTACGCGAACCAAGAGGAAGAAGTTTCTTCCCGGAGAATAAAGCGGAGTTTTATTTATGCCGATCGGTCGGCTTGTTCAAATAAGAATTTCTTTAGAATTCTTTAACGAACTGCCAGAGCGTATTTTCCAAATCACAATTCCGCCCATCAGGGCAAACATGCCAAGGATGGTCCATCCATTCGCAACGCCGAAGAATTTTCTCCATTCCATCAGTTCCAATCCGCTCGATGCGATTCTTCCTGCCAGTGTCACTTGGAAAATCCCCCATCCCCACCAAAGAATGCGGTGATATGGTGTCTCCCGGATGCCAAAGATGAGCGGAAATATAATTGGCGCATGTGCCCAAATCATGGAAAATGTAAATCCCAAAAAGAACGTGTGAAGCAGCAGGTCATAATAAAGGGAATGACCTTCGAGTAACAGTAAAATCAAGCCATGGATCAGCAGCCAGATGTATCCCACCCGGAGGCCGATTCCGATGTAGCGAAACTGATTGCCTTTCTTTGCCGCTACTTTTGCCATGTCAAAATACAGGAGCCAAGCTGCGAGAAGTACTCCGGCTACTCCGAGAATTTCATTTCCCCAACCATGAAAGGGGACTACCAATCCAATGAAAAACAATCCGGCAAGTGCTCCCAGAAGTTTTTTGGACCAGTCTGGTACCGGCAAGAATTGACTCAACTCCAGTCTCTCTCCCAAAATGGTGAATAGCAAAAAACCAATCCACCAGGTAGTGCCGGCGGCGATCAGGCCGTAATACCAAACCAGGTAATTGCCCAGAAACCAGCAAACGGCTCCCAGATAAATAAGGTAGCTGTGAAAATGAGGATGCCGTACCGACTGCAAATGCATGATCGCCGAAAGTCCAAATGAAGCCGCCATTAGAAGAATAATCCCAATCTGCGACTCTCCTGCAATGAAAAACAAAGAGGAAAGTCCGCTCATTATTGGCACCAGAAACCAGGCTTTTTGCTTCATCACCATCCCTCGCTCCAGAGAAATCAACGTACCCAGTAATCCTCCCACCATCAATAATCCATGCTGGGCAGCAGCTTCCGTCAGTGGAATTATGACGCTTCCTAAACGAATCCAGCCACCTGAAATCCCGGCTAAAAGCCCTATAAGAACCAGCGGAAGGATGTGAATTGGCTTGAGGTGTTTCACGATATAAAAAGATAAAAATATCCTTTATTTAAATTAAAGAAAAGGAGCTTTTTGGGCTCCTGATGATTTTTTTCGCTCAAAATTAAAAAGAAAAAATAAAAGGACTAATTTATCCGAATATATTTCTCTTTAAGCCTGATTTTATTTTGGAATGAATTTTAGCTTTCAACCAACTTCAGCTCCAGGTTTTCGATTTCTCCCTGAAGGGCTAAGAGATGATGTTTCATTTTCTCCATTATTTCTTCCGAATCCACTTGGAACGAGTTGACCAGGTTTTGATAATATTCCACCCCCTGGATCAGATTCTTTCTGAATTTATCCAAATAGGCTTCTTTCCTGGTTGACTTTTCCGGCAGGAATTCATCAAACTCCTTTTTCAAATAGGTCACATACAGCTGCAATTCTTTTACAAATACATGAGGTCTTTCCAGCTCCAGTTTGAGGTTGATTTTGCCGTAGATATGATCCACCATTTCTTTCAAACTGAAGATTCCTTTGAAATACGCAAGATTTGGACCCGGGCAAATGGTCACGGCAGTCAGGTTTCTCTTTGGTATTTCTCCGTTTGCAAGAATTGCCGGAGCGCTAAGTCCTTCGCAGAGACAATCTTTCTCCAGGATCAGATCCATGTCATGCCGGGATATTTCTCCTTTCTCGAATTGCTTGGTTTTCAGACTTTGGTATTGTCTGGAAGCAGTACAGATCGGGATTTTGGTAAATTCTTTGCTGAAGCTTAAGAACTTCTTGTAACACGGGCTTCCCGGACGGTGCTTTTCAATTCGCATTTGTCGTTGTTCTTCGCCACTGCTGGTTCGCAGGTTGTTGAAAGGGATGCCCAAAGGCGAAGCGTAGCTCAGGTAAAAATCGGAATTTTTAGCTTTTATGATTCTTTGAATCGTGTCGTCATCTACAGAAGTGGCTTCGGGTACGAGCAAAAATGGGCTGCCCCATCCTGTGCCATCGAGTTCATAATAATTCCTCAAAAAGGAATCTTCTGTTGCCGTACCAATTCCTCCCTGATACGTAATCTTGATTCCGATTTGCTCAGGAAGCAATGGAAGACCTTTTTCCGCTAAAGCCTGCTGGCATGTTTGGAAAATACTCTCGGTCAGAGTGGTCCTGTTTTGTTTGAACTCTTCCAGTATCGGACCGATTAGGAATCCATCAGTTGCGAAAGCGTGGCCTCCGCAATTGAGTCCGGATTCGATTCTGAATTCTGAAACCCAGACCCCCTTTTTCGCCAAAAACTTGCCCTGAATCAGAGCGGACCGGTAGTCACTTACTTTTAAGATTACTCTTTTTGCAATTGCTCCTGTATGATCAGGAAAGAAGTCGGGGAATTTTTCCAGGTAGCCATAAAGCGCCGGATTCATTCCTGCTGAAAATATTACAGAAGCGTGAAGCTTGCTTTGGGCAAATCCTCGGAGAGCAGATAAAGCATCCGAAAACTCTCTTGGAAGTTCATTTCCATTTTCATCGTAATTCAGCTTATCCACTTTGGTCATGATATTCACGTCCACATTTCCGGCTACCAGCTGATCTTTGATTTCCTGGATTATCTCCTCTTTTCGCTCTGATGAAGCAAGTTTCAACTCTTCTTCCAAGAGACTCAGTGGACTGCCAATGGGAAGTAGTTCGAGGTATTTGGTCAGGGGACTTTCGGGACCCAAGTCACTATCCTGCATTTCCTTCATCTGATGATCGATGATGTCGTGCAATAGATTAAGGTAGCTTGTGATTCGTTTTGCCCTTGAATCTTCCAGATGAATCGGAATCTCCTTGTATGGAATGTTCCATTTATGGGAATAAATCTTCCTCATTACTTCCAGAAGTTGGTCGTCCATAATCGAAACCACACTTGAGATTCCGTATTGGGCAACTTTCACTGGAGTATCAACGGTATACCCCAATCCCATCACAGGGATGTGAAAGGTATGAGCAGAGGTGTTGGTTTGCATAGGTTTCGTAGTGCCCTTAAGAGGGCCGGGAGTTAAGTTTTTCAGATGAATATTTTCATCATTCAGGCGATGCAATTTTCCTCTTTTTTCGAGCGAAAAGCATGACAAAAGTCAGATCGCAACCTGTTTTACCGCAGGGAAATTGAGGCGGGTAAATAAGACTTTTAGGTGTCCTTTATCTGAAAAGCTGAGCGAAAAGCCCTTCAAAAGGATTCATCCTGTGTATGAAATGTTACAGTTCACCAAGTTCGAATTCTGGATATTTGGGGACAGAATAAAAGCCAAAAGGCAGGTTTTGAAAACCAGATAAAACGCCATGTACGCTACAGACCTTCAAAAACACTGGGAAAATGTCTACGAAACCAAGGATACTACTCGGGTGGGTTGGTTTCAGCAAAAACCCATCGTTTCACTCAATTTCTTTGAGTACCTGGAAATTCCGAAATCTGCTAAAATCCTGGATGCGGGTGGAGGAGATAGTTTGTTAGTAGATTACTTGCTTGAAATGGGCTATCAAAACATCACAGTGCTGGACATTTCTGCAGCAGCGATTCATAATGCGCAAATCAGATTGGGAAGCCTTGCAGATGAAGTTCAATGGATCGTGGACGATCTGAGTAAATGCCAACTCGATGAAAAATACGATGTCTGGCATGATCGTGCCGCTTTTCACTTTTTGAGAGAAAGCGAAGAACTTCAGCATTACCTCAATCTTGTCAGGCGAGCTGTAAAGTCCGGAGGTTTCCTGATCATTGGGACTTTCTCAAAGACCGGCCCGACGAATTGCAGCGGACTTCCTGTGACTCAATATTCGACCGAGGAACTAATTGATTTTTTCAGCAACTATTTCGAACCGATCAAATGTCTGAACTCCGATCATATTACTCCGGGAGGAGTGGAGCAGAATTACAGCTTCTGTGCTTTCCGAAGGAAATAGCTGGCATTATATCTGAAAATCAGATGTCTGTTATTCCTCTGGTTGCGTTTTAATCTTGTTGAATTGCAAATTCACTTACCAAAAATTTTAAATCCCATGACCTACTTTCAATCCAAAATCGTCCATGCCCAAGACATAATGTCCGTTAGGTCCAACGTGGAGGCTGCCCTCAAAACTGAGGGATTCGGTATTCTTACTGAAATAGATATCCAAGCCACGATGAAGAAAAAGCTGGACAGAGATTACAAACCCTATCTGATTTTGGGTGCCTGCAATCCGGTTTTTGCGGATAAAGTTCTCCAAGCCGAACCACATATCGGAACACTTTTACCTTGCAATGTCACAATCAGAGAAGTGGAGGAAGGGAATTTCGAAGTGGCAATCATGGATCCTGCGGTGGCAATGTCGATGGTGGAAAACCCGATGATCGAGCCACTTGCCGGTGAAGTCCGCGAGAAATTGGTGAGAATGCTTTCGAATTTATGAAGTCCTCCGATTGGTTTTCATTTCATTCACTTGAATCCGGTATATAAATAGGATTGGCACTTCTTAAGTTGAGGTGTATTTTTACCCCTCAACTTATTTTTTATGCCAACACAAAAAATAAAAAAGGGATTTAGAAAAGCACGCTTGATCGCATATCGCGAGACTTCGCACAATCCTATTGACAACTTATGGGCTTTTGTAGGTTCATTTCTAGGTTTGAGTAGTATCGGACTAATGCAGAATATCTTCTACACGGTCGGAAATCTGGACGCTCTTTTTCTGATTGGAGCTTTTGGGGCAAGTTCTGTATTATTGTTTGGGATGACCAACAGTCCCCCATCTCAGCCACGGAAGCTGATTTTTGGGAGCTTGATTTCGGCATTTATCGGAGTGAGTATATACAAAGTTTTTCACAGCACGGACTATATTTGGATATCTCCTGCATTGACGGTTTCCCTTTCTATCCTGGCTATGCAGTATACCAAAACCCTGCATCCCCCAGGCGGAGCTATTGCATTGATTGCCAATATTGGGTCAACGGAGGTGCGGGAAATGGGTTATTTCTATGTTCTCAACCCGGTTTTGAGCGGTGTTTTGACACTTTTCATTGCTTCCGTTTTGATCAATAACCTGTCCAAAAACAGGTTATATCCCTATCGGGAGGCAGATATCAGGAATATGAAGTACTGGGATAAAATCAGGTTTTGGAAGAGTCACTAGGTTAATTTAATCCAAAAGGGATCACTATCGTTATCTTGAAATTTTTCTTGATTTCCGTTTTGGGCAATTGCTTCCAGTTGTTCGGAACTAGCGTTTTCCTGAATCAATGGGAAAAGAGTTCGCTCTTCAAATCGGATGTGTTGCTCCAGTTCTTCTTCGATTTGTCCCAGATTTTTTTCGATATTTTCCCATTTTGTAAAGAGGTTTTTAAGCCTTCTATGCTCACTTAAGGCTTGTTTGATCAGTGGGTTGTCCACCACAAGTATGGGAAATAGTTGTTCTTCCTCCTCGCGGAAATGAACTTCCAGATGGTGATTCCAAAACCATTCGCTGTAGGCTTTCATCCGGTCTGGATCAACACCCAGTTTGAATCCCTGTCTGATTTTCCAGCAAAGCAAAAGCCCGTGATGATGGTCATGACTGAGGTGTTGGAGCGCAGGATGGCGTTTGAGAGGAGTGGGCTTGGTCATAGTTTGAATAGCTGGAAATAAGGAAAATTATAAAATCGGATGTACGGAAGAGTTGCGGAAATATTCTATTTTGAAGTTAAACATTTCGGCCATCCGCTGTCCCTGCCATTTTGCCCGGTCGGCAGTTTCTCCTGTGAAATGTTCATCCACTGTCTCATTAAACAGTTCAATCCAGTGATCAAAGTGAGCTTTGTCCACAGGAAGAAATGCATGCGGGGTAAATGGACTTCCCTGATACGTGTGTTGGTCCAGTAAGACGGTCTGCCAGAATCGATACATTTTTTCCAAATGCTCCGGCCAACGCTCTTCAATGATTGAGTTGAAAATATCTTTCAACATTTCATTTTTTCGGACTTTTCCGTAAAAGCTGTCCACCAGAATCTTGATATCGCTTAGGGTGGTAATGTCGTTTTTGTTCATCAGAAAAAGGATTGATAACTATCTTGATTCCAGTACATGATAAAATAAAAGAGCGCGAATCCGATAAAGGAGATCGTGATTGCCCAAACCCAGGCTGGGATCCCTTTCGGGGTTTCAGAGCCTCGGATCAGAAAGAAATCATTGCGCTCGCTGCCGTAGGAATTAATTGTGACAGAAACCTGATCGGTGACCACCTCGCCATCCTGAAGCCCGACAATTGAAATAGAAGGGCCGTTTCGGACTTCAAAAGGAACCGTTTTTACTCCCTCCTTGCCCGAAGTGGATTGAGCTACGATGCGGAGTTGATGCTTGCCATCGGGTATTTTGGTAGTATCCAGAACAAACTTTACAGGAGGACTGAATTCGGCAAATGGTACCGAGTCCTCATCGAGGAATACACGGATTTTCCGATTGTCTTTCATAGTTCAGAATGTTTGGTTAGAATCAGGTTTTTAATGTGTTCAGGATTATTTTCACCTGGTTTGAGCAAGTACTTCAGACTATAAATCAGTGTGAACACCACGAGAATTATTGCCCCGCCAATGATGTAGTAGTCACTCTCAGCCTGTGGGCCTGTGCCATGACTAAGGTCCTGAAGGAGTTTTGGCTGGTTTCTTTGGCAGACATCGCAGGCTATTGCCGGAAGTACGGAAAGGAAGAATATCAGGAATGAAATCGAAGATTTTTTCATGTGATTATAATTGATTTTAATTGGCCATATGGAATCTCGCATAGCTGATAATCAAATCTCTGTGTACCGCTCTTCGTTATGCTCGATTTCATGGTTTCCAGTAGTTATTTGCCATGGCAATGGTCTGAAATTCCACCGCTATTACTTGTGCCGAGGCGATCAGCTGTGCTGTGTCCTGAGCGTAATTTGCTCTGAGAACTTTCCTCATTTCCGGATCAGTTTGGATAGCCGCGATGGACTTTCTGGCTAGTTTAATTGCCAATTCCCGACCTTCCTGAGGAGTGGCAGTGAGGAGGGATTCCAGGTATTTCTCTGAGTTATGCATGGGTTTAGGGTTTTTGGTTTTGAATGAATTTTCGGATTTCGCTTACTTGTTCCGCAGAAATAGCCGGAGCCTTGTTTCCCCAACTGCTACGCTCGTGATTGGCAATTGCAGCGATTTCTTCGTCAGTAAGTAAGTCGGCAAATCCAGGCATAGCTCCAAACTCTGCCCGGGCATCATAGCCGGATAAAATGATCTGGATCAGAATATTTGGATCTGGATCGTTGACTATTTTGCTTCCGGCCAAAGAAGGAAATGCTCCCGGAATTCCACCTCCGGTAGGCTGATGGCAGGCTGCACAGGTTTCGGAATAGAGCTGTAATCCGTCGAGGCCGAGAGATTCTTCCCCGGAGGATTGCTCTTTCTTCTTTCGAGTGGATGGGATAAAATCCGGACTGAGATTTTGACCCAAATCCGCCTGAACCAAGGACTGGAGGTAGGCCACAAGTGCCAAAGCTTCCGGCTTGGCTACCAGTTTATGATCGGGATTTTTGAGTAGCTCAGATGGAACAGTCACCACTACATCCTTTTTTGTCACCATCGCACTGGATTTTTCTTCGAAAAGCCAGGAATAACTTGGCATGATGGATTCTTTGACCACAATCCGGGGATTGTAAAGGTGAAGCAGATGCCATTCTATTCCTGGTTGTCTTTTGCCTACTTCAGTAAGATCCGGTCCTGTTCGCTCACTTCCCAAAAGAGAAGGAGATTGTCTCCAGAGATCCATTCGCTGTTTGCTGAAATAATAATCTGAAGCCAAAGAAGGCCTTTCACCCCAAACTTGATCCATTTCAATATTCCGGACCTGTTGGGTATGGCAAGACATACAGTTTTCGGAGACATAGACATGAAGGCCTTTTAGCTCTTCAGAGCTCAGTTCCTCCATTCCTGGCAAGGGCTTGACTTCCTGCATTTGAGAAGCTGGAATGATGGCAATGCCTATACTCAACACGACAAATCCCAAGAAGGCGGTTATGGTCAGTAGTCTGTGATTTTTATGAAAATCAAACATGGTCGGGTCGGTTAGGTGTTGGCTGAAAAGATTGAGGTGAAACTTTGGCAGGAACTGACCTTACTTTCTTTGCCATTTCGTAAAAATTGTAAGCAAAAACCAAGTGGGAGACTAGCATCAGCGAGCCGCCGACTGCTCTCCAAACCCAGAAAGGCTGCATCAAAATAACGGAATTGATAAACGGTTCACCTTCGATCCAGCTGAGACCACGAAGTGTACCTCCTGTCATTAGTGAAACCATGTAAGCAAAAAGACCTACAAAAGCCAACCAAAAGTGGATACCCACACCCAAAGCAGGAGGTTCTTTTCCGGTGACTTTCGGCATAATTGCATAAATACAAGCCCAAAGGATAAAAGTAATAATCCCGTACATGGTCATGTGGGAGTGGGCCACATTGAAGTCTGTAAAGTGCCAAAGAAAATTGGTCAGACGAAAAGCCTGTAAACTCCCTTGGGCAGACCCGACAAAGTAAAAGACCACACCTACAAGGAAAAAGGGCAGGACATAGCTTTTGGAAATGGCACTCCCGCTTCCTTTCATGGTCATAAAGAAATTGGTAGTTCCGGCAATGACCGGGATCAACATACCTGCACTGAAGACGATCGCCACTGTTTGAAGCCACCAAGGCAAAGGGCTGAAGACAAAATGATGTGTACCGATCATCGTGTAAAAAAGCATCTGCGTCCAAAAGGCCAATACGCCCAGGGAATAGGAATAAATCGGCTTATTGAGAGAAGTGGGCAGATAATAGTACACCAATCCAAGAGTGAAAGTCATAAACCACATACCTACTCCCTGATGCATGTAGTAGCCTTGGATAACCGTCTCTCCGAGACCGTCCTGGTAGCTAGGCAAATAGCCGATCACCACAAGCGTAATGGTCCACATGAGGCCGCCCAAGAGGTACCAATTGGAAATGTATATTTCTGAAATTTTTCGGGAAGCGACAGTTTTATAGAAATTGATAAATGTCAAAACCAGTCCAAGAGCAAAGAGTAAAGCGGCAGGCCAGATGTACTCACGATATTCCCCACCACCATTATTTACCCCGCTCATAAGAAAGAGATTGCCTAGTAACACAGATAAATTCATGAGATACCAGGCGATTTTGGCCATGCTATAACTGAAAATTCTCGTGTTGGAAGTGCGGGAAATGACAAAATAGCCCAAACCTACCATTGCCATTGAAGCCCAGCCCCAGAAAACGGTATTGGTATGCACAGGTCGAAGTCGGCCAAAAGAAAGCCAAGAGGTTTGATCCATTTCTGGCCAGATGAATTTCATGCCGACGTACTGACCAACCAGCGTCCCGAAAACCAACCAAAACACCGATGCACCCAAATACCAGATCATCAGGCTTCGGAGCGGTTGAGGTGTTTCCAGGTGAAGAGTTTCCCGCTTTTTTTCATTGACCAGTGGATTTTCCGGGTCATGGGTGACATTAGAGATCAACCCGCGGCTGTCATCGGAAAGGATCTGTCCTGAGAGTTCCGTTCCAGACAGGTGGAAGTTTTTGGCAGCTTTTCGCTTTTCCAATAGCCAGTCCAAATCTTCATCATCCCAATTCACCAATTCGGATTTTATGGATTCCTTTGTCCCGGTATCGGATTTGTTCTGAAGGTGTTGAATAAATGCAGAAAGGCGTGAACCAATGATGAGTATGGCTACAAAAGACACCAAAGCGATAAGCAGTGCCGTGCCGATGATGCCGGGACTGGACCACCATTGCCCAATGTCTGGATTGGGGACAGTTTGGGCTTGAGCTTCGCTAACCAAAAGACAAAGCAGGAAAATTATTAAAGGTGTTCGTTTCATGTGATTACAATTTTTTCTTAAAGGCCACATGGAATCTCGCATGGTTTATAATTATTACTCGGTGTGGCATTTTTGTCATGCTCGATTTCATATTGAAGTAAGTACTAGTTGGTTTTTTATCATTTTCAGTGTTGGAAATTTCGAATCTATTTTTGACCTTTTTATCGGAAATAGATTCAAAAAAAGGGGACTACCTGACCAAAATAGATTGGCCCGATTTGATCCCGTTTGCCAACTCCAGCAAAGAGGTGGTTTCTAATGTTTTTTTTAATTCGGCACGAATTTTTACAAATTTTCCATGCATGGGGCAGGGCTTTTGGGCATTGCATTCACTTAGCCCAAGTCCGCAACTGGAGAAAATACTGTCTCCATCGATGGCTGATACGATTTGAATGATTTGTGTGGATTCCATTTGATCAGGGCGGATAAAGAAGCCTCCGTAGGGTCCTTTGAGGGATTCTATCAGGCCATTTTTCGCTAAGTCTCCAAGAATTTTAGCCGTGAAAGCTTCCGGGGAACCTGTTTTTTCCACAATGTCTCCGATTTTGACCCTTTCTCCTTTGAGGGATTGAGTGGCCACATAGATCATGGCTTTAATACCGTATTCACAAGCTTTGGAAAACATAATTGGGAGTGGGAATGGGACAAAAATATGACAAAAATCATTTGCGACAAATTTATCGTAAATAAAAAGATGATAATTTTTCGCGCTGATTTGTTTTAACCAAGTCTCTAATCAATTGAAAAATAGGGCAGAATCCTTGGTTTCGCCCTTTTTGACCTTCCCTACTTCGGATTTCTTATTTACTTCATTCCTGAATTCGGCCCGATTAGGGGAAAGTGAAAATGCATTTATAAATTGAGGCAAGATCCTGATACCTGATGAATAAGACCACGTTTGAAATCCCAAAAATGGATTGCCCGTCGGAAGAGAATCTGATACGGGTGAAGCTGAAGGAAATTGACTCTATTCTCAATCTTGACTTTGATCTTTCCAATCGAAAACTGACGGTGATTCATACCGATCATTTGGATGAAATAGAGAATGCACTGGAGGAATTGAATCTCGGAAGTCATCGAATCGGTATTGAAACAGCTGCTCAATTCGAATTTTCGCAGGAATCCGGTCAGCGGAAACTGCTCTGGATAGTGCTGGGCATCAATTTTTTCTTTTTTCTGCTGGAGATGATTACCGGTTTGATTTCCAATTCCATGGGATTAGTTGCAGACAGCCTTGACATGCTGGCGGATGCGTTCGTTTATGGAATCAGTTTGCTTGCCGTAGGCGCCGCGATTTCTTCGCAAAAGCGAGTTGCCAAGCTTGCCGGATATTTTCAATTGATTTTGGCAGTTTTGGGGTTTGGTGAAGTGCTGAGAAGATTTTTTGGGATTGAGTCCATGCCCGATTTTTCACTGATGATGGGGATTTCATTCCTTGCGTTGATTGGCAATACAACCAGCCTTTTTCTCCTTCAGAAATCAAAAAGCAAAGCCGCACATATGCAAGCCAGTATGATTTTCACTTCCAATGATGTGATCATTAATATAGGTGTGATCGTCGCCGGAGGGCTGGTTTATTGGTTGCAATCAGGATTGCCTGATCTGATTATCGGCTCGGTTGTGTTTGTATTGGTAATCCAGGGAGCATTACGGATTCTAAAGCTTGCAAAATAAGAAAGCCCGGAATTTCTTCAGGGCTTTCATTTTTCCAGGTTTTAGAAATTTAAAATCTCAATCAATCTCTCGGAGGATTGATCATGATATGCGCTCTGTGTGTACCCGGATCCATTATCCACGGCATTCCCGGCGCATATGCTTTTAGCGGCAGGCCGGTAGTTTCCGGAGTACCCCAAGGAATGTACACGACATATCGGAGATAGGTATTTTTCACTTCACCGGTGGAGGCGTTGTAATCCGCGGCATCGGCAGTAAGAGAATAAAGGGTTGCTCCATTTTTTGGCATTTTGAGTTTGCCGCTTTTTGCTTCAGCTTCCCGAATATCAAAAATCTGCTGTGCTGTCTTCCCTTCAATTTTGAGCTTTCTGCCTCGCTCCATAAACGGTTCCAGATCGGAATGGTAGCAAGAGGTATTGAATCCCGGGCTTTTCGGATCATCGGCCAGGCAAACCATTTCATTGGTGCCTTTTCTCAATATTACCCATTCTCCCTTCGAATCATATCCATAAACCATAGCACCCGCTCTTTTTTCATCAGGGGCAGCCATCAAAGCTGTTTTGATCTGAATTTCTTTGGAAGGGATCGTTTGGGCAAAAGCCGGAATGGCTAAAAGAAGGAGGAGTGCGATTGAAAAGATATTTTTCATGGTTTTCGGGTTTTGGGTCGGTACAATTTAGTCAATTATGCTTCATTTTTTTCAGGGCATTATTTCAGTAATTCAGACCGAAATTTTTTTAATATTTCTTAAAAAAATATTAACGGATATTTTTATCCTTTAATATTTCCATTTACATTTGAGCATCTTATAAACTAAAGAGATGTTTTCGAAAGCCTGTAAATACGCAATCAATGCGATGATTTATATCTCAACATTACCTCAGGGAAATGATCGGGTAGGGCTGAAAGATATTTCTCAGGCGATTAATTCTCCTGAAGCCTTTACAGCAAAGATTTTACAGATTTTGGTAAAGGAAAACCTGCTTTCATCCATAAAAGGCCCAAATGGCGGTTTTGAGATCCATGAGGATGCCAGAAAAACGCAGCTCTACAGGATCGTGCAGGTCATCGACGGGGATCAGATTTTCACCGGTTGTGCATTGGGACTTGAAAAATGCTCCGAAGATCATCCTTGTGCGGTTCACAATAAATTCAAAGCCATCCGTGAACATCTTGCCGGAATGATGATGACTACCTCACTGGAGGATATGGCCAGGGGAATTCAGAATGGTACCAATTTTCTCAAGATTTAAAAAAATTTCAATTTATAAAGGACAAACTTATCTTAAATATCATGAACGAGATCGCAGAAAAAAAAGTAGGAAGCATCGTAGCAGAAAATTTCCGTACTGCTAAAGTCTTTACCGATTATGGTATTGATTTCTGTTGCAAAGGGGGGATCAAACTCAGCGATGCCTGTGAGAAAAAAGGAGTGAATCTGGATGAAATCTCAGCCGAACTGGAGCAAATAGTGAAGCAACAGGATGAGACTCATTATCAGGACTTCGGAATGGCTGATCTGGTAGATCATATCGTAGGTGTCCATCATAAATACGTGGAGACGACCATTCCCGCACTGAAATTCTATCTGGACAAAATCGCAAAAGTCCATGGTGACAATCACCCGGAGCTTTTGGAGATCAGAGATGAGTTTTTCAAGACCTCCGATGCCCTTACATCTCATATGAAAAAGGAAGAATTTATTCTTTTTCCATACATCAAAGCAATGGAGTCAGCGAGGAAAAACCATTTTCCACTTTCCCCGGCACACTTTGGAGACATCGAAAATCCAATCGCCATGATGGAAGAGGAGCATGATACCGAGGGTGAGCGCTTCAGAAAGATATCCGAACTGAGCAATAATTACACGCCTCCTGCAGATGCTTGTCAGACCTATAAGGTAGCTTTTGCGATGCTTCAGGAATTTGAAAATGACTTGCATACTCATATCCATTTGGAAAACAACATCCTATTTCCTGAGGCCAAAGAAGTATTTAACAGCCTGAATGCCTGATCTATGATCATTCAAAATCCGATATCGTCCCTCTTTTCTTTTTCCTCCGGGCTTCAATTCCGCCAGAATTGGATAAGATGGGCGTTTGGATTTTTCTTTCTGGCTGTTTGTCTGGGATTGGTGATGAGGTCATTTCATGTAATGGAGATTCCTTACTTCGAATACCGGAATATCCTGCATACTCATTCTCATCTGGCCTTGCTGGGTTGGGGTCATTTGATGCTTGTCGGAGGGATGGTTTTTGGTCTGGTCCAGGAAAAAGACCAACTCAGGGATTACAAGTTACTTTTCCTGGGGACGGTAATTGCTCTTTTAGGAATGCTGTTTTCATTCCCTTTTCAGGGATACGGAGCTTTCAGCATCAGTTTTTCTACCCTGCATGTTTTGCTTTCCTATGGATTTGCATTCAAACTTCTTCGGGTAATTAAATCCCGGGAAAAAACTCCTGCCACTCGTCTGATTCGCCTTGCGATTTGGTTTATGGTGGTTTCCACTTTTGGACTTTGGTCACTCGGACCTGTATCTGCGACTCTTGGCAGGATGCACGAACTCTACTTCATGACGATTCAGTGGTTTCTGCACTTTCAGTTGAATGGCTGGTTTGTGTTGGGAGTACTCGGATTGATCCTTCTTTACTTCGAAGAAAAAGGGTTTCGAATCAATCTTCCGGCCTATCAGGAATGGGTGCTGTCGATCTCAGTGGTCATGACTTTTATGCTTGCCGTGACCTGGGCTGCACCGCAACCGATTTTCTTTCAAATCAATGGTTTGGCAGTGATTATCCAGCTGATCGCCTATTTCTGGATTTTGAAGTCAGTTTTCAGTCTGGTCAAAACAGATCAGTTCCTGGGTTTTGCCAGGCTGCTTTTGATTTTGGCTTTGGCAAGTCTGGTCGCGAAAGCGATTCTTCAGGGACTCCTGGTTTTTCCTTCCATTGCGGTGATTTCCTATTCGATCCGAATGTATGTGATCGGCTTTCTTCACCTGGTTTTGCTGGGAGCGATGACAATGGGAGTTTCAGCAGTGGCGATAGCCCGGGGCTGGATCAATGAACAGCCGATTAGCAGACTTGGGTGGATTCTTCTGATTTCCGGGTTTGTGTTCACTGAGATTTTACTCTTTCTGCAGGGTACGCTGATTTGGCTGAAAATGGGCTTTTTGCCTGAATACAACCTTTGGCTTTTCCTCGCTTCCTGCCTCTTTCCGCTCAGTCTTGCCTTCTTATTGGCAGGCTTGCGATCCTACGAATTTTCTAACCAATCTATATCTAATCCTAAAATTCAATTACAAAAACGAATCAATCCAGAGACTATGAAAAAAATGCTGATTTGGTCAATGGGTATCCTGGGGATACTCCTGACTTCATGTGGTGGAGGAAGTGGTGAGGGTGAAAGCACTGCCACAACTGAAACTGCTCCTCAAGAAGAAGTGCAAGCCGATCCAAAGGGAATCGGAGAATTTAAATCTGTCGAAGTCGGCGAAGGGATCGACGAGACATTAGCTGCCTCCGGACAAGCGATCGTGGATATGAAATGTACCGCATGCCATCAATTGAATGATAAGAGGCTGGTCGGTCCTGGTTTTCAGGGAATCACTTCCAGAAGAGAGCCGGAGTGGATCATGAATATGATCACCAATGTAGACGTGATGCTGGATAAAGATCCTCAAGCTCAGGCACTTTTGGAAGAATGTCTTACCCGTATGCCAAACCAAAATATCACTGCTGAAGATGCTCGTGGTGTATTGGAATTTATGCGAAAGAACGATTTGGAGAAGGCCAGTAAATAGGTTGAATTAAAAAATTAACCCAATCTTAAATAAATAAAAATGAAAAAAAATGCATGGCTAGTAGCAGCAGGCTTGATTGCGGTTGCTTTAGCGCCAAGTTGTAAACCGAAGGGGGCGGAAAGCGCCATTTCAGGCGATGCAGCTTCCAAAGTGTACGTGGCTCCGGGTGAGCACGATGAATTTTATAATATTGTTTCCGGAGGTTTCAACGGACAAATTTCCGTTGTTGGTCTGCCTTCAGGCAGAGTTTTGAAAATACTTCCTGTATTTTCTGTAAACCCTGAAAATGGATGGGGCTATTCGGAAGAGACCAAGCCAATGCTGAACACTTCGCATGGTTTTGTTCCCTGGGATGACTTGCACCACATCGCTATCTCAACAACCAATGCAGAGCACGATGCACGATGGGCTTTTGCAAATGCGAACAACACACCGCGAATTGCGCGAATAGACTTGACCACCTTCAAAACTGTGGAGATCATCGAGATTCCTAATTCGGCAGGTAATCACTCCTCACCCTTCATTACTCAAAGCACTGAGTACGTAGTAGCAGGTACCCGATTCTCTGTTCCGACAGGAGATAACACAGACGTTTCGATTGATTCTTACAAGGAAAATTTCAAAGGCCATATTTCATTCATTGCGGTGGATAAAGAATCCGGTGAAATGAACCTTTCTTTCCAGATCGAGGCACCACCATTCAACTTTGACCTGGCTCGTGCCGGTAAAAACAAATCGCATGGATGGTTTTTCTTTTCCACTTACAACACTGAGATGGCCCATACACTTTTGGAAGTAAATGCTTCGCAAAAGGATAAGGATTACATCATGGCTGTAAACTGGAAGAAAGCTGAAGAGTATGTAAAAGCAGGTCAGGGGACCAAGAAAAAAGCCAATTATGTACACAATACCTGGGATGAGGCAACTCACAGCGCGACTTCCACTATGATGGAGGAAGTATTGGTTTTGGATCCGAAAATCTTGAAAGACATCGTGTATTTCATCCCTTGCCCTAAGTCTCCTCACGGAACTGATACTGACCCAACAGGTGAATACATCATCGGTAGTGGTAAGCTTGCAGCGATCATCCCGGTATTCTCTTTCACCAAAATGCTTGCAGCAATCGAGAACAAAGACTTCGAAGGAACTCTGGACGGAATGCCTGTCTTGAAATACGAATCAGTTCTTCACGGAGAAGTTGAGAAGCCGGGTCTTGGTCCACTTCACACTGAATTTGACGGAAAAGGAAATGCTTACACTTCCATGTTCGTGTCTTCAGAAATCGTCAAGTGGAATATCGAAACCCTTCAGGTTTTGGACAGAGTGCCAACTTACTATTCTGTAGGTCACTTGAGCATCCCGGGCGGACCAACTGGCAAGCCTCACGGAAAGTACATGGTAGCTTACAACAAGATCACCAAAGATCGTTACCTGCCAACCGGTCCTGAACTGGCACACTCTGCACAGTTGTATGATATTTCCGGAGACAAAATGCAGCTATTGCTAGACTTCCCGACAATTGGAGAGCCTCACTATGCGGAGTCATTCCCGGCAAGTCTGATTAAAGACAAGCAGGTGAAATTCTTCCAGATTGAGAAAAATATGAATCCATATGCGCTGAAAGGTATTAAAGATGCCAGAGTGGAGCGCAAAGGCAATGAAGTTCACGTTTATATGACTTCAATCAGATCCAATTTCAGACCTGACAATATCGAGGGAGTGAATGTTGGAGATGAAGTTTATTTCCACGTGACCAACCTGGAGCAAGACTGGGATGTACCGCATGGATTTGCAATCAAAGGTGCGAATACAGCAGAATTGCTGATCATGCCGGGTGAGACTTCCACGATGAAGTGGGTACCGGACAGAGCGGGTATTTTCCCATTCTATTGTACAGACTTCTGTTCTGCACTTCATCAGGAAATGCAAGGCTACCTCAGGGTATCGCCTAAAGGATCGAATACCGCATTGAAATTTTCTACAGGAGAAGTTGAGTAATTACCCTACACATACCGTCGGTTCCTCCTGGACCGACGGTTCTTTACCCATTCAATCATGAAATCGAGCATGACGAGTACGCAACATATTGAGATGATTATCTACCATGCGAGATTCCATCTGACCTTTAAAAAAGAAATTATAAACAGATGAAATCGCTCAGCACCTTAAACAGAATCATGATTCTGATAGCAGCCCTTCTGATCATTCCTTCCTATTTCACTCCGCTTTGGCAAATCAGCCTCTGGGCACCACAGTATCCTGAGGGTCTGAATATGAAAATCTGGATCGACCACCTGAGTGGGAATGTTGACCAAATTAACGGGGTGAATCATTACATCGGAATGAATCATATCGGGGATGAGATGTTTCCGGAATTTACCTTTTTGATTTATGTGATCGGGGTTTTAGTGGCCTTGGGAATTGGTGCATTTCTGGTTGGAAAAAGATGGAGCTTATATTCTTTTTTTGTTCTTATGTCACTCTTTGGGTTGGCAGTTTTGGTTGATATGTACCGATGGGGTTACCAATACGGGCACAATCTCGATCCAAAAGCAGCGATAAAAGTAGAGGGAATGAGTTACCAGCCACCCCTGATCGGATACAAAGAGCTTTTGAATTTCCTTGCCTATTCCGGACCCGATACAGGTAGCTGGATATTAATTGGCGGAGTGGGATTACTCATGTTGGCTATTATCAGGGACAGATTCGAAAAAACCGCTCTTGTCATTTAACCTTTTAATTTTAGAAACTATGCTACGCAACCTCTCAATACTCATGATAATGGTCTTTTTGGCATCCTGCTCAGCAGATCCGAGACCGATCGCCTACGGCGAAGACGCTTGCCATCACTGCAAAATGAAATTGATGGATCAGAAATTCGGAGCCGAACTTGTGACCGAAAAAGGCAAAGTCTTCATTTTCGATGATGTCAACTGCATGCTCTTATACATGGACTCCGAAGAAGGCAAGAGGCAAACTTACAAGCATGTCCTGGTAACAGATTTTCTGAATCCCGGCAAATTGGTCGATGCAAATATCGCCCATTACCTGAAGTCAGAATCTATTCAAACACCGATGGCCAGTCAAATTGTGGCAATCTCTGACTTCACCCTTTTGGAAGAATACAAAAACAAAAACGGAGGAATCTATATCGCCTGGGGTGAGCTTACCACACAATTTAAATAACCAGTTTCGCAGGAATTCATGAAATCGAGGATGACAAAAATATCACAGGGAGCAATGATTATTCGCCATTCGAGATTCCATCTGACCTTTGAAAATCAAATCATAAACAGATGAAACCTTTAGCCCTTTCAATCCTTTTCTTTTTTTGCCTGATCGGGTCGCCGGAAACTTTGGCGGCTACCGTCAGAATCACTCCCGGTCAATCGATCCAGGAAGCAGTGGATCGTGCCTCTGCTGGTGATACATTGACTATTTCCGAAGGAACGTACAAACAGTTCGGCATCATTATCCGAAAGCCACTGACGATAATAGGGGAGAATTATCCTGTGATTGATGCGGATTTCAAAGGAAATATCCTGATTGTTGCCACTACAAACCTGACTATTCAAGGATTGAAACTGATCAATACCGGCCGCTCCAATATGGATGATTCTGCTGCGATCAAGTTTTTCGATTCCAAAAATTGTGTGATCCGGGACAATATCCTGGAGAATACCTACTTCGGACTCCATTTTTCGAATTCCTCCCAACTGACCATTATCAATAACAAAATCAACGCCTCCGCACTCAAGGAATTTGAAGTCGGAAATGGTATTCACCTTTGGAAATGCAAAAATTCCTACATCGGAAATAATCAGGTTTTCGGCCACAGGGACGGGATTTATCTGGAGTTTGTGACGAATACGCAGGCGAAAGGAAACCTCGTAGAGAGGAACATGCGCTATGGGTTGCACTTTATGTTTTCCCATGACAACAGTTACATCCGAAATACTTTTCGAAAAAATGGTGCCGGAGTGGCGGTCATGTACACCAAAAATGTCGTGATGAGGGAAAACCGATTCGAGGAAAACTGGGGTTCCAGCGCCTATGGAATCTTGCTGAAAGACATCAGCGACAGCGAGGTGGTAGGCAATGTTTTTCTGAAAAACACTGTCGGAATCTACATGGAAGGAAGCAGTCGAATCGAGTTTAAAAATAATACGTTCCGCGAAAATGGCTGGGCCCTGAAGCTGATGGCGAGCTGTGACCAAAATACTTTTCAGGCAAATAATTTTACCCAAAACACCTTCGATATCAGTACCAATGGTTCGACGGTCCTCAATACGCTGACCGAGAATTACTGGGATAAATACGAGGGCTACGACCTGGATAAGAATTATGTCGGAGATATCGGGTACCGCCCGGTAAATCTCTACAGCGTAATTGTTGAAAAAATCCCCGCCGCTGTGATACTCTGGAGGAGTTTCATGGTGACCCTACTGGATCGGATGGAGAAAATCATCCCGACTCTGACTCCTGACGAAATGATTGATGAATCCCCAAAAATGAGACCTTATGATTTCGGTTAAAAACATATCCAAGAAGTTTGGCAAGCTGCAAGTTCTGAAAGACTTTAATCTGGAGTTTCAACTAGGAAACAGCTACGCCCTGATGGGTCCAAACGGAAGCGGAAAAACGACCATTATCAAGACGATTCTGGGAATGGTGATGCCGGACAGCGGGGAAATCCTGGTAAAGGGTCAGCCCATCAAGGGAAGCCATTCTTATCGACAAGACATCGGCTACATGCCGCAAATCGGTCGATATCCGTCCAATATGAAGATCGGGCAACTTTTTTCCATGATGAAAGACATGCGGCCTGAGATCAAAAACTACGATTTGGATTTGGTGGAGGCTTTCGAACTGGACCAGATGAAAGACAAAGCGATGGGCACGCTTTCCGGAGGAACCCGTCAAAAAGTGAGCGCGGCTTTGGCCTTTTTGTTTTCTCCTGATATCCTGATTTTGGATGAACCTACTGCCGGACTTGATCCGATTGCGGTGGAGATTTTGAAAGCAAAAATCAAAAAAGAGCGAATTGCCGGAAAGCTTATTTTGATCACTTCCCATATCATGAGCGATCTCGAGGAACTCACCAATCAGGCGGTTTATATTTTCGAAGGAGAAGTTTATTTCAACGACACGATCGAAAGCCTGAAAGAAATAACCGGGGAGGACCGATTCTCACCGGCCATTGCCAAACTGATGCAATGGACTTTAAAAAAAAAGGCAACCAAACGTGAAATGAGCCATGTTGAAACTACTTAAATACGCCCTTTACGATATTCTGAAATCGCGTTTTGCGATGATTTATACGGTATTTATGATACTGGTGGCAGTGTCGATTTACCAGGTTTCGGATGATCTGAGCAAGGTTTCGCTCAGTTTGATGAATATCATGATCATGATCGTTCCGCTGATTTCTGCGGTTTTTGCGACTACCCACTTTTACAATAACCTGGAGTTTATCGAACTCATGCTGGCGCAGCCGGTGAAGCGCTCTCATGTGTTTCTCAGTCAGCTTTTGGCGGTGATTCTGATGCTGAGCTTGTCGATTTTGATTGGATTCGGTTTGCCGATGTTGCTCTGGGGTGCGGATAGCAGTTTGGTTACGCTGCTTGGAGTGGGAGTGATCCTGAGTGCGGTTTTCGCAGGATTTGCCTTTCTCGCCAGTGTGTTGACCCGGGACAAAGCAAAAGCAATCGGCATCAGTCTGGGACTTTGGATCTACTTTTCGCTGGTGTATGATGGATTTGTCTTATACCTGATTTACAGTTTTGCAGATTATCCGTTGGAAAAAGTCACCTTGGGTTTGGTCATGCTGAATCCGGTGGATCTGGGAAGAATCCTGATGCTGATGCAACTGGATATTTCAGCTTTGATGGGTTATACCGGAGCATTTTTCCAGCAGTTTTTCAACAGTTCGATGGGAATCCTGGTTGCCGGAGGCACCTTGTTTATTTGGGTGTTATGGCCAAATCTGCTTGCGATGCGGGTGTTTAAGAAGAGAGATTTCTGAAGATAATGTGAGTGTGGTTTGACTAAAGCCTGCATTGGATACTTCCTTTGCGGGCTTTTTTATTTTAAAATCGAGAGAGATGGAAGTCTTACTAATTTTATATTAGGCTAAAATATTAACCAGTTTATTCAATGGATAGAATTTCATGGTTTTTTGTAGTTGTTTTTGCAATACTTGGCTTTGTACATCCCGTCTTTGGCCAAAATGCAACTCCTTCAAAGGCTCCTAATATTATCATCATTTTTGCCGATGACATGGGATATGGGGATGTCAGTGCACTGAATCCGGATTCCCGTATCCAAACTCCCAACTTGGATAAATTGGTGCGGGAAGGAATTTCTTTCACCAATGCGCATTCAAGTGCTTCTGTCTGTACTCCTTCCAGATATGGATTGCTGACCGGCAGATATGCTTTCAGATCAAAATCAGCGGCATATGGAATAGGTGGATTTGACGGGCCGGTGATTGAAGAGGGAAGAGAAACCCTCGCTTCCCTGCTTAAAAGGTCGGGCTATACCACTGGGATTGTGGGCAAATGGCATTTGGGTCTGGAATGGCAAACAAAAGACGGATTGCCTGCCAGCCTTGATCGAACGACCGGTTATTCAAATGTTGATTATTCCAAAATTGTGAATAAGGGCCCGAATAGCTATGGTTTCGACTACTCCTTTATCCATCCTGCCTCCTTGGATATTCCCCCTTATGTTTTTCTTAGAAATCATCAGGTAATTGATGCGGAAGTGGTCCTGACTACTTCAATCTATCCTGCCAAAAAAGAGGATACCCGCTATGCCTGGGACAAAAAGCATTCAGACAGCCTGGCTGTGTATTGGGAAAAAGGGGTCTGGTGGAGGCAAGGAGAAATGTCCAAATCCTTTCGGATAGAAACTTGCCAATCTACCCTTCTCAAAGAGGGAATAGCTTTCATTGAAACTCAAACTAACAAAAATCCCAATCAGCCCTTTTTCTTATATCTGCCCTTGACGGGTCCGCATACACCTTGGATGCCTTCAGCAAAGTTTAAAGGGAAATCTGAGGTTGGCTTATACGGCGACTTTGTCATGGAAATTGATGACGTGGTGGCGCAGATAAAAGAAACCTTGGACAGAAATCAAATCAATGAAAACACCCTCCTGATTTTTGCAAGTGATAATGGGGCGTATTGGCCTGAGGAGGAAGTCGCCTTGCATGATCACAACTCCAATTCGGGAAGTAGGGGTCAAAAAGGTGATGTTTGGGATGGAGGCCATCGAATTCCGCTGATCATATCCTGGCCTGAGGCAATCAAAGGCAATGTTCAATACCCTCAATTACTGAGTTTGACGGATGTTTTTGCCACACTTGCTGAACTTACAGAAGTACAGTTGCCCGAAAATCAAGGATTGGACAGCGAGAGTTTTCTACACGTACTCCGTGGTGACTTAGTAAAACCTCACCGCACTTCCATGGTTCATCATTCCTCCGGAAACCTGTATTCAATCCGAAGTGAAGGATGGAAATTTATAGAAGGATTGGGTTCAGGAGGATTTACAGACCCTACCCGTATTAATCCTGAAAGCGGAGGACCAACCGGGCAACTCTATCGAATCGATTCAGATCCCCTGGAACAGGAAAATCTCTTTTTGAAATATCCTGAAAAAGTTGCTGAATTAAATGAGTTGCTAAATAAAATCAGAGATCAAAATTGAATTCTTTGGGCTTGGAATAGTTCACTGATAATGATTTGAAGTTTGACTAAAGTCTGCATTGGAAATTTCCTTTGCGGGCTTTTTTATTTTAACTTCATGTATAATGTTAAGCAGTACGGATTCTCATTTTTAGCCTAAACATTGATTCGGATGGCAAAGACCATTAATGAAAAAGCATTGACCGGGATCAATTTCAGCATTGTCCTTTACTTCCTTGCGATCTATGCAGTTTACGTGTTTGAGGTGGATCATTTTGCAATAGTAGTGGTGAGGGAGCTTTTTACAATTCCATTTTTGATAGCCCAGTTGCCTATGCTCTATATTGGAGCAAAACGTTTTTTTGCCAAGGAAAAGCTATCGGCACTCTATGTTTTGAGCATTTCGCTTTTAGCCATTTGCGCCATTCTCACGATTGGAAGTTTCCTTTTGTAGGAAGTCCGGATACTCTTCGGGATTTGAAATCCCGAAGTAATATCGCAGGATTTTTAATCGGTTTAATTTAAGCCTAGGAAAATCCCAAAACCATTCATCGATACCTTTCTCTGAGATCCATTTATTCGCTTACATTAAATCAAGCCCTCTCTGACGAGGGCATTTTTAAAAATATCAATTAATAACTACACCTTTCTAAGAATGGTAATTGCTTTTCTCGTTTTTGGATTTATCTTGAATCATCGGGGAAGGGGATAGCATCTTGTTCTTCTTGGAATAGTGAATCAGGCAAGAATCCCGGGTAGAAAGTAAGAATCTAAGGAAAAAACCTAATTCAATACACCTGCTGGTAGTTGCGCAAAGCTCCGTTCCGTTATACGCTATTTTCCCCTATGCATAAAAAACTATAAAATAGTTAAGTCTTAAACAAAATAATGGATATAGCCTCTTTAACAAAAGCCAATGCCAAAAGCCTGGCTACCGAATTACAATGGCTTAACTTGGTTATTAATACCCGCATGAGTTTGTACTGGGGAAAAACAGGAGATTATAAAACCATTTACGATATTAAACCGCCCGATCTTGCAAATGACACATCCTATTATGCACAGCTAGTTGCACATTTCCAGATGGATTTTGATGAGCGGATAATACTGATATTGTCGCTTGTGCCGCATGTGCAACCTCAACTGCTGGATGTTTTTTTTGTTAAGAATGCCAACTACGACCGGGGCTTTACCGAGTTGGGTGGAATAAAAGGAAAGAATCATTGCGGCTTTATACCTACCGGCGAAACCGCGGCATTTATACTGGCTGCAAACAGTCTTGAAAACCGGTTTCGTATAGCTGAAATTTTTGGCGAAAATCATTTTTTTCATAATCATAAGATCCTGCGGCTTAACAATGCTGCAGCCGACGAACCATTTTTAAGCGGCGTATTAAATATCTACACTGAGTACCTGAACTATTTTACCAGCAGTATCACCCACAAGACCGACTACAATATTAATTTCCCGGCCAAAAGAATCACCACTGGTATGGACTGGAGTGATTTGGTTCTTGAAGATCATACACTGAAAGAAGTGATGGAGATCAGTGACTGGATAAAATACGGAGATCATATTTTGAACGACTGGGGCTTTAAGAAGAAAATTAAACCCGGTTACCGAGTCTTGTTTTATGGACCGCCCGGCACAGGAAAAACTTTAACTGCAAGTCTGCTGGGTAAAACAGCGGGCCTGGAAGTGTACCGTATTGACCTTTCGATGACGGTATTAAAATACATTGGTGAAACAGAAAAGAACCTGGCCAATATTTTTGACCAGGCTGAAACCAAGAATTGGTTATTATTTTTTGATGAAGCCGATGCCTTATTTGGCAAGCGCACACAAACCAGCAGCAGCAACGATCGGCATGCCAACCAGGAAATATCTTACCTGCTTCAGCGCATTGAAGATTATCCCGGCGTGGTAATGATGGCTACCAACTTAAAAGCCAACCTGGATGAGGCTTTTACACGCCGCTTCCAAAGCATGATATACTTTGCCATACCCAATGCGTGGCAGCGTAAAAAGCTATGGCAAAATTCTTTTTCAGATAGAACCCTACTGGAAGAAAAGATAGACCTGAATGATATCAGCAGCAAATATGAACTAACTGGTGGAGCCATTATCAACATTGCACGCTTTTCTTCTTTAATGGCCATGAAGCGAAATGATAATATTATTTTGCTGAACGACCTAATGGAAGGAATAAGGAGGGAGTTTGGAAAGGATGGTAAGATAGTGGGAAGGGGAGCTGAATGAATAATTTATTTGGTCGTCTTTCTATTAATACAGGGATTGATTACTTCAAGAAAGAAAATATAAAACAGCCTACCACAAAAGTATTGCTGGCAAATGGGGCTTCACGGAAGTTCAATCAGCTGCAAATCACAACTGTACTTTATCCGGGCTTGACGGAATTCTAATAAACGGCAGTTCTTCGATTGAACTTTTTACAAAACTTTACATTTGTGCTCCGAAATCCGCCACTGCGCCAATTCCCAAACGTTATGTTCATTTCGTTTAAAAACAGTTGCAATCGATAAAATCCAAATGAATTTTATGACAATAATATATGGGGTAATTGGACTTTTGGGTGGTTTAATTGCCTTAACAATTGAGTCAAAAAAATCTTTAAAGGACCTTCGAAACGAAGGTTGGAGTTATACAAGATCCAAATTTGTTGTTGGTAGCTGGGGACTGGTAATTGTAGGAGTAATTTTAATAATCGTTGGGATATTTGAAATCGATTGAATTCAAAACGAATGACATTTTATGCAATCCAACTGCATATAAATATTAGGTTTCTTTCGGTTTTTAAAACTAAGCTTGAAACAGATGTTTCACTTTTGCCCCGAATTATTCAGGAGAACTTCCCTGTTTTCTACAAGATCAAATCCGACATTTTTTAGATAGTCAGGAAAGTCCAAATACCTTACATTTAAACCTCCCATCAAATCCCCCCGCCCATGAATAACCTGCTCTCCAATCTTCTTTGCTTCCTCCTCATTTTTTCAACGACACTTACTACCAATGCACAATCCTCATCTGAAGAACCTCTGACCGTGGTGATGGCCGGACTTTCGCACGGGCATTCTTCCTGGATTTTTAATCGGAAGGAAACTGATGTAAAGATCGTCGGGATCTATGAGCCGAATCCGGTGCTGGTGAAACAGTTTACCGAGCGGTACAAACTGGATGCAAACCTGTTTTATTCTGATTTGGGAAAGATGCTCGACGAAGTGAAACCAACAGGATTATTGGCTTTTGGATCTATTTACGATCATTTGGAAGCGGTACGCGAAGCAGCTCCGAGAGGGATTCATGTGATGGTGGAGAAGCCATTGGCCGTGACCGTGGAGCATGCGGAGGAAATGGTGGACTTAGCCGAAAAGCATAACATCCATCTCTTGACGAATTATGAAACTTCCTGGTATCCGACTACCACGAAGACGAATGAGATTTTTGAAATGGAACCCGAAAGCATGGGGGAAATCAGGAAGATGGTTTTTCACCATGGACACAAAGGACCCAAGGAAATCGGTGTGAGCAAGGAGTTTTTGGATTGGCTTACGGATCCGAAACTCAATGGTGGCGGAGCGTTGGTTGATTTCGGTTGCTACGGTGCCAATATCATGACGTACCTGATGAAAGGTCAGCGACCGACTGCCGTGACTGCCGTCACCCGGACGTTCAAGCCGGAAACCTATCCAAAAGTGGACGATCAGGTGACGATCATCGTGGATTATCCTGATGCACAGGGAATTATTCAGGGTTCGTGGAACTGGCCTTTTGACCGAAAGGACATGGAAGTCTATGGTGAGCGCGGCTATGTGATCACCAAGGATGCCGAAAATATGCGAATCCGCTCCTCCGAATCTTCCGGTGAATTTGAGTTGAAGGCGAATGCGGAAGAGTTGGGCGTGTACCGCGATCCGTTTAGCTATTTCAAAGATGTGATCAATGGGCAACTGACACTGGAAAAGCATGATCTCTATTCTCTCGAAAATAATCTGCTGGTTGTGGAGATCCTCGACGCTGCCAAAAAATCTGCTGCAACGGGAATGACCGTAAAAATGGATAAGTAACTTTCTTACTTTTCGGGACTATTTATATAGATCAAGCATGCGTCTTTTCCCTGAAAGCCCGGTTTCTAAATCTCCATTTCCAACAATGCATAACTCAACGCTTTTCCATGGGGATCAGAGGCAATGGATGTAGTGACTCCGGATTCCAAAGCTTCTTCGCAAACAAACAAAAGGGAAGAGATATTTGACATTTCATATCGGGTGATTTCCCCCTTGACAATTCCTGAAAGATGATCTTTTACTTTCTCAACCGTCACTTCTTTTACGAGTAAATCATAATCTTTTTCATCGAAGGGAATCAACGAAAGGGTTGAAATATTCCCTTTATCCCCGGCTCGGCTATGTGCGATTTGCGCTAATTTCATGATTCAAACAGGGTTATTTTTGCAATGCATGTTGATCTGGGTATCAAAACGGATACGATTCCTACTTGCTCCTGGGCATATTTCCGAACTCCGCCTCCGCCTGCGGGTCCGTTGGTGTAGAGAGCCTCAACTTCTTCGCCAACCCAACTTGCTTTTTCCATCGAATCGGTCTTTGCGGCAATCCGCAAGCGTACTTCGTAAGGTTCGTAATCAGGCCTGAAATTCTTGCGGTGTACTGAATCCCAACCGATGTAATCCACCCTGATTTCCTGCGTAAAATCTTTGATTCGCTCTCGGATTATTTCACCTGCCAACCGGGCTCTTTCCAATGCTTGATCACCGGCGTAGGAGATTTCTCCTTCACCTACAAAACCCGCCCGATATCCCACGCTGACTTTGTAATTGGTAGGTTTTTCGTTTCCGGTTCCTCCGGTAACCTGAATCCTGTCAGGACCCAAAAGCGCCAACTTTACCTAGGTGAAATTTGCCGAAACATCGGGTGTTAAATATGCATTCGGATTGATCACTTCATACAGCAATTGCTCTTTGACGGTGGCGAGCGTGATGCTTCCGCCGGTATTCTCCACCTTGCCTAAAACCGCATCACCGTTTGCGAAAACATCCGCAAATGGATGCCCCAAATGGGCGAGATCGGGCATTGCTTTTTTATCCGTATCTGCGAAATATCCTCCGGTCAATTGACCTGCACATTCCAATAAATGCCCGATTACGGTGCCGCAACCCAAGGTGTGAAAGTCTGAGGAAGACCATCCAAACTCAAAAATCATGGGTGCCAAAAACAAGGAAGGGTCTGCCACCCGTCCGGTAATGATGATTTGTGCTTTCTGTTCCAAAGCTTCCAAAATACCCTCAACACCCAAGTAGGCATTTGCGGAAAGGATGGAATATTCGCTTAGTTTTTTGCCCGTTTCTATCACGGTTAAAGCTTCCTTTTGTTCCTCAACTTCCGTCAGGACATCATCTCCGTCTACTGCAGCAATGCGAATGGAATAGCCTAAGGAACGCGAAATCTCCTGAACTTTTTTTGCAGCGGATAGGGGATTTGCAGCTCCCATATTCGTGATCAGCGTGATTTTGTTTTTGACCAAATGAGGGAGCAAAGTCTCAATTCTTCGGGTCAATAATGGATCTTACCCAAGGGCAGGATCAGCCAATTTTCTTTTTTGTGCCAACCCAATTGTCCGTTCCGCCAGGCATTCTAAAACAAGGTAATCCAGTTGCCCACTTGCCGCCAGAACCACTGCAGGTTCTATCCGATCGCCGGAGAATCCTGCACCTGAACCGATACGTATTTTTTCTTTCATGCTTAAAGATGAATTGAGCCTGTGAGTAAGGCGGTTATGGTCCTGATTTTTACTCCTCAGTTTCTGTAAAATAGAAATAGTAAACTCGACAAGACGAAGATGTTCCTTCCAATTCCGTGCAATTGGGAATCATCAATTGCACAGTAACGACAGGAAGAATTTTGAAGATGGCTCTAAACCGGAAATGCTATGATGGTCAGTAACACGGATAAAGCCAACGTCAGAAACTCAAATATTCATTGAAGAAAGGCAGCAAGTCGTGTAAGACACGCCCGTCTGCCGCCCAGATTTTATTGCCGTGATCACCTATGTATTCTTCAGCAAAGTGATTTATTCCCAGGTTTTCCAGTCTTTGGCTCAGCATACCGATCTGAACAGGAAAGCGGGGAGAGTCATTTCGCCCCCAATCCATTTTGATGGCGGTTAATTTTCTCAGGTTTTCAGCATAATCGTCCACCATGTAAACCGGCATATTTTTCTCCCATTTTGCCAGTACATCCTCATTTATGATCAATTTGTCTCCCTCATAGGTAAAGGGCATATCGCAATAGAAAGGCGGATTATTGGGATTGGGCGACCAGGCTCTAGCCACTGCCACCAAAACCCGTGGATAATACGTTTTGACCAGTTCCTCTTTAGATTTGATCTTTTGAACGTCCTTAAATGAATTGCTATTCGGACCAAACTCTTTGACAAAAGCCAGTAATCCCGGACTCAAAGCATACGTGCTGCTGAACACTTCAGGATGCAGCATCGCGATTTTAAAAGCACCATATCCACCCATCGAATGACCTGCAATTCCTCTGCTTTCCCGGGTGGCTTTTGTTCGGTAATGAGTGTCGATGTAGTCCACCAGTTCCTTGCTGGTAAAGTCAGACCAGTTTCCGGTCAAACTCGAGTTGGAATAAAAGCTTCCGTCGTAAATAGTTTTTTGATCCGGGATTACGAAAATGAAGGGTTTGATTTTTCCTGAAGAAATCCCTTTATCCAGAATCATTTTCATGGTTGGGTGAATCTGATCATCCCCCATAAATCCATGGAGGTAGTAAATGACAGGAAAGCGCTCCTCCGATTTTTCATAGTTGGGAGGCAGGTAAATGGAAACGTGTCGTTCAGGATTTTCACCGCCTGAATTTTCCAAAGTCTTTGCTTGAATAACGATTCGTTCTACCGAACCGATCGTTTGTCCCTGCGCAAACAAGGCCATGCAGCTGATCAGCCAAATAAGGAGTAGCTTTTTCATAATCTCAACAGGTTTATTTTGGTATCGTGTCAATTTGATACAATATCTTGGAATTCTTTTGAAGAAAGTGAGAGAAGGGAATTATTTGTCAAAATCCAGAAGAATTCTGTGTTCCTTGAAAGGGTAAGCTTAATTCAGGAGGAGTAGGAAAGGGTAAATGGACCAGATTTTACAAAAAGAAAAATCGAATTTAAAACGAAAGGAAACACTGTTATTTCTGTCATTCCTTGCTGTTGAAGATTTCAAAAAATCAAGTTGAGCGCTTAAAATTATTCTCATTTCCATCCAACACATTCCGGACACACCATGTCGGTTAATAGTAGAAATTCCAGTAGTTTAAAAGTCAGATTAAAGCCCTGATGAATCCAAAGTTTCTAAGTTTAATCAGCATTCTCTTCATTTTTTATTCCTGCACCCCGGACCTTCCGGAAGAGGTGCAGGTAGCATATGACGAATTGCCGGAAGCGCTGGATTTCAATATCCATGTCAAGCCGATTTTATCTGATAAATGCTTCAAATGTCACGGCCCGGATTTCGCTGCCCAAAAAGCCGGATTAGGCCTTCATTCTCCTGAAATGGCATTTACAGAGTTGAAGGATTCGCCCGGAAAAAAGGCCATTACCCCGGGAAGTCTGCGAAACAGCGAACTTTTCTACCGGATCATTTCGGAAGATGATGAATATAGAATGCCTTCGCCTGAATCAAATCTCAGCTTGACTGCGAAAGAAAAGGCGATCCTGATCAAGTGGATCGAAGATGGAGCAGAATACAAAGAGCATTGGGCATTTATCAAACCTGAAAGACACGAACTTCCGGAAGTGAAGAATGAGAAATGGGTCAAAAACTCCCTTGATTTATTTGTTCTGAGCAAGCTGGAAGATGAAGGAATTTCGCCCTCTCCGGAAGCAGACAAAGAAACATTGCTCAGGCGATTAAGTCTGGACCTGACCGGATTGCCACCCAGCACAGCTGAAATCGAATCTTTTATCGCTGATAAATCGGAAAATGCCTACGAGAAGCAAGTGGATCGGCTGCTCAAATCCGATCATTATGGTGAGAAAATGGCCATGCATTGGATGGATATCGCCCGATTTGCAGATACACATGGCTACACCGTGGATCGCTTTCGGGACGCCTCACCTTACCGCGATTGGGTGATCAAAGCTTTCAATCAGAACCTGTCTTACGATCAGTTCATCACGCATCAATTGGCAGGTGACCTCCTTCCCAATCCTACCCGAGATCAGCTCATTGCCACAGCTTTCAACAGGATTCATCCTCAAAACATGGAGGGAGGAATCGTCGAGGAGGAGTTTCGAGTGGAATATGTAGTCGACCGGACCAGCACCATGGGGCAGGCTTTTCTGGCGTTGACGGTCGGTTGTGCCCGATGTCATGATCATAAATACGATCCCATTTCGCAGAAGAATTTTTTCGAACTCAGCAGCTTTTTCAACAATGTGGATGAGGCCGGGCAGATTTCCTGGGATGATGCGATGCCTGTTCCGACGATTCTTTTGACCGATGAGAAGAAGGATCAGATCCTGGATTACCTGCTTTCGCAGAAAGAGAAAGAGGAGAGAAGTCTGTCGCTTGTTGCGCAACAGGAAGAAAAAGCCTTTTCTGATTGGCTGGCTTCAAAAGCTTATCAAAAGGAACTTGCCAGGGAATTTCCTGCCAGTCGCGTTGCCTGGTTCAATTTTGATCAGAAGGCTATTCAAAACCAACTCAATCCCGCACAAAAAGGGACGATGGAAAGCAGTGAGGTAAAAAATCAGAGCCCAACCTATGTGGATGGATTCAGAGGAAAAGGGGTACAACTCAACGGAGATTCCTGGCTGGATTTGGGCGGTGCCGGCGTGTTCTCAAGAAACGATCCTTTTGCGGTCAGTATCTGGGTGAACATTCCCAAATCCCTGACTCATGGAGCTATTTTCCATAAGGGTTCGGGAGCCGTGCTGTACAACTGGCGAGGCTACCATCTCAACCTGAAAAACAACCGATTGGAACTATTGATGGCTCATTCGGCACCTTTCAATGCGATTACCAGACTAAGCGAAAATGATATTCCAAGGGACCAATGGGTAAATCTGACCCTGACGTACGATGGTTCGTCCAAGGCAAAAGGCCTGAATATTTTTTTGAACGGGAAGCCAATGCCCACGGTCACTACGCATGATAATCTCTATAAAGACATACTTTTCCGAGGGAAACAACCCGGTTTGCAAGTGGGAGCGGTCTGGAGAGGAAAGGGTCTGAAAGGCGCTTTAGCGGATGAAGTCAGCGTTTATAATCTTGAACTTTCTCCTCTTGAAGTTCTCCAGGTTTATAGTAGAGACCAATACAAAACCACACTAAGTAAACAGCCGGACCAATTGAGCGGGGCTGAAAAGGAGCAACTCAAAAAGCTTTATCTAAACAATCATTCTCTCCCTTATAAGGAAAAGCTAAAAGCTTTAACAGCTTCCAGAAAAGCCTATTCGGATTCGGTGGAGCATATTCCGGAAATGATGGTTATGCAGGAAATGACTCAGAAGCGGTCAACTTTCATCCTGACCCGCGGTGAATATAATCTTCATGGTGAGGAGGTTTTTCCGAATACTCCGGAAAGCGTCCTGCCGATGCCGGAGAATCTGCCCAAAAACAGGTTGGGTTTGGCACAATGGATCACCTCGCCTGAGAATCCTTTGACGGCCCGGGTTGCAGTCAACCGATACTGGCAGAATTACTTCGGAAGAGGGTTGGTGGCAACTTCAGCAGATTTTGGAAACCAGGGGCAATTGCCTTCTCACCCGGAATTGCTGGATTGGCTGGCACTGGAGTTCCTGGAATCAGGATGGGATGTGAAAGCCATCCAGCGACTGATTGTCACCTCAGCCACCTATCGGCAATCCTCCCTTCGAAGGAAGGATTTGGAAGAAAAAGATTCAGAAAATGTTCTGTTGGCAAGAGGTCCGTCGGTTCGATTGCCAGGGGAATTGATCCGCGATAATGCTCTTTTTGCATCCGGACTTCTGGATCAAACCATCGGAGGGAAGAGTGTTTTTCCGTACCAGCCGGATGGATTATGGAAAGTCAACGGAGCCAATTATGTGCAGGATACAGGGAAAAACCTGTATCGGAGAAGCCTCTATACCATCTGGAAACGATCGGTTCACAACCCGACTCTATCCATGTTCGACGCTCCGGACCACAGCGAATCTGTGAGCAAAAGGCAGGAAACCAACACGCCACTTCAGGCGCTGGCTCTTCTGAATGACCCCACTTTCGTGGAGGCTTCGAAAGTTCTGGGCGAGCAAATGGTTGCCTTTCCGGAGATTTCCAGAGCGATTCAGGTTACTTTCCAAAAGCTGACCGGGAGAAATCCTGTGCCAAAAGAACTTGAAATCCTGCTTCAATTAAGAGAAAGCGAGTATCGGAAATTCACCGAAGACAGCAACAAGCTGAAAGGCTGGTTGAGCGCCGGAGAGTATAAAATCAACACCAGTCTGGATCCGAGACAGGTGGCTGCCAATGCAGTCGTCGCCAGTGTGATCATTAATTCAGATGCTGCCATAACCAAACGATAGCCATGAGCCACCACCACGATGCCCCTTTGCGATCCTCCAATGCGGATCTTCAGGAAATTGAAAAGAAGATGGACAGAAGGAGATTTCTGACCAAAACTTCTTTGGGAATCGGCTCACTGGCTTTAGGTTCCCTGATTGGAATGGAGAAAATTTTCGCAGGAAATCCGGCGGTAACTCAGCAAGCAGCCAGCGACTCTTTGGGCTTGGAGGGATTGCCGCATTTTATGCCAAAGGCGAAGCGCGTGATTTATCTCTTCCAAAGTGGCGGCCCATCCCAGCTTGACTTGTATGACTACAAACCAAGGCTCCGTGATCTTCACGGTCAGGAACTTCCGGATTCGGTTCGGGACGGACAGCGGCTGACCGGGATGAGTGCTGATCAAAGTTCTTTTCCGATCACTTCTTCGGCTTTTAACTTTAAGCAATATGGAGAAAGCCGGGCTTGGGTGAGTGAACTCATGCCTTACACGGCAGAGGTGGTCGATGAGCTTTGCTTCATCAAGACCATGCAGACTACCCAGATCAATCATGACCCTGCGATTACTTTTTGCCAGACCGGGCACCAACTCCCGGGCAGGCCCTCGATAGGTTCCTGGCTGAGCTATGGTTTAGGTTCGGATAACCAAAACCTCCCGGCATTTATCGTGTTGGTTTCCAAAAATGCAGTGCAGGATCAACCACTCTATGCCAAACTTTGGGGAAATGGATTTCTGCCATCGCAGCACCAGGGGATTCAGTTCCGGTCAGGAAAGGATCCCGTGCTCTATCTCGGAAATCCTGAAAACTACGATGGGAAAGACCGAAGAGAAATGCTCGACTACCTCAAATCCCTGAATGAAGTACAGCTCGATACCTATGGTGATCCAGAAATCAATGCGAGAATAGCCCAGTATGAGATGGCTTTCAGGATGCAGACTTCCGTGCCCGAGGTGACAGATATGTCGAAGGAACCGGATTGGGTCTATGAGATGTATGGGGAAGACAGTCGTGATCCGGGCACGTATGCAGCCAATTGTCTGATGGCAAGAAAGCTCATAGAAAATGATGTGAAGTTCGTGCAACTGTATCATCAGGGTTGGGATCAGCATGGTAACCTGCCGGGCGGGATCAAAAACCAATGTCAAAAAACAGATCAGGCCACGGCAGCTTTGATCAAAGACTTAAAGCAACGAGGCTTGCTGGAAGATACCCTGGTGATTTGGGGAGGGGAATTTGGCAGGACAGTTTACAGTCAGGGCACTCTTTCACCCGATAATTATGGCCGGGACCATCACCCAAGATGCTTCACCAAATGGATGGCGGGCGCGGGAGTCAAGCCTGGTTTTACCTATGGGGAGACAGATGATTTCGGATATAATGTGGTAAAAGATCCGGTGCATGTTCATGACTTGCAGGCGACTATGCTTCATTTGTTTGGGATTGACCATGAGCGCCTCACCTTCAAACATCAGGGCCGGAGATTCCGGCTTACAGATGTGGAGGGAAAAGTCGTAAAAGGGATATTGACTTAAAGTAGGCAATAGAAAGTTACTTTGTTTCAAGCTTAGAGTTGAAATCAGTTTTTACCCGGAAGAAGTAACCGATTAAAATAGGCAGTGGTTTCTATTTGGTACCTGGAATACTCCATCTTTGATTGGCTGATTATTGGATATATTTATGAGAAATCAGGTTTAAAGAACCCCACAGCATCCCCCAAATGGAAAATACCGATTCAACCAGTAAAGTCAACAAGGATTTAATCCTGAGGGAAAATCTGGCCCTTCAGCGGACGATCCTTGCAAATCAAACTACATTTCTTTCTTTCCTCCGCACCTCGATGTATTTTCTGGTGGCAGGGTTGAGTATCAAGAATCTGTTGGAAGTTGAGGGAGCATTGATCTATCAGGTATTGTTTTATTTCATCTCGGCGAGCATCCTTATTTTGGGTATTTTCAATTATCTGAGGCAGAATAAAAAGATCGATGAAAGCCGGGTTCACATCGGGAATTTCAAAACCGATTATCAGAAACAGAGCTGAGCAAGTTCGAATCGCGAAGCCTTTGTTTCCCTTGTGAACTTTGTGATAAGAAAAAAATAATTACGTAGCCACGCCTCCTGTTTTTGGCGACAAATTTTTTCGCGATTGACAGGCTGACGGCCAAAAAAACCAAGACTCATAAACTTCAATTAATCCATGGGTTTTACCCATGACTACAATAATTCTACCCTTTTGAGGTTCTTTTCGGCTGGCGGGATTCTTATGAGCAGAATTATTCTTTTGGAACGGCGGGGAGGAGGACGCAGCCGCGAGGCGAGCGGAAGACATGTGCGGTGGGAGCTTAGCTGCGTCTTGAACTTTTGTTTCTTTTGGTTAAAGCCAAAAGAAAGAAGAAAAAAATAGAACTGATCTGTTTTGGTTGAAGTTGAGGTTCTTTTTGGTGGTCCCTGATAAAGATCGAATCGCGAAGCCTTTGTTTCCTTTGTGAACTTTGTGGTTCAAAAAGGCACCACCGCAAAGAAAGCCGCGATTCTCTTACCCTTATCTAAGCTTCTGCCTTTTAATAGTTAAAGGGATTTTTTAAGTTGAAGTGAAATAACTTCCAACAAACCCATGGAAAACGAGCGAAGAGAATTTATCAAAAAATCCAGCCTGGCAGGATTTGGAGTATTCAGCGGAAGTTTGTTCGATCTGCATGCAGAAACTCCAGTTTCCAACCCAACAATACCTATGAACAAAGCGCTTGAACTTAACCTGATAGGTTCATACGGGCCCTGGGCCAAAAGCCTGAATCTGGAGCAATTGCCAATTCTTTCCTATCGGAATCAAGGTTTTTCAGATCTTCCAAGCTGGAAGAAAACAGCAACTGACAGGGTAAAAGAACGCATGGGTGTGGTGGATTTGGGAGCTGTTCCAAAAGTGACGATTCATCAGACGCTCCTTTACGACGGGTTGATTTGTGAAGAAATCTCCTATCAATTGCCCTATGGAAATCCTACCAAAGCAGTGATATTAAAGCCTCAAAATGCCACCGGTAAGTTGCCGGCAGTACTTGGTCTTCACTGTCATGGAGGTAATAAATTTCTGGGTTTGGAGAAAATCACCAAAAATAAAGATGATGTTCCTTCCTACATCAACGATCACCATTCGACTTATTATGAAGGGAAAGCCTGGGCCAACGAAGTTGCAAAACGAGGTTATGTCGTGATGGTCCACGATGCTTTTGCATTTGGCAGCAGGCGGGTGATGCTGGAAGATGTGCCGGAAGAAAGAAGGAGCGGAATTACTGATTTTAGTATGGATACAATAGAGAAAATCAACACTTATAACAGTTGGGCTTCGGATCATGAACATATTTTGGCGAAGTCACTATTTTCCGCAGGAACTACCTGGCCGGCTGTTTTCTTAGCTGAGGATCAGATGGCATTGAGTATTCTGGCATCCAGAGAAGATGTGGATCCAGAGAGATTGGGATGCGCCGGGCTTTCAGGGGGAGGATTGAGAACCGACATGCTTGGAGGATTGGATCCCCGAATTTCCTGTGCAGTCTGTGTTGGTTTTATGACCACATGGACAGATTTTTTATTGTATAAATCTTTCACTCATACCTGGATGAGTTATGTCCCGATTCTTCCCAAAGAACTCGATTTCCCGGAGATTTTAGGATTGAGAGCACCATTGCCTACGCTGGTTCTCAATGATTCCGAAGACAATTTGTTTACCCTTTCGGAAATGAAAAAGGCAGAAAAAATCCTTCAGGATGTTTTTGCAAAAGCAGATGCTTCCGATAAGTTTAGATGTTCATTTCATCCGGGACCACATAAATTTGATTTAGCGATGCAAAAAGAAGCATTTGATTGGTTTGACAAATGGTTGAAAAATTAAGAAAGGCGATGGAGGGAAATTGCCAGAGGTTTTGCAAATGGCTTCAATAATGCCACCAAGTTGGTGCTCTTTTCAGTGGTCCGAAGCAGAATCGAATCGCGAAGCTTTTGTGAATTTTGTGGTTTAAAAATGAATTAATTGCTTAGCCAAGCTTTCTGTTTTTGGCGACACATTCTTTCGTGATTGGCGGGCTGAAGGCCAAAAAACCTAAATTTTAATTAATCTTTAAACCATGGGGTTGCACCCCTGGCTATTATAATATGACCCTCCTGAAATCACTTTGTTCATTGGGACAAATGCTACAGTGTCGGTTCTCGGCGGGAAGCTTCTTATGAGCAGAATTATTCTTTTGGAACGGCGGGGAGGAGGACGCAGCCGCGAGGCGAGCGGAAGGTTTGTGCGGTGGGAGCTTAGCTGCGTCTTGAACTTTTGTTTCTTTTGGTTCAAGCCAAAAGAAAGAAGAAAAAAAATAGAACAGATCTGTATTTAGAGACAATAGTGGATCTCTTTAGCGGTCCCTTACCAATATCAGATCGCGAAGCCTTTGTTCTCTTGCGGTAAAAATCAAAAAACTAACCCTTCCGAGCAGATTCTCCTGCAACGCTCAATTTATCATCCAGCCAGGAATTGTATTCAGAAATACAGCTATTAGAAAACTTGAGAAGATCTGAATTAAAGGGGTGATAATGCAGAAGTGTCTTTTCCTGATCCAGCCAAATATCCTGCATTGCATCCAACCCTTTTCGTATTTCCGGCTGCCTATTTTGGTACTCCTTTGCGATCCATTTATGAAGTTTTTTCGCTTTCCACCAAAGACTTTGATCGGGTTTTGAACTTGGATTAAACAAGGGACCATGGTCATTTTCTCCGAAATAAAAAGGCAAATACAAACTCATACAGGGATGAGAAGTGGCGGTTAACCAAACGGTATGAGCCTGATTTTTTCTGATTTCCGCAACCATACTTCCGGTTGTATCGGATGGATTAGTCAGGCCGGTGGCATGCATGCAGATACTTCCTGTGGTTGCTTTTTTGGGAGCGAATTTTCCCTCCGGAAGATTGTGCTGTCGGAGCGCTTCGAAGAATGTCACCGCTTCAATTCCGGTTTCCCTTTTCTCCAAAAATCCGGTGGTGCAAGCCTGTCTTCGTACAGCTCTTCCCAATTTGCTGTAAAGCAAATCGGAAAATTTACCCTGAAAACTGGTTCCTTTTTCAGCAAATATCCGCTGAATCGTCCGGGCTTCCTTTTCCAGATGAATCGCCTCAAAATCCTCCGCTATGCTCAGAGCATTGGAGATACTTCCGATTCCGGTTACGCGTTTGTAAGCCCAGGATTTTCCGGCAGTTTCCAGAATAAAGGCTTCTGAATGATCAGCAATCAGGAAGCTATTGTGATAATAGAAATCATTGTTTTGATAGCCTCCGCATGCATTTTGGCCAAATTCACTCAACAAGTCAGTGATGCAAATGACTGCTTCCATGGCTTTTTTGCTTCTTTCCAAAGCCAGTCTCAGGAGATCCATTCCGGTCAGTCCAACCTTCTTTTTGTCGAATTTCACATTGGTGAAAACCGCCTCATTGCCGATCACCAAACCATATTCGTTGACGCCCATTTCCGCTCCCCACATCTGGAAAGGCTTGGAAAGGATGACTTCATTCGTTTCCGAGACTTGTGAGACCTTGATAAAAGTACACTGGAGTTCTTTTTCCTTCGGAAATGCTTTGGGGAAATGAGCGATTGCCTGAGCTTCCTGCGGTTCCCGATCAGAATTTTTTCCTAAAATCAAATTTCCGGATCGGGTGAAAGCAGGTAGAGCTACCAGGGTATCGCACATAGCTTAGTAATTAAGTGACCAGATTCCGGCGCTGTCAGCAGGATTAATTTGCAAAAGCTTGTTTTGAAAAATTGCCAAAGGTTGTCCGTCTGATCCCAGATCCCAGAGATTTCCACGCAGGAATACATTCAAACCAGCCTGAGCTCGGGTTTTTTGAATTTGTCCGGGGAGCGCATATTTCACCCAGGCTTCCCCCTCGGTCAGTTTATTGACATCATTCATATCTGTTCCGGCAGGTTCGGGATTTCCGCTATAGCCTTTCCAAAGGATATCCATCGCACCATTTCCGGTACAAAACGATGGAACCAGAATCAGTTCAGCACTTTCTTCGGCAGCGGATTGGTAAGCAGCCGGATACCAACTGTCCGCACAAACAAGAACTGAAGTTTTAGCAAATGGAAGGTTAAACGTTGGGATTTCTCCCGGGATTCCGGCCGTCAAAAAAGGGATTTCGCTTTCAATCGGAAAGGCTTTCAGGATCGGATCTCCAATCACTTTTCCATCCGGACCGAAAACAAATGCAGCATTATAAAGTGGTCCGGTCGGATCAACATGGATTATTCCATCAACGACAGTTGGATCAGGCAAAATAATGGATCCGGCTGCGATGTGGATTTTTGAAGCTTTGGCGAGTTCGCTGAAGGTCAGATAATAACTCTTGGCCATCGATTTGGCCTTCATTCTAAAAATCGCGGAAGCGGCGCGATCTTCTTCCTTATTGGTTTTTAAATAGGCCAGGGAGAAGTCAAATAAATTGCTTAAAACCATGGTCGTCAGGGCATCCGCCATGGTTTCTTTTTTTGCGAGCACGTGCTTTTCTCCCTCCAAAACCAGCCAGGTCCCGATGTATTCAGGAAATAATACGATCGTATTTTTGGTAGTAAACCCATTTTGATCTGCCTCAATCATATAAATCCTGAGCTTATCATGAAACTTCTCCTGAGAGAAATAATCAGCAACTTCCATGTAAGGCTGAACCCCCACCACATTTCGCTTGAGACTATCGGAAGGATTGATTTCCTGAACTACTGAGATATGTCCTTTCGCTTCTGTTAAAGGCATATTTCTGCCCGAATAGGACCAGATCAGCCAAATAAAAAGCAAGAGAATAGTCAGACTTATAAGATGTCTCATAGGTTTTTTAAAGAGTTTGAGACAAGTGTTGCGGCATTTTCACCAGCCAGCACAGCGCCCTCGATATAGCCGTGCCAGCGTGTTGCGGCTTCGGTTCCTGCAAAGTAATAGGGATCTTCGGTTTTTCGATAGGCATCCCGAAAACCTGTCCAAGCGCCGGTTGTCATAAGTCCGGCATAGCATCCCCTGGACCATTCTTCATCACTCATTGTAAAGTCAATGTATTGGATTGGTTGCCCGGCTGATGTGCCAAAATATGTTTTCAGGACGGCAGTCATTTCAGATTTCCGGTCGGACTCTCCTTTGGAAAAATAATCCTTCGCCCGATTCCCAATCGTGAAACCCATCAGGATACCGTATTTCCCGTCTGCCGGTGAGCAATCGAAAAGTGTCTGAAAAGGGGAATTAGAATCCGCAACAGCTTGTCCGCTGTAACCCGATTCTCTCCAAAACGGTGTTTGGTAAATCATAAAACACTTCCCCACGATTCCCATTGCATACCGATCCAGCAATTGACGTTTTTCGAGAGATAGCCTTGGTGAAAATTGGATTTGGGAAAGCAGGGGAGGGGGAACAGCAAAAATCAGTTTTTCGGCTGAGATGCTGAATCCATCACCGGTAACGGTGACACCATTTTCTGTCTTTTCAATTTTTCTGGCAGGGGAGTTGAACAAGATTTTTTCTATAAAGGGGGCGGCCATCTTCTCAACGAGCGGCTGCATTCCTCCCTTGATTCGATCCTGTTGCGCGCCGTTTTTGATATTGATCAGGCAATCCAGCGAAGTGCCGGATCGGATGTAAAATAAGGCATGGAGCAGGGATATTTCATTCAGTTCGCAAGCGAAAACCGTCTCACAGCCAACGCGGATGACAGCGAGGCAACTCTTGGTTTTACTGTTTTTCTGCAGGAAAGCATCCAGTGAAATCGAATCAAAAATAGCTGCCTTCGGATGAGTCCATGGGGAATTGATATTAATCTTCGAAGCCAATCTTTCCAGTTTCCGGATTATCAAATCCAGATTGATCAGGGAAAATGGATCCATCTTTGGAATCAGACCGGTATAAGTCCGGATTTTACCGCAAAGGTCCAGTACGTTTTTGCCCTGGTCATAGGTTTCATAGGGCTCCAGACCAAACTCCTTGCAAAGCTCATACATGCGATCCTGAGTCGGACCGATCCATTGCCCTCCAAGATCCACATAGAGGTCTTCTGAAAGTTGACGAGTGTGAACCCGACCGCCGAGACGATCCCGTGCTTCTAAAACCTGAAAACTAATCCCTGATTCGTAGACTTTCTTTGCGGCAGCAATTCCGGAAAACCCTCCTCCGATGATCAGGACCTGGGGCGATTTGATGATCATAGATGGAATTTAAGGAAAATTTTGGGTGGATAGAAGAGCATGAAATCGGGAAATCTAAAACTCCATCTCGATACTTTCTCCGGCTTTCAGTTCCAGTTCGATTTCAGATCCATCTGCGAAAAGAATTACCTTTTTTCCAAGATTGGACAGCACTCTGACGGTTTTGATCTCACCATTTTCCCATCTGAAATCCAAGGTATAACCGCCTCTTGCTTTGATTCCTTTCACTTCACCGCTCTGCCAGGCTTCAGGCAAAGCCGGTAAAATCCGGATAATTCCGGGTTCGTGCGACTGCACCAGCATCTCGGCCACTCCGGCAGTGTAGCCAAAATTTCCGTCAATTTGAAACGGCGGATGCGCGTCAAACAGGTTGAAGTATAAGGATTGTGAAATCAATTTTTGAATGTTGTCATGCGCCATTTCTCCATCCAGCAGTCTCGCCGAAAAGTTGATCAGCCAAGCTCTTGACCAGCCTGTTCCGGCACCGCCATTTGCTAATCGATAATTCAGTGTCTTTTTCACCGCTTCGAAAAACTCGGGTGTTTGGCTCTTGGTTATGGCAGATCCCGGGTGAAATGCATATAAATGCGACATGTGGCGATGACCTTTTTCGGGTTCTTCGTAAGGCTGATCCCACTCGAGAATCCTTCCGTCTGCACCCAACAGAACACCCGGACGAAGTTTCGAAAACTGAGTTTTCACCTTTTCAGTTAAAGCTGTTTCAGTTCCAAGGATCTGATTGATCTGGAGATAGATTGAGAAAATATCGGAAATCAATTGCTGATCCATCGCGGCCCCGAGAGTGGTGGCCACTTTTTTTCCATTTGCATTGATAAACTGATTCTCGGGAGAAGTGGAAGGCGCCGAGATTAACATTCCGTTTCGGGGATCTTCGATTAGCCAATCAGAGTAAAAAAGAGCAATTTGTTCAATCGCCGGCAACGCTCTTAACCGAAGGAAATCAATATCTCCTGTAAATAGATAATGCTCCCAATAATGCCTTCCCATCCAGGCACCGGCTCCGATCCACCCACCCCAATAGGCTGTTGCAGCCTGGAGGAAGGGGATTTTCCAAAGGTCAGTCGTATGCGGAATCGCAGTTCCCTGCATTCCAAAATTCCCGGATGCAGCCTTCTTTCCCGTTTCTACCAAACCATCCGTGAAATCAAAAAGTGGGGCGTGCAGCTCGCTGAGGTTCGTCACCTCCGCCGGCCAATAGTTCATTTGCAGGTTGATATTCAAATGATAATCCGCATTCCAGGGAGCAGCGATGTGCTGATTCCAGATTCCCTGCAAGTTTGCCGGATTGGTGCCGGGTCGGCTGGAGGAGATCAGTAGATAGCGCCCGAAGTCAAACAAAAGTTTCTCGAGATGAAGATCGGTTTGCCCGTTTTTAACATTTTGGATGCGTTGATCCGTTGGGATTTCATCCGCCACGAGTGGTCCCAAGCTCAGGCTCATTCGGTCAAACCAACTTGAATATTCTCGCTGGTGGCTTGACATCAATTCCCCCCAACTTTTAAACATTACTTTTTCGAGTTGGGAATCGGCAACTTTTGAATATTCGGGATGGTAGTAAGAGGTCTCAGCGACAAGTTTCAGAATGATTTCCTGAGCGCCGGTGACTTCCAAATAATTTTCTTTGGCTTCCATCAACCCGATTTGATTTTGGGCGAGGAGCAAAACCCGGAACTTTACACCATGCAGAATCGGGAAAGGTTTCGAATCAATTTGCCCGGTTCGCTGGGTGACCATCCCACTCATTTCCAACGTATTGTCATTGAGAGGTTTGGTTTCTGCTGTCGCAAAACCCTGGTCTTCAGGTCTGCTGAGCATGATTTTGCCGCGAAACCCTTTAGGATGGGTTGTTTTTAAACGAATAAGGATCGCGTCATCGGGAGCGGAAGAGAGGATTTCCTGAGTCACCAAATGCCCTTCGCTGAGGAATTCTGTATTGGAAGTCGCCGATGCCAAATCAAGGCTTCTTTTGTATTCACTGACTTCTGTCCACTCAAAATCCAACCAAAGATCTCCCAAAGTCTGGTGTGACCGGGTGACTCCTTTTCGGGAAAATTTCAGAACGAGTAAAGAATCGGCTTTTTCATTTTCTCCGGCAAAAAGATAGGCTCGGATCTGATCCAAATCGGATCGTTTTCCCTCGGCCAAACCCCAATCGTCGGGGCCTCCCGGCCAAAGTGAATCCTCGTTGAGCTGAATTCGCTCTTTGCCCGGAATTCCAAAAACCATCGCGCCTAAACGGCCATTACCAATAGGAAGTGCTTCTTCCCATATATCTGCAGGTTGTAGATACCAAAGAGTGGACTTCTGAGCTTGCGCAAAATGAAATAGGGCACAAGCTGCCAGGGCAAGAAGCAGGGACTTTTTCATAGGTTATCGGGTCTGTAAATAAGATTACGATAAATCCCTGAGCCCGCCAATGAAATTCTCCGGAAAGGGAATCTCAGCTATGAATACTTACTGCGAAAGCAGAAATCCTCTGAACTCGTCTGTATTGAAATTGCTCATTCCCTCATGATAAAAGACGATTTTTCCTTCCGGATTTACGACCAAAGTGGTAGGAATTGACTCGCTTTGCAGGCTTCTGTTGATACCAAAACTCGCATGGACAGTTGGGAAACTCCATGTCTTTCCTTCCATGAAGTTTTTGCTTTTTTCGAAATCATTGTCCAGTCCGATCATCAGAAATTCCAAGTCAGGCGTGTCTTTCACTGATTTGTAGAGTTCGGAAATATGGGGCATTTCAGCCCGGCAAGGTCCGCACCAGGAAGCCCAAAGATTGATGAAAACGGTTTTTCCTTTATAATCCTCCAAGTTCACGATGTTTCCTTCGAAGTCTTTGAACTGACCGGTATAATCAAATTCCTTATTAGTCAGATCCGGGGTTTCGATGCTTGGTTTGATCAATCCTGTCGAAAGTAAAACCGACTGAAGTCCGCCCTGAATCACCGGCAAAAGCCCAGTGAAGTATAAGAAAGCAAAGGCGGCAATGATCCAGCCCCAGCTTTTAAATTCTTTTTTCCAATCCATTATTTAGGTATTAAGTACGATGTACCAAGTTCAAAGTTTGAGGTGAATAACACTATTGGATCCTTTTTTCGAGGAGACATGCTTCGCGAAATATTCCGCTATCGCGGGGAAATAGAGCTGCTATCGCAGCTGAGATAACCACTAGGATCGCTTTGAGAACCTTCGACCATCGGTCATCCGGCAATCTTTCAATTTTGCAATCTGACAATTTTGAAATATCGAACATCGAATTACGAACATCAAATGATGAAATTTGAAAATCCGAAATCGTAAATCAGAACTCGTAAATCCAAAATCCGAAATCAAATTTACCCCCACATTTCCAGCTTCTTAGTGACAAGCCTTACATAAAGCTGATTTCTCTTTCGAAGGAAGTTTATCTTGCGAATCCAAAGACGATTTTAATTCCCTTTTTATATGAATTACGAAGTTAAAATAGCTGCCGAACTCCAGGTAAAACCGCTTCAGGTGCAAGCCACGATCGAATTGCTGGACGGAGGCGGAACGGTTCCCTTTATTTCCCGCTATCGAAAAGAAGCCACAGGTGAACTCGATGAAGTTCAAGTGGCAGCGATCCGCGACCGGATAGAGCAACTCCGGGAGCTTGACAAGCGAAAAGAAGCCATCCTTAAATCCATCGAGGAACAGGGTAAGCTCACTCCCGAACTCAAAAAATCCATCGAGTTGGCGGAAACCATGTCCAAGCTCGAAGACATCTATCTGCCTTACAAACCAAAGCGGAGAACCAAAGCTACGATTGCGCGGGAAAAAGGCCTTGAGCCTTTGGCAGAGCGTATTTTTTCTCAGGCTTCCTTCAATCTCGAAGCAGAAGCGGAGAAATATCTCGATGTAGAGAAAGATGTGAAATCAATCGAAGAAGCTCTTCAAGGCGCCCGCGATATCATGGCGGAATGGATCAATGAGAATGCCGGATTGCGTGAAAAAATGCGCAAGGTTTTCCTGAATGAGGGAGTTTTTACTTCGAAAGTGATTTCGGGAAAAGAAACAGAAGCCATCAAATACAAGGATTATTTTGACTGGTCCGAACCGGTGAAAACGGCTCCGTCTCATCGGGTTTTGGCAATGAGAAGAGGAGAAAAAGAATTGTTTCTGATGCTTGACTCTTGTCCGGAGGAGGCTTCGGCTGTGGCGTTGATGGAGCGGGAAATTCTTGCTGACGCTGCTAATACATCTGTTGAGCAAGTCAGGTTGGCGATCAAAGATTGCTATAAGCGCCTGCTAAAACCGAGCATGGAAACGGAAGTTCGCCTGCTCACCAAAAAGAAAGCAGATGAGGAAGCGATTAAAGTTTTTACTGAAAATCTGCGTCAATTGCTTCTCGGAGCACCTTTGGGTCAAAAATCAGTAATGGCGATTGATCCTGGTTTCCGGACCGGTTGCAAGTTGGTTTGTCTGGGACCGCAAGGTCAATTCTTGCATTATGAGGCTATTTATCCGCATGAGCCGCAAAAGCGAGTGATGGAAGCCGGGATGGCAGTGAAGGGTTTGGTAGAAAAATTCTCCATTCAGGCAATCGCGATCGGAAACGGAACTGCGGGTCGGGAAACCGAAACTTTTGTAAAAAGTCTTGGCCTTCCAAAATCCGTAATTGTCACGATGGTCAATGAAAGCGGCGCGTCAATTTATTCTGCTTCAGACGTGGCAAGAGAAGAGTTCCCGGATTTGGATCTGACGATTCGCGGGGCAGTTTCGATTGGCCGTCGATTGATGGATCCACTGGCTGAACTCGTGAAAATCGATCCAAAATCCATCGGCGTTGGCCAATACCAACACGACGTGGATCAGAATGCATTGAAAAATGCGCTCGATGATACCGTGATGTCTGCTGTAAACGGAGTAGGAGTGGAGGTCAACACAGCTTCCAAGCAATTGCTGACGTATGTATCCGGATTGGGTCCAGTATTGGCTCAAAATATCGTCGAATTCCGCACAGAAAACGGGCCGTTCACCAGTCGTGCTCAGCTGAAGAAAGTGCCGAGATTGGGAGATAAAGCCTTTGAACAAGCCGCCGGTTTCCTCAGAATAAGCAAAGCAAAGCATCCGCTTGATTCATCGGCAGTTCACCCGGAACGATATGATTTGGTAGCGAAAATGGCCAAAGACGTCAACGCATCGGTATCTGATTTGATGAGTTCGGAAGAGCTTCGAAATAAGATAATCCTCAAAAACTATGTATCTGAAACGGTAGGTTTGCCTACGCTTCAGGATATTCTGCAGGAACTGGCCAAGCCGGGAAGAGATCCCCGTGAGAGCTTTGAAGTTTTTGCTTTCGAAGAAGGAGTCAATAAAATGTCCGATCTGAAAGTGGGAATGAAGCTTCCGGGAATCGTGACCAACATTACCGCGTTTGGCGCTTTTGTGGATATCGGAGTGCACCAGGATGGATTGGTTCACCTGAGTCATCTCGCGGATCGCTATCTTAAAGATCCAAATGAGGCAGTGAGCGTAAATCAAAAAGTGCAGGTGACCGTGATGGAAGTGGACATTCCGAGAAAGCGAATCGGGCTGAGTATGAAGTCGGATCCTTTTGCAGAGCGGGGAAAGAAGATGGAGAAATCTGCTCCTCCTGTCGAAGCTCAGAAAGCCGTAGAACCGGAAGGATCGATGGCAGATAAGCTGGCGATGCTGAAGAAGCAGTTTGGGAAATAAAGACAAAATCCCGAAGAATTCATCTTCGGGGTTTTGTCTTTTCAAATCGACAGCTATGATTCAATTTGGTCGATTCAAATCGACATTAATTATTCTTCTGATTATTGATTTTCTTCCGATTTGTAGAGGTCATTGTATGAATCTTCATCCATCCCTTTGCTGAATCGGCGAATGTTGTAAGTGAAGGTCAGCATGAAATACCGCTGAAGCACATTGGTTTGTATGTCTTCAATGAAGGTTTCGGTGATGTTCCGACGCACGTTGGCATTTTGTGCAAAAAGGTCATACACCATGATGCTGATCTCGCCACGCTGGTTTTTCAAGACCTTTTTCCCCAAACTCATATTTACCAGAGAGAAACTGTTGTCGAATCCTTCGCTCAAACCTGAGTTGATCTGATGATTGAGATCCAATCGATAAACGAAACCTTCCCAGAATATCCAGTTGAAATTCAAGCGGAACCGCTGATTGAAGAAGCTGTCGTTTAGACTTGGATTCAGCGTGTTTTCAACTTTGTTGTAAGATGATCTTGACCAGATATTAAAATCAATTTGATCGCTGATGTTGCTGTTAATTGATATTCCGGTGCTGAGTCTTTGGGAGTTGTTAAAGCCAAGTTGATCATTCACCAATCCTGGTCTGCGGGTAATTCCCGCACCGGCATTGATGTTGAAATTGGACTTCATGAATCCCAAAGGCATGCCGTAGCTTGCCCAGGATCTCAATTCAAAAAATCCATCCAAATTGACCGGCTTATTCAACTGAGAACCTTTTTCCAGGATGATTCCATCTTGAATTTCCGTTGGCTCACTTGCAATAAATGAGCTGTTGGATATGTAATTGTCAACCAAAGTTGACTGCGCGAAAAGAAACCAGTTTCTGTCCGTGTCCGGATTATTGCTTCTGAATCGAAGGCGAAGACTATTGCTGTATGCCTGATCCAACTGAGGATTACCAGTACGTAACTGAAGCGGATTGGTATTGTCAATTACATTTTGAAGCTGATTGATTTGTGGTTCGTTGGTATACGTATCGTAGTCGACCTGAATGTTGGTATTTGGAGAAAATTTGTACTCCATTCTTACCGTAGGAAGGATGCTGGAAAATTGTCTTTTCAGATCAAATGGCGCAGGAAACTGCTGTTTATTGTCCAGCTTGGCATCCTGATACTGAAGTTCGGTCTGCATTTTAAACTTCTCTGCCGTATACTGGTAGCCAAACTCCAGCTCCTGAGTGATATACTGGCTTTCGAAAGTGTTGCTAAGGGCAGTATCCAGCTTCAGGTTTCCTGTTTCAAAATCTCCGCCTTCCACATTATAGGTCAACTTATCGGAATCATTTTTACGGTTGCCTATCTCATACTCGAGTTCCATCTGACCTTTTTTTCCAAGTGGCTCGGTGAATGAAATACCGGTCTCCCAGGAATTGCCCTGACGCGTCCGGGAAGTCCTTTGATTTAAGATTTCAAGACGCTCCCCGCCATCTTCGAAATACGTGTTTCGGGCTTTTCGATCTGATTCGTCCTCATTCCAGCCGTTGGAGAAATTGGTTCTCCAGGTAATAGTTCGGCCAGGTTTGTTGAATTTATGGCTGTAGAGCAATCGGTTGAAAATATCATAGTCCTGATACTTTCCGGTTTTGAGGTTTTCTACCTTATTGATCGGATTGACACCATCTTCTGTTTCGCCGAAAAACGCTGAGTTTTCCGTTTCAAATTGGGCTGAAAATCTCGGAATGTAAAGGATCCGGTTTTTCTCATCGATGTTGTATTCGATTCGAAGGTTGGCCTGATGCTCATTATTACCGCGGACATCCGTGCTTGTTTCAGTGTAAAACTGATTGGATTCGTCAGTAGTCACAAAGTCTCTGAATCGATTGACTACGCCTACATTTTCTCTGTTGGTATAGACATAACTACCGGTGACTTTGATTTTTTCACCCCAAAGATCCGAGTAGTTCAATCCTAAAATATTGGTCTTGATAATCCCTTCCTGAGGGGTGGAATTTTCCTGAGCATTCGGATCACTGGAATAGTTGAGCAGGTTTATGTTATTTGAAAGCCCCGTGAACGTGATCCGCTGATCTTCGTCAAAAGCATTGATGGAAGCTCCTACCAGATATCGATCATCAGTTCCATATCCTGCAGTGGTCTTCCCAAACTGTCCTTTTCTGCGGTTTGGCTTGGTGATGATATTGATCGTCTTCATTCTTTCGCCATCATCAAATCCGCTGAGCTGGGCTTTTTCACTTTTCTGATCAAAAATCTCAATGCTCTGAATGACCTCCGCAGGAATGTTTTGCAAGGCAGTTTTTATATCTCCTCCAAAGAAAGGTTTTCCGTCTACCAAAATCTGGGCAATATTCTCTCCCTGTGCCTGGAGTACTCCATCTGCAGAATTCACACCCGGCAATTTCTCAATCAGAGTCTGGGCACTGGCATCTTTCATGGTCTTGAAAGCGTCGGCGTTATACATCGTGGTATCACTTTTCTGAGTACCTGTAGATCTTCTCGCGCTGATAATCACCTCAGAAAGATCGGTGGCTACTTCTCTTATGAAAATCGATCCGAGTTGCATGTCTTTTTCCACCTGTATGGTCTTGAAAAAGTTTTGGTATCCTACATACTGAACTTTCAGCAGGTATTCGCCTTGTCGCACGCTCGCGATTTCGAAATTTCCCTCCAAGTCCGAAATCATCCCATTGACCTGAGTTGAATCTGAAGCCATCAAAAGAATAATCGTGGCATTGGGGACCCCAAGATTCGATCCGGTTTCCTGGATCTTTCCTTTGATTGAATAGGTTTGAGAAAAACCCTCAACAATTCCCCCAAAAAAGAACAATAATAAAATCAGGTACTTCATACAGTTGGTTAGTATTTTCTTCCGATAAAACGGATCACAGTTGGTCTATTGCAGAATTTGTGATCAGAAGAGTATAACAAAGAAAAAGAGAATTTGTGCTCTTTACATGCAATTTTTAGGTGAGCGGTAGTATTACCGATTGAACAGCAACCTTTCTTAAAAATGACCTTGTTTTCATCCTGTTGTATCCTGTTTATTAGGTACTTATGATGTGTACAGCTAGAGTTGTAAGATTTGATGGGAAAATAGGGTAGTTCTCTGTTCGCCGGGGTTTTTATTGAAAGAAAATTTGGATAATAGGTTTCATTAACCGAACCGGTAAAGAAAAAAGATCCAAAAAAAATATTTCTAAAAAGAGAAATTCACCCGCTGGAATTCCTCTGTCCGAATCGAAGATTACTTTTGAATTTGCCTCGGTGGCCTGTCCAAACCAAGGGCGGAAAACTGGTTTGTTGAATTGGATTTTAATGAATTGGTGCATTCCATTGGAACGCTTGGTTGGCTTTTATTTTTTTTAAAATTCACCATTCGTTCCTTTGAAATGGCATTCTGCCTAATTGAATTTTAACTACCAACAAACAGTTCATGTGGAACAATAAGCATTAAACATTCTGAGGCTTTCAAAAAAAACTGCCTGTAATTTGATCGATCGATGAAATTACAGGCTGGAATGTAAATATTAAAGTGGCTTTTTAATCTTTCAGCCTTTTATTCACCAGCTCTTTAAGTTTTTCAGGATCACCGATGAATGGTGTTAAATCAATTAATGACACTTTTCGAAAATCAATTGGGTGACTTTCACTTTGCAAAGCGATATAGCCAGATTTCAGAAGCATCCCATCAATTTTCACTGCTGGGTCTACCGGGTTGACATTGCCTCCGCCGATTTGAGGTTTGAAGTAGCTCATGACCGTGTCCGTTCCCACCAGATGGTGGATTTCGGTATCACCGAGGACGATGAAATTGGCAGTGACCCATTGTTCACCATGATAAGTTTTGGAGCTCGAATTGATGCAATGAGGGGTAAAAAGGGTGTCAGCAAGTACTACGTTTGTACCGGGAGTACAAAGATTACAAGTAGTACGGGGATCAGTACCGTTTCCTCCCAGGAATTGAGCTTCTACCGAAATCGGGAAATCCTGGTCCTTCAGAATGGTTTTTGGATCCTGGCAATGTAGCATTGCTCCGCTATTTCTCAGTGCCCAACCTTCTCCTCCGGTTGCCTGCTCGCCCACAAATCGATATTGAACCTGAAGCAAATAATATCCATAAGGCTGATTGTAATAAATGTGCCCGTATTGCTGATTAAACTTTTCATAGCCATCATATCGGACTTTCATCATACCATCTTCCACTCGAAAAGTATTGGCAAAGTTTTCACCCAATTCATGGGTTCGGATTTTTATCGTCCAGTCGTTGAGGTCTTTTCCATTGAAAAGCTCTTTCCACTCAGTTGATTCAGATTGATGAATTTTTTGACAGGAAACAGCGATCAGGCAACAGGCCAGGAAAATCAATGGAAAAGAATATTTCATATCGGGTCGGGTTTAATGATAAGTCGTAGAGTTACTAAAACAGGAAAATGATCGGAATGGGGCAAGTCAATTACTTTGTATTCTACTAATTCAAATGCATCAGAATCATACCACACATAATCAATCCTCTTTCCGGTTTCTCCGGCGTAAGTCGCGGTTGTATCTCCGGCTACTAAACCTGCATCTTTCCAGTTGGAAGGAATGCTTTTATACTCTTCTGATTCCGGATCAAAATTCAGATCTCCCGCAAAGAAAGTTGGAAGGGATAATGTATCCGCGTAAGATATTAAGTCCTTGAGCTGAGCCAGCCTGTTTACAGATGTATCATTGGAAAAATGAGTAGAAGCAAAGTAAACCTCTTTCAGGGATTTTAATTCAGCTTTCACCCAAGCTGCTGCCCGAGGTTCTCCGCCTGCCGGAGTTGGTAATTTCTGGGTTTTATACCCTGATCCTTTCTTGACCAAAAGTCCAACTCCATAACCACCTTCATCATAGTTCATAGCTTTGCCAAAATACCCTCTGTAGCCGGTGCGTTTGATGAGTTCTGCAATCAGATTTACCCGCGTTCCAAAAAGGGTGTCCGTTCTCACCGTCATGCTGTCGATTTCCTGAAGAGCAATTACTTCCGGCTGCACTTGAATGATCAGATTTGCTATATCATCGAGATTAGATTTCCCGGGTTGATTTGGGTTTTCACCATGGTAAATATTATAGCTTAGGATTTTGATCAGGTTTGGATCTTTTTGGGCCAAAACATTTTGGGAGACAAAAACCATTACTATAAAAAAACTAACGAAGGTAAATTTCATTTTTGTCGTTTTAATTCAAGAACTCTTAATGGATTCCAGTAAGCTTTCAGCTGGTTCATAAGCCAAGTTCGCAGTTTTCGGGGTCACTTTGGTTCCCATTCAGCACAATTTTCCCCAAAAGTGCGAATCTTATTTTATATCTCGCAGCGTATTTCCAGTTCAGAAATACCCCTTTCGGTCGTGAAACTGAAAATAGGCCAAACTGAACGTCTGCGGGTTAATTTTTGCTATGAATGATACCTCTTGACAAGTGAATATCCAATAAGAGCAATCTCAGGAAATTTGGATTTGATTCAAAATGAGAAAAAAATCTAAATTGAGATAGCCGGGTTTTAAAAAACAGGGATTGACTTGCCGGATTTTAGGGCTAATCTTAATTCTCCCCGACTTTTCCGAAAGTTTTGAGAAGTCTGTTTGAAGGAATATTTTTTGATTAACACCATCTGAATAAGAAATGAAAAAAATAGCAATTGGCCTTCTGGTTTTATTCCTTCTGGGTTTCGGAGGGATTATTTATATGGAAAAGTGGCTTTCTGCCAACCTTCCAGCCATTGTGAACCAGAATGAGGACCGAAACTATGATATCTTATTTGAGGATGTCGATATCAGGATTTTCGGAGGATCGATTGATTTTCAAAATATCATGATTGTACCACTGAATGATTCACTTCCGACCACGGTCAATGGCTCAGTAAGGAAAATCAGGATGAGCGGAGTTAAAATCATGGAATTGGTCTTTGATAAAAAGGTGAACATTAAAGAATTAAAGATGGAGGAACCTGCCTTCCGACTGATTCGAAATGATTCAACTGGGAGGCCTGCAGAGACGTCCAAAGCTTTTCAGGATTTGTTCAGGGATATAGTTTCCAGGGGTTTAATTGAAAATTTCGTATTAGAAGATGGTACTGCTGAACTTTATATTCAGAAAGACACCTTAGTTCGATTTGGGCAGTTTACAGATTTGAATATTTTGGCTGAAGGTCTGAAGACCGACTCTGTAACTGTGCTGAACACTGTTCCATTTCAAGTCGATAATATTCAAACAAGCCTTAAAAATCTTCAGATACAGGTTTCTGAAAACCAGCTTTTCAAGATGGGAGCGTTGGATTTTGATTATAAAAACAGGGAGTTTGCCTTTCAGGACATGTCCTTAAAATTCAAAGAACCCTGGACTGATGAGGTGAAAAAGATGGATGTACAACTGGACATGATCGAATTTGATCTCAGGGAATTAAAAATCATCTCCATCAATACGAACAGTGATCCGTTTGGACAATGGACTGTTATAGCTGATAAAATCATATTGGACAGTCTCGTTTTTCATGACGGAAGGGATAAAAATATCCCGCGACCGCCGGATGTAGTCAAGGAGAAGATTGAGGAATTGATTGAATCGATCCCATTCCCGGTCAAGCTCGATACTCTTCAAATCACCAATTCTGATATTTCTTATTCGGAAATTCCGAAGGGAAAATCAGAGCCCGGCACCATTTATTTCAAAGAATTCAACGCGATAATTTTCAATGTGTCTTCCATTGATTCGGTTCAGAGAGACGGGGATTTGTTGATACAAGCAGATACAAAACTCAATGGGGTGGGAGCCATGGAAATCACTCTCAAAGTTCCTTACAATACAGGCACTTTTAATCTTCTGGCGACTTTGGGTCCTATGGATATGGCTAAGCTAAATCCAACTTTGGAACTGATGGCTTCTGTCAAAATAGGAAGTGGAAAGCTTCGCGGAATGGTTTTGGAAATGGAGGCCGACGGGTACAAGTCCAAAAACAGGTTTGTAATTGATTACCAGGATTTGGAAATAGATCTTTCAAAAGTGACTGAAGACGGAGTTGAGAAGAAGAATGAAGTATTGTCAAAACTCGCAAATCTTGGGATCAACAGAGATAATTTGCCTGGAAATAAAAGCTACCGCACTCCGTTCTATACAACCATCAGAAACAGATACCGATCCCCATTCAATCTGATCTGGCTTTCTGCTAAGGATGGTTTCTTTGAGGTAATTCCTTCAGGATTAGGAAAAAAAATAATGGATGTGAAGGAAAACCGAGAGAACAAACCCAAAAAGAATTAGGTAAAAGATCTGTAATTCAAATGGTTTCTAATTGAAAAAAGCAAAAAGAAAAAGGCCGAGTTATCGGCCTTTTTCTTTTCTTTCAAAAAAGTTTTCCAAGCTTGGCAAAACCTTCTTTGAATGATTCCATTGAGTCGGCAAGAATATCCTTTACTTCATCCCATTTGTCTTCTCCCTCATCTTCATAAGAACTGATTTTCATTTTCAGCTCTTCACCTTTTGCCTTGAGTAGATTGATTTTTTCATCAAATTCTGAAATAAGGTCACCTGTGATCTGGTCCCTTTTTCCTTCCAATTCAGAGATTTTGGAATAAGCCTCATCTATGGTCGTTTTTGCTTTGTGTTTTAATTCTGCCTTGTTCATAATAAAAATGGATTTTGATTTACTCTAAGTTAACCACAAACGGTCAAAAGAACTGAAAGTCGGCTCTACTTTTTGAATAAGATTTAGCCAAAGATAAATTCGTACGAAAAACATCTTAATGATTTAATTTTCAATCTTTTAAACAGCTCTTTTTTATTTAAATTCTCCAGTTTGGTTAGTTCGAAAAAAAATATTTTAAAAGAGCGGTGGAAATGAATATAATATTCTGAAAAAGTTCTATTTTTTGTTTCTAAACCATAAACGAAATAAAACTTATGAAAAGAATTCATTCACTTTTATCGCTCGGAGCCATGATGGGTCTTGCGGTATCCTGTACGGATGTGATCGAGGACAATGTGGCGATTCAGGATTCTACCGAGCGAATGATGGGTGACAATTTTGTCGCCGGCGAACTCCTGATCAAATTCAAAACTGGTGGAGAAAAAGGTGCAAGATTATCTGCGGATATCCTTGCTATGATCAATGCACAGGTAGTAGAGGAGATTAAAACTGAAGCAATGGAAGTAGCAAATGCCCGCAAGGGAGGCGATTCAGGAGAGCTTGTTTTAGTGAAATCAGGCATGGGTACGATGGCAGCTATCGAGAGATTGAGAGGAATGCCTGAAGTGGAATATGCTGAGCCAAACTGGATTTATCAGCATTATGCTACTTCAAATGACCCTTACTTCACCAATGGTTCACTTTGGGGAATGTATGGTTCAGGCTCTTCTCCAGCTAATCAGTTTGGAACTGGTGCAGCAGCAGCTTGGGCTGCTGGTAAAACTGGTAGCAACACAGTCTACATCGGAATCATCGATGAAGGATACATGTACACCCACGAAGATATCGCTGCGAATGCAGGAACTAATCCGGGAGAAAATCCCGGAGACGGAGTGGATAACGATGGCAATGGTCTTGTGGATGATGTTTACGGATGGGATTTTGACGGAAATAACAGTTCTGTATTTGATGGAACTGGAGACGATCACGGTACTCACGTTGCCGGAACAATTGGCGGAAAGGGAGGAAATGGAATAGGTGTTGCAGGTGTGGTTTGGAATGTGAAATTACTAAGCGCCAAGTTTCTTGGAAGCAGAGGGGGTACCACAGCTAATGCAATTAAGGCGGTTGATTACTTCACCGACTTGAAAAATAATGGAGTTAATATTGTTGCGACAAATAATTCATGGGGAGGCGGAGGTTTCTCTCAGGGGTTGAAAGATGCAATTGACCGGGCAAATACAGCTGGAATCCTCTTCATTGCTGCAGCTGGAAATAGCGGAACAAATAATGATGCAACAGCAAGCTATCCTTCCGGATATACGAGTGCAAATATTATTGCAGTTGCTTCTATCACAAGCACAGGCGGATTGTCAAGCTTTTCCCAGTACGGTGCTACAACAGTAGATATCGGAGCTCCGGGTTCGGCTATTTGGTCAACAGTTCCGACCGCAGTTGGAAAAGGTAAAAATGCTGGTGTTGGATCAGGCTATGCAAGCTACAACGGTACGTCAATGGCAACCCCACACGTATCAGGAGCAGCTGCACTTTATGCTTCTCTGAACCCTGGTGCAACTGCAGCTCAGATCAAAGCTGCGATTTTAACACAATCTCTCCCAACTGCCTCTTTGTCTGGAAAAGTATCTTCAAACGGACGATTGAACGTTGCAGGATTCTGATTTTAGATTTTCTTAAATGTTAGAAGAGCCTCAATTGAGGCTCTTTTTTTTTATCAAATTTTCGGTCTTCGTTTTTTCATCTCTGAGGCCAATTCTTTGTCGAGAGTAAATTCGCTTTCTTCCAGCTTTTCGACGATGTGATGGTAGTTCACATCATCGCGGTTTTGGGAGAGTTTCGCAGCGGCTTTCACTTCTTCGATTTTGATTTCAAATCCTACCAAAGCTCTCAATTGTCCGGCTACATAGGTTTCATTCATCGTTTCCACACGTACGCGGTTGGGGCGACCTTCTTCATAAATATCGGTCAGGCTCTTGAGATGGTCTATCAGTTCTTCCCCTTCGATCATGCGGATTTTACCGGAGACATGAACAGACAGATAGTTCCAAGTTGGGACATTCTCATGATTGTACCAGGATGAAGAAATGTAGGCATGCGGTCCCTGAAAAATCACCAGGACATCTTCATTTTCAGAAAACGACTTCCATTGCTGATTCGCTTTGGCTAGGTGACCGCTCAAGACTGGTTCGCCTGAGTTATTTTTTCCTAACACAAATGGCAAATGAGTTGCCCAAGGCTTCCCATCCACTTGCGAAATCAACATTGCAAAAGCATTCTTTCGGATAAAATCAACGATTTCGGGTTCGTCTTCCCATTTATTGAGCGGATGGATGTACATATTCGTAATTTCAGGATTCAGAATTCAAATTTGATATTTTTGACTGAGCTATCATACGCCGGTAAATAAATAGAGACCTAAGTTCCGAAATCTAAAATTGCAGATTAATTTAGTTGAATGGATATTGAATCGACCGACAAGCTGGAGCTGGCGGCAAAGTTTGTAAATAATACAGGTGCTCCGATTTTTTTGACTGGGAAAGCCGGGACTGGCAAGACAACTTTTCTTCGTAACCTGGTTAATCAAACGCATAAGCGACACGTCATCCTGGCGCCGACCGGCATTGCAGCATTGCATGCAAAAGGAGTGACGATCCATTCTCAATTCCTGCTTCCGATGGGAAGTTTTCTCCCCGTTCGCGAGCCGGAAGGAAATTTCACCGATCAATTTGGATTTTTTACCCAGCATACTCTGGCGCGAAAACACCCACTGAATCATCTCCGGAAAAGCGTGCTTCGATCCATTGATTTGCTTGTGATCGATGAGGTTAGTATGCTTCGCGCCGATATTTTGGATGCGATCGATTACCGGATGAGAAGTGTCAAAGGCAATTTCAACGATCCTTTTGGCGGAGTTCAAGTCCTCATGATCGGCGATTTGTACCAGCTTCCTCCGATCGTCCGCGAACAGGAATGGCAGGTTCTGAGTCGATTTTACCCGAGTATGCATTTCTTTGAGGCCAAGGCTTTGCAAAACTCCGGGATGGTTTATCTGGAACTGGATAAGATTTTTCGGCAGCAGGATCAGGAATTCATCGATGTGCTGAATCACCTTCGGGACAATCAGATTACGGCGGATGATATTCGATTGCTGAACAAACATTTCAAAACGGCAGAAGAGGTAAAAGAACTTCCCGCTTGCATCACGATCACGACACATAACAGAAAGGCTGATGAATTGAATCAGAAGGAACTTCAGGCACTGGAAGAAACCTCCTTTTACTATGATGCAGAGGTAACGGATGATTTCCCAGAATCGCTTTTTCCGCTTCCGAAGACACTTGAACTCCGGGAAGGAGCTCAGATTATGTTTGTCAAAAATGACAGTTCCGGCTATGCCCAGTATTTCAATGGGAAACTCGCTACGGTAATTGCACTGAAGAAAAATGAAATCACGGTTAAACTTGAAGGCTCTGAACAGGAATATAACCTACGAAAGGAGCTTTGGGAAAACAAAAAATACATCATCAATCCTCAAACCAAGGAGTTGGATGAGGAAGTCATCGGGACATTTTCGCAATATCCGGTCAAGTTGGCCTGGGCTGTGACAGTGCATAAAAGCCAGGGATTGACTTTTGACAGAGCAGTAATTGACGTGGGACAAGCTTTCGCACCGGGACAAGTTTACGTGGCGCTTTCGAGACTCAGAAGTCTGGATGGCTTGATTTTGAGAAGCCGAATCCAGTCGGACTTGATCTTTTCCGACAATCAGGTGGTGAATTTTTCGCAGGGAGTGAAAGGGCAATCCAGACTTGAGGACCTGCTTCAACAGCATCAAAACCAGTATTTGGGACAATTGGTCTATCGGTCTTTTGACTTCACAGGAATCCTTAAGGACCTGGAATATTTTCAAAAAAACCAGGAAAGCAGTCTGGAATTTGAAGATCCCGAGATGTTGGTAGCAATCCCGGAAGTTTTTCAGCTTTTAGGAGAAGAAAAAGAAAACACACAGCGGTTTGGCAGGCAATTGCTACAGCTTTTGCAAACTCAGCAAGAAGATAAGCTCATGGAGCGCCTCGAAAAAGGAGGACAATACTACCGCGAACTTTTGTCAAAAACGCTGAAAAGAATCCTGGTTCACCGGGGAATGGTGGAACAGTTTTCCCAAACCAAAAAATACCTGGAAGGCCTTGATGGGATAGAAGAAGGGATTTTGAAGAAATACCTCGAAATCTCCAAAGTGGGGAGATTGATTCAGGCGATTTTGAAAGGAGATATTCCCGGTAAAATGGATGATCTGGAGATGCAGGTGAAATCACTTCGCCTGCAGTTTTTGGAAATCGCAAAAGAAAAAGCGTCTGAGAAAATCAAAGATATCAAATCCAAAACCGGAAGGAAGAAAGCAAGTTCTGCTAAACCAAAACGAAAAAAGGGCGATACGCATGAAGTGACTTTTGAACTTCATAAGTCCGGAAAAACGATCGAGGAAATCGCAAAAGAAAGAAGTCTGGTGGAGTCCACGATCAAAAGCCATTTGGCCAAAGGGATTGAACTCGGCCGAATTGAGTTGGAAGATTGTCTGCCTCAGACGGTGATTTTTGAGATCAATTCTCAGCTCGATAATTTCAAAGATATGGCTTCCATACGAGAGCATTTCGAGGGAAAATACGACTACGGAACGGTCAAAATGGTCATAGCCGGAAGGAAGGTTTGAGTTGATCATTTATTCAAATCCCTTTTAAATTAAGAAAGGAAGCCTTTCGGCCTCCTTTCAATCGTTAAGTTTACAAGGCAATTTTACTTTCTGTTTCCATAAGCTTTATCATGGAAAATATATCTGGCATCGTTTGCGGTCTCTGCCATTGTTTCTATATCAATATTGATGAATGAAGGATTCACGTCTGTTCCAAGGACTTTCTTCCATTCCGGAAGGCTGTCTCCATTTGGGTTACCGGTTTTGATGAAGTTAGCAAAGTAGTTCATCATCGTCTGAGAGACTTTGTAGTCATCCGCAGTCCATGCGAAAGCATTCACCAAGGGGAGATTCCCCATTGCATATTCTATTTCGCAGGCATGAGGAGCACCGATTGGCTCAGGTGCTTTTGGTCCGGTAGCAGGCATTGTTCCTCCGGCAAGACCAGTAGTCAAAGTCTGATCTCTCAACGGTGGACGGAGTTTGCTGTACAGATACCTGTAAACTGGCTGATCAGAATTTTTAGCATGCAGATCCAGCCATTTCCAGGTACTATAAGCGATGAATCGATCAGAAGCCAGATCTGTCGCAGAGCGCTCCACTTGCTTTGCATCAGCATGCGGATGGAGTTTCAATACTTCTTCATAATCGTTTGGATAGACTTCCTTCACTTTTGCAATGAAGGCTTCCGGGGTATAACCTTTTCCCTGCATGAATCCATTTCCTCCTGATTCAGCGGAGTTCCAGCCAGCCAAAAGCGGAACCTGTGCCTGTTCTTTCGCTTCGAAAATCTCGGGTAAAGTCTTTGGCAGGAAATGATTGTCAACAGTTACAGGGAAACCGAATCTCTTGGATTCCAAAAAGATCTCATACAATTCACGGGAAGAAAGCGCCCGCATTTCTTTGATGGATTTGTAGCCTGCTTTAGTGACAAATTCAACTCCGACTTTTTCAGCTTCAGCCAGAGGAGATGGTGCCAAAGTTGGGTTGATGCCGGCACCTGATTCACCGATTGCTCCTGCGATCAAACCTTTGGATAAAGGAGATGCCATCTGGTAGCTGACAGAAATCGAACCTGCAGATTCTCCTGCGATTGTCACTTTGGAAGGATCTCCACCGAAAGAAGCGATGTTATCTTTTACCCATTGCAAAGAAGCGGCCTGATCCATCAGACCATAATTTCCGGAACCTTTGTAGGCTGTCTCAGCAGTCAGGTCAGGATGTGCCAAAAAGCCAAACAGTCCCAACCTATAATTAACAGTCACGACAACGATCCCTTTTTTGGACATTGCTTCTCCGTTATATCTTGGCTCAGAACCATCGCCTGCGGAAAATCCACCACCATAGAAATAGACCAGGACAGGAAGATTTTTCGTGTCACGCTTGGCTGGCGACCAGACATTCAGGTAAAGACAATCTTCACTGATTCCGTCTGATTTAAAATCCATATCTCCAAAAATGGGAGCTTGCATAGCGCGGGGACCAAATTTTTTGGTTTGTTTCACTCCGGTCCAGTTCTCAGCTGGTTGTGGAGCTTTCCATCGCAGGTCTGCAACAGGTGGTTTTGCAAATGGTATTCCCAGATAAGTCTGGATTCCGGTCTTAGTATCGTAATTTCCTTCGATTACTCCGTTTTTGATTTTTGTTTGAACGGAGAAAGTATTATTTGCCTGAGCTGTACTTTCCAGGGGCAAAGACACAGAAGCGGTCAAAAAAATCAATAAAATTGTAATCGCAAATTTCATAAGTTGGGATTTATTGTTTCGCAGTGAGACAATAGTAATTGCTTAATCTTTAAATTACAACTTATTTGCTAATAAATAGACCTGAAAACATGCCAAATCCGGAGCCTTCTGACTTTTTACCACACATCGCATACGATTCGGTGGTCTTTGGTTTTTCTGGCGAAAAGCTCAAAATCCTGTTGATGGAATACCATAAAACGGGTTGGTTTGCCCTTCCGGGCGGATTTGTCGGAATAAATGATTCTCTGGACAATGCTGTGCAACGAGGACTCAGAGAACGGACAGGTCTGGACGAAGTGTATTTGGAGCAGTTTTACACGTTTGGTTCTATGGAGCGATTCAAGCCTGAAGTCATGATGAAAATCATGGAGCCTTTCGGGTATGAAGATAAAGACCAGTGGCTTTTTAAGAGGTTTATCTCAGTTGGGTATTATGCCCTGATTAATTACGAGGAAGTAGAACCAAAGCCGGATAAGCTTTCGGATTCTATTGGCTGGTATGAAGTGGATCATTTGCCGGAATTGATTTTGGATCACAATTTCATTGTGCAAAAAGCGCTGAATCATCTCCGAACCCACCTGGATCAAAAGCTCCTTAGCGTCAACTTATTGCCGGAGCTTTTCACTATGAAGGATTTGCAGCAAGTCTACGAAGCCATCCTCGGTGAGGAGCTTAACAGGGCTAATTTTCAAAGAAAAATTCTCAGCCTGGATATTTTGGAGCGTCACGAAAAGCTCTTTTCAGGAGGATCGCACAAAGCGCCTTTCCTCTACAGCTTTAAGAAATAGTTTTCAGTTGTGGGTTGCCAGTTATCAGTCGCAGTGGTCAGTCGCATTAAGCAGTCTCAGTGAACAGTCCCAGTCGCAGTGATCGGTAGCTGTGGTCAGCCGGACTTACAGTTTTCAGTCAAAGTGATCAGTCGCACTTCTCACAATTCACACCAAACATTAAATACTGAGACCGAATACTTAGACCGACCACTGAATGCTGAGACTGAACACTGACCACTGATTACTGAAAACTCTATTTCAACGGCTGGGTCAGCACACTCATTACTGTCAGAATTCCCTCTTTGTAATTTCCCAATCGAAGGTTTTCATTTGGACTATGCTGATTGTTATCTGCATTTACCGTTGGAATGGTTACAGCAGGAATGCCTAAAGCATCTACGAAAGGAGAGATTGGAATTGAACCTCCGGAGATCCGAATCTGAACCGGATCTTTGCCAAATGCCCTATTCATCGCAGATCTCAGCCAAACACCCACTTCAGAATTCATCGGTGTACGGAAAGCCTGATAAGAAATTGACTTCTCCATCTTGACGATTTTTGGATATTGCATCCGCTCGGCATCCGTCGGATCTTTTTCCACAATATGAAAACCCTGTTTTTCGATATGGTTTTCGATCAACTCAAAAAGTCTATTGGGGTCAGACTCCGGTACCAATCTTATGTCGAGTTCAGCGATTGCAATAGCAGGAATGATAGTAGTGGATTGACTTCCCACATATCCTGAGGACAAGCCCCTGATATTTAAAGAGGGATAATTGATGCTTTCCTGATAGCTGGTTCCCACCTGATCTGTTCTGGAGATTCCCAATCGTTTTTGAACGGATGGCTCATTATCAGGGACTTTTGCAAAAATGGCTTTCTCGGCATCTGTAAAGCTGATTCCATCATAATAGCCAGGAATGGTAACTCTTCCGTTTTCATCCTTCATGGAAGATAAAAGCTGAGAAAGCAACAAGGCCGGGTTTGGCGCATAGTTGCCATAATGACCGCTGTGCTGCGGGAGTTTTGGACCAAAAGTAGTCAATACCATATCGGAAATCCCCCTTGCTCCATAGCTCAATGTCGGTTCATTGCTGGTATGGCGTGGACCGTCCATGATCAGCATGAGATCCGCTGTAAGTTTTGCTTTATGTTTGACAACAGCCTGAGGAAGAAGTGGTGAACCCAATTCCTCTTCAAAATCCAGGATCACTTTTACGTTGTAGTCAGGTGACAAACCAGCTTCGGTCAAGGCATCACAGGCTGTAAGGAACATTGCAATCGGGCCTTTATCGTCCGAACTTGATCGTGCATATATTCTCCAATCCGGATTGAATTCTGTTTGCAGCTTTTCCATTGGTACCGCTTCCCATTCCCCTGCGGAATTTTGAGCTTTTAGTACCGGAACATAGGCGTCAGGTTGGTTCCACTTGCTGATATCGACAGCTTGCCCATCTACGTGAAAATAGAAAAGAGCGGTTTTGGTTGCTCCAGCTTGCTTTTTCTCCACAAGCATCAAAGGAATTCCACCAGTTTCCAATAATTCTCTGTTCCAGCCTCTTGCCGCAAATACCTGCTCGCACCAGTCCAGGTTTTTTTGAATTTGGTCGGGAAAGTGAGCGTCATTTGGGATGCTGACGATCTCATTTAACATGCGAAGAGCGGGCTGCCACTGCTTCTCGGTGAGTTGTTCTAGTTTAGCACGATCGGGAGTTTGGCCAAATGCCTGAAAACTTAGAAAAAGGACTGGAAGGAAGAAATATCTTTTCATGGGAGGGGTTATTGAGGGTAGAAATTAGGGAAAGGATCCCGGAAAAGAAACAGGGTTTTTAGGAATGAAATCATGCTTCGCGAACAAATGGCTTCAAATCCCGCAGAGATCAGACTTTCATGCCTATTCTTCCTGGAAACCCACTCCTTTTCCGGTTAATCGGACTTTCATTTTCAGAAAATTAATCTGCCAAAACCTGTCCGCTTTTAAGCTAATATTTCCCCGATTCTCCCGATAGTTTGATCTGGAAAAACTCCTAAAAAGTAAATATGACAGAGTTTTAATAATCTCATTTTCAATTAATTAAGATTGAATTAATTTAATTTTTTTCTTAAATTATCTTTTATGAAATTTTTTATTGATTTCATTTCAACCAGTTATTTCTAACTAAAATTAATTACAGATGAAAACAACAAACAGTAACTCTCGAAGGACCTTTTTAGGTGCTTTGGCACTTGGTACAGTAGCAGGTGGTTTATCAGCTTTACCGGGTAAGGCAGAAGAAATGCCAGCGGATTTAAAAGGTAAGTCACTTCATGAAGCCGATGAGTGGTTTAAAGGCATTAAAGGTTCCCACCGGATCGTTTACGATGGGTCAACACCGCATGACGGATTTCCTATTATTTGGAACTGGGTTTTTTATTTGACGAATAATCAAACCGGCAGCCCAGACAGCGATATTACCGGCATGACGGTTCTGAGGCATTCAGCCATTCCATTTGCTTTGGAAAACCGCATTTGGGAGAAGTATCCAATTGGGGAAGTTTTTGGGATTAATGACAAGGCTACTAAAACAGCCTCTAAAAGGAATCCTTATTATGAGCCTCAGCCGGGTGATTTTCCTTTGCCGCAAATGGAAGGGATAAAAAGGCTTCAGGAAAGAGGTGCAATGTTTTGTGTCTGTGAATTAGCACTTAGTGTGAACAGCTCCCGAGTTGCGAAACAAATTGGGAAGGATCCTACAGAAGTTTTCAACGATTGGGTTAGCGGAGTTTTACCGGGAATCCAATTGGTACCATCCGGTGTGTGGGCGCTTGGGAGAGCACAGGAACATGGTTGTGGGTATGTATTCGCAGGAGGATAATTCGATCGACTAAAAACTAAAATCATGAAAACATACTTTTTGTTATTCCTGGCTCTCTTGCTTTCCACGGATATTTTCGCCCAGACGAGACCGGTGAAAATCTTATTTGATGTAACGAGCGCAAATGTGGAAGTGCATCAAGCCACTATAAGGCACGTCGAAATGATGTCAGAGGAATACCCTGAATCAGAATTCGAAGTAGTGTTATACGGTGGCTCCATTGATATGGTGCTTGCAGAAAAATCGACTGTAGCTGAAGAGGTGAAAAAGCTTGCAGCAAAGGATAATGTATCCTTTGTGATTTGTGAATTCACTCTGAAAAGAAAAAATGTTCCTGTATCCCAGCTGATTCCAGGAGTACTCACTGTACCTGACGGAATAATGGAATTGGTTCTTAAACAGCAGGAAGGGTGGGGATATATCAAAGAAAGTAACTGAGGAAAGTTTGAACCCAACCTACTAGGAAGAAAAAAGGTGCGGCTTTAAAATCGCACCTTTTTTTGTGAAAAATCTGGAGTAAGAATTTGGGATCGGGTTTATTCCTGAAATGATCAGAAAGGACAATGCCTTTCGTTCCGAAGGAAAGGAAGGTGAATTTTAGTCCCAAACATGATTCTTATCAGGACTTCACCTTTTCTAAATGGTTAAATTAGAAGAAGGTTAAACCAAAATATTATACAATGGAACTGAAAGATAAATTCGCAATTATCACGGGTGGGGCAGGCGGAATTGGCCTTGCCACTGCCAAACTTTTTCTGAAAGAAGGAGCAGATGGAGTCGCTTTGGTGGACTTTAGCCAGAAGAATCTGGATGAAGCTAAAAAAGAACTGGCAGGAAAAAATGTCCTCTACATTCAGGCGGATGTGTCCAAAGCTGTTGATGTGAAGCGATACATAGATGAATCGCTCAAAGCTTTTGGGAAAATTGACGTTTTATTCCTCAATGCAGGAGTGGAGGGAGTAGTCAAGCCAATGACAGATTATCCGGAGGAGGTTTTTGACCAGGTAATCGGAGTCAATCTGAAAGGAGTTTGGCTGGGAATGAAATATGGTTTTGCTGCTCTCAAGCAAGGAGGGGGAGGTTCGGTGATTATCACATCCTCGGTTGCCGGACTTCGGGGTTTTGCCCAACTCAGTGCTTATGTGGCGAGCAAACATGCGACAATTGGATTGATGAGAACAGGGGCTCTTGAAGGTGCACCAGATAAAATTCGGGTCAATTCCATTCACCCGTCTCCTGTAGATAATCGAATGATGAGGTCTTTGGAGGAACAAATGGCACCCGGTTCCGCGGCTGTAGTGAAAGAAGGATTTACCAAAATGATTCCTCTCGGCCATTATGCTGATAATACCGACATCGCTCAGATGGCGCTGTTCCTGGCTTCCGATCGGAGTAAGTTTATCACAGGTTCGACCAATGTGGTCGATGGAGGATTTACAGCTTAGACACAACCCAACCTTAAATTTCAACGCCGGCTGAAGAATTTGCCGGCGTTTTTTATTTCCTGACCAAGGATTAATTCTTATCTGAGTATCTCACGAAGGCCTTTATTTTGGATCGTAATTCGCATAATTAAATAAGGTCCACTTGTCAAATTGTTGTAATCTTATTTCCTGCCTTTAGCTACCTTGATCTCAAAGCAACTTATCGAATGAAAAAAATATTACTAGTATTCCTGGTTTTAGCCTCGACCTTATCCTCCTGGTCTCAGACCAAAGTCAATACGATTTCGCAAGGAGAGCAGCCACAAGCAAGTTTGGATACAAAAGGGGTGATCAGAGTCGTATTCGGGCAGGAAGACAAAGTATTCTGCGCCACTTCCAAAGATCAGGGAGGTACATTTTCGAAGCCAGTTTTGGTAGCCGAAGTACCGGGTATGCACCTTGGAATGTCAAGAGGTCCGCAAATAGCAAGTTCTGATACGCATTCGGTCATTACCGCAATGGACAAGACAGGAAATATCCATTGGTTTGAACTGAGCAATGAATCAGATAGCTGGAAACCTCAAGGAATTGTAAATGACCAAAGCGAATCTGCCCCGGAAGGATTGATGAGCATAGCCGCTGACAAAAAAGACAATTTTTATGCAGTTTGGCTTGATACCAGAATAGGTAAAAGAAACCAGATCTTTTTCTCCTCTCTTTCAAAAGGAGATTCAAAATGGTCCAAAAACCAGTTGGCTTATCAATCTCCCGACGAACACGTCTGTGAATGCTGCAAGCCAAGTATTGCTGTAAATGGAACTGAAGTCGCGATCATGTTTAGAAACTGGCTGGAAGGCTCCAGAGATTTATATGTAGCAAAATCATCAGACAGTGGAAAATCCTTTGGAAATGCTCAAAGGCTAGGAATGGGGACATGGAAATTGGAAGGCTGCCCAATGGATGGCGGAGGAATCGTAATTGATGATGCCAAGGGAATTCACACCACTTGGAGGAGAGAAGGAATCGTATACTACAGCAAGCCGGGAGCTGTTGAGATTAAAATTGGTGAAGGAAGGAATTCGAGTATTTCGGGAACTTCGGATACTATTTTGATCTCTATGCAAAGTGGCGATGCTGTGAAATCAGTTTCATTAAAAGGCAAGATTGAAAATACGATAGGAAAAGGAAGTTACCTGAAGTCGATCGTTTTACCTGATAAGAAGGTATTTTATATCTGGGAACAGGATCGTGAAATCAAATTTCAAAAGGCAGAGTAGACCTGATTGTTTCATCTCAATGCAGGTAGTGAGCTTCTGTTCACTTTCAAAAACCAGGAATTCCGTTTTACATTTTGAAATAAAAAAAAGGAGGAATAAGCAGTAAATCTGCCTTTTCCTCCCCGTTGAGCAATCTTAGCTTGCCAAGCGGCTGAGCATCGTTGAAGCCAACTTTTTAAAAAATTATACTTTTTGGAATAATCCCTGTACTCAGATTATTCAGTGTAAAGGATTAGAAAGGATCATTGAGTCCGCTGACACGGATGAGTTTTTTATTGACAAACTCGTGAATGCCAAGTTCAGAAAGCTCCCTGCCAAAACCCGAAGTTTTCGTTCCTCCAAAAGGAAGATCTGCTTGAGTCCAGGTAGGGTGGTTGATAAATACCATACCGGTATCAATTTGATCAGCTATCTTTTTTCCCCTTTTAATGTCTTGCGTAAACACGGAAGCTCCCAGTCCAAAATCAGAGTCATTGGCCAGATCAATGGCGGCTTGTTCATCTTTTACGATATAGAAAGATGCTACCGGTCCAAATAATTCCTCATGATAAGCGGGAATCCCTGGCTTTAATCCGGAGAGAATAGTGGGCTCCATAAAAGCTCCGGCACGATCTGAACGTTTACCGCCCAGCAATACTTTTGCCCCTTTACTTACAGAGCGTTTTACCTGATCTTCCAGATGCACGGCAGCCTCTTCACTGCTTAGCGGGCCCAATTCTGTGGCAGGATCCATCGGGTCTCCTACGATAATTTTTGACAGCTTCTCTTTAAATTTTTCCAGAAACTCATCTGCGATGGCTTCAACAGCAATAAATCGCTTGGAAGCTATACAGCATTGCCCGTTATTATTCATTCGACCAACAACTGCCCACTCAACTGTCTTTTCCATATCTGCATCTTCCAGTATGATAAAGACATCATTGCCACCTAGCTCCAAGACCACCTTCTTCAGATTTTTTCCTGCTTCAGCAGCTACACTTGCGCCGGCTCCTTCGCTGCCTGTTAAGGATACTCCTTTTATTCTTTTGTCAGCGATAAGAGCAGTAGCCCGTTTCCCTGAAATGAAAAGATTGGTATAAATTCCTTTGGGTGCTTTTGCTTCTTCAAAGAGCGCTTCAAGCGCAACAGCACATTGGGGTACGATCGAAGCATGTTTCAATAAAATGGTATTGCCTGCCATGATGTTGGGGGCTGCGAATCGGGCTACCTGATAAAATGGAAAATTCCAGGGCATCACACCCAGCAAGATGCCAACAGGACTATTTCGGATCAATGCTTCCCCTAACTCCGGATTAAGTACTTTATCCGCAAGGAATTTTTCTCCGTTTTCAGCATAATAGTCGAAGATGTCTGCACTCAAATCTATTTCACCTTCTGACTGAGCAATGAGTTTGCCCATCTCCAAAGTGATGGTTTTGGCTAATGATTTTTTTCTGGCCCGCATCAGGGAAGCCACTTTGTGCAATAAATCTGCACGCTGTTTATAACTGGTTTTTTTCCAATCAGAAAATGCCACCTGGGATTTTGCCACTGATGTTTCTAATTCTTTTTCAGTCATTTCATCAAATGACTTTTCTGTTTTATTGGTAAATGGATTAACAGTTTGAATAGACATCTTGAATTGGTTTTAGAATGAAATAATAAGAACGTTTCCCTTATGGTATTGTAAGGATCTGATTGAAAAAATGCTTCAACTCTACAGCTCAGAAATCCTGAAATGAAAGTTGCTGAATGAATCATACTCCTCGAAAAAGTCATGAATAAGAAAGAAGGAGGGTTTTACACATTATTCTGATTAAGCGTTAAACCCTCCTTTTTCAAAAAAATATTAGCTTTTCTAAGAGGCTTTTTTTAAACCGTTAGGACTAAATTTTCAGCCTTACTTTTTATAATCTTTTCATTGTTTGCCAGAGTGATCCTTTTAATGGAACTGGCGCATTTGCTTTAGCTGCATTGTCCCAGCAAAGCCCAAATGACAACGAAAATAATTATGGTACCTAAACAGCCTCCGCCAAATGTTTTCGCACCGGCACCAGCAATCAATCCTCGGAATATATTATTCATATCGATTTATATCTTAAGCTTTTGTTTCTGCGGCTTCTACATTGATAGCACTTACTGCTACTATGGTCAACTTTTCATCAGATGCTTTTTCTTCCTCAAGACTGGTTTTTAGCATGTGAGTAGCTTCAGTCATTCCAAGCGTTTCTGCAAATTGGCGAAGAGTACCGTAAGTGGCGATTTCGTAGTGCTCAATTTTCTGAGCTGCTGCTATAATTCCTGCATCTCTCATTGAACCTATTTCGCAATCCTGCATAATTGCCTCAGCCTCCTTGATCAGGCCTGCAATGGCCTCACATTTTTCAGCGGCTGCTTTCTTTCCGAAAGTCAGAAAAATATCTTCCAGACGTGTTATTTGCTCTTTTGTTTCAGCCAGGTGAGATGTCAAAACATCTATCAATTCCGGAGACGTTGCATTCTGAATCATCATTGGAAGAGCATTTACAAGCGCATTTTCAGCCCAATAAATGTCTTTCAACTCGTCTTCAAACAATTGCATGAGCTGGGAAGACTGCATGTGAGACTTTGCAGATAAGTTTTTTTTTTCGGTTTGGCTCGAAGCCAGGTTCTGATTTGAATTGGTCATAAATAATGTGGTTAGTTGAGTTTTCAAGTTTAGTCCTTCGGATTTCCGGTAGGTTACCCTGTTGGGAATTCTTTTGGACTCAACCTATTTTCAAGAATTGTTACCAGTTTTATGCCATGCCCAAAATTTGAGTTTTTAAGATTTGAGTCCTGTGATAATCAGGTTGTTTTGAATGGTTTTACTTCAAAATTCCTCAGTGATTTCAAGGATTACAGAACTTTATTTCTGGAATTATAGAAAGAAAAAATTGCCGGACAGGTGAAATCGCGAAGCTTCAAAAGACTGAATTGAATTCCTTTTTTTTTGAAACAAATCCCGGGTTGTTTTTAATTGAATGAAGAAGGCGTGATTCAGTTGAATCCCGGAAGGAAGTGTTTCAAAAGGCCATGAGAAATTTTTTTTTTTGAATCGTTTCAATCCTTTTCCAGAAGCTCAGGCGGGATTTGAAAAGAATAATCAGGTCCAGCCTCAGATATATGAGCAGTCAACAGGATGAAAATATTCTGGATTTAACTTAGAAAATCAGGATGAATTCAGGCTGCCGGGATTCGAAAATAACTGTCAACATCATGCCTCGGATTGCATTCTCAAAGTTGGAAAAGTCTTTACTCTCAAGAGTATTTTTAAAAGTTGCCAGACGAAAAATGACTTAAAATCCAATTATCAAAACTTATATTTTTTAATCTCCCCAGCCAGGCAAATCAACCAAATCATTTGGGGTATTTGCAACCACAGCTCCTGCAAAAACTTCCCCAGAAGTACCGGCTTGAGTTAAAGATTGGGTTCAAACCCAAGCGTAAAGAATCCTAAAACAGAATTCAGGTTTTATCAGAACGCTGATTTTTTGAAAGAAAAAAATCTCTGATCCGGGCCTGATTCAAATGAATTCAAAGTGGTTCGGTCAATTTTCTTACAAATTGGCGGCAGTCTCGGTAATTTCTTTCCCGTTCAAAATCCATCCATCGTGTCCATTTAAACTAACCGAAATCATAGAATCACCGATTTCCTCGAGTTTGGAGAAACCGTTGGGAAAGAGTTTTCTGCCGATTGGGAACAGCCAGTTTACATATTTATAGGCCTTGAGGGTATTTTTCATTCCTTCCATCGGATAAATAAACCCTGGTCGATAGGCGAATACCTGTCGAAAAGGCAATTTCCGAAGGTCGTTCTCTGTCTTTCCTTTTACTCTCGCCCAATGGCTGCGTCCTTTTTCGGTGCTGTCTGTGCCCTGACCGGAAACATAGGTGAAGGTCATCGAGGGATTCAGTTCAGCCAGCGTCTTGCCAACGTTCAGAGTAAGGTCATACGTGATTTTTTCATATTCTTCTTTTGTGATGCCCAGTGAAGAAATACCGGCACAAAAGAAACATGCATCGTACCCTGAAAGCTGAGATTTGACAGCTCCGAGATCCAGAAAAGAAGAAAGAATCAGCTCTTTCAGTTTGGGATGGGAAAATCCATAAGGTCTGCGATTGAGGAGCAGGACTTCCGACACCTGCGGATGAGCGAGACAGCGATGGAGAACTCCTTCACCGATCATTCCGGTGCTGCCTGTGATGATGACTTTGATGGATTTTAGCATAAAAAGGGTTGGATGGAGGTTAAATGTCTTTGGCCAATTCTAAAATAGGTGAATTCAATCAGTCTTTTGGTCACATGATTCGGTAAAACACGGGATCTGCTTTCAGATGTTTTGAATGATCAACCGGAAGACAAACCAAAACCACCAATCAGAACCTTCAAAAAAAACAGGGAAACCCATTGGATCTCCCTGCTTTCTAAATCATCTTTTTAAATTTCCTTAGCCTTTAAGTTTCTCTTTGAAGAAGGCGATTGTTCGATCCCAGGCAAGTGTAGCTGCTGCTTCGTCGTATCTCGGGGTGGTATTATTATGGAACCCATGGTTGACTCCAGGGTACATATGCATTTGATATTCGACGCCATTTGCCTTCAAAACTTCCTCATAAGCCGGCCATCCTGCATTTACCCGCTCGTCGAGTTCAGCATATTGAATCATCAGCGGAGCTTTGATTTTTGCAGCTTCTTCAGCAGTCGGTTGCCCGCCGTAGAATGGTACCGCGGCACCCAATTCAGGAAGTCGAACAGCCATCATATTGGCAATCCATCCTCCAAAGCAAAAGCCTACCACTCCAACTTTTCCATTACAATCAGGATGTTTCATGAGGTATTCATAAGCAGCGATGAAATCTTCCAACATTTCCTCCCGGGTTCTTTTTTGCTGCATGGTTCGGCCGTCATCGTCATTTCCTGGATAGCCGCCTAAGGGAGTCAGGGCATCTGGTGCCAGGGAAATAAATCCGGCTACCCCTGCTCTTCGTCCTACATCTTCAATGTATGGATTCAAACCTCTGTTTTCGTGAACTACAACAACGCCCGGAAACTTACCTTTTCCTTCCGAAGGAATAGAAAGAAGGCCTTTAATACTTCCTCCGCCTTTCGGAGAATCATACATAATGTACTCGGAACTCAGTCTCGAATCACCTGGTTTGATCGTGATGGAGTCCACATAGTTGGGCATCATTGCACCCATGAGGGCTGCCACAGTTACACCTCCCACCGCATACAGGGAGAGCTTTTCCATGAATTGTCTTCTGTCCAGCTTGTTGTGGCAATAATAATCGTAGAGGTCAAATACTTCCTGAGGGATGTCTTCTTTTCTTAATTCGTTCATGGTTGTTTTATGGTTTGTTAGTGTTAATTCATGCATTGGAAATCAGGTCAACGAGCTTCCCGACTAAATTGTTGAATCCGGTTTTGTCAAAAGATCAGGCCGATCCAGTTTACTCTCTAATATCCTGATTTTGTTTAGACTCGCCGTAGCCGTTGGTGGTTTAATTTTGAGGGGTGAAATAAAAAAAAGGACATCTGGAGGTTGGAAGTAGGGAAGCGGGACGTGTGGGAGTGGGAAGTAAGGAGGTTGGAAGTAGGGAAGCAGTGATCAGTCGCAGTGATCAGTCGCAGTGTTCAGTTCCAGTCTCAGTGCAGTATTGAGTCTCAGCCTAAAGTCACAGTAATCAGTAGCACAAACCGACATCAGGATAAAACTGATCACTGATCACTGAATACTGAACACTGAATACTGATCACTGGATTGCCTTTCCCCATTTCTTTACGAACTTTGAGACTTAACATTCAAGACAGATTTTGGCCTCAAAAGTACTTTTCATCACTCCTCCGTTTGCCCAGCTCAATACTCCTTATCCGGCGACGGCCTATCTGAAAGGTTTTCTCAAAACATTGGGTGTTGAATCCAATCAGGCGGATTTGGGAATTGAGGTGATTCTCAGGCTTTTTTCCAAGACTGGTTTGACCAATGTCTTCGATAGTATTGATCCTGAAATCACAGATCTGTCTGATAATTCAGCGAGGATTGTTCGGTTGAAAGCCAATTACCTGCAGACGATAGATCCGGTGATTGCTTTTCTTCAGGATAAAAATCCAACACTTGCATACACTATTTCCCAGGGAGATTACCTGCCTGAGGCTAGTCGTTTTGAGCAAATTGATGATCTGGAATGGGCTTTTGGTACCCTGGGAGTGAGGGATAAGGCTCGCTATTTTGCGACTTTGTATCTGGAGGACATCGGCGATTTGATCACAGAAGTGATTGATCCGCATTTTGGTTTTAGCCGATATGCCGAGCGATTGGGCATGTCAGCTTCAACTTTTGACGAAATGAATGAAGCCTTGCAGCAACCCGATGGTCTCATTGACGATATTTTGCTGGGATTGCTTGAGGAGAAAATCAAAAGGTATCAGCCAACGTCTATTGCCTTTTCGGTCCCTTTTCCAGGCAATCTCTACGGAGCTTTCAAATGCGGACAATACATCAAAAAACATCATCCTGAGATCAGTGTCTGGATGGGTGGAGGCTACCCAAATACCGAACTCCGATCGCTGAAAGAGCCACGGGTTTTTGACTACATTGATTTCATTGTACTGGATGACGGGGAAGCACCAATCCGACTGTTGCTCGATCATCTGGATGGAAAAGTACCGATCTCCGAATTGAAACGAACCTTTGTCCGAATCGACGGGACGGTCAAGTTCCTGAATAATTCTGCCGTTAAAGATGTGCCTCAGCGCGAAGTGGGTACGCCGGATTACAGCGATCTGAAACTTCAGGATTATCTCTCTGTAATCGAGATCGCCAATCCCATGCACCGGCTTTGGAGCGATGGGCGATGGAATAAACTCACCCTGGCACATGGGTGCTATTGGGGGAAATGTACTTTTTGTGATGTGTCGCTGGATTACATCGGTCGATACGAACCCATCAACGCTTCCATTCTCTGCGACCGGATCGAAGAGATCATGGCGCAAACCGGCGACAACGGTTTTCACTTCGTAGATGAGGCGGCACCACCGGCACTCATGCGCGACCTGGCGATCGAGATCATCCGTCGGGGAATTACTGTCGTCTGGTGGACGAATATCCGTTTCGAAAGCAGTTTCACCGCTGACCTCTGCCGGCTTCTTCGTGCTTCGGGTTGCATCGCTGTTTCGGGCGGTCTGGAAGTTGCATCGGATCGATTGCTTGCTTTGATCAAAAAGGGGGTGACTGTTGCGCAAGTTGCTCAGGTCACCAATCATTTCACACAGGCAGGGATCATGGTTCATGCCTATCTGATGTATGGTTTTCCGACTCAAACGACCCAGGAAACGATCGATTCGCTGGAGATGGTTCGTCAATTATTCGAAGCAGGTGTGCTGCAGTCAGGCTTTTGGCACCGGTTTGCCATGACAGCACATAGTCCGGTTGGATTGGATCCGGCAGCTTTTGGAGTGAAAAGAGTTGGGGCTGGCGAAGGAACTTTCGCCAATAACGAATTGGATTTTGTAGATACAGCAGGAGTGGATCATGCTCTTTTTTCCGAAGGACTCCGGAAATCACTTTTCAATTATATGCATGGCGTTGGCTTCGAGATTCCTCTGAAGGAATGGTTTGAAACCAAGGTGCCGGCTACTACCATTTCGAAGAAATTCATCAGTCAGCAGATTCAAAACGAACCGGCGATTGCGTACAAAGATCATCAGCGGATCATTTGGATCGGAGCGCAGCCGGAATTGATTAGTATGGAAGAAGATGATTTATCTGAGTTGGTGTTTTCCGGCAAAAAGGAAGATTTCGCGATGGAGTTGCCTCTGGAACTTGGGAAATGGGTGTCCGGATTTTTGGCAACTGTTGCCTATACCGAACCTCTGAAAACAATTAAACAAATCAGGGAAAGCTACGAGGCCGAATTTGGAGAGTTTGATGAGCTGACCGATTCCGAGGTTTGGGAGATACTCAGAGAGCATGGATTGCTGGTTCTTTGATTTTGGGTCAAATAGAAATGAATCTCAGAAATTTATAATTCTACAACTAAGAAAAGCCGTTCCTCCCATTTTTCCCTTGGAAACCGGTTTTTTAAACACATATTTACCCGCCTTCGATCGGCCCATTCTAGGAGTGTGTTTCTTTTCTCAAATTGACTAAACCAAACCTATGATTACCGTTTTTTTGATCCTTTGGACGACCATGTCGTTTGTTTCCCCCCAACAATCAATACCGGACAGTCTTCGAAAAGCGATTTCCGAAACCAAAGACGACTCCCTCAAAGCCTCCCTTTATTATAATTTGAGCAGGCATTACTATCCTTTCGATCAGGATAGCGCCATTCTTTACGCAGAAAACTCGATTGATTTGGCAGATAAATCGGGAACCATGAAAATGAAAGGCAATGCACTCAATATCATGGGTGTGGCCAATTTGATCAAATCAGACTATGAAGCTGCACTCAAATCGCATCTGGAAGCTTTGAAAATAAGGGAAGGTCTGAACGATACCCTCGGAATGCTGGAGTCCAATCTCAATCTTGGTAACATTCATTATCGATCCGGGGAGTTGGACATAGCCGCGGATCTGTACAGAAAGGCTCTTGCTTTTGCCTTGAAAATCAATAATCTGAAAGGGCAGGGTTTGCTTTACAATAATCTTGGAAGCTATCATCGGGATCGATGGAGAAGCGATGACCAGCAGGAGGATTATGATTTGGCGATGGATTACCTCCAGAAGTCTCTCTCGATTAAAGTTCAATTAAAAGACGATTCAGGCTCGGTTACCACGCTTACCCAACTCGGTGAATTGGCAATTGAGAAAGGTGACTATCAAAATGGGTATTCATTTTTGACCCGAGCTCTGGCAATATCAGAATCGAGTAAGGACTTGGAAAACAAAATGAATGTCCTTGGTGAGCTTTCGACCTATTTTGTGAAAATTAATGATGGCGCAAAGGCCATGAGTTTTGGAATGCAGGCCTTTGAAATTGCCCAAAAAATGGATTCCAAGTTTTACATCTCAGCTATTTCCGAAAAGCTAATCCAAGCATCTCTGGCTCAAGATGATTATAAAAAAGCCTATGAATATTTGGTTATTAAGAAAGCCAGTGATGAAGCACTATTTAATGAAACCCGACAAAAAAACAGAGACGAACTTCTGATTCAATACGAAACTGAAAAAAAGGAACTTAAAAATCAACAACTTATTGATGAACAGGAATTTATGGACCTTTCCCTTAGGAGAAGAAATGAATTGCTGTTTGGGAGTTTTCTTCTATTATTGTTTTTTATCGGGATGGTTTTGATTCAGAGAAATAATCACCGAAAAGTTAAATTGGCCAATCAGGAATTGAAAGAAGCCCACGACTTGGTGACAAGCCAAAACAACCAAATTCAGTCCCAGGCAGATCACCTCCATCTAACAAATCAGGCTCTCAGCCAGGCCAATAAATTCCGGGACAAAATTTTCTCTGTCATTTCACATGATTTACGGGTGCCATTTTCCTCTTTGCGAGGCACAATAGACCTTTGGGAACGAAAGATGCTCGATAAGGATGAGGTTGATGAAATCATGTCATTGATTGCACGAGATACCTATTCCGTCTCTCAGATGCTGAATAATTTATTGATTTGGGCAAAAACCCAGATGGGTTCCAATGAAATTATTTTAAGTGATTTCAACCTTAAAAGCCTGGTAAACGAAAATGCAGAGCTGTTCTTACCTCTTATCCATCAAAAAAATCAGCAACTGATCCAATCGATTCCAACTGATTTGGAAATTAATTCCGACCGGGAACGTCTCAATTTTATCATTCGGAATATTATGATGAATGCCATCAAATTTACTCCTGAGGGTGGAAAAATATCCGTTGAGTATTTGGATCACAATAAAGCAGGTGAACTCCACATCAAGGATTCTGGTCTTGGGATGCCAGCTAAGATCTTGTCGAAGCTTTTTACGGATAGAATTTATTCCCAACCGGGTACCGAAGGAGAATCGGGAACAGGGATTGGCCTGATGCTTTGTAAGGAATTTGCAGAAAGTATCGGTGCCGAAATTCTGGTAGAAAGCGAACTGGGTTCCGGGACTACTTTCATCATCCGATTGAGTGAAAAATCAGATGAACTGTTGAATTTGTATGGGTTACCAAACGAATCGATAGATCAGAGAAAGCAATGATTTCAAATTTCGAAGAGTGAAATTATTCCGTAAATTCATTTTCCAAAAGACAAATACAATGGATGTAACAATTACGACGAAGAAAGATAAAGACAAAGACAAAACAGAAAGGGAAAGACAAACCTTTTACAGAGTCACGTTCAAAAACAATTGCAATCTCCTTCAAATTGCAGACAACAAGGCTAACATCATCATCAGTATCAATGCCCTGTTGATCTCTTCGACGATTGCCCTAATCGGCTATGGTACCGTTTCTAACCAAATCGAAGTTCAAAATCCTCTGGTATTCATTCCGGTTTTGATTTTTCTGGCAACCGGACTTTTTTCTACCATTCTTGCCGTGCAGGCAGCTAAGCCCAAAATCATGGGAAAGACTAAGGTCGATCCGGCAGCAGAAAAGCCCAAATCATCTGTTTTGTTTTTTGGAGTAAGTTCCAGTTACTCAATGGAGGAATATCTGGATGAGATCAAGCGGATTTTGGATTCAAAAGAACATATCCAGGAACAAATGTCCATTTCACTGTATTACCAGGGAATGGTGCTAAACAGAAAATACAAACTGCTGCGACGTGCCTACGAAGTTTTTATCGCAGCCTTGGTCATGGGTATTGGCACCTTTTTGGTTCATTTACTTTCGTGATTTGCTGACGCATGCGTGTCGCGTGTGCTTTTCCCAATATTACTTCCGATTGCGCTCTCGTGTTGCGTGTGCCTTAAGCGACTAAAACAGGATTAGCACAATCGAGCCAATAATCATAATAGCCGAACCGACCAGCTTTTTGCGGATGTCCTTCTCCTGGAAAATCCTATGTCCGAGCAAAACGCTGACAATAATCGAAAGCTGAAAAAGCGATAAAGCATATCCGACGGCCATGTGTTCAAAAACATAATTGGTCGTGAACTGCATCAATCCAATGCAAACGACCAGTAAGGAATAGTTGCGGATATCCATAGAGCCGATTTGCCTGGCTTCTTTTTTCAAATCCAGCCGGTAGATAAACAGCAGGGCAAATGAAAACAAAGCCCCAAAGCAACACCAACTGATAAAGGCAATCGGAGTGGAGGATGCCAGGATCACTTTCTTCACAAATACAGCTTCAATCGCCGTCAGGATCATCGCCCAAATGCGAAACCGGATTTCATCTTTCTTCAAAAGGGCAAAGGAAAACCGCTCAGGAGTGGTGTCAAGGACAAAATAACTTCCGAAAATGATCAATGCCACGCCCAACAATCCCCAAAGGGTGGGAACCTCTCCAAGCAGGATCACGCCGGCAAAAATCCCGACAAGTGATTTATAGGAGTTGATCGGACCAAGAACTGAGAGGTCTCCTTTTTGCAAAGCTTTCACCAGAAAGCTGTTGCCCAGCGCCCCGGCTATCCCTCCTAAAATGGAATAAATCCAAAACTCCCGGGGAAAAACAGGCCAATGGATAAAGAAGGCGAACAAGACACAAGCGACCGATAATAGGAGGTAAGTGAGGAAATTGACCAGCAAAGGATGGTTTCCCTTTCCAAGTAAGCTGCTTCTGAAAGACGTTTCCCATAGGATTCGAAAAAATCCGGACTAAAACCGCGATCGAGAGTAAAACAGTTTCCGTCATTTGGTTGAGAGATCCTTTGCCTGACTAAACTACGCAGATCAATTTGAAGATTTACCAAGAAGGCAGATGCTTTTTGTACTGCTTCTCCGAACGCTGGACCACGAAGCGCGACACGCGTGCGCCAGCTGTGATTCGCTATTTCCATTCTCCTCGATCTTCTTTCTTCGTTCTTTTGGCTTGAACCAAAAGAACCAAAAATTCAATCCGCAGCAAAGCTTCCACCGCACAATCCCCTCGCCCCCTCGCTGCTGCGGCAACCTCCCCGCCGTTCCACAATAATATTTTCGTACCACCGAATGCTTCCGCCGAGAAATGTCCCTTCGAGGACGGAGCGTCAAGAAAATGTCCGGGGGACATTTTTAGCGAGGGGCCAGCCTGAAGGTGGGATTGGTAGCCAGGGGTTTCAACCCTTGGTAAAAATGAAGGGTTATGATTTAGATTTTTTGGCCGTCTGCCCGTCAATCCATTAAAAATCTGTCGCCAAAAACAGGGGAGGAGGATGGGGATTTTGAATGTTACACGCGCGACACGCGCGCGCCAGCTGGAGGAGCGGGTTTACCTTACTCATCTTGCAGATTTTAATTCTGACCATTCTCACTATTTAACATAAGATCATTTTATAAAAAATGTCTGAATTAGCCGGCTGCATTCGGTGAGGTGCATTGTTTCGGGTTAGGTAATGCCTTGGGGGATTTACGGTTTTAAGCCGCAGATCAAAACCGTAAAGAAAATGGGTTAGTTCTCGAGGTGTAACGAGAGAAATCCACCCATTTTTAGGGTTGATCCAGGTTTAAAATCAAATAGCCAAGGATGCTTCCACTAATGAAAAGCTTTGCCTATTTGAAGTAAATAACCAGGCATTAAGGTTTTTGGTTACTTTTTGGCTTCAAAAAGTGACGACGAAAAAAATCCCGATAAAGAAAATAGGGGAGAAAACTTCAAATAAACCCCAGCCCAAAAGGCATATTACCAATTTGATTAAGAAGCAGGATCCATTGTCAGGCCTGCAGGTTATCCTTACTCATCTTGCAGATTTTAATTCTGACCATTCTCACTATTTAACAGAAGATCATTTTATAAAAAATGTCTGAATTAGCCGGCTGCATTCGGTGAGTTGAAATGTTTCGGGTTAGGTAATGCCTTGGGGGATTTACGGTTTTAAGCCGCAGATCAAAACCGTAAAGAAAATGGGTTAGTTCTCGAGGTGTAACGAGAGAAATCCACCCATTTTTAGGGTTGATCCAGGTTTAAAATCAAATAGCCAAGGATGCTTCCACTAATGAAAAGCTTTGCCTATTTGAAGTAAATAACCAGGCATTAAGGTTTTTGGTTACTTTTTGGCTTCAAAAAGTGACGACGAAAAAAATCCCGATAAAGATAAATAGGGGAGAAAACTTCAAATAAACCCCAGCCCAAAAGACATATTACCAATTTGATTAAGAAGCAGGATCCCTTGTCAGGCCTGCAGGTTAACCTTACTCATCTTGCAAATCTTTAAACATGATATAGGTATCGACCAATCCCAATTGCTGATGCCTGAATCCTTTTGGAGTGATGCCAATGATTTCGAAACCGAACTTCTGCCAAAGCTTTACCGCTGCCGTATTCGTGCTCACCACAATGTTAAACTGAATCCCCAAATACCCTTTTTCTCTTGCAAACCGGATGGAATGCTCGCACAGCAATTTCCCTATTCCCCTTCCTTGAAAGGTAGGATTTACCAGGTAGCTGCAATTGGCGATATGATTGCCGAGATCAGGTTGGTTGGGTTTGATGATGTAAGTGCCCAAAATCTCACCCTGCGGATCCACCGCCACAAACGTATCCATGTAGTCTGCAAACCAATTATTGTGGAGCGAGCTTTTAGGAGTAGTTGGGTCAAAAACATACGTGTCGCCGGTACGGATCACTGCCGAAAAAATCTCCCAAATCGCATCGTAATCTTTCTCTTCGTTTGCTTTTCTGATCTGCATGGTTGGTGGGTTTGGAGTGATTCGAGATTTCTGTTCTCAGGTTTTTTTTTGTTCTTTTAGCTTGAACCAAAAGGAGGGTTGAGTGTAAAGAAACAACCCAGTGGTGGGTGATTTTATCGCCAAACTGGCTCGCAATTCTGTATTCGATGATTTTTTTTTTCTTTGTTCTTTTTGCTTGAACCAAAAGAACCAAAAATTCAATCCGCAGCAAAGCTTCCACCGCACAATCCCCGCTCACCCTCGCTGCTGCGGCAACCTCCCCGCCGTTCCACAACAATAATTCTGAAAACCTGAATGCTTCCTCCGAGAATTGTCCCGGAGGGGAAAGTCGAGTTCCGATCTTGAATTTTCTACTGTGATCCTAAATGATCGAGTAAAAAGAGTGAAGTTTCAGGTTCTGATAGGGATCGTTGATACAAAAAGACTCAACGTTCAGTCTTTACCAATGAACTTTCATATAAAAAGAGTGAGGCTTCAGGCTCTGATAGGGAACGTTCATACAAAAAGACTCAGCGTTCATTCTTTACCAATGAACTTTCAGATAAAAAGAGTGAAGCTTCATGTTCTGATACAGAACGTTGATACAAAAAGACTCAACGTTCAGTCTTTACCAATCAACTTTCATATAAAAAGAGTCAAGCTTCAGGTTCTGATATTCAATCACGTTGATTGCGATTGGAAGATGGATTTTTCGGAAGTCCTTCAGGGTTTGAATTTGAAAGGAAGAGATTTGAAATCTCAAAAAAATAAAAAGATGAAGATTACACACCTGTAGGATTTGATGCTGTTAACGTTTAAGAATTGCTGTTAGGTGTGGCATTGGCAGCCGTACAGTTTAATGAAGATAATCAGATGCCATGGTATTCGTCAAGCTTCATAGTAGCAGTTAACCCAAACTTGCAGCTATGCATTGTTGGAGGCAGTAATTCCTTCATAGTTATTACTCATCGGTGATGGCTACCATCCAATTTGCACAATCCACCGGGTCAAGGATGTTCCAACTGTGAAAACCCTTGCCTTTGGTCGTAATATATTCTGCTCTTTGGTTTCCAATCCCTGTAAGAAACTTACTCAGTTTCTCCAAATCAAATGCATTAATATCCTCGTACTGCAACTGCTTACAATAGGTCTTTTGCACAAATTCCAAATCAGGTTCACTGTACAGGCGAATAGGTATTGATTTTAGTAGCCTTGCATTGCCACCATCTCCATTGTTTGCTGAAAAAGCTGAATATTTCACGTATTTGTCAGGCTGTTCTGTGGGTGAGCCACCCATTGTCCGGAGCAAGTACTTTTTGATGAAATCGCCCTCTTTCCATATCAACTTACTTTGACAATTGTATTGAAGCTTGCTTTCAGCCGATTTGAACATACGGCTCAAATCCAAAGGTGGATCTATTGCAAATACACCCTGTAACATCTTTGTGCTGTCACCCGCCAGAAGGTGTTCTGCATAGCCAATGGCAATACCGCCACCAGCTGACAAGCCTCCAAGAATTAAAGGCAAGTTGCTTGAACTGTACCGTTTTGACTGGATGGCAATGAGCTGGCTGATTAGAGCAATAGTATAATCATCAGCAATCAAGGTTTGATGTAGTTGCGGTATGATAGTGACAAAGCCCTTCTCTGCCACAAGGTGAGGAAGCGTTGTCTTTTCAAAAATACTTTTCGGGCTTTCGCCCCAGCCTGGCAAAAGGACAAGAATGCCTTTAACATTCCCTTTTGGTTCCATATAGAAATAGGAAAAAGTTTCGCTATAAACTGCACTTTTATCTTTCTTGATTGTCTGTCCAAATGCAATCTCGACAAGTGTAAAGAAACTTAGTATAAGAATGAGTGATGAGTATTTCATTTACGAGATTGTGTCATATAGTAGATGTCTCTGTGCATTGCCACCAACATTTTTTCTTATGCAACTACTTGCGCAAGGCTTCCAAATAAGCATACCTTACGAAATAGTTGCGGGTTATTTGAATTAGTATTTAGCTTCTGACTAGGATATTCCGATTTTATGATAATCTAAATAAACACTTCAGGAGTTTACAATTAAATGAATATTTCCCCGTTTTCCTCCCCACAAGATCTATCAACTACTCTTCCCATATCTACCAATTCAGGGTATTTTTCACTTTTTTGCCATGAGAATTACACCGGTTGACCAGTTCATCTTGGTAAGCTGGAAGTCGGTTCGGTTTTCCAGAATTTCGATCAGGGCTTCGGCTTTGGCGGCGTGACCTTCAGGCCAGTTGGGTTGGGGGAGCATATCGTCGATCACATAGAGTCCGCCGGGTTTCAGCATCGCGAGGGTTTCATCGAGTTGGCTGTACTTGCCGGGCCAGGCATCGGCGAAGATCAGGTCGAAGGTTGGGCCGGTGTAATGCTGGATCCATTCTGCGCCGTCGGCAAGGATGACTGCCACGCGGGGATCTTTCCCGAAGAAGTTGGATGCGATGGTAGTGAGTTTGGGATCGTTGTCTATCGTGGTGAGGGTGGAGGCATGATCCATTCCGTCGATCATCCAGGAAAGGGACAGACCGATTCCCGTTCCGAGTTCGAGGAAGTTGCCGGCAGGTTTGCTGGCGATGAGGGTTTTCAGGAGAACGCCGATGTAGAGGTCAGAGGGCATAGTGAAGCCAATTTCCTGGGATTTTGCTTCGATTTGGGGATGGATGACGGGTTTGTTTCGGATGTCGGAGTCGTGCATTGGAGAGAATTAAAAGTTTAAAATAGGGAAAGTGGGGGAGATATTAGTTTGAAATTTTTGAAAAGGTACATGCGTGCTGGCTTTTGGTTACGCGGAGATACACCGAGGAGACACCGAGTTACACGGAGAGTGATTAAGGCAAAGTCCTAGGAGGGTGAAGCAGGATAACCGAAGGTCTAATCTCGAAGCCTTTGTGATCTTTGTGACCTTTGTGGTTAAAACAAAAAAAATCCGGCTTCAGGAGAAGCAGGATAACCTGGACCTTGGTCTCAGGGAATTGATGTTTCAGGGTTGGAAGCGGCGATCAACTCCTTTTGCATCAGATCAAAGTTTTCCTGATCGAAGCAGACAAAAAATATTTTCTCGAATTCGCCATGTTGCTGAAGGCAATACTTGATGGTACTGACAGCGATTTTTGCAGCCAAGTTCTTCGGAAATCTATAGGCACCAGTGCTGATATTGGGGAAGGCGACTGTTTTGCATCCGTGATCGATGGCGAGTTGCAGGGAGTTTCTGTAGCAGTCAGCCAGCAGACAATCCTCCTGATTTTTTCCATTACTCCAAACAGGGCCGACGGTATGGATTACAAATTTGGCTGGTAATTTTCCGGCAGTAGTAATCACCGCCTCACCAGTTTCACATTCTCCCTGAGTTGCCACGATTTTCTTGCATTCCTCCAGGATTTGAGGCCCGCCGGCTCTGTGAATTGCTCCGTCCACTCCGCCTCCTCCCATGAGGGAAGAGTTTGCCGCATTCACGATTGCGTCAACCTTCATCTGAGTGATATCTCTTTTTATTACTTCAACTCTTTCCATACAAGCGGGGAGTTAGATTGTATATGAATTTACGAAATTCTGAAGGGAGTTCTGGTTTTCCAGCTTTTAAAAAATCCCCCTAACAACCTTAAGAAATCAGGCGGATTAAAAGTAACAACCACGAATCGCTCCGTGGTTTTTTGATTTAATAAAATATGGTCTGGCCTCAGGACAAGCAAGATAACAACGTGGCACGCGCGACAAGCGCGTGCAAGCTAGAGGTCTGTGATGACACAGACCTTGGTGGAATTATGATCCTGTTTCAGGAGAAGCAGGTTAGCGGTGTGTCACGCGCGACAAGCGCGCGCCAGCAGGTCAAACTTCCCTCTTCCAAACCTCCAACCTCCAACTTCCTATCAACCTTCTTCAGCCAAAACCACTTCTCCTTCTCCCAATTTCAGGGAATAGAGTACATAGGATCCTTTCTCGTCTTTCTGGATGGTGAGAGATTCGGTTGCTTCTCCTTTGGAAAGGGTTGCTGATTTCCATCCGCTTGGCACGTAAGTTTTCACCGTCATTGGCACATTGTAAACTTCTGCATCAAGTTCGGAAGTGATATTCACGGCAATTGCATCCTCCCTTAATTCGGTCTGGATCTGAGCGCTTTTTCTTTCCCGAAGGTATTTTGTCACATCGCGGAAAGTAGCCACCCAGAGTTTGTCTTCATTGTCCTTCAGGTACGTAAAATATTCCTCGAGTTCGGCAGTGGTCTTTGGCTCCCAGCCGAGGTTTTCCACTCCGTGAAAGACCAGGACAAGCCAGATATTGTCGTGCGCCATTCCGGTATCGACCCAGCGCTTCATTTCGTCCACAGTCACATCCGTGAGAGGCCCGCGCTGCCATTGCACGTATTCTTTTTTGGATTCGGCAGGGTTCATTTTGCTTCCCCGGTTGATTTCCTCCAGCCAGTCTTCAGGCATTCGATTCCGAAGAGCAGGGTACACTTTATGAGCATATTCCATCACGCGCTCATTCTCCGTACCATAGGGTCCTTCTGCCGAAAAAGTCGACTCAGGTCCGATGAATTTCAGGAGATCGGCCTTGCTCTGCTCCAGTTCATACAGCATGTTCACCTCATCCAAAACCGCCAATTTGGGATGAGTTACGGTGTGTGAAGCAATTTCATGGCCTTGGGCAGAATAGGATTTGTACTGTTCCCAGGAAACGGTATCCTCGACATTGTTGTGAAAAACTACGTCGTCGGTATCCTTCATCGTGCCATTTCTAATCTTTTCGTAGCCTTCGTCGATCAGGGCGTAGGCTTCCTGCACTTTGCCTTGCTCAAACATCGAACCTGCCCGGGCATGGTAATCTTCGGCTTCGCTCGTGCCGGTGAAAGCAATCAAAGATGCCCGCTCGAAGAAATTATCAGCGTTGGTTTTGATGGTGGCGGTTTCCTTGATGATTTCTTTCTGAGGTCTGCCGATGAATTTGCCTTTTCCTGATCCTTCCACTTTTCCGGTGATGATGTAGAAAGTTGCGGGCAAACCCAGCCGATCCATGATCGGTTTGGCGATCGTAAGTTGGTTAACAATCCCGTCGTCGTAGGTGACTGAGATGGCTGATTTCTTATCCCCCTGCCATTTGGTAATTTCGGTCAGGCCCACATTTTTTTCGGGCTCTCCGCAGGAAGCGAGTTGAAATGCTGTCCCAAAAAGAAGGAGTTTGGATAGGTTTTGAAATAGAAAGGTTTTCATAAAGGTGAGTGGTGATTGGAAATCTAATATCCTGATTTTACGGGTAGAGTGGGAACCGTTTGTAAATTTTTAATCGAGTTAATATTAAATCTTACTGATCTTATTGTTACACAGAGTTGCACAGAGGAAGGCACAGAGTTACACGGAGTTTTTTAAGGCCGCTGAATTTTCTCTATGGGAGATAAGAAATGTTGCGTCTTTGCGCCGTTGCGAGAAAATTCTTAGAGGTTTTCTCAATCCTTCGAGGTTCCAAAACCCTAAATGATTTTCGGACTTCTTTGGGTTCCTTAGCGGCCTTTGTGGTTTTAAAATAAAAAAAAGGCCACTTTCGCGGCCTTTCAATTAGTAGGTGTACTTGACGTAAACTCGTTTTTGGATGCTCTGTTCATCAGGTGAAATCAATACCTGAGCATCTGCAGACTCTGCTCTCATCAGCATCTGGTTTTTTTGATACGGTATAGCATCGGCATTCACGGTAACCCGATGTACGCGTATTGCTTTGATATTGAGAGTTTGGGAAATCAGTAAAGCACGGCTTTCAGCATTTTTCAACGCTTCTACAAGTAAAGTGTCGTCAAGGGATTTCTGTGTTGCTTCAGAAACCTGGAAGTTAAGATTGAAACTCATATCCCCGGCACCCTGGATTGCCTCCACGATTTTCTGGAGATCTTCATTCGTGCTTTTAGTGACGATTCTAAGATTTTGAGATGCGATGTAGCCACTGTCTCGGGCATATCCGCTTCTGTAAATCCGGTTGATATCTACTGAGTAATTGTCCGCAACAAGTTTGTAATCTTTGATTTTAGCCTTTTTCAAAGCTTCAGCCAGGTTATTACTTTTTGTGTTCAATACTTTGACAGCGTCATTCACCTTCATAGATTTTTCTTCCAGATGAATAGAAAAGACGGCTTCATCCGGTGCGAGTTTGCGTTCGCTAAATCCTTCCACTTCGATCAGGGGAATTTTCAAATCGTCTTGTGCCAAAGCCGGAACGGCCATCAAAAGCACAAAAAAAGGCATTAGTAAAAGTTTCATATTCATTGTGGTTAGTTTGGTACTACCTATTCAAAAGGGTTGCCAGTTTTTCTTCAGAATCAAGAGACAAGAAGCAGGAATCAAGATTTAAGGAGATTTAAGGAAGTACGAGATACGAGTTACGAAAGACGTGGCCGAAATCAGGATCAATCAGAATTGCCCAATCAACCGGAAATTTTTCAATCTTTCAATTTTCCAACTTTTCAATTCTGAACATCGAATATCGAAGTACTTAAATCATAAATCATAAATCATAAATCCGAGATCCGACATCCCTACTTCCACTCCAAATACTCGATATCACTTAGCTCCGGACCGCCTCCGCGATTGGCACTTCCGGCAGCAACATAGATTTTTCCTTTATAGTAAACCACGCCGGTTCCGTGTCTGCCTTTATTCAGATTTGGCAAATTAGACCATGTTCCGGTTCGGGTGTCCAATACCTCCACTTCAGCATGAGCAGGTTGCTGGGTATTGCTTTCCCCATTCATCACGACCAGATGGGTTCCATTGGAAATTGTGGAAGTTCCGGCTCTGGGTGTCGGAAGTTTAGATTCGATGGTTGTCCATTTATTGGTTTTGAAATCGAAGAAATCAACTTCAGAAATGGTCAGATCAAGCACTTTTCCGATGGCGGCGTGGGATGTTCGCCCTCCGGCTACATAAACCTTGTCACCAACCATTGTCGCGCTGAAGTGGTCTCTTGGTCGGGGCGCATCCGGAAGCACTTTCCATGTTCCTGTTTTGGTATCGTACTCATCAAACCAGGAAACGTGTCCGTCCCAATGACCGTCGATGATTCCGCAGACCAGGTAGATTTTATCTCCACGGGTAAAAGCTCCCACCGAACCACGAAGCCGGTCTTCAGGAATCTTTGGTCCGTCTCTCCAGGTTTTGGTTTTTGGGTTGAAAATCAGAAAATTCGGAATGGGCTTCTCATGGGGATAGCCTCCGGTGAAAGCTCCGACAACGTAGATTTCTCCCTTGAAAGCGATCGCCTGGAAATGGTGGAAGTTCATCGGAACCTCTGCCAAGGCAGTCCAGGTATTGGTTTTGGGATCAAATTCTTCCACAGGTCTGTCGGCCCTTCCGCCCAACGCATAGAATTTTCCATCGAGCTCGACAAAGGAATTTTCATGACGGGGAGTGGCTTCATTGGTAGTTTCGAGGACTTTCCATTCGGTCGCTTTTTGGGCAAAAGTCTGAATGGAAAACAGAAGCAAGAAGCTGAGAAATACAGATTTCATAGGTGTTGGGTTTAGAGGTTGGAAAATACGGAATTTTTTATTGGTCTCCCGTTTCGATTTTTGCCTCCCGCAAAGGCGCAGAGGCGCAATTATTAAGTTGTACTGCTTTTCTGGAAGAGGACATTTCAAAGCGTAGAACAAAAAATCGCATGTCTTGGACCACAGTAGCAACGTACATTATCTCTCTGCTGATTTTAAAATAGTTGCGACTTTGAGCGGTTTCAAGTAATCTTTTTTTGACTTCGAGTCTCCATTATTGACACCAGATTAAAAACCAGAAAACCACAAACGCTTTGTGGTTTTTTGATTTATGAAACTGGCTTCCTGAGAATCTGGATAACTGACTGGATTTTTGGGATCAAAATTCAACAAGGAACATCGAATTTTGAAGTATTTAAATTGGGTTTGTTATTGTTATTTAGGCAATGGCTTGTGTTAATTGCGAAGAAAATATTATAAAAAATAGGATCAACGGTAAAATTAAAAGACCAATTCCGTATATTATTGAATTATTGGTACTTCTTTTTTTATCTCTTTCGATGACTTCCATTTTTTCAATACTGGAAATTGGAATAGTTACAATAGATCCGAATTTGACATCTGAGTCAAGCGGAACGTATAGGTGTAATTCCTGAAGAACAGGTTTGGTTTCGGAATCGTAGGAAAAATTAGAGGATTTATCCTTGATGTAGGTTTGATGTTCTTCTGGTATCGGCCCCAACATACCGATCAATTCTTCCTCGTCCACTTTGACATTTACATTTTTAAGCAAAAAATCACCTTGATTGCTTCGTATTATAAATGCTCTCTGGCTCATTGATGCTATTTCCTTCGATTTGGCACTTGATGACAAAGAAGGAGAAGTTAGTATTGGTTTGTAATAGTTACAAGCAGCTGTAAAAAGTATGCTCAAGACCAAAATCAACTTAAAAAAGCGGCTAATATGATGATTTTTCATTTTAGTGTTTAATTAAATCCATTGATAATTGAAGTTCAGAAGGAGTTATAAACCAGAAAACCACAAATCTCTCCGTGGTTTTCTGATACAATTTTCATTAGTTGGCCGGGCTGGAAGCATATTGAGAGACTTCTAAATAGCGCCTCATGCTAAAGTCGGACAGTCCTCCGGGTTTATCATATTTTGAAAAGAACTGTTGATCCATTGGTCCTTCAAACTCATGGAGAACCTTATAATATCCTCCGGTATGTAAAAACGCTGAATAGGTTTTAGACCCTGAAAATTCCTTGAATTGATAAGTCAAATAGGCTTTGTTTCCCCGGACAGGCTGCTCAAGAAACTGATCATCTAACTCAGAAATCAGGCGCAGTTTATCTTTTCCCTTCTCGTCTATAGCAATTGAAGGCTTTAAAACCCGAATTGCTTCGGGGGAAATTCGGCTAACCGTAGCCAGGGCAATCTGATCAATTTCCCAGTACAAGAATCCTGTCTTGAAGGAAACTTCTATGATGGGTTCTTTCAAATCTATTCCTTCAAGAGAAATGGCGATCTCCCTGTTCATTACTGGGCCTACAAATCTGGTTTTGGTGACTTCTTTCCAACCCTCTGTTGTTTTAACCGAAATCGTCAATGGCACCTGATGAATCTCTTGCCATAGGTATAATTCTTCAGTTGATTTTGTGTCCATTTCTTTCTCAAAAGCCTTGTATTCCTCACCATACTTGCTCATGAACTGTTCAAATATGTATTCCAGCCAAGGGGAATCTCTCAGATTTAAATAGAGGCCCAGTTCTTTTCCTTCTCCGGGATGATCAAACTTAACGATGAGCTCGTTGATGGAGGAACTTTGATCAATATCGTTGAAGGAACAAAAAACATTGTCCAATTCAGAGATTCTATTCAATATCTCTTTCTGCCCATTTAATATCGCTTCTTTAGGTTTCCCCGTAGCATGGACCCGCATCAGGTTTCCATTAGGACCTACCAAAACCTTATCCCCGGCCGAATGCTCCACCAGAAGCAAATCTGCTACATCAATATACATATGCTCCATTCTTTCATTACTGATCATAAGCCGGAGTTCGGGCCCGAATGAAATGGAGGGTAAAGGCATATAATCCTGTCTGGCCACAGAATGAAAAAGCGCTCCGCCAAATGCTTCTCCCTGAAAAACAAATTCATTTCCGTCATGGGCACTAATAAAAGGACAAGACATCCCCTCTGGTTCGATGGGCTTTATTGGAGTTGGAGATGGTGTTGGGGTGTTTGCAACGTCATTAGCCACACCTGCCGACGTTATTATTGCTGCCACAGTGAGGGCTCCAAGAGTAACTCCGGTAGCTAATAGGATAGTGTTGGTCGTACTTCTTTTTTTATCTCGCTCAATGATTTCCATTCGGGCAATGCTGGAAATTGGAATAGTTACCGTCGAGCCGATTTTGGCTGTGGGTTCAAGTGGAGCATAAATGTGTAATTCCTGAAGGACAGGCTTGGTTTTGGAATCATAAGAATACGTCAATTTTTCATCTTTGATGTAGGTTTGATGATCCTCTGGAATTGATTCCAGAATACCGGTGATGTCTTCTTTATCTAGTCTGACATTCACATTTTTAAGCAAAAAATCCCCTTGATTGCTTCGAACTATAAATGTTCTCTGACTTTGTGATGCTATTTCCTTCGTTTTGGCACTTGATGACAATGAAGGAGAAGTTGGTATTGGCTTGTAATAATTACAAGCAGCTAAAAAAAGTAAGCTCAATACCAAAATCAACATTGAAAGGCGGTTAATAAGCTGATCTTTCATTTTTGTGATTAGTAGTGGTTGACGATTGTCTTTAAAGGAAAATATTCTATTTCCAGAAAAATATTAAATCAATTTAATTATAAAAAAAATGATTTAAGTCTACTATATGTCAAATAGGCAACTGATTAATATCAGGTTTATTTGATATTATTATAGGATTGAAATCCTTTAAAATTTGGAGTTCAAGAGGGGTTTAAAAAGTAAAAACCACGAATCGCTCCGTGGTTTTTTGGTTTCAGAATCCTGCTTCCGGAGAAGCAGGATAACTGACTGAATTTTTTAATGATGGATATCGAACACTGAATTTCGAAGTTTTTTAAATCCGAAATCCGAAATCGTAAATCCGAAATATCTACTTTCCCAAATCCAAAATTTCACGGATCTTATTGATTTCGGCCATTTCTTCATAAAGTCCTTTGTTATCGCCTGCTTCGATTTTATTCCGGAAGGCTGTCAGATTTGCGATGTATCCATCCATGGCACTCAGGATGTTTTCTTTGTTTTCGGTGAGGATCGGAGCCCACATTGCCGGACTAGACTTTGCCAATCGTACAGTCGAAGCAAAGCCGGAACCTGCCATATCGAAGATGTTTTTTTCGTCAGCCATCTTTTGAAGGACAGTTTTGCCCAACATGAATGAGGAAATATGGGAAAGGTGCGATACAAAAGCCAAATGACGATCGTGCTCCTCAGGATCCATAAATCGTAACTTCAGATTCAGGGCATCAAAAAGTTTGTATGCCTTTTCTTTCAGGTGAAGATCTGTCTTTTCAAGTTCACAGAGGATCATCACTTTTCTGTCAAGAAGCTCTGCAAAAGCTGCTTTTGGACCTGAGTATTCCGTTCCTGCAATCGGGTGAGCAGCCAAATATTGTCTGCGTTTCGGATGATTTGCAAGAAGAGCAGTCAGGTTTGCTTTGGTCGAACCCACATCAAAAACCAGCGTGTCTTCGCCAACCTGATCCAGTGTTTTGAGCAAAAGATCACCCAACGTATCCGCCGGAGTGGCGAGGATTACGATGTCTGTATCTGCATCCGGCTTGTCTTTCACTTCGGTGATGATGCCTAAAGTAAGTGCATCTTTCAGGTTTTGAGGATTGGCATCCGTTCCCGTGATGATGAGTTCGGGAAATTTTAATCTGGCTCCCAGACCAAAAGAACCTCCGAGAAGGCCGAGTCCGACGATGTGTATTTTTTTCATAACAGGGTTAAGGTTTGATTCGGTTGATAGCCTCCAGGATTTTGAATTCGGGCATACAAAGGGAAATACGCACGTAGCCTTCGCCTTGCGGACCGAAGATTTTGCCCGGAGTGATGAATATATTTTTCTCGTAAAGCAGGTAATCGACAAGCTCGTCGGGAGATTTTCCCTCCGGTACTTTACACCAGACGAATAGGCCTGCACTGTCTTTTGCGTAGTTCAATCCAAGCAGATCTGCCAATTTCCAGACGAGTTTTCTTCTGTTTTGATATAGCTCATCCAAGTCGGTAAACCAGTTTTTTCCCAGGTTCAGCGCTGCTATTGCACCTTTTTGCAAACCCAGAAACATCCCGGAGTCCATATTGCTTTTGACTTTCAGGACCGCCTCGATCCAGTCTTCCCGACCACAAAGCATCCCGATTCTCCAGCCGGGCATGTTGAAAGTTTTGCTAAGTGAGTTGAGTTCCAACGCCACTTCTTCAGCTCCTGGAATCGCCAAAATGCTGAGAGGCTCGGCATTCAGGATATGGCTGTAAGGATTGTCGTGGAGAAGGACAATCGAATGTTTTTTGGCAAAAGCCACCAAGTCAGTCAGGATTTTCTTGCTTCCAGCGGCTCCGGTCGGCATATGGGGATAATTGATCCACATGATTTTGACGCAGCTGAGATCCCGGTTTTCGAGTTCTTCGAGATTGGGTCTGCCTTTGTCCGCAAGGTTCAGTGAATAATAAACCGGCTCAGCACCGAGCAATCGGGTCACGGAAGTGTAAGTCGGATAGCCCGGATCGGGGATCAAAACCTCGTCGCCGGGATTGAGGAAAGCCATGCTCAGATGCATGATTCCTTCTTTGGAACCCATCAGCGGAAGGATTTCTTTCCCGGGATTGAGTTTGACTTTGTATTCGCGGCTGTAAAACTCCGCCATGGCAATCCTTAATTCGGGGATACCCTGATAGTTTTGATAGCCGTGGGCTTTAGGGTTTTCTGCAGCGTTTTTGAGTGCATCGATTACCAATCGATCTGGGGCGAGATCGGGACTTCCAATACCCAGATTGATCACGGGTTTCCCGTCTGTGATCAACTGATTTACTTCCCTGAGTTTTGCTGAAAAATAGTATTCCTCAACTGTGCCGATCCTGTCTGCAAATCCCTTCATGCCTTTCTGCTGGTATATTCTCCAAAAATTTTAACTCCTTCAAAATCATTCTTCAATAGCTCCATCGCTTCTTCAAACTGCTTGTAATCCGAAAATTCCGCATCGATAAAGAATGCATATTCCCAGGGTTTTTCGATCACGGGAATGGACTGGATTTTACTCAGGTCGAGCCCTTTGTCGCTCAGCATGGTCAGGAGTTTTGCCAACCCACCCTTTTGATTTTGGATGGTTACTTTGAACGAAGCCTTGTTTGGCGTCTCTTTCTGAGTTGATTTTTCTTTTTCTAAAATGATAAACCGGGTGAAATTATCCTTCACGGTTTGAATGTCACGTGCAAGAATTTCGAGTCCGTAGATTCCTGCAGCGATTTCACTTGCGATGGCTGCCATGCCTTTTATTTTCCCTTCGGAAATTCTCATTGCAACCGAAGCCGTGTCGACATCATCGAATTGCAGGATTTCGGGGTGCTTCGCAAAGAAATTCTTGCATTGCAAAAGCGCCATCGGGTGGGAGCGAACCTCCCGGATATCTTCAATTTTCTGCCCGGGCAAAGCCATCAGTTGATGGGCGATCGGCAAATAATACTCATCCCGAATGCTCAGTTCATATCGATCGATCAGGTCGTAATTGGGTAAGATGGCTCCTGCAATTGAGTTTTCGATTGCCATCACCCCAAAGTCAGCTACGCCGGTTGCAACCGCTTTGGCTACAGGTTCGAAGGTATTGAAAGCCAGGATTTCGGTGTCCTCACCGAAGCAGCGCAAAGCTACCTGATGATGAAACGAACCCGGAACGCCTTGAATGGCGATTTTTAATTTTGACATGCCTTATGATTGAGTCTCCATCGAAATATCCAGCAAGCCACAATGCTTCCAGAAACTTGGGTAAGATTTATTGACCACTTCCGGGTCTTCGATGAGTACATCGGTTTTGGTCAGCAAAGGCATAAATGCCATGGCCATTCTATGATCTTCGTACGTGTGAATCTGCACTTTTCGGGGCATAGTCACAGAGGGAATTACTTTGAAAACTTCCGGTTCGATTTCTTTCAGGTCTGCATTGAACTTTGCCAGCTCTTGCTGCAGGGCATAAATCCGATCAGTTTCCTTAATTCGAAGACTTTCCAATCCGGTGAAAACTGCGTCCTGACCCAATATCGCGCACGTCACCGCGACAGTCTGTGCGAGGTCGGGACAATGGGTGAAATCCCAGCTTTTGAATCCTTTCACGGGTTGCTTTTGGAGCAAAACTCCCTCAGCGTTGAAAGTACTTTTGATTCCGAGGTGATCCATGATTTCCACGATTTTGGAGTCACCCTGCAAACTGTTTTCTTTCAGTCCCACCAAAAATAAAGCGCCTGAATCAGCACAAGCCAACAAGCTAAACCAATAGCTTGCACCCGACCAGTCGCTTTCCACTGCGAAAGTGGTCGGCTGATAAGCCTGATGTGCAACCGAAATTTTATTGCCTTCCCAGGTGTATTTGATGCCAAACTGAGCCATTAGCTCAAGGGTCATTTCGATGTAGGTTCGCGACCCAACTTTTCCTTCCAATTCAATTTCCAGTCCTTTTGGAAGAATCGGAGCGATCATGAGCATGGCCGAAATGTACTGACTGGAGACATCCCCGCGGATTTTCACTTTCTCATTGGTTTGCTCCGGAAGTCCGTGAATCGCCAATGGAGGATAGCCCTCAATTCCTAAATAATGAATGTCTGCACCAATTGCCCGAAGCGCATCTACCAGAATCCCGATCGGTCTCTCGCACATCCGAGGCGTACCGGTCATGACTTTCTTCTGATTGGTGACGGTGGCAAAAGCAGTCAAAAATCGCATGGTCGTCCCTGCATCCAGCACGTCAAAAAGTGGAGGATTGTCCTTTAAAAGACGAATCATGGTTTGCGTATCGCGAGCTTCGGCCAGATTTGAAATCTTATTTTCCCCTTCGGTCAAGGCGTCAATCACCAATACACGATTGGATTCGCTCTTAGAAGAGGGGAGAGGGATGCGGGTTGCGGTGAACTCAGACTTCTGTTTTAGGTGCAAAATAGACATGGTATCAGTTTGCAAGGGTAGAATAGGTTTAAGAAAGACTTTGGTAATAATGGATCGATTCCAGGATTTCTTCCCGGCTGACTGGGATATTGTACGTGCAGTCTCCGATGGAATTCAAAAGAGAAAATAGGAGGGTGCTGCCTTCATTCTTTTTGTCCTGAAGGCAAAAATCCAGAACCGGTTCGAGGTCTTCTACAGCAATGTTGATTTTGCCATAGACTTTCAGAAACGCAGTTTGGATAGTCACGAGATCTGCTTCTGAAAGATTTAATTTCTTTTTGGAAAGGTACGCTTCGCAAATCATCCCGACTGCAATCGCTTCCCCATGTAGGAGATGTTTTGGTCCGTCGAGGTAATAGGTTTCGAAAGCGTGTCCGATCGTATGTCCGAAGTTCAGGATCTTTCGAAGTCCGGCTTCTTTAGGGTCTTCCTGCACAACCGATTTTTTGATTTCCACAGAGTGGCGAATCAGGTCAGCCCAGTTGGAAGCAGCCCAAGCATCGAATTTCAAACTTTCGAAGTACCCTTTATCGCGGATCAGTCCATGTTTGATAATCTCAGCAAATCCTGATCTCAGTTCGTTGTGAGCAAGAGTTGCCAGAAATTCCGGAGCAATGATGACGGTTTCGGGTTCATTGAATACGCCAAGATGGTTCTTCAATCCTTCAAAGTCAACCCCCAATTTTCCCCCGACACTTGCATCTACTTGGGAAAGTAAAGTCGTTGGCAGATTGATAAAGCGGATGCCTCGCTTGTAAATACTTGCACAAAAACCGCCCATATCGCTGATGACTCCTCCTCCGAGATTCAGGAAAAGGGCTTTCCGATCGAGTTGGGCCCCAGTCATGGAAGCCCAGATTTGGGTGCAGGTTTGGATGGTTTTGTTTTTCTCTCCCGGCTGAATAATCAGATAATGAGTTTCGGCTGGAAGAACTGATTGAATCCTCGGAAGGCAAAATTTCGCAGTATTTTCATCTGCAAGCACAAAAAGTTGGGAGAAGTTAATTTCCCGAAGCAGAGATGCGAGATCTCCGGAGGCGTTTTCAGAAAAGATGATCGGGTTCACGAAGAATTAGGGTTTTTGCAGATTCTAAAGGTAAGTCAAAATAGGCTAAGGGGAAGGAATTCCCTCCCCTCAGCCTGTAATATGCTCAGCCTTTATGAATTACTTTTTTACAGGTTCAGCTTCGCGAAGCTGCTTTTCCTGACGCTTTACTGACTCTTCGTGGATACAGTAAAGCAACTCTTTCATGAATTTCTCGCTCAGATGTTTTGCAATACCTTTCTGAGTTCTGCTTTCCATCACATCTTTCCAGCGGTCAGACTGAAATACGGTCAGGTGATGCTCTCTTTTATGCGCTCCGATTTGATCGATTACAGAGAATCTTTCCTGAAGGATATCCAGCAATTGGTCATCCAGGTGATCCACAGCTCGGCGCAAATCCTGAAGTTTCTCGTCAGGTTTCATGTTTTCAAGAGGCTGCTTGAAGTCGATCGCGTTGATCATCTCTCTTAAAGCCTTTGGAGTTACTTGCTGCTTTGCATCAGACCATGCTTTGTCCGGATCGTGGTGAGTTTCGATCATCAAACCGTCCAAACCGAAGTTCATTGCTCTTTGAGCTACTTCTAACAATCCATCTCTTCTTCCTACAATGTGGGAAGGGTCGTTGATGACTTCCATTCCGGTCCACTCACGCTTGAGGTGAATTGGCATTGACCAGTTTGGCTTATTTCTGTATCTCTTGTCGTAAGAGTCAGAGAAACCTCTGTGAATTGCAGCCAGTTTATCGATTCCTACAGAATACAATCTTTCCAAGGCACCGATCCAAAGTTCAAGATCCGGGTTCATTGGGTTTTTCACCATCACAGGAATGTCCACGCCTCTAAGAGCATCGGCAATTTCCTGTACTGCGAATGGATTTACAGTAGTTCGAGCTCCGATCCAAAGCACATCTACCTTGTGTTTCAGGGCCAATTCTACGTGAGCAGCATTTCCAACTTCAGTAGTAATTGGGATATTCAGGTTATGTCTGACGATTTCCATCCACTTCAGACCTTCTTCACCTACTCCTTCAAAGCTTCCCGGACGAGTTCTTGGCTTCCAGATACCTGCACGGAAAAGAGCCGGAATCATATTCTCTTCCTTCATTTCCTTGCAGATCTGTTCGATTTGCTCAGGAGTCTCGGCAGAACAAGGTCCTGCAATGATCAATGGAGTAGAAAGTCCTAATCCCCAATCTTTAATTTGTTTGTGTGGTTTCATACGGCTGGGCGTTTAAATGAAAAAAGCCCGACTCTTTCGAATCGGGCTTTTGTTTTATTTATTTTTTCTTAGTTTTTGGCTAGACAATAAACAGCTCCGATTCGATTTTGGCTTCGAAAGTAAAAGTAAAAGAAGGTAAAATAGATCGCTGCTGTGATTAACATGTTTCAAAGGTAAAAGCATGATTTTTAAAAACAAAATTAATTTTTGGCTAAAAGATTATCTAATCAGTAATGAGAGGTCAAAATCCTTGACTTTTTTCCAAATTGGTAAAAATTCAAACCTTATACGGTAGATTATTTTGATTTATTAATATATTTTGGAATTATGTTTTGAAAAAATATTTTCGAAATTCTTTCCACTCTGGCAATGGACTTTTGGAGAAAGGAAAATTGGCAATGCCTTTTTCGATTGTTTTAAGTACCGGGTTTACCGTATCAAGTAAAGAATCAGGCAGGTTTTGTAATTGTATTTGCAAATACTCACAACCTGAAAATCCTGACTTTGGTCGGCTCAATTATCGCAACAAAACCCAAGCTGCAGCGGTTTTTTTGATATCTTTGCACCTTTATTTGAGCGATATGCCCGTAAAACCCACAATATCTTTTGAGAATCTAGAAGTAGCATTTGCCTCCAAAAGCAATGCAGAACTCAGGAAAATGTACCTGATTTTCGCCACGTTAAACAATAATCTGATTTCAGATTTGGGCATTGGCCTCGCCAATCTGGCTTTCAAACTCAAGCTTCCTGTGAAGGGAATCATGAAGAAAACCATGTTCGGCCATTTTTGCGGAGGAGAGACGATTGCAGAAAGCATCAAGGCTTGCCAGAAACTTGCCAAATACGGAGTAGAATCAATCCTTGATCTTTCAGTCGAAGGAAAGGGGGATGAGGAAAGCTTTGATCAGACTACTGAGGAAATCCGTCAGACAATGGTCGAATCTGCAAAAGTGAACTACATGCCTTTTGGGGTTTTCAAGACAACAGGTTTGGGTGACTATCACATTATGATGAAAATCCAGGCAGGAGAGAAGTTAAATGCTGAAGAAGAGATTGCATTTGCCCGTTTAAAAGGCAGGGTAGATTTGCTTTGCAAAACCGCTCATGACCTGGGCTTGAAAATCCTGGTTGATGCGGAAGAGTCCTGGTTCCAGAATGTAATCGATGACCTGGCTTACGAAGCCATGGAGAAATACAATACTGAGCGTTGTGTCGTGTACAATACCTATCAGATGTACCGTCATGACTCCTTGACAAGATTGAAAAAAGCTCATGAAGTGGCTCAGAAAGGTGGATATATCTTGGGAGTGAAAACCGTCCGTGGCGCCTACATGGAAAAGGAGAGAGAGAGAGCCGCGGAGATGAATTACCCAAGTCCGATTCAACCGGACAAAGCTTCCACTGACAGAGATTACGATGCTGCGTTGAAGTACTGTGTTGAGAATAAAAAAGATATCTGGTTGGTTTCAGGTTCGCACAATGAAAGGAGTAATCTACTTCTGACGGAATTGATGAATTTGCACCAGGTTGCGACTAATTCAGATCATTTCTACTTCTCTCAATTGTATGGAATGAGTGACACGATTTCATTCAATCTGGCAAAAGCCGGATATAAAGTGGTGAAATACGTTCCCTACGGACCTGTGGAAAAAGTAATGCCTTACCTGACCAGAAGAGCATCGGAAAACACCAGCATTGCCGGTCAAAGCAGCAGAGAGTTTGAGCAGATCAGACGGGAAATGAAGCGTAGGAAGGGGAAGTAAACAGTAGGCAGTGATCAGTGATAGAAAAAATCGCAGTGATCCATCTCAGTAATCAGTAACTGCCAAACTGAAAAATTGAGGGGAGTGAGTAAAATTTAATATTGTAACAAATTTCAAATATTTTCCATGGACTATGGTCTATGGGCTCTTGACTAATAAACATAAGACATGCAACTTTTGAGCGAACAGGAACTTGAGCGTAGAAAAGACAGGGAAGAGTTGATGCAGTTGGGAATCAATCCTTATCCTGCAGAGGCTTTTCCGATCAATGTAACTGCGGAAGACATCCATAGAAACTACGAAAACAACAAAACCGATTACAAGGATATTTCTATTGCGGGCCGTCTGATGAGTAGGAGAATTATGGGTTCGGCTTCTTTTGCTGAAATCCAGGATTCCACCGGCATCCTTCAGATTTACATTCGTCGGGATGATATATGCCCGGATGAGGACAAGACTTTTTACAATACGGTTTTCAAAAAGCTTCTGGGTTTGGGAGATTTCGTGGGTGTGAAGGGATATATTTTTACGACTCAAACCGGAGAGATTTCCCTTCATGTAACTGATATAAAGATCCTTTCCAAGTCTGTAAAGCCACTTCCGGTGGTGAAAAGAGATGAGGAAGGGAATGTTCACGATGGATTTACCGATCCTGAACTTCGCTATCGTCAACGGTATGTGGATTTGACGGTGAATCCTGAAGTAAAGGCAACTTTCGTCACCCGAGCCAAAATCATTTCAAACATGCGTCGCTATTTTGACGATCACGGTTGGCTGGAAGTGGAAACACCGATCCTTCAGGCGGTTCACGGCGGAGCGGCAGCCCGACCATTCAATACCCATCACAACACGCTGGATATGCCGCTTTTCCTGAGAATCGCGAATGAATTATACCTCAAGAGATTGATCGTTGGTGGATTTGAAGGGGTTTATGAGTTTGGGAAAATGTTCCGAAATGAAGGAATGGACCGAACTCACAATCCGGAATTCACCTCCATGGAAATCTATGTAGCCTACAAAGACTACATCTGGATGATGGAAATGGTGGAGGAGTTGCTTGAGAAAGTAACCCTATCAATTCATGGTCAAAGCGTGGTCAAAGTTGGAGAAAGAGAGATCGATTTTGCAGGACCGTACAGAAGATTAACCATGTACGACTCCATCAAGGAATTCACTGGTGTGGATGTAAGCCAATTTGATGAGGGAGGATTAAGACAGGTTTGTATTGATATGGGGATTGCCGTGGATGATACTATGGGCAGAGGCAAATTGATCGATGAAATCTTCGGAGCAAAAGTGGAAGAGCATTTGATTCAGCCGACTTATATCACAGATTATCCGATTGAAATGACGCCTTTGGCAAAAAAGCACAGAACTGAACCAGGTTTGGTTGAGCGATTTGAGCTTTTTGTCAATGGAAAAGAAATAGCAAACGCGTATACAGAATTGAACGATCCGATCGATCAACGTGAGCGATTTGAGGATCAGTTGAAACTGGCTGCAAGAGGAGATGACGAAGCGATGATGATGGATGAGGATTTCCTTCGGGCGCTGGAATACGGCATGCCACCTACATCAGGTTTGGGAATCGGAATCGACCGATTGACGATGCTTTTGACGAATAAAACTACGATTCAGGAAGTGCTTTTCTTCCCTCAGATGAGGCCTGAAAAGAAAGCGGTGGAATTGACCGAGGAGGAGAAAGTTGTCTTTGAATTGCTTAAAAAGGAATCTCCTGTTGCTTTGGCTGACTTGAAATTGAAATCGGGACTAAGTGGTAAAAAGTGGGATGTGGCAATAAAAGGTCTTTCCCAAAAAGGAGTAGCGAAAGTAACGAAGCAAGAGGAATTTGTGAATGTATCGCTGGTAGATTAATTCTTAAAAGGAGGTTTGATATATTGAAACCGGGCTGAAAGGCTCGGTTTTTTTTATTGCCGAGCTAGTTGATGTGAAAGTATTGACTAGTCTGAGGGTTTGGCTTGGGGGAAAATACAATAAAGCTTATTGCACCGCTTGTCTTGCAACCAAAGAAATGATTCGATGTTCGGCTGTCTTTTTTTTTGAAGAAGACCCTATTTGATCACCGTTCGTAAAAATGACAAATTAACCGAACCTGCCTTTCTGCAATTTATCCTTCATTATTCTATCTTAGAATTCAAAGGAATTAGCTATGCCCAAATACCGCCTTCATATCAATGGTTCTGAAAAAGTAGTTGACGTTGAACCCGATACTCCTTTGCTTTACGTGCTTCGGGATCAACTTGAGCTAAATGGACCGAAGTTCGGATGTGGACTTTCCCAATGCGGAAGTTGTATGGTGTTAGTAGATGGAGTTGCAGTTACCAGCTGCATCAGGCCTGTTGCGTCTTTGGGAAATTCCAGAGTTATTACTCTGGAAGGTCTGGTTAATGAAAACGGAAAACTACATCCCGTTCAAGAGGCATTTGTAAAAGAACAAGCGGCTCAGTGTGGCTACTGTCTGAATGGAATGGTCATCGCCGCTGTGAGCCTCTTGAATGAAAATCCAAATCCGAATGAAGCAGAAATCAAAGATGCATTGCAGGTGAATTTATGCAGATGCGGTGCCCATACCCGAATCATAAGTGCGATCAAAAGAGCTGCTGGTAATCAATAAAAAACATGTTTGAGCTACCCAAAACTTCCAGAAGAAAGTTTCTACAGAAAATCGGCTACATCAGTGTTGGGTTTCCATTGCTTGGGATGGTTCTCGGTGAACAGGATCCTGTGATGGCCGCACGGGAAAATTTTCAGGGAACCTTACCGGGAAGTTTGCGAGGCGCAAATAGAGTTAATGCATGGCTTCAGGTTTTGGAAGATGGTAGGGTAATGATCTTTTCCGGAAAAGTAGAATTGGGCCAGGGAATCCGCATGGCCATTTGCCAAGTGGCAGCAGAGGAATTGGATCTTGAATTAGATCAAGTGGAAGTTCACCTAGCCGAAACTGGCCTGACCCCTGATGAAGGATATACGGCAGGAAGTGGTTCGGTGCCAAACAGTGCCATGTCGGTTCGATATGCGGCAGCTACTGCCAGACAAAAATTATTGGAATTGGCCAGTCTTAAGTTGAAAACTCCTGTAAAAGATCTGATTTTTTACAATGGAAAAGTGAAAACCAAAAACAATAATCAGTCGCTGAATTTTGCTGAGATCCTGGAAGGGGCTCAAATTGATTTGGAAGTCACAGTTCCTATACCCGTAAAAGTCAAGTCTGGATACCGATATGTTGGAAAGGCAATTCCAAGAAAGGATATCGAGAAAATGGTGCGGGCGGAAGAATTGTATATTCAGGATTTGAGATTTCCCGGTATGCTTCATGCGCGAGTTTTGAGACCAAAAGGCTACCAGTCAAAGTTGGTGAAACTGGATGAAAGTGGGCTTTCTTCACAAGTTTCCGGAGTAATCAAAACTGTCATTAAGAGTAGTTTTATAGGAGTCATTACAGAGCGTGAATATCAAGCCGTGAAGGCTGAGCGCTACTTAAAAGCAAATTCAGAATGGTCCACAGGCACTGATTTTCCAGATCAGAATTACATTTATACCCATATTAGGTCAATAGCCGATCCTCCTCAAACAATCAGAAATGAGGGAAATGCAAATGCTGAATTAAATGGGAATGAGGTATTTAAAGCAACCTATACCAAGCCCTATTTAAAACATGGATCTATCGGACCGGCTTGCGCAATTGCCATGTTTGATGGCGATATCCTCCATATCTGGTCACATAGTCAAGGCATTTATCCTATGCGAAGAGCCATCGCAGCAATGCTCAAAATGGATGAAGAAAAAATCCATGTGATTGCTGTTCCAGGAGCAGGATGTTTTGGACATAGCACGGCAGATGATGCAGCTGCGGATGCTGCGATTTTGGCGTTAGCTTATCCCGGAAAGCATATTCGAGTTCAATGGTCCAGGCAAGACGAGCATTATTGGGATCCATATGGGTCTGCTATGATTATGGAATTGGAGGCAAGTTTGGATGAGAATGGAAGGATAAAAGCTTGGAAATCGGAGGTTTGGACGGACTCTCATAGTATGAGGCCAAATAATGATCCTGCGACACTTTTGGACAGCCGGTATTTAGAAAACCCGGTTGAATTGAAAGATCGGGGATATTTGGGTGGGGGACATAGAAATGCCGATCCCTATTATAGCATTCCAAATATGCAGGTGAATGCACACTTCTTTGATGGTCCTTTGAGAGTTTCTTCCTTGAGGAGTTTGGGTTCGTACACGACTATTTTTTCAATCGAGTCCTTTATGGATGAACTGGCAGAAAAAGCAGGAAAAGATCCCTTGGAATTTCGATTAGCCCATCTTGAAGACGAAAGGGCGATCGCTGTAATTCATAAAATCCGGGAGATGTGTGATTCTGAATTCATGAAGGATGGAGAAGGAATTGGATTTGCTTTTTCCCGCTATAAAAACACAGCTGCTTATTCAGCAGTTGCAGCTAAAGTTTGGGTTGAAAAGGCTTCAGGAGCTGTTGTAATTAAGAAACTTTGGTCAGCTGTAGACGTAGGGGAAATCATCAACTTAGATGGAATTACAAACCAGATCGAAGGCGGCATGATTCAAGCAGCAAGTTGGACACTTAAAGAACAAGTAACTTTTAATCAAAATGGAATAACCAGTTCTGATTGGGCGAGCTATCCTGTTTTTCGATTTAATGAGATCCCTGAAGTAAAAGTAGCTATGATCGATCGGCCTGATCTACCTGCTGAAGGGGGAGGAGAGGTTTCTATGCCTCCCACAGGCGCTGCGATTGCCAATGCTGTTTATCATGCTTGTGGAAAGCGGGTTTACGATTTGCCTATTACAACGGAAAAAATAAAATCTGCCTGAATCTAAGAGTAATTTGAAGCCGTTTTCTCGGTTTTACATTAAATCAAAAAACCTGGAGTGATCCAGGTTTTTTGCATTCAGGTAAGAATAGATTTAGAGTTTAAACTCTTCAGGATCAACTTCCCGGAGTTCCCTTCTTCTGTTTTTCGGCATAGCCAAAAACCTTCTGAAGTAATGGGGAAGTTCGGGCGGTAATATTCTCCCGGATTTTCAATTCCTCTTTTGCGATCTCGATGAATAAGCCATCAATCGCTTTCTGAGTCACGTATGCTGTTAAGTCGGTGTCCACTTTTTTCACAAAAGGCACCTTATTGTATCGGGTCATCACGTCGCTCCAGTATTTGGTTGCATCCACTTTTTTCAAGCTGGCATCAATGATCGGAGAGAATTTCGCGCTAAGTGAACTCGTGGTAGTTCCCTGGAAATATTGCGTGGCAGCATTTTGCTCACCAAGCAGTATTTTCTGAACATCCTGGAAACTCATCTGCTTGATCGCATCAACGAAAATCGGTTTAGCTTCCATGGCTGCATCTTCGGCTGCGCGATTCAAACTTGTAATCACCTGATCGCACATGGAGCCTAAGCCCAAAGATCGCAGGGTACTTTCCACATTTTTAGCTTCCTGAGGAAAAAGGATTTTCACATCCAGGTTTCCCAGATAGCCATTTTGGACGGAAAGACGCTCAGCGCTGATTCCGGTTCCTTTCTCCAGAGCTTCTTTGATTCCCGAGTTGATTTCGGCATTAGTCGGATTCATGAGTTGCTGACCTGCTGCATCAGCTATCTGGGTGAGGGTCGCACAACTTGTTAAAATCATGTATAGGGAAAACACGATTGGCGTGATTAGTTTTTTCAAAGCTTGTGTTGGTTAAAACTCGTTGGTTTTTTTAATTATTGGCAAAAGCCATTCCAGAGAAAGGAAATACGATTTATTTCAGGATTTAGATGGAAAATAATCCCCGAAGTGAAAAACCGAGTTAATTATTGGGTACTTTTTCTGTGTTAATTCGAAAATCTATGAAAAATTTAAAATTGTCAAAACTCTCATTTTTTAAATTTTAATCAACAGAATGGTTAAATGATTAAAAAAATGATAATTTAATAATTCAAACGTTGATAATATTTTAATCTATGAACCTCAGGCTCAATTCAGAATTTGGCACTTTGAAGGCGGTATTGATGCACCGACCAGGAAAAGAAATCGATCGGCTCACTCCCTATAATAAGGAGTTTTTACTCTTTGAAGATGTTCCCTACCTGGAAGCTTTGCAAAAGGAACATGACTTTTTCTCTGATCTGATCAAGCAGTCCACCGGAGCTCAGGTATATCAATTGAGAGAGTTGCTGGTCAAAGTAATTTCTGATGAGGATATTTTGCTTCAGCTTATGCGGGAATCTCTGAAAAAGTCTGGCTTGGTTCATATCGCAGAGGATATATTGGAGCGGTATTCCACCGCCGAATGTGCAACTGCTCTCACGGCCGGGATAAAAATCCACGAGCTGAAGCGAAAAATACCCAACCTGAAAAATGGTGAACTGATGGACTTTGCTTTCGCGATAGCCCCTTGTCCGAACTTATACTTCCAGCGCGATCCGATGGCTTTAACCCCTTCCGGTATTATTTTTTCAAGTATGAAAAAGGAAGGAAGACAGCGGGAAGCTGATTTGGTCAGGACTATTTTTGAAAACCATCCTGAATTTAAAGACTTTGTCAATCGACTTTATCCGATCCTTGGCCATGAAAATCCTCCGAGTATTGAAGGGGGTGATGTGATTGTTCTTTCTCACAAAGCAGTAGCGATTGGCAATTCGGAAAGAACAGATGAGAAAGCCATTTACCATGCTGCAAAAGCAATGCTTGCAGAGGGTTCTGTCGAGCGTGTTTATGAGGTTCATCTTCCTAAAAAGCGAAACTACATGCACCTCGATACGGTGTTTACCGTGATTGATGAAAACTTGGTTTTAACGTATCCGGATGCCTTGAATGCGGTTCTTCAGACTTCTTTGTATACGCTCAAAGAAGTCAAAGACGATAAAATTCATATCAAAAGAGAAGTGTTGAAGGAGTCTTTGCTGACTATTTTAGAGCGGGAGATTCCGCATCTGGAGATCCTCCATACTGCGGATGGAAATCCGGATTATTCGATGCGGGAGCAGTGGTTTGACGGAGCGAATGTGTTCGCTATCGGAGCCCGACGCGTGATTTCCTATAATCGAAACATTCATACCAACAGAGCATTGAGACAAATGGGAGTGGAGGTTTTAGAGATACCATCATCCGAACTTTCACGCGGTCTTGGCGGTCCTAGATGTATGACGATGCCACTGAGCAGGGCTAAAGTTTGAAGGCTGAAATCTGAAGTAATGGATTGCTGATTTCGGATATTTGATTTCGGATTTATGGGTTAGTTCTTACCTTATTTTCTAACTGATTGATTTTTGCTGTTTTTATCATTGCGATAAAAATTGAAATAAGCTCATTTCCTTCTTTCCATAAGGGATCAATCAATCTGGAATTGGCAAGTCCTGATTCTTTTATAATTTCTAACCAGTATAAAGTTTCATCAGCCTACTCTTCAACAATTCCAAGTTTCGCTATGAATTCTGCCTTAGATCTTCCTCGAAGTGCCGAACGATAATTTGCTCCCACTGAGGTTGCTGATTTTATTATTTGATTGCAAATCGGAAAGGTTGAATTTTTACGAGGTAATTCTTCAGTCATTTTTATGACAGCCAGTGCAAAAAGCTTTGATCTGAGTTTGATTTCTTCTTTCATGATTTAAAAAGTTAGTAAAAAATATCCTCCAACTTAATCAATTAAAGGTTCAGGTTAAGGCTTTTAAATCCGAAATCAGCAATCCGAAATCAGCAATCCGTCACTTGTCAAAAAATGACCGTCTCCTCGACACCTTCAAATCAGAGAGTAAGCTGGACTTGACGCGGATGTCGATGCTGTAAGAAGTGAATTTTCCGAAGGGAATCCAGTTCACATTCATCTGCCAGCAATGCAGGTCACGGGCAATACCGATCATGGATTGCGTGATTTCGTTTGCCTGGGCATCGTAACCAGTATTCAAATTGATTTTCCACTTATCGGAAATGGAAAGATCTCCACTGATCGTGATAGCCTGAGTAATGTTTTTGTTGCCGTTTGTCTGCTTATTATAGGCGAGATTATAACCAAAGGTCAGATTCCAGGGAATACTCCAATCGATGTATTGACTTGGGTCGGTGACGATTCGGTTGATCTCGCTTTCGACAATATCATTCATGACTCCGCCTTGTTGGAGGAAATCATTAGTGATTTGGTCCCTAACTTCTCCCTGATTTTTAGCACTGGATGGATTGAGAGAAGCGTTCAGGTTCAGAGATGCGTTTCTGATTGTTCCAAGGCCTTGCCCATTGTTCCAAGCATAGGAATTGATTCTTCTAACAGATTCCAATTCGTTGTTAGTCGTGTAAGCAGCTGTGGCATAAGGATCGAGAGTTGTGCTAAAGTTGACGGAAAGCTTTCTGTCAAAAAAGCTGGTTCTTGCCCTGATACTAAACGGTGCCAAATTGAAAGAGTCAGCTGCGAAATTGTAACTGGTACCGAAATCTATGTTTTCAAGAAGTGGGATTTTCTTGGTCGTTGCTTCAGCTGTATCGGATTCAGACAAGAGTTTTGCTTCAAGTACGCTTCGAATATTGATACTCAAAGCCCTTGATTCGCCCAAGGGAGCACCGCCATAAATGAAGCCCTGATGTCTTGAAAACCGCTGCGTATCTCCTTCGTCATTTACTTGCACATCCTGATAATATCCGAAAGAAGGATCAGAGAAATCCGGTGTATAACTGAAGGCAAATGAAGGCTGAATATGCTGTCGGATCGTTTGAATCTTGCCCTTCTTGAAGTTGAAAAAACCGTAAAGGTTGGTATTCATGCTGAATGAACTATTGTAATAAGAGACTCTGTTGAATCCATCCTCTATGATTTTATCCACGCGTTCCTGGGCAGGATTGTAGTAATAATTGATTTTTTGCAAATACCAGATTTCGTTAAAACTTGCGGATGCAGTTCCGGTGAAATACTTGAAAAGGGTGAAATTAGAACTGACAGGGATTCTGTTTTGGGCGCCATTATTGGCATTTTGAAGCAAAAGGCTGAAGTTTTCCGGAGTAAATGGAATTAATTCAGGAGCCGAAGAAGATCCTCCAGTCAAATCACTATCTACCCCAAATTGCTGTGAAACCCGGTTTGTAATCGAATTTTGAAAGTCAAAGTTATACGACAAGTTTAGCGTCTTCAACGGTTCGAATTTCACGTTTTTGAATGGGCTCTGCCTATTCATTGCTACAGATAGAGTAGGAAGGCTTAGCGAAACTTCTCCTGTTTGCACACTTTGAGAATGTCTTAGACTTGATGAAAGTGAAAAAGGCGTTCCGGAAAAAGTTTTGGAATAGTTGACGTTTGATTGAAGATCAGAAGTGATGTTTTGAGAAAAGTTATTTTGGCTGATCACATTATTGAAATAGCTGGTACTTCCTGCATTGACCGAGGCAGAAAAACGGCTATTACCACGAGATTCCGGCGTGTGATTCCAATTGATCCGGAACGTATTGTAGTCTACCGGATTGAGTTCAGTTTCCGGAGATTTGAATTTTTGGAAGTCAATATTGAATCCTCCTCCATAGCGATAGCGCTTTTTGTAAACCGCCTGAGATTTAAGTCCCCATCCTCCTTTGGAATAAATATCACCCGTAATTCGGGCGTGGATGTAGTCATTCAAAGCGAAATAATATCCAAAATCTCTCAGGAACATTCCGCGGGTCTTCTCTTCACCATAGGAAGGAAAAATGATTCCGGATGCCTTCTCCTCGGGTGTATTGGGGATGATTCCGAATGGTAAACCGAGCGGTGTTGGTATTCCATTGAAATACATATTGAAAGGGCCGGAGACAACTTGTTTACCCTCTACGGATTTGATTTTTTTGGATGAAATATGCCAATGAGGTTTGGTGAGCTTACACGTCGTGTAATATCCATGACTCATGTAGATACTGCCATCTTCTGTTTTTTTGATCGTTTCTCCTCGTAGAACCCCGTCTTGTTGTTCTGTAACAACGTCTTTGATAATGGCTTTTTCAGTCTTGAAGTTGTACCGCATTTCTTTGCGGATCTCATAGACTGTTTGACCTTCCTTGAAAAATGGATTACCGGCCATATTTCCCAGGCTATCGGTCACTCCGCTTGCAAAGATTTCGGATTTTTCCCAGTCGATTATGATCAGATCTGCATCCAGCCGTATCGTTCCATATTCAAACCAAGCCTTGTTGTACAGGTAAACCCTGTTGGTCGCAAAATCTGTAACTATGCTATCCTCAGCGAAGTAGGTAATTTCTGTAGTAATGCCATTCCTAGGCACAATTTTTGAAGAATCAACAGCAGCTAAAGTGTCCAGGGAAACCGGAAGCGAATCGGTTGGGAATAGATTGCGTGGAGGGGAAACCAAAGTATCAGGAACAACCAACCTTCTTTCTTGAGGTTGTTTTGCAGGTTGCTGCGCAGTGACCCAAAAAGGAACAATCAATAGCCCAAAAAACAAAAATAAATGGAGCCTGAATCCCTGCACTGCTGCTTACGCTTTATTTAATTTGAGTAAAATTTCTTGTAAAGTTAATCCTATTGCCCTCATGGAACGGTTCAATAACAAAAAAATTCTTATTTGTCTGACATTAGTCATTCCTTTTTTCTTTGGAGGATTTATTTCCAATGAAACGATGATGCCAGCCTTTCGGATGAAAAAAATTGTTTTAGATGCAGGTCATGGAGGAGTAGACCCCGGAAATATCGGATCCAAAGCCCGTGAAAAAGATATTAATCTTGCCGTAACGCTCCTGGTAGGCAAGTACATCAAAGAAAATATGCCTGATGTTCAGGTGATTTACACCCGGGATGACGATAGTTTTCCAACTCTGAAAGAGCGCCCGAATATTGCCAATGTGAACAAGGCAGATCTTTTTGTTTCGATTCATTCCAATTCAGCGACTAATAAGTCGGCTTTTGGAACAGAGACGTTTGTCATGGGTACTAAGTATCTGGATGCCAACTTTGACATTGTGAAAAAGGAAAACTCCGTAATCCTTTTGGAAGAAAACTACGAGGAGAATTACGAAGGTTTTGACCCGACTTCCCCTGAATCTTATATGATGTTTAACCTGATGTCTAAAGCTCACTTCGAAAACAGCGTAACTCTTGCTGATCAGATTGAAAGTCAATTCAGAGATCGGGTTGGAAGAAAAAGCCGTGGGGTGAAGCAAGGACCGTTTTATGTACTTTGGACTCCATCCATGCCATCAGTTTTGGTGGAGCTTGGCTTCTTGTCAAATACCGAAGAAGAAAGATTCCTGATGAGTCAGGAAGGAAAAGAATACATGGCGTCAGCGATTTACAGATCTATAAAAGATTATAAAGATCAGATTGAGGCAAATTAATTTCAATCTGATTTCGAATCCTTTAGCCCTTTTTCACTCCGGAAAAGGGCTTTTGTTTATCTTCCAGTCAAAACTTCCTGATCAGGATAGGAGTTTTTATAAAAACCCAAATTTGACTTATGAACCCAAGTGCAGAAAAGCAAACCCAGACTTTTAAATCTTTACTCCAAACATTAACCGAAAAATACGAACTCGTCAAACTCGGCGGAGGACCAAAGAGAATCCAATCCGAACATGAGAAGGGAAAGCTGACAGCCCGCGAGCGGATTAGTTATTTGATTGACAAAGATTCTGATTTTTTGGAGGTTGGAGCATTTGCTGCTGATGGAATGTATAAGGAGGAAGGAGGATGTCCTTCGGCAGGAGTTGTGACCGGAATTGGGTATGTAAGCGGCAGAATGTGCGTGATAGTAGCAAATGACGCGACCGTGAAAGCCGGAGCCTGGTTTCCGATGACTGCAAAGAAGAACTTGCGAGCTCAGGAAATCGCTATGGAAAATCACCTTCCGGTTATTTACCTGGTGGACAGCGCCGGAGTTTATCTTCCGATGCAAAACGAGATTTTTCCAGACAAAGAACATTTCGGTCGTCAGTTCCGAAACAACGCCAAAATGTCTTCCATGGGAATCGTTCAGGTAGCTGCGATCATGGGAAGTTGTGTAGCTGGTGGAGCCTATCTCCCGATCATGTCGGACGAGGCGATGATCGTGGATAAAACCGGATCGATCTTTTTGGCAGGTTCATTTCTGGTGAAAGCTGCAATCGGAGAAACTATCGACAATGAAACCCTTGGCGGAGCGACCACTCATTGTGAAATCTCCGGAGTCACGGACAATAAATACGCAAATGATCCTGAATGCCTGGACGCCATAAGAAAGATTTTTGCGAAGTTGGGAGCCAATCCCAATGCAGGATTTGATAGGATCGAGTCAAAAGACCCAGGAATATCAGGTGAGAAATTGCTTGAAATCTTCCCTATGGATCGGGCGAAGCCTTATGAAATGAGGGAGATCATCGCCGGATTAGTGGATGGAGGAGAACTTGATGAGTACAAAAAAGATTATGGGAAAACGCTGATTTGCGGAACTGCGAGAGTCAATGGCTGGGCTGTGGGAATTGTTGCCAATCAGCGAAAAATAGTAAAAACTGCCAAAGGCGAAATGCAGATGGGGGGTGTGATTTATTCCGATTCAGCCGACAAAGCGGCGCGGTTCATCATGAATTGCAACCAGCGAAAAATCCCGCTTGTTTTCCTTCAGGATGTGAGCGGATTTATGGTAGGGAGTAAAGCCGAACATGGGGGAATCATCAAAGACGGAGCAAAAATGGTCAATGCTATGGCCAATTCTGTGGTGCCAAAATTCACCATCTTAGTCGGCAATTCTTATGGAGCCGGCAACTATGCTATGTGCGGAAAAGCCTATGATCCACGGTTGATTTATTCCTGGCCGACTGCTCAGATGGCTGTCATGTCAGGGGCTTCTGCTGCCAAAACTCTCCTTCAAATCAAAATTGCTTCCTTGAAGAAGACTGGAAAGGAGATTTCTCCAGAAGAAGAAAACCAGCTTTTGGAAGAAATTACTTCCAAGTACAACGAGGAGCTAAGTCCTTATTATGCAGCTTCCAGACTTTGGGTGGACGGTGTGATTGATCCGCGCGAAACCAGAAAAGTGATCAGTATGGGGATTGAAGCGGCTAATCACGCTCCAATAACAGAAAGATTTAATGTGGGTGTGATCCAGACTTAGGAGGATTTTATATAAATTATAGTACAAACGATAAGCAATCGCAGTTTTTGCCTATGAGCACTTTGACCCCCGGTGAGCTTAATGCCTTGGTTTCTTTGCTGGATGACTCGGACAGGGAAGTCAAAAATCATGTCCGAAACAGGATCATCTCCCTGGGCACCGAAATCATTCCTTTTTTAGAGCAGAAGTGGGAAACTACTTTCAATCCCGAGATTCAAAAGGAAATTGAAGAACTTGTTCATGACCTTCAGTTTTCCCTGCTGAAAAACAGATTAGAAGACTGGAAGAATACTGAGGACCATGATTTATTGACCGGTCTTTGGATCGTCAACACCTACCAGTATCCAGACCTTGATTTTGCGAAGCTCAACGCTGAGATGCATCAGATTTATTTTGAGGTTTGGACTGCTTTCAAAAATGACCTTCAGCCTTATGAACAGGTGAAAATCATCAACAGTGTTTTGTTTAGTACCCTTCGGTTTTCAGCAAATACAAAGAATTTCCACTCTCCCGGAAATAGCATGTTGTCAACCGTATTGGACACGAAAAGGGGTAACCCAATCAGTTTATGCTCTATCTATCTGCTGGTTGCCAAGAAACTCGGTTTGCCTGTTTATGGGGTAAATCTCCCGAATCTGTTTGTTCTGACTTACAAATCTGAGGACATTACGTTCTACATCAACGCCTTCAACAAGGGGTTGATCTTCAGCCGAAAGGATATTTACAATTACCTCGATCATCTTAAAATCGAGCCGAGAGATGAGTTTTTTGAGCCTTGCGATACCAAACAGATTATACTTCGAACTCTCCGAAACCTGGCCCAATCCTTCGAGAAACTGGGTGAAACTGAAAAATTTGAAGAGGTCAAAGAGATGATTGCAATTCTGGAATCCTAGTACGTCCGAACATTACATCCCATAGCTCTCACCTGAGATGCGACTGGTTTTTCACCTTTAAGGATCTGATCAATGGCTTTGTCCAGATATCGCTCAGACACGCTGCTTTCTGCCTGAGGATTATTGTCAATGGCTCCGCGGTAAGAGATTTCTACTCCTGAATCACTTCGAGTCAGAAAGATAACCTCCGGGATTTTAGATATTTTGAAGTATTTCACCCAAGCTTGCTCTTGATCCATTAAATAGGACATGTTGAGCCCGGACTGATCGATATAAGCACGAAGGGCAGTTTGCTCTTCCTCTGAACCTTTAACTTCCGGATTTACTAAAATGAAATTGAAGCCCTGACCCTGGTATTTGCTTCGCAAAGCTTTGATTCTTCCCTCATACATTTTGGCAAACGGGCAATCAAGCGAGTGGAAAACTAAAATCAAGCCCTTCCCACTAAGTTGGGAGGCAACTGATACTGTCTTTCCGGTCACTGCATCTTTCAGGCTCAATTCGGTAACATCCTGAGAAAACGATTGGATTGAGATTCCAATTACGATCAATAATACCAGAAGGATGGATAGCTTTTTCATAGTTTTTTAGTTACCAAATGGTATAGGTGAGCACGACATTGGAAATGACCCGAACCTGTACCTGGTAGTGATGATCTGCAAAGTCCGTACCCCTTACTTTTCCCCTTATGATGGAGGCACTTGGAGAGAATGGTTCCAGAAGAATATTGTCCCTGAAAGACACTCCTCTCTTGCCTTGACATTTGAAGATTGACTCTTTGGCAGACCAGGCCATTGTGTAATGCAATGGATCTTTTTCCAGGAAATCAATTTCGGTCTGATCCAAAAACCGGAAACCGATTTTCAGGATTTTCTCTCGGATAAAATCCATGTCAATCCCTACCGGAGTTTCCCGATGGAAAATCGCACCTGCCAAACCTTCGGTATGGGATAAGGAAACAAAACCGGTTCCATTCATTACCTGGCTTTTGCCATGCTCATCCTTGAAAAATCCCGGATAGGGAACGTGTAATACCTCGAGCGCATCCCTCATGGCCATCCGGGCAGTGGCCCATTCTTTCCTCTTTTCAGGGTGAGAAATGTTTGCGTAAGAAAGTTTTTCCCGAAAACTGAGGAAATCTAATGCTTCTTCTTCCTGTGACTCAATTATCTTGATAGCCAAGGCAGAGGAAGAGTCAATTTTTTCTATTTTTGTTTGCATAGGCCAAAAGGGCTCCGCTAAGTCTCAGTCCAATATATGTCAAAAATTCAAGTAAATAAATTACATACCCTGACCGGGCACAACGATTGCATTTATGCCTTAACTGAGGGGAGTGATCCCCGATTTTTTTATACAGGTGCAGGTGACGGTATGGTGGTGGAGTGGGATTTGGATAATCCAAAAGATGGCAAACTCATCGCTAAACTTCCCCATTCAGTGTATGCCCTGGAAGTAGATAAAGAGCGAAACTTGCTTTTTATTGGGCATAATTTCGAAGGAATCCATGTTATTGATCTGCATGAGAATAAGGAAATTTGGTCTCTCAAGCTTACCGATCAGGCCATATTTGACATCAAAGTCTACGGCAACGAGGTCTATGTTGGCACGGGAGACGGTGTTCTGATCATCCTGAACATTGAAGAACGATCCATTCTCAAACATATCAAGCTAAGTTCAAAAAGTATCCGTGTATTGGCAATTGCTCGTGAAAAGCGTCAAATAGCCATTGGTTTAAGTGATCACACGATCAAAATCCTGGACCTTGTGAATGATTACCAACCTGTGGCAAGTCTGACAGGGCATACCAATTCAGTTTTTGGGTTGTCTTATTCGCCTGATGAGCAGACCTTGGTGAGTGGTTCCAGAGATGCGCAACTCAAGTTTTGGAATAGTAATGATTACCTGCTTTCAGAGAGTATAGTGGCTCATTTGTATGCTATTAATTACTTATATTTCAAAGATGACGGTAAATATTTGGTCTCCTGCTCGATGGACAAATCCATCAAAGTTTGGGATGCCGCCGACAAAAAGCTCCTTAAAGTAATCGATAAAGCAAGAAATGCCGGACATGGCACTTCTATCAATAAAGTAATCTGGAGTACCTACCAAGGACAAGTTATTTCAGTATCAGACGACCGTACCATTTCCATTTGGCAAATAGAAGAAAGTTAACCTATGAAAATAACCCCAGCAGCCATCAGGCAACGCTCCTTTGAAACCGGTTTCAGAGGCTATGAAAAGAAAGAAGTAGCTTCATTTTTAGACGAAGTCAGTGAGGTGGTAGAAAAACTTCATCAGGAAAATATGGAGCTAAGAACAAAACTTCAAAACACGGAGGCCGAAGCAAAAAGGCTCAAGGATGTGGAGGATTCACTTTTCAGAACACTAAAGACCGCTGAGGATACAGGAGCAAGCATCATCGAAGAAGCCAATGAGGCTGCTGACCTGATCATCGCCGAGGCAAATCATACCGCTGAGCATGCGAATGCCCATGCAAATCAAGTACTGACTCAGGCAAGAAAGCAAGCAGAAGAGCAATCATCAATTTTGATAGCTGCGGCTGAGAAAAAAGCAAAAGACACCATTCTTGAGCTTCGCGAAAGCATGCAAGGATTGGTTCGCAGCTACGAAGGACTTGTGGAGCAAAGAGAATTATTGGTGAAAAGCCTGAAGCGGCTTTCTCAGGATGCCTTAAATCAAATAGATCTTTCTGAGTCTCATTTCACCCGAATAGATGCCAAAGCGCATCAGCGTGCGATCGAGGAATTGAGCCGTTCCAATTCATTCGTCCTGGCAAATATTACAACTATCGCTTCTCAGGTTGCGCCTGTTCAAGCTCTAGCTCCAGAACCCGTGATGGTGACCGAAGAAGAAATTTTGGCAGATGAAAGACCTGTGGAGGAAATCCTGGAAGAGGAAGAGGAACTCGAAATTCACGATCAGGCTCCTGATATCCAGGTAGAAGAAGAGGTCATGGAAGAAATTCCCGAAGAGCTTCCTGAAGAAATCGAAGAAGAGGAAATTGAGGAAATCCCGGTTATTGCTGAGAACCCAAAGATGGAGACAATAGCCCCAAGACAAGTTGATGAATTGCCAAAAGCAGCAGAGGACTCAAAGAAACAATCAGGGTCATTTTTTGACGATTTATAGAAATGGGGAAAGTTTCACTCGAAGGAATCGAGTTTCATGCCTATCATGGAGCCTATCCTGAAGAATCTGTTTTGGGAAACAGATTCACACTGGATCTGGAGCTTGAGACAGATTTCAGAGATGCCATGATTCGCGATGAGTTGAAATACACGGTGGATTATGGCAAGCTTTACCAACTTATCAAAGCAAGGATGGACGTGCGGGTGAAGTTGCTTGAGCACCTTGGTCACGTGATCATTTCCGATATTTTGGAAGCTTATCCGAAGGCAACCCGAATTACTCTTACCCTAAAAAAGCATCATCCGGCTTTGGGTGGTTTGGTGAAGTTTTCCTCTGTCACAGTCAGTTATCCGGAAGACTATCCCGGCGAATAAAATCTATGTATAACAAGGCTGAATCTTCCCGAATTCGAACAGAATTTTGGATTACGTTTGGGCAATACATGAAGCCTGTTCCCGATGCCCAAGGCTACAAAACAAAATGGGCTAATTATAAAACCGGGGTAAAAGACATTTATTTCCGAATGAAAGCTGAGCGGGAATTTGCCTCAATCGGGATAGAAATTGCCCATTCTGATGAAGAAATGCAGGAGCTTTATTTTGATCAGTTTCGGGAATTTAAAAAATTACTTTTCGCTTCGACAGGAGAGGACTGGGATTGGAAGCTTCATTCCACCAATGAAATGGGGCAGACGATATCCAAAATCGAAAAGGTCCTGCCAAATGTCAATGTGATGGAGGAAAGTGATTGGCCGGCAATCATCTCATTTTTGAAACCGAGAATCATCGCTTTGGATGAGTTTTGGGACAATGTGAAGCCAGGATTTGAGGATTTTTGAATCAAAAAAGGATGGCTTTCTGATTGAAAACCATCCTTTTGGAATGAGTGAAAAATTTCAGAGTCACCCTATTTCAGACCAGCGATCAATTGGTCCAGAGCGGATTTGATTTCCTTGGAATTGAGTACCTCATTGGCAGTTAAGACACCCGTACCGGTTCCCATCCACAAGACTTCGTTGGTTTTTGCATCCTGAATCAAGAAAATAACTTTGCCAAATTGACCTGATTCTATGTGTGGTCGAAAAGTTGGAGAACGGCCAAAATTACTGCCTGGAGCGGTGAAGGCGCTGGTTTTTAAAATCTCTGTTTCAAAATCTACCGAAGCAATCACACTCTGAATCAAAAGTTCAGGGTTTTCATCCACCTGAGCAAAGCCATTTTCAATTAGTTTCTTTTCAAAAATCCGGTTTACCTGATCAGTATTTTTCGTGGCATCCTTCGCCTCGATCACTTTGAAGGTTTTTTTTTCAGCCAAATCATCTGATTTAGTGATTTGATCGACAGTTAATTTTTCGGAGGATTTGTTGCCTTGATCAGAAGTGACGGAGTCAGAGCTTTTGCAGGAAACCAACGTAAAAAGAATTCCGGCAATTAGGAGAAAATTTTTCATGCTGAAAGAGTTAAAAGGAAAGATAAACTATAGTACGATTAGTTTAAATTTTAGTTCCAAGATCTTACTTATATCCAATACTGTTCAGATGTTATGATTAGGGAACTGCAAGCGGTATTGTTCTTGGAGAATCTTGAATCCTTACTCAAGATCCTCAAAACGCCTTTTTCTTGTACTTGAATTCTTCGATTCTTCGTACTCCATTTTCGGTGAGGGCAAGTTGAAGGATCATTTCATCGCCGATTCGCTGCATCTTCAACCCGCTAAACGACACGAAATTTTCTCCGATTTCAACCAATCGAAATGTCGTCCATTTGTCATTTTCCTCCCAAGGGGAAAGGTCCGGATTGAAATGCTTTAGCTTCATGGAGAAGGTTTCGCCTTCCTGGACGATGTTCATGAACTCGGAAAACACCAGTTTGCCATCTTCCCAGAATCGAAAAGTGCCGATCATATGACCATCCACAGCGGGCATCCAAACTTCCTCGCAATCTCCTCCCAATCCTGTTCCGGCCCAAACGCCTTCTATCCAACTTAGATCTTCAACTTTGCCTTTTCCGGGAGTTTGGTCCTTTTCTAACGTCTTGACTTGGGAAAATGAAGCAGTGGCAAAAAGGAACAATACTGGAATTATCAGGAGGGTTTTCATAGTTGCTGAGGATTAATTTCAAATGAAATTAATCAAAAAATCAAACGTCGTGTCTTTTTGGAATATCCGGATTGATAAAAGTAAATCCTCTGGCTTCATCGCCTTCGAAAAAATCAATCTGCATTCCCATCAGAAACATTAAGTGCCTCTTTTCAATCAGGACCGGGATTCCTGAAATTTCAAATTGCTGATCCTCCGTTTTTGGTTTGTCAAATCCCAACGCATAAGACATTCCGCCGCAACCTCCGCCTTTAACACCCACACGCAGATGGTAATCTGCCGGGATGTTTTTGGTTGCCATGATGTTTTTGATCTCAGACTCTGCTTTTTCTGTAATTTTTACCGGGACAATCATGGGAGAAAAAGGTTTTTGGCAGGGATTTGGTTCGTTCGATTTTCAAATTTATCATTCCTTCAGGTTTTAAGACAGGGATAATTTGTGGATATTCGAGTCAATTAGACATAAAATGGATTACATCGTAGATTTACTTAAGATTCTTTTACCAGCCAGTATTGTATTATACGGCATGTACCTGGTTGTTATTTCTTTCCTTTCCAAAGACAGAGAAAAAATGATCGTGGAACTGAAAACTCAAAATTCTCAGACTGTACTTCCGATTCGCCTTCAAGCGGCGGAGAGACTTTGCCTTCTTCTTGAGAGGATTACTCCCAATAACCTGGTTCGTCGCTCCACTCCTGCAGCCTACACATCTGCAGAGCTGTATTCTCTTTTGCTCGCTGAGGTAAGGGAGGAGTTTAACCATAATTTTTCGCAGCAGGTATATTTCTCAGAAGAGACGTGGGAAGCGGTGAAAAGAGCGGTGGAAGAAGTCACCACTATCCTCAACCTAAGTAGACAGATGATGGAAGGTGATGCTCCCGGAATTGATCTGGCCAAAGCCATTTTTGCACAATCTTTGGAGAGAAAGAACGATGCGATAGCATTTGCGCTGAAGCAAGTAAAATCTGAAATCAATATCTATTTCTGACATGACCACCATTAAGACTAAAGCAACCGATATTCTTGAAAAGGCTAAATCCCTTTTTGGAAAGCAAGTTCAAGCCCTTGCCGGACAAGAATCAAAAGTGAGGGAATTGCTCTCTAATGTGGGGAGAAAAATTGCCAAGTTTGGAGAACATCCGAAGGTAAAAATGCTGATAGATCCCGTTTCGATTTTTATCAGAATGGTAATGGCTCATTTTTCAGGAACGCATAAACTATCCGGAAGTACACTGGGGTTGCTTTTGCTGGCTTTAGTTTATTTCCTTTCTCCAGTTGATTTTATTCCAGATTTTCTGGGATTTATGGGATTCGCAGATGATGTATCCGTTGTATTGGCAGTTTATGCCAAGCTCAAAAATGAAGTGGAGAAATTTTTAGATTGGGAGAAAAGTAAGGTTCAATCCTGAAAAGTCAATCGCGGCATCATTTTGAATGGTTAATCAACTTCTGTTGACAGACATTTCCCATTGAAATCTATTTTGGTTTCCGAAGGGAAAAAGTAAGCTCTGGGAACATATACTAATCACTTGATCCAGAAAAATTCACTTTTATGAAAATCGCTTTAATATCCGGTACATCAGGTTTGGTTGGGATGCAGCTTTTGCACCAGCTATTGAAAAACCCTGATTACTCCTTTATTATTAGCATGGGCCGCAGAAAGCTTGCTTTAAAGCATGAAAAGCTTGTTCAGCTTGTTGCAGACATGTCTTATGCAGATTCTATGGACTGGCAAACCAACCTCACTTCCCAGTCTTTGGGGGGAGAATATAATTCACTTCGTGATATAATCGTGGGAAATAAGGCCGAAATTCATGCATTTTGTGCATTAGGTACCACAATTAAGCAGGCAGGATCTCAGAAAAAATTCTACACCGTCGATCATGATTTTGTAATTTCTTTTGCCAAATGGGCAAAGAAACTTGGAGCTAAAAAGTTGCTATATATTTCCGCTTTAGGTGCAGATACGACCTCGTCGGTTTATTACAATAAAGTGAAAGGTGAAGTTGAAGCCGATCTGAAAGCTATTCAGTTTGAGTATTTGGGTTTATTTCGCCCCTCGTTACTTTTAGGTAGCCGCCATGAATTCAGGTTAGGAGAAGAAGTTGCAAAAATCTTTACCAAGCCATTGGTTTGGCTGAAACTATGGAAAAGCATGCGCCCGATCCACGATTATCAAGTGGCAAGAGCAATGGTGAAAACTGCAATGAGTTCAAATAGCCAACCGTTAGAGATAATCACTTCCGGCCAAATGCAAGATTTAAGCGTATGATTGCAGTCATTCAAAGAGCTTCAGAAGCCTCGGTGAAAATCGAAGGAAAAATCAAAGCTGAGATCGGAACAGGATTGCTGATTCTTCTGGGCATCGAGGAGGCGGACGGTCAGGAAGATATTGCCTGGCTTTCGAAGAAAATCGTGAACCTGAGAATATTCCCGGATGAAAATGGAGTCATGAATAAAAGTCTGCTTGATATCGGAGGGGAAATCTTGCTCATCTCACAGTTTACTCTTCATGCAAGTACCAAAAAAGGCAACCGCCCTTCTTACATCAAAGCAGCTAAACCTGATATAGCGATTCCCTTGTATGAGAAAATGATTTCTGCCCTGGAAACTGAATTAGGAAAACCAATTGGAACTGGGGAATTTGGAGCAGATATGAAAATAGCGCTCGTCAATGACGGCCCGGTAACAATTCTAATGGATAGTCAGAACAAGGTTTGAGATTTCAGGATTTACCCTCTTTTTTTAAGATTGATGTTGAAAGCAAGTGAATTTGCTTTTTAAATCTCATTCTACCAATTTTATACCTGCATCAGGTCAGGGCAGGACGGAACAGATACCAGCTTAAATAAATTTAGTAAAGTGTAAGGATTGAAAAGGAAAGGGTTTTACTTATTCTGTTTCAAAATTTTCACTTGCTAAATGATATTTTAATGAAAAGGATATATCTGATTCTGGTAGGGGCAGGTTCTTTTTTGGTCTTGAGTCTTTCTTTCAACTTAAAGAAAGAACCAGAGATCAACATCGGGAATATTCCTGAAAAGCATCCAAATATCATTTTTGTTTTTGCAGACCAATGGCGTGCACAGGAATTGGGATATGCGGGTAATAACCAAGTTATAACTCCTAATTTGGATAAGCTGGCAGCTGAGAGTTTGGTTTTTGAAAATGCCATTTCAATCATTCCTGTTTGTTCACCTTGGAGGGCAAGTTTTTTGACTGGGCAATACCCTTTAACTCACGGCATATTTTACAATGACAAGCCTCTTCCGACCGAAGCTGAAACTTTAGGGAAGATCTACAAAAGAGAAGGCTATCAAACCGGATATATCGGAAAATGGCATTTGAATGGGCATCAACGCGGTGAAGATCCATTCAGTGGAAGAGATAAACCTGTTCCGAAAGAAAGGAGGCAAGGCTTCGATTATTGGAAAGTCAGAGAGGTTAGCCATAATTACAATAATAGTTTTTACTTCGATGAGCTGGATCAAAAGCAACAATGGGAAGGATACGATGTTTTTCCGCAAACCGATAGTGCCATCAGCTATATTCAAAAAAACAAGGACAATCCTTTTCTATTAGTCTTGTCCTACGGACCGCCACATGACCCGTATTTTTCGGCTCCTCAAAAATACAAGGACATGTATGATCCTAAAAACATTCAGCTCAGAGCCAATGTGCCTTTGGAATATCAGGATAGTGCAAGAAATGTCATTGCCGGATATTATGCTCATTGCACAGCAGTAGACAAGGCGATTGGTGATCTTTTGAACGCTGTGGAAAAAGCAGGTTTAGCTGAGAACACTATTATAGTTTTTACTTCTGAGCATGGGGATATGCTGATGTCAAAAGGTGTTTTGAAAAAACAAAGACCTTGGGATGAGTCGATAAAAGTGCCTATGCTCATCCGTTATCCTGGAAAATTCGGGAATAAAAAAAGAATTGTCCTCGATCCTATCGGGACCCCGGATCTGTTGCCGACACTTTTGGGGTTGAGCGGGTTAGGAATCCCCTCAAGTGTGGAAGGAAAGGACTTTTCTTCTCAACTTTTGAGAGGAGAGGATTTAGATAATGAGGCGGTATTGATCACTTTACCCGTCCCTTTCCATGAATGGCAATTTATGAATGGAGGTAGAGAATACCGGGGAATCAGAACCCGGAAATATACTTATGTGAGAGATTTGAAGGGTCCTTGGCTCTTGTATGACAATGAGAAAGATCCTTTTCAGCTTTTAAACCTGGTAAATCAATCGCGCTATTCCGCACTTCAGGACCAGCTTGAGGTTATTTTACAAGCTAAACTAAACGATGTAAAAGATGAGTTTCTTCCGGCAGATGAGTATATGAAAAAGTGGAACTACCTATATGATAGAAATGACAGTCTGCGACCTACTGATTATTTGGAAATTAACAGGTAAGACAAAAGATTGAATTTGTCCATCTTTCAGTTTACACTCTATGCCAGTACAAAAAAAAGCAACCTCCCTTCCTACATCAAAGCAGCAAAACCTGAAATAGCAATTCCCTTTTATTAGAAAATGATTTCTTCCCTGGAAACTGAATTAGGAAAACCAATCGGGACAGGGGAGCTTGGAGCAGATATGAAAGTAGCACTAGTCAATGACGGTCCGGAACAATCGTAATGGATAGTTACAACAAGGTTTAATTTTTTTGCCGTCAAAGCTGAAGTATTGCTTTTTTAATCCCACCAATGGGGAGGTGATTGATTTTTTTTTTCAGCCGATATGAAAATTAGCTGGGGTGCAACTAACAAAAGTATGATTCAAGAAAGGATGATAATAGGGAATCCAATTTCGGTCCTCTTTGATGACTCATTGATTTTTTTGAAAGTTTGTAGGAAGCCTTCGCAATTAAAACCCCTTAAAGTTACATTTTTGAAAAGAGGTCGCCCATCCTTTTGAGGTTGAAAATTGGACTTTCTTCTCTTATAAGTTGGACGTCTGCGTTTATTTTTGAGTTGGATAAATATTTAATTTCGTCCCCGTAAATCAATGAGAAATCTAAAAGGTTATTGCTTACCATAGAATTTACAAGATTTTATCATTCTTAAAAACTAAGATTATTGAAAATTTTTTTTCCAAAAAATTTTAGTTTTTCTCTTTGAAAATCCCCCTTTTGTTGAATTTTTGAAACATGATTTTTATCATAATTATTCTTGAAGAAATTAAATAAAATCGCATTGGGTTTTATAAATCAACTATAAGTTAATCGATCAAAAATTAAATTTTAAGCAAAACAAAACTACCATGAAGAAAACGCTAATCAGGATTTTTCTGCCTGCTTTGACAGGAATCCTACTTTGGAGCTGCTATCCGGACGGTGCCGAGTATTACGAGGAAACGGATATTGTTTACACATCATATGATGTTGATTATGATTTTCAAACAAGTCAGACTTATGCCCTGCCGGACAAGATCGTGACTGACGTAGAAATCTCAGGAGGAGATACAACCTATACTTTCATGAAGGATGTCTATGCCAAGCCGATTCTTCAGGCGATTGACCAGAATATGCTGAATTATGGTTGGAGCAAAGTGGATATTTCAAAAACACCGGATGTGGTTTTGAGTCCGGCTGCTATTTCTACCACCACTGTGTTTTACAGCTATTGGTATAATTGGTGGTATGGAGGATATTATGGAGGTTGGGGATGGTATTACCCGCCCTACTATGTTTCAAGCTACACGGTAGGTTCTTTGGTGATCACTATGGCAAATCCAAACTTGGATACTCCGATCAATCAATCCAAAACCGCTTGGATTATGGTGGGAAATGGTCTTGCATCAGGAGCGAAAAATGTGGATCGGGTAATCGATGCGCTCGACCAGGCTTTTGACCAGTCTCCTTATTTGAAACTTAATTAATGAACTCCGCCATGAAAAATATATTTCTGATTGCAGCATTTGCTTTGTTGGTTTTTGCGGGATCTGCCCAAGCTCAAAGCTATTCTACCACATCATACTCTGTAGGAATTCCAACAGGAGATATGGGTGATTATATATCCAATGTAAGTTTCAGAGGCATCGCCTTTGATTATCGGAAATTGGTGAAGCCAAACGTTGGTATAGGTTTCAGCACTTCCTGGAATGTTTTCTTTGAAGAAAAACCTTATGACACATTTACTCTTGATAACAGATCGCTAAGCGGAAAACAGTTCAGATATGCCAATACTGTTCCGATACTTTTTGCAGCAGACTATTATTTCAGTCCCGAAGAACGCTTAAATCCATACATCGGATTAGGAGTGGGTACAATTTTTAATGAAAGGTATACGGACATGGGGGTATTTAGATTTGATCAAGATTCCTGGAATTTTGCATTTCAGCCACAGGTCGGTATGTTTTACGAGCTGGGAACAAATGCAGGAGTTTCTCTTGCTGTCAAGTATAACTATGGACTTGATGCAGGAGAAATTGACGGAGCTCAATCTTACCTGTCTATCAATTTAGGATACGTTTTTATGAAACGTTAAAAAATTGCAAACCCAAATTAATTCCGGGCCGAAGAGTATTGGTTAAATGCTCCAAGGCCTGGAATTTCGTTTCCAAAATATTGGACAAGTTGATTCTAAACCATTTTAATCAAGCAATTGAAGTTTAACTAGTAACCTTTCCTCAATTTTATAACCCTTAAAAACACTGAAAAAATGAAAAAAATATTACTACTTATCCTGAGCGTATTTACCATCAACATCGGTTCTTCTTTTGCTCAAACTATCGACGACGAAATCACGATGGTTCAGGAAGCATTTGGTAAAGACAAGAAGATGATTGTTGAGGCTTTAATGGAACTTCCTGAAACGATGGCTCCGGCATTCTGGACCGTCTATGAAGAATATGAAACTGCCAGACAGGAACTCGGAAGAGAGCGTATCAAAATTATCAATGATTATCTGGAGACTTATTCGCAGCTTGGAGAAGCCGAAGCTGATGCGCTGGCAAACAGATCTTTGAAAAATGATGCTGCATTAGCCAAACTTCATTCAACGTATTATAAGAAGTTTAAAAAAGCGACTTCGGCTCTGAATGCTACTAAATTCCTTCAGATCGATACCTATATTCACAACACGATCAGAAATGCAATGCAACAGCAATTGCCATTCATCGGGGAATTCTAATTTCGAATAGAATACCTGAATTTAAAATTAGATAGCCCTGCTTGGCCTTAGTCTTTTGTTGACTGGAGCGAAGCAGGGTTTCTTTGTTTAAAGATTTCCTCCCTCCAACCATTTTTTCGATGCATCAGGCTGAGAAGGATTTTTTTAAGAACTCCACCAAATTTGATTCCGGTAAAATTTTCAATTAATCGATAATTGAGGTAAAAGAGGTTTGATATAAATTGATTATCTATGAGGATGGCTCCCGAAGGGCACTTTTCTTAACTGTTGATTTTCAATTATTGATTCATTTGAAACCCGAAATACTCATTTCAGTCCGCAAAGCTCATGTCCAATTCAAAGGGCAACAGGCATTTGAGTCATTAGATTTTGATTGGGAAAAAGGTCAACAATGGGCAATTATAGGTGATTCGGGCCGAGAACTAACGGCATTTTTAGAGACATTGCGTGGAAATACTGTTGTTTCAAAAGGAGAAATCAACAGGCCATTTGCATCGGCCTACATTTCTGAAAAAAATCAGGCAGGGGAGGTTCACAGTTTTCGGGATCTCATGTCCTATGTATCTCAGAGGTATGAATTCAGAAATCGCTCTCATCAGCAAAACTTCTATTTTCAACAACGTTTCAACTCCTCCGAATCTGAAGAAACTTCCAGCGTTAGGGAATATCTCTTACTGGACAAACCCAAAGTTTCCGGCCCATGGACGCTTGAAAAAGTCGTTAATCTTCTTCGACTGGAGCATTTGCTGAATAAATCACTTTTAAAACTTTCCAACGGGGAAACCCGAAGATTGGCTTTGGCGCTGGGACTGATGCGACAGCCCGGGATTTTCCTGATGGATCAACCGATGACCGGACTGGATATCAAAAGCCGACAGGAATTTGGAGATTTCCTGAAAGTACTGATTGCTGAGGGTATGCATGTAGTATTGACTACTTCAGCAAATGAAATCCCGGAAGGGATCACCCATGTGGGCAGGTTAAATCAATCGGGAATCGGTCAAACCTGGCTCTCTGCAGAATATCATCTTTCTGAAAAACCCACTTCCGTGCCATCATTGGACTGGGATCTGCTCAAGAGACTTTTGCCTATATCACTTCCTCAGAGAGAATCCATGATAAAAATGGAATCAGTAAGTATCGGTTATGGTCAAAAGCAAATCCTGAAGAATCTGAACTGGGAAGTAAAACCAGGAGAGCATTGGTTGCTCAAAGGTGCAAATGGCTCAGGAAAGTCAACCTTACTTAGTCTTTTGATTGGAGAAAACCCACAAGCATATTCGCAGAATTTTTGGCTTTTTGACAGAAAGCGCGGATCCGGCGAAAGCATCTGGGAGGTGAAGCGTCCGACCGGGTTTGTAGCACCTGAACTCAGTCGCTATTTCCCTGCAAATCAAACGTGCAGAAAAGTGATTCTATCAGGTCTGTTTGATACGATCGGATTGTTCAAAAAAGTAACTCCGGAACAGGAAGCCTTGGCGGGAGAATGGCTTAAGCTTTTCCAACTTGAAAATCTTGCTGAAATCCCTTTGAACCGACTTTCTTTGGAACATCAGCGCTGGACATTATTGGCACGGGCTCTTATCAAAATGCCAGAGTTGTTGATTTTGGATGAAGCTTCGCAAGGCATGGATGAGTTTCAAAGAAGACTTTTCCGGGTTACCGTTGAGAAAATTTTGGAGTTCAGTCCGATTACTCTGGTTTATGTGAGCCATTACCTCGAGGATATTCCCCGGCAAGTTGACAAAACTCTGGATTTAGAAGCTTAGCTTTTAGAGGCTTGCATTCGAACAAGTTCTTATTTTGCAACAAAAGGAATTGATTCGTATATAAGATGGTTTGAAGTTACTGCTAAATGGGACTCGTTTTTGCAAAGCATACTTTTCACTTCTTGTTTCCTGGATATTTTGAATGTGAATCAGGTGAATTTGACTTCCTGGTTTTTTTCAAGCTTTGCAGCTCAGAACGAAAAACAGGCCTATTAAAAAGAAATGAAGTTTTTAGATATTATTCAAGGTCTTAAAGACAATCCCGATCCATCTTCTGCAGAAGGATTGGTACGGATCGTAGATGCAATAAGACCTCCGAAGAAAAATCTGAAGCAGGCAAGTGAAAATCTAAAGGCCCTGATTCAGATTTTGCAAAAACACCAATGGGAAAAGGAAACGCTGAAGCTTTATTTTAACCATTTTCTTCATTCCAGACATCTTGTTCCACTTTTTACCAACTCCGGGATTTTAACCAATAAGGGCTTTTTCACGGAAGCTTCTGAAAGAATAAATTCAAGGATTTTACCAAGAGCCTATGAAGATTCGGATCATACTGGCGCATTCAATGAAATCTTTCACAAATCCTGGGATTACCTCTGGATCAATGAAATTCCTTACGAGGATTGGATTTCTTTATTTCAGGAGCTGGGGCTGAAGGAAGTTGACGACTTGGATCCGGCGGATGTAGTGTTTGGTCAGTTAATAAACAGCATCTTGGTTCTCTCTCAGCGAGTGGGAGCTTTGGGACTGGAGCAAGAAATCCTGTCTAAACTTCCTGAATTGGAGGAGTACGATTCTCCTTTTATGGTTCAGAACAAGGATATTTTTGCTTACCTGGATCATATTCAAAGCCTTGATGATTTTGATCGATCGGATCAAAATCCGGATTACAAGCAAATTCTGGTCATGCTGAATCAGTGTTCGGATTTCAGTCTGGTCATCCGAAAAAATAAGAGAAAGTATGGGGCGGACCTGTATCTGACATATTTGCTTTCACGACTCAATCAAAATATAGATCGGCTCCGAACGCTCTTAAGATTAGTAGTGAACTCTCCTGAGAAGACACCGTTCAGAGTTGAGCTCGAACTGTTTAAAAATCTGGTTCAGGCCGAAAATCAAAAGAATTCGCTGAGCGAGCACTTTGAAAACAATATCAAATCACTTGCTTTTCAAGTCACTGAGCATGCCGGCAAAACCGGGGAGCATTACATAGCGAATACCACGAAGGAATGGTGGAGTATGCTTTTATCTTCCATGGGAGGGGGGTTTATTGTCGGATTTCTTTCAATAATAAAAGTACTGATTTACTATCTGAAGCTTCCGCTTTTTGGCGAGGCGGTTTTATACAGTATGAATTATTCGTTGGGATTCATCGGGATTCATATTTCTCATTCCACACTGGCTACCAAACAGCCGGCCATGACTGCTTCAAAGTTGGCCGCTGCCTTGGATGAAACAACCAAAACAAAGTCGGAGGCATTACAAAACCTTGCCGAAGTGATTGTTAAACTCTCCCGTTCCCAGTTTATCGCATTTGTCGGCAACGTGTTGGTTGCTTTCCCGGTGGCTTTTCTGGTTGCCTGGGGTTATAATTACTTGTCAGGAGGACAGATAGCCGGACCTGAAAAGGCAATGAAATTGATCCATGAGCTGGATCCTTTCCACAGTTATGCAATTTTCCATGCTGGAATTGCTGGAGTGTTTTTGTTCTTAGCCGGGTTGATTTCTGGATATTATGATAATAAAAGTGTTTACAACAAGATTCCCCAGCGGATTAGGAAGCACAAGTTTTTGAATAGGTTTTTGGGCAAAAGAAGAACTGATAATTTCAGTGAATACCTGGATTCAAATTTGGGAAATCTTGCAGGTAATTTTTTCCTTGGCATTTTCCTGGGTTGCATGGGGACGATTGGAATCATCCTCGGACTTCCCCTTGATATCAGGCACATCACTTTTGCCTCGGCAAACTTTGGGTTGGCCTTCGTTTCTGTGGGCGATCAATTGTCCCAATATGAAATAGGAATCACCATTTTGGGAATTGTGCTTATCGGATTGATGAATTTTCTGGTGAGTTTTTCTCTGGCAATTTTTGTAGCGACAAAGTCCAGAGGAGTCAGTTTTAATCAGAGAAATGAGCTTTTCAAAATATTGCTTGCGTGGTTTGCGCTAAAGCCCTGGCAGTTCTTCTTTCCTCCAAAGACACCTAAAACTCCACTGGATCTCCCTGAAGAATCACATCCACTTTGACAGAAATTGGATCAGTTCGGCACGCAATTCATTAAAAATTTTCTCAAAGACTACAATACTTTCCCGGTGCTTATTATGGTCAGTAAATTTTTCAGCATCAATTGAATCATGATGCTTAATGATTGCACCCTCCAGAAATAATTCATGACTTTTTATGTCATGCTTTAGAATATCAATCTGTTCTTTTTGGATGACGAGCTGATTTTGAAAATGGTCAACCATAGCCAAGACTTCATCTGAGGAGTTCTTTTTTTCAATCTCAGCGATCCTACCCGCCATGATGATGAGTTCATCTTCGTAGAAGAGTAGCTTGTTTAACCAGATTTTATGCTCCTCATGCAATTCTGTAATTTTTTTGATCTTTTCCATTTTAGTTGGTTTTTAGTGTTAGAATTCGATTAAATCAGTAAAAAGAAAACCGCTATCGATTCTTTTTAAAAGTCTATTCTTCAATTTACATCGATCAGAATTAAAAATCTATGACATTTATCATCAGTCCCGGAAAGGATAAATCTCTATAAAAAGTTTGTCAGAAGGGGCTTGCTAAGGCTTGTAATTTCTTTGAATTGGGACGAGTTTAACTCTTGGAACTCTTTTTTTCTTCCACCTGAAAAAATCGAAACTTAGCGATATCTGCAATCAACTTCACCGGTACAGGCTGATCGTAAGGGATCTGAATTGCTCCTTTCGAAGTTTTAAAAGCAGCTAATTCCTTTTTAAACTCTATCACCGGGCCGTTGGTGGGGTAGAAGCCGAGGTGATTTTTCGTCGCTGCATAATAGACCAAAACTTCTTTTGTCTTGAAGGCCGGCATATGGTAGCTGATGACTTCTTTGGCTTCCGGCACTGCTTCACGAATGGTCTGACGGACCAATTCCAGCTTTTCCCGGATTTCCTGTGGAAACCAGCTGAAGTACTCTTCAACGGAGGTTGGTTTGGGATTCATCATCGAATAAAAATAAAAAATAACGAAGCATTTTTTATCCTTTATCGGCTTTTATTCTCTGTTTTAAAGATTCAAAACAGGATGCTAACTCAGGATTTATGGTTCTCTAAACACGGGTATAATGAATTCTTTTGCGGTTATTTAATTTTTCAGCCTCCGTTATCTTCATTTTCTACATGTAAAATATGCAGAAGTCGATGAATGATCGGTGCAAAAAAGACAGCTGTTATACTTAAAAAAGCTATTCCACTGTACAAGGCATAAAACGATGAATATATTTTTGAGGTGGGAGTAGTCATTTCAACTACAGGACCCATTCCGGTGAGGATCATGCAAGCCATGTGAAAGCTGTCTAACCATGAAATTTGGCCAAAATAATGATAACCTATCGTGCCAATTATTACTGAAAACAAGATTAAGATTAACGAAAAAAAACCGTATCTAGCTACTCTGACCAGAAAATGGGGAAAGGGTGTTACTTTTTGTTTCAGGTTTTCTAATTTCATTTTTTCTTAATTTCTCTCATGAGATCCTCCAAATAGTCTGTTTGAACTTCTTGAATTTCCAACAGTTTTTTATTTTGATGAACAAGTAAGTGGTCAATTTTTTCACTCAACAACTTGATTTCAAGTTCAGCTTTCAGGTTTATTTTATAATCATGTTCACCTCGCTGTCTGTCCTTTTGTTCTTGTCTATTTTGGCTCATCATTATGATGGGAGCTTGGATGGCTGCAAGACACGAAAGAATAAGATTCAGTAAAATGAATGGAAATGGGTCAAATGGTTTAGTCGCTAACAACCAAATATTAACCAACATCCAGATTAAAATGAATGAGAAAAATGTGATGATAAAAGTCCAGCTACCTCCAAATTCCGCAATTTTGTCAGCAAGTTTTTGGCCTGTGGTAAGTTGGCCTTCTATTTCATCCTGAATATTTTCAGAAAGGATGGAGTTGTTTTTTATGGCCTCCATTACATCTCTGTCAATAACTGCCAGTTCCCCTTTCTCCTGAGTGATCAACGAAGTCAAATACAGACGTCTATACTGGTTTAATTCAGTATTTGAAATGTAGTCGACTTTATTAAAATCGGGAAAGTAAGATCGTATCAGATTAAAAATACCTTCTCTGATATCCTGACCTTTGACTTCTTCACCTTTTGGGATTTCAGTCCCGCTGATATAGCTTTTTTTCATAAAGGTTGTCGTTTTTAATACCAAGGATTTATCGGAGCACCTTTTTTCTAGTATCGAAACCTCTCAATTATAGTCAATCCCGAATCATGAAAAGAATCCATTGCCGGAAGGTCAATTACGGCTTGCTCCAGACTGATACGCTTTCCGATGAGTTTCTGAGGGGCGAGTTTTCCTGCCAGGATCATCTGCATCAGCAGTTCGTACTGATAGGCCTGCATGCCGTGACTTCCATAGATTTCCAGTTCTTTGGCAATCACCAGATTCATTGGGACAGGTGCATTTTTATGATCTCCCACCATCAGGCCAATCTGAATATGCTTTCCTCTTTTCCGAAGGTTCGCCACCGAGTTGAAGCAGGTGACAGCACTGCCAAGAGCATCCAAAGAAACATGAACTCCGCCTTTGGAGATTTCCCGGATTTGTTCCACCACATGTGGATTTTTTTTAGCATTGACGGTGGCTACGGCACCGATTGATTTTGCGAATTGGAGTTTGTCTTCAGCGATGTCGATTGCAATCACATTTGCACCCAATGCTGAAGCAATCATAATCGCCGAGAGTCCAACTCCTCCGCAACCGTGGACAGCTACCCATTGCCCACCGGAAACTTTTCCCTGAGAGACGATAGCTCGAAAGGAAGTTGCAAATCGACATCCCAAACTAGCTGCTGTGGCAAAATCCATTTCTTCCGGCATTGCCACCAGATTCACATCTGCACGATCGATGGCCACGAATTCAGCAAAAGAACCCCAATGGGTAAATCCAGGCTGAAACTGATAATCGCAAACCTGATGATTGCCGGAAGCACATTCTCCGCACGTGCCGCATGCGCAGACAAATGGCACCGTCACCCGATCGCCAATTTTCCATTTTTTCACATCCTTCCCGATGGCTGAAATCACTCCGGCAAACTCATGACCGGGAACATGTGGCAAGACAATATCCTCATCGTGTCCCATCCAGCCATGCCAGTCACTTCGGCAAAGTCCGGTTGCTTTTACTGCAATTACTACTCCATCTGAAGAGGGAGTTGGATCCGGGACAAGCTGGATACTTGGGGTTGATTTGAAGGATTCGAAGACTAATGCTTTCATGTTTGAAGGAAATTCTGGAAAACGGTTTTTGAGGTTTTTACCGGCGGATCAAGAGATTAATCGAATATAATAACGCTAAAATCAAATAGGGCAATCCGATTTCTTAAACTCAAAAACTAACCGGATTTCCCGATTTGCCAGGTGAAATTATTTAGTCGATTAACTGGATTTCGGAACAAGTTCAAATCAATAATTTTTAAAAAAAGATTACCCTAAAGTGCAGGTCGGTTTAATGAATTTGTTATGTTAGGTTGGTTTTCAAATTCATGCTTCCCTATTAAATCGCCTATGAAGAGTCGCCGATCCTTTCTCCAAAAATTAACTGCCGGAATAGCTGTTCCAACATTGCTGGGCATTAATTCAGCGTCGGCTTCGACGACTAGCAAGGTTGATAATTCGCTTGAGGGCGAGGAGTTTTGGGCCGAACTCAGGAAGTCATTTCCACTGACGAAAGATCGGGTTTACATGAATAATGGGACTTTTGGTCCTGCACCAAATTCTGTTTTAGAAGCTTTGAATAGATCTTTGACGAAAATAAATACTTCGGGCGAATATGGAAATTCAGATCAGGAAAGAGTAAAATTGGCTGATTACCTGGGGATAAAACCAACAGAGCTCAGCCTCACTCATAATACAACTGAAGGAATTAATATCATGGCTTGGGGATTGCCTCTTCAGGCTGGAGATGAAGTCATTCTCACCAAACATGAGCATGCCGGAAGCGGGCTTCCCTGGTTGAATCGGGCCAAGCTTCATGGAATCGTTTTGAAGACTTTTGAACCTTCGGATACTCAGGAAAAGAATCTGGAGATCATCAAAAATCTGGTGACTTCGAAAACAAAAGTGATCGGAATTCCCCACGTGACCTGCACGACAGGCCTGGTTTTTCCGATAAAAGAAATCTCAGAATTTGCCCGAGGCAAAAATATCTACACTGCCATAGACGGAGCACATGGAGCTGGTTCATTTGATCTGAACCTGAAGGAATTGGGTTGTGATTTTTACGCAGGATGTTATCATAAATGGATGCTGGGGCCAAGCGGCACAGGTTTTCTGTATGTAAAAGAGGAGTTGCTGGATGAATTGCAGGCGATCCAAATAGGCGGTCATACCGATTCAGGTTGGGATATAACTCTGAATCCTCCCGTCTTCAATGGGTATGTGGAGTCGGCGCACCGATACGATTACGGTACCCAAAGCAAGTCGCTTTTCGTCGGAGTTGCTGCCGCGACAGATTTTCACCTCAAAATAGGCAAAGCAAAAATAGAGTCCAGGATTCGTGAATTGAATGAATACCTCTATCAGGGATTGACAGGCTTGAAGGATAAAATCGAAATTCTCACTCCCTCAGAACCTCAATCCAGAATATCCTTGATTTCTTTCCGCCCAAAAAATATGGGCTATCAGGAATTAGGGAATAGCCTGGCCAAAGCAGGCTTTCGAATTCGCCAAGTACCGGAAGGCGGTGTAAATGCCATCCGGGTTTCAACTCATATCTACAATTCGAAGGAGGAAATAGACAATTTCCTGATAGTGACAAAGGGTTTGTTGGCTTAAAGCTTATCTGAAGAACGAACCAGTCTTGCTTTCAAATCAGGATCTTTCATGTCTTTGTCAAGCGGATACATGGGGCGAATGATTCGTTTGTGTCCAAGTCGATCGAGATCCTGATCCACTCCACCGGGAGTCTGAGCCATGATCCAATCTCCTCGCATGTCATAAAGTTCCGGAACCAGATACCCGATTTTCACGACCACGATCGCTGTCTCACGGGGATTCAAACCCAAATTGGTAAAGTCACTTTCCAAATGATAAGGCTTACGCTTTTTGGTCACAATCACATGAACAGAACCCACCTTTACGACCACTTCCGTCTCGGCATCAGCGTCTCCATGTTTGATGGCTTCCACTGTGCCGGATAGTTTAATAGCAGGAGCAAATCGGCTATCCACTGCGGCACCTGCCTCACCTTCCACTTTTCCTCCGACTCCTGCTGCAATTGCTTTTTCCACCAATTCTCGTCCCGGAATGGAAGCATATATCAGGGAAGGGCCATTTGCAGACTTGAATTCAGGACGTGCCAAAATCTCATGCAAAGTCCAGGTTACGTCCCCCGCTCCGCCTGCGGTAGGATTGTCTCCCATATCGCTGATCATGAACGGTTTCTTTTGGCTGGCAATCGCCATGTCCAGACTTTCTTTCAAAGTCGCCACCGGCGCTACAAATTCAAACTCCGATCTCACTGCCCAGAAGCTGTTGGCCAGACTTTCCGCAGCTTGAGTTACTTTTTCCTGATCGTCTCCTGTTACCATGACCACAGCATGATTTCGCAGTTCGTCTGCCCATGCATATCCGATCCAGATGGCTGCGTCGATGATTCCTTCTTGTTTTGTGAACGGGTCAACTTTTGCATACAGGCTCTTTCCGGGTTCGATTCGGGTGCTGGTTTTTTCCCCGGGAAGTAGGATAGGAACAGGGATCCATGCCTTGAAAGCAGGTTTCCCTTTACCGCTTTCCAGTCGATCCAGAAGGTTTTCCACCGCTCTTTTCTTCGATTCCAGCGCATCTTCATGAGGAGCCATTCTATAGCAGGTAATCAAATCTGTGTTTTCCGCAAGACGCATAGAAACATTCCCATGCAAATCCATGGAGGTTGAAATGAGCGTCTCCGGTCCAACAACTTCTCTCACCCGAATGATAAAATCACCCTCTGGATCATCCAAACCCACCACACTCATGGCTCCATGAATGTCAAAAAACAGACCGTCATAGGGAAGGTTTGCTTTCAGCCGTTCCAAAGTTTGATTTACAAGTGATTCATACGCTTCCCTTGTCACAGTTCCGCCGGGAAGTGCATGCGCTCTCAGCGTTGGAATCCAGACAGCCCGCTTCCTATCTGCCGAATCTGCTGCCAAAAAGGGGTAAAAAGTAAAAACATCCTCATCGACTCTGGCTTTGAAAGCATCCTCATGCGTCAGTGCCGGAGAGAAAGTGCTCGATTCGATCGCCAAACCCGCAATTGCAATTCGCGGAAGTGGTTTTTCAACTTCTTTGGGGTTGCAGGCAATTGCGATTACCAAAAGTAAGAAAGCAAAAATGGAGTTTTTCATATGATTATAATTGATTTTTATTAGCCATATGGAATCTCGCATGGTCGATAATCATACCAGTGTGTGACGTATACGTCATGCTCGATTTCATGAAAGAAGGATATAGGATTGGTTTTAGGACGAGTTCCTGCGAATGAAGATAAGAATTAAGCCTAAATTCCTTCCTCCAAAAATACATAACCGGTATCCGTGGTCTTTGAGATTAATAAGCCAATCAAGCAAATTAGTGTTGCATCCCCTTTGGCCAATCTCTAATTTCAACATCCTTTTGTATTCGAATTATGAAAACTGAAATCACCCTTTCTGAGGCCCAAGCCCAGGTTGATCAATGGATCAAAACCGTCGGTGTGCGCTACTTCAACGAACTCACCAATATGACCATTCTAATGGAGGAAGTGGGGGAGTTGGCGCGGATCATGTCCCGAACCTACGGAGAGCAGTCTTTCAAAGAATCCGACAAAGGCCGGGACTTGGGAGACGAGATGGCTGATGTGCTGTGGGTGCTGATCTGTTTGGCAAATCAAACCGGAGTGGATCTGACTGAGGCGATGAAAAAGAACTTCGAAAAGAAGAATATCCGCGACCTGAACAGGCACAAGGATAATGAGAAACTGAAGTAAGTATGACTTTCCTGCTAGCGACTCTGCTGGCGCGTTACACCGTTTCAAGAAAAAATTCACATTCAAATAATCCCAAAAATGAGATTGCAAGGAAAGACAGCCATTATTACCGGGGCGACTAGCGGCATGGGAAAAGCCATGGCCGAACGATTTGTGGTGGAAGGAGCTTCCGTGATTTTAAGCGGTCGAGATGAGATCCGCGGGAAGGAATTGGAACGTAATCTGACTGGACAGGGTGGAAAGGCAGTATTTATAGCTGGGGATATTTCCCAAATAGCGGTGAATGAAACGCTGGTCCGGGAAGCCATTCATAATTTCGGGAAGCTCGATATCGTCGTGACCAATGCCGGAAAATTGGGGTTGGGGTCGGTGACGGATATTTCCTTCGAAGAATGGAATGAAACGATCAGCGCCAATCTGAACTCCGTCTTTTACCTGAGCCGATTTGCGATTCCCGAAATGCAGAAAAACGGGAAGGGAGTCATACTGGCGAACAGTTCTATTGCAGCGTTCAAAAGCTTTCCCAATCATGCGGCGTATTGCGCAAGCAAAGCAGGGTTGGTCGCATTGGTGAAAGAGATGGCGCTCGACTATGGACCCATTATCCGAGTTAATACAATCTGTCCGGGGCCGGTGGATACGCCTTTGATTTGGGATTCAGCCAAAGCATTTGAAGACCCTGAAACAATCGTGCAGCAAACCGCCAATAATACACTGATGAAGCGCCTTGGACGTCCGGAAGACATTGCTTCGCTTGCCTTGTTTTTGGTTTCCGATGAAGCATCCTGGATTACCGGTTCGGCTTACACGATTGATGGAGGGATTTTGGTCAAGTAAATAAATAACCCATGAATCAAAAAAACACAAGAAGGGAATTCTTCAAAAAAGCGTCCTTGTTAAGTTTGGCAACATTGCCGCTTTCTGCGCTTGCTCAGACAAAATCAGAAGATCAGAGCACCAAACTCAAAGTGATTTGTGTCGGTGGTCATCCTGACGATCCGGAAAGCGGATGTGGAGGAACTTTGGCAAAGTTTAGTGCAGCAGGCCATGACGTGAAAGTCTTGTATCTGACTCGTGGAGAAGGAGGAATTGAAGGAAAATCTGCCGATGAAGCTGCAAGTATTCGAACAAAAGAAGCGGTAGCAGCTTGTTCGATTCTGAAAGTCAACCATTCCTTCCTTGGTCAGGTTGATGGTAATACGATGGTCAATAATGAGTGGATCTCCAAAATGACGGAGTTCATGGAAAACGAGAAACCCGATTTGGTTTTCACGCAGTGGCCAATTGATTCCCATCGAGATCATCAGGCAGCAAGTATGCTGACGATGCAGGCAGGACTGAGGACCAAGAAAAAATTCCAGATTTACTTTTATGAAGTTTGCGCCGGTGAACAAACGATGACATTTCATCCCACAGATTATGTGGATATTTCGAATGAACAGGAAACCAAACGAAAGGCGTTATTCTCTCATGTAAGTCAGGATCCGGTCGGTATCTATGCTTGCGGACATGAGGCGATGGAGAAATTCCGGGGCATGGAAGCCGGAGTGCCGGCAGCAGAGGCTTTCATAAAACTCAATGGGAAAAACTCTCCTTCCTCTATCCTGTGATTGACCTTTGTTTAAAAACCTAAAATACCCTATGAAAAAAGTCCTCCTGATATCGCTCCTGTTGATTTTCTCAATCACAGCCTTTTCCCAGATCCAATCAGAACAAGGCATAAAAAATAAAGTCACCCTCTTCAATGGGAAAAACCTGTATGGTTGGTACAAATTTGTGCAAAACCGTGGACGAGATAGTGATCCGAAGAATGTGTTTACGGTTCAGGATGGCATGATCCGGATTTCAGGAGAGGAGTGGGGCGGAATCACAACCAATGAAGAATTCGAGAATTATCGGCTTATCGTTGAGTTCAAATGGGGAGGAAAAACCTTTGATCCCAGATTGGAAAATGCACGGGATTCGGGGATTCTTCTGCATTCCGTGGGAGAGGATGGAGCTTCTGATGGAATCTGGATGCATTCCATCGAATGCCAGTTGATAGAGGGAGGAACAGGTGATTTTATAGTAGTAGGAGATGGAAGCAAAAACTTCAGCATTACAAGTCCGGTGGCATCTCAAAAGCAAGGCAGTTCTTATATTTTCCAACCTGGAGGAGAACTTGCAACCATTAATGGTGGAAGGATCAATTGGTATGGCCGGGATCCAAACTGGAAAGACGAGATAGATTTTCGGGGGTCTCAGGAGGTGGAGAAACCGGTAGGAAAGTGGAATAAAGTCGAATGTGTGGTGGAGGGTGATGAAATCACGATTTACCTGAATGGGAAACTTGTAAATTATGCTAAAAGTGTAAAGCCAAGCAAAGGCCGTATTCAAATTCAATCAGAAGGGGCAGAGATATTTTTCAGAAAAGTGGAACTGATGCCTTTGGCAAAGAAGTAAGAGCCAAACCGAAAGCACAAAAAAAGCCCGAACTGTCAGTTCGGGCTTTTTTGGGGTTTATTCTTCTTCCTCTCCTTTTAATATTTCGTAAATCTCGTCTTTGATTCTTAATCGCTCAATGCGAAGTTGATTCAGAACTTCGTCAGATGTAGGATCTACTTCAGACTCGATATTATAGATCTCGTGGTCCAGTTCATCATACTCATCGTATAGGGCTTTAAAATCTTCATCCTCGACTTTCAGTTCATGGATCTTCTCTGCAAACTCAGGGAATTCTTCGGCTAATGGATGTTTTTTGATCATGGTTTTTTAAAATTTGATGGTGGGTAATTCTACTTAAAAAGCTCTGGAAATATCATGACTTAGGTCAAATTTGAAGAAGATTTTTAGGATTTCAAGAGTAAAAACAGGACTGGATTTCAAGAACTTCAGGCTTTTATCTAATCAGCTATCGAAAAAATTAAACTGATTCCTTCACCAAAAAACCTCTTTCATCCACTTTTCCAACCAACTCATATAAATCCAGCGTGAGGCAAAAATCGATATCTGCTTCAATGTGGTGGTTTTGGAGACGCTTGGCATGGGAGGCCTGCGAAAGAAAGCCTTTCAAATCATGGCCTTCCTTTTCGAAAAGAGCCAGCATGGCCAAAGCTCCGTCTTCGTCCGGGGAATGTGAATTTCTCAGAGCGCTTACCAAAGCTCCGGCGTAGAGAGAATCTTCCAGATTAAACCTTCCTTTCCAGCCCGCGCAGTGAATGAGCACATCTTTCTCCAGAGACTGAATATATCGGGTGGTTGCTGCCAGATTAGGGAAAGCGCCGATCAGGATTTCAAAAGCGCCTGCTGACTTATGAATCGCCTGGGTTCCGTTCGTTGTAGTCATGGCGAGTTTCCTACCTGCAAAATCACCGGCAAGATAGGCTACCGGAGAATTGCCCATTTCGAATCCGGGAGCAGTCAATCCATCCCTTTCCCCTGCAATTAGATAATCTTGATCGCCCATCGCCCGGCATTCTTCCAGTTCTGCGAAAGTTTTAATCTCCGAGATCCCATGAGCCAAAGCGGCAACCATCGTTGAAGTGGCTCGAAAAATATCAACCACTACTACGATCTTGCCTTTGAGTTCATGCAGGTGAATTAACTCAGGACTAAAGCAGACCTCAACTTTTCTCATCAAGCTTTCAGCAAAGGGAGTTTTTCGATTTTTGCTTTCAGGTTTTTATTTCTCACCTGAATGAAGATTTCAGTGCCCAGCTTGCTGTATGCTGTTTTCACGTAGCCCATCCCGATTCCCAAACCCATGCTTGGAGATTGAGTTCCGGAAGTCACTTCTCCGATAGTTTCACCGGCTTCGTTTACGATTGGGTAATGTCCTCTTGGGATTCCGCGCTCTTGCATGATGAAGCCAACCAGTTTGCGGGTTACTCCTTCCTCTTTTTGCTTTTTAAGCGCTTCGGAGTTGGTGAAATTCTTGGTGAATTTGGTGATCCAGCCTAAACCTGCTTCAATTGGGGAAGTGGTATCGGTGATGTCATTTCCATATAGGCAGTAACCCATTTCAAGTCTCAACGTATCTCTGGCACCCAGACCGATTGGCTTGATGTCAAAGGATTTTCCAGCTTCGAAAATCGCATTCCATACATGCTCAGCATCTTTATTTTTCACATAAATCTCAAATCCACCTGCTCCGGTGTAGCCTGTTCCGGAGATGATCACGTCTTTCACACCGGCAAACTCACCGACGGTGAAATGGTAAAACTTAATTTCGGATAGATTGACAGGAGTCAGAGATTGTACTGCCTCGACGGCCTTTGGACCCTGCACCGCAAAAAGTGAATACTCGTCAGAGATATTCGTCAGCTTAGCGCCCATTGTGTTGTGGGAATTTACCCAGTTCCAATCCTTTTCGATATTGGAAGCGTTCACGACGAGCATGTATTTTTCGTCAGCAAACTTATAGACAATCAGATCGTCTACGATTCCACCTGTTTCGTTAGGAAAGCAAGAATATTGACACTGTCCATCCACAAGGGTGGAAGCGTCGTTAGAAGTTACTTTTTGAATCAGATTCAGAGCTTCAGGTCCTTCGACCATGAATTCTCCCATGTGGGAAACATCAAAAACCCCAACTCCATTGCGCACGCAGAGGTGTTCTTCCATATCCGAACTGTATCGCACCGGCATATTGAAACCGGCGAAAGGCACCATCTTACCACCAAGGGCTGTGTGCAGGTCATTGAGTTGAACGTGTTTGATTTGATCTTCCATATTTGGGTAAAATTTGTCGTGGGCAAAGGTAAGGATTGAGGGGAATTTTGGATAACGGCTTTTGGATAAAAAACTGAGGTCTTCAATCGCGAGTTTATGAATACTGACAGATTTGTGTTCAGAAATAAAGATTGGGAACCAAGAAAAGTTTGGAGACCTCAAATAGGGATATTTAACTTTCGCCAGGCAGAAAAAAAAAAGGCAACCTGTTGGGGTTGCCTTTTAAGAGTTCGTTAAATGGTACTTATACTGAGAAGCTTTCCCCACAACCGCAGGTTCTGCTTGCATTTGGATTAATGAATTGGAAGCCTTTGCCGTTTAATCCATCTGAAAATTCAAGTACAGTTCCTGCCAGATAGAGCAAACTTTTACGATCCACCAGGATTTTTACGCCTTTATCTTCAAACACATGGTCTGTATCCACCATTGTGGCGTCAAATCCAAGATCATACATCAATCCTGAGCATCCACCACCTTTGACAGAAACACGAATATTTTCATTTTCAGTACGACCTTCTTCTTTCTTTAGCTCAAGAATTCTCTCTTTGGCCTTGTCGGAAACGATTATCATATCTTTATACCTTTATATTAGAGTGTGTGCAGATGAACTTTTAACAAGCTGATCCGAAAAATGATTCAGGTGCAAAGATAGAAATTTAAACATGAGCAAAATCATTAAATGATGAGGAAAATAGAACACATCGGGATTGCAGTGGCAGATCTGGAAAAATCGAATGAATTGTTTGCCAGACTCTTAGGGAATTCTCATTTCAAAACCGAACTAGTAGAAGGAGAAGGGGTAGAGACCTCTTTTTTCCAGATTGGTGATACCAAACTGGAATTGCTGCAAGCGACAAGACCCGACAGTCCTGTTGCAAAATTCATTGACCGAAAGTCAGAAGGGGTTCATCACATCGCTTTTGACGTCGAGGATATCGTGGAAGAGGTAGAGCGATTGAAAGCAGAAGGCTTCGAAATCCTCAATGAAACTCCCAAACTCGGTGCCGACAATAAATTAGTCGTATTTTTGCATCCCCGAAGTACAAATGGTGTTTTGGTGGAGCTGTGTCAGGAAAAGGGTTGAAAAGTTGAAAGGTTTTAAAATTGAAAAATTGAAACCAAAGTGAGCTTCTTCTTGGGTGCACAGAGTATTTATTAAAAAAAGAAAAAAGAGACATGTCAGAAGTAAGAACCGAAATTGGGGAATTGGGCGAGTTTGGCCTGATTGATCACCTGAATGAAAAAGTAATTATTAAAAACAGTTCAACCATCAAAGGCATTGGAGATGATGCAGCGGTAATTGATGCAGGCGACCATGTTAAAGTGGTTACGACGGATCTTTTGCTGGAAGGAGTGCATTTCGATCTTTCTTATTCGCCTTTGACTCATGTGGGTTTCAAAGCTGTTGCGGTTAACGTCTCAGACATTGCTGCAATGAATGCAATTCCAAAGCAAATCACGGTTAGCATTGCACTCTCAAATCGATTCTCCGTGGAGGCAGTGGATGCGCTTTATGAAGGGATCAATGCAGCTTGTGAAAACTATGGAGTGGACTTGGTTGGTGGAGATACTACTGCCTCCAGAAGCGGTTTGATGATTTCCGTGACCGCCATTGGCGAAGCCCAAAAGGAGCAAATCAGTTATCGATCCGGTGCCAAAGTGAATGACATCCTTTGCGTGACAGGTGACTTGGGCTCAGCTTTGATCGGACTTCAAGTCCTCGAAAGAGAGAAGCAAGTCTATCTAGCAAATCCGGATATGAGACCTGATTTGGAAAAATATACTGTGGTAACCGGTCGTCAACTCCGGCCTGATGCGCGGATGGATATCATCCATGAATTGCGGGAAATGGAAGTAGTGCCGACAAGTATGATCGACGTTTCGGACGGACTTGCGTCGGAGATTTTTCACATTTGCAAAGCTTCAAAAGTAGGGGCGACAATCTATGAAGATAAGCTACCGATTGACAAGCAGACTTTTGATACGGCTGTCGAATTGAACCTGGATCCGATCACTTGTGTGTTGAATGGCGGAGAGGATTACGAGTTACTTTTCACGATCGATCAGAAGGATTTTGCGAAGCTGGAAAAGCATCCTGACATCCATTTTATCGGACATATTACCAAGCCTGAAGAAGGCAAATACCTCGTAACCAAAAGTGGAACAGCCGTACAATTGAAAGCTCAGGGCTGGAAACATTTTTGATTCACACCTTTAAAAAGACCGGTTTTCAGGTCAACAATGAGTTTGTCAAAAAGAGGATATCCCTTTGATTATCATAAAACAAAAAAGCTTTACCTGAATGATGGGTAAAGCTTTTTTTATGCGTTAAAATCTTCTTAATCGTTGGGGTAAGGGATGAATACAAATCGGGTAAATGCTCCATCCATAACGAATAAACAACAAAATTCATCAGGGTCTTTGTAGGCATTTTTGAAGTCTTCCACGGCCTCTTCACCGATGAGTGTTCGCTGTACAAACTCATCCAAGTAAGTGACGAAGTAGTTCCAGTCAAGGTCTTTTTCAGCTTTTCCAATGAAGATTTTTCCGATGGGTTGCATCTCTTTGGAGATAGGGAAAATCGGATAATCTGAGAATTTGCGGGATCGAATCTGATACGAGGCATCCTTCAATACATCGGAGATTTTTACAAAATCGCTGGTGATTGTGCCGAGATATTTCCCGCTAAGTTCCGGATCGTTGAAATCGGATATCATGATTTGAGTGTTAAGAGTACAATGTTTTCTACGTGATAAGTCTGCGGAAACATGTCAACCGGCTGAAGTTTTTCAACCGAATATTTCTCCGACAATATAGCCACATCCCGAGCCTGAGTTGCCGGGTTGCAGGACACATACACGATTTTTGGAGCAGCCAATCTGAGTAGCATATTCACGACGTCTTCGTGCATTCCGGCTCGTGGCGGATCGGTGATGATCACATCCGGCGCAGCGTGATTTGAGATGAATTCCTCGTTCAGCATGTCCTTCATATCGCCGGCGTAGAAGAGCGTATTATCCAAACCATTGATTTGGGAATTGAGTTTTGCATCCTCGATCGCAGCTTCCACATACTCGATTCCGATTACCTGTTTAGCTTGCTTCGCAACAAAATTGGCAATCGTCCCGGTTCCTGTGTAAAGGTCATAGACCACCTCGTCTCCTGTCAAACCTGCAAAATCACGGGTGACTTTATACAGTTCATAGGCCTGCTCCGAGTTGGTTTGGTAGAAAGATTTTGGCCCGATCCGAAACTTCAGTCCTTCCATTTGTTCCTCGATGTAAGGCAATCCTGAAAAAGTCACGAGTTCGAGATCGTTGAAAGTCTCGTTTCCTTTGGTATTGATGACATATAGCAGGGAAGTGATTTCAGGGAATTTACCCTTCAAAAACTCCATCACCAGGTTAATTGACTCCGGGTCATTTTCTCCGAACTGGACAATCACCATGGTCTGTCCGGTGCTTGTGGTTCGGATAATCAAATTTCGAAGTAAGCCGGATTGATTTCGGATATCGTAAAAACTCAGGTTGTTTTCCCGAGCAAAGGATCTCAAGTCATTTCTGACATCATTTGAAATTCCGCCTTGCAGATAGCATTTATCGATATCAATGATCTTGTCAAACATCTTTGGGATGTGAAATCCAAGTGCATTTCTCTCAAACTCAGCTCCTGATTTGATTTCCTCCAGCGTCAGCCATCGCTTATTGCTGAACGTGTAATCCATCTTATTGCGATAGTATTGAGTCTTTTCAGATCCTAGAGTTGGTTTTACCTCCGGTATTGGCACTTTGGCAATCCGCTCAAATTGGTCAACTACCTGCTGTCGCTTGTAGTCTTTTTGCAGATCATAATTGATATGTTGCCATTTGCAACCGCCGCAAGTACCGAAATGACCGCAGAAAGGCTCAATCCGATCCTTGGAATATTCGTGAAACTTGATGGTTTCCCCTTCCATAAATGAGCTTTTTCCTCTGGTTACCCGTACATCTACGACATCCCCGGGTGCTACATTGGCTACAAATACCACCTTCCCCTCGTGATGCCCTACACATTTACCTTCGGCGGCAATCCGCTCGATCAGGAGGTTTTCGATGACTTTATTTTTCATTTTTCGCGACATGGCTGCAAAATTAGGAAAAAAAGGGCATTTGGCCTTTGGTCTTATTTGTCGTAAATCCTTTTGATCTTCCGAAATAAGGTACTTATTGAGGTAGTATTTTTTCAGAATCAAATTCTGTTTTGAAATCCGAACTATCTTATTTAAAATCTCCTTTAAACCTTTACTACTTTAGGCATTGGAAATGGATAAAAACTGTTAAAACCTTATCTTTGCTAATCAATTAGTCGCCATGAAATTAAAAGGTAAAGTCGTCATCATCACCGGTGCCACATCTGGTATTGGGGAAGCTTGCGCTTTAGTTTTTGGGAAAGAAGGAGCTCAGGTCATCATCACAGGACGCAGCCCGGAAAAACTTGAATTGACGGCCAAAAAGCTGCAGGCGGCAGGAATTAATATTTTTCCGATTCTTGCAGACGCTGGTTCTGAAGCCGATAGCAAAAGAATGGCCGATGATGTCATTTCTGCATTTGGAAAAATCGATATCCTCATCAACAATGCAGGGATATCTATGCGGGCACTTTTTCAAGATGTAGATCTGCAGGTTTTTAAAAAAGTCATGGATACCAACTTTTGGGGAACCGTCTATGCTACCAAATATTGCCTTCCTGCAATTTTGAAAAGTAAAGGTTCAATCATTGGAATATCCTCTATCAATGGCTATCGGGGAACTCCAGCGAGGACTGCATATACTGCAAGTAAATTTGCGATGAATGGCTTTTTTGAATCGCTTCGAACAGAAGTGATGAAAAAGGGAGTCCATGTGTTGGTTGCATGTCCCGGTTTTACAAGTTCCAACATCCGAAATAATGCTTTGAAGGCGGATGGTTCTGTGCAAGGAGCTTCTCCAAGAGACGAGGCTCAAATGATGAGCCCTCAGGAAGTAGCGGAATCAATTCTCTCTGCAACGCTGAAACGAAAAAGAGACCTGGTCTTAACTTTCCAGGGCAAACTGGTAGTTTTTTTAAACAAGTGGGCCCCTGCGTTCATGGATGGAGTGGTCTACCGCCAAATGGCCAAAGAGAAGGACTCACCTTTCAAATAAATGCCTGAATCCATTTTTCAGACTTATCTCAATCGGCTGACGGACCTTTCATCCAAAAACAGGTCTTTGTACTTGCCTCGGACGGAAAGTCTGGGAATGTCGGACTTGAGAGAATTTGATTTTTTAAATGGTGAACCGGCTTTTGAGATTCTTCGGAAAGCAATTCAGGGGAAAAAGCGGATTCATCTGATTCCCGAGTCTGATCCAAGAAGAGCAGATATCAACGCGCTTTCTAAAAACCTATCAAGAATCGCCTTCCGCGATCAATTGACTCAAGAGGAAACGGGTGATCAATCTCTCTTTCTAGCTTGGCCTTTTATTGAAGGAAAGCTTATCAACGGGCAAATTTTAAGAGCTCCGCTGTTGATGTTGCCGATCAGTCTTGTCAAAGAAAAGGGCGATTGGAACATGATTCCAACAGATTCCTGGACTTGGAATCCTGCTTTTTTGCTTGCATACCGACATGCGTTTGGAAATGAACTGGACATCGAAAAACTGGATGAAGGTTTGCAAAACCTTTCTGAAGATCCCACTGAATTTCGAACCCAGCTCTCTAAGATTTTACAGGAAAATTTTTCCATTCAATTGAGTTCTTCACTCTTCGAGGATCAGATTTCTCCGTTTCCCAATTCTCAAATCAGTCTGGATTCAGATCGTTTTCAGGATGGGAAAATCAGTCTGAAAACTTACGCTTTGATTGGGCAATTCGCCCAAAAAGGAAGTTTCTTATTTAGGGAATACGAGGAGTTGATGGAGAAAATGGGCGATTTATCGCTGGAGGACCTATTCCATCAGTTTTTTGCTTCCGGTGAAAAATTGCCAATCCCGAGAGAAGATCAGCTTTTTCCGGTTTTCCCGCTTGATGCTTCCCAGGAAAATGTTCTTGTGCAGGTTAGGCAGGGAAAAAGCCTGGTTGTCGAAGGACCTCCGGGTACGGGCAAGTCACAGTTGATTGCTAATCTTGTTTCGGATTATGTCGCCCGGGGCAAAAAAGTGTTGGTCGTCTCTCAAAAACGGGCAGCCTTGGATGTGGTTTTTGAGCGAATGGAAAAAGCCGGATTCGGAGATTTTTTGGGGCTAGTCCATGATTTTCGGGCAGATCATAAGTTACTTTTTGAAAAGATTCGCAAGCAAATTGAATCCATCGAAAATTATCAGGAGCAAAACCGAGGAATAGATTCCATTCAGTTGGAGCGTGAAATTTCTCAGCTTTCCAAGACGATTTCAAGGTTATCGGAGAATTTTGAGCTTTTCCGCCAGGAACTCTTCAATGAAAAACCTGTCGGAATTCCTGTTAAATCTATGTATCTGAAAGCTGATTTGGGAAAATCGAGCTTAGATACCCCTTCCGAACTTTTGAAATTTGATTACAATCAAGTGTTGGAATTTGAGAAGGAGTACAGAATTTATCAATCCTTCCAAGGGAAATTCAAAAATAGCTTTTGGGAAAACCGGACCACTTTCACTCAGATCGAGCCAGCAAATTTTTCCAGAATTCTCCAAAGCCTGAAGGAAATTGAAGCATTCAAAAATTCGATTTCAACTGAGTTTGAATTGAAATACCTTTTGGAAATATTCCGAACAATTCTGGATTCAAAACCAGTTTCTCCAAAAATCTCGCATCTTCAAAACTCACTCAATTACTTTGTAAATAAGGATTCGAGCATTCTTCTGGCTTTTCAGCCAAGAGAAATCAAGAAACTGAATTCAATTCAAAAATGGATTGAAAAGGCAATTCAAGAGTTTCAAAGCTTGAATCTGAAGCTTTCTGATCATCCTGATGAACTTGGACAACTTGAATCCGAACTCCAAATTCTGCTTCCAAAGTCTCAGTCTTTTTTTGGAAAAATCCAGGCAAACTGGACCAAAAGTAAGTTTCCGCTGACTTTTGAGGCGTTGTCAAACAATGGCTTGAAGTTCAATTATCAATCCCTGACTCTAATCGACCTGGAAAACCGAACCCGGCTCAGACTACATCAGGAATTTCAAAATTTGCCAATAAGTCCCGCTTTTTCACTCAAATCCTTTTCTCCTGAAAATCTCATTAACGAACTCGGGAAAATTAATCCGATTCTGAATTGGGCGGAGAACTGGGAAGAAAATCAAGAGATTCATGGATTGTTAAATTGGTCTGGGTTGGATTCAACTTTATTTCAACCCTGGCTTCAAGAAATTGCCAAGCTTGTCAAAGAATTTGAAACCATTTCCCTTGGCTGGAAGACTTGGTTGATTTCGGATCAAATCCTAGATATTCTGGGGAAGGGATTGAAAAAGCTTGATCTGGGAAACGAATTAAGTTTGAATCAGACTTTTTCTGAGCTCTCAGCTTATGATTTCTTTTTGGGAAAATGGGGAAAAGTGAAAAGGGAATTGGGTAAAAAGTTGGAATCCGATTTTGTTGACCTTAACACAGATGCTCAACTTTCAGCTTTTAGAAATGGCTGGTATTTGGCCTGGATTGCACAGATCGAGCGGATTCACCCGGTTTTGGCTGAAGCCGGAGGACTGAAGATGAAGAACGACCTGACCGAACTTAAAACTGCTCTTCTTGAAAAAAGGAAGATTTCCCGATTTATGACGCAGCTACGATTGCGTGAGCAGGTGAGTTCGAATCTTGAATTTAATAGGCTTGGAAACAGACTTACCTATCGGGAACTCCTGCATCAGGTAAGTAAAAAGCGACAGCGCTGGTCCGTTCGTAAACTGGTGGAAGAAATGGGGTCCGAAGTTTTTCGATTGCTTCCCTGTTGGCTGGCTTCTCCTGAAACCGTTTCGGCTTTATTTCCGATTGCCCAAAGTTTTGATTTGGTCATTTTTGACGAGGCTTCTCAGTGTCAGGTAGAGCGTGGTTTGCCCGCAATGCTTCGCGGAAAGCAAGTTGTGATCGCGGGTGATTCCAAGCAATTGCGGCCTTCGGATTTTTATCAGGTGAAGTGGGAATCGGAAGAAGAAGGAATGGAATATGAAGCAGAGTCGCTTCTGGAATTGGTAGGTCATTTCTTCGAAAAACATCAGTTGAAAGGCCATTACAGATCGGCTGATCCGGGGTTGATTCATTTTTCCAACTCGAATTTCTACGATAACCAGCTTGAGACATTACCGGATTATGAGACTTCCAAAGTAGGGAAACCTGCTTTCACCTGGGAAAAAGTTGAGGGAATCTGGGAAAACCAGGTAAATAAAACTGAGGCAGATGCGGTAGTTGAAAAGGTGAAAATTATTCTCAAAGATTCACCCAATGGTTCAATCGGAATCGTGACTGGCAATTATTTTCAGATGGAGCTGATCCGCGAAAAACTCTGGAAAGAAGGAATTCAGCAGGAATCAATCAAAGTCAGAAACATCGAAAATGTGCAAGGTGATGAGTTTGATGAGGTGATACTTTCGCTTGGCTATGCGCCAAATCGGGAAGGAAAGCTGGTTACCAATTTCGGATTGCTCGGGAAATCAGGTGCCGAAAACAGACTCAACGTTGCGATCACCCGCTCCCGAAAAAGAATGCATGTGATCAGCAGCATCGAGCCGGAAGATTTCCGTCCGGGTCAACTTCAAAACACCGGTTTGATCTTGCTCCGGGAGTTTTTAAGCTTTGTGAAA
>JAQSDM010000006.1 GCA_029945945.1 Algoriphagus sp. | reverse complement strand
TTGTTTTCAGCACCACCTGCTGAGTTCCTTGCTCAATTGTTGAATTGTTGATGGGGGAAACCATCAAAGCCGTGTAGGCTACCGTTTGGTCTTTGACCGAGAATCTGACCGGTGCAGAGGTTGCGTTGAGGTTTCCTTCGTCGATTACTTTTGCGGTTACCTGATAGTCTCCCGCCGTGATGGTGGCCCAATTAAAGGAATATGGGGCAGCGGTTACAGTTGAGAGCAGGGTAGTGCCGTTGTAGAATTCCACCTGCCTGATTTTTCCTTCCGGATCCAGAGCATTGGCGACCAATTCCACGGTATTCACTCCTTTGGTAAAGATCTGACCTTCGGTTGGATTGGAGAGAGAGACGGTAGGTGCCTGATTTACCGCCGGTGCGGTGACAGAAAACTTAACCGCATCGGTGGTGTAGACAATTCCCTTGCTGTCTGTGACTTTAGCGGTAACGTTATAGTTGTCTACCAGGATCGTCTGCCAGGTAAATTCAAAATTCCCGCCGGTCACAGTCGTGAGGAGATTGCCCCAGTTGAAGTATTCCACTTTCTGGATAGCCAGTCCTGAAGTGGACGCATTTGTTTTCAGCACCACCTGCTGAGTTCCTTGTTCAATGGTTGAATTGTTGATGGGTGAAACCATCAAAGCCGTGTAGGCTACCGTTTGGTCTTTGACCGAGAATCTGACCGGAGCGGAAGTTGCGCTGAGACCTCCCTCGTCGATTACCTTTGCGGTTACCTGATAGTCTCCCGCGGTGATGGTGGCCCAATTAAAGGAATAAGGCGCAGCCGTGACGGTGGAGAGGAGGGTAGTGCCGTTGTAGAATTCCACCTGCCTGATTTTTCCTTCCGGATCCAGGGCATTGGCGACCAATTCCACCGGGTTTACTCCCAGTGTAAAGATCTGACCTTCGGTTGGTTTGGTGAGTGAGACGGTGGGAGCCTGATTGGGCACCGGAGTGGTGACCGTAGAGGTTCTTGCCAGCAGGACTGAACCGTAGGCCGGGATGGTCACGGATCCGCTGAAGGTTTCATTTTTGGCATTCACATAGGTTCCGTCCAAGGGCTGTGAGACAGCGGACCCGGTAGGATTGTAGGCAAAGAAGATGTAGGATTCTTTCGCAATGTCCTCAGTGGTGACTTTGCTGATTTTGATGTTGTCCAAAAGCACCTCGGTGGCAGCGGGAGGAATACGGAATACAATGCTTTCGTTGCTTTTTGCGGTCAGGGAACTCAATAAAACCTGGTGAGATCTGGTGGCAGAGCTCGTAGATGCTTTTCCGTTGGAGGCTCCTTTGTCCAAATTGAAAGTTCCTTCCAGAAACAAATCAACGGGAATATTCGCCGGAGTTCCTTTCATGTCAAATTCAATCAGGATTTTTTCGCCAGTCTGAACTGCACCGATCTGAATATAGACAGTTGCGTTGTTCTGCGTATTTGGATTTATTTTAAATGTTCCCCCGTCTATTCCGCTGGCAGCCAATTGTGAAGTTGCTCCGTAAACTCCGGCAATAATCGAAGTAGAGGAACTGAAGTTACTTTCTTTGATCAGGGTAGAGGAAGTGATTTTGAAAGTGGGCAGGTTGAGATCGGGTTTTACTGCATTGGCATCAAATCCAAAGGCTGAATTCCAATTGGGTAAGTTTCGGCTTATTCCTGTCTGTGGGTCATTGACTCCCCTGGTGTAAATAAAGAAGTCATTTTTAAAGGGATCGAGGAAATAGTTGGTGGTAAATGTCCCAACCGAACCGATGTCATCGAGAATGGAAAAGAGGGAATAGACCTGGTCTGTTTTCTCCATTGAAGAAAACTGATTCTGGGTCACACTGATATTCCTGATCGGATCCCCCATGAAATCGTGGGTGAACTGAACCTGGCTTTTGGCTTTATATAAGAGATTATCAGTGATTTGAATGTTATTGGCATTGTGTAGTAAAACGCCTTTTCCACTCACGTGGGCGATGGTGTTTTTGGAAACCTTTACCCCGGCGGTGTTATCATCGAGGTAGATTCCCTCTGCGATATCCACATCCTCCATGGTACCCAGCTTGGTTCCTATGCCATTGAGAACGATGTTTCCGGTGATTTCCCTTCCTATATTATTGCGGTCTCTCAATCCATCGGAGTTCATGTAGATCCCGCCTCCGTCCTGCTTATAGAGACAGAAGCCATCGATGAAGTTATTGACCACTTTACTGTAGCTTCCGCCAAAATGAATGGCATTGTAGCCGGTATTAATCACATTGTTTTTTTCAATCAAACTTCCGTCCCCGTCGCTGGCCAGAAAAATGCCAATGCCATTCAAATCACTGCTTCTGGACATTCCCTGGAAAGGCATGGTGTTTTGGATCGTGTTTCCCCGGATGATTGCTCCCGGGGTTCCATATCTGAGATGGATTGCAGAATTGAACGAATAGTTTATTTGGTTGTTTTGAATCACCAGTCCTTTGATCTCAAAAGAGGCAATTGCATTTTCTCCGGCATAATCGAGCACAGAGTTCTCGATTTTCACATTTTCACTCCGTGAAATATTAAAAAGATGGGTGTTTGCGCCTTTAAAATTGAGGTTTGAAAAGGAGAGGTTGGTGGTGTATGCGTTGTTGGTCACCAGATAATCCAGGGTGGAAGCCATGACATTGACCGTATTTATATCGAATCCGGAAAGGTTGACGGTCAGTTTTTTGGAGACGGGATCGTAGCTCCATTCCCCGGAATTGTCCAAAAGGGAAACGTGATTTTGTAAGAAATAGCCATAATCCTTCAGCGGGGAATAAACACTTTCATTTGGTTTGAAGGAGATGGTAGAACCGCTGATGTTTTCGATGGCATGTCGGTCGATGATCCAGTTGTTTTTTCGGACTACCACTTCCCCGACAGCACCTGTAAAAGGGTTGGCAGTTTGGGTATTGAAGCTGGTACTGGAGTTGACACTTGCGATCTTCAGATAGCCTCCGTTGGAAGTGCCGGCATTAGGATAGCGTCCGATTTCCTTAATTTGGTCGTTGATAAGGACTACCTGAACTCTGCTCAGATTGTAAGCACTCAAATCTGCCTGGTATTTTCCGTTTCCCAGCGAAACCCAGTTTTGGACACGGACCAGGGAAGTGATGACCGGCTTTGCTCCGGTTCCATAGGAGGTGAATAGGATAGGGGATCCGGAAACTCCGGATGCAGCGATTTTGATGGTACCGTAAAACACTTCTCCGGCTTTAAAAAGGATTCGATCTCCTCCTTTGAGTGAACTGGCCATGGCATTGAGTTTATCAATGGATTTCCAGGGAGTGGCCGCATTTTGAGCCTCAGCAGTTGTTCTGCTGTCATTGCCGGTACTTGTTGAAAAATAGTAATCGGTTGCGTATCCAAACCGGACACTAAGAAAGGTTAAAAAAAGAATCAGAACCAGGCTCTTATTTTTCACGTTGGGCACGAGCCTTACCCAACTTTTTTTGGAAGTA
>JAQSDM010000005.1:1080802-1139897 GCA_029945945.1 Algoriphagus sp. | reverse complement strand
ATTCTGAGCCTGATCTTCTTTCAAAATATCCGCCTGAACAGTTCCTCGCACTTTGGAAAGGGTATCTGCTTTGATTTTTCCATAAACCTCAGCTGACAAAACCTGATCTCCGGTCACACCCAAAAGCATCAAGCCCAAACCTTCATTTCCTTCCGGAATGTCTGCATTATAAGTTGGGACGGGAAGTTTTTTGGCTTTGTAAATTGACTGGATTTTCTGTTTTACTTCACCTTCCAATCCATTTGCCTTAATGTATATCTCACATTGCTGATCAATGGCTGCATTCATAAAAAATGCCGTCATAGTCGCTGCAGGACCATTGATTGTCATCGAAACCGATGTCATCGGATCAACAAGATTAAAGCCTGAATACAGTTTTTTCGCATCGTCAAGGCAACAAACGTTGACACCGGAGTTACCGATTTTACCATAAATATCCGGTCTGTAATCCGGGTCTTCCCCATAAAGAGTTACCGAGTCAAAAGCTGTTGAAAGTCGTTTTGCCGGCATTCCTTTGGACACATAATGGAAGCGCTTATTGGTTCGCTCCGGTCCGCCTTCTCCGGCAAACATCCTGGTCGGGTCCTCTCCTTCCCTTTTGAAAGGAAAAACTCCGGCCGTGTAGGGGAAATAACCGGGAAGATTTTCTCTTAATCCCCACTTCAGCAATTCGCCCCAAGCCTCGTATTTCGGCATGGAAACTTTCGGAATTCGGGAATTCGAAAGAGAAGAATGATAGGTTTTTACCTTCAATTCCTTGTCGCGAACTTTGAACGTATAGTAATCCTCTCCGTAACGGGCAGCTTCAGCCGGCCATTCTTCCAGCCATTTTTTATTTTTTGGATCGAGGTTGAGTTCTACCTGAGCATAGACTTCCTGAAGTTCCTTGATCAACCTGTCCTTGTCTTCAATTTTAGTGTCACGGATCGCTTCGATTGATTTTTGGATGCTGTAGAGTTGCTGTGCAATTTCTTTCTGCTCCTCTACCCATCGGTCGTAGCTTCGATTGTTCTCTGTGATTTCACTTAGATAGCGTGTTCGTGCCGGTGGAATGATGTAAATCTTCTCAGAAGTTCCGGCGGTTAATTCAAATGTACTTTCCCAACCTGAATGCTTTTCATTGATTTTATGGATCAAAGCCCGGTAAAGTTGGTTCATTCCCGGGTCATTAAACTGGGAAGCGATGGTGCCGAAAACCGGAATTTCCTCATCTGAAATATCCCAAAGATTATGATTCCGCTTGAATTGCTTTTTCACATCCCGAATCGCATCCAATGCTCCTCGCTTGTCAAACTTGTTCAACGCAATCACATTTGCAAAGTCCAGCATGTCGATTTTCTCCAACTGAGAAGCTGCACCATATTCCGGAGTCATCACATAAAGAGAAATATCCGAATGCTCGATGATCTCAGTATCAGACTGACCGATTCCGGATGTCTCCAAAATCACCATGTCAAAACCCGCCGCTTTCACGGTATCCACGGCATCCTGCACGTATTTGGAAAGTGCTAAATTGGACTGACGAGTAGCCAAAGAACGCATGAAAACCCGAGGGTGATGGATGGCATTCATCCGGATCCGATCTCCTAAAAGAGCTCCACCAGTTTTTCGCTTGGATGGATCTACAGAAATGATTGCCAGAGTTTTATATTCAAAATCCATCAGGAATCTACGAACCAATTCATCCACCAATGAGGATTTTCCTGACCCGCCTGTTCCGGTAATTCCCAGAACTGGGGTAGTCAATGATTTGCTTTGGTTTCGTATTTGATCGAGAACTTCCTTTGAGTTTTCCGGGAAGTTTTCAAAAGCGGAAATTGCCCTGGCTACGAATTCCTTTCGCTCTTTCACCAACGTAAATTCTTTAGGCAATACATCCCCGATTGGGAAATCGCACTGCATTACCAAGTCGTTGATCATTCCTTGCAAGCCCATCGCTCTTCCATTATCGGGAGAGTAGATTTTGGAAATCCCATATTCATGTAGTTCACGGATTTCTTCAGGATGGATGGTCCCCCCACCGCCGCCAAAAATCTTAACATGGCCGGCGCCTTTTTGCCGAAGGAGATCATACATGTACTTGAAAAATTCGACGTGCCCGCCCTGATAAGAAGTAATTGCAATTGCCTGAACATCCTCCTGAATCGCGCAATCGACGATTTCCTGTACGGATCTGTTATGCCCCAAATGGATTACTTCGCAACCGGTGGATTGAATAATCCGGCGCATAATATTGATGGCCGCATCATGACCATCAAATAGCGATGCTGCGGTGACAATCCGGATATGATTCTTTGGTTTATAAATCTCCTGAGATATAGACATGAGTTTGGGTTTAATACTTCGTTGGCTTAGTTGATTGTCACTTTAAGTAACAAAATCAAGGATGATTAGCGACTGCGAATATAACAAAAATCAAAGAGGTCTTGATTTTCATCATGACGAAAACAGAATATTATTTGGCAAAAATTGATGAGATTCCTCCCTCTACCTGATTTTTATCAACTTAATTGAAGGGAACAAACCTTAATATTAGGCCAAATTACACAAGCTTTTAAGCGATGATCAGTTACACCACCCCGGAAAACGCAGTAAGCCTTATTCAAAGCAACCAGCGAGTTTTTATTCATGGCAGCGCTGCTACTCCCACTACGCTTCTTTTTGCTTTGGCAGCCAGAAAAGACGAACTCCGAAATGTGGAACTCGTAGCAATTTCCACCCTTGGTCCGATGCCGTTGGTCGAACCTGACTGCAGAGACAGCTTTTTCATGAATTCTCTTTTCGTTTCTGAAAATGTACGGTCAGCAGTTAATTCTGATCAGGGCGGTTATGTTCCCATTTTTCTGAGTGAGATCGGGCATTTATTCAGACAAAATATTCTCAAAATTGACGTGGCTTTAATTCATGTTTCCGAACCGGATATCCATGGTTATTGCTCTTTGGGAACATCCATTGACATCGCCAAACCGGCTGTTGATACTGCAAGAATCATCATCGCTCAGGTCAATAAGCAAATGCCAAGAACTCACGGTGACGGCCATATCCATTTTTCAAAGTTTGCCGCAGCCATCTATGTCGATGAACCGCTTTTCGAGGTGAATTATGCTGAAAAAATCACGGAAACGGAGCGTCAAATCGGCCATCATATTGCCAATCTGATCGAAGACCGGGCAACCCTTCAAATGGGAATCGGAGCTATTCCTGATGCGGTTCTTAATTCTCTTCACAGCCATAAAGACCTTGGGATTCATACTGAAATGTTTTCCGACGGAATCCTTGGTCTGATGAAATCCGGGGCGGTGACCAATGCTTACAAGAAAAAACATCCCGGAAAAGTCGTCTCCTCTTTCACCATTGGATCAGCAGCGCTTTACAAAGAAATCCACGACAATCCTGAGTATTCATTTCACGAGGCAGCTTATGTGAATGATACTGCTGTCATTCGGAAAAACCCAAAAGTAGTATCTATCAACAGTTGCCTGGAAATGGATCTGACAGGTCAGGTTTGTGCAGATTCCATAGGAAGTTATCATTACTCAGGAGTTGGCGGACAAATGGATTTTATGCGAGGTGCATCGCTTTCGGATGGAGGCAAACCAATCATGGCAATGACCGCCTGCACCAAAAAAGGAACTTCCAAAATTGTCCCCTTTCTAAAAGAAGGAGCCGGGGTGGTAACCACTCGAGCTCATTTGCAGTATGTCGTCACTGAGTTTGGAGTGGCAAATTTGTATGGAAAAAACCTCCGTCAGCGTGCCCATGAACTGATGCGAATTTCCCACCCCAGTCACCATGAAGAATTGGAAAAAGCAATAATGGATAGATTTGGAAGCTTTGTTTACCCTTTCAGATAATCTGCCAGGAAAAGAGCCTGATAAGTTTTGATTTATTCGGGTTCTATTTAGTTTAGTAAAATCTAATAAGCCCAATTCATCCATGTCTTCAAAGAGCTACGCATTTTTCCTTTCAATCACAGCCGCTTTGGGCGGCTTTTTATTTGGCTTTGATACAGCTGTAATATCCGGAGCTGAGAGGGCAATTCAGGAAGTCTGGAAACTCAGTGATCTGGCCCATGGGCTTGCTATTGCATCGGCACTTTATGGAACCGTTATCGGGGCACTGTTTGGAGGAATCCCTGCAGACAAACTTGGAAGGAAGAAAAGCCTTTTGTGGATCGGGGTCTTTTACTTCGTATCCGCGTTGGGCTCGGGAATTGCCTGGGACGTGGAGTCTTTCACATTCTTTAGATTTCTTGGAGGCCTTGGAGTAGGAGCATCTTCAGTCGTCGCACCGATGTATATTTCAGAAATTGCTCCCGCAAAAAACCGAGGCTTGTTGGTTGCTCTTTACCAATTCAACATCGTTTTCGGAATCCTGATGGCTTATTTATCCAATTACCTGATTGGGACAGCAGGAATTCCTGAAGAATGGAGATGGATGATGGGCGTGGAAGCTATTCCGGCAATTATTTACACAGTGATGATTTTCCTGATTCCGGAAAGTCCAAGATGGATACTCACCAAATTCAATGATGAGCCAAGAGCGAGAGCAATTCTCACCAGAACAGATCCAGAAGGGGTGGATGAAGCAATTCGCCTGGCAATCGAAGAAGAAAAATTGCTGAAGCAGAAAGGAAGTTTCTCGGCACTCTTTACCAAAGCTTTCATTTCCACTACCATGCTGGCAATTTTTATTGCTTTCTTCAATCAGGTTTCAGGGATAAATGCCATCATTTATTTCGCTCCGAGAGTGTTCGAAATGGCAGGGATTTCCACGGAAAATGCCTTGATTTCCACGATTGGAATTGGCGTGGTCAACCTGATCGGAACTTTCCTGGGCCTCTATCTGATTGATCGGCTTGGAAGGAAAAAACTCATGTATATCGGCTCATTCGGATACATCATCTCACTTTCCCTGATGGCCTATAATTTCCTGGTCGGGGGAATAGATTCCTTCTGGCTTCCAATTTTTGTATTCGGTTTCATTACTTCACATGCCATCGGTCAAGGGTCTGTGATTTGGGTGTTTATCTCTGAGGTGTTTCCAAATGAACTCCGCGCTTACGGTCAATCCATCGGTTGCTTCACTCATTGGATTCTTGCAGCATTGATTGCCAACGTCTTTCCTTTCTTTGCCAACCAATTCGGTCCAGGATATATCTTTGCATTCTTTGCTTTGATGATGGTCTGGCAACTTTGGTGGGTGAAATACAAAATGCCTGAAACCAAAGGCCGATCATTAGAAGAAATTCAACAAGACTTACATCAAAAACATGTCGCATAAAGTTGTCATTTTCGGAGAAATGCTCTGGGACTGTCTTCCGTCCGGAGCGGTGGCTGGTGGCGCCCCAATGAACGTAGCGCTCAATTTGCACCAGTTGGGATTGAACTCCAGACTTATTTCTGCAATCGGAAATGATACAGGTGGCCGAAATCTCCTTGAGTTTCTGAACAGTTTTGAAATTCCGGTAGACTTGATCCAAACCAACTTTGAGCATGAAACATCCAGAGTTTTGGTGGATAATTCCGACCCGGAAAACATCAAATACACAATTGTCTCTCCGGTTGCGTGGGACTTTATCCAATGGAATGATGAAATGGATCAGGCAGTAGAAGATGCAGATGCATTTGTTTTTGGCTCATTGGGGGTGAGAAATACAGAAAGCTTAAAGACACTTCTTCACCTGCTTCGCCATCCTGTTTTGCGGGTTTTTGACGCGAATCTTCGTCCGCCGTTTTATGATTTCGAAGTAATTGAAACACTTCTGGGATATGCGGATGTCCTGAAAATCAATGAAGACGAGTTGGAGATTTTTGCTGATTATTTCAAAACCGAACCCTCAGTGGAAAGCCTTTGCGGATATCTTGATCAGCACTTTCCGATGGAAATCATCTGCGTGACCCGTGGATCAAAGGGTGCATTGATCTACCAAAAAGGAGTAATCACAGAGCATCCCGGATACAAAGTAAAAGTGGAAGACAGCATCGGTGCAGGAGATGCATTTTTGAGCGGCTTTGTTAAGACATACCTCGACGATAAAAATCCAAAAGAAATCCTAGATTTTGCCTGCAAACTAGGTGCTTTTGTAGCTACGCAAAAGGGAGGAACTCCCAGATTTTCTGCGGATAGATTTGATTGACAGTCAGTTGACAGTATTCAGTCGCAGTTTTCAGTCATAGTGTTCAGTCGCAGTTTTCGGTATTCAGTCGCAGTAGTCAGTAGTAGTCGCAGTATTCAGTCGCAGTTCGGTGGTCAGTTACAGTGACAATAGCAATAATCAGTATCAGTTTTCAGTATCAGTATTTAGAGCAAGAGGTTAACATTGATCATCATGAGAGTTACTGGTTATCATTTTATTCATCAAAAAAGAATGAGATTTTTCAATTAAACTTTTTCGAAAATGGATTTTAAGGGGTTACTGGCATATCAAAAAGGATTTGAACTAGCGATGGAGATTTTCTATCTAAGTAAATCGTTTCCAAAAGAGGAGAAATATTCTTTAACTGATCAAAGAAGGAGATCAGCAAGATCTGTTTGTGCTTGTATCGGCGAATCTTATAGAAAAAGACTTTATCCAGCCCACTTTATTTCAAAACTCTCTGATTCAGATATGGAAAATAGCGAAACCCAAGTATGGTTAGACTTCGCTTTTGAATGTGAATATTTGAAAAGAGAAGAACATGAAAAGCTAACTGAGAAAGTGAAAGAGATTGGAAAACTTTTAAATTATATGATTCTTAATCCTGAAAAATTTGGTTCAAAAAGGCTAAAATGATTACTCAAGAAATATCAAGGATACTACAGAAACCCTAAGAATGGTCACTAGAACTGATCACTGAGACTGAACACTGCAACTGATCACTGCGACTGAACACTGAGACTCATCAATTCAAAACCCTGATCTGATCTTATCCGCGGTTTCCGCCAATTCTTCCGGAGTCAATTTCAACTTGGGTCTGGTGAAATTAATGTCGTCCATGGTCCGAAGCGGCACCAAGTGGATATGAACATGAGGCACTTCCAGACCTATCACTGCAACACCTATTCGGGTACATTTGATGGTTTTGTCCATTGCTTTGGCTACTTTCTGAGCAAAAAGATGCAATCCTGCCAATGACTCAGGCTCCATGTCAAAAATATAATTCACTTCCTGTTTTGGCACTACCAGCACATGACCTTTGACCAATGGCATGATATCCAGGAATGCAATGTAATTCTCATCCTCAGCTACAATTTGAGCGGGAATTTCTCTATTGATGATTTTGGTGAAAATAGTTGCCATAGCTTTTATATAAAAAAAACCCGGACGAGCCGGGTAGATATTAATAATTGATTTCCAGGATTTCGAATTGCAGCTGGCCTGCCGGAGCATTGATCTCAGCGATATCTCCCAATGATTTTCCAACCAATCCCTTTCCAAAAGGAGAGGCCAACGAAATCTTTCCGGCTTTCAAATCAGCTTCCTCTTCGGATACCAAGGTGTAGCTCACGGTCATTCCGCTCTTTACGTTTTTGATTTTAACGGTACAAAGAATCCCAACTTTGGAAGTATCCATTTGGGAATTATCCAGAATTCTGGCATTGCCTACAACTGCTTCCAGTTTTGCAATTTTAAGTTCGAGGTGACCTTGTGCATCTTTCGCAGCATCATACTCTGCATTTTCACTTAAATCACCTTTATCTCTCGCTTCTGCAATCTGCTTGGCGATATCCATTCTTCCTTTGCCCTTCAACTCCTGAAGTTCATCTTTCAGTCTTTTCAGGCCCTCTTCGGTGTAATATTGTATTGTTCCCATAGTTTTTTTCTTCTCTTCAAAAGGCATAAAAAACAAAGTAACGGTCGCGTGAGAGGGACCGTTACTTTGTTACTCGCCTTTTATATAACGCTCAAAGATAGCAAACCTTCCATACAAAGCAAAGCAAGCTTGTTTTCTAAAAGCCTCAAATAACAGCTGAAATTTACTTAAAAGCTTTCCTGATTTTCTTTACGAGCACTTTATTTATTTTCTCATATGACTCAAAAGTCCATCCGGCTACATGCGGACTAAAAAGAACATTGGCTCGGGCAGCCAGCTTTTCAAATTCTGATTTTTGCTCGGGTGTGAACTTTAGAAATTTCTCATTTTCCAGAACATCTAGAATTGCTCCGCGAAGAATCCCCCGATCCAATCCCTCATTTAATGTCCTGAAAGTAATGACTTCCCCTCTCGCTGTATTGACCAGCCAAAACGGTTTGGTAAAACTTTCCACCTCTTCAAGAGTGAAAAAATCACGTGTTTCCGAAGTCAACGGAACATGAATGCTCAAAATATCTGCTTCTGCTTTGAGCTTTTCCCAAGTCACTTCCTGAACAAACTCATCGCCAAAGCCCAGCTTAAATTTATCATACGCAAGCACCTTTACTTTGAATCCCTGAAGACGCTTCGAAAACGCTTTTCCCATGTTCCCATATCCCATGATTCCGACGGTTTTTCCGGCAAGCTCATGCCCCCTATTTCCTTCACGATCCCAAATCCCTTTCCTAACTTCCTGATCGGCTTTTGGTAACTGATTGAACAAAGCCAAAATCATCCCTAAAGCATGCTCGGCTACGGCATCTCTGTTTCCTTTTGCTGCATGAAAAAGCTTGATTCCACGCGTCACTAAATAATCCAAGTCAATCTGATCAAGCCCCGCTCCTGCCCTTCCTATGAATTTCAGGTTGGTCGCTCTCTCCAGAAGTTCGCGATCCATCGGGGTTTTGGAGCGAATGATCAGTCCATCATATTCTTCAACCTGACCTAGAATTTCGGCCCGGGTGATTTTGGGAGCATAGGTAACTACGTGCCTGTCTTTTTTCAGCATTGGAACAATGCTTGGATGCATTTCGTCAATAATCAGGATCTTCATTTTTGAAATTCTTAAATATTCAAAAGAGACATTGCCACCAAAAAATAAACTGCAAGGCCGATCAAATCATTTGCCGTTGTAATAAACGGACCTGATGCCAGTGCAGGATTAATACCAAATCTATCCAGGACAATGGGTGTGAAAGTGCCCATAAAAGAAGAAAGTAAAACGACTGAGAAAAGCGCAATAGAGACCACCAAGGCGAATGCCACCTCTGTGTGATAAAATAAAACCACCACACCAAAGACAAACGTCGCCAGGATCAATCCATTGATAATCGCAACGATCAAACCTTTCACAAACCTCGCCCAAAGCGAATCATCAAAAGCAGATTTGTTGGCAAGAGACTGCACAACAAGTGAGGAAGACTGGATTCCGACATTTCCGCCGGTAGCTGTAATCAGCGGAATGAAAAATGCAAGGGCGGTTACTTTGCTCAATCCCTCTTCGAAAAAACCAATAAACCCAGCTCCCAGCAGACCGCCGACAATCCCGATCATCAACCAGGGAAGCCTCGCTTTTGTGAGTTTGATGACGCTGTCATATTCATCAACGGTATCAGAGATACCTGACATGGCCTGAATATCCTCATCGGCTTCTTCTCGGATAACGTCCAGAATGTCATCGACTGTAATCCGCCCGACTAGTTTATTTTTAGAATTTACCACCGGAACAGATTCCAGGTCATACTTTCTCATGATTTCGGCTACATGTTCCTGGTCCATATGAGTTGGAACTGAAACTACCTCATCATCATAAATATCTTCTATCCTGGTGTCTTCAGCAGCCAAGACAATTTTTTTCAGTGAAACTCTTCCCAACAATTGCTGTTTGTTGTTGACTACGTAAATCGAATAGATTTTCTCAACGTTTTCGGCCTGTCTCCGGATCTCGTTAATCGTCTGAACAACATTCCAGTTTTTATTGGCCCGGATATATTCCTTGGCCATGATACCACCGGCCGTATCTTCTTCGTAACGTAAGAGTTCGAGGATTTGATCCGACTTGACCTGATCTTTAAAGTGACTGATTACATCTTCCCGCTCTTTTTCGGGAAGAAGATTTAAAATGTCCGCACCGTCATCGGAGTCCATCATTTCGATGAATGAAGAGATTTCCTCCTCATTCATTTCCTTCAGAACCCTAAACAGCGTGGTATCATCCAGCTCTATTAAAATATCAGCGGCCAATTGGCCCGGGAGGATTCGAAGCACATAGATCGACTCATCCAAAGAAAGCTCATCCAAGATAGCGGCCACGTCGGCCACATTAACACCATCGAGAGACTCGCGGATAAATTCCAGATCCTCTGCCTCAATTCCTCGACGCAGGCTCTCCAGATACTCTTTAGAAAGTTCGAATTGTTTAACGATTTCCACGGGAAGCCTCTATTTGTTGGGTTAGAAACACAAAATCAGCCACGTCCAGTTGCTCAGCACGTTTGTCCATGATGGGATTAGCCTTTAATTCCTCCGGAATTTGGAGAGATTTCAGGCAATTCCTCAGCGTTTTCCTTCGAGTGGCAAATCCTGCTTTTACAACCTGGAAAAAAAGCTTTTCGCTGCAATCCAGCTTTTCAGTTTGATTTCGGGTAAGTCTGATTACACCGGAATTGACTTTTGGAGGCGGATCAAAAACCTCCGGCGGCACTGAGAAAAGATATTCTATATCGTAAAATGCCTGAAGCAAAACAGACAGGATTCCGTAGTCTTTATTTCCCTTTGGCGAGGCAATCCGTTTGGCGACTTCTTTTTGAAGCATGCAGACAACCTCGGTTACCTTATCTTTTTCTTCCAGGACTTTGAATAAAATCTGGGAGGAAATGTTGTAGGGAAAATTACCAATGATGGCATATTTCTCCTCAAAGGTCTTTCTGAGATCCAGTCTCAGAAAATCTCCCTGAATAATTTTATCCCCGAGCTCCGGATATTTCTTGCACAGATAGGCGATTGACTCTTTGTCAATATCTATTATATACAGTTCCAGAGGTCCTTTAAGCAGATAATCTGTCAGCACCCCCATACCCGGACCAATTTCCAGGACTTTGGTGACACCTCCATGCCCTTTGACCGCCTGAGCGATTTGCTCAGCAATACTCAAATCGGTCAAAAAGTGCTGTCCAAGGTGTTTTTTGGCTTTGACTTTTTCCATCGGTTAGCTCTGATAAAATTTTATAAATTGCAGGCCTAAAATTAAGAGAATATTCCTAAAGGTCTAAAGTAAGATTGCCCCACCAAGGCACCGGGCTTTCAAAACCGAATCGTATGAACGCAAAAAAGTCAAGACCCATTATTGGGATTAGCATAGGTGATATCAATGGAATCGGACCTGAGGTCACGATGAAAGCGATTATGGACAATCGAACCCACAAGTCTTTCACCCCATTAATCTATGCCCATGGCAAAGCACTGACTTTTTACAGAAAACTTCTGAATCTGGAGGACTTCAATTTTGTACAAATTCGCAGCATAGAAGAAATCCAGCACAAGAAAATCAATGTGATCAACGTGACGGAGGAATGTCCGGATGTGATCCCAGGAGTAGAAACTCAGGAAGCAGGTAAGTTTGCTTTGGAGGTATTGAAAGCAGCCGTGAATGATCTGAAAGCTGGAAAAATCCAGGCTTTGGTCACTGCACCTGTAAACAAAAATAACATCAATTCGGAAGAACTTTCATTTATAGGCCATACAGAATTCATCACGGAAGCAGTCGGTTCAAGTTCAAGTCTGATGCTGATGGTGGCTGAGCAACTAAGAGTAGGATTGGTGACGGGTCATGTGCCTTTGGCAAAAGTATCAGAAACGATTACTAAAGAGCGAATCATCCAAAAAGCTAATCTCCTTTTAAAAAGCCTGGAAAATGATTTTGGAATCAATAAGCCAAAAATTGCTGTCTTGGGACTAAATCCACATGCAGGTGAAGAAGGGCTGCTGGGCGAAGAGGAAGAAAAAATTATCAAGCCTGCAATTCGTGAATTGAAGGATCAAAATAAATATGTTTTTGGCCCCTATCCCGCAGATGGTTTTTTCGGTATGATGCACCAGACCAAGTTTGACGGAATCCTTGCGATGTATCACGACCAGGGATTGATTCCTTTCAAATCTATCGCTTTCAGCACCGGAGTGAACTTTACCGCAGGTCTTCCAGTCGTCCGAACATCACCCGACCATGGAACTGCCTATAATATTGCAGGGAAAAATCTGGCGGATGAAGGATCAATGAGAGCGGCTATTTTGCTTGCGTCGGACATCATCGCATTGCATCATCCAGAGGAGATATTGGACTAAAAAATCCAAATAGGATCCTAATAGTTGGAGTCACCAAAGAATATTTTAAATTCTGTTTCAAACTTTTTAAAATATTCCCTAAATTTGCGCTCTTAAATCGAGCTAAGTAATCGTGAAATTCTTTAAAACCTTTGATATTGAAGTAATTAAGTTCAAAGAGGGAAGGCACGAAATTGACTTCCAGATTGGAGATTCTTTCTTCCAGCATTTTGAAGACAATGAAATAGTGAAACAAGGCCAGTTAACCGTACGGGTTATCATGGACAAAGGAGCAAATTTGATAGACATGCCTTTTCACATCAAAGGCTCCGTAAGGCTGACCTGCGACAGAAGTTTGGAGGAGTTTGATCATCCTCTCGATTTTACAGAAAAGATCATCTACAAGTACGGATCTGAAGAACAGGAAATCAATGAGGACGTGATTATGATTACCAGGGACACCCCGGTTGTTAATGTTGCTCAGTTGATTTATGAGTTTATCTTACTGGCTTTGCCTCTAAAGAAAATTCATCCGGATTACAGAAATGAACTGGATAATGAAGATTACGAAGGTGAAGGCGGATATGCCTACATCGACAAGCCTGCCGCTGAAAAGTCCGGCGAAGATTCAGAGACCAGTGAAGAAGAAAATGAACCAATCGATCCCAGATGGGAATTATTGAAAAAGTTAAAAAATAAGGAATAATTAAAAACCACGCATAAAATGGCACATCCTAAACGAAAAATTTCGAAAACCAGAAGAGATAAAAGAAGAACTCACTACAAGTTGGAAGCACCAGGATTGGCTAAATGCCAGACTACCGGTGAGATGCACTTGCCACACAGAGCTTACTGGTTGGACGGTAAATTGTACTTCAAAGGACAAGTTATCATTGAGAAAGAAATCACGGCTTAATTAGCCTTCTATCATTTATTGAAAATCCATTCGCTTTGGCGAGTGGATTTTTTGGTTTATACCCAATACAAAAACACTGTATCTCAAAGTGTTAGCTCTTAGCATCAGGAATTGTTTTGGTGGTGACTGACAATTGTAATATTTTTGCACTTCTCTTACAGAAGCCATTGCAAATACCAACCCCGCAAGAAGCTCAACCAAGACTAGGAGCTTCAAATTAAAATCAGAAAAATGACCAAACTCAGAGCCATGATAACCGGAATTCAGGGATATGTTCCTGAATACAGACTTACCAATAAAGAACTGGAAAAACTGGTTGAAACAAACGATGAGTGGATCGTTTCGAGAACAGGAATTAAAGAGCGCAGAATATTAAAAGGTGAAAACCAAGGTACTTCTGTAATGGGAATTGAGGCGGTAAAAGGCCTTTTGGAAAAGACCGGTACAGATCCGATGGATATCGAATTGATCATCTGTGCTACGGTGACACCTGATATGCCTTTCCCGGCAACGGCAAATATCATCGCAGATAAAGTTGGAGCGAAGAAGAGTTTCAGTTTCGATATTTCAGCTGCCTGTTCAGGTTTTTTGTATGCCCTACAAATGGGAAGTCAGTTTATTCAGGCAGGTACACATAAAAAAGTAATCGTCGTAGGTGCTGATAAGATGTCAGCGATCGTTGATTATACAGACCGAACGACTTGTATTCTTTTCGGTGATGGCGCAGGTGCAGTTTTATTGGAAGCAACAACTGAAGATTACGGAATAATGGATGCTATTCTGAAATCAGATGGTTCAGGAGAGCATTTTCTTCACATGAAAGCCGGAGGAAGCAGAAAGCCCGCTACTCTTGAGACTGTGGAAGCCAGAGAGCATTATGCGTATCAGGAAGGTTCAACAGTTTATAAATTTGCAGTAACAAACATGGCTGAGGTTAGTGCTGAAGTCATGGAAAGAAATGGCTTAAAAGGTGAGGACGTTGCCTGGCTTGTACCACATCAGGCAAATAAAAGGATCATTGATGCAACTGCCAACAGAATGGGAATCGGACAGGATAAAGTGATGATGAACATTGAAAATTATGGCAACACCACTGCTGCTACAATTCCTCTTTGCCTCTGGGACTATGAAAGCCAACTCAAAAAAGGTGACAATCTGATCCTTGCAGCATTTGGAGGTGGATTCACTTGGGGTTCCATCTACTTGAAGTGGGCTTACGATCCCAAATAAAATCTAAAGAAAAATTAATAATAACCAAATATGGCAAGTACTGCAGATTTCAAGAATGGACTTTGTCTGGTATTAAACAATGATATTTATTCCATCACGGAATTTCAGCATGTGAAACCAGGAAAAGGGCCAGCATTCGTAAGAACAAAGTTTAAAAGTCTTACGAGTGGTAAAACTTTAGACAAGACCTTCAACGCCGGTGAAAAAGTGATCACGGCGCGCGTTGAGAAAAGACCTCATCAATTCCTCTATGCGGATGAGATGGGTTACAACTTCATGGATACTTCTACCTTCGAGCAGATCTCTATTCAGGAAAAGTTAATTGAAAGACCAAAACTTCTCAAGGATGGTCAGATGGTAGATATCATGGTTCATGATGAAACTGAAACCCCACTGGCAGTTGAGTTACCTCCTTTTGTAGAATTGATGATTACTTATACAGAACCAGGAATTAAAGGCGATACTGCAACGAATGCTCAAAAGCCAGCAACTTTGGAAACAGGAGCAATCGTAATGGTTCCACTTTTTGTGGAGCAAGACACAATGATCCGAGTAGATACCAGAGATGGTTCTTACTCCGAAAGAGTAAAATAAGTTAACTTTAGCTGTGTGACTTGAATAAATTCACGCAGCTTTATTGTTTTAAAACCCAACACAAGATGTCTGAAAACATCCCTCAAAAAAAGAGCCCTATGAAACCAAAAGAGATTCAGGAATTGATCGATTATATCTCAAATTCCGGTTTGGCGGAAGTGAAAATCAAAACAGACGAATTTGAACTTTCAATAAAAAAATACGCAGATCCTGGTCAAGTTCGAATGGTGGAAAGTGCACCAGCTCTCGTTCATGCCCCTGCCCCAGCTGTTGCCGCTCATATTGCTGCACCAGTTGCTGTTCAGGCTCCGGTTGTGATTCCTTCCAACTTGCTGGAGATCAAATCTCCAATGATCGGTACTTTCTATTTGACTCCAAATCCTGATTCTCCTTCATTTGTCACGGAAGGCGATTCAATCAAAGCTGGCCAGACCGTTTGCATCATTGAAGCCATGAAACTTTTCAACGAAATTGAATCTGAGATTTCAGGCAAAATCGTGAAAATCCTGGTTTCAAATGCTTCCCCGGTAGAATACGATCAGCCATTATTCCTGGTAGACCCAGCTGGTTAATTTTTTCACACCCAAAGAAAAAACCCTGTGTTCAAAAAAATATTAATAGCCAACCGAGGCGAAATCGCACTTAGAATTATCCGGACCTGTAAAGAGATGGGGATAAAAACAGTAGCGGTTTATTCCACGGTAGACAAAGATAGTTTGCACGTAAGATTTGCAGACGAAGCAGTTTGTATCGGACCTGCGCCTAGCCGGGAGTCCTACCTGAATATCCCGAGAATCATTGCTGCAGCTGAAATCACCAATGCCGACGCAATTCATCCGGGATATGGATTCCTTTCAGAAAACGCGGAATTTTCCAGAATTTGTGAGGAATATAACATCAAGTTCATCGGTGCAAGCCCGGACATGATCGCCAAAATGGGTGATAAAGCAACGGCAAAAGCAACCATGAAGGAAGCCGGTGTCCCAACAATTCCAGGTTCTGTAGGTCTGATTGATTCCATAGAGCAAGGTTTGGTCATCGCAAATGAAATTGGATACCCTGTCATTCTGAAAGCAACTGCCGGTGGTGGTGGCCGTGGGATGAGAATTGTCAAAGAAGATAAAGATTTTAAAAAGGCGTGGGATGACGCAAGAATGGAATCAAGTGCTGCCTTCGGAAACGATGGCTTGTACCTTGAGAAATTCGTAGAAGAACCCAGACACATTGAGATTCAAATAGTAGGCGACCGAACTGGCAAAGCTTGTCATCTTTCTGAGCGTGATTGCTCTATTCAGAGAAGACATCAGAAACTGGTTGAAGAAACTCCTTCCCCATTCATCACAGAAGAACTCCGTGAAGCAATGGGCAAAGCTGCCATCAAAGGAGCAGAAGCCATCAAATACGAAGGTGCTGGTACGATCGAATTCCTGGTGGACAAGAATCGCAACTTCTACTTCATGGAGATGAACACCCGTATTCAAGTGGAGCATCCAATCACGGAAGAAGTAACAGATTTTGATCTGATCAAAGAACAAATCAAAGTAGCAGCCGGTGAAACAATCAGCGGAAGAAATTATTTCCCGAAGCTATTCGCTATGGAGTGCAGAATCAATGCTGAAGATGTTGCTCATGGTTTCAGACCTAGTCCGGGAAAAATCCTGAATCTTCATATTCCTGGTGGACGAGGTGTAAGAGTTGACTCACACGTCTATGCAGGTTATGTCATTCCTCCAAACTACGATTCTATGATTGCCAAGCTGATTGTCAGCGGTCAGTCGAGAGAAGAAGTGATTGTAAGAATGAAGAGGGCTCTGGAAGAATTTGTAATCGACGGGATCAAAACCACGATTCCATTCCACATCGCATTGCTCAATGACCCGAAATTCATTGAAGGAGACTTCACGACGAAGTTTCTGGAAAGTTTTGATTTCTCAGTATTCAAATAATTTGAAAGCCGGCTTTTATCAGCCGGCTTTTTTTGTGTTCTGTTTTTTATAAAAAAGCTAGAAACACTTGGCTACTTTTCTAATTATTTCCCATAACTTATTTGGGAAATAATTAAGAAACCCAAAATGCCAATTACCTTCTCCAAGAGAATTTGGGCACTTTTTTTCTCAGTTTTATTATGCTGGGGCTGCCAAAATTCTACTCAATCAGATTTCAAGCTTGCCGATAATGAAGCAGTAAGCTATAACTTCCATATTCGACCTATCCTTTCAGACAAATGCTTTGCCTGCCATGGCCCTGATGCCAATAAGCGGGAAGCAAATCTCAGATTGGATACAGAAGAAGGTGCATTCATGGCTTTGAAAGAAAGTCCGGGAAAGTTTGCCTTGGTGGCCGGAAATCTTGAAGAATCACAAGTTTACCACCGAATCACTTCAGAAGATCCGACCGAACTCATGCCTCCGCCGGAATCCAATCTTTCCCTGACTGAAAAAGAAATAGAGTTGATAAAAGCATGGATCAAGCAAGGTGCGAAGTATGAGCCTCACTGGGCTTTTGTGAAAGCTGAAAAACCAACGCTTCCGGAAAAAAATGAATGGGCAACAAATGAAATTGATTTGTTCGCACTTCGGAAAATGGAGGAAATCGGTCTTGACCCAAACCCGGAAGCCAAACCTCATGAGTTGATCAAGCGGGCAAGTCTGGATCTGACAGGCCTCCCTCCCAGCCCCGAAATCCTGGACAAATTCGGGGATTTTTCAGGAGAAAATACATACGAGGACCTGCTGGATGGACTTTTGGCAGATGCTGCTTTTGGAGAAAAACTCGCGATCCTTTGGCTGGACATTTCCCGATATTCAGACAGTTATGGCTATCAGGATGATAATATCCGGTCCCAATGGCCTTATCGGGATTGGCTGATTCATGCTTTCAACAAAAACCTTTCTTACGACCAGTTTCTCACCTGGCAGCTTGCCGGAGACCTGATGCCCGACGCGACCAAAGAACAGATTCTTGCCACAGCTTTCAACAGAAATCATAAATACACCGAAGAAGGCGGAGTGATTCATGAAGAATACCGAATCGAGTACGTCCTGGATAAAACGAATACGTTCAGCAAAGGAATTCTGGGAATCACGATGGAATGTGCACAATGCCATGACCATAAGTATGATCCAATTTCACAGAAGGATTATTACCAGATGTTCGCATTCTTCAACAACTCACTTGAGAAAGGATTTGAAGGAGACGTAAGTACCTCAAAGCCTGCGAAAACCCCAATACTTTGGGTTGATCAAGAAGATCTTTCAGGCATCCTGAGCTTTGTCAATCACAAAGACACAACCCGTCTTAGCATCTCTGTGATGGGAGAACTTGAGGGAGAAGCCAAGCGGACAACTCATATTTTGGATCGCGGAGTTTACGATGCGCCAACCATTCCTGTAGAAGCTTCTACCCCGGCTTCAATCCTTAAATTTCCTGATAATGCCGAGAAAAACCGACTGGGGTTGGCTAAATGGGCCACTAATCGGGACAATCCCTTAACCGCCCGTGTGTTTGTCAATCTGATTTGGCAGGAAATCTTCGGAAGAGGAATCGTTAAATCTGCCGGAGACTTTGGAATGCAGGGAGACTTGCCCAGCCATCCTCAACTGTTGGATTGGCTTGCAGTGGATTTCATGGAAAATGGCTGGGACATCAAGCGCCTGATGAAGCAGATTTTAAGTTCATCCACTTATAAACAGTCTGCAGCCATCACCAAAGCCCATCTTGAAATCGACCCGGACAATATCTATCTGGCAAGGGCTCCAAGAATGAGATTACCAGCAGAAAATATTCAGGATCTGGTTTGGGCAAGCAGTGGAATGCTTCATAAAAAACTTGGCGGACCAAGTGTAAAGCCCTATCAGCCTCCCGGAATCTGGGAGTCAGCGACTTCGGGTCGTGGGGTTTTGGCTACTTATATTCAGGACAAAGGAGACGATCTCTACCGACGAGGAATTTACAATTTCATCAAATTGACAGTTCCTCCCCCAAAAGCAATCATTTTTGACTCGAGCAATCGGGATCGATGTGAGATCGGGAGAGGACGAACCAACACACCACTTCAAGCTTTGGTGATGATGAACGATCCGATGGTTTTGGAAGCTTCGCGGGTTTTGGCAAGCAATCTTTTGAATGAAAATACTGATAGTGAAAAAGCGATAGAAATGGCTTTCAAACGAATCCTCTGCCGGGAAATGAGCGCGAAAGAAAAGTCGATCTTGTCAGGGTATTATAAAGATCAGTTGAACAGGTTTAGCGAAAACCCTGATCAGGTTAAGCCAACTCTCGAAGTCGGAGAATATCCGCTGGACGAAAAAAACATCAAACCTGAAACGGCTGCCTTGATGCAGGTAATTGTAAGCATGTATAATCTGGAAGAAACGATAACTAAGTCCTGATATGGAAAAGGAAATTTTAGAACAGGGACTTAATCTGAACAGACGAAAATTCCTTTCCCGATTGAGTTTGGGAGTGGGAAGCGCAGCATTGGGATCTCTACTAATTCCCGATTTATTCAAAGGAGGCAATCCTTCGGAAGACGCTATCATGGATGCACTCCCCCATTTTGCCCCAAAGGCAAAGCGGGTTATTTATCTGTTTCAGAATGGAGCTCCAAGCCAATTGGAGACATTTGATTACAAACCACTTTTGAATAAAAACATTGGTCAGGAACTTCCTGAATCCATCCGTGGAGGGCAACGATTGACTGGTATGACTGCTGACCAAAAATCTTTCCCTCTTGTGGGATCTTATTTTCCTTTTCAGCAATATGGAGAAAGCCGCGCCTGGATTTCTTCCATTTTCCCGCATACAGCAAGCGTCGTAGATGATATTTGCATCGTGAAGTCAATGCATACTGAAGCGATCAATCATGATCCGGCTTTGACATTCTTCCAAACGGGTGCACAAGTTGGAAATCGACCAAGCATGGGTTCTTGGTTGAGTTATGGATTAGGAAGTGAAAACAGCAATTTACCGGCTTTCTGCGTGCTTTTGAGCCGCGGAAAAGGAAATGGGCAAGGTGTTTATTCCAAACTTTGGAGCAACGGATTCCTGGATGCAACCCATCAGGGAGTTCAGTTTTCGAATTCAGAAGATCCCGTGCTTTACCTCAAGGATCCAAAATCCATGAACCGGGATGAACGACGAAAAATGATTGATCAGATTGCTGCGATAAACGATCTCAGCTTTAAGGAATTCAACGATCCTCAGATTTCAGCCAAGGTTCAGCAATACGAAATGGCATATAGAATGCAGACCGCCGTTCCGGAAATGACGGACATTTCCAAAGAACCGGACAGCGTGATCAAAATGTACGGACCAGATTGTCTCGTGCCCGGGACCTATGCAGCCAATTGTCTTTTGGCAAGAAAGCTTTCTGAAAGCGGAGTTCGATTTGTACAGCTTTACCATCAGGGTTGGGATGCGCATGGCGATCTTCCCAATCAAATGATCGGACAGGCGAAAGACGTGGATCAGGCTTCAGCAGCATTAATTACAGATTTGAAGCAAAGAGGCTTATTGGATGAGACACTCGTGATTTGGGGAGGTGAATTCGGCAGGACAAATTATTGCCAGGGAAAAATCCTGCCGGAAAACTACGGTCGCGATCACCATCCCCGAGCATTCTCTATATGGATGGCCGGAGGCGGAGTGAAGCCTGGAATCGTCTATGGCGAGACCGATGAATTTGGATACAACATTGTCGAAAATCCTGTACATGTCCATGACTTTCAGGCCACCATCCTCAATCTGATGGGAATAGACCACGAGAGATTAACTTTCAAGCATCTTGGAAGAAGGTATCGGCTTACAGATGTTTCTGGTAAAGTGATTAAAGACCTTATCGCTTAATCCGATCGTATGCTCAAAATCAGTAAGATTATCTCCCTTCTGGAAAATGCCCTGTTTGCATGGTTGGGTTTAGCCTTTATTTTCATAATTGCCGGATCGGGAATTCTTCTTCCGGATTGGCTTCAGTTGGTTGGTCGCACTCATCCGCTATTGCTCCACTTCCCGATCGTTTTATTGCTTTTAGGACTGATTTTCTTTTGGATTCCGGGAATACGGGATAAAAAAGAAATCCGTGAAATCGGTGATCTGAGCTTTCTGGCAGGGATTAATTTTGCCGGGCTCACTGTGGTCGCCGGATTGATATTGGCTCAGGAAGAATACGAAGGGGATGCACTTTTCTGGCATCAATGGGTTGGAATTGGGATTTTTGTTTTATCTGTAGGTATCTATTTCCTCCGGGACCGTTCCTTCCGGGCTCTCAAACCACTCACGTTGGCTTTGGTCGCAGGGATTTTTATCACCGGTCATCTTGGCGCCAATCTGACTCATGGAGAGGATTTTCTATTAGCTCCGATCAAATCTGCCGAAGTAGAATTGGTTGCCATGTCAGAAGCTGAGATTTTCAGAGATATGGTTCAGCCGATCCTGGAGGCCAAGTGCCAAAGCTGCCACAAGGAAGGAAAAATCAAAGGCGAACTTCGAATGGATTATCTAGAAGGACTGAAAAAAGGAGGGAAATCAGGTCCGTTTGTGATTGCCGGCGATTTCGAAAACTCCCTGCTCATCCAGCGAATCAATCTTCCAGGAGATGATAAGAAGCACATGCCTCCGAAGAATAAGCCACAACTTACGGATGAGGAAATCGAGATTTTGATGGAATGGGTTGCTTCAGGGGCAAGTTTTGAACAGAAAGTAGAAGAAGCTGATCCGAAAAGCGAACTCTTCCAGCTTGCTTCTTTAAAATTTAATTCAGCAAAAGCCTACACGTTTGATCCGGCTGATCCCGATGAAGTGGAGGAACTCAATAATTTCTTTCGCAAAGTTCAGCCAATCTATCCCGAATCTCCTGCTTTGGTGGTTTCCTATTTTGGGATTTCAGCTTTCGATCCTGCTTCCTTGAATGATTTTAAGAAAGTGAAAAACCAGATCGTGAAACTGAACCTGAATAAAATGCCTCTTGCAGGAGTTGACCTGAAATTCCTTTCAGAATTATCAAACCTTGAAGAGCTTCAACTCAACTTCACTGATCTGGATTCAAAGCAACTTGAAAATCTCGTGTCTTTGGAAAATCTCAGAAGCCTGGCACTTTCCGGAAATCAACTCGATCCTGAAAGCCTGGAGGATTTGGTAAAAATAAAAAACCTCCAAAAACTTTACCTCTGGCAAAGCGGATTGGATGATGCCCAAAAAGAAAAATTGAAAACGGCCTTACCTCAAACCAAAATCGATTTTGGATATGATGGCAGAGGAGTGATTTACGCGCTCAATTCTCCGAAGATTGAATTAGAAAAAGTTCTCTTCAAAGACAGTATCGAACTGATCATCTCCCACCCGATCAAAACCGCCGAAATACGGTACACGCTCGATGGTTCGGAACCAGACAGCATTTCCAGCCCGGTTTTCAAAGAATCAATTTGGTTGAAAAAGACGGAGAAAATCAAAGCAAAATCCTTTGCTCCTGACTGGAAAAGAAGTCCAAGCATTGAAGCTCTGGTGATGAAATCAGGAATTACCCCAACTGACTTGAACCTGAAAACTCAACCGAACGAAAAGTACAAAGCTCAGGGAGCAGCGACTCTTTTTGATCAGATAAAAGGAAAAAACAATCATGGTTCCGGAGAATGGCTCGGATATCAGGACCAGCCGTTGGATTTGGAGTTTAGCATAGAAAATGGAAAGGCACCGAAAGAACTTGCTCTGAGCTTATTCTATAATGAAGGCTCCCATATTTTCCCTCCCGCAAAAGTTGAGATCTGGACATTTTCACAAGGAAAGTGGATTTCCGTGATTAACGAGGTTCCAACTCAATCGGAAAAAGAGAAGGAATCGAGGCCCGAAGTTCTTGAATATGCCCTGGGAACGAACCCACTTGAAAAAATCAGAGTCAGGATTTCACCCATCTCAAAATTGCCGAATTGGCACCCAAGTGCAGGTTCGAAGGGCTGGATTTTCATAGATGAGATCTTGCTAAATTAATCCCATGGCTCCCAAAGCTTTTATCCAATACAAAGACTTGATTTTCCAGAAGCTTAAAAAAGCTTTTGCGCAGGAGAATCAAATCCTACAAGCCGCTCAAATGATCGCTGAAAGTCTGGGCAAAGGAGGTTGGATTTACATCAGTGGAACAGGGCACTCCCACATGTTTGCCGAGGAGATTTTCTATCGGGCGGGAGGATTTGCCAGAGTTATTCCGATTTTGGATTCGGCATTGATGCTTCATGAAAGTGCTTCCAAAAGCACCGAAATAGAGAGAAAAGAAGGCTACGCAGCGGAGATAATGAAGCCTTACACGCTGACGGAAAACGATATTTTCATCATTGCTTCCAATTCAGGGAGAAATGCCGTCAGCATTGAGTTGGCTCTTCATGCCAACTCAAAAGGAGCAAAAACGATATGCATCACGAATTTGGCCCATAGCAACAGCGTAGAATCCCGGCACTCTTCGAATAAAAAACTTTTTCAAATTGCCGATCTTTTCCTCGACAATTGCGGAGAAATCGGTGATGCTGGTATTTCTATTCCAGGGCTTTCCTTGAAAGTTGGAGCAACATCAACTGTCATCGGAGTTGCTATTCTTCAGGCAATTATGGTTCAGGCTGCAACAATTTTGGTGGAATATGGAATCCGGCCTGAGGTATTCAACAGTTCAAATTCCAATGAGGGCGAAGAGGAAAACGATGCTCTGCTCGCCAAATACAAGCCGATGGTCAAGATTTTATAAGTCTTAATAAATCTGAGTTTGTGCGACACACAATCAATTTTCGCCTTAGTATAGTAATCTGGCAGACGAAATAATTATAGGAAAAATATACTGGCAGCAAAGAAAAGTACAAGACCGAAATTATCAGGACTTTTATACATACTCAAAATTTCCTAGCTTGAACCAACTAATTACGAGTTCTATATTCGAGTTAGTCTTACCTTTTTTATGAACCAAGAACTAAACCGAAAACTATCTGTAGTCTATTTTTCTGATATAGTTGGCTACACCCGATTGATGGGCCGGGATGAGGATGCTGCATTTCGGTTGATGAAGAAAAATCTTGCTGCCCATACAGAGATTTTCGAAAAGCATCGCGGAAAAATCATCAAAGAACTTGGTGATGGTATATTGGCTGTCTTCGAGACTGTTCCTGAAGCACTTTCAGCGGCTTTAGAAATACAGGAATTTTGTAAAAAGAATAGAGAATTTGAACTCCGAATTGGTTTGCATAGCGGGGAGGTCATTTTTGATCATGGTGATGTATTTGGAGATGCTGTAAATCTCGCTTCAAGGATCCAAAGTGTCGGTACTCCTTCCAGCATATTGATTTCCGAAAAAGTATTTCAAAATATTCCAACCGGTTTGGATTTTTCCGCAATCAAGCTAGGCGCTTTCAACCTCAAAAATGTCGAGAATGAAATAGAGCTTTACGCCTTGACAAACACTCCACTTGCTGTTCCCAAGAGAAACGAAGTTCTTCAAAACATCAAATTTCAAGATAGAAACCTTTGGAAATATTGGGTTGGAATTTCTGCGGTTTTCATCCTTGTCGGCTACTTGATATTCTCAATTTTTGGAGATAATCGAAATTGGGATGACAGAGAAAAATCTGTTGCAGTCCTTCCATTTGAAAACCTCAGCGGAAACGTGGATCAGGACTTTTTTTCCGATGGCTTGACCTCGGATGTGATTTCCCAAATATCGAAGGTTAATTCGCTGAAAGTAATTTCCAAAGACGCCGTACGGGAATATAAAAAAGGGAGACCCTCATTGAAGGAAATTGCTGAAACCCTGAATGTCAGTACAATTCTGATTGGTTCTGTTCAGTGGGACGAAGACAAAATCAGAATTAGCGTGCAGTTGGTTGATGTCAGCAAGGATAAGAATCTTTGGGAAGAAAGCTTCGATCGGGACTCGAAAGACATTTTTTTGGTACAAACCGAAATTGCCAGGGAAATCGCAAAAGCGTTGGATGCCAACTTAAGTGTGGAAGAACAAAATCAAATCGGGAAAGCTCAAACATCAAGCTTTTCGGCTTATGAAATGTATTTGAAAGGGCGCGATCAATATTATAAATATGACTCAGCTACCAATTTGCTCGCTGCAGAAACATTTAAAAAAGCAATTTCAATAGATCCGGATTACGCTATGGCTTATACAGGATTAGCTGATGCATATTCCCAGATGAGTTATTTTGGATTGGGAATGGATTGGTTGGATTACAGTCTGGAAGCCAGCAGTAAAGCGCTTGAAATCGACCCATACCTATCTGAAGCATTTAGCTCTCAAGGTTCCGCTTATTATTACAAAGGCAGAAAGGACTTGTCTCAGGTTTCTTTTGAAAAGGCTTTGGCGCTCAATCCTAACTTGTCATCAGCAATTGGAAACCTGGCGACGGTCTATTTTTCAAACGGTCAATTAGATAAATCTCTTCAACTTCAATCCAGATCTGCAGCCATAAATCCAAAGAACTATATCCCTTTTCAGATTGCCGGATGGATTTACCGAATCCTTGGGAACCAGATCGAAGCAAAAAAGTGGTTTGACCAATCGTTATCCATCCAAAAAGATCCTGTCACTTATGAGCAATATGCGTACTCTTTTTTAAGTGATAATTCAACTGATGAGGCATTGGAGCTTTTACCCAAAATTTTTATTGAGGGAACTGAGCATGGATCCAGGCATTTCGAGGCTGCAGGACTGATTTCTTTCTATTCGAAAAATCAGGGTTTAGCAAAAGAAAACCTTCAGCAGTCGCTCAATATGAACGAAGCATATGATTCTGACCCTTATTTCCCTGTTCCATTTTATCTGGCAGCCCTCATAGAAAATAAGTCAGAGGCACAGAGGTTAATAGACATTGCCATAAAAATCCGAATTGATGCCATAGAGGATGGGGATAGAGATTATAATTTACCTCTATATATCTCGATGGGTTATGTGTTGAAAAACCAGGAAACTGAAGCAATAAATAACTTAAAGCTGGCTTATGAACTTGGATGGAGAGATTATTTCATGGTTGAAAATAACATGGCTTTTGATTCGATTCGACAAAATCCTGAATACCGGAAACTAATCGCTACCATTAAGAAAGACATAGAACAGATGAATGAAAATCTGGCTGCTAGCGCCCAGGGATCTGATAAGAAGCTCCTCCGCAATCTATAGATCCAATTGAATTAGGAGCTCCGTTTCTTGCATGAATAATTCCAGCAACCAGGGCTGCAGACATGGAAGAACCAGACATCACCTGATATGAATTCCCGGGGAATGTTGAGAAAATGTAATTCCCTGGTGCAGCCCAATCCACCGGAGCACCGAAATTTGAATAGCTGGAACATCCGCTAATTCCATCCTGACAACTTGAATCAAGAGAACCTACCGTAAATACATTTGGCCCATTTACACAGCCAGGAAGGTTGTTTTCAGCAAAGCCTGAGTCATTTCCAGCTGACATGACTACAAAAATTCCCCGGCTGCCGATCTCCTGAATCAACTCACCAAGGACAGGTGTCTCACTTGAGCATCCGTTAACATTTGCCCCCAAACTCATTAAAATTACATCTCCGCGTTTGGCAAACTTGATCACATGATCAAGCGCCAAAACCAGACTTGACCAACTGCCTTCACCAGTGCGATCGAGCACTTTCACTGAAATAATATCTGCACCTGCAGAAACTCCGGTAACTCCCGGATTCCCCGCTCCTGTTCCGCCGATAATTCCGGCACAATGCGTTCCGTGTCCGATAAAATCCTGATACGGGCCCTCGCCTTCCACAAATGATTTTGAAAAAGATTGGCTGCTATTTACTCTCAAATCCAAGTGGTTTTGATCCACTCCCGAGTCAATAACCCATACAGAAGTATTTCTGGACCTTGAATCAGAAGACCCGCCTGCCAAATCAATTGCACAACTCGCTTTGGTGCTTTCATTGTAATTCCAGCTCTGCATGATAGGCCTTGTTCCTTGGATAATGGGAGTTCCGGACTGCATCATCGGTCTGCTTTGCATCTTAAAATCCATGTAAACTCCTTTTACTCTGGGATCGCCAGAGAGATCCCCTATTTCTGAGTCATTTAGCCGGGCAACAAATCCCACTCTTCCATCTACAAATTTTCTTTCCTGACCCACATTGATCTTCTTCTCAGAGATGAATGCGTCCAATCGATTCAACTTTTCATTCCTCTTATTAAGATTTCTAGTTGACTGGTTTTGGCGATCATTATCTCCTTCCATCTCCTGAACAACCGGACTTTCATTCAGGATAACTACATAACTCTCCTGGGAGAATCCCGAGAAAGTGAATGAGAAAAGTAATAGGGAAAGAATCAGCTTTTTCATGGTTCAAAAATTTGTTTCATTAATGTAACTTTTTGAATGCTCAATTAAAATTTAATGCAATTCATTTTACCCAAAACACAAAAAGCCCTTTTTGAAAAGATCAAAAAGGGCCATTATCAGCTTTTTATTTACGCCAATACGCGATTGAATACTGACTACTATCTGCTCCTCTGCTTACCATTCCAAGCGTGTCCGGAGCACCTCCTTTACCATAAACTATTCCGGAAACAATTGCTGCTGAGAATGAGGTACCGGAAACCAACCCGTACTCATTGTTCAAATAGGTAGAAAAAATCAGTTCGCCTGGGGCAACCCAATCAATGGAAGGTTTACCATAATTCGAGAAGCTTGAATAGAAAAACTCCGTTCCGGCACAGTAAACATTAATAGAACCAACCGTGATGATATTTGGAACATTATCAATGCAACCAGGGAAATTTGATAGGGATGGTGAAGTATCATTTCCTGCAGATAATACCACCGTCACGTTTTTATCAATAGCCAGTCTGGATATTTTCTGTCCCAAAGGACCCCAGTTACAATTATTAACATCCGGCTTGCCAAGACTAATATTGACTACATCGCCAGCTACCACTTTCGTTAAAAGGTAGTCCAATCCGGCAGCAAATGTGTTTAACGTTCCAGTTCCGCTTGAATCCAAAACTCTGACAGAGACCATCTTTGCGCCAGGGTAGACTCCGTTAATCCCTATATATTGGTTATTTCCTGCAGTGGTTTGATTAAAGGCTTTTCCACCTATTACACCTGCGATCAGGGTTCCATGTCCATTTTCATCCACATATTGATCACATGCTCCACCTGGCAAATTGCAGAAGCCTCTTGTTGTGTCAACCGAAGATTTCAGATCCTGATGATTTTTATCAATTCCAGAATCCACAATCCAGATTGTTTCATTTTTCCTAGGCACAAGAGTATCCCCGCCACCAGCAAGCAAAATCAAATCACTCGCAAATCGAACGGAATCATATCTCAACTCCTCCTGCATCATGGGTTTTCGACTTTGAATTACCGGTCCGCCCTGCATCATGGGCTTTCTGCTATGGACATCAATCTCATAGTTCGGGTAGTTTTCGATTACTTTAATATTTGATTCAATTTTTCTAAGTTGAATAGGAGTAATTTTTCCCGCAAAGAACCAGGAGTCAACTTCGACATGGATCTCATCGTCTTTTAAATCAAGATCGAAATTCTTTTTACTGAACTCTTTAATTTTCTCCTTTTTGGGGGAGGCTAATTTTTCAATTTGCTCCTGAGTCCAACCCTCATTAAACGCATCCGGATCATCATCTAAAACAGATGTGAAATCCTTTGAGTCAAGAAAAACCAAAATACCCTTGGAGTATGGATCATCTGCTGGCAATGCAGTTTCGTGAGTGGATTCTATTTTAGTATTACAACCCCAGGCTACAAGTGCCAAAACAGTTAAAATCAGTAACTTTTTCATACTTCAAAAATTTAAATTGTTAAAAATCAATTCATTAAATACTATCTAAATTAGAAAAAGTCAAGTCAACTCAAAAATAATCACATTAATTTCTGAGTTGACTTTTACCTGATTTTTAAAGAAAAAAAAATGAATCCTCTTATGACTTATTCAGCAATTCCAGGTTTCCTTTCTGCCTAAGCTTTCTTCAATCGTATCATTCTGACATCCTCATTTTTCATATTAGTAAGCTTAAGAGGCATTTGGTTTTCTGCCAATTTTTTTCCCTACATCAAGTGGAAATTTGACAGGGGAAAGGCATAAAACGAGATAATCTTTTATCTTGAAGCTTCAAGGTTATCATCCCAATAAACCCAATAAACCCACCAATCAATCCACTCACTATGGCTCAAATCCCTATTTCAACAGGTTTAGGAAACCGATATCTCGCTCTCGATGTACTTCGTGGACTTACCATTGCTTTCATGATTATTGTCAACACACCGGGAAGTTGGAATAATCTATATGCTCCGCTAGCACACGCTGATTGGCATGGATTTACCCCGACGGATCTTGTATTTCCCACCTTCCTCTTCGTGGTCGGTAATGCAATGAGTTTTGCGATGAAAAAGCTTCAGGAAATCCCACGAAGCGAATTCTTAAAGAAAGTTGGAAAAAGAACGCTCCTCATATTTGTGATCGGCTGGCTGCTGAATGCTTTTCCATTCTTTGACATCAACGAGGCAGGAGAAAGAGTTTTCATAACTTTATCGGAAGTTAGATTCTTTGGTGTACTACAGCGTATTGCTTTATCCTACTTTTTCGCAGCCTTGATTTTATACTTTGGAGGAGAAAAACTCGGATGGATTTTTAGCGGTTTGGCTTTGCTTCTATACTGGCCGATTATGTATTTCTTCGGAGATGCCGGAGACCCTTATGGTCTTGCCGGAAACGCAGCGATCAAACTGGATTTATTGGTCGTAGGCGCTGAGAGAATGTATATGGGAGAAGGAATTCCTTTTGACCCGGAAGGAATTCTCAGCACATTGACTTCAATTGTGAATGTAATTGCAGGTTACCTCGTCGGTAAAATGATTCAGTCCAAAGGAAATACCGGAACAACAGTGAGAAATCTGCTGGCACTTGGAGTGGTACTGATCTTGTTCAGTTATGCTTGGGATTTGCTTTTCCCTATCAACAAAAAAATCTGGACAAGCCCGTATGTATTGGTGACTGTCGGATGGGATTTGATCATTCTGGCAGGATTGATCTTCGTAATTGAGGTTCAAAAAATCACCAATTGGACTTATTTCTTTCAAGTTTTTGGCAGAAATCCATTGATCCTTTATGTATTGTCAGGAGTCGTGATTTCTCTTATTTCCATGATTCCGGTTGGAGATGGCAACCTGAGAGGTCTGATCTACGAAACTGCCTATACAAGTTGGCTGGGACCAAAAAACGCTTCTTTCCTTTTTGCCATCAGCTACATGCTGCTGATCTGGCTGATCGGATTATGGATGGACAAAAAGCGTATTTACGTCAAAGTTTAAGATGATTTTCGCTGCTTTCTAAAAACTCTATTAATCAATTATTTAACTTAGTTAGGTACTTCTTTAATCTGAATTTTTTATGAAAGCAAAAATCGCAGTTTACAATATGGAGTGGATGAGGGATCTGTTTGAAGAAGACGGATCCCTCAAAACCACAGGGAAAGATGCCAAGCGAAGTCAGCAGCTTGCCGAAATAGTCCAGGCCATGGATCCGGATTTTCTCGGGATCGCCGAAGGTCCCAATACGCTGGTAAACGGAAGTAAAACCGCAACCATTCAGCTGGAAACTTGGGCTCAACATTTTCTACCCGGTTCACCATTGAAAGGAATCCATGGATTTCCTTCCTCCGGACAGCAGGAACTCTGCGCACTTTACAACCCCAATAAACTCAAAGTCCTTTTCACTCCGGAAATTGGTCCGGGAAAAAGATTTGATGAACCATTTCTGACTGACACCACCAACCGACTCATCAAAGAGCAATACGAGCATTATCGTCCTCCTTTGGAATTGAGTATTCTTGGGTTGGATGACCAGCTTTTCAGCAGGGTGATCATTGCTCATACCAAGTCAAAGGGGATTTTTGACATGGTGGATTACGCCAGATTTGAGCAAATATCTCAGAGGGACAGGTTGAAGCTTTTCGCAGAATGTCTGTCTATCCGCGAACGCTGCGATGACTACCTTGAAAAAGGACAACAAGTCATTGTGATGGGCGATATCAACGATGGATTTGATCTTGATTTTTATGAAAATAAATTCAGTAAAAGTGCTGTTGAAATCCTGCTTGGCGATCTTTGGAAACCTGAGTTTGTGTTAAAATCAACCTTACCAAAGCCCAAATTGAATTCTTATGGCTGGACTCCGTATTCCAGCAGGTACAAGGATCGAATCACGGGAGATCAATTAAACGTGCTGATTGATCATATTCTGGTCAGTCAGGGCCTGAAGGTAATTCAGGGAAAAGTCTGGAACCCAAATCTGGAAAAAGATGATCCCTTGATCCAATCTATCAGAAACCAGCTCATACAAGGTTCTGACCACTTCCCTGTTTTAGTAGAATTAGAAAATTAAAACCCAAAATACCATGGATGCCGGCACCCAAACAATGATTGAAAATCTTCAGAAAAACACGGGCAAAAGTCTGGAAGAATGGATTGCTTTAGTTCAGTCCGAAAAGTTGAGCAAGCATGGAGAAATCCTGAAACTGCTCAAAGAAAAGCATAGCTTTTCACATGGTTTCGCCAATCTGGTTGCACACAAAGCTCTGAAAACGGATGCCGGTTCAGCTGAGGATCAGGATGAACTTGTGAAAAAACAGTACCAGGGAAAAGAGAATTTCTGGCCTATTTATTTAAAGCTTTTGGGAGCAATTGAGGGATTTGGAAACGACATTGAATTCGCTCCCAAAAATGCCTACGTCAGCGTCAAGCGCAAAAAGCAATTCGCCATGCTGATTCCAGCAACCAAAACCCGATATGAAATCGGGATTAATTTGAAAGGCCAACCTGCAATAGGAATTCTGGAAGCGGAAACAAAATCCAATGCCATGTGCAGCCATAAAATCTCTGCAACTCATGAATCTGAAATAACAGATGAAGTGATCGATTGGCTAAAAAAAGCCTACGAGGCAGCAGGGTGATTAATTAACCTTCAATCTCTTCAAGCAAACTAGCGTACCATTCCTCCCCATACTTTCTTACCAAAGCATCTTTGAGGAACTTATAAAGAGGAACCTGAAGGCTTTTTCCAAGTTGACAAGCCGGATCGCAGATATGCCAGCGGTCGTAATTCAGCGCATCAAATTGGTCGTATTTGGTAACCCGGATCGGATAAAGATGACAGGAAATCGGCTTCTTGAAATCAGTCTTACCCGCGAGATAAGCTTGTTCGATTCCGCATTTGAGAATGCCGCGCTCATCATATAAAGCATAAGCACATTCCCGGTTTTCTCCAATGGTCGGAGTACCTTTGTCACCGTCATTATCAATCACCCATGTGCCCTGTCTTTCGATAGCCTGGCGTCCTTCTTCAGTGATATAGTCTTTTACGATCGGATAGATATCTTCCAAAATCTGTGTTTCTGAATCCTCAAGCGGAGCTCCGGCATCCCCTTCTACACAACAAGCGCCTTTACAGGCTTCCAGGTCACAAACGAAAAAATTCTCTTTTATATCATCGGACAGCACTGCATTTCCAACTAAAATCATATCGTTTCAATTTACACTTCAAAGGTAAGAATTCGAACGGATTGGGGATTCAGGATTTTTGCTTCACAAAGTCTTTCCTGTTGAGTTGCATTCTTTCTTTTTTTAATAAAAAAAGTTAATCCGGAATGGGGTAAAAAAAGAACCGCCCCTTTCGGAGCGGCTCAACCCAGCACTATGAAGAAAAGCATTAACTGCTTTACAGATTAATAACAGGCAGGATGCTGAAAGGTTTTCAGGTTTTCGAAAATATTTTAAAAATTAAATTCGAATCCTGTTGCCACCAGTCTTTGTAAAACATTTCAGAACTCTATCGCAAACAAAAGTTTGAGTTGGCTCAGATATTAATCAACCTACCATTCATCCAAAGGAATACTGAATCTATGAAAATGGAATCCTAATGGAAGAAATTACCGTACTTTGCAGGGTGCAAGTCGTCTTGTCGCTGTCTCGCAAGGGAGAGAGGAAAGTCCGGGCAACGCAGAGCGCCATACTTCCTAACGGGAAGGGTGCTGACTGGGAACGGTCAGTATACAGCTAGTGCCACAGAAAATAAACCGTCCGACCCGATTTCTATCGGGATGGATAAGGGTGAAAAGGTGGGGTAAGAGCCCACCGGGCTGATGGTGACATCAGTTGCATGGCAAACCTTATGGGTTGAAAGATCAAATAGGCCCCGGACGAAGAGCTGCTCGTTCGATTCCGATTCGTCGGAAATCCGGGGCGGGTAGATCGATTGAGCCTGCGCGCGAGTTCAGGCCTAGATAAATGACAAGAATCCCGCAAGGGAAACAGAACCCGGCTTACAGACTTGCACTTTTTTCCTTTATATTGAAACTATGTCAAAAATCTTGATCATCGATGACGAAAAAGTCATCCGCTCTACCCTACGGGAAATTCTTGAGTACGAAAAATTTGAAGTATCCGAAGCAAAAGACGGAGAAGAAGGCTTGGCCAAACTTCGCGAAGAAGATTTTGACCTCGTGCTTTGCGATGTGAAAATGCCCAAAATGGATGGAATAGAAGTTCTTGATCAGGCGAAAGCTATGGATCGATCTCCTCAGTTCATCATGATTTCGGCGCATGGCAGCATAGAAACTGCCGTCGAAGCAACCAAAAAAGGAGCTTTTGATTTTATACCGAAGCCACCCGATTTGAACAGACTTCTTTTGACAGTAAGAAATGCGCTTGACAAAAAGAACCTTGTTACCGAGACTAAGGTCTTGAAAAAGAAGCTCTCCAAAAAGCTCGATATGGTGGGTGAATCTCCAGCGATCTTACACGTCAAGCAAACTATTGAAAAGGTGGCTCCGACGGATGCAAGGGTATTAATTACCGGTCCAAACGGTACCGGAAAAGAATTAGTAGCTCATTGGATTCATCAAAAAAGCAACCGGGCAGCGGAGCCTTTTGTAGCGGTAAATTGCGCAGCAATCCCTTCCGAATTGATCGAAAGTGAGCTTTTCGGGCATGAAAAAGGTGCTTTCACCTCAGCCCATAAACTTCGACAAGGAAAATTTGAACAAGCCCAGGGAGGAACTTTGTTTCTGGACGAAATCGGTGACATGTCACTTTCTGCCCAATCCAAAGTACTTCGTGCCCTTCAGGAAAATCTGATTAATCGGGTTGGAAGCGACCGGGATATCAAAGTCGATGTGCGAGTATTGGCTGCGACGAATAAAGATTTGAAGAAAGAAATAGAGCAAAATAGATTCAGAGAGGATCTCTACCATAGGTTAAGTGTGATTTTGATCCAGGTTCCTTCACTGAAAGAACGTAAGGACGATATCCCGCTTCTAGTGGATAAATTTCTGGAAGATATTGCTCAGGAAAGCGGAGATGCAAAAAAAACAATCTCACCGGATGCATTGAAAAAACTTCAGGAATTTCCATGGACTGGAAATATCCGTGAACTTAGGAATGTAGTGGAAAGGCTTGTGATTCTCGGAGAATCAACTATTAGCCTTGAGGATATTAAAAAATATGCTGACTATTAACGGTCAGCATATTTTTTAGCTATTAGCTTTCTGAGAAACCGGTGCTTTTGCGTAAGCAGGACAAGGTTTGCTGGAAGCACAAGCTCCTAAAGCTAAAACTCCAATCAATAAGGCAATCGTTGCTAATTTTTTCATACGTAATATTTTAGGCAGGTCAAATATGTCTATTAATTTTTAAGATAGCAATTACTGCACCAACAAGTTGCAGCCCCTGATTTCACTGTTGTCAAATCTACCCAATACCTCCAGATAACCATTTTCGTCAAACCTTCCCAAATCTTGTGTCTCGATGAACGCACAGGAATGGAAGTTTGCCAGGTCTATAATGTTTATTCCACCCTGTGATCGATTAGCCCAACTGAGCGGATCATTTACGTCCCGAAGAAAAACGCGCATCGAAGCCGGAACTGTATATTTACCCTCTCCTTTTGAATAAGCCTGAGACATCAATTCAGTCATTCCATATTCTGAATGGATAGTTGGAACTCCAAAAAAAGGCTTCAAAATGTCACGAACTTCCTCCCGAATCATCTCTTTTCGCCTTCCTTTCATTCCACCGGTCTCCATTACAATTAAATTCCCGGGAGGCGAAAAAGCTTTACCGGATTCAGCCAGATCCAGTAGAGCAAAGGTCACTCCCAGAAGAAGGATTTTTCTTTTATCTCCTGATAAAAGCTCAAGCTTGTACAGAAGTTCATCCTGATTGTACAGGTAAAATCCGGAATGCTCAGATTGACTTTCTCTGATAAAATGATCCGCCATACTTACCAGGCTACTTCCCTGTCGCTCCAAATATGCCGGAAGCAATGCTAAAACATGGAAGTCTTTGAGTGAGCAATACGTATTTTCGAAAATTTCCTGGGCATGATTCAGGTACCAGCTTTCAGACCAAATGTAATGTCTACTTGTAATCATCCCAGTGGTACCACTGCTTGAGTAAAAATCCTCAAAATCTGTAAGAGAACCGCTGACTACTTTGAAATCTTTAAAAAAACGAATCGGAAGAAAAGGAATTTGTTCAAGACTTTTTATGGAATCCAAATCAACTTTCCTTGCATTCAGGTATGATTGGTAAATCTCATTGCTTTTTGCCTGGAACCGAAACAGTTCCAATGCACGAGATTCGAAGTCTTTAGGAGATATATTATTAAGCCCTTCTGAAAAACTTTTAAAATCCTGCATCGTTTTATAATTTGCATCAACCCAATCAAAGGATCAGATTAACTTTGGTTGTAAATTTACTTCCGACCTATGCGTTTCAAAAGCCAATTAGGATTATTCTTTTTACTTGTTGTTTCATTTGCCTGCGTAAATCCTCCGGAAAATTTCCCAACGATTCCCCAGATTACTTTTGAATCTCTGGAATATGCACCTACTTCTGGTCCGGATTCCCTTATTGTAGGAATTAAATTTCAAGATGCAGAAGGAGATTTAGGACTTTCGGCTACAGATATCAACCCTCCGTTTAATGCGGTAGATTACCAAAGAGATGCCGCCGGAAATCTCATAACCTATGCAAACAGGCCTCCTGAAGCTCCTTCCTATAATCCTGTTGATTGGGTTATTGATCCGATTATCAACAATCAGGTAGTCAAAGACACCATTTGGGTGAAACAGAATCCCAATCAATACAATATTTTCGTTCGGTTTTATATCAAGAGAAACGGAAAATTCACTGAATTCAAATGGTCCGATCCTCCCTTCTACACTACTTTTAATGGTCGATTCCCAAGAATTTTAACCACAGAAGAAGGTCAGGCTGTCGAAGGAAATATCAGATATGGGATGCTTTCTTCTGGTTGGCAATCCATTTTCAGAACTGATACGATTCGGGTTGATGTTGAAGTCCAAGACAGAGATCTCAACCGAAGCAATCAAGTCTCAAGTCCTGAAGTGACTTTAAAACAAATCACCAGGATCTCTCCCTAACAAAAAATCCCTCAATTGAGGGATTTTTTGTTAGATCATTGGAAACTTTTTAGGATCTGTTTCATGCATTATTGCATAAACTTTCTCCACAACGTCTTCTATACTTGGCTTGGAGAAATAATCTCCATCTGAGGAATAAGCCGTTCTATGTGGTTTTGCTGCCAAAGTCTGTGGTTCTGAATCCAGATATTTGAAGACATCCTGATTTTCTATCACCTGCTGCATCATAAATGCAGAAGCTGCGCCCGGCACATCTTCATCTGCAAAAATAACCCGATTGGTTTTCTTTACCGATTCTCCTATCACTCCATAAACATCGAAGGGTAACAACGTCTGTACATCGATCACTTCCACATCAATTCCGATTTCGGCAAGTTCAGTAGCTGCTTCCATCACGATTCGGCACATGGAACCATACGTCACCACCGTGATATCAGACCCAACTTTTAATATTTCCGGTTTTCCCATTGGTACCGTGTATTGACCAAGATTCGACGGCATTTTCTCCTTTAAACGATAGCCATTCAGACATTCAATCACAATACCCGGCTCATCTGATTCCAGAAGAGTTTTATACATTCCTGCTGCCTGGGTCATGTCTCTTGGAACACATACGATCATTCCTCGAAGCGAAGAAAGAATCATTCCCATTGGAGAACCGGCATGCCAGACTCCTTCAAGTCTGTGGCCTCTGGTCCTAACTATAAGAGGCGCTTTTTGCCCTCCTTTTGTTCTGTATTGCAGGCAAGCCAAATCATCTGAAAGCATCTGCAATCCATAAAGCAAATAATCCAAATATTGAATCTCAGCAATTGGCCTCAATCCTCTGAGTGCTGCTCCGATTCCCTGGCCAATGATGGTGGATTCACGAATACCGGTATCGATTACTCGAGTTTCACCGTGTTTGGCTTGAAGCCCTGCGAAAGCTTGATTGACGTCACCTATTTTCCCTACATCCTCGCCAAAAGCGAAGAATCTTGGATCATGCTCCAGCGTGTAATCGAAAAATGCCTGCAAGACTTCTCTTCCGTCCGCCATAGGTGATTTCTCTTCATAACTCGCAGGAATTTCTTTAATATTCAGAACATTCCATTCTGAAGTAGAATATAAATGACTGTTGTATCGATCGTGATTAAGTGACTCCTGTTTTTCAAACCAGCTTTTAAGCTGAGCTTTGCTCGTTTCAGAATCAAATCGAAGCGTAAACAAGGCCTTTCTGACAGCACTTATTACATCTTTTCGAATCGGATTGATGGTTTTTGACAACTCATCAGCAAATTGATTGAGGACAATTTTCCTGGTGCTATGAGATGCCGAATCCCTGATAAGAGACACCGCTTCCTTAAGTTCGCTTTTTATTTCACCAGAAAATTCAGCCCAAGCTGCTTCCTTCTGTTCCTTGACAATCGCTTTGGCTTCCGACTCGATTTTGTCAAGTGCATCAGCTGTAGCAATCTCGTTAGTCAGAATATATTCTCTGAATTTTGCCAGACAATCCCACTCTCTTTCCCATGCAAGTCTTTCCGCAGACTTATATCGCTCATGGGAACCGGATGTAGAATGTCCTTGGGGTTGGGTCATTTCATCCACATGGATAAGGACTGGCACATGACCTTCCCGGGCAATTTCACCTGCCTGGATATATGCATGCAATAATCCTTCATAATCCCAACCTTTGACCTTGAAAATCTCAAAGCCTTTTTGGTTTTCAGTTCTCTGAAATCCACTCAATACCTCGGAAATACTACCCTTTGTCGTGTGAAATTCTTGGGGAACTGAAATTCCATAACCATCATCCCAAACCGAGATGACCATCGGTACTTGCATGACGCCTGCAGCATTGATTGCCTCAAAAAATATCCCTTCAGAAGTTGAGGCATTCCCTATTGTTCCCCAGGCAACTTCATTTCCATTGATTGAAAAATCTTTTAGATGCTTGAGGCCTTTGTTTTCTCTGAATAGTTTGGAGGCAAAAGCTAACCCCAACAATTTTGGCATTTGTGCCGCAGTAGGAGAAATATCCGCTGCAGAATTATACATTTTAGTCAGCTCTTTCCAGCTGCCATCTTCATTCAGTGAGCGGGTTGCAAAGTGACCATTCATCAATCGACCGGCGGAGGCTGGTTCGGCCTCCACATTGGTATGAGCGTAAAGCTGTGCAAAATATTTCTGGACAGAAAGCTCACCCAAAGCCATCATAAAAGTCTGATCTCTGTAATATCCAGATCGAAAATCTCCAAGCTGAAAAGCCCGGGCCATTGCAATCTGCGCCAGTTCCTTTCCGTCCCCAAATATTCCGAACTTGGCTTTACCCATAAACACCTCTTTTCTACCTACCAAAGATGCATGTCTGCTGATCATGCATACTTTAAAATCCTGAAGAATATCCTCCCTGGTTAAGGCAGGAGTTTGACGTGTTTTGAGATTCTGGTTTACCACAGCCATAGATCGAAGTTTTCTAAAGATATTTTGGGTTTGGGACCGGTAAGGTTTACAACACTCAAAAATAGGGAAATATCAATTTCATGCAAATTTAGCCATTATTATTTTACCATCTAAAATTTGGAAGTAATTGCATTTAATTCAACAAAAAAGAATTTTATTCTGATAATTCGAATTTTTCAGCCAAATTAATTGATGATTCAGTAAATTGAAATTTCTCTTTTAAAGACCCTAAAACCAAAATATATTTTCAAAATTATCGATGTTTAAAATTTAAATTTTGAAATTTTCTGTATTTACAGAGATAAAAAAGAAATAATCTATGGAAAAACAGATTTTTTCGAAATCAGACCAAATACTATTTTCCGCAGCACTTTTCTGTTACTCATTGCTTAGTATCTTTGCAACTATATTGTAACAACCCAAATAGAGAAATCATGATTATAGGTGTTCCTAAGGAAATCAAAAACAACGAAAACCGCGTAGCGCTAACCCCTGCCGGTGCTAAAGAATTGATCAAGAGAGGCCATTCAGTTTACGTGCAGCATTTTGCCGGGGTAGGAAGTGGATTTCCTGATATACAATACGAAGCTGCAGGAGCCCAAATCCTTCCAACTATCGAGGCTACTTACGAGATAGCAGAGATGATCATGAAGGTGAAAGAGCCTATCGAATCTGAATATAAACTGATCAAAGAAAATCAATTACTGTTCACCTATTTCCACTTTGCTTCTTACGAGCCGCTTACTAAGGCGATGGTAGCCAGTAAAGCGGTTTGTCTTGCGTATGAAACGGTAGAAAAAGCAGACAGAAGCCTTCCTCTTTTAGTACCAATGTCGGAAGTAGCCGGAAGGATGGCGATCCAGAAAGGAGCAAACTACCTTGAAAAACCACTTGGAGGAAGAGGTGTCCTTTTAGGTGGTGTACCAGGAGTTCTTCCTGCGAAAGTATTGATCCTCGGTGGTGGAATCGTAGGTACTCAAGCGGCTTGGATGGCTGCAGGTTTGGGTGCTGATGTGACAATCATGGATGTTTCGCTTCCAAGAATGAGACACCTGGCAGACATAATGCCTGCAAACGTAAAGACGATGATGTCCAACGAATATAACATTCGCGAAATGGTCAAGCATTCTGATCTTATCGTTGGAGCGGTCTTGATTCCGGGAGCAAAAGCTCCTCACCTGATCACTCGTGACATGCTGAAGGAAATGAGACCGGGAACGGTACTTGTTGATGTGGCGGTTGATCAGGGCGGTTGTATCGAGACTTGCCGACCAACTACGCATGAGAATCCAACATACGTGATTGACGAGGTGGTTCACTATTGTGTGGCAAACATGCCTGGCGCTGTACCTTACACGTCTACCCTAGCTTTGACCAATGCAACACTTCCCTACGCGATGCAACTTGCAGACAAAGGCTGGAAGAAAGCAGCTCAGCAAAACGAAGATTTGGTTTCAGGCTTGAATGTGATCAACGGAGAAATCGTGTACGAAGCAGTAGCACAGGCTTTTGGAATGCCTTACACACCTGTAGAAAAATACCTGGCCGATTAATTTCTGATTAGCCTCAAAAAATAAATCCCTCTGGCTTTCACCGGAGGGATTTTTTATGTCCAAATATGAACTTTAAGTCCTTGATTCTCGCCTCTTTGTTCTTAATTCTGGGATCAAAAAACTGAATACAGCCCAGTGATCACTGGAAACTAAAATTAAGCTTTCCTCACAAACTCAGACTTCAAAGCCATTGAGCCGAAGCCTTCGATTTTACAATCAATGTTATGATCTCCTTCCACGAGACGGATGTTTTTTACTTTTGTCCCTGCTTTGATGGATTTTGGAGCACCTTTTACCGGAAGATCTTTTGCGATCACAACAGAATCACCATTGGCTAAAATCACTCCGTTGGCATCTTTCACAACTAAGCCGGTTTCCACATCAACTTCATTTTCCGAAGGATCCCATTCATATCCGCAGTCAGGACAAACCATCAGGTTGTCCATTTGATAGGTGAATTCTGATTTACATTTTGGGCAAGGGGATAAATTTTCCATGGGTCAAAGATAAAAATAATTTATACCAAACCTTTGGTTCCACTTCCAGTGAACTCAACTTACTCCAGTTGGACAATGCTTAGTCAAAAATCATTCTTATAGCGAAGCCAACAATTCATGGAGTGCAAGATCCAGATCCTCAGGATCTAAAAGACCACCTCCGGAGACTACTCCCGTGCTGACACCCATCCATGCGATTTCATTGGTTTTAGCATCCTGAATCAAAAAAATCACCTTTCCGATCATCCCTCGATTCACTGCCATACCACTGGTACCGCCACTGGGATTCATATTGCCTGAATTGTATGCACTGAAAAAAGGGCCCGGAATAGAAGAATATTGACCAAGTTCCTGAATGAATTTGCGAGTAACTACCACTCCCTGAATCAAAAAATCAGGATTTTCGGAAGATTCATCGAAGCCATATTCGAGCAGTTTATCTCTAAAAATAAGCTTGATTTGTTCATTTCTTTTATCTGTATAATCCTCTTCTACCAGTTTAAAATTTTGATATCCTTTCAGTATTTCAGTATTGGAAACGGAATCAACTGTGATAGAATCGGTAACTTTGCAGCTCCACAAAAAGGAAAGTAGTACGAGAAATGGAAGGATGTTTTTCATAAAACAAAAGTTATTTGATCAATAACTAAAAATACGATTAATTAAACCCAAAGTTTTTAAACAACTTCTATTTTTCAATTCAGCGGAATTACCATCGAAAAACCAGTCGGACCCAAACTGATATTGTGCATAATTTCCTGCAGTTCTTTCGAATGAGTTTGATGAAATCCGTATATCACAGCATCAAATGCAAGTAAAAAACCTCCCTGCAAAATCACTGATTTCCCAAATCCAACCAGCTGATCTTTTTCGTTTCTAAGTCCTCTTTCTTTCAGGTAAAATCCTCCTGCGATATAGGCCAAATCAAGACCTGCGTTGAAAAGTAAAATTTTCTCAATGCTTTGCTGAGCCTCCATCGTCGCCCAGAAATCCGTTCCCGGAGTTTCCTTCGTCGCTTGCCAATACCCAAATCCGGCGATAATGAGGTTCACCGAATTCCAATAGAGATTCATCTGATGAAATGCTTTGGTCTGCCCGGTGGTCTGACTTGCTCCTATCCCACCCCAAACCATATTTCCAACTGCCCAACTTCCAAGAATCACCATTCCCTTTTGATTGTAATCGATTCGGGTTTGGTTGAAATCCTGAAGCTGAGGGATGTCCTGCGCAAAAACTTCCGTCGAAAAGAAAAAGACAAAGATTAATGAGAGCGTAAAAAATATCGGAGTGTTGGAGTTTTGCATGATGTGAAAACGCTGAGTCCGGCCAATAGTTTAATTCCGGGTTAAGTCCAGGTTGTCCAAATCATTCTAAGGCCAAATCCAATGATAATCAATCCGACAAGTTTGTTTAAAATCCACATCACCCTAGGGGTCACCCATCGGGCCATTTGTTTGGCGACCAAGGCTTTCAACAAATCTATCGCGAAGACGGTTAGCAAAATTCCAATGTAATAAAGAGCTATGTCCTGGCTTTGAAAATTCTCTTTCAACTGCACGATTCCGACAATTGAAATCCAGAATAACATCACAAACGGATTAATCCCATTGATACCGAAGCCTTTTGCAAATGCTGATCGTTTTCTGGCTTTTGGTAAGGTAATACCGCCTGTACTGATCCGATCGACACTTTTCTTTAGAAGGGATTTTATCCCAAAGCCAATCAAAATCAGCCCTCCGAGATATCCCAAAACCATTTCAAAAAAATCAGTCTCCGAAAATAACTGCAACCCGAAATAGGTGACTACCACATAGAGGGAATCACTCACCAAAACCCCAAAAGCCAACGCCGCCGAATATCTGAAACCATGCTGAAGGCTTCCCTGAACGAGACTGAAAAATACCGGGCCGATCATCGCTGACAACACCAACCCCATACTGATCCCTTCTAAAATAGACTGCTGCATCCCCAAAAGTAGGCAACCTCTGTCTATCTTTGTCTGAGTTGTAAAGCAAAATTTGAAGAACTATGGGAATCAAAGCTAATCTTGAATCAGTAAAAAGTACTTTCCTAAATCCGGATTGCTTATTGGTGGCGGTGAGCAAAACCAAGCCCATTGAAGATCTTCGGGAAGCTTATGATGCCGGGATTCGTGACTTTGGGGAAAATAAAGTTCAGGAAATCCAGGAAAAACAAGCCCTGCTTCCTTCTGATGTTCGTTGGCACATGATCGGACATTTGCAAAGCAACAAAGTCAAATACATCGCTCCTTTTGTACACTTGATTCATGGAGTAGACTCATTTAAGCTTTTGCAGGAAATCAACAAACAAGGCAAAAAGATCAATCGGGTGATTCCTTGTCTGCTTCAAGTCCATATCGCAGAGGAAGAAACCAAGTTCGGTTTTGACAAAGCAGAACTGGAGGAAATGCTGAATTCAACCGAATTCCAGGAACTTACACACGTGCAGATAGCCGGACTCATGGGAATGGCAACTTTCACAGAAAATCATGATCAGGTCAGAAAAGAATTCAGAGGGTTAAAGCAGCTTTTCGAAGAATTAAAAACAAGAACCCTTCCTGGTTTTGTGCAGTTGAAAGAGATTTCGATGGGAATGAGCGGTGATTATCTCATCGCTCAGGAAGAGGGAAGCACGATGGTGAGGATCGGTTCGGCGATTTTTGGAAGTAGAAATGTGGGATGAAAGATGCTCGATGACCGATGACGGATGTATGATCCCTGAAAACCCAATAACTCAATAACAAATAACCACTTCATGACTGGAAAACAAATCATACAATCAGCAGCAATTTTTGGCGCCATTGCAGTAGGAATCGGAGCATTTGGTGCACATGGATTAAAGGCTGTTTTGGAAGAAACCGGAAGGATTGAAACTTTTGAAACAGCCGTTAAATATCATTTTTATCACTCTTTAGGCTTGTTTCTGATCGGGATTTTGGCTTTGCTCAAGCCGGACTGTAAAGGACTAAGCTTCTCAGCGATTTGCATGATTCTTGGAATTTTGATCTTCTCAGGTTCCCTGTACATCCTTTCCCTAACAGGAATCACCTGGCTGGGGGCAATAACACCTTTGGGCGGAGTGGCATTTATTTTAGGATGGATGGGTATTTTCAGAGCGGCAACAAAAAACTAAACCCGGATGCGTAAAGCTTTTCTCCTATTCTCATTTCTCCTTTTTTCTTATTCTTTATCGGCCCAAATCTCGCGGGAACAATACATTAGGCTGGAATCTGCGCTCGGAGAAACCAGTTTTTTTAGCGGTCATTTGACGGGTTTTGTGTTGTATGACTTGGATTCACAGTTGGTGATGTTCGAAAAAAACAGCCAAATCAACTTTGTTCCGGCTTCCACTACCAAGCTTTTTACCCTCTTTGCCAGCATTGTTGTGTTAGGAGACAGCACTCAAACGCTGCGATATGTGACCGAAGGAAAAACCATCAAAATCTGGGGAAGCGGTGATCCAAGCTGGAAATACAAAGAATTGTTCCAACCCGATTTTCAAACATTTTTGGCTCCTTATGACGAGGTGATTTTCTCGGATTCAAATGTAAAATCTTCTCCTTTTGGTTTTGGCTGGCAATGGGATGATTATTATTACGACTATTCAGCGGAACGAACTTCACTCCCGATTTACGGGAATTTAGTTCAGGTGAAAAAAATCGGGAATCGGCCGGAAGTTTTTCCTGAAGTTTTTCGGAATTCAATCCAAACCACTTACCAACCAATCAAGGAACTGGAAAGGGATTTTCATAAAAACTCGTTTTTCTACAATCCTGAGACTTTTTTGGGAAGAGAAGATTATATTCCCTTCCTGACTTCCCCGGAGCTTTTTGTGGAATTAGCTTCAAATTCAACAGGCAAAAAATGGATTTATCGTCCCGACAGCTTGCCGGAAATTCATCAGGAATGGAAAGCCGCACCACTGTTTCCAATCCTGAAGGAAGCGATGCTGGAGAGCGATAATTTTCTGGCTGAGCAACTGCTTTTTATGGTTTCTGACAAACTTTTCAAAGAAATCGACACAGAGCGAGCCGTTGATTACATCTTGAAAACTTACCTCTTCGACTTACCCGACAAACCTAAATGGGTAGACGGAAGTGGGCTTAGCCGGCATAATTTATTTACGCCAAGATCGATGGTTGCCCTTTTCGAAAAACTCTATCGATTGGTTCCAGATGAAGAATTGTACGAGCTGCTTCCTACCGGTGGAAAAACAGGGACGCTGAAAAACAGCTATCAGGCAGTGCAGCCTTATATTTTTGCCAAAACCGGAACCATGAGCAACAATCATAGCCTGGTAGGTTTGATCAAAACCAAGAGTGGAAAACTCTATTGCTTTGCTTTCATGAATTCCAATTATCCTTATTCAGCATCTGCAGTTCGCAGGGAAATGGAAAAAGTGATGGTGATGGTGAGGGATGATTTTTAGAGGCCGGTACCAGCTCGATTCAAACTTCAAGCCTTATCAGGGTATTATTTTCTATCTAATAACCGGAAATGTGTGCACGTTCGTTGAGAAGCCTGCCTTGTTGTCGGTATTAAAAAACCAGTAAATTCACAAATTCCAATTTTGTTATTCCATGCAAAAACGCGCTTTCCTCAAATCTCTGGGCCTTTTAGCAGGTTCTTTACCTTTTGTCTCCTTGGATTCTGCTGCAAAAACCCAGACTCCTGACACGCTTTTGCCCAAGGCTATCAAAAAAGGAGATACGGTTGGACTGGTAAGTCCATCTTCTGCTACGGCAGATCGAATGCAGTTCACTTTTGCAAAAGAGGCATTGGAAGCCCTGGGATTCAAAGTAAAACTCGGGGAGAATCTGGACAATCGCTACGGACATTTAGCGGGAACAGATATGGAAAGAGCTGAGGACTTGAACAGGATGTTTGCAGATTCTGAGGTGAAAGCGATAATCTGCCTCCGAGGTGGTTCAGGCGCCAACCGGATTTTGCCGATACTTGATTACGCAATGATAGCCAAAAACCCAAAGCCAATTTTGGGCTATTCGGACATTACGGCACTGCATTGCGCAATTCATTCGCAGACCGGAATGGTAACTTTTCATGGCCCAAATGGATCAGGCAGTTGGAACAGCTTCAATGTGAAACAGTTTGATCAGATGTTTTTTGCCCAAGAAAAGATGACTTTCAAAAACGAGCAGCCAAAAGGAGATGACCTGGTGGTAAAAGCAAACCGAATTCAAACCATGAGAGGCGGAAGAGTGGAAGGAAAAATTTTAGGCGGAAATCTGACCGTTCTGGCTGCTTTATCCGGAACAGCCTATTATCCTGATTTTCAAGACGCTATTATGTTTATCGAAGATATTGGGGAAGACCCCTACCGCATCGATAGGATGATGAGCACACTGATGTTGAATGGCACGTTGGGAAAGATTAAGGGTTTTATTTTCGGTCAATGCTCGGATTGTGTACCGGGTGGCGGATATGGTTCGCTTACGGTGGATCAGGTAATGGACGATTATATTCTACCGCTTGGAATCCCGGCTTACACCGGTGCAATGATTGGCCACTTGCCAAAACAATTTATCGTTCCTGTTGGCGCTCCAGTTCAAATGGATGCCGATGCAGGAACGTTTACGATGTTGGAGTCTGTCTTTACTCTTTAAAATCCGATATGAAAATCACTCTTATTGGCTTGAGCCTGTTCGCATTTCTCTCCCTTTTTAACTCAAATCAAAAAACTTTACCTACTCAAGAAATGAGCGATAGAAAACTTACTTACCTGGCGCTTGGCGATAGCTACACAATCGGCGAGGGAGTTGATGAATCCGATCGCTATCCCAATCAATTGGTCAAAAGACTTAGCAAGGAAACTTTCTTCAATTGGAAAGACCCGAAAATCATCGCAAAAACCGGCTGGACTGTCGATGAACTGAATGAAGGAATCAACAATACAGACCTGAGTGATCAGCCCTTTGACTTGGTTACCCTCTTGATTGGGGTGAATAATCAATATCGCGGAAGGCCAGTAAATGTGTACAAAACCGAATTTGAAACGATGCTTAAAAGGGCTATCGGCTTTGCAGGAGACAAACCGGATCATGTGGTCGTAATTTCAATTCCGGATTGGGGAGTCACTCCTTTTGCCATAAGCAGGGGAACAGACAAAGCGAAAGTTGCAGGAGAAATCGATGCATACAATCAGGCCAAAAAAGAGGTTTGCGATAATTACGGCGTCTTTTTCATAGACATTACAGAGGATTATCGTGAAATCGGAGCAAAGCCGGAAATGGTCGTGGAAGACAATCTTCATCCGAGCGGACTCGTCTACACTCGTTGGACAGAGAAATTATTCAAAAAGGTCTCCACCCTCACTTTCTAAAAACCTTTCACTTGCAGATTGACATATTCAATGAAGCCGGAAAAAGTGAGATTGAATTTCAGAAGGTCGATTAATTCAAACTTTTTTTAATTAGGATTAACTCTTCCATCCAAAATCCAAGAAGAATTCATTTCCTACTTGGCAAGGATATGCTTAATTTCACGAACTCAAACAGCGCTTAAACCATGCGTCTGAATCCAGCAGAACAAACCTATCCTTCATGAAAATCATCTGCATTGGCCGAAATTATGTGGCCCATATTGAAGAACTTAAAAACGAAAAACCAAGCAATCCGGTAGTTTTCCTGAAACCGGACACTGCACTTTTGAAACCAGGAGCACCTTTTTTCTACCCTGATTTTTCGGAAAATATTCACCACGAAGCCGAGCTTGTTTTGAAGATTTCGAAAGAAGGAAAAAATATCCAAAAGCAGTTTGCAAACCGCTATTTCGAAGAGATCGGTTTGGGGATTGACTTCACCGCAAGAGACCTTCAGGATCAATGCAAAGCCAAAGGTCTTCCCTGGGAAATCGCCAAAGCTTTCAACGGATCAGCACCAATCGGTGAATTCAAGCCGGTTTCAGATTTTACCGATTTGGCGGATATCGATTTTCACCTCACCATCAATGGTGAACTTCGACAGAAAGGAAATACCAGCCTGATGCTGTTTGATTTCGCGACGATCATCGCATATGTTTCTCAGTTTTTCACGTTGAAAAAAGGCGATCTCATCTATACCGGAACGCCCGCAGGAGTTGGTCCTGTGAAAGTAGGCGACAGATTAGAAGGATTTATTGACACTCAAAAAATGCTTGATTTTGAAGTTAAATAAGTATTTCTCCATTACCCTGATTTTTACTTTTTGTCTGACTCATTTCCTGTCTGCGCAGGAAATCGACAAAGATTATTTCCGGTCCCCGGTAAAGCCGGGCGGGAGAAATTTTCTTGCCGGAAACTTTGCTGAGCTTAGGCCAAATCACTTCCACACCGGGCTGGATTATAAGTTTGGCGGTACTGAGGGGGAACCGATTTTGGCAGCCGCAGATGGATGGATTCACCGTATTAAGATTTCTTCTTTCGGCTACGGAAATGTGATTTACATCAAGCATACGAATGGAAAAATCACGCTTTACGGTCACCTGAGAAACTTTAATCCAAAGATCACTCAGTTCATGCGCAAGAAAATGTACGAGGCGCAGCTGAATGAATTGGAGGTTTCCCTAATGCCTGGTGAATTGCCCGTGAAGAAAGGTGAGCAAATCGCCAATGGAGGAAATACCGGTAATTCCGGAGGTCCGCACCTGCACTTTGAAATTCGGGATAGCCTCGATCGGGCTATGGATCCGCTGCTTTTTGGTTTCCCTGAAATCCTGGACAACATCGCTCCTACTCCCCAAAAAATTGCCATTGTTCCCCTTGATATCGATTCCCGTGTCAATGGAAAATTCCAGCGAGTGGAAGTGACTCCCGTTGCTTCCGGGGGAGGATACAGACTTCCTTCAACAATTCAAATTACTGGTAGGGTCGGGATTGAAATCCAAAGTTTTGATCAGCTTGACGGTGCAGACAATCGAAATGGATTCCCAAATTTTGAACTTTCAGATGATGCCGGGAGCATTTTTTCATTAACCGTGGATAAGGTTGATTTCAACTTTACCCGACAGTTTTTGCTTTACACGCATCAGAACCGATTCACCAAACTTTACCATCAGGAGCATCTTAAATTTGATTTTTTCCAGCCAAAACAATTTGGCGTCGGACATCTGGAACTGGATCCGGGAATGAAGAAAAACTACCAGCTCAAACTTCGCGATGCGTATGGGAATCAGCGATTGGTGACGATCCCTCTTCAGGGTCAAGATCTTGAGCATAATGTGGTGGATGGAGCTGCTCCTGCAAGAGCAACCGTGAATTACATTGGAAATATCCTGAAAATCCGGGCCCCGATTTCACCAAACGGAGGTTTGGCCAAGTTTTATGTAGGAGCCAATACTTTTGAAATGCTTCCGGCTTATCAGGATAAATTGAGCAGAACCTATCTATGGGATATGCATTTTGGAATTCCGGAGGAAATTGACATTTGCTCAGAAGTAGTTTTGCTGAATATCAAAACGATGATTCCGGCAGGAAAAGACCATCTTTTTGCAGATAATCAGGTTCAGATTTCTTTCGCTGATAACACAGTTTTGGATGATGTTTTTCTTCGGCTCAAGCATTTGGGAACTCCCTCCTCACCCAAACTGGAACTTCACGATCCGGCAGATTACCTTTGGAATCCAATGGATGTGGTTTGGGATGTATCGGGCTTCACCGGTAACAAAGAGCGCTACCGAGTGTACCAACAATCTTCCAACGGTGGAAAGTCTTTCGTGGGCGGAACCTGGGAAGGCGGTACAATTCGATTTAAAACCAGAAATTTTGGTACTTTTATCCTCGCTGAAGATAACGTAAAACCGACCATCACTCCGATCCGCGTCAACTCGTGGGAATTGCGATTTACAATCAAAGATAACCTGTCGGGAATCAAGAGTTTCGAAGCAAAAATCAACGATAAATGGGTCATGATGCGCTACGAGCACAAGCAGGCGGTCATTTGGTCAGATAAATTGGATGAACAACCATTTCGTGGTTCGGTTGTACTCAGGGTGACCGACCAGACAGGAAATGTAGCTGAATGGAAGGGAACCATCGGTTAAAATTGTTCCATTCAAACAACACTAGTATGAAATTAGAAGCAGGCCAGAAGGCACCTCAGTTCGAAGCAAAAAATGAAAAAGGAGAACTCATCAAACTCTCCGATTACCTGGGCAAAAAGGTAGTTCTCTACTTTTATCCAAAAGACGCCACTCCCGGATGTACCGCTCAGGCTTGCGATCTCCGCGACAATTACGATGCTTTGCTCAAAGCAGGATATATCGTTTTGGGAGTGAGCTCTGATGACGAAAAATCCCACAAAAAATTTATCGAGAAGCAATCTCTCCCTTTCCCCCTACTTGCAGATACCGACTTGAAAGTCCACGAAGCTTACGGTACCTGGGTAGAAAAATCCATGTATGGTCGTAAATATATGGGCACTGCCCGGACGACTTTCGTGATTGACGAGAAGGGCGTAATTGCTGAAATAATCGAGAAAGTAGACACCAAGAATCACACAGCACAAATCCTCAAATAAATCCTCCGTAATGGAAAAACAATCAATCGAACAACTCCAAAATATCTGTACTCAGCTCAGAAGGGACGTTTTGAGAATGGTTCATGCCGTTCAGTCAGGTCACCCCGGTGCCCCGCTCGGATGCGCAGAATTTTTCGTCGCCCTCTATTTTGATCAGCTTCACCACAATACTGATTTCAAGATGGATGGAAAAGGTGAAGATCTTTTCTTTCTTTCCAACGGTCACCTTTCAGCAGGTTGGTATTCTGTACTTTCAAGAAGCGGATATTTTCCAGTTTCTGAACTGAAAACCTTCCGAAAACTCGATTCAAGACTTCAGGGTCATCCGGCTACACATGAGCATTTGCCAGGTGTACGCATTGCATCGGGATCTTTGGGTCAGGGGCTTTCTGTTGCGCTTGGAGTAGCTCAGGCTAAAAAAATCGACAAGGACGACAAGTTGGTTTATGTCTTGATGGGTGATGGTGAATTGCAGGAAGGACAGGTTTGGGAAGCGGCAATGTATGCTGCTCACCATGGAGTTGACAATTTGATTGCAACGGTAGATTACAACGGTCAGCAGATCGATGGACCTACCGAAAAAATAATGGACCTCAAAAATCTGAAGGCAAAATGGGAAGCATTTGGCTGGGAAGTGATTGAAACCAAGGAAGGAAATGACATGAAATCGGTCATTGAAGGATTGGAAAAAGCAAAATCCCTGACGGGAAAAGGCAAGCCGGTTCTTAATCTGCTTTACACAGAAATGGGCTATGGAGTTGACTTCATGGTTGGCACGCACAAGTGGCATGGCTCACCTCCAAACGATGAGCAACTGGCAAAAGCACTTGGCCAACTTGAAGAAACCCTTGGCGATTATTAATCCATCCTTCCAAAAGATTTTACCATGAGCTTAGATTTAAAATTTACATATACCGAGAAAAAAGACACCCGCTCCGGTTTTGGTGACGGTTTCCTGGAAGCAGGAAGAAGAAACCCAAATGTGGTCGGACTTTGCGCTGATTTGATTGGTTCGCTGAAAATGGGTGATTTCCAGAAGGAATTCCCTGAGCGGTTTTTCCAAACAGGAATTGCCGAGGCAAACATGATCGGTATTTCCGCAGGTCTTGCTATCGGAGGCAAAATTCCTTTCGCAGGTACATTTGCCAATTTCGCCACCGGACGTGTCTATGACCAAATCCGTCAATCAGTTGCTTATTCTGAGAAAAACGTAAAAATCTGTGCTTCACACGCAGGTTTGACTTTGGGAGAAGATGGTGCCACGCATCAGATTCTGGAAGATTTGGGCATGATGAAAATGCTTCCTCACATGACAGTGATCAATCCTTGCGACTACAATCAGACGAAGGCTGCAACTTTGGCAATTGCTGAATTTGAAGGTCCTGTTTACCTAAGATTTGGTCGTCCAAGCTGGCCGGTTTTCACTCCTGCTGATCAGAAGTTTGAAATCGGAAAAGCATGGAAAATGATCGACGGAAAAGACGTGACTATCTTCGCAACCGGCCATTTGGTTTGGGAAGCGGTAGTGGCCGAAGCGATGCTGAGAGCAGAAGGAATCTCTGCAGAAGTGATCAATATTCACACAATCAAGCCTTTGGACGAGGAAGCAATTCTGGAATCTGTGAAGAAAACAGGTTGTGCAGTTTCTGCTGAAGAGCATCAATTGAACGGAGGTCTTGGAGACAGCATCGCACAGTGCCTGATCAGAAATAATCCGGCTCCATTGGAATATGTGGGCGTGAATGACAGCTTTGGCGAGTCAGGAACTCCTACTCAATTGCTGGAGAAATATGGCCTGAATGCTGAGAATATCGTGAAGGCTGCAAAAAGAGCTCTTGTGAGAAAGTAATACGTTGTGCTGTTTCTCCGGAAGCAGCACGCTTTTTCTTAAAATATGAAAACCACAGCTTTTAAAGAGGCTGTGGTTTTTTGTTTTAAAAAAATTTAACCAATTCCATGATCCAATGCCCTGAAAATCAGATCCAAATTGATTAAATTAAGTAGAACAAAATCGTATAAGCCATGGAAAATTATGAAACTACTTTGGTCGAAACACTGGAGAAACTCAGGAAAGAAGGTTATGTGGAAGACTTCAATGTGAAGCATAACTTTTTAGAATGCAGAAATGGTAAATTTCAGGTATTACACGATGAATTTCATGTCGATAAGACTTTCCGGTTTGAAGGAGAAACAAATCCCTCCGATGAGGCGATTTTATATGCGATTTCATCCGAAAAACATGATTTGAAAGGTGTATTGGTAAATGCTTTTGGAATCTATTCAGATGAAATAGCAGAGGAGATTCTGGAAAAGCTTTCTTAATTAAATCTTATTTCCCCGTTCAATTTCAACCACAGCTTTGAAAGAGTCTGTGGTTTTTTGGTTCCCGGCGTTCACTTGGGAGAAAATATTTTGAGCTCAAAAAACTGTATCTTAAAAAAATTGAAACCTAAACCTCTATGGAAAACTACGAAACCACTCTAGTCGAAACCCTCGAAAAACTAAGAAAAGAAGGATATACGATGGATTTTAACATAAAATTCGACAGCCTGATTTGTGGCAATACCTGCCTGCTGCCACAAGATTTTGAAGTGGATCAGACCTTTCGCTTTGAAGGAAATACCAACCCATCAGATGAAGCGATTCTCTTTGCGATTTCTTCTACCTCCGGAGATTTAAAAGGTGTATTGGTCAATTCGTATGGAGTATATGCAGATGATATGACCGAGGAATTGATCAATAAACTGAAGTAAGTTTTCTAATTTTCAGCTGTGAAAATTGACCTGCTTGTAACGCCTAAGCTTTCGCTTATTCCAATTCAATCTGCTGATCAACCCATTCTTTACCAATTGATGGATGAGGTCTATCGGGATTCTTACCGCCATATCTGGAAAGATCAGGGTGATTGGTATGTGGATTTGATTTACAATCCGGAAACTCTCCGGAAAGAACTTGGCAGAGATCGAAGTCATTACTTCTTTGTGGAGGCGGAAGATAGAAAAATCGGAATCCTTAAGTACGATTTTCCGTTTTCACCCAGGGAAATTGATATTCCCGAATCCATGAAACTTCACCGGCTTTACCTGCATCAGGATTTTCATGGAAAAGGAATAGCACAGATTTTGGTAAATCATTGTGTGGAAGTGGCGAAAGCAAATGGTCTTAAATCCATCTGGCTGGAAGCAATGGAATGTCAACCTCAAGCCAAGCGATTTTATGAAAAAATGGGGTTTGAAGTGGAAATGACTTACCGACTCGATTTTGAAATAATGCTCCCGGAGTATCGTGGAATTCAAATCATGAAGAAAAGTCTGATTTAATCAATACAGGGCATCCAACTCAGTAATTTCTATAATCAATAGGGTGTTTTTAATAAAAGCTTTTCTTATGAAACGATCTGTTCTTTTTTTGATTTTGGGGATCTCCATCTTAAGTCTATCCTCCTGCGAGGAAAAGATAAATCAGTCTTATGCTGCCCAGATGGCAGGAATCACAAATTTTCAAACTCCTATATCAAATGTTAAGGCAGAAGATGATGAACTGGTGGGAGTTTATTTCATGCCCTCCTGGAATACTTCCCCTGACCCGGCCATTGATCGGGATAGTTTTTGGTCATGCATCACCGGTCGTGAAGATTGCTCCAACTTGAAAAATCCCGGAATCTGGGGTCCAAGAGGTAGAATCTACAATGCACGATATCCCTATGAGGGACCCTATCTGGAACGCAAACCTATTGCCGAACTCAAGGGATTTTACAAAAGAGATGATCCGGAAGTCATCCGAAAGCAACTTCAGTTTATGAAGCAAAGCGGGATTGACTTCTTTGCTTACAACTGGTTTTACGGGAGGCATTATTATTATCATTTGTATTTTGGTCCACAGTCCAAAATCTATTATCCTGAAGGATGGAAAATCGATCCAAATCGGGATGGCCGGGTAGCAGTTCCGGGTTTGGAAGAATGGGCAGACCAACTCAAAGTCATGCTGGAAGTCAACGCTGCTTTGCCCGAAAATGAGCAAATGAAATGGGCGATCAACTGGTGCGACGATAGTGATGAACGCTGGAACCTATGGCTAAAAATCGGCTCTCCCGAAACCATCAATGCAAAAGCAAACTACGAGGGGGAAAAGCCTGACAAAGTACTTTATCTGAAAGTTCACGAGAAGATTACCCGTCAATGGACTGATTCCTATTTCAAGCGAGGAGATTATCTGAAAACTGCCGACGGAAGACCTATTGTCTATTTTTACTTTCCGCAGGATGCCGAATCGAGGGCGGCATATTATGGATTAACACTGAAAGACTTGCTGGATTTATCTCAGGAAACAGCCAAAAAAGCAGGTTTTCCAGGTATTAAATTCATCGCTGTCACTGCCGGACCAATGCAGCAAAACGAGCGGGCTTATGGGCTTCCCACCGTCTGGAAACCTAAAAATCCAAATCGTCCATGGGAAGGTGGCACCTATCAAAAGCGCCAGCTTTTGCAAGAATATGTTCCCCGGCTGAAAGCAATGGGGTTTGAGGGAATGACAGGCTATGTCTACCACAACTTTATGGAGAAGGACAACAAGTCCTATGCAGACATGCGTGAAACCTATCGAGGCCATTGGAATATGTGGAGTGAAAAATTCAAAAACGATCCCAATTTCGAATATCAGGTTCCGGTGGCGATGGGCTGGGATATGCGACCTGCAGGTGGTACCTGGCCACAGCAATCCGGCTTCCCAAGTGAACCAGAAAAAGATCGGGTTCACAGCGATAAAGCATCTTTCACCGCAAAGCTCAGAGAAGCCCAGCAAATCTCCCGCAAATACCGTCCGACCAATGGAAACACGGTGATGATCTGCTGCTGGAATGAATACCTGGAAGGCAATTACATCGAGCCAACCGAAGGACATGGATTTGATTATCTGGAAGCGATCAAGGAGGTTTTTGGGAATTGATTTTTACTATTTTCCGCTACTTTGCCCATAAAGTTAAAATAGAGATTTGAGCTGCGGAAAATCGTCCACGGACAATTGTCCACAGACGAAAGCCCCTCTAATTGAACTTCGGACCCTTGTTTTCTTCATTTAGAGTCAAAAAAGCGGATCATCATTTTAATGTTTGGCGGTAAGTTTTGAAAAAAGAAAGAGTTATGCCCAGATACAGTAAGCCTCAAATCTTGTTACTCCGCGATCTTAATCTATCCTTATCTTCGTTCGTCTTCTGAAATGCCTGAAACCAGAACATGAAACCAACACGCCGAAAATTCCTCCAAGTTTCCAGTCTAGCTGCGATTAGCTTTGCCATTCCAAAGGAAGCATTCTCATTTGCGAACAGCCTGAAATCAAAAGTTTCTCTGGGAGTAATTTCGGATTTGCACCATGATCTGATTCCTGACGGACCAGCGCGATTGAATGATTTTCTGGTTGAAGTGGCCAAAAGAAAACCTCAGGCGATCATTCAGATGGGAGATTTTGCTTTCCCTTCGGAAAAAAATCAGGAACTGGTCAACCTCTTTAATGAAGCTCATCCGCACTCATTTCATGTCCTGGGAAATCACGATATGGATGAAGGCTTTACCAAAGAAAATTGCCTTAAATCCTGGGGAATGCCTTCCTCCTATTACACCAAGGAAGTTTCCGGACTTAAGTTGATCGTGCTCGATGGCAATGATGAAGGTTCGCCAACTCACAAAGGAGGGTACGCTTCCTACATTGGATCGGTGCAGCAGGAATGGCTAAAATCAGAATTGGAAGCTTCTAAGCTTCCTGTGGTCATCATTTCTCACCAACCTATTGCCGGCGTTTATCCGATTGACAACACCGGAGAAATTCAATCGATACTTTCCACTTTTTCCCAAAAAATCATCCTCGCAATCAACGGGCATGCCCATGTCACCCAACATCTCGAAGTTGGCGGCGTGAATTATGTCCATATCAATTCAGCCGCTTATTATTGGGTTGGAGCGAAATTCAAACATAAAAGCTTTCCGGATTCTGTTCACGAAAATTACCCCTCACTCGAATTTGCTTGTCCTTACGAAAGCAGTCTTTTCGCATTTTTAACGATCGACCCGGTATCAATGCAAGTCACGGTAAAAGGAAAGAAAACAAAATGGATCGGACCCAATCCTGCTGAATTGGGCTACGATATCGTGACGCCGGAAGACCTTAAGAACCATGTGAAACCTGAGATTGAAAGCCGGAAGGTTTGAAGTTGGAGACAGGGAAGTTGGAGGTTGGTTCGTCACTGCGATGAGGAACGAAGAAGCAGTCTCACAGTAGATTGTCTGTTTTCAGGAATTGATTTTTTTTAGGTGTTGTTCATCAGAATTTCAAATTCATTTCGCCATTGACTTGTTTTTCCATGGGGGAAATCTATGTTTTGGAAACAACCAATTCCTGATAACAACAAAAAATCCCGCTTCGAAATGAAGCGGGATTTTTTGTTGTTTGAATGATTTCAGCTTTTACTTTTTGATCAATCGCTTAGTCATTACCATATCTCCCATTTGTACCTGTACAGTATAGAAGCCAGCAGCCAATCCATCTAAGTTGAAAGTCTGGGTGAAGCTTCCTTCACGCATTGCCTCATTTTCAACTATCAACCTGCCAACTGCATCGTAGATTCTGATGGCAACTGTTGCATCTCTATCCAAATCCACCATCACATTGGTTTCATTTTGGGCAGGGTTCGGATACAGGAAGAATTCTCCTGGTTTCAATTCTCTACTCAACTTGATTTCCTTGCTGATGATCTGACCTGCGCGATCGGTGCTGAAGACAGTCACTTTCATCTCTACAGCCGGTACGTTTGTTCCTTTCCAGATAAGTTTATTGTCCAGAATATCAAGATCCGGATGCGAATCCATGCTGTAAGTATGGATATCGTCCGCAGGATCAATCGTACTGAGTGTTCCTATGACTGTTCCTCTTGCGATATCTTTTGCTACAACATTTCCGCTTAACTCAATGTCGAGTGCTTTTGGTTTATCATTTACCAACACCTGGATAGCGATAGGTTCATCCAATTCGAAGAACTCATTCTCCACTAGATCAGCTTTCAGTTCATAGAAGCCCGGAATCAACTGATCATAAGTACTTGCATCCAGAGTCATTGTCAGTTTCCTGCTTTCAAACCATGTGGCGCTCATTTGATCTACTTTCTTCTTGATGGTTTCCAAAGGAGTGTTCCAAGAAACTGTGATCAGTTCAGCAGTAACACGCTTGGTGCCTTTGGCAGCTGGCTTGTGAATTACAATGGATCCGCCACCCAACAAAGTTGTTGCTTCTGCATTTTCTGCCAAGCTATACTCATTATCGTAGATGACGTTACTTGAGGATCCATTAGCCCATACTCTGATTCTGAACCTATCTAGCTCTCCTCTGAGGTCTCCATCAATTACGGTAACCATGAATTTATGTGAACCCAATCCATTGACTGTACCAACACCTCTATAGGTAGCTTTTGCTCCTGAGATGACAAGAGACATGCTTTCGTGTGAAGTACTCTTGAAGTGGAAATCACCTTCCTTAAACTGGAAGTTGGTATTTCCTTCCACCTGATCTACCAGATTTTTACCAGTCTTGTACTTGGCTACAAACCCAAAGTTTGCTTTACCCTCAGCAGTAGGATCAGTTACCAAATCACCAGGCTCGGAGTAAATCCAACCACCACCGGTTACAAATCCTCCATTAGGGTCATAGACAGTTACAAATTGGAATTCCTGAGTTGCTGTCAATCCACAATGATCTTCCAGCTCAAGAATGATGGTATAAACCCCGGCAGGAAGACTAGTAAATGTGTAAGCAGTCGAATTTCCTGTGGCAGGTATTTTTTCACTCTTGGTTGGAATATTTCCGTCAAAAGCAGTCCATGTAGCATATCTGATATTCTCATCCACAAAGGTTGCACTGACATTTACTGCAGTACCTATCGCTTGAGGAATTATTGGAGCTGTGATTAATGTAATAGAAGGAGCAAGATTTGTTACTTCCACTTCGAAGCTTGCGGTTTCCACATTTCCATAGATATCCTCTGCAGTATAAGTTACGGTGGTAATTCCAACTGGGAACAAACTTCCCGGAGCATGACTGGTTGTGAAGGTTTTAACCTCACAGTTGTCTACTGCTGTTGGAGCAATCCAAGTTACAATGGCTCCACACTTATCCGCATCACTGATTTGGATGATATCTGCTGGCATTCCTTCAATCGTCGGATCTTCGGTATCATTCACTGTTACCGTGAAGGTGGCCGAATGGGTATTACCCGAAGCATCGGTCGCAGTGTAGGTTATTACTGTCTCTCCTACTGGGAATTCTGAGCCTATTGCAAGACCTTCCGTTTGCTCAATGGTACTTCCTGAACAATTGTCAGTTGAAGTAGGCTCAATCCAGCTAATAACAGCGCCGCATACTCCCTCGTCATTACTTACTTCGATGCTTGATGGAAGACCAAGAATTGTAGGTTTCTCAATATCGTTAACAATTACATCCTGATCGGCACGGCTTTCATTTCCTGAATCATCCGTCGCTACCCAGGTAATCGTCGTCCTGCCCACTGCATACGGTGCACTCAAGGTTTGTTCTCCATCTGATCTGATGAACCTCAATGGACCCGCATCGCCGCAAAGATCCGTCACCACAGGGGTAGGTACAGTCACTACCGCCTGGCATACTCCCGCATCCTGATCCTCGATGATCGAAGTCAACGTCGGGAAGACCGGCGCTT
>JAQSDM010000005.1:893352-1080702 GCA_029945945.1 Algoriphagus sp. | reverse complement strand
TCACCACAGGGGTCGGTACGGTCACAACTGCCTGGCACACTCCCGCATCCTGATCTTCGATGATCGATGTCAACGTCGGGAAGACCGGCGCTTCGGTATCTCTTACAAATACATCCTGATCGGCTCGGCTTTCATTTCCTGAATCATCCGTAGCTACCCAGGTAATCGTCGTCCTGCCCACCGCATACGGTGCACTCAAAGTTTCTTCTCCGTCTGATCTGATGAATCTGAGTGGAGACGCATCGCCGCATAGATCCGTCACCACAGGGGTCGGTACGGTCACAACTGCCTGGCACACTCCCGCATCCTGATCTTCGATGATCGATGTCAACGTCGGGAAGACTGGACCCTCAGTGTCCAAAACAATTACATTGAATGAACTCTCAGAAACATTTCCGGCGGCATCAATAGCCTTATATTTTATCTGGGTTGCTCCAATAGGGAAAAAGTCTCCACTCTCAAAAGTTCCCAGCAATTCGAGAGTACCCGGATTGGCATCAGTGACCGTAGGTATAGCCCATGTAACTGTGGCACCGCATTGTCCTAGGGTATTATTGACCCGAATCTCTTGAGGCACATTATTAATTACCGGATTGGTATTGTCAACTGTGACAATTTTAAATGTTCCAGGTACAGTAGTAATTGTATTAAAAGTCCCTGCAAAGATGTAGTACAAACCATCTGGTACATAAGTACCATCCGTAGCCGTTCCATTCCAATCTCTATTTGTAGTATTACCTGCCTGAAGAGAAATGGTAGGGAAGGTAAAGATTACAGGCCCATTAAAATCAAACTGTTTAATCCTAATCACAAAATTCGGAATGTTACTTTGTCCTCCCGGTATTCCGGTTCCGTTGTTGTTAAATGCAGTAATCGTCGTAACATCTTTCACTCCAGCACTTGAAGCCTGATTTGGAGAAAAAGGGGTCGGAGAAGCAGCACTAATCTCAGCTCTACCATCAGTAAACACAGTCGTGGCAATCAAACCTGAACTCTGACCTGTCGCGGTAAGGGTAAACTTAACCCCCAAGTGATTTTCCTTGACTAAAAATTGACTGTTGGTAAAGTTGCCTAAGGCATCTGCCGTGGCTGTCAGGTCATGCGAGAGCAAACAAGTCGCCGGTTTGGGTTCTTCGTCAAAATGAAGGACTATCGTTTCTCCAGGCAGCCATCCGCTACCAGAAATGGTCACATATTCCCCAGGAGCATAATCCAGCTTATCCGTTGTCACTGTGGCCTGCCCAAGGGCATTCAAGCTTACCCCCAAGGTTAAGCTCATCGTCATGACCAGAAAAAACAGCCTGGTTAGTTTGAGTAAAATTTTATTTTCCATAGTCTAAGAGTTTTTCTTTTCAAAAATGACTTCCCGAATTCAAAAAGATTCAATCAAAAAGATTCTGTCTTTCAGACACTTCGGCATGATTCAAATGTCAATAATAGAATTCAAAATAAAAAGTAAAAAATGACTTTTTTACTAATTTTTATGCTTTTCATATGCAATTTTATGCTTTTTGAAAAATATACTAAATTTAATTTAGTCGAAATGCAAGCCTCTCTCTTAGTTGATATGAAAATATTCCATATAAACTTCTCAATAAATTACACCCATATCAAATCACTTTTTTGATCCTTATTCCATTTTTTGACCATTGGTTAGATTCATTAACTCCTTTCTCCTATTTTTAGAATTAACCATTTTATCATTTCCTAAAATTGTTAATTCAAGCCTTTCTAATTGATCTTTGAAAACTACTTTAGAATTATGAAAAGAATATTTACCCTACTCTTTGCCTCCGGGCTGGGCTTTTCGGCGTTTGGGCAAGGCACCCAATTGCTCCGCCAACCCACTCTCAGCCAATCAGAAATCGTCTTCGTCTATGCCAATGACCTTTGGAAAGTGGCAAAATCCGGCGGTTCGGCCATCCGTCTCACCAGCAACGAGGGTGAAGAAACGCTTCCTCATTTTTCTCCTGACGGAAAGCAAATCGCCTTTACCGCCGAATACGACGGTAACACGGATGTTTACGTGATCCCATCGGAAGGCGGCGATCCGCAAAGACTCACTTGGCATCCGGGTGCAGATTTGGTCACCGGATGGACTCCGGACGGAAACCATATCACCTTCACTTCCGGTCGTGAGGGCTTTGCTACACAGGAATCCAAATTCTTTAAAATCAGCAAAACCGGCGGAATGCCAGAGCCAATGGCAATCCCAAGAGCTGTAAACGGAGAAATCTCTCCTGACGGAAAACACATTGCCTACCAGCAAATCTCCTTCTGGGATCCGGAATGGAGAAATCACCGAGGCGGTCAGGCAAAACCAATTTGGATTGTAGACTTGAAAGACTATTCTCTCAAGATGACACCTCAAACGGATAATGAGCGCCATACCGATCCGATCTGGATGGGAAATAAGGTTTTCTACATCTCCGAGCGTGATTTTCTTGCCAATATTTGGTCTTTTGACCCGGCAACGAATCAGGAAAAACAGGAGACTTTCCTGAAAGATTTTGACATCAAGAGTTTGGATGGAAACGGAACCGAAATCGTCTACGAGCAAGGCGGTTACCTTAATTTGCTGAATCCTGCTTCCGGACAAAGCCAAAAATTAAACATCACCGTAGCCGGAGATTTCCATTGGGCTCGCGAGCGTTGGGTGAATGTATCCGCAGCTCAACTCCAAAACCCGCAAATTTCTCCTACGGGACAGCGCGCAATCTTTGAATTCCGCGGGGAAATCATCACAGTTCCCAAAGAAAACGGAGCCGGAAGAAATATTTCCAACACTTCCCGCTCTGCAGAAAGGGCTCCGGTTTGGTCTCCTGACGGAAAGCAAATTGCCTATTTCTCAGATGCAAAAGGGGAATACGAACTCGTAATCGCCGATCAGGATGGAGGAATTCAAAAGAAAATCAATCTTCCCGATGCGAGCTTTTTCTTCAAACCTGAGTGGTCACCGGATGGTGCTCATATCGCTTTCACCGATACCGACTACAATATCTGGGTGGTGAATATTGCTTCAGGAAATGCAAAAATCGCAGATACTGAGCGATTCGCCCACCCAACCAGAAGTATGAATCCTGTTTGGTCTCCTGACGGAAAATGGATCGCTTATGCACGTCTGAATGACAATCAGTTCAAATCGATTTTTGTCTATCAGGTAGAATCTGGCAAAAAAATCCAAATCAGCGATGATATGGCGGATGCAATTTCTCCTGTTTGGGACGAAAGCGGAAAATACCTTTACTTCCTTGCAAGCACTGATTTTGGTTTGAATACCGGTTGGCTCGATATGAGCAGCTACGATCATCCAATCACCAGAAGTCTGTATCTGACTGTCTTGAATGCAGCTGACTCCTCTCCTCTTTTGACTCAGTCCGATGAGGAAACTGAAAAGCCTGCTGAGAAAAAAGACGATAAAGCTCCGGTAACGGTGAAGATAGACGAGGCAGGAATCCAGCAAAGAATCGTTGCTATTGATGCACCGGCGAGAAACTACACCGGAATGGCTTCGGCTCCGGAAGGGTTTGTTTTCTACATGGAAGTGGTGGAAAACGAAGGAACTGTCCTGCACAAGTATGACCTGAAAAAACGCAAATCGGAGGTTTTCCTTCCGAAAGTGGATCAGGTGGTCGTTTCAAAAGACCGTAAATCACTCCTCTATCAAAGCAACTCCACCTGGGGAATTCTTGAGACTTCTGCAACCGGCAAAAAAGCAGGCGATGGAGCTTTGAAAGCCCTTACGGGAATGAAAGTGAAAGTAAATCCAATGGACGAATGGCAGCAGATCTACCGCGAAGGCTGGAGATATCAGCGCGATTTTCTCTATGTGGACAACGTGCACGGAGCGCCTTGGGATGAGATTTACGAGTGGTACAAGCCTTGGGTGGCTCATGTGCGCCATCGCTCGGATATGAATTACATCATCGATATCATCGGTGGAGAAGTAGCTGTCGGTCATAGTTATACCCGAGGAGGAGATTTCCCTGAAGTCAATTCCGTGCCGATTGGTTTGCTGGGAGCTGATTACGAAATAGTAAACGGAAACTTCCGAATCAAGAAAATCCTGACTGGTGAAAGCTGGAATCCAACCCTGAAAGCTCCTTTGGCTCAGCCGGGAGCTGTCGCAAAAGTGGGTGAATACGTGGTCGGAGTAAATGGAAAAGCCATCGAAACCGGTGGTAACTTTTTCAGACATTTCGAAGGAACAGCCAATCAGCCAACCAAAATTCACCTGAATTCTAAACCGGGTTTGGAAGGTTCAAGAGTGATATTGGTTACTCCTGTGGCGAGTGAAAACCAACTCCGAAGTGTGGATTGGGTGGAAGGAAACCGCAGAAAAGTCTATGAGCTTTCCGCAGGAAAACTTGCCTACGTCTACATCCCGAATACCGGTCAACCGGGCTATACTTCTTTCAATCGCTATTATTTTGCGCAGCAAGACAAAAAAGGAGCCATCATCGATGAACGAAACAACGGCGGAGGCTCGGCAGCCGATTACATGGTGGACATCATGGGCCGCAAACTTCTGGGCTACTTCAATTCCAGAGCAAATGATCACCGACCTTTCACCACGCCGATGTCCGGCATCTGGGGACCAAAAGTCATGCTGATCAACGAACGTGCAGGTTCGGGCGGAGACTTGCTTCCTTACCTGTTCAACAAGATGGAAATCGGTCCGCTTGTCGGCACCAAAACCTGGGGCGGTTTGGTTGGAACCTGGGATACGCCTCCATTTGTGGACAATGGCCGAATGGTCGCACCGCGCGGAGGTTTCTATGATGCCAATGGCGAATGGGCTGTGGAAGGTGTCGGAATCTCTCCGGACATCGCGGTGGAGCAAACACCAAAAGACGTGATAGAAGGCCGTGACCCACAACTCGAGCGAGCGGTGAAGGAAGCGCTGAGACTTTTGGAAACAGAAGGAATCGAACTGAAGCCTGAGCCAAAAGCACCTATTCGATATTTCAGACCGAAGGGGAATTGAGCTTTTCAGTGATCAGTCTGCAGTATCCAGACGGCAGTGATCAGTCGCAGTGATCAGTCGCAGTGATCAGTCATCTCGACCGTAGTGAGAGATCTAAGTACTTTGGACACAAAAAGCTGAAGCTAGAGATATATCTCTTTGAAATCTTATGTTTTTCTGAATTAAAAGTAAAATCCCGAGTCGAAAAGCTCGGGATTTTTTTGTCTTTTTTTTTTACCGCAAAGGCCTCAAAGGTTCTCAAAGAATTGGTCTATAAGTTGGTCCTTTTTGATAACCATAGTCTCTTGTGGAACGGCGGGAAGGAGGACGCAGCCGCTGGGATGTGCGTATGGCATGTGCGGTGGAAGCTTAGCTGCGTCTTGAACCTTCCCCACCTCCTGGCTCTTCGCTAAAACAACCCACCGGGTTGTTTCTTCACGCTCAGCCCTCGTTTTGGTTCAAGCCAAAAGAAAAGAAAGAAAAATAGTAATCGAGACTCTTGAAGATGTACTTCGGTAATGGGTATCTATCCCTTGGTGGATTGGTTTTTGACTCTATTTGCTTTTTTCGTGCCTCACTTTTTCTTGTATTTATTCTCCTTCCATTTGTTGGTACCGGATTCACTGTCAGCAATAAGTTCGAGAAGTCTTTTCAATCTTGTTGCTTCTTGTTTGGCACTCATTACCCAATTGGAGGAAGGCTTGCGATAGGTCGGGGCAAGAGATTGAAAATAATCCCAAGCCACTTTATTTGCTTTAAATAGTTTTTCAAGTTCCGGTGAAAACATAACCTCAGCATTTTCAAAAGCATAGATTTTGGATTTACTTTCTGATCGGTTGTTGAAACTTTCAAGCCCTGCTGATTGCATAAGGCCATTTTCGATCAGGTTTTCAACTTTCTTAATATTTACTGCACTCCAGATACTTGTCTTTTTTCGGGGAGTAAAACGGATTTTATAACTGTCTTTATTAATCGAGTATTTCACCCCGTCTATCCAACCGAAGCATAGTGCCTGGTCAACTGATTCTGACCAAGTCATGGAAGGTTTGCCAGAACTTACTTTATAAAAGCCAACAAAAAGTTCGGATTCTGAAAGGTGGTTTTCAACCAACCACGCTCTGAATTCATCCTGGGAAGTGAAGAAAATTGGTGTCATTATTCCTTAAAGTTGTTTCAATTGTTGGTTGATTTCAGTAGTACAAAAGTTGAATTCTGGCAGGATCGCCGGACAATTACGTATCATTTCGGCAACTTGCTCTTATAAAAATTGATTTTTTCTGCTTGGGTCATTCCTGCATATCTGGGAGAAGGCGAGGGTAAATATTCGCCATAATTTATCTCAGGTAACTGTTTTTTAAAGTGCTTTTCCACAAACCTGCTGGTGAAATAGATTGACCTGATAGTGGATTTACTGATAATCTCCCTTATCGCGGCATCATTGTATTCAACGATTTCAAGATTCTCGTCCAAATTACTATTGTTCTTTCTTCGAACTATCAATAGTATATCGGTAAGTCCAATTCCATGTTTGATGAACAGGTTTTGCTTGTCAGCTTTGCAATGCAGGTCGGTTTGATAAACCGCCGAAATGATCTTCCAGAATTGATTTCGCTTTGCTCCATAGAACCATTGCTCAGCATCACTATTCCCTTGTGTTTGCTCTCGTCCCGGAAAACTGCCAACAATCAATACGGTGGCATTTTCAGGAATGAACGGCTCAAAAGGATGATTTTCTAAAGCGGTCATTGTCTCTTTTATTATCTGCAAAAGCTTCAATTTACAGATTCAGCAAACATTTGCTAAATCCCATGTTGCTCAATTGCTTTTTCAACAATGCTACCTAGCTCCTTTTCTCTTTGCGTGCCGATTACAAATCTCTTCCCGTTGTTGAGTTCGATAGCCAAACCCATATTTCCTTTGATGTTATAGACTGTTCCGTATTTGAACGAAAGTCGGATTCCCCAACCTCCTACAAAACCGTAATTCACAACTTCTGCTTTTTTGATTTCAGTCCATTTTATTCTCTTTTTCACAAAAGGAATAAAGCTTATTCGGATTTCGGTTTGATCAATTTCAGTCTTCAATCGCATCATTAAAAACAGACCGAGTAATGCAAAAACAAATACTGCGAAAAGAATAAGTCCAAAGTCAGACATCGGGTTATCTCCAAACTCCTCCTTCAGGATCAATTGTTGGAAGATTCCCACAACCGGTAAAACTCCAATTGGAATCAAAATCAGCCAAAGCCACCATTGGGTAAATCGCTGTTGTTCTTTGAAGAGGGCGTTCATGGTGGATTGGTTTATTGAGGTGGGTTAAAATTTTTAGTAAAACAATGCTTTCGGAGAGGCAAGATAGCGGGAACAACAGAAATTTATTCCCTTGAATGTCACACGCGACACGCGCGCGCTAGCAGGGAACCAGATGGCCAAACTTCCTTTCCACAGGCAGGTACAACAGGTTGCAATTCCCACCAAGCCGTTTTACCTTAAAAAGGTTTTAATGCGATTTCAAAATTTCCCCCGGCTTGAGATAGAAATGGATTCATCAATCAAATACAATCAAACTTACATTTGGCTGATCAGCTTGACCGCCGCACTTGGTGGTTTCCTTTTCGGTTATGACTGGGTGGTAATTGGCGGTGCCAAACCTTTCTACGAACCGTATTTCAACATCACCTCCGTAGCCGATCAGGGCTGGGGAACGAGTTCGGCCTTGGTGGGCTGCATGGCCGGAGCAATTTTATGCTTTGGACTTTCTGACAAATTGGGAAGAAGAGGACTCCTGATTTTCTCAGGTTTGCTCTTTTCAGTTTCTGCGATCGGAACCGCCTTAGCGGACACCTTTTGGTGGTTCAATTTCTACCGGATTGTCGGTGGTGTAGCAATGGGAATCGCACTTAATCTCTCTCCTCTATACATCTCCGAACTTGCACCACCTGAGAAGCGTGGCCGATTAGTAACCATCAATCAGTTTCTGGTCATGTTGGGCGTGCTTTTAGCCCAGATTGCCAACTGGCAGATTTCACTTCTGGATACTGATTTGGCCGAAAATGCAGATTTCGCAGCCATCGCAGCTAGTTGGAGCGGGCAGGAAGGATGGAGATGGATGTTTGGGGCGGAGACGATCCCAGCCTTGCTGTTCTTTATCCTGATGTTTTTTGTGCCTGAGAGTACTCGATGGCTGATCAAAAATAATCAGCAGGATAAGGCATATCGGGTTCTGACCAAAATCGGAGGAGAAGTCTATGCCAAGGCCTCCGTTTCAGAAACGCTTTCTACCCTGTCTGAGGGAGATCTTGGCGAGGTCAACTTTCGGGAACTTCTGAAAAAAAATGTAGTCAAACTTCTGGCAATCGGGATATTCCTGGCATTTCTTCAGCAATGGAGCGGAATCAACGTGGTGATATATTATGCTGCGGATATTTTCCAGGCGGCAGGCTTTACCCTCAAGCAAATGATGCTCAATATTGTGGTGATCGGTGGGGTGATGGTGGCGTCCATCTTTGTGACTTTTGCGACGGTGGACAAGTATGGTCGAAAATCCATTTTGCTGGTGTGTCTGGCAGCAATGACCCTGCTGTATGCAGGATTAGGCTACTCTTTCTATGCCGATCTGGGTGGTACTCCGGTGGTAGTTTTGGTACTACTCAATGTGATGTTTTATTCCATTTCCCTGGCTCCTTTGCTTTGGGTGTTACTATCCGAGATTTTCCCCACTCGTGTGCGTGGTGCAGCGATTTCCATCGGAGCCCTCGCCCACTGGATCGGCAATTTCACCCTCACCTATTCCTTCCCTGCCATCAAAGAAAATCTGGGTTGGGCCAATAATTTCTGGTTGTACGGAGTGATCTGCGCAGCAGGCTTTGTGATCATCTGGCTGGTCCTGCCGGAAACAAAAGGAAAGTCACTGGAAGAGATTGAGAAGGAGTTGGGTGGGAAGAGGTGAGCGATTAATGATAAGTTTGATATAACAAAAACAGTTCTCACAAGAATAAAAATATTAGAAATAATTATCTGATATTACAGAAAAAAAATTGATTCAAATTGATAGTTAAATAACAATATTAAATCAACTTGATTTTGTTAAACAAATTTAACTTTATGGCCCAAAGTAAGTGTTTTTACACTTACTTTGGGCCATAACAATACAATATAAAGTTCATATTGCATTGTGAAATTGCAATTTATTTTAATTTACTTTCATCTGTAAGAGGTTTAATCAATTCCCAATCTAAAAAGTCTTCTGAATCACTTAACAATCCTGCGGCTGGTTGTTTTTTTGTTAGTCTTGCGAAGATTATTGGGTGAGACACTTCAAATTTATAAACACCAGAGGAAATTTTTTCAACCCCAACAGAAAGAGAAGCATCTTTAAATACTTTTTGTGCCACGCTTGATCCTGAAATTTCAAGTTTTGCATCAAGGTCAATAGAGGTCTCTTGGTCAACTTTAACTGTCACTGACATATCTTCAATCACACAATCACCAACTACCAATACCAACGTACCGTTATTAAAAGCTTGCTTTATTGGTTTAGTATTCTCCAAAGAATTTATATATTCTAAAATTTCACTTCTTCTTAATTTTCTTAAATAAGCTCTACCTATAGTTACAACTATTTCTTTTTTTCTATCGTTTTCAAATCCACCAGTTACACCGACTGTGTTATATATCTTAGGAAGAATTGCTTCAACCGCAACTTTACTTTTCTTCTTTTCTGAGAGTTCAATCGTACCGCCCCCTCCTACCGCCGCAAAATCATTTATATTTAACCAATTCAAATTAACTTTATCAGGATCATTAATTCCTATACAATTCCAGGTGTCACATATAAAATTTGCATCTAAAACAGAATTTTCAAATGAAGTAATTAATCCATAATTATCAGTAGGATAACTAAATATCTGGTACCCTCTTAAATCCGTTCCTATTGCTTTTTTAACAGATTTTCCCATAATTTTATTATAATTTTGAGAACTTACTTCATGCCAATTTAAAAGCAAAAGGCAGGTAACTAAAATGCATAATTTTTTCATTTTTTTTTAAATTTTAAGTTTTACAATTTGTTTAAAAGAAGTTTTAAATTCATCTAAACTTGAAATTTTATAAGATTTACCAGAACTTTCATAAACAATATTCAAGTTATTTATTTCAATTAATTTCCATGAAAGGGATGATTCAAAAAACGCAAAAACTTGATCATCAATTACAGTAATTCCAGATATACCCTCCCGCCCCCTCTTAATTGGAAGTTGTGAATCATTGTTGAATTTAATAGAACCACTAATTTCTGAACAATCAATTAATTCACCATTAGATTTTTCAATAAACCCCGTGCCAATAGAAAGCATTTTATTTAAGTTAGGCTGTCCACCAGAAGCAAATTTACCTATAAAATCTTTTTCAATATCTGAGCACATTATTAATCTAGTTCTAGATTCTATAGCATTCGGAAAGAAATCATGCATCCTCCAAAAAGCTTTAGCAATAAATAATGTAATGGCAACATCAGGTGTAGAATAGCTAGAACCTTTTTCGGATGGTTTAAGGCAGGACTCTAAATTACCCCAACCTATTCCTTTTCCTAGGGTAGAAATATATTCACCATTTATTGAAGACATTCCATAAAAAACACTACTTCGAATTTTACTTCCAACTATAATGGTTCCAGTTTTTGCATAATTCAAATAAGACGAATAAAGAGGTTGAATTGCACCCAGGATATTTCCATTTAATGATTGAGATCTCTCTGCTAAGTCTTCAATTTTTTTTCCAGGTTCATTTAAACTTGCAGTAATAAAATTGGTCTGTGAGTTTACAAAATTTGGCATTATATCTCTATAAGTAGTTATATAAAAAGAAGTTGATATAATGTCCGGTGTATTTCCATATAAATGTTTTAATACAGCATCAAGGAAAATTTCCGGTATATTATTCCCATAATTTTGTAAATTTTTATTCCTTAATTTCTTCAACTTTTGTATAGTTGCATTTCCTTCAAGTTTGGGCAATCTACTAAGTGAAGGAGAATTATAATATTTTTCCAGAAAAAATAATGAAGAATCTATATTTTGAAAATAATTTATTGGGACTGGTACAATTTTCAATTTTAAAGAATCTAAATTAAGTTCTTTAAGTCTTTGATTGACAACCGACAACACTTTATTTCCATGAGAACAATCATCGGAACTAAAAAAATCTACTATATAATACGTTCCAAAGTCAGAAAATTCAATATTTTTAACTTTTTCTTGAATACTTATTAAGTGGTTGGAAAAAGAAGGATCTGGCGTTTCTTCAATTTTTATGGAATCTGAAGGAAACTTTATTTCTTCAAATATAGGCTCATCATCAAGGACGATATATCCTTTTCCTTGTAATTGATAAATAATGCTATCTGGTAAAATATTAAATAAAAAAATAAGATCTTCTTTTTTCAAATTATAGATTATGAGATTTGAATAGTCAACAGTATCAATAACATTCTCTTCTATTATATCAAAATTTAAAGAATTACTCTTAAAAAAAACATTCACGGAATCATTGGATATAAAACTGTTTTGTATATACCCACCCTTTCCTGAAATATTAAAAAAATTTACTTTTCCTTGATTATCAATATTTGAAGAATCATATTCTAAAATGGGAATTACAGGAATAAGAATTGAGTCAAAGGCATATATTTTAAATGTATCATCTAATTGATTAATTGATTTAATATTCTTCTTTTGATATTCTGTAAAATCATAGTTTGTTTTTTGCGAATAACTATATTCGTCTTTTATAATTCCTAATATATTTTGGTTTGGTTCGATCATTATTTGTTTAAAATATTCCTTTTCTAATGAAAGTTTTGTGAGGGCTTCTAAAAAAATGTTTCTTTCTCCGGAATTTAATACAGATGGATCAATAATAATTTGAGATATAGAATCATTTTTGTCAGGATTAAATACATTTTCAGCCTGAATATTTTGGACAGTTGCTAAAGTTGTTTGTGAATTTTGAAAAATAACAAACATTAATATGAAAAAAGACTTTGCCATATAAAATTGCAGTTGAGTTACATCAAAAATGAAAATAAAATTTAATGTTTATATATTTTCAAAGGTTGAAAAAAGGTTGATTTTATTCATTTTGCCAATTTTACCTAAAATTAAGAGCCAAAACTATCTCCTTCCTCGACTTAACGTCCAGCTTTTTGTAGATACGATTGATATGGGACTTGAGGGTACTGTGCTCGATGAAGAGTTGGGCGCATATTTCTTTGTTGCTTTTGCCGGCAAGAATTTGATCCAATACTTCCCTTTCTTTGAAAGAAAGTTTATTGAGTTTGTGCTTCAAGGAAGTTTCTTTATTTTTTTCCTCCGAACGAATCCTCTCCATCAATAAGTGGACTTTAATAAGCTCTATCCTAGCCCATGCAAATGACACTACAAATGAAGCGAAAATAATAAACGCGAGAATAAATACAGTTTCATTCCAATTCAATTTGTAGGCGACCTCCGCAAAAAGGATATATACAGCTCCTATAAACAAAAGTGAAAAGGTGGGTAAAAGGGTTTTTTGGAACCTGAACAATACCCCAGGGCTAGCTAAAATTGTTTTCATAAAAAAGAAATTAAAAATAAATTATTATTTGAATACTATTAGACATGGCTTTCCTCTTAGGCTAATCCTCACAATAAACTGGTTCTACCATTCTATTTATTAGAGAGAGATAAGTTGGGTTTTGAACAAAAACTGGCACTGAAATCCCTATAAAAACATAATGATGAGCTCCGTTTTCTGAGATTAAAATATTCAGATGATTCTCATCATTTCGGGAAACCTGCAACCCAATTGTTCCCTTCGCATTGACTCCATGCCAGACTGCGTTCTCCAGAAATGGCTGGATCAACATTGGAGGGATAAAGCAATTATTCGCAGAAATCCCCTCCTCCACCCGGAATTCAAATGAAAAATCTTCCTGTCTTCTGAGTTTTTCAAGGTCCAAGTAATTCTTATTTGCTTCCAATTCCTCTTCCAGGCTAACCCAGTTTTTGGCAGAACTCTCCAGCACATATCGGATCAATTGGGAAAATTTGATCAAATATTCCCCTGCTTGTTTGGGTTCCTGAGACTGGATAAAATGGTGAATCGAGTTGAGGCAGTTGAAGATGAAATGCGGATTGATCTGGGCTCTTAGGGCCTTCAACTCTCCTTCTGCTTTGCTGAGTTTCAGTTCGGTCTCTCTCCTGCGGAAATCAGATTCCCTTCGTGATCGATAGATGACGAAAATGATGAAAGAAAAAGAGAGAATAACCGGAAGAAGTCCCACCAGAATTGCCAGTTCCACATCGGGCTGGCTAGTTCCCGAAACCTGACCAAGGATCATATTTCCAGGATTAAAAGAAATCCATGCAAAAATTTTCAGGGGCATAAAAAATTCAAAATTGCTTTTGGGGTAAAAAACAACATTAAGCCTTTAATATATAATTTTTCTAATGCCTTATAAAACTACCGGAAGAAAAGTATTAAAATATTAATACAGAAGAGAAATCGGCTTGATCAGCAGTCAATCTTTTTTTAAACCAAAATCAGATCCGGAGTTCTTTCCCGTCCACTCTTTCCTTTTTCCCATTCATAATCTTTGTTTCAAATTTTGATGAATCTAATTGGTTGCACAATACCTAGAAATAGGTAATTTCCACCTTTATGAAAATGAAAATATCAGGTTTAGAAGTGCAGCATTAATGAGGATATTCTTTTTTTCACGGAAACTATCCGGTCTGTTCCTGGTTTTGGTCATCCTCTTTTCTGCTTGCAGCCTTCCAAAAGGCTCTCCATCGCCTGTTTTTGTAGAAATCAATACCGGACAATCGGCCTCCACCGCCTGGAGTACCACTGATTCGCTGTATATGGAAGGCGGTGTCTTCAATCCGGGTCTTACCGTGCATACCTGGTGGCTGAAAACCACCATCAAAAACCCGGACCTGAATCCAGCCCGCTTGTTTCTGTTGCTCAATAATCCCCATATCAATCGGATAAATGTTTTTATGAATCGGGAATCAACTCCTGTTTTCAAAGCTGGCGATCGGTTTCCGTTTTCAGAAAGGCCTGTTCAGGATCGGGACATGATCATTCCGCTTGATATCGGCCCGCAAGACAGTGTGGAAGTTTTGATTTTGGTGGATAAAGCAGGTGAGACGCTAACGGTCGAAACAGAAGTGCTGACTGAAGCTCATCTTTCAAAAAAACGCCAGGGGGAAAACATGATTATTGGCCTTGTGATCGGTTGGATGGCCTTAATTCTGATCTTTTCCTGTTTCTTTTGGTTACGTCTGAAGCAATCCAGTGCGCTCTTTTATGCAGCATTTATCCTTTCCAATTTACTTTGGCTCATTTGCCATTGGGGAATAGGGTTTCAATACCTCTGGCCCGAAAGTGTCGAGTGGGTGGGCAAATCCAGACCCATCTTTAATCTTGCCACCCTCATTTTATTCATGCTGGTGGTGCTGCAATTCTTTCCTCCGCTTCAAAAAAATCGTTGGATTGCCCAAATCATTTGGGGGAATATCATCATCATGACGATTCTTTGCATCGCCTTTATTGTGATTCCGGAAGATCAGGCGAGTATTTTTGCCAAAATAACTGCACTTCAATTCTCTTTTGGATTGACCATTCTATCGATTCTGGCAGTTCTGGTCTTTTTGATTTTACAATGGAATGCAGAAATTCCCTTTGCAGGTTTTTACCTGATTGGAATTGGATTTCTCATGGTATTCGGAGTTTTGATTTTATTCGATCAGCATGGGTTCGAACTAGGTCAGACCTACGGTTTATTAAAATTCAGCACCGCCTTCGGTATGATGGGAGAAACCGCATTTATCGCGGCTGCTTTTACCCGCAAGGCTGCGGCTTATAAATTTGAAAAGGAACACCTGGCTTTTGAAATCCTGCAAAAAGAAAAGGAAGTGGCGGAGCATATTATTGAAGTCCAGGAAGAGGAACGAAACCGGCTGGGAAGAGATCTCCACGATAGCATCGGTGGCATGCTGGCCAGTATCAATATCCAGGCGGAGCAGATTTTTCACCAATATCCGGAGGCGGCTGTGGAGAAGCTGAAGCAACTCGTTTCACAAAGTATCCAGGAAGCCCGAAGTCTGAGTCATAATCTTACCCCACCGCATCTGGATCAATTTGGTCTGGAAAAAGTACTTCAAAACCATATCAATCTTTTATCCGAACAGCATCATCTGGACATTAAATTTTACGCTCAGGTAAAAACCACCTTGTCCAAAGCGCTGGAAATCTCCCTTTACAGGATCTGCAATGAATTGCTTTTCAATATCGTAAAGCACGCTGAAGCCACCGAGGCCATGGTCAATCTGATTGAAGAAAATGGCAACCTCGAGCTGATCGTGGAAGACAACGGGAAAGGGATAAATCCAAACAAGCAATCCGACGGGATCGGCATCAGAAATATTCGTGAGCGGGTTAACTATCTAAAAGGAGAACTTTCCATAGATTCGAACTCATCAGGGACAACCACAATTATTAAAATTCCGATTCATGTCTAATTTCTTCGAAATCAAACTTGTACATATTGATGATCACCAGCTCTTCGTCCAAGGGGTTTGTGCCCTGATTGAGAATGAAACTTTTTTGGATCGCCATACAAGTGCGGGTTCTTTAACCGAAGGACTTGAGATTTGCCGGACCATCAAGCCTGATTTGGTTCTTTTGGATTATTTCCTCCCGGATGCCAATGGATTGAAATCGATCCCCGAAATCCTGAAAATCAATCCGGACATACAAATCCTCCTGTTGACGATGGAAAATAACCCGGACATTATCGAAGAGTGCAGGCTTGCCGGTGCGTTTGGGTTTCTTTCGAAATCATTAACCAAAAAGGATTTGGTGACGGCAATCAAAAATGCGAGTGAGGGAATAAAGAGTTTCCCTGAAATGAAAGTGCCAAGGCCTGAAAAAGTCAATTCAAAAATAGAAATCAACCAACTCAGCAAACGAGAAAAGGAAATTGCCAGTCTGGCTGCGGAAGGTCTATCAAGTTCAGAGATAGCGGAAAAACTGTTTCTGAGCGAAACCACAGTAAAAACTCATCACCGGATTCTTAACCAAAAATTGGGATTGATAAACTTATCAGAATGAGTGAATTTCCTGAATGAGTAATGTTCTTAACGCTATCCTGAGTAAAAATCGATCCTTACTAGTATCCCCTACCTAATCGGCCAATTTGATGAAACCCAAAATCAAGTTACTCCATATTGATGATCATTTGCTGTTTGTTCAGGGCGTGTACTCACTCCTTCAGGACGAGCCTGGGATCCAATGGATGGGAAGTGCAACCAATGTAGAAGACGGCATTAAACTTTGCAGGGAACAAAAGCCTGACATTGTCTTACTGGACTATTTTCTTCCCGATGGCAATGGCCTGAAAGCAACAAAAAGAATACTTTCCAACAAGCCTTCAACGCGGATTATCATGCTGACGATGGAGGATAGTTTTCAGGTGATGGAACAATGCAAAGAAGCGGGAGCTATGGGGTTTTTGCCTAAATCTATTGGCAGGGAAGAGCTAATTAAAGCATTGCAAGCTGCTTGCAAAGGAGAAAAAACTTTTCCAAAACTCGGGGAATTAAAATCGGGTCAAAAGCAACTCTCCAATAAGCTGGATATGCTGAGCAAACGCGAGAAACAAATAGCTTTTATGGTTGCGCAGGGATTGTCCTCGACTGAAATTGCAGAGAAACTTTTCCTCAGCCTCCTCACCGTCAACACGCATCGCAGAAATATGCTGAGCAAACTTGAAATCAAAAACATTGCTCAATTATCCATCTTGATCAACGGAGCCGGGAATTGAAATCCATCTCCGATCAAACTGTTCGGTGCTTTCTGAAAAACCAGACTTTCAACAGATCCGCCGTCAGGATGTAGGCAGCAAGGATCAAAGCGATCGCAAGCAGATTGACAAATGGCAGAGGAGTCAGCCCGATGCTTGACGCAAACGGCAAATACGGAAGCCCTACCGTAAGCACCAGGGCTAAAGCACTAAAAATAAACAGGTATTTTCCCGGTTTGCTTTTGTAGAAGTTTTTATGCGTCCGGATGATGAAGATGATAAAAAGTTCAGAAAGCACTGATTCGATGAACCAGCCCGTTTGAAATTCTGACTCTTTTGCTTTCAGAAGGAAAAGAAGGGTAAGAAAACTGATCATGTCGAAGAATGCGCTGTGAAACCCAAAAATCACCATGTAATTCCGGATCACTTTCAGGTTCCATTTGCCGGGTTTTCTTAATTGCTCCTCGTCCACCGTATCCCCCGCTATGGTAATAAAGGGCAAATCTGTCAGGAAATTGGTCAGGAGGATTTGCTTTGGCAGCATCGGTAAAAAAGGCAGAATAAGTGAAGCCGCTGCTACACTGCACATATTCCCAAAGGTCGCTCCCGTGCTGATGTAGAGGTATTTCAACGTATTGGCGAAAGTGGTTCGGCCTTCTTTGATCCCATCCACCAATACCATCAGGTTTTTTTCCATCAGGACAAAATCTGCTGCTTCTCTTGCCACGTCAACGGCATTTTCTACTGATATCCCGACATCTGCTGCATTGATGGCAGACACATCATTGATCCCGTCTCCCATGTAAGCTACCGTATAGCTATGCTTCAAAGCAAGGATAATCCGCTCCTTTTGTTGGGGTTCTACTTCTGAGAAAATATGGGTTTTCCTGACCAGATGCTTTAGCGCTTCCGGACTGATTTTATTCAGGTCTTTGCCCGTCATCATCACGGGATCTTCGATTCCCATGTCCTTTGCTATCGAATGGGCCACATTTCGGTTGTCTCCTGTGATGATTTTCAGGCCAACTTTCAGCTTTTGCAATTCGCTGATGGTCTCTGCAATTCCTGCTTTCACCGGATCATGCAGCAGGATAAACCCTGCAAAAATCATCTCTGACTCCAGTTCTTTAGAAATTTTACCGGAATCGATTTTCTTATAACAAATCGCGATTACCCGGGCACCGTGCTCACCAAACTCCTCAAATCTGCTTTCAATCTCCGCCCGGTGAGGATCAATCTTTTCAACAGACCCATTGGATAATTTGAGTTGGGAACAGATGCTGATGATCTGCGAAAAAGCTCCTTTACTGATCAGTAGATTATCCTTGTCGGTTTTGACTGCAATACTGAGTCTTTTCCGGATAAAGTCATACGGCACCTCCCCTATTTTCTGAGGGAGAAAATTCGACTCCGGTTTCAGAAGCTTTAATGCATCATCAATCGGATTTGAGTAGCCGGTTTCAAAGCTTGCATTCCAAAAAGCAAGTTGCTTAACAAACTCACTTTCCTGACCTGTCGCATCCACCAATCCGGAAACCTGAATGGTACCTTCGGTGATCGTGCCAGTTTTGTCGGTGCAAAGGAGGTTGATCTCTCCGAGGTTTTGGATAGCAGCAAGCTTTTTTACAATCACCTTTTTTTCAAATAATCTCTTGGCGCCGTGGCTCATGGCGATTGTAGAAATAGCCGGCAACAACTCCGGAGCCATCCCAACCGCTAGGGCCAGGGCAAAAAGGGCGGAATCCATTACTCCTTCGTGGTTCACGAGATTTATCACCAAAATAAAGAAGGACAGGAACAACGTGATCTTCATAAGGAAAAAGCCGAAATCCTTCAATCCTTTTTCAAAAGTGGTTTCCATCACGCTGGTTGCACTCCGGGCAATGGCACCAAAAAGCGTATCCTCTCCCGTCTGAATGACGAGTGCTTTACCGGTTCCGCTTACAATATTGGTTCCCTCCCACAGGCAGTTTATCCTTTTGGAAAGCTCCGTGTCCTTATCCACTACTGCGACTTCTTTTCTGGTGGGGAATGATTCTCCGGTCAGACTGGATTCATTGGCATGGAGCTCATCAGCCTCGATCAACATACAATCAGCGGGGATCATATCTCCGGCATTCAGATCAATGACATCACCGGGGACAATTGCTTTGGCAACAATTTCCTGCGGAATTCCATCTCTCAACACGGTGCTTTTGATTGAGAGCATCGACTTGAGCTTTTCCGCAACTCTGCCGGCATTTCTTTCCTGGTAAAAACTCAGGGTACCAGAAGACAAGACAATCGTCAGGATAATCAAAACATCAGAGCCCTCACCCAAAAAAGCTGAAAGCGCCACCGCTCCTATCATCAAAAGCATAATCGGGCTTTTGAATTGTTTGATAAAAAGGAGCAAATCTTTTTTAAAGATGGACTGACTTTTGGGATGAAGTCCTTTCTGGATCAGAATTTTGTTGGCAGCTGCCTGAGATAATCCACTCCCTGAACTGTTCAATCTTTGAAACCAGAACCTGGAATCAAACTGCCAAAACATGTTTTCTGAGGCGGGTTGCATAGAAACTAATTTACAAAAAACAGATCCGGCTTTGTTTAAAAATTTCCCCTACACACAGATAAAATAATCGGGACAATTCATCGTCTTTGTATCAATCGATCAAGCTTTCATTCCAAACTCTGATTCTCTTGCGACCTGGATTCCTGACTCTCCCTCTCCTGTTTATTACTTTGGTTAGTTTTGCTCAAAACTGGTCTTTCGCAGACTACAAGCGATATGACACCAATTCATTTATGAAATTGGCACAAATAAACCAGCCAATCGATTTCAAAAATATGGACAGGCCACTTTTGCATGCAGCCATGTTTTACGTGACCAATCAGGAGCGGATTAAATATGGACTGAAACCTTTCAAACATCTGGATCGGATGGAGAAAGTGGCAGCCGATCACGCCAGTGATATGGTGAATTATAATTTTTATTCCCATGTCAGCCGTGTGAAAGGAAAGTCAACTATTGTGGATCGGTTTAAACTGGAAGGGCTAAATCTTATGAGCATCGCTGAAAATATCAGTTCCAGCCACGGCCTTCAATATCAAAATGGCCGAAAAGTAAATCCACCCCGAAGCGGACTATTTACTTATGCAAGTTCAAAAAGGGAAGTCATCGTCCCTCACACGTATATCTCTTATGCGAAGGAAGTCGTCCGACTTTGGATGGAGTCGCCCAGTCACAGAAAGAGTATTTTGAATCCACACCATGAATATCTGGGTTGCGGTGCGATGGTCTACGGCGAAAAATCATTTTACAATATGCCCTACTTCATGGGAGTGCAATGCTTTGGAAGCGGGAAGTGAGAGAAGGTTGGATTTTGGAGGCTGGTGGTTTCTTAAGTTAAGGGGTTATTGGTTCTTAAAACCCCGTTCAGGGTCGAATTCAAAATTTCGATATTCGTATTGACCTTTAGATTAAGCTTCCAATTTTTGGAAAGATTGATCAAAAAGCTGCAAAGTCTGCGAAAACTCAGGACTCGCTTTTTTCAGATCTTTCATTATTTCCCTAACTTTTCCCTGACTTATCTAACCATTGACTATGAAAACAAAAAAAATTCTTTTCGCACTTCTGGTGCTTCTTTTTGCAGGATTTACTGCCCATGCCCAAGTTCCAAAGCTTCCCACTGCTGATCTTTCCAAACAGGTTTTGGGAATTTTGGACAACACAAACGGACTGACTTTGAACGCTGACCAAAAATCAAAGCTTGGCGCCAACAACAAAAGCTTTGTAGATCAGCTATTTAAAATCACCGGAGGCAGCGATTCTGAGGACACGAAGAAGGCAGGTATTCTCAATCTTAAAAACTCAAGAACGAAGTTTCTGACAGATCTTTTGGGAAGCGACTTGTTTAGCAAGTACTCTGGAAATGTCCTCAAAGCTATCAATCCTCTGAAATCAAAATTAGGCCTCGCCGCACTTGCATTCTGAGATTTTTAAAATGAATTTCAAGCCTTGGAAATATTTCCAGGGCTTTTTCTTTTCCCCAAAATGAAGAAACTTCTCTCCGCCTCTCTCCTGCTTATCTGCCTTGCTTGCGCAAAAAAAACAGAGCTACCTGTCGAACTTTGGCTTACTGATCCGGCTGCGGGAGTACTCCTTCAAAAACAACCAACCCCAGACCTTTCGGGAGAAGAAAATCTTCCGGAAATCCTGCTTGATCAGGAGACAAATTACCAGACGATGGACGGTTTTGGGTTTACGCTTTCGCAGGGAAGTGCAGTCCATTTACTTCAAATGAGTGGGGTAGCCAGAAAAAAACTTTTGGAGGAATTGTTTGGTAAAGGGGAAGGTCAAATTGGAATCTCCTACCTGAGACTGAGTGTGGCAGCTTCCGACCTGAATGAAACTCCATTTTCCTACGATGATCTGACCGATACATTGGCGACAGGACAAATAGATACCACGCTTACAGATCCGGAACTTTTGAAATTTGACTTGGGTCCTGATAGAAACGACGTCATTCCGATTCTGAAAGAGATCCTTGCAATCAGTCCTGACATCAAATTGATGGCTTCACCTTGGTCACCTCCGGCCTGGATGAAGGACAATAAAGACACAAGAGGCGGATCTTTGCTTCCCGAGTTTGAGGATGCTTATGCCAGATACTTGGTCAAATACATTCAGGAAATGGAGAAAGAGGGCATCAAAATCGATGCGCTGACGATCCAGAATGAGCCTTTGCATCCGGGAAACAACCCTTCCTTGCTAATGCTTCCTGAGCAGCAGGCGAGATTTATCGGGGTAAACCTCGGTCCTGCTTTCCGCGACGCGGAAATCGAAACCAAGATCATCGTCTACGATCACAATGCCGACAGACCCGATTATCCGATCACAGTTTTGAATGATTCGCTGGCAAATCCTTTTATCGACGGATCGGCTTTTCACTTGTATGGAGGCAAAATCGAAGCGTTGATGGAAGTGCATCAGGCGCATCCGGACAAGAATCTATACTTCACCGAGCAATGGATCGGCGCTCCCGGAAATCTCGCAGGTGATCTTCCCTGGCATATCAAAAACCTGGTGATTGGAGCCAGCCGCAACTGGGCGAAGACTGTTCTGGAATGGAACCTAACTTCCAACCCGACCCTTAAGCCGCATACCGATCGCGGCGGTTGCGACAAATGTCTGGGTGCGGTGACAATTGACGCGGACTCTGTTGTAAGGAATCCGGCCTACTACATCATCGCTCATGCAAGCAAATTTGTCGAACCAAATTCCCTGAGAATCGACAGCAATCTTATCGAGGGATTACCCAATGTGGCATTTCTGAGACCTGACGGAAAGAAGGTTTTGATCGTGCTGAACGAGTCAGAAGCCGCGAAATCATTTACTGTAAAGGATAAAGAATTTCGATTCACAGGCAGTTTGAATCCCGGTGCTGTCGGAACCTGGGTTTGGTAGCAATTAAACCTTTGAGGTTTTCAAAACCTCGAAGGTTTGAGTCATTTTTTAAAAAATATCGGAATTAGTGGGCAGCATTCGGTGAGTTGAAATGTTTCGGGTTAGGCTAATGCCTTGGGGTATTTATGGTTTTAAACAGCAGATCAAAACCGTTAAGAAAATGGGCTAGTTCTCGAAGTGGAACGAGAGAAATCCACCCATTTTTAGGGTTGATCAAGGTTTAAAATCAAATAGCCAAGTATGTCTCACCCTGTGCTAAGCTTCGCCTATTTGAAATAAATAACCAGGCATTAAGGTTTTGGGTTACTTTTTGCCTTCAAAAAGTGACGACGGAAAAAATTGCGAAAAGGATTGAATTCAAATTTAGCCTTCCCCTTTTTTGAAAAACTCTCAACTTTTATGTTTAAAAGTAAGAGCCCTAGTCCCCCTTTTAATGATTTTTGATACAGGTTAAATTCCGGAGACTTAAATAAGAAATCCCTAATTCCCCATTCGCCTCCCCCACAAAAACGTATAAAACTCTAAACGGGAATCAAAAAAAACATCAACGCTTTTTAAACCAACCACATATCCATGGAACTCATCCTTACGGAAAAGGAAATTCAGTATTTGATCGATAACTACTCCAAACAGGATATCAAGATCAGCATCACAGGAATCAACCGGTTTACAATCATCACTCCGAAAGCAGACATTCCCTGCGAAATCATCGGAGTGAGCAAAAAATCCATTGACATCCAATACGAAATGGGATATGTGAAGCATCTCCTTGCTAAGTCCTTTATCAAACTCGACATTCCCGGACTGAACTGGAATCAGGATATCAAACAAATAGAAATCAGACCATTTGAATTGATAGATTTTTTGAAAAAGCCGGAGTTTAAAAATTTCTCCCTGAATGGATTTTCCGTCACACCGGAAAGAATCAAACTTGAATTGGGAATTTTGCTTGAGACTACTTGAACAGATTTCTTATTGGAAATTTTCGAAGGAATGGATTGTTTGCGATAGCGCTTCGATTTTTTGGGTTAAAATCCTTCATCCCTGAAAATTAAAAACCACTTGCCCAAAAGAACGGCTGTTGTCGGTTTTTTGCATTTAACTACAATTATTAGACACTGGTACAATAACCAAGGATTTCACTGGATATTTCCCGACTTTGAGCATTATTCAGCACCTATGATCAAAGCTATTCTTGTTGACGATGAGCGTCACGCCCTTGAATCCCTCAAAATGCTCCTGGAAAGATTGTTCCCGGAAAAATTTGAATTTTTAGCGCTATGCAATTCCGTGGATCAGGCGATTCCCGCCATCCAAAAGTTCAATCCTGATTTGGTGTTTTTGGACATTCAAATGCCTCAAAAGAATGGATTCGCCTTGCTGGAAGTAATGCCACAGCGGGATTTTGAAGTGATTTTTACAACCGCATATCAGGATCATGCCATTTCGGCTTTTAAACATGCGGCTTTTGATTACCTCCTGAAGCCGATTGATTCGCTGGAACTTCAGAAAACCATCATCCGGTATTTAGAATCAAAAAAGGCAGATCCTGTTCTCTCCAAGTTAGAAAGTCTGGCGAACCAACTTGACGGGTTGGAGATCGTTGCTTTTTCGACAATGGAAGGCCTCGAATTTGTACACTTCAATGAAATCTTATATCTCAAAGCCGATCGCAACTACACCACGGTGTTTTTGGAGGGAGGGAGACCGCTCCTGATTTCCAAAGCAATCGGACAAGTGGAGGCCAAATTGCCAGACAACCTTTTTATTCGAGTGCATCAGTCCTACACCGTCAATGTGTCCAAAATCCAGCGTTATGATAAGGTGGAAAACTTCCTGGTTTTGAAGTCCGGAGAAAAACTTTCCGTTTCGGTTCGTAAAAACACCAACCTGACCAAGCGCTTTGTTTAAGAAACTCTGTTGGCTGCTATTCATTTTTTTTCTCACTGTTCAGTGGGGACATTCCCAGCAGCTCCCATCCCGGCAATACACCACCGCTGACGGATTGCCAAACAATGCCATCCGCTCACTCCTGCTTGACTCCCGCGGTATCCTCTGGATCGGCACCGAAAATGGAGTTTCCAAATTGGAAAACGGCGTATTTCAAAACTTCTACGAAACTGACGGCCTTGCTTTCAATAGCTGTTGGGCAATGGCTGAGGATAAAAACAAGCACTTGTGGTTTGGAAGCTATGGAGGAGGTGTCACCTTTTTTGATGGCAATACCTTCAAAATCATCCGGGAAGAAGATGGATTGGCCGACAACCGAATCCGCCATTTTTACCTATTTGGTGACTTCATGCTTATTGGAACAGAAGATGGAATCAGCATGGTACACCTTGAAACATTGGAGATCACAACAATCGCTTCTTCCGTCAGAGACTCAGATCTCAACTATACTACAGGATTTTGGGAGGCTGAAGAAAGAGTTTTTTACTCAACTTACCGAAGCGGATCTTTTGAGATTTATTGGGAAAACGGAATCCCCAAAACCCGAAAAATTAACGATTGGTTGCCGGTTTACGCAGTTCTCCAGGAAAGAGAAAACTTGCTTCTTTCAGATAAAGGGAGTTTAAAATCCATATCCACTTCGGAATTCCTGACGGGAAAAACCCCGGAAGTATCCTTTGGACAGTCTATCATTTGGAATAAAATCCCGGGACCAAATCAGGAAACCTACCTTCTGGCAGCGGGACTATTTTCAAAAGATGGAGGAATTTTCCAGTTGGAAAAAAGCGGATTGACAGATCAAACAGATCGATTCGGAATCGATTCGAAGTTTATCCAAGCGGGTGTTTTAGATTCCCAAAGAGGTTTGATTTACCTCGGCACTTTGGACAAGGGATTTTACAAAGTTCGGGTAGACGGATCTTTGGTCTATGAAGAGTTTGGAGAAAAAGAAGTCAGAGGCATCGCCGGCAACGATTCACTCTTGGGGATTTTGCATTCTCAAGGTTTGGAAATTAGAGACTTGAATTCCTTCAAAAACAGACAGATTACCCTCAATCAATTCAAGCAAGTTCAGGTAGATTTTTACAGGAGATTCCCCCAGAAAATCCCAAAGCATATGGATGGATTCTTCGAATTGGATCCGGAGATTCCTGCATCGGAACTTGAATTTTATGAGCTTCACTTTCAGCCAACCGGATTTTGGATCAATTCAAATCTGGGGATTTTCCAATTGGACATAGATGGAAAGATCATCAACTATCTTCCGGTTCACAGTTATAGTATGGGTTTTACACCTGACGGAAAGCTTCTGGAAACCAATCCTTACGCCGGAGTGAGGATGTATGAAAACCCCTCGGAATTCACTTACACCTATTTTCCTCCCGAGGATTCATCCACTCCGCTTCAAATTTCCAAAGTGGTCCCTGGGAAAGAAAAAACCTATCTGGCATCCGTATTTCATGGTTTTTACCAATGGGATGGAAACCGATTCTTTTCCTATCTCAAGGAAGGAATCTGGGACGAAGCCAAATTCAAATCCCTGCATGCCTTGGAAAATGGTGAGGTCCTTGTCGGGACCGAGTTTGGCGAGTTATATCAAATCCGCCCTTATCCGAACTTTGAGATTCTGCGAAAGTGGGACAAAGCGGAACTTCAAGGCACTTCGATCCTGGCAATCGAATCCTATCAGGATGCTATTTTAGTCGTGACCGAAAAGGGAATCCATATTCTTCAGGGAGAGAAAAACAGGTTTCGCGACGAAGAACAAGGCTTTTATGAAAAGGTATTTTTGAGCGCCAAGCGAATCGGGGATTTGCTGTACCTGGGTACAACCAAAGGATTTTATACCGTCAATCTGCCGGAATTTATCCAGAACCAACCGGATCCGATTGGCCTCGCGATCACAGAATTGAAAATTAACCATCAGCCAATTTCCAGGGAATATTTCGACTGGTTTGCTTTTCAGCCCCGAAACTTGGAACTCGGTTACAATCAAAACACCCTTTCCCTCCGATTCAAACCTACCGGTCAACTTGGTTCGGACAAGATTCGCTACCGATATCGGTTGAAGCCAGAGGCAGACTGGACGGAATATTTCAGTGATCCGGTTTTGGAACTGCCATTTTTGCCATCGGGAAATTATCAGTTGGAGGTAGAGGTTTGGGATTATCATTCCGGATCCTTGAGTCAGATTCCCCTTTTAGACTTCAGAATAGATAAGCCATTTTACCTCCAGCTATGGTTTATTCTTCTCGTGGTTCTGGGATTAGCTGGATTGTTTATCCTTGTCTACAGGATCCGAAGTCAGCAATTCAAAGCAAAATCCCTGATTAATCAGCGCCTGACGGAAATCAAACTCGAAGCCCTTCGCTCCCAGATGAACCCGCATTTCACATTCAATGCCATCAACAGCATCCAATATTACATTCTCAAAAACGACACCCAACAGGCACTCTCCTACCTTAGCAAGTTCAGTTCGCTGATCCGCAGTACGCTGGATCAAAGCACCAAATCTCAGATCTCCCTCGCGGAAGAAGTAGAGTATCTCACCAAGTACATCGAAGTGGAAAATATGCGAATGGACAACCGCGTGAATTGGGAAATCACCGGAGATGCGCTGGATCGAAGTAACGAGATACTCATTTCCCCTATGCTGATCCAGCCTTTGGTGGAGAATGTATTCGTGCATGCCTTTTCTTCCGAGCACCCAAATCCGAGCCTGAATATCGATTACACCCTGATTTCAGAGACTCAAATCCGATGTCAGGTGAAAGACAATGGAGACGGCAGCATCCAATCCACCCAAACCAATCACGATTCTAAGGGAATCAACCTGATCCGCAAAAAACTGAGTTTACTGCCAGGGTATTCAGAAGACAATCTTACCATCCAACAAAGCGAAGAAGGATATGCGGTCACTCTGATAATTCCCTATTCCCAACGGATGTAGCGGGGAAAGTTCAGCTATACATTCATTCCCGACAGATGTACGGTTCGGATGACCCCATGACAAATAGAATGTAATATTGAAGCATAACGCTGTAGGAGGAAACTTCAACAAGTTTTAAATCAACATTTTTAGAATGCCGGATCTGTTTCAGGAGTGAAAACAGGTCCGGTTTTTTTTTGGTTTGGGGTGGTGAGGATTCTTCTAAGCTTAAGATTTGGAGAAAGAGAAATATTTCTGGGAATGAAATATTGGTCTTCAAAAAATAGTCGGAAGCCAAAAAAATGAGTGAATTGTGGATTGAGGAAATAAGTTGAGTAGAGTTATATATATATCCAATTGGCAAACCAGAAGTCATGATTTATTCATCAGATAAGTCCATCTTCCCTACGCTTATACAACCCTTAATTTTTATTTTAATTTTTTTTCGATTATTGAATTACAAGCAATTGTTTTAAACACAAAAGATTTAAATCACATTTTTGACAGCGTCTTTCGATAAAAGGTAAGAAGGGTTTCAAGTAAGTAGATATTTAATTTCACCTTAAAAAAACAAAAATATTAGATTATGGAAAACACAGCAGAAGTAAAAGGAATATCATTCGAAGAATATATTCTCAAAATGAAAAGGGAGTTTGATGAGTTTAATAATGCCACAGTAAAATGCGCAATGATAGGCCAAAGTGGATCAGGTAAATCAACACTTATAAACACTATTTTTGGAGAAAACATTTGTAATACAGGAACTGTAGAAACAACACTTAAAAAAAGTGGGCCATTTGAAAAAGATGGTGTTTCCTTTTTTGATTTACCTGGATGTGGAACTGTCAAATTTCCAAAAGAAACATACATTGAAGAAATGGATTTAAAATCATTTGATTTCATAATTCTTGTTACAGCTAATAGATTTTACGAAAATGATTTATTCCTTATCCAAGAAATGGATAAAATAAAAAAACCAATATACATTGTAAGGACAAAAATTGATCAAGCAATAAATGAAGGGGAGTTTAACCATCCTAAAAAATCCGAGTATGAGGTTTTAAGCGAATGCTTATATGATTTGGAAAAATATCTTACAACAGTAAGTCACTTTGGAATATATTTAATTTCGGCAAGACAACCTTCAAAATTTGATTTGGGTAAACTCCTTTTAAATATTAGCAAAAACTTAACTAATGTCAAAAAACAAAAATTCATTGCAGAAATATTTATTTCAAATGAAGAGATTTTAAAAGCTAAACGAGAAATAGCGGAGAAAATAGTTAACTGGAGTTCAGTCTTGTCTGGTGCAAATGGTCTAAATCCAATTCCTGGGTTAGATATTGCGGCTGACCTTGGAGTGATAATTAGTATGAATAAAAAAATTCTCAAAATTTTTGGATTAGACGAGGATTCAATAAAATTTCTTGAAAAGTTTGGAACATTGGCCGGAACTGTCTTATCCATTAAAGGTTTTGCTGCACAATTCTTATCCAAAGAATTAGTCGTATTAAGCTTGAAAAAATATATACCTCAAATAGCCGGCAAGCAATTTGCTAAATTCTTCCCAATTGTAGGCCAAATTACCTCTGTGATTATATCTGCCGGATTGACAAAATATCTTGGTACTGTGACTGTAAATAGTTGTGAAATACAAGCTAAAGAAATCTTAAATGATTTAACAAAATAAGATAAATTCCATGCCCAGCTACCAACGCGAAGACTGGCAATTCCAACGCTGACTTGAATACTATTCCATGATCGCGACATCAAATAGGAAGCAAAAAAGGCAAGTACGCACCTGCTCTTTAGTTTCAAATATTAGGCAGGTTTCAATTTCAAAAGGAGGTGGAGTTTTAGAGTTGAGTTTTTGGAAAAAATGAATTACAAGTTGGATAATCTAACCAATAACCCCCTCCGTCCCTACTCCCGATTTGAAATCGATAAAGTATTTAACCAAATCAAAGCTGCCATGCATCAGGAAGCTGTCAAAAGAGGCAATGGAAATGCTTTGTATAAGGATTGCTATACTAGCAAGATCTTAAATGGTGGTGACACCTACGACTACGAACATATCTATGGTTCGGAGTGGGTTTTTACCACTTATAAACATCTACTGACTGACGGGCAGATAGCACAAGTAGTGAATTGTCCTGATAACGTCGGGGTCACTCTCCGAAAGATCAATCAATCGAAAGGCAAGATTAATCCGGAAATCTGGTTGGCTCAGTCTATCCACATCCAAAATAATCAAATAGACCTTGTTTGGGCAATGGATAATGTTCAAAAAGCAAAAAGTGGAATTGACCAATTGGTGAAGAAATTTACCTTCCTGTGAAACCAAACTGATTCAATAAACCCAAAAAATCTCCCTAAAAATTAAATCACTATGCCCAACTACTACTGCGAATACTGCGGAACCAAACACTCTTCCGTAAGCAACCTTACAAGCAACCCATGTTCCAGGCACCCAGATGGACCAAACAAAGGCCGGCATAAACTCTACGAAGGAACTGAAAAGTCTCGCTACACCTGCAAATACTGCGGGACAACGAACAGCTCCATCGCCAACCTGACTTCTGTTCCTTGTTCTCGACATCCTCTAGGGAGCAATAAAGGCAAGCACGCTCCTGCTCTTTAGATTCGAAGCGAAAACGGATATTCAGTCAAATAACACGCTTGTTCATTTTAAGCAATTCGATAAGGATCCAAGCTTAATTTTGATTAGGGTTAAGTCCCGGTGTTGAGAAATTTTTAGAAACCGGTCTTTCTTCAGGGGTGATAGAAAGACCGATTTTTTATTTCTTGAGGAGACGATAAATTTAAAAAAGCCCTCCAAATCTCTCAGGAGGGCTCGTATTTCGTATTTGGTCTTTCTTATCTAATTAATAAGATTGCTTCGGTTGTTCCTCCCTCGCAATGACGGTAACGGCTCGTAAATCGTATTTCGTCGTTCGTACCTATTAAGAGATTGCTTCGTCGCAGGAAGATTATATAAAATTATCCAGTATTCCTTTCTGCTCCTCGCAAAGACGGTAACCGGTCGTATTTCTAATCTCGTCTCTCGTATCTATTGATGAGATTGCTTCGGTCGTTCCTCCCTCGCAATGACGGTTACCACTCGCAATGACGTTACACCGTAGGCAACTTCCATCCATTATGATAATGCGCCTTCATTAACTGGTTAGCTTCTGAGTCGGTGAATTGATTTTTGGCAGCATCCCAATACACTTTCTTACCGGTCTTGTAAGCGATATTTCCCATTTGGGCATTGATCGCAGCGACAGATCCGGTTTGGATTGCGCACTTCAGCAGCTTCGGATCATTCGCAGTGACAGCCTCCACGAAGTTGACCGCATGAAGATCAAGCGCGCTTCCGTTTGGTTTGATCAAAGCTACTTCGGCTACTTTTGGAGTTCTTTTTCCCTCGATCGTTTCATTCTCAGGAATCACTCTCCAGCCTCCTCTGTTTACCACAAGGGTTGCATTGTTTCCGATGAACGCGATGCCTTCAGTAGTGCCGTAGTTACCACCATCGATACCGGTAGCATGCTCCCAAAGCATATTGAATCCTTCGTATTCGTACACAGTTTGAAGTGTGTCAGGAGTCTCGGAAGCATCGTCCGGATAGGCGAATTTTCCACCGGAAGCCATCACTGACTTTGGTGCAGAAACTCCCATCGCAAAGAGCGCGATGTCGATCTCGTGAACTCCCCAATCGGTCATCAATCCGCCTGCATAATCCCAGAACCAACGGAAATTGAAGTGAAAACGGTTGGCGTTGAATTCTCTTTTCGGTGCCGGACCAAGCCACATATCATAATCCACACCTGCAGGCGGAGCACTGTTTGGAACAACCGGAACCGGCTTCATCCAACCCTGATAAGCCCAGCACTTCACCAATCGGATTTGACCAAGCTTTCCGGATTTTACATAATCAATGGCTTCGGCATACTGGGAACCTGAACGCTGCCATTGTCCCACTTGCACTACTTTACCATAACGCTCCTGAGCTTTTACCATGATCTGACACTCTTCGATAGTATTTGCAATTGGCTTCTCTACATAAACATGCTTGCCTGCAGAGACTGCATCCACCATATTCAGGCAATGCCAATGATCCGGAGTTCCGATGATAACGATATCGATATTCGGATCCTCGAGCATTTTTCTATAATCCTTGTATTGCTTTGGTCGGGTACCGCGAAGTTTGAACACATCTTCTGTTCGCTGATCCAACACGCTTTGATCCACATCTGCCAAAGCCACGCAGTTTACCTGGGGCATTTTCAAGTGGGCGTTCATATTGGACCAACCCATTCCTTTGCAGCCGATCAGCCCATAATTGATTTGGTCATTGGGTCCGATTTTACGGGTGAAAGTCCCGAATTCCGCAGCTGTCAACACTTGTGGCATTGCCATGCCCGCACCGATCAGCATAGTGTTCTGTATAAATTTTCTTCTTGAGTTCATGTTATTGGGTTCTTGGTTAATGGTTAATTGAAAAAGTAGGCAGTGTCCAGTAGGCAGTTTGCAGGGTTTACTGCCTACTGGAAACTGATCACTGCGAACTGATTAAAGCGGTCTCACCCAGATATTCCTGAATCTAACCGGATTCCCGTGATCCTGAAGTTTGATCGGCAATTGCTCAGCGTGCGCTTTATAGTTAGGAATTCCGATGTATTCAGTTGGACCTTTCAGGATGACATTGTTCTGCACCAATACTCCATTGTGCATCACGGTAACTGTCGCAGGAGAAGTCAAAACGCCATTTTTGTCAAATCTTGGAGCTTTGAAAATGATATCGTAGTAGTTCCACTCTCCCGGAGGACGAGTTGCATTGACCAAAGGAGGATGCTGCTTGTAAATACTTCCGGCCTGACCATTGGTGTAGGTCTTGCTTTCGTAGCTGTCCAAAACCTGTACTTCGTAAATTCCCATCAGGAAGAAACCTGAATTTCCTCTACCCTGACCTTCTCCTACGATAGTTGTGGGTGCGGACCATTCGACGTGAAACTGCGCATCGCCAAAAGGAAGTTTGGACTGGAGATCTCCTTTGCCTTTCACGACAACCAGTTCTCCGTTTTCAATCAGCCATTCTGCCGGGCTGCTTCCGTCCTTAGCACTTACAAATCCATTCAAACTTGTTCCGTCAAAAATGACAATCGCATCCGATGGAGGATTTGTATTGTGCGTTCCTGCGGTAACTTTTGGAGGAACGGGCGTGTAAAATTCAGTTGCCTGAGGAGGCAATGGCGGTGGAGTGGTTTGTTGTGCCAAAGCCAAAGAGCTCATGCTCAATGCGAAGCCTGCAATAGCAAAGGATAGTAATTTCACTTTCATACGGTAGATTATTAAGGGGTAAGAACTAAAAGCAATAAATTAACCCAAAAACCCCCAATCAAAAAACCATTGATGGATTTTTGATTGCAGCCGACGATTCGTTTCTTAATTTTCAGAAAATATGCTAAAATGAAATCAAGGATGATGCATCCAACTCACAGAAGGATGGATAAAAATGCGAGATTCCATTAGGCCATAAAAAATCAACTTATTATCATATGAAAAAACCACTACTCAGCCTTTTTTTAGGTTTGATCTTATCGGTTTCAGCGGTTGCCCAGGAGGAATATTATTTCCCCGGGGAAACTTTTGATCCTGCGATTCCCTCGCCTTCCCAGTTTTTGGGCTATCCGATCGGAGACTGGCACACCCGATATGATTTGATCATCAAGTACTTCGAAAAGTTGGACGCAATCAGCGAAATGGCTGAGTTGAAGACAATCGGCTACACCCACGAGCGAAGACCGAAAGTGATTCTGACCATTTCCTCTCCCGCTAACATGGAAAATCTGGAGGAAATCCGGAAAACCCAGCTTCAGCTTGCTGATCCGAGTCAGTCAAAACCCGATGTGAATTCCATGCCTTCCATCATCCATCAGGGATATGGTGTTCACGGAAATGAACCGTCCTCTGCTGAGGCAGCAATGCTGACTGCGTATTGGCTGATGGCTTCGCAATCTGATCTGGCGAAAAATCTGCGTGCAAACGCTGTAGTCCATATTGACCCCACTCTCAATCCTGATGGTCGTGACCGTCACAGCCATTGGGCAAACTCAAACAAAGGCTTTCCTCCGGTAGCAGATCCACTCGACCGTGAGCACAACGAAGCCTGGCCGGCCGGAAGAACCAATCATTATTGGTTTGATCTGAACAGAGACTGGTTGCCTCTCGCCCATCCTGAATCTCAGGTAAAAGTGGCCTGGTATCATACCTGGCTGCCAAATGTGACAACTGACTTCCATGAAATGGGTCCAAACAGCACGCATTTCTTTGAGCCAACCAAACCGTACGGAAGCGAAAATCCTGTTGTGCCCCGCAAAAACTACGACGATATAAACGTTCGCTTTGCGAAGTATTTTGCCAAATACCTCGATAAAATCGGAAGCTTATATTGGTCAAAAGAAGTCTTTGACAACAGCTATCCTGGCTATGGATCTACGTATCCGGACATCCACGGCGGATTGGGATTGGTTTTCGAGCAGGCAAGCAGCCGCGGACATGTTCAGTCAACCCAGCGCGGAGATATGACTTTTGCGTTCACCATCCGAAACCATGTTTCAAGTTCACTCGCTACGATGGAAGCGGCTTTGGATAATCGGGTTTATATGCACGATTATCTTCGAGAATTCTTCGAAACTGCAGTTGCCGAAGGATCGAAAGATGCGGGGAAAAACTACGTGTTCGGAGATGAATTTGACGAGAGCAGAAATCGACTTTTTGTGAAATTCCTCCTCGACCATCAGATAGAGGTTTATGAAAATAACTCAGATATTAATGCTGGTGGGTATTCCTTCAAAAAAGGAAAATCCTGGGTCGTTCCGACTGCGCAGCCTCAGTACAGAATGGTGCGCACCATGTTTGAGGAAGTGAAAGAATTTGCTGATTCAGTATTTTACGATGCTTCTGCCTGGAATATGGCGCATGCGTATGGAATGCCTTATGCAAAATCTGCTACATCAAAAGGAGGAAATCAGGTGACTACAGTTGTTTCCCCTGCTCATATTTTCCCTTCCGGAAAAGCCTATGCTTACCTGATCGATTGGTCGGATTATTATGCGCCGAAGATGCTTTTCGAATTGCAGAAAGCAGGAATTCATGTGGAAACTATAAACAGAGCTTTTGCTTCGCAAACTCAGGATGGCAGAAAGGATTTTCCGGCAGGAACGCTGATGATTCCGATGGGTTTCCAGAAACTGGATCCTGAAAAAGTTACCAGCACGATTCAATCTTTGGCAGAAACCAATCACCAAAAAGTATTCGCAACCACTACCGGATTGAATTTGTCGGGAATCGATTTGGGCTCCAACCTGGTTGGCGCTGTGAATGAACCGAAAGTTCTGATGATCCTTGGAACAGGAATCCAGGCAAATGAAGCCGGAGAAATCTGGTATCTGATGGATAGCCAAGTGGGAATGCCCATCACCAAAGTGAGCACCGAGCAAATCGGCCGGATCAATTTATATGATTTCAACACGCTGATCATGCCTTCCGGAAATTACAATTCACTTTCCGAAGGCGTCGTGAATCATCTGAAAGATTGGGTAAACCGTGGCGGAACGGTGATCTCAATGAAAAATGCGAGCCTTTGGCTGAATCAAAAAGGAATCACCAAGGAAGCATTAGTGGAAGAAAGTGAAAGTACCGAACCGGATTCCTTGCCTTTCGCAACAAGAAGTGATTTCGAAGGAGCCAAAGAAGTAGGCGGAAGTATCTACATGGCTGAGCTCGACTTGTCTCATCCGATCGCTTACGGCTATCATCGCAAGAATCTGCCTGTTTACAGAAACACGAACATCTTCGTGAAACCGAGCGAAAACAAATACCTGACTCCTGTAAAATACTCTGCTAATCCATTACTTGGCGGATACATTTCCAAGTCAAATCTGGAATTGGTTAAGAAAAGTGCAGGCGTGGTGATTTCTTCTGTCGGTCAGGGAAGAGTGATCCATTTCTTCGATAGTCCTAATTTCCGCGGAACCTGGTTCGGAACGAATAAGCTGTTCCTGAATGCAGTGTTCTTTGGAGAAATGATGAATTAAGGAAGTTGGAGGTTTGGAGGTGGGAAGTTGGAGGATGCGGCAACTCCCCCTTTATTTCCAATCTGACCTTGGAATAGAAATCATATTTAAAGGGGGCAAGGGGGATTTGATTTCGAGTTTCTGGTTTTCTATCTCCTATCTCTTTTCTCCTATCTCTTTTCTCTAATTAAAAAAAGCCGCTGGAATCACTTCCAGCGGCTTTTTTTAATTAGTTGGTTTAGCTTTTAGCTCAATTTGAAATTGATTGGCAAAGTCATTCGGGTATTGACAGCCTTCCCTGCGATTTTGCCAGGTGTCCATTTTGGAGAAATTTCAACGACTCTTTTACCTTCTTCATCGCAACCTGCACCGATTCCTCTGAGGATTTCGACATCGCTTACCGAGCCATCTTCCTTTACGACAAAAGTCAAAACAACCATTCCTTCAACTTTTCCATCTTTGGCAGCTTTCGGATATTTCAGGTTTTCGGTCAAATGCTTGATCCAACCATCCATTCCTCCGGGAGGCACGGGCATTTCGTCGACTTTTTCATGAACTTCCTGAGCGATCACCTCTGATGGGATTGCCATCCAGGCAAACAGGAACATGAAGACTAGCATAAACTTTGGCAAAGATTGATTTTTCATAGTTTTTTGAATTTAGTATTTGTTGATTTTTAAGCACACTTTTTCACCGGTCAAATGAAGTTTCATTTCAAGCCGGCAAATTCGAATTTTGAAAATTTTTAAATTGATGAGATTGGTTTTGCTACTTGTTTGAATTCTGCTTTTTGTTCCAATTTGAAATGAATCGGCAGCCTCATTCTCACTTTCACGTCCTTGCCTCTTTGTTGACCAGGTTCCCAATTTGGAGCTGCATTTATCACTCTTAAAGCTTCTTCATCACATCCTCCACCGATTCCCTTGAGAATTTCAGCATTTGTAATTTTCCCTTCCCTGTCCACCACAAAAGCCACGACTACCATTCCTTCAATCCCTTTTTCTCTTGCTGAAGCAGGATACTTAATATTTGAAGCCAGATATTGATTCCGACCTTCCACTCCCCCAACAGGCAATGGTGGGTTTTCTACGATATCATAAACATCATCAGCAGTTGAAATCCTAGGAATCTTTCGAGAATCATCAACAAGAGGAGGATGCGGTGGAGGAATTTGATTCAATGGAACTTGAGTAATTTCTTCATTTTCAGAACTCCCTAAACTTTGGGAACCGTCATTCTTTCTTTCGCAGGAAAAGACAAATAAAAACATCGCCAACAGAGGCAATACCAGCAGGAATCTTGCTTTTTGGACAGTTTCTTTGGCAATTGTTTGAAAAGAAAATAAGCTAATTCCCAACAAAAGCAGAAATACAGATAGGTTTCTAAAATTGATTTTCATAGTGATTTTAGTTTTTAGCTACCACATTAACTTCTGAAATTTCAGAGGGACTATTATCCGGGATTTCAACTGCCGTAAACTCTGAGTTACCTAAAGAGAATCTGACAGGAAGTCTCATTCTGGTTTTGACCTCTCTCCCCCTTTGCTTTCCAGGTGTCCAGTCTGGAGAATTTGATACCACCCTTAGAGCTTCCTGATCAAGTTCCTCACTTACCCCCCGAAGAATTTCCGGATTATGGACGGAACCATCTTGGTGAATTTCAAATACCACTATGACAGTTCCTTCGAGGCCCATCTTTCTTGCCTCCGCAGGATATTTCACATTGGTCAAAAGAAAATTGGTCCATCCTTCTATCCCACCCGGAGGAACAGGCATCTCCTCTGTGACGTCAAAGATTTCATCGGCTCCTTCAGTGATTCTCGCCGAAAGACTTCCTGGCCCAATTTCCTGCCTTTTGGCCACCTGAATTGGTCCTTCGATTTCAGCTTGCTCAGTCATTTCGCAGGAAAAGACAAATAAAAACATCGCCAGCAGAGGCAATACCAGCAGGAATCTGGCTTTTTGGATAGTTTTTGAGTTGGTTTTTGTCATCATGATAATGCGCTTTTTCGTTTGAAATTGGTTGAAACTATTGACAAACTGCCAGCTGCTTTGCTTGGTCAGCAACCGAAGCAAAAGTCTGGAATACGCGATTTGAGAATAGGATTTGGTCACACCCTGATCGGCTTGGAACTCGTGAACTTCCCTCACTGTGCGCTCATAGAGAAAAATGAGCGGATTGAACCAGAAAATAGCTTTGGCAAACTGGAGTAAAAGTAAATCCCAGGTATGCTTTTTCTCCACATGAACAGACTCATGTAGAAGAATCTGATCCAGATCGGGATTCTCCGGATCAAAATTGGGCAGCAGGATATAATTGAAAAACGACGCAGGCTCGAAGCTCGGATGCACTGCTATTTTCATCCCTTGATAAGTGAATTTCTCCACCATCTGGAGTTGAAAAATCGGCTTGATCAATCCCAAACTCAATCTTCCAACCGCAACGATCAATCCCAAAACATACACTCCGAAAAGGGATTCCTGCCAAGTCAAAGACCAAATCCAAAATCCCGATTCTTCCTGGATTTGCTCCCCAACCCAGAAAACGGGCAGGGTGATCTCCTGAATTCCTGTCTGATTCGGTGCCAATTCAAAAGAAAGTAGAGGCACCACCAATGCGGAAATCAGCATGAATAAGAGAATCGCCCGATTCCAATTGAAGAAGGTGAGTTTCTCGAGAAAAGCTTTGAAAAAAACAAAGGCGAGGGCAAGGCAAAGACTTCCTTCCCAAAGATAGTTCAGGGATTCGTTGATCATTTTGCGGAGTTTTCGTAGTCGTCAATCAGCTTCTGCAGATCCTGAATTTCCTTGTCTGATATGTTCTTTTCTTTGACCATAAATGAAAGGAAATTGCCCACCGATCCTTCGAAAAATTGATTCACCATTCGACTGATGCTCTTTTTACTGTATTCTCCCTGAGTTACCAGCGGAAAATACTCGTTGACCGTACCGTAAAGTCTATGTCCCAGAAATCCTTTTTTCTCCATCAACTTGATGTGGGAAGCAAGGGTGGTATAAGGCGGTTTGGGATCGGGAAGATTATCCAGGACATCTCTGACCAGGGCTCGCTCCAATCTCCAAAAGATTCGCATGATACTCTCTTCGTATTGTGATAATTCGTTCATGAAACCAAGGTATAATTCTGGTTTTATTATTCCTACGAAATTTTCGTATATCTACGTATAAAATGTAGAACATGGTTTAAAAACATGAAAAACAATGAATTGACTGAGTTTATAGAGAAAAATATTTTGAGAAACTCTGCATTAAACCTTCGAAGGATAATACTTCTCTCTCAATCGGAAAGCAACTCGGACCAACAAAATCAAAGCCGGAACCTCCACCAAAGGACCAATCACACCTGTGAAAGCCTGTCCGGAATTCAACCCGAAAACGGCAATCGCAACTGCAATCGCCAGTTCGAAATTATTCCCTGCGGCTGTAAATGAAATCGCAGCATTCTGATCGTAAGGTGCGCCCATGGCTTTGCTGAAGAAAAACCCTAACCCAAACATGATCATAAAATAGACTAACAACGGCATCGCAATCCTCAACACATCCATCGGGATCGTGACGATCAGTTCCCCTTTCAAAGAGAACATTACTACGATCGTGAAGAGCAAGGCGATCAATGTAATCGGACCAATTTTGGGCAAATAGACATTTTTGTACCAGTCTTCCCCTTTCCATTTTGGAAGGAAAATCCGGCTCAGCAAACCCGCCAGAAATGGAATCCCGAGGTAAATCGCGACGCTTTCTGCAATGGTCCAAATAGAAATATCCACGATCGCTCCCTCGAAACCGAAGTACGGAGGAAGGATGGTGATGAAAAGCCAGGCATAAAAACTATACCCGAACACCTGGAAAATGCTGTTGAGCGCAACCAACCCGGCTCCATATTCCCTGCTTCCCTCAGCGAGATCATTCCAAACCAAAACCATGGCAATACATCTTGCCAACCCAATCAGAATCAAACCCACCATGTATTCGGGGTAATCCCGGAGGAAAGTGATGGCCAGGAAAAACATCAAAAAAGGTCCGACAATCCAATTCAGAATCAGTGAAATACTCAGGACTTTGACGTTTTTGAAAACCTTCGGAAGGAGCCGATAATCAACTTTTGCCAAAGGAGGATACATCATCAGAATCAGGCCGATCGCGATCGGAATATTGGTAGTCCCCGAACTCAACGATTCAATCCACTTACTTCCGAAGGGAAAGAAATAGCCCAACCCAACTCCAATCAACATCGCCAAAAAGATCCAAATTGTCAGATTTCGATCCAGAAAGCTCAGTTTCTTTGGTTGAGCAATCATAGCTTTTCTTTCACTTTTTGGAAGATCAGAAATAACTCCGCTCCGATCTGATGTGATCGCTCGGTATACATTTTCTCTTCCAAATCAGTCCCGTCAAAAGCTTTCGGATCTTCAAATCTCAATGGAATTCTTGCTTCAGCTCCCGGAATAAAAGGACAATTCTCATCCGCATGGTCACAGGTCATCACCGCAGCAAACCCTTTTTGGGCGTTGATCGGATCATCGTAAACTTTCGAAAAAGTCACAATCGGTTCGGAATCTTCACCATGAAAGACAAAGTAAACCGGGTTTCCGTCGCCTTTCTGAACGACTTTGAATCCGTCTCTTTTGATCGCTGCAACTGCCCGCTCATTGAAAGCCGTGACTTCTACTCCTCCCGAATAGCAAACTGCCGGAATCCCATAATAATCAGCGGCCGTCTGCCCCCAGATCTGCGAAAACTGGCTTCTGCGGCTGTTATGAGTGCAGATGAAATTCAGGCGAACTTCCTCATTCGATTTTATTTTCGAAAGAATATAATCCGCCATGCTATCGATCACTGGCAAGCGCTCCGCCGGAATCTGATCCACAGGCAATTTGGAAATGGTGGCTTTCAAAGCCGGAAAAAGTGAATTATTCATATGATTAAAATTTGATTTTTTAAAGCCATATGGAATCTCGCATATTGCCCCAATAGCTATCCGGACATCCCACTGTGAATCGGATGCATCATGCTCGATATCATGAAAAGTCAGGTTTAAGTTTAGCAGCAACCCGAACCCGGAGCGCAAGAGCCACTCGCACTTGCAGTCAAAGCGGCAAGACTGATTTTTGGCTTTTGAGTAGGAATTCCGCATTTGTCTTTCGCCAGGCAATCGGTTGTTTTCGCAGTAAGACGAAATTCTCCTTCGGAAAAATCCAGTCCGTACTTCCCAATTGTATCGCCCTGATATTCCACTTCCACATCAAGATCCTCCAAACCAAGAACTCTCTCAGAAAGCTGAATAATATCGAGTAGTTTCTTGGCTCCTAGTCTATGGTCGTAATCACCATCTTCCCAAAGTTGGAAATTGACCGCTTTCTCGTCCCGAAGAGTCCCTCCGCAATCGATGAATCGTTTGTTGATCTGACCAACTTCAGTGATGTGAAAATGTGCCGGAACAGACGTACCGTCAGGAAGTCTGAAAGTCAATTGACTGAGTTCAGGAAGTTTTGATTTGATTTCTGAAAGTTTCATGTGTTTATAATTTGATTTTTAAGGCCACATGGAATCTCGCATTACTGATAATCATCCCAGTGTGTGACGTTTTCGTCATGCTCGATTTCATAGTTTTATTTAATTGCAATATTACGATAGATAAATTCAAATTTTTTTAGCAGCAAGTGTCGCCACAAGCAGCAGCGTACTGATCGAAAAGCCCGTTGAAAAGGCCTTTCACTTTTTCCCAGTTTTCGGCATGAATGCAATAATTCACAGTCACGCCTTCAATTGTTCCTTTGATGAGGCCGATGTCTTTGAGTTCTCGCAAATGCTGGGAGATCGTAGCCTGCGCAAGTCCCAGTTCATGAACAAGTGTTCCGTTCACACAAGAATTGCTTGCAATCAGATACTGCAAAATCGCAATCCTGGCCGGATGAGCCATGGCTTTTGCCAATTGTGCGAGCTCATTTTGCTCAGCGGTGAATAAGTCTGTTTTTGTTACGCCCATAATTACATCGCAATATTACGATTGAATGGTTTTACTTCCAAATTTTGAAGCGTTTTTTATTTATCAACTTTGATGAAAATATTCTCCCTAAGTACCGGGGAGACGAGAAAAAATCCCAGGACTTCAGTATCTCCTCTTTCCACTTTAATATTAGAATCAGGGTTTTGAGGCGGAGGGCTGAAAAGTCCACCATCACTGAAAAGTAAATTGACCAGTTGACTCAAATAATCAAACATATCTCTATTCATGCGGTAAAGCTCCAAACCTACCCGATCTCCTGGGTCAAACGCATAGCCCAATTCGAGGCCTTCCTCAAAAAATGTCAATCCAAACGTATCATCAAACAGCAAGTAATCATCCCGATCGTTTTTCAGTGTGTCATTTTCAATCACTCGAATCCTGTAATTATTATCCTCTTCAAACGGGATTTTGCCATATACTTTAATGTAATAACCTTCTTCCCTGAAAAGCCTCTCCTCCTCGAATTGGTAGGTTAAACTATCAACTGTCGGAGCTTCAAGCATCAGGCCCTTTGAAGAAAAAATATTGTCTTGCCACTCCACTACCAACTGATAGGTCTCTCCTACTTTGGCAACCTCACGGGGATTTACAGGTCGGAAACTGAGGCTTTCCGGTCTGTATGAGAAACGGATTCTTTTTTCCGTGCCAGGTATCATGATAAAAACCAAAGCATCACTGATTATCTGACGGTCGGTAGTATCAAAATAATTTTGCGCCAGCGAAATCCTAACTTCATTGTAAGCATTCTGATCCGTCCAGGTTCCCTCGATCACCGGCACGATTCCATCAATTGTCGCCAGAGGCAAATCCACTTCCTCCTGACATGAAAAAAGTGAAATAGCTAGCAGGTATATCCAAAGTCTTTTCATATCAAAATTGAAAATTATAGGTAATTGACGGTAAAAAAGTAAAGAGGTAAGTCATGACAATTCCGGGTTCAGAAGAGACGATAGGGCCGTCTGTTTCCTGATCATAATTAATGTTGTCATTGTAAATAGTCCGAAACTCATACGCAAAAGGATTCTTTCTGCCATACAAATTGTAAATGCTGAAATTCCAGCTTCCACGCCATTTCCGGCCTTTATCCGCATTCTTCCAGGTTACGGAAGCATCCATTCGATGGTAATTCGGATAGCGATCCTCGTTCCTCAAATCAGAGTACAAAGGCAATACCTGATTGTCTGCTACGTAAGTCCCTATCGGAAATGAAACTGCCTGACCAGTGGTGTAGACAAATGTAAGACCCGCAGACCAGCTTGGCGAAAACTCATGATTCAGGACCAGCGTGACATCATTTGGCCGATCATATCGAGGATTGTAAGCTTGCCCCTCACTGATTCCTTCAATTTTTCTCCAGGTTCTTGACCAGGTGTAAGCCAGCCAACCGGTGGTTTTTCCGATGTTCTTTCGAAGTAAAAACTCAGCCCCATAGGCCCAGCCATTGCCTGCCAAAATCTCAGTTTCAACATTATCATTGAAAAGCACATTGGCTCCGTTTTTCAGATCAATGATGTTTCTAAAGTCTTTGTAATAACCTTCGAAAGAAAACTCCCATCGGTTTTCATCGAAATTGTGAAACAATCCCACTGAAACCTGGTCTGCCCGAATCGGAGGAACATAAGTTCCGGCCAGAATCCATCGATCAATCGGTAATCCGGCCGAACTGTTTGAGGCAATCTGGACGTATTGAAAATTTCTGTTGTATGCTGTTTTGATGGAGAACTGATCATTGATCAAATATCGAAATGCAATTCTGGGCTCCAGCCCCTGATAGAATTTGATGTTTTCGAGGGTATTGTACTCGATCGAATCCGTGATATAATCGGAACTTTCGGGTGTTTCGGTAGAATAAAGATAATCCACTCCTTGCCCTACCTGATTGTAAAAGCCCCATCTCAAACCAGCCTCAGTACTCAGCCTTGGGCTGATCTCATACGTCATCCCTGCAAAGAGATTATTCAAAATCCCATTTTTGGGATTTGTGGAAATAGGTGAAATGTTACTGTTTGATGCAGGTACCAACTCGATCGGAGCAAAATGATAATATTGGCTATGAAAGCCCCAATAGGTTTGCAACGATTCTCCTCGAAGTAAAGTCCATTGACCTTTCACTCCCGTTTCAGAGAGTTTGTTTTTCCATTCAAATCCATTGTCCGGATCATCGAATTCCACCCGGTAGTTATACTTCGAATGATAGGCTTGTAAGTCAAAAAATGCATTGTCAGAAATATTTCTGTTCCACTGTGCGGAACTCACCCAATTGGTCCATCCCAAACCAAACGATTCATCCAATCCCAAGAAATCAGATCCCTGGTAAGTGGAAAAAGTAAGCTTGTCTTTTTCACCCAATAGGAATGAAAACTTTCCGCTCAGGTCGTGGAAGTTCAATTTATTATTTTGAAGATCTTCATCACTGGAAAGTTTCAAAAACACATCGGCATAAGTCCTGCGTCCAGAAACAACGAAGGTTGATTTATCAGAAAACAACGGCCCATTGATCGTCAATCTGGACGAAATGGTGCCAATTCCTCCTTCACCATGGATTTGCTCGTTATTACCTTCCTTGAGAGAAACATCAATCAGGGAAGAAAGTCGCCCACCAAAAGATGCCGGCATATTTCCTTTGTAAAGCTCCACCTGATCTAATGCATCAGGATTAAAAACTGAGAAAAACCCGAAAAAGTGAGAAGCATTGTACACCGGAGCTCCATCGATTTGGATCAAATTCTGATCGTTAGAACCACCTCTTACAAAAAGGCCGGTTGTCCCCTCTCCTGCTGACTTTACCCCGGGAAGCAATTGTAAACTTCTCAGCAAATCAACTTCTCCGAAAAGCGCCGGAATATTCCGGATGGTTTCCATGGGAATAGTGGATTTCCCTGTTTCAAGATTTTTTACCTGCTCATCCGGTCTGCGCTCCATGATGATGATTTCGTCCAGGGACATTTCCTCGGGCTTCAGGAAAAAGCGAAGCGGTTTAGTGAGATCATTTTGAGTGATCGTCCGAATTGATTTTTCATAGCCGATGTAAGAAACCACCAATCTTGCCGGAAGAGAGACGGCTTTTATCTGGAATTTTCCTTCCAAATCTGCCACCACTCCCGTGGAGACATCATTTTCCCAGTAAATATTAGCCCCTGGCAAAGGTTCGGAATTACTTGCATCCAGAATTTCCCCGGAAAGAATTCCGGTTTGCTGAGCAGAGACATTTCCGACTAAGAGAAGAGTGATCGAGAAAAAACCCGTTAAAAAAACCCGCACTGGTTGTCGCATCAGACAAATTTTGAGAATGTAAACACCAAAGCTAGACGATTGAGAAAGATTAATGTTTGTTAATTCACCGAAAAGATTTGTGTGCGGTCCTTCCGCAGGGATGAAATGACTTTCAAAGTGAGCTTTATTTTATAATTTCAGGCCATGATTTGGGCTTACCCGGACGTCAAACTCACCCTTTTGATCGCAGGCATATTCGCCTTGCTCTATTTAGTTTACCTATTCCGCTATTGGTCAATCAATAAGAGGCTGGAAGTGGTGAAGCGCAGACTATTTACCAAAATGGTCTTGAGAGGTTCTTATTTCGCTCTGTTTCTAATTGCCTTTGCAGGCCCGTCGATTGGTGTTTCTACCAAAGAAATCCAGGAAGAAGGCAAAGATATTTTCATTGCGGTGGATCTTTCGCAGTCCATGAATGCTACCGACATCGGTCCCAGCAGGCTTCAAAGAATCAAATTTGAACTCAAAAACCTGACAAAAAGCTTTCCTTCGGATCGCATTGGCCTGATTATTTTCAGTTCTGAAGCTTTTTTGCAATGCCCGCTTACATTTGATCAGAGTGTTTTGCAACTCTATATAGATGGACTGAACACAGGACTTGTTCCCAATCTGGGAACCGACCTGAATGCCCCTTTACGAATCGCTGTGGATAGATTTGAGTCTGATGAATCTCAGGAGGTCACTTCCAAATCTGTAATTTTGATTTCCGATGGAGAAAACTTCGGAGATGATCTGGAAGGAATTGGTTCTGAATTGAATGAACTCGGGATTAAAGTTTTTTCACTTGGAATCGGAACCGAAGCCGGAAGTACAATTCCCAGAGGAAATGGAGTAGTGATAGATCCTGAGACAGGTAAGCCGGCAAGAACGATTTTGAACAAAACTCCGCTGCAGCAAATCGCAGCTGAGACCGATGGACAATACTTTGAAATTTCTGACGAAGTCTCAGAAATTGGTGATTTGACTGCTGCGCTCGAGCGAATAGAAGGTGGCGTAACAGGCTCCCGGGTTGTAGAAGCCTCAGCCAATAAGTATTTTTACTTCCTGTTGGCGGCATTGGCATTGGCCCTGTTGGATATGATTTTACCACTCAAAACGATCAAGTTGTAAGATGAGCTGGAGCAAAGTTTTTATGGCTGTTTTTCTTTTGATTCCTGCTTCCTGGACGCGGGTTTCGAGGTTAAACCTCGCGATTGATACGGCTGCTGACAGTTATGCTGAGGCTAAATATGAGGAGTCTGTAAAAAACCATCTTGCCCTTGTGGAGGAATTTCAATACAGTTCTGCTGAATTGGATTTCGATCTGGGCCTTAGCTACCACCATTCTGAAAAGCCGGATGAGGCAGCAGGCTATTATGATAAAACATCGGTAACACCGAATAAGCTACTTGCTTCGTTTGCATATAATCAGGGTGGTGTGATCATCGGAACCAAACAGGAATACGAAGCTGCTTTGAGCAAATTCCAATCCGCGCTGATCCAGGATCCATTGAATGAAGTAGCGAGATACAATTATGAAATGTTGGCCAGATGGCTGCAAAGAGACGAGGAGCGTAAAAATCAGGACCCGAACAAACCTGAGCCTTCAGAATTTGCGAAGCGCAAAAAAGCAGAAGCCGACCGACTGGTGGAGCAATTCCGATTCAAGGATGCGCTCAATTTATTGAACGAAGCATTGCAGCAGGATGAAACTGTTGCCGCTTACCAGGAGTTTATTACTAGTCTAACAGAAGTCGTCGAAATTGATGAAAAATAGAATAGCCTTATTTCTGGGAATTTTCATTTGCCTTGGTTTAAACTCACTTCAGGCTCAGACTGCCGGTGATTTCTTCAATCGGGCAGCAAGATCTTACGTCAAAACCGACAAAGATCAGGCATTACAATCTGTGAATGAGGGGTTGGGAAAATTTCCCGGTGATGCAAAGCTTCAGGCCTTGAAAGAAAAACTTGAAAAGGAAAAAGAAGAAGAGGAAGAGCAGGAAAATAAAGAGCAACAGGATAAGCAAAATCAGGAACAGCAGGACCAGAAGCAAGACCAGAAAAGTCAGGGCGAGGAAGGTAAGCAGGACGAGCAGCAAAAAGACGGAGAAAAAACCGAAGAGGATAAAGCAAAAGAATCTCAGTCTGGCAATCCAACGGAACAAAGTCAGGATCCTGCCGAAGAAGGTGCCAATGACCAAATGGATGCTGATCTGGCCGACAAGCAAAAAGCAATGGAAGCTTTTAAAGAAAAGCTGAAAGCTATGAATCTGACTCCGGAGCAAGCTTCTCAGATTTTGGAAAGCATGAATGCTGCCGAGCTTCGATACATTCAGCAAAATAAAAAGAAGCCTACTGAGAAACCGAAACGGGGATTACCGGATTGGTAAGAGAGACGGAAGTAGGAAGTAGGATGTAGGAAGAAGAAATAACGGACTACCGAAGGCCTAGGCAGATTTTGAAAGTTACCTCTCTCAATTCGAAAAATCTGGATTCCAATGGCTCTTTTTTGAATAACATAATTACTAATAAACTGACCCAACAAACCCAAATAGAATCATGACCAAAGAAGTCTACATCGTTTCTGCAGTTCGCACACCGCTGGGAAGTTTTGGAGGTAAGCTCTCCGGAATGACCGCAATCGAACTTGGAAGCATAGCCATCAAAGGAGCACTCAAAAAAGCCGATGTCAAGGCAGAAGAAGTGCAGGAAGTTTTCATGGGAAATGTCCTTTCAGCAAATCTTGGACAAGCACCAGCCCGACAAGCTTCTATCGGAGCAGGGGTCGGATACAATGTCCCTTGCACCACCATCAATAAAGTTTGCGCATCCGGAATGAAAGCTGTCATGTTGGGAGCTCAATCCATCATGCTTGGTATCAACGACGTGGTAGTGGCCGGCGGAATGGAAAGTATGTCGAATGTGCCATTTTATGTCCCAAAAGCAAGATTTGGCTATAAATACGGTAACGCAGAATTGGTTGACGGATTGGTGAAAGACGGTCTTTTCGAAGCCTACTATAAATTCCCGATGGGAAACTGTGCGGATAACACTGCCCGGGAAATGAAAATCACCCGCGAAGAGCAAGATGCCTATGCGATTCAATCCTATCAGCGATCTGCAGAATCCTGGGCAAAAGGCTACTTCAAAGACGAAGTAATTCCTGTTGAATTGCAGGGAAGAAAAGGCGAGACGATTTTGATCGAGGAGGATGAAGAATTCAAACAAGTAATGTTTGACAAGATTCCTTCTTTGAAACCTGTTTTTGAAAAGGACGGAACTGTCACTGCTGCGAATGCTTCCACTATGAATGACGGAGCATCAGCTTTGGTGTTGATGAGCAAGGAAAAAATGGAAGAACTTGGATTAAAGCCACTGGCAAAAATCAGAGGATTTGCAGACGCAGCCACCGATCCGCTTTGGTTCACCACCGCACCTGCTTTGGCAATCCCAAAGGCAATCAAGCATGCAGGTTTGACTGAAGCTGATATCGATTATTATGAAATCAACGAGGCTTTCGCTGCTGTAGCTTTAGCCAATCAAAGACAACTTAATCTGGACAACGACAAACTCAATGTCTTTGGCGGAGCAGTTTCACTTGGTCATCCACTCGGAGCTTCGGGCGCCAGAATTATCACAACGCTAAATTCTGTCCTTCACCAAAAATCAGGAAAAATCGGTGTTGCAGCAATTTGTAATGGCGGTGGCGGAGCTTCGGCAATGGTCATCGAAAAACTATAAACACTCAAAATATATCCTCAAGAATTAAAATCTTGAGGATTTTTCTTCCCCCGAATGAAATATCTGGTAACCTTCTTCTGTCTCTTATTTTTTGCAAAAGCCGGAATAGGTCAGGATACCATTCGTACGTATTACGACGATGAATCCAGGCTTTTGAAAGAAATCTACATTCGGGTAAATGGAAAAGCAGAAGGAATCATCAAACGATTTGACGAAGAAGGAAAACTCACCCAAATAGGAATGCTGGCAAACAACCAACGAAATGGCTTGTTTGTCGATCTCGATCCGGAAACTGGTGATACGGTTCGCACTATTCCATTTGTAAATAATGAGAGATCGGGAGTTTCCAAAAGCTTTTTCCCAGGAGGCGCTCTTCAACAGGAATCTACTTTTATCAATAATGAACTTCAGGGAGAAGTAATCACCTATTTCCCTTCGGGACAGGTCAGCGACCGAACCAATTTCCAAAACAATAAGCCGAATGGGCTGAGTCAAACCTATTATGAATCCGGCAAATTGAAATCAAAAGTGAATTTCTCTGCGGGAAGGTACAATGGGCTTTTCGAAGAATTTGCAGAAAATGGACAGCTTACCTACTCAGTCCATTATAAAAGCGGAGTTCTTGAAGGTCGTGAAACAAGATATTTTCCGGATGGAACTATTCAGTCTGTTCGAGATTATTTCGAAGGCATTTTGAATGGCGTTTATGAATTGAATTACCCGAACGGTAATCCGGAAAGAAGAGGGAATTACATAAAAGGTCTTCCCGAGGGTGAGCGACTTGAATATTATTCGAGCGGAGAGATTCGTGAAAAAGCAGTTTACAAGAAAGGAATTCCAATCCAGCCAACGGAAAGATTTTATTCCAGTGGAACCGTTCGTCAAAAAGCAATTTATGATTCGAAGGGAATTCTGCTTTCAGAAATCAATTTTCATGAAAATGGCCAGCTCAATTTCGAAGTGAAATACCTGGCGGATCTGCCGGAAGGTGAAGTTCGGATTTTCAGAGAAAATGGTACACTTGAGGAGGTATTCACCTATGTGAATGGAAAAATGGATGGAATCAGACAGTACTTCGATGAAGACGGAAACCTGACCAGAACCGAGACTTACGAAAAGGGCAACAAAATCAATAAATAAACAAGAAGCGAAAGGCAGAAAGGGAAAGCTTTTTCTATTTTTGCCAAAACTATTTCAGCATGAGCAAAGCGATAAAGGAAACCCATTTTCAATTCCCCGGACAAGTGGGGTTTTACAAAGGGAAAGTGCGGGATGTTTATATCTTCGAAAAAGAACTCGTAGTGGTCGCTTCTGACAGGATTTCGGCTTTTGACGTGGTACTTCCCCGACCAATTCCTTACAAAGGTCAGGTTCTGAATCAGATTGCAGCAAAATTCCTGAAAGCAACTTCCGACATTGTTCCCAACTGGGTAACTTCAATTCCGGATCCAAATGTCACCATCGGAAAGCGATGTGATCCTTTCAAAGTGGAAATGGTAATCCGCGGCTACATGGCAGGGCATGCTGCAAGAGAATATTCCGCAGGGAAAAGAATGCTTTGTGGTGTCGCTATGCCGGAGAACATGCGAGAAAATGACCAATTCCCAGAGCCTATCATCACTCCCACTACCAAAGCTGGCGAGGGTCACGATGAAGATATTTCCAAAGAAGAAATCCTTGCTCAGGGAATCGTAAGTGCTTCTGATTACGCAGTACTTGAGAAATACACGCGGGCACTTTTCAAAAGAGGCCAGGAAATGGCTGCTGAAATGGGCCTGATCTTGGTAGACACGAAATATGAATTTGGAAAATTTGGTAGCGAAATCCTGTTGATTGACGAAATACACACGCCTGATTCATCCAGATATTTCTATGCGGAAGGCTACGAAGAAAATCAAGAAAAAGGAGTACCTCAAAAGCAGCTTTCGAAGGAATTTGTGAGACAATGGCTGATCGCAAATGGTTTTCAGGGAAAGGAAGGGCAAACTGTGCCGGAAATGACTGACGAAATTGTAGAAAGCATCTCTGATCGCTATATTGAGCTGTTCGAAAAAATCACCGGCGAAAAATTCCACAAAGCAAATACAGATGAAATTGAAGCTCGAATTGAAAAAGCAATTCTTGCACACTTAGATTAAACCAACAATAAAAACGACTATGAAATACTCAATTGATAAAAAAGAACAGTACGTTATTTTCACTCCACTGGAGGAAAAACTGGATTCACTATTAGCTCCGAAATTGAAATCAGAACTTTTGACAATCCATGCAGAAGGTTTTGGAAACCTTGTTTTGGATATGGCTCAGGTGAAATATGTTGATTCGAGCGGTTTAAGTGCACTTTTGGTAGGTGACAGAGAATTCAGCAGAATTGGCGGAATTTTCGTGATTTCCGGAGTTCAGGATCACGTCATGAAGCTTTTGAAAATCTCTATGCTCGACAAAAAGCTAAACCTTGTTACCACACTCGAAGAAGCAGGTGAGGCGATTTTCATGCATGCAATTAATGGTGGGGCTGAAGGGGAAAGCGAAGGTTGATTCCTGAGTTTGAAGTAACAATACTGGGAAACACCTCTTCTATTCCGGTGCACGGAAGAAATCATACCTCACAGGTGATCCGCTATGGCCAGGAGCTCTTGCTCCTGGATTGCGGAGAGGGAACGCAGATTCAGCTCAGAAAATACAAGGTTAAGTCTTCCCGAATCACTCATATTTTTATCAGTCATCTCCATGGAGATCATTACCTGGGTTTGGTTGGATTGCTTTCCAGTTACAACCTCGCCAAGCGCTCTAAGCCTCTGACCATATTCGGTCCTCAGGGCCTGGACGAAATCATCATCACAAATTTCCGCTGGAGTAATACCAAACTTGGTTACCCGTTAACCTTTATAAAAACTGATCCTTCTGGATTCAATTTAGTATTGAATTTGCCCGGAATAGATGTTTTCAGCTTCCCAATGAAGCATCGATTGCCAACCACTGGTTTCCTGATCAAAGAAAAACCTGGCTATAGAAGTTTGATCAAAGAAAAACTCAGGGCATCACCTGCACCTCTTGAGGCAATTCAAAGTCTTCGAAAAGGGGAGAATTACAAAGATTCTTCCGGTAAAACTTATTCGCTAGAGGAGTACACCTATCCCCTTCCCCCCATGCGGACATATGCATTTTGCTCAGACACGATCTTTGATCCCGAACTGGCGCAATACATTTCAGGAGTTGATTTGCTTTATCATGAATCTACTTTCATGGATTCGGATGAAAAAAGAGCAGCGGACACCTTCCACAGCACAAGCTCTCAAGCCGCCAAAATCGCCAACATGAGTGGCGTGAAAAAATTACTTTTGGGACATTTCTCTTCACGTTATGTGCATTTGGAGCCAATGCTTGCCGAGGCGCAAGTGTTTTTTCCGGAAACAATTCTCAGTGAAGAAGGTCAAACTTATGCTCTATGATGAATAAAACTCAAAATTCGCGCAAGACAAACCTATTCATCATCCTCGGGAGCATATTTCTCACCAATGCTATCCTGGCAGAAATCATTGGCGTCAAGATCTTCTCTGCCGAAAAAACTTTTGGCTTTGAGCCGGTCAATTGGTCATTTTTTGGAGAATACATTCTCGATTTCAACCTGACCGCAGGGGCTGTGATATGGCCCGTTGTATTTATTACTACTGATATTATCAATGAGTATTTCGGCAAAAAAGGAGTGAAAAAAATTAGCTTTCTGACAGCCGGATTAATTACCTACGCTTTTTTGGTCATCAGCCTCGTGACTGTTCTGACTCCGGCCGATTTCTGGCTGGAAGTCAACTCCACCACGCCGGATGGGAGTAAATTTGATATCAGTTACGCTTTCAACACGATTTTCCGACAAGGTTTAGGGATCATATTGGGCTCTTTGACTGCATTCTTGCTGGGTCAATTGATAGATGTTTTTGTATTTCAAAGGCTCAGAGCGGTCACCGGGCCCAAAATGATCTGGCTTCGAGCTACTGGATCAACCCTTGTTTCACAGTTTTTTGACTCTTTCGTAGTGCTGGGAATCGCTTTTTATGTTTTCGGCAATTGGAGTATCAGTCAAATAGTGGCAGTTGGACTGATTAATTACGTCTATAAGTTCTCCGTTGCAGTTCTCCTGACACCTCTTTTATATCTTGCTCACGGTTTAATTGACAAGTATTTGGGGAAAGAATTGGCAGACGAAATGAGCAACGAGGCATCAACCGATCGCGCTTTTCTGTAAAACTTTATTCAGGTTTCAGGAAAAAAGTTGAGGATAATACAGTTGAAATCGTTCTGATAAATCAGAATTATTATTGGGCTCCAAAACAGATTGATGGAATGAAAACCGTCTAAATCTCCATTGAAATGCACTTCAATCCCTTCTTTTTTTTTTTAATTTATTCTCCCGTAATCTGTATCCAAAAAGCCCTAAACCAAATATAGTACTCTTAAAAGCTGTTAATTATCACGAATATTCTAAAAACATTGAAGCATTGCTTGGATATCAAAATATCTTTACCTACTTTTGCACCCGTCAATAAGACATAGAACATTTTTCTAGCCGTGAATTTCCTTACTGTCGCTTGTCTGGGATATTCATTGGGAGACATGGCAAGAAAAGTAAGGAAACATCATGGATCAAATACAAAAATTCTCAGACCTGGGGATTTCGGAAGAAATCATTCGGGCAGTGGAAGAGATGGGCTATACCCAACCTTCTCCAATTCAATCACAAGCTATTCCTTTCCTATTACAAGGTAGAGATGTCATCGGACAGGCTCAAACCGGTACTGGTAAGACTGCAGCTTTCGCTATTCCTATTATTGATCTGGTAGATCCGGACTTCAATAGACCACAAGCGATCATCCTTTGCCCAACCCGCGAACTTGCGGTACAAGTAGAAGGAGAAATTCAAAAACTAGCCAAGTATCACAGAGCGATCAACTCAGTAGCTATCTACGGTGGTGAATCAATCGACAGACAAATCAGAGTCTTGAAAAAAGGCGTTCAGATTGTTGTTGGAACTCCAGGTCGTGTACAAGACCACATGAGCAGAGGTACTTTAAAGTTGGACAACGTCGGAATCATCGTTTTGGATGAGGCAGACGAAATGCTTGACATGGGTTTCAGAGACGATATCGAAGCAATTCTTCAGGAAATGCCGGAAGAAAGACAGACTGTCTTCTTCTCTGCAACGATGGCTAAGCCAATCCTGGACTTGACCAGAAAATATCAGAAAAACCCTGAGATTCTGAAAGTTGCTAAAAACGAATTGACAGTTTCAAACATCGAGCAGGTTTACTACGAAGTAAAGCCTTCTTTGAAAATGGAATTGATGACTCGTTTGATGAACGTAAATCAATATCAATTGAGCGTGGTATTCTGTAATACCAAGAGAATGACAGACGAAGTGACTGAGCAGTTAGGCGCCAGAGGCGTACTTGCAGAAGCTCTTCACGGAGATCTTTCTCAAGCTCAAAGAGATAAAGTAATGGGTAAATTCCGTAAGGGTTTGTGCTCAGTATTAGTTGCAACTGACGTGGCAGCTCGTGGTATCGACGTAGACAATGTAGAGGCAGTATTCAATTTCGACCTTCCTTTGGACGAAGAATACTACGTACACAGAATCGGTCGTACCGGTCGTGCTGGTAAATCAGGAACTGCAATCAGCTTTGTAACCGGAAGAAGAGAGACAATGAAGCTTAGAGATCTTGAGAGATACACGAAAGCGACTATTGCTAAAATGACTCCTCCTTCAGTATCTGAACTTCTTGACTTGAAAAAGACTCAATTGGTGAAAGATGTTTACAGAGTATTGGCTAAAGAAGAAGACAACGCATTTTTCGAAGGAACAATCGGACAGATGCTTGCAGAAGGTTTGACAATGGATCAAATCGCTCTTGGCCTGATCAAAATGAACATGGGCGATGCAGTGAAGGAAATGAGAGATCAGGACTTCGCTATCGATCAATATGCAAGCCGTGAAGGTGGAAGAAGAGAAGGCGGAAGCAGCTACGGAGGCCGTGATGGCGGACGTGACAGCGGACGTGGTGACAGATTCGGACGTGGTGGAGAAAGAGGCGGTGACCGTTTCGGACGCAGCGAAAGAAGCAGCGACCGTGGTGGTGAAAGAGCTCCAAGAAGAGAATTCGGAAGCAGAGACGGTGGTGCAGCCCCAAGAGAATTTGGAAGCAGAGATGCTAGTGGTGCTCCAAGACCCTACGTAAGCAGAGAAGCTGGAAGCAGCAGATTCGGTGATAGCAGAGATGGCGGTAACAGAGAATTCGGAGGAAATAAGACCGAAAGAGAACGCGAACCAAACATGACTCGTCTATTCCTGAACCTTGGAAAAAAAGACAGAATCAGACCAAATGATATCGTTGGAGCCATTGCTGGTGAAACTGGTGTACCAGGACGCAGCATCGGAGGAATCGATATTTATGACAACTTCTCTTTTGTGGATGTCCCTTCTAAGGACGCGGATCAGGTGATCAGAGTAATGAAGACCAACACTATCAAAGGCAAGGCAGTTAACATGGAAATCTCCAAAGGTTAATTCATATTAGGTTAAAATTATTTAAAGCACATTTCTTTCGGGAAATGTGCTTTTTTTGTGCCTTAGAATTTTAGCTATGCAACTTTTCTTCCAGGAAAATATCACCCCTCCCCTCATTACACTCGATCCGGATGAGTCCAAACATCTCACTCGTGTGCTACGCAAAAAGCAGGGCGATCTGATCTCCCTCACCAATGGACAAGGGAAACTTTTTGAATGCGTAATCCTGGAGGCAAATCCTTCAAAGACCACTTTGAAAGTGATGAAAACTGTTGAAGTCCCTGAGGAAGAATTTTACATTCATCTTGCCATTGCCCCTACCAAAAGTCCGGATCGGATGGAATGGATGGTCGAAAAAATCACCGAAATAGGTTTCCATGAATTGACTCTTTTGGAAACAATGAATTCGGAAAGAAGCTTCCTGAAAACAGATCGACTTGAAAAGAAAATCATTTCAGCCTGCAAACAAAGCTTGAAATACCGGATCCCGACACTGAATCCAATAAGCAAGCTCGATTCCATTTTAGAATCAAAGAAATTTGAAGGATATCAAAAATTCATAGCTTATGTGGATGAACACCACGACCATCATTTATTTGACATTGCCAAGGCAAAAGGAAAATATCTCGTTCTGATCGGTCCTGAAGGAGATTTTGACCCTTCGGAAATCAAAAAAGCACTTTCAACTGGCTTCGAACCAGTCTCTTTGGGCAAGAGTCGATTGAGAACCGAGACTGCAGGATTAGCAGTTGTTAAGATGCTTCAAATACTAAATCGTTGATTTTTCAGTTATTTTCCTGATTACCCAAAGTCTTATTTGAAGTTCAGCGGGTAATTTTACTAAATTAGAGTTTAAGCCATTTTTGCTGTGCCATACAAAGAGAAAGAAATAGAAAAGAAGTATCATTCCATCGGAGAAGTTGCTACGATGTTTAAAGTTGCGCCCTCGCTAATCCGCTATTGGGAAGGTGAATTTGACATTATTAATCCCAAAAAAGACAAAAAAGGGAATCGCCGCTACACCAAGGATGATATTCAGAAAATCCGATACATCTATCATCTTGTCAAGGAAAAGGGTTACACGCTGCAAGGTGCTCAGGATGTGATCAAGCAGGGAAAAGAACAGGGATTCGACAAAGTCGCGGCTATTCAGAAACTCCAGGAACTAAAAGACTTTTTAATCAATATCCGGGACGAATTCAATGCACGATCCAACTCATGAGGAACTAAGATATTTTTTAGCTCTATCGCTCGCGCCAAAAGTCGGACCGGGAATTTTTAAAGCCATACTTGCCTATTCAGGCTCTCCCCAGCGATTTTTTCAACTAAACAAAGGGAAAGCTTCCAAAATCCCGCGTGTGGGTGACAAACTTCTGGAAATCCAGAAACAAGAATCTCAGCTACTCCGCCAAGCAGATGATTTAATCAATCAGGCTTATAAAAAAGGATTTCAAATACTCACCTACTTAAATCCTGAATTTCCACAAAGACTCAAAACCCTGGATGATTCACCAGTCGTTCTATTTGCTCAGGGAAAATCTGATTTGAATTTTGAGCGGACAGTTGGAATCGTTGGTACCAGAAGTGCAACGACCTACGGAAAAGCTGCCACCCGCAAAATCATCGAGGATCTGACAATTTACCAACCGGCAATCATCTCAGGATTGGCCTATGGAATAGACATCGAAGCGCATAGAATGGCCCTTCAGGCCGGACTTCCAACCGTCGCGGTTATGGGTTCTCCCATTGATCAGATCTATCCGGCAACTCACAAAAAAACAGCCCTGCAAATCGAGGAAACAGGAGCTTTGATCTCAGAATATCCTCCGGGAAGCAAAATGACTCCGGGGAATTTTCCAGCCAGAAACCGAATTATCGCAGGACTTTCTGATGCCCTGATCGTAGTGGAAGCGGCTGTGAAAGGTGGTGCGCTGATCTCTGCAGAAATTGCCTTTTCCTACAATAAAGAAGTATTTGCTGTGCCGGGAAACTTACAGTCTCCATACAGTGAAGGATGCAATCTGCTAATCAAGCGGATGAAAGCAAATATTTACACCGGCCCGGGAGATGTGGCTGAGGCACTTTTCTGGAGCAAACCCGGAGAAGTAAGTCAGAAAAAACCCGCTCTTGATCTGACCAATCGAGATGAAGAAGAATGCAAAATCCTTAATCTTTTGCTTGAAAAAGGGGAATCAGAAATAGATCAGATGAGCTATCAATCTGAGATTCCCTTGGGTATGCTTTCCTCCAAACTTCTCGCGTTGGAATTCGAGGGAATTGTAAAATCACTTCCTGGGAAGAAGTATAAATTGATGGTGTAGAGGCAAGGTTACTTCCCTTTTAACTTTCGAATCACCTTCGGAAAATACCAAAGATAAAATCCACTCACACTCATGAAAATCAATCCCAAAGCAGTCAGCGTGGAATAAACCAACTTGGTAGCTTCGTCTCCGCCGAAGTAAAAATCTACTATGCTTCCGTCGTGCACTTTTTCAATCCAGTCCGAATGTCTGGTTCCAATAGACAAAACTTCACCCGAAAAGCCATCCAATTGTACTTCTGTGAAATGAGTTTTGAAAGTCACTTTTGCGACTCCTTTGTCTGGTCTGATATCGATTCGATCTACCTCTGTTGACATCTCAAGACTGTCCATTTTCAGTTGGGCGATCGCTACCATTTCCGCAGGAGAAATCCAATCCTGAGCATTTTCAACCTTTGTTTCTAATGTTGCAGGCAGCAACTCAGCTTTCTTTTTCCAAGCCAGAAGAATAGAAGTAATCCCGATAATCAGAAAAAATATTACCAATGGAATTCCCAGCCAATGATGGAAATAACGAAGCCATCTCAATGATTTAACTTTACTCTGAATTCTATTATCAGACATTCCGATTAGGGATTAAAAACAAAATTGGCCAGTTTCATCGCTTCCAAAAACTCTGTTTTATTGAGTTTGAGGTCGTAACCGGACTTTTCTAGAGTGGCGATCATCACCTCTGTTGCCATGTTTCCGACAAGTTTGTCCTCCGCCATCGGGCAACCTCCAAAGCCTTTCAAAGCTCCATCAAATCTTCGGCAACCTCCCTTTAGCCCAGCCAGAACTTTCTCTTCAATCCCGTCCAGTCTGCTGTGAAGATGAGCACCAAACTCAATCTGTGGAAATGCCTGGATCTGAATTTCAAAAAGGGTTGAAATCAGATTGGTGTCAGCTACTCCTATCGTATCAGAAAGCGAGATCGTTTCAATTCCCAACAAAGCCAATTTCTCCACAAACTCAGCGATTATCTCAGGGGAATAGGGATCACCGTACGGATTTCCGAAACCCATACTCAGGTAGACAACTTGCTTTTTCCGGTTGGCTTCGCAAAGGTTTTGAATGGTCGCAACTGTTTGCAAAGCTTCAGAAATAGAAGCATTCGTATTTCGCTTTTGAAAAGTTTCGGAGACAGAAAGCGGAAAGCCAAGGAAATCAATTTCTTCAAAATGCAGCGCTTCCTCCGCTCCTCGCACATTCGCCACAATTGCCAAAAGCTTGCTTTTTGACTGATGCAAATCCAGCAAACTCAACACTTCAGCGGTATCCCGCATTTGTGGAATCGCTTTTGGACTCACAAAACTTCCAAAATCAATCGTATCAAAACCGACTTCCAGCAATTGGTTGATGTAGGCAGCTTTGATCGCTGTATCGATAAATTCCGGGATTCCCTGCATTGCATCCCGCGGACATTCGACCAATTTAATCATGTCTCAAGATACCAAAGATCAAATGACGGAGATGCTAAAATATGGTTGAAAGTAAAAAATCAGGGTGAACGGGATTAATAACCTGTTTTATTTTAAAGAGATATCGGCTGTTTGAAAATCAGAAGGATTGATTTTTCTAAGTTCAATTGCTGAAAATCAGCTCTGATAAATACTCTTAGAATAGAAAGTCGATTACCAAATTCAAGAAAATCATCTTTCAAAATCTCTCGATTCAGGAAAATTTGGGCAATTAAGTACTTAAAATGTGTCATTTTAAATACTTTTTGATCTTTCCGGAATGAGTGGATTAAGAGAAAACCTATTCAAAACGATTTAAAAACAGGTTTCAAATAAGACTGTTAAAAAATATCAATTTGGTAGAAGGATTGTATTTATAGAAGGAGTGCCATCAGAATTAAATTTTATCATATAAAAATCCAACCAAATGAAATCAAAAGCCACATTACTAGTCGGTGCATCTGTTTTAGCTTTATTCTCTTGCGAAACAAACAAGTATCAGGAAACAGATCGGGTACTTGCCACTTCCAATCTTGAAGACTTTGTAGACAGTGTAGACATGGCAGTTAAAACCACTCCTGTTCATGACTGGAGTCAGATTAATACAAGATTCAACGAACTTGACTCCAGAGCTGACGAAGTTTACAAAGATTTGAAATACCAGGAAGATGGTCTTGTTTTAATAGGAGATCGTTATGAAACAATCGTTTCTAACGGAAAAAGAGAGCAGGAAAACTTTGAAGAAACTACTGCCATGCACATGAAAAATGTTGAAAATTGGAGTAAAATGAAAGCAGAAAACCTTAGCAAGGGTGTCAAAAATGCTTCTAGTGACATTGAAAAAGCTTCTATGGAAAGCATGAATTGGTTAGAGGCTAACATGGATAAGTTAGGTAATGACACCAAAGACAATTACACCAAGATTAAAATTGATTTAGAGAAAATCTAAAAGCCACTTTTTCTTTTTTACAATAAAGAGTCCCTCAAGATTGAGGGACTCTTTTTGTTGGTAACAATCTTAAAAGGAATCTTATAATCTAGTCTCAGGTCTTTAGGGATTTGTCTCCTAGAAAACCTCTTTGGCAATCTTATAAGTAGTGTCAGCCTTGCTCATCGTATAGAAATGCAAGGACGGTACATTGGCACCCACCAATTCCTTACACTGTTGGATCGCCCATTCGATACCGACTTCTTTCACTTCAGCATTAGTCTTACATTTTTCAAGTTCGTCCATGAGCGCATCAGGAAGATCCAGAAAGAATGTCCGCGGAAGCATGGTAATCTGACCCAAAGTCGTGATTGGCTTGATCCCCGGAATAATCGGGACTGTGATCCCGGCTTCCCTCACTTTGTCAACGTATTCGAAATACTTCTGATTATCAAAAAACATCTGAGTCACGATGTATTCCGCACCATTATCAACTTTTTCCTTCAGGTATTTAAGGTCAAACTTCATACTTGGCGCCTCAAAATGCTTCTCAGGATAGCCGGCAACTCCGATACAAAAATCAGTCTGAAAGCCAGTTTCTGTTTCATCATGCAGGTAGCGTCCGTGATTCATTCGGATTATTTGCTCCACCAATTCACTTGCATAACTGTGACCATTCGTTTCGGGCACAAACTTCCCTTCTGATTTTGGCGCATCTCCACGTAATGCAAGGACATTTTCCACCCCGATGAAATTGAGATCAATCAGCGCATTCTCTGTTTCCTCTTTACTAAAACCTCCACAAAGCAAATGAGGCACTGCATCTATATGAAATTTGTTCATGATTGCAGCGCAAATCCCAACTGTTCCTGGGCGCTTTTTGGTACTCACTTTCTCCAAAAGGCCGTTTGGATGTTTCTTGTAAATAAACTCCTCCCGATGATACGTCACATCTACAAAAGGCGGGTTAAACTCCATCAAAGGCGAAATTCCTTCCAGTAATTCTTTCAGACTTTGACCTTTCAGAGGAGGTAATATTTCGAATGAAAAAAGCGTTGATTTCGCGTTTTCCAGGTGTTCAGTTATTTTCATGAAATTGGAATTGCAAGAGATAAATTAGGTTGATAAGCAAGATTTGGAGAAAGTAAACGCTCCGCATCTTTGAGAGAAACACCTTTTCTTGCAGCATAACTAGCGACTTGATCCTCGCCGATTTTGCCCAGACCAAAGTATTTACTTTCAGGATTTCCAAAATAAAATCCGGAAACGGATGAAGTCGGATACATTGCAAAGCTTGAAGTCAAGGAGATTCCGATCTCATTCTCCATGTCGAGCAAGCTGGCAATGGTTTCTTTTTCTGAGTGCTCAGGGCATGCAGGATATCCCGGTGCAGGTCTGATGCCCGGATATTCTTCCCTGATCAGGGAATCATTATCCATTGATTCCCCTTTTGAGTAACCCCAAAAATTGGTTCTTACTTGTTGGTGCAAATATTCCGCTCCGGCCTCAGCCAATCGATCTGCCAAAGCTTTCAGCATAATATCATTGTAGTCATCCCCATCCTTTTGGAATTCAGCCAGTTTAGCCTCCATACCCGTTCCGGCAGTCACAGCGAAGCAACCCATGTAATCGGTTTGATCCGGATGTAAATAATCAGCCAATGAGCGATTTGGAACACCTTTTCCTTTTTTGCCTTGCTGTCTCACAAAGTGAAATTTGGCGATTTCCTTTCCATTTGAATCAAAAACCAATGCATCATCGCCTGATCTTTGGACCGGATAAAGTCCAAAAACAGCATTTGCGCTAAGCCATTTTCCTGCGATCAAACGATCCAACATTTCATTGGCATCTTTAAACAGCTTTTTGGCTTCCTCGCCCACTATCGGATCTTCGAGGATTTTAGGATATTTTCCACTCAGCATCCAGGTGCTGAAGAAGGGCGTCCAGTCAATGTATTTTCTCAGAACTTCCAAATCCAGATTCTTCAAAACCGTATTCCCAAGTTTTGCGGGTTTTACGGGAGGGAAAGCAGCCCAGTCTATTACAACCGGATTTGCTTTGGCTTCCTCGTAAGTCACGAGTTGCTTGAGGGATTGCTTGGATTCGTGCTCGATTCGGAGAAGGCGATACGTTTCCTTTATTTTCAGACGGTATTCCTCTTTCGTTTCTTCAGAAATACATTCTCCGGCAATTGGAACAGATTTACTTGCATCCGTAACATGAATGACTATCCCAGAATAAACCGGGTCAACCTTGACTGCGGTATGGATTCTCGACGTAGTCGCGCCACCAATCAGCAATGGAATCTTCAGTCCCTGACGCTCCATCTCAGAAGCCACATTGACCATCTCATCCAGAGATGGAGTAATTAACCCGCTCAATCCGATGATATCGACTTTATTTTTGATGGCTTCGTCAATGATTTTCTGTGCATCCACCATCACACCAAGATCGATGATTTGGTAGCTGTTGCATGCTAAAACCACTCCTACGATATTTTTTCCAATGTCGTGAACATCGCCTTTAACGGTCGCCAACAAGATTTTCTTCAGTGAGGAAGCCTCCTGTCCCTCTTCCGGCAATGGCATGAAAGGCTCCAGATACGCAACCGCTCTTTTCATTACGCGGGCGGATTTCACCACCTGAGGAAGGAACATTTTACCTTCGCCAAAGAGATCTCCCACCACGTTCATCCCGTCCATCAGTGGACCTTCGATGACTTTCAGGGGATTAACTAACTCTAATCTCGCGGCTTCGGTATCCTCAACTATATAATCCAAAATACCTTTGACCAGCGCATGCTCGATTCTTTTTCCAACAGGGTCAGTTCTCCAGACTTCATTGGCTACTTCTTTCTTACCTGAGGCTTTTACCGTCTCGGCAAATTCCAACAATCTTTCCGTAGCATCTTCCCTCCGGTCAAAAAGAACATCTTCCACCCGATCAAGTAAGTCTTTCGGAATATCGGCATAGACCTCCAGCATGGTAGGATTCACTATTCCCATGGTCATTCCATGATGGATTGCATGGTAAAGGAAAGCTGCATGCATGGCTTCTCTTACAGGGTCATTGCCTCGGAAGGAGAAACTTACATTGCTCACTCCGCCACTGACTTTGGCTCCGGGTAGATTTTCTTTGATCCATTTGGTGGCCAAAAAGAAATCCAGGGCATTCCGTCTATGCTCATCCATTCCGGTTGCGACCGGGAAAATATTCGGATCAAAAATGATATCCTGCGGATTAAACTTCACACGATCCACCAGGATTCTATAGCTTCTCTCGCAGATTTCGATTCTCCTTTCGTAGGAATCCGCCTGACCTTTCTCATCAAAAGCCATCACGACAACCGCTGCACCAAACTTCTTAATCGTTTTGGCTTGGTTGATAAATTCCTCTTCCCCATTTTTCATGGAAATAGAATTCACGATTCCTTTGCCCTGGACACATTTCAGTCCGGCAACGATAATGCTCCATTTGGAGCTATCAATCATGATCGGAATTCGGCTTATTTCCGGTTCTGAGGCAATCAAATTAAGAAACTTGACCATAGCCGCTTCTCCGTCGAGCATGCCTTCGTCCATGCAGACATCAAGTACTTGCGCGCCTCCGCGAACCTGGTCAAGTGCTACTTCGAGCGCCTCGTCATAGTTTCCGTTCAGAATCAGACGGGCAAATTTCTTTGATCCGGTGATATTGGTTCGCTCACCTATGTTGACAAAATTGATTTCGGGTGTCAGAATCAAAGGTTCCAGACCCGATAGTTTCATATAGTTTTCCATCTCCTCAGTCCAGTGCTTCTTCTTTAATTTCTTCCTGTAATTTTCTTGGCTGGAAATTTTCCGCCATATGTGCCAATGCACGAATGTGGTCGGGCGTAGTGCCACAGCAACCTCCAAGGATGTTTAACATTCCTTCTTTCAGAAAATCTCTGACCTGATCAGCCATTTCATTTGCTCCTTGATCATATTGACCAAACTCATTTGGCAAACCTGCATTTGGGTAGGCACTTACGTAGAATGGTGCTTTTTGCGCCAAAACTTTCAGATAAGGTCTCAACTCTTTGGCTCCAAGGGCACAATTCAGTCCAACAGAAAGCAATGGAACATGTGAAATTGAAATCAGGAAAGCTTCAGTAGTCTGACCGGAAAGTGTTCGGCCTGACGCGTCCGTAATTGTACCTGAAATCATGATTGGGATCCCTCCTTCTTTGGGGTCCAGGGGAATTCCTCGCTGCTCATACACATCCTGAATTGCATAAAGCGCTGCTTTCGCATTCAGTGTATCAAAAATTGTTTCAACCAGAATGATGTCTGAACCACCATCGAGCAAGCCTCTTACTTGTTCTGAATACGCCTCTGCGAGTTGATCAAAAGTAATCGCCCGATAGCCGGGATCATTGACATCCGGGGATAAGGAAGCCGTTTTGTTTGTAGGACCGATTGCTCCGGCTACAAATCTTGGTTTGGATGGATCTTTTGCAGTGAATTCCTCTGCCACTTCCCGCGCCAATTTTGCCGATTCAAAGTTAATCGCATATGCCAGGTGAGACAATCCATAATCCTCCTGAGCGATAGTGGTTCCCGAAAAAGTATTGGTTTCAATGATATCAGCTCCCGCTTCCAGGTATTCGCGATGAATCTGTTTAATGATATCAGGTCTGCTCAGAGACAATAAATCATTATTCCCTTTGAGTGACTTGTGGTGAGAGGCCAGTTCGGGAGTCCGAAAATCTTCCTCGGTTAAATTATAGCGTTGAATCATGGTGCCCATCGCTCCGTCAAGGATCAAAATTCGTCTAGAAATTTGTTGAAGCAGGGTTTCCGTTCTGTTTTGCATGCTGTTATCGTTAATTCAAAAAGCTAATCGAGCAAAACACGGATAAAAGTAACTAGTACTAAGTCCGCTCATCTTTTTCCGGCATTTCCGAAATGGGAGTTAGCACCTTGACTCAGGTTGCTAAGACGTCGTAGGGCCCTTCCCTCGGTCTTTCTCGATAAGCAGCACAAATGTAAGCATTTTGACAAAAAATAAGTCTATATTTTAAAAAATCACCCCAAAGTAATTGGGTTTTTTGCGAATCAAAAATTAAGGTCTTACTCCAATTCCAAAACTCAGATAAGGTCCGGCCATGTAATTGACCATGTCAAATTCCCCTAATTTATATCCCCCTACTGGCAACTCGTATCCTGCCGCTGCTGTGAAAACAAGGTCAAAAAACTTTCTTTTTGTCATGGGTAGCCCGTACTCAGCAAAAACCTCAGGCTTCAGCATCAAACCGTTTTTTTTCAGATAACCATCAAAATCTCTTTGCTCCAACAATTCAGGAAAATCGGGTTTGATGTTTTGGGACAACGTGTATCTCACATTTCCAAAACCAAGTCCGGCAAGTCCTCCCAATCCAAAATTTTTGAATTGAAGGAATTTTAGGCCGCCATTGGCATACACACGGAGACTATTGAGAGTTTGTGAATGAGTATTACTGGCACTTCCGCTTTGAGATAGATTGTAAACTTCCGCCCCATAAAGCAATCTTTCCGTTTCTCCCAAAATCCTCAAACCAAAATTTGAAGGAGAGCCTTCAAGAGGATTATATCCGGCAGCCACCAACTGCTCATTGAAATCTTGGGGAGTGGTGAAATGGATTGCCTTAATTAAATGGATTCCTAATGTGGCATCTTTGTAAAAGAAATTGCGGTCAGGAAGCGAAATACCAGCTCCTACCCTCACAAATGCTCCACTTTGGGTATTATCAAATGACACACCTGACATGTTCCATTTCCCTTCGAACGGACTGAAGGAATAACCCATTTTGGCCATTATCTGAACCGCTTCTTCTCTTCCCGGCAGATCAAAATCGTAACTCAACTGAAATCCGATTTCTGTCAAAAAATTCCCATAGTTTGAAGTTCCTTTCTGGATATCCTTTTTTCGAAGGACAAATCCTTCCGCAGGATCAGCTAAAAAGTATTGCAAATTATCTTCCTGCTCATCCGGAAGCATTTGAAAATTCAAATATCCAACACCCAGAGACATGTAGTGGATGAGTTGAAAACGGGACTCCTCAGTAAATGCGTAGCCAACATTTATCAAAGCCCTGCTCGTTCGGTAACTCAGCGTATAATTATCCAGCTCACTTTTTTTCCCGAGATTTTGATACAATTCCATCCCAAGTACAAAGTCATTGATCCTGGCCTGATAGCCCAGACCAATCGTTTGGTAACGGTTCCTAAGTCCGGACAATCCTCGCTCTGCCAGCATTTTGTCAAACTGATTCAATTTGGCACCAGAAGTACCAGCGACTACATAGAAGGAAGATCGTTTGGAAACCAATTGCTGAGCGCTCAAAGAAATCGCAATCCCCTGAAAAAGGACAAGAATGGCAATTCTGAAAAATATTGGCATGAACAAAGGGTTTGTCGGAAGGCTAGTGTACTATCTCAAGCCTATTGGCAAAATTAATGCTAAACAGAAAATTATTCCTGAACTTTTGGATTTAGGTAATTGACAAGCTTTTCGTAAAGAGCTTCCGGAGTAAATGGCTTAGGAATAAAATCATCGATCCCTGCTTCTTCCATTTCTTGTTTGACTTCATGTAAAGAAGAAGCTGTGAGCGCTAAAATGGGCACATCCCTTTTTTCCGGATCCGGGTGATTTCTTATGGCTTTGGCTACAGAAAATCCATCTAACCTTGGCATTTGCAAATCCAACAAAACGATGTTGAAATAGCCGGAATTATAAAGATCCAACGCCTGCTGACCATCCGAGGCAATGACCAGTTTTCCAGCGTTCCATTTGGTGAGGAATTTTTGAATCAGAATTTGATTTACAATATTATCCTCAGCGACAAGAATCGAAGCTTCCTGCAAAGACTTGGGCTGGACTATCTTCCCGAATGACTTGGATTTTATGCTTTCTTCCACAATTTTAAATTCTAAAGTAAACTCAAAAACACTACCGGTTGGATGGCCTGAGTGGACTATAATCTCTCCCCCATGCAGCTCAACCAGACGCTTGACAATCGCCAATCCCAAACCTGTTCCTCCATATTTTCGGGTAGTGGAAGAGGACGCCTGAGTAAAAGCTTCAAAAATGGTTCCCAATTTTTCTTGAGGAATTCCAATACCTGAATCTTCAAACGAGAACTTAATAGCGGACTTTCCATTCTCCAAAATTGATTGCTGAAGGACAATTCTAACAGCACCCTTTTCCGTAAACTTGATTGCGTTGGAAACCAGGTTATTAACTATCTGACCCAATCGAACCGGATCCCCAATTAACAACTCCGGGATGCTTTCGTCTATTTCACAACTGATCTTAAGTGACTTCTCAAGGGCCTGAAAACTATGAGAATGGACAGTCCTGTGAAGCAGATTCCTGAGGTCAAGAGGCACTTCTTCCAACTCAACCTTCCCTGATTCTATTTTGCTGTAATCCAGAATGTCACTGATCAATCCCATTAGATTCTCAGCGGAAAATTGAAGTGTTTTTAGGTTCTCAAGTTGGTCAGGACGAGGATCTTCTTCCATCAGGAAATGAGCCAAACCTATCACCGCATTCATTGGAGTGCGGATCTCATGACTCATGACAGAGAGGAATTGTGATTTGACAATCGAAGCTTGCTCAGCTCTCTCTTTTGCATGAAAAAGTTCTCTTTGAGCTTCTTTCAGTTTAGAAATATCCCGGGCAATTCCGGTATAAAATCTCTTGCCCTCATGTTTGTCTTCAGTCATTCTGCCATTAGAATTGAAGACTCTGTATTCTCCGTCTTTGTGTCTCAAGCGGAATTCCAGGAATTGATTCTCTGCCAAAAAATCCTTTGAACTCCCCAGCATGGACTGGAATATGTCCAAATCTTCAGGATTCAGGAAGTCGAAAATGCTCAATCCTAAAACTTCATTCGCCTCATAGCCCAAAAACTGCTTGACATTGGGTGAAACATAATGCAAATGAAACGTATCAGTAAGCGAGAAAATGATCTCAGTAGACTCCTCTACGAGGTTTCTGTATTTTTCTTCTGATTTTTTTAAGTTCTCTTTAGCCTGATGCTCCTCATTGATGTCACGAATAATACTCAGCGCAAACTCAACCTCTCCATTTTCAATAATTGGCCTGATTATCCGCTGATAAAATCTGTCTTTAAAGAAAAACTCACTTTCATAGATTTCCCTATTTTCATAGACCCGATCAAGGATTAAATCTATTTCCTCATAATTGGTAATAGAGATTTCCCGAATATATTTTCCTTCAAAATCTTCCCGCTTCATCCCCCAAAATTCAAAATTGGTTCCCTCGGCCAGGATGTATTTTCTTTGTTTGTCGAGCAAGAAAATATTGCTTCCGGGGATATTGGCAGCAAGCAACCTGTATTGCTTGTCCTTCTCTTCGTTAAAAAATTGGAGCTTTTTCCGGTCAGTAATATCCTGAAAGAGTCCCTCGTGAAGAATCACATTACCATGTTCATCATACACTTCAGTGGTCTGATCTTCCACCCAGAGGTATGTTCCGTCTGCCTTTTTTATTCTGTATTCACCGGAAAATGCCGGAATGCCGCTATCCGTCCTTGAATCGATTGAATTCCTCAAAATCCAGCTAGCGTCTTCTGGATGGAGTAAATCTAAAAACGATGCTCCATTTTGAATCATTTCCTTAGATTGGTAGCCAAAGCGATTGATGTTTTCAGAGATGTAGGTGATCTTATAATCAAGTTCCGGATCAACTATGAAAAGTACCGCAGGGCTGTTTTCGACAATTAACTGCGCCCTTTTTGAAATCTGCTCGTTCTCATATTTTTCAGCCAGACTATGGAGAATAAACGAGTAACCAATTCCCTCTTTTCCATCTGCATGAATAATTTGGGCCGAGATTTCAAAAGGAGAGAATTTGGTATGCAAGGTTTCCAAAAATGTAATTTCTTTGGCGGGTTGACCCAATTGCAAATTCGCAGTGATGGATTCGAAAGAAAGCCCATCTTGGGAATTAAGCTTAATCAGGTTTCCGATCGGACCATTGAAGGCTCTTGCTGTTTCCGGGCAGCAAACCTGAATTGCGGCTTCGTTCAGATAGATCACCTCCAGATCAGGATTGGTTACCACAATAGGATCACTTACCTGGGCCAAAATCTGAGATTGCAATCTCAGATAATTCTCAGCATCCCGCTTTTGGGTGATATCCTTACAGAATCCAAAAACTTCAATTCCTTGAGTCAAAAAGTCTTTTTTGGATTCTATCTCGTAGCTGATATTGAGCAACTTGCCTTCCCTGTTGGTAATAATAAATTCCCCGGATGACTTGCCCGGTTTCTTAATTACATTTTTCAAGTTTTGGACAAACTCCTTGCGGTAAGGTTTTTCGATTCGGTAAATCAAAGTCGTGAATTCAGTTGATATTGGTTGGCTTCCCAGTCCAAACAAATTGGCTAAACCTCCGGACATGAAGAAGCGATTTCGAAACGTACTGAATGTCCAGGAACCTGATCTTGACAGGATTTCCGTAGTTGTCAGCAAGTTTTCATTTCGCTCTATTCTCCGGGTCATTTGGCTTCCCACATATACTCCAGCCAGAATATCTCCGAATTGCTTGAGGATTTGGAGCTCTTTTTCGGCAAACTGAAAATTAGCCAGATCCAACTCAAAACTGATCAAACCCAAAATTCTGGAAGAAGAAACCATCGGAATCAAGAGAAGCCCGGAAATCTCATTATGGCCAATCTGAGTCAATAATTTAACTTTTCCTTCCTCCAGGAAAGCTCTTTGATTACTTATATGTTTCTGACATTCTTCATAAGATAATCCTGAAATATCAGGAATTATTTTCCACTCATTAAGCAATTCAAACTGCTGCGTTTCTTTATTGAGAATTAAAATTTTGGACTTTTTGGATTTGAGAAACTCGCTGAAAAGTTTGAGTGATTCATTGAAATGATACTCCAGGTCCTGAAGGCGACTGTTGATTAGCTTCGTAGATATCTTATTGATCAGGTTTTCAATTTCAAATCTCCGCTGCAAAGAAAGATCGGTCTCCACATATTCGGTGATTTCACGGGCGCTGAAGAGAATTCCCTGTATTTGAGGATGGTCATGCAGGTTTTTGGCAAAACTCTCGATGTACAGTTTTTCTCCGTTTTCCTTATGAATCCAAAAGTCAATATTCACTTCTTTTCCGGTCTTCAAGACTTCCCGAAAATCACCTTTAATTATTTCAATTATACCGCTTCCGATAAAGTCCTGGTAATTTTTACCCACAATATCCTCGACCTGAAAGCCAAGTTTTTCACTTACCGAAGGACTGATAAACTTATATTTTCCTGTTCCGTCTAAAATCGCAATCAAATCATGACTGTTGCTGAGAATACTCTGTATGTAGCCTAATTCGTGACTAATAATGGCCTCTTTGTCTACCAAATCTCCATCTTGAAACTCCACAGAAAAGAATTTAATCCTGCTGCCTTTTACCACCAGAAATCGGGAATTATATCCGGAAGGGAGATTCATAAAACTCCATTCATACCTATGGGACTTCCCGGATTTATCTTTGATCGAATTGATATAATCTCCTTTTGGAAGCTCACCGGATTCAAAAAAATTTTCAAGGTTTTTTATAATTTTTTCATCCGAAAAAAAGTCTCTCCAATGATCGTTTAGTAACTCGAAATCCTGTTTGAAGTATTGATTGAAAAAAATAATTTCATCTGAATCGATCAAAAAGAGCGGATCTTGAATTGCATCAAAAAAATCAGAAATGTCGAATTGTTTGAATTGATTCATAAAACGCTTTGGTACTTCTCCTTTAACTCTCACTTTTGCAATTAAACTACTTAATAAACTAAAAATATAACTATTAACCTTGCCTTCCTAGATTTCGAAGAATTGAAAATACTATTTTTTACCTGTTAATTGTCCTGAATATTTTTGGAACCGCCGCACTTTTTTGAAGCTTTAAAACAAAAGCTGGAGCTTTATCGTCTCAAACAAAAACCTAAACTCATTTATAAAGTATCAACTGAAATTTTATGATTATTACGACAACCAACACGCTGGACGGATACCAAATTGATCAGTATTTGGGCATTGTTTCCGGAGAAACCATTATCGGAGCGAATGTTTTTAAAGATTTTTTTGCAAGTATCACAGACATCGTAGGAGGAAGATCTTCCTCTTATGAGCAAGTTCTCCGGGAGGCAAAATCTATCGCAATGTCAGAAATGGAATTGCAAGCCAAAGCCTTTGGAGCGAATGCAATTATTGGGATTGACCTGGATTATGAGACAATCCGCGAAGGAATGCTGATGGTGACCGCATGCGGAACAGCAGTAAAAACGACCAAGTTATAAAGCGAAAGTCCTGATCATTCAGGACTTTTTTAATTTTTCCAAGACCTTTTCGATCGAAGCATTTTTGCAAAATTGATCGCCTACTATGACAACCGGGGCTGACTTGCACATATCCAGACATTTGGTTTTGATCAATTTCAAACTTCCCTTCAAAGGTCCTTGCTTACATTCTGCCTTGAGTCCTTTGAGAATAGATTTTCCACCTGATTTTTTACAATCCGAGCCAGTGCATATGAATATGAGTTCTCGCTTATGTTTCATTATCCTCCGGAAATAGCCTGCATCATCAACCCTGATAAATATCCGCCATACGTACCAATTGCATATCCCAACACAGCCAATAGAACTCCCACTGGAGCCAGAGAAGGGTCAAAAGCGGATGCAACAATCGGAGCAGAAGCTGCTCCTCCTATATTGGCCTGTGATCCTACTGCAACGTAAAAAAATGGTGCTTTGATCACATATGCAACAATAGACATTATGAGAATGTGAAAAAACATCCAAAGAATCCCGATTAAAAATAAAACTGGATTATCAAAAACAGCCATCAAGTCCATTTGCATTCCGATAGTCGCAACCAAAACATACAATAAAACGCTGCCAATTTTAGAGGCACCTGCTCCTTCCAACTTTCTGGCCTTTGTAAATGAAAGTAACAAGCCAGCTGTCGTGGCAATAACTACGATCCAAAAGAAAACTGAATCGAGTGAATATTGCTTGAGCTGAGGATAGTTAGTTCCAAAAAACGGAGCCAAAATATCAGCAATCCAATGGGAAAATCCGGTTACCCCAAATCCAATCCCAAGAATGACCATTATATCCGTAAGACTGGGAATTTTGATAGTACTTTCACGAACGAGGGTCATCTTGTCTCTCAACTCATAAATTGCCTTTGTGTCAGCTTTAAAAAACCTATCTATTCTTTCAGGTTTGGCAGCCCAATACAGCAAAAACGCCATCCAAAGATTTGCTACTAAAACATCCACAGCAATCATCTGAGCAAACAAAGTGGAACTGGCTCCAAAAACTTCCAACATAGCAGTCTGATTGGCACCTCCACCGATCCAGGAACCTGCAATTGTAGAGAGTCCACGCCAAACTTCATCGGGACCACTTCCACCAAGTAGCTCCGGTTTAATCATTCCCACTGTGAATAAGGCTAACGGTCCACCAAACATCACTCCGACTGTGCCCGCTAAAAACATGGTAAGAGCCTTTGGACCCAATTTCAAAATTGCCTTCAGGTCAATGCTGATGGTAAAAAGAACAAGTGAGGCTGGAAGTAAATATCTGCTAGCAACCTTATATAATCCGGAAGATTCACCTGAAATCCATCCAAAGGAATTGAACAAAGCAGGAATGAAATAGCAAAGGAGAACTGTAGGAACGAATGAATAAAATTTCTTCCAGAAGGGTTTGTCGCTCGATGCTGTGGCAAAAACCAGAGCCAATGTAGCCATCAACAAACCAAAAACTACAGCATCATTGCTTATCAACGGGGTATTTTCTTCCATAATTTAAGTGGGTGGAACCGATTGCAACAATACCAACAAAAGGTCAGAAAGGCTAGAATTTATAGCTTTCCGTTTTCCAAAAGCTGGATGAGCTCGCTCAAAATCATCGCCGTCGCTCCCCAAACCATCTCCTGATCCACTTCGAAATACGGAGTATCTAACCGGAAATCATTACTGAATTCCAGGAGTTTTCGCTTTCTTAATTCAGGTAGGTAGAGTCCGCTGAGAGCCGTTGGAATGATTCGGGACACTTCCCTCACTTCTGGTACAAAATCTGGTCGTGTTTCAGAAAAGCCTAAAACCGGACTTACTAAAAAATTGCTGGTGGGAATAAATAAATCACTCATACGACCAATTAATCTCACATTTTCAGGGTAAATCCCAACTTCTTCTGAGGCTTCTCTAAGTGCAGTCTGGATTTCGTCCGAATCACCTGGCTCCATTTTTCCACCGGGAAAAGCAATCTGGCCGCTGTGAAAACCGGGATACTCAGGCCTCTTTATCAAAGGAAAATATGCCTTTTCGTTTTCGGGGTAAAACAAAATCAAGACAGCTCCTTTTCGATAGTCAGCGGGTAGTTTAGGGTCAAATCTCCTCAAGTCCACCGGACTCGGGGACATCTGCAAATGAGCATCCTTGCCTGGCAAAGGAAGCTGCATTCCTCGCTCAAGCAAACCCAAAACCTCTTTGAAATCCATTTTAACTCAGATCTACCAATTTGATTTTTTGATTGATGTAGGACTCAGGGGCATAATCAACCGAAGTTTTCTCCAAACGGAATTGTCTCAAAATATGATTTTCAACGTCAATCAACCAAGCCATCGGTCTGAATCCCGCATCATCCTGAAAATATCCCAATACCAAAAATTCATTTTCATTTAGCCACATTCCCTCTTCAAACATTCCCGAAGGACCCATAAAAAGCAATCGCTCTTTCATACCATCCTCGCGATACCAGATCACTTCAGAGTCCGGATTTAGAAAAGGCTGAACAATATTCTCTGATGCTTCTACTTTATAAGAATAGATGTCCATTGTCCCGTTACCTGTTGGATGAAGAAGCTGGTACGGATAAAGTGGGTCATCGATCAGGATCGGATTTTTCTCAGGCATTTCCATCGGATCGATTGAATCTGTCAAAACGAGGGTAAAATCAGAACCCTCAAACGCTCCAACTTTAACTGACCAATGCGAGAACCAAGATGAGTTTTGTGCCAAAGCCAAATCAAGCTGATCGATGTATTTGGTCATTTCTTCCTCGGAAGTAGACACCACTTCTTCATTTTCCTTTTTTGATTCCGAGCTTTCACAAGAAATAAAAGGCATCACGCCAAAAGGCATAATAAAGAGCATTAACAACCTGGAGAGCGAAATCCTCATTGGAATTTTAATTTGGGAATGTTAAGCTAAGCGTTGATGCTAAAAAAACAAAAAAGGTTGGAGTATTACCCCAACCTTTTCTAGCTCTCAAACCTATTAAACCTATTGTAGATATTCAATTCATGAATACCTTCGAAAAGTAGAAAATGTTTTCCTATCCTCCAAACAATCGATTGCGAAAGATTTTCAAAATTTTATTTCCCAATGATAATTTGGTGTAAAACCTTAAAAATCAGGGAAATCACAAAAGGGTCGATTCAAAATATTTTTAATTCCCCGATTTTTCCTTGATTTTACCTCGACTTTGATCCTATCCAATGCCTGAATCCCTGAGTTTTACAATTGCATTCAAAATTCTGCATGGTTTTATAACCTACAGGGAGCTTTTCAATACCTACACCCGATTGACTCCGGCCTATTTCAGCGAAAGGAACTGGCAAGCCATCCAGGTAAACCATCGTCAAAGGCTCAGGTTGTACAAAGACTTACTTTTCCCTTTGGCAAAAAACTGCATGGAAATTCTGGAGGATAAGAAATCCGACCGGCAGACTTGGAAAAGTATAAAAGCTGACTATTCGGACTTGATCACTGATAGAACTGACATCGAATTGGCTGAAACTTTTTTCAATTCAGTAATCAGAAAAAGTTTCCCGGGTATTTCGATTGACGAGGAATTGATGTTTGTAATGGAAAGTTACAGTTCATGCAAAATCCAGAAAAACGACCATCTTTTCCACTCTTATCCCGCATCATTAGGACTGAACCGAATCATCCGGCAAATTGTGGAAGATTATGATTTTGGAGCACCATACATGGACAAAGAGCAGGATGTAAAATTCCTGGTTGACAGCGTCAAAAAAGTGATCCTCACTCGATATAAGATCGCGCCTGATACCACAACTCAAATCCTGAAATCAGTTTTTTACCGAAATAAAGCCGCTTATCTGATTGGCAGAACCTACCTCGGTCATAAATGGATGCCATTCCTGATCCCGGTGATGCATGGCGAAGAGGGGATTTTTGTAGACACACTGATCTTTGACCCAAATCTAATGAGCGGGATGTTCAGCTTTACCCGTTCCTATTTCATGGTGGAAGCTGAGATACCCTCTGAAATTGTGAGCTTTCTGAGTTCAGTCATTCCTCAGAAAAAAATCCATGAAATATATAATGCGATCGGTTTCAATAAGCATGGGAAAACGATTTTTTACAGGGATTTTTTACACCACCTGGACCAAAGCGGAGACGAGTTTATCATAGCTCCCGGGATCAAGGGAATGGTAATGACGGTATTCACCTTGCCATCTTTCAATATCGTGATCAAGCTGATCAAAGATCATTTTGAACCGCCCAAAGAAATGACTCGTCAGGAAGTTCGTGAAAAATATAAGCTTGTCTCCCTGCACGATCGGGTTGGAAGAATGGCAGATACACATGAATTTGAGTATTTCCGAATTCCAAAAAACCGGATCAATCCTGACCTTTTGAAGGAGCTGCGAAATACAGCAAATTCGCTTCTCGAATTCACAGATACACATCTGATTATTAAACATCTATATACGGAGAGAAAAATGATTCCTCTCAATATATATCTTGAAACTTGCACGACAGAACATGGCTTGAGCGTATCCGAAGATTATGGAAGAGCCATCCTTCAGCTGGCCCAGGCGAATATTTTCCCGGGTGATATGATGACCAAAAACTTTGGCGTAACCCGACAAAAGCGGGTGATTTTCTATGATTACGATGAAATCGAATTTTTGACGGATATGAATTTCCGCGAAAAGCCAAAAGCTGAAACCTATGAGCAGATTTACGCTCCGGCACCTTGGTACAGCATCGCCAAAAACGATGTGTTCCCGGAAGATTTCAAACGATGGATGATAGGCAGAAGTGATCTGAAGGACCATTTTCTCGAATATCACGCCGCGCTGTTTGACCCAAAACACTGGCAGGAAATCCAGGAGAAAATCAGAAAAGGAGAGCTGATCCATGCATTTCCTTATCCTGAAGAAATACGATTCCGACCAGGACAAATCATCTGAGTTAATCGAAGTTGCTTTATTCTTAACAAGGCAAAGCGTATTTTTGCAATTCCGGGTTATTTACCCATCGCCCTTTCCATGCAGTCTGAGATCAAACAACCTATAAAAACTCCTACCCGAACCAAGAAAATCATTCTCCAAACGCCGGAGGACGATGATCGCCCCGTTTACCTTGCGGGGAATTTCAATAACTGGGCGACACAAGATTTCAAGTTCCGGATGCAGAAAATTGCTCAGGGCAAGTATGAGTATGAATTTCCGGAAGGGTCAGAGTTTGAACAAGAACTCATTTACAAATTCACAAAGGGCGATTGGTCAGAAGTTGAAATTGACCGGGACGGGCATCGGACTCCAAACAGACACTGGAACGATGAGAAGTCCGTCAAAATAGAAAAGGTCGCTAAATGGAGAAAAAACTGGCTACCCTACCGGCCAAGCCAACTCCCGAAAATTCACCTGATTTCTGAAGAGTTTGAGATTCCTCAGCTCAATAAAACCAGAAAAATCTGGGCGCTACTGCCCCACGACTACGATACGAGCACAGAGACTTATCCGGTTCTTTACCTCCAGGATGCTCAGAATCTTTTCAACGAAAACGCTGAATATGGAAACTGGCAGATCGATAAAAAGCTGGCTGTAATGTCAGATTACGGCATTGGAAAAATCATCATCATTGCCATCGAACACGCAGAATCCGAGCGGCTACAGGAATATAATGTGGGCCAGACCCTTCTTGGAGCCGGGCATGGTAAAAAATACATCCGATTCATCACCGAAACTCTCAAACCATTTGTTGACATAACTTATCGTGCTAAAACCGATCGGGAAAATACAGGAATCGGAGGAAGCTCAATGGGAGGATTAGTGAGTATATTCTCAGGTCTTATGTACCCTGAAATTTTTGGGAAGTTGATGGTATTTTCTCCTTCACTTTGGGTAATTCCTAAAATAAAGCTTAGTTTTTTTGACTTTTTTGAACCCTTGGAAACTCGTCTTTACCTCTATGCAGGAGGTGATGAAAGCAAGACAATGGTCAATCATGTCACCAAACTTCGCGACCGGTTAATGAAAAGAGAAAGTCTGAAAGGGAAAATGAAAGTAAAATTAAGCATCAATGCTGAAGGCAAACACAACGAAACCTATTGGAGCGATGAGTTTCCAAAAGCGATCGAATGGTTGTTTTTTAGTGATAAAGCTGAGTAAATTCTAAAACGAAATTTTATGCAATTCAAAGTCAATCCCAAGTCAATATCCGAAAAAGCGCTTCGGGTTATTCCTGTTTTGGAAAAAGAAAGAAACGCTGTTTTGCTGGAAAAGCTTGGAGAAAATAATGTTTCCGAATCACTTTTTTCTGCAAAAAAAGACAGCTCATACGCTCTTTCCCATGGAGATCAATTAGTTCTTTTAATTGGTCTGGGCGAAAATCCGGAGTACAAAAACGTCGAAAATTCATACCGAAGAGTCTTATCAAAAAACTCAACATTGGTTGAAAAAACAGTTTCTCTTGACTTTCCCTCTCATTTTCCGGAAGATTTATTTGAACCGGCATTAGTCGGATTTCAGCTCGGAGCTTATTCTTTGGGTTTTTTCAAAAAAGAAAAAGACAAGAAAAACGACTTTTCGAAGCTGAAAGTTGAAGTCATTTCCAGTCTGAAAAAGGCCAAAGAAATTGCTGAAAGATCAGAGAAAATTGCCGAGGCAAAGACCGACGCTTTTCAGTTGGTTGACCTTCCCCCCAATGAAATTACTCCGGAGTATTTGGCAGACTGGGCAAAGAAAGCCGGGAAAAAATCGGGTTTTGATGTAACTGTTTTCGATCGCAAAAAATCTAAATCTGAAGGACTGGAAGCCTTTTTGGCAGTAGGAAGAGGCAGTGCTAAAGCACCTCAGTTCATCATCATGGAATACAGACATCCAAAGGCAAAGTATCATTTGGGCTTGGTCGGTAAAGGGGTGACTTTCGATACCGGAGGACTGAATGTGAAAATTCACGGAATGGTGCACATGAAGTCGGACATGGGAGGAGCGGCAGCAGTTTTAGCCACGACCAAACTGATCGCCGAGTTGAATCTTCCCATCAACCTTACTTCAATTGTACCTTCGGTCGAAAATGCCATTGACAAAGATGCTTATCTGCCAAGTGAAGTGATCGGCAGTCATGCCGGTCTCAGCATCGAAGTGATTGATACGGATGCTGAAGGAAGACTAATCTTGGCCGACGGACTTTCTTACCTGATAAAAAACTACAAAACAAATCAGATCATCGATCTGGCAACTTTGACGGGAAGCAGCATTGGTACTTTCGGTTACGAATGCGCAGCGCTGTTTTCTAACAACGATTCCTTATCTGAGGCATTACAAAAGGCAGGAATGTCAGTTGGAGAAAAATCATGGGCTCTTCCGATGTGGGAAAGCTACCGCTCAGAAATGGACAGCGAAGTTGCCGACATTAAAAATTATCATGGTAAACCTTTCGCCGGAGCAATCACCGCAGCTAAGTTTTTGGAGGCATTTATTCACGAACATCCGGAGTGGGCTCACCTGGATATTGCAGGAGTTGCCTTCGGGGACAGCGAATTTGCAAAAACCAAATCAGGGACTGCTTACGGTGTAAGTTTATTGCTTAAATTCATCGAAAACCACATATAGGTATGGATAACCCTGGAAAAACTTTCCTTTGCATTTCCAATTTTTTTAAAGGAAATGCCTTTTTAATTGCCCTCAAAAAACAAGGAAACAGAGTCTTTTTGATCACTTCTGAAAAACTCAGAGAGAAGCCCTGGGCCTTTGAATACATCGATGAGGTTTTCTATATGCCCGGTCAGGATCTCGATTGGGATCTGAATCTTCTACTGAAAGGAGTCGGTGGATTAATGAAGCATCATAAAATTGAAGCGATCATTGCCTTGGACGATTATGATGTGGAAAAGGCAACTTTTCTCCGGGAAAGTCTGCGAATCCCGGGTATGGGTCAGACTACTGGTAGATTTTTCCGTGACAAGCTGGCAATGCGAATCAAAGCTCAGGAGGCCGGAATTAAGGTTCCAGCTTTTTCCCCACTTTTCAATGATGAGGAAATCAATCAGTTTGCGGATAATGTACAAGCACCATGGGTTTTGAAACCAAGATCTGAAGCTTCGGCTCATGGAATCATCAAAGTCTACGACAAAGAATCTCTTTGGAATCATATCCACGAACTTGGTGACAACCGACTTTATTATCTGGTAGAACAGTTTAAGCCAGGCGACGTGTATCATGCCGATGGGCTGATGGTGGATGGGAAAACTCTTTTTCTGACAGTGTCCCGATACTTGGATACTCCTATGGAAATATCACAAGGAGGAGGAATCTTCAGAAGTGCAAATTTGAAATACGGTTCGGATGATGATAAGGCAATCAAAAAAGTGAACGCCGAAATCATGAAAGCCTTCGGAATGAAATCCGGAGCAACCCATACTGAGTTTATCAAAAACCGTGAAGATGGTGAAATATACTTCCTCGAGACTGCATCACGCGTTGGCGGAGCGCATCTGGCAGAAATGGTGGAAGCAGCCACAGATATCAATCTCTGGACAGAATGGGCAAAAATCGAGGATTCAATTGTAAAAGGACATAAATACGTACTTCCAAAAGTTGCAAAAAACTATGCAGGTATCGTGCTTACACTTTCCAAATTTGAGCATCCTGATCTGAGCAGTTTCAATGATCCTGAAGTTTATTTCAGAGTTCCGCTTGATTACCATGCAGGCCTGATTGTAAAATCCTGTGAATTAAAGCGAGTAAAGCAACTACTTGATGAATACACAGAGCGATTAGCCAGAGATTTCTCAACGGTGGCGGATGCCCCGGAAGTGAAGAAGTTTCATTGATTCATTTTGTCTACGGTAGACAGACCACAATCCACTGTTGGCTGAAAGAACTCCAATATTAGAATCTTCTTTGGAGTAAAACAGGTTGAATTGAAGCAATAGAGTTCGAAATTTCAAATTCCAGCAGTCGACTGCTGACCGTCGTCAGTTGACTTAATATTTCTCCTCGATTCCAAGTCCAAAAAGTGCAAAATCATACTTGACCGGATCTTTTGGATCAAATTCCCGAAGTTTCTGAGTCAATTCTACTGCTGTCAGCCAATCGGTTTGCTTTCGGGTGATCAATCCCAGTTTTCTCCCTACGCGGTCCACATGTAAGTCACATGGGCAAATCAATTGTGAAGGGCTGATTTTTTTCCAAAGTCCAAAGTCCACTCCCTTCTCATCCGATCTCACCATCCAACGCAAATACATGTTGATTCGCTTGCATGCAGCTTTTCGAGCGGGAGTTGCAATGTGCTTTTTGGTTCGACTGGGCGAATCCGGGAGACTGAAGAAAAACTGGTGAAACTGAGTCAAAATAGCATCCATTGAATCCAATTGATGATTTTGGCCTATTAGAAAAGCTTCCTCAAGTGAATTATGATTTCTGTAAAACCAGGATAAAAAGTGAATGAAATAAAGCGTATCCACATCATTGAACGTGCGATGCTTAAAATTTAGAAAGACCTTGAGTTCGGCTTCCTGATGATTCAAAAGAAAATCGTGCGGTGAATTGTCCATCCTTTGGAACAGTTCAATGCATTTATTGATGATCGTTTTTCTCTGCCCCCAAGCCAGAATCGCCGCAAAAAACCCTGAAATTTCGATGTCTTCTTTTTTTGAAAACATGTGTGGAATGAAAATCGGGTCCAGGGTGATAAAGCCTGGCTGATTGTACTTCTCTACTTTCTCGTCTAAAAAATCCTTTAACCCCTGCATCAAAGGGCAACTTTTACCTCACCACCCTGAGTGCCATCAAACCATTTGAATGAAAGCTCATTTTCCACTTTTTCAGAGACATGCCAGTCAAAGCACTTGATATTCGTCAGAGTCCGAAGAGAATCCTGATGCGGATCATACAGGCAAATGTCAAAATCAGGTAAATCTTTTGATTCTGTGCTGTTCCATTTTTCCAGAATGAATCCTTCTTCCATCACCCTGATCTTTTTTCCAAAAACATAATCGCTCAGCACAGAAGGCACTCCATCTTTTCTGCGGAGTTTAAATCCTGATGGTCCAAACATAATCTGCTTAATCAGTCTTCCTTCCAGCAAATCATTGGAATAAGGCAATGTCTCCCACTCTGTATCTTTCAAAACAATCGCTTTCCCCTCAGGTCTGAGTCTGGTCAAAAGTCTGGAAATCAATGAAAAAAGATAGGTAAGACCAATAAACAACAACCCAAAACTCGCTAAAATCGGATACGAAATGATGAAGATAGCATTCCAGATAAATCTGAAAACGTGATGAAATATGAGTTGTACTTTGTTCATGGCAAGTATCGAACTGCAATTTACCCCCATTGTTCCACAATGCAAAAAAGCTGACCAGAAGCCAGCTTTTTGAAAAGAAATTTTGGAAAGTTTAAGATCGAATCAGGAGAAATCTGATTTTACCCATTAGTCTTTTCTTAATATCAATACATAATCTCAACAGGGAATCTCTCATTGACAGCTTTCAGCTGATCAAAGGCTGCCTGAGAAAGCTTTATTACGAGTCTGCTATTGTCTCCGGTTTCAGGCAAAGTTCCCACCACTCTGGCAAAAATCGTCACATCATTTTCCTCATTTTTGATCCTCATGATAGTGCCGACGGGAGCTGTTCTATGCAATACCAAATACTTCTTATGTCCGCCGGTACCGTCAATTCGTTCCGCCTGGCCTGTTTCACGGATATTTTTATATCCCCCTGTATTTTCAGCCGTTGGCTCAACATTCATTTCTTCAACATTGGTTACCACCCGAGGTGTACCAACCACAGGAACTTTAGAAGCCTCAGCAGGTCCTCTCCCAACTTTCAGATTCTGACCTTCCTTTACGTTATTTGAAGTCAGCGCATTCCAGGTAATCAAATCTTCTACTTTGGCACCGTACTGACTGGAAATTGAGAAAAGTGTCTCACCTGCTTTCACTTTATGGGACATCCATTCACCCGGAACCATCGGTGTAGTGTTTGAAGTTTGGCTGGACGCTGTTTTTGCCTGCTCAGGTTTGACAGTTTCGACCTCTTTTTGTTTTGGGGCAGGCTTTTCCACCTTAGCCGTTGATGCAACAGCAACCTCTTTTGCAGGAGTGTTTTGAACTACCGGTTTTTGCTGAGGGGTCTGAGCAGGAGCAGCAGTTTGTGTGGCCGGTTTCGATTCGGAAATTGCAAGTCCGGATTTTTCAATAATTAAAGACTGACCGACGCTCAGATCATTTCCTTTCAAATCGTTACTTAGCTTAATCTGATCCACTGTTACTCCATGAAATTTGGAGATGGAGAATAGGGTTTCGCCCGGAGCTACCTTATGCAATATTGATCCGCTCGGCAAATCTCCCTTGGGAATAAATGGTACTTTAATCGTTTGACCGATTTTCAAACCTTGCTTCAAAGCTTCATTTACACTTACTATATCATTTACCGGAGCACCATACCTTCTGGATATTCCGAAAAGTGTCTCTTTCGGCTCAACTTGATGAAGGATATATGACTTATCACCTACACGCTCAACACCAATAGAATCAACTTCGGAGAGCCCAAAAGCCATTGAAAATGAGGCAGAAAAGCACAAAACACTTAGTAAAAACCAGAAAGATCGAGACCTTAATATCATGCGAGAAAGGGAATTTGTATGGAATTAGCCGAAATACAAGATTAATTTCGAAACACAAAAAGAACAAGAATTATGCTAGAAATCGAGCATGACGCAAGGGACGCACACCTTTATGATTATCAGCAATGCGAAGATTCCATATGGCCAATGAAAATTAAATTATTGTCATATGAAAAGAAACCTGTACCAGTGACTTCCAAAAGAGTCAGAAAAAATCTCATTCATTTAAAAAAAACAGTTCTGAATCGGTTTTTGTATCTTTTACCAATCCAAAGCTTATCCTAAAATGAGACTTTATTCCATCGCCCTGTTTATCGTTTTTCTGTTTTCGAGCCAATTGGTCAAAGCTCAAACCAGTGAGCAAAAGACTAAAAAAATCTACACTTTCAAGATAGATAAAGACATCGATCCTGCTATGAATCGAAGAGTCGAACTTGCTTTAAACAAAGCAAAAGAGGATGAAGCAGATTTGATTATTATCGAAATGGATACTTACGGAGGCGCAGTGAATGATGCTGACGATATCCGAACCATGATTTTGGAATGCCCTATCCCGATTTATGTATTTATCAACAAAGATGCAGCTTCCGCAGGTGCCTTGATCTCGATAGCAAGTGACAGTATTTATATGGCGCCGGGAGGAAGTATCGGAGCAGCAACGGTAGTAAACGGAACCGATGGAGCTGCTGCTCCGGACAAATATCAATCTTACATGAGGTCCATGATGAGAAGCACGGCCGAGGCTACCGGTCGGGATCCAAGAATCGCAGAAGCAATGGTGGATGAAAAAATCGTCGTTGAAGGTATTTCAGATTCCACTTCGGTCATTACATTTTCTGTTTCTGAAGCGATCAAATACGGTTTTTGCGAAGGAGAGTACAAAAGCATTCAAGATATTCTCACTGCCCAAAATCTCCAATCGTCAGAAATCATCGCTTATGAAGAAGGCAATATTGAAAAAATCATCGCTTTCTTTCTTACTCCCGCCATCAGCGGAGTTCTCATCCTGATTATCATCGGAGGAATTTATTTTGAGTTGCAAACGCCGGGCGTAGGCTTTCCGCTTTTGGCTGCCATAATTTCAACAGTTCTTTATTTCACCCCTTACTATCTGAGCGGCTTGGCAGAAAACTGGGAAATCCTGGTCTTTATTCTTGGAATTGTTTTACTCGCAGTTGAGCTTTTCGTGATTCCGGGTTTTGGCGTTTTCGGAATTCTTGGAATCATTGGGATTTTGACCGGACTGGTATTAGGGATGATTCCTAACCAGGATTTCGACTTCGAATTTGTTCCTGCAGCCGATCTCTTCGCTGCCCTTCTGACAGTAATTTTGGCAGCTTTAGGATCTGTGGTTCTTATCTTTTGGCTTACGCCCAAGATCAACCAATGGGGTGCTTTCAGGTCAGTCGCGTTGGCAGATACCCAGCAACGATCAGAAGGTTATACGTCCAGCTTTTATTCTGATTCAATGCTTGGAAAGACCGGGGTGGTCCATTCCAGGCTTCGTCCAAGTGGCAAAGTGGAGATTGACGGGGAAATATATGATGCCTATTCCAGAGGCGAATTCGTGGATCAGGGGGAGAAAATCATTGTCATTTCCACAGAAGGGACATCCTTAAAAGTAAAACAGTGGGAAGGCTGAAAGCTCCGGAAATTACTAAGTTTGCCTCATGAATCCATTTCAGACGATTTATGAATTGGTCGGAGAAGATCAAATCAGGCAACTGACGCATCACTTCTATCAGGAAGTAGCAAAAAATCCGAAGCTCAGAAGTCTCTATCCGGAGGATCTTGATCCTGCTGAAAATCGTTTGTTTCTATTTCTTCTTCAGGTTTTTGGCGGGCCCCAAACCTACTCCGAGCAAAGAGGACATCCTCGTTTGAAAATGAGACATTTCGATTGGGAAATAAATGAATCCATGCGTGATCACTGGCTCAATTCAATGTTTACAGCAATGGACAAGCTCGATCTGGAACCTAATGCACGCGAGTTGATGATGGAATATTTTATTAAAGTAGCTAACCACATGATCAACCATGAGTAACCTGCTTCGAAGGGTTTATACCATTTATGCAGGACTGCTGTTTGCAATTAGCTTCCTTCTGGTCTTTCCGATCCTACTAATCTGTATTTGGGTACCAAGTTGGAAAAGTATAGGTCGAAAAATGCAGCAATATTGGGCTAAAGTCTATTTTCCTCTCATTTTCCTGCCCGTCAAAATAGAGAAAAGAGCAAAAATTGAAAAAGGTAAACCCTACATTTTCGTCGCCAATCACTTTTCCTATCTTGATATTCCCATGATGGGATTTGTACCGGGTGACGTGCTTTTTGTTGGAAAAGCATCTATTCGGAAAGCCCCACTGTTTGGATATTATTTCAAAAGCCTACATATCGCTGTTGACCGGGATCGGTTGAAAAGCCGTGCAGAAACAATGAAAAGAGCAGGCGAAAGTCTCGATGCAGGCAGCAGCGTTATCATTTTCCCGGAAGGAGGAATTTTCACAAGCCACCCACCGCTGATGGTTCCCTTCAAGAACGGAGCTTTTCGATTGTCAATCGAGAAACAAATCCCGATTATACCTGTCACTTTATCTTATAATCATCTAATTTTGCCCGACGACGGAAAATTGCTACTCAGGCGGCGGCCGGCTAAAATGATTCTTCACGAAGCTTTGGTTCCCTCCTCGAATGAAACCGAAGACACACTTAAAGAGAAATGCTTTGAAATAATCCAAAAGCAACTCAATCTAGACTTTGAAAGTATATGAAAATCGATAAGAACTCAATCAAAAAAATTGCTCACTTGGCAAGGCTGGAATTTGACGAAAGCAGTGCTGAAAAAATGTCCAAAGACATGAGTCAAATTCTGGATTGGGTGGAGCAATTGAATGAGCTGAATACAGATAATATTGAACCATTGACGACCATGTCTTCCGAAGTAAATGTGATGCGTGAAGACAAAGTCGGTTCCCATCTGGACCATGAAGCGGGTTTGAAAAATGCTCCAAAAAGAGATTCTGATTATTTCCGCGTACCGAAGGTGATGGAATAATGTCCGTACAAAAAGATTATCCACTTCCTCTATCAGCCTTAATTCCTGCCCTCCTACTCATCATTTCAGGAGGGCTTTTTGCGCTGTATTACCTGATTTTTAATCCCCGGCCATATTCACTTGTCGAAGCGGCACAGTTCCTCGATAGCGTTCCGGTTCCGTTCGATTGGGTTCAGATTGGCCCGATTTCATTTCCGATTACGGTTGATAATTTTCTTATTTTTCAGGAATTCAAAGCACTAGCCCCGATCTTCAGAAGTACTGAAGCTTTGATTTTTGCAGGAATTGTTTGGCTGGTAGTTACGGCCTCTTTGGCATTGATCTCTGAGTTCAAGAAGACATATTTTCTGATCGCTGCAGTGGTCTGGATAGCACTTTTGACTTTCAGCAATTTCAACGGACTGAACATCGGAGGACCAAGTTCCAATTTCCCTTTGATCATCCTTATTTGCGGTAGCTTGCTTCCTATCGTGTATTTCCATATCTGGGGAGAGCATTTCGCTTTTGGGATCAAATGGTTGGCTTCCCTACTTTGTTCCGGTGCTTCGTTGTTCGTCTTGATTAAATTCAGCCCGATCATTTCACCTGAAATTTACATTGCCCACCACTCCACCGTTTTGGCAATTGGACTTTCGGTTGCCTGGATTTTCTGGAGTGGTCATGGGATTCTATCAGGATCATACATTTTGCTGAGTCGTGCAAATAGAAATTTGGGGATGAAAATTTCGGTACAGATCGTCCTTATTTCCCTGCTTTACCTGATTCTGCTTTTTACTCTATTCCTGGCTCTCACCGGAGAATCAATCCTGTATTTCCCTACTTTCAATCCACTTTATTTGCTCGTCCCGATCGGGATCATGGGTTGGTTTCCCCTAAATGCCAAAATTGATCAGGTGAAAGATTTGGCAGCGAGTTCGGTCGTTCTGAAAGCCTTGTATTTTTTGGGATTCGGATTGAGTCTTTGGCTGGTTTGGAAACTTAAAATCTCCGGAAATCAGCCTGCTGAGGAATTGATAAAACATCTGCTTGTATACTCCCAGATAGGTTTTTCACTTTTTTTTATTGTTTACCTGTTGTCGAATTTCCTTTCGGTCATGGACTCCGGAAAATCGGTCGATCAAATTCTTTTCAAGCCTTTCTCTCTTCCTTATTACCATCTTCGAATAGGCGGACTGATTACCATGCTCGTTTTGACGACTTATTCGGAAGGAATTGTCGGCGTGCAAGTCAACTCGATGACCAACAATATTTTGGGGGATTACTATTACGAAACTGATCAAAAGCTGGAGGCAAGCATCCTCTATGAAAATGCCTGGGCTCGCTATCGAAATAATCCCAAAGCAAAACATACGACTGCCCAATTACTTTTTCAATTGAACCAGCCAACTTTAGCGAAGCAGCATCTCGAGGAAAGTTTTGCGGAAGCTCCCCAGGTTGACAATATTCTCCTGATAAGCGATCGGCTGCATTTGGAAAATAAGATCTTCGAATCCGTTTATTATCTCGAAAGAGGACTCAGAATCTTCCCAAATGATCCAAGGCTAATCAATAATCTTGCGCTCTTTTATACCAAAATTAATCGCTCAAAAGATGGTCTGGCTTTGCTGGAACAAGCAAAAGGAAACGATCCAACCCTGAAATCAAATCTGAGTGCATTAAGGACCAAATCAGGTCAGCCCGTTGAATCCGAAAATACAAGCAATGAATTATCGGCACAGCTAAATCAACTTGCAGCGAGCAATGCTTTGGGAAATATTCCTTCGGAAGACTTGATTGGGTCTATTAATCAAAAGTTAAAATATGAGGTATCACCAATGCTTTTGCAAGCGGGGCTTCGGAATCTTTGGTCTCAGAAAGACAGAACCGATCCTCAGCCCGACTTAAATTTGCTGGACAGTTTGGGCAAGCTGGAAGGAATGCAGGATTACATCATGGATCTCCAGGAAACTGCTGTGATCCGCAGTCTTGCTGCCGGAAGAGTAACCGAAGCGATCAAAAATCTGAATGGATTGGCTTTCAGAAATCCCGGGGATGCAGGCTATTTCCTATCGCTTTCCACATCGATATTGGCACAAAACCTTGATTTTAAAAAGGCAGGCACCGAACTTCTTGCTGCTGAGGAAAAGGGATTTCAGGCTTTCCAACCACATCATTTGGCTATTATAACCTTGGGTGGAATGCCGGAAAAAGCTGAGGAAGTGCGCCAAAGATACGAAGTGATTTTTCCCATTTACCTGAATGAGCAGGGAACCCAAACATCCGAATACCTGAAACTGATCGCCCGATTTAACGAGACATTGGGCTCAAGGCTTTGGGAATCGTGGATTACTTTCCCTAAGAATGAGCTAAAAACCGATCTGGCTATTCGGATGCTCGCACAAAAATCTCACGACTTGAGCCCTGATCAATTGAAGCAACTTGCCAAGCATATTTCGGATGAAATTGGCCCTCAGGAAAAACTGGATACGTTTATCGCAAACCCGGATGGGAAAAATCCGGAAAGCCTGAAGGCCTATCTGGAATGGCTTAATGCAAGTGATGAGCTCAATTCAAATCCTTACCTGACTCCTTTGATTTTATTTGCTGAGGAGAAAACTGAAGATCCTCTTTTGAAGTATGAAATTTTAAACGCTGCTTCGGAATTCAACCGGGACCCGATCCTTTGGATAAAAAAAATCAGAGCTGCCAGTAAAATTGGTTTGGATACTTATTCCTATGAGGCTTTTATGGAACTGAAAGGCTGGGTTTCGGAGCAAGATCTGGAAAAATTGCAACGAGCGAACTTCTGATCTGTTTTCACGTATTTTGACAAGTTGAACCAGTATTTTTAAAACCTAAATCCTATCTTGAGCAAAATTTTCTACCATGAGCAAAATCATTGAAACCCACGAAATCAACAAAACCTATAAAATGGGTTCTGAAATTATTGAGGCACTTAAGTCTGTAAGCATATCTATTGACCGTGGCGAATATGTGGCTTTCATGGGTCCATCCGGATCAGGAAAATCAACGCTCATGAACATCATCGGCTGTTTGGACACTCCGACATCCGGAACTTACATTTTGAATAACAAGGATGTAAGTGACATGACAGAAAACGAGCTTGCAGGAATCAGAAACAAGGAAATTGGGTTCGTATTTCAAACTTTCAACCTCCTTCCAAGAGCATCATGCCTTGAAAATGTTGCGTTGCCATTGGTTTACGCAGGATTGAGCAAAGGTGACAGAGAGGAAAAAGCATTTCAGGCACTTTCCAACGTAGGCCTAGGAGAGCGGACCAAGCACAGACCGAACGAACTTTCCGGAGGTCAGCGTCAGCGTGTGGCGATTGCCAGAGCGCTTGTCAACAATCCAAGTATCATCCTTGCCGATGAGCCTACCGGTAACCTGGATTCCAAAACTTCTCACGATATCATGGAGCTTTTTCACGAACTCCATTCTAAAGGAAATACCATCATCATGGTAACTCACGAAGATGATATCGCCCATTATGCACATAGAATTGTGAGATTGAGAGATGGATTGGTAGAAACTGATAAAATAAATCCAAATCCTTCCCGCGGAATGCCTGTTCACGCCCTATAAGCACTTCTTATTTGAAATAGATTCTTATTTTTGTCGCTGGAGATATAAGAGGCGATGAAAATCTATACCAAGACAGGAGACCAGGGAATTACATCATTGTTGGGGGGAATGCGGGTCCCCAAATCAGACCTCAGAATCGATGCCTACGGGACGATCGATGAACTCAATTCCTATATCGGACTATTGAGAGATCAGGAAGTGAATGCTTTTCGCTCCGATTTACTCAAAGAAATCCAGGATCGCCTGTTTACATTGGGCGCAGACCTCGCCACAGTTCCCGGCAAAGACAGAGTAAAAAAACCGGATCTCCATGCAGAAGACGTTCAAATGCTGGAAGACCAGATGGATCTTATGGATGCCATGCTACCTCCCTTGACTGCTTTTATCCTTCCCGGAGGTCATCAATCCGTTTCTTTTTGTCATTTGGCACGGACAGTTTGTCGCCGTGCTGAAAGAATCACCGTGGAATTGGCTTCATTTGAGCCGGTTTCAGACTTGGTCATCCAATACTTAAACAGGCTTTCAGATTTCCTTTTTGTTCTTGGTAGAAAAATGGCTCAGGACTTAGAAGTGGAAGAAGTAACCTGGAAACCCAGAATTTAATCATTTATCATAATCGACTCAGGTCGGAATAAAGGCAAAACCCATGAAGACATCACTTGCCATCCCGGTTGAAAAAATCACAAAATCCAGATTAGCAGAAACTGATTTCTCCAATCTGATTTTCGGAAAAACGATCAGTGATCACATGTTTGTGGCTGATTACAAAAATGGAGAATGGTCGGATCTCAGAATCGAGCCTTATGCTCCGATGGAAATCCATCCTGCAAATGCCGCTTTGCACTATGGTCAGTCGATTTTCGAAGGTATGAAAGCCTACAAAAACGCAGCAGGTGAAGTTTTGATTTTCCGTGCTGATGCCAACTGGAGACGATTTAATGAGTCTGCTGACAGAATGTGTATGCCATCACTTCCCGAAGAAATATTCATGGAAGGTCTGGTTCAATTGTTGGATTTGGACAGAGATTGGGTGCCCTCTGCACACGGCGCTTCGCTTTACGTGCGGCCGTTCATGTTTGCCATGGACAATTACATTGGAGTTAAACCTTCTGAAAGCTATAGATTCATCATTTTCACCTGTCCTGTCGGAACCTATTACAGCAAGCCGGTGAGTGTGAAAGTTGAGACAACTTTTTCGAGATCAATTGAAGGCGGGACAGGCGAAGCTAAAACTGCAGGAAACTATGCAGCCTCTCTTTATCCCGCTTTGAAAGCCCAAAAAGCAGGTTACGATCAGCTTCTTTGGACAGATGGCAAAACCCACAGCAAAATTGAGGAAAGCGGAACTATGAACGTGATGTTCAAAATCAAAGGAACCATCATCACCGCTCCTGTCAACACCGGAACGATCCTCAAAGGGATCACAAGAGATTCAGTAATTCAGCTGGCCAAAGACTGGGGAACTCCATTGGAAGAAAGATTCCTGACGGTTTCCGAATTACAGGAAGCTTTGGATGCAGGAACTCTGGAAGAAGCATTCGGAACTGGTACCGCAGCCACAATCGCACATATTGAGCGAATCAATGTGAACGGAAAAGATTACATGCTCCCTCAACTATCTGAAGATTCTTTTTCAAAGCGAATCCTTGAAGAACTGGATGGTATCAAATATGGAGAAGTTGCAGATCCACATGGTTGGATTATCAAATTCTAAATCGAAGCGGGAAGACATCTTCCCGCTTTTTTTGTCAAAATTTTTCAGCTAAATGGACTTAGTCAGCTTTTTCTTTTTTACTTAGCTTCATGAAAAAGGCATTAATTCTGGTTTTACTTTTGGGAAGTTGCCTAACCTCTTTTGGTCAATCCAGCGACTTCATTTTATTGAAAAGAGGAGCAAAACAAAAAACTCAGATCCGATTTTATCCGGGGGAAGAAATTACCTACAAAAGCAAAAAGCTGGGTTATTTTGTAACAGATGTAATAGAAAGTCTTGATAAGGACTTTATTTATCTGAGTGAAAATATTCTTGCTCCGGCAGATATTCTGGAAATTAACATTCGGCACAAGGACAAAAGAAATAGCACACTTAAAAACCTGAATGCGCTCTTTTTAGGGGCCGGAATACTATTGGTTTCAGTTGAAATGGTCAACAGCATTTACCAAAATGGAGATTTGGAAGTCAGTGATGGCGTGGCTATTACCTCGGGGATCTTGTTGGGAACAGGCTTGGCCATGCTTCCTCTTCGCTACAAAACCTTCAAACATGAAAAGCGAAATAATATTCAAATTATCCTCATGAGAATGGAATAATTGAATCTGTTTAGCAAAAAAGGATTTTTTTTCAGACTTTTGCACCTCATTTTCAACCTAAACTCATGACTTCGGAACAACTGAAAGACTTGAAAGCTCGCACCTCGGCTTTAAGGAGGTATCTTTGACTACGATCGTAAGAAAGAAGAATTAGAAGATCTCGAGGCTATATCGACCCAACCAGAATTCTGGAACGATTCCGAAGAGGCAGAAAAAACAATGAAAGTTATCCAGGCCAGAAAAGGCTGGACAGGTTCTTTCGAAAAACTGGATCAAATGATTCAGGATCTTGAAGTACTGTATGAATTTTACAGTGCAGGAGAAGTTTCGGAAGAAGAACTTAAAACTGAATTCACCAAAGCAAAAACTGCTGTCGAGGAATTAGAACTTAAGAAAATGCTATCCGGGGAAGAGGACCAGCTCAATGCTGTCCTTGAAATCAACCCAGGTGCAGGAGGAACAGAAAGTAACGACTGGGCTTCCATCCTGATGAGAATGTACATCATGTGGGGTGAGAAAAATGGCTATAAAGTTCGTGAAGTAGACGTTCAGCAAGGTGAAGTCGCAGGAATTAAATCTGCCACACTGGAATTTGAAGGTCCATTGGCTTATGGTTTTTTGAAATCAGAAACCGGTGTTCATCGATTGGTAAGAATTTCTCCATTTGATTCCGGAGGAAGACGCCATACCTCGTTTGCATCCGTTTACGCCTATCCTGAAGTAGACGATACGATTGAGATTGACATCAATCCGGCTGATATCGAATTGCATACTTCCCGGTCAGGTGGAGCAGGTGGACAAAACGTGAACAAGGTAGAAACCAAAGTTCAGCTTACTCATAAGCCAACAGGTATAGTGGTTGTATGTCAGATCGAGCGCTCTCAGCTTGCCAACCGTGAAAAGGCCATGCAAATGCTGAAGTCGAGGCTTTATCAGGTAGAACTGGAAAAGAGAAATGCGGAAATCGCCAAAATAGAATCTTCCAAACTTCGAGTGGATTTTGGTTCGCAGATCCGAAACTACGTGCTTCACCCTTATAAGCTGGTGAAAGACGCCCGAACCGGATACGAAACATCGGATACTCAGCATGTTTTGGACGGTGGTCTGAATGAATTTATGAAAGCTTTCCTGCTCGCCCAGAGCGAGGAAGCAGCAAACAAAGATTAACTGCAACAACAGGAAAGGCCGGTAATTCACCGGCCTTTTTGTTTATTTTCGTGAAAAGAATATGAAACTCATCCCCTCTTTTTTTACGCTTGATTTTTTCCTGCTTTGCCTGAGTTCCTTCCTTTTTTTCTCATCTTTTAATATGATTATTCCAGAGCTCCCTTCTTACCTGTCTTCTATGGGTGGAGAAGATTATAAGGGTTTGATCATCGCATTATTTACTCTTTCCGCAGGTCTGTCGAGACCTTTTAGCGGTAAGCTTGCCGACAAAATCGGGCGAATCCCGGTGATGATGGTTGGAGCCAGCGTTTGTTTTGTCGTTGGTTTGATGTATCCGCTCCTAAGCTTTGTGGGCGGATTTCTTTTTCTTCGTTTTGCACATGGTTTTTCAGCAGGTTTTACACCAACCGGCGCTTCGGCTTATGTGGCAGACATCGTTCCTTTCAACAAAAGAGGCGAAGCAATGGGAATTCAGTCTCTTTTCGGGTCAATGGGAATGGCAGCCGGACCGGCAATCGGAGGTTGGATAGCGAGTTACTGGCCGATCGAAACGCTTTTCTATTGTGCTGCTTTTACCTCCATTTTTTCCATCTTAATCTTAACCAGACTGAAAGAAACTCTGAAAGAAAAAGAACCTTTGAGTTTGGGATTATTCAAACTGCATCGGGACGAAATCATTGAAAAACGAGTCTTGGTTCCTTCTGCAATTTTATTTCTCTCGGTATTTTCTTTTGGAGTGGTTTTGACGATAGTCCCTGATTTCTCTACGTTCCTGGGGATCAAAAATAAAGGACTCTTTTTCGCGGTTTTCACTCTTTCATCTCTTGGAATCAGACTCCTTGCCGGAAAAACCTCCGATCGTTATGGACGGGTTCCAGTCTTGAGGGCCGCGAATTTAACGATGGTGTTGGCAATGATTACAATTGCTTTTGCAGATAGCAAAGCCATGTTGCTCTGGTCAGGAGTTCTTTTCGGATCGGCCGTTGGAATGTATAGCCCAACAACCGCCGCATGGGTTGTGGACTTGTCTTTGGATAAATTCCGGGGAAGAGCAATCGCTACGATGTATATATTCCTCGAAGCGGGAATCGGGATCGGAGCGATTGTCTCAGGTTGGCTGTACAACAATAAACCGGAAAACTTCAAACTCGTTTTCCTGACCAGCGGAAGCACTGCCGCTTTGGCTTTTATCCTTTTACTATTTGTGAAAATGGACAGGAAGCCTGTTCATCCCATTTCTATCTAGTTCCCCAAATAAGAACTTGCTCTTGGAATCGGCAAAATCGAACGCTGCCGACCATTGTAATACGTCACTTTTTGACCGTCAAAAAAGGCACCTTCTTCGAGCATGATTCTCACGTCTTTGTTCCATTCTTTCACAAATACGACCGCATTTAATTCAATCGCATAGCCTGTATTGGCATGCAATGGGAAGTCACCGGCTCCGGGAGTATCTCCCTGATTATCCCACATTCCAATCGTAGGACCTGCGGAATGGCCATAGAATCCCAAAGGATGCGTATAAATACTTCCTCTGATCCCTTCTGCGTCCATCATTTTTCTTGATTCCCGAAGGATTTGGTTTCCTGTTCTGCCTGCGGCAAAATTTTGGGTGAGCAAATCCTGAACACGATTTCCGACTTTGAAAGCCTCCTTCAAATAGGTCGGAACATCAGTTTCTCCGGGTTTCAGGACATAAGCCAGTTCCTGAGTATCGGTATTCAATCTCAAATAAGTAATCCCGAAATCGATGTGAAGTAAATCTCCCGGCATGATCACCTGCTCAGAAGGTCTCGATGCAAAAGATCTGGTACTTTCATTTGAAGCAGGGTCCGGTCGCTGAATATCTACCGTAGGATGGAACCAGGTATCAAGTTTCAGCGATTTGATCTTCTCACGATACCACCAAACCACATCTTCTGTTGAAGTCACACCCGGCGTAATCACGTGCTCCGAAAGTCCCTCCTGGACGATGTTATGAGCCAATTGCTGAATATGTCTGTATGTTGCCATTTCAGAAGGTGTTCTTGTTTCCAGCCATCTTACAGCAAGTGTTTGAGCTGAAACCACTTTTTCTGAATATCCTGATGGAAGGTTTTTCAGAAACTCCTCGTGATCAAAATGTGTCAATCCATCAGCATGCCCATAATCTTTGGCAAAGTTGAGTCCGATTTTCTTGGGATTTTTTGAAGCAACCAATTCAACCAGAGCTTTCCACTGATCCGGCTGAGTTTCCGGGTCCCATGCCCTTTTGAAAGCTTTCCCAACATCATATCGGGCGACAGCATAAGTTTCCACAGGCGCATTTGCCGATGGCTGATACATAACCAGAATCGTCCTCCGCCTAGCAGCCATCCAGGTAGCCGGCAGCATGGTTCGAATCACAGGATCTTCGTTGTACTCCCTTGAAATCACAACCCACATATCGATCCCGGATTCAGTCATCAACTGAGGTAAAAGATAAGTGATTCGCTCATCCAGCCAGGAATCTATTACTTCAGCTTGTTCACGCTGTGACAAAACTGCCAGATCCTGGGCCTGGGCCAGAGTGGAAATAAACAAAAATACGGTAGTGTAAAAGAATCTGATCATCTTCAAAGAAGGGTTTAAGCCCTGAATATAGAAGAATTACAATAAATCAGAATCAGATTTTCCTTCAGCAACGAATTTCTCAGGTTCAATCGGTAAACTCTCTTCAATTCTCTTTTTACTCAAGGCATGAAAGCGATAGAAAAGCACAATGGCGGTGATACTTAAACCGATTAATAAGCCATACCAAATTCCTTTTTCGGCCATTCCAAGTTCAAAAGCCAGAAAATAACCCAAAGGCAAACCCAATACCCAATAGGCAACCAAAGTCACCAGAGTTGGCACTTTTACATCCTCCATTCCTCTAAGCACTCCCAATCCTGCAACTTGTGCGCCGTCTGACAATTGAAAAAGCGCTGCAATGATCAATAAAGAAGCAGCCATGGAAACCACCTCAGGATCATCAATGTAAAGTGTGGGCAAAAACATCCGGAAAATCACAAAAATCATGGCTGTCGAAAACATGAAAATCAAAACCATCCCAAAAACCACCATTCCGGCTTCTCTCATCCCTTTCAAATCTCCCCGACCAATCAGGTTACTTACTCTGATCATTCCGGCAGTAGACAGTCCCGCAGCCATCATGTAGCTGATTGAAGCCAGGTTAAGCGCGATCTGATGACCGGCAAGAGCATTCACCCCGATCCAGCCCATCATTATTGCTGCAGCACTGAACGCACTCACTTCAAAAATATACTGGAAACCGGTTGGAATCCCAATGTTCAAAATCCTGGAAACAATCGGGATACTAACTTTTTTCAGCTTGAGAGAAAGTGAATAGATGCTGTACCTTTTAGATCTGAGGATATAATAGCCCATCATAATTGGCATCAGGATCCTTGAAATCAAAGTTGCCCATCCTGCACCCATCAAGCCAAGCTCCGGAGCTCCAAACATCCCCCAAATCAAGACCCAGTTTAAAAACACATTTACCAGGTTACAAACGATCGTGATGTACATCGCCTGCTTGGTCTGAGAAAGTCCTTCTGCAAATTGTTTGAAGGTCTGAAAAATCATGAAAGGGAATAGCGATGCCGTGATGACCAGTAAATATGGAATGGTCAAGACGACCACTTCCTCGGGTTGGCCAAGGAAATGCAAGCCCTTGGAAAGTCCCAGAACTACTCCTGTCAATGAAACCGCTGTTATTATATTGATCCAAAGGCTGTGTCCAAATAAATTGGATATCCTCTTTGCCTTTCCTTTTCCCTCTGCAATGGACACCAACGGAGTAATCCCCATAGAAATCCCCATCCCAAACATCAAAATCACAAAGAAAATACTGTTGGCTAAAGAAGAAGCTGCAAGTGGCAATGCTCCAAGTCTTCCAACCATCATGCTGTCAGCCACTCCCACTGAAACCTGGCCAAGTTGGCTTATCATCACCGGAAAGGCCAACGCAAATGTTACATTGAAGTGTTCTTTAATTGTCATCTCAATAGCCTAATATTCTGGCTGCTTTTAAAATTCCTGCAATACTGATTCCATCGGTGATTGAACCGTTCATGACCATTTCCAAAACTTCTGAAAAAGGCAATTTACGGATTTGCAAAATCTCTGTCTCCTCAAATTCAGTTTCTCCCATCGTGAGATCTTCTGCCAGGTAAATTATACCTTCTTCATCGGTAACTGAGTTGGATGTATGGATTTTCATGATTTCAGTCCACTTTCCAGCAGTCAAACCGGTTTCTTCCTTCAGTTCCCTCTTTGCGCTTTCCAAAAGGTCTTTACCGTTTAGCCCTCCACCCATTGGAACTTCCCAGGAATATTGATTTAGCGGATATCTGTACTGACCCACCAACCAGGTATTCCCGTCCCGATCGATTGGAATGATTGCCATAGCTTTATTCTTAAAATGAACCGTACCATAGATCCCGTCCTTACCTGCCGGATTAATAATAGCATGCTCTTCCACCTTGATCCATGGGTTCTGGTAGATTTCAGTACTGCGTTTGGTGATCCAGGGGTTTTCAGTATTCATTTCTGTTTCAAAAAAAAAGGGTGACTTTCGCCACCCTTGGATTAATATCGAAGTCCGGATTAAGCCGGAATAGGCATTACTTTGGAGTCTTTGAAAGTAGACAAAATTACCATTGATTGCATGGAATCTACTTCTTTGATCTCAGATACTTTTTCAAGCATCAGTTTCTGATATGCTGTGATGTCTTTTGCGATTATTTTAAGGATAAAATCGCCGGTTCCTGTGATGTGGTGACATTCAATTACTTCAGGGATCAGATTGATTTCCTTCATGAAGGCATCAATGTTTCCTTTGTTGTGTCCAACCAAACTTACCAATACGAAGGTGCTTACTCCTAATCCGATTTTTTCAGGATCAAGCTTAGCATGATAACTCTTGATAATGCCTGATTGCTCCAATTTCTTCACTCTCTCCAAGGTCGGTGCAGGAGAAAGTCCTATATCTTTTGAAAGTTGAGCATTCGTTATTTTGGCGTTAGCCTGAAGGATTTCGAGAATCCTGCGATCTATTTTATCGAATTTGATTCTTACGTTATTATCCATGATCTTTTGATATTGCAAAATTTTATGTGGTACAAAGTTAATAATATTGATGAAAGTTTTTAACCGTTCATCAGATTTTAGAATAGTAGATTCGAAATATTCTACAGTAAACGAGGGCTTTTAACAAACAATACTTTTAAAATCCTCAGCTCTCTTTGAAATATTCAAATTATCTCCTGTCTCAAGGAGTTTAGAACGTGAGAGTTTTAATTAAAGTTTATTCTTCTTGATAAAATCTCTGGCTTCCTGGTGAGCCGGGTGTTTTCGCTTCGCATACTTCTTTACCTGATTGAAATATTTCTTTGCGAGAGGCTTATTTTTCTCAGCTGTTGCAATCTTTCCAAGCTGAATTAAGGAATGCAAATAATATCCGCTTTCCTGAGATTCAGTTTCTTCTCCGTAGGAAATTGTCTTCAAATAATATCGTTTTGCTTCAGCCTTATCACCAATCCGATCATAGTATTGGGCTATAAAAAAGGCAGCATATCTACCACTATTGGACTCATAGCCCGGCATTTTAGAATCGATTCGACTCAAAATTTCCAATGATTCTTTCATCGATTCTGTCCATTTTCCTACTGCATACAAATGCCTTGCATAGGATCGATGGAAATAGGGGTTGTTTGGAAATTTAGTATTCAAATACTCCGAAATCCTCAGCGCATCATAGGGTCTCTTTTCTTCAGATGCATACAATCTGAATAAAAAATACTGTGCCTCCACTCTCGTGTAGAAAGCGTTCTCAGCAACTGTTTCCAGTTGTTTTAGTCCCAATTCCTTACTTCCCTTTGGGAAAAGCGACATGACAGGTTTCATTAGGGGATAATTCTCCGGGATCCAAACAGAGAAGTAGTTAAAGAGCGCATCACCCAAAAGTAATTCCGGGTTAAATTCAGCTTCTCCCCTGCTCAAATTCATGTATTTCAGCGAATTTCTGCCTGCCCAAGCTGCTTTTGTCCAGCTTTGTCTCTCACTGTAGAGTCTACCCTGAAATCCATACCCAGCTGCCAAAAAGAATGCAGCCTCTTTATTTGTTTCATCTTCGTCCCACATATCTTCGGCTTTTTCGATGGCTCGATCCAGGTATTCGATAAATAGGTCGTCGTAGCGCTCATTCGTCACATCCACTTCGATCCTCCACCAATAGCCTAGCGCCATCAGGAAATCCGGCAAGGGATGATCTGGATACTGGAAGCCAAACACAGCAAAATCGTGCTCCGCAGTGGGAAAATCGAAATTATACATGCTGTTGATGGACTTGGTGATTCGATATTGAAGACCTTTATCAAGCAATAAATACTTGGAAGGAGCATTAACCGTGGTACTGGAAGATGGTCCTTGAGCCTTCACACTGGCTATTCCGGATAATCCACAAACGAAAACCAACATCAATGCTAATCTCTTATACATAACTTTTAACTCTTTAGGCTGCAAAATTAGGGGGATTTCAATACAATCTTTTAGATTTGGATGAGATTCATTATAAAATGGCTAAAACCCTTTCCCAAGAAGCAGAACGTTTGAAAGAGCTGATTGATTTCGACAAGAGGCTTTATTTTTTGATTTTAGTTGTGATTTTTCTGGCAATCAGATACTTGACCAATATTCTGATTCTTGAGGCCATTCCTGATTATGAAAATCTGGAAGCCACCGGAAGTTTTATGATTTACCATATTTTCAATGCGCTCAATTATTTATGGACGCCTTTTGCCTTGCTTTGGAAATTCACAGTCATCTCTTTTTTGTTTTGGTTGGGTGCTTTCATGATCGGATACAAAGTCCCTTACAAGGAGCTTTGGAGGTTTGCATTAGTTGCTGAGGTTATTTTTATTTTCCCTGAATTGATCCGATTGATAGTTTATCTGAATCCAGGTTCAGGAGTTACTTACAAGGAAATAGATGAGTTCCGGGCTTTTTCAATGCTGTCTTTGCTAGGCTCCGAAAATGTCTCCCAGCAATACCATTATGCTTTGGGTACCATCAATGTTTTTGAAATCCTCTACGGAATTCTCTGGATGTACGGATTTCACATGATCAGTCGTCGAAGTTTGGGAGAATCAAGCCTTGTTGTTTTGCTCAGCTATTTTTTCCCATTGGCTATTTGGCTGAGCTTTTATGTGATGGTGTACAAAGGCTAAGTTTTCTTCCCCTTTTTTGAGTCTGCAGCGCATCTTTTGGAGCAATACTTCACTTCATTCCAGTTCTTTTCCCATTTTTTTCTCCAGGAAAACGGCCGGTTGCAGACAACGCAAATCTTTTCTGGCAAATGTTCCTTTTTCATTTTCAAGCCCATCGCTGGGAAATTGTATGTCTTTTTAAAATCCTTTCAGCCTCTTTCATTACATCCGGGTCTTTCTGTGCCGCCCAGATTTTATCTCGTGCGAGGGCTCCGGATTTTTCCACTTCCACCATTGGAAAAGGGTAATCTCTGCCCAACTCAAACCCTAATTCAGCTTGCTCTAAAGGCATCAGATTCCAGGGTTGATGAATCAGAGCAGAGGACAAATTTGCAAGTTCGGGAACCCATTTTCGGATGAAAATTCCATCAGGATCATGATCTGTGGATTGCTTCACAGGATTGTAAATCCTGACGGTATTTATCCCAGTCACTCCAGCTTGCATCTGCAACTGAGGGTAATGGATTCCAGGCTCAAAGTCCAGAAAAACTCCCGCGAGATGATTGGAACCAGATTTCCAGTCTTCTCCAAGATGGTGAGTCAAAAAAGAAACAACCATCGCTCTCATTCGGAAATTGAGGTAACCCGTTGCCCCCAGACAGCGCATGCAAGCATCCACAATCGGAACTCCTGTATTCCCCTCCTTCCAGAGATTGATTTTTTCAGGATCAGGCTTCTTTCTGAATTTCAGAAAGCCTTTGTTCACAGGATCAAATTCCATCCTGCTTTCCATCTCAAACTTCTGGATAAAATGGCAATGCCAGCGAAGCCTGGATTGAAAATTGGCAATATCCCTTACGAAGAAGCCTGCAGTTTTTCGTTGCTCAGCTAAGTGGTAAACCTGCCTTACAGACAAACAGCCCCAAGCCAAATAAGGAGAAATCCTGCTGCATCCTCTTCTGCTGAGCTCTGGCTTGCTGATATGCCTGCTATAGTTTTTAACCCGATCTGAAAGGAAATTTTGCAAATATTTCATTCCAATCGTTTCCCCGCCTTTTTGCATGAGGGGATCGGATTGTTGCCAGGACTCTGGAATTGGGTTTTGAGGGATGCTTTCTTCAAGTTCCTTCGAAAGAGTTACGAATTTCGTTCGATTCAAATCAATTGGGATCAAAGGACTTGCTACATGGTCCTCCCAATATTTTGTCCAGCCCTTCCTGTTTTTGCGTCCGCGTTGTACTCCTTGCTGAGCAAATTCCACCCACAGAATCCCTCTTTCGGAGAAGTATTTTTTCATTTTTAGGTCCCTTCGGAAAGTGACTTCAATCCCCGTTTCCAAATGGGAGAATACTGTAACGATCTCATATTCTTTGGTGATCCTTTCAAAAACCTGTTCAGCCTCTGCATGGAAAATAGCGATCTTGGCTTTTACAGGATCTAGTCTACGCTGCATATCCATTAAGCTCTCCAGGACAAATCTCCAATGTCGCTCACTGCTCTGAGGAGCCTCAATGAGCGAAGGCTCAAAAAAATACAAGATCAACACAGGAAGTCCGGAATCAAGAGCTGCTGCCAGCGGAGCATGGTCCTGCAGACGCAGATCTCTTTTGAGCCAGACAATTGAAATTTTTTGCACAAAGGCTAAACCTTCCCTCTCTGGCAAAGTTTGAAGAACATGGAGAATTTTGATCAACTCACTGAAGAAGAAATCAATCGAATCATCGAGATGGCCTGGGAAGACCGGACACCATTTGATGCGATCCATGCACAGTTTGGAATCCCGGAAGCAGAAGTAATCAAACTCATGCGAAGGAATATGAAGCTGAGTTCCTTCAAAATGTGGCGAGCACGAGTGCAGGGCAGAAAAACCAAACACGCTCAAAAAGTCGTCGAAGATGTTGACCGATTCAGGTCAAGAATGCAAAGGGGAATTGCACTGAACAAGATCTCAAAAAGATAAAAGGAAGGCAGGTGCCTGAACCCCGGCCTTCCTTTTATAAATTGTTTAGAAACCTAAGCCCAATGCCATTGCAGTAGGCTTGAAATTGAGGTCAGAAACTTTCGTAGCTGCCCCGGTCATCAAATTGATACTGTAAACACCGGATCCGGAAGTTGTGGTTAATACTGCGAAAGCCTTATTGGAAGTACCTCCGATATCGAATCCGTTGTCTTCCATAAAACTCACTCCCAACGAACCGACTGGTACAAGCAATCCTTCATTTGGCGGCGTTTGAGTGTATAGCATTCCATTTCCGGAATCCAGCACAAAAAGTGTCGTTGTCGTTGCACCAGCGAAATTATTCAAATACGCAGCCGAATTCACCATTGGCGTTCCTGGCTTTAAAGTTCCGTCAACAAAGACTGCCGTTCCAAGATCCGGATGAAGTCTCAGATTTTGACCCTGATTAGTCACCAGTCTGATTCGATCCACTGTCGGATTAAAATCAAACCCGATAAAATCTCCCATAATCATCGGACTGAATCCTGTACCAATCGGTGCCAAAGCTCCGCTTGCTGTGTTGACACTGTATAATTTGCTCATGCTGGAAACTGCAACTAACTGACCATTTGCAGGTCTGAAATCTAATCCAACGATCATTTCACCTGACATCAATCCTGTTAAACTCACGGAAGTTGGCTCCGGATCATTCGGGTTAAAACGATATAATTTATTTGTAGAATCAGATGCAAAAGCAATAGGACTTGTTTTCACTGCAAGGCTTACAACAGGATCGTTGAATGTACCAATCCAGATTGCTTTGCCAGACATTAAGTTAATTGCATAAAGTCTTGATTCTTCAATATTACGATTCACAGCAAGAGCAAACTTGTTGTCTTCTGTAATATCCATATCCCCCAATCCTTCGAAATCAACTCTTAAATCACCTACTTCCTGTAACCCTCCTTCATTCGGAGGCACTTGCTGATACAGTTTGTCTTGCTCAAAATCTATATCGAACAATATCGTGCTTGTCGCACCTGAAAAACTATTGGTGTAAGCCACCGCGCCAATTCTTGGATTCATTCCTCCGTTAATATTTCCGTCAGTCGCTACCACTGTTCCCAATTCGGGATGCAGTCTCAGGTTTTGACCAGACTCAGTTACTAATCGAATTCTGTCTACTGTTGGATTGAAGTCAATGGATGCATTTTCCCCTGAAATAGCCGGACTGAAAGGGCCTGCTCCCAATTGAGTCGCCATTCCTGAATTTTCATTAATGATGTACAATCTGCTCATCGAACTCAGTCCGTATAACTGACCTGTAGCAGGTCGGTAATCAATAGAAATGATGCTTTCTCCTGAAGCCAAACCTTTGATTACCATTGAGGTATTACTGCTGTTGAGCTCTCTTGCGTCGTAAGTCTGGATTTCTCCATCTTCGGTAAGGGCAGTGAAACTAATTTCAGGCGCCATTTCCGGCAATTGAATGACCGGAGCCATTCCTTCTTTGTCTTTACATGAGATCATTGCTGTCGTCAGGAGCGACACTCCCAGCAGCGTGGATAGTAATTTTGATGTTTTCATCGGTAGAGTTTTTGGTTAGTTCTCCACTTACGAAGTATCTCTTTTGACTGGATTTAGGAAAACAAAAAAAAGCGAGCCGTTGAAGCTCGCTTTTCTATTAATTTTAAATTCTGGTTTTTTCAGACTGTTTCAAAAGGCCATCTCATGATACCACCAGCCATATTCTTTAGGTTTTCGAATCCTAAATCAGCCATGATCTCACATGCCTGTCCGCTTCTGTTTCCGCTTCTGCAGTAAATCAGATAGGTTTTGTCTTTAGGGAGATTTTTCACCTGGTTCACGAAATCTCTTGACATGATATCAATATTTCGTGCTCCTCTGATTTTTCCGCCTGCAAATTCTCCTGCAGTCCGAACATCCAAGATGACGGTGTTTGGCTTAAGCATCAGCTCATGGAAAGTGCCTGATGGAATATCCTCGTAATTTTTTGGTGTTGTTTTGAAGAAGTCAAACATGGTTTGTTAGGTTTTTATTTCGATGCAAAATTACGGGCATCAAACCCTCCAAACAGTAATAAAAGTCACAGCAGTGTTAAACAGCCTGGGTTTTGAATTTTGCTTTCGCATTAATAATGATCAATCTCATTAGCAAAATCCATGGAAATCCGTGGAAAAGAAAGTCTAACCAATCCATCAATTGCATCCCAACTGCTCCGCCTGCGACCCATTTAACTTTACCCCAAACATGAGGCTCGGGGAAAAATGGCGCCAATCCCAGTGTCAGACACATGAGTATAATTGGTGTCCATTGATTTAATGGATTGTTGAATTTTACGGGTTCTTTCTTGTCCATGGATAGGTAATTTGTGACCAGAAGGTCTTTGGAAATTCTTCGATATGATCAAATCCCAGCGGTTCGTCTTTGCCGGAATTTGGGATATAAGCAGTGCCAAACATATAATCCCAAATGCTCAGGGTAATTCCATAATTGACACCGTGACTTCCCGCAGGCAGATTTTTAGCATGGTGCCAGATATGCATGATCGGGTTATTCAGGAGATACTTCAGAGGACCATAGGTGATATTGACATTCGCATGATTCAAATGGCCTATTGCGATCGTGAAAATGTGGAGGACAAAGAAATCATCCAGTCCAAAACCAATCATTGCCAGAGGAATATACTGAATTGATTTGTAGACGATTGTCTCCATCCAATGGTATCTCAGGTGAGCCGCAAAACCCATTTGCTCAACAGAATGATGGACTTTGTGAAACTCCCAAAGCCAAGGCACATAGTGTAGCAATCGATGGACATTCCATTGGATGAAATCTGCCACCACCAACATCAAAAGAAACTGCGCCCAAACAGGCCAGGAATTGACCTGAATTGCTACCAGATTTTGAACTCCAAAAACTCCGAGAAACTCGTTGAAAGCTTCCACCGCGACATTGGAAACGGAATTGTAAACGATCAGGGAAAAGAGAAAAAAGTTAAAAAACATGTAAAAAGCATCCAGCCAAAAATCCTTTCGGATCAAAGGCTGGTTTTTTCTCCAGGGGAAAACCACTTCCAGCATCCAAACTACCAAAGACAAGCCCAAAAGCCACCAGAAGTAGTTATGCCAGGATGGATAGATGATTTCGGAGGTTAGATAGTTCCAATAACCATAGTATCCATCCAGGAATATTTTGAAATATTTTTCCACAGAAAGCAGTCTTAAATTGACGTCAATTCTTTAGTGATGATGTAGATACCCATCGCAAGCACAAACCATCCAAATCCTGTTTTAAGGATTTTTTCATTGATTTTTTTCGAAAGCGCACTTCCTATGAAAATACCAATGATCGATAGTCCGGTGAAAATCAAGAGCATCTTCCAATCGATCGTCTGAGTAGAGACATCGCCCAGAAACCCGATCAGGGATTTTGCAGCAATGATCAAAAGGGAAGTTCCAACGGCCATTTTCATCGGTAGTCTTGCCAAAATCACCAGTGCCGGAATAATAAGAAATCCACCACCTGCACCCACAATTCCGGTAATGACACCCACTACAGAACCTTCCAAAGCAATCATAGGGAAGTTGAATCGGACAGGTTCGTTTTCGTCACAATCCTTACATTTTTTACCTGTGATCATGGAAATCGAAGCTGCAAGCATGATAAGGGCGAAGAACACCATGATTCCGACATTCTTACTGATTTCAAGTCCTGTTACAGTGAAAAGCGGATCAGGTAGGGCGGGCACTAGAAATTTCCTGGTAAGGAAAACCGCGATAAAGGAAGGTATTGCAAATACCAATGCTGTCTTGTAATGAACGAGTTTCTTCTGCATATAAGTGAAGGACCCAACCAACGAAGTGCTTCCCACAACAAACAAGGAATAGGCAGTGGCCAAAACAGGATCCACGTTCAGAATATACACCAGTACTGGAACTGTAAGAATTGAACCTCCCCCACCAATCAATCCGAGGCTGATACCAATAATGATAGCTGCTGCAAAACCGATTATAACTATAATATCCATAAATTATTTTTTTCTGATTTGACTGCACAAAAGTAGATTCATCCAAAAGCCAAAGTGGTGACAAATGTTACATGGCACATTCTAATCGCGTAATTCAAGATCTCTTGACTTCTAAGTTTTCCCAAAACAAAAATTTAAGTCGGTGATATTTATCATGAATTTAAACAGTTCAAAGCCATAAATTAGAGTCATAAATCCAATTGTTATGAAAATCATACTCCCATTAGATTTTTCCGAAAACTCTAAAAAAGCCTTAGAATTTGCGATTTTTCTCGCTGATAAAAAGCATGCCTCTATCACCTTGGTACACGTCATTGAGTTAATATATGACTTTGCTTCTCAGGCCGCAATCGTATTAGATACAATGCACCGAGATGCTGAGACAATGATGAAAAAGACAATCGAGGACAATCAAGCTACCGGAATAAAATTTGATTATGTGATCAAAGAAGGCACCGCCTCCATCACAATTGCAAGAATAGCGGAGGAGTTGAAAGCAACTCTTATTGTCATGGGTACCCAAGGGGCGAGCGGAATCAGAAAAACCCTTGTTGGAAGCACCACCGTCAATACAATCAAAGAAGCGAAAATTCCTGTTCTCGTTGTACCTGCAGAAGCAAATGTAGCGAAGCTAAAAAAAGTGACTCTGGCTTTGGAATTTGCCAATCATGAGGAAGAATTCATCGACTGGACAGTCATGATGAGTGAGAAATGGGGACTTGGTCTGGAGTTTTTACACGTACAGTCCGGATCCGGATTCAAGGAAAACCTTTCTGTCCTGGGCCTGGAATCCTACATCGTCAAAAAATACCCAAAACTTCCTGTAAAAATCCACACATATTATGCTCCAAGCGCAACCGAAGGATTGGACCAATTTCTGGAAGAGCATGAAAATGGAATTCTGGTCATGTGTCACCAACACAAAAACCTATGGGATCAAATCTTAAGCAAAAGCCAATCAATCAAAATGGCCTACCATACACATGTACCACTGTTGATAATGAATTGATTATTTGCTAATCAATTCTTCGAAATCATCGCGGATATAGATTACGTTTCTCCCAAGTTCGATCCACTTTTTCTTTTCAAGCACTTTCAAAAGTCTGGAAATAACTTCCCTCGAAGTACCTAATTCATTGGCGATTTCCTGATGGGTTGTATGGAGCTCGTTTGTTTTATACTGCTTCATTTTAGTCACAATGTAGCGCATCAGGCGCTCGTCCATACGTTTAAATGCCACTGCATCTAGTGCGACCAGCATTTCCTGAAACCTGTTTTGATACGTATTGGCAACAAAGTCCTTCCACTGTCTGAACTCGTCCGAAAACTGCTCATGAACTGACACAGGGATCGCTATGATAGTGGTTTTTTCTTCAACGACAGCTTTGATTTCACTAGGCTTAGCGGCAGTGCAGCAAGTAAGTGACAGCGCACAGGTCTCTCCCGCATCCAGGTAATAAAGAAAAAGTTCTTTCCCTTCCTCGTCCACTCTCATGATTTTAATAGAACCTTCCAGTACGATAGGAACCATCTTAATGAATTGCCCAGGCTCCATCATGACCTTCCCAGGCTCCAAATTCATGATTTGTCCTTTGTCAAGAATCGCTTGAAGAAGCTTAGGGTCTGTGAAATTTGGTAATGCTGCTTTGAGTTCTTCAGTATTCATGTTTTTGTAAAAAGTTTCGAATTTAGAGTTCTGATAGAGTGAAAATAGTGATAAAAATCACACCCTCTAAACGAATCGGTTTTTCGCAGGATTCAAAATTGATATTCCATCTTAAGGTGATAAAAGTCACCCGATTACAATTTGCCAATTTTTATCTTTCACTAACCAAATAATCCAGAAGATGAAAAATTACCAAATATTAATAATCGGAGGCGGTACTGCAGGAATTACCGTAGCTGCCCAATTCAAAAATAAGAACGCCAGCCTAAAAATGGCGATTATTGAGCCTTCGGAAAAGCACTACTATCAACCTGCCTGGACTTTGGTAGGTGCTGGAACTTTTGACTACAAAGACACGATAAGAAATGAAGCCGATTATATTCCCAAGGGAGTAGATTGGATCAAGGATAAAGCAACAGGGGTCAATCCAGAAACTAATTCAGTCAGCACCGAAAATTCCGGTGATTTTACTTATGAATACTTGGTTCTTGCACCAGGCTTGGTGATGGCTCCCGAACTAATGCCAGGGTTGAAAGAGGCCATGGACAAAGGAGTTGTTTGCAGTAACTACACCAATTCGGAGCATACTTGGGAAGTTTTACAAAATTTCAAAGGTGGAAACGCGGTATTTACTCAAGCTGCCACCCCAATCAAATGCGGTGGAGCACCCCAAAAAATCATGTATCTGGCGGAAGAGTATTTTCACAAATCCGGAGTTCGGAATAAGACCAATGTGATTTTTGCAACACCTGGCCCATCGATTTTCAGTGTTCCTGAATTTGCAAAAACACTCAATAAAATTCTGATTGACCGGGATATAATTTTTAAAGGCCATTATTCCCCTATCCGGATTGATGCGAAGAATCAAGAGATTTTTTTCAAATATAATAAGCCCGAAGCTACCACTTGTCCCGTGACTGATGCAGGTAGAATAGGAGAAGAATTAGTCGCGGACCTCGAAGTTAAAATGCATTTCGACATGCTTCACCTGGCTCCGCCTCAGGCAGCTCCTAAATTCATCCGTGAATCCATAGTTTCTATGCAAGACGGACCTTCTAAAGGTTGGGTGGATGTAGACATCAATACACTTCAACATAAGAGATTTGCAAATATTTTTGCGCTGGGAGATGTTGCAGCCCTGCCAACCGGTAAAACCGGAGCCGCTGTGAGAAAACAAGCGCCCGTCGTGGTAGGAAATATTCTTAACCTGATTAAAACAAACCAACTCGGAAAGGATGTTTATTCTGGATATTCCTCTTGTCCGCTGGTAACAGGTTATGGCAGAATGGTCTTGGCGGAATTCAAATACGACAACGTTCGCGATAGCGATCCGCTTATTTCAAAGTTTGTCGATACGACCAAAGAACAATACAGTATGTGGCTTCTGAAAAAATACGGTCTTCCCTTCATGTATTGGAATCTGATGCTGAGAGGCAAAGCTTAATTCGAAAAACCTGGTTAACGCCAGGTTTTTTCATTTCCAACCATTCAAACTCCCATTATTTCTTTTCATACAAAGAAGCCCTTTAAGACTTTTTTAAACGTTTAACTTTGGTAGAACAACTTGGAAACAGTCCAACCCGATTCTATTTACTCATGAGGTTTTTTTACATTTTTTCATGCCTGTTGACTTTCGGAGTTCAATCCTTTGGACAGACCGTCAGGATACTTGACAGCGATTCCAAAACGCCTTTGCCAGGAGTTCTTATTTTTGGAACAGAAACCAATGGAAGTGAAGTTTCTGACAAGAATGGAAATGCCAATATATCCAAATTTGAAAGTCAGAATACAATCCATTTTCAACTTCTAGGCTTTCAAAGTCTGACTATGAGTTGGGAAGAAATCAAAAAATCCGATTTCCTCTTGAAAATGTTTCCAGGAATGATTCAGATGGATCAGGCTATAGTTTCAGCAACCAAATGGCGCCAAAGTAGTCAGGATGTTCCCGGAAAAGTTTCTGTTCTTTCAGCTTCGAATCTTCAAATCCGAAACCCTGCAAATTCTGCAGATTGGCTGGGAAGCAGCGGAGAAGTCTTTATTCAGAAAAGCCAACAAGGTGGCGGAAGTCCTATGATTCGGGGTTTCTCTGCAAATCGGCTTCTTTATGCCGTGGATGGGGTCAGAATGAACACAGCCATATTTCGCTCCGGCAATCTTCAGAATGTGATTTCGGTTGACCCATTTTCGATTCAAAGCACCGAAGTACTTTTTGGTCCTGGATCGGTCATGTATGGAAGCGATGCCATTGGAGGCGTGATGGCATTTGAAACTTTAAAACCAGAATTCTCAAAAGACACTTCCCTCCTTTCAGGCAATATATTTTCAAGGTTTGCTACTGCCAATAATGAATTAACCCTCCATGCAGATGTGTCCTGGGGCTTTAAAAAGTGGGCATTCCTGACAAGCTTTTCAAATTTTGACTATGGGGATTTGAAAATGGGAAAATCCGGTCCCAACGAATATCTAAGACCATTTTATGCCGAAAGAGATGGAGAAATGGATACCACGATTTCAAATTCAGATCCAAGAGTTCAGGTCAAAAGTGGTTATTCACAAATGAACCTGATGCAGAAAGTAAGTTTCAAACCAAGTGAAAAAACAGAATTTGACTATGGCTTTCACTACAGTCGGACAGGAGATATTCCGAGGTACGATCGATTGATTGAAGGAAACGGATCAGCACTTAAATATGCAGAATGGTATTACGGACCCCAGGTATGGGTGATGAATACCCTTGGGATGACTCATCGGGGAGAATCAGGGATTTTCGATCAAATGAACGTGAAAATCGCTCATCAATATTTTGAGGAAAGTCGAAATGATCGAAGATTTGGAAAGGAGGATCTATTTAAAAGAACTGAAAAAGTCAATGCCCTGTCTCTGAATGCAGATTTTGTAAAATTGATCCGAAATGAAAGCTTCCTGACCTACGGTGGCGAATGGGTATACAACGAGGTCGGATCCACCGGAATTGTTGAAAATATAGCGACCGGCATCTCCACTCCTGCTTCGGCCAGATATCCTGATTCAGACTGGAACTCGCTGGCGGTTTACAGCACTTATCACGCACATTTCTCTGAAAAGTTAAAACTCCAGACAGGTTTGCGATACAATTTCACTGATCTTCAGGCTGATTTCGGAAATAATACAGCATTCTATCCTCTTCCATTTTCAGAAGCTTCCAATTCATTTGGATCAGTCACTGGAAGCCTTGGATTGATTTTCAATCCAGAGCCCACCCTGACCATTTCACCTGTTTTATCGACTGGTTTCCGCGCACCGAATGTGGACGATCTTGGAAAAATCTTCGACTCCGAGCCGGGAATGGTGCTGGTACCAAATCCGGATTTGAAGCCGGAATATGCCTACAATGCTGAATTGAATCTCAATAAGCATTTCAATCAATTCCTCAAACTGGATTTCAGCGGTTTTTACACCTTACTGGATAATGCGTTGGTTAGACGCCCATTTACATTAAATGGAGAAACGGAGATTGATTATGAAGGCCAGCCAAGCCAGGTTTTTGCAATTCAAAATGCCGCATCCGCAAAGATCTACGGTTTTCAGGCAGGAATTGAATTTGCTGTGACCAAGCGAATCCTTATCACCTCGCGATACAATTGGCAAAAAGGAACGGAGGAACTGGACGATGAAAGTACAAGTCCATCCCGTCATGCAGCCCCTGCATTTGGCCTGACTCGTTTGAGTTATTTAAATAAAAAACTCAGGATTGAATTCACGACACAATACAGCAGGGAAGTTTCTTACGGAAGAATGCCTCTGGAAGAAAAAGGGAAGCCACATCTCTATGCAAAAGATGAATTGGGCAGGCCATATTCACCTTCCTGGATGATTTTTAACTTTAACACAAGCTATCAGCTCGACCCGCACATCCACTTAATGGCTGGAGTAGAGAACATCGGTGATATTCGATATCAACCTTACAGCTCGGGAATTGCTGCACCCGGTAGGAATTTCACCTTTTCGATCAGAGGAAGTTTTTGAGGTTGGCTTTCATCAAACTGATAAAAAAGACTTTTTGACTCTTATAAATCAGAGAAAAACCTGATAAAAATCTTGTTTATTTTTCTTTAGATTCATTCCAAATAATATTACTTTTGTGTATGGATTTCACCCCATATTCATGACTGCTGAAAAGATGCCGCTTTCCCGATCTGCTATCATCAGGGAAATTTCCGATTCACCTCTGAAAATTAATTTAATGGAACTTGGCTTTCTGCCCGGCAAAAAAATTACGCTCGATCACACGGCTCCGGGAGGAGGACCAATGGCTTTCCGAATGGAAGACACATTACTCGCTCTCCGAAAAAGCGAAGCCGCTTTGATCCAGGTTCAATTACTCTGAATTTCATGACCGAGTCCCCTACTCACCCTTTAGTAAAAATGCCCAGAATAGCCATCATTGGAAATCCCAATGTAGGAAAGTCGACGATTTTCAACCAGCTCACCGGTCTGAATCAGAAAATCGGGAATTATCCGGGAGTGACGGTGGACAAAAAAACCGGGATAATGAGTTTCAAAGGGAATACCTATGAAATCGTCGATTTGCCAGGGACTTATAGCCTCTATCCAAATTCGGAAGATGAAATCATCGCGCACCGAGTCCTCAATCAGCTGAATAAAAAAGAGAAGCCTGACTATGTCCTCATGGTCATTGATTCTCTTCAACTTTCGAGAGGACTTTTTTTGGCGACCCAGTTGATCGATTTGGGGCTGAATCTTGCCCTTGTTTTAAACATGGCAGATCTTGCCACCAAAAAAAATATCGAGATCAAAGGTTTTGAAATCTTCAAAGCATTGGGCGTGCCGATACTCAGCACGGATGCCCGCGGGGAAAAAGGCCTGGACAAAATACGAGACCTTATTCATCAGAAAAATTTTGGAAATACCTCCGGATTTATAGCAATCGAGGAAATTGTAGACAAGTCTCTTTTGCAAAATGTGAAAGAGCATTTCAATCTTCAGAATTTTTACCAGGCTTATCAGTTGCTTCGTTTTGGCACTAAAGACAAAACCATTTCTGCTGAAGAAAAATCCTGGATTAATCAACAATTAAAGGATCAGCATTTTGATTTGGATGCTGCTCAGCTGGAAGAAACAAAGCTGCGATACAAAAAAATAACAGCGATTGTCGAAAAAACGGTTGTAAGAAAAGAGGTAAAAAATCAGGCGTCCTCAATTGATAAAATTCTGCTGCACCCGGTTTTTGGATATGCTATTTTTGCAGCTATCCTGCTTTTGATTTTTCAGGCGATTTTTGCCTGGTCATCCGTTCCGATGGACTTTATTGACGGCACATTTGCCCAGTTTGCCGGAAAAGTAAGTGAGCTTTTACCAGCGGGACCTTTGAGTAGCTTGATTACTGAAGGCATCATTCCGGGGATTGGAGGAGTTGTAATTTTTATCCCACAAATAGCCATGCTCTTTGGATTTTTGGCAATTCTGGAAGATACCGGTTATATGTCAAGAGTGGTTTTCCTGATGGATCGCTGGATGAGGCCATTCGGATTGCATGGAAAAAGTATTGTTCCGTTAGTTTCGGGAGTCGCATGTGCGATACCCGGGGTAATGGCTGCCAGAAACATTGGAAACTGGAAAGAGAAAATGATTACGATTCTGGTAACCCCATTGATGAGTTGCTCGGCACGGTTACCGGTTTATGTGATTTTGATTGGTTTAGTCGTACCAGATGAATCCATCGGGATTATTAATCTCCGGTCTTTTGCACTTTTTGGATTGTATGTTCTCGGAGTTGTTGGCGTCTTAGGAACCGCATTTCTTCTCAAGATCATCCTGAAAACGGAAGAAAAAAGCTATTTGATGGTTGAGCTTCCTTCTTATCGCAGACCACGATGGAAAGATGTTGGCCTCACGATGTATAACAAATCAAAAACTTTCGTGACGGAAGCAGGAAAGGTAATCCTTGCGATCTCCGTCATCTTATGGGTGTTGGCATCTTACGGACCACCTTCCAAAATGGATGCAATCCGGACTTCAGGACAAGAAAAACTTGCTCTCGCGCCTGAATCTGAGCATGAAGTAATTGAAGCTGAAACTTCCTCCCTATTGCTTGAAAATTCATTTATCGGAATCATGGGACGAGGAATTGAACCTGTCATCCGGCCGCTTGGATATGACTGGAAAATCGGAATTGCATTGATCGCATCATTCGCAGCAAGGGAAGTTTTCGTTTCCACAATCGCCACGATCTACAGCATAGGTGGAGATCCGGAAGATGACTTGACCATCCGCCAAAAACTTGATCAGCAAATCAATCCAACTACCGGAGAAAAGGTCTTCAATACGGCAACAGCGTTTTCACTCATGGTATTCTATGCCTTTGCGATGCAATGCATGAGCACGGTGGCGGTGGTCTATCGGGAAACTAAAGGATGGAAATGGCCGTTAATCCAGACAACCTACATGACTGTCCTGGCTTATTTGGCGGCTTTCATTACCTATCAAATCCTATCCTGATATGTGGCAAGAAATCATAATCGGAGTTTTAATCGTTGCTGCTTTGGTCTATTTGGGAAGAAAATTCTTTGGAAAACCAAAAACTGAAGCCGGATGCGATAAATGTGCGAAGCCCTGATTTTTAGTTGAAACTCTCAGGATTGCTGATTTTTTGATACTTTTAAACTCATGGGCAAAGTAGCCAGCCAGAGTATTCAAACCACCATATTTTCTTACCTCGGAGTAGTCATAGGCTATTTTAATGTTTTGTGGCTCTATCCCTATGCTCTTGAAGCTTCCGAGCTAGGTGCATTCAGGACAATTCAGGACATCGCATTGCTTTTTGTCCCTTTTGCTCAATTAGGTCTTGGACATGGAATTACCCGCTTTTTCCCCAAACTCGAATCCAATCAATCTGCTTTTCTGAGTTATAGTTTGCTTTTGGCAATGGTGGGATTTGCGGTTGTGAGTCTGATTTTTCTGGGATTCAAAAACGAAATCATCAGTCTCTTTGCAGTCAATTCACCAGAAGTTATAGATTTTTTCGGGGTGGTTTTGCTCATCACGCTTTTCGCTTTGCTCAATAGCATTTTGGATGCCTATAGTCGCTCGTTTCTCAAAGTTGCCATTCCCACCTTTTTCAGGGAGGTTTTGCTCCGGTTATTGACCGGAATGCTGGTAGGAATCTATCTTTTGGGAGGAATAAATTTCACAGGAGTGATGCAGGGACTTGTCCTCGTTTATGGAGTTGCGATGGCAGGAATGCTGGTGTATTTGCTTTGGCTGGGAGTTCTCAAGTTTGATTTCCGTTGGAATAGTTTTCCTAAAGGATTCAGAACTTCATTTATCCAATTCAGTCTGGTCACTTTTCTTGCCACAGCTGCCTCGACCCTGATCATGAAAATCGACAGCATCATGGTCAGTTCTATGGTAAGTCTGGAAGCGAATGCGATTTATGCGATTGCCTTCAGCATGGCTTTGGTGATTGAGATGCCGCGAAGAGCGATTTCTCAGGTAGTTATGCCTGTGATTGCAGATCATTTTGCAAAAGGCAATCATGATGAGATCGATAAAATCTACAAGCAAGTCTCCAATCGGCAATTATACATTTGCTTGTTGCTTTTCGCAGGAATCTGGTCAAATATTGACTCGCTGTATCATTTCATCCCGAACGGGGAAATCTATAAAGCCGGAAAATTGGTGGTGCTATACATCGGAATCGGGAAGCTGATGGATGTGGCTTTTTCGGTAAACAGTGAGATTTTGGTCTTTTCTAAGTACTACCGATTCAATCTAATTGCTACCATCGGGATGAGTATTTTGATCGTCGTCCTGAATTACTGGCTGATCCCAATTTATGGAATTGAAGGAGCGGCAATGGCTTCTGCCTTGGTCATGTTGCTATATAATCTGACCAAATTCATCTTCCTGAAAATCAGATTGGGCTTCAGCCCCTTTTCAACAGAAACCTTGAAAATATTGGTGGTGGGTTTCTTTGCACTCTTACCCGGACGTTACAAAATCTTTGATTTGGAACCGATACCAAGTCTGATTTTTACATCAATCTTTGTTCTGGCCATCTACTTATTTTACTCGATGCTGCTAAATGTAGGACAGGAAGAGTGGAAATGGCTAAAAGAAAAAATAAAAAAGTCCGGGTCTTAGAGTGTTACAAACCTCCTAGTAAACAAGATTTGAGCTGCCTTGGATCCGCAAACTTCCACTGTTATCCTGCTTTTTGAGCGAGGTCCTTACGAATAAGGATGAGGCCTGTTTTTGGAGGAGGCTTTACTCGGTAATTAAAATAAATTGTGAAGTTTGAACATGTCGACAACCCGGACGTCTCAAATATACGATTTAAAACAAATGGGGTTGGTTAATTCCATGAATTTGAAGTTTTCCGAAAACCAAAAATTGGTGATAAAAAGCAGTGAATTTTAAAAAATCGAAATCCTGTTTCTTTTTAAGTTCAAAGAATCAATCCATTATAACCAATCGTTTGCATCCTGCTCATTATTCAGAATTATATTTTTTTCCGAAGGAATCGAAAATCAAATGAATTGCCCTAAATTTTGAGAGAAGAAACCTCCGGCACACCATGTACCTGATTAAAAAATTGATCGTCTGTTTAGATCAAACATCACTTGACCAAACGCTGATCCAGTACGCTGCATTTATTGCGAAAGTCAATCCTATCAAAAAAATTTACTTCGTCAATGTCATCAAGAACCTGAGTGTCCCCAAAGAGGTGCTTGAGGAGTTCCCTAATTTGATCGAAAGTATGATCAATGAGCGGATCGAGGCAATGCAATCTGAAGTAAAAAAACATTTTCCCGAAATTAAAGGCATCTCCCTAAACTTCGTGGTGAAGGAAGGCACGCTTTCCAAAAAAATCCTGAAGCTGGCAGAGGAAAAATCTGCCGACCTGATTCTGATTGGAAGGAAAGTCAATCTTCCGGGAACAGGAGTAGCTTCTTCAAGACTGGCAAGAAGAGCCAGTTGCGGATTGCTAATCGTGCCCGAAGGGACTAAACCAAGAGTTTCCAAATTATTGGTTCCCAGCGATTTCTCCGATTATTCTAAAGATGCTTTGGAAGAGGCAATTCTTATTTCCAAAAATCAGGGAAATGCCTCAATTATTTGTCAGAATGTTTTTTCGATTCCATCGGGCTATCATTTCACAGGAAAGACTTACGAAGAATTTAAGGAGATCATGCAAATGCATGCAGAGATCAATTTCAAAAAGTTCATCCGGAAAATAGATGCAAAGGGCATCAAAATAACGCCGGTTTACACACTTGATGATGACGATGATCCTGTCCAGGAAATTGTATCAAAGGCTTTAGAAATCAAGGCAGATTTGATCATTATCGGAGCCAAAGGAAAAACAGCCGCAACCGCCTTATTTATTGGGAGCATAGCCGAACGTCTGATCAAATTCAACGACAGTCTTCCGCTTCTGGTCACACGTCAAAAAGGTAAAAATGCAGGGATTCTGGATTACATCCTCGAGATATAATTTACCTTAATCAGTACTGAATATCTCGCTCAATCTTCGAATCAATCAGTTGAATTGAGCCCGGATACTTTTTTTTTATCTTCCCAATAAACCTTTGGGCTTGGGCCTGGTCTAAATCAAGACTCATGAAAACCAGTGATCAGGAAATCCTCAATCTCATCCAAGACCCTCTGAGCAGGGAGATGGGTTTCAGGCAACTGATTCAGACCTACCAAAAAAAGGTTTACCATGTAATCCGCCGAATGGTGCTGATCCATGAGGATGCCGATGACCTCACCCAAAATACCTTTATCAAAGCGTATCATCACATCGATCGATTCCAGGGACATTCCAGTTTATTCACCTGGCTTTACCGGATCGCTACTAATGAAGCGTTGGGATTTATTGAAAAAAAGAAAAAACGATTCTTCTTTTCATTGGATGGTTATCAGGAAAAACTTGAATCGTATGTAGATCAATCGGGAAGTCTGGATGGAGATCAAATACAGATCAAGCTTCAAAAAGCACTTCTAAAGCTTCCTGAGAAGCAAAGATTGGTCTTTCATCTTAAGTATCAGGAAGATCTGACTTATGATCAAATGTCAGAAATCACCGGAACAAGTGTGGGAGCATTGAAAGCCAGCTACCACCATGCGGTGAAAAAAATTGAACTATCTCTCACCGGTGAATAAACTATTGAGCCACCACCTAGTCTAATTGATATCATGAATAAATTACCGAAAATTCAGGAATTCAAAGCACCGGAAGGTTACTTCGAAAATCTCCCGGATCAAATCATGTCCGGAATCCAACCAAAGGCAAATTTTGGCTGGACCAAGTGGGCAGCTGCTGCAGTTCTTGTTCTTGGTTTGGGCTTCTGGCAATTTGGTCTTTTTGAACCAAAACCTGTAGAACTTACATTTGAAGAACAATCAGAGCTTTATATTGAAAGCCAATATTGGACAGAAGAAGAAGTACTTAGCATGAGCGAAGATCCTAATGCTATTTTGGATGAGATTATTCAGGAAGAATTGGCTTTCACAGAAAATATTTGGACAGAAGAAGAACAAACTTGGTTTTAAACGAAATGAAAAAATATAGCTTATTAGCGATCCTGTTTTTCCTGATACTAGGAAAAACCTTCGCCCAGAGACCACAACCAAATTACGATCCTGAAAAACTCCAGGCTGCGAGAGTTGCATTCATCACTTCCCGTCTCGATTTGAAGCCAGAACAGGCGGAAAAATTCTGGCCGATTTTCAATCAATACACAGCAACAAGAGAGAAAAATCTAAAGCAGATCTCCGGATTGAATCGCCATCAGGAAGCTGAAATATCTGAAGCTGATGCAAAGCAACGAATTGAGAAAAAATTCGAGCTTCAGCGAAAAATGGTGGATGACGAAGAAAAATTCGTCAATGACATGTCAAAGGTCATTACCTACGCTCAACTTCTCGAATTGAATGATATCGCCAGAGATTTTACCCGGCAACTCTATCAACGCGGAAAACACGATCAATAAAAAAAAGCGGCCTGAGCCGCTTTTTTTATTTCTTCTTCAGCAAGTCTCTGATTTCTTCCAGAAGTACTTCTGATTTTGATGGTTCGGCAGGCGGTGCCGGAGCTGCAGGAACTTCTTCCTCTTTTCGCTTCATTTTATTGATCCCTTTGATAGCCAGAAATATCACGAATGCAATGATTGCAAAATCGATCACATTCTGGATAAACATACCGTAATTCAAAGTCACAGCGGCAGTAGCTACTTCACCTGCATCATTGAGCACTTCCTCTTTAAGAAAAACTTTAAGTTCTTTAAAATCCACTCCTCCTAACAAAATCCCGATTGGAGGCATGACAATGTCATTAACAAACGATGCTACAATTTTTCCAAAAGCACCACCGATGATCACACCGACAGCGAGATCGATCACATTGCCTTTCACGGCAAATTCTTTAAACTCTTTTAGCATTCCCATAAGTGTGAGGTTAATGGTTGATTATTACTAAATATTTCAATTAAATGATAGGATTCCAAATAGACGTTGAAAAAACTGAACTTTTTCCTCAAAAATCAGCCTTTATCATAGAATATCACCAAAAAATCAATCGCTTTTGCTTTTTGATTTTTTGATTAACATTGCTCCTCGAAATTAGAATTAAGAATGATAGCTCCTATTGCCCCGAAAAAACCAGAACTTTTAGAAATTCACGGACATCAGAGAAATGATAATTTCTATTGGATGAAAGACCGTGAAAATCCTGAAGTAATCGAGTATCTGAATGCCGAAAATGACTATTTGAAAACTACTTTGAAGTCAACCGAAGAGTTTCAAAATCAGCTTTTCGAAGAAATGAAAGGCAGGATCAAGGAAGACGATCAGAGTGTTCCTTATTTCAAATCGGGATATTTTTGGTATGTCAGACATGAAACCGGTGGCGAATACCCAATCTATTGCAGGAAGAAGGAATCACTGAATGCAGAAGAAGAAATCATTCTTGATGTAAACCAACTTGCAGCAGGAAAAAGCTATTACCAAGTGGGAGGAACCTCCACCACTCCCGATCAAAAGATCCTGGCTTTTGCATCCGATGAGGTTGGTAGAAGGATCTACACCATCCATTTTAAGAATCTGGAAACAGGTGAAATTTATTCTCAAAGCATTCCTGAAACTACCGGAAATTTCTCCTGGGCGGCAGATAACAAGACCCTTTTCTTCTCTAAGCAAGACCCGGATACGCTTCGCGCCAATCAGATTTTCAAATATGTTCTCGGAATTGCCCCAACTGAATCTGAATTGATTTTTGAGGAAATGGACGAGGAATTCACCTGTCACGTTCATAAATCAAAGTCAGAAGCTTATTTATTTATCCATTCTGAAAGCACAATTTCGTCAGAAATGAGATTTCTGGAGGCCAAGAATCCTGACGATGAATTTCAGATTTTGCAAAGCAGAATACCCCATTTGGAATATGCTGCGGATCATTATAAGGATCATTTTTGGATCCGCACAAACCACCAAGCCCAAAACTTCAAGCTTGTCAAAGCACCAGTTACCAAGCCTTCATTGGAAAATTGGGTGGACGTCATTCCTCATCGAAGCGAAGTTTTACTGGAGGACTTTGATCTGTTTTCTCGTTTTTTGGTCACCCAGGAGCGTAGCAACGGCCTGGTTCAAATTCTGATCAAAAACTGGGAAGAATCTGCTGAGCATCAATTGTCATTCGAAGATGAAACCTATACGGCATGGATCAGCACCAATCCGGAATTTGAAACAGAAATCCTGAGATTTGGATACAACTCCATGGTTTCACCATCCAGTGTATTCGATTACAACATGGTCACCCGGGAAAAAACTCTTCTCAAGCAGCAGGAAGTTATCGGGGGATATGATTCGTCAGCCTATCATTCTGAAAGAATTTGGGCAAAAGCAGGAGATGGTGTGATGGTTCCGATTTCGCTGGTCTATAAAAAAGAATTGTTTACATCAGAGGGCAAAAACCCTCTTTTGCTTTATTCCTACGGCTCTTATGGTTTCAGCATGGACGCTTACTTTTCCAGCACCAGACTCAGTCTTTTGGATCGGGGATTTGTATTTGCGATAGCCCATATCCGCGGCGGTGAAGATCTCGGCCGTCATTGGTATGAAGACGGAAAAATGCTAAAGAAAGTGAATACCTTCTCCGATTTCATCGCATGCGCCGAGCATTTAATTCAGAAAAATTACACCTCTCCTGCTCATTTGTATGCGATGGGAGGAAGTGCAGGCGGATTATTGATGGGCGCAGTGATGAATATGCGGCCTGATTTGTTCCATGGAATTGTAGCCAATGTTCCTTTCGTGGACGTAGTCACGACTATGCTGGATGAAAGTATACCGCTTACGACAGGGGAATTTCAGGAATGGGGAAATCCAAAAGACAAAGAATATTATGAATACATGCTTTCCTATTCACCTTACGATAATGTAGAAGCCAAAGAATACCCAAATATCCTGGTGACTTCTGGTTTACATGATAGTCAGGTTCAATATTGGGAACCTACCAAATGGGTGGCAAAGCTGCGGGAATTAAAAACTGATACGAATCTTTTGTTCCTTCACACCAATATGGAAGCCGGGCATGGGGGCGCTTCAGGGCGGTTCAATTCGCTGAAAGAGCTCGCCTTGGAATACACGTTTCTTTTCTATTTGGAGAATCTGATTCCGGTTCCGAAAAATTAACATCGGGTTAATCTGAAATAAGCAAAATTTTAAAAAGCTCTGAAAGCAAAAAACCAAAGTAATGGGAAAGAGAATTTTCCCTAACTTTGCCACCACCTATCTAAATCTATTGATGAAAATTGCCCTTATTGCCCATGATGGTAAAAAAGCCGACATGGTTCACTTTTTAAGTGGATTCAAGGAAAAACTACATCGAGCAGACATCGATTTAGTTGCCACAGGAACCACAGGCACTCATATTGAAAGAGCCGGTTTCAAAGTCCAAAAAATGCTTTCCGGACCCATCGGAGGTGATGCCCAAATAGCGGCGATGGCGGCTCAAAAGGAATTGGCAATGGTCATATTCTTCAGAGATCCGTTAGACAGGCATCCACATGAACCCGATGTGCAAATGCTGATGAGAATTTGTGATGTTCACAATATTCCTTTGGCCACAAATCCTGCGGCAGCAGACCTAATGTTTCAAGCCTTAATTTAAACCATTGATGGAACCTAAAACCATAAAAAGAATTGGAGTACTTACTTCAGGAGGAGATTCTCCCGGAATGAATGCTGCCATTCGTGCAGTAGTCCGTGCCGGATTTTATTATAACCTCGAGATGTATGGAATCTACCGTGGATACGAGGGAATGATTCAAAACGACATCAAAAAACTTGATTCTAAACATATCACCCATGTCCTTGAGCGTGGCGGAACATTCCTTAAGTCTGCAAGAAGCGAAGAATTCCGTACAGCAGCAGGAAGGAAAAAAGCTTATGAAAACCTGAAAACCCATGGAATTGACGCATTGGTAGTTATTGGAGGGGATGGTTCCCTGACTGGTGCCCACCTGTTTTTTCAGGAATATGGGGTGCCTGCAATTGGATTACCAGGCACAATTGATAATGATCTTTCCGGAACTGATTTCACAATTGGTTTTGACACTGCATGTAATACGGCTATTCAGGCTATCGACAAAATTCGGGATACGGCCACTTCGCACGATCGTTTATTCTTCGTAGAAGTAATGGGGAGAGATGTGGGATTCATCGCAATCAATGCCGGAATCGGCAGTGCTGCTGCAGCGATTTTGATTCCAGAGAAAAAAATGTTGATTGAAGAGTTGATAGAAAAACTAAAGCTCAGAACCAAAGCGAAGAAATCTTCGAATATTGTAATTGTAGCTGAAGGCGGAAAAAGTGGTGGAGCCGGTGAAATCGCTGAAAAAGTGAAAAAATTTCTGCCTTACTACGACATCAAAGTGACAATTCTGGGTCACCTCCAGCGTGGCGGAGCTCCTACTTCTTTTGACAGATTACTCGCCTCGAAGCTTGGAGTTGCTGCGATTGAAGGCTTACTCGCAGGCAAATACGATGTAATGGCAGGCGTGATCAATCACAAAGTAGTTTTCACTCCTATCAAAAAAGCCATCGTCGATGATAAAACTGTTGACGAGGAAGATTTCAGAATAGCGAAAATCCTTTCGACTTAAACAAACGACCCGCAGAAAAATCTGCGGGTCGTTTGTTTACAATACACTTAAAATTTCAGTAGGGTTTTCAATCATCCTGCAATCTCATCCTTAAGCCTTTCCAAAGACTCCTTCAATCCCTTTCCTTCCTCCGACTCGGCAAATTCCAAACCCTTGAGTAAAATCTCCAGGTGTTCTTCTTCAGCTTTTCTGTCAGATGGGCTTCCGGCTCTTTTCCAAAGATCCAAATAGGAATCCCTGAGGGATCTCCATTTAGTTTCAGGTAGCCTTTTTTCAAGTATAAAAGCTGATAATAAAAGGTTGGTTTCGGTCACAAAATCCCAATATCCTTTTTTCTCTTTTGGCTGGTCATTCAGAACATTAACTAAGTCTTCCAGAAGTTTTCGGAGTTTAATTTTAGGTTTCTCACCAAGTGTAAACTCCGTCCCTGCTAGCAACTCATAGATTCTGCCAAGTTGTACTGCATTGTTGATCGCATACGAGTCAGTAAGCTTTTTAACTTTTGCTGCTTCAAAATAGACAGCTGATGAAAGCTTCAAAGTCTCCAGGAATACTTCCTTATTATCAGGTTTCAAAACCATCAATTTCCGCTTATAGGCACTTCCCAGCAAACTAAACCGCTCGGCAGTTGCACCCAGAGAAATCAAGCTCTTCAGTTGGCTGATTGCTTTGTCTATCCCTTCAATCGCTTGTTCTCCCAAATCAGGTGACGCTGAAAACTCCTCTACACAATATTTGCAGGTTATGTTGCAGTATTGCTCCATCGCACGGAATGAGAACCCAGCTTTCTCAAGTTTGATCAGTTTTTCATAGAGCTCGATCGCTTTTCCATATTCCCCGAGCTTGTTATAGACTTCCGCTTTGTATTCTAAGATTTTATCACTGGAAAGATTGGATTTCTTCAGTCCTGCCTCTAACTCCTCAAGCTTTTTCTTCGCATTTTCTTTTGAAAGGTTTTTGGACTCAAGTGAATAAATCATATTGAAAAGTTCCAATTCGATTTCTTCCAGAAGATAAAATCCCTGGCCTGACTTGGAAGCAAAAGCCAGCCCGTCAAGTTTATAGAATGGATCCCCGTAACACTGATAGGCCCCCCATGTATTGGTACGACCTTTATAGCGCTCATAGATCAGCTTGCGAGCAGACTTTGTCGACTCTCCAAAAGGAACTCCACTGAGGAGACATCCATAAAATTTTTCACAGAAATCATAAGCCGCAGCATCATCAATGGCCCAGCCTGCAACAATGACAGCCTTCACACCGATTTCGATCAATTGGGTACCAATATTTGCAGCGAGTCTGTTTCGGAACTGGTTTTGTTCCTCAGCTTTACTGTCCATTTGCCCCAGATAGCAGCAATTCACAAAGACAAATTCAGGAACTTTGCTCATCTGAGCGATATCACTTGTAGTCAGGTAGTTTCCGTCTCCTATGACCATGCCTGAAGGTTTGTTTTCATCGGCACTAAAAACTCCATGACCAGCCAAGTGAATGAGTTTATAGTTCTGTGTAAAGAGTTTAAGGATAATCTCTGGAGTTGAACCTTTGATCAAACTTTCTGTCTCAAAACCATTGTTTTTCAACTTCTCCGCGACCAATACTCCTTCTTTTTCAGCGCCTTTGAGCTGTGGCATGAATCCTTTCAGATCAGGATCTCCAACGACCAAAGCCCTTTTGTCGAGTACTGTTGCTACATTTTTCCTGAATTCTGTAGTAGCGAGCTGCCTGACCATGCCGGAATGAATGCATAATGGCAATCCGTTTAAATCTTCCTGAAGCATTTCCCAGGGAAAATTCGCAGTTCGTTTGTCCAATACCCAAGTTATGTTGTTTTGGCGCTTGAGGTCCTCCTTAAATTCAAAGGGAACCAACAGCTCAAACATGGTCTTGGCGATTTCCGGCTCGTACTGGTTTTTGCTCGTCATACCCTCAAGCAAAGTCTCTATATTTTTTACGTTTGTTCGAAGCGGTATTTCTTTTTCACTTGCTCCGGTAGTGGCCATAGCCATGCGGATTTTTCGGCCAAAACCTTTGTTTTCACCTTCACTCAATTCTTCAGTTACTTTGATTCGAGTCCACCAATCGGCCGTATTGTCGTAGGGAATTCGGGAAAGTCTACCAACTTTTTGAATCAAAGAAAGAGTTGGAACGCTGATATTAAACTCCCGGCTTTCATCCTGTTCGATGTTTTTGACTGTTCGCAAGATGCCCAAAGCGCGATCATGGTAGAGCTCTATGACTTCGATCTCTTCAATCACCTTGACTTTGCCATCATACGTTTTTCGAATATTCCTATTGGCTTCCTGAATCCCCAAAATGATGGACCGAATGGAAGAATCGCTTGAAAATCCTCCGTAAGAGGTAGCCAAAGCAATAATAGAAATACCCATTATTTCTTTTTTCTTGGGCTCCCCACCTTCGCCGACGATTTCTTCATTCAGTTCTTCCTCTCTGACATTTCTGATGGTCAGGTATCGAGCTATTCCCTTGGAAACGGTCACCATCAACTGATAAGGGGTCAATTCGCCCGGGATTCCCATCCCAACTACAACGGTACCTGGAAACTGCTTATCAGAAGAAGCAATATCCTTCGTCAATACTACCTGATGAGTGCCAATTGGTCCGGGATACAACCCCAAACTCAGCAATCTGGAGAGTTCTCCGTCCAATTTCATATTTACAACCTTTTCGGTAGTCAATATTGAATCGAATTGGAAATGCCCTGCCAAGACCGGATAATTTGCATGGGTTAAATCTCCATGACAAACCTTCACCTGTACCGGTGTTTCCTGATCCCTCATTTCTCCTTCTTCTCCCAGACCGAGTATGGTATTGAATGTATTTTGTTCACTCAGGTCAAAAATCTCCTCTTCCCTAGCGTTGAAACTCTGCTCATCTCCCCGAACAATCGGAAGAGTGTTTTGAAGCCTGCCAGTTTTTCCTTGGTTCAAAATATCCTCAATCGCTCCAAAAAGCTTTTTTTCCATGGATAATCCACCGTGGGTGACATTGGCATAGTAGAAATGATTGCGCTCCCGGATACCTTTTGGAATCCCGCTTTCCCAAGTCACACTTTCATCACCCTGATTGGTGGCTTGAAAAATGAGTTGCCCATCCTTGATTTCAAGGTCTGAGATGGTAGACTTCTTCTTTCTGCTTTGACCGGCGATATAGAAAATATTGTCGTAGTTGATTTTCTCTTCTTGCTGCACCACCAACTCCTGGTACTTCCCAAATCCTTTTAGATCCGTTTCATTTGGAATCGGCCAGGATTCGTCTCCTGAGGCTTTGCGAAGCTTCTCCCAAAATGCCCGATCCGAAAAATCATGCTTCCCTGATTTATTAATAGGAAGCAGGGCAAGGATTCCGGGAAAATTGACAAACACACTCAGCAGCTCTTTGGGAGAATTGGTGATGTCGATTTTCGCCAAAAGCTTGATGATACCGTCTTTTCCAAAAAGCACATACGGTATTCGGTAGGAACCTCCTAATGGTGAACCCAGAAATAAAATTTTGAAGCCCGAAATTGCATTGAGCTTGAGATAAGTCTCGTGATGATACAGTATAAAATCCCGTACCAAAACCCCGCCCATACTATGCCCTACCATTTTTATTGGCTGGCCAACTTTCAGAAGTTCGAGGATTTTCCGGTTCAATAATTCGGCATTTCTCTCCATGCTGAGCCTCCAGTCAAATGGAAACGCAACCAGGTCGTAGTTTTTGCTCAAGTATTCTCCAAGATTTTTGTAGGAAGTTTTGATCAGCGAATCTGCATCAACGCCATCTCCATCAGAGGGACGTAGATATTTCAAATCACCCATAAGGAACCTTCCATAATTGATCCAAAGGAGATCTTTGGTGTCTTTCAGATTGGAACCCATGATGCCTGGAAGCAAAATCAGAATAGGCTTTTTGCCGGTCACCTCTGTTCCGGTATATCTTCCTCCTTCCAGAACCAGCCCTCCTCTTTCTCCGGAACGAAGGAAAGTGATGCCATCTGTTCTGTTTTGGCCAATAAAATCCTCAGTCTTACCCAGCAACCCGGAAAGAATTGTCTTTCGGACAATCGGAGTTTTGAAGTATTTGATATGGTCGATTTTCCCGCTTTGTTCCATGTAGAGATACACGTTGCCTTTCACTCTTTTGGCACCAAACTCCATACTCGAGGTATCTACGACCAAGTCATTTTTCCCGAGGAAAAAGAACTTGCCAACCAACACGACCAAACTCTTAAAAGAAAGGCTTAGCTCACTACTGCCTGCTACGACGATCAGCTGTGATTTTATCTCCATTTTAGTCCCCTGATAGTTAAGGACCTTGATAAAAGGTGATTCAGGATTCATCGACTCAAGCCCGGGAAGTACCGAAACATCGTCCTTGGTTTCAATTGAAGCCATCACCAACTCTTTGAAAGCGATAAAAATAGGATTGGTCACGCTACCGATTGTGGTGCCCAAGAGATTGATGATCACATTGAGAAACATGTCCATGCGCTTGGAGGCCAGGGTCGTGCCATTGGCAGGACAGGCCACACGAACCACACGACCAACAATGATTGACTTTTTTCGAAGTAATGCCGCAATGTTTTCGATAGTTTTGAGGTCTCCGGTACGCTCACTTTTTTCCAGAACCTTCTTTTCTTCCATTCCAAAACCTTCTGGATAAGAAGAAAATCTCGCAAATAAATCTGCCACCAATCCGCCTCGGGAATGAGTAAGAAGATCAAGTGTAATATTATCAGGAAGTGTTTCCAACGCAGCAAGGACGTTTTCCAAAGGACTACAAGTCAAAGTCCGGTGTTGAAGCGCCAGAATATTGCTTTGCCCGTATCCATTGACCATTTCATTCCATTCCTCAGATCCTTTCATCTCCACAAAAGACCCTAAAGTTGAAGAGCCGGTGCCGTGAACCAGCAATAAAAATTTTTTCGAAAGATCAGTTTTAGAAAAATCCGCTTTCTCTAACTCAAAGTCTCTTGAAACTGAAAGTACGACTGCAGCACCTTCGTTTTCAAAGGTCTGGTCTGCAAACTTAAGAGCGCTGTTTTCAGCCTTGGTAGCCAGTTTTCGAATTCCTGGGCTGATTACCTGATTTTTGACAAAAACTTTAGCTGCCTTGATGGCAACTTTTTGGACCATGGTGCGATCCTGCTCGTCAGTTTCGATATCTCCGGAAAGGTAAATCTCCTCCCCGTCTCCACTTCGTTTCAGTTCTTTTGAAAAAATCTGCTTAATCGAATCAGCATCACCCAACCAAAAAGAATTATCCTCAAAATTCAGCTCTAAAATCTCCCCTTCATTGAGCTCCAAAACCTGCTCAGGGACATCGCTGCGGGTGGAACTTTCGACCGTAAATGTCTTTTGGACGTTGTAATATCCCATCGCCTGATCTTCGGCTTGAGAGATTTCCTTAGGCAACTCCTGACCTCTTAATTTGATTCTGAATGTCGGCATGATGTAAAAGATTTTTAAAAAGAGTGGAAAAACTCGGACCTGCCAGCCAATTAAAAATGACCTCAACTAACATGATCGCAGCTAAGTGAAAGATTCACAAACAATTAAAGCTAAAAAGTAATTTGCTTTGATGCAAAAAAATACTACGATTGGATTTTCCTCGAATTGAAGACAAGGAAAAGAAATCTGGAAGGGAATTTAAGCCAGAAAAGTATTCAGGTTTTCAGCCGAAAAAGTATCCTCACAAGACACAATTTTTCCTCAGCTGACCAACTCGTTGCTTATCTCCTTCATCACTTCTGACGTGATTTGGAAGGATTTCAACCTGGCCTCATGATCGTAGATATTGGTAGTGATCATCAGTTCATTGACTCTTGTCAACTTGATCAATTCTTCCAATCCAGCTGCCACAGTCTCTTTCGATCCTACGAAAGTTACTGCCATCATATTATGGATCGCTGCCGCTTCCTGCTCAGTCCAGACTTTGTTCATATCGGTGACAGGAGGCATGAGAGGATAAGATTTACCGCGGATAATTCCCAGAGCCATTTGATAGAAGGAAGTAGCAAGAAAGTTTCCTTCCTGATCCGTATCCGCAGCAATTACATTGACACAGGCCATTACATAAGGTTCTTTCAATTGCTCGGATGGCTTGAAATGTGTCTGATAATATTTCACAGCCTGAAGAAAATATGTCGGGGCAAAATGACTTGCAAAGACATAGGGTAGCCCTTTTTCCGCAGCCAAAACCGCACTGCTCATACTTGAACCCAGAAGGTAAATGGGAACCTGAAGCCCTTCGGCAGGAAATGCCCTTACATCTGACCGGGAATTATCCAGGGAAAAATAAAGTTGCAAATCTTCCAGATCTTGCGGAAAGTCATTGATCGTTTCCATTCTCCCTCGACGAAGAGCTGAGGCAGTTTTCTGATCCGTTCCAGGTGCTCTTCCCAATCCTAAATCAATTCTGCCTGGAAACAAAGTCTCCAAAGTCCCGATTTGCTCAGCCACCATCAAAGGGCTGTGATTGGGAAGCATAATTCCGCCGGAACCTACCCGTATATTCTTAGTTCCCCCAGCGATATGTGCCATCAGGATTGTCGGAGCGGAACTTCCAACGCTCGACATATTGTGATGCTCTGCGAGCCAAAATCGCTTATAACCCCAGTCTTGAGCTTGCTGAGCCAAATCCAGACTTCGCTGGTAAGCATCGGCTGCGTCCGCATTCTTTCTGATAATGGCTAAATCCAAAATGGAATAAGGGAAAATATCTTGCATGGTTTTCTTTACTAAGCCTTTTCAACTCTGATTTTTCAAAAATCGTTCGAAGCAAGAAAGCAATTGGTTTTCTTTTCCATGAAAAAAGGAGGCCTAAACCTCCTTTCAATTATTAATCTTTCAAAAATACCAAGCTCGAATTGCCTTTCAAATTCAGCGTTCCTGAACTGGTCGTTCCTTCTCCCAAACTGAAAATCGATTCCTCAAAACCTTCCGGCAACTCGATTTCAACTTCTTCTTTTCCAACATTATGCACCACAAAAATTTCCTGTTCGCCTGACTTTCTGAAATAAGCCATCACGGTTTTTGGAAACACCTGAGTTGACAATTCCATCGTTCCGATTGCCAGGGCCGGATAGGAATTACGGATCGTGATAAGCTTTTTGTAATGATTGAAATAGCTCGAAGGAGCCTCTTTTTGCTTTGCCAGAGGAGTCACGGTTTTCTCAGTCGTGTATTTGGGCTTAATCCAAGAAGCTCTTCCTTTGTCTTTTGACTTTTCATCCCAAAGGAAAGGCTCCCGAATATTCTCATCAGGCTTCAATCCCAACATTCCGATTTCCTCTCCATAATAGAGGTAAGGCGCGCCCGGCATCGTCATCAAAATTAAGCTCGCCTGTTTATATTTGGCTGGATCGGAACCCAGTTCATTGAGCAATCTTGGCTGATCGTGATTGGATGAGAAAGTAGCATCTATGAAAGTCGGCGTTATGCCTTTGTAGAAATCGATGATCTCCTTTTGCTTTTTGGCCAAAAGCATTCCGTCTTCTTTATTCAACGCATCAATTAAGGTGTAATGAAAATCGAAGTTGAAAAGTGCCGGTAATCCGGGCAGATAAGGGGCGACGATTTCCTTCTTATCATACACCTCTCCTACCAGATAAACATCAGGCTTTATACTTTCCATTTCGTCCCGAAATTCCTTCCAGAAAGCATGATTGTCCAGAGGCCGATCATCCGGAAATATATGCTTGGCTGCATCCAAACGGAAACCATCCACTCCTACTTCCTCCAGCCAGAATCGGCCGATATCGTAAATCTCTTCCCGGACTTTAGGATTGTCAAAATTCAGATCCGGCATTCCTCCCCAGAAAAAACCGTAATAAAAATCCTCTCCATTTTCCGGATCATGCCATTGACGGATGTTATCACTATCCAGGGTGATGACTTTCTTATCCAGGAAGTCTGCAATAGTATCCTTCTGAGCCCAGACATAATAATCTCTGAAAGGGTTGTCTCTTCCTGATTTTGATTCCAAAAACCAGGGATGCTGATTACTTGTATGATTGATAATCAGATCAATGACCACTTTGATATCCCGCTTGTGTGCTTCCTCCAGCAAACGCTTGAAATCTTCCATCGTACCATAATCCGGATGGATAGCCCGATAATCGGTCACATCATATTTATGATAGGTAGGCGAAGGCATGATCGGCATAAACCAGATGGCATTGGCCCCTAATTCCTTCACATAGTCCAGCTTTTCGGTGACTCCATTTAAATCCCCGATTCCATCTCCATTGGAATCATTGAAGGATTGGACAAAAATCTCATAAGTCACTCCCGCATTTGGCCAATAGTTTTTGACTTCAGGAGTTTCTTTTTTTTCGCAGGCGGTAAAAATTGCAATTCCTGCGACCAACAGTGTTAACCGAGTGTTTCTCATTTTGGGTATGATGGGGTGAAAAAGAAAAAGTCACTGCTCAGAGTGACTTTTTCAATGGATTCAGAGCTTGTATTAATTTCTATTCACTGCATTAAGCATATCGAAAGCCAGCTCAAGTCTCTTCACGAAGTTCTCTTCACCTTTGCGAAGCCAAGCTCGTGGATCGTAATATTTCTTGTTTGGACTATCCGGACCTTCTGGATTTCCCAACTGGCTCTGAAGATAGCCTTCGTTTTTCTTATAGTACATCAGAATACCTTCCCAGAATGCCCATTGCATATCTGTATCAATATTCATCTTGATAGATCCGTAGCTGTTTGCTTCCCGAATTTCTTCAAGTGAAGAACCTGATCCGCCATGGAACACGAAGTTCAAAGGCTTGCCTGTTGTCCCGTATTTCTGATTAATGAAGTCCTGAGAATTTTTCAAAATTATTGGCTTTAAGCTTACGTTACCCGGCTTGTAAACCCCGTGAACGTTTCCAAAAGCTGCTGCAATTGTAAACAAATCATCAATCTGCTTCAGGTTTTCATAAGCATAAGCAACCTCAGAAGGCTGAGTATACAATTTTGAAGAATCAATGTCGCTATTATCAACACCATCCTCTTCTCCACCGGTTACGCCCAATTCGATTTCAATCGCCATATCCAGCTTTTTGAATTCGGTGAAGTATTTACAAGAGATTTCTACGTTTTCGTGCAAAGGCTCTTCAGAAAGATCCAGCATGTGAGAACTGAAAAGTGGTCTTTTGTAGGCTGCATGATAAGCTTTACCAGCTTCCAACAAACCATCAATCCATGGAAGCAATTTCTTTGCTGCATGGTCAGTATGCAAAATCACAGGAACACCGTAGGCTTCTGCCATTTGGTGAACGTGGTGTGCACCTGAGATACCACCTGCGATACTTCCTTGCTGCTTATCGTTTGCAAGACCTTTTCCTGCGAAAAATTGAGCTCCTCCATTCGAAAACTGAATGATTACAGGTGAATTTACTTTTTTAGCTGTCTCCATCACCGAATTCACCGTATTGGTGTTGATGACGTTTACGGCTGGCATAGCGAACTCACTCTCTTTTGCATACGCATAAAGATCTCTGAGCTCCTCACCATATTTTACTCCAGGTTTAAATTTCATGTCTGAATTAGGTTTGGTTATTTCTTGATAAAGCGCTGACGAAGCACTCGATTGTTATCATAAGCCTCAAAGATATAAATCCCTGCATGAATTTCCCTTAAATCCAGTTCTAAAATCTTGGTACCTGAAGTGCTGGTGCCTTCAAACAAGACCCTTCCTGCCAAATCTATTATTCTGAAAGTGGCGCCGTTCATCTCCACAGGAAACTCAACGATCAATCTTCCTTCAGTTGGTACAGGGTAAATTTTGAAGGCTCCTTCGGCAATAATTTCTTTCGGAATGGCCGTAATAAAATCCTCCTGAACGATCCCTGATTCGGGCTTAGGAAGCGATTTGCTGGTAAAAAGCAAAAACTCGCTTGATCGAAGAGTGAGGCTAGCGCTTGTACCCGGCAGATTCAATTCTTCCCCTGTAAAATAATTATACCATTTTCCTGCCTTTGGAAAGCTTAGGGAAATATTCGTAACACTAGACAATCCAAAATTCCCATGAATCACCACATCCATATCCGGATGCTCCAGGGTAATCGATTTCACATTGGATTCCAAGGAAAGCGTAGCTTTTGCGGGCTTGTTTAAAACAATGTAATCGTCTTTCAACCCAATCATTTCCTGATACAATTTGAAAAGGCGCATTCGCTCAGGGTCATTCAAATATTGCCAGTTGGTTGGCTTAATTGCCAGTCGATCGTTATTGAGTTCGACATCGTAACCGAATTCACTAAACTGCCAGATCATTTTCGGTCCGGGAATCCCCATGTAAAATGCCGTCAGAAGTTGATTTCTATTCACGGCATTTTCCAATTGCTTCAGGTTGATCGGAGAGATAGCTCCAAAATTCAGCGTCTCCCACATGACCCTTTCCTCATCGTGACTTTCCTGATAGGCTATCAGGTTTGGATTTTTCCATCCGCGAGTACCAAAATATGCCCAATCGAAGTTCTTGTTCTGACCTTTGGCCATTTCCCGGAAATCGAAATTCATATTTCCCCAAAACATCAGTCCGTAATCAGCCAATTCTTTCTCCTCAGAATTCTCTGACAAATGCTCCAAAATCACATATGAATCAGGGTGATTTGCCTTGATCCGATCGTAAATATGTTTCCAGATTTTGATTCGGCTGGGATCGTATTGACTCCAGGTTCCGACATTTGTTCCTGATTCTACTTGTGTAAAACCTTTGCTCAGGTCAAATCTGAATCCATCGACTTTGTACTCAGTCAGCCAATAATTATTTACCGAATCCACAAAGGTCTGTGTGTATTTGCTCTCGTGATTGAAGTCGTATCCGACATTGAAAGGATGCTTTGCCACCCGGTTGAACCAGGGATTATCAGGAGTCGGGGCTCCAAATTCAGCATCGTTGAAAAGCCTCACCATCGGATTTTGGCCAAAAGCATGGTTGAGAACCATGTCCATGATGACCACGATTCCTTTACCATGCGCCTCATCAATGAGTCGCTTCAGGTCATTTTTTGTTCCGTAATATTTGTCCGGTGCAAAGAAGAAGGAAGGATTATAGCCCCAGGAAAGGTTGCCTTCAAATTCTCCGACAGGCATCAATTCGATCGCATTGACTCCCAGATCTTTCAAATAATCCAACCGATCAATGACCGCCTGATAGGTTCTCTTCTCGTCAAAATCTCTCACCAGCAACTCATATACGACCAATTCTTCCGGTTTTGGCTTTTCGTAAGCGATATTTTTCCAGATGTAAGAATCCTGACCCGTCTGAAGGTAAGTTGCCTGATAGGAAGTTTTGCCGCTTGGATAAGGCTTCAATCCAGGGTAGCGATTTTGGGTAATAATCTCCTGATCCGAATCAGGATCTGAGGTTTTGTCAGCGTAAGGATCCCCGATTCTTATATTTCCATCTACCAGGTATTGGAAAATGTATTCCTGCTTCGGAACCAGATTTGAAACCCTGAGCCAGAAAATCTCTCCATCCGGAGTTCTGTTCATTTGATAAGCAGGCAGCACTTGCCAATCATTGAAATCACCGATGACATGTGCCAGTTTTTTGCCAGGCGCTTGCAAGGCCAAAATAACCTCGGTTTCAGAAATGTAATTGATTCCGGGTTTTGCTCCTGCTGGTAATGTCGCAATTTCAGAAGGACTGAAAACCTCAATATCGATGGTCTGCGAATCTTCGTTTGATCCGCTTTTTGCTTTGGCTTCCAACTTATAATTTCCGGCCTGAGCAGCTGTGAAGTTATAATTCAGGCTTTCGACACCTGCAGCTTTCTTGACTTCAATGCCATCGAGCTCAAATGAAATGTCTGAAACTTCAGAGGCTTTTGCCTTGAATTCAAATGATTCACCTGCCTCCAGTGAGATCGAAGAGCTTTGCGGAGAAGTGAAAGAAACCTGAAATCCTTGGGATAAATCCACAAAAAAATCTCCGTTTGTAGTGGATTTTCCTTCTTTGGTTCCATCTCCATTTCTGAAAACCATCCCCAAACGAAAAATGGTCAGCCCGTTCGGATTGGTAAAAAACTCATTTGGCACCAATTCGAAGCTGTAAATATTCGTCTGACCTGCAACTTTCGTCATTTTTGCTTTGGGGTCGGTAGTTGCCCAGATAAAGGGAACAATTGACCAGGTGTTGGAAGATGCGCTTTCCGTTACCGCTCCAATATGGATATAGACATCGCAATTGCAGTCTTTGAGAGCGGTAGTCCCTTTTGAAGCATCATAAATTATCTTAACCGACTGCGAAGCTTTGGGTAAAGCGGGCTCAGTCGTGACTTGAGCAAAAACACTTGGGTACCCAATAAAAAAAAGAAGTACTAGTAAATAGAAAAACCTGGTGTTCATAATTAAGTTAGGATCCTGTCTTCTTTTCGAACAACCCGAAGCAGGGAATCAGGGAGTATTGTATTTAAATAAAGCTAATTTGGATTGATCCCAATTTTCAAAAGAAATTCAACGGTAAAGCCTTGAATACTTATCATCTGAAATCTCTCAAATATTATCATAATAGGACTCCGGAACCAAATAACTCAAAGCCAAATCAGCCAAATTTTTCAATGCAATCGTTTGCGTTATCGATTGCATTCAAAAACATTTTTCCCCACTAAACACATAAAAGTTAATTTTTTGATAAATTCTGCTTCATTTACTTAGTTTTAAAAAACCTCATCTCAGATTTTTTTAAAATACTTCAATCTCAGAAATAGCAAGATTTCATGAAAATAGGACAAGCCACTATCAAAGACATTGCAATTGAATTGAACGTCTCTGCCTCGACCGTTTCCCGAGCGTTGAAAGACTATCCGGGAATAAGTGATGAGACCAAAAGAAAGGTTAAAGAAGTCGCTGAAAAATTAAATTATCGGCCAAATGCAATTGCCCTTTCACTTCGAAAAAGCCGCTCTTTCACCATTGGAGTGATCATTCCGGAGGTGGTCCATTTTTTCTTTTCGACAGTAATCAGCGGAATAGAGGAAGTAGCATACTCCAGAGGATACAATGTGATCCTGACGCAAACAAATGAAAAACTGAGCAGAGAAATGTCAAGTATCGACACAATGCTTTCCAATCAGATCGATGGATTTTTAGTTAGTTTTTCGAAGGAAACAACAGACTTTGACCATTTCTCAAGACTTCTGAATCAGGGTTTTCCGATTGTTTTTTTCGATCGGGTTCCTGAAATACCGCACGCCATCAGTGTTATGGTAGACGATTACAAAGGTGCTTTTGATGCGACCGATCATCTTGTTTCGCAGGGATATAGAAATATCGTCCATCTATCCGGTCCTCTGAATCTGAAAATCAGTAGGGAAAGAATCCGGGGGTATGAGTCGGCTTTGATTAAAAACGGACTGCTTGTCAATCCTGACTACATCGTGGAATGTCCAATAGGCACCGATCATGAAAGTCAGAAAATCACCACTAAACTTCTGAAATCCCTTCCTGTAAGACCAGATGCATTTTTTGCCAGTAATGATATGGCAGCTGTCGGTGCGATGCTCGCCTGCAAAGCTGCAGGATTAAAGATCCCGGAAGATGTTGGTATTGTCGGATTTAGCAATTGGCAATTTTGTACGATGATCGATCCTTCCCTTTCCTCGGTATCTCAGCCCGGCTCAAAAATGGGTGCGAAGGCCACCGATATTCTATTGGACATGATCGAAAAAAAGCTGGACCCTGAGTCTATAACTGGTCCTGTTGTACTTGAAACCGAACTTTTGATCCGAAAATCTTCTGTAAGGATCTAATGGCTTTAAAAAAAGTAATATTTTTTACTGAAATGATGCAATCGATTGAATAGCCCTAAACAGATACCTGCGCTATCTTTAGAAGTCAAGTTGGTATGAAATCCCAGTTAGCATTCTGTATGGCTTATTTTTATCATTCCCGATCGTTCCTAAATTAGCATGCCTCAAAAACTTAATCTTGAGGAAATAGCTATGAATTCCAAATCCTCCTTCCCGAAAAAAAACTCTTCCTCGGCCCGTTCAGTGGGAATGGGAGCGGTTTTATCCTGGCAAAAATCATCAACCGGAATTGAGGGAGTAACCGAATCTGCAAGATTCAAAATCACTGTTTACAGTTCCGGAACCATCCGTGTTCAGGCCTGTAAATTTGACGAGTTTGATCCGAATCCCTATTCAGTCGTAGCAAAACCGAATCCCGGAACTTTCGCTTTGGCAGAAACTCTTGAAAACCTCACTCTTACAACCGATAAACTCAAGCTTGAACTAAATCTCACAAGCTTTGCTCTTAGTTTTTTTGATTTAAATGGCAACCTTCTGAATGCTGACGATTCTTTAGGTATATCCTGGATTGGAACAGAAGTCGCTAATTATAAGCAAGTTCAAGTGAACGAAAAGTTCATTGGACTCGGCGAAAAAACAGGAAATCTGGATCGATCCGGCAAGGCTTACACCAACTGGAATACTGATTATTTTGCCTATGGCACCGGCGACGATCCGTTGTACATGAGCATTCCTTTTTACATAGGCGTGCATCCCAAGGGAGTTTATGGAATTTTCATGGACAATACCCACAAGACTGTTTTCAACTTTGGAGCGTCAAACAATCGATTCATTTATTTCAGTGGTGAGGACGGCGATATGGATTACTATTTTATCCATGAGCCAACCATTGCAGGCATTATTTCGAGCTATACCGACCTGACCGGAAAAATGAACATGCCTCCCAAGTGGGCGTTAGGTTTTCAGCAATGCCGATATTCCTATTATCCTGACAAAGAGGTTTTGACTTTGGCAAATACCTTCCGGGACAAAGACATGCCCGCTGATGTGATTTACCTGGACATCCATCACATGGAAGCCTACAAGGTTTTCACTTTTGACGGAGTGAAATTTCCCGATGCCAAAAGCATGATTGCCCGATTGAAGGAATTAGGCTTCAAAGTCGTAGTCATCATGGATCCGGGGATCAAAACCGAAAAAGGTTACCTACCCTATGAGGAAGGAAAAGAGAAAGACCTGTTCATCAAATATCCGGATGGGATTCATTACGAAGCTCAGGTTTGGCCGGGTTGGTGTGCTTTTCCTGATTTCACCAAAGCCGAAACCAGAGAATGGTGGGCCGAAAAAATGGCATTTTACACCGAAGCCGGAGTAGATGGTTTCTGGACTGATATGAACGAACCCGCATCTTGGGGTCAGTTTACACCCAATTTGATCGAGTTTGATTTTGATGGAAATACCGCTTCTCATCGCAAAGCCCGGAATATCTACGGCATGCAAATGGCAAGAGCGGCGATGGAAGGCTCGGTACTTCAAAGGAAAGACGAAAGACCCTTCGTTCTGACCAGATCAGGTTTTGCAGGAATCCAGCGGTATGCTGCTGCCTGGACCGGTGACAATGTCGCCAGCGAAGATCACATGATGGCCGGGATCAGACTTATCAATAGCTTAGGATTAAGCGGAGTGGCATTTTCAGGATATGACATTGGAGGATTTGCAGGCGAGGCCAGCAAGTCACTTTTTGCCCGATGGATGAGCATTGGTACTTTCTCACCTTTGTTCAGAGCTCACTCCATGATCAATAGCAACGATGCTGAGCCTTGGGCATTTGGTGAAGAAGTGGAAGAAATTTCCCGCAATTACATGAAGCTCCGATACAAGATTTTGCCTACAATCTATAGCTCATTTTATAGCTCTTCCCAGACTGGTCTTCCAATCGTGGCGAGTTTGGCTATCGACTATCCAAACGATCAAAATGTCTACAAATCATTATACCAAAACCAATATCTGTTCTGCAATACGTTCTTGGTAGCTCCGGTGGAAAGCTATAAGGAAATCATAAAAGTCTACCTCCCGGAAGGCACCTGGTACAACCTCTACACCGACGGATTTCAACCCGGACTGAAAAGCATTTATGCCGATTCTCCGCTGAATTATCTTCCTGTTTATGTGAAAGGAGGAAGCATTTTTACCATGCAATCAGATATAGCCCATACCGGACAAAACCATGACGGAGTTCTGCAAATCCACCTTTATTCCGGAATCGAGGAATCCTCATTTACCCATTATGAAGATGACGGAAATAGTCTGGCGTATCAGAAGGATCAATTTTTAAAAAGAGAACTCAGTTATTTTCCTGAGGAAAAGAAATTCATCCTGGAGGAAGCCGAAGGTTCATTCATCAGCGAATTCCAATCTCTTAGAATTTACCTTCATGGTTTCCAAACTGAGAAAATCACCATCAAGGGTAAATCGATCATTCTGAAAAATGAAAATTATACTTTTCTTGGAAGATTGACAGAGTTTGATCCGCTTCCGGAGCATGAACATCCTTTTTTAGCAATTTCCGGCCTGAAGTATTTTGAGTATCCAAACAGTTCAGAAACAATAGTAATTTCCGGGCTTTTCTGATGAGTATTGCCAACTTGAATCTTTTAAATTAACCCAAAATGACCCTAAAAAAGAAGGAATTGAGTTTTTGGCAAATCTGGAATATGAGTTTTGGATTTCTGGGTATTCAGTTCGGATTTGCTTTGCAAGGCGGCTTCATGTCCAGAATCTTTCAGACCCTGGGCGCTGATAAAGATGCCATTCCGTTCCTTTGGATCGCTGCTCCGCTTACCGGATTATTGATTCAGCCGATTGTCGGATATCTGAGCGATCGAACCTGGCACCCAAAATTCGGAAGGAGAAAACCCTTCTTCTTCATCGGAGCGGTTCTCAGCACAATAGCATTATTCTTCGCTCCCTATTCTTCCGCACTTTGGATGGCAGCAGGTTCACTCTGGATTCTGGATGCTTCGATCAACATTAGCATGGAGCCCTTTCGTGCATTGGTCGCAGATAAACTTCCTGATTCCCAACGCTCTTATGGATTTGTTGTTCAGACGTTGATTATCGGCATCGGAACCTGGATAGCTTCTAATCTTCCTTGGCTGATGACACAAATTGGAGTTCCAAATACAGCTCCTGACGGAGTAGTTCCGGATTCTGTCCGATATGCGTTTGCAATCGGGGCATTTGTTTTATTCTCTTCAATCCTTTACACCATTCTGAGAACAGAGGAATATCCTCCGGAAGACATGGAGGAATTTGAGCGGGAAAAGGCAGCCAAAAAAGGCGCTTTCTCCGGCATGAGTGAGATTGCAAAAAATATTGTGGGCATGCCCAAGGTGATGCAGCAATTGGGAGTGGTTCAGTTTTTCTCCTGGTTTGCATTCTTCACCATGTGGAGTTTTGCCACTCCTGCAATCACTGAACACGTTTTTGGAGCAACGGATACAAGTTCCGCCGCTTACAATGATGCTGCGGATAGCGTAGGAAATTATCTTGGCACTTATGGATTAGTCTCGATGTTTTACGCATTGATTCTTGCATTTTTCACCAGTCGGCTTAAGATCAATCGAAAACTTCTCCATATGGTTAGTTTGATTATTGGGGGAATTGGATTCATCATGATCTATTACATTGATCAGCCTTGGATGCTTCATATCTGTTTTTCACTGGTAGGAATCGCCTGGGCAAGCATCCTTTCCATGCCTTATGCGATGCTTTCCAGTTCGGTGGAACCCAAGAAAATGGGGGTTTACATGGGCATTTTCAACATGTTTATCGTGATTCCACAGATCGTCGCTGCTTTGGGTGGTGTCAATATCTTGTATAAATTCTTCTTCGGAGAGGAAGTCATCAATACCATGCTTTTGGCCGGAACACTCTTGATTCTGGCAGGATTAAGCAACCTTTTCATCACTGACAGAAAAGTCACCCACGATTAATTTCTTTCAAAAAAAGAGAAAGCCGGTTCCGATTGGAATCGGCTTTTCTATTTTTACACATCCAATTTCAATAATCTATGAAAACCCTGCGCATTACCGGAGTACCCGAACACTTCAATCTCCCATGGAAAAAAGTGGTAGCCTCACAGCCTTTCGCAGGAAAAGGAATTCAGCTTAGCTGGACAGATGAATCAAGAGGTTCCGGCCAAATGAACAAAGCTTTGAGAGAAGACCAAACAGATATTGCGATCGTGTTGACGGAAAGTTTTCTGAAGGATTTTGAAGAAGGAAATCCATCAAAAATAATTGGATTCCATGTCAAATCTCCCCTGATCTGGGGAATTCAAATTCCGGGAAAGTCTCCGGTTGAAAACCTGAATCAGATAGAAAAGCCACAATTTCTGATTAGCCGGATGGGCTCAGGATCTCATTTGATGGCTTTTGTGCTTGCGCAAAGAGAAGGTTGGAATCCGGAAAATCTTGAATTCAAAATAGTTGGAAATCTTGACGGAGCATTGGCAGCTATGAATCCGGAAACTCCTGAAATGTTCCTTTGGGAAAAATACACAACCAATCCTTGGGTGATTTCGGGTGACCTCAAAAGGATCGGAGAAGTGCCAAGTCCATGGCCATGCTTTATTATCGTGGCTTCAGATAAAGCTATTTCAGAGTTTGGGGACCTGGTTTTTGAATTAAGGGATTTGGTTTACAAGGCCTCAAAAGAATTGCAAAACAGCCCGGAAACTCCAATGGAAATTCACAAAGCTTATGAATTGGAACTTGAGGATGTCAAAGCCTGGCTTTCGCAAACAAACTGGGAAACTGAACCAACTATTGCAGGAAAAGACCTGGAGGAAGCCATGTCAAAAATGAAAAATCTGGGAATTATCAAGGAAAAATTAAGCCTTGACCGATTCCTTAGCCTGGATCATTTGCAAATTACCTGAGTTCACAACCGGAAGTTTCATGCAAACTGTCGATCCAACCTTCAGTTTACTTTTGATGACTAATTCACCGTCATTCATCCTGACAAATTCCTTACAAACCTGTAAACCCAATCCGGATCCTTTTTCCTGATTGGTCCCTCTTTGAGATCCGGTGATTACGTAATCTTCTGCAAGGATTTTATTGATCTGCTCGGTACTCATCCCCATCCCCTGATCGACTACACACCATAATATCTGGTTATCAGAAAGTTCAGAAGTGATTTTGATAGTATCCCCTGATTCGGAAAACTTCACGGCGTTGTTCAGGATATTTCTCACTACAACCTCAATCAGGTCTGAATCAGCAAATACCTCCACTTTTGAAGGCATTAGATTTTCAAGCTTTAATGACTTTTCAGTGAATTGCGTTTGGAGTAACTGAAGAGAAGATTCTACCAACTCGGAAAGATTCAGGGAAACTTTATTGACCCTGAAGCCCTCCATCTGGGACATCGACCAATTGAGCGTATTATTCAAAGTCAGATAAACTGAGTCTACATCCTTCTTCAATGCTTTGAGCAATTCGTCAAATTCTTTCTGATCCAAATGGCCAGCCAGCACCATATCCACAATTGATTTCACCTGACCAACCGGTCCCCGCAGATCATGCCCCAAAATGGAGAAAAGCTTATTTTTGGTTCGGTTGATTTCTTCCAGTTGTCTTGATTTGCTTTCCAAATCGACATTCTGATCATTGATCCTTTGCTGCTGAGAAATCAGATTAGAGTTGGTTTTCTTTACATTTCGATTGAGTAAAAAAAGCCAAATCACCAATCCGCTGATCAAAATCACCGCCAGACCGATAACCAAATTTAAATTCCGTGAAAAAATCAAACGGTTTGCCTGGTTTTCATTTTGAGCTTTAAGAAGATCTAACTCAGACTTGTCAAGATTTTCCTGAAACATCCCTTGAAGGAGGGCCATTCTATCTTGATTAGATTTATTGACCAACGAATCATAAAGCTCCAAATAAATGGATTGATGCTTGTAAGCCAGCGGAATGTTGCCTTGTTGCTCGTAGACCTTAGCCAGGAACTTATGGCTTTTCGAAAGCTCGTCGAGGAAATCATTTTCCTGAGCAAGATTGACCCCTTCCTCTAGTATTAATTTTGCCTCATCTATTTTGCCTTGTAACAAATAGGTTTGTCCAAGCCTGTGCAGAACGCTGGCTTCAAAGGACTTGACTCCTTGAATTTTGGCCATTTCCAGGGCCCTTTCATAAACCGATTCTGCAGAGTCTAACTGGTTTCTTTTGAAATAAACATCGCCGATTACCCGATTAGAAAAAGAAGAAAGGTAGGGCGAACCTGCCTGAATATTAGCTTGGATAGATTTAACAGCATAATACATCGCTGAATCAAGCTCTCCCAATTGGCTAAAATTGAAGGCAATATTATTCAGACTTCTCATCTGAGTATAAACATCATCTCCTTTAACACTGATATCGTAGGCTTTTTTGAACTGCTCGATTGCCATCAAAAAATTATTCTGTTCGTAATACAAAGCTCCCATGCTATTTAAAACCCGGGCAGCTTCCTGAAGATCATTGGCTGCTATTGCCAACTCATAAGCATCCTTAGAATAATCAAATGTCTTTTGCCACTGACCTTTTCTATAATAGATCCAGCCTATATTTTCTTTGGCAATTGCTTCAGCGGATTTATCCCCCAATTCATTGGCGAGCTTTTCTGCTTCAGTTGAAAAATCAAACGCCTCATTGGGAGAAATTTCCCGAAGTTTTGTTCCCAATTCATTTAATAGCAGAAGGCGTTCCTTCCCTTTTGCCTGAGAAAGTTTAGTTTTTAAGCTATCGAATTCGACTTGTTGCCCGGACACAATCCCGCTAAAAAAGGGCACCACAATCAAAACAGAAATAAGGAAAATTATTCGCTTCACTTAATGGAAATGGATGAGGGGGCTAAAAATACACAGAAACGTTAAATATCAGTCTAATTTAGCCGGGGATTTAAAAGCTTTTTAACTTTTCAAAGATCTAATAAAACGAATTCTAAAAACCCAATCTTTTAAAGAGCATCTCCTTGAAAACAAAAAAAGAGCTTATCGCTCTTTCTTATTTTAATTTTTCCCAATCCCAGTCTTTGTTCATCTGAGAGATTGCATGGTGAGCAGTGAGATCATATTGGCAAGGTACTATTGCGACATAATTGTTGGCAATTGCCCATTCATCGTTATCCTCACCGTGGTCGAAATTCACAAAATTACCTGCCATCCAAAAGTATTTGCGGCCGGTTGGGTCGTATCGCTCCGTAAATTCTTCCTGCCATTTAGCATCTGCCTGCCTGCAAACCTTTATTCCCTGAATGGGTTCATTTCGCTTGGGAGGAAAGTTCACATTCAGAGCAATCCCTTTCGGAATCCCTCTTTCCAGCACTTGACGGGCTATTTTCTCCACCCATTCCTCCACATGCGAAAATTCTGCTTTTGAGGAATAATCACATAAACTAAAGCCAATTGAAGGTAAACCCTCCAAAGCTCCCTCGATTGCCGCGGACATTGTCCCGGAATAAAGAACAGAAATGGAAGTGTTTGATCCGTGATTGATTCCGCTTACCACAAGGTCGGGGGTTCGGTCTTTTAGCACGTAATGCTTTGCCAGCTTCACGCAATCGGCTGGTGTTCCGCTTGATTTATATGCGACAACATCTTCAAAAATATCCTCTTCATAAAGTCTAAGCGTCTCTCCGATCGTGATGGCATGACCCATTCCTGACTGTGGGCTATCGGGTGCCACCACGACTACTTCACCCAGTTTTTTCATCACAGAAATGAGCACACGAATTCCTTTTGAAGTGATTCCATCGTCATTGGAGACGAGAATAAGAGGCTTGGACATTAGTTTTTGTTCAGTTCGTTGTAGTAAGCGGTGATTCTGAGAAGATCACCTCTTTGGTCATGCTCAAGCCGATTTTTTCGCATGAAAAGGTCGATTTCGTCGTCATGGTTCGGAAGCATCTCAAAAAGGTCCTTTTTCTTCAGGCTATATTTTTGAATTCTTCCACTTTTGAAAAAATAGTAATTGAATGCCAACCGATATCCCATCATGGTCTGAGGGCCCCAGAAAGGGTTCATCCCCATTGGCCCGTAGGCACCCATGCTCCTCGAATCGGTGGCGATGTATTCCCTGCAGAGCAAGGCGATATCATCCCCTTCGGTCAAAACTTCGAAGAAAATAGGAGTCTCATAACCTGACGTGAGAGCATATGGTAAACTGTAAAACTTACGAATACCTCCAAAGATCTCGTCATAAATCTCAAAATAGGTGACGTTAGAAGCTGTGAATGTATTGATATTTGTCTCCTGAAGTTGGACCAGGTTATTATCCAAGTCATACTTGACCAGTCCTGAAAACGACTGACCATCAGACCCATAGATATTGCCTTTATGCCATACCTGGGATGGAAATTCTTTCTGAGCCATTGTGGAGGCTATTCCCAAAAAGATCAAGCAGAGGGTGAAAATCGCTTTTTTCATGGTAATTATCATGCCTGAGTTAACGGTATTACACCTGACCGGGTTGAAAAATCTCCGATGGAATAATGACGAATTTTAATTTACTAAAATTCTATTTCTTTAGAATCGTATGACCCATTTTATCTCGCTTGGTCGTCAGGTATTTCAAATTGTGAGGATTTGGAGTGATTTCAATTGGAATTTGTTCCACGATCTCCAAACCATAACCAAGCAGACCAACCCGCTTTTGAGGATTATTGGAGATCAGGCGGATTTTGCCAACTCCCAAATCTCTCAATATCTGAGCACCTACTCCGTAATCGCGGCTATCCATGGGAAGTCCCAAAGCGATATTTGCCTGAACGGTATCCATCCCTTGCTCCTGAAGTTTGTAGGCTTTCATCTTATTGATCAGGCCAATTCCTCTACCTTCCTGATTCATGTATAAGACAACTCCTTTTCCTTCTTTTTCGACCATTTCCATGGCTGCATGAAGTTGCGGTCCACAATCGCATCTGCAAGACCCGAAAATATCTCCGGTCACACAAGATGAATGAACCCGTACCAAGATCGGTTCATCAGCTTCCCAACTCCCCTTAAGCAGGGCAAGATGAATCTCGTCAGTATTGGTCTGACGGAAAGCGATCAAATCAAAATTCCCCCAATTAGTCGGAAGATCCACTCCGATTTCACGCTTAATAAGTGACTCAGTCCGAAGACGATAAGCAATCATGTCTTTGATCGAAATGAGCTTCAATTTGAATCTTTCGGCTACTTTGATCAAATCCGGGAGACGGGCCATAGTCCCATCCTCATTCATGATTTCCACCAAAACTCCGGCAGGTTTAAACCCTGACATTCTAGCCAAATCAATGGCTGCTTCAGTATGACCTGCGCGGCGAATGACTCCGCCTCGTTTTGCTTTCAAAGGAAAAATATGACCCGGCTTGCCCAATTCACTTGGGTGAATGGAATCATCGATCAAGGCTTTAATTGTTTTTGCACGATCAGAAGCTGAGATTCCAGTAGTGCAACCATGGCCGATCAAATCCACAGATACCGTGAAAGGGGTTTCGAAAGCTGCGGTGTTCTGTCCAACCATGAGTTCAAGACCCAATTCCTCGCATCGGTCTTCGATCAAAGGAGCGCAGATCAATCCACGTCCATGAGTGGCCATGAAATTGATTATTTCAGGCGTTACTTTCTCAGCAGCGCAAATGAAATCTCCCTCATTCTCACGATCCTCATCATCAACTACGATAATTACTTCACCATTTCTGATAGCTTCTATAGCGTCCTCAATTGGATCAAGCTGAAAATTTTCCACAAGACTTGGGTTTTGATTGTATTTAGGGTGGCAAATTTACACCCTTTCGAATCTAAAACAGGATGATGCCAAAGAAAGTTTGGCTTAGCCGATAACTATCCCGAGTTCTTTGTCAATCTCGAGCTGGACTTTCTTTAGCTCTACGTAAATCACCTGAAGTTCATAAACTTTGTCATCCGATAGCTTGTCCAATTCGGCATTTTTGATTTTTAATTTTGCCTCATCCATTAACCTCACGACCATTTTTTTCTTAAGTCTCAAAATAGTCTTATAGCCGGTTTGGGTCAAATCATCTGTTTCGGTAGTGATCGTAATCTGGTGCTTTTCATGCCAATGTGTAGAAACTTCATGACGCTGGGTAACCAGATCAATGACCTCTTTCTGAACCTCCAAATCCCGGGAACTCAGAAAATGATCCGGACCGGGTAAGTTTCCTTTTTCCAATTCCTGACGATACAGGATTAAAATTTTGGAATAAACCGGTGTCTCAAATTGGAGTTCCTGTGTCTCCGAAAGCAGGTATTGACAAAGATGCATTCCCTCCTCCCCGATTTGCTGCCAACCGTAATTGATCAACAGACGAACCATTTCTCGTTCCTGAATTCGGAGAAGCTCGGTGACTGAAACCTGAATTTGGGTTGGAATGAGTTCTTCCAATGCTTCCTCAGCAGCAGCATCTTCTTTCTGTTTGTTGAAAGTCTCCTTCTGATTTTTCAGGAATGACTTATTCAACTCGGCCAGAATGATATCCTCTTCTATTCCAAGTAAGACCGAAGCTTCCTTGGTGTAAACCGATCGGATAATCGGGTCAGGAATCTTCCCGATGCTTTGCACCACTTCCCGGATCACTTCAGCCTTTCGGATAGGGTCTCTTGCAAATTCTTCTTGGTACAGGCCTATCTTGAAGCCGATGAAATCCCGGCTGTTTTCTTTCAAATAATCCTGAAAAGCCTGAGTTCCAACCTTGCGGGAATAGCTATCCGGATCTTCTCCGTCCGGAAAAACAACTGCTTTGACATTCAGGCCGCCTTCCAGAAGTAAGTCGATCCCACGCAAAGAAGCTTTGATACCTGCCGCATCTCCATCGTAAAGCACCGTCACCTGATCGGTAAACCGTTTGATCAGTTTGATTTGGCCCTCGGTGAGAGAAGTGCCGGAGGAAGACACTACATTTTCGATTCCGGAGAGATGCATGGAAATCACATCTGTATAACCTTCCACGAGATAGCAATTGTCCTTGTCCCGGATGGCCTTCTTGGCCTGAAACATCCCATAGAGCACGTCACTCTTATGGTAAACTTCCGTCTCAGGGGAGTTGATGTACTTGGGTTGATTCTTGTCTTTGGTCAGGATTCTTGCTCCAAATCCAATCGGCTTACCGCTGATATTATGAATGGGGAAAATCACCCGACCTCTGAAGCGGTCATAAATCCGGGTCGGATCGCCTTCTTTTTGAAGAACCAAACCAGCTTTCAATAAAATGTCCTCCTGAAAACCTGCGGATTTTGCAGCTTTCAGCAAATGGTCCCAGCCATCGGAGGCATAACCGAGATCAAACTTTTCGATAATGACGGGATTGAATCCACGCTCTTTGAAATAGCTTAACCCTATCGATTTCCCTTCTTCAGATTGGAGATTTTTCACAAAAAAATCACGGGCAAAGCCCAATGCGATAAACAGGCTTTCCCGTTCGTTTTGGGCTATGTCCTGCTCCGGTGTTCGGGATTGATCCTCCTCAACTTCGATCCCATATTTGCCCGCCAGATGTCGGATCGCCTCCTGAAAGCCGATTCCTTCGATATCCATTATGAATTGGATAGGGTCACCTGCTTTACCACAACCGAAGCATTTGTAAATTTGCTTGGCAGGAGAGATGGAAAACGAAGGAGATTTTTCCCCATGAAACGGACAACAGGCCCAAAGATTCTGGCCTTTCTTTTTGAGAGGTACGTAGTCACCCACCACCTCTTCGATGTCCATTCGTTCTTTTACTTTGTCTGTGGTGAGTTTACTGATGCTCATGGGAAAATGAAGTCGGACAAAGTTAATCGCTCAGCGTAAAAATAGAGTCGGGTACAAGAACTATTTCAGTACGACCCGGTTTATCAAGAGTAATACATTTGCCGTTGCGCTTCGTAAAGAGAAGGAGATGATCTAAATTGCAAAAAATTTTAAATTTTCCCCATGCAAGTATCCAAAGAGGCCATCCTAAAGACCCTGTCGAGAGTTCAAGATCCGGATTTGAAAAGAGATCTGGTTTCTCTTGGAATGATACAAAATATCCTGATTGAAGGTCAAAACGTAAGTTTCAAGGTTGTATTGACCACTCCGGCCTGCCCGCTCAAAGAAGTGATCAAAAATAATTGTCTGGAAGCTTTGAGAGAGGACTTTGGCAACGACATCAAATGGGAATTAACGATGACTTCCCAGGTAACGACTGTCAGAGAAGCAACTCCGATCTTGCCTGAAGTAAAAAACATAATTGCCATTGCCTCCGGAAAAGGCGGTGTGGGCAAATCCACCACTGCTGCAAATCTTGCAGTGGCGCTCGCTCAACTGGGTGCGAAGGTCGGTTTGATCGATGCGGATATTTCGGGCCCTTCTATTCCAACCATGTTTAATGTCGAGGGAGAGCAGCCTTCCGTCAAAAAAGTTGGTGAAAAAAATATTATCATCCCTATCACCCAGTATGGGGTTAAGTTGATGTCAATTGGCTTTTTGACACCGGCAGAAAGTGCAGTAGTCTGGAGAGGACCAATGGCAAGTTCGGCTTTGAGACAGTTTATAGCGGACGTGGAATGGGGTGAGCTGGATTATTTATTGATCGATTTGCCTCCTGGAACTTCGGATATCCACCTGACGATGGTGCAAACGGTGCCGGTGACAGGTGCGGTGATCGTGACAACGCCTCAAAAAATCGCTTTAGCGGATGCTACCAAGGGTTTATCCATGTTTCGACAGCCACAAATTAACGTACCCATCTTAGGTGTTATAGAAAATATGGCTTATTTTACACCGGAAGAACTGCCAGACAATAAATATTATTTATTTGGCAAAGAAGGCGGGAAAAGATTAGCAGAAAAGTACCAAGTACCGTTTTTGGGAGAAATTCCAATCATCCAAAGTATCAGAGAAAGTGGTGATACAGGATATCCGGCAGTATTGAAAAACGGGTTGACTCAAGATGCGTATACAAACCTGGCAAAGACAATCGCCAGACAAATCGCCATCCGAAACGCATCTCAGGAAAAAACTGAGGTGGTAGAAATTAAAGCTTAAATAAAATGCATTCAGAATTAAGAGAACAGATAGAATTTGCCCTTGATACCATTCGCCCATATTTGGAAGCGGACGGAGGAAACGTGAGAATCGTGGAGCTTACCGATGACATGGTTTTAAAAATTGAAATGATGGGATCTTGCGGTTCCTGCCCGATGTCTACCATGACACTAAAAGCCGGTGTAGAAGAGGCTATCAAGAGAGCTATTCCGGAAATTGTCCGGGTAGAAGCTGTCAATCTTACTGTTGCCTAATCAGAGCTTAATGAAACAAGGTTTACGGTTTTTTCATTACGCATCCGTGCTCCTCTTGGGAGCTATTTTTGTTTTATCAACCCCCATTTTTGCGCAGCAATTTACAGTTGTAGACATCACCAATAAGGCTGCAAAAAGTCCCGATCATTCCCATTCTGAAAAGTGTGGGCATGGAATTTTGGAGGCACAAATCGAAAAGGAAATGGGCTATTTCGGCTCCAAACCTTTTTTCGAAAGCTGGATTGACCAAAAAATAGAAGCCAGAAGAAATACGCCTCAAATCCTGGCAAAAACGAATGAAGGGCCCAGATTAATCCCTGTTGTAGTCCATGTAATTCACTCAGGACAAGCCGAAGGGACAGGAGTAAACATCCCCCTTTCGCAAATAGAGGCACAAATCAGAATTTTGAATGAAGATTTCAGAAGGCTCAATGCCGATGCAAATCGTACCCCTGCTGAATTCCTTCCTGTTGCGGCTGACTCCAATATTGAATTTGTTTTAGCCAAACAAGATCCTTCGGGTCTTCCGACTACCGGAATCGTACGAGTTCTGGGTACTAAAGTGACCTATTCTCCCGATGATGCTACTTTGATTGGTCAGCTTTCTCAATGGAACCCGGAAGAATACCTGAATATATGGGTGGTTGCATTGACTCAGCCCTATATCGGATACGCGTCATTTCCAATTTCAGATCTGCCTGGTCTCAACTTTGCACCTTCTTCGGCTATCACTGATGGAGTTACGATCGATTATCGTTTTTTCGGAACAGGTGGCAATGCGGTACCAAGTTATTTGGGACGTACCTCTACCCATGAAGTGGGACACTATTTTGGCCTGAGACATATCTGGGGAGATGGCGGATGCGGAGTCGATGACTTTGTCACAGATACTCCCAACCAGGATTCTGCAAACACCGTTTGCTCTCCAACCGTGACCAAAGTAAGCTGCGGAAATAATAATATGATCCAAAATTACATGGATTATACCCCTGATGCCTGTATGAATTTGTTCACAAAAGGTCAGGTTGAGCGATTTGATGTGGTGTTAGCAAACAGTCCGAGAAGAGTCACTTTAGTAAATAATCGTGCAACCCAAGAGCCTGTTTTGGCAGATAGGGATTTAGCCATTTTCAAAGTGATTGAGCCTGGAGAATTTGCTTGCGAACCAACAATAAGCCCATCCATCGAAGTCAAAAATGCTGGCTCCACGACCTTGACGTCTGGAAGAGTTCAACTGATCAGAAATGGGGTTGTTCTAGAGGACAAGAGATTCACTTTCAATCTTGCAACTGGTCAAAGTGCCATTCTTACTTTCAATGATTTCACTCTTTTACCAACTGAAAATCAGGTAGAATTCAAGATCACCCAATCCAATGACTTGCCCGATGAGAAAACTGATAATAACAGTAAACTGGTCAGTCCAATTATTCAGGCAGACATTGATCTTCCTTATACGCTCGATTTAACCTCCTTTCCAAATCCATGGTCAATCGATAATCCTGATGACTTGCTCACCTGGGCCAGAACTGACCTGACTATTGCAGGTACCATACAACCCGCAGTTTTCATCAGGCATTACGATTACGAGGCACCTGGACAGCAAGATTATTTCATTTCTCCGACAATCGACCTGAATGATTATCCAAACGCACAGTTGGTTTTCGAGATGGCTCATGCGCTTTATGGTCAGGATGGATTTCAGGATGAATTGGTGGTGGCAATCTCACAGGATTGTGGAAATACCTTCGATCTGGCAAATGCTACTTACCAAAAAATCGGTCAGACTCTTGAGACATCTGACGCCACATTGGATGAGTTTATTCCTACTACCGAATCTCAGTTCCGTACGGAGCTGGTAAATCTTAAAAAGTTTGCAGGACTTGGCCGAGTTAAGATTGCCTTCATTACTAAGAATGGTTACGGGAATAACATTTTCCTGAAGAACATCCGAATACTGCCTCAGGAAGAATTCAAGTACGAGTTGGTCTTGAATGAATTGGTGTCTCCCAATCCGATTGTAGATGGCACTCAAGCGGTGGAGTCTGTAAGAATATCCAATACCGGAAATCTTCCAGTTTCAAAGTTTCTATTCACCCGTAGTACCAATGGATTGGATGTGGAAACGTACATCGCAAGTGGATCTGAAGTTGCTCCCGGAGAATCATTTGTTCTGAGTGGAAGAAACACAACTTCGGCCGGAAAAAACAGGCTTGATTATAAAGTCTACCAACCAAACTTTGACCAGAATAACGGGGATAATGGCAGCACTCTTCGGCGCTTCATAATCGAAAACACCGATAAAATCGAAGTTCCCTGGAGACAAAACTTCAATAATACAACTTCTCTGGGACCTTGGATTACGATAAATCCTCAAGCAGATGCTACGGCGTGGACTGTTTCGTCTGTGACAAATGGTTCCGGACAAAGCAATGTGGTGCGACTCCAAAATCAAGTCACAGGGTATACTTATTGGCTAGGCACTCCGATTTTTGACATGTCTGTGAGCAGACAGGGAAGTATTTTCTTTGATCTGGCCGCAGGCTCTGTGAGTCCCGGTACTACGTTAAAAGTATTGGCAAGTGCAGATGCCGGTGAAAATTACACAGAGGTTTGGAGCGCAAGCGGGACTGAATTGTCTACAGTTTCAGCGGGCGAAGCGAATCCAAATACGGCGACAGACTTTTCAAGGAAATATGTAAATCTGACTGATTTTGCAGGTCCAGGAAAAACTGAAACCAGAATTGCATTCGTTGTGGAAGGCGGAATAGAATCAGATTCACCAATTTACCTGGACAATATCGAGCTATTCCTGAGCGCAAATCCGGAGCCGGTTATTCCAACGGAAGGCATGGCTATCCTATACCCGAATCCTGCAACCGACATTTTCAATATAGCCTTCAATCTTCCAGGTTATGAGACCGTTACCATTCAGGTCATATCAAGTACAGGAGCTGTGGTGCAAGAAATAGAATACCCAAAAACGCTTAACCAAACGTATTCCTTCAGTACGGAACTCTTCTCCAGAGGATTGTTCATCATAAAAATCACGAGCGATACCATTCAGGAGACCCGCAAATTGATTATTAATTAATCTAAAATAAGCCGATGATGATCTCTTCGGCTTATTTTTTGCCATCAGCATGAACCGGACAAGTCAATTCCTTCGTTGTAGGGTTTGAAATTCCCGCTTATCTTTAGCTATCGTTTATTTCTCAAAAGACTCAATTAAGCCATTCCTTGAAAAAAATACTCATTAATCTTTCCATCATTTTTGCAATCTCAATTTTGCTGGGATTTCTGTTTTTGAAAGTTTACCTGCCGCTATATACCAACCATGGCGAAACTGTCTCTGTACCTGATTTGACAGGATACACGTTCGACGAAGGAGTGGAACTATTGGATCGTGCAGGTCTTCAATACGAAGTGTCCTTAGATTCAGGATTTAATACCGATCAAAAGCCAATGGCTGTATTGAAGCAAATTCCAGCAGCAAGTACACAGGTAAAAAGTGATCGCAAGATTTACCTGACCTTAAATGCTCGAAATGCACCAATGCTGAAAATGCCGAATCTGGTCAATACTCCACTCAAGAATGTGCAGGAAATCCTAACTAATATGGGACTGGAGCGTGGCGACATTGTATATGTGCCGGATATCGGAACCAATGTTGTCTTGGAACAAAGATACAGAGGAGTCAAAGTGCCGGAAGGATTTGAAATTCCTAAAGGCGCAAGAATTGATTTGATGGTAGGTGATGGCTTGGGCAATCAGGTTTTAAGCGTACCTGATTTGGTTGGAATGGAAGAAATTGAAGCTGAATTTTTAATCCTGGGATCCGGTCTTCGGGTTGGAAATAAAAAGGTAATGGAAACTGATTCTGTTGCACCTGGAAAAGTATTTCTTCAATCACCTGCAGCAGGTATGCAAGTCAATACGGGTGAATTAATCGATCTTTGGGTTGCAAAAGGAAACCTCTGAGTTAAATGCCTAGAAATCTCCACATGGTCCGCTGGCTGGGAGTGAGTTTACTACTCACACTGTCCTTTGTTGCGCGGGCTCAGTTTGTGGAATTTGCTCCTGTTCCTTCCCAGAAATATGTTCCAAACGGATCGGATCTTCTCGGAGCAAGAACCCAAAACATCAACCAAATTCCATTTTGGGATGATTTTTCCACTGGAATCGATACGTTGAAATGGATTGTTCAGGGAGGTTCCTATACCGAAACTATTGGCCTGAATGCACCTTCTATTGGGATGATTCTCCTCGATGGCGTAGATGGAAATGGAAAACCCTATTCATTTTCTATTCAGGATCAGGGCGATTCTGATTCCCTGATTTCGAAACCTTTCGATCTCAGCGCAATCCCAGTCATTGAAAATGAATCCTTATTTCTAAGCTTTTTTTGGCAAGCCGGAGGAAGAGCTGAACTTCCTGATGAAAACGATCGGTTGTCACTCGAAATATTAAATGAAGAAGGAAACTGGGTCCCAATCTGGAGAAAACAAGGCGGAGACTATACTAACCGGGAGACATTCAAACAGGAAATAATCAAAATTCTTCCTCAGTGGCAACACGCAGCCTTTCAATTTCGATTTGTTTCCGACGGAAGAAAATCCGGTCCTTTCGACAGCTGGCTGATTGATTATGTCTATCTCAATACCAAAAGATCTGAAAGTAATCTGACTTATCCAGACCGGAGTCTTACCCGCATCAACAACCTAAGATTGGGAGACTTTGGTGCCTTTCCACAGGAGCTTCTTGAAGGAAATCAAACCGAAAACTGGTCATTGATCCAAAACGAATTTTTAAACCTGGAAAACAGATTCCGGGCAATGGAATATTCGATTCAGATCGAAGAAACTGACACCGGATTGATAATCCCTATCAATTCGAATACGCCATTCAATCCTGTTCCAAACGCGTTAGAAAGAAGGGTATTTCAAAGCAGAGAATTTTCTGAACTGGCTGTTCCAACGGCTGAAACAATCTTAAAGATCACCACCTCACTTACATCGGGAGATAAGCCACTTTATGTGGTGAATCAGGGTGATACCACTTTCTTCGAAAGTGTCAATTACAAGCTCAATGACTCTGTGTCAACCTTATTTCCGCTTTTAGATTTCTTTGCCTACGACAATGGTTCCGCTGATTATGCGGCCGGAATCAATCAACGATCCGGAATGCTGGCAGTCAAATATGACTCTCCTGAGGAAGTTTTTTTGAAAGGAATTTCCATCAATTTCACCAATCCAAACCAAATCGATCAGGCGATTGACATCATGGTTTGGGAGGATTTAGACAAAGACCCCATCTTTACAAGACAAGAACTTATCGCATATCCTGCTGCCGGTGAGGATTTTCTGTTCTTTTCATTGGATACCAATATCCGTGTGAGCGGCGAGTTTTACATTGGTTTCACTCAATTCACGGATGATTTTATCCACGTAGGACTGGACAAATCAAACGATCAGGGCGACAAGATTTTCTACAATGTCGCAGGTGCCTGGGCTCAAAATGAAGAAGTCACCGGTTCACTTATGATCCGGCCACACGTGAGTATAGCAGAGCCATTCGAAGAGAGCGCACTTCCCCAAAACTCATTTCGAATTTATCCCAACCCAACCCAAGGGATTTTAAATGTTGAAGGCAAATTCAGTCAATTGAGAATTTTCGATTCTTTTGGAAGGGAGATTTTTCCACAGCGCGAATTCACTTCCCAAGGAGAAATTGTTAATTTTATCAGCAATAAGCCCGGCATTTATGTCTTGAATTTAGTCACCGAAGCCGGACCGGAATCATTCAGAATATTAGTCAAATAACACATGGAAGACATAACTGTAGAAGACCTGAAATCCAGATTGGATAATAATGAAAAATTCGTTTTCCTCGATGTTCGCGAAGATTGGGAATACGAAGACGATAACCTGGGAGCAATTAACATCCCGTTGGGAGATCTGCCTGGAAGATTAGATGAACTGGAGCGATATAAAGATCAGGAAATCATCGTACACTGCAGATCCGGAGCAAGAAGCGGAAATGCTAAGAAATTCCTTGAATCCAAAGGATATTCTAAGGTCCGCAATGTGCTGGGTGGAATCTTAGCTTACAGAAGCCTTTAACCTGAAATATCCATTAGAAAATCTACTACGGACTTAAACTGCTTCAAAATAAGTCGCTTCGCTCCACTTTTCAATCTCACCGTAGCGTTGCTACGACTCGATTTCCAAAGTGGCTGATTTTTTTACACTTTAAGCCCTCTTTACGAATCCTAATGCATAGCCAGGTTTAATTCAGACTCCCTTCGGGGAGTTTTTTTATGCGAAAATAAAGGGCTTTGGAGAAAAGCATAAAGCGAAAATCAAAATCGCGATCCAGCCAATTACCTTCCTTTTACCATCCAATTCCCTGAGTCCCGACACTTCCGGATGCCTCACTCCCATCACCCGACCGAGTAAAAATCCGAAGAACAACCAGCCTTGGTAGCCCTCCCATTCCGGTTTGAAAAATGCAAGTGCATATTGGGAAGCCGCAAGCGAAAGGATAATTGTCAATTTGTTTTTTTGCGATAGCCCCGAACTTGAATAGCTGATATACAGGAAACCAATGTAGAGTGGCAAGCTAAAGATCAGCTCACTCATGGGTTGAAACGGTGAGATCATACCCACACCTGCATAGCCCAAAAACAAGGTGAAAGCAATAAGAGAAATCTGGCGGTGATGCTTTGGAAACAATCCGAAAATCACGTGCCCTCCATCCAATTGCCCGATCGGGAGCAGATTAAGCGCAGTAAAGAACAAGGCTAAATATCCGGCAAACAGGAACGGATAGTGGATGATTTCCGACATAGCAGGCATTCTTTCCGGATCTGCTAACAAGGCAGACATGCCGGAGAAGAGTAGATTTTTGCCCAATTCAAAATCCAACACATCCTCACCATAACCCTTAAAATCAGGATCGGCATATTCGGGATGAACACCGTAGATATATTCCGCAGGAGGAAGATTGGTAAATCCATAGGTCAAAACACCCAAGGCAATCACAAAACCAGCCAACGGACCGGCCACCCCGATGTCAAAAAACTTAATCCGGGAATTGACAAAGCCTTTCATCCGAATGACGGCCCCGAAAGTCCCGATGGAAGGAGCTCCGATAAAACCCAACCAAACAGGAATAAAGAAAGGAAGCGAGCATTTGACCTTGTGATACATGGAAGTGAAAAAGTGCCCCAACTCATGAATCAGCAAAATCCCGATAAAGGGAATCGAAAAGGCGGTTGATTTCCAGAAGAACTCCCAAGTCAGGAAACTATCTCCAGAACCAATCACGGATTTGCCAAAAATCCATTCACCACCGGCTAATGTTGCTGTAATAAGAGTAAGAATAAATAAGAGACCGTGGATGAGGTATTCCTTCGTACTATGCATGCCTTAAATAATCGAAAATCACTTCAGGCCCGGTCACATGAACCGCCTGGATTCCCACTCTTGCAGCACCTTTTACGTTGGCTTCCAGGTCGTCAAAAAAGACAACCCGATTGGGTGTGGTTCCGAGTTCGGAAACCATTTTCTCATAGATTTCGGCAGATGGTTTGGACAGGCCCATTTCGTGGCTTAGAAAAACCTTGTGAAAAAGCTGATCGAAATTATCCATTCCATGATCCTTCTTCAAAATATCATACACTGCCTCGATATGGATCTGATTGGTATTGCTCAACACGCCTACCTGATAGTTGGTTTTAAGTTTCGCCACCAACTCTAGTCGCTCCGATGGAATTTTTCCAATCAGGCTATTCCATAATTCGTCCACTTTCTGATCCTCCCAATCCTGCTCAAAATAGCCTCTTACAGCATTGCGAAAGGTCGGAGTATCGATCAAACCCTTCTCATAATCCTTGTGAAAATCAGTCAGATAAAAGCCGGTTACCCGATCCTGAAGATGCTCGGACACCTGGTTTCGGATCAACCGGAGTGAATTTTGGTAGTCAATATCAATGATCACATTGCCGAGGTCAAAAATCAAAAAATCGGCATCAAGAGCATTTTTCATTCGAAAGATTGGTTGTGAATATCCCTTCAAATATGTAACATTGCACTCCCAAAACCAAGGTTTGGAGCTAATCAAAGCTGAAAACTGAAGTGCGGTGCGGGCCTATAGCTCATTCGGTTAGAGCAACTGACTCATAATCAGTAGGTGCTTGGTTCGATTCCAAGTGGGCCCACGAAAAAATCAGCCACTTAAGAGAAATTTCTCTGAGTGGCTTTTTTATTTGCACACTATTTTCACACAAATTGGTTATTATTTGAAATCTGCTGGACAAAAATGGCTTCCTAATTAGGGAATTCTTTAATGACTGTTGAATTTTATTAGGGATAGTTTATTCTCCGAGCATCCAACTACTCAACTTCCATCCCAACAAATACTTAAGTACTTTTTAATTTCACCTCTCCATTTCACCTCAGAAAATTCTTTTAAAGCCTGATAATCCACTTAATACCCTCCATGCTCACCTAAATTTACTTAGGAAAATTTATCCATTTTTTACATTTTTGTTTTTAAATACGTATTATTACTTATATTTACTGATATAAATACGTAGCTATGAAAAAGATAATCGTGGTGGGTAATGGAATGGTCGGTTTCAAGTTTTGCGAAAAACTGGTAAACCACCCAAATCGTGATCAGTTTGAGGTATTGGTTTTCGGAGAGGAACTCAGACCTGCGTATGATCGGGTGCATCTGAGTGAGTATTTCAGTTTGGAGTCAGCAGATCAGTTACTTTTAGCTCCTTTGAACTGGTATCAGGAAAACAAAATTCTACTTCAGACTTCTGAGCTTATTTCATTTATCGACACAGAAGCCAAGAAAGTCTTTACTCATAAAAATGAATCCTACGAGTACGATTACCTGATTCTGGCTACAGGTTCCTCCCCTTTCGTCCCTGCTTTAAAAGGCGTCGACAAGCCGGGCGTATTCATCTACAGAACTATTGAGGATCTGGAAGCAATCCAAAACTACGCCTCCAAACTCAAGGAAAAAGGACGTTTCAATGCCGCAATTTTGGGAGGAGGTTTGCTGGGATTGGAAGCTGCAAATGCGACCAAAGAACTGGGAATGAATACCCAGGTAATCGAGTTTGCTCCGCGATTAATGCCAAGACAACTCGATCAATCAGGAAGTGATCTTCTTCAGTCCAAAATAGAAAGTCTGGGATTGAAGATCCATTTGGGCAAAAACTCAAAGGAAATTCTGGGCGAAGATGGGATCGAGCAGATTGAGTTTACCGATGGAACTTCCCTTCAAATCGATATGCTGGTCATTTCTGCCGGCATTCGCCCGAGAGATGAATTGGCCGTAAAATCAGGAATCAGGACAGGAGAGCGAGGCGGAGTGATTGTCAACAATAAGATGGAGACTTCTGACCCTTCTATTTATGCAATCGGTGAAGTTGCCCTATACAATCAAAACATTTACGGGTTGGTTGCTCCCGGATATGAGATGGCTGCAGTGGCTGTGGATCAAATCATGGGTGGAGAAAAACTGATGAGCCCTTCGATTGACATGTCTACTCAGCTAAAGCTCGTAGGCACTGAAGTTGCCTCTTTCGGAGATCCGTTTATTGAAACGGAAGAGACAACAGCGATCCGCTACGAAAACAAGCAACGGGGAATTTACAAGAGAATCAATATTTCAAAAGACGGAAGCAAGCTGTTGGGTGGAATTTTAGTAGGTGATGCATCTGATTATAATTCACTTTTCCAACTCTATATAAACGGCTTGAAGTTGCCGGAAAATGCCGAAGACCTTATTCTCGGTCAGCGCGGCGGAGAAGGAAAAAGCTCCTTTGGCTCTGCGATGGATCTCCCTGACACGGCTCAAATCTGCTCCTGCGAATCGGTCAACAAAGGAACCATTTGCGGAGCCATTCAAAGCGGCGCTTGCTCCGATCTGAAAGAAGTGATCAAGCAAACCAAAGCCTCAAGTTGCTGTGGTGGTTGCAAGCCGATGGTCGTGGATTTGGTCAATGAAACGCTCAAATCTCTGGGAAGAACAGTCAAAGAATCTATTTGTGAGCATTTCGATTTCAGCAGACAGGAGCTTTTCGATCTGGTCAAATTAAACAATACATCCGGCTACGACGAGGCGCTTGATACATTTGGAAAAGGTCATGGCTGTGAAATCTGCAAGCCTGTGATGGCTTCCATTTTCGCCAGTATCTTCATGGAAACCGCCAATAAGCAGGTTGCCATCCAGGATTCTAACGATCGATTTCTGGCCAATATCCAGCGAAATGGCACCTATTCGGTAGTTCCGAGAGTTGCCGGAGGAGAAATCACTCCAGAAAAATTGGTGGTATTGGGACAAGTAGCCAAGAAATACGACTTATACACCAAGATCACAGGAGGACAAAGAATCGACCTTTTTGGAGCTCAGTTGAATGAGTTGCCGTTGATCTGGAAAGAATTAATCGATGCCGGATTTGAGAGCGGACATGCCTATGGCAAATCTCTTCGAACTGTCAAAAGTTGTGTCGGCTCGACCTGGTGCCGATTTGGAATGCACGACAGCGTGAGCTTCGCGATCCGAATCGAGGAGCGCTACAAGGGACTTCGTTCTCCGCATAAATTGAAAGGCGGAGTATCAGGATGCATCCGCGAATGTGCCGAAGCAAGAGGCAAAGACTTTGGAGTGATCGCGGTCGAGGGCGGCTGGAATCTCTACGTCTGTGGCAACGGCGGCGCAACTCCAAAACACGCGATCCTTCTCGCTTCCCAATTGGACGATGATACCTGTATCAAATTCCTGGATCGGTTTCTGATCTACTACATCCGCACAGCCGCTCCTCTGATGCGAACCGCCCCATGGTTGGAAAAACTGGATGGAGGAATTGAATATTTGAAAAAAGTGGTTGTCGAAGATTGTCTGGGAATGGCCGAGGAATTTGAAAAAGAAATGGATGGTCTGGTCGAAAAATATGCCTGCGAATGGAAAGAAGCGATCGAAGATCCTGAGATGATGAAGCGGTTCAGACCTTTTGTCAACACCGAAGAATCGGATGATCAATTGGTTTTTGTACCTCTTCGCGAACAAAAAATGCCTAAACCCTGGTAATACAATTTGCTACAATCATGGAAGAAATAGTAAGTCTATATCAAACCGTCAATTCTGAAGAGGTTATTTCCTGGGTAAGAGTTGGCGCTGTAAATGATTTTCCGGAGAATGCAGGTGCCTGTATCCGGCACAATTCCAGGCAAATTGCAGTCTATCATTTTGCCCGAACCGACAAGTGGTATGCCTGCCAAAATCTCTGCCCACATAAAATGGAAATGGTTATTTCCCGAGGAATGATCGGCGATTCACAGGGAATTCCGAAGGTCGCCTGCCCTATTCACAAGAAGACCTTTTCGCTGGAAGACGGAACCAACCTCAATGGTGAGGAATACAGCATCGCCACCTATCCGGTCAAAATTGAGGCCGGAAATGTATATATTGGATTTGGCGATTAATCCATCCCTAATGAACCGATTCGACAAAGCAATCCAGCTAATCGACCAAATCAACACAGAAGACCCTGTTACCGAAGTGTTTGAAGGAAGGGAGATTCCCAAAGAATTACTCTATTCCCAACGAATGACAAAGAAGCTGGTGGAGTTTGCTCCTGATGCTTCCGAACATTTGAAAATTGCCGTCCGTGCTCAGCATATTGGCAGGTGGAAAATCCCCCGATCAGACTACCCGATGGATCGGACAGGCTATCTGATTTGGAGGGAAGAATTGAAGAAAATGCATGCCGAAATCGCCGGGGCATTGCTTGTCGAAGCGGGATATGAAGAGGAGTTTATTTCAAAAGTCAAATTCCTGATCCGGAAGAAACAACTGAAATCAGACTCCGAAACCCAAGCTTTGGAAGATGTCATTTGCCTTGTATTTCTGGAAAACTACTTTGAAGAATTTGTCGACAAACATGAGCCTGAAAAGGTCAAAGATATCCTCAAAAAAACCTGGGCTAAAATGTCTGAAAAAGGCCAAAAATCCGCCCTTCTACTCTCTTTTTCCTCACAAAGTCTTCGCTTAATTCAGGAAGCTTTATTCGCTTAAAATGGCTGAAAAGACCAAAACGCTAGACCAGTATACCTTCAATCGACTCAGGCGTTTATACATTATTGCCCTTGGCGCGATTGCGATTTCCCTCCTCACCAGTCAGTTTCTGATCAGAAGATATCTTTCCGATCAGGAAGATGACAGTCGCCTGGTCAATGTGGCGGGAAGGCAACGAATGTTGAGTCAAAAACTCAGCAAAGAGATTTTACTTTTGTCATTGAGTAATTCCAAAGAGAAAAACAAAGCACTCACCGATACCATTTTAGCCACCAAAACTGTCTGGGAAAATGCCCACAATGCCTTGCAGTTTGGGGATGAGAAATTAGGACTGGAACCCGGAAACAGCCCGGAAATCTCAAAAAAATTCGAAGATATTCAGCCTTTTTTCGAAGGAGTAATCTCCTCCACCGAATCCATCCTCACTCTTTCCGGGCAAGCCACAACTGATTCACTGGCGTTTCAAAATGAGCTGATTGAATTGCAGTCCAATACCAATGGGTTCCTTTCCAGAATGGAAGGAATCGTAAATCAATACGATTTTGAGGCAAAGGAAAAAGTCTCCAGTCTCCAGCGATTGGAGCTGATCATTACGCTATTCACGCTTTTGGTTTTGCTTGGGGAGTTTTTGATTATTTTCTGGCCTTCGGCAAAAGCAATGCGGCAGAGCATTCATGTCCTGTTGGAAGCAGAGAAAAAAGCCATCAAAATGGCAAGGGATGCAGATATTCTTAGTCAGGCAAAAGAAAAATCGGTACGAGAGCTCCGGGCATTAAGTCAGGCCATGGATCAGATTCTGCTTTTTGCAAGAATATCTCCGGATGGATACATCACTCACATGGGCGATCAGTTTGCGAAACTTCTCAAATATCAGAAATTCAACCAAAACGCGAAGTTCTCCGATGTGCTCACTGTCCAGGAAAACGAACAATTGACGATTGATCGGATCATTTCGGAAAACAAAAAATCCGGTTGGCAGGGAGAAATCAAAGCCACCACCCAAACCGGTCAGGATCTTTGGCTGGACTTCTCCATGATCCCTTTTCACTCAGGAGAAGATAAATCTGAACTGATCATTATTTGCCTGGACATCACCAAGCGAAAAGAAGTTCAACTGGAAGTGGAGCGCCTGACAAAGGAAAGCTTCGAAGAAAAAATGCAACAGCAGAAGGTGATCAGCCGGCAAATCATCGAAAATCAGGAAAACGAGCAGAATCGAATTGCAAAAGATATCCATGACGGAATCGGGCAAATGCTCACCGGATTGAAATATCTGCTGGAAAGCGTGGATCTCTCCGACACCGAAAAAGCCCAAATCAAGCTGAACAAACTCAAAGAACACACTGCCAATATTATTAAGGGAGTGCGAACAGCGACTTTCAACCTCACTCCTCCGGAACTCAAAGACTATGGCATAGTGCCGGCATTGACCGAACTGACCCAGGAACTTGCCAAGCTCACCGGAAAAGACATCGTCCTTTTGAACAAGTCAAATTTCAATCTCAGGCTTGATTCCCTGGTCGAAATAAATCTTTACCGAATCACGCAGGAAGCAATCAATAACGCGATCAAGTATGCAGATTCCACTCATATTATTGTCACCATTTCTCATAGTTCGAAGATCCTGAGCATCATTATTGACGACAACGGAAAAGGCTTTGACAAGAGTAAGCTGAAAAGCAAACCTAATAAAGATGGCGGGATGGGGCTCACTTTTATGCAAGAGCGGATTAAGTATATCAACGGTCGCCTTTTCATCAACTCATCTCCCGAGCAAGGCACCAAAGTCACACTGAATATCCCGTTGATTTAATTTTCTGGATTTTAATACGTAAAAATCGTTATTTTACTACGTAATAACTTTAGAGTCCATGAACCCAACCCGTATTATTTTAGCTGATGATCACGAGCTCGTCCGTGATGGAATCAAATCATTATTAGAAAATGAGGAAGATTTTCAGGTAATCGCCGAAGCCTCCGATGGAAAAGAAGCCTTAAAAGTAATCGCCCAAAATCCGCCTGATTTATTGATTGTAGACATCAGAATGCCCATCATGAATGGGATTGAAGTGGTCCGGAATCTAACTAAAGACTTTCCGAAAGTGAAAAAACTGGTGCTTTCCATGCACGATTCCGAAGAGTATGTGGTCGAATCCATCCAAGCTGGTGCGGATGGCTACTTACTTAAAGGAAGCAGCAAAACCGAATTCCTGAAAGCGCTGCATACAATTGCCGGCGGAGGTAAGTTTTTTGCCGGAGACATTTCAGAGATCATCATCAACAACTTTGTAAAAGGGAAAGCAAAAGCAGGAGTCAAAGCCGATCCCATTTCTGAAGAAGTTTCCATCCTGACAAACCGGGAAAAACAAATCCTGACATTGATCCTGGAGGGAAAAGGCAATAATGAGATTGCTGAATCTCTTGATATCAGCCGCAGAACTGCCGAAGTCCATCGATTTAACCTGATGAAAAAACTCAACGTCAAAAACCTGATCGAGCTAAGCAATAAATCAAGAGAACTGAATTTAATCTGATCCTGCTCTACGTATAATTATTACGTAGTAAAACCCATTCAAATTCGTTTTGAATGGGTTTTTTATTTTTTATCTAAAATAATTACGTATTACTTATTTTTAATAAGTATTTATACTTATTTTTAATCGAACAAAAATACGTAACATGAATACTCAGACCTCGCACAAAGCCACACGCCTAAATCTGGTAGATTTTAAAAGCGTCCCGATCCGCACGTTTTGGATCACTTCATTTGCCTTTTTCATTTGTTTCTTCGCCTGGTTTGGGATCGTTCCCTTTATGCCGGACGTTGTCAGGGATCTGGGGCTCACCCCCGCCCAAAAATGGAACTCCGTTGTTTTGGCAGTTGCAGGAACCATTTTCGCCAGACTATTGATCGGAAAACTTTGCGATAAATACGGTCCAAGACTATGCTACACCTGGCTTTTGATCCTCGGTTCAATTCCGGTAATCCTTAGCGGATTGGTCCAGACTCCGATGCAGTTTTACCTATGCCGCCTTTTTACAGGTTTCATCGGAGCCTCATTTGTCATCACTCAGGTTCATACTTCTTTGATGTTTGCCAGCAATGTAGTCGGCACTGCGAATGCTACTTCTGCCGGCTGGGGAAACCTGGGAGGCGGAGCAAACAGATTGGGAATGCCGATTTTGGCAGCTTTGGTGATTGGTTTTGGAATCGCTGAAAGTGACGCATGGAGATATTCCATGGTAATAGTTGGCGGTGTGTGTTTCCTGACCGGTTTACTCTACTATTTCTTTACAAAAGATACTCCTGAGGGTAATTACACAGAACTGATCGTAAAAGGGGAAAAAATCCCAATGAGGAAAAAAGACACTGTCGGCTTTTTGGAATCCATCAAGGATTACCGCGTTTGGGTTTTGTTTATGGTCTATGCTGCCTGCTTTGGAATCGAACTGACAGTCTACGGAACGATGGATGATTACCTTCAACATACCTTTAAACTGGATAGAATCACTGCCGGTAATCTGGTGCTTTCCTTTGCTTTGATGAATATTTTCGCCAGAACTCTCGGCGGATATTATGGTGACAAATACGGAAAATCCAATGGTCTGAAAGGCCGGGTTTGGTTTCTGGCAGCCATCATCGTCGCGGAAGGTCTGATGCTTGGCCTGTTTTCCATCGCAACTACCCTTACGATTGGTATCATCTTATTGATTGCATTCAGTCTGACCGTGCAGATGGCAGAGGGAGCTACCTTTTCAGTTGTCCCTTTTATCAATAAAAAAGCAATCGGTTCCATCTCAGGTATTGTAGGGGCAGGCGGAAATTTTGGAGCTTTCATTGCTGCACTTTTCCTCAAATCAAAGTCTGAAGTAGCAGAAAAGGCAGCTTTGCTGGCAAATGAAACACTTGGTGCAGAAGCTGCTGCGGCCGCTCAATCCGTAGCATCCGCTCAGGCCGTAGCGGAAGGATTCCTGATAATCGGCGTTGCGATTGTAGTCTCAGGACTCGCTACTTTGATCATCCGATTCAGCCTGGAAGATGAAAAAATTGCAAAACGAGAAATTGAGCAACTTTCTCCTGAATTAATCCGCATTGAGGATTAAATTGTAGAAGTCATTTTGGAATGACACTCTCAAGAAGAGCAACCTTGGGAGAAGTTATTCCGGATTAATAATCAGTATTCCGGCTAAAATGCCTTTCGTGTGAATCCCAACAAAAAAATAAAATCCACTTGTTCGTATTGCGGTGTTGGCTGCGGAATAGTCGCCGGTGTCAATGCTCAAAATAAGGTTCAGGTAGAAGGTGATCCGGATCATCCGGTCAACGCAGGAATGCTTTGTTCCAAGGGGATGAACCTCCATTATGTGGTCAACGACACCTCAGACAGGATTCTTTATCCCGAAATGCGATGGAGTCGATCTCATCCAAGAGAGCGGGTCACCTGGAATGATGCGCTGGATCGAGCCGCCGGAGTATTCAAATCCCTGATTCAGAAATACGGACCAAACAGTGTTGGCTTTTACATTTCCGGGCAATGCCTGACGGAGGAATACTACATCGCCAACAAGCTTACCAAGGGATTTCTGGGAACAAATAATATTGATACCAACTCCCGACTTTGCATGAGTTCGGCAGTGGTGGCTTACAAGAAAACGTTTGGAGAAGATATCGTTCCGGTTTCATACGAGGACATTGAACTAGGCGACGTTTTTCTGATTGCCGGGGCAAACCCTGCCTGGTGCCATCCAATCCTTTTCCGAAGGCTGGAAAAACACAAAGAGAAAAACCCGAATGTGAAAATCATCGTGGTTGATCCCCGAAAAACGGATTCGGCCAATTTCGCAGACATCCATCTTCAAATAATTCCGGGCACAGACATCATTTTATACAATGCCATTGGCAGGAGACTGATTGAATCGGGTCTGGCGGATGCTGATTTTATCAAAAACCACACAGAAAATTACCTCGATTACCGAAAGCAGGTAATGGCAACTTCGCTCAAGGATGCTGCTAAACTTTGCGGTATCACGGTGGATGAAATTCGCCATGTCGCGGATCTCATCGGAACTTCCAATGGATTCATCAGTATGTGGGCAATGGGTTTGAACCAAAGCGCAATAGGTACCAACAAAAACTTTTCCCTGTTGAATCTATCCCTGGTCACCGGCAGAATCGGAAAACCCGGAAACGGACCTTTTTCCCTAACCGGCCAACCCAATGCAATGGGTGGAAGAGAAGTGGGTGGAATGGCAAATTTGCTGGCTGTCCACAAAGAACTTCAAAATCCCATTCACCGTCAGGAAGTGGCCGACTTCTGGGGAGTGGATCAAATCTCTCCAAAACCCGGGCTCACTGCCACCGAAATGTTTGATGCGCTGGCAAGTGGTGAGATGAAAGCTGTCTGGATTATTTGTACCAATCCGATGGTCAGTCTTCCTAATCTGAAGAGGATAGAGAAAGCTATGGCAAATGCCAAATTCGTGGTGGTTCAGGATATTTCGCACAAGTCAGATACGGTGGCTTATGCTGATTTGGTCCTTCCCGCAGCCGGATGGCTGGAAAAAGAAGGGACCATGACCAATTCGGAGCGCCGAATTTCTTACCTGGCGAAAGGAATTAACCCACCCGGTGAAGCCCGCCCCGATGTTGAAATCCTCTGTGATTTTGCAAAAAGAATGGGATTCCGTGGGTTCAATTTTTCCAACGCAGAAGAAATCTACGAGGAATATTGCGCGATGACCAAAGGCACCAACATTGATATTTCTTACCTGAATTATGATAGATTGAAGAATGAGGGAAGCTTTCAATGGCCGGTTCCGGAATACAGACATACCGGCACTTCCCGCCTGTTTATGGATCAAAAGTTCTTCACTCCTTCTCAGAAAGCGATTTTCAATATCCCCGCACAAATTGAAAATACCTCCGAAAAACCAAACGCCGAATACCCGTTTATTTTAACCACAGGCCGAATCCGCGACCAATGGCATACCATGACCAAAACCGGAAAGGTTGCGCGTCTTCGCACTCATTATTCTCATCCCGTTTTGGAAATAAACCAATTAGACGGCTACATCTATAAAATAAAAGAGGGGGATGTGGTAGAGGTAAAAAGCAAAAATGGAGTCGTGAGAGTGCGGACCAAATTATCCAATTCGATCCGGGGCGGAGTTGTTTTTCTGCCGATGCATTGGGGAAAACAACTTCAAAATGACCTCAATCGAGCAAATAATCTCACCAATACGCTGGTCGATCCTCAATCCAAAGAACCGGACTTCAAATACACCATCGTTTCGGTCACCAAATACAAAAAGCCGGTAGAAAAAATCGTCGTGATCGGTGCAGGTGCGGCTGCATTTCGATTCATCCAAAACTATCGGGAACACAACGAATCAGACTCCATTCATGTCTTTTCTAAAGAGCTTCACCCTTTTTACAACAGAGTTTTACTTCCTGAATATGTCACGGAAGAACTGACTTGGGAGCAACTCCAGAAAATCAAGGAGCATGAACTCAAGAAACTTAAGATCACCCTTCAAACCGGATTATCAATAGAAAAAATAGATCCTGAAAATCAAATCGTTATAGATAGTTTGGGTCAGGAACATCCCTATGACAAGTTGGTACTGGCTACAGGAAGCCGTGCTTTTGTTCCCAAAGATGCTCAGTTGGAACTTCCGGGTCGATTTACAATGCGAAGCAAAGTCGATGCAGACCGATTCAAATCCTATCTGGAATCAACCAACCTTCCCCAAGAAGAACAGCATGTCGTGATTGTAGGAGGAGGTTTGCTCGGTTTGGAATTGGCTGCAGCACTTCAGCATACCCACGTGAAAGTGACCATCGTTCAGCGGGCTTCCAGATTGATGGAGCGTCAGCTCGATCTTGTTTCGAGCAAACTCCTTTCGCTGGATGTTCAAGAGCGTGGAATCCATATTTATTTTGACAACGAAGTCAGTACTGTCTTTGATGACCAAACCTCCAAAACGCTGAACATCACGCTGAAAAGCGGTAAAATCATCCAGGCCAATGCGATCGTTTATGCGATTGGCACCCAGCCAAATATTAAAATAGCACGTGAAAACGGGATCATTTGTAGCCGGGGAATCAAAGTAAATCAGCATTTGCAGACCAATTTTCCAAACATCTTTGCCATCGGCGAAATCGCAGAATTCGAAAATCAACTTTTCGGGATTACTTCAGCGGCGGAAGAGCAGGCAGCAATTTTGGCAAATTTCATAGCCGGTGACATCAGCAGTTCTTACCTTGGTTCGGTCCTGATGAATATCCTGAAATTCAAAGATCTGGAGCTCTGCAGCATTGGAGACATCCTGATTCCTGAAAACGATGACAGCTACGAAGAAATCATCTTCACCGATTTGAGCAGGCGATATTACAAGAAGTGTATCGTAAAAGACGACTTGCTGATCGGGGCGGTTTTGATGGGAGACAAAAGCGAATTCGCTGAGTTTAAAAGTTTGATCGAAAATAAGATTGAGCTCTCCGAAAAAAGAAAATCCTTACTCATGGGTTCTTCCGAGACCCGACCCATTCTTGGCAAGCTCGTCTGCAGCTGCAGCCGGGTGGGCGAAGGAAATATCAAAGAGGCAATCGCCGGCGGCTGCACAAATTTCGCCGCACTTTGTACTCAAACCGGTGCAGGTTTGGGATGCGGAAGCTGCAAAACTGAAGTTCGGGAAATACTAAACCAAGCGAGAATACCGGTATGAAGCAGACATTTTCAAGAGTAGTCGTCAAAGGCGGAGTTCTCTCCCCTGCCGAATTAAAACAAATTTTGGAACTGGCAGAGAGCGCCGGACTGGACACGATTTCCCTCGGTTCAAGACAAGACATCTTGTTTATCAAAGAAGATGAGGCCGTCAATGTTGATGCTCAAAACAAGTTTCAAATCATCTCGCCGGAGGAAGAAGGCGCTGAAAATATCGTTTCCTCTTACGTTTCAGCGGACATTTTCCCAAATACTCCCTGGCTGACAGGCGATCGATACCTGTATATTCTGGAGCAATTTCGACTTCAGCCAACCCTGAAAATCAACATCACCGATCCAAGGCAGCGGTTAGTTCCTTTGTTCACCGGGCATTTGAATTTCATAGCTTCGGAGCACGAGGATTACTGGTATCTCTATGTCCGACTTCCGGAATGGGAATCCAACCAAATGTATCCGGCGCTTATTTACAGTTGGGATTTGGCCAAAGTTGCAGCAGCTATCGAGGATATTTTGAAGGAAGAACCTGAGACAGTTGAGTTTCTATTTGAGTTGGTAAATGATGCAATTGATTCCAACAACAGGACAGTTGATAAACCTCTTGAAGTTCCCTTTTCCCCATTTCCATATTACGAAGGGATCAATCGGGTGGGTTCTGACAGCTATTGGCTCGGGCTCTATTGGAGAAATAATAAGTATTACACCAATTTTCTGAAAGTCCTTTGTGATCTATGCTCGGATTGTAAAATCGGTAAGATTTCGATCACTCCCTGGAAATCCCTGATCATAAAAGGGATCCCCGAACAGTCCAAACTCGAATGGGAAAAATTGCTGGGGAAATACGGAATAAACGTTCGCCACTCGATGCTGGAACTGAACTGGCACTTGCCTGTCAATAATAAATCAGCGCTAAAACTCAAAGAATTCCTGGTCTCTTACTTTGATAAGCACGACATCAGTACATATGGGCTCACTTTTGGAATCACCGATTATACCCGAAAAGCGTATTATTTCACCTCGATAATTATCGAGAAAAATGAGCCACCGCAGGAAATGAAAGGATTGAAAATCCGAAATACGTATAACCTGCTTTACGCCAAAAACTTTGATCCAAATACCCAGGAATACCTTGTCTATGTACAAGAAGTGGATAAAGAGGAATTACCCGGATTGCTCATCGAATTGAGTCAAATGTATTTTGAGCAATTGGGAAATGAACAAACGGGTTCCGAGAAAGCACCTATGCCAAAAGCCCCTCCTATTGTGACGGAAGCTTACCAATGCAAAGATTGCCTGACCGTTTATGATCCGGTTTTTGGAGATTTGACCCAAGGAATTCCTTCAGGAACATCCTTTGAGGATTTGCCAGAATCCTATTGCTGTTCACTTTGCGAAGCTCCAAAATCAAGCTTCGTGAAGAAGAAATTTTCCAAACTCCTGGAGTAATAATTAAAGATTTTGTTACACGGAGTTACACCGAGAAGGCACGGAGGAACACAGAGATTTTTAAACCAGCAAGATCTGTGACCCAAAAAAAAAACCAAGGTCTGTGTCCCCACAGACCTTCTTTATCCAAAAAAATACTGGAGTGAAGACACTTCCGGCGGCACCTATATTCAGATTCTATTTTTTGAGAAAATAAAATATACGTATTTTTTTAAGTATTTAATTTAGATTTTATAAGTATTTATACTTATTTTTAATCAAAATTAAATCGACCTATTATGCTGAAAATTCTTACCTCTACCCTTCTATTCCTAGGCCTTGCAGGACTATCTCAAGCTCAGACGTTTTCTTTGGATGCTGACATTCGGCCAAGATTTGAATACCGCCATGGTTTTGGGAATCTATTTCCTGAAAATGGAAAACCGGCTGCTTTTGTTACCCAGCGTTCCCGATTAAATTTTGCTTATCAGGACCCAAAGCTGAAAGTCTATTTCAGTGTACAGGATGTCAGCACCTGGGGAGATAGCAAGCAGCTTTCGATCGAAGATGAAAACAATTCCTTCTCACTTTTTCAGGCTTGGCTGAGTTATTCCTTCACCGAAAACTGGTCGATGAAACTTGGCCGGCAAACACTTTCTTACGATGACCAGCGAATTCTCGGCGAAGTGGATTGGACTATGCAAGGCCGTTTTCATGATGCAGCAATGTTGACTTATTCCAAAAACCGGTTTAACATCGATCTGGCTTTTGCTTTCAACCAGGAAATTCAGAAAAACGTCGGATCGGAATATTCCATAAATACTTCCTCTTCCTACAAAGTCATGCAAATGGTCCACTCCAAGAAAAGTTGGGATAAATCATCTGTCAGTTTCCTCTTTCTGAATAATGGATTCCAGAAGTTTACCAATGATCCAATTCCTGTTGCAGATGGAGTTTATTATCGACAAACTACCGGGACCTATTTTACTTTTCCTCTCAGCGTTTTCACGATTACGGGTTCCGCCTATTTGCAAACAGGGAAAGCGGCGGCTTTAATGGATCTTTCCGCTTACCAATACTTGGTTGAAGCGAAGTACAAACCTGGGAAAGTTACTTTTACAGTAGGCTTTGAATCATTGAGCGGGACGGACCAAGCTGGTGAATCCAAGAATCATTCATTCTTTCCGCTCTTTGGGACGAATCATAAATTCAATGGATTGATGGACTATTTCTATGTGGGAAATCACGCCAACAATGTCGGGCTGAATGATGTCTACGCCAAAGCCTTGGTTTCTATCGGCGAAAAATCCAGTTTGGGAGCGGATCTTCATTTCTTCGCTTCGAATGCTGAACTGGAACAAAATATGGACAGCTATCTGGGCTCAGAATTAGATTTGGTTTATACCAGAATCATCGCCAAAAACATCAAAATGAACGTGGGATATTCTCAGTTTTTTGACACCGAAAGCCTGCAGGAAATAAAAGGAGTGGTCAGTTCTGCCCAAACCAATAATTGGGGCTGGGTTCAGCTTATCGTGGCGCCAAACCTGTTGAAATACTCCTTGAAAGAGGAGTAATTCAACTCCTTTTCTTGCTTGATTTATTTACTCATCGAGAGAGATTTTCCTGAACCTAAAGTCGAGGTCTTTTTGCGATTTTAAAAAGGAATGGTATCCAGGTTTTGAAAAATAAACTCATCCTCCCCATCATATTTCAAATTCTCAGAAACTTTTGCATTCGCCAAACGAACCACTTCTCCAATCACCATTACAGCCGGTGCCTGGATTTCATGTTCTTTTACCAATTCAAGGATCGAATCCATCGTTCCGATTACTTCCTTTTGGTCGGGTCTTGTCCCGTTTTGAATGACAGCAATCGGCATTTCTGATTTGCCAAGAGCGGAATAAATTCTTGCAATCTCCTCCAGCTTCGAAAGCCCCATCAAAATCACAACAGTCGCTGTCGATTGAGCTGCTAAAGCCACATCTCCTGAGAGTTCATCTGAACTTGTCGTGCCAGTGATCACCCAGAAACTTTCGGAAATTCCTCTGTACGTAACCGGGATTCCCAATGAAGCCGGCACCGCAATGCTGGAAGAAATTCCAGGAATGACCGTCGTTCCGATCCCATGTATCGCGGCGAAATTCTCCTCTTCCTTCCCTCTTCCAAAAACATAGGGATCTCCTCCTTTTAATCGCACCACTCTGCCAAATTCAAAAGCATACGTCACGATCAGTTTGTTGATTTCGTCCTGGGTGAATGAATGCTCTCCCTTCCGTTTTCCCACAGAAACTTTCACCGCTTTGGTCGCCAAATTCAGGATTTCTTCATTGACCAATGCATCGTAAAGCACTACTTCCGCTTCTTCAAGCGCTTTTACAGCTTTCAAAGTAAGTAAGTCCGGATCGCCGGGTCCTGCTCCGATAAGCGTCAAATGAGGGATTTTTTCCAGTGAATTTTTCATATGAAATAGGTTTAAGATAAGCTTTGAAGTTGCTCTTTGGAATTGATATTTTGGAGGGAAATTTTCCTTGCCGGATCCAGTACCACTCGTTGATGAGGAAGGGAATAGACTAGCGGGCAAAGTTTTAAATGCCCTGCTTCAACGGATTTGCTGAAAGTTTCCAGAGCAGTTTTAGGGTAAATTCCGATCAATGGATAATCATTGATTCCATCCGACAGGAAGGAGATTTTATCTGGAAACTCCTGTGATTTTTGAATCAGGTAAACCAGAACTTCGGTGGTTATTTTTGGAATATCACAACTTAATAGAAGAATCTGGTTCTGCGAAGAATGGAGCAAAGCGGCATGGATTCCTCCAACAGGGCCTTTATCCTCAAAAACATCCCGAATCATTTCCAAACCATAGGATTGGTAAGCGCTGTTTTTGGTCACCAAAATTGGTTTTATGGTCAGAGGGGCGATTGCATCTAAAATCCACCGGAGAAATGTCTTTCCCTGGAAAAGAACGAGCCCTTTTTCCTCTTGCATTCGGGTACTTTTTCCACCACAAAGGATGTAGGCTGCCGGCTGATCGTTCTTCAAGATTTCAGTTCCTGGGAAATTGAGCATGCTAGCTTCGGTTTATGGGAATGTACCTTACTTGACCGCCAAATTCTATCCTTTCTAGGGTCTCATCGACATAAACTAACGTGTTACTTTGAGCAAAAGAAATCAACATGCTGCATGCCTGTTGCTCCAGAATTTCCACTATCCCATCTTCTTCAATGGCCAAAAGGAATAGAGATTTTTTGAATCGGTTTTCTATCTGCCCGTTCAAAATGCCTTTTTTGAAATTCAGCTCAAGCGCCTTTCCTGAAACCATCTTGCGGACAGCCGGAATCACATAAACGAGCATGCACATTAGCATAGAAGCGGGATTTCCCGGAAGGGCAAAAACCAGAGATTTATCCTTTTTCCCAAACCAGATCGGCTTGGCAGGCTTTTGATTGATTTTATAAAACTTCTCTTCGACCCGGTTTGACTCCAATCCTGCTTTTACAAAATCATAATCACCGACCGAAATTCCCCCGGAAATCAGAACCAAATCGTATGCTAAGGCATTAAAAATGGCCTCTTCAATTGCCCTTTCTTCATCAGGAACGTGGACCAAACTTTCGATCGAAAAGCCATTTTCCGCCAGGATATTTTGAATGGTAATTCCGTTGGTTTCATAGACGGCACCAGGCTTCAGGGGATTTCCGGGCCCCTGAAGCTCATTTCCGGTGACGATCAACGCAATTTTGGGTTTACTATTGACTAAAACCTCTTCCAGCCCAAATCCAGCCAGAAAACCAATGAATGCTGCATTGATTTTCGCTCCTTTTTTTGCGATCAATTCGCCTTTCTTTACTTGTTCTCCCATCGGTCTTATGTTAGAGAATGGTTTTGGCACCTGCTGAACCTGAATTCTGGAACCTTCTATTTTAATATTTTCCTGGATGATCACGGTATCAGCCTGATCAGGAACTCTCGCTCCGGTAAAAATCCGAACAGCCTGATTTTCTACCAATTCATACTCTTTGAAATCACCGGCTTTGCACTCCCCCACTAACACGTAATCCATCAAAACACCATGGCGAAGCGCGTATCCATCCATTGCGGATTGTCTGAATGGTGGTAAAGAAATAGGAGCAAAAATATCTTCCGCCAAAACATACCCCAGTGATCTCTCTAAAGGAATGACCACTGAATTCAAAACAGCAACGTGCTGATTAATAATAGAAAGTGCGGAAGAAACAGATACCATAGGACTCTTATTAGAAATCCTAAATTAAAAATAATTAAGTATTTTTACTTACGTATTACTTATTTTTTTTTAAAATATTTAGTACCGATTCCAATTCGGTTAATTTTTGTTTTTTGTGTTTCAACCAAATCGACCTTCTCATCCTTAAATTCGGCTTTTACTTGAAGGCAAGCATTCACCCAATATGTCAATCAATACCAGCCAGCGCCAGGTTCCGGGATTAATCATGGCCTTATCCTCTGCCATTTTCTGGGGGATTTCCGGCACCTGTGCACAGTATCTCTTCGAGCAAAAAAATATCGATCCGGCTTGGTTGGTTTGCTGGAGGTTACTTTTGGCGGGTTTCATTTTGGTGATGTTTTCTGTTTTCAACAAAAAAACAGAGGTCTTCCAGATCTGGAAAAATCCACGTGATGCTTTTCAATTATTGCTATTCAGCATCTTCGGAATGGTCGCCGTTCAATACACCTATTTCTACAGCATCAACCTATCCAACGCAGCCACTGCCACGGTTTTACAATACATCGGACCCTTGTTGGTGGTCGCTTTTTACGCAATCAAAAACAGGCGCTGGCCGATTCTGATTGAATATGCTTCATTGGTTTTAGCCTTAGCCGGGACATTCCTATTGGTCACGCACGGTAGCTTTAACCAACTTGTCATTTCCGAAAAAGCTCTGTTTTGGGGGATTTTGTCAGCTGTTGCATTGGCTTTCTACACGATTTATCCAGGACAATTGCTTCGCAAATATTCTGCTGCAACGGTGACCGGATGGGGAATGCTCATCGGAGGAATTGCTTTCTCATTTGTCAGTGATCCTTGGGTAATATCCGGGACTTGGGACGCGGGAACCTGGGCCGCTTTCGCCTACATTATCCTGTTTGGAAGCGTGATTGCATTTTTCTTCTTTCTCACATCAGTGACAATCATAGGTGCCCAAACTGCGAGCCTGCTTTGCTCGGTAGAGCCCTTATCTGCTGCTTTGGTAGCGGTACTTTGGCTGGATGTTTCCTTCGGAAAAATGGACTGGTTGGGAACCGTTTTCATCCTGGTCACAATCGTCTTACTGACGATGGGTACCAAGCAGAAAAAACCTACAACTTTATAAAGTCTCTGCCAAAAGAAGGAAATTACAGACACCATGAATTACAGAAAATTTGGAAAAACGGACCTCAGCGTCAGCGAAGTAGGATTTGGTGCCTGGGGAATAGGCGGACCCGCAATGGCCGGAGATATTCCGATAGGTTGGGGAGATGTCGATGATGACACTTCCCGAAAAGCCCTCACCCGATCTCTGGAACTTGGGATCAACTTCTTCGACACGGCTGATTTTTATGGCCTTGGTCACTCGGAAGACTTGATCGGTGAGGTTTTTGGGAATAATCCCGAAGTGATCGTAGCGACGAAAGTCGGCCATCGACTGAAAGAGGATGGAAGCATTTTTGTCGATTATTCCAAAGACTATATCCTGAAATCCTGTGAAGGAAGTCTCCGAAGATTGAAGCGGGAAAGCATTGATTATTACCAGTTGCATACTGCAAAAGTCTCGGATCTCGAGAGCAGCGGTTGCGTGGAAGCCATGGAACAACTCAAGCAGGAAGGGAAAATCCGGTATTGGGGAATTTCACTGAATACGTTTGACCCTTTTCCGGAAGCAGATTTCATGCTGAATCATAACATCGGTCATGGTTTTCAACTAGTCTTGAATATCATCAATCAGGAGGCTTTGTCGATTGTCCATAAAGCCCAAAAGGCTGGTTACGGAATCATCGCCCGGATGCCTTTGCAGTTTGGTTTGCTGACCGGCAAATTCACAAAGGAAACCCGATTTCCGCAAGATGACCATCGTGTTTTCCGCTTGCCACCTGATATCCTTTCGAATTCCCTGGATTTGCTGGAACAGATTTGGCCGCTCACCCAAAAGTATGGAATCAGTAAAACGGAATTGGCGATGAGTTTTATTCTCAGTTTCGAGGGAGTATCCACGGTCATCCCCGGCATCAAAACGCCCGAACAGGCGGAGCTGAACACCCACGGAATCGCGAAGCTGTCTGATGAAGACCGTGATTTTATTTGCTCTTTGTATCAGCCCCAATTCAGGGATTTACTTATGAGGATGAAATAGAGGTACCAAAATACTAATCCCAAAAATTCTCCTGAATCAAATCGGCTTAATCAATAGTAACCAATTAAAAAAAGGTCTGAAGTCCAACCAGAGGTGCTGTGGTCCGTCGACCGTGGACTGTCGACAGAGTAAAGATTGTCCGCTTTCCCATCCGAAACCGTTCACTTTTAGGACAAGTTCCAAATCAAAAATAGCAATAAATCACCCTGAAAGGCTATTTATGGATTTGGTACAGGGATTGCAATTTTGAACGGAAAACCTAAAAACCGGACATGCTTACGTTTTTACTTTGGTGCCTTTTGTTTGTGATTTGCTGGCCGTTCGCCCTGATCGCATTGATCCTTTATCCATTTGTTTGGTTGTTACTTTTGCCATTTCGATTACTGGGTTTTGCAGTCGATTTATCCTTCTCCTTCGTCCGAAACCTTTTTATGCTTCCTTTTACGCTGGCGGGGAAAAGGTGATACACGGTTGGAGGAGATATTTCCTGCTACAGGCAAGTCAGGGATAGTTACCTGAATCCGGCTTCAATTTGAAAGTATGCTTATATCCACCACAACTTTCAACTATTTCAGGCCATTTGCAATTACTTTAGAATCCTGAATTCAAAGATCTGAAAACTCAAAATTGATTAGACGAAGGAATGCTTTAGAAGAAAGCAAAAGTCAGTTATTTGATTCTCGAATTCCTGAAGGGAACGATGAATTTTCCAGAAAACTATCCGCTTATTTAGGCTCCTTATTTTCTCCTTTTCTGAATCCGATTAATTGCCGGTATTTGTTTTCGGATTCGATTAAGTCCTCTTCTAATTTTTTATAATTACTGATGTCTTTGATGGTAATTACTGCGGCAACCACATGATTCTCCTGATCTACCAAAGGCCTTCCGCTGATAAGGACTCTCTTCTTTTTCTGCGTAGCCGGATCCCAAAGGACCACATCTACATCATCGGTGACTTCACCCTTAAATGCCCTTTCCATCGGTAAATTTTGAGAAGGAAAAGTGCTTCTTTCATCGGGAAAAAAAAGCTGAAAATGATTGGTAAAATTGGAGGAAATTTTGTCTTCTTCTCCAATTCCAAAAATTTCATGTGCCATATCATTTGCCAACACTATCTTTTTATCGGAGTTGGCCACAATTACTCCTTCACCAATATTTTCAACAATCAACCGCAGTTTTTCTTCATTTTCATATAACTCTTCAATCGCTTTTTGCTGTTCTTTTTCTAAGTTGACAATAGCTGTAATGTCTTGCGCCACCGCATACAATAAACCTGTAGAAACATCCGGAGAAGTAAACCATTGTAACCATTTCAGGCTTCCGTCTTTGCAGATATACCGATTTTTGAATTGCATGGTAATGGCACCGGATTTAAGCTTTACCACTTCATTTGTCGTGTTGTTTTTATCTTCGGGAAAAACAAAATTCAAGAAGGGTTGACTTATTAATTCTTTTTCAGAATATCCTAATATTCTAATGGTTGCTGGATTGACTTTTATGAATGTGTCGGAAGTAGCAATAACCATCATTTCGGTCGACATATTGAAAAATTTATCAGATGAAGCCAATGATTCTTCCAGTTTTTTCCGCTCCGTAATGTCAGTTGAAATCCCTCCAATGGCGTAAATCCTTCCTGCTAAATCATATAATGGAAATTTTACGGCTAAAAAGGTGTGCTTGCCGTCTTCCAGGTCAATGGTTTCTTCAGTTTTCAATTCCCGGAGTTTTTTGATGACTTCGGCTTCTGAATTTCGATACATTTCTGCCACATTTTTCGGCAAAAAATCGTGGTCTGTTTTACCTATGATTTCATCTTTCGAAATCTTAAACAGAGCCCCAAAATCTTTGTTTACCAATAAGTATTCACCATTTAACTTTTTGATGAAAATCGGGTTGGAAGTGTTGTCGATAATGGATTGCAATAATTGTTTGTTTTCAAAAAGTAATTTTTCTGAAGCTTGTCTGGCCCGGAATTGATAGCGAATGATAAAATAAACAATGAAAAGCAAAAGAATGGAAAGAGCGAACAATGAAAGTTCGATCCAATTTAAACTGGAATCCATGGTTTTATCCCTTTCCTGATCCATTCGTGAAATGAATATTAGTCCGGATGCAATGACGACCAATACATTGATGATGAATCCTAAGAATATTTTCATTTCAAAAGAAATTTTCATAGAATTTCAGTTTTTAAAATGAACAAATATATGTCAGATGAATCAGGAGAACCACTAATTATCTTACTGTAAATTAGTGAATTATCTTATTTTTTTATAATAATACCCTTAATATAATCCTATCCTTGATCCTTTTGGTATCGATAAAAAACCCACTACTTTAGAATATTCAGCCTTATCCAAAACTGCATTAATTACACATGCCGGGAGTCACTTTTTATAGCACTCCTTCGCTTTGGCTATTCCTTTTAACGTATGATTCACCCCAAGGTGCTGTTTGAAATTACGTAGAGTTGTCATATGCTTTCTGCAGACTTCATCAACTCATTTAGCTTTCGAAGATCACTTTTTTTCAGGATCTCTTTTCGCAAACAAAGGAAATCGGATTCGAATTTGAAAACATGAAACTCGGGTTCGAGAAAATTGCTTGCTTCCGCCAATTCAGCTTCACTCAAATGTTTATGCTCAAAAAATAAGACCGCGGGCTGAAGCTTTTTCAGATCAAGCTGGGATAAAATCTTCCAATCGTATCCTTCGGTATCTAAATGAAGTAGTTTCAGATTCTCAACTCCGTTTTTCTTGAAAAGATCATCAAGAGTGAGTCCATCAACTTCCATTTCTTCAATAAAAGGTTCAAGAGTTCCATCCAGATGATTCGTAATATTTGCCCTATTGAAAGAACCCAATTGATCATGCCAATTAGGGAAGTTTTTCAACTTTCCATCCTCCTTTATATTTACAAAGTAGAATACCTGTTTTATCCCATCGTTGATCGCTGCATTTTCAAATCTAAATCTTGGTTCAGCCGGGTAATTTTTCTTTAGCCTTTCAAATAAATAAGGAACAGGCTCAACCAAAACTGTTTTCCATTTTGTCTTTGCTATGATCAAAGAATAAATCGGATCCCCGGTCCTTCCATCATTTGAACCAATCTGAACTATATCACAGGACGAATTTTTGACGTATCGATCTATCCAGTATGCAGGAATATGGATTTTCGGAAACAATACATTGTGTAATGATTTAGCCAAATAACCAACACCTGGAATACGCTTTAGAGCTTTCTTTAATTTTTTCATCGACGGAAAATTCTGAAAAAAAATAGCCTCCTAAAATAGTACTAATTTATCTTCATAACCTGCTTTTCATCCTCCAAAATCTTGCGAAGGCTTTCGTAGGAAATATCCTGAACTGCCTGATTATTCTCGATTGCCAGGATTCCCGCCGCGGCTGCTGACTGACCCAAAATCATAAACACAGGTTCCATCCGAATCGATCCAAAGGCTGTATGCGAACTTGACACACAAACCGGAACCAGCAGGTTCGTACATTCTTCTTTTTTGGGAAGTAAAGTTCCCAGTGATATGCTGTATGGTTTCTCGGGATGAACGCCAATGTCTCCTTCGTTTTGGACGAAACCCTCTTTGGTCACAAATCGCTGCACATTGTGGGAATCCAGAGAATAGGAACCCATTCCGACAGGCTTTGGAACTTCAATTTTTCCCAATACATCGTGCTCGGTCATCACATAGCTACCGATCATTCGCCGGGCTTCTCTCACATAGATTTGATGGGGCCAATTTCCATTATCTTGAAATTCATCCTTCGCTAAACCCCATTGCGCCATCTCTGATTTCACTTCGGCCGGAACCTCCGGATCATTGGCCAAAAAATACATCAGGCCTTTTTGGTACTCTTCATGCTCCTGAATCATCTTCCGCCTCTCCGCATAGTTTGCCTCAGGATACTCGTAGTTTTTACCGATGTAGTCTGTGCTGAAAGGCCCGTGATTATTGGTATCAGTCTTCAGATTAGGAATCGGATCATACTTCTCAAACGTTTCGGTCCAGCCAGCGCTATAGACTCTCGCCAGCAATTCGTAGCGTTTCGGATCGTAATTGGCTGGCTTCTCAAACGGAACCCGGTTTTCCGGATGCCGACTCAAAGCCATTCTGAAATTATATGCCTGCAATCTCTTATCTCCTTCCCCGTTTTTGCCCGGAGGCTCACTTGAAATTTCCGGCAGCAACCCAGATGTGGGATCTTCCGGATCAACCAACGGACTTATGTTTTCTTTGAAATAATGCTTGTGCTGAAAAACACCGACCTGAACACCGTTCCAGGTTTCGCCATAGGTTTCATTTGACTCCCGCCCTATATGGTAACTCACGCCTGCCGAAGCCATCAAATCTCCCTCATATGTGGCATCGATGAAGATTTTCCCTTTGTATTTCTTCCCCGAAAGGGTTGTGATAGAACTGATCTTTTTATCCGTCATCTCCACTCCTGATTCCCGGTTCAGCCATTCGTCCCGGTAAATTTCGAGTTCAAACTCCCTTGCAAAATCCTCAAAAACCCGCTCTGCGACATGAGGTTCAAAAATCCACATCGTCCGGGATTCCCCGTCAATAGCCGGAGTTCCCTGACCTTTGTTGCCATATTCCTCCTTTTTCTGCCATTTCCAGGCTGAGTCCTGCTGATAATGCAGGTAGAGTCTATGGTAAAACTCACGCGCCAAACCGCCAATCACAGACTTGTCTCCGGTATCTGTAAACCCAAGACCGCCCGAAGAGAGTCCACCCAAATGAATATCGGGCGAAACAATAATCACAGATTTCCCCATTTTCTTTGCCTGAACGGCAGCCATCACCCCGGCTGAAGTTCCCCCGTAGACAATTACATCTGCCTCAAAGACCTGTTGGGAAAAGGCTTGATAACAGGAAAGAAAAACTATAAACAGACAAAATAAAAAAGATCGAAACATGGCAATCTGGAAGGTTAAGGGAAGAGTTTTCTGGAATTGAATTGGCATTTTGCCTCTGGACAAATGGAATCAAAATCCAATGGAATGCTTAATTTACTCCTTATTAGCTAGTAAGTAAACGATCTTTTCTGAATAGGTATGGCTGTTTTTACAATCCTCGGCGCAAATGGTAACATCGCCAAAGTTCTTTCATCTGAATTGAGATCAGAAAGGATCGTCCTTCGGCAAGTGAGTCGAAATTCATCCCCGGACCATCCCGGCGATGAATTGGTCAAAGCTGATTTGCTGGATGCCAATCAGGTTTCGGATGCGGTCAAAGGTTCGGAAATCGTCTTTCTCGTCGCAGGGATTACGTATAAAACCGCTATCTGGAAGCATGACTGGCCCATCATTATGAGAAATACGCTCGATGCCTGCATCTCTCATGGCGCCAAACTGGTCTTCTTCGACAATATGTATGCGCTCGATCCGGCTCAAGTGGGGCACTTGACCGAAGAAACGCCCCTGAATCCTCAAAGTGAAAAAGGGAAAGTGAGAAAGCAAATCCTGGAAATGCTCTGGAAAGAAGTAAAGTCCGGGAAGCTAAAAGCCATCGTCGCGCGGGCTGCGGATTTCTACGGTCCCGGAGCAAATAATAGCGTCCTGAACGAACTCGTCATCAATCGGATGAAAGCCGGGAAAAACCCTCAATGGCTCTACTCCGGAGACAAAAAGCATTCCTTCACCTATATCCCTGACGCAGGAAAAGCGACGGCGTTTTTGGCCTTGCAGGAAAGCGCCTGGAATCAAACCTGGAATCTTCCCACAGATCCCTCCTACCCGAGCGGAAAAGAAATCACTTTGATCTTGAACAGGCTCCTTTCGAAAAACGCAAAACTTCAGGTCATGTCTCCCTGGATGATTTCGGTTCTGGGAATATTTATCCCGGTTTTAAAGGAAGTAAAAGAGCTTCGCTACCAATCCGACCAGGATTATTGTTTGGATTCCACCAAAATCGAGAAGGCCTATGGGCTGAAACCCACCCCGATCGAACAAGGGTTGAAGGAATGTATTTGATAAACCTTGAGGAAATTTTGGAGTTTTGATTTTTAAACCCTTTCTGCAAGCTTAAGTCACCAGTTAATTAATGAAAAAACTTATCCTCCTCCTCACCTTCATCTCAATTTCAAATTTTGGTTTTTCGCAGGGAAGCAGCGATCTGGGCGCGTGGTATATGTATTTCGGGAATTTCAGATTTACGGATAGTCCCTGGGCGATTCATGGGGAAGCTCAATACCGGAATCACAACGCAATCGGTGACCTCGAGCAAATGCTCCTTCGAACAGGTTTGCAATACAATCTGAAAAATGGCGCGGCAAGTTTCCTGGCAGGATATGGATCCATTACTTCTCAGGCTGAAGGAGATGCGACAAATTCCATTCATGAGAATCGGTTGTATCAGGAAGTCATCCTGAGGCAAAAAGTTGGGAAAGTCGGATTGATGCATCGATTCAGATACGAGCAGAGGTGGATCGAAAATGTGGATTTCAAAACCCGGTTTCGGTACGCGATTTTTGTAAATGTGCAAATCAATTCAATCGAATTGGGAGAAAAAGGCTCCTGGTACGTTCAGGGCTATGATGAACTTTTTATAAATGGAGAAAAATTGGAGGATAGCGTTGAATATTTTGACCGAAACAGATTGTATCTGGGAATTGGATATCGGGTTGTGAAAAATCTTTCCTTTCAAATTGGAATCATGGATCAAACCACGGATACCAAGTCAAAAACTTATCTCCAACTTTCTGCATTTCATCAATTGTATTCCCGCTAGGATATAATTAACCTTCCTAAAAATTTTCTAAAAAAAATAACAGCTGAAAAAAATTTCTTCCCCTCGATTTTTCGTAAATTAAGTCTATAGAATTCTGAATCCCAACTCGTTGTCCAAAACAAATTTTTCAGCAATCAGTTACAATGCTTCTGATTTAAAAGTTTTAAAAAAAACTAAACATCGACCACTATTACTATGAAACTCTCCACTTTTTCGTTCGCAATTTTGCTGCTTGCATGTGCATCATGTTTCACGCAACAAGACTATATCACTGAATATGATTACAACTATCAGGGTGCTTTTAAAAAGTATAAAACCTTTGCTTTTATTGAGCATAGCGAGTACAGCGAAAATCCAATAGATCCTGTATTGACAGCTACCATTGGTGCAAGATTGGGCTCGCAGGGCTTTAGAGAGCAGACAACAAAACCGGATTTACTGGTGAGTTACAAAATCTTTTCAGATTCGATCCGTTACAGGGGTTACGCTCAGCCTGAGTTTGATTATTGGCTGGAAAGACGCGGAGTCACCACATTGAATGAACAAGGAGAAATCGAAAAGGAACAGGAAAAAGACGAAACATACAACCGTGTCCAATATGCTGAAAACGAAGGAATGCTTGTTATCTATGTGATTGACAACAAAAGGGGAAACACTATTTGGCAAGGTTACACTGCTGCGAACTTCGACTACTCCTCTCCAAATTTTCAATCAGACATTACACGGGCAGCCTATCGGGTGATGAATGAATTCAAAGTCGTCAATAGATATATGGAGTGATTGGGTCATACTTGATGATACCCCACCTACCCAATCTGTGGAATTATTCTACATATTTTGACTTCATCCCGGATACTCTCCGGGATTTTTTTTTGCTTCAAATCTGTCAAAATCCTTCTAAAAATAGGCCTGTGAGCACGAAAGGCACTTTTTCATGAATAAGTCGTATTCAAAAATTCCTCATTCTATTTATGGCAATTGGTTTGGATATACCGGAACATAAACATATACAGAATATGAAAAAATTATTAATCATTACAGGAATTTTGGGGGCCGGAATGATGGTCTCCTGTGTATCTAAAAAGAAATACACAGAATTGGAAAGCAATCTTTTCAAAACGCAGACTGAACTTGCAACCACAAGTCAGGAAAAAGCAGAATTAGAGGCGAAAATGACAGTTATCGAAGGAAGGGTAGCTGAATACAATACTCGTATCAATTCTCTTAGATCTATGAATGACGAACTTACTACCACCAACAATGGTATGCTAAGTCTGGATGGAGCAACCGTGATGTCCAAGAATTCAAAGGTGAAAATGAATGAAACACTGACTAAAGTTGATCAGACAAAACTTAGCGAAGCCAAGACTTTGGAAGATTCTGTAAACCTTGCAGTGGAATACAACATCAAAAAGAACATTACCGAAAACACTGGTGGTGAGGAAGACGATATTCAGATCGACATCAACCAAACTGTAGTAATGATCTCTATTTCAGACAAACTTTTATTCACTACTGGTAGCTATAAAATCAACTCAAAGGCAGACCCTTTGCTGAAGAAATTAGCTGAAGTGATCAATGCAGAACCAAGTCTGCAAGTAATGATCGAAGGTCATACTGATCCAAGATCTATCTCTACAGGAGTAATTCAGGACAACTGGGATCTTTCTGTGAAAAGAGCAACTTCAATCGTCCGTAAACTTCAAATGGATTTCAATGTAGCTCCTGAGAAAATGATTGCAGCAGGAAGAGCAAGTTACATGCCTTTGGTAGGTAATGACAGCCCTGAAAATATGGCGCTTAACAGAAGAACAAGAATTGTCTTGATCCCGGATCTGGATATGTTCTTTGCAATGCTTTAACAGCTAAAACCAACTATTACTTTTTAGAAAAGCAGGCTCTTTATAAAGGGCCTGCTTTTTTTTATGTAGTCCCAAGTATCTTAAGGATGGTTATTGGATACCGCTTTTTTTTTGCGGAAATACGACACTCTCACTCGATAATCTTCTTGTTTTCTTAATCCTTGGTCGTAAAAAATAGCAATGAAAACTCCTACTTCTTTGCGTTCCTTCGCGGACTTTGCGGTGAAAAAAAACAACCTCAACTGTTTTTGGCCATCAGGGGTTCCGCAAGCTACACCCCAAGCTGAAGCAATGTCTGCCCTTCAGGATTATTTTCTTCGACGGAGCGGCCTCCATCGCAGGTGATTTAATTCCTTTTGACTTTGCGCCGTGAAGAGAATTTATTTTACACTTTGTGATAAAAAAAAAGTCCAGCTTCCGGAGAAGCTGGACAACTGAAACTGCGACTTTGATCTTGTGGTAAAACTCCCTCCTACCTCAATCCGTCACCTCCAACGTACCCACTGCGTGCCTCATCAAAATCTCCTGAAAAAAGAGCGTGTAGATCGCCTGTGCCTGATCAGCCTGAGCGTTCACCAGTTGCTGATTAGCGGTCGATAAATCCACAAAATTTGAAATACCAAGTCTGAATCTCTCCTGAACGGCATTTTTCGCCTCATTGGCAGCCAATACCTGAACCTGCGTATTTCTCTCTTTTTGAATTGCCGCCTTGTAGTTTTGGTTAGCCAGCTTCACTTCCTGGTAGATTTTCCGGTCTATAGATTCCTTCCTGAGGATCTGATTTTGATAAGCGACTTTGCTTCTGCTCACATCCAATCTAGTATTGAAATTATTGAAAATGGGAATTGCGAGTGTCAATCCCAAGGTGTTCTGTGGGTAAACCTTCAATAATTGCTCTCTCAGGGTTCTCTCATCAAGTGTGGTGAAGAAGGTATTGTAATTATAAAACGCATTCAATCTGGGGAAATACATCGCTTTGATTGCCTGCATATCCTTCTTAGTGGCGGTCGTCAATAATTCCTGCTGATTTCGATCTGCCCGGTTGGATTTGGCTAATTCATAAAGCTGAGCCATTTCCATTCCTTCGAATGAATCTTCTCTTGACAACGGATCTACTGCCGCCAATTCCGGGGCCACCCCGACTTCCAACTGCAAGTATTCTGCTAGATCCCAGACGTCATTTTCCATTTGAACCTGGGCATCAACGACTACGGATTCTACTCGCGCGACTTCGGATTGCTGGTTATACAAATCAGAAATTGTCCTCAACCCTGCATCCACAAACCCCTCGATCTGGGTGAGCTGCTGCTTCTGATTATCCAGGTTTTGCTGAGCTATTCTGAGCAATTCTTTGTCTAAAAGCACTTGCAAATACCTCCTGGCTACGTCAAACACGACTTGTTGCTTAGCTCTTTCGAGGGCTTTTTCCCCTGCCTGATAAGCCAGTCTGGAAGATTGGGTATCTAAGAT
>JAQSDM010000005.1:0-893342 GCA_029945945.1 Algoriphagus sp. | reverse complement strand
AATACAGGCATATTCATACTCAATCCAGATGATACGATTTCGTTGGTCACGTTGGTTACCACGATTTCCCCTTCCACCTGCTGGAATTGCTGTCCGGTCTGTCTGAGAAAAGAAGTTGTCAGGTTAGCATTTGGAAGATGAGAAGCCATCGAAACCTGCTTTTCTTTCTCCAAAATCAGCATATTGTTTTCCTGAATTTTATAAGTCAGATTTTTGGAAAGGGCAATATCTACCGCTTGCTTGAAATCCAGATTCAGCGTTTCCTGAGCCATGGCCTGACCCGAGATCCCTAAGCAAAACAGCACGCCAAACCAGCCCTTATTTTTGAATGATAACTTCATCTTTTTCTATTCTTCCGTCTATTAAATTGATCAATCGGGTGCCGAAATCAGCATTTTCCCGGGCATGGGTTGCCTGTATGATTGTAGTCCCTTCTTTATGTAATTCCTGAAACACTTCCATGATTTCCCTGGCTTGGCCGGAATGCAAATTTCCAGTAGGTTCATCTGCCAGCAATACCCTCGGTCGTCCTGCAATCGCCCTCGCCACTCCTACCAATTGTTGCTGCCCGCCGGATAACTGCGCCGGAAATAAATCCTTTTTGGCCACCATGTTAAACCTGTCCAAGAGATCGGCAATAATGCTCTTCCGCTCAGCTGAGGACACATTTCTGTAGAGAAGTGGCGTTTCTATATTTTCATAAACCGTCAATTCGTCGATCAGATGATATGCCTGGAAAATGTAGCCAAACTCAGATTTATGCAAAGATGAACGCTCCTTATCCTTCATCGATTTGATGTCTTTGCCACCGAAAGAATATTCACCGGCATAGTCCTCATCCAGCAAACCGAGGATGTTGAGCAGGGAGGATTTTCCGGCACCGGAAGGTCCCATCAGAGTAATGAATTCCCCTTCGTTGATGGTGAGGTTTAACCCTTTGAGAATAAAAATCCGCTGAAACCGGGATTCGATGTATTTGTCTAGGTCTTTGAGTTGGATCATAAATGAAATTCTTCGCGAGAATAGTTGATGAATTTAGATTCCAGTTTTATGCCATAAAAAAAGCCCCTGAAATCAATCCAGAGGCATTTTTTAGGATTTGACCCTATTGTTTTCTCGAACATTTTTGTTCGCCAGCGGACGAATCGGTGAGCAGTTGGCAGTGATCAGTTTCTTAAAAAGAAAATTGTCTTGTGTATTGAGACTTGACTCTTCCTTCTTCCAACTTCCAGCCTTCCTAAAACTTCCGGTACTTTCCGTCCAGCAATTTATTGGCTTTCTTCTTAGAGAATAGAGCCTTTTCACTGTCCCAGTAAAGCTTTTCGTTTGGAAATCTCCCTGCAATCACACCAAGTAGAATGGTTTCTGTAAGCCTGGCAGAATAGGAGAATGGCGCACTGCATTCGCCTTTGCCCAAACAGGCATCCACAAATTGATGGTAGTGTTTCTTGCTTTCCGAATCATAATCTTTCACCGGAGCACCAAGTTTGAATGATTCAATGTCCATTTCCTGGTATTTCCCATCGACAATCAGTCTTGGAAGTTGCTGGAAATGCGGAAGCAATAACCTGCCCTTTTCTCCCATGAACATCGCTCCCTGATCAGGCAATTTTTCACCATTCGGAAGTTTCAAATCTTCATGATCTGCGGGAGCGCCCGGTCCGTCGTACCAAACCCATTTCAGCGTTTCGGCGGTGTGCTTTGTGCCCGGAAACTCATAGGTTACGGTATTATTTTCAGGAAATCCAAAACCAGTTGGTGGCGTACATTCATTGATTATCGTGCGTGGAACGTCCAATTCGAGCGCATTGTACGGGGTATCAAAAATATGAACACCCATATCTCCTAAAGTTCCGCAACCATAATCCACCAGTTTTCTCCAATTACCCGGATGATAAACTCCATCTTTGTATTTGCGCTTTTTAGCAGTTCCCAGCCATAAGTTCCAATCCAGATTTGCCGGCACCGGATCACTTCCTTTTGGTTTGGGTCCATTATAACCCCAGTTTTTTGGAGACCAGGCTCTTACGGTATTCACCTTTCCGATGATGCCGGATTGAATCAGAAGCGTGGCCAATTTATAATCATAGAATGAGTGAACCTGAATCCCCATTTGGGTGACAAGATTCTTCTCCTCTGCCAATTTTTTCATGGCTCTTGCTTCAGTCACGTGATGGGTTAGCGGCTTTTGGCAGTAAACCGGTTTATTCATATTCATCGCCATCATAGATGCCGGGGCATGTGTATGATCCGGTGTAGAGACGATTACTGCATCAATCTGACCTCCCATTTCTTCCAACAAAATCCTGTAATCTGAATAGATTTTCGCGTTGGGATGGAGGGCTTTGGCACCAGCAAGAGCGGTACTGTCCACATCGCAAAGCGCCACTACATCCACCAGTTCGTGGGAAGAAATCGCATCCAAATCCGCCATTCCCATTCCTCCAAGGCCAATATGGGCCGTTCTTAAGCGGCCGTCGGCATTTAGTTTGGCGAGAACTGAAGGTGCTAAAGCAAGGCCCAGAAAGCCAAATCCGCTTTTTTTGATAAAGTCTCTCCTTTCGATATTTTCTATTCTTTTGCTCATTTTGTCAGTCAGGTTATTATTTGGTTGGGGTTAATTCTTTGATTTTAATATTTTTAAAACGGACTACATCACCATGTCCAAGAAAGCCAATATGGCCGCTGCTTCTCTGCAATCCCGGATGCTCTTTTCCGTCAAGCGTTCCGTTTTTGCTGGCTTCCAGATAATCTCCCTCCAGAATGGTGGTCCCGTTTAGAATTACCTTGATTTTTGGGTGCTGCACAATTACTTCTTCCTGATTCCACTCTCCCACCGGTTTCAAAAATCCTTTCTTTGCCGCAATGACACCATAGACAGATCCATGGAATTGGTATTCCTGAAGCCCTGCATATTTTTCGGCAGTATTATCCAGGATCTGAATTTCTTTGCCTACATAAGCTGCATCTCCGGTAAGCGGGGCATGAATTCCCAACCCATTATTTCCTCCGGGAGTCAATTGAAATTCAAAACGCAGGATAAAATCGCCGTACTCTTTTTCTGTAAACAGATTTCCTCCACCTGCATCGTCGGGATCAATCACGATCATGCCATCTTCTGCTTTGTAGGAGGTTTTATTGCCTACCCAGCCATCCAGGTTTTTTCCGTTGAAAAGGTCCGTAAAATCTGAATCCCCCGCTTTTTTCTGAGTGAAACAGGAAATGAAAAGCAGGCTGAAAAGAGCAAAAGCCAGTGGCTTAGTCAAGAGATGAAGTTTCCGCATGAATTGGGTATTAGGGTTAAAGTGGATTGATTCGGTTGATAGTAAAACTATTGGACAAATTAATAAAATGATTATCCGCAAGGTAGCCAGTAGTGTAAAAACCAATTCCTATTTAGCACAAAATACCGGATTCATGAACGGTTATCATGTTTCCGGTATTTTGGTAAATCCATAATACTTTTTCCTTCCCATCAACAATCCTTATTCACTCTTCAGCACTTTGGCAGGATTCGTACGGGCAGCAGCATAAGAATGAAGCCCTACAATAATCAAACAAATTCCCATGACTCCGATTCCCGATAGCACAAAGAGAAAATAAGGCATCTCTATTTTGTACGTGAAGGAATTGAGCCAATCATTCAGGAAATAATACGCCGGATAAACAGCCAATCCAAACGAAACCAAAACCAAAATCACGTACTCTTTGGAAATCAATCCAAGAATCTGAAGAATGGATGCTCCCAATACTTTTCGAATGCTGATTTCTTTCGTCCGCTGGGCAATCGTAAAAGATGAAAGCCCAAACAATCCCATGGCTGAAATCAAAATCGCCAAAATACAGGCGGCACCAAGCACGTTTCGAATTTTGACGTCTTCGGCATAGAATCGGTCTGTTTCCTCATCCAAAAACTTGAACTCTGCTTCTTCATACGGATAAATATCCTTGTATAATTTCTCCAGATCAGTTTTGACTAAAGACAGATTTTGGCCGGGTTCCAGTTTGACAGAGATCGTTTGGAAATAACCCGGATTGATAGTCATGACCAAAGGCCGGATTTCTTCCCGGAGCGTTCTCGAATGAAAGTTGCCTATGACTCCGACAATTTTTTTCTCATCACCGTTAAATTTAATCCCAAGATTAATGGCTTCCTGAGGATCTTCAATTCCGGCTTCTTTCAGAAAATTCTCATTGACCAGGATTTCGTCTTCTTTGTTTGAAGATCCATTTCCTGTGATAAGCGGAATGCCATTCACAAATAGAAAGGCAGAATCCACATTCATCACCTGGATATAAATCTGCTTTTCTGTGGTATCAACCGGGATGTAGGCGTCTGAAGTCCATAAACTGGTGGAAGAAGCCAGACTTCCACTCAAACTTGCGCCCTGAATCCGGCCATCCTGAATGAGTCTTTCCTGCAGTTGCACCATCTTCGCAGGATCCGACATAAAAGGTAAACTTGAATACATGACAGCGTCTTTGTCAAATCCCAAAGGCTGACTTGAAACATATCGAATCTGATAATTCAAAACCAAAACCAGAATGATAAAACCTATTGAAGAGGAAAACTGAATCACTGTCAGGTTTTTTCTAAGAAAAACACCAATCGAAAATCCTCTGTGCACTGCTCCTTCTCCTTTCAACGCTCGCTGAGGCTGATATCCTGACAAGATCATCGCCGGATATATTCCCGAAATCAGTGCGAGCACTAAAGGAAACAGAAAGTAGAAACCCAGATTTACTCCTGTGAGATATTCTAATCTGAAGTCATTTGGCAAATAATCTGAGAATAGTGCTCTGAGGATTTCAACCAATCCTAAGGACAATGCAGTGGATATAATGACGAGCAAATACGTTTCTGTCAAGAATTGGAAAATCAGTTGGAGCCTCCTTCCGCCGAGGGTCTTGCGTATTCCGACCTCTTTTGCCCGGCCGATTGCCTGGGCAGTTTCCAGGTTGATAAAATTCAAAGTGGCCAAAATCAAAATGATCAGACCAACATAAGTCAGGCCGTCCAAAAAGACTTTTGAAACGGTCGTGTCATCGTAGTTCTGTCCAAAGTGCATTTCAGAAATAGGTTCGGCAAAGAAACTCGTCTTGCCATCCTCATCTGATTTATAGTTTTTGGCTACAATTTTCTCAAACGATTTATTCATTTCTTCCACGGTCATCCCTGGGACTGTTTTGACAAAAAGCTGCGAACTGGAATTGATATTTCCCCAACTATGCAAACCGTACCATTCCTTTTGCTCCTGGGTTTGGATCGAACTATATGAAATGAAATCGGTAAAAATGAAATCTGAGTTTTCTGTATAATCTTCCACAATGCCCGTCACCTGTGCCCGAATCGTGTCTGCATCCACCCAGACCAATTCCAACCCGAGCGCATTGGCGGGATCAGTTCCGGGGAAATATTTCTCCAAACTCTTTCTGGAAATCACCACAGACTCCGGTTTTTCGAGGGCTGTTTCCGGATTTCCGGCAAGCCAGGTTCGGGGAAATATTTTGAAAAAACCACGATCAGCAAAAGTTGCAGAAGTAGTTCTTCCAATCACTCTGTTTTGGTCCGGCACAGCAACCAAAACTTGATATAAAGTATTTAACCTGCCTTTTTGCTCCACTCCGGCCATCTCATCCTGAATCACTTCTCCCAAAGGTCCCGGGGTGCCCGAATTTGGATAAGAACCATCAGGTCCATAGTCGGTGAGTGAATTGATTCTGAAAATCTGTTCAATGTCCGGATGAAACGTATCAAAACTGTGAGAATACCAAACGATGTTGAAAATCAGGAAACAGATAGAAATCCCGATCGACAAACCTAAAATATGAATTCCTGCTCTCAGCTTATTTCTGGTCAGGTTTCTCCAGGCGATTTTGAAGTAGTTTTTGAGCATGATTTCTAAATTGAAATATTGGAAAATTGGAAAATTAAAAGTTGGAAAGTTCACTCTTGATTTTTGGATCTTGCTTCTTGGCTTTTGTCTCTTATCACTTGTCTCTTATCACTTGTTCCCTTTCTCTTTTCTCTTATCTCCAGTCTCTTGTTTCTAAAATCTTGATTCTCGGCTCTTGTCTCTTGGTTCTAAAGTCCTCACTCATCTTTCAAACTATCCACCGGATTGGCTATCGCAGCTCTCACAGCTTTGGAACCCACAGTCAAAATCGTCAATACAAGCGAAGCAGTCATCACTAGAGCAAATAAGCCAACTGATATTTGGGTTTTGTAGGCAAAAGTATCCAGCCATTCTTTCATCATGAAATACGCCAAAGGAATCGCAATCCCAAATGCAATCAACACCATGATCAAAAATTCCTTAGAAAGCATAAATGTGATTTGCCCTACTGATGCTCCAAGGACTTTCCTGATCCCGATTTCTTTCACTTTCTGACCGATCATAAAGGAGACCAATCCATACAATCCGATGCAGGAAATCAAAATGGCCAAACCTGCAAAAATCTTGTAAACCAGCGCAAGCTTTTGCTCGGACTCATAAAAAGCCGCAATCGATTCATCCAGAAAACTTGCTGTATAAATCTGCTCCGGATATAGCTGCCCGAATTTCTCTTGAATCGCTGCAAGTGTAGCCTTATCTGCGGTTTTGTCCAGTCGGACAGCCACTTGATTATATTGAGTTTTCATACTTGAAATGAGCAATTGCTTCATTTCTTCCCGGAGCGAATTCACTGTAAAGTCCTTGACCACTCCTGTGATTGGAACCCATTCTCCACTTCCCAACTTGATCAATCTTCCGATTGCTTCCTCAGGCGTTGCGATCATAAGTTTCTTGGCCATTGTCTCGTTGATCACCACATTTCGCATCGTATCACTTGCCGGATAGCCAGTTCCAGCTGCAAACTCCATTTCATAAAGTTCAAAATAATCCTCATCGGCAAATTTCAGGTAAGCTGGAAAAGGAACATCTTCATTCTTCTGGTCAAAATAAAAGTTCGACGCGGAGTTGTTGTCAGAGGAAGGCACATCCGAGCCCATGCTCGCTGCCATCACTCCGGGTATTCGCAGCAATTCCTGTTTGAAAGATTCGATTCGGTTGCTTTCCTTTGAATCAGAAGGCACTTCCATGAAATAGACTGCTTCCTTATTGAATCCCAAGTCAGTATCCTGCACCAAATTCATCTGTCTTACTGCGATCAACGTACCGATCATCAAGATTTGTGCAATTGCAAACTGAAGGACGACCAAGCCTCTACGGATGGAAACTCCTCCGATTTCCGCTCCCTGAAACTTATTTTTCAATGCCTGGATGGGTTTGAATCCGGAAATGATCAAAGCCGGATAAAACCCTGAAAGCAGCGTGAGAACCAAAATCAGAAGCCCCATGAAGCCTATTATCACCGGTTGAAAGAAACTGATTGAAGCCGGGACATCTGCTATTTTATCCAAAAATGGCAATAGAAGATTGGCAAATACCAAGGCCAAACCTGTCGAAATCATTACAGACAAAAAAGTCTCTCCCAAGGATTGAAAGACAATCTGAGACCTGGTACTGCCCATTACTTTTCGGACACCGATTTCTTTGCTTTTTCCTATTGCAAGGGAAGTAGTCAGATTCACAAAGTTGATGGAGGCCATGATCAGGATGAAAACACCAACAATTATCAAGGTTTGAATCGTTGATTTGCGCACCAATCGTCCGCTCAGCGGTTCCAAATCAGGATTAAAGTGGATGTCGCCAAGAGGCTGCATCAAATGGGATTTGATAGAATTTCCTCTTTCTTCAAAATGCTTTTTGGTGAAACCATCCAACTGGCTTTGGGCTGATACCATGTCTGTCTCCGGATTGGTCTGCACATAGACTTGGAAATTGCTTCCGGTACTTCCCCACTCGGTCAAATCGTATCCAAATTCATCTGGATGGGACCGGATCGTCTCATACGACGCCATCAGGTCAAAATCAAAATTGCTGTTGTCTGGCAAATCAGCAACCACAGCCCCAACTTCAAGCGAAACCCCGTTGGTCAATTCGATGGTTTTCCCAAGGGCATTTTCCCACTTGCCAAAATATTTTTCACCTTCGGTCTGTGTCAAAACAACCTGATCGGGCTGGTCTAAAACCTTTTCACTTCCTGATAGAAACTTAAGTTCAAAAAGGTCTTTGTATTGAGAAGTTGAAAAAAACATCGTCTCTGCTTTGTGCTTGTCGGGAGATTCTGAAGCTTCATCCTTCCGGATATTTACCTGAACCTCACCGTGAACGATCACAGGCACCACCTTTTCAAAACCGAGCTTCTCGCTCATAAGAGCATCAGGAAAAGGATTGGCAACACCGGGAGTGTATTCCATTCCATCTTCGATTTTGTCTTGGGTATAAATCCGATAAACCTGTTCGTAATTCGACTGAAACTTATCGTAACTCAGTTCATACTCTACCACTACAAAAAGCAGCAAGGAAGCAGTAATCCCGATAGTCAATCCAAGGATATTGATAGCACCGACCCATTTGCTTCGGGCAAGTCCTCTCCAGGCGATTTTGAAATAATTCTTAAGCATTGTTCAATTGATTTGAAAATTTTAGAAAGTTGGAAGGTTCCAGCCTTTCCATTTTCTATCCATAACACCTTTTTCAGCGTTTTTTACTTGATTCTTGACTCTTATTCATGATTCTTGCCTTTTGCAGGTGCTACTCATTTCTCAAGCTCTCAATTGGGTTCACGCTAGCCGCTCGATAGGCCTGCGAAAAGATTATTCCCAAGCTGATTAATAAAATCGCACCTACTCCTATCCCAATCGGGACAAAACCAATACTGACTCGGGACGCAAAGAAATTGAGCCATAAATTATTGATAAAATATGCCGCAGGGACTGCCACCAAAATGGCGATTCCCAACAAAGCCAAAAAGGTTTTGGACAAAAGGAAGATGATCTCTGGAATGCTCGAACCCAGGGTTTTCCGGATTCCAATCTCTTTGATTCGGGTTTGAGCAGTATAGGTCGCCATTCCCAATAGCCCCAGGCAAGAGACAAAAACCGCCAAAAACGAAATCAATCCGATGACTGAAGTCACATCTCCCAAAACCTGATGGATAAACAAGAGCTCCTCATCCAGGAATTTGTAAGAAAACTTAGAGTTTGGATTTACTTCCTTCCAGGATGCTTCAAGTGCTGCCAGGGTCTGTGCCTGATTTTCATTGGAGATTTTCACCAAGGCAAAGCCAAATTCACTTTCCCTGTTTCGCAAGACCAAACTTTGCATTTCCTGGTCCGGAGAAAGAAACTGAAAGTTTTTGACCACGCCGGCTACTTGCAAATTTTGAAATTCACCGTTATTGTTGATCGTCAATTGCTTTCCGACAGCTTCCTCATTGCTGCCATAATTGAATTCCTTTACAGCCTTCTCGTTAATCAAAATCAGGTTTGGACTGCCTTCCGCAGGAAGGTTGGTACCAGCCAAGATTTCCAGCTCAAACACGCCGACAGCTGATGAATTGATATCAAAGAAATTGCTTGAAATGCTATCCAAAGGAAAATCCGGATTGACTACTTCGGTACCAAAATTCCAACCTCCACCCGGTATCAGTGAGCTCGCCCCAACCTCAGTGACTGAAGGATTGGAAGCCACAGCTTGCGCAAATCTGGAATAGTTTTCAGTGTTAAAAAGCTTGACAGTGACAATATTTTCCTTGGCAAATCCATAATCAAAATTCATGATGTGCTTGGATTGGGACTGGATCAGCACAACCGAAATGATAAAAATTAATGAGATAGAAAACTGGATCACCAAAAGGATATTTCGGATTCTCAGGTTTTTGAACATCCTGACTCCACTCAGCTTATTGAACAAATTGATTGGATTCAGTTTGGAAACATAAGAAGCTGGAAGTAAGCCTGCCAAAACTCCCACCACAATACTGAAACCGATAAAAATCAGAATTCCCGGCAGACTTTGCTTGAAGGAAATCTTCAGATATTGATTGAATGTCATGCCTTCGACGCCCTTTTCTAGTATCTGAAGGAGTACAATGGCCAAAACCAGTGAGCAGATTGAAATCAATACCGCCTCAGTAATAAACTGCGCAAAAATTTGCCTTTTGTTCGCTCCTGACACTTTTCTGATTCCGACTTCTCTGATTCGGGTAAGAGCCCGGGCCACAGACATGTTGGTATAATTCAGGCAAGCCGAAAACATTACAATCAGACAAAGTACCCCCAAAATCAACAGAACTACCTTTGGCACGGAGACATGGGTCGTATTTCCTATAAATCCAACCGGCGTCAGATCTCTCAAAGCAATAGCCTTGAAGGAGTGTTGGTTTTCATATTTGGAACCGTAAATTTCTTCTGAAACCTTGTCCAAATTGGCCTGCAAGTCGGATTTGCTTTGTCCCTCCTTCAATAAAACATAAGTGTAATTGGTCCAGACATTCTCCCAGTCTTGCTCCTCGTTGAACATTACCGAGCCTTCTGGCAGGGATTTCATCGTACTCAGCGAAGCCAAAAGTTTAAATGGCAAATGCGTTTTGCCGGGAGCAGGATTGAGTACACCTGTGATGGTAAAGTAGCCGAAATCAGTTTCGATATTTCCTTCCTCAATATCGGTGGCCCTGATATCCTTGTCATGGAAAGCGACGATTTTGCCAAGGGCTGATTCATTGTTAAACAGAATCTCAGCCATATCTGAAGTAATCACCAACGAAAACGGTTCTTTCAATGCTGTATTAGGATCTCCTTCTTTGAAAGTAAAATCCAGAATTTTAAACAGATTTTCATCCGCAAAATACCCCCCACCTGATGCAAATTTCTCTTCATAGATGATATCCCCACCGATTTCACTATTGAGTGCGGCAGCAGCTTCTATGATGGGATAATCAGTCTTCAGCTTTTCCGCCAGCGGCAAAGCCGAACTTGCGGTTTCCCCTTGATTTTCCTGATAGCGTGTAGTATGGATTCTATAGATCCGGTCCTTTTTGCTATGGTAAGTGTCATAGCTATACTGATCCATCACAATCATGATGATGAGCAGGCAAATAGACATACTCACTGCCAGTCCAAGAATATTGATCAGGCTAAAGGATTTATTCCTTATCAGATTTCTCCAGGCGATTTTTAGATAGTTTTTTAGCATAGATTTCGAAAAGTTGGAAAGTGAGTGGGTTGGAAAGTTGCTCCTCCACAATCGTTATTTCTAAATTCTTGTTTGTTGTTAAAGTTGAAGGTTGGAAACTGATAAAGTTGGCAGGTTTGCCTACTCCAACCATGCTTTAGTTTTTTTAGCTCTCTTCATCTTCATACTTGAGACAATGGACTTGATTCTTGATTCTTTAATCACTTCTCAGCAATTTAGTGGGATTCACCCAGGTCGCTTTGATGGTTTCGAAGCTTACTATTAGAATCGAAAATAGTACCCCCACCAGCAATGCAAAGAGGAAAACTCCGATCCCAATTGTGGTCTTCACTGCAAAATCCTCTAGCCAAAGATTCATCAGGTAATAGCTGGCAGGAATCGAAATTGCAACTCCGATCAGGGTAATCCGAATAAACTGCTTATTGAAAAGCAAGGAAATCTCTCCAGTCGTTGCGCCCATCACGCGACGGATTCCGATCTCTTTCAGGCGGCTGGTAATCGAAAGTGAAGCCATCGCAAACAATCCCATTCCGGCAATAATCAAAGCCACAATGGATGCCATTGTCACCAGTTTGCTGAGACTGGTAGCCTGTACATATTCCTGTGCAATCTGATCCTCTATGTAGGTATAGTCAAATGGATCAGAACCATAAAGATCTTTCCAAATTCCATTCAACTTTTCTACAAAAGCCTGTTTATCCCCGGTCTTAACCTTTATGTAAACTTTTGCAATCATCTGATCTTCCATTGTCAAACTTCCCAGACCTTTGAAAAAATTATCAGGCTTCATCACCAATATGGCAGGTTCGATTGGCTGGTATAGACTTTCGTAGTGAAAATTTTTCACCAACCCAATCGCCCTGTTTTCTCCAAAACCGCGGTCACTTTCAAGGCTTTTTCCAAATACTTCCTCCCAGGCAAGGGCCTCTTTCATCGACTCGTTGATGAGAAAAGCATTTGTCAAATCAGTAGGTGTAGCCGATGAAAAATTTCGTCCTTCCAAAACCTCCAACTCGAAGAAATCCACATAATCCTCATCCACCACATTCAGATGAAAATTTACTCCCGGCTCAGCTTCTGATTTTCGAAAACCAGCGCTGAACCAGGCATTATCTCCATACATGGCGGTGGACATCGCGACATTTGTCACTTCCGGCAGTTTTCTCAATTCATTTTTGAATGGCTGCGCGTAATCGAAGCTATTCATGATGGATTCCTGAAGACCATCTGCCGGGGGAGGTGGCACCATCACTTGAATGATATCCGTGCTGGCCGACCCCAAATCGTACTTTTCAATCGTATTCATTTGCTTTACCATCACTAGTGTACAGGTAACCAAAAGCATTGAGATGAAAAACTGGAAAGCCAGCATACTCATTCGGAGATTTTGCTTGCCAAATCTCACCCCAAGATTGGATTTCAGGACTTGAACCGGTCGGAAAGAAGCAAGAAAAATTGAAGGGTAAGAACCTGCAATCAAGGCGATTAATAAACCCGTAATCAGGAAAATCAAAGCTTGTTGGAAATTGAAAGTAATCTCCAGCTGAGTTTGCATCAGGGAATTGAAAACCGGCAGAAGCAGGATCGAAAGGAGCAATCCCAATCCCAGGGAAAAGGTGGTCAAAATCACGGATTCGGCCATAAACTGGCCAAAAAGCTGTCCTGATCCGGCTCCCATACTTTTCCTCACACCAACTTCCTTTGCACGGCTGGCAGAGTTTCCGATTGCCATTGTGGTAAAATTGATGCATGCGATCAGGATAATCAAAACCGCAATTCCGGAGAGAATCCAGAGAATTCTGGGATTTACTACAGTCGCGATACCAGAAGGAATTTCCGGATTCAAGTGAATGTCGGTCATTTCCTGAAGTGCAAATCCATAGTTTGCAGCTTCCTTCTGGTCCTGGAAAGTTCTTTTTATAAAATCCTTGGTTCGAGTTTCAAATTCGGAAGGCGTCATTCCTGACTTCAATTTTGCGAAGCCATCCCCAAAAGACATGTACCAATGCGTTCGCATTTCCTCTGGAAATTGAATCTCCAGATTAGAGTCATGCATCAGAATTTCATATTCTATACTGGAATTTGCAGGTGTATTCTCAATCACTCCGATAACCGAATAATTGAGCAGCTCATCCGTCAGACGGATTTGAAGTTCCTGCCCGATGGGATTTTCATCCCCAAAAAATCGATTGGCAGCCATTTCAGACAATACAATCCCGCCTCTTTCCTCTGCATTTTTCGGATAGATGCCCTTTTTCATTTCGAAGCCAAACATTTCAAAAAAGTCTGAACTGACCATCGTTATGGATTGATTGAATCCATCTCCATTTTCTCGTTTTGTTAAAAAATTATTAGGAACAAAATTGGTATAATCAACCTCCTGAGCCATGTTTTCCTCTATGACAGGCTGAAGCGCTAATGGCAAAGATGGAAACCTGAATTCCCCTTCGGAACCGTTTTGAACTCTCAATACCCGATACAAGGAGGCTTTTTCAGGGTGAAAAGAGTCAAAACTCAGGTGCAACTGAACGTAAAAAAACAAGAGAATAGTAACCGCCAATCCGACGGTAAGACCGATCAGGTTGATCAGCGTGTAGGACTTATGCTTGAGCAAATTCCGGAATCCTACTTTGAGATAATTGATCCACATAGCTAAGGAAATTAAAAGTTGGTTTAGAGCTGTTCAAATTAAAGGGCAGACGAACCAAAGCAGCAACCACTCCTGCTTGTTCTCGCCTGGATTTGACTTTTCCACTTCTGTGCCATGAAAAAAGTCCCTAAACCAGCGATTTAAAGGCTTTTCGTTTTTCTTAAAAAATGAATCCCGAACATATTTGTCCGTTGACGGTCAAATTCAATTCTATTTAATGGAAAACATCCTAAGCCCGGCGCATTCTCATTTCAGAAAACGCCTGAAATAAAAGTCCGGGTATGTCATTTTTTAGATTTAGAATCTCATTTCAGGAGTAATTTTCCTCCACACCTTCCAACTTCCCATTTACTCAAAAATCAATTATCTTTAAGAGAGACCAGATTTAAGAATATGCTCTATACTCCGATTTTATTACTCGCAACCGCCCTCCAATTATCGACCACTCCCAGTTTTGAAGAGCAAGTGATCGATGCAGAAGTTGCCATCGGATATGGAGTTGCGATCGGTGATGTGGATGGGGATGAAAAGCCAGATATTCTTCTGGCAGATAAAAAGGCTTTCGTCTGGTATCGAAATGGGGATTGGAAAAAATTTGTAATGGCAGAAAATCTCACGGTCTCAGACAATGTCTGCATCGCCGCGCGGGATTTGGATGGCGATGGCAAAGTCGAAGTGGCGGTCGGCGCCCAGTGGAATCCGGGAGAAACCTCTGAAACCGAAAAGTCAGGAGCGGTTTTTTACCTGATACGCCCAAGTGATCCCACTCAAAAATGGACTCCAAAAACCCTTCATCATGAACCTACCACCCATAGAATGCGCTGGATAAAATCCGGTGAAACTGCCCACCTGATTGTAGTTCCTTTGCATGGAAGAGGAAATGCGGGAGGAGAAGGCGCTGGAGTAAAAGTGATTGCCTATGAATTTCCTTCAGATCCGGCTGGAGATTGGAAATACGAGATAATTGAGGAAAGTATGCATTTGACCCACAATCTGGAGGTCATCGGCGAAGAGTCCAAAAACTCCATCCTCATCGGAGGAAAAGAAGGGGTCATGTTTTTGAAAAATCAGGGGAGTAATTGGAAGAAAGAAAAAATCAATTTACCCACCAATCCAAGTGTGGGCGAACTCCGATTGGGCAGAAGTTCAAAGAATAGAAAATTCCTGACAACAATCGAATCTATACATGGCACAACGCTCGTGGCATATGAAGGGCTCGATCAGAATTTAAATTCAGAAGAACTGGAGCGGATTGTACTTCAGACCCAACTCAAAGAAGGGCATGCTTTGGTTGCGGCAGATTTCCTCGGAATTGGTTCGGATCAAATCGCTGTGGGATGGCGCCTGCCAAACGAAGCAGGTGAGTTTGGAGTTAAACTTTTTGTTCCAAAAAACGGCTCATTCTCAGAGTTTGAAGAGCATTGGATCGACAAAAACGGGATGGCATGCGAAGACTTACAGGCAGCCGACCTAGATGGGGATGGCAAGCCGGAACTTATTGCATCCGGAAGATCCACCAAAAACCTGAAAATATATTGGAACAAAAGTAAATGAGAATTATTCCATCATTCAAGCTTTCAGTAAAGACTTTAAACTCTTGCTAGTCCTGTTTGTAGTCCAAATTTTACGGCTGATTTCAATTTAGTGGGCTTTTTTTTTCTTTGATTGGGTTTTTGGCTCAACTCCAATTCTAAAACCTATTTGAAAGAAATATCCGTTTTAATCATAGAAAACCAGATTTCTTCTTGAACCTAATCAAATAGAAAATCATATAAAAAAACCAAAGCTATGTATGTAAATAGGCATTATAGTTTGTGGATGACCATCCGGTGGTCTAAAAATCTGCTGATTGGTGGGTTTTTGTATTCTTTTATTATCGTTTTGATTTCCGAGCTGACCAACTTTCCATTTACACTTCCCTGGCAACCCATTTCAGTGATCGGCGTAGCAGTATCTTTTTACTTGGGTTTCAAAAACAACAGTTCTTACGACCGAACCTGGGAAGCACGGAAAATTTGGGGGAATATTCTGAACGATAGCCGGACGTTCACCACTGCCATTTTCACCATGGTAAAACCTGAAGTGAGTAAGGAATGGAAAAAGAAAGTTATCTACCGCCACCTAGCCTGGCTTTTGGCTTTGAAGCATACCATGCGAAAAGTCAAACCTTGGGAACATAATGGACCAGTCCAAAAACTGGTATTCACTCCCCATTTCAGAGAAGAATGTCTGAAGGGAATGATTCCGGAAATTGAAAAATATTTGGATAAGGAGGAGTTGGAAGCCGTTCTAAAGCATCATAATATTCCCCGGCAGCTTTTAAATAATCAAAGCCTTTCCCTGAATGAGCTCTTCCAGAATGGAGGAGTAAGCGAGTACAAACATATTTGGCTACACCAATTGGTGTCCAGATTTTTTGATGAACAGGGAATGACTGAGCGAATAAAAAACTATCCTTTTCCCCGTCAATATGCTTCGACCGGGCTATGGATCAATTACATTTTCTGCAGCCTCATACCGCTGGGTATGTTGGATATTTTCGAGCTTTCAAAAAATATTCACGTCTGGCTGACAGTCCCCTTTTCCGGATTAATTATCTGGATTTTTTTCCTGGTGGACAGGATAGGAGATTTTTCCGAGAATCCCTTTGAGGCTGCTTACAATGATGTTCCTATTTCCGCCATTTCAAGAACCATTGAAATAGACCTTCTGGAAATGATGGAAGAAAAAGACATTCCCAATCCATATCCGATTGAAAACGGGTTTTTGATGTAGGATAAACTTTCCTCAACTTCCCTGCCTCCAACCCCCAACATTGCTACTGATCACCGCGACTGCTTCCCGGTTCTTTACTTCCAGCCTCTGTGTTTCTTATTCATTCTTTATACTCTTCACCGGGTCGGCCCAAGCTGCTTTGAGCGTTTGAGAGGTAACAGTAATAGCTGCAATAATCCCGGCAATCAAACCTGCCCAAAGGAATACTGTCCAGTTGATCCCGATTTTGTAAGCAAAGTCTTCCAGCCAACTGCTCATTCCAAACCATGAAATCGGGATCGCAATCAGGAATCCGAAAAGCACTAGCTTCATGAAATCCTTTCCAAGTAGGGTAAGAATATTTCCCGTCTCCGCTCCCATCACTTTTCTGATTCCGATTTCCCGGGTTCGCTGGGCGGTGGCAAAAGTAGTCAGCCCAAAAAGACCCAAAATGGAAATCAAAACCGCCAGACCTGAGAAGAATGTGAAAATGGTCTTTACCCGCTCCTCTGCTTCGTATTGGGCATTGAATCCTTCATCCACAAAGAGCGGATCAAAAGGGAAATCAGGTCTCAAATTTGCCCATTCTTCTTTCAGATATGCGAGAACCTGATCCTTTTCGGCTTCATCATATTTGATACTTACAAGGTTATTTCGGTTTTCAGAAATCATGAAAACGATCGGCACAATCGGCTGATGCAAAGATTCGAAGTGGAAATCCTTCATCACTCCGGTTACAAATCCTCGTCTTCCGCCATACTGAAACTGCTTGCCAATTGCGTCTTCAGGACTTGACCAGCCCACCGCACGAATTGCCGCTTCATTCAGGATGAAAGCCTCAGTAGAATCACTGGCGAGTTTGAAATCAAAGTCTCTTCCCTGCACAATCGGAATCCCGTAGGTTTTCAGGAAATCATGGCTCACATGGATATCCGCTATCCGGACATTCAGCTGCGAAAGCTCACCGTTTACTTCCGCCGAGCCTCCCTGCGAATCCAACAAGCGACCTGATGGAACCCGGCTTGACATACTAACTGCCTTGATTCCGGGATGATTTTCCAATCTGTCTTTGATGATCAGGTAATTTTCATTGACAGAAGCACTTGCCGGCAGCACCACCAAATCCTCTTTGGCGAAGCCTAAATCCTTGCTTTGCATGAAATTCAACTGGCGTACCACTACCAACACTGCCACGATCAGCACGACAGAAATCGCAAACTGGCCAACTACAAGCACAGATCGAAAATTCTCGTGTCCTTTCCCTGCTTTGAATGCTCCTTTTAAAACCTTCGAAGGAGAAAATCCGGAAAGGAAAAGTGCCGGATAGCTTCCTGAAACTATTCCAACTAACAGGACTAAACCTGCCAGGCCAAGCAGATACTCAGGGTTTTCGAAGAAATTCAGGCTGAGTTGCTTCTCTGTGAAATCCGAAAATGTTGGCAGAAAGAAGTACACAATCAGCAAAGCCAAAACGAGGGAAATGAACGTCATAACGAAGGATTCGCCCATAAACTGGCGTACCAAAAGAATCTTGTCGGCTCCCATTACTTTGCGAAGCCCTACCTCCATAGATCGCAAAGAAGATCTCGCAGTGGAGAGATTCATAAAGTTGATACAGGCGATCAGCAGGATGAAAAGCGCGACTGCGAGGTAAATATAAACGTAATCGATGTTGCCATTCGGCTCGATCTCGGAATCCAGATTGGAATACAAATGGATATCCGTCAAAGGCCAAAGGGTGAGTTTGGTTCCTTTGGATGCGGCAATTCCCGCCTGATTTTCCGGCAAATGCCGATCGATCATTTCCGGTAGTTTTGCCTCAAGTGACTTAGCATCCACTCCCTCTTTCAGCAGGAGATAAGTTGAAAAATTATTCGAGCCGTAATTGCTCATGAATGCTTCCTGACCTCCATAGAATGCGACCACCGGAACCATCGAAGCCAGAAAATCTGCGTGAAAATGAGAGTTATCCGGTATGTCTTCCATCACTCCTCTCACTTGAAATGAGGCTGGCTGACCAGCGAGGACCATTTCCAATTCTTTCCCGACAGGATTTTCATTCCCAAAGTATTTCCTGGCAGTGGATTCCGAAACCACAATCGCATCGGCATCTTTCAGGATAGTCTTGGGATCTCCCTGCAAAAGCTTGAAGGAAAACACTTCAAAAACCTCCGGATCAGCAAAGAAAAAACGCTCCTCTTCAAACGCATTTTCGCCGTATTTGACCAAAGGATTGAAGTTGAAAATCCGAACAGCCACTTCCACATCGTCTCCAAAATCTGATTGAATCAGGGGACCAAAAGGAGGTGCGGCATGACCCAAATGCAAACTCACTTCTCCATCCGGATTGGACCAGGAGCGGGAAACCCTGAAAATTCGGTCAGCTTTCTCGTGGTAACGATCGTAGCTTAACTCATGCTGAACAAATAAGAAAATCAAAATACTAACCGCCATCCCCACAGCAAGTCCAAAAATATTGATCAAAACATAAAGGGGATTCTTCCTCGCGTTCCGAATGACAATCTTGAAGTAGTTTTTGAACATGGGAATTGAAAATTTTATTGGTTAAAAACCCAACTGGCAATCCCAGTTGGATCCTGATTCTATTCTCTTTCTCTCTTATTCTCTAGTCTCTTATTCTCCAATCACCTAATCCCTACTTCTGAATAACTTTGGACGAACCCGAACTTGCTATATTTTTATCCTGCGGATTTCCTTTGTAATAGACATTTCCTGAACCGGAAGAGGAAACAGTCAGACTTTGGGTTGCGCCAATATAAGTTTCGCCGGAGCCAGACTTTCCGATTTTAACTGATTCTCCCGTCAATTCCAGTGCATTGAGTTTACCGGAACCCGATTGGCCAATTGATATCTCTTCAGCGGAACCTCCTGCAATCGTGATAGATCCCGAACCGCTCATTCCGATGTTGATTTCCTCTGCCAAAATATTTTTCATTTCAATTTTGCCCGACCCGGAAAGACCAATGCTGAATTCATCCGCACCGAAATCTGATTCAACAATCATGTTTCCTGAACCAGATGTTCCGATTCCTTCCAAGTCCCGGACAGTCACATAGACCGTCAATCCTACCTTATCGTAAGAGCCTTTTTCGAGCTTAATCTTGAGTTCATTGTCATCCACTTCCGTGATGACTTTACTTAGTGAAATGTTGGTGGAAACGAGTTTTACCTCGTCTTTACTTCCCTTTTTGATGAACACATCCCAGCTTCCGCCGGACTCAACTTTAGTAAATGAACCGGGTGTCCGGGTTTCAGTTCCTTGTGCTTGGACGGTAGTTCCCAGTAGGAAAAGGAGAAAAATGGTAGCTGTTGTTTTTGCAAAGTTCATAGCGTTTTCTTTTAAGTTGGTTAATAATAGATTTTCATAGATTGTGCCAAGGCAAAAAAAAGCCTCAAATTCAGTTTTGAAGCCTTTTTAAGAATTAAGATTGTCCGTCCCGATTCATTTTTGACCGTCAGCGAACAAGATTTCAGTGAGCAGTCGCAGTATTCAGTGGGCAGTGATCGGTTTGCAGTGTTCAGTTTCCACATTCATTGATATCTGCGACTGTTAATTGTGACTTCTAACAATTAACTACATACTGCGACTGCTTTCTGCAAACTGTTAACTGTTCATCGTTTACTACTTACTGCTTACTGTTAACTGTTCACTCATTTTTCAAATAATCCACCGGGTTACTTGCTGCAGTTTTAAAGCTTTGATAGCTCACAGTAAGCCAGCCAATCACAACTGCAATCACGCCTGCAAGCAAAACCAGAAACACATCGATTTCTACCCGATAAGCGAAGTTTTGCAGCCAGTATTCAGTCATGAAGTAGTAGGTCAAAGGCCCGGAAATCACAAAGGCCAAAACTACCAGAAGCGTAAAGTCTTTACTCAAAATAGTTACGAGATTGGTCATGGAGGCCCCCAAAGCTTTGCGAATGCTGATTTCCTTGGATCGCTGTTCAGTCGTGTATGCCGCCAAACCAAATAAACCCAGGCATGCAATACTGATAGCCAGGATCGTAAAAACCAGAATGATATTCCCCATTTTTTGCTCAGATTGGAAAAGAGCATCAAAGTTGGCGTCGACGAAAGAATACTCGAAAGCGGCTCCTTCTGAGTGTTTTTTCCATGTCTTTTCCAGGAATTCAATTTTTTCATTCACATTTCCGGGACTGATCCGGATAGCCATTTCAGAATTAGGAACCGGTCCAAGGGCCATAATCAATGGTCGGACATTTGATCGAAGACTTTCAAAATTGAAATCCTGTACCACGCCGATTACCTCCCGCTCTATAGGTACTGCATTGGTATGCCAAAATCCTCCCAACCGTTGGTTTCCGTCAAGTTTGGTCCATCCCATTTGCCTGAAGGCACTTTCATTGACCAATATTGCACCGGTATCACTGGGATAATCTTTAGAGAAAAACCTACCTGTCACCAATTTGTAACCCATAGCTTCCAAGTGCTCCTGGTCAACAAAATTGATTGTACAAAGGAAATCCTGTTGGGTATCAGAGGTCTTGAAAACAGAAGTCCAATCAATGTTTGGTGGCAGGTTATTAGCAAAACTTGCCGAGGTAAACCCTGTGTTCGCCATTAATTCCTGCCTAAAGGCCTCCGAATTTGTTCCCAAAGAATTGGTATGAAGGAGATTGATTACGTTTTCTTTTTCAAACCCCATGTTCTTATCCTGCATGTAGCCCAGCTGCTTGTACACCACCAGACTGCTTATGATCATGGAAATGGAAATGAAAAACTGAAAAACCACCAAACCGTTTCTAAATAGAGATCGCTTCACCCCACTTCGGATTTTCCCTTTCAAAACCGCAATCGGAGAAAAAGATGTGAGGTAAAATGCCGGATAGGAACCCGCCATCAGTCCAATCAAAATCATAAATCCAAGAAAACCGGGCAATACCATAGGATTTGCAAAAAACTCAAACCCTAATTCTTTTCCAGATAGGGAATTGAAAGGTTGAAGTGCCAAAACGATAAATACAAGCGCGAAAAATCCTGAGATAAAACTGTAAATAAGGGACTCCAAAAGAAACTGTCCTACCAATCTGCCTTTTCCGGCCCCAACGGATTTTCTTACACCCACTTCTTTTGCCCGATTGGCAGAGCGGGCTGTAGACAAATTCATAAAATTGATGCAGGCAATCACGATAATAAACAAAGCAATGGCTCCGAAAATATAGAGGTATTGAATGTTTCCTGACGGTTTGATTTCTTCATCTAAGTCCGAATAAAGATGGATATCGTGCATTGGTTGAATCAAGTAGCCAAATTGATTTCCCTGCTCCAAAAATGCTTTCATTGATATCCCCAAAAACTTCTCTATCTCAGGACCGAAGTACTTCTGAATGAAGTTGTCCACGGCAACTTTGACCTTTTGCGGATCCGAACCAGGATGAATCCTGTAATAGGTATATAGGTTGTTGGAGGACCATTGGAGGTCTTTCATGTAATCCCAACTTTCTGAAGATAGGATCATTTCAAAATCAATGTGGGAATTATGGGGAGGATCTGCCACCACTCCGGTGACTTCAGTGGCACGCTTTTCAGATCCTCTCAGAATAACCTGACCAATTGGATCTACATCTCCAAAATACTTTTTCGAGGTAGTCTCAGTCAATACAACTCTATCAGTTCCTTTTAGAGCCGTTTTGGGATCACCTTTAAGCAGTTCAAATCCGAAAAATTCAAAGAAATGTGGCTCCGCCACAAGCATGAGCGGTTCAGTAAAAGTTTTATCCTCAAACCGGATTGGAACAGTATGAAACACCCCTAATCGAATGGCATCAGCCACCTCAGGAACCTCATCTTTCAGAGCTTGTGCCATAGGTGCGGGAGTAAAAGCCATCTTAAATTCATTTCCATTCATTTTTCCCTGCATACCCACTTTGTAAATGAGTTCTCCCTGAGGGTGAAATTTATCATAGCTCAACTCATCCACGATGTAAATGATGATCAGAATACTGGCCGCCATCCCCAAACTAAGCCCGAGAATATTGATCCCCGAATAGATCTTGTTTTTGACCAGATTTCGAAAAGCGATTTTCAAAAAGTTTTTGAGCATGGGTCAGAAAATTTTGGTTCTGTTTTGGAAAATAATTTGGAGTCTTTGGACTTGGAAAGGAAAACTCCTGAATTGGATTTTCACTTTAGAATATATCCAGCTATATGTATGGGATGCAACATCTGGTCAAATGGTTGCATCAAAAAATTCAAATAAATTTCCAACTACAAAAAAAGCCTCAGAATCTAATCCTAGGCCCTCTTTTGAGAATAAAACACTACGAATGAATACTGTTACTGCAAACTGGGACAGCGACTGAACACTGGCATCACTTCCAACTTCCCTACTTCCAACCACCCAATCTCCAACTGCGACTGCCCACTGAACTCACTCGCTTTTCAAACTCTTCACCGGATTCACAATGGCCGCAGCAATCGCCTGATAACTGACCGTCAGCAACGCAATCACCAGTGTAATCAATCCGGCAAATACAAATACCCAAACTCCCAAATCGATCTTGAATGCGAAGGAATCGAGCCAGTTATCCATCGCAAACCAGGAAACTGGCACTGCGATCAGGAAAGCGATCCCGACAAGTTTGGCAAAATTCAATGACAGTAATACGACAATACTTCCGACCGAAGCCCCCAAAACCTTGCGTACGCCAATCTCTTTTGTTCTCAAAAATGCAGTGTAAGACGCCAGTCCAAACAAACCGATACATGCGATCACAATAGCTAAAATGGAAAACACACCCAAAATCTTACCGGAAACCTGCTCACTTCGATAGAGCTGGGCGAGGTCATTGTCCAGAAAGAAAAAAGACAAAGGATTGCCGTCTGAGAATTCGGCCCATTTAGCTTCCAGTCCTTTGACGACGGCTTCCTGCTGACCAGAAGTGAATTTGATGGAAAGGAAATTTTCTCTTCCCAGAAGACTATTGACATGATACATCGCCAATGGAGTCACCAAGGTGTGAAGCGATTCAAAATTGAAATTATCCACTACTCCAATGACTGTCAGAATCACTTCGCGATTTTCACCATCCAGATTGGCATTGGTGATAAGCTTTTGTCCGATGGGATTTTGATCTCCAAAAAACACCTTAACAGCTTCTTTATTTAAAATCAGGGAAAGGGAGTCATTGAAATTTTCATCGAAAACCCTCCCCTCCAAAGGCTGAATTCCCATGGTTTGGAAAAAATTCTCATCACCTGAAAAACTCTTCGTAGTCAGGACATCTCCTCCGCCCGGCTTGGTAAATTGGATGCCATTGGTGCCTTTGCCCGGCAAGCTGCTGGATACTCCGACAGATAGCACTCCCGGTAGTTTTTCCAATTCTTCTTTTAATACTTCACGTTTCTCCTGGTTGCCATATCGCTCCAGAACCAGCACATTTTCTTTCTGAAAACCCAGACTGGTGGATTGGATGAAATTGATCTGCCGATTGATAATCAGAGTCCCAGCTATCAGCATGATTGCAATTCCAAATTGAAATACCACTAAGCCGTTTCTAAGCCAATTACCTCCGCCGGTCACTTCCAGTTTCCCTTTCAGGATACTGATGGTATTCAGATTGGAAATATGAAATGCCGGATAATATCCCGCCAAAAGCCCCACAAGAATTCCAAATCCAAGCAAAATCGGCAAGGCAAAAAGCACGGAATCCAACTCTATTCTGAGCGTTTTTTCAGCCAGGTCATTGAAAAACGGCAGCACTAAATTCACCAGCAAAATCCCCAAGAAAAGTGAAACAAAGGTCAAAACAAGCGCCTCAAGAAGGAATTGAGTGATAATCTGACTACGGTCTGAACCCATGGCTTTCCTTACTCCGACCTCACGGGCACGATCCGCAGAGCGGGCTGTCGCCAGGTTGATGAAATTGATACAGGCCAGCGCAAGGATAAAAATTGCGATGGAAATAAAAATATAGACATAAAGGGAATTGCCGTTGGGTCTCATTTCCCCTTCAAGATTCGAGTTCAGATGAATAGACGTTACTGGCTGGAGAAAATAACGGTAGCCATTTCCCGCCGCCGTATAGTCTGCGAAAGAGACACCCAAATCCCGCTCGATCTGACCTGCTGCATACTTGGAAACTAAGGCAGGAATCTGACTTTCAACCAGCATAGGATCAACTTCCGGATTAAGTTTCAGATAGGTAAAAGCAGAAAATCCGGTGAAATTTTCCGCGCCCAATCCGGGAAAAGAAACTGATGAAAAAAGGAAGTCCAATTGCATATGGGAATTTTCGGGCACATCTGCCATCACTGCCGAAACTTCAAAATCCAACCCGAAAATCTTGAATGCTTTACCCACCGGATTTTCAGATTTGAAAAGACGTTCCGCAGCGGTTTGGGTCAAGACTGCTGTATTTGGTTTGACCAAAGCTTCATTCCGGGTTGCTCCCTGAAGGATTTCGAAGTCAAATACCCGGAAAAAATTAGAATCTGCCGCTGCTCCAAACTTTTCTTCAAACTTCTGATCACCCACCTCGACTACGAACTCATCGCCTAAATCAAAAATCCGGGTGGACTCCTCCACTCCTTTGATTTCCTCCGCAAAAACTTCTGAGTAGCTGTCCGGAATGATGGCGTAGAAACTGACATGATCAGGATAAATCCGCTCCAAAGCCACCCGATAGATGTTTTCGTGATTTGGCAAAAACTTATCATACGACAATTCATCCTTCACATGAAGCATGATCAGCATGCAGCAGATAAACCCTAGCGTCAAACCCAAAACATTGATAAAGGAATAAACCTTGTTTTTGACCAGATTCCGATAGGCGATTTTGAAGTAGTTCTTGAGCATGGGAAATTGGGTTAAAGGTTGTAGGTTGTCAGTTATCGGTTGTCAATTGTTGGTTGTCAGTTTCCTGAGTTCCTTTGACATCTACTTAATACTGTGGATGCTTACTGTGAATGCTTACTGTGACTGCTTACTGAGACTGCTTACTGAGACTGAAAACTGATCACTGAACACTGAATACAGAGACTGATCACTCTGACCGGATTGCCTCCACCGGATTTGCCCAGGCAGCACGGATCGCCTGAGTAGCTACGGTAAGCAAAGCGATCAAAAGCGTCAATCCACCTGCCAAGCCAAATGTCATCAGAGACAAACCAGCCTTGTATGGAAAACCGGCTTGCCAGCTATCCATCACATACCAGGAAATCGGGAAAGCCAAAACGATGGCAATCGAAACCAACACGATGAAATCCTTGCTCACCAATTGGATCAGACTTTGGCTGCTCGCTCCCATCACTTTTCTGATCCCAATTTCTTTGGTTCGCTGCTGCACAGAATACGCCGCCAAAGCAAATAAACCCAGACAAGAAATCGCAATTGCCAAAATACCGGCGATGCTAAAAGCCAGGCTTAATTGAGCTTCTTGCTGGTATTGCCTTGCAAAAACCTCGTCCATGAAAGAGTAATTGAAAGGATTTCCGGGAAAGATTTCCTGATAGAGTGACTGAATATCCGCCAGGTTATCCCGCATATTTGCGGGGTCCATCGTGAGAGTGAAAAAACCATCGGCCTGACTTGCCAGAAAAATAGTGGGCTTGATTTCTTCACGAAGTGACATATGGTGGTAATCCTTCACCACTCCTACTATTTCAAAGGGTTTTCCCCAAAGGATGCTTTGACCTACTGCTGCTTCCGCAGACTCAAAACCCAACTGCAAAATTGCCTTTTCGTTGAGAACCAACTTATTGATTGTATTCCAGCTCGCTTGGGTCTCTTCCAAATTGAAATTTCTTCCGGCAGCAAGTTCGATCTCATAAACCGGAAAAAATTGCTCGTCGATGATCAGCATGGAATAATTGTATTCTTCGTCCTCAGGTCGTGGAACCAGGGGTGTGATTCCTCCAGCTGAGAAATTATAACCGATTCCCGGAACGTTGTTTGAACCGGCAAGACCATTGACAAAAGACAAAGATCGAAGCGATTCCTTGAAAGAATTCATTTTGGAACTGCGATTGTCTCCTGCATCATTGGGACCTGCGATGGCCACTTTTTGGCTCACATTCATTCCCAGATTCTGGTTTTGCATAAAGGAAAGCTGATCCTTGATGACCAGGGTACAAATGATAATTCCAACTGAAATTACGAACTGGAAAACAACCAGCGACCTGCGCAGCACCTGGCTATCAGGTTTGAATTTCAAGTTGGCTTTCTGATCAAATGACCCTGAAAGAACGACCACATAAAATCCTGAAATCACGGAACAGGTGAGCATTACACCAAAAACTAACAACACCACCTGAGGCTGAATCAAGGAACCGATCCAGATAGTGGTACCAAAAACATCATCTAAAAACGGACCGACTAGGTAAATCAGAAAAGTAGAAATCAAGGCCGCCAGGAAAAGGAGTAAAAGTGTCTCCGTCATAAATTGCTGAGCAAGTTGCCAGGATCTGGCACCTAGGACTTTTCTCATTTTGACTTCCTTGATTCGCGTCAGAATGGAAGCTGAAGACAAATTGAGGTAATTAACATAGGCGATCCCTAAAATAAGGATGGCAATTGCAAGAAAAACCAAAACCGAACCCATCTCCGAATAGCTTGGAAGCGGATCACTCAGGCTATTTCCGAGGTGGATGTCACACAGGGGCTGAAGCAGAATGGTTGTTTTCTCTGAACCTGGATTTTTGCGGATAAACGAAGTCAATTGCTCAGAAAGCTCTTCTGATGACTCTCCTCCTTTGGTCAGGAGAAAAAGATTGACAAATCCGGACTCCAATCCATTTGGGTCGGCCCAGTCATTGCCTTGCCGATAGCCGGGATTCTCCAACGTGTGAATGGAAACGAAGACTTCCCCCTGAAGATCTGATTGATCAGGAATGCGTTCAATTATACCTGTGACTGTGATTTCTGACTTGCCAAACTGATTGCTCAACGTAAAAACTTTGCCAAGCGGATCCTGATTTCCAAAAAGCTTTTGGGCAATTTGATCGGTTAGCACCGCGGTATTGGGGGTTTTTAAATCTGCATTTCCTCTGCTTTTGGGAAAAGAAAAAGCCTGGAAAAAACCGCCTTCCACGAAATTGATTTTTTCTTCAGTGAAAGCAAGATCTGTATCCGGCACAGCAATCAATCCTCCTCCAATCCCCTCGGCAAAGCGATTGACTGACTCGATTTGCTCAAAATTATTTTCGAGGATGGCTGCATATCCTGGAGGAAGATAGGTCTCGTAATCACCTTTTCCTTCTGTGACGACGATGCGATAAAGATCGTCTTTGCGGCTATGGAAATCATTGTAACTCCATTGAGTAGCCACATAAGCAAACAAAACTAAAAAACTTACCAAGCCCAGAACCAACCCGAGCAGGTTAACCAAGGTGAAAAGCCGACGCTTGACCAGGCTTCTCCATGCAATTTTGAGGTAATTATTAAACATGTAGAAAAGTGATTATTGTTTAAATAGTTGAGTTCATAGCTGATAGTCCATAGCTAATAGCCGATAGTCCATAAAAGATAGAATTCGGTGACTGGATAATATTACTGAATACTGTGACTTCTTGCTGCGACTGAAACTGAATACTGGGATTGAACACTGCTTACTGAAATCTGCTCCCTGAGACTGATTACTCCTATAACATACAACTTCCCTGCATCCAACCTCCAAACAGCATCATTCGCTCTTGATCGCATTCACCGGATTTGAACTTGCTGCTTTCAAGGATTGTAATGTCACCGTGACTAAAGCAATCCCAAGAATAGTCGCCGCTGCAAGCGGAATAAACCACCACTCGAAATCAATCCGGTATGCGTAACCTTCCAGCCAATCGCTCATAAACCAGTAAGCAAACCCGGATCCGATCACAATGGAAATAGCTACGATGGCAATAAACTCTCTGTTTATTACATTCAGAATGGAAAGTGTGGAAGCACCCAGTACTTTTCTAATCCCGATTTCCTTGGTCTTTTGCTCGGCTACATGAGCTGAAAGCCCCAGAAGTCCCAGGCAGGAAATAAAAATCGTCAGAATACTGAAATACTTAGCCAAGTCTCTCAGACGGACATCATCCTGATACATTCGCGCATAATTCTCATCCATAAACTGATAAGCAAAAGGGAATTCAGGATTTAACTCCTCAACTACAGACTGGATAAAGTCTAGAGTAGCCTTCATCTCACCTGGCTTCACCCGAACAAACGAATTGAACCCGTAGCTTGGAAACAAAATCATAAAAGCGGGTTCCATGGATTGGTGGAAGCTTTGGTAGTGAAAATCCTCCACAACACCTGATATTTGACGAGTCTCGTCCCCTATGGATATGGTTCGAAGTTCCGGGTTATTTTGGGTGATCATTTCAAAAGCCATCCGGTTGAGGATCACTGACTGAGTAGAATCTGAGCCCTTTTGCCGGGAAAAATCTGCGCCTTCGATCAACTTCATTCCCATCGTTTCGATAAAATCATAATCCACTAAAACCCGCTCGAACAGTGCATTGAAAGCAGGATCTTTCCCTTCCCAATTTACATCGCCTGTATTGCTGCTTCGTCCGATCAGATTGTGAGTGGTACGCGTTACAGACTCTACGTTGGGATTTGACTCCAGTCGAGCTTTGAAAATGTCATATTTTTGAAACAACTCCCCATCGAGTGGCACTAATACCAATTGTTCTTTTTCATAGCCCAGATCCTGATTGAGCGCATAATCGATCTGACGGAAGATCACCACCGTGGATACAATCAGTCCCGTGGCCAGAATAAACTGGAATAGCACCAGGCCTTTTCTTGCCAAAACAACGTTTCTACTGCCTTTTATGTGATTTTTGAAAACCGAAATTACCTTGGTGGACGAAAGGTAAAATGCCGGATAACTCCCTGCTACCAAACCTGTAAAAGCTAGAATACCGATCAACTGCAGCCAGAAAGTCACTTCGGAATAGGGAATATCCAGCACTTTCCCGGTCAGGTTATTGAAAACAGGTAAGGTTATCTGAACTAATATCAAAGCCAGAAAACCTGAAAAAAAAGTAACCAATAGAGACTCGCTGAGAAACTGGTAAACTAATGAAGCCTTGTCTGCACCGGAGACTTTTCTTACGCCGACTTCCTTTGCCCGCTTTTGGGATTTGGCGGTTGACAAATTCATAAAATTGATACAGGCAATGATCAGGATGAATAATCCGATTAATGAAAATAATTTCACCGTTTTGATTTGCCCTTCTTGCAGCTTTCCGTCTTTCCATGCCCCGTGGAGGTAGAATTCAGTCTCAGGAAAAATGAATAATTCCACATTGCTACTCTCATTTTCTGCCTGTTTTCGCTCCAGAATAAAGTCTTTGATCGAAGCAGAAAATTTATCAGAATCTGTTCCTGCCCGCAGCTTCAGAATCGTGCTGGGACCATTGTTTCCCCAATCTTTCAACCATCCATTGTAGGGTTTTTCAAACATCACCTGATAGGGTAAAATGTACTCAAAACTCCTCGACGAATTATTCTCCAAATCAGCCAAAACGCCCTGAACGACATACAATTCACGGCCGTCATTTGAAACCATCTCCACCGATTCTCCTATTGCATCCGTTTTACCAAAAAGCTTGATCGCAGCTTCCTCTGTCAGTACAATGTGGGACTTGTCACTCAACGCTTTTTCCTTATTGCCATGGACAAAAGGATATTGCATGACGTGCAGGTAATCGGCTCCTGCGTAAAATCCATTGAGTTTGATCCTTTTTTCCCCATTCACAAACAAATGCACTTCGTCCCAGGAATAGTTGGCTGCTTTTTCCACCTCAGCGAGGTTTTCTTTCATCGCTTCCGCAAGAATCCCCGGGGTAGAATAAGTGGTGAATATCTGTGCTCCATAGGTTTGGTGCTCCATCACCCGATAAACCTGATCGATCTCTGGCAAACCTTTCCCAACTTCAAATTCACTTTTGATCCAAAGTCCGATCAAAACGGCCGCCCAAATCCCTAGCGAAAGACCAAGGGTGTTGATAAAAAAGGTGAGCTTATGCTTGGTGAAGCCACGAAGCGCGATTTTCAGGTAATTAGTCAGCATAGACATTTTCAATAAAAGGATCCCTTGGTTTGCTTTTTGACAAAATCAGATGAAAAATAAATTCCATCTTCTGTGCCATTCCCAAATGCTTTAAAAATCATTTTCAAGCCTATTTAAAAGAGTTTGAAAAGAAAAGAGCGAACAATTTTGTGCGATTTCGACCAATTGAAATGGTGGAAATCAACTTATTCGCTTCTCAGAGAATTCACCGGATTGGCCGAAGCAGCTTTGTAGGCCTGAAAACCGACTGTTCCCAAAGCGATGATCAGCAATAGAATCCCGGAACCTGCGAAAATCCCCCAGCTGAGATTTGTCTGGAAGGCGTAAGTTTCCAACCAGGAATTGGCAAAATACCAACCCAACGGAATCGCGATCAGGATCGAAATCAGGACGAGTTGCACAAAGTCTCTGGACACCAATGTCAGGATTCCCATCATGGAAGCTCCCATGACTTTGCGTACTCCGATTTCTTTTTTGCGCTTCTCAGCCGTAAAAGCCGCAAGTCCAAACAGCCCCAGACAGGACAAGAAAATCGCAACGATCCCGAAGTAATTGGCAAGTTTGGCCACTCGCTGTTCGGCCTGATAAAGGGTTTGATAATCTTCGTCCAGAAATGAATATTCCAGGGTTTGGGAAGTCATGGTTTCGAAGATTTTTGAAATACCGGCAATGCTTGCCTGTTGATTTTCCGGGTTCAGGCGTATCATTACTTTCTGGGCAAAAGCCGGATCATATTTGATAAAAGCAGGTTTTACCGTCTCTTTCAGAGATTCGAAATTGAAGTCCTTGACCACTCCGATCACTTCTTTGTCTTCTCCCCATAGGTTCACGATTTTACCAACGGGCTCATCAAATCCGATGATTCGGATGGCGGATTCATTCAGGATAATTTTGGTGTTTTCCTCCCCAAAATCCGGCGAGAAAGATCGACCGGCTACCAATTCAAAACCCATCGTCTCGATCAAACCCATGTTGACGGAGATGTTCTCAAACTTCACATCCTCCTCAGTTTTTCCTTCCCAGGTCAACCCAATCGTGGAGCTTCTCATCCCAACCAATGGATGGTTCAGGCTCGAGGCATTTTCCACTCCCGGTACAGATTTGACTTGCTCAAGAAATGGACCCAGCTGAGTTGCACTGATCACAGAGGCATTTACCTGAAGAAGATGAGACTGATCGTAGCCGAGGTTTTGACTTTGGATAAAACTCATCTGCTTGCCGATCACCGAGATACCGATGATCAGGAGGAGAGAAATTGCAAACTGAAAAACCACGAGGCCTTTTCTTGCCAGCAATTCGCCGAAGCTTCCTTTCAGGTTGGACTTCATCACCTCCATCGGCTTGAACTTGGATAAGTAAACCGCCGGATAGATTCCTGCCAGAAAGCTCGTCACCAGCCAAACTCCACCGAGAATCAGGATCAAATCAGGCTGAAAGTCCAAACCCAGAGTTTTGGAGGTCACCTGATTGAAAACAGGCTGGAGAATGTAGGAAAAGGCGATTGCTAGGATTAAAGCCAGAAATGTCAACAGCATCGACTCCACCAGAAATTGGTTAAAAAGTCCCTGACGACTCGCCCCCATGGATTTTTTGACTCCGATTTCCTTCAGGCGACTCATGGATCTTGCGGTCGTCAGATTCATAAAATTGATGCAGGCGATGATCAGAATGAAAAGGGCGATTCCCGAGAAAAGCTTCACATAGCTGATTCTTCCTCCGACCACTTTTCCATCCTCATACGTGCCATAGAGATAGCGGTCTTTGAAAAGCTGCGGCATCAGGGTGACGTTGGATTCAGCCAGTTTGGACTGAATAAATTTCTCAGTCAGGGGATTAAACTCATCCGGATTTACTCCTTCGGCCAGTAAAAAATAAGTCGATGCATTGTGATTATCCCAGTGCAGGCCTTCTCCAAGCATGTTTTTGAAAAATGGAAAAGCAAGCAAAAACTCAGGTCTTTCGGTGGAATGAACCGGGAAATCCTGATACACTCCGGTCACTTTCACCTCGTTTGCAAAATCAAAAATCTGCCAGGAAAGGGATTTCCCCAAGGCATTTTCCGCAGAACCAAAAAGCTTCTCTGCCACAGATGAGGAAAGTACGATGGAATTCAAATCTGTAACCGCCTGATCCGGATTTCCTGAAAGAAACTCTACTGAGAAAATATCAAAATATGCCTGATCGACGAAAAGCCCTGCGCCAGTAATTTTGTTCTCTTCCTCCGAAAGGGAAACGCCCTCGATAAAAGGAGAAGTGGCAGCAACTTTTTCAATCTGAGGAAACTCCTCTCCCATTGCTTCTGCCAAAAGCCCCGGACCCACATCAATAGTGACGATTCCACCCGAATTATCATGATTGGTCATCACTTGATAGATTCGATCACCTTTCTCATGATACTTGTTAAATGCTAGCTCATCTTTCACCCAAAGCATGATCAGAATGACAGTCGTCAACCCCATTGCCAATCCAAACAGATTGATTGCAAAAATTGACTTGAACTTGGTGAAGTTCCGGAAAGCAAGGAGTAGTTGGTGGCGGAGCATGGTAGTGGGAGGTTGGAAGTAGGAAGTGGGAAGGAAAAAATGTCGGATGACCGATGCTGGATGACCGATGTACATCCGACATCGGTCATCCGTCATAGGACAGTTTTATACATGAAACTGCTCTCTGATATTCTCCGTCACCACTTTACCATCAAACAGATTGATGATTCTGTGCGCGTAGCCTGCGTCGTGCGGAGAGTGTGTTACCATTACGATGGTCGTTCCTTCGTTATTCAGTTCTTCCAATAGTCTCATCACTTCTTCACCGTTTGTCGAATCCAGGTTACCTGTAGGTTCATCGGCAAGGATCACTGATGGCTTGGCTACGATCGCTCTGGCAATCGCCACTCGCTGCTGCTGACCTCCGGAAAGTTGCTGAGGAAAGTGATTTCTTCTATGCATGATATTCATTCGGGTCAGAACTTCCTCCACCTTTTTCTTGCGCTCGTCTGTTGGGATTTTCAGATAAAGTAGCGGAAGCTCCACGTTTTCGAATACAGTCAATTCATCGATCAGGTTGAATGACTGAAACACGAATCCGATGTTTCCTTTTCTCAGGGAAGAGCGCTGTCTTTCAGAGAATTTGGCAACTTCCTGATCGAGGAAATAATATTCTCCCCCATCCGGATTGTCGAGCAGCCCGATGATATTCAGGAGTGTGGATTTCCCACAGCCTGAAGGTCCCATGATGGCGACAAATTCGCCCTTTTTGATTTCGATCTGGATGCTGTCCAGCGCGGTAGTTTCTACTTCCTCGGTAGCATATAGCTTACGGAGATTGACGGTTTTGATGACGTTTTGCATGTTTGATTTCAGATTGCGGATGGTTGATTTCGGATTTACGGAACCCAAAATGCAATATCCAAATGGTTAGTTTTTAAATATTTATGTATGTATTAGATTCTATTTTGAAAGCTCTGATTTTGAAACTCTGGTTGAAAATTCCTTTTCCGGCCTTTTCAAATCCGAAATCATAAATCATAAATCCGACATCATTTCAACTCCAGCACCTCATTCGTCCCAAAATTCTCATAGCCGCTGATGATGACTTTTTCGCCTTCGACAAGGCCTTCGAGAACTTCATAGAATTCAGGGTTTTTACGACCCAAGCGAATCACTCTTTTCTCAGCCATTCCGGTCGTTGGATTCAGGACAAAAACCCAGTTTCCTCCGGTGTCTTTGAAGAAACCACCGGTTGGAAGCAATAAGCTTTGCTCACTGTCTCCCAGTTCAAGCCGGATTCGGACGCTCTGACCACGGCGAATTCCCTGAGGACTTGCACCGGTAAACTTCATATCTACCTCAAATCGTCCGTTGGTAATCGTAGGATAGATTTTCATGATTTCGAGTTCGTGCTCCTCGCCACTCAAGGTGAATTTTCCCCTCAACCCCTGCCCGATTCTTGGGAGGTACAATTCGTCAATTGGCACCCTCACTTTAAACTCATCCAATATATCAATCTGTCCGTATCGTTGTCCCGGATTGATCGCCTGACCGATTTCGATTTGCTCCATGGCAAGCTGACCTGCAATCGGAGCGGTGATCACGAGATTATTCAGAATCTGACCAACACCATTTAAGGAGGCATTCATTCGGCTTTCTGACTGTCGGAGCTGCCCAAGCTGAATCGCTCTGGCAATGGAGTCATTTCGGTAAGATTCGTAAGTCAGTTCCTTGCGTCGCAAGTTGTATTCGTATTGCTCTTTTACTTCTTCGAACTCACGATCGGAAACCAGCTTCTTCGCATGAAGCTCTTTAAATCTTTTGTACTGAGGTTCCAATAAGCTGATTTGATAGTTGATCTCAGCAAGTTGTCCTTTTTGGTCCAGGTTATTCTGATCCAGAAAAAGTCGGGTTTGACGAAGATTATTGATTTGCTCATACAGCATCGTTTCCCTTTGCATGACATCGAGCTGAAGGTTTGAGTTGGTGAGTGTCAAAATCGTATCTCCTTTATCAACCAAAGCTCCGGATTCCCGCACGAGCTGATAAACCATACCACCCTCAATCGCATCGAGGAAAAAAGTTCTGGCCGGCTCAATCTGTCCTGAGACCAAAATATAATCGGTAAACTCCCCGGTCGAAACCGTCGCGATGCTCAGTCGGTCCTGCTCCACATTCATCGTAGAGCGATGGTCTGCAAATCCAATCTGATAAATAATCCCTGCCAGCAAAATCATACCGCCGGCAATCATGGCGATTCTTTTGGGGGTCCAGGTTCTCTTGTCTAACTTTCTGTCCATTGTGTGCAAATGCCCATTTGGGGCTGTCTCCTTTATGCCAAATGGTATGCCATGCAAAAAATTGGCTTCATTGGCTCAGTTCGAAGTTTTGAGGAAAAGCCAAAAGATTCTACGCGAACAATTTCGTCCGCCACCGAACAAAAATCGATCAGGGCTTAGTTTTTTTCTTTATCTTAAATCAATAAAAATGAAATCTAAAAACGGTCAAAACTGTCCGAAAATGGCACTTTCGGTAAAAAAAAGGGCGGGACTTTTTTTCGGTATGCTTTTAGAATACCTATAAGCAGAGGTTGGATACGAGTTCAATTTCAAAACCAAAACACTTTTCAAAATGAACGAGCAAAAAATCGGGAAAATCCTCATCATCGATGACAACGAAGACCTGCTGAAAGCAGCCAGAATTTTTCTAAAAAGACATTTTGCCCAGGTGGATACCGAGACCAATCCGGATCTGCTTCCAATCCTCGTTCACAACGAACAATACGATGTAATCCTGCTTGACATGAACTTCACCAAAGATGTGAGTTCGGGTCAGGAAGGTTTTTATTGGCTGGACCGAATCCTGGAGCTTGATCCTTCTGCGGTAGTCGTCCTGATCACTGCCTACGGGGATGTGAATCTTGCAGTGAGAGCGATCAAAGAAGGCGCAACTGACTTTGTCCTGAAGCCTTGGGAAAATGAACGCTTGCTTGCCACACTGAATTCCGCACTTCAGCTTCGCCAAAAGAAACTGGAAGTGGACCTGCTCAAAGACCAGAAACAAACGCTTCAGCAGGACATGGACAGCAAGTTTAAAGACATCATCGGGCAAAGCCCTTCGATGCAAAAGATCTTCGAAACAATCGAGCGAGTAGCAGTGACTGACGCAAACGTATTGATTTTGGGAGAAAACGGTACCGGAAAAGAGCTGATCGCAAGGGCAATTCACCGGCATTCCCGAAGAAGCCGGGAAGCTTTTGTGGGCGTGGATTTGGGTTCGATCACCCAATCACTTTTTGAATCCGAGCTTTTCGGTCATAAAAAAGGATCCTTTACCGATGCCAAAGAAGATCGGGCAGGTCGCTTTGAACAAGCACATAAGGGCACTCTTTTCCTGGACGAAATAGGCAATCTCCCGATGTCCTTACAGTCTAAACTTTTGGCAGTATTACAAAATCGGCAGGTAACCCGTGTAGGTGCCAATCGCCCAACCGATGTAAATATCCGCTTGATTTCGGCCACCAATATGCCGATTCACAACATGGTGTATGAGAATGGTTTCCGCCAGGATTTACTCTATCGAATCAATACCATCGAGATTCAGCTTCCTCCTTTGCGCGAAAGATTGGAGGATATTCCACTTCTCACCGATCACTTCATCAGTTATTATTCCAAAAAGTATAACAAAGACATCCGCAAGGCATCCGAACCTCTGATCAAGCGCATGCTCAAATATCACTGGCCGGGAAATATTCGTGAACTCCAGCATAGCATCGAGCGAGCGGTGATCATGACCAATCACAACGTACTTCAGCCGGAAGATCTTTTCCTTCAGAAAATGCAACAGCCCGAACGACAGGATGAATCGGTCAGTTTGGAGCATTTGAACATTGAAGATGTGGAGCGAATCCTGATCAGAAAAGCGCTCCAAAAACATAACGGACATATCACACGGGCTGCTGACGAACTTGGACTGACTCGATCTTCCCTCTATCGACGATTGGAAAAATATGGTCTATAGGAGGTTTTTTATAGGAATTACAATCCGGGTAATTCTGATCACGCTGGTCCTTTTCCTCGGAGTTTGGCTTTACTACACTCAAAATCTTTTGCTTGCTCCGTTTATTCTGGGTTTGATTGTGATATTCCAAATGATCGAGATGATCAACTACGTGAATTCCATCAATCAGAAACTAGCCCGATTTCTGGATTCCATCCGGTTTACCGATTTTTCAAGCAGTTTCATTTCCGACAGCGGAATGGGAGGATCTTTTAAAGAAGTCAACAAAGCCTTTAACGAGGTGATGAATGTCTTCAAACAAACCCGCGCGGAAAAGGAGGAACAAATGCTTTTCCTGCAGGTAATCATTCAGCACATCAATACAGGCATTATTTCTTTCAATTCCTCCGGACAAATCGGCGTGATCAATAATGCGGCGAAGCATCTGCTCCAAATCCCTCAGTTCCGGTTGATCTCGGATTTGGGAAAGCTTTCTCCCAAACTTTTGAAAGAAGTGAGGGAAATGAAGCCCGGTCAGCGGATTTCTTTCAAAGTAAATCCCAACCTCCACCTCATCATTCAATCCACTTCTCTGAAAATGGGTGGCCAAAGCTGGACGTTACTTTCGCTCCAAAACATCAACGCCGAACTCCAATCCAACGAACTGGAAGCCTGGCAAAACCTGACCAAAGTACTCAGGCATGAAATCATGAATTCGATCACTCCGATTTCAAGTTTGGTAGACTCGCTCCGAACGATCCTGGATGAGGACAGCTACGTGCAGCAAGAAGGTTTTTTGATCAAGCGCGACGGATATCAGGATATTCAGGAAGGTCTGGAAACGATCGCAAACCGAAGCCGTGGGCTTGTTGGTTTTGTGAATGCATACCGGGATTATACCAATATTCCTGAACCAAAAAAAGAACTGATCCAGGTCAAGACACTTTTTGAAAATGTCCTGACCCTGATGAAAGAAGATCTGCGAAATGCTCAGGTTCAGGTAAAGACCGACGTCATTCCGGAAGACCTGGCGATCCTCTGCGATGCCGATCAGATCACGATGATCCTGATCAATCTGGTGAAAAATGCTTCTGAATCTCTTCAATCACAGGCAGACCGTGTTATTTGCCTGAAAGGATTCACTCAGGGAGATTCGGGCACTTTTCTACAGGTAGAGGATCATGGGCCCGGGATTATTCCAGAAGCACTTGAGAGGATTTTCGTTCCTTTTTATTCCACCAAAAAGACCGGTTCGGGGATCGGTCTCGCGATCTCCCGACAGATTATGAACCTCCATCGGGGCAGTTTGCAAGTGACTTCTACTCCCAATGAAAAAACGGTTTTTACCCTGAGTTTCAGGTGAGTGGAGTGATTCCGTTTTTTTTGATTGGCCAGTCATTTATTAAAAAATTAAACTGGGCCGATCAGGAAATTGTGAAGGATAGGTTGTAAATTTTTAGAAAAAAAGTCTATGAACAACCCAACTATTTTTGAGATAAAGAAAGCTGCTTTTCAATTGGCAGGTTTAATCTACGGCATTTCCCTTGATGGAGTAGTCGGTAGAAATGAGTTGCATGCATTAAAAAGTTGGTGTCATGAACATGAGCCACTCTGCGAAATGGAGGCATTTCAGAAACTTCACAGCCAGGTAAAACCAATCATTGACGACGGAAGGGTAAATGCTGAGGAAATCCAGGAATTGAAGCAAATCATCAATAATTTTCTCGAGGAGACGGGAGCAAAACTTGAAGAAGAGCCCAATCTGTATTTCTTAAACGGAATTTTTAAAGGCATTTTAGCGAGCGGAGATATCAATACCTACGAAATCTATAAACTCAATCTTTGGCTTGAGAAAAATGATCATCTGAAAAATTCTGCACCTTTTGATGAAATGTTTGAGCTGATTTCAGAGGTATTGGAAGACAAAAAAGTAGACGATGATGAATCGATTCGTTTGCAGTCCTTTTTCGCCAAATTGATCCAATAAATCACTTCAAATTGAAATGGAGTCCTGAATTCTGAGAGGAATTTTCTCCATATCCGACAGTCTCAGATTATCTCCTTTTAGGATAGCCCTCTTCAAAACTTTTGAAACAAGTCCGGGAATTGAAGCCTGATCCTCACATTTTAACAAAGTCAATTCTAGCTTCCGACTGGGAATCAATTGACGTTGTTCCTGATGGAAGAATCGCTTTTTATTGAGTTTCAGAAAGCGGTCAGTTTTACTTTCTCTGAAAAGTCAAGAAGTCCGAATCTTCATCATCACCGCCTGTGTCAAACAATTCTATTTTGGTTGATGTGTGAGAATTGATATCCCAATCTTCATTCAGATCTTCGAATTGATTGCTGAGATCAAAGAAAATATTGAAGTCCAAATCGCCGGGATTGTCCTCATCAACATCAAAATCGGTGACTGACCAGGATCCAACATAGGTCGTTGTTCCTTTAGTGGCAGTGAGAGTTCCTGTGGTGGAAAAGGTAAAATCATACCCCTGAAAATCTGAGGTTTCATCCTTACCTGAATCTTCAAATTTGGAAATTATCCAAACACCCTGAGTCATATCATCATTAATCTGACTCATTGATTCTTCATCTTCTGCATTTCCGTTGGTACATGCAATTCCTCCTATCAGGATTGCAAAGAGCAGTAAGATTTTAGGTAAAAATTGGATAGTTTTCATGGCGTTAAGAGGTTTAAAAATTTATTTACCAGCTTAATTTCAATTAATTACATTTAAAAAAAGGAGAAAAACATCAAACGCCTAAGTGATTTTGATCATCAAAAAAAGTCACAGCAAATCCTCCTTAGATTTTTTGATTTCTGAGCGAGGGTTCAGTTTTAATCTTACCTGTTGGGCAAAGAATCCAGAGCTCCGATCAATTGGTCTATATCTCGTTGCTCATTAAAAACATTGATTGAAACCCTAAGTGACGCACCGCGGACGGATACCGAAATCCTTTCTTTTTCCAGCAAGCTTTTGACCTGATTCAAATCCTGTCCAGACTGCAGAGGAAGGGAAAACAGATGATTAGCCGAAAACTCATTTCCTTCCAACCGCAAATTCTTCTCGTTCTGGTAGCTTACCAAGGATTTTTTAAGCTCACCCGCATACTCCTGAATTCGCTCCGGATTCCAATCCAGCAGCTGAACCAGCGCTTTTTCAAGAATCGGCAACAGGATAAAATGACTTGTTTCCCCCACACTATATCGGTTGGCACCGGGAAGAAACTCAGGCTGATAGTTTGTCAAATCTGAGAAATTTTGGGAATTTGTTCGATTCATCCAGGATTCTTCAAGGGGTTTTCCAGCATTGAATCGCTCGCTGAAATAGGCCATTGCCATCGAGTAAGGACCCAAAAGCCATTTGTACGTAGAACAAATCAGGGCATCGATCTGGCAATCGGCCACATCAATCGGCAAAGCACCAACAGATTGCGTCCCATCCACTATAAAACAGGCGTCCACTTCCCTGCAGCGCTTTCCGATTTGCTTTAAATCAAACTTGACTCCATTCATCCAATGGACACTGGAAATCAGAACCACTCCGGTATTCTGATCGATTTCATCCAGAATTCTTTCATTCCAGCTTTTTCCGATTTCCTCCTTATTCGTTCCCGGACCGACGGAAACCAGTAGCGCATCGTTCTCATCCGCCCATCTTTTCAGGGAAAAATATCCACTCGGGAACTCATCCGTGACCGTAATCGCTTTTTTTCCTTTGCCCGGATTCCAGTTGTTCAGCACGCAGGCAAAACCATAAGAAGTTGATGGAATTACGGCGACTTGTGGCGGAGTGCATTTCACCAGTTTTGCAAAAAGCGCTTTAACCACTTCCACCCCGGAAAAAAAGTCCTCAGGCTTGAGTTGATGAGGACTTCTCATTTTTATCAGGTCCTGAATTGCCGCTTCTTCGGAAGACTTGAGCATCGGTCCTCGGTAGGCATTGTTCAGGTAAGTGATCCCGGGATCGAGAGAGAAGAGGTGTTTCTGAGAAGTGAGCATTGGATTGTTTAGGGATAAAAGCGATTTCTAAAATTGGTAAAAAGATGCCAAAAACTTGATTTCCGGGAGCAGTGATTTCAAGTTTTTATTTCCAGGAAACTGCTTCTATGATTTTGGAAGAAAGGAAAGAATTGTGTTTATTCAAAAACTTTTAGGTGACAGGTAGTAAGATATATGTTTCTGAAATCTATTGGTTGATTTTCCAGGGAATCACAAAAGGTCTGACCAATTCAGAAGCTTTCTTTGATCAGTTTGAGTGGGATAAAAAAAGTTAATTCAAATAAAACTCTTTTGTAAGGCATGCCTATTTGGATGCATTGCGAAAGAGTTTCGGAAGCACAAACGTTAGCACCAATACGCTCAAGAAAGTGTAACCCAACTAATCAGACAAGTGAAACACATGTATTATAAACTTAGACTTCTTTTTATTTCAATAGTGATAAGTACATCAATAGTTTCATGCAGTTGGACAAATAGTACTGAAACCACGGACTCTTCTGAAATAGAGAAATGGAAACTTGGATGGAGATTAATTAGTTCTTCCTGGGACAAGAATTATCAATTAGGGGAACAGCAATTTGACTCTCTTTTGAAAATGAATGGATTTATTGAAACCAAGTTTCTTGTAACTGGACTAGATATATTGTCTGAACTTGACAAGAAGGAAAAAATTATAAGTGTTCTAAGTAAACAAGACCAACGGACACTTGAGGAAATTTGCAGTAAAGAACTATTCACCAAAAAGCTGACAGACATCCAGATATGCAAATCAATAACGAAGGACGAGAATGTTGGAAATAAAGCACTTCAAATCGAACTTATTAAAATGTATATCAATGACCAATCTGTAAGAGGTAATATATTGAATGAAATAATCAGTAAGTATAAGTTAGATGAATACGAATTAACTAAGGCGGACGCAGTTAGTGTCGACAAAATGAATAGAGATAGACTTAAAGAGATTATTAGAGAGTTTGGATTTCCTACAAGACAGTTAGTTGGGAAAGATGCTATGCAGGGAATATTCCTTATAATTCAGCATTCAGACGGGGATACAGAATGGCAAAAAGAGCAGCTTACAAATATCGAGAAAGCAGTCAAGCAAGGTGATATGGACGGACAAAGTTATGCGTACTTGTACGATAGGATAAGGATTAATAGTGGTGAAAAGCAACTTTACGGGACTCAATTTAAAAATGTTGACCCAGTAAATAGAAAAGTGGAATTAGCGGACACAGAGGACGTTGAAAATTTAGACAGGCGAAGAATGGAAGTTGGTATGATGCCAATTCATGTGTACGAACAGTTTATGCTTAAAAATCTCCCAAAGTAAAAAGTGAGGTGGACGCGTACAGGTGCTAACAAAATGCATATGCCATGGCGTGGGAAGACTTGCCGATTAAGTGTAAACTGCTAATTTCGTAAAGCAACGTGGGAGAATGACTGGTTTCAAGAACGCCACGTCATATGCACAAACGTTAGAAGTAATTGGTAAATACAGCAATTTTTCAGATAGAATAAAAAAGTGAAGACAACGAATGGTTAGTTAGAATATCACATAATGAATTACCAGCACTAAAAAGAAAAATAACAACACCTCCTATTTGCTGACATTTGCCAAAGATGAAAAGTAAGACAAACATAAAACTACCGCTAACAGACGTTGAAAAAGCAATTTTGAGAAAGAACAAAATCAAAATTACAGACATTCTTGACTTTGCGACAGACGAATTAGAAGTATTGCTCAACGCTACAGCCGAACGAGCAAAAGAAATTTATGCTTTAGGAGAATTTCAAACTGTTCCTTCTGTCGGAATAAAATTTGCCGAAGACCTTGTGTTTTTAGGTTACTATTCGCTAAACGAACTAAAAAACAAAGACGGTGCAAAACTGACAGATGAATACGAACTAAAAAAAGGATATCAGACAGACCCTTGTGTTGAAGACCAGTTCAGATTAGTAGTAAACTTTGCAAACACACACGACACGAAAAAAACGTGGTGGGACTTTACGGAAGAACGCAAAAAGTTTCGGAATGAAAACGGCTATCCAAAAAGCAGACCCCAAAAATCATGGGTTGAAATAGTAGGGTATAACAAGAAAGATAAAAATGCCTAACCGCTAATCGAATAGACGGACTCGCCAGGTCTTTGAATTTTTCTGCTTCACCCATTGCGAACATTTGAGTGACTTTCAAAAAAAATCCCGAATCTGATCAGATTCGGGATTTTTTGAGTTTTGAGAACTTTTATCGGCTAAATCTAATCGTGTTCAGATTGAATCTGTTCCATATCGAAACTTCTGATTCGGGACGGAAGACAACATAAACATCCTTAATTCCATCAGTTGACTGAATCGGAACTTTCACCGAAAACCAGACTTCTTCCTGCCCTTTCGGACGGTCATCTTTGCTGAGCGAAGTAGAAGAACCGACCAAGATTCCGTCGGGACTTCCGGTTCTGATTTCCAGCTTCCCTTTCGTATTTCCGGGATTCAGAACCAGCTCGAGTTCGGTTATCTGAGTCAAATCAAGTTCCCTGAAAACTATCCAGGAATCTTTCGCCGTGAATCCCACAAACTGGAATTGAGGTCCGTTTGCTTTGGCAGCATCTTTCAAGTCGTTTGCAGAAGATGCTCTGACAAGTGGATTTCTGAGCGTGATTTGATCCGAAGTTTTGATCGGGGCAACTCCGTTTCCGCCTTTATCCATATAATCAGCCTGAATCAAATAGTAACCTTCCTGATTCTCAGTTTTATCAACTGAATAAGTTCCTGAGAGTGGAAGCGAACTTCCCTTGGCTTGTGGATTGGCAATTCCCAAAATAAAGTCCACCATAATCTCCACCTGTGCAGCTTCCAACTGAGGATGACCCGGCATTATTCGTTCGGCTCCCCAAACTCCTCCTCCACCATTGATGATTTTATTGACCAGATATCCTTTGGCATCCGCTTGTCCTTTGTACTTCTCCGAAACTGCCGTGTAATTTGGCCCCACGGATTCTTTCTCGATGGCATGACAAGCTTTGCAACCTGCTTGGTTTATGTAGGTTTCTCCCGGACTCAGCGCTTCTTCTTTCAGGTGACCAACCTGAATCAGATCAAATCCACCTTCCATATAGTCGATTGAGAAATTGACTTTTTCATCTGCAATCGCTCTGTCTTCTTTGTCTGAGACTTTCACCGCATAGTTGATCGACTCTTTTCCGAAGTAAAAACTCCTGTTTCCAGACCAGTCAATCGACACCACCGGAGGTTCATTTCCAACTTTTACTTCGATTGAAGCTGCGGCAGATGCACCTGCTTTGTCGGTTACGGTAAGAGTTACTTTATGATTTCCTGACTTTTCGAAGCGGTGAGTCGGATTGGGTTCGGTAGATTTCTCAGATCCATCCCCAAAATCCCAACTAAAGGTCAGCTGATCTTCAGCATCGGCATCTACCGTTCCGGCGGAAGAAAACTTCACTTCCAAAGGTGATGCACCGGCCAATTTATTTCCGGAGATTTTGACGGTTGGCTTTCTGTTGCCCGGCGCAAATTCGATTCTGTAAATACCCGAGTCATCATTTTGGGAACTCCAAAACGTGCCGTATTCCAGAATGTAAAGTGAGCCATCCTTTGCAAACTGCATGTCGACCGGCTTGTCAAAAACTGTCGAAGGCATGAAGCGCTCCATCGTGTCGTATTGGTAATCTTCCGTCAGGGAAACAGTGAAAATCCAGTTGCGCATCCAGTCGTAGAAGAAAACCTTCCCGTCGTAATATCCGGGAAACCTAACCTCGGACTTCTCATAATCTTCCCGATAATAAACCGGTCCTGCCATGGCATTTCGGCCACCCGTTCCCAGCATCGGAAACTCCACCGATTCGTCGTACGGATACCAGATCAGCGCCGGAGTTGCCGGAGGCAAAATCTCAATTCCCGTATTGTTTGGCGAGGTATTTTTTGGCGCAGCCGGATCAAACTCATACAAGCTTTCCTGCTTTTCGAAGTTATACTTCCAATACGGCTTGTTGTTTCCGACAAAATATGGCCAGCCAAAATAGCCCGGCTTTGTCGCCAGATTAAACTCATCGTGACCTTTTGGTCCTCTTCTGAGGCTATCTTTGGATGCATCCGGCCCCACTTCACCCCAGAAAAGATTTCCATTTCTTTGATCCACGGCAATCCTGAACGGGTTTCTGTTTCCTTTTACATAGAGTTCCGGGCGGGTATTGGGTGTTCCTGGCGGAAAAAGATTTCCCTCGGGAATGGTGTAAGTTCCGTCGGGCTGAGGTGTGATTCGGATGATTCCGCCTCTCAAATCGTTGGAATTTGCAGAGGTCTTTTGCGCATCAACATTAGCCGGGCGACCAGCGCGCTCGTCTATCGGGTTGTAATTATCAGATTCGAAAGGAGTGGTATCATCGCCCAAACTCAGGAAGAGATTGCCTTTGGAATCAAACTCAATCGATCCACCGGAATGACAGCAACCGTGAAAAACCGGAACCTCCAGCATGATCTTTTCGGAAGTCTTATCCAGCAAATTATCCACGAGCGTAAACCGCGAAAGGCGGTTGATATGTTTGTCTCCGAGTGGTGAATAATAGAGGTAAATCCATTGGTTCTCCATGAATTTAGGATCTTTTGCCAAACCCAATAATCCGTCCTCTGACTGATCATACACATCCAAAGACCCTATTTCGAGAACTTCCCCGGTGGCGGCTTCAAACTTTCGAAGCTTCCCCCTTCGCTCAATAAAAAGAACATCGCCATTATCGAGAACCTCCAATTCCATGGGTTCATTAAGTTTTTCGACAAGCGTGACTTTGGTAAATCGACTTTCGTCCGGTTTGACGGTTGCAAAAGGATCCACTTCCTTTTTGGTACAGCTCCACATTATCCCCAGCACAGCAATCAGGAGTACCGATTTTTTCATAAGAATTTCAGGTTTATTGGAGGTCAAGATAATGAAAAAGAATAATCAGTCGCAGTGTTTAGTCGCAGTCGCAGTCCCGATAGCTATCGGGGTCAGTCGCAGTCTCAGTGATCAGTTTTGGTACGTCACTCCGAGGAACGAGGAGTCTCATTCGGTGTGCAGGATGTCAGATGAAGTTTTCGGGATTGGGGATTAGGGATTAGCAATTCCCAAGCTGAGAAGGTTAGAATCAGAGATCGGAAAAAACCTCTTCAAGATCCAGTTTGAAACCCTCGATGCATTTTGATTCGACAATATCACCGGAAGTAAAAAGTCGGGATGGTTGATATTTGCCTTCTCGAAGGGTGTTAATCATCAAAGTCTGCTCATCAGGATGAATGATCCAGTATTCCCGAACTCCGGATTCTTCGTACACTTCATACTTATTACGAAGTTCCTTTCGGTTATTTCCCGGGGAAAGAATCTCCACAATCAGGTCCGGAGCTCCGATGCAACCCGCATTATCCAGTTTTTCCGGATCGCAAATCACGCAGATATCAGGTTGAACAACCGTATCGATATCCTCATTTCTCTTTGATTTGACAGGAAGTCGAACATCGAAAGGAGCAAAATAAATTTCCCAGGGTTTCCCTTTTAAATAAGTATAGAGTAAATAAGAAATTATACCGGATATTTTTTGGTGAATTCTTTTTGGAGCATCTTCTCCCATTCTAAAAATTTTTCCTCTGATCAGTTCGACTCTTTCATCAAATTCCCAAGTCAAGTAATCCGCATACTTATAGAAACCATTATCAACATCGAGGTCCTTTGGGAATGGTTTAAAATCAAGACGGCTCATATCCTTAAGTTAAAAAGAATTGTATTCTATAATTGATTTGAAAACTCACTGAATACTGAGATTGACACTGAGACTGAATAATGTGACTGACCACTGCGACTGCTAACTGATTTACCTCCCGCAAATCTCCTTATACGGACAATACTCGCATTTCTTCAGATCGTCTGTCTGGGAAAATGGTACTTCAGGATCATACATTTCCTCCATCAATCCTTTCAAACCTGCCGTGTATTCATCCTCATAATCCCGGTAATCAGTCAATTCAATTCCAGATTTTCGGGATTCTTTTAACTGCAAATAAGGATTAAACTCATCCGAAAAGATCTCCTTCAGATTAAAAATCGTGGGTTTCAAAGGTGCCGTATTTTGCGGATGGGTGGCTTGGTAGATCAACCCGTAAAACATCGTCTGCATCGCAGCTTTGTTTCTTTTATTGTCGTCGCGGTTGAAAAGGGAAGGGATATCCGGAAACTCTTTCTTGTCGCCTCCCGACTTGTAATCGATCAATCGGATCACTCCATTAAGTTCATCGACACGGTCAATGATCCCTCTGAGTGCGATTTCCTTCACCCCGCCGGAAGTTTCAATGGGCAATTTTGCCTCGTATCGCTTTCCTTTTTCCAAAGAAACCAATCGGAACGGCGCTGATTCTTCATCGATTTCCAGCACCCGGATAATGTATTTCTGCAGGACATCACGGGCAATCGCCATCTGACCATTAAGTTTGGTTTCGGCAGCATCTTCCAAATGATAAAAGTCTCTGATTGCTTTTTCTATTGCCGGAAAAACCCAGTTCGCTTTCAATTCTTTGAAATCTCCGGCCTCCAACACATCTCTCTTTTTCCGCTCCATAAAGCCCACGTAGAGGTTTTCCATGCTGTAGTGAGCCAGGTTACCAAAAACTCCCGCGTCGATTTCTTCGCTCACTTCCTCTTTTTCCTTGATTCCGGCAATGTACTGCAGGTAAAACTTCAACCGACAATCCAAGTAAACACTCAAGGCCGATGGCGAGAAGGCAGTCTGGGAAGTTCCATCGTTTCGGACCACATATTTCTCCAGAAGCTGCAGCACTTCCGGCTCTTTTTCGATGGTGATTTCTCCGGGTGACTTTTGGTCAATTGGCACAAAAATCACTTCCTCTTTCGTATCCAGGCCCATTTCCACCATCATTTGCTGGATGTAGCGGCTTTTTTCTCCTGATTTTCCCTGATCGGATGCGGTCGTATAAATCATGTGAACTTCCTCCGCGCTATGCAGCAATCGGTAAAAAGTATAGGCATAAATCGCATCGTTTTGCTCCTGAACCGGCAGGTTAAATGCCCGCCTAATATTAAAAGGAATCATGGAATTCAACCCGGCTGAAGGCGGAAAACTGGCCTCGTTCATATTACAAATGATGACCCTGCGAAAGTCAAGATTTCGCGATTCCAACACACCCATGATCTGCAAACCCTGAAGCGGTTCCCCTTCAAATGGTAACTTCACTTCCCTGAAAACCTGTCGGAAAAGCCGAATGAAAAACTCCCGATTGACCGTCAGCGACTCCTGCTTATCAAATATTTCGCGCAAGCGAGTCAACTGTTTGAAGCATTGGTAGAGGTAACTGCGCTGCAAAGGTTCATCCTTCAGCCGCCCCGCCAATTCTTCAATCAGCGTAGACAAATAGGAGAAAAGCTGATCGCTTTCCAGTTTCTGGAATATCAGGGCAAAAAACTTCCCGCCCCGATGCAGGCTTTCCTGCGAAATATGAATCTGGTTTTTCTCCATAATCTCAGCCAGCAATTCCTGGCAAAAGCCCGGATTGGCAGTTTTGAGATAAATCGAGGAAAGCAGGTTTTTGATGGGTTGATGATAGAAAAGTATTTTTCCATCTTCCACTTTGATGAAGCGCTGCATCTCCAGCACTGCTTCGAGGAAAGCATACACCGGCGCATTTTTCACCGGATAGCCCATCGTCACGTTCACTTTGTCCACCTGATCCGGCAAAGAATGAAGTACGGGAAAAAGCATCTGCTCATCGGGAAGGATCACGACGGTTTCCTCCCAATTCTCCATAGCAATTTTTTCAAGAATCGTCCCAACCAGGTTTGCCTGATTGGTTTTCAAAGGCGTGGCGTAGGTATGAATCTGAGCCTTTTTCGTCTGTATCAGCGAAGGAATTTGTTCCGGAAAAGTCGGTCCGAATATTTTGTCTCGCTGATACTCTCTGAAGAAAAGTCCAGCTTCCTGATTCTTGTCATTGAGGTAATACGCATCCAAATCCCAGTAGATTTCTGCTCCGAATTTGGTAATGAAATACTTGATCAGCTTCTCTTCCGTTCCCGTAAATGCATTGAAACCGATGAAAATCGAATGCTTTTCAGGCTTCGGAATTTGGTCCAGCGACTCGGCTACTTTCCGATACAGCTTCCCCGAATAGGCCAAACCCGAGACATTGAGCGAAGCCTGAAACGCCTGATAAAGCGGATTGAGGAGTTCCCAAAACTTCAGAAACTTCTGCTGATGCATTCGATCCTGACGTACAAAGGAATTCCAAAATTGCTGAATCAACTCAACCTGACTCTCGGTCAGAAAACTCTGATCTGACTCAAATTCCTTGAATTCAGCCAGCTGATGATACAATTTCTTTGCATCCGCCATGAACTGATCCACATCATTGAAGTCTTTGAGGATCATTTCTCCCCAAAAGAAAAACTTGTCGAAATCCTCCGGTGCAGGATGCAAATCTTTGTAAACGCGATACAATTCGAAAATCAACGTAAGATCATCCGCAGGCCGCTGTCCGGCATACTGATAGAAAATGTCCTCAATCGTCTTCACTTCCGGCATCCACATGGGTTCGGAAATCAACGTTCCAAGATGCTGAGTAAAGAAAAGTCCGGCTCTTCGGTTGGGAAGGATGATGGTCAGATGCTGAAGATTCTGATGCTTTTCCAGTATTTCCCGGGCAGTATTTCTTAAAAAACTATGCATTGACTGTCTCGATTTTACCGGTTTCCAAATAACATAAATAGCCTTTTACCGGCTTCTGAGTAAGTTTCTGAACCAAATCCATGTAGTCGCGAACTTGCAATCCATATCGTTCCTGCTCCTCACCTGTCTTGAAATCCACGATGATGGATTCGGTTGGACGAAGGATGATCCGATCCGGGCGTTTTTGCTTTCCGCCGGGAAGTAAAATCCCCTGCTCAGCCAATAAAACGCCTTCTCCTTCAAACCAATCCCCAAAAACAGGATTTGAAAACAAGTCTTTCAATTGATTTTCAACTTCCGATTTTTCAGATTCGCTGAGTCTTCCTTCGAAATAAAATGCCTGCAAATTGGTTTTAGCCGCTTCGAGATTGACTGATTTTTCCAGTATCTCATGGACGAGCAAACCGAAGTTTCGCTTCTTCCGCTGCTCCAAACCTTCGGACGAAAAGTCCACCGCGTACTTTTTCACTTCCAGCAATTCGGACCAATTCTGATAGGCCCATCTCAAGGTTGGGACCGGCAACAACTCAGGTTTTTCTGGCTTTTCTACCGGCCAATCTCCCAGTTCAAAAACTTTGGTTTCGGAATTAAAATAGGCCGACAAACTCAACCCATCCTCCGTTTCGATTCCATTTTCGAGGATTTGCTGGAGGTGAACTTCCAGAAGATTCTGTGTTCCGATTTTTAATTTGTACGGCACCAAACCCCAAAACACGTCCTCAGCGCGTGTGAGCGCCACATAAATCATATTCAAACTGTCCAGGTAAGCCAAAATCGCTTCATCGGAATAGATTTGATGGAAAGCAGACTGGGCAAGATTACCTCCCAAAGTCAGGGGAATGATCGCCGCCAGATTTTTCTCACGATCCTCAAAAGGCGACCAAATCACATTTCCTTTCGAAACATCAAAAATCGTCCATTTCAGATACGGCATCAGCACGACTTTAAACTGCAAGCCTTTCGACTTGTGAATCGTCAGAATCCGCATCGCATCGTGTCCTTCGGGGATTTTCACCGTTCGCTTGGATTGATTCTCTTCCCACCATTCCAGAAAACCCGCCAGATCCGATCGATTGTTTGCGGTGAAATCATAGACAGCTTCCTTGAAACCTGAGATATAGGCTTTTTCCAGACCATTTTCCATCAAATCAAGCGCGCCGATCAATTCCTCCAACGCTTCCATGAGCGGAAGTTGGAGCAGAAGCGTCTCACGTTTTCGGAACGAATCCACCTTTTCGGTCAGGTGATCGGGGATTTGATCCAGCGCAAAAAGCGTATGATTCACAGGCTCATCCCTCAAAACCGAGCGGTAATACCACATCGTTTTGAACTGAACCATGTCATCCGGATACTGCAAATACCTCAGACCCGCCACCAAAGCCTTGACGGAAGCCGATTTGTTGAGGTACATCGATTCATCCGAAAGGACATCGAACCGGTAATTCGGATCCGAATTTTCAGCAGTTTCCTGCATCAATCGATCGGCAATCGCTTCACCTTCTTTTTTGTTCCTAACCAGAAACGCGATATCCCGCAAGCTGTAACCATGATCTTGAAGCTCCCTCACTAATTCGGGAAGTTTTGCCAAAACCTGATCATTGAAACTCCCCTCTTCATCGTCTTTTATGGGTGCCAAAAACTCAAGTTTTACTTTTCCCCGAAAAGCTGATTTTGCCTTCTTGGGAGAGATTTTCTGTGAGACATCGTGATAAGCCCGGGAAAGAATTGATGGATCTTCCACCCCATAGCTTTGAGTTAAACTTGATTCAAAAGATGCCGGGAGCTTCTTGAAAAGGGCATTATTGAACTCGATGATATTTGGGAGACTGCGAAAATTCGTATCCAGATTCTTGAGATCGATTCCAAAAACGGCCGTTTCTTCCTCCACTTGTTCCAGCAAAAGTTTCATCTCTCCCCCTCTCCAACGATAGATCGATTGCTTCACATCACCCACCAGCAGATTGGTATTTCCCTGCGAAAGTGAGTTTTCCAGAAGCGGTTTGAAACTCGCCCATTGGAAACCGGAAGTGTCCTGAAACTCGTCAATCAGGAAGTTTAGGTATTTATTTCCGACCTTCTCGTAGATAAATGGAGCATCATTTTCTTTGGTGATTTCCTTCAGAAACTCATTGGCATCTGAGATCAGCAGGATATTTTCTTCATCCTTGATCAGGGAAAGTTCGTCCAGCAGATTCCTGAAAATCCCGAAAACATAAATGTTTTTGGAGATGGCTTCGAGGGTTTTCCATTGGTAAAGAAGTGGCTCAAACTGCGCCAAAATCTGGTTCAAACCTTCCACATAAGCCGCTTCGATTCGGGAAGCGGTAGGACTTTTCTTGGTAAACCACTTGTCAGGATTGTCGATTTTTTCGACTTGAGTGGGGCTGAGTTCAGGAACGGGATTTTTCCGATCTCCCAACTGATCAAATTTTTTGGCGAAAGAGGTGGAAGCGCCACTGAAATCCGTCCATTCCAACCCGTTATTGGTTCGGATCTGATTTGCCTGCTCTTTGAGTTCCCGAGTGATCTTAATCAGCTCCCCTTTTCTCTCTTTTGCAAAAGCCTGAAGTCTTGAGATGTTTTCCTTTTCTTTCAGAAAATCTCGGATTTCGGACGAATAACGCTTGAAATCCTCCTGAAAAATCTGCTTTCCCAATTCGCGGATATTGCGTCGGATGTCCCAGGATTTACCGTTTTGGATCTGCTCAGAAGCATAATCCACCAGCCATTTATGCAGGAAATCATCCTCCATCACGAGCATCACCACCCGGTCCACGACCCGGTCGAGGACAGCTTGCTGATCAAGCTCAACCTCAAATTTGGCATTCAGATCCATCTCTCTGGCAAAAGCCCGAACTACTTTCTGAAAGAAGCTGTCGATCGTATTCACCGCAAAATGACCATAATCATGCAGGATGGCAGTCAGGGTTTCGGTCGCTTTGACCTTTAAACCCGCCTCATCCACATTCAAGGTTTTCATGAGTTCGGAGTCCATCTTCTCCTCCGGATTCACGGAAGTTCGCAGTCGGACGAGTTCATTTAGGATTCGCTCTTTCATCTCAGCAGTCGCCTTATTGGTGAAAGTCACTGCGAGAATCTGCCGGAAAGCACCGGCATTTGCCAAGGCAAGTTTGAGATATTCCAGCGTCAGCGTGTAGGTTTTACCCGAGCCGGCGGAGGATTTGTAAATAATAAATGGTATTGGATTCATGGGTAAAAAGTGATCGAACTAAGATAAGGAAGGCTTTAAGTATTCACTCCATCGCAAAAGGAGATTGACGAAAAATGTCAGAGAAAAACCAGCTGTCCGGATATTTCCCCATTCTGATTTGATCAATTGGTTTTTGAGGGATTTTTGGTCAACTTTTAAAATCAAATTTTCAACTCATGAAATCGAGCATGACAAAAACGTCACACCCAGGGATGTTTATTTGTAATGCGAGATTCCATCTGACCGTTCAAAACCAAATTACAACCAGATGAAATTTCTCTTCTCCATTTGCCTTTTCATTTGTCTCAGTTTTTCTTCCTTCGCTAAGGATGGATACGAACTTTGGCTCGATTACAGTCCGGTGGAAAATGCCGAAATGAAGGCTCAAATCACTCCTCTTTTCTCCGGAATTTTCTTCTTTGGCGAAAGCCCGACCTACGAGGTAATCCGAAAAGAACTCGAAATCGCGGGACAAAAAATGCTGGGAAAATCGCCTGTTTATTCCCCGGATCGATTGGGTTCAGCAAGTCTTTGGCTCGGAACGCGTGAGCAACTTTCGCAGGTCCTCTCTCTCGACCAACAAGTCAAAATTAAGGACCTTGGAGAGGATGGATTTTGGATCGGAAAGATTGAAGTGAATGGAAAATCCTATCTCTCGATTGTAGGTAACAGACCTGTTGGAGTGCTCTATGGAGCCTTTCATTGGCTGAAAAGCATCCAAACCGAAACTTTCGATCAGAATACCGAAATCGCTGATAACCCAAAGGTTAAACTTCGTATGCTAAATCATTGGGACAATCTCGATCGGACGGTAGAAAGAGGCTATGCAGGCTTCTCAATTTGGGACTGGCACAAGCTTCCAGGTTACGTTGATCCGCGATATACCGACTATGCAAGAGCAAACGCCTCGATCGGAATCAACGCCGTTTCCCTCACTAACGTGAATGCAAATGCCCTGATTCTGACAACAGATTTTATGAAAAAAGCCAAGGTTTTGGCGGACCTTTTCAGACCCTACGGAATCAAAGTTTTCCTCACCGCCCGCTTCTCCGCTCCCATCGAAATCGGCAAATTGAAGACCGCAGATCCACTCGATCCGGAAGTGATTGAGTTCTGGAAAAGGAAGACCGATGAGATGTATTCCTTCATCCCTGACTTCGGAGGATTTGTGGTGAAAGCCAATTCCGAAGGGCAACCCGGCCCGCATGAATACAAGAGAAATCATGCTGAAGGTGCCAATGTTTTGGCAGATGCACTCGCTCCTCACGGAGGAATTTTGATCTGGAGAGCCTTCGTTTATTCCCATGAAGTGGATGAAGATCGCCACAAACAAGCCAACCTGGAGTTCGAACCGATCGATGGAAAGTTCCGCGATAATGTGATCATTCAGGTGAAAAACGGAGCGATTGATTTCATGCCGAGAGAACCTTTTCATCCGCTTTTCGGAGCAGTGAAAAACACCAATCTGGGAATGGAATTTCAGATCACCCAGGAATATCTCGGGCAGGCAACTCAATGGGTTTACCTCGCTCCGATGTGGGAGGAAGTCCTCAAATCCAAAACCTATCGCCCTGCTCCGACTTCCACTGTTGCGGGAATTATCGACGGGACAGATTCAGGTCAAAAGCTCACCCTGATGGCGGGAGTTTCCAATATCGGTACCGAGCGAAATTGGACGGGACATTTGATGGCGCAGTCAAATTGGTTTGCGTTTGGTCGTCAGGCATGGGATCATATGCTGACCTCGGAGCAAATTGCAGACGAATGGGTTAAACTGACTTTCGGTCAGAAACCGGAAGCGATTGCCAAAATCAAAGATATCATGCTGGAATCTCACGAAGCAGCGGTGAATTACATGATGCCTTTGGGCTTGCACCATATCATGGGCCGAAGTCATCATTACGGTCCGGGGCCATGGGTTGAAGGCGGAAGAGCCGATTGGACGGCACTTTACTATCATCGGGCGGATAGCTTAGGAATCGGCTTTGACAGAACTTCAACCGGAAGCAATGCTTTGGCACAATATGCTCCCGAACTCGCCCAAACCTGGTCGGATCCGAACCAAATTCCGGAAAAGTATCTTCTTTGGTTTCATCATGTTTCCTGGAATTTCGAACTCAAGTCAGGAAAGACCCTTTGGGAAGAAATAGGGCTTCATTACGATCAGGGAGTAAAAACTGCCAGAAAAATGCAGGAAACCTGGAGCTCTCTGGAATCAGAAATCGATCCCGAGCGATTCCACCATGTAAGCCAATTGCTGGCGATTCAGGTTCAGGAAGCCGAATGGTGGAGAAACAGTTGCCTGCTGTATTTCCAGACCTTTGCAAAGCAACCTTTCCCTTCTGAAATTGAAAAGCCAACGGGAGATCTGGAATATTATAAAAGCCTGGAATTTCCGAATGCGCCGGGGATCAGGCCGCGATGGTGAGGGGATTTCGGATTTCAGATGTATGATTTCGGATTTGCGATTTCCGATTTAGGATCGTCACTCCGAGGTACGAGGAGTCTCTTTCGGAGCTTGGATATGCAGAAAACCATTATCAATCAATAGTAGAAACTCAACCTAAATGAAAAACTTGATCATTTTACTGGGAGCTTTTGGGCTGATTTTTTCATGTTCTCCAGAGAAAAAGGAGGAGACTAAACCTATTGCTCATTACCTCACCAATCGTCAACCGTTGGTTTCAACGCCTTACCTGGAACTTCCTTTGGGAAGTATCAAACCCGAAGGTTGGCTGGAGGATCAGCTTCAGCGCATGGCAAATGGGTTAACCGGGCATTTGGACGAAGTCTATCCGGAAGTTGTCGGTTCGCGAAACGGTTGGCTCGGTGGGGATGGTGACGGCTGGGAACGCGGCCCCTACTGGATTGACGGGCTGTTGCCACTCGCTTATATTCTCGACGATGCGAGACTGAAGGAAAAAGTAAAACCCTGGATTGAATGGACCCTGAACAACCAAGCAGAAAGCGGTTACCTCGGTCCGATTCCTTTTGAAACCGAACCGGAAGCGGAACCGGGTTTGCAAAGAGGACGCAGGGAAGACTGGTGGCCCAAGATGGTAATGTTGAAAGTACTCCAGCAATATTATCAGGCTACGGAGGATGAACGGGTAATTACCGCCCTGACCCGATACTTTCATTTCCAATTAAAAGAACTCCCTGAGCGGCCTTTGGACTTTATGTCCTTATGGGCAAACAGAAGAGCGGGAGACAATCTTCAGGTCGTTTACTGGCTATACAATATCACCGGAGATGAGAAACTTCTGGAATTGGGGGAATTGATTCAGAAGCAAACTTTCCCTTGGCAGACTGTCTACACCAATCCGGAAAATGAGGTGAAAAACGAGAACGTCCATTTTTACAACGAAATCAAGTCCTATCCTTTTGACTCCGCGGAAATCTCAAAAATCACCCTTTCCAAAGTTCCCGGCCTCCACACCGTCAATGTCGCACAGGGCTTGAAACAACCCATCATCTATTTCCAAAAGAGCGGAAATACTGATGCAATCGCCGCGGTGAAAAAAGCCCTGAATGACATCCGCAGCTACCATGGACAACCTCAGGGGATGTACGGAGGTGACGAACCTCTACATGGAAACAACCCGGTTCAAGGGGTGGAATTATGTTCTATTTCCGAGGAAATGTTTTCACTGGAAACCAACCTCAAGATCACCGGCGATATGGAATTTGCCGATCTGCTGGAAAAAATCACCTACAATGCGCTTCCAACCCAGGCTTCCGATGATTACAATTCCCGGCAGTATTTCCAGGCTGCCAATCAGGTGGAATTGACCGATCAAATCGAAACCTCCTACGAAACCGAAAATCATGGAGGCACCGACTTTGTCTTTGGGGTACTTTCGGGATTCCCATGCTGCACGACCAATATGCATCAGAGCTGGCCAAAGTTTGTCCAAAACCTTTTTTATGCCACACCGGATGGTGGAGTTGCGGCACTGCTTTATGCTCCGAGTTCTGTTGAATTGACTGTAGCAAATGGTGCCAAACTGAAAATCAAAGAAACAACCGGATTCCCCTTCCGAGAGACCGTGCAGTTTGACCTGGAGCTTTCTGAAGTAGCCACCTTTCCTTTCCATTTGAGAATCCCTACTTGGGCCAAACAAGCAGTGATCCAGGTAAACGGTTCCCCTGCAGAAGCAACCATCCAAAACCAAGTTGCAATCATTCAGCGCACCTGGAAAAGCGGAGATCAGGTCACCCTCACTCTTCCGATGGAATTGAAAACCTCCACCTGGTACAAGTCCATGGTTACCATCGAAAGAGGACCGCTTGTTTACAGCCTCAAGATCGAATCGGAAGAAAAGATCAAAGACAGAAAAGATCGTTTCCGACCCTTCACGGAAGTTTATCCGAAGGAAGACTGGAATTATGCGCTTGCGGCAAATTCCCTTTCAGATCTCGAGAATTCCATTGAATTGATTGAAAATGAGTGGGACGGATCGTATCCCTGGAATCTGGAAAATGCCCCAATCGAACTTCGAATGAAGGGCATCCACCTACCGGAATGGAAAACTGTCAAAAGTGCTCCTCAGCTACCTGATTCTTTCACCGGCAAGATCTCAGGACCGGAGTTGACCGAGCGTCAAAAAACGATTACGCTTGTTCCTTACGGATGTACCACGCTGCGAATCACAGAGTTTCCGGTAGTGGCAATTGAATAAGTTTTCTCTTTGGATTTTTTTCTAAAAGTTTTGGGTTAAAATGTCAGGAAATTAAACTTGTCATTTTAACCCATCTTCTTTTTATGGATTTATCTCCCTACACCATCCCCTCGGCTACCAGGATTGGCCATGTCCATTTGAAAGTGACAGACCTACAGCAATCCCTTGATTTCTATTGTGGTTTGCTGGGTTTTGAATTGGTGATGATGTACGGGAAAGACGCAGCCTTCATTTCCGCAGGCGGATATCATCATCATATCGGGCTGAATACCTGGCAAAGCAAAGGAGGAAAACCGGCACCAAAAAATACCGCCGGACTTTTTCATACCGCCATCCTCTTCCCCACACGAAGAGATCTTGCGGTGATTTTTAAGCGGTTGATTGATTCGAAATATCCGCTGACCGGAGCTTCGGATCATGGAGTTTCCGAGGCGATCTATCTGGATGATCCTGACGAAAACGGAGTGGAATTGTACTGGGATCGCCCGAGGGAAGAATGGCCAAAAAATGCAGCCGGAGGAATCGATATGTTCACCAATCAGCTGGATGCGCAGGGGCTTTTGGAAGAAATTTAAAATAGCTAACGTTTCCGCTGGCGCGCGCGTGTCGCGCGTGAAAAAATTTAGATTTGGTTTCACGGAGTTACTCTGAGGTTTCACCGAGTTACACCGCGTTTTTTTTCGTGAGTATCCGTAAGACCGGTAGTTGGCTCGGGCATGTCTCAAAATCAATTAATCCCTTCCTGAGTTGTACGGGGGACTATTGAAAATTTTGGTCGGCTTCACCGTCCGTTTTCCATTAAGAGTAAGTTTGTAAGAAGATCCCAACGGGATCTAACCATGAATAGCCATGGGTAAAACCCATGGAAAAGATGATAAATCCATCCATGATGCCCAACCCCGAATGGGGTTGAAAAACTGCAAAAAGTACTCTATCCGGTGGGCGGATCTTATCATGGCCTTTTATGATCCATACGAAACCCTAAATCCTCTCCTCAATCCAATCGCAGATCAACTGCATCACTTCTTCTTTGTCGGAGTCATTGATTAATTCGTGGTAGCCTCCCTGGAAAACCTTATAAGTCTTATCCGACGAATTGGCCTTTTCCGCAAGGAGTTCTGAGCCTTTCGGATTCGTTAACCCATCCGAAGAACCATGTATCAAAAGTAATGGCAACGTAAAATTCGCAGCATTCTCCTGAATCAATCGCATCATTTTCAGCAATTCATGGCCTGTTCGCGCCGGAACAGGTTGGGTATAAACCAACGGATCGTTCAGGTATTTTTCTACTTCTTCGGGAATTCGGGAAATCTGTTTTGGGTCCAATTTCAAAGCCTTGAACCTCGGCATCCACTTGCTGATCAAACCTGAAACTGAGATCAGGATTTGCGAGGTACCTTCAGCTTCCTTGATCGCAGGCGAACTCAAAATCACTCCGGCAGCTTCCGGTTGGTACTTCAGCACATAAGCAGCAACTAATCCCCCACCCATGCTGTGCCCGTACAGGAATGCCGGAACTCCCGGACTGTAGCTTTTGACTTTTCCAAAAAGTGCATCGATGTCTTTGACATAATCCTCATAGGATTCAAAAAAGGCAGTTGGCGAGCCCTCGGAAGATTTCCCGTGACCTCGGCCATCGAAACTGAAAACCGATAATCCGATTGCGTTCAACTTTTCGATCAGATGAAGATATCGGCTGCTATGCTCTCCCAACCCATGAACCAAAAGCATCGCGGCTTTAGGCTTTTCAGGCATCCAAGCCTGGAGATACAGTTTCATACCGTCGTGAGTGATGTAGGAAGTTTCGAGATGCTTCATGATTTTTATTTTCGTCAGGGTCAAATTAGGAAAAAGCTAACTATTGACTTTATATTCATTCGAGTACTTTTCAAATACAAACCCAATTGATCCTTAAAATGAATTTTAAAAATCCTTTCTCCTTGTTTCTGCTGGTAATCTGTTTGATTTCAGCACCTGCATTTGCCCAGCTCGCCATTGAAAAATCCCCAATAGATGTCGGTGTTTCTACCGAAAGACTTGCCCGATACGATGCCTATTTTCAAAAAGAAATTGATGCAGGCCGGCTTCCGGGCGTAGTCACGCTGATGTATCGCAAAGGAGAAAAAGTCCACGAATCAGCTTTGGGCTACAATGATCTTTCCGCAAAAACTCCGATGCGCCAGGATCAGATCTTTTTCATCCAGTCCATGACCAAGCCTATCGTGACCACGGCTTTTATGATGCTCTACGAGGAAGGATATTTCTTTTTGACTGATCCCATCTCCAAGTATCTGCCCGAGTTCAAGGATATGAACGTGATCCTCGATCCTGCACAAGGCTCGAAAGGCGGGATCGAACCTGCAAAATCCCAGATCACAATCGCTCAGGTTTTAAGTCACACTGCAGGTTTTCTGCATGGAATTGGCGGAACCGAACTTGACAAGGAGGTTGCTCAAGCAATCTACATGTCCGGTCCAAAGACCATTGAAGAACGTGTGAAAGCACTCGCTTCCCAGCCTTTGGCAAGCCATCCGGGTCAGCAATGGAATTATTCAGCTTCTCCGGATATTTTGGCAAGGCTGATTGAAATATTTTCAGGTATGAGCCCTGACCAATTCTTAAAATCCCGTCTTTTTGATCCGCTGGGAATGAAAGACACCGGATACAATCTGAGCGAAACTCAAAAAACCAGGATGGTTCAGCTTCATAATTTCAACGAAACCGGAATGCTGGTGAAAAGTGAAAGACAAACTCCAACTTCCGGAAATACCGTTTTTGGCGGAACTCACGGATTATTTTCAACTGCTCAGGATTATTCTCTCTTTGCGCGAATGATGCTCAACGGCGGAGAATGGAATGGCAAAAGATATCTGAGTCCAAAGACCGTCGAAATCATGTCAATCGATCAGGCAAATGACCTTTTTCGGGATCCGGGTAAAGGTTTCGGACTTGGTTTTGCAGTCGTTGAAGATCTCGCGGATACAAAAAGCCTGGGTTCGGAAGGCACTTTCTACTGGAGCGGGGCCTTTTGCACCTATTTTTTCATCGATCCCAAAGAAGATATGGTTGCCATTTTCATGACCCAGGTCAATCCATTTAGCTCCTACTACGAAAACAAATTCAGACAGATGGTTTATCAGACGATAGAGTAGTGAGTTAGACCATAGTCAATAGTCCATAGTTTATCTTCTGTAACTCCAAACTAATTTTGTTTGGTCACTCTTTAGAAAGCAAAAAAGCATAATCACAAATCAAAAAGCCTCTGGAATTCCGGAGGCTTTTTGATTTGTATGTTTTTTTAATTTGTTACCAATCCCATTAAAAGAAATTGGTTGAGGTTCCTAATCACTAGCTATGGACTATGGACTCCTAACTATGGACCTGTTAAGGAATCCACTTAATGTTTTTGAAATTCGGCTTCCGCTTCTCCAAAAAGGCGTTTCTACCTTCAATAGCCTCCTCAGTTCCGTAGGCCAAACGAGTGGCTTCTCCTGCAAAAACCTGCTGTCCCACCATGCCATCATCGGTCAGGTTCATCGCAAATTTCAGCATCTTGATGGAAGTTGGCGACTTGGCCAAAATCTCCTGAGCCCATTCGTAGGCAGTTGCTTCAAGTTCGGAATGAGGAATTACGGCATTGACCATACCCATATCGTAAGCTTCCTGCGCAGAATAATTTCTTCCCAAAAAGAAGATTTCACGGGCCTTTTTCTGGCCTACCATTTTCGCCAGATAAGCAGAACCATAGCCTCCGTCAAAGCTCGTCACGTCCGCATCGGTTTGCTTGAAGATCGCATGTTCCTTGCTTGCGAGCGTCAAATCACAGACAACATGCAGACTATGTCCGCCACCAACTGCCCAACCCGGAACGACTGCAATCACAACTTTCGGCATAAATCGAATCAACCGCTGCACTTCCAAAATATTCAACCTATGGTAACCATCCTCCCCCACATAGCCTTGTTTGCCGCGTGCTTTCTGATCCCCGCCCGAGCAAAATGCCCAGCCTCCATCTTTCGGAGATGGTCCCTCTCCTGTCAGCAAAATCACGCCGATTGAAGTATCTTCCTGCGCATCGTAAAAAGCATCGTACAGTTCAGCTGTAGTTTTTGGTCGAAAAGCATTACGCACCTCGGGACGATTAAAAGCGATTCTCGCTACTCCATCGCATTTTTTGTAGGTGATATCTTCGTATTCTTTAGCAGTGATCCAGTTCATTATTTTCATCTGTTTATAATTTCTTTTTAATGGTCAGATGGAATCTCGCATTCTAGATAATCATTCCAGTGTGTGTCGTTCTGGTCATGCTCGATTTCAAATTAGCATTCCAAATTTAGTACAAGATAACAGACGGCTCTGAAATTTGTTGATTTCAAAAACAGCTACATTTATCCTTTCAACTCATCCAAATTTAGATGTTTCAGCTTCGAATCGGTCAGAATACTTTCCAAAATCCAGAGGACTTCTTCGGGGATATGGAGGGATTTTCTGATTTAGAACAAGCTGCCATCGCTTTTTGCAATGCCTGGATAGCTGGAAATGAAACTTTCTACCAGCAAAGTTCAGGCTCTACCGGAAACCCAAAAACGATCGAACTACATCGGAATCAGATGATTGCCAGCGCGAATGCAACGGGTGATTTTTTTAATGTTGATGAATCGACCCGGCTCCTTTGTTGCCTGAATCCATCCTATATCGCCGGCAAAATGATGCTTGTTCGGGCGATGGTTTGGAACTGTCAAATAGAACTAGTGGAGCCTTCTTCCAATCCCCTTCTTGAAATTTCTGAATACAAGCTTCCTGACTTTGTTGCGATGGTTCCACTTCAGGTTCAGACGATATTGGAAGATTCAAATAGCTTGGAAAAGCTTCGGAAAATCAGGCATATCATCATCGGAGGCGCACCTCTCAGTGAAAATCTCAAAACCCTGCTAGTTTCCAACGGGATCAGGGCATTCCAAACCTATGGCATGACTGAGACCGTTTCTCACATTTCCCTTGCAAGAATTGAAACAGGAAATTTGGTATACCAGGCGCTGAAAAATGTAGAAATCGGACAGGACAATAGAGGGGCACTTTGGGTAAAATCTGCCATGAGCGGACTGGAGAGAGTTCAGACCAATGATCTGGTCGACTTAAAATCTGAAAATTCATTTTGCTGGCTTGGACGGGCAGATTTTGTGATCAACTCCGGTGGAGTAAAAATTCATCCAGAACTTCTGGAAACTAAGTCAGAATCCACAATTGCCGGTTTCTTCCCGAACTCAGCCTATTTCTTTTTTGGGTTAAAAGATCCTAAACTGGGAGATAAACTGGCGCTCTTTATCCAAACTGATGAAAAAGATTCAGAAAAGGCAGGGCTTTTGCAAACTGAGTTAAAGCTCAAATTGGATCGTTTTGAAGTTCCCAAGGAAATCCACCTGATCCCTAAATTTGAGATCACTTCATCCGGCAAACTTGACCGGATAAAAACAGTTAAACTTTTATGAAGCTTTTGATTTTAGGGATTTTCTTGGTTTCAATTTTCTACTCTGAATCCCAGACTATGAGTGATATGGAACTGATCATTACAAACGCCAAATCCGACAAAGGACTGATTCAGGTACTGGTTTTCAATAAGGAAGATGGATTTCCGGAAGAACCAAAAAAAGCAATAAAAGCGTTCAGCTTGCCTATTTCAAATTCCTCAGCAAGGGTGGTTATTGAAGATTTACCAGCAGGAAACTATGCGGTTTCGGTTTTCCATGATGAAGATTCCGACGGGCAAATTCAAAAGAATAACTTTGGAATGCCAGTTGAAAGCTATGGATTTTCCAACAATCCAACCTTATATTTTGGGCCTCCGAGTTTCTCAAAATGTACGGTTGCTATCAAAAATGTTCCGGTAAAAGTCGAAATCTCTCTCCGTTAGTCGATATTCTTCAGCCAGCCTGTGATGCTGATTCGCTCTTTTTTGGTCGGCAACACTTCATGAGGAATTTCCCCGCTGAGAAAAACAACCAACCTTCCTCCGACCGGCAAAACATCCTTGATTAGTTCTGAACCCCCTTCCTGAGGAATATACATTCGAAGAGCACCTTCATCCGATTCTGTCCAGGAATCATTCAAATACAAAATCACACTTACCACCCGGTAAGAAACCTGCTGAAATTGGTCCAGGTGTCTTTTGTAAAATGATCCTACGGGATATCGGGCAAAATGTCCTTCAAAAGAACGTAAACCCAGGAAACAGCGCTGATTCAAAATTTGCCGGATTGCATCCACCTTTTTCCAGTATTCAGCTTGCAACGGGCTCAGATTTTCAGCATCCATCCAGAGGACTTCATCGCTTCGGATTTCCGGTCGGACGAGTTTCTTTTCTCCGCTTCCGATTGCTGCCTGCCTGAATTTCCCTGCTTCGAGTAAGGAGTTCTGTTCCTCCAAAAGTGCCTTTCGAAACTCCTCACTGATGAAATCATCAATTATAACGTAAGAATTTTGGTAAATCTCTGAGGAAATCTGATCCAGCACGGAGTCCATATCGGGTGGTTTAGTGCGCAAAATAACAGCTTAATTGCCTAAAAAAACATACTTTTGCGGAAAGCTTCAACGATGGAAATCAGCAAAAATAACCTTATCGGCTTGGTACTGGAATACGATTCAGGCATCATCCCTCCTCCTTACAGTCATGTTTTCAGACTTTCTCTGGATTGGAGCAAAGGTGATTTGAATGTCGAATTGGACCTTCACTATACTGACCGGGAAGATCTGGACAAGGAAGAAATCCTCGATGAGGGCTTCACCGCAAATGACGATTATACTTATAAGGGATCGCTCAACGCTGTTTGGACAAAGACGGTTTTGGCTGAATTTGAGAAATCGAAATGGAGTGGAAAATCGCTCGAAGACGGTGGAGTGTCCCTTACCCCTGTTGAAAATGGGAAGGAAGGAAAATCAAAAATCCCCGCAAATCAGGAAGAATGGCAGCTTTTGGCCCAGGACCTGATTCAGGCGATCTACGAAACGACCAAGAAAGAAGCTCCGCTTACTGTTCTTTACAAGAAAGTAGAAAATGAAGTGACTCATGATTGCGCGATTACAGTTCATTTTTCCAATCGCGAAGTAATTTTTGAAATGGACGGAAAAAGCCGAAACATCAACTGGGAGTATGCGATTCAATTGATGAAACTGATTTTTACGCCGGATTATCATTACGAAATTGCTAAAACCGAGCCTGGTAAAAAGCGCGGAGCATACATCGAATGCGGAGATGGATATTGGCACGAACTCGGAAAAGGCGTAGTCAATATCGATCCTTCTTATGATGCTGTTGGTAAAATAAAAGCCGGATTTGAAGATTTGATGGCCGGATAAAATCTTAGAATTTTGCAAATAATTACCTGATTTCTTTAACTTTAGAAAGTTTGAAATCAGGTTTTTTTTATGGCAGATAATAAAATTTTCGTTAGCTACAGACGACAGGATGCATCAGGAGAAGCAGGAAGGTTAGTCGATCACCTTCAGGAAGTCTTTGGAGATGATAGCGTTTTCCTGGATGTGGAAACAATCGAGGCAGGTTTGGATTTCATTCAAGCTATCGAAAAAGCCCTGAGTTCCTGCAAAGTGTTGATTGCGATGATCGGTCCTCATTGGGCAACCATGAAGGATCCTCAAGGGAATTTGCGATTATTCAACAAAGATGATTTTATCCGAATCGAGATATCTGCTGCTTTAAAGCGGGATATTCGGGTCATTCCCGTATTGGTAAATGGTGCTATGATGCCAAACCCTGAAGATCTTCCGGAAGACCTTCAAGGTCTCACCCGCAGACATGCCCAGGAACTTAGCAGTTCCAGATGGAAATATGACAGCGATCAGTTGACGAGCGTCTTATCCAAAATAATCGAGCCAAAGCCTCAACCAAAACCACAACCAAAGCCCGAACCCAGCCCAAGACCATTTACCCCAAATCAACCTGTTCCGAAGAGTTGGTGGGCAAAAAACTACTTATGGGTGATAGGGGGAATTGTGGGATTTCTGGTACTTATCGGTATGTGTGTCCCCGATGAACCAGCCTATGAGCCAATTATTGAAACCGACAATACAGTTCAAACAGATGTAAGCACGGAGAATACAGAGCAGGCACCTCTGTCCGATCAACCTGTAACAACTGAATTTGACTATTCAGGTAAGTGGTGGATTTGGGAAAATGGAATGAGATCCGGGTATCTGTTGATTAACCAAGATGGGTTTAACTTTAATTTTGAATACTATTATTTTGATAACAAAGTAGCAGAAGGAACAGGTGTCTATGATGGCACATATTTATATTCTACATCTTTTGTATTCTATAACTCACCCGGGGAGTATTCTTTCTCTTTCGGCTCTGACGACCAGGGAGTTAGCTGGTATGGCCAAACAGTAGCGAATGGATTAGTTAGTACTTCAGAATTGAAAAGAGACTAACCTTTGATCTTTCTCAAATCTGATTGAATATCTCTCAGCATTTGCCCTAAGTCGTCCAGGCTTAGGGCTTTCTTTTTGTCGCCGGGATTTGGGAAATCGGTGCTGATAAAAGCTTTTGCCTCCCAGATTTCCAGCACATCTTCTCCCTTCACTTCGTAAGGTTTGTAGTGCTCATTGTCCGAGGCTAAAAACAACTTTCCATTATCAGCCAAATAATTAAACACACGCTTGTAAACCACACCTTCGGTTTGGGTCACCAAGACGTAAGTTCTTCCGCTTTTTATTTCCTTCAATTGGTCAACATAAGCTCCAATCACAATGGTACCCGGAATCAGCGGTAGCATGGAATCTCCCGCCAATTCAAAAGCTCTGTAAGTTGACTGTCTGGAAAGAGTGGGCAGATGAAACTGAGGCAGCGATTCCATGTATTCGGGATCCGCATATCCATTGAGGTAGCCGGCCGAGGCTTTTTGACCAACCATCGTAATGTTCTCTTTATCATTCTGATCAGCCGCAATAGTCAGGATATTGATTCCGCGTTTCTGTAAAGCACGTCTTCCCTGATTCTCTATGTCGTGATCCAAAAGCTCCTCCACTCCGACTTCAAAAATCTCAGCGAGCTTTTGGAGAGTCGTCAGTTTGGGTTCAGATCTTCCATCCTCATAGGCTGAAATCATAGTGCGCTGCACATCGAGCTGATCAGCAAGATCATTTTGAGTGATGTTTTTTTGCTTTCGCAAAAACCGAAGATTGGAAGCCAGGAAACTCATGCTGAAAACAGGTAAAAGTTATGATCCTCAGAAGCGGATGGCACCAGAGAAAATGGATTCATATTTAAGGCAGTAGACCTTCTTCTCTCCATTCTTTGCTTAATCTCCTCGATGATTTCCCCAACCGGCTTCGGCTCGGTAACCAGCAAGTACCCATATTGAGGCTTTGCTTCATCTTCTACAAAAAATTTCACCTGACAATTTCCTGAAGCCAAAGTCTTGGTGGTAATGCTGATTTTTTCCGCTGTTTCCATAACTGTTCCGATTAACGACAGCTAATGTATAAATGTTGCTTTTATAAACATCACAATGATCTAAAAATTAACATTATTCTCTGACGAGAATTGTCAAGGATCAATCCCGGGTAGTTTCTTGGATCCACCAAAATACATGAAACCACGATTTGAGTTGAAATAAATAGGTCATTTAAGTGATTTCATGGATAATTCTTGAGATTTTTTATAAGAATCCAAAGGAAGTTTTATCTACAAAAAAATAATTATTACTTTCAAACAGAAAGGTTTGAATAATGAAAAATACAAGAAATCTCTTTTCTGATTCTTAACTGACCACGCGCCAACATCTTCATTTCAAACCAAATTACCGCTGCATTTATATGCTCCAAAAAAGAGTCTCCGGGTGCTTTTTCCTGTTTGGAATTTTGTTTTTTATCCTTTCTTCCCCTGCACTCGCCCAGGATTTTGACCAGTTGCTGCGCAAAGCCTACTCTTCCGGCGATTCTTCCGATATCTATTTCAGTCAGGCCAAAGTTCTGATCAAAACAAAGACACAACAAGCAGAATATGATTTTTGCAAAAACGCCGTTTTTTCAGACCGCGGAATTCTCGACAGCACGCTTTATTATGGCAACAAAGCTCTTCCTGTTTTCAAGGAGTTGAAAGATTTAAACAAACAAATCTATGTCCTGAATAACATGGCGAAAGCGTGTCAAAGTGCCGGAAAGCATGAACAAGCAATCCAGATTTATTTTGAAGCGCTTCCAATTGCAAACGAGATGAAAAGCAGCCTTTGGGAAGTCTGGCTCAATCAGGGGATTTCTCTCAACTACCACGATTTCTCGAACTATTCCAAAGGAGTTTTTTACGGAAAAAAAGCCTATGAAATCGCGATTCAAAATATCGAAGAGGACCCGATAAGTGTGGTTCATGCTTTGAATGCCATCGGGATTAATTATGACGATTGGACCAAGTACGACAGTGCATTAATCTATCATTATCAGGTGATGGATCTGAAAGACCGGATCGATACCCTTCAAATCGGGTTCACATACAATAACATCGGAAATACACTGATTAAACTTGGGCGATATCAAGAGGCAGAAGGGTGGATCAAAACAGCTATTAAAATCTCTGAAATCAACAATAATAACACGGTAAGCAGTTACTATGATCTGGCCACTTATTACACGAATCTTGGCAGGATTAACACCAAGACTTCCAATTTTCCTGAGGCTGAAAAGTCTCTTTTCGCAGCTAAAGGTTACTCGCTAAAAAGTAACAGCAAGGAAAAAATCGGGGATTGCTACGAAGCAATCTATGAACTCTATAAAATCTCAAATCGCGCAGACTCGGCACTTTTTTACCACGAACTTTTGACCAGGATAAATGACAGCATCTTCAATGAAAAAAATGCTAAGCTAATCACTGAAACTGAAGTCAAGTACCAGGTTGCCGAGAAGGAAAAAATCCTTGCTCAGGAAAAACTGAAAAGCCAGAAAATCCTTTTTGGCAGTATTTCGATCGTATTGACATTAATTGGTTTCCTGATCGTAGGCAGCTTGCTGATGCGTCAGCAAAAGCTCAAAAATCTTCAACAACGGAAAGAAATAGAACTGCAGAAAGTAATCGCTCAGGTGGAAACGCAAAACAAACTTCAAGAGCAGCGACTGACCATTTCGAGAGATTTGCATGACAATATAGGAGTGCAATTGACCTTCATCATCATGTCTGTCGATCATCTCAAGCATGCTTTTCAACCGATCAATGAAAAAATTCTCGAGCAACTTGATTCTATCAATTCATTTACCAAATCTACCATTCTTGAATTGAGGGATACAATCTGGGCGATGAATCAAGTGGAGATGAGTTGGCAGGATATCCGGGTGAGAATGCTCAATTTCATGCAGAAAGCCAGACTTTCTGATAAAACTCAGGTTGAAATTGATCTGGATGCTAGTCTCGAAAACAAGAAACTCACTTCTTTCGAAGGGGTGAATATTTACCGGATTCTTCAGGAATGCATTCATAATGCTGTCAAACATGCTGACGCAAATTTGTTAAAGATTCAAATTTCCAATCCGGAACCTGACCAAATCAAACTCACAATCGAGGATAACGGAGTCGGATTTGATCCCGAAGAAGCGGATTTGGGAAATGGAATTTTAAATCTCAAAAAGCGTGTAAGCGATTTAAAAGGTAAATTCAGCCTGCAATCTAGCCCAAATAAAGGAACCAGAATTGACGTAATTCTAACGAACATAGTACATGGTTAAGATCGCTATCGCAGAAGACAACCCCTATATTCTGAAGGCCATTTCACAGAAAATCTCAACTCTGGAGGAAATCCAGATCAAGGTAAAAGCGACTAATGGAAAAGAGCTGCTAGAAAAACTCCAGAAAGACCCGAACGTGGACTTGATTTTCATGGATATCGAAATGCCTGAAATGGATGGAATCGAGGCTACTTTTCTTATCAAGCAGCGGTATCCACAGATCAAAATCATCATGCTGACAGTATTTGACGACGACGATAAAATCTTCAATTCCATCAAGGCCGGTGCAGATGGATATCTCCTCAAAGAAACTGAACTCGGCGAGTTAGCATCAGCTGTCAAAGAAACTCTCAACGGCGGAGCGGTAATGACCCCGATTATTGCATTAAAAACACTAAGGCTTCTAAGAAATCCACTACCCCTTGAAACCCCGGAACAAACTGAAGAAATCAAGCTTTCAAAGCGAGAAATAGAAATCCTGGAGCAACTAAGCAAAGGCCTGAAATATCATATTATTGCCGAAAATCTTTTTTTGTCCGGAGGAACTGTGAAAAAACATGTGGACAATATCTACTCTAAACTTCAGGTTCACAACAAACTGGAGGCTGTACAAAAAGCAAAGGCAAACCGCCTCATAAATTAAGAAATACGCATTTTTCAGTATTTCCAGGGGATAGAATCTCTCCTAATTTTCGCTCCTAAATCTGTATTTATGAGACGAAGGAATTTTCTATTTCTATTCTTTTTAATCGCATTCAATTCTTGCTCACTTTTAGAAGGAGATTCCACAGACGATGACTCCACTGTGGGAACTTCAGATCCTTTGGGAAAAGAGGTTGCCGATGCAAAAGACTTTTACAGCAAGCAGGGAGCTCAATTTAAGTTTCGCGTCTATGCTTTCAACGGTGATCTCAACAATCGCCATGAAATGTATATCCGGAAACTTTTTGAGAAAAATGGAAAGCTTTCCTTCATCTCTGAGTCCTTCACAAGTTTTGGTGGCACCTCCTATACTCATAAAGTAAATACCACTAGTGAATTGATTCTGGATCCGGTTTTCGGAGGAAATTTTCTTCATCCGGGCAATGAAAATGAAATCACGAGTGACGATCAGTTGATCTCATACAACTATGGATCAAACTTGGTCTCACACGGATCCTATGGAAATTCCCGCGGTGTGCTCCATAACCACAGCACCCAAAAATACCAGCAGATCGTCATGACCACTTCGGATCAGGGATATATGTTTTCTCTGAAAGGAAAAACATTTGTCCTGAGCATGGGACTCAATTCCAACACAGGGAGACCGAGTCTTTTCACGTTTGTTCCAGGACCTACTCCTGCGCAAGATCGATGGGATCTGACAGACCTAAACGACATCCGAAACGTGGGGATTAATTTCACCAATGATGCCTCCAAAGCTGGCAATCCAAATAAAATCTTCTGGACCTGGATCAGTTACAATGCTGTGAACACCACAGATGGAAAGCTGCATGTGGTCTCCTTTGACGGCACAAGTTTTAGCTCGATTACTTCCAAGTCAATTGGAAAAGTGGGCGAAACTCTTTCAATGGAGAAGAAGCACAATATGTATCTGTATAAAAATCCAAACAACCCGGATCAGCCATACATCGTCATCCGCCGCTGGGACAATCAAAACATTTTGGACATCTATAATTACACCGGTTCCGGAATAGAAACAGTAGCTGAGGGAGTAAATCTCCCGACCACACTTCCTGCAAGCAATGGAGTCACCAGGGAATTCAAGGACATCGCTTTCACCGGAAGCAATGTTTACATGATTGCCAGACAGGATGACAAACTTTACAAACTGAAAGGAAAAGAATGGGAAGTGATCGGGAAAAATCTATTGGCCGGACAAAACCAATTTACTGCTTTGGAAGGTGGTGCAGACGGATTGTATGCCGGGATTTCCTACCTGCTTGAGGAAGGAAACCTAATCCGAATCGCTGCGGATGTCGTATTTCTTAAAAACTGATTCGACTATAATAACTCAACGTTCAGGGGTGAAACTTGAGTATTTTTTGGCCTTCGGAAAAATCCGGAGGCTTTTTTTCTAAAATCATCTTGCTTAGAAATTTACATTATTTTTACAAACCTGATTAAAAAGAGAGAAGAAAATTATCTAAGTATTTTTCCATTATGGAATATATAATTCGGCTTTTTTTAACTAATATTCATCAAGCAGTCTTGGATTTAAACTTAATTATTCTTCTCTGTAATGGGACTTTCAAAATTTCTAAAAATGATCTTGAATTTTTTTAAGAAAAAGCCTTCTTCAAAAGTATCTGGTTCAGTCACAAGTGAAGCCAAGGAGCCGTTGCTTAAAACTTCTCGTGAAGAATACGAAGGATTTCTTCAGGTCAAAGAAGGTACACTTCCTTCAGACCTTCATGGTGCTTTTCTTGTTTCACTCCCTGTTGGCTCCGTTAATTCAGGAGGTCTTCCTTTTCCCTCCCACCTGCCCGATGGGAAAAATAATCCGGAACATGGCTCCCCCATCATGAATGGTGACGGGATGATCATCCAGGTTGACCTGAATCAATCACCTTTTCCAAAAATTAAAACTAAACTCATGAAACCTCCTTGCTTTTATGCCGATGAGGCTACAAAACAAGGTACACCTCATCACGGGTTGATGGGATTTCACAATATGGGGATTACCCGATTGAGCATGGTGTTTGGTGCAAGAAACGAACTCAATACTGCTGTCCAGCCGGTTAAATTTAAAAATCAAAAAAGCGGGAGTTTGATGGCCACCTATGATGTGGGCCGACCTTACTTATTAGATTCCAAATCCCTTGAACTGATCTCACCTGTCGGGAAAGCAAGTGAATGGATGACTGCTGAACCTCCAATGGTTCCCTGGCCATTCGGAATCGTTCAAACTTCCGCCCATCCGGTTTTTGACCCCGTCTCTAAAGAGCTTTTTACGGTAAATTACTCACGGGATAAAGGCTCATTTACACACATGGAGCAAACTCTCCATCACCTGAGGCACAACAAGGAAGAATTCAAAAATAAACTGGAATCCTTAGCAAATGAGTTGGTGGATCATCCGGAAGACCATCATGTGCTGGGAAAAGTCGGAGATTTTTTCAAAAATCTCAATCACCATGTCAAGGGAAAGCAACATGATCCTGATGAGCCAAAAGGAGATATGTTTATGTATTTGCTTTCCTGGAACGGGGAAGGCCCGTTGACCAAATGGGACCTTCAGGATCAATTCAGAGATAAATTAGCCATCTACGAATGCATGCACCAGTTAGGCATCACCGAAGACTTTCTTATCCTGACGGATTGCTCTTTCAAGTTTGCTATTGACTTACTTTTTGACAATCCATTCCCTGAAAGCAAACTAATCGAACGACTTCTCAGACGATTAGGAACTGTGAAAATGGAACCGTTTACGACCGTTTATATTGTCAAACGAAAAGACCTTATTCCTGGAAAAGAAATTGTCACGGCCTATCGACTTGATCGGCCTATCCCAATTGAAACCATTCACTACAGCTGCGATTTCGCAAATCCGGATGGGGTAATCACACTTTATGGAGTTCACAATGCTGCCACCTGTATAGCTGAGTGGGTGAGAACGTTTGACAAAAGAGCACTGGATAATGAAAATGTTGACCCTGATTATTACAGCCTTTTTGCAGTGGGCAGCATGGATATCAGCCGACTTGGAAAATGGAAAATCGACACAAAAACGATGACCCTCATGACTTCAGAACCTCAGGTTTACGAAGACCCTGGCAAATACAAAGAGGAAATTCTCGGCCCAAATACCTGGACAATTGTCCTTTACACATTCCGGGACATTTTGTCCGCTGAGAAAGTGGTGCCCCAGATTAAGCAACTTTGGTACATCAGTGATGGGACAGACAAAAACTTATTGACAGATTTTGTCTATAATCTTTACCAGGATTATCCGCACCGAAAACTCAGCCTGGACGTGATCCGGGAAGTAACTGAGCGTGAATTGCCTTTCAGCATCACGCGGGTCAATCTGTTGACGATGCAGCCGGAAGATTATTTCCAATTCGCCAAGCATACTTACCTTCGAGGTATTCATTTTATCCCAAAGAAAACACCAACCATCAGTGTGCCTGATGAATTAGATGGATATCTTTTCTGTCCCGCCCAAGTCGGTCAGCTCAATGATGCTGGCAACTGGAATTACAGCAGTGAATTTTGGGTGTTTGATGCAACTCAAATAAGTAAAGGGCCTATATGCAAACTTACAAATGACCACGTGAAATTTGCCTTCACACTTCATACCGCCTGGATTCCTCAAGCAGAAACTTCAGATCAGACTTATCGGATCACTGCAAGGGAGGACTACGAAGAAGTGCTCAATTCAATTAAAATCGGTGCGGATAAAAAATTCTTGACCGAGTTTTTTGAAACTCATATTTACCCACATTTCGAACAGAAAAAGTGAACGAGCTGCCTCAGATAGAGAAACTCCATTTACTCCATGAAAGCCATCGGAGCAAACTTTTCACAGGGAAAAGCGAAACCAGTAATACCGTATTAATTAAAGAAGACCTGACCGGTGACTTGGGAAGACTTCATAATGAGGCGTCAATTTCTACTCGTTCCTTTCATGCTCAGGTCAATTCCCAGGTCATGCTCTATAATGGCAGGCTGGTCATGGTCAGAGATTTCATTGAGGGTAAACCCCTGAAGGACCTTATTCCCGAAAAGGGCTTTGAGCCAAGGGAATTTCTTCAGCTTGCAATTCTGATTTGCCATGAGGTTCAAAATCTTCATCAACAAGGAATCCTTCACAACGATATCAACCCTAAAAACATCATAGTCGATGAGCGGCTGCAAAACTGTACGCTCATTGACTATGAATTTGGCTCATCGATCGAAAACCTGGAACTCCAATTTGAACCAATTCCATTGATCAATGGAACCATTGAATACATTTCTCCGGAGCAAACCGGCAGAATGAATCGGAAACAAGATCAGCGAAGCGACTATTATTCCCTTGGAGCTACTTTCTATGAAATGCTCACCGGGGTGACCCCTTTTGTTGAAAAGGATGTACTCACACTTATCCATTGTCACCTGGCAATAAATCCGGTAGCTCCAGGGGTTCACAACAGTAAAATCCCCGCAACGCTCGATAAAATCATACTTAAACTTCTGGCAAAAACTGCTGAAGAGCGCTACCAATCCATACCTGGACTGTTAGTGGATTTTAATCATTGCCTTGATGATTTAAATTCCTTTGGCGAAATCAGGGATCTCGAACCTGGAAAAACTGATATCGCCTCCAAACTTCACATCAGCCAAAAGCTTTACGGTCGGGAAGAGGAGATCAATTGGCTTCAGGAACGGTTTGAAGATACACTTGCCGGAAAGAAAATCCTGCTGACAATTGGCGGATACAGCGGTGTAGGAAAAAGCGTCCTTTGCCAGGAACTATACAGAAATACTTCTTCGAAAAACGGGATTTTCCTTTCGGGTGCTTTTGATATTCTGGACAGGCAAACACCCTATCTAGCGTTCATCAAGGCATTCAGGCAGTTTGCCGATTGGTTGATAGTGGAGTCTCCCTCCATTCAAAAGTATTGGTCAAAAAAGCTGAATAAAGATTTGAAAGGATTGGGACAGATTATCATCGATTTAGCCCCAAACTTAAAACACATTCTCCCACCGCAGCCTGAACTAGTCCAACTCACAGGATACGAAAATCAGCAAAGGATCCAGTTTACAATCAATTCTTTCCTCCAAAGTCTTGCCTCGGAGTCAACTCCACTGGTTCTGTTTTTGGATGATTATCAATGGGCCAATGACGCTTCCATTGAATTATTGAAGAGTCTTTTCAATAATTATAACCTGACCCACCTGATGATTCTGGTCTCCTATCGGGACAACGAAGTTTCTGAATTTCATCCTTTCACCCAGGCAATCAATAGTATCAAAAAAAATAACCTGGATCAGAATTACCTGATTATCCAGGAAATTCATCTTCAACCATTGGACGCACGGCACGTAGCCAGTTTAGTCTCTGACACCCTTCAACTAGAGTCACTCGAAGTAGCAGAACTCGCGGAATTGATCTATGAAAAAACAAAGGGAAATGCCTTTTCTCTGAATAAATTTCTCGAATCGCTCTACACCCAAAAGCTGCTTCTCTTTGATTACCAAAGTAACAAATGGACGTGGGACATTCGGACTATTAAAGCTCAAAATCTAAGTGAGAATATAGTTGATTTGCTGTTGATGAGAATCCGAAAACTTCCTGAAGAAGCGCTCCATGTCATCAAGGCAGCTTCAGTTTTTGGAATAGAGTTTTCGCTTTTTCAGTTGTCTATCATTACTGAAAAATCCTCCACCTCTGTTCACCAATACCTTTGGCCTCTGATACAGGAAGGCTCTTTGATTCCGATGGGGAATGATTACCGATACATTCCGGAGTTTTATGGGGAAACCAACAAGGATGTGAAATTCAGATTTGCACATGCCCGAATTCAGCAAGCAGTCTATGCTTTGTTGGAAAAAAAGGAAGAAAGCAGATTCCACTTTGAAGTTGGACAGATTTACCTAAAAAGGCTTTCTCCAGAGCAAATCCAGGAAAAACCAATCGAAATCGCCCTTCATTTTGCTTTGGGGTATGATCAGGTTAATAAAGCTTCGAATAAAGCCGAAATCGGCCGGCTTTTACTGGATGCAAGTGCCAAATCTGCTCAATCTGCTTCCTTTGAAGGAGCTTTGAATTTTGCAGAAAAAGCATTTGAAATCCTGAAAGAGCAACTGAATTCTGAGGAGAAATTTCAGGTGATGATCAGTGCATTGGAATATTCTTATTTGCTAAAAGACGAAGAGCAACAGAAAAAATTCGAAACACTTTCATTCGCAGAAGCCAAATCAATCCTCCATCGGATCATGGTCAATGAAGTCATTGTCCGCTGCCTGGGTTTTGCTAACCTCCCTAAAAAAGCTGTAACCGTTGCACAAAAAGCTTTGCTTGAAGTTGGAATTAATATCCCTGAAAAAGCCAGTAAGGTTCAGGTAATATATCATGCCATCAAAATACAGATGGCACTACCGAGGGCTAAGCTTAATATGCTTAAGGACATACCGGAAACAACTGATCCATTGACACTTGCAACATTCAAGTTATTGCTGGCATCTCTGTCCTCTTACTTTTTTGTCAACATCGATACCTACCCGATTTTGATTTTCAAGATGATCCAGCTGACTCTCAAAAAGGGAATGGCCCCTGAATCAGTAATTGGAATTGCTTCCTACGGATTGATCCTGACAACGGCTCTCAAAAAGCCAGCTGATGGATATGAGGTGGTGAAAAACTCGATCGAATTATTGAACAGGCCGGATCGGATGAAGTATGCTGCAACGATCAATATGATGTATGTTTCTTTTACGTCCCATATTAAAAATAATGTGGTCGACAGCATACCCCTTACTTATGAAGGCTATCTGAAAGGGCTTGAGTTTGGTAACATGGAATATGCTTGCTGGAATTTATTTTTCAGAAATGCACTCAGATTCCACGTGGGCACTGACTTTGTCGCGCACCAAAAAGACGTGATTGAAACCGGGAAATTTGCTCTCCAATACAACTTTGGCAACCAAAATGCGATCACTCAAATCGTAGAAAAATGTATTCAGGTAACCATCGAAGAGGAAAGAAATATTGAACAGGCATTAATTGATTTACCCAAGAAAACTGAGGAAAACTTTCGGACTGCAATTCGTGAAAACAATAACATCTACCTTCTATCCTATCACGGTTATTTCGGTTGCACGTATTTGTTATTTTCTAAACACAATGAGGCTTTTGATCATTTCGAAAATTTCCTGAATCATATTAAAAACCAGCCAACTTCATTTTTCATTATTTTCTATAAAATCAGCCGGGCGATAAATGCTTGCTTTTTACTTCACCAAATCCGGGAAACTAAATATCGGAACATTAACCTCAAAGGGATAATAAAAGAAACCATCAGCGAATTAGAGTTTCTATCCAAACTCAACCCTCTTTGCTACAGCCCTTTCATCCAGTATTTTGAAGCAGAACTGGATTATTTCACAACCAAAAAACTGGATACCCAAAAGTTTGAGCATGCTCTGAATCAGATAAAAGAGCTTCGACACACACGCTATTTCATCCTGTTAACTGAAGCGTATAGCAATCACCTCCTTGAACAAAATCATCCAAAATTTGACTCCTGGAGAAATCAGGCTGCCAGCGAGGCAAAACGAATCGGCATAAGAGCAAAAGCAAAACAACTTCTCAGCCAGGAGAAAGAAATTTCTCCTGAAGGGAAAATTGAGGGGATTCAATCCGGTCTTCCAGTTTCTTCCATGGAGTTGGGCCAAATTGATACCAAAACTCTGGTGAAAACAATGGATGCCCTCGTGGGAGAAATAAAGCTGGAGGCACTTTTGGAAAAGCTCATTACCTACGCTATGGAAAATACAGGAGCGCAGGAAGGACACTTTTTGATCAATAGAAACAAAAACTGGATCGTAGAGGTATCGACTCAGGCGAATCATAGCCTTCATACTCAGTTCCCAAAAGTAGAATTGGAAAAGTACCACGAAGTCAGCGCCTCGGTGGTCAATTATGCCAAGGCAACCAAAGAGCCTTTGCTAATAGAAGATGCTATGGTCACCAAACCATTTGACACAGATTTTGTAGTTCGGAATAAAAATCTGAGATCGATCCTTTGCATTCCATTCATCAGCCAATCGAAGATATCGGGTATGATTTACCTTACCCACAGCCAGACAAGTAATGCTTTCCAAAAAGGCCATATCAGCCTGATGAGGCTCATGGCGGGACAAATCGGCGGAATCATTGAAAACGCTCTTTTGTACGAAAACATGGAAAATCTCGTGAAAGAACGAACTCGGGAGCTTGAAGAAGAAAAACAGAAAAGTGACTCTCTCCTACTGAATATTCTTCCAAAAGAGATCGCTTCCGAACTGATTCTGAAAGGTAAAGCCTCAGCAAGATTATATGATCATGTCTCTGTAATGTTTATTGACATCAAAGATTTCACGACCATTGCACAGGCAATGACTCCGGACAATCTGGTAAAAAATCTGCACGAATTTTTCACAAAGTTTGACGAAATCATGGATGAGTTTGGTTTGGAGAAAATCAAAACCATAGGAGATGCCTACATGGCCGCCGGAGGAATACCTACTCCCTCATCAGATCACGCAGTTCGCATGGTGAATGCGGGTCTAAAAATTCTGGAATTTGTGGAATCGTACAACAAGGAGAGAGTATCCAAAGAAAAAGCCCCCTTTGCAATCCGAATCGGAATTCACTCCGGTCCGGTCGTAGCTGGCGTGGTAGGATCCAGGAAGTTTGCGTATGATATCTGGGGAGATACGGTAAATATCGCCTCCCGTATGGAGAGCAATGGCGAGCCTGGAAAAATTAATATCTCAGAGGATCACTATCAAGTGATTGCTGATCAGTTTGAATGTGAACACAGAGGTAAAATTCCTGTAAAAAATAAAGGGGTGATGAACATGTACTTTGTCAATCACCCCAAAATTAAAGAAGCTTAATCTGTCTATACTATTACCTTGGTAGTTCCCCCACCCTCAAGGGTGATAGGAACAGGAGTATTGGTCTTCCAATTTCCTCCGGTAAAATCCGGAACATCAATTGAATTTGATCGGTTAGCCACTGACCATTCGCTAAGAGGAGTGATACAGCTCCAAAGTGCTGCGTCATACACATCCTGATCGAGTGGCAGCCCATTTCTGAGGCAATCGATCAACCTCCAGTCCATCATGAAGTCCATCCCTCCGTGGCCACCAATTTGCTTGGCAAGTTCGCCGACTTTCTGGACTATCTCAGGTGTATATTTTGTCTGAAGGTCTTTCATTTCTTCTTGCTTCATAAAGCTGTGACCTTTGGAAACTTTTTGCTCAGGATATTTTTGGGCAAAGCCTTCCGTCCCGCTTACAACATGAAGTCTTGAGTAAGGTCTCGGAGAAGTCACATCATGCTGAATCATGATCGTCTTCCCGTGCTTAGTTTTTACGACCGTTGTATTCATGTTGCCTCTGTAGCTTTTGCTCGCATAAGAAGAGAAAAATATATCTTTTGCAGCCAACTCTTCTGCCTTTGCTTTCATCATAAAGTCATTGGAAGAAACCGAAGTGAGGTAATCCATCTGGTCTCCGCGGTTAATATTTAAGATCTGACAGATCGGTCCCAAACCGTGAGTTGGATACAAATTTCCGTTTCTGAAGTTTTCTTTCAATCTCCACATGTCCTGATATCCACTTTCCTTATCAAAATTATTAGAAAGCAAATCGTGAATGTAAGCACCTTCTACATGGAGAACTTCTCCAAAAAATCCTTCCCTTGCCATTTTCAAGGTCATTAATTCGAAGAAATCATAGCAGCAATTCTCCAATTGCATGCAATGCTTTTTAGTACGCTCTGAAGTTTCTACCAATTGCCAGCACTCATCCAAAGTTCGGGCAGCAGGAACTTCCACAGCGGTATGCTTCCCTGATTCCATTGCGTAAACAGCCATTGGTACATGCCATTCCCATGGGGTAGCGATGTAGATGAGATCTAGATCCTGTCTTTCGCACATCTTTTTCCAGGAATACACATTTCCTGAATATCCTTCCGGCTTATGAGTTGTTCCTTCCAGACTTTTTTTAGCTTTTTCTACTCGATCCGGAAGTAAATCGCAGAGGGCAACTATCTCAACTCCCTCAATTTTGCTGAGTCTTTCTACTGCTCCGGGACCCCTCTGACCCAATCCTACAATACCAATTCTGACGGTTTCCAGTTTTGGTGCTCTAAATCCGCACATGTTGAATGATTGAATTCTTCCGGCACCATGTTTAGCTGCCAAAGGCAACTGATCAAAGTTTTCGGCCAGGGCGCTTCCGGCCCCAAACAATCCTAAACCGACTAGACCGGTGGACTTCAAAAACTCTCTACGGGGATTATTTTTCATTATTGCTTTTTTTGGGTTTCTAAAATCTAATTAATAAAAAAATCAAGGAAGTTCACTATTCCCCGGCTTTAAAAAACACAAAAAAAACCGGAAGCTATTGCCTCCGGCCTTTCCCAAAACTATTACGCATTATCTATTTCGAAGCTGTCCTTGGACAGGTAGAAAAACCTAAAATGGTGTACAATGGGCAGAAACTCACGAAACTGGTCAATGCAAAAACTGCAGCTACAACCAAACCTACAATTCCAATCGTACCGATGATGGTTCCTGAAAAATATAACCCTATTAAAACTGCAGCTAATAACAATCGAATGACTCTGTCTGCACTACCCATGTTCTTTTTCATGATATTTCTTTTGGTTGGAAAAAAGACTATTGATTTACTACTGAAGTAAATCTAGATCCCCTATCAATCAGATAAAATGACAAAAGTCACATAGGACGCTGATTTTCAGTCAGCAGAAAAATAGTGGGCCATTACTTTTTCTGCCTCTTTACCCTGAGGAGTGAAGTCTGGCTCCCGATCATGTCGAGTGGGATACCACTTCCAAAAAAATACGCCTGCCATCCAGGACTTGGTCCAGGCAGTTTGAAAAAATGCTTTATAACAGAGTGCCTGAACTTCTTCTGAAAACAGTATTTCCTTTCTTTCATTTGGCCAAACCCAAGGTTCAACCGCAGCATCAACCGTGTTGCAATATCCTATTTCCGTGAAAATCACAGGCTTTTTGTACTTTCTAACTGCCTTGTCGATTTTAGGCAAATGAGATTCCCAGGAAGATTTCAATTCCTCTAATTCAGGGTTGTGATTTTTGGCAAGCGGGAAATAGGCCTGAATCCCAATGTAATCGAGTTCATCCCAAAAAGTGACTTTTTCAAATTCCGTGAAATTGGCCGCATAAACCAATTTACCGGAATAGACTTTACGAATCTCAGCAATGACTTTCCTCCAGTCGTCATCGCGTTGGGAGGTTTTCTCAAGTTCAGTACCGATACACAGCAAAGGGAATTTTAGCTTTTCCGCAAACTTCGCGTGATCAATGATAAAGGCCGTATAATTTTCAAACCAAAGTTTCCAATCAGCTTCGTTCTGCATCTCAATCTCACCCGGCCAACTTCCTTTTACCCAAAGGTGTGGTTTTAGCATATTGGTAATTCCCAGATGTTGAGCTGAATCGAGAGTGGCCTGCATCCCGTAAGCCGATTCTCCCCACCACTTTTTCTCATTGGTGAGATCCCAGCGGATTTCAGGATTATTTATCTCATTTTGCCAGCCAAACGGAGTCTGAGAAATGGCATCCGCTCCGGTTGCTTTCAAAGCACGCAATTCACCACCCTCAAGCGGTGCCCGGCTTCCTACCCAACAGACACCTTTCCATTTTTCCGAAGCGATTAAAAGCTGTTCTTCAGGAAGAAACCACCATGCCATAAACAAGAATAAAATCATGCCTACAGAGCTGAAAAGATATTTAGTGAAGTGTGGCTTCAAGTGGATGTCATTCTCGAGGTGTACTTATTGAATATAAATTACTTAGAAATAACTTCCACTTTGATATTCTCGAGATTTATCTCTGATAATAGCTCTAGTTTGCCGTCAACATACAGGGCTTGCATTTCTTCCACCGGCGTATCTTTATCCTCAGGCTTGAGATTCAGGTAATTTTGAAAGCGAATCCCTCCCACTTCCTGCACTCCGCTCACTTCTCTCATTCGCACTCCTCCTCCATCTGTATGGTAGCTGTATGCCATGTAATCAATGAAAAAATCCTCTGTACCTATCCAGTACAAAAACTTATCGTCAAAGTCGTCTCCTCCCCCATCTTTCGCAAATGTCACTTTGATTAAATGGTATTTTTCGCCCTTCAAATCTGTCTCACCAAGGTAAGTTTTGATGGCTGCTGCATCATTTAATCCATATGGAAGAAAAGCAAAATAGGCGACGGAGTTAACAGATCTCGAGAATGCCCCGATTCGCTCTTCTGATAAAGTGTCAATTTTAGCTCCGTTCGCAGTTCGCACAAAGCCGGAATTGTTGAGAACATCTTTTACTGTTCCTGTGGAATCTGAAAATTCTCTGATGTATTCAAAAGCATTTTGATTCTTGAAAATGGAATAATGGATGTTTCTGAAATCAAAGTCTATTTTAGCAGTTTCATAGGTTTTACCACCATGGGCCTCGATTGATTTATCAACGATTTTCTCTGCTTCCGTTCGGGAGTCACAAGCGGCAAAAAGGCCCAGAATCAATAGTGCGATCAGGTATAAAGGCTTTGTCATTTTTTGAATTTTCAACTTGAATTTATTTTAAAAGACCGTCAGGATTTAAAAAAAAACCGATCGATCAATAAGTGATTACATAATCCGAATAAAGATATTCTGCACGGGTATAGAGTTTTTCACCCTTTTCATTTACACGGTAACTCACGCGTTTTCCATGCAAAATAAGGTCACCAGCATGCTCGTACGTGATGGTATAAATCAGACTTCGGTGATCCTTGAGTTGGACTTCATTTCCGATTAATTGAAAGGTAACAGGATCAAAGTAATACCACCAAACATCTGATTCCGGACCATAGTCAACTCTGACAACTTCAGCCAATTGACCATTTTCCAAATTTTTTTGTCCTTCATAACTCAACCTTGTTCCTTCGTCTAAAAGTTTCCAAGGCTGGGCAACAGCATAAAAAGCAGCGTCAAAATCAGACTTTTTAGATTGTAGAAAACCCGGATTCTGGATTTCATTTCCTCCCATCGTATACCGCAACCTCGAGCCATCCCAAGTGGAAACATGCTCGACAGAATCTTTTGTCCAGGTAATTTTCCCTTCGAAATAGGGTTTCATTCGGAATTCCAAAATCTGATCCAGTTCACTTTCAACAGTCCCGCTATCTGTAAGCAAACGAGTCCATTTTCGGAATTTTAAGCTACTGACTTTATCCCATTTTTCTGAACCTCCATGAGCTTTCATGGATTTTTCGAGAATTTCATGAGCTTGCTTTTCGGGAGTTTTGGTACAGCCAAATCCAAAAATCAAGAGTACTATTAAAACTGAAACCCGGGCTAAATACTTCATTGACTCAAGTTAGGTTTTCTTTTGGGGAGAAAATAATCCAGGTAAATCGCAGCAAAGACCAAAACATATTCAGCCAGCAGGAAGTACGGATTTTCAACGAAACCCTCATTTCCATAAGCCTGATACGAAAAAATAACGGCAAACGTCCAAACCAAAAAGGCATTTCTTTGCGTCAGCAAACTCAACCCAAATGCCGGAATAAGGTACCAAGGATGGACAACTGGCTGAAGAATCAGGTAAGTCAGATAAATCAAAACCAGCAGATCTATCAACTCTGTAAGCGTCTGAGGTTTCTTTCTCCAGGAGAAAAAAACAATCCCGACGAGGGTGACCCCGCTTAAAATTTTCGTCAGGATTCCGATCGTATTATAGCCCTCTATCCAAAAACCCACTTCTCTGAGCAGGTAATAAATAGAGGCATTGAACTCAAACTTCCCTTGGTAAAGTCTGAGGCTTTGTGAAAAATTAACCAGAGAGGAATCGATCCACAGCCATCCAAAACTTACGAGTATTGCTAGAAATGCTCCGATCCAGAATAGTTTGTTATCTCTGATTTTGGAGAAGGAGATAAATGCCGGAATCAGCATAAATGGAAGCAATTTAATGCCAACCGCAAATCCCCAAAGTCCGCCTGCGGCAGTCTCCTGTTTCTTTTCGAGGGCCAAAACAGATGCCAAAAGCATCAAAAGGACCAGGCCTTCGAAATGAAGATTTCCTGTGATTTCAAGAATCACCAAAGGGTTCAACCAGTACAGCCAAAGCAATTTTTGCGGTTTTTGAAAAGCTTTTAACAGCTTCAGGAAAAGCATAAAAACTGCGATTTCACCCAAAATCAGAAGCATGCGAAGACTGATTATTCCATTGGCAATCGTGCCGTTGGCGGCTTTGGCTGAAAGCCAGAAAATCCCCTGATTCAATGGGGGATAAACGGAATAGTACTCCGGGGAATTGAGCAATGGAAAAAGCTGCTTCAGAATCCCGGAAGCTTCCTGAGGATGATTTTCAAGAAATTCGGTAGGTTTCTCAGAATAGGGATTTTCCTGAATCCGCATCAATTCACCATCCCAAAGGAATCTGGTGTAATCTTCTGACCACTGCGGAATCGCAAGAAAAAGCGAAAATCTAAGCAATATCCCGGCTATAAAAATGAAAAACCAGGGTGTGTTTTCACCGGCAAGCGAAAACACCAAAAACATCAAACCAAAAAGAATCACATAAAGCCCAACTGTGGATTGGAAGTCAGTCCTCGGAATCAGGTTTCCTAAAAAGTAGGTAACTGCCAGCATCAAAAATACCGACAAGCCCAGAATTGCAAATTTTAACGTCGGATTCAAAGCCCCAGATCCTTTCTCAGCGGTTCAAATACTTTTTCATTCTTGTTCCAATAATCAAGCAACTGCATTTGGGTTCGGGTAGCCGATGTGATTTCCTGCTTTCCATCGGATTTGGTTTGAATTTCCTGCCAAGCCAGGATTTCGTAAGGGAAAAACTGATTGAAACGGATGATCAGTTTGCGACCAATTTCGGCATACTCTACTTCTATTTCTGATTGGTTTGAGCCGGTTTCCCGACGGGAGATTGTTGCTTCTTCAGCTTTCAAAGGGATATGTGCGAACCTGTGAAAAACCAATCCCGGTATCAATTTAATATCACCCAATGGCACCAGGTCCGGATTAAGTCGAATCAGATTGAAAAGCTCATCCTCAGCCATTGCTGTGATGCTAAGCTCCTGATCACCTTCTTGTTCGAAGTAGGAAAAAAGGGTGGCCTTGTAAGAATTATTCTTCCAGTTCAGTTGGGAAAAGGATTGACCGCACCATTCTGTCACCGAACTGGTAATTTTGGGTGCACTCAATTCTTCATAGACCGGTGAGAAAACAGAAAGCATGGTGTGGTATGGATAGACTCCGGTCACAAATTCCCGGGTCATGTTCAGCTTTAAAACTTTTCTGGCATCTGCTCCGGCTTCTTCCGGATTGTCCAGTTTGACTTGCTTTTTCTTCGAAAAATCCTCAGTTACGAAGATCATGACAGCTTTGCCCTGTCGGTCTTCTCCATATCGGCTTTGTACCAACTCGAAGACGTTTATTTCTGCTTTGCCCTGATACCAATACTTTGAAAACTGCTCCTCATCAACTCCTTCTCGACCCGAGGAATCGCAAGAGAAAAAGAGAATCGAAACTAGAAGGATAAGTGTGCTGGCTTTCATCTGTTTATAATTTGTTTTTGAATGGTCAGATGGAATCTCGCATTTCTAATAATCATCCCAGTGTGTGACATTATCGTCATGCTCGATTTCATATCATTAATGAATCAAGTCAAATTTTGTTTTTACACCTGTAAACTAAAAACTGTCAATGAGTAATTATTTACCAATATTTAAAAATCGTAAAAATAATCTTGTATCCCGCTCCGATGACACCTTTTACGGTTCCGCTCACTTTAGAAACACCAATTCGCTTGCGGTAATTAACGGGAACCTCGGTGTAAAGAAGGCCTTTTTGGTGAGCCTTAATCTGCATCTCGATCGTCCAGCCAAAGTTTTGGTCTATCATGTTAAGTTCTAATAACTTTTTCCATCCGATCGCCCTAAAAGGGCCCAAATCAGAAAACTTTGCGCCTTGCATATAGCGCATCATCTTCGTTGCCAGCCAGTTGCCAAATACCTGCGGAAAAGTCATCGAACCGGATTCTCTTATTCCCAATGCCCTGGAACCAATCACCATATCTGCCTTTCGATTCAGAATTGGCTCAATTAAAAGGATCATTTCCTCTGGAAAATCACTGTAATCACCATCTAAAAACACCACGATATCCGGCTGAACTTCCTGATTTTTGATCCAATCCATCGCTGTCAGACAAGCTTTCCCATATCCTTTTTGGGCTTCGAAAACCACTTCCGCACCTGCTGCCATTGCGACTTCTCCGGTTTGGTCGGTTGAATTATTGTTAGCTACTACAATGTGACGAACAATAGCTGGAATCGCTGCCAGAACTTTCGGAATAGACTTTTCCTCATTGTAGGCAGGAATAATGACGTCGATAATCGGGGGATTATGCATGGAAATTCTATCGGCCCGAGCCGTAAGATTTGAATGAGCTGATGAAAACCGTCGCATAACCGATGGCCAGCATGGTATGAAATGGCAAGAGGATAAAATTATTTTCCCTGAAACTGAGATATACCATCCCTGCAAAAACCAACGCCAAAATCCCCTCGAACCAAGTGGTTACAGGGATTCTGAAGTTTCTATATAGGTTCGTACTTAGTGCAGTCTTACCACTTTCGAGATTGAATTTCGGAGTGCGGATAAACGGTGATTTTTTTCCGAAAAATCCTTCAAATACCGCCTGTGCATTGTGCAAAGCCAATCCCATGGAAATGGAAAGAAACAAGGGAAGCATGTACAAAGCCTGAAACAGACTTCTCCAAAATCCTCTTTTATTGTAGAAATAGGAGATCATGTAGACCGCTGCGATGATCGCAAACCCGAACAAAAAGAAGCCTGAGATTCGGAATAATTCGGAGGGAATCAGTCCTTTCATGCCCGCCCACCAAACTCCGATGCTGCTAAAACTCACCAGCAATACAGCAATGAAAATGGTGCTATTAAACAAGTGTGCCATCGCGTGAAACTTGGTAGAAAACGGCAAATCCTCTCCTAAAACCCCCTTTGCATGCTTTGCCGCGCACTCTGCGCCTCCCTTTGTCCATCGGAATTGCTGAGACTTTACGGCAGACATGATCGGAGGAAGTTCGGCAGGAGATTCGATTTCCGGTCGATAGACAAACTCCCAGCCTTTTCTTTGAGCACGATAACTCAGGTCGAGATCTTCAGTCAGCGTATCGTCATGCCAATTTCCGGCGTCGAGAATGCAGCTTTTTCGCCAAATCCCGCCGGTTCCATTGAAGTTAATAAAAGCATGTTGGCTATTTCGTCCGATCTGCTCAATCAGGAAATGTGCATCCAATGCGAAAGCCTGCAAGCGAGTGATCAAGGAATAATTCTGATTCAAATGGGTCCAGCGGGTTTGAACCATCCCGATTTTCTTAGAAGAAAAATATGGAATCGTTTTAAGTAAAAAATCCGGGTCGGGAACGAAGTCAGCGTCAAAAATTGCGATAAACTCTCCGGATGCTCTTTCCAGTCCTTCTCTCAAAGCGCCCGCTTTAAATCCTTGCCTGTTGGTCCTGTGAATGTATTGAAAGTTGACTTCCGGAAATTGCCTGATTTTGGTTTTTATCAACTCAGAGGTCTGATCAGTGCTGTCATCCAACAACTGGATTTCAAGCAATTCTTTTGGGTAATTTATTTTTGCTGAAGCTTCGATCAGCCTCTCGACCACATAGAGTTCATTGTAAACAGGGAGTTGGATGGTGACTTTCGGCCAGACTTTCGGTGAGACTTTTGGCACATTTGCTAATGATTTTCTGGCTTTAAGAAAATTCAATAGTAAATGACCTTGAGCCAGGCTGTAAACAAATATAAACAGCATACCCAGGGCATAAATCCCAATCAAAAGGTATAAGAAGATCATTTACACATTCAACTTGATGGAATTATTTCCAATGATAATCGGTAATTCATTGATTCTGCCATCCTCAGGCCCATTTTCCAACTTCAAAACTCCTCTTGGACAGACTGCTGAGCAAACTCCACATCCGACACAACTCGATCTGACAATGTTTTGTCCCTTCTGGGCGTAAGCGCGCACATCGATTCCCATTTCACAGTAAGTGGAACAATTGCCGCAAGATATGCATTGCCCCCCATTGGTGGTGATTCTGAATCGGGATTTGAATCTCTGAACGATTCCTAGATAAGCTGCCAAAGGACAACCAAATCGGCACCAAACCCTGTTTCCCATAAATGGATAGAAGCCTGTTCCTACCACTCCGGCAAAAGCAGACCCTATTGCAAAACCATAAAATGAATGCAACTGGTTCGTGACGTTTCCTAAAAAACTGAATCCCGAAAAGTAGTTTGCAATCGTGATCGCGGTCATAACAACGGCTAACACCAATACGCTGTGAATGATCACTCGCTCGTATTTCCAGGCTTTGACTGACTTGTCAGAAAGCTGCCGAAAAGGGTCACCAACTGTTTCCGCCAAACCTCCGCAACCACAAACCCATGAGCAATACCATCTTTTCCCAAAGAAATACGTGAAAACCGGCACTCCGATGATAATCAATAAGATCCCCCAGATCAGCATAAACATCCCTACTCCTCCGGAACTCAAAAACGTATCAATCTGATAATCGTAGAAAAAATCGTAGTCAAGTGGCCAGATATTTTTGAAATCAAAATAGGGCTGATTTAGCAAAACCAATATTTCCGGAATCAGAAAGGCAAAAGCCGTCTGAAAAAACATGACCGAGGCGGTGCGGAGTTGCTGGTATTTATTGCCCCGATATTTGCGAAACATTCGGATACCCATGACAATAATTGCCAGCGTATAGATCAATCCATACAAAAACCATTGACTGGCGGGGTTTCCGGAAAGCATCTCACTGATCGGGTTGACCATCCAAACCAGGTTGACCATGAATGCCGGATACCAATACAAAACGATGTAAAACAAAATCAAAAATGATCCGGTCAACATACCCAACCAACCTTTTGCCTTCATGGAAGAGTGGAAAATTCCGTTGTTTTTGATTCCTTCAGGTTCGCCGGCATGACTGGGAAGATTGTACAGTAACCCTCCCAAAACAGCCAATCCGATCGAAAGGAATAAGAAATGCCATGGGTTTTCGGTCACCGGACTTGAAACAGCAGCTTTCGCCAAAGCAAATCTGTAATCATCCCAGATCACCTGATCCCAAAGCGCCTGATCTTTTAACTTGTCATTATAAGAATTGAAATTTTCGCCAAAGGCACCCAGGAAAGCGAAGTTGGAGGAATACGTCTCACCATACATTGGAGCAAGAATCTCTGCCATTTTCTCCTGATGGATGTCCTTAGTATTTGCCCGAACCAGCGCTTCATCAATCGAATAGCTTCCAAAAAAAGGAATCAGGATAAAAGCTCCCAAACCGATCAGAAAGAGTACAAGTCCAGTTTTTTGAATCATTTTCATACCCTTGCGCCGAATAATTTTTGAATAAATGATTTTTTGGTAATGGTGAAATCACCTCCAAATTGGTCCTTGAAAGCCTTTTGAATCTCTATATAATACGGAGCAAAAAACTCAGGATCGAAATTCGCCTTTTCAAGACTGGAAATCACTTTGGATGCCTCCCATTTCTCTTGAATTGCTTTGTCAAAAAACTCATGCCGGAGTCTGAATCCAAAGTTATTGACTCCTAAAATTATTCCGGAAATATCCATCAGCATTCGAAAAGCAACTTTTCCTCCTGAATGCTCCCAATAAAAAGATTGGGTCTTTTCAGAATCCCATGTCGGAGGAACAGTTCCGTAGGTTTGATATTCGATGTCAAGGAATTTGGCTGAATTGAACCATATTCCCGGTTGGTATTGAAGTTTTTTCCCGGCTAGAGTGTGGGCAAGTGTTTCTCCGTGCATTCTCCCGGTATACCAAACCTGTTCGATAGGTCTACGGTCTGATGCTGGTGGCTGATGAAATTCAGCACAATCTCCGATTGCATAGACATTCGGGATATTGGTTTGGAAACTCAAATCAACTTTGACTCCTCTGTTCAGATCCAACTCTGAATTTCTCAAAAAATCAATATTTGGAGTCACTCCTGCAGTTAATCCTACAAACTGGCAAGGAATCTCCTCTCCTGATTTAGTTCGTACGGCTTTTACTTTGCCTTCGGAATCTCCTATTATTTCCTGTAATTCAGTTTCCAATTTAAGGTCGATGTGATGCTCCCGGATATGTCTTCCTACCAATTGAGATTCTTCTTTTGGCAGGACATTGTCCCAAAAACCAATTTCCCTGACAAGGAACGTAACCGGGATCTTCTTGTATGCCAGCATCTCTGCCATCTCAATTCCAATTAATCCACCACCCACAATCACAGCTCTTTGCACTCCCTCTTTGGTAGATTCTTCCATGAGTTCGAGATCCTGTTTGGAATACAAACCTTGCACGCCTTTGAGATCTTGTCCCGGCCATTCAAACTTATTGGATTTGGAACCGGAAGCAATCACCAACTCATCATACGCAAGCTTTTCTCCGGTTTTGAATTCGATATTTTTGGTAGAAAAATCAACATTATTCACCCAACCTTCCTTGAGTTCTATCCGGTTTTTCTCCCAAAACCAGTTCTCATACGGCTGAATATGCTCGAATTTCATGTGCCCCATGTACACATACATGAGCGCAGTACGAGAGAAAAAGTAGGTCGATTCCCCTGAAATTACAGTGATTTTTACCCGATCATCAAGTTTGCGGAGATGTCTGGCGCAGGTGATTCCGGCGATTCCATTTCCGATAATTACCACATGATGATTTGAGCTCATTGAAAAGATTGTTTGGTTGGAAAATGAAATTTACCAATTCTCCGGTCTTTTTCAGGCTATTCGTTCAGATTCCAGTTATAATCCAGATGAGAAATCTTGGCTGTGGATTTGATTTTCACCTTACTATATAGATTAAGAAAATCGATCAAACTGCCCTTCTTCGTAAAGTCCCCTTTGAACCAGGAGAATAGAGCAGAAATCTGGGCATTGTCTGCCGTTATCTTATTTCTGGAAGAATCATTGATAAATCCTCTGGCCACTTTGTCTAATTGAGCTTCTAATTTCGACGCAATAAATGCCTCATTAAGTAAAGGTGGACAGGAAACGGAAGCGCAATTGATCGCAAAATGTATCCTTGGTTCTTCAAATTCTTTTCGAAGTATAGAATGCTCAATCTCGTCCAAACTTGATTCCACACCTCCAATTTTGAAGAATTTATAATGCCAAACATCCTTGATCAATGGGATTTTAAGTTCCGGACCCAAATCACGAATACTTTTTACAGGATAATTATCAACAATCAATTTGACTGTAAAGGCATTGTAAGCATTGATCCAATAGGCAAGTTGATCTTGCTTTGACCAGGTTTTACGGTCTGGAGCATTTTCACTTATGAGTTTCAGATATTGCTCGAGCTTGGCTTTTTCCTTTATAAACCCATTGTAATTCACGATTCCGGAAGGGCTCACATTTGCCTTGAGTAATTGATCCCAGGCTTGATGATTTGGAGGTGTTGTTCCTGCCATCCCGGGAACGGAGGTTTGGCAGGAAAAAATTGTAAAAAGCAAAAACGTGAAGAGTAAAGATTTTAAGAATTTCATTAGAATTTGGTTTTGGTCTGATTTACGTACCAAGTCAAAAATAGGATGTTAAGTTTCGGGGTAATGTCGGCGGGAGTACTTATTCGAGTATTAATCAATAAACTTTCTCCCCGGAGGTGAGCCAAACTCCCCACGTGCGGCTGTAGGTGTGAACTTGCTTAGTAGGCAGGGAATCCTTGAATAATAGCTGGTTTTCATTGGACCAATGAATGATCCCTCCATAAAGATTGTAAACTCGCTGGAATCCAGCTTCTCGCAACTTTTTTCCAATATCCTGTGATCTGGCACCGACCGTGCAATAAACTAAAACAGGTTGAGTTTTATCCAAATCTTCAACATTTTCCAAGGAGAAAGTATCGTAGCCGACCCACTTTGCTCCTTGTAAATGGCTGACTTCGAATTCTGATTTTTCCCGGGTATCCAAAACCTGATAATTCTTCAAGTTACTAATCTGGCCAGGTTTCACAATTGGGAATTCTTCATCATAAAGCCCTTTCAACAGCGTTTTATAGGCCGTCGATTGAGCCTTTGCTTCTCCAAAAAATAAAAAAGGCGAAATGAGTACCAATGCCAAAAAGGCACAGTAAAATCTATTTTTGATTTCCATTACCCAAACAACCAAAAATTAAAGCGTGCGGTTCGGATCAGGCGTAGAAATCAGATAATCTTGCCAATCCTCGTTTGTCCTTCACGATGATCCTCTTGCCATCCAGATCGATCAGATTATCCTTTTTGAATTCTGAAAGTAATCTAATCACAGATTCAGTGGCTGTTCCAACCATTCCGGCAATTTCTTCTCTGCTCAGGACTAAATCAATCCTTTGACTTTCTCCACCCTCAACACCATAACAACTAGCTAGCTGAAGCAAAACGTAAGCAAGCCGCTCCCGAATACTCTTCTGGGTGGCATCGGTTAGTTTTTCCTCCATCACCCCAATTTCATGACTCAGTGCTTTGGTTATCCTTTTGAAGAACGGAGTGTTGTTGAAAAGGGTATTCAAAAACGATTCCTTCGGGATAAAGCAAATTTTCGCATCCTCAATAATCATCGCAGAATTGGTGTAATTCTCCTCCCCCAATAACGCTGAGTAACCAAGGAAATCTCCTTTTTGAGCTAAATGAAGGATTTGCTCTTTTCCGTTTGAGGCTGTCTTGTAAATTTTTACAACCCCGCCATTAATGCAAAAAATCCCAAGTGGCTTAGTTCCCTCATAGTACAAAATCTGTCCTTTTCTATGAGAAATCAGATTTTTGTGATCTGAAATGGTGCAAACCTGTGCCTCAGACATTTCTGATAGCAAGGAATATTTTCTACTTGCACAAAGTTCACAGGGCGTATTCGGTGAATGATTAGTAGACATAATGTGGTTGAAATACTTTGTAGGTATAAGGTAAAAAAAGACTGACAAATATCATACAAACAATATTACTATTCATACAAACAATGTTACTATTTTGGTGGTTCCGGAAAATCTTTTAGTTGGTCAAAGTTCTGACTTTTTTCTTTCCAAGCCAAACAAATATGCTGAATCCCATTTGTGAGGATCAGAAACTTAATTTGGAGCTGTTTATTATACACACAAGCCTGTTCAATCGTTTTTTGAGTCAGTTTAATTTGTGGAGCCTTGCATTCGATAAGAAGGTATGGATTCCCTTCTTTATCCCAAACAACCAAATCGGTGCGCTTTTGCAATTGATTGTATTTCAATCCTTTTTCAAGAGCCAATAGACCTTTTGGGAACTTCAGGTTTTTGGTGAGAAATGAGATCCAATGCTGTCTCACCCATTCTTCAGGGGTAAGCGTCAGGTATTTTTTCCGAAGGGCATCAAAAATCAGCATTTTTCCATCTTTTTCCTGAAGAGTAGGTTCTATTGGAGGAAGGTTGAGCGATGGTAATTGAATCTGTCCCTGTTCGGAATTCATGATTCAAAGATGAGTAATATTGATCGAAAAAAAAGTCAAAATAATGTGGGAATTTTTAATTTTTAGCCCAAATCCAAATAGGGGGCCAGTTTCTTGACCCACTCTACTTTGAATATCCTGATTTTCAGCAAATCATCAATGGACTGAAAACCCCCATGTTGATTTCGGTAAGCCACTATTACTTTTGCCTCGCCGTAAGTAACATAAGGATGAGATGAAATCTCCTCTATGGTGCTTTGATTCAGTTTGATTTTTCTGAATATCAAAGGATTGAATTCGAAAAATTCCCAAATCAATTCTATTGTTTCTGGCTTCATCCCATATACTTCACTCAACTGGTTGGTACTGTGGAAACCTCCAAGATCTTCCCTGTATTTAATAATCCTGCCAGCGGATCCGGGACCAATTCCGGGTACAATCTGAAGGACAATGGAGTCGGCTTCTGAAAACGATATTCGTTGAATATTTTCAAGTTGCTTATCGACCGATGATTTTTTGACTGTATCCTGTGGATTAAAAACCGGACCGGGTGATTTTACCAAAACGAGCCCAGCGTTCTCCATGCTATCAATTTGATTCATAAACCTATTATGAAAATCTTGTGAATTGGAAGTTTTAATTTGCCTGATGATGGTCGGAACAATGACCAATATTCCAAGAAATGGAAGCAAAAGCAGAAATCCATGAGATTCTTTTCTCGAAAAACCGAGATAGGTCTTAAGCCAATAAAAAAGTTTACTCCTCATAAAAAATTAATCAGTTGGAGATAGAAATAATCAATAACTTATAAGTTAATAATATTAGCAGTTAAAATCAAAATTTTCGAAATTTGCGGGACAAAACAGGCTTTTTATTTAGACGTATTCTAAATTGAAATAATGATAGTCAAAATGGACTCTTCACCCGCCAATGTCTGTTAAATTTGCAGGCCAAGACTCGGAACGATGCATAATAAGTTTAGAGCAATAAGTTTATCACACAAAACAGCTCCCGTACAAATCAGAGAACTCATTTCACTCGATGAGCGGGAAATTCACAGCATTCTATTGAAACTGAGAGAGTTTTTTAGTTTGAATGATGTGTTGATTTTATCTACCTGTAATCGTACTGAGGTTTATTATAGCCATGATCTCGATCTGAGTACTGAGATCATCAAATTGGTTGGCTTGGAAAAAGCACTTTCAGATGTAGTCAACTATCTTGAATATTTCCAGATTTTTAACGACGATCGTGCTGCCATTTCTCATCTATTCAAAGTTTCCATAGGCTTGGAAGCACAGGTTGTCGGAGATATTCAAATCTCAAATCAGGTTAAAAGATCCTATCAAGCGTCTGCGGATTTAGACATGGCCGGACCATTTCTCCATCGCCTGATGCACACTGTATTCTTCACAAGCAAGAGAATCGTTCAGGAAACTTCTTTCAGAGATGGTGCAGCTTCACTTTCTTATGCGACCATTGAATTGATAGACAGTCTCACCTCCAATACATTACAACCGAGAATTCTTTTGATCGGAGTAGGTGAAATAGGCGAAGATGTAGCTAAAAACATGGTTCATCTTCCTGATGCAAAAGTCAAAATCACTAATAGAACTCTTGCAAAATCTGAAGAAATTGCATTTCAACTTGGATTTGAAGTAGTGCCTTTTGAAAATGTTTTTGAGGCGATGGAAGAAGCTGATGTAATTGTCAGCTCAATTATGATATCAGAGCCATTTATTACCAAAGCCCTCGTTAAGAAATTCAATATCCAGAGTTATAAGTTGCTTGTTGACCTTTCTGTCCCAAGAAGCATTGAAACATCTGTTGAAGATGTACCGGGAGTGATCCTTTATAACGTTGATAATATTCGCAGTAAAGCAACAGAAGCTCTCGAAAAGAGAATGGCTTCCATTCCAATGGTGGAAGGGATCATTGCAGAGAGCATTGAGGAGTTTTACAGCTGGAAAAAAGAAATGATGGTTTCACCAACCATCAATAAATTGAAGCAATCACTGGAGCAAATAAGACAAGAAGAACTAGCCCGCTTCCTCAAAAATGCTGACGAAAAAGAGTACGCCGTGATTGATAAAATAACAAAAAGCATGATGCAGAAAATCCTGAAAGTACCCGTTGTACAACTCAGGGCTGCCTGCAAAAGAGATCAGGCAGAGGAAATGATCGAAATTATTTCGGACCTCTTTGATCTCGATAAAATCAAAACTGAAAAATAATCAAAACTTTATTTTTGATTTAATGACCAAAGGATAGTTGAAATTCTTTGGTCATTTATCTTTAAGCCAATTCTGAAATTACCGACTTGATGTTTAAAAAATATACCCTTTCTATTTGCCTTCTTAGCTCCCTTTTCTTTTCCATTCCTTCTCAGGCTCAAACCTGGGAAGTCTACAATGAACAACTTCAACTTCAATCAAGGTTGATGTATCAAAAAATAGAACTGTTGAGCGAAACTGTAAGAATCGGGATAAATGGAAATGAACTTTCGTTACTCTCCAAGGATCTAAAGCCAGCTGTGGTACTTCAGGGAAATACCGTTTACCAATACCTTGAGCCATGGATTTTGGTAAAAGACGATAATGGAATCGGAGCGTATCATGAATATGGACAACTGGTTCTTCCTTTGGAATACGATGAAATCCAGACTTTTTACAATTTTTTGCTGGCCAAAAAGGGCGATAATTATTGGCTTTTCGAAAGAGGAAATGGTAAGACTACCCAGCTTGGCATGTTCGATGAAGCAAAAATAACCCGAACTGGAATGATTATTACGCGCAGAGGAACTGAGTATTTTTTACCTCTTTCGAAAAATCCAACAAAACCATATGAACTGCTTGAGGAAAATGAAGGCGAAATTATTCTGGCGAAAGAAGTTACCGGCTTTGGATTGATAAACAGAGAAGGAGACTATGTTCTGAACCCTGTAATTGATCGATTAGAACATACCAAGGGGAATTTTTATTATGGCTTTGACGAAAGACAGTTTTTGCTGATCGAGGCAAACGACCTTCTGTCAAACATCCGATACAATTCATTTCATGAAATCACTTTAGAAAATGGATTAATGCTCGAATACATTCATGGGAAACTTCGCCGGGTAATGGAAGAGGACGGAATCTTGTTGGATGCAGTAGGCATTGAGGAAGTGAAAATGATCGGAAATGATTTATACAACGTTCGATTCAGAGATGGAAAGCTTGGACTTCTCGGGAAATCCGGCTGGCTTGTACAACCGATGGATAGCGTAGATCAAATTAGTTTTGGCACTATCGGGCTTTTCCCTGCGAAAGCAAAAGGAGCAATTGGCTTTGTGAATCAGGCTGGTAATTGGATGATTCCAGCTCAATTTTCAGAGGTATCTGTGTTTACAGAAAATATGGCATCCTATCGAAATACCCTAAACTGGGGATTGATTAATTCATCAGGACAAATCATTTCAACTCCCCAGTGGGAAGAAATCAAACCCTTCGTAAAAGGGATTTCAATTGCAAAAAATTCTGGGAAATTTTATCTGATCAACTCTTCCGGCAGCACTCTCACCACTGAAGGATTTGAAAATATCTTCCGGACTACGGATGATTACTTTTTGGTAGAAAGAGCAGGAAAAACAGGGTTGTTGGATCCAGCAGGGAAGGAATTGCTTCCCGCGGAGTTCGAGGATATCCGAAGAGAAAAGAAGGATTTTCTAGTGGTAAATAAAGAAGGATTGACCGGAATCATCAATGAAGCGGGGGAAGTAATGTTGCCGATAGCTTATCAGGAAATTCTCGTTGATTGGACCAACGGTCAGATTCTTTCAAAAAGTTTATATGAACCGGTTGTGGTTCAGGAAATTCAAACGACAGGAAAAAGAAATAAAAAAGGGGCCTGAGCCCCTTTTTTATTTCTTTTCATTTTTTCCTTTGCCCGAGTCCTTCGGGTCGATTTCGGAACCCGCAATAGAATCTCTCATGGCTGTATCCGATTTGATATTTTCCATTTTATAGTAATCCATAATTCCCAAATTACCAGATCGGAAAGCTTCGGCAATTGCCTTCGGGATTTCAGCTTCAGCCTCGATTACTTTGGCTCTCATTTCTACATTTCGAGCTCTCATTTCCTGCTCCAGCGCCACTGCCATTGCCCTCCTTTCTTCTGCTCTTGCTTCAGCCACTTTCAAATCTGCAGATGCCTGATCGATCTGAAGTTTCGCACCAATGTTTGTTCCCACGTCAATATCCGCGATATCGATGGAAAGGATTTCAAAAGCTGTTCCTGCGTCCAATCCTCTTGATAAAACCAGTTTTGAGATTTTATCAGGATTTTCCAATACTGTCTTATGATTTATTGAAGAACCAATTGAGGTTACAATTCCCTCGCCTACTCTTGCCAGAATGGTTTCCTCACCAGCCCCACCTACCAATTGGGCAATGTTTGCACGCACAGTTACCCTTGCTTTCGCAATCAGCTGAATCCCGTCAGCAGCAACAGCTGCCACATTTGGGGTATTGATTACTTTTGGATTTACTGAAATCTGAACAGCCTCAAAAACATCACGACCCGCCAAATCAATTGCGGTCGCTTGCTTGAAAGTCAGGTTGATATTTGCCTTATCTGCGGATATAAGTGCTCTGATTACATTTTGGACATTTCCTCCTGCCAAAAAGTGGGTTTCCAAATCATTGGTTGTCAGGTCTAGTCCGGCCTTAGTTGCGGTAATGAGTGAATTAACAATTACACTTGGTGGTACTTTTCTGATTCTCATTCCAACCAATTCCAGCAAGCCAACTTTTACATTGGAAAATTGGGCGGTAATCCAAAGGCTGACCGGGACGAAATATAAAAAGGTAAAAAGAAGGACTATCCCTGCCAAAGCAGCGACCAAAACGAACATTGAATTAGATGGATCCATATTTATTTGACTATTATTTTATTGTTTTCAATTTTGATGATACTGATTTCGGTGTCTACAGGAATGAATCCCTGCTCTGATTTCACTTCATAAATAGACTCTCCAAACTGTGCTTTTCCAAAAGGCTTGATATCCGAAACTGCCTTTCCTGTCATTCCTTCTTCAAGTCCGATTGTCCTCCCGTCAAAAGCTCCGCCTTGCATGGAAGATTTCAAAGAAAATTTATTCCATACTCCCGACTTAAATCCATAGACGATTGCTGCGAAGTTTAAAGCAACAGCTATTGCGGTAATCCAGGATGCTGTGACCTGATCGTAGCTGATGAAAGCGTAAACAACCCCAGTCAGACTTACCAACAAGCCAAATATTCCAACTACAGTAGTACCTGGAATAAAGATCACTTCGGCCAAAAGAAGAATAAGTCCAATAAGAAGCAGACTTGATAAAATTAAGATCGTCATTCCTGAAAGGATTAGATAAGGTCCCTAAAATACGAGAATCCTTGGTAAGCCGCGGTTAAAAGAAAAAAAAACCCGGATGAACCGGGTTTTCGATTTAATATGCTTTTGCAAAAAGGACTCTTCCTTGCGATGGATTACCCGAGTAAATGCATGATCCGGTCTCTTCTTTCCTGTCTAAAGGAATACAGCGAATTGTTGCTTTTGTAAGGTCTTTGATTTTTTCTTCGGTTTCTGAAGTCCCATCCCAATGTGCAGAAATAAATCCTCCTTTACCTTCCAAAACCTCCTTAAACTCATTCCATGAATTAACCTCTGTGGTCATTTCTGATCTGAAATTAAATGCTTTTGAATAGATTCCTTCCTGAATCTCATCTAACAAGATTGCTATTTTTTCAGAAATCGGCAGAGATACAAGTTCGAATTGCTCTTTTGTAAGATTATCCCTTCTTGCTATTTCGATCGTTCCATTTTCAAGATCTCTAGGTCCGATTGCAATTCTGATTGGCACGCCTTTCAACTCATATTCCGCAAATTTCCATCCTGGTTTTTGAGTATCTCGATCGTCGTATTTTACTGAAATTCCGGCCTTTTTCAATTCTGCCATTATTTCACGAGCCTTTACCGAAACTGCTTCCAATTCAGCTTCACCTCGGTAAATAGGCACAATTACAACCTGAAAAGGAGCCAGTTTTGGTGGTAAAACCAGACCATTATCGTCAGAGTGAGCCATAATCAAAGCACCCATCAGGCGCGTGCTGACTCCCCATGAGGTACCCCAGACATATTCCAGACCACCTTCTTTGGTTGCAAATTTCACCTCGAAAGCTTTGGCAAAATTTTGCCCCAGGAAATGAGAAGTACCTGCCTGAAGCGCTTTGCCATCTTGCATCATGGCTTCGATGCAGAAAGTCTCATCCGCTCCGGCAAATCTTTCATTTGCAGTTTTCATGCCTTTCACTACCGGCAAAGCCATAAATTCTTCAGCAAATTGAGCATAAACATTCATCATTTGCACAGTTTCGTCCATCGCTTCTTTGGCTGTGGCATGGGCCGTATGACCTTCTTGCCACAAGAATTCAGTGGTGCGCAGAAAGAGTCTTGTTCTCATTTCCCATCTCACCACGTTTGCCCATTGATTGACCAAAAGTGGTAAGTCACGATATGATTGAATCCAGTTTTTATAAGTGCTCCAAATTACTGTTTCCGAAGTAGGTCGAACAATCAGCTCTTCTTCAAGCTTTGCATCCGGATCAACAATAATTCCTGATCCATCTTCAGCATTTTTTAATCGATAATGAGTCACTACAGCACATTCTTTTGCAAATCCCGCAACGTGGCTCGCTTCTTTACTAAGGAAAGATTTTGGGATGAAAAGAGGGAAATATGCATTTGTATGACCAGTTTCTTTAAACATTCGATCAAGCTCCGCTTGCATTTTTTCCCAAATGGAATAACCGTAAGGCTTGATGACCATACAGCCTCTCACTGCTGAGTTTTCAGCCAAATCGGCTCTTTTTACTAGCTCATTATACCAGAGTGAATAGTCTTCACTCCTCTTAGGTAAACCTTTGCTCATTATGGTTGATTGGAATATGAATTGTACTTAATTTCGCTAAATTGAGGAGGGCAAATATAAACCAAAAAGTATAACCCTTCACCTCTTGCCTCGTATAAGAGATTAACTATTCAACTTCACCCATGAAGAACTTACAAGTAATTACCACTTCATTTATTCTGGGCTCCCTCGTGTTGGCTTCTTGCAGTACTAACAAGATTGCTTCAACTGGAGCTCAGGACAATTTGTACTTTATGGCCTCTGATACTCAGGTAGCTACTGAGTATGCCGTACAAAACAACAAACCGGAATCTTTCAATAGTCTTGCCACTGTGAACACAGACACGTATTCACAGGAAAACTTTAGCTCCAGAAATGTTAATCCTGACTACATAGCTAAGTATCAGTCAGAGACACAGGTTCAGGAAGAAGGAACGGTTTATTTTGATGAGACTGTCGGTGCTGATACCGTACAAGACATTAATGTTTACAATAATTACTATGCTAATGGAGTCGGTGCTTCCAGCGGATTTAACCCTGCCATTTCAGTTGGTCTCGGTTTTGCCTATGGCTATGGCGGATATGGAATGGGAGGATTTTATAATCCATTCTATGGTTATGGCTCTGGTTTAAGCATGAGTATCGGGTTCGGATGGGGCTCACCTTACATGGGGATGGGCTTTGGTTTCGGTTATCCGATGTATGGTTACCCAATGTATCCAATGTATGGATTCGGTTATCCAATGTATGGATATGGCTATCCCGTTTATGGTTATCCTGGTTACGGAAATCCAATCTATGTACTTCCGGGTGGAGAATATGGTGACAGAAACGTAGTAGTAGGTGCCAGACCGACAAGGGGTGCTACATTGGCAGGAGCAGGCTACAGAGGAAGTTCAAATTCTGCTGCAGTACCAAGTACTGCAAGAGCTCAGGCAAGAAATGAAGCCATGAACAGCAGCTCTACCAATAGAAGGGTTGTTTCTTCAAGCGAAAACTCCAGAATCTCGTCAAGAGATTTCAGTACTTCGCAAAATGATTACTATTCTAATTCAAGATCAAGAGTTGCAACCGGTACTACCAGAAATGTGAACTCTCCTGCAGTTGACAGAGGAGCGACCACCAGATCAAGAAGTGCTATGCCTACATCAAGACCTTCGTCAATTGGAAGTGGCACCAACACTAGAAGTACTGGTGGAAACATCAATACTCCAAGCAGATCAACTTCTTCACCAAGCTATAACAGAAGCACAAGTCCATCTTACAATAGATCGACTGCTCCTTCTTATAATCAAAGATCAACAAGTCCTTCATACAACAGAAGTACAGCACCTAGCAGATCAAATAATAATGAATCTCCAGGATATAGCTCACCAAGCAGAAGCAGCTCAAGTCCAAGTTTCAGTGCTCCTAGCAGGAGTTCTGGAGGAAGCATAGGCGGTTCTTCCGGAGGAAGCGTCTCCGGAGGATCCAGAACAGGAAGGGGAAATTAATTCCCCTTTTTTTTTGTCAAACTCTGTTGACACAAATTCAATTCTTTTGCCGTTAATATCTTAACTAAACAAACTCTAAATGAGGTTATCAATTCTGATTTTCTCCATTTGCATAATTTCTGCATCTTCTGTTTTTGCCCAGAGCGGATACTATGAGGATGCATTTAGATTCAGCAATGTAATCCCATCCGGTTCTGCCCGTATTATGGGAGTTGGCGGTACTCAATGGTCACTGGGAGGTGATGTATCCAATATTGCAGGAAATCCGGCAGGACTTGGTTTCTTTCGAAACTCAGAAGCCAGCGCAACATTAGGTTATACAGATTGGGGAGTTGAAACTCGTTTCATGGGACAATCCAAGTCATACAATACCAGCAATTTTGCATTGCCAAACGTAAGCTATGTCATTGCAAAACCAAAAGATGATTATGAAACTGGCGCTTTTAAAGGGGGATCTTTCGGAATTGGATTTCAACGAATCGCTAACTTCAACACTGAATTCGGTTATTTTTCAGATGAATTGGGAACCTCTTCAATTATTGATTTTTACCTCCAGGATTCTTACGGAGTGCCAGAAACCCAAATTGAGGGATATGGCTTGACGGGTTTGGCTTACCAGACTTACCAGATTAACCCGGTTACTGTTGATGAAAATGGAAACGCGATCCCTAATCCAAATACATACGATTCTTTTGTTTTAGGACTCCCTTTTCAAGATGAAAATGTAACTCAGGAAGGAAGTGCAAATCAATTCACTTTAAGTTATGGCGCAAATTTCAATCACAAGTTATTTCTTGGGGGATCCTTGGGGATTAGAACTTTCAATTTTGAATCCAGAAAATTCTACAACGAAGAATTTGTGGATGAGCCGCTGGCCAATAGCTCACTGCAAGAATATTTGTTTATTAATGGTGGCGGCGTAAATATCAATTTGGGAATAATATATAAGCCAATAGAATATATCAACCTTGGTTTTACTTTTCAATCACCAACCTGGTTCGGGATAAATGAAGAATATAGTGCCAACATTGTTGCAGATTACAACAATTACTATTTCGCAGAAGAGGACATCACCTTGGGACGCCAAGAAGCAGTTACTGATGTCATTTTAAGTGCTTATAACTTAAACACTCCTATTAAAATCGGAGGAGGAGCTACCTATTTTTTTGGAAAAAACGGATTTATTTCAGCTGATGTGGATTGGGTAGATTATACCCAGGCAAAACTGAACTCGAATGATTTCGATGAAGGTCCTGATAACCAAGCTATCAAAAGTGTATATACCAGCACAGTAAACTATCGTTTTGGAGCAGAATATAAAATCAATACTTTTCGCCTTAGAGGAGGTTATTCCTTTTTCGGAGATCCATATTCAGATTCAAGCTACGATCGCAGCACTCAGCAAATTAGCGGTGGTGTAGGTGTGAAGCTCAACAACTTCACTGTTGATTTTGCACTGGTTAATCGCAAGTTCAATGCTCTTTATTCAAGTTATCAGGTATTGGATTCGGATGGCAATAATTTTGGTCCATTAACCGAAATCGAAAACAATATTATTAACGGAGTCTTGACTTTTGGATTTAGCTTTTAAGCAAGCTTATCAATTCAGAAACTAACAACTCAGCGGAGAAATCTTCACCGCTGAGTTTTATTTTTGCCTGATTGTAAAAATACTCTCGTTGGGCAAGCAGGCTTTTTAGCTTAAGAATGATTTCCCCCTGATCCAAACCATGAAACATTGGGCGATTATGAACTTTTGAGGCTCCTAGTCGCCCGGAAATTTCTTCCAAAGGAACATCCAAATAAACGGAAACAGCGTTTTGGTTGATAAGATCCATGTTGTCATTGAAACATGGACAGCCTCCGCCAGAGGCTAAAATGAAGGATTCCTCCTTTTTCAAAGTCAATTCGAGCGTCTCAGTTTCCCATGTTCGAAATTTACCTTCCCCAAACAGGGTAAATATCTCAGGAATCTTCATCTGATATCGTTCTTCAATCAGATGATCAAGATCATAGTAAGGTAGTTTCAAAGTTGCAGCAAGACTTCTTCCGAAGGTACTTTTCCCGGAACCTGGCAATCCGACTAATACGACTTTGAGGTTTTTGTTCATTTTATAAAAAAGTCCAAAACCTCCCCTGCTTCCGGAGTATTGTTATGGTGGTATTTAGCCAACACTACTCCGTCCTTTAAAATCATAACCCCCGGATTAGACCTCATGATGGTTTTCACCACTGTAGCATCTGCCTGCAAGCCTTGAATTTTCCAGTTATTTTTTGATAAATAGGCCTCAATTTCTTCCTGAGTCGCTGCTCCGATAAAAACAGGGGTCACAGGAGAATCCTGAAGCGAGTTCACCAATGCATTCAAATCTTCCTGATTGGCATCACTTATTTTACTCATGTTACTGGTAAGAATAATGAGCTTATTACCTGAGAAAAGCGCTTCAGATTGATCTCCATCCTCATTCCAAACCGAGAAGTCAGAGATCTTTGGAAGCGCATCTGGATTTTTTAGAATCATCTCCACAAACTCAAGGCTTTCGTCTGTTGGGTACTGATCAAAGGAAACCAATTCACTGCCTTTCCTCATCACATAAGTATACTCCAGAGGAGCTGAAGGCTGCATATTTTGAGGGATGTTTACTCCCACTTTATATGCTCTGAAATCAATGAATGGCAAGTTTCGGATTGCAGTAATTGCAATAGTAAGTGAGGTTATAAAAATCACCCAGACAGAAATCTGTTTCCAATAGGCTGAAGTCTTTGGAAGATCAGCCTGAAATAGAAACAGAATAGAAATGAACACGAGTAAAATCAAATCTTTATAAAAAGACTCCCAGGGGGTCAATTTGATAGCATCTCCAAAACAACCACAGTCCGTAACTTTGTTGAAATAAGCGGAATAGAATGTCAGAAACGTGAAAAACAAAATCATCAAAGCCAGAGCCCAGACGGTTAACCGGCTTTTGACTCCCAGAATCAACATCACACCTAAAATTATTTCTATCACAACCAGAAATACCGCCAGATAAAGCGCATAGGGTTTCAGGTAATAAAAGAATCCGGCTATGTCATTAGAAAACACATCAAAATACTCTTCAAGTTTGATTGCCGTTCCTACAGGATCATTAACCTTGATCAGTCCAGAGAAAATAAATAGTCCTCCTACGAGAATTCGAAGGGTCCAGAGTAATCCGTCTTTAATCATTTGATTTCATTTTGATCATACAAAAAACAGCATAATTGATCATATCCTGGTAATTTGCTTCAATTCCTTCCGACACTATTGTTTTTCCCTGATTGTCTTCAATTTGCTTAACCCGAAGAAGTTTCATCAGGATGATATCAGTAATTGAACTTACACGCATTTCTCTCCATGCTTCTCCATAATCATGGTTTTTCTGCTCCAGAAGTCCTTTGGTATCTGCCACCCACCTATCGTAAACTGGTTCTAATTCATCAAAGGGAATCTCCAGCCTTTCATCTTTTGAAAAGCTGATTTGCAATAATGCAATCAGGCAATAATTGATAATCCCGATAAATTCATCCACGATCGGATCGTTGACTTTTTGACTCCCTTTTTCCTGTATAGAGCGAATTCTCTGAGCTTTGATAAATATCTGATCGGTGATGGAAGGAAGCCGAAGAATCCTCCAAGCCGTCCCATAATCGAGAGTTTTCTTGCGAAAAAGTTCTTTACAACGGTTAATAACTTGCGTATATTCGGTACTCGTCTGCGTTTCCAAAGTTTACTTGTTTAATGATTCCTGAATCGAATCCATCTTCTGAAATCGAAGATAAATTATTTCCCCTAAAATATACACTCCAAATCAAAGGACGGTTAGTTTGCCTGAAAAGGCCTCAAATCATGGGGATTTTGAATCTGACACCGGATTCTTTTTTTGGAGAGAGCCGTGTAAGGACTTCGAAGGAGGAGTTGATCGAAAGGGTCAGTAAAATGATTTCAGATGGCGTTGATATGCTGGATCTTGGAGGTTATAGTACCAGACCCGGAGCTGCTGAAGTGACTATTGAAGAAGAAATTAAACGAGTCATCCCGGCTGTTGAGTGGATAGCTGAAGCTTTTCCTTCGGTTTTGATTTCAGTAGATACATTTCGATCCAAAGTTGCCGAGGCTGCCGTACATAGTGGGGCACATTTGATCAACGATATTTCAGCAGGAAGCCTGGATCCCAAAATGTTGGAGACTGTCGGGAAATTGGAAATTCCTTATATAGCGATGCATATGCGTGGAAATCCACAAACAATGCAGAAAGAAACCAACTATTCCGATATATTAGTTGAGTTACTAAACTATTTCGCTGAGAAAACGGCTCTTTGCAGAAAGTTTGGCATCAAAGATGTAATTATCGACCCGGGCTTTGGCTTTGCTAAAACCGTCGAACAGAATTATTGGCTTCTCAGAAATCTGAAATATTTTCAGGCTCTATCTTTACCAATTTTAGTAGGAGTTTCTCGTAAGTCAATGATCTACAAGGCACTCGGATTGAGCCCAGAGGAAGCATTAAACGGTAGTACCGCACTTCATATGTTTGCATTGACACAAGGTGCAAACATCCTGAGAGTACATGACGTAAAAGAGGCTAAAGAAACTTTGACATTATACCAACAATTATACCCTTGAGCTTACTCTTTAAAATAGGTTTTTTAGACATCTCCATCGTCAATATGATCGATATTGCGTTGGTGGCGGCCCTATTGTATCAAGTGTATAAGCTGCTTAAAGGAAGTGTCGCGATCAAAATTTTTCTTGGATTCCTCTCCATTTACCTGATCTATTTATTGGTGAGAGCGCTTCGAATGGAGCTTCTTTCAGCAATTTTAGGTCAATTTATGGGTGTTGGGGTCATAGCAGCGATCATCATTTTTGCGCCTGAGATCAGAAAGTTTCTACTCCTGATAGGCAGGTCGTCTTTCTTATCTGATGACAATGCCTGGAAGGATTTCTTATTCTTCTGGAGAAAAAAAGAAAATTCAGCGTTCAACATCAGTCCGATTATTGACGCCTCTAAAACCCTTGCAGGAAGCAATACCGGTGCTTTAATAGTAATTTCCAGCAGCACCGGATTAAAGTTCTATGCTGAAAGTGGAGATCTCCTTGATGCCGAACTCTCAAAGCGATTACTGATTTCAATTTTCAATAAATACAGCCCGCTTCATGATGGAGCGGTGATCATTCATAAAGGCCGAATCAAAGCAGCACGTTGTATCCTTCCGGTGACAGAGCGGGAAGTTCCGGCACAATTTGGACTTAGACATCGAGCAGGAATAGGTATGTCGGAAGCGACAGATGCTTTAATTTTAATCGTATCCGAAGAAACCGGGCAGATTTCCATGGCGAAAAATGGCAAAATTCTGCATAACATGTCATTTCAGGAAGTTAGAGAAACCATCAATGACTACCTGAACAATGAAGATGTAGACAGCAGGTTTGAAGATATTGAAGCATACGAAACCAAAAAGAAACGCAAACTGGCAATGACTAGTAGGACTTAATCAATCTGGATACAGCAGTCAATCTTTTCAGAAAAGAATTTCAATCATTTTTGATCAAAAAAACCGGCAAGGTTTCCCCTGCCGGTTTTACTTTTTCAATCGAATTTGGTCTAACCGCTATCGATTATTTTATCACGCCAAGTTCCCTCCCTACTTCAATAAACGCAGCAATTGCTGTGTCCAAATGGGCACGTGTGTGTCCTGCAGAGATCTGAACCCGAATTCTTGCCTGTCCTTTTGGTACTACAGGATAGTAGAATCCGATTACATAGATTCCTTTTTCAAGTAACTTTTCCGACATCTTTTGCGAAAGCACTGCATCATAAAGCATGACCGGAACAATCGGATGCTCTCCCGGCTTCATATCAAAACCAGCTTCAGTCATCTTAGCACGGAAATATTTAGTGTTCTCTTCGAGAATATCTCTCAGCTCTGTAGTCTCAGAAAGCAAATCAAAAACCTCAATCGAAGCACCTGTGATGGATGGAGCTAAAGTATTGGAGAACAAATATGGTCTTGACCGCTGACGGAGCAATTCGATGATTTCTTTTTTACCCGAAGTAAATCCTCCGGAAGCTCCACCCAGAGCTTTCCCCAGCGTACCGGTGATGATGTCAATTTTCCCCATCACACCTCTGTGCTCATGAACACCACGACCGGTTTTTCCCATAAATCCCGTAGAGTGGCATTCGTCCGACATGATCAAGGCTTCGTATTTCTCAGCGAGTTCTACGATCTTATCCAATTGAGCAATCGTCCCGTCCATTGAGAAAACCCCATCGGTTACAATGATCTTTTGCTGGGCTCCTTTTGCAATCGCATCTTTGAGCTGAGCTTCCAGATCTTCCATGTTGTTATGCTCATAGCGGAAGCGCATTGACTTGCAAAGACGAACTCCATCAATAATCGAAGCATGATTCAACGCATCCGAGATGATCGCATCTTCAGCACCAAACAGCGGTTCAAATACACCACCATTCGCATCGAAAGCTGCTGCATATAAGATGGTGTCTTCCGTCCCGAGAAATTCAGAAATCTTTCGCTCAAGTGTTTTGTGAATATCCTGAGTACCGCAGATAAATCTCACGGAGGACATTCCAAACCCATGTGAGTCAATCGCTGCTTTTGCAGCTTCCAAAACACGCGGATGCGAGGACAGACCGAGGTAATTATTGGCGCAAAAGTTCAATACTTTTTGGCCTCCGGCAATGGTGATTTCAGCCGATTGAGGAGAAGTGATGATTCGCTCACGCTTGAAAAGTCCGGCTTCTTCGATGGATTTAAGCTCTTGTTGCAACTTGGGTTTAAACTGATCGTACATGGGATTTTTGGTCAAATATTAAAGGTCTTATTTAGTCTGTTCCGCTAATCAAAAATCCCTTTCGGGTAGTTGATTTTTGCTACTTTTGCGGAACCAAACCCAAATATAAACAAAAACCCCTGCCTGATTTGGGGCTTTTTTGAATGACATAAGCATGGAAAAAATCCTCGTAATCGGAGCAGCCGGACAGCTGGGTTCCGAACTTACCAAATCTTTGAGCGACCTCTTTGGAGGAGAAAATGTCATCGCAACCGACCTGCAGGAAGTGGCAAGAGTTAAGTTTGGCTATTGCCGCTTTGAGGTCCTCGATGTGATGAACAAAGAAGCGCTGAGAGACTTGGTCAAAGAGGAAAAAGTAAGTCAAATCTACCATCTGGCAGCTGTTCTCTCCGCAACTGGAGAAAAAAACCCACTTTTTGCATGGCATCTGAATATGGAAAGTCTGCTTCATGTGCTGGAGCTGGCAAAAGAATTCAAACTTGACAAAGTCTATTGGCCATCATCCATTGCAGTTTTTGGACCCAATACTCCCAAAGTAAATACCCCACAATACTGCGTAAAAGAACCAAACACGATCTACGGAATCTCCAAACAAGCCGGAGAAAGATGGTGCGAATACTACTTTCAAAAATATAATGTCGATGTGCGAAGCCTTCGCTATCCGGGTCTGATCGGGTATAAATCTTTACCTGGCGGAGGAACGACTGATTATGCGGTGGACATTTATCACAAGGCTTTGGCCGGTGAGAAATTCAATTGCTTCCTGAGAGAAGACAGCTACTTGCCGATGATGTACATGCCGGATGCGATCAAGTCCACCCTCGATCTGATGAGTGCTCCGAGGGAAAGCGTAAAGATCCGCTCCAGTTACAATCTTTCAGCGATGAGTTTTTCCCCAAAAGAAATCTATCAAAGCATCCTCAAACATATTCCAGACTTCAAGATTGAATACAATCCGGATTTCCGTCAGGCAATTGCCGACAGCTGGCCGGATAGCATCGATGATAGTTGTGCGCGAGCTGATTGGGGCTGGAAACCAGACTATGATCTCGATCGAATGACTGCAGATATTCTCAAGAACCTCCCCGATTTTTACCCTTCAAAAAAATAATAATCGATAGCTCTGACTGCAATAATCCAGTCGGAGCTTTTTTTTATCCTTTTATTATTCGCCTTCCTCCTATTCTGACTTCCATAGTATTCTGAAATTGGCTATTTTCCCATCAGTCATTTCGCTATGAATAGGTATCGCATTGCTTTCTTTCTTTCAATTGCTCTGGCGTTCGCCATTATTGGTTTCCTGGTTTTTGGAGAAGAGAAGCAAGTGGACTTCAGTAGCCAAATTAAACCCATCCTCAATAAGCATTGCATCTCCTGCCATGGGGGAGTGAAAAAGAATGGCGGATTCAGCGTTCTTTTCGAAGAAGAAGCCTTTGCAATCACTGAGTCCGGACATGCTGCGATCATTCCCGGCGATCCAAATGGAAGTGAATTGATCAAAAGATTAACTCAATCTGATCCGGAACTTCGAATGCCTTATCAGCGCACTCCTCTTTCGGAAGATGAAATTGATTTGCTGAAAACCTGGATCAGGCAAGGTGCCAAATGGGGAAAACACTGGGCATACGAACCTGTCAAAGAACCTGAAATCCAAACAAAACTCTCAGCTGGTATTGGTTCCTCTGACAGCGAATCTTCCAATTCAGGGATTGATTTTTTTGTTGGGGAAAAGCTTCAGGAATTAAATCTTTCCCCATCGGCTGAAGAAGAAAAAATGAAACTACTTCGAAGAGCGGCATTGGATATTACCGGCTTGCCTCCTTCAGAAGATCTCATCAAAGACTACCAATCTGGCAAATTCAGTTATGAGCAAGCGGTCGATCAATTACTCGCTTCACCAGCTTATGGTGAAAAATGGGCAACCTGGTGGCTGGATCTCGCGCGATATGCGGACACCAAAGGCTACGAGCGTGACGTATCGAGGACGATGTGGCCTTTTCGGGATTGGGTGATTCGGGCTTTCAATGAAGACAAGCCTTTCGATGAGTTTACGATCGAGCAACTCGCAGGTGACCTATTGCCAAATCCTACACAGGATCAGATGATTGCCACAGCTTTTCACCGAAATACGATGAACAATGATGAAGGTGGAACGCAGGATGAGGAGTTTCGGGTTGCTGCGGTGCTGGACCGGGTGAATACGACTTACGAAGTTTGGCAAAGCACAACCATGGCCTGCGTGCAATGCCATAGCCATCCATACGACCCGATTCGCCACGAAGAATTCTACCAATCAGCTGCTTTTTTCAATAATACCCGAGACGAAGACACGCATAACGAGGAACCAAAACTCAGGTTCTATTCCGAAGAGGAAAATGGACAAGTCGCTGCTATTCTGACTTGGGTAAAAGAAAAAGAGGGCGCCCAAAAAGCTGATCAGCGAGCTGATTTCCTCAGTTTCCGCGAACCCAAATATCACGCGCATCTTTCTGAAGACTTCGATAAAGCAGAACTGATTGATACCAAATGGCTGGGAATGTGGCCGGGAGGATCCGCTTATCTGCGAAATGTAAATACCCAAGGCTCTGATCAACTTCTGATCGATTACTGGTCCGGGATCGATGGAAGCAAGATGACGATCAGAAACGGCGGTCCGTCGGGTGAAATCATGGCAGCTTTCACGTTGAATAAAACGGAAGGTGAAATCGTCAAGGAAGTACCATTTAAACCGATTACAGGAAAAGTTGATTTGTACCTGGAGGTTCAAAATCCAAATGCAAAACCTCAGCAAAATACCTCCACGATCGTCTGGTTTGCATTCGTGCCGACTTTGCCGGGCAAGGGTCAACCAGGATTTACAGAAGTGCAGAAATCCTGGAACGCACTCCTGAATTTCAAAGGAACTCAACTTCCAATCCTGATCGAAAACCCGAATTACATGAGCCGGTCAACGCATGTTTTTGAGCGCGGGAATTGGCTTATTCTCGGTGAAAAAGTGAACTCAAAAGTTCCTGTCACTTTGAATGAATGGAATCCGGAATGGCCCCAAAATAGATTAGGCTTTGCTTATTGGCTCACGGACAAATCCAATCCTCTTACTTCACGAACACTCGTAAACCGGGTTTGGGATCAGCTTTTTGGAAGAGGATTAGTCAGCACGCTGGAAGACATGGGTACCCAATCGGATCCGCCTTCCCATCCGGAACTTCTGGATTATCTGGCCTGGAAAACGATGAATACGTATGACTGGAGCATGAAATCTCTGATTCGTGAGATCGTCACTTCTGCCACGTATAAGCAAAAATCGGCAGCCCCTGCTGAGCTTTTCTCCGCCGATCCACAAAACAAATGGTACGCTCGCGGTCCTCGAATCCGATTGAATGCTGAGCAAATCCGCGATCAGGCTTTAGCGGTTTCCGGACTTCTCAGCCCTAAACTGTATGGGCCCGGAGTCAAGCCTCATCAACCTGAAGGAATCTGGCAGACCGTTTACAATGGGGAATCCTGGACAGAAAGTGAAGGAGAAGATGGATATCGCCGCGGTATTTACACTTTCCTGAAGCGAACAAGCCCATACCCATCTTTCATTTCTTTTGATGCAGGAAGCAGGGAGGTTTGCCTTAGCAGAAGGATTGTAACCAATACTCCACTCCAGGCTTTGGTCACGCTCAATGATCCGGTTTTCATCGAAGCAGCTACCCACCTTGGAAAATTAATGACTGACCATTCCGCAAATTCCCCTGAAAAAGGAATTGCTTTTGGCTATCAGAAACTGATGCTTCAGCCGATATCATCAGAAAAGCAAAAAGCACTGAAAAAATTATACGATCAGGCCGTTTTGGATTTCAAGTCTCATCCTGAGGAAATGGTAAAGTTTTACACCTTGGAAGGTGACACTTCAAGCCCTGAAAAAGCTGCTATGGCTGTGGTCGCCAATGCCCTGATGAATCTGGATGAATTTCTAACCAAACCATAAGATGAGCAGTATAGAAAAACTGGTTTTCGAGTTCGAAATGCAGAAACTGCAAAAGCAGACGAGAAGGCATTTCCTAATGGATTGTGTCGGAAAGATTGGTGGGCTGGCGATGGCGCCTTTGCTTTTCAGTTGCGATCCGGGCAGCAATCCGGCTAAATCAATGGGCCTAAATCTCAGCAACCGTGATTTAAATCCACTTTCTCCGCTTGCTCCGCCATTTGCTTCGAAAGCCAAATCGATCATCTACCTCCACATGGCAGGTTCCCCGTCCCAGTTGGAGTTGTTCGATTACAAACCTGAACTCGTAAAAAACCATAATCAGCCCTGCCCGGAATCACTTTTGGCAGGTCGAAAGTTTGCTTTCATCCGCGGTGTTCCGAATCTTTTGGGCCCGCAAGCAAATTTCGCTCAGCATGGTGAATCAGGCGCGTGGGTTTCAGATTTTCTTCCCCATTTTGCCAAAGTTGCTGATGAAGTTTCTTTCCTGAAAGCCGTTCATACCGATCAATTCAACCATGGTCCTGCTCAGCTGTTAATGCAAACAGGAAGTGCCAGGCTCGGGAGACCGAGTTTGGGAAGTTGGGTGACGTATGGTCTTGGGACAGAAAATCAAAACCTGCCCGGATTTGTGGTCCTGACTTCAGGCGGAAAGACTCCCGATGCCGGAAAAAGTGTCTGGGGAAGTGGATTCCTCCCTTCTGTCTATCAAGGTGTCCAATGCCGATCCAAAGGGGATCCGGTTTTGTATCTGGAAGATCCTTCCGGAATGTCCCGGGACCTGAAGAAAAACGTAATTGAGGCAATCAATTCTGTCAATCAGGAGGAATTCAATACGTATGGAGATCCGGAGATTCTTGCCAGAATCAATCAATATGAAATGGCTTACCGAATGCAGATTGAAGTGCCGGAAGTCATGAATATCAGCGATGAGCCTGCTCATATTCACGAACTCTACGGTACAGAACCGGGAGTCGAATCATTTGCAAATAACTGTCTGCTGGCAAGAAAGCTTGTTGAGAAAGGAGTGCGATTTGTCCAGCTGTACGACTGGGGTTGGGATACGCATGGCACGGATCACGATGGCTCGATCGATATGGGACTGCGAAATAAATGTGGAGAAATAGACCGGCCAATGAGTGCGCTATTGCTGGATCTGAAGCAAAGGGGATTGCTTGAAGAGACGCTCGTTGTCTGGGGAGGAGAGTTTGGACGCACGCCAATGCAGGAAAATCGCGAAGGGAAAACGATGGGGTTTCTCGGGCGGGATCACCACGTGGATGCATTCACGATGTGGATGGCCGGAGGCGGAATCAAACGCGGGGCCAGCCATGGGACTACGGATGATTTTGGTTTTCAGGGAATCGAAGACCAGGTTTCTGTTCATGATATCCATGCGACCATTCTTCACTTGATGGGCTTTGATCATGAGAAGTTCACGTACGATTTTCAGGGTCGGCCTTTCCGTCTCACTGATGTGGAAGGAGAACTGATCCGAAAAATTTTAGCTTAAAATCCCCATGGAACCCCATTCAAAATCAATCGTGAGCCCTTTTGAATCCCCACTTTCCTGATGCTTGATTTTATCCTGCCATTGCTGGGAAGGCTTCACCCGCTACTTGTTCATCTTCCGATCGGGATTCTGATTTTTGGTATTCTGTTGATCTTTATGCAAAAAAAGAATTCAACAGGATTCAATCCGGTTATCCGCCTGGCATTTTTACTTGGTGCCATTTCAGCAACTTTGGCAGGAATCAGTGGTTTTTTCCAATATCAATTTGAAGGATTTGCCTGGGAGTCTGTCCAAAACCATTTGATTGCAGGAGTGATTTCATCCATTGGTAGCTTCTACCTTTTCACCCGAATCAAAGACGAAACCATTTTCACCTCTAATATCAAGTTACAAGTCTTAGCCTTATTTTTAGTTTTAACTGTGACAGGACATCTGGGAGGAAATATTTCCCGAGGGGAAGAATACCTGATTGAAGTATTACCTGCGGAAATTCAAGCAATTGCTGGATATGAAGCAGCTCCTGAAAAGTCCTTGGAAATCCCTGAACAAGGTTGGGAAGAACTGGTGTTTTACGGTGAAGTCGTGCAGCCGATCTTAAATAAAAACTGCAAAAGCTGTCATAATCCAAGGAATCTGAAGGGAGAATTCAACCTGACTACTTTCGAAGAATTGCTGAAAGGTGGTGAAAACGGTGAAGTGCTAAAAGCCGGAAATCCTGAACTGAGCGCACTTTTTGCAAAAATGATTCTGCCTCTGGAAGATGAGGATCATATGCCACCCAAGGAAAAACGTCAGCCTTCGAAAGAGGAAATTGAACTCATCAAATCATGGATTGCCGCAGGAGCTTCGCAAAACACCACACTTGGTCAAGCCGGTGTAGATGAAAAATTACTGGAGCCATTTTTCCATAAAGAAGAAATCCCGTTTTATCCTTTGACTGAAGTTGCCGCCGTACCAGCGGATACGCTTTCCAAACTCAGGTCAGCAGGATTTTTTTCTGAGACTGTCCTCCAAGGTTCCTCGTGGTTGAAGGTAAGTTGTATCAATTTCCCGGGTTTTACAGACAGTGATTGGATTCTTCTGAAATCGGTGAAAGATCAAATAGCTTATTTGGATCTGAGCGCAACTCAGGTGACGGAGGAGATTTTAGACAGCATCTCAAGTTTGCCAAATCTGACCGTCCTCAAGCTCAATCAAACCGGAATTTCAGGAAGGAATCTTGAGGCGCTTTCGAATTGCAAAAATCTCAAGATGCTTTACCTCAATTCGACCCAACTTAGCCTTGAAAACTTGTCCGGAATAAATCAGCATCCAAATCTTCAAAAGGTTTTTGCCTTTCAGACTCCTGCCGGAGAAAGTAAAAACCCCGTCAAATTTAGCTTTGAACTGGAAACCGGAAATTACTCCCTCCCGAAAATCCCGGCAGATACGATTGTCTATTAGACAAGCTTTTCTTCAATCTCTTTCGGGTCAAAACCCAGGGTAATCGAACCATCCGGATAGACGATCACAGGTCGTTTGATCATACTTGAGTTTTCTGTCAAAATCGGAAGGGCAGTCTCAACCTTTTCCAGATCGGATTTTTGCTGATCTGTCATTTTTCGATAGGTAGTTCCCTGCTTATTGACTAGCGCGGGTAAGTTTGTCTTCGTCAAAAATTCTTTCAAAAGTGCCTCAGAAGGCTTTTGTTTTTTGTAATCGATGAATTCGAATTCTACTCCCTTTTCCTGTAGAAATCCGAAGGCCTTTGTCATTGTGTTACAATTCTTGATTCCGTATACTTTGAGTGCCATTGCTTTTGTATTTTTTGCTAAAATAAGGGTTGTCGGTGAAACCCATTTTTATTTTCAGGTCCTTCGGGTTAATTTCCTGAAACATCTATCCTTTGGAAAAATCTGAGAAACTTGATCATTGCCTGAATTGCGGGCAACCACTTTTGAAAGATGAAAATTTCTGTCCGGTTTGTGGTCAGGAAAATAAGGATCAGAAAATCTCAATTTTTGCCTTCATCGAAGATTTTATTTCCAGTCTTTTCAATTTTGAGACGGTCTTCTTTCGTACAATCCCGGCTTTTCTATTTTCTCCTGGTAAACTGACGATTGAATTCAATGAGGGAAAAAGGAGAAAATACATCAATCCTATTCGACTTTACCTGATTGCATCCCTGTTTTATTTCTTCGTGATCGCGTTGGTAATCCCGAATGACATCGTGGACAGGATAATCTCCGGAAATATCAGTAAAGAGTTTTTTGAATTAAATACCACACCTGAGCAACGGGAAGGAATCAGGGCAAGCCTGGACTCTATTCAAAATCAGAAGTATTTGGAGGATTTTCCAAACCTTAACCCTTTACTGGACAGTGCTAAAACTGACTCAACCAGCCTGATGCAAATCGCTGTGAAAAGCAGAGAAAAAGCGAAGGAAACCTGGAGAAATCTTCGCCTGATGGCTATTGATCCCGAGGTAAATGATGATGAGTTTGACTCCGCATTCAAAGCGACCGGAATTAAAGCCGAATCTGTATTAGATATAAGGCAGCAGCGGGATTTCATCGCCAATTCCAATATTTTTATCAGCGGGGCAATCAAGAACCTGCCTTTTATGATGTTTTTCCTGCTTCCGTTTTTTGCTTTCCTGCTATGGATTTTATACCTGAGAAATATTTTTTTTTACATCGAGCACCTGATTCACGGGCTTCATCTGCATTCCTTCGCCTATTTTATTTATGGGTTTGGAATTCTCTGGATGGCAAAAGTTGGATGGAGCTTTGGATTCGCCGGACTTATTTGCTTTCTTCTGGTGAGTATCTATGCTTATTTTTCCATGAAGAAAATTTCGGGTCAGGGATGGTTCAAGACCTTCATCAAATTCTCAATTCTGGGCATTTTCTATCTCACTATCCTTTCCTTCGCAATTGTTCTTGAGCTTTATTATTCCCTGATCACCCTATAAAAAAAAACCGGCTATTTGGCCGGTTTCAAATTATTTTATTCCAGCAATCTTACCACTAGTTTTTTAAACGATTGATAACAGAGTGAAACGTTTGATTTTGAATTTCTTCGGCCATCGGTCATCGGTCTTCCATCCAATTACTTAAGACAATTCTCCTAATGGCTCAATATCTCTTTCATACTTCCCTCATGCGCTTCGAGGATTTTTCCGATGAGGTCGTCGGTGAGTGCCGTCGATAAGAACAAACTCTCAAATTGGGATGGTGCCAGGTAAATTCCTCGATGAAGCATCGCTTGGAAATACTTACCAAATAAAGCTGTGTCAGACTTTTTAGCAGTTTCAAAATCAACCACAGACTCCTCCGTGAAAAACAAGGAATACATGCTTCCCAGTTGATTGATTGTGAAATCATGCCCCAGACTTTGGTTGATCGAGGACAATCCCGCCGCGACTTGCATCCCGATTTCATTCAATCGGGTATAAACTTCCGGATGAGAATTCAGGTAATGCAACATGGACAATCCGGCGGCCATTGCAATTGGATTTCCGGAAAGTGTGCCCGCCTGATAGACAGGACCCGCAGGAGACACAAATTCCATGATTTCCTTTTTCCCTCCATAAGCCCCAACTGGCATTCCTCCTCCGATAATTTTTCCTAGGGTGGTCATATCAGGAATCACTCCGTAAAGTTCCTGCGCTCCGCCTTTCGCAAGACGGAAACCTGTCATCACTTCATCAAAAATCAGGACGATCCCTTCCCGAGTACAGATATCTCTCAAACCCTGCAAATAGCCAGGATTTGGAAGGCAAAGCCCCATATTTCCCGGAACGGGTTCGAGGATCAAAGCAGCAATCTCTCCCCTATTCGCTTCAATCAATGTTTTGATTGCTTCCAAATCATTATAAGGCGCCAAAAGTGTGTCTTTCGCAGTTCCTTTGGTTACTCCCGGTGAATCAGGATTTCCCATCGTCATTGCTCCGGAACCTGCAGCGATCAAAAATGAATCGCCGTGTCCATGGTAATGACCTTCCATCTTGATGAATTTGTCACGACCGGTATAGCCTCTTGCTACTCGAATCGCAGACATCGTCGCTTCTGTACCGGAATTGACCATTCTGACTTTCTCCACCGATGGCACCATTGATACGATCAGCTCAGCAATCTCGACTTCTCTGGCAGTAGGTGCCCCGAAAGAGGTTCCGTTTTCCATCGCTTTGATCACGGCTTCGCGGATCATCGGATGGTTATGACCAAGGATCATCGGTCCCCAACTGTTGATCATTTCGATAAAAGCGTTGTCGTCTTCATCATAAATGAAGGCTCCATCCGCTCTTTTGATAAATATGGGTTCTCCACCAACTGCACGAAAAGCACGAACAGGGGAATTTACTCCTCCGGGAATGAAGTTTTGTGCACGGGCAAAAAGCCGCTTGCTTTCAGAAATTTGCATGAATTACTCGATGGGTTTCAGTTCGCCTGATTCTAATCTAAACACAGGCACGTACGTGTTGTTATTACTTTCCCTGAAATTATATCCCCAGGTATATTTACCCGGCTGGAAAGCTTTCTGATCGAGGCTTCTTCTCAAATCCATGCCTAAGCTTGGAGATGAATTGGATTGAAGCCAATAAACTAAATCTATTCCCAAAATTGAATTCAAGCTTGGGTAAACCAGGTATTTTTCAAAATATTCATCTCTGAAAACATTCATTTCCTCAGAGTCAAATCGCGTCGCGTTGTTGCCAATGAAGTAGAAATTGGGGAATTCCAGCATTTCAAAATTGGCAAAATTGAATCCCAACCAGGAATCCATCACCAGCATCGGCACAGATGTGCTGATACTTTCCATCAAGGCAAAAGTGGGTTGAGCAATACCAGGATCATCTGTCAGCAAAATAACCTGATCTACGGTTGGGGTGTTTCCCCTACGCACACCCAATCCCTGAAGGAAAGGTCCCACATTCTTCGAATCTATTTTTTGAGATTTGGTGACTGTAAAACCAAGTTTTGTCAATTCGTCCTTGAGAAAAAGTCCAAGTTCTTCATCCCTTGAACTTGAGCTGTAACCTATTGCGACTTTCTTTCCCCAAGCTTGTCTTTTCAGACCCTTGATTATACCTGCGGAAAGAGAGGGCACTGATGGTCTGAACAAGTAACTGTATTTCAACTGCTCAAAGCGAGCTCCAAGGTTTGAGAGAGGATGAATAAACGGAATTTTGGAAGTTTCTGCGAAAGCACTTACCAGATCAGTTTCCTCCGGATAAATCGGTCCGATGATCGCATCAGCCAAAGCAATCGCAGGGTCTTTCAAAAGTGTTTGCAAATGATTGACATCACGCTTTGAATCGAATGTCAATAAATTGACTTTCTGACCAGTTGCACGTAATTGCTCCACGCCAAATTCGATCCCCTGGTACAGTTCAAAGACAAAATCGGAAGGAGAAACATTGGTGATGGATGCTGAATTGGAATTGGTGAATGGAAGAATAACCACAATATCCAACACAGGATCTTTCACCACGCTGGCAGTTGTTTCTTGCTTTTTTCCCTGCAATTCGTAATAAGCTGCCCTTTCAGTTGCAGAAAGAATTGTCTGAGCTTCAAGCACGGTTTTCAGCGCAACCCAATAGCCTGCATTGTCTTTAAATTCCTGCAAATTGGCCACCATGAAACTGGCAGAGGTTTTCTTCAAATTCTCAAAACTGGCATTTTCAGCCATCAGGATCACACTTTCCTTTTTGATCATTTTGAAAACCCGAAGTGCTTCCAGGTTTTGCTGATTTTGGAAATAAGCCAAACCCAGAATATATTTTGCCTCATCAGATTTTGGCCAGTTTTTCAGAGCGATTGTTTTTAAAGCATCAATTGCCTGTGCAGGCTGCTTGGCTCCCAAAGCTGCTTCGGCTAAGTGAAATGCTGCATAATTTGACAAACTGCCGTATTTCTCCTCATCCAAAAATTCTTTGAAAAGCGGCATAGCTTCCCAATAGTTTTTTGAACTCAACAAGGATTTTGCTCGCTGATAGCCTTCAGGAGCATTTTGTGCCAAAGCAAAACTTAGAATAAAAAAAACTGGAAATACAAGTAGATATCTTCTCATGAATCTGCGGGTGTAGCAATGCTTCAAAACAGGTAGGCAAATTTAAGCCAATATTTCCAAACCCAAAGGTCGGGCCGAAACTGTAACTAAAATCAAAAACCCGAAGAATAGTCCCCGGGTTTTTGAAAATTTATGATTTTAAATTTATGATTTCTGATTCTACTGACAATTCTGCTTGACTTTTTTCTTCCGTCTTCGGTCTTCCGTCTTTTTCAACATCCGACATCGGTCAACCAGCATCCAGCATCATTCTTACTCCCACTCAATCGTAGCAGGTGGCTTAGACGAAATATCATAAACAACCCGGTTTACACCTTTTACCCGGTTGATGATCTCGTTGGACATTTTTCCAAGGAATTCATAAGGAAGGTGAATCCAGTCAGCAGTCATTCCATCCACTGAACCTACGGCACGAAGGGCAACGACTTTCTCATACGTTCGCTCATCGCCCATCACGCCCACAGACTGGATCGGAAGCAAAATCGCTCCTGCCTGCCAGACCTGATCGTAAAGTCCGTGATTTTTCAAGCCCTGAATAAAAATATGATCCACTTCCTGCAGGGTTTTTACTTTTTCTTCGGTAATATCTCCGAGGATTCTGATTCCCAAACCGGGGCCAGGGAAAGGATGACGACCGATGATTGTCTCTACGATTTCCAGAGCTCTTCCCACTTCACGAACTTCATCTTTGAAAAGAGTATTTAAAGGCTCTACTACGGAAAGCTTCATGAAATCCGGCAAACCTCCCACGTTGTGGTGGGATTTGATCGTGGCGGAAGGTCCTTTTACGGAAACCGACTCGATCACATCGGGATAAATTGTACCCTGACCCAGCCATTTCACGCCTTCAATTTTATGTGCTTCCTCGTCAAAAACTTCAATGAATGCTCTTCCGATTGCTTTTCTCTTAGCTTCAGGATCTGTCAATCCGGCCAACGCATCGTAAAAACGCTTTTTGGAATCCACTCCGATCACATTCAAGCCCATGTGCATGTATGAATCGAGCACCTCCTGATATTCATTTTTGCGAAGCAGACCATTGTCAACGAATACGCAAGTGAGTTGATCTCCAATTGCACGGTGAATCAAAGTGGCCGCTACAGAAGAATCCACGCCTCCAGAAAGTCCCATCACCACTTTATCCGTGCCAATTTTGGCTTTCAACGCAGCAATCGATGAATCGATAAATACATCAGAAGTCCAATCCTGAGAGCACCCGCAAATGCTAACCACGAAATTGCGAAGCAGGTTTTTTCCTTCTGTGGAGTGCGTTACTTCCGGGTGAAACTGAATTCCGTAGGTTTTTTCACCTTCCACTTTGAACGCTGCAACCTCCACCGAAGAAGTACTTGCAATCACTTCAAAGCCGACAGGCAATGTTTTGATGGTATCGCCATGAGACATCCAAACCTGGGAACCATGGGTCATTTCTTTCAGCAAGTCATGATGCAGATCGATATGATCAAGATTTGCACGGCCGTACTCGCGAATGGTGGACGGAAGAACTTCTCCGCCATATTTCTGCGCCAGTAATTGAGCTCCGTAACAAACTCCTAAAAGAGGCAGTTTTCCTTTGATTTCCTCCAAGTCCAGATTCGGCGAATCCTTGTCTCTCACCGAGCAGGGAGAACCTGAAAGAATGACTCCTTTGATATCAGAAGTGATTTCCGGGACTTTATTATAAGGGTGGATTTCGCAATAAACATTCAGTTCTCTTACTCTTCGTGCGATGAGCTGGGTGTACTGAGAACCAAAATCAAGGATGAGGATTTGTTCTGCCATGCGCAAAGGTAATCACCTAATAGAAATTGGAGAATAATTCCTAAAAAATAACCGAAGATTGTTTCGCTATTACTGCAGAGGAAAAACGGTTTATTAATCAATTTATTAGTTAATCAAAAAAAAAAAAATACCTTGCAGTTCAAACTAAAACTCTCAAAATGAAAAAGTTTACTTTTATTCTACTCACTACAATTTTTTTTTCTGGCACAAGCGCATTTGCCCAACAAGATAACAAGCTCACCTATTTCGTAGGAGTCGGTCCGGCAATCGATGGAAATATTGGATTGTGGGGTTTGAATTTTAGTAATGAGTTAAGTTTCAAATTCGGAAAAAGAGGTTCAATCAATCCCTCACTTACATTTTATCAATCAATAGGCTCTTTTGATAATTTTGAAGACTCAAGATTAAATGAAGATAATTCGTCCGGAATATTCACTAATGCAACCCTCGGGTATAATCTTTTAAAGACCAAAAATGACTTTAAAATTTCTGTTGCAATTGGTCCAAGCTTTCAATTGGGGAGTGAAAACGCTTTAGGTAGTATCTATTATGATGAAAATGATGTTCCAGACTACCGCTATCGAATTGAAAAATTCAACAGACTGGGAATTACCCAACAGATCACATTTGATTGGGCTTCAAAAAATGAAAATCGGGTTAACTCAGCTATGATAAGTATGACCTCTTTTGAAGGCTACTGGCCTTGGTATTTGATGGCTACTTATAGAATTGGCTTTAAGTTAAAATAATCGATCTCCCTAGAATTTCCAATCATCTCAATTTCAAAACTTATCTTAATTGAAAAGCCTGTTTGGGATTTTCAATCATCAACTGATTCCAGTCCGACTGAGAAAAACCCTTCTTATTCAGGGCTGGAATTAATTTTTCGAAGATATTCGTAAAAGGCTGAAAATCTCCTCCCTTGGGCTTTCCTGGATCATACCAACCTGCATCGTGGGAAATCAAAACCTGATTTAAAAACCCCTTTTCTTTCGCAAAAACCAATCGGTCCACGTATTCGTCGATGCTCCACCCGATTCCATCAAGGCTGATCCAAACTCCCATTTCGGCAGCTTTGACATAATTCTGAAAATCCTGCTCCGCCTGTGCATGCACCCAAACAAAAGCCGAAGGATCCACACCCATTTCCTGAAGAATTTCAACTTCCTGAATTGCCGTTTTCCAGGTTCCGGTATGGGAAGCGATTTGCAAACCGGTTTTTTGATGGGTGAGTCCTGCGGCTTTCACCAATTTCCTGTCAACTTCCCGAAGCGTATCTGACTCATTGACCGAGATTTTGATAAACCCCGGTTTGATTCCTGTTCCCTCGATTCCGTTTTCAAACTCAGAAATCCATCGGTCTGCAAGTTGATCGGCAGACTCCGTAAAAGCATGTGGTGGCAAATATTTCCCGTCAACAGCTCCATAATATCCGGTATTTGTCAGGATCCTGATTCCTGATTTTTCGCTGAGTTCTTTAAGTAAAAGCGGATCTTTGGCAAGGAAGGAAGGCGTGCAATCCAGGATGGTTTTTACACCGTGCTTTTTGACCTCCAGCAGATAAGGCAAAACTTTGGCAACCACCGAATCCCGGTTCCATCGATCCGGTGAAATGGAATCTGCCCCGATAAAATCCACCAGCATGTGCTCGTGAATCAGAGTTAAGCCAAGGGAATCAATGGGTTGAGCTCCTGAAACAGAATTAAAATAAAATTGGTGGTTGTCGGATTTTGGATGACTGCAAGAAAAGAGTAATCCAAAATAGAGGAGGTAAAGAAGGTATTTGATCATAAGTGAAAGGAGTTCTACTTTCAATATATTGGAAATGAGGAAGAAAATGGAATTTTGAAATTAGTTTAGCTCTTCTTAGATAATTCCCAAATCATCAAGTCCTAATAATCGTCTTAGTTTTGAAAGCTTTAGGATCGATCTAAATCAATAAGGACTGAAATCTACAATTTCACTTGATAGTTGCGGACACAGTCCAATGTTAAAATGGGTCGAACCCCTCCGCAAATTCAATCTGAAAACATTGGTCGGAAGTTTTAGTACTTTAAGTAATCAAAATCAGCAAATCCCAAAATGATCAAAAACTATTTATTTAAATCAACCCTTGCGATTGTCTTTTTCTTAAGTACGCTCACCTCAACCTTTGCCCAGTCTTCAGCAAAGCAATTTGTCTATGGAGATCTTTTGCCGGATGCGCCAGAATTAGCAGAGCGAGGCGAGTATGCTGTAGGTGTTCAAACATTAGACCTAATAAACAAGAATCAGCTTGATATCCTGAACTATGGAAAAGGGACTGACTCACTTTACAATAGACCGCTTAAGATTGAAGTCTGGTATCCAGCTGAGGGTACTTCGGGATCAAAGGACTTGATTTCTTATGAGGAAGTAATGGGACAAAATGGTTCTCCCGCCAGACCGATTATTCCTTTTACATTTCTTGGAAGAGCAACTCGGAATGCAAAACCTTCCTATTCCGATGATTCTTATCCCTTGGTCATTGTTTCTCATGGATACACAGGCTCTCGCTATCTGATGACATACCTGACAGAGAATCTTGCTTCCAAAGGTTATGTCGTCGTGGCAATAGATCATACAGAAGCAACTTTCAGAGACGCTGCCGGCTTTCAAAGTACCCTTCTCAACCGATCGCTTGATGATCTCTTTGTCCTAAACGAAATAGCACGACTTGGCAAGCAGGACGATTCTTTCTTAAACAACTTAGTAGATTCTAACAATACCGCATTGATTGGTTACTCAATGGGAGGTTATGGCGCGGTCAATGTAGCAGGCGCAGGATACAGTTCTCAGGCAGCTCAACTGTTTGGAACAATGGCCGGAGGTAGTAAAGCTTTGCTCAAGCGAACTTTGGGAAATCCGGAATTTGAAAAATCAATCGATCCGCGAATCAAGGTAATTGTAGCATTTGCTCCCTGGGGAATGCAGCGTGGCGTATGGAATGCTGAAGGTCTTGCTGGAATAAAAATCCCTTCACTTTTTGTAGCAGGAAGTTTGGACGATATCTCCGGGTATGAAAATGGAACCAAAGCCATATATGAGGGTGCGATCAACTCAGAGAGATACCTACTTACCTATATTGATGCAAGACACAATATTGCTCCAAATCCTGCTCCGATCGAAGCCTATGCTCCGGGTTTACCTATCGATGAGTACCTTAGATATAGCGATTCTGTATGGGATATGCGTAGAATCAACAATGTAAACCAGCATTTTGTGACGGCCTTTTTGGGTTTTTACCTCAAAGGAAAAGAAGAATACAAGCCCTTTTTGCATGTCAAAGAAAATACTGAAAAGAACGAGTGGCCGGGATTTAAACCGCGGACCACTGTAGGATTAGAATGGGATCATCAGCCTGCGAAAAAATAGGTTTAATTGGCTGCTAGTAACTTTTATAACATTGATTCCAAATTAACTCAAACTCTTTAGATAACAGTACCTGAAAAAGACGGATTATCGAATAAGTCAGTGATTAGCTTTTCGCTTAATGTAAACCCTTTCCCACTTGCCAGAGTTATCCTTCCCTATGGAATCAGGAATTAAAATATTTACAATGGCAGACAAATTAGATTTAAGACCAATTATTGAAACCAAAGAGTTTGAAAACAGTACAGGTGAAGAACGGTTTCAAACCCAGACTCTACGTCCTGTTTTAAAACTTCAAAATGAGCTTTTACTTGGGCTTTTCAAAAACCATATCATTGAATCTAAAAACACATTTTACTCTCTAAATCTTGAAAAAAAAGATCTTTTTATAGAAAACAGCTTGCAGAAAAATCTAGCATTGAAAAATAAGCTATTGGGCCTTACAATCGGGATGTTCACGATTGAGGAGTTGGAGGTTTATAGCACTCAAACCAATCTTTACAACAAAAGAATTATTAGTCTTATAGTGGAGCGAATTCGAAGCCAAATACATCTTCTTTGAGGAAGGTCAACAAAAGTTTTAACCCATTTTTCTTAAATCAAAAGCTCTCAAGATTCCTCTTCCACGCCAAATAGCGTCTTCAACTCCACCGCATCTATTCCTCTCTCCTCTTGCAGAAACTTCCCAAAGGAAGCCGTACTTCCATGGGTGAGGTAAACTTTTTCAGCTTCGGTGGCGGTAATCGCAGAAATCAGCCCTTCCCAGTCGGCGTGATCAGAAAGCACAAATCCCCGATCTGCTGCCCGTCTTCGGCGAGTTCCCCGGACATTCATCCAGCCTGAGCAAATACCGGTGCGATAAGGACCAAATTTCTTCATCCAAGGCGATCCCATTGCAGATGGCGGAGCAATTATTAACGAACCTTTGAATGTTGATTTTGGCATTTCGGCTGTGACTCTGGGGACATCCCAAAGATCGATCCCATTGGCAATCAGGGCTTGATTGGTATTCCAGACCGCTCCGTGAACAAAAACTTCTCCCAATTCTCTTTCGAGATTTTGAAGAATCCGCTGAGCCTTTCCCAAAGAGTAAGCAAATAGAACAGAATTTCGACCGTCCTCTGCATTTCCTTTCCACCAGGAATTGATATCCGCAAAAATCTGAGCCTGGCTTTCCCACTTATAAATCGGGAGTCCAAACGTACATTCCGAAACAAATTCGTGACATTTCACAGGTTCAAATGGCATGGAAAGTCCATCGGTTTCAGTTTTGTAATCGCCACTCACTACCGCAACTTTTCCTTTGTATTCCAGCCTTACCTGTGCCGAACCCGGAATATGCCCCGCTGGATGCAGGGAAAGTTTGACACCGTTTAGGTCTAAAAACTGACCGTATTCAATTGTTTCAAGATTAATTTCTGATCCCAATCTCAGTTTCATCACCTCAGCGGAATGAGTATGAGCGAGGTAATGCTTCATCCCCCATCTCGAATGATCCGAATGCGCATGCGTGATTACCGCCCTGTCTACAGCTTTCCAGGGATCAATGAAGATTCCGGCAGGCGGGCAAAAAAGTCCTGATTCAGTGAGTTCGAGGAGGTTCAATAGAATGTCGGATTTGGGAATAGATAAAACTGATTGAGGAATTAAGAACCAGGATTTCTTTTTTCTAAGAATAAATTAAGCTTCAATCAAAAATCAGGCGATTATGAATCGTTAAATCCGAAATCGAAAATCTGAAATCATCAATCGCAAATTTCCTCGACTGTTCTATCAGGCTTTGCGTAGCTCAATCGTGCAAGCTTCTTGCCGACATGATACTCGTCGAGTCCGGAAACTGTAACCGTATCAAGGGCATTCAAATCCAAAGATCCATCAGTTCTGAGTCCTATTTCGTCTACATAAATTTCCTCGATACTCGCAATCAACAGAATGGTCTGATTAACTTGAAGGGTTTGAGTTTCGATCAGTTTACAGGCAAGTTTAAGAGGACTTTTCCTGACGAAAGGAGCAAAGAACTCATTCAGGTATTCCGGTTCGATCCCGGTTTTATCAAACTCCGATCCTTCCCATCTCGCTGATGCCCAATGGGCCTCTTTGTAAAACTCCGAAGTCACAAGGTTTAACGTAAAAAATTGGGTTTCTAAAATATTACTAAGCGTATGACGTACCACTGTATCGGGCCTGAATAGTACTCCAACTGTGGGAGGATTGGCACCGATGTGAATAACCTGGGAAAAAGGTGCCAGATTGTTCACCCCATCTTTGCTCCTGGTTCCGATGAGGTTAAGGCTTTTGTACCCCGAAAGGCAATTGATCAGATTCCTCCGATAAAAAGAATCTGCCCCTAAAATCTCCTCCTTGTCAAAATGACGAATCATTTTTTGATTGCTTCTTCTATCGAATCACAATATTTAATATCCAGCTGATCGATAATGTTGTCCGGATAATTTTGGATTATCTGGTCTTTGGCGATTTGCACCATTTTCTCAAACCACTTTTCCGCAGGAAGGATCTTACGGTGAGTTTTCAACCCATAGGCCAGCATGTCTTTTTTCCAATGGATAAAATACCACTCCATAGTAGGCTGGTGAAAAGCTCGTAATGACCGCTTATCGAAAATGAATTTCTCGTAATCCCCTGATTTGACAATTTCACCAATTTGTAAGAATGCGTCTTTGAAATCCTCGATGGGAATATAATCAGCGAGTAATTCGCAAATGACGATTTTCAGTTCAGCATTGACCAATACTCTTGTGTATTTTTCCTCAAAGACCAATTCAAAATCTCTGGTTTCGGAAGGAATTAGGGTTTCGTTCATGGCAGTGAAGAATTAATAGACAGAATTTTTTTGCTGAATTTGGGAAATGGACATTTCTTTCTTGAATTGCTCCAAACCCAATTCCAGATTATGAGCATACTCAAGAGTAGTCCTCATCATATCTTGTTGGGATTGAATCTGCTCCTTCAATCTCGACAATTCTCTGTTGACATCAGCCAGTTTTTCTTCGTAATGTTTTGTAAGCCTTTCCTTTTCGAGTTGGGCCTTCCTCAATTCTTCCTTAAACAAAAGGAATGATTCAGGTGGTGTCTTCATAATCACAGCTCGTTCATCTCGGGACCGTACCCGGATACTTGACATATTTTTTAAGAAAATGTTTAAAAAAATTTATTTGAGTGAGGACATTCCGCCATCCAAATGAAGGATTTGACCAGTCATCCAGGAAGATTGCGGTGAAAGCAAGAATAACGTGGACTCAGCAATATCTTCCGATTTACCAATTCTGCCGAGCGGATGACGCTTGTTTGAAGCCTCTTTTTTCTCTTCTGTAGATAGCAAAGCAGATGCAAGCGGGGTATCTGTTAGCGATGGAGCAATAGCATTCACTCGAATATGAGCTGGTGCCCACTCAGCTGCTAAGGATCTTGTCAAACCCTCAATTGCACCTTTGGCAGATGAAATCCCTGCATGGAAACCCATTCCGGTCTGCACAGCGACTGTGCTATAAAGTACGACGGATGCCTGGTCCGATTTTTTCAACCCCTTCATACATGTCTGGAGCACTCTCACAGCTCCGAGAAAATTCACTTCCAGTTCTTTCTGAAAGTCAGCGATCGAAATTCTGTGAAAAGGCTTAAGATTGATCGTTCCGGGGCAATAAACCACTCCATCGATAACTTCCGGCAGGTTTGGCATTTCCTGAAAATCGCTGGCCGCATCCAATGTGATCGTTCCTTCCCCGCTTTTGGAATACAAAAACAAGTTTGCTCCCTGCTCTTTTAAAATTCGGGCTGTTGCCTGACCGATTCCGGAATTGCCTCCGACGATAACAATACTCTTTCCTTTCATGATATGTTAGATTCTGAAGATAAAGTCAGTTCAGGATGATTTTGTTTGAATTTGAAAACAAAAAAACCGGGATTTTAGCCCGGTTTTAAGTTGGTTTTAGCTTTATCTAGGTTTTACTTTTTCAAACTAATAAACTTCAAAAACTCATTTCTTGATTGCTCATCTCTCTCAAATTTTCCTGAGAAAAATGAAGTCACTGTGGAACTGTTTGTATCATTTACTCCTCGGGAACTCACACACATATGGTATGCATCCATGATTACTGCCACGTCGTCGGTGCCCAAAGCCTCCTTCAGTTCGTTACCGATTTGCATGGTCAACCTCTCCTGAACCTGAGGTCTCTTGGAATAATATTGGACTATCCTGTTGATTTTAGACAAACCAATTACGTCTCCGCTAGAAATATAAGCCACGTGGGCTTTTCCATAGATCGGCACAAAGTGATGCTCACAATGCGAGTGGAACGTAATGTCTTTCTCGACAAGCATTTGATTGTACTTGTACTTGTTTTCAAAAAGTTTGGCGACCGGCTTATTTTTCGGATTCAACCCGCTGAAAACTTCTTTCACATACATCTTAGCTACCCGATGAGGAGTTCCCTTCAAACTATCGTCTGTAAGATCCAAGCCCATAATGTGCATAATTTCTCTGAAATGCTTCTCGATCAATTCCACTTTCAAGTCGTCATCAATCTCAAAAGCATCCTCTCTGAGAGGAGTTTTCAGGGATGTACCACTGTGCTCATCACCTATTTCTTCAAATGAAGCCCGGGCCAGGTCAATTCCCATCGTATTCAACATAATTTCTTTCTGTTTCATAAAGCCGAATCGTTAATTCGAATTCCCGATCAATTTTTTCTCTCAAAATATTCCAAATAACCACTGCAATATTCTCAGCGGATGGGTTAAGATTGCGAAATTCATCGGTATCCAAGTTCAGGTTTTTGTGATCAAATTTATTTAAGACATGCTCTTTTATGAGGTCGCTCAGCAGTTTCATGTCATATACATACCCGGTATCCGGGTCAATCTCACCTTTCACTACTACGATTAATTCGTAATTGTGTCCATGAAAATGAGGATTATTGCATTTACCAAAGACAGCCTGATTCTTCTCATCTGACCACTCCGGGTTATTCAAACGGTGTGCTGAATTAAAATGCTCTTTTCTAAATACTGATACTTTCATTGATGTCTTGAACTGCAGAAATTTTCATTTTGTTTAATTTTTTTTATTTTTCTTTAAACAAAAATATCAAAGCCCTGCTGTTCAGTGAATTAGTTTAATTAAAGAAAAGTAAAATTATGGAATAATCTTTGTCTTAAGTTTTTTAGATTTCTTTTGCTCAATTGGAACGAAAAAACCATTAACATTGGTTCCTAGACAGTAATCAGAAATTTATAGCTTTAGAACTTAAACTTCTGCCAATCAATAGTTTTGGCCTTCTATGTATAGGAGGTTATTTTGTAACTTCAACCGCCAACTATGATTACACCAAACATTCTCATCCCGTTTTTATGGATGATCAACCTCTCTGATCTAAGTACAGAAATAGTAAAAAGTACTGCAACAGAGGTAAATGAAGTAGAAATCCTTTACAATTCCCTTTCAGAAAATTCTTCACAATTGCCATCTAGAGAGGTTTTGGAATTGGCAATGGAAGGATGGGAAAAATTGGAAGATGATTTGAAATCCCCGATTTTAACGGTAATAGATTTCAGTCTTCCATCCACAGAAAAGAGGCTTTGGGTTATTGATCCTGCGAAAGGCCTGATTTTGCACCACTCCGTAGTCGCTCATGGCAGAAACTCCGGAGAATTACTTGCCAAGACTTTTTCAAACCAGCCCGAGTCCTTTCAAAGCAGTTTGGGTTTTTATAAAACGGCCGAAACCTACCAAGGCAAGCATGGCTACTCACTCAGGCTTGACGGATTGGAAAAAGGATTCAACGATCAGGCAAGAAACAGAGCAATCGTGATTCACGGAGCTGATTATGCCAAAGAGGAATTCGCCAAGACAACCGGAAGATTAGGAAGAAGCCTCGGATGCCCTGCCCTGCCGCCTGAGCTTTCTGAAAAAGTGATTGATCTGATCAAGGACGGTTCCCTTCTATTTATCTATGGAAACGACCAGTCCTACCTTCAGCAATCTTATTTGCTTCAGCCCTGATTATTTCCTCAAAGCAGTAAGAACTTCCCCATCCCGACCATAAATATCAGGACGAAAATGTCCCTGACCATTTGAGTCTGCCCAAAAAGTAAGATAAATAAGTACCACCGGAATTTCCCGGTTCAAATTCACGATCTGCTCTTTTGTCTGATGCATTGCTTCCTGGATTTTTTCATCTGTCCAGCCCGGCATATCGTTGAGTAGCAGTTTAGCCAATTTTTCCGGATGTTGAAGTCTGATGCATCCATGACTCAAGGCTCGATCTTCTCTTTCAAAAAGACTTTTTGAAGGTGTATCGTGCAGATAGACGCTGTGTTTATTTGGAAACATAAACTTCACTAATCCCAACGAATTTTCACCTCCGGGCTTTTGTCGGATCATATAGGGAAAAGATTTGGAAGACCAGTTGATGGTGGAAGGATCCACAAGTTTGCCGGAATGCGTCACCACTTCCATATTTTTCTGTCTAAGATAATTTGGATTTCTACGAATGCTAGGGATAAGTTCATTCCTGGCAATTGAGTTTGGCACATTCCAATAGGGACTAAATACAATGTATTTCATCGGGGCACTGAAAATCGGCGATGCATGATATTGCTTGCCTACTATCACTTTCCCGGAAAACAGTGTATCGCCTTTGCTCAGGTAATCCAACTGGAAATTAGCGATATTGACTACAATCATTTCCGAATCACGCAGAGAATCCGGTAGCCAGCGAAGTCGCTCCATATTGACTGCAGCCCTATCCATCAGGATTCGTGGAGATTGATTGAGTGCATTGACAGTCATTTTTCCCAAAGCCCCATCCGGTTCCATTCCGTTTCTTTTTTGGAATTCTTTAACCGCCACAAACATCACTGAATCGTAAAATTTTGGATTTTCGAGTTCGTAAATTTCCAGGTAGTTCCAAAAAACTAACCTTTCTCTCAAAGCAGGAATTCCACTATTAGCATCACCAACTTTCAGCGTTTTATCTATTTTGACAGCTTTCCAATCGGTACTATCAGATTTTCTCTTTTCATCCAAGGCCCGGATTACTTCACGCCCTTTTCGATACATGGTGAAACTTGGATAAAGCGATTCCAGACTTTTTCGGATAGATCCGCTTTGTAACGCAGTTTCCAAAAGCTCAGGGTGATTTACTTTGGGAGATTTTCGGATGATTTCCCAATTTGAATCAATCTTGGTGGGATCTACCTTACCAAGCTCAAGGTGGGAGGACAGGTGAAAAAAGGCATCACTCAAAATCAAATCTAAATCAGCAAGATCTTCAGTGTCATTCTCAGAATTACGCTTTTTGTTCTCTTCAAATGATTTAAAAAAAGATTCAATCAAGGCCAGATTATAATCTGATGGATTCAATCCATCGAATTCGGCTTGTTTGATTTCAAATCTTAATTCATAGGCTATTTCAGTCAAAATCCCATTGGAGGACCAAGCCTCTTTGAATTCCCGATTTGCATAAAAAGAATAAATTTCATCGGAAGTCTTAAGATTCTTATTTCGGATATTAAGTCGCTCTCCTGGCTGAATATTCTCTAGCCTAAGTCGGATTTGATCCTGAATAGATGTCTGCGGAATATGTGAATTCGCCCAAAGGAACATGGGGAAAATCCCTATAAAAAAAGTAAAAGTGATTTTTCGAAGCATAAAAAGAAGCATACAGTAATTGACTGTAAAACTAGATTTATCCCTTCAAAAAACCACTCTTGTTTCCCTCCAATCTCTGAAACTTTATCCCAGTTTCGATTATTTTCTCATCGCAAGTAATACTTCCTGGTCGCGATTGTAAATATCTGATCTGAAATGAGGAGCTCCATTGGAATCTGCCCAGAAAGTCATGTAAAATATAACGACCGGAATATGTTTCTTCAGCTCTACTATCTGCTCTTCTTCCTGATTCATGGCCTCATTGATTTTCTCAGCAGTCCAGGAAGGATCGTCTTCTAATAAAAGCGCCGCAAATTTTGCCGGGTCCTGAATCCGAATACATCCATGACTCAAGGCTCTGTTTTCCAAGTCAAACAAACTTCTCGCAGGCGTATCGTGGATATAAATGCTATGCTCATTTGGGAACATAAACTTTACCAGACCTAAGGAATTATCTCCTCCAGGCTTCTGACGAATCAGGTATGGAAATGGATCTGCTGACCAATCAATGGATTTCGGATTGACTGCTTCACCGGAACTGGTGACAACTTCCATGTTCTTTTGATCCAGGTACTTTGCATTTTTTTGCACAGCAGGAACGATTTCATCCTTTGTAATCGACTCAGGAATGTTCCAATAGGGACTGAAAGCGATATAGGTCATCGGTGCAGTGAAAATTGGAGAAGCATTGAATTCCTTGCCTACAATAACTTTAGCTGTCAGGATAGTATCAAGCTTATTGAGGTAATCCAATTGATAATTAGCGATGTTTACAAGGATCAATTCCGCGTCTCTCAACGTATCCGGCAACCAGCGCAATCTTTCAAGATTTACCGATGCAATGTCCATCAGGTTTGAGGGAGAATTATTCAAACTCTCTGCCGTCAAATTCCCGATTGTCCCATCAGGTTCCATCCCATTGTTCTTCTGATATCTTTTCAGCCCTTCTTCCATCTCCGGATCAAAAACTAATGCGTCTTTAACCTCATAAGGTTTCAGGAATCCCCAAAAAATCAACCTGTCTCTTAAACCGGGAATTGAAGCATGACTATTTCCCAATTTCAGAGACTTGTCCAAATTGACAGTTTTCCAAACCAAGGTGTCTACTTTACTTTTTTCATCCAGATCCCGGATTACTTCTCTGCCCTTTTTGTAAATTTTAAAATCGGGATACAAGCTTTCGAGCCCGTCTTTGATTGATCCTTTTCGGATAGACTCATTCAAAAGCTCATTGTAGTTGGTACTGGGAGTATTTACGCCAAGTTCCCACTCAGCCTTGAGTGAGCTGGGATCAATTTTTCCGATTTCAAGATCCCTCGCAAGCTCGAAAAAAGCATCCGTTAGCATCAGATCCAAGTCAGCCATTTCAGCAAAAGGCTTGGCTTTTAGCTTTCCTTTTTTATCTGAAATCGCCTGGAAGAGAACTTCAATGTCTGCAGAATGATAATCTTCAGGATTGAGACCATCGTACTTCGATTCAGCTATTTCAAATTTGAGTTCTTCTCCAAGTTTGGTCAGCTTGCCATTTTGAGACCAAGCCTCAGCAAAACCCCTTTCCTCGTAAAAAAGTCGAATCTCTTCGCTCGATCCAAGTAATCTATCCCCTATTTTTAGTTGATTATCGGAAGTTTCACTTTCCAATCTGGTTTGTAATTCATCGGTTAAATCTGATTTTTTATTGATGAGAGTAACCCAAACTATACCCAAAATCACACATACTACTAAGACAATAACTATTACTTTTTTCATAGAAAGGTTTACGGAATCACTCCACTTGGAAGTCCTGATATTTTCTTCCCAAAACCCATGCTTCTTTTAACATCCTGAGAAAATCTCCCATTCTATGAAGAGGAATTAAGTTTGGTCCATCACTTAGTGCCTTTGCAGGCTCTGGATGTGTCTCAATAAAAAACCCGTCAATTCCCGTAGCTGCGGCAGCTCTTGCCAGAATTGGGGCGAATTCTCTCTGTCCTCCACTTGTTCCTCCCTGTCCTCCGGGCTGCTGGACTGAATGAGTAATATCAAAAACAACTGGGGCAAACTGCCGCATAATAGGCAGACCACGCATATCAACCACCAAATTGTGATAGCCAAGCGAAAAACCTCGCTCTGTCAGGCAGACATTTTCATTTCCAGTTGAGCGAACTTTGGTCACCGCGTATTGCATGTCTTCCGGAGCCATAAATTGGCCTCGCTTGATCTTCACTGCTTTTCCTGTTTGGCCAGCAGCCAAAAGCAAATCAGTTTGACGGCAAAGAAACGCCGGAATCTGTAGCACATCCACTACTTCGGCAACTTCTGCAGCCTGGTAACTTTCATGAATATCTGTAACCAAAGGGACGTTCAGCGCTTTACCTACCCGCTGCAAAACTTCCAGAGACTTGTCCATGCCGATGCTGCGAAAGGAGCCGGAAGAGGTTCTGTTTGCTTTGTCAAAAGAAGCTTTGAACACGTAAGAAAACCCATTTTCATCTGCCCAGGTTTTGACTTTCGTCCCGATTTCCAGGCAAATGTCATAACTCTCCACTGCACATGGACCTGAAAAAAGCACTGGCTTATCTAATCCCAGAATCACATCTTCAGTGATTTTCATGGGTTGAGTATTTCTAATCATGATTCCTTCTTGGATAAATTTTCTATGATGGGAATTAAAAGACCTTTGGAATGGAGAATTAAATCAGCGACTTCACGAAAAACTCCTTTGCCTCCGGCGTAAGAAGAAACATAATGAGCATGTGGCTTGATGTATTCCAGCGCATCGGAAGGAGCGATGGCAAAACCGACTTTTGCCAAAATCGGCAGGTCAATCAGGTCATCCCCAATAAATGCAACTTCTTCAAGCCCGATTTCCAAAGTTTCCAATACTTCCTGAAGCTTTCTGCCTTTGTCTTTCACACCATGGTAGTGAAAATCAAACTTCAGTTCTTCACATCGATTTTCTACCACCTGGGAAGCTCTTCCCGTGATGGCACCGATCATGATTTTACTCTTTCGCAAGTATTGGACGATGTAGCCATCCTTCACATTGAACTTTTTGTACTCCGTGCCGAGATCGTCATAGATAATTCCTCCGTCTGTGAGGACACCATCTATATCTGTAATGAGAAGTTTGATCTTTCTGGCGCGTTGCCAGTTTTCTTCAGAAACCAATCTGAAATAGTCCTGAATTATTTTTTCTGTTTCCATTGAATCGAATAAAGGTCAAGTCTTCTTTGCTCCAGGTTTCGTACACTTCCTGCCTTGCGCTGCTTGGTGAGCAAGTCCAGATCTACGTCAGCGACGATGATGGTTTCCTCGTTTTCGGAGGCTTGCGCAACCACCGCATCATGGGGAAAAGAGAAATCTGAAGGGGAGAAAATAGCGGCCTGCGAATATTGAATATCCATGTTTTCTACTTTCGGAAGATTACCTACCGAACCAGTAATCGCCACATAACATTCATTCTCAATTGCCCGAGATTTCGCGCAGGTATTTACCCGTAGGAATGCGTTTTTGGTGTCTGTCCAAAACGGAACAAAAAGTATATCCATCTCTTGCTCTGCGAGAATCCTTCCCAGTTCCGGAAATTCGACATCATAGCAAATCAATATCCCAATCCGCCCTGCGTCTGTTTCAAAAACATTGATTCCATTTCCTCCCTGAAGTCCCCAATAGGAAGCTTCATCAGGTGTAATATGAAGCTTATATTGCTTGCCATGGGTACCATCACGACGACAGAGGTAACTCACATTTCGAAGTTTTTTACCGTCATATTCCGGCATTGATCCGGCAATAATGTTGACGTTATAAGATACTGCGAGATCACTCATTCGGCTTACAATCTCGTCGGTGTAATCAGCGAGATTACGAATTGCCTCGGAGGCATCCATATCGTTGAACTCAGCTAGCAAAGGCGCATTGAAAAACTCAGGAAGCAGGCAAAAGTCAGATTTATAACCGGAAATCGTATCCACAAAAAACTCCACTTGCTGCATCAAATCATCGACATTGGAGAAACGGCGCATTTTCCACTGCACCAATCCAAGACGCACAATTGACTTCTTATTTCCGATAAGTTTTTCGTCTTTCTCATAGTAGATGTTGATCCACTCCAACAAAGTCGCATACGCTCTGGAATCGGTATCCTGGGGAAGATACTTGGTGATTACTTTTCGGACGTGAAATTCATTGGCCAACTGAAAGGAAAGCACCGGATCAAAAATCTCTTTGTTTTTGACCAGATCAATGTATTTACGCGGGGTCATTTCATCGGCATATTTGGAATAGCCGGGAATCCTGCCTCCGGCAATGATTGAACGTAAGTTCAGGTTTTCGCAAAGCTCTTTTCTTGCATCATACAGGCGACGGCCGATTCGCATTCCTCTATAATCAGAATGCACAAATACATCCGTACCATATAAAGTGTCTCCATCATCGTCATGGGTATCAAATTTTCCGAAACCAGTGATTTGATCGTAAGTATGATTATCTCCAAAACGGGCATAATCCACTACTAAACTCAAGGCTGCAGCAACCACTTTTCCATTATCCTCAATGCAAATCTGTCCTTCCGGAAATGCTTTAAGTTGATTTTTCAGTTCTTCCTTGGTCCAGGCTCCACCCTGATTTTTATAGATCGCAACCATGATTTCCCGAATATCTTCATAATCAGAAAGCTTGATATTCCGTAATCTCAGTCTGTGTTCTAGTTCTTCTCTTTGCTTACTCATAGCTCAAAATTAACCAAATTCAATCAAATATTTTAAATCTCACAATCTCATGGAGTCAAAACAGAATTATATTTCGAATAGGAATTCCAAATGAAATTAAATTAGTTTTGACCTATCTCTTAAAGATATCAAGGAACGAAATTTCGATAAAGTACAGCGGATTTCTATGAAAGAAGAGTTAAATGAGGAGTTAAAAAATCAGGCTGAAGGCTTGATCTAGTGGCCTGAGAAAAACAAAGAAACTCATCAGCTATTGCTAATATCTTGGTTATTAAATCGTCTGCCCCGAAAATGTTAAGGAAGGAGTAAAAAGAAGTTTTTTAAACTGAAAGTCCGAATCTCATACTAAATCAACAAACCAAAATTGATCAATAATCAGTTGAATCACGAAATCTTCAGGCGATTTCGTGAAGAGGAACTGGAAATCCCCTTTCCTCAGAGAGATATTCACATGAGATCAGGATTTGAAAATCTAATTAAATAGCCTATTTTTCGTAGTAAAGTATTTTGTTGCATAAGTGCCGTTGGCCAAACATGAAAAAGCTTGCTTTCATTTGCTTATTTTTAATTAGCTGGTCTGCTCAATCGCAGAGTTTTTACCGCTACCGTTTTGAAGAGCCTTGGTCCTTTTCAGCAAGTATGGGTGCGACTCAATATTTTGGAGAACTTTATTCTTTTTGGAAATACAATGAAGGTGTTCAGCCGGATTGGAATGCTAATGCAGCCTTTCATTATACCTTTGGAACTCACCTGAGAGCAAGGGGTGATTTTTCCTATATCAAAATGTCAGGATCTGATCCGCCTGCTGATCCCAGAAGTAACAGACCTCCAAGAAACCTGAATTTCCGCGCTCAAAACTGGGAAGTAACCGGAATTATCGAATACTATTGGCACCCGGTAAAAGTGCCAAACATTCACCGTCCACTCTGGAACCCATACATATTCTTCGGTCTTGGAATGTCTACCAACAATCCGGAGACTTTGCTTCGTGGTGAATGGGTGGATTTGCGCCCACTTCAACTTGAAAACAATCCCTATGAGCGCTATATAATAACTTTTCCCATGGGATTGGGCTTCAAATACAAGCTCAATGTGTACATGGATTTGACTTTTGAAGGGAATTACAGGTTTACGCTGACGGATTATATGGATGATATTTCAGCCTATAATGTCAGTGAATTTTACCTTGATTTAGTAGAAGACTATGGGGTAAACGGAGATGGCACTAATCCGGACCGATTGAGACTTGCGATACGAAATCCGAGTTTCGTCCTGGATAACGGTGAACCTGACGTCGCAAAAATCTTAAAAAACGCAGGAAGAGTCCGAAGAGGCTCCGGACTCACCCACCGATATGATGGTTATATGACTGTCAACGTCGGTCTCGAAATACATTTCTCCCGAGATATATTTGACAACTGGTTCCTCAGAGATCGTATCTACGAGAAATCATTCAGATTCTGGTAATCAAACTTTCACACTCAATACAGCCAATTCGCTTTTGAAAAGGACAGTCTCAGTAGTACCTATTTGGTAGGATGGACTTGTCTCATGATGCCCTGAAACTAAGGTTACCCAATTGATTTTTTGGGAATTTGCAAATTCAATAATCCCGTTTTCAACGTCATTATGGTTATAAATCTCCTGATGAAAATTTATCTCCTCATTCCCTTTTTTGAATTTCACAATCCCATCTTCTGCAAGTTTTGATTGAATGAAATTTGTAGGGGTATTAACAAAAAGGAGATGAATGCTTGGTTTAAATAACTTCAGCAAAGGCTTCACTTTATCAAAAGCCAATTTAGCACCTTCGTCGAAAAGGGAGGCAAAGGCAATCTTCCTGAAATCATTTCCATCCAAGGCATGCTTGACAGCCAACACCGGACACTTTGCTTTGCGAAGAACTTTCTGAAGTGTTGAACCAATAAATTTACCTTCTACATAGCCTTTTCCATATGCTCCCAAAACAACCAAATCTGCGTTCGACTCATCGATCACTCTGAGTATCAATTCATTTGGAACACCAATTCTAAAGATAGTTTCAATTGGAGCCTTTGCCGGAGCTATTGCCGAAATATATTCCGGGAGGACGTCCATCGCTTCTTGTTTCTCTTCAAGTAGTTCGGGATGTTTTTTCTTCGCTTCTTCAGAAAGCAAATCCCAATCAATTTCTGAGGGGATAACAGTGATACAGACGATTTTGGCTCCGGACTTGGCGCTGATTTTCTGAGCAGTTTTGAGAGCTGCTACCGAATAGGATGAAAAATCAAAAGGAACAACGATCGTTTTCATGGTATTACTTGCTTAAAGTTTGAATACGAATTTCCGTAATCGTTTTAAAAAAATACCTGATAGAAATCAGTTTTATAGGTGATAATAATCTGAACTCACAGATCTATTTCCATTTTTACATCACACCGACAATACTTACCTGCTTCCGGAATAACTGATGAAAATCCTAATTTCTCATAAATCCGAAGCGCAGGTTTAAGCTTAGTATTGCTATACAAAATGACTTTTCTGGCACCCATTTCTTTGGCTTTCTCCAGGATTGCTTTTCCCAAAATCATCCCAATTCCTTTTCCTTGAGCAGAAGGAGAAACACCCATTTTGATCATTTCAAAAGTGCCTTCGCCGGTTTTGTAGAGTGCTACGGTTCCTACTATTTCTTCTCCCAATTTCGCGAATATAATCGTACCTCCCGGATTGACGATCACTTCCTCAGGTCTTTCAAACTGAGCAATATCAAACGGCTCCAGTGAAAACAACTCCTCCACCCAGGCAGTATTGATGGATTTGAAATGAGGATTGAGTTCTGGCGAATACGGGAGAATCTGAATTTGATCCATTTTTGAAAGAGAAAATAGGTGTTTGAGATCTTAAAAGTAAAAAGAAACGATTAGCTTAGAAATAGAAAATCGACCTCAAACTCATGAAAGTAAAAAATCTGCTTATCGCCTTCGCGCTCATTTTGTCTTTTCCCTTTTTCGCAAATGCTCAGACGCCCGAGGAAAAGCTAAAAGCAATGGGTCTTGAAATCCCGGAAGTAAGCCTTCCGATCGCCAACTACGTCAAGTGGAAACAAGTAGGAAATCTGCTCTATCTCTCCGGCGGAGGGCCAAAAGTCTATGGAAAAGTAGGTGCTGAGCTCACGGTGGAAGAAGGCTATCAGGCTGCCCGAGAAACCGGGCTGGAAGTAATTGCAGTTTTGAAAGCCGCAACCGGGGATTTGAGCCGAATCAAGCAATTTGTGAAAGTGCTGGGAATGGTCAATTCCGCGCCTGATTTCACCGCGCATCCGAAAGTGATCAATGGCTTCTCGGATCTGATGGTGGAAGTATTTGGCGAAAAAGGAAAGCACGCCCGATCTGCAGTTGGCGTAGCAGCCTTGCCAAATAATATGGCAGTGGAGATCGAGGTGATCGTGGAATTGGAAGACTGAGGATCAGTATTCAGTCACAGTTCGTAGTCGCAGTTGTATTAATTGTAAGTAGTAAGTGGTCATTTGGGAGTGGTCAGTATTTAGTGATCAGTTCGTAAAAAAAAACTGTAAAACTGGAACTGAACACTGAGACTAAAGACTCACTAAAACAAACTTCCCTGAGAAGCATGTCCTTCCAGATCCAGCAGAGATCGCTTTCTGTCAAGTCCTCCGGCATAACCGGTTAGTTGCCCGTTGGTCCCGATGATGCGGTGGCAGGGCAAGATGATTAAAATCGGATTCGCGCCGATGGCCGCACCCACCGCTCGGATGGCTGCAGGATTTCCGAGCTTCTGCGAAATCTTCATATAAGTAGTCGTCTGCCCGAAAGGAATTTCATTTACTGCCATCCAGACTTTCTGCTGAAAATCTGTTCCACCCAACCCTATCGGGATATTGAAGATTTTTCGGTTTCCGGCAAGATACTCGTCCAGTTGCTTCTTGGTTTCTAGTAGCACTTCGTCAGATAATTCTCCCGTAAGCTCATCATCCGTAAATCGGAGTTCGGAGAGACAGCCCTCTCGTGAGTTGATCAGAATATTTCCAAGGGGAGATGGGATGATCGGCATTGGTGTTTGGGTTATTGGTGCTTACAGGAATCTTGCTTGTTGAATTCGTTATCCTGTTACTGGTTAATGAGTTATTGATATCGGCGGTGCGACTGAATACCATTCCCTAAACCATCGCCAGCCGATACCGCCACACTTCCCTCACTTGCTCGATTTCGACTTCGAAAGGAACATAAATCGGGTTTGCGGAGCATAGCAATAGCCTTTGCTCCTCTTTGATCCTGTTGTAGGCGATTTTGAAAGTCACTCCATCCTGCTCAGTCACGATCACGTAGCGCTCGCCGTCTTTGATCGCCATCCAGTCATCCATGTATTCGCAGACGATCCAGGCTCCGTCGGGAATCGGCAACATGGAGTCTCCGTCCACCTGAAAAACCCGGTGCTTCTTGTCCATTGGGAGAAAAGGCAAAGCAAATCGCGGCAACTCAGCAATAAACTCCGGGTCTGAAAACCCTGCGAGGTAACTCGCTTTGGCTCTCTGGGAAACCACTTCAATCAATTCCCTTCCCTGATCATCCACTGTTGTTGCGAGGATTCGAAGATTTCGTCCCCGGAGGAACTGATCCGTCTCTAGGAGTTCGCGGAGTTTATATTCAGAATAAGATGAAAGATCCTCCTTCACGAGAATATCTAAGGAGACGCGCAGATAATCCGAGATTTTCACCAAGGTCTCAATTGGAGGGTTGATATTCAGCTCGTATCCGGCAAGCTTGGATCGGGAGATTCCCAGGGCTTCAGCCAGGGCTTCCTGAGTCAGGCCCTTCTTTTTTCGGAGGAATTTGAGATTTGACGATAAAGGGTAAACCATATGTTATGAAATAATTTTAAGATAGCTACGCAGATATTTTCAAAATATGGCTAAAGCCGAGATAGTTGCACCTATCTCGCGAAGCATATCTTCTTCTTCAAGAATGGCGAAAATCAAGACAGTCCCCCTTTCTCGCGAAGCCTATCTTTTTTTTAACTGTCAACTATCGCCACTTTCCAAAACTTGCCAATCCAAATATAAAAGATATGATTAAATTATAAACAGTAATATGTCAATTATATCAACAAAAGCTATGGAAGGGAGAAGAAGTATCGTACACATGGATCTGGATTCCTATTTCGTGTCGGTGGAGCGGCTTTTTGACAGCAGACTGAATGGCAAGCCGATTCTGATCGGGGGATCCGGAGACCGGGGAGTGGTCGCTTCCTGCAGCTACGAAGCGCGGAAGTTTGGAGTGCACTCGGCCATGCCGATGCGGACGGCCCGGCAACTCTGTCCGGAAGCGCTGATCATCCGGGGAGATTTTGAGAAATACAGCCAAAAATCCCACGAAATCACCGAGATCATCCGGGAGGAAGTTCCGCTTTTCGAGAAGGCTTCCATCGACGAGTTTTACATTGATCTTACGGGGATGGATCGGTTTTTCGGATGTTTTAAACTTTCGCAGCAGATCCGCCGTCGCATCATCAAAGAAACCGGTCTGCCGATTTCTCTGGGCCTTTCGGAAAATAAAACCGTATCCAAAGTCGCGACCGGAGAGGCCAAGCCCAATAACGAGAAGCAGATTCCTTTCGGAGAAGAAAAGCCTTTCCTCGCTCCCCTGTCCGTGCGTAAAATCCCTATGATCGGCGAGAAGACGGCACATATGCTTTACAATATGGGCGTGAAAAAGGTCCACACGCTCCAGCAGATGCCCGCAGAACTCCTCGAAGCCACTTTCGGGAAAAATGGAAATATGATCTGGGAAAAGGCCAACGGGATCGACCTGTCTCCGGTTACGCCTTACTCAGAAGCCAAGTCGATCTCCACCGAAAATACGTTTGAGCAGGACACGATTGACGTCCGGATGCTGGAAGCCACCCTGATCGCCATGACGGAGCAACTCACGACCAAGCTTCGCCAAAATCGCCAACTCAGCGCCTGTGTGAGTGTGAAGATCCGCTACTCGGACTTTGATACGCATACGGTGCAGCATCGAATTCCCTACACTTCGGCGGATCATACGCTGATCCCGATTGTGAAGGAGCTTTTTCGCAAGCTTTATAACCGTCGCTTACTCATCCGTCTGATCGGAGTGAGATTCAGTTCGCTCGTCTATGGCAATTATCAGATCAATCTCTTCGAAGACACGCAGGAGCAGATCAATCTCTATCAGGCGCTGGATAAGATCAACACCAAGTTTGGAGACAAAACCGTCTGCCGGGCAGTGGGGATGAATGTGGGAAGAAGGCGGTTTAATCCGTTTAACGGGATGGCGGTGTAGAATTTGAAATGAAGAATGAAGAATTTAAAATGGGTCCAAGCCGAAAATAGACATGTGACTTTTCGGTTACGATCGAGAGAATACATTTAATCTACGAGCAAAATCGTCCGCTGGGAAGTGAGGACAATTCCTGATCTCAATATCGTTACAATTTAGGAATCTGATTCCTAAACTGTAAAACACCAAAATCGCATTTGGTTCCGAATGCGAAAAGTTTACATTTCACTCTTCCAGCAAATCCAACTCTTTGAATTTCCGAATTTGAAATCGATATTAAGTCTCAATTCTATTTTCTCTTGGATCCTGCCACCTACCTCTTCACCACTCCCCGACTGGGCTTTCGCACCTGGAATAAATCAGATTTACCTGCTTTCGCAGCAATGAATTCAGATCCGGAGATCATGCGCTTTTTCCAAAAACCGCTGAGCAAGGAGGAATCATCCGCAATGATGGATCGGATGAACCGACTTTTTGAAGATAAAGGCTATTGCTATTTCGCAGTGGATCTGCTGGAAACTGGCGAACTCGTCGGTATGATCGGACTGGGTTGGAAGACTTTTGAGGCAAGCTTCACTCCTTGCGTGGATATCGGCTGGAGAATCCGAAAAGAATTTTGGAATCAGGGACTTACAACCGAAGGCGCACAAGCCTGCCTGGATTTTGCAAAAGAAAAAGGAATCCCCGAAGTCCTTTCGATGGCTTCCCTTGCAAATCTGGCCTCCATCCGCGTCATGCAAAAAATCGGAATGAGGTATTGGCAGGACTTTGAGCATCCCGAACTCATCGATCATCCAGCCATCTCCAGGCTCAGTCTGTACCGCATCTACCTGGGATAAAAAAAGATGCCACCTCCAAGCGGAAGTGACATCTAACACCCAAACCCAACTATTGATCTTTTTATGCTAAGAACAAAGATGCGATCCCAAGGACCTGATCTTTGCCCAGTGGCTCATCCCATCCTTCGGACACTGCAGTAGCATCTATTCCTGTAAGATTTACCACATTTACTCCGGCATGCATGACGTTTTCTTCACCTGCATAGATCGCCTGAGTCGCTGCTGGTAAGGATCCAATGCTTCCGTTACTGATCCAGCCTTTGACTGTATCCTGTCCTTTTTTGGTTCTCAGTCTTCTCACCATCGAAGCATGTCTTGCCTCCACTGAGTGAATCGAAAGTGCCGCAGTCAAGACCACGTCGCTTTCCATGACATTTGCCGCCTGACCTTTGTAAGCTCTTACTCCGGTATCTTCGAAAGCCTGTGAAAGCGCCAAAAACGTCGGATAATCCGTGAATGGAGAGAAATTACCTTTTGCGGTGAAGTCAAACTTAGGTTCTGCTACCGGCATACCTTTCAATACATTACCGATTACCTCCTGTAAAAACTTTACGTGAGCCAATTCATGGTCTCTGATTTTATTGAAGATGACACGGTCAGCCCCATCGATCACACCGGATTCGATGGCCGTCTGATAATATCTGTATTCCAGATGTTCCAATGTCAAAGCGTAATTCAACACCCCTATCAAGCTCGCTGTGTCTGCCTTTGCAATTCGGGGCAGGGAACTCAGGATGGCCAAAGGCACTGCGGCCAAGGCAACTTTTTTACCAAAATCTCCAAACTTCCTGAAGGATTCTCTTCTGGAGAAAAACATGTCTTTTTCTTCCGCACTATTCGTGTCCGGGCAAAGTGTATCGAGCAATTTTATCAAGTTCATATCTGATTCTTTTTGTGGTGAAAATTAGCTAGGCAACTGACTGAAGTCGAGCGGAGTGATGACATAAGCACTGGCTGCAGTAAGCACCTGAGAAAAACTGAGCGTTCGCTCCAACCCATTAACATCAATCAGGTCATCTCCTGCGAAATCAGCCGATCCCGGATTGATCAAATCTCTGATTGCAGCGGCATGTCTTGCTTCCACGGATACGATCTTGCCTGCGATCAATAATAAGTCTGCACTTACCAAAAACTTACCTGCTCCATTGTAAGCTGCTACTCCAAGATCTTCGAATGTTTTAGCCGCTCCCAATACGGAGTTTCTGCTTCCAAAATCAATGCTGCTGAAGTTGATTTCCAAATCCTCAATGGCAGCGGTTCCTAACGCTGCTTTGAAAAAATCCCGGTGCGCGCGCTCGTGCTTTTCGAGGTCAGCCATGATTTGTTTTTCTTCAGCATTTGCATTTGCATAATAGCTTCCTGTGATCACTGCTGCATAAAATGCTGCCTCCAATTGCTCGAGTGCATAGGCATAATTTAAAATTCCGATATCGCCGGATCCCAGGCTTACAGCCGGATTCATTGGGATCTGCTCGTCATCGTTACATCCGATCATCAGCAAACCTGCCGCTGCCACGGACATAGTTCCTCGCTTCAGAAAAAGCCGACGATCTGTACTCTTCACCAGTCCGCTTGGCTTGATTAGTTCATTTTTCATTTTGGTGTCTTTAGGTTAATAATTCAGTTTAGTTTCCATGGAAAAGATGCAATCAGTTTGCCATTCCAAATCCTTTAAATGATTTGGAAAAGATTTACGCACTGCGATGAAAGGTTGGATTGGGTATTGGATGAGATTTTTTGAAATACCCTGAAAAAAGTAAATATATTTCTAACCTGAGTTGGGCTAAATTGTCCCGGAATAGGCCTTAAAGCACTATTCACGAAAAAAAAACATAAAAAAATTACTTCCTGCCTTGCTCCTGTTTTTTACTTTTTATCAGCTCAATCCCCAACAAAAAATCTCCACTCGTGAGATGGATCGGGTGTTTTAGATGGAGTTTGCGGAGTTTGTGCCCCAAAAAATTAACACCGTTCTCCTCCCAACGGGTACGCTTGAGCCGCATGGCGTAGTCAATAACGAAGCCTTTTGCCATGGCTAAAGCGATCGCTGACGAAACTAATGCGATCATCGTCCCAACGTTGAATTATTCAATCATAGGATAATTGGCCTTTATAAAAACTTAAAGTATTGAATTTTAGAAAATTACATTTCAATTGTGTAAATTTTATCACCTGAAAGGTCTGTGCTTTTTTAGAAAGCAGAGAATTTTGCACTTGGTACCCTCGTGGTTTTTTAATTTTTATTTAACCCTTCTTTCCTACACCAAAACCCAAAAACCAATGAAGAACACGTCTTCAAAAATTCCATGGGGCATTTTGCTGATTCTGATAGCAATTGTGGCCCAATCAAGCTGTATCTCTGAAAGCAGCAATCCCTCCCTCCCGTTAGATCCCAGTTCGGATCTTGAAAAAGCAATTAATGAACCTTTTGCCAACCCTTTGGAAAACCTGAGAATGGATCCCACCACGCTCAATATGTTGGCAGATCTTCGGGGTGCTACTGCAGAATATCATAGAATCGAAGTTGCAGAAGATACCGGATATTCCTTAGGGTCGGAATGCGTTTCCCATCCCACCCTTGGAGGAATGGGTTATCACTATGTCAATTTTGGCATTGTGGATGGAGTCTTTGACCCCACCCAACCAGAAGCCCTTCTTTATGAAATGGACAAAGAAGGAAATATGAAACTGGTGGGTGTTGAGTTCATCGTAGTTGCTTCGGCTTGGGACTTTGAAAATGAAAACCCGCCCTTTTTTGGAAGTCAGGAATTTGATTATGATACTCAAGTTCTCCCATTTCCCAACTATCAACTTCACGCCTGGGTTTGGAAAAACAATCCTTCCGGCATTTTTACGAAGTTTAATCCGAATGTGGAATGCGGAGAGGATTAAAGCTGAAAAGGCCCTTCTGATAAACCAGAAGGGCTTTTTCATTTTTTAAAATAGAGGCTTCATATTTTCTTCCCAACCGGTTTAATTTTTTCACTTATTTTCACGATTCCTCATTTCATTAACCGGTCCCATGAAACTTATGATTCGCTCTTTCATCTTTTTTCTTTGTCTTTTTCTTTCGTTTTCTATTGACCTGAAAGCTCAGAACTCTATCTCTACCCGCGAAATGGATCGGGTGAATTGGATGGAGTTTGCGGAGTTTGTCCCCGGGAAAATCAATACGGTTCTCCTTCCCACAGGAACACTTGAACCTCATGGTGTAGTCAATAACGGCGCTGACAATACAGCTCCATCTGCCATGGCAAAAGCAATGGCGGACGAGCTGAATGCAATGATTGCTCCGACGTTGAATTATGGAATCACCGGAAGCATGGCTGCTTTCCCGGGAGCTTTTCAGATTACCGAAGAAGCTTACAGACCGTTCATTCGGGATATTTTGAAAGGCCTTGCAAAAAATGGTTTCAAAAACATCATCATCCTCAATGGTCATGGAGGCGGACAAACTGCCATACTTCAGGCTGTAGCTGCGGAAGTTGCCAATGAATTGGGCGTTCGTACGCTTGTGATCAACTGGTGGTCGTATGCATCGGATGTGACGCTGGAAGTTTTCAAAGAAGATGGCGGTCACGCCGGACTAAATGAGACCGCTTACATCCAGGCGATCGATCCGACTCTGGTGCACAAAGAGCGCTACAATGCCGACATGGCAACTGCCTATCCGAAAACCGGAACCTGGTCAGCGGTACCGTTCCCTTCCTCGATCGGATTGTATCAGGAAGGTCAGGGCTATCCAAATTTCAATCAGGCGCAGGCGGATGAATACTTCAAAAAAGTGAATGCTAAAGTTGCCGGACTGATCAAAGAGACAATTCGTAAATGGGATTTGGCAGGACTTTAGAATTACGAAATACGAGAGAAATGAAAAGTCTATTGCATTTCCCAATTTACTGATCACTGAATACTGCGACTGACTGCTTATATGCCCTATTTCTCCGACCAAATTTTCCAAAGCCAGGATTTCTCCATTACCTCACTAGCTCCCGGAGACTACGACAATTGTCAATTCCTCCAGTGCAAGTTTTCCGGGTTGAACCTGAATGGATTCAGTTTTGAAAACTGTTCGTTCAAAAACTGTGATCTGAGTAATCTCAAAGTACCGGGAGTTGCCTTTCGCAACATCAGGTTTGAAGGATGCAAAATGCTTGGCATCCACTTTCATGCAGCCAATCCATTTTTGCTGGAGTTTAGTTTTCAATCCTGTCAACTGGACTACTGCAGTTTTTACAATCTGCAACTCAAAAAGTCAAAATTCATAAACTGTCGGATGCTCGAATCGGATTTTACCCAAGCTGATTTGAGTTCCGCCGATTTCCAGGGCTCAGATCTGAGCGGTGCTGTTTTTAGTCGCACTGTTTTAGAAAAAACCGACTTTCGGAATGCCCAAGGCTACCGACTCGATCCGGAACTCAATCGCATCAAAGGCGCTCGATTTGACTTGGATGGGTTACCGGGTTTGCTTGGAAAATATGGGATAAAAGTGGGTTGAGAGGTGATCGGTACCGGATAAATTATGGTTTCTATTCGGTATTCATCGGACGGGGTTCAATATTTTTGATCTGCTTTTTCACTATATTCCATCATGCCGACGATCCATATTGAAAAGGGGTATCGCTTTTTCTTTTACAGCAATGATCATTTGCCAAAACATATTCATGTTGAAAAATCTGAAAAAACGGCTAAATTTCTCTTGATTCCAATCGAGTTAATAAGTTCGAAAAAATTCTCCGCATCAGAACTTAGAGAAATACGTATAATTGTTCAATCAAATTTGGAGTTATTTCAAATAAAATGGAATGAATACTTTAACTAAACACAAGTCTTACCAAGCCACTGACATTACATTTTCAGAGGATAAAATGACTGTTTTCATTGAAGATGGCCGTGAAGTGAGTATTCCACTCGAATGGTTTCCCAAACTCCGAAATGCCTCGCCTGCGGAACTCAATGATTGGAGATTCATCGGGAATGGAGAAGGAATTCATTGGGAATCATTGGATGAGGATCTGCTCGTAAGCGAATTGATTTCCTAAACCTAAAGACAATCTTTCATTTGATCCGGAGCCCATCGCTTCGGATTTTTTATTTCTATTCTCCAACAGCTCATCTGGTAAAATCTCATCAAAACTTTCCCGCAAATCCATTTTTCCCTTTCTTCCTTATTTACTTTTTGACTACATTATAAACATTAAAATGTTAAAATAATTGACATTTTGAATTAGGATGTATTGCTGGAAGAGGCTGGATTGAGACTTATATTTTCCAGAAACACCATGGAAATACGGTAGAAACACATCTGCCTTCGGCGGAAGAAATACTACGGACAACTTATTCTCATTCGTCTACGGGTCTTCATCGCGAAGGGTATCTCGCGTCAGCCTATTTCACGCAGCGAAGCGAAGTGTATTTCGCGGAGCCTATTTCACACAGTGTATTTCCTCTTATATCTTAAAAATGTTCCTCAACTGCCACTCTCACTTCAGCTTCAAATACGGAACAATGTCCGTGGAAGCACTGATCGCTGAGGCGAAAGGCAAAAAACTTAATGCCTTTGCCCTCACAGACATCAACTGTACCGCCGGGGTTTTTCCGTTTATCCGTGCTGCGCAAAAAGCCGGTATCCATCCCGTGATCGGCATTGACTTCCGAAACGGCACCTCCCAACGATACATCGGCCTGGCCAAAAACCAGGAAGGCTTCTACGAACTCAACCTCCACCTTTCGGAGCACTTGACACAGAAGAAGGATTTTGCTGCCAAAGCTCCACCCTTTGCGGATAGCTTTGTGATCTATCCTTTGCCGGAAAAGCTTTTCCCCCTGCGGGAAAATGAATTTATCGGCGTGCATCCCTTCCAACTCAACCGCCTGATCTCCTCGCCTTGGTTTCGATACAAGGATAAACTCGTCCTGCTCCAATCGGTGAGTTTCGGATCCAAAATTGAATTCAACGCACACCGACTTTTGCGCAGCATAGATCTGAATACACTCCTGAGCAAGCTTCCAACAGAAGCTCAGGGAGGTGCAGACGATCAGTTTTACAGCTATGCAGATATGGTGGGTCGCTGCGAAAATCATAGCTATCTCCTCGCCAATGCCCAAAAACTCCTCGAACAATGTCAGTTTTCATTCTACTTCCAGGCCGTCAAAAATCGTCGCGACATTCTGGGTTCGGACTGGGAAGACTTCGATTACCTAAGACAGGAGACATTCAAAGGAGCTCTCCATCGCTATCCCGAACTCAGTCCTGAGATCTCTGCCCGGATAGAAAAGGAGCTTGAACTCATCCAACAAAAGTCCTTCACCTCGTACTTTCTGATCAATTACGACATCGTGAGCTTTGCGCAGCAGAAGAATTTCTACCACGTGGGTCGTGGCTCCGGCGCCAACAGTATAGTGGCGTATTGTCTCGGAATCACGGATGTGGACCCGATCGAGCTTGATCTCTACTTCGAGCGATTTATCAATTTGTATCGGGAAAATCCTCCGGATTTCGACATCGATTTCTCCTGGAAAGACCGGGATGAGGTCACAGATTACATCTTTCGCAAGTACAACCAAGGCAAGCAAGAACATGTCTGCCTCCTGGCCGCGCACAATACTTTTCAGTACAACTCCGTGCTGCGCGAACTCGGGAAAGTTTTTGGCCTACCCAAATCGGATATCGAATCACTGATCCACTATGCCGACAAGCCCGGCTACGTACCGGATCAATACGGCAAACTCATCCTGAAATACAGCAATGTACTCAAGGATATGCCATCGAATCTGACCATTCATGCCTGCGGAATACTGATCTCGCACAAACCAATCCACTATTACACCGCGACGGAGGTGCCGCCGAAAGGCTTTCCTGTTTCCCACTTCGACATGCACGTGGCCGAGGATATCGGACTGCACAAGTTTGACATCCTGAGTCAGCGCGGGCTTGGCCATATCAAATCGGCCATCGAGACCATCTACCAGAATCAGGGAATCAAAATCGATATCCGACAGGTGGAGCAATTCAAAAAAGACCCTAAAATCAAGCAACACCTGCGCGACGGACATACGATCGGGGCTTTCTACGTGGAGTCGCCCGCGATGCGGATGCTTCTTGCCAAGATGAAAGCCGATGAATACCTGGAGCTCGTGGCTGCCAGCTCCATCATCCGCCCCGGGGTCGCCCGATCGGGAATGATGCGGGAATATATCCTACGGCATGTGGATCCGGAGCGGAGAAATCTGGCCCATCCCGTTCTCGCTGAGATCATGCCCGAGACCTACGGGATCATGGTCTATCAGGAAGATGTGATCAAAGTCGCGCATTATTTTGCCGGGCTGAGTCTGGGAGAAGCCGATGTGCTGCGAAGAGGCATGAGTGGAAAATCACGCTCCAAAGATGAATTTACGCGGGTGAAGGATCGGTTTTTCGGCAACTGCAAGGAAATGGGTCGGGACGAAAAAGTCACTGCTGAAGTCTGGTATCAGATCGAAAGCTTCGCCGGATATTCCTTTGCGAAGGGACACTCGGCATCCTTCGCGGTGGAGAGCTACCAAAGCCTGTACCTGAAAGCTTACTTTCCGCTGGAATTTATGGTGGGTGTGATCAATAATTTCGGGGGATTTTATCACACCGAATTCTACATCCACGAACTTCGAATGAACGGGGCCGACATTCAGGCTCCCCACATCAACGAGAGCGAGTACCTCACCCGAATCACAGGAAAGACGGTTTACCTGGGATTTATCCATCTCAAGTATCTGGAGAAAACCAGCATCGACAAAATCCTCAACGAACGAAGAGAGAATGGAGATTTTCTGGGCTTGGCTGATTTTGCTGCACGAATGGACATCAGTCTGGAGCAATTACTGATTCTGATCCGGATCGGTTGCTTCCGGTTTACGGGGAAAACCCGACAGGAATTGCTCTGGGAAGCCCATTTCATCCTGAACAAGCGGAAGGCGATTCCTGCCTTGAATGACTTGTTTCGCCAAAGCACGAGGAGGCAACCGACTGTGCCCCAACTGGAAGAGATCGACATCCGACAGGAAATCGTGGATCAGATCGACATCCTCGAGTTTCCGCTCGACTCTCCTTTTCACCTGATCAAAGATCAGAGTATTCAGGGGATCAAAGCCAGAGATTTGAAAGCTTGTCTTGGCAAAACCGTGCAGATCATCGGCTATCTCGTCACCGTGAAGTACACGCGCACGATCAAGGGCGACGTGATGAATTTCGGCACTTTCATCGATCGGGAAGGTGACTGGATCGATACAGTTCACTTCCCACCCGTGGTAAAAAAATATCCATTCAAAGGCCGGGCTATTTACCTGATCGAGGGAAAAGTCACCGCTGAGTTTGATTTTTACAGCATCGAGGTGAGTAAGTGCGAGCGGATGGAATACTGGAATGCGGGGGATTGATGAATTTAAAATGGAGAATGAGGGGATTGAAAATTATATGTAAAATACGATCACCTAGATTCAAGTAATTGGCTCCTATTTCTAAGCAGAAATGTAAAAAGCTGAAAATTCTAACTAATTAAAAACTCGATTAAAATACTCTCCAGATTCAAAAGGCAGAATTCCCATTTTCTTTTTTATCACCATAGAAACCATTTAAAATGATCTTGAAAAAACTGGTGATAAAGAATCTATTTCAGACAAATTACGTTATCTTAGAAGACAAATTACCGATTTTAGTCATGGCAAAGAAAATCTCCAAAGTCAGCGAGCCTGAAGTTGCGGCATATCAAAAAGCTCACATGTCAGTTCAAGACATCCTGCGGATGAACGCTGACCAGCTGGATGAGCCACTTTCCCGAGTAGATACTTTCCGCAATGGTCTCGACAAAAGCTCCTTTGAAAGCTTCAAAGAGCTATCGGGACTTGATTACAATACGCTCGCAGATGCGCTGGGAGTCTCTGCCAAGACCCTGCAGCGCAAAGATATTTTTGACACCGGCCAGTCGGAAAAGCTCTATGAGATGGCTGAGCTATATGCGATTGGCATAAATTATTTTGGTCGGGAAGGATTCAGAAGATGGATGGAGCGCCCTCTTTTTTCCCTAAGAAATCGCAAGCCACTTGAATTAATCGATGTATCAGAAGGCATTGACCTGCTCAAAACCGAAATCATGCGACTACAGCACGGTATAGCTGTCTGAGGAAAATGAAAGTCTATCGGATCGCCTTAACCCAATACTGTGATAGCAGCGGCGAAGGTGCCAAGTTGTATGGAGGAAGATGGAATCTTCCCGGAAATCCGGCGATCTATGCAGGATCGAGCATTTCGGTTTCCTTACTTGAAAGATTAACGATAGATCCAGAATTGTTTTCTTCGGAACGCCATATTCTGTACTCAGTGATGGAAATCAGCATTCCTGACCACTTAATTTTTATTCCAGAAATGACTGATTTACCAACCAACTGGAATGAAATTCCAGCCATTCGTGTGGCTCAGGAATATGGAACAAACTTATTGAAATCCGGCATACTTTGCTTTGCTGTTCCTTCGGTAGTGGATCCCAGTTCTCTGAATTATGTAATCAACCCCATTTCTGAAAACTTCTCTTTGATGGAGTCCAAAGTCTATTCTCTGGAACTGGATAAGCGGATTTTGAGATAAATTTATGCTTCCTGGAATCAATTCTTTGAAGTTTAATCCCAAAACAAGCGCTTGGCCTTTAGTAAAAATATCCTTTCAAAAGCCTGACAATCTATCCGATCAAGAGAAAAGTCCCTGTTGAGTTTTCCAACATGGAGGTGAGTGCAAGCAGATGGAATGCAGGGAATTAAAAATCTGTTCAAGTCTTTAGAGAAGGTGACTTGGATCAATGACCAAAAATATCACCCTTCCACCAACTTCAACTTGTAGTAAATCACCTGATCCTGCTCTGATCCGAAATACACCTGGTCTTTTAGCGCGAGAATCTCACCTTCGGAACTGATCAAGGATGTAAAAATCAATCCTTCAGGAAGTGGGACTTCATTTTGAAGAAGTTGAAATGCTGAGTTAAAAACCGCCAAGAAAAACTTCTTTTCAAGATTAAGTTTCGCACTCGCATCACGATCGTCCCGATCATACCTCTTTACAATTTCTTCCGCCACTCCTTTGTGATAGACCACCAAGGTATTTCCTTCATGTCTATAAATGGATTGAATTGACCCCGGGATTAGATTCTTCGTCATCTCAAAATAATCATCAGCCTGCTCAAATGAAACACCTTGTCCTTCGACGAAATCACTCAATCCGAGACTTACTGTTTTGAACAATTCAATCTCCTTATTTCTTTCCCGATACACGTAAAACTGGAGCTCTTGTCTAAAGGATAATATCCAGTCCTTTCCAGACTTCATTAAATTAGGGAACATCCAAAAGTGATACTCCCCATCTCTGTATATAGAAGTTGCCGGAAAATCCATTGTCATCCGTACCTCCTGAGTCAACGTATCAATCGCCTCAAGAATTGGTAATCGATACATCTCTTGAAACATCGAAGCAGAATTGCCTGAATAAGTATTATCTGATCTCTCAGGCCGCAAATAAAAAAGTTCAGAACCAAATGAGTAAAAAGACCGGCCCGAAATACTATTGATATGATAAAATGAATACGGGAGTTTATAATTCCATAATCGATTCCCCTGAATATCGAATTTCAAAAAACCTGATTTACGATCAATCAATCCTATTTTACCGTTCTCCAATGACAACGCATCAATCCACCCCAAAGCTTCCGGTCCGTCTGATGCAAAGTCAAAATTTGAAATTATCTCCCCTTCCTGATTGAGGACTACTAATTCTTTATCCCGATTCCCGTAAGCCAAATACTGCTGACTCGAGGAATCATAATCCAACATCCAGAGACTACCCAAGTAATCAATCTGAAGGGAGTCCGTAATTTTAACTTGGAAGTTGCTTATCTCTTTCGTCTCATTGGAGGTTCCATTGGTGCAGGAAACCCAAAAAATTGAGATCAATACGAGTAACAGACTACTTCGCATATAATTTTTGATTTCAATCAGGAAAATCAGATGGATTTTTTTTCTCTATTATTTTTACAAAATCCTCTTAAATCAGGGATCAACCTATTTTAGCGGAGTCAACATCAATCCCTTAAATTCCACCTCAGCACCTTCTGCCTGAAGCGCGATTTGGCCTTTTTGTGCGGTAGCGCCAAAGCCATCATTGACCAAATCTCCGTTCACCCAAACAGTAATCCTGTCTGCTTCACATTTGATTTTCATGTGATTCCATTCGCCAAGCGGCTTTTCAGAGTTATCAGTGAGGTTTTTAATTCTGCGTTCCTTACCTTCTATGATCCCCCAGTTCTCCTTTGGGCCTCGTCTTTTCTCCATTTCCTCCACTTGAATATCTTCCCGGATGCACCAGAAATCCCCGGCATTGCTATGCATCATCTGTACCTCGATCGATTTGGGAAACATGTCGTATAAGGCACGAGGCGTAGAAGCATGAACCAAAACTCCGCAGTTCCCGGGTTCACCTACAAAGCGGTAATTGAATTCCAGCGTGTAGTTTTCGTACGTTTTCTCTGAGATCAAGTGACCGCCGGGAGTTCCCAAGCTGACCAAAAGTCCATCCCGTACTATAAATGGGCGACGCAAACTGCTGTCCTTTTCCAGAGCAGGAACATCCATATACCAGCCCTGAAGACTTTTGCCGTCAAAAAGTGAAATCTGGGCTAAGAGTACGGAATGAAAACAACTTAAAAACAGAATTACCAAAAGGGATTTTTTCACAATGAATCAGTTTGATTGATTTCAATCTAGTAAGAATTATACATAAGGTCTCAATTACTAAGAAGCCTGCTATTTAAAGACCGCATACCTTTAGCAAAACCTCCGGAAATGATTTGAAAATCAACTGCCTTGTGATCTGCATGCATCAAGCACTTCTGCTTTGAATAGCCTATCGTCTTTTAAAACCTTAAAGAAATCATCAAGAAACCCCTTTACAAATTTGATATCACGCTCATCAACTGTGCCTATCAATAAATCTACATGCTTTAAAATCCTAGGTTCAGCGGCAATAAATTCCTGACGAATAGCTTCCAGTAACTGCGGGTCTCTGCAATATCCCCTGTAAAGTCTTTCGGTCACTTTTTCGATTTCAACCTGATCACTGACCTGCGCATAGGGAGGATTTACTAATCCAGTCATGTCAAAATCGTAGGCGAGCGGCACTACAGTTTTCTCATCCAACTGCAGTACTGTCTCATTGTGTCTGAAGAGATTTGACCAGTCCGTGTTCCCGATCATCATTTGAAAAAAATCATGGCGAACAATGGCCGAGTCCTGCATAAATGTGGCAGGAATCTTTTTATCATCTATAATATTTCCTCCAAATCGGTCCGCAACTTCGTCATCATCTTCAATGAGAAAGCCCATCAATTGGACAGGCTCCCCACCTTTTTCATCCTCATTTTCAAGAGTAACTTTAATCAATCGGGTATCGAACGTGTATTGACTTACTTCTTCAAAAAGCTGGTAGCATAAATATTCTCTCATTATAAAGCCATCAGCATTTTTTATCTTGTTGCATGGAAGAACAACTTTCATACTTTTATTCCCTTCGAAAATCGTCCCTTCTCCTTCCTTCTTTTTGATTTTCATCCTTATCGGAGGATAATAACAATTTTTCAATCGGAAGTTACCTCGAGTTCTAAGCTCAACATCTACCGAATCCCATTCTCCTTTCTCATTTTTGTATTGGAGAAAGGAATCCATAAAAGTGGAATCATTGGTCTCGGACTTAATCTCCTTAACAGAGAATTTCATCTTGATTTCGATTGGATCTGTAGAACTAAACAAGGCGGATTTTTCTTGCGCAAAAAGTGACAGTTGCATGCCTATTGTCACTAAAAACAAACAAACTATTTTTTTCATTTTGTCTACGGATTAATTTTTAAAAATCGGGTGAGTCTCTTTATTATCAATATCTAATTTATTCAAATTCCTGGTAAACCCTATGAATAAAAGGTCAAATAGCAGGCTCCCTATTCAAATCAAAATGCGTCAAATGAATATCATCGAGCCCTTTTTGATCATAGGGGTTTTCCAATTGCTCCTGGACATTATATAAGGAGATTAATATGAAGGTGGAAAACATAGAAAGAAAATAGAGCAGCCACGCACTATCCGTAAATGCTCCTTCTTGCAATTTCAAATACACCGAAGGAGTGTAAATAATCGGGTAGATGTAAATGAATATCAGACAATACGCCCTTATTGAGGATGGGGTGTTATGCTCTTTCACAGACACTGAAGTCTCTATTCCCATATGCACATCCCTGAAAACCCTGTTCAATTTCAATCGGGATGAAGAATTAATAAACTCTGACTTATCGGTAATAAAGCTGTTAATTTTTTCTGCTTCATCTCTAACCTCTTCCAGGGTCACTGATTGAGATTTCAAATAGCCGATCAGCAACTTGGGGATTCTCATAATCAGGCTTCGGATGTAGACCTTATCCTCAGGACTCAGCTTCTTGATGCTTTGAAATGAATGATCCGTAGTAACCAATCCTGACCGGAATCGGGAAAGAAATTCCAGTGCCTTTTCTCTTCTTTTAAATGCGCTTCTGATCGTGAAGACCAAAGGAAAAACTATAGCAATACTGACCAAAGTTGGGTCATAATTGTAAGTGAAATCCATCAAAAGCGTAAAATAAGTAGCCACTGCAGTGATCCCAAGAGCAATTAAAGTTCGCCAGTTGATAATCGAAAAGTACTTTTCCATGTATTTTAAACTTGGATGATTACAGAGAAAAACTAAAGCTCAGACAATTGAATCTTAGTGAAGATAAAATATTTTCTATGCAAGTAAAATTTTCGTAAAACGAAATACCCTTGAAAAATCAAATGACCAAATTTCCTTAAAGAATCGCTTAAAATTATTCGAGAAGTAAAAATACGAATTTTCAAACTTACCTGATCCTCGCTTCCCAAATCCGGATGAAAAGCATGTGAGCCATTCGGCGCGCATGTTCTTTTGCGAAGTTTGCCGTTTCTCCCTCAAAATACCGGTCAATGGTCGAAAACCATAACTCCAGCCAATTACCAAAATGAGCCTGCTCAATGCTATTGTCCACGGCGGCATCCACTTCCCGATGGACGTGAATTGGATTGAATTTGCCTGCACCCGGACCTGACTGAAGCAGGATCATCTCCCAAAAATCGCTCAAATGGATCAAATGGTTTTCCCAATCCTTTACCACTTGGTTGAAAATCGGCCCTAGGGTTTCATGAACCCTGATTTGATCATAGAATCTCCGAACCAAAAAATCCACCTCTTTACGAGTTTTGATGTCAAGTTTTTCCATGGTCAGTCTTTTAAAATTGGAGCCAAAACGGCTGCTTTCCCATCAATCTCCGCTGGAATCGGTAACCCCAAAATCTTGCAAATCAATGGGTAAATATGAATATTCTCAAATCGATCGATTCTCAGTCCTTCTTTAATAGCAGGTCCTTTTGCATAAAAAATCCCATGCATTTCGCGATACTCTGGGCTATAGCCATGCTCTCCAAAAACGTCTGTCTTAAACATGGCTGAATTGTTTTGATACCTGAAAATACCCCGCTCATCCGCCAGGTAATATCCAAGTTCTGGCAGAATCAACAAGTCTCCTATTCGATCTGGATACCGGGAAATATCATCATAGCTCACCAGACTGGTAACATCCTCAATCTTAAAATTCCCCGGACGTTGTCTCAAAATCTCGATCACCTCTGTTTTTTGTTCCGGTTTTGCCAGATGCAGATGAGCCAAGGCTCCATTATTAACCACCCTGGCATCGATTCCTTTGGTCAATACATCCAAATTGATAAGTTTTTCTTTGGGCACGTTCGCCATTCCATGATCCGAAACCAAAATAATATTGATATCAAAATCAAAGCTTTTTAACCCTTCGAACAAAGCACCTAATTCGGGATCTAATTTATCCAGACTACCCTTAAGTTTTTCGTCATTATTTGGACCGTATCGATGTCCTGTATTATCCATGTCAGAAAAATAGAGTGTGATCAGTCTTGGACGCTCTGTTTCTGGTAACTGAAGCCACTCAAAAACTTTTGCAACACGGGTAAGATTTGGAACATTTCCATCGTAAGGGTAATAGTAACTCGGTCTTATTCCTTTGACCGGAGCTTCGGAACCCACAAAAAAATAGCTTGCGGCCTTCATCCCGTTTTGCTCAGCAAGCACCCAGAGTGGTGTACCCCCATACCAGTATCCGTCCTCAACAATTTCACGATTCCCCATCGTATATACCAGATTTTTGGTAGGATCGTAAAAGGAATTATCCACCAAGCCGTGGTGCTCCGGCTTCATACCTGTCGCTATCGTATAGTGATTTGGAAAGGTTTTACTTGGAAAAGATGGGATCAGTCCATCCGCTGCTGTCCCGGTTTCAATAAATCGGGAAAGATTCTCCGGCTTAAATCGCTCCACATAATCATATCTAAATCCATCCAATGAAATCAAAATCACATATGAAGGCTTTGATTCCTGGCTATAAACTGAGAAAACAATCCCTAAAACCAGAACAACTATAAGTAATCTCTTCATTTAACAGAATTTTCCTAAAAATACCCCTGTCCAAAGTGCAAACCAACCTAAATGTAAGTTTTACATAAAAATTGAACCTGTCTAATAGGTGTTAGTTTTTTAAATCGCGTTGGTGATGGATGGAAATTGGACTTTGAGAAGCAGGAAAACAAGACCAGTCTTTGTCCATAGTTCCTAAAAACCAGATTGGGGAATGATCCTCAAAATCGGGGATTAAATCCCCAGAGAATTTTCAAAAACCCTTAAATCAGCCTAATAATAAGATGGAATAAGAATTGAATTCTCACAAGTGATCTTCTCATACAAACAAGGTCAAAAATGATGTTGAAGATTTTCGAGTGAAAATCAACTTCACCAATTTATAAGAAACTTAAAGCTGGCAACAGCAAAAAACATGAAGACAAACAGACAAATTTTAAGCCTTGTATTGATTGCAACACTTTCATTAGTTGCGATTAGTTGCAAAACAAGTAACGCTGTTAAAGGCGGAGCAATCGGAGGAACTATAGGCGGCGTGGCAGGAGGATTAATTTCCGGAGGCAATAATACTGCTACCGGAATCATCATCGGTGCTGCTATCGGCGGATCTGCAGGAGCCATCATCGGAAGAGAAATGGACAAGCAGGCTGAAGAATTGGAAAGAGATCTTGAAGCAGCTGAAGTAGAGCGAGTAGGTGAAGGCATCAAAGTTACCTTTGATTCAGGTTTATTGTTTGGAATTGATAAGGCAACGCTTAATTCAGCTTCAAAAGCAAACTTGGACAGTTTGGCAAAAACCCTCAATAAATACGAGGACACCAACATTGTGATTGACGGTCATACTGATAATACAGGAACTGAGAAGCATAATATGGCACTTTCAATAGATCGGGCGAATACTGTAGAAAAATATCTTAGAAATCTTGGAGTAAGCGCTTCAAGAATCACAACCAATGGATTTGGAGAAACGCTTCCTGAAGTGAGCAATGATTCTGACTCAGGAAGAAGCCAAAACAGAAGAGTCGAAATCGGAATCGTTGCAAATGAAAAAATGCAGGAGGATGCGAAAAAAGGAGAATTAGAGGGAAAAAGACCTTAATTTTTCTTTCGACCAATAGATTTAAAGGTGGCCAAAAGGTCACCTTTTTTTGTTTCCAATGGTTAAATTTTCCATTTTTTTAACTTCCATTCCAAGTTGACCTCCTCTGAAAAAGATGTGATTTACTTTTTAGATAAGTCTGGTATCCCTGGCTTTCTGCCTCAACAATCAAACTATGAAACGGTAACACTCTCCTCCAATCGATATGGAGCTCCCGTGGAATTGTCAAGTCCAAAGCTGAAAGTGCCAAAACCCATAAAATCTTAACTAGCAATAATTAGGGGAATAGTATCATCACCATGATCGAAAACTACCGAAGAGGCCTAATTTTTAACCTGTTAAGGAAGGCCATTGAGATCAAAGGGAGGTTGAAAAAAATTGGGTTGCAATGAGATTAAATTTTTAAAAGACAAATTATCAAAAACAAAAAATATTCTCATTTTTTCTTCAATCTCATTTTTTTACTTTTACAATATTGTAAAACCTAGTTTAGACTGGATTTTCAAATGATTCCAATGAAAAATGAAGAATAAAATAGCTATTAATTTTTGCCCTACGGGGATGATTCCTACTAAATCACATACAAGTCATGTCCCTATATCTGCTCAGGAAATAATCGAACAAACTCATGAAGCTTATGAGATAGGTATCACTATAGCTCATCTTCACGCCAGGGAAGAAGATGGTACTCCAAGCTTCAAAAAATCAATTTATCGGGAAATATTTGAAGGTGTCAGGAAGCACTGCCCTGATTTAATTATTTGTGGCAGCAGTTCTGGTAGAAATTTTCCCGAGTTTGAAAAAAGATCAGAAGTGATAGAATTACAGCCGGATATGTGCTCTCTAACACTGTCATCTCTTAATTTTCTCCATCAGGCCTCGGTGAATAATCCGGAAATGATCCATTCCCTTGCTCAGAAAATGAAAGAGTACGGTGTTGTACCCGAACTTGAGTGTTTTGATCTGGGAATGATTAATTATGGGCTTTATCTGATAGAAAAGAAGATTATTGAAGGCCCGTATTACTGGAATCTCCTATTTGGAAACATCGCTGGCATGCAGGCTTCTTTTTCACATATTGGCACGGCGATTAAAGAAATTCCAACCAGCCATTATATTAGTTTGGCTGGATTGGGCAGCGATCAACTCCCCGTAAATGCCTCAGCAATTGCGATGGGATTTGGGGTAAGAGTCGGATTAGAAGACAATTTATGGTTTGATCACAAAGGAGGAAAATTTGCCACCAATACTGAATTGGTCAAAAGAATTCACCAGCTTTTAGCTATCCATGGAAAGGAGTATTTCCCTTCTTCTGAATTTGGATCAAAGGGTTATTATAACAGGAAGAAATGAAAAAAATAAGCATTCTGGGAATCTCTGAGGATACTATTGCGATAATTTTTGATTTAGTTTCTGAACTCAGAACTCAGGATAATTTTGATATCTACCCCAATAAATGGTTTAATACTGTTCCTTTCTTACCTTTTAAGAAGACTTCATACACGATCCATTCTGTGGGTACAATACTTCCTGCTTCAGATATATTTGTTTTTGGAGTTTCAGGTCCAAAAAATAAGAAAACCATTTATCTGGACTTTTTAAAAAGTATGGAGATCAACGAGGAAAGGTACTTTTCATTAATTCATGACTCAGCCTACGTTGCTTCTTCAAGCAAAATTTCTAATGGTGTATTAATTGAACCAAAAGTCGTAATCAGTTCTCAAACTCAAATTGATTTTGGCGTATCAATAAAGCGAGGAAGTTTAATAGGACATCATAATCTTATTGGCGCATTTACAGATATTAATCCCGGGGTTGTGATTTCCGGAAAAGTAAAAATCGGTGCAGGCTGTACCATTGGTTCGGGAGCAGTTTTGAAAGACAATATCAGTATCGGTGAAAACACCATCATAGGAATGGGAAGTGTTGTTACTAAAGACATTCCATCAAATTGCGTTGCTTACGGCAATCCCTGCAAAATAATGAAGGAGTTCTGATGGAATATCTTGGCACAAGAAAAGAAATTAATCAAGTTATCCCAATGGTATCGGTTTGCGTCCAAACTTACCAACATGAAGCTTATATCAGGGAATGCCTGGACAGCATATTGTCTCAGAAAACAACTTTTCCTTTTGAGATCATTCTGGGTGAGGATGACAGCGAGGATGGGACAAGAGAGATTTGTAAAGAATACGCAGACAAACATCCTGACGTAATTCGACTTTTTCTTCGGGACAAAAAAGATAAAATCTTCATTAATGGTACGAAAACCGGTCGATTCAATTTTCTGGAAAATCTAAAATCCTGTAGAGGAAAATACATCTCTTTTTGTGATGGGGACGATTATTGGGTCGATTCTGAAAAGATTCAAAAACAGGTGGAATTTCTCGAATCAAATCCTGAAATTTTTCTTTGCTATACAGGGAATTTCCAGGAAAATCCTGAACAAAATACGACCAAGGAGGAAGTCGAAAATGAAAAAATTTTTCAACCTGCTGAAATCAAACGGATCAATTACCTCGGTCATATTTCAAACTGGATGATAAAAAATCACCTCGAATCACTCATAAGCAATCCTATAGTCAATAAAGCCCCTGTGATGGACGTGGTTTTATTTGAATATTCCAAAATGCAAGGAAAAGTAGCTGCTCTTCCTTTTTTTAGTTCATTCTATCGATTTAATCCTTCTGGATTATACCGGATGAAAAGCGAAAAAACAGTTCATAAAGATCGGCTGATCCTTAGTTATTACCTCTTCAGGTACATTCATAAAAACCCGATTACTTTTTTGAGAGGGCTTGGTTATTATTCATCAAGGTATTATTTCCGGTTTTGGAAAGACAAACCATTATTCTAAAAAAATATTCCAAAATTGAATTTGAACTTGTGTTTTATCATTTGATCAAAAGAATTAAACCGATTCTATTTCAAGAGCTTCTGATAATACTCCATCTTATCTTTATTCCCAAGGGATCGATTGATCAGATACAAATTTGAAATCACATTCTTATTGCTTCCGTATTGAAGCGCAGTCTCGAATGTTTCCGCCGCTAATGCTTCTTTTCTTTGGATCAATTGAACCATCCCAAGATTCGAATAAGCATTGAATTTATCCTCCGCGCCGGCTTCAATCGCTTCCAAATAATATCGCTCAGCATCCGAGTATCGTTTTTCTTTCATGAATGCAATTGTACCCAGGTTTGTTAAAACAGTAGAGTTCTTCGGATTAGCTTCATAAGCTTTGAGAAACTTTGATTTAGCATTCAAGGTATCTCTTGATTCGATCAGGGCTTTTCCATATGCTGCAAAAAAGGATGGATATTTCTCTGGCCCACCAAATTCCTGAAAATCTTCCTCGCATTTTTTATAGTGAATAATCGCTTCACTATAATTCTTCTGCTCAAAAGCATCATTTCCAGCTTTTAAAGCAAGTAAAAACCCCGTTTCTTCAACGCTTATTCCTCCTTCAGTTTGATAGCTTTTTGCTTTTTCAAGATTTCCTGCTTGCGTGTATAGGAATGCCAGATTTTGGTTGATTTCCGGGTCCTCCCGATATTCAAGCGCTTTTTCAAACATTTGAATTGCCTTAAGGTCTTCCCCTTTCCTAAGGTAAGTAAGGCCCAGATTTTTGTAGATAGGATAATATTCAGGCCTGGAAGTTTGAAGACTCTTGAGATAATACTCTTCGGCTTTATTGAAATCGCTCCTTTGAAAATAAATCATAGCCAGTTTAAACCAGCCAAATTGAGCTTTAGGATTTTTCTTAACTCCTTCTTCAAGGATAGGGATCGCCCGGGCAGAGTCCCCCAAATTCAATAAAACTTCAGCCAAGGCATTGTTATATTGGGTTATAGAAGCTTTTTTTCCAAGAATCTGGTTCATCTGATCAAACTCCAAAACAGCTTCGTTAAAATAGGTTTTTGCAGAATCCGGAGAAACTTTATTGATCTCATTGCCCTTTAAACGTAACTCTTCACCCAGCATGGCATGGGTTCTCCAACTTTTCGGGGCAGTTTCCACCCCTGATTTAGAAAGGGTCATATTACTTTCCCAAACCTGAGACCGATCAATTGTCTTCCACACAAATGCCAGTAAAAAAGGAGAAAAAACTATCACCATGACAAGTGGTAATTTTTGAATTTCACGGCTTTGTAAGAGTACGTACACGCCATAAACAATGAGAAAACAAAAAGCCAAAGATGGAATAAATAAAAATCTCTCTCCCACATTAGAACCGATCGTCAGGGAAGAGGTCAGGTTGGCAAAAATTGAAAAGCTCGCAAAGTAGAAAATGATTCCAAAGCTGAACAAACTACGGGTTTTGAGCCCTTTGAAAGCTACATAAATTAGTCCTCCGATAATCAATAAACTCAGCCAAACAACCGGATTGGAGAAAGTCTGCACGGAGATCTGACTGAAGGAATAATCCCAGGAAAGCGGGTGAGGAAAAAACAGCAACTTGACGTATTGCAGGTAAATAAAAAGATTGGTTGCTAATCTTTCACCTCCATCAAGGCCATAAAGAATACTGTTTATAATAGAATTGTAACTGCCTGATGCATCGTCAAGTATTATTGCCCTCGCAACCAAATAAAATGCTGCCGGAACCACAAAAGGGATGGTTGCCTTTACAGATTCCAACATAGTTTTTCTCTGAAAAAAATAAGCTATCAAGGCTACCAAGGCTACCAGAGGAAGGCTTTCCTCCTTCGAAATCAGGGAAATGAAAAATAATAACGCCACAACCAGATTCTTCAGAAGATCCATTTTTCCATTTGTTTTCATCCAAATGGTAATTGCCGAAAAGGCGAAAATGGAAGCCAATAATGAGTCACGGCTTTTCACTGAAGCCACCACTTCGGAATGAACCGGATGGGCCGCATACAAAGCCAATATAATAACCGGAAGAAACCAAGGCAATCCTTTTAGCTCGAACAGTCTAAGCAAGATCCTTCCTAGGACCAAAAGGAGAACAAAATAAAGTACCACATTAAGAACATGCCCGTTTCGGCCATCGAATTCTCCAAAAATCTGTCGCTCAGCAGCAAATGTGAGCAGCGTAAAAGGGCGATAAATACTTGTATTGACCGGATCGATTTCAATGAAATTCATCGAACCGTATTTGAAAAGTTCAGGCCACTCCTCCAGTCCTTTTGAAGTCACCCGATTAAACTTGGCATAAATCCCGTCATCTCCTGAATAATCATAGGAAATGGTCTGTACGTATAAGATGGCACCAAAAAACGCAACCAGGAAAATCCAAAAAATCGGTTTCAGCTTCATAAATAAACTCTTGTTTGAGCTGAAAATAAGGATTTTGCTCAAAAAATACACTATTCGAAATCTATCCTCATCAGGTAATCCGTCTGCACTTCATCTCCAAACGGGAACGGATGCTGTCCGAACCGGCGAAAACCTTTATTCTCATAAAAGCGAAGGGCTTTCTCATTTTTTTCCCATACTCCCAGCCAGAGGTATTTCTTTCCGTTTTGCTTTGCAAACTGTATTGCAAATTCCATTAGTATTGACCCAATTCCCAATCCGTGAAATTCTTCCAGCACATACAGCCTTGCTACTTCCAGACTTTCCGGATCGTGAACATCCGTTTGGGCAGGTATCAAATTGAGCTTGGAATAGGCCACTAATTTTCCTTCAACTTCAGCAATGTAAAAAGTAGAAGAAGGCTCCTCCATTTCTTCCAGAAACTGCTCTTCGGTGAAAGCTTCTTCCAGATATGCTTTCACATTTTCAGGTTTATTCTGAGCGGTAAAAGCCTCTAAAAAAGAAGTTCTGGCCATCTCGACCAAAGAGGGAATATCTTTTCTATTAGCAATTCTTATATCAACCATCTTTCTGGATTAGGCTTATTTATTGAGGATTTTCAGCGCTTGAATAATCTGAGAATCAGGAAATTCTCCAAAAATCGCTCGGTATTCTCCGCTGGGATGAATGACTACAAAGCTACGACAAGGGTATGGATATTTAAAAAAGTTCTTTTCAAAGGTTGCATCCGGGTCAGGAATCCACTCCATTATCCCTTTGTATTTTTCCAATCCATGCGGATTTTTATAAATATAAACAGGCTCAGCCGCATCTCTTTTGGAAGTTCCAATAATCAGATAATCATAGCTTTTTTTGAAATGGGAAACATCATTTGCCTGAGAACCAGTCGAATTACACTCATCTTTCCCCGGGTAAAATATCACAACCAAGGATTTCCCTTCCTTCAGTGCCTCTTCCATTCCCAGGATCCGGTAAAATAAATCAGGCTCAACATTCCCAAAAGGCATTCTGTGAATGAGCAACTTTTCATTGGATACCGAACCCGGAACTCCAAAGTAAGGTCCGTTGGTGATCTTCTCTTCAAATTCCTCCTGCGTGATCAAGCCACCCATTTCGTTTCGAAAGGTAATTTGCTGCGCAAAGCAAACCTGAACAAAAAGAAGAGTGAAAAGTGTACTAATTATCTTCATTTGATCATTTCCTGAATTAAAGGAGCAGCTTTTGAGTCCGGGTATTCCATTCCAAGTAATTGAAAAATAGTCCTGGCAATCATTGCTGAATGCCATTGTCCTTCAGTCTTCATCTCACCGGTCGCCGGAGTATCAGGCCCGATAGCAGCGATCCAAATTTCGCCAGCCCCGACTATACTTTCTCCGTGTCCTTTCCAACTCGTTTTTGAAGTTCCTCTGCCATGATCTGTGGTAATAATCATGGTAGTTTTATCCTTGTATTCCGGATCAGACTGGATGAATTCCCACATTTCCTTTATGTAAGCGTCGGTTTGTTTTGCAGACCAAATATATTGATCGTATTTATTTCCGTGGGCCCAATCGTCAGTTTCGCCATAAGCGATATAAACAACCTTTGGCCTATACTTTCGCATAGATTCCATCGCATAATGATGGGTAAACGGATCGAGTCTCACACCATCCCAAGGACCTCGGATTTCATCTTGCATCCGGTTGATCAGGATTTCGTTTGGTGTCAAATCAGCTCCCTCTGCTTTTTCAAAACCTGCATTGACAGGAATTCCGCTTCGCTCTTCATTGACGATAAAAGGGAAAACATCCCATGATCCAAAAGCCATTACCTTGCCTTTGTATTCGGGTATCCTGTTTAAATGCTCCAGCAAAGTCACATTCGGGTTATTGATTTTGCTATTACTGTTGATCCGCTCGTCATCCGCAAATCCGCTCAAAACCTCGTTGTAACCTGGATATGAAAACCACATATTATTACTGTTGTTGACATTATTGCCATAAGCACGGTTGCCATAAAGCTGACCTTTTGAAGCAAGTGTTTCCCAGAAAAACGGCATTAGCATCTTTCTCCTTTCAATCGGGTTTTCATTCCAAAAACCCCCTAATAAAGAGCCTGGTGTCTCGATCATTCCCGTATCATCTATCAAAAGGGAATCTGCGCCCGAGAACATTTCTTGCCAACGAAACCCGTCTAAAGTGATGATCACAATATTTTCAGTTTGATAAGTCTGAGCCTTAAGATTGACTGAAAGGATCATTAGGATTGATCCAATGACAAGTTTTATTTTCATCATTTTATTTTAGGTTATATCGGCTCGGAAATGATTCGGTGAGACTTCCAACAGGGTTTGAAGATAAGAAAATGAAATGCAAGACCTAAAATATCTTAGAAACGGATAGTGAATAAATATTCAGATTTCTACCAAGGTCCAATCAAAAAAACCTCCCGAAGGAGGTCTTTAGAAATAAGAAAAACAGATTTTTGTTTAAAGCAGATTAAATCCGCCTTTGACAAGAATCACAGTGGATTCTTTAATTCCATCAACAGGAAGAATTTCAGTACGGTCGGCAGTCTGACGCCCCACTTTCACCAATATTTTCTCCAATTCAAACCCCTTATCTGTTTTACTTTTTTGAACCAATACATAATAGCCATCTTCAGTTTCAATGAGAGCATTGGAAGGCAATGACCAGCCTTGTTGCGGATCCATTCCAATATTCGCATCTACAAACATTCCGGGAACCAATTCGGCTGCCTGACTTTCATCAGCCAATTCTGCATGGACATTCACAAAGCGCTGCTCATTGATAGATTGTCCGACGACGAAGACCACAGCCATGTATTTCTTTGACGGCATATCGGGCAAATAAAAACTAACCTTCTGACCTTTCTTGATCCTGATTGCATCTTTTTCAAACACACTCAACTCGACATGTAAATGAGACTTGCTGATGATAGAAACAGCTTTTTCAGACGCGGGCAAAAAAGCTCCGGGAACTACATGGATACTTTCTACAAAGCCTGAAATAGGTGAAAATACCGGAACGCGGGATTTGATTGACTCAGGCTTCAGTTCCTCCACATTGATATTGATCATTGCCAATTGCTTCTTCAGGCTTTCGGCTTTGGCCAAGGTGCTCTGATAATCAGCTTCTGCTTTGAGGTAATTTTTTTGAGCAGCGATTTGCTCACTATAAAGCGTTTTTTGTCTTTCGAAGTCAGCTTTCAGATAGGCCAGTTGGCTTTTTGAATCGAGATAATCTTGCTGTAACCGAATGAATTCAGGGTTTTCAAGATAGAAAAGGACTTCGCCCTTGCGGACAGCCTGACCTTCGAGTAGCCTCATTCCGCTCACATATCCTCCAAAGTAGGCAGAGATTGTTTGCATGCCTTCAATGGGAACCTTGATCATACCCTGAACTTTGAGGTCTTCAGAGAACTCTTCCATGACAGGACTTCCCCACTCCATTTGCATCGTTTCAAATTGAGCCTGTGTAAGGGTAAGGCCCGTCTCCGGACTTCCTGCCACTTCAATAGCTTCTGAAGTATCCGCTTCTTTGCCAGTACAATTGATAAGTATCAGCCCCAAAGCGAGTGTAATCAAGCCTGAGATTTTTTTGGTGGTATTAGCTTCCATCAGTTGATCAGATAGTTAATTTCTAAAATTGTAAGTTGATATGCGTGAACGCTTTGCAGGTATTGCAAGGTGATTCCACGCGAGTTTTCGATGAGTTGGACAAATTGAAGAAAGTCAATTTCTCCTTCCTGAAATGATCGTTGTGCTTGTTGCATCAGTTGTTCAGAAAGGTTTTTTCCTTCTTCATTGTAGTAGGTAATCACTTTTTTGTTTTGCTCTAACTGAAGCAAGAGCTGCTGATATCGATTTTCAAGTTGATTTTGGTACTGCGCTCCCTCGAATTCAAGTTGCTTCATCCCAAATTCAGCAGCTTTTGCCTGAGATTTTTGCGACCCAAAAAACAAAGGAATGGCTAGTCCTGCCTGAAACCCGGGATAAACCTTTGCCTCAGGACCTGGATTAGTTCCTCTGAATACATCCAATTGAATATCCGGAAGGAGTTTTCTTTTCTCGACTTGCGTCTGGTGTCCGGCACGTAGAAGCGCATTTTCAAAATAAACGATCCCTGGATGAGCATTCCAGTCACTTGGAGAGATCAGACTTAAGTCAACTTCTTCCTCTGCCAGATTTAAATCACCCTCCCAGTCGAGTAACAATTTCAGCTGTTGCAAAGCGATTTGATATTGTTGGATGGACTCTTCCTTTTTAAGCCCGATTTCCCGCTGCTTTGCGGATGCGGTGAGTTTTTCCAAATAATTACTTTCCCCGGTTTCAAATCTTCTTTTGGAGGCATTTGAAAAATCACCATACAGTGAATCAAGAAAGTTGTAATGAGCTGTTAAGTCTCTCCAGTATACCGAAGTGACAAAGGCTTTGCTTACCTCTGCATTCACCTGTCGCATTTTAAGGTCCACATTGGATTGCATCATGAGAGCATCATCTTGGAATACTTTCTTTTGTGCAGCATAAAGTGATGGGAAAGCGAATCGTTGACTGGCCCCCCAAACACGGTTATAGACTCCGTTTTCGGCGATGTCATTTTTGTCATATCCGTAGTAAAGGACCGTTTTATCTATATTCCAGCCTGCACCGATTCTTGCATTGGCGACTTCCAATCCCTGTTTTGCGGCTTTCAAAGTCAGGTTTTCGGACTGAGCTCTGTTCAATGCCTCGCTCAGAGTCATTGGAGAGTTGGTTTCCTGGGCAAAGCCAAGTCCGATAAAACCAAAGATCATCAACAGGCTCAACGCGGTTTTTCTATGCGATTTTTTTGGTTTATCACCTTTGGATTTAAAGAGCACATACATCACCGGCAAAACCACCAGGGTCAGAAATGTTGCAGAAATCAATCCTCCAACAACTACTGTGGCCAAGGGTCGCTGAACCTCCGCTCCCGCCGAACCGGAAATAGCCATTGGCAAAAATCCCAAGGCTGCTGCTGAAGCAGTCAGCAATACTGGTCTTAGCCTCTCTTTGGCACCGATGACCACAAGTTCTTTTAAATCAGTAAATCTTGATTCCATAGATTTAAAATGTTCGATCAATACAATTCCGTTCAAGACGGCAATTCCAAACAATGCAATAAATCCGACACCGGCAGAAATACTGAAAGGCATATCCCTCATCCATAGTAACAGGACTCCTCCGATCGCAGAAAGCGGGATAGCAGAGTAAATCATCAAGGCATCGCGGGTAGATGAAAACGCGAAATAGAGCAGCACAAAAATCAATACCAATGCAATCGGAACTGCAATCATCAATCTTGCCCGCGCCTGCTGAAGGTTTTCAAATTGGCCACCATAGGTTACCCGATAGCCTTCCGGTACATTCACCTTAGTAGCAATTATCGCCTGGATATCGTCCACTACGGATTGAAGATCTCTGTCTCTCACATTGACACCAACCACAATCCTTCGCTGTGTATTGTCACGGGAGATTTTAGCAGGTCCTTTGGTATAGCTGATTTCCGCCAATTCAGAAAGAGGAACGCTTCCGCCTGATGGCAACTGAATCGCCGCTTGTTCCAGATTTCGAATATCCTTTCGGTACTGTTCATCAAACCGAACGACCAGATCAAATTGCTTTTCCCCCTCGAAAACCGTCCCTGCTGTAAGCCCTGCAAATCCCATGGTCACAACCTGATTCAGGTCTTCGATATTCAATCCGTATTTAGCGATTTTGCTTCGATTGTATTCGATCTTCATTTGAGGAAGTCCATCTACTTTCTCTACGATTATATCTGCTGCCCCTTCCACTTCCTGAATCGCAGTTTCAATTTCCTGTGCAGTTTTGAGTAAAACATCCAGATCTTCTCCAAAAACCTTGATGGCCAAATCTGCTCTTACACCCGTAATCAACTCATTAAATCGCATCTCAATAGGCTGCGTGAATTCAAAATCAAGTCCCGGTATCACTCCGAGTGCCTCCTTGAATTTATCTGCTAATTCATCTTTTGTTTTGACTGTTGTCCATTCTGAGGGGGGATGAAGGGTCACGATCACATCGGCTTCCTCCATAGACATTGGGTCGGTTGGGATCTCGGCAGCCCCAATTCTGGTAACAATTTGGTTTACTTCAGGAAACTTCATCAGGATTTCCTCAATCTTGGTCATCGTTTCCACAGTGTTGGTAAGGGTAGTGCCTGTTTTCAAAAAAGGCTGAATCACAAAATCACCTTCATCCAGTGTAGGCACAAATTCAGACCCCATACTGGCAAAAAGAAGGACCGTTCCCACCAATAATCCGCCTGCGGAAGCAAGTACAATTTTGGTGTTATTCAGCGCCCATTTGATAGTAGGTTCATAGATTTTATTCAGCCAGTTGATGATAATCGTAGAAACGTTACGAGGTCCGGGAGGGGTTGTTTTTAAGAATACTGCGGAAACCACCGGCACATAAGTCAAGCCCAAAATCATCGCTCCTACCAGGGCAAAGCTGAATACTTCAGCCATTGGGCGAAACATTTTCCCCTCAACCCCTGAAAGTGAAAGAATCGGGATAAATACGATAATGATGATGATTTGTCCAAAAATCGCCGAATGCATCATTTTTGAAGCTCCGTTGAGTGCGATAGAATCTTTATTCTCTTGCTTTTCTTTGGCAGAAAGCCCCTCAAAATGTTTATGTGAATGGGTAAAACGGAAGGCTATGTACTCGACAATGATAACTGCCCCATCGATGATAATTCCAAAATCAATTGCTCCCAGGCTCATCAGGTTGGCATCAACACCGAAAATGTACATCATCGAAAGAGCGAAGAGCAAACTCAGCGGGATGACCGAAGCAACTACAAGTCCGGAGCGAATATTTCCCAAGAGCAATACCACTACAAAAATCACAATCAAACATCCCAAAATCAGGTTTTCGGCAATGGTGAAAGTAGTCCTTCCAATTAATTCTGATCGATCCAGAAAACCATTGATAACAACTCCTTCAGGTAAGCTTGATTTGATTTCTTCCAACCTGACCTTAACCCTGTCGATAGTTCCTTTGGAATCGGCTCCTTTGAGCATCATTACCTGACCGAGCACTTTTTCACCTTCTCCGTTTGCAGTGATTGCGCCGAACCGATTGGCATGACCATACCCGACTTCACCTAAATCCCTGATATAAAGTGGTGTTCCTTCACGGACTTCAACGACAATATTTCCGATATCTTCCAGGGTCTGAACCAATCCATCCCCACGGATAAAAAAGCTTTCATTGGTTTTCTCAATGTAACTTCCGCCTGCAATTGAATTATTCTTAGCCAATGCATCATAGACCTGCATCAGGTTAATTTGCATTGCTTTCAGCCTTTCGGGATTTATCGCTACTTCATACTGCTTCAGAAAACCTCCCCAAGTATTTACTTCCACTACTCCGGAGATCCCGGACAGCTGCCTTCTCACTACCCAATCCTGAATAGTCCGCAGATCTGCGATAGAATACTTGTCTTCGTAGCCTGGCTTTACATCTATTACATACTGGTAAATCTCCCCCAATCCCGTGGTGATCGGCCCCATAAAAGGTTGACCATATCCTGCCGGGATTCTCTCCTGAGCTATTTTGATCCGCTCAGCGATCAATTGCCTGGGAAGATAAGTTCCCAGATCATCTTCAAAAACAATCGTTACAACGGATAAGCCAAATTTAGAAATCGAGCGAATTTCCTTGACACCTGGCAGGTTTGCCATTTCCAGTTCAACCGGATAGGTGAGATATTTCTCTACATCCTCAGTAGATAGATTGCGGGAAGTCGTGATGACCTGGACTTGATTATTGGTGACGTCAGGTACTGCGCCAATAGGAAGATTGCTGAGGGCATAAATCCCAAAGCCAATCCAAAAAGCTATAAAAAGATAAATTATGAGCTTGTTTCCAATACTCCATTGAATGATCCGATCCAGCATGATAGAGATTCAGTTTATATTCCAAAGGTCATACTTAGCCTTTAGATCATGCTTAGCATTATCTTAAGATTTGCTTAAATCTGATTTGGTAAAAAATAATCTGAAAGAGGTTCCCGTGCCCTTTTCACTGGAAACTTCTACTCGTATTCCGGATTCCAATGCAAGTTTTTTTACCAAAGCCAAACCCAGGCCAGTACCCGGAATTACTTGTTCGATGACATCCGGCTCCCGGTAAAAAGAATCAAAAATCTTTTCCAAAGAATCTTTTGAAATTCCCCTCCCATGATCCTCCACGGCGATAAAGGGTTGGCTCTGGTGAATCCCTACCGCCAATTCAATCTCTGTATCCAATTCCGAATATTTGACAGCATTTTGAATCAGGTTGTTGAGAATCATAGTCAGACTATTCTCATTTACTTTCACAAAAAGCGGCTGCCTGAGATAGGAATGAAATCGAATGGATCGACCTGTTTCTTTCTTGGCCAGATCGGCAATTTCTTCTGTAAAAGTGTGGAGCTCCACCTCATCGAGATTTGCCTGGTTCATCTTGCTTACCCGGGCAAGCGCCAGCAATTGATCGATCATAAGCGACATCCGGTCGATGCTTTTGAGGGAGGTTTGAATCTTTTCCTTGTATTCCTCTTCTGTTCTGGGCTTTCTGATCAATACTTCCAAGGTTCCTCTGAGCACAGCAAGCGGGGTTCTTAACTCATGAGAAGCATCAGATGTAAACTGTTTCTCCCGGATCAAGGCCTGCTCAAGACGGCTCAACAGATTATTGATGGATCGGGTTAATTGGCCGATTTCATCGTTTTGTTCCGTCTCAGGCACACGCTCATTCAGGTTGCTTTGTGTGATTTGGTTCGTCTTTTGGATGATTTCCCGGATAGGCTCTATGCTTTTGCCTGCTAAAAATCTCATTGAAAAAAATAAGGAAAGTAAGATGCCGGGATAAAGTAGCAACAATACGTTTCTGAGATTGGTCAGCAACTCTCTTGACTCTTGAAAAGAAGTGGCAACCAATAAATACCCCTGTGGCTTTCCTTCATAATTTAAAGGGATTTGAACTTGCCTTACCTCCTGAATTCCAACTTTTAGCGTTTTGGTTTCTTTTTCCCGGGATAAGATTGGATCAAAGTTCAGGTGGTTTTCTCCAAGATTAGGAGATCGATCCATGGTTTCCCCTTTCAGATCCACAATTTCGATAAAGATTGGGTTCAACTGAATTTGGCTATGCTCCATTTCCAGCCATTCATCCCGATAGGTAAACCGGATTTCACCGTCTACGATAGAGATTTGATCTACATGCTCCTGAGTCTCCAGACTGAGCTCCCGATCGATGTTTTCAATTACAGAAAAGTTGACAACAAGGTAAATAACTACAAAAACCACCAAAATAAGGGAGGCTGTTACCCAGATAAATCTCCTGGCAATTCTGTCTCTGTAGGATGTATTCATAATTCCTTTGCCATATAACCTACTCCCCGAATCGTCTGGATATAGTCCTCATCCCGCTGCAAGTCGAGCTTTTTCCTGAGGGAATTGATAAACACATCAATCACTCCTGTATTGTATTCAAAGTGAATGTCCCAAACGCTTTCGATGATCCGGGTTCGTCGACAAACTTTATTCTTATTCCTCATCAGATATTCGAGCAAAGCAAACTCCTTTTGGGTCAGGTGAATTTCTTCTTCGCCTTTAAAAACCTGATGACGATCGGCATAAAGTGAAATTGGTCCCAAAGTCAACTTCTCAGTTGCAATGGTTTGGGTTCTGAGCTGAACACGTATCCTGACCAATAATTCTTCAAAGTGAAAAGGCTTTTTGATGTAATCATTTGCGCCCGACTGCAAGCCAAAAATGGTCTCATCGACGGTGTCTTTGGCTGTGAGAAAAATGATGGGAGTCTGATCAAATTCTTTTCGAAACTGTCTCGTAAGCTCAATTCCACTCATTCCGGGAATCATCCAGTCCAGCAAAAGCAAATCGTAATTTCCTGAAAGCGCAAGTTCCAGACCCCGCTTTCCATTATCGGCTACATCCACAGCAAAGGCCTCCTCCTCCAATCCCTGCTTGAGAAAATTGTAAATACCAGGTTCGTCTTCAACTATCAGGATGCGCATCAGTTTATTGATTTCAGGGACTAATTTTCATGATTTTCCAGCCGTCTATTTCTTGAATAGTGACCCATGAGCCATAATTACCAAGATCAGGCATAGTTTTCTTAGCTTTTGCGAGCCATATTCCTTCGTAATTCCCCGATTGAAAAATCCAATCCGGATCATTCTTCAAATTAACCAAATATTGTTTCCAAGTCTCACCCTTCTGGAATTGGGTCTCCCGATTCAGACTTTCATCTCCATCATAAATAGATACGATTGGAATTTCGGTTTGAAAAGACACTGAAGGAAGCCTTTTGTCATAGACAACAATTCGGTTGGTTTCTACAGTATTCTCCTCGATCCAGGCTACTACTCTGCGGGTGTCATTTACAATTGCCGGATTTTGGCTGAAAAAGTAAGTTGACATCGCCGTGATCCCCATCGTGAAAATCCAGGCACTGATAATCACCCGATCTGATCGGCGAATTCCGGACAAAAGTAAGGCGATTAATAGACAAAGCAGGATTACCCAAACGAAGAGAAATTTATAATTCAGAACCAATCGCTCGTCAAATAGCGGAGCCAGGACTAAGCCCGACAAAATCAATATCTGAAATGCCAACTGTAACCTTTCCCATCGTTTCTGAACGATACTGCTTTGCTTTTCCCAAAGGTGTACGGCGCCCAGTGCCAATCCTCCAAAAACCGGGAGAATATACAAGACCAACTTGGACTGGCTAATCGAGAAAAAAAGAACCGGCACGCAAACCCAAACCCAAAAATAGGCCGTCAGGCTTTTTTTATCCTTCAGAAGTGAACCGGTTTTACCCAATAAAATCAAAAACCAGGGAAAGGCTGTCGCCAAAAGAATAGCCGGGTAAAACCAAATGGGCTGACTTCGGCTAAACGTATCGGATGCAAAACGCTCTATCGTATGCTTGAAAACGAAATAATCCAGAAAGCGTGAATCTTCCAGGTATAACCAAACAAACCAGAAAAATCCCAAAACCAACATGAACAGAACCCCGACAAATCCTGCAGGACTGATTTTAGGTCTCTCCTCTATTTGGATAAGATGGAATATCCAGAGAACTGCCGGCACGATCAATACGACTGGGCCCTTTGTCAGGAATCCAAATCCCAGAAACAGGTAAGTGGCTATTAAATAAACTGAGCGTAGGCTTTTCAAATATGAAAACCAATGAAATAAAGCCAACAATACGAATGTCATCAAATAGGAATCCGTAGTGAGTGCCCTTCCCCCGATTATTACCACAGGAAAGGAGGCATAAAGCATTGCAGCCATAAAAGCTGACCTGCCGTTTTCGAGGACCAACTTTCCAATCCGAAAGATCAAATAAACCTGTAACAGAATAGAAAGCTGCAAAAAGAACCTGGCTGCAAAAGGAGTCACTCCAAAGATCTTATACGAAAATGCTGTGATCCAATAAGTCATTGGAGGCTTATGGTAATGGTAAATTCCCATCAGCTGAGGATGAATCCAATCGCCTGTATCCAACATTTCCTTGCTGATTTGAGCATACCTGGCCTCGCTGGATTCGGTCACCGACCATGCATTCAAGTTAAAAAAAAGGACCAACCCGGTAAACCCCAGCAATATGGCAAGTCGGTAATCTTTGATCCGATCAAGGTAATTGAGCTTCAAAACATTCTCTGACCCGTATTGAATCATTAGATTTCTAATGTAAACCAACAATCCAAAACCCTGTCCGATAAATAAAACCGCATCATTTCTGATAATCGCATAAGAGGCAATCATCAGGGCTCCCACAATAGAGATATACCAAAAACTCAACGGAAACATAGATTCCTGATTTTTTTCCGATTGATACCATTGGATCAAAAATCTCCCGGTAAAAACAATCTGACCAAGACTGCCCCATGTCAACAGGAACCCACTTATCTCCGGATTATCGAAGAGATGGGTGAAGTCCAGCAGCTCATAAAAGAATGAGTACATGAAAAAACTTGCAGGTAACAAAAAGAAAATGAGTCTGGCGATTAAAGGGAATGTCTGCCAGACTTTTTGAAGTTGAAGATTCCGGATGTAAACAAAATAACCGATCATCTGGCCTCCGACGATCACAATATCATGTCTGAAAGACCCATAAACCATCAATAGAAAGGATGCAATCAAACTTAATTGCCAAAAAATAACAGGAGAAATGACTTTTCCGGCTTTTTCAGATTTAACCAATTGAACCAGAAATCTGGCAGAGAAAAGTCCTTGTGCCAAAAAGCCTAAACTCAAGATGGCATACCCTTTCATGAATGACCAGTTTTAAAATTTACAAGATCACTTGAGGTAATCTTGTAATTAATCTTTCTTTTGATCATCCATCTGACAGCCAAGGTATCTACCAAAGGTGATAACAGTCTGTTCCAAAGATTAAACTTGCTTTTGCCTGTGGTTCTATCAAAATGCCCCACCGGAATCTCCATTACTTTTCCTCCTCGCATCAGAACCAATGCAGGAATAAATCGATGCATCCCTCTGAAAAAAGGTAAAGAAACAGCCATTTCTCTTCGAATAATTTTAAGAGGGCAACCGGAATCCTGAACTTCATCATGGAGCAAAGAATCTCTAAACCAGTTAGCGAATTTGGAGGAAAAGCGCTTGACGAATGTATCTTTCCTGCTGCCTTTTCTATTGCCCATGACCAGATCAAAGCTTTCCAGATAGGGATCAAATTTCAAAAAATCCATAGGAGAAGTTTGCAGGTCTGCATCGATATATCCTACCCATTCTGTCCGGGCCTGGTCAAACCCAGCCTTGATGGCAGAGCTCAAACCATAATTTCTGTCAAATGAAATAAATTGAAATCTTACCTCTTTGGAGCAGACTTCCCGGATTCTATCGAGGCTTTTATCAGTAGATCCATCATTCACCAATAACACCTGAATCTTAAAAGGAGAAGAATCGAAAAAAGGAGAAAAAGCCTCGGGAAGACCCAAAATAGCATCTTCTTCATTAAAAATCGGAACAATAATGCAAATTTCAGGCATATGATAGGAAAATCAAAGATTCAACCTTCACTTTTATCTTAAGCTTAATCCTTTCTTAAGATTCACTTAAATTTTTTATTTGACAGGAGTACTTACCACCCCAACCATGCTGTCTGCTGTGCCATAATACAGCAACCATTTTCCCTGAAAATACACCAAGCCTTCCAGAAATGTCGTTCCCTCAGGATATTGACCTGACTTTTCAAATGGTAACTCCGGCTGAATAAATGGATCAGTCGTCCGATCCAATAACTTCCAGGGTTCATTCGCATCAAAAAGTGCCTGACCACCGGTATAAACTCGATTCCCAAGATTTTTCACGCCCACTTGTTGGGAGTTTCCTGCGTTATAAAGTACCACAATTCCGTTTTCTGTAAGAAGCGGCGGCGGGCCTGCCTCCACCAGCCAGGAATCAAAAAATCCCGGTCTGGGACTCAGAACAGGTACTCGGTTCCCTTCATGGTTTTCCACCGGAACCCAATTTATCAGATCATCAGAAGTGGCCAACCAAATATGAGGGACACCATAATACATCCAATATTTTCCCTGAATTTTGGCTGCTACCAGTTTCCCGTCTTTCAATTCGGTTACGATCGCACCGGATTTGGATTCTACGTTGTGGTATTTTCCTTCTTTCCACTCTTTGAAAATTGGACCATGCTTTTCCCAATTTTTCAAATCCGTTGAAGTAGCCACAGCCAACCTCGGCACCTGCCGATTCCATTGCGTGTAGGTCAATACAAAAAGGCCTTCTTCGGTCTCCACGATTCTGGGATCTTCCGTTCCCCCTGTCCATTCAAATTCCTTCTGCGAATCTTCCCCAGGATAGAAAATCGGCTCTTTCTCTCTTGAAAAATTGAAACCATCCATTGATGTCGCCAACCCCAATCGGGAAGTATGGCCCCCGATTTCCTTTTCGCCGAGCTTTTCCTCGGCCCGATAGATCACGTGGACTTTCCCGTCTTTTACAATCGCCGCAGGATTGAATGTCGCCATGGATTCCCAATTTACCGATCTCCCAGACATCACATCCTTGAACTGAGTTTCGGAAATCGGTGAGATTATTGGCTGAGCATTAGCTGGTCTTTCGAAAGGACCAAGCATCCAGGGTTTTCCCTGAGCGAAAGCGGAATTGATGAGGAGTAACATCACTCCTGCAGAAAGCAGTCCTTTTATATTTTGGGTCATGGTATCCTAAAATACGTCCATTAAAATAAACCCACAAAAAAAGACCTCCCGGATTAGGGAAGGTCTTTTCAGATCAGGCCATTTTTGCTACCTGAGTTCTACCGGAATTCCGTTTCCTTGATTCCTTTTTCTTATGCTTATTCCACCAGATAAGCGTTCCGGTGATTGGCAGCGAAGTGGCAATCAGGCACGCCAAAAACCAGATGAATTTGCTCACCTGCCCAAAAATCTCACCCGTATGAAGTGCTTTGACAGAGCGGCCGATTTGCTGACGCAAAGGTAATTCTGAGAAAAGATTAGATTCGATCACTTCCAGATTTCCCTGGGAAAGCTTCAACTGATCCGCCCCTGCACGTGCAAAAAAACCGGTTTGAAGTTTACTCGCTTCTATTGGTGCTGATCCGTTGTCTGGAATTGAAACCCTTACAATTCCGCTGTAATTCAACTCAGCATTCGTTTTCGCAATCACTTCATTCAAAGAAATCAATCCTGCCGGAATAACTTCCATTTCCATTTTTTCTTCAGATTTCCCTTCCGGCTTGGGCGCCTGATAGGTATCAAACGCCTTTTGGTATCCTTCACGGTACCAGGTAAAAGACCAGAAAGGCCCTGTTGCTCCCATGATAAACAGGAAAATCAGGGAATAAAAAGCAAGCGTGTTATGCAAATCATGATTGACTCGCTTCCAATTTGCATCCCATTTTACCTTAAGACCCTGCTTCCAGTTCTTGACTTTATTGGGAAACCAAATAACTATTCCTGTCAAAACACCCAACGTGAAAAGTAACGTAGCAATGCCATTGATCAATCGCCCGAGATCCTGATTGCTCATGCTTTCAAGCATTGGTTCTTCAATTTTATTCAGCAGCAACCAACGGTGAAGGCTGAACATGTAGCCCATAAACTCTGTCGTGGCTGTTTTGTCACTGGTATTTCCTAAAAACTCACCGGTGTAGGGATTGACATAAAAAGTGCTCGGCTTTTCTTCGCCTTCCTTTTTTAGGGAAAATTGTACGCTTCGATCCGCCTCCTCATTCCAATTCACCCCGGTGACTTTTGCCTCTTCTCTTGATTCAAGCATGGACTGAAGTTCCGAAGCTGATTTTCGCTGACCGGTCTCTTCAACGAAGTAAAACTCTGAATTGAAAATTTCCCTGATTTCAGTATTGTACACATAAATCGTCCCGCTCAGGCAGACAGCTATTACTACCAATCCTGAAGTCAAACCTGCATACAAGTGAATCTTAATGAAGGCTTTTCGAATTAGTTCCCAGGCGCTTTTTCCAAACATGACAGATAGGTTTTGAGGACGAAAATTGATGGGTCAAAAGTAGAAATAAAATTATTATTTAGATTAATTATAAATAAAAATTTTCTCTTTTTGAGGCACTTATTTCTGACTTTTTAAATCAGATATGAATTTTGTGATTGGATACCTTAACTTTCAAAAAGTTTAATCATTCCCAAAATGAAATCGTTTCTTCCTGCATTCCTCCTGATTTTGTTCTTCTCAATATTGAGCTGTTCGGAACCTAAAAAACCAATTCCACAAGTAAACCCGGAATTCAAAGCAGTTCTCGATGCACATGGAGATTGGTCCAAATGGGTCAATGCCAAAGCCATGAGTTATGCCATGATTCATGAAACTAACCTGACCCTGGAGAATCACTTCATCAACCTTGGATCAAGGCATACAAGAATCGATGGAAGTATGTTTCAAATTGGTTTTGACGGAGACAGTGTTTGGATCAGTCCAAACAGAGAGGCTTTCGAGGGAAATTCCGTACGATTTTACCACAATCTATACTTCTACTTCTACTCTATTCCGTACATTTTCACGGATCCGGGAGTGACTGTAGAAAAAGTTGCAGACAGGACACTGAATGGAAAAACTTACAAAACTCTTCAGGCAAAAATGGCGGAGGGAACAGGGCAAAGCTCAAAAGATCAATATTTCATGCTGATTGATTCTGCCACGAATATGGTCGAATACCTGCTCTACACAGTTACTTACTTCGACAATCCAAATCCGACTTTTAGTGCTTTGAAATACGAAGATTACCGGGATGCAGGTGGCATCAAGTTCCCAAGGGTATTGACAGGTTACACCCTCGAAAATGACTCGACGAAAGGCATTCGCTATCAGGTAAGTTTTGGAGATGTGCTTTTGCTGGATGAGGAATTTGAAGAATCACTCTTCGAAAAGCCAAAAGGGGCGATTTTTGCAAATTGAAAAACCCGATCTTACTCCTTTAATAATTCAAGTTCAACCTGCGTTTTAAGGCTGGCTTCGGCATTTCCTCCAAAAGCACCCTGAACAGGCAGCGTTTTTCGCGGTTCGGGATGTGAAGCCAAAGGAATGTATCTGTGGTCTGTCAGTAAACCCAAACTAGGATCCATCCCTATCCAACCTGCTCCCGGAAGATAGACTTCCAGCCAGGCATGAAGTTCGTGACCATCGTCAAGATTGGGATTGAAAGCATATCCGCTTATGAATCGGGTAGCCAATCCGGTTTGTCTCAATAGCATCATTTCCATCCAGGCCAAATCTCTGCAAGAGCCTCCTTTGTTCGAAAAAGTGAATCCCGGATCCCAGATATTCTCCTCATGGCGAATTACATGATTCCAGTTTTGATAAATCGAATTGGTCAATCGGGCTAGCCAATCCGTGATTCCGGAAGAATCTTTCCAAGTGGAATTCAGAATGGATTCCGCTGAAGCAAACTCAGTCAATCGAACGAATGGATTGATCAAGTCCTGGCTTTCCGAAGGATAAGAAAAAACAGGCTTCCCTGATTCTAATGAATCTTTCAGAAAATCAAAATCAATGATAAAACCGAACGGATTGAATTCCTTCGTTTCGACCACAAGCTCACTCTGAATTTTTAGAAAATCAGTCGGCTCGTTAAACCAGGTCTGCTTGAAGCTATTTCCTGCAAGATCTAACCGGTCTCCCAACCCTGAAGGTTGGGGAGAAATGCTCAAACTCTGAGAGGCAACCGATAAATAGGTACGAAACTGAGGCAGTAAATACAGCTTGTGAACACCCAGAGAAATGACTGAAGAATAATCGTAATGTGTGATGTGGTTGATCCGGAGTTTCATGTGTTTATAATTCTTTTTTTAAAGGTCACATGGAATCTCGCATGGATTCTAATCATCCCTCTATGTGAAGCTTTGAGTCATGCTCGATTTCATGAAGAATTACTCGTGATCGACTAGTTGATCATTTGCTTCGAAAGCCTTTTTCAAAACTTCTGCAGGGAGCTCATGAATTGCAGTCTTCAGCCGATTATTCCAAAAAGCAGAGATATGCTCCAGCTCTTTTTGCTCAAAACGCTGCTCGATTGTATGGTAAGTGTCATTTGGCAAAACCATCGTATCAATCGGATAATCGACATCATTCGCAGAAATCCGAGTGGCATCAAACGCCAGAAACGCACAATTTAATGCATAATCCAGCGTGTCATCATAGGTCAAAGAACGCTTGAGGACAGGGTTTCCAAAACCCGTGTTTCCGATAATCACGAAAGGAGTTCCTCGGCGAATCTCGATCCAGTTTCCTTGAGGATAGAGCAAGTACATCTTGGGGGTTTCATCTTCTTCCAGCTGTCCTCCGATAATTGAATACAGGTTGAAATTCAATCCCGCTTCCTCCAAAAACTCTTTGTCCTCTTTTGCGACTACTTTCACCTGATTTCCAAACTCATTCACTGCCTGATAGAGTTTGGTAAATGATCCGTCGCTCTTTGCGATTACCTCTGAGAAATAAGTGATAGCTTTATCCCGAACTGATCTCAGTCCGGAAGTCATGATGAAAAAGGAATGCTTTTGCCTGTTTACGGTGAAGACCTTTTTTGAAGTAGTTGTTTCACTGCCGGAAGTAATCCGTGTGTCTGAAAGGCCAACAAGACCGTGTTTGGTTTTAATTCCAAGGCAAAATGTCATTCCTGATGTTGTGTTTGTGTAACAAAGTTATCCTTTATCGTAAAGAAGTTGCTATCAATAAGATTTGAAATATGATTGATTCTAAGTTGAAGGGAATCTAAATACTCGTGCAATCCGATTGAAATAATTTCATTCACTTCTGCAAACTCCAACCTGGATTTCAATTCCCCGATAGCTTTCTCCGCTGGGTTTTGATATCCTCCACCGAAATTTCCTGAAATATGATGCAGACAGTTTTCAGCTTCTTTCAGGCAATAATAGATAGACCTTGGAAAAAGCTTATTCAAAACCAGAAACTCAACGATTCCGGCAGAATCAATATTTCCATAGAGCCTTCGGTAAGTATTAAAAGCGGTGACAGATTTGAGCAAGGCCATCCAATGAAGAAAATCCAGGGGTGTACCCACCTCGCTTGTTGAAGGAAGAAGAATATGGTATTTCACATCCAGGATTCTCGAGGTCTTATCCGCCCGCTCCAGAAATTGGCCAAGCTGCCTGAAGTACCAACCCTCCGTTCGCGCAACACTGCTGTCGGCGATTCCATATAACAGCAAAATCTGGTTCTTGATTTTTTCGAAAAAGAATCTTGGGTCTTCTTTTTTCCAGATTTTTTTATCCATTCCCTCCTGAATCATGTAATAAAGCTCATTCACCTTTTCCCAGGTTTCCTTGCTTAGATTTTCACGAATGATTCTGGCATTTTCTCTCGCCTTGGTTATGGCAGAGAGAATTGAATTGGGATTGTCCGGATCAAAAGCCAGGAAATATAATACCTGGCCTCTTCCGAAACCCTCATAGCGCGTTTTATAAAGTTCAAGATCTCCCGTTGCAGCGACCAAAGGTTGCCATTGCTCTTTCAGGTCTAAAGGGAGATCCTGCATCAGGTTAAAATTCACATCAATAAATCGAGCGTAATTTTCGGCTCGTTCCAGGTACCGGCCCAGCCAGTAAATATGGTTAGCGACTCTGCTTAGCATTTTTCGTTCGATTAATTATACAAAACCCAAGTATCCTTGCTTCCTCCGCCCTGAGAACTATTTACCACAAGCGAGCCTTCCTTCAAAGCTACTCGTGTCAAAGCTCCGGGAATCACCTCGATTTCTTTCCCATAGAGTATGTAAGGACGCAAATCGACATGTCGACCCTGGATCCCATCCCCTACCAAAGTTGGAACCGTGGAAAGTGAGAGTGTCGGTTGAGCGATGTAATTAGTTGGATTATTTTTGATCAGATCTCTGAATTTCTCATGTTCCTGACGGCTGGCTTTTGGCCCGATCAGCATTCCATATCCGCCGGCGGCATTGGTTTCCTTCACGACAAGTTCATGAATATTCTCCAGGACATAATTTCTGTCATTTTCCTCTCTGCAGAGGTAAGTGGGCACATTGTTGAGGATTGGTTCTTCACCCAGGTAATACTTGATAATCCTTGGCACATAGGCATAAACCGCCTTATCATCCGCTACACCGGTTCCGGGAGCATTAGCCAAAGCAATATTTCCCGCTTTGTATGCTTCGAAAATGCCCGGTACCCCCAACATTGAATCCGGATTGAAGGTAAGCGGATCAAGGAACGAATCGTCGATTCTGCGGTAAAGGACATCGATTTGCTCCAAACCTTTGGTCGTCTGCATGTATACTTTCTTGTTTTCCACGATCAGATCTACTCCATTTACCAACTCCACTCCCATTTGCAATGCCAGATAGGAATGCTCATAATAGGCCGAATTATAAATACCGGGAGTCAATACTCCCACCACAGGCTTTGCCTTATTGGAGAGATTTTGGAGCATTCGAAGCAACTTGGTCGGATAATCTGACACCGGCATCACACCCTCCTGGCTGAAAAGTTGCGGATAAACCCGCTTGATGATTTCTCGGCTTTCGAGCATGTAGGAAACACCGGATGGACAGCGGAGATTGTCCTCCAAAATATAATATTCCCCACTTTTATCCTTAACCAAATCTGTACCGGTGATATGACACCAAATCCCCTTTGGAGGCGTTAATCCGATACAAGGCTTAAGAAAATCCTTGCTTCCTAGGATCAGGTCAGCCGGTATAATACCGTCTTTCAGGATTTTTTGATCATTGTAGATATCCTGCAAAAACAGGTTAAGTGCATGCACCCGTTGCTTCAGTCCTGCCTCCAACTTTCGCCATTCTGTATTAGGGATGATCCTTGGGATGATATCAAGATGAAGGATTTTCTCCATTCCCTGATTATCGTGATAAACATTGAATGTCATCCCCATTGCCCGCTGGGTTTGGTTCGCAGAATACTGCAATTGATTCATTTTCTTGGTTGAGGTCTTTTTCAAATTCTGAAAAAACCCCTCATAATGACTTCTTATTTGTCCATCGGGGGTAAACATTTCATCGAAATGCTCCCCTGCACTGTATCCGTCTGTTTTCATCTTATGCTGGCAAATTATTGAGGTCAAAAAAGATAGCTTAAAACTGACAAAATTCAAAAAAAATGAAAAAGTCTGAATGAATTTCCACCAGAAGATTTATTTTTTTGAAAAAAATGAAAAAAATGAATATGTTTTTTAACCATTATGACTCAAATCAATACTTGGTTTCACGCTTTTTTCATCATTTATTCAAAAAAAAAATGCCAAGGAACTCCTTTTGAAAAATTAGGATTACTTCTTTTAAACAGAACAGACTAATGAATGGCCAAATACAGGGCTCTTTATTATTATCAACGATAGGCAATAAGTAGGAATAAGGAATTTAGCTGTTTGTTAATTTTGAGAGTAACCTTGGTTTTGGGTTTTATTACTTTCTTACAAGGCAATACCAGGAAAAGATGGTACATAATCCTTTTTAAAAGAGGCCTTTCTTTCCTGCTGATTTTAACCTTCCCGTGAACTGGAAAACCTAAATCTCAATTATTTGGGCAGATTCTCCCTGTTAATTTTGATTTCAAACACAAATTTTAAAGCAGTAAAATCAAAACAATGGCACTATCAATAGAATTAGTTCTTCTTGTCACTTCCATCCTTTTTTTTCTGAGCATTTTGGCAAGTAAAGCCGGATACAAATTTGGGGTACCAGCCTTATTACTATTTCTTGGAGTGGGTATGTTGTTCGGAAGTGATGGATTGGGAATTCAGTTCGAAAACATCCAAGTGGCGCAAGCAATAGGAACTCTATCGCTTTGCATTATTTTGTTCTCAGGTGGAATGGACACAAAAATTTCAGAGATAAAACCCATTGTTGCTCAGGGAGTAATTTTAGCAACGTTAGGAGTTTTTCTCACTGCCCTATTTACCGGGTTACTTATTTGGTGGGTTTTAGGTATGACCCTGGCTTCTGCAGGAATTGGGCTGACAACTTCACTTTTGCTGGCGGCCACCATGTCCTCCACTGATTCGGCCTCGGTCTTCTCCATCTTACGCTCCAAGGGGCTCAACCTGAAAAACAACCTTCGGCCTATGCTCGAGCTGGAAAGCGGAAGTAATGATCCGATGGCATTTATCCTCACAATTACCCTCATCGAAATTGTGAAAATGGGAGGAGAACCTGATTATTTATCCGCATTCGGAATGCTGGCTGTGCAACTCGTAATTGGAGGAATGGTAGGATATTTTTTAGGAAAACTGGCCATCAAAATCATCAACGGTTTAGACATTGACAATGCTTCTCTTTATCCAATCCTGGTTTTCACCTTTTGTATTTTCATCTTTTCGTTCACTTATTTCATCCAGGGAAATGGATATCTGGCGGTTTACATAGGTGGTTTAGTGATCGGAAATGCAAGATTTGTTCATAAGCGATCATCAGTAAACTTTTTTGATGGCATGGCCTGGATGAGCCAGTTACTTATGTTCCTCACTTTGGGTCTGCTTGTCAACCCGCACGAACTTGTTCCGATTATTATTCCGGGCTTGTTAATCAGCTTCATGATGATCTTTGTAACAAGGCCGCTGAGCGTTTTTCTTTCATTGCTCCCATTTCCAAAAATGCCATTTAAAGACAAAACCTTTGTGTCTTGGGTTGGCTTGAGAGGCGCGGTACCAATCATTTTTGCAATCATCCTGTTGGCTGAAGATGTACCTCACGCACGATTGATGTTTAACATCGTTTTCTTCTGTACTCTGGTTTCTTTAATTGTCCAGGGATCCAGTCTATCACAAATGGCAGTTTGGTTGGGATTGGCTGAAAAACCTGAATTAGTAAGAAAAATGAAAGATTTCGATATCCAATTTTCTGATGACATCAAATCAATCACCACTGAAATCACGATTAACGCTAACAGCTTGAAATCCGGAAACCACCTGATGGATTTGCCCATTCCGGAAAATACACTCGTAGTGTTGGTTAAACGAGATGGAAAATATTTTATCCCCACGGGGAAAACCATTCTCCACGAAAACGATAAACTACTAATCATCACAGACAATCAGGAAGCATTAGCCAAAACAATTCAGAATCTTGAAACCTCAGTCGCATAATTAGCTTGATTTAAAATTTGATCCCATTTGTTCAAAAAAAAATCAATTCAGGATGGTTACGAGCGCAGCATAGTAGATTCACCCTAATTAATGATTGATCATTGGATTAAAAAAGCCTGTCTGGAACTGAAATCCGAACAGGCTTAATTCATTTGTTTAACTCATAAAATTCTTGTTTCCAGCTTCTTGATTCTTGGCTCTTGATTCTTGGCTCTTGATTCTTGGCTCTTAGCTCAAGCCTCATAATCTCTATTCTCCAATCTCTTCTCTCTTCCTTCTCAAGAAATCGTCGATCCGCTTGCTGTTCCTTCATGGGGCTGAAGCAATTTAAGCTTGCCGTCTTTATCTTCCGCCATCAGGATCATTCCTTCGGAGTCGATGCCCATCATTTTTCTTGGCGCCAGATTGATCAGCATCGTCACTTGCTTTCCGATCAGAAATGCAGGATCAAAATGCTCTGCAACTCCGCTCAAAACCGTGCGATGACCAAGACCTGTATCTACTTTCAGCTTGAGCAATTTCTTTGATTTTGGCATGGGTTCCGCTTCCAAAACTGTCACAACTCGCATGTCCAGTTTGGCAAAATCATCGTAGGAAATGATTTCTTTCATTGGGGTAACCGGCACGTTTTCGGCCTCATTTTGAGTTTTGGTATCCATCAGTTTTTGTACTTGTTTTTCTACTGTTTCGTCTTCAATTTTTTCGAAAAGCAATCCCATTTCTTCCAGCGTATGTCCTGCGGAAAGCAATTGGCTGTTGCCTGCCTGATTCCAGGTCATTTTCTCCAAACCAAACATTTTGAAAAGCTTGGCTGCGGTAAATGGCAGGAATGGCTCCGACACAATCGCCAGATTTGCAGCGATGTTCAACGCAATATTCAGGATTGTCGCCGTTCGCACTTCGTCCGTCTTGATCACTTTCCACGGCTCAGTATCTGCCAGGTATTTATTTCCCAATCGGGCAAATTCCATCACAAAACTCAATGCCTCACGGAATCGGTAGCGCTCGATAGAAGCAGCAATCTTATTTGGAAACTCCTCCAACACTGCAATCACTTCCTCATCGTATCCGGTCAGTTTTCCTCGTTGAGGAATTACTCCCTGATAATATTTATGGGTCAAAACCACCGCTCTGTTGACAAAATTGCCATAGATAGCCACCAGTTCTGAATTGTTTCTTGTCTGAAAATCCTTCCAGGTAAAGTCGTTGTCTTTGGTCTCGGGCGCATTCGCAGTGAGTACGTAGCGAAGCACATCCTGCTTATCCGGAAATTCTTCCAGATACTCATGAAGCCAAACTGCCCAGTTGCGGGAAGTGGAGATTTTGTCCCCTTCCAGGTTCAAAAACTCATTTGCCGGCACATTATCCGGAAGGATAAAGTCGCCATGCGTCTTGAGAATAGCAGGGAAAATAATACAGTGGAATACAATGTTATCCTTGCCTATGAAATGTACCAGCTTGGTTTCCTGATCTTTCCAATAAGGCTCCCAATCAATTCCTTTCTCGGCTGCCCACTCTTTGGTGGATGAAATATATCCGATCGGAGCGTCAAACCAGACATACAAAACTTTGCCATCGGCGCCTTCCACCGGCACTTTGATTCCCCAATCCATGTCGCGTGTCATCGATCTTGCCTGAAGTCCGTCGCCGGCTTCGAGCCAGGATCGGCATTGACCGAGCACGTTGTTTTTCCAATCATTGGCGTGATCGAACAGGATCCACTGCTTTAGAAAATCACCGTACTTTGCCAAATCCAGAAACCAATGTTTGGTCTCTTTCAAAACCGGCGTGTTTCCGCTAAGTTTTGATTTAGGATTGATCAGTTCCGTTGGGCTGAGGGAGCTTCCGCATTTCTCACACTGATCTCCATAAGCACGCTCGTTTCCACATTTTGGACAAGTGCCCTCGATGTAGCGATCTGCCAAAAACTGCCCGGCTTCCTCATCAAAATATTGCTCAGTTACCTGCTCGACAAATTCGCCTTTGTCATACAAATCCCTGAAAAGTCCGCTCGCCGTCACATGATGAATCGGCGCAGAAGTGCGGGAATAATGATCAAAACTGATCCCAAATTCCTTGAAACTCCCCTTCATCATCTCATGGTATCGATCCACAATTTCCTGCGGAGTCACTCCCTCTTTGCGGGCTTTGATGGTGATGGCTACTCCGTGTTCATCCGAACCGCAGATATAGGCCACATCCCGACCCATGGAGCGCAAATAGCGAACATAGATATCGGAAGGAATGTAGCATCCTGCCAAATGTCCGATATGAAGTGGGCCATTGGCATAAGGTAGCGCGGAAGTGACGGTGTATCGTTTGAAATTTTTACTCATAATAATTCAGGATCGAAAGTTTAACCCGCTTTCGGAATCAAAAATTCCAATTCGGATCAGGGCGCAAAGATAGGGAAATCAGCCAAAGCAGGCCTCAGGCATTTGTAAATTCATTTCGTGCCTCATCGGTCAAAATACCATTGTAAATGATCGTGATCGCCTGATCGTAGACTTCCGAAGTGGAAAGTTTCATTCCTTTTTGAATCGAATCGGGAAACTGACTTCTGAATTTTGGGTCCAAAAGTGACTGAACTGCCGCCGCGTACAGCATCACAACCAGGTTAATATTGATTTTTGGATTGACCAGTCCTTGTGCCACTCCCTGCTCAATCAACTTCTGGAATCTCTCATAAGCAGACTCATTAATATAGAGCCGGAGTTCCTCCCAGATCTCGGGTGCATATTCTCTCAAATCCTCAAAGAACTCCGGATTGATCGGCGCTAAATGCGTGGCAATGACAGTGAGAGTTGACTTCAGTTTCAGCGGAAAGGGGATGTATTTGTTTTCCAGGATCGCCTCGACTTTTGCGGTCATTTTTGTTTTCAACACTTCGAAAGACGCCGAAAGAAGCTCCATTTTCCCCGGATAATACTTGTATAAGGTCTTTTTGCTCATCCCCAAATCCAGTGCAATTTCGTCCATGGTCGTGTGACGATAGCCTTTCCCCAGAAAAAGCCGATACGCCGCATCCAAAATCTTCCCTTCACTGCTGGTCTTTTTACTCATCTTCAAAAATGGTGAGGCCAAAGATATGGAAATAGGCAATAGCCGATAGTTCATAGTGGTCGGACCTTGCCTGATTTTGCGTATCAACCCTTTTTCATGGAAGGGAAGAACGATTCCTCATGCCGCGAAAAGGTTTTTCTCAAGTAAAATGAAAAGAAAATATTACTTTAAGAGCTGTACTATTCTTCTAAGAATACCTTTTTTTCAAAATGTCAATCCAGCCAAATCCCCCAAAATGACTATAAAAAGCAAATTTGACCCAATTAATGCGATCATCGCTCCGATTATTCTGGAGATTGTATTAGGTGGAATAGGTGTTGGGTTAGGATATATTTCATTTCTGGATGTGAGCAATGGAAAAGTAGATTCGATCTTCAAAACCCTAATCTATGGAAGCGTTTTAATGTTTGGAGCGATGATAGGACTTGTCATTCACTACCTGAAAACAATTAAAAAAATCCAGATCGATAATCAGGGAATAAAATTCACAAGCCTGTTCAGTTCTGAATTCATACGGTGGAACGAGGTTGAAAAAATCGAATTAACCGGCAAGAGCCGGAACAGGTCCATTTTTGCGGAAACGACAAATTTAGACCTTAAAAGTGGGAAGGGGATAGATATCATAGCGGCCTATTATCAGAACATGCCGAATCTAAGAATGACTCTCAGACAGGTTCATCAATTTCTTACTAACAACGAAACTGTCCAACTAAAACAAAATGCTGACACACGAACTCTAGAAACTGTCAAGCATTTAAATACCAGTGGAATGAATAATTATAGTGGAAATCACTTTTTATCATTCAACGGAATAATGATTTATGTGTGGACTGCCGTTTCCATTTACTTCTTTTCGACCCTGGATTCAACACAATATCTTGGATCGCTTCTACTAGTTTTTTTAGTAATGTTTGGTTTTTTTTATAGTTTTTTAGGATTCCAGCTTCATTATTTTTACCTGGACAAAAACTATTTGGTGGTAAAAAATCACGTTTGGCCTTGGGTAAACCATGCATACAAAATTGAGGATATTAAGGAAGTGGTTTTCGAATTGCCTTATCGGAGATCAAATTCCCTTAGAGTAATCACCAAAGGGTATCAATCTAAACTCTATCCGGCAGGAAGTTTAAGAGATAAAACATGGAAAGCGTTTAAGGAGGAATTTATGGGTTTGAAAGTCAACATCAGAGATGAAATTAATATGTGAAACTCCGATTTCATCAGTTCATTATTTAAGGCCATTTCAGGAATCCTATCCATATAAAACATTGCTCCTTCCCTATTCAACCCTTATTTTTACAAGCCTTAATTAAACTCATGAATCGACAGGAAGCCGAACTCCGAATCGCCCAGCTCACCAAAGAAATTAACCATCACAATCATCTGTATTATCAGGAAAGCAGGATCGAAATCTCTGATTTAGAGTTTGATCGGCTTTTGGAGGAATTAATCCGGCTGGAAAAGGAATTTCCTGAACTGCTCAGCCCCGATAGTCCAAGTCAGCGAGTTGGCGGCATGATCACGAAGGAATTTGAGACGGCAGTGCACGAGTATCGGATGCTTTCTTTGGGAAACACATACACGATCGAGGAGCTTTTGGCTTTTGATGAGCGGGTGGCCAAAGGACTTGGGCATACCGATTACGAATATTTCTGCGAATTGAAATTCGACGGAGTGGCGATCAGTTTGGTTTATGAAAATGGCCGTTTGGTGCGGGCGGTAACTCGTGGCGATGGCACCCGGGGTGACGTCGTAACTGAAAATGTGCGGACGATTCGGAATATTCCTTTGGTCATCACAGGCAATAATGTCCCTGAAAAATTCGAAGTGCGGGGAGAGATTTTCCTTCCGCTCAAAGAATTTGAAAAGATAAATGCAGAACGTGAGGCCAATGGTGAGGCTTTGCTTGCAAACCCAAGAAACGCTGCCTCCGGAACATTGAAAATGCAGGACAGCAGCGTGGTCGCCAAACGTAGACTGAATTGCTATTTCTACCAACTCCTGGGAGACAATATAGGAGTGCAAAACCATGACGAGGCGATCGCTTTGATCGAAAGCTGGGGATTCAATGTCTCTCCTACTCACCGAAAAACCAATTCCATCCAGGATGTGATTCAATTCATTTCCGATTGGAAAGACAAACGATTTACACTTCCGGTCGATACGGACGGAGTGGTAATCAAGGTCAATAATTACGATCAGCGTGAGGAATTGGGCTTCACTGCCAAAAACCCGCGTTGGGCGATTGCCTTCAAATACCAGGCTGAAAGCGCGGAAACGGAACTCCTTTCCATTACCTATCAGGTGGGCAGAACCGGTGCGATCACTCCGGTGGCAAATCTCTCACCAGTTAGTCTTGCCGGCACGACTGTCAAGCGAGCTTCCCTACACAATGCCAATGAAATCGAGCGACTAGGGCTTCATGAAGGTGATTTTGTCTTTGTGGAAAAGGGCGGAGAAATCATCCCAAAAATCACCGCTGCAAATCCTGAACGAAGAAAACCGGGGGCAAAACCGATTTCCTACATCACGCATTGTCCTGAATGCGGAACCGAGCTTGAGCGAAAAGAAAGTGAAGCCAAGCATTTCTGCCCGAATGCAAAATATTGCCCACCACAAGTTTTGGGAAGGATCGAGCATTTTGTGCACAAGCGCGCAATGGATATCGATACACTCGGAACGGAGCGAATTCGGGCTTTGATCGACCGGGGTTTTATTACGAGTTACGCCGATATCTACGAACTCGAAGGTCAGGAGCAAGAATTGCTCGGGCTGGAGATGAATCAGGATCAATACGAAAAGGAAGCCAGCGGATTGCTTTATATCACGCTGGAAAAAGCTCTTTTTGCACTCACAGAGCAGATTCCATTCAAACAAATTCAGGATTTCCTCACAGAAAACACCGCGCTTCCACTTTTCGAAAAGCTTCGGGAGTTTCAGAATTACATTCGAATTTCGAAGAAAAAAGTCCCTTCCAATACCGGAATGGTCGAATACCTGATCTCGCATTTGAAAGATCATTCGGAACTCCCCAAACTGGAAGACTACGTTCCTGTTGCCGTGGTTTTGGAGATCTTCCTCGGCCGACGAGTTGAGTTTGAAACACTTTTGAAAGCCAGCAGAACGCAGGGAACTGTTCACGGGATTTTGCTGGAACTTGGACTCGATCTTCCTCACGAACTCGCAGAGCGAATCAAAAAATTGAAAGCAAATACCTTCCAGGAAGGCGTGATTTCAAATATGATGGATGGAATAAAAGCTTCCAAAAATCAGCCTTTCGAGAAAGTCCTTTTTGCACTCGGCATTCGAAACATTGGAGAAAACACAGCCCAGTTGCTTGCGAAGCACTTTGGCACCATCGAGAAACTTCAGGAAGCCAGCAATGAGCAATTACTCGACATCAATGGTGTAGGCGAAACGCTCGTCCACAGTCTCCGGGAATTCTTTTCGCAGCCCGAAAACCTTCAGATCATTGAACGACTGAAATCCCATGGATTGAAGTTTGAAATCGAAAACCGGGAATCAACCCAGTTGGGAACTTCACTGGCAGGAAAAAGAATCCTGGCTTCCGGTAGGTTAAACCGATTCAAGCGGGATGAAATCGTGGATTTTGTGAATGCTCATGGCGGCCAATACATTCAGACAGTTTCCAAAAATCTCGACTTCATCATCGAAGGCGAAGAAATGGGTCCGAGCAAAAAGGAAAAAGCGCTGAAACTTGGAGTGCCCCTGATTTCGGAGGAGGAGTTTTTGAGGATGGTGGGGGAATAGATATTAGACTTTAGACACAATAATAAAGACAAGTGAAAAGTTAAATGTCGACAGATAGTAGGATCTTTTAAGAGCTGACCTGAAAGCCTAATTGATTTGTCCGTTTTACCCTTTAGGGTCTAAGTCCAATTCACTAGTATTCAATCATTAAACAACCCCCAAATACACTGAATCAGAAAGAATCTGCTTCTTGGTGTAAGGATTTTCCTGACTGAATGCCAAATAGGCATACCATTGTCCTTCTGAATCCCAATAATACCGCTTCATTAAAAATTGGGTTTGACTTCTGGGACTTCCGAGTTCTTCCCATTCAGCTGCCTTTTTGACGGGGTTATGGATAATTAAAAAGGCTTTATCAGTAGGCTTTGCACTTGAAATCCAGGAGTTGTCTTTCCATGAGAATAAGACACCTTCTGCGGTTCTCTCGGCCCGGGCATCTTCAGGGCCCATAAGCGTTCCCCTACTCAGTTGAACCAAGGAAGGATCAATGTGAAATTCTCGACCGTCAAAGGCAAAGCTGTTTAATCGGATGTGTGAATAACAGGCGTGATAAGGGTAACTCGCTCCTTTTACGAAGTTTTGATAGCCAAAGGCAATCACTAATTTTAGTCCTTTGAGATATTGATGCGCCATCTTAAACATCCCCTGTGAACGCTCATTGATCGGAGACGTTTTCATCCGCTTTTTTTGCGCATTTGTCCGTTTATTGGGTTTCCGTCGGACATAGGTCACCCCATTAATCTGGTAAAAAATCATGTCTCCCAAGTTACCATTCAGCCCTGCCAGGGAATTGTTTGCCAATCTAGCCATAACTCATTTACATTAAAGTCCTAGGTGAGTTTACTCAAATAACAGATAAATCACTAGTAATCAGTTATAAAAATTTGATTAATCAAGTTTCAAAAAGTAAGTATTACCATCTCTAAGTTGTTTTTATTACGAATTTGATTCGGTTTTGAATTGGTTTTGGTATGATTTTAATATCAGTAAAAATGAAGTGTTTCTGCTGACTGTGGATAGGCTGCTAGAGGTTTGAGGTTGAGTATCCTGACCTTTAATGGGGAATAAAAAGCCAATTCATGAAAACTCGAAATGATCCTAACTAGTATATAAAATCTTAGAAATGCTGAACTTGGTTATTTTAGAAAATAACTGTTTAAAGTCTAATTTTGACTTAGATTTTAGCTCTACAATTGGAAGAGATCCGTCTGATTTGAAACAGCACTTCTAAAAAAAGCGAAATTCATTTGCCAGAATCAAATTTGAAAAGTCCAGCGAAAAATGGGCAAGAGACCTTCTAATATCAACTATCCTTGTAAAAAAAATGATAGGGGATTTCAGAAACATCCTTGAAAAAAAATTAAAGTCTAGCTTGAATTTTAAACTATTAAAAGATTGACATATAGTGTCAATTACCACAAATTCACCCAAATTAACTTCAGGAGGTAAAACTTTTCTTTCCTAGATTGAGTAATTGATTTAAGAAATTATAAATTCATTGATCCAATCTCCAAAGCCATGTCACTTTTATTTAGGATACTTAAAAATGCGAAGGAAGTTGTGAATACGTATTTCCTCACAAATGACCAACTTTTAAGTTCGGACATTCAGGAAATCCTTGAAAACCCTGCGGACAGGAAGATTTACTTTCAGGCTATTGATGATCTAAAAGACCCAAAAAAACAAGTAAAAGAGGTAGATCTTGAGCTATCCAATCACAAAAAGATCACTATCAGCCTCAACCATTGATAGATGGATGCCAGTATTACAATTGTAACTATTCTATACATTGTAATTCTGGTAGTACCGGGAGTGTTTTTTAAGCGATTCTATTTTCAGGGTCCATTCGCTAACCAATTCCAATCAGGCCAATTTGCAGACCGATTCGTTACCAGCCTTTTTTGGGGAATGGTAACTCAAGTAGTGACGTTTTTCTTGTTTATCAACACCTTCAATGTAGAATACTCTAGCCTGTTTGAATTCCTTACAAAAACGCATGAGGAATTAAAAGAAAACAAGGTTCCCAACATGGAGTTTGAAAAACTCACGAACTTCCTGCTTTACCTTTTTGCGTCAGTTACAGTAGCAATATTTTTAGGCCATATGGCATTTCAATTCGTAAGACTTTTTAAACTTGACATAAACACCAACGTATTCCGATTCTCCAATAAATGGCACTATCACTTTTCTGGTGAAATTCTTAGAACAAAAGAATTCAGAAATAATCTGGCAATATCTGGCAAAGTCGAGGCGACATTATTGGATGTCTTAGTCAAATATGGAGAGGGAGATGACAGGCTATTTTCAGGCAATCTTATTCAATTTACTACTGCTCCTGATGGAAATCTTGAAACCCTTTATTTGGCCGGGACTCGCAGATACAGCAATTCGAAAGGCGAAAATATCCCAGCAAAAGAAATTCCCGGAGACTGCTTCGTAATCCCTTATCAAAACGTCTTGAATATGAATGTACAATACATCCTATCCAAGACTGGTGAGAAAAAAAGGCAAGTTCTATTTGAAAAAGGAAAGTTGTTTTTTGCGCAATTGTTCATCTTTTTCTCTCTGATTGGGGTTTTTCTCTATCCTTGGTATTTCGCGGTAAGTATACTTGCGAAAATAGGAGCTACATTCCTGTTGCTTTTTTCTTGGGTATCTATTGTGATTTTCCTAAGCAACTTCTTAGGAGACAAAAAAGAATTTGGGATAAAAGGAAGCTTATTTCTATTTACCCTCTTTGGGGTGTTTCTAATTCTTGGATTATGGATACTTGGAGTCCCGATATTGAAATCCATGTTCGAACTCCTCCATTTTTTTGAAAATTTGATGAATTAGGGTTTCTGTTTACAATTCCAAAAAACTTCACTGATCAAAAAGAAAAAGCATTTTTAAATTACCGAATTAATTCATTATTTAAGCTGGATGTATAAAGGAGCATTGATCCTAAAACTACCTAAATCGGAAAAACTTAATATTAATGCTTAAATCTAATTTTTCATTTCTGGAACTGGAATTCCCAATACTTTTCAACATAGGGCAAGCGTCAGAATTTAACTTACATCAAGACCCGGTTACCTCACTTTTTAAATTGCGCCAATTTGGGGAGCGACTGACTGAGTTTCTTTTCGAGGAGCATCACCTGGAATTCCCCTATGACAACACTTTTCATAATCGAATTAAGGCTCTTGAGCTTGAAAAAATCATTCCATCTCAGGTAAATGACCTTCTGAACAGCATCAAGCACAAAGGGAATATTGCCGTTCATCAAAATAAGGGAACTCTTAAGGAAGCGGAAGAATTGCTATTCTCCACATTTAAGATCGCCAAGTGGTTTTACCAATCCTATTCAGAGAAGAATGAAGATCTGAGCCAATCAAGATTCAAAGTTCCTGAAAAGCTGGACGCTCGACATGCATTGAATGAATTGGAATCTCAATATGCAGAGCTTCAGAGCAAATTTCAAGAACTCCTGGATCAACGGGATAAATCAACACTTCCTGCCGAAAAACAGCAAGAGATCAAAATTCGCTCCCAGCAAGCAGCTAAGAAAATTGAAATGTCCGAGGCTGAAACGAGAATGCTTATTGACGGGCAACTCCGACAGGCTGGATGGGAAGTAGATACTAATCAGCTAAATTTCAAACTTCACAAGACATTACCACAACGTGGTAAAAACATTGCAATAGCAGAATGGCCAAGCGGGTCCAAATGGGCTGATTATGCTCTTTTTGTGGGTTTTGAGCTTTACGGAATTGTGGAAGCCAAAAAATATGCTTCGGATATCTCTACAGACTTACAGCAGTCCAAAGTTTACGCAGAGCTAATTTCCCCCGGAAATGAAGCCAAGTTTATTGGAAAATGGGGTGATTACTTTGTCCCTTTTCTTTTTTCTACGAATGGAAGGCCTTACCTCGAACAGATCAAAACAAAAAGCGGTGTGTGGTTTTTGGACGTTCGAAATTCTCATGGCAGATCTCGCGCTTTGCAAGGCTGGTATAGCCCGGAAGGACTCGTCAAGCTATTTGAAAAGGATGTAACCGAATCCGAGGAAAAGCTAAAAAATGAATCTGCAGATTTTCTCAAAGCAAGTACTGGCCTGGGCTTGAGAAATTATCAGGTCAAAGCAATTGAAGCGGTAGAGAAGAAACTGATCGAATACCCTGAAGACAGAAGGAGCTTGATTGCCATGGCAACGGGTACCGGAAAGACGAGAACCATCATCGGTCTATGCTACAGATTGATTCAGTCAAACAGATTTAAGCGAATACTTTTTTTGGTAGATCGTTCGCTCCTGGCAACTCAAGCTATCGATGCTTTCAAAGACAACAAAATCATTGGGCTGAATACTTTTTCGGAAATTTATGATGTAAAAGCACTGAAGCAGGCAGTTCCGGAACTCGACACCCGTCTTCATTTTGCGACAGTGCAGGGTATGGTTAAGCGGCTTTTTTATAACGATGATCTAGCTATTCCTTCGGTGGATCAGTATGATTGTATCATTATTGATGAGGCCCACCGGGGATACTTGTTAGACCGGGAGATGGACGAGGATGATCTGGAGTTTCGGGATCAGCGGGATTATGTGAGCAAGTATCGGATGGTCCTCGACTATTTTGACGCGTATGCGATCGCAATGACGGCGACACCTGCCCTGCATACCACAGAGATTTTTGGATCTGCTGTTTATACTTATTCCTATCGGGAAGCCGTAATTGATGGCTTCCTGATTGATCATGATCCGCCGATCTTGATCAAAACCAAACTGGGCGAAGAGGGAATCAAATGGGAAAAAGGCGAAAAGCCTAAAGTCTATGACAAGGAATCCAATTCAATCCTTGAGCTGGAGCAGCTGGAAGATGAACTCAAAATTGACATCACAGGATTCAACAAGCAGGTAATTACGGAGAATTTTAACCGAACAATAATTCAGCACTTGGTCAAAGAACTGGATCCTGATGGGGAGGAAAAGACTTTAATTTTTGCTGCTACCGATGAACATGCAGACAGGGTAGTGCAATATCTTAAAGAAGAATTTGAAGCTATCGGAGTTGATGTTGCGGATAATGCCATTCAGAAAATCACGGGAAAGTCTTACGATCCACAGGAACAGTTGACACGGTTCAAAAATGAAAAATATCCGAATATTGCGGTCACTGTAGACTTGCTGACCACGGGTGTTGATGTGCCGTCGATTTGTAATTTGGTGTTTCTTCGAAGGATCAAATCCCGGATTCTCTACGAACAAATGCTGGGCAGAGCTACCCGACGCTGTGATGAGATAGGAAAGGAAATTTTTCAGATCTATGATGCAGTTCGTATTTACGAAACCTTGGAAGAATTTACCCAGATGAAACCTGTGGTAGCCAATCCGAAAGCGAGTTTTCGTCAGCTGGTTGATGAATTGAATCATATCGAAAAAGAAGATCGGGTCAAGCGACAAATCGAGCAAATCATAGCAAAAATCCAGCGTAAAAAAAGATACCTCAATGAAAATAAGGAGGAGCAATTCCGGTATAATGCCAAAGGAGAAGATCCTGATAGTCTGATCGAACACCTCAAAAATGACCCGCAATCCCTCTCAGTCAAAAAGGTAATGGAGCTTTCGGGCTTATGGAAATTTCTGGATGAGCTAAGCTATTCACCTGGAAGACCTTTGGTGTCCGATAAACCTGATAAGCTTTTGGGAATCGAGCGAGGCTATGGAAAATCCAAAAAACCGGAGGATTATTTGGATAACTTCGCTCTCTTTATCAAGGAAAACCAAAACAGGATCGACGCCCTGAAAATCGTTTGTTCCCGACCGGAAGAGCTGGATCGAAAGTCACTCAAAGAACTACTTTTGGAACTGGATCAAGCCGGATACAATGCCAATACACTGAAAACTGCCTGGAAAGTTGCCAAAAATGAAGAAATAGCTGCTGATATAATTTCTTTTATACGGACACTTTCTTTGGGTAGCTCCCTCGTAAGTCACGAGGATCGGATACGGAAGGCCGTCAATTCCATCCGGGAGATGAAGACTTGGAACAAAATCCAACTCAAGTGGATAGACCGATTTGAGATGCAGTTGATGAAAGAATCCATCCTGAGTAAAGAGGATTTGGACAAAGAGCCTTTCAGTGGTGACGGAGGATTTTCCCGATTGAATAAACTATTTGAGGATCAGCTGGAGGAAGTAATCGCCCGGCTGAACCAAAACTTATATGCTTAATACAAAACGATGAGTGCAGAGCAAATTGCGAAGAAACTGTGGGAACTGTGTAATGTGCTCAGGGATGATGGGGTGACCTATCACCAGTACCTGAATGAACTGACCTACATACTTTTTCTGAGACTTTCCGAAGTCAAGAAATTTGACCAGGATATTCCTGAGCACTATCGCTGGTCCAAACTCAAGGAGATTAAGGATAACAAAGAACTCTTTGATACTTACCGGGATTTGCTGGCAAATTTGGGAACACTATCTACCAATGAGTCTATCACGGAGATTTACACAAATGCTTCCACAACTCTTCGTAAGCCGGTTAATTTGCGAATGCTGATTACCAATATTGATCAAATCGATTGGTTTGAAGATGAGGAGCAGGACAAGATTGCAAGTATTTATGAGGAGCTTCTTGAGAAAAATGCCGGAGAAAAAAAGAGTGGTGCCGGTCAATATTTCACGCCTCGGCCTCTGATCAATGTCATGGTGGAATTGCTTTCACCAAAAATCGGTGAGCGCTGGAATGATCCGGCAGCGGGAACTTTTGGTTTTATGATCGCTGCGGATGAATACCTTAAGCGAAAAACTGATGACTATTATGCCTTGGGTGCCAAAGAAAAAATGTTCCAGGTATATGATGCGTTTTCCGGTTGCGAATTGGTACAGGATGCCCATCGACTGGCTTTGATGAATGCCAAACTGCATGGCTTGGAAAGCAGAATAGAAATGGGCGATACCTTAACTGAATTGGGAAAAACCTTCCGCAATTTCGATGGCGTACTTGCAAATCCTCCCTTCGGCACCAAGCAAGGTGGAGAGCGTCCATCACGGGATGATCTCACCATCAAGACTTCCAATAAGCAACTCAACTTCCTTCAACATATCTATCGCTCCTTGCGACGGGATACCGGAACTGCAAGAGCCGCGGTGGTACTTCCGGACAACGTATTATTTGAAGACAATGACGGCCAAAAGATCCGTCGTGACTTGATGGACAAATGCGATCTGCATACCATTCTGAGACTTCCTACGGGAATATTCTATGCAGCCGGAGTGAAAACCAATGTGCTCTTCTTCACCCGTGGCAAAAAAGAAACTGGGAATACCAAACGGGTATGGATCTATGATATGCGAACCAATGCACCAAGCTTTGGGAAGCGTACTCCTTTTACCAGAGAGGCCTTTGCCGATTTTGTCAAAGCCTATACCGGAGGAATTTCGCTAGATCAAGTTAAAGATGAATATTCCGGTGAAATCAATGAAGCCAAGAGAAAATCGATTGGAGATCCAAGGTGGCAGGTCTATTCCCGAGATCAGATCGCTTCCAAAAACGATTCCCTGGATATAGGTCTGATAGAGGACGAAAACATCAGCAAAAACTCAGACTTGGGTGATCCTTTGGATATTGCAAGAGCGGCCTCCCATGAATTGGATGCAATCAAAAGAGAGTTGGATCGGATAATGGCTTTGTTAGGATGAGAAATAAAGATACCTGGCCTGAAAGATGGGAATTAACTACCCTTGACGATGTAACAGAAAGAATTACAAATGGAATTAACCTGCCTCAGTTAGATTTAGAGATTGAGAAATCATTTCCCATTTCACGAATTGAAACAATTGCTAATGAATCCATTGATTTTAACAGGGTAAAGTATGTCGTAATTGACGAGGATGTTTTAAAGAAATACTCGCTTCAAGAAGGAGACATCCTTTTCAGCCACATAAATAGCGATAAACACCTTGGGAAAACGGCCATTTATAATGGAGAAAGAATCTTAATACATGGAGTGAACTTATTGCTAATTAGGGCAAATTCGAAGATTGATAAAAAGCTTTTTAATTACCTTTTCAGGCATTATAGATTTCAAGGAAAGTTTATCGATGTCGCTCAACGCTCTGTAAATCAATCTTCAATTAATCAAAAGAAATTAAAAGAGTTCACAGTTCCTTTAATATCTGCTGAAGAACAACAGCGAATAGTCGCCAAGTTGGATGCTTTGTTTGGGCATTTTGATGTTTTGCGGGAGAAGCTGGATAGGATTCCGGTCTTATTGAAAAACTTCCGTCAGCAGGTGCTTACTCAGGCGGTAACAGGGGAGTTGACAAGGGAATGGAGAGAGGGGGGAGGCTTACCAAAGCAAAAAGCTAAAGAAATAAGAAACAAGGACTACAGTTTAGATGATATTCCAAATGAGTGGGTTCATACCATTATTGGAACTATTGCAAGTGTAAAGGGAGGGAAAAGATTACCCAAAGAGGAGGCACTTACAGAAGAAATAACTAATCACCCTTATATAAGAGCAAGGGATTTGAAAAAAGGAACTGTTCTCACTGAAAATCTACTCTATATAACTGAAGATGTTTATGAAAAGATTTCAAGGTATATAGTCAATGAAGGTGACGTATATATTACCATAGTAGGAGCCAAAATTGGTGATGCTGGTATTATTCCAGAATCAATGGATGGAGCAAATTTAACTGAGAATGCTGCGAAATTGACCGAAATGCAATATGTAATCCCAACATATTTATCAATTTGGCTTAGATCACCCATATGCCAGGCTTTTATACAAAAGACCATAATGTCTGCTGCTCAAGGAAAACTTGCTTTAACTAGAATTAAGAGCTTACCAATTTATCTTCCTCATTTAGTGGAACAAGAAAAAATTGTAAGTACAGTTGAATCGCTATTTTCACTAGCAGACAAAATTGAATCTCAATACCAGAGCCTAAAAGCTAAGATTGATCAATTGCCTCAGGCGACCTTGGCTAAGGCATTTCTGGGGGAGTTGGTGGAGCAGGAAGTGAAGGAGTATGTGAGAGAGGCTGGGGAGGTGCTGATGACGGCGGGGGAAATGAATTGTAAAATTGAAAAATTTGATAAATAAATTTTGAAAATTTAATGAATAACGCCGAGATACTTACTTGGATCTTTGGCCCTGTTTTAATAACAGCATTGGCTGCCGGGGTTACATTTGTTACGAATTTTTTAAATCTCAGAGATAGGTTTTTGAAATGGAGAAAGGAAAGAAAAATTAGCATTCAGGAAAAGAAATTGAATTTAAAAGATGCTGAAGCACCAGAAAAAAAGGAAAACTTTATTTTTAAAATTGGATTTATTTCAAATTCAGCACCTGGGAAATGCATTTTAACTATTTCAATAATTAACAAATCAGGTGAAGTTAAATTTGTGGACCCATTATCCTATAATTTCCAATTCAAACAAACGCCAAATATTTACCAACCAGCTACAATGGTTATGAGTAATGAAAATTGGCCCAGGCGGCTTGAACATGGGGAGCGATTTGCCACAACCACAGAATTCCACTTAATCTTGAACAACAATCTTTTTCAATATTGGAAAAGGGATGTTTTAGTGTTTGCAACAACTAGGACAACAATTGGTGACGAACTGAAATCGAACTCAATAGAGTATGATAAACTCGCTGAGAACCTAATCCCACTTATTGAGGAGTTCAAAAATTTAGCAAAAGAAATTTCAGAAAAATTAAATGGTTACTATATAGATGTTTATGTTTCGTTATGGCAACTTCAAATATTTAATAGATTAACAACTCATATTGCTAAACAGCTAAATGATTGTGGTATTCCTATGTTAGATTTTCTAATAAGTGATCATAAACTGACATTTGAAAAATACCCATGGGGAGAATGGTATAGACCCTTGGAAGAAAAGAAAATTCCTCCTTCAGAAATAGTTAAATTTTTACAAGATTTTATACGAAATAGAGAAAATTAATCAGACATATTAAAAGTCAAAATTGAAAAAATCCTTTACCTCTCAGGAGATTTGGAAAGAAATAAAGTAAAGGAGTATCTATAAACTAGAGAGATGATTATGACAGAGTAAAATCCAGAAAGGGAAACTTAACATAGTTATGTTTTTTTATAAAAATAATGCTTGTATGTACGAGAAACTATTAAATAAAAACCAGATTCTGCAAGAAAAATTCCAGAAGCACTTCCAAACTTTTCTTCAACCAAAAAATAAACAAAGAACCCAAAGCCTACGACAAGAATAGAACCCGCAAAAAAAGCAAGAATACATTTAATGATGATATCAGAAAGAATTTGATAAACTTCTACTTTATCTTTATCCAACGGCATATTTTTCTTTATTTTTGATTAATCTATAGAATACGACAGTATTCAATTCATTAGCAAAATATCGGAATTTTTCCTTCCCTAAGTCCTCACAGGTTCCACAATAGACTTCCTGATCTCCTTCTAGTTCAGTTTTAGAAGAGTAAATAACATTGCCATGAATAGGACATTTATATCCATAATACTTCTCAAAGTATCCAAAATCAACAGCTTTTTCACATAAAAATTTCGCAATTCCAAAAGATGTGTTAAAAAAAGATCTTACATTTTCGATATAAATTTTATCTGGATTGGTTCTTTCAATTATATCTCGTTTGTCTGAAACAATACGACCAATGAAAGAATTATCAATTCTTTTTAATAATCTCGGAGATAACATTTTCAATTTGGTTTAAATTTTCCGGAAACTTGTTAAATGAAACTACTCCTTCACTAGGAATGGTAACAAAATCACAGAACATACTAGAATTTTTTTTTATTCTAAATGTAGTCTTTTGCAAAGGCGCTTTTATAACTTCCTTATAATCTGTTGGGTATGTTTCTTTATAAGTTAATTCTTCATCCATAATCTCCCTTGAAAGGGAAGATGTTTTCTTGTATGTTACATATTTTGAATCAATTATATCTCTTTCCCAAAGGAATTTTATTCCTTTATTAAGGTCCGCTTTGCTTATTGATCCATTTAATTTGGACTCAAGGTCTTTTAAAACATCTTCCTCCTTAAAATCTATTGTTGTTTCAAAAATTCGATAATCCGGTATGTAAGAATTAATACTTTTTTCCAATATTGTAAAGCAAACTATTAAATAACCATTTTCAATATTCACCATACAAGGCTGAATAAATTCAATATTTATAACCTCTAGTTTGTTACTTATTTTACCTTTGGCAGATCCTTCATATATACCCTTAACTGTAAAAGTGCATTTACGAAAAAAGAAGTGCTTTTGACCAACATTAATAAAATGTTCTTCAAGAATTTTCTTTATTAAATCAGATTTAATCGCTTTACTTACTTTATAAGTATAAACATGTTGTTTTAAATATCCATATTGTTTTACTAATTCTTTTTTTACTTCATCCAATGAATGACTAACCTGCATTTCTTGAATCAATTCTAATTGATTTTTCCCTTTGGAATCTGCAACCAGCAATTTCAATTCAGATACTGGTATTAATCTTAATAGTCTATATACTAAATCTTTATCTGTGTTCATGAAAATCTGTAGAATGAGTTTATGTTAAAAAAATACTTTGTTTATATTTTTCTATTGAATTTATAGGAGTTTTCAAAATTAAGTTATTATTGAGCCAATTGTTTTTTTACCAAAAGGTAATTCCTGATAATCTTTTTGAATTTGGCAAAAATGTATAAATCATTGACATTGAATTCCACATTTCCAAATTGGAATGCCAGATCAATTTTTTCCACATCCAAATCCTCTTCAAAAAAGTCGAACTCATCCACGCCATATAAATTGGCCAACTGACTTAGCAAGGGGGAGGGAATGGCACGGCTACCATTTTCATAGTAGCTGACCTCTTCTCTCAAAATCCCTAAGTACGCTGCAATTTGATCCTGGGTAAAGCCCAGCTTTTTGCGAATAGCTTGGAGATTCTTTCCGATAAGGTGATCCTGATTCATAAGTGGCTTGGCTTAAAAAATTATTGCACTAACCTACATAATTTAAAAATATATTAAAAAACATTGTCACATAATTTAAAGTCACTATCCTTGGAATGCGATTGACAAGCTATGTGTTTTTATTCATATTTGTCAACTTCTTTGCTTTTCCTCCTTTAAGAAAACTCCATGAACTACTTCGCCGAACGCCTCAAATCAGCCCGCCTGATGAATGGACTTTCCCTTCAGGGCTTGGCTGACAAAATCAACAATCGGATAACCAAGCAGTCCCTGAGTAAATACGAGCTAGGAAAGGTTATCCCCGATAGTGAAATGATCAGTATCCTTTCCAAAGCATTGGGAGTATGTCCGGATTACTTTTTCTCCGATCAGGTGCTGGAATTTGGCACCATCGAATTCCGTAAAATGGAAAACTACCCGGCAAAGGAGCGAACCCGAATTGTGGAAATCGCTAAGGACGAACTGGGACGTTATCTTGAATTGGAGCTAATTCTTGGGATAGAAACCCAATTTGATAATCCTCTTAGAGGTTTGCCTATTCAGTCTTTAGAAAATGTAGAAATGGCCGCTGAAACCTTAAGAAAAGCTTGGGGTCTGGGTACTGATGCGCTTTCCAATGTCATTGAGCTACTTGAGGATCATCATGTTAAAGTATTGGAAGTTGATTCTTCAGAGGAATTTGACGGATTTTCAACTTGGGTAAATGGCGACAAAATCCCATTGATCGTACTGAATAAGGCAAAACTTAACGAGGCTATTGAAAGAAAACGATTTACTGCTTTGCATGAATTAGCCCACTTGCTGTTGGATGTGAATCAGCTTCCTGAAAAGGAAAAAGAACGATTATGCCATGCTTTTGCAACTGCCATGCTTATCCCTCAAGAAACCCTCAAAAAAGAACTGGGCGGCAAGCGAAGTAAACTTTCATTTCAGGAATTGGCAGCAATCAAGCAACAGTATGGTATATCCATGCAAGCCATCGTTTACCGAGCGAAGGATCTTCAGTTGATTTCGGAGAATTACCTCAAGCAGTTCTATATTGTCTTTAATCAATTGGGCTACCGACAACAAGAACCGGTAGACTATAAAGGTGAAGAGCATTCAAATCGCTTTTCACAGCTTTTGTTCAGAGCCTTGGCAGAGGAATTCATATCCATCAGCAAGGCAGCATCCTTAAAAAATCAAAAGTTGGCTGAATTCAGAAAGGAAAACTTGGTGATTTAAAATTTAAACAGAAAAACTACTTATCATCAATTCAAATAGTCTTTTCGAATGATTTTGGATCTACGATCGGTAAAACAGCCTGATGAAGAAATGTCCCCCTAAAAAACGAGAACATTAGCCCCCTAATAGAGGAAATAGTAACAGAATTGAGTGTTACTACAAAATCATCAGGGAGAGTTAATTTGTTTGATTCTTGAATGAAATATTCATCTAACTTTTCAACAAAGAAAATACAACTCCCACGTAATTCTCCGTACAGAATTTCCTTGGACTCACTTCTTATGCCCACTTTACAAATTACGATTACAAACTTATTTTCAAGATTTACACGATGCTCAATAGCAAGGTCAAATTGAAATTTAGGATTTGATGGCAGAGGAGAAGTGGGTGCATTTAGACAAGAATCTAAAATTTCCATTCCTCTTATTTGAAAGTTCAGATTTTCTGTAGTTTGCTTAGGCATACACTTTATTCTTATGCGTGAAATTCCATTATTTTATTATGTTTGCTCACCAACGTAGCAGTCATAATATCATTGAAATAACTGTTTTTTTCAGGTCTACCCACTTCTTGGCTGATGTGAACATTGTATTTAACCGTCACTTGATCCTTAGTTTCCCTATGGATTAGTTTAATATCTAAAGCATGCTCTAATTCAACCAGCGTTTCGGTGGTGAAATTATGAGTGCCGGAAAGCCACTTAGTGATAATCGATGGATTTTCTTTTCCAACAGCCTCAAGCAAATCCTTCTTTTTCCATTTTTTCGCTTTCATTGCTTGACCTATTTTGGCTGCAATTTCCATTTTCGCATCGGTTTTGGATTGCTCCAAAGGATCGATTTCATTAAGAAGTGAAGTAAGTAATGTATTTTGTAGTTCTTTCATGGTGGTAGGGCTAATCTTCAAATTTTAATTCACCTTCAAAATCAAGAAAATCTTTACTAAACCAAATGTCTTTTTCTTTTTGGGCCTTCATGATCTTCTGAGCTATTTCCCTTAATTGGTAATTTTCAGATTTCAATTTATCATCATCTTGGAAGGCTCGAATTGGTTTTGGTTTCGGACCTCCTCCTCCCAAAATAATTAATTCATGACCGAAGCGAATACAGTATAAACGTAAATTGCTGTTTGGCCGATCATACAAAGCACAGATTCCGTCTCCAGGTTTTCCTTCATTTGGCTTAAAAAATCCCTCAAGAGCACCTGTTTTGTTTGCAATTGTATTTAATCTTCTTAGAATTTCTGAAATTTCACTTTTAAATGTGATCAAATTTTCTTCAAGAAAATTGTCAAATAGTGATTTATTAGCCCTATTATGCAGTACAGTATAAATAGACGCCTTTTTTCCGCTTAATTCTTTAATTTTAACCAGTTCAAAATCCATTTGATTGGGAGTGCAAAGATAATTTATTTTACTTATAACTGAAAATATTATTTAAAAGCTTTGACTTTTTATTTAAAAATTTAGAAAAGTTCATAATTTTTTAAAATCACTTCCCAATCAACCTTTCCAACCTCCCCATCATCTCATCCTTTTCCTTCAACATCCGTTCGTACAGTGCGATTTTTTCCTCGTGAAGCTGGATTAATTTATCAATGGGATTTATGGTACAATGAAAATTTGCTTGAGCCCCTTCCTTAAAAGTATTTCCTACCGCGCTATCATGAAAAGTATTCGCAATAATATTCACAGCCTGTTCCTCGTCAAAATTCCGGAAAGCCTCCACGGGCAGTTTAAGCACCTCGGCGATCTGGGCAAGTAAGCTTGCTTCGATTTCTTCCTTTTGCTCAAGAAGGGAGATTTTCTTCTGGTTCCAGTCCTCTCCTAGTTCATAGGCAAGGGCTTCCTGCTTGATGCCGAGCATTTCCCTGAAACGTTTGACGTTTCGGCCTTGATGAATATTCCTGGGGTTTTGGCTGCTGTTTGTCATATATCAAATTTAAAACTTTTCGCCATTCGGAGGAGAATAAGCATATTTAATTCTTAGGTAAAATAGGAATTTGAGTAGATATTTTATCCTTTCCGGGAATAGATTACCTTAAGAAATCCAGAAATATTCGTTTCGCTCTTCTTTTTAGACAGATCGGGGATTATTGATTCTCCCAGATTAAAAAGAAGTGCCTAAATGAAATGAATATGGAAAACCAAAAAGTATTTTCGCCCAATTCTTTGATTGAAGAATTAATTCTCGCTGACCTGCGGCATAGTCAGCTAATTTTCGGTTTGGAGGCTTTGGGCCTTGCTCCACTTGACAACCATTTTTTGGGTTTAGGCAAATTAATTGCGAATTTGATTGGCTTTAGAACCGATCAGGAATTGGATATTTTCTTTGAAATCTACCAATCCTTTATGAGTAAAAGCACAGCTTTCCCAGTTACCCAAAATGGCACGGGGTTAAAGCAACTAGCTATAAAATGTTATGAAGCATTAAGTCGTAAAGCCCAAAAACTCGGCACACCTCTGATTTCGGAGGAGGAATTTTCGAAGATGGTTCAAGGGAAAGTGACAGAAAGCCAATAAAAGGATCAGCCCTGAACCCCCATTTTCCTGCTTTAAACCCACTAAACCCTATTTTTTCTTCGAACGGCCGATAAAAACCGCTTAGCCCATTATCTTTACGCCCTCAAACCTACAGAATATCAAAATGAACCAGTTAAAAGGCACCGGAGTAGCACTGATCACACCGTTAAAGGAAGATTTCTCGATTGATTTCGATGGACTTAAACGGCTCGTCGATCATGTGATCAATGGAGGCGTGGATTATCTGGTCATTTTAGGCACTACAGGTGAGGCGGCAACTTTGAGTTCGCTGGAGAAAAGAGAAGTGCTGAAAACTTGCCTTGAGCACAATCAGGGACGAGTTCCGATTGTGTACGGAATTGGAGGAAACAATACGCAGGCCGTTTTGGATGATATCGCAAACGCGGAATTTACCGGGATTTCGGCGATTCTATCCGTCAGCCCCTATTACAATAAACCAAGTCAGGCCGGTATCATCGCTCACTATACTGCTATTGCAGACGAGTGCCCGGTTCCTGTGATTTTATACAATATTCCAGGTCGCACCATGTCCAACATGACCGCGGCTACCACGCTGAAACTTGCCGAGCACCCAAATATCATCGGGATGAAGGAAGCAAGTGGAAATCTGGAGCAATGCATGCAGATCGCGGCAGAAATGCCGAAAGACTTTTTGCTGATATCAGGAGATGACCTCATGACACGCGCTTTGAATAGCGTGAGGGGATCAGGGATTATTTCAGTTTTGGCAAATGCGCTACCGGAAACTTTCAAGAAAATGTGTCATGGAACCGACAAGGAAAGCCTGAAGGCTGCTTTTTCGATCCTCGGCCTGAACAGCCTGATGTATCTGGAAGGAAACCCTGTGGGAATCAAAAATCTCCTGAAACATCAGGGAATTTGCGGAGATCAGGTAAGATTGCCGATGCTTCGAGCTACCAAGGAACTCAGCGCTCAAATCAAATTGGAGTTTCAAAAAATGAACTGAGATGCAAAATCCTCAGTCCATCTCCGAACTAACCCATCTCATCCAATCAGTTTTAGAAAATGAGTTGGAACCGGTTTACTGGGTGATCGGAGAGATTGCGGATTTTCGCCAGGCACCTCAAGGGCATGCTTATTTTGAGTTGGTAGAAAAGCAGGGAAACCAGGTGATGGCCAAAATCAAGGCAAACCTCTGGCAATTCACCTACCGAACTGTCGCTGCAAGATTTGAATCCCAGACCGGAAGCGGCCTGAAAAACGGAATGAAAGTTCTGGCCCAGGTCAATGTCAATTACCATCCTGTCTATGGACTCAGCGTCAATGTCAAGGACATCGATCCTTCTTTTTCCCTTGGCGAAAGAGCTCGAATCAGACAAGAAACCATCGATCGGCTCACTAAAGAAGGTTTGCTGAGGCTCAATGCAAATCTTCAACTTCCGATTCTGGTGCAGAAAATCGCCATTATCAGCAGTCCGACCGCAGCAGGATACGGTGATTTCATCAATCAAATCGAACATAATCCCAACGGATACAAGCTTTATCATAGACTTTTTCCCTCGATGATGCAGGGAAATGAGGCGGTTGCTAGCCTTGTGCAAGCAATCACCCTGGCGGAATCAATGCGGGAAAAGCTCCAATTGGAAGCCATCGTCATCATCCGTGGTGGAGGAGCCCAACTTGATCTGGATTGCTTTGATGATTATCGGGTGGCAGCAAAGATTGCAAACTGTACTCTCCCGGTTTTCACAGGAATAGGTCACGAGCGGGACGAAACGATTGCCGACTTGGTCGCACATACAAGACTCAAAACTCCGACTGCTGTGGCGGAATTTCTGCTTTCCGGCTTCCGCGAATTTGAAGAAAACCTTGGGATTGCTCTTACCCGACTTGATCGGGCAACTCGCCAAAAACTTCGGGAGGAGGAAACACTTTTGAATCAATTCAGCCTTCGAATTAAATCCGGAATCGGAAACCGCCTGAACCTGGAGAAAGAAAAACTGACCTCTAAAACGAGTAGAATTTCGACCTTGGCAAAAAACCGGATTGGAGTTCAAACAATCCAGTTGGACTCTTTGGAAAAAAACTTTAAAAAAGCTTTGGATAATTTTTTAAGTAAGGAAAATGAACGGCTGGAATCCAGGATCACTTCACTGCGACAGCTGAATCCTGAGACGATTTTTGCGAGAGGATACACCAGATCTGAAATTAACGGAATACCAATTTCCCAGACAAAAGCCCATATTGGGGATCAATTAGTGACCCATACATCAGGGGAAAAAATCAACAGTACCATTACACAAATTGAGGAAAAATGAGCGACATCAACTACAATGAGGCCATGATCAGACTGGAGTCTATTTTGGCACAACTGGAAGAAGGAAAGAAGAGCGTGGACGAACTCGCAGAATTGGTTCAGGAAGCAGCACAACTTGTAAAAATTTGCAAATCAAAGTTGAAAACCACAGAGGAAGAAATCCAGCGTGCTTTCGAAGGAGCTTGAAATCCAACCTCGATAGCAATAAATCGGAATCACTTCAGTTTTTAGAATGATCTGACTACCATTCATTTCAAAATTGGTGTCAAATTTGCAAAGTGAATTCAGTTGCTGTTCCATCCTCAGAATTCTTCAACATGTCCAGACTCATTCATCTTTCTTTTTTTCTTCTTTTTTCCCTGGCTTCGGGTCTTGCTAGCGGCCAAAGCTTCTATAAAGAGAAGATTCCCCGTAACAATGTATTTTCAATTGGAATAGGCCCTTCTTTCGCTTACTTGGATAATGGCGGACAGTACAGAGAATGGAATTTTGAAATCAAACCTGCTATTTCTGCCTCCTATTCCAGAAAAATAAACTCCATGTTTGACCTTCGGGGAACTGTTGGTTTTCAGCAAATAAGCAGTGGAGGAAATCCTCCGACAGTTATCCAGGAAAACTGGGTGAAAAACGAATCCTCATTTACTGCTGCTGGTTCGATGTATTTTGTTGATGTGATTCCGAGTATGAACCTGATCCCTTACAATCACCACATGAATAGGAGCAAGTTTAATATCTATGGTGGATTTGGAATTGGTGTAATGCACGTAGCTACCGAGCAAACCAAATCCTTTGAAGAAAACGAAAATCCGACCAATCACTCTTTGACTACTCCATACATTCCTGTAAGGGCAGGACTCAGCTATAGAATTGGTAACTATTCAGATATCGCTGGCGAAGGCACTATCCTTTGGACTTTCAATGATAACCTGGACGGCAACGCCGGTTCGAATAAATACAATGACCAGTTTGCTCAGGCTCAGATCGTATACAGAAGGTATTTGATACCAAAAAGCAAAAATTAAACGAGTTAAACATCAAGTCTAAGCAACCCCAACTGGTTGCTTTTTTTATTTCTTGACCTTTTCAGGAATGTGAACTACCTTCAAAATCACAACCTTTTTTTTTGATTTTTATGGCTGATCATCAAGTTTTTATATCCTATGCCTGGGGCGGAGAAAGTGAAGTCGTTGCAAACGAAATCGAGGCCGAACTCATCGCAAAATCTATCCATCTGGTTCGGGACAAAGCGGATCTCGGATTCAAAGGACTAATCCGGGAGTTTATGGAAAAAATCGGTCAGGGCAATCTCGTTGTATTGATCATCAGCGACAAATATCTGAAGTCTAAAAACTGCATGTTTGAGCTTTTGGAGGTGGAGAAAAAAGGAGAATTCTACGGCCGCGTATTCCCGGTGGTACTTCCCGATGCGAACATTTACGATGCTTTGGGAATCATCAATTACCTCAAATATTGGGATCAAAAAATCAAGGAACTCAATGAAAGTGTCAAGGCACTGGACAATCTTGCCGATACCAGAAAGGTTCAGGAAGACATTAATCTCTATACCGACATTCGCGGAGCAATAGACAGCCTTGCGGGAAAGCTCAGCAATATGAATACCCTTACGCTGGAAATCATGCGGTCTAAGCACTACCAACCGCTGACTGAGGCGCTTCAAATCCAAAACACGAATCTGCCCCAGCCGGTGTCCTCAGGTCAGCCTGGCAAAAAACAGGGGAAAGTCCTTTACCATATCCCAGGCATGATGCAAGTGGAAAAATGGACTCGCTGCACAGTGCGTTTGGCCTGGGAGGAAATATTCCTGACAGAGGGACTGGCCATTCCTGAAGAAGAACGGGCAATCGAATCCATCCGACTTGGAAATGTGATGCAGGTATCACTTGAGGAAAGTCGAAATGGTCAGAATTTTGAAATCGAAGCCCTGAACAATAACGAACAGTTAATCTTTGAGGATGACTTTACCGAATGGCTTTTCGATGTGAAACCAAAAAGGGAGGGCACTTTTACCTTGGTTTTGCGGGTGACTTTAATTCAGATCGTTGAGGGATTTGAACGCAAAAAGGACATCGTCCTGGAGCGAAATGTTAAGACAGAGGCAATAGTGCCAGATGCCTTGCAAAAGTTTGAAATTGCAGAAGAAGGACTTCCGGCTCCGGAAACACACCGGAAAGGGGAAAAATCAAAAAAATTGGAGAAAAAATCTGGAAAGAACACTAAACCTGACCTCAAGCATTCAAAGCCTCTTCCTGAATTTGAAAGGGATTTGAAAGAATCAACTATCTCTCCTAAAGTTTCTAATCGTCCCTCCTCTTCAAAATCTCCCTCAATTCCCCCAAGTCCAAGTCTGGCTCCACCTTCCTCTCATGCCGAGCCCAATAAAGTGAAGCCAACTGGTTTAAGAAAAATCTTGCCCTATGCAGCTTCTGTTGCTGCTTTAGTAGTGGTTGGTCTCTTGTTTTTTTCGGAAATGGGATATAAATCTTCGTCCTCCAATGGTGAATACACCGCTTCCTCACCAGATACTGGTGAAGGAGAAGCTGGATATCAAGGGGAGAAATTTCTTTTAGCGATGAGCCTGGATGCAACCTCTCCTACAGGTGAACAAGTCACCGAAGTGATGCTTTTTTTGATAAAAGCAGAGGAAATGGATTCTCTACACCAAATAGATCCCGGCCAATATAGCATGGAAGTATTTCCTGCTTCAGACACTGTCATCTTAAACCTCGGACCGATTCAGAATTATACAATCATGGAAATTCGGGACTCTGTCCAAAAAGCATCAGTCAGACCTGTGGAAGTCGGCAACCAATTGATTGATAAAAGAGAGCTCCAAATCAACCCGGGCACTCAGATCCTAAGCAGGAGACCACAACCTATTGATTCGACTACTGCGGAAAAAATTAGAATTGGCACCAAAAAATCCAGAGAGAATTAAAAAGGGCGACCAAGGCCGCCTTTTTAGTTTATTATTTTGATGGAGCATTCTCAACTACCTGTAAAAATTTTCGTGGGATTTGGACCAGCATATTTTGGTAGATTCCCGGAATACGAATCAGAAAGTAATCTTTATTTCCTTTTTCGATACACTCTCCCACCAAATCCTGAAGTGGGCCGCCAAGGACTTTTACTTTCTCCCCCGGAGCAATTTCACTTCCGTCTGTCTCAACTCCCACACCGGTGGCAAGGATTCTCTGGATCAATTCCAACTCTTCTTCTCTCACTGTGGCATGATGACCGGAAAAGTGAACGAACTTAACCGCCCCCGGTACCTGCAAACATTCCCAAAGCTTATTCCGATTTGTCTTCACGAAAACGTACCCGTTAAAGAGGGCGCGCTCTACTTTTTTCTTCCGGTCAGACCATTGCCTGAGCTCTTCAATAAGGGGTAAATATACCTCCCAACCTCTTTCCCTGAGTCTTTCTGCCACTTTTTTCTCTGCCCGGGAAGTTGTGTACATCACGTACCACTTAAAATCATCCATCTACTTTAACCTCTTTTGAGATTGCAAAAGTACAGATTTCGATCGGGAAAGGGAAGGTTTGATTTATCTTAAAAAGAGAAAAACCCCCGGGACATTGTCCCGGAGGTTTCTTCAAAAAAAACCACCAACCTTAAAACAATCATGATTTAATTTTGCGCAGCTTCATATTGACTTTATCAGCTAACAAATACATGACTGGTACGATGACTAACGTAAGGAAAGTTGCAAAGGTTAGCCCAAATATTACTGTCCAGGCCATCGGACCCCAGAAATTTGCATTATCCCCTCCCACGTAAAACTGAGGGTCAAAAGAACTTAATAAAGTAGCAAAATTAATGTTCATGCCGATCGCCAACGGCACCAAACCCAACACCGTCGTGATCGCGGTAAGCAACACCGGACGAAGTCTGGTCTTACCTGCCTCCACAATACTGTTCATCAAATCCGGAAGTGAAAGATATTCTCCCTTTTTTGTACCCATATCTTCTCTTTTTCGCTCACGAACCAAGTTGGTATAATCAATCAAAACGATCGCGTTATTCACCACTACTCCTGCGAGCGAGATAATACCGATACCGGTCATGATCACCACGAAATCCATGTTGAATATCACCAAACCAAGGAATACCCCGATCGTACTCAGCACCACAGAAGCCATGATGATCAAAGGTGTCACTACTGAATTAAACTGAGCCACGATAATCAGGAAGATCATAGCGAGTGCAACATACAAAGCATTTACAAGGAACGCCATTGACTTAGCTTGCTCTTCTTGCTCACCTGTGAATTTCACAGTGATGCCATCCGGAACAGGATAATTCACCATTACGTCTTGAATTTTCTGGTTGATTTCAGTGGGATTGTAACCATCCAACACGTTGGAGAAAACTGTGATTGCTTTTTCAAGATCCTTTCTTTTCACAGATCCGTAAGTAGATCCGTATTGGACATTGGCAACTGCCGAAATAGGCACCTCTCTCTTATCTCCAAATTTATCCCGGAAACCAATTTTCTTATTGATTAGAGTATTGATATCATATCGATATTTTTCATCCAATCTCAACTGGATTGGATAATCATCCTCACCTTCCTTGTATTTGGAAACTTCCAGTCCGAATAAAGATGTCCTGAGCTCAGTTGCAATCGTTGAGGTTGAAAGTCCGAATCTTCTGGCTTTTTCCCGATCGATATCCAAGATCACTTCAGGACTTCCCAGTGAAAGGTCAGTTTTCAATTCTTCAATTCCAGCAATATTTTGATTATTCAGGTATTCTTGAGTTTCATTCACGAAGTCAATTAATTGCTCATAGTTTTCACCAACAAACTCAATATTCACGGCCTTTCCGACAGGCGGACCATTTCGCTGCTTATCTACGGTGATCAAAACTCCCGGATATTTGACTACCAAGTCGCGGATTACTTCCATGGCACCATTGGTATTGATTCCCTGGCGGTCTATGTAATCCACAAAACCAATCGTGATTTTTGCTTTGTTTGGAGTAGCCTGATTGCTTGGACCCTCCGTCGGATCTCCTGTTCCTTCACCTATCTGGCTGATTACTGATTCAATGATATTGTTGTAAGGTTCCAATGAGACCATCAACTCATCCTCCATACCATCGACAAACTTATTCGTTGCTTCGATGTCTGTTCCAATCGGGAATTCCACAAAGACATTCACCAGCTGAGGCTGATTGTCCGGGAAGAAAAGAATTTTCGGGGCTCTGACAACCAACAATCCCAGTGAAAGAAAAAGCAATAAAACTGTCGCTCCGAGAAACATGTAAGGTCTCCTTCCTGCTAATGCATATTGCAACGTTGACTCATAGGCATTCTCCATTTTGACAAGGAGAACATTCTGAAACCAGGCAATTGCCTTTCGCAAAAAGAAAATGTTTATCAGGATAAAGACTGAAGTTATTAATGAGAGCGAACCCATAATATTCCAACCTGCCAGGTAGAAAATCGTAGCAAGTACCAGGAAAGAACCAGAAACGATTATTGATTTTTGTTTTGGCTTTTCTTTGGTCACATCATCCACTTTCATGAAGAGCGAGGTCATCACAGGATTAATTACCAATGCGACAAAAAGCGAAGCAGAAAGTACAATAATCAAGGTGATCGGAAGGAATTTCATAAACTCCCCGATGGTATCCTGCCAGAAAGCCAATGGTAAAAATGCCGCTAAGGTTGTCAGAGTAGAAGTAATAATCGGCCAGGCCACTTCTCCCACTCCCTCTTTGGCAGCCTCAATCGGATCCTTGCCTTCTGACATGAGGCGATATATATTCTCCACTACTACGATTCCGTTGTCCACGAGCATACCCAGCGCGAGAATCAGAGAGAATAGAACCATCAGGTTTAGCGTGATTCCGAAGGAATTCAGAATCAGGAAAGATATAAACATGGAAAGCGGAATAGCCGATCCCACGAAAAGTGCATTTCTAAACCCAAGGAAAAACATCAACACCAAAACAACCAGGATTATTCCGAAAATGATGGAGTTTTCCAGATCACTTACCTGCAAACGAGTCTGCTTAGACTGATCGTTCGTGATTGCGATTTCCAAATCAGCCGGTAATCTTTCAGCTTTTGCCTCGTCAATGATTTCTCGGATTCTGTCTGCAGCATCCAGCAAGTTTTCGCCGCTTCTTTTTACTACGTTGATTGTCACTACAGGCAGATTTTTATTTCTGGCGTAGGTAGATCTCTCTTTATAGGTATCCTTGATCTCAGCCACATCACGGAGATAGACGATCTTCTGATTATCTGTCTTCACAATCAGGTCGAGCAGCTGCATAGGATTGGTCAGTTCACCATCGATCCGAAGTGTTCTCTGAAACTCACCAGTTCGGATAGTACCTCCCGAAACAGTCAGGTTTTCCGAATTGATCGCGCCCGAAATATCACTGAAGTTGACACCAACTGCCTCCATTTTATAGGGATCAGCATTGATTTGAATCTCACGCTCTACGGTTCCTGCAAGGTCTGCTTGAGAAATTTCAGGAAGCTTTTCGATTTTATCCTCCAGATATTCCCCGAATTTTTTCAGTTCCGTATCCGAATAATCTCCTGAAATATTCACGTTCATGATGGGGAAATCAGCGGTATTGATCTCTACCACATTCGGTTCCTGATCCAAATCAGAAGGCAATTCACTTTTCGCCCGATCCACGGCATCCTTTACATCCTGAATGGCTTTTGCGATTTCAATTCCGGGATTGAACTCAACCACGATAGAGGAAAAATCCTGAACAGAAGTTGATTTGATATCTTTCACATCATTTAGTGATTTCAATTCCTTTTCAATCGGACGTGAAATCAGGTTTTCCATATCCACCGGTGAGTTACCTGGATAAGGAGTACCGATATATACGGTTGGAATTACAATCTCAGGAAAACTCTCCTTCGGCATAGAGCGATAAGCTCCCAATCCCATTACTGTAATGATCAGGGTGACGATAACCACTGAGGTAGCATTGTCCACACTGAAACTGGACAATCCAAACTCACGGATGGTTTTTGACTTTTCTTTTTCAGCCATGATCTTACAACTGCGAAATGTTCACATTAAAATTATCACCGACTTCACGGAAGCCTTTGTCCACCAAAACCTCAGTTCCGGCAAGACCTTCCATAATCTCAGATTCGTCTCCAAAAGTTTTGCCTCTCTTCACGTACGTTTTCTTAGCGACATTATCGGTAACTATGAATAAGTAATCCCCTTTGTTATCACTCAGGATCAAGTGACTAGGTACCACTACCCCATCTTTATTTTCATAATCCTTGATTCTTAAAACTGCAATCATATTTGGCTTCAGATTTTGCATTCGGGGAAGGAATACTTCGACTTTAAATGTTCTGTTGTTTGGATTGATGATTGATCCGATAGCCGAAACCTTTGTTTTGAAATCCTGATTAAGGGAAGGGAAATTAACGTCAACCGAGTCTCCTTTAGCCATCACACCGATATAAGACTCAGAAATATCAGCTTCAATGAAGAGGTCGCTTTCGCCGACAAATTGAAACATCGCCATTCCCGGCTGTACCAACTCTCCTGTTCTCACCTGAACTGTCTCCACTGTTCCGTCAAATGGCGCACGAATAACACCTTTGTCAAGTTGAGTCTTCAAGGTTTTAAGACTTCTTTCGAGACCTTCCTTTCTGTTTTTCGCTTCCAGATACTGGACTTCTGTTCCGATCTGCTGCTTCCAAAGTCGCTCCTGTTTTTCAAAAAGCGTAGTTGCCAAATCCAGGGAGTTTTGAAGCTCATCAATATTTCTTTGAATAGATTCGGCATTGATTCGGGCAAGCACCTGACCTTTTTTGGCTCTCATGCCTTCTACAGCCGGAACCTCAAGGACAAGTCCGGAAGCTTCGGCACTTATGCTCACATTCTTTTTGGAAAGTACAGAACCGGTCACTTCCACAAAATGCTCAAAGTTGCCTTTACGTGCATTGGCAGTAGTGATCAGGATTGTTTTTTGTCCCAATTTTGCAAACTCGGGATCTAAAGCGGCAATCTCAGTTTCCAATTCTTTAATGGACTCAGCTAATTCGTTGGATTGAGTTTTTAGCTTTTCTAATTCAGCCTTCTTTGCATCAAGCCCCTCTCCCGGGCCGGAACTACAGCTATATGCAAAAAGAACGACCAGGTACAGTGGTAAAAATTTAAGTGTCGGTTTCATTTCTCGGTTTTTTTTCTTGATTGATTAAAATCTCCAAAGGCTTCTGTCTCAGTAAAAACTGAGTGAAATTCAGGTGGATTTCTTTTGGTTTGGTGGGTTGATTCCCAAAAGGGAAATACTAGTTGGTTTAGTTATCTATATTGGTTTTTAATATTCCGAGGGCCTTTTCGAGATCAACCTTAGCAATCAGGCCATCATAAAGTGCCGCAAGGAAATTGATTTCTGCTTCGATCAATGCCGCGTCAGCTTCCACTACTTCGAAATTTGATCCTACCCCTTCGTTGTATTTGATTTTTGCCATATCAAAAACTTCCTGGGCAAGAGCCATGTTTTCCCGCTGCACATCAAGGATATTCAGATCGTTTTTCAAACTGGTCCTTGCCTCATATATTTCAAGAGCTATGTTATCATCAAGGAAGATTTTCTGATTTTCGAGCTGATTCAGTTGAAGTCTGTTTTTCTGAATTCTTGCACTTTTTGCCAAACCGTCGAAAATTGGAATCTCCATTCTCACTCCTATCAATGAACTTGAAAACCAATTATCCGAATCATAAACGGTGTTAAGCGTGTTACCTGCTCCGGTTCTCTGGAAATATCCATTTAAATCGATTGTAGGCATGTACTGAGCAGTATTGTACTTCAGATCGAGGTTTGTCAATTCCAGATTGGTATTCAACTGATCAATTTCAACCCGATTGATTCCTTCCATTTCCAGGATTCCAAGCAATTCCTCTTCAGGATTAAGTTCGCCAAGCGTCTCTGTGATGTTGACATCATAATGAGGAGGAAGACCCATTTGAAGCTTCAGCAATTGCTTACTGATTTCATAAGCTGTTTTACTTCTCTCCAATTGTGTGTAGGTATTATTTCTCTGAACCTGGATTCTGGATACGTCGATTTTTTCGGCAAAACCTGCGTCGAAAGTTGATTTGGTTTCAGATAACAATGAGTCGATTCTGGATAAGTTCGCAGTTGCCAGTCTGATCCGTTCCTGATTCACCAACACTCCAAAAAATGCTTTTTTCACATTTTCAATTATATCGTTTTCAGCTTTTACCACATCCAATTGAGTTAATGCCTGATACGTTTTTGCTGCCCGCAAGCCTACAAAAAAGGATCCATCAAAAATCATCTGAGTGACATTCACTGCCACCCCACTCTGATAGCTGACACCGAATCTCGCCGGAATCACATCTGAGGGATTGGTAGGATCTCCGAAAGGAGGTTGATTCGGCAAAAATATCACCGGAATCGAAGGATTGTAGTTAAGGTTGACTGCTCCTGTGATTTGGGGCAAACCCGTTGCTGTAGTTTCCTTCACAGTCGCCTTGGAAATCAATGTTTCAAGGCGTGCGTTTTTCGCATTTACATTATTCTCCAATGCATAAGTAAGTGACTCCCTAAGATTGAGTTCCACTACTTCCTGAGCGGAAAGCTTGGATAAGGAAAGGAAAAATGTAAAAAGGATTAAAAGGTAGTTTTTCATCACTCTCATTAAATTTCTTGTGTGGCTTTTTGTTGATTGTAGGCTGTTCGCCCTTTTTCTGTAAAAATCCCATGAAGGAAATGGTCCATCATTTCGAGTTGCAATTCGAGAATATCATATCCTTTCAAATCAAAATTTGCAGGATCAAAACACGATGAAATCTGATTTACACGAAGTCTTGCTAAGATATTTGAGTCGATTTCGGCCCGGAAATAACCCAGGGATTTCCCTCTTTCCATGACATTCACCAAATCATTCATCACGAACTCCTCCTTGAAGGTTTCAAACTGAACCCAGGCTTCCGGGAAATGTCGCTGAATCTCCAGAATCACCATCGGATTCATGTTGGCCAATCGCTCCCGCATCATTTTGGAAGCCTTGACCAAGTGCTCGATCACACCATCCTCATGCTCCATGATGTAGCGCATCTTTTCTCTGTCTTCTTCAAGAACATTGGCGAAAGTCTCTTTCACCAAATCCTTCTTATCCTTGAACTCCTGGTATATAGTCTTTTTAGATATACCAGCCAGCCGGGCAATGTCCTCCATGGTGACCGTTCGGACACCATATCGGCTAAACTGCTCAATCGCTATCTCCAAAATCTTACTTTTCATCTTCTCCTCTTTTTTGGGCGGGACAAAACTACGGAAACTTTCAGAAGTCACAAAGTTTCCGTGGTTTTTTGAGGTATAAAATTTTGTATTATCGCGATTAAAAATCCTATACAGAACATTTTCAAGATCTAAAAGGACATTTAAAGAAAATCATTTGTCTCAGCCATATTTCCAAAAGCTTTTCTTGGGGATTCTAACTAATTTTAAATGAAATTTTTACGCTAAATGAGCACACTGGAAACTCCCTGGGGCAGGTTATTTTTTGAGCAAATGGGCGACGGACCAGAGGTCTTTCTGGTTTTTCATGGTTTCGGACAAACCCACCTGGACATGATGCCTTTCGCAAGCCTAATTCAACCTGGACAACGCTTTTTATTTTTTGACATGTTCCTCCACGGGAAGAGTTCGTGGCACGATTCTTCAGTTTTATTAACTAAAGTTATTTGGAGCAAAATTGTTCACGAGATTTTGTCTCAGGAAGGCTTCACCGACTTCCATATAGTGGGTTACAGCATGGGAGGAAAGTTCTCATTGCTCACTTATGAGCTTTTCCCTGAAAAGGTAAAGAGCTTGATTTTACTTGCCCCAGACGGAATCAAAACCGGAATATTTTACAATCTGAACAGCTATCCAAGTTATTTTCATCCATTTTTCAAAAGGGTGGTTTTTAAACCTCAGCGATTTTTCGGAATCATGGAAGGGCTTCATTCCGTAGGAATTTTAGAAACCAGCCTGATTAAATTTGTAAAAACCCAAATGCAAACACGATCCAAGCGGGCTCAGGTATATCTCACCTGGAAGGTTTTTGGGGATATTCAGCTGTCTTTGGGAAGCATCATTCAATTGGCCAGAAAAGTGAAAACTCCGATTACACTTTTCACCGGGAAGTTTGACAAAATGGTCACCGCAGAAAACCTCAAGCCATTCAGCACCAAAATTCCACATCTCAAATCCGTCTCACTTCCTGTTGGTCACGGGAAATTGATTGAGGCTGCGGTGGAATATTTAAATCAGGGATTGGGAAAAAGGGTTTAGGAGATTCGAGATTTAGTGATAAAGAGAAAAGAGAATGGAGAACGTCTTTGCGAGCTGAGGAACAAGGCAACTCGTCCGCCGTGGCGGAAAGCAAACTCATAAGGATTGATTGGGGATTAGGTGAATAGTGGCTGGGAATTTTCTTCACTCTTCCGTCTCCCGTCTTCGGTCCTTCTCACTTCCCTCCTTCCAACCTCAAATCATTTTCCCAATCATTCAATTTCCAATCTAAATCCCAAATCCTTACCTTTGCATCTTACCAGCCAAAGGACATGATTTTCTTCTTTGAATCCCCTCTAAAACTCGTTTACGCTGTTCATTCCCCTCAACCTTTTGCAACTGAAGATATCGAAAAGCTTTCCTGGCTTTTCGCAGAAGCTAAACTGATCCCGGGACTCTCGTTATCAGGAAAATACTCAGGCCCAAGGAAAGAAATGATTACCCCATGGTCCACCAATGCGGTCGAAATCACGGTCAACATGGGAATCAGAGGAATCCTGAGAATCGAGGAATTTTCTCCGCTTTCCGAAGGTGATCAACTAGACCCGATGCTCCAAAAGGAATACGATGGACTGGATCAGGAAATATTTGATATTCATCTGGAGCCGGAAAAAATTCAGGCTGTCACCGATATTGCCGCTTACAACAAAAAAGAAGGTCTTGCGCTGAGTCAGGAAGAAGTTGACTATCTGGATAATGTCTCCACCCAACTCGGCCGGCATCTTACTGATTCGGAAGTTTTCGGATTCAGCCAGGTTAATTCCGAGCATTGCCGGCACAAGATCTTCAACGGTACCTTTATAATAGATGGAACCGAAAAGCCAATGACGCTTTTCCAACTCATCAAAGAGACTTCCAAGAAACACCCCAACCGAATCGCTTCCGCTTACAAGGACAACGTGGCTTTTGTCACCGGACCAAAAGCCCAGCAATTCGCACCAAAAACCCAGCATCAGGCAGACTTTTTCGAAACCCGTGAAATCGACACGGTGATCTCGCTGAAAGCTGAAACGCATAACTTCCCTACTACTGTGGAGCCATTCAATGGTGCTGCAACCGGGGCAGGCGGAGAAATCCGGGATAGATTGGCCGGCGGAACTGCCTCCATTCCTCTGGCAGGAACTGCCGTCTACATGACTTCTTATTCCCGGTCGGAAAAAGGGAGAAGCTGGGAAAACAGTCTGAATGAGCGTCCCTGGCTTTACCAAACTCCGATGGATATCCTGATCAAAGCTTCCAACGGAGCTTCAGATTTCGGAAACAAATTTGGTCAGCCACTGATCGCAGGATCAGTTTTGACTTTTGAGCATGAGGAAGAAGGCAAGCAATACGGCTTCGACAAAGTGATCATGCTAGCCGGCGGTGTTGGCTTCACCAATGCCAAATACACCAAAAAATCTGAGCCAAAAGCAGGTGATCAAATCGTGATCATGGGTGGTGACAACTACCGCATCGGAATGGGAGGTTCTGCGGTTTCTTCCCTGAATACCGGAGAACTCTCCAACGCGATCGAACTCAATGCCATTCAGCGCTCCAATCCGGAGATGCAAAAAAGGGTTTCCAATGTCATCCGTGCGATGGCCGAAAGCGATAACAATCCAATCATTTCCATCCACGATCACGGGGCAGGCGGGCATTTGAACTGTCTGTCTGAGCTCGTAGAAAGTACTGGTGGAACAATCCATATCGATAAATTACCAATCGGAGACCCTACCCTTTCTGCCAAGGAAATCATCGGAAACGAGTCTCAGGAAAGAATGGGATTGGTTGTCGGCAAAAAAGACATTGATACACTTCAGCAACTTTCTGATCGTGAGCGCGCTCCCTTTTACGTGGTAGGCGAGACGACCGGAGATATGCATTTCAAGTTTGAAAATCAGAAAACAGGAGAAAAGCCTGTGGACTGGGATTTGGCATATATGTTTGGCTCTTCGCCAAAGACGATCCTCGAGGATAATACCCAGAATGCTTCTTTCGAAGAGGCAAGTTATAATCCCGAACTGATCCGGGGCTATATCAATGAAGTCCTTCAACTGGAAGCTGTTGCGTGTAAGGATTGGTTGACCAACAAAGTTGACCGATCTGTAACTGGCCGTGTAGCCACCCAGCAAACTGTCGGAGAAATCCAGCTTCCGCTGAATGATGTGGCGGTAATGGCCCTAGATTACACCGGAAACAAAGGAATCGCAACTTCCATAGGGCATGCACCGGTTGCAGCTTTGGCAGATCCGGAAGCAGGAAGCAGGCTTGCGATTGCCGAAGCGCTGACAAACCTGATTTTTGCACCGATTGCAGACGGATTGAGCGGAGTTTCCCTCAGTGCAAACTGGATGTGGCCTGCCAAAAACAAAGGCGAAAACGACAGACTTTACCGGGCTGTTCAGGCAGTTTCAGAATTTGCGATTGAGTTGGGTGTGAATATTCCAACCGGAAAAGATTCACTTTCGATGACTCAGAAATACCCTGACGGAAAAGTTGTTTATTCTCCGGGAACGGTGATTATCTCCACCGTGGGTGAATGTTCTGACATCAAAAAGACAGTAAAAACTGCCCTGAAACCTATTAAAGGAAGTAGAATCTTATACATAGATTTTTCAAAGGACAATTTCAAACTGGCCGGATCAAGCTTTTATCAAGCATTGAATAAGATCGGCACCGAAACTCCGGACGTTAAAAATCCGGCATATTTTGCAAAGGCATTTACTGCAATTCAGGACCTTATTGATCAGACTTGGGTGCTCTCAGGACATGATATCTCTTCGGGAGGATTAGTAACTGCCCTTTTGGAAATGTGTTTCCCGGTTCAAAACGTAGGATTGAAAGTTAAACTGGATCGCTTGCGTGAGCCGGATTTGGTGAAAGCACTTTTTGCGGAGAATCCGGGAATTCTGATTCAGGTAGCCGATGATCATGCGGTAGAAAGCTTATTGGTGGAAGCTGATGTGGATTATGTGGAACTTGCAAAGGTGACAGATTCCGGATTAATTGAATTTGCAGGCAAAGATCTTTCGTTAGACATCGCTGACCTTCGTGATGTTTGGTTCAGATCATCTTACCTATTGGACAGAAAACAAAGCGGAGAGAAACTAGCCAAAGACCGCTTTGAAAACTATAAAAATCAACCTTTATCTTTTGAATTTGCTGAAGGATGGAAAGGCAGTTTCGAAACGTCCGGATTGGATCCTTTCAGAACTTCCAAGGGAAAAGCAACTGCCGCTATCATCCGGGAAAAAGGAGTAAATGGCGATCGTGAGATGGCTTATTCACTTTGGCTGGCAGGATTTGAAGTGAAAGACATCCACATGACCGATCTAATTGCCGGTCGTGAAAATCTGGAAGATGTTCAAATGATTGTTTTCGTAGGCGGATTCTCCAACTCAGATGTGTTGGGTTCGGCCAAAGGCTGGGCAGGCGCTTTCCTTTACAATCCAAAGGCAAAACAGGCTCTTGATAATTTCTACGCAAGACCCGATACCCTAAGTCTGGGAGTTTGCAACGGTTGCCAGCTGATGGTAGAACTTGGACTGGTTACTCCGGACCACGATCATAAACCTAAAATGCTACACAATGCCAGCCATAAGTTTGAATCAACTTTCTTGAATGTAACCGTTCCTCAAAATGAGAGCGTGATGCTCGGAAGTCTGAGCGGTCAGCGATTGGGAGTTTGGGTGGCACACGGTGAAGGTAAATTCTCCCTTCCAAAAGCGGAAAGTGCATACCATATCAGCATGAAGTTCAGCTACGAAGCTTATCCCGGCAATCCAAACGGTTCGGACTATTCTGTAGCCGGAATCGCCACCGCGGATGGTCGTCATCTGGCCATCATGCCACATATCGAGCGAAGCCTGAAGCCATGGAACTGGGCTCATTATCCTTCAGAAAGACAGGATGATTTCACTCCCTGGATGGAGGCGTTTGTGAATGCCCGGGTTTGGGTGGAAGAAAGAATTGGAGATTAGAGATTTGAGATTGCGCGATCATTCCGCAATCTTCATTCACCATTTTAAATTCAAAAAAAATCCCCTCTGGTTAGTTCCGGAGGGGATTTTGGTTTTATTTCCTGCAGATCAACGCAGAAAAATTCACGGATTTCCACAGATAATAAGAAATAAACTATAAGCTTAACACCACTCACCACCGATGTTCAACACTGCGACTGATTACTATGACGAGCACTGTGACTACTTTCACTTCATCACCTTCGATCCAAATTCATAGGTTCCTGAAGATAGCTCAAAGACTGCCTTTCCATTTTCTATTCTCAGGAATTTGATCCCAGTTGCTTTGTCTGCAGGTTTTCCGCTTTCTGATATTTCACTTACTGAACTTGCAGAAAGATAAAGTGTAGCGGTTGTGTTTGCAGGAACAGTCGCTTTGTAAATAAGCTTTTCCCCTTCCACCTTCCAGCTACTTTCGATCCGTCCATACATCGTTTCCAAGTGGCCAGCTGCAAAACTCATTTTTCCGGTTGGGTCTGGAGTCGGGTTTAGGATAAATTTCTTGAAAGCCGGAACTTCAGGATCCCGCTGAATACCCAGCGAATAATTATACATCCACGCGCCAACCGCTCCAAAGGAGTAATGGTTGAAAGAATTCATGCTGTTGTTACCTCCAAAGCCTTTGTCTACAGTATAGGAATTCAATCTTTCCCAAATCGTTGTTGCCCCGTTGATGACCGGATACAGCCAACTTGGATAGGTTGTCTGCTGCAAAAGCTGATAAGCAAGATCATGTCTGCCGCTTTCTGAAAGTGCCTCATTGATTGCCGCTGTCCCGATAAATCCCGTCATCAGGGAATATTTCGGACGCAAAACTCCCGAGTCATCTGAGTTTTCCCGCTCCACGGTTGCGGCAAGATTTTGTGCAACCTTTAGCTTTAATTCCTCATTGACAGCATTCATTGCCAGAGGAATCGCATAGGAGGCTTGCGTGTCCACCGGATTTCCGGCTTGAGATTCACTCGCTGCAGGTGGCGGTCCGAATCCTGCTACCACCACTCCGGATTTGACCGATTTTCCGGTTTGGGCATCCAGATAACGCTGATTCATAAACGCTTTTCTGGCTTCTCTTCTTTTTCTGAAATCGGCTGCATCGTCAGTTTTCCCCAGGAGTTCTGCTGTCTTTTCCAAAATCTCCAGATCGTAAACCTGGTAAGCATTCCAGAACATTGTATTGTCGTTTTTGGCATTTTCAGGACTTAGCCAATCGCCCAATGGACCCTCATTCAGGACTCCGGTCTTTGGATCCACTTTGGTTTCGAGGAAATCCACATAGCGCTTCATGGCATCGTAATGCTCCCTCAGCACTTGAATATCCCCATACTGACGATAGACTTCCCAAGGCAGCACAATCCCTGCGCTTCCCCAAAGTGTTCCCCCAAAAGCACCGCCGAGAGGAGCCACATCTGTAAATCTTCCATCCGCCCGCTGCACATCACGCATCGCTATCAGATGCCTTCTCAAAAACAAATCGGTATCCGCCAAATAAGTTGCAGATTTTGCGAAAACGTTGATATCTCCACTCCATCCCATCCGCTCATTTCTTGCAGGGGTGTCAGTCGGGATCGAAAGGAAATTCCCTCTCAACGACCAGGTGATGTTTTCCCAAAACTTATTCACCAGTTCGTTGGAAGTGGTGTAAGAGGAAGTGATCTCTCCGATCGAACTGATCACCAAACCTTCCACTTCCCCGATCGGAACAGCCTTCTCAATGCCGGTGATTTCCAGGTATCGATATCCGTGAAAAGTAAACCTCGGTTGGATGATTTCATCTCCGCCCTTTAGTATCCAAACATCCTGAGCTAGTGCGGCCCGGATATTTTCCATCATGACCATCCCCACTTCCGTCCCATGCTCCGGAAGATTTGGGTACTTGACTTCTGCGTATCTCAAATAAACTTTCTGACCAGCTTTGCCATTTTTGATTTGAATTCGGGGAACCCCAACCATGTTTTGGCCCATGTCATAAACAAAAACTCCCGGGCGAACTTCCTCCAAAAGTTGAGGTTTCAGTGTCTTGACGATTCTTGGATTATCGCCCAATTGACCGATGATTTTCAGGTCATCATAGGAAAAGGTTGTTGGCCCGCCCCTTCCTTCGAAAGTTCCCAACATGGCCGTTCCTTCCAAAGGCACTTCCACTGCCGGTTTCCAGGATTTGTCTGCAAATGCTGCCGTCGCCCATCCTGCTATCCTACTTTCCTTTCTTGAGTCATAAACCTCCCCTTGGAAAAAACTCCCGTATTTGATCGGTCCATCACCGGAAAACTTCCACGTTTCCGGTTCGGATACGATTGTCTGGGTTTTTCCGTCTTCGTAAGTCAGGATGAGTTTGGACAAAAGCGATTGACGGTCTCCGAAGAAGTTCCAGTTTTCGCCGGAAAAGGTACTATTTCCGCTCCACCAGCCTTCACTTATCCAGGCACCAAGCGCGTTGGGCTGACCTGACTTCACCAATTCGGTGACATCATAGGTCTGGTACATATGCGTTTTGTTGTACTGAGTCAGACCGGGATTGAAGTAATCCTGCCCTACTCGCTGCCCATTGAGGTACATTTCATAAATGCCACGTGCTGTCACATACAATCTGGCTTTTGTGATTTTCTTCGGTTCTGCTACGAAAGTGGTTCGTAGCATTGGAACCGAATTTCGGCTGGGATCGGCAAGGAATAAGGAATTCTTTCCTTTTCCTTCTAAAAGATATCCTCCCGAGAAAACCTGAATTCCTGCATCAGGTCCGAATCCTGAGAAAATTCCCTGATAACTTGAAGTGTTCAAGTCCTCCTTGAAAAGTGCATTGGAAGGAAAGCGGAAGTTTCTCACTTGAACGTTTGAGAATTTTGCCTTTTGACCAGTCTCGATGTAAAAACCAATATCTCCCACCATCGGGAAACTGATGTAGTCATTTCCCACACCGACCGGGTTCAGGTTGACTCCGGTACCGGCAAATGGACCCTGTCCCATTTTTTCATTTTTGGTAAGGCTGTATTCTTTCAGAAAGAGGTTGATAACCCCAAAGTTTGACTCGATCCGAAACTCATGCGGTTGATATTTGGTACTCAGATTGATTTCAGTAAGTGGAATTTCCAGGCTTTTGATCGGTATGTTGGGTTGGTCATCCTTGGTATATCCAACCCGGTAAATATGGGTTTTGGCAAGTCCGGTTTCCGATCCATCGACGGCCGACAAATCCAATTCCAACCGGATATAGCTTTGATCTTTCCCATTTTCCACACCCATGATGTTCTTGTTTTTATCCATCAAGCGGGAGTCGTTTGCTCCATATACAAAACTTGCTTTCTGACTTTTGGAGGCCTCATCGAGCTGAAGGGCATATTGGATTTTGTACACGGAAAAGTAATGCGAATAAAAAACCAAGTCCTCGTCCCCTCCGCCAATCCATTTTGCGCCAGACCAGGCAGCTTCCGATGGATTCATCAACCCGGTTTCAAACCAGGAAGATGCCTTTCCCATTTTCCCTTCCAAATCCCAAACCGTGAGTTCCCACGTGTATTTGGTAGTGGGCTGAAGTGCCAAACCCTGATAATCGATTCCAAGAGAAACATCGCCGGTTACTTTGCCGGAATTCCAGACTTCTTTACCCGACTCATCTTTAACCTGAATCTGATAAGCAGACTGGCCAAGTCCTCGTTTGGTATTATCTGACTGCATTTGCCAGCTGAAGCGAGGTTTTTCTACATCCATCCCCAAAGGAGTGATGGAATATTCGGTCTTTAGATTGGCAATTTTGAAGGGAGTCTGAGCGAAAAGCTGAGCGCAAAGAGTCAGCTGCAACAGACTGGAGAACAATTTTTTCATACGTCGATTACAATAGGATGATAAAAATGTAAAATAGCATTTAATGATTATCCGCATGGTTGCCAGCAGAAGATAACAAGAAAGATATTATGCGGATAATCGTCCACAAACGAAAGTCCACGGACGACTGCAGGTATTTTAGAAAACCCAACCCTTTCTTATTTTTTTGCTTGCAGCAATGCGATAAATAATTAAAAGAAATGAGATTACTGAATTAAAGAGAAGCGGGTATCCTGTTGAATACTGGTAGGATGGAAATTTGAAATTACTCTGAAAACTGATCACTGTGATTGAACACTGCAACTGAACACTGAGACTAACCACTTACGTTGATCACTTCAATTCCCTTTCCCATTCTTAATTCTCCTTTCTTTATTCATAATTATCAACACTCCAATTTTTCATTCTTAATTCTTAATTTAATAAAATGAATCGTCGCCCCTTCCTCCGGAAAATCAGTTTCCTCACTTCAGCCATCACAGCGGTGCCCTTGATGAGTTTCGGAAAAATGAGCTTCCAAAAGGCTACCCAACTCAAAATCATCACCGCCTCAGACGGGCACTTCGGTCAGCCGAATACAAATTTTGAGACTTCGCACCGAAACCTGATCGAGGCGATCAACAAGGAGGAAAACGTAGATTTTGTGGTATTCAACGGGGATCTGATTCATGACGAACCGAAATGGATGCCGGAAGTGAAGAAAATGTACGACACCCTGAAATATTCCTATTATGTCACCAAAGGGAATCACGATCGCATCTCCGATTCCGATTGGCTTTCCATCTGGAATCAGCCGGCAGATCATGCTTTCATCAATAAAGACCGATTCGGTGTCGTCCTGCTCAACTGTTCCAACGAGGCCGGAGAATATCTCTGCGCAGATATCGACTTTGCGAAAACGATGCTGGAAGAATATCGGAGCCTTTCGCATGTGTTCCTTTTTGTCCATATTTCTCAAAATGACTGGACCCGACACGGTGTAGCCTGCGGGGATTTGCTGGATCTGATCGCAAGCTATCCGAACGTCAAAGCCACTTTTCACGGGCACGACCACGATGTGGATGGGATTATGATCAATCAGAAAAAGCCTTATCTCTGGTCAGGCCACTTCGGCGGCAACTGGGGCAATCCATTTCCAAGCTTTCGGGTATGCGAAGTCGGTGAAGACGGCAAGACGATCACTTACCTAAAGACGGTGAAGGACGGGATGATTTTGAACGGGCATACGCTTTAGGTTGAGAATGGGAGATTGAGAGAATAAGAGATTTAGAGAATAGAGATTAGAGATTGGGAGATAAAGAGATAATACCCACCCGAATCAATCTTTTCTTGGGGATTAGAGATTAGGAGATTGAGTGATTGGGAATTAAGGAACGTCAATGCGAAGCCTGAGTCCAAATCAATTGGGTACAAATATGAACTACCAGCCCGAAGCAATCTCTTCCTGGGGATTAAGAGATTGGAGAATGGGATTTATTGGAAAGGACTTACCTGAGTAATCAGAATTTTAATTTCTGATTTTAGGGATTATTCCTCTCCACTTTTTGAAAGAGGAAAAGATTTGTTCGATACTAAAATACTTTTAAATTAAAATAAATAAGACTTTCGAAATTGATAATCCTATGACAATCAACGGATTTGATCATATTATCGGTCCGATGAATCAGTTGGAGTTACCATACTAAAAACTAATTCAAATATACCCGCAACTAACTGCGAAAGGCTTCCAAATAAGTATGCCTTCAGCAAGTAGTTGTGTAAGCAGGAACGTTGGCGGGCGGGCTATTTTTCAGATCTGTGTAACTAGACAAATAAAAATTCGGATTCAACAAACCTCTGTACATATGAAAACAATTAATTTTTTTTTCATTTCACTTACGATATTCCTGTTGGCAATAGGATGTAAAGAAAACCGACCAACTTTTGAAGCTCCCGTTTTGAAGAACATCGGAAACTATAGCGTTTCGGTGACAACAAACTCAACATATTCTCAGATGTTCTTTAACCAGGGAATAATAATGGCAAATAATTTCAACCATGCAGAAGCGGAGAGATCATTTAGAGAGGCAGTTCGACAAGACACCTCTTTTGCGATGGGTTATTGGGGAATTGCATATGTGTTGGGGCCAAATTTTAATTCCGTTGACAACATGGGGACCGTTAACGAAATAAGAAAAGCCGTAACAAAAGCGGTTAGTTTGAGTGACAATGTATCTGATTGGGAGAAAGAAGTTATCAAAGCCATTCAAATAAAGTTCCCAATGGACACCACCCTCACAGACGGAGAAGGTTTTGCAAATTCGATGAAACAAGCATTTATCCGGTTTCCTGATAATTCATTTGTTGCAACCCTCTATGCCGAATCGGTCATGAATTTACATCCTTGGGACTTCTATACGGGAAAGGGCGGAGAGCCAAGACCTTGGACTCCTGAAATCGTGTCACTTCTTGAAAAAGTAATTTCAATGGATCCAAAAAATCCATTGGCTAATCATCTTTATATCCATGCAACAGAGGCAAGCCCTGATGTTTCGAAAGCGTTGAAAAGTGCAGAAAGACTAAAAACACTTGTGCCTTCAGCCGGACATTTGGTTCATATGCCATCTCATATCTATATCAATACTGGTGACTACCACCAAGGATCATTAGCGAATGAGGCAGCGGTGATTGCGGACAGTATTTATATAGCCGAATGCCAATCGCAAGGATATTATCCGCAAATGTATTATCCTCATAACTATCATTTCCTTGCAGCTACAGCAGCATTTGAAGGCCGGGGTGCACGTTCCATTGAAGCTGCTTACAAGACAGCAAGCCTTGTAGATAAAAAATATTATCACGAACCTGGATATGAGATGGTTCAACACTACCTGACAATCCCCAACCATATTTTGGTCAAGTTTGGTCAATGGGAAAAGATTTTGTCTCTGCCAAAACCGACAGATGACTTAATATACCCAACGGCCATTTGGCATTATGCGAGAGGTATAGGATATGCGAATTTGAATAAAACAGAACAAGCGAAGGAAGAACTCAAAAAGTTGAACGAGCTAAGTCAATCTCCCTCAATTGCCGAACAATTAAACTGGGGGATAAATAAAGTGACCGAGGTCTGCAAAATATCGTCAAAAGTTTTGGAGGCAGAACTTGATGTAAAAGAGGGAAAATACAATGAGGCAATCTCATTGCTAAAAGAAGCCATCACAATTGAGGACAACCTTAATTATAACGAACCACCCGACTGGTTTTTTTCGGTACGGCACCTACTTGGCAACTTGTTGCTAAAGACAAAGGACTTTGAGCAGGCCGAAAAAATTTACAGGGAGGACTTAGTGCTTTGGCCTAAAAATGGATTTGCACTAAATGGACTATTCGAAAGTTTGACAGGACAAGGAAAAACAAAGGAAGCAGAAGAAATAAAAAAACAATTCAAAGAAGCATGGAAATATGCGGACACAGAATTGAAGGCTTCGATAATTGACCCGGAAAAACGACAAAACCTGACACTAAGAATAGATGAAAAATCACCTAACGATCTTGTTTATTTGGCAAGTTCTTTTTGCATGACAAATTAATGTAAAACGCGTTATGGCCCGTCCCGCCAACATTACCTTACTGCAAAAGAGGGGTAAAGAACAAATCGAAAGTTTTATCTTCCAATCAACGCTTGTTCAGGAGAAATAAAATGCTGTTTCAAACTCCCTCCAATAAAGAAAGACTAGAAGTTATTCACAGTGGTTTTAGTAGAAAAATCGGAATGAAATAAATAATAAAATGAAAGCAACAATAACCTCAATTGAATTAAAAGGCCCACTTAAATTCTTTGCTCTATCAGCAAATGCCCTTCGCATAATTAAACAATTAAAGTCAACGAACTATAAGGACTTTAAGAAGAAAGGCTTTTGGAATAAGCATTATACTATGACTCTATGGAACAGTGATGCGGAACTTAAAGAGTTTGCTAAAAGTGGTGCCCATCTGGAGGCAATGAAAAAAAGTAAAAATATTGCAAAAGAAATAAGGACAATAACTATTGATACTGATTCACTTCCGTCCTGGAAAGAAGCAAAAAAACTTCTCGAAAATGGAAAAGTATTCAAGTATTAATTTTATTGAAAATAATTTCTAGCCTAACCAAGACCATTAGTATTTCATTTTCAAGGATTTATCACTATTCTTCAAGAAAGTTGCTGACCAATTCGTGTCACACCGATCATACGAAGACTTGAAATCCCAGACTGAAAGAGTTAAGTGAAATCAACAATGCAAACATTTAAATGTATTACCGCTAACAACTTGATTTCGTTGGGCAATTTACAGCTTACCCGAAATCACAGAGACAATGATCGTCTTTCTATTTTTTAGTATCCCGTACAGTTGTCCGGAGTAATTTGACTTTTTTGATTGACATTATGAACTCAACCAGAATTCAGATAATAAATTTTGAAAACCAATCCTTTTAAAATATGAATAAAGCAATTCAACCCTCCTCACCGATTGAAATAAATAAAGAAGAGTTTAGGAAAATTGGGTATCAATTAATCGATTCAATTTCCGATTTTTTAGAAACTATTGGAGAAAAGCCTGTTACTACCGGAGAGACTCCCAATCAAATACAAAAACTCCTGGGTAATGCCTCATTGCCCGAACAAGGGACTCCACTTGAAGAGTTATTTGCTAAGACCTCTGATTTATTAATGAATCATTCTTTACTGAATGGACACCCGAAATTTTTTGGTTACATCACTTCCTCTCCCGCCCCTATCGGTGCTTTAGCTGATTTATTAGCGGCTGTTGTGAATCCAAATGTTGGGGCGAATATTTTAAGCCCAATGGCGACTGCTATTGAAAAGCAAACTATAAAATGGCTGGCTGAATTTATTGGAGTTCCTACTTCTTATGGTGGCATATTGGTAAGTGGTGGCAACATGGCAAACTTTACGGCTTTTTTAGCGGCACGAACCGCCAAAGCACCGAAAAGCATAAAAGAAGATGGTTTAGCGAGTGCTCCCGGTGAAATGGTTTTGTATTGTTCAAAAGCAACTCACACATGGATTGAAAAGGCGGCGGTATTGTTTGGTCATGGGACAAACGCTGTTCGGTGGATCCCCACCAATGCTGCCAATGAGATGAACACGGAAATTTTGTCGCAAACAATTGATCAGGATTTAAAATCTGGAAAAAACCCTTTTTTGGTCATTGGAAATGCGGGCGATGTAAGCACCGGCGTGGTGGACAACCTATCGGAAATAGCCACTATTTGCAAAGCGTATGATTTGTGGTTTCATATAGATGGTGCTTATGGAATTCCTGCCGCCGTAGTTCCTGAATACAAAAACTTATTTGAGGGATTCCTGGAAGCCGACTCCATTGCGCTCGACCCGCACAAATGGCTTTACGCACCGCTGGAGGCCGGTTGCACCTTGATTAAAAATCCTCAGCATCTGATTGATACGTACAGTTCACATCCAGTTTATTACAATTTCTCCACTATAGAAGATGAACCCTCACTCAATTATTACGAATATGGTTTTCAAAATTCGAGAGGTTTCAGAGCATTAAAAGTCTGGATGGCTTTGCAACAAGTAGGCAAATCAGGGTATATCGAATTGATTGGCAAAGACATTGAACTTTCTCAATTGTTATTTGAAGAGGCAAAAAAGCACTCAGAACTCGAAGCGGTCTCACAAAATTTAAGCATAACCACTTTGCGGTACATTCCTTCTGATTTTTCACAAGATGTTAAAATGACCGAAAGCTATTTGAATTCTTTGAACGAACGATTATTGAATGACCTGCAGCAGGAAGGAGAAGTGTTTTTATCGAATGCTGTAATTGCTGACAAATACTGTTTAAGAGCATGTATTGTCAATTTCAGAACTTCCCAGAAGGACATCGAGGAAATGATTGAAATAATAGTCAGTAAAGGAAGGCAACTGCATAAAATACTTTATACCAAATAGCCCTGTTGAAGCGGGAATCGTATAATCTCTGGATTGCCTTTTATTAATCCTTTCAACACAAGCTATAGTAAATCTATATGAAAAAGGGAGCTTTGACATTTCTTCTATTATGGCCAATTTTACTGATGGCCCAATCAAAGAAAGTAGTCACAGAAGACTTTCTCCAGTCTTTTGCCGATGCATTTAATGCGCATGATGTGAAGGCTATCATGTCGCATATGACGGATGATTGTGTGTTTGAGGCTTCAGCAGGGCCAGATTTCGACGGGGAGAAATTTACCGGGCAAGAACAAGTTAAGAAAGCATTTGAAAATGTGTTTGTCACTTTTCCTGATGCTCAATGGAGTAATCCCAGACACTTTGTTTCAGGAGACAGAGGATTCTCTGAGTGGACTTTTTCCGGAACAAAGTCAGATGGAACCCGAGTAGAAGTGACAGGTTGCGATTTATTTACTTTTAAAAATGGGAAAATCGCGGTAAAGAATTCTTACCGAAAGAATCGTCTTTGAACAAAATAAGAAGGATTGCCAATTGAAAATAAGAGTCAGGACCTTCTGACTATTTGGGAAACTGCTTCAGGTTAGCTGTAAAATACTATCTGGCCTCTAAACAATATTTTTTACCCTAAAAGGACAACACCATGAAAAGCTTTTTCAACCGACACCCTGTTTTATGTTATTACTTTTCAGTGTTTGCCATTTCATGGGGTGGAATCCTTCTACTGATTGGCGGACCAGGTCAAATCCCCGGCACCCATGAACAAGCCGAGAGGTTATTTGTACCGGCACTTCTGATTATGTTTGCCGGTCCCTTTTTATCCGGTATCCTCATGAATTACCTTATCGAAGGTAAGGAAGGTCTTCGTAAGCTTCTTTCACATTTCTTGAAGTGGAGGGCTGAAGGTCGCTGGTACTTGATTGCAGTTTTCACAGGACCACTTCTTGTGTCGGCAGTGCTCTTCGGGCTTTCCATTTTTAATGAGGAGTTTCTTCCCGGAATAATCACAACAAAAGACAAAATTGGTTCAATAATATTTGGCGTTGGCTGGGGGTTACTTGGCGGAGGGCTTTTGGAGGAAACCGGTTGGACAGGTTTTGCAGTGCCCCAACTTCGAAAGCAGCATGGTATTTTATCTACGGGACTGATCGTTGGAATTCTTTGGGGTATTTGGCACTTTATGATCGCTTTTTGGGCCAGCAATTATTTGGGAGGCGCCGATTCATGGACGATGTTTGTGGCAGGATTCCTTGCTTTTTATCTGTTAGTGCTTCCTGCATTCAGGATACTGCTGGTGTTCGTTTTTGACCGGACAAAGAGCTTACCCATCATCATGCTTATGCTTGCTTTTCTTTCCGCCGGCACTCTGATATTACAACCGTCAGCCACCGGAGAAATCACCTTTATATGGAATTTCGCATTGGGTATAGTTTTATGGATTATCGTTGTCTGGGTTCTGACAACAAATCGCGAACATTTCTCACAGTGATCAAAAAAAACTCCACATAACTAGTCCGCTTTCGTGTGAAGCCTCATTGGTCAGTGTCCTCAATTGCCCTGAAGAATAAACCTGGGTCTGAACCTGGCTAGGTAACTACTCCCAATCGGATAACCGGACAAAAATTATTTTAGCATGATTTTCTATTGTCGGGAGGAATGTAACAAGCTTAAAAAATTCGCAGTGGGCAAAATGAGGAAAACTTAGACTGACTTGAAATTGAATTAACGAAAATGGCTTCGCTTAATAATTCAAGCAAAAGTCCGAAGAAAGTCAGCCAATCGAACGCCGGGTCAAAAAACGTGAAATTGACACCCAAGGGCAAAGGAAAACACCAAAATCCGGACTGAAAACAGGATGAATCGAATCGAAACAATGCTTACCTTAAAGTATTAATTTTTCATCTACAGAAATTCTCACAACCATGAGCAATTCTCGAAGGCAAAAAAATTCTGGTATTATTCCCGAACGCTCAGGCAAAAACCCTAAACAAGCCAAGCCTACTCCTTTACCTCTTGGAAAAATCTTTCTGATTTTCTGGATCCTCCTTTTGGTAAACTATCTGGTGGTAAATGTCTTTTTCCCTGACGCAGAAATCCCCGTTAAGATCCCCTACACTGTTTTCAAAGAAGAGGTCATAAAGAACAATGTGAAAGCTATTTACACGAAGGGCGAACTCATTTCCGGAGAATTTGAAAAAAAGGTGACTTACACTCCTCCCATCCTGAATAGTAAAGCGGAACCCGGTGAGTCGAAGGAAGTCTCAAATTTCACTACTATTCTTCCTTCCTTTGCAGATGAAAGTCTGGAAGCTTTGCTGATTGAACATCGGGTAGTGATCCTGGCAGATCCGATTGTCGAGGAGACTAGTATTTTCAGGTCGATTCTGACCTATTTTGGTCCTGTTATTCTACTCATTTTATTTTATGTCTGGCTGTTCCGTCGGTCTCAGAAACAAGGCGGAATAGGACTGGGAGGAATGATGGGTATCGGACAAAGCAAAGCGAAACGCTTTGATCAGGAAAACGCCACGAAGGTGACTTTTGATGATGTAGCGGGAATAGATGAAGCCGAAAATGAACTGGTTGAAATTGTAGACTTCCTGCGGAATCCGGAGAAATATACCCGATTGGGCGGAACTGCGCCTAAAGGTGTTTTGCTGGTCGGAGCTCCGGGTACGGGAAAGACCTTATTGGCGAGGGCGGTAGCCGGCGAATCAGGAGTTCCGTTCTTTTCCATGAGTGCTTCGGAATTTGTGGAAATGATCGTCGGAGTGGGTGCAGCGCGGGTTCGTGACCTTTTTAAAACAGCGAGAGAAAATGCACCTGCCATTATCTTCATTGATGAGCTGGATTCGATAGGCCGCTCCCGCGGACAATATATCACAAGCGGAGGAAGCGAACAGGAGCAGACGCTCAATCAGATCCTGACAGAAATGGATGGTTTTTCAAGCAAGGAGGGTGTCATCGTCCTCGCAGCGACTAATCAGCCTGATATTCTTGATAAAGCCTTGCTGCGGGCAGGAAGGTTTGACCGGAGAGTAGTAGTGAATCCACCCGATAAAACGGGCCGTATCGAAATTCTGAAAGTCCATACAAGGAAAGTTCCTCTGGATGGGAAGTTCAGCCTTGAAGAAGTTGCCTCCGCAACACCGGGTTTCACAGGTGCCGATCTCAAAAACCTTGTCAATGAAGCAGCATTACTCGCAGCACATCATGAGGCTGAAAAAGTCACCAATAAAGACTTCATCGATGCCCTCGAAAAAATAGTACTGGGGCCCGAACGTCCTATTTTGTTATCCCATCAGGATCGGGAACGAATCGCCTATCATGAAAGCGGACATGCCATTTTGGGACTGGTAGTTCCCGGTGCCGATCCGGTAAATAGGGTAACGATCGTTCCCCGAGGACAAGCGCTCGGCGTGACCTATCAGCGTCCCGACAGCGACAAGTACAACTACCAGGAAATGTACTTGCGCGCACGAATCACAGGAATGCTCGGGGGGCGGGCTGCGGAAGAAATTGTGTTTGGAACTAAGACAACCGGCGCGGAAAAAGATATTGAACAGGCCACAGATATAGCGCGTGGAATGGTGACTCGCTGGGGAATGAGTAAAGAACTCGGAATGGTGCAACTTGCTCCCCGACAAAATGAATACCTCGGGGTTTCTTATGGCGGCACCAAGCCATTTAGCGAAGACACTGCAAAAAAGATAGACATGGAAGTCTTGAAGATCATTGACGAATGTCACAAAGAATCTTTGCGGTTGTTGACCCTTCACCGCAAACAACTTGATGCACTCGCAAATGCATTGCTGGAGCGAGAGACACTGGATGAGCAGGAAATCCTGAACGTTACCGGGCTTCCACCGGCACCGGAACTGGATTCAAAAAAGATTTAAACTAATCTGATTATCCGCACTCTTACCAGCAAGTCCATATTAGTTTCTCTTTGTGGAGGATAATTATCCTCAGGCGACGGTCTACAGACTACAGCACGTTTTTTCGAACTTTAAACCTTATTCAATAGAGCTAGTGGCAAGAAGGCGGATGTTCATTTAAACTAATTAGTAATCTTGGTTTCTTTTGTCAAATCTCTTGGGAGGTGCTAAAAGAGGCACTTTTCAAGTTGGTAAAATTTGTTCGCCATCCAATTTCTGTTGAAACAAAAAGATTCTTGGTCAAAAGACCTTATTTTTGACAACATTATTAACTGACAATTGACCCTGTCAAGGATAAAACCCATCACCAAAGGCATCTCATGAATCTTCTTGAAAAAATTAAAACCGCACCCGAATCCATCAGTTTTGCAGAAGTAATTTCCTTCATAGACGAGCATTACAAGTTCACCCCTACCAGATTCACCAACGGTGCCACTGTCAACGAAGCCAACCAAAATAACGGATCGTGTAAGATTTTTTCTTTTGCCAAACTTCAGCAACTTAGCCCGGAGCAGACCCTTCAACTTTTTGGTGATTATTACCACGTGGATGTATTGCAAAACCCCTCCGGAACAAACCACCAAAACATTAGAAATTTTTTGATTTCGGGCTGGGAAGGGATTTCTTTTGAAGGAGATGCCTTACTGGAAAAATAAAGTTGTTTGTAAATCGGAAGCTGCAAAAATTTATACCGTTGCCAGAACCACACAATTACCACAAAATATTTTCCGGAAATTCGGAGTCTGGTTAATAAACCTAAGCTCAAATCCTAGCTTCCTGACTCCCTCTTACCAAGGCCTGTGTGCCACAGACCTTAAAAAAGTCAAAATAAAACCTGCCGATTGGCAGGTTTTATTGGGTTCTAAACAACTTACTTAGGCATTAAAACTGAATCCACTACGTGGATCACACCGTTGCTACCAGCAAGGTCAGCAGCAGTTACGTTTGCGCCATTGATCATTACTTTACCGTCCTTAATAGACACTTTCAAGTCCTGACCATTCAAAGTTTTTACAATCTGACCGTCTGTCAAGTCAGCAGCCATTACATTACCTGCAACTACATGGTAAGTCAAAATACCAGTCAGTTTGTCTTTGTTTTCAGGCTTCAATAAATTATCAACTGTTCCTGCTGGAAGCGCTGCAAAAGCTGCGTTAGTTGGAGCAAAAATAGTGAAAGGACCTGTTCCGCTCAAAGTCTCAACCAGACCTGCTGCAGTTACAGCTGCAACTAAAGTACTGTGATCAGGTGATCCAACAGCGATATCAACAACAGTCTTTGGAGCTTCTACAATTACCTCTTCAACCGGAGTTTCTACTTCTACTTCTACTGTTTCTTTTGGAGCGTTGTTGCAAGCCATTGCGAAAGACGCAGCGAAAGCGGCAAGCGCAAGAGAGAATAATCTTAAATTTTTCATTGTGATTTGTGGTTTGTTTAAATGTTTTGTTTGAAACTCAGAAACTTCAATAAAGTTTTGAACGAGTTTGAAAGAATTGATTAAAAAAAAATAAAGTACACTCAAACGGAGAGCCCTTCACTTTTCGTAGTTGACGAATACCGAAAATTTGAGCCAAATATGCCCAAAGCCCCTAAATATCATCTAATCCTGTTTTATGAAAATTTTCCCAGTGACTAAATGGGTAATTCTGGTGCAAAAAGGGGATTAAAACACCCAAAAAACACCTCAGCGAAGCTCTCCCCACCGCCAATTGTGCCTACATTGAGTTTCTCATTGTGATTAAAAAAATATCCCCATTTCATTTCATTTTGATTTGATGGAAGATTAACTCACCTCAAGATTTAATAGATTTACCTTAAGCAAACGGTCTGATTCATCATTTACTTCTCAACCCTTGGAAACATTCCTGATTGATACTGATTCCATCCAACTCACACAGGGTGATTTTATGATCCGGTTATTGGTGGCTATCGGGATCGGAGCTATCATCGGAATGCAGCGGGAGCATGCTGCTTTGGCTGAAAAAGTTCCGGGTTTTGCCGGCATCAGAACTTTCATTTTTGTAGTGCTCCTCGGATTTATGGCCGGGTTGACTTATTACTTGCTTTCTCCATTAGTGTACTTTGGGATTCTCCTCTCTGTAGCGATCGTGACCGGAGTATCTTATTGGATTACAGCTTCAAAAGGGGACATCGGGGCCACCACAGAATTCACCGCATTGATTGGTTTTGTGTTGGGGACGATGGCTTTCCTTGGGATAGTCGAACTCAGCCTGATGATTACTGTACTGGTCGTAGTCTTACTTTCCGCCAAAATTAAGCTTCACTTCATCGTAGGAGAAATCACCACCGACGAACTCTATGATTTCATCCGGTTTGTCGTTCTGGCACTTTTGATTTTTCCTTTTCTTCCTGACGAAACCTTCGGTCCATACGACATTCTGAATCCTCGGGAAATCGGCTGGGTGATCATCCTGACTTCAGGATTAGGATTGATTGGCTATATCCTGATGAAATTTCTGGGGACCAAAAAAGGAATCCTCCTAAGTGGAATCATAGGAGGATTGATTTCGAGTACAGCAGTTACCTGGGTTTTCGCCAAAAAAAGCAAAGAAAGCGAGGCTCTCTCGCACAGTTGCGCAATTGCTATTTTGGCAGCGTCATCTATCATGATTATCAGGGTTCTGATCTGGACTTTTATCTTCAATAAATCTCTTTTCGACGAATTGTTTTTTCTCATCTTCTTGGTGTTTTCAGCAGCGATAGGAATTACGTTGTTCTTGTATTTCAGCAAGGGGAAAAAGGAAGTTTTTGAAACTGAAATCCCAAAAGGAAAGCCTTTGGATTTGGTCGGAGCTTTGGTTTTTGGCTTGATTTACACCGTTATTTTACTGGTAGTGAGCTACGCAAACGAGAACTTGGGAGAGCGGGGAATCCTGATTTCCAGTGCTGTTGCAGGACTTTCGGATATAGATGCAATCACCATTTCCGTCTCCAAATTAGCAGGTATCAGGCTGGACTTCTCCATCGCATCCATTGCTGTGTTGATTGCAACAATCTCAAATACGCTGGTAAAAATGGGAATAGGAATCTGGGCAGGAAGTCCTACATTAAGAAAAGACCTCTATCTGGGGTATGGAGTTATTTTTATTGCAGCGGTGATAGCCTTAGTTTTCCTCTGAAAAAATGAAAACTTCCAGAAGGGATTGATTTCTTAGCAGGGTAAGAAATCGCAAAATCCTTTTCTCAATTGAAAAAATTTACATTTTGTGAAATTCTAAAGAAATATTCCATAATTCATTCACTTAAAAATGCAAAAGACCTGATTTAAATTTAACTTCAATAAGGCCCAGCACTAACCCAGGTCTTATGAAAAAATTTCTTTCGATCCAGCTCCTATTCATTTTTATCCCTATCTCATTTGCACTCAAGTATCTCGTGCCGGAGGCGAATGCTCTGATATTTTTCACCGCAGCTTTATCCATCATTCCAATTGCCAGATTGATCAGTCAAGCTACAGAGCATTTGGCTCATTACACCGGTGAGGCGATCGGTGGTTTGCTCAATGCTACTTTTGGCAATTTTCCTGAATTTATCATCATTCTGATGGCACTTCGGGCAGGCTTACACGAGATGGTTCTTGCCGCTCTGATCGGTGGTATTTTAGCAAATTTACTACTGGCTTTGGGAGTTTCTTTTTTGGTAGGTGGTCTTAAACATCACACGCAGGACTTCAATCCTGTCACCTCCAGAGTCTATGCTACGATGATGTTTATCGCGGTCATTAGTATGATGGTTCCCAGTTCATTTGATCGAATGATTGGTGAGAAAGGAGCTGTTACGGATGTTTACCTTCTCAATATCGGAATCTCAATTGTCTTGCTGGTCACCTACTTTTTATATCTGTTTTTCATGATCAAGACCCACCCTGAATTTTTTAAAAGCTCAGAAACGAACTCACCCGGAGAAAAACATGAGAAGCCCTGGAGTATCAAAAAAGCAGTTATTGCACTTATCGGAGCTTCTGTCTTTGCAGCATTCATGAGTGAAGTTTTGGTAGGATCAGCCGAGGCCACCGGTGAAGCTCTGGGAATGACAACCACTTTCATCGGTTTGATAATTCTGGCAATCGTCGGCGGGGCGGCAGAAAGCCTTTCTGCGATTTCCATGGCTGCGAAAAATAAAATGGATCTCACGCTCAGCATCGCATTGGGAAGTTGTATCCAGATTGCATTGTTATTGGCACCTTTGGCTGTATTGATGAGCTATTTCATGGGACCAACCCCCTTAAATCTTTCTTTCGGAAGAGTTGAACTTGGAGCATTATTTCTTGCAGTGATCATGGGGATGATGGTTTCGACGGATGGAAAATCCAATTGGTACAAAGGAGTGCAGCTAATCGTCATTTACCTGATCATCGGGATTCTGTTCTTCTTTGTGCCGGAGAATTTATAACCGACCAAAACAGCTAAATCAAGTCTTGGATATGGTGGATTGAGTGATTCTCCTTTTCCTTTCAACCGAGTTGACTTCCTGAATGGCATCTAAACGATCTTTTGGAAATAAAAACATAGCTTCGTAATACTCAACTCTGCCAAACCAAAAAGCTATGTCATCTCCACACAAAACCTCCTTCCAATTCATCAGTGAGCCATCCGATATCAATTTCGGAGGAAAAGTCCACGGTGGATCTGTCATGAAATGGATTGATCAGGCAGCTTATACCTGCGCCCGCACTTGGTCTGAAAGCTATTGTGTGACGGTCTATGTCGGGGGTATCCGATTCTACAAACCGATCAATATCGGGGAGGTGATCAAGATTGATTGTGCGGTCATTTATACCGGGACCTCCAGTATTCACATCATGGTGGAAGTCTATTCCAGAAGTTTTTCGCAGAAGAAGTTTGAGAAAAAGACCCATTGCATCATCATTTTTGTGGCCGTAGATGAGAAGGGAGATCCAAAGAAAGTCAAGCCTTGGGTTCCAAAAACTGAAAAGGAAAAAAAGCTCCAGGAATATGCCCTGAAGCTAAAAACCCTCCGGGAAGAAATCCATCAGGAGATGAAGCCTTTCTTCAACGAGTAATCTTCCTTATCCCAAGCTTATAAACCCATGAATCTTGAATATCTGCTTGAGTTTGACCCTGTATTGCTCGCACTTTTCGGCACGCTTTTCACCTGGGGAGTGACGGCTGCAGGAGCCGCTTTAGTCTTCCCTTTTAAAACCATCAATCAACGAATACTTAATCTTATGCTTGGATTTGCGGCAGGCGTCATGATTGCGGCAAGTTTCTGGTCACTTCTAAGCCCGGCAATTGAGATGGAGGAATTAAAAAATCCGGGTCGCAGCTGGGTGCCGGCAGTAGTCGGTTTTTTATCCGGAGGGGCATTCTTGCTGATGATTGACAAAATCCTTCCCCACCTGCACAGCGGACTTCATATTGACAAATCGGAGGGAATCAAGACTTCCTGGAGCAGAAGTGTTTTGCTGATATTGGCCATTACCCTCCATAATATTCCTGAAGGATTGGCAATAGGCGTTGCTTTCGGAGCTTTGGCAAGCAATCCTGATCTCGCAATCCTGGCAGGAGCCGTCAGCCTGACGATTGGTATAGGCCTGCAAAATTTTCCCGAAGGTACAGCCGTATCGATCCCGCTGAGAAGAGAAGGATTCAGCAGGCGAAAGGCCTTTTTCTTTGGTCAGCTTTCAGGAATCGTTGAACCCATCGCCGGAGTCCTGGGAGCGATATTGGTCATTTCTGTAACTCCGCTTCTGCCCTATGCCCTATCTTTCGCAGCAGGAGCCATGATTTTTGTCGTGGTTGAGGAATTGATTCCCGAATCTCAGATAGGAGACGAAACCGATCTTTCCAGCATTGGGGTGATGATAGGATTTTCGACCATGATGGTCCTTGATGTTTCCTTAGGATAGGAAAATCGCAGGAAATAAAACCAAATACCCTTCGGAATAACAAATTCCAAAGGGCATACTGAGGTTACTACTCCTTAATCTTTTTCAGGAAAAGATCCTCCACATAAAACTGCCAATCTGTAAACTTAACCGCTTGATTGGCTAGATGGCGGTGATGATCCTGGTCCAAAACATAATCAGCCGGTTTATTCAGGGATCTGGTTTTGCCATAAACAGCTTCCAAATCTGACTGAATAGACTTCCATTCTTCCTCCATTCCTGCCAATTTGGCTTTTGCCTTATTTCGCTCTTCTCCGCTTGGGTGATCCAGTTGGGCGAGTGTAATCAAAGCCCGATTGGAAAATTGAACTGACTTTGCAACCTGCTCATAGACGTCCAGCGTGTACGTATTTCGAGTTGCCATTTTTTTGGATTCACTGATTTTTCGCAAAACAGAATCGACTTTTACCAGGTTTTCCTCAGCCTTGGCAATTTTCACTTTGTACTTTTCCGTCCAGATTCCGGCAGAGTCAGGATTCGGCATGCTGATTAACCCCTGCTCCAACGGGTTTTCCATTTTTCTCAAATTGTTTCGATCCTTTGAATCCAGGAGCGCATTTTTCCAAAAAGCTACCGAACCTTCCAATGAATCGATAAACTCCAATTCTGTAGAAGCCAATGCCGGTCCGAAAGCCCGATGTCTGTAAGCAGCCTGAAGTTCCTCGGTATTTCTCTTCTCTCCAGACCAGGTATATTCTGCGAAAATCGCGATTCCTCTGCCATACAATTCGAAGTGCGGAGAATCATCATCCCAAAGCGTGAGCAGGAGACCATCGGCTTTATTCCTGATGGAAATCAGCGCAAAATCCCGGATGTTATTGTTATTGCTTTGGTCCTGTGGCATGAGATTCCAGCGGGTCTGACCAGCTGTAGCACCCATGACCTGGAATCCATTTTCCGTAAACCATTGAATCGCCCGATTATTCCCCGGAGACTCTGGCATATCGTAGTTCCAGCGCATGTAGACGCAGTTTTTCGGAAAAAGATCGATGTACTTATTCAGGTTGGGTTCGTTCGCTTGCCAGATGCTGTCCACCTGATTCTTGGTTAGTTTGCTGTCATAGATAGATCGATAAACCCCCGCATTTTGCAAAGGCATATCATCCCAGAAAATAGGCTTCAGATTTTTATCGGCAGCATACTGACTTACTTTGTTCAGCCAGATCAACTGCAATTCCAGCGGAGATTTCCCGCTGTTTCTTCCTGTCGTATGCACCTCATCCCCTCCCACATGAAGGTAATTGGCATAAGGAAAAGCCTTTAATGCATCCTCGTACAGGTCAAACTGAACTTTATACGTTTCTTCATTCAGCGGATTGAAAGCCCAGTCACTTTCAGGATCGTCTCTTAGCGGAATGTATTGCTCATGCTTCAGTATAAAGGAGGCATGTCCAAGACCCTGAACCAACGGGCTGATCCGGATATTTCTGGCCATCGCATACTCACTTAGTTCCTTCCATTCTTCAATCGAAAATGCATCCGATGAAGCGACTTTAGGCTGAAGTTGATAGCCCAGTTTATCCTCAATTTCAAGAATGATGGCGTTAATCTTCATGCCAGCCAGTCTATCCATCATCTCATAATAATATTCTTTTTTCTCCAGGTGATGCTTCACATCAAGGTGGATCGCCCGATAAGCCAAAGCCGGTTCATCCCGAATGATGCAAACCGGAAGAGCTGCGCCTTGATCACGTGAATCTTCCAAAAGTTGCCCGAGGGTCATCAAACCATACCAAAGTCCCTGCTCTGTCGATGCTTTTATTTCAACTTTATCATCCGAAATCTGAAGCGTATAGCCTTCGGGTTTGATTTCCATTTCAGGATCTAGGGAAAGGCTTAATCCTTCATTTTGCAATTCTGCCAAAGGTTTTCCTGAGATGAACTGAGTTTTGGCCTGCTCGAATACCTCCCGTAAATCTTCCTCTTTCAAGTCTGAAGTTGCGGTGATTTCAAAAGAAGAAGGACTAGGTAAAATCCTGAATTGGGCATCGGGTTTGGCGGATGGAGAACAGGACCAAAAAACAGTCAGAAATGAAATCAGAATCAGTGAAGAAAGGAATCGCATAGGTTGGGGTTTATGAAGTCAATCGAAAGATTAGAAGCATAAATTAGAAAATATCAGAGATAATTTCGTGTCAATTTAAAGCACTCAGGACTTAATCCATGTACGGGCTTTTTTATTCCTCTTTTTTCTCTAATTTTTAGCAAGCTTGGACACTAACCAAACTTTGAACACCCAACCCAATAACCCAAAATGATTACATTTCTAATTATCCTCATCGCTTTAGCGCTGATTCTGACAGCCATCATCAAATTTGACATCCACCCTTTTTTAGCACTTTTTATAGGTGCTATCATTTACGGATTGATGATGGGCATGTCTCCTGATTTGATCATCAAATCAATTTCCGAAGGTTTTGGAGGAGTGATGGGTAGTGTTGGCTTGCTTATTTTATTGGGAGTTATTTTGGGGATTTTCCTTGAAAAAACCGGCGGAGCAATGGTCATAGCGGAAAAAACACTGAAATGGGTCGGCGAAAAGTCAGTGAATTTATCCCTGATGCTCAGTGGTTGGCTTCTCTCTGTTCCCGTCTTTGGCGATAGCACGATCATCATGCTCAACCCGATTGCCAAATCACTTTCTTCCAAAAGCGGAATCTCCTATGCGGCAACCATAGTCGCTGTCTCGCTCGGGGCCATGGCTAGTCACTCGCTTGTCCCCCCCACCCCGGGGCCGATTGCCACAGCCGGGATATTGGGTGCAGATTTGGGTCTGGTAATATTCTATGGGGGATTGGTTTCTTTAATCACCTTGATTCCTCTTTACATTTTCGTTCAAAAATGGGTGACAAAAATTCCTTTAAGGCCAGTTTTGGTAGCTGATGAAAAAGAAATTAGAAAAGAGGATCGTCCCAAATTTATCAGTTCCCTGATGCCGATTCTGATACCGTTAACTTTGATCATTATCGCTTCGATTGCCGATTACCCTACTCTTCCTTTGGGAGAGGGAAAATTCATTCAAACCCTGCAATTTTTGGGAACACCGGTTATTTCTCTTTTGATTGGCGCAATTCTATCCTTCACTCTTCCAAAAAAGTTTGACCGAAAATTACTCTCTTCATCAGGCTGGATCGGTGAAGCAATCCTATTGGCAGCTCCGGTAATTTTGATCACTGGCGCAGGTGCAGTTTTTGGAAAAATGCTTCAAAATTCAGGAGTTGGAGACTTGGTCACCTCCTCCATGAGCGATGCAAATTGGGGAATTTTTCTACCTTTTCTGATTGCCTTTGGTCTAAAGACCGCTCAAGGTTCGACGACGGTAGCCATGATCACTACTGCTTCGATCATCGCACCGATTCTTGGACCACTTGGTTTGGATAGTGAAACCATGAAAGTACTTACAACGATAGCAATTGGCGCCGGAGCTTTGGCTATCTCCCATGCAAACGATAGTGGATTCTGGGTAGTCACTCAACTCTCGGGAATGACCACAAAGCAGGGAAATATGTCGCATAGTCTTGGTACTATTATCGCCGGTGTGACTGCTATTTCAATAGTCTATGTATTGACTTTGGTGGTGGGTTAATCTGTCATTCGGTAATCGAATTTCATCACCTGCCTGCCGGCAGGCAGATTAGTTGTCCATTATTCGATGTTCGATATTTTCCAAAAATTGAATGTTTTGAAAAAAAATAATTCTTCATTTCTTTTCAGTCAAGACCTAAAAAAAGGACAGAATATTCTCTGTCCCTCGTAATTTTAATTTCGTAATTCCTCATTCATCATTTTACATTTTAAATTAAAAAAATCACCTCGCCGTCCATCCACCGTCAACTGTCACCATCGAACCCACCATATATTTTCCGGCATCGCTTGCAAGGAAAATAGCTGCTCCCTGAATCTCTTTTAACTCACCCCAACGACCCAAGGCAGTAGCGCCTACCACAAACTTTTTACCTTCTTCAGTATCTGCAATCGGAAGATTCATTTCCGTCAAAAATGGTCCCGGACAAATGGCATTCACAGTGATATTGAAAGGAGCAAATTCCAACCCGAGCGCTCTCGTCATCTGAACGACCGCGCCTTTGCTCGACGCATAAGGAGTTCGGTTCGAAAGCCCAACCAATCCAAGCGTACTCGCCAGATTGATGATGCTTCCTTTTCCAGCTGCCTTCATGTATGGAGTCACCGCCCGACATGCCAACCAGGTTCCGGTCACATTTACTTCCATCACTTTGGTGAAATCCTCCGGCTTCACTTCGTCGATTGCTCCGCGAATATTGATTCCTGCTGAGTTGACCAGGATATCGATACTTCCAAAAGCTGTAAAAGCTGTCTTCGCCATCTCTTCCATCTGAGCCTGATTGACCACATCTGCAGAAAAAGTCATGGCTTTCACGCCATATTCCTTCGCAATCTGCACGGCAGCTTCATCCCCGTCAGAGGCATTTCTGCTGACCAACATTACATTGGCACCGGCAGAGGCAAGTCCGGCTGCCATCGCAAGTCCGAGTCCTTTTGATCCTCCGGTAATGATGGCTGATTTGCCTTTCAGACTAAAAAGATTGATTCCAGGAAGTTGGCTGAGGTCGAGTTGATTTGACATGGGTTGGTTGGATATTGGTTAATAGTTGAAAGGTTAAAGATTGAAAGGTTAAAAGGTTAATGCATTATTGGTCGTCCCGAGGAGCGAGGGACCTCATTTCGAAATCATAAATCCGACATCATAAATCTGAAATCAAACATCCTAAATCCCCAGCTTCTCTTTTCCATAAGCCAAACATGCAAGGTTATTCTCCTCCTCAAAAGCCAGTTTCTTCTCAGGATCAAGTTTGCTGACACTCGGCAACTCTCCTGAAAATTCCTTTGCCTTAACCACTCTGAGAATTTTAGCCAGATCCAGCGGACTGGCATTTTCGAAAGTTGCCCAATATCCATCCTCCAAACAAGGAATCTGAAGAGGATCGCGCGTAATCATCTCAAGGCTAAATGTGATATCAGGATTGTATTTCCTGCAAAGATCTACCCCTGTTTTCAGGTCTACTATCCCTGTTCCCAGCGGTACTTCAGACAGCAAAAATCCTTTTTCGTATTCCTTCACTCCCATATCCTTGATGTGGGTCGAAAAAGCATACGGCGCAAGCGTGCTGATCACATGTGAAGATTCCTCCAGCAAGGAATAATTATTTCCAAAATCAAGCGTCACTCCCACCCATTCGCTGCTCAGATTTTTGATGATATCTGCGAGTTCCTGAGCTTTCCAATCCTTATGATTCTCCACTGCCAGTTTCATTTTATGCTTTCGCACAATCGGCTCGGCAAGGCGAATTGAATTCAGCGAGTTGGTTTTGAAAGTCAGCCATTCTGCTTCCGTTTTGAAATTTTCATAACGTCTTCCGCTCAGACAAACGGTCCGGAGAACAGTTGCCCCCGCCTCTTTCGCCGCCAAAACCTCTTTCTCAAAATTGGAAACATCTGCTTCCGTTTTAGGCATCCCAATGCTTCCTTCCAGGTAAAGCCCCAGTTTTTCCCGGGTGTCTCTCACTTGTTTTGCAAAATCAGAAGTCCAGTTATTCACCCCTACCTGTACTCCTCCGGCCCCAATGCTATGGCAGTGATTGATCAAATCCAGTGCATTCTGAAATCCCGGATAGTTTTTGCTTTCCACTTTTGAATTCCAGCGGGCACCGTAAGAATGAACGACAATTCCCATCGGAACCCCTTTCAGATAATCGGGCAATTCCGGAAAAGGAAAGGACATGGCCATCGCTCCAAGCCCTGCTGTTTTCAGAAAACTTCGCCTGTCGATCGAAAGACGGTCATTTTGGGAATTTGAAATAGGTTTCTTCATGGGTTTGGGAGCGGGGTTGAAATCTTATTTTTTTTCGGAAGCTTTGAGGCTTTCGATATGCTTATTGAGTTCGGCAGCGGACCATGGATACACCCGGCCTTGGGAAGTATGCCTTGTTCCACCAACGGTCCTGCCTGTTACAGGAGGAGCCTGATTTCCCCATTCGTTTCGGATATAGGTCAGAATTGAAGCAATGCTACCATCATCCATGGTAGAATGTGCAGGCATGACCGGCAGGATTTGCGGGGCGTCGTAGTTTTTTCCTGCCACCTCTATCGGGCCTTCTAATCCATGCAAAAGGATCAGAACAAGGCGCCTTTCATCACCGGTTACCCATTCCGAACCAGCCAAAGGAGGACCCATTCTGCTGGCACCGGCACCATTGGAACCGTGGCATCCAGCGCAGGTTGTCAGGTATTTCTGTCTGCCATCGGCAAACTGCTTCATGGAATTTTCATCCAAAACAGCGGTCGAAGTTTCTAATGGTGACGGTTTATATCCCGGCCAGGAAAACATTCTTTTCAGCATTTCAAGACGGTTTTTATCCAGAGGAAGATCCGTCCTTTTGAAAATAACAGGTTCAAATTTCAATACAATCTGACCTTTCGGCGACGGATTGGCTGCCTGAATCGCCATGCCCGTGAGGACCACTTTCCCTTTCCAGTCCAGTTCAGCTGAAGGAGAATCCGCCAACACCAGCAATCCAATAATCTCGCTCGCTGATCCTTTTTTCACAATTGCGGTTGTCAGCATTTCGAGGAAAATCTCACTGGCGGGGTTTGGAGTTTTCCAAGCCATCGAAGCCCAATTTCTTTCCATAAAAGCATATTCCTGATCTCCCAAACTGCTCATTGCCGCATCCCGAATCAATGCCTGTGCACCATGTTTTTGGATTACTTTGGTGAGGATGTCATGTGAAGCTTCTGGAGAGAGCACATAAGCGCTTAGGGCAAGTTGAAGCGCAAGTTCTTCCGAAGCGTCTGCTGCCAGCTGTTTCATGGCTATTTCCAATTGACTTCTTATTTCAGGATTTTCGGAAGCAGGTTTTTCCAAAAGTCGCAAGACGGTAGTCTGAATCAAAGGTGGCTTACCGGGCAAAAGCTCCAATAAGAACTCGGAATTCAGCGCATTCAACCCTTCCAAAGTCCATAGCGCATGGAAAGCTCCGAATTCACTTTCTCCGCTTTTTGCCAACTCTTCCAAAGCCGGAACCACGGTCAAATCTCCCCGCTCAACAAGTAAGCGCTGGGCCATATCCCGATACCAACCGTCATCATGGGAAAGGAAACCGACCAATTCCTCGTTGGTGGCCTTGGATAATTTTGGAGTCTCGGATGGATCCCAATCTTCGGGTACCACGCGCCAGATTCTGCCGAGATGGACCGCCTTATCCAATCCTCTTTTCTCCGTTTGCTCCTTCAAATAGGGAGTCATATAAGATTCATGCTGCACAATCCCGTGGTACATATCTGCAATGTAGAAAGCTCCATCAGGACCAATAGTCCCATGAACAGGGCGGAATCTCTCATCCGTCGAAGCCATAAATTCGGTTCCTGGATTTGGGTCATGAGCTTCCAATAAAATTCCTTTTTGGGTTACCACATTACGCTTGATCAGATTCCCGGCATTTTCCATCACAAAAATGTTCCCGTAGTATTCCTCCGGAAAAACCCTGCTTCTATACACTATCGGCGAACAAGCAGATGTAAACTCCAGCAGTCTCCCGGCTGAGTCCAGCGTACCCGGGATATATCCACGGTTTACAGCAAGATTCGGGCGGATTGGAAAAACCTTCCGGTCAATGGTCAGACCATGATCGATACCGGTGGAAGGGGAATGATTGGGATTTCGGGAAAGGTAATTCGCAGGAACAAGGTCACCGTGAAGCTGGGACCAATTGTAATTATAAATGAGGCGGCCTTGATCGTCCTGGGAGATTCCCCACTGACCCCGTGCTTCCGTACTGCCGCGGATCCATTCACCATTTTGATTTCGGTAGCGAAGTTTGGACTTGGCACTGTAGTACCAGTTGTCAACGTTTCGGACAAATCCATTATCGGAGTGTTCGGGAATTCCATTCGCAGAATAAGTAGAATCAAGCAAAACTTTGGAGTCTGCTTTCAAGTCTCCATCGGTATCCTGAGTTACCCAAAGTGAATTATTTTCGGCAACCAATGCTCCGCCTTCGATAAAACCCAAAGCGCGGGGCATGACCAGACTATCCAGATAAATAGTGCTTTTGTCCATTTCTCCATCGCCATTTTCATCTTCCAAAATGGAAATCCGGCCGATTGGCTTTTCCTCTTCGCTGCCTTTGATATCCGACATGTAACCACGCATCTCAACTACCCATAATCGACCATCTTCATCAAACTGAATCAGGATCGGATCCTCGATCAGGGGTTCTGAGGCGACAAGCTGAACTTTGAAACCGGGCTCAATCTGAAAAGTCGAAAGTTCCTCCAAAGCAGTTCTAGCAGGACTATCAGGCGTGGGAGGTGTAGGTCCGTTCTTTTTGCAGGAAAAGAAAAGTAAAAACGCCAGGGAGAGTGGCAGGGAATAAATGCGACGCATGAAATTACAGGTTTCTTGGGCTTTGTAAACATCAATCCTAAAGGCTTTTGGCAGGTCAGATCGTCGTTTACTGGGTAATTACAATTTGATACTTATTCGGGTGATACACAAACCAGTTTTACAACAGCGGTTGAATTTAGTCAAGCAATAAGGTCTGAAAACTGATTTGCTTTTTTTCTACCTTTCAGAAAACAGACATTTTTGAAATTACCATGGTTAAAAATCTTTTGCTTGTGGTCCTGATTGCATTCTTTTCGGCTTATGTTTTTAAAAAGGAAGTTCTCGAATCGGCTGACCCACATTCCTTTACCTTGATTGAATCCGGTCTTTCCTGGAATGGAGATTCCCTTCCAAATTATCCGACCGGAAAGCCAAAAATCTCGATCCTGAAAATCACTATTCCTCCTCATTCTGAGCTTCCCCTCCACTTTCACCCAACCATCAATGCCGGAGTGCTTCTCAGCGGAGAATTGGAGGTAATCGATGAGCATGGAAACACGCTGAAAATGAAAACCGGAGATCCTCTGATCGAGGTAGTGAATACGATTCACACCGGGAAAAATTACGGAGACATTCCTGCAGAAATCATGGTTTTCTACGCTGGAACCGACGGTGTGAAAATCACAGAAAAAGTGAAGTGATCTTATTGAAATTAACTTTTAAATCCTATAGAAATGAAAATCCACAGCACTTCCGGTTTCAAAGACAAAAAGAATGATATCGCTTTTTTTGAGAAATGGATAAATCAATTGGAGTCTGCAAATGGCAGAAAGTACGAAAGATTTGAACTCACAACTTCACTCGGAAAAACACATGTTTGGGGAATAAATACCAAGGAAGAAAATCTGGAAACTCTGGTCATTTTTCCGGGAGCCCGAACAACTTCACTGATTTGGGATTTTGACAAAGGCCTGGATCATCTCAATCACCAATTGAAAATCTACCTGGTCGAGCCAAATGGTTTACCCAATCTGAGCGATGGAAACACTCCTGACATCAAATCATTGGATTATGGACATTGGGCAAATGAGGTTTTTGAGAAGCTGAACATCGAAAAGGCTTTCATCGCCGGTGCTTCATTTGGCGGATTGATTTGCATGAAATTGGGAATCGTAAAACCAGAAAAAGTCAAAGCAGCTTTTTTACTTAATCCGGGTTGTTTGCAGCCTTTTTCACTTTCACTGAAAAATCTTTATTTCAATCTTTTGCCCATCATCAGCCCGACTGAAATGAATGTTGAGAAGTTTTTGAACAAGGCTATTTTCTCAAAACCCAATCACCAACTTTCTCCAAAATCAGAAAAAATGCTCATCGATTACGAGGTTTTTGCAATCAGCCGATATGCGGATAAAACGCAGAAACCTTATTACATGGACAGCGAGTTACAGGATGTTCAGGTTGACACCTACTTGCTTTTGGGCGATCAGGATTTATTATTTCCTTTTCAAAAATCCATCGATAACGCTAAAAAACATCTTAAAAACTTGAAAGAAATTAAGGTTTTCCAGAATGTCGGGCATGGCATCGAGACCTATGATAAAGCCCTCAATTTGATTGGGGAGACGATCAAAAAATTTAAATGAAACCCGTGAAATCTTCCCGAATTTCCTGACCAAAAAAAAATTCCAATACCTGAAGTCAGAGGACCTCAGATATTGGAATTAAGAATTTACCCTTCGGGCAGTTCTCGTTTTTAAAAGGTTATTAAACCATTAAAAAATCAAATTTTCAAAGAGCCTTCTTCGGAATCATCCGTGCTTGTTCCCGTAATTACTCCTATCAAAAGCTTTATACCAGCAATGGTATTTCCATGCTCATTGTCCCAATAATAGCCCGATTCAGTTTTGAATTGGATCACCGAAATCCTCGGATCATCTTTACCTTCTTTGAACCACGACTTAGCCATCGGATCCCAAAGTTCTTTGATAAGATCCTTGTCGTCACTGATCGTTGCTTTTCCTTTCAGTTCCAAAAAGTCAGAATGTGGAGAACCCTGGAAATACAAAGTCACCTCTGAATCCTGCGTGATTTCCATGTTTTTGATGCTGTCTTTCGGGCTCAAAAACCACAAGTCACCATTCATGTCAGATTTCTGGACACTCATCGGACTGCTGTTGATTTTATTCATTAAGGTTGAAGTGCAAAAAAAGCATGAACCGGACTTATCAATCAGGTTACGCATTTTTTTGATTGCTTCTTCTCCCATTAAGTTGGTATGATTTCCTTCTTTTTGCGTGCTAGTGATAGAATTCATCTTGAGTTTTTATTAGTTGATTTATTTTAAAAGAGGAATGAAAAACTGTGGTTAAAGTCTTCCTTTTTGATCGTGTAATTCTGAGATCAAAAACTACCTTCCCAAACGATTTGGGATCTCTCTTTCTTCAACCTGCAAAGGCGCTGCCACTGGATTTCAAGTAGAATCTTTAAAGATTTGAAATCCCGGAATCCTTTCTGACATATCATCCTATTATTACATTGAGGGCAATCTTTTGAAATTTCAGGATACCTTTTTCGATTTCTTGGAGAATTTTCTTTTTGAAATAAAGGCCCAATTCACGAATCCGAAACGCTGAATTTTTCCTTTAATTGGGGATATTTTTCCCTTTTACCAGTTCTTATCGAAACAGTTCAACCAAGGGAATATTTGGGCATTGGCGTTAATCAATTGAATAGAAATTCAAGAAAGAGATAAGTCAAACCCTGAAAACCCCCGTAAATCTCGTAACGAAACGTTCATGAATGAGTGGGGATTCACATACCTCGATGAATAAGTGTAGATCCTGATGATTTTGAGTCCCATGGATACCAGCCTGGCGGTAGACAGGTCTCTGAATTTATCTGTGTACCTGTCTGCCGGAGGATGTTCTGTGGGAAATTTGAATCCTCTTTCTGAAAAAAAATCCAATTTCTTAACTCAAAAGACCCCGTATACCGGAATTTAGAATTTATCCTCGGAGCGGTTCTAGTTTTAAAAGATCATTAAACCAAAAAAATCAAATCTTCAAAGAGCCTTCTTAGAGTTTGCATCCTCTATTCCTACTTTCCAAAATGCATTTCACCTAATATGTCATTTTTTTTATCCCAGTAAAAACCATTTTCCGGGGTAAACTGGTGCATTGAAAATCTTTCATCATCCAAACCATCTTTAAATCGGGAATTGAAGGTTTGATTCCGAAGTTCTTTAATTCGATTAGTATCATCATAGCACTTAACCAAGCCTTTTAGCTCCAAAAATTCAGAATGAGTTGTTTCCGGGAAAAACAAGGTAACCTCAAAGTTTTGCGTAATTTCCTTTTTTTTAAAGCAGTCTTTAGGGCCTAAAAACCATAAATCTCCATTTGATTCAGATTGAATAATACTAATCGGGGTGCTATAATTAATGTCCATCAGGTTTGATGTACAATAGAAGCATGAACCTGATGATTTATCAATCAAGGCCCGCATCTTTTCGATCGCTTCTTTTCCCGTTAAGTCGGACTGATTTCCTTCTTTTTGAATGTTAGTGAGCGAGTTCATATTGCAATATTTCTAGTACTATTATTTGAGGACAGGAAGACGATCATGAACAAATCTGCATTTTGTCTCAAATATTTAATTTTCACTCTTTCACATTTAAACTTACAATCCACCTGCCACCGGAACTTGACCTGGCATTATTTCCTTAGCTTCATTAGTGTCCTTTCCGGAATTTCTCCAAATCCTGCCTTTTACAATAAATCAAAGTGACTTTAAAGGCTGGTTTTTTAGTTCATTAAAATTTAAAGACTTGGAAAAACAAAGGAACCATCAACTGATTTGTTGCCGATTTCCGCAAATCGGGAATCTTTCTCCTCATTTTTTCTTCATTTATTCTGAACAGATTCCCGCTCCAACAACCTTGATTTGTTTTTAATTAAGGCTGTGGGCCTGGCACTTTTGATACTTTCACTCCTAATCTCCAAAAACTGAAACTGGACACCGATGACTGAAACAAAGCCTTACCTTTGTCCAAAACAGTCTCGCATGAACTTTTCCGATTTAGGACTTTCCGCTCCACTCCTTTCTGCCATTGAAAAAGCAAAATATGAAAGCCCCTACCCGATTCAGGTAGAAGCCATTCCTGCATTGCTTCAGGGAAAAGATGTGTTGGGAATAGCACCGACTGGATCTGGAAAAACGGCTTCCTACATCTTGCCCATCTTGCAACTTTTTCAGAAAAAAGAACCTGCAATAAACCGGATTATCCCGGTTTTGATCTTGGTACCGACACGCGAACTCGCTGTGCAAGTGGCAGAAGTGGCGAATAACTTCAGTCGGTTTTTAGGAAGAAAAGTGAAGACGCTTGCAGTTTTCGGAGGAGTTTCGATCAATCCGCAGATGATGAGCATTTACGGGACAGAAATCATGATTGCAACGCCGGGTCGATTGTTGGATTTGCTTTCGAAGAATTCCATGCGGCTTTCTGAAGTGGAAATTTTGGTCGTGGACGAAGCCGACAAAGTGCTCAGCATGGGTTTCAAAGAAGAGGTGGATCAGATTCTTGCTGAGTTGCCAAAGAAAAGACAAAACATCCTTTTCTCAGCGACGATGGAGGAATCGGTGGAAGTCCTGATCAATAAACTGCTCCATAATCCGGTGAAAATCGAAATTGAGCAGGACGAAATAGCTCCCGAACTGATCACTCAATCTGCCTACTTTGTAAGCAATGAGAAAAAAGGCCCGCTTCTCAGACATCTGATCTCTACGGGAGATTGGAAGCAGGTTTTGGTCTTCACTTCCTCCATTCGGACAGCAGATAACTTGGTGGTCAAACTAAAGAAAAACGGAATCGAAGCCGTGGCTTTCCATGGGGATAAAAGTCAGGGAGCACGAACCGAAGCCTTGAGCGGTTTCAAAGCCGGAAGAATCCGGGTGTTGGTGGCGACTGATCTCGCTGCCCGCGGGATCGACATCAAGTTTCTTCCGATCGTGATCAATTTCGAATTGCCGCGCTCTCCAAAAGACTATATCCATCGGATCGGCCGAACCGGTAGAGCGGGATCAGAAGGAGAAGCTATTTCCCTGATCTGCGAAGAAGATCTCCATCATTTCAAAGTCATCCAAAAGAAAATGGGCAGACGCGTGGAAATGATCAATGCAGAGAAGCTGGAGTTTTGATTTCTGCTAAATGGCCTCCTAACTTTAGTCTTTCCATTTCAAAAAACCTTATTTTCAATGGGTAGCGCTGTGGACTGTTGTCCGTAGTCTGTTGACCGAGATAATAACCCAATAACCTTTGCTCACCACGTTCATTTTCTGCTTTTTCATTCTGATCGCCGTGTTGTTCCAACTTGCAATGGCACTTGGAGCGCCTTGGGGAGAATTTGCGATGGGAGGAAAATATCCCGGCAAATTCCCTCCCAAAATTCGGGTCGCTGCGGTCATTCAATTGTTGATTTTGGCTTTTTTCGGAATCATTGGCCTGATCAGGTCAGGATTGATTTTGAGTTCCTTCTATGATTTCTCATCCAAAGCAATTTGGTTTATCGTCGGGTTCTTTGTCTTGGGGACAGTTTTGAATCTGATTACTCCCAGCAAAAAAGAGCGCAATCTATGGGCGCCCATTACTTTTTTTCTCTTGCTCTCAAGTCTTAGAATTGCGTTGAGTTAAGATTTCATCAATCGATTTGAGACTTTTATGTTACTTTTTTTCTTCCCCGATATTTAAGGATGAAGTTGACCGAACCCCGGTTTTAAGTGGTAATTTTAATTAAGTTGTCTCCAAACGATAATTCGGGTCCGAAAACCCACCCAACTTTTCAATTGATCTGATTTGATTCAAAGGACATGAAGACTTTACAAAATATCCAAACTGAAGTGGACGCAGGTTTCCTGTATGGGGTACTCGCCGACAATGAATATGACGAAAACATCGCCAAAATATTCAGGCAAATGAGCGAGATCGAGCATGGTCACGCCCTGGCTTTTTTGAAGAAAAAAGGATTGCCTGAGTCAGCATTACCAGCACCCTCGAACCGGGCAAAAATCCTGAAAACAATCGGTAAAATCTTTGGATACGATTATGTCCTAGGGGTTTTGCTTGACACGGAAAAAAGCATCTCCAATGCAATCATCGGAGCCAAAAAAAAGAGCAAAACAACCAATTCAATCTCTGACACCGCCCACGTCACCATCCTGAAAAACATCCTGAGCAATGGGTCAAAAGTATCAGGTTCGAACCTGGCTCGCTTCGAAAAGCGACATAGATCTGTCGGGGGAAATGCCCTGAGAGCTGCTGTACTGGGTGGAAATGATGGTCTTGTTTCCAATTTCAGTTTGGTAATGGGAATCGCCGGAGCCACAAGCGGGCAAAGCGAAATCCTGCTTGCCGGTTTGGCAGGGCTTTTAGCAGGTGCTTTATCCATGGCGTTGGGAGAATGGATTTCTGTCAAGAGTTCTCAGGAACTCTATGAAAATCAAATGCAACTGGAAATGGAGGAACTGGAAGCTAATCCCGAAGGCGAGGAAAAAGAATTGGCTATGATCTACATTTCAAAAGGTGTCCCCGAACCTCAGGCTCTTCAAATGGCAAAGAATGTAATCGGAAATAAAGACGAGGCACACGAAGTCCTGGTCAAAGAGGAATTGGGCATCAATGCAGAAGATTTGAAAGGATCAGCGATGGAAGCTGCGATCACCTCTTTTATCCTCTTTGCTGTTGGCGCAGTGATTCCCGTGATCCCATTTTTCTTTTTAGGAGGATTGAAAGCTATTCTGATCAGCACCACACTTAGTGCGTTGGGGTTATTTCTGATTGGTTCCAGTATTACCCTGTTTACAGGGAAGAGCATTTGGTTTTCAGGTTTCAGACAGGTGATTTTCGGTCTGATCGCAGCTGCAATCACTTTTGGAATTGGAAAATTAATCGGGGTTTCGATGATCGGTTAGAGAGGAATAGGAAGTCACCTAACTATATTCCATCTGAGGCATCTCCGCCCTCCGATGACTTTCATCTTCTTACCATCTGTTCTGAGGATGAGTTGAGTTAATGTTTTGGATTTTAAAATTGAAAGCATACTTTTTGTAAATTCAGGAAAACAGGAATCCATTTTTATAACGCTTCATGCAATTCTATACAGTTCCCGAAAAGGAAATTTTTGACAAGTTTGGCTCCGGCCCCGAGGGGCTATCTACGTCTAAAGCTGCTGAGAATCTCCGGGAATTCGGACCCAATGCCCTTTTGGAGAAAAAGAAAAAACCTGCCTGGATCCTGTTTCTTGGTCAGTTTAAGGATTTCATGATCCTGATCCTTTTGGCCGCGGCTTTTCTCTCCGGAATCATTGGAGAGTTGACCGATACCCTGATTATCCTGGTGATCATCATCCTCAATGCCATTCTTGGTTTTGTGCAGGAGTATCGCGCCGAAAAGGCCATGGAAGCCCTCAAGAAAATGACGGAAACTCAAAGTCAAGTCATTCGCGAAGGCAAAACGCAGACTCTTTCTTCCAATGAATTGGTTCCTGGAGACCTGCTTCTGTTGGAAGCTGGAAACATGGTTCCGGCAGATGTACGGCTGATAGAGTGCTTTTCTCTCAAGATTGACGAGTCTTCTCTCACCGGTGAATCAGTACCAATTGATAAATCAACCGAACCGATCACCCGGGAAAACCTAATGCCTGCTGATCAGCTGAATATGGCTTTCAAGGGCACATTGGTAGCAAATGGCCGGGCCAAAGGTCTGGTGGTGGCTACCGGAATGTCTACCGAACTCGGGAAAATCGCCGATCTTCTTCAGGAAAAACAACCTCCAACTCCACTTCAAGCACGAATGAAGCGATTTGGAAAATTGATCTCAATCGTCATCATCGGCATCTGTTTAGTATTGTTTGGTCTGGGGATGCTGCGAGGGGAAGAACCTCTTCCGCTGTTGCTACTTTCGGTAAGTTTGGCTGTAGCTGCGATTCCTGAAGCATTGCCTGCACTGATTACCATTGCACTTTCACTTGGTGCCAGCAGGCTTGCCAAGCAAAATGCTCTCATTCGCAAACTCCCCGCAGTAGAAAGCCTTGGCTCGGTTACTTATATCTGTACCGATAAAACAGGCACGCTCACTCAAAACAAAATGAGCGTGGTAGAGGACATTGAGCAACCATTTGATCAAATGGACCCTGGTTTCTCAAACCTGCAGCTTGCCGTTGGCCTCAATCACGATGTGGCTTTGGACCAGGACGGAAAACCAAAAGGTGAGGCGACTGAGCTTGCCATGATCGAGCATTTGCTGATAAAAACTTCTCCTGAAGCATTCCAAAAACTGAGAGAACAATTTCCCAGGATCGGGGAGGTTCCATTCGATTCTGAGCGAAAGCGGATGACCACCTTTCATCAACTGGGAGATAAAATATTGGTAGTGACAAAAGGTGCTTCAGAATCCATTGCAACTTGTCTCTCCAAACCTGAAGAAGCTGAAATGCTTACGAAGAAAGCTGAAGAATGGGCCCAAAAAGGCATTCGGGTTTTAGCTTTCGCCAGCAAGATCATCGACAAATTACCTGCGGAAAGCGAATGGCCGGGCATAGAGTCCCAACTCCAACTCATCGGACAAGTCGGGCTGATCGATCCTCCTAGAGAGGAAGTGAAAGTGGCCATTGAAGAATGTAAAACAGCCGGAATCATTCCCGTCATGATTACCGGAGACCACCCTGCCACGGCAAAATCTATTGCGAAAACGGTGGGAATCTGGAAAGAAGGAGATTTACTTCTGACTGGAGTTGAGCTGGCCGCTTTAGCAGAAAAGGAGTTTCAGGAAAAAGTTGAGCATGTAACGGTTTATGCACGGGTTTCACCGGATCAAAAGCTGAAAATCGTACAAGCCTTGCAGGCTAGGGGGCATTATGTCGCCATGACAGGAGACGGCGTAAACGATGCTCCCTCACTCAAAGCGGCCACGATAGGAGTAGCAATGGGAATCGCCGGCACAGATGTGAGCAAAGAATCTGCGAACCTGATTTTGCTGGATGACAACTTCTCCACCATTGTCAAAGCCGTGAAAGAAGGCCGAAGGATTTATGACAACATCCGGAAGTTTATCAAATACATCATGACCTGCAACGGGGCCGAGATCCTGGTAATTGCCATGGCACCTTTCCTCGGACTCCCCATTCCTCTTTTGCCGATTCATATTTTATGGATCAATCTTATCACAGACGGACTTCCGGCTTTGGCATTAGCAAGCGAAAGGACTGAAAGAGACCTGATGAAACGCCCTCCACGCCCTCCCAAGGAAAGTTTCTTTGCAGATGGTTTGGGCATCCATATCATTTTGTTCGGAGTGCTGATGGCTGCCGTGACTCTTTTCACTCAAGGATGGGCCATCCGTCAGGGCATAGAACATTGGCAAACGATGGTTTTCACAGTGCTTTCGGTATCCCAACTCGGACATGTTTTAGCAGTGAGAAGCGACCGAACTTCACTTTTTAAGCAAGGTTTGCTGAGCAATTTACCCTTGCTTGGGTCGGTTTTGCTGGCGCTTGCTTTACAACTTGCAGTGGTCTATTTACCCTTTTTCAATGCTCTTTTCAAAACAAAGCCTCTCAGCCTGAAGGAACTTGCAATCTGTATCGGAGCAGCTGTATTTGTTTTCCTTGCAGTCGAGTTGAAGAAATGGGTGGAAGGAAGATTTAGATTAAAAAAAGAAATATGATTATCCGCTACTTTCCAGTAGTTCTAAAATTGAGGTTTGAGAAGCGGATAATTTGGTCAACACTTGTCTGCCTGAGGAATAGTCAACTGTCCACAGCAGGTCCATTTGGACTTCTAGCTAGAAATCAGATAATCAGAAAAGAAAATAACGTTAATCGGAATTAGGATCATTTTCTTTCCTCAACCTTTTCTATTTCCTTACTTTTGGCCTTTTCAGAATAAAACCCAACTATGAATCAAAATAATCTGGCTGTCAGAACCGTCGTTTTCAGCATGTTGGGAAACATAGTTTTGGCGGCAATCAAGTTCGTAGCGGGCATTTTTGGAAATTCCTACGCGTTGATCGCAGACGGAATCGAGTCGGTCGTAGATGTATTTGCCTCGATTTTGGTCTTGTTTGGAATCAGGTATTCAGCCAGACCTGCTGACGATAATCACCCTTACGGCCATGGAAAAGCCGAACCTTTGATCACTTTTCTGGTCGTTGGATTTTTAATTCTTTCCGCAGCAACGATCGCATGGCAGTCGATTCAGAACATTCAATCACCTCATAAACTTCCAGAAATCTGGACATTGTGGGTTTTGGGAGGGATTATCCTTTGGAAAGAAATTTCATTTCAAGTCGTAATCAGAAGGAGTAAAAAGCTGAAAAGCACTTCTCTCAAAGGGGAAGCATGGCATCATCGAAGCGATGCAATAACTTCCGTGGCGGCATTCGTCGGAATTACGATCGCATTGATCGGTGGTGAAGGTTATGAAGTTGCAGATGATTATGCAGCCATGCTTGCCGTTGGGTTTATTTTGTACAACTGTTACCTCATTTTCCGCCCTGCATTGGGTGAAGTAATGGATGAAAACAACCACGAGGAATTAACCGGGGAAATCCGAAAAGTTGCCCTGACTGTGCCCGGGGTAAAAGGAACGGAAAAATGCTTTATCCGAAAAGCCGGAATGAAATACCACGTCGACCTTCACGCAAATGTAGATGGCATGCTGAGTGTGAAAGAAGGACATCACATCGCTCACCAACTTAAAGACACCCTTCAAAGTGAAATCCCGGAATTGGGCCACGTGCTGATTCATATCGAACCCTGTTGATCAGGAAGATTTTTTTGTAAAATCCTTTTTTGGGTTCTACCAGGGAAATAATCTAAATCCTCCCTCATCCTTTTTCTTCGCAATTCCGCTCCCATCAAAGCACGAAATTTAATGGGGTGCTTGCCAGCGTCTTCCTTCTTCTGTTTCCCTTCTTCACCCCACTGCTTGGAGGTATGGAGGAAAAAAAGGATGCTTCTTCTCCTCCCTTCTTCAAATCAACCTATTCATCCGGAAAGCGAATGGCTTTTACCATTTTCGTAGCAAAAAATTGACCCCGCTAAAATCACATTAACTGATATAAATCATGAAATCACACACAAAATTTTCTTAGAATCATCCTAATAAAAAAGTAGCTTAGCCTATGCATTCACGAAAGAGCAGTCTTAAAAAATTACCCACAGCCAATTTCCCTGAAAACATTTGATCAAAGAAGAATTTGAATGAAATAAACAGAAACAAAAAAAATTAACAACTATTTTTCTATTTTAAATAGTCTTAATTCTGTCAATTGTCATTTTACAAAACATATCAAAAATTATACTCACCTATTTATAAGTAAAACTAAATCATATTAATTATGAGATCACGCCTGAAAATTCAAATCCTGGGTCTCGGGATTTTTTCATTGGTATTTCTTATCACAGGATGCAAAAAAGAACAAGAGGTGATAATCACTCCTGTTCAAGTCAATGTGGTTACAGCTATCCAAAATGATGTGCCTCTCTATGAGGATTTTGTCGCACAGGTCTATGGAAAATCAGATGTAGACATCCGGTCCAGGGTAGAAGGCTGGGTGACAGCGATGAATTTCAAGGAGGGCTCAGTTGTAAAAAAAGGTGACCTCTTATATGTTATCGACGATATAGAATACAAAAACAGGCTGGATCGTCAGGCAAGTGAAGTCACCCGGGCAAAAACTGAATTGGTTCGGGCAGAAAGTGAACTCAGCCGGGTTCGACCATTGACTGAAATGAATGCACTCAGCAAAAAAGATCTGGACAACGCTGTGGCAGAATTCGAAGCCGCAAGAGCACATGTTTCATCCACTCAGGCCTCCCTCGAAAACGCCAAAGTAGAATTAGGTTATACCAGGGTTTATGCTCCTTTTGAAGGAATTGTTGGTATTTCCAACGTTCGGGTAGGAGATTATGTCAGCCGGGCAGGTGGAACTTCTGTTCTGACTACAATTTCCAGTGTGGATGGTGTTAGGGTCAGATTTCAGATCAGTGAGAGGGAATATTTGAGAATTGCCCAACTGAGTAAGGAAGAACTCGCAAGTGCCAGGAAAAATGTGGAATTGGTTTTGGCTGACGGATCGATTTATTCCGAAAAAGGCGAAGTAGATTTTGCAGACCGTGAAATTGACCCAAAAACGGGAACACTGACGATTGAAGCTTCTTTTCCCAATCCTTCCGGCTTATTGCGGCCGGGACTTTTTGTAAAAACAAGAGTATTACTCAACACGGCAACTGCTGCTGTAATGATTCCCCAAAGAGCCGTCTTTCAGCTTCAAAATCTCAATCAGGTATTTACGGTAACTGACTCAAGTACCCTTAAAGCGACCACTGTTGAAACCGGGCAAAAGATCGGTGATGCATGGATCATAAAAAGTGGCCTGAAAGCAGGTGACCGGGTGGCGATTGTAGGTTCGGCAGGTCTTACTGCCAATGCAAAAGTAGAAGTGATTGACCAAGCCTGGACACCAAAAGGTAATTAACCCGAATCTTTTCCCACTAATTTTCTCCCTTGCTATATGAGTGAGTTCTTTATTAGAAGGCCCATAGTCGCCATGGTAATCTCGATTTTGATGATCATCATGGGTCTGATTACGCTGAGCGGAATCCCGATATCAAAATATCCGGACATCACTCCACCGATGGTACAGGTTACCACTACTTTCACCGGTGCAAATGCCGTGAACGTAGAACAAGCAGTAGCCACTCCGATTGAGCAGCAAGTAAACGGGGTAGAAGAAATGCTCTACATGAAATCCATCAATGCTGCCGATGGATCACTTACGCTTCAGGTTTCCTTTGAAGTTGGTACAAACCTGGACAATGCAAACATGCTTACCCAAAACCGGGTATCGCAGGCGAGTGCAAAAATGCCCTTGGAAGTAAAAAACTTTGGAGTTACAACCAAAAAATCACTGGTTTTCCCTTTGATGCTTGTTTCATTATCCTCGCCAGGCCAAACCTACGACGCTTCTTTCCTTAATAACTATGCAAACATCAACATCGTCGATCAGCTGAAGCGGGTCAAAGGTGTCGGCGATGTGATCCTCTTCGGAGGAGCAGATTATTCTATGAGAATTTGGCTCGATCCTGACCAATTGACCAAACTTGACCTGACAGTCAATGATGTGTCGAATGCTGTTAAGAAGCAAAACGCCATTGCTCCCGGAGGAAAATTCGGTGCTCCGCCTTCCCCTGCCGGAGTCGAATACACTTACACGGTCACGCTTCAGGAACGCTTGGTTACGGAAGAGGAATTCGGGGATATCATTGTCAAATCTGATGAAAAAGGATCCATCGTTCGACTGAAGGACATAGCCAGAATCGAACTCGGACTTGACAATTACAACTCCTCCAGCCGGTTGAATGCCAAATCCGCAGCCACAATCGTAGTCTACCAAATGCCCGGATCCAATGCTTTGGAAGTGGCAGAATCGATTGAAACGACCGTGGCTGATCTCCAAAAATACTTTCCGGAGGACTTGCGTTATGACATTTCTCTGAATACCACCCGTGCAGTTTCAGTGGGGATTGAAGAAATCATCCATACTTTATTTGAAGCAGTAGCACTGGTAATCATTGTAGTATTCCTTTTTCTACAGGACTGGAGAGCGACCCTGATTCCTTTGCTTACAGTTCCGGTTTCTCTGATCGGTACATTTATCATTTTCCCGATGCTGGGATTTTCGGTCAATGTACTTTCACTTTTGGGGCTAGTCCTCGCCATAGGTCTGGTCGTCGATGATGCGATTGTGGTGGTAGAAGCCGTTATGCACAACATCGAGCATGGCATGAAGCCGAAAGAGGCAACACAAAAAGCGATGAAAGAAGTGGGTGGTCCGGTGGTGGCGATTGCCTTGATCCTGGCAGCTGTGTTTGTTCCGGTAGCTTTTGCAGGCGGTATCACGGGAAGACTTTACCAGCAGTTTGCGATCACAATTGCGATTTCTGTCTTGTTCTCTGCTTTCAACGCTTTGACCTTAAGCCCCGCGCTTTCGGCCATCATTTTGAAACCCAAAAAAGAATCCAAAGGGCTTCTTCAGCGCTTTTTCAATGCATTTAACAGAGGATTTGACAAGTTTACCCTGGGCTATACCGGATTGGCAGGAGCTGTGGCCAAAAAATCAATCCGGTCACTGATCATCATCGGTTTTGTGGTCGGGGGCATTCTGCTTCTTAACGGAGGAATCCCGGGAGGATTTGTACCGGAAGAGGATGAAGGCTACTTTCTGATCAACGTTCAACTCCCTGATGCAGCTTCTTTGGAACGGTCAGATGAAGTGGCCAAAAAAGTCGAGGCAATTCTGGCAGGGAAAGAGGAAATCGAATTTTCTACCATGGTTTTGGGCTATAGCTTACTTACCCAGTCCTATTCCACCAATAACGCATTTGTGTTCGTCTCCCTCAAACCTTGGGACGAGCGTACCAAAACAGCGAAACAACTTATCCTGGAAACCAATCAGGCTTTCCGAGGTACCGTCACAGAAGCTTCCGCTATTGCATTTGGTCCTCCGCCTATTGAGGGTTTGGGGACCTCGGCAGGATTTACGATGCAACTTCAGGATCGATCCGGTAATACTCCTCAATACCTGGACGAACAGGCGCAAGCTTTTATGGCGGAAGCAAGAAAACGTCCCGAAATCGGAAACATTTTCTCCCTCTATCGCTCCAATGTTCCTCAGAAAAAGATTGTGATTGATTTCGACAAAGTCGAAAAACTCGGAATTGACCTCACTGAAGTAACAAGTACAGTCTCTACCTATTTGGGAAGTGCCTATGTCAATGACTTCAACCGATTTGGTCGCCAATACAAAGTCTTTGTACAGGCAGAAGGCAAAAACCGATTAGAACCCGATGACCTGGCAAAATACTATGTTCGAAGCAAAGCCGGAGAAATTATTCCTCTCAGTACCATCACAACCGTGGAAGATATCACCGGACCTTCTTATACCAACCGATTCAACATGTATCGCGCTGCTGAAATCTCCGGAGCTCCTAAAGAAGGATATAGCTCAACAGATGCGCTCAATGCATTGGAAGAGGTAGCTGCCGGAATGCCAAAAGAAATTGGTTATGCCTGGACCAACATGTCCTATCAGGAAAAAGCTGCAGAAGGAACCGGTGGCACCATGTTCCTGATGGCGTTGGTCTTTGTATTCCTGATTTTGGCTGCTCAATATGAAAGCTGGACTTTGCCTTTCAGCGTTTTGCTGGGCGTACCGGCTGCGGTGTTTGGTGCATTCCTAGGCTTGTGGCTTGGAGGACTCTGGAGTCCAAGCTATGTCAATAACGTGTTCGCCCAAATCGGGCTTGTGATGCTGATCGGCTTGACTGCCAAAAACGCTATCCTGATCGTGGAATTTGCCAAAATGCTGCATGAAGAGCAAGGAAAAACTCTCTACGAGGCAGCTATGGAATCAGCCAAACTACGACTTCGGCCAATCCTGATGACTTCCTTCGCCTTTATGCTTGGAGTGGTTCCATTGCTAACCGCCTCAGGTGCCGGAGCAGAAGCCAGGAAAGTAATGGGAATGGCCGTTTTCAGCGGAACGCTGATCGCAACAATTATTGGAGTAATCGTGGTACCCGGGCTTTATGTCTTGATTGAAAGCATAGGGGGAAAGAAAAAGAAACCAACGCCACCCGCCTCACCTGCTGTTTCACCTTCTGAACCGACTCATTGATATGAAATCGAGCATGACAAAAACGTTAAACTGTGGGATGATTATCAAACAAGCTAGATTCTCCCGAATCAAGTTCGGGACAGGCTATTTGGCCTTTGAAAGAAATTATAAGCACATGAAACATCTCATCATACCGATATTCATTATGTTGGTTCTTGCCGGATGCGCAGTGGGACCGAAATATTCCCGACCTGAAACTCTGGAAACAAGAACACCTGAAGAATACTTTCAGGCTACAGAAAATCCCGATTCGATCACCAACCTGGCTTGGTGGGAGGTATATGAAGACACCGTTCTTCAATCTTTGATTCAGTACGCGGTAGATTCCAATTTGAATCTATTGACTGCGGTAGCAAGAGTGGAAGAAGCACAGGCTATTCTGGGTTATAATAAAGCCAATATGGGGCCGGCCTTTGGGGTAAGTGGAGCAGCAAGGGCTTCTGATTTCAGAGAGCGTGCCACTGAGGCGGATGTTGCTTTCAATACCAACTCCTATTCCGTGCTGGGCAATGTATCCTGGGAAATAGATATTTGGGGAAAACTCAGACATGCTAATCGTGCCGCATATGCTGAATTATTGGCATCGGAAGAGAACCGGAAATCAATCTACATCAGTTTGATTTCTCAAGTCGCTGAGCTCTACTTCAATCTGAGAGGATTGGATGACCGGTTAAGAATCACACAAAGAACTTATGAAACCCGTCTGGAATACCTGCGAATTATCAACCTGAGATTCGAGAAAGGAGAAGTCTCAGAACTTGATAAACTTCAGGCTGAGCAAATTGCAGCGGATGCGAAAGCACAACTTTACTCTTTGGAGAGGGCAACAATTTTCGTCGAAAATGCAATCAATATTCTAGTCGGAAAGCCCTACTCTCCTATCGTGCGAGGTTTGCGAAACGAACAACAACAACTGCCATTGGATATTCCGAGCGGACTTCCATCAGAATTGTTAGAAAGAAGGCCTGACATCGTGGGTGCCGAACAGCTATTGGTCGCACAAACTGAGCGAATCGGAATGGCTGTAGCCATGAGATTCCCGACTTTGAGTTTGACCGGATTTTTGGGAGTAGCGAGTCCGGATATTTCCAAGTTATTTGTTCCAAATGCGGTTTTAGGCTCCATTTCGGGACAATTAGCCGCTCCTGTTTTCCAATTTGGACAAAACAAACGTAGAGTGGAAGCAGAACGGGCAAGAGCCAAACAATACGCTTTCCAGTACGAACAGACGGTTTTGGAGGCATTTGCCGAAGTGGAAAATTCTTTGGCTGAAATCCGAACTTTCACCAATGAATACGAGGCCAGACAAACACAAGTAGCTGCAACAGAAAAATCATTGATGCTCTCAAAAGCATTGTATGACAATGGCTACACCTCCTTCCTTCAAGTACTCGATGCAGAGCGGGAATTGTATTATTCGGAATTCGAAAAATCCTTGGCTTTGGAAAACCAATTAACCTCATCGGTAAGACTCTACAAAGCATTAGGAGGAGGCTGGTAAAACAAACCAAAAGGAATTATGGGAGCTGAAAGAGAAATTTTTCAGCTCTTTTTTTATCCTTAAACTGGGTTTTCCAATCACATCTTTAAATCCTTTAAAAGTAAATCCATGGCAATTGCGGTATCAGTTTGCTCGGTGAATTGATTTCTTATAAGAAGAAAGATTATTGAGAGCCAATCGCCTCCCTCCCAAGCTTTTTGTTATTGCTCAGTCAGCATTTCCTTCTCTCATATAGATTTAAAAAAAAATCCAATTTATTTTGAGAAACCAAAAGGTTGCGCATATATTTGCAACCAATCAGTTTCGTAATCCTGAAAATCAAATTAATGAGAAGAGACGTTTTTCAAGCCATTGCTGACCCGACAAGACGCGCGATCATCACAATGATTGCATTACAGGCAATGACGCCAAATGCTCTTGCTGAACATTTTGACACCACCCGGCAAGCCGTATCCAAGCATTTGAAAATACTAATCGAATGTGAGCTGGTAAAACAGGAACATCAGGGTCGTGAAATTTACTATCAACTTGAACTGGAGAAAATGAAGGACATCGACAACTGGCTGGAGCAGTTCCGGAAAATTTGGGAAGCAAGATTCAACCAATTAGACAGCGTATTATCCACTCTAAACCCAAAATAAGATGAGCAACAATTCAACAAAGGTTGTAAAGGACCTAAAGGCAAAAACGATCCTCGTATCAAGGGAATTTAATGCACCGGTAGAACTGGTGTGGAGAGCTTTTACCGAAAGCGCAATTTTAGATCAATGGTGGGGACCCGCACCCTGGAGAGCAGAAACCAAATTCCAGGATTTTTCCGAAGGAGGCTATTGGCTCTATGCGATGGTCAGCCCGGAAAACGAAAAGCATTGGGGTAGAATGAATTATTTATCGATTGATCCCTTCAAGAGTTTTCACCTGGAAGATGTCTTTTGTGATGAAGAGGGAGTTCCAAATCATCAATTACCTGCTTCAAAAGGCATGAATGAATTTACCCCTACCCCGACCGGCACTCGAGTGGAATTTAAAATGGAATATTCTTCAGCAGAACAAATTCAAGCAATCGTTGAAATGGGCTTTGAAGAAGGAATTACTATATGTTTTGAACAATTGAACCAATTATTAATCAATTCCAAGATATAAAGGCAACCAGAAATCTTACTCAGCAAAGCCTTATTGGTTTGGGAGATGTGGCTCTGGATATCAATTTAATTGATTGCTTCTGCTGTTTTTGACTTGACAGGAAGAATTCCCATCATCTTCTGAACAGCCCAAAGGTGTCTTAATAAAGACCGAAAAAGTATCCGATACTTAAGTTGCGGAGGCCTGAAGAAGGTTTTACTCTTTTTACTTTGAATAATTTGAAGTAAAGAATCAATCCATAATTTTTGGACCTCCTGCTGCTTATGCTAATTTTTGAGGTTTAGGTGCTTTTTACATTTTTAAAAGTTTGAGAATAATATCTCAATCAAAAGAGCCCTATTTCAAATTATTGAAAGGCCCCTTTAACCTCTATTTGCATAAATGAAATGATAAACAGAAATTAAAGGAAAGAATCAAATTTTTCACAATTAAACTTTTAAGAAAATGGCTACTACAAACACGTACTTAAACTTCAATGGTAATTGCGAAGAAGCCTTTACCTTTTACAAATCTGTTTTTGGCGGCGAATTCTCCTACTTGGGTCGATTTGGAGAAATGCCACATTCTGAGGAACACAAAGTTTCCGATGCCGAAAAGAATAAAATTATGCATGTAAGTTTACCCATAGGAGCTTCTGTTCTGATGGGAAGCGACACTGGTGGAGAGTGGGCGCCTTCATTTGTCCTTGGGAATAATTTCTCCATTTCTGTTACTGCAGATAGCAAAAAAGAAGCAGATAAATTGTTTCTCGCTTTAGCAGAAGGTGGGCATGTAACCATGCCTCTTGAAAACACTTTCTGGGGCGACTATTTCGGAATGCTTACAGACAAATTTGGGATAAATTGGATGGTAAGCTTTAATGAGCAACAACACCAATAAAAAAGGAATGTCGATGTTTACAATTGATCAAATCAAAGCTGCTCACAGCAAAGTAAAATCCGGTGCCGACTTTCCTGCCTACATTCAGGATCTGAAAAAACTGGGAGTTGCCAGTTATGAGGCTTTTGTGGAAGATGGCCATACGGAGTATTTTGGAGCGAATGAATTCAAAATAACTTCTCCTGCTAATTATGAAGTTTTGAAAATCTCTGACTCATCCAATGCAGCGCAGTTTATTTCCGATTTGAAAGCCCATCAATCCGGTAAGACCGATTATCCGACATTTTGCAATGATGCAGCCAAATCGGGGATTGAAAAATGGGCAGTTGATACGGAGAAAATGACTTGTATATACTTTGACAAGCTGGATAATGAAATTCTGATTGAAGTAATTCCGCACTTAATACTTCTGGCTTCCGACTCCGTTTTGTAAAGGTAATACTCGGTGCAAAAGGAAATAAAATGTGAGCAAAATAAACTGACTTCCACCTTAAAATTCAGATGGACTATTTACAAAAAATCAGGATAGATTTTGAGCTCCATTCTGTAGAGGGAATCAGGGAGTGTTTCAAAAAAGGAGTAAGTCCAAATGAGTTTATCAATGGGAAACCACTGATTTATGAACTCATCAATATGTACACTCGAGGACCCCTGTTCAAAAGTTGTATTCAGGTTTTTGTGGACAATGGGTTAGAGTTTAGCGATAAAATTCTGCTTTCAGTTTTGCTTGACAATGCCACTTTGCTTGATACACAATTAGCTTCAGACAAAAATGCTTCGGCAAAAAAATACACCTTAAACTGTGCATTTACGCCTCTTTATGAGGCGACACTCTTGCATATTTGTGCGGAATACAACCATCTGAGTTGCGCAGAAATTTTGGTAAAGCATGGAGCTGATATCAATTCAAAAGCAGGGTATGACGAGAATGGATTTGGCGGTCACTCCCCTATTTTCCACACAGTAAACCAAGATGCCAATAAGTGTTTGGACATGTTGAAGTTTTTGATTTCGCGGAATGCCGACTTGAATACCACGGTCACAGGACTTATTTGGGGCAAAGGATATGAATGGGAAACTTTTATTCCATCTTTAAACCCAATCAGCTTTGCAATGATGGGCCTGCTTCGGCAATTTCAACGAACCGAAAAACAGATCTATGAAATTGTTTCTCTGTTAATGAAAGCAAAAGATGGCATTGACTATTTCCCCGAAAACGTGCCGAATAAGTATTTAAACCCCAGAAATCTCCCAGTCAGGAAAAAGTCTTCCTAATTCAACCAAAAAATCCCGGAGTCGGATCAAAGGCACCGGGATTCTTGATTTGATATCTCCAACCGTTTTCTCTCTAACCACGATATTAAACAGTGCCTGAAACTATGGGCTATCGTCTATAGGCCAAGGACTTATTTTTCTACTATATCCTACCAGCAAAGCCAGAAATAATCTTTCCATCAAAACTCAATCCTATAACTCAGAAGTGGAATCAAAGGAGTTTGATATGCTGTTTTGATTTCTCCAGTGAACGGTTCAAAATAACTTCCATAGATATTCTTCCGGTTGGTCACGTTTTGGATATCCAACGCAAGCGTGCTGGTGGATTTCAGTCTGTTCCATTTCAGACTCACTCTCAAATCAGTTCTGAAATAAGCCGGATTTTGCTCCTCAAAAGCCTGTTCATCGATCAAAACGGTTTCATTTTTTGCTATCGATTCTTCCAAATCGACTGGCGTTTTTCTTAAACCACCTCCGTAAATACTCCTGATATTGAAACCCAGCATCCTGTTTTTCTTCAGGTTGTATTCCTTTCCTGCGGTCAAACTCAAATTTGCATTTCCATTGTATCGGGTATTTCTCCAGATGTTTTCCTCAGTCTTGTAGAGTGAATTATAGATCGAAGCCGACAAAAGAAAATAGAGATTTTTGTGAGTGAATTGCTCTAGGGTAAATTCAGCCCCGTAGTTTTTTCCCAGACCTTCATTCACCAACGGATCAGTCATAAACGACCATTGCTGATTGATGATGGAGTAGGTTTCGTCCACTCCGGGTTTGATCGGGATGTTGAACAAGTGCTGGTAATATCCTTCGATTTTCATTCGCAGAAACGGATTTAGCTTCCGGTCATAGCCCATTACAAAATGATGGGATTTGCTTAGTCCAAGATTTTCATTAGGTTTGAAAATCTCCCCTTCTTCTTCATATTCTGCGAAATAGGTTCCCAAAGGTTGAATTTGGCTATGCAATCCATACCCCAAACTTATCCGCTGCTTCTCATCCAGTTCATACGAAGCGCTTAGTCTTGGCTCAATGGAATTGGAATTGTTCAGGAGCAGCTGTAGGTAATGAACCCCAACATTAAAAGTCAACTGTTCTGTTGCTCTAAAATTCAGTTGGGAAAATGCCTGAATGGTTTGAGTGCTTCCTTTGGAATTGATGAAAGTTTCCATCTGATTTTTCTCCTCGTCAATCCCATTCTCCCTGAGATTGTAGTAAAGTTGGTTGAGATAGATTCCGCTTCTGAGATTTGACCTGGCGGAAAGTTTGGAGTTCAGCACGGAACTGAAAGTGATTTTCGAGTTTCCGAAATTCTCATAATACCACTCCTGATCCTGATACTCTTCGTCCAGGCGATTCATTTTATCTCCGATTGTATTTCCTGAAGCAAGGACCGTGGTCTGGAGGAAATTGGATCTGTCGATCATATAGGAATGCTTTATCCCGATGGCTCCGGTATTGGAAAAGTAGGTAGAACTGTATCGATCAAAATCACTGCTCCATTCAAGTGAATCCTTCAAGGCATCTTTGTTTTGGTCACTCAATCCACCAAATCCAAAGATCGTAAAACTGCTTTTTGTCCCTGTTGGCAGGTAGATATTCAAAGATAAATCCTGAAAATCTGTCGCGAAATCCCCCAAAGGAACCCCCATTTTGGAGAGGATCGAAAGCGTCGAATAGCGATAATTAATCAGATAGGACCCTTTGTAGTTTTTGGCAATCGGTCCTTCCGCTGCGATATCTGTTCCCAAAAACCCAGCTTGGAAGGTGAATTCACTCTTTTCATTGTTTCCCTTTCTCAGACTCAGGTCGAATACTCCCGAAAGTGCATTGCCATATTCCGCAGAAAAAGCCCCGGTGAGAAAGTCTGAATTGGTCAGCAATTGTGAACTCAAGATCGAAATCCCGCCTCCGGAAGTTCCCGGATTGACAAAGTGATTCGGATTGGGAATATCGATTCCTTCCATCCTCCAAAGCAAACCATTGGGGCTATTTCCCCTGATGGAAATATTATTGTTGCCGTCATCCGTACTCACCACGCCGGAAAATGAAGCCGCCATTCGGCCCGGATCGTTCACTGCCGCTGCAAATTTGCGGGTTTCCTCCACAGAGAAAGTCCTTCCGCTCACGGTCACCATATCGTTGACAGTCCGGTCTTTTTCATTGGCGACTACCACCACTTCTTGCATTTGACCAAAGTCTTCCTCCACCGAAATGGACAAAACAACTTCTTTCCCGGAATTGACCAAGACGTTGGGAAGTATCAAATCCTTGTATCCCACGAAACTCACCCGAAGCGTATGAGTGCCAACCGGAACCTGGAGTATTTTAAAATCTCCGTCCAGGTCCGTGGTTGCGCCCATCAGCGGATCCGTATTTAGAATCATGACTGTTGCCCCCGGCATGGGAGCTTTCGTGACTTGATCGACGACTTTTCCCCGGACAGTCTGGGTCAGGGTTTGAGCTTGCAGAGGATTCAGGGATACCCAAAAAATCACTGCAACGATTTTGAGAAGAGAATTCATAATGTTGGTTTAGCTTTCTTTGTTAAAACAATTCAAGGGGGTTAATTCCGTAAGAAATGATTGATTGAACCCGGATCATCTCCCCCATTTCCCTCCTCCGACAAAGAATCCGAGGGTGAAGCCGAAGTATTCATTTGTCGCTTGGCCTATCACTTCGCCGCCCACATTCTGCAAATCACTCGATGGGACAAAGTTGTATTCAGCCCCGATTCGGAATTTTCCCAGTTCCACCCCGGCTCTCACCATCGGGGCCCAGGCAAAATTCGCTTTCAGGTCTCCCACCTCATCCTCATCGATATCAGTGTCGTCTATGTCAATATTGCTTAGTCCATAGTATCCAAATCCGGCTCCGATATAAGGAGCAACCCGACTTTTGCCATTGTTTAAATAGTAATTGAGAGTTCCGGAAACTGATGTGTTGGCAGAAATTTCTCCATCGTAATCATCCGGGATATCGTAGTAGACGACATCTTTTGCTAATCCCACTACGCCCATTCTCAGCCCGACAGCAAGATTTTTTGTGACCAGAATCTGGGGTTCAAAATTGACTAAGGCCCCGATGCCACCATCTTTTGGCGCAGCTGCACCCAAATCCATTTGAAATCTAAATCTGCCTGCTTCCTGACTATAGGCGGTTTGCATTATTGTCAAAAGGAGAAGAATTGTAAGTAGCTTTTTCATGATTTTTAAAATTGTGTTTTGTTATTTTATTGCTTTGGAAGGTTTGGAGAAGGGTTAATTTTCTTTTGTCCTTGCTTTCGATTAAAAGACAAGTGAGATAGTTTTTACCCCTATGTTGTTGGGTTTTTTTTTTTAAACCACGGAGAGTCACAGAGAAGAAATTAGAGTTCACAAAGGGAATTATCGTCTACTCTTTTTAGAGAGAAAGATTTAGCTTTCCTCTGTGAACTCTAAAAGGTCCGTCTTAACTCTAAGGATCGAGGTTCGAATCAGAGTTAGAAAATAAGGATCCTAATCCTCCGTGATCTCAGTGGTAAATTTTCTATACGGTTTTTTAAAAAAACCTCACCCCTGCCTTAAACCCCCACCAAAGCTGACTTCCCAAGTCCTCGGGATAGTATTGGTCATTGTGAACGGTAGGATTGGAATAGGAAAAAAGGTCAGGATGGAATGAATAAGAACTGTCGTAAACCCTGAAATTCAGAGTAGGACCGGCGAAAACAGCCATCCGTTTGGAGGCCTGAAGCTCTGCTCCCAAATAGAATCGATTGATCAGATTGAGAGCTTCTACTTCCCCTTTGCTTAGCTGCTCTGAGCTCACTTCAATGTTGAGGTAAGTTTTCTTGCCCAGCCTCGGGGAAGTTCCCACCCCGTATCCGAACGACCAGGTCAGCTGATCATCCCATTCGGGTCTGAGTCCTGCGAAAAATATGTTGTAAAACTCCCGCTTTCCAGTTCGGAAGGCCAGATTCAGAGGCAAAACCTCATTGACACTGATCTCCACGGGATGGTAACCCGAACGTACAAAACTTAAAAACCCAACCGGAATCCCGCTGATACTATCTGAATAATTGATCAACCCCAACTGAAAACCATCGACCTTATTGGCAAAATTCACCAATCCCACCTGTGAACCTTTGACATTTCGGGCAGTGAAATTCAACACTCCGGCGATTTGAGAACCTTCAAGATCTGCAGCGCTGAAGTTCAGTACGCCCGCCAACTGGACTCCGCTTACACTTTTCGGAGAGAAATTTGTAATCCCAGCGATCTGAACACCGTCCACTGCACCGGTTGTGAAGTTGGTTAAACCAGCTAACTGAACCCCATTCACCGAATCTAAATTGGAATTGAACAGTCCAGCCAACTGCACTCCATCCACTTTTCCTCCGACTTGATTAAACAAACCTGCCAGTTGGACACCGGTCATGTCGCTCCGATTGATATTGAAGAGACCTGCCATTTCCAGTTTTCTGGTACCTGTGGAATAGCCACCGAGGAGATTGAAGGAATAGTCGTTGATTACATTTCCGGAGTTCATTCCATTGGTGCCAACAAACGGAACAAACGAAAACTGAAAGTTGATTGAGGTGGTGTCACTCAGATTCTTTCCAAAAGGATCAAATTTGAAATTTTCTGATTTTTCAGAATCGGTTTGAAAGATTCTTGCTTCGACGGGATTGAAAGCGAAGAAAAGGATTACTGCGAGAATTCTATTAAACATGTTCATAGGATTGGATTAGTTTCTATCCTATGACAAGCAAAGTGATTCTTACCCCTATTTCGGATGTTGAAAATTTTTTATGCTATCAAAAAAACTACGAAATACGAAATACGAGGGAATTGATAGAGTTGAGACTTTGGACTGAATCAATATTTTTGGAGAGACTAGATTAGAATTAAGGCTTAAGGGATGCTGGAGGTCCATAAACCTTACAACTTTTCAACTATTCTTTACCCCAAAATATCGAACACTAAATAATGAATATCGAATGATGAAGTGGACCCAATTTTCCAATCTTCCAACTTTTTAATTTTCCAATAATTCTAAAAAAACCTCACTCCTGCCCTGAATCCCCACCAAAGCTGCGTTGCGATGTCATTCGTCGAATAGAACTTTTCGGACTGAATCGTTGGACCGGAATTGGTAAACAACTTAGGGTGATCAGTGTAGGAACTGTCGAAAACCCGGTAGTTTAAAGTTGGGCCGGCAAAGAGCCCAAATCCTTTGGCAAGCTGGTAGTCAAAACCAAAATAAGCCCTGTTCACCAGATTAAGCGCTGCCACGTTTCCTTTGATCAATTGCTCCGAACTCAGCTCGATATTCAGGAAGGTTTTCTTGCCCAACTTTGGCGAAGTGCCGATTCCATAGCCAAATGCCCAGGTTACAGAATCCGCCTGTTCCGGTCTCACCCCCGCAAAAATCATGTTGTAAAACGATCTGGTGCCGGTTCGCAGGGAAATATTTATCGGAAGAACTTCGTCCGTTCCGATTTCTACTTTGTGATAGCCGTGCCGGACAAAGCTGATCAAGCCAACCGGAACGCCCTGTATACTGTCTGAATAGTTGAAAAGTCCGAACTGGGAGCCGACCACATTTCGCGCTATGTTCAGAATCCCGCTGACTTGCGCTCCGGTGACATCACGATGGGTGTAATTTGCTACGCCGGCCACCTGCGTTCCTTGAAGATTTGAAGTGGTCATATTCATTACCCCCGCCAACTGCAATCCATTGACATTTCCGGTGGTGAAATTGACCAAACCTGCCACCTGCACGGCATCTACCGAGTCAAGTGTTGCATTAATGAGTCCCGCCATCTGCAATCCTTTCACCTTACCGCCTACCTGATTGAACAATCCAGCGAGTTGCACAGACTTCATATCGCCCTTATTGATGTTGAACAAGCCACCCAGTTCGGCTTTATTTGTTCCTCCGGAAAAACCTCCCAGCAAGTTGACCGAATAGTTATTTATCACGCTACCGGACAGCTTTCGGTTGGTGCCAATGAAGGGAATCAAGGAAATCTGAAAGTCCCGATTAATGGTGTCCCTCACGTTTTCGAGGTTGGTAAATCCAACAGAATTCTTCGTCCAGGCCCAAAAGGTCTTCGCTGAACTGGCAAGGTTTTTCCCTACCTCATCGAAGTTGACCTCTTCTGCTTTCAGCAAAATCTTTTGAAAAGAGGATTTTTCTTCCAAAAGCAATGTGTCTGAAAAGTCTTTCTTATTGACGATGAGTTCAAAATTTTCTGCCGCCGGATTTTTCACTTCAAACTGAAAATAACCAAACTCATCTGTGGTCGAGGATTGCAGGGTGATCGGATCGTAAACGGTCGCATCGCGGATACCCTGACCGGCCTCATCCACCACGTACCCGCTGATCACAACATCCTTGGGCGAGGAAGGCTTTGGTGCCAAAATCACATAAACACCTTTCTGTTTAATCTGAACTTTTCCTTCAAAAATCACCTCCAAAACCTCTCGAAGCGGACGGTTGGTAAAATTCCCGCTGACATTTCGGCTGACATCAATGGCCGACGAGCTATACGAAAACACACATCCTGCTTCCTGCGAAATCCGCTTGAGCAGCAAGTCAATCCGTTCGTTTTGAGCGGAAATGGTGACTTTTCTTTCCAAAACCGGAACCTCCTGAGCTTTGGCGGAGAATACTTTAAATACAAATAGAAAAGAAAATAAAATTAGGGCGGCTGAGGTCCGTCGACCGTGGACTGTTGACCAAAAATTAAAAACACCCATCCCCGCTGATTCTGATTTGGTCGCCTTCGGTGACAATCTCCAGCGACATAGTTTCTGCGATGATAGCAAGGATGGTTTCCAGATCTTCATTTGCAAAATCGACAGTGATTTTACAGGACGCGATGTTCCCATCGAGAATGATCTCCGTTTCATAAACCGCCATCAGATCCGCCACCACCTTGCTCAATTCCTCCTCAAAGAAAGAGAAGTTTCGCGTCTTAAAAGCGGTGACGTTGATATCGGCTTCGGCTTTGAGAAACTCATCCTTTGCCTTGTTGTAGGTTCCTTTTTCCCCCGGGTGAAGGGTAATCCCAAGTTGAGTCTCGGTGAAAAATCTGACCATTCCCTCTTGAACCGTGACTTCCACAGTTTCACTATCCGGATAGGCCTTGACATGAAATACCGTCCCAATATCCTCAATCAATAAATTCCCGGTTTGGACGATCCAATCCACTTTTTTCGAATCAGGAATGCTGACCAAAACCTCGCCCGTGAGATGAATCCGGCCGGTTTTTTTCCGTTCATTGTACACCACTTCCACATGGGAATTCTGATTGAGGGAGATCTCAGTCTGATCAGGCAAAGCTTGAGTGACCACTTCGTTTTCACTTACAAACTGAAATTCCTCAGGCTTGAAAAATTGACTGTACAACAGGAAAGAAAGAGAGAATATTAACGCTAAACCTGCTGCGATTCCCCAAACAGGCAGGAAAAAGGAGGCTTTCCGGTCATTTCCGGTGATGCGGCTTTTTACATTTTCCCAGGCCTTTTCAGCATCAAAATCCGGCTGATCCGAAAGTTGCGCTCTTTCAAAAATCAACAGCGAATCATCGAGGTATTTCTGATTTTCCGGAGTCAGGGCAGACCATTTCTCCAGCTCCAGGATTTCCTCCTCAGAAGCTTCACCGACTACGAATTTGCCGATCAGATCTTCGATATATTCCTCTTCCCGCATGCTCATGGCTCCAACAATCGGTTCATCAAAATCGCTATCAGTGGTAAATATTCTTTCAATTGGACGCGCATCAATTTCAGCGCCTTACCCATTTGATTCTCGACTGTTTTGACGGATAAATTTAGCTGATCTGCAATTTCCTGATACTTCAACTCCTCGAATCTGCTCATAGTGAAGATCAACCGGCATTGCTCAGGAAGGGTCTGAATTGCCGCCCGGATTTTATCTTCCAACTCTTCGTGAATGGCAAGTTGGTCAGCAGGCTCAGATATCTTTTCTCCCTTGAAAGACTCGTTGGCCAGGTAGCGCTGCTTTACTTGCTCGTGTTTCAGTTCGTTCAAGCAGGAATTTCGGATCGCCCGATACAAGTAGGCCTTGACCGAGTTTTCGATAGAAATCGAATCACGCTTTTCCCAAAATCCAATAAATGCATTTTGCACGATCTCCTCAGCCCCGTCCGGATCTTTCAGGTAGCTATTGGCATAGCGGCAAAGCGGCTGATAGTAGGTTTTGAAAAGCATTTCAAAGGCAGGGATTTGGCCTGATCGGATTGCAAAAAAAACGGCCTGATCTGATTCCTGCATGGAGTAGAATATGCTTTCGATGCAAGATAGGATTTTGGTTTCTTTTTGAAATAAGACAACTGAAATCCGGTTTACCCCTACGAGGTGATTTAATTATTTTTGATTAAAGTGGGTTTTTAGTTACACAGAGTTGCACGGAGGAAGGCACCGAGATTCAAGGAGTTTTTTTCTGGCGGAGTTGCATATCGCTGGGACCTTGTGCCGTGGCGGGAAAACTCTTTGTTCTCTTTTGTGGACTTTGTGGTAAGTAAAAAAATCCTTCTAGGTTCTAAAAACCTCAAAGGATAAGCTGACTTCTTTGCGGTCCTTCGCGGACTTTGCGGTGAAAAAAAAAATTAAATATCTGTGAGGACACAGACCTTGGAGGGGAAATCATAAATCCGAAATCACAAATCCGAAATCCATTTTTCCTCAATCGATTCCGAAGATTAAAGCCCAACAGGGATTCATCTACGATTTTTTATCCCTATAATTAACTATATGATAGAAAAGGACTTATCCAGAAGAGGCTTTCTTCAGAAATCAATCGCTGCCGGAGTGGGTTTTGCCGCCCTTCCCCTGATTCCGGCTTTTTCCACTCAGAAAAGATCCAAGATGCAATTTGGGCTCGTCACCTACGAATGGGCCAAGGATTGGGATCTTCCGACTTTGATTGGCAATTGTGAAAAAACGGGCGTTTTGGGCGTAGAACTCCGAACTCAGCATGCCCATGCGGTGGAAACCAATCTCAGCGCTTCCCAAAGAGCCGAAGTCAAAAAGCGATTTGCTGATAGTCCGGTGACCTGTCTTGGCTATGGAAGTAACTACGAATACCACAGCCCTGACCCGGCCAAACTCAAAGAAAATATCGAAGGGACAAAAGCCTACATCAAGCTTTGCCAGGACATCGGCGCAACCGGCTTGAAAGTGAAACCAAACAACCTTCCCGAGGGAATTCCGAAGGAAAGGACCATCGCACAAATCGCCGCTTCCTTCAACGAAGTCGGGAAATTTGCCCAAGATTATGGGCAGTTGATCCGGGTGGAAGTGCATGGACATCTGACTCAGGAACTGCCTACTATGAAAGCGATCTTTGATCAGGTGACTGAGCCGAATGTCAAAATCTGCTGGAATTGCAATGCAGAAGATCTGCTCCCTCCCGGTCTTGAAGCCAATTTTCACAGCGTGAAAAAATGGTTTGGGGATACGGTGCATGTCCGCGAATTCAATGTAGGCGATTATCCCTATCCCGAGCTTTTCAGGCTTTTCAATGAAATGAAATACGAAGGATGGATCCTGCTCGAAGCGCGAACTCAACCAGTAGATCGCATCGCCGCCCTAAAAGAACAGCTTGATTTGTTTAATGAATTGGTCAAAGAATCCAAGGTATAAACTAGAAACAAGAAGCAAGATATTAGATACAAGACATTAGACTCTAGATACAAGACACAAGAAGTTAGACAAAAGACGTTAGACTCATATCCTCTAACTCTTATCTCTTTATCTCCTATCTCTCTATCTCTAATCTCCTATCTCTTTATCTCTTATCTCCTATCTCTCTATCTCTAATCTCCTATCTCTAATCTCCTAATCTCTTTTCCCTTTTCCCCAACCCCTAACCCTTAATCCCAATCACCATAAACCCAAAACACCATGAAACAAGATAATTCCAGAAGAGACTTTCTCAAAAAATCAGCCCTGACCACCGCGGGAGTGGGCATGGGAGCTTTGGCTTTTCCCGCCAGCAGCTACAGTAAAATCATCGGAGCCAATGACCGGGTCAATGTCGGCATTGTGGGTTTTTCCGATCGTGCAAAACATGCCCTGATCCCGGCAATGCTTGTTCATGCCAAGGAAATGAACTTCGAATTCACCGCTGTTTCGGATATCTGGAGCAGAAGGAGAGACGAATGTCAGGCGTACATAAAGGAAAAAGCCGGGCTCTCGATCGCTGCCTGCCGCAACAACGACGAACTCTACGACCGCAAAGATGTCGATGCTGTGATCATCAGCACGGCGGATTTTCAGCATGCGTTGCATTGCAAGGAAGCGGTGGAAGCTGGTCGGGATGCGTATGTGGAAAAGCCTTTTGCCGAAACCATGGAAGACAATCGCGCTGCCAAAGAAGCAGTACTTCGCACCGGTAAAATCGTACAGGTGGGTTCCCAGCGCAGAAGCGGTCTGAACTATCATCAGGCAAATGACTTCATCAAAGCAGGAAAATTCGGAGATATCGTAGCCGTCGAAATGACCTGGAACGTCAACCAACCCGGCAGATGGAGGCTTCCCAAACTGACCTCCGAGATCCGAAAAGAAGATACCGACTGGGACAGATTTCTGATGAACCGGCCCAAGCAGGAATGGGATCCGAGAAAATACCTGGAGTTCCGTTTATTCTGGCCATTTTCTTCGGGAATTCCGGGACAGTGGATGGCACATCAGATTGATACGGTGCACTGGTTTACAGATTTACCACACCCGAGAAGTGTCGCTGCAAACGGAGGGATTTACCTTTGGAAAGACGGGAGACAAAACTTTGACACCATGACAGCTGTCTTTGACTATGGCCCGCTCGATGATAAAACAAAAGGTTTTCAGGTGATTTATTCTTCCCGATTTACCAACGGTGCCGGGGGCACAAAGGAAATTTATTACTCCAATGGAGGAGAACTCAACCTCGATACCAACATGATTTCACCAAATGGAGGTTTGAGCAAAAACAGCGCAGCTGCCATGGGAATGAAAGAAAACCTGCTGCCGGAAATGGCTTTGGGCGAAGCCGTCAAAGCCGAAACCGGAGCAAATACGGGAGTAGACAACCTCACATCTTCTCACATGCGAAACTGGATGGAATGCGTGCAATCCCGCAAAAAACCAAATGCGGATGTGATGGCGGGTTACAATCACTCCATTGCCAATATCATGACGACCGCCGCTTTGCGAACCGGTCAGTTTGTGACGTTTGACGAAGAAAAGCAGGAAGTGCTTGCCGGGGGAAAAGTGTTTCAGTATTGAGGAAAATGATGATCCGCTATTTGGGCAGCAATTCAAATTGAAGCTTGGGTAGCGGATAATCATTTTGGTCCGCAGACGACAGTCAACAGTCCACGGCTGGCACAATTGGACTTCGCCGAATCATCCGAGATCCAACCTCCAACTTCCTTCCTCCAACTTTAAAAACTCAACTATGTCAACCCAATCAAAGACCGGCCTTTGGGCCTACCTGATTATAATAGCTACTTCCTTTTCGGCCTGCACGGGTGGAAACGGAGCAAATCCTGAAGATTCAATGGAAGCTGATTCAGTTACACTGGTGAGAAATGATGCGGAAAAGAAGGTAGAAGTCCTGGTCAACGGGGAACTTTTCACCGCCTATCTCTATCCCGAGACCATTGCCAAACCTGTGCTTTATCCGATCAAATCTGCCGGTGGCCACGATCTGACGCGAGGTTTTCCACTTGCTCCCCGACCGGGAGAACGAGTGGATCATCCGCATCATGTCGGACTATGGTTCAATTACGGAGACGTGAATGGGCTGGATTTTTGGAATAATTCCGACGCGATTCCTGAAGATAAAAAGAGCGGTTACGGCACGATCGTCCATACCGAGATCCTGAATACCCATGTAGGCGCGGACGGTGCCGAACTGGAAGTAGCAATGGATTGGGTAGCCCCGGATGGAAGGATTTTACTGAAAGAGAATACGGTGTTTATTTTCAGTTCGGAAGGCGGAAAACGAGTGATTGATCGAATCACTACCCTTACTGCGCATGGTCAGGCCGTTTCTTTCAAAGACAATAAAGAAGGAATGCTGGGAATCCGTGTGGCTCGGGAGTTGGAGCATCCTTCCGACAAACCGGAGATTTTCACGGATGCGAGTGGAATTGCCACGGCTGTACCAACTCTGAATAACGAGGGTGTCACCGGAATGTACCGAAGCAGCGAAGGAATCGAAGGAGATGATGTCTGGGGAACGCGCGGAAAATGGGTGAATCTATCCGGCGAAATCCAAGGTGAAAAGGTTGGAATCGCTATCCTCGATCACCCCCAAAATCCCGGCTATCCCACCTATTGGCATGCAAGAGGCTATGGACTTTTTGCAGCAAACACCCTGGGGCAAAAAGCAATGAGCGAGGGAAAAGAGGAATTGAACTTCAAACTGGCAGATGGGGAATCGGTGACTTTCCGATACAGGGTTGTCGTCTATTCGGGAGATGCCGCTACGGATGAAGTGTTGAATGAGGACTTTAAAGGATTTTCGGAGAGGTAGTTTTGTTGGTCAACAGACCACGGTCGACGGTCCTCAGCAAAAAAGACCATAGTAGATAGTCCATAGCAAAAGAGTCCATAGGTTATAGACCATAGTCCATAGTTGGCTCTTGTGAACTTCCAACTTTAATGCTTTCAGTGGAAATAACTAGAAACATATAAAACCAAAACAGGCTTCCTGATCCCAGAAAGCCTGTTTTTGATTAATCTATATGTAAACTTTGTTCCGTCTTGTTTCTTGGCTCTCGGCTCTTGCCAGTCATCGGACATCCGACAACCGACATCCGACATGCCCTTACCTACATCAACTCGATTGAAATGATAGCCGCAATAGGAATCACTAGTCCGGATTTGAGGATTATATGTTCATCAGTGACTGCGATCACCTCGCATTCCAGGATGAAAGGCTCACCATTTGCGTTGGAGACACAAATCTTTGCTGTCTCATGATCTATGAAGTGTAGGATCATTGCTCTGAAAAGCTTGAATTTTCTTTCATCTTTTTGAGTATTATCGAAAAGCACTTCATCTTTGGCAAAATTGGATGCACCAAAAATTGCCATATCTGTTTGGGATATGAAATTCATTGTAAGAATAGTTAGGATTTAAGATTGTTTCAACAAAGCCCGTAGGCAAAATGGAAATGCAAATCCTATATTCTCAGATTGTGGTAGAAAACAGGTAAATCTCGCTCTCGGAAAAAATCAGAAGCCGAATTGATTTCAAGCAATGAAAACCTGAGTGCATTTTGGTAAGAGGCGGCTAATGAAAAACCGAGTCCTCCAACCGGAAGTTTTTCCTGATCGGTTAGTTCACCCTCTACAATTCTCCTTTCAACCAACCCATCGCTTGCCTGATGGCTGGTCCAATCGCCAACATGCGCAGCAGATGGAATTTCCTCCTCCAAGGCAAACTCCGCATTAGAAGAGGCATTGGTTAATTCAGCACTATTCCAGGTAAAAAATACTGACCAAATAATCAGGGCAATCACCTCAAATATTTTCAGCTTGTTTTTCATTTTTCCGGATAACCGTGGAAAATGTAATGATTAAAAAAATTATAAGTGAGAATCCGGGTTAATTTATTTAAGGAATTACGCTATTCCGCCAAAGCACATTATTTGCTGCCAGATCTTAATGGAGCACTTTCTGATTGGAAAGAAATGAGCCCGGAAAAGGAACCCGTTTTCAACCTCCTCACTAGTTCTCACTGAAAAACAAAATAGGCTTCCTGATCCCAGAAAGCCTGTTTTGATTAATTCTATATTTAAACTTATTTCTGTCTTGGCTCTTGTTTCTTGGCTCTTGGCTTATTAATAGAGCAAAGTCTGAGGTTCAATTGTCTCAGCTGTGGACCATGGACTGTCGTCAGTTGACCAAACTAAACCGCCTCCGCCATCGCCTTCTTACTCTTCCGATACAGATGCGAACTCAGGATATTTCTTCTGGCGAATCGATACGCATTGTCTGCACTGCAAAACTTGGTGTAGACATTCTTGGAAACTCCAAAATACTCGTAGGTATTCCCGTCTAAAAAGGTGATTTCAAGAAGCAGGTTTTTATAGTGGAAGTCAGCGATTCCGGAGTTGGTTACCGTTTCGGTGTATTCTTCCAAATTGGCAGCAGTAGTTTCCGGAGCGATGCTTACCAGGAAATGATAGCCATTGATGATTTTGGTGCTTTTTTCTTCGGCTTCTTTGGCTTTTTCGTCCCCTTCAAGGAATTTATCAGGGTGCCATTCTTTTACCAGGTTTCTATAGGTAGTTTTCAGTTGCTTCAGGTCGATCGGACCTTCCACATTGAAAAGTTTCTTGTATTCGTTAATCCTCTTCATTGATCTGTTTTAGAATCTGCAAAGCTACGCATATAAACTTAGCCGGATAAAAAATCTGAGTTGAGGGAAGAGGACAGCTTTTTAAGGACTTAGAATTAATGAATTCCAATAGATTTCTCTTGAGTAAAGATCAAAACTCAGAATACAATTTGGAAATTAGGAAATGCGAATCAAACTTCTTTTTAAGCGATTCTCCTGTAAATCAATCTTTTCTCCTGCGGGCAAAAGCAGAAATCGAAAAATGTCCGAAAAGTTTAGAACAATTTCATGAATGGTTTGGAAATAAACTATTCTGCTCGGTATATTAAAAGAGATTTTTAGGGGAGGGCAGGTAGAAGAAATTTTTGAAGTGAGAGGAATTCTCGAAAATTAAGGCTTTAAGATGCGGAAATGAAAATCTATCTGAGTAAAAACTAATCCAAAAACACCAGCTACTGCTAACCTAAGGCTTCCAAATAAAAATGTCGTGCGTAGTTAACTGATCAAAGCAAAACGTTAGCTGCAAGCATAAACAGACAAATCGATATGATTGAAAAGATTACAATAGAGAGATTTAAAAATATTAAGAAGATAGAGCTCCCTCTTGAAAATATTAATATTTTGGTTGGTTCAAATAATGCGGGAAAAAGTTCAATACTTCAAAGTATTCAATTTGCTGTCGCAATTGCGCAGACAACTTCGTTAGATGAATTTCGTGGAGCCAAATGGAAAGCCGACAAACTATCCACTTCATTAACAGCAAATCAAATAATATATTCTCCCATAAAAGATATTTATTCACTTGGAAATGGAGGCACTCTGAGTCAAAATAAAAATCTAGCAATAAGTGTAAAATTCAAGGACAAAGATTCTGACCACTCTGCAACTTTTTTACTTAGAAAAGGAAGGAATAAGAATCTACTTACCGAAATTGAGGGACAAACTCTAGGAAATCCAATCAGAGACCTCAATAACCCATACTCAATATACGTTCCTGGTTTATCAGGCATCCCTGCATTCGAAGAATTAAAAAGTGAAGGTCTTGTAAGAAGATTAGCTGCTAAAGGCGATGCCAATAATGTATTTCGAAATATTCTTTGGCTTCTGTTTCAAGAACCCGCAAAATGGAAAGCTTTCATTTTAGATTTTAAGGACATATTTTCCAATCTCGACATTGTAATATTTTTTGACAAATTGAAAGATGAATATTTAAATGTTTTAATCAATTCTTCGGGCAAATATTATCCAATTGATGCTTTCGGAACGGGTGTTTTACAAATCATTCAAATTCTCGCTTACATTCATCTATATAATCCAAAAATATTAATTTTAGATGAGCCAGACAGCCATTTACACCCAAGTAATCAAAGAATATTAGCAGACAAGCTAAATGAGATTACCATAAGATTAAATTTTCAAATAATTATAAGCACACATTCTAGACACCTACTTGACTCCTTCCGTGATAATGCTAAAGTTAATTGGATATCAAATGGGGAAATTAATGATCAAGAATTTGATTTCATAAGTGTCTTACTTGAAATTGGCGCACTAGACAGAGGTGATATTCTCAATAAAGGAAATATAAAATGTGTTGTTTTCACTGAAGATGCTCAAACAGAAAAATTAAAAACATTGTTATCTGCAAATAACTTTAATTTAGCCGAAACCGAAATTTGGCCGTATGATGGTTGTTCTAAACTTGAAACCGCAATTGTTTTGGCAGCTTTCATTAAGAAAAATGCACCGGGCACCAGCATATTAATTCATCGCGACAAGGATTATTTATCCCCGGCCGAATGTGATGAAATTAAGGTAAAGGCTAACGCTGCTCATCTTGAAGTTTTTTTTACAAACGGCACCGACATTGAATCTCATTTTCTAAATCCAAATCACATTAACAAAGTTTATTCTGATTTAGCACTAGAAGACATAAATATTATTATTGACGAATCAACTTCTGAATGTCAAGACTTATCAATTAAAAATTTCGTAAATACTAAAACCCAATCGGCTTTGAAAATTCAATATGCTGGTGGGGCAAAAGTTGATAGCGGACAAATTGCAGTTGATTGTCTTCAAACATATAATGGAGACATGGAAAGATATAGACATGGAAAAAAAGTATTCAAAAAACTTATGTTAAAATTGCAAGAGGCTCACGGACAAAAAGATTTATTAATTCCAACCGAAGATTTAAAAGTACAAGAACTATTGGACTTCAAAGAGAAAATCTGGGTAGTAATTTAGATACGAATACTAGCAGTAACAACTAGGTTTTTGTTGTGTGCTTAGCACGAAGAATGAAACCACTGTGCTCTAAAACCATTAAGTTTAAAATGACACAACAAGAAATGGCAACAATACTAATTATAATTAACATACTTTCTACTTGTTTTACAGCATTTTGGCTAACACAAAGGGTAAATGCTCAAAAGCAAATAATCGTCGATCAAAACAATAAACTTGACCAACTTAAAAAGTTTTCTGACATTTTAGAAAAATATGTTAATGCAGACGATATTGAAAAACTTCTTTCGACCAAAGAAAAATTAATGCAACATGACTTGGAAATATTGAGAAGGAAAACAATCTCTGCCACAAATAAAAGCTTAAGTGAAGAATGGGGAAAGGTTATTGAAAAGAGTGTATTACCGAAATTTGAGGGAATCTTAAAAGAGTATTCTGATTTTATTTTATTCTATTTTTCTAAAGCTAATTACAAAGACAAAGCAGAAAGAAATGGATATATAAAATTTTATTTTCCTAATTATTCGGATACGATTATTCAATATTTAGATGAAGTTCGTGAAAAATCTACTGATCAAAACGAAACTCGCATATGAGTGAGGGACTTGAGTCTAATTGGCTTGATTTGGAAATTCAACATTAAATTTTTTAGAATTTCTAATTCTCCCTTGTCTGGGTGTAATTTGAAATTACACCCCCATTCTGGGTGTGGTCTAACGTTGCCTTGGGCGTAATCAGTCCCTTTTGTAGGAAGCACTTCCACCATCCACTAAGTGTAGAACAAATGCTTGTCTGGGTGGGATTTGTAATTCCACCCTATTATTTTTTAGAATTTATAATTCCCTTTCCCCCAAAAGTAAAACCCCGAACAGGCAATCCAGTTCGGGGTTTCATTTTACTTCTCGATCGGTTCAGGATGCATGCGATGTTCACTCAGCGCTGAACCTGAATAGTGGCCCGGGTTATTTCTGAATGCTATTTGAGAAGAATAGCATATGATAGGGAAGTGCGTTTTCCCAGTAGTTCCAGGAGTGGCCGCCATCTCGCTCGGTATAGTCATGGGAAACCCCTTCAAACACCAATCTCCTGTGCAATTCCCTGTTTGGCTCGATCAGGAAATCATTCACGCCACAGTCGATGATCAGGTGAATCTTTTGGCTTTTGAAGTCCGCAATTTTGTTGATGATGCTGACCGAATCATACCGCTCCGGATGTTCAACCTTGCTTCCCAGGATGGAAGCAAATGCGTTTCCCAAGTTTACTATGGCATCCTGAGGAAGTTTCCAGCCTTTCAAATCCGGATTGAGCGCGCCACTCATACTTCCGGCTGCCAGGAACAAGTCAGGATGGTTGGCCGCGATGAACAAGGATCCGTAACCTCCCATGGATAAACCTGTGATGGCCCTGCCCTCTTTTTTGGCGATGGTTCGGAAATTGGAATCTATATGGCCAATCACATCTTTTGCGATGTAGCTTTCGAACTGACTGTTGGGATCTACCGGACTATCGAGGTAATAACTGAATTTCTCGCCTTCGGGCATCACGATGATAAACCCGTATTGGTCGGATAATTTTTGGATCAGGCTCTTATCAGAGATTGACTTGGTCCAGTCAGAAAATTGCCCCACTCCTCCATGAAGCAAATAAAGGGTCGGGTATCGGTCATTTCCCTGAGTATAGGTCCCAGGTGTGACCACGACCGCTTTGTAGACGACGGAGGTTTTGGTGTTTGCGATTTGGATGGTATCTGTTTTGGCAAAACCCGCAACAGCTGTAAAGAAGAACAGTAAAAGGAGAGGTAATGAAAATTTCATAGGAGTCTTGATTGAGCTATCAAGAAATGAAAAATTATTATTGTTTCAAAATGTGACAATAGGGCCGCTGTTTGGGATTTGCCATCCCCAAACCATTTCGCTGGGTTTGCAACCCAACTCATTCCCTTCTTTCCGAAGGAAAGTTCATGGCAGATTTCAAATCCCCAATTCTAAATCCTTTACACTGCCAATACTCATCCCCCTCTATCCCCCCGAGGAGCATTTTGCTCGCTACAAGGATATTGATCCTTCTGAAGGGTTTGGAAAGGATGGAAAGCCTTTCCCTTGGCTGGAAGAGAATAAAACTTCTTCCTAAAATCCCTGGCAATATTTACCGCAAACCTTTTTTCTGTTTCACAGCTTTATTTTTGCGATCCGGTTGAGATTTTAATTTTTCCCTACCAGCAATTTTCAATTATCTTCCGTTTTCAGCAAACTCCAGAGAATGTCAGAATCCTCCAAAACCCAGGAATTAAAAGAAAAACTGCCCAGAAACCTGGGACTTTGGGGAATCTGGATGCTGGTAGTCAATGGCTTGATCGGAGCGGGAATCTTTGGACTTCCGAGTGGAGCCGCGGCTTTGGCGGGCGAATACAGCATTTTGATTTATGCGTTTTGCGCCATCCTGATTTTGCCGGTGATTTTGTGTTTTGCAGAGTTGGGAAGTTACTTCCGGGGAACTGGCGGACCCATCAGATACGGAACGCTGGCTTTTGGTCCGTTTATAGGCTTCCAGGGAGGTTGGTTGTACTACTTGGCTCGATTGATTTCCTTTTCTGCAAATACCGTTTTACTTACTGACAGCATTGCTTATTTCCTGCCGATTGCAGGCCAAAGCACTGGTCGATTAATCTCCCTTGCCATAATTTGTATAGTGCTGAGTTTGATCAACGTTCTTGGATCCGTAGAATCTATTCGGACGATGACGGTTTTCACCCTTATCAAATTTGCAGTTTTGATATTGCTTCCGATCGGAGGTTTTATTCTTTTGGGAGCTGAGGTGATTCCCAGATTTGATACGCCTGTTCCTCCTTTTTCGGATTTGGGAAGTGCGGCTTTGCTTCTGATTTATGCATTTGTTGGGTTCGAGGGAGCGGTGGTGCCAGCCGGCGAGGCAAAACGGCCAGAGCGGGATATGCCGTTAGGGTTGCTTCTTGGACTTGGCGTTGTAGCAGTGTTGTATATGTTGATTCAATTGGTCACCCAAGCGGCCGTCCCTAATTTAGCAGATTCAAAAACTCCGCTTTTGGATGCTTCTGCGGCACTTTTCGGAAATACCGGAGCAGTGATTCTGATGATTGGTGTGGCTGCCTCGGTGATTGCAAATCTTCTGGGATCCATGTTTTCGTCCACGCGTTTGACTTACGCGCTTTCTTTAGAAAAATCCCTTCCCAAGTGGTTTGGTGAAGTCCATCCCAAATTCCTCACTCCTTCCAATTCGGTGGTTTTCTTTGGGGTCTCCGCCTTTTTGCTATCAGCATTTGGGTCATTTACCGTGTTGGCAGCAATGACAGTATTGTCCCGACTATTTCTCTACATCATGAGTTGCGCCGCCATCCCAAAACTCCGAGCCCGATTTATCGGTGAAGGGAGATTCATTTTGAAAGGTGGTTATGTCGTTCCGATTCTGGGGATTTTAGCTTGTCTTTGGCTGATGTTGCAAGTCAGCGAACGATCGATCTGGATGACAGCTTTGTTTATCGCTATTGGCTCAGGTTTGTATTGGTTGGGAAGAAAAGGAAGAGGTTGAGATCGGATGTCCGATGTCCGATGTCGGGTGACATGGATTTTAGATTCACCGCTGTTCGCGATTTGCAATCCCGGACTCCTATCGTTGGGTTTGCAACCCAAATCATACCCCTGTTGGCAAGAATCTTTTTTGGACAAATATTCTTTTAAATATGAAATCAAACGCCAAATAAACGACTCAAATCCTTTTCCAACCGAAAGAAAATAAATAGATTAGATTGAAGCCAAAAACAATCTATCATGCTCAGTATCCCAGCAAGAAACTCCTATCGCCTGACGGCATTGTTCATTATCCTCATTATCATCGGCGTGCAATGGGGTTTTTACAGATCTTATACCAGTCAGTTTCCCATCTTCGCAAACGCTACCACCGTAATCCATATCCACGGCGCGTTATTGATGATCTGGCTGTCGCTATTGGTGGCACAGCCGATGTTGATCTATTATAAAAAAACAAAACTTCACCGTAGCCTCGGCAAACTTGCCTTTGTGCTGGGTCCCTTGATTATCATCTCGATATTCTTTGTTGGGAAGGGTTCTTACTGGCGAGGGTTGGAAGTTTTCCCGGAGAACAGAATGTTGTCTGACCTTGCATTGGATTTTCGGGGACTTTTCTCATTTGCTATTTTTTGGGCATTAGCCATGACCTTTCGTAAAACACCATCCGCCCACATGCGCTATATGATTGCTACTGGTATTTTGGCGATTGGTCCTGGTGTGGGACGTGGCCTGATTACTAGTTTTGATATCCCTATATTTACTTCTTTAAGCTTTACCGATGTGCTCGGCCTGGTGATTGTAGGGGCATTACTGGGCGTCGACCTGGTGAAAAAAAATGACTACAAACCATATCTCGTTGTGTTTTTGGTCTTACTGACAGGTTCGGTCATGTGGCAGATCAGCTACAGCGACTTGTGGCAAAACTTTGGCCGAGGGTATGTTAATCTTTTGTATTGACAGACTCACTCTATCCGCTGTAAGAGATTTGCAATCCCGAACTCAGATCGCTGGGTTTGCAACCCAACTCATTTCCTTCTTTCCAAAGGAAAGTCTATGGCAGATTTCAAATCCCCTCCACAGCTTTTGCAATAACGTTGGCTGTCATCTTGGAAAGAATCTATAATCTTTAAAAACAGTAAAAAATCATGGTAAATGAAATAAGCGATAATTGGTATGAAGATTTCTTTCAGGGAATAAACTGTGAACTTTGGGAAAATGCAATTCCGACTGACGTGACAAAGCAGGAGGTTGATTTTTTACTAAATGAATTAAATTTAAAAAAAGGGAATCATATACTTGACATACCTTGTGGTTTTGGAAGACATGCGATAGAGTTTTCAAAACAAGGATTTGAGGTTACAGGAATTGATATCTCCAAAACTTTTATTGATGGACTGACTGAAAAGATAATTTCAGAAAACCTGAACATTCATGCAATTCAGGCAGACATTCTTAAGATTCAATTAAATGAAAGGTTTGCAGGAGCTGTGTGTCTGGGAAATAGTTTTGGCTACTTCAATATTGAAAGCATGAAATTATTTATAGAAAAGGTTTCTGCAACGCTTGAACCCGGTGCAAAGTTTATTATTAATTCGGGAATGATAGCTGAAAGCATTATGCCAAACTTCCTAACCTACTCAAAAAACAACTCTTACACTGTTGGAAATATAACAATGGATGTTACCAATATTTATAATGTAGAGGATAGCTATATGAGAAGTAATCTTATTTACACTAAAGAAGGTAAGACAGAGGAACATTCTTTTAAGCATTATGTATTTACATTAGGGGAAGTGAAACGGCTTTTAAAGTTATACGGATTAACCACTATTGCTACTTATAGTTCGACATCAAAGGAAGAATATAAACTTGGGGATCGGCAAGTTTACATTGTGGCTAAAAAGGAATTATGAAAGTATCAACTAACAAACACTAGTGATTAAAGTACCTCGACCTGCCAACAGCCCCTACACACAAGCAAGAGTTTCGTGCTTCAAAGGATCTGGAAGTGCTAAAATTTGAGGTTGAGTTCTTCATAGGAAGTTTAGTGCTAAAAATCCTTGTCTACTTGTAGCAGCCAACCGTTGTGGCCAATTGGGTTGGCTCCGTGGACACAGACAAGTAAAGTCGGACAAATTTGGTCGACAAAAATTCAAGTACGAATCAGTGAAAGTTTAAATATCCACAGACAGTTGAGAAAAACGTTTTAAACTAAGGACTCGAAAGCAAATCGGTGTCCGTTGACAATCTGCAATACGGGGACTCAATTCAATTCCGCTGACAGCTTCGGTGGGCTTAAAAAAGACAAAGTGACTTCTCCTCAAAAAATATGGAGTTGAGTATAGATATAAAGTTTGGTTTCAATAATTATATTTATTGCCTACGACAACGCTCCCGTTAGCCAACAACCAAAATATGAGAAAACAATATATCCTTGAATTCACCCTTATAATAGTAGTAATACTCCTAAGTATCACAGGCTTTTGGGACATCTATTTTGGAGTTGATTCAAATCCTAACCTATATCACCACCTTCATTTTATAACCAGTTTGATTTGGCTGCTTTTGTTGCTATACCAACTAAGCCTTATCGGAAAGAATAAACATTTAATCCACCGTAAAATAGGACTATCAGTTTTGTTTCTTGGTCCCTTGTTAGTTGCTACTACAACGCTTTTGTCCGTCCATTCAGCTTACAAAGGTTTAACATCAGGTCAAGGTGATTTTTTGATTGTACAAAATGTGATGGTAACGATAGAAATGGGATTTTTAATAGCGTTGGCATTTATCTTTAAAAAACAAAGAAAACTGCACGGAGCCTTACTTTTAAGTACTGCTATATTATTCATGGGGATAGCACTTTTTTTTACACTGATTAGTTTTGTACCTCAATTCAAAATTGAAGGTCCGGAGACTTTTTACAGGTTTGAAACTACAGCTGTAACCTTACGTTATGTTTGTCCAATTGTAGGACTTCTGTTTCTCCTTAAAGATTTTAAAAATGGATGGCCTTTGCTTTTAGCAGGTTTATTCTTTTCCTTAAATGAATTAATAAAAAAATTACTAACTGAGCACAACCTAATTCAGGCACTCACAGAAACTGTTGGTTCCTTAAATCAGTTCTTCGCATTTTTTGGTAGTTTTTTTATCCTTTTTATAATTTTAATTTCAACTGGCATACGAAAAACAAGTGGAGAGAAAAGTGTATAAGGCATTGGCTTCGTGGACAGTGGAAAACTCATTGACTTCAAACCTAATCGACAAAAAAAATAATGTGACGTTTGACAATAACAGACGAAACCCCTATGAGTGTAGAATGCATGTTGGCCTGATCTAATTTTTCAATTCCGCTCGACAATTCAATAGAATTTCAAATCCCACCTATCGGATATTTTTTGAATGGAAGAATCTCTTCAAATTAAACCTTTGAAAACCTTGCAGTTAAGAAGTTTTTGCCATCCTTTACCGGAAAACCTTTGAAGGATCTGAGAGATAATTCAAAAGGATCAAAAACTAATTCAATTAGAACCGATACCTCCTGACCGTTATACCTCCTATTGGAGCCATTCCCCAAAAAAGCCATCAAACACATGAAACGAATTCAAATTTATTCACTGTTTATGCTACTCATGGCAGGGATTATCGGCTGTCAAACTAAAGACTCGAAGAGAACGGCAGAACTGAATGATCTGGACCTCCTCAGAGGAGAAATCACGCTTTGTGGAAGTCAGGAGTTTGGAGCGGTTAGTTTTGCAACTCTATGCAATACTGAATCACAAGCGACATTTAATTTGGGGATTTCTCTTCTCCATTCATTTGAATATGAAGAAGCCGAAAAGGCCTTTGTCAAAGCAATTGACCTTGACCCCGATTGTGTAATGGCCTACTGGGGAGTAGCGATGAGTAATTTCCATTCGCTCTGGTTACAGTCAGGCACCAAACATCTCGAAAAAGGCTCACGCATCCTTGAAATTGCGCAGTCCCTGCCAAAGTCTGAACGTGAGCAGGATTACCTGGATGCTATTCACAGCTTTTACAAAAATTGGGAATCCGTTACTTCTAACGAAAGGAAAAACCTGTTTGAAGCCAAAATGGAGGGCCTCTATACGAAATATCCGGAAGACAAGGAGGCGGCAATTTTTTATGCATTGGCTTTAAATGCGACTGCCGACCCGACGGATAAAAGCTATGAGAACCAAAAGAAAGCAGGCAAAATATTGGAACAACTCTCCGAATCTCAACCTGATCATCCGGGAATTGCTCATTACATTATTCACACGTATGATTATCCGGAACTTGCCACACTGGCATTGCCCACTGCAAGAAGGTATGCTGAAATCGCCCCCTCTTCCGCGCATGCCCAACACATGCCTTCCCATATTTTTACACGCCTGGGTCTGTGGGAAGAAGCTATCAATTCCAACCTCAATTCAACTTCTTCAGCGCTTTGCTATAGTCAAAGTATAGATTCTGAAGGTCATTGGGATGAAGAGTTGCATGGAATGGATTATCTGGTTTATGCCTATTTACAGCTTGGGGACAATGAAAAAGCAATCGGACAGCTTGACTACCTAAAATCGTTTAAAAAAGTATATCCGATTAATTTCAAAGTGGCCTATGCGACAGCTGCCATCCCATCCAGAATCGCCCTGGAAAATAAGAATTGGATAGAAGCCGCAAACCTCCAATTGCCACCAAATGATATTGAATGGGATAATTTCCCCTGGGAAAAATCTATCCTACATTTTGCCAGGGCAATGGGACAGGTTCGTACAGGCAATATTGAATCCGCTAATAAAGAACTTGACACCCTGAAGATCAACCATCAAAAGCTTTTGGAAACCGATGAAATTTACAAAGCGAATCAGGTAAAGATTCAATTAAACACTGTTCAGGCATGGATTTTCTTTGCGATGGACAGGGATGATGAGGCGCTCTCTTTGATGACAGAAACATCCGAAATGGAATATAATACTTCAAAACATGCTGTGACACCCGGTGAAGTGATCCCTGCAGGGGAACTCCTGGGTGATCTTTTGATGGAAATGGGCAAGCCGGAAAAAGCATTGCTTGTTTATGAATTCGATTTGCAGCAACATCCAAACAGGTTTAATGGAATCAGCGGCCTTGCCAAAGCAGCCAGCGCTACTAATGACAAACCAAAGGCAACAAAATATTTTGAGCTGTTACTTTCGCAGGCCCAAAATTCAAACAGTACCAGGTCTGAGCTCAGAGAAGCAAAGGAATTTCTTGGTAAATAGGGAAATGAATTACGAATAATAACGGGGCATAATTGCGTTTGAAAGCATGTTGTGCCCATGGTTAAATTCAAATCCCTTTTTCCCCTCTGAGTGGAGAATACTTGTTGGCCTTAGCGTAGTCCCGAAAGCTGTACGGGATTAACTACGCCTGACTATTCAATAAAATTTCAAATCCCCCTGCAAAGGATTAACAGAAACCCGGAACAGGATTCGTAAGGTATGGAAGCCGCTTTAAATAGGGAGCCTGTTGAATACTAAATGCTTGGCAGCTATCGAAAATTGCAGACAACAAAAGCGCAGGTACTATTTAAAAGGATTAATGCTTGGTCTTAATCAGCACCTTCACTCAAAGGCAGCGCATACAGTTCGCGCGAACCTCCGAAAATAATCATGTTGTTGAAAATGATATAATCCCCTCCTTCCATCACACCCTTAAAGAAATCTTGATACAAAAGGGTGTTGGTTTTGCCATCGGTAACAGCCAGCGATACGAATTCCGATTTCTTGTTTTTGATGAAGTAATACACTTTGTTCTCGTGTTCCATCAACCCAAAAGGATACTGGTATTCACCGGGCAATAATACACTCAGAGGGGCTGTGCCTTCTTTGGTTCCGTCACTTTGCCATAGTCGGCTGCCGTATTCCCACCCTCCGGTGAAGTACAGTTTGCCGTTCAGGTTATTGATGTGATCACTGCCATAAGCGGTATCAATGCGGGCAATCAGTTGTGTGCCGGCAGCTGTTCCATCACTTGTCCACAGTTCGGCAGGGTCCGTTGCTATGACTACGCCTTCGTCTTCCGAAGCAATGGAAAATCCTTCGCCTGCATTCAGCATCATGTACAATTTACCCTGCAGGGCAGTTGTTGTATTTGCATATTCACTGATACTACTTATCGGAAATTCCTTTACTACAAGAGTTGAATCGTTTGAAGTTTTCACCGTCATCAGTGCTGAGTAATCTACATAACTGTCGGCAAAAAAGTAAAACTGCTCCCCGGCACAGCTCAGGCAATAGGGATCGGTTTCAAGCGGCTGGTTTTCTGCATCTGTTTTTAGGGTGCCTTCCGGTGTTCCGTCTGTTTGCCAGACCTGACTGTTTAATCCGTATTCTGCATTGCCATCGTTGGCCGAAAAGAAAATGAGCTTGCCGCAAACTGTAAGGTGATTGGGAAAGGCGCTAATATCATTTTCAGTTTCCGCCCTTATGTTTTTTAGCATGTGGGTTGTTTCGGCTGTGCCCCCTGAAGTCCACACTTCACTGCCATATACAGGATGGTCGCACACAAAAAAGAGTTTATTGTTTAATACGGTAAGTTCAACTGGCCTTAGCAGCACAGCACCTGATGAATCTTTTACCATGCGTGTGCCTTCTGTCGAACCGTCTGAAACCCACAATGCTTCACCATTGATGCCATCATCAGCAGAAAAGTAGAGCAGGTTATCCACCACCGTTAACTCTTGCAGAATAACTTGACTGTTGATATTGCTGATCTTAACAGTGCCTTTTTCGGTGCCGTCTGTTTTCCAGAGGTCAGAAAAAGAAGAGAAATAGACCGCATCCTTATACAAGACCATTACATCTGCATCGATGTCTGCCAGTTTGATGGCGGAGCTGTTAAAGTTAGTACAGCCTGAAATAATATGCCACAGGCAGAAAACCGGCAGGAATAGTAGTTTTTTCATCGCATTCAGTTTTCTGGGAGTAAGTATAGATTCATGTAATGATACAAATAAATGATTGCCAATAACTAAGTGTAGTACAAGTGTTTGACTAAGTTTAATCCCGAACTCATGTAAGGACAAATACCACTCTTTCATTTTTTGGAATATGTGTTATCCGTAATCTTACCACTAACCGAATAAAAGAAGGATTGTAGTTTAAACCTACCTGCTGTGGTCCGTGGTCTGTGGACGATTATCAGCTGTTCAAAGTCCTTTTTTAGCACTACTGGCAAAGTAGCGGATAATCATATTTTAGAATATGTAATTCTCTTTTTCCTTTGGAGACAAATCCACTCCGAACAAATATTCTCTTGTATTTGAAAACAAATGCCAAATAAACAATCCGTATTTTTTGAAAAATCAAAGTAAATAAATAGATTAGATGGGACCCAAAAAAACTCATCTATGATAAGTCTTCAAGCAAACAACGTATATCGCCTTACAGCACTGTTTATAATACTCATTATTATCGGCGTGCAATGGGGTTTTTACCAATCTTATACCAGTCAGTTTCCCACCTTCGCAAACGCTACCACAGTAATCCATATTCACGGCGCGTTATTGATGATGTGGCTGTCGCTATTGGTAGTGCAGCCAATTTTGATCTATTTAAAAAAGGCAAAACTACACAGGTCTATCGGCAAAGCAGCCTATGTATTGGGGCCTTTGATTATCATTTCGATGTTTCTGGTTGGGAAGGGGTCTTACTGGCGAGGGTTGGAATTTGTCCCGGAGACCGATATGTTGGCTGTCCTTGTATTGGATATGCGTGGACTTTTCTCTTTCGCTATTTTTTGGGCATTAGCCATGGCCTATCGCAAAACACCATCCGCTCATATGCGCTACATGATTGCAACAGGTATTTTGGCAATTGGTCCGGGTGTTGGACGTGGACTAATGGCAAGTTTTGATTTCTCACTCTATGCTGCATTGAGCATAACTGATGTGATTGATCTGGTAATTATTGGTGTCTTACTGGGTGTTGACTTGGTGAGGAAAAACGACTTCAAGCCTTATCTCGTAGTTTTCTCAGTGTTGCTGGTAGGTAAGGTACTTTGGCAGATCAGCTACAGCGACTTGTGGCAAAATTTTGCCCGCTCTTATGTTGAGCTCCTCTACTGATAAACAGCTTTGTTTTTCAATCCAGCTTCGGGGTTTTGGGACGAGTGGGATATTTTGAGAAATTAAGTTTTATCACTTTTAAGACTATGAAAATCAATACTCTTAGAATTTATCTTGCGATGGTATTTGCCATCATTTACGGCTGTCAAACAAAGAGTGAATCTGCCTACAATGTGATCGAAAATATCGAGTATGAATTGGTTGCAGATTGGCCTCAATTGACACCTGGATATCAAGTAGGTCAACCCACCGGTATTGGCATTGACTCGGATGAGCATATTTTCGTTTTTCACCGAGCCGGCAGACGATGGACAACACCCTTTCCGGATTCACTCATTTCCGAGAATACCATACTGGAACTTGAAAACGAAACAGGAAAACTATTGAATAGTTGGGGTGCAAACCACTTTATCATGCCACACGGATTAACAGTGGACCAGGAAAATAACATTTGGGTGACCGATGTAGGGTTACATCAGGTTTTAAAGTTCAGTCATGATGGTCAGCTACTGATGAAATTGGGTGTTGCCAAAATCTCGGGAAATGATTCGCTTCATTTTAATCTTCCCACGGATGTGGCAATTGCCGAGGACGGCTCCTTTTACGTGAGTGATGGATATGGAAATAGTCGGGTGGTTAAATTTTCTCCTTCCGGAAACTATTTGTTTGAATGGGGCACCTATGGCGACAAACAAGGCCAATTTGACACCCCTCATGGGATAACTCTTGATGATAAAGGGAATGTCTATGTCGCAGATAGAGAGAATAATCGAATTCAGAAGTTTGACAGTGAAGGAGTTTTTTTGAAGGAAATAAAAAACAATGAAGAAGTTGCACAGATCCCTTCAGTAACTTTCGATGCGCAACAAAACCTGTTTGCCATTGACTACGATTTTGCCGATACGGTGATAAAAGGTTCTACGATCTTTCAATACGGAACCGATGATACCGTGGCCTTTAAATTTGGTGGGATAGGGACAAGAGACCGAACGGCATCCTGGTACCATGACATTTCCGTGGACCGATCCGGCAATATTTACGTGGGAGACATCCATGGAATAAAAGTCCGGAAATTCAGAATAAAACCCGGGGCTGGAAAATAGCATACGACAGATAGATATGGAATTGATAATTGCCCCCAACAAAAACCCTCTCCCTTTTCTATCGGTTCTCCAATAACTCAAAACACTGATTCGCGATTTCAAGCTCTTCATTGGTGGGAATCACCAGGATTTTGACCGGAGAATCTGAGGTATTTATTTCCAGAAGCCCTTTTCCTCCTGCTTCATTTTTCGCTTCATCCAGATGAATGCCAAGGTATTCTAAATTCATTGAGGTCAGCTTTCGGGAGAGGGTATCATTTTCCCCAACTCCCGCCGTAAAAATTATTGCGTCCAGTCCATTGAGGATTGCGGCATAGGAACCGATGTATTTTTTGATTCGATAGGCGTAAAGTTCGTAGGCCAAAACTGCCTCCGGATTTCCTTCGAAGTACAGCTTTAATATATCACTTTTAATCAAGCGCAGGAAGTTATTGAAATCTATTCCCCATTTGCTGTTATCGATCTTTCCATTCGTATTGATAAAAGGCTTGCAAAAGCATCCATCATCCATGGAGGTGAATCGATTCCCCTGAACGAAACACAGGTAGCAAACACATTGAATAGCAATTCTTATGATAACAATAAAGGAATTAGCACGGCTTATTTCAATTTACAGAAAGGTAAAAGTATATTGAAGGGTATCTGAGATACTTTTTACACAAAAGCAGTTTTGTTAAAACCCAATAAATGAAGCACAATGAAAAAATATAATGTAGGCATCATCGGTTATGGATGGGTGGCAACTGCCCATATCGATGCGATCAATAAATGCACCAACGCCCAGGTTTCTGCCATCTATTCGTCCCGTGAATTAGATGGGGAAAAGTTGAGCAAAGAGTGGGGTTCGCCCATAAAAACCTTTACCAACCTGGATGAAATGCTGAGCGATAAAAGTATTGATGTGGTGTCGGTCTGCAGCTATCCTTACCAGCACAAAACTCATGCAATTAAAGCGGCCAGGGCAGGAAAACACCTGATCATAGAAAAACCACTTGCCCTTTCGTGGGATGATTGCCTCGAGCTGGAGTCTGAGGTAAAAAAGGCAGGGGTGAAAACCTGCGTTTGCTTTGAATGCCGCTATTCTAATCAATTTAAGGTCACCAAATCGGTTATTGATCAAGGCTTACTCGGAAAATTACATTATGGAGAAATAGATTATTTTCATGGCATTGGTCCGTGGTATGGTCAGTATCGTTGGAACATTAAAAAAGAAGCCGGAGGCAGTTCACTGCTTTCAGCCGGATGTCATGCGCTGGATGCCCTGCTATTATGCATGGATGATGAAGTTATTGAAGTATCCAGTTACGGATCGAAGTCAGACAGTGAATACTTTAAACCGTATGAATACAATACTACGAGCATCACGATCCTGAAATTCAAAAGCGGTGCTGTTGGCAAGTGCGCCTCAAGTATTGATTGTTTACAGCCCTATTACTTTCACACCCATCTGCTGGGCAGTGAAGGAAGTCTGCTGGATAATAAATTTCATTCAATGAAACTTAAAACGGATAAAAATTCATGGTCAAGTCTCGCCATGAAAATGCTGGATTCGGGAGATGTGTCAGATCATCCTTATCAGGAACAATTTGAGACGTTTTTCAAGTCTGTTGCTGAAGGAAAAGAAATGCCGCTGACCAGCCTGAAGGATGCAATGAAGACATTTAAAGTAATTTTTGCTGCCGATAAATCTGCTGAAGAAGGACGTCCGGTACGTTTGTAAAATATTCAAAACATAAAACTATGGAAAGAAAGAAAAGTATCCTGGCACCTGGTTGGTGGGATTACACCACACTGGAAGATGAATTATTGAACGAAGCCGCAAAACTCACTGCCGATGATCTCTTGGGATTATCGCGCAATGGATTTAAGGTGGTTTTTTATGATACCCTTGAGGATTTTTACCTCGCAGAAGCATTAGAATATATCCATGCCTGGAAACAGGCGACAAAAGACCAACCTGCCGGTATCTGCGGGCCAATTGGACCAACCGAACAATTACCTTTGGTGGCGCGCCTTGTCAACGAACTTGAAATTGATTTGCGATACGCTCATTTCTGGGGCATGGATGAATGGGTAATAAATGGAAAAGAAGTCAGTGAAAGCCATCCCCTCTCCTTCAAAAAAGCCGACATGGAACTGTGCTTCAACCGCATCAGGAAAGACCTGAAAATGCCGGAATCAAATCTGCATTTTCCAAAAGCTAATCATTCAGAATACATCAATAGTTGGGAAGGTGTTCGCTGTGTCACCATGCAAGGTGGGCAGGGAGAAATAAAACACTGGGCTTTCAATGATCCGTTGAAAAGGGAAGGTAACTATATGAGTGAACCACCATCTCCGGCTGAATACCGCAAACTATCCACCAGGATAGTTGATCTCCACCCGGCTACTATTGCTCAAAATGCCCGGACCTCAGGAGGTGGTGTAGTGACTGGAGTTCCAACACAGGCATTAACTGTGGGTCCGGTGCAAACATGGAAGGCGGAGAAAGTATCCATCTGGCACGCAGGCATGCATGATAATCCGTTTGGCATGCGACTGACTTCACTGATGATCAGCAGAGGTATTGCAGATAGTTCGGTGCCCATGTCATTGTTGGCCGACCATCCGAATGTCCAATTCAATTTTTATCGCCCGGCCATAAAAAGTTGTGACGTGGAAATGCATTAGGCAACTTACCGGATATAAGTCAGATCGGTTAATTCTGCCTGAAGTATATTATCCTGTGGGAAAGCATGCCCCAAATGCTGCCGAAATCCTTCAGCATAAGTTACACCAACGTCGCGGCCCCGGTCTTCGGCATGGCGCTTCATGGATAAAATATACTCATCCATTCCATGATGTTGGCGCAGCCATTCACCTTGACTTTCATGGCTTGCCAGCATTTCACTTTTTATGTCAATTACGGAGCTTATATCCACAAAAGTGTTGCACTCAATCCTTTTCCCGAACCTGTCCTTACCTTCTATTGCATCGGCGTAATACATGGCCGGAATATGGTCGATCGGAGCAATACCAGGGGTTTCAACATTGACCAGTCCGCCGCCAAAGCATCCCGTCTGGACCAGCATACTGGTCAATTCATGATCCAGCATATAACAGGATGGGCTCATTGTAATGACCAGTTGAGGATTTACTTTTCGAATATGGCCCACTATTTTTATGATCGATGGCTTGTCGTACGTGATAAAAATATCCTCAAATCCCAGGCATTCATACGATGCATTCAGGATCGCAGCCGCGTTTTTTGCTTCCTGCAACCTGATGGCGCTTATCTCCTTTTTGCTCAGTGTTTTTGTGCCGCAGTCACCGGACGTCATGGTGGCCATATGGACTTCCCATCCTTTTTGGTGCAATAATGCCAAGGTGCCCGCGCACAAAATTTCAATATCATCCGGGTGGGACATAATCGCTAATACTCGCTTTTTCATGCTACATGTTTTGACTTGAATTTACGCTTAAAATTGCTGAATGGGGAGTAAATCCAAAAAGTTGGTGCGAGTCTTCATCTCGTGCCCCTTTCGATCAATGCAGAATTTCTGCAGCGTTGGTTTCCTGGCTTGGTGAGAACTATTGTTTCAAAAGGTCCAAAACCGGAATAAAATCAGCCTTCTTGTTGGAATTCGTGACAGTCATTGAAAGCAATCTCAAACCTAATTATCCCTCCAACAACCCAAAACACTGCCTCGCAATCTCCAACTCCTCATTGGTGGGAATCACTAAGATGTTAACCAGGGAACCGGCTGAATTGATTTCCTGAAGTCCTTTTTGGCGAGTTTCATTTTTAGATTCATCCATCCGGATTCCAAGGAAATCCATGTTCTGGCAAACCAATTTCCGCGTCAAAATATCGTTCTCCCCAACTCCTGCGGTGAAGACTATCGCATCCAAGCCATTAAGCGCTGCGGCAAAGGAACCGATAAATTTCTTGATGTGATAGGCATACATATCGTATGCAAGAATCGCTGTTTTTTCACCACTGTCATATAGTTTTCGGATATCGCGCATATCACTGAAACCTGTCAATCCAAGCATTCCGCTTTTCTTATTGAGCAGGGAATTGACTTCCTCCAGCGTGTATCCGAGTTGATTGACGAGATGAAAAATCACCGACTGATCCACATCTCCGGCGCGAGTACCCATGATCAATCCATTCATCGGTCCAAGTCCCATGCTGGTATCGATGCATTTCCCGTTGCGAATTGCGCTCATGCTGCAACCGTTTCCCAAGTGAATGGTGATGAGTTTGGAATCCTTTTTCCCCAGATATTCAATCGCCTTTTCGGAAACGTATTTATGGCTCGTGCCATGAAATCCGTACGCACGAATCCCATGTTCTTCATACAACTCTTTCGGAATTGCGAACCTGAAAGCTACCGGAGGCATGGTTTGATGAAAGGCGGTGTCAAAAACGGCGACTTGTTTTGCCTGGGAGAAAATCCGGGTTGCCACCTCAATTCCTAGGTAATTGGGAGGATTATGAAGAGGAGCAAGAGGGAAAAGCTCGCGGATCTTTTTCATCGTCTCGTCGGTGATGATCTGTGTTTCAGAAAAACTTTCTCCCCCATGCACCACCCGATGCCCGACCACATCCACTTCTCCCGGATCGCTGATAACCCCAATTTCTTTGTCGGTCAAAAGTCTGGCTACCTCCTTCAATCCGGCAGCATGATCGGGAATTGGGATGACTTCACTTTTTTTCACTTCGCCTGTTGGCAAAAAGGCCTTGTAATCCACTTTGGAACCTTCCTGGCCTATCCGATCCACCAAACCGGAACAGATGACTGCTGCTTCAGGCATCCGGATGAGTTGATATTTGATGGAGCTGCTGCCTGAATTGATGACGAAAACGTTCATAGGTGGGAGGTTGGAAGAAGGAAGTTGGAAGTTCAAATTTGGGCCTTCTTCATTATTCAAGATTCGACGTTCGACATTCGATATTTAATAGAATAATGAATATCGAATACTGAATGATGAATAACGAAGAAATTTGCCTCGTAAATCGTAATTGTCAGATTTTGGCTTGCTGAGCCTGGATGGCAGTAATCACCACGGTATTGAAAACATCGGCAACGGTACAGCCTCGGCTCAAATCATTGACCGGCTTGTTAAGCCCCTGGAGCATCGGACCAATTGCTATCGCACCGGTTTCCCGCTGCACAGCTTTGTACGTGTTGTTTCCGGTATTCAGATCCGGGAAAATCAGGACGCTTGCTTGTCCGGCAACTTCTGAGTTTGGCATTTTCTTTTTCCCAACCTCCAAATCAACCGCCGCATCGTATTGAATAGGGCCTTCTACTTTGAGATCAGGTCTTCGCTCTCTGACCAGTTCGGTCGCTTTCCTTACTTTCTCCACATCCTCTCCTTCTCCGGACGAACCTGAGGAATAGGAAAGCATGGCGATTTTAGGATCAATCCCCAGCATTTTTGCCGATTCGGCAGAGGAAATGGCGATATCAGCCAATTGCTCGGAAGTTGGATTTGGTACCACTGCGCAATCTCCAAAGACTGAAACTCTGTTTGGCAAACACATGAAAAAAACCGAAGACACGGTAGAAACTCCAGGTTTGGTTTTCACAAATTGCAAAGCAGGCCGGATTGTATGCTGAGTGGTGTGAACCGCCCCGGAAACCATCCCGTCCGCCTCGCCTTTGAATACCATCATGGTTCCAAAATAGGACACATCGTGCATGAGTTCGCGAGCCATCTCGATCGTCAATCCCTTTGCTTTCCTGAGTTCAAAAAGCGTCTGTGCATATCCCTCAAACCGTTGAGAAGTTGCCGGGTTCTCGATTCGGACTTTCTCCATATCCAGAGAAAGATTCAACCGCTTGATGGCTGTTTCGATATTTTCCCGGATTCCGAGGATGGTCAAATCCACCACATTCTGCCTGATCAGCGCATCCGCTGCTATCAAAATCCGATCATCTTCTCCTTCCGGGAGGACAATGTGCTTTTTATGTTCCTTCGCCCTTTTCACCAATTGATATTGAAACATTCTTGGGGTGAGCGTTTCTGTATGAAAAGCAACGATCTTTTCCGCCAGGGCCTCTTCATCAACCCAAGTATCAAAAAGCCGGATCGCGAGGGAAATTTTTTCTTTGTCATCGGGGGAAATTCTCGCCCGGATCTGATTCACTTTGGTTACTACTGCGAAAGTTCCTTCATCGACCTGGAGAACCGGAAGGATGGTTTCAAGACCCTCAATCAGTTTGACTATAGAAGGCTCCGGATGCATGCCGCCCGTGAGAATCAAGCCTGCTACCTTGCCAAAACTTCTGGAAATATTGGCCTGCAAAGCCCCGATGATCAGGTCTCCCCTATCCCCGGGCGTCACAACGAGCGTATTGTTTTTCAGTCGGTTCAGGAAATTATGAAGCTGCATCGCTCCGACAATCGAATGATCCACACGATTGGTGAGGAGGCTTTGTCCAAAAAGAATATTTGCTCCCAGAGATTCCCGAATCTCATCCATCGTCGGGTTGCTGAGTTCGACGTGCATCGGAATGGTTGTAATCAGAATTTCTTCCGGCAAGGCAGCTTTCAGTCTTTTGGCGATTTCTTCCTCTTTTCCCCCCTCCACTTTGTTGGCGACCAGCGTCAATACCTGCACTCCTTTATTCAGGAAACCATTGGCGGTGGCGACGGCCTGATCGACAATCTCCACGAGAGATTTTCCCGAACAGTTCATGATAATGGCTGCAGGAATTCCCAGGTTTTTGGCAATTGAAATGTTTCCGTCAAATTCCACGTTGGTCCCCACTCCCAAAAAGTCCGTCCCCTCCACGACCGTGAAATCGCAGCATTCCTGAAGCTCTTTGAACCGCTCAATGATGGTGTCGATCAGATAGGTTTCATTACCCTTGTTGATCTCCTTGATTGCTTTTTTCCGGGTGAAAACATACATCTCCTCATAGGTTTGATGCAGGCTAAACTGCTTGGCGATCAACTCGAGGCGGCGGTCTTTTTCTTTTTTGCTTCCGGCCACGATGGGTTTGAGGTAGCCGATTTTGTCAGTTTTACTTGCCAGTAAATTAACCAGGCCCAAGGCAAAAATTGACTTTCCGGAAAAGGGCTCCGTGGTTGTCAGGTAGATAGCGTTTGTCATAAATTGAACTTTAAGCTTTTAAAAATTTCAACGCCATCACAATTGAATTTCCTGTCGATTATAGGATGCGTTTGAAAACCCAAAATAGGCAATTAGCTTTTTATAAATGGCTGACAAAAATCATAGGGGAATGAAAATATCTGGAAAGGAATTGATTATCCGCTAATTTTCCAGAAGGGCTAAAAGAGAGGTTTGATAAAAAGATAATTGTCCACAGACGACGGTCAACAGTCGACAGCCCCTACTTTTGGACTTTCGGGCCCTGTTTTAGTTGGTTAGCGGCAAGAAATCAGATAATCGTAAATGTTGATGGTTTCCTAAAAACTTGCGCGTTCTGGTTGTTACTCTTTTGTTCAACTCCGTGTTACTCCGAGCATCCTCCGTGCAACTCAGTGTAAAAAAAAACTCTGTGTCACTAAAAAGCACCATGTCACCTGAAAATCCATTGTTTTTTGGCCGTCGACAGTGGACCGTCGTCAGTGGACGATTTTTTTCTCTATTTTCCACTTTTGATTCCCGAATGACCCAACCCACCAACCTCACCCGCCAACTTGGATTGGTAGGACTTACCGCCACCGGAATTTGCTCCATGATCGGTGCGTCCATTTATGTAGTGCCGTTTATGATTCAGCGAAATGTACCGGGCATCGGACCTTACGTATTGCCGGCGTTTCTTTTTGCTGCGATTCCGGCGATTTTGGCCGCTTTAGCCTATACTATTTTGTCTTCCGCCATGCCCAGGGCCGGAGGTTCCTACATTTATGCCAGCCGATCCATTCATCCATATTTGGGTTTTGTGGCGAGTTTCTCACAATGGTTTGGGCTTTCGATTGTCATCGGCGTGATCTCCTATGTGGTCGTTCCTTTCTTCAGAGATGTGGCGAGCGCTCTTGAATGGACAAATCTTGCTTCGCTTCTGGATACTGATTGGATTCGGGTGGGATTGGCTTTAGCCTTACTTTGGACTTTTGTCTATGTGAACATCCGGGGAGTGCAACTCTATGAACGCACGCTGATTCCCCTGATGATTTTGATGTTTGCGCTCGGCGGAGTCGTGATTTTTGCAGGGCTAAGTTTTGATCATTCAGACTTTGCAACTGCCCTCGAAGCAAAAGAGGGAAGAACGATTATCCCGATGGAAGCAGCCTTCAACTGGCCAACTTTCCTTTCTGCATCAGCCCTCCTTTTTTCCAGCTTCATCGGTTTCGACTCGATCGCACAGGCAGGTGGCGAAGCCAAAAACCCTACCCGCAATTTGCCTCGGGCCATCGGACTAGCGATCCTGATCGTGAGCTTATTTTACATTGCCTTCACTTACGCCGTTTATCATGCAGTTCCCTGGAGTTTTGTGGCAAGCGAAGCGGTGACAAAAGACATCACGGCCGCAGGAATCCTGAGTTATTTACTTCCCTCCGGACTGGGGATTCTGATTTTATTGGGTGCAGCCATCGCTTTGCTGAATGACCTTCCGGCCATGATCCTGTCTGTCTCCCGTCTGGTTTTTTCCTGGGCAGAGGACGGAATTTTCCCAAAGCAAATAGCGGCTGTTCACCCTGTACATCATACCCCGCATCGGGCGATTATTTTCAGCGGAACCATGGCTACAATCGGGATTTTGGGCAGCCACTTTGCAGGCGACTTCTTTCTCGGGATTGACATCATGGTGACTTCCATGCTTGTCAACTTCCTGCTGATGTGTTTGTCAGTCTTGATTCTACCCTATCGAAATCCGGAGATTGCCTCCGGAATCAAAGTTTTCCGATCAAGAAAAATTCAAGTTGTCCTTTCTGTCACAGGTACGATTATTCTTTCTGCCTTCCTCCTGATCCATCTTGCAAAAGATCTGAATTCCGACGTTTCTGCCTGGTATTTTCATTCCACACCGATTTGGCTGATTGTGATGTCTTTGGCTTCGCTTCTGTTCTACTTCCAGTGGAGAAAACTCAAGGCATCCGGAATCGACACCCAAGCCCTATTTTCACAACTTCCTCCTGAATAAACCAACTCATGAATACTTCGAAATACATAGAACTTGCTCCGGGACTTACCATTTGCAGGGCAATCACCGGACTTTGGCAAATCGCAGACATGGAGCGTGACGGGACGAAAGTTGATTCGAAACAAGCTGCAAAAGCCATGAAAGCCTATGCTGATTCCGGATTTACGACTTTCGACATGGCGGATCATTACGGTTCCGCAGAGGAAATTGCCGGCGTTTTCCGTGCCCAAAACGGAGTTGAGAAAGGGCAGCTTTTTACCAAATGGGTTCCGTCTCCCGGGCCGATCACCAAAGATCAGGTGCGGGAAGCAGTTCAACTAGCCCTAACCCGGATGCAGTCCGAGCAGATTGATCTGATGCAGTTTCATGCCTGGAGCTATGCTCATCCTTCTTGGGTGGATTGCCTTTTTTGGTTGCAGGAACTCAAAAATGAAGGATTGATCCGACATATTGGCCTGACGAATTTTGACTCTGCTCATCTTCAGATTGTGGTCAATTCCGGAATAGAGGTGGTTTCAAATCAGGTTTGCTACTCCCTGCTTGACCAGCGTGCAGCAGGCAAAATGACTGAGCTTTGTCTGAAGCACAACGTGAAGTTGCTGGCCTTTGGAACGGTGGCCGGAGGATTTCTCTCTGAGAAATGGCTGGATAAATCCGAGCCAACTCAAAGCGAATCCCTGACCTGGTCCCAGATGAAGTATAAGCGATTCATCGATTCTGCCGGAGGTTGGGATAATTTCCAAACTCTTCTCAAAACCCTCCAACTCATTGCTCAAAAACACGGAGTCGGCATTGCCAATATTGCGAGCAAGTACATCATGGATCAGCCCGCTGTCGGAGGAGTCATCATAGGCGCAAGACTCGGGCAAAGTGAGCATATTGCTGAAAATGAGAAGCTTTTTTCCTTCGAACTCGATGCATCAGATAAAGATCAGGTAGCCAAAGTTCTGGTTGCTCTGAATAAGATCCCGGGAGATTGCGGAGACGAATACCGCAAGCCTCCATTTCTGACGGCATCGGGAGACCTGAGTCATCATGTGGAGAATTTTCCTTCCCCTTATCCTACTTTTCCCGTCACTGATGACCGAACCAAAGCTTTAAGTGGAACAATCTGGGAAGATTTGGCCGGATTCAGCCGGGCGGTAAGAAAAGGAAACCGTATCCTGGTTTCCGGTACTACGGCGACTCATGGCCCCAAAAGCATGGGAGGAAATGATCCTGCTGCGCAAGCCCATTTTGTGATGGACAAACTTGAAGGGGCGATTCAGTCTTTGGGAGGAAAACTGGAGGATGTGGTCAGAACAAGGATTTTCATCCGAAATATTGCAGATTGGGAACCCATTGCCCGTGCCCATGGAGAGCGCTTCAAGGACATTCAGCCAGCCAATACGATGGTTCGGGCAGAATTGATCGGGGAAGAATATTTGGTGGAAATAGAGGCTGAAGCAATTGTGGATTGAATTTGAAGGTAAATTTTCAAAATCAATCATCTTGCCTCCGTATTTGTAGGTTTGGTATTCAAAAATCGATATTTTGGATTTCGATCAATCAAATCGAAAAACCCAAAATAAACCTACATGAAAAAGCTAAGCACCCTGTTCTTACTCCTATTTTTTATAGGCTTCACTGCTGTGTTTGCACAGGAAAAAATCAATGTAAAAGGCACCTGGACCATGAGCGTCACTTCCGACATGGGAAGCGGTTCGCCAACCTTCGTTCTCGATCAGGTGAATGACACCACCATTACCGGTACTTATACCGGCCAACTAGGTGAATCCGCAGTAAAAGGAACGCTGAAAGGAAATGTGATCCATCTGGAGTTTGATATCCAGGGAAATCTGATCGAATATGACGGAACTGTAAAAGGTGCTGAAATGAGCGGTAAAGTAAAACTGGCGAGTATGGGCGAAGGTACTTTTTCTGGCAAAAGGAAGTAATGGACAAGTAAATCCGAACCTGCCTTTTTTGAGCAAATAAGATGATACTCTCATCTTTCGGCGTGTGAAATCCATGGCTTAAATCCATCAATTTCCGAGGTAGTTCAAGGTTTAAAAAATCTTATAAATGGTGAATGTACGTCATCAAAAAAATCATATAATTACTTAACTGTAAACGATTTTCTTTCCGCAGGAACGAAGAGAAAACAGGTTACAACTCACGCTTTCAATCCTAAGAGATTACATGGAGCCAACCGATATCAAAGACCCGGAATACTTTCACAAAGTAGTTGATTGTCAATATGCCTGTCCTGCCCATACGCCGGTGCCGGAATACATTCGCCTGATCGCTCAGGAAAAGTATGACGAAGCATACATGGTCAACTGGGATTCAAATGTTTTTCCGGGGATTTTGGGTCGCACCTGCGACCGTCCCTGTGAGCCGGCATGCCGACGAGGCAGAGTTGAAGAAGAACCCGTTGCAATCTGTCGACTGAAGCGGGTTGCAGCAGATAATAAAGGTGATGTAAAAAAGCTGATGCCTCAGGGGCCTTTCGCACCAAACGGCAAAAAAATCGCACTTGTGGGCGCAGGACCTGCTTCTCTGACAGTGAGCCGCGATTTGGCTCCGCTCGGTTATGAAATCCACCTTTTCGACGAACAGAAGTTGGGAGGAGGATTTATGCGAAGTCAGATCCCTTCTTTCCGTCTGCCTGAAACCGTTCTCAATGAAGAAGTAAACTACATCCTGGATCTGGGAATCCATACCCACTTCAATCACTTTGTGTCAAGCCTGAAAGAACTTCTTTCCAAAGATTATGACGCCATTTTTATAGGAACAGGAGCTCCAAAAGGAAGAGACTTACCGGACATGCCGGGCCGGATAGAAGGCGATGCCAATATCCATATCGGAATCAACTGGCTGGCAAGTGTTGCTTTTGAGCATACTCAGAAAATCGGAAAAAAAGTAATTGTACTCGGTGGCGGAAACACTGCCATGGACTGCTGCCGAACTGCCCGTCGTCTTGGGGGTGAAGAAGTAAAAGTTGTCGTTCGAAGCCCGTTTGCTGAAATGAAGGCATCACCCTGGGAAAAAGAAGATGCGCAGCATGAAGATATTCCCATCATCGACAATCACGTCCCCAAGATGTTTGTCGTGGAGGATGGTATCCTGAAAGGAATGACTTTCGAAAAAGTGAAAGCTGTCATGGAAAACGGAAAACGAAAGCTGATCCCAACCGGCGAACCGGATGTGTTTATTGAAGCGGATGACGTGTTGGTTGCCATTGGTCAGGAAAACAGTTTTCCATGGCTGGAGCGTGATCAGGGAGTTGAGTTCGACAAATGGAATATGCCAATTGTCGATGAGAAAACTTTCGTGTCCACCAATCCAAAAGTATTCTTTGGCGGTGATGCTGCCTGGGGTCCAAAAAACGTCATCACGGCAGTCGCTCACGGGCATCAGGCTGCTATTTCAATAGATCTTCATTGCCGTAACGAGGAACTCACCAAACGGCCTTCTCCATTCGTGAATCTGGTAAGTCAGAAAATGGGAATGCATGAGTGGGCCTATGAAAGTGAAGTGGTGAACGACATTCGCTACATCGTTCCGCAGGCAGACAAGAAGGTGACCCTGCATGACCGGAAGAAAGAAGTCGAACTTGGGTTCAGCAAACTCGAAGGATACAAAGAAGCACAACGTTGCCTCAATTGCGATGTGCAGACTGTTTTCAGTGAATCCAAGTGTATCGAATGTGATGCCTGCATGGATATATGTCCCACTTCCTGCATCTCATTTGTCAATAATGAGGAAACCGAGACGGACTTACGTGCGGTCTTAAAAATGCCGGCTAAAAATCTCACTCAGGATATTTATGTTTCTGAACCTCTCAAAACCAACCGGGTCATGGTGAAGGATGAAGATGTCTGCCTTCACTGCGGTTTATGTGCAGAGCGCTGTCCCACCTCAGCCTGGGATATGCAAAAATTCTTCTATAACGTTACAAAAGCACATTCAGGATGTCACTCAACCAAGTAAAGATCAACGACTTTGTAATCCGATTTGCCAATGTAAATGGTACAGGATCGGCAAGTGCCAACTACCTGTTTTGCAAATCAATTTTCAGAATGGGCGTTCCGGTTACTCCCAAGAACATTTTCCCTTCCAACATTCAGGGATTACCCACTTGGTATGAAGTTCGTGTCAGCGAAAAAGGATACCTCGGTCGCAGGGAAGGCATTGACATCATGGTTTGTGTTAATCCCCAAAGCATGCTTAAGGATGTGGGAAATGTCAGAACCGGCGGATATTTCCTGTATGACAGCTCCAAACCGCTTCATTCAAATTACATTCGGGATGACATTCATTACATCGGGATTCCCTTGATGGAGATGTGTAACGAGGCATTTACTGATCCTCGTCAGCGACAGCTGTTTAAAAACATCATCTATGTCGGCGCTCTTGCCGCCTTATTAGAGATCGATTTCAAAGTATTTGAAAGCCTGCTTGCAGAACAGTTTGCAGGAAAGGAAAAACTGATCGCTCCCAACATTAAAGCACTCCAAATGGGTGTTGATTACATTCATGAGCATTATAGTGACCCAATCGATATCCGGGTCGAGCAACGAGATTTGGTGGGAGATTCTATCATGATAGATGGCAATACTGCCTGCGGATTAGGTGCCGTTTACGGGGGTGCTACCGTTGCTGCCTGGTATCCGATTACGCCTTCTACCTCGGTGATTGAATCATTTATGAATTTTTCGGATGAATATCGGATCGATCCGGAAACAGGTAAACGCAATGTGGCCATCATTCAGGCAGAGGACGAACTTGCTGCGATCGGGATGGTGATTGGTGCCAACTGGAATGGTGCACGCTCCTTTACTGCGACAAGCGGGCCGGGACTTTCGCTGATGAATGAATTTCTGGGACTAGCCTATTTCGCAGAAATCCCCACCGTGCTGATAGATGTGCAGCGAACAGGACCTTCCACAGGAATGCCGACACGGACACAACAATCGGATACGTTGGAAGCGGCATACGCATCTCATGGCGACACCAAACACATCCTTTTATTTCCTTCTACTCCAAAAGAGTGTTTTGAAATGACAGCGGATGCATTCGATCTGACCGAACAGCTTCAAACTCCCGTCATTGTGATGACAGATCTTGATCTTGGAATGAATGATCACATGTCGAAACCCTTTCAGTGGGACGACCACAGGCAATACAAAAGAGGAAAAGTTTTGGATGCCGAAGCGCTTGAAGGAATTGAGCGATTCGGTCGTTACCTGGATGTGGATGGAGATGGAATCCCGTATCGAACTTATCCCGGAACCCATCCGACCAAAGGCTCCTATTTTACCCGAGGAACCTCCCGAGATGAATACGCCGTGTACACCGAAAGTGGCGATGCCTATGTGAGAAATATGGATCGCCTGATGAAGAAATGGAACACTGCGAAAAGTTATGTTCCCGGCCCGCATTTATATCAGGAAGTGAATTTATCCACCTATGGAATTTTATTCTTTGGCACTTCCGAATATTCAACGGAAGAGGCAATTGATATTCTTAAGGCCGAAGGTGTACAATTGGACGCAATTCGAATCAAGTCCTTTCCATTTAATGACACAGTAGAGGAATTCATCCATTCCCATGATAAAGTATTTGTGGTGGAGCAGAATCGGGATGCGCAAATGAAGAGTCTGCTCATGATTGAATTAAGTATAAATCCTGAAAAACTGGTTTCAGTGTTGAATTACGATGGTCTTCCTATCACGGCGGATCAGATTGTGAACTCAATAAAATCCGGTCTTTCATTTTCTGATCTCAAATAGGCCTCCTTTCAAATGACATATCTTCGCCCAAAATTTCGTCACCCGGAATTACCCAAGAATAACTTAGGCTATTCTGTAGATTATTACGAAGGTTCACTTTCGACGCTCTGTGCAGGTTGCGGACACGATTCAATCAGCGCTGGCATTATTCAGGCTGCTTATGAATTGGACATCGAGCCTCACCGACTTGCCAAACTTTCCGGCATTGGATGTTCTTCCAAAACCCCTGCTTATTTCCTGAGCAATTCTCACGGGTTCAACAGTGTTCACGGAAGAATGCCATCAGTAGCCACAGGTGCCAATATGGCCAATCGTGATCTCATTTACCTTGGAGTCTCCGGTGATGGTGATTCTGCTTCAATCGGCATGGGGCAGTTTGTCCATGTCATCCGTAGGAATCTCAACATGGTTTACATCGTGATGAATAATGGTTGTTACGGTCTGACCAAAGGACAGGACTCAGCCACCGCTGACAGCGGGTCCAAAAACAAATCCGGTCACGTCAATCTTTTCCAATCGATCGATCTGGCAAGTCTTGCCATTGAATTGGGAGCCACTTTTGTTGCTCAGAGTTTTTCGGGGGATAAATCACAGTTGGTACCGCTTATCAAAGCAGCTATGAACCATCCCGGATTTGCCTTCATCAATGTGATTTCACCCTGTGTCACGTTCAACAACAATCCCGGCTCTACCAAGTCTTATGATTTTGTGCGTGAGCATATGGAAGCAACTTCCACGTTTGATTTCGTGCCTGAAATGGCTGAAATCACTACCTCCTATTCAGAGGGAAGTCAGAAATCCGTCAAACTACACGATGGTACATTTCTTCAGTTTCATAAAATCGCACAGGATTGGGATCCGGAAGATCGGATATCTGCCATCAATGCAGTACAAAATGCCAAGCTGAAAAATGAAATTCTGACAGGTCTTTTATACATCAATCCGGAACCTGTCGATCTGCATGAGATGATCAATACTTCCTTAAGGCCTTTGAATTCACTGACCAAGGAAGACCTTTGTCCGGGCTCGGAGGTGTTGAAGAGTATTAATAAAGACTGGAGGTAAAGCCTGTTTTATTTAGAAATCGAAAGAGTCTGATTCAACCGATCAGGCTCTTTCGATTTTTAAGGCTGTCAATTTTAAAGTTGATCTCAGGACATGAATTTGAAATCAGGAATATTTTCTCATTACTCAACATTCATTTCTTGGGCTTCAAATCACTTAACCAGGATTTTTGCCAGCCTATCGAATAAGTATTAAAATCCTGACCAACCCTGACAACTGCCCCGGTGCTTGCCGCTAATTTCAACGAGCTGAATTTTCCGGTAGGAATCACCGCTGTAATCCCGACCCGGGAATTATCCTGGCGGTCATCATTGTATTTATTATCAAAAGAGGAAGTTCCTCCCACGTAATAAGTGCTGTTCACGGCTACCCATAATAGTGGGTTGAAGTTGTAACTAAGATGAAATTGAAATGTGCCCATGGGTTCTTGAGAGCGAACCACCTCTCCCGGGTAGAAGGATTTATTATCGGTAAAAAGCCAAAGTCCCGAGTAAAAATCAAGAAGCCATTTCTTTCGGATTGGCTGAGATATCGCAATTTCCGGCCTGAAAGACCATCTATGAGTTCCCAGATTGATGAGTTTATCACTGAAAAACTGTCCCGTTGGAATTATTGTATTCAGGCTTATTCCGATGATTGTTCTTCGCGGAGCTTTTCTCACTTCTTCCAAATCTCCGGCCGGTGCTCCATGAACCAAAACGGTATACCGGACTCTCATATCAGCAAAACCTGATCGGGTAATACTGGTCGTTTGTTGATATACGTCACCGGATACTTGTGCCCAGGAATAAGGCACCACCACCAATGCCTGAGAGGTAAGCCCAAAAAAATTAAACACTCTGGAAACCCCAATTGAAGAGGCCTGTACATCCGCCTTAATATTCTGGATCGGTAGTGTTGGATCCGTCACTACTCCTCCGCGAGAATAGGTGAATCCTGTAAAAACAGTTGTGGTCTTTAATGGCAACCTCATGTAGGCCCTGGGATCGAGATCCTGTGCAAAGGCCTGCGGTGACAAAAGAAATAAGCCAAATACAAAAATTCTAAGTCTGAACATCTTGATTTCTCTAATGTATTTTCAAAAGACCTGACAAGGCAAATATACAATTTCAATAACCTAATAAACTGGTCCTTTTCAGATGTTTAGTTAGTATTTTAATCATGCCTATTTGCCGGTGAAGTTCCTTTTTGAAAGACTCCCAGATTCAAAAAAAACACTTGGTACACGCTTATTTATAAAGTTTCATTCTCCTCTTTTTTGCGAAAATGAAGACATTAACCCAGGAAAATTTACTTTACTTCTGCTGGCTTACTTATTGTATTTAACCATTCGAATTCGATCAATTTGATTCGTAAATTCAGTAATACTTTTATTTGCCTCCACCGAAAATCAAAACTTATGAAAACCAAGATCTACCTCAGTCAGCTGGGAATCGCATTATCTCTGATATTTATTGGGGGTTGTGCAGTCAATCCGGTATCGGGAAAGAAACAAGTTGTTTTTATGACTGAAGGCCAGGAAATAGCCATGGGACAGCAATCCGATCCGGAAGTCATTGCATTTTTTGGGTTGTACGATGACCCTGAGTTGCAGAAATTCATCACCGAGAAAGGCAATGAATTGGCCGCGGTTTCTCACCGTCCAAAACTCGCCTACGAATTCAAAATCGTGGATTCACCTGTAATAAACGCCTTTGCAGTTCCAGGTGGCTATGTTTACTTCACCAGAGGAATCATGGCTCACTTCAATAATGAGGCGGAATTTGCCGGAGTATTGGGACACGAGACTGGTCACATCACTGCACGCCACTCTGTGATCCAACAGCGTAACTCTATGCTTGGTCAACTTGGCCTGATCGCAAGCGTGATCCTTGTTCCGGAACTTACTCAATTTGTAGAACCGCTTTCGCAGGGAATGCAACTGGCAATGCTAAGTTTTGGACGAGATGATGAGCGCGAAGCTGATAAACTTGGTGTGGAATATTCTTCCCGAATTGGGTATGACGCGACCGAAATGGCAGGTTTTTTTGAAACATTAGAAAGACAAGGTGCGGGAAGTGAAAGCGAGGAAATTCCTGAATTCCTATCAACCCACCCATCACCCGCCGAACGAAATGTAACAGTTGCGAAACTGGCCGAGGACTGGAAAAAGAAACTCGATTTGACCAATCCAAAAATCAACAGAGAGAGTTATTTGAAAAGAATTGACGGAATAGTTCTGGGAGAGGATCCCAAGCAGGGATTCGTGGAAAACAATACTTTTTACCACCCGGTCTTGAAAATTTTGTTTCCGATTCCTACGGATTGGGTACTTCAAAACACACCTCAGCAAGTTCAGATGGCTCCAAAAACCGGAGATGCTTTGATGATGCTTTCACTCGCACCAGGAACTTCCCTTGACGAATCCGCCAAAATGATTTTGGAACAATTTAAACTCGAATTGGTCGAATCCAAAAAAGAAACCATCAATGGATTGCCTGCCTTGATCATGATCGCTGATCAGAAACAAGAGCAAGGGACTATCCGGGTTCTTTCCTCATTGATTCAGTTTGATGGAAATACCTACAGCATCATGGGTATCTCGGAACTCTCAAAATTCAATAATTTTCAGCCTGCTTTTCTTTCCACTATCCGGAATTTCAAAGAGTTGAAAGAGGCAGAAAAGCTGAACAGAAAGCCTGACGTAGTCAGAATTAAAACAGTTCCTCAGAAAATGACTTTGCAAGCTGCTTTCCAAAGTTTCAATATGCCTGCTGAGAGATTTGAAGAACTTGCAATCTTAAATGGAATGCTGCTTACTGATCAACTGGATAAGGGAACGATGATAAAGGTGATCGGGAAATAATCAAGGATTTTACAAACCCAAATTACTCAGAGTGAAAAGGTCTGCCGGATTGGTTTTTATCCGGCAGACCTTTTTTGTATGTGTCTAATCCTAAATTGAAAATGGCCACAAAAACCAAGGATAAGGCTTGTGACTTTTCTACGTTTTTGTTCATATCTCAATTGGAAAAATACTGCAATTGGTCAGAGGATTCTGCTATTTTTGATTAGCCTTTTGAGGGTTATGTTTTTTTAATTTGAAAGATCTTCCAATGAAAAATACTGGAATCTTAAAAAATCTTGCACGAGAAAATGCAGTTCTGAATCCCATTGACAGGATTTCAGAAGTCTTGTTTGGGTTGATTATGGTGCTTACTTTCACAAGCGCCATATCGGTATCCACATCAGGAAAACAGGAAATCAGCGAACTTTTATGGGCTGCCCTTGGGTGTAATTTGGCATGGGCTCTGGTAGATGTGATCATGTTCCTTTTGAATGTATTGCTTGAGAGAGGCCATTCTTTAAAAGCCTTAAGAGAAATCAAACAAACCAAGACGGATGAAGAGTCAGCTGAGATCCTGAAAGAAGAAATTCAGCCTTTGATCCATTCTTTGCTTACCAAAGAGGAATTGCTCAAACTTGCCGCTCGGGTGAAAGCGATACCATCTACCGATGAAAGGATGATTTTGACTTCAAGGGATTATGTTGCTGGTTTTCAGATTTTCATACTGGTCTTTTTATGCACCTTCCCAATTGCCTTGCCGTTTGCCATTTTGGAAGATGTGCAAGTTGCCATTCGCACATCCAATGGAATCGCTCTTTTGCTTCTATTTATCGGAGGTTATAAGCTTGCAGGTTATGCAGGTTTCAGGCCACTTTTCACAGCCTTGATTTATACTATTATTGGTGTGCTGCTTGTCGGGATGACTATTGCGCTTGGTGGATAATTCAAAAATCAACTGAAAATCTTAACTCGTGAATAAACGACTTATTGCTTCGATTATTTTTATCGCTTGCGTTTCATCTGCTTTCGCTCAAAAAACCCAGCTTCCTTCTGAGAAAAAATGGAGTTTTGGAGCCGACATGAATTTTTATTTCCTACAAAATGAATTTATTGGCTTACCTGTCTTTCGCGCAGACAAAAATAAGCTACATCTCGAGGCCCGCTACAATTACGAGGATTTGGAGACCTTCTCCGGCTGGATCGGCTACAACTTTGAGGGTGGAAAAAATATCGAATATTTTATCACTCCAATGATCGGGAGAGTTGTCGGACTTACCAATGGAATCGCTCCGGGTCTGGAGTTCACCTTCAACTACAAAGGCTTCGAACTTTACAATGAGTCGGAATACCTTTTCGATGTCAATTCCAATGAAAACAATTTCTTCTATTCCTGGGCTGATTTCACCTATTCACCTAAAGACTGGCTTTGGCTTGGAATCAGCGGCCAAAGAACCCGATTATATCAAACCGAACTGGACATCCAACGGGGCATCTTAGTCGGTGGAGGTTTTAAGAACTGGGAACTAACAGGGTATTATTACAATGTTTTTTCAGAGGATCCTTTTCTAATGTTCTCGCTTTCTTCAAATTTTTAATCTGATCTTTTGTCTAAGAATTAGGTATCCAAAAAACAAAAAGCCTCAGGAACCGAGGCAGATTCCTGAGGCTTTTCTATTTCGAAGTGCCGTTGACTGATTTTATTTTAGCCTTCTTACCAATTCATGATCAAGGCTATCAGATAGGCTACATACAATCCCAGCATCAAGTAACCTTCCCATTTTTCAAGCTTTCTCCCTTTGCCTGTGAAAATAAACACGAACAGAAGCAATCCGCCAAGAATATTCATCCATATATCGGTGAAGTTTGGTTCTGAAATAGGCACGGGGAGAATAGTTGCCGAAACGCCCAAAATGAAGAATATGTTGAAAATATTGGATCCGACTACGTTACCGATGGCTATATCTAATTTTTTCTTCCTTACAGCCGCAACAGAGGTTGCAAGTTCGGGCATGGAAGTACCAATGGAAACGATGGTAAGGCCAATCACTCTTTCAGACAATCCAAAACTCAAAGCGAGTTCAACAGCATTGTCAACAATCAGTTTGCCTCCCAATATTAATCCTCCAAGGCCTATTAAAATCCACAAAACAGCCTGCCCTGTCGTGTATTTACTAACTTCTACATCATCCGTTTTTTCACCTGGCTTCATCGAGACGGTGATGTTATAGACAATGAATACAAGGAAAAACATGAGTAAAACCAATCCATCTCCCATGGAAAGAAAATTGTCACTTCCTGAATTCAATAAAAAATCACTTGATAGAATCAGTACCATGATGGCCGCCAAAAAAGACAATGGAATCTCAATCCATGTTGTACTTGACTTCACCGTCAACGGGTAAATAACAGCACAGACACCAAGTATTCCCAATACGTTGAAAATATTACTTCCCAGAATATTACCCATTACAATATCCGAGGAGCCGCTTATCGAGGCGAAGACATTCACCACAAATTCTGGTGCGGAAGTTCCAAATGCCACTATGGTCAAACCAATGACAATATTGGGAATTCCGTAATTTGCCGCAAGACCAGAAGCTGCATCCACCAACTTATCTGCTCCGTAAACGAGCACGACAAATCCGACTAACAGGAGGACAATAGATAAGATCATAAAATTGAATTTTGAGGCAATTTATGAGCATTAATTGGATTTAATTTAAAACTTCATAGTCAATCGGCTATTTGAATTCTTTTAAGTTGGCGGCCAGAATGAAGTTTATTTTGGAAAAGGCAGCAAATCTCAACTTACCTATGGCTTTTTTAATTTACTTAAGTTAGAATTTACAGTTTTTCCTCAGGCAGCTATCTTTTTTGTATCTTAATTTCGCTTCATTTGGAAGACTAAAATTAATGTTTAAACTCCATCCCCATGAAAACCACTCTCACCTTATTCCTGTTTTTCAGCCTTTCTGTTGCCTTTGCACAAGCAGAAAAAGAAGTGGAAACAGCGGTCCAAAACTTAAAAACAGCTATGCTGGCTGAGGATGCCCCCGCTCTGAAAACTTTAACTTCAGAAAACCTGAGTTATGGACATTCCGCAGGCAAAATCGAAAATCAAAAGGAGTTTCTGGCTGTTTTCAGCGAAGGAAAAACTGACTATCAAACCTGGGATATCACCGAACAGGAAATCAAATTTCATGGCAAAAAACTGGCAATGGTTCGCCATAAAGTTTCCGCAGAAATTGCCTCCAATGGAAATATAAACAACCTGAAAATAGGCTTATTGATGGTCTGGGTAAAGGAAAAAGGGGATTGGAAGTTACTGGCAAGACAAGCTTTCAAGCTTCCTGTTTGATTTTCAGACTTCTGGTTTTTCACTCTTCCTGATTGGCCTTTTATGCCAAAAAGTGGCAAGAATGGAACCCGAGATATTTTGCATCGGACCAAATACAGCCGGTGCCAAACCAACGGTAGCGATTTTCCCCAGAGCTTTTGCCAAACCTGAAGCCAATCCGGCGTTTTGCATCCCGACTTCTATGGCCAGGGTACGCGAATCACGTTCATCCAATCCCAAAAGTCTTGCAAATCCATAACCTAGTCCGTATCCGCTGAGATTGTGTATCATAACCAAAACGATCAATAAGGGTCCAATCTCCAGTAAACTGTCTCTTCCGGCAGCTGTGATGACCAGAATGATCAATGCAATTCCCAGCATAGAAACGACAGGCATTGCTTTGTCCAGCCAGGTTGACCTTCCCCTAAGCAGCTTATTAAAGATCAATCCTGCACCTATTGGGAGAATGATCATCTTGACGATATCCCACATCATTTTCAGCAAGTCAATTTCGATAAACTGACCTGCAAGGAATTTCATCAGCAAGGGAGTCATCAGCGGCGCCAGCAAAGTAGTCATGGAAGTAAGTGTAACAGAAAGTGCCAGATTAGCTTTCGCCAGATAGGTCATCACATTCGAGGCTGTCCCGCTTGGCGAGCACCCAACCAAGATAATCCCGGCGGCGATTTCCGGCGGCAATCCGCTGATGCTGGCAAGCCCAAACCCAATCAAAGGCATGATTATAAATTGGGCAGAAACGCCAATCACTACGGACTTGGGGCTTTTTGCAACTTGAGCAAAATCCCTCAGACTCATGGATGTTCCCATCCCAAACATGATCACCTGGATCAGCGGAGTAATCAAATTGGATAAAGTGTAGCCTCGGAACTCCTGAAAATAGTGTGGAAAAAACATGGCTAACCCCACTACTCCAAAGATGAAAACGGGAAACGAGAATCCTTTGAGATGAGAATAACCCTGGAAACCCAAACCCAGAAATCCAAAAAACAGCACCAGGGTGAGTCCTGAATTTTCCAAACCAGCAAAAATCACCAAGCCTATCCAGGTAAGGAATAGAATCAAAGACACAATCAATGAAAACCTGTAAAACAAGTTAGGGAAAGTACGAGGCGAGTTTTTCAATCGTTTAATTTTGCAGGTTTCAAGACAATTTCCCTTTGCCCCAGAAAAATGATAATCCCGGCAGTCCCAAACATTAAAATCCCATAGATGGCTGAAGGAATTGTCATCTGTGAATTACCGATCAAGGTAGCTGCAATCGTGATTCCCAGAGTTCCATTCTGAATTCCTGCCTCGATCGAAACAGTTCTGCTTTGCTTATTATTAAGGCCAAGAAGTTTGGAGCTATAAAACCCGATAACAAGAGTTGCGATGTTTAAAGTAAGAGCCACTGGCCCAACCTGCGAAATGTAATTGAGGAGATTCTCTCTTTCTTTTACAATTGCCGCTATCAGGATTATTACAAAAAACACAGCCGAAAGCTTTCGAAAGGTCGGTTCAATTCTTTGCGCAAGATTTGGGGTTTTTCTTAAAATGATCATGCCTATCAAGACCGGAATTGCGGTGATAAGAATGACTGAGATCACAGTTCCAATGACATTTAGCTGAAACTCCTGCCCGCCTCCCGGCATAAAATATTGGATGGAAAAATTTACAAGAAACGGGATCGTAAAAACTGTGATCAGCGATGAAAACGCAGTCAATGTGATAGAAAGGGCAGAATCTCCTTTAGCGAGATGAGTGATCAGATTGGAAGTTGCACCGCCTGGGCATACTGCCAGAATCATGAGTCCCACTGCCATTTCGCCCTGCAACCCGAAAATTTTAATCAACCCAAAAGCGACCAATGGGATAAATAAAAGCTGATTTACCAAACCGATGGTAACAGCTTTGGGGTAAATAATAATTCGTTTGAAATCTCCCAAAGTGAGCGATAAGCCCATTCCAAACATGATAAATGCAAGAGAAAGTGGGAGGAAAATCTCGGTAAGAATGCTTGATTCCATGGGTTGATTTTGGGTTTTAAACTGTATGATTTAAGATTTCGGATTTATGATTGTCTCAATTCCGATGTCTTGTCTCTTATCTCTTTGTCTCCTATTTCTTATCTATCGTCCCTTAAAGTATTCCTGCTACAAAGAATCCGGCATAGGTTCCAATTGCATTTCCAAGGCTTCCAACCAACACTCCGGGAATCAGCAAATCCGGTCGGTCCAAACTTTCAGCAGCAGCGATTGCGGTAGTGGTTCCTCCCACATTTGCCTGAGAAGCCACTGCAATCACATCCCAGTCCATTTTGAATAAAGTCCCGATTCCGAAAATTACCAGGCCGTGAATCAAAACACTCAGCCCTACAAACAGAAACAAGGTAATGGCCAGGTCTCCGGATTGGAAAAGTGAATTGATATCGCATAGAGTCCCGATAGTTGCCAGGAAAATCAGGATCAGAAAGTATCCGATTGTATGTGCCTCGGAGAGTTTTTTGATCTGAGGAATCTGGGCTAAGGCCAGAGCAATCGTTGTCAGAATGATGATTTCAGGAACTTGCGGATAAAAACCATTGATAGTTTTGGCAGCAAAAATTCCAAAAAACGCCATTCCAAAAAGAGCCGACAGTGATGTTATGCTAATTGCCTGATCGGCCTTTTTGACAGAAGGCTTATGAGTGGAAGATGCCAGTTTTTTCCTTGGGAAAAGCTTTTGAAGGTATTTTGGCAAAATCAACGTGGCAATAATCCAAACGATTCCTACCAAATTATCAACTACCGTGCTGGCCGCATAGAGATTCCCGCTTTCATTGACTTTATAGTGCAGGGCAACTGCGTTGAAATTGATACTTCCCCCTATGTATGTTCCGGTAAACATACCCGCTATCGCATTTGCTAGGGGTCCGATTTCGGTTTGGGGGCGAACCAAAAACCAGGCTGTCAGAATTCCGATTATCGTTGCCATGGAACCGATCAAAAACATGGCTAATATGGGGAACCCGGCATTTTTCAGGCTTTTCAGATCTACTTCAAGCAATGCGATGAAAATCCCCAAAGGTGCCAGATACAGGAAAACTCCGTCGTATACCGGATTTCCGGCAGTGGCGGTTGGGATTAAACCGAAATTGGCCAGGATAGCTGCCATCAGAATCACCAGAATCGGGGAGCCAAGGGTCTTCCAGCCTTTGAATTTACTCAGCCAAAAGGCCAACAGCACCAAACCACATAGGATTGCACTGACGTAAATCGGATCATTTGTCCAAGCCATCATGGAAAATAGGAAAAAATAATTGAGTCGCGATTACCTTTTAAAATTTCCGGAAATTGGAAACAATGAATTAAAAAGCTGAAAGGTGGGTTTAAAAATTAACCCATTGAAGTAGCTACAGTCAAAATCCCCTTTTTTTAAAGGTGAAATGGAATCACCAAATCAAGAAATGGAATTTTCATCCAGAATTTTAGAAAGTTGAAAACTCAGATTTCTGCGGGAATATTTCTCCAGATTGCCAGGATCGGTTTCTCGTTTTTCAGATTCAAATACTGCTCTTAATCTCTTTCGAATCGCATCTGAGTCCGTGTGCGCGATCACACTTCCCGAACCGGAGTTTTCCAAAATCGAGGCTGAATCTCCCTTCGGATCACCCAATGCCAACACGGGAATTCCGGTGGCCAAATATTCAAAAAGCTTTCCCGGGATATTTCCCTGAGCATTTTTGGTATCTGTCAGGATCAAAACCAGCGCATCTGCTTTCTCATAAAACCCGAAAACTTCCTGATGAGAAACATACCCTGCGAAAAGAATCCGACCGGAAAGCCAGGAATCATCCTGGACAAATTCTTTCACTGTTTCACTTACATTTCCTACGAAAGTCATGTTGACCTCTTCATTTTTTTCGGAAAACTCAGCCTTCAAGGCTTCGAGCAATGGAATTGGATTGCGGATAGAATCAATGATTCCGGAATAGACCAAATGTAAGCTACCAGCCTTTTTCTCCCGGGGTTTAAAGTCCTGAGGAATATCGGAAGGATCGTATCCATTGGTCAGAAGTTTGATTTTTCTTCCAGCAATTTTATTCAAGTCCCGTTGAAAAGTCGGAGATATCGTTGTGACCACGTCGGCTGTTTTCAGCACGGATTGCTCCAGATTTTCATGCTTTTTTCGCACGATAGAACTCATCGGAAGTGAATCCAAAAACTCCCATTGGGACCAGGGATCTCGGAAATCCGCCAACCAAAATATATCGGTTTTCCGCTTCAACTCAAGCCCGATCAGGTGCAAACTATGAGGTGGGCCGGTAGTGATGATCGCCTGAAACTGTCCGTCTTTGATCAGTTCTGTCAGGAATTTTACCGAAGGTTTTACCCAAAAAATCCGAGGATCGGGAACCAGTAAATTGGCCCGCATCCAAATGGCTGATTTCTCCAGGAATCCTCTGTCTTTTTGTTCCAGCAATCTTCCCGGATGCGTTTTGGATTTTCCTTTAATCTTTGAAAAAAGTTGATAGGGCTCCCAAATCGGGAATTTGATCACCTCCAATTGGCTGGGTATATCTTTCAGAAGCGTCTCATCCTTCAGGTCGAAATCTGGATTTTCCGGAGTAAAAATCACCGGTTCCCAACCAGCCTCAGGCAAATACTTTGCAAACTTCAACCAACGCTGCACGCCCGAACCGCCGCTTGGTGGCCAATAATACGTAATGATGAGGACGCGTTTTTGCATGGTTGTACAAAGTACTATGTACCAAGTACAAAGTACAAACTGATCTAAAAAGAAAAAGGAAGAAAGTTTCCCTTCTCCCTTCTGTATTTTTCAAATCAAAAATCGAAATCAAAAATCCTTATTCGCCTTGCGCAAGTGAATATCCACGCACACCATCAAACGTGTAAAGATTCGCAGTTTGGATAAAGTCAAATCCCAATTTCCCAACCTGATCCAGCAAATCGAGGATTTGTGCATGTGAGACAATTGATTGATCGGCCATCGCAAATCGAGCTCTCCAATGGTCGGTACAGAAAGTCTCTTTCATCCCTGCTGGGAAAACTTTCACGCCTCTGTTGGTCATCAGTTGAAGCTGAAGTCCGGAAGCATTTGCCTGGCGAAGTTTCTCCCCGATCACATTTGGATCACGCCCATCTTCGTTCCAATCTATAAACACATCCACACCAATCAGTTCCTTTTTTGCTTTCGCCCGCGGGCGCAACCTGGTATCCATCGGCTTAGTATCCTCCTTGTCAAAAGATGCCGGAATCATATTTACAGGAAGCTGCCCCAATCGCTCAATGACTGCCTGAGCAAATTCCTGTGTACCAACTCTCTTGCTGGAAAGTCCTTCCTGGTAAATATCTCCTGTGTGAATTCCGTCTTCCAGCGTTTTCATCCAGGCATTGGAAACTTTCTCTGCTACTTCCGGCTGACCGATATGAACCAGCATCATGATCGCGCCATTCAGCAAACCAGAAGGATTGGCGATTCCCATTCCGGTGATATCTGGTGCAGAACCGTGAATTGCTTCAAACATGGCTACTTCCTCGCCAACATTCGCAGAACCTCCTAGTCCAACTGATCCGGTAACCTGAGCTGCTACATCAGAAATAATGTCACCGTACAAATTCAGCGTGACGATCACGTCAAAAACCTCCGGTCTGTCGGCAATCAAAGCAGTCCCGATGTCGATGATTTTATGATCAGTCTTGATGTCCGGATATTCCTTTGCGACTTCGTCGAAAGTCTTGTGAAAAAGTCCGTCAGCCAGCTTCATGATGTTATCCTTGGTCATGCAAGTCACTTTCTTGCGACCATATTTTTTGGCGTATTCAAAAGCATATCGGACGATTTTCTCAGAACCAGGCTGGGAAATCAATTTGATGCTTTGGACCACTTCCTGAGTTTGTCTATGCTCGATTCCCGCATACAGATCCTCTTCGTTTTCGCGAATGATGACCAGATCAGTCTTAGGGAAATGGGTTTTGATAAAAGGTGAAAAAGCCTTACAAGGGCGCACATTTGCAAAAAGTCCGAAAGAGGTTCGGGTTGTGACATTCAGAGATTTGAATCCTCCACCCTGAGGAGTTGTAATAGGTGACTTGAGAAAAACTTTGGTTTCACGAAGTGATTCAAAGGCTTTTGGCTCCATACCGGAACTGATTCCTTTGAGGTACACTTGCTCGCCGATTTCAATTACATCGTATTCGAGTTGTGCACCGGCAGCTTCAAGAATATCTAAAGTGGCCTTCATGATTTCCGGGCCAATTCCATCACCGTAAGCCACCGTAATTTTTCTCTTGGAAGACATATTTATAGAGGTTTAGTTTAAAATTTTGTCCCGCAAAAGTATGGAAAAATGCCGGAGGGAGTTTTTTAAAAAATCTAAATTCTTTAAATGATACTCATTAATTTTTAATTGAAACCTGCCTGAATTTCAACGTAAAGTGTTTTTCTAATTCTTCAATTTGGGATTGATTACCCTGCTTGTATCTTTGTCCGATTCTGAATTAATCAACTATGGAAGATTTTCAAAACATCCTCACTGAAGCAAAGGGCGGCGTACTCTACCTCACTATTAACAGAGAAGACAAAATGAACGCGCTCAACTTCGATACGCTGGAGGAATTGAAGGAGATTTTTAATGAAATTATAGATAATAAGGAGATCAAGGCTGTCATCATCACAGGTTCGGGAGAGAAGGCATTCGTCGCCGGAGCAGACATCAGCGAGATTGCTAATCTTAACATAGTCAACGCCAGAAAATTCGCAGAAAATGGTCAGGAGATTTTCTCAATGATCGAAAACTGCCATAAACCCGTAATCGCTGTCACTAATGGCTTTACCCTTGGCGGAGGATGCGAATTGGCGATGGCCTGTCATATGAGAGTTGCTACTGCCAATGCAAAATTTGGGCAGCCGGAAGTGAATCTTGGAATCATCCCGGGTTATGGCGGGACTCAACGTCTGACTATTTTGATCGGTCGCGGCAAGGCAAATGAATTGATGATGACCGGTGATATGATAGATGCCGAATCTGCCTTACAATTGGGTCTTGTCAACCATGTACTTCCAACCAAAGCCGAAGCAATGGCAAAAGCGGAAGAACTGATTGCCAAAATCATGAGCAAAGCTCCTTTGGCAATCGGAATGATCGTGGATTGTGTCAACGCAGTCTACATGGCTGAAGAAAATGGCTACCAAACTGAAGCTAACAGCTTCGCACGATGCGTGAAATCTGGAGATTATAAAGAAGGAACCTCTGCATTTTTGGAAAAGAGAAAACCGGTTTTCAAAGGAGAATAATCTCCTTGCACCCGAATGAGTAACCTCAAAAAACTAGCCGGTCAAACCGCCATTTACGGACTCAGCAGCATCCTCGGCAGGTCCATTAATTTTTTGCTTATCATTATTTACACGGCCTACCTGAGCAAGGCCGAATTAGGAGCTTTCACCACACTTTATGCACTGATTGGGTTCCTGAACATCATTTTCACCTTTGGAATGGAAACGTCTTTTTTCAGATTTTCCACAGGAAAAAATCTGGATCCTGAAAAAGTCTACCACAACACCCAATCTCTGCTGATCACTTCAACCTTGGTTTTGGGTTCGGGACTTTATCTTTTGGCACCCTGGTTGGCTGAATGGATGGACTATCCCGGACAAGCATATCTGTTCCGATGGACAGCCTTGATTTTATCATTTGATGCGATTCTGGCTATTCCATTTGCAAAGCTCAGATTAGAAAATCGTGCTTTTGCCTTCGCAGGAGCCAAGATGATCAATATTTTACTGAATGTGGTTTTCAACCTGATCCTGATAGTTGCGATTCCATATATGATGGAAAATGGTCAGCTCGAATATGGATTCATGGGATATAAAAGCAGCTGGGGCGTAGAATATATCCTGCTCGCTAATCTTTTTGCCAATGGATTGATTATTCCATATGTCTGGTGGAAAGCGGGTTTCTTCAAGTTCAGACTTGAGGGAGAAGTAATCAGACCGATGTGGAATTATTCCCTTCCACTGCTTTTCATGGGATTGGCAGGCGTGACCAACGACCTGGTTTCGAGACTACTATTTGAATACATTTTGCCTGAAAATTTCTACCCTGGAATGAGTTCCAGAGCAGCAGCGGGTGTTTTTGGTGCAAATTTCAAGCTGGCAATCCTGATGAATCTCGTGATACAGGCTTTCAAATATGCTGCTGAGCCATTCTTTTTCAAACAATCGACTGATAAAGACTCCAGAGAGCTGTTTGCAAAAGTAATGCATGCCTTTATCCTTTTTTGCACGGTTCTGATGATTGCGATTTCGGTCAACCTGAACTGGATCGGACCTTTGTTTCTTCGGGCAGAAGGCTATTCCGAGGGTCTGTTTATTGTCCCGACTTTGCTGATGGGATATTTGCTTTTGGGCATCTATTTCAATCTTTCGATTTGGTTTAAGGTTACAGATAAAACCAATTACAGTTTTTGGATCACCTTGATCGGCGCCTTGGTAAGTGTTCTGGTTATATTCGGTCTGGTGCCAATCTGGGGCTTTTTTGGAGGTGCACTGAGCACATTTGCGTGCTATTTAGTGATGTGCATTCTCTGCTTTTTCTTTGGCCAAAAATATTATCCAATCCCCTACCAAACTGGAAAGGGACTCTTCTACCTGATTTTCGCTTTTATTTTGAGCTACCTGGGTTTTTATTTGACAATAGAAATCCCAATTGTGGATTTTCTTCTGAAAAACAGCCTTATCCTGGTCTTTATTGGCTTTATTATAACAATGGAAAAAGATCATTTGAAAGCTTATTTACCGTTTAGAAGGGGTGTGAGAAATTGATTTTGGGGGATTGGGATCAATTTTAAAAAAACAGCGTTAATCACTTTTGAAAGTCTTCATTTCTGTCAAATCAAGACACATCATCCGCTAATTCCTCCTGCCTTATTCCATAAAAGGCATTATGTTTGTAACCTGATGCAGCATTCCCATTTCCACGTGATTGTCAAAAGAATCCTTCCTATACTCTTCCTGCTTGTTTTCTGCCTTGCCAATGGCTTTGCGCAGGAAAAACTTTCCAAGAAAGAAAAAAAAGCACAAGCAGCCCAAACTGCTGCCAGCAGGTATTTTATCGAAGGAACTAAGCTTATGGCTTTAGGTGATCTTGAAAAAGGTCATTTCTACCTTCAAAAGGCATTGGAATTTTCTCCTGAAGAACCTGCCATTAATTACAAAATAGCTGAGGTCCTTGTGAAGGCCAACCAAGCCGAAAAGGCTTTGCCTTATGCTGAAAAGGCTGCCAAGCTGGATGTAGAAAATAAATACTACGCACTCATGCTGGCGGAGATTTACACCAATCTCAAGCAACCCCTGAAAGCTGCTGAGATCCTCGATCAGTTAACAGTTGACGGAGAAAAAAATCAACAATACAATCTTGATCTTGCTTCGATCTATTTGGCTGCCGGAGAGTATGAAAAAGCGCTAGTAGTTTTGGATCGGGCTGAGGTTTATTACGGGATTATGGAGCCCATTTCGGTTCAGAAGCAGCGGATTTACTTGCGGAAAAATGATCTCGAAAGCGCCATAAAGGAAGGAGAGCGGTTGATTGAAGCTCGCCCGGGGAATGCAACGTATGTCTTGAACCTCGTCGAGGTCCTCTATAACAACAATCGATCAGATCAGGCACTTGAATTGGTTTTGGGAGAAATCAAAAAATATCCCAATCAGCCGGAGCTTCAGATGGCAGCTCATACGCTACTCAAAGAAAAAGGCGAAATAGAAGAATCAAACAAATATTTACTGAGTGCTTTTGCAAGTCCTGACCTGGATCCTGAGATAAAAGCAAAAGCCTTTATCTCCATGCTAGGGGAAATCAAAACGCCTGAAAAGGAAGCTTTGCTGGATCAACTGGAAATCTTGATGCTGGAATCGAATCCTGAAAATGCAGAGATTTTTGGAGCATTAGGTGAAAGAAGAATGCTAGCCGGCGATCAGGTTGCGGGAATGGATTATTTTAAAAAATCCCTTTTGCTCAATCCAAAAGACCCGAAAAGACTGGAGCAGGTGATTTTGGGTTCATTCGGAGAAAATGCAAATTTTGAAGAGGCGGAAAAATTCACAATCCTGGGAGTGGATAATTTTCCACAAAGTCCCGAATTTTGGTTTTATGACGGAGTGGTGAAATCAGCCCGCAAAAAAGATCTCGAAGCGGTCGTATCACTTGAAAAAGCTTTGGAATTGAATGCCGGAAAAAATCCGCAACTGGATCAGGTGGCTTATGGATCTCTCGGTAGCGCTCTTTACAATCTTGGCGAAAAGCAAAAAGCATTTGAAGCATTTGAGTCTGCTCTCAAATTGAATCCTAATGATGAGCAGGTTCTGAACAACTACTCCTATTTCCTTTCACTGGAAAAACAAGATCTGGAAAAAGCTAAAACCATGTCTGAAAGTGTAGTAAAGCGGTTTCCTGATAATGGCACTTTCCTTGATACCTATGCGTGGGTACTTTTCCAGATGGGAGATTTTGAAGGAGCCAAAAAATACATGGATCAGGCTTTTAAATACGAATTGGAACCAAGTGGGGTGATGCTGGAGCATTACGGAGATATTTTGTATCACTTGGGCAAAAAAGCGGAAGCGATCAGTTATTGGAAAAAAGCGGAAAGCAGCCCTGAAGCATCGGATAAACTTTCCCAAAAAATAAGAGAAGGCAAATATTATGAATAGACTTTTTTCGGGACTACTTCTTTTTTTCGCACTTGGATACTTATCCGGTTGTGCCAAAAAAACGATTGTCTATGAAGGTGATGGCAGAATGGAGGATTACGCACCGGTATATTCCGAGTACGGCTTTATGGATGCCAAAGCCAAAATCGTAATTGAAGAGGAATCGGGTAAAATCACCCGGGGAACGATGAGTTTGAGGGCAAAAAAGGACAGTATCCTTTGGTTTACTATTTCTCCGGGAATGGGGATGGAAGCCGTGAGAGGATTGGTCACTCAGGAAAAAATTCAGATAAAGGATCGAATAGGAAAAGAAGATGTTAACCTGACTTTCAAAGAATTTGAGACCATTTATGGGTTGAAACTTTCGTTGGAACTTTTCCAAAACCTACTTTGGGCAAACCCTCCTTATTCATTTGATTACAAAGACCGGCTCGTTCGCGTTGGGAAATCTTTTGAGCTCACTCAGGTAAGAGACCAAGTCAGATATTTCAGTAAAATCGATGTGAATCATGGGAAATTAGCCGAAATGGCAAGCACTTCTCTCGATGATCGGGGATCTTTGCTGGCAAGCTTTTCCACTTTTCAGGATGTGAATGAGCAGCCATTTCCTGCTGATGTTCTTTATAAACTTGCTTACCAACTTCCGGAAGGCGGGCAAAACACCATCATTCATTTGGAATGGACTTCTATCAATCCAAATTCAAGCAGCTTAAGCTTTCCCTTCAGATTTTAAGTATGATGAATCGCAAATACCGGTTATCAGTAAAATTCCTTTTTGGATTTATTTTTCTTATATCCCTTGATCTGGCTGGCCAGACTGCCAAAACAAGGGAACAACTTGAGCGCGAAAAAGCGGAAGTTCAAGCCAGATTGAAAGAGTTTGATGTCATCTTAAAGCAAACTACTGCAACCAAAAAAAATACCATCGGTGAGTTAAACGTCATTACCAAAAAGTTTCAGACCCAGGCAAAACTGGTCAGTACACTGGACAGGGAAGTAAAACTCATCAATCAGGAAATCACTTCCACCGAAACAAAAATCCAAACCCTCGAGCAGCAGCTTGTTGATCTGAAAGCCGAATACGGTCGAATGATTTACAACGCCTCTAAGCTTAACCGTGGACTTTCTATTGTTGCTTTTGTGTTCAGCTCCAGCAACTTCAACCAGCTTTACATGAGGCTGATGTATCTGAAGCAATACAGCGATAGTCGCAAGCAGCAAGCCGTTCAGATTCAAAAATTAAGCGAACAACTAGCTGAAGAGCGAATCACCTTGGATGAGAAGAAAAGAGAAAAGGTAGTTGTGCTTCAACAAGAACAAAAGGAAAAAACAGCCCTTGATGAGGTCAAAAAAGAACAACAAGGACTCGTAAATACCCTGACCAAAAAAGAGAAGGACATCAAAAAGCAGATTGCAGCTACCAAAAAACAGCAGGATCAGTTGAATTCAATGATCAAGAAAGTTATTCAGGATGAAATCCGACTAGCTGAAGCAGCCTCCAAAAAAGAAAACAGTACCGCTACTAAAAGCGCCGGAAGCAGTATGCCGATGACACCTGAAGTCGCTGCGCTCTCCAGCTCATTTGCAGGTAACAGAGGAAGGCTCCCATGGCCTGTTGAGACAGGATTTATTTCTCAGGGCTTTGGATCATATCCTCATCCAACGCTGAAAGGAATCATGATGGATAGCGATGGAATTGACATTCGTACACAACCCAATTCAAATGTTCGGACAGTTTTTGACGGAACGGTTACAAAAATCACCTCAATGCCAGGGTTTGGAGGAACAGTCATCATCAAACATGGTGAATACTATACCATGTATAGCAAGCTGAAAACCATTAGTGTAAAATCCGGACAAACCGTAAAAGCGAAAGATATCATCGGACAAGTGGCATCGGGTGCTGATGGAGAATCAGAAGTGCATTTTCAAACATGGAAAGGCCTGACCGTGATGGATCCTTCAAGCTGGATTACATCCAAATAATGTTTTAATTCGTACATTCATAAAAAACATAGAATCCCTGTCAAAGGAACTTTGCGATAGAGACCGACAGTTATATCTTTGCATACTCATTTACCTTTAAACACACACCATTATGACTACATTGGGTTTCATTCAAAACATGGGCGGAGGCTCGATCATTCTGATCATCCTGGTTATCCTCTTGCTGTTCGGCGCTAAAAGAATACCTGAACTTGCCCGCGGATTGGGAAAAGGTATCAGAGAATTTAAAGACGCTACTAAAGACATTCAGAACGATCTTGAAGAGGGGCTGAAAGACAAGAAGAAGTAATCCCTTAAGCCAATAGCATTGGAAAAATTTATTTCATTCGACGAAATAAAAAAATCGCTCGAAAAAAGAGAAACTGATTGTCGGGCGATCGTCAATCATTATCTCCAAAACATCAAGACGAAGGCGCATCTCAACGCCTTCGTCGAAGTTTATGAGGAGTCCGCTTTACAACAAGCTGATCTTGTAGATCAAAAGCTGGCTGAAGGAAAAGCCGGAAAACTGGCAGGAATGGTGATCGGGATCAAAGATGTACTTTGTTACACTGGCCATGAAGCCAATGCCTCCTCTAATATCCTCAAAGGATTTCAATCTCAATTCACCACTACAGCAATTCAAAGACTTCTGACAGAAGATGCCATCATCATCGGGAGATTGAATTGTGACGAGTTTGGAATGGGAAGCTCCAACGAAAACTCTGCTCATGGCAAAGTGCTGAATGCACTGGATGAAACCCGGGTTCCCGGCGGGTCTTCCGGAGGCTCTGCCGTTGCTGTTCAGGCAAACCTTTGTACCACCTCATTAGGAACTGATACAGGTGGATCAGTTCGTCAACCGGCAGCTTTCACCGGAATCATCGGCATGAAGCCAACTTATTCCCGGGTTTCCCGCTGGGGTTTGATCGCTTATGCCTCGTCTTTTGATACGATCGGAGTTTTTTCAAGAACGGTAAAAGATAATGCACTCGTTATGGAAATCATGGCAGGGCACGATGAGTTTGACAGCACATCTTCCCGTAAGCCTGTGTTTGCTTACAGCGAATTGCTTCATTTTGAGAAAAAAGCAAAAATCGCCTACCTCAAAGAAACCATCGAATCTCATGCTCTTCAGCCTGAGATCAAGGCAAATACCCTTTCGGTATTGGAAAAATTGAAAGAAGAAGGACATGAAGTGAAGGAAGTGGACTTTCCACTTTTGGACTACATTCTTCCTACCTATTACATTCTTACCACAGCTGAAGCAAGTTCCAATCTTTCACGGTTTGATGGTGTAAAGTATGGCTACAGAACTCCCAACGCTCATAATCTTGAAAGCATGTACAAGCTTACCCGTACAGAAGGATTTGGCGATGAAGTAAAAAGAAGAATAATGCTCGGCACTTTCGTACTGAGCGCAAGCTATTATGATGCTTATTTTACAAAAGCACAGAAGGTCAGAAGATTAATTAAAGACTTCACAGAGAATCTTTTAAATGATTTTGACTATATTATTATGCCAACGACGCCATCAACGGCGTTTAAGTTTGGTGAACATAGTGATGATCCTGTAGCGATGTATTTAGAAGATCTATTTACCGTTCAGGCTTCCGTTTCCGGAGTACCGGCGATTTCATTGCCGAATGGAAAAGATCAAAAAGGCATGCCGATCGGATTGCAGGTGATCGCAAATTCATTTAAGGAAGCTGAATTATACGCATTCAGCAATTACCTGACTGAGCTAACAACCTAAACTCAATTACAATGAAAGAAACTTTGAGCAGAACCATCATACTTGCACTCATCACATGTCTGATCCCGCTGTCCAAAGCTTTCTCGCAAGAAGAGGGACTTGTTGCAGCTGCGCCTCTTCTCGACGAAGAGGTTTTGCCCAACTATCACTACGAATACATTCCTGATTTTACTTATTCTGATATTGAGAAAAGAGTTCAAGCCATGGATCATGAAATGGACTTTGAGCTGAATGACAAGATTTTTTCCTTTATCCAATATTTCACAGTCAGAAATCGGGATTACACCAAAATGGTATTGGCAAGAAAAGAACTGTATTTTCCTCTTTTTGATGCCGCACTTCAGAAACATGAAATGCCTCTCGAAATTAAATACCTGGCCATCATCGAGTCAGGGCTTGACGCTCAAATCAAATCAAGAGTTGGAGCCATGGGTCTATGGCAATTCATGCCGGCTACAGGAAAAATGTACGGAATGAATGTGAACTCTGAAGTTGACGATCGAATGGATCCTGAGCTTTCTTCAGACGCTGCAGCTAAATATCTGAAATCCTTGTATCGCATGTTTGGAGATTGGGAAGTGGCACTTGCCGCTTACAATTGTGGACCGGGTAACGTTCGAAAAGCCATCAGAAGATCCGGCGGAAAGAAAACATTTTGGGGGATATATAACTATCTGCCAAAGGAAACTCGCAGCTATGTTCCTCAATTTCAGGCGATGTTGTACGTGCTGAATCATCTTGAAGCACACAATTTCCATCCGGAAGAACCAACTTATGCCATTGCTTACGATAAAATAAGGTTTGACAGAGCGATGAGCCTGGAGAAATTAGCAGAGCTTACTGACATCTGCCTGACAGATTTGGAATCTCTGAATCCATCAATAAAGAATCGAAAAATCCCTGAGAGCAATCGAAGCATGGCTGTGAATATCCCAAAATCTAAGTCGCTTTTTATCAAAGAAAATCTGGCTTGGATCAGCGATTCTCTGAATAGTTCGTCTACTCCTTTGTTGGCATCCTCTACTCCTGTCACTGTAGTACCGGTGGCAACCCTTGTGCAGGAAATAAGACAAACAGGGACCACCTATAAGGTGAAATCAGGCGATGTTTTGGGCAGTATTGCAAGCAAACACGGAGTAACCGTAACTCAATTAAAAGTCTGGAATAATTTATCTTCCAATCTGATCAAGGTTGGTCAAACGCTGAAAATCAATTCCTCCTCAGGAAGTTCCCTTGCAGAAAATCAAATCAAATCAAGTTCACCTCGAACCTACATCGTTCAACCGGGGGATTCACTTTGGATAATTTCAAAAAAACATAACGGATTGACTATCGATGACATTAAGAGGCTTAATAACCTCAACACAAACAACATCAAGCCCGGTCAGAAATTAATCATCGGTTAGTTTAAACCCACACTTCAGCATTGATGTTAATCTTTGTAAACTAAAGCCAATAAGCTGAACAATCAGAGGATAAGTATTTTTTAAAGCTTTACTTTGATTGATTGTAAGCAATTAATTCAACTCGTATGAAAGCTATAACTTCTTTACTATTGACCCTGCTTATGGGTATCATATTATCCTCCTGTGACGTGGAAGGAACAAATTCCAACAGCACAAAACCCAAAGCAAGAGGAATAATTGGTGAAATTTACATGGTTATCGATTCAGCTAAATGGGCTGGACCTGTCGGAGATGAACTTCGTAAGATTTACCAATCCGATCTTCCAGGAATGATCCGATCAGAAGCGAAATTCAAAGTAATTCAAATAGATCCACAGGAAATGAACCGGATGTTGAGAACATCAACAAACATTATTTATGTGACTACTTTCGATGACAAAAGATCTTCCAGCCAGGTTATCAATGCCCAGTTCTCAAAAGAATCCAAAGAAAAAGCCTTAAACGATCCAAGTATTTTTTCCCTTCGAATGGAAGATGAATTTGCAGTCGGTCAGGAAATCCTTTACTTATTTGGAAACACCGAAGGTGAACTTATTGGCAATCTTCAAAAAAATGGTCCCCGACTTCAGAACCTGTTTGAAGTAAGAGAAAGAAAAAGATTGGAGAAAATCCTACTGTCCAGAAAAAATACTGAGGCCGAAGCTGAGGCAAAAACTAATATCGGAATAGAAATTAATGTTCCAGCTTCCTATAAAATAGCGAAATCACAAAAGGATTTTTTATGGGTTCGTCAAATTACGCCAACAGGAAGTCGCGCAGACATCAGCATATTTTTTCATGTTGAAGACTACGTATCAGAAGAGCAGACTTTCCCTGAAAACATCCTCAAACTCAGGGATTCAGTGGCTCGCCAGCATATTTTTGGAGACCCTGAAATCCCCGAATCTTATGTAATCACCGAAAAACAAATCATTCCCGCCTTCAGAAACATGGTGATAAATGATAATTTTACCACCGAAATCAGGGCTTCCTGGAGAACCAACAACCTCAGCATGGGTGGCTCATATCTGGGTTATATCATGATTGATAAGGAAAAAGGAAAATTGTATTACATCGAAGGTTTTGTCTATTATCCTAATGAAGTTCATCGGGATGCACTTCGTGAAATCGAAACCATTTTGCTAAATACCAATGTGAGTTGGAAGGGGGAACAAGGAGCCTAAACCCAAATAAAACTAGCTTTTTATGACAATCAAAATCCGGAAGGAAGACGCATTAAATTACCATACCCAAGGAAAGCCTGGTAAAATAGAAGTCGTTCCGACCAAACCACTTTCCAGTCAAATGGATCTGGCATTGGCTTATTCACCTGGAGTCGCCGTGCCTTGTTTAGAAATCGAAGCAGATGTAGAAAATGTCTACAAATACACCGCAAAAGGAAACCTTGTAGCTGTCATATCAAACGGAACTGCGGTCCTTGGACTGGGAGATATTGGTCCTGAAGCTTCCAAGCCAGTCATGGAAGGAAAGGGAGTTCTGTTTAAAAAATTCGCGGGAATCGATGTTTTTGATATCGAAATCAACGAAAAAGACCCAAAAAAACTCATTGAGATTATCAGATCACTGGAGCCAACTTTCGGAGGAATAAATCTGGAAGACATCAAAGCTCCGGAATGCTTTGAAATAGAGCAGACGCTGAAAAAATTGATGAAAATCCCTGTCATGCACGATGATCAGCATGGCACTGCAATTATTTCAGGAGCGGCTTTGATGAATGCCCTGGAGGTTGTCGATAAAAAGATTTCGGAAATAAAATTGGTGGTAAACGGCGCAGGAGCTTCTGCGGTTTCTTGTACCCGATTCTATATTTCTCTTGGAGTGAAAAGTGAAAACATTGTCATGTGCGATAAGGAAGGAGTAATCCGAAAAGATCGTACTGAACACATGGATCATATCAAGGAGGAGTTTGCCACAGATAGAGATATCCACACACTTTCTGATGCCTTAGTTGGAGCTGATGTTTTTTTAGGCCTTTCCGCAGGAAATATTGTATCTCAGGATCAGGTAAAATTGATGGGGCCAAATCCTATCGTTTTTGCGCTGGCAAATCCGGATCCCGAAATCCCCTATCAATTAGCGATTGAGGCAAGAGAAGATCTGATCATGGCAACAGGTCGGTCTGATCACCCTAATCAGGTAAATAACGTACTCGGATTTCCTTACATTTTCAGAGGAGCACTTGACGTACGAGCTACTGAAATTAACGAGGCCATGAAGCTCGCAGCGGCTCAGGCAATAGCAAAACTTGCAAAAGAGCCTGTTCCGGATATTGTGAATAAGGCGTATGGTGAAAGTATTACAGGATTTGGAAGACTATATTTGATTCCAAAACCCCTTGATCCACGATTGATTACGACCATTGCCCCGGCTGTTGCGAAAGCTGCAATGGATTCAGGTGTGGCCAAAAATCCAATTAAAGACTGGGACGCTTATGAATTAGAACTTCAGGAGCGAATCGGTATCGATCAGCGATTGATGTCTGTTGTAATTGCCAGAGCTAAGAAAGATCCCAAGCGTGTGGTTTTTGCGGAAGCAGACAACAAGAAAATCCTTAAAGCAGCACAGATCATACGAGACGAAAAAATCGCCTACCCTATTCTGTTAGGTAACCGGGAAAAAATCAAGGCATTGATCGTAGAGCATTCCCTGGATTTGATGAACGAAACAATCATCGACCCGATGGAAGAAAAGGAGATGGTGGAAAAATTCACTCAAATTCTTTACAAAAAGCGTCAGCGAAAAGGAATGACACCTGCTGATGCAAATCGATTGGTAACACAGCGAAATTACTTCGGAGCTTTGATGGTGGAGACTGGCGCAGCAGATGCCTTCATCTCAGGTTTGACACGCGATTATCCAAAAACAATCCTTCCTTCTCTTCAGACAATCGGTGTAAAACCTGGTGTAAACCGTGTTGCTGGTATGTACATCATGAATACCGACAAAGGACCTTTTTTCTTTGCGGATGCTACTGTAAACTTGAATCCTACAGCAGAAGAAATGGTCGACATCATAGGCCTGACTGCAGATGCTGTGAAATTCTTTAACATTGAGCCACGAATTGCAGTGCTTTCTTACTCTAATTTCGGCTCAGCAAAAGGTGTAATTCCTGAAAAAACCTCAAAAGCAGCAGCTCTCGCAAAAAAGAAATATCCTGACCTGATTATCGAAGGTGAGATGCAAGCTAATGTCGCAATCAATGAGGATCTCCAGCGTGAGATGTATCCATTTTCTAAGTTGGTAAACAAAAAAGCAAACACTCTGATTTTTCCTGATTTGAGTTCCGGAAACATCGCCTACAAGCTTCTGGCCGAACTTGGAAATGCAGAAGCAATAGGACCTATTCTGCTTGGAATGAATAAACCTGTTCACATACTTCAATTAGGGAGCTCAGTCCGGGAAATCGTGAACATGGTGGCTATCGCCGTAGTGGATGCACAGTCGGGAGGCAACCTATGATTGCATATCTGAGTGGCCGGCTAGTATTCAAAGATCCGACTTACGTCATTATTGATGTGGGTGGTGTCGGCTACGAAGTGAAGATCTCTTTGCAGACATACAGTACAATTAAAGATGAGGAGCAAATTAGGCTCCTCACTTTTCTTCAAATCAAAGAAGATGCACACACCCTCTATGGCTTCAAAGAAGAGAGAGAAAAGCGACTTTTTTTACTTTTAATTTCCATCAATGGAGTAGGTCCGGGTACAGGTCTGATGATCTTGTCCTCTCTAAATACAGATGAGATCGAGCATGCAATACTTTCCGGAGATGTTGCAACTATCCAGCACGTCAAAGGCATCGGAGTGAAAACTGCTCAAAGGATAATTTTGGAGCTGAAAGATAAAGTTGGAAAAGGCACTTCAGAATCTGGCTCAACGCCGCTTGGATTTTTGAAATCAAGTAATAAAACCCGTGATGAGGCGTTACAAGCTTTGATTACTTTGGGATTCCCAAAGGCTGTTGCAGAAAAAAATATCGCAATGGTCTTGAAAAAAACCACAGGAGAAATTTCGTTAGAAGATTTAATTAAAGCATCTTTAAAGACACCTTAATTTGAAGCTGTATTGAACTTTCAGAAGTTACTGACTTTTTACAGGAGGAGGTTTCTTGTTAGTTGGCCCGCAAGCTTCCTTCTGTTTGGGCTGATTTTAGCCTATTCTTCTTCCCAAGCACAGCAAACAAATCCACCTGCCTCACAATCCAGGATGGATTCACTCAATCTTAGGAGAATGTCTCCTTCATTTTTGCTTTGGCAAAATATGAGGACAACTCCACTCTTTCCTTATAGAAACCCATTTCTACGGCCTGAATCCCCTTTTTTACCTACCCCCGTGACAAATCAAAATGTTCAGGTTTTGATTGATTCCACTCTTCGGTACAATATTGTAGATGAACTTGACAGTACCCGAGTTGGAAATGAACAGGAATATGATTTTGAGCAATTTTCGCAGATACAGGAGTATAAAGTAAGGCAGGATTACTGGCGCAGCCGGGCACGAGGCGGAGATGGAGAAAGTGCTGTTGAAGGAAGAGGACTGATTCCTCCAATTACAGTGAGTCCTTCTTTTGATCGGATTTTTGGTGGGAGCGAAATTAGCATTGTCCCCTCGGGATATGTAAACCTTGACTTTGGAGCTGTTTTTAGGCGTGTAGACAACCCTACCCTTCCCATCCGTCAACAGCAAAATGGCGGCTTCAATTTTGATCAGCAAATCCAAATGGCGGTCAATGGATCCTTGGGGGAAAAAATGAAGATCGCCGCCAACTTCGATTCCAATAATTCCTTTGATTTTCAGAACCAATTGAAGTTGGAGTACAACGGCTTCGAAGAGGATATTATAAAATCCATTGAAATCGGTAACGTGAGTTTGCCCATTCAAAACCGGTTGATACAGGGTGCACAAAACCTGTTTGGGGTGAAAACCCAAATGCAATTTGGTAAGCTCAATGTGACAGCTGTTGCCTCCACTCAAAGAGGAAGAAGGGACAATCTGACTGTAGATGCCAATGGACAAGGGCGATCATTTGACATTCAGGCATCCAAATACGATGAAAACAGACACTTTTTCCTGGCTCATTTCTTCCGAGACAATTATGAAAAATGGCTGAGAGGATTACCACAAGTCCTCTCCGGAGTGAATGTGACAAGAATCGAGGTCTATATCATGAACCGTGCAGCTAATACAGAAACCCTTCGGAATTTTGCTGCATTCATGGATTTGGGAGAAGGAAGCGTCATTTACAATCCTACGAATCCAACTATTGGAAGTGGTACACCGAATGCTCCGGCTGGAAATGCTGCCAATTTACTTTATTCCAATATTTCAAGTAACCCTTCTTTCAGACCTTTTGACACGGGTTCAAGAGCTATGGAAACCAGCCTTGGCTTAAGAAAAGGAGTAGATTTTGAGCAAATCAACGGTGCCAGAAGACTTGACCCTACGGAATATTTTTTCAATCCTCAACTTGGCTATGTATCGCTTTTCCGAAGGCTCCAAAATGACGAAGTTCTCGCTGTATCCTTCGAATACACGTACAACGGTCAGGTTTACAAAGTCGGAGAATTGACAGAAGACTATCAAGTGAGAGCAGAAGATGAATTGATTTTCCTCAAACTCCTTCGACCTGCAAGAATCAATAACCGAGTACCTTCCTGGGATTTGATGATGAAAAACATCTATAGCCTGAATGCCAGCCAGATTATGAGAGAAGGGTTTCAGCTTCAGGTAATCTATCGCGATGATCGGACAGGATTGGATAATCCCTCCTTGCTGGAAGGTCAGAATGTAAAGGACAAACCTTTGATCCGACTTACAGGACTTGATAATCTCAATCCTCAGAACGACCCCTCCCCCGATGGAAACTTTGATTTTGTGGAGGGACTTACCATTATGTCCAACAGGGGCTTATTGGTTTTTCCGGTTTTGGAGCCTTTTGGTTCAAATTTGGAAAAACTATTCCCTCCCAATGAAGCGGTGCTGAGAGAGAAATATGTTTATGATACGCTCTACCGTTCCACACAAGCCGATGCAGAATTGGTCACACGACTCAATAAATATTTTATAAAAGGACGACTTACAGCTGGGTCAGCGAGTGAAATTCAACTTCCAGGTTTGAATATTTCCCCGGGATCAGTGATTGTTCAGGCCGGTAATATTCCCCTCACTGAAGGAGTTGATTATACCGTCGATTATAACGTTGGTCGATTAGTAATTATTAATGATGCCATTCTGCAATCCGGAAAACAGATCAATGTCAGTTTTGAAAAAGCAGATCTGGTTTCTTTCCAAACCCGAAGCCTTTTGGGAACACGGGTAGATTACCTTTTCAGTGACAAATTCAACCTCGGAGGTACTTTCCTTTATCTCAATGAGCGGCCAAATGTCACCCGAATTGCAACCGGAAATGAAACCCTCCGAAACAGTCTATGGGGACTTGATGCAAATTTCAGTGACGAATCCCGCTGGCTTACCAAAATGGCGGATGCTTTACCTTTTACGGATACCAAGGAAACTTCCCTGGTTCAGTTTAGCGGAGAATTTGCACACCTGATTCCCGGCACATCCAACGAGGTAGACGGTGATCAGGCGTCCTATATTGATGATTTTGAAGCAGCTATTACACCCTTTAATTTGGGCGGTGCTCCAAACCAAAACTGGAAACTGGGAGCAACACCTCAGACCGTGGATGGCCGCTTTGATCTGAGTCGCCTTACCGAAGACAATCTGGGAAATACTTATCGTCGAGCCCGGCTCGCATGGTATAATATTGATAATATTTTTTACCGTGAAGGCGGACAAGGTGTTCCCACAAACATCACATCAGAAGATCGGGATAATCATTACGTCCGTCGTGTAGTTCCTCAGGAAATTTTCCCACAGCAAGACCGTGAGGTGATCATTACGCCTGAACCGCTTTTTGAACTATCGTACTTCCCACACGAGCGGGGAATGTATAACTACAATCCAAACTTAACGTTTGATGGCTTGCTTCCAAATCCAAAAAATAACTACGGAGGAATAACAAGAGCCATTACCACCGAAGTGGATTTTGATCGGACTAACATTGAATACATTGAATTCTGGTTGCTTGATCCATTCATCGGTGGAGAAAATGGCAAAGTACTGGACGGTAAATTCAACCAAAACAACACAACCGGAGGTAAACTATTTTTCAACCTGGGAGATATCGCAGAAGACATCATGAAAGATGGTCGCCATGCATTTGAAAATGGCCTTCCTCCGGATGGAGATCCTGCCGAAACCTCCTCGAATGAGTGGGGAAGAATTACCAAGGATCAATTCCTTTTGCCCGCCTTTGATAATTCTGCCTCTTCAAGAGAAAATCAGGATGTCGGCTTAGATGGTTTAAAAAACGATGATGAGGCCGGTTTTTTCAACGACCGTTTTTTAAACAGATTAAATGTTTCCCAAAATGCCAGAAATGAGATTTTACAAGACGTTTCCTCTGACCTTTTCCAGTATTACCTGGATGAAAAATTTGACGAAGGCGACATAAAAATCCTCGAGAGATATAAGAAATTTAATGGAATGGAGGGCAATACTCCAGCCACTGCCGATGAGAGTCTTCCCTACACTCGTTCGGGATCAAATACCCCTGACAACGAAGACCTGAATACGGACAATACGATCAACGAACTCGAGAATTACTACGAATATGAAATGGACCTGAGGCCGGGAAATCTGGTGGTCGGTGAAAATTACATCGTAGATAAAGTCACTCATAATGAAGCTGGGGAAAATGTCGATTGGTACTTATTCCGAATCCCTGTAAGACAACCTGATCGGGTGCAGGGAAATATTTCCGGATTCAAGTCTATCCGTTGGATACGAACCTATCTGACCGATTTTGAGCAACCAGTTGTATTAAGGATGGCGAATTTCCGAATGGTAGGAAGCCAATGGAGAGTATTCCAGGAATCTTTATTTGATCGGGGCTTTTTTGAAATTCCCGAGCCGGATAATTCAAATGTCACAGTTGATGTCGTGGGCATCGAGGAAAACAGCCAGGGGTCGGAAACTCAAAGCCCATACGTACTTCCTCCGGGGATCCAGAGAGATCGGGACAATACTTCAACCGTAGAAAGAAGATTGAATGAGCAATCGCTGAGAATTTGTGTGGAAGATCTTCCTGCGAAAGATGCTCGTGGAGTCTTCAAAAATATAACTCAGGATCTGGTCCAGTTTGAGCGAATCAAGATGTTTTTGCATGCCGATAGCGAAGACGCTCGGGATGGCGAAATCACCGCATTCCTAAGACTAGGTACCGATTACACAGACAACTATTACGAAATCGAAGTTCCTCTGTTAATCACACCTAAAGGAACCCGAGATCCAGCTCAGATATGGCCTTTAGAAAATGAAATTGACATTGCAATTCAGGAGATTGTAGGAGTGAAAGTGGACAGAGACAACAGTCAGTCTCCTCTCAATTTGCCTTTTTCCAAACAAATCCGACAGTACAAAGTGACCGTTGTCGGCAGACCAGAACTTAATCAGCTTCAAGGTTCGATGATCGGAGTCAGAAACCCGGGAACCTCTGGTGGCGGAAGCAGAAGCATCTGCATTTGGGCAAACGAACTCCGTGTCACAGGTTTTACAAAGACAAACGGCTGGGCAGCAAATGCCTTTATGAATGCCAAAATCGCAGACGTTGCAGTGGTTACCGCATCGATCCGACATAATTCTATTGGATTTGGAGGCCTAGAAACCAGACTTTCACAAAGAGCCAGACAAGCCACCACCCAATATGATATCTCTACCAATGTGGAGGTTCACAAGCTTTTACCAAAAGGCTTGGGTATGAGTATCCCGATGTACTTCAGTATCGAAAATGCGACAACCAAACCAGAGTATGATCCCTTGAATCCGGACGTTCCTTTTGAAGTTGCTTTGGCCAAATTTGAAACAGACGCAGATCGCGATGAATACCGGAAAATCGCTCAGGACCAGCTTGATCGGAAAAATATAAGCTTCAATAATGTCCGAAAGCTCAAGACCAATCCGGAAGCAAAAAGTAAGTTTTTTGATTTCAGCAACTTCGCATTTTCGTATGCCTATGGTACTGTCAAACAGACTAATGCTCAGATCGAAGGATATAATTTCAAGACTTACAAGGGAAATATCATCTACAATTATTCCCCCAAACCTTTGAATATAGAGCCGTTCGCGAATAGTGAGTGGTTAAGCTCTCCGGGCTTGAAGTTGATCAAAGATTTCAATTTGAATTTGGCGCCAACTCAATTGGTGGCAAGGTTGGATTTGGACAGAAGGTTCTTGCGATCTCAATACCGAAATGACCAATTGGAAACAACCGGAGTAGATCCTCTGTTCCAAAAAAGCTTCTTCATGAACCGTACTTATGCAGTCAATTGGGATTTGACCAAAAAGCTGCGGGTGGATTATACATCCAATATTTTTGCTGTAGTCGATGAGCCTGAAGGTGATTTGGACACCGAGCAGAAACAAGATTCTGTCAAATACAATGCCTGGAGATTTGGTAGAAAGACGAATTACAGTCACTTCGTCAACCTCAATTATTCATTGCCTCTGGAGAAATTACCGGTAATCGATTGGATCAAAGCTGATTACAAATACGCTACAACATACACCTGGCAGACTGGTTCCATCGGACAAAAAGATACACTTGGAAACGTAATTCAAAACACACGAGACCAATCACTGACAGGTAAGCTTGATTTTATCCGGCTATACAATAAGAATAAAAAACTTGCAGCACTGAATGCTCCAAAAAGACCAACCATTCCGGGCAGGGCTTCTTTAAATGCTGAAGACACAATCGGTACACCTTTTTCCAACAAAGTCCTTAAAATGATGATGATGGTGAAAGAGATTACTTTCAGCTATGGAGTGATTGAAGGCACTTTCCTACCAGGTTACCTGCCAAATACGGGGCTACTAGGAATGGATAGGGCATTCAATAATCCTGGATTAGCATTCCTTTTTGGTAGTCAGGATCCAAGCATCAGAAACGACTTTGCAAATCAGGGAATCATGGCCCCGAGTGCAGAGCTGACTCAGCCATTCAGCCAAAACAGGGCTATGAATTTACGTTTTGGAAGTTTGATCGAGCCTTTCCCTGACTTCAGAATCACTTTAAATGCCACCAAACGAGAAATAGGAAATTACCAGGAGATCTTCAGAAACTCACTAGATAATCCGGGAGAGTATGTCTCCATCAGTCCAAACAGAATGGCGGGATATAGCATCAGTACGATTTTACTGGGCACCACTTTCTCAAAGGACGATTCTCAAAATAACTCACCTCTTTTTACCTCCTTTGAGAACAATCGGGCAGTCATCAAAGGCAGACTCGATTCCCAAAATTCCGGTGGTGAATATTCCATTAATGGCCAAGACGTATTGATCCCGTCATTCCTTGCCGCTTACCGAGGTCAGGATGCATCCGAAGTCAATCTCAATCCTTTCCCCAAAACACCCCTGCCAAACTGGAGTCTTGAATACCGAGGCTTGTCAAGACTAAAAGGGCTAAGTGATATTTTCAGCAGCATCAATATCCGGCATGGATATGTTTCCAATTACGATGCGAGTAATTTTTCAAACTCTCTTCAATACCAGCAGGGTTTAGAGCTTTACAATACCTTGCAGGACATACCGAGATCAACTATTACCAATGATTTGGGAGAGTTTATTCCAATATATGTATTGAATCAGGTTGTCATTTCTGAGCGATTTGCCCCTTTGATCGGAATAGATGTTTTGACAAAAAATCGATTAAATGTTGCTTTCTCCTACAATAAAGAAAGAAACCTGGGCTTGAATTTCTCAAACGCTCAAGTCACCGAGCAGAAAAGTCATGACTTTGGAATCAATATCGGCTATACCAAAGCGGGAATAAAAATACCGTTCAAAATTCAGGGACAACAGAAGATATTGAAGAATGATGTCCAATTCAGAATGGATGCAAAAGTCGTAGACACCAGACAGATTCAGAGAAAAATCGAGGAAAAAAGCACCATCACCAATGGCAACCTAAACCTTCAGATTCGCCCAACAATTAGCTATCTGATAAACCAAAATCTGAATATTACTTTCTACTTTGACAGAACTATAAACGACCCGCTAGTTACCACTGCTTATAAAAGAACCTCAACGGCATTTGGTGGCCAGCTAAGATTTAATTTATCTCAATAGATTTTATCCTAGCCTGAATCCTCTTATTTTTGATCCTCTTAAAAATTGAAACAAATCATGAATTTTCCTCAAGAACTGAAGTACACCAAAGACCACGAATGGGTCAAAATAGAAGGAGATATTGCTACAATCGGTATCACGGAGTTTGCACAAAAAGAATTGGGTGACATCGTGTATGTAGAAGTAGAGACTATCGGTGAAACAATTGAAGCAGGTGAAGTTTTCGGAACTGTGGAAGCGGTGAAGACAGTATCAGATCTGTTTATGCCGATAACAGGTGAGATCCTTGAATTCAACGATGAATTAGAAGCCGCTCCGGAGTTAGTAAATGATTCACCTTATGAGTCAGGATGGATGGTTAAAGTAAAAATTTCAGGTGACTTACCTTCTGATTTACTTAGTGCATCGGAGTATGCAGAACTTGTAGGAGAATAAATCAATCACCTTGCGGTTACTGTTAAGTTTATCCTGGCTAATATTTATTGCAGTGGCAATGTTGACACCAGGAAATAAATTTCCCGAGGCAGATTTCTTCGAATTTCAGGACAAGTTTATCCATTTTATTTGTTTTGGATTGCTTAGTTTCCTTTGGTGCGGTGTTGGAATAGATTCGAAAATCCACACCAAACCAAAAAAGAAGATCCTGATAAACTATCTTATATTTGGAATCTTCGCAGGAATTATTTTAGAGTTTCTGCAACGATTTATACCATTTAGATCGTTTGAATTTATGGACATGATTGTCAATGAGATAGGGGGATTAGCTGGCTTAATTGCATATTTAAAGATTCCGATTAAAAAATTCAGTTTGGATTAATGTCTATTAATTCTTACACTTGTTATTCTTATAAAAGAGCATATTAACCTGTAAAAACCAATTTCACCATGGAAGCAAAAAAGACTCCTAGCGCTGATCTAAACCGACTATCAGGAATGTTCCTGAATCTTGGTTTAGCTGTAGCTGTTGGTGCTACTCTTGTTGCCTTTGAATGGAAGTCATACGATGAAGGAGCTTTAAAAGACCTTGGTCAGGTGACTGATAATTTCGAAGAAATTCTGGATATTCCAATCACAGAGCAGCCACCACCACCACCACCACCGCCTGTTGAGCAACCAATCATTCAGGAAATTCCTGATGAAGTTGAAATCGAAGACAAAATCGAAGTAAACTTTGACGTGGACGTAAAAGAGTCAACTGTAATTCAAGAAGTTGTAATCTCTGAGGCTCCTGTTATTGTAGAAAAAGCAGACGAAATCTTTGACGTTGTAGAAACTCAGCCAAATCCTCCAGGAGGAATGTCAGGTTGGAATGAATACCTTAGCAAGAACTTGAAATACCCTACTCAAGCAAGAAGAATGGGTGTTGAAGGTACCGTTATCGTTGTATTCGTTGTTAATACTGACGGTTCAATTCAAGACGTAGAAGTTTTGAGAGGTATTGGAGGAGGTTGCGATGAAGAAGCACTTCGGGTAGTATCTGCAGCTCCAAAGTGGGAACCAGGAAAGCAAAGAGGCAGACCAGTTCGTACAAGAATGAGACTTCCAATCAGATTCAAACTTAGCTAATAATAAAGACCCGAAATTCGGGTCTTTTTTTTTGTCTTTACTTATTCCCCAAATCATAAAGCCAATTTTCAACACTTGTTGAACGGTTATTTTTTTTGACTTTTTCTTAATATTTTACTTTCAATCACCATGGAAAGTAAAATGAAATCCGCCTACCTCGCCTTAATCGTCCTTCTGTTTGGCTGTCAAAGTTCTTATTATGATATAATCATAAAAGGAGGGACTATATATGATGGTTCTTCCTCTGAAGCTTACATTGGTGATATCGGCATCAAGTCAGGTAAAATTTTGACTATCGGGGACCTGAAAAATGAAAGTGCTGAAAAAATAATAAATGCTGATGGACTCGCAGTTTCGCCTGGCTTCATCGATATGCACACCCACCTGGAGCCAATCATGGAAATGCCATTTGCTGAAAGTCTTGTTCGGCAGGGAGTTACTTTGGCATTAGGAGGGCCTGATGGAGGAGGGCCATGGCCATTTGGAGAATATCTGGATTCTCTTTCTAAAATGAATCTTGGAATTAATGTGGCATTTCTTGTAGGGCATAATACGATTCGCAAAGAGGTAATGGGCATGGAAGACCGTGAACCCACAGCGGAAGAATTAGAATTGCTGAAAAACTATGTCAAATCCGCCATGGAAGAAGGAGCATTTGGTATTTCTACAGGACTGAAATATCTGCCAGGCACTTTTTCTAAATTGGATGAAATCATTGCTCTTTCTAACGTATCCGGAAAAATGGGTGGTATTTACACCTCCCATTTACGTGAAGAAGGTTTAGGGCTGATTGATGCAGTAGAAGAGGCAATAGTAATTTCCAGAGAAGCCAACATTCCTGTGGTCCTCACCCATCATAAGGCCATCGGGGTAAGTATGTGGGGAGCGAGTACCAGAACGTTAGCGCTAGTAGATTCAGCCAGAAAAGCAGGTTTGGATATCATGATGGACCAATATCCTTACGCCGCGAGTCACACAGGAATCAGCGTTTTGATTCCGAGTTGGGCACTCGAGGGAGATAAATTTGCAGAAAGAGTCCTTGATCCGGTGCTTAGAGATAGCATCAAGGCTGGAATAGTTTTCAATATTGTCAATGATCGCGGCGGGAGTGATCTGAGAAGAATTCAGTTTTCAAGAGTTGAATGGAATAAAAACCTCGAAGGAAAAACCATGCACGAATGGGCTATTTTGGAAGGCATGGAACCAACCGTAGAAAATGGAGCTGAACTAACCATACGCGCACAGCTCAATGGAGGCACCGGAACTATCTATCATGCAATGGACGAAAAAGATGTGGAGAACATTATGCGCCACCCGATGACGATGATTGGTTCAGACGGGAGACTATCTCAACCGGGCGATGGCCACCCTCATCCCCGTGCTTATGGAACATTCCCTAGAGTGTTAGGACTATATGTCCGGGAAAAGAAAATTCTTCCCCTCCATATCGCGATTCATAAAATGACCGGTCTCTCCGCAGCAAGTCTTGGACTCAAAGACAGGGGCCTGATCAAGGAAGGATATGTTGCAGATTTGACAATTTTCGATCCTGCAAAAATCATTGATAAATCAACTTTCTCTGATCCTCACCAATATCCTGAAGGAATCCCCTATGTATTAATCGACGGAAAATTTGCTGTCGAGAACGGAGTATTTCTAAAAGCTCCAATCGGAAAAGTGATTCGAAAAAACAGATAATCTTTCAAAGAAAAAGGGGCTTGAAGCCTCTTTTTTATAACACATTCATGGATTGCTCCTTAATCTTTTCCAGTTCATCTTTCATCAGAATCACATATTTCTGAATCCCTGCATCATTCGCTTTTGAACCGATCGTATTGATTTCTCGACCAATCTCCTGAGAAATGAACCCGAGTTTTTTACCCTGGCTACTGTCATCTTTCATTGATTTGGAGAAATATTTAAGGTGGGTATCAAGCCTGACCAATTCTTCATTGATATCGAGCTTTTCGAAATAGTAAATCAATTCCTGCTCAAAGCGATTCGCATCAAATGAGTTTTCGTCAAGCCATTCGCTGAAATGGTTTCTGATTTTCTGCTTGATTCTCTCTTTTCGTCCGCCTTCCTCTTCTTTGATTCTGGTCAATCCTGCTTCGATATGATCAATATTTTCTTTCAGTTTAAGTTCAAGGGAATTTCCCTCGTCCTGTCGGAATCCTTCACATTTTTGCAAGGCTTCCTCTAAAATCTTTTTCACCTGATTCCATTCTTCCTCTTCGTCTTTTGGCTCACCTGCAATAGCACTCATTACATTCGGAGCCTGAAGGGCAAGCTTGAACAAGTCTTGAGAATTATCATTTACAGAATCAGCAAGTGCTTTGAATTTTTGGTAAACAGCCTTGAACAAGTCCTCATTAATATTCACCGGTAATTCTGTGGCTGATTTCGGAAAGAAATCAATCATGACACTGACTTTTCCCCTATCAAGAACTGACTGCACTAAATTGCGGATTTCATGTTCTTTATCAGAAAATTGTCTTGGACTACGGATTGAAAGATCCAAAAATTTTGAGTTGAGCGACTTGACTTCAACATGAATCATCATGCGCTCGTCCTCAAATCCGGCGTTGCCGAATCCGGTCATTGATTTAATCATAGAGGGTTGGGGAGTTAGAAATTGAAACCCAAAGTTACATAGAACTTCAAATCTTCTGACTCATAATTTCGAACAGGCCTCGCCATATCGAATTTGACATAATAGTTCAGAAGTACAGTTCTTAGTCCTGCTCCATAACTTTGCAGCCAGGGATTATTGAAATTGTTCAGGGTGATTACAAAAGGTGACCCCTCTGTATTAATTACCTCCGTATTTTGGTCGTTCACCCTCTCCCATGGCGCTGAATCATTCCATGCTGAACCTATGTCATAAAATCCTACCAACTGGAAGTTACGAACGAAATTTGAAGTAATATTTCCCCTCGTCAGGTAAGAAAATAATGGGATTCTTAATTCACTGGAAAATGTAATCACATTTCTACCACGAATCTCGTCATAGTCATATCCTCTCAAATCCGTGAAGTCAGCAAACAGAATATTGGAGTTTTCAACCCCATTCGGGTTCCTGATCGGAGATTCTTCAGGCCTGTTTGAAGGGGGCTGATAAAACTCGTTAAACATCCAGTTATCCATTCCTCCAACAAGATAAGACTGGGGATTATTGCCCATGAATGATCCGGCATAGAGTTTAGTTGCGAATATTATGTTCTTATGAATTCGCTGATAATTTCTCAGATCAAGGTAAAAGTTGCTAAAGGATCTGTCCCCATGATTCAATCCCTGATAATGAGTAAATCCAATTTTTCCTTTGAATCCTGCCTGAGCATATAACTCAAGCTGATGGGTCCTGTCATAGACAATTTCAGCTTTCCCTCCGACGTAATTAACATCATATCTGTTTTGATCAGGGTCTTTACCCAATATCAAAGAATCAGGATTTTGGTTAAAATACTGGGTTTTAGCAATAAAAGGAGCAAATGTTACTCTGGCATTTACATTCAAAGGATAGGAAAAACCGGCCTCCACTTTGGTCAGAACATACTTCTGAAAAGTAATATCTCCCTCTGAAATATTGATTGTTTTTCGGTCAAACCTTCCTCTAAAGTCAATTCTGCTCTTCAAGTATTCATATTCAAAAAACAAATCTCCACCTGAGCTAAAATCCAGAGATGTCGTCAAACCTGCAGAAAAAGAATGATTATCCAGCAAATCAGTCATTTTTCCTGTCAGGTTTAATCCAAACCCTCGAAGTGGGTCGACTATAAATCGGGTATTGACATTATTTATGAAAAACTGGGGCTCCATTTCTTTTGGTCCGGTCACTCTTTTCTGAAGGCTCTGCTTTCTGAAAGTTTCCAGAAGATTAACTCTGCTATTCTCTTGAGTAGGCTCAGCTGCTTTTGCTAATGCAGGGTTGGGAAGTGTATCAAACGTATAGTTTTCCGTGTCAAGACCTTTCTTTGACTGAAATCTCAAGCGTTCCAAACTTATTGATGAGGTAGCGCTTTTTGAAGTTGTATCGGCCTTCACAGGAGGAGCATTTACCTGTGGTGGTGCAACAACAGTCGGTTTATTAGCCTCTGCCTGTTTTTGTTCCATCAGCCTTCTTGCCGCCAAGCGCTCATTCAGACCCTTGGCCTGAGCCAATTGGATTCTTGGAGTACTTGGAGTGAATTGATCTGCATTTGAAAATCCCTCAACCACCAAAAAACTCTCTCTTCCATCTCTGACAGAATATGCTATGCGACCCATTCTGCTGCTCACATCAAAGGCTTCTATACTTTTATTGAAAGCAGAAATTTGGTTTGAAACCTGATTCCCAATATTCAATCTCATCAGGTTATTGATACCGCTCAGATCACTTATGTAGACTAGGTTATTACTGTTCAGCCTTCTCGGCAAAATGTTTTTACTATTGGAATTAGTAAGCTGATTGAAAACAACTGTGTCTCGAACCTCTGCAATGAACAGGTTATAATTATTAGAATAACCCTTCAATTCCATAGGTTTTGCAGCCAATGAATCCGCAACCTTACTGAAATTTGAAGAATAAATGATTGTAGAATCATTCAGGAACATCGGGGTCAAATCATCAAAGGAATCGTTAGTAAGTCTTTTTCCCTGACCTCGGGTATTGAGTGTGTATATATCAGTCTTTCCATTAGAAATAGCAGAGAGTACCATGTTCTTACCCGTGCTGTTAAAATCCAAACTCAATATTTGAGTGATGTTTCTAAGAAAAATCTTATCCTGATTAGTCCCGTCAATGGATCTCAGTCTGAGGGTTGAAGTACCGCTTTTAAAGGATGCAATCGCAATGTTTGCAGAATCTCTCCAGGCAATTACCGGAGACTGAAAATTTGCTTCCTGATCTTCATAAACTGTCCCTCCCTGAAATACTGTTCTGTCGGTCCCAGCAGACAAATCCCTGACTTGTACTTTAAATTTGCCACCATTGTTTAAAACATAAGCAAGCAGAAGTCCATCGGGGCTAAATTTAATATCATTGATTTCACCCAAAACTCTTGGTGAAGTGGATGCAACCGAAGCTCCGGCATTTACATCTTTGAAATTGTTAAATACCTGCTGATTGATTCCGGAGTAATATTTTTTCCATTCTTCGGTAAAGGTCTTATAATTAAGACCTACCGTATTTGCGATACTATTTTCTTCATTTCGATTGATTCTGGATAGGTTTAAAATACTGGAAATATACCTTCTTCCATACCGCTCAGAGATGTAATTCCAAATTGACTGGCCTACCAAACCAGCTTCGTGTTTTTTTAGCTTTAAAATTTTCTGCTCATCGTCTCCTTGAAAATAATGTCTGATGTAGTCATCCATTTCCCTACTCCAGCCTTTTGCCAAGTAAAGAGCGATACCGTCAACATACCAATCCGGAAAGTTGTTGATTAGGTTGGATTGAAAAGCATCAGCACCTGAAGAACCATAAAGCATCTCCTCAATAATGACCTTGGAGGTTGCATACAACAAATCCTCTTTGAATAAATCTACCTGCCCTTTATACGAAACCTCCGCAATCAATCTGCTGAAGGTGGTCTGGCCATCCTCGTTATATTGTTCCTTATTGAGGTTAAGATTGCTTTGTAGAAGTTCTTCCGGTGAATTGTAAATATAAATTTTCGGTTTGGTATAGGCCACATAGCCAATCATTTGAGTGAGTCTGTCAAACTCCTCCTCAATGAATTCTATAGCCATTTTAGCATTAGGTCCCCCTCGATCGTAGTAGTATACTTCGAAATTATTGGAAGAATAAAAATACCATTCGAATTGCTGGTGCTGAACTCTGTTCTTACCAAAACGCTCCTGATCAAATTGGGCTAAGGCAAAAAATGAGTTGAACCATAACCCAGCAAAAACTACTATTCGAAATAAATAATATCGCATTCGATTCGCTGAAAGATGTCTTTAAATATAATTAAAATACCGTTCGATGTCCACTTCTTTATTGATTGGATTTTGATCAAGAAGGTGATTTTTCATCATTTTACTGTAATGGGGAATTAAAGAAACTCCTTTAGCCCCAAATCCATCGAATATGTAAACGCTTTGCTCTTTCGGATGTTTTCCCAAAAACGGTTTTCTGTCGCGGGTCGCTGGCCGGATTCCGGTTTTATGACTTATTAGCTCTTTCACGGGTGATTTTACTAATTCAATCAATCGTTCCAAAATCTCCTTTTTTGCAGATTCAGTTGGTCCCTGGTCCAAATCATGCTTTGTGTAAGTCGACCCAACCCTGTGAATTTGTTTCCCAAGATGTACTCTGAAAACTCCCCTGTTTAGGATATAATCAGGACAAAATTCTTGCTTAACCTCCAAAATCTCGCCTTTCACCGGTGCAAAAGGAAGTCCTCCAAAAAAACGGGACTGCATCGCTCCCAATCCATTGCAATAAACGATGGATTTGAACTGAAATTCCCGATATGCCCAGGCATCATTATTCCAAATCAGTTCTTCCTCTGCAAATCGATCTGCAATAAGATCTTCTCCGAAATACGCTCCCATCGCATCCAGCATTACATTGATATTCAACCACCCCGAATTGCGAAGCAAAACCCCGCCGAATGGATCTTTGATAAACTCTGACTGGGAATGCGTAAAGATTTTTTCCAGATACTGCGCAAAGGACGGATCCGAACTATTCCCCATCCATTCATTTTGCTCTTCAATAGTGACAAAAGGTCTGTAAATCGCCTGCTCAAGCAAAAACTTTTGCCCGGTTACTTCTTCCAATTCCTTGTAAAACGGCTCTATTTCAGGAAAAAGAATGTCAGCATTCCACGTCTTGACCATTTTTCGGCCGGTCACAGGATTATATAATCCGGCTGCTACCCTGCTTGATTTATTTTCCTGAGGCAAATCTATAATCCTGATTTTCTTACCAGCTTGCTTCAATCGGTAACCTAATGCGGTTCCTGCCAAACCTTGGCCTATCAGCAAAAAATCAATTTCCATAGCCCAAATTAAAGGTATAATTCCTTATTTTGTTTCCTCTCAACAGACATTTCCAATGCTTCATATTAAGTCCTTTACCTTCAACCCTTTTCAAGAAAACACTTATCTCGCCTATGACGAATCAGGTGAGGGTGTATTGATTGACCCGGGTTGTTTTGAAAACCGGGAAAAATCTGAACTGCAAGATTTTATTGAAACTAACGGAATTCATCTTACCCATTTACTGAACACGCATTGCCATATTGACCATGTTTTAGGAAATGCCTGGGCTAAACGAACTTTCGGAATTCCGCTATTGATTCATCGCAACGAAATTTCAGTTCTGAAATCTGTTGAAGTTTATGCACCTAATTATGGATTTTCAGGATTTGAATCTGCAGAACCGGATGGTTTTTTGGCTGAAGGAGAATCCATTATGGCAGGCAATGAAGAATTGAAAGTCCTCTTCGTCCCGGGACATGCTCCTGGCCACGTGGTATTTTACCATGAGCCTTCAAAAAGATGTATAGCCGGCGACACCCTGTTTCGCGGTAGTATAGGGCGTACCGATCTTCCAGGAGGAAATCACGAACTCCTGTTGAAGAAGATTAAATCCGAACTTTTCACCCTTCCTGATGAAACGATCATTTTTTCCGGACATGGTCCGGAAACCAACATTTCATTTGAAAAAATTCACAACCCATTCGTGGGCAAACAAGCGACCTATTGAAAATTAAAGCTCAAATTCCAAATGCGGTCACGCTTCTCAATCTCTTGGTTGGAGTGATCGGAATCATCAGAGTATTGGATGGAGATATTGTTTCAGGTGCTTATTTCGTCCTTTTAGCCGCTTTTTTTGACTTCATCGATGGCTTGGCAGCTCGCCTGCTCAAAGTTCAAAGTGAGATGGGAAAGCAACTTGATTCTCTCGCAGATGTGGTTTCATTTGGAGTTCTGCCGGGAGTCATCCTGTTTATGATGGCCAAAACCTACTCGTCCTCGGAGTGGGTTCCTTATCTTACCTTAATTGTACCCATGCTTTCGGCCTTCCGATTGGCCAAATTCAATCTGGATACCCGGCAATCAGATCGGTTCATTGGACTTCCTACTCCTGCAAATGCGTTATTCATAAGCACGCTGCCTCAACTCGCAATCCATTGGCCAAGGTTGGGTGAAATTTTAACCTCTCCGTGGGTCCTTGTGATTATAGCCTGGGTTTTCTCAATCTTGCTTCTTGCTGAAATTCCGCTGATCGCACTCAAATTCAAAAACTTTTCCTTTTCACAAAATGTATTCAGGTATGCTCTTGTAGGACTCGCATTGGGAATTTTCCTTTGGCTCGGACTTGCAGGCATCCCACTGATAATCCTGGCGTATATAGGATTGTCAATTATCGAAAACAGTAAAGCGAAGGAATGAAATCCAAAACGATCTGGTTTTACTTTTTAATCTGCTGCTTATTCCAACAGAAAGTCAGCGCTCAAAACCAGTATTTCAAATTCAAAGTTTCCAAAGAAGGAGTCTACAAAATCACAGCTGCCCAAGCCCAACAAGCAGGAGCACAAAACCTGAATCAGGTTGCGATTTTTGGCTATCCGGGAATGCTCCCTCAGCTTTTGGACAGTTCAAATTTGGTTTTGCAGGAAATCCCCGGTTTGGAAAAAAATGGAAACCTTTACTTTTTCCTTACCGGACCTCATCAGGTTTTCAAAAATGAAAAGGGTCAATTTGAATACTCACATCACCTTTTTTCAGACTCTCTAAGCTTCCTGATTGGGACGAAAACCAACCCGAAGAGGATTACATCGACTCAGGCATCTACTGGAAATTCAGGATCGGCAACCCTTTACGGCTGGCAAAGCATAAAGGAAGAGGAGAATAATTTATTAAACTCCGGACGAACCTGGTATTCAAAACCTGTCAACCCGGGTGGATTGAAAGGGTTTTCAATCAGAGCAACGTCCACAATTTCTTCATCCTGGAAAATCGCTGGAACATTAATGGGAAAATCCCTCGGGACTTCTGAGATCGGACTCAAAGCGGATGATTTGGAAATTTTCAAATCCGAAATTACTCCAATCCCAAACAGCACTTACGGAGTGAAAGGAAGGGAAGTACCAGTGGCAATTGATTTCAAACCAACTGGAAACAAGCTAGACCGAATCGTGATTTCTTATCAAAGCTCTGATCAGAACGGTGCCGGCTATCTGGATGAAATTTCGATCGGAGTCCCGTTTTCAAGTCAAAATCTTCCCGAAGGAATCTATCTTTCGGATCAATCTTCCTCGTTTTCTTTGAGCCTGAACGGCCAACTTTCAGCCTGGAATATTTCTGATTTTTACGAACCAAAACCATTGGATCTTTCCAACGGAAATCAAATCACCGCTGAGAAACTGGTAGTCTTCAATTCGGCTGAAGTGAAATCAATTACTGGTTTAACCCTCGTTGAAAACCAGCTCAGAGATAAATCTTCCTGGCCGGAGCTTTTGATTATCGCTCCAAAAATCCTGGAATCCGCAGCTGAAAACCTTCGAATCCATAAAATCTCAAGAGGAATTTACGCAGAAGTTGCAGTGTTACCGGAAATTTATGATGCTTTTGGCTATGGAAATCCAGATTTAAATGCAATCCGAAATTTGATAGCCTGGCATTTTCACTATGGGAAAAAATTGAAAAATGTTTTAATTCTTGGCAAAGGCACTTTTGACTACAAAGCAAAACTTGGTGGCAGACCAAATCTTGTCCCTATCTATACAAGCCGAAATAGTCTAAATCCCCTGACCACTTTCAGTTCGGACGATTATTATGGGTTAATAGATTGGGGTCAGGGAGAATGGGAAGAAAGCCGCGAAGGTGATGAACTCATGCAAATCGGTGTGGGAAGACTTCCGGTGATCAATTCCCAGGAAGCTTTGATTGTGGTAGACAAAATCATCCAATACGAAACCAATCCAAAGCCCGGAGACTGGAAGCGGTCAATCACCTTATTTGCCGATGACGCTGACAATAACATTCACTTAAGGGATTCGGAAGTGCATGCGAATTTCCTCAAAACAAATCACAACGAATTCCTTCAAAACAAACTTTATCTGGACCGATTTGAGCAATTGAGATCCGGATCAACCCAATCTTCTCCGGAGGCAAAATCCGCGCTTGAAAAAACGCTGCAAGAAGGGACCCTCCTGCTGAATTACATAGGCCATGGAAACGAAACCACGCTTACTGCAGAGGAGGTTTTTTTAGTTTCAGATATTCCAAACTGGGCAAATCAAGAGCTACTTGCCCTTTGGATGACTGCCACCTGTGAGTTTGGAAGGCACGACAGCCCCTTTATTCGGTCCGCTGCCGAGGAGCTTTTAATCGCTCCAAATAAAGGTGCAATCGGGCTTTTGACAACAGGAAGGCCGGTTTTTAGCAGCGTGAATTTTCTATTAAATGAAGTATTTATCAAAGAGGTGTTCAGGACCATCGAAGGAAAAAGTCAGGATCTGGGAAGCATCTTCAAAAACACCAAAAATGGAAGTTTGAATGGTTCGCTGAACCGAAACTTTTGCCTTTTGGGAGATCCAAGCATGAAACTGGCTGCTCCCGAATATAAAATCAGACTAACCTCTTTAGAAGACCCAAAGACAAAGCAAACCCTGGACACCCTTTCTGCCTATCAGGAAGTCCAGTTCAATGCAGAGGTAGTTGATCCGGAAACCGGAAACAAAATTGACGGGTTCAATGGAACCTATGAAATTGAACTTAGAGACAAACCTTCTACCTCTAAAACTCTTGGTGATGAAAGCAGTTCTGCAGAATTTGAGGAAGAAAAAATATTATTATTTCGGGGATCCGGCCAGATCGTAAATGGAAGTCTGACCGGGCGAATGCTTATTCCAAAAAACATTAATTACAGTTTCGGAGAAGGAAGTATCAGGATTCTGGGCGTAAGCAACGATATTCCATGGGAAGCATTCGGATCAGAAAAGCCAATAATAGGCGGTGTCGGAGATAATATCCCTGTTGACAATACTGGTCCTGAAATCAAAGCTTTCTTTGAAGGGGAAAATTCGGTACCCTTAATTTTTGCTGCTACAAGCATTAAAGTTGAATCATCTCTTTCAGATCTCAGTGGCATCAATATTTCCGGATTGGGAATTGGTCAGGAACTCAGTATTCAGGTTAATGATAATGAACCAGTCATCTTGAATGAAAAATTCAGAGCGCTAAATGGAAGTTATCAGGAAGGTTCATTTTCTATACAGCTTTCAGGATTGAGAGAAGGCAAAAATCTGATTACAATCCGGGCTTGGGATAATTTGGGAAATGGCAGCGTGTTTTCGCAGGAAATAATTGTAGAAGGGAGTGATCGATTACAAATTCTCAATCATAAAACTTATCCAAATCCGGCAGAATCAGAAAGTAACTTTGAGTTTGAACATAATCGTCCGGGAGAAAACTTACTGGCCGAAGTTTCTGTTTACAACCTAAACGGTCAAATACTATTTAGTGAGTCTTTTCGTTTTGTGAAAGCTGAGGCTGTGATCAGCGATTTGTCTTGGTTTTTTTTCCAAAGTCAAACCAAATATCCAGCAAAAGGAACTTATATTTACAAGCTAACGCTCCAGTCCGAAACTGATAATTCTGTTGCAACTTCGAGTGGAAAAATCGTGATTAAATGAAACAAATGGTCAAAAGAAACAGGATAATCATATTCTTAGCTGTTTTCGTCCTGCCTGCTTTACCCACTTTTGCTCAAAATAGTGTTATTATCTCCGGCCAGGATCCTAACCGAAGAGTGATAACTACGGCCGTACCTTTTTTAAACTTTGCTCCTGACTCCAGACATTCCGGTATGGGAGATGTGGGAGTATCCACCACTCCAGATGCAAACTCAGCCCATTGGAATTCAGGAAAACTCGCTTTTGTGGATCAAAAAATGGGGTTTTCACTTTCCTATTCTCCTTGGCTCGGAAAATTAGTGAATGATATGTCGCTCAGTTATTTGACAGGATTTTTTAGAATTGATGAGGTTTCTGCCTTTGGGTTCGATCTCCGTTATTTCAACATGGGAGATATTCAGCTTACCGATGGCCGGGGAAATGAATTGGGAGAATTCAACCCGAGAGACATCGCAATAGGTGGTACCTACTCAAGGAAACTTTCCCAAAATTTAGGTTTGGGAATTTCTTCCCGTTTTATCTATTCCAATCTTTCTGGAAATATTTCATCCGTTGGTGGAAGTGAAAGCAAACCGGGAATAGGAGTTGGGGTTGATGTCGGACTTTATTATCAAAAACAAATCTTCACCGGTTCAAAAGAAGGCTCCTTTTCCTGGGGTATGAATATTTCCAACATCGGGCCAAAAATCACTTATAACAGTGCAGAAGACCTCGATTACATTCCCACGAATTTCCGTCTGGGAACAGCCTATTCTGTTGATTTAGACCCGGTTAATACAATCACTTTTGCTCTTGATTTCAATAAACTTCTTGTTCCTACTCCACCAGTTTATGCTACTAATGAGGATGGAACTTTAGCAACAGATGAAGATGGAAATCTCATTATTGAAGCGGGAAAAGATCCTAACAGGTCTTTGATTTCAGGAATGTTTGGATCATTTGCTGACGCCCCAGATGGGTTCACAGAAGAACTTCAGGAGGTCATGATTTCTTTTGGGGTTGAGTATTCCTATGACAATAAATTTGCCTTACGCACAGGTTATTTCTACGAAAACCCGAATAAAGGAGGAAGAAGATATTTCACGATGGGCTTAGGATTTGATATAAATAAGCTTGGGGTAGATTTTTCATATTTGGTTCCCCAAACACAAAATCACCCGCTGGCTGAGACTCTGAGATTCTCACTTCTTTACACAATCCCCAACTAATAATGACCCTAGACAGGTCCAAAGCTCCTGACTTCCGTGTTCCGGAAGATTTCGAACTATTTCCGCCAACTGAGTTGCTTCTGAAAAATGGAGCTAAACTATTCTTTATTCCAACTCCCGATTTAGCTGCGGTTAAAATAGAAGTATTGGGAAAGGGAAACCGGGCTTTCTTGCCACTGGTTGAAACTTTAGTGCCTTCTTTCACTTTGCAAATGCTTCAGGAAGGAACAACCTCCAAAACTTCAGAGGAAATAGCTAATTTCTTTGATTTTCATGCCAGCGAAGTGAGCCCCTTGCTAACTTATTCTCATGAGGGGTTAAGTCTGCTAACAACCAAAAAACATCTTGAGGAAGTAATTCCTGTTTTTTTAAGCTTGTTCACAGATTCTATTTTTCCACAGGAATACCTGGAGAAGAAACAATCCCAACGAAAACTCAGCATCCGGCTGGAAAAGGAGAAAACAGCCTCAAAAGCAAGTCAACTTTTTAGAAAAGCACTCTTTGGACCAGGCCATCCCTATGGATTGGAAAGCGAAGAAAAGCATGTCGATAGTGTCACCAAAGAAAAACTGAAATCTTACTATTCAGAAATGCTATGGCAGGACCTTGAGGTTTTTGTAAGTGGTGATTTCGAAGGAAATGAGTTAGAAAACATGTGCGAATCACTGGGTGTACTGCCAAACAGGACGCGAGTTGAAGAATCTGAATTGCCAGCGACCGATACTATTTATCAGGTAATCGAATCACGCGAAAATGCAGTTCAAAGCAGTATTCGGATTGGAAATTGGTCGATTTCAAAAACTGATCCGGACTTCTTTGCCCTCTCAGTTTTCAATACAATTCTGGGTGGATATTTTGGATCAAGATTGATCAAGAATATCCGGGAAGACAAAGGTCATACCTATGGTATTTCTTCCAGTCTTGCCGAAATCGGTGATTCAAATTATTGGGTGATTGGAGCGGATGTTCAGAAAGCCTTCTCCCAGGAAGTGATTGCAGAAATCTACCACGAAATTGAAAAATTGGTTTCTGAACCAATAGATGAGGATGAATTGGAAGTCGTCCGGAATTATATGATTGGTCAGATGCTTTCCCGATTCAGCTCTTCTTACGACCTCATGGATCGATTTCGATCAGTCCATCACTCAGGCTTAGATTTTAATTTTTATACGAAAAAACTTGCCTTTTTGAAGTCATTTTCTGCTGAAGAAGTGACAAGAGTAGGAGAAAAATACTTTAAGGAAAGACCTTTAATTGAAGTTGTGGTAGGCTGATCAGGTGATTTTCACATAAAGCCAGGAAATATCCCAACGTCTTTTTGCCCAGAATTTAAAAAGCAAAAACTTAAGTCCTTTCAGTTTGATATCATTTCCAATCGTTATCAAATCCTCCGCAGCCTGAAAGTTTGCAGACCAAAGCCCATGCTTCAGCTCATAAAGAATTCGAATTCCTAAAGCTTTATTCTCAGAATCCTGTCTGTTCATTTGTTGGATTTTTCGACAAACAGCTACCGTGCTGGGGAGCATTTTTGATTGATAACGCTGATATTGACTTGCCGAAAGTGACTTGGAGTGCTTACGCTTCAAGACCCCAATATGGTTGGAAAAAAGTATCGGATAGGTTCTGGCTAACCGAAGTTGAATGTCAAAATCCTCATAATACAGGGAAGAATCATATCCTCCTTCTTTAATCAAAATCGGTGCATTGAATACAATCGTAGGAGAGCAAATCAAGTTGGATCTGATTAAAGTCTCATAGATAGTACCCAATTCAATTTCCTCCTCTAATTCTCCGCCAATGGAGCGCCTATAAAAAGTCTTAACGATACCTTCTGATTCAAGAATGTAAGCGTCTGAGAAAACAAATGCGGCCTTTGGATCCAACCGAAGAACTTCCACTGATTTGGATAAATGGTCCGGATAAAGCACATCATCTCCTGAAAGATCGACCACAAACTGGCTGTTTACTTTTGCCAGCATATCGTTGAAAAGCTGGCAATATGGCTGTGTTTCCTCATAAAAAACTGTTTGAACCGACAGTCTTCCGGAACTTTGATTTACCCATTTTTTGATGATTTCCTTGGTTTCATCTTCACTCCCATTGTCAACGATGATCAATTCCTTTGCATAATAATCCTGCATTTTCACGCTTTCCAGCGTTTCCTCTATCCAATCCTGATGGTTGAAAGCAATACAAATGATTGTGACCTTATCGGAGGTATTCATTTCAATTTTTAAAAGTCCAGGTGATTTTATTACTAATGTCGTTCGCAAAACGAGACTTGAAAAACATCAAACCATGATTTGCGCTAGTCTCCAAATCAGAAGAACCTAAATCAATGAAATCAACTTTTTGCTCAACAGCAATTTGAAACAATTCATGTAAGAGTAGCTCTCCTCCATTTTTAAGAGAAACCTTAGGATTGGTGGCGGACAGGTAATAGTATAAAGAATTGGAGGTCAATTTCACCCCCAAAGAATAACCGACCGGTTCATTATTTTTAAGAATTGTAATCAAAAAATATCGGTCAGGGAAAACCGAGACTTGTTGAATAATCCTGTTTTCGTCAAGATTGACTTCGTAGCCACGCTGAATGTTCCAGGATTTGATCTCCTTCAAAAATCCAAAATTTTGAATTTGCCCGTAAATCACATTTACTCCAGCTTCATTTTCCTTAATGACAAAACCGGGGCGTTCTTTTAAAACCAATTTTTTAATCTTTTTTCTTCCTATGAAAAACTGATGACTCACGACTTCTTTCTGCTCAAATCCACATTTGAACAAAAGGTAATTAACTAAGTCATTCGATTGACCATAAGGCTTGGGAGCTTCTGTGATGCTCAATTGAAAAATCCCTCTCTTTGAAAATTCCATCACTACCGCACGGATGAATCGTTCCAAAGCTTCTGAATTGAGATTCTCTTCAAGCCAAAATCCTCCAAATGGAGATTGAGGAAGCGAACAGGCCTCACCGTCTTTTGAGATCGCAAAAGAGATTGATGCCCTTATTTTTTTTTGCTTTACCCAAAGAAAATCCAGTTGCTCAGAATAACCCTGAACAGCGAAATTTCTCAAAAAGTAATCCCATTTCTCTTCAAAGGAAGAGATTACTTTGAGTTCGTAGGATTCAGTGGTTTTTTTCTTGAATGCTTCCAAAATAGCTGCGGTCTCTGATGTAATCTTCCTCTGAAAATGCCAGATCTGATAATCCCAGAAGTACAGTTTCAGGTGAAAAATGAACTACTACCCAATTCATGGGAGGAATAAAAAGACCATTTCCAGATCCTGAAAGTGAGAAACTCCATTTTTCCCCCTTGGTATTTTCAACTTCAATCTCCACGGATCCGCTCAACGCTACCAAAACCTGTGATTCTTTCCAATGGGCGTGATTGCCACGGGTCTCTCCAACATTCACTCCTGAAATCCAAAAACAACGTTTGATTCCTTGCGGAAATAGTTTTTCATTTTCCCAGAAGTGCAGTTCACCGGTTGGAGCGGATTCACCCGGCAACCGGATCAAAAATGGATTTTGGTCAATAAAATTCTCAGGCATTTCTATTAGCTCCGGTTTTCTTAAAATTAAGATAATTCAGTTTGAATTAAGGTTACCCACAGGTTAATTTTCTATTTTCGCTTCCAACCAAAGATGACCCAAGCATGTCAAGTCTGAAGGATGCTGCAGCGTTTGAAGATACATTTTTTACAATTTCAACTCCTTGCGAAGGATTATACAAGGAGCGGAACAGTAAATTCTACTACTTCGCTTTTCCGGTGAAATCCGAAGATGCGATAAAAGAAAATCTGGCAAAACTGCGTAAAACTTATTTCGATGCACGCCATCATTGCTTTGCCTGGGTACTGGGAAAAGATGGTGACCATTTCCGTGCTTTTGACGACGGAGAGCCCAATCATTCTGCTGGAGATCCGATTCTCGGACAGATTCGATCCAAAGAGCTAACTAATATTTTGATCGTAGTAGTTCGGTATTTCGGAGGCACAAAATTGGGAATGAGTGGTCTGATTCAGGCTTACAAAACAGCCGCTGCTTTGGCCATCGAGGAATCAGAAATCATAGAAAAACAAGTAACGGCAGAAGTTGAGATTCAATTTCCTTACGCATCAATGAACGAAGTAATGAAGTTGGTGAAGACTTACGATCTCCAAATCAAATCTCAGGAAATGAATCTGGATTGTCGGATGCAACTAGAATTTCGGGAAGGAATTAAGGATGTTGTACTTTCCGGATTGACCGATGTGAAAGGACTGGATCTGATCAACTCCTGAATAATTCGTCGAGGTATCCTTCTTTTTTCAACAACTGGAAAATCTCCAGACATGCCCAGGCATCCGTCGCTGCATAGCGTTGCTGCTTTTCAGTCAAGACCGACGCTTCCCAATTTGAAACTTGTTCGGACTTGGAAATCCGCATTTTCAGGACCATTCCACAAAGATTCCTGACCCCAACATTGTGAAATCCGACTTTTTTCAGCTCGTCGTTGAGATCAAAAAATGAGTTTGGATAGAATGAATCTGTAAGTCGGGACAGGCCTTTTAAGTCATCGTGAACAGCTGCACCAACTTTTACGATATGCTCACGCTCCAGAAGTGCCCGAAGGTCATTCGGAAATCCGATATCATTTAATCGAAACAGGAAAGCCTGGGTTTTAGTAGAAAGCTGGAGCAAAGAAACGGGATTTATTACCCCCTTGCGAAAAGCAGGTTTTGTCTCAGTATCAAATCCAAGGATGGGTTGAGTTTCGAGAAACTCGACCACTTCCTCCACATCTTCTACTTTATTGACGAGGTAGATTTCCCCCTCAAATTGACCAAGAGGGAGCTCATTAATTTCTTCTTTTGTAATCTGAAAAGGAATCATGCCAACTGTTCTTCTTTGTCGTAGTACGCAATTCCAATTTTAAAATACCCAAATAAAATAGTCATGATAGGGCTGATGATATTAAAGAAACAATAAGGCGCATATGCCAAAGTAGCTACTCCCAAAACCGATGCTTGTGTCGCTCCACAGGTATTCCAAGGCACCAATACTGAAGTTACAGTCCCGGCATCTTCCAACGTACGACTGAGGTTTTCAGGTTTTAACCCTCTCTTTTTGTAAACATCCGCATACATTCTGCCAGGAACCAAGATGGCTAAGTATTGATCCGAGGTCGTAATATTGAAAAATACGCATGTTGCCGCAGTTGTAGCTATCAAAGAACCTACGCTATGTACTTTTCTAATCATTGCTTCTGCCAATACTCTCAACATTCCGCTTTCTTCCATAATTCCTCCGAAAACCATCGCACAGATAATCAACCAAATGGTATTCAGCATTCCTGCCATTCCTCTTGTGACAAGAAGTTCGTTTACTACATCATTGGAAGTGACAATACTGATCTCACCGTACATTGCCATCATGACAGCTTTAAATCCCTGTAAAGCAAATGAACCCTCCTCTCCACCAATAATAGTGATGATTTGGGGCTGAAATATAAGTGCAAAAACTCCCCCTAATAAAGCTCCGGCCAGCAAAGCTGGTACGGCTGGCACCTTTTTGACGATCATAACCAATACGACAACAGGTACGATAAATAACCAACCCGTGATATTGAATTTCTCAGAAATAATCGCCGAAATAGCCTTCACATCGTCTACGGATCCGCTCGTCTCATAGTTGAAACCAATGATGATAAACAAGGCTAAAGTGATCATCATCGTCGGTGTAGTTGTCTTTGCCATATATCGTATATGGGTAAAGAGGTCTGTTCCGGCCATTGCTGGAGCCAAGTTTGTTGTGTCAGAAAGTGGAGACATTTTATCACCAAAATACGCCCCGGAGATTATGGCACCTGCAATTATACCTTCTTCGAATCCAAGTGCCTTTCCGATTCCAAGTAATGCAACCCCAACCGTTGCAACTGTGGTCCAGCTGCTACCAGTTGCTGTAGAAACTACAGCACAAACGAAGCAAGCTGCAAAAAGGAAAATCTCCGGACTCAAAACCTTTAGACCATAATAAATCATTGCAGGGACAATTCCGCTTAATAGCCAGGTTCCAGCCAATGCACCAATCAGAAACAGAATCAAAATACTGGACATTGCTGCGCTTATACTTTTTACAATTCCATCCTGGAGAGTTTCCCAATGGTACCCAAGTCTGAAAATGGCTACTAAAGCAGCCACCACCGCAGATAAAATCAAAACAATCTGACTGGATCCGGAGAGTCCATCGGTACCAAAAACCTGAATATTAATTATCAGGAGAATGATCAAAAAAACTAGTGGAATAAGGGCATCAAAAACCTTGGGAGCGCGAGTTAAGCCTTGCATTAATGGGGTTTGGTGTATTAAACGCTGAAATCTAATGAAAAAAAATTACTTTACATTTTACGCAAAAGACCTGAAAGCTCTCTGCCAACCTCCCAACCTATAGCTACTCCCATTCCTCCGAGCCGTACAGCTGCTACCGTTTTTTTGCCAACTTGCCTGATCAGTGGGGATTTTTTAGGGCCAAATGCCATTATCCCAGTCCATTCCATTTCCCATTGAATTTCTTTCCCTGGAAAAATAATATCACTCGCCAATTTCTCCAGATGCGATTTAATTTTTGGGTTCACAGTAAAATCGGTGCTTTTCTCCCCCTCAAAATCCTTATTTCTTGCTCCGCCAAGCAATAGCCTTCCATCAACTTTTCTGAAATAAACATAGCCTTTATCCAAATGAAAGGTTCCTTTCCATGGAATTTCAAAGTCGAGCGGCTTGCTCAACAAAATCAGACCCCGGCCGGGCACCAAGTCGGATTCAGGCCAAAGCTTTTTTGTAAATGCATTCGTACAGATTGCAACTTTTTCTGCGACAAATTCCATAGAATCCTTTCCGGAATTGGATTCAGCAAGAATTCTTCCTTCATCCTTCATTATTTCGAGAACTGAAACTCCTGTCAGAATTCTGATTCCGAGTTTTTCTGCCATTTCCCAAAGGGAATCCATGTACATCCCAGGATCAAGTTCGCCCTCAAATTTATTTTCAACTATTACTTTAATCTTTTCAGAAAACCCAAGCTTTTCAGGTTTTTTCACTTTGGAAAAAACTTCCTTATTAAAGATCTTCTTTAAAAGCTTATTGACTTCTTCCATCTGATCCATTGCCTGGAGAAGTTGTTCGTCAATCAGTTCAAAACCGTGAGTATGTTTATAACCAAGGGCTTTGTCCCCAAAGTTTTTTCGAATTTGAAGAAGCCCTTTGTAGCGCTTCTCAACCAATTCAAGAACCTCTTCCTGAGTCATTTGCCAGAAATCATCCAAAATCTCAGTCAAGCTGCCAAAACATGCAAAACCCGCATTTTTTGTACTTGCTCCATTTGGAAATACACCGCGTTCCAAAACTAGAACCCTGGCTTTCGGGTGTTTTTTCTTATAATGGATTGCCGTAGACAATCCGACGAAACCTGAACCTACCACTGCCAAATCGCAGTGAAAAAAGTGCTTTTTTTCCCAGTAGCTGAACATTTTCATTAATCAAAAAAGCAATTAAATGGAGATTTAGTAATTTGAATCCAATCTAACGGATTAAAACCCAAAATACCATGAGAAAAATTGAAGCATTACTTTATGAATATGGACTCAGTCACCAAAACCAGACAAATAAATTGATTCATTGGTTTTGTGTCCCTTCCATTTTCTTCAGCGTAGTAGGTCTCATTTTCAGCATACCTGTAGGTCCGCTTCCTGAACTCCTCCCCTTTCTGGGTAATTTTGCCAATTGGGCGACCCTAATTCTGGCGCTGGTTTTGGTTTATTATTTGACTCTATCAGGCCCTCTCGCTTTGGGCATGTTCTTTTTTTCAGCTCTTTGTCTTGCTTTGGCAAATTTCCTGGACCTTTCTTTTCCTGGAAAATTATGGATAATCAGCTTGGCGATTTTTGTAATTGCCTGGATAATCCAATTTTATGGACATAAAATCGAAGGAAAAAAACCTTCATTCCTGAAAGATATCCAGTTTCTGATGATCGGTCCGGCATGGCTTATGCATTTCATTTACAAAAGATGGGGACTGGCCTACTAAACTAAAAGGGTTGAAATTCTAATGATTTCAACCCTTTTTCATTTATCAGATTCAGTTTCAATGATTTTTTCCCGGAATTCAAAAAGTGCTCTCAAACGGTGAAGAGAGCTTTGATTTTTGGAAGTTTGGATTGATGCCAAAATTGATTTCTTCTCTTTGGCAGTCAATCTCCAATTGAGGGATGCCCTTTGCATAGCAATCTGACTTCCGGTAAGTGCCTGGTCCTGGACTTTTTCAGGAGCGTATTCAAATTCAATTTTCTCTAGATCAAATGGCATCGATTCGGCCATATAATTGAAAAGGACCTCATTTTGAATAGTCTGGACATTATCCCAATTGGAATAAATATTTTTGAATGGCGTGAAAATTTTTTCGAGGATTTTAGGAGGAAAGCTTGGAGCAATTTCTTTCGACTTTTCAGAATCCCGAATCGTAATCAGAACTACACCTGCGGTATTTGCCCGGATCCAATCCTGAAAAACGTACATAAACCGAAGTGCATCCTGAATTCCAAAATTATCCGATAATCCTGTATCCATTGTCTCCATCACCGGGTCAGTCGGTAGTTGGACATTTGGAGTAATGAAAGGGAACGTAGCACACATCCTCAATGCAGTAAGAAACCGCAGGTCATCTGCGCTGTGAGCAGCAAAATATCGCTTAAAATCAATAGTTTGCTTTTTCTCCTCTTTCCCAAGTTTCCCCATAATTGAAGTTCCCAAAAAGGACATAGAATGAGGCGAAATAACCAGCTTTCGTCCGTCATTCGTGATGAGGGTAGAGACTGGAAGCAGCGGAATATCTGCAGTAAACTCCGGCTCTTCATACGCTGAGATAGGTTTATCCAGAATTCCATCTGTATTCAGATTCAATTGGTTTTCGAAAGCGAATCCACGGTCTTTTAAATGTTGGTATCCATTGTATTCGAAATGTTGGTTGCGGATCAGGAGGTCATTGACGAGCAGAGTGAAGATGATAGGGTTGAGATTATCAGCTGAAATTTGATCCTGGTACTTTTTATCAGAAAGGTTGATGGTTGTGTCAGTTAATGAACGTAGGTAAAGTTCTCTGAAAAATGCCTCTCCCAATACTCCCCCTGATGCGCCCGTCAAAAGCTCCGTATGCCGAATGACCTCACCATCTGCGATGGAATGAATATTTTGCATAACGCTTAACGTCCAAAGAGCTGCCCGCTGACCACCGCCACTCGCAGCGATCATAACAAGTTTGGGTTTCGATTCCGAATTAAATTTTTTCTTCCAGTTTTCAAGAATTAGAATCGTATTGTTTTTGTCTTTAGCGACCGTATCGGCATGAAGAAGTTCATCCAGTTTTTGAAGGTTGTATGGCACAGGGTCCTTGGAATAATTAATTCCATATGCCTCGTGGGGTCTGTTCAGCAAAGAGAAATTTGAAAAATAGTTTACCAGCACAATGAAGGTAAATACAGCCACAGTCGACCAACTTCTCAACCAAAAACTCACCGCCCCTACCAGCATCACCAAAATTGCTAAAAGCAAAGTGCCACTCATTGCCGCAGGCAGCTGAAGCAAAGGTTTTTCTTTAAAAAACCCCAAAAACAAGACGAACAAAATCAGGAAAACCTGTATCAAAAATAAGTTCAAATGATTTTGGTCAAAGACACGAAGCAATTGAGATCCTTCAAATCTTGAAATATCAGGTCGTACCTGCTCAGGTTGAAGTCGAAGATTCAAAAAATAAAGAATCTTATTTTTGTTGACTTTCCGGTCCTTGTATTGGCTAAGAACATTGGCTCGGGAAAACTTAACCTTTCGAAGTCTTTTATCCAAAGTCCCTGCAAAGAGAATGAAAAAATCCTTGTTGGTAAAAGCGAAATACCCAAAAATCACGGCATAGGAAGCGATACTTCCTCCAGAGAAACCAAGATAATAATACAAGACTTCCCAATTACTTTCCAGGTCATTATCTAATTGAAAACTCACAAATCGAATAATATAGATCAGGTAAAAAATCAGAGGAACGATTGAATTATTGATACAAAAGTGAATAAATGGCTTTTTCAACAACGCCAGAAAGGTAAACTGACGGCCATCCATGATATAAGTAGTCATATGAAAAGCCATTGTCAATACAGCAAAGCCAATTCCCATCAAAAAGAAACTCATCCAGGAGACCTGGTGCAAATATTCCGGATCCAAAAACAAAAAAGGAATCCCGAGTACAACTCCGAATTTTTCCAGAATAATGCCTATCAAGAGTGCCCAAATCAGGATCAACGCGAGATTTTTCCGCAAGTGAAGCAGAAACAATTGGACCGGAAAACTGTATAAAATTTTTTCTCTCATGGCCGTGGATTGGGGATAATTTACGGCTTTTTTAGTATTCACCCAATTCGCAATAAAACCGTAAACTAGATCCCCTTGATCATTTCTGAAATCAAAAAAAATAGCTTGTTAATCAGCAACATAGATAATTCTGAACCCCAAATTGAATTACTTTAGGAAAGATTAGCATTGTCCTTCAATGGATATGGTTTACCTTCAAACCTCAATTTAAAATAAGATGAGAACCTGGTTTTTGTGCAAAGTCAAGTACGCAAAAGAAAATGAACAAGGCCTACTGAAGAATATGGTAGAGCAATATTTGGTGGATGCTGTATCCTTTACGGAGGCCGAGGCAATTCTGTATGACAGACTGGGATCTCAGATCCGGGGAGATTTTCAGGTTACTGGGATCAGCAAAAGTAATATCGTGGATGTCTTTTTCTACGAAGACGCTGATATCTGGTATAAATGCAAAATCACTTATCTCGTTGCAGACGCTGATAGCGGAAAAGAAAAGAAAGTAACTCAATATATGATTGTGACTGCGGAGGATGTTAAGCAGGCGTTCGATCGGATTCAGGAAAGCCTGAGCAATATGCTTGTTAGCTTCCGGATCCCTGACATTGTCGAAAGTCCGATCGTTGAAGTCTTCCCTTATGAAAAAGAAGAAGCCCTCGCTACACTTCCGGCTGGAAATTTCAGGCCAGTCCAAAACCCGATTGATGAGGATGAATAATCAAAAAAGGCCGCTTACAGCGGCCTTTTTTGATTAAATCTTGAATTCAACCTCTTCTTTTTGCTTGAAAGTCAAAGCTCAAAATCTTTCAATGCATCGATCTGATGTTTGATCACAAAATCAATCAAAATATCCTGATCTAATCCAGCTTTGCCTGCTGCGTCTGCAATATCTTCTCTGCTTACCTGAGCTGCGAAAGTCTTATCCTTAAGTCTTTTTTTCACGCCTTTGACCTCCATCCCTGAATATCCCTCGGGTCTCATCAAAGAATATGCATGGACTAAACCGCTCAATTCATCAAAAGCATAAAGCATTTTATCCATCTCGGTCACCGGCTCCACCCCAAAATACTTAGGGCCATGGGAGGCGATTGCTCTAATAATTTCCGGATCAATATTCCTGCGCTCCAATTCCTCAATAATTATTCTGCAATGTGAATCGGGCCACTTTTCCCAATCTGCATCATGTAGCAATCCGGCCAAATACCATCGATATTGATCTTTTTCATTATATCCTTTTGACGCTGCAAAGTTTTTCATCAGATGCCCTACTTGATGCATATGAACTATGAGTTTTTCGTTTTTCACCCAATCTTTTAATAGAACAAACGCTTCTTCTTTTGTCAGGATATTTCCTGCATTTTCAGGTTTTCCAAAATCAGACCTGTTTAGGTACATAGTACTTGAAATCATTTTATGTATATTTTTTTGTATTTTGAATAATATTTTATGCCCTTAGATTATTTATTATAATTTAAAGCCTTTACCTTTATTATATGAATAATTGGGAAGCAATTCAGATTCTCGGCAAGTTAGCTGTCTCTTCAGAGTATTTTCTGCAGGTGACCATTGACCAGTTTGGGAATGTATTATCCTCAGATTCCGGACTTGGCCCAATTCCTTCACTTTTTGGTCAGAAAGAAAAAGCGCTTCATTTTTCGGATTGTTTTCTTTCTTCTGATTTAGCAAAATATGAAAACCAGCGGATAAAAGCTTGGAGAAATTCTCATCAATCATTCATTGTTGAGCTTCAAAAAATCAATCATCTTGAAGGAACAATCAGTCCGACAAAATGGGAATTTTTCTTTATCTCAGGAGATTATGGGACGTGTTTGGGAATTGGGCATCCTGTTGAACCACTAAAACCCTATAACATCGGGCTTGGGGATTTCTTTGACAGATCGGGAGGAGAAAATGAAATTGTCGACAGCCTTCTGGAGAACAAATTACTCGGATTTTGGGAGTTCGATTACTTCAATAAAGCAGACAATATCAGCCAAGGATTAGCTCAAATGCTTGGCTATTCTCAAGACGAAGCAACCGAGAAAAGAAATATTTCATGGCAAAATCACATCCATCCGGAAGATTATTCCGGATTGGTCAAAGATCTTTCCAGACATTTTCAAACAACCGGAAGCATCCCTTTCAGAAAGGAATTCAGGATCTTTTCCAAAGGGAATGAAACTCTTTGGGTTTTAGGATACGGAAAAACTATCCAGTGGTCGGAGGAAGGTAAACCCATTCGGATTTTGGGATGTATCCTGGACATCACTGAGAAAAAGAAACACCAGCTTTGGCTACATGAGCATCACTACTTTTTAAAAGACTTGGCTTTTCAGCAATCCCATTCATTAAGAGCCAGAGTAGCCAATATTTTGGGAATTTTGGAAATTCTGGACACTGAACCCCAAAGCTCAGAATCTAAAAAACTTGTTCATCTCATCAAAAATGAAACTAAGCAGCTTGACGCAGCCTTGAAAAAAAGCATCAAGGAGTCAGTACAAAAAAATCAATCTTTTGAAAAAGATATTCTAACTGAGTAATCCTCAAATTTTTTAATTGAAAAAGAGGCCGAAGCCTCCTTTCATAAATTTCTGATTTTCCATTTCGCTTTCAGATAGCCCCAGATCACTCCGGGGCTCATGGCTTTTTTCCGCGAGATGCCTCCATCATATCCCACATTTCCTGAGGAATTTGGTCCAGATTATTAAACTCGCCAGCGCCTTTAAGCCATTCACCTCCGTCAATAGTCATTACTTCCCCGTTTACATAAGATGAATAATCTGAAACCAGATAGGCTGCCAGGTTGGCTAATTCCTGATGCTCCCCCACTCTTCCAACTGGGACTTTTTTAGCAGGATCAAATTTTTTCACCAAGTCACCCGGAAGCAATCTGCTCCAGGCACCTTCTGTCGGAAAAGGACCCGGTGCAATCGCATTAGATCGGATACCATACTTTGCCCACTCTACAGCCAGCGACCTTGTCATCGCCAAAACTCCGGCTTTAGCAGCTGCTGATGGTACTACATAGCCTGATCCTGTCCAAGCATAAGTGGTCACAATATTCAAAAAAGTACCTGGCTGTTTTTTGGCTATCCAATCTTTCCCGGCAGTAAGCGTCACTTGAGAAGTTCCTTTGAGCACAATATCCAGAACAGTATTGAATGCATTGGTTGATAATCGCTCGGTTGGACTGATAAAATTTCCAGCTGCATTATTAAGGACCACGTGAATTTGACCCAATTGCTCCGTGGCATCTTTCCACATCTTTTCTACTTGGTCGATTTCACGAACATCACATGCCAGAGGGATTACCTTTCCTCCCTTTTGATCCATCATTTCTTTGGCCGTTCCTTCCAGAACATCGAGCTTTCGGGAGGTAATTACCAAATTGGCTCCAAGCTCCAAAAAATACTCACCCATGGATCGGCCTAGCCCGGTTCCTCCTCCGGTGATAATTATGTTTTTTCCTTTCAGGGCTCCGGGTTTGAGCATACCATCGGTCATTATCATATGGATTTGGTTTATCGTTGATTTCGAAGATAGCCATTAGGCCCAGTATTTGAAAGAGGTTAGGCTATTGTCAAAAAACGCTAATTTTGCCCAAACAGTAAGCTGAATGAAAAATAGAGTCCTTCACGTTTTCTTTATCCTGGTTTTTCTAACCTCCTGTAAAGAAGATGAAGACAGAGTAATCAGTACCGATCTTCCGACAGAAGCCTCACAGCTATTCATTGTTTCAAATGCCTGGAGTGAAGCACTATTTTTTACGCAACTATCTTTCGACCAGTACTCTAATGCAGAGTCGCTCGATCTACCGGGGTGCCCTGAAATCCTTTTAGATAAAACTGCCAAGCGTGTCACTCTTACATTCGATCCTGCGAAAACCTGCGAGCAAACTGGCAAATCAAAAAGATCCGGAAAACTAATTCTGAATCTTTCTCAATCTGATGCAGAAACCCCAATCTGGTTTCTTGAATATGAGAATTATACTTTTGAGGACGCCTCAATAAATGGCATCAGGACTTTCACCAAAAATTCTTTGGGAGTGGTCAATGAAACCTTCGAAACGCTCACGCATAAAACTAAAAATCTGCTAACGCACCAATTCGCCGGAAATCTGACTCATACGCTAAGTCTTGTCAACGGAATTGTTATCGGGGTGAACTCAAAAGGAATGATAAACGGAAGAAATCCTGCCGGAAGAAACTTCGTTTTTGACTTTAACGATAAACGAGAATTACTCTTTTCCTGTTTTCAAGACAATCAGCTTTTGCCCGTTGCCGGAAAGGAAACCTGGCAAGTCTCCAGGAGTGAAACAAGTCAGTTAACTCATAGTCTCATGTATGAATGGAAAGAAAAATGCAAAGTTGAGGCCTACGTCGTCCTTTCCGACGGGAGGCGGCTTCTGCTCAATCCATAAAAAAAGCCCCGAATCACTTCGGGGCTTTTCAATTCTATTTTTTTTAAATTAATATCTGTAGTACTCAGGTTTGAAAGGACCTTTCACTTCCACGCCAATATATTGAGCCTGATCATCAGAAAGTGTATCCAATTCTACGCTCAATTTTGCAAGGTGGAGGAATGCAACTTTCTCATCCAGGTGCTTAGGTAGAACATATACTCCCGGCTCATAGCTCTCATGGTTTTGCCATAATTCAAGCTGCGCCAACGTTTGGTTTGTAAATGAGTTTGACATCACAAATGATGGGTGACCTGTGGCACAACCTAAATTAACCAATCTACCTTCCGCCAAAATCAGGATTTCTTTACCGTCGATCTCATAAAGATCAACCTGTGGCTTGATCACATTCTTAGTATGACCATAGTTTCCATTCAACCAAGCCATATCGATTTCATTATCGAAGTGGCCGATGTTACAAACGATCGCCTTGTCTTTCATTGCTTTGAAATGTTCGGAGGTGATGATGTTTTTGTTACCGGTTGCTGTAACTACGATGTCCGCTTCTTTGATTGCGTTTACCATTTTCTTCACTGCGAAACCATCCATAGCAGCCTGAAGCGCACAAATCGGATCGATTTCAGTCACAATTACTCTTGCTCCTGCACCTTTCAAGGAAGCTGCAGAACCTTTTCCAACATCACCGTAACCAGCAACAACTGCTACTTTTCCAGCCATCATTACGTCAGTAGCACGACGAATCGCATCTACCAATGATTCTTTACAGCCGTATTTGTTGTCAAACTTAGACTTGGTAACAGAATCGTTTACGTTGATTGCAGGCATCGGAAGAGTTCCGTTCTTCATTCTTTCGTACAGTCTGTGGACACCGGTTGTAGTCTCTTCAGAAAGACCTCTGATTCCTGCAACAAGCTCAGGATAAAGATCCAAAACCATATTGGTCAAGTCACCGCCATCGTCCAAAATCATGTTAAGCGGCTGACGATCTTCTCCGAATAAAAGGGTCTGCTCGATACACCAGTCAAATTCTTCAGCAGTCTGACCTTTCCAGGCATAAACCTGAATTCCTGCTGCTGCAATGGCAGCCGCAGCATGATCCTGTGTAGAAAAAATGTTACAAGAAGACCAGGTCACTTCAGCACCAAGAGCTTTAAGCGTCTCGATCAAAACTGCTGTCTGGATGGTCATGTGAAGACATCCTGCAACTCTGGCTCCTTTCAAAGGCTGAGAAGGACCAAATTCCTCCCTCAAGGCCATAAGGCCCGGCATTTCGGCTTCCGCCAATTTAATTTCTTTTCTTCCCCACTCAGCAAGGGAAATATCTTTTACCTTGAACTGAATGAATTTTTCAGATTTAATTTCTGACATAGTATTGATTGTTAACAGATTGAATTCTTACAAAGTCGGTAAAGTTACCTCATAAATTTTAGAATCTAAAATCTAAGGTAAATCCAAAAAACTAACCTCTTTCAGTCCAAATAATGCCTGGTCGCCATTTTGAAGACTTATTTCAACCTTTCCTTCCTGATTCACCCCTGTTATAATTCCGAAAAACACCATTCCATCAGATGAAAATTTGGCTAATCTATCTTTCAAAAAAAGATGGTGGAGATAATCCGCCTTTATTTCATTCCATTTTCCTTTCTTCAATTGGATGTAACCTTGCTCTATTTGAGTAACCAGCAACCTAAAAAGTTCTTCCAGATTAAATTGGTTTCCTGTCAACAACGAAAGGGAAGTTGCACCTTCCGAATCAAAGTTTAACTGATTAATATTCAATCCGATTCCCACGACTGCATTTTCCCAACCTTCTCCTGAAAAAGTATTTTCAATTAATATTCCTCCTATTTTTCCAAAACCAGGGACTATCAAATCATTGGGCCATTTCACTTGAAGATTTGGAATATAATCCTGCAAAAGCCTTCGAATGCTGTTTGAGACAGTCATATTGAGGTAAAATTGCTCCGATATATCCATAAATGAGGGCCTGAGAACAAGCGAAAAAGTAAGATTTTTACCCGGTTCAGCCATCCAGGTATTACCCCTTTGTCCTTTCCCGTGAGTTTGATTTGCACAAATTATTATGGTCCCTTCTTTCGCCCTTTTTTCTCTGACCAACTGCAAAGCCGTGTCATTGGTGGAGTGACACTCTGGCAGGAAATGAACATCTTTCCCTAAAAAAATCGTGTTGGCAAGGATTTTATACATAAATTTTGGGTTCGCTTATCAAGAGTGATATTTACCAAGCGAAAGCAAAATTAAACTAATAATATGACAGCAGAACAGCTGAGCAAAGTGATCGTCAAAGGAATGGAAGAAAAAAAGGCTTCCAACATTGTATTGATGGATCTCAGAAATATCAAAAACAGATTTACCGATTTTTTTGTGATTTGTTCCGGCAATTCTGACACCCAACTAGATGCTATTTCGGATTCAATCGAAGAACAAGTTTCAAAAGCAGGAGAGGCAAAACCCTGGAGAACAGAAGGAAAAAGTAGTAAACAATGGGTTTTGGTAGATTATGTGAACGTTGTTGCCCATATTTTCCTTAAAGATCAAAGAGAGTTTTACGGATTAGAAGAGTTGTGGGGAGATGCAAAAATTACCCGAATCGGATAAAAACAATCCCAAACTTTAAGAACCTTAATCCGTTTTACCTTAAGTTTAAAGAATTACCTAATAAGCAATGAGCGAGAAATCTAAAAATAAAAACTTACTCCCAAAAACTCCCCCAAAACCCAATTTCCAACTTTGGCTTATTATCGCCGCAGTTTTGGTTTTAATTGGCCTTACCTGGGTACAGCAGCGCGGTGCAGTAATTGACGTTACTAAAAAACGATTTGAAGACATGTACATGGCCAACGATGTGGCCAAGGTTGTCTTTATTAAAAACATGGACAGGGTGGACATCACCCTTAAGCCAAGCGCTTTATCTCTACCCAAATACAAAGAAGAATTGGAGGCCAATTCCACGCTTTTCAATCCGGCTGGCCCACATTACTCCTTGCAAGTAGCTTCTTCAGAGACATTTGCTGCTGATTTCGAAGCACTTGAACAGAAAGTTCCTGCGGAAAACAGAATCGGATATGAGGTAACCACTGAAGAAAATTGGAGCAGCTATTTCGGCAGCTTTGGATTCCTGATCCTTCTGTTTGTCTTCTTCTGGTTTATGATGAGAAGAATGTCAGGTCCTTCCGGTCCAGGCGGTCAAATCTTCAATGTAGGCAAATCAAAAGCTCAGCTTTTTGATGCTGACAACAAAGTGAAAATCACTTTTGACAACGTGGCAGGTCTGGATGAAGCTAAAGAAGAGGTACAGGAGATTGTAGAATTCCTTAAAACTCCTTCCAAATTCACAAAACTTGGAGGTAAAATACCGAAAGGTGCTTTGCTGATCGGGCCTCCTGGTACCGGTAAAACTCTTCTTGCAAAAGCTGTTGCAGGTGAGGCAGGAGTTCCGTTTTTCACGCTTTCCGGATCAGATTTCGTTGAAATGTTCGTCGGAGTTGGTGCAGCGAGAGTAAGAGATTTGTTTAAGCAAGCAAAAGAAAAAGCACCTTGTATCATCTTCATTGATGAGATTGATGCGATCGGTCGTTCAAGAGGAAAAGGTCAAATGCCTGGTTCAAATGACGAACGTGAAAACACATTGAACTCCCTTCTGGTGGAAATGGACGGTTTTGGCACTGACTCAGGAGTAATCGTCCTGGCGGCAACCAACAGACCGGATGTTTTGGATAGCGCGTTGCTTAGAGCCGGTAGATTTGACAGACAGATCTCCATCGACAAGCCGGACATCAACGGTCGTGAGGCGATTTTCAAAGTTCACCTTGCCCCGATTAAAGTGGCGGATGACATCGATCCTAAGAAATTGGCTGCTCAGACTCCTGGTTTTGCGGGTGCTGAGATTGCAAACATTTGTAATGAAGCTGCCCTTATCGCTGCAAGAAGGAATAAAACTGCGGTTGACATGCAGGATTTCCAGGATGCAGTGGACAGAGTAATCGGCGGTCTTGAAAAGAAAAATAAAATCATTTCTCCTGAGGAAAAGAAAATCGTGGCATACCACGAAGCAGGTCACGCAGTAGCGGGATGGTTCCTGGAGCATGCTGATCCATTGGTAAAAGTAAGTATTGTCCCTCGTGGAGTTGCTGCTTTGGGCTATGCTCAATACCTTCCAAAAGAGCAGTTCTTATACCAGACAGAGCAATTGATTGATGAGATGTGCATGACTCTCGGAGGACGTGCTGCTGAAGAAATCATCTTCAATAAAATCTCCACCGGCGCATTGAGCGATCTGGAGCGAGTGACCAAAATGGCTTATTCCATGGTTTCTGTTTATGGTATGAATGATAAAATCGGAAACGTTTCCTTTTATGATTCGAAAGCTGACGGATACAAAATGACCAAGCCTTATTCTGAAACTACTGCGGAAACCATCGATGAGGAAGTGAGAAAATTAGTCCTTTCGGCCTATGAGCGAACCAAAGATTTGCTTAAAAGCAAGGTTACAGAATTAGAAACTCTTGCAAAAGAGCTTTTGGAAAAAGAAATCTTGTTCCAGTCTGATTTGGAAAAGTTGATTGGCAAGCGACCTTTTGAAAAGGAAACGACTTATCAGGCGTATACGAACAAAAAAGAATCTGCTCCGGAAGTGGTCACAGACAAATTAACCACTCCCGAAATACAAGGCGAAGCTGAAGAACAAGGTGAAGCTAAGGTCCTCCCTGAGGAAAGCAATTCATAAAACTATTATTCTTACCAAAAGCCCTGAAACTCTCAGGGCTTTTTTATTTATCCTCCCTGAGTTTATCTTTAGCGATGCATTCGACCCCACCGGATTTTCCCCTGAATGGAAAAAAGCTCTATTTTGCTTCTGACTTTCATTTAGGCGCTCCAAATCCAGAGACAAGCAAGCTGAGAGAGCGAAAGATCATCCGTTGGCTGGATTCAGTTGCAGAGGACGCCGCGGCCATTTTTCTTGTCGGAGACATCTTCGATTTCTGGTTTGAGTATGGAGAGGTCATTCCAAAGGGTTTTATCCCCTTCATTTCCAAAATCTCCCAGTTACGGGACCGTAAGATTCCCATCTTTTTCTTTACAGGAAACCACGATTTATGGATGAGGGACTACTTCACCCGAGAACTCGGAATCCCTGTTTACCACAATCCTATAGAGCTTTCCGTGGAAGGAAAAAACTTGCTTGTCGGCCATGGAGACGGACTTGGACCCGGTGACAAATCCTATAAATTCCTCAAAAATGTCTTCACAAATCCGGTTTCCAATTGGCTGTTCAGATGGTTCCATCCTGATTTGGGCGTCAAATTTGCCCGCGCCTGGTCCAGCAAAAGCCGCATTACCAATAGCTCAAAAAATGAAAGCCATTTTCTCGGAGAAGATGAGTGGCTATGGCATTATTGCAAAGAAATCCAGGCAAGTCAACATCACGACTATTATATTTTTGGTCACCGACATCTTCCTTTAGAACTCCCTGTTGGTGAAAAATCCACTTATATTAATCTGGGAGAATGGGTAAGCCAGTATACTTTTTTAGAGTTTGATGGCAAAAAAGCAACTCTCAAAACCTTTGAAAAATGAGGTTGACGTTACTTATACTTTTTTGCCTGATCTGCCTTTCCGGATTCACTCAGGAAATCCATCTACTGGATAAACCGATTGCGGAGATTACTTTAAAAAACATTGATCTGGTTTCTTTGGACACCAAAGACCAGGTTTTCGTAAGCAACATCGCAGGTGATATTTATCTTTTCAGTGCTGAGGGGAAGGAGTTGAACCTGTTTTCTCCTGCTAGACAAGGGCGGCTCAATCAGTTGGAAGCAGCCTGGACTGTTAATATTTTCAGCTTCTCTTCCGACCTTCAAGAATACCGGGTTCTCGATAGATTTCTGAATCCGCTCACAGAAAGCGGTTTTTTAATTGCTGACATCCATTTGGCAAAGGCAGCGACTTTTGGGAATAACAACGTGATCTGGGTTTGGGATGAGTCTGATCTCAGTCTGAAATCTCTGGATTACCTGCGCAATCTGGTTATTCAATCCCAACCTTTGAATCTGATATTGAATTCAGAAAATCTTGCTGTTTCTGAGATCAGGGAATTCAAAAACAGGGTTTTCATGAATGTCCCGGAATCCGGGATTTTCGTCTTTGACAATCAGGGAAATTTACTTGAAAAATTGAATGTGAAAACAACCCAAAGACTCTGTTTTTACAAAGAACATTTGCTTTGGTTAGAGCAGGATGAGCTGATGTCAATCTCACTTTCCACAGGTGAAACTCAAAAAATCGCGACGATTCAGGTTCCTGATTTTCTATACCTGCAAGTTGGTCAGGAAAGGCTGGCAATTATCTCCAAAGACAAGCTGACTCTTTATCCGATGCCTGATTGGCTAAAAAATATCCAATAAAAAAGCCCGGTTGACCGGGCTTTTTGCTTATCCTATTTTTACAAGTTCTATGTCGAATATCAAATCCTGACCTGCCAATTCGTGATTGGCGTCGAGCGTGATTTTTTCTTCATCGACAAATACAACAGTCACAGGCATTGGTCTTCCGTTTTCATCCTGCAAAACCAAATTAAGACCTATCTCAGGCAAAATATCAGTGGGAACATGCGCTCTCGGCACATCGATCATCATATCATCTCTTCGCTCACCATAAGCTTCAGCAGCAGGAATCGTCACAGTCTTCTTATCACCGATGATCATTCCATAAACAGCAGCATCAAATCCCTTGATCATATTTCCGTCTCCAAGTGTGAAACCAAGAGGCTCACGAGATACAGAGGTGTCAAAAACGCTTCCATCTTCCAGTCTTCCTGTATAGTGCACCTGCACTGAATCACCCTTTTTAGCTTCCATGTTTTTTTGATTTTGTGAAATGCAAAGTTATGAAAAATCTCTCAAGGCTGAAAACCCGGACAAAAGTGTCCGATTTCAATATAAAACCGTACATTAACGGACATTTTAACATGAGAAACAGCTAAATATCGCCCTAATCAGGGTTGGCATAATTTTCCCCTAGTATATCCAAACAGTCAACCATGGAAACTCAAGATTTAGGAAAAATACTCATCATCGACGACAATGAAGACTTGCTTTTCGCAGCCAAAATGCTCCTGAAAAAGCATGCAAAAGAAGTCATGATTGAAAAAGATCCGAGAAGAATCCCATTTCTGATCAGTAACAACAGCTACGATGTGATTCTCCTGGATATGAATTTTCGGGAGGATACTACCTCCGGAAAAGAAGGATTCTACTGGCTCAAACAAATCAAAGAAATCGACCCAAAAGCAGTAGTGATTCTGATCACGGCTTTCGGAGATGTGGAAATGGCAGTTCAGGCGTTGAAAGAAGGTGCGACGGATTTCATTCTGAAACCCTGGCAAAACGAAAAGCTGATTGCAACCCTTTCTTCCGCAATCAAACTTAAGGAAAGCTACAATGAAGTGGACAAGCTTCAGAAGAAGCAAAAACAACTTCAAACGGATCTCAAGAAGCCTTACGCCGACATCATCGGCAGTAGCGCCTCGATGAAAAATATTTTTTCGATCATTGATAAAGTCGCCCAGACTGATGCGAATATTCTGATTTTGGGAGAAAACGGAACCGGAAAAGAACTCATCGCCCGTGCAATCCACGAGCGCTCCCTTCGAAAGGATGATATCTTTGTAGGTGTCGATATGGGATCAATCACTGAGTCACTTTTTGAAAGTGAGCTTTTTGGTCACAAGCGAGGCGCTTTCACCGATGCCAAAGAAGACCGGGCAGGTCGATTTGAAGTAGCTGATAACGGTACTTTATTTCTGGACGAAATCGGAAATCTATCCATGCCTCTGCAATCCAAGCTTCTCACCGTTTTACAAAAAAGAGAAGTGACCCGGATTGGTACCAACAAATCCATTCCGGTGGATATCCGCCTGATCTGCGCTACCAACATGCATGTGCATGAAATGGTGATGGAGAATTCTTTCCGCCAGGATTTACTTTACAGGATCAATACCGTTGAGATTTTCCTTCCTCCGTTGAGAGAAAGACACGATGATATTCCTGTTTTGGCAAATCACTTCTTGAAAAGCTACTCCCAGAAATACCGTAAAAACTTTACTGGCTTCACTTCATCTGCAATGGACTTGCTTCAGCGATATGGCTGGCCCGGAAATATCCGGGAACTCCAGCATGCGATTGAGCGAGCGATCATCATGGCTGAAGGAACCGAGTTGGATTCAAGGGATTTCTTCTTCCTTTCTGCAAAACCCGCTTCCGAAAAAGCACCAACCGCCGTCACCCTGAATCTCGATGATATGGAGCGAAGCACCATTCAGAGGGCAATCGATAAAAACGGTGGAAATATCTCCAAAGCAGCCAAGGAACTCGGACTTACCCGCGCTTCCCTCTACAGAAGATTAGAAAAATATGGACTATAAAGTTGGCTTGCTGGGAAGAATCCTACTCCTGGCAGGTTCCTTGTTTCTTCTTTCCTACGCCATATTCGATACTTGGGGTGTCTTTATGATTTCCCTGTTTATTATTCTGGTGATTTTTCAGATAATTTTTATGCTTCGTTATTCGGAGAGTTCGTTCAAAAAAGTCCGGACCTTCCTCGACAATATCAAGCAGGACAAGTACAGCCAACTCTATCCGGTCAAGTTTGACGGGACAGAGACGGATGATCTCCACATCGAGTTCAATGCGATCTTGGCCAAGCTGAAAGAGGATCAGGCAGAGAAGGAAGCCAATTACCAGTATTTCAGATCTGTCTTCAAGCACCTGAGTATCGGCCTGATCACCTATGGCGAAAATGGTGAAATCCAGATCGTCAACACTGCCGCCAAGCGGATTTTGGATGTGGAAGAATTGAAAAACATCGCTCAAATCGAAAGCATCAACAAAGAACTCCATCTCGCGATTCAGAATCTGCGAACCGGCGGAAGCGAACTGATCAAAATCGCCCATCCCGACGGGATCATGCAGCTTTCAGTTTACGTGATCGAATTGCTGATGAGAGGCGAAAAATTCAAACTTGTATCACTACAAAATATTCAGTCCGAACTTGAAGAAAAGGAAATGGAAGCCTGGCAAAATCTGGTGAAAATCCTTACCCACGAGATCATGAACAGTATTGCACCAATCTCATCCCTCGCCGGCACACTGAAGGGCGAGCTTGAAGACAAGATGGATCATAATGAGCCGCTAAATCCTGCCGATATGGAGGACTGCCTGATGGGAATCAGCACGATTGAAAAACGGAGTCAGGGACTGATCAGTTTTGTATCTGAGTTCCGAAGTCTGGCGCATATCCCCGCACCAAAATTCGGAAGTATCGGAATATCAAAGCTCTTCGATCAGCTCGAAATCTTACTTCAAAATCAACTCGAATCCCAGGGAATTACCCTGAAAAAAGAGCTTAATCCGAATGAACTGATTCTCTTTGGAGATCAAAATCAGATCGAGCAAGTGATGATCAATTTGCTTCAAAATGCCATTCAGGCTTTGGAAGAATCTGAGGAGAAAATAATCACCCTCAGTGCATTTATCGATGAGTCGGGGAAGATCATCCTGGAAGTCAGCGACACCGGAAAGGGTATCGAGGAAGAAGCTTTGGGCAAGATTTTCATTCCTTTCTTCACTACCAAAAGTAAAGGTTCCGGAATCGGACTTAGCCTTTCTAAGCAGATCATGCGCCGCCACAAAGGCAATATTCAGGTTCGTTCCAAGCAGGGAGAAGGCACGACTTTTAAGTTGATTTTTAACGGGTGATGTGATCATGGAAGCGGAGAAGTAAACATCGGTCACGAAAATTTTTATCTATGAAATCTACCTATGTCCTTTTCTTTTTCCTCCTTCTAAAAATCTCCTCTCAATTCCTGCTGGTCCACCCGGACTTTGACTTGCAGCGGGATGAATTCCTCCACCTCGATCAGGCGGATCATCTCGCATGGGGCTATCTATCCGTTCCTCCAGTCACTTCCTGGATTTCATTGGTGATTCGATTTCTGGGAAATGGGGAATTTTGGGTACGCCTCATTCCTGCTTTGATTGGAGGACTGACTCTCTTTGTCGTCTGGAAAACGGTGGAAGCACTGGGCGGAAATCTCTTTGCCCGAATCCTGAGTGCCATCGCATTTATATTCTCGGCCATGGCCCGGTTAAATATCCTTTTCCAGCCCAATACCATCGATATCCTTTGCTGGACTTTGGTGCTTTACACGCTCGTTCGATTCTTCCAAACCAAGCAACCAAAGTGGATTTACCTGCTGGCATTATCCTTTGCTTTCGGGTTTCTCAACAAATACAACATCGCCTTTCTCGCCATGGGGTTGCTACCCGCTTTGATTTTGACTTCACAGCGCAGCATTTTCTCCAATCGCCATTTGTATTTTGCTCTTATTCTTGCATTGCTGTTGATTAGCCCGAATCTCTATTGGCAATGGGAAAACGGTTTTCCGGTCCTCTTCCACATGGAGCAGTTAACCAAACACCAATTGGTCAATATGGAACGAAGCGGATTTCTGAAGGAGCAATTGCTCTTTTTCTATCCATCAATTTTCATTTTGGCCGCCGGGTTGATCGGGCTCTTAAAAGCGGGAGAATTCAAAAACTTCCGTTTCCTCTTCTGGACGGAGGTCTTCACACTGGCTATTTTCACTTGGTTTCAGGCCAAAGGCTACTACGCCCTTGGACTTTATCCGATTCTGCTGGCTTTCGGTTCGGTCTGGATAGAGAGACTGCTAAACAAGAATCCTGATTCCGTCATTTCGAGCGAAGCGAGAAATCTCCCCTTTTGGAAAAGAATCCTCAAACCGATTCTGCTTATCATTCCTCCCCTCCTATTCCTTCCCGCATTTACCCTGATCCATCCGGTTTATTCCCCTGAGCGACTGATGAAAGATCCGCCTGACTATTCAAAACTAGGCCTGAATCGCTGGGAAGACGGAAAGGTGCACCCCATTCCTCAGGACTTTGCAGATATGCTGGGCTGGAGCGAACTGGCGGCAAAAGTTGATTCCGCGTATTCATTGATGCCAAAAGACGGGCGAACACTGATCCTCTGCGGCAATTACGGGGAGGCGGGAGCGATCAACTATTACTCAAAAATCCCCGAACTCGAAGCCCTGACTATGAATGCAGATTACCTGTATTGGTTTGATCTGGAGGAACCGATTGTAAACCTGATCCTGGTGCGGACAGACGACGAGCCGGTCACCGACCGGGAACTTGGTTTCTTTGAAGAATATCAGGAAATCGGCAGGATCACCCATCCTCTTTCCCTGGAAAAAGGCACCACCGTGCACTTCCTCCGCGGTGCAAAAGTGGATATCAATTCAATTCTGAAAGAAGAGATCACTGAGGAAAAAGCTAAAATCTCCGGGAAATCAATCAATCAAAACTAAGGGGTTGGAAAAAATCCTTCTTGATCTCGCTTTAATGATTCTATGTTAAGGGGAACAACCTATTGTCCAATCTAATTTAGCAGTTCCAATAATCCACTGGAAGGATCAAACCTAATTATCAATTTATTCAAGCCTTTTAGGCTTGGGCGGTACCCATACATTTTATTTACCCTTGTCCCCCTCCCCTGGGAGCCATCGGGGTCACGGGGGGGGCTATTCAAAGTTGGACCACTTCGTAGTCGTTTCAAATAACTTCTCTCTGTTCAAGAGCCGATAGCTAGCGGCTTAAAATCTCGAACTCAGATAATTTTCGGATTTATAATCCGATATATAATATCATTTGTTTTTAGGGGCATCGGGCATTCCCAATTGACCTGAAATAAATACGATCGATAAAAACGGTTATTCCTATATTTTTACATTTTCGGTATTCGAAAAGTCTAAGGTTCAGGCTAGTTTCGAATTCTCCACGATCTTAAATCCAAGTAGAAAAATGAAAGTCCTCTTAATTTTATTCATAAGTATGGTTCTACCTATTTTATCCTTTTCGCAAGACAGAGTTTCGGGAAAATCCTTCGCTACGCGATCTGAGGTCTTAGCCCAAAACGGAATGGCCGCTACAAGCCAGCCACTTGCCACTCAGGTTGCATTGGATATTTTGAAAAAAGGAGGTTCGGCAATGGATGCGGCAATCGCCGCCAATGCAATGTTGGGCTTGGTCGAACCTAATGCCTGCGGAATCGGAGGCGATGTTTTTGCCATTATCTGGGATGCCAAAACAAAAAAGCTCTATGGTTTCAATGGAAGCGGCAGAGCTCCTGAAAGTCTTACGATGGAAGTTTTCAAGGAAAAGGGACTGAACTACGTTCCCCTACTCGGCCCGCTGCCGGTTTCAGTTCCCGGTTGCGTGGACGGTTGGTTTGAAATGCACAAGCGCTTTGGAAAGCTTTCGATGCAGGAAATTCTCCAGCCTTCCATTGATTATGGGAATGCGGGATTCCCGGTTTCTGAAGTGATCGCCTGGCAGATGAACGGGCATTGGCCCGAGATGCAAGACATTCCCGGTTTCCGGAAAACCTACATGCCCAATGGAAAAAACACACCTAAAAAGGGGGAAGTCTTCAAAAATCCCGACCTGGCCAACACCTATGAGCTGATTGCAAAAGAAGGAAGATCGGCTTTTTACGAAGGAGAAATTGCCCGGACGATCGACCGATTCATGAAGGAAAACGAGGGCTATCTCCGCTACGAAGATTTGAAAAAGCACACTTCTGAATGGGTGGAACCTGTGAGCACCAATTACCGAGGTTATGATGTCTGGGAACTTCCCCCAAATGGTCAGGGGATCGCTGTGCTTCAAATGCTGAATATTCTCGAGGGATTTGATATCAAGTCCATGGGTTTTGGAAGTGCCGAATACCTCCACGTCCTTACTGAGGCCAAAAAGCTGGCTTTCGAAGATCGGGCAAAATTCTATGCCGATCCTGCCTTCAATCAAATCCCGGTTGATCAGTTGATTTCAAAAGAATATGCCGACGAACGCAGAAAACTGATCGATCCCGACAAAGCTGCAATGACCTATCCGGCCGGAGAAATCGAAAAGGGCAATACGACTTACCTGACCGTGGCAGACAAAGAAGGGAATATGGTTTCCTTCATTCAAAGCATTTATGATGAGTTTGGATCAGGTATGGTGCCGGATGGATTAGGTTTCGTCCTGCAAAACAGAGGACAGATGTTTAATGTCCAGGATGCGGATCACTGGAATTCCCTTGCCAAAGGCAAGAGACCTTTTCATACGATCATTCCGGCATTTATCACCAAAGACGGAGAACCTTATTTAAGTTTTGGCCTGATGGGAGGATCGGTTCAGCCTCAGGGACATACCCAGATTGTGGTAAATCTGATTGATTTTGGGATGAATTTTCAGGAAGCTGGCGATGCGCCGAGGATGCGACATAACGGCTCGTCCGAACCAACCGGATCGAGAATGACCAACGGAGGGTCGCTCAACTTGGAAAGCGGGTTCGACTACGAAGTGATCCGAAAACTTGAGGAAATGGGCCACCGCATCGAGTACAGCATCGGACCTTATGGAGGCTATCAAGCAATCTACTACGACAAAATCAGGAAAGTCTACATCGGCGCATCGGAGTCAAGGAAAGACGGGCAAGCAGCGGGGTATTAATCGCTCGTTCTCGCACCTCCAAATTTGCAATTTGGAGGTCCTGTCCTGGGATTTCAACCCCAAAGATAAGATCTCGAGGGTACAAACTTCAAGTAGCGGTGGGATGGTTAATCGTTACTTTTTTTTAAAATTGAAGTTTAACTTCTATTGAATAATAATTCTTTAGTATTTATTCATTTACTTTTCACTGTCTAAAAACAAGGACCCATGAGACATCTTTTTTCAATAGTATTATTACTGCTCCCTTTGACGATTTCAGCCCAAATTGAATTCAGAGGAAGGGTATTGGATAGTACTAGTAGGTCAGGTGTTCCTTATTCTACCGTATTTTTGACTGGAACCACAGTAGGAATAAGTACAGATGAGCAAGGCTATTTTTTCTTACAGATTCCCGAAGGCAGCTATGAAGTATTGGTTAGAATGTTAGGATATGAACCCAAAATCTTTAGAATCGCCACAACAGAAATGCAGAAGGAAGCATATCAGATTTTTCTTACTCCAGCATATCCAGAATTGGATTTTCTCGAAGTTGAAGATCAGCGGGATCCCGTTTGGTTTGAAAATCTGAAAATTTTCAATCAATTCTTTCTAGGAACATCAAGAAATGGGAAAGCTTCCAGAATTTTAAACCAGAACATTCTGCACTTGGACTCTGATTCGGAGCCTCAGACACTAAAAGTAACTGCCCCTGACCTGCTTCAAATCGAAAATTCAAATTTGGGTTACCGCGTGGAATTCCTGCTTGAAGAATTTACTTATTCTCTGAGAAGCAAATCATTCTATGTAAGTGGATATCCACAGTTTATTGCTGTCACAACTCTGAAAAGATCAAGAGCAAATCGAGTAGAAGCCAATCGAAGAAAAGCTTATCAAGGTTCTCTTCAGCACCTGGTTTGGAGTTTGTATGAGGGGAATGCAGACGAGGAAGGCTTTGAGTTTAGTACCGTGATTCGCAACAAAAACCCTGAAAGACCGGAACAAAGCCAAATCGATACAGCTAAAGAAAGGTTTGCCTTGACCACAAATTCTGACGAAAAGGATTCGCTAAACCAAAATTTTCTTCAAAAGGAACGCCTAAATCCCTACATCGACAAGCATATATATGAACCTGTCCCAGAAAGTGTCCTTGTCCGAATAGATGAGAAAGGGCATAAGTATCTAACTTTTGACCACCTTCTTCATGTCACTTACACCAAGGAATTGGAATCCAAAGAATACCTCAGACAATTTGCTCCAAGAACTCCCAGGGGACAACGATCCATCCTAATACTGAGCAAAGGAGAAATGGAGATTTTCAAAAACGGAACCTATGGAAATCGATCTGGGATATTTTTGGAAGGATATATGGGCTGGGAAAAAATAGGGGAATTGATGCCACTGGATTACACACTTAAAGAATAGCGGGGTATTAAATGCTCAAGACACTTTTGATCTTCCTCATCAGATAGTAATTCAACTCGTTCCATTGATTAAAGCAACTTCAAACCACCAAAATTTCCTCAAAAAATTTGAAATTGAAACTAAACCATCATAAAAAAGCAAACACACTATGAAATCAGTGAAGCTACTAGCGGCTTGCATTTTTATCATTGGAATCGTTGGGTGTATTCCTGCTGAAGACAAACTGGTTGTTCGATCCTGCGAAGCTTTTGATTTTGGAATTCAAGAGACCAATTGGATACTTTTTCCGCAAGGAAGAGATTACTCATTCAGAAGCGGTGATCAAACTTTTGAACTCATCTCAGAATATCAGATCACCGAACCCTATATACTCGAATATGAAAGGCCTGCGATTTTTGCTTTTTTTCCAGATGGTATTGCTCGCAACTGCTACAGCTCCTTTGGGTCAACCCACTACACCAAAGACCAATCGCTCAAGATTTATAACTCCATCGGTTATAGCAATCCGGAAGAGAAAATAACTATAAATATTTTCTTGGATCGGATGAGTTTTGAACTTTTGATGGTAAATGATACACTCACAGGTTCAAGGACCCGACATAGCAAAGACGATTTTGAAGAATATCAATACAAAAACTTCAGCAGCTTAAGTTTGGATGGGAAGCAATACAATCAAGTGCTCCGAGTCAGTCAGTCCAACCCAAACGTGCAGCCACAAGAAATCTATCTGGCCAAAAGCCTGGGTTTGGTGGCCTTTGTAAAGAATGACAGCCTTTGGGTGAGGGAATAAATAAGTCCAACCCAGTTCGGGGATGTCACACAATTTCCCTATGCTTTGTTCCCCCTCTTTTTTCATCTCCCCATCTTGAGTTATAGTTTTCCTTCTTTAAATTCAATCAGACAAAAGTGTCTGCACTTTTTTGCAAACAAAATAACTCTTCAAGTCCCCTACCGATGAAAAACATTCTACTTCTAAATTTTCTGTTCTGCATTCCCACACTCCTTTTTGCACAGCAGGTTCCTACAATGGAACAGGTAATATCCCTGCGGAATGCCGGATTTGTCGCTATTTCTCCGGACGGTAAGCACGTGGCCTACACAGTGCAGACCACAGACTGGACCGACAACCGGTACGACACGGAAATATGGTTATCGAAAAACGGTCAGACTCCTTTTCAGTTGACCAATACCCTAAAAGGAAATAGTACAAATCCTGTCTGGTCTCCTGACGGAAAGTGGATTGCTTTTATGGCTGACCGTGGAAACAAAAACCAGATTCATGTGGTCTATACGGATGGCGGTGAAGCCAGACCTGTGACTCATGAAGAGGAAAACATTGAAGGATTGGAGTGGCATCCTGACGGAACCAAACTGATTTTTTTGAAACCGGAGAAGCAGGATAAAAAGGAAATCGAGAAGCGGTATGGCGCTTTTGAAACAGATGATAAGGACTTCACCCTTTCCCATCTCTGGGAAATTGACTTTGATCCCAATCGTCCCATGCCTACCGAAATACCCTGCTATGAAACGGTGGATTCCCTGAAAGTAAAGGCAGGCTGCATTGAGTGGTCAAAAGCCAGAAGACTGACGGAAGGTGAGTTTACGGTAACATCTTTTTTGGTTTCCCCTGACGGGTCAAAACTTGCCTTCAATCATCAGCCAGATCCTTTGATCAACACGAGAAGCAAATCCCGGATTTCAGTTCTGGATTTATCCAAAAAAGAAACCTCTTTGCTCGTCTCCAATCCAAACGGAGATAACCTGCAGGCCTGGTCACCCGATTCCAAAGAGTTGCTGTTCACCACCAATCTATCGGACTCGATTTCCTACTTCTACACCAACAACAAGTTGTATTCCATCTCCATCTCAACCAAAGAACAGCGTCAGCTTGCCAGGGATTTTGATGAACAGATCGGAGGGTTGATTTGGAACAACTCGGGCATTTACTTCTCCGCCTCGAACAAAACCAAAAGACCCCTCTATAAAATCAATCCGGAAACCGGAGAGATCGGTACTTTCTTAAATTCACCTGATCAAATTTTTGGCATTTCGTTTTCGAAGAACGGGGATCAATTTGCGATCAACGCCCGAAACGACGAGCAGCTGAATGAGATTTTCCTTTTGGCTACAAATGCTCCGGCACCGAAACAACTTACTTCAATGTCAGACCAGATTGCCAACTGGAAAACTGCCGAGAGTGAAGTTATCTCCTGGAAAAGCAAAGATGGAGCAGTCATCGAAGGCGTATTGCACAAACCAAAAAATTACGATCCCTCCAAGAAATATCCTCTTCTTGTGGTCATTCATGGAGGTCCAACCGGAATCGACACCCCGCAACCTGTGCCCGGTTATGTCTATCCGATTTTGCAATGGTTGGACAAAGGTGCTCTGGTGTTGAGACCCAATTATAGAGGTTCTGCGGGTTATGGGGAAGCTTTCCGCTCACTCAATGTGAATAATCTCGGTGTGGGTGATGCATGGGATGTGCTTTCAGGTATTGAATACCTCGATTCTCTGGGGATGATTGACACCGATAAAATGGGAAGCATGGGCTGGAGTCAGGGAGGCTATATCTCCGCATTCCTTACTACCAGTTCCGATGTGTTCAAAGCCACATCCGTTGGGGCAGGCATTTCCAACTGGATGACCTACTATGTCAACACAGATATTCATCCATTTACCCGGCATTACCTGAAAGCCACCCCATGGGAGGATGAAGAAATCTATCGTAAGACTTCCCCGATGACCTATATCAACCAGGCGAAAACGCCTACACTCATTCAGCATGGAGAGCTCGACAAGCGTGTTCCAATTGCCAATGCTTATGAGTTGCTACAAGGTTTGCGAGATAAAAATGTTCCTGCTGAATTGATTGTCTATAAAGGTTTTGGCCACGGCATCACCAAACCCAAAGAACGGCTTGCTGCCACCTGGCACAATTGGAAGTGGTTCAATAAATACATCTGGGGAGAAGAGGTAGAATTGCCGCAGGGCAGTAATTGAAACCTTTTCTCTAGGCAATATTTCATTCTATTACACAAAAAATAAGTGATGCGGGGAAGTTCATTCTTGTCCAGAATACATCCTTTCACTCCTCAAAAATTGTATCAACGTTTTTGCACCAATCATTTTTGGTTCATCAAATTCCTTTAAAATCATGATTAACAATCCACCTGAAGAATCTGCAAGACTAGGAAACATGTTACTTCAGGCAGGAGTTGCCTTGATCAAGTCAGGAGCTGGAAGCAACCGTGTCATCACCAACATTTCAAGATTGGCAAGTGCCTATGGATATGAAGCAAATATTGACTTGGGAACTCGAAATATCTCGATTTCACTTCGACAGGAAACCCAGGAAATCATTTTCACCGGTACCCAGAGCATTGCTACTTTACCCGGTGCCAATTTCAAAGTGTTATCTGCCATAAGCCAGTTAAGTTGGGATGCCGCAGAGAAAAAAATCAGTTTGGAGGAATCAGCAACCGAAATCAACAAAGCGATTGATTTACCTCCTTACCCCAGGCCTGTAATTTTGATTGTGACAGGAATTGCCGGAACTGCCTTTTGCTATACTTTCGGAGGCAATTCCTTTGAAATGGGCATTACCTTCCTGGCAACTCTTGCAGGATTATTTTTGAAGCAGGAATTGGTTATCAAAAAATTCAACCCATTTATGATTACCTATGGCAGTGCAGTTTTAGCTGCTGTGGTTATCGGGATTTTTTGGAAGATAGGCGTTGCCACCAAACTTGAACATGCTTTTGCAACCTGCATCTTGTTTCTTATTCCAGGGGTCCTGTTGATTAATTCGATCATTGACCTGATGGATGGATATATCATTAACGGGATTGATCGGGGGGTAAATGCCCTGATGCATGCTTTCGCCATTGCAGCAGGTTTGGCAACAGTTTTATATATTTTCGGTGTGATATGATGGCAGACTGGATCGACATTTTATTCAAGGCTTTTTGGTGCGGTTGTGCAGCCTTCGGATTCGCCATTCTTTTTAACACACCCGCTCGTGCTCTGTTTGCCATTTACCTGTGTGGTTTTTTGGCAGGATTTCTAAAATTTATCATACTCGATCCGGCTGTTGGAGGAGGAATCATTTTGGCATCTGCAGTCGGAGCGGCTGTTGTCGGCTTTGCCAGTATCCCGGTTTCGCATTGGAGGCATGTGCCCCCGATTGTGATCAGCATTCCGGCAGTGATCCCGCTGATCCCCGGCTCATTTGCGTATCGGACCATTTTGGGTTTGATCAACTTTATCTACGAAACAGAAGTGGAAGTACTTACCCGGACTGTGCACAATGGGGTGATGACCTTGTTTATTATTCTCGTCCTTTCTTTGGGAGTCACTTTACCGATGCTTTTGTTCCGGATCGAAAGTGTCAAAAAGGTTCGATTCACTTTGCCTTTCCGAAGGAAAACCTAGAAAGATTCGGTTTGAATTCCTGCGCAAACTGAGGCATTCGCAACACTCGGATTTATATTCCAGTCAACCAATTTCATGACTTCATAACCCCTCATTTTTTTGTAAATTCATACGAGTTTACTTTTTAAGATGTGAAAACGATCGATTATTTAGCGCATACAGCGGATGTGCGGATGAGGTTGAGGGCTGATTCTGCTTTGGAATTGTTTGAAGCAGCTTTGGAAGGAATGAATCAACTAATTAAGACGCATGCATGTCAGCCACCTCACAGCCTTCCTCTGAAAAAACAAATTACCCTCAAGTCTGAAAACCTTACCACTCTCTTGATTGAATTTTTAGGTGAGGTATTGACCCAGTCGCATTTGAATAAGGCCTTGTTTTGCAAACTGGAGATTGAGCATCTGAGTGAAAAGAAAATTTCAGCTTCAATTCATGGATACCCGGTCGAAGAGATAGATGAGGATATTAAGGCAGTGACCTATCACGAGGCGAATGTTCATCGAAATACCGCCAATCAATATGAAACCATCGTAGTTTTTGATATCTGACTTATGGAACTGAAACACTATTTGAAAAGATTGGACGGTCAACTTTGGGAGATTCCCAAGGAAACCCGGGAAGGGATGCGTGTGCCTGCCTATATCTATGCTTCCGAAAAATTGCTTCAGGAACTGAGTTCGGATAAATCTCTGGAGCAGTTAACCAATGTGGCTATGCTCCCCGGCATCCGGAAAGCCGCTATTGTAATGCCTGATGTGCATGAAGGATATGGATTTCCGATTGGTGGAGTTGCAGCCACAGAATGGCCATCCGGCGTGATTTCTCCCGGTGGAATCGGGTATGATATCAATTGTGGCGTACGAATTCTTTGTTCGGAACTTGAGAGAAAAGATCTTGAAAACAGAGGAGAGTCACTTGCCAAAGCATTGTATGAGCAAATTCCATCCGGCGCAGGAAAGGGAGGATCTATCCAATTGACTGACCTTGAAATGGATCGTGTTTTAAAATACGGTGCGGGATGGGCATTGGAAAACCACTATGCCGAGCCCGAAGATCTTGAGCACATGGAATCTGAAGGGTGCCTGAAAGATGCCGATCCAGCTTATGTCTCAGAGCAGGCAAAAATGAGAGGATTTGACCAGTTAGGGACTATCGGTTCAGGAAATCATTTTCTGGAAGTCTCTTATGTAGATAAAATATTTGACCCCGAGGTGGCTGCAACTTTTGGGTTGAAACTCAATCAGGTTACAGTTCTCATCCACACCGGTTCAAGGGGATTAGGTCATCAGGTGGCCACAGATTATCTGAAAAATATGGTTGCTGCTTCCGAAATCTATGGCATCCACCTGCCCGATCTTGAACTTGCATGTGCTCCTTTCAATTCCGAAGATGGACAGGCATACTTTAAGGCGATGTCGGCAGCTGCAAATTTTGCCTGGTGCAATCGTCAGATTATTACTTACAAGACCCGGCGATTGTGGAGTGCCTTTTTCAAAGACAAAGGAGTAAAACTTAAACTCCTATATGATGTCGCCCACAACATTGCAAAAATTGAGGAGCATGTCGTCAATGGCAAAAAGATGAAGCTGATCGTTCACCGCAAAGGATCCACGAGGTCTTTTGGTCCCGGTCATCCTGATATACCGGAATGTTTTCGAGAGACTGGTCAGCCGGTGATTATTCCCGGCAGTATGGGAACTGCTTCGTATGTAATGGTAGGCACTCAGGCCGGAATGGAAAAAACTTTTGGATCAACCTGTCACGGAGCAGGCAGACGAATGTCCCGACATGCCGCAACTCGTGCGGTGAATATTCACAACCTGGAAAAAGAACTTCTTTCAAAAGATATTCATGTTCGTGCCGGTTCCCGAAAGGGAGTAAGTGAAGAAGCGCCGACTGCTTACAAGGACATTGAAGAAGTGATCAATGTAGTCCATGATGCGGGAATTGCCCGAAAAGTTGCCCGACTGAGGCCTATTGCGGTGATAAAAGGATAATGATTGAAGTTATCAAAATCGATGACCTTAATCATAGTAAGATTAAAGCAGGAAGGTTAATTTTCTTTCTGAAAGCAGTTGATGTTCAATGATCTAAATTTTTAACACTATGAAACCCGAAACTCAAAACTTACCCCCTGCAGCATCGGAATATATACAGGATAAATTCAGGGAAGACTTTCTGTTTGAAGTGACAGAGGTGAGGAAAATAAATGGAGAACCACATTACTTCGTTGAAGTAGCCAAGGATGGTATGATTCATTTACTCCATTTCAACAATCAGGGAAAGCTTGTGATTGACAAACTCGAAAATCCATTCCGACCGGACCTTCTTGAGGAACCCCCATTCGACGAGATCCCGGAATAAGCTGATTGCGTCTCAATCCTTACCTGAAAAAGATGTTTCCTTTGTCATCAATTGAGGTGTCAAAATCAGCGGAGAGTTTCTGCATTCTGGCAATCACCCGGTTGAAATCTGCTTTTTCCGCCAGGGTTGCTTGATAATCCACTATCCGGACAGGAATCAAACTGAGACTCACCAGTCCGGTCTTATCAGCTGTCAAGACAAAAAATGCGGACAGGTCATTTCTAAGTTCAGGCTCCACAACATAGTCATCCACAAAATCACCCGTGTCATACATAATCAGGCCGGATTTATACTTTTCCATCCCTTGAAAAATATGTGCGCTGTGCCCATGGATCAGATTTGCTCCATGGTCTATCATCTCATGTGCAAACCGGATGAATTCAGGGAAAGGCTCCTCCACCATATTCGGTCCCCAATGAATGGAAACAATCACGATGTCAGTTTCTTTCCTGAGGTTTCCAATGGAAAGAAGGATTCGATTTCTGTCATTCTCATTTCCAATATCGATGTAATTTGTTCCTGGCTCAATTCCAGCTTTCCAGGTGGGTTCGTTGTCAGTAATCCCTAAAACGCCAATCCGAATTCCATTTTTCAAGAGGATCACGGGTGCCTCGGCATCTGCCAGAGTAAGCCCTGCTCCTACATATTTGATTCCCGCATTGTCAAGCGTTTCGAGGGTTTCGATCAGCCCGGCTTGGTCAAAATCCAGGACGTGATTATTTGCCAGATTTGCCACAGTGACTTTTGCTTCTATGAGCGTCTGAACTTTATAAGGTGTGGCTTTGAAGTTGAATGTCTTGAATACTTGGTCTTCGCTATGGGTAAGTGCCGTTTCCAGATTGATGATATTCAGATCAGTTTTTCTCATCAGGGGAAGCACATCACCCCATGGATATCGGTACCCTCTTTCAGAGATTATTCTATCGAGCGTTCTGCCCAACATTACGTCCCCGGCAAATCCTATGGTAAGGAGATCTTTCATTTTAAAAAGTGGTTTGGAGTATAAAAAAGCATCATGCAATCCTTAGATTCTTTTGTATCTGATTTCTGAATCTGAACAATCTTAAATGCCTCAGAAGATTATTTTAAGTCTGGAAAATTTTGATCCTATTTAATTTCAGAAGTTTTGAAAACAGTAAACTCTCCCGGAAAAGTTGAAGGTGCATTATTAATCCATCCTTACTCGCAGCTTTTTTCATTTGTCACTTTTTTAAGCCAAAAAGTAACCAAAAACCTTAATGCCTGGTTATTTACTTCAAATAGGCAAAGTTTTGTGCTGGTAGTAGCATTCTTGGCTATTTGATTTTAAACCTTGATCAAGCCTAAAAATGGGTGGATTTCTCTCGTTCCACTTCGAGAACTAACCCATTTTCTTAACGGTTTGATCTGCTGTTTAAAACCATAAATTCCCTATGGCATTACCTAACGCGAAACATTTCAACTCACCGAATGCAGCCCCACTAAATCAAACATTTTTATAAAATATCTTAGCTGATGCATTGTTAAAAGCCTGATCTGGCTTACTAATTTAAATCAGAACCATAATCGACGAAATGATATCGGTCAGGAAATGAAAAGATTTAGGAGAATGCCAACCGAATCCTATTTTCTTGATTTTTTGTAGTCCTTCAAGTTGGTCACGACACTCATGACAAGGGCCGCGAAAAAAAGTGCGCCCGTGAGAATGTCAACAAACCGCTCCGAAACGGTAATGGAAAATACCGTGGTGATCAGGAAATGGATATAGGAATTGAAAGGATTCGGATATCCCAATTCATCCCTGATTTGCCAATGCCAGTCAGTCAGAAAGCAGTATCCGAATCCATAAAAAGCGCCCAATACGAACCACGAAAATGCAGTTAGGCCGAGCGTGATCAGATTCCATTTTCGCAAGGATTTAATCAGCCACCCAAAAAGGTTGAAGAGGATCAGGCTGATGTGAAAGACAAAAAAGAAAATGTCTGCAATTTTATAGAGCGTTTCCACAAACCTAAACTAATGGATGGCACTCATTTTCCGGAGAATGGAATCAGAAATGTTATCGAATTCCTGACTATTTTCAGGAAGGAAAACCGCCCCATTGTCTGCCTCACTTTATGAGAAATTTCGTTTTAATAATCATTTTCAGCCTTTGCATTCTGCCTAACCTGCTTTTTGCGCAGCAGACAATTTCAGACATCACCCAAAACCCGGAAAAAGGAATTACCCAAATTCAAATCGGAAACGAGGAATTTACTTTTTCCAAACAAACCCCGCTGATCAGTTTTCAGGTAAATGAGGACCCTTATTCAACGGTAAACCCCTCTCCTGCTCTCAGCCTTTCATTCGAAAAACTCACCCGCAAAGACGAAGAACTTGAGTGGATTATCACTTTCACGAATACTTCAAAGGATACAATCCAACTCCACAATGTGCATCCCTTCTCTACCGAAGGAACCGAAGCCCTGATCACCGGAAAGGGAAATCATGGCCTTTCGCGGACCCACCTTTTCCTTCCCGGACGAATTCCGGTGAATGTAATCGTACCCGATAATTCCTGGGAACTTGGATATGCGTCGCTTCCGCTTTCTGAAGAAATTCATATCGCAGCCTTAACCCGGCGCGATAGGGAAAGCATCAAGGAAGGAAGCCGGCGAAGGTTTGATACGGTACTATTCCCCGGAGGAATTGTCGAATATCACTTCTATGCGCTCACCTATTCCGGGGATTGGCAGGCAGGTTTGGGCAGGATTTTCCAGGAGAAAATGCTTTTTGACGTGGAAGATTTCGACGATTCGCTTTTCCGCAGGGAAGATCTGAAATGGATCCGCCATACCTATGTGATGCATCTGATGTATGCCTGGGACAAATTTTACTACGATCTCGGCGAAGGTCGATACACATTGAAGGATTTTCTGGAGCGCGGCAAAAAACTCTATGGAGGCGATGATGTGATAAGTATCTGGCCAACCTGGCCTACACTGGGAATGGATCAGAGAAATCAGTTTGACCTTTTTGAAGATTTGCCGGGAGGAATTGAGGCTATGCGGGAACAAGCAGAAATGAGTCGATCCATGGGCACTCGGTTCTTCGTCTGCTACAATCCCTGGGATGAAAGCACCCACAACAAAGATCATTTTGAGGGACTTTATGACCTGATCAAAGCCACCTCGGCAGATGGAGTGGTGCTCGACACCAAAGCGGAAGCCGGGAGGGAATTTCAGGACGCGGCAGACCGTGTCAAACCGGGCGTGGTCATGTACAGCGAAGGGATGGCTGTGCCAAAAGATATGCACACCATCGTGTCCGGTCGGGTTCACAATGCGCTTTACTATCCGCCTATGCTGAATCTGAACAAGTTTTTGAAACCGGAATTTGCGATTTACCGAGTGGCGGAACTCTTCAAAGAAAAAATCAACCGGGAATATGCCACTTCATTTTTCAATGGTTATGGTACGGAAATCAACATCATGGCTCCGGGGCAACCTTATTGGGTGGAAGAGCAATACCTGTTTCTCGGCAGAACGAGCAGGATTCTAAGGGAAAACACCTACAATTTTACCAGTCGCGGCTATACCCCGCTGATCCCGACAACAGCCGATAGCATCTGGGTAAACAAATGGGAGCATGATGAGAAAACTCTTTTCACGATTTACAGCACCATTCCTCAGGGATTCAAAGGATTGTTGTTTGAAGTTTCTCCAAATGACTCCACGCATTTCGTGGACCTTTGGCACCATCGCCTGCTACAACCTGTCGATCAAATCGGACAATGGAGGATCGAGGCCATGACGGAAGCTTTTCCCATATACGAACTCGGCACCAACAATGAAGGCGCGGTGGATTGCATCGCCCAACTCCCAATCATTCTTCAGGCGATCATGGACGGGGATGTGATTCAGATCAGCAGCAAAAGAAATACAGGCGAGATTTTACTTTGGGCGGGAATGCCTTCTTATCAAAAAGAACCCGTAAAGCTTTCTGCAAAAAATCAGGAAATCAACTTAATGGATCATTTCGGTCGCTACGAAGGAGATCTGGTGATTCAATATTTGGAAGACGGGATTCTGATGGATGAGACAATTGTATCTATCAAGCCGGGCACAGCGAGAAGAATTTCCGAAGTGGAAAAGACCAAAATTTCAAAAGAAACTCCGGAAGGAATGATCCAAATTCCTGCTGGTCAGTTTGTCTTCAAAAGTACGAACGGAGATGCTTTTATCCCCTATCCAAAACAGGACGAAGGCGACACGATCCGTTTTGATTCCTTCTGGATGGAGCAGTTTCCGGTGACGAATGCTCAATTCAGAGACTTTCTGAAAGCCAGCAAGTACCTTCCTTCTGACACAGCAAACTTTCTCAAGCATTGGAAAAAGGGAGAAATCACAGCCGGCGAGGAACAATTTCCGGTTGTTTATGTCAGTTACGAAGATGCCAAAGCTTATGCAAAATGGGCAGGGAAGAGATTACCCACCGAAGCGGAGTGGCAGTATGCCGGACAGGCAAATGACGGGCGGGAATGGCCATGGAATCAGGATACTCCTGTGGAGCGAAGACTCGAACCCGTCACAGAAACCCTCACCGTAGTTCATCTGGAAGGAATCGATTCCACGGTGGTGAATCTTGGCAATGGAATTCCCTATGCAGTTGGCAGCTATCCCAAGGGAGCAAATCCTTATGGTCTTCAGGATCTGGTTGGGAGCGTTTGGCAGCTGACCAATGACGAATATGTTTCTGGAAGCCATCGCTACCTTATTTTGAAGGGAGGGTCTTATTTCAAACCATCGGGAAGTTGGTGGTATGTGCAGGGCGGACCTAGGGAATTACATTACCGGCAACATCTCCTTCGGGTGAGTCAGGGTTTCGAGAGGAATGCCACCGTTGGTTTTAGATGTGTGAGGGATTGATATTGGCTGGCAGGTCTGTAAGAGAAAGATCAAGACTTGATTCTTCTCTTAAAATTCTTTGCGATCCTTCGTGTTCTTAGCGGTAAAAAAATTAAAGCTTCGAAGTTTTAAAAAAGCCCGATTCCATCACAGAACCGGGCTTTTTATTTTTTAGCATATACTACTTACAATTTACTTCTCTATCGGCTATTCCCGATGAATCAGTTCCTATTTAGGGCTTATTGAATTGAAAATCAACCCAAAAATCCTTGAGGTTTTAACTTTAGAGACGCCTTTTCCGTAATTTATTTCTACAACCTAAATCAGACCACACCATGAAAATCATAGGCTACTTTTTACTACTGACTTTTGGATTTGCTCTTCAAGGTTTTTCGCAGGATAGAAAAAAACCAAACCTCAAGCTCGATGAATTTATAACCCATCCCGAATTGAGAACCAATCTTTTTGGGGGTGATCAGTTTACCATTGCAGACACCTTGAAATTGGAACCCAGAATTGTTTTTCCAAATCCGCCTCAGTTTTTTCCAGAAAGGAAATTGGACTTCAACAATCTCTCCCAAGACCGAATGCCTGTCCATGTATTCCCGGATCCTCAAAGCCGGATACCCATAAAAGTATTTAATGACTCTGTTAATTATACAATTTTAAAGAAGGAATACCGATAAAGATCTCTTTTTGAGAGTAATAGAGTCAATTTGATTTTAGAAAGTATGCTGCTGTTCGACATGTACAATGCCTAACTCATTTCGCAGGATTTGAATCCGGTATAAAAGCAGATGAGCAATCTATAATTAGCGCATTTCATTAACCTGCCTTTGTGTCCTTGGCGAACTTCACGGTAAAAAAAACTAACCATTTCCCAAAACCAAAAAGCCCGATTCCATCACAGAACCGGGCTTTTTCATTCTTAATTTTTCATTTCAAATTCCTCATTTTTCAACAGGCTTTTCACGCTGAATCTCCACCATATCCACCGGCGGAGGTGTGTTGTCTCCCATCAGATGCTGCACGAAATAATCTCCCATTTTCCAGAAGAAATACTCCACCATATCCCCATAGCCATGTCGCTGGCCCGGCAAAATCACCAGATCAAAACGCTTGTTAGCCTTCATCAGGGCATTTGCCATTCGGATAGTATTGGCCGGATGCACGTTGTTGTCGACATCACCGTGCGAAAGCATCAATCTCCCTTTCAGGTTTTTGGCCAGTTCTGTATTCTTCTCGATTTGATAAACGAAAGTCGTATCACCTTTGGCAGAGATCTGCTCATCCACTCCATGATGCTTCTCAGACCACCAACGGTTGTAAATATTATTCTCGTGATTTCCCGCGGAGGAAACCGCCACTTTGAAGAAATCAGGATAAACCAACATTGCCGCTGTGGACATAAATCCACCTCCGGAATGTCCGTGGATACCCACTTTTGACTTGTCAATGAAAGAATGACGATCTGCTAATTGCTCCACTGCAGCTTTCTTATCTGCCAAACCATAATCTCTCAGATCACCGTAGCCATAATTATGATACCACTTGGATCTGCCGGGATGCCCGCCTCTGTTTCCAAGGGTAATCACCACAAATCCAAACTGCGCCAATCGGTCTGTACGATCCATTCCTCTGCCAAAAGCCTTGTTGACGGCTTCAGTTTGCGGACCCGGATACACATACTCGATGATCGGATAAAGCTTGGTGGAGTCAAAGTCGAATGGCTTGTACATCACACCGTACAAATCCGTGATTCCGTCGTCTGCTTTGAATTTGAAAGGCTCTGGAAATTTATACCCTGCAGCAAAAAGCTGGGAAAGATCGGCTGTTTCCAGATCCATGATTTTGGCACCGGACTTATCCATCAGGACAGAAACCGGAGTTGTGTTTACACGGGAGAAATTGTTGACAAAGAAATTTGCATTGTCGTTCACTTCAGAGCTATGATTGAAGTTGCCTGAATTTAAAAGTGAAACTGCTCCCCCATCCAAACTCACACTGTACAAATGCTCGTAATAGGGATCTTCTCCTTTTTCACGACCATTGGCAATGAAGTAGAGTTTTCTGTTTTTATCATCCACTCTCGCTACCCGATCCGTGTGGAAAGCACCGCTGGTCAATTGTCTTTTCAAAGTTCCGTCTGCTCCGTAAAGGTAGAAATGACCCCATCCGTCACGCTCAGACCAGAAGATGATCTCTCTTCCATTATTGACAAGTTCAGGACTTGCGAAATCGATGTAGGCATTGCTTCGCTCCTCGATCACCACTTCTTTTTGATTGGTGGCAAGATTCCAGCGGACGATGTCAACACGCTTCAGATCCCTGGAAGTGATCGAATAATAGAAGCTGCTCGCATCTCCCAGCCAGGTCACTGGTCTGAACTCATCGTCACGCGTATTTTCCTTCAAAGGAGCTGAATAAACTCCCAATACCTGATCTTTCCAGAGTGCTACAGGAAGATTTGACATCTTCTCAGCAGTAAAAGAATAATGGTACAACTCCTGAATTGGCTGCTCCTTATCACCAGGCATCGGATACTTGTAAGTTTCCAAAGTTGGTCGTGGATCGCGGGAATTATGCAATACCCAAAGGTCTTTGACTAATCGACTGTCTGAGCGCGTAAGAATGAATTGCTCCGAATCTGCACTCCAAAGTATACCTGCACGCTTGCGATTGTCCTTGTTTTTCTCTTCCTCGACATTATCCTCACCAAATCCTCTTCCTCCGTATTCGTAATCCTTCACGCCATCCGTAGTAAGCTGATGCTGTACGATCGTGCTGTCTTTTTCGTCTTTTACTGCCTTCAGAAAATTCTCCTTATCCATCCAGAAGAGGTTGAAATTCTTTGAAAAAACCACCTTGCTTGAATCAGGGGAAATATTAGCCCAGGCAAGTCGCTTTGGGTCTTTTTCAGCATCCTTTATCTCGGTCAGCTGCTGAGTGGTGATGTTGAATTGGAATACGAACGTTCTCTTTTCGAGTGAGTCTTTGGAAGACTTGTTCTTCGCCTTGATTTCAGCCCAGTCTTTTTTAACTACATCTTCTGTGCTTTTCACTTTGAAGCGAATGGTGTTTTCATCCTCCATCAGCTTCATCTCATCGAGTTTCAAATGCTGACCGTCGAATGGATCTTTCACGATTTTGGTGATTTCCATCGCCAGTTTATCCTTGTCGAAAAGCGGAGTTTTTGTTTTCCTCACAGGATCCACTATGTACCAGTTTTTTCCTTCGCTGGTCTCATATTCATACCAAAAACGGTCAGATTTCTTCAGCCAATGAGGATCTACCGCTGTGGTGAAAATCATTCTTTTCAACTTTTCCGGAGAAAAGCGCGCTGCCAATTCATAGTTTCCTTTTGTAATCGGCTCTTGGGAAAATCCCGATAAGGAAATCAGGATAAATCCCAATACAAGTAAAGTTGTTCTCATTTGAGTTTGTTTATTCTAAGAATCAAATCTAAAAATCATGTTAAAAAGGTCTCTTACCGCTCAAAAAAAATCACAAGAGGGTGAGATACATGATTTTTGTTTTATTTACTCAAGAAATAAGCAACACTTTCTTATAACCATACTTTGGAAGAGTTCAAGAACTAACCACTTTATCCATTTTATGCTTTCTCACCATTAGGATGAATCCTGCTATGATAAATGGCAAACTCAAAATTTGTCCCATATTCATGGCCATACCTGATTCAAATGATACCTGATTTATTTTGAAGAACTCCAGGATAAATCTTGCCGAAAACATCAATACTAAAAAAAGCCCGAACATATTCCCATTTTCTCTTTTGACATTCATGGAGATCAGATTCAAAAATAAAAATATTGAGAAATAAGCAATGGCTTCATACAGTTGACCAGGGTGACGGGGCAAAGTATCTACATTTTCAAACACAAAAGCCCAAGGGACAGCCGTAGGATTTCCTATCATCTCAGAATTGAACAAGTTACCAACCCTGATACATCCTGCAGCTAATGGGATAACCAAGGCCAATTTATCCAATACCCATAAGGCATTCATTTTTTGAGTTTTGCTATAAATAAGAACTGCAATCAATATCCCGATCGCACCTCCATGACTTGCCAAACCACGAAAGCCTGTTAATTCAAATTCCGGAAAAAAGCGAACTGGAAGAAAGATTTCAGCCGGATTTTGAGAATAGTAATCAAATTCATAAAACATACAATGACCAAGTCTTGCTCCTAAAATTGTTGCGAAAAAGATATAGATAAGCAAGATGTCCAATTTTTCCTCCGGCACTTGTTCTAATTTGAACTGCCGTTTTATAAGAATAAAGCTCAAAACAAAACCCATTGCAAACAGCAATGAATACCATCTCAGATCATAGAAACCAAGATCTAAAATACTTCCGTCGTGGTTCCAATTAATAAATTGAATGGTATAAAAATCAGATAGAGCAACCGCCATTGAGCGTAAGAATCAAAAACGAGTAAGCAAAAATATTTTGGACCACCTTGGTTGTATAATGGCTGAGAACCGACTTTTTGGGCTCTAATGCAGATAAAATTTCCGTCTCATGAATATCAATCAGACTATTTGCAACTTTAAACTGATTCCAGGCGGGTTGTAGTTTATTTAGATTCATGGTGTAAAGATTTTATGGTCTTGCCAAGTTGTTTTTTTATCCTATTTAGGCGAGTACTTATATTGGTTTCCGACTGCGAAAGAATATCTGCTATTTCTTTGTGAACATATCCTTCAAGATGCAAAATCACCACAGCCTTGTCCATTGGAATAAGCAATCCGATTGCCTGTTGGAGTACTAACAATTCATCATCCGAACCCGCTGCCTGATAATGATTGTATTCGGTTGTATTAGAATAGGATTCTGTGACGATCCGATTGTTGATCTTTCGCTGGTTTGAAATCAACGTATTCAATGCCACTCTGTACATCCAGGTGCTTATTTTTGATTCCTCTCTGAAATTTGGAAAAGCTTGCCAAAGTGATAGAATCACATCTTGTCTATAGTCTTTCAATTCCTCTTCAGAATTAGAATAGAGTCGACAAAGGCTGTTGATCAATCCCTGATTGCCTTTTATCAGCGCAATAAATCTGTTCTTCATTTCAAGGCTCATAAAGAATATAGACAGTTCAAACCATTAGTCGTATCAATTGGAAATTTGTCACACGGCCTCTGAAATATTTTTGCGATTTAGTTGAGATAAGCTAAAAATCGATTTGACTGATTTTTTTTTTAGATTCAGTTAGAAAGGTAAATGGATCACTCAAAAAACTTCCGCTGAATATATTTTATGGAATTTAATTCGACCATTTGGATTGTCTGTTCAAATCAAGATAAGCTGTTTTAATTTTCTCCTAACTCTGGGTTCATTTTGAAAGGCCAAAATCCTGAAATCATGACAATTACTTAAAAACGAAAACATCATGGGTTAAAGTGGGCAATCTATCTTTCTATTAAAACCAATAGATTGGAAACCCACTTCAAAACCATCGTTGTTTCGGACGTTCATCTGGGCACTAAAGGTTCCAAAGCCAAGGAAATTGCCCGATTTCTGAAACAATACACCTGCGAAAATCTCATCCTCAACGGTGACATTATCGACGGCTGGCAGCTCAAAAAATCAGGTTCCTGGAAAAGAAAACACACCCGCTTTTTCAACAGAATTCTGAAGATGATCGAAAACCACAACACCAAAGTTTTCTATCTCCGTGGCAATCACGACGACTTTCTGGATCAAATTCTCCCTATTCAGATCGGCAATTTATCGATCCTGACGGATATGATTTATGAGAGCAATGGCAAAAAATACTTCATTGCTCATGGAGATGTTTTCGACAGTATTACCACCAATCTGCGATGGATTGCTTACCTGGGAGATGTCGGTTATACGTTTCTTCTTTGGCTCAACCGATTAGTCAATCATTACAGGCGAAAAAGCGGACTTCCCTACTTCTCCCTTTCCCAATATGTGAAGGGGAAGGTAAAATCCGCCGTTTCCTATGTCGATCAATATGAGGAAGAATTGGCAAAAATGGCCAGATCCAAAGGCTGCGACGGAATCATCTGCGGACATATTCATAAAGCAGAAACCCGCATCATTGACGGTATCGAATACCTGAACTCGGGCGATTGGGTGGAGACGATGAGCGCTTTGGCCGAAGATCATGCCGGTAATTGGCAATTGATTTATTACTCAGAGATCAACTTTAAAGACATTCAGAAAAAGTCACATTTTGATGAAATAATCGATGATTCCGATTCAGTCTCCATTATTCCGCTTCGGTCGGTTTCCTTCGAAAGCCCAAAAGATGATCTGATTCCACCTTCGATGAGATTTTAAAATGAAATTCGTCTTTATCGTTCAGGGAGAAGGCCGAGGTCATATGACCCAGGCTATCGCGTTTTCCAAAATGCTGGAGGATGCAGGTCACCAACTCGCTGCGGTGATTCTGGGAAAAAGTAAAAGAAGAGCAATTCCGGAGTTTTTCAGCAGGGAAATCAAGGCTCCGGTTCATTGGATTCCAAGTCCCAATTTTGAAACTGACAAGGGAGAAAAAAGAATATTGATTGGAAAAACGATCCTTTCAAATCTAAAGAAACTTCCGGTTTATTGGCAGAGTCTGAACCTGATCCATAAAATCATCCAAACCGAGAAACCGGATGTGATCCTCAACTTTTACGATCTTCTCGGGGGATTCTATTCAGTTTTTTTTCAACCTAAATCAGCTTATTGGGTAATCGGACATCAGTATCTGACAAGTCATCCTGATTTTATTTTTGCTCCTTCGAAAGGATTCCAAAAGCAACTTTTCCAACTCAATACCTGGATGACGGCCTTGGGAGCAGATGAGCGCCTGGCTCTTGCTTTTCTTCCAATGGAAGCTGATTGCAACTCGAAAGTTCGGATTGTACCTCCTTTGTTGCGCCGGGAAGTAAAAGAACTCACTCCTATTGAAGGAGACTTTTACCTTGCTTACATGGTCAATTGCGGCTATGGCGAGGAGATTATTTCATTTGCAAAAGCAAATCCAAATCTAAAAATAAAAGCCTATTGGGATAAGAAGGGTGCGGGAGATACCGAAAACCCATTGCCCAATCTGAGTTTTCACCAGATTCATGATAAAAATTTCCTGCAGGATATGGCAGCATGCAAAGGTTTGGTGTGTACGGCAGGATTTGAGTCTGTCTGTGAGGCGATGTATCTCGGCAAACCTGTGATGATGATTCCGGTAGCAGGACAATACGAACAAGCTTGCAATGCATTGGATGCAGTAGCTGCAGGAGCGGGAATTAAAAGTGAAGAGTTTGATTTTGGGTATTTTGACCAAACCTTGTCAAAATTAAATTCAGTCCAGAAGCCTTTTAAAAATTGGGTAAAAACCTGGGATCAGGCTTTTACCCAATTGACTACTGCCAAGTCAAAAACTTATCAGGAAACGGTCTCCGAAGAAAATTTAGGAGAGGAATCCTTTTCCTTCTAAGGCTTGAAAGTGAAATTAAAATCAGACCGAAGTTTAGCAGCCTTCAAGTGACTTTCTCTCTTCTTCTGTCAGATCTTCGAAATGCTTGAAGGTTACTTTTTCATCCTTCTTCAGTCTGGCAAATGGAAATATTGGTTTTCGAGTTATTCTTTTGTCTTCATAAGACAAGTGTTTGTGTTTTTCCAGTAAAAGGATATACGTTTCGTAAAGCTCCTGCATTTCCATTTCAGTTTGCTTTGCAAAAAGACTCTTTCCATTTAATCTCACCTGATACATTCCATTCAACTCATTATAGCTTGATAAGGCCGTGGAATTAGTTTCCAAGACAGTAGAAATTGGTTCAAAACTCTCAGTTTCAGTTTGTGGAGATAATCCTTCTTGCTCTGCTATTACTTTTTCACTGAAAAAGTAAACCAAGACACCGAGTATCGGTACCATCATAGAAATTTTGGCCCATTTAGTTTTGAGCGCAGTTTTACGTTTCAACATTTCAAATCGTTTTTTGGTTAGAGAAAAATTTAAATTACTGGCCAGACCAAATTTTTGATCCGGTAACATCATCGAAAGAAGCAGGTTCTTGTAGGATTCAATCGATGTAATGGTTAAAGCTGACTGGTCCGCTATAAATTCATGATTAAGTTTGATTGCTTGTCTGGCATAGTAAAGTCCGGGGTGAAACCAAAACAGAACCAACATAGCCTCGATAAATAGGATGTCCCAACTGTGCTTCCCATGAACATGTGCTTGTTCATGAGCAAAAATTGCATCCGTTAGATTGCCGGTTTCAAAGTAATTTTTCGAAACAAAAATGTAACTCAAAAAGGAAAAAGGAAGGGTTTTGTCTTTTATCAGAATTAGGGTTTCCCCTCTGAACTGCAAATGGATATTCTTCCTGATTTTATCCTGAAGCAAATTGATATTTCGCAAAAATCTGATCAAAAAAACCAAAGAAATCGAACCATAGATAATCCAAAGCAACATTTGCCAATTGAATTGATTTACTCCATTATCATTAATTGATATCGGAGTCAAGCCTTCAATCGGGGCAAAGTTTTCTGGTAAATCCTGAGAGAAAATATCCTCCTGACTAACTTCTATTATTGACGCTTTGGCTTCCGCAGGAACTTCAATTGAGATTAGTGGAATGAGAAATGAGCCAGCCACAGCAATCAAAAGAAAATACCGATTAAACTGATGCATCGCTTCCCGCTGCAAAACCAATCGATGGATCAGCAGCAAAAAAAACAAACAAAGGGCAGATTTAAGGAGATATACGATCATTATTTCTTCTTTAATTGGTCATCAATAATGGTTTTGAGATCTTCCAGTTCCTTCTCGGAGAGGTCAGTTTTTTTTGTAAAAAAGGAAGCAAACTGTGCAGGAGAATCGTCGAAAAAGTTTTTGATCAGGCCTTTCAAGTGCTTGGCAAAGTAACTTTCCTTGCTGACCATCGGGAAATATTCCCGCATATTCCCCACCGTTTCGTATCCCACAAAATTCTTATCCTGCATACGCTTGAGCAAGGTAGAAACAGTCGTTGCCGCAGGCTTAGGCTCAGGATATGATTCCAGCAAATCTTTCATAAAGGCTTTTTTCAGCCTCCATAAATAATGCATCAGTTCTTCTTCGGTTCTGGAGAGTTTCATTTTGAGGCTTTTATCATCTACTCTACAAATGTAGAAGAGTAAATCATTTCTACAAGTGTAGAATCTAAATTTTCAAAAAAAATTTCTGAAGCCTCTTTCTACTCCCTTTAAATCTTAAAAGTTTTGATGATGCCCACTAAATTGACCTTTATCCTGACTACCAATATTCTGATTCCAAGAAAAATTAGACTTCTGTTATGTCCTAAAAAAAAATAACATCTGAATTCTGAAACAGACAAGTCCTTTTTGGACTTAAGTCGTTGGAAATTGATAATTTCAACGCGGCTCAAAAGAGAGAGGAAGGTACATGTCAGCTGAACAAACACGATTACAAGAAGATAAAGAGTGCAAAAAACATTGGAAGAAGTGGGGGCCTTACCTGACAGAAAGACAATGGGGGACTGTACGGGAAGACTATAGCCCGGACGGGGCTGCCTGGGAAAATGTCACTCACGACGACGCCAGAAGTAAAGCTTACCGCTGGGGAGAGGAAGGAATTGCGGGAATATCTGATTACAAACAAAAACTTTGTCTTTCCTGGGCTTTTTGGAACGGGAAAGATCCATTCATCAAAGAAAGACTTTTTGGGCTAACCGGTAATCAAGGTAACCACGGCGAGGATGTAAAGGAGATCTATTATTACCTGGATTCCACTCCCACACACAGCTACATGAAGATGCTATACAAGTATCCTCAGGCTGAGTTTCCTTATGAAAGACTCATAATTGAAAACAAAAAGCAGGGAAAGCTGAATCCGGAATTTGAAATCATCGATACGGGCATTTTCGATGAGGATCGCTATTTTGATATTTTCATAGAATATGCAAAAAACGATTTTGAGGATATCGTTGCCAAAGCTACAATACACAACCGAGGACCTGAAGACGCTACCATTTGGGTGATGCCTACTTTATGGTTTCGCAAGACTTGGTTTACAGGCCATGAGCCATTTATGCCGAGATTGAGTAAAACAAGCGCTAACTCAATCAAAGCTTTCAGCCCAAAATCAGGAAATTTCACCATTTCTTTCTGCGAAGATCCTGAGTTGAAGTTTTGCGACAACGAAACGAATGTGGAGCGCCTCTACAACATCCCAAATGAGAAAAAATATACCAAGGATGGCATCAACGATTATGTAGTAGATGGTGACGCTAAATATGTTAATCCGGCAAATTTCGGAACAAAGGCAGCAGCAATCTATAAAATAACTATCCCTGCAGGAGAAAGCAGGGAGGTCAAACTTAGAATGCAACACCAGGTAACTGAAGAGCCCCTGGATCTCTGCGAGGAATGTCTGAATCAACGAAGAAATGAGGCGGATGAATTTTATAACCTCCTTCAAGACAGAATTACTGATTCAGATTTGAAGAAAATCCAGCGTCAGGCTTACGCCGGAATGATGTGGTCAAAGCAATTCTACTACTACGATGTGGAGCGCTGGCTGGAAGGAGATCCTGGAAGATATTCTCCGCCGATTTCCAGGAAAAAGGGAAGAAACAGCAAATGGGGGCACCTGCAGAATTATGACATCATCTCGATGCCTGACAAGTGGGAATATCCCTGGTATGCAGCATGGGATCTTGCATTTCACTGCATTCCGATTTCAAGACTTGATCCGGAGTTTGCCAAAGATCAGCTATTGCTTCTGCTCAGCGAATGGTACATGCACCCCAATGGTCAAATCCCGGCTTACGAATGGAATTTTTCCGATGTAAATCCTCCTGTACTTGCGTATGCAGTGCAGCGCGTTTATCAGATTGACAAAAAAGCAAACGGTGGAAAAGGCGATCAGGAGTTTCTGGAGAGAGCCTTGCACAAACTCATGCTCAATTTCACCTGGTGGGTCAATCAGAAGGATAGTGACGGGAAGAATATTTTCGAGGGAGGATTTCTCGGACTGGATAACATCTCGCTTTTCGACCGGAGCCATGCCAAGCATTACCAAGGGAAACTGGAGCAAGCTGATGGCACTTCCTGGATGGCGATGTTCTCGCTGAACATGCTGAGAATGTCTCTTGACTTGTGCGAGTTCAATAAGGTTTATCAGTTTACTGCGACGAAGTTTTTGGAGCACTTCCTTTACATCGCCGGCGCTATGAGTAACATTTCAAATGAGCATATCTCACTTTGGGACGATGAGGACAACTTCTTCTACGATGTCTTTCACTTGCAGGGCAAAGAACCCAGTAAGATGAAAGTGCGCTCGATTGTAGGGATTATTCCATTTTTTGCGGTGGAACCCATTCCGGAATACATGTTTGAAAACCTGCCGGAGTTTAAGAAAAGACTGGAGTTTTTCCTTCGGGAAAAGCCAAAACTTGCAGCCTTGGTTTCGAGTTGGATTCAGCCAGGATATGATAAGCGAAGATTATTCTCTCTTTTGAGAGGTCATCGGATGAAAAGTGTCTTGCATAAAATGCTTGATTCGGAAGAATTTCTGAGTGATTATGGAATCAGGTCTTTGTCCAAATACCACGAAAAGAATCCGTACACGATGAGAATAAACGGGGATTCATTTTCCATCAAATACACTCCCGGAGAATCCGACATGCAGATGTTTGGAGGCAATTCTAACTGGAGAGGTCCAATTTGGTTTCCGATCAACTACCTGATTATTGAATCCTTGAAGAAGTTTGACTTCTATTATGGCGGAGACTTCTCCATTGAATATCCAACTGGTTCGGGTAATTACCTGACTATGGATATCATAGCCAAGGAACTTTCACTTCGCTGCATGAAAATTTTCATTAAAGATGAAAATGGGCACAGACCTGTATTTGGTAAGAATAAGAAGTTTCAGGAAGATCCTCATTTCAAAGATTACATCCTCTTTTATGAGTATTTCCACGGTGATTCCGGACTAGGATTAGGAGCCTCCCATCAGACGGGATGGACGGGATTGGTCTCTGAAATGATTCATAAATACTATAAAGCCGACGAGCAGGAAGCCAATGCTTCTACCCTATTTAGAAGCTGATCGGATCGAAGCCGGCTGCGATGAAGTGGGCAGAGGATGCCTTGCCGGACCTGTCGTTGCGGCAGCGGTGATTTTGCCGGCTGGCTATTCCAATCAATGGATCAATGACTCGAAAAAGCTTGGGAAAACTCAGCGGGAAAATCTCATCGAAGAAATCAAGGGAAATGCCATCGCCTGGCAAATAGCGGAAGCCACTGTCGAAGAGATCGATCGGATCAACATCGCATATGCCTCCTTTTTGGCAATGAAAAGGGCCGTTTTGGGACTAAAAATCTCCCCTGAACATTTGTTGATTGATGGCAATCGCTGGAAATCAGATTTGAATATACCCTTTACCTGCGTGATTCAAGGAGATGGAATCTATGCCAGTATTGCAGCGGCATCGATCCTTGCAAAAGTCTATCGGGATGAGTTGATGGAAAAACTGGCGGAGGAATTTCCATATTATGGATGGGAAAGAAACGCAGGATACCCTACTGAATTACACCGCGAAGGGATCAAAAATAACGGGTCATGCATCTGGCACCGCAAAAGTTTTCAGTTGCTGCCCATTCAACTGGAAATTGAACTTTAGTCCTTTTTCGGCGCTATTATTCTTTCAAAAACAAATTTACCGACACTTCCTCCCTCGACAATCGGCTCGATTACCAATCTATCAGCCTCCAATTCCAGGATTCTAGCTTTTTTGATCTGAGCTCCATCATTAATGCTGAGGACATTTTCTGCTGAAACTTCAATTTTTGCCTTTTTCTGAACGATTGTTTGATTCACAAAATCTGTGAAATAGAGACTGTCTGCCGAGATGAATTGGTAAACGGTACTTTCTAATCTGTAATTAATCTTAGCCTCCATATTGGATTTCATCGTCGCATCTGCCTCGCGGTATTGGGGAGAACTCCGAACTTTCTCCATTCCATCAAAATGGACCAACTGCCAATTGCCGATAAGCGATTGGGATTGTACCGGATTCCAGGTGAATGCTAAAGAGAAAAACAGAATGGCGATCAGCGAAAATTTCATACTCAGGGATAGACAATTATTTTGCCAGAAAAATAGTAATCCTTACTCTGATGTCGATCTTAAGATTATTTAATGGATAATTCTGCTTGAAAGAAAAGGTAGCCATTGCTCCGCTTGCCTTTCCGCATATTCGGATAAAAAATAGGAAAGTGAAGGTTTGAATGGTTCTTTTTTCAAAATCAATCCTGCTTGTTCAGGGGTTTTATCCCCTTTATTCACGTTGCAGCGATTGCAGGCTGTTACCAGGTTGGTCCAGGATGTTTTGCCCCCCTTTGATCTCGGTATTACGTGATCGATGGTCAGGTGACGCCGGCTTCCGCAGTATTGACATTCTCCTCCATCCCTGCGGAAAAGATTTACCCGATTCAGAAGAACTCCGCGAAAGGGGATATTTTTATAATCATTCAGACGAATGACTGCAGGATATTCAAAACTTCGGCTGACAGTTCTGATCTCCAGAAGCCCATAGGTAGAAAGGCAATTAGCTTTGTCAAGGAGTAATAATACAATAGCTTTTTGAGGCGAAACGACCGCCACCGGTGAATGATCTAAATTCAAAACCAAAACCCGTTTTTCCATAACTTATCCTACTATCGATCTCGTTTCCAAAACGGCCTGTTCAGCCATATTGTTTTTGATAAAACTCGCCCATTCATCCAAGTTTGTCACTCGCATTCGATTGTCCATCCAGAGTACTTCTTCTATTCCCAAAAAGAACGCGTACCGGGAATCATTGGGTTCTAATGTCTTGAAAATAAGCAAATCACCTGGTAAAATCTCCTCAAGGTCGATTGTTCTTCCTGGAATTTTTTGAGAATTGAGGCTGTATCCGGAAATGGTGACAATGAGTTCAAATCCCTGCTTTTCGTCGAGTCCGAAAATGCTCCTTCCACCGGCCTGATAAGGTGCATTGATATATTTCAAAGCAATTTCTATGAGCTGATCCCGGTCCGCTTTGACGGCGTGGCTTCTGACCGAACCTGTGAAACCAATATGGTCTTGCCAGTTGAAAAGCTCGATCTCTGAGAAATGAAGTCTGCTTCCCGGAAGCAGATAAAGATTGGTTCCGAGGTATTCTATTGCCGCAATTGGGCTGGTAACAACCTGATAATCCTGATTGAGAAAGCATTGATAATCCGATTTAGGGATGTTTTTGAGGGATTTGGAAGTAATCCATCCGGAAATCCCGGTGTCCTCATGGAAAACTTTGTACCAGTTTTGATCTGCCGTGATGGCATTTACCTGGTAGCATTCTCCAAAAAGCAGTTGGGTTACTAAGGCTGAGTCAACCGTTGGCCTTCGATAGAGCGGAAGAATTGTTTGTCTGCATATTCCAAAAACATCAGTTAAAGGCAATTCGCTGGAGTTCTCTTTTCGCATCTTTTTCCTTCAGGTCCTGTCGTTTATCATGAATCTTTTTTCCTTTTCCCAGCGCAATTTCCATTTTTGCCAAGCCTCGGTCATTGATAAATATACGAACCGGAATGATTGTAAGTCCTTTTTCCTGAGACTTAGTTTGAAGCTTTTCGAGTTCTCTTTTGCTCAAAAGTAACTTTCTGTCGCGGACTGCCTCGTGATTGAAACTCGCAGCCATAGTGTAAGGGGCAATATGCATTTGTCGGACATAAAGCTCTCCGTCCATAAAGAGACAGAATGATTCTGTCAGGGAAACTTTCGCTTCCCGAAGGGACTTGATTTCGGTGCCTTTCAGCACCATTCCGCAGATATAGGTATCAATGAATTCAAACTGAAAGCTTGCCTTCTTATTTTTGATATTGATGACCTTGTCAAACTTGTTTGTCTTAGCCATTTAGATTTTCATTTTGGCAAGAGGAGTGACATCCATTGAGGAAAACTCACCCTTCAAGTATTTGAAATGTGCTGCCATGGCAATCATGGCCGCATTGTCTGTACAGTATTCGAATTTTGGAATGTACAGGTTCCATCCTTTTTTCTCAGCCAACTCACCCAGCGTTTTTCTCAATCCCGAATTTGCTGAAACTCCTCCTGCAATTGCGATTTCCTTTACTCCGTATTGCTTCACGGCATCTTTCAGCTTGATGAGGAGCATCTCGATCAGCGAGTTTTGGATGCTTGCGCAAAGATCGGGTAAGTTTTGCTCAATAAACTGAGGATTCTCCCTCAATTGATCTCTGAGAAAATATAAAACCGCAGTCTTTATTCCGCTGAATGAGTAATTCAAACCGGTCATTCGGGTGATCGGAAACTGAAATGCTTTTGGATTCCCTTGTGCAGCATACTTATCGATCAACGGCCCTCCAGGATATGGCAAGCCCAGTAATTTAGCCGTCTTGTCAAAAGCCTCCCCTACCGCATCATCCTGAGTCTCTCCGATCACTTCCATCTCCAGGTAGTCTTTAACCAATACCAGTTGGGTATGTCCACCGCTCACAGTCAGGCAAATGAACGGAAAAGAAGGTTTTGGATCATCGATGAAATGTGCCAAAATATGAGCTTGCATGTGGTTTACCTCGATCAAAGGGATTTTTTGAGCATAGGCAAATGCTTTTGCAAAACTCACGCCCACAAGCAGCGAACCCATAAGGCCAGGACCACGTGTAAAAGCAACGGCACTGAATTTGTCCTTAGAAATACCCGAGGTGGAAATTGCTTCAAGGATAACCGGAATCAGGTTCTCCTGATGTGCACGAGAGGCCAATTCAGGCACTACACCGCCATATTTCTCGTGAACTGATTGCGTCGCCACAATATTATTAAGTACTTTGCCATTTACTATAACAGAGGCAGAGGTCTCGTCACACGAGGATTCAATAGCTAAAATAGAAATATCGTCGGTACCCATTAGAAATGATCGCGAAAGTTAAGTATTTTTTGCATAAAGCTTTCCACGTGATCCTTTGGGTGGTCTTCTCCATCTTTTTACTTTTTCTGATCCTTGCCTTAAGCCTGCAAGTTAACTTCGTCCAAAACTGGTTAGTAGATAAGGTCTCTTTTTACCTCAATGAAAACTCCAATTTTAATACCGAAATAGGCCAGATCCGCCTGAATTGGTGGGATGCTTTGGAACTCAAAGAAGTAAGCATCACCGACCATCGTGATAGCCTGATGCTGAAGTCCACTTCCATTCAGGCAGATTTTGAGTTGCTTTCTTTTATTACTCCCGGCGACCCGATAATCAACGCAATCAGGCTTGAACATCCAAGTATCAGAATGATTACTCACGAGGGAGATTCCTTGATGAACATCAATCTTTGGATCGATGAGCTGACAGAACTTTTTGGCTCGCAAAAACCCAGTACAAGTCCGACCAAATTTGGGATCAAATCCATCGAAATCAGGCAAGGGGAATTTGGAATGGTTGATTATAATGCTGAACCGGTCACTGATGGCATGGATTTCAGTCGGTTAAGATTCGCAGACATCACTACAAATGCAACTGATTTTTACCTGGATGGAGGTGAAATAGGAATCAAACTCAAACTATTATCGGGTAAAGAACTGACCTCAGGACTGATTATTCAGGAGCTCAAAACAGATTTGATTTACTCCCTCGAGTTCCTCGAACTTGATAAGCTTAGCCTGAAAACTCCTAATAGCCATATCAAAGATTATCTCAGGCTGGAATATGCAAGCACAGCATCCTTTTCCAACTTCTTGGAAGAGGTCGTTGTGATAGGGAGACTGGATGAAACCAAAATTACTTTGAGTGATTTGAAGCCTTTTATTCCTTCTTTGCCGGAGATCAATGATGTTATTTACCTGAGCGGAGATATCACCGGGCCGATTTCAGACATCAAATCAAAAGAATTTCTTATCCGGCTGGGTGAAAAAACAGCCATTTTTGGATCGTTTGAACTGGACGGCCTCCCCGAAATTCAGGAAACCTATCTCAATCTTTCTCTGAAAAACTCCACCATTCTGGCGAGTGACTTGAAGCCTTATCTGCCTGATAATGTCCAAAAGGAAATTCAAAAGTTCAATAACATTGTCTTCGATGCGGACTTTACCGGATTTCTTGAAAGGTTCGTTTTGAACGGAGTAATCAAAACCAGTATCGGATCTATTGATGGCCGGATCAATTATGATTTAGTCAAAGGTACTCCCACCGTCGTTTCGAATGTGAAAATCACGAATCTGGATATGGGAATTTTATCAGAAAACCCGGAACTCCTCCAGAAAATCAGTTTGAATGGAAAGGTGAATTTAAAAGGCAATTCAATTGAAAACATGCTCCTGGACCTGGATGCAACTATTTCTGAGGTCGGCATTAACAATTACAATTATGTAAACATCAAGACGGATGCAACATATGGACTGGATCTCTTCAGGGGAAATCTGAGTATCAATGATCCAAACCTTAAAATGCAAGCCAAGGGAGTTGTGAATCTGAAAGAGTCCATTGATTCGGTGAGAATGGAATTGAAACTCGATACAGCATTCCTGGACAGGATCAATCTTGTTGAGAAAGCCACCTTCATCAGTGGAAATATGACCATCGATACCAAAGGCAGAGAGATTGATGATATCCAGGGAATCGCTCGTTTCAATGACATCAAAGTCGGCTATAATGACCGCTTTTTGGATGTGGGAGACTTCTTTTTCCAATCTTTATTCGCTGGCGGGACCCGTACCATTTCACTCAATTCAGACTATGTGGTAGCTGCCGCATCTGGCCAATTTAATCTTCAGCAAATGGGAAGAGATCTTCAGATTTTGATTGATCAGTATGTGTCGATTATTTTGAATGAAGAGCAGCCCATTGCTGATTTAACAAGGAATTTCTCTGAGACTTACAGCCTGGATCTGAATGTGAGAATGGCAAATATCAACCCAATCGTTCAGCTTTTTGATCCGGATTTTGCCATCTCAAAAAACACAATCCTTGAAGGGGCTTTTTATCAGACACCGGAGAATACCATCTTCAACTTTTTCAGCAGTATTGATTCCCTGACCTATCAGGGGAATACTGCGCTTTCTACCAATATTGACTTTAACACTTCCAAAATCATCAATAGTAAAGAGATTTTGGCCTCCTTCTATGTGTATTCAAAAGCCCAAAACATAGGCAAAGAATTAAAATTCACTAATCTGGGCCTCGAAGCCATCTGGAATCAAAATGAAGTGGATCTGGACTTTTCTCTGGATCAGGATTCGACCCAAAGTTCGGCCAGGATAAAAGCCACCACACAGTTTACAGCCCAAAACACCAGACTCTCTTTCAAAAAATCCTTGCTGAAAGTCCTCAATCGGGAATGGGAGTTTGATCCTGAAAACTCAATCACGCTCACACCAGGACTTATTACTTTTTCAAATGTCAAAATCTTTAATGAGGATCAATTCCTCTCTTTGGAAGGTCTGATTAGTGAAAACATCGAAGACAAGCTAAACCTTACTTTCAATAAAGTAAATATTGACCTGTTCAACACTTTGACTGCTGAGGACTTGGGAGGTACCGCAAATGGCCTGATTTCATTTGCAAATGTTTATGATAAACCGGTGATCGAAGGGGACATCGGCATTGTAAAACTCTCCATCAATGATTTTCTGATTGGAGACTTATTAGCTAAAGCTCAGCTTTTAGGAGATCGATTTGAAGTTAACATTCAAAATACCCTGTCGGGAAATAAGACGCTGGACCTGACCGGTTCAATCGGATTAGAGAAGCAGGACATAGACATAGATGTAAATTTTGATGGAGCAAGTTTGGTAGCATTGGAGCCATTCCTGGCTAATTACCTCTCAAACTTGGGAGGAACTATTACCGGGGATTTAAAAATGCTGGGTACTTTGAGCAAGCCCGAGATCGTCGGTACCACACGGGTGGATGCCGGGAAATTGAGGGTAAACTTCCTCAATACCTCCTACACCATGAACGGGAGTCTAATATTCCAGCCAGCCGAAGTAAGTTTCCGTCAATTAATCGTTCAGGATCTATACGGCCACCAGGCAAGTTTTACGGGTGGAATCAAACATAATGGTTTCCAGAATATCTTCCTGGATATTCGATCTAGGCTCACCAATTTCCAGGTTTTAAACACCACGGATAAGGATAGTGAAGTTTTCTACGGGAGGGCATTTGTGACCGGAACTTTAGATATAATCGGATCCACCAGGAGTTTAGACATCAATGCCCGGGCTACCAGTCAGCCCAACACCGAGATCTATATTCCTCTGTCAAGCAACAACGAACAAGCACAGGAGGATTTCATCCATTTCATCAATGTCATGGATACAGTTCGGGTGAAAGAACTGGCTGAAGAAATCAATCGTCTTGAAATTGAAAATGTCCGGATGAACTTTGTTCTGGATATCACACCGGATGCCTATGCTGAGATCATCATTGACCCAAGAACTGGCGAAGGAATTTCAGGAAGAGGCCGAGGAGTTTTGACTATGAATATTGATACTCAGGGTAATTTCAATTTGAGCGGCAATTACGAAATCACGCAAGGTCAGTACAATTTCTCCTTGTACAATGTGGTGAAAAAGCAATTCTCTGTACAGCCCGGAGGCAGAATCACCTGGTACGGTGACCCTTATCAAGGCATCATGAATCTAAAAGCTCAATACACAGAGAATTTGTCCCTTCAGCCTTTGATGGCCAATAGTCCTACTGCTAATCCTGAAAACACAACCTCAAGCAGAAGATATCCAACAAAAGTGATCATGGACATGAGCGGAGAATTGCTGTCTCCTGATATCAAATTCGGTTTCAATTTTGATGAATTTCCAAATACCACCGAAAACCAAACTACCATCGCCGCATTTCAGAACCGGGTTGCCAATGATGACCAGGAAATGAACAGGCAGGTATTTTCGGTGATCATGACTCGTTCGTTCTCCCCTGAAGGTCAATTCTCAGGAACCAGTACAATTTCCTCAAGTTTAGGTCAGCTGCTTTCTTCCCAACTGAACAGCTTCATTGGGCAAGTGGATCAAAATCTTGAAGTTCAGGTAGATTTAGCTTCTTTGGACCAAAATACCCTTGAGAATTTCCAGCTAAGTGTAGCTTATACGTTTCTGGGGGGCAGACTTCGTGTATCCCGTGATGGAGGTTTCACAGATAATCAGGGCAATGCAGCTGCCAGTTCTATAATCGGAGATTGGCAGGCCGAATACCAACTTTCAGATGATGGGGTTTACAGAGTGAGGATCTTTAACCGTAATAATTTCAATACGATTTCTTCACTTTCTCCCTCTAAAAACGTGGCAACCTATGGAGTATCACTCTCTCAAAATGTGTCTTTCAATTCATTCAATGAGCTATTTAAGAAAATCACCGGTAAGAAAGAAGCCAAACTGAGAATCAACGATACAGATGATTTTCTGAGGGAAGATTATGAAAATGGCGAAAAATGGACTCCAATTAAGCTGGACAATCTCGAAGAGAGAATGGATTCTCTTCGAATGATTCAGAACTCCGGACCACCGGATAAAGACAATTTTTAAACAATTTAGTCCCTGAGCTTCTTCTTTGAGAAAAGATATTCATGCAAAAAATCACCCTTTTTTGGTTCCGAAGAGACATCAGACTTGAAGATAACACGGCTTTATTCTATGCCTTGCAGCAGGAGGAAAATGTTCTGCCATTATTCATTTTTGACAAAACCATCCTGAATAAACTGGAGGACAAATCAGACGCAAGAGTGGATTTTATCCATCAACAACTTTTGTCAATTCATCAGGAGTTGGCAAAAAAAGGAGGTTCGGTATTGGTCAAATATGGCAATCCGGAAGATATCTACCGGGAGTTACTCAGGGAATTTGACATCCAGGCTGTCTATACCAATCGGGATTATGAGCCCTATGCCAAAGAACGGGATCGTGCCATTGAGCAATTATTAAAGGAAAAGAACATCCCCTTTCTGACTTTCAAGGATCAGGTGATTTTCGAGCCAGGAGAAATTCTGAACGGATCCGGAGAGTTTTACAAAGTCTTCACTCCTTTCAGTAAGGTTTGGTTGGAAAAATTCAGGAAAGCTCAGCCTCAATTGCTTTCAAATTATCAGTGGAAAAAGCTTTTTCAAACCAATCAGCTTCCGGTTATTTCTCTGGAAGAAATGGGATTTCAGAAGACAAAACTCACTATTCCATCCATCAAAGCGGATGAGGACATTATCGCTCACTACGATCAGACCAGAAATTTTCCTGCCCAAAACGGCACTTCAAGGTTGGGAATTCACCTGCGATTCGGTACGATTTCAGTTCGAAAACTTGCACGTACCGCAGCCCCACTCAATGAAACTTTCCTAAATGAATTGATCTGGAGGGAATTTTATATGATGATTTTGGCTTACAATCCACAGGTAGTGGATCGATCCTTCAAACCTCAATACGATCACATTCCCTGGAGAAATAATGAGGCGGAATTTGAAGCCTGGTGCGAAGGAAAAACAGGTTACCCGATCGTGGATGCCGGCATGCGAGAGCTCAATACGACAGGCTATATGCACAATCGCGTGAGAATGATCGTCGCTTCTTTTCTTACCAAACACCTCCTGATCGACTGGAGGTGGGGTGAAACTTATTTCGCAAAGAAGTTGCTGGATTTTGAGTTAGCTTCAAACAATGGAGGCTGGCAATGGGCCGCCGGAACAGGCACTGATGCGCAACCTTACTTCAGGATTTTCAATCCGGAATCTCAGACCGAGAAATTTGACAAAGAACTGAAGTACATCAAAAAGTGGATTCCGGAGTTTGGAACAAGTGATTATCCAAAACCGATCGTAGATCATAAATTTGCCAGGCTAAGAGCTCTGGAAACATACAAAAAAGCATTAAACCAATGAACATCGGTGACCGAGTAAGACTTCTCCACGGAAAAGAACAAGGGATTATCAAGAAGATATCCTCGAGCGGGAGAATTGAGATAGAAGTCGAGGATGGATTTGTGATTCCTGCCATGAAATCGGAAGTCGTGCTCATCAACGATACCGAAAAGCAATACTTTGGCGAAAAGCCATTATCAGAGCCTCAAGTCGAAACCCCCACTCCTATTTCAGGACCCAAAGACCAGGGACTTTACCTCGCTTTCGTTCCGATCAATGATCAAAATCTCAGCCTTTATCTGATAAACGACAGTCAGCAAGCCTATGTGGCCCACGTTTCGGAAGTTTTTGGAAATAACCACCGAACACTCCTGGGAGGTACGTTAAATTCCGGTGAAGCCAAGAAATTTGATGACCGCCTCCTGAAAGAAATGGATGAATGGCCGGCGTTTCTTTTCCGTTTTATTCCGATTCAAAACAAGCTGGAGAAAGCCATTCCGGCTTTTGAACGCCAGTTGAAGATGAAGCCAACACAGTTTTTTAAGCATTTGAGCAAAGCTCCGCGTCTTGGAAAAACAGCCTATCTTTTTGCATTTGAGCAAACCACCAAGGAGCTTGACATCCGCGCACTCAATGCGGAATTAAATGGAACTCAGGTTCAGCAGGATGTAACGCCGGTCAAAAAACCTGCCCAATCAATTGACCTGCACATTGAGCAACTCGTCAAAGAAGCAAAAGGAATGAGCAATTCTGAAATGCTGAGGACTCAATTAGACGTTTTTGAGAAAAACCTGAATCAGGCAATCGCTTCCGGAATGGACGAAATCACCTTCATTCACGGGGTAGGCAATGGCGTATTGCGAAAAGAAATTCATAAGCGATTGAGCCAATTGGGAAATATTAAGTATTTTCAGGATACCCAAAAAGACCAGTGGGGCTATGGTGCCACCCTGGTGAGAATATCCTAAACCATGCAGGTCAAAGTTTCTCCTGTCTTCCAGATTTTTGAGCAACAGCATCGCGACGCGAAAGAGCTGTTTCTGGCTTTGGGCAAGCAAATCAAATCCAAGAAGATAATTGAGCTAGCCGGAAAAATGGCTTTTCTGGAGCTTTATTCAGATTTGATGGCCAAAATCCATTTCGAAAAAGAAGGTGCCGGAATTGATGCTTTTTCTCCGTTTAAGAAACTCCAGAAGAACCTTCGTAAAATTCACCATTTCAAACTTGTAGAAAAAAGCCTTAAGTCCCGTGAGCTGAAAACCGGACTGACTTTCAACAGTTATCGCCAGTTTCTGGAGAATCACAAGAAAGCGCTTTACATCGAAACTTTTGATTTGATTGTTGGAAGTACGTTGAAAAGCTGGGATGATTTCCTTCAAAAATGCCATCAGTCAAGCAAAGGAATCAAGCCGCTGATGATCAATACTGCTATCAATCAGATTATCCAGGAAGAGTTGGAATTCCTCCACATCAATCAAAAAACCCAGATGGACAGTCGTGTTCTTCGGGACGTTTTCGAGGGAATGAGAATGATCATCATGCTCGAAAATCTCCTGATTCATCTTGGATTCAATCCGATTTTTGTGGATAGCATTCATCAGGAAATAGCCGAGCTTAAGGAAAATATGAAGCCCTGGTATTCCAATCATCTGGCACTTCAGTCTCTCACCCAATTTCTGGGCGAAAAGGAAGACGTGCAGAAAAAATACCTCGATTGGGTGAAGGATTTGAGAGAAGAAAAGAAAAGCCTGTCTTCCCAGGTGGAAAAACAGGCTCAACAGCTTTTCAGCAAAATCTTAGTCTGATCAAATTTTTGATAGTGCGTTTGCAAGGTCGTTTTTGAGATCTTCTGCATCCTCCACTCCCACACTCAGTCGGATAAGAGAATCTACCAGTCCGACTTTTTCACGCTCTTCTCTTGGAATCGAAGCATGCGTCATGGTTGCCGGATGTCCACAAAGTGATTCGACTCCTCCCAATGATTCTGCAAGAGCAAACAAATGGAAGTTTTCCATCACGGTTTTTGCATCTTCAAGCCTGTTGCCTTTCAAGGTGAAAGAAATCATTCCTCCGAAATCTCTCATCTGCTTTTTTGCAATCTCATGATTTGGATGATCTTCAAAACCCGGCCAGTAAACTTTCGCCACTTTCGGGTGATTTTTCAGGTAAGCAGCGATGGTTTTACCATTTTGTGAATGTCGCTCCATCCTCAAATGAAGGGTCTTAATTCCTCTCAAAACCAGAAAGCAATCCTGAGGTCCCGGAGTTGCACCACAAGCATTCTGCAGAAATACCAATCGAGAAGCGAGTTCATCATCCTTGACGATCAAAGCTCCCATCACCACATCAGAGTGGCCTCCCAGATACTTTGTCACGGAGTGCATCACGATGTCTGCTCCCAAGTCTAGTGGATTTTGAAGGAAAGGAGAAGCAAAAGTATTATCAACAGCCAGCAACAATCCGTGTTCTTTAGAGACTTTCGCCATCGCTACCAGATCGATGATATTCATCATTGGGTTAGTAGGTGTCTCCACCCAGATCATCTTGGTATTTTCATTTATCAGTTTAACAATGGATTCCGGTTCCGCCATTGGGACAAAATGAAATTTGATTCCGTATCGTTCGAAAACCTTCGTGAAAAGTCGATAAGTCCCACCATACAGGTCGTTGGTGCTGATGATCTCATCACCGGGATTGAATAGCTTTATTACCGAATCGATCGCGCCAAGACCTGATGAAAAACAGATTCCATGTTTTCCATTTTCCAGTGCAGCCAGGTTATCCTGGAGCGCAGTTCGGGTTGGATTATGAGTTCTGGAATATTCATATCCTTTGTGATCGCCAGGAGAGCGCTGCACATAAGTAGAAGTCTGATAGATCGGAGTCATGATCGCACCGGTAGATGGATCCGGAGTGACTCCGGCATGAATGGCTTTTGTACCAAATTTCATGAGATGGGTTGTTTTGTTGATTAGTTGGTTTGCACTTAAAAGAAACCTTTTCTGATTTTTCGGATGATTTCAAGCTTAGCATGCTAAACTTGCAGGGCTTTATGAGCTTATCGGTTCAAAAGGCTGGCCAAAGATGACAAAAAAGGGTAGCATTTTCAAAACAATTGCCGGGTACTTCAACCAACATCCAATGGGGGTTTTGGGTTGGTTTTGGGTGACCTTGATGCCGCCTTTGGGAAGCTTGGTCTTTCTTTGGAACTATCAAATTCTGGAAGGAATTCGCCTCGATTCGGCCTTGAATCTTCTGATTTATACAGGAATAGCAGGCTTGATGATGGGATTGGCCTTTCTCCCGACGACGTTCATTGCACCTGCTTCTGGTTTCTTTTTTGGATGGATTGCTTTCCCTTTTTTGGTAATTGCTTACGCATTGGCTACCATACTTGGGTACAAACTCGGCCAAAAAGCAAACGCTTCACTTCTTGAAGTTCTTTTCATTAAGCATCCCCAGCTCAAAGAGGAATTGGAAGCGCGGAAATCAAAAGAGATGAATTTGATTTTTTTCGTAAGAATCAGCCCGATTATTCCTTTTGCTGTCTCCAATTTCCTTTTTGCCTCAATGAAAATTCCCCTGAAAAAAGTACTGATTTTTGGGATTTTAGGAATGCTTCCACGGACGTTTATCGCTTTCGGAACCGGAGTATTTGCCAATTCATTCCTCGGGGCCAAAGAGTCTCTCAGTTCGCCCGTCCAATGGGGGATTGGATTCGCACTTTTGATTATTGGAGTTTTTGGGATCTATCAATATATTAAGAAAAAGCCCAAATCAGCGTAGAAGGTACATTTTACCGTAGCCTTTGTTGAAAGCCCGGTCTCCTGCAGTCGGCCTGTGTTCCATGAATTGTCCATTCTTTCTGATCAAAACCCGGTAAATGTAAACGCCGTTTGCCAGCTGATCTCCAAATTCATCTCGCCCATCCCATGCATATTCCGTGATGTTGTTTCCGATTCGGATGGGTCCTAATTCATTTTGCAAAATCTCCCGGACAACCCGGCCTGTCACCGTCATGATCTGAATCTTGACTTCATCGGGGACTTCCATCCCGGTGACCGTAAAGACAAACCGCACACTTGTGCTGAACGGATTTGGATAAGGGTAGAAATTGGTGATCTGAGACTCATTGATCACTTCAAAGGTAATTTCGAATGGCTGTGGAGAATCCTCGTTGACGATTCTCAGGGTATAAATTCCATCCTCAAGCGGACCCGGAACAAACGAAACTTTGAAATCAGAATCTTCACTTGCAGGTGACCAGGTCAGCGTTGGATTGGAAAAATTGACCCGGTTATACTGACATTGATCGCAATTTTGTTTAATGAATATTTCCAACCCAACCGTATCCTTTTTATAAAGTAAGGTTTGATCGTTTTTGAGCAATGCCGTCACCATCACATTTGGGGAAACAATGTCCCCATCCATGATATAGATTCCGTCAAAATTCACATCCAAAAGTGACGTAGAGTTATCCCCTTCGACCACAAAATATTCTCCCATATCGAGTTGATTATTTCGGAATGTCTGCTCCATTTGGATCTTTGGATTTGCATAAACTTCCAGTGCATTTGAACCTGATTTTCCTTCGGAAATAAAATCAATGGTAAAATCAAAGGCCTCCCCTGCTTTCAGTGCAGGGAATTTTCGGGAGAAGTTTTCAACTTTTCTGGTAGCAGTGTTTGTGAATTTCCAATCTACCCGAACAGAATCGAGGAAGTTGTATTGTGATATATTTTTGAATTGAAATTCAATCAAGCCATTCTGTCCTTCTTTCAGATTTACTTGCTCTTGTCCTGATTTGGAAACCAAAACTCCTTCCGGAACTCCGGTGTAATTCACTTGCCAACGGTTCAGTTGAGCGGGAGCTGTAGATTCAGGATCATCCATCGCATATCGAAGACGGATTTGGGGGAAAGTTACCGGATCAATAAACGACAGGTCCAGTTCCTCTTCTGACACATCCGTAAGCAAGATTTCCTCCACACCATTTTCTTTCACCCCGATGATGTCAAAATAGGTTCGCTCCTCTTCATTGATCCAGTCTCTTGACTTTACATTTTGAAAAAATCTTTCCCAGGATGCAGCAGGACCGACTTTGGGAGTTAAGATAGTACCAGAAGTCATGTAGCCTTCAAGATCAGCTGAGAAGGTAAGAGTCTGTTTATTAGCAGGAACTTCAGCGTCTTTGGTACCGATTATTTCAATCGCTTCCCCGGGTTTCATACCCTTTCTTCCATACAGAATGTATGGATCTCCATTTTTCAAAGCCCTGATAGTAGCCTCACTCGCCCCAAGTTCTTTCAATTTCTCGATGGCAATATCCGGCCATGCGTCAAATGTCACATTGCCTACTGAGAAAATGACCACGTAATCTCCAACCGGAACATTGTTCACATAATCTATCAGGATGGTCTGACCCGGAGTGGTAATCCAGGCATTTTGGATGCTTTGAATCATTTGAGGAACACGACCACAAGATCTTGAATCCAAAATATCGAAACCGGGCACCGGTATGGCAAGGTATGGCGTCAGGCTTTTCTGGTCAAATGCAACCAATCCGATCGATCCGTTTGGACAAAGTCTGCTGTTTGCATTGTTAACATTATCAATAATCTGAGGAATCTGATCCAGGTAGAATTGGGTGTTTCTGAAAGAGAGCGTATCCACCGCAGAGCCGATGGTAAAGACCTCAAATCCCAGTTTCACATCGGTGTATTTCCAGGTTTTATCGGATGGGTTGATTTCCAGATTCGTCAGTTGATTTTCCCCCATTTGATCCTGAGTACGCTGTGTCCAGCCATTCGGACCGGAAGGAATAAAAGAAAAACTGGATGTAGTCCAGGCATCAGATTCACCAGGAAGGGCTTCCTGGAATTTTGATCTCCAATGGTAAGTCGCTGTATCGTTTGCTGAAAGCAAAGAAACCGGCCATTCCGCCAATCCTTTGGTGGTGATTCGGATTTCTTTCCTGAATGCCGAACTGAAATTTGCAGCGGTATCAAGCTGAATGATGATCGTCCGATCCTCAGGAGCTTTTCCGGGAATCTGGGTAACCAAAGTCAAATCCCTTGTATTGGCAATTCCATATTCCAAGGGACTTAAATTCAGCGTCCCACTCAGCTGAATCAACTTTCCGAAAGTAATCAGATTGTTTGCAAAGGTCATTTCATCGACGTCTTTACCTGAATTCACTTCGATTGTAAAAGTGTTTTCACCAGCCGAATTGACATCGCTATTCGGGATGGAATAGACGATTGTATCCACTCGGGAGATGTATGGGATTTTAACCTCAGGGTAGGTGATCTGAGTACCATCCGGAAGACTTCTGCTGATTTGGTATCGAATAGAGTCTGTGTCTACCCGACCGATATTTCGAAGAACAAATGTCAGTTTCAAACTATCTGAAAGTGCTGTCAATGGATCGTCGTCGAAGCTTTCCAGCAATACCTCTTCTTCTTTCACCGAATAATCCGCTTTGTTTGCAGGAAATATTCTCACAGCCGGATCACCGAGCAAGACCATTTGCTCCATTTGAGAAACGTTGAGTGCTCCGGTGCCATAACGTGCAATGAATAAATCCTCTGCTTCTTTCTTCACCTCACCGATCGTACGATAGATCAGGGTACTATCTGAAAAGGCTTTCAAATAGAAAATTTCAGAATATCTTCTTAAATACACATCCACCCCGATTGAAGTATTGGCCATGATATTGGAAGCACCTTTTTCAGGGGTAATCACCCAATCTTCTCCCTGGGTATAGCCGGTTCCATAGGCGCTTCCATAATCACATCCATTGAAAAGCATGATCGGATACTTTCCCTTATTTTGGTAATTGAGGGACGGATCAGAAGCAAAACCAATCTCAATGTCGATCACGGTTGGTGCACCATGACCAAAAAATGTAACCATAGATCTGCCTTCATTAAGATCACCGGCAATATCAATTACTTCGATGGTTGAGTTGGACCGCTTACGATAGGTAGTCACGTTTCCTCCCAAATACGGACCTTCAGCAATACTTTTGAATCCATTCAGGAAATTAAAATATCTCTCCAACTCAAATTCTGAAACCCCTCCGCTCAGGTGAATCATTTCCTTTTGCCAGGCATCGGACACTCCTACCTCATCTTTTTCGATGGCTTTATCCAGGTATCCCGCCAGTTCCTGTGACGTTTTTGCAGGAATCCTTCCTACGGCCATTGCAGGTACATCCGGTTTTTCCGGATCCAGTCCAACTGTAAATATATTGTCCGAAAAAGGATAGCCGCCTACCGGAACCAAATCCTGAAATGGGAAAATGGAAGGATTATTTCGATAATAATAAGTCACTCCTGCAGACCTCGCTGTTGAATACATAGCCAAAGCCCGACCTGCAAGCAATAAATGAGTTGGCTTATGAACAGGATAATACGCCCGCAAAAACTCATAAAGTGCCACCGGAGAATTTTCACCCGAGGCAAATTGATCATAGAGATCTTCCATTCGCACAGTCAGCGTATCGAATCCTCCACCCAAAGGCGAGGCCCGATGTTCTGCGTAGGCTTTGAGCGGATTTGGAAATTGTTGCGAAGGGACCTCCAGTTTGCGGTGTCCAACCAAAATCAAATTGGCAGGTTGAGAAAGGTAGTTTCGAAATCTAACCGATTTCAAAACTCCGACCTGAGTCAATTGTGATACACTTTGAACCCAAACTTTACTGGAATCTGAGGCAACTCCGGCTGCAAAAATTAGGTTTGAACCCGAAACTGCCAGGTTCACTTTTTCCGGATTTTCAGGATCGAAAACATCGAAAGCCACATAAGTTCCGCTGGTTTGATTAAGCTGGATTCTTTGATTTCCGGGAGGAAGGATGAAAAGTTCAGAAGGAAAATTGCCGGTAGCAACATTTTTCTGGTAAGTGATTTTGGCGTAAGCGAGGGAAATATTATCGGCAGCTTCTGGTCCCGCTGACTGTACTCCTATCACAATGCTTCCATCTGCATTGAAATCAGTCATGGCAAGTTCGATTTTCAGCTGCGGATAATTGTAACCAAAGTAAGGGACGGTGGAAACCAATCTCTGATTAGAAGCAGTCGGTCCGGCCAGGATTCTGGTGCTGTGGTTATTGTAAGATCTTCCCACCAGCCCGATTTCCAGTTGGGCTGTTCCGGCGTTTCGCGGACTCCCAAGCTGATTGAACGTGATTTGCCGTGTGGAACCTTTGGTAATCACGGCACTCATCCACCCTTGGCCCAAGTCATATTTGGAAAGTCTGAAATCTAACGCATAGCCTTGTCCCAGCGAATATTGATCAGCAAAAACCTGAAGTTTTTCAGAATTATAGGTAGTTACTAAAGGTAAATCAGCCGCAGGTGTTGCTCTCTGAGCCATTCGTTTTCCGGTTTGTCCGGGCAAAATGGACAAGAAGAAGGCTGTGGTATCTGAATGAGTATTGAAATAAGGATTGGGAATAGTACTGAACTCCGTGTACAGCAAACGATCCAACGTTCCGTCGTTTCTCAACCCATAAAAGTCTATGAAATCTCCGGCATCAAACTTTCCGTCATTTTCTCCTTCTACATGAATCGCCACTTCTTTCCCCCTGTGAAACATCCGGATTGCCCGCGGATCGAGGGTATTGAGGTTGATCCCTGAGTTCTGAAGCGCTTGAGAAGAAATCCGATAAATGCCGTCTTTGGCAGTTGGGATTTTATAATAGGTCTGATCATACGAATACCAAGGCACTTGCTGAGCCGAAACAAGTGTCGCAAACATCAAAAAAACAAACCCAAGCAGCAGTATCCTTTTCATCCTTACTTAGACCATCCTTTAAACTTCCTGTACTCCAGATCCAACTTTTCCAAACTCACTTTGACGCTAAAAACATGAGAATATGGAGTTTCAGAAATATTTCCAATATCAGAAAGAGCGTAATCAATCTGAAATCGCTCATTCAGAAAAACCCCTATCCCCATGCTGGGAGAAAAATTCAGTGATTTTTCTCCTTCGAAATCTTTGATGTATTGAAAATTACTGACCCCGGCACGCAGAAAAGCAAGATTTTGAAATCCTGCTTCCAGTCCAAACTTCGGATCAATACTCAAAACAGAAGTACTGATCACTGTATTTCTATTGCCGTCAAAAGTCATATCCAGATCCAAAGCGGTGAGCAAATTAAATTGGGAACCCATTTTCCAATCATAAGAAATGCTCGAAATCGCTCGGGGAAGCGTGATTTCTACCGAATTGATCGGGACCTCATTAGAAGTCTGCCCATACACTTCCCTGACCAAATCGGCATCATGTGACCAGGCATTGAAAGTCGTGGTGATGTCCCGAACCATGAGCCCGACAGTCATTCGATCCTTGATATAAATCCCACCCAGATCCAGCCCAAAACCCCAAGCCTGTGCAAATTTCCCGACGTTTCGGTGAATGATTTTCGCATTCATACCCACTTTGAAATGATCGGATAAGTCCCGCGCGTAACTGAGCAGTAATGCGTAATCCGCCGCGTTGAAAAATTGAATGTTATTGTAATTCAATGCTCCATTTGCATCGTAGAGAAATCTGGTGTCCGGTATATCGTCCACTCCAAAGCGAATCAATGAAACTGCAACCTGACTTTCGGATTTGATCGGAGTAGAAAAGCCCAAATAATCGTATTGAGCAACTCCAGCGAAATACTCCGAATGCATCAGGGAGACATCATACTTATGCTGAATACCCATCAAAGCCGCCGGATTCCAATAGGCTGCAGTCACGTCCCTGACAGATGAAACCTGTGCTCCGCCCATTCCCAAAGCCCTTGCTCCCACTCCGATACTCAAAAATTCATTGGAATACTTCGGAGCAATCGTCTGAGATAGTGCCGCGCTTCTCATCCAAAATAAGGATGCGAGAAAAAGAAAAAATAACAGGCTTAGACTTTTGCTATTCACAATTCTAAAATAAACCAATTTCTAAGTCCAATTTTTAAAACACAGTTTATAAATAAAAAATAATGTGAAAAGTGTACGCCACCGTACACGTTAATGTTCAATAATTTAACAATTCTATAATTTTTTTGGGACCCGGATTTCAATCTTCATTTTTCTCTCAACTAACTGGAAATTTTAAAATCAGCCCTAATCTGCTTTAAAAGACATTTTTTGAAATTTTAGACTCAAAATACGGCTGTTGATAGCAAGGAATTAGGTTATACAAGGTACCATGGAAAAGATTGGTATCATTTTTCATCTGATAGGCATATGGGAAAAGCAATTTTCCTGAAAAAAAGACACTTAATTACCTTATCATGAATGTCGCCAACACACAGATTCAAATGCGCAAAGGACTCCTGGAGTTTTGCGTGCTGCACATCATTTCGAGGGGCGAGGTTTACACTTCCGACTTGATCGATGAACTGACACAAGTTCAGATGATCGTAGTAGAAGGTACGCTCTACCCGCTGCTGAACAGACTGAAGTCAGCCTCTCTCGTCCAATACCGCTGGGTGGAATCCGAGTCCGGTCCGCCAAGGAAGTATTACTCCATCACCGAAGAAGGAAAGACTTTCCTGGCTACTTTATCAGAAACCTGGAACTCACTAGTCAATTCCACTTTACAAATCACCTCAAAGAATTGAAAAAATGAAGAAGACCATAAGCATCAACATCAGTGGAATCCTGTTCCACATCGAAGAAGACGGTTACGATACGCTGAGGAAGTATCTGGATGCGATCAACCGACACTTTTCTTCCTATAAAGACAATCAGGAAATCATTTCCGATATCGAAAATAGAATCGCCGAGATTTTCCTAAGCAACCTGAAGAACAACAAACAGGTCATTACTGCCGAAAACGTAGACAAACTCATTGAAAAAATGGGCACCATCGCTGATTTCACTTCGGTGGAAGAAGAAGTTGGAGATCTGGATCAGGAAGAAACATTTGGGAAAGAAGAGGACATCTACAAATACGTGACTCCTCCGGATCCTGAAAAAGGTGGGTACAAAAAATTGGTTCGCCTTGAAAACAAGAAAATCCTGGGCGGAGTATGTGCGGGAATGGCTCATTACTTCTCAGTTGATCCGCTTTGGACTCGCTTGATTGCAATTCTCTTGTTGTTCAGCGGGAATATGAGATTCAACTTCGGATTCCTGGATATTTTGCCTTTTGACGATTTCAAATTCAATCTGAGTTTTGGAGTCTTCGCAGCCATAGCTTACATCGTTCTCTGGGTGATTTTACCAGTTTCGTATGATGTACCGGAAGACAAAAACATCAAGAAGCTTTTCAGAAATCCTGACGACAAGGTAATTGGAGGCGTGGCAAGTGGAGTTGCAGCCTACTTCAATATCGAGGTTGTTTATGCAAGACTGGCCTTTGTTCTGTTGATTTTGGCAGGCGGATCCGGATTCCTGATCTATTTGATTCTCTGGATCATTACACCGGTGGCAAGTTCAATTACCGAGCGGATCAAAATGAAAGGCGGGGAAATCACGCTTGACAACATCGATTCTACCATCAAGGAAAACCTGAATCCAACAGCTCAAATCCCTGAATCCCGAACAAGACAGATCCTGCTGACTCCTTTTCGGATTATCGGTCAGGTCATTGAAGGAATAGGCAGCGCATTGGGACCATTGGGAAGGTTTATAATCGCAGTGATCCGGGTCTTTATTGGTTTGATTGTCTTCTTTGTTGGACTTGGACTGACAATCGCACCGATCATTGCTGCCTCTGTTTACTTCGGAGTCTTAACCAACGATGAGTATCGTGTCCTGATGGATAACTTCCCTGTTGAGTTGTTCTCCAATATGATTCCGATCTGGTTGGTGATCGCAACATCCAGTTTGCTGGTTATTCCAGGCATCATTATCATTCTGCTTGGTCTTAGTGTGATTGCTGCCAAAAATCTGGTCAACGGTAGACTAGCACTTGTAGCCTTAGGATTGTGGTTGCTATGTGTAGGCATCTCAGCATTCCAGATCCCAAGAATTGTCGCCCTATTCAAAGCCGAAAACTGGCATCATGTGGAAACAGCCGTACCGGTCACTCCGGGAACATTGATTCTGAGACTGAATCCGGTAGGAGAAGAAACCACCTTTAATGAGGTGAATCTAAAACTGGAAGGCACATCTGATACACTTGTAACTCTTCGGGAAGAATATTTCTCAAGAGGAAAAACAAAGGCTGAGGCAATGGAACGTGCGCAACAAATCGGCTATAAGTATGCAGTGAGTGACTCAGTAATCACCTTTGATGAAGGATATGATCTTGCTACAATCGAGTCATTTCGGGATCAAAAATTAAACCTGATTCTTGAGATTCCTTTCAATAGACCATTCATCATGGAGCGATCACTTCTGGATATTCTTAGAAATACTCTTTACAGAAATGGATATCAAAACGATGATGTTTCTGAGAATAATGTCTGGACTTTCAATGAAGTCGGACTGGTTTGTCTGACCTGTCGAAACGATGAAGCAAACGAAAATTCAGATGAGGCAGAGGAAGAATTAATCGAGAGTGATACCACGGAAATGTCGAAAGAAACGATCGATAGTCTTACCAAGGCCAAGTTTAAAGAAGCATATTTTATGAAAGACTAATTGCAGAGGCACTCATTTGGGTGCCTCTTTTTTTGTACCTTCTACTTAAAATAAGAGCAGAATGGACGTTAAAGTAAAATTTTTGGGAGGGGCAGGATCGGTAACTGGTTCCCGGTATTTACTCGATATAGGAGACTTTGAATTCCTGGTGGATTGTGGTTTGTTTCAGGGCAGAAAAGAACTCCGCGAGAGAAACTGGGATAAATTCCCCATGCCCCAAATTGAAATGGAAGCAATCGTTTTGACCCACGCACATTTGGATCATATCGGATACCTTCCCAGACTCGTGAAGCAAGGTTTCAACGGTCCAATTTATTGCACAGCAGCAACAGCCGAACTTGCGAAAATTTTGCTTTTGGACTCGGGAAAACTACAGGAAGAAGAAGCAGAATATGCCCGGAAAAAAGGCTATTCACGCCATGAAGATCCGCAACCCCTCTACACCATGGAGGATGCAGAACTAGTTTTTCCAATGCTGGTCCCTATGCCATTTGACACGGCATTCAAAATTCACGATTCGGTGGAAGTGACTTATTATCACTCAGGCCATATCCTGGGAGCTGCCATTGCCAAAATCATGATTAAGGGAGATTCTCAGGAGAAAAAACTGGTATTCTCGGGCGATCTGGGAAGATATCATGATCCTATTATGTTTCCTCCTACGCTGGTTCCCAAAGCAGATATTCTCTGGATTGAGTCAACTTATGGGGACAGAATATCCCCTACGACCAAGCCTGAAGAAGAATTAGGTCGGGTTATTCGCGAGATTTTTGACCGAGAAGGGCTCGTCATTATTCCTGCTTTCGCAGTTGGCAGGACACAGTTGATTATGTATCATCTCTTTGTACTGATGCAAAAAGGCAAGATTCCAAAGGTGCCCATTTTTGTGGATTCCCCGATGGCGATCAATGCTACCCGACAATATCAGGACTTCCACAAAGATCACCAGTTGGCAGCAATTTTGGATGAAAAAGACCAGCACCCTTTTCAGCATGATCACCTTCATTACTTTCAAAAACAAGAGGAATCCAAGTCTCTCAATCATTTCAAGGGAAAAGGAATCATCATATCAGCCAGCGGAATGGCGACAGGCGGCCGGGTACTCCATCATCTTTTCCGCCACTTGCCTCATGAAAAAAACGGAGTGATTTTCGCGGGTTTTCAGGCAGAGGGAACTCGGGGAAGACGTTTATTAGATGGTGAGCCCGACGTGCGGATATATGGTCAGGATGTACCAGTTCACGCTAAAATCTATCACATTGAGGGACTTTCTGCTCATGCGGATCAGGCAGAACTGATGGAATGGGCAGAGGGATTTATTGAGAAGCCTAAAATTACTTTTGTTATCCATGGGGAACAAAAAAGCTCTGAAACTCTTGCAACCAAACTTCGCGAAGAATTAGGATGGAACACCATCATCCCTACTTATCTGGAATCATTTCTGCTATTTGAAGGCATCTAACTCTTACTTCTATGAACAGGATCATTCTTTTACTTCTCGCCTTGACAACCGTTTTTGCTTTCACCCAATGCAAACCCTATCAACCAGAAGGGCAGGGAATCACCGGACAAATCACCTGGCTGGAGGGAAATCAAATGCCGACTATCTCTGAATCCGGAAAAGAAAACCAAAAAGACCCCAAGGGAAAACCGGTCAAACGAACGATACGAATCTACCCGCTAATGAAAATCTCAGATATGAGTTTGGAAGACGGACTTTTCAAAAGCCTTGCCGCCAAACCGATCACAGAAATCGAAACGGACGAAAGCGGTAAATATAGCATCAAGCTGAGCCCGGGCAGATATACAGTATTCACGGTTGAGGAAGACGGGCTTTTTGCCAATACATTTGATGGAGAGGGAAACGTGCAACCCGTCACCGTGAAGGAAGGCGAATGGACTTTGCTCGATATTGTGATCAATTATAAAGCAGTGTTTTAGGAATTAGTCTCAATTTAAGTCACCAGTCTCAGTCCCAGTGTTCAAATACCTTGTTGAAAACAGAGACTGATCACCGAGACTTTAAACCCATACTGTTTTCAGTCCTGAAAAATATTTAACTTTTTTTCACTTACCCACGCAACCATTTTTCCGGACCTCGCATCTACCTATTTGAAAGCTTAAAGGAATGTTCAGCAGAACCAATTTTTCTACCGAATCAGGATTGTTACAAGGTTGCCTCAAAGGTGATCGGTCAGCTCAGCGGCACTTGTACGAAACCTACTCAGGAAAATTTTTGGCCATCTGCATCCGATACCTGAAGGATCGGGAGCATGCCGAAGATGTGATGATCGAAGGCTTCATGAAAATCTTTGAAAAACTTCCGCAATACCAAGCCAAAGGGAGTTTCGAAGGATGGATGAAGAGAATCATCGTCACCCAGGCACTCATAACGCTGAGAAGTCATCGTCATCTGATGATGGAGATCAACATGGAGGATGAATCTGAATACCGGGATCATCACTACGAACTCAATCATCTCGAAGTAGAGGAACTGATGGAAATGGTTCAAAGCCTACCGATTGGCTATCGGACAGTTTTCAACTTGTTTGCCATCGAAGGATACTCTCACCATGAAATCAGCGAGCTGCTGGGAATCTCCGAGAGCACTTCCAAATCTCAGCTCAACAGAGCAAGAAATGTTTTGAAAGAAAAGATTGCCAGTCAACAACCAAACGAAAGAAGAATCAATGGCTAAAGCACCTAAAAATCTGGATGAGTTTTTCAAGGAAAAACTAGACCAGCACAGTGTAAAGCCCAGCGCACTTGCCTGGGAAAGGCTGGAAAATCAGCTTCCTCAAAAACCCGAATCCAACAAAGGAATCTGGTGGGCAATTGCTGCATCGATTAGTTTGTTGTTGATGGCAGGCTTTCTGTTCTGGCCAAAACCTGAAAACATCTCCCAGGAAAACCTGATGGCCGAAGAGGTTCAACAGGAGGTGATTCAGGAAAATCTGACCGAAATCGAAAAACCAGAAACAGTAGAATCTTCTCCTGCTCAAGCACAAACAGAAGAAACCCAAAAGCAAATCTCTCAGTCTGTTCAAAAACCAGAAACTCAGAAGAAAACTAAACCAACGATTACTCCTTCTTTCAAAACCGCTCCTCAAAACCTGATTGCTCAGACCGAAACAATCCCAACCGAGGAAGTCAAACCGATCGAAAGACCGGAACTGAAAGCAGAAACTCCTGAAGTGAGTATTCCTTTGATCGAAACTCCTAGCCTCAACCAAACTGTAGCTGAGGCAAAGACAACTGAGGAACCTCTTTATCGGGTGAGTATCTACTCAGATGGAATCAAGAAAGATGATGCAAACAAAAACCTGATTACCGAGCTCGGAAAGACAGTCGGTACCGTGGAAGGATTTATTGGAAAAGTAGATAATGGCTTTGCAGACCTGCAGGATGCAAAAAACAACATCTTCGCCACCTTAACTTCCAAAAAAGAACGTGCCGAGCAAAAACCATAAACTAGACCAACTCCACTCTTTTAATAGAATCAAAAAATGAAAAAATACCTGCTTTTAATTTGCCTAATGGCATTGGTTCAGGTGGCTTTTGCCAATAACCTGAAAGAAAACCCGGTCCTCACCGAAACTCTTGTACTCAAGGACAGTGTAGTGGTAGAATTCGGGAAATCCGGGAGAGTTGTAATCATTGTAGACAGCAAAGAGGATTTCGAAAAACTCAAGCTGATGAATATCAATCAAATCATCAGCGAACTGGACCTGGAACAAAATCCTGAAACCGGGGAACTGACCATCGTCGAGGTGAAACGCCGTGACGGGTCAGTAAAAGAAGTGGTTAAAGTCCGTGAAGACGGCAACGAAACCGAAGTGAATGTGGGAGGAGTGCGAGTGTACGTGGATGAATCCGGAGAAAACACCAAAGTGAAAGTGGAAACCGGAACCCGCAAAAATGAAGATCCTTCTTTCAGAACTTATTTCAATGTGGACCTGGGTGTAAACAACTACCTCGATAATGGAAAATTTCCAACCTCAGACAATCCTTATGCAGTCAAAGGTTGGGGAAGCTGGCAAGTTGGCTTGAACTTCATGGCAGCGCAGCGGATCTCCAAGGGTTTTTATTGGGACTTCGGAATGGGCTTTCATTTCTACAACTTCAAGTTTGAAAACAGAGACTACCAGGCTGTAAGAGGAGACGATCAGATTGAATTCATCCAAAGAACAGATGTAGATGGCTTCAAAAGTAAAATATCTTCTTCCTACATCACCGCCATGACTATGTTGGAGCTGGACTTTGGGAAAATGAATGACAATGGCAGAAAAGGCTTCCGAATTGCAGCCGGCCCCTATGCAGGATACAGACTGGGTGGCCAATCCAAGTACGTCTATGAAGAAATCGGAGGCTCAGGTCGAAGTAAAGACAAAGAAGCAACCGGACTATATCTGGAAAATTTCCGATACGGTATCCGGGGTGAACTGGGAGTCGGCCGGGTGAAATTCTTCACCAGCTACGATCTCAATGAGCTCTTCCAGGATGGAAAAGGACCTGAGCTGAATCCTATCACGTTCGGTGTAGTATTTTAAAACAAGGGGGAAGGAAAAACCTTCTCCTGCTTTCACTTTTTAACTCAAACCAACTATGAAAAAATACTTAACTGGAATCCTTCTTTTCTGCTTTTTAGCAACACCCCTATTTGCACAAACCAGTGAATCAGACTCTTCTGAGAATCAGGTAAAAAAAGTTCACAAGGCATTTGGCCATACCTGGTATGTGATTTTGAACGAAAATGGGTCAAAATCCTACGAATGGGAGACTGAAAACGAGGATCAATACCACAAGCAAAAATCCGGAAAATTTGAAACCAATTTTGAACCAGAAGTAGGGATTAATATCTGGCCGGTGGACAAAGGCGCTCCGGAAGTGAAACCCTGGGGAAGCTGGTATGTGGGGTTGAATACGACAGGAACCTGGAAGCCTTCCAAAAACTTTCACATCAAATCTTATTTGGGCGTCAGCTGGTACAATTTCAAATTGGAGGACACTGACCTCATTGCAGTAAAAACTCCCGATGGTATCGAATGGCAGGAATTTAACGAAGGCGTGGGTACCAAATCCAAAATCTCGGCTTCCTTCGTCAATTTCACGCTGGTACCTTCTATACAGACCAATGATGGAAATCTGAGAATAGGAGCCGGAGGATATGTGGGCTACAGGATCGGAGGACGAGGAAAATTTGTCTACGATGATGCCGAAGGAGAAGAAGTCAAGCTTTTCGAAAAATCGAACATGTACATAGAAAATTTCCGATATGGCCTTCGGGGAGAAATCGGAGTAGGCAAAGAAATAGACCTTTTTTTCAACTATGACCTCAATGACCTCTTTCAGCCAGGAAAAGGCCCGGAAATGCAGGCAATGAGCTTTGGAGTAATATTCAACTAATTTAACTCAGCTATAATGAAAACTCTTTACAACAAACTCGCATTGACACTCGCCCTGATCCTTTTGGCGGGAGTCAGTTTTGCACAAAATGTATTGGTAGATGCCAAGAAGAACTACCCCAACATCAAGAAAATCGAAGTCGATGGTGGATGGCTGGAAGTAAGCTATCAGGGAGGTTCAGGTTCTGCGGTTGATGTGGAAGCATATCTCGAATCCAATGACTCGGATCAGGACATTATTTTTGTGACCATTGGTGATGTATTAAAAATCACCCATGAGCGAAAACAAAACAACTACAACTGGAACACCAAAAACAAAGGATACATCAGGATTTCAGGCCCGGCTTCCATTGTATTGGATTTGAAAAGCAGCTCTGGAAGCATGACTGTGGCCAACGTGATCAATGAAACAACTAACCTGAGAGTATCTTCCGGAAGGATCAGTGCGAGTGAAATCAAGGGAGACTTATCCATCAGAGCCTCTTCAGGCAGTCTGAACATAAATGGAGTTGAGGGAAATGTAGTGGCTGGTGTAACTTCCGGAAATGCTGATATTTTGAACGTCAAAGGAAATGTAGATTATGAATCCACTAGTGGCTCTCTGACAGCTGACCAAATCTCAGGCGAACTCAGCGTAACACTTACCTCAGGAAATGCCAAGCTGACAAACATTGGAACGTTGGGCTCACTCAAATTTACCTCCGGGAATATCCGTGCTGAAAATTCAGGCTTAGGCCCAAACACCAGATTAAACGGTACTTCCGGTAACTTCAGAATTCAGACACCTTCCGATTTGAAAGCCTTCAATTTCTCCTTAAGTGCTTCCTCCGGGAATCTGAAAGTTGGTGGAACTAATACAGGTAAAAATCTTGAGATCGACAATGGTGCCGCCTCATGGGTGAGAGGATCGATTTCTTCAGGAAATATTACGATTGAGAATTAAAAAGGAATCAGGGATTAGGGATTGGGTAAATAAACTTCCTGATCCCTTTTCCCAAAACCGATTATTCAGGCCGGGAAGCCGTACGAATCAATTCTCTGTCCTCCTTTTTCAATTTCATCAGCCTTGCCAATCGATCCGGAGTTGGCTTAGCCATCGAAAAAAAAACGAGAACAATCGCAAAAAAAAGTGTGAAAATGGGATTCTTACTCAATAACAAACCTAATGAACTTACCAAGGATGCCAGTAGCAGGATAAGATACCGCTGATTGGTAGCCTGGGAGTAGATTTTTACTTTTTCCAAAAGCTCATCTTTTTCGAAGGTGAGCTTTATTTTTTGACTAAACAGGAAGTATTGTAAGATCAAACCAACACCGCAAATTGAAGCCAAAAGCCAAACCAAAAATTCAGGAATCTCAGGCACTTCCATCAATTTTTTTCCTGATTCAAAGAACAAATAGATTATTCCAAAAACCGGTAATGCCACAAGCATAACGATTGTTGAACGTTGCTCAGTTTGTCTGTATATTTTTCTAAGATCTTGAATTTCCAAAATTGGGAGTTTAATTATAGGTATATCGGCAATCTTACCACTTGTTTTTTTAAACTATAAAAATCCAGGGGAACGTTTGATTTTGGATTTCTTCGGTCTTCGGTCATCGGTCTTCCAGCCAGTTACCTAAAGAAAATTGGACTACTGGTATATAAGCGTATTTACCTTTCTAATTATTCAATATTAACTTTGACATCATCGGTCAAAGGTCTGGAAACACAACACAGAATGTAACCTGCTGCAATTTCTTTTTCGCTCAGTCCTGCATCCTCATCCATCTTCACCTGTCCACTTAAAAGTTTGCCTCTGCATGCGGTGCATAAGCCACTTTGGCAACTGTATGGCATGCTGAGATCCATGGCGAGTCCTGATTCCAGGATCGTTTTGTCCGGAGACACTGTAACCAAATGTTCCTCTCCGTCCAGAATTACTTTTACATCCCGTGTCAAAATTCCCGAGATCTTGCCCTTAACGGCTGCATCATGCGCTTTGTCTGCGGCTGCAGAATAGAAGCTTTCACGATGGATGATATCCTTGGAAACACCCAGGCTTTCAAGAGCCGCAAGTGAAGCGTCCATGATTCCCTCAGGACCGCAGATGAAATATTCCTTTTTGAATTCAGTTTCAGCTTCTGCTTTTCCTGCCAATTCAAGAACAGTTTCTTTTACCAAACGCCCTTTCAGACCGTGCCAACCGGCAGCAGGCTGGCTAAGATTATGAATTACTTTGAGACGATCCGGATTCTTGGATTCCAGCTCTTCCAATGCCTTTTTGAAAATTATCTGGTCCTGATTTCTGCTAGAGTAAAGTAAAGTCACCTTGGATTCAGGTTCATTGATCAAAGCAGATTTCAGAATTCCCAACATCGGTGTAATTCCGCTACCTCCGGCTATCAGAAACAAGTGACGCTTATTTTTTGAATGAAATTCCGTGGTGAAATTTCCTAAAGGCCGAAGGACATTGATCGTTTTACCCGGGAATATTTTCCCTGCTAAAAAATTTGAGAAAAGGCCTCCGGGTACTCTTTTCACCGAAATGCCGGGAAATGGATCTACAAACGGAGAGGTGCAGAGGCTATAAGATCTACGTTGCTCTTTGCCATCAAACTCCATTACAATCGTTAAAAATTGGCCTGGCTTATAATCCAGATAAGGCTCCGGCTGCTCAAAATACAAGCTGACAGTATCTGCCGTTTCTCTTACTACCTCCCTCACTTTCAGTGGTAAAAACTGATTAGGCTTTACCTCTTCCTTCTTTTTCTTAAATAGATTGAACATTCGGAATAATCTCTTTACGTGTCTTTTCGGCTGCAAAATTAACCCCAAAGTTCAATAATTGATCGAACTGCAGCGAATTTCCCTGACTTAACCTTAAATCTCTAAAATGAGTTTGGGGGAGATCGTTTTATTTATCCGGAAATACTAAGTCCGGCAATCCGATTTTGACCTCAAAAACCTAAATTGCACGCTTATTAAAATTCAGGATGAGCCTGAGGATCAAATTTCTTTGCGCAGCAAAACAACAAACAATACCATGGAATTAAATGCATTGACGGCAGTAAGCTCAATAGACGGTCGCTACGCCGGCAAAACTGCCCCGCTTCGAGCCTATTTTTCTGAGTTTGCCTTGATCCAATACCGGGTTCATGTAGAAGTAGAATATTTCATTGCGCTTTGCGAGTTGCCTTTGCCTCAGTTGGCAGATTTTGATCACGGACTTTTTGGAAAGTTGAGAGCTTTGGTGAAGAATTTCACTTTGGCAGATGCGGAAACTATCAAAGCCACTGAAAAAATCACCAACCACGATGTGAAAGCGGTTGAATATTTCCTGAAGGAAAAGTTTGACCAGCTCGGTTTGGAAGCATACAAAGAATTCATCCACTTCGGCTTGACTTCGCAGGACATCAACAATACCGCAACTCCGCTGATGCTGAAAACCGGTTTGCATGAAGTGATCATGCCACTTCTGGAGGAAGTCATCGAGCGTTTGTCGGACCTTGCGGAAGAATGGAAAGCTATTCCAATGCTTGCCAAAACTCACGGTCAGCCAGCCTCTCCCACCCGATTAGGCAAAGAAATCGAAGTGTTTGTGGTTCGTCTGAAAAATCAGGTGGAGCTATTGGAGCAGGTACCTTTCTCCGGCAAATTTGGCGGAGCAACCGGCAATCTGAATGCACATAAAGTAGCTTATCCTGCGATTGATTGGAATGCGTTTGCCTCCAATTTTGTGAGCAACTATCTGGGATTGGAGCGTAGCTTTCCCACGACACAAATCGAGCATTACGATAATCTGGCAGCGATTTTTGACGGATTGAAGCGGATCAACACGATCCTTTTGGACCTCTCTAAAGACGTTTGGCAGTACGTGGCGATGAACTATTTCAAGCAGAAAATCAAAGCCGGAGAAATCGGATCTTCTGCCATGCCGCATAAAGTAAACCCGATTGATTTTGAAAATGCAGAAGGAAATCTGGGAATTGCGAATGCACTTTTGGAGCATCTTGCTGCCAAGCTTCCGATCTCAAGATTGCAGCGTGACCTGACCGATAGCACCGTGCTCCGGATCATCGGCGTGCCGCTTGGACATATGTTGATTTCTCTGGAATCCCTTCAAAAAGGACTGGGAAAACTGGAACTCAATGAAGCCGCAATTCATGCAGATTTGGATGATAACTGGGCAGTAGTCGCCGAGGCTATTCAGACCGTGTTGAGAAGAGAAGGCTTCCCAAAACCTTACGAAGCGCTGAAAGATCTCACCCGAACCAACGCCAAAATCACCGAAGAATCAATCTCAGTTTTCATCTCAAATCTTCCAATTTCAGCTGAGCTGAAAGCTGAATTGAGTGCAATCAGTCCATTTAATTATACCGGAATTTAAGATCATTTGGCAGTAACAGCAATAAGCGTCTGATCAGTTTCTTTGAAGCCGTTAGTGGAATCACTAGCGGTTTTTTTGTGATCAATTCAGGATGGTTGAAGCAATAATTATCAACACTTGCCCGACCGTTGAAATCGCCCATGCCTACGGCATTTTTCTTTCTGTTTTTTCATTTTGCCAGGCGATAAATCACCCGGCAAAATAATCGGTCGTGCCCATGGCACTAGAATTCTTGTTTCTGTTTGAAATCCCGTAAGGGATGGTCGATAAATTAACCAAAGGTTTTAACTTCTGGACTGAGAAACCGGAAAAATCATAAAAAGTCCCATTGGTACGGACGATTTAAATCGGCTCCAACTGAATAATGTGACTGAAAACTGATCACTTTCCTTTCGGTAAAAAAATCTCAGCCATCATGCATCTGGCACTTCCACCGCCGAGTTTCTCGATCGTGGGAATAGAAGGACTGATGATGGTCGTGTATTTTTCGATCAATTGAATCTGCCCGACATTCAGCGAATCAAGTGCCGTTTGGGACATCACGGTAAACTTTTCTCCTCCATCATTCCCCACTTCCAGCATATTTCCGGCAAAGTTGAATTTCTGCTTTGCCGTGATCGGAACCACTTTTTTTCCAGACTTGGTCAACGATTCCTGAACAAGTTGTCGCTCGGCAGTTTTTGCAATACTTTCCAAGCAAATAACCGCCAAATCCGTCCCGATGTGCATCATCACATTGGTGTGATAAATCGGACTGAATTCCCCATTGACTTCTTGCACCGCATCGAAAGCGACAACTTTATATCCTAATATTTTTGCCAGATATCCAAGCGGAACAGGATGGGTTCGCACAGAATAGCAGGCGTAAATGATTTTTGCCTGATGATCCATCACCATGCTTCCGGTACCTTCCAGATATTGGTGATGCTCCTCAAAAAAACTCAGATCCACAATTTCCTGCACCCGAAAACCGAGATTCATTAACTGCTCGATCAGATCCTTTCTCCGTTCAAGTCTTCTCATCGGTGAAAACATCGGATATAAAATCAATTTCCCATCTGAATGGGTGCTGAACCAATTGTTGGGAAAAACTGCATCCGTTTTTAACGGCGAAGAAGTATCATCAATAACTATAACCTCCACTCCCTGATCTCTTAGCATCGCTACAAATCCATCAAACTCAGTTCTGGCCAATTCCCTGATAATCTCAGAAGATCGGGCATCCGTTTGCTGGTAAAAATTGTTCTCAGCGGTTTCGGGATTGAACCCAAAATTCGCTGGTCGGACCATCAATATCGTGGAGGAAGTTTGCATGATTTAGCGGATTGCAGGATATCTATATAGAACGGGAATCATGTTAAATCGCTTTTCGCTTATCGTATAATACCCTTCACCGTCCGGTTGAAAGCTGATCGCCTCACCTTGCGGTTCGGGTATATAAGGCAATTTTACGGGAGATCTTAGCAAAGCCTGCGAAATGGATTCTCCCGATTTTCTTTCCCAATGATAAACCGCAAAGTAATTTTTGATCAGGATTTGGCTTCCATCCTGCGAAATATCACCACCGGTTGAACTAGTGAAAGGCAATTTCCCGAGTTCCTCCAAAGTTGCTTTTCCTTCTCCAAAATCCTCCGCCGCCAATCGATAGACGGTGTTTACGCTGTCTCTTTTGGAAAGGATAAAAAGATCAGCTGTGATCGGATCCACCAGCAAAGTTTCCGCATCCCTGGCACCTCCGGGATAAATCAGGGTTACTTGCTCAGGAGAAATCTCCATATCCGGAAGAATGACTTTGGGTTCTGGAATTCTAAAAACAGTTATTTCAGCGTGTTGAGCAAGGTTGTCTCCAATATCTCCCACGTAGATATAGGATTGTCCATCGGCACCCGGACCCACTGCCATATCTTCCCAATCGCGGTTTTCCACTCCAAGAAGGGTGATTTTGCCAAATTCTTTTCCCAAAGAATCCAGAATATAAACGGCAGATTCCCCTCCGCTATCCGTGTGAACATAGATCAATCCGGGATTCAGTTTCCCAAAAGCCATTCCGCTGATTTCCTCCAGCTTAGGATTGCTGATTTCTTTGATCGCTATTGAAGTGGCGTAAAGTGTGTCTAAGGCAGAAGATTTCGCTTCTGCGAAAAAGAAAAACACCAGAGCAAAAACAGTCAGATAGCGCATAGATCAGGTTTGGTTACTGCCTGAAATTACAGAAAAGCAAAGTCCTGATCACGGCAAATGGATGCCAAAATTTTTAAATTCACGTTAATTTGTCCCAAATACTTGAAGCAATGGATCCTCTGCTCAAAAAAATGAACTGGAAAGAAGGGATGAAAATCCGCGTTTGGAATGTTTCGACTGAACTTTTAGAATTGGTTGAAACCTGGAAAAAGGAAGGTCTGATAGCTTCTGAAAAGGAGAAACCTGGTTTTATGCTGGCTTTTGTCCAGACGGAGGAAGAGGTAGAAAAGTATTTTTCACAAATGCACGAACTTGCCCCGGAAGATGAGGCGATTTGGATGGCCTATCCAAAAGGAACTTCCAAGAGATACAAATCCCAAATCAATCGGGACAAGGGATGGAAATATCTGGGTCAGTTTGAATATGAGGTAGTCAGGCAAATCGCGATTGACGAAGATTGGTCTGCGCTGAGATTCCGCAAAGTAAGATTCATCAAAACGATGATCAGGAAGTTTAGTGTAAAAAATCAGTGAGCAGTCACAGTGATCAGTAGGCAGTCGCAGTGGGCAGTTTACAGTCGTATTGTTCACTGATTACTGAATACTGCTCACTGTTTAATGAATACTGCCCACTGAATACTGTAAACTAGATTTTGAAAGGCAACTTATTAATCCTCTGCCCGGTCAGTTTATACATCGCATTTGCCAAAGCAGGAATGTATGGCGGAACCGGAGGCTCTCCCACTCCCGTAGGCTTTTCCATACTTTCCACCATATGAATATGGGTTTTCTTAGGCGCCTGAGGCATTCTGATTAACTGATAGGTATCAAAGTTATTTTGCTGAACCACCCCATTTTCGAAAGTAATTGCAGAAGTGGTTGCCAGACTTGTGGCAAACTGTGCCCCGCCCTCAAACTGAGATCGGATACGATCCGGATTGACTCCGATGCCACAATCCACTGCGTAGTGAACTTCCGGAATTGAGATTTTCCCTGCGCTGTCTTTTTCCACCGTCACGATACAAGCCACATAAGTCAGGAAGCTTTTATGCGCCGCAAAACCAATGGCTTTTCCGGCAGCAAGATTGGAAGTCCAATTTGCCTTTTCTGCAACAGTTTGAATGACCTTCTTCATCCTGCCTGTATTCCATGGGAAGTCTTCGATTTTCTCCCCGTAGTTTTCATATTTTCCTCCGGTCTCTTCTGCGAAACTCAAATCCCGATCTTCCCCCAACAGCTGAATTGCCTGGGCAACCGGGTCAAGTCCTCTCGCCTCAGCGATTTCGTCCATCATACTGCAGATTGCAAAAGCATGGTGAATATTGCTCACAGATCTCAGCCAACCGATTCGGGTATGAGCTTTGGATTCATGCGACTCAATGCGAATATTCGGAACGTCGTACGGAAAGTCTGTACAGCCCAAACCAAGTTCTCCGTCAGAGGGATGAAGTTCCTCGGGATTTCCTGTGGCCCCAATTGCCGGAAAAACAGTGTGATGATTCCATCCACTGAGATTCCCGCTTTTATCAAGTGTGGCTTTGATTCTTTGAGCACTGTGAGAATGGTAAAAATCGTGTTGTAAATCGTCTTCTCGTGTCCATTGTACACGAACAGGGACCTTGGCTGCTTTTGAAAGCAACGCTGCTTCCACCACAAAATCAGGTTTGGATTTTCTTCCAAATCCTCCTCCCAAAAGCGTAACATTGACTTTCACCTGAGGCAATTCGATTCCAAGCGCTCCGGCCACAGCTCCTCTTGCCCATTGAGGATGCTGGGTTGGTGCCCAGATTTCGCAGGTTCCATCACCTTTGTAATGAGCAATGGCTGTTGGCGGTTCGATCGTAGCATGCGCATAGAATGGAGCCTCGTACGTTCGTTCGATCACTTTGCCTGCAGCCTGACTTGCCGAGTTAAAATTACCACGCTCTCTGCGAACTTTTCCGTTTTGGGTGGTGCTTTGGATCATTTCGGCTAATTGCTTCGGAGAGCTGTAGGTTTGATTTTCACCCAAATCCCACACGATTTCCAAAGCATCCCGACCTTTCATCGCAGCCCAGGTAGTATCAGCGATCACAGCCACTCCTTCCAAAGCTTTATCCAGACCCGGGGGAATTCCTGATCCGTCGATTTTGACAACAGCTGTTACTCCTGGGATTGCCAATGCTTTTGCGTCGTTGAATGATATCACTTTTGCTCCCACTACCGGACATCGCTTCACCACTGCGATCTTCATATTTGGCAGATCTACGTCTGCGCCAAAAACAGCCTTTCCGGTGGTAATGTCGCGGGCATCATAAATCGTGGTTTCTTTCCCGATCAGTTTATAGTTAGAAAATTCTTTCAGTTTAATGCTTTCGGGAGCTGGCATTTCCATCACAAGAAGCTTTTCTACCAGGTCCCCAAACTTGATTTTCTTATTGCTTCCAGTTTGCAGGACCTCACTGTTTTCAGTTGTGCATTCCGAAGGATCAACACCCCATTCTGCAGCGGCAGCAGCTATCAGCATATGACGGGCAGTCGCACCAACCTTTCTCATCGGCTCGTAAAACATCCGGACAGAGAAAGACCCATCGGTATTTTGATTGCCATATTTATCTTCATCGCCTTCCGCCTGAATGATCTTCACCTTGGACCAATCAGCTCCCATTTCGTCAGCCACAATCAGAGGAAGAGAGGTACGAATACCAGTTCCCATCTCAGATCGGTGGGCGACGATTGTGATTTCATTGTCAGAGTTGATTGTGATGAAAACATTTGGAGCAAATGTCATTAGTTCGCCTTTTGGCCCTTTGCATTGGAAATTAACTCCCAACAGAAAGCCTCCGGTAACTAATGAGCCTATCTTCATAAATTCTCTCCTGGAAGGAATGAATACCTTACTCTGATCTTCGGGGTTTTTATTTTTTAAAAATGGAAAATTCGATAACATATCCGGTCAGTTTTTGGGTGAGTCTTAAATTGATTTGGAAGCAGTAACAATAGCATCTTTGATCCGATTGTAGGTACCGCATCGGCAAAGATTTCCTTCCATCGCAGCTTCAATTTCCGCTTCAGACGGACTCGGATTTTTCAGCAACAAGGCCGCCGCATTCATGATTTGCCCTGACTGACAATAGCCGCATTGTGGAACAATGTGCTCTACCCAGGCATTCTGTAAGGGATGATCTCCGGCTTCAGAGAGCCCTTCGATCGTTGTGATTTTCCCATTGCCAACTTCTGAAATTGGAAGGCTGCAGGATCTGACGGCTTCACCATCGACATGAACGGTACATGCTCCGCAAAGTGCCTGACCGCAACCGAACTTGGTGCCTTTTATAGATAAGAGATCCCTTAATACCCAGAGCAAGGGCATATCTTCAGTGGCCGTGACCTCTTGCATTTTACCGTTAATAGTGAGTGTATATTTTTCCATGGTTTTGGTGAGATTTAATAAAAGTTACTAAAAATGAGTTGATTATGCTCCGATCAAATTCCATTTTTCCCGATAAGGTCTCCAGAGAAGTTCATTGGCAGGTTCATCTTTTTGGAAAAGTTCCTTCTTTGAATCCCAAACCAAAGGCTTTTGCAATTTATAAGAAATCATAGCCAAATGCATCGGAAGGGTCATTTGTCGGGCGTATTCCAGTTTGGATTCCGGTTGCTGACGGGATTTGACAGAATCGATGAAATTTTGCTGATGACCGGGTGACCGGGTCAAAGTCTTTGGGATTTCAGGGATATCACTTCGCACCTGTCCACCTATCCGGATTTCCCGCGTGCCATAGTCGCAAACCAACGTGCCTTTTGTTCCTTCGAAATAAGCTCCAATCCCCTTTCCTTCCGCTCCCGGCACATCCGGAACAGTGGAAGTCCAGTGAAGGTTAAGTTTTTTGAACTTGAAATCCACATCGATCCACTTGGGAGTATCTCCTGCACCTTCTGATTTTTCTCCGTTTGCGGTTATTGACTTCAGTCCTGTTGGCGCTATCGACATCCAGACCACATCTGCTATGTGACACCAGAAATCCTGAAAAACACCTCCTGAATATTCCAGAAAATAGCGGTAGTTGAAATGACATTTTTCGGGCGCATAGTTCGAATAAGGAGCCGGACCCAGCCACATATCCCAATTAAGATTAGGAGGCGGCGCCTGAGGGGTGAGGCTTTGGATCAGAGGTGGCTCACCGGTTTTCCAAAGACGGACAGTTTTGATTTTACCCAATTCTCCGGATTGGATGATTTCAGCCACCCGATGGTAATTATCGCCAGCATGGATTTGCGTGCCCAACTGAAAGATTTTGTTGTGTTCGATCTGAGAGGCCAGCATCAACTGACCTTCCCTTGCTGAATAAGAAAGCGGTTTTTCGCTGTACACATCTTTTCCTGACTGAAAAGCCAAAATGGTAATCTGAGCATGCCAATGATCAGGCGTAGCAATAGTCACCGCATCCACATCCTGTCTGTCCAGCACATGCCTAAAATCAGTATAGATTTGAGCCTTTGTATCAGGATGGATTTTTTTGAGAAGTACCAAAGCTTCTTTTGCACGATCCTCATCCACATCGCAAAGCGCGACAATCTCTGCATCGGGGAGATTTGCAAACCAGTTCATATGAGAAAGTCCCATTCCTCCCAAACCAATATGGGCCACCCGAACCCTGTCAGAAGGAGCTGCTTTGAGTCCGGTAAATGGCAAAAACTGCAGTCCCAGCGTGGTCAGGACTGAATAGCGCATAAAATCCCGTCTGTTGATCGATTTGTTCATAGGAATGGTGGTTTTGTTGGGGTTTAGTATCTAGTTAAAAATTTTCGGTGAGATTTTTATCCTGTTTTATAAGGCTGACTTCAGATTAATTTTAGAAAACTGAGCGGAAGTTCGCAGAAAGCTCAATTTCAAGGATGGACTCATGAAAATCTTAAAGTAATTCTTAAAAGTAAGTGTCTGATTTTGAAGCAGGGAAAAGGATTCAGGGCTGTAGATCAAAGATTTTTTCTGAATTGAGTTTGGAAAAAATACCTGATGCACCTACATTTGCAACACGATTTCCAAAAGCGGGATTCGGAAACACAAATTCCTCCTTAGCTCAGTTGGTTAGAGCACATGACTGTTAATCATGGGGTCCTAGGTTCAAGCCCTAGAGGGGGAGCATAAAAAAAGCCTTCGGAAGAAATTTCGAAGGCTTTTTTGTTTTTCCGCCAGTCACCACTCAAAGAGAAACTCCGAAGTGTAGTACTTTTCCAATGCAGGTTTTTGCTTTATTGATTACAGTTGAGTTGCAATTTTGGAATACCGGAAAGGCCATAATTGAAGGAAATTATTTCCACAATTTAATTCGGATTCAAATTCAGAATAAAGAAAAATTGGAAATCACTTTTTGAACAATACTAATTAAAATTAAGAGGCTTTTTTCCTTATAACCTGATTTATATCAGTGGGGAAAACATAGGAAATATCTATTTTCTATCCGTTTTAGACTGACTTTTTATTCAATCATTTTTTACCAATAAACGCCAAATCAAATGAAAAAAAATTTAATGGTAATTGCCTTGCTGATCTCCCAAGTTTGTCTGGCAATAGCACAGGAAAAGAAACAGGAAGTGCAAGTGGATGGCTACAGCGGCGCCACCAAAAAAAGCACTTCGGCAATGAAAGCTAAAAGCAATACCGAGTGGTGGCCAAATCAGCTAAACCTCTCTGTTTTGAGACAAAATTCCAATCTTTCTAATCCGCTCGGGCAGGATTTTGACTACATCAGAGAATTCAAAAGTCTGGATTATGAAGCATTGAAAAAGGATATCCGTGCTGTGATGACGGATTCTCAGGATTGGTGGCCGGCAGACTTTGGACATTATGGAGGCTTATTTATCCGGATGGCATGGCACAGTGCCGGCACCTACCGATCCGGTGACGGACGCGGGGGATCCAGATCAGGACAGCAGCGCTTCGCCCCGCTCAATAGCTGGCCAGACAATGCCAACCTGGACAAAGCAAGACGCCTGCTTTGGCCCATCAAGCAGAAATATGGAAACAAAATATCCTGGGCTGATCTGATGGTGCTCACCGGTAACGTGGCATTGGAGTCCATGGGATTCGAGACCTACGGGTTTGCCGGCGGACGTAAGGACGTTTACGAACCTGAGTTGGATGTGTATTGGGGCTCGGAAGGAAAGTGGCTGGATGATAAAAACCGCTATTCAGAAGGCAGAAAGCTGGAAAATCCCCTTGCGGCAGTTCAAATGGGCTTGATCTATGTGAATCCGGAAGGACCTAATGGGAATCCGGATCCGCTTTTGGCTGCCCATGATATCCGTGAAACCTTCGGAAGAATGGGAATGAATGATGAGGAAACAGTCGTTTTGATTGCCGGTGGTCATACGCTCGGAAAAACCCATGGTGCAGGTCCTGCCGAAAATGTAGGTCCCGAACCTGAAGCTGCTCCGATTGAGGAACAAGGACTTGGCTGGAAAAGCACCTACAAATCCGGTAAAGGTGCCGATGCCATCACTTCCGGCCTGGAAGTAATCTGGACCGCTACTCCTGTGAAATGGAGCAGCCAAGGCTATTTCAAGAGTTTGTTTGAAAATGAATGGGAACTCACCAAAAGCCCTGCCGGAGCAAACCAATGGGTAGCAAAGGATCCTAAAATCCTGTTTCCGGATGCCTATGACCCTAATAAAAAGCATAAGCCTACCATGTTGACCACCGATCTTTCCTTGAGAGAAGATCCCGTATATGAAAAAATCTCCAGAAGATTCTATGAAAATCCGGAGGAGTTTGACAAAGCTTTTGCAAAAGCCTGGTTTAAACTGACTCACCGGGATATGGGACCAAAGACCACATACTTAGGTCCCGAAGCACCAAAAGAAGATTTGATCTGGCAAGACCCGATTCCTGCAGTCAACCATCCTTTGGTCAATGAACAGGATATTTCGAGTTTGATGGCTTCTGTGCTTAATTCCGGTCTTTCCATCAATGAATTGGTAAGCACCGCCTGGGCTTCTGCTTCTACCTTCCGGATTTCGGATCGCAGAGGTGGTGCCAATGGCGCCAGAATCCTATTGGCTCCTCAGCGCAACTGGGAAGTCAACAATCCCGCTCAACTGAACAAGGTGGTGGCAATTCTGCAAAAAATCCAGGCTGACTTCAATGCCAAATCTGCACCCCGAAAAATTTCGATGGCTGACCTGATCGTTTTGGGAGGTACTGCAGCAGTGGAAAAAGCTGCCGGAAATGCCGGATACAAGGTAAAAGTACCTTTCACTCCAGGCAGAATGGATGCAACTCAGGAGCAGACAGATGTCACTTCTTTTGGATTATTGCAGCCCATGGCAGATGGTTTCCAAAACTACCTCAAGACGCAATACACCCTTTCTACGGAAGAATTGCTGGTGGACAAAGCTCAGCTTCTCACCTTGACTGCTCCGGAAATGACGGTATTGGTTGGCGGGATGCGTGCTTTGGGAGCCAACTATAACGGTTCCAAAATGGGTGTTTTCACCGACAAAAAAGACATGCTGACCAATGACTTCTTTGTCAACTTGCTTGACATGCGCACCGAGTGGAAAGCTGTTGACGAGACCAGTGAGAAATTTGAAGGAAGAGACCGCAAAACCGGAGAACTAGTCTATACTGCCAGCCGTGCCGACTTGATTTTTGGTTCCAATTCCGAACTGAGAGCATTGGCTGAGGTATATGCAGGCAATGATTACAAAGAGCAATTTGTACATGATTTTGCCGCAGCCTGGACCAAGGTGATGAATTTGGATCGATTCGATTTGATCTACAAGTAACAATCAAATACAGCCTTCTGAAAACTTCAAAAGCCGATTCAAAGTGAATCGGCTTTTTTCATGATTCACCTTTGAGACAAGTGTGACGAAACCTAATCGGATTCATTTCCATACTGGGGTAAATCGGGGTGATCCTTCCCTCCTTTACTTTTCGGACTGGATCTGATTGATTATCTGAAAACCAATAAGCCGCAATCAGAAATCATGGTTGGAAGGCTTACTGTGGGATAGGTAATAGAGGGTAACTTTAATTCGCCGGAAATGATCTTTCAAAAGTCCCGGATTAAAATAAATTTTTTACATCCTCCATAGCGCAAGTCTTTTTTGAAAAACCTTCCGGATTCAAAGGGAAATGAGCTGTCAGTTTATTTCCCTTTCTGGGATTTAATTCATTGCCGCCCTGATGGATTAGAGGTCCAAATTGATTTCTAAACAAATCTTTTTTAAGTTATTAATGAATAACTTAAACCTTGATGATGACCTCACCCGCCTTCCTATGAACAGATTCCTTATTGGTTTAAATTCTCTGCTTATCCTTCTGCTTTTGATCGGATGTAATCCAAGTCAAAAAAATAAAGAGACAGAATCTCCATCAGGTTTTATTCTTAAGGAATCAGAGCTTCCCGAATATGAAAAAGACATCGACCATAAAGGACTCCTTACCGCATTAGACGACAGGCAAGATGAATCTATAAGAACCGGGGAGCATATTTATAACAACATCTGCTTCAATTGCCACGGCAATCCGGAACAAACGGGATCCATTCCTACTGCCTTTAAGTTTTGGGAGGACGAATTTAAAGTTGGAAAGGACCCGTATTCAATCTACCAAACCCTCACCCGAGGCTACGGATCCATGCCTCCCCAAGTCAATTTGACGCCGGTAGAAAAGTATGATATAATCAATTACCTGAGGGAAACCTTTTTGCAAAAAGAAAATCCGGGTCAGTATTTCGAAATTGATTCTACGTATTTGGCAGGTTTGCCTGTAGGAACGAATACCGGTCCTGCCCCCAAAGAATTTAAGCCTTGGGCGGAAATGGACTACGGTAACTTTTTGATCAATACTTATGAATTGGTGGGATTGAATGCTCCTGAAAGAGAACGATCTTCCGGACCTTCTCCCCTTCCGGATGAAAATCTGATCAAAGCCAATTTTGCCTACAAAGGAATCGCAGTGAGACTAAATCCCGGAGAAGGCGGAGTAGCTGCAGGCAATGCCTGGATAATGTTTGACCACGACCTAATGAGAGTTGCAGGGGCTTGGACCGGGGAAGGTTTTATAGACTGGGAAGCAATCTTATTCAATGGGAAGCACAATATATCCCCGAGAACAACCGGCGACTTGCATTTTCAAAACCCCGTTGCTCCAGCTTGGGCTAACCCCGGTACTGGCACCTTTGACGATCCCAGATTTACAGCCAGAGACAAAAGGAAGTTTGGACCCTTGCCTCGGGAATGGGCGCACTACAAGGGGCTTTATCAATACCGCGATAGGGTGATTATTTCCTACACAGTAGGCAATGCGAAAGTGCTGGAAACTTTTGGGATGGAGACTTTAGATGAGCAACCGGTATTTACAAGAACACTTACTATTTCTTCATCTGACAAACCCCTGAAAATGAGAATTGCTCCAATTGGGACGTCTGTTGCACTAGTCGGTGAAGGAGCAGTTTTGAAAAATCAGGGTGGGTTTATGGTTATGGAACTCGCCCCCTCCCAATCACTGAAAATCAAAATACTGATGGCCAAACCGGGGCTTAAGGGACTTCAGCAGTATGCAAATACTTCCAAACCACCGGAGGATTTAAATCCGCTTATCAAAGGAGGTCCGGCAAGGTATCCTCAAAAATTAACAACGGAAATCCTAAAAGGCGAGCAAGAAGGCCCTTTTCAGGTGGACATCATGAATCCGCCTTTTGACAGTCCGTGGAAGAATCAGTTCCGATTAAGTGGTCTGGACTTTTTCAAAGACCCCAATAAAGGAGTGATTTGTTCGACAGATGGGGACGTATGGCTGGTCGAGGGTTTTACTAAAAATTCTGGGAAACTCACCTGGCAACGAATAGCCTCGGGCATGTTTCAGCCTTTGGGAATAAAAGTCATCAACGAGGAGATTTTTGTCACCTGCAGAGATCAGCTTGTCCGATTGCATGATTTCAACGGAGACAGGGAAACGGACTTCTACGAAAGTTTCAACAATGACCATCAAGTAACGGATCACTTCCATGAATTTGCCATGGGACTTCAGGCAGATAAAGAAGGAAATTTTTATTACGCCAAAAGTGCCCGGCATGCCCGGGAAGCATTGGTTCCTCAGCACGGAACTTTGATTAAAGTGAGCAAGGACGGGCTTAAGACCGAGATCATCGCCACCGGTTTCAGAGCGGCAAACGGGGTTTGTCTCAATCCAGACGGCACATTTATAGTCACAGACCAGGAAGGCCACTGGAATCCTATGAACCGGATCAATTGGGTGAAAAAAGGAGGATTCTATGGAAATATGTTCGGGTATAATCCACCTGCTGATAGCACCGAAAAAGGAATGGAACTACCCTTAGTCTGGGTAGATAGAGAACGGGATCAATCCCCTTCTGAACTCCTTTGGGTGGACAGCAAAAAGTGGGGGCCTTTAAATGGCAAGCTCCTGAACTTGTCCTATGGCTACGGAAAAGTCTTTGTGGTTCCTTTTGAAAAAATCGGTGATCAGGTGCAGGGTGGAATTTTTGAATTGCCGGTTCCCAGATTTTCCACCGGTGTGATGCGCGGCCGATTCAATCCCGGTGATGGACAACTCTACCTCTGCGGTTTATCAGCGTGGGGCTCCACACAGCCACAATTGGGAGGACTGTATCGGATAAGAAAAGTAGATCAGCCGATGGTCATTCCCGTGGGAATCAAAGCAACTACCCAAGGAATTGAGCTAAACTTCACGGACGAATTGGATGCTGGTAGTGTCGCAGATACTGCTCACTACACGGTGAAGACATGGGATCTTTTGCGGTCGCGAAAGTACGGATCCAAGCACTACAATGAACAAAACCTGGTAGTTACCAAAGCAGAATTGGGGAAAGACAAAAAATCTATCCTACTGACCATCCCTCAAATCAAGCCTACTTGGGGAATGGAAATTCAATACCAGCTGAAGGATGATCGAGGAAAAGATGTAGCCGGATTAGTTCAGAATACGATTCATCAAGTGGGGGCGAATTCTAATTGATAATTTACTAATCCCTTAATATGAAAAGGAAATCAGAAAGAAGTCTTTTTAAGTCCGAATTACTACTATCGCTACTTATCCTGTTTTGTTCGAATGGATACGCACAAAACACCCTGATTTCAGAGATGGATGAATTGAAATGGGAAAAGATAATGCCGGGGATTTGGAAGGCAAGTTTTGGAGAAATGGGTTTAAACCCCATGGATTATGCAAGTGCACCCAAAACAGATGCTATCGATGCGCTGGGAGATTCTCCATTCCCATTTGCTCAAGATGCCAGTCGAAGTCTTCTTACTCCAAATCGAGCAAGTATACGATTGCCACTGAGTGAAACAGAACAAATCTATGGCTTAGGATTGGAGTTTGAGGGGATAAACAGACGCAGTGAAGTTTATACTCTAAAAGTGGACCATTACGGAGGGACAAAAGGATACACTCACGCACCAGTTCCCTTTTATATTTCAAGTGAGGGGTATGGCGTTTTAATCAATTCGTCAAAGCGTGTAAAAATCCATGTTGGGGTGGGTAACAGAAAAGACAGCAAACTACCTGAACGCATAGACCGGACAACGGGGGAAAATTGGTCTGCACGTCCGTTGTCTGACGCAGTTGAAGCTAGTGTAGAAGGAGGCGGAATGGAAATATTTGTTTTCTCCGGACAAACAACCCTCGAAGTAGTCCAGCGATATAACCTGTTTTTTGGAGGCGGAATCATCCCTCCTAAATGGGGATTAGGATTCTGGCACAGAATGCACACCGAAAGTACTGACGAGGATGTATTGAAAGAAATACAGGATTTTGAAGAAAACAAGTTCCCTTTAGATGTAATAGGACTTGAGCCGGGCTGGCAAAGTTTTGCCTACCCGGGTTCTTTCGATTGGGACAGTACACGCTTCCCAGACTCCAAAAACTTTGTCCAGACTTTAGATAAAAAAGGCATAAAAGTAAATCTATGGGAGAATCCTTATGTAGCACCGGTTTCAACCATGTACCAAGACATCAGTCCCTTCACCGGTAGTCATACGGTCTGGTTAGGAGAAGTTCCGGATTTTACTATTCCCGAAGCCCAAGCAGTGTTTTTGAAACATCACCAGAAGAATCATTTAGAAATCGGCGTGAGTGGGTATAAATTTGATGAAGTTGATGGGTACGATGTTTGGTTATGGCCCGATCATGCCACGTTCCCTTCAGGAAATGATGCGGTAGAAATTAGACAACTTTATGGCATGATGATGATGGACATGTTTGACCGTCACTTCAAGGAACAAAATCAGCGGACTTACAATCTGATCAGATCCGCTTATATAGGAGCCAGTAATCACAATTTTGTGTTGTACAGCGATTATTATGATCATCAGGGATATGTGACAGCATTGGCAAATTCCTCCTTGTCAGGACTTTTGTGGACTCCCGAAATTCGAAGCGCTGATTCCGCAGAGGAATGGATTCGCCGATTTCAAACGGTTAGTTTCTCTCCGCTTATGATGCTCAATGCCTGGTCTTCCGGCAAAAAACCATGGAGTTTCCCGGAAGTAACAGACATGGTCAGAAATACCATTGAGCTGAGAATGAAACTTCTCCCCTACCTCTACACCGCTTTTTATGAATACAATGAAAAGGGCATCCCTCCTTTCAGAGCTATGGTATTGGAGAGTGGATATGACTCTCAGGAGACATTGGATGGAAGTGAACTGGATGACGCGAAAAATCCATATGCCGAGCAAAAAAGACTGGAAGTCACTGATCAATACATGATGGGGCCTTCCATTCTGGTAGCCCCGGTATTTACCGGACAAAAGGAGCGTATGATTGTCCTTCCAAAAGGGAATTGGTTCGATTTCTATACCGGGGAATATGCAGGCAATGGTGAGACTATTACCATAAAGACTAAACTCGAAGAAATACCGCTTTTTGTGAAAGATGGAGGTATCATACCCATGTTATCAACAGTAGACAAAAACAAGTCAGATCAATCTTTAGAAGTCAGACATTACGGAACAAAGGAAAATTCCTACCTACTATACAATGATGACGGAATGAGCTTTGACTATGAGCGTGATGAGTACTCCCTGACAGAACTCAAATCAACCAAAAACATGGAAGGAGATTTAGTAGGAAGTTCTAAAGCATTGAAGGAAAACAATTATAACTACGGAGATATTGTTTGGCGATGGATGACGGTTAAGCATTAATTTCTCCCTCCAACTTCAGTTGGAGGGAATTCATAGCATTTCCACCATATGAATTGGAATATGGCTCTCGCCTAAAATCCCTGTCCTCTGAATTGGAATGTGGCTTTAGCCCATTCCATTCTTGAATTGATATCCAATTTCCATCGGGCTTTAGCCCAAACATGAATGAGATTTTCTAGCTCCCTAGCAACTCTTATAAAAATGCTTTTGTGTAAGTCTGGCTTCGATTTCTTTGGCGGTTTTGGTAATGGAAAGTCCTCCCAGATTGGTACACCGCAAGGTGTTAGGGATACTTTTTCCTACCTCGTACATGGTCTCAATTACTTCATCCAACGGAATCAAATGGTCATAATCTGCCAGGGCCATATTGGCACAGGAAAGTGCATTGGAGGCAGCCATCACATTTCTGTTCAGACAAGGAGCCTCTACTCTATTTCCAATTGGATCACAGATCATACCCAACGAACTCTGTAACGCCATTGATGCAGCAGAAATGCTTTGGTTTAAGTTACCTCCCGCTAAATGAACAATCGCAGCGGCAGCCATGGTGGCTCCGGAACCGCATTCAGCCTGACAGCCTCCCACTTCCGCAGCAAAAGTGGAATGGGCTGCTATAAAAACCCCTATCAAACCGGCTATCATTAAAGCTTTTACTGTCTCTTCATCAGAAAGTCCAAGGGAATCAGCCACTCCCAAAACTGCTCCGGGCATAGCACCGCATGAACCTGCCGTCGGGGCTGCGACGATCACACCCATGGAACTCTTGACCTCCATGATGGCCGACACATACATGATAATCCGGTTCAAAACATCCCCGCTGATCAGTTTCCGGTCCTCCATCATGGATTTGAATTTCACGGATTGAGGACCCAAAATCCGATCCTCAAAATGGGTTCCTTTCAACCCTGTTTCTACCGCATTTTTGAGAATGATTCGAATCTCTTCCATTTTGGCAAGCACTTCCACTGAGGTGATATTGCCGCGGATACTTTCGTATCTGACCGCCAATTCCCATAAGCTCAAATTCTTGCCTTCGTTGTAAGCAAGCATCTCATCACAGGTAATGAATGGAACAGTCTGATTTTTCCCGGTAAGTACCGGCAATACCGGCTTGATTTGTTTGACTTGTGAGACTCCGTCGATTGCCTTCAGTTCCTCAACCAACGTTCCATCCAGAAAAGACTGTGATTTTATGGCTAAAAAATCCCCTTCGTCGGTGTGAATTTCCGACTCTTCAAGAATACCGGATTGTTGAAGGTAGCTTTTCACCTTTTTCATTTCTTTAGAATAAATCAAGGTGACAAAGCAATCTCCAGCCAAGGAGACCTTTACCCCATCGATCTCGATTACCTCTATCATCCCGCCTCCTGTGGAAATGGCTATTACCTGATGAGTCTCCCAGGGATTTCTCAGGGTGATTTTATACGTATTCGGATGCTCTGCCTGAATGTCCCTGATGTCGATCTTTACCTGAATGCCTGCAGCGCCGATGTGCATTTCAGAATTCACCAATCTCTCATCATAAGCTTCCCAACCCAAAAATCCACCAAACAATCCCATGTCTGAACCTTGCTCTTTGTGGGTGGTGGCCAAGGAACCGTTAGGATCAAAATCAATCTGTATTTCGGAGATCCTACCATCCATCAAGTCATGGCATATCCTTCCAATTCTAAGGGAAGCAGCACAATGGGAACTTGAAGGGCCTCTCATGACCGGACCGATTACATCATTAAAAATGCTTGGATAGTTCATTGGATTATTCTTTAAGGCACAAAATAAATTTAAACGGAATTGAGATTTTCACTCTATTAAATATGGCCAAATAAGTCTAATATCTAAAAATCTAACGGTTTCTTTTTTTCAAAACTGCCGGATATTGTCATTATTGCCAGCCTTATTTTATATTATTTTCCGATTTGAATTTAATTCTGGTTTGATAGGTCTTGCATCAGATATTGGTTTGATCTAAACAAGAACTATTATAGAGTTGAATTCCTGTTCGGCCCTAGGAAAATTAGATATTGATCATTTAAACCAGAGTATAATGAGGTACATAGTATTTGTTTTTTTATTGGTTTTCGGAGATGAAGTGTTTTCTCAATCAGAGCTCACCTTACCAGACATTTTCAAGAATGGAGTTTACAAACAGAATAGATTCGGGCCGATCCGATGGATGAAAGATGGGCAAGGATATTCAAGTATTGAAAAAAGCTCCAAGCTGGATGGAGACGACATCGTCAAATACGACGCAATAAAAGGGGACAGATCGATTTTAGTTTCCGCTGAAGAATTAACTCCCGCAGGGGAAAGCAAACCGCTGGCAGTAGCGGACTATCACTGGTCAGAGGACAACAGCAAGCTGCTTATTTTCACCAATACCAGAAAAGTTTGGCGCTATCATACCCGCGGTGATTACTGGATATTGGATTTGAAAACCCGAAAGTTGAGTCAGTTGGGCAAGGGCATCCCGGCCACCACGCTGATGTTTGCCAAATTTTCCCCTGATGCCAGCAGAGTGGCCTATGTAAGTCAAAATAACATTTTTGCAGAGTCTCTTGAATCAGGCAAAATCACTCAAATCACATCAGACGGCGGAGAATTCACCATCAATGGCACATTTGATTGGGTATATGAGGAGGAATTGGAGTGTCGGGATGGATTCAGGTGGAGCCCTGACGGGAAAAACATTGCCTATTGGCAATCCGACACCAAAGGTGTTGGAACTTTCTACCTGATCAACAACATTGATTCCCTCTATTCGAAACCTATCCCATTGCCTTATCCAAAAGTCGGGCAAACCCTCTCAGCAGTAAAAATCGGGGTGGTATCAAGCGAAGGTGGGCAAACCAGGTGGTTTGATTTTCCGGGTGATCCCAGAAATAATTACCTGGCAAGAATGGAATTTATCCCAAATTCTCAGGAAGTGATGGTACAACAGCTTAACCGTCGCCAAAACATCAATACCATCTGGACCGGAAACATCCAAACGTTGGCTTTGTCAAAAACCTTAGTCGAAGAAGACGCTGCATTTTTGGAAATCCACGACAATATCCGTTGGCTCGATGGGGAGAAACATTTCACCTGGACCAGCGAAAAAGACGGCTGGCTGCATTTGTACAAAGTTTCAAGAGACGGCAAAACAACCGAATTGGTCACACAAGGGGAATTTGATGTGGAGCGCATCAGTCATATCGATCCTGCCAACGGCTTTGTGTATTACATCGCCTCGCCTGACAACTTTACCCAACGGTACCTTTATCGCAGTTCTCTGACTAAAATTGGAAAAGCTGAGCGGATTACCCCAATGGAGCTGTCCGGACAAAATGCCTATCAGATTTCGACCGACTCAAAATTTGCAATTCACACGTTTCAAAATACTACGACACCGCCAGTCTATTCCTTAGTCAGTCTTCCCAAACATGAAACTGTCAGAGTTTTAGAAGAGAATCAGGAGTTAAAATCCAAGGTTGCCGCTTTAGGACTGAACCCTAAAGAATTTTTCAAGGTGAATATTGGAGAAGTTGAATTGGACGGATGGATGATCAAGCCCAAGGATTTCGATCCTAGTAAGAAGTATCCACTCATCGCTTTCGTCTATGGGGAACCTGCAAGTTCTACTGTTCAGGATAATTGGGCGGATGGGGACTTATGGCACCATTATATGGCACGATTGGGATATGTAGTGATCAGTATCGATAACCGTGGCACCAAAACTCCGAGAGGAAGAGATTGGCGCAAATCCATCTATGGCCAAATAGGAATCCTTGCCTCTTACGACCAAAAAGCAGCAGTTGAGCAAGTCCTGAAAACCTATAATTTCATAGATCCTACCCGAGTCGGTTCCTGGGGTTGGAGTGGAGGTGGGCAGATGACGCTCAATTTGATGTTCCGCTTTCCGGAGATTTACAAAGCCGGTTTGGCATTGGCTTTTGTCTCCGACCAACGACTGTATGACGCCACCTATCAGGAGCGGTATATGGGACTTCTGGATGATAATCAGAAAGGTTACCGGGATGGTTCGCCGATCACGTATGCAGAAAACCTCCAAGGAGAACTGATGATCATTCATGGTACAGGCGATGACAACGTGCACTACCAGAGTTTTGAAATGCTGGTAGACAAACTGATCAAATACAACAAACAATTCTCCATGATGTCCTACCCGATGCGCTCGCACAGCATCAACGAACGTGAAAACACTTCGCTTCACTTACGGGAAACCATGAAAACCTTTTGGCTGAGAAGTTTGCCGGCAGGAGGAAGATAAATTGAACTACTTATGAAGACCTTTTCGAAAGAAACTTACATCGAACGCAGGAACCAATTAAAGCTAAAAGTTGGCTCCGGAGTCTTGCTTTTCCTGGGAAATGAAGAAAGCAGCAGCAACTTCAAAGACAATTGGTATCCATTCAGGCAGGACAGTTCGTTCCTTTATTTTTTTGGATTGGATATGCCCGGACTTGCGGCGATCATCGATATCGATCAGGATCAGGAAATCATCTTTGGAGATAATCTGACCACAGTGGAAGTGATTTGGCAAGGAGCCCATCCTCCTCTTTCCGAATTGGCCGAAGCAGTAGGAATCAAAATCAACCAGCCCATAAATGAACTTTCGAAGTTTTTGGACAAAGCTGCCAATCAGCAAATCCATTTCCTCCCTCCTTACCGACCAGAAAACACACAGAAACTTTCCGAATGGCTCCATTTTCCCGTTTCCGAAATCCCTGGCAGAGCGTCTGTAGATTTTATTAAATCTATTGTTGCGCTCCGATCCATAAAGACTGAAGAGGAAATAACGGAGATCAACAAAGCAGTGAACATCAGTGTGAGAATGCATAAGCGGTCGATGAAGGAAGCCAAACCCGGTATGAAGGAATACCAACTTCTGGGATTGGTAAATGGGGAAGCGTTGGCTCTGGGAGGTCATTTATCTTTTGCTCCAATCATCACTATCGACGGTCAAATCCTCCACAACCACAATTATTCCAATACCCTGACAACAGGAAAAATGCTTTTGGGTGATTTTGGAGCGGAATCAGCCATGCGGTATGCGGGGGATATTACCCGGACTTTTCCGGTAGGTCCTGAATTTTCTCCGACACAAAAAGAAATCTATCAGATTGTATTCAATGCCTATCAAGCCGCAGTCGCCGCACTAAAGCCTGGGATTCGATTCAAAGAAGTTCATCTCCTCGCTTGTAGAAAACTGGCTGAAGGCCTGAAAGATCTTGGACTCATGAAAGGTAATCTTGACGATGCGGTTGAACGAGGCGCTCATGCCTTGTTTTTCCAATGTGGATTGGGACACATGATGGGATTGGATGTCCATGATATGGAAGACTTGGGTGAGGAATATGTGGGCTACACCGACGAACTCAAAAAGAGCAAACAGTTTGGTCTGAAATCGCTCAGACTCGGCAAAGAACTGGAGAAAGGATACGTGGTTACGATCGAACCAGGAATCTATTTTATCCCGCAACTGATCGATCAATGGCAGGCAGAAAACCTGCACAGCGAATACATCAACTATGATAAACTGGCCGAATACCGTGGTTTCGGGGGGATCAGAGTGGAAGATGCCTATGTGATCACCGAATCAGGCTCCAAGTTATTGGGAGATCCACTGGAAATTGAAATCGCGGATGTGGAGCGGATAAGAGGAAAATAACCCAAACGATTGCTTATTCAATGTTCCTTTCTGATGTGATTTCTGATAAACCCATAATTCAAAAGTTATGAATCATCAAAAATTGATACCCATTTTAATTTTGATCTGGTTCTCGGTCGGACTCGTTTCAACCCATGCACAAAATGTGCAAAATCGGCCCAATATCATTTTTATGATGAGCGATGACCACGCCTATCAGGCAATCAGCGCTTATGGTCATGGACTTAATGAAACCCCAAACATAGACCGGTTGGCAAAAGAAGGAGCCATTTTCACCCGGGCTACGGTCACTAATTCGATTTGTGCTCCAAGTCGTGCTGTAGTGCTGACCGGCAAGCACAGCTTTGTCAACGGGAAAGTGGATAATATCCAACCCTTTGATTGGGATCAGGACAACTTTGCCAAGCTGCTCCAAAAGGCGGGATACGCTACTGCCATGATCGGAAAAATTCATTTGGACGGTCTTCCTCAGGGCTTTGACCATTCCATGGTTTTGCCGGGACAGGGGGACTATTACAATCCGGATTTCATCGTAAACGGAGAAATGAAGCGGTTTGAAGGATATGTGACTGACATTACGACTGAATATGCTTTGAAATGGCTGGAAGAAGAACGAGATAAAAGCAAGCCTTTTTTGCTGGTTTACAATCAGAAAGCTCCCCACCGAAATTGGCAGCCTGCTCCGGAATATCTGACGCTCTATGATGAAAAAAACTTTAACCCGCCCAGTACTTTTTTTGACGATTATTCCAATCGTGGAAGAGCTGCCAAAGAGCAGGAAATGCAAATTGATGGCCACGCAGATTGGGGGATCGATTTTAAATTGAAAGAAGATCCTGATGGCAAACCTACCCTGATGCTGGATTACCTGAAGAGATTCAATGAACAGCAATTGAAGGATTGGGATGCAGCTTACGAACCAAAAAATCAGGCTTTTCTCAAAGCCAATTTGCAAGGAAAAGAGCTGGCTTTGTGGAAATACAACACCTACATTAAAGATTACCTGAGAACAATCAAGTCCGTGGATGACGGGGTTGGTGAGTTATTGGATTACCTCGAAGCCAATGGACTTGCCGAAAACACCATTATAATCTATACCTCCGATCAAGGCTTTTACCTCGGTGAGCACGGGTGGTTTGATAAGAGATTCATGTACGAGGAGTCCTTCCGTACACCGCTTTTGATTCGCTATCCAAAAGAAATCAAACCCGGGACAAGCATTGATAAGCTGGTTCAAAATCTGGATTTTGCTCCCACTATCCTTGATTTTGCCGGTGTGGATATTCCGGATGCCATGCAGGGTGAGTCATTTAAAAACTTGGCTAATGGGAGTTCGGATCAATGGAGAGATGCCGTTTATTACACCTATTACGAGTATCCGGCAGTCCACATGGTCAAAAGACATTATGGCATCAGCACCGCCCGATATAAGCTGATGCATTTTTACTATGACATCGACGAGTGGGAAATGTATGATCTGGAAAAAGACCCAAACGAGATGCGTAACGTCTATGAAGATGCTGATTATGCAGCTATCCGAGAGGAACTACATGCCAAATTGAAAGAGGTGCGCGCTTCCTATGGGGATTCGGATGAAATGGATCAAAAACACATCCGGCTTTTTTTAGAGTATATGGAACGCAGGAAAGCCAGGAATTGAAATTTTCCTTTTATGTATGACCGCAATCTTGACTGTAGTTTGTTTAACCAATTGAAAATTCAGAAAAACGTTTGATCTTGAATTTCTTCAGTCATCGGTCTTCCAACCCTGTACTTAAAGAAAATTCGTCTACTGGCAAAGAAACCAATATTCAGATTTCCGTTTCACCAATTCCTATTCCAGAAAAGGATCTAAAATAAACACCTGAAAATAGCTTCCGCTATCTGTAGTTACCCTTTTGTTATACGCCAGTGTTTTACCTGAATAGGACCAGTTGATATTGCATAAATCAGGTTGATCAGGTTGATCAGGTTGGGAAGCCGACCCGACTTGATAGGAATTCCCGGATTCTGTATCGGTGAGAAAAACCTGGTTTTGGTGACCAAAAGCAATCCATTTATCGTCAGGACTCAAGCTAAAACCTGTATCCGGAGAAAAATCGTTTCGGGTGATCTGAACCGGATCACCTCCAGCCGGAGACACTGCAAAAACCTGCACAATGCCTTCGTCCGACTTCGCATAAAAGAATATCCTGTCTCCGTTTTTCGAGCTGCTTAACCAATGCCTCGGTCCCTGAACTCCGGGAAATTTCCGGTCAGCCGTGTAAGTAATTCTTCTTTGGGTAAAAGACTTTGGCATTTCCGGCAGGGAAACGTCTGTTCCTGCCAGATTTTGTTCCCCTAAGTTCCTGTCCCAGTCTTCGGGAATATCCGTCACGAAAACTTCCGTCACCACTTGGCCTTCCTGGCTGATCACATCCCCCAAATAGGTCAAGGCACGGTAGATTATTTCACCATCAGAATTGACGTATCCGGCATTCCCTACCCAGGTTTCTTCACAGGCTTTCTGGATTTCATCCGATCCGGGTTTGGGAAAAGGAACTACCGTAGCCCCCAAAACCGCAAAATCCGAACCTGAAAATTCCTCCTCAAGCCGGCCAGGTTCAGGACTTACCTGTACGCCTTTTCCCCTAACCATAAAAGCCACGGTTCTGAGGTCTTTGATTTTGGGATTAACAGCAGCAGTCTTTTCTATGACCTCGTCATTGTAAGTAAAACTTAACCAGTTCCCATCCTGACTATACCCATAAGCATGGGTTCCGCCTCTCAAAGCTCCGGGAGTAAAAGGGGGCGTGACATCCCGAGCATCCATATGAAAAACTACCGGAGATTTTTTATCCTTCAGATTCAGGCCTATTGCTGACCTTCTCGTGATATGGTATGGCTGCGATTGACCTGCCGAAAGCAAACCCCTGATAAAAACAACTTCTTCCTTTTGGGGATTGTAGCTTACTGCGCCGGCACCCGGGCCATACATTTGCTGTCCGGGAACCCGATAAAGCTCCAGGATTTCTCCCGAATTGATATGAAGCAGGCCAATGAGATCGTTTTCTCCCAGTTTTGAATCCTCTTTTCTTCCGTCAAATGCCAGCCATTCATCCTTGGGCGAAAAAGCCTGTCGGTGATTGAGGAAATGACCTTGATTGCCAAAAGTAAGTTGCTTCTCCACCGCTTCCGGATTTATGCTAAGTGCTTTCATTTGAGTTGAATTTTGGGAACATGAAACCAATAACCCCACAACCAACCCCAGCATGCCAATCAAAGAAATGAATTTTTCCTTTTTTGCAATGGTAGAAGCTATCTCATGGATCGAATCGATTCTCATTTATATTTTAGGTAAAAATCCAAAAAAAAGCCTTTAATTTAAAATCAGAGGCTTTTTCCCTTTTAAGAACAGGGAAATCCAGTAATTTATTACTCCAAATCATTGGATAAAACCTCTTCCTCGCAACCAGTTTTCAAAGTCAACTGTCCAGTGGTCGGAAGAGGTATTCTGAATTTCCATTCCAAACCCATGACCTCCTTTTTCATAGACATGCAGTTCGGTTGGGTGCTTGGCTGAACTCCATTTTTCATAGAATTGAATGCTGTGAGGTACAAATCCCAGTTGGTCGTCTGATGCCACTGCTATAAAGGCAGGAGTCATTTTTTCAGGCATTTCATTCCCAAGGACAGCATTTGCATACAGATAAATCGGAGCTATGAAATTTGGTTTCAACCCCTGGGGAGCACTCAACATTACACTTATCGTAACAGTACCTCCGGCTGAAAAACCCATAAAACCAATTTTATTCGGATCGAGTCCCATTTCCGCTGCATTATTTTTCACATATTTCATCACCTCAATTCCATCATTTTTGGCCATCTCTACTACGGGAGCATTGATTTCATCCAATTTTTTAAAATCCTGCATCAATGGCATCATTTCCTGAAATGGATTGTCAGTAAGACTTCTGACCACTCTGTACTTAAAAACAAAAGCCGTAATTCCACGCTCATTCAGCCATTTGGCAACTTCGATCCCTTCCGAATCGATGGATAAAATATGAAATGCTCCTCCGGGTGCTACGATCACCGAAGTTCCGTTGGCCTTATCCTTTGGAGCCGGGTAAACAATCAGAGTTGGTTCCACCACATTGTACAACATCCTATTATTTGGCATTGGTGTGGTCTCTTTCTCCTCCCAGTTCCAGGATTCTGAACCGGGTGCTTTTCCCTGATATAAAGAAATTACCTGCTGGGCATTCAATTGAAAACCAAGGAATAAACCGACAATTACCACTACATTTTTCATAGAATTGAGTTAGTTTTTTGAATTTAACGTTTCCCTGTCAAAGCCTGCTACTTGCTTTTACTTTTCCATTATTTGAGCCAGCTCTTCCTGCGGATACCGTATTTTACAAGTTTCAGAATTGATACCATCTGCCGATCAAAAGATCTCCTTTCTACCAACCAGTTTCACCAGTTTGTTTATCTGTAAACTTTGCAAAAAACTCCTAAATCAGAAATCCCGCCTTGTATCTCCTTCATCAATAGTTCTCAAATTTTCTTCCTCGGATTATTTTGATCCGATCAATTTTGGCTTGAATAAATCTCGAGCCCTTAAAAGTCCTTTTTAGAAAATACCCGCCTGTGAACCCGGAAAATCTTTGACCTGAGTGATCGAAACCGTAAATTTTCAGAATGAAAAACAGGTTAACAATACTCGTCTTACTGGTCCTCCTTGCTACAGACGGATTTGGACAAACATTACCAGCTGTAGAAACCCTGCCTCCAATTTCAACAGGCCAAAAACCTGCATTCCCCGGGCAGACAAGAGTTGCCGGAGTTCAATCCAAAACTAAGGTGAAACTTCAGGTGGTTGCGACTGGTCTTCAGCAGCCTTGGGGATTAGATTTTTTACCTGATGGAAGAATGATCGTTTCAGAAAAGTCCGGAAACATCCGACTTGTCTCGAAATCAGGAGTCGTGGGACAACCAATCGCCAATGTCCCGTCAGTACGGTTAAGAGGTGATGGAGGAATGTATGATGTAAAACTTGATCCTGATTTTGTCAGAAGCCGCCTCGTGTTCTGGACCTTTGTGGAGCAGGTAACCGGAGGCGGAGTGACTTCTGTAGCACGAGGAAAGCTTTCGATGGATGAAAAGAAATTCGAAGAGGTGAAAATTATCTATCGCGCCTCTCCGGTATATGAAGGCCCCAATCACAATGGATCAAGAATGCTTTTTGACAAATCGGGTTATCTATTCGTGACTACGGGAGAAAGATTTGATGATGAAATCCGTAAAAAAGCGCAGGATCTTGGTTCTTCTCTTGGGAAAATAATACGGATCAAAAAGGATGGCTCTCCAGCTCCGGGGAATCCTTACGCAAAAAATCCAAAAGCATTGCCTGAAATCTGGACGATCGGCCACCGAAACCCGCAAGGACTTGCTTTCCATCCAACCACCGGAGAATTGTGGGGAAGTGACCACGGACCTAATGCAGGTGATGAGATCAATATCATTAAACCGGGCAAAGATTATGGCTGGCCAACGATCTCCTATGGAATCGAATACAGCGGAGATCCTGTGAATGGCGGAAAAACTCAAATGCAAGGAATGGAACAGCCTGTCTATTATTTTGATCCCTCAGTTGCGCCGAGTGGAATTACATTTTATACAGGAAATGCAATTCCGGAATGGAAGGGAAATTTGTTTTTAGCTTGCTTGAAAGGAATGCACATCGACAGGCTTGTCATCAAAGACAATAAAGTCGTTGGAGAAGAGCGATTATTTTCAGAAGAAATAACCAGATTCAGATATATTGTTCAGGGTCCTGATCAGGTACTTTATGTGATCAATGATGATTCGGAAGGCAAAATATTTAAAATAATGCCGCTCTGAAAAAGAAATATTTAACTATTCAAGTTGCGAAAAAACAGACTGCCCCTTCAAACTTGAATATCGGGAAGTAAATTAAAAAAGCCCGGAAGTTGATCCTTCCGGGCTTTTGACTTGCGCCTTACTCAAACTTGTAGGCGGGTTGCAATCCTTTCTTTTCCAGTATTTCTTTAACCTTTTGCTGGTTGGCTCCAAAAGCTCTCCTCTTCGAAATATCCTCCAGATATCGGTCAATATAGCTTTGACTCAATTCTGAACTGTCGCCATATTTTTCTCTGAGTTTTTCCAATCTGGCGTGCAGGTCTTTTTTGATTTCAGCATAGGCAGGATCGTCATAGACATTTTTCATCTCATTCGGATCCTTCACTCGGTCGATCAGCTCCCACTCATCTACATCAAAATAGTAGTGAACCAGCTTATACTCTTTGGTCACGATGGCATAATGCCGCTTGACCATGTGCACCGCCGGATATTCATAGTAATGGTAATAGACTGCATCCCGGGTCCATTTTTCAGTGTTTCCGGTCAAAATTGGAATCAGACTTTCTCCCTGCATGTCCGCAGGCGCCGCGACTCCGGCAGCTTCGAGAAATGTCTGGGCAAAATCCAGGTTTTGAACCAGTTCATCTGACTTGCTTCCGGGTTGAACTTTTCCTTTCCAGGAAACCAAAAGTGGCGTTTTAAACGACTCATTGTAGATAAAGCGCTTATCAAACCAGCCATGCTCGCCCAGGTAAAAACCCTGGTCGGAAGTATAGACAATGATCGTGTTTTCCATCAGGCCATTTGCCTCCAGGTAATCCAACAACCGACCGACATTCTCATCGACCGAAGCAATGGTTCCCAGGTAATCCTGCATGTAGCGCTGATATCTCCATTGCATTTTTTCCTTCTCGGTCATTTTAGGATAGGCAATTTTGAAATCCTCATTCATTTTCAAGTAGGCTTTATCCCAATTGGCCCGCTGAGCAGGATTCAGTCTTCCCACTTCACGTTCAAAGGCAGCTTTGTCCCAACCCGACTCGTCAGGAATACCCATTTCATCTAGTACCTCGGGATAAAGTTTGGAATCTCCTGACCAGTTCATATGCTTCAGCAGGTTCATTTCCGCTTCTTTGGCAGCAGTTCCTCTTCCTGAATAATCATCAAAAAGTGTGGCTGGTTCAGGGAAAGTTTTCCTGATGTATTCCTCCAAATGACGCTCGGCCGGAAGCCATTCCCGATGAGGAGCCTTGTGTAAGTACATCAGCATAAAAGGCGCATCTGCCTTTCGCTCATTCTGAAGCCAGTCCAATGTCATATCTGTCACAATATCCGTCACGTAACCATCCACTTTGATATTCCCGTCATTTTTGGTGATGAAGTCAGGATTGTAGTAAGAACCCTGATCAGGCAGGATTTTAAACTGATCAAATCCTTTGGGACTATTCCCAAAGTGTAGTTTGCCAAACATAGCAGTTTGGTAACCTGCGGTTTGAAGGATCTGAGGAAACGTGATATTCGTCGTATCGAAAGGAAAATGGTTGTCGATCTTCCCGTTCATATGAGAATGCTTCCCCGTCAGGATCGTAGCCCGGGAAGGTGCACAGATCGAGTTGGTCACGCTGGCATTGGTAAAGAGCATGCCCATTTTTGCAATCCGATCAATGTTTGGCGTTTCTATCAATCGATTATCATAAGCTGAAATCGCCTGATAGGCGTGATCATCGGACATGATAAAGATGATGTTGGGTCTTTTGGCCTCTTCTTTTTCTGTCTGATCAGTTTTACAACTGAAAGTCAGCAAAAGCAGAAATGTCGATAAGAGTAGAGAAATTCGGTTCTTCATAGGTTTTTCGGGTTAAATGGTGCTATGATTAACAGGTTAAAAGCTGCTATATTTTTTTCACCTGCGGAAAATAAAGAATCCTGCTAGTCAAAAGAAAAAAGGATTCTTCAAGTCAAAGAATTATTCTGAGGAAACTCAAAAAAAAAAGTAGCCCGAACTTCCGCTCGGGCCACTGAATCAGAATCGTTAATTTTCCTTTCTCCGCTTCAGGATTTCTTCGCCTTTCGCAGGACTGACTCCAAAAACCTTGTTTTGGGCAACATCATTCATCAACAAATCGATGTATCCCTGACTCAGGTCAGTATTGTCTTTATACTTTTCCCTGAGCTTTTCGAGTCGGACATGCAATTCCTGCTTAATCTCTGCGTAAGCCGGATCGTTGTAGACGTTGGTTAATTCCTGCGGATCCTTTTTCCGGACAATCAGCTCCCACTGATCTTCCACAAAATAATAATGGATCAATTTGTACTCCTTGGTCACAATGGCATAGTGTCGGTTGACCATATGCTCAGCCGGATATTCATAATAATGGTAATAAACCGCATCTCTTGTCCACTTCTCAGGCTGACCGGAAAGCAGCGGAACCAGACTTTCTCCTTGCATGTCACTTGGAGCCGACACACCTGCGGCATCTAAAAAGGTCTGCGCAAAATCGAGATTTTGAACCAATTCATCGGATCGGGTACCTGGTTTGGTTTTTCCCGGCCAAGCCACCAAAAGCGGAGTTTTGAAGGATTCATCGTACACGAATCTCTTGTCAAACCAGCCATGCTCGCCGAGGTAAAACCCCTGATCAGAGGTATAGACAATGATGGTATTTTCCATCATGTCATTGGCTTCCAGGTAATCAATCAACCTTCCCACATTTTCATCCACTGCCTGAATCGTACCCAGGTAGTCCTGCATGTAGCGTTGATATTTCCACTTCATTTTGTCTTCCTGAGTCATGGAAGGATAGTCTTTTTTGAACCTATCATTGACTTTGGTATAGGATGCCATGAAGTTTTCTTTTTGGGAAGGATTGAATCGCCCGACCTCATTTTCAAAGCGTCTTTTGTCAACACCGATTTCTGCAATTCCCAATTCGTCCATTACCTCCGGAAAAACCTTATTGTCTCCGGACCAGCCCATATGTTTCAGGATATTCATCTCGGCTTCCGCAGCGGCTGGAGTTCGACCTGAATAATCATCAAAAAGTGTCGAAGGCTCCGGGAAAGTCTTGTTTGTAAATTCTTCCATATGCCGCTCGGCCATCAGCCAGGAGCGATGGGGCGCTTTGTGCAAGTACATCAACATGAATGGCTGATCGGGATTCCGCTCTTCTTCCAGCCAATTCAAAGTCATGTCTGTAATGATATCGGTCACATATCCCTCCACTTTAATATTGCCTTCATTTTTGGTGATAAAGTCAGGGTTGTAATAAGAACCCTGACCGGGAAGAATCTTAAACTGGTCGAATCCTTTGGGACTGTTTCCAAAATGAAGCTTTCCAAACATTGCGGTCTGATATCCGGCTTCCTGAAGGATCTGAGGAAAGGTGACATTGGTCGTATCGAAAGGAAAATGATTGTCGATTTTTCCATTCAGATGGGAATGCTTCCCTGTAAAAATAGTCGCTCGGGAAGGCGCACAAATTGAATTGGTGACGCTGGCATTGGTAAAGAGCATCCCCATTTTTGCAATCCGGTCAATATTCGGAGTCTCAATAAGTTTGTTGTCATACGCCGAAATAGCCTGATAGGCGTGATCATCGGACATGATAAAGATGATGTTGGGACGCTTCCCAACCGGAGTCTGGGCGATCGATTGGGAACCGAAAATCAAGAGGATGATCATCGGTAAAATGCTTATTGCTTTGGTTTTCATAGGTTTGGGACTATTGTTTCAATTCCGCGATACGCTCAATTTGAACTTGAATTTTCTAAAAGTAAAAAAATCAAGTGAGCACTTTTCTGTTTTCTTCCTACTGCGGCTTTCTTTTAGAATAGAGTTCTTTCATGACTTCGAGCTTTTTGGGATCCTCGATCAGGGATTGATCGGAAAACATCATGATTCCAGAAGCCGGCGCTTTTGATCCTTCAATCATGACCTTCCGAAACTCTTCGGCACTGACGATTCCCGGATTATTATGAGACTGCACAATAGGCCAGATTTGGGGGTTACCTTTTTTTTCAACGTCTAAAGTCTCTCCAAGCCATGCAACATACTCTCCCACCCAAGCAGTTGGCCTTGCTTTCATTTTATGAAATAGCATGGGAGAAAGAACATCAGCACGCTCCGCTAAAGCGACCGGATCGAGACCCATCGTGCGATATAACGCCGAATCATAATCCGCCGGATACCAGGCACAATGGAACACTCCCAATTTTGCTTCAGGTTGATATTCTTTGAGAATTGCTCCCATATCCTCCACCCAGGTATTCAGAACTCCCACCCTCCATTTCCTCCACTCAGGATCTGCGTTTTTCAAAATCCAATCGGCCTTTTCAGGAATAGTGATACCCGGGATTAAGGTATCGATCACAGCAGCAAACGCTCCTGTACAACGATCGCAAAAACAGGTTTCCGGCAGGATCGGATTTGGTGTTTCAAATTGAGCATGCCAGTGAACATAGTCCAGAAAAATTCCGTCCACTTCATATTCATTCAAAATCTCTTTGAGCTGGTTGGATCTGTATTCCTTGAATCCCGAATGAGTCGGGCAAATCCCCATAAACCAGTCTGCAGGTGGAGCATTCTCCCCTTTTTCATTGATAGGCCAGGCATCTGGATGGTCCACCAGATACTCTTTTCCATTCAGGGTCGGAAACTCCACAAATACCTTTACTCCTTGCTTTTTTGAGATTTCATAAAACTCCCGATCGAGCGAGCCGCTTCGTACAAAAACTGCATTCATTCCCAAAGAATCAAAGGAATAACCCGCCTCGAGGAGTGTTCCGGGATTCCCATAAACGCCTTTGATAAACTCTTCCCTGCTTTCCGGAGGAGAGGAAGTTTTACAAGAAAATACGGCAAGAACCATAAGGAAAAGAAAGGTGCTTTTCATAGAATCAGGGAGTATAGAACCTTGGGATTTGAAACAAAGAAAACAATCCTTCGCCAAAATACTAAAGTCTTGCCATTCTCTTGATCCACTCAAAATGTGTTTGACCTTGCTCCTTTTATGCAAAAAGTCCACCTCTGATTTCCGAGAGGTGGACTTTTGCATTCGATACTTTCTATTTAAAACTTCAAAGCAAGTGTTACATAAAAAGTCCGGCCATCTGCAGGCATGATTCCCGGACCTGGATATCCACCTGCTCTTCGGGTGAAATAGCGTTCATCAGTCAAGTTGTTTACCCCAGCTTTCAAAGAATGTTGCTTCCATACATTCCAGCTGGCAGAGAGATCCTGTACCCGATACGCCGGAACCAATCCCACCGTAGCTCCTGCATTGGGTGTTTCTGTATTGAGGGCGTCAGAATAAGCTTCTCCAATATCACTCAGCTGCCAAGTCATGGAAAACTTGCTCAAATTATAAGTGGCACCAAATCGGTTGATTTTTCTTGGTGCATTTTCCACCTGATTTCCGTTCAGATTTCGGGTCTGAATTTCTCCGTTACTTACAGTGGTCACTTCAAAATCCCCATAAGTTGCATCTATGAAAGCCAAAGAGGCAAAGAGGTGTAGATACCCAATTTTTGAACTTTCAAACAAGGCCGTAATCGGGTCAAACTCGATATATCCTTCAAATCCCTGGCTGACGGAATTTCCCAGATTGGTTCTGAACTGATAAATGCTCCCATCTTGCCCGGTTTGTGCCACGGTTCCGATTCGGTCTTCATAATTGAGGTAAAAGTAGCTCAAGTCAAATTTCAGGTAGGAAGAGAAACTGCCTCTGTATCCAAAATCAACATTATATCCTCTTGAATCCTTCAAATTGGGATCAATCACATCGGTGGTAGCCGGAGGAGTAAGGTCCGAAATCAGGACTGGACGGTAAGCTTGCGAAAAGTTGGCATAAAATTCCGTACCCGGAGTCAAATGATACTCTGTCCCTACACCAAGGAGTGCAAAGGAACGAGCTCGGGAAATCTGTTCCAGCAATTGTGGATTGCCGTTGGCAAGATTCAGCTGCCCTTCCATCACGGATCGGATATTCTCTACCCGGATCCCGCCAGTAACCAAAAATTTATCTGAAAAACGGAACACGTTTTCTGCAAATGCAGCCAGGTTGACATTGTTAAAATCCAAGTCTCTTCTGTAATCTCCTGCCTCTACCGAAAAGTCCATCTCAGTTCCTGAAGTTCCTACTCCCAATTGCTTTCTGTCAATGTGGCCGTTGAAGTAGCGAAGACCTGTCATCAACGTTTGTTCTTTGCCAAACAAGCGGTAAGTAGAACTGAGCCTAAGTTCTGATCCGTAAGTGGTGTAGTAATCCCGGTCTACCTGACGGTTGCCCAAATCATCTTCCACATTGATCGGTTTCGCAAAACCCACACTGTTACGCTCCGCGATTGTTCCAAAAGCTTTCAAGCTCAGTTTGGTATTCGTTGAGATCAGGTATTCCGCAGAAAGTGACGGCACAAACCAAGGTGTACTGAACCAGTTTCTGCTACGGGAACTCTGATGCGAATCCTCCTCAAATTGTGCGTCAGTCAATCCTCCGGGCTGCTGGCTTTCAGTAGTCATGTAGGTCATTTCCATCCCCAGTTTCAAGCGGTTGCTCGCTGCGTAGTTCAGTTCCAAATGGGCATGATCTGTATTGAAATAACCATTATCTCTCCAGCCATTGCCAACTCTCTTTTGATAATAGGCGGTATAGTTCCATTTCCCCTCAGTTCCCCCCACATAATTGAAGGAACTGAACAGGCCATTACTTCCAAAAGTATTGATTGTCTCAGCGGTAAATCGGGTGGATTTGTCCGGCTTTCTCAGTACAAAGTTCATCAGACCTCCAAACTGCGGGCCATACTGAAGTGAAGATGCTCCACGAATGATTTCGATCTGCTCCACAACCTCCATTGGAGGTGTAAAATAGGCTTCAGGATATCCCATAGGGTCAGGCGTAATGTCGTAGCCATTCATTCTAACATTGAATTCCCAGGAACGGTTGGGGCTGAGCCCCCTGCTTGCCACACCGAGTTGAATTCCCGAACCGTCATTTTCCCAAATACTTATTCCGGGAGTTTTTCCAAAAATCTGCCGGCTGTTGTTCATAGCCAGGTTGGCATTGATTTCACCAATCCGGATTACTTCATTCTTTTTGCCAGCGTTGATTCTGAAATCATCCACCTCAGGCAAATGATCCTGTCCTAGTATTCCCCGACTAGCAGAAAGCTGAAATTCGTCCAACGAAACCGTCTGCTCCTTAAGAATCAAATCCAATTCTTTGATTTCCTTTTCTTCAATTGAAAATTCCTGGACAAAAGATTCAAAACCAACCAAGCTGACTTTCAGGTTATAAGAACCTTTCGGGAAGTCCTTTATCTCAAAATGCCCCTGGAGATCCGACTGAACTCCCCGGACAGTACCTTCCAAAACCACCGAAGCACCTTGAACAGGCAACTTTTTCTCATCCACTATTTTCCCTTTCAACATATTCTTTTGAGCAAATGCTCCCATGGAAAGCATCAGGAAAATTCCAATAAACGCGTAAAATGATTTCATTTTTATTCTTATCTGGACTTAATATAAATAATGATGCAAACTTATGATCCAGATTCATACGAGTCAAATTTTATTTAGACTTTTTCTAAATAAAATTTACCATCACCTATCTCAGGTATTGTATTTCGAGCGCAGAAGGCGCTGACCAGCTTTTTCATTAATTAAGATCAGACCCTGTCCTTGGAAAAAGAGAAAATACAGAACCTCATTAATTCTTCGAAAAGGAAGTTTTTAGGTTCCTGGTTAATTTATTACCTCCCCTAAACATGACCGGTTTCCAAGAGTTTCCATTGATTGAAAAAACTGACACAAAAAGTTCCGATAGTAGAATTCAGGATTTTTGCATCTTGAAAGACCATCAGAAAGTCGACTTTTTGGGATAATCTTAATATTTCCTCAAATTGATTCTTAAGAAAATTTCAAAATCTGATCGATTTTGATTTTTAGATAAATCTGTTCACCTATTTATCCTGAAATGAACAAAAGAACTTTCCTGAAAAACTCTTCCCTCCTGATCGGAGGAGTGGTGTTTCATCCTATGATCTCATGCTCTCCAAAAAAACCTGTGGAAACTGTAACTCCTGAATTATTGAAAAACTGGGCAGAAAACTTCGAGTTTAGCACTGCAAATGTCCACTACCCCACCACTGTCCAAGAAGTCCAGGACCTTGTCAAAAAATGCGATCATCTGAGAGTTTTGGGTTCCCGCCATTCTTTTAATCGGATCGCTGATAGCACTGAAAACCTGATTTCTTTTCAAAATCTGAATAAGATCATCTCATTGGATAAGGAGAAAAGTCAGGTCACTGTGGAAGGTGGGATCAAATACGGCGAGCTATCCGGCTACCTGCATGAGAATGGATTTGCGCTGCACAACCTCGCCTCGCTTCCTCATATTTCAGTGGCAGGTACGATCGCTTCAGCAACTCACGGTTCGGGTCTTGAAAATGGAAATCTTTCTACCAGCGTAGCTGCCATTGAGTTTGTCAATGCCATGGGCGAACTCGTCACGCTTTCCAAAGAAACTGATCCGGATTTTTATGGAGCGGTAGTCGGTTTGGGAGGTTTGGGTCCTGTTACCAAAGTGACGTTGGATCTTTTACCCACTTTCGATGTAGCCCAAGTGGTCTATCTCGATATGCCGATGGAATCCCTGAAAGACAATTTCAAAGAAATCATGGGAGCCGGATATAGCGTGAGCCTTTTCATCGACTGGAAAAGCAATAACATTGCTGAGGTCTGGGTGAAAAGCAAAGTTGTCCCGGGAGAGGAATTGATTTTCCCTGAGGATTTTTATGGGGCGAAAAAGTCTGCTGTAAAAATGCACCCGGTACCGGAATTGGACCCGGAAAGTTGCTCTGAGCAACTTGGGGTGCCGGGACCTTGGTTTGACCGATTGCCACATTTCAAGATGGAATTCCAGCCAAGTGCAGGAAAAGAGCTTCAATCGGAGTTTTTTGTTCCCTTGGAAAATGGATACGAAGCCATCATGGCTATAGCAGAAATGTCCGAACAGATCAATTCTCACCTTTTTATCTCAGAAATCAGAAGCATCAAAGCGGATGAACTTTGGATGAGCACTTGCTATCAGCGGGATTCGATTGCGGTTCACACTACCTGGAAACAGGAAATCCCGGAAGTGATGGCCTTTTTACCTCAAATGGAAGAGAAGCTCAACCGCTTCAATCCAAGACCACATTGGGCGAAGTTGTTTACTATTTCCCATGCTTCTTTGGCTTCCCGCTATCCAAAAATCGAGGAATTTAAAGCGCTTCTTGCCAAGCATGACCCGAATGGGAAATTCAGAAATGAGTTTTTGGATCAGCATATTTACGGGGTCTGAAAGTTGAAAAAAGCTGGCTTTGGATTTTAAAACTTAGAATACAAATACAAAAGGAGATCAGATTTGATCACCTTTTTTCATTTTTCATCATTTAGCAAATTCATTTTCAAACAATCAGAAAAGGTTTTATTCGCAGAAAGGAGCTTCCAAACTTGCTGTTTTTTAGGTTGAGAACATTCGGTATCTTCAATGGTACAGCGAATCCCTAAAAACAGAATCATGGAAAACTATTTGCAAAACCGCAGGAGATTTATTCAATCCCTTGGGCTTATTTCAGCGACCGCACTCACGAGCAGCTGGACCCTTCCGGGAATAAATTCAGGACCGAAAGTTGACAAGCGAGAGGCAGTTTTCAACCTGATTCAAACCGGGAAAAATCAAGGCTATACTCCTTCCGGATTTTTCGTCCATTTTGGGGAAGGTTTTAAAACCGGAGATGCCGCAGTGCAAAAGCATCTGGAATACTTCAATGCAGTAGATATTGACTTCGTCAAAATTCAATACGAATCTGAATTCCCTCTTTTAACCAGTATACAAAAACCTGAGGACTGGGCAAAAATGCCTTTTTACAAAAAGGATTTTTTCGAAAGCCAATTGTACGTGGTTAAGGAACTGGTCAAAAAAGGTAAAAAATCTGCCCCTGTGATCGCAACTCTCTATTCGCCATTTATGAGTGCAGGGCATTCTGTGACTTCGGAAGTTCTGACCGAACACATGAAACAAGATCCTGAAAGTGTCAAAAAAGGGATGGAAATTATCACCGAGAGCACGCTTATTTTCGCCAGAGAATGCATCAAACTGGGAGTTGATGGCTTTTTATCTTCCACCCAGGGAGGAGAAGGCTTTAGATTTCAGGATCCTGAAATCTTCAAAAACTATGTTAAGCCTTTTGATTTGGCAGTAATGAATGAAATCAATGATGCCTGCCCCTGTAATGTCTTACACATCTGTGACTACGTGGGCGATTACAACGACCTCAGCCCATTCGTGGATTATCCCGGACATATCGTGAATTGCAGTATGAAAGTGGGAAATGAAATGCTCCACCCTCAGGATATTTATGATCAATTCAAAAGACCTGTCTTTGGAGGATTGGAAAAAAGAGGCGCAATCTCTACAGCAAACTCCTCAAACCTGAAGGCAGAAGTAACCGATGTGTTCAAAAATTCACCGGAAGGATTTGTCCTGGGAGCGGAATGTGCACTTCTTGGCGAGATCGACTGGAAGCAGATTCGCTTGGCAGTAGATTTGGCCCATAACCAAAAAGCCTGAAGTCCTGAATAATGAAAGTTGGCTAAAGATTTCATTTAAACCCGTTTTTGGAAAAAAGGAAAACCTGTCAGATTCATTTCTGACAGGTTTTTTGGTTCTAAACTTTTGAAGGTTTGATTGAAAAAACTTAATCCCACCTTTCATCGATTCCTCAAGTTTATTCCTCTCTTCACAAAATCAAATTCTATAATTTGGATTTGAAAACAGGAATTCTTTTATTTCAGACAAAATAATCTGAAATATGAAAGCACTCTCTCAGGTAGGGAAGTATGGTCTTAGAGCAATCCTTTATTTAGTGGCTTATCCATCTGAAAATTCCTACATGAGCATCCGGCAAATCTCTGATGAATTGAATCTTTCATTCCACTTTGTCACCAAGATATTCAGGGAATTGACGGCAAAGGGAATTCTAATTTCTTACAGAGGACCATCAGGCGGAGTGGCTTTAGCAAGACCAGCGGATCAAATCATGTTGATCGATGTGGTCAAAGCGCTGGAGGGTGAGGATTATTTTGATAAGTGCCTGATAGGTTTGCCTAATTGCGGAACAGCCAAGCCCTGCCCTGTTCACGAATTCTGGAAGGAGATGAAAACCAAAATTCAACAGAATTTTACCGAAACCAGCCTGGCTACATTGGGCGAAAAAATCCGCTCTCAGGAATTCCGTCTGGACGATTGATTTTTTTTGATTTTAAATAAGATAAAATACTCTTAAATATGAATTAAGCCTTTACCAAACACACTATGAAACCCGAAACATCCTTTCTCAACTATCTCATGAAGCCTCGCAATTGGTGGCTTCCGTTTACACTCATTTTCGTAGTCAGTTTTACAGGTTTGATATTCATTGGTTACCAGACTTATCAGGAGGCTCCGCCAATTCCGGATTACGTAGATCAATCAGGAAATGTGCTGATCTCGAAATCAGATATTTTGGCCGGACAAGAAGTTTTCCACCGGTATGCCCTGATGGAATATGGAAGTATGTTTGGAGACGGTGCATTGCGAGGACCTGATTTCACCGCTCAAACGCTGCACGAGATCGCGATGTCTATGCGAACTTTTCACTCCAATACGTCCATAGGAACTGTTTCTGACTTGGAGAAATCCGGAATTCAGGAGTTGGTGAAAGGAGAAATCAAGGCCAATGCATATGCCGAAGAAAGCAATACTGCAAAGCTTTCGGATTCCCAGGTTTTTGCTACCCAAGAAATTGAAAAATTCTATCTCAGCATGTTCACTGATCCGGAGTTTAAGGAAGCTTTCAAACCTGCAGGCTACCTGAGCAATGAGACCGAGATACGGCAGTTGAGCAAGTTTTTCTTCTGGGGAGCATGGGTTTGCAGCGTGGAGAGGCCTGGAGAAAAATACAGCTACACCCATAATTGGCCATTTGATCCGGAGGCGGGCAATACTCCGACTGCCTCCACAATGGTCTGGAGCATGATTGGGTTGTTGGCATTGATCTTAGGTTTGGGTGCTGTCATGTATTACTATGGGCAGTTTGAGCAACTGAATGAATCCTATCTCACCAAGGGTTCTTCGGAAATGGTGACCGAGGAGAAACTTCGAAACTACCATCCTACCCCTACACAGCGGGCCACTTTCAAGTTTTTCTACGTTGCAATTTTACTATTCCTCCTTCAGGTTCTGGCGGGCGTATTGACGGTACACGATTTTGTAGGTTTCACCAATTTCTTTGGCTTTGATCTTCAGAAACTCATCCCTGTCACCATCTCACGAAGTTGGCATGTACAGATTTCCTTGTACTGGATTTCAGCTTGCTGGGTCGGAATTTCATTTTTCATTCTTCCCCTTCTTTCCAAAAAAGAACCAGAAGGCCAGCTCAATCTCATCAACCTCTTGTTCGGAATATTCTTCGTGATGGTAGCCGGCTCAGTCGTGGGAATGTACATGGGCCCTCAAGGAATGATGGGTTCCATGTCCCGATGGCTGGGACATCAGGGTTGGGAATTTGTGGAATTGGGCAGGCTCTATCAATACATGCTTTTGGGAATTTTCGCTCTTTGGGCAATAATCGTTTACCGAGGATTGAAAGGATCATTCCAGAAAGGCAAACCCTGGGAACTTCCCAATTGGCTGGTTTATGCCATCGTCTGTATCCTGCTTTTGCTCGTATCCGGGTTTGTGGCTACACCTGAGACCAACTTCGTCGTGGCTGACTTCTGGAGATGGATGGTAGTGCATATGTGGGTTGAGGCATTTTTCGAAGTTTTTACCACAATTATCGTCGGCTATATGATGGTGATGATGGGATTAGTAAATCGCCAAGCCGTAGTCAAAGTCGTTTACCTGGCTGCATTGTTATTCCTCGGATCCGGATTGCTAGGGATTTCCCACAATTTCTATTGGAATGCCAAGCCTGTAGGTACGCTCGCCCTTGGTTCCGTCTTTTCCACCCTGCAAGTTGTACCTCTGATATTGTTAACTCTGGAAGCATGGAAAATGCAGAAAATGCCCTACACGCTTCTAAACAAAGAAAATCTAAAAGACCGTTCTGCGCTCTTTGCGATGCCGGGAGTTTTCCTGTTTCTGCTTGGTGTTAATTTCTGGAACTTCTTCGGAGCAGGTGTATTCGGGCTTATCATCAATCTTCCCATTGCAAATTACTACGAACATGGAACCTACCTGACAGTAAATCATGGTCACGCAGCGCTGATGGGTGTTTATGGCAATTTATCCATCGCTGCAATTCTCTTTGCCTTGAGGTTTTTGGTAAATCCTTCTGCATGGAATTCCCGATTGGTTACCATTTCATTCTGGTCAATTAACGGAGGGCTGATTCTCATGGTCCTGATGGACTTGTTCCCTGCAGGAATTCATCAACTCTTCACTGTTATTGATAAGGGTTATTGGTTTGCCAGATCTCAGGAATTCATCCAGAGCGCTCCTTTCCAAACCATGACCTGGCTGAGAATTGTGGGTGGCTCCTTGTTTTTCCTGGGAGGAGTCATGCCCCTTACCTGGCTCGTGTTGAAAAGTGCCGCACACCTAAAACCCAGCAGACCGATGTCTACAGTTTCAGTCAATGGCAGTATTAAAAAAGAAAAGGTTTATTGATGGATCGGATAAAAAAACAGAATTCGGAAGTCCGATTGCAGTAAACGAATCAAGGATTAAGTTGCGAATCACCCTGATAGAGTGGAGCCTTCGGGCTTCACTTTTTTGTTTTACAAAACTTAATTAACTCACCAGGCGGGGAAGTGGAATCTTTCCTGACTACTGAAAATGCAGCAATCCTTGCCTTAATTTCTCCAGACAAATTGAGGTTCGGAGGCAATTATTGACTGATCAACCTGAGGCTTTTTGCTTGGCCCCAAATCCTCCAGAGTCATGGTTTGATTCACAAAATGCTGCAGGTAATACTTTCCTTTGTATCCCCTGGAAACCAAAAAATTCTTCATTTCGAACAGCTCTTCTGCATTTATTTGAGATGAGTGAACCGTCGTCCTTACCTCCATCGGGATGTTGTTGGTAAGGAGGAGTTTCAGGCTTTTCTCAAACTGATCAAAAAAAGAACTTCGGGTGATTTTTTGAAAACTTCCGGGTAAAGATTTGAAATCCAGCGCCACATAATCCAGCATTTTTTGGCTCATCATTTTTGCAAGTACCTCCGGACGGCTTCCGTTGGTATCCAGCTTAATCTGCATTCCCAAGGCTTTTATTTCCCGGGCAAATTCAATTATCCCCGGATGAAGAGTACACTCTCCCCCACTGAGCACGACCCCGTCAAGTAGGCCTTTCCGTTTTTTTAAAAAAACAAGGACATCGGCAAGCCCCAGCTTGCCTTTGCCCTTGACAATCTCCGGGTTGTAGCAATAGCCACACCGCATATTACAACCTGCAAACCATAAAATGCAGGCAGTTTTGTCCGGAAAATCGAGTAGTGTAAACGGTGTAATGCTGAATATTGGCAGGGTTTCAACTCCTGTTTTCTGCAAAGTGCTGTCGCTGCTTATGTTCACCTTTTTTTCCAATATTAAAACTCTCCACCGGACGATGATATCCCATCACGCGGGTATAGACCAGACATTTTGTTCTTCGCTCAGAATTTCTTTCCAAAAGAAACTGAGTCTCATTTTCAACTTGTACTTCATGGATTACTTGCATGTGTATTTGGGGTTAGGTTAAGTTTTTCGAGTAGAGACTCATCACAATGAGGGCAGTATTCATGCTCACCGTTCAGATATCCGTGAACAGGACAAATACTGAATACCGGAGTCACCGTGATGTAGGGTAATTTGAAATTAGAGAGGACTTTTCTGACCAGATTTCGACAGGCTTCCGGAGTGCTGATTTTTTCCCGCATGTAGAGGTGAAGGACTGTACCTCCGGTGTATTTACATTGCAACTCGTCCTGTAGCATCAATGCTTCAAAAGGATCATCGGTAAAATCGACGGGGATTTGAGAGCTGTTTGTATAGTAAATATTCTCTTCCATTCCTGCCTGAATGATGTCCGGGTAGCGCTTCTTGTCTTCTTTGGCAAACCGGTAAGTAGTCCCCTCTGCCGGGGTGGCCTCGAGATTGTAGAGGTTTCCGGTTTCTTCCTGAAACTCCCGCATTCTGCCACGGATATGTTCCAAAATCTCGGAGGCAAATCGCTGACCAAAATCTCCGGCAATGTCTTCTTGTTCTGAAGTAAAATTGAGAACCATTTCATTCATGCCGTTGACCCCGATGGTGGAGAAATGGTTTCTGAAATGAGTCAAATACCGCTTAGTATAGGGATAAAGTCCCCTGTCATACAACTCTTGAATGAAGCCCCGCTTCTTCTCAAGAGTAGATTTCGAGAGTTCAAGCAAGTGATCAAGTCTTTTGTAAAGTCTGCTTTTATCGTTTTTGTACAGGTATCCCAGCCTTGCCATGTTGATGGTGACGACTCCGATACTTCCGGTCATTTCAGCACTTCCAAATAGTCCGTTTCCTCTCTTGAGCAATTCTCTCAAATCCAATTGAAGTCTGCAACACATGCTCCGAACAGCATTGGGTTTGTATGCATTGGGATTTTCGACCTTTTCTCCATTTGCATCCAAGGTGTATTGGCTGCCAATAAAATTCTGAAAGTACGAGGAGCCGATCTTAGCAGTATTTTCAAAAAGCAAATCGGTATTTTCTCCATACCAATCAAAATCCTCCGTGATATTGACCGTAGGAATGGGAAAAGTAAACGGTTGCCCATTCGCATCTCCTTCGGTCATGATGTTGTAATAAGCCTTATTGATCAACTTCATTTCCCGATGAAAATCTTTGTACGTCAGATCCTCAGGGCGATTTGCTCCTCTTTCCTTTACCTTAGCCAGAAGGTCAGGATCATACAATCCCAAAAATAAATGAAGGTCATTTTTGGTAGGCATTTGATCTTTCAGATCCTCAGGAACAACCCAGTCCAGGGTGATATTGGTAAAAGGTGACTGACCCCAGCGGGCCGGGACGTTCAGATTATAGACGAAGGATCGAATTGCTTTTTCAATCTCTTTGTAGCTTAAATTATCTTTGAAAACATAGGGAGCCAAATACGTATCGAAGGAACTGAATGCCTGAGCTCCGGCCCATTCACTTTGAAGAATTCCCAGAAAATTTGCCATCTGACCCAAAGCTTCGCGGAAATGCGATGGCGCTTTGCTTTCAACCCTTCCTCTGACTCCATTGAATCCTTCATTGAGCAATACTCTGAGACTCCATCCGGCACAATACCCTGTGAGGCAATCCAAGTCGTGAATATGAATATCACCATTGCGATGTGCGTAGCCTTCTTCCTTTGAATAGACTTTATCAAGCCAGTAATTGGCGATAATTTTTCCGGCGACATTGTTCACCAAACCGGCATTGGAATACGAGGTATTCGCATTGGCATTGATTCTCCAATCGGTTTGCTTTACATATTCCTCTATTGTCTGCGTACTATCCACGTAAGTCGTATCTTCATTGAGTCCTGCCACATGCTCACGCTGCAACTTTCGGGTATGACGATACACCATGAAGGAGCGCATAACTTCAAAAAGCCCCACCGCAAATAATTCCTTCTCGATCAAATCCTGCACCTCCTCCACCGCCCAGGTTACTCTCGATTCCAGCTTTATCAAAAGCCTTTCAAAAACCGATGGATCGTATGGCTGTTGAACACTTGAAAATCCTTTCTTGAGAGCATCTTCTATCTTGAAAGCCTCAAAAGGCACATATTTTCCATTTCGTTTGATGACAAATTGATCCATAGACGAGGGTATTTTTTTGGTGGGTTAAACTTTGATTTTGGGATGGAAAAAGGTAAGAATCCTTAAAAATCGGAGAGGTCATTTCGATCAGATCCCCGCCTGATATAAATCATACTTTTTTGTCTTAAATATAAACTCTAAAAATTGGCTTACAAAAATTTAAAGGATAATTTTGTCCTCTATTTTTCACCAATGAAAAATGGGCTAAAGGGCTGAAATCGGGATTTTGTAAAGTCCTTCAGAAATTACCCTGAACCAAATACACTTAATACTTCCAACGAGAACGAATCGCATGAATGATAGAAAAAGATGGTTGACTGAGCAGATCGATCAATTGCGAAGAAAAAAGAACGCCGTCATCCTGGCTCATTATTATCAAAATCAGGAGATTCAGGATGTTGCTGATTTTGTCGGGGATAGCCTGGATCTTTCCCGAAAGGCAGTAGAAACATCCGCTGAGATCATCGTTTTTGCCGGAGTTCATTTCATGGCTGAGACTGCGAAAATTCTGAATCCTGATAAAAAAGTCTTGCTGCCAGATCTGGAAGCAGGTTGCTCGCTCGCAGACTCGGGCTCTACTTTCGATTACAAAATATTTCTCGAATTGCACTCCGACTGTGTATCGGTAGCCTATATCAACAGTTCGGCAGAAATCAAAGCCCAATGCGATTATGTCTGCACCTCTTCCAACGCAGCCAAAATCATCCAGTCAATCCCTGAAAATCGAAAAATCGTATTTCTTCCAGACAAAAATCTGGGGAAATACCTGATCCAAAAAACAGGTCGTGAAATGATTCTTTGGGATGGAGCTTGCGCAGTTCATGAGGCCTTCTCGGTTTCCAAACTCATGAGCCTTGTTCTTGCATTCCCAAAAGCCAAAATTCTGGCACATCCGGAATCATCACCGGCTATTCTCCGGCTCGCAAATTTTGTCGGTTCCACGTCAGCATTGCTTCGCTATGTAACAGAAAATGAATCGGAGGAATTTCTGATCGGAACAGAGGCTGGCATCCTGCATCAAATGCACTTAGCGGCACCCAACAAAACCATCATTCCCATTCCCACAGAGGAAGATAATACCTGCGCTTGCAGCGAATGCGCATTCATGAAAGTGAATACACTTGAAAAACTCTATCAGTGCCTACTTCACGAGTCACCAGAAATCACGTTAGATCCTGAAATTGGCCGAAAAGCATTGAAACCAATTCAACGGATGCTGGATTTGGCCTGACTCAAGGGATTGAAAAAATCATTGAAACTCAGGGCTGTCGCAAACAAAAACGAATTAAGCCAACTATTTAAGATCCTTAGATTCCAGTTTACAGATGCTCAGCATTACCAAGATTTTCAGTTTTGAGGCGGCCCACCGTATCAGTAAATACCAGGGAGCTTGCAGCCAGGTTCATGGTCATAGTTACAAACTTCAGATCACCGTATCAGCCGGGATGCCGGGAGACAATGACATGATTCTGGACTTTAAGGTTCTCAAAGACCTTGTTCAAAACCATGTTCTTTCCCTTTGGGACCATTCTCTGATACTCAAAGGAAATGCAGAAAACCGTCAATTTTTTCTCAATTATCCCGGCAAGATCTACTGGATGGACAGCGAGCCAACAGCTGAGCGGATGCTCATCGATATTAGCCGGAAGCTTGAGCCCGTCTTACCAGATTATGTAAATCTGGAAGAAATAGTCTTGTTCGAAACTGAGACAAGCTATGCAAAATGGAGAAAATGAAAAGTGAATAAATTTCTGTTGACAAGGTCGGGTTTGGCTAACTCACCCTCCTTTCAATGAGCCTTTCACAAAGACTGAGTCCAGTCTAAATCTTCAAAAAACTTGGTATTTGGTTTAAGGCTTTCCTTGAAAAAACCAGCCCTTTCTTTTGATATATTGCGCCCCAATTCTTCTGGCTTTTTCCCAAAGCTCAATCAACCCAAAATCAACATGAAGGAAATTGACCTAAGCCGCCAACCTATGTCCGGACACCAAATCCTGATGGTGGTGATTTGTTTTATTTTAAACTTCAGTGATGGCATCGATGTCTTGATTGTCTCATTTTCGAGTTCAGAAATAATCGCGGAATGGGGACTTTCCAAAGTTGAAATGGGCTACGTCTTCAGCTCGGGTTTAGCCGGAATGACGTTGGGCTGTTTCTTGATCGCCCCGCTTGCAGACAAAATAGGCCGAAGAAAAATCTTTTTAATTTCCATCTCGATGATTACGCTGGGGATGTTTGGCGTCGGTCTTAGCCATGATTTTCTTCTGATGCTGGGATTAAGATTTCTGACGGGATTGGGGATTGGCGGAATTTTGCCCACCATGACCGCGACCGCTGCCGAATTCTCAAATCAAAAATACCGCGATTTTAATGTTGGACTGGTTCAGGCAGGTTGGCCTGTCGGAGCAATTGTTATCGGCTTTGTTTGTGCGAGGTTCATCCCAATCTATGGATGGCATTTCGCATTCATCATTGCCGGCTGCTTTTCCTTTGCAACACTCTTATTGGTCTATTTTTTCATGACCGATTCTCTTGAATTCCTGTTGAAAAATCAATCGGAAGGATCGCTTCAAAAAGTGAACAAGCTGATGAAAAAAATGAATTTGTTAGCTCTTGAGGTCTTGCCAAAAATGGATCAAAACATGAAAGAAACTTCGGTCAAATCATTGTTTACTCCGGAGTTTAAGGACTCGACCATCAAAGCCTGGATTGCTGCTTTCTTCGGGTTTTTGACACTTTATACCCTGATGAGCTGGGTTCCGGGTATTGCAAAAGATGCCGGGCTTTCATTTCAATTGGCAGCTTTGGTTGGGATCACTCTCAATGTGGGAGCAGCACTTGGATCGGCTTCCATCGGGGCAATCGGCAGCAAGTTTGGCTTGAGACAAAGCCAACTCACATTCATGCTTTTTGCCTTTACCGTGATGTTGGTATATGCCTTTTCCTCCCTGACAGTTGTCTTGATTTTCATTTTGATCCTTCTGATCGGGATATTTGTACAAGGCGGATTCAATGGGATCTGGCCGATTCTTTCCAGAATTTACCCGGCTGAAATCCGGGCAACAGGAGTTGGTTTTACGGTTGGAGTTGGTCGGTTTGGAGCCATTCTTGGTCCGCTTCTATTTGGCTATCTGGTGGACTTTGGCCTTCCCATTCAAGTTCTCTTTATCATTTTCTCAATCCCTTTGCTCATCATGGGGATTTCTATCTGGTCTCTTAAGTCAAGTCGATTATGAAAGCAGCATTTCTGGAAAAACCCAACTCAATTCAGATTCGGGATATTGAGATTCCGGAACCCGGCTACGGTGAGATTCGGGTCAAACTATCTCAAATTGGTATCTGCGGATCAGATGTGCATTTGTTTCTGGGTCATCGAAAACTGAATCAACCCACCATCATCGGACATGAGGGACTGGGGATAATTGATAAACTTGGCGAGGGCGTAACGGAAAGAACGAAAGGCGCACGAGTGGTGATCGAACCCAATATTCCCTGCAGAAAATGTATTCACAGCATGAGGGGAAACTCTTCAATCTGCCCTAATAAAAGAACTATCGGACTTAACTCACCGGGTTGTTTTGCAGAATTCGTATGCGTTCCTGAGAATTTTTGCTGGTCAGTTCCTTCGGAAATCTCTGATGAAAATGCCGTGGTCATCGAGCCTCTTGCCGTTGGGGTTCATGCTCTTTTTAAGTCAAAAGTAAAACCGGGAGATTCCATTGCAGTGATTGGATTGGGTGCGATAGGAATGCTGCTTACGGATTTGGCTTTGTCCTTGGGTTACCGCGTTTTTGTAACTGAGATCAACCTTCAAAAAATTGAAACGGCCATTAAGCTTGGTGCCATTCACACAAAAGGTCCTGCAGAAGAACTCAATGCCATTTGGGAAAAAGAGCAGGTGATGGCTGTCTTTGAATGTGGCGGATCTGCCAAAACCGTCACGCTGGCAACAGAAGCTGCGCCTCGTGGATCTGAAATTATTCTGGTTGGACTCTCTGAGCAATTAGCGCAGTTTCAGCCCTTAAAAATTGTGAGGGAAGGAATTACCTTAGTTCCATCCATAATCTATGAGCATCCGGCTGATTTCAGAAGAGCGATTCACCTGATCAAAAGCGGGATTATTCAGCCCGGCAAATTCATTTCCAATCAGTTTAAACTGGATGATTTGCAAACTGCCCTGGAATTAGCATCCCAAGGCAGCGAAACTAAAATCATTATTACGGTCTGATTAATTATTTGGTGACCGTCACCTGAATGGTATCTTTTGACAAGGCTCCTCCGCTATCTGTTACAGTCAATTCAAAACGGTAAACTCCTTCCCTAAAGCCGGAAACATTTGTTTGTGCCGAATTGGGAGATTTAATCATTATCCTGCCTTGCCCCGAGATCAGGCCCCAGCCAAACCTGATGATACTTCCATCCGGATCTTTGGAATTACTTCCATCCAGTTTGATGGTAGTATTTACGGGCGAAAGCTTGATTACCTGATCAATGCCTGCATTTGCAATAGGTGGTTGATTTTGGGCCGGTGAGATTGTAATCTGCACCGTGTCTTTGGCAGAGGCACCTCTATTGTCTGTTACCGATAATTCAAAAATATATAGTCCAGATACCATACCTGTTACTATGGTCTGAGGAGAATTGGGTGAAATTATCAGGGGAATTTGAGGTCCTGACAACGGTTGCCAACCAAATACCAATTGACCTCCGTCAGGATCTGAGGATTGATCTCCATTCAGGATGATGCCATTAGTTGCAGCAGAAATACTCAAATGCTGATCTCTTCCTGCATTTGCAATCGGAGCTTTGTTTACCCCCTCAAACACTATTACCAAAACAGTATCTTTTGCTGAAACTCCCCTGTCATCAGTTACGGTCAGTTCAAACAGGTAAGTGCCTGCAACAAGATTTGTGACGGTTGTTTGCGGACTATTCGGATTTATTAGGGAAGGGGAATTTGGTCCTGATAACAACCTCCAGTTGAACGCAACCAAAACCCCGTCGGGATCTACACTGCCACTTCCATCGAGTACGATGGCATTGTTGTTTCCGGTAAGTGTGATGGTTTGATCAGCGCCTGCATTCGCAATGGGTGATTTGTTTTCCGCAACAATCGCTTTTACCTGAACAGTATCTTTCGCTGAAGTTCCGCGATTATCTGTGACGGTGAGTTCAAAAATATAAGTGCCCGGATTTAGAATATTTACAGATGTTTGAGAGCTATTCGGGTTTACAATTACAAGAGCAGTTGGCCCTGAAACTAATCTCCAGTTAAACCCAACCAAAATCCCATCGGGATCTGTACTTCCACTTCCATCGAGTACGATGACATGGTTGTTTCCGGTAAGTGTAATAGTTTGATCAGCGCCTGCATTGGCTATAGGTGCTTTGTTTTCAGCAACAATCGCTTTTACCTGAACAGTATCTTTCGCAGAAGTGCCTCGGTCATCAGTTACGGTGAGTTCAAAGATGTAAGTGCCACCTACCAGATTTGTGACGGTTGTTTGCGGACTATTCGGATTTGCAATGATTGGAATAGTTGGGCCTGACACTAATGTCCACCTAAAAGCAACCAAAACTCCGTCGGGATCCAAACTTCCACTTCCATCGAGTACGATGACTTGGTTGTTTCCGGTCAGTGTAATAGTTTGATCCGGGCCGGCATTGGCAATGGGTGATTTGTTTTCAGCAACAATCGCTTTTACCTGAACAGTATCTTTCGCAGAAGTTCCTCGGTCATCAGTTACGGTGAGTTCAAAGATGTAAGTGCCTGGATTAAAAATTGTGACAGTTGTTTTCTGACTATTCGGATTTGTAATTACAATAGAACTTGGTCCTGACACTAATTTCCAGTTAAAAGCGACCAAAACTCCATCAGGATCTACACTGCCACTTCCATCGAGTACGATGACATGGTTGTTTCCGGTCAGTGTAATGGTTTGATCAGCGCCTGCATTCGAAATGGGTGGTTTGTTTAAATTTCGCGGGGGCATTCCAGATAATGAAAAACCGAGCTTGACCGCAATTTCGAGTGTTTTATCTTTTACGACTCCATCCGTTGGTAAATTATGGGCGCGTTGAAAACCGGCTGTGGCAACTTTTGTACTTGCGCCAAAAAACGCATCAATTGGATCTGAATAAAATCCATGTTTTGTTAAAAAGAGTTGCCAATTACGCACGTGGTCTCCGAAAGAACCTGGTTGAAGGATTGCCATCTTAATGAAAAGTTTAAGTTTTTATCCGTGAAATATCATCCACGAAATTTTAGGCTGAATTTCAGTGGGTTATCAAATTAACAAAATCAATTCTAAATCTGAAGTGGAAGGTTTAAAAGTAAATACAACTTAGGAAAAGGGCTTTTTAAGCCAATGATTCGCTGACTTCCAACTCATTCTCATGAGTCTTGTTGATAAATAATCCGGTTGAAATCAACGCGAAGTTTTTGATGATGTATTGACCCACCAGCGTCGGGGTAAACCAGTATTGCCAGGTCTCTCCGGGCAATACCAAAACCGGCAAAAAAGTAGCTCCCATGTGGAGAATCAATGCCCAGAAAGCGATTTTGGTAAATTTTGGAAATAGCCAAATCGTACCAATCAGGCACTCAACCATTCCTAAAGAAAATGTAAATATGCTGAATTCGATAAACCTTCCGATCGTGTCTGCAAAGAGCGATTCAACCAGGTTTTCGGCAGGAGAGACGCCTACTACTTTCAAAATCCCAAACCAGAAATAAATAATAAATAGAGACACTCTACCGATCCATACAATTCTTCCCATTGTTCAATTAATTAGGCCGAAAGATATTTCAACTCCTAAGTGGCTACAATGACTTTAATCAGGTTTTCCGGAATTATCGATTCATCATTAATTTAAAATAAAGCCTCACAAGTCGGTAATTTTGTATTTTCTGTATTTGAAATAGGCTCCAATACTGATTATCAAGAGCATAATTACCGAAATGTAAACCCAATCAGGAATAGGTACAGGATCTCCGGCAGCATAGGAATGCAAGCCTGACAGGTAATAATTCACGCCGAAATAAGTCATGATGACCGAGGACAACCCAAAAAGGGTTGCGAAATTAAATGCGAATAACCCTTTAAGTCCAGGTATCAGTCTCATGTGCAAGATGAATGCATAGACCAAGATTGAAACCAAAGCCCAGGTTTCTTTTGCATCCCAGCCCCAATACCTTCCCCAGGATTCATTTGCCCAAACACCCCCCAGATATGTTCCGACACTCAGCATTACAATTCCTCCAATCAGTGTCATCTCAGAGATATAGGTCATTTCCTGTACGATTCGCTTGATCCGAACTTTATTTCTTGGGTTTAAGACCAGAAACAACGATAAGTTGATCAACCCAACAATCGCCCCCAGCATCAGGAATCCATAGCTTCCGGCTTCCAAACTCACGTGGATAGTCAACCAATAAGACTTCAAAACCGGAACAAGTGGTGTGATCTCAGGATCCAGATAACTGAGCATTGCGATGAGTAATACTGTTCCCGAAAGCACCAAAGTTGCCGCCATTCCTCCCGGAGATTTTCGGGTAAAAATCAACCCTGCCAAGGAGGCTGTCCAGGCAATGTAAATCATCGACTCATAACCATTGCTCCAGGGAGCTCTTCCGGAAACAAACCACCTGAGTCCTAAGCCAACAGTATGGAATACAAATCCAAAAAAAACTAAAATCGCCAGCCCTTTCAGTACCTTCTGCAGATTCCAGGAGGGTTTGAAAACAGTAGTGAACAGAAGAATCAGGTAAGTCAACCCAAGGAGGGAGTTGTAAACAGCCAGTCGATTGAAAACTTTAGAATTATTCAGAAGAACCTCAGCGCCGATTTGCAAATCTGAAGGAGCAACAGCCGACCCCACTTTCTTTTGGTATTTAATCAAATCGTTGAGCATTTGATTTGGCACGCTGTAAGCACCATTATGCATTGCATCATGCAAAACTTCTTTGTAGGTGCCGAAAAACTTCTTTGCAACCATAAGATCCATTCCGGAACTTTGGGAAAATCTCTCAGAAATCCAGGTATTGTTGGCGTCATTTTCCAAAGGAATCACTCTCATAAAACTCCCTGAGAAAATGATGTTTAGCACATTTACCCGCTCATCTACACTAATCAATTGCTTTTCAAATGCTCCTCTTTCGGCAGGATTTATATTGTTTGCACGAATGAGCTCATCCCGCAACTTGTAGCTGCCATCTACATTGAAAAAATCTTTATAACTGGCAAGTGAATTAGGCTCAACCCCGATCAAAAGCGGGATATTTTCATGTTTTCCCAGCTTAATCAGGGGCACAGCATACCATTGCTTATTTTGAACATACATGGATAGAATCACTTGATCAGCAGTGAACTCCTCGAATGAGTCTTTCCCGGAAACCTTCCGCAACAATTCTCTTGTAAGCGTATGCATGGGTTTCATCCTGCCTCGGAAATCCTGAACAATAACTTGGCTAAATAGCTCTGCATGTTGAGCGGCAACTACCTCATAAGCAGGTTTGACTCTTTCTTGGGCTAAAACCGGATTGGCAGTTACCAATCCTCCAAACAAGATGATTAATAAAATAACCTTTCCTGCTCTAATTTTTCGAAGGTTTTCGGACAATTGAGTGAAGCGGGTATGCTTGGTAAAAAAAATCAGAATCATTCCCAGTGTCAATAATCCATAGCCTATGTAGGTGATGATTGTTCCCCAGAAATCATGGTTTACACTCAGATAAGTCCCCAACTCATCACGGTCATAGGAAGATTGGAAAAATCGAAATCCATCGTAATCGAGGACATGATTCATATATATCCTATGGTCTTCCTGAAGTCCGGATCGAGGATCAATTAAGGTTACTTCACTTGCAAAAGATGCGGGACTATTGGTGCCCGGGTACCTTTCCATGATAAAATCTTGCAGAGCCAAACTGAAAGGCAACTGAATTTCTTTTGAGCCATAAGAAATCGCGAGACTTACTCCATTGGAGGAAAAGACCTCTCTTTTTCCTACGTTTCCCTGACTCCCAAAAATCGTTCGCTCGAACGTTTCACCTCCGATGGAGACTAATAGTTCCAGGCCAACCAAGCTGCTTCGCTCCAGTTTAATAGCTCCTGGTTCTAAGACTACATTTCCGGATTGGCTAAAGTCTCCAAACACAAACTGGCCAACTCCATTGTTATAAAGCGAATTCAATTTTAAAGGATATTCGATAAAAGGCTCAAGAACGCTTTCACTCCTGTCCCGCATGACTGTTTCGGAAACACGGGTATTGGTTTTGATTTTCAGCCCTCCTCCCTGGTAATAAATATTAAAAGCATCACTGAGCTCTGAATCACTAAAATTAAAATACACTCCATTGATCATTCTTTGCTCTCCATACCGAATGAAATACTCCATTCTTCCGTTGCCTCCTCCAAAAACCACCTTGATGATTGGATTCATTTCATCACTTTCAGCAATCCGCTGGACTGGATTGGGAATCATGTTTTTGAGCTGGACTCTGATCAGCTCATTTCCAATCAAGTATTCCTTATCAAATTCATTGCTGCCCAATGAAGAAATCAAAAGCGGCTCGGCAAACATGAAATCCTGACCATCAGCTTTTGCCTCAAAATTCAGGTACGAATCGCTTGAATAAATAAAATTGGAAGTGCCTCCTTCCCGGATTCCCATGACCCCCTCGTAACTGAAATATCTCGTGATTCCTGCCCCCAGGATAATGATGACCATAGCAACATGGAATAAAAAATTCGCCCATTTTTTTTGTTGGAGCATTCTATACCTGATCACATTTACCACAAGGGTCACAGAAAACAGGGCCAATAGAATCTCAAACCAGAGGGCTTTGTAAACCAATTTTTGGGCAGCACTGGTCCCATAATCATTTTCAATAAACGTCGCTGCGCCTATCGATATCGCAAAAACAAGAATAAAAAATCCTGCTGCAGAGGTATTGAAAAGTCTACCCGATATTTTCGAAAGAATACTTAAAACGCGATTCATTACTTAACAAAAGTTGCGTTTTCCAGGAGGATTGGATAAGAATATCCTGCTCCAAAATCTTTGTCTATGGAAATAACACCTTCGAATAATACTGAATGACCAACCGGAACGCTGGATTGAGAAGTCAGTACAAAGTCGTATTTATCTGCCGTTCCATCCTTAATATGGAGCCAATTTCGGTCCATAATCATTTGGTTTACTTTGGTGACTTCGCCATAGACTTTGACTTTTTTGTTTTTGAATTTCTCCGGATTTGCAACGATGTCCGAAAGCTTGGTTACTCCCTCCAAATTTGGTTTGGAAGCCAAAGCATTTTCTGCTGAAGGAACGGGTCCGGCAGCAGTCAATGCCTCACCCGATGATCGGATTTCTGAAACGAGGTAGAGTTTTTCAAATACTCGATCAAACTCGACGCTTTTAAAATTGGTTTTGAGCAAGCCACCCCGATAGCTCAGTTCCATTCCTTTCTGGAAATCAGCCTTCAAAGTTGCCAGCCAATAAGATTCCCCTGCTTCTTTTACATTCAAGTAAGAATATTTTTGAGTATTGAGAACTTCCTCCACGGTGACCGTTTTCCAATCAGTTGAAGAAGCAGACCCATCCACTGTATTCGGCACCATGTTAAAAAGCTCCCCCGATTCTGAGTCTGTTGCTGGCTTTGCTATCGGCTCTATTCGTTGGGGACTGGAGCAACTTAAAAACAGAATGAGCGGGAAATACCCGAGAATTAGTTTACAAATCGACATATCAAAATCGTTGAGTTATGTTCACATTGAATCGATGAAATCCTGAATTACTTCGGATGGAATAATCGTATAAAGCCCTAAGGCTCAGTTTTCTGGAAAAATCATAATTAAGGTCAATCCCGGTGTACGTCTGGAGCACCTGGTCAAGCTCCTTGTCTATGTATTCATAATTTAAGATTCTGAAAAAAGGCGTAAGCGAGAGTTTGTTTTCCAGAAATTCCCGGGAATACCTGATGCTTGCAGAATTGTAGAGCATATAGGAGTTTTTATTAGTGCTAACAGAAGTATTGATTCTTCCGCCAATCCAGGGGATTCTGGAAAAATTCAAAAAGAGACTTTGATTGGAGAATTCATTTTTACTGTCACTTTGCAGCCGCTGACTGATGGCAAATCCTGCGAAAACTGTTTTCGTCAGTCGATAATTTGCCCGAAATCTCAAACCTGTCCGGTAAGGATCATCTCTTAGCAATCGATCCAGTTCTTCCGAAAAACTCTCATACAAAATCAGATTCTTCCTGACATCATACGATGCCATCAAAGTCAAATTTCTGATTGGTCTGTAATTAATCGAAAAGAATAAATTGGTAAGCCTGGTTTCATTTTGGGAATTCCCCAGAGAATCCTTGCTGTACAAGTCCAGTTCTGAGCTTCCAAACAGATTGACTTTTGAACCCAGTGAACTCTGATGCTGCAGATATAAATACCTCCGATCAGTCAATCCTGAGTTGGTTTGATTGATGAATCCAAGGTTGGTAAAACTTGAATGACCTTTGGTATGATACAATCCGGCATAGGCTCCGTATTGAATCAGATTCGTATTCAGGCTATAAGAATAGGGATCAGGACGGCTGCCCACAATCGCTCCAGCAAATACAGACCGCCATGATTTTTGAAGCTTCAAGCCATCAATCGCACCCACTGACATCATTTTAGGATTAATAAATCTCCCGACGGTCAGACTCAGGGTCGAGTCAAAATCATAATCCACCGCAAACTCATAGAGAAAAAACTTATTGGTATTCGATTGCACGCTTTCGTTTTGGGCAGAATTTTGTAGATAACGTGAGTAAGTTCTGAAGGAAAATTTAGATCCGTTGATTTTATCCGCTGTGAGCGACAATCTCGCGATGGACCGGCTATTGAAGTCTTGTTGATCAATCACAGAATAGTTATTCAGAGAGATCATCCCATTGAGTTCGCTTTTGTCCTTCACTTTCGAGGAAGGTTCCGTTGCTACGGGTATTAATGCCGGAACAGTTTTCACATCCGCAGCAGGCGATTCTTTGGCAGCAGCCAAAGCCTCAGGTTCAAAAAAATACCAAACCTTGTCACCCACTTTCAAATTACAATTCCCGATGTTTTTTGCAATCACTGATACTGAAGATTTCTGGATCAAAATCAGGCAAGGGACAAGATTTTCGACAGATCCAGCATATATCGTATCCAGAGGAACCAGTTGCTTGGTGGTTTCAAATTTGAGGTAAACATTCTCCGAGGTAATAAAACTCACTGATCCGCTGATGGAATCTTTCGCAGAAAACACAGCAGCTTCTGTCTCCAAAAAAGCTAAAAGCCCAAAGAATATCAGGAAGAAGACAGAAAGTTTTGAGGAGTTTTTCATGTCCTGGATCAGTTAATCCCCATCGCCATTGGGATGGCAAGAATAGCACGCATTGCTTTGGTACACATAATCTCTGACTTCATCATGGTCTTTGGCTACCTCATTTTGATTACTATGCTCATGACAATCGATGCAACTGAAGCTGGTATAATTCCCAGCCGTGGTATGGCATTCCACACAAGAATTCCATGCACTTTCATGTTTTCCCGAATAGATGGGAAAGTATTCATCATCATGGGATTTAAAATCAGCCGGACTCCAGGCTGCAATATCATGGCACATCGTACAATCCTGACTAAAACCGGAAGCCACGTGATTAGGAGAAGTCACCCCGTTGAAATCATCTAAATGGCAGGAAACGCATTCGGGGGAAGCTGCAGAATAATTAGTACCCTCATGGCAAGCCGCACAATCTGAGATATCATGGCCGCCGGTCAGAGGAAAGAAAAAGTGAAAGTTTTCTGCTCCCCAGCTATCCGCAAACACATCATGACAGTCTGTACAGATTGTAGAAAACCCGGCTTCCATGTGATTTGGATTTTGAGAGGCATTGTAATCATCCATATGGCAGGTTGCACAATCTGCGCCGATTCTATCCCATCTCAGGTTGGTTTCTGAAACATGGCAATCTGAGCAGGAAACCACCTGATGCTGTCCCAGTAAGGGGAATCCATTCTGCTCGTGCAGTTCCGGGATATCGTCCACCAGCCAATTGGATGCGTCATGACATCGAATGCAATCGTCTCCAACAGACATGCTGTGCACATCAGTGTGACAGGAAACACAGGTATTTTCCGCCTGATCAAAGACTAAAGTGTTGTGGCAGTTTTTACAATCTGTGCTCAGATGCTGACCTTCCAATTCGAAACCTGTATCGTTGTGGTCAAACAATGTATCATTGGCATTGTAAAGCCAACTCCCTGAATTATGACATGCTTTGCAGTCAATGGTCAGTTTTTCTCCATGGGGATTTTGGGCATAGGCCGCCGAAACCCCGAGAATGAATATTAGGATGAATGACAGTCTCTGCATTCGAATTTTTGGATTTTATATTCCACCCGTTCTTCCTGATCCTGGTACACTTTCGGTTTGTGGCATTCTTTGCAATCAATCGCCGCATGCTTCCCTTCCAAAGGAAACAGTGTCTCGTTGTGTTTGAAATTTTCCACATTCCATTTTTCAGCCACCGTATGACAGGAAACACAATCTGTTTTCCCCTGTACACTAAACTGATCTCCGTGCACATTCTCATGGCACGCTATGCATGTATTGTCTTCTAATTTGAAACGCTGCTCTGTAACTGTCAACCCATTATCCTCAGTAAAATGACACTCCCTGCAACTTACTGATTGGTGCTTTCCTTCAAGTTCCCATCCTGTCAACTGATGATCAAATGTGACAGAAACCCAGTCGGAAGTCGAGTGGCAAGCGGTGCAATTTTCCTCCTGGAAATACTTTTCAGAGATCTTGTCCTTGTGGATATTCTCATGACAATCGACACAATTCTCCCCTAAATCCCTGAAGCTCCAACGCTCTTCGCTGACGTGACAAGTAAAACAAGCAGTCGCCAAATGAGCTCCATCCAAGTTGAAATCGGAAGCTTGATGCTCTTCTATCCGATACAGAGTAGAGGTAAAAGGTGAGGTGACCAGATGGCATTCTTTACAATCAGACTTAGGATTCTCACTTACAAACTCCCCCTGATGGTAATCTTCATGACAATTGATGCAATTGGAGAAATCAATCGGAGTGGTATAACTTCCTTTTGAATGGCATTCTTTGCAATCAACCTGAGCATGAAGGCCTTCCAAGGGATAATCCGTCATCCCATGATTAAAGGTGTTTCCTTTATTCAAAGAACTCCAACTGCTTTCATTGTGGCAACTGGTACAGTTCGTTCCCAATGACCCATCGTGTGTATCATCATGGCAATCGGTGCATTTATTAAAAGCTATATCGGTGAAAACTTGAAATTCCTTCCCTGCCCTGACTGTCTCCTGATGACATTCCAGGCAATCCACCTTTTTATGCGCTCCAAGCAATTTGAAATCTGCGTCATTATGATCGAATAAATCTGCCGGAGCCCAATCATTCATCCCATGGCATTGGACACAGTCATTTTCCAGAGTTCCTTGATGATAGTCGTCATGGCATTCCAGACAGGAAGTTTCCATTCCCAAAAATGTCCCTTCCAGCTTTCTTACCGCAGGATCGGAAATGAAATCTGGTTTATGACAATCCCTGCAATCCACAACTTTGTGGGCACCTTCCAGAACATAACCGGCTTTTTTGTGGTCAAATGTTTTTTGGTCGAATCGATCCAGATCAAACTTTAACCCATGATGCTCGCTGTGGCAATCAATGCATGTTTTTTGGCCTACTTCAGGGGAGGCATGAAAGCCCCTGTCCTCCTTAATTAAAGACTGAATTTCCTTGTGACAGTCCAGACATTTTTGGTCTGTAATTTTATCTCCAATCGTATGACATTGGGTGCAATTCTTCAATCCTTCCAACTGCTGATGGGCAGTGGAGAGAGGCCCTGGAGATATTTGAGCAATACCTTCAAAAGCCAAAAAAACCAGGATTGTCGATATGATGATTACAATTCTCACCCTTGGTGCCTTTTATGTAATTTAACAATCTTCCCGAACTTCTTTTCAACAGTAATGCCTATACTTTTCAGAAACTGAACCGGCAATTCTCCTCCTGCGAATATGTAAATCAGGTCATTCTCTATCGAGACCAATTCCTCCTGATTTTCAAGTGACAAAATCACCTGGTCTTTTTCAATTCTCTTGACTTCCGAATTAAACAATACCTTCAATTGAGAGGCTGACATTGCCAAATCAATGTTTTCTTTGTTCTTCGGCTTGATTCGTGAAAACTTGTCGCTGCGATAGGATAAGGTTACCTCGTTATTTTTCATCAGAAGCATAGCAGACTCTATTGCAGAATCTCCGCCTCCTACGACCAGAATTTTCTTATTGGAGATTCGCTCTGGTTCCAATAAGCGGTAAGCTACTTTAGTCTGTTCCTCTCCCGGCACTTGGAGTTTCCGGGGAGATCCTCTCCTGCCTATTGCCAATAAGACCTGTTGCGTTTTATATTCATCGCCTTGGGAAGTGAGCACTTTAAAGCCACCCACTTCCAAAGGAATAATGCTCTCTACTTTTGAATGCTCCCTCAGTGTAATTTGATTGGATGAAAGGATTCCTTGCCAGATAGTGAGGAGTTCCTCTTTACTGGTTTCAAATAGTTTGATTTTACCATATAGAGGCAAGTCCATAGGGCTGGTCATCACGATCTTTTCCCTGGGAAAAGTAAACACTGCACCTCCCAAAGAATCCTGTTCCAGAATTTCGAATGATAATCCATGCTTTTTGGCATTGAGGCCTGCGGCAATTCCTGCCGGACCTGCTCCCACTATCAGGAGATCCAAAACTTCCGGTTTTGAGGGTTTCTTCTGAGCAAAAATATTATCAACCGCCTGAACACCCTGCTCAGTACTGTTTTTGATCAACCCCATTCCACCTAATTCTCCCGCGATAAATATTCCTTTTACATTCGTCTCGTAGGTGGGTTGGACGTGCGGTAGATCAACACCGCGGGTTTCCGTACCAATCCGAAGAGTAATCGCTTCCACCGGACAGGCATGAAAACACGCTCCGTGACCGATGCAGTTTGTGGCATTGATGACAGTAGCTTTTCCATCCACGATTCCTAAAATATCTTTTTCGGGACATGCTCTTACACAGGCACCACTTCCTATGCATCTGGTAAGATCGATATGAGGGTACAGGGAAACCGGTTCAAATCTTCCTTCCTCCTTTGCTATGTTTACTTTTTCCTGAATTTTTTGAGACTTCTTCTTTTCGCTTTGGACATAATAGTAAACCAGCCAAATACAAAGGGCCAGGGTGATCGAGTAAATGATTATTTCTTCAAGGATTACTTCCATCAAAAGATCCATTTATAGCCTAAAGCCAATGTGACAATCACGTGAATCACTACGATCACAAGCATTATCAGCGCAAATGGCTTGTGTGCGACATGCCAGTATTTGAAAAGTTCCTGCATCCTGGTTAGATTTTTAATTCTATTCCCAAGCCTATATTCCTCCTTGATCAATTTGAAAATCCTTGCCTGATCAGTCCGGTTGAGGTTCTTTTCTTTCAGAAGGGATTTAGCTGCGGCCAATCTTCCCATTTTAGAATTATCCACACTTACTATCCTTTCCAGTTCATCTGGGCTAAATTGACCATTCGACTGCAACCCCAGTCTAAGATTTTGATGCAAAATCTGGACTTGCTCTAGCCCAAGCTCCTGACCTTGAATATTTCTTGGGATTCTCACATAAATAAATCTTCCTGCCACACCACTCAATACAACTGCAACCATACTCCAGAATGCAATACTCACAATCCCGTTGAACTTGAAAGAAGTATGAAACAAGACTAAAATGGGTCCGAGTGTGCAAAGGAAAATATGAAATTCCAGTAAGTATTTGATCCGAAGATATTGCTCCATAAAGCCGTATTTTTTTCGGGCGATGTAAAGAATAACGCCAATGAGGATCATCAAAGTACCCACAATCCCTAACCCATGCCCAAACGCACCGGAAGGCTTAAACCAGTCATAGTGCGGATGATAAAATCTCTCTTCAATGGGAAGCTGATAAAACTCATAGCCAGTCCAGCCGAGGTAAATGGTAGTCACAATCACTACCAATGCCATTGATCCGATGTAAAACTTGTGAAGTGTTGGGGACATTATTGCTTCAATTAACCTTACTTCTATTGCTCAATATCCTGGACAGGCTCTTTGAGTTCATACTTCTTTACCTAACTAGTAAGTGGTTTTCAAAGTATTCCATTTCGTAAAATTTTTACAATCAGGATATCATTAAAACACGAAATCATGTATAATCATTACCCACCAACTCAAAAATAAAGTTCCGATTTATTCCCTTTAAGGATCTAAAACAATGGTTAAAAGATTCTTAAGATTCACTTAAGAAAAGCGGGCTCACTCCACCCAGGACAAAAAGTCTTCTGAATAATAGTTGATATTTTATCAATTGAAAAAATAAAAAAACCGCTCAGGAATATTCCCGAACGGTTTTCAAACAAACCCAAAATTGGTAATCCAACTTTTACTTTTTGATTGTCTTAGTGGTAGTTTCACCATTCACGGTGATGGTAATTGTTTGATTGGTACAAGATCCATCGCCGAAATCAACCTTGATCAGGTTCTCACGATAGACAGTTTCCAAAACTCCGAATACCGGACCGCGTCTTTTTCCAGTACAAGAAAGGTCTTCCTCCAGGGGTGTAAGAGTCTTATAGGAATAAATCACCGTCCCGTCTGTTGCAGTGATACTGGTATTTACTTCTGTAATAATGCTGCCGCTGATCGGCTTTCTGGTATCAGCACTTCGCTCGATATCGGATTCTCTGCTTTTATCAGAAACCCATGCAGCAGTCACACCGTCAGGAAAAATGAATTGTCCGCCAGCTACAGAAGTAACCGAACTACCCTTTCCGGTTTCATCATCGAAAGAAGAAACTCTTGTTTTTACGCCTTTAATCTGGATGCCGTTGACATTATAATTTTCAAAAGTCACAGTTTCAGTTCTTACATCTTCGCTGGATTCTCTTTCGATAATGATCTTGCCGGAGCGGGTGATTTCCTCTTCATTTCGGACAATGGTCACACCGTCACCAAAATCAACCACAGATTTCACAACCAGGGACAATAAAGAATCTAATCCGGGAAACTGCTTACCTGAATGACTGACACCATGAGGACCATCCATGGTCGCAGGCATCGGAAGATTGACAAGTTTACCGTCTGCATCATAATGCGTAATGGTTGCGCCACCCATTTTATAGACCCTGAAACCTCTGAAATCACCGGCACTTTCGGCGTCAATAATTGCCAAAATCTCATCATTTGGAGCTAAAAGATTCAGCCCATCCATAATGCCTTTGTGGCCGCCTTTTCCCATTCCTTTTCCCATTCCCTTTCCGGGACCATGAGCAGCTTCAGTGGTGCTCGTCGCGTCTATAATTCTGCTATTGATATTACCGGTTTCCGAAGTGCTTCCGGTAATCACAAAACTCGTTCCGCTGGCCAATTGCCCTGCTGTCTGAGCGAGGTCAATCGCCGTCTGATCCGCTGCAGTCAATTCTGCAATATCCGGAGTTTCATTTTCCTGCGTACAGCCCACTGCCAACAAGGATAAATACATTACAAAAAAGAGGCTTTTCAGTGTTTTCATGGTTTTATTTTGTTTGTTAATGAAGCAAAATAATGAAGCAATTATGAAGTGAAAATGAAGAAATAACGAAATTGATTATTTTAACTAAAATTCAGAAAAAATAATTAACCAACCTTTTATTATGTAATCATACCAGACTATAGATTTGCTCATTAAGAACGAAAAATGGATGAATTTCAATATGAAAAAAAAGGAAAATAATTATTTTTATTTAGGAAATCTGAAGAAAACTAAAGTCTTTCCGTTCAGCGATTTAACATCAAGTTGAACTCCCAAAAAAATAGCAATCTTATACATGATCTGAAGTCCAAAACCGGATTTCTCTTTGTCAACTTCTTTCAAAAAAACCAATCCGTTTTTTACCTGGTGGAGGAGGTTTTGATCGATTCCCTCCCCTTCATTTTCGATTATAATTTCATAAAAATCAGGATTGACAATTCCGCTCAAGGTAATTTTACCTCCTTTACTTACGTACTTCACCGCATTGCTGATTGCATTCTGAATCATCATATGGCACAAGGACTGGTTAGTGTTTTCAAAGACGAAAAATTGATTCTCCAAAAGGATCAATTCGACTCCTTTACTCTGACCGATCTCTGCCCAATCTTCCAGCAATTCACTGAGCATTTGGCTCATCTCAATATTTTCAGTTTTCAGAAATTGCGCATTATTAACTTTTGAAATCAGGAGCAAAGCATTGACTGATTTTTTCATTTTCTGCAGAGTATGCTGCATATCCATCAGTTTTTCACTCTGAATCTGGCTCAGGTTCTCAGCTGAAAACATGGCCTCCAGCTTTGATTGGAGAACTGAAATCGGGGTTTTAAGTTCGTGGGAGGCATGCGAGATAAAAATTCTTTCCTGATTAAAAGACTTCTGGATGCGCTTCATCATTTCTGAAATCGCCTGATCCAGGATCATAAACTCCTCTGTATTGGAAGGAATAGGAAGGTCATTGAACTCCTGAGGCTCATTGATTTGAGCGATTTTGGTCTTGATGATTTTATTGAAAGGGAGCATGATCCGCTTGCTGATGGTCATGTCCAGAAAGACCGAAAACGCTAGGAAAAGAAAAAGAATCCCGATGGAAATCCTGAAAAAAATGCTTTCTATTTGTTCGATCGTATTGAGACTCCGGCCAATTTCCAGCAAGTAAAATTCACCTGCATATTCAAAAGTATGAGCAAAGACCCGGTAACTTATTTCATCTTCTTCGATGATTCTTTCCTGTATCGAAATGGAATCATTTGCATATGTCTCCTGAATCTTTTCGAGTAATATATATTCCTCTTTAAGGATGTTATAACTACCAAAACCGATGTCAGGATTTTCCTCCGAAATGAAATTTTGCATCCCTTCCTTTTGGATGATACTTATTACTTTTTCTTTTTCTTCAACTAACTGCTGATCCGTATTTTTTAAAATAAAATATCGCAATACATAAGGTCCTGACATCAAAAATATCAACAGGAAAAATCCCTTTCCCAGCAAATTAAACAGAAGCAGTTTTGCGAATAATCTCATCGGGAATTATGATATTATTTTATATCCTAATCCTCTGACCGTTTCCAACCAATCTACCGCAGCATACATTCCTAATTTCTTTCTTAAGTTCTTTACATGCACATCTATATAATTGGATTGGTATTCATCATCGAGATGATCTCCCCATAGATGTTCGGCAAGTTGGAATCTGTTCAGAATCCGGTTTTTGTTGATCACCATAAATTGAAGGAGGATGTATTCTTTCTTGGTCAGCTTAATTTCCTTCCCCTCGTGGGCCACCACATTATTGTTCAGGCTGATCTCAAATCCGCCAATCTGAATCACATCTTTGTTCCAACCGCTTTTTCTTCTCAAAATGGCCTGCATCCGGGCTTTCAATTCCAGAAATGAAAAGGGCTTGGAAAGATAGTCGTCTGCCCCACTTTCGAAACCAATGATTTTGTCATTTATTTCTGATCGCGCAGTCAGGATTATGACAGACGCATTTTTTTGATAATTAGACACATCTTTCAAAAGTGTCAATCCATTTCCATCCGGAAGACCTAAATCAAGCAGGACAAAATCATAAGAATTCGATGCAAGATTATCCGATGCGGATGCAATGGTATTGGAATAATCGACCAGGTGATTTTCTGATTTCAGGAAATCCCTGATTTCATTCGCCAGTGAGATCTCATCCTCCACAAGTAAAATTCTCATCGGCTTTTCTTTATGGGTAGCGTATACGAAAGCTGAAGACTTCCTACAAATCTTCCTTTGGAAGAATCGTATTCGGGGACATTCAGGGGACTGACCAGTTTGGGATGAAACTCCATGTCGAAATAGCCAAAATTCAGATTGACGGGCATCGAAAGCTCCCAAACCTGAAACTGAAATTTATTTGTAGTGGCCGTTTCCTCTTCATTCAAGTCATATCCTCCGATTTGATAAAAGCGACTGGTTCCCAGCGTAAAAGAAAAACCGGGCTGGAAAGAAAGAATGCCGGAACCAAATACCGGCCGATCCACTTCAAAATACCTCGAATGATTACTGGCTATGTAAAAATCAGATGGCTGATTGACCACAAACTGCAGCTGAGTGGTAGAATACATTCCTCCCCAATCCCATCCAAAAGTTCCCTGCAAAAACCCGACTTTGTCCACTCCGGCCACATTGACATTGCTTCCTCCAAAAAATTGAGAATAGCTGACATTCAAATCTGTCTTCGGACTCAAGTCACCAAAATAGCCTAAAGACAAACCATGCTGCCAGGTAAGGTCTTGCTCAAAGAACTTCAGGGAAGTAGCCGTCAGATAAACTCCGGATTGAAAGTAGTACATCATGTCAAAAGACAGAACAGGGATTTTGTTGCCAAAATCGCGACCCAGAAAAGTGATTGCTCCCTGGTATTCACTTCCCAAAATCAAAAAATCATAGTCAACTGCGGCAGAATCCTGATAGCTTGAATCTGCTTCCTGGGAAAAGCAGAACGATGCTACCATAAAATTCAAAACCACAAAAGCGACTAATTTTCGTCTCATCCTGCTAGATTTTCCTCCTTGTTTCCGAACGGGCTCAACTGACCTTCAACTATTAAAAACCTCTAATCTCAATTTCTATTTGAATTAACCTCCTCCCGGAGGTCTGTGTTTGGGCATCGAAGGTCTGTTTCCAGGAAGTCCGTTAGGTCTGATTATCGGAGAATTTGGTCTCGCTTGAGGCACTCTCACGTTTGGCCTGTTGTGCATATTGGGAGATCCGGGTTTCGAACCTTTCATTTCTCCATTATTGCTTCCGGGATTTGGCTTTGTTCCATCCGGTCTGTTATCAGATTTTTTTTGGCCGGCTACCGGAGGCACCTTGTTAAGAGAGCTTTTTCTTGCAGCACTTGATACACCGATACTTTTGCTTTTCTCTCCGGCTTGTGTTTGGTTTTGGGGCACCGCCTTATTATTGGGAGTTTGCGCAAATGCAAATCCCGTAAAAAGAGCAAAAACAAAAATCAGAAATAACTTATTCATCGCATCTGTTGGCTATCATGGAGTAAAATAAGAAATTATAAATGAAGCCAAGATGAAGAAATTGATCTCAAAGCAAAAAACTTTTCGAAAAGACAGGGATCATGAGAACGTGAAAAAATGCGAAAAACAAAGGTTTTAAGCCTTAAGGAATTATTAAAACTCCAGAATTTTCCAAAAACAGGAGCAGTTTGAAATCCTTATTTCTATCCCTAACTTAAGTCAAAACATAGATCCAAATTTCATGTCTGAAAAGCGAAAAATAACCCTGAAGGATATTGCACGGGAGTTAGGAATTTCAATATCGACTGCCTCCCGAGCACTCAATGGTTATGAGGGGATTTCGGATGAGACCATCAAACTGGTTAAAGATTTTGCTGAAAAACACCACTATGTCCCCAATCTTTTAGCCGTTAACCTTCGGAAAAACAGGACTTCAAATATTGGAATCATCGTACCGCAAATTGTCCATCATTTCTTTTCTACCGTAATCAGCGGTGCCATCGAAACTGCCAAAAAACATGGCTATAATATTCTGGTCAGCCAATCTGGTGATCTCTTGAAAGATGAAATAATTGCCTGCAGAACCATGATTGGAAGCAGTGTCGACGGATTATTAATCTCTATATCAAATGAAACGATCGAAGGAGAACATATCAGGGAATTTTTAGACGAGGGAAAACCTGTCGTTCAATTTGATAAAATCACCGACCATCTGGAAACTCCCAAGGTCATTGTGGATGATTTTCAAGGAGCTTATGCAGCAGTCACGCATCTGATTGATCAGGGCTATAAAAAAATTGCAACAATCAGGGGAAGATTGGATGTGAAAAATTCGATCGAGAGATACAAAGGTTACGAGAAAGCTGTGAAAGATCATCAGTTGGAGTTCAACAGTGATTGGATTATCACTTGCAAGAATATATCTGAAGAGGAAGGTTATGAGTTTGCCAGGAAATTAATGGAAAGTAAAAATCCCCCCGACGCGATTTTTTGCATCACTGACCCGGTAGCTTTAGGTGCCATCAAATTCCTTAAATCCGCCGGATTCGAAATACCGGAGCAGGTTGGAGTGGTGGGCTTTAGCAATTGGGAACTTGCAGAAATCGTATCACCATCCCTAAGCTCCGTGGATCAGCATGGATATCAGATGGGAATAAAAGCGACTGAATTATTGATTCGTTTATTGAAGGACCATTCTTTAGGAGAAAATGAAACCATTGAAGTTAAAACCAACCTGATCATTCGGGAATCATCCGATTTGAATTTCATTGGAAGCTAAGAAAGAAACTCTATCTCGGCTCCAGAAGTAGAAACTCATAGGATCCCAAAACCAGATGTTCATGATCAGGCCCGACTTCGAACTCCTTTTCAGTCCAGTGATCGTAAAGCTTTTTGGGAGCAACGCCATGTTCTTTGAAGGCGTGCCAGGTCAAATTCGCCGGATGACCGCTGAAATTAAAAATCGCAAATAGCTTTTGGTCACCCAATGTCCTCAGGTATCCTGCCACATGAATATTGTGCGGAGGAAGCCAGGTGAGATTTTTGTGATCGCCTACGACTGCGAGCTTCTTTCTAATTGCTATCAACTTTTGGGTAACGGTGAAAACGCGATTTTCGATGGTTCCCGTCTCCCCGATCTTTTTATTCTTTTCCCAATGGATCACCGGTCGATGCATCCAACGATTATCATAGCTTTTGCCCGGATCGGTTTGGTAGCTATAATCATTGGTATAGCCTGCCTCATCTCCGTAGAAAATAATAGGAAGTCCGCCCAGGAAAAAGGAATGTGCCTGCATAAGACTGATCTTTTGAATGGAAGTATCAATTCCATGGGGATCATTTTCCCAAAGAGCTTTTTCAAGGCCGCAAAGTGATGCAAGGGAACCACTAATTCTCGCATCCCCTGTTTTGGGATTGGAAGAGAATAAAGCACCTCGTGCAGGGCTGTTGGGGAAAGCTCCGGAAAAATAATCTTTGAGAAATCTTCGGTGCTGATAGGGATTTTTCCCAACCTCAGCAATCTTCGAATCATCGTATCCCAAGCCAATATCGTCGTGGCAACGGGTGTAGGTAATCCAGGAAGTACCGTAAGGTTTCTGTAAAATATCATGCTGGCAAGCCAACATCACGCGTGTATCTCCGCTCGCTAACATATCCCATTGCAACGCCATTTGAGTAGCATTGTATGCAAAATCACATTCTTTCGCAGTGAAATCTCCCGTCCCAAAATATTTCATGATCTCCTTGGGAGCGACTATGGCTTCTCCCAAAAGTGCCATTCCCGGCGCAGAAACCAATACGCATTGCTTGATCAGCTTGAGCAAAGTATGAGCTTGTGGCAAATTCTGACATGCTGTACCCGTCTGTTTCCAGATAAAAGCGGGGGCGTCGATTCTTAGGACATCCACTCCCAGATTTGCGTAAAACAGGATATTGTCCAGCATCTCACGGAACACGATCGGATTGGTAAAATTCAGATCCCACTGATAGGTGTGGAAGACTGTCATCACCCATTTTTTACAATCATGATCATAGATGAAATTGCCGGGAGAACTCTCCGGAAATATATCCGGCATCTGTTCTTCAAACTGGTTTGGAATCCAGCGATTATCATACATATAGTAGTAATCCTGATAAAAAGGATCACCTGCTTTTGCCTTTTTTGCCCACTCATGGTGGTGAGAGGTGTGATTGAGCACGATGTCCAGCATCAGGTACATGCCCTTTTTCTGCATTTTTTTTCGCAGCACGATCAGGTCATCAATCGAACCAAAACGCTCATCGACTTTGCGAAAATCTGATACCGCATAGCCTCCGTCACTCTCCCCTTCCGGGCTTTGAAAGAGGGGCATCAGGTGTAAAAAATTCACTCCTAGCTTATCCAGATAAGCCAGCTTTTCTCCCATATTGGGCAGATTACCGGCAAACCGATCGACATACAAACTCATACCTGTCAGTTCATTGCTCAGATACCAATGACCTTTCTGCTCCTTCTCTTCGTCACGCTTTCTGAGGTCTTTCCCTCTGGATTTATAACCCTGAATCAGTGTGACGAGCAGTTGTCCGAATAACTCTTCAGACTTTGGATGGAATCGGTAAATTTCCTGGAAAAGCCCAAAAATCGTGTCCACTCCAGTAATTAACCTATCATAAAAATTCTTGTCTTTTCCTGAAATATCCACCTTGTTTTCGCTTAATACTCGGTGGGTATTTTCAATTAGCTGTTGGTCAAACGTCATCACGAATCGATTACTGAATGATTTATTTATTCATTTAAGGCTCGACTTTTATTGCAAGCCTTGGGTTTTTCCGGTGCAAATCACGTGAAATAAACAAGAATCCCTCCCCTTCATTCCTACTTTATTTAATGACCTGCGGAAATTGGAACTTCCCCTTCAATATTCCGATTTTCTGAAATCCTCAATGTCGCAGCTGCCGAAATCAACAGCAACACACCTGCGAAACTGATCGCCATTCCTGGGTCATTGTTCAGGAAATTTCTGGAGATAAACCCGAAAGTCAGGGTCTGAATAATCATCGGAACGACGATCATCATGTTGATGATTCCCATGTACACGCCATAGCGCTCCTTTGGAATATCGTTGACTACCAGCAAATATGGGATACCCATCATACTGGCCCAGGCAATCCCAAAACCGGTCATTGGAGCAAATAGCAAGTATTTATTTTCCATATGAGGGAAAATCAAGAGTCCCACACCTGCCATAATCAGACAAATAAAGTGGACTTTTCTCGGCCCAAACTTTTTGGCAAGTCCCACCAGGGCAAATGCCGAAAGGAAGGTGACAATATTGTACCAGCCATTGACCAAACCTGTCCAGCCAACTGCTTCTTCAAACAGCACTTTGTCTCCCTGAGGTGTTGTATTCCAGACAGATTGGGCTATACTTTTTGCGGCATTTTGCCAATAACAAAACAGGGCATACCATTGAAAAAGGTAAACCAAGGAAAGCTTCCACATCACGGAGGGCATGTTGAGAATAGCATTTACAATTTCGATATTCTGTGCAAAAGCAACTCTCAAAACCGAATGCTCCTCCATTTTATGAAGGACTTTTTTCAATAATCCCTTAAAGAAAAGTGAAGGAATGGCCAACACCGCAAAGATCAGGTACGCAATCAGGGAGGTGAAAATGGAAAGGAAAAACTGAATGACCGGATGAGGCATTCCTTTGGTTCTTGCCTTTAATGCTGCCAATTCTTCATCCGTCGGAGGGATTTCCGGAGTTTTATAAATGCTGTAAGAAACGCTGACTATCGAGCAGACTGAACCCAGAAAGAAGGATGCATAGACCCAATACGGCAAAGACCCGGCTGTTCCTGTAATGTATTTCTGAAAGACAAAAAGGGAAATATTGGCTAGTGTGATTCCCAATCCTGTAAAGAAACTTTGGGAAAGAAAGCCGGTTCCATATTGTTCCTCCGGCAACTTATCTGCTATCAAAGCACGATAAGGTTCCATCGCGGTGTTGTTTGCCGCATCCAAAACCCAAAGCAATCCGGCTGCCATCCAGAGCGAACTACTGAAAGGATAGAAAAAAAGACAAATGCTGCAAAGTACTGCTCCAATGAAGAAATAAGGCTTTCTCCTGCCAAATCTGGGACTCCAGGTATTGTCGCTGAGTGCTCCGATTATCGGCTGGATTAAAAGTCCTGTCATCGGACCGGCAAGATTTAAAATCGGAATTTCATCCGGCATGGCTCCGAGCATATCGTAAATCGGATTTACTGCACTTTGCTGAAGACCAAAACTGTATTGAATGCCAAAGAATCCGACATTCATATTAATGATCTGACTAAAGGATAGACTTGGTTTGGGCATATTGGTGATTGGCAATGGATTTTCAGGGAATTGAATCACCCGGAGAAATAATATTCGGCTATCTATTTATTTTTCCCGGTTTTACCAAAATCAAAGAATACAATATTCTTCACTCCTGATTTTGACTTAAGATCCAACAACTAAAAACCCCACTTGTTTTCAGGAACCTTTTTCCTTTTCAATCAACTGAAAAAATCGCTCAGCAATCTTCAACTTCCGGAATGTAAACCTCTTTTTCTTTCGATGAGTAACTGAGCGGTGCAGTATATCTTTTAGTGTTTCTATCACCTCGATGGTATGCTCGCCTTTGTTGAGCATCACGCAATCTGCATGTGCCGCATGCCCCGCATCGGTGATTTCTGAGCGACTTGCCATGCCTGATTTGTTGAGGCTTTCGAGAACCTGAGTCGCCCAAATAACCGGAACATGTGCGGCTTCGCAAATCCATAAAATCTCTTCCTGAATCTCTCCCAATCGCTCAAAACCAATCTCAACCGCCAAATCCCCTCGGGCAATCATGACTCCAAACCCTTTCATTTTCATCCCTTCCATCAACAGCATTGGCAAGTTTTTTACTGCATCGGGTGTTTCAATCTTCAAAATAATTGCAGGGGCTTCTTCTGAAATTTCATAAATCAACGACCTCAATTCTTCCATGTCCCGGGGATTTCTCACAAAGGAAAACCCAACCAGATCTGCATTTGCACATATAAAAGGCAGACACTCTCGATCATAGGCTGTAAGTGCTGGAATATCAATTTCAGAGTCTGGAAAGTTTATCCCTTTTTCAGATTTGATTCGCCCACTTTTGGAGGAATCGCGAGTTATTCTGATGCCTACAGCATCCTTTTTGACTTTTTCGACAACTGCCCGGATTAGACCATCATCGATGAAAACCCTTTCTCCAACTTTCAGCATCGACAGAATCCCTCGCTCATTGGGACTGATGACGATCTCATCCTTTTCAAAACCAGCCATTGACTCGGCTAACCAAATCAGCTGTCCTTCTTTTATTTTGACCTTTCTTTTATCCTTTCCTTTACCAAGGATTATGGTCCTTATTTTGGGACCGGCGAGATCCATGTAAATCTTGCAGGAAATGCCTGAAACTCGGGAAGCTTTTTTAAGCTTGTTAATCATTTTGGACCAGGTGGCTTCATCATCGTGGGCACAGTTGATTCTGGCTACATTCATTCCGTTTTGAAGCAAACTTTTGATCAAGGAATAATTGCCTGCAAAACCAGAATCAAAAGTGACCATAATAGAAGGAATCTCAGGTTCGGACTTGGTCCCAAAAAGGAAATTGCTTTTTTCTTCCAGGCTATCCATGCTGAATGAATAGGTGCAGGAATCTAATTCCTCCAGCTTGTATTTATGACTTAAAATCTGCCGGATTGCTTGTAGCTGACGATGAATATGGCTTTCTGAACTTGCCAGGGAAGACAATCCATTGATATGCAGCAAATCTTGTAACCCTCTGATATCCTCACTTCTCAAAACCAGGTAATGGATAAAATTCCTTGCGGAATGAAAATGATTGGGATGTAGCTGCAGAAGTAAATCAGCTTTTTGATGCTCTTCCTGAAGCATTTTTTGCTCGATCAGGGCGAGTTCTTTTTGGATTTGTTCCAATGAAAAAGACATTCCGGGGGGATATTAGGATTTAAGTTCTGCAAATCTACTCTTAACTGAGCCAGAAAATTCAGCGTAAAATTTTGATGGATCTAACGCCTCAATTGAAAGCGATTTTTCTACTCGGCCATCTTTAAGATCAGGAAATATGACTCTCGAGGTTTTAAAAGTTCCGGCCGGGATTTGCTTAAGAATTTACAAAAAAAGTGACTCCCCTACAAAACAAAAGCGGGAAAGAATTCTTTCGAATTTTTCCCGCTTCACCATTTGAAAACCGTAATCTCCAAATGATGCCAAGCTACAGTTATTGTGACTTTTCCCTCAGTTGCCCGAGTTCATAACTTTAGGTATTCAACTCTGATATCTCAACCTTTCGATTTTGAATCATGATTTCAGAACTTCTGCGGTTTCCCGTTTCAGACTTTAAACATTAACTGTTTCAGCCCCTTTATTCCTTCCTCTTGAGATTTCAACCTTTGTCCGAAATCTTACTTTCGGTCTTTTTTCTCTCACTTGATATAATCAAATTTATACCTCAACTCTTTGATTTACAAGAAATCATCACATTATTTCTCCACAATTTTTCCACCTTACAAGGGGCTATAATCACAAGGTTATCCACATTAGAATTGCGGTTCAATTCAATCAAACAGGCTCCTTTTGCAAGCACATTCAAGGCTTGATTTTAGTTCTGTAACAGACGTTTGGGAAGTAATAGCTCAGAAACCAGATTTTCAAAATCAGGATCAAACCTCCTTTTGCCTCAGGCAAAAGTTTTGTTGATAAAAAGATTTCATTTTGCTAGCTTATTCCTGTCAACCCGATTCTTATGAAAATCATCTTTAGCCTTCTCCCACTGTTTATTTTCAGTTTTCACCCTTCTTTTTCCCAAGACAGACCTTTGAAAATCATGATGATTGGAGCTCATCCTGATGATTGTGATATTAAGTCAGGAGGGACGGCGGCGTTATTTTCCGCCATGGGCCATCAGGTAAAATTTCTTTCAGTGACCAACGGAGACGCTGGCCATATGGAAGAAGGCGGTGGAATGCTGGCCAAACGAAGATATGACGAGACGCAAGAGGTGGCAAAAAGACTGGGAATCACTTATGATGTGCTAGACAATCATGACGGAGAACTTTTACCCACTTTGGAAATTCGGATGGAAGTGATCCGTAAAATCAGGGAATGGGATGCTGATGTGGTGATTTCGCACCGCTCCAATGATTATCATCCCGATCATCGCTATACCGGGATTCTGGTGCAGGATGCTGCATTTATGGTCGGCGTACCCAATATCGCAGCCGACACACCTCCTTTGAGAAAAAATCCCGTGTTTCTATACTATCAGGATAATTTCCAAAAACCCAACCCATTTGAGCCGGACATTGCCATTGACATTACAAGTGTTATTGACAAAAAAATCGATGGCCTCGATGCACATGTCTCACAGTTCTACGAATGGCTACCCTGGATATCAAATGATCCGGACGTAATTCCTGAAGGAAAAGAGGAAAGAAAAGCATGGTTAAAAAGTAAAAGAGCAATGGCACCCAATCCTACGGTGGTCAAGGCTTTGGAAGAATGGTATGGAAAAGAAAAAGCAGGCCAAGTTCGCTATGCAGAGGCATTTGAAATCTGCGAGTATGGCACTCAGCCTGACAAGGAGGAGATCAAAAGACTTTTCCCAATGATCAAATAGATCTCTCCTATGAGATGCAGCACATGTCAACTTAAAATAATCAGTTTTAAAATTTTGTAAATCTTCTTTTGTAATACTCTCTCTGATGGTCGCAATGGATAATTATATTAAACCTGCCTTTAACCTTCTTTTCATTTTTACACTCGTTTTACTATTCTCCTGTAATCACAGAGACACATCTAAAGAGGAATTAATAGAAGAGATTGACTTCAAAATTCCAAAGTTCAGACTGGTCGAAACCGATACCTTTTTCTTCAACAACTTTGTGGATTGCAACATGGCCGAAGTCTGGGTAGGAGATACGCTGAGAATTTTCCCGGGAAAATATGGCGAAGACCCGGTTTGGGGATTTTCGAATGAACTTAAGTTCTCAAGCGGAATGAATGCCGACGAGGTTTTCAGCAATCCTGCCTCCGCTTACATTGCACCCTCTATCACCAAAAATGCTCCGGTTGGAGAACCGGGCTTGCACGGGGCAGTTTGGTTTGAGACTGTTTATCAGGATGAGCGGGACCCGAGCGGACGTACACTTTTCGCCATTTATCACAATGAAAACTATCCGGAAACCCTTCCATACGACCCTAAAACTGGGGAAGGCTATATCGACAAAAACTGGCCACTCGGACTGACAGACAGAATCACCCCTGCTGCTGTTCCTAGAATCGGCGTCATGAAATCCACTGATGGAGGGTGGAATTGGGATAATAAAGGCCTCTTTCTGGAAGATAAACAGGAGCGAATGATTCTCAAACCGCACAATACTTCCAAGACTTTTGCCGGAGGCGTCGGAGACCCTTCCGCTGTTGCTGTTGGGGATTATTTATACCTTTTCTACGGTGAATATGGCTATCCGGCAACCTATGATTCCGCCAGATATGATCCACAAACAGAATGGGGAGGACAATGTATCAGCGTCGCGCGAATCCGAATAGACGAATTGGACAACCCTCAAGGGAAGGCTAAACGTTGGGATGGAACCGGCTTTAATGCCGATTGGGATGGAATCGGAAAACCTGTTTCGTCGCTTCAAATTCAGAAAGCAGACGGCGGCGGACCAGCTTCCTCTCCATCGGGAGGATTTCATTGGGGTCCATCCGTGAGTTGGAATACTTACCTCGAATGCTGGGTCATGCTCATGGGAAAAGTGGAAGGCCAATCCTGGGTTGGAGATGAATTGTACATTTCATTCAATCCACATAAAGAACTTGGGGAAGGCACAAACTCCCAAGCATGGACAGAGCCTGAGTTGTTGGTGACAAAACCCGGACATGTACTTTGGTATCCTTCTCTTCAGCCTTTGAATACTCCTGATGATATTACCAATAAATACACCAGCTTAAGATTAGGTCAAAAAGCCAGGTTATTCTTCAAATATTCTGATTTAGGTAAATACATGTCAGAATATATTATCGAATTTGAAAAGCAGAAAGAATAAATCAATTAACACAAACCCAACCACCTTATGAAGTTCAAATCAAATCGCCAGATTTTTTGGTCAGTAATCCTCCTCTTTTCACTCTCGGCTTGCTATCAATCCAAAACCGAAGGGCTCCAAGAACAAACCACACGCTCAGCGACTATTCTGACAGATTATGTACATGCTCCGGATTCAACCTTTCGATATGAAATAGTCAATGCAGTTGCGGGAGAAAAATTCGATTTTTTGGTGCTGAAAATGTACTCTCAGCATTGGCTGACTGAGGAAATTGTAAACGAAACCGAGTGGTGGCATTGGGTTTCTGTCGTGGTGCCAAAGGATACTCCGTTCGAAACCGGCATGATGTGGATCGGCGGAGGAAGTACAAACAGCAAGATGCCGGAAAAACCGGATGCATTGATTTTGGCAGCTGCCACCAATACCAATTCCATCGTAGCACAGATTCATAATGTTCCTTTTCAGCCCTTGATATTTGCAAATGACACTTTTGGTGAGCGATATGAAGATGCAATCATCACGTACGGCTGGAGAAAATTCCTGGAAGGCGGAGCCAAAGACGAAGACGCAATCTGGCTGGCCAGACTTCCGATGACCAAAGCAGTGAAGCTCGCCATGGATGCCGTTTCGGAAGTCGTGAAAACCAATTACAATAAAAACCTGGACAAGTATGTGGTGGGAGGCGCTTCGAAGCGAGGCTGGACTACCTGGACCACCGCAGCAGTGGACGACCGAGTGGTTGCCATCATTCCGGTGGTAATTGATATGCTCAATCTGGAACCATCCTTTATCCATCATTATAAGAATTACGGATTCTGGGCTCCTGCCGTGGACGATTATGTGAGGGAAGAGATTTTTGAATGGATGGGAACGGAAGAATTTGACCGATTGCTGGAGATCGTGGAGCCTTACTCCTACGTCAAGAATTATGATATGCCCAAACTCCTCATCAGCGCTGCCGGAGATGAATTTTTCCAACCTGACAGTTGGGAGTTTTACTGGAATGATTTGATTGGTGAGAAGCACGTTCAGTATGTTCCCAACTTCGGTCATGACCTTGGGGATTCAGATGCTATTCCAAATCTGATTTCTTTCTACTCATCAGTTCTGAATAACACTTCCCGTCCGAAATACGACTGGAAAATTGAAGGAGATCAGATTTTAGTTCAGCTGGATTCAACTCAAAAGCCAACTTCCGTCAAACTTTGGACAGCGCATAATGAAACAGCAAGGGACTTCAGAATCGACGTTTTCGGACCAAACTGGAAATCTGTCGATCTTCCAATCACCGCCAACGGAAAGTATGCCGTAACCATGGAATCTCCGGAAAAAGGCTATCAGGGAAGTTTCATCGAAGTAACTTTTCCCGGTCAATTGCCTTTTAAAGTAACGACCGGGGTTGAAGTATTACCTAGAACATACCCGTTTGAGGCATTTGTACCGGAAAGAAAACTTGCCGCAGCCAATTAACCCAAAACAACTATGAATCGCCCGGCTCTTTTCCTCTGTTCAATTCTATTTTCCCTGATTTCTATTCCAAGTCTTATGGCCCAGAATACTGCCAATTACGATGAAACCAAAGTTCCTGATCTGATTCTGCCAGATCCGTTTGTGAGTTTCAGGGGAAAATCTATTCAGACCATTCAGGATTGGGAATCCATTCGCAGGCCTGAGATTCTTCATCTCTTTGAGGAAAATGTCTATGGGAAAATTCCGACTGATTTTGATGCAATCACTTTCAAAGAAGTGACAGAAAGCCAGAATCCCTATCCTGAAAAAGCTATTCTGAAGGAAGTTGACATCACTGTTTCCAGAAATGGGAATACGCATACAATGAGACTGAATGTTTTTATCCCTAAATCCGGAAATGGACCTTTTCCAGTATTTATGCTGATCAATTACAAGCCAAAAGATGCTAGCGGGAAACTGGTTGAAGAAGACTTTTGGACAGTTTCCGAGCTGGTAGATCGGGGATATGCTACGGCATCTTTCCATGCAGAAACTGTTGCACCCGATGACAAAATCAGGTTTTCTGAGGGAGTGATTGGAAAGCTTTATTCAGAACATCTCACCCAACCTGATGGAATGCGTGGCTTAGGCGCATGGGGTTGGGGAGCAATGCGTGCGATGGATTACTTTGTGCATGAAGCTTCAATCGATGAAAAAAGAGCCGTTTTAGTTGGCCATTCCAGAGCCGGAAAAGCTGCTCTTTGGGCATCGGCAAATGACACCCGCTGGGCAGTAACCATTCCAAATGAGTCTGGATGCGGCGGTGCGGCCTTGTCCAAAAGGAAATTTGGGGAAACCGTCCAGGTCATCAATACCAGCTTCCCGCATTGGTTTAACGACAATTTCAAGGCCTTCAATGGCAAGGAAGAGTTACTGCCTTTGGATCAGCATATGATGGTTTCGCTCATTGCGCCAAGGGCAATTTACTTTTCCAGTGCACGGGAAGATCGCTGGGCAGATCCTAAAGGCGAATACCTTTCCATGCAACTTGGCAGCCGGGTTTTCTCAGAGATTTATGGGAAAGAAGTAAGTTTCCCGACAGAGTTTGAATCCTTGAAAGGGCCTGTTTTGCAACCATTTGCAGGTTATCATATCAGGGAAGGTGAACACAATCTGACTTGGGAAGACTGGAGCTATTACGTGGAATTTGTGGAGATCCAATGGGCAAAATGAAATCTCACTTTAATATCAAAAAGCCGTTTTCAGAGATTCTGAAAACGGCTTTTCTGTTTTGAAACTCATCCATTTTGAGGTTATTTCAATTTCTTTAATCCTTTGGTTTCCTCCTTTTTAGCTTCCATCACACTGATCGCAAAGCCTCCACCCGGAGCACTAAACTGGGAGAGTTTTGATTCATTGGTCACCAGCACTTTCCGGATCTCATAGGCTTGTGGATTGGTTTTGAAGTGAGCGTTTCTTGCATCTGCATAGATGGTGGCGATGTACGTTTTTCCTTCATCCAAAAAGTCGAACGTGAATTTGGAGTCTCTCACAGTTTCCCCGTTCACATTTCCCACAAACCAATTGTTAGTGCCTTTGGCTTTTCTTGCCACAGTCACATAATCGCCCGGCTCAGCTTCCAGGTAGCGACTCTCGTCCCAATCCAGCGCCACGTCTTTGATAAACTGGAAGGCATCCGGGAATCGATCGTAATTCTCAGGAAAATCTGCCGCCATTTGCAAAGGGCTATACATCGTCACATACAAACCAAGCTGATTTGCAAGCGTGCTGTTTACATGGGAACCGTTGAAGACATCCATTTCAAAAATCCCGGGCGTGTAATCCATTGGCCCGCCAATCAATCGGGTGAAAGGAAGAACAGTCACGTGATTGGGTTTGGATCCTCCAAAAGCCTGATATTCTGTACCTCGTGCTGATTCATTCCCGATCAGATTTGGCCAGGTCCTTCCAATTCCCGTTGGCCGAACGGCTTCGTGAGCATTCACCATAATCTGGTAATCAGCCGCTTTTTCCAAAGCGTATTGGTAATGATTGACTAGCCATTGGCTATAATGATTTTCTCCCCGAGGAATAATATCGCCCACATAACCACTTTTGACAGCATTGTATGCATTATCATTCATGAATTTATAGGCTTTATCCATGTGCCGCTCGTAATTGCGAACCGAGGAAGAAGTCTCGTGATGCATGATCATTTCCACTCCCTTATTAATTGCATAATTGCGGACGGCGATCAAATCAAAATCCGGATAAGGAGTCACAAAGTCGAAGACATAATCCTTTGAATTGCCAAACCAATCTTCCCATCCCACATTCCATCCTTCCACCAAAACCCCGTCAAATCCGTGCTTTGCTGCAAAATCAATGTATTTTTTGACGTTGGCGGTAGTCGCGCCATGCTTTCCGTTCGGTTTTGCCTTGGAATAATCTGTCTCTCCCAGCTTCACAGATTTGAACTCATCCGTGTAGGCCCACGAACTTTTGTTGGTAATCATTTCCCACCAAACACCCACATATTTCATGGGCTTGATCCAGGAAGGATCCTTGATTTTAGAAGGTTCGTTCAGGTTGTAAGTCATTTTTGAAGCTAGGATTTCTCTTGCATCATCGCTGACCAAAATTGTTCTCCAGGGTGTCTGACTTGGCGTGATCATGAAAGCCTTATCTCCATTTACATCGGGAGTAAGCCATGACTCAAAAACCATGTTTTTATCATCCAGATTGAGGTGCATCACTGAATAATCAATCAAAGCTGCTTCATGCAGATTGATGAAAAGTCCATCTGCTGTTTTTAGCATCAGGGAAGTTTGAACTGCAGTGGGCGAAAATGAAGTCTGAGAAACATTGGCTGTAACTGCTCCGGCAATCAAGCTTCTGATTTCGGAAAGCTTCGACTCTGTATAATCGTATTCCTGCGTATCGTAATCGCCCGGAATCCAAAAAGCCGTATGATCGCCTGTCATCGCAAACTGGCTTTTTTCTTCTTTGATGACGAAATGCCCCAGGCTTTGCTGGATGGGAAACTCATATCGAAATCCCAGCCCATCGTCAAACAATCGAAATCGGAGCACCAGCTTTCTACCTGTTACGGCTTGGCTTAAATTCACTTCCATCTCGTTATACTGATTTCTGATTTGGCTTTCCTCTCCCCAAACAGGCTCCCAGGTTTCATCAAAAGAGGAATTTTCAATCTCCTCAATTTTGAAATCCGACATCAGATCAACTTCGTCGTTTTTCAAATCCATCCCCAACTTACTGTCCTTGATCACCTCTTTTCCCTTGTAAAAAAGCCGATAAATCGGAGCTCCAGTATCTCCAAGCAGGAAGTTCATTTCCAGATTTCCATCCGGAGATTTGAGATTTTGGCCAATCAGAGCTGGTGAAATACAGATCCAAAGTAGGAAAAGGATTAAGGTTCTTTTCAGCATGATGTTGAATGTCTTGAGTTTAAATTATTAATAAACAGGGTTTTTGATCTTTTATTCATCTTTGGAAAAAACGGTTAGTCTTTCCTCCTGAGGTGATCAGGAAGCTAAATATAGTCCAAAACTGTTCGCGGTTTCATGATTGAAATCATTTCTCATAAAGGCAAAAAAATAACCTCGAGACTTACTCAAAGGTTATTTTCTATTCTGTTTTTGGAATCTTCAATTGACAGCTGCCCTGATAAGAGGAGCTACTTTTGTCCCGATCAGTTCAATTGCATTTTTCAATTGCTCGTGTGAAAGTCCGGCATTATCCATTTGGAAAGTTATTCTGGAAATTCCGCCCAAAGAATCGCTGTGACGAAGAATTTTCTCCGCCACTTCTTCCGGATTCCCGACAATCAATGCTCCAAAAGGTCCTGTTTGAGCATTGAAATGATTTCTTGTCACAGGCGGCCAACCTCTTTCTCTTCCGATTCGGGTGAAAGTCTCCGCATAGCCGGGATAATATTCATTCACTGCTTTTTCTGAAGTTTCGGCTACGTATCCCAAAGAATGCAAACCTACTTTCAACTTTTCAGGCGCATGCCCTGCTTTCTCCCCTGCCTCGCGATAAAGGTCGATCAAAGGCCTGAACCGATGCGTCTCGCCTCCGATCACGGCAACCATCAAAGGCAAACCAATCATTCCCGCTCGCACAAATGAGGAAGGCGTACCCCCTACTCCCAACCAAATCGGTAAGGATTCCTGAAGCGGTCTTGGATAGATGGGTTGATTATGGAGGGAAGGCCGAAACTGACCCGACCAGGTGATCGTCTCCTGATCACGGATTTTGAGCAAAAGCTCAAGTTTCTCCGAAAAAAGCTTGTCATAATCCTTCAGGTTCAAGCCAAATAATGGAAAAGCCTCCGTAAAAGACCCTCTGCCAACCACCATCTCAGCCCGGCCATTTGAGATCAAATCCAGTGTCGCATATTCCTGAAAAACGCGCACCGGATCCGCTGCACTGAGTACGGTAACTGCGCTAGTCAGCTTGATCCGGCTTGTACGCGATGCAGCAGCAGCCAGAATAATGGCTGTTGCTGAATCCAAAAATTCCTTGCGGTGATGCTCGCCTATTCCAAAAACATCAAGCCCCATTTTGTCAGCATACTCAATACGTTCAATCAACTCATTCAACGATTGCCTTCTGTTTTCTGACTGGGTTTCATTTCCTGCAGGCGCTGCTGCCGCAAAACTATCTATTCCAATTTCCATAGGGTCCAAGTCTGATTCCTCTGATTTCAAATAAAGATTTTATGGTCAACCTATTTCTGGTTATTTCCATTCCAATTGATTTTCATTTCTTTCAAATTCATAAAAAAAACAGAAAAAGGAACCCTGAGAAACTGGAATAAAATCGATCGGTTGCTTAGAATGCCTTACAAAAACCTTCCTGGTTTGAAAAGTTGGCAAGAAACGGTCATCTTACTCAAATTCTAAACAATACCTGGATCAAAGCTTTGTTAGAACCATTCCAAACTTCAAAAAATGAAAACCAATTTTACACTCCTGCTTTTCTTTTGCATCCACTTCCAAATTCTGGCGCAAGAAACCAAAGTCTTTGATGGTGGAAAAGAAGGTCATAAAATCTACCGGATACCGGCCATCATTGGACTTCCGAATGGAAATCTCCTGGCTTTTGCCGAAGGCAGAGTTAATGGAAGCGATGATTTTGGGGATGTAAATCTTGTAATGAAGCGAAGCCAAGATCATGGAATCTCCTGGTCAGCCCTTGATGTTTTGGTAGATTATGATTCTCTTCAGGCTGGTAATCCGGCTCCGGTGGTGGATTTACAAGATCCCGAAAACCCCGGAGGAGTTGTGTATCTCTTTTTCAACACCGGGAATAATCATGAATACGATATCCGAATGAATCGAGGCGTGAGGGAAGTTTGGGTGATGCGCTCGCTGGATTTGGGAAAAAGCTGGGAAACTCCGGTAAACATTACTGCTCAAACCCATAAGCCTGACAACCCTGATTTCAATCCAGATTATGTATCAAATGAAGATTGGAGACACTATGCAAATACACCGGGACATGCATTTCAATTTCAGGAGGGGAAATTCAAAGGAAGAATCTATGTTGCTGCAAATCACTCCGTCGGGCCTCCAAAGGAAGATTTTTTTGATTATCAGGCACATGGATTTTACTCGGACGATCATGGCAAGACTTTTCATCTTTCAGAATCTGTCAATATACCCGGTTCCAATGAATCGATCGCTGCTGAACTCTCGGCAGACAGGATGATCATGAGTATCCGAAATCAGTCCGGAAATATCCGAAGTAGAATTCTTGCTTATTCAAGTGATGGGGGAGCGACCTGGGATCAATCTTATTTCGAAGAAAATCTCCCTGACCCGGTTTGCCAAGCTTCCATTTTAAACATCGGAAATCAAGGAGGAAAAACAATCCTGGCTCATTCGAATGCCGCCGATACAAAAAACAGAAACAACCTGACCGTCAAAATAAGTTATGACGAAGGTAAATCCTGGGTCAAATCCATTTTGGTTGACAGAAAGGAAGGTCCGGGAAATTCATCGTGGACTGCATACAGCGATTTGGTTCTTTTGGATGAAGCCACCGTTGGGATTCTATATGAGCGGAATGATTACTCAGAAATTATCTTCAAAAAGATAAACTGGAAAGAATAACCCGAAAAGCAGAAAGTTCAAACACAAAAAGCCTTCCGGATTAATTCCGGAAGGCTTTTTGGCTTGGAAAGAAATGAATTTTAACTCATGTCTTTCATCTCACTCACTACTTTAGTGATGGTTTGTTTGGCATCACCGAAAAGCATCAGACAGTTTGGATAGCCGAAAAGCTCATTTTCCACACCAGCGTAGCCTTTACCCATGCTTCGCTTACTTACGATGACGGTTCGGGCCTTGTCTGCATTCAGAATTGGCATTCCGAAAATCGGACTTTGAGGATTTGTACGAGCAGCAGGATTCACCACATCGTTTGCCCCAACTATGAAAACAAGGTCAGTATTTGAGAATTCATCGTTGATCTGTTCCATTTCAACCAGCTTGTCGTAGGAAATATTTGCCTCCGCCAACAGCACGTTCATGTGTCCCGGCATTCTACCGGCAACCGGGTGAATAGCAAACTTGAAATCAATATTTCTCTTTTCGCATTGTTCCATCAATTCGCGGATCACATGCTGAGCCTGAGCAACAGCCATTCCATAACCAGGAACCACAATCACGGAAGAAGCCGAATCAAACAACATGGCTGTCTCCTCTACTCCGATTTCTTTGACCACAATAGAAGGTCCGTCCGCCTGAGCTGTGGCAACTGTCTGGCCAAATCCGCCCAACAACACATTCGTAAGGGAACGATTCATGGCCTTGCACATGATCTGAGTCAGGATAATCCCCGAAGCTCCAACCAGAGAACCTGCCACGATCAACACGTTATTGTTCAGGATAAAACCAGTCGCACAGGCAGCCATTCCCGAATATGAATTCAACAAAGAAATCACCACCGGCATATCTGCTCCACCAATTGGAATCACTGTCAGGATACCCAAAAGGAGTGAAATCACGATTAGAATTATGATGAAAGTGGGATCGGACTGATTCATGTAGGTCAAAACTGACGCAACAATAAATGCTATCAGCAGTAAAAGGTTTAGCGGATGCTGACCCTTAAAAGTGATCGGTGAACCAGAAATCGACCCGTTCAACTTGAGGAATGCGACCATGGAACCGGTGAAAGTTACACCGCCGATCAGCACACTTAGAATGATACTGGTGGAAGCAATCCCATCGATCTCAGGAGTATCAGCTCCTGATTTCAGGTAAAATTCTGAAAGTGCCACGGCAAAAGAGGCCAACCCTCCGAAACCGTTGAAGAGCGCAACCATTTCAGGGATTTTGGTCATCTCTACCTTATAGGCATAGTACAAACCTATTGCGCTTCCCAGAATGATACAAACGATTATTTCGACGAAGGTTACACTCTGAATTTGAACCAAAGTAGCAAGGATGGCTATTAGCATTCCAACTGAAGACAACATGTTTCCACGACGTGCGTCTTTGGTTTTGTTCATGAACTTGATGCCCAGGATAAATAAAATCGAGGCGATCAGATAAGCGAGTTGTATGGCTATTGTCATTTCTTCTTAAACATTTTAAGCATACGATCTGTAACTGCATAACCACCTACCACATTGACTGTGGCAAGTACAAGAGCGGCCATTCCGAGCCATTTGCTGAGTGAGGTATACCCAAGTTCATTGCAAGCCAGCAATGCTCCGACGATGGTGATTCCTGATATGGCGTTGGAGCCGGACATCAGGGGCGTGTGAAGAGTTGGGGGTACTTTTGCGATTAATTCAAATCCCAGGTAACTCGCCAGGACCAGAATATAAATCAATATGATTAGTGATTCAATTGACATTTGATAAGGTTTTTAAGGCTTACTTATGAAGGATATTTTTGGTAAATGCATGGACTAGTTCTCCCTCGTGAGTGATCAATACTCCTTTGGTGATTTCCTCTTCCTGATCGAGCTTGAGTCCATCTTTCGAGGTAAGATGCATGAGCAGCGTACTGATATTGGTTGCGTAGAGCTGGCTGGCGTTGGTCGGCAATAATGATGGAAGGTTTGACTCTCCGATAATGGTCACCCCATGCTTTACCACAGTTTTGTTGATTTCTGAGATCTCGCAGTTTCCTCCTGTTTCAACCGCCATATCGAGAATTACGGAACCCATTTTCATGGATTTCACCATATCTTCTGTCACCAGAATCGGTGACTTTTTCCCCATGACCAAAGCAGTTGTAATTACAATATCCGCTTCTTTGATTTTGTCCTGAATAAGTTGCTTCTGCTTTTGCAAAAACTCTGCAGAAACTTCACTCGCGTAACCGCCCTCAACTTTTACCGCCTCGGCACCTTCTACGGTCAGGAATCTTCCCCCAAGAGATTCAACCTGCTCTTTGGTTTCCGGCCTCACATCACTGACTTCCACGATTGCTCCCAATCGCTTTGCAGTTGCAATCGCCTGAAGTCCGGCAACGCCGGCACCGAAAATCAAGACCCTCGAAGGAGTGATTGTACCTGAAGCTGTCATCATGAGAGGGAATATTTTCCCAAGATAATTTGCCGAAAGAATCACGGATTTATAACCGGCGAGGTTAGCCTGCGAACTCAAAGCATCCATTTTCTGAGCTCTGGAGATTCTCGGAACTGCATCCATGGAGAAAGAGCTTATCTTTTTTCCAATTAAAGCATCCACCATCTCAGGCTGGTTATAAGCGTACATGTAGGAAATACAGGAAGATCCGGGTTTCATCTTTCCAATTTCTGAGGTTGTGAAAGCATTTACTTTGAGCAGTAAATCGGCCCCGGTATACACTTCATCCTGAGACACTACACTAGCACCTGCATCCACGTAATCTTTATCCGAGAAATAGGAAGTTTCTCCTGCTCCCTTTTCAATCAGGACAGCGTATTCCTTTTTGAGCAACTGCTTCACCACATCAGGGGTAAGCGCCACTCGCCGCTCGTATTCTTTGGTTTCTTTAATTACTCCGATTTTCATTTTAACTGGTTTGATCAGGGTCTGTCAAAATTTACTTTTCTTGATTATTACCGAAAGTAATTTTTTAAGAAGTATTTAACCATCCTGCATCGAAAAAATTCCATCATTATTTTCGGGATCGATTTCGCACCTATTCAATTCGTGCCTGTTTTGGGGAGTTTCATCACTTTTTCACATGGGTATCTGCAAAATAACTGGGCAGCTAATAAGGCATTGGTTGAAATTTCAGGTTCTGAAAAGCATGAAAGTGGATTAAAAAAGCTAACTGCGTTCAAAGTCTCATCCGGTTGAAAAAAAAAAAAAAATAAGGAGTAGCTTCAATCAGCAACTCCTTAATTAAATAATGTCAGAGGAAATTAAAGAATCTTTCCGTTTTCATCGGTTTTAATTCTCATTCCCTCATTCCCTTTCTCCAATACAATTTTATACTCTTTTTTCATTACTCCCATTTTGTCATGATAATTGACCAAATAGGCGTTTTTGGTAATTTTCCATCCAGGGTAATTTTTGGCAACTGATTGAGCTACTTCTAACGGAAGTTTAATATTCTCGTATTTCTCAACTGTGCGCAAAAGATTGCCCTCATCGTCATAAGCAGCAAGGATCTTTCCATTCGGAATAAAGAATGATATAAAATAATTATCGTACTCATCTTCATAATATTCCGAACTCCTTACGTCATAAGAAGTAGCATACCGTTCGAGCATCTGTACAGTTTGCGCAGCCGAAGTACTCTTGACGTCATCAAGGTATTTATAATTTTTTGCGGATACCTCAACCTCGGGTAAAGTAACCACCTGAGCAAAAGACGGGATAGCAATTCCGAAAGCTAATAAAGCAAGAATGACCTTTTTCATAACTTTAAATGGTTTTAGTTGAAAATGAAAAATGAATTTGTGCTTTTCTCATGAACTAGCATGTTTTTGCAAGTGTAAAAATAGCTATTCTGTAGTATTTAAAACTGATTATTATATGGAATATTTATTTTTATTAATTTAAGTATATAAATAATACTTTTTTTTATTGGTTAAATTAAATTTTTACCAAAATTTCAGACAACCTATATACACTCAAAAAATCAAAGCCAGTACACATAAAAACAGATTAATCCTTATTTTGAGGTCCCCAAAAATCCAATTAACAAATCCCATGAAACAACCCAAAAAAATAGCTTCGGATCAATCGCGCCGGGACTTCATCAAAAACACAGCGATTGCTTCCTCCTTTTTCATTGTTCCCCGCCATGTATTGGGTGGTGTAGGATTCACTGCTCCTTCTGACCAGTTGAATTTGGCAGCAATCGGAGCAGGTGGAAAAGGCAGAAGCGACATTTTGAACGCATCAGTAAATGGTCGTGAACGAGTGGTAGCTCTTTGCGATGTTGATTTTTCAGGCTCGGCAAAAGACTCTGTAAAAAGTTTTCCAGATGCAAAGCTTTACGCTGATTATCGGAAAATGCTGGATGAGCAAAAAGACATTGACGCGGTGACGATTTCAACTCCAGATCACGTACACGGTCCTGCTGCGAAATATGCAATGGAAAGAGGCAAACATGTCTATGTGCAGAAGCCTATGACTCATAATATTCGCGAAGCTCGATTACTGACCGAAATGGCCAGATCTCAGAAAGTAGTAACTCAAATGGGTAACCAAGGAGCTTCAAATCCTCTTTTGGATATGGTCAAAGGCTGGATCGATGCCGGCAAAATCGGTAAAGTCTCCAAGGTTCAAGTTTGGACAAACCGTCCGGTTTGGCCTCAGGGCGGCCCTTTGCCTGCTCCCGACGAAAGCAAAAAACCAGAAGCGTTAGATTGGAACTTATGGCTTGGCCCTGCGGCTCTCAAACCTTACACTCCAAATATGCACCCATTCAGTTGGAGAGGCTGGTGGGATTACGGAACAGGCGCTTTGGGTGACGTAGGATGCCATTTGATGGATATTCCGTTCCGAACCCTGGGACTTCATTATCCAAAAGATGCTGAGTGCTCCGTAGGGTCTGTTTACTCAGGCATGTGGACTGCAGATTACAATCCAGAAGGCTGCCCGGCTTCCTCTTTCATCACGCTGCATTACGCGCCAACAGCAAAAAACCCTGTGCCGTTGGAAATGACTTGGAGTGACGGAGGTTTGCGTCCATCCCATCCAGATATCATCCCAGCGGATCATGACATCGGAGGTGCAAACTCTGCAAACGGTGTATTGCTGATCGGAGAAAAAGGAATTATCTCTCACAACATCAACGACAGTTCTCCGCTGATGCCGAAGTTATATCTGAACGATGGCACTCAGGAATTTGGTCCGGACCGGATCGAAGGAACTGAACCGGAATACGGACATCAGCGCAAGTGGGTGGATGCCTGCAAAGCTGGTTTCGGAAGCTCCGAACACAAAGGCCTGACCTCATCTTTCGATTATGCAGGTCCGATGACCGAAACCGTCTTGATGGGAAATCTTGCCATCCGCAGCTACATGCTTAGAAGAGACAACGGCAAAGGCCAAATGGAATTCTTCGGTCGAAAGAAACTCCTTTGGGATGGTGAAAACATGCGAATCACCAACCTGGAAGAAGCCAACCAATTCGTGGGAAGAACTTACAGAGAAGGATTTGCTGTATAAGTTGAGTTTCACACCATGCTTTTCTGAACAATCAGATGTAGAGCAAGAAAAAAAGAGGTCTTTACAGACCTCTTTTTTTCATTTAAAAGAATTCCAAATCAACTTTTGTTGAACGCAAACCTCGATTTTAAAAAATAAACCAAGATTATTTTTTCCGTATTTTTATTTGTTTTTTTTAATATTTATATATTTTTATTCTTTAAATATGATTAATCGTAAAATTAAATTTTATGAAAAATAAAATTACACACTACTTTTTGCATTTCGCAATCACTTTTATTTCGATCAACTCACTTTTCCTCACCCAAGCTTTCTCCCAAGGTCAGGACAGAGATATCAACATTTGGGAGCTGATGGAGCGAAGAGATATGCGTTTGAGCGAAATCGATGCTTTGGCAAGGAGATATTTCAATGCTGTAGGAAGAGAAAGAGGCTCCGGCCATAAGCAATACGAGCGATGGAAATTTGAAAAACAATTTCACCTTGATCAAAACGGCTTCCTGCTTCCCGAAGAGTATGATCAGCAACAATTCAACGAAGCCGCACCTGCTTTGGAAACTACCAACTCTACAGGATGGACTGAAATCGGACCAACATCCTGGAATAGGACCTCAGGTTGGAATCCAGGAGTTGGTAGAATCACCTCAATTGCAGTTTATCCTGGAAATACCAACATAATCTACATCACTTCTCCGGGCGGAGGAATATGGAAATCTACTCAGGGAGGAAATCAATGGATCCCGCTCGCAGATCAAACCAATGCCTTGATGAATGTTTGGAGTGTCGCCGTGCATCCAACTGATCCTGATTATGTCCTGGTTGGCAATGGTGGGTCGATTTACAAAAGCATTGATGGAGGACTATCCTGGACACAAAGGGGATCCGGTATGGGAACTGTCAGGAAAATTTTATTTGACCCAACTAATCCCCAAATCCTGTACGCCGCATCTTCTAACGGTATATCCAAATCAATCGACGGAGGAAATACCTGGGTAAGAAAAATTACTTCCGCTACAGAGGATATTGAATTCATGCCTGGAAATACCACTGTGCTTTATGCTTCGGGTTCTGATGTATTTCGATCTTCAAGCTCAGGAGAATCCTGGACTCAATTAACTTCTTCCAATGGTATCACCACTTCAGGCAGAACACTCATCAGCGTATCTCCTTCAAATCCACAAGTGGTCTATGCTGTTCAGGCAAGTGGAAGCCTTTTTGGAAGAATGTACAGGTCTGATGACGGAGGAAATTCATTTATCACAACTGTAATCGGCGCTTCTTCTAGCGGTACCAATTATTTCGGATACGAAACCAATGGTACCGGAACCACGGGTCAAGCCAGTTACGATATGGCCATGACAGTAAATCCTTTAAATGCAAATGAAGTGCATATTGCCGGAATCATTTGTTGGAAATCAACCAATGGAGGAACTTCTTTTGTGGCAGAGACAGCTTGGTCACTTCCAAATTCTCTCGGGTACAACCATGCGGATGTTCACGTTTTGGAATGGGTGGGCAACTCCATCTATTCAGGATCTGACGGAGGAATCTATAAAAGCGCTGACAATGGGGACAATTGGACAGAACTTTCCTCGGGACTTGGAATTCGCCAGTTTTATAAAATTGCAACTTCCAAAACCAACCCTGACCTGGTCATGGGCGGAGCTCAGGATAACGGAACAAGTATCTTCAAATCTACCGGCTGGATCGATTGGTTGGGAGCAGATGGAATGGACTGCATCGTCAGCCCACTCGATGCTAACCTGATTTGGGGAACAAGCCAATATGGAAGCCTATATCGAACAAGTAATGGAGGATCTTCTTACAGTAGCATCACAGAACCCGCCACTGGGGCCTGGGTGACACCGCTGGCAATTGAATCAGGCACCAATACGATTTATGCAGGCTGGAATGGTGTTTACCGATCAAGTGATTTGGGTGTAAGTTGGACCAAACTTTCCGGAAGTACCATTTCCACCAATCTGAATGTGTTGGCGGTAGCACCTTCCAATCCCCAATACATTTACGCAGCCGCCGGAACTACCATCTATGTAACCAAAGATGGTGGCACAAATTGGCTCACCTATCCTCTATCATGGACTGTTAGTTCTTTTGCAATTCATCCCACGAATCCTGAAAAGGTCTGGATATCCACTACCAACACTACCAACCGGGTGCTGTTATCATCCGATGCGGGTGCGACTATATCAAATGTTTCAGGAAATCTGCCTTCAATTGCCGCCAGAAGTGTAATTATAGATGATACTGCAAACGAAGGCTTGTATGTAGCAATGAATATCGGAGTGTATTACACCAATAATCAAATGACCGGATGGGTGAATCTCACCGAGGATCTCCCTCTTGTGGCGATCAATGAGGTGGAAATAATTAAAAATGCCAATAAAATCCGAATCGGAACGTATGGGCGGGGAGCATGGGAACGAGCGATTTATACCCCTTGCGGAAATCCTGCCGGACTTACTTCCATTAACATTACAACCACTTCCGCTACCCTTTCCTGGCAATCACTGCCCGAAGCTTTGGGGTATAATGTGGAATTCAAGGAAACTGGTGCAACGAATTGGTCAACTGCAATTTCAAACACGACCCTAAACAACTTTTCTCTGTCAGGCCTGACTCAGGGAACCGCCTATGATTGGAGAGTAAGCGCGGTTTGCAGCTCTGGTTCAAGTGCGTTCTCGGTTGCTTCGTTTTCTACCACCTTGAGTTGCCCAGCTCCCACTAATTTGCTGACAAGCGGGATTACAACGAATTCTGCAAATCTGGAATGGACGTCATCCGAAGGAGCAACTTCCTATTCTCTGGAATATAAACTTACATCAGCTATCGATTGGATCTCTCTTGGAACTGAAATAGCTGGAACAACCTTCACGCTCAATACCCTGGCCGAAGGAGCAACCTACGAATGGAGAGTTGCGGCTAATTGTGCGACAGGAACCGGCAATTTTGAAAGTGCGCAATTTACATCAGCGATCGTATGCAATGCTCCAGGGAACCTGAATACGACAAATATTGCTGCATCTTCTGCAATTCTGAATTGGTCAGCAGTACCGGGAGCAACAGGCTACGATGTGGATTTCAAGTTGTCTGCAGCTTCTGTATGGACTTCGAAAGCAATCAATCTGGCTGGGACAAGCTTCAATCTTACCGGTCTTACAGGTGGCAGTACCTATGATTGGAGAGTGAGAACCAATTGTGGACCTGTCAGTGGGAGTAGTCCTTATCTGGAAATTCAGTTCACTACCATTATTCCAGCTTGTGGGGACAGCTACGAATCCAACAATATGCTTGGTACTGCGAAAGTGATAACAGCGGGAATTGAAATCACGGCAGTAATCGCCAACGCAACTGATCAGGATTGGTTTGAATTGAAAGTTGGAAACAACAAGTCCACCAATGTGAAAGTGAGCTTAACCGATTTGCCCTCTACTACTTATTTGTACTTGTATGACAAAAACGGGGCAATTCTCAAATCCTCTGAAAACTCCGGAGCTGCCAGTCAAACATTGATTTATAACTCAACTGCTGTGAGAACTTCCTACTTCATTCTGGTTAAAGGAGATGGAGCAAGCTTCTCAAACTCCTGCTACAGACTGAAGCCAGAAACGAGCACAGTCTCTTTCACTGACCCTAATGTGTGTAATCCTCCTGCAGGATTGAGCACCACCGGAATCGGATTCACAGGAGCCACGCTAAACTGGACGTCAGTACCAAATGCATTGAATTACGGGGTTGAATACAAGTTGAAATCTGCTTCAACGTGGATAGTAGCCTCAACCAACACAACTATGACTTCGGTCGTACTTTCTGATTTGATTGAAGCCACTGAATACGACTGGAGGGTGAGTGCTACTTGCTCCGCAGGTTCAAGCACCTTTGCCCAATCTTCCTTCATCACGGGGAGCAGCAATTGTGTTGATGCTTATGAATCAAACAATGTATTGGCAGATGCAAAAGCCATCTCTTTGGGCACCAATCTCACGGCAACTATCGGGAATTCAACAGACGTTGATTGGTTCAACTTTAGTGTTGGTAAGTCAAAATCAACAAATGTCAGAATCACGCTCGACGGCTTGCCTGCCAACTACGATGTATACCTTCATAATTCTGCAGGACAAATCCTGGCTTCCTCTCTCAACAGCGGCAGCAATTCCGAACAGATAATTTGGAACAGCGCTCAGACCAGTATCACTTATTATGTGAGGGTAATTGGTGTTGGCGGTGAATTCTCTCCTTCCTGCTATACGCTCAGAGCCGAAACCAATACCAAAGCCTACTCTATAGCAAATCGGGAAATTGATCTCCCTGAAACGGGAAAAAATGAGTTTTCTTTCCAGCTCAAATCTGAAGAAGATGAATTCAAGGTGTACCCTAATCCAACCCGGAATACGCTGAATCTGGAGTTTTATTCTCCCATTACTTACCAGGCTCAGATCGAATTGATCGACATGGCCGGTAAAGTAAGCATGACTCAAGCAGCAGAAATTAAAGAAGGCCAAAACCACTTTATTCTGGATTTGACAGCTCAAAATCCCGGTGCTTATTTCATCAGGCTTGCCGGAGCAAAGTCATATTACCAGAGAAAAATCATCATCAGGTAAATTGGAAAGTTGATTTCAGGAAAGAAAAAAGTTGAAAAAGGGGTAAGTCAATAAATGAGGCTTATCCCTTTTTTCTGTTATTCCTTTTATTATTCATTTACCTGCTGTCTAAAGGCAAAACCATAGAATTCTTACTAGTTGAGAGTTACCAGATGGCCGAAATCAGAAAAAGTTTAAGACAGATTTAAGAATTCAAAGGGTGCATTAGCGGAATTTTATTTTGAAATTTATATAAAGAATACAAGGATTAAACCCCGGGAATAATTTTTAATCTAACCGCAAAACCCTACTCACAAATGATCAAGAAAATCTCAATCGCCGTCCTGATTATACTCGTTATCATTCAATTCATTCCTTACGAGAAGAACCTAAGCAATGACATGGAATTTGACATTTCCAAAAGTTACAATGTCCCGAGCAATGTGCAGACCCTTCTTAAAAATGCCTGTAACAATTGCCATTCCAATCAAAGCACGTATCCATGGTATAGCAAAATTGAGCCTGTGGGTTTCTGGCTAAATTCACATATCCAGGACGGAAAAAAAGACCTCAATTTTTCAGCTTTCACAAAACTTCCACTTGCTGTTCAGAATCATAAGTTGGAAGAAGTAGTAGAAATGGTCGAGGAAAAGGAAATGCCGTTGCCTTCTTATACTTATTTAGGTCTGCATCCCGAAGCTAAACTTACTGACGAAGATCGCAAAGTGATCGTTGACTGGGCCAAAGAACAAATGGCAATGCTTGCTGCAACTTACCCGGCAGACAGCTTGAAAATGAAACCAAGACCAGCGCCTGCTCAATAAAACAAACCGAAGAAACCATTGCCCCGGATGAAAATCCGGGGCTTTTTTTTTTGCTCCCCCGCTTCAAAAAAATAATACTGAAATACCTCCAACCCTCCCCACATTAGAACATTTCAACCTCCACCTTTACTGACTTTCAACTTCGTTCCTTTCAAAAACTTAAATCTTTTCATACTTTCCGAGATGAAGAAATTCACTGATTCTGAGGTCCGCTGGGGAGTGCTGGGAGTAGGAAATGTCTGCGAAGTCAAATCCGCCCCTGCCATGAATCATATTCCTCACAGCAAATTGGTGGCAGTGATGCGACGCGATGAGGAAAAAGTAAAAGATTATGCGGCTAGGCATGGTGTTCCCAAGTGGTACACTTCCGCCCAGGATCTTATCAACGATCCCGAAGTCAACGCCATTTACATCGCCACACCGCCCAACTCCCACCTCGAACTCACCCGCATGGTTGCCGCTGCCGGCAAACCCGTCTACGTGGAGAAACCAATGGCCCGTAATCATGCTGAATGCCTCGAGATGATCGATATCTGCGAAAAGGCCGGAGTTCCATTATTTGTGGCTTATTACCGGAGAGCTTTGCCTCACTTTGTCAAAATCAAGGAGCTCCTCGATGAAGGAGCAATCGGAGAAATCCGCACGGTCCACATCAATATGAAGCAGGTGGTCGAGCCCGAAATCATCGCCAAAATGGAATACAACTGGCGAGTCCATCCTGATATCTCCGGTGGGGGCTATTTCTTTGACCTGGCATCTCACCAACTCGATCTCCTGGATTTCTTTTTTGGGAAGGTCACCCAAGCTTCCGGGTTCTCGGCAAATCAGGCCAAAGCCTACGAAGCGGAAGATATCGTGGTCGGAAGTTTCACCTTTGAAACCGGAGTTTTAGGAACAGGAAACTGGTGCTTTGCATCCTCACATGCCGCCCAAAAAGATGAAATCGTAATTGATGGCAACAAAGGACAGATTCGCTTTGCCACCTTCGGAAAGGGAGAGTTCACGCTGACCCAGGACTTTCAGGAGTCTCAGCATTTCCATCTTGCCCTTCCACATCATATCCAGCAACCCTTGATTCACAGCATCGTGGATGAACTTTTGGGAAAAGAGACCTGCCCAAGTACCGGGATCTCGGGTGCCAGAGCGAATTGGGTGATGGGGGAATTGGTAAAAAACAGGATAGGTTTAAAGTAAAAAAACAGAATCTCTTCAAAAAAAAAGCCCACCTCAGCGCCTTTAACTCCTTCTGAATTCCTAAAAGAAGTTAAGGTTTCCTAACGTATTTATTCCCGGATCCACGGGGATTTTATGATTGAATCTGCACTGCAACACTTATTTCAGCATTTTCAGATGCATTAAACTGGAAATCTGAAAGCAGAACGGCTTGGCATTTGAGACAGAGGCCTATCGGACTAAAGCTGTTTTCCCTTTTTTAAAGGGTTATCTTGGGAAAAAGCAAAATATGTCAACTAAAAACAAAAAGCAGTTCGGTGTTTGGATGGATTCACACAACGCAACGATAGTAGGAAAAGTAGATTTTGATACCGAAGAGTTTCTGATCCTTGGACATGTAAAAAATCAAGGAGCGGACAATAATTCCAATGAGAAAACCTCAAATAACCAGGAGATTGCCTTGACCCATAAATATTTCAAAGAAATTACCAGTCTTATGCCAAACGTAGATGAAATTCATCTAACCGGGACTGGTCAAATTCAAGAACAATTTATCAAGTTTTTGGCTGAGACGCCGCAGTATAAAAATGCAATTTCCAGCGAAAGTACCTCCAACAAAATGAGTGATGAGAATCTTACTGATTATATTACGAAGCACTTCGATTAAGAAACAGTTAAAATTAATTTCTAAAGACTGCAAGCAATCCTGTTTGCAGTCTTTTTTATTTAAGTACTATGTTGCGAGTTTGTAAAAACGGTTTGAAACAACGTCTGATTCTAACTACCCACACGGAAAAGAAAAAAGGATAATTATGCTGGACAAAAAGAACTATGCCAACGGCCAAAAGGTGTACGAATTAATCGGTGAAAAACTGACATACTTTTTCAAAAACGGGAAAGTAAAAGCTAAAGGAAATTTTGTCTCAGGCCAGATGGAAGGAGAATGGAATTTTTACAGGGAGACCGGTCAACTTTGGCAAATCGGAAACTTCAAAAAAGGAAAGAAAAATGGTATTTGGCTTCGCTATGACAAGAATGACAACCTGGAATATCAGGAGAATTTTGAAAATGATAAAATCCAAAAATCATCTGAAAATGAAAATTGAAGCCGTTATGGACCCTAACATTAACTTTTTAAAATAAGAAATAGTAAATTCTACAAAATAAATTATTCCTTAAAAATCAACCGGCTATGCATCCAATCTTTAGAAACATTTTAGCAGTCATGGTTGGTGTAGTTGCAGGGAGTTTCGTGAATATGGGGATTGTTTTGCTGAGTGGATCGATTATCCCTCCACCCGAAGGATCTGATGCAACTACCATGGAAGGGCTGATTGCATCGATGCATTTATTTGAACCCAAACATTTTATTTTCCCATTTTTAGCCCACGCAATTGGGAGTTTTTCAGGTGCATTTCTGACGGCTATGATCGCGGCAAACTATCAACTCAAACTTGCTTTTGTTATTGGATTCTTTTTCCTGGCAGGAGGAATCTACATGGTAACGTCTCTTCCCTCTCCCCTATGGTTTTCTATTTTAGATCTGGCGGGGGCTTATATTCCAATGGCCTATTTTGGCGGACGATTGGCGCTTGCTACAACATATATAATCAAACAGCGCAACTGAGAATAGAAATACAATTCCGGTCGCTATCCCGATAATCTCGTATATTCAAAAAGTGATCAACTCATTTGGTTTAGTTGGCATTAACCATTTCTGAATTGATTTTTTTTATGAAAGCTGAAAAACCTGAGAAATCTCAAATTATGAAAAAAGACTTTCCTATAGTCTGTGTAGGGGGATCTGCAGGAGGACTCGATGCTTATGTCCGATTATTGAAAAATATGCCGGCCGATATGGGGGTGGCAATTGTGATTGTCAATCATCTCAGAACAGTAGCAACCATGCTGCATGAGATCCTCCCCAACTATACGAAGATGCCTGTTGAACTCATCACAGAAAGACTGGACATCAAACCTAACCATGTCTTTATAATACCGGAAAAGAGGGACTTGCACGTGATAAACGATGAGTTTCGCCTGATGCCAATCTCAAAACCCTGGGGATGGCCCGATGTGATCACGGTTTTTTTGAAATCCATCACGAAAAATTGGGATGGCAAACTAATAGCAGTCATTGTCTCAGGCTTTGACGGAGATGGTGCAGAGGCCCTTTGCGGGATCAAAAATGTAGGCGGAATTACCATTGCACAGAAGCCTGAAACTGCCAGCCAGCCGGACATGCCAATCAGTGCAATTGAAAGTGGCTGCATCGATTTTATCCTTTCTCCTGAAGACATCGCAAAAGAGATTATCAAGATCGCCCGTAAGGACGAAACTGAGAAATGAAAGCTTCCAGGAAATATCTGAACAGTCGAAAAGTCAACATCGATTTTCTTTTAGGGAAAGCGAAGCTATACCCCAGGCACTTTTCATAAACTTCGCGTCGAATTTAAGAAGCTGAATGCATTTCTTGATTTGATCAATTATTGCTCAAAGGATTTTAGGAAAAAGAAAACTTATAAGCCTTTCAGAAAGGTTTTTCGGCAGGCGGGAAAAGTAAGAGAACTTCAAATTCAAGAAGCAACGCTCAAGAAATATTTTCCAAATAATTCACTCCGGGGATACAAGAAGATTTTACGCACAAGCCGACTAGAGGAAAAACGTCTGTTTTTTTTAATGATTGACACCAAAATGGTGAATCTCTTACGAGGCAAATTTGATGAAATCAATGCCTTTCTGACCAAAATAAATCCCAAAAAAGCAGCCGGATATCTGGACACCGAGATAGAAAGTATTAAAAACCTTATCAACCAAAGTCCTTTACAAAGGGAAAAACTTCATGAACTTCGCAAACGCTTAAAGACGCTTAATTATAACAGGAGCAGTTTGTCTTTGAAAGCGTACAGCAATCAGATCTCCAAAAAAGATGCTTTGCCAGAACTACTTGGCAAATGGCATGATCTGCAGATGATACTTCAACACCTCAATAATGGATTGGTCAGCGGTGGAATAAATCCAACTGAAGTCATTCAAATTGAAACTCTAAAAACGAAACTTTCTTCCGAAAGCGAACTGATTTTTAGCCAAATACAAAAGGCATTGCCTGATTCTGAGTTTTTCAAGAAAACTTACTAAACCCATCCCTTCTGCCATAAGAAATGTTTGGTACATCCGAAGGTGATTTGTAACTTCCTAAAACACCCAATTGTATGGCGGAGCATCCGATAATTGTTTTTATGGCCCTGCTGATTTTCGGCTACGGGCTTTTTTCCAAAAAAGCAGAAAATTCGATTATTACTGCTCCAATGATCTTTGTGGTTATCGGTTTGCTTGTCAGCTTTTTTAGTTTGGAATTACTGGAAGAGGGTCCTAAAGCTTATTTTGTGAAGCCCTTGATGGAGTTTACGCTGCTCTTGGTACTTTTTATCGACGGATCCACCATAGATCTTAAAACACTTACCAAAGAAAAGGCTCTTCCAATCAGACTTTTAGGAATCGGATTACCTATCACAATGGTTTTAGGAGCGCTATTAGCCATACCTCTTTTCCCGGAAGTAAAGCCATTGATTTTGATCCTGATGGCATTTATCCTTTCTCCAACCGATGCAGCCCTCGGACAGGCAGTGGTGACCGGAGAGCAAGTTCCTAAAAGAATCCGTCAGACAATCAATGTAGAAAGCGGACTGAATGACGGAATTGGCCTTCCTCCAATTTTGGTTTGCATCGCCTTACTTTCCGGTTCGGCAGGTGATGGATTTGATAGTAATTATTGGTTGGGCTTTGTCGCAAAACAGTTTATTTATGGTCCTGTCATTGGAGGATTGGTTGGCTGGCTTGGGGGAATTCTGGTGGAGAGGGCTTCCAAAGCCGGACTTATGAACCATATTTTTCAGATGCTGGCTTCAGTGGCCATTGCAGTATTGGCTTATTCATTCGCTGAGTATTTTCATGGAAATGGCTTTATCGCAGCCTATATGGCCGGGCTGTTTTTAGGCACAAGCACAGAACTGATCAGGGGCCGCATGAAAGAATTTGGAGAGGCTGGCAGTCAAATCATGATCCTGTTTATTTTCCTGCTTTTTGGGATGATTCTGGTACCTATTTCGTATCCTTTCTGGGATTGGAGAGCTTTGGTTTATGCCCTTCTCAGCCTCACTGTGATCAGGATGTTACCAGTAGCCCTGAGTCTGATTGGTACAGGCCTCAACATGAAAACCGTCTGGTTTATTGGATGGTTTGGACCAAGAGGAATCGCTTCTGTTCTTTATCTTTTGATGGCAATTATTGCTTTGGGCTCTGAAGGATACGAGCGGATGGTAAGCGTAATTACCCTGACTGTGATGCTAAGCATATTCTTACATGGAGTATCAGCCGTGCCTTTGTCGAAAATTTTCAAAAAGTCTGAGGGATAGAGTGCTAGCTCTTTCAATCCATCCCGATTTTCTACCGCATTCACGATTTTCACTTGTTATTTGAGGGAGTTTTAAGCAGAATTGAAGGTTATTGTTGTTTCCCTCTTTTGAGCAAGAATCTGCTGACAAAAATTCCCTTTCCTATTAACCCTCAAAACCTATGAAAAACTCTACCCGACTAGCCTCGGTCCTCAGCTTTGCGCTGCTTCTATTTATTTTTTCATGTAAAAAATCGGAGGATGCCTCCATCAAACCCGAAGATAATCGCTTCACAAAAGTTGTCCTGACTGAAGGAATGGACGAACCGATGGAAATGACTTTCCTACCGGAAAATCGAATTCTCCTTGTGGAAAGAAAAGGAGGAGTTAAGATTTTTGACGAGAAAACCGGGGAAATGACTTTGGTCGCTACCATTCCTGTAAACATGAAATACACCAACAAAGAAGGTGTCGTGCGGGAAGCGGAAGAAGGTCTGATGGGCGTGATCGTGCATCCGGACTACGCAAAAAACAACTGGATCTACATGTATTATGCAGACTCCGCTGATGCCAAGCATGTGTTGGCTCGCTGGGAACTGAAAGGAAATACGCTGGACGCCGCTTCAAAAAAGGTTATTTTGGAAGTACCAACCCAGCGCCAGGAATGCTGCCACACCGGCGGCGGAATGGTGTTTGACGCGGAAGGAAACCTTTACCTGACTGTCGGAAATAACACCGTCAATCCTCGTACAGGCTCTTCCAACCTGGACGAAAGACCGGGTTTTGAAAATTCTGATGACCAGAGGGCTCCCGGAAATACAAACGATCTTCGTGGAAAAATCCTGAGAATTCATCCGGAAGCAGATGGTACTTACACCATTCCTGAAGGAAATCTTTTCCCTCCGGGTACTGAGAAAACCCGTCCTGAGATCTACACTATGGGCCATAGAAATCCATGGAGACCAACGCTCGATTCTGAAACCGGCTACCTCTATTGGGGTGAAGTGGGTCCGGATGCGGCTGTTGATTCGATCTGGGGACCAAAAGGCTACGATGAATTCAATCAGGCAAAAGGCCCTGGATTCTTCGGCTGGCCATATTTTATTGCAAACAATCGCCCTTACAATCGTCACAACCTCGCTGACAGTTCTTATGGAGCTCCCTACGACGTCAACAATCCAGTAAACGAATCTGTAAACAATACCGGTTTGCGTGAATTGCCAAAACCTGTTGTACCAGCGATGATCTACTATCCATACGGTGTTTCAGAAGAATTCCCAATGTTGGGAAGCTCAGGAAGAAGCGCAACAGGTGGTCCTGTTTTCCGCAAGGAGGATTTCAAAGAAGGTTCACCTTATGTTTTCCCTGCTTATTACGAAGGAAAATGGCTTTTGGTAGACTTCATGCGAGGCTGGATCATGGCGATCACTATGGACGAAAACGGTGACTACAAATCCATGGAGCGATTCCTTCCGAATGAAACCTTCAGCTCGGCGATCGATATGGACTTTGGCCCGGACGGCGCACTTTATATCCTGGAATATGGCAGCGCCTGGTTCCGTGGTAATTCAAATTCCCGAATCGTGAAAATCGAATTCAATGCAGGAAACAGAAAGCCTAACGTCACTGCTGTTGCGGACAAAACCTCCGGAGCTATTCCTTTGACTGCGAAATTCTCTTCCGAAGGCACTTCAGATTTTGATGAGTACGATCAGGGCAAACTTACCTACGAATGGGCTTTAACTTCGGACAAAGGTTTTAACCAAACACTTACTGAGGCAAATCCAAGTTTCACGTTTACCGAAGCCGGAACTTACACCGTGACGCTAACTGTGACAGATACCAAAGGAGAGAAAAACACGTCCAGCTTTGAAGTAGTGGCCGGTAATGAGCCTCCTGTTGTAACCATCGACTTCAGCGGAATGAATAAAACATTCTATTTCGGTGAAAAAGAATTGGCTTATACGATCAATGTGAGCGATAAAGAAGACGGAACTTCAGCAGATGGAACCATCAAAGCGGAAGAAGTTGCTGTGACGTTTGATTACGTTCCGGCAGGTTTTGACCCAATCGAAATAGCTTCCAAACAAAGCGGAGCTGAGACAATGGCTATCCTGAACATCGGTAAAAACCTGATCGAAGCCAGCGATTGTAAATCTTGTCACCAATACGATAAAACCTCCATCGGCCCAAGCTATGCGGCTGTTGCAGCGAAATATCCAAACTCTGCTGAAAACACGGCTTATCTGATGAATAAAGTCATCAATGGTGGTGCAGGAGTATGGGGAGATCATGCCATGAGCGCTCACCCGCAACTGAGTGAGTCTGATGCGAAGAGAATGGTGGATTACATTCTGAACATGGACGATGTGAAGCCAACTGTAGCTTCTTTGCCTTTGACCGGAAAAGTAAATCCTGTCGTTCCTGAAGGTGAAAATGGACAAGGTGGCTATTTGCTTCGCGCTTCTTATGCAGATAAGGGTGCAGGTACAATCGGATCTCTTTCCGGAGTTGATTTTGTGGCTTTGAGAAACCCATTCCTGAATCCTCAGCTTTCTGAAGACAGAAAAGGAGTTCAAATATTGACCACCCCAAGTATCAATTTCTTCATGAAAGGTGATAATTCCCATATTGCGATCAAGCAAGTTGACCTGACCGGAATCCAGCAAATAGACTTATTGGTTGGGGTAAATGATAGAAATGGTGCGTTAGGCGGATCGGTTGAAATTCGTTTAGGATCTCCAACCGGCGAACTTCTTGGCCAATCCCAAACAGTAGGAAAAAAGGATATGGGCTTCAGACCACCTGCAGGAGTAAATCCTATCCAATGGAGACGGGAAAATGCAAACCGCGCAAATATTACAATCAAACCAACTCAGGGTTTACAGGACGTTTATTTTGTCTTCAAAAACCCGAAAGCAACGGGAGATGAGATCCTGATGAGCATTTCTGAGATTCAGTTTATGAATCAGCTGCCTGTTCCTGTTAAATAAAAGGTTTCAATAATTAATTGCCGTAGAGTAAAACACGAATGTCGGCATAAGGTAGAAAAGTTGTTAATCCCCAGGAGCCCTGTTTCGCAAGAGACAGGGCTTTTTTTCGGGTTGGTTGGTACTCGGAATTTGCAATTTCGAGATCCTACCATAGGATTTTCAATCCGAAAAAAAATTATCCACATAGACTTTATTCCGAGACTCCTTTCCCTATCTCAAAGAAATTGGATTAAAAATCCTCTGAGACTGCCTTGGAATTGCAAATTCCGAAGAGCGGCGCCACAAAAACGAATCCGTTTACTTTTTTTCATTTGGCTTTATGCTAAATTCAGGTTCTAAGGCATAGCTTTTAATTTTTGACTACTATGAAAAACCATCTGTTTCTGCTCATTTTCATTGCCGGATTTACACTTCAGTTTTCCGCCTTTTCCCAGAAAGTAAAAAACCGGATTGAACCCGGTCGTATGTACAACGCCGGAGATTCTCTTTATGCACCGCGATTTGGATTTACATCAAAGGTTCCACAGGGATGGACAGGGACTTTACCACGGGAAACGGAGATCTTCCTGTTAAACTTATCTACAGGGACATTCGGCGAAATCTTTGTTTTCGGAAGGAATACAGTAGATCTGAAAGCACTTGCTGAGGAATGGAAAGCCGGAGTGGACGTGACAGAAACGCTCAGGTTACAAGCTGAAAACCCCCAACTAAGTGGCAATATGCTCAGCTCAGAGGCCAAAGCTGTCGGGAATTTTATCCCGACAAAAAAACGGGCTTTTGCTGCAATTCGATGTGGGAATACCGGTACCTGTGTGACAGTTTTGGCTGTCTCACAAGATGATAATTACGAAGAAGTCTCAAAGGCTGCAGAAGAGTTTTTAGCAAGTGCGACCTTCGATGCACCGAGAGAAATCGATCCTTATCTGGATTTTGATTGGAAAGAATTTCTCTCCAACAAACTGCTGATCGTCTATGATGAGTTTCAGGGAGGGGAGCAAAAAACCCAGGTTAACCTATGTGCCGATGGATCTTTCGAAGCAAAAATCAAGAAAAAGGGTCTCATGAAGGACTTTAATCCGGAATACAAAGGAAATATGGTGGGTTCCTGGTCGGTGGAAAGCAAAAACTCTGAGGCGGTATTGACTCTTACTTTCTCCAAAAAAGATCTAAGTCCCGTTGTAGCTCAACTGAAATTTATTAAAGAGGAATTGTACGTCAATGATGAACGATACTATGCAAGTCAATCCATGAAATGTAAGTAGACTTGAGTGAGAGTTTAGAAGTAGAGTTTCCCGACAATCAATTTTTGTTCTTTGGTAATAAAAATAAAACAGCCTGAGGTTAGATCCTCAGGCTGTTTTATTTCACTCACTTTCAGACAAAATCTATTTCAGGAATGAAAAAATTGAAAGCCTATCTCATTTTAAGTAGCTTACTTTTTCATTAGGATCACCCAAAAGCCCAAAACCTGTGACCAAACCATCAACACTTCGTTTTAAATTTTCAGCATTTGCATTCGCTTTTCTTTTCAGTTTAGCTTCTGCCTTTTGTCAATCTGCCTCGGATGATTGGCTGGTAGATAACAAGCTTCGCAAAGCAGAAATCATTCAGGTTTCTGCAAAGGAAATTCAATTCCAAAACGGACTGATCAGACGGAGCTTTTACCTCTCCCCCAACCTGGTTTGCTTTGACTTTACCAATCTCATGAGCGATGCGCAGCTTCTTCGAACCGTGATGCCCGAAGCCCGAATCACACTCAATGGTAAAATTTATGAGGTTGGAGGATCACTAAAAACCGAAGAACGAGGCTTTTTCAAAAAAGAATGGCTGAGTGAAATCCAAAGTCCCGCTTCGAATTTCCAATACCAGTCCCATACTGTCGGAGAGATTACTCCCCATTTCCCCTCAAAGGAGATTTTTTGGACAGGTCATAAGCAAAATGCTTCCGGTAAAAAGATAAGTTTTCAATACACTCATCCTGAACTGAAGGGACTACTTCTCCAGGTTCATTATGAACTTTACGATGGTTTGCCACTGATTGGAAAGTACCTCACCCTTCAAAATACGGGCTCCCAAACTTTCCAAATCGATCAGGTAGTCAATGAGATTCTGGGGACTGTTGAGGAAGAATCTGCTGTGGTGGGAAAAACCACTCAAATGAAAAAACCACATCAGCTGTATATCGAAAACAATTTCGCTTTTAACAATTCTATGCACGCTGAGCTCAGCAATCAGGCAAACCACTGGAAAGCAGACTCAGCATATACTTCGCAGGTAAATTACGATTTGATGACTCCAGCAATTCTGGAAGTTTACCCGGAAAAAGGAATCGGTATTGCGCTAAAGCCGGGAGAAAATTTCCTTTCCATCCGCACCTATGAACTCATTCTTGACAGTTACGACAGGGAGAGGAATGGACTCGCCCGTCGAAAAATGTACCGGGCGTTGACACCTTGGGCGATGCAAAATCCGATTTTCATGCACCTGGTGAGCAAAAATGATGAGCAGGTCAAAACTGCAATCGACCAATGTGTGGAGACAGGCTACGAAGCACTCATTCTGAGTTTCGGCAGTCACATCAACATGGAAGACACTTCCGCCATGAACATAGAGCGATGGAAATCCCTTGCCAGATATGCACATGACCGGGGAATAAAAATCGGGGGATATTCACTTTTCTCTTCCCGAAGTATCAACCCCGAAACAGATGTCATCAGTCCGGTTACCGGCAAACCGGGAGGAGCATTTTTTGGAAATGCCCCTTGCATGGGAAGCGCATGGGGACTGAACTATCTGGATAAATTGAAGTACTTCTTTACTCAGACCGAATTCGATATTTTCGAAAACGACGGTCCTTACCCAGGCGACGTCTGCGCCTCCACTTCCCATCCCGGTCACAAGGGATTGGAAGATTCCCAATGGGTGCAAATCAACCTTCAAAAAGAACTCTATCACTGGATGAATGGAAAAGGGATTTACATCAATGCGCCGGATTGGTATTTTCTGGATGGTACTCACAAAATCGCCATGGGATACAGGGAAGTTAATTTTGCACTGCCACGAGAGCGCCAGAAAATCCTCAACCGACAGAATATATTCGACGGAACTTGGGAAAAAACTCCTTCCATGGGTTGGGGATTTGTACCACTGACAGCTTACCATGGAGGCGGGGCCGACGCAGTTTTGGAACCTCTCAACGAGCATTTGGAAGACTACAAGCAGCTTATGATGCAATACTATGGTGCTGGTATTCAGGCGTGCTATCGGGGACCGAGATTGTATGATACGGAAGAGACGAAGCAAATGGTCACAGGAGTCATTGACTGGTACAAGAAATACCGGGATATCCTGAATTCAGATATCATTCGGCTGAGAAGGGCGGATGGACGGGACTGGGACGGTTGGATGCATGTGAATCCGGCAGGAAAAGAAAAAGCACTGATCATGCTATTCAATCCTACCGAAGAAGTGATGAAAAAGGAGTTGAAAATCCCTCTTTATTATTCAGGATTGACTCAGGAAGCCCGAATCAGTATAGAAGGAAATCTGCCAAAAACTTATCTGCTCAATCGTGAATACGAGACCAACTTGGCAGTGGAAATTCCTGCAAATGGCTACATCTGGATCGTAATCGAATAACTGAAGGAAAGACGCTGGAATCAGAAAGTCCGGGATTTTAAGAATCCGGGCTTTTTTTTATGCCTTTTCTCAACTCTTTATTAAAAATATTTTTAATCGTTTATTATCGCTTTAGAAGAATAATATTTAAGTAAACAACGGATCTACTTTTAAAAAAATTAAAGAAGTAGGATAGTACAGGATAGTATTCTTTTAATCTAAATCGAATTTAGAAATACAGGAAGAATAAATAACAAATTTTTAACCCAAAACCTTACGCCATGAAGCAAAATGCACCACCATTCAAACGAACATTTAAAAAGTTTTTGCTCTACGCAATTTTCTTTTTATTAACCCTCCCCTCAATGGGGCAAGGAACCGGAATTGTAACCGGAAAAGTATTTTCAGCCGACGACCAGCAACCACTACCCGGAGCGACTGTATTGGTCAAAGGAACGAACAGGGCAACTATTACAGGTTCGGATGGAGATTTTTCTATTCAAGCTGCATCTGGTGAATTTTTAGTTATTAGTTTCATCGGATTTACCCAAAGTGAAATTGCTGTTCAGTCAGGCCAGACGTTGTATGATATACAGCTCTCGCTTTCGACAGCCGATCTGAATGAAGTAGTGGTAGTTGGCTATGGATCTCAGCGAAAAGCAGACATCACTTCTGCAGTCTCTGTTATTGATATGGAGGCAATTGGCAATGTCCCTACTACGAACGTCTCCAGACTCCTTCAAGGACAGGCAGCCGGCGTGCAGGTACGTCAGCAATCCGGACGCCCAGGTGAAGAAATGCAAATCACCATCCGTGGTTTGGGTTCTTTAGGAGCAGGTAGTTCACCTTTGTTTGTTGTCGATGGATTCCCCATAGGAAACTCTTTGGGTCAAAATATCAACCCAGCTGATATTGCAAGTATTACAGTATTGAAAGACGCCGCCTCCACCGCAATCTATGGTGCCAGAGGATCAAACGGTGTTGTCTTGATCACTACCAAAAACGCCAAGGAAGGGAAAGTTGGATTTGAATTTTTTGCCAATTCAGGTTTTACCAATGTGCCTGACAACAGAAGAACCAAAATGATGAATGGAGTGGAGTTTGCCACTTTCAAAAAGGAAAGCTTCGAGGACAAGATCAGATACTTTGAAAAAAGAGAACCAGCTTTGAGTGAAGTCCCTTTAGAATTCCGATTTCCCGAGCAAACCCAATATAATACGGACTGGTTCGAGGAGATCATGAACCAAAACGCCAAGTTCCAAAATTACAATGCCACAATGACAGCAGGAAAAGGCAACATTCGTTCTTTGGTTTCCGTCGGCTATGTAAAACAGGAAGGTGCAGTGATCAAAACTGACTTTGAAAGGTTCAATCTCCGGGCAAATGTTGACGGTAAGGTCAATGATTTTATTACGATGGGCTTGAATCTGAGTGCCTCCCATGGCAAAGAAAACTATGCCCCTACCAGTGGACGAGATGCAATTATCGGTAGAGCGCTTTGGGCTGATCCTCGCTATCCTGTATATAAGGAAGACGGCTCGTTCAATTCCTACATAGGAGGTACAAATGGAATTTTTGGAACTGCTAACGTAGTACAAGAATTGCATGAAATGACCCGAAAACTCACTACTAACAATGTATTGGCCAGTGGATTTATAGAATTTAGCTTTTTGAAAAACTTCAAATTCCGGTCTGCTATAAACGCTACCATTTTAGGAACTGACCAGCAAGAATTCAGGCCATCCACTCTCCCAGGAGCCGGATTCAATCAGGCCCCTCCAAGAGAAGCCACTCTGGTTCAAAGAACTCAGGAAACTCTGAATATCGGTGCAGATCAGTTGCTAACCTACAGTAAAGCGATAGATAAGCACAGAATTGACGGACTTTTGGGCTTCTCAGTACAGGAGGAAGACACCAGATTTCTTCAAGGAAACGGGAATGGTTTTGCCAGTGATCAGACCAGATTCCTCGCTGCAGCAACCCGAACCACTTCCACTTCCGGCGAATTTGGCTGGAGTCTTTTGGCATATATGGCAAGAGCAAACTACGGTTATGATGACAGATACCTATTCTCCGCCTCATTTCGAAGAGAAGGAAGCTCCCGATTTGGAGCCAATAATAAGTATGGAAATTTCCCGGCATTCTCTGCCGGATGGAGAATTTCTGAGGAAGCCTTCTTTCCAAAGACGAATTGGATCACTGATCTGAAACTAAGAGGTAGCTGGGGTATTACTGGAAATAACGCCATCGGTAACTATTCCAGCCTTAGCTTGATGAGAGCTTCCAACTATGTATTGGGAGGAACTATCGTCAATGGCGTCACGCTTTCTAACTTCGCCAACAGTGATTTGGGTTGGGAGCAATCTCAGCAAACTGATATCGGATTAGACTTTGCCATGTTCGACAACAAATTGGTCTTAACTGCTGAATATTACAATCGTCTCACCAATGACATGTTACTTTCGGTAGAGATACCTGCTGCATCCGGTTTTACTTCAGCATTGGGTAATGTAGGGAAGGTAAAAAATACAGGTATTGAACTTAGTTTGGATTTCCGAACCAAGATTAGTAAAGTAAACCTTCGAACTAATCTAAACCTTTCATTTAACAGAAATGAGGTTCTCGAATTAAGAGGAGATGCTGATGCCATTTTGAGTGGTGGTTTCTACGGAACATATAATAGATCCGTAGTAGGAAGACCAATGTCAATGCTTTTTGGATACAAGAAGATAGGAATGTTCCAAACTGATGAGGAGGTTAAGAATTCACCAACCCAAGACGGCGCAATCCCCGGGGTGTACAAACACTTTGATGCGAACGGAGACGGAGTAATTTCATATGATAATCGAGACATGGTCGAAATAGGAAACCCTCATCCTGCCATGATTCTAGGCTGGACTTTAGGTGGAGATGTGGGAGCTTTTGATTTCAATATCCTATTCAACGGTGCATTTAATTATGACATGATGAGAAATATTGAAGCCACTACCTTGAATATGGATGGAGTGTTTAATATCCTACAGGCTGCTGCTACCGATCGTTTCAGATCTGCAGATATGCCGGGAGATGGAATAATTCCAACCTCAAATACCTGGAAATGGGAAAGAGAAGCAAGCTCAAGATACATATATGATGCTACTCATGTTTGGCTGAGAAACATAACCTTTGGTTATTCCATACCGGAGAATATTTTCAAATTTCCTGCAAGAGTTTTCTTCAGCGGAGAGAATTTATTCCTGTTCACAGATTACCCTGGAACCAATCCCGATGTCAACGCAAGAGGCGGAGTAAATATCGGATCTGATGACGAGGCCTATCCAATACCAAGAACATTCACATTTGGAGCAACCATTAATTTTTAATCAGGAACACAACATGAAAAAGATAACAATTTATATACAGGCCTTGATCTTATCCTTCGGACTCGGCTCCTGCGGAGAGGATTTCCTTGACAAAACAGACCCTACAGTCATCGTTTCCAATACCTTTTACCAAACTGACCAAGATGTAAATCAGGCAGTAACGGGAATCTATGGACTTTTGAGGACTTACTTCAACAACCATTGGCAATACACAGAGTTCATCAGTGACAATACCACACTTCATTTTAATGTGGGTAACCGAGGACAAGGTCCTGCTTTGGAAGCAATCGAATACTGGCAATACAATGCAGGAACTCCCAATTTTGCATCCCTTTACAACAACACTTACAATATTTTGGTGAACGTAAACACCACCTTGGAAAACCTGAAAACATCCACTGCAAGTCAGGCTACAATGGATCGTGCTGAAGGAGAGCTCAAGGTAATAAGAGCCTATTTGTACTTTGATTTGGTGAGGCTATTTGGCGATGTAATCATTGTAACGGCTCCGATTAAAACTCCGAGTGAGGCTTTTCAATTGACAAGAAGCCCACAGGAAGAAGTCTATAAATTAATAATTTCAGACTTAACCGAGGCAGCGAATCTTCTTCCGGCTTCTTATCCTGCCAATCAGGTGGGAAGGATTACCAAAGGTGCAGCGCATGGAATACTTGGAAGAGTAAGATTACAGCGTAAGGAATATGCAGAGGCAGTCAATATTTTAAAACCTGTTTTGACTCTTGGATATGGACTCCTCCCCAACTATGCTGATGTGTTTAAGCCAGAGAACAAAAACCATAAGGAATCAATCTGGGATCTCCAATACCAGGGAGAAAACACATTTGGCGTTCACAGTTCCTTTATTTACACCTTTGCACCACTTGCCTCCCAGGGAGCAGTAATCAAATTCCCAGGACAAGAAGGCGCAGGATGGAATACTCCATCCAATGAAATTATTGCACTTTACGAAGCCGGGGATGCCAGGAAGTCGGTCTCGCTTCAAGAAGGTTACACCGCAAATAATGGAAGCTGGGTCCCAGTCCCTTTCATTAACAAATACAATAATCCACACTCCATCCGCGGTGTCACCAATGACAACTGGCCGATCCTTCGGTACTCAGACGTGTTGCTTATGCTCGCCGAATCAATCAATGAACAAGGCGGTCCAACTGCCGAAGCTTATGAATACCTGAATTCAATCAGGGTACGTGCAAGACTTGCTCCACTCAGTGGACTCACGAAGGACCAATTCAGGGAAGTGTTGATGAAGGAAAGAAGAATTGAACTCGCATTTGAAAACCACAGATGGTTTGATCTTAAGAGAACATTGAATCCTGCTCAAATGAAAGCACTTTTGGTTAAACACGGACAAGGTGAAAGGGCAAAACCTACTACCAGCAGAGGAGGTATACCATTCTCTCCCGATGATTACACCTTTGAAGAATATCAGGTACTCTTCCCTATTCCTGCAGATCAAATCCGGATCAACCCTTCAATAGGACAAAACCCAGGTTATTAATACCATTCGAGAAAGTTAATTCAATATGATTATCCGTAGGTTTTCAAAGGAGTGACAAAAAAATATCAAGGCAAAACTGCAATTTCAAGTGCTCAAAGCCTTCATCTACAGATGCGATTTTCAACTGAAAATTCGGTTTATTAATTTGCTCACCTGTGAGAATCTCGGATAATCATTTCATTTTAGAAAAATAAACATCTTAAGAGATGAATTTCAAAAAGAAATCAAGCCATGTTAGTTCAGGAAAGTCTTCTCTCCCTGAGAAATCCATTCTAACAGCTTTGTGTGTAATGATTCCTTTTTATACTGTACTGGCACAGGAGGTGACTACTTCCACTGATGAAACCGTCTTCTGGCTTTGGCATTTTTTGGGAAGGCTTCATCCGATGATCGTCCATTTCCCGATTGCCTTGCTGGTTTTTGCAGCGGTGCTTGAGCTTTTTACTCTCAAAAAATATAATTCCAAATTCCGCCCGGCAATACAGCTTCTTGTCCTGATTGGAGCAATTAGTGCTGTATTTGCGGCCATTTTTGGCTGGCTTCTGGCAGATTCAGATGCCATCGAGGGCGAACTCCTGGACTTGCATCAGCAAGTTGGAATAGCGACAGCAGTTCTGAGTTTGCTGGTTCTGTTCTTCTTACAGAAAGTCACAAAAAAACAAAAATCAAAGCAGGTTTTGATTTATCGGACCTCCCTTTTCATCGCCTCTTTGGGTGTTTCGGTTTCCGGCCATTTTGGTGCCTCCTTGACACATGGAGAGGATTTTCTTACCGAAATTCTCCCCTGGGAAAGCTCTTTGGAAGACTTGGGAAATCCTCCGAGTTCTCCCATAAACCTCGCCGTCTACCAGGCCGAACTTGGTCCTGAAGAAGAGATGAAACTCATTGGTGAGGTAAGAATGGTCCTCGCACACAACTGCTACAAATGCCATAGCGGAGCAAAAATCGAAGGCGAATTGAGACTCGATGAGAAAGAGTTTGTCTTTGCAGGCGGAGAATCGGGTGAGATTTTGATTCCTGGAAACCCGGCTGAAAGTGAGCTCATCCGTCGCATCAACCTGCGAAAAGGTCATAAAGATGTGATGCCTTCCAAAGGAAAATTGCTAACTGATTCTGAAAAACAATTACTGGAACTTTGGATCGCCAAGGGTGCTCCCTGGCCGGATGGCGCAGCACAGCAATCTGTCTACCGCGTTGCGGAATTGGCTCCAAGAAAACCAACACTTCCCCGAGCAACCGCAGGAATGAGCAACCCGGTTGATCTCTGGGTCAATGAATATTTCAAGGAAAATAAGCTTACCTGGCAAGCCAAAACAGATGACAGGACTTATCTCAGAAGAATCTATCTGGATGTAATCGGGCTGATTCCGAGTCCTGAAGAACAGGAAGCCTTTTCGAAAGATACAAGACCGGACAAGCGAGAAATTTGGCTTCAAAATCTATTAAACAGAACAGATGATTATGCAACTCATTGGCTCACTTTCTGGAACGATGCCCTTCGAAATGACTACACCGGGACCGGTTATATTACCAACGGACGCTTCAATATTACCGACTGGTTGTACACTTCTATCCGCGACAATAAGCCGTACGATCAGTTTGTCAAACAACTTTTGAATCCGGATGACAAGTCCAAAGGCTTTATCGAAGGGATCCGCTGGAGAGGAACTGTGAACGCCAGCCAACGCACCGAAATGCAGGCCGCGCAAAATGTTGGACAAGTCATTCTGGGTCTCAATCTGAAATGTGCCTCCTGCCACGACAGTTTTGTCAGTGATTGGAAATTAGAGGAAGCGTATGCTTTTGCCAATGTATTCGCTGACTCTACGCTGGAAGTCAGCCGATGCGAACAGCCTACCGGCACCATGGCCAAAACCAAAATTCTCTGGGAAGAACTTGGTGACATCGACAGTGCAGCTACCCGGGCAGAGAAACTTCGTCAGCTCGCTGACCGCCTCGTGCAGCCGGCAAATGGAAGAATGTACCGAACAATCGTGAACCGTGTTTGGAAGCAAATGATGGGTAGAGGAATCGTGGAGCCGGTTGATGAAATGGATAACCTCCCCTGGAGCCAGGATTTGCTGGATTGGCTGGCTGTAGATTTTGTCGAAAATGGCTATGATCTCAAGCGATTAGTATTTCTGATCGCCTCTTCCAATATCTATCAGTCACAATCTGTGAGCATTGAATCCGCGGATAAACTGATTGCGGATGATTTCCAATTCAAAGGATTGATCAGAAGAAGGATGACTGCCGAGCAATTTTCGGACGCGGTCAGCCAAATGATTTATCCGCTTTTTGACTCAACAGAAAGAAAATACAGGCCTTACGAACTCCTTCCTGAGGAAGTTCAGGCACCTTCTTTTGCGCGGGCTTCCTTGGTAGCGAACAATCCTTTTCTGACTGCTTTGGGCCGTCCAAACCGGGAAATTGTATCAACAAGCCGTGATTCTCAGGCGAGTTTGCTTCAGGCGTTGGAACTCACCAATGGAGAACGATTGAATACTGCTCTGAAAAATGGGGCGGAAAAATGGAAAGCGAATTATCCTCAGACTGATCAACTCACTCAGGAATGGTATGAAAAAGCACTGAACCGGAAACCAAGTCCAAAAGAGTTGGAAATTGCAAAAGCTGCTTTGGGTCAAAACCCGGGGGCTGACCAAATTCAGGATTTCTTCTGGGCGGTTTTACTGCTTCCGGAGTTCCAGATGGTTTATTAGTCCATGGTTTATAGATCATAGTCCATGGTTTTTGGAACATGGGAGATTTGAATCGTGTTAAAATGAAGAGTTAAATTAAGTCCTGAATACCATGAAATATCAACTGAACCGAAGAGATTTTTTGAAGAAGACAAGTGCGGCTGCGATTGCAAGCATGGCAATGGGTGCTCCGATGTCGGGTTTACTTTCTTCCTGCGGAACTCCCCAAATGCCTTCAACGGCGGATTCAGTCATCCTGCTTTTCATGGCCGGAGGAATGGCTCATACCGAGACTTTTGACCCAAAGAGATTCACTCCTTTCCGCAAGGGAATGGAGTCGAAAGAAGTTCTGAGCACCTTCCCCTCGGTTCCAACTGTGTTGGATGGAATTCACTTTTCCGAAGGACTGGAATCCATTGGCAAGATCATGGACAAAGGAACCTTGATCCGATCTTATGTGGCAGCAGATCTGGGGCATATCCTTCACACCCGTCACCAATATCATTTTCATACCTGCTACGAACCGCCACAATCTGTGGTTGTTCCGCATTTAGGTTCTTGGATCGCCAAGGAAAAAGGCCCTCTAAATCCTGTCATCCCTCCTTTTATCAATATCGGCCAGCGATTTACTGTGGGAGAAGGTGAAGAATTGAAAGCTTTTCACAGTGCCGGATTCCTCGGAAGTGAAAACGGTCCGTTCCTGATTCCAGACCCGACTGCCGGTTTGGACAGCGTGCGCCCACCAATCGGGATGGACACCAAGCGCTTTGAATCCAGAAACAAACTTTACCAGGACCTGATTTCTGCAAGTCCAATGGGTGAATTTGGATCCGATTACCAGAAGGAATCTCTCAAGAGATCCATGGAGCAGGCTTATATCCTATTGAATTCTCCGGAGGCAAAAGCATTTGATCTGAGTCAGGAACCCAAAGAAAGCTACGACAAGTACAACACCGGGAAGTTTGGTCTGGGTTGTCTGCTGGCCAAAAGGCTGGTCGATCAGGGTGCCAGATACATCACGGTAACGACTGAATACGAGCCATTTTTCGGTTGGGATACCCATGACAATGGGAATACCCGATTGAAGGATATGAAGAAAATGATCGATTCTCCGATTGCGCAGCTGATCTCAGATTTGGATGCAAGTGGAAAACTCGACAGGACCATAGTCATTGTAGCGAGTGAGTTCAGCCGGGATATGCTGACCGAAGGAAGACCGGATCTGAAAGTTCAGGATCAGGTTCAGGTTCCGGATATCATCGAAGACATGAAAAACTACGGGATGCATCGCCATTTTACGGATGGTTGCTCCATGCTGATGTTTGGAGGAGGAGTCAAACGAGGGCATGTTTTTGGAAAAACAGCTGACGAACGCCCCTGCAAAACCATCGAAAACCCAATCAAAATCGACAGCATTCATCAGACGGTTTACCATGCTTTGGGCATCCCCCCGGACAAGAATTATGAAATTGAAAAGCGCCCCTTCTACACGACTCCGGATGGACACGGCAAGGTGGAGCCTGGACTGTTGGTTTGATCAGAATTCTTTGATTCTGTTTCCTTAATTTCACCGATGGACAAAGAAATCCTAATCGATCTGGTAACCAAAACAATGCCTTTTGGCAAATACAAAGGACGCTTGCTCTGCGATATTCCGGAGTATTATCTGGTTTGGCTGCATGGAAAAGGATTTCCCGAAGGGAAACTCGGAATGTGGCTCAGCACGCTCTATGAAATCCGACTCAACGGATTGGAAGGGATATTAGCGGAATTGCGAAGGAGATACGGGAAGGTTTAAGGCTGGATGACCGATGACGGAAGACCGAAGTGGCCTCAAGAATTAAGTTTATATAATCCTATGACGCATTCGTTTCTTTATTAGTAGAAATTCGGATATCCATTTTTGATAAGACCATTCATCCCTTCCTAAGCTGCTTCCTCAATTATTCTTTTCCTTTACTATCCTGTAAAGAAAATAGCCCACCATTCCGGCGAAAAGAAAGCTGAAAGGCAATGCAAAAAGGATCAGCAACTGGGAGACCGAGCCAAGAAGCTGGTCTCTGCCTATGAGGATAACAGCAACGGTAAAAAGTGAAATTGAAAACCCCCAAAACATGCGGATTTTGCCGGAAGGATTCGTTTTTCCTTCGTCTGAAAACATGCTCAATACAAAAATCGCTGAGTCTACCGAGGTGATCAGGAAAGTGATAATCAAAACAGTGGTGACCGCATTGCTCAAAGGAGACAGCGGAAATGCTGCGAAAAAATTAAAAATGGCGCTGTAAACAGACTCGAATTTTTCAGCAGTAACTAATCCAGCTTCTATCAGCGCAAAGGCATTTGCCCCGAAAACTGAAAACCAGAGGAAAGTCCCAACAGAAGGAATGAGCATAGTTCCGATCACAAATGCCCGTACCGTTCTTCCTTTAGAAATCCGGGCTATAAAAACTCCGGTAAATGGTGCCCATGCCAGCCAAAAAGCCCAATAGAAAATCGTCCAGTCGGTCAAAAACTGATGCGATACTTTCATCCCGCTGAGGTTCAGACTCATCGGGATAAACTCATACAAGTATCCCCCGAAAGATCGAATCAAAGCTCCCGAAACTATCCCGCTGCTTCCGATATACCATGTAAAAACCATCAGTGCTAAGGCTAGTCCGATGTTGAGATTTGAGAGAATCTTAATCCCCCTGTTCACTCCTGAATACGCCGAAACTGTAGCCAAAGCGCAGATCACCAAAACAGGAAAAATCGCTTGCTCTGAAGAAATCGCTTCCCACCCAAGCCAATACCCAACTGCATCCAGAAGTTGCCTGCTTCCCAGTCCGACTGCAGCCACCACACCCAAAAGTGTGCAAATTATCGTCAGGGAATCCATTGCCACCGCACCAATCGATCCCCTGAATCGGGATGGAAGAACAGAGGAACTCAAAATAGTTTTGTCTTTATGAAAAAGATTGGATGCGATGACCAATCCGAATAACCCATAAAAAGCCCACGGGGTGAATCCCCAATGGAAGAACGTGTATTCGAGTGCAAAATCTCCCGGGGATAAATTGGATTCCCGAGGCGGATTGGTAAAATAAAAAACCGGCTCCTGCACCGCTCTCAGCAATAATCCGGCTCCCATTCCTGTGCTGTAAAGCATCGCAATCCATGAAAACCAACTGTACTCAGGCTCTCCTTTTCCAAGTTTCTTCCCTCCCATTGGGCTCAGGGCGATCAGCACCATGACGGCTACCGCAGCAAATCCCAAAAAAAGATAGAACCCACCAAATACCTCCAATATTTCAGCTGTCCATTCTCCCAGTTTAGTTTTGAAAAAAGAAGGGAAAGCCAACGAGACACCCAAAAATAAAAAGCAGAACAAACCTGTTACGATCCGGGTACTTTTCTTCAGGTCAAAATTTAAGTTTCTCGATTTCAAAAGGAATTGGCTTTTCCGAAAGTAACCAATGATCTCAAAAACTTAACCGCTATTTCGGATTAAGAATCCTGAATCGTTATTCTACAAAAAAATTTTCTTCGCTTGAAAAAAAGTGGTTCCACAGAGAGATACAAGCTAAAAAAAAGTATAACCCATTTTCAATTTTTCAAATTTTTTATTTAAGATGTAATTTTTTACTTTATTTTTTGAAATATGTTTAAACTATTAACCGATACTTAAGCACTTTTTACCCATTTAACCCTTTCCAGGAATCATAATTTTTCTTAAAGATTGGAATATGGCGTGATTTTGGAAATATAGCCATGCAACCTTTCTGCTAGAAAACACATCTTCTAAACATAAACTACATTTAAGAAAATCAAGGTTAAAAATCGGCATCAACATTAAAACCTGCCGAGGTCTATTACCAGAGTTCAACAACTAAACCACAAGAATTATGAAAAATCGCACATTAGTAAACAGGTTAGGAAGCTTCCTCCTGGTGTTTGCCGCCGTGATTTGGCTGGCACCCCAAAAGGCAACAGCTAATACACCAAATGGCGTTTCTTTCCAGGTTTTCTACGATGAGCTTGCACCTTATGGGGACTGGGTAAAAGACGTTCGATATGGTTATATCTGGTTGCCTGCAGTCGACCAGAGCTTTCACCCATACAGCTCAGACGGACACTGGGTCATGACAGAGTATGGCAATACCTGGGTTTCGTATTACGACTGGGGCTGGGCACCGTTCCACTACGGAAGATGGATTCATGAAGATTTCTACGGATGGGCTTGGATTCCCGATTACGAATGGGGACCGGCTTGGGTGGATTGGAGAAGCGGTGGCGGATATTATGGCTGGGCACCAATGGCTCCAAGCTATTACAACTATTCGATGATCAATCGTCCGAGTTTCTTCTGGGTTTTTGTACCTCAAAACCGATTCATGTATCATCATGTGAACAGATATCACGCGCATCACAAGTACTACGGCAGAATCTACAACAACACCACGATTATCAACAACACCGTGGTCTATGATAACAATACCTATTCAGCTGGTCCACAGAGAAGGGAACTTGAGCGGGTGACAAGAAAAGTTGTTCCTGTTTATCAGGTCAATAATTCAGTTAATGCCGGCCGAAATGCCCTGACCAGAAATTCGCTGGAAGTATATCGTCCGGAAGTACAAGCTTCCCGAGGTACTGCTGAAACTGCAAGACCATCGAGATTTCTTAGCGCCGAAGAAGTGAAAACTTCCAGAACTCAAGAAAGATCCGGAACAGCAGAATCTGCTCAAAGAACTCCTTCCCGACTGGAAACACAAGGATCGAGATCGGAGAGTCCTGAAGTAAGGTTTGGCGAAACACCGGCTAGAACTTCTTCTCCGATAAGGAGTGAATACCAATCTACAAGACCTTCTTCATCGGAGTCAGGAAACGAAGGCTTTAGCACCAGACCGGTTCCAAATCAGGAGAGAACTACCTCGCCTCAGAGAAGTACACCATCAAGATCAACTGTTGGAACTTCGCCTGCTGTGAGAACTCAGGAAAGACCTGCGGTGAGACCTTCTGGAAATGAATGGGGAAATTCTGATTCAAGAGTTGCTCAACCTTCAAGAAGTGTCGCTCCGGCAAGAACAGAGTCAAGTCCAAGAGTAAGTCCTGCTCCAACCAGAAGCACAAACAGCACGGCTCCTGCTCCAGCAACAAGGAGTACTAATAATGCACCAAGCAGAAGCGGCAGCCCGGCAAGAGGAAATTAAATTTAAGTTGATGAAAAGTGTAAAGCATGATCGTGTTCCGGTCATGCTTTTTTTATGCCTTGCCCGATGCAAAACCCGGAAATAAAAAAAGCACCGAAGTGCTTAATATTTAAATCAAAGATGCTTTTCGAATTCTTCCGTCATCGGTCTTCGGTCTTCCCTCTTCCAACCTCCAACTTTTCAATACACATCCAAGATCTTGTAATCCGTGCCATTGAACGTAACCACATCACCTTTGGAAGCCTGACTCAACGCTTCGTAGATAGGGGCATTCTCTGACAAACCGAAAATATCGTGTCCATCAACCACAATTTGCTCGATGGAAACGCTCACGTAGAAAATTCTAAGATCCGTCACCACGACTGATCCTAATTCGACTTTATCGGTTTCTTTCGATGGATCAATTGACTCCAGAGTTTGCAACTCATTGTTCAGGAAAATCAATTCATTTTCATACCGAACCAACAATTCATTTCGCTCGACAGCACTGGAATCGCCCTGACTCTGGGAAACATCGTGGGTAAACATTTCTTTTTTCAGCGCAGCGATTTCCTTTTCAAAATCTGCAATTAAATGCTGTTGCTTGACCATACATGCATGATGGATGTCAGCTTTGTCTATTCTAGGGCTCATATTCAATCTTGGTTAATTACGCACTGATCAATAGTACGACCATCTGAAGGATTAAACTATGACGAAAATCACAACTCATGTTAAAAACATAAACTGTATGTACTCTTTTCGACCAGGAAGCGAATTTTCTTAAGATAACGGTTGGATGACCGAAGACGGAAGAAAACCAACATCAAACATTCAGCTGGATTTTCAATTGTTCAAATAATCTCCCGGCAAGTATGGAGATATTCAAATCACACTAGAATTTGTTTTACGGGAAGTAATGGGAGAAAATTAGTTTTCAGGCTTTTTCCCTATCTTTTTGTCCTTATTAACCACCAATCCGTCATGAAGCATCTTTTACTCATCCTTCTTCTCTTGGGAAGTCTCAGTTCTTTTGCCCAAGTAGCGCCCACTTCTACCCTGCCGCTCAAATACCGAAACATCGGACCTTTCCGTGGAGGAAGATCTGTGACGGCAACAGGCGTCATCGGCGATCCCTTAACTTATTACTTTGGCACCACAGGTGGCGGAGTCTGGAAAACCAGCGATGCCGGTCAGAGATGGGAAAATATCTCCGACGGATTTTTCACCACAGGTTCGGTGGGTGCAGTTGCGGTCTCCGAAAGCAATGCAAATATCGTCTATGTCGGAATGGGTGAGCATGCGCCGAGAGGTGTGATGACCTCCTACGGGGACGGAGTTTACAAGTCAACCGATGCAGGCAAAACCTGGAAAAAGCTTGGCCTGGAAAAGACGCAGCATATCTCCAGAATCCAGATTCACCCGACTAATCCGGACATCGTTTTCGTAGCAGCTCAGGGATCTTTGCATGCGCCAAATGAAGACCGGGGAATTTATAAGTCGATCAACGGCGGGGAAACCTGGGAAAAAGTCCTTTTCGTAGATGCCAAAACCGGTGCTGTGGAACTTTCCATGGACATGAATTATCCGGAAATCCTTTACGCAGCTATGTGGGAGCATCAGCGTTTGCCTTGGCAAGTGATCAGCGGCGGACCTGGAAGCGGACTTTACAAATCAACCGATGCCGGCAAAACCTGGAAGCAGATTCATACAGGATTGCCGAAAGAAAAAGGTAAAATGGCGATTTCTGTTTCCAGAGCCAATTCCAATAAAGTCTATGCACTGATCGAAAGTGACACCGAGAAAGACCTTGGCGGACTTTTCGTTTCGGATAATGCCGGCGAAAGCTGGACCCTGATCAACAAAGACAATGAGCTAACCCAGCGGGCCTGGTATTACATTGAAGTTTTCGCAGATCCTCAAAACGAGCACAAAGTATATGTGCAAAGCGCTCCGATGTTGATGTCGATCGATGGGGGAAAAAGCTTTGAAAAGGTAGATGGAGCTCATGGCGACTACCATGATCTTTGGATCAACCCAAAAAATGCCAACAACATGATTCTCGCCGATGACGGTGGAGGATCGATCTCTTTCAACGGAGGAAAAACCTGGTCTACTCAGGCAAATATGCCCACGACTCAGATGTACCGAATCAATACTGACAATCAATTTCCTTATAGAATCTACGGCGGTCAGCAGGATAACACTTCCCTGGTGATCAGCAGCATTGGAATGGGACGTGGCGGAATCGGACAAGAGCATTGGAATTATTCCGCAGGTGGAGAATCTGCATTCCTTGCGTTCAATCCTGATGATCCGCGTTACGTCATGGGCGGAAGCTATCTGGGGACGATCGAAGTGCTCGATATGAAGTCACAAGGCTCAACGAGTGTCATGATCGCACCGATTCAGTATTTGGGCCGGGATTCGAAGGATATGAAATACCGCTTCAACTGGAATGCGCCGATCATTTGGTCGCAGCATGAGCCGGGCACTTTCTATCACGGTTCTCAACACCTGCTCAGAACAAGAGATATGGGCCAAAGCTGGGAGGAAGTGTCTCCGGATCTCACCCGAAACGAAAAAGAAAAGCAGGGAAAAGGCGGAGTACCTTACACCAATGAAGCCGTGGGTGCAGAAAACTACGGAACCCTCGCCTACGTCATCGAATCCCCGCACGAGAAAGGCACGATCTATACCGGAAGTGATGATGGTCTGGTGCATCTGACTCGGGATGGCGGAGCCAACTGGACCAATGTCACTCCGAAAGGAATGGCCGAAACCTTGGTCAATGCGATTGAAGTTTCTCCGCACGATCCCGCGACAGCCTACATCGCCACGACGAGATATAAGTTCAACGACTATACTCCGGCGATGTACAAAACCACGGATTATGGCAAAACCTGGACCAATATCAGCAAGGGAATTCCCTACGGAGCCTTCACCCGGGTAGTGAGAGAAGACGATAAAGTCAAAGGTTTGCTTTACGCAGGAACAGAAACCGGCATGTACATTTCCAGAAACGCCGGTGCGAGTTGGGAGCCTTTCCAACTCAATCTTCCCCTCACTCCGATCACGGATCTGAAGGTGGCTCATGGAGACCTCATCGTAGCTACTTCCGGTAGATCTTATTGGATTTTGGATGATCTGAATACCGTGAGAGAAGTGAAACCAACCGTGGAAAAGCCAGCGATCTACACTCCTGAAGAGACTATTTTGGGAAGTTGGTCTAGCCAACTCAACGGAAACAGCCCGGACTTTGACGGAACGAATCCTTTCGAAGGTGTCAATCCCGCAAGCGGAATGGTGATCTATTATCACCTGCCGGAAAACGTGACCGACTCCACTGTAATCAGCCTTGAAATCAAGGATGAAGCGGGTGCTTTGGTCCGAACGATCAGTTCCAAGAAGAATCCTGATTTCAAATCCTATCCGGGCGGACCTAGATCCGAACCTACCCTTTCTGTGAAAAAAGGAGTAAACCGATTTGTATATGATTTGCGCTATTCGACCATGCCGGGCATCCCGACTGCCTACATCGAATCAAGCTATGCCGGACATAAAATCATCCCGGGAACTTATAGCCTGACTTTGAAATCAACTCTGGGAGATGCTCAGACCAAAGCGATCGTGAAAGACAATCCGAACCATGAAAATGATCCTGCCAATTTCAAGGAATATCATGCCTTCATGAGTCAGATGGAATCTGAACTGACCGTGATGCATACGATGGTCAACAAAGCGATGGAATACCAAACTCAGCTTGCGACGCTACTCAAGAAGATGGAAGGAAATCCTACCTACACAGATCTCCTGGCCTCCGGCAAAAAACTGATGACCGAGCTGAAAGCCTGGGATGAAAACATGATTCAGCGGAAGTCAACCGCATACGATGACGTCGAAAACTTCCCGAACAAATTCACAGCGAACTATATGTTCCTGATCAATCAGACCGAAAGCTCCATCCCGAAAGTAAACAAAGGTTCCAGAGATCGCCATGCCGAACTGACCAAGGAATGGGAACCGCTAAAAGCTGAAGGAACCCGCTTGCTGGAAACAGCCATTCCGGCATTCAACAAGCTGGTAAATGAGGCTGGGATTGGGGTGTTGTTTGTGAGATAGGATTCAGCCAATTAAAAACTGTTAGGAATATTAGGGTGGAATTGCAAATTCCACCCATTTTTTCGGTTCATATTCGATCGAGGATGAATTTGTCTATGCTAAGAGAGAATATTTATTTCCAACATCAATGAAATAATATTTTTATCCTTTCATTAAATACCCAAAGTTTTTATTACATTTAGATTAACAACAAAAACCCTTTTGATAACTATTATTATGGATGGAGAAAAGGAAAACAGAAAATTCGTAATTACTCAGCGTTTTGTAACTGCTTTGGATTACTTGGTAGATTCAGGTCGTTTAAAAACCATTGCTGAGTTTGAGCGAGTGACTGGATTTCGGCAACAACGGATAACGGGCATGCGGAAATTTTTATCCGGAGACGATGGAATCAAGGGCTATTATGCCAATACGGATCACCTGGCAGTTCTCTATGAATTGTACGGCGTTTCTCTGAAATATCTTATTTCTGGAGAGGAACCAATTATCGAAGGCGAAAAAATTAAAGAAAAAGACTCCGAACCGATTACTGATAATAACACTAAATGGATTCAGGAATTTCGGGAGGAAATAGGTTTGCTTAAAAGTAAATATGATCTCTTAAAGGATCGGATTGAATTCATTAACGAAAAACAGAATAGTAGAAAATAGAAATTTTTAACGAAGCATTCCCATAATCAACGAAGGCACCAAAGCCCGCTACACCGAACTGATTGAGCCATGGAAACCCCTCCAAGCCGAAGGAACCCGCCTACTGGAAACCGCTATTCCTGCATATAATTAACTGGCAAGTGAAAAGGGAGTTGGGGGTCGTGCATCTTGAAAGTGAAGTGCTAAATTCAAGCTTTGTGCATCTAATGAAGCTTAGTGCTAAAAATCCCCGCCTTCGCAAGGCGTCGAAACGTTAACATTAAAATCTACTTCAATGAAAGAGATGATCCCAATTATTACTGTATTTATTTCTGGACTATTTGGTTTGATAGTGGCACTCCTAACTTGGAAACTTGCCAACCAACGTGAAAAAAGAAAATTTCAAATTGACCTCTACCTTCGTGAACTTAAAGAAAAGGAGGATCTCTATGTTTCTATGCTTGCCAACTTGGAAAAAGTGATTAGGTTAACAAGAAGCGGACAGGACTATTCCACTTTACTAACCGAACTATCTTTAAACTCAGCTCGGGCAAACATCCTAGCATCTGAGAAGATCAACGAACAACTAGATTTGGTTAGTGATAAACTTTATGAATGGTCATCCGAATTTAAAAAAGGCCTACCAACTAAAATTGGAGAGTCAGGTTTCGCTATGATTTCTAATAAAGATTTTGAACATCGAGATAGTGCTAAAGAATTATATCCAGAGTTAATGACGCAAATCACCCAACTGATTAATGATGTTAAGACCGAATTAAAAGAATCAAAGAAACAATTGACTGAGTAAGCTTTCGGGATAATATGAAACTATCCAAAAAGAGTTACCTGCTGATCGTAGAATGTTTGCCTGATCTTAATTTGTAACTACGCTCGACTATCAAATAGAATTTGTTATTCTAGCAATTTGAAAGTTTTGGAAGTTTACCAATTACAGATTGGAAAAGATAAGAGGGTGTAATTACAAATTACACCTAGTCCCAACAATGATTTGACTACCCCCGAGGGGGGAATAAATAAACAAGTTAGTAACAATTACAATCACTATTAAATGAACGATAGCCTTAACCAAATAAGTGAATCAGTAAATCAACTGGCAAATCAACCTTCATCGCAAGATTATAGTTGGGAGCCATACGTCTTAATTGTTGCTTCCTTGTCACTTTTTGCAGCAGTAATTATTCCGTTTGCTGAGAAAAAATATGAAGAAAGAAAAACAAAAAAGAATTTTAGATTATACATTAAGAAACAACTTGGCGAAATTTATAATTTCTTGATCGTTGAGAAAATCGACTATCACGATATGAGTATCAAAAATAATCCAACGAAAAATCAGATTAGCCTATTGGAGTTTACGAAGAGAATTAATCAAGACTTCACAGAACATAAAAATTCAGTTCAACCAAGGATCATTTTTTCTCTTTTAATAAATATAGAAAACATCATGAGGTACAGTCATAATCTAAGGCATCTAATTGATCGAGCGAGCCTTGATAAATTAACAGATAGAACATTAGAGCATGGAGGGAAATTGTCAGATGAAGAATTAAAAAAGGTTTACGGATTATTTCTTATTCTTGAGAATTTTGTTCCAATTTCATTGTTCCATGATAAATTTGGAGAACTAAAATCAATTAAAAGAATCATTGAGAATGATGTTTGGATTGGACTTAAGCTAGAGCCTGATCTCATAAAGAATCAACAGGTGTTAAATGATGATTTGCTCCTACTAAATGACAATGAGAAAAGTATCTTAGAGGTAAACGCTATCCTCAACATCGTGGAAAATAAACTAATGGCATATTATGGTGAACCTGGGAAATAGAATGAATACTAATTCACTCCTCTGAGAGCATTGATTCACCCCTCCTGGGCGTAGAATATCAGCCTGAGCGTAGTTTGTAACTACGCTCGATTATTCAATAAATTGGAATCTCAAAATATATCTAATTTAAAGAGATTCTTTAACGTAAAAGTAAATTTTTATGATTTCTTGATAGGAGATGTTTTTCTGAAACTGAATAAAGAAACTTGTACTCTTGAAAAATTTCCATTCGACTTTCTTCTTGTTGGCTATAAAGCCAATAGAAAGTCAGAATTCTTTCCGATTTACCCATTTGGGCTTCAAGTAATTCCAATTCTTTTATCATTCCTTCTACAATAATATACCTCAGAACATAATCTATCATTCTAAAATATGATCCTATCGATTCCTCGTCAATGATGGCTCTAATTAAGAATTTTATTTCTTCTTTTGTACATGAATCAAAAGTAAATCCTTCTGGCTTTGTCACATATTTATATCCCGATAATTCCTCAAATTTTTCAGGAGATTTTGGTTTCCATTTTTCTTTAGCCCAATCTTTAAGATTAAAATAAATATTTTTAAACGCTTCTTCGCCAAGGCATTTTTCCATCACAATTCCATTTGATTTTGACCATTTCATATCTGGTGGAAGATTTGAAATTCTCTTATCCCACTCGATGAAATTATTATAGGTTACATTTTCGCGTACTTGACGGTAAGACTCAAATAGTCTAAAAAAGGTATCTTTAATTTGAGTTTGCTTGAATATTAAATTTTGAAGCTCAAGCTGTTCTTTCTGGCCTTGAATTTCCATCCTCGTTTCCCGAAGTTCTTTCCTATTATCCCGAAGTTCAATTTGTTGTTGAAGGATTGAAATACGCTGGCCTAAAAATGCAACATAAACAAAGAATACACCTGACAAAGCTGCAAGCGTTCCAGACACTCCACCTATAAAAGATCCAAGATCCGCTTCCTGCCAATATTTATTTTGCGCAAAAACAACAAATCCAGCATAAAAGAGCGGAACTATAGCTCCAGCAACAAATCCCCAAGCAATAGGCAAGTAAAACGAAATCTTAGACTCGAGTTCATCAATTTTTTTATCCATGACCAAAATTTACCCAAACTTTTCTTAATCAGAAATTCTAATTTCACTGATCAGACCTAAAGTCTATAAATACCAGTTCTGAAGCGGCATGTTAAGGTTTTTAGTAGAAAATCCCGAGATCGGAACTCGGGAATCCAAGATCGAAGTAGAAACATCCGAGATAAGAACTCGGTCATTCGAGATCGAAGTAGAAACATCCGAGATCAGAACTCGGTCATTCGAGAACGAAGTAGAAATATCCGAGATCGGAACTCGGTCATTCGAGATCCAAGTAGAAATATCCGAGATAAGAACTCGGTAATCCGAGATCAAATTAGAAATATCCGAGATCGGAGCTCGGTAATCCGAGATCGTAGTAGAAACATCCGAGATCAGAGCTCGGTCATTCGAGATCATCTCGGCTAGGTGTAGAATGTCAGCCTGAGCGTAGTTTTCCTACCCACAATCCCGGCCCAATGCTAAATCGCATTGTCCTGCTCGACTATCCGATAGAATTTGTTATTCGAGCAATCTGAAAGTTTTGGTAGTTTACCAATTACAAATTGGAAAAGATAAGAGGGTGTTATTACAAATTACACCCAGTCCTAACGATGATTTGCATACCCCGAAGGGGGGCGTTTGGGAAACATATGCAAAATGGTTTGCAGGATTAACCTTGACATAAAAACTACAGTCAACAACTAGGTTTTCGTCCGGCTTGCAAAGCCAAGCATGAAACCGCTGTTGCACTGCCTGTCCTGATATTTCGGGATTACCCCTACGCTTAAGAGACTTTCATCCATTGGAACGGCCATCTTTTTAACCTATATTCAACATCCAAGGCACACACAGCACCTTCAAGAAATTGGCGGTTCAGTGGTTAAATGAAGCTTTGTGCTTCGTATCAAGTTTTTCTCGTGCTGGCAGACTGTTTTCGTCTCCGAAATCGCCAACTTCTTGTAGCTGCAAAACGTGATTTATGATTGCTTTCCTTACTGTGGATAATAGTTTGATGGATTATTGAATAAAATTTTTTAAAAAAAAGAAATTTATAAAAACAGAAGATGGCTAAAATAAAAGAATTGGAAGAAGATGAATTAACCATTGCCCGCAAAGAAATTGCCACTCAAAAGGAAGCTAATGAAAAACTTTCTGCTGAATTAATTTTGGTTCGGAAGGAGCTTGTCTTTCAGAATGAAGAGAAAGGGAAGCGGGCAGAGGAATTAATCATTGCTGATAAAGAACTTGCTTTTCAAAATGATGAGAAAGAAAAGCGTGCCGCGGAGAAAGAAAAACGTGCAGCAGAGTTAAGCATTGCTAACATAGAACTTGCTTTTCAAAATGATGAGAAAGAAAAGAGAGCAGCAGAGTTAAGCATTGCTAACATAGAACTTGCTTTTCAAAATGATGAGAAAGAAAAGAGAGCAGCAGAGTTAAGCCTTGCTAACATAGAACTTGCTTTTCAAAATGATGAGAAAGAAAAGCGTGCAGCAGAGTTAAGCATTGCTAACATAGAACTTGCTTTTCAAAATGAAGAAAAAGAAAAACGTGCAGCAGAGTTAAGCATTGCTAATTATGCTCGTAGTTTGATTGAAGCAAGTTTAGATCCGCTTGTTACGATCAGTGTCGATGGAAAAATAACAGATGTGAATGAAGCATCAATAAAAGTTACGGGTGTTCCTCGGGAAAAGTTGATTGACACAGATTTCTCCAATTATTTTACAGAGCCGACAAAAGCACAGGAAGGTTATCTCCAGGTTTTTGAAAAAGGTTTTGTGGCAGATTATCCACTAACGATAAAACATAAAAACGGTAATCTTACCGATGTGTTATACAATGCTTCGGTTTATAAAGATGATAAAGGCAATGTGCTTGGGGTTTTTGCAGCAGCAAGAGATGTTACATCACAAAAGCAAGCATCTCAATACGCCCGAAGTTTGATTGAAGCAAGTTTAGATCCGCTTGTTACGATCAGCGCCGATGGAAAAATAACAGATGTGAATGAAGCTTCAATAAAAGTTACGGGTGTTCCTCGGGAAAAGTTGATTGACACGGATTTCTCCAATTATTTTACAGAGCCGACAAAAGCACAGGAAGGTTATCTCCAGGTTTTTGAAAAAGGTTTTGTGGCAGATTATCCACTAACGATAAAACACAAAAACGGTAATCTTACCGATGTGTTATACAATGCTTCTGTTTACAAAGATGATAAAGGCAATGTGCTTGGGGTTTTTGCAGCAGCACGGGATGTAACAGAGCAAAAATGGGCAAAAGATTTACGAATCGCCAACAAAGAACTAGCCTTTCAAAACGACGAGAAAGAAAAAAGAGCAGCAGAATTAATTATTGCAAATAAAGAACTGGCATTTCAAAATAAAGAAAAGGAAGACCGGGCCGCAGAACTGATTATTGCCAATAAAAAACTGGTAATAGAAAGTGATGAAAAAGAAAGGAGAGCTGATCAATTAACCCTGGCCAACCTAGAAATACAAAGAAATTACGAAGAGCATTTTAGCCATATGGCCGACCTGATGCCCGATAAAATTACCACCACCAATGCAGATGGCCTTGCCACATTTTTTAACCAGAACTGGATAGATTATACAGGCTACACTTTTGAAGAATTAATAGGATTTGGGTGGAGCCATATTATGCACCCCGATGAAACGGCTGAAATACAGAAACGCTGGACACAGAGCCTTACCACCGGCGAAGATTTTGAAATGGAAATGCAGTGCCTGAGCAAAAACGATGGCTACAAATGGTTTCTTACCCGTGCCGTACCTATTAAAGAAGCCAATGGGATTATCAAAAGCTGGATAGGCACTTCTACCGAAATACAAAGAGGAAAAGAAGAACAGCAGCGGAAAGATAATTTTATAAAAATGGTAAGCCACGAATTAAAAACGCCGGTAACCTCCATTAAAGGTTATGTGCAAATGCTGCTGATGATTCTGAGCGAAGAGCATGCAGAATCGTTTCCGATACAAATAAAAAAATCGCTGCTGCGGGTAGATCATCAGGTAACAAGGCTTACCAGGCTTATAACCGAAATGCTGGATCTTAGCAGAATAGAAGCCGGTAAGCTTGAATTACAGCAGGAATTATTCAGCCTTAATGCTTTGGTAAAAGATACAGTAGATGACATTAGCCTGACCAACCCAAAACATACCATTCACCTGCTCTTCGAATTTGATTGCAACATGTATGGCGACAGGGGCAGGATAGAACAAGTGGTCATTAACTTGGTTACCAATGCAATTAAGTATTCAGCCAATAATAATAAGGTAGAAGTGAGCATCCGTAAAGGCGAAAAAAATATGGTGTTGGTAAGTGTACGGGATTTTGGCATTGGCATAGATAAAGCCGATCACAAAAAAATATTTGACCGGTTTTTTAGGGTCGAAGGAAAGATGGAACAAACTTTTGCCGGCTTTGGTATAGGGCTTTTTATAGCTAAAGAAATTATTGTAAGACACAACGGCTATATTACCGTTGAAAGCGAAAAGGGCCAGGGCTCGGTATTTACTTTTGCATTTCCTTATACAGCTGAAACCAATTTATAAAATGGAAAATTTCGGAAAAATATTAGTGATAGACGACGATTCCGATATTGGGCTGATGATGAAGATGATACTAATGTATAAAGGCTACAGCGTGGTACTGCTGGAAAAAGCAGATGAAGTGGAAGAAACACTATGTAAGCATAAGATTGATTTGATATTTATGGACATGCTTTTATCCGGTATAAATGGTACAGATGTATGTGCCAAAATTAAAAGTAACAGCCAGCATCAGACGATACCACTTATTATGATGTCTGCCCATCCCGATGCAAAAAAAATCTGTCTTCAGGCTGGTGCCAACGATTTTATTCCCAAGCCATTTGACACCTATGAACTGCTTGCAAAAGTGGCCAATCTTATGAAAATCAGCACTGCGGTTAGCTAAAATTTATTGCCTGAGTTTCAGTTGCAATTTGTTTGCTGCCAATAAATTTATTAGTTCCTTCCCCCTCCTGGGTGTAGAATATTGGCCTGAGCGTAGTTTGTAACTACGCTCGATTATCCAATAGAATCTGTTATTCAAGCAATCTGAATACCCTCTATGTTGGGGAGAAACTCACTTCCCCACTGATGAGTAGAATTTTTGCCAGAGAGTAGTCCCCACTAAGGGTTGAATCTCGGCCTGAGCGTAGTTTGTTATTTACTAACACTTACTTTTCAACCCTCATCCTTGGTGGTTTTGACCAGGCCAATGCCAGCTATAAAAAATAATAGGCCCAATGATCCAAATACTATCATTTGTTTAATGTCTGCTGAATCATTGGCAAATGAGACAGCGGTATAAATAAGCCCTACTATACCCAAAATTGTAAGTATGGCTCCGAAAATTCTTTTTATGTTCATAAGTAAGAAATATTACAGTTCGACGGTATCCACAATCATGCCAGCAAGGATAACCTGAAGGGACATGCGCCCTTACTGAGCGTAGAATGTAAGCCTGAGCGAAGTCCCGACAGCCGTACGGGAGCAACTAAGTCCGACTATCCAATAGAATTTGTTATTCTAGCAATCGAAAACCACTGAGTGTGGAAAGCTGGCCTGAACATAGTCTCTCCGTTTTTTTCCCGGTGTATCTCTGTGACTCTTGCTCCCCTCGGAAAATCATCCGACCAATTGGCAAGCTTTTTCCCCATTTTTAGCATCATGCTACTCACACGCACTAAAAGGCCATGAACTTGAGTGAGTCTCAACTATTTGCTACCTTTCTTATAAATGATCCTGTTATGAAAACATATATTTCAGTATGCCTTTTGATAGCTATGAGTTTACTTGGTGTGGCTGCCCATGCTCAAAACGAAAGCGATTCAACACTACTTGGATTGCCTGGTGATAACCTCGATCTCTATGCGGTTCTGGATCTTTTTCAGAAATCACCCACCATAGAAGAATTCGAGAAATCACTCAACATGGAATCGACCGGAGTGAATAACCTGGATTTGGATTTGGATGGAAAGGTCGACTTCATAAAGGTGGAGACAAAACAGGATGGCGATGACTTCACATTTATACTTCAGGTTCCTGTAAGTGAAAAAGAAAAACAGGACGTGGCAGTGATCCTGTTATCAAAGGATGCTGACAAAAAAGTCACAATGGAAATAGTCGGCGATCCGGATTTGTATGGTAAAGATTATATCGTGGAGCTAAGGGAAACGGTGAAACCGGCAGTCACTGCCAATCCCGCTTACAAAGGAAAGGACACTGTAATCGTAAGTGCTCCGGCCACAACGACAGTAGTAGTGGTCGAGACAACTCCGGTGGTTCAGTATGTTTATTCTCCGGCGTATGTACCCTATTATCCGCCCTATTATTATGGCTACTACCCACCTTATTTTCGAGCTTTTACAGTAATGGCCATCGGAGTATACCGTCACAATAACTACTATCATCATCATGGATATGGGTATGGTGGCAACACTGTAATCATCAACAATCGAAACAATTACAATAATTACAACAACTCCCGAAACAGGTCCAATACCGTGAACAATAACATGGCGAATGGTCGATATAATGGAGCCAATAATGCATCAGCCCGACCCTCCACAGGTGCTTCAACCCGACCTTCCACAGGTGCCTCGACTCGTGCTTCAGCAGGAACTTCAAATCGTCCTTCCACAGGAACCGCAGCTCGCCCATCAACCGGGGCATCTGCTAATCGCCCATCCGGTGGATCATCGGCTGCTACACGCCCTACGACACAATCCAGGCCGAGTTCGGCCGGGGCTTCCCGCTACAGTGGAGCAGGAACATCAAGATCATCCGCAGGATTCAGCGGAGGTGGCGGATCGAGAGGCGGCGGAATGAGACGCGGCGGAAGAAATTAATAAAAGGGCTGGAAGAGAAACCTTAAGGAACCTTTTAAAGACTTTCGGAAAAATAAAGAGGCTATCTGATGTTTCAGGTAGCCTCTTCTTATATATTCTTTACCATTCTACTCCAGAGGTATATCTGACGTACTCATTTCCCTCACGCTGACGTATTTTCCATCTCTCTTTTCAAACAGGACCATGTAATTCCCTGAATTGTAATTCGTATTCAAGGAGTCGACTAATCTATAATAGCCAATTTCAACTACCTGATTCCCATCATTTGATACGAAAACTTCCTTTGTTTCAAATGAAATTTTCAAATCCTCCATCATGGAGTCAATCCCGGCTTTTAAGTAATTTACGATGGCCTCTTTGCCAACTAATGGTTCTCTGTTCTGCGAATAAGTAATAGCATCATCCGCATAGTAGCCAATGCTTTTCAATTCCCTTGAATTATACAAGGCGGCATATTCATTTTCTTTGGCTTGTATTTCTTTTTTGATTTGTTCTTTATCAATAACAGGAGGAACTACAGGCTCTTCTGTTTTTGTACTACATGCTATTATTGATGAAATCACAACTAATAAGGAGGCATAAATCAGTTTATTTTTCATAATCGTTCAGATAAGATTTTATCGTATACCAAGTTAATTCAAATGTTGAATATAAGCAGGAGGGGATAGTGTTCTTACCGTTTTTTTTGCCACATAATGGGTGTGAATGGCGTGGTCCAGAGCGTAGCCTTGTCAGTTGTACGGGAGCAACTACGCTCGACTATCCGATAGAATTTGATAATAGAGCAATCTGAATACCCTATAAGTTGGGGAGAAACTCACTTCTTTCAATTTCAGATTAATTCTCCCTCTTTTTTCCTGATCATCCGAGATCAGAACTCGGTCATTCGAGATCGAAGTAGAAATATCCGAGATCAGAACTCAAATCTCATTTAAGTCTTTCATAGCATTTATCTAAAAACCCCACTGAGAGGATTGAATCACTGTATTTACCAGTTCCTAACCGGAATGTCGGAGTTCTGGGTCCCGGACTCAACCGAAATTTGCTAACTCCCAGAAGGGATTTCATGCAATTGAAAAGTCGGGACAAGCCTGGATCTTTTCGCCAAGGTTAATTTTCAACACATGTACAAGTCCACCGATTGTCTGGAATCGTCGGGAATACCAGAAAAAATTTATTCGGCCTGTCAATTTTCTCTGCCTTGCCATTATTAAGGTAACCGCCGGCAAATAATAGATTCCCTGTTTTATCAACACTATATTTTCCCGTGCTCGGTTTTTCAAAACCAAGGTAGGAGTAAGTCCCATTCTCGGCTATTGTAAATGCACCACGGGGAATATATTCGTAAGCACCATTTTTATACTTACTGGCGGTACAACTATATTTTCCATACTTAAGTCCTGAAGGATTGTTTTGAGCCAACAAAGTTAAAGGGGCCACACTAAATAACAGAAAGGCGATTATTGAAACTAAAAATATTCTATTCATATAAAATTGCAGAGTTTAAATTTGATTGAACTTACACAACAGGATGATGGAATTCAAATCTCATTCGCTTCCTTAAGTTAAACCCACCTAGGCTTAGTCCAAGAAAGCTTTCGGGAGCAGCTACACCTTACTATTCAATAGAATTTACAATTCCCAACCTGGGTGTAACTTAATCTTATGGGTGAAGCGTTTCCTCCCGATAGCTCGGGAGTGATCAGGAAATGCCAAATTTCTTGACCTTTCAGATAGTAGGGATTGATCGAATTAGATTATTGGTAATTAGTTGCCTTTGCCAATTACAAATTGGAAAGGATGAGAGGGTGTAATTACTCCCGACAACAGTACGAGATTACACCTAGTCCGAGCCTGTCAGGACTACAACCGGCACCCGCTTTTTTACGGATAAATGATCGATTAATTATATGATTATTTCCACGTAAAATATTGTAAAATTTCAAGATAATTCGCTAAATTCCAAATACATAAGTCTTCAAAATCTAATCTTATCGGTCTTATAATTTCCCTTTTAAAATCCGCAGTTCAATGAAAATTTCTTTAGAAAAGAAAATATTCTTTGGATTCATCATTAATGTAATGGTAGTCATTACATCCGGATTGATCTTCATCTTTCGACTGGATCAAGAGAGGGATAAAACCATGGATGCGAGTTTAAACTGGATTGAACTTTCATTATTCGGACTATCCATCATTTTACTCATCATTGTATACTTTATCATTCGGTATCAGTTACGTGCCAGACAAGTTGCCCAAACATTACTTTTTGAAAACAAACAATTATTGCAATCCATTATTGACAATACGTCCAATCCGATTTTCATCAAAAAATTGAATGGTGAGTACCTCTTGGTGAACAAGGATTTTGGTGCGGTTTTTCAAACTCCCAATGAGGAAATCATTGGTAAAACCGACTCCGATTTTTTATCCCAACAGGTGGCTGAAATGTTTCGAAATTCAGAAGCAGAAGTCATCAAAAAACTTCGGGAAGTGAAAACCGAAGAAACCATAGAACAGGAGGACGGAAAACATACCTATCTGGCTGTGAAATTTCCTCTTTATGACTCAACAGGCAGGATTTACGCCATCGGAGGGATTTCAACCGACATTACTGAACGGAAAAAACTGGAAGAATCATTGGCTTCGTCTGACAAATTTTTCAATATGTCAACCGAAATGATGCTGATTGCCACTTCGGACAAATTCATAAAAGTCAATCCTGCCACCATCAAGATATTGGGATATACCGAAGAAGAATTATTGAGTCAGCCCTTCCTGAATTTTGTCTATCCCGAAGATAAAAACCACACGTCAAGGGAAGTGGTCAAGCTTAAAACCGGTGCCATAACCATGCAATTTAAAAATCGGTACATCTGCAAAGATGGTAGCCTGAAATGGCTACAATGGTTTACCTCTCCGGACGTTTCGACCGGATTGTTGTATGCCGTGGCACAAGACATTACTGCTTTGGTCAACCTGGAAAACGAACAACAAAAAGCGATTGAGGAATTGTATGAAAATGAAGAAAAACTGCGGCTGATTGTTGAAAATATTGGTGAGGGAGTAATTGTGACCAACGCCGATAAAAAGGTTGTGTTGGCAAATGATATGGCCCACGAGATTTTTGGGATTGAGGAAGACGACAAAATTTCTACTGATTTGACCGATCATTTTCACCTGTATTATCCCGATGGTAAAAACACTTTTCCTTCTCAAAATTTACCGATGGAACGGGCTTTTAACGGCGAAGTCACTGATGATGTAGATATTGTCATCTGGAACCCAACCACCCTGCAAAAACGGAGAGTCCTTATTAGCGGAAGACCCTTGATAGACCAGGACAATCATGTTGTAGCAGCTGTAATTACCATTAAAGACATCAGTAATTACAAAAAATTAGAAGAGGACTTGAAGGAATCCGAAAACAAATACAGGCAATTGATCGGATTTAGAAAAGGAGGAAAATAAAGATTCAAAATAAAAAACACTTTCCCTTCTAGGTGTGGTTTGACTTCCGTCTGGACAAAGTCCACGAAAGCTTTCGGGAGAAGCTACACTTTACTATCAATTAAAATTTGCAATTCCCTTTCTTGCTTTGCTCAACAAGACGCTTGATAATTTTCACATTTCACCTGAAATATTGAATACAATTGGATTAGTTTAGCCTTGGCCAGATTGAATGGCTGGGAAAACAAGACCCAGCTCCAGACCAAAAAATAACACCTCCATTAACAAACTTAACCCATGACCAAAAAACGAATATTCTTCACCGGAGGATCGGGAAAAGCAGGAAAGCATGTCATCCCTTACCTCCTTGACCAAGGCCATCGCGTGATGAATGTGGACCTTAAACCGTTGAATCACCCGGGAGTGGACAATCTGATCGCTGACATTACAGACTCGGGACAAATGTTTAACGCCATGAGTTCGTACGCGGGGTTTGATGAGATGGAACCTGGTACCGGAGTACCCAGATTTGATGCAGTCGTACATTTTGCTGCTGTGGCCAGGATCCTGATCAACCCTGACAATGAAACCTTTCGGGTCAACACTATCGGAACTTACAATGTGATTGAAGCAGCTGTTAAGCTTGGAATCAAGAAGATTATCATTGCTTCCTCAGAGACCACCTACGGAATCTGTTTTTCAAACGGCAAAACCGATCCTAACTCGTTGCCCTTGGAAGAGGACTATGATGTGGACCCCATGGATAGCTATGGATTATCGAAAGTGGTGAATGAGAAAACGGCACGCAGTTTTCAGCGGCGGTCAGGAGTTGATATTTATACTCTTCGGATCGGAAATGTGATCGAGCCTCACGAATACACTGAACTGTTTCCCCATTATTTCAAAAACCCGGAAGTGCGCCGCAGGAATGCGTTCTGTTATATTGATGCGCGTGATCTGGGCCAGATTGTGGATTTATGCTTGCAAAAAGATGATCTTGGTTTTCAGATTTTCAATGCCGGAAACGATCACAACGGTGCGATTATCCCCAGCAAAGAATTGGCAGAACAGTTTTTCCCCGGTGTGCCGATTACCCGTGAATTGGAGGAACATGAAGCCTTGTTTTCAAATCGCAAGATCCGTGAGGTCTTGGGATTCAAAGAGCAGCATAACTGGCGGAAGTATGTGAAGGGGGAGTAATTGCTTGTTAGGCAATCCCACACTGCCACTGGAATAGGTGCGAATAAGCTCAAGTCACTATGGCTTTCAATCCAAAGGAATTTTAAATTCAATTATTCTGATTTTGGGCTGGCCATTCAGCCTTAATCAATTGCAAATTGAATTGGATATTAGGGGAAATCGCTTGCTGAAAACTGCGAATCCCGGATCCCATAAATTGGTGCAAGATGCCTGAATTGGGGTAATTTGTACGAAATAAGAAAAATTGACATTTAAAAAAGCCTGTCTGATTGAGCTCAGACGGGCTTTTTCCGTAATAACGCATCGGAAAAATCCAAATAAAATTCCGCTTTCGCCTTTTTTTATTACCTTTGTGTATCCTCGCTTTTATCCGTTTGATTTTTTCAACTTCAAAGCTTCATCAAATGGGAAAATCTGATTAGAAAAACCTATTTCACCAATGAAGAATTACTTCGGTTTCTTTGGCCTCCGTCAAAATGTGGATTTTGAAACAAAATCACAGAACGTAACCATAAATTGGGTAAAAAGGCTCATCTTAAGCAACTTAGCCCACAAGGAAAAATTTCAGCTCAAAGGCTGACACCTTCATCGATGAAAATGTGATCGAAGAATCAGCCTGAAAGTTGGTTGAAGATTAATCTTCAGGATCAAAAATATAGCTCACCAGAGCCCAGTACGCCCTTTTGATAGTATTCCCTGCAAAATGGCATTCCTCCACGGAGAAAAGTAGGGAAGAATCGAAGACGAATAATATACAAATCTAACTTAACCTTGATATCCAAATGGATACTGACAACCAAACGACCACCATTGAGGCCGAAGAAATTGAGACCATCAAAAACATAAAAATTCTGATTGCTTGTTCTTCAGCAGAAGAAGATTCGATCAACAAGATTTTGAGTTTGGGTATTGAAGCAGAAAGATTCGCTCTTTCGGAATCCTTGCAAAACCCACAAGATGCGTTTTCTATGAAGCACCTGAAAGCTGCTATAGACTATGCTCAGGAAGGTGGTTTTGATTCCGTCCTTGCAATCGATTCCAAGCAGAATAAAATGGCCTTAGCGGTGAGAAAATCGCCTAAAGATGCATTTGTTTTGCTTTCGTTCCATCAATTAAGCACCCTGCTCTCTGCTTTGCTTTTGGAAGATCACAAGAATTTATCTTGTGAAAAATCCATTTTCATAACTGAGACCATTAACAAAATATTCGAAAGAGCTGAAAAACAAGTAAAAACTCTTCCTGAGTTGGTTTCTCCGCTAAGCGACAATCCTAATTTGCAATCAGGTGGTGGAGAAGAAGTCCTTTATCTTTCTGATAATCAGGAGATCCTTTTAAGCGGTCAGGAAAATAGCCTTGACTACTTGATCGGCAGACTTCTGTCAGCTGAGATTGAACTTCATGCGGCTAAAAAAACCCTTTTTGACAAACTGATGGAGATTTATCAGTCCTACGGTTTCAGAAAAGAGAAATTGATGACAGGAGATATGTCAACGGCTTCGCAAAAGAAATTTTTTGCAAAAATCATGGATACACTTAAAAAGAAGACTCCTGAGATGATTGGAGGTTCGGCGATTTTAAGTGTAACGGACATGGCAAAAGGCACCTCAAAAAGCAAGATCAGCGGACGAGTTACGCCATCTGAATATCCGGAAATGAATGCTGTCAAAGTTTTCCTGAGCAATGGTGTCAGCTTTATCATTACTCCCATTGGTGAAAAAATCATTTACTTCCTGGTGATCGAAGGACCGCTTTCAAAGAAAGAGGAATACGCTAAAGTAAATGCTGCCTATGACGCCAGAATGGTAAAATTCATCGGAGAATTGAACAGAGTCTAATCCTTCAGAAATCAATCAGCACGTCTGATTCAACTAATAAAGCCCGGGAAATTGACTCCAAAGTCTAATTTTTCGGGCTTTTCTGGTTACAAGTTTGCAATCAGAAGACAGAAGCATTTATCAGTTTTAGGAATCTCCATACACTACGCCCTGTTCCCCGAGATAGGAAAGGTCAAGGCGTCTAATACCCAGAACTCCCAGAACTGGTACCTTGCTGGAAATTTTTAGAAAATAGGTTCATGGATCAGGCAATCACCAGCCCTCAAATCAAAAAAGTGCTTCCCGTCATTTTGGCTACGGCCATTTTTATGCAGATGCTGGATTCCACGATTTTGAATACCTCCCTGCCGGCAATTGCCAAAGACCTGAACGAATCCCCGCTCAACATGCAGAATGCCATCATCAGCTATGTGCTGACGTTGGCTTTGCTGATGCCTGTCAGTGGTTTTTTAGCGGATAAATTCGGCACCAAAAAGGTATTTATCTTCGCTTTAGCCCTTTTTTCGATAGGCTCCTTATTTTGCTCTCTCTCCCAAAACCTCAGCCAATTGGTTCTTTCACGGGTTTTGCAAGGAGTGGGAGGTAGTCTCATGACTCCTGTGGGCCGACTTACCCTGATCAAAACCTATCCCAAAAATGAACTTGTTCAGGCGATGAACTTTGCCATTGTCCCAGCGCTGATCGGTCCGGTTTTGGGTCCGCTTGTGGGAGGATATTTGGTAGATTATCTGACCTGGCATTGGATTTTCCTGATCAACCTTCCGATTGCGCTTATCGGGATTGTAATGAGTTTCAAATACCTACCAGACTATAGATCCAAAACCCTGGATTTTGACCTGAAAGGATTTCTGATTTTTGCGGCAGCGTCTTTTTTGCTTTCTATCTCTCTCGAATTACTGGGTAACTCATTCCACATCACACCAATTTTGGTTGCGTTGGTTTTGGGCTTTCTGATGCTATATTACTACTACAGACATGCCAAAAAGGATGAAAACCCAATATTCCCTTTAGATCTTTTTCAAGTCCGAACTTTCCGGGTGGGAATTTTAGGAAATCTGGCAACCCGACTGGGAATCAGCTCCGTGCCCTTGCTTTTACCTCTGATGATCCAAATTGCTTATGGGCAATCGGCGGTGACTTCGGGTTGGATCGTCGCTCCCATGGCATTGACTGCCATGTTTGGCAAATCGGTGGTAATCGGAATTCTCGAACGCTTTGGCTACCGGACTACTTTGATGACCAATACGCTTGTGATTGGAATTTTGATTTGCGCGCTGGCTATCCCGGGAATCGAAAGTTCTATTTATTGGCATGTGCCTATTATTGCGGTCCTGGGATTTTTCAACTCCATCCAGTTTACTTCGATGAACTCCATTTCCATTTCGGATCTGAGAAATTATCACACGAGCAGCGGTAATTCCCTGATTTCCGTCAATCAACAGTTGGCGATTGGTTTCGGAGTAGCTTTTGGGTTGATTCTGCTGAAACTTTTTGAGGGAGATGTTCAGTTAGTCCAAGGTGAAATTCACCAGGCTTTTCGCTATACTTTTTTGGTCATTGGAAGTTTGACGATGCTTTCCGCGTTAGTTTTCCGAAGATTACATTTCAGAGATGGTGAAAACCTGCGGGCAAAAGATTAAAACAGAAAACTCCTTGTTATTTTAACCCTACGGAAACTTCCTGTGGAAATTTATCCCACGGTAATAACCTTGCTCAGTGTATAGCCATCGTTCAAGTTTCCGATTACTGAGTCGGCCATATTCCCGGCAAGGCTGTTTCGGAATACCCCATCAGCTGAATTGGAAGTATCCTCTTTCCCTTTGTAACCCCGACTTGCATAGACTTCGGAAGTACTTTCTTCGGGAAATGCTACTTGTGTGCTCAGTAGAATGTTCCCATCCCGAAGCACATCCACATGGATATGAGGAGCGCGGCCGGGATACCAACCCGGAAAAATACTGATAAAGGAAACTTGACCATTTGCATCAGTAGTCTGTCGTCCCCTAAGAAATGAGACATTTCTGAAGTCTGCTTCCTGAAGGCGAATGCCTCCATATTCGGAATAATGTCCCTCAGCATCGCAATGCCAGATATCTACCTGGGCACCAGAAATCGGTGAGCAGGATTCACTTTGATCCTGGATTTTAAGATTGATCAACAAGGCAATTCCCTGTCGGTCCGCCACGATATTTGCGCGCATCAGATCTGCAGGAGATTTGATCGGAAAGGGGCCACGGGTTTCCTTTGGTGATACTTCACAGGCCGGATCTGTTCGATCCGTGGCACCTTTGGTATCGCAACCCATCACCGGGATGGCGACAATCGTCCCGAAACTTGCCAGAGTCTTCTTCAAAAATTCGCGCTTTTTCATGGGTTTTCAGTTAGCGTTTAGAAAAGACTGACACTTTTTTGAAACCATAGTTCGCATCAGCGTATAGAATTTACCAATTCAAAACTTTCTTTGGAAGAAAGGCTCTATTTATTTTCAGATCGGAATATTTATCAGGAAACTTTCAATCTTTAAAATTCATCTGTTTGTCTTTCCTTAATACTCACTGAACTGAAGTAAAAACCATCTGACGGAATTTCCAGCTGGTTTCATCTCCCGTATTTCCTTGAGTTTGCTTCATCAGGATCCCGATAGTTTTGGTCACAGGATCTGCGAAATATTGGGTATTGAAATATCCACCCCAATCAAAAGTCCCGAGGCTTCCGATTCCTCCCTGCGCCACTCCATTTGGATCAACCAACCCAAAAGCCAACCCATAATCCTTTCCTCCATTGCCAAGTAAGTCTCCGACCTGATTGGACATGATGGTTTCGATAGTGGTAGAACTCAGGAATTGAGTGCCGTTGTATGAACCACCATTGAGGTACATTTGAAGGAATTTGGCGTAGTCTTCCGCTGTGGAAGAAAGCCCTGCTCCTCCGGAGAAAAAGGTTTTAGCCCCCGTTTTTGGATAATTCGGGTCATAAAAAGTAGTTGGAAATGACTCCCATTGGTTATTTACTTTTCGGTGGATGGTGACCAGCTTTTTCCCCTGAGTTTCATTCAGGTAGAAACCCGTGTTATTCATTCCCATAGGCGCAAAAAGACGGGTTTGCAAAAACTGATCGAATGGCATTCCCGATACGATTTCGATCAAATAACCCAATACATCCAATCCTTCACTGTAGGTGAATTTCGCACCAGGCTCGTGATGAAGCGGAAGTTTGGCCAGCTTCTTAATATTATCGGCGATTTTGATATCCCTGGTGGTATAGAGATCCACAATCCCGGCTTTTCCATAAATCATCTTCATTTGCTCATTTCCATCGATCACCCCATATCCGATCCCGGATGTATGGGTAAGCAGATGGCGAATGGTGATTTCTTTGGTGGATGGCTTAGTCGAGTACGTAGTGTCAGAATATCTGAATCCGGCCAAAACTTGCGGATTGGCAAACTCAGGAATGTATTTCGAAATCGGGTCGTCCAGTTTGAATTTTCCTTCCTCCCAAAGCATCATGACGGCAGTTGAGGTGATTGCTTTGGTCTGAGAAGCAATTCTAAAAATCTGATCCTTTGCCATCGCCTGACCGGAAGCGACATCAGCCATTCCTTTTGCTTCGTGGTAGACGATCTTTCCATCCTTCACGACCATGGCGACCAAACCCGGAACCTGATTAGAACTCACAGCTTCATCCAGCATTTGGTCAAGCTTTGCTATTCGGTCTGTTGAAATTCCCTGGAGTGGTTGCTTTCCCTGCGGCGTCAAAACTGAGGAACTTTGGGCTCGAATAAAAAGGGGTGAAAAGGCTAAAAGCAGAAATATTACTTGTTTTTTCATAGGTCATTGGGTTTTGAAACTTCAAAGTACAAAAATGATTTAAGTTTTGAATCCGGCTGCATTTGAATGGTTTTGAGGAAGTTCAAAAACAAAAAAGGCCGGGAATCCCGGCCTCTCATTTTCTATTAATCAAGTTTAGATCTAATCCAGATTGACTTCGAAGTAGTACTCCGTTCCATCCTGGAACATTCCGAGAACTACCACTTCTTCTCCACTTTTATCTTCAAGTACTTCAATCAGGTTTTCTGCACTCGTAATCCTGATTCTTCCATCATTGCTGATAATTGAAGTAATAATAAATCCTTCTTTCGCACCTGCTTCTCTCCAATTGGCACCACCAACATTGGTAATCAATGCTCCGCCTGAAATTTCGAGCTGCTCTTTTATAGTTGGCTTCACATCCTCAACCACCAATCCTCCAAACTCAAATCTTTTCGGCACTTCTTTCTTAACGATGTTGGTATCCCCTGAGAAATTCTTGAGTGTTGCAGTTGTTTTATACTTTTTGCCGTCGCGGATATATTCCACCTCTACTTTATCGCCAGGTCGTTTTCTGGCAACCAACTCCTGAAGGTTTGATACATTATTGGTCACTTTTCCATCTACCCCTATGATGATATCGCCTTCCTTGAGTCCGGCCGCTTTTCCTCCGCTATTTTCATTGACTCCGCCGACGTAAACACCTTGCTCAACCGGGAATTCTTTCTTCAGATAATCGGCCAGCTCAGGACTCACATTTTGGATGTTAACCCCCAGCAATCCTCTCTGCACAGTTCCGAACTTCATCAGATCATCCATCACTTTTTTAACAAGTGTACTTGGCACAGCAAAAGAGTACCCTGCAAAAGTCCCTGTGTTTGAAGCAATCGCGGTATTGATTCCGATCAGTTCCCCGGCAAGATTTACTAAAGCTCCTCCGGAGTTTCCTGGATTAACAACGGCATCTGTCTGAAGAAATGACTCAACCTGCATGTTATTTTCTACATCTCTCAGGATGCCGATATTTCTTGCTTTGGCAGAGATAATACCTGCTGTCACGGTAGAATTCAAATCAAAAGGATTTCCAACGGCCAGGACCCATTCACCAATTTGTGTGTTATCAGAATCTCCGAAACGCACAAAAGGCAAATCAGAAGCTTCAATTTTCAACAAAGCCAGATCAGTCGATGGATCTGTTCCTATAACAGTTGCAGTAAATCGCTTATTATTTTCAAGGGAAATTTCCACTTTATTGGCACCTTCCACTACGTGGTTGTTGGTCACAATGTATCCGTCGGAGGAAATAATAACCCCTGATCCGGAACTCATTCCCTGGGGAGGTCCTTCTTGCCCATCTCTGGGAGGAAAGCCAAAAAACTCTTGCAACGGGTCTCTTTGACCCCCTCCGTTACTATAGGAAATCTGACTTTTCACGTGAACTACAGCCGGGGTTACCGCTTGGGCAGATGCCACAAAATTTATCCCGTCAGGAATCGTAAAATCTTTCCCTGAAAGCATGTTTACAAAACTCGATTGTTGCTTTTCATCAAAGCTACTGGCGTTCTGACGCGGTGCCAGAAAACTAGCCCCGGCTAATGCGACAATACCTCCAATCATGGAGGCTAGCAGCATTCCCAAAAAGAATTGTCTTTTGCTCATATCGTATCTTAAGTTATTTAAATCTTCAACCAATTTTGTAGAAAAAGGCTTCAAAAGAAAAGCATTTTTGCTCGCCAATTCCTCCAAATTAACAAGAATTAACCGCTTTTTCCACTTATTGGATATGTAACCAAAATAAAGAGAGTGGGTTTCCCCACTCCTGATTATTTTACTTCAATGGAGGCCTTAGAAATTTTCTTTTCCTTCTTTGGAAGGGTCAGTTTCAGCAAGCCATCCTCATAGGTTGCCTCCACTTTATCCACCTTCACTTCTTCCGGAATGAAGAACGATCTGCTGAAAGATCCATACTGAGTTTCGATGCTATGGAAGTTTTTTCCATCTTTCTTTTCTTCCATTTTTCGCTCACCCGAGATGGTCAATTTGCCATCGATGAGATCAATTTTGAAATCCTGCTTTTTCACGCCGGGAACCGCAACATGGATTTCATAGGATTTCTCATCTTCGGCGATGTCTACTGCCGGATTGAATTGTTTCAACGCAGCTCCAAATGAATCATTAAAGAATCTGTCGAGCATTCCGCTGAATGAAGCCGGAACCTGAGGATCAAGTTGGTTGTACTTTACAAGTCTCATTTTGTGTGTGGTTTAGTGTTTTTCGATTACTTTTTCACTTGAGAAAAATCTATACCAGCCAAATATTCAAGCCACTTTGACTGTTTAATACCAAAATATTATAAATGATCGAGTCAAATTGACAGAATTAAGGGGGAAATGTTTGAATTATTGATGACTAAATTGCCCATATCACCATTCGTTCGCTTGAAATGCAAATGAGAATTTATAGTGTAATTTTACCCGGGTAATACTTCTAAACAGTATGAAATTCAAAAGTCTATTTTTCATTTTCCTTTCCACGTTTTTGGCCATTGCAGTAAAAGGACAAGACACAATACCTTCCCAATCAAGCATTGTAGAAGGGCTTTTTGTCGAGGATGCAACTTTCGATTCGCTCGTGGAAGCTAATCTCGCTGGTCCGCAAAAACCGACTCTGGAGGATTTGATCACCAAAGGCAAATTGTATTCGGTGCTTGCGAATCAAATCAAACTGGACCTTTTTAAGCCGCTCGATACACTCGAATATTCACAGGAGATTATTGCATTTAATAACACCATCGAACGAATCACCCAAAGCATACAGACTCCCGGCAAAAACTTTAATCTACGCTACATCAATGGGCTAAACTGGGTCACAAATAACATAGGAAGGCAAAACCAAGATTTTGAAAAGACGATAGACAAAAGAATGTCTGAGCTCACCCACCTCGACAGTCTTCTCAAAACGATCAAAAACGACAAATTATTAACCTACAACTTAAAAGATTCCTCGATCATCCCCGCTTATTCGGAGGCTATTTTGAAGCTCAAAGGGGATATAATTATGCTGGACAGCGCACTGTACAGTCAGCAACTGATCACGGCAAGATTCCAATCTGAAGTAAGCAAAGTCAGTATCAATCTCATGACGCTTGATCAGTTTATAGAAATAAATAAAAAAGAACTGGAGCGCTCCTTACTGACTAAAGAAATAAATTACCTATGGGAAACCAACTCAATTCCTTCACCAAGGACAATTCTTGAAATCTCAAAAGAGTCCATCGATCTCAACTTTGGTTTCCTGAAAACTTACCTCGCAGATAACAAGGCAAGCCTAGGTCTCAGTTTATTCCTGATCGGTTTTGTTTATTTTTTGATGAAAACTGTGATCAAAAAGATAGAATCTCAAAAGGATTTTGGAAAGTTGATTTTAGAGCGGGTTCGGTTTTATAAAAAATACCCGCTTTCGGCAACGATGACTTCCCTCTTGCCGCTTCTGGTATTTTTATTCGAAAGGCCTTCGCTTGTGTTCATTACATTTTTGATCATTCTGCAGGTAGCTTTTACCACTGTGCTCATCTATGAACAATATGAAAAAAATGACTTTCTGAAGTGGGTCATCATGATTCTATTTTTTCTGTTTTTTTCCATTAGTAATCTGTTCAGAGAGATCGTTTATCAGGAGAGAATTTACCTTCTTTTAGGCAGCTTGTTTCCATTGTATGTTTCAGGAATTAGCAGCAGGAAGTTTAAGACAGAAGATAAAAAGGAAGAAACTTTCCTCACTAAGATCTCTTTGTTCATGTTTGTATTACTGAGTTTTGGATTCCTGGCCAATATTTTTGGGCGCTTCAGTTTGGCCAAAATCGTCAGTGTAGCAGGAGTGACAGGATTCATGCAGGCGATAAGCTTATATTTTTTCGTGAATGTGATTATGGAAGGAATCTATCTATTAATCGAGTATAGCAAAAAAGAAACCGACACATTTACCTCCTATTTTGATTTTCAAGGTATTCAGAAACGCCTCAAGGGAATATTCCTTTTTGCGGCAGTTTTGCTTTGGACTTTTAGCTTTCTTCAAAATGCTTCCCTCAAAGATGCTGTAGTAGACTACTTAAGGCTGTTTTTAGAAAAAGAAAGATTTATTGGTGATAATTCCTTCACGTATGGAAGTATTATCCTGTTCGGATTACTGATTTACGCAAGTTTACTGTTAGCCAATACGATCGCTTATTTCGCCTCAGTCAAAGACCAGAAAAAAGCCGAAGGCAGGAATAAGAAGCTTGGCAGTTCTGTTTTGCTTATCCGTTTGGCAATTATTACAGTGGGATTTTTCATTGCAGCAGCAGCTGCAAGCATTCCCTTGAATAATATTACTATCGTTCTTGGAGCACTTTCTGTAGGTATTGGTTTTGGTCTGCAGACGATCATCAACAACCTGGTTTCAGGGATCATTTTAGCATTCGAAAGACCCATCCAAATCGGCGACGAAATTGAAGTGGGCAACATGAGCGGGACAGTCAAAGAAGTAGGAATTCGCGCCAGCAAAATCCAGGCTTATGATGGTTCTGAGATCGTGGTACCAAACGGTGATCTCTTGTCTCAACAACTTGTCAACTGGACCCTTTCGGATAATCGGCGACGGATTGAAATCAAGGTCGGCGTAAGCTATGGCTCTGATATGCAAAAAGTAAAATCCGTTATTGATGGTGTTTTAGCTCGGGAAAAAGTGTTGAAAATTCCACTTCCGAGAGTTCTTATGGAGAATTTCGGAGACAGCTCAGTAGAATTCAGAGTATTGTTTTGGGTCGAAACGATTGATATATGGCTCGATATGCGAGCTGAGATCATGTCTGCAATCTATGAAGCCTTCCAGAAAAACGGGATCGAAATTCCATTCCCAAAAAGAGATTTGTATTTAAAAGGCCTGCCGGAAGACATCAGAGAAAGTCTGGAAAAAATCTTCCCGGTAACAGAATCAGTAGAGACCGAAAACAAAAAATCCCCTGAAACTTAATTCCAGGGGTCTTTTTAACAAGAACTTCAAAATTGCTGATTACGCTCTTTTGACGTTGACTGCATTTGGTCCCTTTTTTCCATCCTTGATGTCATAAGAAACTTTGTCATTTTGGGCAACCTTGTCGATTAACCCCGTGGCGTGAACGAAAATTTCGCTTTGGGTATCGTCATCTACGATAAATCCGAAACCCTTAGCCTCATTGTAAAATTTAACTGTACCGGTAAACATAATGAATTGTGGGAAAATGTATTTGAACTGCGATAAAAGTAAAGATTAGATCAAAAAAAACAAAATAATCATTCCTAATTTGGGGTAATGAAGAAATTAATCCTTATCCGTCATGCCAAATCCTCCTGGGACAAACCCTGGCAAAATGATCATGATCGCCCACTTGCAGAAAGGGGTCTTCGTGATGCTCCAAAAATGGCTAAAAAGCTTAAGAAACGAGGAATTCAACCGGATAGAATCCTCTCTTCTTCCGCACTGCGCGCACTTGAGACAGCAAAAATTACGGCTCAGGAGTTAAACTTCCCTGAAGAAAAAATTGAAGTTGAAGAAAATCTCTTCCACGCATCCCCAGGCATGATTTTGAAATGCATCCATATGCAAAAGGATTCTCATGACACTCTTTTCGTGATCGGTCATAATCCTGGGATGAATGAACTGATCAATGAACTGGGAATTGACCTGGACAATCTTCCCACTTCCGGCCATATCGGATTTAAACTGGATGCAAAAAGCTGGTCTGAATTGAACCGAAAAACTGTTCAATTCTGGTTTATTGATTACCCAAAGAAGGAAAATTAAACCAACTCAACGTTTCTCACATCCTGAATTACTTCAGCAAACAGGTTAGGATTTTCCAGCACATAAGCGGTTTTCCTAGCTACCAATTCAGGAGAAGAAAGCAGGCCTTCTTCCTGATATTTTTTGAATTTCTCAAGATCCGGAAAATCAGCTTCGGTTACATTTCTGATTTCTGCTTGCATTTGGGTATCCACAACTCCGGGAGCCAGGCTGTAAAATTTAAATTCCTGGCTTTTATTTTCTTTTGCAGCTACAAGAGTGAACATCGCCAAGGCAGCCTTCGTGCTACAATATCCTCCCCAACCTGCAATTGGCTTGCTCGCTGCTCCCGAACTTATATTGCAAATAATTTTTTGGGCAGCGGTGGTTTTATAGGCTTTGATGAACGCATTTGTCAAATACATCGGTGCCAGCAGATTAACATTGATCTGTTTTCTCAATTCCGCCGGACCTAACTCCCCGATTGGTTTTATCTCACCTATCCAGCCGGCATTGTTGATAAGGATGAACTTTTCGAAGCTATCCTGCGGAAAAAGTCCTGCGAGTTGACTTTCTAAAACCGTTAAATCACCTAAATCAAGGCTGATTTGGGTCAGATTTTGGGATTCGATATCCAACTCAGTTCTGGAGATTGCGAGTATTTGGATGCCCTCTTTTTTGAGGTAATGGTCAAGAATTGCTTTGCCAATTCCCTGGGTGTGACCGGTGAGGATCAGGAGTGATTTCTGCATAAAAAAAAAGGCACCAAAATGATGCCCTTTTTTTTTTCACAAAATGTATTGAGACAAATCCCGGTTCTTCACCAGGGTGCTGAGTCTGTCCTCAACCATCTGTTTTGTCACCATGATTTTTGAGTTTGCCTGGATCACGTCCGGAACCTCAAATAGGTAATCGTTCAATAAATGACTCATAACCGTATGAAGACGACGAGCTCCGATATTTTCAACTTCCTGATTGATCAGAAAAGCCAGCCTTGCAATCTCTTCAATCGCATCATCAGTGAAATCTAAATACACCTCTTCTGCTTCGAAAAGTGCCTGATATTGTTTCGTCAATGCATTTTTAGGCTCCCTCAAAATTCTTGAAAAATCCTCCTGGGTCAAACTTTGCAGTTCAACTCTAATTGGAAATCTTCCCTGGAGTTCCGGAATCAAATCAGATGGCTTTGCCACGTGAAAAGCTCCTGCAGCGATGAACAAAATATGATCTGTATTAACCACTCCATACTTGGTATTCACAGCAGATCCTTCCACGATTGGAAGTAAATCCCGCTGAACACCCTCACGGCTGACATCCGGACCGCCTCCGCCCTTCCCGGACTTGGAAGCTATTTTATCAATCTCATCGATGAAAATGATTCCGTTATTTTCAGCAAGTTTGATCGCTTCTTCTTTTACTTCATCAAAGTCAATCAACTTAGACATCTCATCTTCCAGCAAAACCTTTCTGGCTTCTGAGATACTCAATTTCCTCTTTTTCACCTTCTTCGGCATCATGCCAGAGATCATATCCTGAAGTCCGGCCATGCTGGCATCATCCATCATTCCGTTTCCGATCATCCCGATACCCATCGGGGAAGATGCCTTGACATTGATTTCAATTTTCCGGTCATCCAATTCTCCGTTCCGAAGTTTATCCCTGAATCGCTCCCGCGTTCTTTCATTCAATTCAGAATCGTTTCCCGGCTCGGAATCTGCCTCCGTATTCACAGAAATGCTCCGCGTAAACCCGGCACTTTTAACCGGTGGAATCAAAATATCCAGGATAATTTCCTCCACAGATTCTGTTGCCTTGGCTTTGACAGTCTCATTTTTCATTTCGCGCACCAAGCTGACGGATTGCTCCATGAGATCACGAACCATGCTTTCTACGTCGCGACCCACGTAGCCTACTTCCGTGAATTTGGAGGCTTCAACTTTGGTAAATGGCGCCTGTGCTACTTTTGCAAGTCTTCGGGCAATCTCGGTTTTTCCCACTCCGGTCGAACCGATCATTAAAATGTTGTTTGGCACTATATCCTTCTGAATATCCGTCTTCACCATCAATCGGCGAATTCGGTTTCTGAGGGCAATGGCCACATTTCTCTTCGCATCGTTTTGCCCGATGATGTATTTATCCAACTCAGCGACGATTTGGCGAGGAGTCAATGCAAGAATTTGATCCATTATAGGTTAGTTAAATGATCTTCTGTTAGTTAAATCCGGTGGTTAGCCGGGAATAGTTGGTTGGGTTGAGGAACAACAAAACGAGAAAATAACAGCCTTTCTAGTGGAAAGTTTTTCCACAACAAAAAACTGAATCTATCATCGACTGCTGCTTTTTACTCCCCCTTCTTTTTCTCAGAATCGAAGTTAAAAATCAACGGACGATCCACTTTATTCTTCATCAAAGCGATATCCAACACTTCGTCTACACGGTCAACGAAATGGAAATCAATTCCTTTCACATATCGCTGATCGATTTCCTCGATGTCACGCTTATTCTTTTTGCATAGAATGATTTCCTTGATTCCGGCACGTTTGGCTGCCAGAATCTTCTCTTTGATTCCGCCGACCGGCATTACCTTTCCGATCAAGCTGATCTCACCTGTCATCGCCACTTTAGCTTTGATTTTTCGCTGGGTGTAAACAGAAGCCATCGCAGTGAGCATCGTGATACCAGCTGAAGGACCGTCTTTTGGGACCGCTCCGGCAGGAACGTGGATATGAAGATCATATTGGTCAAAAACCCGATGGTCGATTCCCAAACTTTCAGCTCTGGATTTCAGATACGACAAAGCTGTCATTGCTGACTCTTTCATCACATCTCCAAGTTGGCCGGAAAGCGTCAACTTCCCTTTTCCACGGCTCAGACTTGATTCGATGAAGAGAATTTCCCCGCCAACACTGGTCCAGGCCAGTCCTGTGACAACACCTGCAATGCTGTTGTCCTCATAGATTTCCTTGTCAAAAATCTCCGAGCCCAAAACCTTTCTTACAGTTTCCGGGGTGATTTTCGGATCATATTCTTCCTCCATCGCGATAGATTTGGCGATGTTTCGGACTACTTTCCCGATGACTCTTTCCAAGCTTCGGACACCGGATTCGCGGGTATAATCTTCTATAATTTTGACCAAAGCGGCTTTCTCAAAAGTTATTTGATTCGCTTTTAGTCCATGCTCTTTCCGCTGCTTTGGCACCAAATGGCGCTTGGCGATTTCTACTTTTTCCTCTTGGGTATAGCCGGTCACTTCGATGATTTCCATTCTGTCTCTCAGGGCAGGCTGGATGGTATCGAGGGAGTTGGCTGTGGCGATGAAAAGAACTTTGCTCAGGTCATATTCCACCTCGAGATAGTTGTCCATGAAGGTGCTGTTTTGCTCTGGATCCAAAACTTCCAAAAATGCAGACGATGGATCTCCTCTGAAATCTGAAGAAAGCTTGTCGATCTCATCCAGTACAAAAACCGGGTTAGAGATTTTAACCTTTTTCATATTCTGAATGATCTTGCCGGGCATAGCACCCACATAAGTCTTGCGATGACCGCGGATTTCCGCTTCATCATGCAATCCTCCCAAAGACATTCGGATGTATTTTCTGCCCAATGCTTTTGCTACTGACTTTCCGAGGGAAGTTTTCCCAACACCCGGAGGACCATAAAGACAAAGGATCGGACCTTTCAGATCGTTTTTCAATTTCAAAACAGCGAGATATTCGATGATTCGATCTTTGACTTTATCAAGTCCAAAGTGATCACCATCCAAAACCTTTTTGGCGTGCTTCAGATCAAAGTTATCCTGCGTATACTCATTCCAAGGTAAATCAACCAACGTTTCGGCATAGTTGAGCGCGATGGGATACTCAGCTGCAGAAGGATTGATCCGGAGGATTTTATCCAGCTCTTTATCAAAATGCTTGGCAACTTCCTTGCTCCAAAGTTTCAAATCTCCGCGAGTTCGCAGATCATCTACTTCTTTTTCAGGTCCCTCTTCACCCAGTTCAGTCTGGAGAACTTTCATCTGCTGGCGCAGGAAATAATCCCGCTGCTGCTGATCGATGTCCGTGTGAACCTTCTTTTGGATTTCACTTTTCAGTTCCAGCATCTGGATATCCTTCATCATAAACTCGAGCAAAAGCGTTGCACGATCAACTCCGTCGTTGATTTCAAGCAATCGCTGCTTGGACTCGACAGGTGCATTGATGTTGGATGATAGAAAATGAGTCAGGAAAGCGGTATTGTCGATATTGTCCAGAGCCACCTGAGCCTCGCGGGGAATCTCAGGATTCAGATAAAGAATTCTTGTAGCAGCTTCTTTCAGCGACTCTTCAAGTGCTTTGATTTTTCGGGAGCTTTTCGGAAAATTCTCATCGAGATAATCCACTTTAGCGATGAAATACGGGTCGTCTGTAACCTGCTCTCTGATTTTGAAACGCTTTTTTCCCTGGATAATGATCGTGGTATTTCCGTCAGGAAGCACAATCATCTTGATGATTTTTGCCAGAGTTCCTACTTGATAGATATCATCCCAGGCAGGATCGTCATTGTTATGATTGATCTGAGCGCAAACTCCGATCAGTTTATTGCCTTTTTGGGCTTTCTTCACCAAGCGAATGGAACGCTGTCTTCCCACAGTGATAGGGATTACAACTCCTGGAAAAAGTACAGTATTTCGAACAGAAAGAATGGGAATCTCTTCCTCAAAGGATTCTTTTCCGGGCCCTTCCTCTTCTTCGTCAGTTATTAACTGGATGAGGTCACCTTCGCCGGTATAATCTCCTTCGATCAGATTTTCAAACATCAAATTTGGGAATTGGCTCATATAGACAGAATGACAGCCGGGCTGTCTGATTTATGCTAAAATAGAAGAAGAACCTTCATAAACCGAAGGTTCTCCAATAAAGGTCAAGGTAAGTGCCAAACGAGTATCGGGTCAGAATGGCAGACTTAAACTAAAAAACCGGGATAAACCCGGTTTTTTAGTCTTCTAAAGGGGCTAAAATCAACCCCCTGTGAACAATTTCAAAATATCATTTCCGATGGCAAATACCATCAACGCGAGCAGAATTACCATTCCTACTTTCTGAGCATTCTCAAGGAATCTGTCGGAAGGAGTACGGCCGGATATCATCTCATAAAGCAAGAACATTACGTGTCCTCCATCCAAAGCAGGAATCGGAAGCAAGTTCATAAAGGCAAGGATCATGGAAATCAAACCCGTGATACTCCAGAATTTAACCCAATCCCAAGTATCTCCGTAGATTTTCGCCATACCGATCGGACCGCTCACATTCTTGGCAGAAACCTCTCCTGTAAACATTTTGCCTAATGCTTTCGCATTCACAATTACCACGCTGAATGCCCGGGTAGTTCCTTTGCTCACCGCTTCACCAAAACCATATTCTCTTTTTACCGGCTCGATCAGCGGATTGGCAGCAATGCCAATCGTACCTTCTTCGCTTACCGGAACTCTTACAGTTTTGGTTTCCCCGTCTGAAAGAAGAGTGATTTCCGCTTCTTTGTTTTTTGAGTTGGCTAAAGCAGCCTGCATCTCATCGAAGAAGGTGATTTCCGCACCATTGACAGAGACGATTCGATCACCGGACTCAATTCCTGCGGCCTTTGCAGCGCCATCCGCAGATACATCCAAAATATCAAAAGGGAAACGAATGCTAACGAATTTGCTCAGTGCCTCCTCATTGTTGAAGGAGTTAATGAATCCGCGGGGAATTTCGATTTTAATCGTTTCACCATTTCTATCGACAGTGTAATAACCGTTTTCACTTAGCAAAGCGGCTCCGCTGCTCAAATCATTCAGACCTTGGTAGGTTTGACCATTGATATCAAGGATTTTGTCACCTGTTTTGAAGCCGATAGATTCTCCGATTTCATAGGCTACGATTCCGTTTTCCAGAACCTGATCTCTTGAGAAGAAGGTTTCGCCATTGTTGTATACCAAGACCACGAAGATGATTATACCCGTGATGACGTTTACAATGATTCCACCCAACATTACGATCAGGCGCTGCCAGGCTGGTTTTGATCGGAACTCCCAAGGCTGAGGTTCGGACGCCATTTGTGCAGCATCCATGGATTCATCCACCATTCCGGAGATTTTCACAAATCCTCCGAGTGGAATCGCTCCTATCGAATATTCAGTATCTCCCCACTGAAAACCAGCGATTTTGGGAGGGAAACCGATCGAAAATTTTTCTACTCGCATGCCAAACATCTTGGCTGTAAGTAAGTGGCCCAACTCATGCAAACCCACAAGGATTGACAATCCCAGGATTAGCTGACCGACCATTATTAATGTATCCATTATCCTTTACGCTTTATTAGTTGTTCTGTAATTTCTCTTGCCCGCTTATCGGTCTCTATGTAATCTTCCAGACTTGGATGTGAAACAAACTCAGCTTTCGCCAGGGTTTCTTCAATCAAATCAGACATCTCAAGGAATCCTACTGCTTTGCTCAAAAACGCGGCTACCGCTATTTCGTTCGCGGCATTCAACACACAAGGAGAGTTCCCTCCCTTTGCTAAAGCATCAAAAGCCAGCTGAAGGTTCCTGAAAGTTTTTATATCTGGTTGCTCGAAGGTAAGCTGTGGATATTTAGTGAAGTCAAATCGCTCGAAATCGCTTTTCAATCGATCGGGAAAACTGAGGGCAAACTGGATTGGGATACGCATATCGGGAAGTCCGAGTTGCGCTTTGAGCGAACCGTCCTCAAACTGCACCAACGAGTGAACGATACTTTGCGGGTGGACGACCACTTCGATTTGCTCGGTTTTCAACCCAAAAAGCCATTTAGCTTCGATCACTTCCAGGCCCTTATTCATCAAAGAGGCCGAATCGATTGTGATTTTGGCTCCCATATCCCAATTGGGATGTTTGAGCGCTTGCTCCCGTGTGACAGTTTCCAAAAACTTTCTGTCTTTCCCGCGGAATGGTCCTCCGGAAGCTGTCAGGATGATTTTTTCAATGGGATTATGAAATTCTCCCACCAGACACTGGAAAATCGCTGAGTGTTCCGAATCAACCGGATAAATATTTACCCTGTTTTCCTTGGCAAGCGCAGTGATGATTTCACCCGCTACAACCAGCGTTTCTTTGTTTGCCAATGCAATTTGCTTTCCTGCCTTGACCGCATTAACCGTGGGAATAAGTCCGGAGTATCCGACCAAAGCGGTGAGTACCACGTCAATCGTCTCCATTTCCACGATCTGGGAAAGCGCTTTTTGACCGGCAAAAACTTTGATATCGTGTGGCTGCAATGCTTCTTTCACCTTCGAATAAGCAGCCTCATTCCCGATCACGACAGCATTTGGCTTGAACTCCAACGCCTGAGCGATCAATAAATCACAGTTATTCTGGGCTGTGAGTACTTCCACTATAAAATAATTGGGATGCTGACGAATCACATCGAGGGTCTGTGTACCAATACTTCCGGTGCTGCCCAGGATGGCTACGCGCTTTGGTTCTGTCATGCAGTATTAAATTGAGGAAAGGAAAACCTGCTGAAATTAAAAAAGGTTTTCTTCACAAGCTGACAAAATTACAAGATGCGCAGACTTTTCCATGTACAACTCGTCAGTTTTTACTTCGAAAGTGAATTTTGCCCGATTTTAGCGAAATTGAATACCCTTAGTTAAAAGTTGTCAAGAGGAAAACTGAATTGAAATTCGTTCGTCATTTTTAAAAATCAAACGTATGAAATCGACCATGACAGGTTCGTCACAAACTGGAATGATTATCAACCATGCGAGATTCCATCTGACCATAAAAAAACAAATTATAAACAGATGAAAACTCTTTTGAAAACAACCGGAACTGCCTTCGTGGCAGGTTTGGCCGGAGCCGCAGTTTGGACCAATCTGATTTTGGATTCCCCCAATACTTCAAATCAGTTTTCGGAGAACCAGCTCGACCATAAGACAACTTTTACTTCAGATTTCCAACCGACTTTTTCCGGATTAAGCGCGGATTTACCTGTTTCTTTTGTGGAAGCTTCTCAAGCCAGTACCGGCTCTGTCGTTTTTATCAAAAATTTCTCTGGAACTGATCCCCGTCGCTACAGCATGTTTGAATACTTTTTCGGAACCGGACCTGTCCAACAAGTAAGCACAGGATCGGGTGTGATTTTTTCCAATGATGGGTATATCATCACCAATAACCACGTGATCGACGGCGCCGAAACCATCGAGGTCATCCATAAAAAAAGGACTTATCAGGCAAAACTTATTGGCACCGATAAAAACACAGACATAGCCGTGCTGAAAATAGACGCTGTAAATCTGCCTGCTATCACACGAGGAAGCAGCAAGGATCTGAAAATCGGTGAATGGGTGCTGGCTGTTGGTAATCCATTCAATCTGACCTCCACCGTCACAGCCGGGATCGTGTCAGCCAAAGAGCGTCAGATCAATATTTTGGGTGGAGATTTTCCGTTGGAAAGCTTTATCCAAACCGATGCTCCTATCAATCCGGGGAATTCAGGCGGGGCTTTGGTCAATATAAAAGGGCAATTGGTCGGAATAAACACCGCGATCCTTTCCCGTACGGGTTCTTATACCGGGTATGGGTTTGCAGTTCCTGTAGATATTGTGACCAAGGTTTCCAATGATCTGATCCAATATGGGGAGGTGCAAAAAGCGGTTCCGGGAATAGATGCTGTAGAAATCACCCCTGAACTTGCCGAGGAAATGAAAATTAAATCCCTGGACGGCGTAATTGTGACACATGTCGTTAGGGAAGGCGCAGCGGAGCAAGCCGGAATGCAGCGAAATGACGTGATATTGAAAGTTGGAAACCAAGAGATTACCGGAATGGGAAGTTTTGACGAGGCACTTTCTTATTATTACCCGGGAGACCAATTGCCTATAACTTATGTCCGAAATGGCGAAACGAAAACATCTCAACTAACCCTTCAAAATCTCGAAGGCGGAAAAGGAGTCCTGAAGCGGGAGTATTTCAGTTCAGGTATTCTGGGAGCAAGACTGGAAGCGGTCAATACCATCGAAAAGGATCGACTTGGCATTCAATATGGAGTAAAAATCACCGGTCTGACGCGGGGCTATTTGCGGGATTTAGGATTACGAGACGGATTTGTGATCACCCAGATCAATAACGAACCTGCAAAAGATCCTAAACTCGTCGGAAAATTTCTGGAGGAATTCAGCGGAAGATTGTTGCTTGAAGGAGTATCCCCCAACGGGCAGCCTTTTATGCAAAGCTATAATGTGAAGTAAATAAGTATGAATCATGGCTTTTCTACACAAGGAAATGAAGTCCTGATTCAATCCATTTGCAAAAAGTTCTGTAACTTAATAAAAAGTAAAACCCATGAAAACCTTACCTCAAACCTGCGAACAATGCCTGAAAGATTACAGCCTCGCTCTTGAAGACTTAAATGTGTTTGTACAGCGAGCCCGAAAAAACGGTCTCACTGAATCTCAGGCTCGGGAACTGATTATCAACTTTGAGGTTGCACATGAGTTGGCGTTGAAATTAATCAATAAGTACTTTCACAAACAGGGCAAAGGCCCGTTTTCAGGTTCCAGAGATGCTACTGTCGAGGCTTTTCATGCCGAATTGATTGACGATGGTAAAGTTTGGCTGGATATGATTATCGATAGAATCCAATACAATCCCGTCTATTCCATGGACACTCAAGCCAAATTCCTCAATAATATACAGCACAGTTACATCGACTCACTGGACAAATTCGAAGAGACGATGACTGAAAAGTTGGAGGAAATTGAAGGCTGAAGAATGAAAATTTTTGAAAGTTGAAGACTGAAGGCTGAAAACCCAATTTGAGATTTATTCTCAGGATTTATATTTCAACTCTCAGATTTCAGACTTCTGAATTTCGTCTTTGGTCTCAGTAGGAACGCATCTTAAACTTCTTTTTCAACTCATTCACTGCATTGCGGAATGAGGTATCCGTTTCCATTATGTCGTTAACGGTTTGCACCGCATGAATAACAGTACTGTGATCGCGTCCGCCAAAATGATATCCAATCGATTTGAGGGAGTGATTGGTAAACTCTTTAGAAAAATACATCGCAACCTGTCGGGCGACTACAATCTCTTTTTTACGTGTTTTGGCCTTCAGATCATCCAAAGCAATTCCGTAATATTCGGATACAGCCTTCTGGATAAAATCAATCCCAACTTCAGTTTCGATGTCTTTGATGATGTTTTTCATCACCATTTTCGCCAATTCCAGACTGATTTCCACCCTGTTCAAAGAGGCATGTGCAATCAATGAAATCAGGATACCTTCCAGTTCACGGACGTTGGTATCTACCGTATAGGCCAAATATTCGACCACATCATCGGGAATAATAATGCCCTCGGATTCCATCTTACGACGGATAATCGCAACTCTCGTTTCAAAATCCGGCATTTGCAGATCAGCTGTCAAACCCCATTTAAATCGGGAAAGAAGTCGCTCTTCAAGACCTTTCAGATCTCTCGGAGGACAATCGGAGGTCATGATGATCTGCTTCTTATTTTGATGCAGGTGATTGAAAATATGGAAAAACATTTCCTGAGTACGGTCTTTTCCGGCCAGGAACTGAATATCATCAATGATCAAAACGTCCACCTGCATGTAGAAATTGGTGAAGCTTTTCACGTTGCCATCCTTGATGGAATCCATGAATTGATTCACAAATTTTTCGGAAGAAACGTACAGGACAAACTTATTATCCGGTCCGTTTTTTATCTCGTTTCCGATTGCCTGCACCAAGTGGGTTTTACCCAAACCTACTCCTCCATAGACCATCAATGGGTTGAAAGAAGTAATTCCTGGTTTGGTAGCCACTGCAAAACCTGCAGATCTTGCCAGGCGATTACAGTCGCCCTCGATGTATGAGTTGAAGGAATAATTCGGATTCAGATTGCTCTGAGTCAACGTCTCAGCATTAAGAGACTGCATCTCAAAAGGCGTTCTTTGGTCAACCGTAATACTTCCGTTGGGAGAATTTTTGGAAGAATTATTTCCCTGAGGATACGAAACTACATAGGGTTGATTCGAAGAATTTCCGCGGTCCACGACCACGGCATATTCCAATCTTCCGCCTTGCCCCAAGGTTGTTTTGATAGCCAGTTTCAAAATCTGGACATAATTATCTTCAAGCCATTCGTAAAAAAATTGACTGGGAACTTGAATCGTGAGGATAGTACCTTCCAGCTTTACCGGATTAATCGGTTTGAACCAAGTAGAAAAGCTCTGCTCGTTGACGTGTGTTTCTATCACACGCAAACATTCATTCCAAACTGCATTAGCTTCTGAACTCATTAGAGAAGGTTTCTGAAAATAAGACCTCGGAGGTTTCTGAGGGGGTCAAATTTGAAGAAAATTAACTTAAATAAAAAATCGATTCAGGCTTGAAAAAATGATTTTTTGGTCAATGGGCTAATCTTTTCCAAAGTATTTCCTTGAACCAAAATCATTCCAAAATTTAGAAACCACTTCTATATTTTTCAATGAAATTTCAAATTCAATGCTTCCTGCATTTAATGATGGTTTAACTACAACAAAGAATCAATTTCTTAAAAAACTCTTCTTAATTCCTTCATTTTTGCCTCTTGCATTACCCCCTATTTCCCTAATTTTGAATTAAAGCAAACTCAAATCTGCTTCAAATAACCCAAATATGATTGAAGAAGAATTTTATAATTTTCCCAAAGTATCTAAAGCTGACTGGATCGCTCAGGTCAAAAAAGATCTGAAGGGAAAAGACTTTGAAAGTACCCTGGTTTCGGATCTCTGGAACGAATTAAAAATTCAACCTTTTTATACTGCTGAGGACAGACCATCTGGTTCAATTCAAAGTTCCTTTCATCCTGCTTCTGAAACCCCCGGGATGCCAGCCAGAATCTGGAGTAATATTGTTTCCGTGTATGTGGAAAATGAAAAAACTGCAAATCAAGAAATTCATCTTGCCCTCCAGAACGGAGCCGAAGGCTTGGTTCTATTCCTGAAAGGAACCGAAGATCTTGGAGAGATTCTGAAAGATGTCCTTCCTCAATACATTCAACTTTACTTTTTCCCTTCCGGGGAAAAATCTTTGGTTTTCAAAGGTATTTCTGATTGGGTTTCATCTTATCAAATCCAACATGACAAGCTGAATGGTGCGATCATTTGGTCTCCGTTTGATGCTTTATTGTCAGGAGAAATGGATTCTGAATCTCAATTTTCTACAGCTGCTGAACTTATTCAAAACTGGAAAGCCTTTCCAAATTTCTTCCCCTTGTGTGTAGATTTTGGCAGGTATTCCGAATCAGGAGGGACGGGGATTCAGGAGCTGACTTACGGACTTGGCGAGTTGATTGAACTTCTGGACCAACTTACGCAAAGAGGACTTTCGGCAGAAAACATCTTTGAAAATATCGCTTTCCAAAGCGCTGCGGGAGATTTGAATTTCCCGGAGATTGCCAAACTCAAAGCGCTTCGATCCCTTGTTGTAGATTTGGCAACGAATTACGACGTGCCCCTCTCACCGGATTCGATCAATTTAATAGCTGCCACCAGCACTTGGTCTTATTCACTTTTGGATAAAAACACCAATCTGATCAGGCAAACTTATCAGGCCTTGGCAGGAATTCTTGGCGGTTGCAATTCGCTTTGGGTAAAGACATTGGAAGGCAAATCCGCCTCTGTCAGGGAAAAGAGAATCGCCCGGAATATCTCGACAATCCTTCGGGAAGAGTCTTATCTGGACAAAGTCATTGACCCGGCAGCGGGTTCGTTCTACTTGGATTCCTTGCAAAAGGAAATATCCGATCTTGTCAAAGAAAAAGTGAGTCAATTGGAAGCTCAAGGTGGCTGGCTAAACTCTTTTTCCGAAGGAAAAATCCAAAAGGAAATCCGTGAAAACAGATTAATCGTCCAAAAAGCAGTTTTAGAAAATACTGTTTCCAAAGTCGGGGCTAACAGATATACAACAGATGGAAACCCGGATGACAGTCCGTTTTTCGAAGAAATTGTTGAACAAGGGCTTGAACTGAAGCCTTCTCGAGCCAGCTATTTGGTTGAACTGCAAACCCTGAAATCGCTATGAGACCAAATCTTAACAAATGGAAGCCTGCAAAATCAGGTCTTAAAAAATCTGTCGAACCCGAAATATGGGAAGCTCCCGAGCAAATCACTATTCCTTCAATTTTCAACGAATCTGAAATAGATAAACTTCCCCATATTGGATTTGGGGCGGGAATAGCGCCCTTCCTCCGCGGTCCTTACAGCACGATGTATCAGATTCGTCCTTGGACAATCCGACAATATGCAGGATTCTCGACGGCTGAAGAATCCAATGCTTTTTACCGAAAAAATCTTGCAGGCGGGCAAAAGGGACTTTCAGTAGCTTTTGACCTCGCAACTCACAGAGGCTATGATTCAGATCATCCCCGGGTAGTCGGAGATGTGGGCAAAGCCGGCGTCGCGATCGACACAGTAGAAGATATGAAAATCCTTTTCGATCAGATTCCGCTGGAAGAAATGTCTGTTTCTATGACAATGAACGGTGCCGTGATTCCGGTTTTAGCTTTTTACATCGTCGCAGGAGAAGAGCAAGGTGTGACGCCGGAGCAATTGAGAGGCACGATTCAAAATGATATCCTGAAGGAGTTTATGGTGAGAAACACCTACATCTACCCTCCCCAATCATCCATGCGGATCATTGCGGATATTTTTGAGTTCACTTCTCAGAAGATGCCAAAGTTCAACTCAATCTCCATCTCCGGCTATCATATGCAGGAAGCCGGAGCTACGGCGGATATAGAATTGGCCTATACACTGGCGGATGGTCTGGAATATCTGAGGACTGGCATGAAAGCTGGCTTAGATATCGATGACTTCGCGCCAAGACTTTCTTTCTTTTGGGGAATTGGAATGAACTACTTCATGGAGATTGCCAAAATGCGGGCAGGCCGTCTGCTTTGGGCAAAAATCGTCCGGCAATTCAATCCCAAAGATCCAAAATCTCTTGCACTTAGAACCCATTGTCAGACTTCCGGCTGGTCGCTTACAGAGCAGGATCCTTTCAATAACGTAACCCGAACCGCTGTCGAAGCACTCGGCGCAGTGATGGGACATACCCAGTCATTACATACTAACTCGCTTGATGAGGCAGTAGCATTACCGACAGATTTCTCAGCTAGGATTGCCCGAAACACCCAACTAGTACTTCAGGAAGAAACCGGGATTTGCAATGTGGTGGATCCCTGGGGCGGCTCCTATTATGTGGAATATCTCACAGATCAACTTGTAAACAGAGCCTGGACATTGATCGAGGAAGTTGAAAAGCTGGGCGGCATGGCAAAAGCCATTGAAACAGGTTTACCCAAACTTCGAATTGAAGAAGCTGCTGCGAAAAAGCAAGCCAGAATAGATAGTGGCCGCGATGTGATCGTGGGAGTAAATCGATTTCAGGTCGACGAAAAATCTGAAATTGAATTCCGGGAAGTGGACAATCAATCCGTCCGTGAGTCTCAAATCCAACGACTCAATCAAGTCAAAGCAAAACGAAATCAACCTGAAGCAGAACAAAGTCTGAGAGCAATCACAGAAGCCGCAAAAACTGGAAAAGGCAATTTGCTGGCTCTTGCGATAGATGCAGCAAGAAAAAGGGCTACTTTAGGAGAAATCTCCGATGCGATGGAATCGTCTTTTGGCAGACATAAGGCTCAGACAAGATCCATCTCAGGAGTATATGCAGCAGAAGTGAAAAATCAGGAATCCTTTCAAAAAGCTATAGCCCTCTCAGATCGCTTTGCCGAACTGGAAGGTCGTCGTCCGCGAATTCTTGTGGCCAAAATGGGCCAGGATGGACATGATCGCGGAGCGAAAGTGATCGCTACCGGCTTTGCCGATTTGGGTTTTGACGTGGATATCGGGCCACTTTTTCAGACTCCCCAGGAAGTTGCCGAGCAGGCAATTGAAAACGATGTTCATATCGTAGGGGCTTCCTCTTTGGCCGCCGGACATAAAACACTGGTGCCTCAATTAATCCAGGCTTTGAAAGAGTTGGGACGACCAGATATTATGGTGGTGGCAGGCGGAGTGATTCCTCCGAAGGATTATGAATTCCTCTATGATGCGGGAGTGGCAGCGATCTTTGGACCTGGAACGGTGCTTTCTGAGGCTGCCATCAAGATTCTGGATAAATTGATGGAGGGATAAATCTTACCATCCATCAATTTATCCCTCCAAAATCTCTAGCTGTATATAAACTTCGGTTTTCCATTTTCGCAGGAAACACCAGTGGGTCTGATTGCCAATGCGCAGTCTGAGACCGCTCCGGTTTTTTGGTTGTATTCTGCCTGAAGTTCAGTGAATCTGTCTACCAGGCCCAGGAAATAATCCTGATCTATTTTTTTGGAATAAGCAATGTAGCCAATCGGCCCGCCACAGGCTTTTGAGCCATACGCCGTAAAAAGCCATTGCGTGGAATCAGAGCAGGTTTCGGATTCAGAAAGTGATACCATTTCCTTGTATACTTCCTGCATATCGGATGGATAGACAACCGGATTTTCGGAGTCTACAGACTCACATCCGAAGGCCAAAACCATTAAAAAGAATACACCCAAGTATTTCATGACAGTTATTTTTGAAAGCAGTATTCTTTACACGAGGTTGACATTAAAATGGTTGAATTGAAATTAAAAGGATCCAATTAGTGAGCGGAATCAGCAAATAAATTTTAACTGCATCTCCGGATGGAAGTGCACGACAGCTCGTATCCTGAGGTGGATTTAGGTGAAATTAATTCCCAATTAAGATTTTCGGAAAAACTTACTCAACCTTGATCAACCGAAGTGAAAACCCATTGCTCTTGAAGCTTTCAGCGGCTTCGAAGGGATATTTGTTTTCAGACAAGCTTCTGTTTAGAACGAAGCCATCGTTTTCTGTACTACTCCAGAAAAATCCGAAAAATCCCTGATCAAGGAAGTAGCCATCTGCATCGATGCTGCCGACCGGAAATGCTGTAAATCCGCTTTCGTTTGTTCCGTTTTCTTCCAACCAACCTTCTGAACTTTTTAGCTTGGCTGTGGCAACTTCTGGTCCTCCAAGGGAAGCAGCAAGCGCTGCCCAATCTGCATCAGTGGGCACTCTCCATCCTTCCGGTGCGATTCCCCTTGGGTCAGATACAGCGAAATAGTTATACAGCTTCCCAAAAAATTGGCCATTTTCTGAATCGAATTCTACATCTACGTAGGCAGGAATGCCATCTTCTCCCCCCATCCACCATTCTTCTTCAACCAAAGCAAGCGGGATATCTTCACCGTTTCTGAATTTGGTGACGTTGAGATTTTCAGCCATCCAGGTTTGGCTTCCGATTTTTACGGTTTTGTAGGTTTGTCCATCGATTACTACTTGCTGGGCGAATGATAATAAGCAAATCAGGAAGAAAATCAGTGTAAAGAGATAGTGTTTTTTCATAGAAAATGCTGGTATTTAGCTTCCCTAAAAGTACTAAATTGAGCCAATTCCATCCAAGAGTCCCTACCTACTGAAAAACCCGTATTCTTCAAAAAAAGAAGGCTAAACTGGTTAAAATTTTCATAACAGCACTTCAGGAAACTTTATTGAGAGGGTCCCGAATCCAACTCAACCTCCATTTCCAGCAAAGCATAACTCAGGCTTTTCCCATGGGCATCCATCGCGAGTGAGGTAGTCACTCCACCTGCCAATGCATCGAGACAGGTAAACTGAATTGCTTTTAGCTCGGGCAAAACGTATCGGGTGATTTCCCCTTTGACTTGATGAGAAAGGTGTGTTTTCACTTTCGCAGCGGTTACTTCTTTTACCAAGAAATCAAAATCTTCCTCTTGAAATGGAATCAAAGAAAGTATCAGCGTATTTCCTTTGTCTCCCGCGCGGCTATGGGCGATTTCAGCAAGCTTTTTTTTCATGATTCGAAGAGTCTAATTTCGGATTTGATTTCATACCTGTTCTTCAGAATCGAGACAACCCCCAACACTTCATGCACATATTTTCTGGCGCCTCCGCCTCCTGCCGGCCCATTGGTATAAAGCGCCTCCACTTCCTCTCCTACCAATCCGGCAACCGTTTTGTCCGGACTTTTTCCGGAGATTCGCAGTCTGATTTCATAGGGATTTGAATGAGAAGAAAGTTTCTCTCCGTGCAGCGAACTCATGCCAATGTAATCTATCCGAAACTCCTGATAAAGGTGTCCGATTCGCTTCTGAATAATTTCTCCGGCCAGTCTTGCCCGCTCTGAAGCATTGGCTCCGGCGTAGGAAATTTCTCCTTCCCCTATGAAGCCTGCTTGAAATCCTACACTAACTTTCAAAGTTTCCGGCCGGGTTTTACCGGTACCTCCACTGACTTTTATCTGATCTGTTCCGATTTCTTCAAAATGGACCTTTTGAAAATCTGCGATCACGTCAGGAGTGAAATAATTCCCCGGATCGATGACTTCATAGAGAAGTTGCTCCTTGGAATTTTGAATGGAAATAGCGCCACCTGTTCCATCCACTTTAGAAATGATACCGGTACCGTCCCAAAAAACATCCACAAACGGATGACCCAATTCATGCATGTTGGGGATTGGTTTACTCACGGGATCAGCAAAATACCCACCGGTTATTTGTCCTGCGCATTCCAGCAAATGACCGATGACGGTACCTTTTCCCATCAGTTTAAAATCATCCTCGTCCCACTTGAATTCATGGATCATAGGTGCCAAAAACAAAGATGGATCCGCCACTCTTCCTGTCAGAATGATGTGAGCATCAGTTTTCAATGCCGGCAAAATCGCATCTATTCCCAGGTAAGCATTGGCCGAAACAAGTTGCCCATAGGAATGCAGCGGCTTATTTCCTTCCATCGAAAGTTCATTTCCGGAAATCGAATCAAAAACATCATCTCCCAGAACTACCGCCACTTTGACTTTCAGGCCTTTTCTGGCTGCCAGTTCCAGGATTTTTTGGGCACCTGCAAGCGGGTTTGCCGCACCCATATTCGTAATCAGTCGGGTATTATGGTGGAGCAATAAAGGCAGCAGACCTTCCATCCTTCGTTCCAATAAGACATCAAATCCGGTATTCGGATCTTGTTGCTTTCGCTTTTGTGCCAAAGCAATGGTCCGCTCAGCGAGGCATTCCAGCACCAGGTAGTCCAGATTTCCTTTTTCCGTCAGGATCAAAGCCGGCTCGATTCGGTCACCCGAAAAACCTGCGCCACAACCTATTCTGATTTTTTCTTTCATCTGATTATAATTTGATAAAAAAGGCCAGATGGAATCTCGCATGGCTAATAATCATTCCTCTGTGTGACGTCTGCGTCATTCTCGATTTCATCTGTATATAATTGTTTTTTTATGGTCAGATGGAATCTCGCATGGTTTATAATCATTCCAGTGTGTGACGAACCCGTCATGTTCGATTTCATGGCTAAACTGTGATAATCCCCATTAAAACCGAAACTGTCAGGATAACAAGTGTCACCAGAAATGCCAGTGGGATGGTTTTCAACTGATGGTCCCCCAAGTCAACTCCTGCCAACCCGACAAGCAAAAACGTGGATCCTGTGAGTGGACTAATCGGAAATCCGGTCGTCATCTGACCCATGATCGCAGCCTGTCCGACTTCGATCGCGCTTACATTAAAATGCTCTGCAGTGGAAGCCAGCAAAGGCAAAATTCCAAAATAGAAGGAATCCGGATCGAAAAGAAGACTTGCCGGCATGGACAATATTCCTGTCAGAATTGGCAGTTGGCGACCTAATTGTTCCGGAAGGAATGATTGAACATTCCCTGCCATCGCTTCCATCATGCCACTCCCTTTGAGAATTCCTGTGAAGCAGCCTGCCGCAAAGAGAATACTTGCCATCAGCATAGCCTCTTTTGCATGAGCATCAATGCGCATTTTTTGCTCTTCGACTTTTGGGTAATTAATCAGAAGGGCTAAAGCGAAAACTACCATGAATACCACATACGGAGGCGCCCAGGCAAGAATGATCATACTTATTGCAGCTAGAATCAGGAAAATATTCACCCAAAAAAGCTTTGGTCTAGCCAGATCATCCGTGATTGCACCTTTGATGACCACAGCCTTTCCTTCAAAAGGGACGATTCGCTTTTTCTCTTTTTTCCCAAGAAAAAAAGCAATAACCAATACCGTAACCAGTCCTGCCAGAAAGGGAATCAAAATCGGATTGAAGAGCTCCGTAACAGGAATGTTCAATGCAGTTGCAGCCCGAATCGTAGGACCGCCCCAAGGCAGAATATTCATCGTGCCGGCCGCAAGCGCTACTATACACGCCAACGTAATCCTCTGCATTCCCAGCTGATCATAAATGGGAACCATCGCAGGAATCACAACCAAAAAAGTAACTGCTCCAGAACCGTCCAAGTGGATCATCATCGCCAAAACCGCAGTTGCCAGAGAAATTTTTACCGGATCATTTCCGGCTATTTTCAATAGCTTATCGATAATCGGCCGAAAAGTCCCGGCATCCAGTAGGATACCAAAAAACAGAATGGCAAAGACAAACATTACCCCGGTGGGAGCGATAGCCTGTAGCCCTTCTCCGATCATTCCGGGAAGTTCCATCATTTTGCCGGCTGCGATGCCTGTCACTATCGGAACCAGGGTAAGTGCGATGACAGGGGAAGCTTTTTTGGTGATGACCAAAAAAAGCAAAAGCAGAATTGTAATCAATCCTAAAGATGCGAGCATTGGCTATTTGTTAAATTCTTCCAAAAACTTCAACTGCTCCCAATACGGGATGTTTCTTACATTAATGTTAGTACCCAGCTCCAAAACCATAGGATTTTGAGGATCAAAAACCGGCCATTGTACCGGCCTCCCTTTTCCGTTTGGATTTCCGGTTTTAATGAAATTCACCCAATACTCAGACATGTTTTCTTCCAATTCATAGTCTACCTTTTCAAAAGGCCGGTTCCACTTATTAAGCGTATGGAAAGCATAACTGAACTCAGCTGAGTGAAACGCTCCATAATTGGGTTCACCAGGTGGAACTCTGGTGAAATAATAGACATAGACATCATTCTGACCCTTTTCTGTCTGCATTTTTGCCCAGGTATAGTTTTGGAAACCGAAGTTTAATTCAGAGATGATTCCCTGAGTTTCTTTCAATTCAACTTCATTTTCAGCAGGGAAAAGTTGAAGATATTCTCCAGCCCTGCCTCCATACTGTTTCTTTGCATTTTCCTTGAATTGGGCAGGGGTAACTTCCGGGCCAAAAGACACATTGTCGTCAGCATTCCAACCAGTCAACAAAGGGACATCTGAATGAGCAGAATTCTCAAAAGTCTCTTTCACGTTGGGGATCACTTTTCCGTCTACCACAGGACCAAATCGACCGGGAATTTTCAGCAGACTGTCGGCAGCGATGCCCCTCAAAGCTGCAATGGATTCTATGCCCATTCCTTTTGTAAGTTCCTGACCTCTTTCCTCAGCTCCCTTTATACCCGAAACTAAACCTGTTCCCCGATTAAACATAGCACCACTTTGGGCAATCGCTTTATGAAAAAGTCCTTTTGCTTTTGTAGAAGCCACGAGGGCATTGACCGCGAATGCCCCGGCGGATTGGCCTGCAACGGTAACATTATCAGGATCTCCTCCAAATGCAGTAATGTTCTTTTTGACCCATTCCAGCGCTGCGATCTGATCCAGAATCCCATAGTTTCCGGAAGTTTGATCGGGGTTTTCGGCAGTGAGTTCGGGATGCGCCAGAAATCCGAAAATCCCGAGTCGGTAATTGATCGTAACCACCACGATTCCCTTTTTTGCCAATTCTTCTCCGTCATAAAGCGGTACCGTTCCCGATCCTCCACTAAATCCTCCTCCGTGAATCCAAACCATCACCGGGCGTTTTTCATCAGGATTTTCGGCTGCCGTCCATACATTCAGGTAAAGGCAATCTTCAGAAATAGGTTCTTTAGGAATCAGAAATTCTTCCGACCAGGCGAAAAAAGGAACCGGCGGATTTTGCATGGCCGAAGCCGGATTTTCCACACATTCTCTAATTCCCTCCCATGACTGAACGGGCTGAGGAGCTTTCCAGCGGAATTCACCTACAGGTGGAGCAGCAAAGGGAATTCCCATGAAAGTTTTAACAGAATCTGATCCGACCAATTTCCCTGAAACCATTCCTGCATCCGTGATAACCGAATTGACATCAAGTTTATTTTCAACTTCGGGCGAGGAACAGGAAAGTGCCAGAGCCAGTAAAAAAATGGAAAGGATCGTTTTCATTGACAGGAATTTAGGGTTAAGGTCCTGTCAAGAACGGAATATATTTTATTGGTTCAAAAAGAAACAATAGAGATTTACACTTTACCCTTCAAATTGGAAGATCAGAAAAAAGCTACCCGGCATCTGTGGAAGAGTTTTCTATTTTTGGACGAGAATTCTAACTGAAAATGGAGTAAGAATCAATCCTTCAAACATCTAACAGTAAGTCCATTCCCCTTGCCAAGAGTTGAATTGCCAACAAAGTTTTGGTTTTCAAATGAGATCATTCGCTTGAGGCCATCCCCATCGCGCTCATCTCTGGTCCACCAGTAACCAAAAAATCCAACATCAATAAATCTTCCATCAGGCTCAACCATCCCTGTAGCAATTCCCCCAAAGCCAGTTTCATCATTCGCCTCGTTATTTGTACTAGTCCAACCTTCGGTACTTTTGATCTTTTTCATGGCCCCTTCCGGTCCACCTATGGCCATTGTCAGTGTGTCCCAATCGGCATCTGTTGGAATGCTCCAACCCTCAGGGGCCAATCCTCTTTCGTCTGTCACCGCATACCAATTGTACATCTTACCATAGATTTCCCCAAAATCCTCGGAATATCGGAAATTGATGCAGGCAGGAATTCCGGCGTTATTCGCATCGTACCACTCTCTTTGAGTTTTGGTTACCAGGATCGAATCCCCATTTCTGAACAAAACCACATTGAGATTTTCTGCCATCCAGGTTTGATTCCCAATGGTGACCGTTTTATAGGTTTTTCCGGCAATGTCAGTAACCTGAGATTGACCTAATAATGGGTAAAGGCAAAAAGCGAACAACGAGACCAGTAGTGTTTTCATGAAAAGTGAAGGATTTGGTGAATCCAATTTAAGAGATAATTCCATTTTAAGGATAGGGCTTAAGGAAAATTGAATTCCGATCTCCACTCAAAATATAGAACTCTATGCATTCAATCTTTTTCGAGGTGAATTTCGGAAATAGCTTAATCCAGAGTTTTGAGATCTAGTCCAACCTGATTTCGAAAAAAGCACCAACCCGAAAATGCTTAAAATCAACATCCATCGCCATGAGGGTTGAACAAAAAAAAGTGTGACTGAAAGCCACACCTGTAATATTAAGGCAAAGACGATTTTTCAAAAGTCCCGATTATTCAGCAGTTGCTGCATCTATGATGGTTGCCACTTTCTGGATGGAATTGGCAGGAAAACCACCTTTCATGGCGTGCTCTCTGACCATTTCTTCATTTGGAGCGATGTACACACAATAGATTTTATCATCGGTGACATAACTCTGCACCCATACGATTTCCGGTCCCATAGACTTCAGTACTCCGCAGGAAGTCTGTGATATCCCTTTGAGTTGTTCAGGGGTGAGACTACCCGCGTTGGGTATTTCTCGTTCAATAATATATTTTGGCATAATGGGTAAAAATAAATACTGCCTACTCATCTGGCTTTTCGGCTTCGCCCCGTTTTTTTTAATGTGGTCTCTGGACTCCACCTATGAGACAGGAAATTTTTCCCATTCTTTTTTCTTTAATTACTCAAAGTCAATGATTTAACAATTTAATATTTCTACTTAGAAAAATATACTCTGGTTAAATCTCCTTTGAAATATATTTTTCAAAATTTCCGGAAATTGGGATTCCTTTTAGCTCATTTTAAAAATCAGGCTCCTGTTCCTTTCCTAAAACTACACCCCCCAAAAAAGGCTTTCAGGTTGCCAATTACCTCCCATTCCCTCCTTTCCAAATCTTACTTTTCTCAAAGTCATTATCTTAAGAATCAATTTTAAAAAAAATAATTTCGCCTGATTCCAGCCCATAATCTGATGAAAATCACATATTTCTATGGCACTTAACCTTGATTTTTTATCATTATTATCGTACTTTAATTGGGTAATTTAATTTTAAACTTAAATACTAATACAATGGCAACTTTAGCAAAAAAAGAAAGCTTTCTCCCTTCCTGGACAAGCGACATTTTCAACCCCGCTAAATTTTTCGGTTCTGGTTTTCCGGATTTTAACGGGGATTTTCCTTCACTCGATTTAGCAAGCCGGGTACCTTCGGTGAATGTGGACGAGAATGAAAAGGAATTCATAATTGAGATGGCCGCTCCTGGCCTTGAAAAGAAAGATTTCAAACTGGAAGTGGACAACGGATACCTGACTATCAGCTCAGAAAAAGAGGAAGAGAAAAAAGAAGAGAAAAAGAATTACCTGCGAAGAGAATATTCTTACAACAGCTTCTGCCGCTCTTTTGCCTTGCCTGACAATAGTATTTCAGATAAAATAAACGCCAAATATGAAAACGGGATTTTGCATGTCTCCATTCCAAAAGAGAAAATGACCATCACTAAACCCGCAAAGGAGATTAAAGTCGGATAAAGTTCGGCTAATCGAACCATCCAAAACAGGAAAATCCTGCCATCCCGGCAGGATTTTTTGTTTAATGATCTAATGTTTTTTTCGGGTTACACTGAAGGCCAAGGTTTCGGATCATTGGCCTTTATTAATACCGGATTCTCGTCTTCCTGTTTTTCGAGACTTTCCATAATCACATAAATTGCAATACTGATAATAGAAGCGAAGAAGCACCAAACTGAAATGATGTAATCTGTATAAAAAATTGCGGTGATAACATAAGAGACGATCACCGTCGTTCCCAGCATCCACATCCGTCTGATCCGTGAAAAGAATGTTGGGGAAATGGTGGAAATCGAGTAGAGAATTCCCACATAAACTCTCAGAGAAGGCGGAAATATCTCATGGTAGGAAATATGGTTGCCAATAACGCTTGCCTCCACCGGGTAATTGATCATGCAAAACCCAAGATAGACGGATACTGCTGCACCGATTCCTGCCAATATTTTACTGATTAACCTTCTATTTTCTTTCGGCTCCAGCTTGAGAATGGCAAATGGAACCCACACCGGCCAAACGACTTGGGCGAAGAAGAGGAAATTGTACATCGCAACCTGCTGAAGAGAAGCGTACTCGGGATTTAAAAACGCTAACCAAAGAAATCCCTCGGTAATTTGCTGCACTCCAAAAATCAAAGGAATACTCGCAAACGGGATTTGGGAGGGAGATTTGGCTTTTTTGATGGAAGCAACTCCAATCACAGTTAAAACAACTCCTGCCCCGAAACTTGCACCTGCTGAGAAACACATACCTTTTTCGTTTTAGATCGTAAGAAATGATTTACCAATTGCTGAAGTGCTTCCGGAACTACTCCGTCATCAATAAAAGATAGTCAAATCCTTTTAAAAGTAAAGCGAGCTCGTCAAACAGAACCCAGGGATTCCGGTTCCCATTTCATAAACCAGAACTTGATGTTTTCGGCAGGTTCCTCCCATATATGATAGGTCTGAAACCCAAATCGTTCGTAAACTTTTTGATTCCTTTCAACTGCGGTTTCCAGGTAGATTGGAAGATTTGCCAACCTGGCTTCTTCGAAAATCGCATTTTTCAACTCAAAAGCTGCTTCTTTCCCATCCGGTAAAACAGCAAAAAACCAAAAATAAAAATAGTCCCCGGAAACCGGGCGGAAGCTTTTTCGGTAAGATTCTCTCCTCAGGATCTTGGGAAGTCTGGAAATACCGATGAAGGGCAGGGCAAATCTTAATTCATAACCCAACTCTGTAAAGGAGAATTTCCCTGAATTGAAGCGATAGCAAAATGCTGCTCCCTTTTCGTTGGAAGAAACAAAGACTCCATTCCTGTTCAAGCACTTAATGAAGGCGAATTCTGCCAGTTTCCGAATACCGGCAGTTTTTGATGCCCCAGGCTTTATCAGCCAATTCACTCCCGGATTTTGGTCAAACATCTTCACTACCAAGTCTGTCACAAGGGGCATATCAACCAGGGTTGCTGTTCTCATATAATTGGAGTGTCTCCATACTTTCAATCAAGATACAACAGGAAATCAGAAAGGCATAAACCTGAATATTAGCCTGACTAGTTGATTTTTGAAGGAATGAAAAAATGGATTTTTGGAATGTAAATCCGGCATCGGCTAATTCTCCAGATTAACGATGAACTACTTTTTCTCCTATTTTGAAGGAGCTTTTTTTCTGCGAAAATCTTATTGGTGACGCAAGGTGGTTCGGATAATATGCCTCTCCAAATACCCCCCGGATTGATTTGATTGAAACCAGTTTACATATCCCAATTCCAGAGCGAGATTAGGATTCAAATCTAAACTCAGATCAGCGTAAATCCGGTTTTGATCAAAAACCAAAGGGCCAAGCTTGCCTCCGGCCATGACCATGAGCTCATCCCCAAACTTCAATTTGAGGGAGCGATTTTCGTCCAGCTTTTTCAAAAGAACAGAAAATTGAATTCGGTACCGAAACCGAAAACTGGTCAACTCAAAAGCTTCACCCAAGTCTGTTTTTGAATCATTCAATTCTTTGAAAAATCGAACCTCGGATCGAAATCGGTGTTCAAACCCCATTTTTCCGACGACTGTTTTATACTCCACCTCGGCATGAGGTCTGATTTCCGGTTGGGTAAAATCCTCCTGATCATCTTTTCCAGGCCTGTTGTGCAGAAAAAGAACAATGCCGAATGAACCATCCCATTTTTCACCAATATGTCTGTGAAATCTGGTACGAATCAAAAACTGATTTTGGGAAACAGGAGAAACAAAATGTCTTTCTTGTACCTCTGTGACATTATACCAATTTTCGTTAAGCGGAGCCGTGAAAAAATATCCCCACCAAAGTGATTCTTGTTGGGTCACTTCACGCTGTGCCTCTGCAACCAAAGGAAGAAACAGGTTTAAAAGGATTAAGAAGCCGACTACTTTCATGTGATTATAATTTGATTTTTAAAGGCCACATAGAATCTCGCCTTACTCATAATCATCCCAGTGTGTGACGTTTTCGTCATGCTCGATTTCATCTGAAAAATTTCGTCGGCAAATATATAATAAACCCTATAGTTTTTATAGGGTAATAAATCTTTGAATCAATAAAAATTATCAATGGGTCAATATGAAGTCTTTTGGGCATTTGGCTCAGTCCAATTTATAGACGATTCTCCCATCCACGATCGTCATCACCACCTTGACTTCGTGCGTTCTCATCGGTTCGATCTCAAACAAATCCTCCGAATACACAATCACATCCGCCAAGAAGCCCGGCTGAATCAGTCCTTTTTTATCCTCTTCGAAAGATGAATAGGCACCTCCATACGTATAAGCTTTGAGCGCCTGAGAGATGGTGATCTTTTCCGCAGGTACCCAACCTTCTTCCGGAAAGCCCTTCGGGTCCCGACGATTAACTGCTACGTGGATTCCGCGGATAGGATTGATAGAGATTGCGGCAGGCCAGTCACTGCTGAAAACCAATTCTGCTCCCTGATTCAGCATCGAATTCCAGGCAAAAGAAAATGGCAACCGAACTGGCCCAATGGCTTTCTCCCAAACCGCAATCGTGGCAGGATCAGCATGAATCGGTTCCATACTCGGGATGATCCCTGATTTCTTAAATCGCGCAAAATCATCTGGCGAAATCGTCTCGATATGCTCCACCCGATGTCTTCGGTCTCTTGCCGGATTTGCCGCAATTGCCATTTCATACGCATTCAGCACTTCCCGTACTCCCCTATCTCCGATGGCATGGGTGTAGATTCGAAAGCCTTTCTCATCCACCAGTTTGACCAATTCCTGATACTTCCCGATCGGCATGGTCACTTGCCCAAGCGCATCAGATGCATCTGCCGAAAGATCCGCATACGGCTCCAGCATCGCTGCCGAATGGGATTCGATTACGCCATCGATCATGAATTTGACTGCATCGGCCCTCAAAAAAGGATTGCCGGTACCCAGGCTGTCTTTCAGAAAATTATACCGTTCCAGCAACTCCGGACTTGTGTTTTCATCTACCGAAAAAGCCGCTGCATAGCGCATTGTCAACTCTCCTTTTTCAAATAAATCTTTAAATAACCGGATGTCAACTTCCGAACCGCTGGCATTTTGAGCGGTTGTGATTCCCAGCGAAGCCGCATATTTCAAGCCTTTCCGCAGGGCATTGAGTTGGTCTTCATAGGTAGGTTCCGGCACCAGCTTACCCACCAAACCCATCGCGTCTTCCTTCAGCGCTCCGGTAGGAACACCATTTTTATCTTTCACCAATTCTCCAAAACCCACAAACTTTGTCGTAGCATCAATCCCTGCGAGCTGAAGCGCTTTTTTGTTTGCATAGGCGCTGTGTCCATCATAAGCCCTGATGAAAACCGGCCTATCCAGATCAAGCGCTTTCATGGTCTGATGATCCGGCAAACCCGATTCAAAAAATGTGTACTGCCAGCCTCTTCCTGTGATCCATTCCTTCTCAGGATTTTGCTCCGCAAACTGCAAAGTTTGCGTGAGAACCTGATCGAGGACAGTCGTGGACGAAAGTTCCACCTGAGTCAAACCCATCGAGCCTCCCAGGAAATGAATATGTGCGTCATTGAAACCTGCCGTGACTAATTTGCCCTTCAAATCAATGACTTGTGTTTTCTCCCCTGCCAACGCAAGAATTGTCTCAGTATCGCCGATTTGGGTGATGGTATTTCCGGTGATGGCGATCGCGTCCACGAAACTATCAGCCTCAGTTCCGGTCCAGATTTTTCCGTTGGAAAGGATAAGCGTTGGTGGTGTTGTGGCTTCCTTGCAGTTAAAACACAAAAGAGCCAGGACGAAAAAGAGGAGGAGGTTTCGCATGGGTTTAAAGGTAGAAGTTTTAAAGAAAAAGGCGAAAACATGGTTTAACTCTCCTTTTCTCCGTGTGTGGCAAATCCGGTGACTTATCAGACTTCAGGAGAAACCAGTTAAAAAGTCCATTCAATTTCCCCCGGTCGGCTTCCTTTTTCGGATTGACAGGATTTTCCGGGATTTTTTCAAAAAAAACTGGGACGCTCAACCCTTTCGTTCAAGTGCAATTATTTTTCAGCTCAAGATTTTTAGTCCAAGTTGAGGTCTGTAAAAAAAAAACGGGGGAAGTAAAAACCACCCCCGGTAATTAAGAAAAACTCAAACCACCCTATTTACTAAAGATTTTATATCATTTTCTCCCTCGGTACCTAAGTACATACACAACCAGAAGAACTATCGCAAGAGGAATAATCCACATCCCCCAGCCCATTCCCCATCCCCAGGAATTATCATACATCACCTTATTTTATTTTGGAGCTTGGCATTTTCATCATTCTGTTCATCATTTCAGGTTTAGAGTTTATCCTCATCGTCATTGCATTAAACAATACGGAATCCTTCTCTGCCATATCAACCATATGCTGCATCATTTTTAATTGCATGTTTTTATCCTCGCTCATCATTTTGTGCATCATGGTTGAGTCCTTTTTCATCATTTGCATCATAGCAGGATCGCCTTTCATACGTTCATGCATCATATGCTTACAACTATCGTTCGACATCATTTCGTCCATCAATTCAGCTCTATACTGCTCGTGGCTAACAATTGAAGCAATAACTTCCTTGCGTTTTGTTTCGTCTTCCAACACCGATTCAGCTGATTTTTCAGCGCATTGAGTGAACGATAACATGGTTGCAAAAAAGAGGAATAAGAATAGTGCGTTTTTCATTTTTTCTATTGTTTAAGTTATTTTTCAAGTTAAAAATGAGATAAGAAATGAGAACAAAAACCTATTCAGGTGGCCTCATACTCAACAAAAAATCAAAAATTGCAGTTCAAGATCAGAGCCAAAAAATGGCCTTAAGCCTTCAAAATCTGATGAATAAGCCACTGGTCTTCTCGTAGTGATTTTATCAACCACCAATCAAAAAATTCATTCAAGTGATTATTCCGGAGATGAGCCAGAAAGAGGCGTAATAACCTCATTTTGAGGCTATTATTACACTAATAAAATTCAATTCCCTCCGGTCGGCCTCATATTCCGGATAGCGGAGATTTTCCAATTCCTTTTGTGAAATACAACCACAAAGCTGCTCCACATATTTTGTTCGTTTCCGGCGGTGTTGGTGATGATATAGCGACAGTCAACCAATGCGGCTTCATCGCTGAGAAATTTGATCTTTTCAACTTGAAGTTTGCGAATTCCCGGATTTGTATTGGAGCTCCTCAGCATTCCATCCACGGCCTCACGGATTCCTGATCTCCATTCTCCAGAAGAAACGAGCTGATCCACGTCTTCCGTCAAAATGCTCTTGAGCAAAACCGTGTCCTGCTTCTCTCTTGCTTCGGAATATTGATCAATCAACTGATGGATTCTGACAGCGTCTTCTTTTTGTCCGGGTTTGATTTGGGAGAAAGTGATACTTGGGAAAATCAGTAAAATCCAGATTAGGTTTTTCATCGATTTTTTGAGTTGATATATTCTGAAATTAAGAATAAGTTAGGAAATCGCCTTTTTCCAAGTTATTTTCTTTTAACCTTTAGAATTAAAGAGTCCTCCTGAATAAAAAAGATTTACAGTTTTAAAATTCCAAGACTATGAAAAATATTGTATTCCTTTTTCTTGTTTGGTTTTTTCTGAACGGGTGCAAAGAAGTGGAAAGACCTGATGTTCGATATGGGGTGTATTTAGCAGAATCCGTGACCACTTTAATTCCTATAGATTTTACGAATTCTGGTCAGCAAACCATTGAGCATATAGATAATATTTCAACTTGTGGTGGTAGTGATTATTCTATAGATTGGCGGTTGAATAAACTAACTCCGGTTATGGGTTTCCACACTTTCATGTTTGTGGAAAGGGAGAATGAAATTACAAAGAAGAAGGAAATTATCAGGGGATGTGGATTCACACATAGGATTGTAGATCTGAAAGAAAATGGCAGTCTGGATTTGAGATTTTACGGAGGTGAAGGAAGTTTTTCAAATGACCCAAAACAATTTCTTGACCAATTTGAAGTAAAAAGTTTAGAATATTTTCCCGATGAGAAATCCATTCGGCTTGTGACTCAGCAAGAGTTGTATGACTTTACTTCTGAAGAATTTGTTGAGACTGAAATAACCTATTTGTTCAAACAAGTGTGGCCGGTTTACTAGTTTTTAAATGATGGAATGCATAAAAGCCAACCGCGATATAATGGCTTCTCATTTAATGACCTTCCGCTGTCAGCTTCACTACCGCTCCTTCCAGGAATTACCGTCCCCAGCTTAGATCATATTGTTCAATCTGTCTAGATGGATTCGTGACTTTTTTCAGGTTAGTACCATCATTATTGACTACATAAAAATTCCAAACTGGCTTTTCTGGGACAAGCAAAGGATTTCCTTCCGGTACAGAAAACAGTATCCTGTCTCCTTCTGGAGACCAAACGAGATTAGGAGTTGGGTCTGCATTGTTTAAATAGTCAAATTTTACAGATCCGGAAGCTTTTAAACCGATTATTTTGGATTTGGTTTTTGAACTTAAATTCCAAACCATGATATCCATGTATGAGTATTTTGAATCACTTCTTGTAACGCTCAGGTAAGCTATTTTGCTTCCATCTGGAGAAAAAACAGGAGATTCCAAGAAAGAACCTTGGCCTTTTGGTATTATCCTTTCCAATGAACCCTTCTTGGGATCTAAAAGGAAAATTCCTGCATTAGGTATTTTTACAGATGTTTGGTTAGTTGAGAATGTTAATAGTCCAGATGGAGACTCTGATGTGTTACTGAATTTTAGGTCAATTTTTTCATGTGTTAATTTGGAAAGATCTGTTCCATTTTTGTTTACAGAGCAAAGGGTATAATCGTAAGGATTGCCATCGACGGAACTCCAAAAGAAAATTTTTGAACCATCAGAACTCCAAGAAGGATTAAAACTATTTTCATTACCAGAAGAAACCCTGATTGAATTTTGTTCACCAACAGAACCCACATAAATACCTTCCCAAAATTTATCATAAAAGAACCCGGAGGTATAATAAGCTATGAACTGACTATCTGGGGAAATTCTGAATTTTGCTGCAGAGGGAGTGAATGATACCTGTTTGTAAGTTTTGTTTTTGATATCAACTAGAACCTCTCCACCGGCTCCGTTACCCTCCCCATAATATCTAAATAAAAGCATTCCTGATGCTAATTCTGAAAAATCGAATTCCTCCGGCGTAGGATAATTGTAAATATTGGGTACTCCCCAAGAATAGTTGTCATCCCAAAAACCCCCACTTGTGGATCCGCCGGTGTTGTTACTCGGGACGGTCCAGTCATCATCACCACCACACGCAAAAAGCACCAAGCTGAGCACAAAGATGATTGGCCTTATCCAGCGATTTGACTTGATCTTTTTCATAGCCTGAATATTTAAGGTTGAAAAATGATGAACCTCTTTCATCTAAACTACTAACTGAATATCAGTATTTTACCCGAATTTTCCAATGATGATTTAAGAGTAAGGGTACTGATTTTTGTCAGAATTTTAAGTTCTTCCAATAGAAAAAAAGATTCTTTTTCCACAAGGTCTACCCGGAAAAAGTCACAGACGTTCATGCTTCAAGCAAGTTTCCCCAGATTGAAATTAAAAACAAAAAAACCACCCGTTTCCAGGTGGTTTTTGCAGTCTTGTCTCTTGTTTCTTGAGTCTTGTTTCTTAAACGACATCCTCTCCTCTCAGCTTCATCATAGCACCTTCGAGGAATCACCTCCCCCAACTCACCTTAAAGTCGGTAGTTTTAGCTCCATCTGTAATTTTTTTAAGGCTTGATCCGTCGGAGTTGACTACATAGAGGTGCGATGTCAAATTCCCTTCAGGGACGTTAAAGATGATTTTGCTTCCGTCAGGTGACCAGGCGAGTGTTACTTGATTCCCGAAATCAGGAAAATTGTATTCTGTGGAGCCAGAGGCATTCACGCTGCTCAAAACACTGATGGACTTGCTGTTGACGTCCCAAAGAATAATTTCAATAAGTTTATATTCCTCCAGAATTCGAGTCAATCTTAAAAAGGCAATTTTTGACCCATCCGGAGAAAAATTGGGAGATTCAAAAAACTTCGCGGTTTCCAAGGGGATGATTCGTTCTAGCTTTTGATTGGAAGGGTCAAATAAATAAATCCCAGCCTCATTGATTGGATTTCCATATCCTGTATTGGTGGAAAATACAATTAATCCAGAGCTCGAAATGGAAGGAGCGCTAAAACTCAAATTGGTGGTTTGATTCGTGATTTTTAAAAGATTCGTACCATCCTTGTTGATGGAATAAAGTGAATAACTGCTGGTACCGGAGCTTTCCAAACCCCAAAAGATAATCTTGGATCCATCAGGGGTCCATCCCGGATTAAAGCCGTTTTTTTTGGTATCAATAAGCCGTTTGGTGTTTTTGCCAATGTTTGAACAAACAAAAATTCCATATTCATGATTAATCAGATCTGTTTTTGCTGAATAAGCCATTAATTCCCCATCCGGAGAGATTTTATAACCATAATGCAATCCTTCCAGAGTGAACTTGGAAATTGTCTTCCTGGTGTTATCGGCCAGGATAAGGCTTCCAAAAGTTTCACCTGCGCTTTCGTAGAGCAATCTTCCGCCTCCCAAGTCAGAAAAAGGGAAATTTTCGGGAGAAACCGGTGGGGCTGGAATAATCGGGCTGGAATCCTCGTCGCTGCTGCTGGAGCAGGAGAAAAAGAAGATAATCAATGCCATTGCCAAAAATCTTACCGGGAAGAATGAAGTCTTTTTCATAGCTTCTAAGTATTTATTCAGTAGAAGTTTGATAGAAATTGAGGAAAATATTATGACTAAATTCCTCCTAATGGACTGATTTTGATCAGAAAATATCCACTTATAAAAAAAGTAAAAAACCACCCGTATCAGGTGGTTTTTGCAGTCTTGAGTCTTGCTTCTTTAAACGACGTCCTCTCCCCTAAGCTTCACTACGGCACCTTCGAGGATTTCTCCGATTCGGATTTGGCAGGCAAGGCGGGAAGTCGGATAGTATTCCGGCAGGTTTTCAAGCTGGTCCAGCTCCACATCGGTCGCATGTCCAAGCGCATCTTTTCCTTCCAGTATCTCCACATGGCAAGTCGCACAAAGCGCCATACCTCCGCAGGTAGCCAAAACCGGATATTCATACGCTTTGAGGATTTCCATCAGGCTCAGGCCCATGTCATCCGGTGCTTCGTGTTCTTGACGGTTGCCGTCGTGATCTTCTACAGTGAAAGTAATCATAGTGCAATAATAGGATTTAGCCCCAGGAAAAAACCAATAGGAGGTTCAATAATAAGTCTGACTTTCTTGGAGGATTAAAATGAGTTCACTCCATTTACAGTCGTGTATTTGAAACTCAGTTTCTGATCCGGATAGACAAACTTGAAAGCTGAATGCATCATGATTGCTGCCTCGTGGAATCCACAAAGGATCAGTTTCAGTTTGCCCGGATAGGTGTTGATATCACCGATCGCATAGATTCGCTCCACTCCGGTGGAATAGTCACGGGTATCTACTTCGATGGCGTTTTTGTCGATGCTCAGTCCCCAGTCTGCAATCGGGCCGAGCTTTGGACTCAATCCAAATAGTGGGATCAGGTAATCCGCATCAATGTTGATTTCTTCTTTGTTTTTACCTTCCAAAACAACCTTTTCAAGTGTACCGTTTCCGGTTACTTCCTTCAGATTGGCGGACAAAATAAGGTCAATTTTACCTTTATTAGCCAGATCAAATACTTTCGAAGCAGAATCAGGTGCTCCGCGGAAGGTTTCATTTCTGTGAACGAGCGTCACACGCTTTGCCACTTTTGACAAGAAAATCGCCCAATCGAGTGCAGAGTCTCCTCCGCCGGCAAGGACAACTTTTTTATTTCGGAAGGTCTCCGGATTCTTTACCATGTAGGTAATTCCTTTGCCTTCGAATTCTTCCAGATTTCCCAAAACTGGCTTTCTTGGTTCGAAGCAGCCCAGGCCGCCGGCGATGATAATCACTTTAGCATGAACATGCGTCTTATCGCTTGTGGTTACGATAAAAGAACCGTCAGCTTGTTTATCCAGATGATCCACTCGCTCTCCCAACGTGAAAGTCGGCTGGAATGGCTTCGCCTGCTCCATCAGATTATTCACAAGATCCTGGGCATTGACCTCAGGGTAACCGGGAATATCATAGATAGGCTTCTGAGGATAGATCTCCGAAAGCTGACCGCCCACTTGTGGGAGGGCATCGATCAGGTGGCAGCGCATTTTGAGCAAACCTGCTTCAAAAACTGCAAAAAGGCCAACCGGGCCGGCTCCGATGATGCAAAGGTCTGTGTGAATCATGGCTTTATTTTTTATGGGAAAACCCTGGATAAATACTTTTGTTCGTGTAAATATAATTAGTATGCTAATTACTTATTCTTCTTCTCCCCCGTCAAGGTTCTGATAAATTGTATTGAGGATTCTCTTGAACTCATCAAAGTCATGTTCACTCAAATTTTCCCAGGCTTTTTCGCGAATCTCGAGAATCTTTGGACGAAGCGAGGTGACTTTTGACACTCCTTCTCCGGTCAGGTGAAGCTGAAAACTTCGTCTATCCTGAGGATGCGGTACACGCTCGACATAGCCCTTTTTGCAAAGCAAATCGATGATACGGGTAAGTGTAGGGTGATCTTTGAAAACGAGGTTGGCGAGCTCCGTTTGGCTCATATGATCGTTTTCTGAGAGATTTTTCAAGACGAGCCATTGGTCGACGGTCACGTCAAAATCTCCAGTCTTGAATTGCTGCTGAGCGTATTGCTTTACTTTCCGCGCGGTGCGATCAAGGAGGAATGAGTACCGTGCAAATTGCTCTTGTGTCATACCAATAATTAGTGTGACAAATATATAAATATTTCTTTTTGAGATTACAATTTCCAAGTATTTTTATAGGGTTTATAGGTTAATAAAAACTGTGGTCAGATGTCTGGTGTCGGTTTGAAAATCTTCAATATTCGAAATTCAGGATTCTGTGTTCGTTATTAAAAAGTTATCGGTTGTCAGTTTTAAAAAACTTCAGCATTCTATGTTTCGGTTGTCCTGCATCTCCGGAAGCAGGATAACCGGTCCAAAAACAAAAAGAGGAAACCTCCCGGCTCCCTCTTTCCCTTGTTCTTTAATTTCTCAATCTCTAATCTCTATATCTCTTATTCTCTAATATCCCAATCCCTTTTCCCTAATCTCTCTATCTCTTATCTCCAATCTCCCAATCCCTTTTCCCTAAATCCCTAAATCAAAACCCTCTTCCCAGTCTCCGCAGATTCCAGAATTGCCTGGACGATTCGGATATCTTTCAGACCTTCTTCACCCGGAACAGGCATCGGTTTATTTCCCATGATCGCCAAAGCATCCTCGTCCATTTGGTTGGCTTGTTGCCAAGGTGTTTTATAAGGAAAGTTGATTGCTCCCAAAGGACTCTTCCCTTTATTTCCTTCATAGCCTGAGAAAGGTGCCATTTCGATCGTCCCTTTTTCACATTTGATATTGAGGAAATTCGTGTTTTCAAAGAAGGAAGTTTTGATGTTTGCCATCACACCGCCTGGATATTCGAGTTGGGCCTCCACGATTTCACCTAACCCATTCTTATATATCTCAGGTCTTTCGGCCCATAGTTTCACAGATTTTATCGCAATCGGCTCCATGCCAGTTCCCAATCGCGAACCCTGAATCGCATACACGCCCATGTCGTAGATCACTCCTCCCCCCATTTCGCGCTTTTGCTTCCAGTGATCAGTTCTCCCTTCCCTATATCCTGCTGCGCAATCAACCTGAAGTACTTTTCCAAGGGAACCCTCTTTTACAATCTTTTGATAAGCCTTTGTATTCGGTTCGTGCTGGCATCGATATCCAATCGAAAGAGAAACATTATTTGCTTTGCAGGCATCAATCATGGATTGGCATTCCTCCACTGTCATCGCCATGGGCTTCTCACACCAAACATGTTTGCCGGCTTTTGCAGCACGGATCGTGTACTCGGCATGCATCGATGGAGGAAGTACTATGTAGACAACATCGATATCCGGATTGTCAACGATTGTGTCGAAATTCTTGTAGTTGTAGACGTTTTTGGCCGGAATGTTATACTTCGCTTTCCAGATTTCAGCTTTGTTTGGTACGCCGGTCACGATTCCTGCCAGGTAGCAATTGGCTGTTTGCTGAAGCGCCGGAGCCAGCAGATCCGAACTGTAATACCCAAGCCCAACCAGGGCGATGCCTAGTTTATCTTTTTTTGGAGGATTGCCGGCTAGCAGGGTAAGAGGTGAAAACATACCAAGCCCTGAACCCAGGGCTAATGTTTTCAGGGTATCTCTTCTGGAAAAATTCTTCATCAAATCAAGTTGTTAGGTGGGTGGTTACAGTAGATTATGATTTCAATTTAACGGTTTTAGGCAGCCCTGCAAAAAATCAGTAACTTACTTTACTAACCAAACCCAAACGCAACCATGAAAAAGCTATTAATTATTGCTCTCGTTTTACTTCCATTTTTCTCATTTGCTCAGTCTGCCATGCAGCCTTATCTGACTTTGGAGGATGCAAAACGAATTTCTGATGCAGCCGAATCCCGGGCAAAACAAGATAATTGGACAGTGGTGATTGTGGTGATGGATGCAAGTGGAAACTTGATTTCCCTCCGAAAAGTGGATGGAACTCAAATCGGAAGTATCGAAGTAGCCCAGGCAAAAGCCAAGTCCGCGGCACTGTTCAAAAGATCTACCAAAGTTTTTCAGGATGCAGTTGTAGCAAATCCGGGTGTTTTATCCCTTCCTAATGTAGCTGCGATCGAAGGCGGACTCCCGATTTTCAAAGACGGAGTAATCGTAGGTTCCATCGGTGTTTCAGGAGTAACCTCTGCACAGGATGGGATAATAGCGGATGCTGGGGTGAAGGCATATTGATTTTGGATTTATGATTTCGGATGTATGAATTCGGATTTTTTCAGATTTCAAACTTCTGCTTTCTCACTTCAGACTTCAGATTTCTCTCGGCGGCTTTGCGGGAGAAAATTTACCAAATCGTCCTATTTGAAACTTTTCAAACTGAAGTATATTATAAGTATGTGCCAATGAAAATATGAAAACACAAAGTCTTAAAATCTCCCGCAGATTCTCGCTGATCAATTTCGCAGATTCTCACAGATCTTAGCTCAATGTTACTCCCCGCCGCGGCGGGCAAGTCGTGAAACCTCTGTGCAACTCTGTGGTAATTATGGTTCAGTCCCTTCCAATTAATCCTCCTTAATTCCTTCGCGAACCTTTGAGTTCTTTGCGGTTAAAAAAAACTCCGTGACCTCTAATTTAACCTCAGCGTCCTCCGTGGTCTAAAACAAGAAAGTTTATTTCGACTTGGCTCCCAAAAAATCAACCAATTCCCTCAATTCAGTAAACCGATTTTCTCCATTTACCAAAACCGAAAATGAATTTTCCTCCACCTGAATTGTCAAATTAGAACCTGAAATACCCGCTTTTTCCAGCGCTTTTCTCACCCAGAAAATGAGATCAGCATTGCCTTCCAACTTCCAACTTCCAACTTCCAACTTTTTCTCAATCCTCCCTCTTTCCAAACTAAACCTGAATTGATCCCCGGGTAGGAGCTGATTGATCTGCCCGGAAATCACCAATTCCTCCGGCATGCCTGAGATCAGCGGAGTGCCGCAATTCAGCAACCAAAACTGATCAGCCGTCTCCAGTGCAATCTCCAGATCATGTGTCACGACGAGGATCGCTTTCCCTTGATTTTTGGCGATCTCACGCAGCAGATGCATGATTTCAAACCGATTCACCAAGTCCAAATGAGCCGTAGGTTCGTCCAAAATCATAATCTTTCCATCCTGTGCCAAAGCACGGGCGATCATCGCTTTTTGGCGCTGACCATCGCTGATCTCAGCTAATCGCTCCTCTTTCAAATATTGAATTTTGGTTACCGAAAGTGCCTTTTCCACCGCTTCCAAATCTGAAGATCCAAGTTTCCCAGTCCAGCCGGTATGAGGGATTCTCCCCAAAGCAACGAGTTGCCCGACGGTCATATTCCCCGGCAAAAAAGGCTCGGTCAATACGACGGAAAGTTTCCTTGCAAGATCAAGATGGGTGTAAGTTCCGATGGGTTGCCCATCCAAAATCAACTCACCTTTCCAGGGCTTCAGCTGACCCAAAATCGCTTTGATTAGCGTGGATTTCCCCACTCCATTTGGACCCAACAAACAGGTGAGTTGCCCGGGAAAAAGCTGAAAGTCGAGTCCGGTCAGGATCTCTTTGCGCGCTTTCCCTTTTGCGTAGCCAAGGCTGAGATTTTTTCCGATGATTGCTGGATTTGCCATGACTTAGAATTCCTTGCTGAAGTTTTTTCGAAGCACCAAACCAATCACAATCGGCGCGCCGATCAGGGAAGTTACGGCATTGATTGGAAGAGTTTGGGCCGAACCCGGAAGCTGTCCCATTGCATCGCAAAGCAAAAGCAAAATCGCCCCGATCAGCGCAGAAGCCGGGAAAAGCACCCGATGATCCGCTGTCTTCCAGACAATCCTCGCCAGATGCGGCACCGCAATTCCGATAAATGCAATCGGTCCGCAAAATGCTGTGATACTTCCCGCCAAAAGCCCTGTACTCAGGATCATCAGCCAGCGAAGTCTGTTGGGATTGATCCCCATGCTTTGTGCATAAGCCTCTCCCATGAGCATGGCATTGTAAGATTTTACAGAGAAAATCACCGGAATAACTCCCAGCAAAAGCGCCAATCCCAACACGCCAACTTGCGTCCAGCCAAGACCGCCGAGACTTCCCATTGACCAGACGGTAAAAAGCTTCAACGCCTCGGCTCCCGAGAAATACGAGAGAACAGAAACGATCGCGGAAACTGCGGAACCGAACATCAATCCTACGATCAAAAGCGTCATGCTGTCCCGCACCCGCCACGCTACCAAACTCACCAAAACCAACACAAGTCCGGCTCCCAATGTCCCTGCAAAAACAATCGCCCAAGGATTGATCCCCACTCCGGCTGCTGCAAAACCCAAAGCTGAACCTGCCAGCATCAGTATCGCTACACCCAATCCCGCTCCCGAACTGATCCCCAACACAAAAGGCCCGGCAAGCGGATTTCTGAAAAAAGTCTGCATCTGAAGTCCGCTCAGACTTAAGCCAATTCCTGCGAAAATCGCTACAAGCGCTTTGGGAAGTCGGTAATTCAAAATGATTTGTTCACGGGAGGCTTTCTCCCAATTTCCATTGAAAATCCCTTCGAGGATTTCTCCGGGAGGAATAGAGACCGAACCCAAACTGATATTGAGCAGGAAGCTCAGAATCAACAGGATCAAGCTTGCAAAAAGGAAAATGGGAGTGCTATTTCTTTTCATCGAGTTGTCTGTAAAAATACAACTCATAGTCAGGAAGCAAGTTGGGATGAAGAATTTTGATCAGGTCTTTCAGGATCAAGTCCGGTCGCATATAGCCCAATTCAAAATATTCGAGGCCTCCTTTTGGTCCGGTTTTCAGTGTGTAGGTGAATACATTCCCAGTTTTAAAAGGCTGAAAAGCCTGATACCTCGGTTCCGCTTTTCCCATGGATTCAAGGTCCCCAAAATCAGCCGATCCTATCCAGAAATCAGTTTCCAGCGCATTTTCCAGCACAAATTCATAATTCAATTGCAAACTTCCTGTGCCCGATTGATCCCCGAAAACGTATCGTCCGCCGGCATTCTCCAGGATTTGTGCACCCCAGCTTTCACTTGCCGGCGCATACCAGATGTCCTGATACATGACACCGCTGAGGACAGTTGGTCTCGCGGTTTCCGGAATATTTCCAATCAATTTTTCAGCATCCAGGTACTCTTTTTCAATCGTTTCAAAGGCCGCAACTGATTCCTCGTATTTCCCCAAAAGCACTCCGGTAAACTTGATCCATTCGGCTCTGCCGAGCGGATGCTGCTCCACATATTCCCCGTTGATCAGCGCCGGTACTCCCGCCTGAGCCAGTAAATCCATGTAGCGCAAATCCTCTCCCAACGTGGAAATAAGGATAAAATCAGGATTCAGATCAATGACCATTTCCGTATTGGCGGATGGGCCAGAACCTAAATCGGTCACTTTTCCGGCATTGATTTGCTCCCAGGCTTTTGGCGAGGAGATCAAATCCACCTGCGGAAAGCCAATCAGTTTCTCGGTCGAGTTCAGCAGGTCCAGATGAGGAATCTGAGTGGTGGATGTCAGGATGATTTTCTCAACCGGAAGCTGCACAATGGCGCTGAATTCTCCGGCAGGTTTTTCTGCGTTTTCCTCCAAAACCAAATACCGAAAAGTCTGATCCGAACCTGTCCAGGGCTGGGTGACCTCAATCTCCCAGAAATCTTTTCCGCGGGAAATCGTGAAGCCCTTTGCGTATTTGAGAGGCAAAGTTTCCACCGCCGATTTCTCACTCGTAGCCTCTTGCTTACACCCTGAAAATGAGCCGAAAAGAAGTAAAAAAAGAAAGGGAATCGAAAGCTTGTTCACGGAGGTTTCTGAAGAAATTCGACTCGAAAGTAAGGCTAGGTTTTCGCTTTTTCCAAAAAAGGGTTTAGCCAACCTCTTTTTTTATACGATTTCGAGGTCTATGTTTGCAGACGAAACAGGTTCCCGGAAGCTTTCAGCCTCCTGGGATTAATAGGGAATCCGGTGTAATACCGGAGCTGTCCCCGCAACTGTAAGTCTGTCCGAGCAATCGGAAAAAGCTTTTGTCAAGCAAGCCATTGTCCTTTTTCGCTCCTGCGGAAAGTAAAGGATGAGAAGGCAGACAGAAGTCAGACGAGCCAGGAGACCTGCCTGATTCATTAGATTCTGTGCTTTCGGAGGAAAAGCGAAGAAGACTTGGCCACACTCCGACTTCGGGTTTTCCCCTGCCGGAATACGTTTCATTTCTTCCCATTTCTCTTCAAGCCCGAATCGGATTATTCATTTTAATTCGATCAGGCATGATTTTGCTTTTGTGGGTATGTACAATTTTCGGGTTTCTCCCGGTCGGTCAGGACACCGTTTCCCTGACTGAAGTGGAAGTTTTTGCCCCGGCGATTGATAAATTTGCGCAGGGACAGAAGGTTCAGGTTTTGGAGAAAACCGAACTTGAAATCTATCGGGGACGATCTCTTGGCGATTTGCTTCAGGAGCGAACCGGGATTTTTGTCCGACAATACGGCGCCGGAATGCTCGCTTCTCCATCTTTCCGCGGAACGTCAGCGGGACATACCGCCTTGTTTTGGAACGGGCTTCCGATCAACAGCCCTTCGCTCGGTCAGAGTGATTTGTCGATTTTGCCAATGGCGGGAATCGATCAGGCGGCGATCCAATTTGGAAATGCAGGGGCACTTTTTGGCAACGAAGCCATCGGAGGAAGCATCCATCTGGAGACAAAATCCGAATTCGGAAGCGGATTTCAGGCAGGGATTTCTCAACAATTCGGAAGCTTTGGCCTTGCAAATACCTATCTGAGCGCCGGGTTTTCTTCGAAAAAATTCAGCACCAAAACCAGAGTTTACAGAGAATCTGCAACCAATGATTTTCCCTATCAGAATCTCGGCCAAATCGGAACTCCCGAAGTCCGGCAGCAACATGCGCGATTCGAGCAAAACGGAATTGTGCAGGATCTGGCTTGGAACCTGAATTCCAAAAACCAACTCAAAACTTCCATTTGGTGGAACAAAGCCAATCGGGAGATTCAGCCGGTGATGGGTTCGAATACCCGAGATCAGCAGGAAGATCAGAGTTTCAGGGCTGTTGTAGACTATTTCCTTTTCGGAGAAAAGTCAATTTTCAACCTGAAAACCGGGTTGGTGAGGGACGAACAAGTGTTCAACCAAAGTCAAAACAATACCACGCAGTATTTCGCTTCGGGGGACTGGGATAAAGATTTTTCCTTCAAATGGACTGGAAAAGCCGGAGTACGATTTACGCTTGCCAAAGGCGATTTGAGCACGTATCAAGCGGAAGACAATAGACTCGAACTCTATCAATCGACTCGATTTTCCCCTTCGGAAAAAATTTCTCTTTCCCTGAATTTGCGGCAGCTAGTTTATTCAGGAACCTTCGCTCCCTTTACTCCAAGTCTGGGAATGGACTGGAAGGTTTGGCAGGGCAAAAATCAAACACTCAAACTGAAAACCTCCGCAGGGAAAGGATTCAAAGTTCCAACCCTGAATGACCGTTTTTGGAATCCAGGAGGAAATCCTGAATTGCTCCCCGAGGAAAGCCTAAGCGGAGAAATCGGCCTCAACTGGACCAAAACAGGCAAAATCAACATGAGCCATGGCATTACTTATTACCGAATGCAGGTAGACAACTGGATCATCTGGGTTCCAAAAGGGAATATCTGGAGTCCGGAAAATATCCGTAAAGTCAGCAATCAGGGAATCGAATACGAAGGAAAAGCAAGTTGGGAAACCGGGAATTGGCAATGGAAAGCAGATGCTTCTTACACGTTTTCGAAGGCAGTCTCTACCGAAGGAATCGACGAAAATGATCCGGCTCTCGGGAAGCAACTCCCCTACACTCCGAAGCATCAGGTGAATGGAAGAATCAGTGCAGATCATCGGGGATTTACAGGATTTCTCGGGACTTTCTTCGTTGGTGAGCGATCTGTGACGGCGGACAATCCACGACAGATGCCTGGGTATCAGCTTTGGAATTTGGGGGTTGGCTACCAAAATCTCAAATGGGGGAAACTGAATTTTCCGCTGAGCTTTCAAATCAATAACATTCTCAATACCGACTATCAGGTGCTCTATCTCCGAGCCATGCCGGGACGATCTTATCAATTCAATTTATCCATCCACTTATGAAATCGAGCATGACTAGAACTTCACCTTTAGAGATGATAAGTAGCCATGCGAGATTCCATATGACCTTTAACAAAAAATTATAACCATATGAAAATTAAACTACACCAATCCATTTGGGCATTTGCCCTGATTTTTATCCTTTTTGCCTGCGATGACAGCGGCTCGGAGCGCCCTTTGGGAGCCTATGAAACCGGGATCCTGATCATGAATGAAGGCGCTTTTGGCTCCAATGACGGAGAGGTTTACCATCTCGAACCAGCCTCCGGATTTTTGAAACCGAATATTTTTGAAATGGAGAACAACCGACCTTTTGCAGGTTTGCTGGAGGATATGGTGATGGAGGGCGAGCGATTGTACCTGGTGGCAAATACCGGGAAAGTGGAAATCGTCAACTCGGGTGATTTCAAAAGCCGCGGGGCAGTTGCCGGAGGATTGGATCAGCCGAGATCTTTGGCAATCAACGGAAATAAGCTCTTCATCAGCGATTACGGTCCCTATGATGGGAGTTACAATACGCCGGATTCTTACATCGCTGTGGTGAATGGACTTGACGGAGGAGCAGTTGGTAAGAAAATTCAGGTTTCCAATAAACCAGAGGACCTCTACTCAATCGGGAAATTTGTGTTGGTAGCTGGCTCGGAAGAAAAAAGCCTGCAGGTCATCGATGCTGAAACCGAGACCTTGACCAAAACGCTTGTGGTCGCTGGTTCCCCAACTCAGTTTTTCATCCTTGGAACTCAGCTTTGGCTTTTCGCCCCGGCTTCAGACAAGGTTTATTTCCATCGGATCAATACCTCCAATTTTGACTTAACAGAGACTGTTGAGATGGCAATTCCGGATGCAACCGGAAAAATGGCAATTGGGAATAATGGTAAAATCTATCTGCTTACCAGCACCGGCTGGCCAACTTACGAGGATGCGGTTGCTTCAGTCTCGATTCCCAATTCCCAGCCGATTGTGAAAGAGTTGATCAAAGGTTCTGGTTTTTACGGAATCGGATTTGATCAGAACCGCGGCGAACTCTATGTAACCAATGCGAAGGGTTTCCAAGGAAATGGAAATGTCACTGTATATAATGAGTCAGGAACTGTTCTTAAGACGCTGGATCTGGGAAGAGGACCATCCGGGTTTATGATGAGGTAGGAGGAGACGGAAGACAGGAGACGGGGGAAAGGTTGTCTAAACAAATTTGGGGGAGTTTTGCCGGAGGTGTCTCTTCCGGAAACTAACCCATTTTCTTAACGGTCTGATCTGCTGTTTAAAAACCATAAATCCCCCAAGGCATTACCTCACCCGAAACTTTTCAACTCACCGAATGCTGCCCAATAATTCCGACATTATTTAAAAAGCAATCCTACTTACAAAAAACGCGGAAAATAAAGGGATTTTGGGTAGTTAGAGAAACCACATTGCTGATTCAAACACGCTGAGTGCAATTCAGAAATTAAAGATCCGTAATCCTTGACCGGAAAATTTAAACTCCATTTTATCTCTGCGGAAGATTAAACTCTATTTTTACACTAATAAACCTAACCACCAATTCCTTTGAAAAAGCTCGCCATTTTGGCTTCCGGAAGCGGAAGTAATGCCGAAAAAATCATGGAGCATTTCCAAAACTCCACCAAAGCAAAAGTAGCGCTTGTCGCTTCAAACAAAGCCGATGCATTCGTACTGGAGAGGGCCAAAAAGTTTGGGGTTCCTGCTTTTACTTTCACCAGAAAAGAAATGGATGCCGGGCTTTTGCTGCAAAAGCTTCAGGAAGAAAAGATCGATTGGGTGATTTTGGCTGGTTTTCTTCTGAAAATTCCTGAAGATCTGATCCGCGCTTTTCCGGATCATATGGTCAATATCCACCCGGCATTGCTTCCCAAATACGGGGGAAAAGGAATGTACGGAAGCCTTGTGCACGAAGCGGTGAAAGCTGCAGGAGACACCGAAACCGGGATTACGATTCACCTGGTGAATGAACATTATGACGAGGGGAAAATCATCTTTCAGGCTGCTGCTTCGGTCACACCTGAGGATACTCCCGATACGATCGCTGAGAAAGTCCATGCCCTGGAGCATCGGTATTTTCCGGAAGTGATAGAAAGTTTACTTTAAAGGATTGGTCTATTGCCCAGGGAAAAATGAACAAGGTTTTTATCGCTACCAGTTTAGATGGTTTTATTGCAGATGCCCAGGGAGGCATAGCATGGCTGGATACCTTTCCGGAGATCAATCAGATTGATTCGGGATATGCGGCTTTCACCGCAGATATCGATGCCCTGGTGATGGGAAGAAATACACTGGAAACCGTATGCGGATTTGACATCGACTGGCCTTACCAAAAACCGGTGTTTGTCCTGAGCACTACCCTGACCGAACTTCCGGAAAAGGCCCGGGGAAAAGCCGAACTGGTCAGGGGGAATATGTCTGAAATCCTGGAAACCATCAACGGGAAAGGATACTACAAGCTATACATCGACGGAGGCAAAACCATTCAGAGTTTTCTGCAAGCTGACCTGATCGATGAACTCACCGTGACGGTGATTCCTATCCTGTTGGGAGCTGGTATTCCTTTATTTGGTCCCCTGCCCAATCCCTTGGTGTTTGAATGCAAAAAGACCACCCTCTTCCTGGACAAAATCGTCCAAAACCACTTTGTGAGACAAAGGACGGGAAGCTAATTGTCTAATTTTCGGCTTTTTTGGAAGGCCGGGAAACCTACAAAATCCGATACCCAGGCTTATTTTTCCCTTTTTCAACCTTATTTTTCAAGCACCATGAAAACCATTTTTATCAAAAATGCCGAGTTTCAAAAAAAGCACTTGGTGCTGCTGGAGTTCCCTTTTGATTTTGAATTGAAAGAATAGTCTTCAGCAAGAGTTAAAACAGCCATAGGAAAAAGCAAAGATCAAAAAACCTGTCACCTTGCATTGCCTCCGACATTCCTATGCAACCAATTTATTGGAAAGTGGCACAGACCTTCGGTATATTCAAGAATTGCTCGGACATAATTCAAGTAAGACCAATGTCCCGATAGCTATCGGGATATACCCATGTCAGTCAAAAAAGTCTTCAAAAAATTCGGAGCCCCTTCGATGACCTTTGAAAAATAAACGAGACAAACATTCGCCTATTTGTCCAAATGTGCAAATAAGGGAGAAAAAAGTGAAGCAATAAACAAGTTAGCGGCAAGCATAGACGACAGCCACAGCATAACGACATAGATAAATGACAAAAATTTCAATATTGACATTAATACTTCTACTGACAAGTAAACTAATATTTGCACAGGCAGACAACTCACGGACAATTGAATACTACTTCCAAATAGTTGACAGCTTAGAATTAGCTGAATTGAAAAAAGCAGGTGCTATAACTGACAAAGACAGCGTGGCCGACCAATACTTTGACAAAACTACTCAAAGACTTAACGAAAAAGGCTTTATGAAATACGCTGAAATTAAAGGCGACATTTATTTAAAATATTACAGGGACTATCTTTACTTACAAAGTATAAATTTTAAGGACGACATTTATGTTTTGTATTTTTCAGTTGCAGGATTTGACGATGTTGAATTTCAAATTGTAAAATGGAAAAAGCAAGATTGGCTTAAATCGGACAAGCTAAGTAAAGACATAATCGACAAGGCAAATCAAAAATTTCAGAAGGTTGCCTTTAATTATGACGAAGGACCAAAGAATTTAGAAAATATAAAAATGTTTGTAAAAAATGATTACTTAGTTATGGAACGAAGTGGACTTTACCATTCCCTTTATGACTTACGCACAAACGAGTTAATCATAAATGAAGAAAGTCCTTGGCACTCGGCTAATACAGACAATTTAGAGAATATGAATAAATGGATTAAAGAAAATTTACACTCAAAAATTGAACAGAAAATAAATGCCAGCCGCTAACAGCCGTTTTGCAAAAGCGTGGGTTTTGTGCTTCTATGAAAGTGAAGTACTAAATTCAAGCTTTTTGCATCTAATGAAGTTTAGTGCTAAAAATCCCCGCCTTCGCAAAGCGGCAAAACGTTAGTGACAAGTTTTGAGGATATTGTTACCTTTTTACTTACCTAACTAAACTCATCCCCAGCATGATAAGCAGCTCAATCATAAAAGAACGCCAGCAACCGCTAATTGATAGTTACATTGAAAACCCAAAAGCAGCCTGGATAACTGATATGGCTATTATTGAGGGGAAAGGCTTGGACGATCCACTTCATACATCTGTCTCGATTAATGAGGAGCTAATGGTAGATTTCCCAATAGGAGTTCATAGAGCTGTTGGAGGCCATCACGATTTCCCGAATTCAGGCGATTTACTCTGCGCTGCATTAGCATCCTGTTTTGACACTGCCCTTAGAATGATTGCTAACCGGCTACAGATTACCCTGATTAAAACCAGAGTGATAGCCACAGCAAATGTAGATGTTCGAGGTACCCTAATGGTAGATAAAGAAGTGCCGGTAGGATTTCAAAGCATGGGTTTAGAAATCGAAATAACCGTATTCAATTCCGTTCCAACTGAGGTGGCAAGTAAGCTGATAAAAGCCGCAGAACGAAGTTGCATAGTATTACAAACCTTGCTACGCGGCACACCTGTCAATGTGAATGCAAGTATTATTAAAACTGATTAAGAAATGCATTGAGAAACCAGCTCCCTCATTCTACAAAGTAGTTATTTCCGGCGAATAGGGTTGAAGTTGTGTGCTTTGAAATCCGCCACTGCGCCAATCCGCAAAACGTTAGGCGTCATTGTACAACAACACACTTCAAACGGATGATACATTAAAAAATCACGACTACTGAAAACTTTTAGTGACGAGTGTGTAGTATTAGATTGATTAAAAAAATAAAATTTCCATAATAATTAAAAATTAAAACTATGGCACTTATCAATCCACACATTAATTTCAACGGCAATGCAGAAGAAGCATTCAACTTTTATAAATCAGTATTTGGCGGAGAGTTTGCAAAAATCATGCGTCTTAAAGACCTCTCAAGTCCGGAATTCCCTGTAGCAGAAAATGACGCAAATAAAATTCTGCACATTGCTTTACCTATTGGAAAAAATGTTCTGATGGGCAATGACGTCCCGGAAAGTATGGGACGGGTAAACGAAAACGAAAATAGAAGCAAAATTTCTATAAGTGCAGAAAGCAAAGAAGAAGCAGACAAGTTATTTAGTGGGCTTTCGGCAGGCGGACAAATTGAAATGCCTATTTCTGACAGCCCTTGGGGTTCATATTTTGGAATGTTTAGAGACAAATATGGCATTGAGTGGATGGTGGACTTCGACCCAAATTATAAAGGGCAAATTTAACTGAAGTAAAAGAACCAACGCCTTACATGGTATTGCAAAAGCGGGGCTGAAATGCTTCAATTGGACATTTTTGCTAGGTTCAACTTTCGTTCTTCGATTGAACTTTTGTGGTAAAAATCCCTGCCTTCGCAAAGTGGCAAAACGTTGTGAGTCATGCTGACAATCAGAATCAACAAGAGTAAAAATTACCACTGACTTCCTAACGAGTGTAATAATTAGCTGTATTTACCCTTATTGAGCTTATAAGTATAACAATTACCCTTGTTTTATGCCTGATTTTGACCAAAATACCCCTTTTAACGACCTTCCTTTACTGCCTCCAAATTTGAATTGGAGACTAAAAAAGTTCTGTAAAAGACAATTTCAGCAAGCAGAGCGCTGACTCAATTGAACGGAGCATTACAAAATTTACCAAATCTTCACTTTTATTAGACACTATTCATTTAAAGGAAACAAAAGCGAGTTCTGAAATTGAGAACGTTATCACTACTAAAGTTTTGCATTTCGAAATCCGCTTCTTCCCAATTAGTCAAAATTTTAACGGTGTCAAAAGACAGTAAAAACCCATCGGCAACAATAAAAACCAGAACTCTATGAAAAAAATAATTTCATTTATGCATATATCTCTTGACGGTTTTGTAGCAGGACCGAACGGAGAATTGGACTGGGTCAAAATTGATGAAGAAATTTTTGATCATGTCGGTAAACGGATACGCAAAAGCGACGCTGCATTATATGGACGAGTCACTTATCAGATGATGGAAAGCTACTGGCCTACCGCAGCAGACAAGCCGACAGCGACTAAGCACGACATTGAACATTCAAAATGGTATAGCAAAGCGCACAAAATTGTTTTATCAAAAACAATGAAAGAAGAGAGCTTGACTAACACGACAATTATCAATGAAAATCTTGCTGACAGAATAAATGAAATAAAACAATCCCGCACCGGCGGGAGTGAAGACATTCTGCTTTTTGGTAGCCCGACAGCAACTCATTCACTTCTTCAACTGAACTTAATTGACGGCTTTTGGCTATTTGTCAATCCAATTATTCTTGGAAGAGGCATTCCATTGTTTGTAGATATCAAGGACAAAATAAAACTAAACCTATTGACTACCCGACAATTTACTTCCGGAGTAATTGAACTGAATTACACAGTGGATAGAAAATAAGACCCAAATCGATTATTTCCCTTTGATAAGTGAGTTGATGCAGTACACGTATATTTCAAATTATTTTCAATAGGCTTCTTATCGATAGTGGTCGACACTTTTCGGGCCTTAACTGATCTTTCGGAAAACCCCAAAAGCCCTTGGTAAACCAAGACAGATTTTCACCCTGCCTTTCCAAGCATTTTTTCTACCTTTGCGACTTCCAAAGATTTCATCCAAATCCATTCCCAAATGGCAATCAAAAAAATAGAATCTGCCCTGATCTCTGTCTATTATAAAGACAACCTCGAACCTATCATCGCTTTGCTGAAAAAGCACGGGGTAAAAATCTACTCTACCGGTGGTACTCAGCAGTTTATCGAGGAGCAAGGCGCAGCAGTAATCCCTGTGGAAGAGCTTACGGGCTACCCTTCCATCTTCGGAGGAAGAGTAAAAACTCTTCACCCGGCAGTTTTTGGTGGCATTCTTTACAGAAGAGAAAACGGTCAGGATCTGGCCCAGGCTGCAGAATTCAACATCCCGGCGATTGATTTGGTGATAGTGGATCTGTATCCTTTTGAGGAGACGGTTGCTTCCGGAGCAAGTGAAGCAGAGGTGATCGAGAAGATCGACATCGGAGGAATTTCACTGATCCGCGCTGCAGCAAAGAATTTCAAAGATGTGACCATTATTGCTTCCAAAGCTCAATATGCCGAGTTGGAAGCCAAACTTGCTGAGCAAGACGGCGGAACTACCCTCGCTGACAGACATTATTTCGCGGCGCAGGCTTTCCAGGTTTCATCCAATTACGACACGCATATTTTCAACTACTTCAACCAAACTGAGAATATCCCGGCGCTGAAGGTTTCTGAAACCAAAGCAAAAGCACTCAGATACGGAGAAAACCCACATCAGTCGGCTCATTTCTATGGTAACATGGAAGAACTTTTTGACCAATTGAACGGGAAAGAATTATCCTATAACAACCTCGTGGACGTGGATGCAGCCGTTGCGCTGATCGCTGAATTCCCGGGACAAACTGCCTTTGCGATCCTGAAGCATACCAATGCTTGCGGCGTGGCAGTAGCGCCGACAGTGAAAGAGGCGTATCTGAAATCTTTTGAAGCAGATACAACTTCCGCTTTTGGCGGTGTATTGGTGACAAATCAGACGGTTGACCTGGCAGCAGCTCAGGAAATGCATAGCCTTTTCTTCGAAGTGCTGATCGCGCCTGAGTTTACAGAAGATGCTTTGGCACTTTTGAAAACCAAGAAAAACAGAATTCTCCTTCGTCAGAAAATGCAGATTTCAGGCACCAAGCAAATCAAGACGTTGCTCAATGGAATCATCGAGCAGGACAAAGATTTGGCAACTGAGACAAAGGCCGATTTCAAATTGGCAACCAAAAAAGCTCCGACAGAAGCGGAACTGGATGCACTGGTTTTCGCAGCCAAAATCTGTAAACACACCAAGTCCAATACGATCATCCTGAGCAATGACTCGCAGCTTTTCTCAAGCGGAGTCGGTCAAACTTCCAGAGTTGATGCATTGAGACAGGCGATTGAAAAAGCTAAGGCTTTTGGTTTCAAACTGAAAGGTGCTGTGATGGCTTCAGATGCTTTCTTCCCTTTCCCGGATTGCGTGGAAATCGCAGGCGATGCAGGAATCACAGCCGTTGTTCAGCCAGGCGGATCAATCAAAGATCAGGACAGCATCGACTATTGCGATGCGCATGGCATGGCGATGGTGATGACTGGGGTTAGACATTTTAAGCATTAAGAAGCAGAAGCAAGAAGCTAGAGCCAAGAGACTAGACCTTTGAGGTTTTTAAGAACCTCGAAGGTCTGATTTAATAAGAGACGAGACCTCTGGTCTGCTGCGGCGGATCAGAGGTTTTTTGCTTTTCGGTTTACTTGAATAAACAATTGCTTAAATGCCGTCTAATGGTTATCCGCGGTTTATCTGCTCCAAGCAAATAAACCAAAGTCTGAAGTCCCAATAAAAAACCAAACTATGGACAATTGACTATGGCCTATAAACAAGTACTGGATATTCAAAAAAGCTTAACTTAACCCTGAGTTTTTAACCCTCTTAAAATGAAAATTAATCCGATCCTGCTATTTCTGGCCTTTGCATTTGCCTGTTCTTCTCCAAAGTCTGAGGAAGAGGAAACGCAGAAACTATCCGGAAATCCGATTTTCGAAGGCTGGTATGCTGATCCGGAGGGAATCGTGTTTGGGGAGGAATATTGGATCTATCCGACATTTTCGGCAGGCTTTACCGAGCAGCTTCACTTTGATGCCTTTTCATCCAAAGATCTCGTGAACTGGAAAAAGCATGAGCGGATTCTCGATACTGCTTCCATCAAATGGGCAAGACAGGCGATGTGGGCGCCTGCGGCCATTGAAAAAGACGGAAAATACTACCTCTTCTTCTCGGCAAATGATGTGCAGCGGCCAAGTCGTCCGGGTTGGGATCCTGACAATGACATCAATCATTCGGGAGGAATCGGTATCGCGGTGGCGGATTCTCCGGGAGGTCCTTTTGCAGATTACCTAGGAAAGCCTTTGATCGGAGATTTTCACAATGATGCACAACCGATTGATCAGTTTGTGTTCAAAGACGTAGATGGCACCCACTACTTTTTCTACGGAGGCTGGAGCCATTGCAATATCGGGAAACTGAATGCTGATTTTACGGGATTTGAACCTTGGGAGGACGGAGAGCTTTTCCATGAAATCACCCCTGAAGGATATGTAGAAGGTCCCTTTATGTTTCTGCGAAAAGGCATTTATTATCTCATGTGGTCAGAAGGCGGTTGGACAAATGACACGTATAAAGTGGCATATGCAATGGCCGAAAAACCAACAGGACCCTATAATCGGGTCGGAACAATTCTGGAATCAGATACGACCGTCGCCACCGGAGCAGGACACAATTCTGTGATTCAAAAACCGGGTTCAGACGATTGGTATATGGTGTATCACCGAAGACCGATCCCAAATGAAGGTCGCGATCACCGGGTTACGTGTATCGACGTGATGGAATTCAACGAAGATGGGACGATCAAACCAATCAAAATGACTTTTGAAGGAGTGGAAGCAAATCCGATCGGGAAGTAAGAAAACTAAGTCCCTCAATCCTCCTCGGCAAATTGGTGGACTTTTTTATTAACAAATCCTGTTAGCTTAATTTCTTTCATTTCCCCGGCTTAATCCCCTATTTTGCAACCTGAATCGAAATCGGAGATTTAACGTACGTGGTACTTTGTACTTCGTACTTCGTACATCCTATGAAAACTCACCACCTCAAGCTTTACAATACTCTGTCGCGGCAGAAGGAAGATTTCCAACCCCTGAATCCTCCCTTTGTGGGAATGTATGTCTGCGGACCTACTGTCTATGGAGATGCCCACCTGGGTCACGGCCGACCTGCGATTACTTTTGATACTGTGAACAGATACCTGACACACTTGGGCTATCGCGTTCGCTACGTTCGGAATATTACGGATGTCGGTCACTTGCAAGGTGATGCGGATGAAGGAGAGGATAAAATCGAGAAAAAAGCAAAACTCGAAAAGCTTGAACCGATGGAGGTTGCCAAGCAATACACCGATACCTATCATCGGGATATGCAGCTGTTGAATACCTGGAAGCCAAGTATTGAACCCCGTGCTACCGGTCATATTCCCGAGCAAATTGCTTTGGTAGAGGCCATTTTGAAAGAGGGATTGGCGTACGAAGTGAATGGATCGGTTTATTTCGACGTGTTGAAATACAACGAAACCTATAAATACGGCAAGCTTTCAGGCAGGGTAATCGAGGAACTGATCAGCGGAAGCCGTGACCTCGATGGTCAGGGTGAGAAGCATAACTCGGTTGATTTTGCCCTTTGGAAAAATGCATCTCCGGAGCATCTGATGAAATGGGATTCTCCCTGGGGAATGGGATTTCCGGGTTGGCACCTCGAGTGTACAGCGATGAGTTCCAAATACCTCGGGAAACAGTTTGACATCCACGGCGGTGGCATGGACTTGATGTTTCCGCATCACGAATGTGAGATTGCTCAAGGGAACGCTTGCAACCATCAGGATCCTGCCAAGTATTGGATGCACAATAACATGATCACCATCAACGGTCAGAAGATGGGCAAATCATTGGGCAACTTCATCAACCTGCAGGAGCTTTTCACCGGAAATCATAAACTTCTGGAGCAAGCCTACAGCCCGATGACCATTCGGTATTTCATCCTGACTGCCCACTATCGCTCCACGCTGGACTTTTCCAACGAAGCGCTGAAAGCTGCCCAAAAAGGCTATAAAAAGATTATCAACGGATTGAGAATCACCAGATCTCTCGAGTTCCAACCTGCGGATGTGGCATTGGACGAAGAGCAGATCAAGCAAATCGAACAAAGCATCACCGCTGCGTATCGGGCGATGGACGATGACTTCAACACCGCCCAGGCAATCGGCCACCTGTTCAATCTTCTGAAGAAAATAAACTCGATTTTCACCGGACAGCTTCCATCTGCTGCCTTTGGAGAGGAAGTATTTGCAAAGCTGAAAAACACGTATATCACATTCGTGGAAGAAATTCTCGGCCTGATCGAGGAAAAATCTGATGTGCAAAATCCGATGCTGGAACTGCTTTTGAAACTTTACTCAGAAGCTAAAACAGCCAGAGATTATAACAAAGTGGACGAGATCCGGTCAGGTTTGAAAGAGCTGGGTTTTGTGGTTAAAGACATGAAAGACAAAATCGACTGGGCTTATGAAGAATAGATTTTGGCTGATTGGTCTGCTCATTTTCACTTGGGCCTGTAGCACTCCGGAGAAAAAAACGGAAATTCTTGAGGACACCCAGGTAGCGAAACCATATCCTGCTTTCTCAGCTGATTCTGCCTATGCTTTTGTGCAAAAGCAAGTTGATTTTGGGCCTCGGGTACCGGAAACTCCCGGACATGCGGCTACCAAAGCATGGCTTCTGGCAAAACTGGAAGGATATGGATTTGCAGTGCAGACTCAGGATTTCAAAGCAAAGACTTACGACGGACTGACCTGGAACCTGAGCAATATTATCGCTTCTTACAATCCACAGGCAACTAAAAGAATCCTGTTGGCTGCACACTGGGACACGCGAAGAATCGCCGACAAAGACACCGAGCGCATGGATCAACCCATTGACGGTGCAAATGACGGAGGAAGCGGGGTTGGAATTTTACTGGAAATCGCCAGAGTGATCGGTTCGCAGGAACTGAAACCCGAAGTGGGAATCGACATTATTCTTTTCGATGGAGAGGATGACGGTGAACCGGAAAACACATCCATTCAAAACAACAGTCAGATCTGGTGGTGTTTGGGTTCACAGCATTGGTCAAAAAACAAGCATCAGGCAAACTATTCCGCTTATTTTGGGATTTTGGTTGACTTGGTTGGCGCCAAAAATGCCCGGTTTTTCAGAGAAGGACATTCCAGAAAATACGCTTCCGGAATTTTGAAAAATGTATGGGATAATGCAGCTCAAATTGGTCATGGCGATTTTTTCGTCAACAGAGATTCCCCGGAAATCCTGGACGATCACCTCTTTGTGAATGAATTTGCTGGAATCCCGATGATTGATATTTTGGAGTTTTCACCCGATTATGGATTTGGTCAATATCACCACAAGCACACAGATAATATGGACTTGATTGACCGCAGAACCTTGCAAGCTGTTGGAGAAACAGTTTTATTTACAATTTACCAGGAGTAAAAGATTAACTTCAAACTCAGATTCCAACTTTTTTGGAAGCTTCTGAGTTCCAGTTCAAACTACTACGCAGGAATGAAAAAAGGGCATCAGGTAACGATGAAGGAAATCGCCAAGAAATTGGGGGTATCGGTTTCTACCATTTCAAGAGCACTTCAGGATTCTCCGGAATTACATCCGGAAACCAAGCGAAAGATTGTTGAAATGGCCAAGGAGATGAACTATCAGCCTAACCTTTTGGCTCAGAGTCTTCGGATTTCCCGCACCAAAACACTTGGGGTAATCGTTCCGGAAATTATCTCTCACTTTTTCGGATCCTGTGTAAGCGGGATTCAGGATACAGCAAATTCACGTGGGTACAACGTGATGATCTGCCAGTCAAACGAGTCAATCGAGCAGGAAAAAGCCAACATTAAATCCTTGGTTTCCAGTCAGGTGGATGGCCTTTTGATTTCCTTGAGCCGGGAAACCAATCATTACGAACACCTGTATGAGCTGTACGATCGGGAAATTCCTTTCGTCCTTTTTGATCGGGTAAATGAAGATATCCCTGTTTCCAAAATCACTTTCAACGACGTTGGCGGAGCCTATCAGGTCACTAAATATTTGCTGGAAACCGGTTGCAGAAGAATCATGTATGTCTCCGGTCCGGAGGATTTGTACATCAGTAAAAAGCGCAAAGAAGGTTATCTAAGAGCATTGTCTGAATATGGGTTGGGCGAAGAAGCTGATCTGATCAAGATCACGGATCTTACTCACGAAGGCAATGTAAGAGCTGCAGAGGAAATCGCGGCCATGAATCCAAGACCTGAGGCTGTATTTTGCATGATTGATCCGCTGGCTGTCGATGTGCTGACTGTTTGGAAAAGTATGGGAATCAAGATTCCTGAGGATATTTCACTTGCAGGATTTACCAATAATCCGACTTCGGCTGTTGTTGAACCTCCACTCACAACTGTTTCGCAGCCCGGCTATGAAATGGGAAAATTATCGGTCAGCCATCTTTTGGATCAATTGGACGGAGTCGCATCCGATGACCCTATTTCCATTGTCCTGGAAACTACCCTTGTACCCCGAAAATCCACCAAACCTCTTCCTTTAAAATGATTGAAAAGGTATCCAATGCCTTTCGGGACGTTTTCAAAACTGATCCCATTGTAGCATTTGCCCCGGGCAGAATCAATCTGATCGGTGAGCACACAGATTATCAGGAAGGATTTGTATTTCCGGCAGCTATCGAGCAAGGCATTTGGGTGGCAGTTCAAAAAAATCACGAATCAAACATCCGCTTATATTCCATTGATTTGGAAGAAGAATTCGCCTTTTCGTCCACTGATTTTTCACCCAAAAAAGGACATTGGGCAAACTACGCGATGGGAATGGTCAGCCAGTTGAATCAGGCAGGATTCTATCCAACCGGTTTTGATTTGGCGTTTGGGGGAAACATACCTGCATCCGGCCTTTCTTCCTCAGCGGCACTTTCTGTCGCAATCGGAACGGCCATTTCAGGGCTGTTTGGCTATTCAGTTCCCAAGAAATCCCTTGCGCTTTATGCCCAAAAATCTGAACATGTTTTTGCAGGAGTGAATTGCGGAATCATGGATCCCTATGCCTCAGCCTTCGGAGTGAAAGATCATGCCTTGCTGCTCGATTGCAGAAGCAATACCCATCAGGAAGTGAAGGCTGATTTTGGAGATTATTCCCTGATTTTGGTCAATTCAAAAGTGAAGCATTCCCTGGCGGATTCGGCTTACAACAAAAGAAGAGAAGCTTGCGAAAAAAGTGTTCGTCTACTCAGGCCGACTTTTCCTGATATCAAAACCCTACGGGATATTGGTGTGTCTGACCTGGAAACAGTCGAAGAAATCCTTCCTGCTGAGTTATTCCCAAAGGCAAAGCATGTGATCACAGAGATTCAGCGTGTTTTTGATGCGGTGGATGCATTGAAAAAAAAGGATCTTTTACGCTTTGGCCAGCTCCTCAATGCTTCTCATGCCAGCCTTAGTGACGATTTCGAAGTAAGCTGCGAAGAACTTGATTTTTTGGCTGCGAAAGCTCAGGAAATACCCGAAGTTCTCGGTTCCCGAATGATGGGAGGAGGATTTGGCGGCTGTACAATCAACCTGGTTAAAACTGATTATTTGACGGAATTTGAGACAAGAATGAACCCCGCTTATTTTGAAAAATTCGGGATTCACCCTGAGTTTATCCCCGTCAAAATCGGCGATGGAGCAAGGTTGATTTCGTAATCAAAGATAAAAAGAAAAGTGTCAGCTAAGATAGCCGACCCTTTTTCAATTAGCATATTCTCCGTTTGGGAGTACTGAATTGATAGATTGAGATGATAACTGAACAAGTTTCTGATTCCAATCAAGATTTGAATCTACTCAGAGAGTGAATTGATAATTTTTTATCTTTCAGGATTTAATTGCTGTTTACGCCATGATAAAACAACTCTGACCAAGCCACCTGCTGATAACCAAAATTTAAAGCAAATTCTTTTTGCTTGATAACTTTTCCCTGCTCATCATAAAAATACTGGAAAAGATCCAGTGGATCTTCCTTAAATACACCTCGGAATCCTGACTCCTTAGCAACAAGCAGACCTTCACTGTACCGATAGACCAAAAAATCATATTTACTTTCTTCTTGACCTTGAACAGAATTCCATTCACTGGTGATTCTTCCTAAGGAATCGTATTCGTAAACCTGCAATTCTACACCATTTACAAAAGGATATTCTATTTGTGTAAGCAAATTTTGTGAATTGTAAACATACTGAGCCAAAAGCTTTCTTTCTGAATTGGAACTGTTGTGAAATATCTTATCTACAAGATTTTCAGAATTGAACTGATATTCTTTAGTGGACTGCCAAACTGCTTTTCCCTCCTGAAAATCGAAACTATAGGAAATTTCCACATTCTCACCACTGTAATAATTTAGACCTATGGCCAGCGTATCCTGATTTTTATCTCTTAAAATATGGAGGCTGATATTTCCAATGGCTGGATAATAAATTTCTCTGGTTGAAAATATCTGATCAGAGTCAAATCCATACACCACTACCCTCCTCAATTTTCCTGAAGGGGAATCCATCGGCATTTTCATTACTTCAGCCAACTTATCTTCCAAAGTAGGAGGAAGGGAATCTGGGCTTTCCGCTATCTCACAACTGACCAGACCAAGAATTGAAAAAAAAAATAGATTTTTTACTGTCATGGCTTCCGTATATCTAACTAAGTTAATTTCTCCTTATGTAAACGCAAGTTTTAATATAAAGTATTCAACACTGCAATAGTGACTGCTCAATATTGCAAGAATGATAAATGGCAATAGAATTTCTATCTCACTTCCCCACTCTAATATCTTTCACCAATCTAAATGGCATATTTTCATTTGTCAATCCCTGAATTACGATCCTGTAGGTAGTTTCAGTGTCACCGGAATAGAAGGAAAAAGAAACTTCTCCGGTTTCAGGATCAGTTTGAAGTGAAGGATTCCAATAAACGGTAGGCTGGTAATCAATCAAGGACCTATTTTGGGTTGGGTTTTCAAAATCGGGAAACTTTTGTTCTTTGGTAAACCCACCCATTGTGAACAATTGAAAAAGATCTTTATCCAAAATTTTCTTTTCCGGATCATCTACAACACGACTCCCACTTTTTGTATTTATTAGGATGGCACCGCCAGATCCAGACGAGCCAAAAACATGGTTGTTATTTCTAAAAATTTCTATACTTGCAACCTCACTGAGCTGTATAAATTCAAGATTCGCTTCTGTTGAGCCATCAACCATAACTATTTGGCCTGCATTTAAACCCCAGTTTCGATTACTTTGAACTGTAAACCGCTTTAAAAAATCACTAAGGGTGAAATCTAGATATTTTTCCAAATCCTTTTCCGTAAAACTTTGATCTCCACTACCATAGCCGTAGTTGCGGTCCTGCCGTGTTTCAATCTTCTCATCCTCAACAATTACTTCTTCCATCGTGATAAATCCCGCCATATCCTCAAGGATATAATCCCGCTGCTTGGACTTAGTGTTTTCAATCAGTAAATCAATTTTGGGAAAAGATCCTGACAACGTCGGAATTAATTTTTCATCAAGTAAAACCCTTCCATAGCGCCTTAACTTATCGTCAAATGCGGCTATGGCTATTTCGGCTGAGTCAGTGAAATACAAACCATTTGCATAAAACCTGCCGAGCGAATCGGTTTCCACCACTCCATAATCATCATATTTGCCCTGTACGATAGTGATATTGGCTTTTTCCGGTCGATCTTTTCTGTTGAAAAACTGCCCGCTGAATGCAATCCCATATTCAATTGAATATTCCAGACTATCGGCAGGAGTGATCATCTCAGGTTCTAAAATCCAATTCAATGCGGCTTCAGTTTTTGGATCTTCGGAAATAGGAGTTACCAAATTTGAATTAAGAACTGAAACAGAGACTTCGGCAGCAACAGGTTCCCCATAAGAATCTAATAGCTTCAAGGTCATGCTGGTTTTTTCTCCGGGTACTAATTGAATATTTTCAGGGATAAGCTGTAACTCTATTTCCGGATCAATTTCTGGTTCAAGGTTAGAAGCGACTGGGCCAATCACTTTTTCGTTTAGGTCGAGTACCGGAATGACCTGATATGAGAAATCGGCTTCCCCGAAATTCCTCATCCAATTGGTGTAAGCACGGAGTAGATAATTTCCCTTAGGAAGGTTGTTTGGGAGTTTTAATTGCCCCTTGCTTGCTCCCTTGGTAACAGGGAAAGTACCCGTTGCGGCTAGTTCTTTGTTTTCGCTGAATAACTCAACATACAAAACCTGGCTCAGGCTATCTGCCATGATCGGATTTTGATACATCATATTGGACTTGAACCAAATTGTTTCTCCCGGGTAATAATAGGACTTGTCGGTTTGGACAAAAGGTTTTTCCCTTAAACTATTCCATTTATTAGGGTCTGTATGGAAACTTGCCTCTTGCTGAAGATAGGCCAATGCTAAATCTGGCTGGAAATCCAATGGCAGAAAACGGCCCATTCTGTCCTCAGCCATATGGCCGGCGAGGATTAACTGTGCCGGATCAAGGGGTACCCCATTTGGGTCTACGACCAGTGTGTCGTTTTTGAAAGTAAGCCAACTGATGGGAGATTTTAGGTCCCTGTAATAGTTGTTTAATGTAAATCCCTTGATATGGTGTGCTTCCAGCATTGCATCCGATACAAGTAAATTCCTTCCCGGAATTGAATCCTGAATAGTAATAGAATCAATGGGGACTAATTCCAGGCTGTTTCCTAATTCCTTGAAGAAGACATTTGTCCTTTCATATTTAACTGGAAAGGGATTTACTTTATATACCTGATATTCTTTGCTTGAAGTATCCTTTTCAATCAAAGTTTTCAGCAGGTGTCTGGTGGATCCAAAAAATACTCGCTGTCTGTTTTCATGCCACATCGCTGCGATATCCTCGGTGGATGGCTCCATTTCAACAAACCGGGACAATCCCAAATAAGAAAATCCATTTCGGGTTTGCTTGAAATCGAGAAGGTCGTATATGATGCGGTATCCCAAGGCAGTATTCTCGATTTGGATCGGTTCCTGTGCGCTTGCATAAAAATACCGGGGGCCATCTGAGGTCTTCCCCTCCCCAAAGTCCAGTACCCAGGGGTTGAGGATTTTGGCAGCTCCGGCGATTGAATCCAGCGGGTTTCCGATAAAAACTTTCTCAAATCGCTTTAACTGCTTTCCCCATTTTTTATCCATCCGGCCGGTGACATCGATTTCCTCCAGATCATCTTCTTTGGGTTCCAGACTGAAATCCACAATTGGATTTTTGGCTGGTTGAAGCTCTATTTTCCGGTTAAGGGTAATATAGCCTACGTAAGAAACCACCAGTTCGTAAGTTCCGGGACTAATCCCCGAGAGGGAATACTTTCCTTTCGCGTCGGTGACGGTATTGATCGTGGTATTGTTGACAAACACATTTGCGAATTGGAGGGGAAGTCCGGTAGAACTATCCCGGACTTGTCCGGAGACGGTAATTCCTTGGGCACTGCTTTCTACCAAAAAACAGAAAAATAGCAAGAAGAAAAGAATGAGTTGGGGGATTAGAAAAATCTGGAAATTATTCCGATCTGAGAACTTGGCTCCAGGGACAAGTTTAAAGAAAGAATGAAAAGTCAGGCGATACCCCATAGCTAAGATTTTCGAATAAAGAGTAAAACCCAATTACGGCTTTATTAATCATCCAAAAAATACCCTACACAGGGTATTTTTGAGGCGTTTTGACGGAAATGCAATACCCTGCATTTCAACTCACATGAGGATTAACTGAAGATTCCAACAGTTCTTATTATTTGGTCTTGGGGAAAAATTGGGTTACGACAAAAAGAAAAGGGTCAACTAAAATAGCCGACCCTTTTTCATTGTATAGAATCCCTGATTATTTCACTCGCTTGTATTTAGTAAGTCTTTCGTCAGCAATCACTCCTGACCAGTTTAGCCCAAAGGCAAAGTCATACGAATTTCCGGCAGCATCTACATATGGTATCATGTCATGAGCTACATCTTCCAACTGAGTTTCAACTGTCTCCATCGAAGCTGGCATCTGAACCGGCAAAAGTGCTGAAGGCTCAGATTTGCCTGATATCAAATCAAAAATAACCTGATCCTGAACTCCGAAGTGCAAGAAAATCCCCTGAACCTTGGATTCAAATTCTGCCATCACCATTGGATTGGCTGCCTTTGCAATTACAATCACCGGCTTATCCCCCATCTTGGTTTTGGTATCCAGAATTGATTTCAGATCTGCGGCATTGGCAGTAGTTACTGTTTTGTTTTTATAAGATCTGTTCAAAACCTCCGGCGCGACCACAGGATCACCGGAAGCAATGCTGGAATCTCTGGCGCTTACAGCTTTGTAGGGACCATATTGTAAAGAAATAGGAACATATCCGGTTCCTCCGGCCTCGCGATCTGCAGGATCATAGCCTGTTCCTGACTCGGGACTGTCCACAAAAACCAATGCCAAATCTGCCTGAGCCGGATCAGTGACAAGTTCAAAGTAATTTGCGGCAATCGTCAAATTAACTGCGTCCACCCATTTGGCTTCGGATTTTATCCCCCACCAGTTAATCGTAGACGGAATGTATTTCTGAGGAATGTATGCTTTCTTCTTTTCTTTGATTGGCAAAACACCAGCCTCATTTTTCAAAAGAACTACTGACTTCAGCTGAGCCTGATATCCGGCATCCATGAATTCAGGTTTTCCAACAGTTGTATGAGAAGCCTCAGTATCGAGGTATGGATTTTCAAATAATCCGACCTGAAAGATATTTCGAAGCAAACGAATGGCAGATTTTTCGAAGCGGGCTCTCATTGCTTCTTCGCCAAGTTCCTTCACTCCCATTTCGTAAGCTTCCAAAACCGGAACGATGTCGTTATTTCCTCCGAATTGATCTGCTCCTGCCATCAGCACTTTGTAATGTCTTTCAGCAATAGAAAGTGTTTCAACACCCCAGGATTTTCCTGCGAAAATCTCAGGTCTTTCACCTTCATTCCCTGTGACTCCCCAATCGGTACAAACTACTCCTTCGTAGCCATATTCGCCTCGAAGCAAATCTGTGATCAGATATTTATTGAAGGTATTTCCCACATTTTCTCCATTGAAAGTATCCTGATCAAATGAAATCGTGTAGTAAGGCATTACTGCTGCTGCTTTTCCGGTTGGTCCGCTTAGTTTGAAAGCACCTTCGGTGAAAGGTATCAGGTGTTCTTTAAAGTTATTTCCCGGGTAAACTGCAAACTTTCCGTAGGCAAAATGGCCATCCCTACCACCTTCTTCAGGCCCTCCGCCCGGCCAGTGTTTTACCATCGCGTTGACGCTGTGATATCCCCAGCCGTTTGCAATCAGAGCTTCACCGATTGAAGTTTGAAATCCGTCGACGTATGCTCTTGCCATGTCGGCTGCCAAAGGAGAATCTTCTCCGAAGGTACCTTTGATCCGATTCCAGCGAGGCTCAGTACCCAAATCTATTTGAGGGGAAAGTGCGGTAGCAATTCCCAAAGCTCGATATTCCTGAGAAGCAACTTCTCCGAAAGCCTGCACCAAAGCAGGATCGAATGTAGCTGCCAAACCCAAAGACTCCGGCCACATGGAGATTTGTCCACCGGCACCGGCATTGTATTCCGTACTTGCTACCGGGCCATGGCGCGGATCAGTGCTATTATTTGTCGGAATCCCCATTCCCAGCCCTTCTACAAAAGCCTGCACATTGTTATTCCATTCGGCAGAAATTTTTGGACTTTCCACACGAGTGAGGAGCACATGTCTCAGATTATCCTGTTCCAAAAATTTCTTCTGCTGATCCGAGATACTTGAAGCGGCCATTCCACTTTCGGGAAAAGGCTTTCCTCCATACGTTCCCGCACCAAATCCGGCAGGATTCGCAGGAATCGACTGGTGTGAACTGTACAGCATCAAGCCGGCGATTTGCTCTTTGGTGAGTTTGGAAGCAAGATCTTTCGCCCGTTCATCCACAGGAAGTCTCCAATCTTCATACGGATCGAGTGCCCCGTTCTTGTTGAGGTCTTTAAATGCAAACCCTGATTCTTTCAGGATTGTAATCCCCGACTCAGGAGAATATCCCAATTCAGGACCTTCTGATTGAGTCACGAGTTTGATTCCCGTTGTCAAATCAGTTTCCTCGATCTTATTGGAGTTGCAGGAAAAAGTAGTGATCCCCGCAAGCAAGACAAGTGGAATTGTCGACTTGTAAATTTTCAGATGCATATTTTTTTGGTTTGAGAGGAAAGAGAACAAAAACGGACTTCACATTAGAGATAAATCAACTGCGAAAATTAAAGAAATACTAATCGAATAGACCATCATGAGTTATCCGTCGACCAACCGGGAATTAGAACTGATGAAGGAAAAAATAATCTCAGTTTTTGGACCGGATTTCAAGAAGAAGCTTGGCAAAACAAAATTTTTAAAAGCCCTGAAAATCGCCGTTTCTGAAAGACTATCAGAGATTTGTCAAAAAAATAAGGAGATACAATCCCATTTTTCGTTAATTGCGAACCTCAAAATAAAACCCTATGAATTTAACCAAAAACCTGAGTAGTCTTCTGCTACTTGTTTTGATTTCAAGCCTTGGTTTGGTGAGTTGCAACAAGCGCTCCGGAGAGACCAAAGTTCTTGTTTTCAGCAAGACAGCAGGCTTCTATCATGAATCAATTCCGGATGGCATCGCAGCTATCCAAAAACTTGGAGCCGAAAATGGCTTCGCGGTGGACACAACCACCAATGCTGAGAATTTCAACGAAGAAAATCTCGCACAATATTCAACTGTGATTTTCCTAAGCACCACAGCCGATGTTCTCAACAACTATCAGGAAGCTGATTTTGAGCGGTACATTCAGGCAGGTGGAGGTTTCGTGGGTATCCACGCTGCAGCTGACACTGAGTACGAGTGGGGATGGTACGGCAGATTGGTTGGAGGTTATTTCTCAAACCATCCTGGCATTGGCGATCCGCATCCAAATGTGCAGCCTGGAAAAGTCACCAAAACCGGTGAGAAGCATCCTTCAACGGATTTTCTCCCTGAATCATGGGAGAGAACTGACGAGTGGTACAGTTACAAAAATGTAAATCCTGACACCAAGAAAATCCTGATGCTGGACGAAAGTTCTTATCAGGGAGGGCTTGATATGGGTGAGCATCCGATTGCCTGGTATCATGAGTACGATGGCGGTCGTGCCTGGTACACCGGTGGCGGACATACCAAAGAATCTTACACAGAAGAATTGTTCCTGAAGCATTTGCTTGCAGGTATTCAGTACACAATCGGAGACAATAAAAACCTTGATTTCGGAAAAGCGAAGTCTAAGCGTGTGCCTGAAGAAAACAGATTCATCAAAACTCAGCTTTCAGTTGGTCAATTCACCGAACCTACCGAAATGACCATTTTGCCAAATCTGGACATTTTGGTAGCCCAAAGAAGAGGCGAGATCATGCTTTTTGACAGTGAAACTCAGGAACTGAAGGAAGTTGCGAAGCTGGATGTCTATTGGAAAGCAGAAGTACAAGGCGTAAATGCTGAAGAAGGTCTGATGGGAATCCAGAAAGACCCGAATTTTGAAAAGAACGGCTATGTTTTCGCTTTTTACGCTCCTACCGGAACGGCTGAGGTAAACAGACTTTCAAGATTCACCTTCAAAAATGATACATGGGACATGAGCTCAGAGAAGGTTATTCTCGAGTTCTATTCTCAGAGAAATATCTGCTGCCATACAGGTGGTTCGATTGCATTTGACAAAGACGGTTTGCTTTACCTTTCCGCAGGTGACAACTCTACACCATTCAATCAGAATGATTCCAAATTCACACTCAATGGCTACGCACCTCTTGATCCAAGAGAAGGCCGTAAGCAGTGGGATGCTCGTCGAACTTCTGGAAACTCAAACGACCTGAGAGGAAAAATCATCAGAATCAAAGTAAACGAGGACGGTTCTTATGATATTCCTGAAGGAAACCTTTATCCAAAAGGAACTGAAGGAACCAAGCCAGAAATCTACGTGCAGGGAAACAGAAACCCATACAGAATCTCAATCGATCAGAAAAACGGTTTCTTGTATTGGGGTGAAGTTGGTCCTGATGCTCGTGCAGATTCCATGACTACCAGAGGTCCAAGAGGCTATGACGAGGTAAACCAGGCAAGAAAAGCTGGCAACTTCGGTTGGCCATATTTCGTCGGCAACAACTTTCCATACGTGGAATTTGATTTCGACAATGGAACTCCCGGAGCAGCATTCGATCCGGCTAAGCCGATCAATAATTCTCCTCACAATACAGGTTTGAAAGAATTGCCTCCGGCTCAACCGGCATTCATCTGGTATCCATACGACGCTTCCGTTGATTTCCCACAGGTGGCCACAGGCGGAAGAAATGCAATGGCAGGTCCGGTTTATTATCAGGACATGTACACCGCAGAAACCAAATTCCCTGATTACTACGATGGAAAGCTATTCATTTACGACTGGATCAGAGGCTGGATCAAAGCTGTGACGATGAAGGAAAATGGCGATTTCGACAAGATGGAGCCATTCATGCCAAATACTAAATTCAATGCGATGATCGACATGGAAATGGGTCCTGACGGACGCATGTATGTGTTGGAATACGGAAATGGCTGGTTCTCCAAGAATGCAGATTCCGGACTTGCAAGAATCGATTTCAATGGCGGAAACAGAGCTCCGGTTGTGACAGAATTGACCGTGGATAAAACCTCCGGTAAATCTCCATTAACCGTGACCCTGAAAGCAACTGCTGCAGATCCTGAAAAAGATGCGATTAGCTATGCTTGGGATCTTGGAAATGGTGAAACCAAAACGACTGCCGAACCAACGCTGACTCATACTTACAATGCTGTAGGAGAATATGAAATCAAAGTAACGGCTTCTGATCCTGCAGGACTTAGCGGAATCAGCCCGGCTGTTTCTGTTTACTCAGGTAACGTCGCTCCTGTTGTAACGATCTCGATCAAAGGCAATCAGTCTTTCTACTTCCCGGGCAAGCAAGTTGCCTATGAAATAACTGTAAGTGACGAGGATCATCCGGATGCAGGAAAAGACCTTTCTCCACTTTACGTATCGGCAGATTACATCGAAGGACTTGACCGTGCTGAAGCAAACATGGGCCATAAAATCATGAGTGATGCCATGACCGGAAAAGCTTTGGTAAGCTCGCTTACTTGTAAAACCTGTCATAAAGAAGCTGAAAAGTCCATCGGACCTGCATACAAAGATGTAGCTCAAAAATACAGAGAGAGAGATCGTGCTTACCTGATCAATAAAATCAAAACCGGTGGCGGAGGCGTATGGGGAGAAACTGCCATGCCTGCAAATCCGGGAGTGAAAGATTCTGAGTTGAATTCTTTGGTTTCTTACATCCTTTCCCTTCGAGGTGACGGTGTGAAGCCAAGTCTTCCTGCCACAGGAACTGTAAATCCAACTGCTGGAAAACCAGTTTCTCCAAACGGAGTGATGGTTCTCTCTGCAACTTTTACAGATCAGGGAGGAGAGAATATCAAGCCTCTTGCCGGATCAGCTACCAAGATGCTTTCCAACAATTCAGTTGATTTGGGTCAGGTAACAGAACTGAATGGATACAGCAAGATGAATTACAATGGGGCCAATTTATTGATGGTGCCAAAGGATCCTGCTCACTTTGCGCTGGCAAACATTGATATGACTGACATCAGCTCCCTGATGATCACGACTGCTTCGATGGGTGTTCTGACTGAGGAGGTTATCTTCGAAATCAGACTTGACAGCCCAACCGGTACCAAAATCGGTGAGACTACATTCAAACAAGGTCCTGTCTCACCTGATCAGAAAGGCCCAAGCTATTCACCATTTATGGTTCCGATCACCGGAGCCGCAGATGGAAAAATGCATACGCTATTCATCACTACCAAGACAAAATCCGGTGGTGACCTTGGGACCTTTATCATTGCGGGAATCACGTTCAACGCGAAATAAGATCCTTAGAAATTCATAAAAAAAGCCATCCCGAGGATTCGGGATGGCTTTTTAATTATACTCCATTTCAATTGTCCGGATTACAAACTGAATTTTCTGGTCTCCAGATCACTTTCTGATTTTCCAAATCATTAAGAGAGGCATCTTCCACCACATTTCCCTGACAATCCTGAATCACTGCTATCCAATTACAAAAAGGGCAGCAGGAAGCCATTGAAAAAACTATTTGCCCTTTGTAGGTTGCCTGAATCAGGTAAGCATATTCTGACAGACTACCTGACTGAGATCCTTGAATTTGGGATTTAAGCCAAGCCAAATCCTCAGTAGGATTTTCCACACCACAAGGAGTAGGATCATCCTTATCATTGCAAGATCCAAGCAACAATATGCCAATCAAAAAGGTAAAGGATAGCTTTTTCATTTTTAAGATTTTGGGAGATTTCACTTCAACGTTACGAAATACAAACACTAACCGTTACAGGAAAGCAGGATTGATTTTCTAATAACCCCTTACCTGAAGGCTTTTGACCAAACTCGCCAGACTAATTCCAACAGATTTATAAAACTCTGTGTGACTCTGTGTCTCCTTTCTGCGACTCCGTGCAACAAAGACAAAATGCTGTATAATATTGAACAAGTTAATTTCGAATACTGAACATCGAATGATGAATTTCGAAGGAAAAAGCAAAACTCTGTGTAACTCCGTGCCTCCTCTGTGCAACTCCGTGTAACTAAAAAACCCTCGAAGTCCGGAAAGACCTCAAGGGTTTAGCATTTGCGGTTATCAAATTTTTCAATCTTCAAACCTTCCAATTTTTCAATTCATCCTTATTTCATCGGAGAAAAAGGCAATGTTTTCAAATACTTTGAATCAATTTTTTCGACAATCTTACCGCTGGCTTCTGAAGCATCACGCGCTTTGAGCCACTCTGGATCAGCTACGAATCTCTTGAAAGCAGCATCAAACTCCACCTGATCAGAATGTCCCAAAAGGTATACTAGCTTTGGCTGAGTTCCGTCTTTCTCCACTGTAAGCCAATATGGATAATTTTTCAAACCTTGTTTTGCAAATAATGCACGGGTATGATCACGAAATCTTGCCTGAATATTTTCAATTTTTCCAGGGAAGCAATAGTAAGTTCTCATTTGAAAAATTCCGCTTGGAGTTGGCTTAGGAGTATCATTCAATCCTGGTGCCCAAACCATAAATACCTGATCAACCTTCTTTACCAAAGGGCCATTTGCTTCTGATGCCTTCTGAGCAACTTTCCACTCAGGATCATTTGCAAACTTGTTCCAAAGTTCATCCCTCGCTTCTTCATTTGGATAGCCCAAAATGAATGTTAATGTCTGATCTGCTTCATCCGTTGGCACGAAATAAGCGACGTTCTCTATCCCGTTTTTCTCGAAAAGGCGAAGAGTATGATCCTGAAATCTTTTGATCAGATCCGGTCTTTTGCCTTCATGGGTGTGATAAGTCCGCATTTCAAAATACGCAGACTTGATGCCTTGCTGGCCGAAAACGCTAAGCGAAACTAGCATGGTTAGAATTATTGAGAGGAGTTTTTTCATAAGGTAATTGGGTTGATAAAGAGAGTTATTAAGTAATGGTTTAAATCCAAAAAAGATAGTCTTCTCAATATGGCTCAAATGCCAGTCTCGCATAATCCTATCTCGTAAAGGGCAGCTGATTGTATATCGCCGAAGGCAAATCTAACTTTAGCCTATATCACGGGAGTTCACTATTTTTTCCAAGCTTTGTAAAGTGCCGGACTCAGCACTAATGCAATTGTAAGCAATCCGAAAGTTTCCCGGTTTTCCTCCATTTGCTGGGTTTTCATGGTCAAATCTTTTTGAGCCCATTCCTGGGAGATCCATTCACCTACTCCTCCCGGAAAGAAATAAATCGCACCTAAAACGCAGACCAAAACAACCAAAGTCAATGGGATTTTGGGAAATATTCCTCGAGTACCAAGCAAGCAGAAAATCATTGCTACTCCATAAATACTAACCCAAACTTCCGGATCAGGATCGTTGAATTGCCAATATGCAAACAGGGCAAATAAGAAAAACCAAACTCCAAAGAAGTAGCGATTGAATTTCATAGAGGTGAATTTTGGGTAGACCCAAATCTACTGAAATTAGGCTAAAATATCAGATAGTTAATGGATAGGTTTTGGTCATATCTCAGAAACTTACTTCTGTTTATTTACTATTTATTGAGATCTTTAAATCGAAATTACGCCTAAAACCTTTTAGATATGATTGAATTTACACGAACCAAAACCAAGCAGGATCTATGGGGCATTTTGGCCCTTCAAAAAGAAAACCTGGTTCAAAATATCTCTGCAGAGGAGAAAGAATCACAGGGTTTTGTGATGGTTCAGCATTCGTATGAAATAATGGAAAACCTCCACTCCATCGAACCTCATATCATCGCAAAAGACGGGCATTTGGTTGCGGCTTATTGTCTTGCTATGACCAAACATTCTCGAGAAGATATCCCGATGCTTATTCCCATGTTTGAGCAGTTTGAAAAGCTTGATTTTAAAGGAAAAAAGGTGAGTGAGTACAACTACATGTCCGTGGGCCAGGTTTGTGTGGGAAAAGACTACCGAAGTCAGGGAATCTTCCAACAGCTATACGAAACCTATCGGGATACATTTCGGGAACAATATGAATTTGCTATTACTGAAGTTTCAACTCAAAATTTCCGCTCGATGAAAGCTCATCAAAATATAGGTTTTGAGGTTGTCAAAACCTTTAAAGATGAATTTGAGGAATGGGCAATTGTGATTTGGGATTGGAGGTAAAAATATCTGGATATACCCTTTTCTAGCAGTAGACGAATTTTCTTTAAATAACGGACTGAAGGACCGAAGAAATCCAAAATCAAACGTTCGGCGGGATTTCAAATTGTCTACATTAAATAGTGGCAGAATTTCAGATAATCTTTCAAGAAAATAATTTATTCAAGCAGGTCAGGGAAGGATAGTATTAACTAATCAACAACCTAATTTTAATTTAAATAGAAGGTTTTCTTGTTATAGATAGGTAACTGAATTGGGGAAATAATTTTCCCCAATTCTTTTTTTACCCCTTTTGAAGAAAAAATTGCTTTAAAATAACTTGAAAACAGGATTTGGCTGGTGTGCTTCCTGAATCAAAACTTCCAATTCTTTGACTTTTTCCGGATGATCCTTTGACAAATCTTTTGTTTCCCCGGGATCTTGGTTCAGATTATAAAGTTCAACGGTCATTTTTGAAGGATCTTTCAGCTGCATCTTTACCAGCTTCCAGCCATCTTTCAGTACGGCTTGTCTTCCACCCAACTCATGAAACTCCCAATAGAGATAATCATGTTGCTTTTGCCCTGCCTGCCCAAGCAAAGCAGGTAAAAAAGAAACCCCATCAATCCCTTTCGGCTTTTCACTTCCTGCAATTTCTGCGAAAGTGGGTAACCAATCCCAAAAAGCAGATCGATGGTCAGATTTACTCCCGGGCTTCACTTTTCCAGGCCACTTGACAATCAACGGAACATGAATACCACCTTCATACAAATCTCTCTTATATCCTTTGAATTGACCATTACTATCAAAAAAATCCGGATCGGCTCCGCCTTCCTGGTGGGCGCCATTATCCGAAGTGAAAATCACGATTGTGTTTTCGGTGAGTCCAAGTTGATCTAACTTCGCTAAAACCTCCCCGACATAGCGGTCAATTCTTCCCACCATGGCAGCGAAAGTAGCATGGGGATACGGCTCAGATTGGTAACCCGGGATCGACATTTCAGGACCATAATCAGCGCCTTTTCCTCCGATGTGCGCCTTTTCATCTCCGAATTTCAATCGGTATTTTTTCAAAATTTCATCCTCAGGAGCTGCAAGTTCGGCATGAGGCATTACAATCGGCATGAAGAGGAAAAATGGCTGATCTTGATTTTCCTCGATGAATTCCAGTGTTTCCTCCTGAATCAAATCCGGTGCATAGGTGGTTTTTTGAGTCCATCCATTTCCCGGCAATTCAATTTTCACCTGATTTTCCCAAAGGTGTCCAGGATAGTATCGATGGGCATACCGCTGACAATTGTATCCGAAAAACTGATCAAATCCCTGTTGACTTGGGTCACCGGTAGTTCCGGCGAATCCTAAACCCCACTTCCCAAAAGCTCCGGTGGAATATCCAGCCTGCTTCATGACTTTAGCAAGCGTGACCAAAGAATCAGGCATTGGATATTGGCCTTCCGGCAATACTTCAAAATTCCCCCTCACAGGGGTGTGGCCGGTGTGCAATCCTGTGATAAAAGCCGATCTGGCAGGAGCGCAAACGGGAGCTCCCGAATAATGATTGGTAAAGAACATCCCTTCCCTGGCCAGCCTGTCAATATTTGGAGTCTCAATATATTTCTGACCCAAAAACCCTAAATCCCCGTATCCCAAATCATCGGCAAGAATGAATACAATATTGGGTTTGGAAGAAGTTTTCCGGATTGGGCTGTTGGGACTACTTGCTGCGAATCCTGATTGAATGATCAGAATAAAAAAACAGCTTATTAAATTTCTTAAGTCAAACTCACGCATGACCTAAAGTAAGGAAAAAAGAAAAACCAGCCTAAAACAAAAAGGGAAGCGATTCTTGCGAATGCTTCCCTTTGATGAAATTAAGATCGTAATCGTAAAGTCATCTCAAGCTACAGTTATTATGGCTTTTTCCCCAGTTACCCAGGTTCTTAACATTAGGTATCAATTCCCATTCTAGACCTTTCGGTTTTCGATGTCGATATCTGCATTTCTGTGGTTGCCCATTTCAGAATTAATCCCGAAGGATTAAGACCCTTTATGCTTTTCTCTTGAGTTTTCAACCTTCGTCCGGGATCGTATCCCCGGCCCTTTATCTCTTACTTGATGAATCTAAATTAAACTGAAAAAGAATGTAAGTCAAGTGTTTTTAAATCTTTTTACAATATTTTTTCACTTTATATTCATATTTATATTCAATCTAAACTCGCTGAATATTCTGATCAAATAAACCTGTCTGACAGGCGATTAATTACCGGATTACTTAAGCCTGATCCGCATCAAATACATATCTGCTGTCATATAGAGATAGGATTGGTCTCCATTAAAGGCGCAATTTGCAGTGCCTTCACCTGTCATAATTGTTCCCAAAAGTTTTCCCGCAGGACTGATCACCAGCACTCCTCCCGGACCGGTTGCAAACAGATTTCCTTTCTTATCCACTTTTAATCCATCCGGCAATCCTTTTCGGTCCTCTCCCACCGACGCAGTCACATCCAGCAAAACCTTCCCGCTGATTACATTTCCATTTTCATCCAGATCAAACGCATAATAACGGGCCTTTTCCGGATCGGACTGAGCCACATACAAAGTCTTTTCATCGGGGCTCAACCCAATTCCATTTGGTCGGCTCAGGCTATCAATTTGCAAAGACAGCTTTCCCGAAGGGTCAATTCTATAAACTCCCTGAAAATCGAGTTCTTTCGTATCCCACTCATCCAATCCATAAGGCGGATCGGTGAAATAAATATCCCCTTTGGAATGGATGACCAAATCATTGGGACTATTAAATTTCTTTCCTTCGAAAGCTGAAACGATGACTTCGTAATCCGGCGTCGGATTATCCAGAGTTGATTTCATCCGAGCGATTTGCCGGTTTCCATGTTGACACAAAATCAGATTTCCATTCTGATCCAACGCAAGTCCATTTGCTCCTGGCTCCCGCTTTCCTTCTTTTTCGCCCTGATATCCTGATGGCTCGAGAAATAAACTCAAACTGTCTTGCTCTGTCCATTTCCAGACTTTGTTCATCGGCACATCGGTGAAAATCAACGCATTTTGACTTTCGAGCCAAAGCGGCCCTTCAGACCATTCAAATCCCGAAGCTAAAATTTCAATTTCTGCCCCGGCCGGGATCAATTGATTAATTGCAGAGTCGAGTCTCTCAACCGAGCCTGTGGTTTTAAAAAGTGAGGTGGGTTCTTCGATTTGGGCGGATTCTTTTGGCGCGGAACATGCCGCCAAAATTGCAACAACTGTAAAGAATTTTAAATTTCTCATGAGATTGGTTTTCAGATTGGGTTCCATCTCTTTAAGTTGGAAACATTTCCTGAATTCTGAAAATCAGTTGAATCCAAATCACATAAAACCTGTACTAATTACAACCCAATTTTTAAAGCCCTGTTGCCTGACTGGATTTTCCACGATGAGCGATGAGCTTTTCGCGGATTTTAAGTTTCCTAAATACTTCCAAGGGCTCGGCCACACCACCAATTCGTATTCTTGCTTCCCGAACCAGTGATCTCACATCTGTCAAAAATGCTTTTTGCAATACTTCCTGTGCTCCTGTTACATCCCCTTCCATTTGGCAGATTCTAAGCTTTTCCCGATCCACTAATAATGCTTTTGCATAAGCCTGAGAGATCGATTCCAAAGCCTGCATCAGATCTTCGAGCGGATCTTTCGTATTATGACTTGCATCGATCATCCACGAAATACTGCTCCAACCCTGCGCACCATCCAGGTCTCCGGCTATCAGTTCGCAAAAAATCAGAAATAGCTGATACGGTTTTGCACTGCCCGTACTGAGATCATCGTCTCCGTATTTGCTGTCGTTGAAGTGAAAGCCTGCCAACAAGTTCTGATGCATAAGCGTTGCCACAATCTGTTCGATATTAGTATTTGGCAGATGATGTCCCAAATCCACCAACACTTTCGCCCGGTCCCCCAGCTGCCTGCAAAGCAAAGATGAGGTCCCCCAATCCGGAATTACGGTGTGGTAAAAATTAGGTTCGTAAGGCTTGTACTCCAGCAAAAGCTTCCAATCGGATGGCATTCCGGCATAAATTTCTTTCAGGGAATCAGCCGTCCATTGTAAGGCATTTCTAAAATTCGCCTGCCCGGGAAAGTTACTTCCATCGGCCAGCCAAACTGTCAAACCTTTACTCCCGAGACTTTCCCCAATTCGAATCACTTCCAGATTATGCTCAATAGCCTGCTTCCGAACTGAAGCATCTGCATTACTAAGCGAACCCATTTTATAACTCAAAGGCTGGCCGTAATCCTGAAACGTATTGCTGTTCATGGCATCAAACCCGATCTGAAGTTCTGCGGCCTTCTGGCGGATAGCGGTTGCATCCTTCGGAATATCCCAGGGAATATGCAGAGAAACGGCATCCGTTTTTTTGGTCAATTGAGCCAAAAGACCTATATCATCCAGTTTTTCCTCCAAATTTCTGGGCTCTCCCCCAATCTGAAATCTCCCAAATCTAGTCCCTCCTGTACCGAGGGCCCAGCTGGGAACTGCGATTTGAAAAGATTGAATTTGATCTATGAGTAAATCAATATTTTGACCCTCAGCAGCCAATTGCTCACCAAGTAGTTGAAGGGATTTCAAATGAAAAGGATCAATCGGAAAATCAGAAAGTTGATCAGAAGAAATTTTCATACGTGCGGAAATTAGGCTTTATCTACTTTAGCATTGATCCAAAAAGGGGCGGTCACAAACCAGATGATCATTCCTACAGTCATTAAATGATGACTTGTTTCGAGTTCGATTTTCTCCATGAAAAAAAGGATCGATGGTAATCCTGTCAAGACTAATCCAATAAAAGAAAGAAGTTTTAGAAGAGTCTTCATGCGATAATTGATTTGTTGAGTGGATACTTGATTTTTGATAAAGCAATGAAAAGAAATACCGCCACAAACCATCCCGGAAGACCTAAAAAGAAAATTTCAACTCCATAAAACTGATTCAACCCAAGGCAGAACACCAGAGTCAGTATCCAGGAAAATAAGGCCGGAGCACTGAATTTGGAATTATTAGTAAGTGCTTGTTCTTTTTGAAAACCAAACCTGTCAGCAAAGTAAAAGTCAGCGAAAATCACTGCTCCCATCGGCATCAGAAGCAAACCGTAAAGCGCTACAAAATCCAACAACCTCATAACCAACGCAGGAAAGCAAGCCGCTAAACTTGTGATTCCTCCCACAATTGCAGTGATTTTCCAGGTTGGAACTTTTGGAAAAATCCCCTGCAAAGCCAATCCTGCTCTATAAATTGTAGGATTGGCAGTCGTCCATCCCGCTACAATCACACAAACTGCACCGGCTATTCCGGCTGTTTGAAAAGCAATTTCACCGGGTGCAAATTCCTGAGAAGCATTGTTGGCCTGAAGGAAAACCGTATATAAAATCCCTGAAGCAATCCAAGCCAGAAAATGCCCAAGGAAAACACCTGCAAAAGTATAAAACCCGGCAGTCCAGGATTTGGCATATCTGAGAATGGTAAGATCCGACATCCCGATATGCATTGCCATATTACAAAACCAGGTAAAAAAGATAATGTGCCAAATGGTGAATTTGGACATACCCGGAAGTGGCACTCCCGTCCAGATTACTTCCTGAGCGATAGAAATCATACTGTCAAATGAATCCACACCAAGTTGCGTCAATCCGATAAATCCGGCTGAAATGAAAATCAGGACCATCCATGGTGACATGATATTTGCAAATTTTGCCACCTGACTATATCCTCTGATCGCTACTAATGTAATGATCGCTCCCATCAAAAGAACGGTGATCACCCAACCAGGAGTACGGGGCATCCAATCCTGAAGAGTGGGCATTTCCAGATCGAAAGGAATCCCAACAGCCGTTGCGGACACTGCAATCATGGATCCTGCAAGGAAACAAAACATCAGCGCATTGACCAGATTGTACCAGCGGACTACCTGAACCCCGGAGATTCTTTCCAGTTGGTAATATAAAGTCAGCCTTCTTGCTGTTGCGATCGGAGAAGTAATGAAAGCCCAACTCAATACTGCCAGGATATTACCAATCAACAAGCCGAAAACCAGGTCTCCTGCAGTGACGCCATGCGCGACAAAGAGAGGACCTATCACAAACTCAGTTCCGGCGGTATGCTCTCCGGCATACATTCCAAGAAAGCTATTACTCCCTTTAAGGTTTTGCTGCGGTATGGGAGTTCTCTCAAACTCGTTTGTATCAGAAACTATCTTTTGGAAAAAATTCTTCTTCATACAGGTTATTTTAATTCATAATAAAATCATCGCCACCTCTATTTCTATCCTGCTGTATCCTTTATCATTTTTTTAATGAATTGAAACAAAATAACTTTGGGGGAGGACGCTTAAACTTAGATTATCGAAGTAATAAGAATTTTAAAATAAAAACCTGCTTTTAGTCCGGTTTGGAAGCTTAATCAAATAAAATATCACCATTCAAGACAGCACAGGATACCTAATGTCTGCTTTTGATACAAATTCACTATACGAATCAACCTGCCAATTGCTATGGATACACCTATTAAAAGTTTTAAGTATGTAAGTTTTCTTTGGGATGAAGCAAAAGCTGCTGCGCTCGCCGGAAACGAAGTCGATTTACTTATCTACAGGTCAAATATACTCGGAGCTGATCTCCGGATTACAAATTATGGAGGTGGAAACACCAGCTGTAAGACGATGGAACCTGATCCATTGACGAAAGAAAAAGTCGAAGTAATGTGGGTAAAAGGATCCGGAGGAGATATAGGGACGCTTACAAAAGCAGGCTTGGCAGGCCTCTATGTGGATAAGCTTCGCTCATTGAAAGGTATCTACAGAGGTCTTGAATTTGAAGACGAAATGGTGGAGCTTTTCAACCATTGCATCTATGATTTGCAATCGAAGGCACCTTCTATTGATACTCCTCTTCACTCATTTTTACCATTCAAGCATATAGATCACCTTCACCCAGATGCCGCTATTGCAATTGCTGCTTCCAAGGATGGAGAGAAAATAACACAGGACCTTTGGAAAGGTCAAATTGCCTGGGTTCCATGGCAGAGACCGGGATTTGATCTTGGTCTAAAACTTAAAGCAGCTCTGGATCAAAATCCGGGAATCCGCGGAATCATGCTGGGTGGTCACGGACTTTTCACCTGGGGAGATACCGCTTACGATTGCTACATCAATAGCCTTGAAGTAATCGAAACTGCCTCAGCCTATTTGGCGGATAATTACGGAAAAAGAAGACCTGTTTTCGGAGGACAAAAAACAGAATCTCTCAGACCAGAAAACAGAAAAAAGCAAGCAGCTAAAATCGCTCCGATCCTGAGAGGCTTAGCTTCATCAGAAAAGCGAATGGTCGGCACATTCACCGATGCTCCTGAGGTTTTACAATTCATCAATAGTCATGACCTTGGAAAATTGGCTCCTATGGGAACCAGCTGTCCGGATCACTTCCTTCGAACCAAGATCAGCCCGCTTGTTTTGGATCTTCCGGAAAATGAGGATTTCTCAAATGTGGAAGATCTGAAATCCAAAATTGGTGCTGCTTTCCAGGCTTATCGTGAAATGTACGCTGACTACTATCTGAAGCATAAGCATCATAATAGTCCTGCCATGAGAGACCCTAATCCTGTCATCATCATATGGCCGGCAGTAGGGATGTTCAGCTTTGCAAAAGACAAGCAGACAAGCCGTGTGGCGAGTGAATTTTACATCAATGCAATCAACGTAATGCGCGGAGCAGAGGCAGTTTCCGAATACGTTTCCCTTCCGCTTCAGGAAGCATTTGACATCGAATACTGGCTTTTGGAAGAAGCTAAACTTTCAAGAATGCCAAAAGAGAAGCCTCTTTCAAGAAAAATCGCCCTGGTAACAGGAAGTGCAGGCGGAATCGGAAAAGGCATCGCTGAAAAATACATTCAGGAAGGCGCTTGCGTGGTCGTAACAGACAAAGATGCGGATCGCTTGAAGCAAGCAGAACAAGAGTTCCAAAAGAAATATGGAAAGGATTCATTCCTCGGTGTGGTGCTCGATGTGACCGATGGAGAAAGCCTTGAAAAAGCAATCGAAGCAACTTGCCTGAGATTTGGAGGAGTAGATATCATTGTCAACAATGCAGGAATTTCTATCAGCAAGACCTTCGAAGATCACACAGATCAGGACTGGTCAAGACTCAATGATATCCTGGTAATGGGACAATATTCTGTATCCAAAGCCGGAGTGAAAATCATGAGAGAACAAGGATTAGGCGGTGATATCGTCAATATTGTTAGCAAAAATGCTTTGGTTGCTGGTCCAAAAAACGTAGCTTATGGTACTGCAAAAGCGGCGCAATTGCATATGTCACGATTAATGGCAGCAGAACTGGCTGACTATAAAATCAAAGTAAACGTGGTGAACCCGGATGCTGTGATCGAAAACTCAAATATCTGGGAAGGTGGCTGGGCGGAAAATCGCGCTAAAGCTTACGGAATTGATGTGAAGGATCTTCCTCAGTATTATGCAAATCGCACCTTGCTGAAGGAAAGTGTAAAAGTAAGTGACATCGCTGACGCTGCTTTTGTACTTGTAAGCGGTCTTTTAGACAAAACAACCGGAAATATGATCAATGTTGATGGAGGTCTGGCGGCAGCATTCCCCAGATAATCTCAATTCAGTTCCTTAAACAATAAACCCACCCACCCAATGATAATCGATAAGTCAGACCGCATTCACTTAGATTCCCGAACGCCCAAATACCTTCAGGTTGTCAACCTTGTTCTGGATGAAATAGAAAAAGGAAATTTGAAGAATGGCGATAGGATTCCCTCTATCAATGAGACAAGTTTTGACTTGCTCTTATCCAGAGATACTGTGGAAAAAGCCTACAATGAATTAAGGGATAGGGGCATTATCACATCCGTAAGGGGAAAGGGATTTTACATATGCTCGACGAATATGGGCAGCAAAGTCAAAGTGCTGCTCTTATTCAACAAGCTCAGTTCATATAAAAAAATTATCTATTATTCCATCTTAGAGACACTTGGAGGCCACGCATCTGTAGATCTTCAAATCCATCATTACAACAGGAATCTATTAGAAGACCTATTGGCTCAAAATCTTGGAAACTACAATTACTACGTCCTTGCACCACACTTCTTTGATAAAAATTCACATCCAGAGACAGCCTACGACTTGATCAAAAAGATTCCAAAGGATAAACTTTTGATCATTGACAGGGCAGTGAAAGGCCATGAGAATGAATTCCCAGGGATTTATCAGGATTTTGCAAAAGACATTTTCGAGGCACTTGAATCAGGAATTTCCCTTCTTAGAAAATACAGCCGATTGATTTTAGTATTCCCAAAAGGAGACCATTATCCTGTCGAAATCATGGACGGCTTCAAAAGATTCTGCTTCTTCCACGATTTCAATAACATGATTGTGGACGGTATAGACGATGAGCCTCTTTATGAAGGAGATTCTTTCATCGTTCTTGCGGAAACTGACTTGGTGAATATTATCAAAAAAAGTCGCGAACAATTGTTAAAACTCGGGAAAGATGTTGGTATCATTTCCTACAATGATACCCCACTAAAGGAAATTCTGGCCGAAGGAATCACCACTATTTCGACCGATTTCAATCACATGGGAAGATCAATTGCCAATCAAATCCTTGGGGATGAGGATAGAATCCCAATCAAAAATCCATTCCGATTCATCGTTCGGAAATCCCTTTGAGTTTAAGTCAAAAGTAGATTTATGAACAGAATACCGGTTACCGCTGTCTTTGACATTGGGAAAACGAATAAGAAATTCTTTCTTTTTGATGAAAATCTGAAGGAAGTCTACAATACATATATCCGTCTTGAAGCAGATATAGATGAAGATGGATTCCCAAGCGAACCACTAAAACCGGTTGAAGAATGGATGATCGCGACTTTCACGGTTGCGCTCGAATCAAAAGAATTTGATATTAAGCAAGTCAATTTCTCAGGGCATGGCGCTTCATTTGTCCATACGGATGGAAATGGAATACCGGCAACTCCACTTTACGATTATCTGAAACCTTTCCCGGAGGACCTTTTGGAGAGATTCTATTCGGAAAACGGAGGTAAAATGGCTTTTTGCCAAAAAACCTCCTCTCCTCCTCTGGCCATGTTGAATTCAGGCCTCCAGATTTATTTCATTAAATACGCTAAGCCGGAGTTTTTCAAAAATGTCCGTCATTGCTTACACCTGCCCCAGTATTTGAGTTTTCTTTTTACCGGAATCATGGTTTCAGATTACACCAGCATTGGCTGTCACACCGGACTTTGGGATTTTGAGTCAAAAGGATACCATGAATGGGTAAAACGAGAAGGTATCCTGCCTCTCCTTCCCCCAATTGTTCCTGGAAATACGCTCCTGAAAACCAAACTTGCTCTGGGCAGAATTCCCTGCGGAATCGGAGTTCATGATTCATCAGCAGCTTTGCTTCCTTATTTAAAACAGGAAACTGAGCCCTTTGCGCTTCTCTCAACCGGAACTTGGGCGATCAGCATCAATCCGTTCAATAAAACTACCCTTACAGAATCCGAGCTGGTGAAGGATTGCCTTCAATTTTTAAGCATCAATGGGGAACCGATCAAAATCAGCCGGCTCTTCATCGGTGAAGAGCATAAATATCAGGTGGATGAGATGTATGGGTTCTTTGATCTTCCTTTGGGAACTTACAAAAAGCTGAAATTTGACGAAGAGCAATTCGAAAAAGTCAGAAATCATCCCGCAAAACGAATCGGATTTCATTACCTGAAACCGGCCGATTACGGATTAGAAAAAGCCAATGAGACAGATTGGGCAGGCTTTTCTGATTTTACCGAAGCTTACTACACCTTTATCCATGAACTTACAGATATTCAGGTTGCATCATTGAAACTTGTTTTGGATGGAGCTCCGGTCAATCGCCTTTTCGTCGACGGAGGTTTCAATGCAAATGATGTGTTTCTGGGTATGCTTGGCAAAAAACTTCCGGAAATGGAGATTATTCCAAGCGATTTCCCAAATGGTTCCGCATTAGGTGCAGCCATGCTCGTTACAATGGATAAGAAGGCTTAACTTTTACACTGCATGAAGCCAGACTCCCCTCATATTGCCCTTTTCATCCCATGTTATGTGGATCAGTTTTATCCAAAAGTAGGGATTGCCACACTTGAATTACTGGAAAAACTGGGCTGCAAAGTCAGTTATCCACAAGGTCAGACTTGCTGCGGACAACCAATGGCGAATGCTGGTTTTGAGAGAAACACGGTGGGAACTACCCGGCATTTTATCGAGACATTCAAAGAGTACGATTACGTAGTCGCACCTTCAGGAAGTTGCGTACTCCATGTAAAAGAACACACTCCAGCCATCCCTGAATTAGAAAAAGAACAAGCAGAACTTCACCATAAAGTCTATGAGCTATCGGAGTTTATCACCGATGTGCTGAAAGTAGAACGAATAGACGGAAGCTATCCACATCGTGTCGGATACCATGCCTCTTGTCATGGGCAAAGAGGTTTGCGATTGGCTTCCAGTTCTGAATTGAATGAAAAACCATTTAGCAAGGCGCGAAAACTTTTGGAGAACCTTGTGGGTTTGGAGTGGGTTGAACTCACCAGAACAGATGAATGCTGTGGTTTTGGAGGAACTTTCGCTGTGACTGAAGAGGCACTTTCCATCCAAATGGGTAAAGACCGGCTGGAAGATCATCTGGTTCACGGAGCGGAAATCCTCACCGGCGGAGATATGTCCTGCATTATGCATTTGCAGGGAATCGCTTCCAGAAACAAACAAGCGCTTCAGTTCAAACACATCGCCGAAATCCTAAACGAAGCCATCTCATGAGCCATCCGGTACAAGCTGCGGAATTCCTTCAGGATGCTGCCAAATCAAAATGGCACGATGAGACGTTGTGGTTTGTCAGAGATAAGCGGGACAAAATCAGCCATACCATTCCGGAATGGGAACAATTGCGGGAACTCGCTTCGAAAATCAAAGACAATGTTCTCGGAAATCTGGATACTTATTTGGAAGATTTTGAGCGAAACGCATCTAAAAACGGGATCAAAGTTCACTGGGCAAAAGATGCCGAAGAGCATAATTCAATCGTCCTGAGCATCCTCCAGGAGAAAAACTGTAAGGCAATCGTCAAGAGTAAATCCATCCTGACGGAAGAGTGCCATTTGAATCCATATTTGGAGAAAAGCGGAATCGAAGTCGTGGACACAGACTTGGGCGAGCGAATTGTCCAGTTTTTGAATCAGCCTCCCAGCCATATTGTATTGCCAGCAATTCACCTTAAAAAAGGTGATATTTCAAAGATTTTCCACGAAAAGCTTCATACCGAAGAAGGAAACGAAGACCCAACTTACCTTACTCAGGCAGCGAGGATTCACCTTCGGGAAAAATTCCTGGGAGCAAAAGTCGCCATCACAGGAGTGAACTTTGGAATTGCAGAAACCGGAGAATTTGTTGTCTGCACCAATGAAGGCAATGCGGACATGGGTGTGCATCTTGCCGATGTGCATATCGCCTGTATGGGAATCGAAAAGATCATCCCAAAGCGTGAGCATCTGAGCGTTTTTCTTCGATTATTGGCGAGATCTGCGACAGGCCAATCTATCACTAATTACACTTCTCATTTCAGAAGCCCGTCTGCAGGTAGAGAGACTCATATCATTTTGGTGGACAATGGCCGCACTGCTCAACTCGGTCGTGAAACTTTCAGAAACTCACTGAAATGTATTCGTTGCGGAGCTTGCATGAATACCTGTCCAATCTACCGTCGAAGTGGTGGTTTCAGTTATGAAAGTACTGTTCCGGGTCCGATTGGTTCAATACTTTCGCCCGGTTTGGATTTGAAAAAATACAGCACCTTGCCTTTTGCATCCACTCTTTGCGGCAGTTGCACGGACGTTTGCCCAGTTAAAATCAACATTCACGAACAGCTTTACGCCTGGAGACAGGAAATCACCAAAGCCCAGGGAACTTCCGGAAAAAGCTTGTCGATGAAGTTGGGCAACGGGATTTTCAAAAGTCCTCTTGCTTACAAAATCTCCGGAACCCTGATGCGGGCAGCTCTTAAAACCCTGCCTGATAGCCTTATTTACAACCCTCTCAATTCTTATGGAAAAAGTCGGGACTTGCCGGAATTGCCGAAAGAATCTTTTAAAGACTGGTATAAAATAAACAGAGGATGAGCAGCAGATCAGAGATTCTCGGTAAAATAAAAAGCCTGAAACTGGAGGAAAAACCGCTTCCTGAAACTCCTGTTTTTGCGGTTTCTCCAAATCTGGAAGAATCGTTTATTTACTCGATTCTTTCAAATAAAGGAGAGGTTTGGACTATTCAGGAATTGGAAGGAAAAATTCATTCCGGCACATTTCCGAAGGTTTTCTCCGCCCTCCCAGAATTTAAATCTTTTTCCAACCAGGAATTACCAGCCGATCCGCATGATTTTGCAGACTTGGATCTTGCTATTATCCGAGGCCAATTTGGTGTAGCGGAAAACGGAGCCATCTGGCTGGAAGACGTAGATCTGGGGCTGAGAGCAGTTCCATTCATAGCGGAGCATCTTGCGATTCTTCTGGACCGAAAACAACTGGTTGGCAACATGCACCAAGCTTATCAAAAAGTTGGAATGACAGAATCCGGTTTTGGACTTTTCATCGCAGGACCATCCAAAACAGCAGATATTGAGCAATCCCTTGTGATCGGCGCCCACGGAGCAAAGAGCTTGCTCTTGATATTAACCTGAGGCTGATTTCAGGCTAGCGAGTGGATCGCAATTCTGTTTCCTTCAGAATCTAGGAAAACTCCCATAAATCCAATATCCGGAGCAATCATTTTTTTAGGAATCTGGACGGATCCTCCTGCCTCCACTATTCTGCTCAATTCGATTTCGCAATTTTCGGAAGAAAAGTAAATCAGAGGTCCTGCAAAATCCGAGGTTTTGTAAAAATCCTTGTGCTCCACCAGGCTTCCTCCGGCACCAAGTTTTTCCTGATCCCAGGGAAACCAGGCCATCACCAAATCTCCCATTTCATGTTTATCCAATTTGCAATCGAATACTTTTTCGTAAAAAGTGATCGCCCGATCCATATTCTGGACAGGGATCTCAAACCAGCCTACAGTTACAGATTTCATGGTCAAAGAATTTAAAGGATGGAAAATTGAATATTTTTAAAGCTGAAAATCAAGATCTAATTCAGTTTACGAAGCAATTCAGGTTTCAACAATATTATCAAGGTATTTCTTTTCTGAATCATGCCTCTTGAATCTAAGGTCTTGGTTCTTAAATCTTATGTCTTAAATCTAATTTTTAAACTCTCGTCAGCTTAATCGGATAGGTCTTATTTGCATTCCACTGGCAGACATAAATGTTTTCATCCTGATCAATGCAGACATCATGGCAATGTTTAAATACCGGCGAGGACTGCACCATCAATTGCAATTCTCCATTTCGATATTCAGGCGCAGTACCCCCTGGGTTTGAAACGACTTTATTGTCTTTGTCCAGAATGGTCACAAAGCCGGAATTTTCCATTTGCTCAAGATATTTCAAGCGTGACCAGCATACTCCTGCGTAAAGATTATCTCCGTGAATGACCGGTCGGCAAACAAATGCTCCCGGAAGAAAAATCGTCTCTATATAATTCCCATCCATTGTAAATCGCTTGAAGGAATTGTGACCTCTTGAGGTGCAAAGTAAAGTTGGAGCCTTTCCTCCACGCTGATCAACGGCAATTCCATGCGCAGTTTTGAATTGTGCATCGCCATGTCCATCACCTCCGAATTTCCGGATAAATTTTCCATTCTTATCGTATTGTAAGAAAAACTGCGATCCATAACCATCGGCAACATATAAGTCACCATTTGGCCCAACTGCTGTTTCGGTAGGTGTATAGCGCATTTTTTCAGTGTAGATTCCTTCCGTCAAAGGAGGCATAATCTCGGCAACGATAACTCCATCAAGTGTGGTTTTTACGATTTTCCCTCCATTATCCACGATCCAGAGATACTCAGCATCTCCTTCATCTACCAGAGAAAGTCCGTGTGCGGATTTCAGTCCCAAGGTCCAGGTTGTCAAAAGTTTTCCAGATTGATCGTAAATGATCACGTTGTTCTTAGCCTCGTCAGTAAGCAGAATCATTCGTCCTTTTCGATCCATAACCATTTCGTGACAGTTCACCACCGGAACTTTAGCTGGATCAAGATTCCCCCACGTTGGATCGATTTTGTATTTGAAATCACCATGTCCTAGGATTGTATCCTGGGCCGCTAAGAGGGATAGGCTAGGATTTAGACTCATAGCTAATCCTAAAAAGGAGGAGTTTTGGATAAATTTTCTTCTTGAGTTCATAATAAAGGGCTGAGATTTCAATGTAGTAAAATTGAATTTAAATACTTCCCTGTACTATCGGGCGGGAGCCAAAAAATGAGAATAATCAGATGATTAGAAAATTTAAAGATTTGAAAAAAAAAAAAACGGCCTTATTCCACTATCAGGCGCTCACATGAAAATCCCCTCATTTTCCAGGCTACTTAATTCAAAATGATACTTTCTGCAATGTTTTGTATACAAGCCTGGAAGCTCACAAATCATCATGCTCAGCAATTACCAAAAACCCGCAATTTTCATTAGTTTAGGTTGAACCTAAAATAGATCCTCATGAAAAAAAGATTTTATCTCTTCCTGTTCTCACTTGCATTTTCGCTGCCTGTAGGACTGACTCAAGCGCAAGAAATCGCCTTGCAACTCTACTCATTGAGAAATGAAATGAAAGTGGACCCGGTTAAATATCATCAAATGATCTCTGATTGGGGGATATCAGCACTCGAGGGCGGTGGTACCTATGGAATGTCAGACACTGAATATGCCAAACTCCTTGCTGACAACAACCTAAAAGTAGTCGGTGTAAGCGCTGACTACAACCAACTGACCAAAACCATCCAGCCGATTATCGATGAAGCCAAAAAATATGGAGCGAAATACGCGACATGCTATTGGATTCCTCATACTGATGGACCAATCTCCCTCGACGAAATCAAAGTTGCTACAGCACTTTTCAATTCTGTAGGTGAGCAAATGAAGAAAGAAGGCATCACATTCACGTATCACCCACATGGATACGAGTTTGCTCCGGATGGCAAAGGAGTCGTAATGGATTACATGTTGAAAAATGCCAAGCACTTTGCCTTCAACATGGATGTTTTCTGGGTAGCGATGGGAGGAGGCGATCCAGTAAAAATGATGAAAAAGTACAAGGGTAAATTTCCCCAACTTCACCTGAAAGACCGCAAAATCGGAACTCCGGGTTCGAAAGATGGTCATGGTGACGTGGAAACCAACGTAGTCCTTGGATCTGGCGATATTGACATCGCTGGCTTGATCAAACTAGCCAAAAAGCAAGGAACCAAATATCTGGTAATAGAAGACGAAAGCTCAAGATCTGTGGAGCAGATCCCGCAGAGTGTGGCTTTCATCAAAAAGAATCTGGAGAAATGATCAATTAAATTGATAATCGGGTGTAGTGAATAGCTACACCCTTTTTAATTTTCAAAACTGAATGATAATCGATCTGAAATTACTTCGAACCACAACATCAGAAGAAATCTCTTTCACCCATTAAAAATTAACAACTACCATGGCAGATACTTTTTCACCCCTTATCAGAGCAAGTGATTTATTGAAAATTTACAATAATGAAACCCTGGTACTGGTGGATGCGAGCAATATCCCCAGGATTTCCTATGAAAAGCGACATTTGGACAGTGCATTATTTGTCGATGTCAACACAGAACTGGCGGACATCAAGGAGGATTTGGCAAAGGGCGGCAGACACCCATTACCTGACATCAAGGACTTTTCTGAAACACTGGCAAAACTTGGCATTAACAGAAACAGCCATGTGGTAGTCTATGATGAAAAAAATGGCTCGAATGCAGCTGCCCGTTTTTGGTGGATGCTCAAATCCGTGGGACACGAAAAAGTGCAGGTGCTGGACGGTGGTTTTCAAGCAGCAGAAAAAGTTGGCTTCCCAATAAATTCTGACATAGAAATTCCTAAAAAATCAGGAAACTATCTTGCAGAAAGGTGGCTACTCCCTTTGGCAGATATGAATGAAGTGGAAGAAATCTCTCGGGACGAAAATCATCTCGTAATCGATGTCCGGGATTCGGAGCGTTTCAGAGGAGAAAAAGAGCCAATTGATTTGATTGCAGGTCATATTCCGGGAGCAATCAATATCCCCTTAACCACAAATATGGATGAGAATGGGCTGTTCCTTTCCCCCGATCAATTGAAGGGAAAATATCAGGAAACCCTTGAGAAATTCCCTGCCGGAAACGTGATCGTACATTGTGGCTCAGGAGTATCGGCTTGTCATACCTTGTTGGCAATCGCCCAAGCAGGACTGGAAATCCCTAAACTCTATGTGGGTTCCTGGAGCGAATGGAGCAGAAATAATAAAGAAATAGCCACAACCGACAGGTAAAATACTCCGGAGAGTTTAGCTCTGGAAATTTCTGACACTTAGAAATCGGTGCTTTGTTACTTCCAGAAATCAACACCCATTCCACAACAACCATTTACACAATGATCAATCGAAAGGAATTTTTGAAGTTAATGGGATCGTTGGCGGGAGTGGCATTTATCCCTGATTTAGGTTTTGCAAGTTCAAAAAGACCGATTTCAGTCGACGGATTATTTGACCTTCATTGTCATCCGGCTGCATTTTTCCGAAAGGGGACAGAAACTTATACCGGAGACGAAGCTTTTCGGAAATCCATTGATTCCATGAATTCAACGAAAGTTCAGGGAGCATTTTTAAGTATTGTTTCGGATCTCCCGGTTTTGAAAATCAATGAGGGTGGAAAAATAACCTCCAGAAAATTTAATGAAGGAGAAGCATGGGGAGAATACAAGCGCCAACTTTCTATTCTCAAGGAATTGATTGCCGATTCTGAAGCTAAGCTCTCTACCTCTCCGGAGGAGCTGAAAACAGTCGGAAATGTGAAACTGTTTTTATCCTGTGAAGGTGCTGATTTTATTGAAGGGAATCTCGACCGCATCAATTTGGCTTATGATGATGGAGTCCGATCGATCCAACTCGTCCATTATGCTCCAAATGATGTCGGAGATTTACAAACATCCGATCCTATAAATTCGGGGCTTTCCTCCTATGGAAAGCAAATAGTCCAGCGGATGAATGAACTTGGAATGGTCATAGATTTGGCACATGCTACTTTCAAAACTTGCCAGGATGTCGCTGAAATCACAGGTTCACCCATCATGGTTTCCCATAGTATTTTGCAGGAAAGAACTTTTCGGCCTGTCAGCGCAAGAGCGATCAGCGTCAAACATGCCGAGCTTATCGCTGAAACCGGCGGCATTATCGGAGCCTGGCCTTCCGGGTTTTCAAGGGATATGGAAGACTTTACTTATAACACCTTGAGGCTAATAGATACTATTGGGATAGATCATGTAGGATTGGGCACAGACATGGATGCTAACTATCTGCCTGTGATTGCTGATTATTTTGATGTGGAGAAATGGACCGATTCGCTTTCCGAGAAGGGTCTTTCCGGCGAGGAAATACAAAAATTGGTCGGAGGAAATGCGAAGAGAGTATTGTCACAGGTGCTAAAATAACCCCTGTCAATTTTTGAGTTTAGAAGATTCTATCAGAACTGAATTTTAAAATAGGAACTCACGGATGGTAAAATATCTATCGCCCAGTGAACGAGTATCAGCAGAATTATATTCCGATAGCGGCTCCAGTGCATTGCAAATAAAAGCCCGATGATAAAAACCGGAAGTCCTGTATTAAGAAGAATTCCTTCCAAATCTCCAGCCTGACCTTCTACTCCATCTGACAATAAATATCTGGTTGGCAAATGCCATGCGGTAAAAAGCAAGGTTGAGATTAAAATTGCTGAAAAGCGGTTCCATTTCTTTTCCAAACGGGTTTGCAGATAACCCCTGAAAAATAATTCCTCCGGCAAGGCCGCAATAAACAATGGCATCATCACTCCGGTCACCAGCCGAAGTATGGAATCCTCAAAAAGAAAGAAATTCTGCTGAATGGGCCTGATATGCCCCGCATTAAGAAAAAATCCAAGCAAAATAAAAAGCAGACCGGCACCTACATTTCTGAGCGTTGGCTGAATACGAAGAAGTAAGTCTTTGGATCGATATCCCCAACTGACAAAGAAAACGAAGAAGGGAATCAGGAGAAGAAGTACAAATTTGTAGACGATCGAATACCAGACATCCTGCACAAATTGTGTTGCCCCAAGGATAGGATAAGGATGATGGAGAATCACTAATCCTATCAGATAGCCTGCAAAAACATAAAAGATCGAATATCCGATCAACCAACGAATCTCTTTATCGAGGGCTTTAAATCTGATCGATTCTACGGGTGTTCGTTGCCAGTTCAGGTAACTTATTAAAGAGAATGATCGGGATTTTCGAGGCACAAGATAGATTTGAAAAGTATTTCAAGATAAAAGAATACTTCAATATTTTTCAATCTCCAATCTCCCAATTTACATTGCAACCGATTACTCTTTCGTACCTGCCACTCTTGCTCAACCCCGATTTGAAAAATGGAAAAAGTTAACCTGGAACAGAAGCTCTCTCTTTTTTCAGAGCATTGGAGTCCGAAAATCGTTGGGGAACTCAATGGTCAGCATGTAAAACTTGCCAAGCTTAAAGGAGAATTTATTTGGCATAAACATGACCACGAAGACGAACTGTTTTTTGTCATTAAAGGCAGTTTCAAAATGGAATACCGCGACCGAACGGTGGTGATCAATGAAAATGAATTCCTGATCGTACCAAAAGGTGTTGAGCATAGGCCAGTTGCAGAGGAAGAAGTTTCGATTATGCTTTTTGAACCTGCATCTACACTCAATACCGGCGATGCGGAAAGCGAATTGACAAAGCACATACTGGACAGAATTTGATGGATTCTCTTTGCCTGCTAAATTGGAATTTCTTGAGGTTCCGGGATGAGGCTGAAAAATACATAACTGTATCCTTAAGCTCCTCCTGTTTATTGTCTTAGTGTTATCTAATTGTTAATTCGTTATTACCGGACGCCAAACTAAGCAGAAGAACTTACCTTTGCAGCCGTCTGCCAAACAGTTACCAAATCATAACCAGCATTCTTATGAGTTTCAATTCCTTTGTCAAACTCTTCACTCCACAAGACCGGGTTTTCTATAACCTTTTTGAAGAAGTTGCTGATAACATTTGCGAAATGAGTAAGGTATTTCGAAATGCGTTGTACGAAAAAGACGATACCACGAAAGATAAAATGCTGATTACCCTGGAAGCATTGGAGAACAAAAACGACCAAGCCACTCATAGGCTTTTTGTAGAATTGGGACAAAACTTTATCACTCCATTCGACAGGGAAGACATTCACTACTTGGCTACTTCTCTGGATGATGTCGCTGATTTCATTTGGGCATCCGCCAAAAGCATCGTTAACTACGATATAAATGAGGTAAACGACACCATGAGGGCATTTTCAGATGTGATATTAGGCTCTACAGGTTCGCTTCGCGTGGCAATAAAAGGACTTAGAAATATGAAAGACCTCAAATCCATCACGGATGCTTGTGCGAAGGTTAATATTTTTGAGCACGAGGCAGAACTCATTTTAGATAATGCACTTAAGGATTTGTTTTTAAATGAAACCAACGCCATTGAGTTGATCAAAAGAAAAGATTTATATCAGGATATGAAACTCGTGATTGACAAATGCGAAGATGCAGCAGGTGTCATCGAGTCCATAATCATCAAATACTCTTAATTTTTTCCTTTAAGTCATCTCATGACGACATTACTGATAGTCATCATAGCCCTTGCACTCATTTTTGATTACATCAATGGTTTTCATGACGCTGCCAATTCTATTGCCACCGTCGTTTCGACAAAAGTCCTCACTCCTATGCAAGCTGTAACCTGGGCAGCATTTTTCAACTTTGTAGCATTTTTTATCTTCAAAGATCACGGTGTAGCAAACACAATTGCCAAAACAGTCCATGAAGCCGATATTACATTAGAGGTAATTTTGGCCGGATTAATTGCAGCCATTATCTGGAACTTGCTCACCTGGTGGTTTGGAATTCCTTCCAGTTCATCTCACACCCTGATTGGGGGATTTGCAGGAGCTGCAATTGCACATGCCGGATTTGATGCGATCGAAGGTGGAACGATTGCAAAGATTGCCAGTTTTATCATTCTCGCACCTTTGCTCGGAATGTTGATGGCATTCATCATTTCGCTTTGGTTTCTTAATGCCTTTCAGAAAAGTATTTTCCCCAAACTCTTTTCCCTCCTGATCATTGTCGGAACAGTGTATTTTGTTCATGCATCTTTCAATACCAAAATGACCAAAATTCTGGGCATCAATGAGATTGAAGCGACTGTAAAAGGCATTGAACTCCAGGAAATCCCCAATAAGACTCCTGCAAAAGCAATGGGATTGAACAAAGGGGATATTTTGGTTTCAGTAGATGGTGACTTACTGAACGATGCCCTGGAATTGGACCAAATTCTGGCCACTCATCGTTACGGGGATTCCATTCATTTCTCCATAATCCGAAATGACGAATCCAAAGAAATTGAGGCTACTTTTCAGCCTCGCTTCGAAAACAAAATTCTTAATTATGTCAGCTATGGAGAAAATGTAAAGTGGTTAATCATCGGTTTTATCATCATTTCGATGGCCCTATTTACCCTTTTCCTCAATCAATTGAACTATGCACAGAGTGAGCGATGGTTCAAGCGAATGCAGTTGGTTTCCTCTGCGGCATTCAGTATTGGACACGGGGGCAATGATTCCCAAAAAGTAATGGGGATTATCACAGTAGCCTTGATTGCCGGTAATCAAATTTCAAGTTTCGAAGAAATGCCAAACTGGGTACCGCTATCCTGTTATTCTTTCATTGCTTTGGGCACTATGAGTGGTGGTTGGAAAATCATCAAAACCATGGGAACGAAAATCACAAAAGTGACTCCATTTGAAGGAGTAGCCGCCGAGACTGCCGGGGCACTGACCCTCTTTATTACTGAAATGCTGAAAATCCCGGTATCTACCACCCACACTATAACCGGTTCGATTATCGGGGTAGGTGCTACCAAGCGTCTCTCTGCGGTACGCTGGGGAGTGACAATTAATCTCCTTTGGGCGTGGATACTGACCATACCGGTGAGTGGTCTGATTGCCGGACTCATATATTACATAGTATCTGCTTTTTGACTTCATTTAGACCAATATGAAAGAAAGCCACTGACAAATCAGTGGCTTTCTTTTTTGTTGATTGCCAAGGGAATAGGATCAATCCTGATAAAAATCAGAGGTGGAAAATGCTTTTCCTTTTTTAGTAAATTAACTGATCAGAAAACCCACTCAGGGGGGAAAGCATTCTGAATCATTTTGCTTTACTATTCAGACGGATGAAAAGGAATGGGCAAGTTCTAATCAGAAATGATCAAAAAACCATCCGGGCATGGGCCATGTACGATTGGGCAAATTCAGCTTACGCCTTGGTCATTGCTTCCGCCATTTTCCCGGCCTATTACAATTCAATTACCAGATCATCCAACGGAAGCAGCAGGATAAACATCCTCGGTATTGACATAGAAAATACAGCTGCTTACTCCATCAATCTGGGCATTGCCTTTGGGATTATTGCGCTCATCTCACCGCTTTTGTCATCCATTTCCGATTACTCCGGAAGCCAAAAGAGGTTCATGCAATTCTTCTGTTATTTGGGTTCATTGGGCTGCATGTTGTTGTTCTTTTTTACCGGAAGCGGTCAGGCAGAATGGGCACTGTTCTTCATGATGTTGGCAACTATTGGCTATTCGGGCAGTATTGTATTTTACAATTCATTCCTTCCGGCGATCGCAAGCGAAGAGAGACAAGACAAAGTGAGCGCCAAAGGGTATGCATTCGGCTACATTGGCGCTACCACTTTACTACTTCTGAACTTGGCCGCGATCCTCAACCAAAAATCGCTTGGCATTACGGATGACACACTTTTGCCCCGAATTTCATTTCTGCTCACTGGATTCTGGTGGTTTGGATTTGCGCAAATCACTTTCCGCAAACTCCCAAAAGGTGTATATGCCGCCAAAAGTCGGGAGAAGAATTACCTGCTAAATGGCTATCTGGAGCTGATCAAAATCTGGAGACATCTAAAAACGGAACCTAAGTTGAAGACCTTTCTCCTGAGCTTTTTCTTTTACATCATGGGAGTGCAGACCGTCATGTTTATGGCTTCTTCTTTTGGGGAAAAAGAAGTCCACCTGTCCATGATTTCCCTGATCATCACCATTCTTTTGTTGGAATATGTGGGCATTGCCGGCGCTTTTCTTTTTGCCTGGATTTCCAAAAAACTTGGAAATATTCAAGCCCTGACCATAGCGGTAACGGTGTGGATCGTAATCTGCATCGGAAGTTATTTCATTCAAACTCCTATGCATTTTTACATTGCCGGATTTTGGATCGGGATGGTGATGGGAGGAATCCAAAGCCTTTCCCGATCTACCTATTCCAAATTTATCCCCAAGACTGAGAACAATGCCGGCTACTTCAGCTTCTTCGATGTCTGCGAAAAGCTGGCTATGATGTGCGGGCTGGTGATGTGGGGATTTATGGACAATCTAACAGGCAGCATGCGAAACTCCATCTTTGCACTGGCCCTTTGGTTTACCATCGGACTCATCCTGCTTTGGGTAGTCAGGAAAATCGAAAAAAGAGAGAAGTCTGCGGCAATTTGAAGTCTGAATCCATCGATTTATTCCATTAGGAGAGTTCAACAATACTACTTTTACTAAACCTTTGGTGTTTTGAAAACCTCAAAGGTTTGAATCTCATGAACAACAATTCAAATCTCTTGTTGTAGATTGCTAATGATTAAAACCCAAACAATTCAAAACTTATGAAAAACAACAAATTCTTTTTCCTGGCATTGACCCTAATGCTATTCATTGCGGGCACAAGCCAATCTTTTGCTCAATTACAGGTTCCTGCTGCAAGTCCTTCAGCTTATGTTGCCCAGAACGTTGGTTTCACTAAAATCAGCATTGACTATTCCTCACCAGCAGTAAAAGGCAGAAAGATCTTTGGCGAGATCGAGAAGAACGGCGTAACGTGGAGAGCAGGAGCTAATGCCCAAACAATTATTGAATTCTCCACTGCGGTAAGTATCGGTGGCAAAAACCTTCGTGCAGGAAGATATTCCATTTTCATGACACCTCAGGCTTCCGGCGAGTGGACAATCCACTTCAACAGCAAGGCGAATTCTGTTTTCTTTTATCAGAAAGAAGGCGTAATGGATGAGGCAGCGATTGCTCAAGACGATGCCGCTTCTGTCAAAGTAGCTCCTGTGATGGGAGACAACACCGAAAGACTTACCTACACGATCTCTGCTGAAAACAACAAAGTAGCGAAAGTGACTATGGCTTGGGAAAAAGTAAAAATCTCTTTCATGGTTGACACACAGGTTGATCAGAAAATGGATGGCTTTAAGACAGCATTCTAATTAGCATTCAAAAATGAGTTAAGGTTTTCTTCCTTAACATTTCAATCCTAGCCCACGGCCAAAACCGTGGGTTATTTTTTTGGCAAAAATCCGCAATAATGCCATCACTCAAAATGGGTAATTCCATCTTTGTGAAAACACAGATTTTAGTATATTAGAATACTATCCACCCACCTTAAACCCAACCCATGAATAACCCCAGTTCTTCTGCCTCCCAAAGGTTAGTTTCTCTCGATGTATACCGCGGACTCACCATGTTTCTGTTGATTGCTGAGGCTGCTTTGGTGTATGATGCGCTACTTGACTTTTTCCCGGAGGGAAATGCCCTTCATGGATTTTTCCTCCAATTCACACATCACGAGTGGAACGGTTTGCGGTTTTGGGATTTGATTCAGCCATTCTTCATGTTCATTGTGGGTGTGGCGATGCCCTTTTCCTTGAATAAAAGATTGGCTGTGGCAGAAGATCGGGGCAAGGTGACAAAGCATATTCTAAAGCGTTGCTTGCTGCTATTCCTCTTTGGCACCGGCCTTCATTGTGTGTACAGCGGGAAGTTGGTGTTTGAACTTTGGAATGTCCTGACTCAACTTTCTTTCACCATTTTGGTGACTTATCTCCTGATTCGCCAGCCTTGGAAAGTTCAGCTGAGCGTTTCCCTTGGACTTTTGGCTTTGACAGAAATCTTGTACCGGGTTTACAATCCCGAATCTCCCTTTGTACACGGTTCCAATTTTGGGAATTTCACAGATCAAATCCTGATGGGCAAAATCAATAATGGCGGATGGGTCGCGATCAATGCGATTCCAACGGCAGCACACACAATTTGGGGAGCGATTTGTGGAAATCTTCTGCTTTCCAAGACCTCTGATTCCACCAAAATCAAAGCCTTCGTAGTGGCTGGATTGATCGGTTTGGTAGTTGGTTACGGATTGGACTTAGTGGGAATCACGCCAATCATCAAGCGAATCAGCACGACAGCTTTTGTGTTTACAGCCGGAGGTTGGGCGATATTGGCTTTGGCTTTCTTCTACTGGTTGGTCGATGTGAAAAAGAAGCAATTCTGGGTTTTTCCATTCCTGATTGTGGGAATGAATTCGATCTTCATTTACCTTTTTGCCGAGATTTTAGGCCATAAATGGCTCTTCGGATTTATTGGGATTTTCAGCACCGGCTTCCTTTCTCCGCTGGGAATCGGAGAGCACGGATTGGAACTGATCACGGCTTTACTGACGCTGGCAGCTATGTGGGGATTGTGTTATTTCCTGTATCGAAAGAAGATATTCTTCAGGATTTAACTTTGGTGAAATCAAATCCATTGAACCTTTGAATCTCTGATTCGATTGGATTAGTAATCGTAAAAAAGTTTAAACATGTCAAAGCGCCAACAAACCTCCAAAGAAGAACTTGCCAATGCTGCATCGCATGGGTTTGGACTGATTTTGGGATTGATTGGGATTCCATTTTTGCTGATGAAAGCAGTGGAAAACGGTAGGTTTTCGGCTTTGATCGCGGCTATGGCTTTTGCCTTGGGCATATTGATGGTTTACACGAGTTCCACATTCTACCATGCTGTAAAAAATAGGAAGCTGAAAAACAGGCTTCAAGTGTTGGATCATATTTCCATTTACTTCCTGATCGCAGGATCGTATACGCCAATGGTTTTGGCTGTTCTTCCCAAAAATCAAGCGATTATTTTCTTGTCAATTCTCTGGGGATCGGTCCTGATCGGGACTTTTTTCAAACTCTTCTTTACCGGTCGTTTCAAAATCCTTTCAGTAGCCATTTACCTGCTGATGGGTTGGCTCGCGGTGTTTTTTATCTTTGATATTTTGGAGAAAATCTCTTTCCAAAATCTGGCTTGGATCGGTGTCGGAGGCCTTTGCTACACTATCGGAGTGTTTTTCTACATGAAAAGCAACAAGCCGTATTATCACAGCATTTGGCACATTTTTGTGCTGGGCGGGACGATTTCCCATTTCGTCGTGGTGTATCAGATTATTTAAGGAAACAAGCAATACTTACCTACTTCTTACATTTTTTCCAATGAATAAATGTGATTGAATACACTTTTTCAAACGAATAAATGTAAAACTGCATTAATAAGAGTATGCCAAGGCAAGATTTCGTAGGCTAACGAAAATATGTTTGATCTTACTTTTCATTAGGATAAAAAAAGTCCAAGCCTTTCGACTTGGACTCCAAGGCTCAAACTCAATGATAAAATGTCACACAAAGCTCCAACTCTACTTTCCCTTCTTCAGGATTCTCGATTTCGTATAAAAACATCGGATTGTAGTGGTCTGAAGGTTCAAATAGCGTATCGATCTTTCCAGCCGGAAGAGGAATTCCATTAATGGAAATGTCTTTTTCAATCACTCCTTTGATTCCCAATGAAGCGCTATTGATCGCATCCGATATGGGTAAACCACTTGAAATGGAATCAAGCTTATACAACTCACTTACAAGTATATCATCACAAACCTTTTTTGGTCCGAAATTGCAAGAGGAAAGGAATAATAGGCTGCAGAAAATAAGATATTTCATGGCTGATATAAGTAAGTAATTTTGGATTCAGGGTGAAAGGAAAGATTACTTTTTTGGAGTAAGTCAAATTTATGTAACCCAATTTTAAGATGAATCACATTACTCTTGAAGGAAAAAGGTAACCTTAACTTTCAAATTACCCTCACTGCATGAAACAGGTTTGAATGCTATGGGAAAATCCTCTTGATACCAATCCATGTTATTTATTAGTGTATCAACTTTTCCAGGATTGAATTTATAGTTATTAATTTCAAAACTTCCGTCAGTCTCACCTTCAATTTTGAGAGAAATTTTATAGACATACTGTCCTTCTTTTAAACCTGCAGAAACTGATGTGTTAGACATCTGGGACAAATCTTTCAATTCTACCACTTTGCTCTCTTCCTTTAGTGGCCAACAAGAAGTAAGAGCCAGAAAAGTGATAAACACAAAAAGAAATTTAATTTTCATAAGTAGATTTAATTACAAATTGATGAAGAAACCATTTGGGTTGAGCCTGGTATTATTAAATTCCCTTCATCTAATGGTGACAAAACTTTTAATCCACCATTATTCAAAGAGTTTAAGACAAGATCATGTGCTTCACCGTTACCATATCCATAAATCAACCCCAGTTCCCGACCTCTTTGGTTGTTATACAAATCCATTTCTTTTTCCAATAATAAATCCTGAGGTGTATCACATTCGTGAGCATTCGCAAAATCTGTACTAACACCCAACCCAAAAAGTCTAACATTTAAAAAATTCCAATACGTATGTCTAAATGCGTCTGCACAATCATTACGGCCATTTCCATTTTGATAGCGACCGAAAAGTTGAATAGTTTTTACATGGGAATCGACTGAGTTTTGGTATACAAAGTAAGCAACGGGTAAATGTTTGGCTACCATTAGAATCTCACATGGATTTAGCTCCTGTCCAATTAGATTTTCAATATCATCTACTATTTCAGCAACTTCTTCTTCTTCACAATCTACAGGCAAATCCAGTATATTCCCTTCAGGTTGTTCGCAATCATCTCCGCCATCAGAAGAACCTCCTCCTCCATCACCTTCTCCACTCAAACTAGGAGGGACAGCAATATAATCACATTCATATCCATTAATATCAATTCCATCTTCTTGGGGAGTTGTACATCCTATTCCTTCATAACAGGTAGAGGTGTACCAAGTAGTTATTATCTGATAACAATATACAGTTCCATTAGATATACGTGAATTTTTATCCGTCTGATTATTTTTGGCGTTCTTAAGACGATGTGTTTTTGCACCATCTTTTATCCGCCATCCACTTATAAATTTCCCATTCCATCTGTAAAAACGATAGACACCTGAGAAATCGGAGGGTACCTTTTCGTATCCACCTTCTATGAAATCCTCGGTGTAAAATTTCTTATCAGGACTGTCGGGAAATATGTTTAAAAAATAAGAAACATAGCTTCCATTGGGTTTTGGAAACAAAATCAGCGTCTGAAGCACTGAATTTTTTTCTAACTTTTCAGTCTTTAAATGCTCTGGGATTGATATTTCTTCAAAATCAAACTGCACTTCAATTACCCGTTTCCCATCGGATTGATTGTAAATTTTTGATTTTGCCCAATCGGGTTTCCCTTTTCCGTTTTTTACTTTTCGTGCTTTTTCATTACCTGTACTCTGAGCTTCCACAGACTCGTACCAGGTTTTAGCTGCCAAAATTTCTGAATTTACAGGTTCAGCAAGTTGTTCATTTTCCTCTTCTATACAAGAAGATACCATCAGCCATACAAAGACTGAAATTAAAATACTACCTAATCCAAAAAAGGGTTTGATTTGGTTTGATTTGGTTTGGTTTGTAATACATCTGATTAAAAGTTTGTGTGTACCAATAAATTAATTTAAAAAAGAATATCCAAACAAATTTCAATGAAAATTCAAGTTAAAAAACTAATGATCGATTTCTGTAAATCAACTCCATCACATCAGGTATAAAAGGATCTTGTCATTTCTAAGTCATAAAAAAACCTCCCATTCAGGAGGTTTTTTACTTTCATAAGGCCGGGGAAACTTAAGTAGTTGGCCAAACGACCCAGGTATTTTTCCAGCTTTTATCCTTAGCCGAATCAATGACAGCCTCGCAAACTTTCTGGGTTTCGAATGCATCTCTGAATGTCGGTGCGCAAGGTTCGCCCGTCTCCAGACTTTTGAAGAAATCAGCAACCTGGTGAATAAAGGAATGCTCATATCCAATCGAAGTGCCTGGAATCCACCAACGCTTCATATATGGATGATCTCCGTCTGTCACGTGGATGGATCTCCAGCCACGAACCTGACTTTCGTCGGCGTGGTCAAAGTATTCCAATCGTGTCAAATCGTGCAGATCCCAACGAATCGAAGCATGCTCACCGTTGATCTCGAATGTGTAAAGAGCTTTATGGCCACGCGCATATCGGGTAGCTTCGAAAAGCCCCAAAGATCCATTGTCAAAATGGCAATGGAAAATACAGGCATCGTCGATTGTTACTTTTTGCACTTGACCCGAACCCTGATGAACACGCTCCTTGACAAAGGTTTCTGTCATGGCAGAGACATCTTTGATGCCGCCGTTGATCCACATGGCAGTATCGATGCAATGTGCCAGCAAATCTCCGGTCACACCAGATCCTGCGGATTCAGCATCCAATCTCCAAAGACCATCCCCGCCCTGAGGCAATTCCGGATTGATCGTCCAGTCCTGAAGGAAGTTGGCCCGGTAATGGAAAATCTTACCCAGCTTGCCTGAATCCACGATTTGCTTCGCCAAAGTCACTGCCGGAATCCTGCGGTAATTGTACCAAACCGTGTTTTTCACACCGGCTGCTTCGACAGCTTTCAGCATTTCTTCTGCCTCGTCAACTGTTCTTGCCAGAGGCTTTTCGCAGAGAATCATCTTGCCTGCGGCTGCGGCTGCAATGGCAATTTCGGCATGCTTGTCATTTGGGGTACAAATATCCACCGCATCAATGTCGTCTCGTGCGATGATTTTTCTCCAGTCAGTTTCGATGGATTTATATCCCCACTGATCTGCGAAAGCTTGGGCACGCTCCGGGTTTCTGGAGCAGCAAGCCTGCAAAACCGGCGCATATTCATACTCCGGGAAAAAGTCTGTCAATCGCTTGTAGCCGTTGGTATGGATTCGGCCCATCAGGCCTGTTCCAATTAGTCCAATTCTGATTAGTTTTTTCTCTTTCATAATTTAAATATTGAGTGATGAAATAAGAAAGGAAGACCTTTTCCTTCGGTCTTCCGTCCTCTGTCTTCTGTCTTATACAAATGAATGTTTAACTCCAAAAACTAAAGCCTACTCTTCCCAACCGTGGTTTTCACGCACTTTGATCATTGCTGCAAGGATATCATTCCAGGTTTGCTGATTGCCCATCACCGCATTTGGGAACATGCAACCATCCCAACAGATATGACGCATCACTTTGGTCAACTCACCTTTATCGTCTCTCAACCAATGACCGGCATCTTTTGCGATGTCAAGTCTTCCGTTTGGATCAGTGGCCAGGCAATGTCTGCCAGTCTTATCGTGCGAACCTGAACCGAATACTGTTCCGTCATTTTGAGCAACGTGGAAGTCAATCGTCCAAGGTCTGAGAGCTTTGGTCAACGTTTTCAAACCTTCTGTCAAAGCCTCGCGATCCGACCATTGGAAATCTTTAGGAAGAATACGATCCTCAGGGCTATTGTAGCCAAGCATGTACAGGAATGTATGAGACATATCGGCCTGAAAACCAATATTTGGCCTGTCTACCTGCTCCAGCGTATCGATCATAGCTCTCCAGCTATGCATTCCGCCCCAGCAGATTTCACCTTCGGCAGCAAGTTTTTCTCCGAAATCAGCTGCTACATCGCAAGCCTCACGGAAAGTCTGAGCAATCAGCTTCGTGTTTCCAACCGGATCTTTGGACCAGGTTTCCACGCTGCTTGCTGAGTCAATTCTTACAACTCCATATGGCCTTACTCCCAGATCTTTCAGCTTTTGGCCAAATTCACAGGATTTACGAACCATCTCTACAAATGTCTTTCGCTCGGCAGCGCTTCCCATAGCCGGGCCTCCCCAAATCGGAGCAACCAGAGAACCGATGTTCAAATTCAAACCAGCCACTTTTTCAGCAAGACGCTTGATTCCGTGGTCTGACATATCCAAATCGATGTGCGGATCAAAAAGGCCAATGTCGATTCCATCGAATTTGACGCCGTTTACTTCAGCAGCGGCAGTCTTTTCGAGCATGGTATCAAAGGAAATTACAGGTTCGGAATCCGGACCTTTTCCGACAATCCCTGGCCAGGTGGCATTGTGGAGTCTGGGGAAGTTGTTCATGATAAAAGAGTTATTGGGTTATTAGTTATTGAGTATATTTTTGTCAACTGTCCACGGACCACCGTCCACTGCTTCCTATTTTTAACTTCCATCTTTGAAACCAAGATGGAAGTTTCTCCAGCGCATCTGTTGACTGTGAACTGTTGACTTATTTTACTACCAAATCCGGGTTTCTTGGACCAAAATGCTTAAGCATCACAATCGGATCGGTTTTAGAATGATTGGTGATTTTCACACCGGCTTTCGCAGCTTTCTCGCTCACGAAAAACTCGTCATTTGTCAACTGTCCAAAACGGATCAAAGCAGGAGTTTCGATGTCCCAAACACCCATTTTGCCATGGCCTTGCATCATGATCAAGCCGTAAGCGGCAGCATCCGTGATAGTTACAGTTTGTCCAGGGAAAATCGTCAATTCCTTCGCACTATAGTCGTGAGAACGGTAGCAAATCCAGGAATCGTGGTATCCTGCAGCATTCATTTTGGCTACATCTTCTACCGGAATCGGCTCCATGTATCTAGTTTCAAGCAAATTTGGATTGACGTTCAGCTCCCAATCGATCATTTCCACGAGCAGATCATAGTCTCCTACCCGATCTTTTGGCGAGGCATTCCAAAGCAATTCGTCCGGAATAATCGCCTCATTCACCAATGACTGGTACATGGCGAAAATATCTGAAGCCTTCTGTGGCTCATACGTACACAAACTTCCCGGAGCGTGAAGCATTCCAGGAGGAACATCCCAACCTGTACCCGGCTGAAGTCTGAATGCCTGGGAGTAATTGGTGATTTTATTATCTCCTTTGTCGAAGTTCATCAGACATTCCTTGATTTGCTCTTTGGTGGTACCCGGAGCAATTCCGAAGAACGTATAAGGGAAATCGCCCCCGTGATTATTGAGTTGAGGCGGATAATAATACGCCTCAGGTTTTCCCTTTTGTCCTGTCAAAGCGCCATACTCATCGCTTGGATGGATGTGGTGCGGCAGCGGACCCATGTTGTCAAAAAACTTGGAGTACATCGGCCATGCTTTGAACTCATCCCAAAGTCGGCTACCAATGATTTCACTTCCAATTTCATCCACTGCGTCCTTCAACAGGAATAATTCCGTTTTTCCGTTTTCTTCGAAAGCAATATGACTCAAGCCTTCATTTTTGCTGGTCAGTGGACCGTTTTGTGCAGGAGTGGTAGAAGAAAACCAACGCTCGTCAATTCCTCCTCTCTGGCCACCCAAAATATAATAATCATCCGGATGAAGTTTGATTCTTCTGCCAGGAACGCAGAAAGATCTTGGAACCCATGTTGGTGTCAATCTAAGAATTCCTTCTCCTTGTTCGAGTGCTTTTTTTGCTAAGCTCATAGTACTGTGGGGTTATTATCAATCAATTAATTATTTCTGAAATTTGGCTTCAATCTCCTCTTTTCCGGTCAGGACTTGAATATCCAGGTCGTATTGCCTGGTTTCTCCGGGCTGAAGAAAGATCAGCGTTCCGTCCTTTCTGGCGGCAGATTGTCCGACCGGCGGGTGAGTTGCCGGCTCCAAAGCTGTTACATATTCATTTTTTCCCCAGTGCTGCCAATTGATCAGCCAGGGCATTTGCTTTTTTGAAAAGGAAATACTCAGTGCCAGTTGAAGGTTATCATTTGCATAGCCACAGAGCACCTGATCATTTGCATCCGCTTTGGGATCAATGAATGCTACATCTTCTCCAAACCCTGAATGCTCATCCATCGGGGCGGCGCATCTGGTGAATTCATGTTTCAGATTGAAATCTGTATTATTGGCATCACTTGGTTTCGGCTTTCTTTCTCCCTGCCAAATGATCCTTGTACCCTCATCGATCAACGGCCAACCGCAATTGATATGGTACAAAATCATATGGGGAGCAGGAGTATTTCCTCTGTTGGTCACTTCGTCTTTGATACGGATTCCAGCTTTACCTATTGTCCCGAAAATGGTCCTTTTCAATTCCAGACTTGGTCCAAAAGTGGTCGTTTCTTTAATCAATCCGACCATCTGAAAGTCCAGATTCCCTGAATGAATATCAGGCTGAATGATCGAAATAAGTTCTGCGGGTGTATTGCTGAAATTTCCGTGAAGACCTCTTTTCCCATACTCATCGTCATTTGGTGGCCCCATATAGGATATCCCGCAAGTCGTAAGCAAGCCTCCGCCGAACGTACGAAGCCAGTCGATCCCCTCATTGGAAAAAAGGTGGGAGGAAACATGTCCTGCATGGCTGATCCAGGAAAGACTATGCTGATTGAAGAACGTATCGAGGATATCCATTCCCCGATCAAGGACTACTTTATATCTCAGACCCGTACCGGTATTGATCCAGGCAATGCGGGTCCCTCTGCCTGGTCCGTTGTCCAGAACAGAAGTTTCTATCCCTCCCAATTGATGAGAATTGGATATTTTATTTTTCCATCTGGCTTCGCCTGAAAGGTTCATTTTGGGGTTTTTTGACGGGGTTGTAACCTATAAAAAAAGCATTCTGAGACTGTCCTGCCCTATATGGGTTTCTGAGAAAAGCTCGGAGTTAAGTTAGGCAATTAGTAGAATCTTGCTTCGCCATTCCTCAAAAAATGAGGAGAAAATTACTCCCGATCAATAATCGTTAAGCACTACTTTTCGAATAAAAATTACTACCACAAAAAACATTAAACCCAAATAGAACCAGATTTTACGCTTGGAAAATTCATGATTATCTTCCAGGTAATTTTTTGGATTTGGGGATGCGATAAATTTCAACTTGTTCCAATCCCAAACCAGCAGAAAAATATTCCCGAGCACCATGAGTGAAGTAATAAGAAGGATACTGGAAGATTCAAATGAAATCGTGATTACAAAAATATTGAGTATGATCGGAAAAAAAGCTACTGCACCCAACGTACTGAATAGCTGGGACATCATCAGAAAACCTGCTACCATCTGTCCCCATCCTATGAAGTGCCAGTAAGCACTTGCCTGAAACATCGTTTCAAAAAAGTGAGGGAGAGAATCAATTGGAGCATTTTTCCCGGATTCCGGTGCAAATCTCACTCCCTCAATCTTGAGAATACTTGCGAAGACAAAAGAAGCTCCAAGCGCGTATCTTAGAAAAATGGTGAAAATCTGCAGAAATCTGTTTTGCTTAAATTTTGAGATGATCGTTTCCATGGAATTTAAAAGATCAGGAATACAGGTGACTGATAGGTATTATGCTTGAAGGTATCTTTGAGTTTCCCACTTTAAAGTCGGCAGTTTTTAATTAAAGACAGCAAATAAAATTGATTAATAGGTAGGCCTCGAGGAAAAAAATAAAGGCGCAAACCTAGATTTGCGCCTTTACAACTTGTTTATCATCATGCAGTGATGTAAACGTCTTTACTTCCTTCAGTTTTTAATTCCAGAGAAGTCTTTTTACAACTTCTTCAGCATGATATTCTTGAATTGTACTTTCATAGGCGGACCCACGTGAACCTGGAAGCCCATCAAACCTTTCATCATCCGGTTTTTGGTATCATCGTCCTGCACTTCGCTCATGAGAGTACCATTCACATAGTGCTTCATCACGTTCCCTTTGACCACGAGATGAATGTTGTTCCATTCTCCCTTTTTGATCAAAGCGCCAAGTTCATCACGGTTACCAAGTTCGCTCACTAGATTGAGGCCTTTCCAGGCATTTCTCTCAACAAATCCACGAGTTTCGGTTATGCTGTCCGGCTGACTGGTGATCCGGGTTTTCTGTCCACGATAAGCGAGTGTTGTTCTTTTTCGCTCCTCGTAGTTCTGACCTGTATATCGATTTCCTCCATCAATATCCGCCTGATAGCCTCTCAGCGCAAACGGAACTTCGGTAAACCGATCACTTCGGTACTGAACTCCGGAGTTACCGGTTTCAGAAATCCAGTAATCCACTTTCAATTCAAAATCGGCAGGTTCACCACCCTTCCAGATGATGAAAGTATTGTTTTTCAATACCGTCTCAGGAGTGATGATTCCTGTTATTGCTCCATCCTGTACGGACCAATAAACCGGGTCAAATTCCCAACCATCCAGTGTTTTTCCATCGAAAATGGGCTTAAAATCCTCATTTGGCTTGATAACATCTGAGACTTCGAGTTTTCTTGCTCCTGCAGATTCTGAATTTTTACAAGACCATAAACCACCTGCAATCAAACCTACTGAGAGGCCATAAATCGCCAGTTTACCTAGTTTGGATTTGATTTGCGTTCTCATTTTTGAGCCGGGGCTGCCTTATACACTTCGTGATCAGGATTACCACCAGAGATCAAATATGCCATCAAATCTCTCAATTCTTCAGGGTTCAGTCTGTTGATCAGACCTGGAAGCATGATAGAAACCTCTGAGTTTTTGGCAATGGTAACCGTGTTTTTCGGCACAGTACGAATGTCATCCGGAGAGAAAGGATTTTGAGAGATGTAGTAGTTTGTTGGGTCTTCATCTGTCAACCTACCTACAATAGATCCACCTGCTTTCAATTCCAGAGTAGTCGCGTGATACTGCTCGGAGATCACCGCACTTGGATTGATGGTTGCGTCAAGGATGTCTTTCGCAGAGAATCTGGTGCCAAGCTGACTCAAATCAGGACCGATCGCACCACCTTCACCTTGCATGGTATGGCAAGACTGACAAAGTGTAGCAGCATACATTGCTTTTCCTTTTACCAGGTCTCTGCCTACAAGCGTATCCATAAATGGAAGAGCTTCTTCCATAGTCCATCTTCTTCCCGGACCTTCAGGTTGCACACCTGTATTAACCAAATCATTTCCACTGGCTGTCAATAATTTACCACCGGACATTTCATCATACTTTTCAAAATCAGCTTTGGCAACATGGGAAAGTGCCATTTTTCTGGCTCTGTCCAAGAAACCAACATAGCTTCTTCCTCCTTTGTAAGTGGTAAGCGCTTTGTTTATCCATGTAAAATATTCTTCCTGCATAGCCGGAGTCCAGCCTGACTTTGCTCCACCCAACACAGTTGCAAAATAAGTTTGCTGAGCCGGTGGTACGTTAGCAAGCATGTTTGCGATGTCCATACCGTACTGCGGATTTCTCATGATCAAATCCGAAGAAGCGGTGTAAGTCTTCTGATAGTTAGGATCGTCTTTGGCAACTTTAAGAAGAGCCAATGTTTTTTCAACTGCAGTCGGCGCATCCAAATGAACCAACAAAACACTCATTGTGCGATCCAGAAGGTTGTCATTGGTAGGGAAATTAGGATCGAGGTATGCAATCAATTGGTTCTTAACCGCAGGATTCGGATCACCTTGTCTGTATAGAACCAATTCAAATGCTCTCAATAAATCCTGCTTTCCTTTGGTATCCAATGAGCCATAATTGATTCCCATCAAAGCCTGGATCATTGGTTCCGGGTTACCTTTACCTGCATGTCTCGCCATAGCGATCATCAATTGAGTCAAGGTAGCAGGGTCTTTCTCTGCCAACGCTTTTGCTTTCCAACTAGCCAAAGGCTGATGCTCAACTACAATTCTTGCGGCATACTGAACAAATCTGTCTTTATGTTTCAGATTTGGCCATGCCAAATCCAAAGCTGATGCCGGTGCACCGTCAAAGTGAAATTCTTCTAATTGCTTTCTGAGTTTTGCTTCCTCAGGTAAGTCTGAAGCCAACAAAGGTTTCTTTTCGCTTGCATCAATGTCACCGGCGTAATACACTCTGTAAAGGTCAGACTCCAATCTTCTTCCTCCAGTCATGAAATACATTGCTCCATCAGGACCAATTTCACCATCTGTCAACGGAAGCGGTGATCCGGAAATAAATTCCTCAGTTTCTGCTTCGTAAGTTGCGCCTGATGGTTTCAGGTGAATGCCATAAATGATTCCAAAACTCCAATCAAATGCATAAAGCGCTGTTCTGTATTTCTCAGGGAACTTTGCGTTTGTTCCAAACATCAAATTGGTAGGAGATCCCTGACCCAAGTTGACAACTGCTGGCAGGTTATCCGGATAGTTTGGAGTCCACTTTGAGTTACCAGTTCTCCAGCCAAATTCACTTCCACTTGTCACATGGTTGATTCGGGTAGGTCTGTACCAAGGCATACCAAAGTCCCACTCCATATCTGCATCATAAGCGAACATATCTCCAGCTTCATTGATGGCGAAGTCAAAAGCATTTCTAAATCCTGCAGAAATCAATTCCCAGTTTTTCCCTTCCGGATCAATTTTAGCAATCCATCCTCCCGGAGCCATTCTTGTGTTGGCATGGCCTCTTGGATCTTTGATTAATGGGAACAAGTTGTCCTCGTCCCATACTCTTGGAAGTCGGTAAGCGTTCATTTCCGGCACATCAACATGGTTACCTGCAATCAGATAAATTGATTGACCATCTGGAGAAAGCTTCATGCTATGAGGACCGTGCTCGCCGGGCTCACCGGTAAATGCTCTTACCTGAGTGACAGTTTCGAATTGGTCATCACCATCCAAATCCTGAATTCGGTAAAGTCCTGTACTTCTTTCGAAAGTCTCATTACCATTGTGATTCACCATCACATAGATACTATTAAAGGCATAGAGCAATCCCTGGGCAAAGCCCATCCCCACTTGAGGCTCGGCTACTTTACCAATGATTAGTTTTTCAACCTTTGGCTTTACAGTGGAATCCGAACCGATCGGAGGCAATTCCAAACGGTACAAGAATCCGTACTGATCGGCAGTGATAAGTCTGTTTTTGTCATCAAAAGTCATGGCAACCCATGATCCCTGATCCATATCACCCGGGCTATAGATATGCTCGGCGACAAACCCTTCCGGGAGTTTCAGCTTATCGATTTTAGGGTTCCCCGTGAGTTGGGGTTTTTCTTCTTTTTTAGCACAACCGATCGAAATCAGGAGAAGTGCTGAAAATAAGAAGAGGTTTCTTATTGATTTTTTGTGATACATATGGCTTGGGTTAATTGAGGAATTCATACTAAAAACTCGAACTTTAATAACTCTTAAATTGGCAATTAATCGATCGATTAGAAAACCATTCACGAATTATAATTGCTTCCTATCAAATTAAGTATAAAGGAAATTCAAATGGGGTGTTTTAAAATAATGGCCTAAAATAACCCAACACCAATAGTCAGAAAACTCTCCTCCTACCAGTGTTGGGTATTTTACTTTTTATCGTTTCTATAATTAGAAATACGGACTCAAATCAGATTCTGCAGCAGGTAATGCATAGTACTTAGACAGATTCGAAAATACGTTTGATCTTGGAATTGCTCCGTTTACAGGAGGGTAATAATAAGCCAAAGGATTGGCAACTATTCTCTTTCCGTAAGGAATGATGATCTCATCTATTCTTCCTGTTCTGCTGATATCAAACCAACGCTTATTTTCGAAAGCAAGCTCTACTCGTCTTTCTTTGAAAATCGCTTCTCTCAAATCAGCTTGTCCTGCAGCAGAGGTAGGTCCCAGTTTTGCTCTGGCTCTTACCAGATTCAGGTAAGGAACAGCTTCTCCGCTTTTACCTTGCTCATTAAGAGCTTCGGCAAGGAACAGGAGCACTTCTGCATATCTGTAGATCGGAAAGTTGGTGCCATGGTTTCCATGAAGTGAGTGTGTTTTTGCAAACTTCTTGATATATGGATAGTTCTTATCAGCTCTGAAACTGCCGGCCAGGAAAACAGTCCCGATGGATGCGTCTTTTCTTTCGTCGCCTGCCTCATAAGCTGCAATAATATCCGGAGTAGGAATATTATTACCCTCACCGTCTAATGGCTGAGTGTTAGAAGTACCTGTAATAGGCTTCAACTCAGCCGGGCTGATTGGTCTTGGCATGAAGTTGTAAATAAAACTTCCATTCAGACCAGCTGCTCCTTCCAAATACTGAACCTCAAATACAGACTCCGCATTATTTTTATTCGCAACATTTTCTGAAAACACATTTGCGTAGGAAGGAATCAGCGAATATTCATTGCTGCTAACTATTTCCTTGAGCAATTTTTCAGCTTCTGCCCAATTTTTCTGAACCACGTAAACATTGGAAAGCAACATTCTGGCAGCACCAGAAGTAGCTCTTCCTGGCTGCTGAGTTGATTTCGGAAGCAACAATGGAATGGCAGCTTTTGCATCCAATACAATCTGTGCATAAACTTCGGCTTCAGTTGAAAGTGGTAATGCAGATTCTTCTCTGTTTGGTACAGCCTTAAGGTGCAATGGCACACTTCCGAAATACCTTGCCAGTTCGAAGTAAGCATACGCTCTCAAAAACAGCGCCTGTCCTTTCAAATTGTCTTTAGACGCCTGTGGCATTTCTACATCATCAATCAAGTCCAAAACCTGGTTGGCACGAGCAATTATCACATAATCCTGGCGATACTGGTTAAGAACGTGCACATTGGATGTAACACCATTGGCTACGGGAACTGCGAAATCCGCCAAATCTTCTTGTTGCTCAGTAGCACCAAACAAGATATTTCTTGCGTAGTATGTATTATCTGAGTGCATTTCACCCAATAGCCACGAACGATCATTTGCAATCGTACGAAGCGGCACATAAGCTGCATTCACAGCTTGCTGGAAATCATTCTCTGTTTTAAAGAATGTGGCAGAACTTAGCGAAGTTTCTGGAATTACGGTCAGAAATTCCTCACAACCGGTGAGAAGTAAGCCTGCGGTTAGTATTGTTATGATATGTTTTTTCATTTTTTCTCTGGGATCAAAGTTGAGTGATCAAGGATTAAAAATTAATGTTGGCACCGATAGTGATTGTTCTTGGAACCGGATAGTTTGACAAGTCAACACCCGGACTTAAGTTACCACCATCTCCCTGTCCATTACCTTGTGAACTTACTTCAGGATTTGATCCGCCCCAATACTTGGTAAATACCCATACGTTTTGAGCTGAAGCATACACTCTTGCTGATTTCAAAACTTTAGCCCATGCACCAAATGTGTAACCTATCGTGATATTTCTGATCGTGAAATAAGAAGCATCATAAATAAAGTTGCTGTTCATCCAGTCTCTTTCAATACCGGTCACGTTACCACCACCTGTAGAAGTTCCGAAAATTCCGTCTCCCGGATCTTCAGGTGATTTGAATCGGCGGCTCATTTTTTCAACCATGTTGAATACACCATCTGCGTTTGCAGTACTATATAAGTGTCTCATCAACAATTGGTTTCCATAAGAACCTGATGCAACGATACTCGCATCCCAATCTCCGAAAGTGAAGTTGTTTGTGATACCGTAAACGAATTTTGGAAAAGGATTACCAATAATCGCTCTGTCATCCTTATCTCCACCTTGGGAAATGATTCCATCACCATTGACATCTCTAAGCTTGATACTACCTACAACAGATCTGCCTGGCACCTTAGGAGAGTTAGCCAAGTCCTCTGCATTCATGTAGTTTCCTTCTTTGATAAGTCCATAGAACTGACCAAATGGCTGTCCTACTTTAGTGATGTGGAAAGTACCATAAACCCGGTCAATTCCGTCCGCTAAAGAGACCACTTCATTTCTGTTGAATGAAATATTGGCGTTGGTAGTCCATCTCAGTTTACCGGTTGTATTGACCGTATTGATAGAGAATTCATGACCCCAGAATTTAATTTCTCCAATATTATCATTGAAGTTGGTAAATCCTGCTTCCTGAGGAACCTGAACTGCGTAAAGCAGATTGGTTGTGTTCTTAGTGTAGAAATCATATACGAATGAAACTCTGTCATCCCATAATCCTAAGTCTAAACCGATGTCAAACTGTTGAGTAGTTTCCCAGCCTAAGTTATTGTTTGACAAAGAAGTAACTGCAGCTCCTGCAACATTGGTGTTTCCAAAAACAGCATTGATTGTATTGTTCACCAAAGCGTATTGGGTATAGTTACCAATGTTATTGTTACCGGTAGTTCCAATACTTGCTCTGATTTTCATAAAAGAAACTCCTGAACTGTTTGCTAAAAACTCTTCGTCAGACAATACCCAACCTGCCGATGCTGAAGGGAATACCCCCCATCTGTTTTCAGATCCAAATCTGGAAGAACCATCACCTCTTACTGATGCGGTGAATAGATATTTTCCTTTGAAGTTATAGGTCAACCTTGAAAATACAGAAGTCAAAGCCCATTCTTCAACACCTGAATTGGTGCCCCCTCTGTTGATGTTAATCGCTCCCTGAATGGTTGGAAGTCTGTCATCTGCATAGGTGTCAGCCTGAATTCTGGTACGATCACTTCTGAAGTGCTGATTTGAAAATCCACCCAGCAATTCGAAGTTATGCTCCTTAATGCTTTTTTGCCATGTTACAGTATTCTCATTCAACCATGCAAAATCCTGAAAATTTTCTCTGATCGAAACCGCTACAGTTGGCAAAGCAACGTTGATTGCAGAAGTAGCTGTGGAAGGATTAAAGAAGAAGAAGTTAGAATTTCTGGCCTCAACGTTAAATGTGGATTTAAACGTCAAGCCTTTAATCGGCTGGTATTGAATAAAAGCATTAGAAAGAATGCTTGTCGTTTTGGTTTCATTCGTCAATTCCTCAGCAGATCTTACCCAGTTTGGATACGCGAAGATATTACCTGTATTGGCAGGGAATCTGTTAAAAGAAGTCAGTGATCCGTCTTCATTGTAAATAGGCATGATTGGCCAAGTATGAAGTGCATTGAACAAAATACCCGTACCTCTGTCACCATCTGTTCTTGGCACATTATCAATAATATATTGAGGTGCAAGGTTTACTCCAATTTTGACTTTGTCAGAAACCAGATAGTCGGTATTCATTCTCAAAGAGAATCTTTGATAGTCGGTATTTAATACCACACCATCCTGATCAAAAACACCTAAAATAACTGCAGTATTGACTCTTTCCTTATTGGAGGTCAGGGTAAGGTTGTAGCTGGAGATTGGTGCTGTTTGCAACAAAGCATCATACCAGTCATTATTTTTTCCTCTGTAGCTAGCCGGGTCCTTGAAGATATCAGGGACAGGCTGACCAGCAGCTGTGTAGTATTCATTTTTAAACACAGCAAAAGCCTCTGCATCCATCATTTCCAATCTTCCTTCCTGAGGAACTTCCTGGAAACCCGTGTACACATTCAGTGAAACATTAGTTTGTCCGGTTTTACCTTTTTTGGTAGTGATGATTACAACTCCGTTTGCAGCTCTTGAACCATACAATGCAGTAGAAGCAGCATCTTTCAAAATAGTAATCTCCTCTATTTCATCCGGGTTGATTGCGTTGATATCACCTGTAATAGGGAATCCGTCAACAACATACAATGGATTACTTCCGCCTGATACAGAGAGTTGACCTCTGATTCGCACGTTCATGCCTTTACCCGGCTGACCTGTTGTCTGGTTGATTTGCACACCAGCCAGTTTACCCTGGAGTTTTTGCGCAACTGAAGAAACCGGCATATCCGCCAGTTCTTTTGAACCTACAGTCTGTACCGCTCCTGTTAACTCCTTTTTGATCTGGCTACCGTAACCTACTACAATTACTTCCGAAAGATCAGAAGTAGAGTAAGTAAGGGAGACAGACAAATCACCTTGATTAGCCTGCACAAGGATTTCTTTGGAATTAAAACCCACGAAACTTACAACTAAAGTTTCGCCAACAGAAGCCTCCATAATGAAGCTGCCGTCGATATCAGTGATTGTGCCTCGCTGGGTACCTTTGACCATAACCAAGGCACCTGGAACAGGCTCGTTATCTCCTTCAGAGATAACCTTTCCCTTGACATTAAATGTTTGCGCCTGTGCTGCAAAACTCAGACAGAGCAAAAAAAGAAAAAACCCGATGAACCGGATCTTGACTTTAGATTGATAGAGGTTTTTCATGTGAATGGGTTTAGAATAATTGAACTATAATTAATTCCAATTACACAATATGAAGCACTAATTCTATCCTGCACCATCCTGCATAAACACAACAAAAATTAAGTTTATTTATTTGAATGACAGGCCAGAACTGAATTATCTTAAAAAAGGAATAATTATTTTCAACTAGGCTTCTTGTTACGAAAAAGTAGCTGGTAATCAGGACGCGACAGGATAGGGTCTATTTTAAAGATTAATAAATAGAATTTTTATCCCCAATTCACCAAATCAAAAGCGATCGCAAAATCCCTAATATGAAAAAATTAAAATCACCAATTTTACAATAAACTTTGAACCCATTAACTAATCTTTGTTCTTTCGATTATCATTCATCGATGTAAATCCTTAACCAAATGCTTAAAAAACGCCTGATTCAAAATCTACTTCTTTTTTCAATTGCCCTGATCACCTTCCAATGCACCCAAAAAGAGGTACTCCCTCTTAAAAAAAATGCAAGCATAGCATTAATAGGTAATAACCTTGGTTCCCGAATGATGAGTTATGGTCATTTCGAAACTGAAATGCATCTGCGGTATCCGGACAGCACCCTTTTCATCCGAAATCTTAGTGATCCGGGTGATACTCCTGGTTTCCGTCCAAGATCCGGTACAAATGATCCCTGGGCATTTCCCGGAGCTGAGGAATTTCAAACAGAATACGCGACCAGATCCGGAAGCGAGGGATTTCTGGAAAAACCTGACCAATGGCTGACTCGATTGAAAGCAGACGTTATCATCGGTTTCTTTGGATACAATGAATCGTTCCAGGGGCCTGAAGGCCTGGAAAACTACAAAGCTGAATTAGATGCTTTCATCAAGCATTCAAAAAGCCAGAAATACAATGGCGCAACTCCGCCACAACTTGCCTTGGTTTCACCGATTGCTTTTGAAGATCGCTCGGCGGAAATAGATGTGCCAAATGGTGAAAAAGAAAATGAAAACATCTCCTTATATACAGAGGCGATGAGAGAGGTGGCAAAGAAGAACGAAATCTTGTTTGTAGATGCCTTTGCTCCATCAAAGAAATGGTATGATCAAACAGAAGAGCCTTTGACCATAGACGGTTCTCAACTGAATGATTTGGGCTATCAAAAGCTCGCTGTTCTGCTTGTTGACGAGATTTTTGGAAAGGCAGATTTGGAAGCAGAAGCAAACAAAGAACTGGTTCACGAGGCAGTAATGGAAAAAAACTGGCTTTGGACCAATGATTATAAAATCCCAAATGGGGTTCACGTCTTCGGAAGAAGGTACGATCCATTTGGTCCGGACAATTACCCTTTTGAGCTGGAAAAAATCCGCCAAATGACTGCAATCCGTGATACTGCTATCTGGATGGCTACGAAGGGGGAAAAGAAAGATCTGGCTGCAGCAGATGCCAAAACAATTAAACTTCCGGAAGTAAAAACCAATTATAATCCGGACGCAAACGGAAGTCTGGAATACAAATACGGAGAGGATGCGTTGAAGACTATCAAAGTTCCTGAAGGCTACAAAATTGATCTTTTCGCTTCTGAGAAAGAATTCCCTGATCTGGCAAATCCCGTTCAACTTTCCTTTGACAACAAAGGCCGACTTTGGGTTGCCACCATGCCAAGCTACCCGCATTACAAGCCAGGCGATCAAAGGCCTCAGGATAAATTGATCATCCTGGAAGACACCGATAACGATGGAAAAGCTGATAAGCAAACTACTTTCGCAGATGATCTTCATATCCCGGTTGGATTCGAACTGGCTCCCGAAGGAGTTTATGTTTCTCAGGGAAATAATCTGGTGCTTCTGGTCGATGACAATGGAGATGATAAAGCCGACCGAAAAGAAATCCTGCTGAGCGGGTTTGACGATCACGATACGCATCATGCGATTTCCGCTTTTACCACAGATGAGTCCGGCGCGATTTACATGGCTGAAGGAGTTTTCCTCCACACCAATGTGGAAACTTCTTACGGACCTGTCCGTGCTTCCAACGGTGGATTTTACCGATATGAGCCCAAAAGACATAAGCTGGAGCGGGTCAATCAGGTCAGCATTCCAAACCCATGGGGTATTGCTTTTGACGAATGGGGGCAGAACTTTTACGCAGAGACCTCCGGGCCAAATGTAAACTGGATGTTACCGGGTTCGGTCCTGCCTCGTTATGGAAACGCCAACTTCAAAGGGCCAAACCTGATCGAAAAAGATCATATGGTTCGTCCGACTTCAGGGTTAGAATTCATTTCCAGTCGCCACTTCCCGGAGGATGTTCAGGGCGATATGATCATCAATAATACAATTGGATTCCTTGGAACCAAGCAGCATCAGATGATCGAGGATACGGTAGGTTTCATTACCAAATGGAAACAAGATTTGGTGATTTCCTCAGATCGTAATTTCCGCCCTGTTGACATGGAAATCGCACCTGATGGTTCACTTTACATCGTGGATTGGCACAATATCCTGATCGGACACATGCAGCACAATGCCCGCGATCCGCTCAGAGACCACGTCCACGGCAGGATTTATCGAGTGACTTATCCTTCGCGTCCTTTGGTGACGCCTGCGAAAGTGGATGGAGCAAGCATTCCAGAATTATTGGAAAACCTGAAACTTCCGGAATATCGCACACGCTACCGAACTCGCAGAGAACTCCGCGGAAGAGATAATGAGGAAGTTTTTGCAGCAGTTCAAAACTGGACCAAGTCTTTAGACAAAAACGATCCACGATACGAACACAACTTGCTTGAAGGTCTTTGGGTAACCTGGGGAATCAACAAAGTAGATCAGGATCTGCTAAAGCAACTGCTAAAATCCAAGGATTACAGAGTAAGAGCAGCGGCAACCCGTGTCGTGAGATATACCGGACATCAGGTAAAAGACCAGGCAGCTTTACTTATGGCCTCTGCAAAAGATCCTCATGGCCGAGTCAGAATGGAGGCCATCGCAGCAGCATCCTGGTTGCCAAGAGAAATAGGTTTACCGATTTTGGCAGAAGCAGAAAAGCAGCCGAAAGACAAAACCTGGATTCCCGGAACGCTGGAAACTGCAGTTGCCCACCTCAGCGGGATCTCAGTCATGGAAAAAAAGGAGGAAGATATCAAGTCTTCCCTCACAGGATCTGATCGGGAACTCTTCGTCCTCGGAAAAGAAATCTTTGCCCGTGAAGGATTCTGCAGCACCTGTCACCAGCCTGATGGAAGAGGACTTACCGCTTCCCAGTTTCCTCCTCTTGCCAGAACACCTTGGGTAACGGGCAGTCCCGAGCGTCTGATCAAAATCGTATTGAAAGGTCTCATGGGAGAGATTGAAGTCCTGGGTCGTCAATATCCGGGACAAGTTCCAATGACACCTTACGAAGGAATGCTCGATGACTCCGAAATCGCAGCAGTACTTACCTATGTGAGAAATTCCTTCGGAAATCAGGCTTCTCCTATTTCGCCGGATCTGGTGAGAAAGGTTCGTGAAGAAGTCAAAGACAAAGAAGGATTCTATAAGCCTGCGGAATTGCTGAAAATGCATCCAATGGAGAAGTGATTTCGGATGGAGGATTTATGATTTCGGATTTATGATTTCAGGGTACTTCGATATTCGATATTCAATATTAAAAAATCTATAGAAGCAGTATTCAGTCGCAGTAATCAATTTAAGAATCCAACAATTCCCGGTAAGACTTTGGTAAAAAGTTTTACCGGGAAAATATTTTAAACCCAAAACCCTATGAACCCGATCAAGACCTGTCTTTTCCTAACCGCTTTCTCTATTCCGGTATTTCTTTCCGCCCAGGAGATGAGTCCAAAATTCAGAAAGCAAGTGATTGCTTTCGAAAGCGCTGAGTCTGTCGGAGTCATGGACGTGGATAATGACGGAATTCTGGATTTGGTGTCGGGTAGCTTTTGGTTCAAAGGCCCTCATTTCCTCGATCGTTTCACAATTGGTCAGGTCAAGCAATACGGGGAATATTTCGAGGACTTCTCTACTATCCCGATGGACGTCAATTCTGACGGAAAGATGGATTATATCACCGGAGGATGGTTTGAGGGAAAATTGATCTGGAAAGAAAACCCGGGAAATAATAAAGAGTGGGCAACTCACCTGATCGCCGAAACCGGAAATGTGGAAACAGCAAGAGGATGGGATCTTGATGGGGACGGGATTTTAGAAATTATCCCAAATACTCCCCGAAAGCCCTTGGCATTTTACAAATGGGTTTCTTCCGGCAGTTTTGAAAAATATCCCGTCTGGGAAACTCAGGGCCACGGCCTGGGATTTGGCGATATCAATCAGGACGGAAGAGGTGATATCATCATGTCTGATGGCTGGCTGGAAGCTCCTGCTGATCTGAAAACCGGGAAATGGATCCTCCACCCGGACTTTAAACTGGGTGACGCAAGTATCCCGATTTTGGTGGCCGATGTTGACAAAGACGGTTTGAATGACATGATTGTAGGTCAGGGACATGACTTCGGGCTGTACTGGATGAAGCAAGTCAAAACCGGAAATCAAATCAGTTTCACAAAGCATCCAATTGATCCGTACCAGTCCCAATTCCACACGATGGAGTGGGTTGACCTTGATAATGACGGAGAAAATGAATTGGTTACGGGCAAGCGATATCGAGCTCACAACGGAAAAGATCCGGGAGGAAAAGACTACGCGGGACTCTATTACTTCAAGTGGAATGGTTCATCATTCACCAAACATGTAATCAGTTACGGCCCATTGGGTGAAGGAAAAGGAACCGGAATTTATTTCTCTGTTGCGGACCTCGATGGATCAGGCTGGAAAGATATTGTCGTTGCCGGAAAGGATGGATTGGTGGTTTTTTATAACCTGGGCACAAAAGAACTCAATTGATCTTTTGAGTCTTGGTTCGAAAGTCATTTCTTAAAACTTAGGAAATTTCAACAAACACCATTTATTTGATTTTCTTAACTTTGTCCCATGGAAGGGAAAATCATACGATCAGTTTCAGACTATAACACTGAACTGAAACTTCGGGGCTTTAATGTTTTTGAGATTGAAAGTGATGGAAATTCTACTCACGTGTATAGCAGAAAGGATTTTTATAAAATCTGTCTGACCACAGGAAAAAGCAAAATCCATTATGCGGATCGAAGTTTTGAAGCGGAAGGCACGGTTTTGTTTTTTGGAAATCCCCATATTCCCTACTCTTGGGAAACACTTTCAACCACTTACGTAGGCTATACCTGTCTCTTTTCCGAGGATTTTCTTCAAGTCTCAGACCGATCAAGCGGAATGCTCCAATCTCCTTTTTTCAAACTTGGAGGCACTCCGATTTTGACTATCACCGAAAAACAACGAGAGTTTCTTAATGGTCTGTTTCAGAAGATGATAGAAGAGCAGCAATCAGATTATTCACTCAAGGACGATCTTATTCGAAACTACATTCAACTGATCTTTCATGAAGCTTTGAAAATGCAACCTTCTGAAGGCTACGACCAACACAAAAATGCCGCTTCCAGAATCTCCTCAGTATTTTTGGAACTGCTCGAAAGACAATTTCCCGTTGAAAGTCCGGAAAAACCGCTGCAACTCAGAACTGCAAAGGATTATGCCGGCAACCTCTCCGTCCATATCAATCACCTCAACCATTCTCTGAAGGAAATCACCGGAAAATCCACCTCCACTCTCATCAATGAAAGAATTGTGAGTGAGGCAAAAGCTCTTCTACAGCACACCAACTGGAATATTTCGGAAATTGCCTTTGCACTGGGTTTTGAATATCCCACTTATTTCAACAACTTTTTTAAAAAACTAACGGGTACAAATCCAAAATCCTTCCGGGAATTGGTGGTTTGATTTTCTTAAGTTTTGGTTTGATAATCTTTATCTCCTGGTGATTTCCATGGGTACCTTTGTGTAGGAATTTCAAACTCAAACACAATGAGCAACTTACAGGTCCAAAATCCACCCAAATCAGAAGTCAGCGATATTTTTGAAAGGTTAAGAGGCGGTGAACTCATTCGTCTGGATGATCCTGAATATTGCAAGATTAATGAGGTTGTCATACGAACCATTCAATTGAATAACCGGCTCAATCAAGTTGGGGAGATCAATGAGGTTCGTGCGATTTTAAGCGAGATCATTGGCGCTGAAGTCGATGAGTCGACGACAATTTTCCCGCCCTTCTACACCAATTTTGGCAGATTTACCCACCTCGGTAAGCATGTCTTTATCAATCATGCGTGTTCCTTTTTAGATATGGGTGGCATCACGCTGGAGGATCATGTGCTGATTGGACCCAGGGTAAATCTCGTAACCGAAAACCATCCTCTCAATCCCGAAGACCGCAGGGCATTAATTACAAAACCAATCGTAATAAAGCGAAATGCATGGATCGGTGCCGGGGCAACCATTTTGCCGGGAGTAACTATCGGTGAAAATGCTGTCGTGGCCGCCGGATCGGTGGTTTCCAAGGATGTAACTGCCAATACGGTAGTGGGAGGAGTTCCGGCAAAATTTATCAAGTACATTGAGTGAGGCCTTGTGTAGTTAAAAGGGAAATGGATGAAAACCGAATTTACAAAATCAAAAAAATCATGAAAAATCAACTGAAAAATTTACTTATCACAGCTTCGATTTGCTTTGCAATAGCTGGCTGTTCACAACCAAAAACTATGGAAAATCCTGAAAACAAAATCTCTGCAATTTTCCCAATGGAAGAACCCGTTAACGGAGAAACTTTCACCGGAAAAACATGGCATACACCACTTGTTCCCAGTGACAGCACCTTGACCACAGTAGTGGGAAACGTCTATTTTGAACCAGGTGCCAGAAGTCATTGGCACTCTCACCCGTCAGGGCAGATACTGCTAATCACGGATGGAAAAGGATTTCACCAGATCGAAGGTCAGCCAAAGCAAACTTTGAATAAGGGAGACGTGGTGACTTGTCCTCCAAATGTTCTTCACTGGCATGGGGCAAGTCCGGATACGGGAATGCATCAACTTTTCATCGTACCAAATACTGAAAATGGAATTGTAGAGTGGAAACATGCTGTAACCGACCTGGAATATCTGAAGTAAAACAAATAGATGGCTCGAATACTAATCACTGGTTCTTCTGATGGCTTGGGAAAATTGGCCGCTGAAAAATTGATCCGTGAAGGTCATCAAGTGGTCTTACATGCCCGAAATTCTGCGAGATCAAAAGAAATAACGTATCAGGTAAAAGGAGCCGAATCAGTTTTAATAGCTGATTTGGCTCAGCTTGAAGAGGTTAAAAATCTAGCCCTAGAAGCCAATAAGCTCGGAAAATTCGACAGTATCATCCACAACGCCGGGGTGCTTAACTCAGATTCGAAAACCATTTTCAATGTCAATGTCCTTGCCCCTTTTGTCTTAAGCGCATTAATTGAAAAGCCAAAAAGGCTGGTTTACCTCAGCTCGGGTATGCATTTTGGAGGTAAGCCCATTTCGAAGTTGGAGGACATTGGAAAGATCAACTACTCCGATTCCAAATTGCTGATCACTACGATGATGAAAGCAATCGCGAGACATTTCCCGGACACCTATTCCAATGCCGTCGATCCCGGATGGGTCCCTACCAAAATGGGTGGGAAAAATGCGCCCGATGATTTGCAAAAAGGCATCGAGACGCAGGTTTGGCTGGCTACCAGCAAAGAAAAATCGGCAAAGGTTTCGGGACTTTATTTCCGTCACCAAAAGGCCCTTTCTCCTCATCCGGCTGTTTTGGATGAGGATTTTCAAAATCATCTGATTCAGCTTTGTGAAGAAGTTTCCGGTGTCAATCTTTTGCCCTAAAAAACGTATTCCAGCTATGAACTCAAAATCAAGACCTGAGCAAAAATCAGAAAACCAACTTGCATTAAGATGAAAAAGCGATTCCCCTTATCAACCTTGATTTTGGTACTTTTAATTGGGTTGACTTCCATCACAACTACTTCCTGTGAAAGGACCGAGGCCCAGGGTCAAGTTCCAAATACAACTGATATGAAGAACACAGGCAAGAAAATTACAATTCAAGCAGGTAAAAAGACTTTCACAGCGACCCTATTGGAGAATGAAACATCAGAGAAATTCTATAGCCTTCTCCCACTGACCGTCACCATGACAGATCTTAACCGAAACGAAAAGTATTATCGCCTTCCTCAAAATCTCCCCACAAATGCTTCCAATACCGGGACCATCCAAAATGGAGACCTGATGCTTTGGGGAGCTAATACCGTTGTGATTTTTTATGAGACTTTTTCAACCTCTTATCCTTACACCAGATTGGGAAAAATCGATAATCCGGATGGACTGAAAGAAGCTTTAGGCTCGGGGGATATTACAATCAGCTTTAAAAAACCTTAACAGATAAACCAGGAATTGGAAGGTTTCTTTTCTCCTGAGAAATTGAAATCCTTCAATCCCGGGTCAGCAAAAGAGGTCTCTAAGTTTTTCAAACCACTTAATTACATGCTGTTTCAAAACCAATTACCCATGGCGCAGGACAGAAAAGTGAATCACAAAACCTTTTTTCATTTCCAAATTAAAAAACCAAACTCTCAACCCTATAATCCTAAACCATGAAAGAATTTATCGCCAGCCGAAGAGATTTTATCGCCAAAGTTTCTCTTGCAACTGCATTTACCACAATTCCACACTTCGCTTTCCCTTTTGTAAGACGTGCTGAAGAGTTCGTAACCTCCGATACACGTTCCGGAAAAATCCGCGGTCAGCGAATCGAGGGGGTCAATATTTTCAAAGGAGTGCCGTATGCTGGGAAAATTTCGGGAGAAAGAAGGTTTCGAAGACCAGCTGCATTGGAGCCTTGGACTGGCGTCAAAGATACCTTGACCTTAGGTGCTCCGGCGATTCAAAATCCCCGAAGAGGCGAACCCGATCCTTCTGAAGATTGCCTTTTCCTGAATGTGTGGACTCCGGCAAATGACAATCAAAAACGAGCGGTCATGTTTTACAGTCACGGAGGCGGATATGTCGGAGGTTCCGGTGGATCAGGCGGTCAGGATGGAGCAAATCTTGCCAGAAACTTTGATGTGGTCGTAGTGCAAACCAACCACCGCCTGGGATTGATGGGATATTTATATCTGGATGAAATAGGCGGAGCAGATTATGCAGGCTCAGGAAATATGGGTGTGGCAGATATTGCTGCCGGATTAAAATGGGTTAACGAAAACATCGCCAATTTTGGAGGAGATCCCAACAATGTGATGATTTTTGGAGAGTCAGGCGGAGGAGGAAAAACTTCCTGCCTCTATGCAATGCCCGAAGCAGCACCCTATTTCAACAAATGCTCCATCGAAAGCGGACCTGGAGTGCGGATGCTTTCCACGGACCGCGCCGCAAGAACAACTGCTCATGTTTTGAAGGAGCTTGGACTTTCTGAAAGCAATTGGAGAAAAATCCTGGAAGTGCCGACCTCCACCTTGTTGGAAATCCAATCCAAAACTCCCAACGTTCCCCCATTCCAACCCAAGGATAGAATAATTGGGGAAAATTCCATTTGGGGATTCGGGCCGGTCGTGGATGGTGTGGTTTTGCCTCATCATCCATTTGACCCAAAAGCAACGGAAACTTCCCGAAATAAACCTCTGCTCGTGGGTTGGAATGAAGACGAACACACATTTTTTGCTTGGCAGCAAAAAGATATCGCACCGTTCAGTATGGACTTTGAAGGAATCCGGGAGCGACTTTCAACTGACTTTGGAGATGATACCGAACAACTGATAGCCACCTACCGAAAAGCCCGACCGGAGGCATCAGCCCCGGATATTTTCGTGGCGATCAAATCCATTAATATGATGGGGTTGGGCTCTATTGAAATCGCTGAAAAGAAATCCCAACAGCAAGCGGCTCCGGTGTATCTGTACAACTTTGGATACAAATCCAATATGAAAATCCCTGATACAGAATACGAAATGGGCACTCCCCACGCCATGGATATTTCTTTCAAATTCAACAATGAAGTACCGCCGAAAGAAGGTGAAGAGCCTAGAATGGGTTTTGGCGGAAGTAAGCCGGATCGGTTTCAGGCCTCACATAATTTCGCAGAACTCTGGACCAATTTTGCAAAGACTGGCCAACCATCAGCTAAAAACGCTCCCGAATGGCCAGCCTATGAACTCAGCAAGCGCGCAACCATGCGGATCGATGCTAAATGCGAAGTCATCAACAATCGCTTTTCTGCGGAATTGGCGGCCTGGAGAGCTATTGGGAAATTGTAATAAAACACTTGGGTCTTGATTTCATAACGCAAAATCTCCAAGGCGGTACGAATACGATAAGAATATAGATAGTATGGGCCAATAAAATTGAGAAGCAGAAGGGAGGTTCCTTTCTGCTTTTTTATTTGGAATAAAATTTTTTCGTTTTCTTACCTCTCGAATTCCAATTGGGAACATTACTGAAAAGCAGACACGAAAGAGCATGAACAGGATACTTATAAGTTTTTTACTCTGCCTCTTTTCTATTAATCTCTTTGCCCAGCAACCCGTTTCGGAAAAACCCCGAATCCTAATCAGCACTGACATCGGAGGAACCGATCCGGACGACAATCAAAGCATGGCTCATTTGCTGCTGTACAGCGAGCAATTTGACATCGAAGGGCTTGTCTCCTCTCCGTCCTATGGCACCGGAAGCACGTCGGAGATTTTTCGGATGATTGATTTATATGAAAAAGACCTTCCCAAACTGCAGAAACACAGTTCCGGATTCCCAAATCCCGATTATCTCCGATCCATTACCAAACAAGGCCGCAAGGGAAATGCACCATACAGTGGAGTCACCACCTCAACTGAAGGTTCGGATTGGATTATTCGCTGCGCAAAAAAAGAAGATCAAAGACCGCTTTGGGTGCTCGTCTGGGGCGGGTTGGAAGATCTGGCGCAAGCTATTCACGATGCTCCCGAAATCCAGGAAAACATTCGTGTCTATTGGATCGGCGGCCCAAATAAAAAATGGAGCGCCAACAGCTATGCCTACATCGCAGCCCATTTCCCAAATCTTTGGATGATCGAAGTCAACTCAAGCTACTATGGCTTTTTCTCCAACAATCAGCAGCCCGATGTGATCAAGACGACGGACTACTATGAAAAACACATTCAGGGAGCCGGGCATTTGGGGAAGGATTTCAAAAGCTATTATGACGGTGAAATCAAAATGGGCGATACGCCTTCCCTGCTTTACCTGATGGATGGAGATCCAAACAATCCCCTTCGGGAAAGCTGGGGCGGGAGTTTTGAAATAATCTCCCGAAGTTCCCGGGTGGTGTATGATCGAATGACTACCCTTGCCGATACCGTAGCTTATTGCACAGTAATTGAATTCCAACTGGAAGGTCCCGAAATCCATGTTCCTTCAGATTCTATGGTTTTTTGGATGGAAGTTCCCTATGGAGATTCCAAACAAATCTGGCCGGGATACTACCTGGGAAATGGGAAGTACGCCCTCAAGTATTCTCCCAAGCAAGCGGAGATTTTGCGCTATAATTTTACCTCGAGGATTCCCGGTTTTCCAACCGGAGAAGGAGAACTCCTAGTCAGCAATCTCTGGCCGGGAAAACCCAACGAAACCGATTACCGCTTGGGGCCGAACTGGTACACCGACTCCTCTGATCCCAATCTCTACGACGGCAAACTCCAAGGTGGAAAAACTATCCTGAAATGGAGAAACGACATCCTCATGGATTGGTCAGAAAGATGGGAATGGCTAAGAGAGTGAAAAAAAAAATTCTATTATCAATATATATTTATTGTTTATCAATAATTTTTTACCGAGGTTTGGAAAATCAAATCCATCCTCCTATGAGCAATTTCAAATCCCAATGGAAAGAAAAATGGTTAAATCAGCCCGCTTTGATGCTGATTACTATTGTCATTTGGTCCATCTTTATCGGACTCTGCATTCAGGCAGGCGCTCTGTTGTTCACATTTATTTACAGCCTTTTTAAGCCAACTGTGGCCCAAAACCTCTTTGAAGGGCTCAATCTTTCGGCTTTGCGTGATCAAAACTTTTGGTACTATGTGGGCGTGATTTCCATCGTGCTCTTCATTGCAGGTAAAAAGGCCTACCTCTTTTACCTGATGATCCGAATTTTTCTTAAAATCAACCTCGTCCATCCTTTCAGCAGGGAAGTATCCAAACTCATTACTGCAATCAGCTATTTGGCTTTAGAGATCGGAGTGGCGATTATCCTGAGTTCAGCCTGGTTTAAATGGCTGGAAATAAGAGGCTTTGACTTGGACAAGGTAACTGGAATGGTCAGCGGTGGATTTGAATTTATGCTCATGTCAGCGCTTTTGATTGCCATCGGGATGGTCTACAAAAGAGGCGTTGAACTCCAATCAGAAAATGAATTAACCATTTGACCCACTCACACCATGTCTCCTAAAACCGATCTCGTCACACAATTTCTCCATGTCATTTCATGGATCATTTTCATTGCACTCTGTTATCAAACTGGCGCCTTGATTTTCAACTACACGTTCATGCAATTCCACGTTTTTGAGCCGGAAAGGCTGTATTTGATATTGGATCTCACGAAGGTCTTCGAGCAGGATGAAGTCCTTTTTGGAATCTTATTTTGGTTGGCTATAGCTGTAACAGGCATGAAGGCTTACGCTTTCTTTTTGATTACGCAGATTTTTACAAACCTTAACCTGCATAAACCCTTCAGCGAAAAGATTTCAAACCTGATTTCCAAAATCAGCTTCTATATTTTCTTTGTCGGGATTTTGGGCGCAGTTTCCCATCAATTTCAGCAGGGTTTGCTGGAAAGGGGGTATGATGTAGCAGCAGCTGGACAATATTGGAGTGATTACGATGCCTATTTGATGATGGCCGCGGTGGTGTTTGTGATTGCTCAAATATTCAAAAAAGGCATGGAGATGCAATCCGAAAACGACCTTACCGTCTAACTGATGGCAATAATTGTAAATCTTGACGTGATGATGGCCAAGCGGAAAATGTCGTTGAATGAACTTTCCGAAAAAGTAGATATTACGCTCTCCAACCTATCCATCCTAAAGACCGGCAAAGCAAAAGCCATCCGATTCAGCACCCTGGAATCCATCTGCAAAGCGCTGGACTGTCAGCCGGGGGATATTCTTGAGTTTAAAGAGTAGTGGTTATTGAATTACAGGTTATTCGATTTGAGATAATCGACCTTTTAATGTTTTGCAAACCTTAACCTTGGCCTGTGTTCTGATGGGCAAGCGGAAACAATTTAATTATTGATTCCAATCATCCTAATACATAGAAGAGGATACCAGAAGGAATTTGATTCACTTCACGCAATTATTAAAGACATCGGAAAATAAAACTGCCACCAACCTCTCCTTTACACAATGCCTTCTTAGCTGCTTCGCTGAAACTACTCATGTAATTGAATAATTTTTCTACATTAGCGACAGCTGAACTAACATGAAGGAATTGCGCAAATTCGTTGACGGTGGCTTCTATATTGGTCCCGTCAGTTGAATAATTAATGTAAACAAAATCACCAATGACCCCCAAAGACCTTCCCCAATTCACAGACCAGGAATTACTAGAGGAATCAAAAAAGTTAAAATCATTTTCCATCGTTAATGCTTTGTTGATTGGATTTTTAGCGGGAATTATCTTTTACAGTATTGCTAAAAACAGCTGGGGAATGCTCACCTTAATCCCCTTGTACTTTATTTACAAACTGGTGAACGACCCGAAAAATAAAAGAAGTAAGGAAGTGGAAGACCTTATAAAAGAACGAAACTTGAACTAACCAAGTGAAAAATCAACCCGGTATCTACTTGTCTCAACCTTGAAACCATACTAATATGACCCTTACCATTGTGGATGAGATCCAACTTGAGAAGATTCCCAGTGGTTCAGGAATCATAAGATCTGGTGATAATTACTACGTTGTTGGAGATGACTCTCCCTTCTTATACGCCCTCAATCGCGACTTCAAAACTATTTCCAAAACGCCTCTTTTGGAACCTGGTGAATTTTCAGAGAGAATACTTAAATCTGAAAAACCAGACTTTGAAGGGATGGAATTGATTTACAAAAATGAGATCGTTGTCTTTGGATCGGGTTCTAAGTCACCTCAAAGGAATATCTTTTTGCGCATTCTCCTGAATGACTCTTTGAAAATCGAGAAGTACGATATCTCGGATTTTTACAATAAGCTAATCCAATTGCCCCTATTCAAGGATTCTGAATTAAACATTGAAGCAACCGCCTTTCGTGACAACCAATTATTCCTTTTCAATCGTAAGCCAAATCTGATTATACGATTTGAATACAAGGATTTTTTAGCATACCTGAGCGATGGGATTGATTTTCCCCGACCGGAAATCAGGCATTTTTCCCTACCCAAAATCAACGGGATTGAAGCGGGTTTTTCGGGTGCTACGGCTTTGATGAACGAACCCAAAATCATTTTCACCGCTTCTGTGGAAAATAATCAGAATGCTTATAAGGATGGTGAAATCTTAGGTAGTCTAATTGGTATCCTGGACATCGCAGATAATACCATCTCCGAATCTTTTGAGTACTGTCCCATTCCCAATGCAGGAGCAAATTTGAAAGTAGAATCCGTTACCGTTGAAAAAGAAATTTCATCCGGAGAAACAAAAGTTGTTCTTATTTCGGATGATGATCAAGGCAACTCAACTCTTTTAACCGGTTTACTTCTTTGGTAAAACCGGCTGTAAATCCCTATTGCATCCATTCGTATTTGCAGGGATAATTTTCACTGTAAAAACCAGACCTTGTTTTGACGTTGACGTGGTTACTGATCAGGAGTCACGTAAAAAGAATTAAATCAAATGTCCCAAGTGAAGAAGAAAGTACTTTCCGTTTTGTATTCCATCAAGCACAGGCTATCGCGGACGAAGCTTTGGCTCGGGAAGAAGCTTGGCCTGATCCGTACGGTCATGATCATGCCTTATCAAGGCTTTGGCAACGGGAAAGAATTGTTTTTCCTGGGAAGAGTGCTGATGGACCGAGGGATCGGCGCTTCGCTTTTGGAGGACAGCAAGTGGCGAAACTTCAAGAAGATGTACAAGCGCTTCATGTCTTGGGAAATCTCGGAAGCGAGGGTGGAAGCATCGTTTGAGGGGATTACAAAATCGGCGATCACGGACTCGGAAGGGTATTTTGAAATCCGAATGGAGCTGCCACAGCCCATAAAAGGCGAAAATCGTTGGCAGAAAATTCGGGTGGAACTCGTTGATCAAGTGGTCAAAAACCAACAACCTCCGGTGGCTTACAGTCATGTGTTTGTTCCCTCTGAGCATGTGGAATTCGGCGTCATCTCCGATATTGATGATACCATAGTACCGACGGGCGCCACCAAGATGTGGGCAATGGTGAAAACCACTTTCCTGGGTAATGCAATGACACGAGTTCCTTTTCCGGGAGTAGCTGCGTTTTATCAGGCGCTGTCCAAAGGACTTATGGGTCACGAAAACAATCCCTTCTTCTATGTTTCGAGTTCGCCGTGGAATCTGTATGATTTCCTGCATGAGTTAATGAGCATTCATCATCTTCCGCAGGGACCGTTGATGTTGAGAGATGTGGGATTGTCACAAGAGCATTTTTTTGCCGGCAGCCACACAGTTCATAAGCTTGTTCAGATTGAAAGAATATTCGATATCATCCGAGACATTCCTTTTATCCTGATCGGGGATTCAGGTCAGCACGATGCGGAAATTTACCTGCAGGTGATCCGGGATTTTCCCGGCCGGGTCAAAATGGTTTATATCCGTGACGTCGATCCGGTCAGTCATCAGAAGGTGCTGAAAATCGCGGAGGAAATCGGGAAGTTGGGAGTGGAAATGATGTTGATCACTGACACGATCGAAGCCACTCACCATGCGGTTTCCAAAGGGTGGATTTTGAAAGAGGACATCGCCCATATCGTGGAAGAAAAGAAGGAGGATGAAAAAGTTGCTAAGCTCTGATTCCAATTGAATCAATTTAAAACCCAACTTCAACCGTGGGCTGTGTCCCCACGGCCCATTTGCATTTTATTTGGGTGCCACATAATTAATTTGAAATTCCAGTCTGTGGGGACACAGACCGGGGAACCTTACAACTCTCCTAACTATTTAACCTCCACCACAAACCGCACATACCTCGTCATCGGATGAACGCCGTTGTCCTTCACTTCGGCGATGACATGAAGTTGTCCGGAAGAGGAAGCATCGAGAGTAACCTGAACTTTGTTGCCTTCAACAGAAAGTTGGGCTTCACCTGCATAGGTTCCCACTTCTTTGTAAATCCAGAATTTCGTCTCCAACTGATCTCCGTCCGGATCGCTGGTTTGCACTTCCAAAGTCAGTGATTCTCCAGGTTTGGCAGTAGCGCGAGTTGAGCCCACTGCTTGTACCATCGGAGGATGATTGGCATCTGCAAAATCCATTATACACCAATCAGCCCGTGCAGCAAAATCCTCCTGAATGGCTTCAATCCAACGGATTTGGGGATAAGTTGCATCCAACGTATCGGTGAAAGGATTGTAGTCCAAGACTTCTTTCCCGTCTTCCCATCTGTTAGGCTGATCGGCTGACTGCACCAATCGGCCTCCCCAACCGCCCCATTGAGGTTGATTGAGATTGTCCAAACCCACGGCAACCAGATGAAGGTAAGCGGGAGAATCACCTTCTGAAATAAAGTCATAAACTCCAAAACTCCCCCATTGGATTTCCTTGATTTTGGTGGAATCCCCATGGATATGCTCATCGTCTCCAACCTGGAACTGACCGTCTCCATAGCTGTAATATTGCTTGAGCAATGGACCGTGATTGTTGATGATTTCATCCCCCATAAACTTGCCCTCAAAAAGGTATTGCTGCGTTTCCGGCACCGCTCTTTTCCAAGGGTATGCAAAGCACCAAAACTGACTCGCATTGTAATAAATCTTCAGGTCCGGCCAATTGGGAGCGATGTATTTGCGATACGTTGCATCCTGATCCAAAATGGCGTAAATGATCGCCTTGTCAATCACTTTTTTGTAAATGCTGTCCCAGTCAGGAGTGCCTTTGTATTGCTCTTCGATCGACTTTAGCGCTCGCGCAATGGTATTTGTGCCACCCCAAACCTGGAGGTAAATCGGTTCCAACTCATCATCGAGCAACTTGGCTTTAATAAAATCCGAGCCTTCCGTGTCCACTTCCATTTCTCCCTCAAAGTCGATATTCCCAACTCTCACCACAGATCTCAGGTATTCAGCCGTCGGAAAACCCTCTGCATGCTGACTAAGTTTGGGATAAACCGCCTCGTACGCATCCAAAAGCGGGTTCATCCATTCCACACCTGGCCATCGCAAATCTGTCTTGGCGCCGTACATGGTTTTGGTCATTTCCATCTCCGACGTGAAAAGTGTCCCTTTTCCGTCGCCTTTGTAATGCCACATCGAACTACTGTAAATCAAGCCCTCGATTCGAAACTCATTGGCATAAAGCAGCATTCGGATATAGGAATCCACATCATCAATCTCACCATCCGTGGTGACAATCGTCCGGGGCTTTTTGGATTCGGGAGCAGTTTCTGTAACCGATTCCGTTTTGGGTTGACAGGAGAAAAATGCCCCGATCATAAGAAGGGCAAGCAGAAATTTGGATAGGTTCATAGGTGGATGGGATTGAGAATGGGAAAATAGTAAAAAACCATTGAAATGGTTTTTGTATCTAGATCGAACCTTTCCTTAGCCCCGAACGCAGAGCCAGTTTTCGGAGAGACTTAACCCTTCTTAGTCTGAAGTCTAGCTTGGTGCTGGGAGAAATTTGCAATTCCATCCTCCTTTCCATACCAATTTGTTATTGGCAAAAAACAAAAAACTTCACTTCGAATTTTTAGCTATTTCTCCTCAAACAATCGGATCGTATAATCCAACAATTCCGCATTCCCTACCTTGCCATGACCGGGAACGACGGTTCGGACGTCCGGGAAAGTTGATTTCACATTAGTGACTGTCTCCGACCAGGATGCGGTATTTGCATCTCCCAAAAAGCCAAAACCCGCCCCGACTTCTTTGATCAGGCATCCTCCAAAAAGTACCTGATCTGAGGACACATAAGTCACAACATTATCCCGGGTATGGCCTTCTCCCAAAAATCGGTTGATCGCCCGGAGTGAACCGACCTCCAGAATCAGTTCCTCTTCAAAGCCTTTTTCCGGAACAGGAAATCCTGCTTCTTTCGCCAGCGCAATGGTCTTGAATGACCCATAAGTAGGAATTCCACGAGCCTTGAATTCCTCCAATCCGCCGACACAATCATTATGAAAATGCGTGGCGAGTACTGCCTTTACCTTGACTTTATGTTCCTTTTCCAACCAGGTTATCAATTCCCGGCTTACCGCATCCTCAGTCGGCGTGTCAAAGACCAGCGCTTCGCCCCCGTTGATGACAATCATTCCGTTGCAACCGACTTTGCCAAAATCCTGCGTGTTGAGATAACTGATATGGACAAAAGTATATGGGCTGATTTGCTGGATTTCAAGGGTTTCAGAACGATAAATTGATTTGTTCTCCTGTCCGTAAAGGCTTAGAACATTAAAAAGCAAAAGCAGTGAGGAAGTGATAAAACGGAGTTTCATTGAATTGTCATGATTGGAAAAGCAAGGTATATCATCAATTCATTTTTCCGAAATCATTATAATCCCTTCACTCCCTTCTATCCTTTAGATAAACAGTGATTTGTTTTTCCAGCTTTCCACGAAGCTCCAATAAGACCTTCTGATGCTCCAGATCGTCGGCCAGATTGTTTTTTTCCAAAGGATCCACACTCAAATCATAAAGTTCCTCGTGTGTCGGATCGTTGATGTACCGGAAATATTTCCAGCGCTCGGTACGGATGGCTTCGCTTGGCGGGATGATCGGTGTTTGCCAGAGATGCTCAGTCAGGAATTCTTTTCGGTTGGCGAGTTGGGGAGAATTCAGCGAAACTCCCTGCCAGGATTGTGGTTGGTCAATCCCCGCCAAATCCAGAATGGTGTAAGGGACGTCGATATTCAGGGCAAAAGAATCCACCCGTTTTCCTCCCTTTTCTCTGGGATCAAAGACAATCAGCGGCACCCGGAGTGAATTATCGTACATCAGCCATTTGCCGGCAAGTTGCCTCTCCCCCAGAAAATAACCGTTGTCGCCCATCAGGATAATCACGGTATTTTCCGCCAAGCCCTTTTCTTCCAGGGCCTTTCGGATTTTTCCGATCTCTGCATCCACCTCTGAGATCATTCGATAGTATCCTTTCACACTGTGCTGATACTTTTCGGGAGTATCGTATCGCCAATGCCAGCGGGTACGGTTTTCCCCTATACGCACATACTCCGGTTGGGCTAAAAAATCTGAATCCTCCGCCATGATCGGTTCCGGAATCACCAAATCCTGATACATCGTATCAAACTCCGGAGACCAGAAATATTGCTTTTCCGCAGGATCATGAGCATGTGGGGCACTGAAACTGAGCGATAACATGAATGGCTTTTCCGCAGGAGATTCGCGAATAAAATCGATCGCTTGTTGCCCCGTGTATCGCGTCAGGTGAACAGTATCCTGATCAATCGTTTTGAAAAAGTAGCCTCTTCTATCTTTGAAAGCTCCGTTCCTGTCATAGCTTTCTCCCACATCAAAGAGCTGGTCAAAGTCGGCATAATTCACCCCGAACTTCCCGAAAAACCCGGTGAAATACCCGGAGCTTTTCAGCAACATCGGATAAGACTGATCGATATATGGCTGCTTAATATCACCCTGCCCAAACGTGTAACCATGGGTGCGCTCGTACATTCCTGTCAAAATACTGGCCCGGCTCGCTGCGCAAATCGGAGTGGTGACAAAGGCATTTTCGAAAAACTTTCCTTCCTCTGCCAACCGATCCATCTCCGGAGTTTGGATGATAGGATTTCCTGCAAAACCCAACGCATCCCAGCGGTGATCATCGGTGAGGATAAAAATGATGTTCGGCTTTTTCGCTTGAGGAAAACCATATATCGAACCTGCCAAACAAAAGAAAATCAGGAATAAGGCTCGCATCATCAGTTTTTATTTAATTATCCTGAAATTCGGACAGACAATTATCCTGTACTGTCGGATTTCTTTCTACCCTAAAAGAAAGATTTTCTTAATTTTTCCCAAACTTTAGCAAAACACAATCCGAAACTACCATGAAATATTTAGCAAGTTGCCTTTTCGCTTTTCTCCTTTTTTCCACCATAGGCTATTCCCAAACAAAAGAACAACAAAAACTTCTGGAACTGGATCTGGGCTGGGAAAATGCTTTATTAAAGTCTGACGTGGCCTTTTTGGAAAATCTCTTAGCCGATGATTTTATCTGGGTTCACAATCATGCAGGTCAAATCGACGGAAAAGAAGCTGCAGTTTCCCGGGCCAAACGAATTCAGGCTGGTCAGGCAGATGATACCAAGGGGAGGGTTTCCCGGGATCAAAAAGTGGTGATTCTCGGGAATACAGGTGTGGTCAGCGGATACACGGTGGTGGATCGCGGACCAAGTCCGGTGACTTACCATTTCATGCGGACTTATGCTTTGGTCGATGGCAAATTCAAGCTTTTGGGGAATCACACGATGGCTATTCCGAATGAGGAGGTGAAGTGATCAATCATCGGTTTGAAAATTCCAGTCAGTGAGGGAATAGGAAAGTAATAAAATATCAGGTCTGTGGGGACACAGACCTGTGAAGGACAAGCGCAAAAAGCCAAACTTTTTAATCGGGACTTGGTCTGAAGTCTTAAATTTTGTGTCTTGAATCTTGTGTCTAACGTCTTGTGTCTTTCTAATTACATCCCATACTTCTCCCCCATCCCTTTGATCAACTTATAACCGTTTTCGGCCATATCCCAAGGTTCGGAGAAGTTGCGCCAGACTCCAATCGAGTTGGCAAAAGCGGGGTCATTACGGGTGAAGCCTTCGATAGTTAGCCAGCCTTTGTAATTTACTTTTGCCAAGGCGGCAAATGTTTCGTCGAAATTAACATGGCCCGAACCGGGAGTTCCGCGGTCGTTTTCGGAGATGTGGAAATGGCCCAAGCGAGGTGCAATAAGTTCAATAGCCGATCCGAGCTTTTTCTCCTCCATATTCGCATGATGCGTATCAAACATAGCCTGCACATTAGAATGATTGACTTTGGCTAGCAGATAATCTAACTGCTCCATCGTGTTGCAGAGATAGCATTCGAATCGGTTGAGTGCTTCCGGAGTTAAGAGAATCCCCAAATTTTGGGCATAATCCCCAACTTCATGCAGAACCTCGGCAGACCAATTGTATTCGTCCTCGATCGGTGCTCGTGATGCGAAAGTGGCAAAAGCAGAGTGAAAAGGCCCGCAAAGTACTTGGGAATTGAGGTCTGCTGCCCGATCCAAAACCCATTTGAGCTTTTCCTTTGACTTTTCGCGGATTTTGGCATCGGGAGAAATTGGATTTTCCTCCGGACTCAAGACCGTCACGGTAGTTACTTCCAACCCAATATTCTGACAGTGCTTTCCCACCAATTTGAAGGATTCTTCTGGAGATCCTCCAACAAAAAACTCAGCTCCGTCGTACCCAATAGCCTTCAACCGATCCAAAATCGGAAGCAAATCAGCAGACATTTCTGCTGACCAGGCCAGCACATTAAATCCTATTTTGTTCATAATTAGTTGATGGTAAATAGTCCATAGACCATAGCTGATTCATCTGGACTTTATAACATTTTTTTTGTAACCAAAACTTAATGGTTCCAACTCAAATCCATGTATAGTAGTAAGCTATGGACCATGGACTATCGACTATGGGCTATTTAAATTCCTCCACTCTCATTCCCTTCCGGAAAGTATCAAAACCAAACATAGTCGGCTTGTATTCTCCGACAATTTCCACCGAAAGTTCCGGTTTGATCACCTCCGGCATCCCAAGCAAATAAAGGGAAGCATTCAAAACCAACCTTCGCAAATCTTCACTTTGAAAGTCCAGCGAAGAACCCATCGTCGAAGTGAATGCCATTCCCGGCTTTCCGCCTTCGATCTGATAAGGCTTAGTCCAGGCGATTGGCATTACAGATTTTTCCCACATCAAGGGCGCTTTGTCATCCATTCCGGCGGTGGATTGTCCATAGATCAGGACATCAGCCTCTTTAGGCAAGTTCTTGATCCCATACACATCCGAAGGAACCCAGATATCATTCACACCACGCAGAATCGGATGATCGTTCATCTGCTTTACTCCATCCATCAAAGCTCTGGCACCTTCTTTGGCATGAACACCGTGGTGATTGACCCAGGTTTCTCCGAAAATCCGCTGACCAAAACCCCGCTCCCAGCCTTCGGCTTTACTGTTAAAAGACCATTTTGCATAGGGTGAATTTAAGTTTTTGGAATAGGCAAAACCATGGGTGGAAGTTCGGAGACCGATCACGGGTTTTCCAGCTTTCAAAAAGTTTTCAATGTACTTGGATTGATCATCCGGCAACTCCCGGAAGCGGATCAGCATGATCATCAGATCAGCCGATTCCAAATGCTCCAAACCCGGGATATTGTTTTGAAAACTTGGTACAATGTTTCCGGTTGCAGGTTCGATCGGGAACAAGACGGTGGTTTTGAATCCATATCGCTGAGAAAGCAATTTTGCAAGCATGGGCATGGATTCCTCAGACCGATATTCATCATCTCCGGCAACCAAAACGATGTGTTTCCCTTTTCCCGGGCCTTCTTTTCCTTCGAATTGGAGAAAGGTTTTGCCGTTTTGGGCGATACACTCCTGAAAAGTGATCAAAACAGAGAATGCCACCAAAAAAGAAAGGAGATAATAGTTTGTCGTTTTTTTCATAGGGTATTTAAATAGCTCTTAAAAGTAATTAATGATTTCAATTAGCGGGAAATTATATTCAATTCTACTGATCATTGTCCCAGTTACCTGAAATCATCAATTCGCTTCAAATTAATGATATATGGAAGTTTTAGAATCAAAAGATCAGCACCTGTTATTTTTAGCCCTTATTTCTTTTTTTTAAATGAATAATTACAAAAAGCAACAAAACCGAAATCTTTTTCTGAACATATCAATCAAATGGCTGCAAAGTATCCTGCACCATCCTGAATCCATATTAACATAAATACTTTTTTAAAAAACATTTTGCATATAATTCTGGAAGTAAAAATAAAAAAGCCATTACTCCGAAAATTTCAGAGAAATGGCTTTTTACACTTTATTTAAAATATACCTACACTTCAAATATTAAAATCAATATCCTGGATTTTGTACAAGATTAGTATTGTTTCGAATCTCTGCAGTAGGGATTGGGAATAGTAACTCTCTTTCTTTTAATACAGGTCCATAAACAAACTTGTGTCCTACAAATTCGTCAAACTTTCTGGTTGTTACATTGAATGCTTTTCGAATTCTAACCATATCAAACCAAGTCTTATTTTCATAAGATAATTCAAACCATTTTTCTCTCCATACTGCTTCTCTTAATTCATCTTTAGATAATCCTGCAAGATCTGGTAATTCAGCTCTTTTTCTTATTGCATTAACTGCCTCGTAAGCTTGGCTATTTGGCCCACTAACCTCGTTTGATGCTTCAGCAAAAATCAGCAATACTTCCGCATATCGAAATATTGGCCAATTCAAACCGCTGCTTGTAGTTGTTAAATTAGCTAATTCATCAAAATGTTTGAAGATATAGTAATCACCTAATTCTAGTTCTTTAGTCCGATCAGCTCTTAAGGTATACTTGGTATAGTAAAATTCTTTTTCCTTAACTCGCTTATCATTAGGCTCATAAGAACGGACGAAACTCTCTTGAGCAAAAATTCCTCCGGTTTCAGAACTATATGCCGAGATGCCTCTATTATATGGGACAATGGAAACTTGCCAGGACGAAGGCAAAATAAAAGGAGTAAACTGAGCCATAAAGATGTTCTCACCGAGGTTCTTCTTACTTGGATTATGCAAATCATAGTATGAAGGAAAAAGGGAAAAAGCCTTAGAATCAATTACTTCTTTTGCTTTATCTGCAGCTTTTTTGTAGTACTCAGTACCTTTTTTCAAAGGATATCCAGCCATTGTTAAGTAGACACTGGATAAAAGTGACTTAACGGCTCCCGATGAAACTCGACCTGTAGCATCAATCGCTGGTAATCCAGCCCCTTCAGCTTCAATCAAATCTTTCACAACTTGATTATAAACATCCTCCGGTTTAGCTGGAGAAGCGTATAGGTCTTCTGAAGACAAGTCCACAGGCTCTGTAATCAAGGGAATATTTCCGAAAATATTCACCAGATTAAAATAATAATAGGCTCTTAAAAACTTTGCTTCGCCTATTAATTTCTGCTTTCTAGCCTCATCCATTGTAATGGTAGGCACTTTTGAAATAGCCAAGTTAGCGTTGGCAATACCCCTGTAATAACTGGTCCATATGGTTTGACCATACCCATTATCAGAGTTATTCACCAAATCTCTGACAAACAAACTGTATTGAGCTTGTCCCAATTCTGTTTTCGCAAGACCTGTAGCAAATTCTACCATCATCCAAGGTGCACCGTTGAACCCACTTTCGGTCATAGGCAATAACCCTTGATAAATGGAATTAACCACACTGGTTGCATGCTCTGGCTTGGTGAAATAGTTGTCTAATGTGAAATTAGATTGATCAGATTCATCCAAAAAACCCGAACACCCAACCATGGAAATCATCAGGAGACCCAAGGAAAACTTTTTTATACTTAGTTTTAAACTTTTCATAATTCTTTGAGTGGTTGAGGATTACAAACTAATATTTAGACCTAGCATAAATACACGAGGTTTTGGATAGGAATAAAGATCCACACCCTGATCAAAAGCAGCCCCAGAAGTAGATACTTCAGGATCATATCCCTGAAACTTAGTAGAAAGGAAGAAATTCTGTACCGAGAAAAATGTGCGTATTCTCCCTACTTTCCATCTTTCCAACACTTCTGGCTTGAAATTATAAGCCAGCATTAGGTTTCTACCTCTTATAAACGAGCCATCTTGTACCCGGTCGGTATCGTTATTCGTGTTGTAACCAGCAGTTAATGGGCGAATTTGAGCGATGTTAGTTTCTTGGTTTTCAGGAGTCCAGGCATTCAATACCGTTTTAAAGCTATTTGCAATACCAGTCCGATCCTCTGCGGAATGCTTACTTCTATACAAGACATCATTACCGAAAGTGTATTGGATATCTACAATCAGATCAAAATTCTTATAGGTAAAACTATTGTAGAATGTACCAAATCCATCCGGAATACCTTTCCCAATGATTACCCGATCGGAATCATTGATGGCTCCGTCGTTATTCACATCTTGATATTTAACATCACCAGGCCTCTTTTTGTACTTAGCTGCTTCTGATTCCTCGCTTGAACTCCAAGTACCTTCATGTATAAAGCCGAAGAATGATCCTACCGGCTCCCCTTTTCTCACAATTGTAGAACCAAGGAAAATATCAGCTCCACCTGCCAAATCGATTACTTGATTCTTATTAAATGAAAAATTGAAAGTTGTATTCCAGCTGAAATCGTTTTTTTCAATGTTTACAGTGTTTAATCCGATTTCAATACCCTTATTTTCCATACTTCCCACATTTTTACTTACTGTGGTATATCCGCTACTCGATGGTACAGGTGCACTTAATAGCATATCTTCAGTAAGCTTTCTATAAAGGTCGATTTCGAACGCGATTCGGTTTTGAAGGAAACCAATTTCTGCTCCTATATCAAATTGAGACGTTTTTTCCCATCTCAAATCCGGATTAGCCAATCTGCTCACCCCGATTCCGATTTGACGTTGATTATTGAAAATGACCGAATAATTACCCATTCCAGCAGATGCCTGATAGGCAGTAACCTCTGAGTTTCCTGTCTGACCGTAACTAGTTCTCAGTTTCAGGTTGGAAATAACTTCACTTCCCTTCAGGAAGTCTTCTTCAGAAACTCTCCATCCAAATGCTGCAGATGGGAAAAAAGCATAGCGATTGGATTCACCGAATTTAGAAGAACCATCTACCCTGCCTGTCAGAGTGAAGAGATACTTCTGATTGTAGACATAATTCAATCTGGTGAAATATGAATTCAAACCATATGCGACATTACTTGAAACGGGTTGAATTGCGGTTGCTCCACTACCCAGGTTGTTGAACATAAAAAAATCGTCCTGGAAATTTTGTGCTCTTGCAGTAGAATTGAATCGATCCACGTGCTGCCAGGAAAGACCTAACATCGCATTAAGTGAGTGCTTTTCATTGAACTCCTTAACGTAAGTCAGGTAGTTTTCAAACTGCCATGAGTTGAGCATGTCATTAGTAATCGAGGCATCTCCACCTTGGTTTTTAGCGATGTAATTCAGCGATCTACCTCCGTAGTAATCCACTCGTTGGTTAATAATATTGGTCGCAATAGTAGATCTGAATTCCAATCCTTTCGCCAAAAACAGGTTTGCGTAAATATTACCAATGACTGATTGAGTACCAACATTATAAACGCGCTCCTTCGCAACATGTAAAGGATTGTTCCCTCCTTCCATTCCAGGATAATCTTCATTTCCTGCCCAAGTGCCATCAGGATAGCGAACAGGGATTATAGGCAAAGCCTCCAAAACCTGGCGCATGGCTATAATTCCACCATTACCTAGTGGGTCAACTTGATTTTCTTTTTGGTCATTATAGCTTAAAACGCCGCCAACTTTCACCCATTTTTTAATTTGGCTGTCAAACACAAATCTTGCAGAATATCGCTTCAGCCAAGATTCTTTCATCAAGCCCTCTTCATCCCTATATCCTAAATAAACCCCGTAGCTATCCTCGGCATTGCCACCGGTAAAAGCTAATTGATGATTTTGAGTGAATGCTTGTTGGAAAGATTCGTCCTGCCAATCGGTATCATAAATCGGATTTCCATTGGCATCAAAAAGCTTTGGATTGGTTCTCTTTAGCTTTGGGTCTTTGTAGATGCCATTTGCCCAACCATTTGGGTCATATTTTTTGGCATTTTGATACGCCAAATCTTCAGTCGCAAGGAATTCCTGTGAATTGAGTAAAGGGATTTTTTCCGGCAATACTCCAACACTAAAATCAACATCATAGCTTATAGTTCCACCGGTTTTACTTCCTCTTTTGGTAGTCACCAAAATTACACCGTTAGCTCCACGAGCTCCATAAATTGCTGTAGCTGAAGCATCTTTCAGCACTTCAATAGATGCAATATCATTCGGGTTTATGAAATCTATAGGCGAACTTCCGTTAGCCAGACCAGTAGCATGAAGGATTACTCCATCAATTACATAGAGAGGATCGTTAGAAATGCTGACTGATGTATTTCCTCTGATTCTTATGTTTGCACGCCCTCCGGGTCTTCCTGAATTAACAGAAACGTTTACCCCCTGCACGCGTCCGGAAAGAGCTTGGTTAAGAGATGCTGACGGACGCTCTTTCAACAACGTTTCGCCAACTGAACCCACTGCACCCGTCATGTCTGACTTCTTTTGGGTTCCATAACCTACTACCACGACTTCCTCAAGCTCGGCCTCATTAACTTCCAAGGAAATCTGGATTAATTCAGTGACATTCTTAATTGCAACTTCCTTGGACTCAAATCCAATAAAGCTGATCACTAATACTTCGCCGGTTTTGGCCTCGATGGAAAAGGTACCGTCAATATCCGTTGTAGCTCCTCTTTGAGTACCTTTTACTAATACTAACGCCCCTGGAACTGTTTCTTTTTGAGCACCAAATGTTACCAAACCTTTCACAAGAGAGTTTTGGCTATACGCACTAATACTTAGAAAAAACAAACTACAAAAGAACCATATAAAGTAAGTCCTTTTGTTAATGTGGAATTTTTGTTTCATATGCTTTGGGGTTATTGTTTTTCATGAAATACATAAACAATAACTTAAGCAGCATCCTGCAGCATCCTGACTTAAAAATTTAAATTTTGCAGGATAGAACAGGATTGTTGATCTTCATTTCAACAAAATCATTTTACTTTTTGATTATTAAATCAATCCCTTATTTCATAAAAACTCTAAAAAAACATAATTTTTAAGTTGCCGTCAAAGCGAAGGAATAGGTTAAATCATAATGAAACAATAGAAAGATTAAACAGGAAAATTTCCATTTTTCATAGAGTGTAAAAAATATTTTAAATACTAAATCATTACTATCTACCTTAAAATGAAAAAAGGATAAAGGGGTTGAATTTATTTTTAAAGTAAGAAAAAAGTTTTTCTGATTAACCAAAAAGATACGCACTCTCTGGAAAATCCAAAACAATATGTTTCCCTTTCCCGGACCTTCTTTTCCTTCAAATTGGAGGAAGGGTGCCGTTTTGGGCGCAAGCCATCAGGCTGTAAAAAGTCAGGAAAAGCTAAAAACAAGGCTTTTTGAAATGTAGGACATATTTGCTGGGTTTATGAAAATGTTCAGAACTGGGTCAATTCTATTTAAGCTGATTAGAATAGGTTTTTTTAGAAGAGAATTAGCCAAAACTTAATGTTTTAACGGGGCTTTCTTCCGGATTTTCTTGAAAATCAAAACCGGAATCATCACAGCCACTCCTACCCCCAAACCGATCAAAAACTCTTTAATGATAGCCGGCCAAGTCGGAAGCAGGTGATGAAAAAACTCAATATTGTGGGCAAATATTCCTCCTGCAACCAACAACAAAGCAATCGTTCCGACGAAGGCGAGCATCCGGATCAGTACAGGCAGTGCTTTGACCAAGACTCCTCCGATCTTATCAGAAAAGCTGTCGGTCTGTTCGTTGAGTGCAATCAGGCGCAACCCAAACTCATCCATGCGGACGATCACGCCAACAATTCCATATACCCCAACAGTCGCGATTAACGCAATCACCGAAACCACGGCGATTTGTGAAATAAGTGGTTGGCCCACCACCGTACCCAAGGCAATGATAACGATCTCTACAGAAAGGATAAAATCAGTCGTAATTGCGGATTTGATCTTCTGCTTTTCAAAAGCCAAAATCTGTTCCTCGGTGAGCTCTAAATCCAAATCTATATGCGCTTCTTTGGGATGAGGCACCAGGTATTCATAGATTTTTTCTGCTCCTTCGAATGCCAAATACAAACCTCCGATCACCAAAATCACAGTCACCGCTACAGGCAAAAATGCACTTAAAAGAAAGGCAATCGGAAGGATGATGACTTTGTTCAAAAGCGAGCCTTTGGAAATCGCCCAAAGAACCGGGAGCTCCCTGTCTGAGACAAATCCAGATGCTTTTTCGGCATTTACTGCCAAATCATCCCCTAAAATTCCGGCGGTTTTCTTTGCCGCCACTTTACTCATCACCGCTACATCGTCCATCAATGCGGCGATGTCATCCAATAATGCAAATAATCCTGAAGCCATTTTTTTAAGTAAGAAGGATGAAATATGAAGTCTGAAATTTGGGAAAAATCCAATTCAGATGGGAATTTAAGAAGTACGATTTATTAAGTACGGGAAATTTGTACAAAGGATGGTATACAATGTACCAAGTTGCGAAATGTCATGATATCAGTTTAGACTGTTTTCTGCCTACAAATCTCAAACCCTATTTTCAACTAGGATAATATCGAACATCGAATAAAAAACTCCGAATGATGAGGAAGACCTTACCTTGCAACTTTACAACCTTTCAACTTTTGAACTCAATCTTCCAACTCCTTCGGATCAAAAATCAGCGGAAAAAACTTCCCTCCCATTTTCTCACCTTTAGGAATCACAGGCACTCCTTGAAGCAAAGGCTCATCTGTGTCGGATACGGTTCCATCCGCAAAAACATTCAGCACAAAGGCTTTTCTGGATCGATCGGAGTAGTTGGCAAAACTCCCATGCACCAATAAAGGATGATGAAATGCCGCATGACCAGCTTTCAGCGGAATGGCCACAGGTTTGAATTCGGCCTTTTGCTCCTCGGTCATCATTGCCATCAATCCGTTCATTTCGCCGGCAAGTGCTGGTTTGTCGAGCAATCCCCATCGGTGACTTCCGGGCACATATTGGAGGCAGCCGTTTTCTTCCGTCGCATCATCGAGTCCGCACCAGCATGTCAGGTGTTGCATCGCGATCGTCCTCGTCCAATAAGAATAATCCTGATGCCAGGCCACATTTCCTCCGTGGTGTGCAGGCTTGCAGAAAAGCTGATCGTGCCAAAACCTCACTGCCCGATTTCCCAGCAATTGGCTTGCTGCCATCCGGAAAGCCGGGTTCCAGATCGCATCATGAAATGCAGTTGCAATCCGCCAATGACCCAAAGAATGAAAAAGGACCTTATTCGGATCTCCGGACTCGTTGCTGTGAAACTCATGGAAAAGAAGATGAAGCGGATGCTTAGGATCCATCACTTCGTCAAGGGCTTTTTTCAATGCATCGATCTGAACTTCATCCAGCATTTTGATACCGGCCAGATAGCCATTTTCATTGAAGAAGGCTATCTGTTCGTCACTGAGACGATATTGCTCCCAGTCTTGGGGAGTTTTTGGTTGGGGAAAAAGATCCGTAAGTGGTGCGTGGAAATCTGCAAGGTCTTGCATGTTTCAATGACTTTTGGTGCAAAGGAAAGATATAAAAAAAAAAAATAAAGGTAGATATCGTTCATTGACTCAATTCCCTGAATTAATAGAATTCAACAGAAGCAATTTTAAATCGACAAGGCCATTTAATCAAAAGGCCATTTATAATCTTTCTTTAAGTGGTAGACAATTAGTACAGGATTATCATCCTTCGCCAACTTAAGATTTTCAAAAATAGGCGCATATGGAGAAGAAGAATAGTCAACATTTTCTAATAATTGAGTCATTAGAGCAGCCTCAACAGCGGTGACCATTTTCCCTGAAGCATTATTAAAGGATCCCCAAATCGCATTTACATCGGTAAGAACAGAAAGATCATTCACCACATTTGAAATAAACTTGATTTTATTTTCTTCGATATTCCAAATTGCAAGTTGCCCCCTGCCAGCATTATGCACATCCATAAGCATATAATCCCCAAAAGTCACATGATTATTACTTAAGCCCACCAGTCCTCTTTCGCTGATAGCATTACTTACTTCTCCAATGGATCTACCAACTTCTTTATAATCTATCTCATAGCTATCGGGAAGATCGACATCATAAATTTTTACCACCTTCCTATTTCTGATTTCAAAGATCTTGTTCGAGAGAATATCCTTATAAAAGAATCTTTCCTGTTCATCTGTAGGATAAAAGTAATTTACAGCTCCTCCGCTGACGATTGGAGGCTCATCGAAAAAATCAGAAGACTTGATTAAATCTGTTTTGCTGAACTTCAAATCAGTGAAAACAATACTTTCTTCATTGTCAGGTCTGGTTTTAATCGCAAATCCATTTACAAATGGCTGTAAATCGTCCAAGTGTCCTAAGGTTTTTACATCAAAATCGTTAAGCAGCTTACCATCTAAATCATACTCCAGAATTCGTTTGGTCCTCCCACTTATTACATAAAAAGAATTTCCCTCCACACTTAAAGTGAGTGACGAGGGAAAAACAAATCGTCCGGGCTCGCCTTCGCCAGATGAAATAGTTGAAATTAAATTCCCATATAGGTCAAAGATAAATACCTTAAGCATCTTGGAACGATCAAGGATCAAAATCCGATTCTCTGCCCACACCAATTCGTCGATACTACCTATTAAATCTGTATTATCTAGTTGAATGATGGTCACTGTATCTACCAAACTCGACATAAGTATCTCCTCACCTCGGTCATCCACTTCTACTCGGATTATTTCGGATTTAATCTCCTTTACTTTTTGGTTGCAACCAAACAGAACCACTATCAAAAAAAAAGGGAAAATAAATGTTTTCATAATTACTATTTACAAAAAAAAGCATGTTGGGCAGTAAAAATTAACCTCCAAATCCTGGACAACTACCTGTATTTGGGAATCTACAACACTCCTGATCAGCAACTACACAATCATGTCCGGTAGTCGTACTAATGAAGGTTCCCCCACTATAACAAAAAGTTATCGTGCTAACCTCTCTGTGGTGGTTATAAGAAACCTCTCCACAACCCAGTGCCCAAGACTCTGTGCCGAAAATCGAAATAGTATCTAATCTTTTCCCCTTTTCTCTTGAGAGATCAAGTCCTAAAAAACCTAAGCAAAACAAGAATAATACTGCTGTCAATTGAATCAATCGTTTTTTCAGAAATTATATTTTTAAAAGTGAAGCATTGTTAATTATAAAAACTATGTTTTACAAATCAAAATTTGAATCTACAGGGAAACACAAAAAACTAAGAATTTTGCACTTTAAGAGGTATCATTTTCAGAATAAAATTTTGCCCCCCCCCATCTATTTAAGTTTGAAAAAAGAATTAAATATATTATTATTTTAGTTTTACAAAATCTTAAATTGAATTTCAATTTTGATGAATTTTAGTTCAGTGCAATTTTTAAAAGTTTGGATTCCAACTTGTCCTCCGAGATCGTTTCCGTTGATTTCCTGATCGATTGTCTGAAGTCTGGCTTTTCATAAGTAGATTGGGTTGAATAAAAAAACCCGCCAAAGTTTCTCCTGAAATAGCTCCCTCGGCTTGGAAGGGTTTTCCTTTAACCCAAAAACAACCCAATCATGAATACAAACAGACGTAAATTCCTCAAGACCGGAGCAACTGCTGCTTTTGGCCTTTCGGGACTGACGATAATCTCCCCATCCGTCATGGGAAAATCCATGGGCTATGTGGCACCCAGCGACAAAGTCAACCTGGCCTGCATCGGAATCGGAAACCGTGGCAATGAAATCATCAAAGCATTACATCAAACCGGGCTATGCAATATCGTAGCGCTTTGCGATGTCGATATGGGTGCCAAGCAGACTTTGGAAGTCATGAATATGTTTCCAAATGCAAAGAAATTCCAGGATTTCAGAAAGATGTTTGACGAGATCGGAAATGAGTTCGAGGCGATAAGTATTGCCACTCCTGACTTTTCACACTTCCCCGTGACCATGATGGCGATGGCCGAAGGCAAACATGTCTACGTCGAAAAGCCGATGGCCCGAACCTTTCAGGAAGTGGATCTGATGATGGCAGCGGCTAAGAAATACCCAAAGCAGATCACCCAGATGGGAAATCAAGGTCACTCGGAAGCTAATTATTTTCAGTTCAAAGCCTGGAAAGATGCCGGAATCATTAAAGACGTGACTTCAATCACTGCTCACATGAACAGCCGTCGCCGTTGGCATGGATGGGATACCAATATCCAGCGTTTTCCGGCAGGTGAAACTATCCCTTCTACGTTGGATTGGGACACCTGGCTTTCGCAGGCTCAGCCACATTCATTCAACAAAGATTTCCACAATGGTCAATGGCGCTGCTGGTACGATTTCGGAATGGGCGCATTAGGAGATTGGGGAGCGCATATCATCGATACGGCTCATGAATTTCTGGATTTGGGTCTCCCTTATGAGATTGACCCGCTGAAACTTACCGGTCACAATAATTTCTTCTATCCGACTTCCACGACCCTCGCTTTCAAATTCCCAGCCCGTGGCGCAATGCCTCCGTTGACCATCAACTGGTACGACGGAATGGATAATATTCCTTCCGTGCCGGATGGCTACGGTGTTTCCGAACTTGATCCGAATATCCCGCCACCAAGCAACGGACAGATCCAACCCGCAAAATTGAATCCGGGCAAGATCATTTACAGCAAAGAGCTGACTTTCAAAGGAGGATCACACGGAAGTACGCTTTCGATCATTCCTGCGGAAAAGGCAAAAGAAATGGAATCCAAACTTCCGGAAGTTCCGGAAAGCCCATCGAACCACTTCGCAAACTTCCTCAAAGCCTGCAAAGGAGAGGAAAAAACGAGGTCACCGTTTGAAATCGCAGGTCCATTGAGTCAGGTTTTCTGCCTCGGTGTAATGGCTCAGCAAATGGGCGTGAAGTTGGAATTTGACAGAGAGACCCGACAGATCATCAATAATCCGCTAGCCAATCAGGTTTTGGCAGGTATGCCGCCTCGAAAAGGATGGGAGGATTTTTATAAGGTGTAGGATGTTGGCTGACCGTTGACGGATGTTTTTCTTGACGGAAGACTGAAGACCGAAGGTTTCAACAATAAAATCACTAAAGGCCGATTGGAAGAGATTTTGATCGGCTTTTCTTTTGTAAATCTGTGTCTATCTGTGACCTTTTCTGCGAAAATCTGCGGGAAAAATCAGAAATCCGAAATCGTCGATATATTTTATTTTTCCAGCTTATCCAATCGCTCCAACAAAGGCGGATGTGAGTAATTCATAAACACATACCAGGGATGAGGATTGATATTGCTGAGAGTTTTGACGGAAAGGGTTTTGAGTGCCTCGGCAAGAGGTTTTCCTGCGAAAGTTGTTTTCGCAAACGCATCTGCTTCAAATTCATTCTTTCGACTTAGCCAGTTCATCCCCATTCCCAAAATCATGGAAATAGGCGTAAACAGCATCGTGAAACCGATGATATTCAATTCGGCAGACCAATGCTCGGCACCTAAAGCGAAACTCATCTGCTCATTGAAAATGAATTGCGCCAGCAAAAACAAGAGCAAGCCGACTTGCAAAACTGAACTGATCATCCCGATGACAATATGTTTCTTTTTGTAATGACCGACTTCGTGCGCAAGAACAGCCACCAATTCGTCCGGCGGATGTTGATCCATCAGCGTATCGTACAGCACCACTTTCTTTCTTTTTCCAAAACCTGAGAAAAACGCATTCGCTTTTGAGGATCGCTTGCTTCCATCCATTACGAGGATATTATCAAGCGGAAAGCTTACCGATTTAGCATAATCGATGATTTTGTGTTTCAATTCACCATCCTGAAGAGGCGTAAGCTTATTGAAAAGCGGAAGAATCCAGGCTGTGTAAAACAAGTTGACCAAGACCATAAACACTGCGGCAATTACCCAAAACTGCCACCAGAAGTCTTTTCCCATCTGATGCACCAGCCAAAGAAAAACCAGCAATAATCCACCTCCCACAATGATTGAAAGTAAATAACCTTTCAGTTTGTCTGCAAAAAAAGTCTTGACTTTCGTTTTATTGAATCCATACTTTTCTTCAATCACAAAGGTGCTGTAGTAATCAAATGGAAGGCTCAGTATATCGGAGCCTATGAAAATCACCCCGAAAAACACCAAAGACTGAGAAAGAGGGCCGGGCACAAATCCCTCCACCCATTGATCGATCGCTCCAAACCAACCTTTACTGATAAATAAAACAGTTAACACAAATGAAAAAAGCCCGGAAATCAACCCGAATCTGAAATTATCTGATTGATATGCTTTGGCCTGGATTAGTTTTTCCTGACTCAGGTAATGGTCCAATGTTGCAGGAATGGCAGGTATAGGTTGTTTATTATTGAGATAGCTCAGAATTTTTTCCAGGAAAAAACCAAACGCCACCACCCCAATAAGCAAATACTTGAGGGTAATCGGATTCATGTAAAATTAGAATTTAGGGCAGGGAAGAATAGTATCCCTTCTTGCGGGTTTTCCCTGGTTACTATTTGGAAGAGTCCAGGACAAACTGATCTCATGAGCTCCTCCAGACTGAATTCCAAGTTGGGAAACAGTATAGTCAAAGCTGTAACCAACATTTAGCCCGCTCAGAAGATTCAATCCAACCATCATGACAATAGCATCCCGGTTACTCTGATTTTCCACTGGCTTGTAAGGAAGGCCTCGATACCAAACTCCAAAAACGATTGGCTCAACATAAAAATAAGCACCTACATCAAGTTGCTCAAACGGTCCCTGGCGCTTATAATTAATGGTTGGCGTGAGATATCTCTCTTTTCTCAAGTGAGTAAAATCCTGTCTCATGGAGCCTTCACCCAAAGAAATTCTATAACCTGCATGAACCGAAAGCTTCATCGGGAGTGGGCTTACTCCATCAATAAAGGATTGATTTGGCTCATTAACATGATGAGCTGCTCCTCCAATCCAAAAATTCTCAGTGAAAAACATTCCTCCCAAAGAAAGTGAAAGCATGCTCACAGGATCTCCCAATCCGGGAATATCTGTTCCCGGTAAAGTCGGGCCAAATGGATCGTTTGGATTAATTTGATTGGCAAAAATCAGATTTTCATAAAACCCGATTTCGCGCCGAATGTAGCTTGCCTGAAATCCCGGACGGAAATACGAATTCTCCCCCAGCTTCAATTCATAGGAGTAAATCGCTGAGATAGTTGTAGATCTTAATTCCGCAGCTCCTTCGGTATCTTGCGTAACCATTATGCCAATTCCGCTGTTATAATCAGGCAAATAAGTATCGTAATAAGCCGAAAACGTGGTAAACTTAGCATCAATGCTTGGCCATTGGTTTCGATAATTGAATCCGACTCTTCCAGTCAATTCGCTACCCGCCATTGCAGGATTCAAATAAAGCGGCGCTGCGTAGTATTGGCTATATTGTGGATCTTGTGCAAATGCAGAAATCGAACCTAAAAGGCTGAATAGTGCAAAAAAAACAAAGTTTGCAGAAGACCGTAACAAGGAATTGTTCGTTTATTTGATTAGTCAATGGCTTTTAGAACGATTTGCAGTTCTGGTTGTTTCAAAAGCAGTTCGAAAAGTATGAAAAGCAACCCTAATTCCATAAGGTTAACATTTATTTTTACCATTTGCCTGGCTATGAACTTTTTTTCAGGCGCTTCAACTGCTTTTGCTCAAGGGTTTAATGATAACGAATGGATTTTCGGGTATTGCAGCGGAGCTACTGAAAATAATTACCTCTCCTTCGGAAAAGGCGGAACAGCCACCGTGCAGACCCTTCCCGGTTCAGTTTTAATTGGAAAAAACAACAATGCTATTGCAATCGATCCAATCACCGGACAACCACTTTTTATCACCAACGGGGAATTAGTTTATGATTTCGGGTCCAATCCGCTTCAAGGTAGCGCCCCGGGATTGAATGGAGATATCGACGGAAGGCAAAAAGTAGCAACCGGATTTTTAGAGTACGATCCTGAAGGAAATAAGCTGTTTTATATTTTTTACATCTCGCCGGGAGGGCAGCTTCTTTATTCTGTGGTAGATATGAACGCAACCGGTCAGGCAACTGGCAATGAAAGGCCATTGGGTGAGGTGATTTCAAAAGATGTGGCAATCGGAACTGCTTCCGGGGCGATTTTGGTCGTAAAGACCCCCTCTTCTCCTTCTTACTTGATCAGTTTTGAAGGTGGAAATCTGATCTCAAGAAGATTCGGAGCGACGGAAGGTGATTTTACAAATACAGATTCAGAAAGCATCCCTTTTACTCCAAAAGCAATCGTTTTTGACGAGGAAAAAAGCCAGCTGATTCTGATTCCCGAAAATGCCGGAGATGATATTATAGTAGTGGACTTTAATACGAGTTCCGGAAATTTCGGATCCTCAACTCCAATCAGTCAATCCGGCGGCACTGATCCAATCGAAGGAGCGGAGTTTTCACCTGATGGGGCATTCATTTATTTCTCCAGAGGAAATCAACTTTTCCGGGTTCCGAGCTCGGATTTATCCTCAACTCCGGAAGAAATTCCGCTTACAGCAGCTATAAATTCCATTTATGACATCAAAGTCGGTCCGGATGGAAGTTTGTATTATATCTACGAAGAAGTAGTCGGCGGGCCTCAATTGATGGGAAAGGTAACCAACCCGAATGAACCAGACTTAACCTTAATCACGGTCGAGGAAGATCCATTTAACGGAACTGATTTTTGCGGTACAATCTTCCCGGTTTTTGCGCCTAATGCTGACATCGCTCCGGCCGTTAATTTCACCTGGTCTCCAGAAGAGCCCTGCGCGAATAACCCGGTTCAATTGACCAGTGCAATCACTCCTGAAAACTATAGACCGGAAAGTTTTAGTTGGGAATTCGACCCACCGTTGGTAGATTCTGACGGCAATCCTTTACCTGCAGATTTTGATCAAGAGCATTTTCTTATTCCCGGAGATGCAGCTCAGGGAACAAGCATCAAAGTTACCTTGACAGTGACTTTTGCTGATAGCTCTACCCAAACTGTCACTCAAAATATTCCCCTCACCGAGAATAATCTTGAGGCAAATTTTACTCCGTCAGACACTACACTTTGTGAGTCCTGCATAGATATTGGACCACTTTTGCAAGCCCAGGCTGCTTCAGGCGAACAGGATGGAGAAGCGCCCCCAACCGGTGGAGGAGATAATTATGAATACTTCTGGTCAAACCTCAGGGACCAGGGCTGGATCACAACCAAAGAAAATTTAGTCTGCTCACCGGGATTGTACTGGGTTTTGGTCCGAGAGCCAGAATCTGAATGCTATGCCTATGCTGAGATTCGGATTAAGATGTGGGATATACCGGATCAGACAAATAATATCTGGTATTTTGGGGATGGTGCAGGACTAGACTTTAATCCGGACCCGACAAATCCCGATGCTCCCACACCAAGGCCAATAGCCAGTGCTCATCCTCAGGATATTCCTGCAGGCACGACAACAATTTCCGATCAGACAGGGCAGGTTCTCTTTTACACAGATGGACAAGCCGTCTGGGATCTGAATGGAGATCTGATGGCAAATGGGGATTCTATTGGCGGGGATAATGCAAGCAGTCAGGGAGTTTTGGCAGTTCCGGTTCCTGAAGAAGAAACTTTGTTTTATTTGTTCACCACTCAGCTATCTGCCAATGGCGTCAATGAAGTGAAGTATTCTCTTGTGGATATTAAATCTGAAAACCAGACCGGAGTCGGAAATGTAGTCACTAAGGATAATTTTCTTTTCAGTCCCTCCACAGAAAATACAGCAGCATTAGATGCAGGAGATACAACTTGGGTGATGTTTCATGAGTTGGGGAATAACACATTTCGCGCTTATCCTGTGACAGTGAATGGAATCGGAGAGCCGGTCCTCAGTTCAGTTGGTTCCAATCATGGTTTCAATTCAGGAGTTGGCGCTATGAAATTCAGTCCTGACGGAACCAAACTAGCGGTTACAATTTCCGAAGGTGGTTGTAACAAAGTAGAAATATTTGATTTCGACCAGGAGACCGGCGAAATGAAAGAATATGCAAGACTTGACCTCGGATGTGACGGAGATGTCTATGGTCTTGAGTTTTCCAATGACAGCGAACGTGTCCTCGTTTCGTATCGAAATGGCGGACCCGGAGTAGAGGAATTTATCATTCGCCCGGTGGAAAATGATGACCCCGACGCAGCCACTTGTCCTTCTTGTTTTGGTTCCGCATCCACACGTGCAGAAATTGAAGCTTGTATTAACAGCACTAAAAAAGCCGTAAGCCAGACCGCAGGTCTCGATCTTGGAGCTTTGCAAATCGGACCTAACGGAGTAATTTATCTGGCAATTGTAGGTTCCAATCAGATTGGCCAAATCAACGTGGGAACAGGATGTACTGCGTCCAGCACTTTTACAAGGGATGGCGTGGAACCTATGCCAGGAACAACGAATCTTGGCTTGCCATCATTTGTCCAAAACTCAAGCAGCTCGATTCCCGAACCTGCACTCTCTGCTCCTGAGCGCCTTTGCCTTGATCCGGTTTCAGGCGCTGGCGCATTATTGGAAGGTGCCGGAGAGCCTGATATTGACAGCTATTTCTGGACAATTACCAAGGATGACGGAACTATCCTCCGAGATAATTACGGCGGTCCGGGTGATCCATTCATGACGTTGGAGCAGCTTTTTGACACACCGGGAATTTACACGGTTGAATTAAGAGTGGATCGTTGCGGTGAGGCGGAATATTTCAGTGATAGTACCCAAATAGAAGTAGTTGCTCCTCCTGTGTTAACTCTTGCAGATGACGCCACCCTTTGTTTAGGAACTCCGGTTGAGCTTACTGCGATTGATGATTATGATCCTGCAGAAGGATTGTATGATTTCGAATGGGTAAATGCTGCAGGACAGGTTTTTGGAGATGAAAACTCAAATACAATTACTGTAGATGAGGAAAGCATCTACACAGTCACTGTCAGCTACAGGTTGCCGGATGGCTTGTCAGACGAAGAGGCTCTACTTTATGAAACTTGCCCTTCTGTTGCAGAAGTTTTTGTAGGTCCGGCATTTGAATTTGACCTAACTCAAACCGCAACAGAGGTATGTTATGAGGAGACATCAGTAATTTTTGCACCGAATACTCCGATCACTGGAGAGTGGTTTTATGAATTGAATGGTGATCCAAACCGGGTTGCTTTAGGAGAATTCTTTGAGCTGGAATTATATATTTCTTCTCTTCCTGGTCCAGGCCAATACGAAATCATTTTCGTAACTCAGGATCCGATTTTGTTAGATTGTACCATTGAGAAAAAGTTGGACTTGCAGGTGAATGAACTGCCTCTTCTAACTGCCTTGCAAACAACTCCTGCCACAGATTGTAACACTCCGGACGGATCATTTGAGATTACGATGCAGGCAAATGCCTCAACAGTGACAGTTGTTGAAACAGCACAGGTATTTACCGGTGTTTCTGCAGGTGATGTGATTCCGGTCCTTAATCTTTTGCCTGGAGTTTACACTCTTGAGGCAGAAAACAGCACAGGTTGCTTGTATTCTGTGTCAATAACGGTTGAAAACAGCAATCCACCAATTGGATTTGTTTATACAGTAACTGAGACTGATGAGACTTGCAGTGCAACAGGAATATCTCCCGGGGTTTTATCAATTAATTTCACTTCCGGTCCTCAATCAGGTTCCTATGTCATCACTCGCCAGGGAGATGGGCAGCAATTCACCGGAACATTTGCCAATACAGCACTTGTTAATGTGCCGGTACCATATGGAGAATATGCTGTTGAAATTTCAGATCCAACAAGTTGCGCTATTCCTTCTCCGGACTTATACACGATTGAGCAGAAACTTGAAGTGGTTTACTCGGTACCAACTGATTTTACTGCTTGCGAAAGTTTTGCCTTCACTCCTACACCGCTTGGCAATCTCAATTTCACCTTAAGCGGACCTGGCGGACAAATTCTCCCCGATGCAAATGGCGAGTTTGTAATTTCCCAATCAGGTACTTATACCATTACAGGAGTAGATCCAACTGGAGTAAACTGCCCGAAAATCGAAACTATTGTGGCTACAATCACTCAGCCAATCGATTTTGATGTTTCCCCACCCATCGTGGATTGCCAGGTTGGGGTTCGATTTGAGGCGATTTTGAACAATGCTCTTCCAGCAGATGTACTTTTCTTATGGAGTGATGCAGCAGGGATAATAGTTGGCAGAACTCAATCTTTCGCACCAAGTCGATCCGGAACCTACTCATTGGAAGTACAGCCGATTTACGGAGGACTTTGCCCGACAAATAAGATTCAATTTGATGCCGAAATACTGGAAGAAAATTTACAGTTGGAACTAGAAGTTGTTCCTTTTTGCCTTGGCCAAACCAGTACAACTCTTTCTGTAATAGCTGACCTTTCGACAGTCGCAGAAATCGAATGGTACTCTGTCTTAGGTGGCACCAGAACCCGAATTTTTGCTTTTGATGATCTGCCTATTATTGAAGTTACTCTGGAAGGAACTTATGAGGTTTTGCTTCGAAGTGCTGCTGGATGTGAACTTGGAAGAGCAAATGGAGTTGTGGCAAAATCAATTATCATTCCGCCCGTAGTTCCGACAGGATTTACTATTTGTGCAATTGAGGGCGTCACTCAAAGCATCAATCCCGGAGATTATGACAACTATTCCTGGATATTGAATGGAGAAGAAATCTCCAAAGATGCAATTTTCACGCCTGAACTTCCAGGCACTTACGAACTTAGAGTTTCTGATAATTTGGGGTGCGAATACATTCAGACTTTTGAAGTTTTCGAGGATTGTGCTTTGAAAATCATTTTCCCAACAGGAGTCTTTCTGGACGATCCAAATCGAAATTTTATCCTCTATGCGAATGAATACATTGACGACGTTGAAGTCTTTATTTTCAATCGATGGGGAGAATTAATATTCTATTGCGAGCATGCCAATCAGGAACCGTTGGAACCAAAACAACCTTTTTGCCCTTGGGATGGTCAGTACAATGGAAAATTTGTACCGAATGGAACATACGCGGTAGTTGTGAAGTTTACCAGCAAAGACCAAAACCTAACTCAAAAAGTCACCAAAGCGATTACCATCATCCAATAGTATGCTTATCCTTATTTCTCCTGCCAAGACACTCGATTACAGTATTCCAAATTTCAAAGAATTCACCCAGCCGGATTTTCAGCAAGACGTAAAATCGCTGATTCAGGTGATGAAGAAAAAGTCAGCCAAGGAAATTGCCGAGTTAATGCATGTGAGTGATTCACTGGCGGCACTCAACGAAGAGCGATTTAAGACTTTTCAAAAAGACTTCAATCAGGATAATTCCAAACAAGCACTTTTGGCTTTCAAAGGAGATGTCTACACTCGGATCGATGTTGATACCTATACCTCCGAAGATTTCGATTTTGCTCAAAACCATCTGAGAATCCTTTCGGGACTCTATGGCTTGCTCAAGCCACTTGATCTAATCCAGCCTTATCGCCTAGAAATGGGCACCCGTTTGGAAAACAAAAAAGGTAAAACCCTGTATGAATTTTGGGACAAAAAGATTGCAAAAGCGGTAAACGATGCAGCAAATGGCCAACCTATCGTGAATTTGGCTTCTCAGGAATATTTCAAAGCTGTGGATCAAAAAACGTTGAAAAGCTCATTGATCAACATCCATTTCAAAGAATTCAAAGACGATACCTATCAGATTATCGGCTTTTTTGCAAAGCAGGCGCGCGGCATGATGACCAACTTTGCGATCAAAAACCGGCTGGCCAATCCTGAAGACCTGAAGGCATTCAATGAGGAAAGATATGAGTATTCTGAAAAGTTGAGTTCTTCAAAAGATTGGGTCTTTGTGCGTTAATTCTCTTTGTTAAATAATTGTAACCAAAGGATCAGAGTCCTTTGGTTATTTTTTTGCCCTGATAAAAATGGTAACTTAGGCTTCTGAAAACCAGCTTTTTCAGGCCAACTATCTTGCAAAATCTGAATTCAAAATTTTACCTCTTTGCCATTTCATTATTCCTGGTGGCATTTTTTGCCAAAGGGTCTTTGATGAACTTTAGCCTTGGATTTTTTTTGCCTTTGGAAGAGCGGTCATTAACTGAAAATGCTCTTGCGAATGATCCTGATTTAATTGGACCCGACAGGCTTTGTAATGTTTTCGGAAGTGTTATTGGAAGTTTTTTTGGAGCGGGTGATCCTGCAACTGATGTCTACAGCTGGAAAATATTTGGTCCTTCGAATCAATTGCTCAATGAACTTGGTCCTGGAGGAGCCGGATTTCAAACAATTAATTACACTTTTTCTTTAACCGGAACTCACCGGATTGAGCTTGAGGTCAGGAGAGCAGGCGTATTGCTTTTGAAAACATCGAAAAATGTAGAGCTAATTCAAGGACCCAAAGTTTTGCTTCAACCGAGTTATTCGATCTGTACAGGTCAGACATTTGGGATAGAAGCTATTTCCCCCACAAGTCCAAATTTTGCAGATTATATCTTTGAATGGAGAAATGAAAATGGTGATGTGATAGGCAGTACTAACACATTATCAGTAAATAAGGTCGGGAAATATACGGTCGTTTTATTTTTTGAAAATAGTGACGGTCTGAAAGAATGTGAAATTGAATTGACGACCGAAGTGAAGTTGTCTGCTTCTTTTAATATCAAAGGCTCCCAGCCAAATATCTGCCCTGATCAAAATATCACCTATTCATCTGTACCAAGTGTCTTCGGGGAATGGTTCTATAAAAAATCCGGATCTCCGGACAGGGTCTCTCTTGGATTTGGATTTAATCTCACTATTACAGCTTTATATGATCTTGAAGGTCCTGGGGAGTATGAAATAATTCTTTCTGTTAATGATGATTCAAATCCCGGCTGTACACAGGAAGATTCAGAAATTTTGAATTATTATCCCTTACCGGATTTTGTCTTTTTGAATGCCAAAGGATCAAGCGGATGTCTGGCTGCAGATGGCGCTATTCGGATACAAGCTATTACAGCTATAGATCAGCTCGAAGTTGATGGAAAGGGAATCCCAAACTCATCAATGGCTCCCGGAGATATCAGGGAAGTCCAGGGTCTAAAATCAGGGAATTATTCTGTAGTCGGTATTCTTGGAAATTGTACCAATACCTTTACTTCAGTTGTCCCTCTGATTGATCCGCCTGCACAACTGGAATTTGAAATTTCGAATATTGAAGGAGAAATTTGTACTCCTACCGGAAAAGATCCAGGATCATTTCTGGTTACATTAATCAATGGAGGAATTGATGGAACGATCAGACTTTTGAATGAAAAAGGCGCAGTTTTGCGTGAGGAAGCAATCCTCGACACTCAATCTGAGATCAATATTACGATTCCCGGTGGCAAATATTTTTTCGAAATCTATGACAAGGATAGTTGTAGTCTTCCAAAAAACGAAGAGATTTTAGTTCCTTCCTTAAGTCTTGTTGAATACAAAATTGAATCAACTTTATCTATTTGCCAATCATTCGATCTTATTCCTGAGACTTCTCAACCATTGGAATTCACGATCATTTACCCTGATAAGTCCGAGGAAACAAAACCTGCCGGTGAAGCTTTCACGCTGACTAAGGCTGGGGAATATCAAATTGTTGGCAGAATTCCCAATCAATCCATCATTTGTCCAACCTTAAAAGAATTTAAAGTCGAATTAGTTGAACCGGTTGATTTTGAGCCGATTTTGAAAGAGCAAGATTGCTTTGGCAACAGAACCTACAAAGCAAATATCTTTGAAAGAGACCCTGCTACCGTAAAATTCAGGTGGGTAAATGAGAAAAATGAATTAGTTGGAATTGGTCAGTTCCTGGATTTGGATCCTTTTTCATTTGGGATGTATTCATTGGACGTTCAACCCTCAAACAGCAATGCCTGCCCTATTCCCCCAAAGCAATTTCTAATCACGGAACCAATTTTGGAGGTAGACGTGACGTTGAAATCTACCCAACTCTGTGAGCTCGGGCCTGGTGCAATTATCAATTTGGAAACCACTTTCTTCGAAGAAGTAACTGACATTGAGTGGAGGAGATTTAGTGATGATGGTTCTGGAAATGTTGTGATCGATAAACTTCCTGAATTCAAAAACAAAATTGAAATAACTGTTTTCGAATCAGGAACTTACGAAGCTTCGGTATTTAGCATTATTTCATCGATTAACAAAGATTGTGAACTTGGAAGAAGTACGATCGATCTGGTAATCAACCCAAACAAAATAGATTTCACGATTCCTGCTACACTTTCGATTTGCGAAACGTATGAATTCATCCCGGAAACAACTCAGGATCTGACTTTTGAAATCACCTATCCTAACGGCGAGACTACTAGCCGACAAAGCGGTGAGCCCTTGATTTTGAATCAAAAAGGCACATATCTTTTTTTGGGAATAAGCAATGATCAAGTTCCTACGCTTTGTCCGGAGGTGAAATCAATGGAAGTTACTATAAATAAAAAAATTTCATTTACCCCTGAGCTTTTTCAGGAAAATTGCGAAGGAACAAAGATTTACCGGGCAAATATCGGTACGATCAGTCCGGCATTAGCAGACTTTTTCTGGTTCGATGAATCTGGTAACGTCATTGGAACTGAAGAGTTTATTACCCTGAATTCCTATGGGAATTTTACGCTGGACGTTCAGCCTAAAGGAAGTATTCCTTGTGATCAGATTCCGGTCAGCTTTATTGTTGAAGTGCCGGTACTTGAGTTACCTGTTGACCTGATAGCAGAACCTCTATGCCCTGACGCACCTTCCACGGCAATTCGGGCAGAAGCTCAATTTGAGTTAGTAAATCGAATTGAATGGTGGTTTACCAACACAGATGGTGTACAAACTCAACTCAGCAACCAAACAAACAAGAAGGAAATTCTGGCTTTCGAAGAAGGAACTTATGAGGTGAGGATTTTCAATCAGATCAACTGTTTGTTGGGACTTGACAGAGTATTAGTAATGAGAAGTATGGATGCTGTCCGACCGGAGATCAAAGAATCCTATCTAATTTGTCCACGCTACGAAATAGCCGAAACAATCAATCCTGGACAATTTGCATCCTATGAATGGTACCATGAGGGTATTCTGGTTTCAACTAATCCAACTTACAAACCATTATTGATCGGGAATTTTGAGTTGATAGTTTTTAGCGCCGAAGGCTGTGCTTACCAGGCAACCTTTATAACAGAAGAGGAATGCGAACTCAAAGTTTCCTTCCCGAATGGGATTCAGCCTGGCAATCCAGACAAGCAATTTTTGATCTATACCAACTATCTGATTGATGAGTTGGAAGTCTTTGTTTTTAGCAAATGGGGTGAGGTTATTTTTCAATGTGCGAGTTCAGACCTTATTTCTGAAGCCTCAACCTGCCCTTGGGATGGTACCTTCGACGGAAAAGGAATTCCCCCTGGTTCTTATGCAATCAGGATCAATTACAAAAACATAGAAAAAAACATCTCGAAATATTATTTAGGCTCTGTTTTAGTCATTGAATAAGTTTTGGTGTTGGACATCTTTACCATCGAGATAAAACAATAAAACACAGAGAGTTTTTTTCTGAAATCTCCATCCATTCTGAATAAACAAGTTTTGAATTTCTTGTATGGCTCTGATTTTTTGATAGATAGGGTTTTGAGAAAATTCTTCTTTTTTGAATTGCTTATTCTATCTCTGACGAAAGAAAAGCGAACAAGCAGCGTGTTTTTGAAGAACAAAAAATAGTTTCTTCAAACAATTATTTTATCGGAAAAGACTGAGTCCAATATTTTTCCTATTTTCAGCTGTTTCAATCGATTGTTCTTAAAACCCTAAATCCAAAAACCTCACACATGACTCAAACCATCAACAAAGGTGCACTCTTCAACGCAAGTTGTCTGGCGCTCATCACCACTGCTTTTACCTTTGCAATCAGAGCGGGTATCTTACCTCAACTAGGCGAAGAATTCGGGCTTTCAGCCGAGCAACTTGGCTTTATTAATTCCATGTGGTTCTTAGGCTTCCCAATTTCAATGATTCTGGGTGGTCTTTTTTACCACACCGTTGGTCCTAAAAACATCATGACCATCGCCTTTATCACCCACACGTTGGGTATTTTATTGACCTTGTATGCGGGTGGCTACACAACTTTATTGATTTCAACTTTGTTTATCGGATTTGGAAATGGCTGTACTGAGGCCGCTTGTAATCCAATGATTGCTGACATGTATTCAGGCACGACCTTGAATAAGATGTTGAACAGATTTCACATGTGGTTCCCGGGCGGTATCGTATTGGGAAGTTTGATTTCTAAATTTATGACTGATTTTGGTATGGGTTGGGAAGCTCAGATTTGGGTCATGATGATACCAACTGTGGCTTATGCTGTATTGTTCTTCGGAAAAACTTTCCCAAAACCAGCTGTAGAAGGTTCTACTTCAATTGCTTCAAACCTGAAAGCGATGGTTTCCCCTGTTTATCTATTCTTATTCGTATGCATGGCCTTTACTGCAATTTCAGAATTCGGACCTCAGCAGTGGGCAAATATCGTTTTGAGTAGTACCGGAGCCAGCGGAATGTTGATACTTGCTTTGACTACAGGTGTTATGGCAGTCGGCAGATTCTTCGCAGGACCAGTAGTAGGCAAATTAGGTCAAACGGGTGTATTGCTGGGTGGTGCTATCTTTGCAACTGTTGGTATTTACATGTTCAGCGTGGTAACCGGTCCAATGGCCTACGTTGCAGCGGTAGTTTTCGCAATTGGTGTTTGTTATTTCTGGCCTGTTATGATCGGATCTGTTGCTCAGAGAGTACCTCTTAGTGGTGCTTTGGGAATGTCAATCCTCGGTGGCCTTGGAATGTTCTCTACTGCGATTTTCCAGCCTATCATCGGCTCATGGATTGATTCTTCAAGAATATCACAAGCTGCAGCCGGATTGACGGGGGATGCTTTGGAATTGGCAGCAGGACAGGAGACTCTTCAGAAAATGCTCTTGTTCCCCGGTCTCTTAATTGTGCTCTTTATTATCTTCTTTATTTGGCAGAAAAATTCGAAACCAGCTGTTTCCGCAGCTCACTAAAAATAATCAGCAGCCTTCGGGCTGCTTTTTTTATGCAAAAATTTAACTTAATCCTCTTTTTCTCTTTGGTTTGCGGGTCTGCTTTTTCCCAGCAAATCAAAGGTCCATTGGTGATTCATGCCGGAAATAAATATCTGATGACCTCGGCCGGTGAACCATTCTTTTGGATGGCGGATACGGCCTGGGAACTCTTTCATCGCTGCGATGCAGAAGAAACCGCTTTCTATTTGGATAAAAGAAAATCTCAGGGATTCAATGTGGTTCAGGCAGTGGTTCTTTCAGAATTGGATGGTATCAACGAACCCAATGCAAACGGGGACAAACCTTTTCTTTCTCTGGAAAAATGGGAGTACAACGAAGCCTACTTCAGTCATGTAGATAAAGTGATTCAAATGGCCTTGGAAAGGGATATTTACATCGCACTTTTACCAACCTGGGGGGATAAGCTTTTTGAAGACAGTTGGGGATTGGGTCCGGAAATCTTTACCACCAAGACAGCATATTCGTATGGAAAATGGATTGGAAACCGATACAAAGATCAGCCAAACGTCATTTGGGTTTTAGGAGGTGACCGAAATCCAAGAGAGAACTCAGAAGATGTAAAAGTCTGGAATGAAATGGCGCGGGGAATAGTGGAATCTCAAAATCCTGCTTATCTCCAACTGATCACATTTCACCCTCAGCCCGCCAGTCCGGGGGGAAGCTCTAATTGGTTCCATGGAGAAAAGTGGCTAAGCTTCAACATGCACCAAACGGGTCATTGTCCAGATCAGCCGACTTATAAAAAAATCAGTCATGACCTTTCACTTAGCCCGGCAAAACCGACAATTGACGGAGAACCCATGTACGAGGAGCATCCAAAATGCTTCAATTCAAAAGAATTTGGCTACAGCGAAGCCACAGACATCCGGAAAATCATGTATTGGAATGTATTTGCCGGTGCAGCAGGTCAGACATATGGATGCCATGCAGTTTGGCAAATGTATGATCTGGACAAAACTCCGGTGAATGCACCTCTGAAGCCATGGAAATTATCCCTGGATTTGGAAGTTGCCAATCAGATGAAACACTTGAAAAATCTGATGCTTTCTCAGGAATACTTTTCCAGGATTTCGGATCAGACATTAATAACAGATTCTCAGGAGGACGATGAGTTTTATGTGGCAGCCACCCGGGATGAATCTGGTAATTTTGCAATGTTTTACTTTCCGACAGGAAGAAAAACGAACCTGAATCTAACTGCTTTGGATGGGGAGAAATTCACAGGGAAATGGTTTGACCCGCGAACAGGGGTAAGTTTCCCAATGGAAGTATCTTTTTCGAACGGTCCAAATGTGAGCATCACACCCCCAACCGAAGGAAGAGGAAATGACTGGGTGTTGATTTTGGAATCAGGAGATTAGTTGCCGCAGGTATAACTTTGGTAATCATCCTTAAAAAGTGACCGGAGCTTCTTATTCTCATCACGATATGTGATTGCCTGAGTCCTTACGCTCAGTTCAATATCTTCGGTAGTTTCTAAGGTGCTTCCATCTTTTAGGACAATTGTACAGGGCCCTTTGATTTCTTCGATATCCGTGAGTTCATCGATAACCTCACAACTGAAAAATGAAAGAAGAAAAATCAGGGGAAGCTTTTTCATTGAATAACGACTATTCATCTGAGATAAAATTGAAATCGAATATCAATAAAAAATCTGATGTCACGAATATAAATACTTGCTAAACAGGTAAAAAATAAAGCCCGATCGTTTGATCGGGCTTTAGTGACCTTGTCAGGATTCAAACCTGAAACCTCCTGAGCCGTAATCAGGTGCTCTATTCAATTGAGCTACAAAGCCATTTCGGTTTGCAAAGGTACCCATTATTAGATTTTTTCCAAATGCACTTATCGAAGAAATTTAAGATTTCACGGCTGTTATACTATTTTGCTTAAGAATAATTAAGACTAAAACAGGGGTAAATCCTTTGGGATTTCATATTTTTGCCCGCATTGAATGCAAAAAAGTATTCCCTTTTGATGAAAAAAATATACACTTTCCTTATCGCCTTCGCTTTGATTCACTCAACTTTTGCGCAGGAGACGATTAAGTTGCCTAAAACTCCAATTGGTGGCAGACCAAACATCCCAAGCGATTTAGTGTTCGAATTCGGCTTTAATCAGCTTAATAACAGACCTGAGGCTTTGGGAATTAATTTCCTCGGCTCACGCACGTTCAATGTGTATTACCAACACCCAATTCCGGTAGGAGGTAAAACTTCTGGAATCACGATCAACCCGGGAATTGGCATTGGAACAGATAAACTGGCCTTTGAAAATGATGAAAACCTTTTCAACAACCCTTTGCTTGGCCCTGAATCAAGTATACTTAAAGAAGTGGCGGACGTATATGGTGATGACATTGTCCTTTACACCAATGTGGTTGCTACTAATTATGTTGAAATCCCTCTTGATATCACCTATCATCTCAATAAAACCAATTACTCCAAAGGTTTTAGATTTAGCGTTGGTGGAAAAGTAGGATACCTCTACAATGCGCACACAAAAAATAAATTCGAAGACTCTGACGGATTGAGGCGAAAAATAAAGGATTCCCAGAATTTCGGTTTTGAAGAATTCCGATACGGCGTTTCTGTAAAAGCAGGTTCTCCGGGCTTTTATGTTTGGGGATATTTCGGATTGAATGACCTTTTCAAAGCAGGACTTGGGCCATTTGCTACACAAGCAAATCAAATCAATTTTGGAGTTGCTATCAACGTGTTTTAAGTTTACTTAAAAAAAATACAACCGGGCTTTTGCTCGGTTTTTTTTATGCCCAAATCCAGTTAAATCCCAAAAAACAAACCAGAAATCCAAAGAACATGCCAACGTAAATCTCTATTGGTTTATGAGCACCCAAGAAAAGCCTAGCGGATCCAATAGCTCCAACCAGAAGAATAGAAAGGATCAAAGGATACAGCACCTGGAACGTATGGAACTTATATCCTAAAACTAGGACAACTGCCAATAACCCTCCTGCTCCAGTCATATGGGCGGACATTTTCCAAAAAAAAGTGACAACTGTCAACCCAATCACCGCAATCGTAATCAGCGAAAGCGTTTGCCAAAGAATCGGATCAAGCTCGGTTTTTTGATACAGAAAGTAAGCCGTAAGTAAATAATAAACAGAAGTAATCGAGAATGGGATTAACCTGTCCTGAATCTCATTCATGTGCAGACTTTTCAATGTCCCACTCAATCGTAACCCAATGATGGTGATCATTGGGATCAGAAGAGTGGACAAAACGATCAGAAAAAATATCCGATCCTTAAATTCCGCCGGGATACTTGTTGCCTCGGGGACTGCGTACAAAATCAACCCAAAAACAAGAGATGGAATGAGTAATGGTTGAAAAACAACCGATATAAGCAAGGCCGGATACTTCAACACTACAGTTCTTTTCTCAATCTAGCTACAGGAATCTGAAGCTGTTCGCGATATTTAGCGACAGTTCTGCGGGCAATATTATATCCTTTTTTGTTGAGCATTTTCACCAGCTTATCATCTGAAAGAGGGCGTTTTTTATCTTCTGCATCCACCATCGTCTGCAAAACAGACTTCACTTCCCGGTTACTCACATCTTCTCCGCTATCTGTCGCGATACCTTCCGAGAAGAAATATTTTAGCGGATAAACACCAAATTCAGTCTGGATTGCTTTGCTATTGGCAACTCTGGAGACGGTAGAAATATCCATATCTATCCTCTCTGCGATGTCTTTCAAAATCATCGGCCGCAGATTAGTCTCGTCACCATCCAGGAAAAACTCCTTTTGATACATCAGAATGGCTTCCATGGTTCGCAACAGTGTATTTTGTCTTTGCTTGATTGCATCAATAAACCACTTAGCAGAATCCAGCTTTTGCTTAACGAAAGTGACTGTGTCTTTTAGCTTTTTATCCTTTTTATCACTCTTATCATATGCATCAAACATATCAGCATAAGATCTGGAAATCCTGAGTTCAGGAGCATTTCTTGAGTTTAAGGTGATTTCCATCTTACCATTATTATTAGTAAGCATAAAATCCGGAATAATATATTGAGTTCTCACTAATCCGTCTGAAGCTCCTCCCGGTTTTGGGTTGAGCTTTGTAATCAGGTTGACCGCATCTTTGGTTTCCTCATCTGTGAGGTTACACTTCTTCTGAATCTTAGAATAGTGTTTTTTGGTAAATTCCTCAAAGCAATCGTGAATGATCATCAGTGCATGCTGGACGGTCGGATCGTCAGGATGTTCTTTTCTTTCTAATTGAATAGTGAGACATTCCTGAAGATTTCGTGAGGCAATTCCAGCAGGATCAAACGTCTGGATTTTGCGAAGAATCTCTTCTACCTCGTCAAAATCAGTCTCAATATTTTGGCTGAAAGCTAAATCATTGATAATGGCATCCAGATCTCTTCTGATATATCCGTCATTTTCGATACTGCCGATAAGTTGGAGTCCGATGATTTTTTGACGGTCATCGAGTTTTAGGAAACCTAATTGAGATATCAATTGCTCGTGGAGAGAGGTACCACTGGAAATTGGCATTTCCCGATCTTCTTCATCGGAATTATAGTTTCCATCCCCCTGCATTTTATATCCACCATACTCATCATCCAGATAATCATCCAGATTTACGTCGTGGTCATCATGCCCCGTGTCTTCTTCGTAGGAGTCCTCATATTCATCCTGAGCAGCCTCAGGCTCCTCTTCTCTTCCTTCTTCCAAGGCAGGATTAATCTCCAATTCCTCTTCTATCCTTGCCTCCAGTTCGGCTGTAGGTACTTGCAGCAATTTGATAAATTGAATTTGCTGCGGAGAAAGCTTTTGAGAAAGGGATTGGCTAAGATTTAGCTTTTGCATTAGAAATGATGTAAAACCAGCTATTTAGGTTCAAAAAAGGCCATTTCAACAGAAAAAGCCTTATTTTCAAAGTTAGGAAAAACGATCAATTTTTTGATATAAAGGTGATTTAATCGTTTTTTTGCATTCCACTAAAATTATCCCGGAAAACTGATTTTCCAATAAATAAATTTCCTAATGGCATTTAACAAACGGGTCAAAATAAAGACCATCCTGGACCATCATCCAATTGGCACAGAAGTCACCCTCATGGGCTGGGTTCGCACAAAAAGAAGTAATAAAAATGTTTCTTTCATTGCCTTGAATGACGGCTCTATCATTACCAACTACCAGGTAGTGGCGGACCCAAATTTGATTTCTGAGGAAATTCTTAAAAAATGTACGACCGGTGCTTGTCTGAAAATAACTGGAAAAATTGTGGAATCTCAAGGAGCCGGGCAAAGCTCTGAGCTAAATGCCGAAATCATTGAGGTACTTGGTGAAGCAGATCCTGAAAAATATCCCCTTCAGCCAAAGAAACATTCTCTGGAATTCCTTCGGGAAATCGCACATCTCAGAATGCGTACGAATACTTTCGGAGCTGTCTTCAGAGTTAGGCATGCCTTGGCTTTTGCAGTAAACAAGTATTTCAACGACAAAGGATTCTTCTACATTCATACCCCTATCATCACTGCATCTGATGCAGAAGGAGCGGGAGAAACATTTAAAGTAACTACGCTGGACCTCCATAAACTCCCAAAAACGGATGATGGCAGAATTGACTTCAAGCAGGATTTCTTCGAACGGGAAACAAACCTGACGGTATCAGGTCAACTTGAGGGCGAATTGGCAGCAATGGCATTGGCAGAGATTTACACTTTCGGCCCAACTTTCAGGGCTGAAAATTCAAATACTACGCGTCACCTCGCGGAATTCTGGATGATCGAGCCCGAAATGGCTTTTTACGATGCCGAAGACAATCAAAATCTGGCTGAAGATTTTCTGAAATATGTCATTCGCTATGCTTTGGAGAATTGCGCAGAAGATTTGAAATTTCTCGATCAGCGTGCAGCCGAGGAAGAAAGTGCCAAGCCTGCTGATCAAAGAAGTGAATTAGGTCTGATTGAAAAGCTGAAGTTTGTCGTGGATAATGATTTTGTCAGACTCACTTATACCGAAGCCATCGATATCCTTAGAAACTCAAATCCTAATAAGAAGAAGAAATTTACCTATCTGATCGAATCATGGGGTACTGATCTTCAATCTGAACACGAGCGATACCTGGTAGAAAAACACTTCAAAAAGCCGGTGATTCTGACAGATTATCCAAAGGAGATTAAATCCTTCTACATGCGTCAAAATGAGGATGGAAAGACGGTAGCAGCCATGGATATTCTATTCCCCGGTATCGGCGAGATAGTTGGAGGTTCTCAGCGTGAAGAGCGATTAGACTTACTAACCAAAAGAATGGAAGAAATGAATATTCCCCAAGAGGAAATGTGGTGGTATCTGGACACTCGAAGATTTGGAGCTACCCCACACGCGGGATTCGGACTAGGTTTTGAGCGGATGATCCTTTTCGTCACGGGCATGAGTAATATCAGGGACGTAATAGCTTTCCCCCGGACTCCGGGAAATGCAGAGTTCTAAAAAAATCCCCGATGCGAGTCGGGGATTTTTTTTTTAGCTGACAATCTTAATTCTTGCTGCAAGCGGAATACAAATTATACTGAAGAAGATGGCGATGTAGCCAACTACATTGTAATTGAGCAAATGACCTTCTGCATCTTCGGCGATAATAAATCCCGCTACCAGTGAAGCTACGCCGGTTGAAAGTTGCTGAACGGCAGAATTGAAACTCAAAAAACTACCTCTGTTTTCAGGTCTTGCGGTCCCTGTGATCAAGGCGGCTGCTGGCACATATCTTCCGTTAGATGTCACAAAAAGCATCGTGGAGACTAACAAAACAAGAGGGATAGGCGTCACTCCCAAATGAGTAATAATTGCAATAGGAATTAAATTCAGGACCATGAAAATGGTGAAAATTTTAAATTTCCCATGTTTATCTGAGAGCTTTCCTACCCAAGGTGAAGTAAATATGGTGAAGGCCCCGCCAGCCATGTAGATATAGGTCAATTGCATCTCTGTAAAACCAACATTGGCCACAGTATAGGCACTCAAAAACGGAATGATCATAAATTGACCCAGCATCATCATCACAGAAAGAGTAATGGCTTTCATTTGATTTGGATCACTGGTGACTTTGGAAATCACTTCCAATGGATGTGGTCTTACTGAGACTTTATCCAGGTGCTCTGTGATATTTGGAATAAATCGGACGATCATTGCCAAACTCGATACCGACAAAAAAGTCAGGATATAAAATGGTGTATGCCAGTCAGACAAACTTGCTAAAAACAAACCCATCGGAACCCCTAAAACAGAAGCTATTGAAAATGCTGCCATCACCAGACCCATTGCTCTGCCTCTTCGCGTGTCGGGAATTACATCACCGATAATTGCAAGAATCAAAGCAGATGTCAAACCACCGAATACTCCGGAAAGCACTCTGGCAATCAGCAAAACTGGATAACTTGGCGAAAGAGCACAGCCTAAAGTGGAAACCGCAAATCCGATATAAACCCAAAGCAAAATCCTCTTTCGGTCGAATCGGTCCAAAAAAAATGCTCCAAAAAAACTGGAAATCCCAGCACTGAATGTGTAAGATGATACAAGTAATCCAAATTCTCTGGGTGAAATATCAAAAATCCTCATCAATTGAGGACCCAAAGGCATCAAAATCATGAAGTCGACGATATGGATAAAATTGATGGCTGCAAGCGTCCACAGCAGAAGTTTTTCGTTTTTCATTTCAAAAATGGTTCTCAGAAAGAACCGCGATCAAAAGATAATAGTTTGGGATTGGGCAATAATCAGACAATGTTAAGTTGAATATAGGTTTCCGGGATCTCATCAATAATGTCTGATGCTATTAAACTTCTGCGCTTTTTTTTGCCTGCGAATTCTCCTGCCAATCCATGATGAAAAACACCACAAATGGCTGCGTTTTCAGGCAAATATCCCATTCCTAAATAAGCGGTAACCATACCTGTCAAAACATCGCCGGCACCACCTGTTGCCATATAATTTGTTCCTGTGGAATTGAATAGTTGACGGCCATCGGGCAAACTAATGACTGTATTTGCTCCTTTGAGTACTAATATGACATGATAATTTTGGGCAAAATCTTTTGCCAATTCCATCCGGTGAAGATGATTATCGGCGGATCCTGCTAATCTAGAAAACTCACCGATGTGCGGAGTTAAAATCGAATTTTCAGGAAGTCTGGCTATCAATTCAGGATTTTGAGCTAATAGATTTAATCCATCGGCATCAATCACCAAAGGTTTTTTGAATTCATTCAGTATTTGTTCCAAAAGGTGTTTACGGTTGACTTTTCCCCATCCGGGACCAATTCCGATTGCATCGTAATTTTCAAGATCCCCCAATTCTCCCCAGGTAACCATTGCTTCCTGTACGCTGACTTGCAAAATGAAACGTTCAGTTTCCTCAAGATGACAAGTAACCAAACCCGAACCAGTCCTAAGCGCGCTTTTTGAGGAAAGAGTTAAAGCTCCCATTTTACCGGGACTTCCTCCGACAAGTAAGATTTTACCAAAATCGCCTTTGTGACTGAACCTATGAAATTTTCGATGAAGTGATGGAATGTCAAGTTGCTGAACATAAAAAAAATTAGAATCGAAAGACTGATACCTATCGTCACTTATTCCAATATCTACTACGCTCAACTCCCCTACATATTCTGAATGCTCAGGTAGAAGCAAGGACAACTTGGGAAAAGCAAATGAAACAGTGAAGTCTGCTTTTACGACATATTCTTTGCTAATAGTCTCAGAATGCAAACCACTTGGCAAATCGACACTAATCTTAATCCCATCAAAATGATTGATTGTGGTAATAATATCTTTGGCAGTTTGTCTTAACTCACCTTTAAACCCAACTCCCAAAAATGCGTCAATCAAAATGCCTTTAGAATTACCTGGAAATTTTTTCCACTCAAGCATGTCAATGACTGGAGAAAGTAAATTCCAATTATGCTTTGCATCAGGGTTAAGTTGATCCTCACTTTCAAAGCATTTGACAATTTTGATATTCCTTGAAGCTTCATTAAGTAACCTTGCAATCGCTAAACCATCACCTCCATTATTTCCGGCACCGGCGAAAACAAAAACCAGAAAGTTTCCATCAAAATCCTGCTCATAAAACCATTTCACAAAACCTCTAGCAGCCTCTTCCATCAGTTCATGGCTAAATTGGCCTGAATGCTTTAAGTGCAATTCATCTAAAAGTTTTACCTGATTTCCTGACAGAATTTTTACCATAATCAGGCTGTTTCAACTGAAAGATCCTTTTTGGGAATTGTCACTAATAGTAAAAATCCCAAACCAACCAAAAAGAAAATCCCCAGAGACAAAGAGCTATTCCTCATGCTTCCTGTCATTTGTTCGATAAGTCCATAGGAAAGTGTTCCCAAAACTATTGCTAGTTTTTCTGTGACATCATAAAAACTGAAATAAGAAGCATGATCCGTAGTGGATTTTGGAATAAGTTTGGAAAAAGTGGACCTGGAAAGTGATTGAATCCCCCCCATAACTAAACCCACAATGAAGGCCAAAGCGAAGAATTCATAAACTGTATAAACAAAGTAAGCAGCACCACATATGATCACCCAAACGAGAACCATGATGACAAGACTAGCTTTATTCCCATACATTTTTGAAATAAAAGCAAAAAAATAACTTCCGATTATTGCTACAAACTGGATAATAAGAATGGTTAAAATCAATTGATCTCCTGGTAATCCTAGTTCTTTGTCTCCAAAAGAAGCAGCCAAATACATGACTGTTTGAACTCCCATAGAATAAAAGAAAAAGGAAGTCAGAAATCTGGTCATGACTTTTATCTCCCGAACTTCACCCCAGACCTTCCTTATTTCTTGATATCCTTTTAAAAGGATCTCCTTCTTGATATGCTTTTTAAATGGATTTATTGGAAGGTTTCTAAATGGAATCTGAGAAAAACCTGCCCACCATATTCCGGTGATTAAAAAGGAAAAACGTGCTGCAAATCCTCCTTCAGGAATCATAAACCAAGTGGGAAATTGAATCATCATGAGGTTTAATACCAACAAGATTACACTACCAATATAACCAAGTGCGAAACCCTTTGCACTTAACATATCATACTCACTTTCTTCCGAGATTTCGGGCAGATAAGCATTGTAAAAAACAATACTACCCGCATATCCTATGCTTGCCAAAACACTACAAATAATCCCCCATTCAAGATTACTACCATCAAAGAAGAAGAGACCAATGCAAGAAATCGACCCCAAATAGGCAAAGAACTTCATAAAATGAAGTTTCTTCCCGCTTGAATCAGCTACTCCTGAAAGCAAAGGAGAAATAAGTGCTATCACCAAAAAGGAAAACGATATCGAATAGGAATACAAAACTGTATTGATCATCTCTATACCAAAAAAACTAACCTTATCGCTCCCATCAGCATTTTTAGTCACGCTATTGAAATAGACAGGGAAAATAGTAGATGTAATCACCAGGCTATAAACAGAATTAGCCCAATCATACATTGCCCAGGAATTTTGAACTTTCTTTTTATTAGTAAGATTTACGATCATATGCCATTAAATGAAAAAAGCTATCTCTTAAGAGATAGCTTTAAATATACTGGATGAACTAGATTAATTAATCAATTTTTTTGGTGGCTGCATAAAGTACACGACGAGCATCCGCTTCTCTAAGTTCAGTCTGAACATCTGAGATTGGTCCCATTTTCACATCTTTATCTGCTTTCATAGAGATTGTAATTAATCCCCTTTCGGATTCAGGAAGCAAATCTCTTTCTTGGTTAACCCACTGAACAATGTCAGCAGGGTTTAACAAAGCATCGTTTGCCTGAATTCTTGGTTCAGTTCCATAAAGAGCAACATTCTTTGGATTTCCTAAATAAATGTAAGAAATTAAAGTTTTCTTTTGAAGCTTCTGAAGCTGTGAAGCCTGTGGAAGTTTCTGTTCTACCAATATATCCTGCTCTCTCATTACGGTGGTCACCATAAAGAAGAAAAGAAGTATAAAAACAATATCTGGTAGGGATGCGACAGAAATCGCCGTTGATGCCTTACTTTTCTTTTTAAACTTTGCCATATCAATTACCTCCTTGTTTATCTGGTTCCGCAATTGAAATCGCCATTGGGATTCCTTCTTTTCCTTTGTCTTGTAAATCCGATTCTCCTGGCATTTCAGCTGATAGGGCTCTATATTCCTCGGATGAAAGATTTACTCTCGCCGCATAAATATCGAAATAAGCCTTTTTAACTAAATCAAATACCTCAAGGTATATGTCATAGCTGGTCCCTCTGTTCGTCTTAATAGACACAATAGCCTCACTCGGATCATCTGAAGATGCAGGATCTCTAAGAGCCAATGACTGAAGGGAAGCTGGAAGTGAGTTATAGAGAGCTTGTCCTTCTTCATCGGGTGCACCGAAATTCAAAATGAATGCCTTAACGTCTTGATCTAAACTTTCAGTAGTACCGTATTCACCTTCAACTAGAAGTTGATCGTTAGCATTGATGAGGATTGTAAAGATATTTCTTTCATTCACCTTTATATCAGGCGGAGGCACATTTGGATCCTGCTTGGGTGGAAGGAAATTCAAAATCCCTTTATCCGAAGCAATTGTAGTGGTAACGAGGAAGAAGATCAAAAGTAGGAAGGCGATATCTGCCATAGATCCCGCAGGGATTTCTGGTGCTTCCTTTTTCATTCTGCTAGCCATTATTTCAATAGTTTAGAAGCTTCCGTAACAAAAATCCCTACAAAAGCAATTACAAACAAGAAATAACATGAAATCAAGAGGCCTCCAATAAATTGTGAAGATTGTGGAGTCATATTAAATGGCTCTGCTGCCAATCTAGGAGTTACGTCATTATCAGAAATCATATAGGCAATAGCGAAGAGTCCTAAAATCCCTAGAACCGCTATTCCAGATGTCATCAAATCTTTCGGGTTACCAAATACCTTGAGTAACGGAAGTAGGATTGCTGCAAAAGTACCGACAATAACCAAAAGGTACCCAGCATACAAACCAATGTCATATATATCCATTATTAATATATTTTAATGTGTGAAACTATGGGAAAATCCAAACTAACAGTAAATTACTATTATTTCAGTTTGTGCTTTACGAGCACATCCACTAAAGATATTGATGCATCTTCCATACTGTTTGCAAGGGAATCAATTTTTGCAACTATATAATTATAGAAAACTTGTAGGATAATCGCCACGATCAAACCACCTACAGTAGTAATCAATGCGACTTTAATACCCGCAGCAACAAGAGATGGAGAAATATCACCAGCTGCCTCAATAGCATCAAATGCCTCAATCATACCAATTACTGTACCTAAGAAACCCAACATAGGAGCTGTCGCAATAAACAAAGCGAGCCAGATAAGTCCCTTTTCTAAGCGTCCCATTTCAACAGAACCATAAGCGATAACTGACTTCTCAACCATTTCGATTCCCTCTGAATATCTCATCAGACCTTGGGTAAAGATAGAAGCAACAGGGCCTTTGGTGTTTTTGGTCACATCTTTAGCAGCTTCAATTCCGCCAGAAGCCAAAGCATCTTCAACTCTGATCAACAACTTCTTAGTGTTTGTAGTAGAAAGGTTCAATGTGATGATTCTTTCTAGGGATACTGCAAGGCCCAAAATCAAACAAAACAAAATAGGAGTCATATAAAGGACTCCGCCCTCAATAAACTTTTCTTTTACTTGCTGATGAAAACCAAGCTCCTCTGCAACGATCTCATCGTCTACAATTGCGGGAGATGCAGCAGGCTCCTCGGCCGCTGGGGTAGTTGCTTCTTGAGCAGCAGTGTCAGCAGCTGCTTCTTGTGCGTTAGCGAAAACAGGAACAAACATGATACCTGCAAGCATGAACAAAGTGATTAACTTTCTCATAATGTGATTTTTAATTAGACTTTAGATAAAGGTTAAATGGTTTTTTACACTGGAATCGAGTTTTAAAGTTATCATTTTTTAAATTCAAAAAACAATGACCTCTTTTAGATTTTTTTTTACAATTCCGCTTTTAAAGCCTTACTAAGGCAATTTTTACACGAGCGGAAGAATAACTATTTTTTGAAGAAAACAGAATAGACCTTTAAACTCGCTGTTAAGGTTCTTATTTTTTCTCAAAAAGAAAAATAAAAAAATGCCTTAGTCGGGTACTTTTACATCAGCAGCACTAAAATCCATTTTAAATTCTGACTAATCCCAAAACAATCCGTCACAATCTTACCTTGAAATGGCCTTCCTTGGTTTTTTATTCAGGTTTTTTCCATTTTGATAGAATAAAACACAAGTTTTGGCCATTGTTTTTATTTTTTGAGGAATGGAAATAAAAAAGTTCTGTTTTCTGAGTTCGCTAATCTTTTCTGAAATTTTCCATGAATTCTGATTGAAAATAAAAGCAGTATTACCTTTTTGAAGCATTTCAAATGTCGCTAAAACAAAAAAACCAACCTCATTTATGAAGTTGGTTCTATTTGCAGAGAGAGAGGGATTCGAACCCTCGATACCTTTAAGGGTATACACACTTTCCAGGCGTGCTCCTTCAGCCACTCGGACACCTCTCTGTGTCAATTATGAATCGTTTTGCGAATCGGAGTGCAAAGAAAAAAATTATTCGTCCCGATTCCAAATATTCCTGAATAATAGCCAACAATTGAAATCAGGAAGTCATTTCACCTGCCAGAGGAATTGTCAGTTTTTTCCTGACATCATCCAGGTTCTTCTCTTGCCCCAGTAAAAACATTAACTTGGTAATTGCGGCTTCTGTGGTGATATCTGCACCACTAATTACACCCACATTCAACAGTTCCTTACTGGTCTCATATCTTCCCTGGATCACTCTTCCACCGTTGCACTGGGATACATTCAGGATGATCAATCCTTTCTTAATTGCCCGCCCGAGTGAATTCATAAACCAAGCTTCGCTTGGGCTATTACCGGAACCGTATGTTTCCAAAACGACTCCTTTGAGACCCTCAATATCGAAACAAGCATCCATGACTTTGGAGGTAATTCCGGGAAACAGCTTCAAAATCATCACGCCATTATCAAGATGATTTCGATTTGTTAATTTCTTGTGCGATTCTATTGGCCGTATTACCGAGGTATTGTAGTCAATCACAATTCCTGCCTCTGCCAGCGACGGGTAATTTTCTGACTCAAATGCGTCAAAGTGGACACTCTGAACTTTCTTGGATCGGTTGCCCCTCAAAAGCATATGATTGAAAAAAATACAAACTTCAGGCACGATCGGTTTATCATTGATTTTCGCAGTAGCTATTTCAAGTGAAGTCATTAAGTTTTCTCTGGCATCTGATCTCATGGCCGAGATAGGAAGCTGCGCCCCTGTAAAAATCACCGGTTTATTCAAACCTTGAAGCATATAGCTCATCATAGATGCTGAATACGCCATCGTATCAGTACCATGCAAAACTACAAAGCCATCGTAGCTGTCATAATTCTCATATATAATATAGGCCATATCTGTCCAGTGCTTCATCGATACATTGGATGAATCGATTGGCTCGGGAAATGAAATCACCGTAATGGCGATATTCATATTAGACATGATGGGAATCTTTTCCAGGATTTGGCCAAAGTTGAAAGGAACCAATGCTCCCGATTCATCATACGCCATTCCAAGTGTACCCCCGGTATAGATAATCAGCACCGATGAGGTTTTACTTGTTCTTAATCCTGTATTAAGTCTTACGATTTTATAATTCATGACTGAAAATCATGGAATAAATTCAATGCGTTTTCCTTTGTTTTTAAGGCTACCTCCTCTTTCGAAATCTTAAGAAAGTCCCCGATTTTCTCTGCAATAAATGGCAAATAGGCTGGAGAATTTCTTTTTCCCCGAAAGGGCACGGGAGCAAGATAAGGTGCGTCAGTTTCTAACACTAGGTTTTCTAAGCCAATTTCGGGAATTACCAGGTCCAAACCTCCATTCTTATAAGTGGCTACACCACCAATTCCCAAAAGAAATCCCATTTCTATGATTTGGTTGGCCTGGCTCACATTTCCATTGAAACAATGAAAAATTCCTCTGAGTTTTCCATCGTGTTCTTCTTTTACAATAGCGATCGTCTCATCCATGGATTCTCTGCAATGGAGCACAATTGGAAGATTTTTAGCTTTTGCCCAGCCAATCTGAATTCGCAAGGCCTTTTTCTGCTGTTCAAAAAAGGTTTTGTCCCAATACAAATCCAGCCCGATCTCTCCTACTGCTGCAAATGATCTTTTATTGAGCCAATCTTCCATTACAAGAAGCTGTTCTTCGAAATCTTCCTTCACATCACAAGGATGCAAGCCCATCATCGGAATGCATAAACCTTGGTATTTTTCCTCGCAATCGAGCATTGCCTCAATTGTATTCACATCCACATTTGGCATATAAACCCGCTCCACACCCGCATTCCGGATCTCCTGAATGACTTGATCTCGATCCGAATCGAATTTCGTGGAATAAATATGCGCATGGGTATCGATCAGGTTCATCTGTATTTTCTGGATTTCCATTGGATTCGGGAAGGCCAAAAGTAATAAAGAATCGTGTTGGAGGTAGAAAGCAAGTAATAAAAATCAAACATCAAAAGATCGTTCCAATTGGGTGGTGAAGTTACTTTGGATGAAAATTCTCTTACGAAAAAGCTTTGAACCGCCATTTTCAATAGCCAAAAACTGATACCAATCAGAGGACTAACCCATAGTAAATATACTACTGCAGGAAAAAATGCGGCTTGAAAAAAGAGCATAACCAACCAAAAAAGTGGCAATGTAATTACCCCCTGCATCCAACGCTTTCGTTGATGCATAAGTGCATTCCAGTCAGGTTCAGCTTTTGTAAACACCAAAATTTCAGGACTCACTTGGTGAATAACCCGATATCCAGCCTTTCGAATTGACCTGGATAATTCAAGATCCTCAGTCATACAAAATGGCAAATGAGCAAAACCACCAATTTTTTCGAGAGCTTCCCTTCTTATCACCATATTATTGCCCATTCCGGTGGTAGGCCATCCCAAGTCAGTTACTATTTTGACGATTCCCAGAGTATTCCACCAATCGATTTCTTGCATTTTAGCAAGCCAACTTTCTCCCTTGACCTGGGTAATCCCATTGAGTAATCCAACACTTTGATCCATGCAGGAAACGGCTTCTTTGATCCAACCGGGGTTCGCCTGGCAATCTGCATCAGTGAAAAACAGAAATTCTCCTGTAGCACTTTGCTCCAAAAAAGCCAACGCATTTGCCTTTCCATTCGCATTTCTAGTGAATGCCTGGTTAGCTTCCACTGCAAAATAACTTCTTGACGGGCGATCGCACCAATGCTTTATAATTTTTAAGGTCGAATCGGAACTCAGGTCATCCGCAATCAAAATCTGTAATTTTTCATCCGGATAATCGAGCCTCCCGAGTGAAGCCAAAAGCCTCGGCAAGTGCTTTTCTTCATTTCTGGCAGCAATCAAAACAGAAACGACTGGGAGGTTTTCGGGTAATTTTTTACGATGATTTTGGAAATCAAACCTGATCCTGAGGTAAAGCAAAATATTCTGAACAACCAGAATAGTAACCAGAATCAGCGAAGGTATCAATATCATAAAGTGGAAGTGGACCAACCCTGATCCAGAACATAATCAAGGTAATTTGGTAAAAAATTGGGTAAAACTTTCGCCGTTTTCTCCTGATCATGAAAAACAACGATTTTTCCTTGGCGAGAGTGGATTTTGGTTTTTTCTAAAATCACTTCAGATCCGAGTTGCTCATCGTAATCTCCGGAGAGCAAACTCCACATGGTAATCTGATGTGTTTCCCTTACCAGTTTGGCCTGGGCCTGAGTCAGTAATCCGTAAGGAGGCCGGAAAAGCGTTGCTTCGAAAGCCAACAGATCCCGAAGTGTGTCCTGACATCGTTCAACATTTTCGATATAAGAATCCAGATCAGTTTTCCATCCATTCAGATGGTTAAAAGTATGATTACCGATCTGATGCCCTGATTCAAGAATTCTCCGGGCCAATTTAGGATGCTTCCGGACATTGTCGCCCACTACAAAAAAAGTGGCTACCTGATTCCTTTTTGCCAATTCGTCTAACACAAAATCGGTGACTCCGGGAACTGGCCCATCATCAAAGGTGAGGTAAATCCGGTTATGCTCAGGGTCTCCATTCCATATCCTTTCCGGAAAAACTCGCTGAACAAGAATTGGAACTGTATGCCAAACCATTGCTTACTGGAACCTTAGACTGAGTAATGTCAAATCATCTGTAAGCGGAACGTCTTGAGAAAACTCGCCCATTTTTTCCAGGAATACTGTGTGAAATTCCTCTGGATCCATATTTATATGCGTGTCCACAAAATTCTGAAACCGCTCTTCTCCATATTCTTCTTCAGAGGAATTCATAGCTTCCGTCAGGCCGTCCGTGTACAAATGAATTGTAAAATGATTCAGGTTTTTCCTGGTTCCAACCTCCAAAAAAGGCAACTCTTCAAAGGCTCCAAGGATAGTCGTCCCGGCTTCTAATAATTCACTTCGCTTTTCTTTTTCCCAACAAAGCAATGGAGGATTATGGCCGGCATTTACAAAATGAAGTTCGCGAGTTTTAAAATTAAAATGACCCAGAAAAAAAGTGATAAACCTCTCTCCTTTTGTGTTCTCGAAAAGTGTATAATTCAGCTGATTGACAACCATTTTCAGATCTGCATCGCTTCTGAGCAACGTTCGAAGTGCTGCCTGAAAGTTTGACATCAAAAGCGCTGCTGAAATCCCTTTGCCGGAAACATCCGCAATACAGAAGTAAACTTCATCTTTTGACTTCTGAACCAAATCGTAATAATCCCCGCCAACCATGCTGTGCGGGAAATAGGTCACTTTTGCTTTCAGTTCTTTGGTATTAGGAAGCTCGGAAGGGAAAAGCATTTGCTGGACCTGGGATGCAATCGCCACTTCACGGTTTAGTACTTCCTGCTGCAGCTGCTTTCTGGCAAACCTCTTATTTTCAAGAGCCACGACAAGGATATTGGTCAAAGCTTGAGTGAAATTCAGATCAACATCCAGGCTGAGATCTTTTCTTCTCAGAAATAAAATCGCCAGCATTTTATCTTTATGGTAGACCGGCAAATAGGTTTCAAGCTCCTCGAAAGAATACTCGCTGGTCATGTTCAATCTCAGCTCACCGGATTTTTTTTCATCGATGACCTGATCCCCTGAAATAAATTTTGGCACCTTGGCTTTTACCCCATGACTTATTTTATTCTCAAAATCCCCCTCTTTTGCCACATAAAGCAGCAATGCCTTAATATTCAAATGAACCAGACAAGTGAATTTGAATATATTGAGCAAGACGGACTCGGACTGATTTTCATTGATCGCCTGAGTGATTTCCAGCAGCGCTTTTAACTCAAGTTCCTTGCGCTGATATTTTAAGGTTTCGGTAGCCAAGGATCAGATTGAGTTATGTGCCATCAGGCCTTTTTTGGTAGCGAGAAAAAACAATTTTTTCCCATCTTTTAATACATCCACCTCGTCAAATCGCTCATGATCGGGCGTTTCCAAGCACTTGATATATCCCTGGGAATAAAGAGATTGCAGGGTTGTCAAAAGCAATTCCTCCTGCCACTTGAGGGTTTCTTGGATGTTTTCGAATGGCTGGACAAAATAAAGCTCGTCCATCAGGTCAAATTCTACGTCGGTCATGGTTTGATTTTCAAGGCTAAATTAATCACTTCTGCTATTTCGACGACCTTTCCATGTGAAATTTCCTTGAATCGCTCCCAAACCCACTGCAAGCACATAAATCGGATGAATGAAGGAAGTCAGAACAAATTCAATCTTTCGATGCTTGATTCCAAAGATTCTCAGGACTTTCCCAAGGGATCTTTTTTCTGCCAGAATTTTGGAAGTCCAAACCATGCCGAAAATTAAAATTCCAAGAGATCCCAAAGTCAATAATCCAAAACTGCCCATCCAAACAAGCTGGGCCAAAAATGAGAAAACTGCTGAAACTGCATGTGAGTAAGATCGGTGGGCTTTCCACTTTCCTGCCCAGCGGACGCGCTGATTGATGAATGCTTTCCAGTTTGGTTCAGGTTTGGTTTGGACCAGATTTTCTACGAAAGGCAAATAAACGCAGGATGAGGCTCCGTACTTCTTCACTATTTTCTTCAGCAAAAACTCATCGTCTCCCGAAGAAAAATCGCGATTCCCTTCATATCCCAAGACATCTAAAAATGCGCTTTTCCTGTATGCAAGATTTGCTCCGCTGCACATCAGAGGTTTGCTTTTGGAGAAAAAGTAAGCCGAAACCAAAAGATTGCTCGCCCAGTCTGCTTGCTGGAATGCTCCCAAAAATCTGCCATTATCAGTTACTATCACCGGTCCGGCTACCAGTTGAATTTCTTGATTATCGAATTGTGAAACCATTCCTTTTACCCAATTCTCGGGAAATGAACAATCCGCATCAGAGCAAAGAATTATTTCACCATTGGCCTGATCTATCGCAAATTCTAAAGCAGCTTTTTTTCCCTCCCCGGGACTTCTCAACGGAACAATTCTCAGATCACTACAAGCAGCTGCCTCAATTAATTCATAGGTATCGTCTTCGCTGTGATCGTCCACGAAAATCAACTCAAGATTTGGATAGTGAAGTCTTTTGAATTCACCCGCCAAACGATGGATATTCTCTGACTCATTTCTACATGGAATCAATACTGAGACTTTTGGAAAAACCTGAACCTGCTTTGTTTCACAACTTCTTTCTGGCCAAAATTTGGCTAATTCTGAAAGAAGAAGGAAATAGATCAGCATCCAGACCAGATAAAAACTTAGCATCTTTTGGGCTAACTTGCGGGTGTGAGTAAAGAACCAAAAAAAGAGGCAAAGGAAAAAATCATCCTGGGAATCGACCCCGGCACCACTGTGATGGGGTATGGACTGCTACTCATCGAGGGAAAGAAATACAAGATTTTGCAATACGGCGTAATTCATCTGAAAAAATATGAAACGCACGAACTGAAGCTGAAAAAGATTTTTGAGCGGGTTACCGCTATCATCGATGAATTTTTGCCAGATACCGTCGCATTGGAGGCTCCTTTCTATGGAGTAAACGTGCAATCGATGCTCAAACTTGGACGAGCCCAAGGTGTCGCGATGGCTGCAGCCTTGGCACGGGATATCCCAATCACTGAATATTCTCCGAAAAAAGTAAAACAATCAGTGACCGGAAACGGTAATGCCTCCAAAGAACAAGTGGCAGCTATGCTTCAAACCTTGCTAAATATCGAGGAATTGCCAAAGCTTTTGGATGCCACAGACGCATTGGCAGTTGCCCTTTGTCATCATTTTCACGAAGGAAGAATGCAAACCCGGGGAAGAAATGAAGGATGGAAATCCTTTATCGAAGAAAACCCTGATCGGTTAAAAAAATAAAACCCGATTCGCATCGGGTTTTATTTTCTAGAAGTCAAATCCGGCTGATATTTTCAGTACTTGATTTTTCACATCAGTGTCGTAATAATTAAGGCCTGTAAGTCCGAAATCATAGCTTAACTGTAAATTCACTCCTCCTGGAAGATAAGCGCACATGCCGACCAGACCCCCAAAATCATACCCACGGATCACATCAGTACTGGTCGAAGTCACACCTGCCAACTCATATTTTCTGGATAACAAAAAGGAAGCTTGCGGACCGGCAAACACGTTTAGGACAGGAATAATGTCCAACCTGAATATCAAAGGGAAATCTAGATAATTTAATCTTTCATCAATTACGGCACCTGTCGTTTTCTCATTGGACTCATACCCTTTCTGTGAAAACTGGACACCCGGTTCTATCGCAAAATTGTCAATTTCATACCAGTAATAAATCCCGACATGGGCTCCAACTTTTGCATTATAATTGGTGTCGGAAAAATTTGCTGAACTCAATCCGGCCCTGACTCCAAATAGTTGCGCCTGAGCACTCCCAAAAATCCCTAATGCGAAGAATAAGATCAAAAGCTTTTTCATGAATCGGTTATATTTTTAATTTACTTGCTAAAACTAACAGAAGCATTTAAAATACTCAGCCGAATCTCTGATTATTTAATACACCAATTATGGAAAAACTCATAGGTATCTTTGATGAATTTCCTTTTCTGACTGATGCAGACAAAAAAGCATTCTCCGCCAAGCTGGAAAGTGTTAGCTATGAAAAAGGCGGATTGCTGGAAGAAGCGGGTAAAATCAGCTATTTCCTTCACTACATCAAATCGGGCGCTGCCAGGAGTTTTTACGTCCGGGAAAACAAGGATATAACGGTGTCTTTCTCTCTTGACGGGGAATTTGTCACTGCGATGCACTCCTTTATTACCCGCAAACCATCCTACGAAAACATAGAAGTACTGGAAAAAAGTGTGGTTTACCGAATCAGTTACGATGAACTTCAGTCACTTTTTGTGGACAATCCGAGAATAGAACGAGCTTACCGGATGATTCTGGAACAGTATTACATCGTATTGGAGGAGCAATCTATTTTTGCAAAATTCAAAACTGCACGCGAACGATACCTCGAATTGATGGAATACCGACCTAAAGTAATTCAAAAAGCTTCGGTGGGGAATATCGCATCTTACCTTGATATGAGTATTGAAACGCTGAGCCGGATCCGGGCAAAGATTTGATTATTTGACTTTTCTCAAAAGCTTTTGTTTTTTGTAATGGCTAGTTTTGGCAGATTAATTTGTTCAAAAACCCAAATGTCATGAAAAATATTGCTTCATCCCTCTTTTCATTGTTTTTGCTAACTGCAGTGATTGGCTGTAGCAGCAGCACAAATGAAATGACTTATGACTCTTCCCAACTTACAAGGGTAAGTGCCGAAGAAGTTGAAAAAGTCGTGGAAGATTTCATCATGGCAGAAGACAGCGCAACGATCGAGATTCCGGCAGGATATTACGAACTGAGCACCCAATTAATCCTCGATAATAAAACTCATATCCTTATCAAAGGTGCCGGAATGGACCAAACGGTGCTTTCTTTCAAGAACCTCAAGAGCGGTGGAGAAGGGGTGAAAATCGTGGGTAATTCAATCACCATCCAGGATTTGACAATCGAAGATGCACCCGGCGATGGTATCAAATCGCAGCATTCCGATGGAATTACTTTTCGCAGGATCAATGTAACCTGGACCAACGGCGATAAATCCAAAAATGGTACTTACGCTATCTATCCCGTGCAATGCAAAAATGTGTTGATCGACGAATGCATTGCTTCGCATTCCCGTGATGCCGGTATTTATGTGGGTCAATCTGAAAATATTGTCGTGAAAAACTCGCTTGCCTTCGGAAATGTCGCAGGAATTGAAATCGAAAACTGTGACAATGCGGAGGTTTATGGAAACATAGCGAGAGAAAATGCCGGTGGAATTTTGGTTTTCAACCTTCCCGGACTTCCAAAATCAGACGGTCGAAGAACTCGAATCTATAACAACGATATCATCGATAACAATCACGAGAATTTTGCAACCGCACTCAGCGAAGAGCCAAACGGAAATACCGTGACGATGATTCCTCCGGGATCAGGAGTAGTTCTTCTTGCTGCGAAAGAAGTGGAGGTTTTCAACAATCGGATCCTTCGAAACAAAACTCTGGGTGTAGCCATTGCCAACTATCAGATTACGGGCTTTCCTTCAGAGGATCCAAATTGGTCTCCGTTCACGACGGACATTTATGTCCACGACAACGAATACGATAACAGCGAAGGGTTCCCGGATTTGACCAAAGAAATGGGTCAGCTCGTGAGTGTTTACAATGCGCATGGCACTGCCAAAACTCAAGATATTATTTACGATGGATTTTGGGATAAGACCATCAGTGAAACCATCGAATCCAACCCAATGCGGATTTGTATTTCTGAAAAAGGGATGGAGAATCTACGCTTTACACGCTTCTATCTGATGGATGGAAAAGACAATATTGAGGCCTTCGCAGATTATCAGGTTTTTGGAAATTGTAAAGTGGATGTGCAGACTGACACCAAACATATTGCAGAGAAATAATTTGATGATAGTGAATAGAAATTGAGGGAGATGGAACGAAAGAAATTATCACTTAGCATCGGTGCGATCATTCTGGGAGGCTTTTTATTGATCGCTTGTCAGGAAGAAAAGGCAGCGGAGACCAAACTGGAAGAGGAAATCGCAGACGGAAAATTTCCTTACAAAAGGCTTTCAACCTATGGCTTTTTCACAGGAGAAATCAATTCATTGAAACCTGCAGAAGGCATAATTTTCTACAAACCGGCATCTTCACTTTTCACCGATTATGCCTTAAAAACCCGGTTTGTGCAGCTGCCGGAAGGAGTCAAAGCCAGCATTTCGGATGATGAATTGAATTTGCCAAAAGGAACTACACTGATCAAAAATTTCTATTACCCAGCCGATTTTCGAAAGCCGGAAGGAGGAAGAAGAATCATAGAAACTCGACTGATGATCCACGAAGAAAATGGATGGGAAGCTTATCCATACATCTGGAATGAAAGCCAGACAGATGCGGTGCTCAAAGTAGTCGGTGGGGAAATCGAGGTGAAGTATGTAGATATTCAGGGAAAATATCAGGTGATCAATTACCTGGTTCCCAATAAAAATCAATGCAAATCCTGCCATAACAGGAATGAGCAAATGGCACCGATCGGAGTGAAAGTGAAGCACCTGAACAATGAATTGAATTTCGGTAGCGGCAGTAAAAATCAATTGGCTCACTGGACTGGACTTGGAAAGTTGGAAGGTTTTCTGGGAGAATCGGCTCATCCCGCAATGATCAATTACCAAGACTCTGACCTCCCTCTGAATGATAGGGCAATGGCTTATCTCGACATCAATTGTGCACATTGCCATAGCGCAGAAGGTCCCGCGAGTACATCAGGACTTTTTCTCACTCACGATCAAACTGACCCAATGAAACTTGGAATCAATAAAACTCCGGTGGCTGCAGGTTTTGGAGCTGGAAAATTCAAATTCGATATCGCGCCAGGCGAGGCAGATGAGTCCATCATCACCCACCGAATGAATTCAACTCAGGTGGGTGTTGCGATGCCGGAACTCGGACGAACGACAATTCACAAGGAAGGTGTCGAACTAATCCGGGAATGGATCAATAGCCTGAACTGAAACAAAAAAGGCTTTCCAAAATTGGAAAGCCTTTTCACTTTTTAGAAGTCTGGATTAGAAAGTATATCCCAGAGAAAACTTAAATCCTCTGTTGTAAACATCAGCATCGCTATTTTCAAAAATTGGCGTTAATCCCAAATCATACGATCCCTGGACATTGAAGCCCTTGGGTAAGTTGTACCCCAAACCGAAGACTAATCCCATGTCCGTATCCTTGATTGAGTTGGTGTCGATGCTCACAGTTGAGCCTCCAAAATCACTTTCGAATTTGGATTCAGTCAGAAAAGATACCTGAGGGCCTGCAAACAAATTGAACCCGTCCGATACGTACATTCTTAAAAGCAAAGGCACGTCTACATATTCTAAAATCGCTCTGCTATTTACTGCATCATCGTTTTGAGTTCCTTTTACAGAATAGTAAACACCTGGTTCTATGGCTATTCTGCTTGATGCAAAGATGGAAGCATACACACCGGCGTGATATCCCGTTCGGTTTGTGTAGTTATTTTCTGAGACATCATCTCCTCCAAAATTGAAGAAATTTACTCCGCCACGAATACCGAATCCGCCAGTAGAAGGAGATTGAGCTTGCGCTAACTGGATTCCCAAGAGGCCAAAGGCCAGTAAAAACATTAACTTTTTCATGTGTTAGTAATAATTGGTTACCCTTCATATTTTACCATCCTGGTGCCAAAAAGCAGGAAGGGCAAAAAATCCATTTCCGAAAAGGAAATTCTTCAGGAACTTAGTTTTCGTAATTGCCAGAATTGAGAATCTTGAACTTTCAATATTTAAGAACGAAGGCTAATGAAAGTTCTTTGGGAAAATGAGTTGGACTCTTGTCATTTTTAGTGAGAAAAGATTCAGGAAATTTTTCCTCAATTATGAAAAATGTCTCCTTGAACTTATTGCGGGAAATGAATAAAAAAGGAATGGCTCACTTTACCAATCTCATCTCCAGGTACTTATTGGTAAACCCCAAACGTTCGTAAAGTCTTCTTGCAGGATTATCAGCCTCCATATGAAGTGCGATTGCTCCATCCGATGATTCTATGGCTAAACTCATGAGTTTTAGCCCGATTCCACTTCCTCTTTTCGAAGCATCCACTGCGATGTAAACCAGTATATTCTCGGGAATATAGCCTGACATCCCGGTTTTGTTCATAATCAATACTCCCCGGATTTCGGATTTCTCCATGGCCAAAATCACAAATCCACCCGGAGTATTTTGCCCAAAAACATATGCAAGGCATTTCAACACATCTTCCTTTGGATCCCCAAATTTCCCCAGTTCCTTGACCAGAAAATCGGCAATCTGATCTTTTAAATCTTCAGAAATTGGTTTACCAGGAAAGTAGGATTGAAAAGTGATCATGTTAAAAAGAAGTTTTTGGTTGGCTTTTGGGAACAACAAAAATAAAAAAAGGGACAGAAATCAATCCTGTCCCCTATTCTATTCTTGTTTAATGCGTTTATCACATGTTTTCGCTGCTCATTACTGCAGAGAAATACTCTCTGTTCATTCTGGCAATATTGGTGAGTGAAATGCCTTTTGGACATTCGGCTTCGCATGCGCCGGTGTTTGTACAAGCACCAAAACCTTCCGCATCCATCTGTGCCACCATCTTTTCAGCTCTTGTTTTTCGCTCAATTTGTCCCTGAGGAAGTAAAGCAAGCTGAGAAACTTTGGCAGAGGTGAATAGCATTGCTGAGGCATTTTTACAGGCTGCCACGCAAGCTCCGCAACCGATACACTGGGCGGCATCCATTGCAAGATCCGCCATCGTTTTTGGAATCGGAATTTCGTTAGCATCAGGTACACCTCCGGTATTAACTGACACATAGCCTCCTGCTTGGATGATTCTGTCAAAAGAAGATCTGTCTACCACCAAGTCCTTCAAAACCGGAAATGCTTTCGCTCTCCATGGCTCAATGGTGATGGTATCTCCATCAGAGAATGAGCGCATGTGCAACTGGCAAGTGGTTGTTTGCAGTGGTCCGTGCGGCTTTCCATCTATGTACAGAGAACAAGTTCCGCATATACCTTCACGACAATCGTGATCAAAGTGTACAGGATCCTGATTTTTCTCGGTCAATTCTTCATTTAATACGTCCATCATCTCGAGGAACGACATGTCCTTAGATATTCCGTCTATCGGATAGGTGACAAATCCTCCGGTATCAGCAGAGTTTTTTTGTCTCCATATTTTCAATGTCAATTTCATAACCTTATGAATTTTTTTCTGGGCGATTATTTGTATGATCTCTGAGTCAACTTCACGTTTTCGAAGGCCAAAGGCTCTTTGACAAGTTCTTCTTCCTTATTGTCACCAGTATACTTCCAGGCAGCTACATAAGCAAAGTTCTCATCATCTCTCAATGCTTCTCCTTCCGGAGTCTGGTATTCCACTCTGAAGTGACCTCCGCAAGATTCGTTTCTGTTGAGTGCATCATCCACCATCAACTCTCCCAATTCAAGGAAATCAGCTACGCGGTGTGCTTTCTCCAAAGACTGGTTAAGCTCCTCGTTTTGTCCCAGCACTTTCACGTTTGACCAGAATTCTTTCCTGAGTGCCTGAATATCTGCTTTTGCTTTCTTCAAACCTTCCTCAGTCCGTGCCATTCCGCACTCATTCCACATGATCTTACCCAGTTTCTTATGGAAATAATCAACCGATTTTTTTCCATCTATATTGAGCAATTGGCTGATTCTGTCTTTTACTTCTCTGGACACTTTTGCAAACTCCGGATGAGAAGCATCCACCTTTACTGGTGGCGTCTGAGCCAGATAATCTCCAAGAGTATAAGGAATCACGAAATATCCGTCGGCCAATCCCTGCATCAAAGCAGAAGCGCCCAATCTGTTTGCTCCGTGATCTGAGAAGTTTGCCTCTCCCAAAGCATATAATCCGGGAACTGTAGTCATTAGATTATAATCTACCCAAAGTCCGCCCATAGTATAGTGAACAGCTGGATAGATCATCATTGGAGTTTGGTAAGGATTCTCGCCGGTAATCTGCTGATACATGTCGAAAAGGTTACCGTATTTGGCTTTAATCAAAGCCTCGGTATCTCTCTTAATTGCATCGCGGAAATCAAGGAAAACTGCTTCTCCTGTTTCATTTACTCCTTTTCCTTCATCGCAAACCTCTTTCGCATTTCTGGAAGCCACATCCCGAGGGACCAGGTTTCCAAAACTTGGATATTTTCTTTCCAGGAAGTAATCGCGATCTTCTTCTTTGATTTCAGCAGCCTTGATTTGTCCTTTACGGAGTTTCTCAGCAGTTTCTACAGTTTTTGGCACCCAAACACGTCCGTCATTTCTCAAGGATTCAGACATCAAAGTCAACTTGGACTGATGATCTCCTGAGACAGGAATACAAGTGGGGTGAATCTGGGTAAAGCAAGGATTTGCGAAATATGCTCCGCGCTTGTGAGCTCTCCAGGCTGCAGTCACATTGCATCCCATTGCGTTGGTGGAAAGGAAAAAGACGTTTCCATAACCACCTGTGCAAAGCAAAACAGCATGAGCAGCATGAGTTTCGACCTCACCGGTGATTACATTTCTTGTCACGATTCCTCTTGCATGGCCGTCAATTACAACAACGTCCATCATTTCGGTACGTGGATACAATTTTACTTTGCCATTGGCTACCTGACGGCTAAGAGCAGAATATGCTCCCAAAAGTAATTGCTGTCCTGTTTGGCCACGAGCGTAGAAAGTTCTCGACACCTGTGCTCCACCGAAAGATCGGTTGGCAAGCAATCCGCCATACTCACGGGCAAAGGGAACACCTTGCGCTACGCATTGATCAATAATGCTTACCGAAACTTCTGCAAGACGGTAAACATTGGACTCTCTTGCCCGATAGTCTCCACCCTTGATGGTATCATAAAACAATCTGAAAACAGAGTCCCCATCGTTTTGGTAGTTTTTGGCAGCATTGATACCGCCTTGAGCGGCAATCGAGTGTGCTCTTCTTGGACTATCATGGAAGGTGAATGCCTTCACATTGTAACCCAACTCAGCAAGAGAAGCTGCAGCTGAGGCTCCGGCTAATCCTGTACCTACAACGATGACGTCGTATTTTCTTTTGTTTGCCGGGTTGACCAGCTTGCTGTTAAACTTATGTTTAGTCCACTTTTCGGCCAGAGGACCTGCAGGTGATTTGGAATCTAATATCATACGGGACTAGTTGTTAGCTCTGTGATGTGAAATAGATGTAAAGTGGCATACTGGCAAATAATACAGGAACCAGAATGCAATAAACTCTTCCGACAAATTGAATTGCTGGAGAATATTTTTTATGGCTTAATCCAAGAGTTTGGAACGCACTGGCAAATCCATGAGAAAGGTGAAAAGCAAGAAATGCCATTGCTACGACATAAAGCCCTACCATCCAAAACTGCTGAAATGCAACCTGAACAACGGCATAAAGGTTTTTGTATTCCTCTCCTTCATAGTTCACAAGAGGTATTTCTCCCCAATGCATCTGAAACCAGAAGCTGTACATGTGACCTGCCAAAAATACTAAAATGACCGTACCCAAAATACCCATATTTCTCGACGCTGCGCTACTGTTAGTAGAGGACTTCGATTCAGCGTAAGCTATCGGGCGAGCAGCTTTATTATGGCCTGAAAGTATGATGGAATAGATAACATGACCTATTACGGAAAGATAAGTGATGTAAGAAAGAAGCTTCACGATCGGATTGGTGGTCATGAACTTGGCATACATATTAAATGCCTCTCCTCCATCATTTTTGAATAATAACATGTTTCCGGAAACATGGCCTGTAAGAAACAGGATTAGGAAGAGACCTGTCAATGCCATGATAAGTTTTCTTCCAAGTGTGCTACTCAAGGTTTTTTTAACCCAGCTCATATCAATTTTTCGATTAGTTTAGAACGAATTCTGCGAGTTTAATGCGGCCAAATTTACATTTGGCTGGGTTAGTAAACAATCCATTCAAACACGGTTTAGCTATTTTAAAAGGTTCTAAATAATTTAGGATTTCAGGCTTTAAAATCTTCGCTTCAATTTGATTAGTAACAGTCTGTTGATTTTTATTGTTTGACATTACGGGGAATTTCTCCTTACTTCCATTTATTTCGTATAGGTAAAAAATGAATATTAAACTGATCAGCTCAACTTTTTGGCTGGAGCTGAGTTTTAAACCTGTAAAAGACCAAAGTTGACCATTATGAAGCTTAAAATTTTCCTTGGGTTCTTTTTAACATTCCTGATTCTCGGTATTTCAAACGCATGGGCCACGCACATTCGGGCGGGAGAAATCATTGCTGAGCGGATTTCGGTGCAAACCCTCACCTACCGGATTATAGTTGTTGGCTATACCGACACGCGTTCCAGCGTTATTTTCGGGCCTGGAACTATCAATTTTGGAGATGGAAGAGAGGAGCAATTAAATACGGAAAGTGATTTTTCCCTTGTGGAAAGCCTCGGTGATCAAATCGAAAAAAATACGTTCGTCATCACTCACACCTTTCAAGGCCCGGGAACATACACCATTCGATTCCAGGAATTCAACAGAAATGACCGGACTCTGAACATGGACAATTCTGTCGACACGCCTTTTTATGTGGAAACCCAAATTACAATTGATCCATTTATCGGAGTAAATAATTCACCTGTTTTGACTATTCCACCGGTAGACAATGGAGCTATCAACGTTCGCTACATCCACAATCCCGGCGCATACGATCCTGACGGAGACAGCTTGGCTTACGAAATGGATGTTCCAAAACAAGCTTTCCAAAGACCAGTAAATAACTACAGAAGCCCGGCTTCCTCAGAATTCAGCTTTAAGCAGGAAGATGGTTCAACACCACCATTTTTGACACTGGATCCTATTTTTGGGGACCTTGTTTGGGATGCGCCAGGGACCGCAGGACAATTTAACGTTGCATTCAAGATCAAGGAATACCGAAAATTAGACGGGAAATGGGAGTTGATTGGCTTTGTTATTCGTGACATGCAGATTATCATCGAAAACTCTAACAATCGGCGGCCTGAACTGATTCTACCTCCAGACCTTTGTGTTGTTGCAGGTACTTTGATCGAAGAAATTATCCAGGGGGAGGATCCGGATGGAGACCCGATTAAAATTGAGATTTTTGGTGAACCCATGGAAATCACCACTTCTCCGGCCACCTATTCCCCATTGAGCAAATTTCAGCCAACACCGGGAATTATTGATTTTAGCTGGCAAACGGTCTGCAACCATGTCCGAGCAAGGGAATATGAAGTCCGTGTCCGAATCACAGACCAGCCAAGTTCAGGCCCTAAGTTGGTGGATATCAAAACCTGGAAAATAAAAATAGTAGGTCCTCCCCCTGTGTTTGATGAAATTGAACAGATGGAAGGAAGATCAGTTGAGCTCAATTGGGATCCTTACGTATGCGCCAACTCAGCCAATGAAATGCAGATTTGGAGAAGAATCAATTCTGATCCGTATGAACCCGATTCCTGCGAAACCGGAATCCGCCCAGGCTATGAATTGATCGGAACCACTGACATGGCAACCTTTAATTTTAAGGATTTGAATGGCGGAGAAGGATTGGCTCCAGGAAATACTTATTGCTACAGATTAGTGGCAGCTTATCCAGAACCAAGAGCCGGCGAAAGCATTGTTTCCGATGAAATCTGTATCACAATAGACGTTGACGTTCCCATCATTACCAATGTTAGCGTAGAAGCAACAGATCCTGTAAACGGTGAAATTTTCATCAAATGGACACCTCCATATGACATTGATAAAGTTCAATTCCCAGGCCCATATAGTTATGAGTTGATCAGGAATAATGGCTTCACAGGAAGTCAGGGAAGAATATCCCTTGGTGTCACCACCGACACTTTGTTTACTGACAAAGCCTTGAATACCGAAAATCTGGTTTACAATTATCGTGTTGTATTGCTGGATAACAACCTGAAAATTGACACTTCCTCATCGGCTTCTTCGGTAAGATTAGAGCCTACAATAATTAATGAAGCAATTGAATTGAACTGGTCATTCACAGTTCCATGGAACAATTCGATTTCTCAATACAAGCATGACGTCTATCGAAATCGGACTGACGCTGCGGCTGCTGATGCAGATACTTTTGTGAAAATCGCTGAGGTAGATGTGACTCAGGCAGGATTTAAATATTTCGATGATGGAAGTTCAAACGGAGTTCCCCTTAGAAAGGAAATTGAATATTGCTACTACGTGGTGACAAAGGGCGCCTACAATGTCGCCGGCCTGATCTATCCTTTGGAAAATAAGTCACAAATCGTCTGTGCAAAACCGGATGACAATCGACTTCCTTGTCCTCCTGTCCTCACTTTTGAAGGTCCTGTTTGCGAAGAATATCTCTCAGAGGTCGCATGCAATGTGAACACTTATTATCATGACCTTAGCTGGAAACCTGATTTCTCAGGGGAATGTGATGACGAACTCAGTGGTTATAAATTATACTTTACTCCGGACGGAGAAGAAGGCCAATTCGAGCTGGTAGCCGAACTTTCAGCGTTGGAACTTGAAACAAGAATCAACAATCTGCCAAACTACCGAGGCTGCTACTACATCACTGCAATCGACAGATCAGGAAATGAAAGTGAGCCAAGCAATGTCGTATGCGTGGACAATTGTCCAAAATTCATTATCCCAAATGCGTTCACTCCAAATGGTGACGGTCTTAACGAAACCTTCATGGCCTTTGATAATCCATTCTCTGAATGTCCAAGATTTGTGCTCGGAGTGGAAATCTTTATTGTCAACAGATGGGGAGTGGAAGTATTCACTTACAACAGTTTGGAATCTGCAGAAAACGATGTGTTCATTCGTTGGGATGGTAGAGACAAGAATGGAAATGAGCTACCTGCGGGCACTTATTTCTATTCTGGAAAAGTTTGGTTTGACGTATTGGATCCTGCAAAAAAGGAACAAACACTGAAGGGAACCATTCAGCTCGTTAAATGAGACAAACCAAATCCATCGTCTTCTTTGACGGTGTCTGTAACCTCTGCAATGCTTCCATCGATTTCATTATCAAAAGGGATCGCCACAACAAATTCCTAGTGGGAGCATTGCAAGATGGTTTTAGCAAAGAGATTCTCTCAAAATACCAGGTTAAAGCCAATTATTTGGATAGTCTGGTCTTATTGGAAAATGGCGAGATCTTTTACAAAAGCACTGCTGCCTTGAAAATCGCCAGGAATCTTTCTGGCGTTTGGCCTGCTTTTTATCCCCTTATATTTCTTCCAAAATGGCTCCGAGATCCGGTCTATGATTTTATTGGAAAAAATCGATACAGTTGGTTTGGCAAGAAAAACACCTGCCGGATTGCAAGCCCTGAAGAAAAGTCTAAGTTCCTTTCGCATGAAACTTATAAACTTTAGAAGTACTGAATAATCATCCAGTAAACGGGCATTCCGATTGTGATATTGAAAGGAAATGTGATCGCAAGAGCCATTGGAATATATAATCCTTCATCAGCCTCGGGGTTTGCCAGTTTCATCGCTGCAGGTACCGCGATGTAAGATGCACTCGCTGCCAAAATCGCAAAAATAAAACGGTCTCCGGCTTCGGGAGCAATCCAAAAACTCAGGAATGCAACAGCACATCCATTTACAAGGGGAACGAGGATTGCAAAAACACTCGAGAAGTACCCGTATTTAAAAAAGGTTTTTAGCTTTCTGCCGCTGGAGATCCCCATATCCAAAAGGAATACCGCCAGAAATCCCTTAAATATATCTGTGACAAAAGGCTTGATTCCTTCTGCCTGTTTTTCGTCAGCAATCAATCCAATCACAAGACTACCTAAGATCAGAAGCACACTTCCATTAGTAAAGGCGTGCAAAATGATTTCCTTTTTTCCCCCTTCGGACTTCTTTTCTGAGTATTTCTCCAGCAAAATCACCCCTGAAATGATCGCTGGAGCTTCCATCAAGGCCATCACCGCAACCATATGTCCGCCAAAAGTCTGCCCCTGAAGATCCAAAAATGAAACAGCCGCTACAAATGTCACGGCACTGATCGAACCGTAGGCGGCTGAAATTGCAGCAGCGTTTGCAGTTCCAAGTCTTTTCCGCAGGAGAAAAAAAGTGTAAAAAGGAATCGCTGCTGAAATAATAATCCCGAAGGCCAATGCCCCAAGTATCCCCAAATCAAACTCGCTATGGGACAATTCCTGACCTCCTTTGAATCCAATCGAGAGCATTAGATATAGTGCTATAAACTTGGCACTTGTGGGAGGAATCTCCAGATCACTTTTTAACCTGACAGCTAAAATTCCCAACACGAAAAACAGCAAACTTGGATTCGTGAGGTTATTGAGAAGTATTTGAAAATCCATGACACAAAGATGAAGTTGGATTTTTGTAGAAAAAAGTAAAACATATTATTTTTTTATAAGTATATATTTATACATTAATTTAATTTATGAATATATCTCTCCATCATCTCAGGATCTTACAGGCCGTAGCAAATCAAAAAAGTATCACAAGGGCTTCAGTAGCTTTAAATATGAGCCAACCTGCGGTTTCCATCCAACTTAAAAACCTTCAGGATCAGTTTGAAATCCCGCTAACAGAGATTATTGGCAAGCAAATTCATATTACTTCTTTCGGGGAGGAATTGGTTGAAACTGCAAACAGGATCTTCTCCGAACTCGAAAAGATCCAAAACAGGGTGCTGGAGATGAAAGGCCTCCTTATCGGGAAAATTAAAATTTCCACCGTATCCACAGGCAAGTACCTAATGCCTTATATCATGTCAGATTTTTTGAAAATTCACACGCATCTGGAGATGAACTTGGAAGTGTCGAATCGAATTACGGTGATTTCACAACTTCAGGAGAATTCAACCGATCTGGCTCTGGTTTCTATGGTACCCGAAGAGCTCGATTTGGACAGTATAATTCTTGCTGAAAACAAATGGTATCTGGCTTGTTCCCCTGAAAATGCTGAAACCTATCGAACCGAAATTGAAAAAGGAAACTGGGATAAAATCCCTTTTGTCTTGAGAGAAAAAGGCTCCGGAACCCGGGTAATGATGGAGAAGTTTTTTATGGAGAAGGAATTTACCGTGAATAGCAAAATGGATCTTTCCACAAATGAAGCCGTAAAGCAAGCGGTGATGGCAGGACTGGGAGCGTCGCTTCTATCAAGTTTTTCAATGACTCAGGAAATAATCGACAAAAGAATTACAATCCTGGAGTACCCGGGACTTCCCCTGAGAGCTAATTGGACCCTTGTCTGGCTAAAGCAAAAAAACCATAATCCGGCTGTCAAAGCCTTTTTGAGTTGGATTGAAGAAAATAAGGAAACCGTATTTAAAGCACATTTCAGTCATATTCTATAATAGCCAGAAGGATTCAACCAATTTCCTACTAATGGAAAACCTCTATCTTTGCGCCTCACAATCATAAATCGAATCAATGAAGGCATTTGTTTTTCCGGGCCAGGGAGCCCAGTTTCCCGGAATGGGAAAAGCCCTTTACGAAGAAAACCCAACAGCTAAGGCCCTTTTTGAGAAGGCCAATGAAATTCTTGGTTTCAGGATCACGGACATCATGTTTGAAGGTACCGATGAGGAATTGAAACAAACAAGAGTAACTCAGCCGGCGATATTTCTTCATTCGGTGATTTTAGCTAAAACCACTCCGGACTTTGCTCCGGACATGGTGGCAGGTCACTCATTGGGAGAGTTTAGCGCTTTAGTAGCCAACGGCACTCTTGCTTTCGAAGATGGACTGAAACTTGTCTATCAGCGGGCAATGGCCATGCAGGAAGCTTGCGAAATCAATCCTTCGACAATGGCTGCGATACTGGGTTTGGCTGACAAAAAAGTCGAAGAAATCTGTGCAGGAATCACCGAAGAAATCGTCGTTCCGGCTAATTATAACTGTCCAGGTCAATTAGTAATTTCAGGTTCTAACCGAGGAATAGAGATCGCCTGCGAACTGATGAAAGCCGCCGGAGCAAAGCGGGCATTACCGCTTCCTGTTGGCGGCGCATTTCACTCTCCTCTGATGGAGCCGGCAAGAGAAAAATTACAATCCGCTATCGAAGCAACTCATTTTAGTAATCCTGTCTGCCCTATTTACCAAAATGTAAGCACCACAGCGGTAAGTGATGTGGACCAAATTAAAGCTAATCTCATCGCTCAACTGACTGCACCGGTGAAATGGACTCAGTCTGTTCAAAATATGGTGAAAGATGGTGCGATTCAGTTTGTAGAATGCGGACCGGGAAAAGTCCTTCAAGGCCTGGTGAAAAAAATCCATCCTGAAGCAGAGGTTTCAGGATTATAAATCAAAAAGACCCGCACTCAAAGCGGGTCTTTTTGTGTTCCGGTGAAAATCTTGACTTCGCATGGATCCTGGCATTCTTCCAAAAGAGTCTGATTGCTTTTGCCAAGTACAGGATGAATCATATCCGGCAGGATCTCTGCCAAAGGGATCAACACAAAACGTCTGTCTTGAATATATCGGTGCGGAATTGTCAGGTTCGGAGTTTTGATGACTTCATCCCCGAAATACAGAATATCAATATCCATTGTCCGGTCACCCCAAGTTTCTGTACGCTTTCGGCCAAGTTTTTTTTCGATCTGCTGAATCTGATGTAGGAGTTTCTCAGGAGAAAGAGAACTTTCTATTTGAATTACCTGGTTTAAAAAATTGCCATGAGCGACGTTTCCCCACGCCTGAGTCTCATATATGGCAGAAAAAGCGATCAAACGGTTCTTTTCAGAGATTGATTTTACAGCTTGATTTATTAATTCCTTGCGATCTCCAAGGTTTCCTCCAAGAATCAGCACAACCTTTGCAAACATTTCCTCCGTTATTAGCCTTTTGTAAACATCAGCCAAAATAGGTTATTTTGGCCTTTAATTTAACTACCCATGAAATCGAGCATGACGAAGACGTCACAGGGAGGAATGATTTCCACCCATGCGAGATTCCATATGGCCTTTAAAATCAAATTATAATCATATGAAATTCTTAGGAAACGTACTTGCTGTCATAGTCGGGCTTTTCATTTTCAGTATTCTGAGTGTCCTTGTCACCTTCGGAATCATCGCAATGATTGCAGCCTCCGGCGAAAAAGAAGTCACGGTAAAAGAAAATTCAATCCTTCACCTTAATCTAAATGGTCGTTCGTTGGTTGAGCGAACTTCTGAAGAGGATATGGATCTTTCCTTTTTGGGAAATCCTTTTGGAAGAGAATTCAACGCAGGATTGGTCAATCTGAAAAAAGCAATTGGAGAAGCCAAAACCAACGAAAACATCAAGGGAATTTACCTCAACACTGGCTTAATCATGGCCGGACAGGCAAATCTTCTGGAATTGAGAGAGGTATTGGAAGATTTCAAAACTTCCGGAAAGTTTATCCTGGCCTACGATGAAGCCTATACTGAAGGCGGATATTATCTCGCATCTGTTGCGGATGAATTGTACCTGAATCCAATGGGAGCAATTGATTTCAATGGCTTTTCTTCGGAAGTGATTTTCCTGAAAGGTTTCTTCGAAAAAGTCGGAATAAAGCCGGAAGTATTTCGGGTCGGTGAATTCAAAAGTGCAGTGGAGCCTTTCATTCTCGATAAAATGAGTCCTGAAAACAGGCTGCAAACTCAGTCTTTCCTCGATGATATTAACAAAAATGCACTGAAAGGAATAGCAGCATCCAAAAAAATGAATCTGGATAGCCTGACCAAAATCAACGTGCAAATGCTGGTCAGAAAGCCGGAAGATGCGGTGAAATACGGTTTGGCAACAGCTTTGGCTTACGAAGATGAAATCGAAGGCAAACTGAAAGCAAAACTTGGAATCGGAGAAGATGACAAGATTTCTTCCATCAATGCTACAGAGCTGAACTCAACAGTAAAATCCAAAAATGTAACTTCTAAGAATCGAATCGCAGTCATCATCGCCGAGGGTGATATCGTGAGTGGAAAAGCCGATGGCGCAATCAGTTCTGATAAATTCGCTGAGGAAATCCGCAAAGCAAGAAAAGACGAAAACATCAAAGCAATTATCCTGAGAGTCAATTCGCCGGGAGGATCTATCCTTGCCTCCGAAGTAATCTGGAGAGAAATGGTGGAAGCTAAAAAAGCAAAACCATTGTATGTATCCATGGGCGAAGTAGCAGCCTCAGGTGGATATTATATCTCCGCTCCCGCTGACACCATTGTAGCTCAACCGAATACAATCACAGGCTCGATCGGAATTTTCGGACTTTGGTTCAACGTCGAGGAATTGTTGAATGAGAAACTGGGAGTGACCACAGATGTGGTTTCCACCGGTGAGCTTTCTGACTTTATGAATCCGGCCAGACAAATGACCGAAGTGGAACGGATGATCGTTCAGACCAACGTCGAAGAAGGATATGAGACGTTCATAAAGCGAGTAGCGGAGGGCAGAAAAATGAATCCGGACTCCGTTAAAGCAATCGCTTCGGGTAGAGTTTGGACTGGTGCACAAGCCAAGGAAAGAGGCTTGGTTGATGTTCTGGGAGGTCTAGAAACTACGATTGAAATCGCTGCTGGAAGAATTGGAGCAGCCGATGACTATCGGGTTGTATATTATCCTGCGCAAAAGGCATGGTTCGAATCCTTCATTGAAGACTTTGGCGACAATGTTCGTGTTGGCTGGATCAAAGCTGAATTGGGAGAAAGCTATCCGATGTATCAGAAAGTACAAAAGCTGAAAAACTACCAAGGCGTACAGGTAAGGATGCCACAGGAAATAAACATCAAATAAAAAAGAACGGCCTCGGAAGATTTTCCGGGGCCGTTCTTTTTTATTGTTTTTGGAGTAAAATCAACCAAGCTTTTTCTACTTCTCCTGCCTCCAATTCTTCTTTTGCAAAGCGGTGCAAATGATCCAGCCAGGATTCGGGGTCATTTTTGAATCGAACGTGCATTTCCTGAATTTCAGGAGTTTTCGCAAAAGCCGCTATTTCTTCCTCTCTCGGTAATTGCTCCACATTTCCCAGTCTTCCAAGATTATTCCCGCTGAGGACCAAACTGTTTCTGATTTCGTCAGGGATTGAATCGATTCCGATTCCCATCGTACGAAGAGGTTTTGCAATCTTGAACAACGAATCGCCGCTTGCCCGGCAGTACCAATCTCCGCCAAGACGAGCCACAGCATCCAGTTTATGGGGATCAATCACTCCAAAATCATCCAGAATCGATTCGTTGATGTGCGCCACCAATACTTCGCAAATCACCAGATTTCCCGCTCCACCACCAGTTCCCAAAGGCTTTATCTCAATCACTTTGCATTCAAATGCAACCGGTGCTTCTTTCACTCTGGGCGGCTTCACATGCAAGGAATCAACGGCAGTCAAACCTGCTTTCTCAAACTCATTTACGCCCTTTCCATATTCAGTACTAGCCAGAGACATTTGCTCCACCAAGCCGTAATTGACGATATGGATCACCACTTCCGGCACTTCGAGCACATTCTCCAGGGTGTGTTTGGTCGTATTATCCCGCACTCTTCTCGAAGGAGAAAAAATCAAAATAGGAGGATTTGTGCTGAACATGTTGAAAAAACTGAAAGGGCTCAGATTGACATTTCCTTCCTTATCAACGGTACTGGCAAAGGCGATCGGGCGGGGTGATACGCTACCTTGCAGCAAGGTGTGAAAATCCTGGGTGCCGAGGTCTTTGGGATAAATGGTTTTCATTTGATAAAAATAGATTGCAATTTTAATTGATAAGCCATTTCCCAGCAATTAGTTCTGCATCATGAAACTCAACCCTGTTAAAATATTCCAAATTTACCTTCTTCTGCTGTTCTTAGGCCCGATGTTTTGCCTGTCAGCTTTTGGTCAAAACCATAACATAGCCACTTTCAATGTGCGATGGGACAACTCAAACGATGTAGGAAATCTCTGGAAAGACCGACTCCCGCATGTAATCGGTCTGATCAAATTTCATAAAATCGGACTCTTTGGAACCCAGGAAGGCCTTCATCATCAAATCGAGCAAATGAGTACAGGTTTGGGCTATTCCTATCTCGGAGTAGGCCGAGATGACGGGGCTCAAAAAGGTGAATACACCGCTATTATTTTTGATCCCGCCCAGTACAAATTACTAGATCAGGGTACTTTCTGGCTTTCCCCAACTCCCGAAACCCCAAGTAAAGGTTGGGATGCGGCTTTGAATAGGATTTGTTCCTGGGGAAAATTCAAAGACAAATCAAACAAGGCCTTCTTCGTATTTAACATCCATTACGACCACATCGGACAGCGAGCGAGAGAGGAAAGCAGCAAACTGCTGATGGCGCAAATCGAGAAGATCAATACGAAAAAATTGCCGGTTATTTTGATGGGTGATTTCAATGTCACTCCTGACAATCCAGCCTATTCAACGATTACTGCAAATCCTGTATGGCAAGATGCGAGGTTGATCTCGAAGATTCCAGCCTACGGTCCTGCCGGAACTTTCTCTGGATTTGATTGGGAAAAAATGCCTGACGGAATCATCGATCATGTCTTCATCAATGGAAAAATCGAAGTAATCCGACATGGTATCCTGACTGATAACTATGGGAAAAAATATCCTTCAGACCATTTTCCGGTGCTGGTGGAAGTTAAATGGAAATAGAAAAAGGGCCTTATCGGCCCTTTTTCTATAATTAGTGTTTTCCAGTATACCCCGGCTCAAGAGCTGCAACTCCCGGAAGGACTTTCCCTTCCATATGCTCCAGCAATGCTCCTCCACCTGTAGAGACGTACGAAACCTGATCTGTGTAGCCAAACTTATTTACTGCGGCTGCAGAGTCACCTCCACCGATCAATGAATAAGCACCATTTCTGGTTGCCTCGGCTACCGCTTCCGCTACAGCCTTTGTTCCTTTGTCAAACGAATCCATTTCAAACACACCCATCGGGCCATTCCAAAGAATAGTTTTTGATTTCAGAATTACTTCTTTGAAAATCTCACGGGATTTTGGTCCGATATCAAGGCCCATCCAGCCATCAGGAATTTCTCCTTTGTTGGCAACACCTTGCTCGGCATCATTTGCAAAAGCCTTGGATGTAATTGAATCAACAGGCAAAATCAGGTTGACGCCTTTTGCTTTCGCAGTCTCCATCAGCTCCAACACAAAGTCCATCTTGTCTGCTTCCAGCAAAGAATTTCCAATTGTTCCGCCTTGTGCTTTTGCAAATGTGTAGGACATACCACCACCGATGATCAGGTTGTCAACTTTGTCTAGCAAGCGCTCGATGATCAAAATCTTATCTGCGATTTTCGCCCCGCCCATAATGGCCGTGTACGGGCGCTCGGGATTATCAAGGACCATGTCTGCATTTTTCAATTCAGATTGCATCAAATAGCCACATACTTTTTCGATGAAAAACTGTGCAATCACTGCGGTGGAAGCATGCGCTCTGTGGGCAGTTCCAAAAGCATCATTCACATAGATATCGCCCAGTTTGGCAAGTTTCTTAGCGAAGTCAACATCTCCGGCTTCCTCCTCCTTGTAAAATCTCAAGTTCTCTAGCAATAAAACCTCTCCTGGCTCCAGGCCCAAAGCAAGCATTTCAGCTTCAGTTCCGATGCAGTCAGAAGCGAATTTCACAGGTTTACCAAGTGCTTTCTCCAAAGACAAAAGAATGTGCTTCAAGGAATATTTTTCCTCAGGACCGCCTTTTGGTCTGCCCAGGTGAGACATCAAAATCACAGAACCGCCATCGTTCAAAATTTTATTGATCGTTGGAAGTGCAGCCTGGATTCGAGTATCGTCAGAGACATTATTATGCTCGTCAAGCGGCACGTTGAAATCCACCCGGATCAGCGCTTTTTTTCCCGCAAAGCTGAGATTATCGACATTTTTAATTCTAGGATTCATGAGTATGGGCTAATAAATTTTAGTTAGTGCTTCGGTAAAAATTAGTCCCGAATTTATCAAAGATTCCATCAAAAACCGACCTATCGAAATGATCAATTTCCCTGAGTAATTCTAAGTAGCAATTTCAGACTTTTGCTGCAGCCCTTTTCAGGCGATCATTAATTGCTCTGCCCAAGCCAACTTCCGGCATCAACTCAGCCAAAATCACTTCAGCATCGCTCTCATCAAGGTGGCGCATGGCTGCAAAAAGATTAGCGGCGGCTTCTTTCAAATCAGAGTTCTTGCTCAGGAAAAACTGCCTTTCCCCCGAAATTCCCTCGATTTGCCTGGTGAAACTCAACACGGCAAAATCAACTTTTCGAGTTTGAAATCCCGGGATCATTTCGTTAAGATCTCCGAGGATGAATGGTTTTCGCGGAGCGTAGTGACTTTCGAGCAAGCCCGGTGCCTGAGGATTGGAGGAGCTGTGATCTTTGATTTTCACCTTCCCGACGATCGATTCTATCTCCGATATTTCCAGTCCGCCAAGTCGGTAAATTATCACTTCCTCCCCTTCCATTCCGACAATCGTACTTTCCAACCCCACTTTGCAGGGGCCACCGTCGAGGATGTAAGGAATTTTTCCTCCCAATTGGGCGTCGACATGCTCAGCGGTTGTCGGACTGATATAGCCAAAAGGATTGGCACTTGGAGCCGCCAAAGGAAAATCCAGCGATGCCAATAAGGCTAAAGTAAGCTCATGATCTGGAACCCGAACAGCTACTCGATCAAGGCCGGAAGTGACCAAGTCGGGGATATTATTTTTTCGGGGTAAAAGTAAAGTCAGCGGACCAGGCCAAAATTTCTCCGCTAATTTTTGAAGTGGTTTTGGAAAATCCTCCGTGTACTTTTCAACCAGCCCGATCCCTGAGACATGAATGATCAACGGATCGAAACTTGGTCGGTTTTTAGTTTCAAAAATGGAAGCAACAGCGGCAGGATTCAGCGCATTCCCCGCAAGACCATAAACCGTCTCGGTAGGAATAGCGACCAATTTTCCTTCTTTCAGAAAATTCGCCGCCAACCTGATATCCTGACCTTTCTGAGCCATTTTACTTACAGAAGTCTTCGAGCCAAGTTTTGGCTTCGGTATGTCCCAGAGAAAGTGCCATTTTCAAATCCACGCAACCTTCTTCTTTTTCGCCGAGTGCACTCATGCGGGTCACGCCAAGCAGATAATAGGCTGCCCCATTTTTTCCATCCAGATTGACTGCATTGGTCAGTGATTCCATCGCTCCTGCAGGATCGTTGTTTCCAATTTGGGCTTTCCCCTTATTGAAATACACCAAAGCCTGATTTGGATTTACCTGCAAGGCTGCGTCAAAGTCCAGTAAGGCATCTTCGTATTCTTCCATTCCCAGCAAAGCCAGGCCACGGTTGTAGTAGATGTCCGTTTGGGCAGGATCCAGGCCATTGGCCATGTTATAATCAGAAATCGCTTGTTTGAAATTCTTGAGTTCGAGATTTGAATTGGCCCGATTAAACCATGGCTTATAAATCGTCGAGTCACTTTCGATGGCTTGGGTGAAAACCGGAATCGCTTCTTTGTATTTCTCTTGCTGAAAAAGTGCCACTCCTTTTGCATTCAACGCCTGGGCATTTGCAGGATTAACCTCCAGAAGACGGTCGAAATATTCGATGGCCTCATTCCAGGATTCGGTGTCCATTTTCTCCATTCCTGCCTTGAGCAGTTCCTCTTCACTCGGGCTGCAACTCAGCAGACCAACGGCCATTACGGCAATCAACCAAAGTTTTTTCACGGGATAAATTTTCGGCAAAGATAGGGAATCAAGCCTTTTAATCAGGCTTTCTGAGTTAGTTTACTCAGGGAATCGGCGGGAATCGGAACGGGACGCATGGTTTGCATGTCCACGGCGACCATTGTACACTTGCATTTTGCAAAAACATGAGAACCCCCGGCTTTACTTTCACCGACCAAATATTGGGCTAAGTCAAAAGAAGAATTCCCCGTTCGGGTGCAATGAACAAAACATTTGATCTCATCCTCCAGATGAACGGGTTTCATATAATCGATTTCAATCCTCGCTACCACGGTGCCGATCGACATGATATCCCACTCGCAAACTTCATATAAATAAACAGCTCTTGAATGCTCAAAATAGCTGAAGTACACACCGTTGTTCACATGAGAATACCCATCGATATCTGAAAATCGGATTTGGATCGGGGTGAAAAAATCAATCTCGCGCTGAATCTGCGCAGGGTCAATTCGTTGCATCAAAGGAGGATTTCTGATTTGCTGGTTTTTTCTAGCATTCGCAGGATCGAAGGATTGTAGCCGATCATATCGGTCACAGAATCGAAAGCGATCCAAGCCAGGGAAATACTTTCCTTGCTCACATGGAGTGGTTCGTTGATTTCTGCTTCGAAAAGGTATCTCACATCGTAGTGAAAATGCTCAGGTACGTGTGGTCGCTCAGGAATAATATGCTTGTCAAGATCAAAAATGTTCAAATCCACCAAAGTCAGGCTTTTTAGTCCGCTTTCTTCAGTAGCTTCCTGCATCGCTACTTCCAATAGGTTTTCGTTTCCATCGGCGTGCCCACCCAGCTGTAACCATCTTCCAAGTTTGCGATGCAAAGTCAGCAGCGTATGAGTTCTCTCTTTATTGACTACCCAAGCAGAAGCGGTGAAATGCCCTTCCAATCTCTCCCGCTTGTAGGCCATAGGATCTTCTGTAAGTTCTTCAAAGTCTTTGATAAAACTCACCTCATCTTCGTATGGGGTGCGGTATTTGTTCAGTTGCTCTCTAAATAGAATTCTGTCCATTGGTGTTAGCATCAAATAATCGATCCAGCATGTGGTCGAAGGGTTTCGGATCCTGATACAATCGGTCTGAATAGAAAGTCGCCAGGAATTTTAGGTAGTTGGGCTGATTATTTACGCTTACTTTTTCAATCGCAATATTTCCATACAACTGGGAGATTAGCTCTCCATCAACAGGCATTTGCAGGGGTGGTTTGAAGTAAAATTTCTCTGTCACTTTCACCTGCTCATTCACTTCTTCCATTTTCCGGTCGAGACTGACCTGCTGATATCCCAAAGCTAGAACTCGCTGCGCAAAAGCCAAGAAAACCTGTGAAAATGTTTTGGAAGTAAAAGGCTCTTCGAATGTAATCGCGAAACCTTTGGCGTAGCGGGAATCGAAGATATGAACCTGAGGATACTCATTGATCTGGGCTCTCTTGAAATGGTAATTTTTATAAAGTCTGGCCAAAAGCACCTGACCTTCTTCCCCACTTATCCAGTCTTCGGCTTCCTGGATTTCAGAATCCTTCAGCACAAAGTTTTCCTTCAGGTTCATCGGAGACTTATCCGAAGACTTGAAGACTTTATTGAAAAGATCGTCCAGAAAGTTACTCATGGGGATTGATCGAGAGTTTGCCGTCTTGCAGGAGTGTGATCAGACCATGATCCTGCAATTGGCGAATGAAATTTAGGTTTTTTTCCGAAGCAGGAAGTCTGAGACTGTCCAGCAATTGGTGTTCTGTTAACTCGCCGCCTTGCTTTAAAGTTTCGAGAACCCGGGTTTGAAACCGAATCTCAGTTCCTTCGGGATCTTTTGATTTCCTGTCTTCCTGACACCAATCGCAAATCCCGCAAGTTTCATCGGTCTTTTCTCCAAAATATTCCTGTATGTATTGTGTTCTGCAAATGCTCTTTTGACGGGCGTATTCCACCATTTTGACTGCTTTATGCAAAGTCAGTTCGCGGCGAAGTTCGATCCGATTGAGATTCAGCGGGAGCTTCCCTGCATCATATCGGGGAGTCAGAAATGTCAGCTGTGGCTTATCTTTTCGCTGATCGTAATCTATCACCTCCATCTGCACCAATTGATGTAAACTCTTGATAAGGTCGGATTCTTTGATTTCTAGAGATTTGGCAAGTTTGGCTTCCTGGATTTTGATGTACTCGGAGAAAATATTCCCACCATAGGTCCTCAGCAACATTTTGATAATCGGATCCAACTTTGCGTGAGCAATCTGAATCTCGTACAACCTACCGGGATCCACATTGAAATGGACTTTCGAGGGAGAATAATAGCTTTCGCTCAATCCAATAAATCCTTCCTCCTCCAAAACCTTAAGCGCATAAAAAGTCTCCAGAACGCCCAGATTATAGGTATTTGCAAATTCGTTCCATTCAAAATCGAAGCTGCTGAGCATGTTGCTGCCAACGGCGATTCGATAAAAATTTGCCAGGCACTGATATACCCGCTTCAAAAAATCAGTCGGCGGATACATCAAGGCTGATCGGGTCAAAACCAGTTCAAAATCTTCCTCATTGACCATCAAAACCCCATAGGCCTTTTTGCCATCCCTTCCTGCACGACCGGCTTCCTGGTAATAGTTTTCCAGATTTTCGGGGAGATCACTGTGGATCACCACCCGAACATCCGGCTTGTCGATTCCCATTCCGAAGGCATTGGTACTGACCATCACCCGGATTTTATTTCCTTTCCATTCTTCCTGTCTCTTTGCCCGATCCGCCATACTCAAGCCAGCATGGTAGGCAGAAGCCGAAATTCCCAATTGAGTGAGTGCTTTCGCTATCTGATGGGTAGCGTGTCGGTTTCTGACATACCAAATCGCCGAACCCGGAATCCGATTCAGGATTTCTGTCCCTTTTTCAATCTTATTTTCAACGATTCTGACACTATAACTCAGATTGACCCGGGCAAAACTCTGACGAAACTCCTTAGGAGCTTTCATCTGAAGCTTTTCCAAAATATCTGCACAAACCTCAGGCGTCGCAGATGCAGTGAGCGCCAATACGGCTACTTTCGGATGGTATTGGCGGATTTCTGCGATCTCCAGGTATGGTGGGCGAAAATCATATCCCCATTGAGAAATGCAGTGCGCCTCGTCTACCGCGATGAGATTTACATTCATCTGGCGAAAACGCTCAATAAAAAGTTCGGCTTTTAATCGCTCCGGGGAAACATAGAGGAACTTGTAATTCCCATAAATGCAATTATCCAGCGTGCGGTCAATTTCCCGATAACTCATGCCCGAATAAATCGCAGCGGCGAGGATTCCCTTGCTTTTCAAGGCATCCACTTGGTCCTTCATCAGCGCAATCAGCGGACTGACGACCAGACAAATCCCTTCATTGACCAAAGCAGGAATCTGAAAGCAAAGAGATTTTCCTCCGCCTGTCGGCAAAAGCGCAAGCGTATCTTTGCCATCGAGCACCGCATCGATGACTTGTTTTTGGACAAGACGAAAGTCCTCATGACCAAAAACTTCTCTTAGGATATGCTGAGCCCGATTTTGCACTTACCAGTTTGGTTCTGTTTTATTCAGAAAGGAAGAAATTCCTTTTACACAATCTTCATGCGATCGAGCCGCGGCATTGATTTCCGCCGCCATTTTCAATCCTTTTTCTCTGGATTCCTGTGACAATGCCCGAAGGAGTTTTTTGGTCTGCCCCATAGAGAAGCCTGAATTCTGGTGAATGAGCTTTTTGGCAAATCCGATGACTTCTTTTTCCAACGAATCATCTCCCACCACTTCAGTGATCAGTCCTAATTCCGAAGCTTTTGCAGCTGTGATCAATCCTCCGGAAAGCAATAATTCCTGCGTCTTGGCCCCTCCGATTTGCTCGTGCAAAAAAACAGAAACGAGAGCCGGCACAAAACCAATCCTTACTTCTGTGTAGCCAAAAAGTGCTTCGGGAACAGAGAAACCAAAGTCACAAACCGTCACCAATCCACTTCCTCCCGCCAAAGCATGCCCTTGAACCTGAGCAATGACCACTTTGGGAATGGTAAAGATCAAGGAGAACAGATCTTTCAGACGGTTACTATCTTCCAGATTTTCTTCGAAAGTAAAAGCTTGCATCTCCTGCAAATAGCTCAAATCCGCACCGGCACAAAAGGCCTTTCCACTTGCGCGAAGGATGATTACTTTGACATCGTCACGATCACCCATTTCCACAAAAGCATCTTTCAGCCCCAAAATCAAATCAGGACTCAGGGCATTTCTCTTTTCGGGTCGGTTGAGCGTGATGTAGCCAATTCGATCGGCCACTTTTGTCAAGACTGGTTTACTCATGAATTTATTTTTTGATTGTGATCAAGTTAGGTTCAGAAAAAGGCAATCCCAAAAAAGGGATTCAGAAAAGTATTCGAAAAGCATTATTGCCTAACGCTAGAGAATCTGAACTAACCAGATTTTCCCAACGATTCTCTTCCCAAATCTGAATGGATTTTGGAGTTTTCCGCGAAAAATAGAGCTTCTTTTGAGCTTCGTCGAAAGCAACAGAATGAAAAGGAAAAACAAAATTGCCTGACTCTGTTTTACCTGCTGAAAATGACTCAGGGAATTGAGACCAATGACTTGCAATCCGGTTTGGATCTGAGATAAAACTGATTTCTTCTCTTTCCAAACCCTGATTCCAGGAATATAGATTTCCCGCTGAGGAGAAATCAAACATATTCCCCCTTTTCCCCTGATATATAATCAACTCGTCTTCAGGTCTGGAAAGCTCATTTTTTACCAGTGAAATTGACCAAAAGAAAAAAAGGAAGTATGCAGTCCAGGTGAGATTTCTCCGGGATCCGAATTCCCAGTTTGACCAAATCAGGATCAGTGCCCAAATCAAAATCATCCCCGGAAAACCAATGGTAAGCCGATTGACCGTACCGGCAGGAAATAAGTGAATGAGCAAAGTGACCTGGTTCTGAACCCAAACCAACCAACTTAAAACCCAGCCCAAAGCCTCTCCAAGGAAGGGAACCCAACCCAAAATCATCAGAGGAACGCCTACTTGCATGATCAGGAATGAAATGGGAATCACAACCAGATTTGCGATTAGAAAGTAGGTTGGGAAGACATGGAAATAATATACTGAAAGAGGAAAAGTGACCAATTGTGCAGCAATACTTACCGAAGTCATTTGCCAGAAGTATTCCCCCACTTTGGACGATGGCAGCCACCAGTTTAGAATCAACGGCTGGATCAAAACGATTCCTGTCACCGCCAGATAGGAAAGCTGAAATCCTACATCAAAGATCACGTCAGGATTCGCAGTGATTAAAAGCATTGCGGAGAAAGCGAGTACATTATAAATCGATGGTTTTCGGTCTCTCATTTGACCTAGCGTAATCAGGGAAAACATAGTAGCGGCCCGCAGTACCGATGGAGATAAGCCAGTGAGAAATGCATACAGCCAAATGATTCCAATCACTCCGGTGAGATAGTATTTGGTTTGATGTTTTTTCAGTCGGAATAACTTCATCAAGAACATGAAAATGGCATAAATAATAGCCACATGTAGCCCGGAAACCGCCAAAATATGCATCACTCCGGTTTCAGAATACGCTTTATTTATTTCCGGATCGAGGTTTTGCTTTTGCCCCAGCAGAAGGGCCAACGCAACCTGTCTTGAATCCGGATCAGGGATTTTTGCTTCCAGCATCAACACCATTTTCTGTCGGAGATGATCCAGGAAATAACGGAAATCTGAGCTTTGGGCTGATCGAATTATGCTGACCTCCTTTCCTATGAACTGTCTGTAAAAAATCCCTTTTCTAACCAAAAATCCTTTGTAATCAAACTCATTTGGGTTTTTTGGCCCGGGAATTACCTCAGGAGCTTTGTTGACAAGTAAGATTTGCCCGGGCAAAAGCGGAGTTTCACTTTGATGATAGATCAATACTCTTCCCGAAGCATCCGACCAACCTTCAGAAGTTTTCACCGATTTCAATTCAAGCAAATTCTCAAATGAATTAGGTTTTTGAACATCGTATTGAATCACTTCAGCGAGGTAATGGTCTGCAGTTTCAACTTTTGACAAGTCATCAGGAAGACTTTCCTTTTTCACTTGAATTAAGAGCGCACCAAAAAGAACAAGCATCACGTATGCGAGTGCACTTGGCCGGAGGATAGTTTTAATTTTCTCTTCCTTCAAAACCAAGAAGAAATATCCAAGCCAAAGGATGAGAATCGCTCCCATAAGAGGCCAAAGTCCCGGCGAAAATTCTGTTCTGCCTAAAAATATTCCTCCAAGCAGAAAAGGTAAATACCGTAAAAATGGAAAGTCAGCAAATCTCATGTTTTAAAAAATTAAAGATTTAAGATAAGCTTTTTTGGCAAAAAAAAGAGCCCGCTTAGGGCTCTTACTATTTTATAGGTTATTGAAGATCAGAATCTATACCCTAAACTGAATCCTGCATTCGGCTCAATTCTGGTAAATTTATCCGCTACTTCATCACTGAAACCTCGGGCAATGCTTGCGTAAGGACCGAATGCAAAGTTTTCAGATACTTCCCACTTATATCCAAATCCAGCACCAAAAATAAATGCTGTCATATCGGTGGTCGTGATAGCGCCATTATCGTTTTCCTCGAAGTCTCCAAAACGAATCTTTGCAAACGGAAAAAGATAGAATCTGCCGCTTTCCTTATTTCCAAAATAGAAGTTCATTCCGGTTTGGATTGAGTTGGTCTTGTACTCTTTTCCATTTCCTTCGGAATTGTATCCAAAACGATCATTAAGAAGCACTTGAAAGTCCAGGGAATGCTCTTCGCTCAGATATCTCTCATAGCCAACCTCGACAGATCCCAAAACAATCAGGTTTAGGAAATTGACCTTTATTTCATTCGAGAAGTCCCTGTTAAGCTGTGAACTACTTGAAAGCACTTGCTGAGCCTGACTGAAAGATAGAATTCCTATTAAAAGAGTAAGGGTGAAAAACGTTTTTTTCATGATATTTAAGTTGGTTTCAATTGAAACTGCAAGGGTCAAGCCAACTTCATTTTATAATGAAGAATATTACACTCCTCGAAGATATCTCCCTCTTTTTCAAACCCAAACTTTGAATACAAGGGAACGGCGGTAAGTTGAGAATGAAGGTATTTGAGTTTGCCAATTGTGGCATTATTAGCCGAAATATCACTCAAAACTTCCGCTACAAGCGCCTGACCCACACCTTGACCTCTGGCTTCTTTCAGCACAGCGAAGCGCTCGAGTTTTACTCCGTTCTGAGTAAATCTCCATCTTGCTGTACCAACTGGCATTCCGTCGAGCAATGCCAAAAAATGAGTTGAAGTTTCTTCAAACTCGTCGTATTCATCAGCAGCATCCACTTCCTGCTCGATCACAAACACGTCTTTTCTTATTTTGAAAGCTGATTTCAGATCTTCTTCGGCGGTGATTTTATTTACCAGAAGGTTCATTTCTAGGCTGGTCTTTATCGATTTGATCTTTTTCGTAGGCTTCAATTATAGCTTTCACCAGTTTATGTCGGATCACATCTTTTCCGCTAAGGCTCACGATACCGATACCTTTCACATCTTTCAGGATTTTCAGAGCTTCTGACAATCCAGACTTTTGCCGAACGGGTAAATCCACCTGAGTTTGATCACCTGTGATGATCACTTTTGAGTTGGGTCCCATTCGGGTCAGGAACATTTTGATTTGCTCCTGAGTGGTATTCTGAGCTTCGTCCAGCAGGACAAAAGCATCATGAAGCGTCCTTCCTCTCATGTAAGCTAAAGGCGCTATCTCGATTACCCTTGTTTCCTGATAGTATTTCAGCTTTTCTGGTGGCACCATGTCTTGCAAGGCATCGTAGATCGGTCTCAAATACGGATCAAGTTTCTCCTGAAGATCTCCAGGTAAGAAGCCAAGGTTTTCTCCCGCTTCCACGGCAGGTCTTGTGATGATGATTCTTTTTACTTCTCTGTTTTTCAATGCACGCACCGCGAGGGCAACAGCAATATAAGTCTTGCCCGTACCGGCAGGACCTAAAGCAAAAACCAGATCATTCTTCATCGCAGCTTCCACGAGTTTTTGCTGATTAGCTGATTTTGGCTTGATGACAAGACCTTTGTTGCCAAAGACAAGAACCTGATCCCTGTTGGCTTCTTCGAAAGGAATGCCTTCGAGGTCTAGGTAATCTTTTACATTTTCCGGAGTGAGATGCCCGAATCGATCAAAATGCTCGAGCAAAAGATTGATCAGATCGTTGATACGAAGGATTTCTGGCGCTCCACCTTGGATGCGAACTTCATTACCTCGGGAAATAATTTTGCTTTGGGGAAAGGCAAGAGCTATTTGCCTGATATTCTCATTGGCAGGGCCTAAAAATTCAGCCAATGGTACGTTTTCTAAGGTGATTACTTTTTCGACCAAACTCGTTTATTGATTAGATTTTCGTTGAAGGTGAAAGAATAAAATCTCTATTTTTGTTCATCCCCCTCTTAAACAAAAGTACATAATTTTAATCGACTTGCTTCCATGGCATTAGTGACATTCCTCTCAGATTTTGGGGACAAAGATTTTTACGTTCCGGCTGTAAAAGCCAAAATGCTTTCAATAAATCCTCAATTGAATATCATCGATATTTCACACAACATCGGTGAATTTGATATAGCTCATGCGGCTTTTGTCTTGCGATCCACATTTCGTGAATTCCCGAAGGGAACCGTCCATTTAGTCGCCATCAATACCACAGGAAGTCATACCCATGGTTACATCGGGGTGAAACTGGAGGAACATATTTTCGTGGGCCCCAACAATGGAATTCTGAGTTTGCTGGCTGATCAGGACCCCGGAATCATGGTTCAGTTTGCTGATATCCATGTGAAGGATTCAACTTTTCCTGCGAAAGACATTCTGGCTCCGATTGCAGCCAAAGTAGCTAGCGGAGCGGCAATTCACGATTTTGGCGGACCGTTGACTAATTTCAGAAAATTGATGTCCCGTCATCCGAAAGCAACAAAGCAACAAATCATCGGAAATGTCCTGAGAGTAGATCGCTATGGAAACCTGATTACCAATATCAGAAAAGAGATTTTTGAAAAACTGAATCCCGGCAAGTTCACCATCGAATTTGGCAGAGAGACGGTGGACAAGCTTCATGTGGGCTATGATCAGGTGGAGCCGGGTGATTGTTTCGCATTCTTCAACAGCATTGACTTGCTGGAAATCGGGATCAATCATGGGCATGGCGGCGACCTATTGGGGCTGAGATACGACAGCGTAGTCTATATCAACTTCGAAAGCTGAAGCTATGCTGATCCGAATCGTTCGCATGACTTTCCGACCTGAGGAGGTTCCGGCTTTTCTTGAAAACTTCGAAGCAAACAAGTCTTACATCCGAAACTTCCCTGGATGTCAGCATTTGGAACTCTGGCAGGACACAACTCAAAAAAATATTTTCACGACTTACAGTCACTGGGAAACCGAAGAAGCACTGGATCAATATCGTGATTCTGAGCTTTTTAAATCTGTCTGGAGCTTTACAAAAGCCCTTTTCTCGGAGAAGCCAAAGGCTGTCAGTTCAAAAAAGTTGCAGGAAGTCAAATCCTGAGGTTGGAGGTAAAAAAATCTTTATTCATATTTGCATCCCGTTGTGAAAATAACGGGAACGAGACACACTCTCACCACAAGCCCAGATGGCGGAATCGGTAGACGCGTTGGTCTCAAACACCAATGAGGTTACACTCGTGCCGGTTCGACTCCGGCTCTGGGTACACAAAACCCCTTCAGATGAAAATTTGAAGGGGTTTTTGCTTTTCTTGGCAAACAAAACAGGCTCCCATTTCTGAGAACCTGTTTTTAATTGAAAATTTTTCATTCTTAATGCTTCATTTTTTAACCATTTCCCCTCAGGATCTCCATCGGAGGCTGGTTAATGATTTTCCGTCCATTCAGCCAACCCAGGACAATTGTTAAGCTTGTGATTGCAAGGTATAGAACTAATGCTTCCAGCCAGGCACCTCGGAAAGTGAAATTGAAAACAAATTCACTCAGCAACCAGGTAGCAATAAAGGAAAGGATCAAACCGGAAAGTGAGGCCAAACTTCCCAGGAAGAAGTATTCCAGGGTATTGATCTTTGATACAATTGCAGAACTTGCTCCCAAAGTCCGAAGCAATATACTTTCTCGCATCCGTTGGTATTTGCTGATGATGAGCGAACTGATCAATACCAAAATCCCGGTTGCAATACTGAAAAACGCCATGAACTGGATAACAAAGCTAATCTTGCCCAGAATCTCTTCCAGGGCTGCCACGATTGTCCCTAAGTTGATGATAGAAATATTAGGGAAAGTTCGCACGATCTCTGACTGTACATCTGCTGCTTCCCTATCATCTTTGGTTTTAGTAATCAGCACATGGAATTTAGGTGCAGACTCCAGAACTCCCTCAGGAAACAGGACCAGAAAATTGGTTGAAACCTGGTTGAATTTGACATCTCTCAAGCTTCCTACATAGGTTTTGATCGGCCTGCCTTGGACGTTGAATTCTACTTCATCGCCCAGTTTGATTTTATTTCCTTCTGCAAATCCTTTCTCAAAAGAAACAAAGATACTATCTCCAGCACTTCCCAATGGCCTTAACTTTCCCTGGGTAAGCGTTTCTGAAGAAATAAGGGTATCTCGGTACGTCACCCGAAACTCCCGATTGTATAACCATCTGGAATAGCGCTTTTCCTCAGAAAGGTCTTCGTTCTCCTTTTTATCAACCCCTTCAATTGAGTTCAGCAGCATCGTAACGATCGCAACTTCCTGCATGATCGGCAATCCACGACTGGTGATTTTACTTTTCACATCCTGCAATTGAGCTGTCTGAATATCAAACATCAACATGTTTGGCTGATCCTTTTTGTCTGCAAATTTTGCTTCTTCAAGCAGTTGATTTTGCAGGAAAAAGAGCGTGCTGATCATCGCAGTACCCAATCCAATCGTAGCTATCAAAGAGACGGTCTGATTATTGGGCCGATAAAGATTCGCTAATGATTGTCTCAAAGGATACGCGAAGGTGATCGGCAAAAACCGCCGAACCGTCCACATGATCAATTGGCCAACTCCCCACAGCAAACCAAAGGCAACCACCACAAATCCGGTAAACCCGAAGGCAAGTTTCCAGTCTTTCAAAAGATAGAAGCTGAATCCCCAGATAAAAGCAAGTATTGCACCGATTACCAACCAACGAAGCGGGTCTTTCATCAAAGTTGTATCCGCTGTTTCCGGCCTTAAGGTCGCCATTGGCGACACATTTCTGACTTTCAGCAAAGGCAACAACGCAAACAAAATGGATACGAACAATCCAGTGACAATCCCAAACAGAACCGAAATCCAGGAAACCCCGACATTCACTTCCACTGGAAGAAAATCAGCAAAAACAACCGGCAGGATAAACTGAAGAAGAGTACCTAAAAAGGCCCCTAAAATCGCTCCTACTAATCCCATCAGGATAATTTCCGAAAGGTAAATCAGCAATACATCTCGAGAAGAAACTCCCAAACATCTCAATACTGCCACTGAGGCAAGTTTTTCTTTTACAAAAACATTGACCGCAGACGCTACTCCCACACACCCTAAAAGAAGTGCAATGAATGCCACCAGACTCAGGAAATTGGAAAGGTTTGCGAAAGAACGACCTGTTGATTGCTTCCTATCTTCAACTGTATCTGCATCTACCCGATCGACTTCCCATTGGTCTTCGTAGGGTTTGATCAGCTCTTCAACATTGGTATTCTCAGCGAAAAGAAAATAGCGATTGTAATTTACCCGGCTGCCGTATTGGACCAGGCCGGTTTCCAAAAGATATTCCATCGGAATATAAACTGTAGGAGCTACAGTTGCTGTGATTCCGGTCTGACCGGGAACTGACTGCAATTCGCCGACAATCTCGAAATCAACATTCCCAACTTTTATAAAATCCCCGACCTGAGCGTTGAACTGGGCCAACAGGGCTTTTTGAACCAACGCTTTTTTTCCTCCCTTGCGGAAATCAGACTCGCCGGATACCGGAATTGTTTCCAAAACTCCATAAAAGGGGAAGTTCCCCTCAAGCGCTCGAACCTGCGTGAGTCTGCTTGCGCCTGTTTTCGGATAGGCAACCATGGAGGCAAAATTCACTTCAGCAGCCATTTCCAATGCCATACTATCAACACCTTGCTCACCAACCGGAGTGTTATTTTCCAAGACCAGATCGGCTCCAAGTAATTCCTTCGCTTGGTTATCGATGTCTTTGGTGAGGTTTTCTCCAAAACTGCTGATTGCAACCAAGGCTGCAATCCCGACTACTATCGAAGAAACAAATAGCAATAAACGAGAGATGTTTTTCCGGAAGTCCCGGAAAGCCATCTTTAAAATCCAGGAATAATCAGGCATGGACATCCTCCTGTATTTTTCCTCCTTTGATATGAATGATTCGCTGGGTTTTCGCAGCCAACTCCAGATCGTGTGTCACCAAAACCAGCGTTGTTCCTTGTTCTTTGTTCAGATCAAAAATCAACTTCTCGATCATCTCTCCTGTTTCTGTATCAAGATTCCCTGTTGGCTCATCTGCGAAAAGTATTTTCGGCTCATTGGCAAAAGCGCGGGCAATGGAAACTCGTTGCTGTTCTCCACCGGAAAGTTGCGTAGGATAGTGAGTAGCACGATCGCCCAAACCCACTTTTTCAAGCAGTTCCTGAGCTTTTTGGCGGGCATCTTTTCTCTTTTTCAATTCCAAAGGAACCATCACATTTTCAAGTGCGGTCAGGGTTGGAAGCAACTGAAAGTTTTGAAAAATAAACCCCACGTGCTGATTTCTGACGAAAGCTCGCTGATCTTCGGTCATCTTTTCGAGAGATTCTCCATTCAAAACTACGCTCCCGGTGCTTCCCGAATCAAGGCCGGCACAGAGGCCGAGCAGGGTCGTTTTTCCACTTCCTGACGGACCGACGATAGAAATCATTTCACCGGATTTAATATCAAAATTAACCTCATCCAAAACGGTCAGTTTTCTGGTCCCGCTTTGGTAAGTTTTACTCAGGTTCTTAATAGAAAGGATGTTCATTTATGCGGTTCGATGGATTAAAGATGAAAAGTCAAACGCATTGCGTTTTACTTTGTTGGAAAACACCAAAGTAAATTTTGGAATTCTGGCAAATAAAAGAAAAATCAAAAGGTCATGCTAAATCCAATGGTTAGAACGGTGGATTTTCTTTTCCAGGAGCGATTTTCGGGTCTGTAGAAAATCAAGATCTAAAAAGAATTGAACTATGATCTGCCTTTTTTCTTTTAATACATTTACAAGCAGAAATTAAAACGCTCATGATCCGATTCATTCACCCGATTTCAAAGTTTGCCATCCTATTACTTTTCACTGGAATCTTTGCCTCTTGTGGTTCCACTTCGGAAACGAAAGAAGCCGAAACACAGGAAGCCACAGATCAGCAAAGTCAGGATACAACCCAAAAGACCATCCTATTCTTTGGAAACAGCCTCACTGCAGGATATGGAATTGAGCAAGACGATGCTTTTGCTGGTTTGACACAGGCAAGGATTGACAGTCTGGGATTGAATTATCGGGTGATCAATGGAGGACTTAGCGGAGAAACGACCGCCGGAGGACTTAGCAGGTTGGATTGGTTTCTGGAAGATGAACCAGCCATTTTCGTCCTTGAACTTGGTGGAAACGATGGACTCAGGGGAATTTTACCCAGCGAAAGCAAAAAGAATCTGCTAGGAATCATTGATAAAGTGCGGGCAAAATACCCTGACACCAAAATCATTCTGGCAGGAATGCAAATCCCTCCAAACATGGGTCAGGATTATACAGATGAGTTTAAAAATATCTATCCGGAAGTAGCGACTGAGAAAAATGTAACGCTGATTCCATTCTTGCTTGAAGGAGTTGCGGGTAATCCTGACCTAAACCTTCCTGACGGAATTCATCCAACCGAAGCCGGCCACAAGATCGTGTTTGAGACAATTTGGCCTTATATAAAGGAGATGATCTAAAATCAAAAGAGTTAAGTCATCAAAGCCCTAAAGTAGTAAAGCTACTTTGGGGCTTCTTATTTTTATGGAAGACAAACTTCTGCCTGGCAATTCTTCTTTATCCTGTTTTTTTTCAACTTCAAAGCAATCGGCTTCCATGATTAAATTTTTCGCCCTATATTTTATACTTAATTAAAATTTTTGAAAATGAGTTTTCAAATCAAATCTTCCGGTGAGTCCTATGATGTGATTATCGTAGGTTCCGGAGCAGGCGGAGGAATGGCCTCCAAAATACTTTCAGAAGCTGGACTTTCCGTAGCGGTCGTTGAAGCCGGCGGAGATTGGGATCCGGCAAAAGAAGAGGACAGGACTCAATTGAGGCCACCTTGGGAATCACCAAGAAGAGGCGCCGGTACAAGAATTCGACCGTTTGGGGATTTTGATGCAGCAATCGGAGGCTGGGACATCGAAGGAGAACCTTATACCCGCAAGGACGGAACCGAGTTCGACTGGTTCAGATCGAGAATGGTCGGTGGCCGTACCAATCACTGGGGAAGAATTTCACTTCGTTTTGGTCCAAATGACTTCAAAAGAGCAAGCATCGACGGGATGGGCCATGACTGGCCGATCGGATACGAAGATGTGAAGCCTTATTACGATAAAGTAGATAAGCTTATTGGTGTCTTTGGATCCAAAGAAGGCATGTTCAATGAGCCGGATGGATTTTTCCTTCCTCCTCCAAAGCCAAGATTGCATGAGCTTTACATCAAAAAAGGAGCTGACAAAGCAAGTATTCCGATGATTCCATCGAGACTTTCTATGCTGACTCGTCCTATCAATAAAGAGCGTGGCGTTTGCTTTTTTTGCAGCCAATGCAACAGAGGTTGCCAGGTACATGCCGACTTTTCCGCAGGCACCTGCTTAGTTCATCCTGCGATGAAAAGCGGAAAAGTTGATCTTTTCACACATTCCATGGTTAGAAAAGTAACGACCGACGATACTGGAAAAGCAACCGGAGTTTCCTTCGTGAATACAAAAGACATGAAGGAATATAAACTCAAATCACGAGTAGTGGTATTGGGTGCTTCTTCCTGCGAGTCTTCCAGAATCATGATGAATTCAAAATCAAAATCTCATCCCAATGGCATCGGCGGAGATTCCGGAGTATTGGGACGCTATCTGCATGATTCCACAGGAGCCAGCAGATCGGGAATTATGCCTGACATGATTAATCGTGAGCGATACAATGAAGATGGTGTCGGAGGATTGCACATGTATACTCCTTGGTGGCTTGATAATAAAAAACTCGATTTTGCCAGAGGCTATCACATCGAATACTGGGGTGGTATGGGTCAGCCTGCCTACGGAACCGGAGGCGGCATGGACTCTATGAGAAAATACATCAAAGATGAATTTGGCAGCCCAAGTCCAAACGGTGGATATGGCGAAGGATTGAAGAAAGATATCCGCAAAATATATGGCTCTACTCTGGGAATGTCAGGTCGTGGGGAAAGCGTTCCGATGTATGACAACTATTGCGAAATAGATCCAACTACGGTAGACAAGTTTGGTATTCCGGTTCTTCGCTTCCATTATAAATGGACGGATCAGGAAATCAAGCAGGCCAAACACATGCAGGACACTTTCGAAGAAATTCTGACCGGTGCTGGCGCTATTTTATTGGGTGAAAAGCCGGGGGCTGATACACTCTACGGACTTGCTGCACCGGGACGAATCATTCACGAAGTAGGTACCACCCGAATGGGAAATGATCCCAAGACTTCGGTCGTCAATTCCAACTCACAGGCGCACGATTGCAAAAACCTCTTTGTGGTGGATGCAGGACCATTTGTTTCTCAGGCGGACAAAAACCCAACCTGGACCATTTTGGCTTTATCCTGGAGAACCTCAGATTTCATTATTTCCGAATTGAATAAGAAAAATATCTAAGCCATGAACAGAAGAGAAAATCTCAAAATGCTCTTTACGGGCTCTATAGCCTCGGGCTTGCTACTTACCAATTGTGCTCCTGAAAGCACCGCACCTGAAACTCCTCTCCTTTCGGGAGGAACCATAGGCGGGAGAGTTCCGGAGGAAGATCTCAGGGATCAAAAGTTGCTTTCAGAAATCTTCTTTACAGATGAAGAGCGGAAGAAACTCAGTACGCTTGTGGATATCATCATGCCGAAGGACTCAGAATCTCCCGCTGCGACAGAAGTAGGCGTGGTGGATTTTATGGAGTTTATCATGAAAGATCAACCTAACTACCAAACTCCTATGCGCGGTGGTTTGATGTGGCTGGACTTTGAATCTGACGAGAAATTCGGGAAGAAATTCACCGAACTCAGCCAAGCAGAAGTGTTGCAAATCGTAGATGAAGTCGCCTGGCCGGAGAAAGCAAAGCCTGAATACGAAGGTGGTGTAAGGTGGTTCAACATGCTAAGAAACCTCACATGCTCCGGTTATTTCTCTACCGAAGCTGGATGGAAATACATGGGCTATATGGGTAACCAAGCCAATGTCTGGGATGGGGTGCCAAAGGAAGTCATGGATAAACATGGAGTAAGCCTGGAGGAAAAATACCTTTCGGTGTATCTCAAACCGGAAGACAGAGGAACCGTCGCCGTCTGGGATGATCAGGGGAATCTGATCGGTTGATCCCGTCAAAAATTTAAAAATCCACGGCTCCAAAACCGTGGATTTTTTCTTTTCGGTAAATAAACTTTTTAGATTCTTTGAGATAATCGCCCTGAGCAATTCACTTAAATCAGGTGTGAGTTGATCTTAAATAGTAAAACTATTTAATTGTTTTATCCTAGTATTTTATTTTCTTAGGTGAAAAATCAGGCTATGAATAAATTTTTAACAGGTACGGTTTTGGCGACCGTATTTTTTGGTTGGGGGTGTGGGGCTTCAGAAGAAAAAAGGAACACCGATTCATTGACATGGGAATTGGAGATTGTGGATTCGATTCAGATCGCCACTTTGGAAGATCTCGAATTAATGTCAGTCCAAGCAGAAAAGGATCTTTTTCTTTTCAGCGTTTTTGGAAAAAGCACAAAGATGATTTTGACAAATTCATCTGGCAAAATTTTAAGAAGACTGGATGTACCCAAAGATGCCCCAAATGGTTTTGGTGGACTTTGTGCAGGAGCAATTTTCATGGGAGACACCATCATCATTCAGGGACGACAGGGTATTTATTTCTATGATTTGGAGTTTAATTTTTTGAAAGGACTGAAAAGACCTTATCCCCTCCAAGGAATGTTTTATTCAGGATTTGATCATTTATACTTCGCCGAAACGTTCGCCGGACCTTCCTTGGTCTCTTTCAGCGGAAATCCTCAGACAGATTTTCCTCCCAACCAAAAAGGATACTATGAAAATTACAATGCCTTTGACCTTATTCCGCTTGGTACAGAAGAATTCAAACCCATCGCACCACTTCATACGGATAGCCGCTATCTCAAGTCTGGTGAAGCTTTTAATTTCATTTCTCTTTCCTTTTCTCTTGCCGGGAATAAATTGACTTATGCTCATCAATCAGATACGCTGCTTTATGATTTGGATCTGAATGATCCACAATTGAAGCAAAAATCAATGAGAATTCCTTTCGACAAATTTGTAATGAAAAGCGGATTTCCCTACGGAGATGAAGAAGATTACACGGAGGTATCAGACTCTCCAGGCAAGATTGCCAATATTTTAAAAGTGGGTGAATTAGATTTGATCACTTACTATTCGGGGTTAAAAAAGGAAAATTTCCCCTCCCTTGATTTAGGAAGAGAGGAATACCAAAGAGAAATTGACCGAATGAATCCGCAAAAGTGGATGGTTAGGAATTCAAAAGATCAATTTAGCGAACATAAACTATTCCCGAAAAAATACAGGCTGGGCCGGGTTGACACTCAAAACCGAATCTGGGCTATGCAAAATGTCAATGAATTAGAGGAAGAACCGGAAGTAATCACAATTTATCAATTGAAACTCGTCCAAAAATGAAAAACCAACTTTTTACCCTCGGGCTAAGCCTTCTTTTTGCTTTTGCCTGTACTTCCAAAGAGGAAGAGATTCTCCAAAAGCCGCTTTCAGAGCAATCCTTTGAATTTGAAATCTACGATTCTCTGGTGGTAGATTACTTGGGAAATCTTTATTTGGCGGATATTTCAAAGGATGGGTCTACATTTCTTCTGGTTGACCATCTGACCGATTCAATCTTCGTAACCGGTGCATCAGGAGAAATCCTCCATAAGTTCAATAAGCAAGGCGATGGCCCGGGTTTATATCAACAAACACGATTAGGTCCACCGACTTTCCTGAATGAAACTGAGATCATCGTCCCTGCCTTCAGAGGGTTCTATCTTTACTCTCTCACTGGAGAACCCACACGCACTTTCTTACCTGAATTCCAGCCGGGCTTTTCCATGATCAACCAATTCAAAACAAACATTGTCATCCATGAAGGGAAAATATTCTTCCCATGGGAAGGAAGAATCGCAGATGAATTTGGCTTTGACGGCAAAAAATTTCAAGTGGAAACCAAACGCGTGGAGATTTTGGATTTGAACGACGGGAAGTTTACCCCCGCCCTACCCTTTCCGAAGGAGTCCAAATTCAACACTAATGAAAAAACCTACCTCAACGTAAACTACTCAACTGGTCTTGCAAGTAAAGGAGATACACTTTTCGTCTCGTTCCGAAATGAACCGGTTTTATACGGGTATCACATTTCGAATTTGGACAGCCTCGTCTCTATACGCAAGATTCCATTTCCGGAATTCATAGAAAAAGAGCCTAAAGATGCCGAGACATTTGGTTCTTATGAGATGAGAGATATTTATACAGGATCGATGAATCAAGTAATCCCTATAGATAAAAATCAATTTATCGTAAACTATGCCCGAGGGCTGACGAATGAAGAATATGATCTGATCACATCAGAAACGAAAGGTGATAATTCTAAATTCTATGAGGAAATGCTAAAGAAAAACATTTTCGGTTGGGTGGTATTTGACGGAAAAGCAGTTTCGAGCCTTGTCAAAAAACACAAGTATCTTGGAAATATTGACAAGTACATTTCTAATGCTGAAATCTGGTTTTCACCCGATTACTCTGAAGTAGAAAAGGACTACGTCGTCATCTACAAAACCCGCTTGATCTCCAGGTAATCACCATTCAAATAGACCTTTTTCCACCCGCAGGCATTGTCTAAAGACTTTGCCAGCTATTGTTTATATTGTTTTCCAGACTTAAAAACCACAAATGAAAAAGAATTCTACCTACCTGATACTTCTGGCTTCGGGCATGCTTTCGCTTTTCAGCATAGAAAGCTTGCAGGCACAGGATATCAAACCCACCTCAGAAAAAGCGCTTCAGGAATCTATAGAAAAGCACAAAGCGATGCTTTCCTCCACTCCTCTCAAAGATTTCAAAGCCAAAAATGTAGGCCCAACCAATATGTCCGGCAGAATCGTGGACATCGAAGTGGCTCAAAATCAAAACACCTTCTATGTGGCTGCGGCTTCCGGAGGCGTCTGGAAAACCGAGGACAACGGCCAATCTTTTACTCCGATTTTTGACCATCAGAGCGCATTGGGTATTGGAGCGATGGCACTTTCGCCATCCGATAATAATGTGCTTTGGGTTGGGACGGGAGAAAACAACTCCAGTCGATCCACTTATGCAGGCTCGGGAATTTATAAATCCACAGATGCAGGCAAAACCTGGCAAATGATGGGCTTGCCCTATTCCCATCATACAGGACAGATTCAAATTCACCCAACTAATCCGGACATTGTCTGGGTAGGAGTGATGGGTTCGCTTTATTCCAAAAACAAAGATCGCGGGCTTTACAAAACTACAGATGGTGGAAAATCCTGGAAAAAAGTCCTTTACATCGACGAAAGTACCGGCATAATCGACATCAAAATCAATCCTTCCAATCCTGATGTTCTTTTGGCTTCAAGCTGGGAGAGATTCCGTCAGGCCCATGATTTCATCGGAAATGGTGATGGATCTACGATTTGGAGATCAGAGGATGGCGGAAATACCTGGAAAAAAGCTGTAACCGGCTTTCCGCAGGATGAATTTGTAGGCCGAATCGGTTTTGACTTCAGTCAATCCAATCCAAAAGTTGTCTATGCTTTGCTGGATAATCAGGGGAAATCAGATAAACCTGCGGAAGCACCCCGCCCAAGAGGTGGACAGCAAGAGCAAGAAGAAAACCCGATCAAGTTTGAAGATTTCAAAGAAATGAGTCTGGATCAGGCTTTGGCGCTAGATGATAAGAAGCTCAATTCATTTTTGAGAAGAAGCCAATTCAGCACCAAATACACCGCTGCTGAAATCAAAAGACAACTGAAAGTGGGTAAAATCACCACCTCCCAGATCGCCAATTACATGGGTGGATCAGTGGATGCTAATGCAGCCATGTTTGGCCAGCCAATCAAAGGAGCTGAAGTCTATCGCTCTGAGGATTCGGGTAAAAGCTGGAAGAAAGTATCTGAGTCTGATATCAGTCGCCTTTACAACACGTACGGTTACTATTTTGGCGAAGTGAGAGTCAGTACTCAGGATGAAAATGAAATATTCGTACTCGGTGTTCCTTTGTTGGTTTCCCGTGACGGTGGCAAAAACTTCTCCCGTACAGATTCAATCGGTGATCCTCACTCCGATCATCAGTCCATGTGGATCAATCCAAAGGACAGCAAACACATTCTTCTTGGAAACGATGGCGGACTATACAGAAGCTATGGCGGCGGGTCAAGATGGGATCACATGAATACTCAAATGCCGATTTCTCAATTCTACTCCGTGATGGTCGATCAGGCAACACCATACAATATCTATGGCGGAATGCAGGACAACGGAGTTTGGTTTGGGAAGTCTACCAACAAACCTGAAGACGCTTGGGATCCTTTGTTCGGTGGTGATGGAATGGTCGTTGCGGTCGATACTCGGAATAATGAAATCGTCTATACAGGCTCACAGTTTGGTTCTTATTTCCGCATCAACAAAGAGAACGGGGAGCGCAAGAGAATCACTCCGGGTCATGACATTGGAAATGCTCCCAACCGCTGGAACTGGAGAACTCCAGCCGAACTCAGCTACCACAATCAGGACATCGTGTACATGGGTTCTCAATACGTCTATCAATCGCTGGATCAGGGAAACACTTGGACTACAATTTCACCAGACCTGACCAAGAACAAGAAAAGCGGGAATGTGCCTTTTGCGACACTTTCTGTGGTGGAAGAATCTCCTTTGGAATTTGGAACACTCTACGCAGGATCTGATGACGGGAATGTTTGGGTCACCAGAAATGGCGGAGGAAACTGGACAAACCTTAACGCAGGCCTTCCTCAGGACAGGTGGGTAAGTAGCATCAGCCCATCCAAGTTTCAGGAAGGATTGGTTTACATCACGTTGAATGGCTACAGATACGACGAATTCACCACAATGGTATACAAGAGTGAAGACTATGGAAAAACATGGACAGCGATCAAAGGCAATATGCCTGATGAGTCTACTAATATTCTGATCGAAGATCACACGAATCCGGCAATTCTATACCTTGGAACAGATCACGGTTTGTATGTGACAATGGATGGAGGAAATAACTGGAACTTGTTCCAGAGCGAAATTCCAAACGTTGCCATTTACGATATGGTGATTCAGAATAGAGAAAATCACCTGATCGTAGGTTCTCATGGACGAAGCGTGTACGTGGTCGACCTGAAGCAAATTCAGGATTTGGCAAAGCCGACTCAACTAGTCATGGAGAAATAAAAAAGTCTCAATATCAAAAAAGCCTTTCCGGACAATCCGGAAAGGCTTTTTTATGAGTAAAAGAAGTCTTAGAATAGTTTGAAACCGACCGAAAGAATCCATTGACTGACCCGTTGATCAGTTTGAAATCCGCCTACGTTTTCGGTGACATTTCCTAAAGAGCTTTCGTATTTAGCATCCAGGATAAAGTTTCCGATATCGAGACCAAGCCCTGCCTGGTAGCCAATAGTTGCTTGTTTGTAATCCACATCCTGGACAACATCCGCTGCATCTTTCAACTCGGATTTAATATTAATGCTTCCAATCGGCCCGGCTTGAATTCGGAGAAGTTTAAACATTTTGAACCCCAACATCACCGGAATATCCAGTCGATTGAATTCAGCTTTAAACTCTGAATTGCTACCTGGCGTCGGACTGCTATAAGAAAAGGTCCCGCTGGTTTGAGTGTATAGAAGCTCAGGCTGTAAATAAAACCCTGCTGCGCCAAATCTGGTAAAAATCCCGACATGGTAACCTAATTCCCCATCGCCGGTGCTGAAATCCCCGTCTTCCAATTCAATTTTCGTTGAACTGAGACCAAATTTCGGACCGAAGGAAAAATTCTGAGAGTGCCCTGCTAACGTAATCATCAACAAGGTAAAGGTGAAGAGGAGTTTTTTCATGGCAAAAGTTTTTGGTTTAGTTTGCTAACAACACGAGTGCTATGAAAAAAATTAGCAATTCCCCTGCCAGAAGGTATGATTAATTCAAGAGTGCAGTTGCTTTGACTTTCGCCAGATTATACAAATCCCAAAAATCCATTGGTTTAGCCACCAACGTATCGAATGGAATAGGAGACGTTTGCCTGTAATATTCAACATCTCCTGCTGTAAATCCGATTATCGGAATTTTATTGGTTTTATCACTTTTTTTCAGGTTTACCAATAACTCTACTCCGTCCATAAATGGCATCATAATGTCCGTGAGGATGATGTTGAATCCGCTGTCTTTCTCTAAAACCTCTAGTGCTTCAACTCCATTATGAGCCACTACGACAGAGTCGTTTCCCTTTTCGAATATCTTCCGAAGGATCAAAAGGTGAAGTGAATCGTCATCTACTACAAGTACGCGCATGCCGGTGGATCCAGGGGATTGAATATCAATATAATACTATTTTCAAGTAAATGAAATTCAATTAAGAATGGAAAACCAAGAACCTCTAATTAGGATGTACTGTAAAAAAAAGAGGGAACCTCAGAAGTTCCCTCTTCAAAATGATTTTTTAATGGGATCAACCGCCTTCCTGACCAGTTCCGAATACTCCTAACAAGTCCAGAATAACCACTCCAATTACGATCGGGCAAACCCACTTGATAAAGAAAATCCAACCCAAGCGGGCAATCCCTTTGAATCCGGGGGAACCGGAAGTCAATTCATCAGCATAGTCAGCTATTTTCTGAGCCCAACCTGTGTATAAACTCAGCATCAGGCAAATCACAATTCCTGCAAAAGTACCAAAGACAAAGTCCATAATCCCGAAGAATCCCTTCAGTTCATGACCCAGAAAATTTATGCTCATTTCTGCGAAAAAATTTCCTTCGATAGAAGAAAGCGCTGATGGAACAGACAATGCCATCGCTGCAATTCCAACGATCCAGGTTGCCTTTTTTCTGTGCCATTTTTTTTCATCGATTAAATAAGCCACAGGAACCTCAAGCATTGAAATAGTTGAAGTAAGTGCCGCTACCATCAGTAGAATAAAAAATAAAGCCCCAATAATATTACCACCCGGCATTACATCGAAAACCTTTGGAAGTACTTCAAAAACAAGCGCAGGTCCGGAAGCAGGATCTTTTCCGGGCAACAAGGCAAACAAGGCTGGAAACACCATTAAACCTGCCAATAAGGCTACTGCGGTATCCATTCCCACTATCCAGGTTGACGCCTGTATAATATTCGCCTTTTTATCCAGGTACGAACCAAAAGTGATCATCAATCCCCAGCCCACACCCAGTGAAAAGAAAGCCTGCCCAAGAGCAATTAATAATACTTTGGAATTGATCTTCGAAAAATCAGGAGATAAATAGTACTCTATTCCTTCCTGTGCACCTTCCAGCGTTACTGATCTGCCCGCGATGAAAATGATAATGATAAATAAAACAGGCATCAAAAATTTGGATGCCTTTTCAATCCCTCCTGAAACACCGCCTAAAACGATGAGAATCGTCATCAGAATAAAAACAAATGTCAGAGGAATGACATACATCGGCGTCCTGACAAACTCCTGAAAATCCACCGGGATATTGACCAATTCGGTGAAAATATAAGCCAGGGTCCAACCGGCGATCACAGAATAATAACTAAAAACTATGAAGCACATCGCAATACAAAGGACTCCGGCGATTTGCCAAAATTTATTTCCTCCCGTATCCCGGATTGCGCCAATTGGGTTTTTCCCTGATCTTCTCCCCAGGGCAATTTCATTAAACAGCAGTGGTAGCCCGATCAATAAAACACAGAGGATGTAAACAAAGACGAAAGCTCCCCCTCCATTTTCTCCTGTCAAATAAGGGAATCGCCAGATATTTCCAAGGCCTATTGCAGAACCTGCTGCAGCCATAATAAAACCAAGGCTTGAGCCAAATTGACCTCTTTCCTCGGAGTTTGAATTATCTGCCATAAACGGAGCTAAGTTATTTTTGGGTGAAGCCTGATTTTTAAGAGCGGGCTAAGTTAAATTGATTTGCCAAAATAGCAATTCCCTCGCGGAAAGTTTTAGGCTCAAAACCAAGCTCCTTTCGGGCTTTTTCGATGATAAAACCGGTTTTTAACGGTCTTTTTGCAGGCTGAGTAAAAGTCGAGGAATCGGCTCTTTTGATTAAACTTTTATCCAGTCCAAAATACTCCGCCGTCATGATAGCCATCTGATAAGGCGTCAAAAAATCAGAACCCGAAATATGGAAAACTCCCACTGCAGAACGCTCTGCAATCAAAATACACCCGGTCGCAAGATCTTCCGCAAGCGTGGGTGTACGGAATTGATCGTCCACTACCTGAATCTCTTTTCCAGCTTCCAGTGAAGATTTAACCCATAAAATTATATTGGATCGGCTCAGATCATTGGCGATGCCATATACCAAAACAGTCCGGGCAATCGCCCATTTCGAGGAATGATTCATTACGAATCGCTCTGCTTCCAGTTTGGTCTGCCCATAGAAGTTTACCGGTGAAGGAAGAGCCGATTCATCCAGCGGCCCGGTTTCTCCTGAAAAAATGAAATCTGTCGAAACGTAGATGAAATGACTTTTGCAGAGTTCTCCCGCGCTAACCAGATATTCGGTTGCTTTTACATTCACTTCGAAGCAGGCTTCCTGATTTAGCTCGCAGACATCCACGTTGGTAATGGCCGCTCCATGAATGATGATTTCCGGTTGGATTTCTGCAAGTACCAGATTGACTTCGGTCGGATCTGTGATATCCAGCGAAACATATTTATAACCTGCTCCGGTCAGTCTGCAAGCACCTTTTCCGCTTGCTATTATTTCAAATTCTTCTTTTTGGACCAGCTGTTCAACCAGCTTTTGACCTAAAAGACCATTGGCTCCGGTGATAAATATTTTCTTCCTATTTGGCATCAGGGTAGCTGTAGCCATACTCTTTGGCAATTTTCTTTCTGGACATTTTCTCTGCTTTCACAGTCATGTAGACAGGATTCAAAGGAACCTGACGCGAGTCGGTTGGCTCAGCAGCGATCTTCTCAACTACATCCATTCCTTGGATCACTTCTCCGAAAACCGTGTATTCTCTGTCCAAATGTGGGGTTCCGCCAACAGTAGTATAAGCTTCAATTTGTTCAGGTGTGTAGTCTTTCGTCAGTTTCAGGCTGAGAGATTTGGCTATTTCGTCTCGCTTTGAAACCAAAAGGGACGTCAGGCTATCAAACTCTGCAGCTTCATATAATCTTTTGTATTCGTTTCGAAGGTCTTGCTGACTGCCAATCTGCACATACCGCATGAATGCCTCCTGAAGCGCTTCCATGTCAGTTATCAATTCTTCTTCACTGTAAACTTTTCCCTGGACAATGTAAAACTGTGAGGCATTTGATCGGCGCTCCGGATTGATGTTATCACCCTGACGAGCTGCGGCAATCATTCCCTTTCTATGGAAGTGATTTGGTCGAATTTCTGCTGGTAAGGTTGGCCATGTTTCAGCCGGCAATTCTTCCTTTGTGAAGACATCCCCTCCTTGCACCATAAAGCCTTTGATGATGCGATGAAACTCCGTGGAGTCAAATCTTCCGGCTTCCGCCAAAGCGATAAAATTGGACTTATGCTCCGGCGTATCATCAAAAAGCAAAGCCACGATATTTCCATGGCGGGTTTCGATCGTGACCACATAATCCTTGTCACCTGCGCAAGCCACAGAACTGAACAGAAGGAATACAAAGAGCAGATTTTTCAGAAAATTCATTTGTTCAGGGTTGATTTGATTTGATCCAATATCTCTTTTCCGCCTGCGGCAAAAACCCGGTCTGCCAGCATTTTTCCTAATTCTTCTGGTTGGTCAGAAGTTCCGGTCACTTCAATCGCAATTCTGGTTTTCCCATCAAGACTGACGATTCCTCCGGAAAGTTTCAATTTTTCACCTTCCAGATTTGCCAAAGCAAAAACAGGAATGCTGCATCCTCCTTCCAAAACTCTCAAATAAGCTCTTTCTGCCCGGAGTTTCTGAGAAGTTTCTTTGTGATTACATGCCTGGGTAATTTTTGATTTCAGCTCAGGATTCAGGTTTTCCGCCACTTCGATCGCCACACTTCCTTGCCCTACTGCAGGAGTAAATTCAGCCAAATCAAGCTCAGAAACGATCATTTCGTCGTATCCCATTCGGTGGACTCCCGCATAAGCCAGCAAAAGCGCATCGCAAAGTCCTTCTTCCATTTTGCGGATTCTGGTCTGCAGATTGCCACGGACCTCCACAGTTTTCACATGTGGATAAAAATGCTTTAGCGTTGATACTCTTCGTGTGGAAGACGTTCCCAATACCAATGACTTGGAAGAATCAGACAGAGAAATGTTTTTTTGATGCGATACGATTACATCATTTTCTTTTTCACGCTCGGTGAAAGCAATGATCTCAAAGCCCTGGGGTAAATGGGACTGCATGTCTTTGGCGCTGTGAACAGCGATGTCAATCCGACCGTCGAGCAATTGATCTTCGAGCTCCTGAGTAAAAACCCCCTTACTGCCAATTTTTGCAATGGAAACATCGAGCACCTGATCACCTTTGGTATCGATGATGACAATCTCAGTTTCCAGTCCTGATTTTTGCAAAAGCTCTTCCACGTAATATGCCTGCCAAAGGGCAAGCTTGCTGCCGCGGGTTCCTATTTTTACTTTATGACTCATTGATTGCTGTCTCTTTTTCCGGTGCGTTTCAGTACACCCTCTTCGATGAATTTGACGATTTCTCCTGCGATATTAACTCCTGTCGCCTGCTCGATTCCTTCCAAACCCGGAGAACTGTTTACTTCCAAAATCAAAGGCCCGCGATCTGACTGAAGCATGTCCACACCGGCAATATCCAGCCCCAATGCTTTTGCAGCACCGAGTGCAGCCTTCTTTTCCGCAGGAGAAAGTTTGATCACAGTCGCTTTTCCACCTCGATGTAAGTTGGAGCGAAATTCGCCTTCTGCCCCTTGGCGCTTCATAGCTCCGACCACTTTCCCGTTTACGATAAACGCTCGGATATCTGCTCCTTTAGCCTCTTTGATAAATTCCTGCACGATAATTCTTGCTTTCAATCCATGGAAAGCTTCGATTACCGATTGTCCGGCTTTCTTGGTTTCTGCCAAAACTACTCCAAGTCCCTGCGTTCCTTCAAGTAATTTAATAATCAGCGGCGCACCGCCGACATGCTCCACAAGTTGCTTTTCTCCTCCTTTGGAAAAGTTGGTAAAAGCAGTTTTTGGCATCCCCAAACCCGCTTTCGAAAGAATCTGGAGACTGCGCAATTTATCCCGGCTTCTTACAATTGCCTGAGAATTGACCGCAGAGAAAACTCCCATCAATTCAAATTGGCGAACCACGGCCGTTCCGTAAAAAGTTACCGAGGCTCCGATTCTTGGGATGATTGCATCTACTCCGGTGAGTTTTTCACCTTTGTAAATAATCGAAGGTCCCTCCTGCTCAATGATCAGATCGCAAATACTGTGATTGACGATGATAGCTTCATGACCTGCAGCCTGAATCGCCTGAAAAAGCCTTCGGGTTGAGTATAAATTTGAATTCCTGGAAAGGATTGCGATTTTCATTTTGATTTTTTTCGGTAAGCTCTCGACAAATTAGAACCTGTCACATCTACCAGGAAACGATCCCTAAGTAGTTTTCGTCCCAGCAAAATAGAATTTTTCATGCTGGATCGATCAGAAAGCGTGAACTCAGCAGTGTAAATCTCCCCTGCCAGCCTTATTTTGGTTTCGATCAGATAGCGAGTCTCGGCATGCCCGAAAGAATTTTTCACTTTTTTTTCTCTGTATTTTTCAAATCTGACGGTCTTTCCAGTGAAAGATGGATGCCCCGGCAAAAGTACCTGAAAGGCCAAAACTTTCTTGCCTCTATAATCTTCTTCCCGAATCTTTTCAGCATGAATGCTGCTGGTATAAGCCCCTGTGTCGATTTTGGCCCAGACAAGCTTCAAACCCAATTTGGGAAGAGAGATTTTCTCTTTTCTACCGATGATCTTTTTCTCCATCTCAATCGATTTTGGCCATCAGAAGTATGATTTGCATTGAAAGATCGGTAAAAATCATCTTCGCATTTCCATTCCGCTCCAGATGATAATGGGCTTGATTAAAAAGCGTATAGAGGCTGTTTACATGATCTTCATTCAGCACATTCACACTTATATTATTGACAAAATTCCGATCCTCTCCACTTGTACGCAGAAGAGAATCCAAACTCATGTTTTTCAATAAAATTTCCCGTAGAACATTCAATCCGGTCAACATGAGGGACTTCTGGGCTTCCTTGTCCGCCTTGTGAAACTCATCCGACATCGTGAAAATCTCTTTCAGCTTTTTGCCATGACAAAGTCGAAACCAATCCCTGATTTGACTCACCTGGAGATCTTCCACTTGTTCGACAAGCCTGTAAGCTTCCCTTAAATTCCCGTCAGCCACCATAGCGATTTGCTCCGCATTTCCGGCTTCGCAAAGTCCTTTATGAATCAGATGAGCTTTAATTTCTTCGTCTGTAAATGCTCTCACCATCACTTTCTGAGTTCTTGAAAGGATAGTCGTCAAAAGCTGATCCGGCTGAGATGTGACGAGCATGAATATCGTTTTCGCCTGAGGTTCTTCGATGATTTTGAGGAGGGCGTTAGCAGCTGCAGGATGCAAATATTCTGGAGCCCAGATCATCATGATTTTATAACCTCCTTCGAAAGACATTAAAGAAAGCGTCTGGATGATCTTTCGAGCCGCATTTTTTGAGATATTCAACTGCTTTTTCTCAAAGCCATTGAAATAGATAAAGTCATGGACATTGCCATACGGCTGCTCGATCGCAAACTTTCGCCAGCTGGTCAAAATATCTACTTTTTCCTCTTTTTCATCATCGTCCTCATCATCTTTGGTTTTGGCAATTGCCGGAAAAGCAAAGTTCAGATCCGGTAAAACCAATCTGGACATTCGCTGACAAGCAGTACACTTGCCGCAGGAATCATCCGGACCGGGATTTTGACAATATAAATAGGTGGCCAAAGCCAAAGACATGGTCAGATTGGCAGAACCTTCAGGCCCGTAAAAAAGTAAAGCATGCGCCAAATGGTTATTTTTGACGGCATTGAGCAGGTTTTCTTTGGTCTCGGGTAATCCCGGAATCTCAGCAAATTGCATGATTTAATTAATCAGAATGATTTCTCCCAAATCCTGTAACTCTTTGACGTTTCAAAAATCCTTTCGAGGATTTCTTTGTCTTCAGGCGTCCAGGCTATTTTTCGGCGACCCATCACCGCGATGGCCACTTCTTCGAATTTGGGAAATTGGAAGGTAGAGAATCCTGCCGCTCCACCCCAAGCAAAGGATGGAATAAAGTTTCGTGGATACCCATCTCCAAAAATATTAGCGCCCACGCCTACTACTGTTCCTGTGTTGAACATGGTGTTGATCCCGCATTTGGAGTGGTCCCCCATCATCAAGCCACAGAATTGCAAGCCCGTATTGGTAAAACCGCCTTTGGTATAGTCCCAAAGTTTGACCGGGGCATAGTTGTTTTTGAGGTTACTCGTATTCGTATCAGCGCCAAGATTGCACCACTCTCCGATGACGGAGTTGCCCAAAAAGCCTTCGTGACCTTTGTTGCTATAGCCGAAAATTACCGCATTGGATACTTCACCGCCAACTTTCGAATGAGGTCCGACAGTCGTGTCGCCACGAAGTTTTGCCCCCATATTGATGGTTGACCCTTCGCAAAGCGCAAACGGTCCTCGGATGATCGCACCTTCCTGGATTTCTGAATTTTTTCCAATATAGATCGGACCGTTTTCAGCATTCAGAATGGCGGCTTTGATATTAGCTCCGTCCTCAATGAAAATATTTTCGGGTGAATAAACCCGGGTATAGGGATCGTTGATCTCCGCAGACTTTCGCCCTGATGTGATCAACTCAAAATCTTTTTTTATTTCTGAACCGTTGAACTGGAAGATGTTCCAGGTTTTCTGCAGCAAAACAGGCTCGGAGTCCAGTTGGATGATTTCTTTTTCCTTGGCAAAATCAAGGTTCTTCTCAGTCTCACCGATGTAAGTTGCCAGCAAGGTTTTGCCGAAGTAAAGCGATTGGTTTTTTTCGAGCTTTTGGAGGATTTTCTCCACTCCATTTTCAGGAAGCCAGGCACCGTTGACAGCTAATGCATCACCCGATTTTCTGGAGAATTTTTTTTGTAAATAATCCTGAGTGAGGAAAGAAACCGCTGAACCGGTACGTTTCTCCCATTTTTCTGAAATTTTCAGGATCCCAATCCGGATATCCGCCACCGGCCGGGTAAAAGTAAAAGGTAACAGCGATCCACGAATGGCCGGATCATCAAACAAGAGCAAATTATCCATAGGGCAAAAATAAAAAAGTCTCCCGGAATCCATGCTCCGGGAGACTTTTAAGAATGAGTTTGCTCGAATTACTTCTTAGCAGCGTATCTTCTGTTGAATTTCTCAACACGTCCTGCAGTATCAAGCATCATTTTCTTACCAGTATAGAACGGGTGAGATTCAGCACTTACTTCGATTTTGTATACCGGGTAGGTATTTCCATCTTCAAATACGATCGTCTCAGAAGTTTCGATTGTAGATTTTGTCAAAAACTTAAACTCGCTTGAAGTGTCATAGAAGACCACGTCTCTGTAGTTTGGATGAATTGTAGCTTTCATATCACTGATTTTTTATAGTACCTTTTTCAAATGAGGCACAAAGTTATCCTTTTTCAGAAAACACACCAACTCTTTATCAAGTATTTCTTTTCCTAATAAACAAAAGCCCCGAATTACGCCTTACGAACCGTAAATTTCAAATCATTATTTCATGAATTGAAGGCTTTTTCTAGCTTTAGCCAATGCAAAAACGATCCAGCCTGCGCCTGACCCTGAGTTTGCTCATTTTTATAGCATTCTACTTCCTGCCTTTTTTCTCACTTGCCCAAGGTTCATACATCCCTTATGACCGGGATTATTATCATCGAATCGAGCGATATGAAATCCTCCAGGGCAGAACCAATCCCTTTTTCAATACCGGATACAAACCACAAAGAAGAGATCACGTGGCAAAATATCTGGATAGCCTGGCGCAGGATTCAGCGGTAATTCGGTCCCGGGTGGATCAATTCAATCTTCAATATCTCGCTCAGGACAACTGGGAATTTGTAGAGCAGGAAACCGAACTTTCGAAGAAACCATTTTTGAAAGCTCTGTACAAAAGACCTGGTGACTTCACTTATTATAATAGCGACGAGTTTGATATTCATGTTAATCCCGTCCTATATGTTAATGGTGGCTTGGAAACTGACAACGTCCGAAACCCGAACAGATTAACACGAGGCGTGGCGATCAGGGGCTCTATTGATAAGAAAGTCGGATTTTATACCTATCTGACTTCTTCAGATGGGTTCTTTCCGAGTTGGGTAAAAAACTATGCTGAATACAACGGTGCAGTGCCGGGAGAGGGATTTTGGAAAGAATACGAAACCGATGGCTACAGCTATTTCTCTGCTTTGGGTCATGTGAATTTTCACCTTACCAAGCATATCGAGGCTCAGGTTGGTCATGATCGGAATTTTGTGGGTGAAGGCTACCGATCCTTTTTGCTTTCTGACTTTTCCAATCCCTACATGTTCGTCAAGCTGAACACCAAAGTCTGGAAGTTTCAGCTGACCAATTTATGGACTCAGATGACAGCGGATGTTTTTTACAACCGAGGAAGGCCAACAGACGGAAAATATCCTCAGAAGTATTTTTCATTCCACCGGTTAGGATTGAACGTGGGAAAAAAGTTGAATCTGGGTTTTTATGAATCTGTCATGACAGACCAGATTGACTTCAACTATTTCAATCCATTTGTCTTCTTCCGTTGGGTCGAGCAGCAGCAAGGTTCACCGGACAAAGTCATGCTGGGAATCGATTACAAATGGCTTGTTTATCCTGGGATGGAACTCTATGGGCAATTTGCCCTGGATGAATTCGTATTTGAGGAATTCTTCGAAATCAGCGGAGAAGGATCCAAACGAAATAAATACGGAGTCCAATTGGGTTATAAATACATCAACGTCTTTGGTGTTTCGAATCTGGATTTTCAATTTGAATGGAATCAGGCAAGACCTTATACTTTCCAGGAAAAGACAGAATACCAGTCTTATTCCAACTGGCGCACGCCTCTTACCCATCCTCGCGGAGCAAACTTCCGGGAGTTTGTCGGCATCATCAGATATCAGCCGATCCCAAAACTCAATCTTACACTTACCGGAATGTACCAGATGTTTGGGTCGGATGAAAATGCTGAAACCAACTGGGGTGGCGATGTGCTAAAAAACAGACTCGAAGGAAGCCCGACCGGATTGTACAACAACTTCATTGGCCAAGGGGTAGAAAATCAGGTCATCCAATCCAATCTGAATGCGAGTTATATGCTTAGACATAATTTCTACATCGATGCGACCCACACTTTCCGCAGGAGAACAGCCGAAGATCTCGATAGCCCGGAAGTCAATCAACTTCTGCAGATGGGGATCAGATGGAACTTCCTGAGACCGGATTACAATTACTAGAAAATCCCGCGAGCGCAATTTTGCGTAACTTCGCAGCCTCTTTACCGAATACTCTGTCATGAAGACCTATCTGCGAATCCTTTCCTACGCCAAGCCTTACGGAAAATTCGTGCCTGTATATGTGATTTATGCCTTTCTGGCGATTGTTTTTGGCTTGCTCAATTTCACTTTGCTCAAGCCATTGTTTGATGTGATCTTCGAGCAAGTCGATCCTGCGGGACTTGTTCAATATCAGGAAAAGCCTGAATTCAGCTTTTCAATCGGCTACTTCACCCATTTATTCAACCATTCTTTTTTGGAGATCTCCGAGACTTACGGCAAGATGGGAACGCTGTATTTTGTCTGTGGAATCATCGTGCTCTCAGTTTTCCTCTCGAATCTTTTCACCTACCTCTCCGGAGTGGTTTTGGCCAATGTGAAAGCAGTTGTGATCAAGAGGATGCGAATGGACATTTTCAGTCAGGTCAGCACATTACACATTGGGTATTTCTCCAATGAGCGCAAAGGCGATCTGATGTCCAAGATGACCAATGACGTTCAGGAAGTGGAAAACACCATCGTACAGTCGCTGCGGGTGGTTTTTCGGGAACCGGCTACGATCATTCTATATTTCTCTGTGTTATTTTTTATGTCGGTCAAACTGACACTTTTCACAATCCTGATCATCCCGATTTCGGGTGCAATCATCGGAGGGATCACAAGGAAGTTGAAGAAAAAAGCGGTTCAAAGTCAGCAATCGCTCGGAAGGATTGTCAACATTCTGGATGAAACCCTCGGCGGAATGCGAGTCATCAAAGCCTTCAATGCGGAGCGATTTATGACTGGCAAGTTTGACAAGGAGACAGATTATTATGCCGATGTAAATGTCAGCATGGCTCGCAAAAATGAGCTCGCTTCACCAATTTCCCAGTTTATGGGTGTCTTCGTAGTAGCTGGAATCCTCGTTTACGGGGGAAGTATGGTCCTCAGCGGAGAGTCTGATCTCAGCGCTTCTGACTTCATCACGTACATTATCATTTTCACCCAGGTGCTGAATCCTGCCAAAGAAATCTCCCGCGCAGTTAGCAGCATTCAACGGGGAATCGCATCTGCAGAGCGGATTTTTGAAGTAGTAGATACAACTTCGCAAATCAAATCTCCGGCAGTTGCAAAGCCATTGAAAAGCTTCGAAAAATCAATTGTCTTCGAACATGTGAGCTTTGCTTATCAGGATCAGAAAGTGTTGACCAACATCAACTTCGAACTGAAAGCCGGAAAAACCATTGCGCTCGTCGGACCTTCCGGAGGCGGAAAATCTACATTAGCGGATCTCGTTCCCAGATTCTACGATCCGACTGAGGGTCGAATCCTTCTCGACGGTACCGATATCCGCGATTTTGAGGTACATAATCTCCGGGAACTAATGGGTATTGTGACTCAGGAATCAATCCTTTTCAACGATACCGTATTTAACAATATCGCCTTTGGAATCGAAGATGCGACAGAAGAACAAGTAATCGAAGCTGCGAAAATCGCCAATGCTCACAACTTCATCATTCAGATGGAAGATGGGTACCAAAGCTCTATTGGCGAGCGGGGATCTAAGCTTTCCGGCGGCCAAAGGCAACGGATCAGTATCGCCCGGGCTGTCCTGAAAAATCCTCCGATCCTGATCCTGGATGAGGCAACATCCGCGCTGGATTCTGAATCTGAATTGCTGGTGCAGGAAGCGCTGACCAAACTGATGGACAATCGAACGACTCTGGTGATTGCGCACAGGCTGAGTACAATCCAGCATGCAGACGAGATTTTGGTGATCGAGCGAGGGGAAATCGTGCAGCGTGGAACACATACCGAACTCAATCAAATCGAGGGGCTTTACCAGAAGCTTTCCAGTATTCAGTCGGTTTAGGTATATTTAGAGTAACTAATTAATAATCGTATGAAATCAAGCATGACGCATGCTCCACACTGGAATGAATATGGGCCATGCGAGATCCCATATGTCCTTAAAAATCAAATTATAATCATATGAAAAAGCTAAATCAAATCCTGCAAATTGTCTTATTGGTCTATTTTGGGGCTTTTTTAATCTTTTTCCTGGGTTTCAGATCTCTCGGGGGACTCTTCGGGATGGAAGAAATCACCGCTGATGCCATGATCACCATCTTCCTGCTTGGGGCTATTATTTTCCTGATCAACTGGGTAGCCAGCTCCATGACCGTGAAAGGACTGAACGAACAAATGAATAAAAGAGAAATTGAAATGAATGGACTGAAGGCAAAGCTCTATGACTTTGAGCATCCAAAAACCACGCAGGCACCTATTTCTGTACCTCGGACTTCAAAGCCGGGAGAGTCGCCCGATCAAAGTAATATCGCAAAAAGACAGAATATCACGGAATGAAAATTCACGGATAGACTTTGAAAAGGAAGCTCAAAAGGCTTTCTTTTTTTTTGTATTTCGGAAAACCTCAGCCAGGGATTGAACAGTTTTTTTTCCTTTCTTATTTTGCTGCACTGCTCAAAAACAGTAAACAAAAACCACCATACCTATCTGCTTTTTGGGTAAACCCAACTTTTCAAAAGAAGATCCTTTTCCACCCTATTCCAGCACAAACAAAATAATCCCAATTAATAAAGATTTAATTTTATCAAACTCTTATATTCAGGATACCAAGCAGGTCTCCTTTTTTCGTTTTTATGGTCGCAAAAACTTTTGGAAGTGCCGTATCAGGCGTAGATGCAAACATCATCACCATCGAAGTAAATGTGGGGCAAGGCACCAGTTTCTTTATGGTGGGTTTGCCCGACAGCGCCGTGAAAGAATCTCAGCAACGTGTCGAATCTTCCCTGAAATACTTCGGCTACCGAATGCCCCGGCAGAAAGTGGTCATCAACCTGGCCCCTGCGGACGTAAGAAAGGAAGGTTCCGCTTACGATCTCCCGATTGCGATGGGAATCCTTCAGGCTTCAGAGCAGGTGGATTTCCCTGCACTTGGAGAGTATGTGATCATGGGCGAACTCTCACTTGACGGGAATCTTCGCCCGATTAAAGGCGTACTTCCCATCGCCATCGAAGCCAGAAAGCGGGGTTTCAAGGGTTTTATCCTTCCGCTGGAAAATGCAAAAGAAGCTTCCATCGTCAATAATCTCGACATCATCGCCGTGGATACGGTACAAAATGCCATTCTATTTCTTCAAGGTGATTTGGTCATCGAGCCGCTTGTGACCGATACCCGGGAGATATTCTACGACTCTCTTGACCATATCGAGTTTGATTTTGCCGATGTTCAAGGCCAGGAAAACATCAAACGGGCGATGGAAATCGCAGCCGCCGGAGGTCATAACGTGATCATGATCGGACCTCCCGGCGCCGGGAAAACCATGCTTGCCAAGAGACTTCCCTCGATCCTTCCACCACTTTCACTGGTCGAAGCACTTGAGACAACCAAGATCCATTCGGTAGCCGGCAAACTCGGAAAAAATGGTTCCCTGATGGCTCAACGGCCCTTTCGAAGTCCGCATCACACGATTTCGGATGTGGCACTTGTAGGAGGCGGAGGAAATCCTCAACCGGGAGAAATCTCCCTGGCGCACAACGGCGTACTTTTTCTGGATGAATTACCTGAATTCAAGCGGGCAGTTTTGGAGGTGATGAGGCAACCGCTGGAAGAACGAAAAGTGACGATCTCAAGAGCAAAGGTTTCCGTGGACTACCCAGCGAACTTCATGCTGATCGCCAGTATGAACCCATGTCCATGCGGCTATTACAATCATCCTGACAAGGAATGTGTCTGCGGTCCGGGCATCGTGCAGCGCTATCTGAACAAGGTTTCGGGTCCGCTGCTGGATAGGATCGATCTGCACGTGGAAGTGACTCCGGTGAAATTTGACGAGATGACATCCACGCGCAAAACCGAATCGAGCAAATCGATCCGTGAACGTGTGATAAAAGGGAGGGAAAAACAGACCGAGCGATTCAAAGACAACCCGGAAGTTTTTTGCAATGCCATGATGCCTTCACATCTGGTAAAGGAAGTTTGCCAAATCAACGAAGCCGGAAGATCTCTGCTCAAAACCGCCATGGAGCGACTTGGCCTGTCTGCCCGAGCCTATGACCGAATCCTGAAAGTTGCCCGTACGATCGCTGATATCTCAGGCAGTGATTTAATCAAAGTCGAGCATCTGGCTGAAGCCATTCAGTACAGAAGTTTGGACAGAGAAGGATGGGCGGGGTGAGAATGGAGAATTTAAAATGAGATTTGGTAAGACTATAAAAATATTCCTAATAGACGGCGATCCTAACGGTCGAATGAGTTGTGAGCTATCCAATTGGTCAGGTAAAGCCTACAAGATCCCAAGGATTAAAATTAAGGAAAAGTTCTTTTTCTGATTTTAATCCTTGGTTTCGGAAATTCCTGCATTGACTTCGTAGAGAAGGTGGTGTTGACGAATCTTAAACTTGACATCCAATAAAAATCCCAATGCTCTCTTAAGTTCATCCAAGATATCGAATTCCAAATTCGAACATGTCTGGTAAGCACATTTAAAACCAAGGAGCATATACTCGAGAGAAATTGAGCCTAAAAAACCTTTAGGGAATTTATTGCACAATCTTTGGCTTTTTTTACACCCAATAATTTTTTGAAATAGGAAAGAACGTGTCCATTCTAAGCTACCAGAGCATCTTTCCGAAGGCTGGCAAGCAGCTTGTGTTATAAAAAGATAAAGGCTTTAAATTCTCAAGTAAGCAAACGAGGATTATTGGTAATAATGGAAAGAAGAACAAGTCTTCAAACCACTCTGGAACAAACTTCAAAAACACAGGCTGATCTATTCTTGTGGCAGTCTTTTGATTCCCTGAGTATTTCTTGGTTTTAATACTTACCAGAAAAAATAACGCAACTCCTTTTTCTGGCATTGACCTGCTTCACCTTCGCAGTTTGGAATTTATTGTAAAACAGTGAATCCGCAGGTTTCAGATCGAGATAAGTATTGATTGCGATTACGCCTGAAATTTGGTAGAAATTCCTTTATAAACGATTGGAAAAATTTGAAAATTCATATAAAATTCATGGTAAGCCTCCGCTGCAAATTGATTGTTCAGCAGCAGTTGGAAAGGATAGGCATTCAATATTTGTCTATAGATCTTGGAGTGGTGGAGACAGAACACAGTATTCCGTGTAATCAGATTAATGACCTAAGGAAAAGTCTGAAACTTGTGGGGCTGGAAATACTTGAGGATAAAAAAAGCATTTTGATCGATAAAATCAAAAACGTGATCATAGAAATGATGCAAAACAATGATGAATTGCCTAAGGTAAATCATTCAGATTTCATCAGTAAAAAAGTCGGTAACGATTACACTTATTTATCCAATATTTTTTCTGAAGCGGAAGGAATTACGATCCAGCAATTTATAATAAAACACAAAATCGAAAAGGTTAAGGAACTGTTGCTTTATGACGAACTATCCCTGAAAGAAATTTCTCACAGAATGAACTACAGCAGTGCTTCTCACCTTTCAACTCAGTTTAAAAAAATAACGGGCCTTACTCCAACAATTTTTAATCGATTGAGAAAAAAGAGAAATGAAAACCTAATAGAAATTTGACCTGGTGAAATTTAATTTGATAATTAGCCGACAAAAAGACTAAAACCGAGTTTTGAGTAGTGTGACAATTGGTTCATGGCCAATACAATTGTCAAGAGTCCATAGATTTTTGGTAGGGACTTCAGGCCTTGTTTATTTTGGTTAGTGCAGGAAAGAGGATATTTAAATATTTTAGTTACTTCAAACCACGAAACCTTCAGGATTTGGAGAATTTTTGATCTCTCAACACATATTTCTAACAATTTTCCCAAAATAATTTAAATAAAAAAACAGTCCTGAAAATTCAGAACTGTCTTAATTATTAAGGAATTAATTGACTACCCAGAGTCTTCAATACTTATTTGCCCGGAGTGATATCAATGATAACAGTACGGTTATATGCACGCTCTTCGGGGAATTTGTTTTTAAACGGAGAGACTTTTTCATCCTCCCCAAATCCATTTACTACAAATTTCACATCAGTTCTTCCAGCTTTCAACAAGCTACTTTCAAGAATACTTTTGACATCGTTTGCCCGCGCGAGGGATAATCCCAGGTTGTGTGCTTCTTCTCCAATGGTATCAGTATATCCGTTAATAGTCACCGTTCCGCCTTTAGGGATTTTTGGAGCAACCACATCTGTCAGGTATTTCGCATAAGAAGCAATTACCTTGGCATCATTGAATTCATAGATGACACTGTATCTATTTCCTTCCGTACTGGTAGGAGGAGTCCAAAGGACCATTTTTACCGGAGTTTCTTTTCGGATTGTTTGGCCATCTTTAGTCTGACCAACCATCGTTACTGTATAATCTCCTTCCGGTTTTGTTCCTAAAATCGATTCACCTGAAATACGCACTTTATTCTCAGTATACGGTCCGAAATGCTGTATTTTCCCTTGTGAATCTTTGACTTCCAATGCCCAAGTGCTGAAGGCATCTACCGCCCCATCCACTTCGAAAGTAACAAAACTTTCTTCCGGTGCTACCAAAGAAACAGGCTTTAAAGGAGCATCCAAACCTCCTTTGAATTCCATCAACATTTCAGGAGAACTGCTTTCAATGGACACACGTCGGTCACCTTCAAGGAGAAGATCTAGCTCGAGGGTTCCACCTGCTTTTTTGGATGGGATTCTCGGTTGAGTCAACCCTTCCGTAGCAATCCTTGATGCATCTATTCCCCATGTGCTTACCAAATAGTTTTTAACTGATTCAGACATTTTTTTCCCTTCCTGAGAACCCTTTTCTGAAGAGCCAACTAATTTGATACTTGCTGAAGGATTTTTTACCATCCGGTCGCCAAGGATGTTCAGTACATTGTAATAAACCATCAGCTGTCGGTCAGCCCTGCCTGAAAGCTCATTTGGTGCAAAGACATCCAATTGATCTGCTTTGAAATCTTTCACCTGATTTTTTTCAAGCGTCACATAGCGGTTTGGAATGGCAGATGAACCTGCATCAAAGTACACATAGTTCCGAATCGGAAAGGTCTCTATTATGCTAGTTGTTCCAGGGTCGTTTTTCGGAGAATTGACAGCAAATCCAACTGTCGGCTCCACAATGGTAGCTGGAGGCGCTTGAACTACTACTGGAATTTTGCGGCCTTTACCAAATTTCAAGGCTGCACCAACGCGGATAGTCGTCAAAGTCCAGGTTTCAGAAGAACGAGGATTCTGTCCAAAATAGGGCTGGAAAGCTACGAAAGGAGATAATATTGTCTGTACTTTTTTGTTTTGGGATGAAAGCTGAATATCATGTCCTGCCCCGATCTGCATCGAAATCAGATTTTGATTGATATTGCTGAATTCACCATTTACGGCAGGAGTAGGAGCCTGATCCGGGAAATCCGGGTTGATTCCCAACTGGTAAGTAAATGCTTTCGTTCTGTTGAAAGCAAACCGTGGACCTGCGTACAGATAAAAGTTGTTTTTGAAAGGTGCAAAACGAAGGCTTGGCTCCACAGTCAGGTAACTCAAATCTGTGGACAAATCTGCCGGGCAATTACATGGTGTTGTGATCTGGTCAAAAGTGCTTTTCCGACTGTCATATCCCCCCTGAAGCATTATTCCAAATCTTGATTCCGGACGATGGTATTCTATCACTGGACCAAGAAACAAACCTACCCCGTTCCCGTGATTGAATCCCGCAGGAACAGTTAAACTTGAGTTTAACTGTTGGGTAAGACCTTGATTGAAATTGAAATTTGCACCTGCCGCAACACCAAATTTCCAAGCCGGTCTGGTGTACTGAACTTCTTGTGCTTGAAGCGTGAATTGGGATACTCCTCCAAATATCATTGCACCTACAATCAGGGCTTTGACCGGGAAGGTATTAGGGGACCACGCGGTGCGCGATCCCTTATTATTATATTTTGTTGATTTCATTATTGTTGAATTAAGGTTTTTCAATGGTGTTTGTATTCGTCATAACTACTGCTCCATTAAGGACGAGCATTCTGCCTACGATTTCTGCATTGGAATTCATAGTGATAGAAGTTAAGGCCAATACATTTCCTTTGAATTTGGTGTTGTCTCCAATAGTCGCCGAACTTCCAACCTGCCAGAAGATATTTTCGGCTTTAGCTCCACCACTTAGAATTATGCTTCCACCTGCTCCACCAACTGTGGTAAAACTTGAACCAATCTGGAAAATCCAAACTGCGTTGGGATCACCCTGTGCATCCAATGTCAGATCACCTGCCTGAATCAAAAGCGATGTGTTGCTTTTGTAAATTCCCGGAGCAAGTGTTTTTCCACCTTGATCCCCAGCTACTGTTGCGGGTGCCGGGGAAGTAGCTCCTTCTGCAAACAGATAAGCTTCTAACAAATCTTTTTTGGCTTGAATTAGCATTGCTGCAACACCCGCAGGAGATGCATCATCAGCAGCGTAGATCGCTCCGTTTACAATTGTTGCAGGAGGGAATCCGGTTACAGATGAACGTGCACCCGGAGTAATTCCAACATCCAGGTTTCGGATCACACTGAATCCTGCATTATTGCTGATGCCTGTGGCTGCGAAAATTCCAAATCTTCCGGCAGTTTTAAGATCTACAAAATTGGCAGATTGCTGAGCCAGGGTTGTGAAAGTCCAGACATAATCGTCAGCCAATCCAGTTCCTGCCAGATTCTGTGCACCTGTAGTGATAGTAGCGGTGTAAGTAAGGTTTGGCGAAAGAGGATTATTTGGAGTAAACGAGGCCGTAGTTCCACTATAAGTCACAGATCCATTGACGGTGTTTGCTCCTTGTTTAAGTGTGAAGGTCAATCCTGAAATCGTGGCAGGATTCATCGGCTCACTGAAAATCGCTTTGACCACTTTGTTAAGTGGTACGTTCATCGCGTTGTTTTGCGGATCGGTAGAAAGGACTCTTGGAGCAACAGCAACAGCTGTGGTGAATGTCCATACATAATCGTTTTCCAATGCTGTCCCTATTGAATTCTTAGCACCTGAAGTGATCGTAGCAGTATAGACAAGGCCAGGCAATAGCGGATTGTTTGGAACAAAAGAGGCCGTGGTTCCTGAATAAGTTACCGTGCCATTTACTGTTGTGTTACCCTGTTTCAGTGTGAAAGTTGATCCTGATATCGTCGCAGGGTCCATCGTTTCGCTGAAAACAGCTTTTACAGTCTTGTTCAATGCAATGTTTGTCGCATTGTTTGCAGGATCTGTAGAAGTCACAGTCGGAGCAACAGCAGCCGCTGTGGTAAAATTCCAGACATAGTTACTTGCCAATGCTGTACCTGATTCATTCTTGGCACCTGTAGTGATGGTAGCGGTGTAGAAAAGACCAGAAGAAAGCGGACTATTCGGTGTAAAGGATGCCGTGGTTCCCGAATAAGTAACTGTTCCTTCAACTACGGTATTACCTTGTTTCAGTGTGAATGTTGCTCCTGTTATGGTAGCAGGATCCATTGTTTGACTGAACGTGGCTTTGATCACTTTGCTTAGTGTTACGTTGGAAGCACTGTTTGCAGGATCTGTAGAAGTTACGGTCGGGGCAACCGCGACTTCAGATGCGGCTGTGGTAAAATTCCAGACATAGTTACTTGCTAATGCTGTACCTGATTCATTCTTGGCACCTGTGGTGATGGTAGCAGTGTAGAAAAGACCAGAAGAAAGCGGACTATTCGGTGTAAAGGATGCCGTGGTTCCAGAATAGGTAACTGTTCCTTCAACTACAGTATTACCTTGTTTCAGTGTGAATGTTGCTCCTGTTATGGTCGCAGGATCCATTGTTTGACTGAACGTGGCTTTGATCACTTTACTTAGTGCTACGTTGGAAGCACTGTTTGCAGGATCTGTAGAAGTTACGGTCGGAGCAACAGCAAGTTCAGATGCTGCTGTTGTAAATAACCAAACGTAGTTGTTTTCCAAAGCTACACCTGATGAATTCTTTGCACCGGTAGTGATCGTCACGATGTAGATAAGGCCTGGTGACAACGGACTATTCGGTACAAAAGAAAGTGTGGTTCCGCTGTAGCTAATCGTTCCGTTAACAGGCGTGTTACCTTGCTTGACAGAAAATGTTGATGCTGAAATCGTAGCTGGATCCATTTCTTGACTGAAAACAGCTTTGACTACCGTGTTTACTGATACGTTTGTGGCATTGTTAGTCGGAACTGTAGAAGTTACAGTCGGAGCAACAGCGACTTCAGATGCAGCGGTAGTAAATAACCAAACATAGTTGCTTGCCAATGCTGTACCAGCTGAATTCTTTGCCCCGTTAGTGATCGTCACGATGTAGATAAGGCCTGGTGACAACGGACTATTCGGCACAAAAGAAAGAGTGGTTCCGCTGTAGCTAATCGTTCCGTTAACAGGCGTGTTACCCTGCTTGACAGAAAATGTTGATGCTGAAATCGAAGCGGGATCCATTGCTTCGCTGAAGACAGCTTTGATCACCTTGGCTACTGATACGTTTGTGGCATTGTTAGTCGGATCTGTAGAAGTTACCGTTGGAGCTACAAGGGCTGGAGAAGCAGCTGTAGTAAATGTCCACGCATAATTGCTTGCCAGTGCTAATCCGGCTAAATTCTTTACTCCAGTAGTAATAGTACCAGTGTAAACGAGGTTTGGACCAAGAGCAGCGTTCGGGGTAAATGTAGCAGTGGTACCGGAATAGGTTATTGTTCCTGCAACTGCTGTATCACCTTGTTTCACTGTAAATGTTGAACCCGAAAGTGTGCTTGGGTCTATCGCTTCGCTGAAAACTACATTGATCACCTTGTTTATCGAAACGTTTACAGCCTTATCAGCAGGATCTGTTGAGACGATTGTTGGCGCTACACCCGTATTAAAAGTCCAGGTATATTCATTTGCAAGAGAAATTCCATCCGTATTTAGAGCTTCAACACTAATTTTCCCTGTATAAGTGGTTTCAGGCAATAGATTGATTGATGGGATAAAGGTGGCTGTACTGTCCAGATAGCTGATCACCCCTTCTATGAGAGTAGTGCCAGTTTGTATCGTAAAAGAGGACGCGTTGATTGTCAAAGCGTCCATTTTAGTACTGAATTTTGCAGTAATGGCTTTGTCAAGAGTAATCCCTGTGGAAAGATTTGCAGGATTAGTTGCCGTCACTGTTGGGGATGAACCGGTGGTAAAGGTCCATACGTAAGGTGTTTGCAAAGCATTTCCCAAGAAATCCTTCACAATCGGCTCTACTTTTCCCGTGTAGGTTGTGTTAGGCGCAAGAGGAGAATCCGGGAGAAAACTCATGGTGTTGGTTGCAGGATCATATGACAAAGCCCCGGTAACTTCGCTTTCAATTCCACCCGATGGATTAATGACTCTCAAACTAAAAGACTCATCTGTGATGGTAGAAGGATTCATTTCTTCATTGAATGTCACTGAAATGGCCTTATTCAGCTGGACACCAATTGCTTTATCATCGGGATTTGTAGATTCTACTTCCGGGCAAATTCCCAGTATTTCATCAAATGTATCCTGACAACTTCCGAAAATTATGGTAATAGATAAGGCCACCAAAATGGTTTGCCAAAAACGTTTTTTTGTACTTTCTGTTTTCATAAAACTTTAATTTTATTTTTCAATTAGTATGCTGGGTAATCATTTTTTATTGCTCAAGACCATTCCGTAGGAAAGAAATAAAAACAGGTATAACCTGCTTGTATAGCGAAATTTGAAACTGGTATAATAAAATGTGCAATTGGAAGAAAGATCGATTTTGAGCTTCCCGACAAGCATTTTCTAGGCTTGACTTGGATAAAGGTGAGGGGATTCTTGATTCAAAAAGTTATATTAAAAACGAAAGCACTTATATATTTCACTGATTTTTCAAGTTCCTTAAAATGAATTTTACTCAGATTAAATAATAAGAATGATAGAAACCAGTTTAATATTTAAGAGTTGAAATTCTATCTTAATACTAATTTTTAACAATAATATTTATCTGAAAAAACTATCCAATTGACCAGATTATAAAAAATAGTTTGTTTGTTTTGGAATCGATTCTGTCAAAATGAATACTTGGTCACCTATCCTACAATACGCTGTTTCATTAATCAAGTAAAATTTGGAACTAATCCGGGATTGGATCTTATGAATTATGGCGGTTAATATCCTTTGAAATTCAATCTCATTTCACCGGGAATACTTCGTCGGGAACTTGGGTAATCTTGAAATCCTTGTGATTAAGAAATCCTCTCCAGCCAATACAGGGCAAGGTAACTCGGTCATTTTCTCCCGTATCCTGTCTTTAATGCTTATTTTCTAACCTTTCCCCTCTCCCAAAACACCATTCATAAAAGCCTCTAAACAGAAAAACCAAAATCTCGTTATTCAAATAAAACTTACGCTATGACCCGAAACTTAACTTTACTCCTCTTCTTTCTATCCTTTGGGGCTTTTGCTCAGGATATGATTCCTGCCAAAGGCGGGGATATCACGATCAAACCAATCCTTCACGGAACGTTTGTCATGGAATACAACAACCTCACGATTTATGTGGATCCGTACGGAGGGGCTGAGAAATTTGCTGGGCAGAAAAAACCTGACATGATTCTGATCACCGACATTCACGGAGATCATCATGATCAGAAAACCCTCGATGGGCTTGATCTTTCCGGAGCGACGATTGTGGCTCCTCAAGCGGTAGCAGACAAGTTGCCTGCTGGAAAAAGCAAGGCGGTCGAAGTAATCGGAAACGGCCAATCGAAGACAGTTCATGGACTGAAAATCGAGGCAATTCCGATGTACAACCTTCCCGAAACGGATGACAGCCGCCATCCAAAAGGCCGCGGAAACGGCTATGTAGTGGAAATCGGTGAAAAGCGAATCTATATTTCCGGAGACACAGAAGATATCCCTGATATGAGAAACCTGAAGAATATTGACGTGGCTTTCGTCTGCATGAATCTCCCTTTCACGATGGAAGTGGGGCAGGCTGCAGATGCAGTTTCTGCTTTCAAACCGGGAATCGTTTATCCGTTCCATTACCGTGGAAGCGAGGGATTAGCCGACACGGCAAAATTCAAGGAATTGGTAAATGCTTCTGCTTCTACAGTGGACGTGCGATTGAGAAACTGGTATCCTGAGAATTGATTATTCTGTTTGAGTAAGGGTTTTATTTTCCCTTAGCTCTTCAAACCTATAAGCCCGCGGACTCATTCGCGGGCTTTCTTTTTTCCGGATTTAGATCAAAACTTCAATCCTGGATTAGCTGAATTACAGACCATCTGATTTTTAACAATTCGGTTTTAGGATCACCTCAATTAAAATATTGCCTGAAATAAAACAGAGACATTTTTATAACTAACTTTAAGTAGAGGCAACCTAAATACTTTTAAGATGTTAGAAAAAACCGAAAATAAGCTAGAGGCACTAAGCTCTTTGAGCAAAAAAGAACTAATCAAGCGGGCCAAAAAGTTTTCAAAGCGGTACTGCGTCGGAGACGGGAAGAAATTCAAGCTAAAGGACTATTCCACCACTCCGAAAATGAACTTGGGAGAGGAGGACAAACCGCTTGTAAAAGAAGCGCTGGAGCTTGGCGTCGAGGCTTTGGCCGCATTGCAGGATATTCTTTATGCCCAGGATCGCTGGTCTTTGCTGGTTATTTTTCAAGCGATGGATGCTGCAGGTAAGGACGGGGCGATCAAGCACGTGATGTCCGGAGTAAATCCACAGGGATGTCAGGTATCGTCTTTCAAGGCTCCAAGCTCGGAAGAATTAGACCATGATTTCCTCTGGCGATGCCAAAAGCACTTGCCAGAAAGAGGCCGAATCGGGATTTTCAACCGATCCTATTACGAAGAAGTATTAGTGGTTCGAGTTCATGAAACGATCCTGAACGCACAAAAGCTTCCTGCCAAACTTATGACCAAAGACATCTGGGAAGACCGGTTCAAAGACATCCGGAACTTTGAAAAATACCTCGCTCGTAACGGTACGGTTGTGATTAAGATATTTCTAAATGTTTCCAAAGACGAACAAAAGAAACGCTTCATCGAGCGGGTGGACGATCCGGACAAAAACTGGAAGTTTAGCACAGCGGATGCAAAAGAGCGCGGATACTGGGATCAGTACATGGAGGCCTATGAGGACATGATTCAAAACACCTCCACAGAAGATGCTCCCTGGTATGTGATCCCGGCGGACAATAAATCCTACGCTCGTATTGCGGTGGCCTCAGCAATCATCCATGCGCTGGATCAAATGGAACTTGAATATCCTAAAGTCAGCAAAGAAAAAATCGCCGAGCTGAACGAAATCAAAAGGACTTTACTTGAAGAAAAGGGTGAAAAATAAAGATAGCCTTCCGGGACAATCCCGGAAGGCTTTTTTAATGTGCATATCTAGTCCTAAAATAAGTTGAGAAAAATCACTTTGACATTTGATTAACCTCAATTTTACCAGGCTTTATTTTTACGAAATTCAATGAAGGACTTTTTAAAAACCTAAAAGCCATGAGAATACTTTTTCTAATGATCGCCTTACTTTTTGGCTCGATTTCTATATCCCTTGGACAGGAAACTGACACGCTTTCTCAAAAAGAAAATCTAATGAAAGAAAGTCAAAGACTGAAAAAAAAAGGAGTGATACTACTTAGCGTCGGAGCAGGAGCTGCTGTAATCGGAGGAGCTCTTTTTGGAAGTAATTTTTCAATTTTTGGCTACTCCTCAAGTGAGGAAACAATGTTAGCCGGTACCGGTGGCTTACTTTTTCTCGCGGGTGTCGGATGCGTGATTGCCAGTATTCCTGCGTTTTCCAAATCGAATAAAATCGAAAAAGAAGCAGCTACCCTAAGTTTCAATACTCAGCCTATTTACTTGCCCAAATACACCAATGGAGGACCGAAATCATTTTTATCACTGAAAGTTTCTATTCCGCTTTGAGTCAGCAAGATAAAAAAACCAGAGAAACTCAGAGAAAGCAATCACCTGACTTTTGTTCCCAAATTCAAATCGTTACACTTTGAAAGTTTGCTTCCGAAGAGTTTGGAACTCTTCGGAAGCGGATATTTTTTTAACTTCTTATTTTCAATAAATTACTTTTTAATTCTCTATTTTCAAACTCCGAACACCTTGAAAAACAGGGCTCTTAACTTTCATTTTTACTTTTTTTGCCAATGAAATACGCCATTAAACTTCTCTTCAAATTTCGATTCTATCTTTTAATCTTCCTTTCGGGACTTATTTTCAGTTGCAAAACACCCCCAAGCGACCCCTTCAAAATTTTCGAGGACACCACAGCGATGGTTTATGGCCCTTACAGAGTAATCAAGCTTCCGATTGAAAACGGTGTCACAGTTCTAAACCCAACCCAGATTTCCCTCGGACCGGGTGGAGCGATTTTTGCCGCCAATCAAAGCGGTGAAATCTACACACTGAAAGATTCTGACGGAGATGGCGTGGAAGATGAAGCCTTACTCTATTTCGATTTAAATGAATTAGGGTTGCAGTCCCCGAGTGGTTTTGCGCATCGGGGTGACACGGTTTACATAGGCACCAGTTCGGAAATCAGAGCTTTTCTTGATACCAATCAAGATCAAAAAGCAGATACTACCTGGACTTTTTTCAACAAAATCCCAACCAGTCAGCATCCCTATGAATGGACTAGTGGGTTGAATTTCGGACCGGATGGATGGCTTTATTTCGTCCTTACCACGGATTCCTGGAATCCAGGCGCCTCTCCCGATTCATTGGGAATGAGAGGTTCAATAATTAAAATTTCCCCTGATGGCGACGAGTTTGAAATCGTGGCCACCGGGATTCGCTCTGTACACGGGATGAATTTTAATCCGGAAGGAGACCTGTTTTTCGCAGATAATAAGGGAGGTGGAAATCCAACCGAAGAGATTAATCTCCTTCAGGCGGGGAAATTTTACGGACACAACCTCAAAAAGTATGAAGGTAAATATGATACCATCATCCAGCCTCTGTTTTCTCTTGAAAATGAGGTTGCGCCCGGGGGCATAGAGTTCAACTCTCCTGACAATGATTTCGGGGGAACCCAGGGCAATTTGTTTGTGGCATTTTATGGTCCCGGGGAGCGTTGGAATAGAGGCGGAGTAGGTCGGGTGGTAGTTTCAAAAACTGCAACCGGCTATGAATTCGAAGAGTTTCCGGTGGCAGATATTCCCAAATTATCGGATTTAGCTTTTTCAAAAGATGGTTCTCTTTATGTCGCTCATCATGGAGTTTCTGATTATTGGTACAATCCTGTTGAGAAGAAAACCGGGGGATTTTATAAGATAATCTATGATCCGACGCTTGAGGGAAAGCATTCAGCAAAGAAAAAAGTGATTGTCGAAGATTTCTCAACTGCTTCACTTGAAAACGGGAAAGAGCTCTTTGCCATTCGGGCTTGCTCGGCATGCCATGCAGTAGACGGAGAGACTGACCTGATCGGGCCAAATCTGAAAGGAGCACGCAAGGAGTTTAGTCAAGAGGAAATTTTGGAAGAAATCAAAGACCCATCCAATCGGATCAAACCTAGTATGATCGCAACCAGAATCACCAAAAAAGACGGAAAAGTGCTGCTTGGCAGGATTGTCTATTCAGATACAGATCATATTTCGATCATGCTTGTCGGCAATCAAATCGTTCAGGTTCCCAGGACAGAGATCCTTACCGCACATGAGGAACTGAAATCCCTGATGTATGAAAATCTGCTTGCCGGACTTTCCGAAGAAGAAATCAAAAACTTGCTGAATTATATCTCAAGCCTTTGAATCAGAAAAACCCAGACGGTTTTGATTAATGATTTAGCAGATTTCTATTCTTGATGGTCTTTTGCAGGGCCTTGATTCCGTTGAAAAACTTACAAGTCATAGGTATTCCCTTCCGCACATAACTCCACTTCAAAATCAAGCTTGCTATTTCTGGTGCATTCCTGAAACATGCTTTCCAGTCTCAAATCAGAATTCATGGGATCATGATGGAATAAGGCAAGCTTTTTCACCCGACAAAGCCTGGCAAATTCAATAGCATCTTCTATTGAGCTATGGCCCCAACCGATTTTGGTGGCATATTCCTCTGCTGTATATTCTGCATCGTGAAAAAGCAAATCTGCATCCTTAGCGATTTCATACCCACTTGTCCATTCGGGTTCGTTAGGAAAATTGGGAGAGCCTAAGGAAAGTTCATGATCCGGTATATAAGCAAATACTGAATTTCCGGTGCTCAGTCTATATCCGAGTGTTGGGCCGGGGTGGCATACATAGGTGGATCGGATTTTCACTCCACCGATTTCAAATTCGGAATCGTCCACCTCATGAATAATTGGATGCCTCGGCAATTCATTTAAGCGAACGGGGAAAAGAGGAGCAGAAAAATATCTTCTAAGCCTTTGGAGCAAAGGTTCAACCGTGGCGGAAGGTCCCCAAAGATGAACGATCACATTGGGATTGTATAAGGGAAGGAAAAATCCCAGGCCCATCGTATGATCGATGTGAAGGTGAGTGAGCAAAATATGAATCTCTTTGATTTCTGGTCCAAGTTGTTTTCCAAGACGCTGAATACCGGATCCTCCATCAAGGATAATACAAGTATCCCCCTCGATGACCTGCACACAGGAAGTGTTTCCTCCGTATTTGTAATTTTCCGGATCAGGAGAGGGCAATGAGCCTCTGCATCCCCAAACATTTATTTTCATACCAAAGGGGATTTCCAAAACATTGCCATTGCTCCCAGATAACGATCGGGTCTGCCCACAATTGGAAAAGCAGTTACCGTAATCAAGACTCTTTCCCCTTTCAAATTATCAATGTAAAAGGAACCATGTGCAGGCTTTTGGGTTCCCAGAGTTTGGACTAGCGGAAGGCCTTCCGGTGGCAAAGGATTGCCATCAATATCCGTTGGTTTGAAAACTGTGGACCATTCCTCCACTTTCATGCTACCCGTCTCTCCAAATCGGAGACCCAAAATCTCTTCAGCAGGCTCATTATAAAAAAGTAAATTCCCCTTGGGGTCTACTAAAAAGACCGGCATACTCAGGCTATCGCCAAATTGCCTGCCCAGAATTAATTCTAAGGGTTGTGCTGCCATGGGTTATTGATTTGGGTTGAATAAAGCCAGAAAATATAGTAATAATCCTATTATTATTATAAAAAATGGAGAAAGAATACTACCCAAAGTTGAGTTTGAAAAGCTATTGGGATTTTGTGAAATTCAGAACCTAATATGACTATTTTTAAAAACCCAAACCCTGACCTAAATGAGCACAGAAATCTTTCTTCGCTACATTCACTTCATCAGCATTTTTGTAATAGTAAGTTCGCTTGTAGCGGAGCACCTTCTCCTCAAACCGGGCATGAAAAGGAAGGAAATAGATCGCCTTTCCAAAATTGACGGGGTCTATGGATTTGCGGTCCTTGTCGTTTTGGCTGCCGGGTTGACGCTTTGGCTGGGAGGGCACGGAAAACCCGCAGAATTCTATAGTGAGAATGCACTTTTTCAAACCAAACTGGGATTGTTTCTGGTGATTGGATTGCTTTCAATTTATCCTACTGTTTTCTTTTTCAAAAAGAGAAAAGGCGATCCGACAGAACTGGTAGCCATTCCTAAATCAATCTTTTGGATGATTCGATTGGAGCTTTTGCTGGTATTTGCCATTCCCCTTTTAGCTGGATTGATGGCAAAAGGAATTGGTTAATAAGTGTGGTTAACTTCCACGGATACTCAATCATTCCTTTCTATAAAAACAGGAGAAGTCAGTTTAGTAAATTTTGACAAAATCCATGATCGTTTTGGGATTTTTTCAGGATTAAACTCTCCAAAAACAAATAACTTGAATACGAAAATTCAAACAGGAATCCCAAAAATCACCTTTTAACGACTTTTCTATGAAGAAACTCATCCTTATTTTAGCCTTCCTACTCTCTCCCTTCCCTGAGCTTTTTGCCCAAAACCAGGACAACAAATTATTAATTGAAGAATACCTCCGCCAAAGCGAAAATCAAAGGAAAGCAGGAATAATAATGATTGGAGCAGGTGCAGGAACAGCGGCTCTTGGTGTGCTGATAGCCGTCTTATCAAACGATTGGGGCAGTGCAGCTTTTGGAGGGGGTGTTATTCTCTTTGTCGCCGGATCGGCATCTGCAATAGTTGGAATACCAATTATAGTCAGTTCTGCGTCTAAAGCCAGAAAGGCGGGACAACTGAGTTTGGTTACAGATTCGGCAAGGGTAATCAATCCGAATGTAGCCTCATTTAACATTTATCCCGCTTTAAAAATTTCCGTCCCTCTTAATTCCGCAAAACGATGAAAAATATAGTAATAGCATTATTGCTCTTTGGAATTATTTTCCACACCCAAGCTCAAACAGAAAAATTGGCGACAACACCATCCAGTTTGATGGAAAAAAGTAACCAACAATACAAAGCAGGCTGGATTTTCTTAGGGACAGGTACAGCTCTTTTGGTGACCGCTTTGGCTATCCCTCCATCTTATGATTATAATGACGGATCGAATAACGAAACCTTAATTTCAGTTTTAGGATGGACTGGAGCCATTGCAGTAATTACTAGTGTTCCGCTATTTTTGAGTGCAGGCCAAAATGCAAGGATGGCAGCGAGACTCTCCCTTCAAAATCAAGCCCTTTATCAACCAATTCCGATTCCCGGGCAACCAAAAAGTATCCCTTCTTTAAGCCTGAAAATCCCCCTTTGAGGATTTTCAGGCTTCCAAACAATTAGAACATCAAGGTTTTCTCAACTCGGATTTTACTTTTTCAATTTCCCAAAAAGCCAATCATCGGCTTTTTTACCCTGCTCAGGATAAGTCCAATGACCTGTTTCAGGAACGACAAAAACTTCTTTTGGAGCCTTCACTTCATTAAATGCAGAATAGAAAGAAGTTGGCGGGCAAGTATCGTCATTGAATCCCCAGCTATAAAAACCAGGTGTCTTTAAGATTCGGGCGAAATTCACCACATCGTAATAGCCAAGTGTTTCGATGGCCTTTGGATTGTTGTAGTATGTAAGATTGTTTCCGGTAAAAACATGTGGCCAACCGCCGGCCCTTCCATTGAGATAACCTGTCATATCACTCAATGCCGGATAAAAAGCTGCCAGATATTTGATCCTTGGATCTAAAGCCGCAGTGGTAATAGACAGTGCACCACCCTGACTTCCTCCCTGAATGCCTAGGTTCTCTCCGTCGTATTGAGGCAAAGAAACTAAAAAGTCAACCGCTCTCACGCAACCCAAATACACTCGCTTGTAATAATACAGGTCTTTATCGGAGATATTGAAGGTAGGATATCCGCTCAGGGCACCTGTAGAAAGATTACTGTAAACATCCAGCGGCATATCAATTGGGATTCCATGAATTCCTATTTGCAATGTGATCGCTCCTCTGGTAGCTTTTCCCATGTCGCCGGAATATGGACGAATACCTGCACCGGGAACCAATAAAATCGCGGGGAATTTCCCGCTTCCTTTTGGTACTGTCAGGACACCATATACACGGCTATTTTTGATATTTTGAAAATTCACGTGATAGACGTCCACTGTCTCAGTGCTCTTTTCCGGCATGGGGATCATTTTAGGATCCATCGGAATTTTAGCCAATTCTGCTTTTCCTGCATTCCAGAATGCTTCAAAATCAGCTGGCATTTGTACAGTTGGTTTAATGTTTTCAGGTTCGAAAGCGGCAGTCCCCAATCCTTTGTATTCCTTCCCTTCAATTGTTGCAAAAACCTCGCAACGCAGAAAGCCAGGATTTTTCATGGTGGAATTTGAAATGGTTGCCATTCCTTCATTGAGCTGAAGCGGGCCCTCTTTTATCGGATCCATTTTTTCTTCTTTGACCACATACCTGACATTTTCCACTGCTACAGGTCGACCTGATTGGGTCACTGAGACAATGAATTCTACATTCTCTCCTACTTTATAGATCCAATCCGGCTTATCCGGAGAAACCGAAATATCGAGGTATTGCTTTGGGATTTGTGCCAAAGCTTCGTGGGAAAAACTGACTGCCAGAAAGATCAGCAGCAGATAAAGATTTTTGGTTTTTTGGGCTAAATGGGTCATAAAGATTGATTGGTGGAATTTACTATTGGTTAAAAATTAATCGGTCGCCGTGAGTGCCTCCACCCACGGAAATCAGACTATCACACTTCTTAACTAAACCGGCTATTGAAATATAACACTAGAAATATGGGATAATTTCGCCTTACAGGCTCTCTGAATCCCCGAAGGAAATACCCATTCCGCGGGCAGCATGAACAAGTGTATTATCGAGACCCACAACATTGTAGGCACTGATGGCGTCAGCTATTGGTACAGAAGTGAAATCATTGTTGCGCAGGACAACCAGTTGCCCGAACTTTCCTTCCAAAACCAGCTCAAAAGATTTCACACCAAACACAGATGCGATGACACGGTCATAGGACACGGGAGTTCCTCCGCGCTGCGTATGCCCGAGTACCGTTTCCCTGATATCTGCTTCTACTCCTGCATCTTTCAATTGCTGGCTCAGCGTATAAGCTACTCCGCCCAGCCTGACTGAAATCCTGCCTTCTTCTCCCTTTGAAGAGGTAATGCTACCTTCTTTGGCATGTGCCCCCTCAGCAATAACAATATTTGCAAAGCCTCTTCCATCTTTGTATCGCATTTTAATTCTTTTGACTATCGCATCCAGGTCGTACGGGATTTCAGGAATCAGGCAAACTTCTGCTCCGCCCGCGATGGCAGTATAGAGGGCAATCCAGCCGGCATTTCGCCCCATCACTTCCATGATCATCACCCGATGGTGACTTGTCGCTGTGGTTACCAGCCTATCAAAGGAATCAGTTGCAATTTGTACCGCTGTGAGAAATCCAAATGTAAAATCTGTGGAAGAAAGGTCGTTGTCGATTGTTTTTGGCACTCCGACAACTGGCATTCCTGCCTCCAGCATCGCTTGGGAAATAGCCTGAGATCCATCTCCACCGATATTGATAACTGCATCAAAACCCAATGATTTGATTCTTTCCACCAGTTGGGGAATTCGGTTGACTTCTTTGATGGTGCCATCAGGTTGACGCTCCGGAAAATTCAAAGGATTTCCTTTGTTGGTAGTGCCTAATATAGTTCCTCCGAGTACGTGAATTCCGGCAGTAACATGATCATCCAGTTTGATAAGGCGGGCAGGTTCTTCCATCAACCCATTGAAGGCTTCGTAACTTCCCCAAACTTCCCAATCTTTTTCCGCAGCAGCTCTCTTTACAATTCCGCGGATTACCGCATTCAATCCTGGGCAATCTCCCCCACCAGTTGATACTAATATTTTTTTCATCCTGATTATCTTTACCTTTTGATGTATCTTTTTCTAATTAAAGCAATTTAAGGCTAATGCTCTTATTTTTCACTTTCTTCTTTAGTGCCGAAAATCACATTCTTTAGGCGGTATCGTCCTTACTTTTGCAAATGAATTTAACCCTTAAAAGCCATGAAACGGATAATCTATCTTCTAGCCCTTGTACTTACTGTCCAAAGTTGCAGCCAGAAAACCGAAGACAAAGGTTCAACTTCTGAAGCAATCGATTCTCAGTCCCAAATTGAAAATCTGGACGCAGCTTCTTTCAAAACTAAAGTAGACAGCGGAAACGGAATCATTCTCGACGTCCGAACTCCCGGGGAAGTGGCTCAAGGGTATATTGCCAATGCAACGATTATAGATATTTACGATCAGAATTTTATTAACCAACTCAGCAAGCTTCCAAAAGATCAAGAAGTTTATGTGTATTGCGCCTCGGGAGTGAGAAGCGTCCAGGCAGCCGAAATCCTTCACCAAAATGGCTTCACGAAGGTATACAACCTGAGTGAAGGTTTGATGGATTGGCAACGAAGCGGATATCCGTTGGTGAAGTAGTTTTTTCTACAATTTGATTTCATATCCCTTTACCGGATATGTCCTGTAACTTACAAGACCACTGAATATTTCAGTGGCCTTTTTCATTTAAAGCCAAAGGAATATGAAATCACTCAATCAACTTATGCAGGAAATCATTCAGCTTTCCGGAAATATTGAAACCAATTATCCTGAATTACATAAGTACTTTGGAGAAACTCCTGTCAAAATCGGCGATTCGGAGAACAAAGAAATCACTACGACAGACCTGAAACTCTACCTGGAAACTCTCAAATCACTGCTTAAACATCATATCGAAACGCACAAGCTTGCAGAGGATTGACAAATTAAATTTAAGCAAGATCATCGCAGGTAAAAGAAAAAGTAATCAGTCACAATAATCAATAGCTGGCAATTGTGACTGAATTCTCCTTACTTAAGAGAAGCCAATGACTGGTCCAAATCTGCCAGCAAATCATCCAAATGCTCCAACCCTACAGAAACTCGAATCAGGTTTGGAGGAGTTTTGGAATTTGGTCCTTCCACTGCAGCCCGGCGCTCAATCAGACTTTCCACACCTCCCAAACTGGTAGCATTGGCAAAATAATGAAGTTTGGAAATCACCTTATCCGCTGCTTCTGCTCCACCTTTTACTTCAAAGGAAAGAATTCCGCTGAATCCCGTCATTTGAGAAGCGGCAATTTCATAGCCCGGATGAGTTTTTAATCCCGGATAATGCACTTTCTCAACTTTTTCGTGCTGGGAGAGGAATGTCGCAATCACAATGGCATGCTCGGCATGGCCTTTCATTCGATACGGAAGTGTCTTAATACTTCTACAGAGATAATAGCAATCCATTGGAGACGGCACTGCACCACCGAGTTTTTGCACAGTTTTCACCTTTTCCCAGAAAGCATCTTTTGTTTTAGTTATTAACGCTCCCCCCAATATATCACTGTGCCCTCCAAAAAACTTGGTACTGCTATGCATCACTATATCTGCCCCTAGGTCAATCGGATTCTGAAATACCGGGGTAGCAAAGGTGTTATCGACAGCAATGATCGCTCCATGGCCCTTGGCAAGAGCAGCGACTTTTCGAATGTCAGTGATTTTCAAAAGTGGATTTGAGGGAGTCTCCACCCAGACTAGCTTGGTATTAGGCTTAAACGCCTTTTCTACTGCTTCCAAATCTGACATGTCCACAAAATCAGCCTCAAGCACTCCTTTGAAAAGCATCAAAATTGAATTTTTCAATCCATGATACATATCGTCCGGAGCGATAATATGCGAACCTGGTTCCAATGCCTGAAAAACAGCTGTCCCTGCTGCATTTCCAGAGGAAAATGCCGCCGCATCTACTCCCTTTTCTAAAGCTGACAACAACTGCTCAAGTGCAAATCGATTCGGATTATTGAGTCGGCTGTACATCATCGTATCCGGCTGATGAAGAAAAGTTGTACTCAGGGTGATGGGCTGTATGACAGGTTTTTCGGAGTCAGTCACACGATTCCCTCCGTGTATGGCGATGGTTTCGAGTTTCATTCGGGAGTTTGATTTGGTGATTTGAAGGTAAATAAAAAAGGCTTTCGGTAATTCGAAAGCCTTTCATCAATTATCTGATTCGATCCACTGATCGAACAAGCATTTCATCTTTTCGGATAAATCGGTTAGCAAGCATATTGCAGACCATTGCTACCAGTACTGACCAAAAGCCAGGTTGATATGCTCCGTTTGTTTGGGCTCCGATTTCTGTATTGACTCCATTTGTGGTAAGGAAAATCGCCGCAACCAGGACAACCATCACAAGCGAATTGACCATGTTGAACATCATTTGTCGGGTGCGGTTGGCATATTGGAAAATAGAAACCAATGCCAACAATCCTGCAAAACTTGCAAGTGCGCCGATGTACCATTTCGAAGAAGATTGAATGACTTCTCCTTCCGGATTGAGGTTACTCAGAGTGAAAGCTGTCAGATTCCAGGAATCTTGAGTCCCTGAACCTGTCAGAGTTTGCACCCAGAGAGGAAGGCCAATTGTAACTCCCATCGCTACCACTACCAAAAACAAAAATACTGTCTGAATTCGCTGAATCATTTCTTTTCAATTTTTCTGCAAATAAAAGCCCTTCACCCATCATTACCAAGGATCGCAGGTTTCTCTCCATGATTTGGAAGGGAATAGTATCTTTGCACCCGTATGATCGAAAGCAAGCGATACTTTCTTGAATTGAGCTATAAAGGAACTCAATTTCACGGTTGGCAAATTCAGAAAAATGCCTTTACGGTACAGGAATGCCTGGAATCAGCACTTTCCACTTATTTCAAAACTCCCATTTCCGTCATGGGAAGCGGGCGCACGGACACGGGAGTTCATGCCAGCATGCAGGTTTGTCACTTTGATTTAGACCTAACCTTTGACAGGGAAAAATTTCTGAAAGCGGTCAATGCAATCCTTCCAAAGGATATTTCGATTCATTCGATCAGGAAAGTAAAGCCGGATGCTCATGCGAGATTTCATGCGAGAGAAAGATCGTATGTGTATCGGATTATTTTCAGGAAGAGTCCTTTTCTCGATGAATTGGCCTGGCAATATTTCTTTGATCCGGATGTTGACAAGATGAATCTTGCTGCAAAAGCATTACTCAGACACGAAGATTTCGAATCCTTCAGCAAAGTGCACACCGAAGTCAACCACTTTCTTTGTCAAATTAAATACGCCCGGTGGGAACAAAAGGACGATGAATTGTTATTTCATATAACTGCCAATCGATTTTTGCGTGGAATGGTACGGACGATTGTTGGAACTCTCCTAGATGTGGGGCTGGGAAGAAGAGCAGTGGATGAAATGGACCTTATCATTGAATCCCGCAACAGATTGAAAGCCGGAAAAGCATCTCCGGCCAAAGGCCTCTTTTTGAGCCGAATCGAATACCCAAAAGACATCTATTTAGATTAACATATTTTGAGCTTAGAGAAAGAAAAAGAATCATCCGGCGAAATCGTCGATATCAAAGTACTGAAGCAGCTTTATTCGTTTATAAAGCCATACAAAGCTCAGTTTTACTTTTTGGTATTCCTGACAATTGCCATGGCCATTTTGGCTCCAACACGTCCCTATCTGATCCAGATTGCGATCGATGAGCATGTGACGATTGGAGATCGGGGAGGCTTGCTCAAAATTGTATACATCCTGGTTGGACTCATGTTTCTGCAAGCCATCGTGCAATGGGCTCATACCTATTATTCAGGCTGGATTGGTCAGGTCATCATCAAGGATATTCGGGTTAGACTTTACCAGCATCTCCTGAAACTCAGATTGAAATTCTTTGACAATACTCCAATTGGGAGACTTGTCACCCGCAATATTTCAGATATCGAAACACTTGCTGACGTTTTCAGCGAAGGCCTTGCGGCAATTGTGGGCGACTTACTTCAGCTCGTTACAATTCTTGCCGTCATGTTTTACATCGACTGGAAACTCACCCTCGTCAGCTTGAGTACGCTTCCGTTGATGATTATTTCGACTTATGTTTTCAAAGAAAAAATCAAAGTCACTTTCAATGATGTCCGGAATGCTGTTTCGAATCTGAATTCATTTTTGCAGGAACATATCACCGGGATGAACATCGTGCAGATTTTTAACCGGGAGCAGCGTGAGTATGATAAATTCAAATCGATCAATAAGGAACATGCTGCAGCGCACATTCGCTCAGTGATGTATTACTCTGTTTATTTCCCTGTAGCAGAAATTATACAAGCCATCGGAATTGGTTTGGTAGTTTGGTATGGTGCAGTCGGCGTGTTGGGTATGGATTTGCAGATCGGTGTTTTGATCTCATTCATCATGTACCTGCAGCTGTTTTTCCGTCCGATTCGAATGATCGCTGACCGATTCAATACGCTCCAAATGGGTGTCGTGAGTTCTTCACGTATTTTCAAATTGCTGGACAGCAAAGACAATATCGCCAACGAAGGCAACCATAAACCTGAAAAAATCAAGGGTCATATTCAGCTTCAGAATGTTTTGTTTGCCTATGTGGACGAGGATTATGTGTTGAAAAACATCAATTTCGAAGTGCAACCAGGCCAAACAGTTGCTCTTGTCGGAGCCACAGGTGCCGGAAAATCTTCCATCATCAACCTGATTTCCCGCTTTTATGAAATTAACAAAGGGCATATCCTGATTGACGGTACCGACATCCGTGAGTTTGAACTGGGAACTTTGCGTAAGCATATAGGCGTAGTGATGCAGGATGTATTTCTGTTTTCAAATACCATTTACTATAACATCACACTTGGCAATCCAACTATCACCCGCGAGCAAGTATTGGATGCAGCCGAAATGGTCGGCGCCAGAAAGTTTATTGAGCGATTACCCGGAGGCTTAGAATACAATGTCATGGAGCGCGGAGCAACACTTTCGGTGGGTCAGCGACAATTGATTTCATTTGTGAGAGCGATGGTTTACAATCCGGAAATCATTATTCTCGACGAAGCAACTTCCTCAGTGGATTCTGAAACTGAAGAATTGATTCAGGACTCAATCGAGAAAATGATGCGGGGCAGGACTTCAATAGTGATTGCTCACAGACTATCTACGATCCAAAAAGCTGATAAAATCATCGTAATGAACAAAGGTGAAATCGTGGAAACCGGTACGCATGACAGTCTACTTGAGCTTGGAGGATTTTACACTCAGCTCCATCAAATGCAGCTTAAAACGATGGCGATCTAGATTTGAATATTAAACCCAATCCACGTGAAATTCAGAATTCTACTACTGTTTTTATTTTTGCCTTTTGTCGGATTTGCTCAGGAACGAGGAGTCGGGATAAGACTTGGTGAGCCAATTTCTATTACATACAAGGATTTCATTGATGACTTCCTTTCCATCGAAGGAATGATAGGGAGTGGTGGAGTGAATAGCGATAGTTATTATCAGCAGGATTTTGAGAACAACCCTCCTGCTTCCAACGCTTTCTACATCGGTCAGAACACTCAAAAAGGCATCTCCCTCAACCTAAGAGCTGCGTTGCATGAAGATTTCACCGATGAATTTGGAATCGAAATCGGATACTTGCTGGGTTATGCAGGAGCCGGAGTCCAATTCAGGACGGTGAATGTCACTTATTTTTATGATGTGAATCAAATTGGAACCAGTCCAAATCTCACCGAAGAAAGGACAAATATTGATTTTGGTCCGGAGGCTTTTGCAGGCGGTGAATATTATTTCGACGAATTACCGCTAAGTGTCTTCGCAGAGATTGGGTTCTTTTTAGAGCTCCTGGATCGGGTGGGCCACATAAAAGGTCAGGGAGGAATTGGAGTCAGATACTTATTTTGAGGATGAGAAAAAAACTTGGACTATTTGCGATTTTCCTGGTAGCGCTAATAGCTACCGCATATTTTGGCTTTGACAGACTTGGTGGAAATAACCCGATTGCGATCCAAAAAATCGGGGCAAGTCCCGAAAGTCTTGCTGGCAAGACTTATTCCGGAATTCCTCAGGATGAGAAACTTGCCCTGATTTTCGAAGAAATGGAAACGCAGAAAGGATTGCATCCCGGCACTTTTATCCATACCATTTATGAGGTGGAGCCTGCCGGGAAGTTGGACACCATGATCGTTTTCGTGGGAATCAATCAGGCTTTGCCCTTGGCGGATTTTGAATTCAAAAAATTTGATGAGCAGTCCTATCTGCTCGCTAAAATCACCGGAAGCCGATGGGTAATGCCGGGTCCGGATACGGTAAAAGCAACTTTGGAAAACTACGCCAAAGAAAATGGACTGACTCTCAGCGGTATTTTTATCGACAAAATCATCTCTGATGAAGAGGTGCATGTGATCGCTCCTATTCGCTGAAAACCTGAATTAGGATTTTTAACTAACCTATTTCTTTCACAATCGTGAAAGGAGTATTATCTATTTTAATCCCTTTGCTATGAGAAAAATTTTCGCCGTTTTTGGTCTTTTGGGCATTTTGGTATTTCAGGCTTGCGAAGGACCTCCCGGTCCTCCAGGTCTTCCCGGAGAAGATGGGGTTGACGGAGTAAATATTGTGGCGGAAGTTTTTGAAGTTGAATTGGACTTTACAGCTCAAAACGATTACTCAGAAGTTTTCAAATTTGAACCCGCAATAATCGAAAGCGATGTTGTTTTGGTATTCATCGAATGGGAAAGAGATGGAACTACTCCGATCTGGAGAGCACTTCCACAGACGGTTTTCTTTGATCAAGGAGTCTTGATTTACAATTATGATTTCACCAGAAGTGATTTCAGACTGTTTCTCGATGGCCCGATGGACTATGCGACTTTAGGAACTGAATGGAAAATGGACCAGGCTTTCCGGGTGATCGTAGTTCCAGGTGATTATGCTTCTGCGAGATTGGACTTGACCAATTATGAAGCTATAACCCAGCTTTTGGGCTTGAAGGATGAAGATTTCAAACGAATAGAATTAAAAAAGAAGAATTAACAGACATTATCTAAACCAACTGATTACCACAGAACAGGATCGGTGCTTTGCATGGGTCCTGTTTTTTTATGCCTTGATTTTTTCCTTCAAAATTTAATTTGGCGCTTATCTTTGCGCCATGCAATTACAAAATGATCTTCTGCTTCGCGCCGCCAAAGGCGAGAAAACTGAACGAACCCCTGTTTGGCTGATGAGACAAGCTGGCAGAATTCTGCCGGAATATAGAAAAGTAAGAGATAGTGTCAGCGGATTTATAGAATTGGCCCAGACTCCGGAACTAGCGGCGGAGGTCACAATTCAGCCGGTAGACATTCTTGGCGTGGATGCAGCGATTATTTTTTCAGACATTTTGGTGATTCCTGAAGCTATGGGATTGCCCTATGAAATGGTCGAGAAGCGAGGTCCTTGGTTCCCATCTACTGTCAGAACAGAGTCCGAGCTGAAAAAACTTAGGGTTGCAGACGGAGAAAACGACCTTCGCTATGTGATCGATGCGATCAAAATAGCCAAAAAGGAATTGAATGGCCGGGTCCCTTTGATTGGTTTTGCAGGTGCACCTTGGACTATTTTTGCATACATGGTCGAAGGATCCGGCAGCAAGACTTTCTCCAAAGCCAGAGAAATGCTCTACACGGAGCCTGCATTTTCCCATAAATTGCTTCAAATGATTACTGACAGCACGATCAATTACCTGAAAGCTCAGATTCGTGCAGGTGCAGATTTGGTGCAGATTTTTGACAGCTGGGCAGGGATTTTGGGACCAAAGCAATACCAGGAATTTTCCCTGAGATACATCTCTCAGATTTGCGATGCGATCACTGAAGTGCCCATGACGGTCTTCGCCAAAGGTGCTTTCTTTGCCAGGGAGGAAATGGGACTACTCAACTGCGAAACAATCGGGCTGGATTGGAATATGGGAATTGCCGAATCAAGGAAATTGATCGGATCAACAAAAACCCTTCAGGGAAACCTGGATCCTGCTGCACTTTATGGAAACGCTAATCAGGTCAGAAAAGCGACCATTGAAATGATGGAGGAGTTCAGAGGAACTCGCCACATTGCCAATCTAGGGCATGGAGTCTATCCTGACATTGATCCGGAGATGGTGAAGGTCTTTATTCAGACTGTGAAAGAATTCAAATAAATGAAAAAAGGAGCTTTGAGGCTCCTTTTTTCATTTCAATAAGAATTGGATTTAGGACTCCACGATGATTTGATCTCCGATTTTGATTGTGCCTGTTTCCAATGCCACCATATTTTGGGCAAAGAAGACTTTGTTGCCTATGGTTCGGTATCCTGCTAAAGTTTTCAAAGGTTCTTTTCCCTGAAATCCAGTTTCCTGGTCGATCGTGGTGAGCACACATCGGGCGCAGGGTTTTACTACCTGAAATTTTACGCCTCCAATCCTAATTTTTTTCCAGGAATCCTCCACATAAGACTGACCTCCGGAAAAGACAATATTCGGGCGAAAACGATCCATTGGCACCGGTTTTTCTAATCGTGAATTCAGATCATTTAAAGATTCCTGACCCAGAATCAGATAAGGCATTCCATCTGCAAAGCTCACTGACTCATCATTTACCGCATATTTCGGACTTACTTTTCTATGAGTTGATTCTGGCATTTTCACCAGGTGACAAGGCATGCCTAGCTTTTCACTGAACCAAGTATCTAAACTTGGATCAACAATATTTCCAATCACCTTGTCATCCCAGATTTCCACTTCGATTTCCTGATCGGAAATTTGCTGATAAGGTATTTGAAGTATTTCTTGGGGATTGCTTTTGTCAAATACAATCAAACCCGTTTCACCCAATTCAACTTGCAAAAGCGCCATTTGAGTATGAGTTCGCTGGGTCAAAAAAAGTCCTTGCGGATCTACCAGCATCCATCTTCGATCAAATTGGAAGCCTCTTTCCTCCACTTTCGCCTCATTCAGACGTATTCCGCCCAAAGATTTGATGGGGTAAATAAATAAATCCTGAATTATAAAATTCTCATGCATTTCCTAAAAATAGCCTTCTCAGGACAATTTCACGCCTTCCAAGCCCGAAATAAAATCAATTGTGAAACGAAGGATTTCAGAATGAAAAGATTCGAGTTGATGATTAACCACTATTACACAAACACCCAAAAGGATCACTACAAGCCATTTGCATCGTTCGGAATTTGCGCATTTTAAAAAGTCTCTCATCTCAATAGTATAGATGCAAAGTCGTGAAGATAGGTTGCAAAGGATCAACACATTTTTTGAAAAAACCTGCCAGAAAGTGATGCCTTAAATCGGCTGAAAATGACAATTCCGGATCAAAGCGAAAAGCATTTTGCCAACATGGCTGACAATCTGACACAAAAAAGCCTGAATTAACCGATGGCACATCCCTTGAATAGTGGGACTTGTATTCAAATCCGCAACTAAATAAAATTCTATAATCATGGGAAAAATTATCGGCATTGACTTGGGCACAACCAACTCCTGCGTAGCCGTAATGGAGGGTAACGAACCTGTAGTCATCCAAAACAGCGAAGGAAGAAGAACCACACCATCGATTGTGGCTTTTCTTGACAACGGAAACGGTGAAAGAAAAGTAGGTGATCCGGCTAAACGCCAGGCTATTACCAACCCGTCAAATACCATTTCCTCAGTAAAAAGATTTATGGGCAAACGTTTCTCTGAAGTTTCTGATGAGAAAAAGCATGCCACCTACAAAGTAGATCAAGGTCCAAACGATACTGTAGTTGTCCGAATTGGTGACAGATCATATACTCCGCAAGAGCTTTCTGCGATGATTCTTCAGAAAATGAAGACAACAGCTGAGGACTTCCTGGGTCAGCCTGTCACTGAAGCTGTGATCACGGTTCCGGCTTATTTCAATGATGCTGAGCGTCAGGCGACAAAAGAAGCCGGACAAATTGCAGGTCTTGAAGTAAAGCGTATCATCAACGAACCAACGGCTGCAGCCTTGGCTTACGGGATGGACAAGAAAAATCAGGACATGAAAATCGCTGTGTTTGACCTTGGTGGTGGAACATTCGATATCTCTGTTCTTGAATTGGGTGATGGTGTATTCGAAGTGAAATCTACCAACGGGGACGTACACTTAGGTGGTGACGACTTTGATCAGGTAATCATCAACTGGCTGGCAGAAGAATTTAAGTCAGAAGAGCAAATTGACCTGAGAAAGGATCCAATGGCTCTTCAGAGATTGAAAGAAGCTGCTGAAAAAGCGAAAATCGAGCTATCAAGTTCTGCATCCACAGAAATAAACTTGCCATACATCACTGCTACTCAAACAGGTCCTAAGCACTTGGTGAGAACTCTCAGCAGAGCGAAGTTTGAGCAACTTTCAGAAAACTTAGTGAGAAGATCAATGGAGCCTTGCAAGAAAGCTTTGGCTGATGCTGGTTTGTCTCCATCTGATATCGACGAGGTAATCCTTGTTGGTGGATCAACTCGTATCCCTAAAATTCAGGAAGAAGTTGAGAAATTCTTCGGAAAGAAGCCTTCGAAAGGTGTAAACCCTGATGAGGTAGTTGCAATCGGTGCAGCTATCCAGGGCGGTGTATTGACAGGTGAGGTGAAAGATGTGCTTCTTTTGGACGTAACTCCGCTTTCACTTGGTATCGAAACAATGGGTGGAGTTTTCACCAAATTGATCGAATCAAACACAACCATTCCTACTAAGAAATCCGAAGTGTTCTCCACCGCGGCTGACAATCAGCCAGCAGTAGATATCCACGTACTTCAGGGAGAAAGAGCTTTGGCAAAAGATAACAGAACCATCGGAAGATTCCAGATGGCTGATATTCCACCGGCTCAAAGAGGTGTACCTCAGATTGAAGTGACTTTCGATATCGATGCTAACGGTATTCTGAACGTGTCTGCTAAAGACAAAGGAACCGGAAAAGAGCAGAAGATTAAGATCGAAGCTTCTTCAGGACTTTCTCAGGATGAGATCAACAGAATGAAGAGCGAGGCTGAGGCCAATGCTGCTTCTGATAAAATTGAGAAAGAAAAAATCGACAAGCTGAACCAAGCGGACGGTTTGATCTTCCAGACTGAAAAGCAACTGAAGGAATATGGAGAGAAACTTTCCGAAGTAAACAAATCAGCAATCACTGCTGCTTTGGAAACTTTGAAAGGCGCCCATCTATCCAAAAACATTGCAGGAATTGATTCTGCAATGGAAGGATTGAACAAAGCTTGGGAAGCAGCTTCTCAGGAAATGTACAATGCTCAAGGCGCAAGTGGTGCTCAGCCTGGTCCGGATGCAAATGCGGGTGCTGGTGCAGGAACAACAGGTGACGGAGTATCGGATGTAGATTATGAAGAAGTAAGCGAAGACAAGAAATAAGATTCGCATAAATCAACTAAGCGGCATCTGTTGAAAAGCAGGTGCCGTTCTTTTATCCAGAGCCAAGAATCAAGATCACAAAATCAAGACTCTTGGCTTTTTGTACTTTTATTCCAGACTCAAAAACATGCAACTTACAGCCGACAATAAATTGAAAAAGCTCATCGTGGTGGGTGATCGGGTTTTGATTCGATTGAAAAAACCGAATGAGAAAACTGGCTCGGGATTATACCTTCCCCCCGGTGTGCAGGAAAAGGAAAGAGTTCAGCAAGGCTATATTATCAAGACAGGCCCCGGGTATCCAATTCCGATGCCGGTCGAGGATCATGAACCATGGATGGAGTCTGAAGAAAAAGTAAGGTACGTTCCTCTTCAGGCAAAAGAAGGAGATCTGGCAATTTTTCTGCTAAACGGATCACACGAAGTGGTCTATGAAGGAGAAAAATATTACATCGTCTCTCAAAATTCAATCTTGATGCTCGAAAGAGAACAAGAACTATAAAAAAAGAAAAGCTCGGGAGACCGAGCTTTTTTCTTTTAATGCCACCAAATTTTCCTTCTCTTCATTGACTTTGGCTCCACATAGGAAGCTTTAGATGAAATATCAACAAGATCAGAATTAATTCCATATCTCGGATTCTTTGCCTGAAGGCCTTGTGGATTATTTATCACTTTTCGGGTTCTGACCTGCACTTTGGCACTCTCAGAATTCCATACTTTATAATTTTTAGCAACCGGTCCTTTTACAGTTGAAGGACTGCTATTGGTTACTACAGGTAGTTTTGGTCCTAAAGATTTACCTGCCTGAGCATTTTTAGCTGAAGGGCCCGTAATAAAATCCTGCGGAAATGCTACAGACGCAATTAGCATGGCAGCTAAGCATAGAATTGACCTTTTCATTTGCTGTATAGTTGGGTTTACTCCTGCAAAAATATACGGATTTTGAAAAGCTATAGTTCCTGAAATCAGAATTTTTTCAATCTTTAATCAAAACCGAAGAAATTATATTTCTTAAAAATTTAAAAAACTTATTAATATTGGTTTAAAAAGAAACCTGATTTAAAATAAAAAGTGATTTTTTGAGATCAAAAAGAATAATTAAAAAGCAGGTTTTCCCAGATCTGCATAAAAAATAAAAAACCGAGATGAAAATCATCCCGGCTTTTACAACAATAGACCCTGTTTAATATTTTAGAAAGCAAATACTGCTGCCAACAGGAACGATGACAGGTTTTTGCTTGGATTCAGATCATTATCAATAAAGAAGTCATCACTCATTGTGTCCAGTCTAAGTTCTGGGATCAAAGTCAGGTTTTTACCGATTTTAGCATTTGCTGAAAGAGTCACTGCAAATACGTTTCCATCGCCAGCCTCATTAACACCAACTACTTCAGAAAGACCTCCATTGAAAACACTGAAGTATTCACCTCGGAGACCCAAACCAAAAGTTTCGGAAGGTCTTGCCTGAAGATATCCTGCAAAGCCATAGAATCCTGAACCCTCACCGTCTGTATCCTGAACGTCAGATCCACTGAATACTTCGCCGGAAGCGGAAGTGTTATAAGTAGTATTCACGCCTAAGTACAAAACTTCAGAAAGAGTGAAACCAGTTGTCAAATCCACCTGGAATGTTTTTCCAAGAGAAGTTTGTCCCGGAACCAAAGTGCCGTCATTGCTCAAAGTACCGTCCTGATCCCCATAAATTACATTCAGATACGTATTTCCCAAATCGGTAGAATAACCCAGTTGACCTCCAAGTGTATACGTACCGTTAAGGTTAAATTCTGTCATATCCGTTGGGTTCATTACAGCTGCCAGAAACGAGAACTTATCAGATAATGCGATATTGGCCTTAATGCCTGTGTGTGAGAACGGACCATAAGAGAACATATATGATGTAGAATAATTGAAGTTGGCAGTTGGAGAAATCACTTCATACCCTAGGAAGGTATTGAAGTTACCAAAGGTCAACGTCACCGCGTCAGTCACATTCCAATAAACATACAATTGATTGACCATTTGGGAGCTACCAGCTGATCCTCCGGAATAAAGAGGAGAACCGAAAACTGCATCTTCACCTCTTGGACCAAATACCAGATCGACAACTGCCCCAACTTTTTTTCCTTCATATTTTGCAATGATGTTAGCCATACCCAGTGAAAAGCCTGGAAGGTTACCAAATGAAGAGGCAGGAGCCTGGAAATTATCTCCTTTGTTAGGAGCATTGAAATTGGTGCGGAAATATGCATCCACAGAACCTGACAAAGTCAGCGCAGGAGTTTCTTCAGTTGCTTCCTCTTCTTGAGCAAAAGTCAATTGTGTAGAAGTGATTGCGAAGCAAAGTATTAGCAGGAATAGATTTTTCATTTTAATTTTAGATGTTAGTTAATAATAGAGTTGACTAATAGGACCCCGGCCCGTTTGAAAGAGAGTCGCGTTTTTTTCGTCGGGCGGGGTTCTTTATTGTTTGTGGACTATTCGTCGAATACGATGGTATATCCTCTGATTCCGTGTTCGTGAGAATCCAATCCGGATTTTTCGTGCTCTTCAGACACCCTGATTCCTACGGTTACTTTAAGAACATAGAAGATGATGAAAGCTGAAGTGAAGGCTGTAGCACCGCAAATCGCTGCGCCGATCAATTGAGTAACAAAGGAGTGATCTGGATTGGTAGAGAAGATTCCAACTGCCAACGTACCCCATACTCCGCAAGTCAAATGCACAGAAACTGCACCTACTACGTCATCTAGTTTTAGCTTATCAAGCAAAATTGAGGAAAGAACTACTAGAATACCGGCAACTAATCCGATGATAATCGCTGAACCCGGAGTGATCACATCAGCGCTGGCTGTGATACCTACCAGACCTGCCAAGATTCCGTTAAGAACCATTCCAAGATCCAGTCTTTTAAAAGCAAAGTAGGCTGTAAAAAACCCACCTAATGCTCCTGCACATGCTCCAAGACAAGTAGTAACCAGGACCATGGAAACTAAAGCCGGATTAGCAGACAATACTGATCCTCCATTGAATCCGAACCATCCCAGCCAAAGCATAAAGGCTCCTATTACTGCAAGAGGAATACTTGCCCCAGGCTTATCAACTGTTTTTCCATTTACATACTTACCAATTCTAGGCCCCACCAGGATTACCCCAGCCAAAGCTCCCCAGCCTCCTACTGAATGCACAAGAGTACTTCCGGCAAAATCATAGAAGCCCATTTCTTTCAATGCTCCACCACCCCACTGCCAGCTACCGATCAAAGGATAGACAATACCGACAAAGAATAAGGTAAAAATCAAATACGCCCAAAGTTTAACTCGCTCAGCAATTGCACCGGACACGATAGTAGCACAGGTGGCAGCAAACATAGCCTGAAAGAGAAAGTCTGTCCAATAGGTGTATCCTCCACTAGCGTAATCAGCTGTTACGTTTGCATTTTCTGGTGAAAACCAAAACATGCTCCAACCTGCAGAATCAAACCCGAACCATCCCGGGGTATCGAAACCTGGATACATTAAATAAAATCCTACAGCGGCATAGGTTAGAATTCCAATCACAGGAGTGACCGTGTTTTTGAATAAAATATTCACGGTGTTTTTGGCCTGCCCAAATCCGGTTTCAACTGTGGCAAAACCAAGGTGCATGATAAATACCAAAGCAGTACAGAGCATCATCCATACGTTGTTGGTGGTAAAGAGATTGTTGGCAAGTTCTGCCGAAACATCTAAAGGGACGGCCACATCTTGGGCCAACAGGGTAGAGAAATACGTCATAGGTTTGAGATTTAATTTTGAACTACTTTCAGAATTTTAGCAGGGTGAGTGCTAAAGCTCGATTCGAATGTAATTAGAAATAAAACAAAAAAACAAACCACTTTTTGTAAAAAAATCATTTTTATTAAGTTTTATCGATCATTTTTGAATCAATTTTTACATATTTTTCAATTTTTTTTTAATTACAAGCTATTTTAACACCCAATGGATTAAAATTATATAACTCGTGAAAGCTTTAGATTATTTTTCGGAATCGATTACGAAAGGGCCATTTAGGAATTTAATTAATATTACAGACACGAATACAAAATTAAATTCTGTAAAATGGAATTTTGCGGGATTTTAATACAATAGATAGTTATTGCGAAAAATATAAATTTTCAAAAAAGTGAAAATATTTTTAACCAGATATCAATTTTTTGACATAAAAATTGAATTATCAAGTCAAATAATACACTATGAAAACAAAAAAGCCGGAATTAATCCGGGTTTTAACGTTTTGAGATAGTAATGGATATTTATTTACTAAGAGAAGCAAATTCTTTTGCGAAATAGGTCAAAATCACTTTTGCCCCAGCTCTTTTTATGCTAAGTAAAACCTCCAACATTGCTCTTTCTCCATCAAGCCAGCCTTTTTCTGAAGCGGCTTTTATCATACTGTATTCTCCGGACACGTTATACGCTGCAATTGGCAACGGATAATTATCATGAAGTAGGCGAATCACATCTAAATATGACAATGCTGGCTTTACCATCAGGAAATCCGCTCCTTCATTCATATCCAAGTCTGCCTCTATTAAAGCTTCCTGAATGTTCGCAGGATTCATTTGATAGGTTTTCTTATCTCCAAACTTCGGTGCTGAATCTAATGCGTCCCGGAAAGGTCCATAAAAAGCACTTGCGTATTTGGCGGTGTAGGACATAATGGAAGTATCAGAAAATCCATTTTCATCCAACATCTCCCGGATATACCCTACTCTTCCGTCCATCATATCGGACGGTCCCAGGATATCCACACCAGCATCCGCCTGTGCCAAAGACATTCTGCCAAGAATTACTAAAGTCTCATCATTTAGGATTTTGCCCTCTCTAATCAAACCATCATGCCCATCGCTGCTATAAGGATCCATTGCCACGTCCGACATTAAACAGGCTTCCGGGAATTGCTTTTTAATTTCCCTTAAAGCTTTGAGGTAAAATGTATCCGGATTATAGCTTTCCGAAGCAATCGGATCCTTTAAAGATTCTTGATACGCAGGAAAAACATCAAATGCATTGATACCAAGTTTCAGACAAGATTCTATCTCGGAAAGCATCTTATCAATAGAATATCTGAAAATCCCGGGCATTGAATTGACCTCAATCTTCTTTTGAGTCCCATCCACCAAAAACAATGGATAAATAAGGTCTTTAGCAGACAGACTTGTTTCCTCAACCATATCCCGCACTGCAGCGGACTTTCTGTTTCTTCTGGGTCTTCTTTGCATAATAGTTAAAATAACAGCTTGATTTGATTCAAATCTAATTCAGTATAGTCCTTTATATATAAGTCACATTTTGGTAATTCATCTTTTGAATGACTGGAAAGCACTCCAACCACTCTCATCCCGGCATTCAGTCCGGCAGATGCTCCTGAAAATGAATCTTCAAAAACCAAACATCGATGAGGTTCAACCCCTAGCAAAGATGCGCTTTTCAAATAGACCTCAGGATCTGGTTTATGTTTAGAAACATCCTCAGAGGCAAGCTTTGATTCCAATAAATCACCTAAATTCAGAGCACCAATAATCAAATCCAAATTAGCTCTCGGAGCTGAAGTGGCTACCCCGGTGGGAAGATTAGTAGACTTAAGCAGATTGAAAAAATGCAGGAACCCCGCGATTGGGTCCACTTCTGATTTATAAATCTCCCGGAATAAACTTTCTTTTTCATCCTCCAGCAAGAGTAACTCCTCTCCTTCAATTTTCCTTCCCAGAAAATGGCTCAGGATATAGCCATTGTTTTTTCCGTACATATGCTGAATAAATTCCTCTTCGGTGGGATACAGGTTTCTTTTTTCGAAGAAAATCTTGAAAGCTTGAGAGTGGTATGGGTTAGTGTGGCAAATCACACCATCCATGTCAAAAATTACTGCTTGAAGCATACATTACTTTTCAAATTGAGAAATGGTCTTTTCGATAATATCGCAGCATTCATGAAGCTGCTCTTCGGTCATTACTAAAGGAGGTGCAAACCGAATTATATTACCATGAGTTGGTTTTGCAAGCAGTCCATTATCTTTCAGCGCCACACAAATATCCCAAGCGGTAGAGCTATCCGGAGAATCATTAATAACCACCGCATTCAACAGCCCTTTTCCTCTTACTAGTTTAACAATCTTGTATTTCTCAACTAATTCTTGCATTCTTTCCCGGAAGATAACTCCCAATTTTCTGGCATTAAGTGCGAGTTTTTCGTCTCTGACCACCTCCAAGGCAGTCATAGCCACTTTAGTACCTAAAGGATTTCCTCCGAAAGTAGATCCATGCTGACCCGGCTTGATTACACCCATTACTTCCTTGTCAGCCAAAACAGCTGAGACCGGATAGAATCCTCCGGAAATTGCCTTACCCAATATCAGCATGTCGGGCTTAGTATATGTTTCCTGCTTTTCGCAATGACCTTCACACGTACAATTACCACAAACCGCCAAAAGTGAGCCCGTGCGAGCTATTCCGGTTTGAATTTCATCAGCTATCAAAAGGACATTTTTTGCAGCACATGCTACTTTTGCTTTTCGGATAAAATCATCTGCCGGAGTATAAACTCCAGCTTCTCCCTGAATCGGTTCGATAAGAAAGGCCACGACACCCGGAGTTTGCAAGGCAAGCTCCAACCCTGGAATATCATCAAATGGAATTCGAATGAATCCATCAGTGTAAGGCCCAAAGTTTTTACGGGCATTTTCATCGTTGGAAAACGAAATAATGGTAGTTGTTCTTCCGTGAAAGTTGTTTTCGGCAACAATTATCTTTGCCTCATTTACCGGAACCCCTTTTTTCTCATACCCCCACTTTCTCGCAATTTTTATAGCCGTTTCAACTCCTTCGGCACCTGTGTTCATCGGAAGGACCATATCATATCCAAAATACTCGGTAATATATTTCTCAAACGGGCCTAAAATATCATTATAAAAAGCTCTTGAAGTCAGTGTTAAAATCCCGGCTTGCTCAATCAAAGCATTTTTTATTCTTGGATGACAATGTCCTTGGTTCACAGCTGAATACGCAGAAAGGAAATCAAAATACCGCTTGCCTTCCACATCCCATAAAAATACGCCATCTCCTTTGGCAAGCACAACCGGCAAAGGATGATAATTATGAGCTCCATATTTATCCTCGAGCTCGATAGCCTGAAGGCTTGACGTGATATTCTCCATGTTTTAGTTAATTTTACCTCCTTATAATTATAGATAACAAATATAGCAATTGCCTTTTCGAATGCCCACCAAAGAAGACAAGAACCCAAAACCCCTTTCACAGCTCACTCCTGAGGACTACTATTTCAACAGTCAGGGATTAATGGTTTTTACCGAAAAATATCATCTCAAACGAGGTAATTGCTGCGGAAGCGGGTGTAAACATTGTCCATTTCCAAAAGGATGAAACTAGATGGAATATTTTTGAAATCCCTTGTTGTTAATTCCCTGAAAGTTCCGATATTTGCAAACTCATTAAGAAACGCATCCCATTTACGATACTATATCATGGCAAAAGTTTGTGACATTACCGGAAAAAGACCTCGAGTAGGTAACAACGTGTCCCATGCAAACAACAAGACTAAACGTAGATTTTACCCAAATCTTCACAAGAAGACATTCTACGTTCCTGAGGAAGACGCATGGATCACTTTGAAAGTGTGTACTAAGGCATTGAAGACGATCAATAAGAACGGTATTACTGCAGTTTTGAGAAAAGCGCAGGAAAACGGGATGATTGTAATCAGATAATCAAAGTCACGACCCATAAATCAATACTAAGATGGCTAAGAAAGGAAATAGAGTACAAGTGATTATGGAATGCACAGAGCATAAAAACTCTGGACTACCAGGTACTTCAAGATACATCACCACCAAAAACAGAAAAAACACTACTGAAAGATTGGAATTGAAGAAATTCAACCCAATCATGAAGAAGATGACTGTCCATAAAGAAATTAAGTAATTAGCTCAGGAGCAATCCTGGTAAAACACACAAAAAATGGCTAAGAAAGTAGTAGCAACCCTGAAAAAAGAAGGTGGCGTAGCTTACGCCAAAGTGATTAGAGCAGTTAAGTCTGACAAGACTGGTGCCTATACCTTTAAAGAAGAAATGGTTCCTGCCGCAATGGTACAGGAAACATTGAACAAATAAATTGCCTTAGGCATATTTTAGTATTCAAGTCCCTCTGTCCATCGGCCAGCAGGGACTTTTTCGTTATTTTCCACTTTTAACTCTAAAGCAGCATGGGAATATTTGGTTTCTTTTCAAAGGACAAGAAAGAAAGCCTTGATCAGGGCCTTCAAAAATCCAGTGAAAATATTTTCTCCAAAATAAGTAAAGCTGTAGTTGGCAAATCGAAAGTTGATGAAGATGTCCTGGATGAATTAGAAGAAATTCTGATTACCTCTGATGTGGGAGTAGATACCACCATCAAAATCATCAGAAGGATTGAAGAACGAGTAGCCCGGGACAAATACCTCAATACAACAGAGCTAGATCAAATCCTCAAAGAAGAAATAGCGTCTCTTTTAGAAGAAAACAATACCCAGGATTTATTGGATTTTGATATTCCAGCAGATAAAAAGCCATATGTAATCATGGTGGTGGGTGTGAATGGCGTAGGAAAAACAACCACTATTGGTAAGCTGGCTAATCTTTTCAAGAGCGCAGGAAAGTCGGTGGTTTTAGGAGCTGCTGATACCTTCAGAGCCGCGGCAGTTGACCAGTTAATCCTGTGGGGCGAAAGAGTCGGCGTGCCAGTTGTTTCCCACGGAATGAATACAGATCCGGCTTCGGTTGCTTTTGATGCTGTCAAGCAAGGAGTAGACACGAATGCCGATGTGGTAATTGTGGATACTGCCGGCCGACTTCATACTAAAGTAAACCTGATGAACGAATTGGGAAAAATTAAGCGAGTGATGCAAAAGTTTATCCCGGATGCTCCTCACGAAATCCTTCTAGTATTAGACGGATCAACTGGCCAAAATGCATTTATTCAAGCTAAGGAGTTTACAAAGGCAACAGAAATCAGTGCTCTCGCAATTACAAAACTGGATGGAACAGCAAAAGGTGGCGTTGTCATCGGGATTTCAGATCAGTTCAAAATTCCGGTCAAATACATCGGTGTTGGAGAGAAAATGACTGATCTCCAAATATTTAATCGAAAGGAATACGTCGATTCCTTATTTAAGAAGAAATAATCAAATTATATTTCAAGAAATACTCCGAATAACTTCGGGGTATTTTTTTTGAAAAAATTTGAATTTCTAAACTTAATTATCGTAATTCAATATGATATCATTTTAACATCATATTGACATGGAAAAAATCACTAAACCTTCTTCAGGATACATTTTTCTCCTGATAGAATTAATCCTTCTGGTAGGCACAGTATTCGCATTTGTTAACGAACAATTTGTTCTTGGTGCAGCCACCTCCTTATTATTTTTTGTCTTCATTGGAGGATTCTTTATCGTGGATCCGAATAGAGCAGTTGTGCTTTTACTTTTTGGAGAATACAAAGGCACAGTCAAAGACAATGGATTCTTTTGGGTCAATCCATTTATGATTAAAAAGAAAGTTTCACTTCGGGTGAGAAACTTTGAAAACAAACCATTGAAAGTGAATGACAAAATCGGAAATCCGGTCATGATTGGAACCATTGTAGTTTGGCAAGTCCAGGATACTTTCAAATCAACCTTTGAAGTGGAAGATTATGAAAATTTCGTACATCTTCAGACAGATGCGGCAGTGAGAAAAATGGCAGGGTTGTTTTGCTATGACAATTTTGAAGATGAAGGAGCCGAAGTCACACTTCGATCCGGAGTGGAGGAAGTAAATCATTCTTTGGAGGCAGAAATAAGTGATCGGTTGAATCATGCTGGAATCAAAGTCATTGAAGCCCGGATCTCTCACTTGGCGTATTCTTCTGAAATTGCTTCTGCCATGCTTCAAAGGCAACAGGCTACAGCGATCGTAGCTGCAAGAAAGAAGATTGTCGAAGGAGCCGTAGGAATGGTAGAAATGGCATTGGAGGATTTGAAATTCAAGAACATCATCGAATTTGATAATGAGAAAAAAGCAGTGATGGTATCTAACCTGATGGTGGTACTTTGCTCGGATAAGAGTGCAAGTCCTGTACTCAATGTTGGCACTTTGAATCAATAATCATGGCCAACAGGGTTTATAAAGAAAGTCAAACTTACAGAGGTACATGGGTATTCTATCTCATTCTTTTGGTTGAATTGCCTACGTTAATTCTATTAGCTGTTTTATTTTTCACTTCCGAAGAAAAAAAAGAAACAGGAATTGCCTTGGTGTTTGTCTTTGGAGTTATGAGCCTTGTGTTGGCTTTGATTTTAAATATCAAATTGGAAACCCGAATAGACCACCAAGGCATCCAATTTCGATACCTTCCTTTTATTCGAAAATGGAGATTACTTAGCAAAGCTTCGATCATTTCTGCTGAAGTGATCTCGTTTAATCCACTCCTTGACTTTGGCGGATGGGGAATGAAAGGAAACAGGACAACGAAGCTCTTTAATATCACGGGGAATCAAGGTCTTTTGGTAGAATCGGGCGCATCAAAAAAAATACTACTTGGTACTTTAAAAGCAAAAGAATTGAAATCCTTTTTGGAAGATTGGATAGAGGAATAAATTATGGCAGCTAAAAAAGCATTTGCACTTCGCTTAGATGAGGAGATGATGAAAGCTCTCGAAAAATGGGCCGCAGATGAATTCCGCAGTACCAATGGTCAGTTAGAATGGATCATTCGAGAGTCACTAAAGAAATCCGGGAGGCTTCCAAAAAATAGTTTGTAAAGGTAAAATAGAAATATAAAAATTAGTTAGGCTGTCTCGTTAAGCCTATTAATAGGCTAAGTTTCTTCACTTGGTAACCTTTCTTTATGAATGGCGTGATTTATTAGGAGCAAGCCCATTTTTTCCGGCCTTAGACTTCTCATGATTTGGTAACTTGCACCTCCAAATACCACCAGATGAAGTCTGCAATCAGTTTTATAATTCGGTACATCCCCAGAAGTTTTTTACAAAGAGTAAGTCCATTCGTCATGAAGGTCTTTGCTCAGATGAACAAAGGAAATGCAGTGCAATGCCCGGTTTGTGAGAATTCGTATAGCAAGTTCCTGCCATATGGCAGGATAGCCAGACCCAATGCACTTTGCCCAAATTGTCTGGCCTTGGAGAGACATCGACTGATGTGGCTTTTCCTTCGGGAAAAGACGGATTTCTTCACAGCCAAGCTGAGAGTTCTTCACATTGCTCCCGAGCATTGTTTCATCGAGCGATTTGAAGCTTTGCCAAATTTGGATTACATAACGGCAGATATTGAATCTCCTTTGGCAAAAGTGAAAATGGACGTTCATGACATCCCTTTTCCTGATAATAGTTTTGATGTTGTGTTCTGCAATCACGTCCTAGAGCACGTCACGGACGATCTCAAAGCTTGCTCTGAATTCAACAGGGTACTAAAACCAACCGGTTGGGGAATCTTGCAATCGCCAGTTTACAATTTGGAGAAAACACTGGAAGACAATACCATCACTGATGCTGCAGAAAGAGAGCGAATTTTTGGTCAGCGGGATCACGTCAGAAAATACGGGAAAGATTATGCTGCGAGACTCCGAAATTCCGGAATCAAAATCGAGGAAAATCACTTCGTGAAAGAACTTGAACCTGCTTTGGTTTCAAAGTTTGCACTTCCGATTGATGAGACAATATTCGTCTGTAGAAAGGGGGATTAACCTTTGGTAAGCTTAATGAAACTCTCCCAAATTAACCCTAGCCCGTAAGAAAGCAGCTGGACAAAAGAAGTAATCAAGCTCAAAAACCCAGTATTTACAGACTGAAATTTCTGAGAAGCAGAAATCAAAATCAAAATACTCCAGCTTCCAATCAACAATAACTGAATTGCAAAAAGTGATTTTGCTAGAACCTGAGTAAAAAACATACTTAAACAAAAAAGCAGGAAAAATGCAGGCATCATATGGACAGCCTGAATGGCCTCCGAATGAAATCTTGAAACATTCACCCTATTTCTCCCAAATGAAAACGCTTGCTGAGCAAATGATTTAAGGGTGTTTTTTCTTTTGTGAAAGACGAAAGCTTCCTGAACTAATTCAAGTCGGAAACCTTCTTTTTTGATTCGCATACTCCACTCAATGTCCTCTGCTTTGTTTGGATCCAGAAATCCTCCGGTTTTATTAAAAACCTGCCTTGATACTCCCATATTGAATCCCCTGGCCTGAAATTTAGCCGGATCTTTCAGCTTACCACGAATTCCTCCGGTTGTCAGAAATGAAGTCATTGCAAAGTCCATCGCCTTCTGCAGTGGAGTAAAACTTTGGTCCGCGGCATCAGGACCTCCAAAAGCATCAAGTTTTCTTGATGAAACAGCTTTCTTAAGAAGGGATAAATAATCCGGTGGAAGAATAACATCTGAATCCAGAATTACAAAAAAATCACCCTTTGCAATCTTCATCCCGTTATTTCGGGCAAAACCCTGGCCCTGATTTTCCTGAAAAAGGTATCGAACCGGAAACTTGATATGGTATTCTTCTACTACTTTTTCGCAGGTAAACTCCGACCCATCCTCAACCAAAATTACCTCAAAATCCTTTTCGGATTGTTGGGCGAGACTTTCCAAAAGTTCTTTGGCCTCACCCGGCCTGTTGAAAACCGGTATGATGACTGAAAAAAACATCAAGAATTTAGATTTAACTCCTCATCGATTTTATACTCGATTTCTTTTGCTTGATTGGAAGTCATCAATTCAGCAATAAATCCGGTAACAAACAGTTGCACACCAATTATCAAAGCTACCAATGCAAGAAAAAACAACGGCTGATCTACAATCTCGCGAACAGGTATACCTTGGTTAAGCCCATAAATTTTTTCAAAAATCAGCCAAATTGTGATAATGAATCCTGTTAAAAATGAAATCATTCCAAGTAAACCAAAGAAATGCATTGGCTTCTTTTTGTAGCGATGAACGAAAGAAACGGATATTAAATCAAGAAATCCGTTCAAAAACCGCTCAAGCCCAAATTTTGAATATCCGTACTTTCTGGCCTGATGTTGAACCACTTTCTCTCCGATTTTACCAAAGCCATTCCATTTAGCGAGTAAAGGAATATAGCGATGCATTTCGCCGTATATGTGAATATTCTTGACCACTTTAAGACGGTAAGCCTTGAGGCCACAGTTGAAATCATGCAATTGAATCCCTGAAATCCAGCGTGTGACACCGTTAAAAAAACGGGAAGGAATTGTCTTTCCGATGGGATCATGGCGTTCCTTTTTCCAACCGGAAACTACATCAAAACCATCTTCCATTATCATTTTATACAATCCTGGAATTTCATCAGGGCTATCTTGCAAATCGGCATCCATGGTAATGACTACCTGTCCGCTGGCCTTTTTAAAGCCTGCGTCCAGACCTGCAGATTTTCCATAGTTGCGGGTGAAATTTATCCCCTTTATTACATTGAATTCATGGGAGAGTTTTGAAATCACATCCCAGGACTTATCTGTACTTCCGTCATTAATAAAAATTACTTCATAAGAAAAGCCATTTTCTTTCATGACACGGCTAATCCACTGGGTTAATTCTGGTAAAGATTCCTCTTCATTGAAAACAGGAACTACGACGGAAATTTGAATCATATTTTAAAACTCGAGCGACTTATCTTGCTTCTTTAGAATAGCCCCCAAAATTAAGGCAATAACCGCATATGCAATCAATCCAAATCCAAAGTTTTTAAACTGTCCGCCCAATGTAAAACTTGATGAAGTAGTTTTCCTCATTTCTTCAAGCATTGCCGGATCCATTGAGTCAGGATTTTGCCCCAAACTTTCCATCATTTTCAGACTTGATTCGAAAGAAATATCTGCCAAAACTCCAGGAAGTGAAGGGTCAATCACTTGAAAAAGTATAATTTGTCCCAATAGCCCAACCAATCCAGAGATAATCATGGTTATAAAACTGAAGTTAAAAGCAGTTCCAAAGGTCATGAATCCGCCAATTTCAGTTCGGTATTGCTTTCCGAAATAGATGATCAGGACAAAGAAAACCACGATTGCCACAAGCCCAAACCAGCCGGATGCCAGTAAAGTGGAATCAATGAAATAGGCAATAAAAGTTAATGCTAAGGAAACCAAACCAATGGTTAAACCTGGTTTAACCGCGGCCTGAAAAGGAGATTCTTGCTCTTCCATAATTAAATTAGTTAGGGTTCTTTCTTAAAATAATAGATATAATAATAGTAAAAAAAAGACCGGGGATCACCTTCCAGATGGCATCACTAAAAGCTACGTCCCAGGGAATCATATTTTGAAGGCTATAAAGAGTGGTCGTAAAAGAATCTTCACCCATCTCAGAGATTATAGTTTCTTTATTTTGATTAAAAACTTCCAGCTTCGAAAGTTTGATTTCCTCGAAAAGAACAGGTGAGAGTATCAAAATGAGCCAAATCCCAAGTCCGGAAATCAGAGCAATCAAACAATACGTTACAAAGCCAACCGACATCCCTTCTGAAAAAGAAAGGAACCCATTATTTGTATATTCTTTAAAGAACTTAATAGCCAAAAACAAAGTGATCGGTGTAATGACATAGCCGAAAATCAAATTTAGGTTAGTAGGATCTGATCTTAAAAAGGATAGAATTACGAATGCGAGAACACTTAATATCCCACCTATTCCTCCAAATTGGTATGCAGAACCTAGGTACTTATTCATTAACCTGGATCAATTTACCTTTTTGAATAACGTATTTAACCTCACCAGTAAGCTTTTTTCCAAACCATGGTGAGTTTTGAGAAAGGGATTTGTTTGACTTTTCATCAAAAACCCAGTTGGCAGTTGGGTCAAAAATGGTCCATCCAATTGAACTATCAGCACCAATAACCTTTCCTGGCCCTGACGTGACTTTCTGGATTAGAAGATCCCAACCAAGTTCCTGCTCTAACTGAACCATTGCAGGTAAAAATGTCTGTAAACCAACCATCCCGAAAGAGGCCAAATCAAACTCCATGAATTTAGAGTCAAAATCCTGAGGTTGATGATTCGAAACCAAAGCGTCGATCGTCCCATCTTTCAAACCAGCGATCAAAGCAACTCTGTCTGATTCCCCTCTAAACGGAGGCTTTACTTTATAATTTGAATCAAAATCAATGAGATCGTTTTCTGAAAACAATAATTGATAAATTGAACAATCAGCAGTAACCTGCAGTCCTTCATTTTTCGCTTGGCGAATCATTTCTATACCTTTTGCTGTGCTAAGGGTTTGAAAGTGTACCCTTCCTCCTGCATATCGGATGATTTCAAGATTCCTTTGAATTGCAATATCTTCAGCTAGATTAGGAATTCCTTTCATTCCCAATTTAGTTGAAATGTTTCCCTCGTGCATTTGACCGAAAATAGCAAGCAATGGATCATATGCGTGATCCATCAGCAATCCGTTAAATTTTTGAAGATACTGGAGAATCTTCATGTACCTATCTCCATTTGCAAGAGTTTTAATACCGTCCCCGAAAATATTAACACCTGATTGATGGTGCATATCAAGAATCTCTGTCAGATCTTCTCCATCCGTATTTTTGGTTACAGCACCCTGAATGATTAGCTGAGAAGGATAAGCTTTAGACTTGTTAAGTAAAAAATCAACTTCATTTTTTGATTGAATCGTCGGTTCTGTGTTAGGCAAAATTACTGCACTTCCAAAACCACTTTCCATAAGTAATTCACAAAGGCTTTGAACTGTCTCCTTGTATTCCAACCCAGGTTCCCCAATGCCACATCTCAAATCTAGCCACGACTCGGAGACCAACCAGTTATAACTATCAATAACCTGATCAAACTTAGCATCCCCGAAGCTTTCAGAAGTTGATAGTAACCCATTTTCAAAAACAAAGTCAATTGGTTTTTGAATACCGGCAGAGGTGACTAGCCTAAGGCCTTTGAATAGTACAGCCATTTATTTTGGATTTGATGCAAAACTGCAACAATAATCTAAAAAATGAAAAGTGATCATGTAAAATGTCCGATAAGTATCGAAATGAGTTTGATTTCTCAACAACATAAATTTAGAAGGGTTTTAAACGCAAAAAACCCAGCTAGTTGATAGCTGGGTTTGAATAATGTGGCG
>JAQSDM010000004.1:284519-285417 GCA_029945945.1 Algoriphagus sp. | reverse complement strand
ACCCTGTCAATGGATCCGTTACCAGAACATTGCTCAACGTTACGTTACCCGTGTTGGTCACCGTCAACGTGTAGGTAATCACATCCCCCGCTGCATCTACCACCGAACCGTTGTCGGTCTTTACTATGTCTATAGATGGGGTTTGACAAATTTCAGTAACAAGTTCCTCATCGTTACCTGCTTGGTCTCCTGAGAGATCCTGAACTTGTTTCTCAGAACCAATCGCAGTTACAGTAGCTTGGTTCACTACTTCACCTGCATCAATATCGGCTTGAGTAATTTCGTAGCTCGAAGTATAGGTCCAAATTTCAGAAACATCCAGTTCTCCATCCTGATCGGTATCACCTACCGGACCAGAGATTGGACCTTCGAGCAATGGATCTGTTAAAGCGACTTCTGAAAGGCTTACATTGCCCATGTTGTATACCTTAAAGGTGTACAGGATTTCATCGCCAGCTTCAGAGCATTCTTCCCCTGCCAGGAATTCAGATGATTTAACCAAGGCAATGGCAATATCCTGTCTTGCAAGAACCACTGCATTATCAGTATCCTGTACCTCTGATTGGGATGGCGGAGTACCTGTTGCTGTTGCTATATTGGTTACACTTCCATTATCCAAATCATCCTGGTCAACGGTATAGCTTGTATAAACAATTGTTGAAAGACCAGGTGCAAGAGTCCCAATATTCTGAATAGTGCCGGTCAATGGATCAGCTATGGTCACATTTGACAGAGTCACATTACCTGTGTTGGTTACTTCCAAAGTGTATTCAAGCTCCTGTCCAACTGCATCGTATAGGATTGTTAATGCTACCTTATCCAAGCTGATGCTTTCAATCTGATTCGCATTTGCAGTCTCGCTGTCTTCGTTTGAAGTCACCTCATTGCCGCTCGCAGT
>JAQSDM010000004.1:0-284419 GCA_029945945.1 Algoriphagus sp. | reverse complement strand
CATCGTATGGATCTCCCGAAGTAATCTGCTTGTCCAAAGTCAAAGCAGGGGTCTGGGTCGCATTTGCAGTCTCGCTGTCTTCGTTTGAAGTCACCTCATTGCCGCTCGCAGTTGCCGTGTTGGTCACACTGCCATTGTCCAGGTCTGCCTGGGTTACTGTGTAGCTCGCAGTTGCTGTCACACTTGCTCCCGGTGCCAATGGACCGTTTACCGCTGCAATACCTGCTATCTTATTGTCTGTTACCGTAAATGGTCCGGACAAAGTCACATTACCACTGTTGGTGATCACATAGTCGTAGGCAATCACATCACCTACCGCATCGTATGGATCTCCCGAAGTAATCTGCTTGTCCAAAGTCAAAGCAGGGGTCTGAATTAAATTCTGGGTATCGTCATCGGTGTCAGTGATAGTCGTTCCAAGTGCTGTACCGGATACCGTTGCCGTATTGGTAAAGGTGCCGGCATTAATATCTGCCTGAGAAAGCGTATAAACCGCAGTAAAAGTCGTGTTATCAACCCCTTCAGATGCAAGGCTTGCCAACAGACCTCCAGAGACATCAACCAATGGGTCTGTCACCGATATATTGGTTATAGCAACTGTACCATTATTGGTGACCGTAAAAGTATAATTTACCTTATCACCGGCATTATAAACTCCTAGCGGAGCAAGATCCTCATAGGTTCCTGTCTTTTCCAAAGTGATAGAACAAGAATTAACTATCACAGTCTTGGTTATTGTCTTAGGGCTTGCTACCGGATCATCTACGATTAGGGTAACTTCGTAAGAACCTGCAGCAGGAAAAGTATAAGTAGGGTTTTGCAAATCAGAATCACTGATACCGTCCTGATTGAAATCCCAGCTCCAAGTATATGAATCAATTTCACCACCAGTAGATTTATCAGTGAAGCTAATCTCAAAGTTTTCACAAGAAGAAGTATAATCAAAATTGGCTACTAGAGGAGTTTTTACGACAAATCCAGGCCCTTTGAAATCGCATTGGGCATTTCCAGCAGTCGTAGGACAATCTTTATCATCAGAATCTGCTTTTCCTGTCTTCCACGTCTGATAGATGTTTTTGATCTCTATCTTATCTCCATAATTCCAAGTAAAATCACTCACCCTGATTTGGTCACCATCCTCAATGTTTATGGTATTTCCTAATCCATCTTCATATACAATACATTTAGCCTGAGTTCCTCCCTGCAATACATCATTGATATAAAGATCGTACTGAACATGGAGATTATATCCGTTTCCACTAACTGCAAATGTCGCCCAAATCTCTCCTTCAATTGGCGTTCCCAATGGCGTACCATCTAAGTCACCCGGTGAAATTGGATCACCAAATTCATCCCTGAATTCTACAGCAGTCACCTGAAGGTTATTCTGGGGACAAGCTGGAGGATTGGTATAATCAATTGGAAAGGGTGAGGTATCGGTGATGACTGATATTTGAGCCAACACTTCACTCGAGTGCAGAAAATAAATGCCTAAAAACAATAAAACAGTTAGAAGATTTTTGAAAATCCTATCTCCTTTCCCCCAATTCAAAAATCCACCTGTGGATGACGGGGGGCTTAACTGACAATTGGATAAGTTGTCCATGTTATTAAAATTTAAAATTTTCGAGTCCGTAGACATTTCTCAATAATTTGAATTTTTCAATCTTAAATATTGATATTCTAAAATTTCCAGATTTTTATTTGGAATTATAAGACATCAATTACCTTTTTCTCTGATTTCACTTTTATAAAGTTTAACTCATTTTAATGATTTCAGATGATTTTACTTCTTACAAGTATAAATCTGCTATAAAAATACACTTTATTGTTTTTTAAATGCAAATTAAAAGATATTTATTTTTCACGTAATGCATTTTTATTGGTTTGAAATTATTTTTCTTGCTTTTGAAATCCTGTTTTATTTCATGAAAATAAAGACGGATCAACCCCAAATCAGAAAAAAAATCTATCCCTGATTCCACCTCTATTAATTTGATTTTTATCAAAAAAAATTGTCAAGATTCCAGAAACCTTCATTTGCACTTATTTAAAATCATTCATCAGATTTTAGATTGATAACTAATTCCAAAAGGAGGTAAATTAACCGGCGTTAAAAAAAATTCTATGATTGGCACTTCCATAATTCAAAGCTCAACTTCTAACATAGAGGCAACTTTCATTTCTCAACAAAAGAAAGCCAAGGAATGGAGGTCATCCAATGCCGAAGAAAGGATTGAGCGACTCAATCGAATTAAAAACTGGATCAAAAAAAATCAGGATGAAATACGGAATTCACTTTGGGCAGATTTCAACAAACCAATTCCGGAAACTGATCTGAGCGAGATTTATCCGGTAACCTCAGAAATCAACCATACCATCAAGAATCTGAAGTCCTGGATGAAAGCTAAATCGGTTTCCACTCCATTGCCAATGTTTGGAACAAAAGGTAAGATTCTGATTGAGCCAAGAGGAACTTCCCTGATAATTGCTCCTTGGAATTACCCTTTTAATTTAGCCGTTGCGCCGATGGTTTCCGCCCTGGCTGCAGGATGCACAGTGATTATAAAGCCTTCAGAAATGACTCCTAATACTTCGGCTCTTGTCCAAAAAATGGTTGAGGAGCTTTTTGATCCCTCTGAGGCAGCCGTTTTCCAGGGGAAAACAGATGTTGCCCAGTATTTATTAAGTCTTCCGTTTGATCATATTTTCTTCACAGGAAGTCCAGCCGTTGGGAAAATAGTAATGAAAGCTGCATCTGAAAATTTGACCTCAATTACCCTGGAGCTCGGCGGGAAATCTCCGGCAATCGTCGACAAAAATGCTGATTTGAAAGATGCAGCTGGAAAATTAGTATCTGGAAAATTTATTAATTGCGGTCAAACTTGCATTGCCCCGGATTACATTCTTGTTCATAATGAGCAGTACACCCAACTTGTAATGGAACTGAAATTGGCAATTCAAAAAATGTATGATCCTAACTACAAAGGAATAGATAAATCACCCGATCTGGCACGAATCGTCAATGAAAGGCACTTTTTGAGAATTAACGGATACCTGACTGATGCAATTGAAAAAGGTGCTTCGCTGGAGTTTGGAGGGAAGACTGATTTATCACAAAGGTACATTGAGCCGACGATTTTATCCAACGTCACAGATGAAATGGAAGTCATGCAGGAAGAGATTTTTGGCCCGATATTGCCAATTATTATTTATCAAAATCTGGAAGAGGCGATAGATTACATTAACTCCAAACCTAAACCATTGGCTCTATATTTCTTCGGAAATGACCCAGATGCTTCAAATAAAGTCCTGACTGAGACCAGCTCAGGTAATGCAGTTATCAATGATTGTGTTTTGCACTTTTTACACAACGAACTGCTATTTGGAGGAGTTAATAACAGCGGGATTGGAAAAGCACACGGCTATTTTGGTTTCCTGGCATTCTCCCATGAAAAAGGGATTCTACACCAAAGGGTGGGATTCAACAATACAACTTTGCTTAAACCTCCCTATGGGGCTCAGGCTAAAAAAATCATATCATCATTAATCAAATGGTTTTAAAAATGACCTCATTCAGACGAATACACCTTTTCAGATCTTTAGTGCCTGTTATATTCTTAATCGTCCTTTGGTCTTGCGATTCCAGCAAGGATGAAGATCCTAATGGGCTATTACCTGAATTAAACCTGCTAAATCAAGCATATGGAACCGATCCACAACAGACTTTAGATGTTTACTTGCCGGCAGGCAGATCCACTGAGGATACACCTATTATTATATACATACACGGAGGAGCTTGGATAGAAGGAAGCAAAAGTGAATTCCTTGGGGTTCAACCTCTCATGGAAAAGTCTTTCCCCGAATATGCTTATGTTTCGATCGATTATCGTCTATTTAACCTCAGCACAGGAGCTAACAAATTTCCAATTCAGGAAAATGACGTAATCAAATCAATTGAATACATTTTAAGCAAAACTACAGGATGGAATATTTCCAATAAAATCATCCTTGCCGGAGCAAGTGCAGGAGGACATTTGGCACTTTTACATGGATACAAGCACCAGGATATTGGGAATATCCAAGCAGTGATCGCCTTTTTTCCACCAACCGACCTCGTTCCCTTTTATAATTTTAATTCTATTACATCCGCAATCCTGGCAGGTCTGATAGGAGGAACTCCGACCGACCAACCGAGAATTTATTCTGCATCAAGCCCGGTGACTTTTATAAATGAAAAATCTGTTCCAACCGTGTTTTTCCATGGAACAACAGATCCTGTCGTGCCAATCGGTCAAAGTGAAATTTTGAAAAAGGAATTGGAATCTTCCAGCGTTCCTTTTCTTTATAGATCCATCCCCGGACAAGGTCATGGATTCACAGAGGCAACTTATGCTAACCTGATTCAGGAAGCATCCGTTTACTTGAAGACCGTTTTAAAATAAAAAACCCGGTCTTTGCCGGGTCATCAAATTTTTTCAGACTCTTTGAAGTCCCGTAGATTGAGCCTTCAATTTGATGGCTTTTACTACTTTTTCTGAAGGTGATAGCTGGATTTGCTCCAGTTGATCAAGTGTGCTCAGCATCTCCACATATTCTTGCATCAGCGATTCATCACTATGCAAGGCTTGCACCAAAAGATCTTGTTCCACCTCGTTCATTTCCTGATAGATATACCTGATCAGGTCATTTGGGGTAAATGGTTTTATCATAGGCAAAGTTTAATTGTTTCATTTTCTTTCTCAGATGGATGAGTGCATAGCGCATTCTTCCCAAAGCAGTATTGATACTGACTCCAGTCTGATCTGCAATCTCCTGGAAACTCATATCTACATAGTATCTCATGATCAATACTTCCTTTTGAGTTTCGGGAAGTTCTTCGATCAGGCGTTTTACCAAGTCTATACCCTCGTCTCTGACCTTACGATCTTCGATAGTTTCTTCAGAAAACTTGAGAGAATTGAAAATATTCGATCCATCCTCCATTAGGATTGTCGGATATCTCTTGGCCTTTCTAAAATAATCAATGGCCAAATTATGAGCAATCCGCATCACCCAAGGCTGGAACTTTCCTTCCTCATTGTATTTGTCCGAATTGATGGTATTCACCACCTTCACAAATACATCCTGCAACAAATCCTCTGCAATTTCCTGATCCTTAACAATCAGAAAAATTGTGGTATAAATCTTCTTTTGGTATCTGTCTACCAATAAATCAAATGCAGGCTCACTGCCATTTCGATACTGAGCAATTAGCTCGCTGTCCTGTGGACCAATTCCCTTACTCATTTTAAGTTGGTTAATTATCAACGTAAAAGTCTAGGCCATAGTATCTGTTAAGGGTGGAAGAATTGGAAAGGATTTAAAAGTAGGATTTCAAAACCCAACTTACAAAGAAAAAGAGAGGATTTTACCGAGTTTAAATTCTAAAAAACCTGAATCAAAACCAGATTTTGAATATTGGAAAAATTCCTCAATTTAATTTTTTGAAATTGGATTCTTGAGGAGCGATGGTCCAATGACTGTGCCAGAAGATGTTAAAACCGAAGGGGCACCTTCCTTTTTTTTGACCTTTCAAATCGGGAGATTTCAAAGGCATTGCTTAACTTCGGGAGACTTAATATTTAATTAATCGATAATGGAACTGAGCGGAAAAGTAATCCAACAACTGCCCGAGGTAGGCGGAAATTCAAAAAGTGGTAATGCTTGGAGAAAACAAGAATATATCCTGGAAACAGGAGGACAATATCCTAAAAAAGTATGCGTATCCCTTTGGGGTGATAAAATAGATCAGTTTTCCCTGAAACCGGGAGAGAATGTAACCATGGGAATAGATGTGGAAAGTCGTGAATACAACGGACGGTGGTACACAGAAGTAAAAGCTTACAAAGTGGACCGTACCGGGGCATCAGGACCGATTTCCTCGGATATGCCAGAGGTAGATAGCTTCCATTCCGATGGAGACGAGGACAAACTCCCTTTCTAAAAAAAATGAGTTGTTATGTGGGATGATTTTGAGGATGAGGAGGCAGAATGGGATGAGGATGGAGATTATGATCCGAAAAAAGAGCAGGAGAAAATCTACAAGCATCCTTTAATGATTAAAGCCAAAGAAATCATTGGACTTACAAGAGCTTTAGTAGGCAGCCTGGATGAAGCCAGGCGTGAGTTATATGGTGGTTTGATGATGGAAGATGCAATGGTGATGAGTGCCAAATTTGCAGGTGCAGAATCTATTCCGGATTTCGTGCTAAAAATGGAAAAGGCAGTCATCATGAAAGTGCATGCAAAAAGTCTTAACTCCATGACCTATCAGCTAGCGGTGGAAGAAACTCATGCCGAGGAACATTTGGAGCTTTTACGCGAGGCTATAGAAGAATACAGGAAGCTTTTCATCGAATGGATCAGGGGCTTTGATCCTGCGGAAAAATATGATGACGGCTGGGGGATCTTTACAGATTAAAGCTTTCCTCCTCCAAACCTAAAGCCTAGCCAGGCTCCCAAAATCATTAAAATCAGCGTAATACCTCCCAATAGTAACAAGACGTTCAAAGGAATTTCCCAGGGAACATCCCCGATTTTAAATCGAATTGGTTTTTTCCAGTCCATAAACTATAAATTAAAATGCGGCAACTAGAGCCGCATTTTTTATTTCTTCAGAATTTCTTTCCACCCTTTTTGCTCAATCTCGGCTGCCGACTCCTCCACTTTTTCCTTCAGAGACTTTTTGTAAGCATCCAATCGCGAAGCTACCTCGACATCAAATGAACCAACAATTGAAGCCGCGAGAATTCCGGCATTTTTCCCTCCATTCAAGGCAACTGTCGCTACCGGGATTCCTCCGGGCATTTGCAAAATCGACAAGATACTATCCCAACCATCAATGGAATTGGAGCTTTTGATCGGAACACCCACCACAGGCAAACTTGTCAAAGAAGCAACCATTCCGGGCAAATGTGCCGCTCCGCCTGCTCCCGCCACTATCACTTTGATCCCTCGATCACGCGCAGTTTCAGCATAGGAAATCATGCGATGGGGAGTTCGATGGGCGGAAACTACCGTCAATTCGTAGTTGACACCTAGCTCCTCCAGCATTTCGGCTGCTTCAGCCATGATCGGAAGATCCGACTGACTTCCCATGATTATTCCTACGGATGGTTTCATTTCGTCGATTTGATTTTGATTAGTTCTTTGATTCTGTTCGCTCTTTTCTTGAGGTTATCCACATTTTCATCAAGAATGGTCACATGACCCATCTTGCGAAATGGCTTGGTCAATTTCTTACCATACATATGAATATACACTCCTTTTTCTGCCAAAGCCTCCTCCTGACCTTCTACCATCACCTGACCCGAATAGCCTTCCTCGCCAAGTAAATTAATCATTGCGGCAGGGCATCTTAGATCAGGATTGCCAAGTGGCCAATTCATTACTGCTCTTAAATGCTGCTCAAACTGGGAAGTAAAATTTGCCTCGATTGTATGGTGCCCGCTGTTATGAGGTCTTGGCGCAATTTCATTGACAAGAACCTCACCGGATTCTGTCACAAACATTTCTACAGCTAAGATGCCAACCATCCCAAGTTTTAGGATTACATCCTTAGCAATTTCCTGGGCTTTCTCTTCAACTTCCTTACTGATTTCTGCAGGGGCAAAAAGAAACTCAACCAAGTTAGCTGTTGGATGAAAGGCGCATTCGACTGCAGGATAGGCCACCAATTCTCCGGATTCATTCCTGGCAACTGTCACCGCGATTTCTTTCTCAAAATCAATCAGTTTTTCCAACAAACCCGGAGCATCAAACGCTTTTTCGAGATCTGCTTCCGCCCTCAAGATTTGAACTCCTCTTCCATCATATCCTTCTTTTCCCAGCTTATTTACCGCCGGAAGGAATCCGGAATTGTGGATAACATCTGCTTTATCAGCAGTCAGGATAAATTCCGCTGTGGGAATTCCATTCTGTTGATAAAATTGTTTTTGGGCTCGTTTATCCTGAATCAATCGAAGAATCTCAGGTTGTGGATAAACTTGCTTTCCTTCGGAGCGAAGTTTTTCAAGCGCCTCTGTGTTAACGTTTTCGATCTCGACAGTTATTACATCGCAGGCTTGTCCAAAGGCATAAACTGTGTCAAAATCTTTCAGCGAACCAACTGTGAATTTTTGAGAAATATCTTTGCAGGGTGCATTCGGATCTGGATCCAAAATGTGGATATCCTGATTATAGTTGATTGCCGATTGGATTAGCATCCGGCCAAGTTGACCGCCGCCGAGAACGCCAAGGACTTTTGATTGAAGATTATGTAACGCCATAGGAGTGCCAAAAATAAAACAATCTGGTTCAATAAATCCAGATTGTCTTATTTCATCAAAGCTTTTGAAAAAAAGTAATTTACAAAATTACCTTCCTCCAATAACCTTAAACAAGATTGATATGATGGCGATTACTAGCAGAATATGTATGAGACCTCCAACATTGTAAACAAAAAATCCAAGAATCCAACCAATAACTAAAATCACCGCGATAAAATAAAGTAGGTTATTCATAGCTCTAAAATTTAGGTAAATAATTGATTACCTATGAATTTACGGATTCTTTGACTTGGAAGAAAAAAATTAAAACTTAATTCCCATCAATTCCATCAGTTTATGGGCATTGAAGCTGGGACAAGCTCCTGATTTGATTTTATAATCAAAGTCAATCCTTTGATCATGAATCTCTGAATGAAAACTGAAATTCTTCAGGGATTCAATCTTTTTATCCAATTCCGCCAATTCAATGTCATGGGTACTGATAATCCCCATGGCATTTGTCTTTCTTACCTGCCGGATAAGCGCTTCGCTTCCCGCTATTCTATCCTCGGTATTGGTCCCTTTCAAAATCTCATCCAACAAGAAAAGGATCTCCTCTCCTGCTTCCAATCTTTCAATCAGGGTGTGAATTCGACTTAATTCAGCGTAGAAAGAACTGACGCTTTCACCCAGATTATCCGAATTCCTCATGCTCGTGTAAAGCTGCATAGGTCCCAATCCAAACTCTTTAGCAAACGGATTCAATCCCAAATTCATCAGAACACAATTGATTCCCAAAGTCCTCATGAAAGTGGTTTTTCCACTCATATTTGATCCGGTAAGAAGGATTATCTTCTGGCTTTCATTGAGCGTAAAATCATTTGCGACGGCTTTATCCGGATGCAGCAATGGATGTGTGACTCCTCTGGCGGTCAAACCTGAATCCGCAAGTCGCGTGACTTTCCCTTTGACTCCAACTTCAGTTTCAAAAGCACCAAGTGAAATCAAAACTTCCCAGTTTTCCAGCTGAACTGGAAAATCCGAGGTGGTTTCTCCATGATTTCTCTTCCAGGAATCAAGCCTCATGAAAAGAAACAAATCTGTCCAAAACAGCAAATTGATTGGCAGATAAAGGAGATTCAATCGATTTTGAACCCAAAGCCCAAGCCTATCGAGTTGATCCAATAATTCGGAGGCCTTCCCTTCCTGAGTTAAAAAATGGGATTGGGCTTCTCTGAGGATTTCAGAATTGAAGTTTTCCTGCTCCAATTCATGTATCCAATATCGATAGATTTTAAGCTGATTTCTGGATGGGATAAGTTCTGCTGCTTGCTTGAGGGGTTTGAAAACAGCGGATAAAAAAATCATTCCAATCAAAATCCAAATACCCAAAACGGATGCAGGAAGCACTGCCGCATAAACCAGACCGCAAAGTACGATCCCTCCAATCGGTCCGACAAAGGCAAAAATCGAAATCCAGGATTTGATTTTTTGAGGTTCTTTCAGCCAATTAATCCATCCTTCGTTTGATTTTTCCTCCACAAAAAACGCCGATCCAATACTTTCCATCGCCTGCAAAAATTTTGGCTTTTCTGAAAGCTCCTGAGAAGCCATCCTCCTTGCTTCGGCTTCATCCAATTGAAAAGATCCTTTCATTTTCGCAGCAAGTGCCTTTTTTGCATTCGGGGAGCAGGTGTGATTTAGTAATTGAAAAAGTGAATGATCCCCAAAAAGATCCAAATCATTTGAAAATGGGTGCAACTTGTCCATGAACTCCCCGCCGGTATCCAACCCGGAGAGATTTCTGGTTTTCCGCTTTTCTGTTCGTTGAAGTAGTTTTTGAAGAGCCAGATAAATCGCCTCCTGATCTTTTTGGTAATTATATCTTCGGATCAATTCTATAAAAACACCAACGGAAAGTCCAAATGGCAAAAACCAATAAGGAGCATCTGATAAACTCAGTACCAGCAACGCAATCATCCCAAAAAACACTAAAAGTCTCAGCAAGGAAAGGCTCCCGGCTTTCTTTTTCACCAAACTTAGTTTCTCCGAAAGCCCATCGCTTTCAAAATCAAATCCTTTCATGCCTAAAGATAGAGATTGAAGAAGAAACACTCCTATACGTAACAATCAGGCAACAGAATAACACAAATCCCTAATCCCAAAATCTTTCTGCTTATAGATCCGTTTACTTTGAGAATCCGAGATCAATATGAAATCCAAACCAGATAAATCAACCAAAAAAATCCCGGAACCCGAAGCTGAAGAATGGGATTTAAGCCAGGGAATGGGAATTCTTCCTGATGACATTCCACTAACTCAAAACATTGGATGTGTGGGAGGAAAAAGTAAAAAAGGGGTCAAAACCCCATTAAAACTTGGAAATTAGCCATAGATTTAGAACTAATAAAAATTACTCTTTTATGAAAAACCTCTTTTCCCTCTTTTTTATTGGAATGATTTCTATTCTGATCATTTCATGCGAATCTATTTCTGATAAGGTATTGCCTGAGCCTGACCTTAGTTTATTAGAAGATGAAGTAGAAATCTATCGCTCCTATGAAGATGTGGATAATATCACTCTCGAAGTAATGCAGGAAAATGGTCTCGGAGCAAGGGTTATCAACTCGAGTCAGACTTTTCTTTGCCAGAATCCCGATGTCAAAGTGGATAAGCTCACCAAGAAAATTATTATTGACTTCGGCACAGGATGTACAAGTGCGGAAGGCATAATCCGAAAAGGAAAAGTTCTCCTGACTTACTCCGGTAATCTGGCTTTGCCAGGGTCTACGATAATCACCTCCTTTGAAGGATATGAGGTCAACGGATTGAAACTGGAAGGAACCAGAATCCTGACCAACACAGGATTAAATTTGGCAACAAGTACCATCACTATGACTGTAAAAGTTGAAAATGGAAAAATCACTTGGCCGGACAATACCTTCGCTACTCTGAAAATGAATCAGGTAAGAGAAATTAAGCTATCTACACAAGGCTATGAAACCTCTGTGACTGGAACCGGAGAAGGAAAAAGCCGGGGTGATTACAATTATTCAACCTTAATAACTACTCCACTGAAACTCACACAAACTTGTATTGCATCCGGTATTTGGGTACCAAATTCGGGGGTTTTGCAATTTACCTACAAGGGGATAAAATCAAGTGTTGATTATGGTTCCGGCACCTGTGATAAAGTTGGAACGGTCACTTATCCAGGCGGATCAAAAGATATTACGTTTGATTGATCTGATCAGATTTTAAATCGAAACGGCTATCTTTCTCAGGTAGCCGTTTTTTTTTATGGAAAAGAAAATCATTGAAGGATTTGGACATATCCGGTACGAAAGACCTCAAATAACTCCGGAGGAAATGATCAGAAAATCAAGAGAATTTTATCTTGAAATGGATCAACGGAGAACGGTGAGAGAGTTTGATACCCGACCGATTCCTTTGGAAGTGATGGAGAGTATTATCCAAACTGCCAGTACCGCTCCATCAGGAGCCCATAAGCAACCCTGGACTTTTTGCCTGGTCTCAGATCCTGAGATAAAACGTAAAATCCGAGAAGCTGCAGAAGAGGAGGAGAAAATCAGCTACTCAAGCAGGATGCCCGATACCTGGAAAGATGATTTGAAACCGCTCGGAACGAATTGGGAAAAGCCCTTTTTGGAAGAGGCACCTTACTTGATTGTGGTCTTCAAGCAATCTTATGGAATGGAAAACGGAGAAAAAGTCCAACACTATTACGTCAGCGAATCAGTGGGAATAGCCTGTGGTTTTTTATTAGCAGCAATTCATTACACCGGCCTTGTGGCTGTGACACATACGCCAAGTCCCATGAATTTTTTAAGTGAAATTCTTCAAAGGCCGTCACATGAGAAACCATATCTTTTGATTCCGGTTGGCTACGCAAAAGAAAATACCTACGTTCCGGACATCAGGAGGAAACCATTGGAAAAGGTTCTTAAGCAGTTTTAATTTCCAAAACTGATAAGGAGTTTATTCAACCTCCTTTTCTTTAATCATCCCTCCACTTGGATAGTGATGGTAAACATCACTTTTCGGGTACGGAATCTCAATCTTATTTTTCTCGAAAGCCTCTTTTATCGCTTCCATATTTGAAAAATAAACGTCCCAATAATCCGGGGTATTCACCCAAACTCTTACAACAAGATCCAATGAACTTGCACCAAAAGCATTGAATGCAACAAAAGGCAGTGGATCCTTTAACACTCGCTTATCCTTATTTATTATTCCTAAAATAAGATCTTTGACCACTTTTAGATTGGTTCCGTAAGCCACACCAACTGTAAAATCCACTCTGCGGGTTTCCTGAGAGCTGAAATTGACCACATCAGAATTAGCCAGATTACCATTTGGGATGATCACTTCCTTATTGTCAAAGGTGTTCAGGTGAGTGTAAAGCACATCAATCTTTTTTACAGTGCCGGTATGCCCCTGACCAGTGATGGTATCGCCAACCCGGAAAGGCTTGAAAAGTAAAATCAATACACCTCCTGCAAAATTGGATAATGAACCCTGAAGGGCAAGACCAATCGCCAATCCTGCAGCGCCAAGAATCGCCAGAAAAGAAGAAGCCGGAACACCCAGAATGGTTGCAATTCCAATAAATAAGGAAACAAACAACAAGGCTTTTACTAAGCCAATTAAAAAGTCATTGAGTGAAGGATTTTCCTCTCTTCGGTGAAGAATTTTTGTAAAACCTTTGACAAGCTTCAATACAATGAATCTGCCTACCAGGTAGAAAAATAATGCATAAATAAGGGATGGTACAATCTTATACCCAAGCTGAATTCCTTGGCCTAACAGCTCCTTCACGGTTTCCGGAGATAATTCCATTGTCTTAAGTTGGTTTAATAATTGGTTTCAAAAGTCCTAAAATAGGACATAGACTTGCCAACGAAAAGCCCAATTCCAGGTAATTTTGAAGTCTGTAATTTTTGCCGCATTCAATATCCTCTCCCAATCCTGTCTGGAAAAGCTCCTTAAAACTGATACTGGCGCATCATTTTGGACCATCGGAGATCGACTAAACCAACTGGTTAACAGTCGGATACTGTAATAGGCCAATGGGTGGCGATGGAGGTCATTAATCACAATTCCCAATTTCGCCTTTTGACGAAAAGCCGTCAGCAATGATACCAGTTCTGAATCCGTGAAATGATGTGTAAAAAGTGTGCAAGTCACGACATCCACCGAATCTGATGCAAATTCTGAATCAAAGACATTCTGGGTTTTCCATTTGATTTCTGGCAAATCTATCAATCGTTGCTTTGCCAGCTCAATGATATTTGGATTGGCATCAACTCCTGTAAAATCAACCTTGAAATTCCTGGAATTCGCCCAATCATTCATGATTCGAACCATATCTCCTCCTCCACAACCAATATCCGCGATCGAATAGGATTGTTGAGGTTTTGATTTAAAAAGTTTGGAAAGACCGGACGTGGTCACATAATTTCCTCCCAGCCAGCGGTTGATTGTTTTCAGCTCGCGCAAAGTTTGCTCCAGGACTTCACCTGAGCACTCAAGATCATCCATGAGTTCTTTTTCCTCGCTTCTTTGATCAAATCGGCTCATCGCTTATCCAGATAAAGAGTTTCCAGCGTGAGGCCCGGGCCAAATCCCAAAGACAAAATATTTCCTGTGATTTCCACGTCTTCCATCATCCTGGAAAGCACAAAAAGAATAGTTGCCGAGGACATGTTTCCATATCGATTCAGCACATCAGCTGCATGTTTATTCACTGAAGGATTCAATTCAAATGCTTCCTGCACCTTTTGTAAAATCTGTTTTCCACCAGGGTGGATTGCAAAATTCTTGATCCCGGAAAGATTGAATTTTTTCTCAAAAACCTCTCTGAGACTCCGAATTCCTTGGTCCAACAAAGAAGGAATATATTTACTCAGGCGCATTTCAAATCCAAAGTCACCTATTCCCCAAGCCATATCTTCCTCTCCTTCGCGCAAAACCTGGCTCAGGTAAGATTCAATAGACAATCCTTTTTCTGATTTCATGATCAAGGCTGCCGCTGCTCCATCTGCGAAAAGTGAATTGGCCAGGATATTATCCTCCACATACTCTTTCTGAAAATGAAGGGTACAAAGTTCGACTGAAACCAGCAATACTCTTGCCTCCGGCTCAGCATGAAGAATTTTATCGGCAAGCTTGATCCCGGTGAATGCCGCATAGCAACCCATAAAATGTACACAATAGCGCTCCACGTTATCACTCAGACCTAGCCGTCGCATCAACTCCAACTCGACACCCGGGGCAACCATCCCTGTGCAGGAGACTAAAATCAAATGTGTAATAGAATCAGCAGTCTGCCCTGATTTTTCCAGGCAATCAATGACCGCCTTTTCACATAAATCAGGCGCTTCGGTCCGGAAAATTTCCATTCTTGCCTTCGTTCCCGGAAATGGCTCCAAATTCTTGTCCTTCGGAAAAAATGAAAATTCAGTCGGATTCTTTTTAGAAAAGTCATTTAATACACTATGTCGGGTAGAAATTCCCGACATCCTGTATAAAAATCCCAGCTTTCTCCCCTCGACTTCATCCAGTTCATGGGCGACTTTCATAAAATCCGAAATGACCGACTGCTCGATTGGCTTGCCTGGATTTGCCAGGCCAATACTTACTATGCTGGATTTCATGTAATCAAGTTAAAAGATAATTTCTAAATTGGAAGAATAGCTATGTAACCTTCAGTTCAGTATAAGGTTCTTCTGAATAATATATATACGACATGATTACAATATCGAGCCTAAAACACCTGCGCATCCCATTTTCTTTATTTTTAATGCCTGTCTTTTTCTTTGCCCTTGCATTGACCCCAAATCTGAACGAGCTCCGCCTGTTGTATGTCTTTCTTTCTCTTCACTTATTTCTTTACCCTTCAAGTAATGGTTACAACAGCTATTTTGATAAGGATGAAGAAAGCATCGGTGGTTTGGAGAATCCTCCCAAAGTCACGAAGGATTTGTATTGGCTTTCCATGGTGTTTTTCGCGATTGCGATTGGACTTGGTTTATTGATCAATTGGAGCTTTGCATCAATGATTTTGGTTTACGGGCTGGTCAGCATGGCCTACAGTCATCCATCAATCCGCATCAAAAAGTATCCCTGGCTGAGTTGGTTTATCGCCGGATTTTTCCAGGGATTTTTCACCTTTGGAATGGTTTACGCCGGGATCAGCGAGCTGGACTGGACCGTTATGTACAAACCACATGTGATCATTCCGGGACTTTTGACAAGCATCATGCTTTGGGGAAGTTATCCGCTAACCCAAGTCTATCAGCACAGAGAAGATTCCAAAAGAGGAGACCGGACTCTCAGTCTAATTTTAGGGATCAAAGGAACCTTTCTCTTTTCCTCAATCATGTTTTTGATCACTGGTCTGGCTTTTGCCTGGTATTTCATCGACAGAAATCAACTCGATATCCTTTGGATTTACCTGAGTGCAATGGCTCCGATTATGGTGTTTTTTCTGATCTGGTTTACCTTTATTCAACTGAATCCTACAAAATATGCCAGCTATAGTTGGGCAATGGGAATGAATTCTATTTCAGCTTTGGCTCTGAATGCTTTCTTTATCTACTATTTCCTGGAGAACACACAAATCCTTCAGGTTTTTGGGTCCTATTGAAGAATTTAAAAAGGCCTTCCGTGCGTGTTTTTGATGATTTGCCTCGCAAAAAACGGAATGTTCTGAATCAGCTTTCTGGTTAAAACTGAAGCACTCTTTGCACCAAAAAGATTCTGCACAATTCTTCCTATTCTTAGTCGGGTTTGAAACTCCTTTCTCCAGGAACTCTCATACATCAATTCTATATCCTTGCGGCTTTTTCCTTTCATGATCGCCTCAGCAGCCATTTTGCCGGAATGAATGGCAATCGCCATCCCATTTCCGCAAAGGGGAGTTATCAGACCTGCCGAATCTCCGGCCATTAGAATATGATCCTCAACTGGTTTTTTTGGCTCAAAATTGATTTCATTGATCACTTCAGGTTTTTCAAAAAGGAATTCGCTTTCATTGAATAGCGTTTTCAGAGCTGGGTTTTTCCAGAGAATTTCTCGTTCCATTTCTTCCACCGATCCGAATTTGCGCAGCTGATCTCTGCTTCCCAGGTAGCAAAGGTTATATTTTTCCTCCTCGATCGAATTTATCCCGCAGTAGCCTCCTTCAAAATTATGAAGGGCAACGACATCCCGGGCAAAATCAGTTTTGATATGGTACTTGACTCCGATAAAAGGACTTCGCTTTTGGATAAAAGGCCGCTCCATGACTTTATCCAACCGGGATCGCTTCCCAAAAGCTCCTATTACCTGTCTCGCCGAGACATGAGTTTGATCCGAAAGCTCCAATAGGAATTCATCGGCTTTTTCATCAAAGATGTACCCAACAACCTGCGTTCCGGTTCGGAATTTCACTCCAAAACTCAGCGCCTGTTTGTACATAAAATCATCCAGCACATATCGGCTGATCCCAAATCCTCCGAGGTCGAGCGGAATAGTGACTGGTTTCCCGGCTGTGTCTGTGAATAAAAAGTGTTTGATCTCAGGAAGGTCAAAATCACCGGGTAATAAGCTTTCCCTTTTCAGAAAATCAAGTGCTTCGTTAGACACATATTCGCCACAAACCCGATGAAACGGGTACTGCTTTTTCTCAACCAAAAGAACCTTATGTCCATTTTTGGCCAGTAGAATAGCAGAAACAAGCCCTGCCAGTCCGCCTCCTATCACGATCACATCTTGCTTGGGTTCCAATAGATTGCCTTTAGTTCGGAGATTAAACCGTTTATCAAATATTAAGTTTACTTGGTGACTCTTACCAGAAAATGAAAGTTTATTTATTTCCTAATCAAAACTATTTACGATGAAAAACACCTTACCCAAATTGCTGAGGAGATTGACTCTTGTTCTTGGCGTACTGGGAATCTTGATTTATTCCCATGATTCTTTTGCGCAAAAGAAAAAGAAAAAAGACGCTCCTGCGGCTACGACAGTGACTCCTCCTGCCCGTCCCCAAAATGGTCCGCCTGCCACCGGCCCAAAACCTTACAAAGAGGTAATCACGGCAAAAGCAAAATCGAAAGAGGGACTATTCAAAGTTCACCAAATCGAGAACAAGTTTTTCTATGAAATCCCTGATTCTCTGCTAGGCAGAGATATGCTCATGGTGACTACAATAGCCAAAACTGCTGATGGTATCGGATATGGAGGAGAGCGTACCAATACCCTGATGCTAAGATGGGAAAAAAACAACGACGATATCCTACTGAAAGTAGTGTCGGTCAATAACTATGCTGCCGATTCTCTTCCAATCGCGACTGCGGTCAAAAATTCCAACCTGGAGCCAATCCTTCAAAAATTTGACATCAAATCCAGAGGAACTGACTCAACAGGGATCGTAATTGAAGTAACAGATTTGTTCAACAAAGACGTTCAGGCTCTTGGCCTGCAGCGTAACCGTCGTACAGAATACAAAGTAAGCAGACTGGATACAGATCGAACTTACATTGAGCATATCCACACTTACCCGATTAACATCGAGGCAAGGTACGTCCTGACCTACGCTGCCGCTGAGCCGCCTTCAAACAGTTCAACCGGACTGATCACCTTGGAGATGAACTCATCAATGGTACTTCTTCCTGAAGAACCGATGATGCAAAGACTTTCTGACAGAAGAGTTGGTTGGTTTAGCAGATCTATTGTAGACTATGGCGCAGAAGCTCAAAAAGCTTCTACAAGAACCTTCCTGGATCGCTGGAGACTTGAAGTGAAAGAAGAAGACATTGAGAAATTCAAAAGAGGCGAATTAGTAGAGCCTAAGAAGCAAATTGTGTATTACATCGATCCTGCGACGCCAAAGCAATGGGTTCCTCATTTGATAGCAGGTGTGGAAGACTGGCAGAAAGCATTCGAAGAAGCTGGTTTCAAAAATGCCATTATTGCCAAAGTAGCTCCTACACCGGAGGAAGATCCAACCTGGAGTCCTGAAGATGCCCGATATTCTGTGATCAGATACTTCGCTTCTGACATTCAAAATGCCTATGGACCTCACGTATCTGATCCAAGATCAGGAGAGATTCTGGAATCAGACATCGGATGGTATCACAATGTGATGAACCTGCTCAGAAACTGGTTCTTCATCCAAACAGCAGCCATTAATCCTTCAGCCAGGAGCGTCCAGTTCGATGATGAAGTAATGGGAAGATTGGTACGTTTTGTATCCTCTCACGAGGTAGGCCATACGTTGGGTTTACCTCACAATTTCGCATCTTCTCATGCCTATCCAGTGGATAAGCTAAGAGATCCTGCATTCACCAAAGAAATGGGAACGGCTCCTTCACTGATGGACTATGCCCGATTCAATTACATCGCACAGCCAGAAGATGTCGGAGTCAGCTTAATGCCGGAAGTAGGACCGTATGATAAATATGCAATCGCATGGGGCTACAGACCAATCCTGGATGCATCAACTCCAGAGGAAGAGCAGAAGACTCTTAATGAGTGGATTTTGGCAAAGAAAGGTGATCCGGTTTACAGATACGGACGTCAGGGAAACAGCTATGATCCGACCACTCAAAGTGAAGATCTTGGCGACGATGCTATGAAAGCTTCCGATTATGGAATCAAGAACCTGAAGCGAATCATGCCAAACCTGATGGAATGGACTGCTGAAGAAGACAAACCATATAAAGGCTACGAAGATCTCTCTGAAATGTATGGTCAGGTAATCGGCCAGTACAACAGATACATGGGTCACGTGAGAACCAACGTAGGTGGAGTAATGGAAATCTATAAATCTGCCGGACAAGAGGAAGTTGTCTATACCCATACTCCAAAAGAAATCCAGAAATCAGCAGTTGCTTTCCTGAACAAAGAATTATTTGCCACACCGACCTGGTTGATGGATGATGCCATCTTCGCCAGAATTGGCGACTTCGGTGCGCTTGAAAGAGTCCGCGGAGTTCAGGTGACGACACTCAATGGAATTTTGGATTGGGGCAGACTTGGAAGAGTTATTGAAAATGAAGCGCTAAACGGAAATGATGCCTACAAAATCACCGAGCTTTTCGATGATCTGAGAAAAGGAATCTGGACAGAATTAGCTGCCGGGAGAACCATCGACGTGCACAGAAGAGCACTTCAACGCGCGCATATTGAGCGATTGGAATTAATGCTGACCGGGGAGGTTGCACCCTTACCCGCTGCATTCAGAGGATTTGCAGGACCACAAATAGACGCTTCCCAGTCTGATATCCGACCAATGGCAAGAGGAGAATTCAAAATCTTGCAAAGAGAAATCAGAGCAGCAATTCCAAGAACTTCTGACAGAATGTCGAAACTTCACCTGGAGGATGCCTTGGAGAGAATCAACAAAATTCTTGATCCTCAGTAAGAATTAATCAATCACAGAAGGGCGCCCATTGGGCGCCCTTTTTTTGTGACCACTTAAATTATTTAATTTAGATCAGAAATATCAACCCATGGTAACCCCGGATTCTATTCTACTTAGTCACAAGCTCCGCGTCACTGATTGCAGGCTGGAGATTATTCGCCAGTTTCTTGACAAGCAAGTAGCTTTGGCGCATGCCGATTTAGAAGACACTTTGAATAATAAATTTGATCGGGTGACGATCTATCGCACTCTGAAGACTTTTTTGGACAAGGATCTTATTCACAAAGTCCTGGATGATAGCGGAGCAACTAAATATGCCCTTTGCTCACACGAGGATCATCATGACCATAGCCATGAGCATGTTCACTTCAAATGTGAAATCTGTGGAGAAACCACCTGTCTAGAATCAATCAGTCTCCCTTCGATAAAATTGCCTGCCGGTTTCATTAAAAAAGAAATGAACTTACTCGTGCAGGGTATTTGCGAAAAATGCCATTAATACTCAACAGGATCTGGCCTCTTACTGGTTTTGGGAACATCAGAAGGCCAAATCACCCCCGGAGGTAAATCAATTTTTGGAGGACTGAGGTTTTCGATTCCGCCATCTCCATCGTCCCCGCTGATATCGCCACGTCTCAGGGAGTTTTTGGTCAGAGTGGCGACGAAGTAAATTAATATTACATACGCCACCCCACACAAGATCAGATCAATTACTAAACTACTCATGGCTAAAAATTTTGATATAAGTTAAACGAATACTGTTTTTAAATCAATGAGTTAGCCCAAATGTTTCTCAAAAGAACCTCATTTTATGATTTTATTCGGCTTGTTTAATCCCAAGGATACTTGGATATTTGCGCTCTGAAATTGAAAAAGGATGATTATTAAAACAAAAAAATATCAATTACCGACCGGAACCTACATCAAAATGGGTTTGATCAATATAATTAAAGAGCAATGGTGGGTGATTTTGATTGCTTTGGCCATCTGTTTGGGATTCTTCTGGATTGCGTCTATTTGGTGGTTTGTCGGTGCTATCATTGCTTATGGTCTTTATGTACTTTTTTGGGCTATCCAGTTTACAGGTGTCACCCAAATGGAACAGAATAAGGTAATCTTCGAAAAGCTTTCCTATGAGATCGATAGCCGCCAAATTCTGATGAAGCTCAATGTAAGAGAAGGAATGCCGGTTCAATGGAATATGATCAAGCGTGTAGAAATGACTAAAGACGCTTATGTTCTCTACATGTCAAAAGCCCAGTTTATTCACCTTCCTTTCAGAATATTCAACTCAGACAACGAGCGGAAATTCATGGAGACAATCCTGAAAAGAAAAGAACTGATCAAATAAATGAAAAAGCCCTCCGACTTTACCAATCGGAGGGCTTTTAGCTTTATCAGCCTGAGCTTACATAGGAGGCAAAATCACCGTGTCAATCACGTGAACAACTCCATTGCTAGCTTCGATGTCAGCAGCAGTAACCGTTGCGTTGTTGATCATCGCCTTGCCATCCTTCAAGGTAACAGTGATATTCTTTCCCTGAACAGTTGCAGCTGTTTGACCATTTTTCAAGTCTTTAGACATGATTTTACCTGGTACAACGTGGTAAGTCAAAACTGCAACAAGCTGAGCTTTATTCTCAGGCTTCAACAAATTCTCAACTGTTCCGGCAGGTAACTTAGCAAACGCCTCATTGGTAGGAGCGAAAACTGTGAATGGTCCATCACCTTTCAATACATCAACCAGGTCGCCAGCTTTAACTGCGGCAACAAGAGTAGACAAGAAATCTGTGGCTACTGCCAAATCCACGATGTCTGCTTCAACTTTGTGTACATTCTGTGTTTTTGTCGTAAATGAGGACGCGAAGATCATCAGCGCCACCATTACAATACTTCCTAATTTTTTCATGCTAGTAAATAGTTTTGGTTTGTGGATTAAGAACATGCTGGATAAAGCTTTGTTTATGAGCAATTTGTTAAGAAATAATAAAAGGACTAAAACACTTAAAGACGGCAAACTTTGGTTTTAGATGGAGAAAAAAGTCTGCAGTTTTTGAATTTTTACTCGCTCGGATAAAATATGCATCTTTATCACATGCAAATTAGACTGATAGCGATCGGGAAAACAGACAATCCGGCCATCCAGAAACTAACCGAAGAATATGTTCAGCGTCTTGGACATTACATCCGCTTTGATCTGGAGATCATCCTGGACCTCAAAAACACAAAATCACTCAGCATTCCAGCCCAAAAGGAAAAAGAAGGTGAATTGATTCTAAAAAAACTTCAACAGTCGGATGAACTTATTTTGCTCGATGAGAGAGGCAAGACTTTCAGTTCCATGGAGTTTTCTGACTTCCTTCAGAAAAAGATGAACTCAGGATTGAAACAGCTGATTTTCGTCATCGGAGGCCCTTACGGGTTCTCTGAAGCGGTTTATGCCCGGGCAAATGGAAAAATTTCTCTTTCCAAAATGACTTTTTCGCACCAAATGATTCGCCCATTTTTCGCAGAACAATTGTACAGGGCGTTTACCATACTGGGAAATGAGCCCTACCACCATGAATAGCTCACATTACTCCCATGTTAAGTTTTTGGCTATTTATTTGGTCAATGTTAACAAATTGTTAATTTTATCACATCTAATTAACACTGGATTCATGTGCGATGAAAAACATACTCTTCATACTGCTTATTCTGGGAGTTCTTGGTTCCGCCAAGGCTCAGGAATCGCTTGTATCGGAGGAAAACTTATACTTTGAATCAGAAGCAGAGAGATTTTTTTGGAACGAAGGAAAAAACCAGCCGTTATCGCTTTTCCGTGCAGTAAGTGCTGCGGAAATAAATCCGGGAAGTCCTTGGATCAATTTAGTAGAGGAACTCGATCAAAAGAGGGTGAAAGAATCAAAAGATCTCACCTTCTTAAGACAGATCTTCCAGAAAACACACCAATCCCTACTCAAAAAATACGAGCAACACTCCACCTTCAATGACATGCTTGAGGTCGGAAAGTACGACTGCGTGAGCGGTTCAGCTGCCTTGGGAATGCTCCTGGACCGATACGGGTTCAAATTTGATATCGTTGAAACTGACTACCATGTATTTATTGTGGCGGAAGTCGACGGAAAAAACATAATTCTGGAAAGCACGCTTCCGATAGGTGGAATGATAACTGCTCCATCTGAGGTTGCTGCATATTTGGAAGCATACAAGCAGGTAGAGTTTGCTCAATTGGGATCATTGAATCAACGAATCGGAACTCCAAAAATTGATTTGTCCAATAATGCAATTTTTAGAAAAGTAAGCCTGAATCAACTTGCGGGATTGCTGTATTACAATGATGCTATCCTGCTATTCAATAACCAAAAATATCAGGAAGCTTCAAATCAACTTTCCAAGGCTTTGGCGCTTTACCCTTCTGAGCGAATTGAAGGACTAAAAGATTTGACTAAAGAAATGGCATACAAAACCGTCGGGCACCAAATCCGATAAAAAAAAAAAGGCCTCCCAATTACGAGAGGCCTTAGCTCACTTCGGTTCAATCACCCCAATCTTCCGAAATTTCGCTTTTCAAAAAAACTATTTTTCTCTTCAATATTTCCTGCAGCGTGTGGAACTTACTGGAGATTCACTTTGAATTTTCCATTGGTTATGGTTTTAGCTGCTGAGGTATCACTCAATTTTCCTGTAAATCCGAAAGTACCCTCGACTATTCCCTCAGCATCTGCGGATACAACTATGCTGCCAGAACTCCCTTGAAATGCTGAAGAATATTGATCTCCTGTTGTTGGTCCATTTATCCAAATAGCTAAATTTTCATTGTCAGCACCTCCCAATTCATAAGTACCCGGACCGTCATAAGGAGAGATTCTTAACAAAAAGCCTTTTCCGCTATTATCAGTGCCTTGGATGTTCAGGGCAGTTGCTGTCTCGGTGACAACCTTGGTCCCGAAAACCGTATCAAAATCTTTGGAAGAAGTAAAACTGCCAACACCGGACACTGAAGCGGATATTTCTTCATTGCCAGATGGGTTCTCTTCACCGGAGCAGGCTAAAAAGGCAAATAAAATTACGAAGAGGGCTACTTTTCCAAGGGAAAAAACGATTGTTTTCATACATGTTGAATTTTCGAATACAATAAAATATCCCCCAAAGTAGCACAATCCGCTTTGGGGGATAATCTTGAATAGTACTTACGTTATTTAAGCAATTAATGTTGATGACCGCCTGGTCCGTGTACATGTCCATGTTCGATCTCAATCGGCTCAGCATCCCGGATAGAGATAATTTTCCCCTCAAAGTATAAATCATACCCCGCTAACGGAGAATTAAAATCCATGTGAACTCCACGATAATCTACTTTGGTAATTTCTCCCCGCATCTGATTTCCTTTATCATCCTGCATCGGAATAACCTGACCTACTCTGAGCAAATCCTTGTTTTTCTTCCCGTCTTCCTTAAAATTGGATTTGGGAATAATCACTTTTTTTGATTCATCATAATCCCCGTAACCATTTTCGAAGTCTAAAAAAACTGAAAACTCTTCCCCTTCCGACTTCCCTTTCATGGCATCCTCCAGTCCGGGAAGAACACCCCCCGCACCAAAAAGGAAAATAAAGGGATGTGATTCTGTTACTTCTTCAAATGGAACGGGACCTGTTTCGCCATCATCTACTCTTAGTGAGTAAGTGACTGTGATAACTTTATTTTTTTCTACTATCATTTTTTGAAAAGTATTTTGTCGCAATTTCTGATATTAATATGTGAAACCTTCTAATTAGATTCGATAATTAGTAAACCTTTTGGCGAATTAATTTTCTTTCTTAGCTAGCTTAAAGTGAGACCAAATACAGCTTTATTAATTTTTCTTTCTGCAATAAAAATGAATAATTACCCTAAAGTGGTGGGTTTCGTGCCCGCTTTTAACGCAGAAAAATTTATTATCAAAACCCTGGAGTCTTTGGGGAATCAAACTTATCCCAATTTTGAAATTATCATTTGCGATGATGCTTCCCCCGATAATACTTTTGAAATCTGCAAAGAGTTTGCAAAAGTTCATCCCAACTTCACTGTCATAAGAAATGAAACAAATCTTGGCTGGTTTGCAAACAACGAGAAATTATGGAGAATTGCCGTTGATAGATCCGATTATTGTTTCTTCAGTCCCCATGATGACCATCTCTATCCAGACTTCATAAGTGAGCAGGTGGAAATTTTAATAGAAAATCCAAAAGCGGCACTTTGCATTCCCGGAATGAATAATTGCTTTCAAAATGGTGTTAGTTTCACCACCACATATTTCGATCCGATAAAAAAAAGTGATCCGGTGGATCGAGTTGAGTCGATTCTTGAAAGAAAGGAATGGTGGTGGGCGGCATGCCATGGGCTTTGCAAAAGCTCAATTATTAAGCAAATTCTCCCTGTAAAAAAATTGATGTTCGGGGAAAAAGAATTTTTTGCGGACTTGCTTTGGCTCCTTGAAATTGCCTTTGTGGGTGAATTCGTCCATTCCAGAAATATTTTGTTTTCCAAAAACTATGACCCAAAATCTGTAAGTGGTTCATGGAAATACGGACTATTTAACAAAACAGCACTTTGGGTTTCAATTTGGGATTGCATTCATAAATCATCTCTTACCCCTCGAGAAAAGCAAAGAATAAGAAGAAAAATTTTCAGCTTCTTTGCTAATACCATTGGCAACAAACTAAAGATTTATCGAAACAAATAAGCTACTCCCAATTGGGCTACAAAGTTCTTTCGGTCATATCCGGGAACAAAATATTGGTCTGGCTGATTCTCCAAAAACCACTTGTAATTCAGCGTACTCACATATTGCATTCTTCCGCTCAAGAGAAAATCTCCCAGTTTCCAGTCAGCGATCAAAGAAGGAACAAGATCTACATATTTATTACGGAAGTCTTTTGAAGCCTCATATCGGTAATAATAGAAGTCATTATTATATTCGATCCGCTCCATTTGGAATCCGATGCGGTTCATCTTATTCACCCAGGCAAATTCCACAAAAATCATATTACTGCCAGGACCATTACCCACTCCGAGAACCTGCCCATTTTGAGTATATCCGTGCCTCACATGATCATGAATGTACCAGGTTTTAAGATTTCTGATATCGTCTCTGATCGTCTGACCTGTTTGGGTCATTTCTGAACTGATCTGGAAATGATGTCCCTCTTTTTTCAAATCCATCAAATAGGAAAATCCAAACGTGAAGGCCCGCCCTGATTCCGGAGTGATTAGAAAATCATTGACGGTAGTGCTATTTCCATTCGTTCCATATTCTCCGTAGAACTCAAAATGTCCTTCGGCACTCAGCCATCTGAAATATCCGGAACTGAATTGTTGTCTCTTATCACGGATAGGATCAAAGACATTTGCGGGACCCTTTCTGCCATTGAAAACAGGGAGAAGATCTGAGAAATCAGTGATATCATCCCGATACAAATGATTGATCGAGCCATATCCCAGGAATAAACCCGGAACCCACTTTGGCTGGTAAGTGACTATCAAGCCTGCTAAATACCTATTTCCATCTACCTGCTTAGGAATGTAAACGGGGTTTTGTTGAATGTTATAATCAGGCCATGGAGGAAGAAATTTCGAGGATTTCAAAAATCCTGAAATCAGTTGTCCTTCAAAAGACCCAATTTTAGTCTGGACTGGTTTTCGGGTATTTAAGGTAAAATGCAGGAATCCAGGCGCATTATTCCCCAGAAGAAGTGAGTTTCTACGTCCCGGCCCCCACCAAAGGTTTTCGGTAGAAATTCCCAAGGAAACCTCTTTATGATTGAATCTGAAACTGGATTGACCAGCCAAGAACTGGTTATATGATTTGTCTCCAAATCGCTCAGGCATGTCGATTCGGTTCATGTACTCATAATAAAAAAGAATTGTGGCCTGATGCTCAATCGGGAACCCGATGTAATCCTGGTTTTGAGCCATCAAAAGTTCCGGCTGCACTTGCAGGCTAAACTTGCCATACTCGGCATATACTCCTGCACTAAGGATATTTTGAAAACCCCGATTCGGAATAAAAGCCCCGTCATTTACTCCAAAGGCATAAGTTGAATTATACTGAAGCTTATAGGTCGCTGGTAACATGAGAAATTTGCCTTTGGCTTCTTTCCCAAATCTTCTGTGAAATACAGAATTATCCAGATCTACTATTGAGCTGTCCAAATCAAAGCCGTCTTTCACTCCAAATGCAGAAACCGGATAAAGCGGACGGATCATGAAGGAAGAGGCTGAATCCACCAGACCTAAAAGCTGAGCTCTTCGGAGATAATCATCCAGAACAGGAGTGCCGACAGGGATAGTTTGGGCTTGTAGGAAATTCAAAGAGAGAATCAACCCAAACAGGATCCCTAAAAATCTAACCTTTTGAAGCAAGTTTTTCATTAGGATCAATTTACAATTAGAGCTTCCACTGTGACTTTGGCCAATGACCAGGACTCATCACATGCCGGATCCGGGGAATTAGTTTGTTTCAATTCTGAATCCATGAATATTCTAACTGTCGGATTGCTGTGCTCTATAATCTGAGAAATACTATACCGGGTGGTGTAATTGGCAAAAGCCCCAAAAATACAAAGCCCGGGCATATTGGTTTGGATTGCCCCCGACTTGGGTACATTTTGTCTGAAGTAGGCGTTGGGATAAGATTGGTAAAGACAATACGTTGATTCACAAGGTGAATTAGAAAAGGTAGTTCGGAAGGTTTCCTGATTATCTATTCCAAAAAACCAATAATCGGGTCCCGAAATACTGTCCTCCGGATTGCCATCCCAACTGTCATGAACGAGGATATCGATCGTCACTTTGAGTAAGTTATGGGAAGGTAAATTATCCAATTTGACCGCAACTTCCTCATTATGGTAATATCCTGCAACAGTATCATTTTGGAAAATAAATAACTTCCCGTTCTCAAATCCTGCAAGGTCAAGTTTGGAAAAATTATTAGAATAGACGACCTGCTCTGATTCCAGCGTCTCAGCACAGGAAGAAAATAAGATTACTATTCCAAGGAGAAAAAGAAGGGCAATCAATCCCCCCGACCTACTTCCAAAACCCATTTACTATATATTGTTGATAAAAAACTAATTCTGCAAAGAAACAAAAAAGGAGCCAAAAGAGACTTACCACCCAAAACCAAATTTTCATCCGTACCATGACGAGGGAATCTGTATTTTTGATAAAAATCTGACCAACACTGATGGCTAACTTTACAATCGTCGCGGGTGCAAGACCCAATTTCATGAAAATTGCACCGATTATCCACCAGCTTCAAAAAAAGCAGGCTGCTGGTATTCCGGTTCAATTTCGACTTGTTCACACTGGTCAGCATTACGATCAAAAAATGTCCGGCGATTTTTTTGAGCAACTTTCGATTCCCGAACCCGATGCGAATCTGGGTGGTGGAGGAGGTACTCAGGCAGAGCAAACAGCGTCAATCATGATTGCTTTCGAAAAAGAACTCATGGAAAACAGACCGGATCTGGTGTTGGTTGTCGGTGATGTGACTAGCACATTGGCTTGCTCAATTGCTGCAAAAAAACTCCAGATTGACGTGGCACACGTGGAAGGAGGAATCAGATCCGGAGATCTGAGTATGCCGGAAGAAATCAACCGGATGGTGACTGACAGCATCACGGATCATTTTTTCACCACTTCGGAAATTGCGAATAGCAATCTTCGAAAAAGTGGAGTTGCAGAGGATAAAATTCACTTTGTAGGCAATACAATGATCGATACATTGATGGCTCAGATGCCTCGATTTGTCCGACCAAAGGGAGAAATTTTTGAAAAACTCGTGCCAGGCGAATATTTCGTCATGACCATGCATCGCCCCGCGAATGTAGATCAGGAGCATAAGCTAAAAGCGATGATCGATGCGATTTTGGAAGGAACGGAAGGTTTACCAATCGTATTCCCGGTTCATCCTCGTACAGCTAAAAATCTCCAATCTTTGGGAATCGAAGCTCCAAATCTTTTGATGAGCGATCCTTTGGGGTACCTGGAATTTAACTACCTGGTGAAAAATGCAAAAGGAGTGATCACCGACTCGGGAGGAATCACTGAGGAAGCATCCGTGATGAATATTCCCTGCATTACTCTCCGTGATAATACTGAGCGGGCCGAAACAATCCACCTCGGAACGAACGAACTGGTCGGAACCGATCCGAAAAAACTGAAACCATACCTTGAGAAAATCATGCAGGGAGAATGGAAACAATACAAGGGAATCCCTCTTTGGGATGGCAAAACTTCCGAGCGAATTGTGGATATCCTGATTAAAAACTACCCTGCTAACTAATGGAATCTCAGAGTAGAATTGATTTTTTGGTGAAAAGCCTGAACCTTCTTCCCCATCCGGAAGGAGGTTTCTACAAAGAAACCTTTCGCTCAGTGGAAAGTATAGAAACTGTACAGGGGGAACGAAATCTCTTCACTTCCATCCTTTTTCTGCTGACATCAGAAAATGTATCCAGATTCCATCGCATCAAAAGCGATGAGCTTTGGTTTTTCCATGAGGGAAGTCCTTTGACGGTACATACGCTGGGGGAAACCGGATATGGAAGCCTTTCACTTGGCCTTTCTTCCTCAGGGTCCGGTTGCCTTCCTCAACAACTGGTCAAGGCAAATACAATTTTTGGAAGCACTGTAGACCAACCTGAAAGTTATAGTCTGGTTTCCTGTGTGGTAGCTCCCGGATTTGATTTCCGGGATTTTGAATTGTTTGAGACAAAAGATCTTCTGCCACTTTTCCCAAAAGCGGAAGCAATCATCCGAAGGCTAACCTAAAATGAGTTTTACATCCGGACTCAACTTCCGTATTTCAAAATAATGGCAAGCTGACCAGCGTGATAAGCGGTGTGGGTAGTGATTCTGCCCAACGCTTCTGCTCTTGTCTTCTTTCCAAACTCTTTGGTTTCGATGATTTCGTCCCAGTTTTCCTGAGCCAAAATTGCTTTTCCAAGCATCTCAGAAGCATAGTTTGAGATTTCTTTGAGTTCGTCAAGATTGGTCCATTCGCCGGTGTCTTTTCCTGCAATGAGCGTCTTGGCGACGATTTTTACTTCAGAAAGGCCAAAAACATTTTTGGCAAACAATAACTCCACCTCAGCAATATGTCGGATCAGAAAGCCGACGGAGTTGGGACTGTCTCCATTTCTTTTGGGAAGATCGGATTCTTGCGCTGCATCGAGCAGCTTGGTAAATCGGGTTCGGCCTTCTTTCCAAAGCGCCATCAGTGAAACGTTCATAGAAAACAAGTTAGGTTAATCCTTCCAGCCCCAAGGTGCAGCGGGAGTTTCGATCGGTTTGGTCAAGTCAAACCTGACTGAAAAATGAGTGTCTGCACCTAGTCTTCGAAGATTATACGTGAATGAAGTTTCGTCTACCGTAATCCACCAAACATTTCCCACAGCTGCAGGAAGCAAGTCAACAGTAAATTGATCGGCAGGGAAAAACTGAGTCGAAGCAGAACCTGTATTGGTAGCCATGCCTCCATATTGGGTCACCTTATCTTCCGACCCATCAGCATGACGATGATCGTGCTTAAGTTGGATCAGGTCATTTTCCATCGTTAAAACCCAGGTTCTGGATCGATCATCTCCCACAAAAAAAGGAATTCTCAGGGTTCCGTCTTCGCAACTTCTGACATGCATCACCAATTTTCCAGCAAACCTTGGGTCACTTTCCGGGGTGACTAATTTCCCTTCGTAGGCTTTGCCGCAATGAGCCGAGAGCGTTTCCCAAAACTTTGCAGAAGGGGATTTTTCCTGGGAAAACCCCTTCATTAAAATCAGATAAAAAATCAGAGTCAGGGTAAGTTTCATTTTGGAGTTTATTTTTTAGAATCCTAAAGTAAGTTTTTTCGAAGTCCAAATTGAAACAAAAAACAAAAAAGGCTCCCAAATGGGAGCCTCTTTACTAGCTATATAAATACCTTAGAAAGAATATGCAAAGCTAAATTTGACCTTCACACCAGGCGCAATGCTGGAGAAAATCTGATCCTGAGCCTCATAAGATTGGAAGACAAACTCCCTTTTCTCATTCAGCAAATTCTCAACTCCGAAACCTGCCTGTACTCGCTCGTCAGCTCCAAAAGTCTTATTTAAGTTAAGATTCAAAGAATTGAAAGGCACCGAGTACGTATCTGTTCTGTTTCCGAAACCGACATAGTTAAGAGTTGGACCCTGAACATTGTAGAAAATTCCTGCTTCCCAACCGGTAGCATAATTCTGGAATGCCAAACCTGTGTTGATAATGTAAGGTGCCTGACCAGCCATATCACGAGTATTTTTCACAGTTTCACCTTCTCTTGCGGTAAGGCTTCTGGATTGAAACTCAGAGGCAGACATTTTGATTTGAGACTCAGTCACAGTCACGTTGGTGTTCCAGCTGAAGTTCTTCAAGGCAGGAGCAATCATGGACAAAGACTTTCTGAACTCAAACTCCAAACCTGCCACTGTTCCATCACCTACGTTTCTTGGCTGGAAAGATCCCGGATCTGAAAGGAACTGCACGATCTCGATAGGTCTTTCAAATGTTTTGTAGAATGCACTTACAGAAAGCATCTGGCCTTTGTCCTGAAATGCTTCCCATCTCAAGTCATAGTTATTGATGCGGGTAGAAGTAAGATTTCCATCCCAAAGTACTTCGGTACCACCGTTAGTTGTTTCTCTGTAAAGACCTCCGATGAACGTACGGCCAGTGATAGGATCCAAGATTTCGGCATAAGAAAGTTCTTTGAAAGAAGGTCTTGCTGTAGTTCTTGACGCAGAGAATCTAAGGTTTTGATTCTCTTTCAGATTATAAATCAAATTTACAGTAGGGAAGAAATCCAAATCATCCAGCATCTCAACTAAATCATAGACGATCGTTCCTGTCTGGTTTGTACCGGTATAATACTGGTTGAATTTCTCAACTCTTAATCCCAGGATAGCTTTCAGGTTGTTTGCAGGATTTGCCTCCAATGAAGTATAGCCACCGATATTGGTCACGATAGACTGATATTCATTCGGGTTGATGGGAAGGAAGTCTGCATTGTATCGTACACCATTTCTATTTGTTGCTGAGAACAAATTCTCCTCATTCAGGATCGCATTTGGATCACCGTTCAACTCAGTATTACCTGTTGCGAACTGGAAACTCTGGATTGTGAAATCACGGTTTTTGAACGCATAGCTTGAACCAAACTTCAACTTGGCATCTCTGTCGAATAGAGACAGCTGTCTCGTTAAATCAAGTTTACCGACAACGTTATTTTCTTCAAGATTTCTCCAGATACGAGCAGGAAGACCTACTTCTGTAGAAATTGTATTTTCAGGAACACGGAATCTTGTGAATCTCACATCCGGATCTTCGATCGTGGAGCGAGTCGGAGCAATCTTCCAGTTGATTTCCCAATCTCTGCCATTCAGAAAATGTGATCCTCCGATCAAAACGCTTGTTAAAGCTCTTTGGCTGTACTCGAGATTGTACTGCTTCGCAGCAAAGTTTGCTCCCAGGTTGGTGTTTACAAAGTCAAATTCACCTGCTTTTGATTCACCATTCTGAAGGTGGATGAAATTGATCTTGAACTTTGATTTATCAGTTTTCATCGCAATACCAGCTAATCCGCCAAGCATCACGTTATTCACACCGTAGTCACCCACTTGTCTTTCCAAAGGCTCCAACTCAGTTTCAGTCGACTCTCTTGGCTTAGCATAAAGACTGAACTCAGCATCTTCGTAAAATTCAGTTTCGTTTTTATACGTCACAGCCACGTTGTATCCCCAAGTCACTTTTGATCTTGCAATCTGATTTCCCAGGGAAAAGCCTAATCCAAAATCCATCAAACTGTTGTTTCTGTATCCGCCGAGTGTTTTGTTGAAGCCACCCAAAATTTCCTGATACTCCAAACCCGCTGGGCTGTTAGGATTGCCTACTACATCACCATACTGAGGAATGTCCGTGCTTCCTCCTGTAGGAATTGCTCTTGTTCCATCGTCAAAACCCAACCAATCAGTTTGACCACCATCGTAAGTCAGGTAGTTGCTATTGAAGTGCATGGAAGGATTGATACCTCCTGAGATGCTCAGTTTAGCAGATTTTTCCTCAGGAAAGTCTTTTGTCTCGATATCAACCACACCACCTGTGAAATCAGCAGGAAGCTCAGCAGTAAAGGATTTAGAGACAATAATATTGTCAATTACGTTAGTTGGGAAAATGTCCATTTGGATCGTGTTTCGATCCGGATCAAGACCGGGAATGTCCATTCCGTTCAGAACAGTCTTCGTGTAGCGATCTCCTAGACCACGCACATAAACATATTTTCCACCTTCAATGGATACGCCGGTTACACGCTTCACAGCAGAAGCTGCATCACCGTCTCCGATTTGTCTGAAGGTACTTGCAGAAATACCGTCCATTAAGTTGGCTGCATTTCTCTTTACTGACATAAGGGCGTTTTCTGTAGTTCTGATAGCTCCTGCAGAAACCGTCACTGTCTCCAGTTCGGAAGCTTCCTCAAGCATCAAAACGTCATTGACTACAAATACAGCTCCTTCTTTCACTTCCACGCTGGTCACATCCACTGTTGAATAGGACATGTAGGAAATTTGAAGTGAGTAAGTTCCCGGGGCGACCTGGATTTCGAACTTTCCGTCGAAATCAGTTATTGCTCCGGTAGAAGTTTCTTTAACCAAAACCGAAACTCCGAATAGAGGTTCGCCGGTTGATTGCTCATAGACAGCACCTCTGATGGTACCTGTCTGAGCAAAAGCAAAGCCTGCAATAAACTGCGCTATGACAAGCAGAAGGAGAATTAACGTTCGCTTAAGGAACAGTTTGGATGATTTATTTTTCATACAGCAAATTGATTTTCACTTAATTCAAAAGGGAAAGGAAGTAACCTTGCAAGTCCTTCCTTTCCATCTCGAATCCTTTATTATTAATATTATTTGAAATCAGCTAATTGACCTGCTACGTCAACCCAAGTCCAGCCGGTGAATGCAGACTTTGTTGCTCCCACAGTGTTTGCTTTTGCAGCTACCTCTGTTGCAGAAGCGTCAGTTCCGTTTTTGAATACAGTTTTTAGAGTTACTCCGGTCGCAAGAGTTGCTTCCAGTTTTGTGAATTTGAGCGTGCCTGCAGCAAAAGTTGCCAAGGTTTTGTCACCGCTAAGAGAAAGATCACCTCTTCCTGTTGTAGTTGCAGGATCTGCGAATCCGAAGAAGTAAAGGTTTTCAAAAGTACCTTTAGCACCGTCTCTGAAATCACCGAACTCAGCAATGTTATTTCCTTTGATAGAACCATTTTTTAGGGTATGGGCTGCACTGAATGAACCTTCAGGTCCGTCGATTTCCAACGCGTGGTCTGTCTCAGAACCGGAAATCACGATGAAGTTGTCCAAAATACCTGACCATGCCTGATCTGTATCCAGACCGTCATCTCCTACATTCCATACGATTGCATTCTTAACAGAAACTTTTCCGCCAAACCATTCGATTCCATCATCCTGGTTTCCGATTACTTCTACGTTTTCGATGACTGTACCTGAACCAACTCCTCCAAGTGTAAGACCATTGATTTCGTTTCCTTCTCCGATGTTTGCACCACCATGTCTTATTGAGATGTATTTGATCACTCCTGAATTATCAGCATCATCAGAACCTCCGTAAAGACCATTGATATCTGAAGCAGGGATTCCTTCGATTTGAACTTCAGTTACATCACCGCCGAATGATCCTTTTGCTTTACCTAAAACAAGTACACCACCCCAAAGCCCTGTCAAGTCAGCATCTAAATTTGGAGATGCGATTTGGCCTGGTTTGATTTCGTCAGCCGTGGTAGTGAAAATGATCGGACTTGTTGCTGTTCCTACTGCGTTGATTTTTGCTCCTCTGGCAATCACCAAAGCTGAAGCATTTGCTCCGGTACCAACTTCACCTTTTACAATTACACCCGGCTGAATTGTCAGGGTGTTTCCTGCAGTTACTGCGATTCTTCCTGAAAGCACGTAAGTTTTTCCAGTAGTCCAGGTTTGACTTGAAGTAATGTTTCCTGTAATTTTAACATCGCTTGCTCCGGGAGTATCATCGATAACCGGCTTTTCATTTCCTTCGATACAGCTTGTGAATCCTATCACAACTGCTAAAATCAAAGTGCTAAATGATTTAAAATTTTTCATTTGTATTATTGAAAGTTGGTTTTGCTTTTTTGACAATACAAAATTGGGTCAATTATATCCGGCAAGTGAATTATTTGAATTATGCTTTTTTTAACATTGAAGACAGTATTTAATATTGAATTAACAAAAAGGGCAAAAAAAAAGGCCTTCTTGTCGGAAGGCCTTTTAAACACGGTTTCAATGTTATTTCAATGTTACCGATTTGTTTATCGGCACTTTTTCTAACAAGATTTTTACAAGGTTTCGGGTGTTGATTCCATCGGCTTCTGCCTCATAATTCAGGATTATCCGGTGATTGAGCACATCTTCGGCTATTTCCTTGATGTCTTCCGGCAATACATAATCACGGCCATCCAGATACGCAATTGCTTTTGCTGCCAGGTTTAAATTGATACTTGCTCTTGGAGATACACCAAACTGAATGTACTTCGCTTCATTCTTCAGTCCGTATTCGGCAGGGAATCGGGTAGCGAATACAAGTTCAATGATGTAATGCTCCAAAGGCTCAGCGATTTTCACTGAATTGATCTCATTTTTAATGTCAAAAATATCCTGCTTCGTCAGAATCGCTCTTACATCAGAAGTAAACTGCATGTTCGCCATCCGGCGCATTACAGTCATTTCATCTGCTTTGCTCGGATAGTCGATGTGGACTTTCATCATGAATCTATCCACCTGTGCTTCTGGCAAAGGATACGTTCCTTCCTGATCAACCGGGTTCTGAGTGGCCAAAACCAAAAAAGGCTTGTCCAGCATATAAGTGGTCTCTCCAATGGTCACCTGCTTCTCCTGCATCGCTTCCAGCAAAGCTGACTGCACCTTGGCAGGAGAGCGGTTCACTTCATCGGCAAGAATGATGTTTGAAAAAATCGGTCCTTTCTTTACCTCAAAATTCCCATTCATCTGATTGTAGATCATCGTTCCGATCAAATCGGAGGGCAACAAGTCCGGGGTAAATTGAATTCTGTTAAAATCCAGATGAAGGACTTTAGCCAATGTATTTACCGTAAGTGTCTTTGCGAGGCCCGGCACACCTTCCAGCAAAATGTGTCCATTCGTAAAAAGTCCAATCAGCAATCGCGTAACCATTCGGTCCTGACCTACTACTACTTTTTTTACTTCCTGAATTACTTCTGCTATTTTTTCCTGATGCATGGAATCTGTAATGTTTAATGCTGAACGAGGGGACTAAAATACTCGAATTTGTCCCAAAGGACAATCTTAAATCTTTGAAGCGGCAAAGCCTCATGGCGAATGGGATTTTAGGAATTTTTAAGACCTGCCCGGCTTATTTCTTCCTGTAGATGTCACTCCTGTTTTTGCGAAGCCGGTCAGCCCTAGTTGGTGATAAACTGATTTTTGATCCATCTCCCTCACCTCTCCCGACTCAAATCCGGCGATGTTGATTTTTTCCATCGACCAACGTACCAAACGAAGCGTGGGAAACCCAACCGCTGCGGTCATTTTGCGAACCTGTCTATTTTTCCCTTCTATCAGCGTAAGCTCAATCCACGAATCCGGGATGGAAGCTCGGTAACGAATCGGTGGATTTCTCTCCGGCAAAACCGGCGCCTCCGGCAATAGTTTGGCCAGTGCCTGCTTGGTCATATAGTCTTTTCCGTCAATCGTAATCGTGACTCCTTTCCTCAATTGCGCCAAAGCCTCCTCAGTTGGTATTCCCTCCACCTGCGCCAGATAGGTGCGTTGGTGGCCAAAGCGAGGATTCAGCATATGATGATTGAGCATTTTATCGTCAGTGATGAGCAGCATGCCTTCGCTGTCTTTATCCAGTCTCCCGACCGGATAAACGTCCTTCGGAAAAGCAGCAAGAGAGGCCAAAGTGGGCCCCTCTCCTGAGAATTGTGTCAAAACCCCAAAGGGCTTATACGTGATGAAATAACTTGGCACGTGCTGTGAAGCTTAACTTCCGCAACCGATGCAGTCGAAGTGTGAATCCATTGGTTTCACACCTTTCAGTTGCATTTCCAAATTATGAATCTGATCCCGAGTCTCCATATCTGAAAACATGTTTCCTGTGAGTGTTGACTTCAAAGAGTTAATTGCCTCCTGAATGGCGTTGATCTGTTGTTCTGTCATAAAAGTGTGGTTTTAGGGTTGAAGTGTAGGGTTAAAATAGTCAAGAATCAGGAAAAGTTCTGATTCAAAACCTGATTTATTCTAACAAAAATGATTCCTGTTGATCGCGAGTAACTTACCTTCCAAAAAATATTTTCAAAAATGCCAGTCGATCCCCTCATCCAACTCAGAAGAGCGCTTCACCAAAATCCAGAAATCGCTGGAGAAGAAACCTCCACTGCGAAAAGGATTCTGAATTTTTTTGATCTGTTGAAACCAGATCAAACCATCATGAATCTGGGTGGTCATGGATTAGCCTTTGTTTTCAAAGGAGAAAATCCCGGCATCCGAACGCTTTACCGCTGTGAACTGGATGCTCTTCCAATTACAGAACTGGGAGAAAAAGAACACCTAAGTCTGAACCCGGGAAAAGGCCATCTCTGCGGACACGATGGACACATGGCCATTCTTTGCGGATTAGGTGAACGGCTCGCGGAGCAAAGACCCGAAAATGGAGAGGTCGTCCTGCTTTTCCAGCCTGCTGAGGAAACCGGTCAGGGGGCCAAGGCTGTTTTGGAAGATCCCCGATTTGGGCAGATCCGTCCTGACCAGGCTTTTGCCCTGCATAATCTCCCCGGCTTTCCCCTCCATCAAGTGGTGCTGAGATCCGGCCCATTTGCAGCCGGCAGTACGGGAATGACGATTTCCCTTAGCGGAAAAACTTCTCATGCCGCACATCCTGAAGATGGAATCAATCCTGCTCAGGCTCTTGCCAAGCTGATCCAAACTCTTCCTGCTTTGCCCGATAAACTCGAAGGCTTTAGCCTGGTGACAATAGTCCATGCGGAATTGGGAAGCAAAGCTTTCGGAACAAGTGCGGGAGAAGGAAGCCTGAGTGCAACCCTGCGGGCATTTAATCAACAAGAACTGGAGCAGTTGGTTGATCTGGCTAAGCAAGCAGCAACGGACCAAGCCAAAGAACATGGATTAAAAGTCGAATTCAGTTTTGAGCAGAGTTTTGCTGTTTCCAAAAATAACCCTGACTTGTATAAAACGGCAGAAACAGTTGTGAATCGACTCGGGCTGAACTCGGTATTGAAGCCGGAGCCCTTTCGCTGGTCTGAGGATTTTGGGGTGTTTTCTCAGGTTTGTCCTGCGTTTCTGTTTGGATTGGGTGCGGGGAAAAATTGCCCTCAGCTGCATGAAGCGACGTATGATTTCCCGGATGAATTAATTGAAACCGGGGTGAAGATTTTTGAAGGGATCGTAAGGTCGATTCATGGAGAAAAAGTCTCTGTTTAGGAATTTGAAAAAATATTGCACGGAGATACACGGAGGAGGCACGGAGTATCGCGGAGTAAAAAATGTGATTCAAAAAAGAAGTTTCGCCGAGATTCACAGAGGAGGCACCGAGATACACAGAGAAAAATATTGAGTGAATCCATGTTTTATACATGGTTAAATAGGCTGAAACTTTCCTACCGCAAAAGAAATACTCCGTGCGACTCTGTGAAACCTCCGTGCAACTCTGTGTAACCAAAAATCAAAAAAGCCGACTCCAGGCCGGCTTTTCAATTATGGAAATGAGGTATCAATTCATATATACAGTGACTCTGCCATCACCTTCAGAACTTACAATCAAAAGTGGACGGCCAGTTGGACTTTCATAATCGGGAATGAAAAGTAACCCTTCAGGTGCATCATGTCCTGAACCACCTATTGATTCTATGCCATCCAGAAGCTGAAGGAATTGCAATCCGCCCGCTCCATTAAGTTCATAAACCATGATTGCGTCGGAGCGTTCCAAACCTACGAAGACAATATTTTTGCCACGGATTTGGCCAATTTCAACAGTCTCAGGCTCTACCCCTTTGTTGTCACTTCTGCCGTCATCATATAAAGAGGCTTTTGCCGCCAACAGGTCTAATTCCAAATTCTTGTAGTCTTTTACCAATTCACCGGTTCTTCCGTTCCAGATGGTGAATGATCTGCCGCCAATTCCATAAAGCACATCAAAGTCGCCGTCTCCGTCGGTATCACCAGCCGATGTGGTCGCAGTATATCTGCCCATGTTTGCTTCTTTCTGAAGATCCGCAGCATTTGGGAATGCAATCGGATCCAACTCCAGATCTTTCACTCGCTCTTCTTCTCCGTAAGCATCGTAATCACGGGTATCACCTTCGTTTGCGGTGATAAGGAACGTATTGGCTCCAAGTTCAAAGGATTCAATGGCATCAGGAAGGTAATACGCCAAAAGCGGCCAGTTTTTAAGATTTCCTTTGATCCCGTCTTTATCACTTACATCGATTTCATTTCCTGCAAGGGAGTGGTCTTTCAATCCCATCGGAAGGATTTCAATAATTTCTTTTCTTTTGAGATCAACTCTGGCAATTCCGTTGTTTTCCTGAAGTGTCACCCAGGCAAAAGAAGATGTGGCATCGATCGTCACATATTCAGGTTCGATATCTTGGGCAAAGGAGGCATTCGGACCAAAGATTCTAAATCCCTTGGTTTTCAATTCAGGATATTGACCTGAGAAAGCACCAAATCCAAGAGTGGTAACCTGATATCCGTTGGTAACATCAATCAACGAGACAGTTCCCTCCGGGTCAATCGAGTAATCATCGTTTGGCTCGCCTTCATTTGCACTGACAATGTATCTTCCATCCGGGCTGAAAATCACCATGTCCGGAAGAGCTCCCACAGGGACCACGACCTCAGGAGAACCGAGGTTTGCAGTGTTGTAGATCAGGATTACTCCGTTATCAGTTTTTTCAAATCCTTCCACAGCGATGGCAAGCTTACCATTCTTTGCAGCAACTGAATTAACTCCGCCTCCATAGGGCATGATATCAATTGGGGTTAGCTGAACCAGATTCTGCGGATCAGAGAAGTCAATCACATCTACTTTTGAGGTTTCTGTGACAGCATCATTATTTACCAAAAAGAGTTGGTTCGTCAAAGGATCAAAAGCGGTGATTTCAGCAGCGCCTGTGTTTCCGATTTTCAGACTTGAGATTTCAGAAAAAGAAGTTCTTACAGGGCCCGGATTTGAAATTCTTTCGTTACAACCCGCCAAAAGAAGCAGCGATGCTCCGAGTAAATAAATTTTTCTCATGGGATTTTAGGATTTGGTGTAGATAAAAATGAACCCGAAATTACCTTTCCCACCAGGATAGCAATCAAAATCCCCATTACCATTTCATTAAAAAATAGCCCGTAATGGGCTGATTCTTAACCTTCCGATAGCAATTTTTTAATAATTCAAATCTTATAGGTATCGGATTGACAGAGTGGTGACAATTCCGAGGCGATAGAGTTGACATCACTGCGAGGAACGAAGCAGTCTCTTTGATAAAATTACTGCCTGAATTTACCAGATCGCTTCGGTCGGTAATACCCTGAAGGAGATTGCTTCTCCGCTACCGCAGCTCGCAATGACGTCCAATCAATCCCCTGGCAACCAGCTAATTATTTTCACATAACTATTTGGTGTTTTGTTAACTAATTTTTATTCTAGTGTATTAATTTTTCTAACTGTTTAACCCTTTTTAATTACGGCGATGGAAAATTGTATTTCAATTGAGGTCCCACCAGCGGATCTGAAAGCAGCACTGGATCATATCAATGCTGCCAGGACAATTTAAGAGTCCTTTTTAAAAGCCCTCATCTCCGAGGACCGGAAGAAGTACAACAAAATGGGGGACAAAAGTGAGCCTTTCGTAGGAAAGGTGATTGAATATCTGGTGAGTGAGCCGCAGTTTATGCCGCCAAACCTTCCCGTCGTTGAGATGAATAAGGATTGGAGTGCTGTCAAAGGTCTCACGCCCCTGGAGAGAGCAGCCAATTTGCTGTATCTCAATCTGAACGACACCATTTTGCTGGCCGGTTCAGAAGTGCACGACGGTGCGTTGAGTTATTACAACTCAGTGAAGTATGCCGCTCGTCTCAATGCCCCGGATGCCAAAGGTGTCTATGAAGACCTGTCGAAAAGGTTTGAAGGGCAGGGCAAAAAGCCGAAAGAATAGGCTCATGAAGTATGTAAAAGTTGCTTTTATCATCCCCATTGAGCCGATTCGCAAGAGTCGGCCTTTTTTTAATGCCTGCGGAAAGCTGATAACCCCAACCGGGTAGCTTCCGAACCCAACTCACTGGGTAAATGATCCAACTGACTCCCTGAAAAGGGCAACTCGGTACTCAAATTACCCAACTGACTACCTTCCGAAGGTAGTGAGGTACTAAAAAAGGGTAACTGCCTGGCAAAATAACCCAGTGAGTTATCCTTTTTACCCAGCGAGGTACTCAAAAAGAGTAGTGAGATAGGTAAAAAGGCCAGTGAGGTATCCTTTTTACCAAGTGAGGTACCAAAAAAGGGTAGTGAGGTAGGTAAAAAGGCCAGTGAGGTACTCTTTTATAGATGTTGTTGGGTGGGGTCGAACTTGAAAGGATGAGAGTTAAAATCCCTGAAAAAGAAAAAGGTGCGGCATTAGCCGCACCTATTATCCAGTAGTATAAACCATAATCAAAAAGGAACTACTTCTAAAAGAATCTAATCGGTGAAAAGTATAACTCAATCCCTCTCTTTCCTCAAAGATACCCTCTTCCACACCCCCCGGAAATACCCTGTATCGGGTATATTTCAGGGGTTTTGGATGAGAAAATGAGTTTGACCCTCCCGAAATCACTTCGTTCATCGGGACTTGCGCGTCAGGGTCTGCTAATTAGTAATTCGATTGATACGATCCACTTTACCCTGTACGATCGAATCTACCTTTGAAGAAGTAGAATTGAGTAAAGAATCTAAGGAGTTTACTTTTTCTAATTCCCGGTTAATCATCAAGTCCAGTGAATCCACTTTATCCAACTCCCGATTGATCAATGAATCCAATGAATTAACTTTTTCCAATTCCGTATTCATAAGAGAATCCAACGATTCTGCTTTTTCATTGATCAGGTTTACTTTTTCTTGAAGCTTCCCCTCCAGATTTTCACAGGAAGTACTAAGAATCAGCATGCAAAGAAGGAAGAATGGAAGACGGAATACTTTCATAGTGACGGTTTATTATGACCCCTAGGGGCACAGGTTTGCAGTAAATACGTTCAAGCATTCCCCTGGTTGGCAAAACAGATGTCATCATTGAAAAATAAGTGGAAGTTTATCTAATGATGGATATAGGTTTTCTTTATCAAAACCCAACTTGCTTCCAAGAAGGGGATTTCAGACGGTGAAGCCGTCGAACTTCTCAATACTTGTGCGCTGTGGCGTAGCCCCCGGGAGAACCAGGGTAAAAAAGAAATACGGGATTGGGAGAGCAACCCTGAAGCGTAAGTCCCGATGAACGAAGTGATTTCGGAAGAGTTGAACTTGCTAGGATGAGATTTAAAATCCCAAAAAAATAAAGGGTGTAATTACAAATTACACCCAGTCAAACATTTTTCTACACCTAGACGGGGATTCCGTCATCCCACATTTTGCCAAGCTGGTTGTTGTTTTTCGTTACTGGTTATTTCCTATTTAAAAATATATAAGTAGCAAATGGCAAAATAGTGATTTGATAAATATAGAAAATGGCTGTCCAAAATCCATCTAACTGATCTCCACCATCAAATATTAACATTTGCTTTCCTAGCGGTCCCCCGGAAAAAATGACAACACTAATCAAATTCCAACCCAAGTGAAGTCCGACAGGCAGATAGATTGATTTTGTCAGAGCAAATGAAAATGCAAATAGAAGTCCTGATATCCCTGTTAAAAAAAATATGTAAATCATTTGAGAAAAGTCTCCGAAAATGCCATATGAGAACCAATGATATATTCCAAAAATTATAGAGGATAATATGCAGGCATTTTTGAGTCCTAATTTTTTGATGCCAATGTAAAGTAAAGCCCCTCTAAAAAGTAACTCTTCTCCTAAAACAGATTTTAGCATCCAAAAAGAGCTATTCAAAAATGTAATAAACGTAAAATCAGGATTGAATGTAAGGGTTGGTTCTATAACAATTATAATTAAGTATAAACCAAGTGCACAAAGTATAGCCGATGAAAAAAAACCGAATATGAAGTCGACAATTTTCTCTTTTGTCGGCTGTAATCCCAATATTAATAAATTACTCTTGTCATAAAACCAAAGCAATATTCCTGAGATTAGTAGTTCAATAATAATTATAACCATATCATTTTGTCTATTGCTTAAATTTTATATTCATAAACTATTATAACAACAGCCATCTTTACACTGCTCCCCAAAGATTTTGGTAGCAAATATTTCGATATATAATGTTAACTCTAACTAGGTAATTTATCTTTTCGGGAAGAGAAAAACATCAAAAGTCCAAATGAAATCTCAATAATCGAACCTGCTAACAAAGAGCCAAAAGATTGTGCTTTAAAGTAAAATAACAAGTATGCTGCAGTGCCTAAAGCGGCTCCTAAAACCCAATAAAGTTTCAATCCATATATAGATGCGAAAGTCAAATATCTTCCGCCAATAATAAGAAGCATACCTTGAAAAAACCATTCGGCATGTTGTAATGAAAGTCCAAAAGCAATGGGTAGACACATAATCATAAATATTGTCCCTTCCATAGCCAGATTTCCCAATGGATTTCCCTTTGTATGCGAGCCACTTAGTCCGATTACTTTGCTTAGAAGTACACCTACAGGATAGATAAACATTCCTCCAATCAAAAGTGTCCAAATAGCTTGATTGGCAGAATATTGATATGCTATAGTTGCTGAAATGAGCCAAATAAATCCCGAAACAAGTATGCCAATAGAACCATTCGCATACCCTTTACACATATCTGATTGAGCTTGACTAAACGTGTTAGTCTTATTGATTGGATCAATTGATGATTCTTCAGTCATTTATTTAGGTATTTTTTATTGTCTTTTAATTTTAATTTGTTCCCATTTCCACTTATAATTTTTATCGTTCTATCTCATTCTTAAGTTTCTTCCTTAGTTGTTCTATTTTCTTTTCTATTTCTGAATAATACTGTAGTATAAAGTTTCTATTAGATTGGATTTTCCATAAATAAACCAGCAATATTTTTTCTTGCTGCGGTCCTATTTTCAGAGGCGTATTAATTCCTACAGCGTCATCGAGAGGATGTTAAACTCTTGATGATCGACAGCATTGTGAATGTAGAAGCGGAGCATTTCGAAGTTGCTCGTGATCACAAAGACGCACTCGGGCTGATTGTTTTTGTAATTAAATGCCTGATCGCGGACCTTCTCCAGATCCTTGGTATCGGTGCCTTTGAGTTCGATGACGGCGAGTGCTTTGCCGTCTTTTAGGATTGCTCCGTCTGTTTTCTTGGAGTCTTTGATGTTTTTAAGCTCGGTGGTCAGGTTGTATTCCGGCTCTGGATTGATGGTGTAGCCGAGGATTTTGACAAAAAGCTCCCGCAGAAATCCTTCCTGAAACTGTTCTTCTTTGGAGTTGCGGATGTTTTCCCGAATGATGGGATGGTGGAAGTAAGTGAGAAAAGCACCGTAGGCAGCATTGACTTGGGCATGATCCTGCGAAGCGAGGTATTTATTGAGTACGGAGTTTTGGAATAAACCCATGGAGAAAAAACATCTTTAAAAGTGAATCCTTAAAGATATAAGTTAAGGCCGATTCCGAAAGGTTAATTAGGAGAAGAGGCGGAAAATGTCGGGGAAATTTCTGACAGTAGCGAAACGCGTGCACCGGCAAGAGAATGTGTCTTTTAAAAGGTGAGTTCCCCCGTATCCCTCATAGTAACTAAGTTTAAAAAATCAAAGTGTCTGTTTCAGGAAGCTTTTACTCTTAGTAAGCTTCCTGCTCAGCTAGCAGCTTCTTAATCAATATTTTTGCTTCGGAAAAGGTAGAATGAATGAATTCAAATCTCAGATCTTTTGATGTAAGATTAGAAAAAAAATTACCCCGAACGAATAACCATAATTTAAGTGCCTCCTCTGGTTCAAGCCCTAAATAACTTGACCAAAGCGGCAAAACAGAATGGCTAAATTTGAATGTTACATCTGACTGTGTCTTAGAAAATAGTGGTATATGGTTATTCTTTACCAGTTGCATTTGAAACAAAATGGCAGTAGAATACTCCATTATTATGTCTATAACCTCCGGATCAAAAGACTCCATTTTCCCGATTTTCAAGATCATCTCATCAGCCATTTCATGATGTTTTTGGATGAGTTTTTCGAAAAAAGTGTCTGTATTTTCGAAGTAATGATAAAATCCGGACTTGTTCCGTCCGAGAATTCTGGCTAACCGCTCTACTTGTATACCTTCATGCCCTTCTTCCGAAAAAAGATCATAACCCAAAGTAACCCACAGCTGGTAAGAATTAGTTTTCTTCTTCATGGAGGTAAATATTTAATAATTTTTAGAATCTGAGGAAAATATAACATTAAACTTCAGAAAAGTGTTTAAAAAAATAGTTTGGGATTATTTGTATGATTAATTACTGTTTTAAGAGATTTTATTTGGTTTAAATCGGGATGATGGAAGAAGGATGAAAGATCCCTGATGACGTGACATAGAAGAGGGAATGAATCAAAATCCTCCTCTGGGAGAAGCAGGAAAACAATGGAAAACGGCACACGGCACACGTGCGCCAGCCGAGGAATTTTATTCCCAAATAAGCAGATTGCTTCGGGTTTGAATGATCCTGCTCACCTTAGCTTTCGTCTAAACTCTCGCAATTACGATTACAGGAAACAGATTGCTTCTCCGCTACCGCGGCTCGCAATGACGAAACAAAAAAGCCGGCTTACACCGGCTTTAGCTTCTTAGAAATCTGAATATTCAGCAGGGTACAAAAGCCGCTGATCGTTTTTGTTCATGATATTCTGATACTCAGGCATCACCTTCATTCTGTCCCAGTCAGGATCTGTGCCGAATGCTTTCCAATGCGCTTCGCGAGACTCGATATTGGGAAAGGTAGTCATGTACATCAAATTGGGCATATTTGCTCCCGCAATCACTTGTCCGTAAAACACCGGATTGAAATCCAGTTTGGTGAAAATATCCATCTCACCTTCGTTGAACATTTTTACTTTTTGCTCATGGAGGCGCTCAGTCTGACTCTCATAGCTTCTCAATTCATACACTCTGTCCTTCTTTGGACCGGTTACTTTTGATTCGGTGAATCTTGGCTGTCCGGTGAAAGCCTGCATGAAAGCAGTTTCCATTCGCTTGTAAGGAGGGTTGTCATGTGGCGCGTTAATATAGGCAGCACCTGCGGAATTGTAAGTCGCATCCTTTTTCAACTTGGAATTCATGCCTGAATACACCTTCATTGACTTGTAAGGGATAAACACATAGACGACTTTCCCGGCATCTGCCTGAGAAGCGATCGGCTTGAATACACCAACTTTAGCTACTCCATTTCTGTGTAATGCCGGCAAAAGTGCTTTTTCAAGATAGGCATCAAGCTGTGCTTCCTGACTTGCGCTTTCGATGTGGTATTTCCTCAATTCATAAAAATCTCTTTTGGCACTCTGTCCAAAGAGATCGACCACGAGGAAGAAGCATAAGATGCCAAAGGCAGTCGAGAGTAATTTTTTGGGTGTCATGTTACTGGTTTTTAGGTTCACTTATTTTCAATTGAAATCTGATTCTGACTACTTAAATCTCTATAAAAAAGCCGGCATTCACCGGCCTTCTATCATTTCTTATTTATTGCTTTTTGCTTTTTGCATCGGATTGGGTCCTATGGAGGAACCTCTCGGACCGCTTGCATCTTTGAACAGTTCAAACCGCGTTGGCATATATTGTCTTGGCCAGTAGTTGCTGGATTCGTCTATATCAGCAGTCTCCCGCTTGGGGTCGAGGACAAGCTTGACGAGTTCTTTTTTCTTTGGGAAAACTTTAGTCACCTGAGACTCACTCTTTCTCCAGATTTCGGCAGGAATTCGTTCGATTTCAGAAGTACCGTCCGCATAGTGAAACTCCAGAATAAGAGGCATCACCAAGCCTCCCACGTTTTTGAAGGTCACTTCATAGAAGTTCAGATTGCTGTCCATCAATTCCTTTTCCTTCGGAGTCAGACTTGCCATAAACTTCTTGTACGCCTCCTCATCTTCCGGGGTCACCGCAAACTGATCATAGGTCGTGTAGAAATCTCTCGTGGCCGGATCAGCCTCCACGACCGTCTGAGGCACATCTGTTTTATTGTAGTCTTTGGAAACAAAGGAATCGTCCCGCTCAAACGCAGCTTTCGCTTCCTTTTTCTTTTCCGCAGGAGGTCTGTTGTCCAGTTTGAACCAAGCAACATGCTCTATGGAAATATCCACCGGATCTGTGCCGTAGAACCAGCCTCTCCAGAACCAATCCAGGTCAACTGCCGAGGCATCCTCCATTGTTCTGAAAAAATCATCCGGCGTAGGATGCTTAAACATCCATCTTCTTGAATACTCTTTGAAAGCATAATCAAACAACTCACGACCCATGACGGTCTCGCGGAGGATATTCAGGGCAGTTGCCGGCTTGGCATAGGCATTGGGCCCAAATTGAATGATGTTTTCTGAATTGGTCATGATTGGCTCGAGTTGACTCTTTTCGCTTCTCATGTAAGGTACGATCGCGTGTGCCGGACCACGACGGGCTGGAAAATCTCTATCCCACTCCTGCTGCGCCATAAACTGAAGGAAGGTATTCAACCCCTCATCCATCCAGGTCCATTGCCTTTCGTCGGAATTCACAATCATCGGAAAATAGTTGTGTCCCACTTCGTGAATGATCACGGAGATCATCCCGTTTTTCACCGCTTCGGTGTAAGTTCCATCTGCAGCAGTTCTTCCGTTGTTGAAACAGATCATGGGATATTCCATCCCGTTGGAAGCTTCCACAGAGATCGCTGTCGGATAAGGATAGTCAAATGTATGTGCCGAGTAAGACTTGAGCGTATGGGCTACCACCCGGGTAGAAAACTGCTCCCAAAGCGGATTGCTTTCTTTGCTATAATAGGACATCGCCATCACATCTTTCCCTGCTTGCTTCACGGCCATGGCATCCCAGATGAATTTTCTGGAAGAAGTCCAGGCAAAGTCGCGTACGTTTTCCGCTTTGAAAATCCAGGTCTTTTTATCTTTTGATTTGCCTTTCTCCAGCTTTTCAGCTTCCGCCTGAGTTCTGATGATAACAGGATTGTCATAAGTCTGCTTTGCTTTATTCCATCTTTCCAATTCTACAGAAGACAAAACTTGCTCGGGATTTTGAAGGACGCCCGTAGCTCCCACCATGTGGTCAGCAGGCACGGTGATTCTCACTTCGTAATCTCCAAAAGTCAGTGCAAATTCACCGGAACCCAGGAATTGCTTGTTTTGCCAGCCATCGAAATCTGAATAAACGGCCATTCTCGGAAACCACTCTGCCATCGTGTAGAGGGAATTGCCATCACCCGGGAAAAGCTCATAACCAGAACGGGCTCCTGCAAAGAATAATCTGTCGTGAATGTTGAAAGACCAATTCACTGCGAAAGTAAAGCTCTCCCCGGCCTTCAACGGCTGAGGAAGATCGATACGCATCATGGTCTTGTTCACTGCCACAGAAAGTGGATTTCCCTGCGCATCCTTCACATCCAGCACCTGATAGCCGAAGTCATCCGTGTGCCAAAGAATCCCTTCGAGCTTTTTCAAAGACATATCGGTACCGATGGTACTTTCGGTTACTTTTGGCGTATCCGAATCTTTGCTGCGTTGATTTTGGTCCAACTGTACCCAGAGGTATGTGAGCTGATCCGGTGAATTATTGATGTAAGTAACCTTCTCCGAACCTTTGACCGATCGATTGTCGTCATTGAGTTCCACATCGATCACATAATTCGCTTTTTGCTGCCAATACTGGTGACCCGGAGCACCGGAGGCTGTTCGATAGACATTTGGGCTGCGGAGCATTGGCCCCAACTGCTCAAATCTCACCGCATGATTTTGTTCTGTTTGCTGCGCAAAAGCCTGAACCGCTCCAAAAAGCGCCAGGCTCAGCATTAATCCAATTTTTCTCATTCTTATTATCTTAATTTTTTACCAAAACTTAGCTTCTAATAGTAGCATCAATGATACACCCAACACGACCGACGAGATCACCAAAGTCCATTCTTTCCGGTTGATTCCTGCTATCCCGACGAAAATCGAGGTGATCAATAAAAACGCACTCACGATTACAATCTGACCCACTTCCAATCCTATGTTAAAAGCTAGCAAGGGTTGCCAAAGGCTCGCCTCTTTGCCCAATAATTGTCTCAGATAGTTGGAAAAGCCCAAGCCATGGATCAGCCCAAAAAATATTGCGAAGAAATAATTCAGCTGGACACCTCTTCCGGTACTTGGTCTGGGTTTCAGAATCGTGACAAAAGCTGTGATGGCTATGGTGACCGGAATCAGGAATTCGATCACGTCGGTGCGTACATTGATTACCTTAAAAGTAGCAAGAGCCAACGTGAGCGAATGACCCAGAGTAAAGGCTGTGACAAGAATGAGGATTTTCTTCCAATCTCTTGGAATAAAAACTGCACAAAGTGCCAAAACGAAAAGAATATGATCGAAGCCCTGGATGTCAAGGATATGCTGCCACCCAAGACGGAAATACAATTGAAAGGAATTCATAAGTAGGGTGAAGTACTTCGAAAGAAGTAATTTGGCGCAATAATACAGGTTTATAAGCAAAAAAGACAAAGGACTCTGACCAAATGCAACTCATTTACACTTACTTGATTTCACTGGGATGGATGGTGATTTTCCACCCATTCCACCTCAGTCTGACCGAGATCCGTCAAAACCAGGAGAGCAAAAAACTCGAGATTGCTCAGAAGATTTTTTGGGATGATCTGGAAATTGGGCTGAAGGAATTTCACAAAACTGAAATTGACTTTCTCAATCCAAAAGATCCTGAAAAGCTGAAATCGCAAGTAACTGCCTACCTGATGTCAGTAAATGAAATCTGGCTCGATGGCAAAAAAGTCAGTTTTAAAATGCTTGGCTATGAAGTGGAGGAGGACGCGACCTGGTTTTACTTTGAATCGGAACCAGTTAATTGGAAAGGAAAAATTGAAGTCAGAAATGCAGTTTTGGTGGAAAGCTTTTCAGATCAACAAAACATCATTCATGTCTATCAACCCGGCAAAAACCTGAAAAGTCTGCTTCTGGGGAAAGGAAATGAAAAGGGAATTTTGGAGTTTTAAACCAAAAAAAGTCCGGCTCAAACGAGTCGGACTTTTTCAATTATTACCTTATAAGAGATTAGTAGCCAGGATTCTGCTCGATAGGAGCAGTAGCGTTAGTCTGGATTTCTTCCAAAGGAATAGGCCAGATAAATCTGAAATCAGCGTAAGGAATTGCGTGGTCTGTAGGGATCACACGGTCTGTATTGTAGAAGTTGATGTTGACAATAGATCTGGAAGTAGCCTTTGCAGGTACACCAGCCATTCTTCCTTCACCCGCTAATCTGTGGATATCAGCCCATCTTCTTCCTTCCGCAAGGAATTCGATTCTTCTTTCCTGGATGATAGCACCCAAAACTCCATCTGCATTACCTAAGCCTGCAGCAGTAAAAGAAGGAACTGTATCAGGAAGAGCGCGATCTCTTACCACATTAAGCAATGTCACCGCAACGTTCAAATTCCCCAAACGAGCATTTGCTTCAGCAGCATTCAACACCACTTCGGAGAATCTGACGATGATGTTTGGCTCAGCAAGAGTAGTAGGATTGTTGTACTTAGCTGTGAAAATACCGGTTGTGTTCTGAGTAGTGATTGTTCTTCTTGTATCTTCTGCCAACCAGAAACCTGATTTCCAAATCAATGGGCTCACCTTTACCAATCCTCTTCCACCAAGTGTCGGGTTACCATACATGGCAGACAAAGCTCCGTTTGTACCTGCATTAGCTTCAACAGAATTTAAGAAAGAGAAGATATTGTCAGTGCTTGTTCCGCCTCTGAATGGAGTGATCGGATCTGGAGTGACTGCATAAGCTGTCTTGATTTTCTCATACTCAGCCAAGACACCAGCCCAATCTTCCATGTGAAGTTTCACTCTTGATTTAAGAGCGATTACCGCACCTTTTCTAGCTCTGAAAGTAGTGTTAGAAGCAGTTATTTTAGCTTCAGCTTCATCCAGGTCAGCAAGAATCTTCTGGTATCCTTCCGCTACAGTTCCTCTTGTCACTGCTTCTCCAATCGGTACTTTTGGTACGTCATTGATGGCAACAGTTCTGTAAGGAACGCCCGGAGCTGATGGATTATCAGAATAAGGTCTGGAGAAGTTGGTCAGCAATTCATGATGAGCCAAAGCTCTCATAAACAGCATTTCGCCTTTGTAATTATCAGCAATAGGCTGAGTCAAAATACCACTTGCAACAGCACCGTCAAGGTTTTCCAATACGATGTTTGCACGGTTGATCATTCTGTAAAGAGAGATCCACTGTCCGTTGTTATTGGCAGTTTGAGGATTGTACGAACCAGTATAAGTTACCTCATAGAACAACTGATCGTTGTACATATCCTCACCTCTCATATCACCTTGCTCCACATTGGCAGCGCCAAATGGATACCCTCTCTGAACTGCTCCCAGGTAAAAACCTCTCTGAGCAGACTCATACACGCCAAGAACTGTAGACTCAATTCTCGCCGCAGTAGCAAAAGCCTGGTTATCAGGAATCAAGTTAGCCGGAGAAAGATCCGTTACATCACAAGAGCTGACCACACCCAACAAGGCAGTACCTGCCAGGATGAGCTTAAAGTTATTTATTGAAAATTTCTTCATTTTAATTCTTCGTTTAGGATTTTGAGATTAGAACCCTACATTAAGACCAACTGAATAAGTTCGGATGATCGGAGCTACGTTCCAATCAACACCGAAGTTCAACTGACCAGAGTACTGGTTAGCTTCAGGATCCAAGCCTGTGTATTTAGTAAACAGGAATGGATTCTGTACTTGTGCAAAGAAACGAGCATTGGTAACAGCACCATTGAAAGCCGTCTGAAGAGCAGCTGCAGGTACCGTGTAACCCAGAACAATGTTCTGAACTCTCAGGAAGTCACCTTTCTCAATGAATCTTGAGTTAGAAGCAGAAGTCTGGAACATGTTAGCATCCTGACCTGAATACAACTTAGGCATATCAGTTACCTGACCGCTTTCAGTCCATCTGTTCAAAATAGAAGCGTGGTTGTTAGAGAATCCCTGACCCAAAAGACCTCTCAAAGATTCGTTCATGATGTAGTTACCACCAGAATATCTCAAGAAGATTTCAGCATCGAAGCTCCCAAATGTGAAGCTATTGCTCCATCCACCTTGCCATTTTGGAAGAGTTCCTCCCAAATATTCCTGAGTAGGTCCTGTTGCGGCACCAGAAACGTTACCTGGTTCAGCAGCATTATATGCTCTCCATCCGATTGCACCCGGCATAAGATTGTACTGAACGATATCCTGACCTTTGTAATACAATGGGTTACCATTAGCTGAGTTCACACCAGCCCACTTGAAACCATAAAGTTGAGCAATTGGACCGCCTACTTCAGTTCTGTTGTACGTAGAAGTCAGAGGCTGAAGCAAAGCAGTCACTTCATTCTCCAGGTAAGTAAAGTTGAAATCAGTATTCCAGGAGAATTTACCTTTGTTGATCACATTGGATGCAATTCTCAATTCCACTCCTGAGTTAGTCATCGCGCCAACGTTTTGAGAAATGCTGTTACCCGGCACACCCAAAGATGGAGGAGTAGGAGCACTCAAAATCAAACCGTCGATGTCATTTTTGAAGTAGTCAACTGAAACAGTTACTTTACCCATGGTCATATCCAAACCTGCATTGAATTTCTTGGAAGATTCCCAAAGCAAGCCATTGTTAGCCACGTTGCTGTAGCCGATACCCGCACCAACACCACCCAATACCGGACCGAAGCCACCTACGTATGGGAATGAACCGATTTCTGTGTTACCTACCTCAGCGTAAGAAGCTCTTACTTTGAAGTCAGAGATCAATCCAGAATTGAAGAATGCTTCGTCAGATACTCTCCATCCAACAGATCCACCCATGAAGGTACCTCTTCTGTTTGCCTCTGGAAGTGAAGAAATCCCGTCATTTCTCAAAGAGAATGAAGCAAGATATTTGCCTTTGTAACTGTAGTTCAAACGGCCAAAATAGGAATCATATCCATTTTCTACATATGAACCACCAGAGAACTGGTTGTTGTAAGAACCTGAAATCAGGTTTTCTTGTCTGTAGAAGTTGTCAGAGAAGTTCTGACCCTGAGCGAAGAAACTATAGAATTTAGTAAACTGGTATTCTGCACCTACGGTCACGTTTACACTGTGATCTTCAGCAAATACAGTTTGATAGTTCAATGTGTTCTGCCAGTTCCAACGGAAAGCTGGGTTGTAAGCCATGTAAACGCTACCATTTGATCCACGTCCGTCACCATGTCTTGGGTCCAAAGACTGAAAGTCATCTGCCATTGTCAAGTCAATACCCAATTGAGTTCTTGCAGTCAACCCGGTTACGATATCCACTTCGCCATAGACATTACCCAATACTCTGTGAGCACGGCTTCTGTAGGTGTTGTTGTCGATTACAAAACCAATATTTGGAATATTGTTGTCAGGACCAGCAAGGTTTGCACCAAAACCAGTAGTAGCACCATTTGGCGTTACGTTATATCCATCAAATGCAACATTTGCTTCGTCATAGATTGGAACGTTTGGCAATGCACGGGTTGCGTTATAAATCGCACCGGACAGCGAGTTTGCGCCGTTGTTAAGACCTAGTATCTCAGTGTAAGTGTAGGACAATGAAGTACCCAATCTTACCACCTTAGAAACTTTGTGATCGATGTTTGCTCTGAAAGCATATCGCTTCAATTCGTTAGGTCTGATCGGAGATTCCTGATCTGTGTAACCCAAAGAGAAGAAATACTTAGTAGCTTCTGAACCACCGGCTATCGAAAGGTTATGCTGCTGAGTGAATGCATTTCTGAAAATCAAATCCTGCCAATCGGTATTCACACCCGGGTTTGCAAGAGTTGACTGATTCGCATTGGTTCTCTTTTCGTTTGCAATGGTCACGAATTGATCACCTGTAAGCAATTCAAATCTTTCAACTTCCTCATTAATACCCATGCTGGTATTAAAAGTCACCTTCGCTTTACCTGTAGAACCTCTTTTGGTAGTAATCAGGATCACACCATTAGCAGCTCTTGAGCCGAAAATCGCAGTAGCAGAACCATCTTTCAATACTTCGAAAGACTCGATGTCTGCAGGGTTGATGTTTGCTAATGGGTTTGAAGCGTTTACCGCCGAACGGTCTGAATCAACTACAGGTACACCATCAATTACAATCAGCGGGTTAGCACTTGAAGTGATTGAGTTTACACCACGGATTCTGATAATTGGTCTTGCACCCAAAACTCCGCTTGGAGTAGTCACCTGAATACCAGGAGCTCTACCAGCCAATTGAGATTCGAATGAAGGAGTTACCAGGTTTTCGATAGCAGCGCTATTGATTGATGCTACTGAACCTGTAATTTCTCTTCTTTCCTGGGTACCGTAACCCGTTACAACTATTTCACTTAGACTTTGTACATCTACGTCCAGCACCACATCGATGACTGAAGCAGATCCCACAGTTACTTCTTTAGTCAGGTATCCAACAAAGCTGAAAACCAAAGTTGAGGCATCACTAGGAACCTGAAGGGAGAAACTACCATCAAGATTTGTGACAGTTCCCTGAGTGGTACCTTTTACCACCACACTTGCGCCCGGTACGCCAGTCGGCTCATCTGCCGAAGTAACCCTACCGGTGATCGTTTTGCTTTGCGCAAGAACCGACACAATTGTCAGGAAGCTTAGCGCAAAACCTAATAAAACTTTCTTCATAGGTTGAACATTTAGATTTTTTAACTTTAATGAGCGAAGATGTGATGAAACAACTGAATGAAAAAACAAGGAAACCCAGGCCCAAGGAAGTCTAAAACCTATAAAATTTTGAATATGTGCCATTCGGCAAAATTTTAATCACATATCAAAAAATTACGGTTTGTTTACAAAATAGAATACTTCATCCCCATACTTACACAGAGTAAAAAACCTGAAATACTCAATTTTTATTAGATAAAATTAGTCAGGCAAGGGGAAGCAATAAACTGGCTTTGGGGACAAATCAACTTTAACCGCTATTTTATTTTGCAAAAAATCCTCTTACCTAATTTTATCTTTTAAATATTTTGAAAATAGACATCATGTCTTGTGGCCATCAAAACGAAATTTAATAAAATCAGATTTTTGCCAAATTTTCTAAAATCTCACTTTTTTTTGCAAATGGTGAATTTTTAGATGGTTTTGGTAAACATTTTTTAACTATTGGGAATAACAGGTCCAATTTTAATGTTTTTGACAGAAATCCACCTTCCTTCGATTCGCTTTAGCAAAGTGACTGAATTAACAAAAAAATCCTCTTTCATAGATTTCTTTCTTACCAACTTCAATATTTCGTCGAAGTGGATTTCTTTCAAATCTTTGAAGGCAACCGTCATGTGAGGGTGGAAATTCCGATCACTCAATTCGTCAACAAGATTCAGTTCTCTTTTGCAAAAGTCCTTCAACTCAGCCTGCAATTTCGTTAACCGATCATCAGCTTTTACACTTATAAAAATTACCCGTTTTCCAAAGGTATCCACGCCTCCGAAAGAAACCGGAAATCCTTCAAATGATGTTAAAAATTTCCTGAGGGACTCAATCAGCTTTTCTTCTTTTGCCTCATTATAGCTGAAAGGCATCTTTAAGGTCACATGAGCGGGCGACTTTAGCGAATACTTCACGTTGAATTTTTCCTTGATCTCATTTTTGATTTCTGTACAATTGTCCTGGATTGGGCCATCCGGAACGATTGCTAAAAAATACTTCTGCATTACTTTCATTCTGTAAAATAACGCCTAAATGGGCATTTTTGAAGCCCTCGAACTAATCTATTACCCTTTAGTCAGGTAAAAACAAACCTGATCTCCTTTGCTTTCCTGGTTATAAAGATTGGCTTTTTCAGTAAAAGCCTTCATGGTTTCATGATCAAAATGCTTCCCAAGTGTCCGCTGATCAAGCGGAAGCCCTTTTTCATAAAGTGCCGTGCCCCAAAATTGAAGGCTTGTGGAGTCAAATTCTACCTCATCTAATCGGAAGCCAACCTTTTCTGCCAATGTTTTAAACCCGGATATGGATGGGATAATCAAATGTCTGGGAGCATCCAGTTGTACCCACAACTCCCGCTTAGTTTTCCAGACCTCTCCATCTGTGACGGGGGTTCGAACCAGCAATTTTCCTCCCGGATTTAGTTTATCAAAACAAGTTTTCAGGATTTGTCCCCCATCTTCCATGTGCTCAAAAGCATGATGCATCATGATCAAATCAAAGTTCAAATCAGTTTCTTCGATCTTTTGTTTATTGAGCTGAAGTGAGGAATTGATTTTTAGGCTCTTATCGATAAACGGATCAAACCCATGCAAATCGCTATATCCGGAAGCAAAGAGTTCGTATAGAAGCTGCCCATTTCCACAGCCGACATCTGCGATTTTGGTACCAAAGCCCGGATGAACTTTTCTAAGCCAATACCCATAACTTGGAGCTATTTTAGAATTTCCGGTCAATAAAAATGCTCTCATCCGAATAGCTTTCAAAATCCGGATTTTAAGGTCAGACTCTACCAGCTTCCCAAAGGAATAATAATTGGAACTCGAATAATAGGGAGAAAGATCTTCCGGAATTTGATCCAGCTGGAGAGATCCGCAACTCAAACATTCAGCATAGGTGAAATCTCCACCCAGGCCTAACATCCTCTCTTTAGCCTCAAAAAATTTGTGATTGTTACTTTCGCAAAACTTGCATTTGTTCATAGAAATCAATATGCGTTTTCTCTATTGAAAACAAGCTCATAGATCGTTTTTACCATGATACCCATGTCAAGAAGGAAAGACCAGTTGTTGATGTAAAAAGAATCAAGGCGAACTCTGGAGCGTATCTGATGAGGGTTTTCGATTTCCCCTCTGAAGCCTCTCACCTGTGCCAGTCCCGTGATCCCCGGACGTATTTTATGACGGGAATTATACCGCTCTATCTGAGTTTTGAAAGTTTGATTCATCGGAATCGTATGAGGTCTGGGGCCAACGATAGACATATCTCCCAGAAGCACATTCAGAAATTGAGGCATTTCGTCGAGAGATGAATTCCTCAGGAAAGCTCCTGTCTTGGTCACTCTTGGATCATTCTTAATTGCTTGTTTGACATCTGCATAGTCATTTGGAGTCATCGAACGAAACTTCAGGCAATTGAATTCTTTGTTGTTGATTCCGTTCCTTTTCTGAATGAAAAATACCGGGCCTTTTGATTCCAATTTGATTAATATCCCAACTAAAGGAATCAGCCAGGAAAGGATAAATATGGTCACCAGACTCGCAAAAACGATGTCAAATGCTCGCTTAGCTATTCCGTTAAATGCATTGTCGAGGGGAATTTCATTGACGTTGATTACAAAGAAATCTCCGTAACGGGAAAAAGAAAGGTTCTTCTCGAGCTGTAAACTTCCGCCGGGAATCATTTTGACTTTAATGTAATTTTCATCAGCAAAGTCAATTATTCTTTTCACCAAAGATGGCTCCAGATGCTCATGGATATAGATAAGATCCAAGTCAAGGTTATTGGCATCCTCAAAAAACCGGGAAATATTTCCTCTTGTCTGGCTGCAATCTGCCTGGTCGTCAAAGTATCCAAGAAAGTTGATTCCAAAATCTTTTCTGATTCGGAAAACATCCGCAAGTCTTGGACTTGTACCACCTTTTCCCACAATTACCGCATTCCTGTAGTTATTGCCTTGGGAGCGATACCTTTTGAGGATTATCTGAACGGATATTCTGAATATTCCCATCAAAACCAACATTCCAAATCCCAAGGCTAAAACCGGAATGATCTGAAGGGTAGGAGTATGAAGAGGAATCCATAAAATCGAAGTAAGGCCAGTAAACCATAAAACCGTTCCGATTAAATGTTTAAAGGTGGTTTCATATTCGTCAGTTCGCCCGATTTTATAATCTTTTCGAAGAGTGGAAACCAGCAACCAAACGATGGAAAGAGGAAGGAATGCGGCAAAATCAATTTCTTTGAAAATGCCTGTTCCCTGAAGGATAAAATTACAGATAAGCAAAGAAATGACCGATGCTAAAAAGTCAGATGCTGAAAACAGCCAGGGAAAATAATTATCAAATCTTCTCTTCATAAAAGTGCAAAAGCAAACAATGCAATCAATCTTTCAAAAACCAAGCTAGATTTGTATGGCTTGAATTTGGATAGATTTGAATTTCAAAATTAAGAAAAGAATCATCAAGCCTTCTTACTTTTGGATTTATTTTAATGAATAGCCTGACCGGCCCATAATGAGTTTTATTACTGATTTATTTGCTTCCTCCGACAATCCCAAATCCTTGGGTGCCAAGTTCAGAAACCGACGACTTCATGATTTTGAGGCTTTAATTTTCAAAAACTTCTCTCCTGACCAACCTCTCCGCATACTTGATGTAGGAGGCACTGCTTATTTCTGGAAGAACAGTTCTTTACCCAATCTTAAACAAATTGAGATTGTTCTCCTCAATCTTCAGGAAGAACAAATAAATCATCCTACCATCCGGAGTGTGTCAGGAGATGCAACCTCGATGCCGGAATTCGCTCAAAAAAGCTTCGATATAGTCTTTTCAAATTCGGTCATCGAGCATCTCTACACGCTGGAAAATCAGAAAAAAATGGCGGACGAGATTCTGCGGGTTGGAAAAAAATATTTCATCCAAACACCAAACCGGAACTTCCCGATTGAAGCCCATTACGCGCTTCCTTTTGCTCAATTTCTGCCAAAAAATGTTACTTATTTTTTACTCACCAAAACGAAACTGAGTCGTCTCAAAAAGTGGGAGCCAAGAGATGCACAACAATATCTGGACGAAATCAGGCTTTTAGATGAAGGGCAACTCAGGAAATTATTCCCCCAAGCTGAGATTTATAAGGAAAAAGTCTTTGGTCTGGTAAAATCAATTGCTGCCCACAACCTGAGTTAGTCAGTAGCAAATTGCAATCGCACCAGATTCGCATAGAATCCATCTGCTTTTTCCAGTAAGTCCAGGTGATGACCCTGCTCCACGATTTCCCCATCTTTCAACACATAGATTCTATCCACTTTTCGAATCGTTGCTAATCTGTGTGCGATAATGATGGTCGTACGTCCTTTCATCAGCTCGTCCAAAGCCTCCTGAACCAAAGCCTCAGATTCTGCATCAAGTGAAGAGGTGGCTTCGTCCAAAATCAAAATTGAGGGATCTTTCAAAATAGCTCGGGCGATAGCGACTCGTTGTCTTTGGCCTCCGGAAAGTTTCACGCCGCGCTCCCCAACCAGTGTATCCAATCCCTCCGGAAACTTGCTGATAAACTGCCAGGCATTTGCCTTTTTGGCCGCGAGGATAAGTTCCTCCTCTGTTGCTGTTGGCTTGGCGTAGGCAATATTCTCCCGAATCGATCCCCCAAAAAGCAATACTTCCTGTGGCACCATTCCAATGTGGCTTCGAAGGATATGTAAATCCCAGTTTTTCAATTCTTTATCATCAACCAGAATTCTACCCTTTTCCAATTCATAAAAACGTAAAAGAAGCTGGATAATGGTGGATTTTCCTGCGCCGGAATGACCGGCAAGTGCAACTTTCTCTCCCGGCTGAACTTCAAATGAAACACTCTTCAAAACTTCAGCCTCCGGACGGGTCGGATATTGAAATCGCACATTTTCAAATGTAATTTTCCCCTTAAAATCTTCCTCAATCATCCCCTTGGTCGATTCAGGTTCCTCCTCGAGGATTTCTAAAACACGCTCAGATGAACCGATCGCTTTCTGAACCTGTCCATAAATATCTCCCAAACCTGCAATCGAGCCTCCGATAAATGTGGTGTAGAGCACGAATGAAACCAGATCTCCCACACTCATTTCACCAGAACTTACCAGGCTTGCACCGTACCACATCACAGCAACGATACCCCCAAAAAGAGCGAAAATGATAAATGAGATAAATGCTCCACGATATTTGGCTCCTCTGAGAGCTACTCCTACTACTCTGTTCAGACTGCTTCCGTATCGCTCTGATTCGTACGCTTCACCGACGAAGGATTTTACAGTTGAGATGGATTGAAGTGTTTCTTCTACAATCACATTGGCAGCCGCCAATTCGTCCTGAGTTTTCTTGGAAAGTTTCCGGATGAATTTCCCAAAAACCATTGCGATCACTACCAGAACAGGGAAGGTCAGCAACATGAAGAGAGTCAACCTTGGTGTTGTAAACAGCAGAAAAGCTACCCCTGCAACAAGCGTAATGACCTGTCTGAAAAGCTCAGCCAACGTCACCGAAAAGGTGTCCTGTAACAAACTAACATCTGACGTAATCCTACTGATAAGTTCTCCGGTTCTTCTTTTATCGAAGAAAGTCATCGGTAAGCGAACCATTCTCGAATAAAGAGCAAGACGAATATCTCTCATCGATCGCTCAGAGACCAACGAAAAAAGCCAAACCCGGAAGAATGAAAAGACACTTTGAATTGCCAAAATCCCAATCAGAATCAAGGCAATGGAATTGATATCGGATACAATCCATTCAGTTCCCTGAGCTGCATCAATGAGCTTGCCCGCTACGTAAGGGAAAAACAGTAACGTCAATGAAGAAAATAGGAGAAAAATTAAGCCTAGAACAAACAGGCTTTGGTAAGGCTTAATGAATCTAAAAATACTGGTGATTTTACTCAAATTCTGCTTATTCAACTTCCGCTTTTCATTCTCTTCCAAAGCGGTTCCTCGTTGTTTTGCCATTCGGTCTTTAGGGTAATTGAGGCGGTAAAAGTACTATTTTTGAATGGATATCTGTTAAAATTCAAAGGGAGGAAAAGGTGAAGAAGAAGGAATCCATTCAGGTCCTTTTACTTACTCCCGTATCAGGCGGTCTTTCAATAATTCTCCCAAAGCCGCCGAATGCTTAAATCCATGACCGGAACAAGCAGAGACCATCAAAACTTCTTCCATTCCGGAAATTGGCCTGATCACAAATTTTGCATCTTCGGTTACTGTGTAAAAACAAACCGTTGACTTCAGAATATTCGATTTCAGACCGGAGATTTTTCCCTGAACCTTTTCTTCCCAAAAACGAGTCTGCTCTTCCAAACTTACTTCGCGATTCAATTCACGTGGATGAAAAGTTTCAACAAATGACTCAGTCGCCATCTTCACTGTCATGCCATCCAACGAAGGGAACCCATAAATAAAATCTTCCGGCTCGGGCCCAAATCCCCACATAAAAACCGGGTAATCTTTCCAGTCATCGGAGCTCGTTTCCACCCAATGCAAAACTTGACGACAGATCTTAAATTCCGGCTTTTCCTTTTCTCCTAAAAAATCCTTGACCCATCCACCTGCTGAAAGAAGGACCTTGTCTGCATTTATTTCTTTTCCTTCCAAAATCACCTTAACACCACCACCCGAAATCTTTTGAATATCCAAAACAGGAGAGTTGGTCAGGATTTCAGCTCCATTTTTTTTGGCAAGTGTGAGTTGGGTTTCAATGGCCAGTTCAGGTTTAAGAAAACCGGCTTCGTACTCAAAATAGGCCTTTCCTGATTCCGGCAATTCAAAATGGGAATACCGCCCATTCATTTGGGCCGGATCAAGTAGCTCGTGCCTGACGTCAAACTCTTTTGCATAAGTAGCAGTCCGATCAAAAAAACCCTCAGCTCCATGCTTTCCCCAAGGCTGGATACCCGAATCCATCAAAATCCCTCCAAAAGGAAAGTAGATTTGATTTCCGGTTTTGGACTCCAGGTCCTTCCAAATTTGATGGGACCTTTTAGCCAAACCCACGTATTCTGCACCCTCTCCGACGGCCAGACGGGTGATTCTTGTTTCTCCGTGAGATGAACCCATGGTGTGAGGCGGATCGAATCGATCGATTCCAAGGACTTTTTTACCCGTTCCGGAAAGCTGATAAAGGGCAGCAGACCCCACTGCACCTAAACCGACTACAACAATATCAAAATGATTCATTAGGGAAATTATGGAATTGGAGCAAGTAGTCAAAAGAAGAAAAAGTAATTGAATTGATCCAAACTTCAAGAGATCCGTTTTCTGAAAAAAAATTGAATTGACGGCGCAAAAAAAACTCACCAAAAATCGTTCTGGTGAGTATTCAAAATCAACTTGTTGAATTTGGGAAAATTCTACTTTTTCCCCATCTGAGCATCAATCAGCTCTCGCTTCATTTTGCGTTCGCGCTCAAGAGTATTTTTTCGATGCTGCTCAAATTCTTCCTGAACCTCACTCAGATCTTTTTCAGCTTTCCGCACTTTGCTGAAACTTCGGACATATTGGAAAGAGAAAAATGCTAGTGCTCCCCCAAGCAAAGCAACCAATAGCCACATAAAGCCAGAGTAAACTGCTTTGTCTATACCAATTCCCAGAAAGCTAAAATTATCTTTGGCCGCAATCGCCTCTTCTTTTTCTAAAACCGCCTGAGCTAATTGATCTTTTATTAAACTCACCGAGTCCAATCTTGCTGCCATTTCAGCTTTCATGCTGGCCACCTCGCCGCGCATTGTTTTCATGGAATCCAGCACATTAGCTTTGATCTGGTCCAGATTTGTGCGTTTTACAACTTTGTGTTCCTGGAAATTATTAGAAATACTGTACAAATAATCGAACTGACTATCGATGGTTCCCGATCTCAAGGAACCTTTATTTGCCGTTGTGTCCTGAGCCAAAGCTGAATTCATACTACCGGAAAAAATTAATAGAATCAGGCCTAGGGTCAACTTTCTCATGAGTGGGTATTTTATATACAAGTTACAGCGAATCTCTACCATTTTCAATAAGCATGCCCATCTCCAAAAATAAAGGGCTTTATAATTTCGCTGTAATCAGAGACCAGAATCGGAATAGTTTGACTTGAAATTCAAAAATTTTAGCTTCGAGCCGAAACTTTGTCTCAGGCTTTTAAACCAGATGAAATTGAAAATGCCTTTTGTAATTTGATACATGAAAGCTCTGAAAATTTAGATTTAACAAAGGACGGAAAAGGATGTTTTGGGGAAAGGATAATTTGAAAATCCTGCTCTCAATTTTAAAAGAAGGACTAGTGTTCGGCCTTAGATCAAATCAGTTAGGAACTTAAATTTGGAGAAACCGTACGCTTAACCGTGAAAAAAACCATCTTTCTTATTCTCTTCCTTTTTTCCCTTTCGATCCTTTGCAGGGCACAGGAGCAAGTTCCTGCGGCCGACCGATTCGATAAAGCCCTTGAAGCGATGGAAGATGAAGATAATGGAAAGGCCTTTCTGCTTTTTAATTCCTGGCTAATGGATCATCCCGGAGATACCGAAGCATATTGGTACCGGGCAGTTTTGCTGGAGGAATTTGAGCAATATGAAACCGCACTAGCAGATTACAATATCTTGCTGGAAATGAATCCCCATCGAGCGGAGGCTTTGATGGCCCGGGGAAGAGTCCGATATCGACTCGGCCAGTATGAAAAAGCAAAAGAGGATTTTAAGGCATTTTTACTCGCTCCTCCTGGTGAAACTACTCAAATCATCTATCGAAAATCTGCCACCGGAGGCGGGATTTCCCAGATTTTTACAGCTCAAACAGAAAATCCGTCTCAGGCATTTTATCATTTGGGATTATGCAGCATTGCCTTGGAGGAAAATGAAGAGGCCATTTCTTACCTGGATTCTGCAATTCATTACAACCGGGGAGAAGCGGATTTTTATGTGGAAAAAGGAAAAGCCCAAGCTCAAATGGGGGAGAATGAACTGGCTTTGGAGTCTTATGAAAGGGCCTTGGAAATCAATCCGGATCATTTTCTAGCCATCCAGCGAATAGCCTTTCTTTCCGAAAACGCTGATGAAGGGGCCTTGGAAGAATTGACCCGAGCGATCATGGAATCAGCTCCTGGAAACCCGGAACCCTTCAAGCAAAGAGGCTATTTCCGATTGATGAACTCAGATCCGGAAGGCGCAATCGAGGATTTCAGCGAAGTCCTTTTGCTCGATCCCGAAGACCTCGAAACCTGGTATTACCGCGGAAAAGCAAATGCTTCCCTTAAGAATTGGGATAATGCCGAAACGGATTATTCCAATAGCATGGAAATCGGAGGACCTAATGCTGAGGTATTTTTGGCAAGAGGTCAGGCCCGGTACATTTCCAAAAAACTGGATGCTGCCTTAGCGGACTTTACCATGTCTATTTTTCACGACCAGGAAAATCCTTCAGGTTATTACCACCGTGGGATTACTCTTCAGCGAATGGGAAACATTGCAGAGGCTTGTCCGGACCTTTTGAAAGCAAAAGAAATGGGAATGGAAGAAGCCGCGACTGTTTGGGAAAAAGTCTGTGCAAAGGGAAATTAGAGTTCTTTTACCGTGTCAACCTGTGAAGCGATCCAGGCTGGTCTCCAGGAAGCCACTAAAGTGATCGCAATCACTGCCAAACTTATCCAAAGGAAGTCAGACCATACGATTTTGATTGGGTAAGCATCTACTACTGCTGAAGAAATCCCGAGTGAAACAAGTCCGAAAATCTCTTGCATCCAGCAAACGAAATACCCAAGAATGAGCCCGATGGTTGCTCCGCTAATTGCAATCATTGCTCCTTGTTTCAGGAAAATACTGCGGATTAATCGATCCGGTGCTCCCATTGCCTTGAGCACAGCAATGTCTTTTTTCTTTTCGATGGCAAGCATACTCAAGGAAAAGAAGATGTTGAAGGAAGCAATCGCCAGAATAAATGTCAGGGTGAGAAACACGAAAAGCTTCTCCAGTTTGACGGTTCGAAGTAATCCGGCATGTTGTTCATCGGTATTCTTCACAAGAAACTTTGGCCCCAAATGAGCTTTCAACCTGGATTGGACTTCATTGATGGACATCCCATCAGCCACCTTTATTTCCAGTGAAGTCCGCTTATCCCCGTAGTTCAATAAATCCCTGGTAAATGCAAGAGGCGCTATCACATATTCATCGTCAAACTGCCGCTCAACACTGAAGAAGGCTACCGGATCGAGAATCCCGGAAGCATAAAGTTGTGTGGGATCAATAGAGGCAGCACTTCTTGGTGCTTTTGGGTAAAAGATCTTAAGGGGAACATTGACATCCTCCAGATTCACAGAAAGAAAAAAACCTACACCTCTGCCTAAAATCGCTGCGGGACGGAGTTCATTTCCAAGCGTGGTATCTCCCCAAAAAAAACCTTTTGAAAACCTGCCCTGATCCAGAAAATTATCAGAAACTCCTTTGATCCGCGCTACCATTTGATTGCCGTTGTAGTCCAGCAGCGCATTGTCCTCTATTACTTCTGTAAGAATGGCTACACCTTCCAGGTTGCGGATGCTATCCAGCCATTCCTCATTGGTCAGAAAACTTTTCCCTTCAACAACTTCGATCTTTAGCTCTGCATCAAAGCTGGCAAAAAGACTTTTAATCAAATCCTCCAGACCATTGAATACCGACATGACAATCACCAATGCCATCGTCCCTACTGCAACTCCAATCATGGAGATCGTGGACAGCACTGTGATGAAGTTTCGCTTTTTCTTACTGCGAAAATATCTTGCCGCTATGAAATAACTGAGATTCAAGAAGTCAGGCTATTAATCATCGTTTTCCTCTTCGTTTTCTTCTTCAGGCGGTGCTGGCGGGATATGAAGGTCAGAAATGACTTTGTCCATATGCTGTGCATAAGATGCAGAATCATCCGGGAAAAATGCCAGTTCGGGGATAATCCGAACAGATTTTCCAATTCGCTTGGCCAGCTGATGTCTGATATCTTTCTTATGCTCATTGATCAGGTCGTATGTCTGCTTGGGATCAGCCAGCAAGAAACTCAGGTAAACTTTGGCGAATCCCATGTCCGGACTGACCAAAACACGGGTAATCGTCACCATTGCGCGACCGATCAGGTGTTTTGATTCCTTTTGAAAAATATCTCCGAGCTCCTTCTGGAGCATTTTAGCGTGTTTTTGTTGTCTTTTACTTTCCATGACAAGTATTTGTGGTACAAATTTAGCGAAATAGTTGGGCATGCTTTAATTTCGGGCAAAACCAACCTCTCTCAATCTCCAATTCCCTTGCTCAGCTTTTTCAAAGTCAATGATCCTTTCAGATTAATCGGTGTCGGGCTATTCGCCCTGATTCTGACTTTAGTCTATTTGCTTTGGAACCCATTTCCGTTGACTAACCCTCAATTGATCTGGATGGTTTTGGGAGAAAGGCTCGCTGAGGGGCATTTCCTTTACCTCGATGTCATTGACGATACAGGGCCACTCTCAGCAGCATTTTTTGCCCTTGTTGATTTTTTCTTTGGGAGAAATATTTTAGCCTATGAGCTCATAGGCCGAACTTTGATCCTCATTCAGGTGATTTATTGGAATACCATTCTGATCAAGTATCGGGTTTTTGATGATAACACGTACCTGCCGGCAATTATTATGCTGGCCTTATTCCATATTTCATTTGACTTGTTGAGTCTTTCTCCGACTTTGCTGGGAAGTACATTTTTGATTTTAGCCTTGGGTCAGCTTTTCTCGCAAACAGTTCTTCAAAAAGAAACAAGTGAATCCACTTTGCTGATCGGACTTTATGCAGGGCTTGCCACCGGATTCAATCCAAATTATATCCTCTTTTTGCCTTACATGGTATTCACTGGAATCGCAATCAGCGGGTTTTCATTCAGGCAGTTGATGCTTTCATTGGTAGGCTATTTCCTTCCGATTTTGCTCATTTCAGTCTATTATTTTTGGAATGACGGTCTGGAAGCTGCATTCGATATCTGGCCGTTGATTTTTCAGTCAGACAAGTATCAGTTCCAATCCTACATCAGTTGGTTAATATTAGGAGCATTCCCAATTATATTGGCTTTGGTGGGGTATTTTCTCAGCGCTATTCTTCGCGGATCTACCATCAATCAGCAAAAACAGAGACAGTTGATTATCATCTGGATCTTCTTTTCAGCTTTGGAATTTTTCCTGATAAAACGTCAGGCATCTTATCAATTAGTCATCTTTATCCCGGGATTGACTTATCTGATCACTCAGTTTTTCCTGAATATGGGCCGAGGAATGATCGCAAAGCTTAGCTTTTATATCCTTGTAATTGGATTGCCGGGATTCGCATTTTGGTATTGGCATGGAATTGTGGAAACCCATTCAGACTATTTTGTAAAGGATTCTGGCCCGATTGAATACAAAGGAAGTGTTATGATTTTAGGAGAAGATATTTCGCCTTACCTCCATTCAGAGATGAGCGGTCCGTTTCTAAATTACAAGCTTAGCAAACTCTATCTGGAGAGAAAAAGAGATCTTCCCCAACGCGCTGAATTGTTTCAATTGCTACAATCTGAAAAGGCGGATATCATATTGGATCAGGAGGGCGTATTCGCGAAAATTCTTCAGGATTATCCCGAACTCAGCAAACAATATGAATCCGCCAAACCTGGTGTTTTCTTGTTAAAATAGCTGATTTTCAGTCTGGATAGTCTTGTTATTTCCTTAATCCAACCAATCATGGCCAAGCTGAACAAAGTACATCATATCGCAATTATCTGCAGTGATTATGAGGTGTCCAAAGCCTTCTATACCGGGATTCTTGGGCTTAAACTCGAACAGGAAATTTATCGAAAAGAGCGGGAATCCTACAAAGCAGATCTATCGCTAAACGGAGAATATATCCTTGAATTGTTTTCATTTCCTTCACCACCATCCCGACCTTCCAGACCGGAAGCAACTGGTTTGAGGCATTTGGCATTTGAGGTGGATGATATCCAAACCGAAGTTGAAGAACTGAACAGATTGGGGGTAACCACTGAACCCATCAGAACTGACGAATTCACCGGAAAGAAATTCACTTTTTTTTCAGACCCGGATTATCTCCCTATTGAGCTTTACGAGAAGTAAAATTGGCTTGGTGGTAATCTCATCCTGAGTGCCGGTTGTCAACGAAGGTTTTTATCTCTACCTTTTCTAATACACATTCCCTGTATTAAACCTTTCAACCTATGAAACCTACAAACAGACGATCATTCTTAAAAGCGGCTACTTTACCCCTTGGGGTTGGTTTGGGGATTTTACCTTTTTCGGAAAACCTTCAGGCAGGAACTTTGATTAACCCACTTGCTTCCAATTCAAAAATCAAACTCAGTCTCAATGCCTGGTCGTATTACGTGCCTCTTTACAAGCATATGAAAGGGGAATCCGGGGGAATGAGCTTGTTTGACATGCTGGAGGAATGTGCAAGGTTGGGCTTTGATGGGGTAGACCCGACCGGTTATTTTTTCCCGGGATTTCCGGAGGTGCCGGAAACCAACTTAATCAATGAATTCAAGCGGCGCGCTTTCCAACTTGGACTCGATATCAGCGGGACGGGAATCCGAAATGATTTTGCGCAAGCTGACAAGACAAAAAGAGCGGCTGATGTAGTGATAGCTAAACGCTGGATCGAAGTAGCGGCAGAAATGGGAGCTCCTGTTTTACGTGTTTTCGCAGGAGTCCAACCGAAGGATCATACCTGGGACGAAACAGCCGCCTGGATGTCAGAATCTCTAGCTGAAGTAGCCGAACACGGATCAAAATTCGGTGTAATGGTCGGCGTACAAAATCATGGAGACATGCTAAAGAGTGCTGATGAAGTAATTAAAATCCTGGAAATGGTAAAGTCCGACTGGTTAGGAACCATTGTGGATACAGGCTTTTTCCTCACTCCTGATCCATACGCAGACATTGCGAGAGTTATTCCTTATGCGGTCAATTGGCAGGTAAAGGAATTGTTGAGTGACCGCAAAGGCGGGAAAATCGATATGGCGAAGTTGGTCAGTATCATCCGTGCATCCAACTATCGGGGCTATGTGCCAATCGAAACTCTACCCGAACCTGGAAAAGATGCGGAATACGATGCCTACAAAAAAGTGCCTGAACTTTTGGGAGAATTTCGGAAAGGCCTTGGATTGGACAGTTAAGTATTAGGAATCTATTGAAACAAAGATTCCTAATACCTTATCCCACTCACCTCATGGTCAATACTCCTGCATTTGTAGACCAATCCTGACTGGTTCCCCCTGTGCCTGTCCAAGTAGTAAAATTGAACGTGTTTGTTCCTGAACTGGTACCCGGAATAATGTAAGCTCCGACTGCCTGCCCATTGTTATTCCAGGTGAGAGTTTTTCTAGATACACATACTTCGGGTTGACCTCCATTGCTTTTCAAGAAGTAGGCTTTCCCTGCACCATATATTTTCGAAGAACCATCGCTCTCCACCAATACGGCGGTTGCTTCATCCACTCCTATTCCTTTTACCTGTATTGAGCTGAGTCCAAAATCTTTCACCAATCTCGCCATAAATGTAAAATGTCTTCCCTGTCTAGTTCGCTCTCCGTAATGAGAATCCGTGATTACATTTTGCATATGATTAACGGATAAAAAATCATTGCCTCCAAGGCCTGCCATATTTTTGTGATAAGGATTAGCAAGTGCATCCTTGGATAATACAGATCCGGCTGTCGATCCATAATAATGGCTTCCCAAAATAGCCAATCCAGCACTTGTTCCGCCGATAGGCACTTTTCGAATATTTACCGCTTCATTGATAGCAGCTTCCAGCTTTGTATCTTTCCAGTAATTGAGGTAATCAGATTGGTCTCCACCAGCAATGAATATTGCCTCGGCATTATTCACAATTGATAGCGTGGTGGCGTGATCTGCTTGAGCTCTTGAAGTAATAAGGAGGGTTCGGACAGAGTTTACTCCACCGATTGTAGTGTAGATGTACGGATTATAGCCATCGGATCCCGAGGACCTGAGTACGACAAAATCTCCACCACCAGACTTCGATACCAAAAACTGAAAAGCGGCCAATTCAGCAGGTGTATCAGATTCTGCTCCGCCTATCAAAGCTATTCCGGCAGTTGTTGATCTACTCACGTCGGCTCCATTGCCTGTTAGAAATATTATGGGCTCACTAGTTGTAGTTCCAGTTCCCGGTTTAGCTTGTTCGGTAATTTTTCGTGATCCTTCATCAAAAGAATCGAGATTGAAATTTAAAAATTCCTCTCTGCAGGAAGTCAATAAAAGTCCAATTAAAAGGAACGGAACAATCGTTTTCATGGGATTCATGGTTAAAAGAAAGCTTTTTAGAAAACGATTAATTTAGAAAGAATCTCCTGCATTTTTACACGGAATCTCCTGCTTGTCAAGAGCAATCTTAACTTGTTTAACTTGCTTTTAAGAAAACTGAAAATCTTCCCTTGAATTTTCAGACAATTGGATACGAATTGAGAGTGTTATGAGAATTTTGACCTTTGGATTAGCTATTTTAGTTTAAAGAAAACATTCTAATTAAAGGAGCATGAAGGCAGTATTGAGGTCTCAAATTTTTTGGCTTCTGCTTTTTCTTAGTCAGGCAGCTTACTCCCAATCTGCCTGGCGGGAAAAGCCCAAAACGACGTTTTCCGGCTTTATAGATGTGTTTTATGTATATGATTTTAACAAACCAGAAACGGAGTATCGCCAGCCATTTTTTTACAATCATAATCGGCATAATGAGTTCAACCTGAACCTTGGCTATCTGAAAACTTCACTTGAGCACTCCAGATACCGGGCAAATTTCGCTTTGCAAGCAGGAACTTACCCAAACGATAATTATGCTGCTGAGCCAGGAGTTTTGAAAAATATCTTTGAGGCAAATGCGGGAATTGCACTAACCTCAAAAAGCAACCTTTGGCTGGATGCAGGTATTTTTGGATCGCATATTGGATTTGAAAGTGCCATTTCGATCGACAATTGGACCCTCACTCGATCTCTTTTGGCAGAGAATTCCCCCTACTTTGAAACAGGTGTAAAACTCACATTTACCCCAACTGGAAAATGGGAATTCGCTGCTATGATTCTCAATGGCTGGCAGCGAATTCAGCGTGTGGAAGGCAATTCTATGCCTTCGTTTGGAACCCAGTTGAAATTCAGTCCAAATGAGCATTTCCTAATAAACTGGAGCACATTTATCGGAACCACAGATCCGGACAGCACCCGAAGGATGAGGTATTTCAATAACTTTTATGGTCAGTTTCAATTGACTGAAAAAATTGGATTGATAGCCGGATTTGACTTAGGCTTTCAACAAAGAGAAAAAGATTCGGCGCAATACGATAGCTGGCTTAGTCCGGTAATCATCGGACAATTCGCTTTTCACCAAAACTGGAAGGCGGCTTTCCGCGGGGAATATTACCAAGACGAGACAGGGATCATTATCCCGACAGAAACGCCAAAGGGATTTAAGACGACCGGACTTTCACTGAACCTTGATTATTCTCCAGCGCCAAATCTTGCCTGCCGAATTGAAGGCAGGTGGTTGAAAAGTAAAGACGAGATATATGAAAGATCCGGTTCCTTGAGCAATCAGGATTTCTTCCTTGGCAGTTCTATTGCGATCAAATTTGCCGGGAGCTCTGATTGAAAAATATTTCATTGATATTCTAACCTCGGACTCTTCAACCAACTCCTTTAAAAAAAAGAAGCCCGGAGATTGCTCTCCGGGCTTCCGCTTTTCTATTTAGCTTTTAAGTACAAGCAATTTTGCTAACTCGATTTTGGTGCCTTCCTCCTTCAAAATCCGTAGTCAGAAAGGTCTCAGCCATCTTTTCAGCCAATTCATACGAGACAAATCGGGCCGGTATCGCAAGTACATTTGCATTGTTATGCTGGCGGGCAAGAGCTGCTAATTCCTCATTCCAGCAAAGTGCAGCACGAATTCCCTGATGTTTATTAGCAGTTATGGCTACTCCGTTTCCGCTTCCGCAAATCACAATTCCAAGTTCAAATTCGCCTTTTTCAACAGCTGAACTCAAGGGATGTACAAAGTCCGGATAATCGACAGAAGCATCTGAAAAAGGCCCGAAGTCCTTTACTTCATAGCCCAAGTCTTCCAGCTTTTGGATCAGTTTTCTTTTGTATTCAAAGCCAGCATGGTCACCGCCGATTGCTATTTTTTTTGCCATTTTGGTTGCCTTTATTCTTTGTCTTCCCCTTCAGTTTCCAAATCTTCCTCAGCTCTTCTTGCAGCTTTTTCTTTTTCCAATCGCTTAGCAATGATAATCCCCATTTCATATAAAACTAGGATAGGCATTGCGATCAAAACCTGACTGACCACATCCGGAGGAGTAATAATTGCGGAAACAATAAGGATAATTACTATTGAATGTCTCCGGTAAGAAATTAACATTTTTGAGGTAACCAGTCCTGATTTCGAAAGGAAATAAACTACTACCGGCAGCTGGAACATGATAGCCGAAGCCAGCACAAGCATGGTAAGGGTAGAGATGTAAGACGAAATGTCAAACTCATTTACGATCGAAGGATCAAGCTGATAGTTCGCCAGGAAGTTGATCGACATGGGAGCAAGAACAAAATATCCAAAACCAGCACCCAAAAAGAACAATACACTGACAAAAAAGACCGCTCCACGAGCTGCATTTTTCTCTTTATCATAAAGTCCCGGACTTATGAATCTCCAAACTTCCCAAAAGAGGTAGGGAAAAGCCACCACGAATCCCACTACAAGACTTGAAGTCATGTGCATGGAAAATTGGCTGGTCATCTCCCTGCTTTGAAGCGTAAAAGGTAACTGTTCTATACAAAGTGCCGGTATTCCCAGAAAATTCCCGAGATCACAAAACAATCGATACGTAATGAAATCAATCTTGGAGGGCCCCAGGATAATCACTCCAAACACGATGTTTTTTGCAAGAAATGCGATAATTGTGAGGATGAGAACTGCCGATATGGCCCGGAGAATATGCCAACGCAATGCTTCCAGATGGTCCAGGAAAGACATGCCTTCCTCTTCTTCTTCTTTATATTGATCTAACGCCACTTTAGGAGATATGAATTTTAGTACAAAGGAAATTCAACCATCCAGGTATTGACTTCTGTGCGGATTTTCTGCAATTCAGCTTCCTGGTCATGGTTTTTCAAAGCCCGGTCTATCAAGTGCACGATCTTTTTCATATCTGCTTCCTTCAATCCACGAGTAGTCACTGCTGCGGTACCAACACGCATACCTGAAGTCACAAATGGCGACTTGGTATCGAATGGCACCATATTTTTATTGATTGTAATATCCACTTTACCTAGTGTCTCTTCGGCAATCTTACCGGTCAGGTCTTTATTTCGAAGGTCAATAAGCATGAGATGATTGTCTGTTCCTCCGGAAATGATCTGGTAACCGAGACTTACGAACTCACTGGCCATTACGGATGCATTCTTTTTCACCTGAACAACATAATGCATGTATTCGTCAGAAAGTGCCTCTTGAAAAGCAATTGCCTTAGCAGCAATAATATGCTCCAAAGGACCCCCCTGGGTACCAGGGAAAACTCCCATATCCAGAAGAGATGACATTTTTCTGATTTCACCTTTTGGGGTAGTGAGTCCAAATGGATTGTCGAAATCTTCTCTCATCATAATCAACCCACCTCTCGGACCTCTCAGGGTCTTGTGAGTAGTCGTGGTTACGATATGGCAGTATTCCAGAGGATCATTCAGCAAACCTCTTGCAATCAATCCCGATGGGTGAGAAATATCTGCCAACAAAAGTGCTCCAACCTGATCCGCGATGTCTCTGAGTCTCTCATAATCCCAGTCACGGCTGTAAGCGGATGCTCCGCAAATCAACATTTTTGGGTTTACTTCAAGTGCTTTTGCTTCGACTTTATCGTAATCGATCATTCCGGTAGATTCTTCCACACCGTAAAAATTCGCCTGATAAAGTTTTCCGGAGAAATTCACAGGAGAACCGTGAGTCAGGTGCCCACCATGAGAAAGATCAAATCCTAAAATCGCATCACCAGGCTTCAGACAAGCCAGCATGACAGCGGCATTTGCCTGAGCTCCTGAGTGTGGCTGCACGTTTGCCCAGCCCGCTCCGAAAAGTTCCTTTGCACGATCGATTGCCAATTGCTCGATTTCATCCACTACTTCACAACCGCCATAATAACGCTTACCCGGAAGTCCTTCTGCATATTTATTGGTCAGCACACTTCCCGCAGCTTCCATTACTTGTTTGCTGGTGAAGTTTTCGGAGGCAATCAGCTCGATGCCTCTCTTTTGTCTGTCTTCTTCTTGCGCGATGAGGTCGAAAATAACCGAATCTCTTTTCATAATCAGGGGTTTGAGAGCTAACTATTGAGGGTTTTGCCGGGTTGCTCCGGCTGAAAACGAGGTCAAAAATAGACTTAAAGTCCCGATTATCCAATCCAAAAAAGTGTTTGCACAAAGAATGCTGGATACCTGCGGTTGATTTCCTAATTTGGATACATGTTTGATTTCAAATTCCGGCCCGGCCCGTATTTCTTTGGGGATGTCACCTCGATATTATTGGTAAAACTCCACTATCCAGAAAGCAAATGGGGAGAGCAAATCAGTATTTATGCTCATTCACTGGACACTAAAATTAACTTCGAAGCGGTGGATTTTTACGGCAATGAGTATATGCTGTATCCTTCTAGTGCAATAGAACCCTTATCCATGGAAGAACTGATTGATATGCTGGAAGGAATGCAAATAAACCTTGACCATCCGGAGGGAAATATGGTCATGACGCTAGATGGATTTCCGGAGGCAAAAAGCCAGTTTTACCCTCAACTCCATGATTACTATCAGGAAAAAAGAAAAAGTCTTGGCCTGGATTAAAAATCAAAAACAGGGTTTCTCCCATTAACCTCCGAGGATCTAAACCAATTCTCGTATGTTTCAAATTTTAAACAGTCGCTTAATACCATTCCCTGAAACATGATTTTCTTGAAAGAGTTGACAGGTAACCAGGATTTCAACTTAATTGCCTGATCGGATGATAACTGTGAAATTTGTATCCATTTCTCACCCTCAATAAAAATAGGTATTAGTTTATTCATTGCTTTCTAACAAGTTGAGACAAAAGTATGCTGACAATCAAGCGGATACAATTTTATCAAATTAATTTACTGTTAATAAAAAATACACTCTCCATAATGATGCCATGCTTGCAGCGCTGATCGCTGTCGTCTTTCTTCTTTCGGGACTGGTTCTTCAGCGATTGCCCGGTTTTCCATTGGAAAAAGCCACTCTTTGGATCAATCGATATTTACTCTACCTGGTCCTTCCTGCCCTGGCCTTACTCCACATTCCTCAAATCAAACCAGGATTGGATTTGCTGGTTCCGATCTCAGCGGCTTGGTTGACATTTTTCATGTCATGGGTGATCTTTGGCTTGATGGGCAAAATCTTACATTGGAATAAAGGAACTACCGGCTGCCTGGTCATCGTATCCGGACTCGCAAATACTTCTTTTCTGGGTTTTCCAGTCCTTGAGGCACTTTATGGAAAACAGTCTTTATCTGTCGCTTTACTTATGGACCAAGGAGGTTCATTTCTTTTGGTCTCTTCCCTCGCAATTGTGGTTGGCTCGATCTACAGTCATAAAGAGGGGAATCTGAGCTCCATTCCGCTCAAAATCCTGAGTTTTCCTCCTTTTCTATTCCTGCTTGGCACCATATTGATGAGTATTTTGGGTTGGAAAACTCCCGAGAGTTTACTGCCATTCCTTTCTGCCATTGGAAAGACAATGGCACCAATGGCTCTATTGGCGCTTGGGGTAAAGTTTTCTCTGGACACCGGAGCCTTGACTTCCCGATTCTATTGGATGAGCATCGGATACAGGTTGATTTTGGCTCCGGCAATCGTCTGGCTGGTTTACCGAAATTTCCTTCCCGAAACTGAGCTGACTTTCAAAGTCACCGTTCTGGAAAGTGGAATGGCTCCCATGATCACAGGATCAATCGTCGCAATCCAATACGGGCTTCAACCCAAACTTGCCACTTTGCTGGCAAGTCTGGGAATCCCTATCTCGCTGATTAGTATTTTTCTTTGGTATCTGTTCTTAGGCTGATCTTAAGACCAGATTCGAATCAATTCGGTAAGAAATTCCGGATGAATATGGGTATTGGTAGCAACAATATTTCTCCCAAAAATATAATCTCCTCCTCCTGCAAAATCTGTGACCGTTCCTCCTGCTTCCTGCACGATCAAAGCACCGGCAGCCACATCATACGAATTAAGATTGTATTCAAAATATCCTTCGATTCTTCCGGAAGCGACATAGCAAAGGTCAACTGCTGCACTTCCAAGTCTTCTGAGTCCATGGGTGGAACTCATCAAAAACTTTAGAGCTGCCAAATATTTATCGATTTGCTCAAAGTTGTAATAAGGAAATCCGGTCGCTATGAGTGATGCTGCCAGAGTCTTAGCCTTGCTGACTCGGATCGGAGTGTCATTACAAAATGCTCCGCCGCCTTTCATGGCATAAAAGCATTCGTGCCTATTCACTTCATAGACCACACCCAAAACAACCTCTTCGTACTCCATCAAAGCAATGCTCACACAATAGATTGGAAGTCCATGGATGAAATTGGTCGTGCCATCCAATGGGTCAATTACCCAATTGAATTGTTCCTGACGGGTAGTGTTCGTTCCTTCCTCTGTGATGAAACCAGCTTCCGGAAAAATCAGACTAAGCTTATCAACAATCTGCTTTTCGGCTTCTTTGTCAACGTATGAAACCAGATCATTGAAGCCTTTGTATTCTACAGTTTTCAGATTGAAGCCTTGTCTCTCCTTTCGGATAAAGGCTCCGACTTCTTTGGCGATTTCCTGCGTTTTTTCGAGAAGCAGTCCAAGCGTTTCATTGGATATCATATTTCAGGCAAATAGGTTAATTCAATCTTTGGGATTTTTTCCGGCTAAAACCAGTACTATCTCACCTTTTGTCGGATGGGTCTGGTAATATTCTACCAATTCGGCAAGAGTTCCTCGCACGTTTTCCTCGTGGAGTTTCGTCAGTTCTCTGGAAACACATGCTTGCCTGTCCGGACCAAAAGCTTCTGAGAATTGCTCAAGAGTCTTCATCAGTCGGTGAGTAGATTCATAGAAAATCATGGTCCTGGTTTCTTCCAGCAGGGATTCAATCCTGGTTTTCCTTCCCTTTTTATGAGGCAAAAAACCCTCAAAGATAAATCGATCGTTGGGTAATCCGCTATTGACTAAAGCTGGAACAAATGCAGTGGGACCAGGCAAACACTGTACATCCAGGCCTGCTGCCAATACTTCTCTTACCAGCAAAAATCCGGGATCAGAAATAGCAGGTGTTCCGGCATCACTTACCAAGGCAAAAACCTCCCCTTTTTTCATTCTGTCCACCAGCTTTTGAACAGCTTTATGTTCATTGAAAATATGGTAGCTCTGAAGAGGCCGGGAAATCTCGAGATGTTTCAGCAGGATTCCACTCGTACGGGTATCTTCAGCCAAGATCACATCAACACTTTTGAGAATTTCCAATGCTCTAAGGGTAATGTCTTTGAGATTCCCGATGGGAGTAGGAACTATATAAAGATTGATAGGGTGGTCAATCATTAATTAATAGAATCAATCGCTTTAGCCAGTTTACGATCCTTTGCGGTCACCTTATTACCCTCCTCATGGGTAGTGAGCTCTATGTCCACTTTATTGTAGACATTACTCCAATTGGGATGATGCTGATGCTCCTCAGCCAAAAACGCCACTCGGGTCATAAAAGCAAATGCCTCCTGAAAATCCTTGAACTTGAAAGATTTTTTGAGCTTATTATTTTCCTCGATCCACATGATTAAAAGAATTTAGAGTGAAATCACACCTTCAATTGATGATGCTTTTTCATAAATGTCAATGATTTGGTCAGCACTATCCATCATTACCTGAATGGTGGTGCTTACATACTTTCCTCCGGAACTTGGTTTGAGAGACATTTCATTCTTGGGGAATAATGCCCCAATAGCAATCTCACTTCCGTTTGGAACGATGAATTTAAACATATAAAGCATGGGAAATTGCCCGTTTGCTTCTAATTTTTCCTTAAAGGCTTTTTTATCGAATTGATTCTTCATTGCAATACCTCATTAAATCCTGATCCTATTGGATATAAACAAAGAACCCACGCTTGGAGGCATGGGTTCAAATTTTTAAGGCTTAGAAAAACTTATATCTGAAATCCTTGACATTGGCGAGTTCCTGAAGTGCCATCATCACCTGATAGGTTGTCCTTTGTGAGGCGTTTTGAGTCAACTGACCCTGGAAGTTTGTATAGTCTCCAATTTCAGCAGCAGGAGTAAGCGTGTTCAACTTAGCAACCATTACTCCGATATCTTCCTGGATTGGCATTGTTATTTGACCATTGGTAAGGCCAAAAACAGAACCAATTGCCCGTGGAGCGAATCCGATACCCGGGATCACAGCAGCGCTCAATTTAAGATCAGGAATTTCGTTCACTGAAGCTTCATTTGGATAGGCAGCCTGCATTTCAGCAAGAGTTGTTTTTCCTTTCAGCTTTTCAATGATCATCGCTGCCTTCTTCTCATTTCTTACCAGCAATTCAACTTGCTCTCTGACATCAGCCAAAGTCGCATCTCCTTCTTCTTTTCTATTGACAAGAGTTGCTACCAGGTAAGAGTTGTCTAATTCAAACACGGGAGAAACTTCGTCTTCAGATGCTTCTGAAAAAGCCCATCTTACTACTTCTCTTGCGTTCTGTATATTGTTCAGGTTACGGCTTCCTGCATCCAGATTATTCTCCTGTATGATTCTATAACCGGCTGCTCCAGCTTTTTCGGTGAATTCACCTCTGTTACCTGCTTCCGCTGCAAACGTATCAGCATTTCTGAAAGCATCATTTCTTGTTGCATCACTTGCCACCAGTTCCAACTCAATAGTTGCAATCTTAGTGTAAGTGCTTTTAGGCATATCGGTTACTTCAATGATGTGGAAACCATATTCAGTCTCTACTAATTCATTGATCAAACCTGGAGCAGATGCTGCAAATGCCGCATTTGAAAATGGCTCAACGAACTCATCCTTCGCAAACCATCCAAGATCTCCACCGTTTTGTGCAGTACCATCCTGACCATATTGCTGAGCAGCCACGGCAAAGTTGCCATTTGCTTTCACATCAGCAAGGACTTGTTCTGCCTGGGCTTTCACCTGAAGAATCGCAGCACTATCCAGGCCTTGAGTACTGAATAGAATATGAGAAGCTCGGATTCTTGGAGTTCCCTCATACTGTGCGGCTACTTTATACGTCACATAAGAGGAGTTTGGAGTCACAAAAGGACCGTAAACCTGACCTGGCAAAACTTCACCAACATTGTTAGTTAGGCTTACAGGAAGAGCGTCACCAGGAGCATAGGTTAAGAAGGGAGTCTGCGTCTCAGAGTTTCTTACTGCGAAAAGCGAATCGTTTTCTGCAGTCTTCAATTCTTCAGTTAACTCGTTAATTCTGGTAATTACATCTGCAGAATCAATTCCACTCGGAAGTATAGAGAAGCTGATGTATTCAAGATTAGCGGTGTTTCCGGTTTTGAACTTGCTTTGATTATTTTTCAAATACGCTGTCAATTCACTTTCTTCCAGGCTAACATCTGAATCATTGATTGCAGTATAAGGAATGAAAAGAATGGACGCGTCAGCCATTGAATTAGCAGCTTTGTATTCTAATTTAGCTTCAGCAGATGTTGCATACTCTGAAGTAGCCATGAGATTGTCATATTTTATTCTCAACCTGGAATCTGCAAAAAGTTTCTCTTGTTGAGCCCAGAAAGCTTGCTGTGCAGGATCTGCGGTCTCAAGGGACTGAAGGAAAGTAACAAGTTGATTTTTATCAAATTCACCAGTCTGTGGATTCACAAGTTGCTGACGCAATTCGGCTACAATATTCTTACCCTGAACCATGTCAACCAGTTCGGCATCAGATACAGTCAGGCCAAGTTTATCATATTCTTCATTGAACACTCGCTCAACAATCATTGTCTGCCAAGCTTGCTCTCTTACTGTGAACATCTCAACTTCTGAAGGTATGCGACCAGTTCGCTGCTGATAGGCAGCCTTCACTTCTTCGACTTTTGCTAGATATTCTTCGTAAGAGATTTCCTCTCCTGCGATTTCACCCACGATGTTTTGATTGGAACCGAGGAGGTTGGAGCTAGGACTAAGCAAATCTCCACCCAATAGGAATAGAATTAACCCGCCGGCAATTACGCCGATAGCGAGACCTGTTCTCTGTCTAATTTGTTTAATTAACGCCATTTTTGATACTACGCTTTTTTTGAGTGTCGCAAAATAATAGCATTAGTAACGAAATTCAAAATTTAATCTGAATCAAAGGCCTATCTAAAAAATACCCGAAGTACTGATTTTCAGCTTAACTGTATCAATTCGGTGGTCTTGTTTGGTAACAATTGTGAACGTGTAAACGCCATAAGCAACGGACTCTCCCTTTTTGGGAAGGTTTTCAGCCAACGAGAGAATCAATCCGGATAGGGTCTCAAAGTCTCCAATCGGCAATTCCCAGCCGTATTTATCATTCAAATAATCGATCTCGTGTCGTGCGCTAAGCAAATATTCCTGTTCGCCGGTTTTTTGCTCGATCAAATCGTCATTGTCATATTCGTCATCAATTTCTCCGAAAATTTCTTCAATAATATCTTCCATCGATACGATTCCGCTGGTACCCCCAAATTCATCAACAACAAGGGCAAGGCTTTTTCGCTCCTGTATAAATTGAATCAAAACTTCATTCGCAAGCGCAGATTCCGGAGCAATAATGATCGGAGTGAGGATTTCTTCGATGGTTTTGGGCTTTTTGAAAAGCTCCAATTGGTGGCAATATCCAATCACCTCGTCTATAGAGTCCCTATAAATGATGATTTTGGAATGTCCGCTTTCTTCAAAAATAGATTTGAGCTCCTGAATAGTATCATTGACATCAACAGCCACCAAATCTGTTCTTGGAACCATGCATTCGCGGATTCGAACAGTTTTAAACTCGACAGCATTGTCAAAAATCTTGGTATCAATATCAACTTTGCCTTCTTCACGACCCTGGCTCATGTGATTTTGGATGAAGCTATTGAGGTCAGTTACCGTAAAAACAGGCTTGTCTTCACTGTAAGAAAGCCTGAGAACTTTTGTAATAAAAAACCGGGACAGACCTACTACCGCCCAAACGATCGGATACATCAGAAAATAAATCACCACAAAAGGAATCGCGAAAAAGTTTAACATGCTGTTTGGATTGAGCATGAAAAAGCTTTTTGGTAAAAACTCTCCTGTAATCAGAACGATAATGGTGGATAATACTGTCTGTATCAACAGAATCACCGCTTCATTATTGACACTCGGCGGAAGCCACATTTTTAAGGGTACCTCAAGGAGAAAAGCCATAAAAGTACCATACAACACCAAGCAGATAGTATTTCCCAGAAGTGTAGTCCCAATGAATTGACCGGGCCTTTGCACAAACCCGCTCAATATCTTCCCCCTCATATCTCCTTGCTTACTTTGAAGTTCAATCTGCAACTTATTGGAAGAGATAAATGCGATTTCTATTCCGGAGAAAAAAGCAGAGAAAAAAAGGGAAATTAAAACAATGATCAAGTAGGAAACATCCATTTTTATCTCTTTTTACCGGGTTTAGCTTTTTTCTGGGGAGAAACTGGTTCTGTTGGATGCTGCATTCTTCGATATTGAAACCAAAATAACATTGCAACAGCAAACATAAAAATCGGATAAGATGCACCTATTCCGGAAGTCAACGATTGGTGGACTCCTATGATAATCAATGCTAATGAAAGGGACAGCAGGAGTGCGTCAGATAGTTTCATGTGTGTATTCAATTCTTTTTTTTGCCAACAAAGGAACCCAAAATCCATCAATAGTGTCCTCTGAATCTTGTGCATTTCAAATTCCTTCCCCAGGCAGTACTGTGCGACTATCTCTAACTTTTTTTAGTTTGTACTTGCTAAAACTTTCATCAGCTTCCATTCCGGTACCATTGAAGAGTGTTTGCTTTTCCTGAATGGTCACAAAAGTTTCCGTGTAAATTTTTTTGTCGGTCGGGTTCCAATACAACTCCTCTGCTTGCAGCCGTTGATCTTTCAACAAGTTTTTTACCTGGACATTCCCAATCCCCTTGTAGATGTTTTCTGTTTTGAGAAAATACCCTTTGTCAGCTTTCATGGTGGTACTCAGGGTCCCGTCAATTTCGAAAAACTGGATATCTATTCCTTCCGGAAACTCAATGTTCCCATTTGAAAATTCCAGTTGTTTTGGAGCACGGATTTCTGATCTCACCACCGCAGAATCGCTGTGAACCAAATGAATATCTATGGCACTGTTCAGCGGGCCATCGTAAACCTTTAGTGCGGATGTATCCACATCTTCCCGACAAGAGAAGAAGGTCAGACTTAAAATAAAAAAAAGGAATCCTGGTACCTTATTCACATTTCAAAGATATGTGATTTTAATCGAACGGGTATAAATGAATAAAGGCAGTCCGTGGACTGCCTTTATTCTACTCAAAATTATTATTAGTCTCTGGTAGCGAGGGAAACTGTCTCACCTATCCAGCAACCTGTGTTGATCGAAGATCCAACTGCAAGACCCTCTGTGAACAATTCTTCCTTGGAAGGGAATCTTGCACGAGCATTAGCCATTCCTTTAGAATCACCAGCTCTTTGGTAAGCATTGTAAGCAGCGATGTAAATAGAATAATCTTTTGCTCTGCTTTCTCCACCTCTGCAGTCATTTGAAGAATTCATGTAAAGTGTTCCGATCAAGGTATACGCGTCAGAAACTTTAGACTCATCAAGTGCTACTGCTTCTCTTGCAGAAGTTCTTGCCTGAGACTTTCTGCCTTGGCTACCATGAATTTTCGCCAACTCCAAATGAACTTCAGCCTTCTGAGCGTCATTCTCTGCAAGAGTCAATGCTTTCTCTAATACTGGCTGGGCCTTGTCGTAATCACCTGTCTGAAGATATCTCATGGCTCTCACCTGAGAGGTTGAGAATGTTGGGTTTTTGGTGTCAATTACTTCCAAAGCTGCAAGGAATGCATCTGAGGAATAGCATTTGAACTGGACAGAATACTTGAAGATTTGGTTTGCCAAAACCTCGTTAGTAGGGTCTGCTTTCAATTTTGGTCCCATGGTATTTTCGATGAATTCACAATCGATCAATTCCATTGCAACCAGCAACTGCTCAACCTGACCTTTAGGACTTGAAACATCCGTTCCTGTTGCGGCAGCTTTGTCTAACATCGCTGTGATTTTATCATAGATAGCAAGAACTTCTTCAGGCTGATATGCCTTGTTGGACAGATAATTTCTTCTGACCAAGTCAAAATAAGCAGCTGTCAAAGCTGGAGAAATTGTACCATTCAATTCCATGGCTTTCTCAAAATCCGCAATTGGTATTTTCAACTTTTCTTTATCGGCTTTGTAGAATTGATAGCCGTAATACGCCTTATTTTCAACCCACTTAGCTTCATTCTTATATAACTCTCCTCTTTTGCTATAAATAGCGATCACTGAATCCTGATAAATTGCTTTTTGCGCAGCATCTGCTGTTGCATCGGCAGCACCTTTGTAAATAGTGACACCATTGATGTAAATGGACTCATTCAAGTCAGGGGTGTTCACCAATAACCAATTAAGTGGCTTGGTAGCATCTACAAACTGATCTGACTTCATATAGTCAGTGTAAGCCGCATTAAGCTCTCTTGCTTTCGCTTCTTGAGCAGGGTCTGCAGGCCAGTTCCATCCATCCTGCGCCTGAGCCATACCAGCCAGGAGCAAAGCTGAAAGAGTAAGAAGGGTCGATTTAATTTTCATGTCTATTTAATTGGTTTGATTCTGTGACATTCAATCTTGATGAAGCAGGGTACTGCGCACCTCAATCTCCTGAAATGGTTTATAGCTTTATTCAAATACTCTTTTGTAGAACCAACTATTGTCATTAAGTGAAAGCCCGAAGGTGAAATTCACATAACTCTCTTTAATCAATCCGTTTTCTGTTGTTCCCCTCTGTCCAACCTTTACCGCAAAATTTACGAGTGAAAGTTGGTTGACTGGAAAGGATGTTCCAAAGTTAATGCCAATGTCATTAATGTTGGTTTGGTTCAGGTAGTAGGGTGTCTGCTGAAATTCCACTCCAAAACGATACGTAGTGCGTTTTAGGGGGTTATCAATAGCCAAATAATCCGGTACAATCTGAAAACCTAAACCAACTTTTATAACTTCTTTTAACTGAAGTGGGTCATCCAGGAAGGATCTGTATTGGGTGAAATCCTGATACTGACCTTCCAAACCGACGACAAACTTATTCATTTTTTCGTACGTCACTCCAAATCCGTATCGATTTGGGATATAAACGCTTCCCGGTTCATTGTTGGCGATCAGGTCGCCGTCCGAATCGGGGTCGCTAGCTTGGCCAAATGCAGCCAGCTTAGCAAAAGCTTTTCCATTAACATCACCTAATTTCTGATAGATGGCTCCAAGATGCAGGTTACTTTTGTCACCAACTTTGAAAAAGTAGTGGCCGCCAAATTTCAAACCTATATCACTTACCGTTAGCCGCTCATAATATTCAGAGACAGTCCCTACTGGATTGCTGTTATCATCAAACAGCGAAAGGCGATTCGTACGGATAGTTGAACCAAACAAATATGAGCCATGAACACCAAAACTAAGGTTTTTTGCGGCCAGAACACCAAAATTTAAATAGGCTTCTGAAATTCCACCATCGCCTTTTATCGAATTAAAAGCTTGCAGTTCGGCATTATTAACCAAACTCGCGATGATCATTCGATAGTTTACACTGGTTATTTGATTCAGACCAAGGCCAGCTGTTACTTTTCCGGATTTGACAGGCAATGAAAATGCGATGTAGGAAAGTCCTCCTCCATCCACATCCGAAGTTCTCTGTCCGTTATCAGCATTAATTTTTTTATAATTAAGTGCTGCCTGAAAATTGAAAATCGTGTTTCGGGTCGTCAATGCTGGATTGACCACATTAGCATTCCATCCAGTTCCAAAGCTTATCCCAAGACCGCCCATACCCTGATTTTGGGTAAGACCGGAATAATTAAATTCACCGATTCCCAAAGCACTGTAGGTAGAGGAACTGGACTGGGCAATTGCCTCGGAAAATAAGAAAAGGGTGCATAGTACACCCAGCAATTTCAATTTGATTTTACTCAACATTGTGGTTTAGAATGCAATTAAGTCCATGAAGGACTAAATTTGGGACTACAAATATGTGGTCTTTTGCCAATGAAACAAAAGATTGAGCGTCTCCGCCACAAACAAAGACCTTGATTTTAGGATATTCTTTCTCATAAGCCTGAATTTGGCCTATTAATTCATACTCAACTCCATACCAAATTCCGATCTGCATACACGTGATCGTACTGTCACCGATCCGATTTTTTGGTTTTTCTGCCACCTCAACCAAAGGAAGTCGAGCCGTGAGCGAATTCATCGCTTTTGCTCGCATGGTGAGACCAGGGCTGATTGCTCCACCCAGGTAGTCATTATCCTGATTTACAAATTCAAAAGTAATACAACTTCCCAGGTCAATCACCAGAACTGGTCCTTTACCGGCAAATTGCCATCCTCCTATCGCGGCTGCAATCCTGTCCAGTCCCAACGTAGCCGGACTTCCGTATGAATTTGAAATCGGAATTTCTGTCTGAGAAGTCAGATAAATGAAATCAAAAGACAAAAATTGTTGCAATTCTTCCTTTGTCCACCGGACAGAACTTACCAGACAATTGTCGAACTTATGAATGGACCATGAGTCGATTGCATCAGGCAACTCATCAAAAACACCCTCCCACACCAATTCCGCCTTTTCAAATAGGGCGGATTTGATTCGTGTGTTTCCGATGTCTATGACCAAATTTGCCATTCATGAGTTTTTTTGCTTCGCAAATTAGACATTTAAAAAAAACAGGGCTTTTCATCCGCATCAATTTATCTTTGAATAAAGGATCCTTAACATACTTTAACCCATGAGCAACCCAAGCTACAGAATGATCGGACTCATGTCCGGCACCTCAGGTGATGGTCTGGATTTGGCCTATTGCCACTACGAAAAGCAAGACCACTGGACGTTTGAAATTTTACATTCCATGACGATTCCCTTTCCGGAGGTTTTGGGCGAAAAACTGATGAAGTCACACCTGCTTTCGGCTTTCGATCTGGCGATTTTGAATGTGGATTTTGGCCGATGGATGGGAGAAAAAGTAAAAGACTTTTGTGACGAAAATGAAATTTTTCCGTTCGCTGTTTGCTCCCACGGGCATACAGTTTTTCACCAGCCGGACAAAGGGTTAAGCCTCCAAATCGGAAATGGTTGGGCGCTTCATCAGGCCTGCGGATTAAAGGTTATCAACGATTTCAGAATGCTGGATGTGCAATTGGGAGGACAAGGCGCCCCATTGGTTCCGATCGGGGACCAATTGCTTTTTCCTCAAATCGACTTTTGTATTAATCTGGGAGGCATTGCCAATATCAGCATGGATGCCAATGGGAAAAGAATTGCTTTTGATTGCTGCCCTTTCAATTTGCTTCTCAACGAGCAGGCCATTGCCCTTGGCGCCCCCTATGATAAGGGAGGAATCTGGGCAAAGGAAGGATCGGTAAATATTTCTCTGTTTAACCAACTGAACGCAATTCCTTTTTACGCCAATAATGAGCCCAAATCCCTCGGAAGGGAAGACATGGAACAGGAGTTTTTGCCCCTTATCAAAAACTCAGGACTTTCCGAAAAAGACATCTTGTGCACACTGGTCGAGCACTATGCCTTCCAGATGTCAGAAATAATTAAATCTAATCAGGAAAAAGTAAGTCCATCGGTGCTCATCACTGGTGGAGGGGCGTATAATTCATATTTCATCGAGCGCCTGGATCATCATCTGCAAGGGAAATGGACTCAGTTTACAGCTTCTTCCGAACTGATTGAATTCAAAGAAGCCTTGGTTTTTGGTTTTTTGGGAGTCCTTAGATTAAGAAATGAAAACAACTCACTTGCCTCGGTGACCGGTGCAAAAAGTGACTCGTGCGGCGGGACTATTTATGGATAATCGCCCGTAGAAGTTGGTTTAGGTGGCGATGTTTATTTTTCTATTTTTGCCCGAGATATAAACCCAACTCAATACATGCAAGAGTTACTTAAAAAGTTTGAAAACAAACAGCCGGAGATCATTTTCGAATGGAGTGACAGCGAATCTGAAGCCGAAGGCTGGGTTGTAATTAATTCTCTCAGAGGAGGAGCTGCCGGCGGCGGGACAAGGATGAGAAAAGGTCTTGATAAACGCGAGGTAGAGTCGCTTGCCAAGACGATGGAGGTGAAATTCACTGTTTCAGGTCCTGCAATCGGCGGAGCAAAATCCGGAATCAACTTTGACCCGAATGATCCTCGAAAAGAAGCTGTTCTTCAGCGATGGTACAAAGCGGTTATGCCACTTTTGAAGAGTTATTACGGAACAGGTGGAGACCTCAATGTGGACGAAATCCATGAAGTAATTCCTATCACAGAATCATACGGACTTTGGCACCCGCAGGAAGGAATCGTAAACGGCCACTTCCATGCTACAGAGCCTCAAAAAATCCGAAAAATCGGCCAATTGCGCCAAGGGGTTTCTAAAGTCCTGGAAGATCCTCATTTCACCCCAAATGGTCCAAAAAAATACACGGTTGCAGATATGATCACCGGATATGGTGTCGCCGAAGCGGTGCTCCATTATTATAAAATCTGGGGAGGAGAGATCAAAGGCAAGCGTGCTATCATTCAGGGATGGGGAAATGTAGGAGCAGCAGCAGCTTGTTTCCTGGCCGTGGAAGGAGTAAAAATCGTCGGGATTATCGACAAAAATGGCGGAGTAATCAATGAGGCCGGATATAGTCTGGATCAAATCAGGGATTTATTTCTGAAAAGAAACGGCAACACATTGGTCGCTGAGAATATGATCTCATTTGCTGAGATCAATGATAAAATTTGGGATGTTCCTTCCGAGATTTTTATCCCGGCAGCAGCTTCCAGACTTGTCACTCAATGGCAGACGGAGCGAATGGTCAAAGCCGGACTTGAAGTAATCTCCTGTGGTGCCAATGTACCATTTGCCGATTCCGAGATCTTCTTTGGACCAATAGGAATGTGGGCGGACGAGCAAGTTTCAGTGATCCCGGATTTCATCGCCAACTGTGGCATGGCCAGAGTCTTTGCTTATTTGATGAGCGACAAGGTTGAGATCACGGATCAGGCGATCTTTTCAGATGTCAGCAACACGATCCAAAAAGCATTAAAAAAGACTTTTGCGGCAAATCCTGAAAAAACCAAACTCGCCCAAAATTCCTATGAAATAGCTTTATCACAGCTTATGTAAATTAATCGTCCATAAATAAGTTTTGGAGATACTTTAGAATTACGATACAACCTTACCTCAAAAGACTTAATCTCTTCCTGAAAAATACCTCCTTCTGAAAACAACTTAGATTCTAAAATCTTGGTGTTTGGTTAGGAATTTTATCAGAAAGAAGGTAGAATCGCGATCAAATTTTGAATTCGAGTTTGTCCCAAACCTAAACATCAACCAAAAAAACAAATCTTAACGATGGAGTTTGCAATTATTATAGTCTTTGTACTCGGATATCTGGCGATAGCGCTTGAGCATCCGATCAAAATCAACAAGACGGCATCAGCTTTAGTTACAGCCGTCGTTTGTTGGACTCTTTTTGCGGTATCAGATGCACCGGAAACCCTTCTTAACAGCACCCGGTATACAGATTTTATCCATGAACTTGGTGAAAAAGCCAGCACTTTAACTGCAGGAGAGATTCATCTGGAATATGTTTCCGAATCTTTAGGACATCACTTGAATGAAATTGCTCAGATCCTGTTTTTCCTGATGGGAGCTATGACAATCGTCGAATTGGTTGATGCGCATCATGGTTTCAAATTCATCACTGATCGAATCAAGACGAAAAACCCAATCATGCTTTTATGGGTAGTTTGTATCGTGACATTCTTCCTTTCTTCAGTATTGGATAACCTGACCACGACCATTGTAATGGTCTCGCTGATCAGGAAACTGATCCCTGATAAAGAGATGAGACTTTTCTTCGCCGGTATGATCATCATCGCGGCAAATGCAGGTGGTGCCTGGTCTCCAATTGGCGACGTAACAACTACTATGCTATGGATCGGTGGTCAAATCTCTGCCGCAGCAATCATGAAGAATGTATTCCTTCCAAGTATCGTTTGTGTGCTGGTTCCATTGCTTTACTTGACATTTACCTTGAAAGGCACCTTGGGAGACTTCAAGGAATCCACAAAAGCCGCTAAATCAGGAGTTGCTACTGGAAATCTGATGCTGATCCTTGGCATTGGTGCGTTGATTTCTGTTCCGGTCTTTAAAACAGTAACTCACTTGCCTCCATATCTGGGTATGTTGTTGGGATTGGGTGTGCTTTGGATCATATCTGAACTAATCAACCCTGATCTGGATGAAGCTGAGCGAAAGAATTACACCGCAGGCCATGCCCTCACAAAAATTGATATGCCAAGCGTTTTGTTCTTCCTTGGTATATTATTAGCCGTAGGCTCCCTTCAGTCTATGGGAACCCTTTCCAACTTTGCGGAATACCTAAATACTTCCATAGGAGATAACAGAATCATTATTACACTGATTGGAGTACTTTCTGCTATCGTTGACAACGTTCCGTTGGTCGCAGCAAGTATGGGAATGTATAGCATGGATGTATATCCAATGGATCACTTCATTTGGGAGTATTTGGCTTATTGCGCCGGTACAGGAGGAAGTATTTTGATCATTGGATCTGCAGCAGGTGTAGCAGCAATGGGTATGGAAAAAATCGAATTCGGATGGTACCTGAAGAAAATCTCTTTACTTGCAGCACTTGGTTATTTTGCAGGAGCAGGTGTCTATCTGTTGATGCATGTAGGTTCTACTACTTAAGAATTACAGATTTAATAAAACAGAAGAGGCTCCAAATTGGAGCCTCTTTTTTTTTGCCCTGGCGCTTAACACTTACCTAAGGCGATGACCTCCGAATTTCTAAAACAACTATCCAGATGGTCGTTGACCAATCCTGTCGCCTGCATATGGGCATAGACAGTGGTGCTGCCCAGAAATTTGAAACCTCTCTTCTTCAGATCCTTTGCGAGCAAATCTGACTCAGTCGTTGTTGCAGTAATCTCTTTCATGGACTCCAATTTGTTTTGCTTGGGTTTACCGCCAACAAATCCCCAGATATAGTTTGAGAAGGATCCAAATTCCTCCTTCACTTTCATAAAGCAGCGGGCATTGTTGATGGCTGCCCGGATCTTCAATGTATTCCGGATGATGCCAGGATCCAGCAACAATTCCTGCACATAACTCTCCGGAAATTCAGCTACTACTTGATAATCGAAATCCGCAAAAGCTCTTCGATATCCCTCCCTTTTTTTCAAAATAGTCGCCCAGCTTAATCCTGCCTGGGCGCTTTCTAAAATCAGAAATTCAAAATGTATCCGGTCATCCCACACCGGAACTCCCCATTCGGTATCGTGGTATTGAACATATTCGGGGAATCCCAGACACCAGGGACACCGGCTTAGGTTGTCTTGTGCTTTTTCCATGCCTGAAGTTTAAAAAATTCAGGTTGGGGTCAAAGACTCAACGGTCAATAAAAAATCACTGTTTTATTTCGGAAAGCAAGAACCTTGCGATCGATATGGTATTTAATAGCTTTTGAAAGGACCATTTTTTCCACATCCTGGCCTATCTGAACCAGCTCGTTTACTGTATTGTGGTGACGAACCCGCGCCACTTCCTGTTCGATGATTGGCCCGGCATCGAGCTCTTCGGTTACGTAATGAGCCGTAGCCCCAATGATTTTAACTCCCCGCTCGTAAGCCGCATGATAGGGTTTTGCTCCCACAAATGCAGGAAGGAAAGAATGGTGAATATTGATAATCCGATTCGGGAAATGCCGGATAAACTCCCCCGAGAGGATTTGCATATACCTGGCAAGTACCACAAAATCAATTTTATGAGACTTCATCAACTCGAGCTGATTTGCCTCGGCTGATATTTTTGATTCCGGATGGATGGGGATAAAATGAAAAGGAATCCCGAATGCCTCCACGATTGTCTTCAGATCCGGATGGTTTGAGATCACCAGCGGAATATCCACCTCCAGCTGACCGGCATGATACCTGCCTAAAATATCAAAAAGACAATGTGAAAGCTTGCTGACGAAAATCGCCATTCTGGGCTTTGGAAAATTGAAATGAAGGGTAAACTCCATCTTGAATCGCTTCCCTACTTCCTGCTCAAAACGCGCTGCTATTTCTTCTTTTTTCAAAGAAAAAGAATCAAGCTCCCACGCTGCGCGCATGAAAAATCTTCCCATTTCTTCATCCACATGCTGGTCCACCTCCAGGATATTTCCCTCATAGGAATACAAAAAGCGAGAAACCTCTGCAACAATTCCCTTCTGATCGGGGCATTGGATAATCAGGATGGCCTTGTTCATAATTGAAAAATTTAAATTACTCGTTCCAGATTTTCCAGGCTGCTTCTGCCTGCAATTCCAACATTTCTAATCCGTTTTGTGCTTTTCCGCCAGCTTCAATACAGGCTTTCATCAGTTTGGTCTCGGCAGGATTATAGACTAAATCAAATACCAAATGGCTTGAATTTAATTGATGCGGAGGAATCTGCGGCATTTCCTCCACCTTCGGAAAAGTGCCTAATGGTGTTGTATTGATGATCAATTGATGCCCTTTAAGGATCTCAGGATTCAGGGATAAGTCTTCGTATGAAATCAACCCCGGACCGGAATTTCTCGAAACGGAAAGAAATTCGATTTTTAAATCCTTCAAGGCTTCTTTTACGGCTTTGGACGCTCCGCCGGTTCCCAATACCAATGCTTTTACCTCTTGGCCTTGCAACCATTTTTCCAGAGAAAGCCTGAATCCAATGTAATCCGTATTGTAACCTTTCAGCTTTTCAGGACCAATCTTGATACAGTTCACAGCACCAATTGACTCGCAGGCTGGATCCAACTCATCCAGATAGGGAATCACATCCTGCTTGTAAGGGATTGTAACCGACATCCCTTCCAGCTCCGGATTATCAGTCAAAACTTTCTCAAAATCCATGATTTGGGGAATCTCATACAGGTCAAAGCTGCAATTTGCAATCCCCTCTTTTTCAAACTTGGAAGTGAAGTATTTCTTCGAAAATGAATGCCCTAAAGGGTAACCGATCAGGCCAAACTTCCTCATGATTTCTTCAGATAATTTGCTGTTCTCTCTATTCCAAAAACCAAAAGGATTCCAAAAATAAAAGCAGCTACTGCAAACAAAATCTGCGGTTCGATTCCTGTTTGCTCCAAATAAGTACCCGGAAGAATGTTCTCAGTCAAAAAGGGCTTTTCCTCACCGCTTGAGGAGGTTCGATAAGCTGTTACGATTTTCCAAGGCCAAAGCTCATTTACGGATCCTAACATAAATCCCGCTAGCAGACCGATGGTAATGGCATGATACTTTTTCAAAAGCCAGGAAACAACTCGGCTAAATGATAGAATTCCGACTGCGCAACCTAATGCAAACACAGCCAAAGTAAGAATATCTCTGTTGTTTACAGCCTCAAGAATTCCCTCGTATCTACCCATAATCAAAAGGATAAAACTCCCGCTGATGCCCGGCAAAATCATGGCGCAAATGGCGATCGCTCCGGATACAAATGTAAACCAAAGTGCATCTGGGGTACTCGTAGGAGGTAATTCGGTGATGAAATAGGCCATTAAAGTTCCTGCCAGCAAAGCTAAAATGACTCCCAAATTCCAGCGTGTAATGTCTTTTAAAATCAAAAAAGCACTGATCAAAATCAATCCGCAGAAGAACGACCAAAGCGGAATCGGATGATCACTCATCAGATAGGTAATCAAACTTGACATTGAAAAAATACTGGTCATAATCCCCAGCAAAAGGCTCAGGAGGAAACTACCATTGACAGCTTTATAAAAGTCCAAAAGCTTAAACTTGAGAAGAAGCTTCAAATTCTCTCCATTGAAAGAATTGATACTGTTCAGAAGCTCCTCGTAAATCCCGGTAATAAAAGCTATCGAACCCCCGGAAACTCCAGGTACTATATCCGCAGCCCCCATTGCCACTCCTTTCAGGTAGGTAAGGAGATATTTTTTAATTTTCATAATGAGCAAAAATAAAGGCTGATCGGACAAAAATCCGATCAGCCTGTGTTAAGTTAAGTTGAATTACAATTTGATCTCTCCCAGAAAGTGATCAAATGTATCTCCTCTGAGTCCCAATCGGATGGTCTCCAAAGGTATAATCTCAGCAGGACTAATATTTCCCAGGTTTACATTAGCTCCCAGCAATTTGATAAACCAAACTTGCTGCGATTTGATCGGCGCTTCCCAAATGATTCTCTCTTCCGGGATTTGCGTCAAAATTTCTTCAACCAAGCCTTGTCTTACTTCGCCAGAATCTCTGAACAAACCTACGTTTCCGCCTTCTCTTGCTTCTCCGATTACTTTCCAGGCGCCCGCATCCAGTTCAGTTTGCATTTGCTCGATCCACTTGTATGGAGGGATAATTTTAGCAGCGTCTTTGGAACCAACTTCTGAAAGCACCGTCACTTCCTTAGCAAGTGTTGTGATGTATTCACATTTCTTGTCGTGATTCAACGTAATTGAACCATCAGATACTTCACAATACTCAAGCTTAAATTTCTCCAGTACTCTGCGATAATCTTCAAACTGACCTCGGACAATAAAGGCTTCGAAAAGAGTGCCTCCAAAATAAACTGGTATTCCAGCTTCCCTGTAGATGGCGAGTTTTTGCTCCAGATTTTTGGTCACGTAAGAGGTTGCCCATCCTAGTTTCACAATGTCGACGAAGTCAGAACAACTTTCAACAAAATCCTCCGTGGCTCTAAGGCTTAGTCCCTTGTCCATGGCCATAGTGAACCCCGTGGTACGCGGCTTTTCAGTCCGTACAGGAATGTTCTTCAGCACATAATTCATTGGCTTGATATTAAGGTTTGCGTTCGGGATTCTCCTCCCGATATTGGGCAATAAGCTTACTGACCGCCTTTTGCTTCTTCAGCTCTGGCATAAGTTCATACAAGATCGTATGCTTATCGAAGGCCAAAGTTAATGCATTTTCCAGATATGAAAACGCTTCTTTATAATTGCCCATTTTGATTTGAAACACGACCATTCGGTAATACAATTCTGATTCCTCGGGAAGCTCCTCGATTCCTTCGCGTACTACATCAATTGCTTCCTCAAACCTGGCTTGTTCAAAATAAATAACGGAAAGATTGACATAAGTCTCCAGGATACCAGGTTCAAGGTTGATAGCCTCTTCGTATGCCTCAGAACTTGCCTGAAAATTTCCAAGGTTAAATTCAGCATCCGCCAGTCCAACCCAGTAATTAGCGTTCTCCTTGCTGAAGTTCAATGCTTTTTTGAAATAGTGAATCGCCTCAAAGAATTTTTCCTTTTTCAGCATACACATTCCAAGTCCAAACCAGGCGTCGTCATACTCCTCATCCAGCTTGGATGATTTTTTGAAATACTTAAATGCTTCATCGATTTTGCCAAGCTTTTCATAGGCAGCACCCATGTAGCAGCAGTTTTCAGCATTGGCACCTTCGCAATTGATCGTATTTTGATACGCTTCCAGCGCTAATTCATATTGCTCGGTATTCATCAGGGCATTGCCCAGATTGAAATATGCCGAGGCAAATGCGTCGTCGATTATGAGTGCATAATCGTAGGCTTTGATCGCTTCTTCAAATCTTCCCAGTCGATTGTAAACGACACCCAAGTTGTACCAGGCACCGGCACTGTAGGGATCCTGATCAATGAATTCCTGATAGAAATCAAGAATCTCATCAAATGAACCCTCTTCTTCAGTGATCATTGCCAGTTGAAAAAGGGCATCTTCGTGATTGATTCTGCTTTTTACAGCTTCTTTGAAGTAATGGCTGGCCTTTTTATTGTCATTGCTTGCCCGATACAGATTTCCCAGGGAATAATACACTTCCGCTTTATCCTCCGCCAGAGGCAAGAAGTTTTCGAGCAATTCAATCCCTTCCTGCAGGCTTCCTGCAAGTATATGGGCATTGGCCAACGCGAGAATGATCTCCTCGTTGTTTGGGGAAATATTATTGATGTTTTCAAGAATCCCCAGCCCTTCGTCCAATTCGTCATTGAAAATGAGGCATTGGGCTTTCAGAAGCTTGATTTCTACTGAGAAGGGGAATTTTTCCAGGCAGTATTCTGCGGCGCGGAGGGCTTTAAGGAACTTCTGCTGATCGAAATAAAACCGGATGATGTCCTCCAGTTCTTCTTCTTCAAAATAAAGATCCAGGTTTGATTTAAGGGAATTTTCAAATCGCTCTACCAGCTTTTTATCATTTTCCCATTCGTGATCGTGATCTCCGGTCATTAGGATGAGTTATGGTTTATTTAAGGTACCAAATAAATTGATCTCTCAAAATCTCGATTTGTTAATTTTTATTTTCTTTCTAAATACGGTCTGAGAGTCTATTTGACTTCCAATCTCCAGAACGATAAGGATTTAAAATAAGTTTATTTGGCCCACTTGAATGTGTCCTCAAGGGGAGTAAACTCAAAATCAAGCAATTCCAAAATCTTCTTATTGTCGTAATACATTTTTTGCTGAGCAATCATCGCTGTCTGCAAATTCAGAGGATTTTTGCTTAGTCTGAATTTTCTCATTATCCCATTATAAAAAACAGCAATCCGGATCAAAAAAGGCTCGGCGGCTTTGGAAGGTGCCTTTTTTCCGAATACTCCGGCCATTTTTTCAAAAAAACCCTGATACGAAATGCTCTCGTTATTCAGGATAAAGCGTTCTCCCCAAGCTTCCTTTTCCACAAGCATCCGAATCATCCTCGCGGCATCCCGCACATCCAAATAATTAAGATCTCCTTTCGGATAATAGGTATTTTCGTCCAGCACGTAGTGATAAATCTCCGTGCTGCTTCGGTCGTCACTGACTTTGCCGAGCAAAATCGATGGATTAACCACGATCAGATCAAGTCCTTCCTGCTCCCCTCGCCAAGCCTCCAATTCTCCAAAATATTTAGAAGTAGCGTAGACAGTATTAAATGGCGATTCGGCCCATTTATGGTTTTCATTAATCCTTGCGAGTTCCGGGCTTCTTCCGATTGCGGCCACCGAGCTGATATAAACCAATTTTTGGGCTCCGGTGCTTAGCATTGCATTGACCAGATTGGTGGTTCCTACATTATTTACTTCATAGAGCAAATCCTCATCTCTTGCATCAAACGAAACCATACCTGCTGCATGTATGACAAGGTCCTTTCCGGTTATGGCTTCCTCAAGCTCCTCCACGTCAGAAATATTTCCTTCATACCAATGAATTTCTGATCCAATCCCTTCAAGCAGGCGAAGAGATGAGCCCGGTCTTTTGAAACCGTAAATCTCAGCTTTCCCGGCAAATTCTCTGGCGATATAGCTCCCCAGCAATCCAGTAATACCTGTAATTAAAATTTTCATGGGGGAGACCTTTTAAAGGCTGGTATTCAATAACTCCAGATTTTTGATTTTGTCGTAATGCTTATGCTTTGGCAAAGTTTCCAGCATATCCAGGTATCGGACGTTGTGGCAATCAGTTCCTAAAAATCGGATTAATCCTCTCTCCAGCATCATATCTGCAAAGTCTTTTACCTGTTTGGAATAAAATCCGGTCAGGGAAAGTAAATTGACTTGCAAAATAATGTTACGATCAACCAGATCTTCAAACAGTTTTTTGTCGCTGATAAGGTATTGGTAGCGCTCTGGATGGGCCAAAATCGGTTTGTAGCCGGCCATTTCCAATTGGAAAATAATATCGAAAAGCATCTGTGGCTTATTGATAAACCCAGTCTCTACCAAGACATAATTCTCACCAAACGAGAGTATTTTATCTCCGGCTATCACCTTTTCCAAAAAGATCTCATCCATGTAATATTCCGCGGCGGCTTCGATCTCGATCTCAATTCCTTCATTTCGGACAGCCTTTCGCAAATCTTCCAATCCCAAGCCGATGATTTCCGGCGTGTTGCGATAATACTCATACATGATATGAGGAGTGGTGATGATTTTGCGAAGCCCATAACCTGCCAATCGCCTGATCAATTCGAGGGATTCCTCCATGGTTTTGGAACCATCATCGATTCCTGGAATCAAATGTGAGTGCATGTCAACCTGCAACCAGCTGAGGTCAAGGCCTTCCATTTCCTCAGGTTTTCTTTTGAAATATTTTAAAAGACTCATTACAACCTGTTGTTACTATTTTCCATAAAATCATGTAAAGATTGCCAAAAATGATTCCTTTTTGTAAGGATCGGAACTTCTATTTTGGCAAGGTAATCGAAAGAAAATAAGTTCGTTATTGTGGTTTCGGGGAGGAGACGGGAGGAAGTATTTTCAACTTTTTGCAGAAAGGACTTAATCAATTGGGTCATAAAGGGAAATACCTGTTTTTCTCTAGTACGTAAATCATCATGACTCATCAGAGTATCTGTCCAATTCTAAGGAAATATCCCGAACTTTGTTCAAAGTAAAGTTAGAATAATAAAGACTGTACTTTCAATATTCCCAGATTCCGGTCAAAACGGAAACTTATTTCCTTTTTGATTCATTAAACCAAAATAGCCCGGATTTGATATGAGTAAATTTTCACGAAAACTTCAGAAACTTCACGATACTTCCCCAAAGGAGGAAACAGCAGTTCTGGTATCTGTCATCCGACAAAACCAAAGTGCTCTGGAAACGGAAGAACATCTTGAGGAGTTGTCTTTTCTGGCTGAAACGCTTGGAGCCAAAACTGTTTATCGCTTCACCCAAAAAATGGAGCGTCCGGATATCCGCACGTTCGTAGGGAAGGGAAAGCTGGAAGAAATTCTCGCATACATTACCCATTTCGAAGTGGATATGGTGATTTTTGATGACGATCTTTCTCCTTCCCAAATGAGAAACCTCGAGGATGAACTTAAAGTGAAAATATACGATCGCTCCCTTCTTATCCTGGATATTTTCCTCAAGCGTGCTCAATCTGCCCAAGCCAAAACTCAGGTAGAACTGGCTAGATTCCAATATTTACTTCCGCGATTGACCCGAATGTGGACTCACCTGGAGCGTCAGCGTGGAGGAACAGGCACAAGGGGTGGTTCGGGTGAAAAGGAAATTGAAACAGATAAGCGGGACATCCGAACCAAAATCTCTCTTTTGAAGGAAAAACTTAAAGAGATCGACATCCAGGGGGAAACCCAGCGCAAAAGCCGAAAAGGAGTTGTTCGTGTAGCACTGGTCGGCTACACCAACGTGGGTAAAAGCACGCTGATGAACCTGATCACCAAGACCGATATTCTCGCTGAGAACAAATTGTTCGCAACTGTAGACTCGACGGTTCGTAAAGTCGTGCTTGACAATGTACCCTTCCTGCTTTCCGATACAGTTGGATTTATCCGCAAGCTCCCAACTCACCTGATCGAGTCTTTCAAATCTACTTTGGATGAAATTCGCGAAGCGGATTTGCTGGTTCATGTAGTGGATATCTCTCATCCTCATTTCGAAGACCATATCGCAGTTGTCACCCAAACATTGAATGATATCAAGGCAGGAGACAAGCCCATCCTTCTGGTTTTCAACAAAATAGATCTGGTCGAAACGATGCCTTCCGAAGAGGAGAGCATGAAGATGACAGAGATTGAACTTGCCGAGACGAGATACGTGGATTTTAAAGCCTTGTCAGATTTTTACGAAAAGAAAAACGGAATCAAGCCTGTCTTCATGGCTGCTGCAAGCGGTGGAAATGTGGAAGGTTTCCGTCAGGCTTTAATCACAGAAGTGAAAAAGCAACATCGAAGGATCTATCCACACTATCTTGAGGACGAAGTGGTGACATGGGAAGCCAAAGATTTGGACCACTGACAGTCACATACCAATCAAATAAAAAAAAAATATAGTCTGGCCAGTAAGAATAAAAAAACTCAAATTGCCAAACTATGGAGTCCCAGGATAACACTTTTCCCAATTTCAAATACGAACTTTTCTTCGAGCTTTCTCCCGACTTATTGTGCATAGCGGGATTTGACGGGTATTTCAAAAAGATCAATCCTGCCGTCTCCAATTTACTTGGTTACAGTATGGAGGAGCTTTATTCAAGGCCCATAAATGATTTTGTATTTACTGAAGACAAGATCATCACTGGCAAAGTGAGGAAAGAGTTGGTGAACGCAAAACCTCTTTCAAATTTTGAAAACAGGTATGTGACAAAAGCGGGTGAAATCGTTTGGCTTTCCTGGACTTCTTTGCCTGTCGAAACCGAGCAGCTTGTTTTTGCAGTCGCTAAAAACATTACTCATAAAAAAAAGCTGGATGAGGAAAGAAATACCTTGCTGGCCAAAGTCTCCAAGATAAATAATGACTTGAAGCAGTTGACCTTCACAACTTCGCACGATCTCAGATCTCCTGTCAACAGTCTTCTATCCATTTTTTGTCTGCTTGACGAATCTAAAATCGAAGACAAAGAAACCCTTGAACTGCTTTATCTTTTAAAATTATCCGGTGAAAACTTGCGGGAAACCCTTGGGAAATATGTCGATGACATAAGTGAAAAACATAGCTCTAATGTTCAATTGGAGGAGGTTGAATTCGAATCGACGCTTAAGAACGTCCTCAAATCAATTAATTCTCTCATTCACACTTCCAAGGCTAAAATTAATTACGATTTTTCAAAGCTTGGTGAAGTAACATTCAATAATTCCTGCATGGAAAGCGTATTCCTCAACCTGATCACCAATTCCATCAAATACTGTCGCCCTGATCTTTTTCCGGAAATTTCTATTCATTCCGATGTTGTAAATGGGAAACCCCGCTTAGTGTTTCGGGACAATGGTATTGGATTTGACATGGATAAAGTGAAGAACCGAATCTTTGGGCTTCATCAGAAGTTTCACGAGCATTCCGACAGTAAGGGAATCGGGCTGTATCTGGTGCATAGCCATATCACCAATCTCGGTGGTCACATAAAAGTAGAAAGCGCAGTCAATGAAGGCTCAACTTTTTTGATCACATTCAAAAAGTAAATTTTCTTTTTTAGCGGCTGGGCAACTGTTTCTTTAAAAAAGGAGCTTTGATTCCCACATAAAATTTGCCTTCTACAGATAAAAACAACTAATTAGTGTCGATGAAAAATCCGGCACTTCTATTTTCTCTTCTTTTTGTATTCCTTTTTTCCTGCAAGCAAGGTGAAAAAGGAAAATTTGGCTCAGATATCAGCACAAATCCGGAACAGATCGTAGCCGGAAGAGCCATTTTCAATCAGTATTGCAGCTCTTGCCACAACTTCCAGCAAACTACCATCGGTCCAAACCTAAGCGGTGTCACACGCAGAGTTGACTCAAAGTGGATTAAGGAATTCATCAAAAATCCACAGGCAATGATCGAAAAAGGTGACGAGCGTGCCATACAGCTTTATGCCCAATTCAATGCCTATATGCCAGCATCTCCTCAGCTTCAGGAAAAGGATTTTGATGCTTTGCTCAGCTATCTCCATACATTTATAGAAGAACCTGAAGAAGGTACCGCCACCGGACTGGATAATCCTCTCCCAGATCCGATTCCGGATTCAGGAATTCGGCTGGAACTGGAATTTCTCACTCAAATCCCCCCTTCTGATACAGTTCCACCCTTAGCAAAAATCACCAAGCTGGAAAGCGAGCCTGTTTCCGGTCGCACCTTCGTACAGGATCAGCGCGGAGTCCTGTATGAGTTGAAAAATGGCAAGCATCAGGTTTACTTCCCTTTGCGGGACCTAAGACCTGATTTGATGTTCAAGCCGGGATTGGCTACCGGATTTGGCAGCTACGCTTTTCATCCTGAGTTCCAGAAAAACGGACTCCTTTACACCGCGCATTCTGAAAAAGGAAAAGCTCAGACTCCGGATTTTGCCTATGCAGACAGCATCAAAGTGACGCTTCAATGGGTTCTGACTGAGTGGAAAACCGAAAATCCAAAATCCGAATCCTTCACTGGAACCAGCCGCGAACTCATGCGAATTGACTTTGTCACCCAAATTCACGGGATGCAGGAGATCGCTTTCAATCCATTTGCAAAACCCGGAGACTCGGACTACGGAAAGCTATTCATCGGGATCGGTGATGGCGGAAGTGCCGAAAATGGTTATGCCTTTATCGCTGATCACCAAGGTGCAGGCATCTGGAGCAGCATCCTGAGAATCGATCCATCGGGAACCAACAGCAAAAACGGGAAGTATGGGATTCCTGCAGATAATCCTTTTGCCGGGCAAGCCGGAAAACAGGGAGAGGTCTATGCGTATGGTTTCCGCAATCCAAACCGCATTTTCTGGGACCCGACAGGAAGATTGCTGGCAACAGAAATCGGCCACAAGAACGTCGAGGAACTAAATGGCATCGAGCCGGGAAAATTCTACGGCTGGCCGGTACGGGAGGGGACGTTCATCATCAATCCTTATGGCAACATGGCCAAGGTATTTTCGCTTCCTGATGACGATAGCAGTCTAGGTTCGATATTTCCGCTGATCCAGCTGGATCACGATGAGATATCGGCCATCATCGGAGGATATTTTGTAAAGTCAGGACCTCATGCTGGCAAGCTCCTCTTTGGGGATGTCCCGTCAGGAAGACTTTTGATGGCTGATCTGAGTGATTGGAAAAATATCAAAGTAGAATCCTGGGGAATCAAATTCAAGGGTAAGGAAATGAGCCTCACAGATCTTTGCGGCAGCCCACGCGTCGATCTGAAATTCGGTCAGGACAAATCCGGCCAACTCTATCTGATGACCAAAGCAGACGGAAAGATTTATAAGATTAAGGGGGTCTAAAAATTATTATTAAAAGCTATACCGAGTCAAATTTCTTTGGTTTCACAGGCATTATCTTTCTAATCCCCAGAGATATTCAGCGTACCCACATAGAAGTTAGGGTCGACTTTGATCTGAGCTTTCTCGGTATCTAGCTCCAGAGAATTCCACTTTTGGGTTGGAGTAATCCAGATTGGTTCGGTTCCGTTTACAAAGATTTTCACCGGCATGGCAAAGTTCGGAACTACATTTTCCCATCGGAATTGAAGCGTTTTTCCTTTCACCACATAGCTGAGAACAGGTATTCGGACATCCCGGAGGTATTGATCAAAAACTGCACTCAGGTCAAATCCGGATTTAGAAGTAATGTAATGCTCGATATCAGCTGTAGTGACTGTCTGATGGTAAAATTTGGAATTCAGTCCCCTCAGAATTAGTCGCCATTTCTCATCATCATTGATGACCTGGCGAATAGTATGGAGTAGATTAGCCCCTTTGTAATACATGTCCGAAGAGCCGTTTTTATTGACATTATAGGGACCGATCAGGGGTTTGTCATTTTGGATATTCTTCCGTGTACCAAGTACATAGGCACTGCTGGCTTCCTTGCCGAAGTGATAATCCAGGAAAAGATTCTCAGAGTAGGCGGTAAATCCCTCGTGAATCCACATATCCGCCACGTCTTTGTTGGTGATATTATTAGCAAACCACTCATGCCCGGCTTCGTGGACGATGATAAAGTCAAACTTCATTCCCCAACCTGTGTCACTCAGATCCCTGCCCAGATAGCCATTTGCATAGCCATTCCCATAGGTCACTGAACTCTGATGTTCCATGCCGAGATAAGGTGCTTCGACGAGTTTGAACCCATCTTCGTAAAACGGATAGGGTCCAAACCAATGCTCAAAAGCCCGCATCATGCGAGCAGCTTCTGCAAATTGTTTGATAGCTCTTTGAAGATTCTCCCTCAGGACATAATAGTCCATATCGAGATCTCCTTTTTCTCCAAGATACTTTTCCCCAAAGTGGACGTAGTCGCCGATGTTGATGTTAATTCCGTAGTTATTGATCGGGTTTTTGACCTCCCAATGGTAGGTTTTAGTCCTCTCTTTATTATTATGCTCTGTCCGTAACAATCTCCCGTTAGATACATCCATCAGATTTTCGGGGACCTTCACACTGATCAAAACTCCCTGATCAGGCTCATCTGCAGGATGGTCTTTGTTCGGCCACCAGATGCTGGAACCAATTCCCTGGTTGGAATTTGCAATAAAGGACAGGCCATTGCTGTCTTTTTTCCAAGTTAATCCTCCATCCCAAGGAGGCCTCACTGCGACCACGGGTTTCCCGCTAAAATGCAAGACCAGGTCATTGATTTCTCCCGTTTTTTGAGGTGAAATCAGTGTGATAAAATGAGCACTTCCATCTTTTTCGATCTTCAGCTCTTTCCCTTTCTGTATTGCTTTTTCCAAAAGCATTGGAGCCTGAAGATCAATCTGAAGTCGGTTCTGCTCCCCTATCACCTCATATCTCAGGGTATTTTTCCCGGAGATAGTTTGACTCACCGGATCTACCGCAATATCCAAATGGTAATGCAGCAAATCCCACCAAGCTCTCTCGGGTGTAATACTGCCACGAAGCGTGTCCTCATGAGTAAAAGCTTGGCCATTTAGATAATTTTGGGAATGAACTCGGGTACTCGCAAAAATCAGAAGAATGGAGAAAATAAGTCGGTTCATAATCAAAAAGGGCAACATTGAAAGCTCCAAGTTACACTATGGTGGAGATTTAGAGAATCGAAAGTTAAAATTTGAGGATTGAAATTCAGAGATTTTGACGGATTGAATTCCTGCATCTGCCGGAATTAAGATCTCTTCTTTCAATTTCATTTTATTTGAAATTACAAACATGAGAGCTGAATAGACTTCTTTGCCAGAAGGTAATTCTGAAAAATGTCCATTTCTCAAAAGCTGAAATTTACTTTTTGAACAAGGATCTTAAATCAACAATTTTTGAATTGGCCTCATCCATAGTTACGAGTCCACTACGGGGTCTATCCATATCAATAATGGTAAATACCGTGAAGGCGAGCATCAAAGAGAATCCAATTATTACTAACACATCAAACTTATTCTTCCGCTCATAGCCCATCAGGAAGGTGGAGCAGACACAAAGGGTTATCAGTAAGAGTTGAATTGAAGACGGGATATTTGCTTCTCCTGCGGCTCTCCGACTAGTGGTAATATCTATCATTTCATTTATAGCAGGGATTATTTCTGAGGTCCGTGTACTCTCAGGATTTTTTTTGGCATAATCTGAAACCGACATCCAGATTTTGGCACTAATCCCATCTGCTTTGTAATAGTATTCGACCATTTTGTCGACGTCCATACCCGACTGGTTAAATGCAATTCTGGCTTCTAGATATTCTTCAAATTGTTTTTTAAGAATATTTTTCATGCTGTCCGGGAAAACATCAGCACGAAGGACAGCAGTACCTATTGCATTTGCTTCCTGGATTGCAAGATTTCTTCTGTCGTCAAACCTGGAATTTGCCATTCCAAAAGTAAAAGCAAGCAAGAGAGCTAACAGTCCCAACAAGGAGGAGCTTATTGATCCGAAATCATCTTTGGAAAGTTCAGGATTCTTTCTTAGAGTATTCCTGCGAATCCGAACTCCTGCGAAAAACGAAGCAAGAACCAGGATAAACAAGACAATTGCAATGACATAAGCCGGTAGGGTATCAATGGCAGAAATCTGAATCATATCAAATGGTCAAAAGACCTAATTATTGGAAAGAAAATATAGAAAAGGGCATGTGGAGCATCAGATATTTTACATTCCGAATTAGAATAAAACCACAAACTGGCTTTGATCCATTCGAAAGAAGACAAATAAAAACCCGCTCAGATGGGCGGGCTTTTATTTGCCGTTTTCTTTATTTCTGCTGTGGAGGATATTCAGCGATAATCGCCTTAATGGCAGCATTTATGTTCTCCTCCCGTTTCTCTGCATCGGCATCTTCATCAATTGTTTTGGTGCCACGTCCCTGCCAAACGATCTTTTGAGTGGAAGCATCCACAAAGTTGATAAACATGGTTCCTTCGATATATTCTTCGTAATTAATTGAAGTGGAAGTAAATCCTCCTCCATAACCATATCTCATACCCCCATACATTCCTCCATAATATCCCGTTCCGGAAGTAGTTGCTGTTGCATCCACTTTTTCTTCGGCTCTTACCAGGATGTCCACAATGATGTCAGGATTTCCAGATTTGGTAAATCCTTTAGCTGCCATTTCAGTCTCTACTGCAGCAATAACGCGTGCTCGGTTCAAGTCCCCAACAGGTAAATTGAGGGATTCCTGGCTGAATGCATACGTTTTGTACTTTGCAAAATCAGCCAATTTATCGTAATCGGAGGTCACCTTTACAGTACTGCTGCAGGATGCTGCCAATAAGATCAGGAGTGAGAAAAGAAAATTTCTAATCATGATTTCAGTTGTTTAAAATAATTTAAAATGAATTTAATTATTGTCTTGGGGAAAAAAAGAACGTTATCGACCAAAAAGATTAATTCGTCCATCAGTTCATGACTAAATTAATTAAAACTTGTTACTATGCAGTTCTTTCAACAAAATTTCTTGGATTAATTCAATCTTATCCTGTACTCCTTTGGATAATAGTTATTGATTCGGTTTCCGAGGTTTTTGATCCAGCCAATCGGGAGATTTTGATAGGTCATCAGGACCCAACCCATCGGAAGATCAGATATTTCAGATTCGTTTTTTCTTAAAAAATCCAAGGCTTGACCAAGGTTGAGGCTAAAAGTTGGAAAGCCATTTTTTGGCAAAATTGATAATGCCCATTCATGTGAAGGAATCCAATCGTCTTTTTGCTTTTTGCCAAGCTCCACTCCAAAATATCGCAGACTTAAATGTTGACTCAATCGCTCAAAATATCGGCTCCACTCTCTGTTTATTCGGAAAAAGGAATCGTTCAACATGTAATATTTACTCGAACCATCCAATCCCAATTCATTATCCAGCGCGGCAGATTCTTTGTCTCCCAAGGATTTCAAGACGGGGTGCTTGAAATCTTTGATCCTTCCCGGTTCCAAAATAAACGCATCATCCGGTCGCTTCAGGACGGTGATAAAAAACCCTTCTCCCTCCACTAAATGCGGGAAAAAGCGATATCCGTAAAACGTACCTTCCTCAGTCTTCACTTCCGTTTCTCGGATTCCCCAGCTCGGATCAAGTGGAATTCGAACTGGTTCATAGGAGAACTCTGAGGTCATAAACCTGATCATGTCCTCATTTTCGAGTTCGTTGAATGTACAGGTGCTATAGATGAGATATCCTTCAGCTTTGACCAATCCGCCTGCCTGATCCATGATTCGCCTTTGGCGGGACGAGCAAAGCTGCACATGATCCTTAGACCATTCTTCTCTTGCCTGTGGATCTTTGCGAAACATCCCCTCGCCCGAGCAAGGCGCATCCACTAAAACCAAATCAAAAAATCCTTCCAATGGTGTAAAATGATCCGGGTCATTATTGGTTACCACGATATTTCCGAGACCCCATTTCACGGTATTTTCCTTCAGAATCTGGGCCCTGGCTTGAATTACTTCATTGGCAACGAGCAACCCATCATTTCCCAGATAAGAAGAAAGCAAGGTGCTTTTCCCACCCGGTGCCGCTGCCAAATCCAGGTAAACACCTTTGGGAGCTTCGATACTTTTCAGAATATGCTCTATAAACATCGAGGAAGCTTCCTGCACGTAATATGCTCCGGCATGGAAGGCAGGATCAAGGGTGAAACTCGGTCGCTCCTCCAGAAAATATCCTTGTCCTGACCAGGGAATCGGGGATTTTGCCCAATTGGGAACAAAACCTTTAGCCTCATTTAACCGGATGGATGTTCGGGCAGGTTTTTCTATTCCCGTTTTGAATTTTTCAAATTCTTCCTCACCCAAGAGGGAAATCATTTGGGTTTCAAATGCAGCGGGAAGTTTGATTTCGGACATGGGCCAAAGATAGTGATCAGCAGGCAGTCTCAGTAACCGGGTTTGGGAATACTGATCGCTGGGACTAAACACTGATAATTATAAAAATGCTAGATTGAAGTAAAATCATAAATCGATGGAACTAGCCTCAAATCTTGTAATCGGCCTGGTAGCTGCACTTCACTTGTATTTTTTATGGTTCGAGATGTTTGCATGGGAGACCACAGGCAGAAAAATTTTCCGTCAGATGCCTGCTGAGCTTTTTCCAAAAACCAAAGCACTTGCTGCAAATCAAGGCCTTTACAATGGTTTTTTGGTAGCGGGATTGATTTGGTCTTTGCTGATTTCAGATCCCTTGTGGGCGGATAATGTGGCTCTTTTCTTTCTGAGTTGTGTGCTAGTTGCCGGGATTTACGGAGCAATTACTGCAAGCAAAAAAATCTTCTTTGTGCAAGGTTTGCCTGCGCTGGTGGGAATTTTGTTGGTTTTGTTAGGTTGATTTTATTCACCTTAGAAACTCTGTAGTTAATATCAAGAAGAAAAACGGAATCCCATCAGTGAACCAAAAAAAGAGGCTTTCGCCTCTTTTTTAATTATCATCCTCTTCAAAGTCATCATCCTCTTTCATGTCAAACATGGAGCTGAAGAGATCTTTAAACTGAAGTCCGGTATCGAGTAGTTTTTTGCTCAGTTGAGAATATTCCGCCAACCCATGAAGTGCAAATTCCATAAAGAACTCCTTCTCTTTTTCAGGCAGGTTTTTCACCATCGAGGTGACTACTTTTTCCAGTCCCGGTACTTGGTGAAGTATGCTTTTGTAAGTCTTATCTGACTGTGAAGCCAGAATATCTATCGCATTTCCTTCTCCAAACCACTCCAAAGGAAGGGCGTAAGGATTCACTCCTTTTTCCTTTTTCTTCTGCTCAGGAGACGGGAAATAATTGACAAACTGGGTTCGGATGGCTTTCCCGATCAGGTTGTAAGCTACCAAGCCGGCGCCTTCCTGCTCGCCTTCGTAAACCAATTCCACCTTTCCGGTAATAGCCGGAATCACTCCGATTAAGTCGGCAATTCGGATTACGGTATTTGATTCACCATTCATATACAGCCTTCTTTCAGCAGCTGAAATCAGGTTTTCGTAAGCAGATATTGTCAATCGGGCAGAAACGCCGCTTTTCTCATCCACAAACTCAGATCCTCTTGCCTCAATCGCTATCTGCTCGATCAGATCTTTCATCAGTTCAGGCACATGAATATTTTCCAAAGGCTTTCCTTTCAGATTAGCTTCCTGAGCGGTGATCCTACGGCCTATTTCGATAGACTTTGGATAATGCGTGATGATTTGGCTTTCTATTCGATCTTTCAGCGGCGTCACAATGCTTCCTCTGTTGGTATAATCCTCTGGATTGGCAGTGAAGACAAACTGAATATCGAGCGGAAGTCTGAGTTTGAAGCCTCGGATCTGAATATCTCCTTCCTGCAGAATGTTGAAAAGCGCCACCTGAATTCTTGCCTGCAAATCCGGCAATTCATTGATCACAAAGATCGACCGGTGAGATCTTGGCACCAATCCATAATGGATCACGCGCTCATCGTTATAGCTCAACTTCATCGTGGCTGCCTTGATCGGATCTACATCTCCGATCAAATCAGCTACGGAAACATCCGGAGTTGCCAGCTTTTCAGTATAGCGATCGCTTCGATGCCACCAGGAAATCGGAGTATGATCACCTTTGCTGTCGATCAATTCTTTTGAGAAAGTGGTCAAAGGAGCCAAAGGATCATCGTTCAACTCAGAACCCTCAATTACCGGAACATATTCATCCAGCAAGTGAGTCATCAATCGTGCAATTCTGGTTTTCGCTTGGCCTCGAAGACCCAACAGGTTAATGTTGTGTCGGGAAAGAATCGCCCGCTCAATATCCGGAATGACGGTGTCCTCGAAACCCCAAATGCCTTCAAAGACATTTTCTTTCGCTTTGATTTTCGTAATCAGATTTTCTCTGAGTTCTTCTTTGATGGACTTGGATTGGTATCCGGAAGCCTTGAGTTGGCCAAGATTTTTTATTTGTACTAATTCGTGAGCAGTCAGTTTTTTATAGTCCATGCTTAAAAGCGTTTGGTTCGGTTTCGTCTGTAATCTTCAAATATGAGATCTCCAAGGCCTTTCAGACTGGAGTAATAGGCATTTCCATTATTAACTTTGGTAAATTCCTTCACAAATTCTTTCAAATAGGGATCTGAAGCAATCATAAAGGTGGTCACAGGAATCTTCAGTTTTCGGCACTGAGCTGCCAGTTTCAGCGTTTCCGCAAGGATTTTGCTGTCAATCCCAAAAGCATTTTTGTAATACTTGATTCCAACCTTAAGGCAAGTCGGCTTTCCATCGGTGATCATGAAAATCTGCTTATTCGGATTCTTTCTTCTTCGCAGCAAATCCATCGCAAGTTCCAAACCGGCCACGGTGTTGGTATGATACGGCCCAACCTGGAGGTAAGGCAAATCCTTGATTTCGATCTGCCAGGCATCATTTCCGAAGACAATGATATCCAGGGTATCTTTTGGATAGCGGGTTTTGATAAGTTCGGCCAGCGCCATGGCGACTTTCTTTGCGGGTGTAATCCGGTCCTCTCCATACAAAATCATGGAGTGTGAAATGTCGATCATCAGGACGGTGGAAGTCTGAGATCTTACCTCATTTTCCATCACTTCCAGATCATCTTCAGTCAGCAAATAATCTCCCGAAAATCCGTGATTTGCCTGGGCATTGCGCAGCGAATCAGTCAAAGCAATCTGATCGAGATTATCTCCAAACTCAAAAGCTCTTCTGTCGGAGCCGCGCTCGTCTCCCTGACCCGAAAGAGTCGTCTTATGCTGTCCTGATTTTCCTTTTTTCAGCTTTCCAAAAATCTCTTCCAAAGCGCTCTTTCGAATGTTTTGCTCCGCTTTTCCGGTGATTTTGAATTCTCCTTTTTGGTTTTCTTCTGTTAGATAGCCTTTCGATTTCAGGTCTTCGATAAAGTCTCCAATCCCATAGTTCGGATTGGTCATATTGTATCGTTTGTCCAGATTGGTCAGCCAACTCAAAGCTTCTGCCACATCTCCACCAGTCATGGTGACGAGTTGCAGAAAAATATTGAGCAGATTCTCAAAAGTATTTTTCTCAGGGTCCTGCGGGGGCACATACTGAGTGAATCGAAATCCTTTCATAGAGATTGTAACAAGTGAATGCGTCTTCGAGTTTAATCTATTGAACAAATTCACGAAAAAGATGAAAAACTATCTGACTTCAGTGGGCTTGGTGACGGGCTTTCTGATCGTATTTGTGACAGCTATTCAGTTTGAATTAAGCATGTCTTTGATTTGGCTGATGTTTTTGATCAGTCCTGCCTTGGTGATTTGGATGGTGTATTCCGTGTTGACGGCACCTATCGAAATTAAAGAAACATTTGAGGACCAATGGTATCAGGACAGACCAAAACACTGAGATTCCCGGATTTCTTTGATATTTTTCCCAAAGAAATCCAGAATCTATGCACTCGTCCGAAAAAAATGCCTCAATTATCAAATCCACTGCGAAAGAGTTGGGGTTTGAGTTTTGCGGTATTGCAAAAGCAGGTTTCCTGGAGGAAGAAGCTCCGAGGCTTGAAGCCTGGCTGAACCAAAATTACCAGGGAGAAATGGCCTATCTGGCCAATCATTTCGATAAGCGACTAGACCCGACCAAACTCGTGGAGGGAGCAAAAACAGTCGTCTCACTTGCCTATAATTACTTCCCGAAGGCAACACTTCCCGAAGGAAATAAAGACATCAAACTTGCCAAATACGCTTACGGGGAAGATTATCATCTCGTAATCCGTGAGAAACTCAACTCGTTTTTAGGAATCCTCCAAACCGAAATCGGGGAAATCCACGGGCGTGCCTTTGTCGATTCTGCACCCGTAATGGAGCGTCAATGGGCCCAAAAAGCCGGAATCGGTTGGATCGGGAAAAACAGTCTTTTGCTGAATCGGGATATCGGGAGTTTTTTCTTTTTGGGGGAGTTAATTATCGATCTGGAAGTAACACCTGATTCAGCTATGGTCAAAGATTACTGCGGCACGTGTACCCGATGCATCGATGCGTGTCCGACAGATGCAATTGTTCAACCCGGTGTGGTGGATGGGTCCAGATGCATTTCCTATCTGACGATTGAATTGAAGGAAGCTATCCCTTCTGAGTTTAAGGGAAACCTTGAAAACTGGGCTTTTGGCTGCGATATCTGTCAGGATGTATGTCCCTGGAATCGGTTTTCGAAGCCACATCAGGAACCACGATTTGATCCTGATCCCGATTTATTGGGCTTTTCAAAAAGAGACTGGGAAGAGATCACCGAGGAAACTTTCCAACGGGTATTTCAGAAATCCGCAGTCAAACGGGCTAAATTCTCAGGACTAAAACGAAATTTGAATTTTTTGAAAACAGACGATTCATTGTGATCCTGAAGGGTATACTCTATATTTCATAAAGCCTTGACAAAACATGAGATTACTAGGGAAAAAGAAAAGTTTCAAAATCGGCCAGCCCCCTGGTTCGGCAGTATTTACCGGAACAAAAAAGCTCGAATCAGTCAAAATCAATTTGATTTCCTACAATTTCGAAGAGGCGGAGGAATTTGAAATCGGCTCTCTGGCAGATCTTTCCGTCCATCTAAGTCATAAAAACCGAGTCCTTTGGGTGGATATCATTGGTCTACACGATGAGCAACTTTTAGAGGAAATAGGAGCGCTGTTTGAGTTGCATCGCCTCACAATGGAGGATATTTTGAATGTGGAGCAGCGACCTAAAATGGAGATTTTTGATGACTACTTATTCACCGAACTTCAGATGGTTCAATGTGAAGGGGTTGATTCCCAGATTGAAGCAGAGCAAATTAGTCTGATCCTCAAGGGAAACGTTTTGATTTCATTTCAGGAAAAACCAGGAGATGTGTTCAGTTTTGTCAGAACACGAATCTCAACAGGAAAAGGGTCAATTAGAAAGCGGGGGGCCGATTACTTGCTTTATTCCCTGATGGATTCGATTGTCGATCATTACTTTTTGGTGTTGGAAACAGTAAGCGAAAAAATTGAAGTGATCGAAGCCCTTGCCATGAACGACCCGGACAGCAGTGTACTTCAAAAAATTTATCTGGAACGTCGGCAAATCCTTGCCTTGCGGAGATCAGTTTACCCACTTCGGGAAGTAATCAGCAGCTTTGAGAAAAATGCAGACCATTTCATCACGAAAGAAACCAAGCCATTTATCAGAGACTTATATGACAACACGATCCAGGTAATTGAAACTATGGAAGTCTTTCGGGATATGTCATCTGGCGTTTTGGACCTCTACATGAACAGCCTTTCTAACAGGATGAATAATGTGATGAAAGTGCTGACTATCATTTCCACCATATTTATTCCTCTCACTTTTGTTGCAGGGATTTACGGGATGAATTTTGACAATATGCCTGAGCTACGATGGCAATATGGATATTTCTATGTGCTTGCTGGGATGTTGGTTGCTGCACTCATAATGGTTGGTTATTTCATCAAAAAAAAGTGGATTTGATCCGCTCAAATCCTGATTAATCCTTGAACAACATCAAATTGCTTTCAGACTGATATCCATGCTTTTCACGGAGTGAGTCAAAGCTCCCATCGAAATAAAATCCACTCCGCATTCGGCAACTTCCACCAGATTCTCTTCGGTGATACCTCCACTTGCTTCAGTGGAAAAACGGTCTCCAATCATCTGGACGGCTGTTCTCATAGTCGCATAATCCATATTGTCCAGCATGATGCAATCAATTCCACCCACTTCCAGTACTTCTTCCACTTCCTTGAAGTTGCGGGTTTCAATCTCGATTTTCAGGTTTAAATTATTTGCTTTCAGATACGCTTTTGTTCGCTCGATTGCCTGTCTGATTCCACCGGCAAAGTCAACATGATTGTCCTTGAGCATCACCATATCATAAAGTGCGAAGCGATGATTGACTCCTCCGCCGATGTGCACAGCCCATTTTTCCATCAATCTGAAATTTGGTGTGGTCTTGCGGGTATCCATAAGGCGAGCCTTGGTATGGATGATCTTTTGAGTAAGTCGGTTTGTAAGCGTAGCGATTCCACTCATTCGTTGCATGCAATTCAGCACAAGACGCTCGGAGGATAGAATTGATGCAGCGGGACCGAAAACTTTCAATCCAACATCTCCTTCTTTTACAATAGCGCCATCAGCCAAAAGCAATTCTACCTCAAGCTTTGGGTCAAAAGTTTTAAAAATTTTTTCTGCTAATTCTACACCGGCTAAAATTCCATTCCCTTTGATTAAAAGCCTTGCCGTTCCGGTTTTTCCCGAAGGGATCGAGGCAAGTGACGAATAATCACCTGGACCAATATCCTCAGCAAATGCTTCTGAAATGAATTTTTTTAAGGCTTCTTCTGTCAGGTAGGCGGGTTTCATGCCGCAAAAATAAGGATTCAGAGGAGGTAAAATCAGGTTTTGAAAGAAATCGTTTAGCCTTTTACAAACTCCAGGCTATAGATCTTCAGGTCTGAGTTTTGCTGGGAAACTTTAATCAACACCTTAAACACACCCTGACCGGACTGATAATCACCAATGTAAGAACTCAGACTGGGATTTGATTCGCTTCGAAAAACAAGATTAAACCCCATTGGTGGGTTCTTTCTGAAAAAATCTTTAATGACCAGTTCAGCTTGATTTTTAGAGTAGTCTCCCTGTTGACCATTCACATTCAGGGTGATACTGGAGCCAAAATATCTTGCCAGGTCGCTGCTCGAACCACTATCAATTGCTGAAATGACTGGATCAATAGATAAGGGTGTTTCGGATGACTTCGGTGGAAAAGTCATCAACAGCAATAAAGAAAGGGTGAGTTTCAATAGTAACATCACCCTCACTTGGCAAATACTAAGCCAAAAAACGAATTACGTAATCGCTTTTTGCGTTAGTGAGATGCAGTTTGCCAAGTTTTGTCAGGAATTGATTCCCGGCCTACTTTGCATCGAAAAGTAATATATTTGCACCATGGACAAGAAAGTACTTTTAATGATTTTGGACGGTTGGGGCATTGCTACCAACCCTGCAGTTTCTGCAATCGACAAGGCAAAGACACCATTCGTAGACAGCCTGTATGAAAAATATCCCCACGCCACATTAGAAGCATCTGGCCTTGCTGTTGGATTGCCGGAAGGTCAAATGGGAAATTCAGAAGTAGGCCATATGAATATCGGTGCCGGAAGAATTGTATTCCAGGACCTTGTAAAAATCAATCTGGCAGTAGAAAAAGGAGAACTCAACACCCATCCTGTCCTTGCCGCAGCATTTGCAAAAACCAAAGCCGCCAAGAAAAAAGCTCACTTTATCGGACTGGTTTCCGATGGAGGAGTTCACTCCCATATTAATCACCTCAAAGGACTTTGTGACGCAGCCAAGCATCACGGGATGGAGGATGTATTTATCCACGCTTTCACAGATGGTCGGGATACAGATCCCAAAGGAGGGTTAGGTTACCTGACCGATCTTCAGGATCATTTGAAAAATTCCGCGGGACAAATCGCATCCGTAGTAGGAAGATATTACGCCATGGATCGTGACAATCGCTGGGAGCGCGTGAAGCTCGCTTACGACGCGATGGTCAAAGGTGAAGGAGAAAAATCAAAAGATATCCTGACGGCAATTCGCAAATCCTACGAAAACAACGTGACGGATGAGTTTATCCGTCCTATCATACACATCGGAGCAAATAACAAACCGCTTGCTATCATCGAAGATGGCGATTTGGTTATCTGTTTCAATTTCCGGACTGACCGTGGAAGGGAAATTACCCAAGTGCTAACACAGAAAGATTTCGAGGATTTCAATATGAAAAAACTGGACCTCGATTACATCACTTTCACCACTTATGACGAGACTTTCCAGGGTGTTAAGGTCTTATTTGAAAAAGATAACCTGAACAACACGCTCGGAGAAGTACTTGAAAGAGCAGGGAAAAAGCAGATCAGAATAGCTGAAACTGAGAAATATCCACACGTAACTTTCTTCTTTTCCGGAGGAAGAGAAAGAGTCTTTGAAGGTGAATCCAGGCTTCTATGCCCTTCACCAAAGGTGGCAACCTACGATCTAAAACCTGAAATGAGTGCTTTTGAAATCGCTGCTAAAATCAATCCTGAATTGAAAAGAAAAAGTGCTGATTTCATTATCCTGAACTTTGCAAACGCGGATATGGTAGGTCATACGGGAGTGTTTGACGCTGCAGTGAAAGCCTGTGAAGCAGTCGACAAATCCGCTGAATCTGTCATTACCACTGCCTTGGAAAACGGTTATACCATCATCGTAATCGCTGATCACGGAAATAGCGACATGATGATCAATGAAGACGGAACTCCAAATACTGCTCACACAACCAACCTGGTTCCTTTTGTCATGATAGACGGGAAAGATGTTCTCCCTGTGAAATCTGGTAAACTGGGTGACCTGGCTCCAACAATCCTCAAACTAATGGGAGTAGAAATCCCTGCTGAAATGACCGGAGAAATCCTTTTAAAGTAATGAGAATACAATCTATATTAATTGCGGGGCTGTCCTTTTGGGCAGCCTTCGCTTGTACTCCCAAACCTGAAGCATCACCTCAGGCAAAAATGGAAAAGCTTCCTTATTTTGACCTCGCAGGATTCATCGAACTAGAAATCCCAAAAGTAGACGGGGCAAAGGTTTCCAAGATCTCTCGTGTTCAAAATCAGGAGGAAACAGCAGATGTAGTTTATTCTGTTCAGGATTGGAAAGAGGAATTAGACATTTTCTTTCAGGCAGATATCAACAAGCCTTCTTTGGCTCAATCGTATGATACCCAGACCAAAAACAGCTCTTTGATCCATACTCTTTTACCGGGAGCAAAGGGAAAAGTGAAAGAAATCACGGTCCGCTATGATTTTGACAGGCCTACCGGAATCACAGTGAAACTGGTGGAAGAAAATATGTTTTACACCTCCACCACGATCGGGCAGGTTTACTTCAATCTTGAAACACAAAAACTGGATCATTATTCAGTAGAGAGCACACAAAAAATCTGGTTTCTCAAACCCAACAACATGAAAATCATGGGAGCTGTTAAATTATAAAATCGCCCCGGAATTGATCCGGGGCGATTTTTTTGAGCTTTATTTTTTCAGATCTCTGAGATTACTTGTCAAACATCGGCGGTCTTTTCGCTTGCCAGTCTGTGTTTTGCTGAATCATATGCCCCAGCATTACCAGTTTTTCCTCTTCGAAAAGATTTCCCAAAAGTGTAATCGATGTCGGGCTTCCGTTGGCTGCAAAACCATTAGGCAAGCACAAAGCAGGATGTCCGGTAAGGTTGGTAATCTGCAATTGGGCTCCGCCAAAGCTTGGCGTTACAATCACATCGTATTCTTTCATCAATTCATGCATTTCTTTGATCAGGATACTTCTCTGACGGCTAAGCTGCACGTATTCCACAGCGGGAATAAATCGGGCCGCACGAAATAGATTCGGCCAGGCATTGCGATGCTGCGCAACCATCTGATCATCCCATCCCAATCTTGTCAACTCATCAAAAGCCGCAGCTCCCTCCACCATCAGCATCATCACGATCGGTTGGGCTTGTACGGATGTTTTCAATTCCAAAGGATGCAATTCAAATCCCTGGCTTTCGAGGATTTCAAGGACTTTTTTATCATTGGCCAGAGTTGGTCTGTCTCCTTCGAAGTAAGGTTTGAAATATCCGATTTTGAGCTTTTTCGGATCATTTTTAGAAGAATAATTGAATGCGGCACCTATCGTACTGGCATCCATCACGTCAGGACCATTGATGACTGAAAGCACAATTCCATTGTCCAGAGCGGATCTTGAAATCGATCCTATCTTGTCCATTGACCAGCTCAGCGCCATAGCACCATGCTTGCTCACTCGACCGTAAGTGGGCCGAAGTCCCGTTACACCATTTCTCGTAGATGGGGAAACAATCGAACCAAGTGTTTCTGTACCAATGGCAAAAGGAACTAATCCCGCACTCACTGCTGAAGCAGACCCTGCAGATGATCCACTGGAACCTTGTTCCAGATTCCATGGGTTTTTAGTTACACCACCAAACCAGACATCACCCATTGCGAGTGCGCCAAGGGTGAATTTCCCCACCAAAACTCCTCCTGCATCATTCAGTTTATTGACCACTGTAGCAGTCTCATCGATGACTTGATCTTTGTAAGGAGTAGCTCCCCAGGTAGTTTTGGTACCTTTCACCGCTAGCAAATCCTTGATGCCATATGGAATTCCATGAAGCGGGCCCCGATATTTTCCTGCAGCCAATTCCTGATCCATCAGTTTGGCTTTTACCAGAGCAGAATCTTCCATCAAAGTAATCAGACACTGAAGCGTATCTGAATAAGTCTTAATTCGATCAAGGTAGATTTTGGTCAGGCGCTCACTCGTGATTTGTTTGTTCTTGATCAAAACCGCAAGTTCATGCACTGGCATGAATGCGATATCTGATTCTTTTTCCGGCAAATTTACCTGAGTTTTCAAACCCCAGTCCAGCGCTTTTTGCTCCTGTTCGGGCTGGAAGCCCATCGGCAGAGGATTAAAAATCAATGCCGGAGCAACCGAATTATCCAGTTGGGTTTTTCTGGAAGTTTCGATATTTCCCAATTGATTTTTCAGCGTATTGATCATGCTGTCTTTTTCCGAAGGAGAAAAAGTTAATCCAATCAGATCTCCCGCCGAATCAATGGCGGCAGGCGTGATTTCTCCGGCTCTTTTTCCAAAAGTGAAACCTAAAGCCAGGCAGGATATCGCTCCCAATGCAATAAAAGCCCCGGAGCGAAATCTATTTTTTCTTTCCATATGATAGTTTTGTATTATACTCAAACTTGAAGAGCACCAAGGTGTTCATTAAGCAATAAAAAATCAAACCATCCATGGATCAAAAACCCGGATTTCCAGTATTTCCAATGCATTTCAGAGGGCTTCTCCTGCTTGCCGGCATGTACACCATCGCTTGGTCGGCATTTTACAAATGGTTTGGACCGACTCTTTTAAACTGGCTGACAATCGGAAACGGATCTATCGAAGGACTGCCTGCTACTTACTATGGTAATTTTGGTATTGTGGTTGGGTTAGTAATTTTTGTAAGTGCGTTTTATCCGGTAAGCTGGGTTTACCTGATCATTGCAGGCATCACCGGCAAAATCATCCTTGCAATATGGTTCACCTTGGGATTTCTGCCGGATTTAGGTTGGAATAAACGCACAGCATTTCATTTGATTTTCAACGAGATTCTTTGGCTGATTCCTTTGGTCTTGATTTTTCTCAGAGCCCTTCAGGTGAAAGGATATTTAGATAGTTTGCCAGAGGAAAAGTGATTCTGTTTTTATTTCAAGGCTCTATCCAAATCCTCCATGAAATAGCCTTCTGATTAAAAATAAGTCAGATAGATTGATTAAAAAAGAGATCCGGCAATTAATCTAAACCTGACGGAACTAGTAAAAAAAAAGAAAGGCTCCGATTGGAGCCTTTCTTGAAAAGTAACTTTTCTTACGATTAGGTAAGAAGAATTAAAAGTAAGACGATAAGGATAAGTGCACCAATAGAAAGGTAAACACCGTTTCCGGTAGCTCTTGCCTCAGCCTTCATTTCTTGCATTTCCTCACGGACATCTTTCTTCTCATCCTTACTCATTGACTGGAAATCCATTCCTTTAATTTCTTCCAACCTATTTTCCATTTCTGTAACTCGAGTCTTCTGAGCTTCTGTTAGTTCGGTTTTGTCGTTGTTTTTTCCCTTAGTTTCAGTGGGAGCTGCATTTAGCATTTGAACGCTTAGGAACAATGCCAAGATGGTGAATAGTTTTTTCATGGGATGATTGATTTTGATTCGTGTATTTTATGCTATCCAAAATGGTCGCCAAACTCTGTCAAACAAGCCCTCGAAATTGAAACTTTTCCAACTCCTAGCAGAAAAACTGTAACTTAGAAGTCGTGTTTTATTGCTTTCATAATCGTTTATAATTTCTCAAAATGTCTCAAAAACAAGCGTATAAGCTTTTTTTACTAGATGCTATGGCCCTGATTTACAGGGCTCATTTTGCCTTCAGCAAGAACCCACGGATCAACTCAAAGGGACTCAATACAGGCGTAATGTTAGGGTTCACCAATACCCTGCTTGAAGTACTGGAGAAGGAAAAACCTACCCACATTGGGGTTGCATTTGACACTTCCGCCCCAACTTTTCGTCATGTCCAATATGAACCCTATAAAGCAAACCGGCTTTCCCAACCAGAAGATATAACGGTTTCGATCCCTTGGGTAAAGGAAATTGTAAAGGCTTTTAATATTCCGATTTTGGAAATGGATGGGTTCGAAGCGGATGATATTATAGGTACGTTGGCAAAAAAAGCAGAAAAAGAAGATTTCACGGTGTACATGATGACGCCGGATAAAGATTTTGGCCAGATCGTGGACGACCACATATTCTTATATAAGCCGGCATTCATGGGCAATGGTGTGGAAGTAATGGGGCCAAAGGAAGTTTGCGCAAGATGGGACATCGAACATGTTGATCAGGTGCGGGATATACTCGGTCTGATGGGGGATGCAGTGGATAATATCCCGGGCATTCCCGGAATCGGTGAAAAAACCGCCACCAAGCTTTTAAAAGAATTTGGATCTGTGGAAGGTCTTCTCCAAAACACCGATAAACTGAAAGGAAAGCAGAAGGAAAATGTTGAAAACTTTGCACAGCAGGGTCTTCTTTCAAAAGAACTCGCAACGATCAAAACAGACGTTCCAATTGGATTTGTTCACAATGAGCTGATAATTGACGGAATCGATGAGCAAAAGCTTCGGGCTCTTTTCCATGAACTTGAATTTCGCACCCTGGCTAGCAGGATTTTCAAAGAACCATCCAAGAAAGCTGTCATTCAAAAGCCAGAACAATTAGGCCTTTTTGGTACTCCGGCTCCGGTGACGGAACCAGTTGCAGAACAAGATTTTGAGGAAGAAACGGTGAATGTAGGACCTGAGCCGGTTTACGAAACGATCCTTTCTAATATTCACAATTATCATAAAATCAAAGGGGAGGATGCGGTCAAGGAACTACTCAGCTATCTTTTGCTTCAAAAAGAAGTCTGCTTCGATACCGAAACAACATCCCTTAATGCCATGGAGGCTGATTTGGTGGGGGTTTCTTTTGCCTATTTCACCGGCGAAGCTTATTACATTCCTTGTCCTGAGGACAGAAAAGAAACCCAGGAAATTCTGGAAATCCTTCGCCCGCTATTCGAAAATCCGGACATTGTCAAAATCGGCCAGAACATCAAATACGATCTGCTGGTCCTGAAGAACTACGGTATCAATGTCAAAGGAACCCTCTACGATACCATGCTCGCTCACTATCTGATCGAACCGGAAGGCAAGCATTCGATGGATTGGCTGGCTCAGCAATACCTCAATTACAAACCTGTTTCTATCACGGAATTGATCGGAAAAAAAGGAAAAGGCCAGGGAAATATGCGGGATGTGGAGGAAGATGAAGTGACCGCTTACGCATCAGAAGATGCCGATATTACGCTCCAATTGAAAGCAAAGTTTGACCCGATTTTGAAAGAAAATCATCTGGAAAAGCTTTTCAATGAGGTGGAAAACCCGCTGATCAATGTACTCGCAGAAATGGAATTTGAAGGTGTCAGAATAGATACCGCAAGTTTGGCGGATCTGTCAATCCTTTTGCAAAAAGAGAGCCTGGAGATCGAAAAGCATGTGTATGAACTGGCAGGTGTGAGATTCAATCTGGCTTCCCCAAAGCAATTAGGCGACGTTCTTTTTGAAAAGTTGAAACTTGACCCAAAAGCTAAAAAAACTAAAACCGGTCAATATGCCACAGGCGAAGAAATCCTGAGCAAACTTGCAGTCGAGCATCCAATTGCAGAGGCAATTCTGGATTACCGACAAATGGTGAAGCTGAAATCAACCTATGTCGATGCGCTTCCTACCATGATCAACCCGAAAACCGGAAGGATTCACACCACTTACAATCAGTTTGTCGCAGCAACAGGAAGACTTTCCTCAGTCAATCCAAATCTTCAAAATATCCCCATCCGAACTGCTCGGGGAAGGGAAATCCGGAAGGCATTTGTGCCGAGAGACGAAAATCATGTTCTCCTTTCTGCTGATTACTCCCAAATCGAACTTCGAATAATGGCGGCTTTCTCAGGTGATGAATCCATGCTCGAGGCTTTCAAAAATGGTCGCGATATCCACTCCACAACTGCAGCAAAGATCTTCAAGCTTCCGTTGGAAGAAGTGACGACTGATATGAGAAGAAAGGCCAAAACAGCCAATTTTGGAATTATTTACGGGATTTCGGCTTTCGGACTTTCACAGCGATTAGCGATCCCTCGAACGGAAGCAAAAGAAATCATCGATGCCTATTTTCAGGAATTCCCGGCGGTGAAACAATATATGGACGGGGCAATCGAGAAGGCGCGCAAGAATGAATTTGTCGAGACCATCCTCGGACGTCGTCGCTACCTGCGAGATATCAACAGCCGGAATATGACCATGAGAGGTTTTGCAGAGCGAAATGCTATCAACGCGCCGCTCCAGGGTTCTGCCGCTGATCTGATTAAAGTTGCCATGATTCATGTGCACGATTGGATGAAAAAGGAAAATCTCAAATCCAAAATGATCCTTCAGGTCCATGATGAATTGGTCTTTGATGCACACAGGGATGAGGTTGAAATCCTGAAAGCAAACATTCCGGGACTTATGACCAACGCCATCAAATTGGCCGTACCGCTCGAAGTTGAAGTTGGAGTCGGTTCTGATTGGCTGGAAGCGCATTAAGAATTAAAAATGTAAAATTTAAAAGGAGGAATGGGAAAGGTGTTCCCTATTCATTATTGCTCGTATTTCGTAATTCGTCCCTCGTATTTCTAGAATGGCTAAAGTAAAAACCACCTTTTTCTGTCAAAACTGCGGCGCTCAAAGCCCCAAATGGCTGGGTAAATGTTCCGCTTGCGGAGAATGGAATACCTATGTAGAGGAGGTTGTCCAAAAAGAAGATTCAGGAAAAGGAAGCTGGAAACCAAGTTCAAGCACCACCAAAAAAGCCAATACTCCTCAGAAAATCCAGGACGTAAATTACGATCTTCAGTCCCGTTGGGAAACCAAAGACGCAGAACTCGACCGCGTTTTAGGAGGAGGAATAGTGCCGGGATCACTCGTCCTGATCGGTGGAGAGCCCGGAATCGGCAAGTCTACCCTGATGCTTCAAATTGCTTTGACACTGAAAGGGAAGAAAGTTCTTTACATCTCAGGGGAAGAAAGTGAAGCCCAGATCCGGATGCGTGCTGATCGGATGTCGGCAAAAAACGAAGATTGCTATGTCCTCTCAGAAACCAACACCCAGCAGATTTTTCAACAGATAGAAATTCTGAAACCTGACTTTTTGATAATTGACTCGATCCAGACACTGAATAGCCAATATGTGGAATCAGCTGCCGGTTCGGTATCTCAGGTGAGAGAATGTACCGCCGAACTCATGAAATTTGCCAAGGAAACGGGCGTACCGGTTTTCCTGATTGGTCATATTACGAAGGACGGTTCCATAGCCGGCCCAAAAGTTCTCGAGCATATGGTGGATACCGTTTTGCAGTTTGAGGGTGACAGACATCTGACATATCGAATACTCCGAACTTCCAAAAACCGCTTCGGCTCTACCCACGAACTCGGCATCTACGAGATGCGGGCAGAAGGACTTCGGCCGGTCGCAAATCCTTCCGAGATTTTGCTTACGCAACGAGAGGAAGTACTAAACGGAGTTGCAATCGGAGCTATGATGGAAGGAAACAGGCCACTTTTGATCGAAATCCAGTCACTTGTCAGCCCGGCAACTTACGGAACTCCTCAGCGAAGCAGCACCGGTCATGATGCCAAGCGATTGAATATGCTCTTGGCAGTTTTGGAAAAGCGGGGAGGAATGAGGCTTGGTCAGCAGGATGTATTCCTGAATGTGGCCGGCGGACTTCGGGTAGATGATCCTGGATTGGATCTGGCGGTTTGTGCCTCGCTGATTTCCAGCTACGAGGATACCCCTGTTTCAGAGCAGATTTGCTTTGCGGGTGAAGTTGGATTGGGCGGAGAAATCCGAGCCGTCTCCCGAATCGAAAACCGAATCGCCGAAGCCGAAAAACTTGGCTTTAAAAAAATCATCGTTTCCAAATATGCCGTGAAAGGATTGGACTTTAAGAAATTCAAAATTCAGGTAGTTCAGGTAAGTAAGCTGGAAGAAATGTATCAGATAATTTTTTGAAAAACACTTTGGTCACAAAAATACAAAACTCGTTTCTCCTTGATTAAGAACAAAAAAAGAATTGCAATCCTGGGGGCCGGTGGCTTAGGAGCATGTTTAGCACTGGAGCTTGCGCAGCGTGGATATCAAATAGACCTGTACGAGGAGCATTCGGAGCCAATTAAAAAAGCAACCTATGTGAACGAAGGAAAAATTCACCTCGGATTCATCTATGCGATGGACAAAGGATTCAATACCTCCCGCGAAATGATTATTGGAGCGCTTCACTTCATTTCAAATCTTAAAAGGTGGGTGGAAATTAATCCGGAGGAGGTGATATCAACACCTTTCAATTATTGTGTCCATGAGGGGTCTTTGATGAATGCTCAGGAACTTGCACCGCACTACCAGAAGTGTGTGGACTTTTTTAAAGAGGCCAAAAGCTTTTACAAAAAAAGTTATCTGGACCTCTTTGATCAAATTGATGCTACACTTTTGCCCAGAACTAAAATAGGAGAGGTAGCCAATCCCGAGTTTATCCAAGACATTTTTTCTACTACCGAATATTCCGTGGAACCCAGAACCATCGCCGAAAAATTGACGGCGGCCTTACTGGAGACTCCATTCATTAATTTAATGGTCAATACAAAAGTTAATTCTGTCTCGAAAAATGGATCAAAACTTAAAGTCAGAAGTACCCGGGATGGAATAAAAGTGGAAGAAGAGTATACAAACGTGGTTAATTCTACCTGGAACGGACTTCTTGAAATTGACAGAACTATGGGGATTGAACCTTTATATTCCTGGTCTCATCGGTATAAATTTGGAAACAAGATCCTCATTCCTTTGAAATCAGACGAATTACCTTCTTGCACGATGGTTCAGGGTCCATTTGGAGACACCGTTAATTTCAAGGGAAAGGGTGCTTTTATGTCCTGGTACCCGATAGGTAGGACAGGGTGGTCGGAAGATCACCGTCCGCCTGAATGGGATCAGATGTACACAGATGATGAGCGCTATGAGGTATTTTCAAGAAGCTTCAAAGAGCTATCAAATCGAATTCCTGCTTTGAATAATTTGATATTCAGCCTAGAAGATGTGAGTCCTGTAGGAGGAGTAATCTATGCTTTGGGCAATACCGATGTAGACAACCATGAAAGTAAACTTCATACCCGACATGAGGTGGGGATAAGATCCTTTGATAATTACCACTCCGTCAATACCGGAAAATATACCTTGATCCCCTACCTGGCAGTAAAGGTGGCCGATAGATTAGAAGGTATTGATTAACCCACTTCAAATGGAAAATCCTCTTATTTCAATCATCACTGCCACATTCAACAGCAGCCATATGCTGAAATATGCGATCCGAAGTGTCATAGATTCGGATTTCGCCAATTGGGAGATGATTATTGTTGGGGATTGTTGCACCGATGATACAGCTGAGTCTGTGGAATGTTTCGGTGATAAGCGAATTCGGTTTATCAATCTGGAGGAAAACAGCGGGCAACAAGCCAAGCCCAATAATGTAGGTGCCTCAATGGCAAAAGGAAAATACATCGCATTTTTGAATCAGGATGATATGTATTTTCCATCTCACCTTGGCAAGTGCATTTCCGATTTGGAAACGCATGATGCAGATTTTTTGGTAGTACCAGGTCTAAAAATTTCTCCTTCAAAACAATCAGACCTTATTGAAGGTAATTTTGATGCCCACCTGGTGAGTGTTCATCCCAATGGAAACTTTTCCAGTAATGTGTTTAGCGTGGCTTCTTGCTGGTTTTTCAAAAAAAGTATCCTGGATCAAATCGGACCCTGGAAGATGGAGAAAGACCTTTATTTCACCCCCTCCCAGGAATGGCTTTTCCGTGCCTGGAAATCCGGTGTCAAATTCCACTTCCCAACCCGTACAGGGGTTTTGGTGATTTTAAGTGGCGAACGAAAAGACTCCTACAAACAAAAAAAAAGTTTTGAACATGCATTTTTTTACAGTAAGCTGAATGACAATTATTTAAAATCAAAAATGTATGAAAAGGCTGCAATTTTCGCACATAAAAAATTGCAACAAGAATTGTTCTTTGAGCCAAAACTGTTGATCAAAAGATTAGGGGGTTATCCCTTGGATTGGATTTTAAAAAAATTAGCTATTCACCCTTCCGAATTGCGCCTTTTCCTTGTCTGGAAAAAAAAGGGAGACTTTATTAAATACATAAGAAAAAATGCAGGGCTTTAAACCAAAAACATTTTCTTCAATCTCTCCTAAATAGATTGGCTGATGAAGGGGAGATCAATCAATTGATTTTTTATTGAAGACTCTTGGGATATTGAAATCCGATCGCCATAGACTAAGAAAAATTGGGTGCTCCATTTTAATTTTTCCTAGAATTGATCAGCAATATTTGATTTTTAAATAAAAACAATTCATGTTCAATTATGATTTTTATCATAAGAAGAGTTAGCGTTAAATAGAAATAAAATTTCGAAATTTATTTAAACACTTTTTGAATCTTAACTTTTAATAGAATTTACCATGAAAACAATCTTAAAAACCAGCGCATCCATTTTCATTATTCTCTTTTTAACCTCACTTCTCAATCCTGTTTTGGCACAAGACACGACTAAAATTACACTGGCTGATACTACTCAATTGGCAGAAGCCGATTCCACCGCTAAACAGGAAAAAAGTGATAAAAAGAAGAAGGATTCATGGATCTTATATGTTGGTGGAAATTTAAATGACCTTGATGCTTCTCCCAATGAATATTCCTCAGAGGGGGAGATGGGATACCAACTGGGAGTTAATTATAGAAGAGGGAAATTTTTATACTGGGGTGCAGGTGCAAAATTCAACAATGCTATCTATGGATTGAAAGCGTTGAATAATACAGCAGACTCATCATCCCTTTCTGTAAAAAGCATCGATATTCCTTTGACTGGAGGCCTTGATTTATTGTTTTTTACAAGCCGTGTTTTTACAATAAGGACCTTTGTGGGCGTAGTTCCCTCTTTTGTAATGAGCGTAACGGATGACACGGGACTTGATATTGAGAAGGATGATTTAAATACCTTCATTCTCTATGGGCAAGGAGGAATCGGAATTGATGTCCTTTTCCTTGATATTGAATTAGGATACAATATGGGTTTTTCGGACTTGCTTAAAAACGACATCAAATCCACCCCGGGGCAAGCATTTGTAAACCTGGGATTTAGATTTTAGAAGATATTATACCCTTTCTGGTTCAATAGACTTACTAATAAATCCAGAAGAATGAGGACAAACCTCATTCTTCTGGATATTTTTATTTCATATCAACCTTAACCTCCGGATTTTCATGAAATTTACCCCAAATCAATTTCTTAGACTTCATGAAAGCACTCCTCACCATCGGTTTACTTGTCCTTTCCAACAGTTTTATGACCTTGGCATGGTACGGGCATTTGAAGTTTGCCGAGTGGAAATGGTTTAGTAAACTGGGTTTGGTCTCTGTCATCCTGATCAGCTGGGGCATCGCACTTTTCGAGTACATGTTTCAGGTTCCGGCCAATAAAATCGGATTCTCCGGAAATGGTGGTCCTTTTTCGCTCGTCGAATTGAAAGTCATCCAGGAAGTGATCACCTTGGTCGTGTTCATGATTTTTACCTTGATAGCATTCAAGACAGAAACCCTCAAACTGAATCACCTGATTGGGGCAATTTTTCTGATTTTAGCAGTTTATTTTATTTTTAAAAAGTAAAATCAAGGAAAAGGGTGAATTATTGTTGGTGCTTTGATACTGATGCTTCAATTTTGAATATCCAAATTATTACTCGTTGAAAGAAGTAACATACAAGTGGACGTCTGAATCTCAGGATTGGGAAAGCTGGAACAGTTTTTTAAAGGAAAATCCGAGAGGAATTTATCTTCAGACCAAAGAATGGTTGGAAAGTTATCAAGCATATGGGTTTTCGACTTTGCTCCTAATCGCGAGTGATTCTGCTGGTAATATCTTAGGGGGAGTCGGAGCTGTTTTGGCTAGTGCGGGCCCATTCAAAATCCTGGCTGGCCCTTATTCACCAATAATCAAAACCGGTGAAGAATTAATTTTTGTTAGGCTCATTCAGGAATTTCTTCAAAAAGCAAAATCTTCCGGTGCATTTCTTGCCCAACTTTCATACCCATGTACAACCGGAAATGATAATTTCCCCGATTACTTTCTTCCCCAAAGTTTGATCTCTACCTATTTAACTGGAGAAAAGTCCGGCCTGATTTTCAAATTCGTCACAGGAGTTTCAGGGTTAAGAGCTGTAAGACTTTTTCAAGGGGAGTCAGATTCTTTGTCCAAAGTGGTCAGCGGGTATAATACACTGACAAAACGAAATATCAAGAAAGCTTCTCAATTGGGCAATACCTTAGTATTTGCAAAATCAGTCGAAGAGATTAAAACAGCCTACCAGCTGATTATTCTTAATTCCAATACACAAGGATATGCTGTCAGATCCTGGGAAGATTTCGGTGATACCCTGATTAAAATGGTCGGTAAGGAGCAATGTTTCATTGCCTGCTGTGAAAATGAAGGTCAGCTAAAAGGTACGCTGGTTGTCTTTGATATAGGAAAAAAACTCCATTACATCATGGGAGCTACCCTGAGAGAAGAAACTGATTTTAAAGTCGGCCACTTTCTCCATCATCATGTAATTCAAATCGGAATCCAAAAAGGTTATGAATTTTACGATATTTCAATGGGAGGAAGTGAGGGTGTTGTTCGTTTTAAGGAGGGTTTTGGAGGAGAAATTATTGGAATAGTAGAACCCCGCTATTGGGTACTGAAGCCTTGGCAATTCTTGGCATTTCAAAAGCTGCTTCCTTGGGTGCAAAAAAACAAAAAGCTGGTTTCCCAGATCCTCAGCAAATTGAAATAGGCAATTCTCGTCTCAATCCACACTTAGTAAAATAAATACAGATTTACCCCAAACCTTACCCTTGATCCCAAAAACTGGGATGGAATGCGAGTTCTTGATCATCAAATGATCGACTACTTTTTTGATTACTTGAATGGAATTTACAATCAACCCATCTTGAAGCCAATTCCTGAGAAAGTGAAGGATTTTTTTGATTCCTCGATTCCAGAGAAAGGCCGGGCACCTGAGTAGGTCTATTCGGAGTTTCAGCAATGCATTTTCCCATACAATCAGCCAATGTCCATCCAAGATTCGTTTCCTGCATTCAGGGCACGGGAACTCCCCTGGGAGTATTGGCCAATTTGTTGGCATCAGGAGACTTTGAGAATTGGAAGGTTCATTGAGATTTGATAAAATAAGGTGAAAAACTCATAATCTTTGGTAACCCCAAACGCTATGAAACTCATTTTTCTGTCTTTCCATGTAGTACTTTGACAGCATCCTCCCAAAAATTCCAACAACCTACCCCTTCAAACGCTGGTGACTTCTAACTGGAGGAAATATCGTGTCGTTTTGATAAATCGCGGAACCAAGGAATCGAAAATTCTTACCGATACCAACTACCGAACTCCGCTTACTCCTGCGTTTTTGAAGAAGCAATAAGTTGCATTTTAGAAGGTTTATCCAGAATTGGCGCAATTTTAGCTGGATTAATTACAAGAATCTTTCTCTGATTAAATTTTGTGAAAGGGGCAAGAGACCGGCTAAACCTTAATTTTATTCAACTGTTATGAAGTTTTTAAAAGTATTTGCTCTTGTTTTTACCCTTGCTGTTTTTGCAAGTATTGAAACTCAGGCACAAGAAATCGGTATCCGTTTTGGAAATGTCAATGGAAATAATGTTGCCCTGGACGGGGTATTTGCTTTGGGTGAATTTAGCAGAGTCCATGGTGACCTTAGTTTTGGAAACAATGGAGTCGGAATCGACTTGCTTTGGAACCCAATCTACAGACCAATTCCCGACATCGAAGAGCTAAATTATTACCTGGGTTTTGGCCCTTCTTTGTTTCTCGGCGATCCTTTCAAATTTGGCGTTGCCGGGGAAATCGGAGCAGAGTACGCATTTGCAGATGTTCCGATTGTGGTCGGTCTGGACTGGAGACCTTATTTTATTCTGGTTGAAACCACCAAGGTAGATTTCGGAGGCTTTGGTCTGAACGTCCGCTGGAGATTGAATTAAAGAGTTACCACTGATAATCTGAGCGGGTTTTTCCCGCTCTATTTTTTTGCCCTGGAATTAATCATTGAAGGAGATTTCGTTCTGGAAAAATATCCCGGAAAGGGTGGATGGACTTTCGCAAGAGTACCTGTTGAGATTTTGCCAAACCGAAAGGCCTTTGGAATGATTCGGGTTTGTGGATTTGTGGATAATTTCGAATTCCAGGGTAAACATCTCATGCCCATGGGAAATGGTTTCTTATTTCTTCCGATTGCTAAACCCATTCGGATTGCAATTGGAAAAGAACAGGGCGATACAGTCCGACTTAAATTAATGCGGGATGAAGTTCCAAGTCAAGTTCCGGAAGAATTGATTGAATGCCTGAAAGATGATCCGGGAAAGCTTCAACTTTTTCAAAAACTCAGCGATGCAGAGCAAAAGCACTGGATAGAATACATCTACAGCACAAATTCCCCGGATATAAAAGCCGATCGAATTGTGAAACTCTTGAATCAGCTGAGTTAGGATGGATCAAAACTCCACGATCAAACCCACAGTTGGTAAAATTGTCCCTGCCGGATTTTCGATGAATTTCAAAACATACCTGCTCGGATCATCTGGATTTACTTTGATATTGCCTTCTGCATCCCTGACAGGAATCAGCTGAGGAGCTTGCTCTGCTTTGAAATTATAAGCATTTTGGATATCCACATACCAGTCAAGATTCCACTTATCGAAGTAGTATTTCTTATCCAGCCTCAAATCAAGCTGGTGAAATGCCGGAAGACGGATCGCATTAATTTGAGAATAATCGAGGATCGGCTGGTTTCTCAAGTCCCAGTTGCTGATCAAAGAAGATTCCTCCACATCATATGGAGTGTATGGTGTGCCTCCTAGGAACCTCCATCTTGCACCAAATTCCCAGTTTTTCTCAAATCTCTTTCCGGCTGTCAGACTGACGATAAATCGATTGTCCCAAGAGGATGGAACAAAACCTTCCGTATTGGGATTGGTAAATTCACTTCTGACTAATGTCAAAGCTGCAATTCCGTAGAAATTTTTGAAGAGTCTTTGCTGTGCCAAAAACTCCAAACCATAGGCTCTTCCGTCAGCATTTGATTCCACCGGTTCATTTCCGATTACCCCAAAATCAGCCCCGAGATTTGCAAGAGCGATGCCATTCCGAACGGAGGATGGATAGTTGCTATACTTTTTGTAAAAAGCCTCCATGGTGAATCTCCTGTTCTTCTCAGGAGCAATAAACTCCAGGCCCGCTATCAGCTGAGCATTTCGGATAAACTGAATATTATTTTCCTGATTGACCAAAACGCCAGCTTCGTCCCGGTATCCCAAAGCCGTATAAGGAGGTTTCTGATAGTAAATTCCAGCATTCGCGGTGGCAAATAGATTGGATTTCAGTCTATAGGAAGCCGAAAATCGCGGACTGATTTGGTTCAAAGGATTTGAAGCATCCTTTCCGAAATCAGCTCCATCCATTCGAAGGCCACCTGTCAGAATCAGTCTTTCATTATAAAAATTCTTGCTTCCGGAAACGAAAGCTCCGTAAATATTGAAGTTCGTTTTAGACTCGACGTCGATTACTTCCCCGGAACCAGCTAGAGTTGCCCTGTCATAATTATCAATGAAATACCTCGAATACTCGTAATTGACACCGTATTTCAGCGTATAACCTTTCCCGAAAATGCTGTTTTCTGCGCGGAATTTATTCTCGGATTCCTGAGACAAGTAATCAAAAAGCAAGTTGGCCTCAGAGCTTTCATCATTGCCTGCATATTTGTAGGCTTGGTTATTCAGCATGTTTCGACTTAGAACAAACGTCCAGAATCCATTCTCCCGGAATCGTTTCAACTTCAGGCCTGTTGCGTAATTCCACTGACTTTGAAGTGGTAGAACCTCCAGCTGGTAAAGTCGGATTTCTTTTTCTTCTTCCGTTTCATCCTCCGGCACATCGAAATTGAGTGTAAAATTATCAATCGCCCCAACGCCAATAAATGTCAACTCCGTTTTGGCATTGATCTTAGTCGTGGTCTTCACCTGGAAGTCATTGAAAGTCGGAAGAAATGGCAAACCGATCAGCCTGAAAAGCCCCTGCAAATAGGATCTTCTGGCAGAAATCAGATAAGTTGTTTTTTCTCCAATCGGACCTTCATTTGAAAGAGTCAATTCCGAGGCGCCTACTGTCAGCTGAGTAAACATTTTATCTCTTCTTCCCTCTTTAAGCTGGAATTCGAAAAACGAACTTAGCGCGTCCATTCTGTTTGATGGAAACCCACCGGCAATCAGATCTACACTTTTGATCAGGTTGACATTCAGGATTCCCGCCGGACCACCTGAAGAACCCTGAGTAGAAAAGTGATTGATAACCGGCACCTCGATCTCATCCACAAAAAACTTATTCTCGTTGGGAGCACCACCACGTATCAAGATATCATTTCGAAAACTAGGCGTACTAGCCACACCGGGAAGTGCCTGAATCACCCTGGAAATGTCCCGGTTTCCTCCGGGATAACGCTCGATCTCGTTGGTATTAAGTTTTCTGACAGAAACAGGAGTTTCTTCCGAGCGGGAAAATTCGGAGCTTACCACCACTTCATTCAACTCTGAAGCCTCTTCTTCCAGTTGAAAGTCAAGCTGCACCGGCCTGGCCAACGTAACCTGGACCTCGAAAATCGTCTGAACCTTATAGCCAACGAAACTCGCTCTTACATTGTAAAGTCCTGGAGGAATGTCATTGATTTCATAAAGCCCGTTTTCATCTGAGACAGCTCCCAAATCAGTATTCAGGATCAGAACATTTGCAAAAGGGACAGGCTCATTATTTACAGGATTTGAAATTTTACCCCTAATGACTCCTTGTGAAAAACCCTGGGAAATACTCAGCGCGAACGAAAAAAAGAATAATGCAAATTTCATGTGTTTATAATTGATTTTTAATGGCCACATGGAATCTCGCGTGGCTGATAATAATTCCGGAGTGCATCGTTTTGCGTTATGCTCGATTTCAAAATTTGTAGTTGGTATTCTTCAAATCAAAAAGCCGGATAAAAGTTTAACAGTTTACAAGAATTTGACAAAAATCAACAAATTCAGGCTGTTTGTTTCTCTTTTACCCTCCATAGCCTCCACCACGGAGTTCCTGGAGAATCATGATGCTCGAAGTGATACCCAAAAAAATAGCAGCTGATTAGCGCCCAAAAATGGTTTTTGGTTTGGGATCCGGAATGATGGGCATTGGTACTTTCTCCCATATGAGGAAGATACGTGCCAAAGTAAAATAATTGTACCGTGGACAAGATCGCAGGAAGCATCCAGAAAATGATCAAGTTTTCGGTAGGAAGAAAAAGCTTCAAAATATTGAATGTAACTGCCATCAGGAGGATTTGCCAGATGGTCACATACTGACGGATGAAGCTGAAATACCAAACGAAGAAATTGTCCGAGGTATGGTAATCCGGATCTTTGTCGGTCGCTACAAATCGATGATGCTCATGATGCTTTGGAAACAACTTCCAGTAGAAATTATAAGAAAAAAGTAAAGCTGCTACCCAACCAATCACATGGTTCAGTTTCTTATTGGAAGAAACCAATCCATGCATCGCATCGTGCGCTGTGATAAATAATCCGGTGTAAAAATACATCTGGACAATTATTCCAAGGTAAACCAGCGGATCAGTCCAGGAAATAGGATAGCTCAGTAAAAATATGAGAGAGCCTGCCCAAAAAATCATAATAGCAAAAGCAATCAGTATTCCCTTCGGATCGACTTTACTCATAGAAGAAGTTGGGTTTGCCGGATTCATTGTGGCAAGAGAATATTTTTCAGAAGGTAAGGATTCTTTCCCTGACCTGTTCCATCAGCCACATTGGCGTTGATGTTGCTCCACAAATCCCAACTGAATCATTGTGCTCAAACCAATCGGATTCGATTTGATCTGCATTGGAAACGAAGTGGGTATTGGGATTCTTTTCCTTACATACGTTGTAAAGAACTTTTCCGTTGGATGATTTTGTGCCGCTTACGAAGATTATTTTGTCAAATTTCTCTGCAAAATCCCTCAGTTCTTTGTCTCTGTTAGAAACCTGTCTGCAAATGGTGTCATTGGTATTGACTGCTATTCCGTTTTGCCGGAGGATCTCATTGATCTCGTAGAATTTGTCTGTACTCTTAGTCGTTTGACTGTAAAGCGTGATGCTTTTTGGAAGACTAGGAAGGTCCAATTCAGAAATATCCTGAAAGACAATTGCTTTATTATTCGTCTGTCCCAACAATCCAATCACTTCAGCATGACCGTGCTTTCCATAGATATAGATCGTTTCATCCTTATCAAACGAGTTCTTGATTCTGTTCTGAAGTTTTAGTACTACCGGACAACTTGCGTCGATCAAAGTCAAATTGTTTTTGATCGATAATTCATAAGTCGAAGGCGGCTCGCCATGCGCTCTGATCAGGACTTTTTCGTCTTTGAGTTCTATGAGCTGAGTATGATCGATGATTTTCAGACCTTTTCTTGTCAGTCTGCTTACCTCTTCGTCATTGTGAACGATATCTCCAAGGCAATAGAGATATCCTTGCTCATCCAGGATTTCTTCTGCCATTTCTATGGCATAAACCACCCCGAAGCAAAAGCCTGAATGATCATCAATATGGACCTGGAGATTTTTCATAGGCTATAAACTTCTGCTGGGTTGAAATGTTTTTTGGGTTCTGAAGCTTTCGAAGAATGAAACATTCATAATCAACAGAGTCATAGAGTATATGGTATCTTCTATCGGAACTGTCCAGATTCTGATGCCGAGGTTTTCTGCGTTGTTGTAGATCACTACGGGCTCATCTGTTATTCCGCCTGTGAGTACTCCATTGCAGAGAATGAAGGGGACTAGGTGAACAAGATAGGCAAACAAAAATCTTCCAAGGTACCGGTCATTGAAAACCAGGAAATGAATAAGCAAGGCTGCAGCACCTACAAAACAGTTTACAGAAGTATACCATTTATCCATATGCATCAACCCCAATCCAATCAGGAATGGAATCATGACATAGATAAAAGGCTTCCCAAATGGCTGAAACACATCTTTTGGGAAAAAGTAAATCAATACTTCGTAAATGAAGATACAAGCAAATGGAACCGTGATAAAGAATAACCATTCTTCCAGAGGAAGGTCAAAGAAGTAAATTCCCAACAAATAGCGGGGATTAAATTCCCAAACTCCTATCGATGTGAACCAGTAGTCCCAGATAATAAAAAATGTTCCGGTAATCAGGATCGCGGGGAATAATGCATACCATTTGCTTGCAAAGCGAATCTTAGGTTCAAAAGAACGAATGAGCGGAAAAGAAACCGCAAATAAATTGACTGCCAGGTAGAGAAACTTTTCCATGGTCAGCTGATTCCTAATTTATTTCCAAAATACGTTCCCACCAAGAGGGTAAGTTTTTTTGAATTTGGGATTCTAATTCTCTCCTGCGTAATTACCTCCGGAGAGAGCCCTTTGATTTTATCAAACAACTTTTGGTAATAGAGATATGCGACTTTTACTCCAAGTTTTGCTCCATCAGGAAGTTTCTCAATTCCAATCAAAGAATCATTAAAATCCTTCTGGATATCATCTTCGATGATTTTTTTAACGCTTTTGTCAAAGCTTTTGAAATCTACGCCCGGGAAATATACTCTTCCTCTTTCCTCGTAATCGCTTTTGATATCTCTGAGAAAATTTACTTTCTGAAAAGCGGCTCCTAGCTTACAAGCAGGATCTTTGAGTCGTTGATACATTTCGTCATTTCCCTCACAAAACACCTTCAGACACATCAGACCCACTACTTCGGCTGAGCCATAAATGTATTCATGGTATCTGCTGTCATTGTATGTTTTGAAATCAAGATCCATCTCCATGCTATGAAGAAAAGCCTCAATCAACCCCTTATCAATCTGGTATTTGTTTACTATAAGTTGGAAAGCATGCAATACCGGATTCAGAGAAATCTTTTTTTCAATAGCTTCGTAAGCGTCTTTCCTAAATCTATCCAATAAGCTTTGCTTGTCCTGATCGTGAAATGTGTCGACGATTTCATCTGCATATCGGACAAATCCATAAACTGCATAGATCGGCAAATGAAACTTTTTGTCGAGAGTTTTGATCCCCAGCGTGAAGCTGGTGCTGTAGCGCTGAGTGATCAGCCTGCTACATTCCAGAGTGGTTTGATCAAAAAGTTCAACTGCATTCATATACTTGAATATACTCTTTTAATTTACGATTTGTTTTCTTTCAACACTTCTTTGGCCACTACATGCCCTGAGATCAGGGAAGGAGGAACACCGGGTCCAGGAACGGTAAGTTGACCAGTGTAATACAAATTTTTTACCTTTTTGTTTTTCAACGAAGGCTTTAGAATCGCAGTTTGCAAAAGTGTATTTGCCAGTCCGTACGCATTCCCCTTATATGCATGGTAGTCCGCTTTGAAGTCTGAATGTGCGTAAGATCTTTTGTAAACCACATGAGACCTGATTTCCTGTCCGCTTATTTTCTCCAAACGATCCATAATGATCCCGTAATATTTTTCTCTCGTCTCTTCAGAATCTTCCAGATCCGGTGCCAATGGAATCAACAAAAATAGATTTTCCATTCCTTCCGGAGCTACGCTGGGATCCGTGATCGACGGAACTGATGCGTAAAAGAGAGGCTTTTCGGGCCATCTTGGATTTTTGTAGATCGCATCTGCATGAGGTCCGAGCGGCTCGTCAAAGAACAGATTATGATGTTTAAGATTGTTTAGACGCTTATTTATTCCAATGTAAAAAAGCAAACTTGATGGAGCCATCACTCGCTTATCCCAGTATTCTTCAGAGTAATTGCTATACTTTGGATTAATCAAATGCTTATCGACATGGTGGTAGTCAGCTCCGGCCACGACCACATCTGCTTCAATTTTTTCTCCTGATTTCAGCCTTACTCTTTTGGCGATGCCATTTTCAATCTCGATTTCCTCAACTTCTGCATCCAATCGAAATTTTACACCCTTTTCCTCCGCCAAACTGACCATTCCTTTGATGATCTCATGCATTCCTCCCATCGGGTACCAAGTCCCCAATGCGATATCTGCATAATTCATCAAGCTGTAAAGTGCGGGGATATTATCTGCGGTCTCTCCAAGAAAGAGTACCGGAAATTCCATCAGGCGGATGATTTTTTCATGGGAGAAGTACTTTCTCACATGCTTGGACATGGATTGGAAAATGTCCATTCGGATCATATCCACCAACAATCCTGGTGAAGTGAATTCGAATATAGAGCGACTTGGCTTGGTCACAAGGTCATGAATTCCTACTTCATATTTGTATTTTGCCTGAGCCAAAAATTCTTCCAGTCTTTTCCCGGCTCCCGGCTCCAACCCCTCAAACATAGCCTTGAACTCATCCAAGTCAGCAGGAATATTCAGGATATCATTTTCCCCATAAACCACAGCATAGGATGGATCGAGGCGAATTAAATTGTAGTAATCTGAAGTCTTTTTACCAAAATGCGCAAAATAATTATCGAACACGTCCGGCATCCAGTACCAACTCGGACCCATATCAAAAACAAACCCCTGATGTTCGAACTTGCGAGCTCTTCCACCGGGGGATTCATTTTTTTCAACCAGGGTAACTAAACAACTATTTGATGCTAAATGGGTGGCTGCTGAAAGTCCTGCGAATCCGGAACCTATCACCACCACTTTTTTTTGACTCATTGGATCAGTTTTTATGCTTATAAACCATCAAGTCTTCCTTGAGAAGTTTACGAGCAATATGAATCCTATTTTTTACAGTTCCAATTGGAATTTGAAGCTTATCTGCAATTTCGTGATACTTGAAACCTCTGAAATGCATCATAAATGGTGTCTTGTAAACATCATCAAGCTTATCAATCGCTTCGGTAATATCATCCATTGTGAAGTTTCCGAAAACACCGTTTTCGATCAAAACGTCAGATGAATTTAGAAAATGAAGATTGTCAGTTGTATCCACAAAAGTTCCTCTTCTCACCATTCGCTGATAGTTGGTGATAAAAGTGTTTTTCATGATCGTGTAAAGCCATGCTTTCAGGTTGGTACCCTCAGTAAACTTGTCTTTGTTGGTAAATGCTTTGACCATGGTATCCTGCAAAAGGTCATTTGCATCGTCCATGTCTCTTGTCAACTTCAAGGCAAAAGGCTTCAGCGTGCTTGAGAGTTTGTTTAATGAGTAGCTAAATTCCAGAGTCGTCATGGCTATTTGTTTTTGTTGAATCAAATTTACAAATGATTAAACAAGAAGCAAACATTTTGTTTAATATTTTTTATTTTTCTTTAAACAAACTGAAAGCATTAAAACCAGAAATCAATCTAATCCGGTAAAAATGGCCCAAATAGCAAATAAAAAAGCATTTCCAGTGGAAATGCTTTTGTTTAATCTATTGATAAAAAAGATAAACTATTACGTTTGCTCTATCGGTACAAGCTCCTCCAGAAATTCTTTGATGTCGCGGATATAATTGAGAAGGCGAACATTTGAAGGAAAAACCAGATCCTGCCCGATTACCTGATAGCCTGTTACAAGAATTTGTGCATTTGGAAATCTTTTGGAAAGTGAATTCAAATATTCCTGAACATACTCTGACGAAGGCGAGGTAGTTATCACTGTCAACAGATATTCAGGCTGGTGAAGATTGTAAACCGAAAGCAAATCATCATAAGGTGTGCTTTGACCGAGATAGATGACTTTGTGACCCTTATTCTTGATCAGGTAGCTTGCAAAAAGAATCGAGGTCTCGTGCAATTCTCCTTCTGGCAAAAAGAGCAGGAATTTCTTTCCTCCGCCTTTCGCAATTTGACCATCAATGGCCACTATCAATTTTTGCCTGACCAGATTAGAAATAAAATGCTCTTGCGCAGGATTGATAGCTCCGGTCTGCCAAAGCACTCCGATCTTAGACATAAATGGATAAATAATATTCATCATCGTCTGCTCAAATCCCAACTTCATAATATTAGTCGAAAGGATCTTATCAAATCGATCTTCATCCATTTCGATCATACAAATCGTGAGCGCATGAATCTGATCATCGTGAGTCAGTGATCGCTCCGTCAGCTTCATGACCTCGTCACGAATTTCGACAGAATCCATTGAGGCTATTTTGCTAATCTTAACTCCATTATCATTCAGCAAAGCGACATTTAAAATCAGCTTAAGATCCTGGTCGTCGTAGAATCGAATATTAGTATCCGTTCTTTTGGGACTCAGCAAATTATAGCGTTGCTCCCAGATTCTTAGCGTATGCGCTTTGATTCCTGAGAGTTGCTCCAGATCCTTAATCGAATAGCTGCTCACTTTTCTTCTTGTTTAAAATATTCTTTGGGTACCACAAATAAGCCAAATGAAACGGCATCCTCTTTTTCATTTGTTCGATGGTGAGCCTGATGTGCCTTGAAAATGCCTTGCAAAAAACCATTTTTCGGTCTGTCAAACCATTTGATCCTGCGATGAATCAACACATCGTGCAGAAAGAAATAAAGCATCCCGTACAAGCTGATGCCGGTTCCCATCCAAAACCGATAATCAAATTCCTCCACTCCAAGAATGATCAACACTACAGCAATACTTCCGAAAAGAAGGGAGAACAAGTCATTCAGCTCAAAGAAATTCTTTGAATGCTCATGATGCGTTTTATGAATCGACCAAAGTGGTCCGTGCATCAAATACTTGTGAATCGCCCAACCAAACATTTCCATCAAGGCGAATCCAAGTGCTATAAATCCTATTGCTTTGATCATTTAGGTATCAACTTCAATTATGTTCTTTTGTTTTAATCCTGATTCACCAAATAAAAATGAATCGTTTTCTGATTCACTGAAAGACTTAGACCTTCAGCGTTAAATTCAAAATTCCGAAGAATAATATCAAACAAACCAATAGAATTGGTGCTAACCGATTTTCCTTTTCAAACTTGGCCTTTCTGTAAATCAAGTGAATCAGGAATGAAACCAAAAACCATCCCAGGTAATTTTCCGGAGGAATGATATCAAACTTCCATGACCAGAAATCCAGCGCTACTGCCACAGGTTCCATCACATAATCCAAAGCTGTCATCGAAACAGCTCCCAAAAACGCTCCATAGTAATCGTTGGGGATACTTTTGTGAAAAACTGCTCCGGTCAAATACACCAAAATAAACCAGTTTACCCCGATCACAATCGGCACATCCCAGAGTTTTGGACCCAAGGATACTCCGTAAACATAATCCCCGTAAAGGTAGCCTGTGTGAATACCGATCAATTCCGACCCAAAGCCCAGCCAAAACGCAGCTGCGGCAAAAATCGGAAAAGCATCATTCCAGCCTCGATGAAAAATCAAAATCAGGATCATTGAGCTCAGCAACTGAAACGGAGTGAGCATTAGAAAAAGCCATCGATATTCCGGCAAACTGAGACCAATAATCCCCACAAGATGAAGTGCTACAACAATTATCTTGGCAATCGTCAATCCTGAAATCAGCCCTTCTGTGCGAGAGGGAACGTCTTTATGCATAATCCGAAGTGCTTGTGGGTTATAAAAGTCAGATTTTCGACTTGAGATTTCTAACTTTGGTTTCTCAATATTGTTAGCAAAAGACGGAAATTCTATTTAAAAACCCCTGAAATGATTCTTTACAACATCACTATTAACGTTTCTGCAGACATCGAGCAGGATTTTATCCAATGGATGAAAGAAGTCCATATTCCTGAAATTATGGAAACCGGAATTTTTCACGATTATAAATTTCTCCGTTTGCTTCATGACTCAGATGATGGAAGCATCAACTATGCGACCCAGTATTTCACAGACACTATCGAGCAAATGATGGACTACGAAAAGAATCATGCTCCGGCTCTCCGGGCAAAAACTCAGGCGAGGTACCTTGATAAAGCAATCGCTTTTCGCACCTTGCTGGAAACCGTCTGATCCATGTCAAACACTCTCAAATTAATCATCAGCTTGGCCTTTCCGCAAATTGCCGGAGGTCTGGGAGCATTTTTCACGATTACTTCCGTCCAATCCTGGTATCAGACGATCAACAAACCATCCTTCAATCCTCCAAGCTGGATTTTTGGACCAATGTGGACACTCCTATATGTTTTGATGGGAATCGCCTGCTATTTGATCTGGAAAGGCGAGCATCCTCAGAAGAAACAATTATTGACCTTGTTTTTTGCCCAGCTATTTCTGAATGCACTTTGGTCTCCGGCATTTTTTGGGATGGAATCTCCGATTCTCGGATTGGTCGTGATCGTACCAATGTGGGCCCTGATCCTCGTTTGCATCATCCAATTCCGAAAAGCTTCCAAAATCGCCTCAGGACTCATGGTTCCTTATTTGCTTTGGGTTTCCTTCGCAACCGTACTGAATTTCTCGATTTGGTGGCTTAATTAAGAAGCAAGAGCCAAGAAGCTAGAAATGTGATAAGAGATAGGAGACAAGAGATAGGAGAAATCTGAAATGGGAACCTTTCTGATTTCAGATTTCTCCTTTAATCCTTCCACCCTCCACCTTTTCCCTTTACCCATACGAGGGTATAAAAATCTTATATCTTAAATCTTTTCCCCTTCTGACTTCAGCTTTCAAACTTCTAACTTCAACCGAGTCTCGGCAAACTCAACTTATACCGCATCGAGATCAATCGAATGCTGATCACCACTGACATCGAAATCAGCAGATTGTAATCCCGCCCCAAACCGTAATGATTTAGTACCACATATAAAATCGCTCCGGCAAGACAGGCGGAAGCATAGATTTCCTTGCGGAAAAGAATGGGTATTTCATTCGTAAGCGTGTCGCGGATCACGCCTCCCATCACGGCGGAAAACATCCCCATGATCGCTGCAATCTCCGGCCTTACGCCCAAGCTAAGGGCTTTCTCAACTCCCAAAACTGTAAAAAATCCGATCCCAAGCGTATCAAATAGGAAGAAGGTTTTTCTCAATCGGCTCAGGAAATTCGGGAAAACAAAGGCGACCAAGATTCCCGCAAGTATCGCGTAAAGCACCTGCACATTCCCTATCCAAACCAACGGGTAGCTGTTCAGCAAAATATCTCGGAGCGTACCACCACCAATTGCCGTAATGAATCCGGTAAACCCGGCCCCGAATAAGTCATGCTCTTTTTCCCGAATTGCCAGCGCACCCGAGATCGCAAAGACAAATGTTCCGGTAAGTTCCAGCGCGTATTGAAGATCCATTTCAGCTTATTTTTTCAAATACAAAAACTCCCATCGTCCTTTGTCCATGCACCAAAACTGATTTTGGAACCTCCAGGAAACGAAGCCCTTTCTCCAATAACTTATCCACATGCTCCTGTGTAATCAAAAACCGCTCTGACCCATCAGGAAGCAGGTATTTCCCTCCGACAAGTTCCCTACTTTCTTCTTTCATTCCCCCAAAAGCCGTCGTCATCCTAAACCATAATATCCCTCCCGGTTTCAGCACCCGCATCATCTCATTCATCATTTGCCAGAAATTAGTTTCATCGGTTGCGAAATGTAAAACCGCCGAACAAATAACCGCATCGAAAGCCGAGGTGTGAAACGGGATTTCTTCCAGCTTCCCAACCTGAAAGCGGTGCGCATCGTAATCCGGTTTCAGCGATTTGGAAAGATATCGGATGTATTGAATGGCAAGTTCATTCTCGTCGATCCCGAAAATCTGAAATCCTGAATTGATGAAATAAACGGCATTTCTTCCTTCCCCGCAACCTGCATCCAGGATTTTCATATCGGACGTAAATCTCCCTTTGAGAATCTGATCCAGCAGGTAGATATCAATATTTCCAAGCAGGCGATTTAGCTCAGCTATTTGCATTTTCCCATTCGTCTATGGCCATGACAGCCTTTTGCCGGCCTATTTCTATTAATTCCGCTGCCCGGTGAAACTCCAGCGTTCCGGCCTGATTTCTGGCAATCTGCACCACAATATCGACAGGATATTGCGCAACCAACAATTCGCAAAAACGATCCTGAAGCAAATCAAAAGACCTCGTCATTAAATTGAAGGAACTCAGCGAAGTTGATTTCTCGGTTTTTTCCTGTTCGGGAAAATAGTGCAGCATTTTATTCCGGTAATCCCTCAGCCAACCAGGCATGGAAATAAAACTTTTTCCCTGTGCGTCTTTTTGGGGAGGACTGATGATCGCTGAGTCCGGCGCGTTCAATCCAACTACGATGACCAGGTTTTGCCCAGAGTTTTTCAACAGAGAAATCGGAACAGGGTTCAAAACTCCCCCGTCGATCAACTCATGCCGATGATGCTTTGCTGGTTGAAATACTGTAGGAATACTTCCCGAAGCCCGAATCGCTGCATACAAACTTCCCTCTCTGAAAATGACTTCCTGACCGGTCTTATAATCGACTGCGTTGCAGGAAAAGTCAATCTCAAAATCTTCGATTTGGCAATCCTTGATTACTTTTTTAAGGGCATTGTAGACCTTCTCTCCTTTGATAAATCCCCTACTGGAAAAAGTAAAATCCATCAGGGAAAACACATCGATTCGATCGAGGTTACAAATCCAATCCTTAAATTCCGGCATTTTGCCAGCTGCATACATCCCTCCGACAAGCGCCCCGGCCGAGCAACCTGCGATCTCGGCGATATGGTAACCGCGATTTTCCAGTTCCTCAATCACTCCCACATGCGCTAATCCTCTCGCACCGCCGCTGCTCAAAACCAAAGAGACAGATTTCTTAGCTGACATATTTTTTCAGGGAATAAAAACTAAATTGAGCTCGAAAAATCACTCAACGAAAGTAAGCATTATGAGCCAATTTAAACCTTTTCACCTGGCTTTCCCGATCAGGGACATCGAAGAAACCCGCTCATTCTACGGCGATTTGCTGGGTTGCGACATCGGAAGAAGCACGGACAAATGGATTGATTTCGACTTCTTCGGTCATCAGCTTTCCGCACATATCAAGCCCGAAGAACTGGCATTGGCAGCCACCAATATCGTCGATGGAAAGAATGTTCCGGTTCGGCATTTTGGCGCGATCCTCCCATGGGAAGAATGGCATGAGTTAGCAGACAAGCTGAAAGCTCATGGGATTGAGTTTGTGATCGAGCCCTACATCAGATTCAAAGGAGAAGTGGGCGAGCAGGCCACGATGTTTTTCCTTGATCCCTGCGGAAATGCTCTTGAATTCAAGTCTTTCCAGGATCCTTCCCAGATTTTTGCCAAATAAACTCTTTCGTGAAAAACTTCAATCTCGATCGAAGGCTGGGCCGAACTGTCAAAGTCGGAAAGAAGGAATACCTCTTTTTTAGCGGGACTTCCTACCTGGGAATTGATCAGGATCGACATTATGAGGCCGTCTTGTTTGATTGCATTCGTCGATACGGATTCAACCACGGATTGAGTCGGGTGAATAATGCGCGGTTGAAAGTGTATGAGGAGTTTGAGAAGTTCTTCGCAACTCGTGCAAAAGCAGAGGCAGCGGCAGTGATGAGTTCCGGCTATCTGGCCGGAATTGCCGCCTGGCAAACACTTTATCCAAAAGCTGATCAATGCTGGATCGCACCGGATACGCATCCTGCAATCCTTCCGGCAGATTTGAAACCGGATTTACAATTGAGTTTTACACAATGGAAAAACCAGTGTCTAAAGCAAGCAGATGCCCTTCCTTCCCTAAGAATATTGATTTTGGGAAATGCCGTGGATCCGCTCAAAGCAGAAATCCACGAGTATTCCTGGGTCAAGGAGATTGCCAAAAAACATGAAGTAAGCTTATTGATCGATGACAGTCATGCTTTTGGAGTTTTGGGAAAAGGAGTTTTTGGCACCTATTCACAGCATGCGGATTCCAGTTTTAATTTGGTCGTTTCTGGTTCCTTAGGAAAAGGATTGGCGATGCCGGCCGGGATTATTTTGGGGAAAAAGGAAACGATTGAAGAGATCAAGTCTCAGCCGATCTTCACTGGTTCTTCTCCGGGTTCACCAGCCAACCTCAAAGCTTTCCTGGAAACGCAGGAAATCTACACTGAAAAAAGTCTTCAGATCAGGGACTTCTCGGCTATTTTTAATCAGGAAACCCGGGATTTTTCCACCATCCACGGATGTTCCCAATTCCCGGTTTTCATGTATGACAATCCCGATTGGTCCGATAAACTTGAGAAAATGGGGTTGATCACTTCCTCTTTTTCGTATCCCACTGCCCAAAGCCCCAAAATCAACCGAATTGTAATTTCCGGCTTTCATACACTTGGGGATCTATTGACTCTCAATGAAGCCGTCCACCAACTTGCCGGTAAAAAATGAAAAAGGTTCTCTATTTCTTTCTGTCACTTTTGTGGATAAGTTCCTGCCAACCCAAGGAAAAACTGCCATTTCAGGACGGATTGGATGAATATCCGGTTTTAAAGAAGGTGTTGGAAGACTCTGCGAAATACCAGGTTCAGATTCTTTACACCCGAATCGACCGGAATGAACATGGCAACCCACTAATGACAGATTTCGAGTTTAACCTGAATGACAGAACTTACTTTTACCCGGCGTCAACGGTGAAATTGCCCATTGCCATCCTGGCTTTGGAGTGGCTGGAAGAGCAAAATATAGAGGGATTGACTGCGGAAACAACCATGTTGACGGATTCCGTCAGGCCGTCTCAGCTTTCGGCATTTACGGACAGTACTGCAGAAAATTCCCTTCCGAGCATCGCTCATTACATCAGGAAAATTTTGCTTGTCTCGGACAATGATGCTTTCAATCGGCTTTACGAACTACTCGGTCAGGACTATATCAATGAGAAGCTGAAGCAAAAAGGATTGGGATATACCCTGATCAATCATCGCCTGAGTATGCCGATGAGCGAGGAAGAAAACCGGTATTTCAACCCGATCAGATTTGTGGATAACTCAGGAAAAATCCTGCTTGAAATACCGGAAAGAAAAACAGAAACGGTCTATTCCAATCCGGACCAACCCAAAATCGGCATCGGGTATTTCGATGGTGATTCTCTGATCAACAAGGGTTTGGACTTCACTTTCAAAAACAAATTCTCCCTTTCTGACCTCCACGGAGTGGTGAAGCGGATCATTTTCCCGATGGCATTTCCGGATTCAGAGCGGTTCAATCTGAATGAAGAGCATCGAAATTTCATTCTGAAATACATGAGCATGCTTCCCGGCGAAAGTGACTTTCCGAAGTATGAGTTGCCGGACTATTACGATAGCTATTCGAAATTTTACAAGTTTGGAACAGATAAAAACCCGATCCCGGCCAGATTCCGCATCTTCAATAAAACCGGTCAGGCTTACGGACACCTGTTGGATGCGAGCTATTTTGTGGATTTTGAGAGCGGTGTTGAGTTTATTGTCAGCGCGGTGATTTATGTAAATACCGACGAAATCCTCAATGATGATCAATACGAGTACGAAGAGATCGGATTTCCCTTTTTCGCTGAGTTAGGTGAGTATTTGTATCAGATGGAATTGGAACGTGAAAAAATGCTCACCCCTGATTTGAGTGAATTTAGGTTTGAGTATAAAAACTAAATTCATAAATTAGGAGAGAAGATTAATTTCCCCACTTTTAAACTATGAAAGACTTTCTGACCTATTTGAAGTCGAAATCGAATTGGATACCGATTTTGATTTCTTCCTTCTTTTATTTTCTGTTTATAATCCTTGAGGCCTACGTGAACCATAAGTTGAGTTCTGATTTTTCAGTGATTTTTGAGTTTTCAACTTGGTCAAGGCTTATCTATTCTCAATGCTCGTTGAGTATCGTTTTTTACTTTGTTTTTTGGAGACCCAATCGAAAAGCCCTTTTAAAAGAAAAACCTCAGGAATCTGAGGTTTCTTTATTGCAAAAGAAATAGACTTCTACAATTTAAATCAATTTAATTTCGAGAAAATTAGCTTTAGTTTTAAGGCTTGTTAATATTCTATTTGATTGAATTTCAGGGAATATTGTGGATTTTCAGCTTTACCGTTTATCAAAAAAACTCGCTTTTCTTAGAAGGATTTTAATTTGATTTTACTCCTAAGAATACTTCTGTTCGTTAAAATAATTCAACAAATACCGACTAAAAACAAAAGAGTTTTAAATTTTTAAACTAAACACAGAGTAAATACGAATAAAAGAAGCACTTGAGGGATAGGCATTTCCTCCGCTCATAAAAATCTAGTTTTAATTACTTCGAAAATCCGTTAAGCTTAATAGGTTTTTAGTCCGCTTCCTTTTATTAATCCCAAACAAATATGAGATCCATAATCATCCTGCTAATTTTTCTTTTCCCAAGTCTAAATTTGGAAGCTCAAACAAGCAAAAGGGCGTTTTTCTATGAAGCAACCTTTGTTGCTGATTCGACAGACCGAGGTACAATTGGTACGGACCTAATGGTCCTCTGGAGCGGAGATAATTACAGTGTTTTTCAAAGCTATTATGGCTATCAAAGAGATTCGTTGATCTCTGATATAGCTTCTACCATAAATACCCCAAATCAATCCAACATCGCAATGGCGATGGGGAAAGTAAACTCTATTAAGGCTCCTTCTTACAAACATATCATCCACAAAGATTTCGCAAAAAGCCAGATAGAATTTTATGAAAACTTGGTTTTTGATAATTATAAATTTACCCAAGACTTGAAAAAATTCGACTGGAAAATTCAAAATGAGTACAAGGACATCTTAGGTTTTAAATGCCAAAAAGCCACCGTTGCTTACTCTGGACGGAAATTTATAGCCTGGTTTGCAGAGGAAATTCCGATCAATGATGGACCATATGTTTTTAATGGACTGCCCGGATTGATTATTGAAATTTCAGATACAGAGAACTTTTTTACCTATAAACTAAAAGGTGCTGAAAATCGGGCTGTTAACATGGAAGAACGAGTCCATAAAAATCCCATTACCCTGCCGAGAAAAACATACTTTAAAGTAAAAAGAGAAATATATTCAGATGTGAGCAAAGCACTAGTTGGAAGACCTCAAAATGGACTTTCTCCTGAGGGACTACAAAGAATGCAAGCTCGATATGATAAAGCCAATAATCCCCTGGAATTGGTTGTAGAAGATTGAAATGAATAGATTAATTCTATTTGCGCTCCTGTTATTCATTTCTGATTTTGCCTATTCACAATCAACTATTAAAGGCAAGGTCATTTTTGAGACTGATTTATCGCCGGTATTTGGGGTAAACGTAACTGTGCGAAACCCCAAAGATTCAACAACGATAGCTTATGGAGTCACAAATGAATTGGGTGAGTTTAGTATAAAAATAAACGAAGAGCAGAATGGTATTTTGTTGTTTTTAAGGGCAATGACCATAAACCCCATTTCCTTATTGCTAACTAGATCTGAAACTGATTTGGAAATTAGGGCAAGCCCTGCTCAAGTAGAACTTAAAGAATTTACTCTAGATGGGATCAAGAACCCTGTAAGTTTTAAAAAGGACACGATAAGCTATTCTGTCGATGGCTTTGCCACTCAAAATGACAGAGTAATCAGCGATCTTCTAAGGCGTCTTCCGGGTATTGAAGTTTCTGAAAATGGCATGATCAGATACCAGGGACGACCGCTTCAAAAGTTCTACATTGATGGCTTGGATTTGTTGGAAGGGCGATATAATCTGGCAAATAATGCAATTCCAATTGATGCAGTAGAGTCTGTTGAGATCCTTGAAAACCACCAACCCATCAGGGCCTTAGATAGCTTGGTTTTCTCAGACAGAGCTTCTCTCAATTTAAAGTTAAGGAGGAAAAACGTTTGGATTGGCACGGGTTATCTGGGTGTCGGAGGTAGTCCGCTTACCTGGAATGGAAGTTTTGCTCCCATGGTTTTTAAGCAAAACTTTCAGATGCTCAATACTTTTCAGTCCAATAATTTTGGTGTAGATCTGGCAAACCAATTAGAAGTTCTGACTATTGAAGATTTGGAAAAAATGTCCAAACCGGAAGAAATCACAGATTGGGTCAGTATTCCCAGATTATTTACAGGCATCATCCCCAAGAAAAGATATCTGTTCAACACAAGTCATCTGGGATCCTCCAACTTTTTGACCAAAAATGAAAAAGAAACAGAGTTTCGTTTAAATCTCAGTTACATCCAACAATCCAATCTAGAAAGAAATGATGTCCAAACCATTTTCTTCTTTCCTGATGGCGATTCTTTGAAAATCAGTGAGCAAAAGGCAAACGATTACATCGACCGAAACTTGATTTCTGAATTAACCTGGACGAGAAATCTTTCCAAGAATTTCTTTAAAAACACCTTAAACTTTGAGGTTGTCAAAAGAAACGAATCTTCAGAAACTTTTTTGAATGACAGTTTAAGAAACCAACTAGCCTCTTTACCCTATTTCAGAGTTGGGAACTCATTAAAATTGCTAAAGCCAATCAAAGGATATCTGATTGATTTTAACTCGGATCTTTCCTTTCAAGGAACCGATCAATCCCTAACACTAAGTCCGGGCGGTTTTGGGGATATTTTAGATAAAGCTGACGAACTGGAAAAGCTTACTCAGGACGTTCAATTATTAAGATTCTATTCGAATAACTCTATTGGTATCAAAACAAACCTGACTAAGAGGATAAGCTATCAACCTACTCTTGGGGTAAAATTTCAAATGGACGATCTGTATAGCGGAATTTCTATAGCGGAACCAGCAGGTGAATCCGTGCTGTTGGGAAATCGTTTTACAAATGATATTACTTATAAAAAAATCAATCCTTATTTAAATTCCAACTTTGATTATAAGTCGGATAAATTGAATGTGAGACTGGAACTGCCTCTAAATTATTTATGGGTAGATATTGAAGGACAGAACTCAGATTTCAGCAATCGTATTTCCAAATATTATCTTGAGCCTTATTTCTATTCCAAGTATTTGATCAGTGGAAAGTTTTTCACAACGATATCTTTCCGAAAGAGAAATACTTTTAGTTCGCTCTATGAAAACTATTCCGGATTAATCGTAAAAAACTATCGGTCCATTTATCAATGGAATACTAACCTGCCTGAATTAATTGGGAATAACCTTACCTATTCTTTAAACTTCAAGGATCCAATATCATCGGTTTTTTTCAACGGAAGGATCACCTATTCTAAGTCTTCAAATAATACTCTTCTCCGAAGTTTTGTCCTTGATTCCGGGGAGTCGCTTTTATCAGGGATTGATATATTTAGTAATTCGGAAGTGTTGAATTATGGGATTCAGGGGAGTAAGTATTTTTCAACTATTTATTCCACCTTTTCTGTCACTGCTAATTTTCAGAATCAAAATCGCCCGCAGATCATCAATGATAGTTTTGTAAGAAACTCAATGAAATCAGGGCTTTATGGCCTTGATGTTTCCATCAAGCCAAAAAACATTTTTGGACTGTATTTCAGGTCCAACTTTTCGTCCCTGACTTCAGAACTCGAATCAGAAAAAATCAGTCAGGTAACGCAGTTTAACAGCCTAGCAAAGTTGGAGTTTTTTCCAATTGAAAATCATCTGTTCACTTTTTCCTGGGAATGGGTTTCAAGCGAAAATGACTTCCAAAATTCAAAAGAGGCAATTTCCTTTTTGGATTTATCCTATCGCCTAAAACTCCCCAAAAAGAAAATCGATCTAACCTTAATTGGAAGCAACCTTCTTGATAACAGGGTTTTCAGCAATTATTTTGCAAACAGTTTCATACTTACCTCCCAGCAATTTCAGCTGAGACCCAGACAGCTTTTGTTGCAGGTCAATTTTTCATTTTGATTTTCAAATCTGAATATTTCAGGTAAGATTTTCCCGTTTTTCAAATTAAAAATGAGTTCCTTTTTTTCTGATCAATACGACTTTTCCAACGTCGGAATTTTCCTCAAGGGTTGTGGATAAGTATGACCCAATTGAATTTTCAAACTTCTCATATTCGCTGTGGATAACTCCCAAGGTTGATGGATATCAAACCCCTTGATTGCGTGTAATTCAGGAATCCAAATCCGGATGTACTCTCCATTTCGGTCGTAGTTTTTAGCCTGACGGAGGATATTGAAATAACGATTTTCCCTCGGATCATTTCCCACTCCGCCCACATACATCCAATTGCCCCAGTTGGAGCAGACATCGTAATCAATGAGTTGGCTTTCGAAGTAACTCGCTCCCCAGGTCCAGTCAATTCCCAGATCGTTCACCAGAAAACTTGCCACAATCTGCCGCCCCCGGTTGGACATAAAGCCGGTTGCATTCAACTCCCGCATATTAGCATCAACAAAAGGAACTCCTGTCATCCCCGCAACCCAAGCCTCAAACTGAGACTTATCTCTACTCCAGGAGTCCTCTTGATTTTTGATGCCTCCGATTTGGAAGATTTTATCGCCGTGCTTTTTGCAAATGATCCGAAAATAGTCTCTCCAGATTAGTTCAAAAATCAGCCAATATGTACTCTCATTCTTTTTTCGCTCTTTCTCATAGCGCTTCACTTCCTCAAAAATCATCCTTGGAGAAATGCAGCCAAGCGACAACGATGGCGAAAACTTACTGCTATAATCAGCGCCAATCAGCCCGTTTCGGGTTTCTTTATACGTTTTCAACAGGTCTTTCTCCCAAAAATAGGACTGGATTCGCCCAAGGCCGGAACTCTCTCCACCAATAAACTCCATCAACCTCCTCCGATCCGGCTTAGGCTCCTCCAATCCATAAATACTCAAATCCGGCAGTTCGCCGACACTCGTTATTTCATCTTTCCCGGGAAAATTCAGTTTAAAAGGAATCGGAAAACTGCTTCTGATGGAAGACATCTTTTCTACCTCTTTTCTGTATTGCGTGAAAACCTCAGGCGTTTGGGTAACCGGAAAAGGAAGATCGTCCACATGGTAAAGAGTACTTTGCCAGTACGTTTCTGTCGCAATTCCCTGTGCCCACGCAGACTTCTCGAGAGACTTATCCACATTTCTCTCCTCGGATGTTACCTCCTCGGAATAGAAAATAGCCTGAGCCTGATGTTTTACCGCAAGCGAGAGAACTTCCTCTTCAGGCTTTCCCTGGAGAATGATCAAGTAAGCACCAAGTTTTCGCAAACTCTTCCTCAAGTCAGCCACGGACTCTAACAGAAATTTGGCTCTGAAAGATCCGGTCTTTGGAAATCCAAGATTTGTACTTTCAAACGTCCTCGGATCGAAACAATAAACCGGAATCACTTCTTTTGCAGACAAGGTAGCTTTCACAAGCACTTCATTGTCCCGGACACGAAGGTCGTTTCTGAACCAAACCAAAACCCGATTGTACTTCATGCCCATTGAACAGCCTGTTCAATTGAAGTGTTTGGCAGATTTCTAAAAATTTATTGCTCAGATTTTCGGTAAATTCATTTTCCAAATCACCCTGTCATGAAATCGAGCATGACGGGCTCGTCACACACTGGAATGTTTACAAATCATGCGAGATTCCATGTGGCCATTAAAAAACAATTAAAAACACATGAAAAACTTTCTTCTCGTTCTGTTCCTCCTGTCGATCGTACCTCATTCTCTTTTTTCCCAGACCCTGGCGGAAAAAATGGGATACAAAAGCACCGACAAACTCCTAATCATCCATGGTGACGATGTGGGCGTTTCCCATTCTCAAACCAAAGCAACTTTCGAAGCCATGAAAAATGGCTTGGTCAATTCCACCAGCATGATGGTCCCAACTGGCTGGTCGGCGGAAGTGGGAGAAATGGTGAAGGAAATGCCGGATGCAGACATTGGAATTCACATCACACTGACAAACGAATGGCTGAATTTCAATTGGGGACCGGAAGCAGGAAGGACGGCAGTTCCGGGTTTGGCAAATGAAAAAGGGCATATGCACGCCAATTGTGCATTGGTCACTCAAAACGCAACACCGGAAGAAGTGGAAATAGAAATCCGTGCACAGATTAAAGCCGCAAATCAGATGGGAATTACCCCGACGCATCTTGATTCGCATATGGGATGTGTCTTTTACGGAAGACCGGAATATCTGAAAAGCTACCTGAAAATCGCGCAGGAATTGAAAATTCCGGCAATGATCAATGGGCAAATTATGGAGGGAATCATCAAGCCAAATCTGGAGATTTTCACGGGAATCAATGTGGATAACTTACCTATCGTTAATGAGATCATCATGGCAACGCCTGAAAATTACAAAGCGGGAATGGAGGAATTCTATACGGATGCCCTGACCAATCTGAAGCCGGGAGTGAATGTGATTTTGATTCATTTGGCTTTTGACGATGAGGAAATGAATGCGGTTACGGCGGGTCACGATTCGTACCATGCACCCTGGAGACAGGCGGATTATGATTTCTTTACGAGTCAAAAAGCAAGGGAAATTCTCGAAAAACAAAACATCAAATTGATTACCTGGAGGGAAATCGGTAAAACACTTTAACCTTTGAATCCAAAACAAAAACGCATGCGTCATTCTGTTCTTTTTCTGACTGTTCTTATCGCAGTCAGCTTTTCTTGCCAAACTCCTTTAAGTCCTGAGTCAGAAATTTTTGATAGCCTTCAAACCCTAAATGGACTTTCGGGGAAAAAGGATTACCTGGCTTCACCTTTTGTATCGGCCGGAGATCGGGTCTACCTGATCGGCCACCAAGACGGAACGTTTCCGGATTTGGGCTGGCATGTGGAAGGAGAGATGGGCGGCATCTGGCTTCATCCCATCAAACTCATGGATGGATTCACCGCATCGATTGAATCAGAAGGAAATTCATTTTGTCTGGACAAAGCCAGTTCCTTTACCAATTACCCGTTTGCAAATGTCCACCGGTTTGACAATCCCGAATCAGGAATTGAAGTCGAAAGACTGCAATTTGTTCCTGACGGAAAGGAAGGGATGACGATCCTTTTCCGCATCAAAAATGTGGATACCTCTGCCATAACGTTTGAATTTACTTTTCGCGGTTATACTGATTTGATGCCGGTTTGGCTTGGTGATCGAACGGGAATGATCGATCATCCCGACGATATTTCCTTTGATGAGATGACCAAAGTCTTTACAGGAAAGGATCAGGGAAATGATTGGTTTGTCGTATGGGGAAGTTCTCCGGAGTTTCAAATTAACCCGACAGACCAAGGTTGCGCCATGCAGCCAAAAGGACTCGGGAATAATGCAGGTTTCAGCACCACGCTCAGTTTGGAAGCTGGACAGGAAATCATATTCCCGGTTTTTATCGCAGGGTCTACCGAAACCGAAATCAAAGCATTGGAAAATTTGGCTTCCCTTCATGAAGGAATTTTGACCGATTGGAATTCAAAGAAAGACAGATACTCCGGATTGAAAACTCAGGCAGAGATTCAGATTCCCGATGCGGAATTGCAGTTGGCTTTTGAGTGGATCAAATACAACACCGACTGGCTGGTTCGGGATGTTCCCGGAGTAGGGCGTGGGTTTGGAGCAGGATTGCAGGATTATCCCTGGTGGTTTGGCGTGGACAGCGAATACACCATCAAAGGGTTGATTGCCACCGGAAGGAAAGATTTGGTTTACAGCACGATTGAACTGATTCATTCTCTCTCGGAAAAAGAGAACGGAAATGGCAAAATTGTCCATGAAGTAAGCACGAACGGGGCGGTTTTCAATCCGGGCAACCTGAATGAGACTCCTCAATTTGCCTCCATGATTTGGGAAGTTTACCGATGGACCGGAGATCGGGAGTTTCTGGAAAAATACTTTCCCACCATCGAAAAAGGATTGGTCTGGTTGCTGGAAAATGATTCGGATGGAAACCTGGTCCCTGACGGTTACGGCATGATGGAAATACATGGACTCGAATCTGAAATGATTGATGTGGCGGTTTACTCTCAAAAGGCATTTTCCGACGCTTCGCAAATGGCAGAAATTCTCGGCAAAACTGACCTTGCAAAAGATTACCAAAGCAAAGCCGACGCACTGAAAGCTACCATCAATTCAGACTTTTGGGTTCCTGAGTTTGGATCTTACGCGGACTTTATCGGGACTGCTGAAGATGCACTTACTTTAATCGACGGCGCAATTATCCGGGCGGATACTCTGAACAAACCCTGGGCGGTGGAAGAATTAAAAGCCACAAAAGCAAAGTTATCCACATATCCCAAAACTCAGAAACAAGGGTTTGTTTTGTATCATAATTGGGTAGTGAACACCCCGATGGAAATGGGAATTGCAGATCCTGAGAAAGCCAAAATCGCCTTGGAAACAGGAAGAAAATACACCAATCCTTTTGGAATGTTTGTAACAGGAATCGACCGGGATGAAGCTGCCGCCAATGAAGATGGCTCCTTCACGGGAAGCAAAATGTTTTCCTACACCGGCGCTGTGATGACTTTACCCACTGGAGTTCAGTCGATTGGAGAAAACAAGTACGGAAATCCCGACGCAGCACTTGATTATCTGAAGCGAATGACACGGAGTTTTGGCTTTGCTCTTCCGGGTTCGATCTACGAAGTTTCCCCTGATTACGGGATGTTTACCCAAGCCTGGAATATGTACAGTTTTGCTGTTCCTCTGATCACTCAATTCTTCGGAATCCAGCCGGATGCAGGGAATCGAGTAATTTATATTCGTCCTCAGATGCCGACTGATTGGGAAGAAGCATCCATTCAAAAAGTAATCATCGGAGACAATGAAATCAGTCTAACCTATGTGGATAAGTCCGGCGTGCGGGCAATCGAAGTGGACCAAACCCAGAGTAAATGGGGGATTTCAATTGAGATTCCGGAAGAATTCAAGAAGGTAAAAGTCTTAGGAAAAGAAGTAAGCTCAGACACCAAAGATGGCTACCGAAGAATCCTGATGACAGGGAAAAAGATGAGGGTAGAAGCGGAGAAATAGGTTCTTAAAGATTCAACCAATAGTTCAACTTCAGCACCAAAGACCGCTGCTTTGGCATAAAGTCTCCAGGGAAGTAATTGTCCGTATAAACCAGGAAGAAGTCGGAAGCAGGTGCATATCTCCACTGCAATCGGGTGTTGATATTGAGATTATCGATCTGATTGTTGTATTGGACGAAGGTGGTCCAAAACACACTTTTTGAGAATGTCAGATCAATTCTCGGTCCTACCAAGATCAAATCCGCATCACTTTGCGGTTCGGGAAGTCGGATTCGCGCATAGTTGAAATTCATCGAAACATTGGCAGTGTATCCGATTCGGAGTCCCATTTGGCTTTGAATCCTTTGGATATTTCCTGTGAAATATTGGCCGCCTTCTGCTTCAAGCATGATGTTGAAAGGATTTCTTGGATTGCTCTTGTATTCGACCCCGATCGTTTTGGTATTGTAATCAGACCCGGCAGGAAGCGGTTCTCCGCCAGTCCGGGTTGGATCAAAATCATTGAACAAATACACGTATCTGTTTTTCTGTTTGATTTCGAGTTCTGAGAAAGAATTAAATCGGAGCAGATAGCTCAGGTTGATATCCCGATCGGTAGTTCCGAGAGTTTCATTCCAATAGCCTTCAAATTCCAATTTTGGACCATGCCGGTTAATACTGCCTGATTTTGGATAGAAGAGATAAGACACATCGGGATTCAGGCGCTTAAAATCCGCTCTCGGTAAGTAACCTACCTCAGGATTAAAGTCCTTTCCGATGTCCTGATAGCTGAAACTCCAGTTCCAATGCAAGTCACTGTACAGGACGTACGCGTTGAAGGAATATGGTTTTTCAGTTTCAATAGATTCAAAAGTTCGGTGATAAAAGACTTTTCCCGTCCAGCGGTTATCTGCTGAAGCCAGGTTGAAATCAGCTCCCAAAAGTCTATTGTAGGCGGTTGGATCAAAAAGCTGCTGAAATTCATCCAGTGCCAAAGACTCCCGATCCACGTAAATCAAGCCGATATTCGAGCGGGCAAATATTTTCTTTTGGACAGCCAGCACGCTGAAATTTTTTCCTACAATTCCGGCCTCTTCATCGGTGGCGGTCTGCATATTCAACAAACCTACCCTCCAATTCTCATTGATTTTTCCACTTAATCTTGCTCCGTAGATAATCTTACTTTGGACATTTTGGCCAGTTGCCGAGTCGATGTCTACACCAATTCTTCTTGAGAAAAAAGGTCGGGAGCGCATCTGCCCAAAGCTGTCGAACAAGTCAGCATTTTCAAGGAAAAACTGTCTTCTCTCCGGGAAAAAGATTTCGAATCGATCCAGATTTGTCACTTGCTGATCCACTTCTACCTGCGAAAAATCCGGATTAAAAGTAAGATCAAGATTCATCGCCGGACCAATCCCGATTTTAGCATCCCCTCCAAAAGCCGGAGTCAATTGTTCAGAGGTTCCTTCCAGGAAGTTTTTCGATGTTCTGGCGGCAGTGTAAGGAATCAGGGAAATATTAGCCGAGGTTTTCTTGATCGGCTCTTCGAAAAGTAATTTTCGGCTGAATGCTAAAGAAAGGATCGGAAAATTTCTGGGAACCGGAGACCAGGTGCTACGTTCTCCCATTTCGCTGTCGATACGATAGAAATTTACATTCCAGTTTTGTGCTTCATCATTGAAGCGGATCGTAGAAAGGGGTATAATAAGCTCAACCTGCCAGTGATTCTCGAAGATTTTAGCTTCAGAATACCACTTATTATCCCATGCAAGGCTAAGATCTTCCGACCTAGATCCTCCATTGGAAATTAACCCTTCCCGCTGCACGCCATACGGATTGACTCCAAATGAAAAAGCATTGGTTTTATCATTGAAAGTATCCAGGACAAAGACAATGGCATCATTTTGCTCTCCTCTGAAATCCCTTCGTAAGGAAGTGGACACGTATTTTCTCGGTCCCAGATTTTCCATTACCGCAGCTACGTAGAGATTGTTGTCATCAAAAGCGACTTTCACACGGGTTTTAATCCTGGACTCAGAAGTATCTGAAGGAAAATATTGCATGAAATTTCCGTTCCATGCTTCGGAATTGGTCCAGATTTCCTCATCCAGCACTCCATCGAGAACGATCGGTTGTTTTAATTTGAACGCAAAGGCATTTGGCAGAGCCTGCTTTTCCTGCTGGGCAAAAGAAGTGGTAACCAAAAGGAAAAGTATAACACTGAGAATCTTGTTCATAGGAAGGGTAATCCGATGCAAAAATATTCTGCATCACCTATCGCTTGGTTGGAATTATACCAGTGGTAAAAATATCAGTTGATATCTGATTTTGGCTTATTTGGTTTCTCCGAAAAGCGTCAGGATGAGCTTTCTGGAACCTCCATTTTTTATAACTTACTAATGAATCCCCACATCCAACCAGATTTGTATATGAAATCTTTCTTTTATTCATTGATTATTTTTTTCACATGTCTGGTCCTATCGTGTAGTCCCAAACCTCCTGAAAAACCCAATGTCCTATTCCTTTTTGCAGATGACCAAAGGGCCGATGCTTTAGGAATCACCGGCAATAAAAATATCCGGACTCCCAACATTGACCAGCTGGCCAGAGAAGGATCCCGATTTACCAATGCGTATGTAATGGGAGGTCACCATGGCGCTATTTGCGCACCGAGCAGGGCCATGATGCTTAGTGGAAAAAGCCTTTTTCATGTCTATGACCGATTGGATGGAGTCGAAACCATGCCGATGTACTTTGGAAATAATGGCTATACTACCTTTGGCACTGGAAAATGGCATAATGAAAAAGTAGCTTTTGAAGCAAGTTTTCAAAAAGCCAAAAATGTATTCCTTGGAGGAATGGGTGACCATTTCAATATTGCAGTCAGAGATATGGACTCCACTGGGGTGCTGGGTGAACCGACCAAAAAGGGATTTTCAACGGATCTTTTCTCAGAGGCTGCCATTGGTTTTATTGAAGAATACGCTGGTACAGACCGTGCCAATCCTTTCTTCTGCTATGTAGCTTTTACGGTACCGCATGACCCATATTCCCCCTCACCACCTTATTTAGATGAATATCCAGACGGCACAATTCCCCTACCGGAAAATTTTATGCCTTTGCATCCTTTTGCATTTGATGATATGACCGTTCGGGATGAAAACATTACTTCATGGCCGAGAGAACCAGCAATAATTCAATCCATTTTATCTGATTACTATAGTCTGATCACCCATTTGGATGACCAGGTTGGAAATATCATTGACGTGCTCAAAAAAAATGGGCTATATGAAAATACCATCATCGTCTACGCAGCAGACAATGGCCTTGCCGCAGGAAGCCATGGGCTTTTGGGAAAGCAAAATCTCTACGAGCATAGTACCAAAGTACCGTTGATCTTAAAAGGCCCCGGAATTCCAAAAGATTCTGAGTTTGATGCCTTGGTTTATCTCTATGATCTATATCCAACACTTTCCGAGTTAGCGGGTTTGCCCAAGCCTGCAGGAATTGATGGAATGAATCTGGTCAATCTCCTGAATGGGACAGTCAATGAAATCCGATCTTCTTTGTTTACAGCCTACAGACATACGGTCAGAGCCGTGAGAGATAAAGAATGGAAATTGATCCGGTACCCGGAAAGGGACTTCACCCAACTCTTTCACCTTCCTTCAGATCCTTATGAGTTGAAAAATCTGGCAAACACCACAGAACATAAGACAAAGGAGGCTGAATTAATGTCCTTGTTGAAAGATTGGCAGAAAGAGGTTGGAGACACGACTGAGTTGACCGCAGACCTATTTCTACCTTTGAACTATGACTACAAAACCTTGGTGAGAAAACCGGACCAATGGCAACCCAAATACACGCTTGACAAATACTTTGGTGTAAAAATTCCTTAAGCGAAGACACGTGCCGATTAACAATCAGTGTCTGGTTGTTCAGAAATAAAGAGATAATCAACTGCTAATTAACTTTAAATTAGAAGTTGATTTGAGGTTGTCGGTAGCGCTGTTTTAGAAAAAAGTTTCTGTGGATCTTAAAAATCAAATCAATTGATTAATTCCCCTTTCTAAAGTAAAGCTTTGTCCCATCGCAACTGTCCCAAGTTCCGATCATTTGACCGCTTCCATCAATGAAATACTGCTCTTTTCCTTGAAAACAGCTATGGATCAACAGATTTTTTGGAGTGAGAAAATTGAAGGTAATTGTGGTTCTATCCCCCAAAGTGCCCTTTTCGAATGTCCCGCTGAGTTCATTATTGCCGACTTTTTTGGTGAATTCTCCTGTCGCAAACAACGTGTAGACAAAGGCAGAATCCTGAACGGCAACGATCCCCTTATTTGAGGAAAATGAATTCGAATATCCGGCAAGTTTCCATTCTTCAGCAGTGCTCAGGGGATTGGGCTCATCATTGAAGTCACAGGAAAAAGCAAAAACTGCGATCAGAACGAAAATGAATAAATGTTTCATGGGCGTATTGTCTAAAATGAAAAGAATGATTCGAGTTCATTTAAACAATTATTTTGCCAGCTTGAATCGCAGCAGAAGAAACTTGGGATCAAAGATCAATTGATCCCTTTTTCAAATCTCCTGAACGGTGTTTTCCAACACGCCTATTCCCTCAATTCCAATCCGTACTTTGTCCCCTTTTCCAAGCGTAAAATCATCGGGAACGACTCCCGTACCCGTCATCATAAAACAGCCTATCGGAAAGGAGTTCGCACGGTAAAGCCAGTCTGCCAATTCCTGAGGCTTCCTCTTTAATTGAGTAAGTGCCGTTTCACCTGTGAAGGCCAATTTCCCGTCTCTGAAAATTTCCAAGCTAATTTTCGTATCCTCCTGAAGAGCTTCCTTCTGAACCAAAATACAAGGCCCAATCGCTGCGCAACCCAGGTAAACCTTTGCCTGAGGCAAATAAAGGGGGTTTTCTCCTTCGATGCTTCGGCTGCTCATGTCGTTTCCGACGGTATATCCCTGGATCTTTCCGGAAGGAGAAATCACAAGCGTGAGTTCAGGCTCGGGCACATCCCAGGTAGAATCTTTGCGGATATTCACTATTCCGCCGGGAGGGGAAACCCTACTCGCTGTGGCTTTGAAAAACAACTCCGGCCGGTCCGCATTGTAAACTTTGTCGTAGAAATCTGCCCCTCCGGAATCCTGAGATTCCTCCATTCTGGCCGTTCGGCTGCGGTAATACGTTACTCCCGCTGCCCAGATTTCCTGATTTCCCATCGGCGCCAAAAGCCCTGAGGCTATCAATTGATTTGCTTCGGTTTCGGAGATTTCTTTCCAGTTTTTGGACTCATTTTTCAAATGCTCTCCCAGGTTTTCTTGTGCCAAAAGATTGTCCCAGTCCAATTGAGGACCTGCTAAAAATTGAGAATCGGTTTGCAAAAGAGTGGAAGAAGGAAGTTTGTAAAGGCGCATAGGTGGATTGGGTTGAAAATTGAAATTAGGAAAAAGGAGGAGAATTCTGCCTGCTTTTCAATCCCAAGTCCTTGAATAATCGTAGAATTTATCGTCATCGAGGATTTTGGAACCCCACTTGATTTTTATGCTTTCCAAATTGCAAAATTCCTTTTCCCGATTACCTTTGCTTTCAGATCATAAGGGGTGCCTTAATATTTCGGGCTGAGATCATACCCATAAAACCTGATCCGGGTAATGCCGGCGAAGGGAAAATGAACAAGCATAGTAAAAAGTAAAACCTGTTATCCGAAGCGGTACCCTTCGGCGATTTCTTTTGTTTTCTGCTATGCAAACCGGGTAAACTATCACGGAAAACTACCCCTGAGTTTTCTCATGTTTAACTCAAACTTCTCGCGAGGGATAAATTATTAATGAAAAATCTATTCTTAAGCCTGGCTTTTTGCCTGGCCTCATTTTCTGCATGGGCACAAGAAAGCCTGAGCGGAAAAGTATTGGATGTCCAAACCGGAAATCCCTTAACCGGAGCTTCCGTATGGACCGAAAATCTGGGTCGGGGAGCAGTCACAGATGAAAACGGTGAATTTACAATCACCAAACTTCCGACAGGAGAAATACAGTTGCGCGTTTCTTATTTGGGTTTTGATGCTTTTCGCCAGACGATTTCAGTTCCGTATTCTGGTGAACTTGTCATCAAACTCCAATCAAAAGATTTACTGACTGAGGAGTTTATTGTCTCCGCAACCCGAGCATCGGAAAGCACGCCAACGACCTTCACGACTGTGGATAAGTCCGAAATCGCCAAGCGAAATTTGGGACAGGACATCCCGATTCTTCTCAATTTTACTCCTTCTGTGGTTTCTTATTCCGATGCAGGAGCAGGCGTAGGATACACCGGACTGAGAATCCGAGGATCCGATCAAACCCGAATCAATGCAACTGTCAACGGAATACCTCTCAATGATGCAGAATCCCATGGGGTTTTCTGGGTGAATATGCCTGATTTTGCTTCTTCGGTGGACAATATTCAAATCCAGCGGGGAGTAGGAACCTCCACTAATGGTGCTGCAACTTTTGGCGCGAGCCTGAACTTCCAGACTGACACGCGACAAGATGAAGCCTATGCTCAAGTGGACAATGGTTTCGGTTCTTTCAATACCTGGAGACATACCGTGAAAGCCGGAACAGGATTACTCAACGATCGCTTCGCCGTAGATGCGCGCCTGTCCAAAATCACTTCCGAAGGATACGTGGATCGGGCATCTTCAGATCTCACAAGTTGGTTTGTATCGGGTGGCTACTATGGCGAAAATCACGTCATCAAGCTCAATGCATTTTCCGGAAAGGAACAAACCTACCAAAGCTGGTATGGATTGCCAGAATCCAAGCTGGAAGACGACCGGACCTCCAACTATTACACGTACGAAAATGAAACGGACAATTACCAGCAGGATCATTATCAGTTGATCTATACCGGTAAAATCGGTTCCAACTGGAATACAAATCTGGCAATGCACTACACTTACGGTCGGGGATATTACGAGCAATTCCGGGAAGATGATGCCTTTGCCAATTATGGTTTGCCAAATGTGGAGATCGGTGGTGAAGTCATCGAAAGCACAGATATCGTGCGCAGAAGATGGCTTGACAATGATTTCTTTGGATTTGTAGGTTCCGTAAATTATATCTCAACCGATGGAAAATGGGATTTGATTCTCGGCGGCGGCGCAAATCGCTACGATGGCGGACATTTCGGAGAAATCATCTGGGCGCGAGTTGCCGGAAACACCAACATCCGTGACCGATACTACGACAACAATGCAATCAAAGACGATCGGAATATGTATCTGAAAGCTACCTACGAACTGAAGCCCGGACTAAATCTCTTCGGAGACCTTCAAGTTCGTGGAGTCAACTATTCTTTCGCAGGAATAAATGACGATCAGCGAATCGTGGATGGTCAGGAAAATTACTCCTTCTTCAATCCAAAGTTTGGTTTCAGCTACGAGAAATCCGGGAAAACCTGGTATGCGAGCTATGCCGTTGCCAATCGTGAACCTACCCGATCTGACTTTACCGACAATCCAATCACGGAAGTTCCCAAACCGGAAAAATTGAATAACATCGAAGCGGGTGTCCGTGCCAAAGCAGGAAGATTCAGCTACAATGCCAATTTCTACTTCATGGATTACAAAGATCAGCTGATCCTGACCGGACAGATTAATGACGTGGGAGCTTATATCCGGGAAAATGTGGAATCTTCCTATCGCGCAGGAATCGAACTTGACGGTACTTTCCAGCTTTCAAAATCCTGGACTTTTGGGGGAAATATTGCCTTCAGCCAAAACAAGATTGCTGAGTTTACCGAGTACATCGATGACTACAGTGTGGCGGATTTCCGTCAGGAAGCGATTACGTATACCGATACCGATATCGCCTTTTCTCCAAATACCGTGGCTTCGGCGATCATCGAGTTTAAGCCTGTGAAAAACCTATCGCTGAACTGGCTGAGCAAGTACGTAGGCCAGCAATTTCTGGATAATACCTCGAATGAGTCCCGGGCATTGGATGCATTCTTCACCAATGACCTGCGAATCAGCTACAAAGTACAACCCCGCTATTTCAAAAGCCTGGAGCTAAACTTACTTATCAACAATGTCTTCAATGAAATGTACGAGCCGAATGGCTATACCTTCAGCTACTTTGTGCCGGGAGAAACGAACAATCGTGAATTGGTGACTGAAAACTATTACTATCCCATGGCAGGGACTAATTTCCTGCTGGGATTGAGTTTAAGGTTCTGAAAAGGGATTTCCCACAGATTAGCTCAGGAAATAAATCTGAGCTAATCTGTGGGAAACCTCTTATACAAACTAATCACAGAGCTTAGGTAAAGAAATCAAGCTTTTCTTTACATGAAGGATTCCTGTCGGAATCATGCATTTCTTAATCCGGAAACTGTGTCTTGTCCATATTCGGCACAATGCGAAGCGCATTTTTGTAATAGACTTTTTTCAAAACTTCGTCAGGCAAACCCAGTCCGTACATTTTCCAGTAAGCGTGATATTTTTTATAGTAAGGGAAGTACTCATCTTCTGTCTCCAAAACGCGGAAGTAAGTGTAATACTCCTCTTTGTTGTAGGCGTCTTTTCCAAAAAGAATCCGGTCCTGATACTTCACAAAAAACTCTTTTCCTCTTCTCGGCTGACGGCCCAATTCGGCGATGATCGCCCCGATTTCATAATTAACGTTTGGATATTTGTCCAGATGTGCCCCTGCTGCATCTAAGTCGTTTGCCATCCATCCCATGTGAGCATTGATGAAAGTAGTCTTGGGATGCTTCGCAAAAACATTGTGTTGCTCAGCAATGATTTGCTCGAAAGGAACCGGATCAGTCGCTGACCTCTTCCGATTTGGGTTCAATTTTAATTCCAACCATCGTTCATTTGTCGAATCCAAGGGCTGCCAGAATTGAGCCGGATCGGCTGAATGAATCAGAACAGGGATTCCCAATTCGCCAGCTTTTGCCCAGACTGCATCCAAAGCCGGATGATCAACAGGTACGCGATTTCCATTGTTGTCTTTCACAGAGAATCCCAGGCTCTTGTATATTTTAAGGCCATTTGCTCCGGCTGCAACATCCTCCTCCATCTCTTTCACTGCAAGTCTGGACCAATCTTCCAGTCCAAAACCCGCGAAATTGATATTGGTGAAAACCATAAATCTGCCCGGCGCATGGGTATTGAACTCACCGATCATACCCTTGATGTATTCCTGCTGGGTATTGCTGTTGCCCTGACCAAAGCCTCTTCCGCTCAGATTGATCAATACACCCATGTTCAGCTCATTCATTTCGGCGATCAACTGATCAATTTTCGCTTCATTGATTCCTCCCTGATGACTGTGAATATCGACAAAAGGAAACTTTGCTCGTTTCACAGGATTTTCCGGGACCTTCAGGGTTGATGGAGGATTGTAGTCCTCGAAGGACATGTCCTGAGCAAATGCTCCCTGTGCGGAAAAGCACAAGGCAAAAAGGGAAAAAACTGAAAGTGTTTTTAGGAAATTCATGAGTTTTATTAAGATGGCTGACAAATGATTCAATGGCAAAATACTTTTTCGAAGAGAGAATATATCGGAAATAAAAAAATCCCGAGAATAATCCCGGGATTTTATACTCAATTATAGCTTATCGGGTTGTCCCGGTCTGGATAATTTGTCCGAAGAAGATTGAATTCATAAACAGCTTATTGGTTCCAAACCAGAATGCTCTGAAGTTTGGATTGTCTGCAAATCCAATTATTCTTCCTTTTCCCACTCCGGAAACTCTGATTACTGCTCCATTTTGAATTCCGGATAAATTAGAAGGGTGCAAATAGCCTGAAGCCAATGGGTTCTCAGTATAGACCAATGGGTTTGCGTAAGGATTTTCCGATGGTGCCAAAAACAAGTTATCATTTCTGAACGTGTGGATATCAGGATTGATATAGCCATATCCGATCGGGTGAGTGATGTCCAGTCGGGCATTGAAAATAGCGCCACCCGTTACTTTGGCACCTGTTGTATTCTCATATTCTGAGTACTTCTTTTGAAGTCCCTTTTCGGAAGCGGGACTGTCTCGGAAGGTGAAATTCCCTATTTCATTTTTAGAAAGAAACTGAATCGCTCCGCCTTTTGCTACGATTGTGCCTCCACCGGTAACCCAGGATTTAATCGCCGCGGCACCGTTTGCACCGAGACTTGTATAATTTCCATCAGGCATCAGCAATACATTATATCGATCAAGTGCTGCAGAATTTACAGACCCTACAGGAAGCAGAGTCAATGGCATTTCAAAACGCTGATCCAGCAAATGCCAGATTTCTCCGGCTTCGTAGCTGTCCACACCGCCGTCTACAAGCAATGCGATTTCCGGCTTTTTCAAAACAGCAATATTAGGCGAGCCCATCGTCATACCTGTCGTGTATCCGGTGGAAAGGGCATGAATATCCACAGTCGAATTCACTGCGATTTGAGTTAGCTTTTGGAAAAATGCCTGATCATCCAGCCCGGATTCTCCTTTGCTTATCAAAATTGTTCCTCTTCCAAATTTCTTCCCATCCGGTGTAGCAAACTCATTATTAGCTATCCGAACCAAGAATCCGGCGCTAAGAAGTTTGTAAGCTGCTTTTGGAGAATAATAATCTGTCCACTCCATCGCATATTGATAGGCTCCCGCTGTGCCGATTACCTTACCAGGTGCCAAAGCAAGAGTTGATTTATTGACTTGCTCAACGTTTGCCAGATTTAGAATCTTGCTGTTTAGAGCCATGTAGTCCAAGTTGAAAGCCATCGGATAAGTCCAGGCAGAGATGTCATAAAACAAGCTGTCCTGGAAGGTGGTCCGTGTTTCAAACATTGCTTTGATCAATCTGTATTGAGGTTGATCTGCCGGCACGATGTAGGAATTCCCTTTCTTAAACTCAGTGCCGTTTACAGTAATATCTTCTTTCAGACCGAAGACTTTGATATCATGCTGAACGATCAAATCTGCAAGGTGAAAACTTCTGGCGTCATCCTCTTTCGCTCCAAAAATATAGGCCTTGTTGACATCAGCTTCACTTTCAGTTTTGATACTTTTGTAGAAATCCTTCATCCACTGATTTAATTCCTGACGCATTTCCTTCGTTGCCTGATAGGATGAAAGATTGGCAGTAAACTGATTTCTGATGGTGAAAGGAAAACTCAACATTCCATTATCGCTTTCCTGCAAATGACCTCTGCTGCTCGCTTGCTCAAATAGTATCCCGATCGATCCCTGCACGTCCGGATAGGTGGAGCCTTTTCCGTAGTAGAAATCATCGTAATTTTCCTGGGTGTAATACAAAGAGCCTATCTGATCCAGAGCTTTCGCATGATACTGTCCTATTTTTTCGGTCAGCTCAAAGTTCTTGGCTGGAGTAAGCGGGTGCATTCGGGTAGGTACGCCCGGCTGGAAAAAGAAAGTACTATTGGTACCCATCTCATGAAAATCCAGGTGAACGTTTGGAAGCCATTCCTGAAAAATTCTCACACGATTTCTTGACTCAGGATGCTGCACCGGCAACCAGTCTCGGTTCAAATCAAACCAGTAATGGTTGGTCCGGCCTCTTGGCCAGGCTTCATTATACTCTCGGTTATTCGGATCACCGTTCATGTTGTAAGCTTTATGGGAATTGACCCACGAAGCAAAACGATTCAGACCGTCAGGATTGATGGCCGGATCAAGCAAAAGAACCATGTTTTCGAGATCCGCTGCGATTTCATTTGCAGCTGCGAAATGATAGATCGAAAGCAAAGATGCATTTGATCCGCTGGGCTCATTTCCATGAACTGAATAGCCCATAAACATCACCACCGGCATATTAGCGATATCCGAAGCGGCTCCTGAGTCCCGAAGTTTCATTCGATCGGCTTTGATTTGGCTGATTTTTCCAAGATTTGTCGGGGAAGAAATCGTGAGCAAAACCTGCGGACGCTTTTCATAACTTCTGCCTGTTTCCTCAATAATCACACGATCGGAAGCTTCCGCTACCGCCTTCATATACATGACCAATTGATCATGCGTCACATGCCATTCTCCAACTTCATAACCCAGAACTTGCTTGGGTGTGGGGATGGCCGGATTGTAGGTAAAGCCCTTTGGTAAATAATAACTCATGTCCACCTGAGCCATAGCCAGGAAGGAGAAGAGAGATAAAAGCAGTGACAACGCACACTTCTTCATAATACAGGAGGATTAAACTTTTGCCTAAATTCCAACTAAGTTTTCTTAAAAAAACCTATTTTGGTTCAGTGGTTAAAATAATTGAAGAAGTGCTATGGATTTGGTCGTACCAGGAAATGGAATTTTACTTTGGCAGCTTACCGGACTCTCTTATTTGGGATTTTGGATTTATGCACTGATCCACATGATCAGGTCTGATTTTAAAGATTCTCATACAAAATTGATTTGGGCGATCCTGATTGTATTTGTTCCAATAATCGGGACTTTCCTCTATCTGAGTATGAACAAAAGAACAAAAAAGAGAGATGGAAGATTTGATCCCGACTTTACAAAAAACTCAACCTCTTAATTTTTCAAAAAATGACTCCTTTATTCGTTCAAAACATTGGCGCAGGACCATTTATCATTTTCAGCTTGGTCTATTTTGCCGTTTGGGTTTACTGCCTGGTTGATATCGTGCGGTCAAATTTCAAAGACCCCAACATGAAGATGATCTGGATAGTAATCATTGTGTTTGCACAATTTTTCGGTCCGATCATCTATTTAGCAATGGGAAAAAGCACTAAAACTCACAATTCGTAAAATCATGTATGGACTACTAAGAGCACTCGGATTGATCATCTACATCTATACAATCTTTGATGTAGTGAGAAGCAAATTTGCTAACCCCAGCGATCGGCTGGTTTGGATCCTGATTGTGATTCTGGTCCCGCTTTTGGGGACAATTCTTTGGTTTTTGATTGGCAGGAATAAAAGGATTTAAGCCAACAAACTTAGAATAAATCTTTCAACGCCGGCTCTAAATCGGGAAATTCAAACTCAAAACCAGCTTTTTGGATTTTTTGTGAGGATACGCGATTTCCACCCAAAACCATTGCTGCCATTTCCCCCAAAACAAGTTTCAGTGCGAATCCCGGAACACCAATTCCGACATAGGGCTTTCCTTTTGCTTTTGCAGCGGCTTGGGTTAGTTGCTGATTTGTGGCAGGATTAGGGGCGACAGCATTGAAGACTCCTTGCAAAGTGGTTTTCTCCAAAGCAAAAACGAACATCCTAGCCAAATCCTGAATGTGAATCCAACTCATCCATTGATCTCCTGAACCAAGCGGCGCAGCAACGGGCGGCTTGAGCATTTCGCTTAATGCTCCGCCTTCTTCCGACAAAACAATTCCGATTCGGAGGAGTACTGTTCTCAAATCGAGCCCCTCCATTTTCTTCACTTCATTTTCCCAGGCAACGACCACTCCAGCCAAAAAATCAGACCCGGCCAGGCTGTTTTCATCCACGAGATTTGTACCCGTATTGAAGCCATAAAAGCCAACCGCAGAGGCAGAAATAAAGGTGCTGGGCCTTTTATTAGCCTTTTCTATTGTTTGATAAAGCAATTCAGTGCTTTGAGTTCTGGACTCCAAAATGTCTTTCTTTCGCTCAGCAGTCCATCTTTTTTCTGCCACACCTGTTCCCGCCAAATGAATGATCGCATCGGCCCATTCGATCGCTTCAGGTTCGATTTGGTTCTTTTCGACATTCCACAAAAACGATTTTTGACTTTGGGGAGATCGGCTCATCCAGGCAACGGAATAACCCTTTGACTCCAGGATTTTAGTAATTTCCTTACCAACAAGTCCGGAACCTCCGGTGATGAGGATGTTTTTCATTTTGTGATTTTTTGAAAGATAACTTGAAAAGACTCGAATTGGTTGAAGGATCAACTCCTCGATCTTACAATTGCAAAAAATCAGCCTGATTACTTCCTTAACCTTCAACTCGCTATTTTGCAACCAAAATTTGGATTTTGAACCTGAAGGAAATTATAAGATATTTTTCATCCTGGCTGGGATTGGGGGCTTTAGTCGGCATTCTCTCCGGCTCTGCTTCAGCTGTGTTTTTGATAGCCCTGGAATGGGCCACTAATTATCGCGAAACTCATCTTTGGGTCATCGGATTGTTACCGGTTGCTGGCTTTGGAATAGGTTGGATTTATCATCACTATGGCTCAAAATCACTCAAAGGGAATAATCTGATTCTGGAAGAAATCTATAAATCCACTCATCCTATTCCTATCCAAATGGCTCCATTGGTACTTTTTGGGACATTAGCTACTCACCTTTTTGGAGGATCAGCAGGACGTGAGGGGACTGCTATACAGATGGGAGGATCTCTCGCAGATCAGCTTACGAAATGGTTTAAGCTTCATGCAGAAAACCGAAGACTGGTATTAATTGCAGGTGTTGCAGGAGGATTTGCATCTGTCTTTGGAACTCCGCTTGCCGGAGCAATTTTTGCGTTGGAATGGATGCTTCATCGCAAATTCCGTTGGAAATCGCTTTTTCCTGCATTTTTGACAGCTTTCGTTGCTCATTGGGTTTGTGAGTTGGTTTGGCAGGTTTCACACACTCAATTTTCCATTCCGGACATTCCGATTCACTCTTTGAGGAACCTTCTTTGGGTGATTCCTGCCGGGATTGCCTTTGGCATTTCGGCCAGGATTTTTTCAAAAACTACTCAATTTTTTTCCGGTCAGTTTTCAAAGATGATTTCCTATCCGCCCTTGAGGCCGTTCATTGGCGGGCTGTTGATCGGGGGAATTGTCTGGATTTCGGACAGCACAACTTACCTCGGACTAGGGGTTCCCAGGATTCTGGAAGCTTTCGAAACTCCTTTACCCTGGTATGATTGGTTAGCGAAAACGGGTTTGACCGGATTGACTTTGGGAGCCGGATTCAAAGGAGGTGAAGTAACGCCGTTGTTTTTCACAGGAGCAACCTTGGGAAACTCCATGTCTGCCTGGATTCCTCTTCCGATTGCACTCCTTGCAGGGATGGGCTTTGTTGGAGTTTTCTCAGGAGCCACCAATACTCCAATTGCCTGCACGATTATGGGGATGGAGCTTTTTGGAATTGAGTCTGGGGTTTTCCTGGGGATTGCTTGTTTGATTGCTTATATCTTCAGTGGAAAATCCAGTATTTACTCCTCTCAAAATTTAGAAAGTAAAATCCTTCTTTTTCCGGAAAAGAGGTACCTTTCATCCTTGAAAAAGCACTTCAAGTGAGGGAAAGGTGAAAAATTCCGCTTTGTCTCTCGCCAATAATTAAATGAAAAGAGCCTTTCAAATTTTATCTAATCCTGATAAGAATCTAATTCTTAATAAAAGGATAAAAAATCTTCTGGAACCGCTTATCCTCTATCTGAGTTTCGGTGCGTTTGGATTATTCGTTTATCACCTCGGTTACTCCCCCACCCACGAAACCCTGGAGGTAACTTCCCGGCTTTTCTCCTTATTCCTATTCCTTCTCGGAATTTTGATGGGACTCAAAATCCTGATGTCGAATGAGTCAATCAAAAACCGAAGGGCTATTTTTGAACTCACGATCGCAGTATTCTTGGTTATAATGGCGCTGATCCGCTGGCAAATTTTTGGAGGAGATCTTTCTGAAGATGCTTTAAATATCTCGAAGCGGTTTTTTATTCTCAATGTGCTGGTCATCGTGCTTTTCATCATGGAGCTCGGAAAGCTCAGCTTGATGGTAAACAAACTAAAGCTGAATCCATCATTGGTTTTCATCCTTAGCTTCATCGTTTTAATCTTCATCGGTGCGGCCTTGCTAAGCTTACCAAGATCCACCACCGTGCCGATCACTTTTATCGACGCCCTCTTTACTTCAACGAGCGCGGTTTGTGTGACCGGCCTGATTGTAGTGGATACTTCCTCTGTTTTCACGGTGTTTGGACAGACGATTCTGATAAGCTTAATCCAAATTGGAGGTCTTGGAATGATGACCTTTACCAGTTTTTTCGGATTCTTTTTTAAGGGTAGCCTTTCGATCGAAAACAGCCTTTATCTGAAAGATTACATCAATGAAAACAACATAGGGGCAATTGGTTCGACCCTTGTTAAAATCATCATTTTTACCCTTGGTGTCGAATTGATCGGGACAATATTGGTCTATAATTTGACCAGTCCGGAGTTTTTTACAAATAACACCGCTCGATTCTTTTTTGCACTTTTTCACTCCATTTCAGCTTTTTGTAATGCCGGTTTTTCCACACTTTATAACGGGCTTTATGAAACTGGATTCCGTGAGCTTTATAACATGCATTTGGTGATTGCTATTTCAATTATCCTGGGCGGAATAGGTTTTCCGGTATTTATCAATTACTACAATTATTTTCACAGAGTGGCGCTGGGTGGCGTCAGGGAAATAAAAGGTCTGGAAGAATACAAGCACACACCGAGAGTTTCAAGCATAAACACCAGACTGGTGATGTACACAACAGGAATACTTTTGGTTGTTGGGACATTAGTTTATTGGTTTTTTGAGCAAGAATCCTCCTTAAAAGGACTGAGCACTTACGGGAAAATCGTCACCTCCTTTTTTGGTTCGGTGACCCCAAGGACAGCAGGTTTCAATACCGTGGATATGACTACTTTGGCGGTACCCACTGTTTTATTTTACCTGATCCTGATGTGGATCGGTGCCTCTCCGGGATCTACCGGAGGAGGTATTAAAACAACTACCTTCGCTGTCGCTATTCTCAATACATGGAGTGTTGCGACCGGAAAGAAGCGAGTAGAAGTGTTTGGAAGGGAAATAACTGGTGAAACCCTCAGAAAATCCTTTGCCGTGATTGCCCTTTCATTTTTGGTGGTAGGACTGGCCGTATTTTTAATTTCAATTTTCAATCCTGAACTGGAGCTAATTGATGTCGCTTTTGAGGTGTTTAGTGCATTTGCGACCGTGGGATTGAGTTTAGGAATCACAGCAAAACTCAGTACGGCAAGTAAAATTGTGATTATGTTAGTTATGTTTTTGGGAAGAGTCGGTACGCTTACAATTTTGATAGCCATTTCCCGAAAAATAGGAGAACAGCGTTATAGATATCCAGAGGAATCAGTCATCGTTTCTTAATCAAATCATCATGAAATATACGATCGTAGGAATGGGAAACTTCGGGGCTTTTTTAGCCCAGAGATTAACCGAATTAGGCCATGAAGTAGTCGGTGTGGACAGCCGTCCAAACAGAATCGAGATGATTCAGGATAAAATCACACACGCTGTTCTATTGGATGCGACAGATCTGCAAGCTGTGAAAAACCTTCCCATGAAAGATTGCGACGTGGTCATCATCGCTATCGGAGAAGATGTCGGAGCCTCTATTATGACGACCGCTATTTTCAAACAATTAAATCCTAAGAGAATTATTGGACGAGCAATAAATCAGCTTCATGAAACCGTAATCCGGGCGATTGGTGTGGATGAAATCATTCATCCCGAAGAGGAAACAGCTCAGCGATTGGCAAAAAGACTTGAACTTAAAGGAGTATTGGACTCTCTGGAAATTTCGGACGATTATAATATTGTTGAAGTGAAGTTGCCCAAGAGATATATCGGGATGAGTTTAGTTGAAGCGAACATCAGAAATGAATTCTCGCTCAACATCCTGTCCACTATCAAAATGAAAGAAAAGGCAAACCTTCTGGGAATGAAATCCCTCAAAAAACAGGTTACGGGAGTGATTAAGTCAGATTATATATTCGCGGAGGAAGATATTCTTCTAATCTTTGGAATGGTCAAAGACATCCATAAGTTCCTCAGTCTGGAAAGTTAACCGAACTTTTCCCCGCAATTTTTACAATAATTATCCTCCGGTTCTATTCCATCTTTTCCGCAAAAAGTACAGCTTCTTGTATTTTCGATTATTTTAGTTTGGCTTCTTTTGGACATTTCTGAAGTCACTATCCCGGTAGGAACGGCTATGATCGCATAGCCCAAAAGCATGATCAAAGATGCAATAAATTGCCCCAGGGGTGTCTGAGGTGTAATATCTCCAAAGCCGACCGTGGTCAAAGTAACAATCCCCCAATACATCGCCACAGGAATACTTGTAAATCCTGCTTCAGGTCCTTCGATAATAAACATCAAGGTTCCCATGATCAGGACAATGGTCAAAACCGAAAATAAAAATATCTGAATCTTGGCAGCGCTGGCTTTTAATGCTCCTTTGATAAAATCAGCCTCCGAAATATATCTTCCCAGCTTTAAAACACGAATTACCCGCAGCAATCTGAGAGCCCGGACCACTGTCAACAGATGGGTATTAGCTACAAAAATGCCCAAATACCCGGGCAAAATCGCCAGTAAATCCACTATTCCATAAAAACTTGTCGCATAGCGAAACGTCTTAGTTGTGAGCCAGATCCTAAGTGCATATTCAATGGTGAAAAGGATTGTAAATACCCATTCTAAAAAGTAAAAGGTGTTTCCAAATTTCAGGTGGAGTTCTGAAACTGAGTCCAAAATAACCACGCTAACCGAACCCAAAATCATGATGAGTACCACGGCATCAAAGGTCCTTGAAGCCCGATCGTTGGATTCGAAGACAATGTGGGCCAGCTGCTTTTTAGAAAAATTCATCTTGGAATTTAGCAAAAAAGAACGCTAATCCAGATAATAAACACGCTTAACCCGCGTGCTGATATTGGTAAGCAACTCATATGGGATCGTTCCGATCTGGTCTGCCAATTCCTTGAGGGAGATTTGCTCCCCATAGATGATGGCCTCGTCACCGGCTTTGACATCCAGCTCGCTCACATCCACCATCACCATGTCCATGCATACGTTGCCTATTACAGGAGCTTTTTTGCCCTGAATCAGGACAAAGCCTTTTCCGTTGCTGAACCGGCGATCATAGCCGTCTGCATATCCGATGGAAAGCGTCGCAATTTTCCCACCGTTTGGAAGCATTCCTTTTCGGGAATAACCAACAGTTTCTCCCGGATTCAGGATTTTCACCTGAGAAATCGTTGTTTTGAGGGTGCTGATAGGCCGAAGTGAAGCATCGTATTTTCCGGTGACTTCCACTCCGTAAAGCCCGATTCCTAAACGGACCATATCAAACTGGTATTCAGGAAATGCCACAATCCCTGCGGAATTCAAAGCATGAACCAACGGTTTGTAAGGTAAAACAGCCAGAATTTCATCCTTCATTCTGGCGAATTGATGAAGCTGTGCCAACGAGAAATCCCTGTGAATTTCCTCATCCGCTCCGACCAAATGGGTATAAATACTAGCGACCGGCAACTGAGGAGTTTTCTGGATCAATTGTTTTAACTCCTCCAAATGCGCCTCCTCAAATCCCAATCGGTGCATTCCGGTGTCCAAATCCAAATGAATTGATAAATGGGTCTGATGGTTTTGGCAGTAAAGAGCCAGGCTTTTGAAAAAGTCCGGACTGAAAACCACCGGCTCAAGTTGAAATTCACGGCAAAGATCGAATGATTCTTCTACGGGATTGAGCACCATAATAGGAAGTCTGATGCCTTGCTTTCGAAGCGTCACCCCCTCATCTGAAAAAGCAACAGCCAGGTAATCGGCTCCCATCGTTTGCAGATGATTGGCTATTTCGACAGCTCCTCCTCCATAGGCAAAAGCTTTCACCATCACCATAACTTTGGTTCCGGGATTTATTTGCCTTTTGTAAAAGTTGAAATTATGGGTGAGCGCATTGAGGTTGATTTCCAGCGTAGTCCCGTGAATCCGCTGCTGAAGCCGATTAACCACTTGCTCAAAGCCAAAAGATCTGGCGCCGGTAATCAGGACCAAGTCATTCGAAAACTCCTCGGGATTAAGCATTGAAAGAAGATCTTCTGTAGTTGCAAAACCTGAATACTTTCCGGGAAAAGATTCCCGAAGTCTTCCGATCTCTTTTCCCACTCCGATGATGTGATCAATCCCATGATTTTGGATCAATTCAGAAACCTCACCATAAATTCTCTCCGGCATTCCCTGCTGAAGCAAATCAGAAAGGATCAGGACTTTCCTGCGTTTGGGCCGCTGCTGTTGCATAAAATCCAGTGCAACTTTCAATCCGCCCAAGTCATTATTATAGGTATCATCAATCAGGAGGGCATCGTTGATTCCCGGCTTAAGAGTGAGCCTCATATCCACGGGCCTCAGATGGTTGATCCCCTCCTGAATAGATTCAGCGGCTTGACCAAGCGTGATAGCGGCCACGATGACTTGTGTGATATTTTCAAGCGAAGCCGGATCAGTGAACGGTATCTGAAACGTGAACGTGCTCAGATCTTTTTTCATCAGGATCATCCGGGTGCCATATTCCATACTTTTGAGCGATCTGGAAAAATCAGCTCCTGCTACCTCAGACCATGAAATCAACCGGTCTGAATCAAAGCTTTGCTCGATTTGCTCCCCTAGCAACCGCTGGTCTTTGCAATAAATGAGCAATTTGGAATCCCGAAAGAGGGACAGCTTTTCCCGGATTTTTTCTGCCGTACTTGCAAATCCATCATCATGAGCGGTACCGATATTGGTCAAAATCCCAAGATCCGGTCGGATCATTTTTTCCAAAATCTCCATTTCTCCGGCCTTAGAAACCCCGGCTTCCAAAATGGCAACCTGATGGTAAGGCTCGATTCCAAAAATAGATAAAGGAACCCCAACTTGAGAATTATAACTTTTTGGGCTTTTTGCTACCGAGTAAGTTTGGCTCAAAACCTGTCCAAGCCATTCTTTTACAATTGTTTTGCCATTGCTTCCGGTGATGCTGATGACTGGCTTTTTGAATTGCTCCCGCTGATATTTGGCCAAAGCCTGCAGCGCTTTTCTTGTATCCTGAACTGCTACAATTCCGACATTTCCGGCTATGATTTTTCCCAGATCAAAATCATCATGAACCAAAAATCCCGCAACTCCCTGAGCCGCTAACGCCGGAATAAAATCCCTCCCGTCAGCTTTGGCACCTCGTAGAGCTACAAAAAGAGTTTTTCCCGGATTGATGATTTGCCTGGAATCGATGCTGATATGAGAAAAGACATTTTCACCTTTCCCTGCCAGGATCTTCCCTTGGGTGAGAGTAGCTATCTTGTCAAGGCTCAGTTCCAGAAGCATATCAATCCTGAATTATTTCCTTTTTCTTAAAGAAGACTTGTTTGATCCATCTTGGTAGGAAAATTGCCCCCAAAAGCAGATATGGATAATAAGTAAGCAGCCTCCAAAGAATGCTGGCCACAAAGGTATAAGAACCCAGAAACTGGGTGAAAAACTGTCCGAAGAAGAATTCAGCCGTACCACTACTTCCCGGTGTAGGAGAGATCATCATCACAATCCACATGATCACCTGACGGGCAAAAACAATGACGTTTTCCGATATTGACAAAGGAACATAGGCTGAAATTAGGGCATTCAGCATCAGATAGCGGGAGCTCCAGATGAAAATCGTTACCAAAATAAGTGGGAGCCAATACTTCCAACTTTTTCCAGACAATTCCTGGGACGCTTGAATGATTTGATTACCATATTCCTGGGCATCGTGCTTCCATTTACGAAGAAACTTGATGGAGAAAATCTTAATCAATACCCATTTGAAAACTCTTGGTCTGTAGAAAAGTCCCAAAGCCATCAACAAGGTATAACTGGCATACAAACTATAGCTGATCCAGAAAATCCCTTGCAGGCTCCTTTCCATCTGAGATTCGAGGACTTTGCTATCCGGAAAAATATTACCCTGGGCAAAATAAAGAATGATCGGAGCCCCGATCACAAAAAAGAGATTGTCAAGAATCGCAGTCACCATCACATAAGCAATGGCTTTTCCCATTTTGATTCCCTCTTTATTCAGGATAAACATTGCTACCGCTGTACCTCCCACCACCGATGGTGTGACGGCAGAAGCAAACTCCCAAATAATGATCACATAGATGGACCGCCCCCAACTTAGTTCCCTTCCGGTAATCTCTCGGATCCGGTAAACGTAGCCTGCATCTCTGAAGAGAATCACCAGAATAGCTAAAAAAATCCAGAGAGGTGCGGCATCAAAAACGCTCTTGAGAGTATTTGCATTGACCGTGGGGTCAAAGTAAAACATGGCGAAAATGATTCCAAGGCCAATAAGAATGGGTAACCAAACTTTATTGGGATTGAGTGTTTGAAAAATCTTTTTGTTGTCCAGTTTCATACTCAGGCTGCAGCGATTGGCTCAGTCTTCTCCACCCAAAAATTATTGTATCCCTCCCCGATGACGATAGTCACCTGAGAAAGCTGGAGTAGTTCCAAAATGGCTAGGAAAGTATAAATCACGAAAATCTTGTCTGGTTTGAAAGAAATAAAATCAGTAAAAGGCACTTGGTTCTTAAAGGAGATTTTTTCAAGTACAAAGTCCTTTTGTTGTTCAATTGTATAAGGATACTGAATTACAGTATGCATGGTTTCATCAACTCTTGAAGCCATCCTTGACATCGTCTTCTGAAAGACCTTTAAAAGCTTATAAAGATCCACATGCTGCATCTCTGCATCCACGTCTTCCAGCTTACTGAGCGATTCCAACTCTGAAATGAGATTTCCTCTTTTTTCTTTGGAAAGTTGCTCAAACTCCAAACTCGCCAATTCCTCCACTACAGACTTGTACTTTTTGTATTCCAGTAGGTTGCGAATCAACTCCTCTCTTGGATCAATCTCTTCCCCAGACTCATTTAATTCCGGTCTGGGAATCAGCATTCTTGACTTTATCTTCATCAGAGTAGCTGCAAACAGGATAAAGTCACTTGCAACTTCGATTTCCAACTTCTCAAGGTGATGAATGTAATCGAGGAAGTCGTTGGTAATCTTAGCTATAGGAATGTCATAAATATCCAGTTCGTCCCGCTCAATGAAGAAGAGCATCAAGTCGAATGGGCCCTCGAAAAGCGGTAATTTGATTTCGAAACTCAAAGGATATTTAAATTATTGGTTAATTTTGGGTCCTTGTTGCCAAAGATATTCATTTAAGCTAAATTAATTTGACAACAGAAGAAAGAGAATGGCTACGACAGCGGCTTAAAGCTGATTGAAAACAAAGTATTCGCGTTAAAGTTATCTCTTTCTATTCACCAACACTTGCCGATAAATGCTGATTCAACCCGGAGAATTACTTGCCCAAATAAACAGTCCCGCTGACCTAAAGAAGTTTCCCAAGGATAAGTTGGTCCAAATCTGTGATGAACTGCGTCAGTTCATTGTTGACAATGTCTCGGTTTATGGAGGTCATTTCGGGGCAAGTTTAGGGGTAGTTGAACTTACCGTTGCGCTTCATTATATTCTAAATACTCCCGAAGATCAACTCGTTTGGGATGTAGGCCATCAGGCTTACGGTCATAAAATTCTCACCGGACGAAGAGATCAATTTCATACCAATCGATTATATGGAGGCCTTTCCGGCTTTCCTAAGCGAAAGGAAAGTGAATATGATACGTTTGGCGTTGGCCACTCCAGTACTTCCATTTCTGCTGCCCTTGGAATGGCTGTTGCTTCCAAATACAAAGGTTCCGGTATTCAACATGTCGCTGTGATAGGCGATGGATCTATGACAGGCGGGATGGCTTTTGAAGCTATGAATCATGCCGGTGTGAGTGATACCAACTTGCTGATCATTCTCAATGACAACTGCATGTCAATTGATCCAAATGTTGGTGCATTGAAGGATTATTTGACAGACATCACCACTTCTCACACTTATAACAAAGCAAAAGATGAGGTTTGGAAAATTCTGGGCAAACTCAGCAAGTTCGGAAGTAGTGCTCAGGAGGTAATTTCAAAAGTGGAAGGTGCTGTAAAATCTGCCTTGCTCAAGCAAAGCAACTTATTTGAATCTTTGAATCTTAGATATTTCGGCCCTGTGGATGGCCACGATGTAAATCATCTGGCAGAGATTCTCAAAGACCTCAAGGATATTCCAGGACCAAAAATCCTTCACTGTATCACGGTGAAAGGGAAAGGTTACGCACCTGCCGAAACAGGAAATAAAACAACCTGGCATGCACCGGGGACTTTTGACAAAGTCTCTGGGGAAATCTTCAAAAAGACTCATTCCACTCCTCAGGCTCCAAAGTATCAGGAGGTTTTTGGCCGCACTTTAGTGGAATTGGCAGAAATGGACGACAGGATTATGGGAGTGACCCCAGCAATGCCTTCGGGATCTTCCATGAATATTATGATGGAAGCCATGCCAAAGCGTGCTTTTGATGTCGGAATAGCCGAGCAACATGCGGTTACATTTTCAGCAGGATTAGCTACTCAGGGATTGATTCCATTTTGTAACATATATTCCACTTTCATGCAGCGTGCCTATGATCAGGTGATTCATGATGTGTGCCTTCAGAATCTACCGGTCGTTCTTTGTCTTGACCGAGCCGGATTTGCCGGAGCGGACGGGCCAACACACCACGGAGCATATGATATTGCTTTTTTCAGATGCATTCCGAATCTCGTGGTTTCAGCCCCGATGAATGAAGAAGATCTCCGAAACCTGATGTACTCTGCAACTTTGCACAATGGTCCTTATTCAATCCGCTATCCTCGCGGAAACGGGGTGATGCCGGAGTGGAAAACTCCATTCAGAGAAATTCCTGCTGGTCAGGGAAGAATCGTGAAAGAAGGTGAAGAAGTCGCAATCTTAAGTATTGGCCATATTGGGAACTATGCCGTTGAGGCTTGCAAAACCCTTGCTAAGGAAGGATTGAATCCTGCTCATTACGACATGCGCTTTGTGAAGCCGCTTGACGAGGAGCTTTTGCATGAAGTTTTTGGCAAATTCAAGAAAGTAATAACCATCGAAGATGGCTGCGTGATGGGAGGTTTTGGATCTGCTGTACTGGAATGGATGGCTGACAAGGGCTATCAGGCTCAAGTGAAGAGACTGGGAATCCCCGACGAGATAATCGAACATGGTGAGCAAATCGAACTTCACAGAGAATGTGGATTCGATCCTGAGGGAATTGCAAATACAGTTCGCAGCTTATCGGAAGTAGCAAAAGCACTCTGAACCACAAAATTTCAAGTATCCTCCATGATTCATTTTTTTGAAAAGGGCCAAGGTCAGCCTATTGTCCTGATTCATGGTTTCTGTGAAATTTCAGAAATGTGGAGAGATTTTGCCGAAGAATTATCATCGGATTTTCGTGTGATTTGTCCTGATCTTCCCGGCTTTGGAAAATCCCCGATTTCCTCGGACCAAACCACTCTGGAAGATGTCGCTGTCCAATTGGAAGAATGGTTGGAAGAAAATCAAATTTCCCAGCCAATCGTAATTGGCCACTCGTTGGGAGGTTACGTTGCTTTAGCTTTGCTTGAATTAATGGGAAGCAACCTCAAAGCTGTTGGCCTTTTTCATTCTACCGCTTTTCCCGATGATCAGGAGAAAAAGGAAATGAGAGATCGAACGGTCATTTTCCTCATGAAAAATGGTGTGGATAAGTTCGTCACCTCGTTTGTCCCTCCACTTTTTGCAGAAGCAAGAAGAGAGGAGCTCAAAACTCAAATCGACCTGGCTGTAGAACAGGCCAAAGAATCCACACTGGAAGGATTGATCGCTTTCACGAGAGCAATGAGAGATCGGAAAGATCGGTTGGAAGTATTGAAGCACTTTTCAGGCCCCAAATTATTAATCGCCGGAACACTGGACGGTGCCGTGAAAATCGAATCCAGCCGAGCTCAAAAAGATGCGTTCACAGATTATTTCGAACTGGAAGAAACCGGCCATATGGGAATGGTTGAACGAAAAGTTGAAACCCTGGAGATCGTTCGGAACTTCTGTGTAAAAGTAACTATTCCCGAATCCTAAGCTTTAATCCTGGACAGGGTAAGGTAAGTTAGTTGAGCGTCCGGCTCAAAATTCCCATTAATACTTCCAAATATTCCTGATCCTCGACATCAAAATCGGCCAGCTGATCACTATCCACATCAAGAACCATTACAACTTTTTCATCCTTAAAAACCGGAACAACAATCTCTGATTTGGACGCAGAGCTACAGGCAATATGACCAGGAAAAGCATCTACATCCGGAACCAACTGTGTTTTTCCTTCTTTCCAGGCAGTTCCGCAAACCCCTTTTCCAAAGGCAATTCTTGTGCAGGCAATCGGCCCCTGAAAAGGTCCAAGCACAAGCTGATTATCTTTCACCAAATAGAAGCCAACCCAGAAAAATCCGAAAGCCTCTTTCAACGCTGCTGCCATATTAGCAAGGTTAGCAGTGAGATCCGGCTCGTCTGAGATCAGAGATTCAATTTGAGGAATGATCGCTTCGTACCTAACCGCTTTTGAAGCTTCCTCGGGGATGTATAAGTTTTCAGACATGATGGTAAATGCGTAAAGTATCTTCCTGAATAGAAAGCGTTTCTGTTGGACTTAAGTTTAATATGGGAGCAGAAATTCCTTCTCCGAATTCCGTGGGCCCAGTAAAAACCCGGGCTTCATCCCATAGGTCTTCATCGATAAATTTGTTCAGCACAAATGATCCTCCTTCCACAATCAGGCTTTGGATTTTCCGCGAATTCAGATCTTCCAAAATTTCCCTGATCTCAAATCCGGGTTCCAGTTTCACAAATTCAAGGTTTTCTCTCTTCTCCGATTTGACCGTATTGTAGCAAATCGTCGGAACGGTGTGATCAAATAAATTGAGGTTTTGAGGTAATTCGAGTTTTGGGTCAATCACGAGCCTGAGGGGATTTTTTCCTGTCCAATCTCTCACTGTCAAGCTTGGATTATCGTACTTGGCCGTGTTTTTCCCGACCAAAATGGCATCTTCTTCTGCTCTCCATTTATGCACCAGTTGCCTGCTTCGGGCATTACTGATCCATTTCGAAGAATAATCTGATCTGGCCACAAATCCATCTTTGGACTGCGCCCATTTGAGAATCACATAGGGTCGCTTCTTTTCAATCTGAGTGAAAAATCGTCTGTTTTGAGATCTCGCTTCCTTTTCCAAAACTCCGATTACGACCTCAATCCCTGCATTTAGAAGGATTTCAATTCCCTTTCCTCCTACCAAAGGATTGGTATCGAGTGCTCCAATGACAACTTTTTTCAGCCCTTTTTCCACCAAAAGATTTGCGCAAGGAGGTGTTTTGCCCCAGTGGGCACACGGCTCAAGAGAGACGTAGGCGGTTGACTTGCGAAGCAAGTCAGGATTATTGACAGCATTTATTGCGTTTACTTCCGCATGTGCTCCTCCATAAATCTCATGAAAACCTTCCCCTATAATTAGATCATCGTGCACAATCACGCAGCCTACCATGGGATTGGGACTGACGAATCCTCTGCCGGATTCGGCAAGCTCAAGGGCTCGTTTCATGTACAATTCGTCCCTTTTCACCTTACTTCGGGCTGATCGTTATTCTTGACAATTCTGTGGATTTCCCTGCAATTACCTCCACATTCTGGATAGTGCCTGCCTGATATCTCTCGTCTTTGGGATCGATATAGACTGTATAAATGCCTGCCGGAAGTCGAAACAAAAAACTCCCTGAAGAATTGACGTGAGTACTGACAGAGTCTCCGGAAATGATGGCATAAAGAGCCGGCCTGAGGGTAGTGGGAGAGATAGTTCCTTTTAGTTCGCCGGTTCCGATTGCAGAAACGGCGGTGAGCACCGGGTCCAGCTCCATGGATAAAGGGCTTTCGCTTAAAACACGAATCGACTTTTCGAGATCAAAATCTAAAATCAGATCATAGGCAATTCCTTGCACCAGGTCCATCTCCAGGTCAAGAGGAATTTCCGTAAGTCCGGAGTTTGCCAAAGGCAATACATACCTCTCTCCATCTAAAAACAAGGAATGAGAATTGCCAATCCGGAATGTAGCGGATACAATTTTCCCAACAGGCAACTCGTCTCTACCAAGAAGTAATCCTTCTCCTGCAATCAATGCACTCACCTCGATTACTTTATCTCCAAGGCTATACGGTAGAAAAAAAGTTTGGGTCTCTGACTCACGCCCCTGTAGCTGGATTTCAATATCCACTCCTTCCACCTGAACAAAAACTGAATCCCATTGGGCTGGGGCGTCAATTAATATCACGTTTAGCAGGGCTTTGGGATTTGAATCTGCCTGCTCGCAACTCCAAAAAGAAATTGAAAAAAGAAAGGCCAGAAAAACGTTAAAGGTTTTTTTCACAGCACAAATTTAGTCCAAAAGTATTCAAAAAAGTATGCCCTGACCGAAGAACGGAAAGGGCATAAAAAAAAAAAGCCGGTCGAAACCGGCTTATTCAAATTATTATTTAAGTGTGAGGGTAACAGCCGGAACTGTTGTTATTTTCCCTTTTACAACTACTACACCTTCTACCGTTTTAGGGCTATAAAGTTCATTAGGAGTGAACGTTAAAGAATACGTACCATCTGCCAGACCTCCAATTTTATAATTTCCTGTAACGTCTGTAAAAGTGTTGAACTCTTCCCCATTTCGGGCAGCAGTTACCTTAATTACTTGTGCAGCTACTGGCAAAACTTGACCCATAATTCCGGAAGCTTCTTCCAAATAGGCTCTTAAAACCGGCTTCAAAATCAATTTTCCTGAAGCTCCTGCAGATACAATTGACTTAGCTGCGTCGAAATCAATAACCAGATCATAAAACATTCCTCCTTCGATTACCTGGTTCACTTTAATTTTCAGACCGCTTTGTTCAGCACTAGGAGTAGTAAGTTCAGAACGTTTTCCGTTCACCACAACGTAATTGTCATCTCCTAACATCAGTCTTATCTGGTTGATTTTTCCCTCAGGGAAGTCTTCTGTTCCCAGTAAAAGTGAGTTATCACCCGTCAAATCAAGTAAATTGACATATTTGCTGTTGGCTTCGTAGGGGATTTCTTCCCAACCTGATTCGTCAGAATCATTACCACTGTCTTCTCCATTTTTATCCACATTGACCTTGATAGATTCTACCTCGATCCAAACTTCATCGTAATTGGCAGGCGCATCGACCATGTAAAAATTGATTCGAGCATCTGCAGAGCTAGGCTCGTCGTCATTAGAACATGAAAAGCCTACAAGCATTACTGCCATCAGCATTAAATAAGAAACAAATCCCTTCATAGTTTTTTGGTTTAGATTCCCTCTAACTATCCAAACGCCGTGCCAGCCAGCCAAAGTTTCAAATTCGTAATCATTTAATCTCCGGGGCTTCTTATTTTTGGGGATGATGAAATGGGAAAAGCTTTTGACCCGGGGAAGATTTGGAGATGCTCCCGGAAATTTACCCACGCAAGTGGTCCGCAGTGAATTTGAAGTAGATTATGATCGGATCATTTTTTCGGCTCCTTTCCGCAATCTTCAGGACAAGACACAGGTTTTCCCGCTTCCCGAGCATGCCTTCGTCCATACCCGATTAACTCATAGTCTGGAAGTTTCCAGCGTGGGAAGATCATTGGGAAAAGCTGCTGGAGAAATCCTGCTTGAAAAATATCCGCACCTTCACAAGACCGGGATTTCTGCCTATGAAATCGGAGGTATTGTAGCAGCGGCATCGCTGACACATGACATTGGAAACCCTCCATTTGGCCATGCCGGAGAAGAGGCTATTTCGGACTTTTTCAAGTTTCACCCTGCGGGAAATTGCTGGGAGAGACATGTCCGGCCCGAGCAATGGTCTGACCTATGCAACTTCGAAGGAAATGCTCAGGGCTTCCGAATGCTCGTTTCTAAGCAGTTTGGATTGAAATTAACCTATGCCACGCTTGCCTCTTTTACCAAATATCCACGTCCCAGCCTGATGCCTCATCGGGATATAGCCCGAAAAAGCCAAAAGAAATATGGGTTTTTCATCAATCAGTTGGGTGATTTTGAAATGATGGGTGCTTTTTTGGGATTGGAAAAATCCAGTCCTGAATGCTGGCTGCGACATCCTCTGGCTTTCCTGGTAGAAGCAGCCGATGACATTTGCTACAGCATCATTGATTTGGAGGATGGATGCACATTGGGTTTGGTAAGTTTTGAAGAAACCGTTAAACTTTTGAAACCAATTCTCAAGGATAAATTCGATCCTGAAAAACTAAAAAAGCCAAGATCTGAATCTCAAAACCTCGGTGCGCTCCGGGCCCTGGCAATTGGTGAATTGATCCGGGAAACTGTGGAAGTATTTGCACAATATGAAGAGAGTATGTGCAAGGGAAACTTTGATAAAGCGCTAACAGATATCATACCCTCTGCGAAAGCCCTTCAGGAGATTTCTTCTGTTTCGGTCACTAAAATTTACCGCTCTAAAGTCGTTTTGGAAAAAGAAGCTGCCGGTTTTCAGGTATTGGAAGGACTCCTTTCCGTCTTTTCGCAGGCACTCTACCACCAATTTTATAATCCGGGCCAATTCTCCGGTCAGGACAAGAGCATCCTGAGATTACTTCCGGAAGACTTCCCGCTAAAAGGCTGGGGAGCAGAGGTAAACCCTTATCCCATGCTTCGCTCACTGGTCGATTTCATCTCCGGAATGACCGATAAATATGCCCTCAACCTTTACAGACGAGTGAAAGGAATCTCATTCCCCGGAGGATGATTGGCTCCTGAAAATCCAAGAAATATTGATTTTAGTGATGCTCTTTCGTTTCTTTCACCGGAAAAATAAGGGAAGCCACCACAGAAAGGATCAGGATTCCTCCAACGATAGATAAGGAAAGCGTGGATCCGATGTGGAAGAATGGTGCAATCACCATCTTCAAACCAATAAATGCCAAAATGATTGCCAATCCAAACTTCAGTCTGCTAAACATGTAAATGAAGTTGGCAAGTAGGAAGTAAAGCGATCGAAGTCCCAAAATCGCAAAGATGTTGGAAGTGTAAAGGATAAACGGATCGTCGGGGGCAATTGCAAAAATCGCCGGGATAGAATCAACTGCAAAAATCACATCCGTAAACTCAACAACTCCAAGCACTACGAAAAGGGGAGTAGCCACTCTTACTCCGTTCTTTTTTGTAAAAAACTTGTCTCCGTCAAAATCATTGCTTACCGTAAAGAATTTGTGGATTATTCTTGCTCCTGGGCTTTTTCTGAAATCTTTCTCTCCATCATCAATCGTACTGGCAAACCAGGATTTAATACCTGCATATATCAGAAAAGCACCAAAGACAGTAAGCACAATATTGATTGAAACCAGCTGACCAAAAATCTTCATTTCCGGTAAAAAGGTCATGCTAATCAATCCGAATCCAGCAAAGATGAAGAATGCCCGCAAGACCAATGCTCCAATGATTCCCCAAAAAAGAACTTTATGATGGTATTCTCTGGGTACATTGAAAAATCCGAAAACCAGAATAAACACAAAAAGGTTGTCAACTGAAAGAGCCTTTTCAATCCAGTACGCCGCCTGATATTGTGAAAATTTCTCCATTCCCACCTGTTCATTCGTAACGATGTAGATAAACACACTAAATCCCATAGAGAGTCCAATCCAGAAAATCGACCAAACGGCCGCCTCCATATTGGAGATCACGTGACTTTTCCTGTTGAATACTCCAAGATCCAGAGCAAGCATAAAAATCACCGTTAAGACAAATCCAATAATGATTCCCGGGTGATTAATCAAATTGTCCATAGAGGGGTGTCTTTCTTAAGTCCGCAAAATTAATCGAATTCCTTCCTATTTATTAAATCGTTCTGTTTTCCAAGAAAAGAATTTAGATCAAATCTCCCGGACAAATATTTGACCGTACCAACTTCAATCTTCAGACTGTTATCTTTGGCAAAAGTTAGAAATGAGATTCCAAACAATCTGGCGGATAATATGAAATCTATGCTTAATAGAATAGTGACCTTCTTCGTGGTTTTTGTCGCTTTTGTTGCTTGTAATTCCGAGCCAAAAGAAGACGAAAAACTGGTCTCGGTTGCGGCACCCAAAGTAGAAATCGCTGAAATAGAAGCCGGAATTAAGGCTTTCATCGCAAAAACAACTACCGAAAATGAAGGTTACTTTCCGGTAAAAGATGAGAACAATGACCTAAAAATGAAACTCGTCAGAGTGCATACCGAATACCTTTCAAACCTGGGGCCGGGCAGACATTTTGCCTGCGTGGACTTGGTTGATGTGAGCGGAGATGTGTATGATGTAGACTTTTTTATGAATGGCGAACCCGGAAATATGAGTGTAACTGAGACGAAGGTTCATAAACTAAACGGGAAACCTTTCTATTCCTGGAAACAAAACAAAGAAGATAAAACCTGGTATCGCGTGGCTGTAGAACAATCCTCCAATAATCTCCTCGGTGTCATCGAGGGAAAAGACTCTTTCGAATTTTATTACACGGCAACGGTTCCCGAACTGACTCAGTCCGCTAAAATGTGGATTCCGATTGCCCAGACAGATCCTTTTCAGAAAGTTAAAGTCGTTTCAATCAAAGCTCCCGGAAAGCAAAAAACACTGACAGAGAAGCTTAACAATAATTCAATCTTGTACCTCGAGCTTGGCCCTGAGGACAGTGGGGAAACTGTAGAAATCATCTACCAAGTAGAGCGAACTGAAAAAGGTCCTTTCGAAGCAGACCAACCAAATCCTGAACTTTATCTGGCATCCAATATCCTGATGCCAACAGGGGGCAGATTTGAAGAAATAGCCAAAGAAGCCATCGGAAACAAAATCAACGATAGCCAACTCGTACAAGCCCGTGCGCTTTACGATTACATCATAGACAACATGCGCTACATGAAATTTGGCGATTTCGGAAGAGGCGATTCAAACTATGCTTGCGATTCCAAAACAGGTAACTGTACTGAATTTCACTCATTCTTTATCTCACTTGCGAGGTCAGTAGGGATTCCGGCAAGATTCTCAATCGGGGCTTCAATCCCTTCGGAAAGAAATGAAGGAGGAATCGATGGGTATCATTGCTGGGCAGAATTCTACGCGGATGGTAAATGGTGGCCTGTAGATATCAGCGAAGCAAACAAATACACCGCTTTGGCAACATATTATTTTGGCCGGCATCCTGCAAACCGAATCGAACTCAGCAGAGGACGCGATCTGGTCGTTAGCCCTGGACCTGCTTCGGGACCAATCAATTTCCTGGCTTACCCGCTTTTGGAAATAGACGGAAAAGAAGTGAAGGCTCAATCCAGGTTTTCATTCACCCGAACAAGCACAGATTCTGAGTAATCGGTCTGATTTATGACAAAAGAAAAATCCTGGCAATTGGAACAACTCACCAATCGCCAGGATTATTAATTTTTTACTCGTCTTACTTACTGAGCTGCAGTAGTATCAGTTGCAGTAGAATCAGCTACTGGATGCTCTGCTCCTTCAGTTGGATGCTCAGCTGCCGGCTCTTCCATAACTGCTTCTTCAGTAGCTTCTTCTTCAGCAGCCTTGTTTCCACAAGATACAGTTGAGAACGAAAGTGTTCCAAATACAATTGCAGCTACTGCGTAAGACTTGATTGTGCTAAGGTTTTTCATGCTTTTTGATAAGTTTAGTGGTTAAATTTTTTGCCTTTAAAGCAATAATTATGAAGCAAATTTAAAATAATTGTATGAAAACAAATCATTTCTTAGAATTTTTTCAATTATTTATTTAGAGTGGGTTTCTATTCAATCATTACCCTTTTTGAATACCATTTTTTTCTTTCATCTTTTTCCCTTCCTCACTCCCCTGATTTAAATATTCTTTGCATCAGAACCCACTTTTCACCGGGTTTTGCCCATGGCAATGGATGTTGAAAACCCCACATCAGCGCTTCCCATTTTGCAATGATCGGATTAGCGGCGTCCATCACGGCTTTCTTTTCGATGGTAAAATCATCCTTTGCTTCCAGTATCATAAACATCCGGTTTCCGGTTCGGAAGATCTCAATATTTAAAATTCCGCAATCGATATCGTGCTGAGTCACCTCTGGCCACGCAGCTCCGGGAGCGTGATGTTGTTCATAAACCCGGATAGATTCCAGATCATCAATCAGGTCAAGCGTGAGGCAAAAGCGTTGCATTTGGTTAGTATTTTGGCTAATGAGAAATGTGAAAACTTTAAGATTTTACAGATGTAGGCTGTCTATCCTTTCTTTTTTACTATGACTAAAGTACTTTTTGAAGGAAAGGATGGTCTGCTTTGCGGCTCCATCCGGATCTGGAAAAGGGAAAGCCTCTGCCGAGACAAATCCTGTAAACTCAATTTCTTTCAGTGCTGAAGCAATTCCTGCCATTTCCGTATGACCAAAACCCATTGGACGTCGGTTGCTGTCTGCAAAGTGAACATGTCCAATGTAGCTGCCGAATTTGTAGATACTTTCAGCCATATCGACTTCTTCTATATTCATATGAAACAGATCGGCCAGTAGTTTCACATTTTGGGTTTTCAGTGAATCAAGAAACTTAGCTCCGGCTTCAAGGGTATTCAACAGATTGGTTTCATAGCGATTCAGAGGTTCGTAGATCAACGGAACGCCAAGAAACCCGGCATGTTTACCGAGTTGGTTCAGCTCATCGGCAAGCCAATTCATAACTTGTTCACGCTCCATTCCCGGAAGGACATTTCCCTGCATTGAACCAATAATTGAAGGAGCTCCGAATGTTGCTCCAAATGAAATCATCTCTGAAATAAAGGAAACAGCTTTTTTACGGATTTCAGGATCAGAATCAGTGAGCGTCAGGCCGTGGATAACTTTCCCAGCACCAGTTCCCACAGCAGCAAGTTTCAATTCATATTGTTCCAACAGTCCGAGCAATCTCTGAGAATCAATCGCGTCGGCTGAAGGAGTAAATAATTCAATCGCATCAAAGCCAAGTTCGGCAGCTTTGGCCATACCTGATTCCAGATCTTCCCAGAAAATCCAGGGACCGGTTTTGATTTGAGGGACAAGAGCAATAGTAACGCAGGATCTGATCATCGTTTTATCGGTCAAAGTCAATCATAATTTTAATTATTCCCTGTGCATTTTTTGCCCAAGCATCCATGGTTTCCGGGCCCTCATCGATGGAAATGACTTTGCTGATCACTTCCTCCACGGGAAACTTCCCCGTCTCCAAATAGCTGATTACTTCCGGAAAATCGGTACTTCCTACACAATTGCGGGAACCCAGAATTTCAATTTCTTTTTGAACAAATAGTGCTGTGTTGAATTCCACGGGATGTTTTGCGTAACCAATGCAAACGACCCGACCTAAAAAGGCAACTTCGTCTACGGCTGATCGATACGTAACCGGACTTCCAACAGCTTCAATAATCACATCCGGACCATCTCCGCCGGTGAGTTCCTGCAAGATTTGGTGTAAGTCTTGCTTTGATGGATTGATGGTATAAGCTACACCGATTTTACGGGCAATTTCAAGTTTGGAATCATCCAGGTCGATGGCGATGACTTCTGCCCCACGGTTCACTGCCGAAGCAACGGCTCCCAAACCAACGATCCCGCAACCAATCACCGCAACCCGATCTTCCTTCGATACTCTTCCTCTCGCGGCGGCATGAAAACCAACCGTCAAAGGTTCGGCAAGTGCCAGTTCGCGAAGGGTTAATTTCTCCGAAAGGAAAAGATCTTTCCAAGGCAACGTAATGTACCGAGTCATGGCTCCGGGCCTGCGAACTCCCATGGTTTTGTTGTCTTTGCAGGCGTTTGGACGGCCCTTTCTGCACGCAACACATTTACCGCAATTCAGGTACGGGTAAATGGTGGCTTTCATTCCTATTTGAATGTGTTCCGGGACGTCCTCGCCAAGTGATTCGATTGTTCCGCCCACTTCATGGCCCAGAATATTCGGGTATTCCTGAAGCGGAAACATCCCTTTGAATCCATTCAGATCCCCTCCACAAAAACCAACCATTCCCACTTTGAGCAGGACTTCTCCTTTTCCAGGTTCGGGTTTTTGAACTTCCCTGACTTCGGTTTTACCGATTTCTGTTAAAAATAAGGCTTTCATCTGTTTTGGAAATTATTGGAAATACAAGGTTTTAAATACGAAGTGCGAGTAATGAAATAAAAGCTGGAAGACAGATTTAGCCTCTTTTGTACCTAGCTTACTTTTTATTGTTTGATCAATAAAACAAGGATTGAAGTTCAAGTCCCAGCTATCTGCTATCGACCATGGTCTATAAACTTTTCAAAGATTATTCTCTTCTCTTCCCTCAAACCACATTTGGTTTTTAACGGGAGCAACGAGGATTTCTATTTCTTCCAAAAGACCTGACGGAATCCTGAAATCCAGCACGCTGATATTTTGCGTCACCGTAGCGAGATCGCACATCCCAATTATTGTCGTGGCAATATCCGGATGATCCATCGCGAAGCGGAGCGCAACATCGCTGAGTTTCACTCCATAGCTATTGCAAAGCGCAAGCAATTTTGGCTGAGTATCCTTCACCGGTTGTGGCGATCGATGCCAGGCCGGAAGTGGCTGATCAGACAAAATCCGCTGCAGCAAAGGCGCCGCATTCATCAGACCGAAACCCATTTTCTTCGAAAGGGGGACGAGTTCGGTGTTGATTTCGTCTTCGAGCAGATTGTAATGCGCCCAGGAAAGAACCGTATCCGGATTGGTCTGTCTGGCAATTTCCGCCAGGTAGCGAACCGACAAACCTGTAATTCCCCAGAATCGGGCTTTGCCGGATTCAATGATTTTATGGATAGCAGGAATGGCCTCGTTGAGCACTTGAGACTTTTCTACAAACTCAATATCGTGAAGCTGAATCAAGTCAACACGATCAGTTTTCAAGCGAAGGAGCGATTCATCAATGCTTTTCAAAATCCTGTCGTAGGAAAAATCAAAATCCTGCAATCCATATCGACCGCATTTGGTTGCCAGGAAAATCTGATCCCGCTTGCCTTCCAGCGCCTTTCCCAGACGAGTTTCTGCCAAAGTCAACCCATAAAATGGTGCCACATCAAAGAAATTAACGCCATGGTCAAGAGCATAATGGACTCCCCGGATTCCGTCTTGCTCATCAGAAACTTCGAAAACATCTCCCATGGGTGAGGCTCCAAAACCGAGAATTGAAACTTGCTCTTCGGTCTTGCCTAATCTGCGGTATTCCATTTGTCAAAAAGGGTGGGTCTGGTGGTAAGTTTGGGTTCTGAAAAACAATATAGGCAGAATTTCTATTGGCTTAATCCTGCGGAAACCTGCTTTCGGCAAAAGTGAATGTGAAGAGAAATCGACTACTCCATTCCATCCAAAATCGCCAAAACCAATCGGGCAGAATTCTCAGAAGCCGGTCCGACAAACTGATTGAAATTCATCCGGGCGTTGTTGTTGGCATTGTCGCTGCAGCTGCGAATGACGATGAAAGGAATCCCTAGCGTCCTGCAAATATGAGCGACTGCGGCGCCTTCCATCTCAGTGGCAAGCGCATCAAACTCTGTGTAGAGCCAATTCGCTTTTTCATTGCTGCTGACAAAAATATCTCCGGTTGCAATCACTCCGGAAAAGACTTTGGGCTGTCGGTTGGCAATGGGCAAAAACTCAACCCGCCTCGCCGCCTCTTGACTGATCAAAATCAATCTGGCATCCGATTCCACGTATAATTCATCATGCAGACCGCCTGCAAGTTTGCGGAAAGGGGAAACAGCAAATCCCAGAGAATCAACTTTGCCGAAGTCGTATTGGACGAGTTTTTCTCCGATCACCAAATCGCCTGGCAATGCCTCCGGGTCCAGTCCTCCGGCAACTCCGGTAAAAATTAAGGAGCTGAGTTTGAAGTTTTGAGTGAGAATCGCGGTGCTGTAGGCAGCGTTTACTTTTCCCACACCTGCTTTCAGAATCACTACTTTCTTGCCTTTCAGCTTACCCTTGTAAAAATCAATTCCCCCTTTGGTCACTTTCCTGCTCCTCCCCATCGAATCAACCAGGATGGCGATTTCCTGATCCAAAGCACCCATGATGGCAATGCTTTGCGCAGGTAAAGCCAGAGAAAATGAACAGAAAAGAAGTACTAACAAAAGCTTTTTCACAGCCATAAGAAGAATAGAGAGAGAATGGTGATAATGATCAGAATAGGGTTGATTTCGGCTTTTTTGCCGGAAAGAAGTTTAATAACCGTCCAGCTGAGAAAGCCAAACGAAATGCCGATCGAGAGACTATAAGTGAACGGAATCAGCACCAGCGTGAGGAAAGAAGGAATGGCTTCGTCGGGTTTGCCCCAGTTGATTTTGGTGAGGGGGAGAATCATAAACGATCCCACCAAAACCAAAGCAATCGAACTCGCTACTGATGGAATCACCGAAAGCAATGGTGAGAAAAACAGAAAAGGCAGAAATAGCAATCCGGCCGTAACTGCCGTGGCACCGGTTCGCCCACCTTCCTCGATTCCAACTGCAGACTCGATGTAGGCTGTTCCGGAACTGCTACCCACCAATCCCGCAAAAAGCGTGGCGAGAGAATCCGTCATCAGAGACTTTCGCATGTTCCTTGGACTTCCGTCGGGATCTTTCAGTCCGGAAGCTTCCGCCAACCCGACAAAAGTTGAGATCCCGTCAAACAGAATCGTGAAGGTGAACACGAAAATTACCGGCAAGTAGGCGTATTTCAGCGAACCCAAAATATCGGCCTGTAAGACCAGACTGAAATCCGGCCAGGCAAAAAAGCCAGTGAAATTTACCAGAGTCGAAACCCCAAAATTGATCGCTGAGGCATCTCCCCAAAATCTTCCGATAGGCCAGGCCAAAGCTGTGGTAAAGATGATTCCGTAGATAATCGCACCGGAAACTTTTCGGCTGATCAGCACTCCGGTCAATAAAAGTCCGGCAAGAAAGGTCAGACTGATAGGGTCTTTGAAAGGAGCCATGCTGACCAAGGTGGCAGGATTGTCAACAATAAAATGGGCATTCTGAAATCCGATAAAACAAATGAATAGTCCAATTCCAGCAGAAACTGCATGTCGAATCGCAGGAGGAATGGCTTGGATGATTTTTTCGCGCGTCTTGAAAAATGAAAGCACAAGAAAAATCACCCCCGACCAGAATACCGCACCGAGTGCTTCCTGATAAGTCAACCCGAAACCCATCACCGCTGTGTAGGTAAAAAATGCATTGATGCCCATCCCGGGGGCGACGACAATCGGGTTTTTGGCATAGAGTCCCATCATCAAACTTCCGAAACAAGAAACCAAAATCGTAGCTGTCAGAACACCGGAAAAAGGCATTCCGGCGGCAGAGAGAATCGCGGGATTGACAATGATGATGTAAAAGGTGGCGAGGAAAGTACTGATCCCTGCCAGAATCTCAGTTTTGAGGGGTGGCTTGTCGGTGTTCATCAAGGATCAAAATAGGGAATAAAGCGCCAGCAATAAAAGAAAAATGGCGCCTGAAAAGATTCAAATCCGATTGAAAAGTGATTTTTCGCAGAAACTAATTTAATTGCTGACCTTTGGCCACCAAGTTAAATTTGGTCAATTCGGGTGGCCCTTATGAATCAAATACTTACTTCAGCCGTTACCCCGATATGAATAACCCTAATTGTTTATGAAAAAGAAGTGGATCATCGTTTCCGGAGTCTTTGTTTTTTTGATTGTTTCATTGATTGCCCTTCCATTTATTTTCAAAGGAAAAATCCTTGAGAGGATCGACAAGGAAGTAGCAGAATCCGTCAATGCCAAGGTTTATTACGACTACGATAATATCAGCTTGAGTCTGTTCAGACGGTTTCCAAACATTTCCGCTTCCATTGGAGACTTTGGGATAGTTGGCAATGCTCCCTTTGAAAATGATACACTTGTCCAACTCGAGAGATTGGATGTAGATTTCAACCTCAGCTCAGTGCTTTTCGACGATTCTCCTCAGTTGACCGGTTTACGCCTCGATGGGGGTGAACTCTATGTGAAAATTCTCGAAGATGGCACTGCCAACTATGATATCACAGTCCCAACGGAGGAAAAGGAAGTTGCTGAAAGTAATTTCAAAATCGGAGTTGACCTGATCGAAGTCAACAATCTTGATCTGGTCTATGATGATCGACAGCAAAAAATCCTCCTTGCCCTCGGCGACATTAAAGCAGAAGGGAAAGGGGAATTCACGGCAGATGTTTATGATTTGCCTTTGAAATTGGAAGCGATGATTTCAAATCTTACTTATGAGGATGTCAATTATCTCCAAAACAAAAACTTCAAAGGGGAAACCGTTCTGAATGTTGATATGGAGAAAATGAAATTTGCTTTTGGGGATGGCAATTTCTCAATCAATGACTTTCTCTTTGACCTCACAGGATTCATAGCGATGCCTGCCGATGATATTGAATTTGACCTGGCTTTCGCAGGAAAAGACAATACCTTCAAGAGCATCCTGTCATTGGTTCCCGGGATTTACACCGAGGATTTTTCTTCTTTAAAAACCTCCGGAACGATGGATTTCAAGGGCTTTTTCAAAGGAATTTACAATGACGAGAAGTTTCCTTCATTTGACATCGCGCTGACCATTGCAGACGGAATGTTCCAATATCCTGATCTGCCAAGACCCGTCAACAATGTCAATCTGGACATGCAAATCAAAAACGCAACGGACAATCTTGACAATACCTCTATCAACATCCCGGCTTTCAACCTTGATTTTGGCAGCAACCCCATTTCAGGTCGTCTCTTTCTTGCCAATTTGCTGGATTATGAAATAGATGGGGCTCTGATCGGTAAACTGAATCTTGAAGAACTGACTTCGATTTTCCCTATAGAGGGAATGGCATTGAAAGGAGTATTGGATGTGAATGCTCAGGCCAAAGGTAAATACGACTCAATCGCCAAAATCATTCCTGCCATTGATGCAAAACTTTTGCTCACCAATGGCTATGTGAAAAGCACTGAATTTCCTGCCCCGATTGAAGATTTGCAAGTGGTTGCCACTGTCCTAAACACGAGTGGAAAGATGGATGACTTCGTGGTGGATCTGAGTACGTTTGGTTTTGAACTGGAAAATGAAGCAATAGAAGGCAGGATGAAAATCTCTGATTTTGACAAACTCAACTGGGATGGAGCTGTAAAAGGAGCCGTTGATCTGGCTAAAATCTTAGCCATTTTCCCGATTGAGGATGTGACGATGGCCGGAAAAATAAATGCGGATATTCAGACAAAAGGATCCTATCAGGCTATTGAGGAAAAGCGATACAATGCCTTGGATACAAGAGGGACGATGGCAGTTTCTGACTTTTCGTATCTCTCTTCCGGTTTTCCGCAGGGAGTGAAAATCATGCAGGCAAAAGCGGATTTTACACCTGAACGGGTTAACCTGAGTCAGTTTAATTCAAGACTTGGAGAAAGTCCGGTGCAGGCTACAGGTTTCATGTCTAACTACATGAATTACCTCCTCACGGATACGGAAACGCTAAAAGGCCAGCTCAATCTGAACTCCGAGAAATTCAATGTGAATGAATGGATGAGCAGCGCAGAAGATACTACCAGTTCAGAACCAGCGGTGATCGAGCTTCCCAAAAACATAGATTTTACCATGTCGGTAACTTCGGCGGAAGTCCTCTATGACGATCTCGATCTGAAAGATGTCCGGGGAAATATGATTCTTAGGGACGGTATTTTAAAGTTTTCGGATGCCGAAATGCAGACCCTTGGCGGAAAAATTACCCTGAATGGAAATTATGATCCCACAGATCTTGCTGCTCCCAAATTTGACTTTAGCCTGAATCTCGCTGATATCAGCATTTCGCAGGCTTTCCAATCGTTCAATACTATCAAAACATTTGCTCCGATTGCTCAGCACCTTACCGGTTTATTCAACAGTACAATCAAGTTTTCCGGAAAACTGGGTCAGGACATGATGCCGATTCTTTCTTCTTTGGACGGAAATGGACTGTTGAAAATCGCAGAAACTGCTCTGCAAGACAGTAAAATACTGGATGGTATAACCAGGCTGACCAAGTTGAGTGACGCCAATGCGTTACTACTGAAAAATCTGCTGATTTCTATTACGATCGACGAAGGCGTAATGAATGTAAAACCATTTGATGTGAAGCTTTGGGATTATCAGGCGAATGTCCAGGGAAGTGCAGGATTTGACGGAACAATCAATTACCTGGTCAATATGCAGGTTCCCGCCGGAAAATTCGGCTCTCAGGCAAATGCAATTTTGGCAACCATCTCCGGAACTCAAGCCGACGAGAACTCCATGATTCCAATCGCCTTGAACCTGACGGGCTCTTACAATAGTCCCAAAATCGCTTTGGCAGGTGGAAACAGCATTGAAACTCTTCTGGCAAATGCGTTAAAATCCCGGGCAAGCAATGAATCAGAGAAGGTTCAGGACTTGGCTACCGAGCAATTTAAAATTGCGCAGGATAGTCTCAAGCAAACCGTCCAACTCAAGGCAAGTGCAATTCAGGACAGCGTTTTGAAGGAAGCTGAAAAACGAATTGGGAATACCCAAAACAAAGCGGTGGATGATGCCAAGACGTTATTGAAAGGATTGCTCAAACCGAAGCCTCAGCCGGTGAAACCTGATACCACCGCTGTAAAGAACAATTAAACAAGTCTTCGGAAAACCAATTCGTGAAAAAGGGATGATTGTTGAATTCAACAATCATCCCTTTTTTCTTGAAATCTTCTATTCAATCTTGCCTACCTCAAAACGCTCACTTACGCCGTTTTCGTTAATTGCTTCGATGGTGAAATAATAGGTTTTCATTCGGTCCAGAGTCTTTAGCCAGTATTCGTTGTTGCCGTGGACCATTATGGTGGTGTAGAGTTTATCCGGAGCAATGCCGTAGGAAATATTGTACGCGTAGGCATCGTTCGACGGACTCCATTTGATGAAGGCACTTCGTTTGTCTTTTTCGGTCCGGAAAACCATGAATTGTTTTACTTTTTCCGGGGCTTTTCCATTTCCATTTCCGAAAACTCGGAATCCGCTCAGCGCAAATTTCCCTGTTGGCATATGGATATTTTCCAGCTTGATGTATCGTGCCTGAACCGGTTCTGCCAGCTCGACATACTCATGCGGCACATCTGTTTTGTTGGTGCTTTTGTCCACCAGCACTTTCCACTTCTTTCCATCCAGGGAATAATGAAGCTTGTATTGATGATATTGGTCTGTTCGCTTTCCGAGACGGTCATCGGCCACATCCTGATCTGCATAATTAATCTGAATGGCATTGACGGTACTTACTTTACCCAAGTCTGATTGGATCCACTCGCCTGGATTTCCGGTTTCCGCGCTCCAATAGGTTTTCAGATCTTCGTCATTGGCTTTATTGGCAGCGTAATTTCCCAAAGTGGAAGAAACCTGCAGGGGCTTATCATAATTGAGCAGCATCCAGCCGGTGAAAGCTCCCGCTTTGGCCGAACCCGGCAAATAATGAGGATAATCTCCAAAAGCCGTATTGGACCACATCACATCGTCTTTATCAAACCCGGCGGGCCAGATTCCCAGTCTCCGCTCAAAAGTGTTTTTCACCGAAATCATAATCGTACTCACATGCCAGTAATTCTGATTATTGTCCTGGAAAGTTGCCCCATGTCCGGCCCCTCTTGCAAATCCTCCGAGCTTCATACTTAGCGGATCTGACTGGGGAGTAAACGGTCCCAAAGGAGAATTTCCCACTACAACTCCATCGGAATAGCCGCTGAATTCGGTTCCCGGCGCTCCGTATTGGAGGTAATATTTACCATTGTGCTTGGTCATGTGCGCTCCTTCCATAAAAGGATCCAGGAACGTATTGTCCATATGCTCCCCGAATCGCTGCCATCCATATCGGTCAGGTTCGAGGAGGTACATTTCTTTTCTGGTGCCAATAGGTTCCATCGTTTCGCGGTTTAGCTCGACTCCGTAGAGTGGGTATCGGTTTGAGCTTCCGTTGTACATGTAAAGTCGGCCATCATCGTCGGTGAAAAAATCCGGGTCCCAGCCACCGATTTCAAACTTTTCAACAAGCGGTTTCCACTCGTTGGCCAATGGATCCGTACTCATCCAAATCGTAAAGTCCTTCTCATAAGTGGAACCCATCACGATCACCGTATCGCCCACAATTCCGACAGCCGGAGCGCATAGTTCGTCGTAGACTTTGTTCCAGGGATTGAGAAAAAGACGGGAGTGAAATGTCCAATTGGACATATCCGGGCTCGTCCAATAGCCCCATTGATTGGTGCTGAAGAGGATAAAGTTTCCTTTGAAATTCACAATTACCGGATCTGCTGTGGCGCGATGTCGACCCCATTCGCTGAAATTTGGGATCGGCGTATAGCCATAGTCCAGGTTGATTGGGTTGCAATAGGTTTGTTGCTGAGCCTGAAGCAGAGAAAATGTCTGCATCGCAAAAAACAAAAGAAGAAGGGTCCGGATCATGATAATTCCATTTGAAATTAAAAGGTAATGAAACTGCCTTCATTTTTGAAAAGTAAGTCTTAAGATTCATTTTCTAAAATTGATAAACATAAAAAAGCCTCCGATCGCATTCAAAATCGGAGGCCTTGGTACTCAAACTATCTCTGAATTAAAATGGGTATTTACCCTGAGCAATCATGTAATCTGCTATTCCTCTTCTCAGTTCTTTGGTGTTGACCAGGTCAGCTTTGGTAAATCGCTTCAGTCCCATCAACATGACTTTCTGCTCGTCTCCGCTCGTAAAACTCGCGATGGCTTCCTTTGCTGCCGCATTGATTTTGTCCACCGCTTCGGTCAAATAAACCTGCGCCATGGCGATTTGATTTGCGCAAGCTGCTTCGCCTCTCAGGCTTACCAATTTCTCGGTTCTGAGAATCGCAGATTCTGAAGCATAGATCTCGATCATCACGTCAGCCAGATTCATCATCACTTCCTGCTCGTCTTCGATTTTATCCTGAAGCGCCATTGCTGCTTTGCCACCTACCATCAGGAATACTTTTTTGAGCTTTTTCAGCACTTCTTTTTCCGCTGCGAAAAGCTCAGAAGTATCGATTGTCTCGAAAGAAGGAACCGAAGTCAACTCTTTTGAAACGGCCATTGCCGGCTCGAAAATATTGACCTCACCTTTCATCGCCCGCTTTAGCAGCATTCCAACCATCAGCATTCGGTTGATTTCATTTGTGCCTTCGTAGATTCTGGAAATACGAGCATCGCGGTATGCTCTTTCCATCGGAGCTTCGGCAGAATAACCCATACCTCCATAGACTTGCACACCCTGATCCACTACATAGTCGAGGACTTCAGAGCCGTGGATTTTCGCAATCGCGCATTCAATCGCGAAAGCTTCCACTCCTTTCAGTTTTGCTTCGGATTCGTTCATTCCTTCGGAAATAAAAGTATTCATCCGATCCTCAATGTCCTGACCTGCACGGTAGCAGAGTGATTCTGTTACGTAGGTTCGCAATGCCATTTCCGCCAATTTGGCTTTCACAGCTCCGAAAGTATTGATGCTCACACCAAACTGCTTTCGCTCAGTGGAGTACTTGATCGCATGAGTAGTTACTGTACGCACACCTCCCAAAACACCGGCACCGAGTTTAACACGTCCGATATTCAGAATATTGACGGCGATTTTGAAACCATTCTGACGGTCTGAAAGCATATTTTCTACCGGTACAGGGCAATCGTTAAAGAAAACCTGACGAGTAGAAGATCCTTTGATACCCATCTTTTTCTCTTCTTCATTCATGGTGATTCCCCCGAAGGTTTTCTCGATAATGAATGCAGTGAGGTTTTTATCGTTTTCGATTTTGGCAAACACAATAAACAGATCGGCAAATCCGGCATTGGAAATCCACATCTTCTGACCGGTGATCATGTAATGCTTGCCATCTGCCGAAAGCGTTGCTTTTGTTTTTCCGCTATTGGCATCAGATCCTGCATCCGGCTCTGTTAAGCAGTAGCAAGCTGCCCATTCGCCGGTGGCAAGCTTGGGAAGATATTTTTGCTTTTGGTCTTCGGTACCATAATAGAGAATCGGCAAAGTTCCGATCCCTGTATGCGCACCATACGTGGTGGAGAAAGATCCAGCTGCTCCAATGATATCTGCAATCAGCATGGAGGTATTGAAACTCATTCCCATTCCTCCGTACTCTTCCGGAACGGCGATTCCCAATAGGCCGAGTTCTCCTGCTTTCTTAAAAATTGAAGGGACAAGGTCTGGATTTTTCATGCTGTCTATCTCATCGATCCTTGGAGTGATCTCCGTATCGATAAAATCCTGACAAGCCTGAGCCATCATTTTTTGCTCCTCATTAAACTGCTCAGGTATAAAAATATCCTGTGCAGGGGTCTCTCTGACTAGGAATTCGCCCCCTTGAATGGATTTTGTGATAGTTGCCATATGTGTTTCGTTATTTGAGTTCGGTTAAATATTCAGAATTCGTTTTTCGTCGTTCGATATTTTTTGAATGATGAATATCGAATAAGGAACATAGAATGTTGAAGTTTTATCATTTCAGTAATTCGTAGACTCCAGCCACGCCCTGACCGCCGCCGACGCATGCAGTCACAAGGCCGTACTTTTTGTTTTGGGCACGGAGCTCGTTGAAAATCTGCACAGAAAGCTTTGCTCCGGTACATCCCAGCGGGTGACCCAGCGCAACTGCCCCACCGTTTACATTGACGATGTCAGGATTCATGTCCAATGATTTCATGACGGCAAGTCCCTGAGCTGCGAAAGCTTCATTCAACTCAATCAGATCGATGTCGTTCAGAGATAATCCTGCTTGCTTCAAAGCTTTTGGAACAGCTTCTTTCGGGCCAATTCCCATTATTCTTGGATCCACGCCGGCTACGCTGTATGCCATCAATCGTGCGATAGGTTCAAGACTCAGAGATTTCATCAATCTTTCAGACATTACGACCACGAAAGACGCTCCGTCTGAAGTTTGAGACGAGTTACCCGCAGTGACTTGTCCTCCGTTTTTGAAAGCCGGCTTCAACGCTGCCAACCCTTCCAAGGTCGTCCCTGCACGAGGTCCTTCGTCGGTATCGACTATGTATTTCCGGGTTTTCTTTTTGCCTTTTTCGTCCAAGTAAGTTTCTTCAACTTCCACCGGAACAATTTGATCTTTGAATTTGCCAGAGGCAATAGCTGCCAGGGCTTTATCATGGGATCTCACCGAGAAAGCATCAGCCTCCTCGCGAGTGATGCTGTAATCTTTGGCAAGCTCCTCAGCCGTCAATCCCATGCTGATGTAATAGGATGGGTGTTGGGTGGCGATTTTATAATTAAGAGCTGTCTTGTATCCCATCATCGGAACAAGTGACATAGACTCTGTCCCTCCGGCGATGATGCAATCGGCCATCCCTGCTTTGATTTTGCCGACAGCCAAAGCAATAGCTTCCAGTCCGGAACCGCAATATCTGTTGATGATGAAACCAGGATTATCGATTCCGAGCGCCAGAAGTGAAATCATCCTGCCCATTTGCATGCCTTGCTCCGCTTCCGGAACGGCATTTCCCACGATGAGATCATCCACCATTTTGGCTTCAAGACCCGGGGTGTTTGCTATCAGATGTTTGATGACATCAGCCGCCAGGTCATCCGGCCGGTAGAATCTGAATCCGCCTCTTTTTGATTTCCCTACTGCTGATCTATATCCGTTGATTATATATGCTTCCATGTTTTGTATTAGTTTTTGGTTATTGGTTATTGAGTTACTTGGTACATTGTATTTGATACCCGGTACATCAATTCCTCAGCGGCTTACCTTTGAACAAAATACTGTGGATTCTCTCCAGGGTCTTTTGCTCTCCTGTCAAACTCAGAAACGCTTCACGTTCCAAGTCCAGCAAGTACTGCTCAGACACTTCTGTTGGAGAAGATAAATCCCCTCCAGACATCACCCAAGCCAGCTTTCTGGCAATTTTCGCATCGTGCTCAGAGATATAAGCCCCGTATTGCATTCCGGTGATTCCTGCTTCGAAAAGTGCCAAAGATGATTTTCCCAATACTTTGATATTCGTCTGCTGAATCGGCTGAGTATAGCCCGCTTCGTGCAAAGCCAAAACCTTCGCTTTTGCATCTGCAAGCTGTCTCTTTCTGTTCAGGGAAATTCCGTCCTTCACTCTCAAATAACCCAAAGCTCTCGCCTCCTCAGCGGAAGTTGAAACTTTCGCAGTTGCGATATTCATGAAATATTCCTGGAGTTGATTTACTTCCACGTCACCTGCTATGATGCTGTTGGAGAATCTCAGGGTCATTTCTTTAGTACCGCCGCCGGCAGGAATCAGACCTACTCCGACTTCCACCAAACCCATGTACAATTCGGCATGTGCCTGAACATGATCGGAGTGCAATGAAAGTTCGCAACCGCCACCCAAAGCCATATTATGCGGAGCGACCACCACCGGAACAGAGGAGAATCGTGCACGCATCATGGTATTTTGAAACTGAGCGATCATCATATTGATCTCATCGAAATCCTGATCTCCGGCAAACATGAAAAGCATCGCAAGATTGGCTCCTGCAGAAAAATTTCCTCCTTCATTACCGATCACCAGGCCTTTGTATGACTTTTCAGCCATGCCAATTGCCGTATTGATTCCTTCGATCACTTCGGCACCCATGGAGTTCATTTTGGTGTGAAATTCCAATCCGATCACATCATCGCCCATGTCGTAAACAGTCGCTCCGGCATTGCCCCAGATTTTCTTTCCGGCAGCCTTCAGCGTGTCAAGGATAATAAATTTTTGTGCGCCAGGAATCTCCAGATAGGATTTGCTTGGAATGTCGTAATAAAGCTTTCTTCCTCCGTCCACTTTGTAGAAGGATTCATGACCTGCGGAAAGCATCTCGTGGACCCAAGCAGCTGCTTTTTCGCCAGCTGCTTCCATTTTGGCTACAGTTTCTTTTACACCCAAAACATCCCACGTTTCAAACGGTCCGAGTTCCCAGCCAAAACCGGCAGAAACTGCTTGATCGATTCGGTACAATTCGTCCGAAATCTCAGGGATTCTGTTTGAGCAATATTTGAAAAGATCGTAGAAAGATGCGCGGTAAAATTCCCCCGCACGGTCGTCAAAATTCACCAGGAATTTGATCCGCTTTCTCAGATCTTCTATTTCTTTGGAAGCTTCAAGAGCTTTGAATTTTGGTTTTTCAACTTCCTTGTATTCGAAGGTTTTCAGATCAAGCTCTTTCAGTTCTTTCGTTCCGTCTTTATGACGGATCATCTTGAAATAGCCCTGTCCGGTTTTGTCTCCAAACCATTTGTTATTGTAAAGTACTTCGACGATTTGAGGAAGCTTAAACTTGTCTCGTGACTCGTCATGCGGAAGAGCTTTGTAAAGGTTATTCGCAACATTGACCGTGGTATCGAGACCGACCACATCCATAGTGCGGAATGTAGCTGACTTTGCACGGCCGATAATCGGTCCGGTGAGTTTATCCACTTCAGATACACTCAGACCCATTTTCTCGATGGCATGCATGCCAGAAATGATCGCGTATACTCCGATTCTGTTGGCAATGAATGCAGGCGTGTCCTTGCAAAGCACCGTTTCCTTACCCAGGAATTTATCGCCGTATTCCATCAGGAATTCAATGATTTCCGGATTGGTTTTAGGACCGGGGATGATTTCTAACAATCTCAGATATCTCGGAGGATTGAAAAAGTGTGTTCCCGCAAAATTCACCTGAAAGTCCTCGCTTCTTCCTTCGCACATCATGTGCATTGGGATTCCCGAAGTATTGGAGGTGATCAGCGTTCCCGGTTTCCTGTATTTTTCTACTTTCTCGTAGAGTGACTGCTTGATGTCGAGTCTCTCCACTACCACTTCCATGACCCAGTCATAGTCTTTTATTTTGGGAAGATCGTCGTCAAAATTTCCGGTTGTAATTCGTGTCGCAAAAGATTTCTCATAGATCGCCGATGGATTTGATTTCAGCGTGTTCTGAAGAGCCGTATTTACAATCCGGTTTCTGACCGCAGGATGTTCCTTGGTCATTCCTTTCTTCACCTCTTCTTCAGAAAGGTCAAAAGGCACAATGTCCAGCAAAAGCACCTGAACTCCGATGTTGGCGAAGTGGCAGGCAATTCTGGATCCCATTACTCCCGAGCCTAGAATGGCTACTTTTTTAATGGTTCTGTTCATTTCTTTGGGTTTTTGATAGTCTTAAAATCGGCCTTTCGGGCCTTTGTGGTTTATATTTCAAATATGGGCTTATCTATTCCTGCACCTTTTTCGGCCTGCACCTGATCAATCACTTGCTGGATCTTTCCAAACACCCCGAAGAAGACATCCAGTTCTTCCTGAGAAACGACTTCCCGAACTTGCTCATTGAATTCTCTAATGGTGTTGACTGATCTTTCTTTTTTTCGCTTTCCTTCTTCTGTCAGAAAAATTCGAACCGAGCGCTTGTCTATTGGATCAGGACTTTTAAAAATCAGGCCTTTTTCCTCCATCGTTTTCAGCATTCGGGTTAAGCTTCTCGTCTCCAAACCAATCAATGGAGCAATTTTGGTAGCCGGTGTTCCTTCTTTTGAATTGATGTTGATCAACACAAATCCAATAGCAGTCGTGAATCCTTCCTCAGCGGCTTGCTGATTGTACATTCTGGAAATCGCATGCCAAGCACTTTTGATATGATAGTCTACTGTCTCTTCTCTGGTCATACGCGCTGATTATCTCCATTTTATTGAATTCTAATGTAAGAAAAAATAATGTATGCATGCATACTATATTGAAAAAAAGTTATGCATGCATCACAAATTAAAAATTGTGTCACCGTCTTTTTTCGATAAAATAAATCAGTGGTTCCGAATTCTGCATTTATATTCAGAATTAAAAGCACAAACTCCTGTTAAATCAGAACTTTCTTTCCAACCTCGATTTGTAAAAAAATTTCCCTTTCCCACAAATAAAAAAACCAGGCTCTTAAGCCTGGTAGATTTCTTCGATTTCCTTCAGATATTTTTGATAAATAACTTTTCGCTTGAGTTTCATCGTAGGAGTCAGCTCACCTGTTTCAATCCCCCATGGCTGATCCAGTAATTTGAAGCGCTTTATTTGTTCCCATTTTCCAAAATACTTGTTCATTTCATTTACTTCACTTTGAAGCTTTTCAACAATTTCCGGATGTTTGGCCATTTCCGCATCAATTGTGTAAACAATCTCTTTTCGTTTACAGTATTCTCTCAGAGCTTCAAAACTAGGAACAATCAATGCCGCAGGGTAATTTTTTCCATCTCCGACAACCATTAGTTGCTCTATCAGAATGGATTCTTTGAATCTGTTTTCCATTACTTGGGGAGCAATATACTTTCCACCGGAAGTTTTAAACATTTCCTTTTTCCGGTCTGTGATTTTCAGGTATTCGCCATCGAGCTCTCCTATATCTCCGGTGTGAAACCAGCCATTTTGAATCACCTCTGCCGTCATTTCTGGTTCCTTATAATAACCTTGCATAACATTAGGTCCTTTGACCAGAATCTCGCCATCGGGAGCGATTTTCACCTGAACATCTTTTACAATTTTCCCAACATACCCTATTCGCATTCCTTCATTAGTTGGGATCGAAGCGGAAACGACCGGTGATGTTTCAGTCAGGCCATAACCCTCACAAATTTTAATACCTGCGGCCCAAAAAATCCTGGCTAATCGAGGCTGAAGTGCTGAGGCTCCGGAATTAATTTGTAAAATATTTCCACCCAATGCTTCTCTCCATTTTGAGAAAATTAGCTTGTTGGCAAGCTTGAGTTGAAAATCATACAGGGCACCCATATCTTTTGCCGGGTCATACTTCAGTCCGAGATTCAACGCCCAAAAGAAAAGGTTTTTTTTGACGCCTTTCAACTCGTATCCTTTCGCTACAATCTTGTCATAAATTTTCTCCAGAAGTCGGGGAACAGTATCGAAGAGTTGAGGTTTGATTTCTTTTAGATTTTCTCCGATAGTTTCCAGGCTTTCAGCATAGTAAATCGAGTAACCCATGTATATAAAAGCAAAGGAACCAGCTCTCTCGTAAATATGACAAAGAGGAAGGAAGCTTAAAACTTTGGAAGTTCCTGCTGGAGGAGTCATGATCTCTGCTACTGAGGCAACATTTGAGATCACATTGTTATGCGTCAGCATCACCCCCTTTGGCCTTCCTGTAGTACCTGAAGTATAAATGATTGTAAAAAGATCTTCTGGTTTTACTTTGGATTTTGCATTTTCCAAATTTGCCAGGTTACCATCTTTACCGGTTTCCAGCAAATCCATCCAATAATCAGCTCCTGCGATTGTATCAAACGTGTAGATTTTTCTATCCCCGGCAACTGGCCTTGCCTTGTCAAAAATGTCCTGATCGTCAACAAAAATCATTTTAACCTCAGCGTGATCAAAAATGTAGAGATAATCCTCTGAAGTAATTGTAGGGTACATCGGAACAGAAATTGCCCCTATTTGCATAAGGGCAAAATCTACAAAATTCCATTCCGGGCGGTTGTTGGAAATGATGGCGACTTTGTCCCCAGCGGTGATTCCGGCATTTAATAAAGCTAAACTTAGATTTTCAGTTACTTCTTTTAAATCTCTTGAAGAGTAAGTAATCCACTCACCATTTTCTTTCCTTGCCAAAGCCACTTCTTTATCATAGTTCGAAATTTGATACGGGATTAAGTCAAAAAGGCGAGAAGGTTTCATTTGGGTTATTTGACGGCTTGCTCATAATATTAGCAAATAGGAATCTGATTCGCAAAAGCTGCTTTTCCACAGTTTCCACAGCTTAATATCTTTAATATATTATTTAAATAAAAAATCTATTAAGGTTATTAAGGGTGTGGATTTGTGGACAAACTCAGTGAAAAAATCTATCACCAATTTTGAGATGCTTACCTGTTTTGTTTAAACAGGTTATACCATCTTTTTCCACATGTAAATGTTTGAAAATGGAATGATTACGTATTTTGATCAATTTTTGGGGAATACCGATTGTTTTCAAATGTGTCTAACCCTTCTGTGGATTACTTGATTTCGGAACGTGGACAATCTTTGGCTTATCCACGTATTTATTCTAAGGTTTAAGATTTTGACATTCAAACCTGTTTGGGCTCATTTTATCCAAAACTTATCCATTCTTATCCACTGAAAATAATCAGTTATCCACTGAAGATTTTTCCTGATTTGGTATCCCGGTTTTGGGTGGAACTGGGATATTTTGGTCTTCCAGAGTCCAGCCTCCTCTTAAAATGATCTCTTTTTTTCCGGTTGCAGGGTCTGTGAAATAGAATACTTGTTCCGCATATCGTCCTTCTGAGAAGTTCGATGGATCCCATCGTTTATTGTTATTTGTATCGATGATTACCCGGATTCTATAGGTTCCGGGTTCCACCAATAAGAATTGAAAAGTATTCTGATTCGTAAGAAAAATTTCTCTGTTTATTTCTCCTTTTGCATTCAATAGTTGGACGATAAATGGTCCAGCTGTGCCTTCAATTCTGCCTGAAACTGCATCTGCCAGTGCGTCTCGTTTTAGTTTTTTATAGTTAGCTGTAAACTCCTTTTCATTGAACTGGTCTTCAATATCAAAGAAAGTTGAATCGGCAGCTTTAATTGTAAATATCTCGAAAGCGATGGAGTCAGGGATTGGTATTTTTAAAAGTAGCTTGGTTCTGCGAAGTGAATCCTCAAAAGAGAGCATTTCAGGCATGATCTGTATTCGGGATGCTGTATCGTAAGTAATGAATAATGAATCTGTTTTAATGGTGCTTAAAGGCTTATTGAAGGTGAGCTCAATTGGTAGCGTTTGGTAGAAGCTTTTTCCTGAATTCGCTGAGATTGTAATTTTTTCAGGCTTTCTTTCGCTTTCCGGAAATTTGGCCCAAATCGTTGTATCGACCTGATAACCTACTGAATCTTTGATATTTATGGTGAAAAGTAAACTATCTAATCTTGCGCTTTTAGAGTAAAGTTTGATTCTCTTATCTCCTGTGCTGTAAAAAATGCTCTTTCCTAATTCCTCGTTTGTGAGTTTGATATCTTCAGGTTCTTTATTGAATATCAGATCATAATTTCTTCCTGTTACTGCTGATCTTGTGAGTTTAATTGGTGTTTGGTCTCCTTTTGCCAGATTGAAAATTACATTTTCTATATTTTCTTGTATAGAAATGGTATCCAAAATGAAGTCAAAAGCTTCCGTTTTAAATTCGGCTTTCAGGTTACTGTTATCGTCTCTCCAAGCATATGCTTTGTAATTACCGGGTTTAATATTGTTGATGATAAACTTTCCGGTACTGTCCGTTTCTGATAAATAGTATGGCTGGGCAGTAAAAACGTTTGTTGTATCTGATGCCGGATAAATCCCTATTATGATATCCTCGAATTTATCTTGCTCGTCGGGAAAATAATAGTTGACATTGCCGCTAAAAGAAAGGCTGTCGATGGTATTTCCTGTCGAAAACACCAATTTTAGATTTTCTACAGGATTTCCTTCGGAAAGATCTGCAACGGACTTTTGGAAGTTGAAAACATAAGTGGTGCTATCTTCAAGTTCCTGATTTAGAATGATGCTTAACGTATTCTTAAGTGCCGTGATTTCAATTTCATCCTTGTTAATCCTCGGAGTGATAATGATGTTTTTGGCGGCATTATCGAGTTCGATGTATTCATCAAAAGTGATAAGAATATCCTCTGGCTTTATATTCACACTTTGATTTGCAGGAAGCATTTCAATGACTCTTGGGGGGTCTTCATCTCTTGGCCCTCCCATTGGAGTGCTTTGCTTTGCGCAAGCCGCAGCAAGCACTGTAAAAAGAACGAGGATAAATGAGTTAAATAATTTCACTTCTTTTTAAAAATGAACAAGTTGCTGGAATGATTTCCCGGTTTTCTTTTCGCTTCCTGATTAGATTTTCTTCCTGAAAAGAAAGCTTTGAAATATCTGGATAGTAAATTTTGATTTGGGCCAAGATAACTTTCGGAAAGTAAGGAGACATAGTAACTATCAAACTTCATTGGTTTTATTCCAACGAGTGATAAGTCAAATATTTCAGCGAAATTTTCCATTGCGCTCAAATCGAAATGATAGAGGTGTCTTGGGACATCCCAGCCAGCCCAAAATGTTCCATATTTATGAGCATCCCAAGACTCGGGGTTTGGAACTGCAATAAGTATGTAACCATCTGAATTTAAGGATTTTATCAGTGATTTCACCGTCTTTTTCATGTCATGGATATGCTCTAAAACATGAAATAGTGTGATGATATCAAACTTTTTGTCTTTAGACAGGTCATGCAGAGTTTCCTTAACTTTCCCCTTTAATTTGAGATTAGCCTGAGTTCTGGCTTTTGAGTTTGGTTCTATACCGGCAACCTTCCATCCTTGATTTTTCGCTTCTGACAGCAATGCTCCCGTACCACATCCATAATCGAGGATTCTTCCCTTTTTATGAAGTGCAGATAGTTGTTTTACTTTTTTCTTAACTGAGTAGTTTCTTACTTTTTGATAGATTAACTGAGTAAGATTTTTAGCCTTGTCTTCATGAGAGAAGTATTCCGGAAAATCATAATAAGGAGCGATAGATTCTGCGTCTGGTCTCGGATTTGTAAAAAGCAAACTGCACTTCGAACATTTACAAATAATGAAGCTTTCCTTGCTTACTGCATGATCTTTAATTTCCTGCTTATTAAGAAAAAGCCCACTTTTACAGAGTGGGCATTTATTCAATCTTTCTATCATTTCATCTCCCCAAGTAAACAGTGATTATGGATAAATCGGCAGGAGAAACACCACTTATTCTGGAGGCTTGGCCGAGTGTTTCAGGGCGTATTTTGGTAAGTTTTTGTTTTCCTTCATTTGACAGAGCTGGTATAGCCAGGTAATCAAATTTTAGAGGAATCTGATAATTCTCCATATTGGATAATTTATCTACCATTTGCTGTTCCTTATCAATATAGCTATCGTATTTGATTTGAATTTCTGCTTGTTCCAAAACCTCCTGGGAATATTGAGATAAGTAATCTTTCAATTCAGAATCCATGGATTGAAGTTCTTTGATTCCGATTTGAGGCCTTTTCAGCAATTTTTCAGCAGAAATTTTCTCCTTAATCGCTGCGGTGTCAATTCCTTCCAAGCCGTCATTAAACATTTCTGGGGAAAGTTTCTTTTGCTTCAGATCATTAATCAACCGGGCTGTATCATTCTTTTTGTCCAGCATTTTGTCCAGCCTGGGATCAGATGCTAATCCGATTTGATGTCCAAGTTGTGTAAGTCTTAAATCTGCATTGTCTTGGCGAAGCAACAATCTGAATTCTGCCCGGGAAGTGAACATTCTATAAGGTTCTTCAGTGCCTTTATTGATCAGATCGTCCACCAAAACGCCGATGTAAGCTTCCGATCTTTTTAATAGCAAGGGATCTTTTTCCTGAACTTTTAGGCTGGCATTTATTCCAGCTACCAAACCCTGACAAGCCGCTTCTTCATATCCTGTGGTTCCATTTATTTGACCTGCGAAATATAGGTTTTCAAGTAACTGAGTTTCCAGAGTTAATTTAAGCTGAGTTGGTGGAAAGAAATCATACTCTATTGCATATCCTGGTCTGAACATTTTCGCGTTTTCAAATCCTGGAATTTTGCGTAATGCTTTGTATTGAACATCTTCAGGCAATGAAGTAGAAAATCCATTTACATAGATTTCAACTGTATCCCATCCTTCGGGTTCTACAAAGATTTGATGTCTGTCTCTTTCTGCAAATCGATTGATTTTATCTTCAATAGATGGGCAATATCTCGGGCCAAGTCCCTGGATTCTCCCATTAAACATTGGAGACCTGTCAAAACCTTCTTCAAGCGTCGAGTGAACGTCTTTGTTGGTATATGTTATCCAGCAAGATCTTTGTTTTTTCAGGGTTTGAGTTTCATCTGAATAACTGAATTTCTCTGGGTTTTCGTCACCAAGTTGTTCTTCCATTTTAGAATAATCAAGGCTTCGGCCATCAACTCTTGGCGGTGTTCCCGTTTTCATTCTTCCTGCTTCGAACCCTAATTCAACGAGTTGTTCGGTAATGCCTTTTGCTGCGGCTTCACCAGTCCTTCCACCGCCAAAATTCTTTTCTCCAATATGGATTTTTCCATTTAGGAAGGTTCCATTGGTTAAAACCACACTTTCTGATTCAATCTCAATACCTATTCCTGTTCTGACTCCTCTTATCCTTCCATCTTTAACCAGTAATCCGGTTACCATTTCCTGCCAGAAATCCACATTTGGTGTGTGTTCTAGGGCTAATCTCCATTCTTCCGCAAACCTCATTCGGTCGCTTTGGCAACGAGGAGACCACATTGCAGGGCCTTTTGATCTGTTTAACATTCGAAACTGGATCATGGACTTATCGGATATGATTCCGGACATTCCGCCCAAGGCATCAATTTCTCTTACAATCTGCCCTTTTGCCACGCCACCCATAGCAGGGTTACAAGACATTTGAGCAATGGTATTCATGTTCATAGTACAAAGGAGGACTGATGAGCCCATCTTGGCTGCTGCATGTGCGGCTTCGCAACCAGCGTGTCCAGCACCTACTACGATTACATCATATTTTGGAAACATGATTTTTATGTTAGTGTTTCACGTGAAACTATTCGATTTAGAGCTTATTTTGTTTCACGTGAAACATTTAGATTTTTTCAAATAATTCTATTGCAATTTCTTCTTTCCCCCGCATTTCAAGAGACTGAGCTTTTGTTTTGTCTTTGTATCCCATCAAATGAAATAGTCCGTGACTTATGACTCTGCTTAATTCAATTTCCTCGCTAAGGTTCAGTTGCTTTGCATTATCTCTTACTCTTTCTATACTTATGAAGATGTCCCCTTCGATTATTCCTTCATTTTCAGAATTATCAAAAGTGATAATATCAGTAAGAGTATCGTGGTCTAAATATTCGAGATTCATTTTGTGTAGATATTCATCTGAGCAGAAGATATAACTAAGCTCAGCGATCTTGAAGCCTTCAATCTTAGCTAGATTATTTAGCCAGGCTTTTCTCTTTAACTTATTGGGTAAATTGAACTTTATGTCTTCTGTGAAGAAATTAACAGCCATTTGTAATCAATTCATGTAAAAGGAAAGAACTGTTTTCTTACCACCTTCTTCGAATTTTACATCATCGCTCAAGTGTTTGATTAAAAAGATCCCTCTTCCCCCAGGCTTTTCAATATTTTCGGGGGCGGTTGGATCTTGCTGCTCGTTGAAGTCAAATCCTTGTCCTTCGTCTTCAATTATGAATTTCAAAAGTTCGTCTTCAATTAAAAGTTCTAAGTGAACCAGTTTGTTCTTATTACTCTCATTCCCGTGAATAATCGCATTGCTGATGCATTCGGTTACCGAGATCATGATATTTCCATAGATATCGTCATTGATCTCAAATTTTTCTCGAGCATTATCAATAAAACTTTCGATAATTTTTATGTTCTCAATCAGAGACGGAATTGATATTTTTATAGACTTCATCTGGCTTTATTCAATGACTTGGATCTTATAATACTTTTAATCTTCGATTTCTAACTGTATCGGACAGTGATCAGAATGGATTACGTTCGGTAAAATTACAGAGCTTTTCAATTTGTTTTGCAATTCCTTGGTTGTCATGTGATAGTCAATTCTCCAACCCAAGTTTTTAGCTCTGCAGTTAAATCTATAACTCCACCATGTATAATGGTGTGGATCGTTATTGAATACTCTAAAACTGTCAACAAAACCTGAATCTGTGAACTTATCCATCCAGGCCCTTTCCTCTGGAAGAAACCCAGAACTATTTTTATTAGAGATTGGATTATGGATATCTATCGGTTTATGACAAATGTTATAATCGCCGCTAAGTATGATCGTTTTATTTTCACTAATCAAATCTTGCATGTATCCGTAGATATCATCCAGAAACTCATACTTGAACGATTGCCGAACATCTCCAGTCGTTCCTGATGGAAAGTAGGATGAAATAAATGAGAAACCATCAAAATCTGCCTGAAGTATCCTTCCTTCATCATCATATTTCCCAAGCCCCATTCCGTACTTTACAGATTTTGGTTTCACTTTGGTGAAAATGGCAACTCCGCTGTATCCCTTTTTTTGAGCCGGATACCAAAGTAATTCGTATCCCAAATCTTTGAAAATATTCGCATCGATTTGGTTTTCTTCAGCCTTAACTTCTTGTAAACCAATTATATCTGGATTTGAATTCTTCAACCAATCTACAAAACCCTTACTCATGGCTGAGCGAATTCCATTTACATTGTATGAGATGATTTTCATTAATCAGCTGATTTCTATTTGATATTCTTTTTCAAAGTAATCTAAAACCTGGATTTTGAGGAGCTTCTCTTGCTCCCCAACATCAAAGTGGGGAAGTTCTTTGATCAGCGTCCAATGGGGCCATCCGTCTTGATCCACAAAATCCAGTTCATAAAACCCTGCGTAACTCAATACTTTACAAACAGCTATGTGAATCAAATCCTGCTTTTGTTCTTTTGAAAATGTCCGGGTTCCCTGACCGAGTTCCTGTACTCCTATCAAAAACAAAACGCCATTCAGGTCTGCAGGTTTTTTACCAATCGTTTCTTTAAGACCATCCAGGAGTTTGGCCCATCTTTTTTCAAGATCTAAATCCCGCTTAAACATTTTAAATTATTGATTTTCAAGTTCTTCCCAGTATTCAGTCGCTCTTCTCAGATGAGGGATAACGATAGATCCCCCTATTAAAGTTGCAATTGAAAACACCTCAAAGATTTCTGATTTGTTTAATCCGGTTTCGTGGCACTTGCCAAGATGGTATTTAATGCAATCGTCGCATCTCAATACCATGGAGCAGGCAAGACCGATCATCTCTTTGGTTTTCACATCCAATTCACCTTCTGCGTAGGCGTTCGTGTCCAGATTGAAGAAGCGCTTTATAACCTTATTGTCCGCTGCCATAATTTTATCATTCATTTTGGCTCTGTACTCGTTGAATTCCTCTATCAGATTCATTAAATTAACAGTTTAGGAAAGCTTTTATCGGTAAATATACCTGTATTTTACCCCCTTGGGTGAAATCAACAAACCTTTTTAGAGATGCGTTTACTTTTTGCAAAGGATTTTTTGGATCTCATTTTCCCCAGAAATTGTATACTCTGTGGCAGGACGCTCTTTGATCATGAAAGTTGCCTTTGTTCTATCTGTGTTGGAACGCTTCCAAGGACAAGTTACCACCTTAGGTCCCAAGACAATGATCTCACTTCAAAAGTGAAAGGGTTAAGTGAAATAGGTCGTGTGATGGCTTTCTTGAAGTTCACACAAGAGGGAAAAAGTCAAAAGTTATTGCATGCGCTCAAATACAGAAACAAGGCTGATTTGGCGCGCGAGCTGGGCAAATTATATGGAAAAATGCTCTTGGAAAGTGGATATAAAAGTATCTGGGATCAAATTGTCCCTGTTCCCCTTCATCCGTTAAAACAACAGAGGAGAGGATACAATCAAAGCGAGCAATTTGCGATTGGACTTTCAGGAGTTTTGGAAATTCCTGTAGTGATTGCGTTAGCCAGGACAAAATTCACCGAAACTCAAACCAAAAAGTCCAGACTTCAACGCCTGGATAATGTGGAAGAAGTGTTCGGACTCAGCCCGGATTTATCAGTTGGCAAAAAGTCTATCATGCTTGTAGATGATGTGATGACAACTGGAGCAACTCTTTGTGCTTGTGCCAATGTACTTTTGGCTAGTGGGGCAAAAAATGTAGATTTGGTTACAATAGCCGCAGGAGGATAAAATTATGACAGACATTGAATTTTTGAAATACCCGATCGGGAAATTTGAAAAACCGGAACGAATCAGTTTTCCGGCTCTAAAAGAAGCAATCAAGGAGATTAAAGCATTTCCAGAATACCTGAAAACATCTGTAAAGGGACTTTCAGATCAACAATTAGACACTGCCTATCGTCCGGGAGGCTGGACTGTTAGGCAGTTGGTGCATCATTGCGCAGACAGTCATATGAATGCTTATATCCGATTTAAACTTGCGCTCACTGAGGATAATCCTACAATCAAACCCTACGAAGAAGCAGAATGGGCGAAGCTTCCGGATAGCAATCTTCCAATTAATTCCTCTTTGCAACTTTTGGACTCATTGCATCTCCGATGGGGGTATTTACTGGAACACATGAAGGAATCTGACTTCCAACGAACCTATTTTCACCCTGATAAAGGAAGAAGTCAAAGCTTGGACGAAATCACCATGCTGTACAGTTGGCATGGAAACCATCACTTCGCCCATGTCCAGCATTTGAGGATTAGGGAAAAGTGGTAAAAGTGTGATATCTGGTAGGTTATTTTTCCAGAAAATTATCCGCTCATCATAAGACGCGATTCCTTCGAAGCAAAAAATCCCTTTAAATGCAATTTGAAGCTATTTTCAAATCATGAATATTTCCCTGAAAAATCAAAGAATACTTGTCACAGGGGCCTCCCGAGGAATTGGCAGAGCCATTGCAAAGCAACTTTCAGAATCCGGAGCCGAGGTAATCATCCACTACAATTCTAACAAGGCAGAGGCTGATAGATTACAAAATGAACTTCAAGCTCCAAGTTTTACGGAGTCATGTGATCTTTCGGATTCTACTCAGGTGAAAGGGTTCATTCCGAGACTTGTTCAAAAGTATGGTCCGATTTCCGCGCTTGTAAACAATGCCGGAATTTCTCCAAGTGCGGCTGATTCATTGCCAACGGATGAATGGTTAAATATCTGGGAAAAAACCTTTGCTGTAAACGCAACTGCTGTCGGAATTCTTTGCAAAGAATTTGTCGATCATGCCAAAACTCAGCAGAATGGTCGCATCGTAAACATCTCTTCGCGTGCAGCTTTTCGAGGAGATACGACAGATTATATCGCTTATGCTGCTTCCAAAGGAGCGATTGTAAGTCTCACCCGGTCAATTGCCAGACATTATGGAAAGCAAGGAATCAAAGCATTTTTGATCGCGCCCGGATTTACCCGGACAGACATGGCTAATGCTATTTTGGAAGAATACGGAGAAGACTTTGCATTGAAAGATATAGCGCTGAATGAGCTCACCACCCCGGAAGATATTGCTCCTATGGTCACTTTGCTTTGTTCTGGTTTGGCAGATCATGCGACCGGGACGTCAATCGATATGAACGCAGGATCGTACGTTCGGTAATAACCTGAAATTATGAAAAAAGAAGAATTTAGAGCCTATGCCCATCAGGTGGTTAATTGGATGGCGGATTATATGGAGCAAAAGGAGAATTATTCTGTAACTCCGAATGTAACCCCAAAGGCTATTTTCAATCAAATTCCTTCTTCAGCCCCCGAAAAGCCCGAACCTTTTGAAGCCATATTTAAAGATTTTCAGGAAATCATTGTTCCGGGAATGACCCATTGGCAACACCCATCGTTCTTTGGATATTTCCCGGCGAATAATTCGGAACCATCCGTGCTGGCGGAAATGCTCATGGCTACGCTCGGTGCCCAATGCATGTCTTGGATTACTTCTCCAGCCGCAACTGAGCTGGAAGAGCGTGTCTGTGACTGGTTACGAGACGCCAAAGGAATTGATTCATCCTGGAAAGGAGTGGTTCATGACACCGCAAGCACAGCGACGCTAAGCGCGATTCTTACGGCTCGGGAAAAAGCAACCCAATTTCAAATCAATGAAAAGGGATTTACAGGGAATGAACAATTCAAAGTTTATTCCTCTTCACATGTTCATTCATCCATCGACAAGGCACTAAAAATCGCCGGAATTGGTGTGAAAAACCTGGTCAGGATTCCTGTGGATAAGAACTTTGCGATGATCCCTGAAGAACTTGATTCGGCTATTAACAAAGATTTGGAAGCAGGTTTCAGGCCACTTTGTGTGGTTTCTGCTTTGGGAACCACCAGTTCCACAGCCGTAGATCCAATTTTTGAAATAACCCAAATTACCCGGAAACATGGAATTTGGCATCATATCGATGCAGCGTTTGCCGGTACAGCTTTACTCCTTCCTGAATTTCAGCATTTGATTAAAGGGCATGAGTTTGCTGATAGTTATGTTTTCAATCCTCATAAATGGATGTTTACCAACTTTGACTGCACGATTTTATATGTGCGGGAGCCAAAGTTTTTGGTCAATACTTTTTCCATGACACCAGAATATCTCAAAACTAAATTGGACGATGAGGTGAATAACTATCGAGATTGGGGAATCCAATTAGGTCGCAGGTTTCGAGCGCTAAAGCTTTGGTTTGTGATCCGATCGTATGGATTGGAAGGAATCCGTGAAAAGCTCAGAAAGCATCTTCAACTCGCTCAATTGGCGAAAAGCTGGATTGAATCTGAGCAATATCTTGAGCTCCTGGCACCTGTCAATTTCAATACAATTTGTTTCCGTTATGCGGATTCCGGGAGTACTTCTGAAAAACTTAACAGCTTGAACGAATCCTGGATGAATAGTGTGAACGCAACAGGAAAGGCATTTTTCACACATACCAAACTTGATGGTAAATTTGTGATCCGGTGGGTGATCGGACAAACCGATGTGGAAGAAAAACATATCCGAAATGCCTGGAGTTTGCTATTAGAAAAGCTTGAAGACACCCTTCAGCAAGCCAAAAACTAACCCATGGCTCAAAAGCCAAAAACAGATCCGATTTTAACGCCGGAACTTATCAAAATCATCAAGATTTTTGGGATAGCTTCCATTTTGCTCGTATTAGTCTTGTCCTTTTTCAATGATAAAAGAGCAAACAATAGCGGTGAAGATGGCACTTTTAGAATGGCAGATTCGGACAGGCTTTATTTCCTAAACGTTCGGTCGAGTTATTACGATCGGGAAAACCGAGCAGATGCAAGGATGGCAATTTTTCGCCATGGCAGAAGACTGATTTCTGATTCAATTCCTTCACTTGATCTTTTGATTATTTTGAATTCCCGAAAGGATGAAGCCTACCTCTATCTGGAGCCGATAAATTTCGATTGGCCAATCAAAATCAGGGCTTCAGGACAAAATCAATCTGAAGAGTTCATTTTGGAAAACGGAAATAAATTTGATCATCTAGCGCATATTGATGTCCTTAAGCCACGGATTGAAGAAGGATTTTCTTTTTATTTATTTTATAATGGGGATTGGATTCCGATTTGGGATACGCCAAAAGAAAAAGAAGTTTTGAAAACAGTTCAAGAGGACTATTTTAGGCTTTTGAACCGAACCAACGAATAATTTAAATGGAAACCTCCTCGCCCCAACTCGAATTTTTTAAAAGTCAAATTGGAAAAAAACTAGACAAAACCCCCTCAGCAGCTGGTAATTGGCTGGCTGGAACATTGGTCGAAATTGATAACCACCATATCAAGGTCTCCTATGAAATAAGAGCTGAAATGTGCAATCCTGCCAAAATTCTCCATGGAGGAATTGCTTCCCTGATGATGGACGATGTGATAGGAATTGGAAACTTCGTAGCCGGATCAGAATTTCTGATGACAACAATCAACCTGAGTGTGGATTTTTTGGCTTCGGCTCAGATAGGAGAAGTGGTGGAAGTTTCTGCGAAATTAATTCGCTCTGGATCTAATTTGAATCACTGGGAGGCTTTAATTCGAAAAGAATCAGGTAAGATCGTTGCCAAAGCAAGCAGCAACATGATCAAAACTCACATCAAACTAAGTGAATTAGGGTTTTAAATTTTTGATACAATTCAATTTTATACAATGAAAAAATTTATTCTTTTTGCCTTTTTTGGCTTGATCTCCACTGTTTCGTTTGCTCAGTGGACTGTTTCTTATCATCAGAGTAACCTGCCTTTTCTAGGAGTAAACAAACAATTGGGTGAAAGATTTCTGCCAGAATTTCGGGTAGGGACAGATCAGTATTTTAGTGATTTAAGTCTTGAATTGGATGCTAATGTGATTATTAAGAATACAGATCGATTCCAATTTTATGGGGGATTAGGGGGCAGAATTGGAGATTTTGCTGGCCTTGTTATTCCTTTAGGTTTGAATATTTATCCTTTCGAGCAAAAGGACTTTGGGTTCCATATTGAGGCTGCAGGAATTGTGGGAGAACAAAGCATTTTTAGAGGATCTTTTGGTATTCGCTACCGATTCCTGAAAGACTAAAACTGCTCCAGCTTCACCATCAAATCCCAAACTGCGATTCCTAATGAGACTGAGATATTGAGTGAATGTTTGGTGCCTAGTTGAGGGATTTCCAACACTTGATCACAGGCTTTTAACACCTCTTCCTCAACGCCAAAAACTTCGTTTCCGAAGACCAGGGCATATTTTTGCTCTTTTTTAGGAAAAAAATCATTCAACATTTTTGAATTTTCGACCTGCTCCAGCGCGCAGATTTGGTAGCCTGATTTTTTGAGTTTATCCACAGCCTCCATCGTATTCAGACAATATTCCCATTCGACGGATTCGGTGGCGCCGAGCGCAGTTTTTTGAATATCCCGATGAGGAGGAGTGCCGGTGATTCCGCAGAGATAGATTTTTTCTATTCGGAATGCATCTGCCGTTCGGAAGGCTGAGCCCACATTATTCAGGCTTCGCACATTATCCAACACCAACACAATCGGAGATTTCTTAATTTCTTTAAACTCCTCAACGGAAAGCCTTTCCAGCTCTTCCATGCTTAATTTTTTCATGCCTTTTTGTTCTCCCTGTTGAATGCTTTATTTTGAGCTTTTATTCGCCGGAAATTCCTCCAAAACTAGTACAAAGAAAGCATACCCTCCATGAGCATATCCAAAGACGGACAAGAAACACCCTTAATGAAGCAATACAATGCAATTAAGGCGAAGCATCCCGGTGCTTTGTTGCTTTTCCGGGTGGGTGATTTTTATGAGACTTTTGGAGAGGATGCGATTAAAGCCAGTAAGATTCTGGACATAGTCCTCACACGAAGGGGAAACGGAGCGGCCACTTTTATAGAATTGGCTGGTTTTCCTCATCATTCTTTGGATACTTACCTTCCAAAATTGGTACGTGCCGGAAATCGGGTTGCAATCTGCGATCAGCTGGAAGACCCAAAATCCGTCAAAGGAATTGTAAAACGGGGTGTCACAGAACTTGTCACTCCCGGCCTTTCTTACAATGATCAAGTCCTTGATACCAGAAAGAACAATTACCTCGCTTCTATCCATTTTGGAAAAGAAAAACATGGAATCGCGTTTCTTGATGTTTCGACAGGCGAGTTTATGTGTGCCGAAGGAAACACTTCCTACCTGGAAAAGCTTCTACAAAGCTTTTCTCCGTCTGAACTTATTTTTTCAAAGGCTGCACGTAAAACAGCCTCGGATTTGCTAAAAGGAGAATTCATCACGTTTCATTGTGAGGATTGGGTTTATCAGTTTGACTTCACTTACGAAAAGCTCAAAAACCATTTTGGCACCGCCAATCTGAAAGGTTTTGGAATAGAAGAACTCGAGTCCGGAGTCATTGCTGCAGGAGCGATTCTGTATTATTTGGAGGAAACTGAGCACCGGGAAATCCAGCATATTTCTGCCATTTCAAGAATAGCAGAGGAGAAATATGTTTGGTTGGACAAGTTTACGATTCGAAATCTCGAGTTGGTTTTTCCTCAGCACGAGGGAGGAGTTCCTTTGATCCAGATTTTGGACCAAACGGTCACGCCCATGGGCTCCCGCATGATGAAAAAATGGATGGTTCTTCCTCTCAAGGAAAAAGCACCTATTGAAGAGCGGCTGAATGTGGTGGATTATTTCTATCAAAACTCGTCTTTGATTGAGGAGATTTTGGGGTCGCTAAAACTTATCGGAGACCTTGAAAGACTCATTTCCAAAGTAGTAGTGGGAAGAGCAAATCCTCGCGAAATGAACCAGATCAAGCGTGCATTGCGCAGCACGCTTCCAATCAAAGAGCTTCTTAAGAGCCAGAAAAACCCAACCTTAAAAAGGCTTTCAGATCAGATTCATCCCTGTGAGTTTTTGCTTGAAAAGATCGAGCGCGAACTCAAGGAAGATGCACCGATGCTAACACATCAAGGCAATGTGATAAAAGACGGAGTTGACTCAGAATTGGATGAATACAGAGGTTTGGCAAATACCGGAAAGGATTTTTTGGTTCAGATCCAGCAGCGGGAGGTTCTGAATACAGGGATTTCTTCCCTCAAGATTGCTTTCAATAAGGTGTTCGGTTACTACCTGGAGGTCACGCATTCTCACAGGGACAAAGTTCCGCAGGAATGGATCCGCAAGCAGACCTTGGTCAATGCGGAGCGATACATAACCCCCGAATTGAAAGATTACGAAGAGAAAATCCTGAATGCAGAGGATCGGATGATTGCCATTGAGCAAAGGTATTTTCAGGAATTAGTCTCGGAAGCCGCTCAATACGTCTCCCAAATCCAACAAAATGCACGTGTTTTGGGGACTTTGGATGCTTTGCTTTCCTTTTCTCAAGTTGCACTTTCCAACGGATATTCCAGACCGAAAATATCCACAACTGAAACGCTCGAGATCAAAGACGGAAGACACCCCGTGATTGAAAAGCAATTGCCGGTTGGGGAAAACTATGTTCCAAACGACATCTACCTTGACAATGATAGTCAACAGATCATGATCATTACTGGTCCCAACATGGCCGGTAAATCTGCTTTATTGCGACAGACGGCCTTGATTGTATTAATGGCTCAGATGGGAAGTTTTGTGCCTGCTTCTTATGCGAGGATAGGGATTGTGGACAAAGTTTTCACGCGAGTGGGTGCTTCCGATAACCTGTCCAAAGGGGAATCTACTTTCATGGTAGAAATGACCGAAACTGCCAGCATTTTGAATAACCTATCGGATCGAAGTCTGGTGCTGATGGACGAAATCGGAAGAGGAACCTCCACCTATGATGGTATCTCGATCGCATGGGCAATTGTGGAATATCTGCATAATCATCCTCAGAATAAAGCAAAGACACTTTTTGCAACACATTACCACGAATTGAACCAACTTGCCACTGATTTTCCAAAAATCAAAAATTTCAATGTTTCTGTGAAGGAAGTAGGGAACAAGGTGATTTTCATGCGCAAGTTAAAAGAAGGCGGAAGTGAGCATAGCTTTGGAATTCACGTTGCTCAAATGGCAGGAATGCCCAATCCGATTGTACTCAGAGCATCTGAGATTATGTCTCATTTGGAGAAAGACAAAGAGATGAAACACCCTGGAGACAAATTGAAATCTATTCCAAAAAATAATTTTCAGTTAAGTCTATTTGAGATGGATCCGAAGTTTCAAGAGGCGAAGGAGTTACTGGACCAGATTGACATCAACACTATATCACCGATAGAAGCCTTACTTAAACTCCATGAGGTCAAAAAAAAATTAGAAGGATAGTGGGGTTAGATTTTTAGTATATTAGAAATTATCACTGAATAGGAAATCACAGATTTTTATATGGATAAGGTATTATTGAAAGACCTTAAGAAGCAGGATAAATTCACTAAGTTTTTTCAAGAATGGGAAAAGCAGGAATTTAAAAACCAACCTGACAACAAGAAATTGCTGGAAGATTTGGAGGTTCTCAGCAAAAATATAGGAATGAGTGAAGGCTTGGTGATTGCCTGCTTTGATTATCGAAATCTCAATCTTGCATTCTTCACAGGAAACGTTGAAAAGCTGACGGGGTATCCGGAATCCATGTTTCGTAAGAAAGGAATGGAGACATCTTTTACGATGATCCATCCAGAGGACAGGCAAGAGTTATTTCTATTTCAAAAAATAGTCTTCGAAAATTTTCATCAGCTTAGTCTTTCTGAGAGGCATACATTTGAGTTTTCCTATACTACAAGATGGGTACATCGGGTTTCTGGTGAAATTGTATGGATGATGGGCAGGGTAAGACCCTATTTGATAGATGAAGCGGGAAATTTTGCCATGGATTTGCACATCATTGTCCAGCTTTTCACTGCCCCCAAAACCAATGGATACGATTGGAACTATTCCTATTCCAAAGATGACGGGACGCGGATTTTCGTAAGTAAGAATACACCGGTCAATCGGGAAGTATCGCTTACCAAAAAGGAAAAGGAAATAGTCAAATTGTTATTGGAAGGAAAAGAGTCTAAAGAACTTAGTTCAATTCTGAGTATTTCTTTGAATACGGTCGGAACTCACCGCAAAAACATCTTAAGGAAACTTGGAGCCAAAAATGTGGGGGAAATGATCAAAATTTTGGCCTCCTACGACTTTTGATAGTAGTCTGTAAATCAATCAAGTCCGGGAAAATCTTAGATCTTTTCAAAAAAATCACCGGGTAAACCTTGTAATTTTATTTTCAGAGCTTACATTTGCATCCACAAATAGCTCAATGAACGTTTTGAGCAAACAAATAAGCGAGAGTAGCTCAGCTGGTAGAGCACGACCTTGCCAAGGTCGGGGTCGCGAGTTCGAATCTCGTCTCCCGCTCATTAAAGCCCTTGTTTCAAGGGCTTTCTTGTTTAGGGTAATTGTAGCTTGGAAATGTCCAAGTGAAGCCGGGATGGTGGAACAGGTAGACACGCAAGACTTAAAATCTTGTGAGAGCAATCTCGTGCGGGTTCGATTCCCGCTCCTGGTACTTAAGGCCTCGCAGCGATGCGGGGCTTTTTTGTTTTAAAAAAGTAAAACCCCGCTATGATTAGCTCATAGCGGGGTTTTTGAAGTGTTTTCGATCTTCCTATTTTTTAATTATCCCCTCCAAATTAGCCGGTGAATATCCAACCGACTTCAGAGTTTTTCTGTCTCCTTCCCGGAATACAAGATATACATCACCTTCCTGCTCAAAGAAACATGGAGTGCCTTTCAATTTGTAATGCATGACGGTTGCCTTTGCTTCTTCGATGCTTTTACAGGCCTTGCTCATATTTGAGCGTTGTACTTCGTCGAAAAGTGCTTTGAATTTTTCTCCCAGACCAAATTCTAAAATCGCTCCTGAAAGCACGTACTGAAGATCACAGAGCGCATCAGCGATTTCTACGATGTCTTTGTTTTCTATTCCCTCTTGCAATTCTTTCAACTCTTCAGCCAAAAGAGCAACCCTCAGTTCACAACGAGTCTGATCTGGGATCGTCGGTGTAGGAAGTACCGGGTGTTTGAAGGTTTCATGGAAAAGCGCAACTGAGGTGAGAGACTTAGGATCTTGCATGGCGAAATGATTATTTGAAAGCCTGAAATAAATAAAAAAAGACCGGAATTTCCGGTCTTTCAAGATTGATTTTCAAAGGTTTTAAATTGCCGCTACGAATCGATCGGACACTTTGGACCAATTGATGACTTTCCAAAAAGCAGTCACATAATCAGGCCTTCTGTTTTGATAATTCAAGTAATAAGCATGTTCCCAGACATCAATACCCAGGATCGGAGTTCCTTTTACCTCTGCGAGATCCATCAGCGGATTGTCCTGATTTGGGGTAGAACTTACCACAAGTTTTTTGTCAGCAGTCACAATCAGCCATGCCCAGCCAGATCCGAATCTGGTTTTGGCAGCATTTTCAAATTGCGTCACAAAAGCCTCATAGCTTCCAAAAGAAGAAGTGATGGCCTCTGCAAGTTTTCCTTCCGGTTTTCCACCCGCATTCGGTGACATAATATTCCAAAACAACTCGTGGTTATAATGACCGCCACCATTATTCCTCATTTTGACTGAATACTTGGAAATGTTGGCCAATACATTTTCCAATGGCTTAGAAATATCTACTTTTTCCTCCGTAGCAGCACTTGCCAGGTTGGATGCATATGCTGCTGCATGTTTTGTATAATGAATCTCCATCGTCATGGCATCGATGGTGGGTTGTAAAGCGGTAAAATCATATGCCAATGGAGTTTGAGCGAAACCGGTTAAAAATATTCCGGATTGGGTTCCTTTTGCCACAGCGCAAGAGCTTGTTAAAATCCCTGTTCCTACCAACCCCATTACCAGTCCGGCTTTGGTGGTATTCGATAAAAATTCTCTTCTTGAATTCATGTTTTCTGGAGTTTGCATAATTGACTAACCTGATAAGGGTCTGTTGAGTTCTAAAAACAAAGATGAAGCTAAGGATTAAATGACTTTTTTGAAATTGAGAATCAGACATTAAGTCAGATTTTGTGTCAAGATGGTTAAGTTTGCAAGCAATTCCACGCTTGGTTGAGTTTTTGACCAATTGCCGATGAATTCAATATTCCATGGAAATTACTTTCTACAAATATCAGGGAACCGGAAATGACTTTGTCATGATCGATGATCGGAAGGAAGCTTTCGATTCCAAAGACTTGGCTTTGGTGACTGATCTATGTGACCGAAAATTCGGGATTGGCGCAGATGGGTTGATTCTGATTCGGAATCACGCAGATTTCGATTTTGAAATGATCTATTTCAATGCCGACGGCAGCCAAAGCATGTGTGGTAATGGAGCCCGATGTGCGGTTGCATTCTCTGCTTTTCTTGGAATCATAAAAGAAAAAACGCATTTCCTTGCTATTGACGGAGCTCATGAAGCGGTGATTTCTAAAGATCAAGTGGAGCTTCTGATGGGAAATGTGAAGGAAATCCAAACAAAGCACAACGATTTCTTTCTTAATACCGGCTCGCCTCACTTTATCCGATTTGTGGAAAATGTGAACGATTATCCCGTTTTTGAAGAGGGAAAAAGCATTCGATACGATGCACAATACCTTCCAGGAGGAACAAATGTCAATTTTGTACAACCGATGGGCTCAGATGAGATTTTCGTCCGTACTTATGAACGTGGAGTGGAGGATGAAACCCTCTCCTGCGGAACTGGTGTAACAGCAGCAGCTTTGGCTTTTGCTAAAAATAAAAAGAAGGCAACTATCAAAATAAACACCCTTGGAGGCAAATTAGCCGTAAGATTTACCTCAAACCCGGATGGAAGCTTTCGGGATATTTGGTTGATCGGACCGGCCGAGCAGGTTTTTTCGGGAAAAATCAAAATCTGAGATTGGCTTTAATAAGGAGTGAACCCTCAGTACTTAATCAATTGTAACAAAAAGGGCGTAATTTTAAAACCCGATTAGAGAACAACATAAAGCTGACATGTTAGATTTTATTGCAAAAGGATTAGCCAAGGTATTTGGTACCAAGTCCGACAGAGATATAAAGGAATTACTTCCAAGAGTAAAAGAAACGAATGATTTCTTTGCAGGCTTGCTAAACATCAGTGATGATGAATTGAGGGCAAAAACTCAGGAAATAAAGGGAATTATCAACGGCCAATTGACTGCAATTGATCAGAAAATTGTAGACATCAAGGCACAGGTTGATACTCTTCCGGCTCAGGCGATTCAGGAAAAAGATCAGCTTTTTAATCAGGTAGATCAGCTAGAGAAAGAGCGCGATCAATCTTTGGAAAAAGTTTTGGATGAGGTCATGCCTCAGGCTTTTGCAGTTGTAAAAGAAACGGCACGCCGATTCAAAGAAAACGGGAAACTGGAAGTGGTTGCTTCGATGAGAGACCGCGAATTGGCAGTGACCAAAAAGAATGTTGAGATTCAGGGAGAAACTGCCATTTGGCATAATCGCTGGTTAGCAGCCGGGGCTGAAGTGATTTGGGACATGGTCCATTACGACGTTCAGCTGATCGGTGGTATGGTTCTCCACAAAGGAAAGATTGCTGAAATGGCAACTGGTGAAGGAAAAACATTGGTTTCTACTTTGCCTGCCTACCTGAATGCTTTAGCTGGCCGTGGCGTCCATATTGTTACTGTCAACGATTACCTGGCAAAGCGTGACTCCGAATGGAACGCGCCAATTTTTGAATTCCACGGTTTGAGCGTGGATTGTATCGATAAATATTCTCCGAATTCTGCAGGAAGAAAGAAAGCATACGCCAGCGATATTGTCTACGGTACCAACAACGAATTTGGTTTTGACTACCTCAGAGATAATATGGCTCGGGATGGTGGTGACTTGGTACAAGGAAAGCATCATTTTGCAATGGTCGATGAAGTTGACTCCGTGTTGATTGATGATGCGAGAACGCCTTTGATTATTTCCGGTCCTGTGCCAAGAGGAGATGTGCATGAGTTTGACCAAATGAAACCTCGTGTTGCTGCTCTGGTAGATGAGCAGCGTAAGTTGGTTCAGGGATTTTTATCTTCTGCCAAGAAACTGATTGCAGATGGAAATGAAAAAGATGGTGGTCTAGCGCTGTTCCGTGCTTTCCGCGGGATGCCGAAATATAAGCCTACTATCAAATACCTTTCTGAGCCCGGAATCCGGGTAATTCTCCAGAAAACGGAGAACTTCTACCTTCAGGACAATAAGAAAAATATGCCTGAAGCGGATGAGCCACTACTTTTTACCATCGATGAGAAAACCAATGTGGTCGATCTGACTGATCGCGGTATTGAGACGATGACGACAAAAAATGAAGATCCAAGTTTCTTCATTTTGCCTGATATCGGTATTCTCATTGCGGATCTGGAGAAAGAAACAGGGGTCGATGAAACTGAAAAACTGATTCGAAAAGAAGAAGCGATCAAAGATTATGGGGTAAAAGCTCAACGAATCCACACCGTAAACCAGTTACTCAAAGCATATTGTATGTTTGAGAAGGATACGGAATACATCCTCGTGGATGGAAAAGTGAAAATTGTGGATGAGCAGACCGGTCGTGTGATGGAAGGAAGAAGGTATTCCGACGGACTGCACCAAGCGATCGAGGCAAAGGAAAATGTGAAGGTGGAAGATGCCACACAGACTTATGCCACGATTACACTTCAGAACTATTTCAGAATGTACCATAAGCTGGCCGGTATGACCGGTACGGCGGAAACTGAAGCCGGAGAATTCTGGGAAATCTACAAGTTGGATGTGGTAGTGATTCCAACCAACAGACCGATTATCCGAAAGGATCGTGAGGATAAAGTTTACAAGACTGTTCGTGAGAAATTCAATGCTGTAACAGACGAAATCAATGAATTGGTTGCGCTGGGTAGACCGGTTCTTGTCGGAACTACCTCGGTGGAAATATCCGAAGTACTCAGCAGAATGCTGACGCTGAAGAAGATTCCTCACCAGGTTTTGAATGCGAAGCAACATGCGCGCGAAGCGGAGATTGTAGCCATAGCCGGACAAGCAGGAAATGTAACCATCGCTACCAACATGGCAGGCCGTGGTACAGATATCAAATTGTCTCCGGAATCGAAAGCTGCAGGCGGCTTGGCGATCATCGGTACTGAACGTCACGAATCAAGACGGGTTGACAGACAGCTTCGTGGCCGATCTGGTCGTCAGGGTGATGTGGGTTCCTCCCAGTTCTTCGTCTCACTGGAAGACAGTTTGATGCGATTATTTGGTTCTGAGCGAATCGCCAAACTGATGGACCGAATGGGTCTTGAAGAGGGCGAGGTAATTCAGCACAGTATGATCACCAAGTCTATCGAGCGGGCTCAGAAGAAAGTTGAAGAAAATAACTTTGGCACCAGAAAGAGACTCCTCGAATACGATGACGTGATGAACTCACAGCGTGAGGTTGTCTACAAGCGCCGTCGAAATGCACTCAAAGGAGAAAGACTGGAGCTTGACATTATGAATATTCTATTCGATGTCTGCGAAAGCGCAATCGAAATGGGCAAATCCACAGGTGACGTTGAATCTCTCAGGATGAATGTCTTCACTTCCCTGGGAGTAGATTTTAATATTTCCGAAGGAGATTTGAAATCAAAAGATGCCGGAAAACTGACCCAGGAACTTTACTCCATCGCTTTTGAAAACTATCAGAAGAAGAATGAAATCATGATCAGTACTGCGCTTCCTATTTTCAAAAGAGTCCAGGAAGAAAGAGGTGCTACAGTCAAAGACATTATGGTTCCAATCTCCGATGGTCTCAAACAAATCGGAGTGACGGTGAATCTGGATTCGATGATTCGTAATGAAGGCAGAGAATTGGTAAGAGCAATCGAGAAAAATGTGACACTTGCGATTATTGACCAAAACTGGAAAGAGCACCTTCGAGATATGGATGATCTGAAGCAATCGGTTCAAAATGCAGTTTATGAGCAAAAAGACCCTCTATTGATTTACAAGTTTGAAGCATATCAAATGTTCAAACGCTTCATTGGGAAACTCAATGAAGATGTGGTATCATTCTTGACTCGTGCTGACCTACCCAAACAGGATCCTAGCCAGGTGAGTGCGGCTCAGACACAAAGGCCAGCTGAGCCAAAACTTCAAACCTCTAAAGCAGAAGTTGGAAGTACCTTGAATCCTGGTGCGAACAGGGCTGTTGCAGCGGCTGCAAATGCTGGAAGACCTGCTCCGCAAGTAGTAGCACCTCGTAAATCAGAAAAGGTTTATGGGCGAAATGATAAAGTCTCCGTTCAGTATCCGGATGGATCAACAAAGTTGGATATGAAATATAAAAGTGTAGAGCAGGATATCATGGATGGTAAGTGTGTGATCATCGAAAACTAAGCTGATATGAGATCATTATGGATTTTAGGAATTTTATTGATCCTCTTCGGATGCAAAACCGTGAGCTCCACCAGTGGGGGAAATTCATCCTATGACTCTTATCAGGAAGATATCAATTCTTCCTTACCACAATATCCCGATTTCAGAAAGATTGAATCCCAGCTTTCCGAATTGCCAAGTATCGTGTCTGCGACTGCTGTAGATGATGAGTTGGAAATAGTGCAGCAGCGATTGATTGAAAAAAACAAGTCTGAAATTTATTTCAGTGGGTACACCGTTTTGGTTTATTCTGGAATCGACAGGAATAAGGCTTTCAATACCCGCGATGAAATGTTCCAGAATTTCCCTGAACTGGCGGCTGAAATGCAATATCAGGAGCCGAGATATTTGGTAAAAGTGGGTCGATATGCTTATAAATTTGAAGCCCAAAAGAATTTCTCATTGATTAAAACTCAGTTTCCTACAGCCAGAATCATTCAGGATAGATTTCAACGAAAGGAATACGAAGCCCCTCAAGTGATAGACAATAATGCTGAAGGAAAAAATTAAATCCCTGGCGAAAGCCTACAAAGAAGAAGTAATCCAAACCAGACGTCATCTTCACGCAAATCCGGAGCTTTCTTTTAAAGAGTATAAAACAGCGGCTTTTGTCAAAGAAAGACTGTTGGAAATCGGGATCACCAAAATTGAAAGCAAGGCAGATACCGGTTGGGCCGCTTTGATAGAAGGAAGAAATCCAGAAAAAAATACCCTCGCACTTCGTGCAGACATGGACGCTTTGCCGATTATTGAGGCAAATGATGTCTCCTACAAATCACAAAATCCAGGCGTCATGCATGCCTGTGGTCATGACGCACATACGGCTTCACTTTTAGGCGCAGCCAAAATTCTTAACGAAATCAAAGACCAGTTCGAAGGCACGATTAAGCTTATTTTTCAACCGGGAGAGGAAGTTGCACCAGGCGGAGCCTCGTTGATGATTCGGGATAAAGTGTTGGAAAATCCCACACCTTCAGGAATTATTGGTCAACATGTAATGCCAATGATTCCCGTTGGGAAAGTTGGATTCCGTCCCGGAATCTACATGGCAAGTGCGGATGAATTATACATCACAGTCAAAGGAAAAGGCGGACATGGCGCTATGCCGGAGACGCTGATTGACCCGGTTTTGATTGCTTCCCATATGATTGTTGCGCTCCAGCAAGTAGTCAGCAGGGCAGCCAGTCCCAAGATTCCTTCGGTTCTTTCATTCGGTAGAGTTGAAGCGTTAGGCGCTACGAATGTGATCCCGAACGAAGTGAAAATCCAAGGTACTTTCAGGACTCTTGATGAACCCTGGAGAGCAAGGGCTCACGAAAAAATGCTTCAAATTGCTCACGGAATCGTTGAAGGAATGGGCGGAGAACTAGATTTTGAAATCAGAAAAGGCTATCCGTTTCTGAAAAATGAACCCGAAATGACGGCTCGCGCAAAACAAGCCGCTCAAGATTACTTGGGTGAAGAGAATGTATTGGATCTCGATATCTGGATGGCAGCCGAGGATTTCGCCTTTTATTCCCAAATCGTGGATGGTTGTTTTTATCGATTGGGAACCAGAAACGAAGCGAAAGGAATTGTCTCTGGTGTTCACACGCCAACGTTTGACATCGATGAAGATGCTCTTGAGATTGGTGCCGGATTGATGGCCTGGCTTGCGGTTTCCGAATTGCAAAAAGGGTAATCCTGGCGTAATCCGCTTTAAAACCTTTTCCCCTATTTTAGTCTTTCAGTTTACGACTATGACCTCCAGAAAAACACTCATCATTACTCTATTCTTTTCCATGTTCGTTTCGCAGGCATTTGCCTGGGGACAGTTGGGACATTTCCTGATTGGTTACATGGCCGAGCAGCAAATGAAAAGATCTGCCAGAAAGAAAGTTGAAAGAATTCTTTATCCTGTTTCAATTGCCCGAAGTGGAACCTGGATGGATGATATCAGATCAGACAGAGCTTTCGATTATGCCAATTCCTGGCATTATCTCAACAGCAAAAATGGGGAGTATGATCCTGCCACTCAGGAAAAAACAGGCGATGCTTACGAATCAATTCAGCGAATCAAAGCAGAACTGAAAGCTGGAAACCTGGACCCAAAGAAGGAAGCTGAATTATTGAAAATGCTGATCCATATGGTGGAAGATATTCATCAGCCGCTTCATGTGGGTACCGGCGATGACCGAGGCGGAAACGATGTTAAAATAGAGTTCTTTGGTCAGCCTACTAATCTCCATGCACTTTGGGATAGTGGAATGATCGATCGTCAGGGAATGAGTTACACCGAAATTGGCGATGAACTTTACAGAAGATTGACCCCTGACTTAAAAACAAAATACCAGAGTGCTACCATGCAAGATTGGTTGAAGGAAGCTGTGGATGTTAGACCGAGAGTCTATGACCTTCCTGAAAACAAGAAGCTCAGCTATGGCTACATGTATAACCATTACAGCCTGGCTGAAGAAAGAATGATCGCAGCCAGCGTACGCTTGGCGCAGATTCTGAATGAGATCTACGGGTAGGAAATTTCTCAAATTGAATAAAAATGGCTTATGTGATAGTTTTCGCATAAGCCATTTTTTTTGAAGAGACTCATTTTAGTGATTGACTAAAAAAGCGAAAAGTAATTCCTCATTCTTCATTCCTCATTTTAAATTCCCTATTTGCCCCATCTAAAAACTCAATAAATTCTGAAATCTTCGTGTTGTAGGATCTTGGTTGCGAGAGCAGATTTTCTTCGTGATCCAATATCACATAATAAGGTTGAGCGTTATTTTTGAAGCGGGTTATCTGGAAATCGGCATTTTGCTTACCAAGGGTCTTTTTCACTTTTCCATCGTATCCGGAAGTGTACCACTCGCTTTCAGGCAATTCTAACCTCTCGTCGATATATAGTGCGACCATTACAAAGTCTTCCTTCAATCGCTTCAGCACCTGAGGATCCACCCAGACATTCTCTTCCATCTTGCGGCAATTCACACAGCCGTGTCCGGTGAAATCGATCAATAAGGGCTTATTTGCTTTTTTGGCTGCCGCCAAAGCCTGTTCATAATCGAAGTAACCAGGAATTCCATGCGGGATTTTCAAGATCTCACTATACTTCACAGGCTCTTCCAAATTGGAAGTATAAGCTTCTGCAGATCCGCCGCCAATTGTAAATTGCTGAGTTGTCAACGGAGGAAGATATCCGCTGAGGTATTTAAGCGGAGCTCCCCAAAGGCCTGGAATCATGTAAACGACAAACATGAAAGTTGTCAAGGCCAAAAGCAATCGTGGAACTCCTATATGATCCATTTTGGAATCGTGAGGCAACCTGATTTTTCCCATGAGGTAAAAACCCAACGCTGCGAAAATCACGATCCAGATCACCAGGAAGATGTCCCGGTCCAGTATTCCCCAATGGTAAACAAGGTCTGCAATGGAAAGGAACTTGAACGCAAGTGCCAACTCCAGAAAGCCCAAAACCACTTTGACCGAATTCAGCCAGCCACCGGATTTTGGCAAGCGCTGCATCCATTCGGGGAAAATAGCGAAGAGTGTAAACGGAATCGCAAAAGCCATCGAAAATGCGAACATTCCCAAAACCGGTTTGATCAATTCACCCCCGGCGGAGGAAATCAAGATGGAACCAACGATCGGACCGGTGCAGGAAAAGGAGACTAAAACCAGCGTGAAGGCCATGAAGAAAATTCCTCCCAAACCTCCTTTTTCTGCTCTTGCATCAATCTTATTCACAAAGCTGGAAGGCAAGGTCAACTCAAACATGCCCAAGAAGGCAAGAGCGAAGAAGATAAATATTCCAAAAAAGAACACGTTCGGAAGCCAATGTGTTGCAAGCCAGTTTGCAAACTCAGGGCCTTGAATCGCCGCAACGGCTGTTCCGGCAATCGTATAAATCGCGATGATGGACAACCCGTAGATAAATGCCTGACGGATTCCATGACCCCTTGATTTGGAACGGCCGGTAAAGAAACTCACCGTCATTGGGATCATTGGGAATACGCAAGGCGTGAGTAATGCTGCTAAACCAGCCAAAAACGCAAGGACCATAAATCCCCAGAGCGATTCTCCTGCGCCTGCTGGTACAATCTCGATTTCAGAAGATTCAGTTGTTTCGGTTTCCGCGGGAATGGTTTCTTCCTCAACTATTGAAAATAAGCTGTCTCCGGCAGGCTGAGCAATAATTTCCGGGGTATCGTTTTCGGATTTTACAGTTGCCGGATTTGCCACAAAGCTGATTTCAAAATCTTCCTCGTAGTTGATGCATTTCCCTGTAAGGTCAGTACACATCTGATATTCTAAGGTAGCTTTGATCGTTCCTTCAGTAGAATTGATTTTCAAAGGCTGCTCAAAACGACCTTTTCCCATGAAATAGGTGATATCACCCTCCCAGATTTCATCAAACTTTTTCTTTGCATTGATTCCTTTCAGAGTACCCGCCGAACTGTAGGAATCGGAAAGCTCCAGATTAAGGACAGTCAGATTTGGTCCCAAATCCGGATCAAAATCATTAGAATAGATGTACCAACTGATCGGAATTTCAGCTTCCATGACAAGAATTGCAGGTTCACCAACCTGAAGAGTTTTCGGTTCAATCGAAATAGTCCACTTGGGAGGCTTCACGATCTGAGCTTGCGCGAAAAAAGAAATCAGAAGGAAAACCGGAAGCAAAAGCATTCCGATTTTAGCCGGTTTGAAAATCATGAAGGGAGTAAGTTTATTCTAACTATCAAGGATTTTGGATTGAAGTTCGATCTCTCAATTATGGCTGAGTTGGGAACTGATACTGTTTACTGTTGGCTCAGCTTTTTGAAATGTCTGAAGAAAGCCGCGATTGTCTCAATTCCGATGAAGTAATTATTTACTCCGTAATGTTCGTTTGGCGAATGAAGCGCATCGGTATCAAGGCCGAAACCGAACAAAATCGGATCTGATCCCAATTCTTTTTGAAACAAAGCAACAATTGGAATAGATCCACCTTCTCTGGTTGGAATCGGGCGCTTGCCGAAAGTTTCTTTCATCGCTGCTTCCGCGGCCTGATATCCGATTGAGGAATCAGAGACCACCGCAGGTGCTCCGCCGTGATGAGCTTTCACTTTTACCTTGACGGATTTTGGGGCGATTGATTTGAAATGGGCTTCGAAAAGCTCGGCGATTTCATGCCAATCCTGATCGGGAACAAGGCGCATGGAGATCTTTGCGGAAGCTTTCGAAGGCAAAACTGTTTTGGCACCTTCTCCGATGTATCCTCCCCAGATTCCGTTGACATCCAAAGTTGGACGAATTCCTACCCGCTCGATAGTTGTATATCCTTTTTCACCGTGAACAGCTTCAATATCTAGTTTGTCCTGATATTCATTCAGGTCAAAAGGCGCTTCATTCAATCGCTTTCTTTGTTCGGATGTCAGTTCCTGTACTTTTTCGTAGAAACCAGGAATTGTGATATGCTCATTTTCGTCTTTCATGGAAGCGATCATTTTGCAAAGCACATTGATCGGGTTGGCGACAGCACCGCCATATGTTCCCGAATGAAGGTCACGGTTTGACCCAGTCACTTCCACTTCCATGTAAGACATGCCACGGAGACCGACTGTGATGGAAGGATCTTTCATGCTGATCATGTGCGTGTCTGAAATCAGAATCACATCTGCAGCAAGCTTTTCTTTATTTTCAAGTACAAATTTTTCCAGGTTATCTGAGCCAACTTCCTCTTCACCTTCGATCATGAATTTGACATTGCAGGGCAAATCTCCTGATGCCATCATCGCTTCGAAAGCTTTGACGTGCATGTAGAATTGACCCTTGTCATCGGCAGATCCTCGGGCGAAAATTGCTCCGTCTGGATGTATGCTTGTCTTTTTAATTATCGGTTCGAAAGGCGGAGAATCCCATAACTCATACGGATCGGCTGGCTGCACATCGTAATGTCCATAGACCAAAACCGTAGGCAAAGCAGGATCAATAATCTTTTGCCCAAAGACAATCGGATAGCCGGGAGTTTCGCAGATTTCTGCAATATCAGCTCCGGCCTTTTCAAGACTTTCCTTCACAAAGTTAGCCGCAGCAAAGACATCGCTTTTGAATTTGGGATCGGCGCTGACGGACGGAATTCGGAGTAAATCGAGGAGTTCGTTCAGGAATCGATCTTTATTTGCCTGGATAAAAGCGGCTACAGTCATATATGGGTGATTTCGGTTAGTAAAGGCCTCAAAATTATCCTTTTCAGAAGGATTTGCCTATTTTGATTAATACTTTTCTTGTTGGCTAAACTCAAAATCCTAACCTATGAAAGCTCTTATTTGTTCCCATTTTGGATTGCCGGAAACGCTGGAAGTTGGTGAGCTTCCCGATCCGCAACCTAGTCCTAATCAGGTTCTGATCGAGGTGGAGGCTTGCGGTGTCAATTTTCCAGATGTCCTGCTCATCCAAAATAAGTATCAGTTTAAGCCTGAACTTCCATTTTCACCAGGAGGAGAGGTTGCAGGAAAGATTGTCGGGATCGGTGAAAATGTGGAAAACTTCAAAGTTGGCGACCCGGTCTTGGCGCTTTGTGGTTGGGGAGGATTTGCAGAGAAAGTTGCCGTGGATGCTGACCGTGTTTTTGCGATGCCTCCGGGTTTGTCGGCAGAAGTTGCTGCAACGACCCTTTACACCTACGGAACATCTTATCATGCACTGAAAGACCGGGCAAATCTGCAACCGGGAGAAACCGTATTGGTGTTGGGAGCAGCCGGCGGAGTTGGCTTGGCTGCGGTGGAGTTGGGAAAATTGATGGGTGCTAATGTGATAGCTGCAGCATCCAGCGAAGAGAAATTAGGTTTATGCAAAGAAAAAGGAGCTTCTGCTATGATCAATTACGAAAGCGAAGATCTGAAAACGCGGATTAAAGAATTGACTGGAGGAAAAGGGGTCGATGTAATTTACGATCCTGTTGGAGGGAAATATACTGAAACAGCATTGAGAGGAATTGCGTGGAAAGGACGGTATTTGATTGTTGGGTTTGCAAATGGAGAAATCCCTCAAATCCCGATGAATCTGCCTTTACTGAAAGGCTGCTCGATTATGGGAGTTTTCTGGGGACAGTTTTCGAAGCTCGAACCAAAGACAAGCTTTCAGAATATCCGGCAATTGGTCCAATGGATTCATGAGGGGAAGATAAAGCAGCATATAAGTAAGCGGTATCCTTTGGAAGAATCTTCGGAGGCTCTGACAGCTTTATTGGAAAGAAAGATGCTGGGAAAAGGAGTTGTTATTCTTAAATAAAAAAAAAGCGCACGCGAAACACGTGCGCCGGCATTTTGTAATTAAACTGCCACTACATTTACTTCAATATTTCCGCGGGTCGCTTTAGAATATGGACACCCTTCATGAGCAGCATCCACTATTTTTTGGGCTGCTTCCAGGGATTCTGCATGGGGGATTTTAACAAAAATATCAACAGCAAGCCCAAAACTGTTAGGGCCATAATGGCCTAAGTGAGCTTTAACTTTAATTTCTGAATCTCTCAGGCTTGTTTTTCCTGCTGCGGAAGCCAAAGCGCCACCAAAACAAGCGGCGTAACCAGCTGCGAAAAGTTGCTCAGGATTTGTTTTGCCTCCTTCGCCTCCGATTGCTTTTGGCATCGCAACATCCAAATCTATTAATCCGTCATCTGTTTTAACGTGACCTTTTCTTCCTCCTGTATTGACCGCTGTTGCGGTGTAATCCACAATTAATTTTTCCATCAATTTCTGTTTTTTGAAGATTCTATTCTTTCTAACAAGCTTTTGATGGAATGGTTTAATGTGGATAACTCCGGATTTTCAATTTCCGAAAAGTTTTCCTCAAGGGGTTTTAACAATTCGAGGACTTTGACTTGGAGAGATTTTCCCGGATAGGTTAATTGAATGGCGACAGTTCGCTCATCAGATTCGCTGCGATTGCGTTTCACAAAATTCATGGATTCCAGTTTTTTCAATAATGGAGTCAATGTGCCGGAATCCAAATGAAGCTTTTGCCCGATCTTGTTAACCAAAAGTCCATCTTCTTCCCAAAGTACCGACATCACCAAATACTGGGGATAAGTCAGATTCAGTTCATTTAACCTGATCTGAAACTGCTGGATTAATAGCCGAGAAGAAGAATAAAGTAATAACGAAAGATGGTGAGCGGAGGAATTGGAATCGGACATTCGAAGATGATTAGATTTGATACAATTTAAATTGATCAAATCATAAATCCTATCCGAAATTCCTGAATCAATAGTATCTTCCAATCATCGGATGGTCTACGATTGCTTTTCGCAGCGCCAGAGGCTGAATTGTTCCAGGAACGCGATACGCAATTTTTCCTCCCGGCTCTATCAAAAGTGTGATAGGTAAACTTCCGTCCCATTCTTTGCCCACGACATTGATTACTTCATATTTGTCATTGGTGTCCATGAGGTAATTCGGAACAGCGGATTCTTTGCTTTTCAGGAATTTGAGTGCTTTGTCAAGCTGATCCGGACTGTCCATACTTATAGAAACAAAGCGGAAATCCCTGGCTCCATACATTCGCTCCATTGTGATAAACTCAGGATATTCAATGATGCAAGGCCCACACCAGGTCGCCCAGAAATTTACAAGGAGCAATTCATCGGAATCATTCTTCAGTAAATCAGCTAAGCCTGAAGGAGACAATTTTTCAAGTGTCACCTCTTTTGCCGCCCATTCTTTATTGGTTTTGAGGGTGTATTCATTTTTCCAGGCCCATTTCATAGAGCAACCGAAAGCCGGAGTTTGAGCTTCCTCTGCCGGAAGAGCCTCACCTTTTAGTCCGGCTTCAATGGCTTTTCTCAAGTCTTCAGCATTTGCAGTTCCAGGTTTTTCGGAAGCATCAATTCTTCCGGAGTAGATCAATTTCCTGCTTTTGTCAAAAACAAAAACATGCGGGGTGGCTGTAGGCCCATAAGCAAGTGAAAATTCATGCGTATCCCCGTCATACAGATAAGGGAAGTTGTAAGACTTATCCATAGACCTGGTTTTCATTTCGTCGTAGGTATCGCTCAAATCAGTGTATCCCAATTCTTCGGGCAAAATACCGATTGGGCTATTTGATGAAATTGCCACGAAAGCTACTTTTTTACCTTTGTACTCGTCAACCACTTTAATAAATCTATCCTCATAAGCTTGTGCAGTGGGACAATGGTTGCAAGTGAAATTGATCACGAAAACTTCTGCATCAGCATAATCCTCAAGAGTGTGAAAATTTCCATCCACATCAGGAAGATTAAAAGGCGGTGCTTGGTCTCCGATGTTTAGCTTACCCACCGGCTGTTCTGTTAATGCTACAGGATTTGCGGTGAATTTGGTTTCCGGAATTTCAGCGGTTGTTGTTTCCGTTTTCGGATCTGTAGAACATTCAGAGAAAACCAAACAAATTCCGAAGGCTAAAGAAAGGCTAATAGGTAGTTTGAGGAGAGTTTTCATGGGTTGGGTTTTGGGTTAAAAAGTAAGAATTCTTTTGAATCAGGGGAAGTTATCCACACCAAATTGATGTGGATAACTTATTTGTTTTAAACACTCTTCAGGATTTAATCTATTAAGATTCAATAGAACAATGAATCCTTAAAGTGAATATCCATTCTTATACTCGTAATGAAGCTTGGCATTTGCAGCGACATCTCCCGGGAAAACCTGAGCAATCGGATCCCATTTCAATGGACGACCAAGTTCGTGAGCGATATTTCCAATTGTGCAAATAGAACAAGTGCTATGTCCGATTTCCACCGGAACAATCGGATCTTTTCTCCTTCTGATTGATTCGATGAAATCCGGGTAATGCTGGGTGAAAGCAAAGTTTTCCGGCTTTTTCTCCAATCCAAGTTCAGGAATCGAAGTGTCATATTGGCCTCTTGATACTTTGATCCAGCCTTTCTCACCAATGAACTTCACCCCTTGCCTACCTTCGTCAAAAGTTGTAATCAACATCTCAACTCCATCTGCATATCGGTAGGTCAAGGGCTTATCGCCACTTGCCGGTATCACTTCCACCGGACCGTTTCGATCCATACTCAATCCCCATTGTGCGATGTCGATCATGTGTGCTCCCCAGTCTGTCATTAATCCTCCGCCTGTTTCTTTGTACCAACGCCAAGCTCCCCAGACTTTCTCGTTTTGCTCAGGATTTAGAGTGATTGCGGGATTAAGTTCGTCATTAAATGCCATTTCGGACAAAGGACCCAACCAGGTTTTCCAGTTTAATCCTGCCGGAATAGGCTGTGCGGGTAAGTCGTATGGTTTTGGATGAGGATTTTCTCCCACATGAACCAAGACCTGCGTGATCTTTCCAAGTTTTCCTTTTTGGACCATCGCCGCGGCTTGCTGGAAATTTGCTGCGGATCGTTGCATGCTTCCGACAGATAATACCACGCCATTTGCACGTACTGCTTTGACTAATTCCTGGCCCTCTTTGATTGTAAATGTGAGCGGCTTTTCCAGGTAAATATCCTTCTTGGCATTGCAGGCATTGATTGCCATCATCGCATGCCAATGATCCGGAGAAGCGATAACTACAGCATCTACATCCGGATTGGCAAGCAATTCCTTGTAATCTTCATATACTTTGATCTCTGGGGCGGTTCGTCCCTGATCTGTGTAGTTTTTCTTGACGCGCAGGATAAATCGCTCTCGCTTGATCGCATATACATCAGCTCCGGCTATGACTTCCACACCGGGAACTTTCATTAGGTTATTGATTAATCCTCCGGACTGTCGGCCCACTCCAATAAATCCTAAACGTACGGTTTCAAAGGATTGAGCCGGATTTTGCGCAGATTGTGCACCAAATCCTAGTTGTGGAAGCATGCTCAAGCCTGCTGTGCTTAAGAAAGAGACCCCGAGGAATTTCCTTCTGGAAAAAGAAGATTTTTTCATATGATTATAATTTGATTTTTTAAGGCCATATGGAATCTCGCGTGGCTAATAATCAGACCTCTGTGTGACGCTTGAGTCATGCTCGATTTCATAAAATGAATGGTTTAAGGGTTTATTGCTATTGATTGATCAATAGGGGAAAATAAATTACTGCTTTTCCAGCCTTTAGAAAAATATAAAAGGGTGAATTTGATCAGAGGTAATCAAGTAAGCCAATTGGTTTTAGAAACTCTTTCCGGATCTTTTAACTTTAGAATGAGGAAAAGAAATTTTTATGACGATTCAACAACTCGAATATCTGATTGCAGTAGACAAGCACCGCCATTTTGGCCATGCGGCTGAGTCTTGCTTTGTCACCCAACCGACGCTAAGTGCGCAGCTTGGCAAATTGGAAAAGGAACTTGGGGTTCTACTTTTTGACAGAAGTAAAATGCCCGTGATCCCGACTGAAATTGGAATTCAAATCATCAAGCAGGCGAAGCGAGTTGTTTCTGAGAGTAAAGGAATTTTTGAATTGGTGGCTCAATTGAAAGGAGATATCTCAGGCGTGATCAAATTGGCGATTATTCCGACGTTGGCGCCGTATTTACTCCATCTTTTCATTCGGAAGTTTCTGGAAAAATATCCGAATGTGAAGCTAGATGTCCAGGAAATGGTGACGGAAGAGATTATCAAAAAGCTCAAAAATGATGAATTGGATTTGGGTATTGTGGTGACTCCTCTTCACGAACCAGGAATTATTGAGAAAACGATGTTTTACGAGAAATTCTACGCATATCTTTCAAAGGATCATGAATTGCTTAAGGATGAGTTTTTCAATCCGGAGAAAGTCAAGAAGGAAGACTTTTGGATTCTCCAGCAGGGCCATTGCTTTCGGGATCAGGTGATCAATCTTTGTGATCAGGCACTTAGCGGGCATAAGAATTTCCACTACGAAAGCGGATCACTCGAAGGGTTAAAAAACATGGTAAACCGATATCAGGGAGTGACTTTGCTGCCGGAACTTGCGACTTACGAACTTTCGGATGAAGAAAAAACGCGACTCAGACCTTTTGCCGGAGAGCCGCCAACACGGGAAGTCAGCATCATTTTGAACCGAAGCTTTTTGAAACAGAAATTGGTTGAATTGCTTTTCCGGGAAATAACAGAGGCCATCCCTGTTCAGATGACCTCCAAAGCCCACGGCAAAATCGTGCGATTCAAATAAGTTTATTTCTTGGTGAGGATGTATTGATCTGCGAGAGGGCCTGTCTTTTGTTTTCCATCCGCATCCAGATACCAAATCCTGTTTTCCCCTACTTTGAATTTTCCGGGATAGGTTCCTTTCAATCCCTCCAGCGTTACAATTCCCCCATTTTTATCCCAGGAAAATTTACCGGTAAATTCTTCCTCAAGAGCATCATTCAATCCCAGATAATTGGTGTTGAGGGCGTAAGTTCCATCTGATTTAAGCGTAACCCACATTTCTATTCCCTCGCATCTGCCACAAGGCAAAGTTGCGAAATAAGTACCCGGCCAATCAACAGAAGTCATTGAGTTGTCGCCGGTGGAATAGGTCGCTCCCGAAACGGAATCAGGCACGGAATCAGTAGCAGTTTCAGGCACTTTGATTTTTTCTTCCACAAATTGGTTTTCAGCAGGTTTGGAACAGGACCAAGCCAAAATACTTGAAAACGATAGAATGAATAAGATCTTTTTCATATCGATAGACTTATTTCCAACATTTCACAAAGGTACGAATTACCCTAATAATGGTCTACCGTAAAGGGATTGTTCCTGTTGCCGATGTTGATCTCACAACGCTGAAAATTACCACGTCAAAGGAAGACAAAACATCATTTTTGACTTTTTGAGAGCTCAATAAATCCTTTTCTGCCTGCTCAGAATTTCCCAATTGACGGTTGATTTGAGACCTCAATTCATAATTGATATAGTCGTATGGATTTGACTTAACCAATTGCTCGGAAATCTTCAAAGCCTTTTCCGGTTTACCGGCAAGAATATAGTTGGTGGCGATTTTCTTCCTGTCGGTTGGTGGTCCTCCGGTATTGGAAACGATAAAATTCACAACTATCTGGTAGCTGGCATTAAATTCTCTGCCCTCCAAAACTTCATTTTTCCAAAATAAGGAAGCCATATCAAACACTCTCAAAACTTGGTCATTAAAATATGGAGATGCTTTCTCCACTAGGTGCAAGCTATCCAAAGTTCCCTCCGGACCGATTTTTATAGAAATCACCACCTGAGCACTTTCTCTTGTGCGTAAAGCTTCAGTTGGATATTTGAGATTTCTCCCAAAAAACTCATCCCACTCTTTTTTAGCAGGAGAAATGGAATCAATCGGTATTGGATTGGCTGAAACTAATAATGGGACGAGAGCAACAAGGAGGAAAATCGAAACAATCAGGAAGCGCATTCTTTTAGAAGATTTTGTAGTCCCTAAACTTAAATATTATTGATCAAACAAAAAGATTAGGAAGTAAAAAACCCAAAATGCCAGAGGATTCCCGCAGGGTCGTGTAGGAAAAATTCATCCCCCCAATCATTTTTCTTGATTTGGCTGAGCTTTACGCCGGGAAATTTTTCGGGTAAATTCAGTTTAAGGAAAGATTCCCGCTGTGCTTCAAGACCTTCGACTTCCAGAAAAACCATTGTGTTTTCGCACCATTCTTTGGAGTAGTAGTCCTGAAGGTAGAAGCTGATTTTACCATGGATATAGACTCTCGCAAATCCTTTTGAAATTAAGCTGATCTCAAATCCGAGCAATTCATAGAAAGCACAACTTTCCTGAAAATTCCTGGATCCTAAAAATGGGATGATTGCTTTTGCTGATGGGTTCATACGCCAAACTGAGTTAAATGATGATCGAGATGTTTGTAGAATTGGTTATTCCATTCAATAGAAGTCATCGGACCAAATGAAATAGATTCCTTTCCTTCAAAATGAGCCTTTCCAAGCTTACAAGTATGCTCGAGATAGTTGATTAATCTGGCTTTCTCTTCGTCAAAATTTTTTCTGCCAGTCATGATAAATTGCGGAGCGGTCCTCAGGTTCTTTTTGTAAGGTATTTCATTCACCACTCCATTTTTCACAAATGCTTTGAGAATAAAACGCATCAGGGCATTCGGTTTGGGATGCTTGTCGGTGTAGGCCATTTCATAAGCTACGCAGCAATGGGCAAGCATTTGGTCTACGCTCATTTTGCCCCAGTTTGGCACCGTTTCAGGAGTGAGAGCATTTATTCTTCCGATAAGTTCCTGAGTCACTTTAGGATCAAAAATATCTTTCATAGTTCTGGAGTTCAAGGTCTTACAAGTTAGCCATAGAGAAATTATTTACTAAAAATATTTATTCACACTAACAAAAGTTTACTTCCAAGTTTAAACTAATTAAAATCAGAGGTTGAATAATTGAAGAGCAGCGGTCAGTGGCCGCTGCTCTTCTTTTCTAATCTAAAATGACTCGCTCGCTTTTTGGATATTTGACCTCATATTGGAGAGAAATTTTTTGCTGAGCTCCCGGTGCTAATGTAATTTCCCAAGTCACGTTTCCCGTCTGTGGATTCAGTTTTCCTGAAGAAAGCTCAATCGCCTCAACGGTAATTGTTGAGTTCACAGATACAGGAATCTGATCTTCCACTTTCATGGTCACAGCCTGTGATTTGTTATTTCTGAGGGTGATTTCATAGCCTCTCGTTTCGGTGATATTGGAACCAATGGTTCGTTTTTTGGAGAATTCTTCCATTTTTTCCCGCTGAACCACGATAGAACGATCTCTCCCCATCGAGATCAAAAGTGTATCCTGAAGTCCGGCTGCGTTCAGAATTGATCGTCCTACGAAACCATCTTCGAAATAAAGATTGCTTTCACCTTCTAATAGACTGTATTGGTTCCAATCTGAAATTTCGGCAATCAGGAATGCATCTTTATCCAATTTAGGAATGGCGGAATATCGGTAAATCGCTGGAATGTCGTAGGATTTGAGGTCCACCAAGGTTTTCTCACCGTTGGATTTGATGGAATATGGCTCGGCGACTTCGATTTCGACAGTGGTTTGGTTTTCAACAAAAGTGGTAAGGAGTGGAGGGGCTTCCATTTCTTTAGAATCTCCCCTTTCAGCAACGGGCGCTTGACGCATAGGAATTGCACCCTTTTGTCTGGTGTTTGATCCCGTGACTACCACTTCAGAAAGGGTTGAATTGTCAGGAATCAACGATACATTAATGGATGACCTCGATCTGATTGGTTGCTCAACAGGTTTAAATCCAATAAGAGAAAAAAATAAGTTTTCACCACTTGATGGGATTGCGAGATTATATCTACCGTCAAGATCTGTTACCGTACCTAAAGTGGTTCCAGTAACTAAAATTGACACACCTGGCAATGGACTTCCATCTTGTGAATCCACTACCATTCCACTTACACTTCCAGAAAATGGTTGAGTATTTGGAACTTGAATTAGGGATAATCTGGCATAATTGAGTTCCCATTTTTCCAGATTTGGAGCTTGTCCACTTTGATTTGGATTGGCGTTAGAAAATCTGAGTTTCACGTTTTTCCAATCCACACTGGTATTTTGATAGACTTCAGCTTTATAGTTTAAAGACAGAGGTGAGCTGACATTTTTCACCCGCACGTCATATTTCGGATACCAGCCGGCATTTGCCACCAGGTAATTGATCTCCAAATTGGCCGAACCTGATGCCGGAGCTTTGACACGAATACGGATTTCTGAAGTGGATTTATTTTCCGATGCCTGCATTGCACGGATTTGATTGAATAGCCGATCCATTTCCTCATTTTCCCGCTGCATTTTTGCCTGAATCTGAAGTTCTTCGGTTTTCAATTTGGTCAGTTCTGTGTCATAAAAGTCCAAAGCTGATCTGAGTTCTGCGATACTTGGTCCACTTTGTTCTCCCCCTAGTTTCTTGTTAGCCTGAAGAAGACTTGCTTTTTCCTCGAGAATTTGCAGCCTGGCAGTTTCTAAACTTCGATTACGCTGAATTTCAAGGATTTGATCGTTCAGGGCTTTCACTTTTTCATTGAACGCTTTTGCACTGAGAAAATCCAGACGCTTATTTACTGCCTGAATCGTAAAATTTCCCTGACCTTTTATCTGAATACTTTTTTCATCGACATAGGGTGAAAGTCCTTTGATCAGAATAAAGGATTCTCCCGCAGAAAGTTGTCCCTGCGCTTTTTCAAAAACCTGCGCACCTGATAAAAAAACAGTTACGTCTTGAATCTGACTGGTAAAAGCCGTTTCCTTAATTTCCTGTGAATAAGAGGATAATGCCCAAAGAAGAGATATGAGTGATAAAAAAGATTTTTTCATTTTTTTAAGTATTTAGGTCTAAGCAAATCAAAATCTCTCAATCAGCCAAGTTCAAGATGTTAAATTCTCTTGAATTGAAATTCGTTTGGGTTAACATTCTTGGCTTCCCGTTGGGTTTGCTAGTTTTGCATATTCAAAAAATCACCTTTTCATGACCCTTTTTCAATCCATTATCATTGCCATCATTGAAGGCCTTACCGAATTTTTACCCATTTCATCCACAGGCCACATGATTTTGGCATCCGCAGCGATGGGAATCCATGACGATGAGTTTGTCAAAACCTTTGAAGTTTTCATCCAGCTTGGGGCAATTCTCGCAATTGGGATGATGTATATCAAGAGATTTTTCAAAAGCATTGACATCTATCTGAAGCTTTTCGCAGCATTTCTTCCTACAGCGATCATCGGTTTTCTGGCCTATGATTACATCAAAGCTTATCTATTTAATCCTGTCGTAGTTTCCGTTTCCCTGATCCTGGGTGGTATTTTCCTGATTTTCATTGACAAGAAAGTGGTCAATTCCGAAACCAAACTGGCCGAAGTGGAGGAGATGTCATATAAGAATGCATTTTTCATTGGCCTTTGCCAGTGTCTTTCGATGGTGCCGGGAACTTCAAGAGCTGCCGCGACGATCATCGGAGGAGTATTCAACGGGCTGGATAAGAAGCAGGCGACCGAGTTTTCTTTCCTTTTGGCAGTGCCAACGATGATGGCTGCCGGAGGTTATGATTTGCTGAAAAGCGACCTGGCCTTTACCAGCGACCAATTAATTATGCTGGGAATCGGTTCATTGGTAGCGTTTGTTTCGGCTTGGATTGCTGTGAAACTCTTTATAAAATATGTTTCCAGCCATGGTTTCACCGCTTTTGGCTATTACCGAATCGCACTGGGTGTTTTGTTTTTGATCTTTATGTGGGGATCGGATCTGGGCTAATTGTAAAATAGATTTTACACTTTTTGATGCGTTTTGTTAAATGCATTTTACAAAAAGCCCTCCCGGATTTTCGAAATCCGGGAGGGCTTTATTTTTTTAAAAGAAAGGGGTCGTCATTTTAGGAGACGACTTTACTTCGAAGTATCCAGATTGTTTTTATTCTTCACGTATTTTTCCAGCCAGGTATCCATTTCCCAAAGGGTGTGAAGGATTGATTCTTTGGCAGCATATCCGTGACTTTCATGAGGAAGAAACACCAATCGGGTCGTTACGCCATGACCTTTGAGCGCGTTGTAATAGCGCTCAGACTGGATCGGGAATGTTCCTGAATTGTTGTCTGCCTCTCCGTGAATCAAGAGAATCGGCGTTTCCACTTTATGTGCGTAAGAGAACGGTGACATATTGAAATAGACTTCCGGAGATTCCCAATAAGTTCGTTGCTCGTATTGAAATCCAAACGGAGTCAAGGTTCTGTTGTAGGCACCGCTACGGGCGATTCCTGCAGCAAACAAATTGGTGTGCGAAAGCAAATTAGCAGTCATAAAGGCACCGTAAGAATGCCCGCCAACTCCAATTCTCATCCGGTCCCCTATTCCCATTCCGACGATCTGATCAATAGCGGCTTCGGCGTTGGCTACAAGCTGCTCGATGAAATAATCGTTAGGCTCTTCTTCTCCTTCGCCCACAATCGGCATCTCCGTTTGATCCATAATGGCGTATCCACGAGTCACCCAATAGATCGGAGAACCCCAACTCAAGCGCGTGAAAGCATATTTTGATCCTCTCACTTGCGAGGCGATTTCTGCAGACTTGTATTCTCTCGGATAAGCCCACATCAAAACAGGAAGTGTTCCGTCTTTCGCAGGATCATAGTCGGCCGGTGTGTAAACCACAGCTGACAAGTTCAGGCCGTCTTTTCTTTTGTAAGTGACCAATGCCTTCTGAATGCCTTTGATGGATTCGTATGGATGGACAAAGTTTGTCACCTGAAGTGGTGCCATTCTTTTTCGGGTATTGACTAACCAATAATTAGGCTGAATGTCCGTGCTTTCTTTCAACGTAATAAACTCCGTTCCTTCCTCATCCAACACTTTGACCACTCGCTCATAGTAGGGAGCCTGAGATCTCCAGAGGATTTTTTCCTCTTTGGTTTTGGTGTCAAAAGTGGAAAGAAAAGGCATGCTTCCTTCAGGGGAGCCTCCTTCGCTTGTCATGAAAACCAAATCACCTTTGCGAAGCAATACCCGCTGACCAAATTCATTTTCGGTGAAAACAGGATTTCCGGGATCATTGTAAAGATCATCTGAGGATCGATCAATAATAACACTTGGAGCTTGTGTAGGATTGGAAGGATTGATGACTGATTTCATGTCCTTTCTGGTTTTGGACCAGCGCTCAGTCATGATCGCAAAGGTATCGTCTGACCAGGCAATTCCCCCAAATCGATAGGCTGTGCTAGCGAGTTTTTTGGTTTCTCCTGCGAAAGGTGCTTCCAGAGTGTAAACAATCTCTCGTTCTGCAATTTCAACTTTTGGGTCACCGCCATCCTGTGCTTCCACCCAATACAAAGTAGCCGGTTTATCTGCTCTCCAACTGATATTTCTTGGACCCGCAACTGTTGCATCAAAGCCAGTTGGCCGATTTTCATCTAATGGAATTTGCGCAAGTGTCTTTACTTTCTGACCAGATTTAGTCCATACTTCCACATCGTATGGGAATCTGGAAGCCGGTACCAGATAAGAAAATGGCTTTTTAATAATTTCCACGACCAGGTAAGATCCGTCCGGAGAAAGATCCATTGACTTGATCATTCCGCCGGGACCAATTGGTTTTTTGGAGCCGTCCAGATTGACCAGCATAAGCTGAGTATTGATGAAATAAGAGAAAAGTGCTTCATCGTGAGGATTAGCCAGTAAGTCCTGATAAGTTCTGCTCGGAGCAGCGTTTCCGGAAGTTTCCTGAATAATTGGTCCGGCCGGAGCGACAGGTGCTTTTGGGATTTCTCCCCGAGTTGGGTTTACAGCTTTAATGAAGATCTGATTATCAGGAGTCCATGCGAGACTCCCTCCCATGATTTCATTCAGAATATTATCTGTGAGTTGGCGAGCTTCGTAACTCCCCATATCCACTACCCAAAGACTGATTCCGGAGGGCTCGGTCTGAGTAAAAGCCAGAAACTTATCATCTCGAGAAAGTGAAAAACCACCCATCTTTGGATTGGAAGGAAGTCCCTTTACCTGGATTTCTTCACCCCCTCTGGTCATTTTTATTTTCAGGTTTTCCACGCTTCCACTTCGACTCGGGCCGGAAGTTGCGGGATTAATCCGGAGTCCAGCGATCCTTAATTCCGGTTGTGCCAAATCCTCTATGGAAGGATTGCCAGCGCGCTCCAGGAGCATCATCCAATCTCCGCTTTTGCTAAAAACAACCGATGGCGTGATAGGAGCATTGACCAAATCCGCAATTTCTTTGGGAGGTGTTTGGTAAGTAGTTTGAGCCTGTAAAGCCGAAAATCCTGTCAAAAAGGAGAAAAAAAGGATAAGGAGGCGAGAATTTTTTTCAGGCATGTCTATTTGGGGTATTTCGATTTCAAGATATAACAACTCAGATGGAATTTGTTTTCAGAATCTTTCAATGGTCAAAAAGTAATCTAAGTACAATTGTTTGCCTTATAGACCAATGATTAAATAGAGGACGAGTTTAAAAACAAGGATTGTTTATCAATTAGGTTGACATAATTTCTTATTTTCAGTACCCATCAAAAAGCAATTATGAGGAAGACCATACTTACCCTAATCCTTGGATCGATATTTTTCGGACTTAATGCCCAGACTTTCAAGCCAACTGTAGGGTTTAATTTTACTGACTTAACAGTAGATCAGGACATCGCTCAGGGAAAAAATGGCTGGCAAGTGGGGGCAAGTATTGCTTTCGGGGAAAAAATGTATGTGGAGCCAGGGATTTTTTATATCTCCAAAAGCGCTGAATTCACAGACCCGACCGTCTCAAATCCTGTTGATTTTGAAGCTGATTTGAACGGAATCAGGATTCCCCTTACACTTGGTACTTACCTGATTGGAAGTTCTGAAACCCTCGCCTCCTGGCGAGCATTTGGCGGGGCTTCCGGTTTTTTTGTGACGAGTACCGGAGAGGGTTTGAATCCAAGCGAAATCAATTCACCTTCTTGGGGTGTTTATGCCGGAACAGGTCTGGATATTTGGCTACTTTTTATTGATTTGTCTTACGAATGGTCGGTTACAGAAATTCAGACCAGCTTTGCAAATATTGATTTTGGAAAGACAAACGGGTTTTATGGAAACATGGGCGTTAGACTGAAATTTTAATCAACAAGATTGGATGTCTCAAAAAAATGCATCTGTCCCATTTTGCATCCCTTCAACTTTAAAAAATAAAAAAGCCTTGCTCAGTTAAGTTCCGAACAAGGCTTTTTAGAATATTAGTGAAAGGATTATTTTCCTTTTTCTCCGATTGAAATCATTGCACAACGGAAACCAATATTGTTTGTAGAAGAATCTTGGTGCATAAATCTGCGTGTACCTGGTGCAAGCCAATAAGCTACATCTCTCCAACTTCCTCCTTTGTAAACTCTAAGGTCATCGCTTAGCACAGAAGTTTCATAGTTTGAAATATCATCAAGTGCACCATCTCGTCTAACCGGGTTGAGATCATCAAAATCCATGAAAGAAAGTGGTCGATAAACGTCCTGAACCCACTCATTCATGTTTCCAGCCATGTGGTACAAGCCGAAATCATTTGGAGCCATGTCATACACGTTTGTCAGGATGATCTCACCGTCATTTCTTTGATTACCGGATATTCCACCGTAGTCACCTCGACCTCTTTTGAAGTTGGCAAGGAAATCACCTTGCTTACCGCTTCTTTTTACATTATATGGGTTTCGAACGCCTCTGCCATCCCAAGGATAGATTCGGCCGTATTCCTGATTTTCATCCAGATATTGAGTTCCAATCATTGCCTTAGCAGCATATTCCCACTCAGCTTCAGTCGGCAGACGGTAATCAGCCAATGCCACACCTCGCTCAATCAATTGAGTTTTGGTGAAGGTTGAGTCTAATTCTCTTTCTTTTCTGATCAGATCCTGCACGAATTCGGTTCTCCATTTGGAATAAGTGTTGGCCTGAGACCAAGATACACCCGCTACAGGATAAAAGTTAAATCCTGGAAATCTGAAGTAATAAGATTGGTACATGTCGTTGAAAGACATTGCTCCTGTCCAAACATTTTCGGAAGGCTCCAATTTCAAAAGTGAATCAGCGCTCACTTTCTTTTTCATGTCGAAAAGGAATTCCCGAAAGTCATTATTCGTGATCTCAGTCTCATCCATGTAAAAATTCGAAATACTGACAGTTCTTTCAAGGTTATCTCTGAAAGCCATTACATCTTCTTCCTGAGAACCCAAAACAGCTCTTCCGCCCTGGATAAATTTCAGGTTTGGTCCTGGAATCTGCTCGGCGTTTTTAGACACGAAAAATTGGGTAGTGTCTTTATCATCGAAGTTAAATTCTGCACCTGTAGTGGCACTGTTTTTCCCGGGATTATCAGCGGTTCTTCTGCCATAGCCGGGAGTTTTATTACAGGAAGATAAAATAGAACCGGAGGCGATCAGGAAAGCTCCCATCCACAATCCAAAATTTTTATTACTCAAACGCATATTTTTATGAATTTTAGGCCTAATTCAATGTGCTAATATATAATCAATACTAAGTACTTTCAAAGATGAAGGGCAAAGCCCTCTTTCAATTCAACTCCAAAAACAGGTCAAAAGACAGGAATTCGGCAATTTTCATAGCTAAAACTGCAATATTTATGCCAGTTAAATTTTTTTAAAATTTAAGCTAATTCCATATCCTTCAGCTTGTTTTGAGCTTTTGTGATAGTTGAAACTCCCTCAAGAGTAAGTATCAAACGGTTTTTATGCTCCTTTATTTTGGTTTGCTTCGAGTGAGTTTGTGCAAATCGCATGATTTTTTGGAATACAACAGATGAATAAAAATCATCCCGGCTGGAAGGAAGCAAATAGCATTTCATCTGATTTCCTTTTAATACCAGTTTTTCGATTCCCAACTTTTCAGCAGCCCACCGCAGCTTCACCGTTTCCATCAGATCCTGAACAGAACCAGGCAGCGGTCCAAACCGGTCCAATAGCATAGCAGAGAATTTGCCGAGCTCTTCTTCGTTCTTGATTGCATCCAACTTGGAATAAAGACCAAGACGCTCACTGATATTGCTTACATATCCTTCAGGAATGAGTAATTCCAGATCAGTTTCAATCGTACAGTCCTGAACCAACACTTTTACTTTATCCTCCAGATCGATCTCGAAAAGTGCGGCAAACTCATTTTCTTTCAATTCCTGAACCGCCTCATCCAATATCTTATGATACATTTCAAAACCAAGGTCGGTGATAAATCCGCTTTGCTCTGCTCCCAAAAGATTTCCAGCACCGCGAATGTCCAGATCTTTCATCGCCACTTTGAATCCATCACCCAGATCAGAAAACTCCTCAAGCGTTTGGAGTCTTTTCCTTGCTTCGGCTGTTAATCCCGACATCGGGCTGGTCAATAAATAGCAAAATGCTTTTTTATTGCTTCGACCTACCCGACCTCTCATCTGGTGCAGGTCACTCAATCCAAACATATGCGCCCGGTTGATGATGATGGTGTTTGCGTTTGGAATATCGAGTCCGGATTCGATGATATTGGTAGAGACGAGCACATCGTATTCATGATTGATAAAGTCAACCATCACTTTTTCGAGTTTTTTCCCATCCATCTGACCATGAGCTCCGGCCACCCGCGCATCCGGGACTAATTTCATAATCAGATTGGCAATGCTGTCGATCTCGCCTACTCGATTATGGACAAAGAAAACCTGACCGCCTCTTCTTAGTTCGTAGGCAACTGCATCGCGGATTACTTCTTCACGGAATGTCTGAATTTCTGTTGTCACCGGCTGCCTGTTCGGTGGAGGAGTGGCAATAACTGAAAGATCCCTTGCCCCCATCAGCGAAAAATGAAGCGTTCGCGGAATCGGAGTTGCGGTAAGAGTCAAGACGTCGACGTTTACCCGGAGATTTTTAAGCTGGTCTTTTACTTTCACCCCAAACTTTTGTTCCTCATCGATAATCAATAGGCCGAGGTCTTTAAATTCAATGTCTTTATTGACGATTTTATGGGTTCCGATCAGGATGTCGATTTCTCCTGTTTTTACCTGCGAGATGATATCCTTGATTTCTTTGGCAGATCGGAATCTATTAATGTACTCCACTTTCACAGGGAAATTTTCCAGTCGCTCGGTGAACGTATGAAAGTGCTGCATCGCCAGGATCGTGGTTGGCACCAAAACAGCCACTTGCTTTCGGTCATTGACGGCTTTGAATGCTGCCCGAATGGCCACTTCGGTTTTTCCAAAACCTACATCTCCGCAAACCAATCTGTCCATCGGATAGGTTTTTTCCATGTCAGCCTTCACATCCGCCGTGGCAATCGCCTGATCCGGAGTGTCCTCGTAGATAAAAGAAGACTCCAACTCTATCTGCAAAACTGAATCATGGGTAAAGGCATACCCTTTCGCAGACCTTCGCTTTGCATAAAGAGCGATCAAATCCTTTGCAATGTCTTTTACTTGCTTTTTGACCCGGCTCTTTTTGTTTTCCCACTCCGGCGAACCCAGTTTGGACATGGAAGGTGTCGTGCCTTCCTGGCCTGAATACTTCGAAATCTTGTGGAGGGAATGGATATTGACATACAGCAAATCGTCGTCCCGGAAGATGAGGCGTACAGCTTCCTGCATTTTGCCGCTGATATCCACTTTTTCCAATCCTGCAAATCGCCCTACGCCATAATCCACGTGAACGATGTAATCTCCAGGATGAAGAGCTTTAAGTTCTTTCAGGGTCAGTGCCTTCGATTTGCTGGCTTTATTGCGGGTTTTGTATCGGTGAAATCGCTCGAAAAGCTGGTGATCGGTGTAGCAGACCAACTTCATCTGTCGATCTTCAAATCCTTCTCTCAAGCCCAAAAGCATGCTTTGGACCTGGAGTGTAGGATCCAGCTCATGGAAAATCCCCAATAGCCGGTCGATTTGCTTATCGTTTTCCGCAGTCAGGATATTGATTTGTCCACCCTTTTCATTTTCTGCCAGATGGGTTACCAGCAAGTCAAAATTCTTATTGAAAGATGGCTGCGACTGACTATTCCATTGGAATATTTTGGCCTTTGGCAAATAATATTGCTTCCCAAATTCAACCCTGGTGAAGTTTCTTGACAGTTCGGAGAAGTTGGCTCCTTTGTCAAATAAATCTGAAGGCTTCAGAAGGAGTTTATCATTTGCAGTTTTGGACACGATTTCATCAAAAGCCTGATCGGCCTTGTGAAAACATTCGTCCATGACATCCAAAGTGAGTTGGTAATCCTTGATCCAAACAATCGTAGACTCTGGCAAGAAACCCAAGAATGATTGCCTTACTTCCTGCAAAAGCTTGGTTTGGACGTTTGGAATCAGGGATATTTTATCCACGCTCGCAATCGAAAGTTGGGTTTCCGGATCGAATGTTCGGATGCTTTCGATTTCTTTTCCAAATAATTCAAGCCGATAAGGATGTTCATTTGAAAATGAAAATACGTCCAGAATACCGCCTCGAATCGCATATTGACCTGGTTCGTAGACAAAGTCAGTCCGTTCAAAATCGTAACTGCTCAAGATCTCTGAGACAAACTCCATGTCCACAGCCTCTCCCACTCTTGCCGAAAAAGTATTTTCGATCAGCGATCGTTTGTTGATGACACGTTCGTAGAGTGCTTCGGGGTAAGTGATGATGACACCCGGTTTTCCTTTGCTTTCCAGAACATGATTCAGGATTTCTGCCCGCATCAGGACATTTGCATTGTCCACCTCATCGTAGTGATATGGGCGCTTGAAACTGGAAGGAAAAATCATGTGCTCCTCTGTATCCAGTAAATTCTGGATATCCGTATTGAGGTAAGCAGCTTCTTCTTTGTCCTGAGCGATGATCAGATGAAATCCGCCTTTGCTGGAATAAAGCGCTGAAAAAATAACCATATCAAGGCTTCCCGCCAGACCTTTGAGCTGGTAGTTTACCTTATCGGTGCCCAAAACCTCATGAGCCAGAGTTTGAAATATCGGGTCTGATTGGTAAAGGGAAATAAAAGCCTGGCGATCCAAAATGAGTTGGTTTGAGAGGATTGGGTTTGGAAGCCCAAATTTAGAGTATTCTGAGTTCTTTGGATGAGGTTTGCAAGTTGTTTTGCAGTTTTGTGAACCTACGCCTCTCCAAAATGTTTACCCATCGATGAGTAAGACAAAAGAACAACTTACATGGTTCCAGCGGGTCGAGCGGCTGCATCCATACGAAACCCTGCTTTACTTGGGAATGCTGGGAAGCGGACTAATTTTCTTGTTTTTGGTGGCGGCATTCATGTCTTCCGGCTGGAATCAGCTCGAGGGCTTGAATCACAAAATCCCTGTTTCCTTCTTGATTTCAACACTTTTATTGATTGTGAGCGGCTACACTGCAACCAAAATGCGATTGTATTATCAGGAAGAAAATACTGAAAAAATAATCTCTTCTCTTCGAAATACTTTTTGGCTTGGAGCATTATTCACCGTTCTGCAGTTCCTTGGATGGAAAGAATTGGAATTGATGGGAATCAATTTCACGGGAATTCCAAGCGGAAGTTTTCTCTATCTGCTTTCGGGAATCCATATTTTTCACTTGCTGGGAGCAATGATTTTTGCCTTGATTTTATTGGTACAGCTTCGAAAAAATCAACAAGACTCCATCCGCAATCTGATTTTATTGACAAATCCTTTTGAGAAAATGAGAATCCGTCTCTTCACCGTTTATTGGCATTTTATGGATTCGGTTTGGCTGATTTTATTCGTGCTATTTGTATTGAGCTTTTAAGAAAATCAAGAAATCGAGCATGACGCAAGCGACACACACTGGAATGATTATGGGCAATGCGAGATTCCATGTGGCCTTTAAAAATCAAATTATAATCACATGAAACTGACTATCGAAACCAAGGTTGAGGAAACCTATCTTAATGTGAAAAAAGGATTCACTGAATCACTTTTCACCAGGTTAAGTCCACCATTTCCGCCAGTGAAGCTTCTAAGATTTGATGGCTCTGCAAAGGGTGATTTGGTGACGCTGGAATTGAATTTTTTACTTTTCAAGCAAAAGTGGACCAGCCGAATTATCGAAGATAAGACTGATGAAAAAGAATTTTACTTTATAGATAAGGGCGTCGAATTGCCCTTTTTTCTCAAGAGTTGGAATCACAAACATCGAATCATCCGAAGCGGCAATGATACCATTATCCGGGATGAAATCGAGTATTCCGCTCCGTTTGGGCTCCTTTCTTTATTACTTTATCCGGCGATGTTGCTTCAGTTTGCCTACAGGATTCCGATTTATAAGAAGGTTTTCAAGAGATCTGATCAGATGTGAATCAGATTTTCGCAGTTCACGATTTGGCAATCACCATATAATACAAGAGAGTGACTTTTGATGGAGGATTGGAATGACTTGCCAATTTCCTCTTTGATCTCGTTGATTTTTGGATCAGAAAACTCCCGGATTTTTCTGCATTGATTGCAAACATGATGATCGTGATGTTTATAAGTCAAGGCTTGCTCGTATAGGGCAACTTTATCCTTGAATTGGTGCTTCACCGCCAATCCGCTTTCTACCAAAAGATCGAGTGTATTGTAAATCGTGGCACGACTGATCGTGTATCCTTTGTTTCTCATGCTCAGAAACAACCCTTCCACATCCATGTGCTCATCTTCTGGCAAAGAATACAATTCATCGATCACCGAAAAACGCTCAGGGGTTTTCCTATTTCCCTGCTTTAGGAGGAAGTTTTCAAAGATTTTTTTTGCTTTTTCGATCAGAGCCTTGTCTGCCATTGGTTTTAAAAAAGGATTAAAGAATAAAGATGAAGTATTCTGGATTTTTTGGCAACCCGCAATCGACCGCCTATTCTAATTTGGTTTCAATCTAAATTAGGAATCTGATTTTTTAATCGGATGAAACAATATGAACCCCATTTTCTGTTTATACTCCGGATAGTACTATTTTCAAAAAAGAGCTAACTTATTTGGATCACTTCGTATCCAACAAAATATGCAATCAAGGTTCGGATTCGTTCTTTCAATTCTGGTGTTTTTCCAGGTTTCCTGCTTTGCGCAGGTCCCGGGCTTTTTCATGAAGGAAGAAAAAAGGAAAGTAACCATCCCATTTTACTCCTCGAATAGTTTAATCATAATTCCGGTTTCGATTAATGGAAATATCCCTCTCAATTTTTTGGTGGATACCGGGGTACGGGCAAACATCCTTTTTAGCAAAAACCTAGGAGATGCGCTGGGTCTGACCTATACCCGGAAAATAAATCTCATGGGTGCGGATGGTACTACGACATTGCCAGCTTTCATTTCCCCTATCAACACCCTTGACTTGGGGCCTGTAGAGGGAATTTTTCAAAATTTGCTGGTCTTGGAAGAGGATTTCCTGGAGCTTGAGGCGGTAATAGGGATTCCCATCTATGGAATCATTGGCTATGAGTTTTTCAAAAATAATCCGGTCAGGATTAATTATGATGACGGTTTGATGGACTTTTTTAAGCGGGATGCTGTAAAGTGGCGTCCCTTGTTTTACAGCAAACTTGATATGTCTGTGGAAGAAGAAAAGCCTTACATCTTTGCGAAAATTCAACAAAAGGATGGGTCGATTCTGAACCCAAAACTTTTGATAGATACTGGTGCAAATCATGGAGTATTGCTGAATAGGGAAACCTCTGAGGAGATTAACCTTCCTCCTCTCACGATTGAGACCGAATTAGGCCAGAGTTTGGGAGGGGTTTTATACGGTTTTATCGGTAGGTTAAGTTCTCTCAGGTTTGCCGGATTCAAAATGACAGAAGTACTTACATCCTATCCTGAAGAGAATTCTTACAGTTATATTTTCAAGGAATCCGGAAGACAAGGAAGTCTGGGTTCGGAAGTTTTGGGCCGGACCCGATTGATATTTGACTATCCGCGAAATCGCCTTTTGGTGAAGAAAGGTGAAGACTTTTATACGCCTTTTGAATTCGATATGAGTGGGATTGTAGTCAAAAAAGTTACAAATGAGGAAAACCGGATGTATGTCTCGATTGTGAGAAAGGATTCTCCTGCTGAGGGAGCCGGGATTTTGCCCTTCGACGAAATCTTGTCGATCAATAAGATTCCGACGTTTATCTGGGAAATGCCTGAAGTTGTAAAACTTCTGCGATCTGAAGAAGGGAAAGAAGTGGAATTGGAAATCAGGAGATACGAGGGATTAGACCTGACAAAATTTGAAGATTTGAGATTCAAGTTTATTCTAAAAAAACAGATTTAGGCCGATTCTGGTATCGATCCGGATAAAATGGATAATTTTGACCTCAAATCGTTCTATAGATTTTGAACTCTTTTTTTTGAAATACGTGATTATTCCAGTTTTCTAAAACCAAAAACACAAATGAAAAAATTATTGATTCCTATCTTGATTATCGCTGTGGTGGGCATTTTTGTCTACACCAAAGCTGTGGGAACCTACAATCAGTTTGTACAAACCGAAGAGCAAATCAACGGTCAGTGGGCTGAAGTGCAAACTCAATATCAAAGAAGAGCTGATCTGATTCCTAACCTGGTCAATACTGTGAAAGGGTATGCCGAATTTGAGCAAGAGACTCTTACAGGAGTAATAGAAGCCAGGTCCAAGGCAACTTCCATGACGATCGATCCAACGAATCTGACTCCTGAAAAACTTGCAGAATTCCAGCAAGCCCAGGATCAACTATCCGGAGCATTGAGCCGATTATTGGTGACAGTGGAAAAATATCCTGACTTGAAGGCGAATCAAAACTTCCTGGAACTTCAGGCTCAACTTGAAGGAACGGAGAATAGAATTGCGGTTGCCAGAAGAAACTTCAATGAGTCAGTGGTTACCTATAATGCTAACATCCGAACTTTCCCAAATAACATTTTTGCGGGATGGTATGGTTTTGAAACCAAAGGAACATTCCAGGCAGCGGAAGGAGCAGAAAATGCACCCACAGTACAGTTTTAATTAAAATATATGGCTGAGAAATTATTCTCAACTGCAGACCGGGAGGCTATTATAAGCGCCATCCGGTCTGCAGAAAAGTCAACCTCAGGAGAAATCCAGGTTCACATCGAAAACCAATGCAAGGGAGATGTCCTTGACCGGGCAGCTGAATTATTTGAAACCCTCAAAATGTACCAGACAAAGGACAGAAACGGGGTTTTGTTTTATTTGGCAGTGGAAGACCATCGCTTCGCCATCCTTGGAGACGCAGGAATTAATCAGGTGGTGCCGGAGGATTTCTGGGGAAAAATCAAAGACCATATGGCTGATCATTTTCGCTCCGGGAATTTTGCGAAGGGCTTAATTGACGGCATTCATATGGCCGGGGAGCAATTGGGATCCCATTTCCCATTTCAGGGTGAATCAGACAAAAACGAACTATCGGATGAAATTTCTTTTGGATAAAAAAATCCGCAGTCTCTTAATTATCTGTCTTTTTCTGGGAGTAGGAAGAAGTCTTTTGGCTCAGGATTTTCCGCCAATTCCAAATCCTCCCCGATTGGTAAATGACTTTACTCAGACTCTTTCTTCTTCTGAAGTTACTCAGCTCGAACAAAAACTAGTGGCTTATAACGATAGCACGTCTACTCAGATTGCCATCGTCATCATGCGGTCTACCGGAGAATATGAGATAGCAGATTATGCTCAAAGATTTGCTGAAAACTGGGGAATAGGAGGATCAAAAGATAATGGCATCCTGATTTTGGCGGCGATGGATGATCGAAAAGTCTTCATTGCTACGGGTTATGGGATGGAAGGGGCCGTCCCTGATGCATTAGCAAAGCGGATTGTGGAGAATATGATTCTGCCCAATTTCAAAATGCAGGCATACTATCAGGGTTTTGATCAAGCTACTGATATGATCATCAAGCTGGCCTCAGGTGAGTACAAGGCTGAAGATGTAGAGTCCGAAGGGAAAAGTGGAGGAGCGATTTTCCTTATTCTGCTTTTCATCTTTTTCTTTGTGATTTTGCCAATGATCAAAAACCGCAAAGACAACGACAACCACATGGGAGGAAAAGGAGGTGGAATTGATCTTTTGACTACCATCATGCTTGCTAACCTTCTTAAAGGAGGAAACAGCGGAAAGTTTGGAGATTTCTCTTCCGGAAGAGGTGGATTTGGAGGCGGCGGCGGAGGATTCGGAGGATTCGGCGGCGGTTCTTTCGGCGGCGGCGGAGCAGGCGGAAGCTGGTAAACAAAAATGATATTTATCAAAAAAAGCACCCCTCAAGGTGCTTTTTTTGATTCATGGAATGCTAAGAATTATGCGACTCTTTCTGCCATTGAAAAGAAGAAAGCTCCTTCGATAGAAGCGTTCTCATCAGAGTCAGAACCGTGTACCGCGTTAGCTTCAATTGATTTTGCGAAGATCTTTCGGATAGTTCCATCTGCAGCATTTGCAGGGTTGGTAGCACCGATCAGAGTTCTGAAATCTTCTACTGCATTATCTTTTTCTAATATTACTGCAACGATTGGGCCGGAAGACATATATGTACACAGATCTGCATAGAACGGTCTTTCTTTATGAACTTCATAAAATTTTCCTGCAAGTTGCGGGGTAAGCTGGGTAGCTTTCATGGCCACGATTTTGAAGCCAGCTTCTTCGATCATTTTCAAAATAGCTCCTGAGTTGCCAGCTTCGAAAGCATCAGGCTTGATCATGGTAAATGTTCTGTTTGTTGCCATGTGTTTTAGTTTTTACATTGGTTAAATCGGGTGCAAAAGTAGGAGTTTTCACATCATTCTCCGAAGATTCCTCGTTATTTATGCGTTATGCTCTTCATTTTCAGGAAAGTGAGTATGTTGGGATTTGTCAAAAATTTACTGACCTTTGCGGGCTACTAGAGCCAAAGTGCCGTTGATTCTATATAATGGAAGCATTAGCCTCATTTAAGAGAGAGATTTCATCACCCAAGAAAATATTCATTACAACACATGTCAAGCCTGATGCAGATGCATTGGGTTCTTCTCTTGGTCTGGCTAACTACCTGATCAAAAAAGGACATGATGTTGCAGTGGTCACACCATCGGATTATCCTTCTTTCCTTGACTGGATGAAGGGGAATTCGGATGTGCTCGACTTTTCTAATCCTGAGCATATACCTTTGGCTACCTTGAAGCTTGAGCAGGCCGATTTAATTTTTTGTCTTGATTTTTCTGTTCTTGACCGGGTCAATGAACTTGGGGAAATGATCAGAAAGTCAGAAGCCTACATTGTCAATATTGACCATCATCAGGATCCTGAAGATTTTGCGGACTATCGGGTCTGGAGTACCAAAGCTGCCGCAACCTGCGAGCTCGTATATGAGCTGATTGTTGATTTGGGAGATAAGGACTTGATAGATAAAGATATCGCTGAATGTCTTTATGCGGGCATTATGACTGATACCGGAGGTTTTCGTCATCCCAATACGACCAAAAATGTGCACCTGGTAGTTGCAGAATTGATCGGGATAGGAGCAAACAGCTCTCAAATTGCAAATTGGATCTATGATTCCAATTCTGTAAACCGATTGAAATTTATTGGTTTTGCCATAAGTCGCAGACTGGTAGTAAGGGAAGATTTGCAGATGGCTTATTTTGCGATCAGCAAAAAAGATCTTAAAAAATATCAAAGCCAAACCGGTGATACTGAAGGTTTGGTCAATTATGCTTTATCTTTGGACGGAATCAAGCTTGCGGCCTTGTTTTCGGAGCGTGAGGACGGAATTAAAATTTCCTTCAGATCATCAACAGAAGTCGCTGTTAATAAATTTGCTGCTACCTATTTCAATGGAGGAGGGCATAAAAATGCCGCCGGAGGCAAATCGATGTTAACCCTAAAAGAAACAGTAGAGAGGTTTGAAACACTCGTAGAACAAAATCAGGAAGAGTTGTTTCAAAATGATCAAATCACTGCTCACTGATTCCCAATTGATCCGAATTATTTGAAAAATCACTTAACCTTTATGAAAAACCAAAAAAGCCTTTTGGCAATCCTTGTTCTCATGTTGGGAGCAAGCATCATGTCCTCTTGTCAGAAGAAGACCAAAGTCACTGAAAAAGACGGAATCGAATACACCTACATCAAAGAAGGAACGGAATCAGCTCCTAATGGAAGCTTTCTGCTTTACAATCTTGAGATCACCACTGCTACAGATTCTGTGATTTATTCTACTGCTGAGCAACCTTTTCCAGGTTATTTGATGGCAAATGATTCTCTTCCGCCAACAAACGGTATGGATGAGATTTTCCTAACACTGAGAAAAGGCGATAGCATTCAATTTGAATCTACTGCGAAAGTTATTTTTGGAGAGAATTTCCCTCCATTTATGAAGGCAGAAGATATGGTAAAAGTTAAACTGGGAGCCTTTGAAATCATGGATCAGGCTGCAATTGAAACTTTCTTCAACCAAACCATGGAAGCTGAAGACAAGAAAAAAGCCGAAAGAGCAATTGGTTTGGTTGCTGAAGAAGGAAAGACTATTGAAGCCTATATTCAGGAAAAAGGTCTTACGGCGTCAAAAACCGAAAGCGGTTTATACTATGTAATTGAGAATGAAGGAACCGGTGAGGCAACTACGCCTGGTACTACCATGTATGTGAACTATGCCGGTTACCTATTGGATGGAACTTTGTTTGATACTTCAATACCTGATATTGCAAAAGCAAATAACATGTTTGATGCTCAGAGACCCTACGAGGCACTTCCAGTAAATGTCGGAATGGGTCAGGTAATTCCAGGATGGGACGAGGGATTGATGTTGTTGAAGAAAGGATCTAAAGGAAAATTCATCATACCATCTCCATTAGGATATGGAGAAAATGGTGCAGGAGCAATGATCCCACCTAACTCAATTTTGGTTTTTGACGTAGAAGTGACAGATGTTCAGAAATAATAGCTGAGCAATTAGTATCAACTACTTTAAAATATTAGTCCCCATGAAAATTAAACCATCTTTCCTCTTTGCTCTGTTGCTTGCCTCAGTAGGATTAGTTTCCTGTATCGATGCAAATGAAACAGATGAAGTAATTCTGGAAAAGGATATTAAAGCTATTGCAGAATACCTGGAGGCAAATCCTTTAGTCAATGTGAAAGAATTTACAGATCCGACAAGTGGTGTAAAAATCATTTGGCAGGAGGTTTCTAAAAGTGGGATAAAATCAGAGAACGGAGATACTCTAAGACTTGATTATACCGGAAAACTACTTTCCAACAAAGTATTTGACACTTCGATAGAATCGATAGCAAAGGCAAATGGAATTTTCGCAACCGGACGCAATTACATCCCCTTGAAATTTCCATTAGGCAGAGGTTTGTTGATTCCTGGGTTTGAGTATGGTGCTGCTCAAATGGAAGAAGGTGATAAGGCAACTGTTTTGATCCCTTCTGTTTACGGTTACGGAAATAATTCCAGCGGAGACATTCCTCCACATTCTCCCTTAATCTTCGAACTTAATCTCATTGATGTCAAAGATGGACCTCAGAATTAAAATGGGAATTAAAAAATTAAGTCTCGGATTGATTTTTATGGGTTTTGCTTTGGTGGGTTGTGAACCTAGTAACCCATTCAATACAGGGCCGGTATATGATACTGAAGCAAATCTTGCCATAGATCGTGTCAAAATTGATGAATTTCTAGCTACAGAGGCGATAGATAGTTTGTACAGAATCCATGATCCAAGTGGTGTAGTAGTGATCGTTCAAAAAGAAGGAAGCGGAAGCAGACCAACTAGCGGAAGCATTGTTTATACGGATTATACCGGATATTTAATGGAGTCCGGATCAGTTTTCGATACGAGTATAGAGTCAGTAGCTCGTGATAACGATATCTATCTTGAAGGAAATAAGTATGTTACGTTCAGTTTTCTTGTAGGAGGTGGAAACGTAATCACAGGTTGGGATATTGGATTCCGCAGGTTGAGGCCAGGAAGTAAAGCAAAAATTATTATTCCTTCGCCTTATGGATACCGGGATCAGGATAACAATGACCGGATTCCGCCAAACTCGATTTTGGTCTTTGATGTAAGTTTCAAGGGAATTGATTAAACATTAAAAAGGGAGCCTTAGCTCCCTTTTTTGTTTTTAAAATTTGGGGAAAATAGAAGGCACTTTTTTCTGATACTCCCGGTATTCTTCTCCAAAAAGCGCAATCAGATTTCTCTCTTCGTAGTAAATTCCAAAAGGCAGATAAAGCAATAAGCATAAAAGATGTATCCCGGCGGTGATTGTGCCTGCTACCAGGAAATATCCCAGAAAAATCAGGATCAACCCGGAATAAAGCGGATGCCTCATTCGGGCATACCAACCGGTTGTTACCAGCCTTCCTTCTGTTTTTAAGAAATTGTCCGGTTTTATTCCAATGAAAGATGAAAATGATACTTGCTTCATTGCCTTCATGGCGATGATGGTTCCTAAAGCGGCCATCATATAACCCAGATAGGTCAGAAAGGGAGTTTTTGTTAATAGGAATTGATTTGGAATAAATAGGGATTGAATTACTATTCCCAGAAATAACACCGTGGATAAGAAAGAATAAAAAAGGCGATACCATTTATAAGCCTTTCCCAGTTTCTCCTCCAGAATTCTTTTTAACTTGGAAGCAGCCAATATACTATGGAGGCTGTAAAAGAATGCCCAACTCAGGGCTAGTAATATATAATCCATGAATTGTCTAGATTCCCCGATATAACCTAATTTTTATGAAAATCGGAATTATCCGTGAAGGAAAAAACCCGCCTGATAAAAGAACGCCATTTACTCCGGATCGTTTGAAAGTACTTGCCCGTACGTATGTCGATAGGTTGAGTTTTCAAGTTGAGTCCAGCCCTTTCAGGTGCTATGCAGATGAGGAATATAGGGAAGCGGGGATTGAAGTCGTAGAGGATATTTCAGACTGCGATATGCTTTTTGGAGTGAAAGAAGTCCCCGTCAGCCAACTCATTCCTGAGAAAACTTACTTCTTCTTTTCTCATACCATTAAAAAACAACCCAGAAACAGGAATCTTCTTCAGGCTATTTTGGAAAAGAATATTCGCCTGATTGATTACGAAGTGCTAAAAGATGAATCAGGCAATCGTGTGGTGGCCTTTGGAAGATGGGCCGGCATAGTTGGAGCCTATAATGCACTCTGGACCTACGGAAAAAAAACAGCGCTTTTTGACATTAAAAGAGCATATGAATGTTTCGGCCAGCAAGAATTGAATCAGGAGTTACAGAAAGTTCAGCTTCCGCCTGTAAAAATCGTCGTAACAGGGGCTGGAAGAGTTGGTGGAGGAGTTCTGGAAATACTAAATAAGTTGGGAATAAGGCAAGTCTCCACTTATGAGTTTCTCCATTTTTACTTCGAGGAACCTGTTTTCACCGTACTTCATTCGGAGGATTATAATAGACGCAAATCTGATGGTGGATTCGATAAGGCTGAGTTTTATTCCAATCCCGAGCTATATGAAAGCCATTTCCTGAAATTTGCTGAGGCCGGGGAAATCCTGATCGGTGCTGCTTATTGGGATCCGGAGGCCCCTAAGTTGTTCGAATTGAAAAATCTTGCTGAAGACGATTTTTCTTTATCAGTCATTGCTGATGTGACATGTGACATCGATGGTTCTATTCCCACTACAATTCGAGCTTCCACAATTCTGGATCCGGTATACGATATTGAAAGATCCACTGGAAAAGAAATTCCTGCATTTGGCAGTCAATCGAGTATATCGGTTATGGCAATCGATAATCTGCCCTGCGAGTTGCCAAGGGAAGCAAGTATGGAGTTTTGTGGCCAGCTGGAAAAATGGGTTCTGCCGGCTTTATTGGAAGAGAATGCTCCGATTTTGGAGCGAGCCACTATTGCCCGGGATGGAGATCTTACGTTGGAGTTTATGCATTTAACAGACTATGTCTATCCTCATGAATAATTTTAATCGTTTTTTGGAGTCCACCCTTCTTCGTCCCACCATGACCGGGGAAGAAGTTGATGTGCTGATCAGAGATTCCATCGATGAGCAGTTTATTGGTGTTTGCATCCCTCCTTTTTGGGTAAAAAAAGTGAAAAGAGAATTGGCAGAAGAGGACATTCAGGTAGTTACTGTCATTGGATTCCCTTTTGGCTACCAAGACACCGCAAGTAAAGTCTTTGAGACCAAGGAGTCTATCAAACAGGGAGCAGACGAATTGGACTTAGTTTGGTCTCAAACAGCTTTTCACTCTGGAATGAACTGGCCGAAAATAGAAATCGCTCAAATAGCTAATATTTGCCATGCAGAGGAGCGAATTCTGAAAGTAATAATCGAAACAGCGTATTTGAGTCAGGAACAAATCCGAGAAGCTTGTCTGATTTGCCAGGATGCAGGGGCGGATTTTGTAAAGACTTCTACTGGGTACGCTCCAAAAGGGGCTCAGGTAGTCGATATTCTCCTGATGAGAGAAACCCTTCCTTCCCAAATAGGAATCAAAGCCAGTGGAGGGATCAAGACGCTTGATTTTGCTTTAGAGCTTATTAAAGCCGGAGCTGATCGTCTTGGGACCAGTTCTGCAAAAGGATTGATGGATGACTGGAGAAAATCCCGAACTTAATCCTTGTTGAAGTAAATCAGGAAGAAGGGGATAACGAAGAAAGTAAGCAGGATATAGGCAAAACCTATAATTCTGTTCTGACCAGATTTTTCTCCCATGTAAATAGCCAGAAGAACCGGGATATTTCTAATTGCCGGAAATGGAAGAAAAATCAAAGCTCCTATCAAATTGAAAAAAAAGTGAGCAAGAGCGAGGGCAATTGCTGCTTCGGTTTTATAAATCGCTGCGATTGCAGCAGTGATAGTGGTGCCGATGTTTGACCCAATAATAAATGGGAATGCTTTTTTCAAAGTTACCCTTCCCTCAGCAACTAAGGGAACGATCAATGAAGTGGTGACGGAGCTGGATTGCACTGCTGCGGTAAAAAATGTTCCGTAAATGAAGGACATGCCCGTGTTTTTGAAAATGTATTTATTGAAATCATTTGAAGAACCGAGTTCAAGCGCCTTGAAAACCGAACTTGAAAGTAGCTTTATCGCCAAAAAAACCAGAAAAACGGATAATACCATCGTTAGGAATGGGATTTCAATGGTGTTATTGATCCATTCCGAAAGTGGTCTGGTAATCATTTTATGATAAACCATCGGCTCAGCATAAGAATCATCTGATGCAAAAAAGTGAGCTGTTTTTTCAGAGAGTCGGGATATAAACTTGAAATACAATTCTAAAGGAAGTAAAATCACTACAGTAAGAATGTTGAAAAAATCATGAACAATGCCTGCTGACAACGCCTTTTTGAATGCTCCTTTTTTCATGATATAGGAAAAAGAAACCAAGGTGGAAGTAAGAGTTGTTCCAATGTTTGCTCCCATCACTAATGGGACTGCCTGCTCGAGGGAGAGATTTCCTGCTGCAACAATCGCTACCACACTAGAGGTGACCGTGGAGCTACTTTGAATTAAGGCGGTTAAAAGTAATCCAATGAATAAGCTGACGAATGGATTTTTAGTAGCCTGAAGGATGTCATTTGCGACGGAATTATTCAACTGACTCATCGAAACCGTCAGCATATCAATTGCAAAAATGAATAGAAAGAGTGCCAAAAGCATGAGTACATAACTCGTTGCTTTATTCATCTTGCTATTTACTTCTTCCAATTGTTCCATTCTTTGCTCTGAAAAAGCAATGTTTTTTAGTGATTTTGAACCAATATTCAAAATGGCATCTCTCAATTCAAACTACAGAGAATCCAAATTTTTAGTAGATTTAGAGGCAAAAGTTGAAATTTTTTTGCGAATAACAAGTTAAAAATGGGTCTTGAAAGAAGCATAAGTGTTTACTTAACAATTTGATAATATGCATACCATATTTACTACTTTATTTTTGCGGGATAATTAATAAGACTGTAAATGGCCAAGAAACCCATTGATCAAAATATCAATCAGGAAGTCTTAACAAGAAAAACCTATACGATTTTTGATTTTGCAAAGAAAGAAAAGGTTTTTTTAATCATTATTTGCGCATTAGTATTCATTGCCGGATTTATTGCTGATTACACCTATGCTGCGATGTGGTTTGGTTTTGCTTTAGCGGCCTATTCTGCAATTGCAAACGACAGTATTCAGACGATTGGTACATTCATCGCTTCAAACCAAGCAAAGAAATGGTATTGGCTTTGGCTGTTTATCGGATTGATTTGGGTTGCCACTATCACCTACAGCTGGTTCACCTTTAACGGAGATGTAAGTTTCCAACTTTTAACAGTTCCTGGATTAGAGAAGGCTCCTGAAAGTTTTGTTTTTCTTCAATTAGCCGCACCAATAGTCCTATTGGTAATGACCAGGATGAGAATGCCGGTATCTACCACATTTTTGCTTTTGAACGTTTTTACCTATAAGGCGGGAACGATTGTTTCGGTGATGACTAAAAGCTTTTTTGGATATGTATTGGCTTTTGTTTTGGCGATCCTCGTGTGGTTTATTTTGGAGAGATTTGTTAAGAATTATCTTAAAGGAACAGCAAAACCATATTGGATGGTGTTGCAATGGATCACTTCTGGAATTCTCTGGGCGGTTTGGATTATGCAGGATGCAGCAAATATTGCCGTTTTCCTTCCGAGGCAGTTGGATTTGGTGGAATTTGTGTGCTACACAGGATTTGTATTTCTCGGTTTAGGCCTAATTTTTTACCTGAAAGGGGATAAAATCCAGGATATCATTAATGAGAAAACTGATGTTACAGATGTTCGTGCTGCGACGCTCGTGGATCTGGTGTATGCAGTGATTCTTTTCTATTTCAAGTTATACAACAACTTCCCGATGAGTACAACCTGGGTTTTCATAGGTTTGTTGGCCGGTAGGGAGCTTGCAATTGCCTTAGGAAAGCATGGAAAAACTAAACAGCGCAATGAGTGGCTGTTACGAGGATTTCGCTTAGCAAGAAAAGATATTTTCAAAGCGCTCGCTGGTTTAGTTGTTTCTTTGATTCTTGCTATAGTTATCAACAAGGGAGTCAGACAAGAGATTTTTGACATGTTTTAATTGAGGTTATCTAATTGGAAATTTTCACGCACGAGTATTTCATGAACGAGGCTTTTAAACAGGCCAGGATAGCTTTCGAAGAAGGAGAAATACCCGTGGGTGCTGTCATTGTATCCAAAAACAGGATCATAGCTAAAGGTTACAATCAAACAGAAAAGCTTACCGATGTGACTGCCCATGCTGAGATGATCGCAATCACATCTGCTGCGAATTATCTTGGGGCAAAATATCTGCCGGACTGCAGGCTTTATGTGACCTTGGAACCATGCGTAATGTGCGCAGGGGCATTGTTTTGGTCACAAATCGGGGAGGTATATTTTGGTGCTGCTGATCCTAAAAGAGGTTTTCATTTGTCCGCCCCTAATTCCTTGCATCCCAAAACCAAGGTTTTTTCTGGAATCATGGCGGAAGAATCGGAGCAGCTTTTGCTGGAATTTTTTAAAAAATTGAGAAAATAGAACCAATTTTAAGTCTTAAGAACCTTTTCCGTTCAGCCTTGGTTGGTTAAACAGATTCTTTATTTGATTTCATCTAATCTAACACCTAAACTTTAATAAAATGGCTTTCGAACTCCCATCATTACCCTACGCGACAACTGCACTTGAACCGCACATTGATGCAAGAACTATGGAAATTCATCATAGTAAACATCACAATGCGTATGTGACTAACCTGAACGCTGCCATAGCGGGAACAGACCTGGAAGGAAAATCCCTTGAGGAACTAATGAAAGTAGCTGGAAAAAACACACCTGTAAGAAACAACGGCGGAGGTCACTACAATCACAGTCTTTTTTGGCAAATTCTTTCTCCAAACGGCGGAGGAGCACCTACTGGTGAATTGGCTGCGGCAATCGATGCTAAATTCGGTTCATTTGATGCCTTCAAAGAAACTTTCAATAAAGCAGGCATGACCAGATTTGGTTCAGGATGGGCTTGGCTTTGTGTAGACACTAAAAAAGAGCTTTGTGTTTGCTCTTCTCCGAATCAAGACAATCCTTTAATGGACGTTTCTGATTGTCCGGGAACACCAATCCTTGGACTGGACGTGTGGGAGCATGCATATTATCTGCATTACCAAAACAGAAGAGCTGATTATGTTGCTGCATTCTGGAATCTGGTGAATTGGGAAGAGGTAAGCAAGCGTTACGCTGCAGCCAAATAATCTCCTCAAAAATCAATATTTGATCCCCGGACAGAAACGTTCGGGGATTTTTTTGTCCGAAAAATGAACGAAAAAACTGTACGATTTCGTGACACCATTTTTTGAAATTTATAGCAAAATCTGGCTTTTTGTTGTTTTAAGGCATGTTATAGCTCTTGGCATTTCATTTTCATAGAGGGTAGTATCAATAAACAAAGTCGATTGAATAATGAAAACTACCAACTTTATTTTTCTTACCCTTTTTATCTACCTCCTTGGGATTAGCAATCTGGCTGCTAAAGAAATCTCGAAAATTTCGGGTAGAGTTCTGGACCAAAAAGGCCAGGCAGTGGCTTATGCAAACGTGGCACTTATCGCAGCCGAAGGTGGCGGACTCGTGGACGGAGCAGTTACAGATGAGGAAGGCAATTTCCTGATCGAATCTGTCAAATCTTCACATGTCAAGCTTGTAATTTCATCTATCGGATTTAAACAATTTCAATCCGAGCCTTTTGAACTTACTCCGGGTCTTGAAAAAGAAATGGGAACCCTGACCATCGAAGATGAGATGACGGGACTTGAGGAAGTAACCGTGAAAGCTACCCGGCCTGAGATAATTATTGAGCCTGACAAGACAATCGTGAATGTGGAAGGAACGGTGATGGCAGAAGGATCCAATGCTTTTGATGTAATTGGTCGCTCGCCAGGGGTCTATGTGGATCAGGATGGAAACATCATCCTGAATGGCCGACCAGGTGTGACGGTGATGATCAATGATCGTCCTACTTATATGAGTGCGATTGATCTCTCCAACTTCCTTCGCTCCATGCCTGCTGAAAATATCAAGAGCATTGAGGTAATCAATAACCCCTCCTCAAGATTTGATGCGGAAGGATCTGCCGGCGTGATTAATATCCGATTGAAGAAAAACACCGTGGATGGAATGTTTGGGAATGTGCAGCTTGGAGGACAATACAATGGACTTTGGGCTCCGATTAGTGGGATTTCACTCAATGTGAAAAAAGGGAAATGGTCTACTAATGCAAACCTGAATTACAACCACTATGCGATCATCAATGAACTTGAAATCGAGCGAAATTTTACGACTGAAGACGGAACATCAAACTTCAACCAGGAATCTGAAATCAATCAGCGGAACAAAAACTTGTTTTTCAACGGTTCGGCTAATTATGAAATCAACGAAAATCAAAACATCGGATTGAATATCCAGGCTTCGGACAACCTCAGTTCAAACATCAATAATTCATTTACCGATATTACTTCTTCAGGAACTTCGGATATCAGTTACCTGGATTCCTACAACGATGCTACTGGCGGAAGCAACAGGATATTCGCTAATCTTCACTACGACGCCAAACTTGATACTATTGGCACCAAAATCACGACAGATGTTGACTTTACCCGGATGAATTCTGACAGTGAGTCGTTGTTGAGTAATCAATATTGGACTGGTGAGAATCAGGAAAATCTTACTAATGACAGAATCCTGACTCTCAACGATATGTTTTATACCATTTTCACAGCGAAAGCGGATTACATCAAGCCACTTGGAAAAGGAAGAACACTGGAAACAGGTGTAAAAGGATCCTGGGTAAAATCAGACAATAATCTGGAATTAAGTAAATCAGTGGAGGACGGACCTTTCGAGCCAAATGCAGGAAGCAACAGGTTCATTTACAATGAAAATGTACTTGCAGCATATGTTTCCTACAAAGGTAATTTCTCAGAGAAACTTTCTTTCCAGGCGGGATTAAGAGGCGAATATTCAGACATTTCAGGCAACTCGGTGACATTGGATAAGTTGAATACGCAGCAATATTTCAATCTTTTCCCAAGTGCATTCCTGCAGCACAAAGTGAGCGACAACTATCAAATTGTCTATAATATCAATCGTCGCATTACCCGTCCGAACTACCGATTGCTCAATCCATTTATTTATTACATCGATCCTTTGACTGCTGAGACAGGAAATCCCAATCTGAAGCCGCAATATTCGAATAACATCGAAATGAATCACGTGGTAAAAGGAAGTTACCAGTTTAGCCTGGCCTATTCTGAGACAGAGGATGCTTTCATGCAGGTATTTATGCAGAATCAGGAAAATAAAACGACAGTGACTTTTACCGATAACTTTGATAAGACCAGAAATGTAAATTTCCGCGCTATAGCTCCGCTTCAGATTCGTGAGTGGTGGGCTACCTCCAATATGGTGCAGGTAACTTACAATAGATTCAAGTCTCAGATTGGAGATGATTATCTGGACAAAGCTCAGACCTCTTATTCTTTGAGAACTCAGCATAACCTGAGTCTTCCGAAAGGATTTAAACTGGAACTCATCGGAATGTACCTTGGGCCTCAGATCTGGGGACAAGGGATGATCGATGGCTTTGGCTGGGTGGATGCTGGTATTACCAAGTCTATCATGAAGGATAAACTGACCATTGCGGTAAATGGTACTGACCTTTTCAGAACACAGGTAATCTACGCAGACATAGATTTTGCAGACATCGATACCAACTTCAGACAATACAGAAGTAACCAAGGAGTAAGATTTACGCTGAAGTACAATTTTTCTAAGGGGGAAAGCTTCAAAGTGAAAAGCAATTCAGGAAGCTCTGAAGAAAGAAACCGATTGGATTAATTTGAAAGGATCAAACCAAGTGGAATAACTTAATTTGAAAGCCGGAAATCAGTTTCCGGCTTTCTCTTTTAGAAAACCATAGAAAAGAAGATATTTCAGGATGAAGTTTTTGGATCTCCATACCCATCAAATCGAACCTGAAAATGGAATTTTTAGCCTAACTCCCGAATTTGAAATTCCGGGCTCAGGATATTTTTCGGCAGGATTGCATCCTTGGTTTTTGAAGGAAGATTGGCGGGAGAGTTTTGGCCGGATAAAGGAAATCGCTAGTAACCCGAGGTGCCTGGCAATTGGTGAATCCGGCTTTGATCGGTTAAAAGGGCCAGAAATTTTCACCCAAAAAGAGGCTTTTCATGCTCAGGCTGAATTAGCTTTTGACTTAAATATGCCTTTGATTTTACATTGTGTCAAAGGCCATAACCTCTTGATTGAGTTTTTGAAAAGTTCAAAAAACCTACCACACATCATCTGGCATGGGTTTAATCAAAACCCCAAGTTGGCAATTCAACTGCTCGATTTCCCTGTTTCTTTTTCCTTTGGAAAAGCTCTTTTGATTCCGGATTCCAATGCTGCTCATTGGCTCAAATCCTGCCCTTTGGATCGGATCTTTCTGGAGACAGACGATTCGGGTTTGGAAATTTATTCGATTTATCAGGCAGCATCCTTACTTTTACAGCTCTCCGTGGAGGATCTTGGCAATCAGGTGAGGGCAAACTGGAATCGAATTTCAAACAGAAAAATAGCATGAGCGAGTTTACCTGGCTTAGCAGGACAGAATTAATCACCGGTCGGGCAGGACTGGAAAAGCTCGCTAAAAAGCATGTACTTATCGTTGGACTTGGTGGCGTCGGGTCTTTCGCTGCAGAATTTATTGGCAGATCGGGCGTGGGCGAGATGACGATTATTGATGGGGATGTGGTAGATATCACCAATGTCAACCGGCAGCTTCCCGCTACTCAGAAAAACATTGGCCAGTCAAAAGCAGAATGGATGGAAGAGCGATTGCTTGCTATCAATCCAAATTTGAAAATCCACACGATCCAACAGTTTCTTCGCCCCGATGCGATGACTTCCTTGCTTCAAGACAATGAATATGATTACGTCGTGGATTGCATCGACAGCTTTACGCCCAAGCTACATTTGATCGATGGAGCAATTAAGAGAGGGTTTCGATTGGTAAGTTCTATGGGGGCCGGCGGAAAAATAGACCCTACACAGATTCGTGTGGTGGATATCTCAGAAACTTTCGAGTGCAAACTGGCCCATTATGTCAGAAAAAACCTGCGAGCCCGAGGAATAAATGGAGGTTTCAAAGCAGTCTTTTCCACTGAAAAAGTTTTGAAAGAAAGTTTGATCATGACAGATGGGACAAACTTCAAGAAGTCCGCTTACGGAACGATGTCCTTTCTGCCGGCGGCTTTTGGTTGTTCTTGTGCCGCTACAGTCATCAATGATTTGCTGGATTCCTGACTAGTTGAAGTGATAAAGGAAGATTAGAACTCCTGTGAAAGCGGGTTTTTTTTGGTCCTTGATTTCCAATTTTACTTCCACTTCAGCCTTTACCGTTCCGCGTAGATTTGCGATATTTTTAAGTTTGGCGACCAACCGAACCTGATCCGTGACCAAAACCGGATGCGAAAACCGAAGCGATTCAATCCCGTAATTGATCATCATTTTCAGGTTTTGAACTTCCACGATTTGCTCCCAAAGATGGGGTACAATACTAAGGGTCAGATAACCATGAGCGATTGTATTTCCAAAAGCTCCTTCAATTTTAGCCCGCTCAGGATCAGTGTGAATCCACTGGTGATCATGCGTAGCCTCAGCGAAAAGATTTATTTGATTTTGGGTAATTTGAAAAAATGCAGATGCACCGAGATCTTGTCCGTTGTATTTTTCAAAATCTTCAAAACTTCCAATGATGATAGGGCCCATTAAGCTTTTATTTGGTAAAAGTTCAAAATAGGGGGTTTTCATTGGGATTTACAAATGAATATTCGAACCAAGGGTTTAACAGAGAAAGCTTTTTTAAATTCGATTTTGAAACTGAACAAAAGGCAAAGAATGTCCACATACCTCCATGGCTTTATTCCCGAAGAACAACAACGGCTGATCGATCAGGCGGGGATCTTGGGTTCTTTGATCTATCCCAGAATTGATTTTTCAGATTGTAAGAATCTTCTGGAAATAGGAAGTGGAGTTGGAGCGCAGACAGAGGTTCTGCTGAAGCTGTTTCCTGATTTGCACATCACTTGTGTGGATTATTCGGAATCCCAACTGGAAATGGCGCGGAAAAATCTCGAACAATTTTCTGGTCGGGTTAGCTTTATTTGTCAGGATGCTAAGCAACTGGAATTAACGGGGAAATATGATTCTGTTTTTATCTGCTGGGCATTGGAACATATTTCTGAGCCCATCGAAGTATTGAAAGGGATGAAAAATTCCTTGCTGCCGGGCTCTAAAATTTGGATCACGGAAGTATTCAACTCAAGTTTTTACTTTTTTCCGAAGCTTCCTGGATTGGAGCGGTATTATGAAGCATATAATAAATTCCAGATTAGTTTAGGAGGAGACCCGGATGTTGGGGCGAAGCTTGGGAATATGTTGAAAGTAGCTGGATACACTGAAATTGAGCTTTCTCACGGGGGATTTCATTTGGATCAAACAAACCCGGGCGAACTCATCAAAATCATTACATACTGGAAAGGGCTGATGAAAAGTGGTTCAAACTCAATGATTCAAGCAGGAGTAATTTCTAAAAAGGAAGTCATTAGCATGGAAAATGACTTGGATCAAATTGCTAAAGATGAAAATGCCGTTTTTTTCTACCAATTTGTGCAAGCAAAAGCGATCCTTTAAACCCTATTTATGAAGCTAGTTCGTACGATTTGGAGAATTTTCTGGAAGACCACTATGTGGTTTTTTATTATTTCCATTGGCCTTACTATTATCTATCGGTTTGTGCCTGTTCCCATTACACCCCTGATGGTGATTCGATTGGTGGAACAGACGTTTGACTCCGAAAAGAAGATTCGACTGTACAAAGATTGGGTTCCAATGTCTGAAATCTCAAGACATGCGCCTCAGGCCGTTTTTGCAGCAGAGGATCAGAAATTTTTGACTCATAAAGGCTTCGATTTTGAAGCAATGGAGAAAGCCTGGGAAAACAATAAAAAAGGTAAGCGGATCAAGGGAGCCAGTACAATTACGCAACAGACCGTGAAGAATGTATTTCTTTGGCCAAGCAGAAGTTATCTAAGAAAAGGCTTGGAGGCATACTTCACTGTTCTGGTCGAATTGCTTTGGCCTAAGGAGCGGATAATGGAAGTCTATCTCAATGTAATCGAAATGGGTGATGGCATATATGGAATCGAAGCCGCTTCTCAAGCATATTATAACAAACCGGCTGCGAAACTTAACAGAAATCAAGCAGCGATGATAGCAGCTGTACTACCGAATCCAATCCGATGGACACCTGCCAAGCCAACAGGCTATATCAGAGGAAGACAATCCTGGATCATGCGACAAATGAACAATTTGGAGCCATTGGGCTTTGGCGTCTGATAGTCAGAGTCTTTGTATTTTCATTGTTAAAATTTAACTTTTTAAAGGATTTTCCCAAAACGAAGAGTGGGTATTTTGATAGGTCAATTTTTGATGACTTTCATCAGTATACTGAAAGCTGAAAACCAAATTTTCTTTCAAATTTGACTCGAGACATTGATTTTTTTGAATCAAAAAATCATAAAATTTTTCTGGAAAAATTTGATTAAAACCTTCATTTTTAGCCTGCATTTGATGATTATAAAATGCAAGATTTTTTTATCCACATTTTCAATTATTTATCCACACTTTCAAAAACATTACAATTAATTTGCTGAAAATCAATAAGATATAATAAAATTTTAATGTCGAATTTGTGGATAATTCAAGCTAACTTGAAAAAAAGAATTAAAAAAAATCAGTTCAAAAGTGGATAATTCGGTATTCCAAATTTTATTTTAAAACTGGATTAATCGGCCTTTTGTCTGATTAGTTTTTTTCGGTAGGCATTGAATATTCTGGACTTGGAAACAAAGCCCAGGTATTTACCATTTTCGATGACAGGAAGGTTCCAGGCCCCGGAATTTTCGAATTTTTCCATGGCTTTTTGCATATTTTCAGTTGCCAATAGAATTTCTGGGGGGTTATGCATAAGATCCCGGATATAAACGGTATCCTGCTTTTCCGGATCAAACATTATATCCCGGATGTCATCCAGTGTAATTATTCCTCGAAGTGATTTATGCTCGTCCACCACAGGGAAAATATTTCTTTTTGAAATTTTCACCAGATTTATCAAGTCTCGGAGAGTTGCATCAGGATGAATTGGAAGCAGATCCCGCTCTATCACATGGGTAAGATCTATCAATTCGAGTAGCTCCTGATCCTGCGATTCCGGAAGAGATTTACCTTGATCTTTCAGTTGCATCTTATACAGGCTGTCTTTTTGAAAATAAGTAGTGGTGATATAAGAAATGGCAGAAACAAACATGAGAGGCACAAAAAGCTCGTATCCTCCGGTTATCTCCGCGATTAAGAATATCGCAGACAAAGGGGCGTGTTGCACACCACTCATCAATCCACACATAGCAACCAAGGTGAAATGGGCGAGAGGAAGTGGAATATGAAATCCCATCATATTCTTTGCGTAGGCAAAGACAAACCCTAGGATTCCCCCGACATATAAAGAGGGGGCAAATATTCCACCACTTCCACCGGCTCCGATTGTTATCGCGGATGCGATCGGTTTCAAAAGGATAATAAATCCTAAAAAGACAAGTATAAACAATGGGTTATCGATGATCGAAAAGAAAGGGCTTTTGTCTAAAATCTGATCGCTGTTACCTTCGATCAGCAAGTTGAGTGTAGAGTACCCTTCTCCGTAGATCGGTGGAAAAAAGAAAACCATAAAACCTAAAAAAGCGCCTCCATAAAGTATCCTCATGGGCTGAGAGTCCAGATCCTTCATGATTTTTTCAGTACTCCGCACCATCTTGCTGAAGTAAAGGGAAACAAGTCCGCAGAGTATTCCCAAAAGCAAATAGTAAGGCATGTGTGCTGCCAGAAAAGTATCTTTCAGGTCAAAGTTGAATAGAGATTCATCTCCGATAAGTATCATGGAGGTGAGGGAACCCGTTACGGAAGCAATTAAAAGAGGGATAAAACTTGCTGTACTGATTTCCATCAGGATAACTTCTATCGCAAAAATCACCGCTCCAATTGGCGCTCCAAATATGGCAGATATAGCTCCTGCCGCACCGCATCCGATCAGAAGGGTTCGTTTTTTAGCATTCAAATGCATGAGGGAACCTACATTTGAACCGATCGCTGAGCCTGTCACTACCATCGGAGCTTCCAAACCTACCGAACCACCAAATCCCACTGTAAGGGCAGAGGTGATTACCCTGCTATAGGTTTTTACCCTCGGGATTAAACTCTGGTTTTTTGAAATGTTAAAAAGAACATCGGGAATTCCATGTCCACCAAGGTCATTCAAAAAGTAACGCCCAACCAGATATGCTGCTGAAATCCCTATCAGGGGATAAATGATGTACATGAAATTGGCGTACTCCGTATAAAAATCATCTGTCAGAAACCTCTGAATTGCATGTACCAATTCTACGAGTACAACAGCTGCTATTCCGGAAAATACCCCAATTATTCCACTGAGAATCAGGATAAATGTCTGATTGCTCATATGCCTTAGTCTCCAGATCAGGAGCTTCGTAATGAGGTCTGTTTTAGGCAAAATCGGATAGAATTACACTGCTGCTCTGCAAAGTAAAAAACGCGAAAGGAAAATAGAAGTGAACAGGTTATTCTTTAGGTAATTCCCGATCAAGAGCGAGTATAGACTTCAAAATTAAATTTGCAGCATTGAAAAAGAACTCAGGCTGAATGTTTTTGAATTCATCACTTGGCTTATGATAGTCTTTGTGATCCTCCACTCCAAAATAAATATGAGGGACTCCCTTATCGTAAAAAGCACCATGATCCGAAGACTGGGTCCAGTTGTCCGAGCCGGTATTGGGAAGATCATGCCCAAACATCAATTTTGGAGTCAGGCCGTTGGTTGCCTTTTCAAGTATGGGTTTCAAATTTGGATTTTGATGTGTGCCTGAGGCGTAGATTTCGCCTTCATCATTTCGTGACACCATATCCATGTTGACATTCACCAGAATCTGATCAAGCGGAAAGGGAAAATCAAGGACTAAAGCCTTTGCTCCCTGGAGCCCCATTTCTTCAGCATCGAGGGAGGCAAAGATCATGCTGTGCTCAGGACGATTTTTTGAAAAATACTCGGCCAGAGCCAATAAAGTGGCGGTTCCGGAGGCATTGTCATCAGCTCCATTGTAAATGGAATCACCGGAGTGTTTTTTGCCTATTCCAACATGATCATAGTGGGCGGTGATAACTATCAGTTTTCGGGAGCTTTTACCGCCGATGAAACCTACCACATTAATGGCATCCTGATATGTTTTCTTTTCCCTACGATTTTCGAAGCTAAATTTTTGTTGAAAATCAGGATAGTGTGTCTCCAATCCCAACGTACTGAAATAGTTGACCAGGTATTTTTGTGCAGCAATATTTCCCTCACTTAGCGTTTCTCTTCCTTTAAGCTCATCTGAAGCGAGGTATTCAAGATGAAGGAGCAGCTTTTCATTATCTACTGTCTGGGCCTTGGCAATTGGAAGCGTAAAAAATAAAATACAGGTAAAAATTGTTTTGAAAGTCAATTGCATCTGGGGTTATATTTTGCGTTATGTATATTCGTAAAAACACTAAGCTAAAGGAATCGAATCACCCATCCGAATTCATGAAATATCTCTTTTTCTTTTTTGGTCTTTTTGGAGTCCTTTTTTCTTCCTTTTCGCAGGGGACTTTACCGGAAACTTTTTTTGATGGAAAGTCTGTAGTCATGGTTTCTAACGATCCCGGTGCAAGACCAGCGTTGACCTGGCAGCAATTGGCTGATAGTGTACATCTTGCATTAGTGAAAGCAGGAGCAGATCCGGTTGCCTATTTTGAATTGGAGCAGGTGACCCTTTCTGAAGAGATACAGGCCGATTATGCTAAGGCTTTTTTACAGAGGCAAGTTAAAAACATCATTTTCGTCACCCGCAAAAAATCTGAGGTAAGTATACACGTTGGGCCTTTTAGCGGAGATGGTAAAATGATCAATTCGACAGCACTTTTTGGAATCAGCGGAATTGATCTGCCCGAAGCTGTGGAACAATTTGCTGGTTTGGGAACGGGGAGAAAGTCAAAGAATCTTTTGGTGATTGATGTAGCAGAATTTCCAAGTATAAGTACCCAGGAAGCTGTTTCAACTCTTCGGTTTCTTCCAAGAAATCCACTCAATTTGGAAATTTTCAAGTTGGGAATTCCAATTGAAGGTTCTTCAGCCCAATCCGGATTTCTGAGTTATTTCAAATATGATTTATACGGGAAAACTCAGGCAACCATTCTGGCAGAACAGGAAGCTCAAAAGTCAGGAATTGAGCAAATTTTGGAACAAGAGTATCCTTACCAAACAGAGTGGCTCACAGAAGCCAAACCTGACCAAGAACTTTTAAATAACAAAATACAATTTGTCCTGGTAAAAGTCGAAGGCAGGGAAGCCGATTTAATGAAGAGTATGGGGCTTGAGCCGTCAAGTCTCGCAGACCCGTCTCGTATTGTAGTTAAGTATTATATCAAATTTTTGGTGCGAGATGAATTGTACATCGGGCCGGTTTGGGATGCTGATCCGGATTGGAGAAAAGCCCTTCGTGATTTTATGCAAAATCTAAAAAAATTAAACCTCCCTGAGGAGGTTTAATCAATAGTTGAAAACAGGGGTGATTGAAACAACTTTTGACAATTAAATTTCTTTTTTTGTATTTAAACCTGATAATTAGATAAATCAAATTATAAAAATTCAATTTTCCAATATTTCATAAAAAATTCTATAAAGAGAATTTCTTTATAGAATTTTTTATAGATATGATCAGATTTAAAACAGATTTTTATTAAGAAATGGAATCAAAGCAAGGATGATTGCCTGAGAATAATATGCCTTCCGATCTACCACTCCATGAGTCAAAATCCCGACAGATCCTCCCTGTTGTTTTGAGTTTTCCTTAGCAAAAAATTGGTCATCAGCATGTCCAAGTTCCATCCCTGAATTTATAAGACTGGCTATTCCTTTTGGGAGGTAGAAAGTACCGGTTTTGGCTTTTCCGCTCAGACCAGATTTATCTTCAATATAAATCCAGGCAAAAGCATTCATTCCAAATTCATCCGTCGCGATTCCTCCCTCAATTCCAATCCAATAATCAGCTTCAGGGAAAGCCATCTTTGAGTTTTTCACGCGGTTGATAGCCCCTAGGAGAGTTTCTGCGTCTCCTATCGGTTGTTCCGAAACTTGGGAAGCGGCACTAACTCCATTGACCAGGAATTCTTTGGAAAAGGCCAGCGAAAAAGCCTCATTAGTACAATCCAGCTTGACTGGATTTTTACTGCCTACAATGACAAGTGATTTGTCAGAGGCAGAAGCTTGGAAATTTATTCTTTTTGGAAAACTCATAAAAAAGCCCGGGCTTGCACCTAGGCCATATTGGTGAAAACGTGGTTGACATCATCATCCTCTTCCAGTCTGTCGATCAGCTTTAGGATGATTTCTTCCTGCTCTTCTGTAAGCTCGGTTAAAGTAGTTGGGAATCGCTGAAAATCGGCGCTGATTATTTCTATTCCACGCTCTTCAAGCGCTTTTTGCATCGTTCCAAAATCCTCGAATTCTGTGTAAACAAAGATTTCTCCTTCGTTTTCAGCTATTTCAGAAAGTCCAAAATCAATCAATTCAAGCTCCAGGTCTTCTACGTTGTATTGTCCTTTTGCAAAACGGAAAACAGCCTTTCTGTCAAACATAAAACTTACAGAGCCCGTAGTGCTCAGGGTACCGCCCGCTTTTGTAAAGTAGCTTCGAATATTAGCGACAGTTCGATTGATATTATCAGTAGAAGTTTCTACGATCATGGCTACACCAAATGGTCCGTAGCACTCATATACCACTTCTTCATAATTTTTTTCATCCTTACTCGAGGCTCTTTTGATAGCAGCTTCGATTCGGTCCTTGGGCATAGAAGCTCCTTTAGCATTTTGGATGACTGTCCTAAGCTTGGTATTACTTCCCGGATCGGGTCCACCGGACTTTACGGCCATTACGATTTCCTTACCCAGTCGCGTAAATACTTTGGACATTTTGTCCCAACGCTTGAATTTTCTCTCTTTTCGGAATTCAAATGCTCTTCCCATGGTGTTCCTTGATTTGGGGGGTAAAAATAGTAAATCTTTTCATTCGGAATGAATCAGAATCATCTGCTGATTTTTCCAACTTATCAGCCAAATCCTGTCCTCTTGATTTCATTTTCCGTTACTCCAGGAAACAAATCGCCATGCCTGACATTAATCTGAAGCCAATCCCTAATCTTCCAAAATATGACTTGCCTAAACTTGTTATCGCAGGAGCCGGGTTTGCAGGCTTGAAACTAGCCAGAGAACTTCGAAATCAACCTTTTCAGGTCATCCTTTTAGACAAAAATAATTTTCACCAGTTTCAACCTCTGTTCTATCAGGTAGCTACTGCCGGCCTGGAGCCAAGTGCGATCTCTTTTCCACTAAGAAAGATTTTTCATGACTCCAAAAATGTGACTTTCCGAATGGCTGAAGTAACCCGGCTTGACGCTGAAAAAAAACGAATTTTTACCGATATGGGGTATATCGATTACAATTACCTCGTGCTGGCGATGGGAGCCGACACCAACTATTTCGGGTCTGAAACCATCGAGCATTTTGCCTCACCGATGAAAACAGTTTCTGAAGCCCTCTTCATCCGAAATAAAATCATTTCCAACTATGAGCGGGCCGTCAATATCGAGCGAATGGAAGACCGCAAATCACTCATGAATGTGGTTATTGTGGGAGGAGGACCTACAGGGGTTGAACTGGCCGGTGCGATGGCTGAGCTTAGGAATAATGTCTTTCCAAAGGATTATCCGGAGCTAAGCTTTAAGAACATGAAGGTAGTCCTGATCGAAGCGGGTCCGGCACTGCTTGGAACCATGTCAAAAGAGTCTCAAGAGCATGCCTTGACCTATCTCAAGAGTCTCGGAGTAGAAGTCATGGTGGATACCAAAGTCAAAGATTACAATGGCAAAGTTGTCAGTCTGGAGGGAGGTGCAGTTTTGGAGACTGATACACTCCTTTGGGCGGCGGGAATCAAGCCAAATAAAATTGCCGGATTTACGGAAGAAATGTATGCTCCCAACGGACGGATTTTTGTTGATGAGTTTTCGGAAGTTCCGGGAATGAAAGATGTTTTTGTGCTGGGAGATAGCAGCCTGATGAAAGAAGACAGATTTCCCAAAGGCCATCCGCAGGTGGCTCAAACCGCGTTGCAGCAAGCCGAAAATCTGGCGGGAAACCTTATCAGGGTCCAAAAAGGCAAGCCAAAAAAGCCTTTCCGCTACAAAGACCTCGGATCTATGGCCACTGTTGGAAGGAAACTGGCTGTAGTGGATCTTCCCTTTTTAAAGTTTCAGGGTTTTTTTGCTTGGCTTACCTGGCTTTTGGTTCACCTTATGGCAATACTTGGAGTAAAGAATAAGCTGATTATTTTTCTCGACTGGTCATGGAATTACCTCCGTTTTGATCCGAGTCTGCGTCTCCTGATCAAGCCTAGGTTGATGAAAGTAATTGAGCAAAATGAGCCTAAACACGAAAAATCAATTGATTAAGGTTTGTTAACAAAAAACAGATGAGGCAGTATTAAACCGATCCCACTGATCTTGTTCTAACCTCTGAAACTAAAAAACAAACAGCATGAAAAAATTGATAATCGCTTCAGGCCTCATGGTAATGATCAGC
>JAQSDM010000003.1:5191-50791 GCA_029945945.1 Algoriphagus sp. | reverse complement strand
ATACACAACTCAACAAAAGAGGCCTCACATGAGGCCTCTTTTGGTTGGGGGGAAAGTATAGACAAAAGATTTGGACAGTATTTTCTAAAAGATTCACCAAATTAAGGGACCCATATTTCTGCAATTAATTTCGAGATTAAATTTTATTTGTAAGCCAGACAATTCTTTAAAACTAGTATTGGTAGAAACCTGACTAAATTTGGGTTAGTATAAATTGAATAGAACCTCTCCTTCAAATGGAAATTTTAATAATTATCGCATTGGTTTTAATCAATGGTGTTTTTGCGATGTCGGAACTTGCATTGGTGTCATCCAGAAAATTCAAACTGGAAACCGCCAGTAAAAAAGGTACTCCGGGGGCCAAGAAAGCCCTGGAATTATCTGAAAACCCAACGCGTTTTCTTTCTACAGTTCAAATAGGGATTACCTTAATAGGAATTCTTTTGGGTGTATATAGCGGGGAAAATCTGACAAATGATGTAGAGGAATTTCTTTTACAAGTTGATTTGGTTGCACCTTACGCAAGAACTCTTGCAACTGGAATCATTGTAATTTTCATTACCTACCTCTCCATAGTTTTAGGTGAATTGTTTCCGAAGAGGCTAGGAATGACTTTTCCGGAACCTATTGCAATTGCCCTTGCCCGCCCGATGAACATTTTGTCTAAAATCACTGGCCCTTTTGTATGGTTACTTACCTCCTCAAATGACTTTCTTTTGATGGTATTTGGGATAAAGAAACCAACGGATTCACGGGTTTCAGAAGAAGAAATTAAAGCCCTGATTAAAGAAAGTGCAGAAGGTGGAGAAATTCAAAATATTGAGCAGGATATAGTTGAAAGGGTTTTCGAATTGGGTGACAGACGGATTAATACCCTATTAACTCACAGGACAGATTTGGTTTTTTTTAACATTAATGATTCCTGGGAAACCATTAGTTCTAAAATAAATCAGGAAAAGCACTCGGCTTATCCGGTTTGTAAAAACAACAACCTGGATGATGTCATGGGGGTAGTACTTCTGAAAGACCTTTTTTCTCCTCAATTGGAGTCCGGATTTAAGTTGGTCGATTACATAAAAAAACCAATCTTCATTTACGAAACATCATTTGCATACCCTGTTTTGGAGATTTTTAAAAAAGAAAAAATGCACTATGGTATCGTGATAGATGAGTACGGATCCACCATGGGGATTGTAACGATGGATGATGTTGTAGACGCATTAGTGGGAGAATCTACCGAATTTGATCAGGACGAATACCAGATTGTTCCTCGGGACGAAAACAGTTGGTTGGTTGATGGTCAATATTCTTTGATTGATTTTGTAAAATATTTTGACCTAAACCTCAATAGTAAGAACCATCCTTTCACTACTGTTGCCGGGTTAATCATTCACAAGAGCAGTCAGGTCCCTTCAGTTGGTGAAAAAATTAAGTTGGAAGGTTACGAACTGGAAGTAATAGACAAGGATGGTCAGAGAATCGATAAAATATTGGTGACAAGATTGAAATGAGAGGTTCTTGAAAATTTTTTTTCAATTATCATCATCAAATGTTTTTGAGCTGTCAGCAACCAATTCCTTCAATTCCTTCAATTCTTTTTCTGTCAAATCCCTCCATTTCCCGACAGGGATATCTAAATGGATATTCATGATTCGGATTCTTTTGAGTTGAGTCACATTAAAACCAAGGTATTCGCACATTCTTCTGATTTGTCGATTCAGCCCTTGTTTGAGGATAATCCTGAATTTGAATTTACTTACCCGCTCTACTTTGCAAGGATCTGTCATCGTACCCAAAATAGGAATCCCCTGTGACATCTTCTGAATAAAATGATCATTAGCAGGTTTATCCACCGTGACGATGTATTCCTTTTCATGATTGTTTTTGGACCTCAGGATCTTGTTGACGATATCGCCCTCGCTGGTTAAAAAAATAAGCCCTTCGCTGTCTTTATCAAGTCTTCCGATCGGAAAAATCCGCTGGGGATGCTTGATGTAATCAATGATATTATCTTTTTCACCTTTGGTGTCTGTGGTGCAAACAATCCCAACGGGCTTGTGAAAAGCGATGTAAGTATGTTTTTCAATGGGTTTTCCAACCAGTTTTCCATCGACTCTAACTTCATCATCCGGACCGACTTTGGTTCCCAATTCAGGGATTTTGCCATTCAAGGTTATTCGTCCTTGTTCTAGTAACTGATCAGCAGCTCTTCGGGAACAAAAGCCAACCTCACTCAGGTATTTATTGATCCGTATGGATTGTTCTTGGTCCATCTGTAAGTAGGAAGAATCATTGGCATAAAGCCAAAGGATCAATCGATCTTAATTTTTGGGAAATTGAATTAATGTCCTGGTGTACCCATGTCGTCCTGGATATCTTTAGCGAGCATTTTTTCAGGTTCTCCTGTGAGGGAAATACCAGCTAATAATCCCATTGCCTCAGACTTTTTCGAATCAAAAGCCATTCGATTAGCAGCCGATACGGGCTCAGAGGGCGGGATTTTTTCCTGAAGCCAGTCTTCCTGCTTTCCATTTTTCCAGAATCTGAAACACAAATGAGGTCCTGTCGCAAGACCTGTACTTCCTACATATCCAATCACCTGTCCTTGTCTGATTCGGGAACCGGCTTTAATGCCTTTTCCGATTTTGGACATATGAAGATATTGCGTGGTATAGGTGCCGTTGTGTTTAATCTTCACATAATTTCCGTTGGCAGAGGTGTACTTAGCTTCTAAAACCGTCCCTTCGCCTACCGATCTGATTTCGGTACCTGAAGGCGCTGCATAGTCAGTTCCAAGGTGAGCTTTGTATCGTTTTTGTACCGGATGAAATCTCTTCAGATTATATCTTGAGCTGATCCGGGTGTATTTGAGAGGATCTCTCAGAAAAGCTTTCTTCAAGCTGTTGCCATCCTGATCAAAAAAGTTGACTTCACCATTTTGGTCAAATGGGATTGCATGATATGGAACGCCCATATGCTCAAAATAAGCGAGCTTAATATCAGACACACTGATGACATTTCCGTCAATTATTTTTTCCTCATAAACGACTTTGAATTTGTCTCCTTTCTGCAAACGCTGAAAATCCACTGACCAACCGTATAAATCAGCGAACTGGTCAATCATGTCAGGAGACACATCCTGCTTCACCATATCGACATAAAGGGAAGTTTGGATCACTCCACCCACCTCTCTGCTTCTGATTTCTGCCGGTTTTTCAGCCTTATAAATATTAAGTGAGTCCAGATTGAATACTACAAATTCGGCGGGATTTGGCTCGTAAATAAAAAATTGGGCTTTGGTAGAATCCTCAGGAGTGAGAATGGTGAACTTCTTATTGATAGAAATTCCTCTTACATCAAATACTGCCTTTGATCTCCTTGCAAGCTCATCAATGATTTGATAAGGAACATTGAATGGCGCCAGAATCGATCCGAGAGTTTGATTTTTGCTTACTGTGCCTTCTACGATATTGAGTCCGGTAACATTGATTCCATACAGAAATACTTCTTTTGGAGAAGTCTCTATGATTTCTTTTACCGGAGTAGTTTCTGTTTTTGAAAAAAGCGGCAAGCTAAAATACTGGAGGGAGGTTGCTACGCCCAGGGTGAGTACAAGCGCTGCAATACCAATCCAAATCTTTTTCATTACTATCTAATCTTTATGGGGGAAATAGAAATTTGGTTCAAAAAAGGGAAAACGGGGCTTTTTTCCAAGTTTTGAGGAAGAAACCTTCCGGCGACCATTCACCAACTATAATGCCAACGAGGAAAACTTATGATTTATTATTCAATATTTAATTATAATCAATTCGATCAAGGCCCTATAATATTACACTCTTTTCAAAAAAATGGGCTCTTACTCTAAATTTCTTCAAAGAATTAATCAAAATGGAACCTATTCATTCAATCATTCGTGCATGGTGATTTTCATTTCTTTATCTTTGACCTCCCAAAATAGAATTAAATCATGCTGAGAACGCACACTTGCGGCGAACTGCGCCTAAATCATCAAAATCAGGAAGTAACTCTTGCCGGCTGGGTACAGCGGGTAAGAAATAAAGGTGGATTGATCTGGGTAGATCTGAGAGACCGCTATGGATTGACACAATTGATTTTTGAGGAAGGCTCGTCAGATAAGTCACTTTTGGAAAAGGCAAGTCAGTTGGGTCGTGAATTCGTCGTTCAGGCTACAGGAACTGTCATCGAGCGTACTTCTAAAAATGATAAGCTCCCAACAGGCGACATTGAGATAAAAGTGAAAACACTCGAGGTTCTCAATTCAGCCAAAGTGCCGCCATTCATTATTGAAGACGAAACAGACGGCGGCGATGAGCTCCGTATGAAATACCGTTATCTTGATTTACGAAGAAATGTAGTCCGTGAAAAACTGCAGCTTCGTCATAAAATGATGCAGGAGACTCGAAAATACATGGATGCTCAGGCATTTATCGAGGTGGAAACGCCGGTACTTATTAAGTCAACTCCTGAAGGAGCTCGTGATTTCGTAGTGCCAAGCCGCGTGAATCCGGGTGAATTTTATGCCTTGCCTCAGTCACCTCAGACCTTCAAGCAATTGCTGATGGTCAGCGGTTTTGACAGATATTTTCAGATTGTAAAATGCTTCCGTGACGAAGATCTCAGAGCAGATCGTCAGCCTGAGTTTACTCAGATCGACTGCGAAATGGCTTTTGTGACTCAGGAGGACATTCTGAATACTTTCGAAGGCCTGACAAGACATCTTTTCAGAGAAGTAAAAGGGGTAGAATTGGAAGAAGTGAAGCGCATGACTTATGCGGATTCCATGAAGTATTACGGCAATGACAAACCGGATCTTCGCTTTGACATGAAGTTTGTCGAACTGAACCAATTGGTTCAGGGAAAAGGATTTTCAATTTTTGATCAGGCTGAGTTGGTTGTGGGAATCTGCGCAAAAGGGGCTTCTGAATACACCAGAAAGCAACTCGATGAGTTGACAGATTGGGTGAAGCGTCCGCAAATCGGAGCTAAAGGCATGGTTTATTTGAAATACAATACTGACGGATCCTTAAAGTCGACCGTTGATAAATTCTATTCTTCAGAAGACCTTCAAGCTTGGGCAAATGCTTTTGAAGCCAAGCCTGGAGATTTGATTTTGGTTTTGAGCGGAGATGCAAAGTCAGTCAGAAAGCAGATGTCTGAGGTGAGACTTAAAATGGGCGAAGACCTTGGTCTCAGAGACAGAACGATTTTCAAACCACTTTGGGTGGTTGACTTTCCTCTTTTGGAATGGGATGAAGAAACAAAGCGATTCCATGCAATGCACCACCCATTCACTTCTCCAAAGCGAGAGGATATTCCATTGCTGGAAACTGATCCGGGAGAAGTTCGTGCGAATGCCTATGACCTGGTCATCAATGGAGTCGAAATTGGTGGCGGTTCGATCCGAATCCACGATCGTCCCACTCAGCAATTGATGTTTACACATCTTGGCTTTTCCGACGAAGAAGCACAAAAGCAATTCGGCTTCTTAATGGAAGCATTTGAATACGGAGCCCCGCCACACGGAGGGATTGCATTTGGATTTGACAGGCTTTGCGCCATTTTCGGAGGCTCAGATTCTATCAGGGATTACATTGCTTTCCCAAAAAATAATTCAGGAAGAGACGTGATGATAGATTCTCCAAGCACGATCGCCGATGATCAGCTTCAGGAATTATCGATCAGGGTTAGTTTAAAAAAATAAAAAATGGGGCTCAGGCCCTTTTTTTATTTCGTGATTATAATGGTTGGATGATATGGGATCTTATTCCCATGACGATCAGCAGTTGCCCGATTGCATAAGTTCCCATGATCAGAATTCCAGCTTCAGGGAAATCCTGATAAAACTTACTGATTGCAATGATTCCATCTGAGATGAAAAACAGGCAGGCGCCAATGAACACTTGCCAGAATGAGGATGGATTGCATTTTCCAAATCGGTCCCGTGCAGTACTGAGCATGCTTACAATGACCAATATGTATAAAATGACAGGAATTTTTAAAACTCCCAGATTTGGATTGACCAGATAAAAGATAATTGCAGCAGAAATATAAATGGGAAGATTGAAGAGAAAGAGCTTCATGAAATTGATATTTCCGAGTTTTTCAGGAGCTTTTTGAGCGACTTTGAAACCGATGACATAACAAACATGTGCTAAAAGAAAAGAGCCAAGCCCGTAAGCAAATAAATCGGACCACATCAGGAGAATATCTCCTATCCACGAAAATATGAGAGCTCCCAGTACAGCTTTAGCGAGCAAAGTAGAAGAGATTGGCTTTGTGATTTGATAGAAATAGAGAATCAAACCCAACAAAATCAAAGGTTTAGAAAAAAATCTCCAATCATTTTTTCCCTCTAAAAGGAATGTAATATCTGCCAGTGTAGCCACTAAAAACAGATAAAGCCAGAGTAAATTCTTATTTCTCAATGCGTAGAATATTTGGAATTTGAATCTAAATATAGATGGAATGACTGTAAATGAGCTCCGATTCCAATGGAGATTTTGATTTTTAACCGATTAACAATTTGATAGGGAATTTGGTTATGACATTGTTTTTATTCTGAAAACCATCAAAATATCTAGTAGTTAAGCTAACAATCCATTGTTTTTGTTGTCAAAATGAAAATTTTATTTGCTTCATAATGTTAACAAATTGTTAAAAAAAGTGAAATTTGCCCAAGAAAATTTAACCCTGAATACCCAGACTTCCTTTTGCCCAAGATTACCTTTGTGACGAATTCTATCAAAAACCAACTTATATCTTAAACAAAAAACTATGAGGCAAAATTTACTGAAAAACTTGTTGGCAGTCATGTTCCTTGTGTTAAGCACAGGTCTTGCATTGTCTCAGGGTGTTACAACTGCCGGTATGTCCGGTAAAGTGACCGAAGCAAACGGTCAGCCCCTTCCGGGAGCAAACGTGGTGGCAACCCACTTACCATCTGGTACGCGTTACGGTGCTGTTTCAAACCTGGACGGAAATTTCTCAATCCCGGGAATGAGAGTGGGTGGTCCATATAGATTGTCAGCATCATTTATTGGATATGCTACTCAGGAAGTAGAAGGAATCGTTCTTTCTTTGGGAGTATTCGCAAACGTCAATCTTGTAATGTATGAAGACGGACAAGAGCTTTCAGAGGTGGTAGTGACTTCAACCTCAAGCAATATTTTCTCAAATGAAAGAACTGGGGCCAGTACATCTATTGACAATAGAGCAATAAGTTCTCTTCCAACGATTTCAAGAAATATCAATGACTTCACCAGATTGACACCTCAGTCAAATGGACAATCTTTTGCAGGCCAAGATTCAAGACTGAATAACATCACAGTTGATGGTTCTTACTTCAACAACTCTTTCGGCTTGGGAAGTGGAAGTAATCCGGGTGGTAGAACAGGTGTGTCTCCGATCTCACTGGATGCAATTGAGCAAATCTCTGTAAACGTAGCTCCATATGATGTAAGACAAGGAAACTTCACAGGTGCAGGTGTAAATACTGTGACAAGAAGCGGTACCAACGAATTTACGGGTTCTGCATATTATTTCTGGAGAAACAACAATAACGTAGGTACTGAAGCTGGAGAAAACACATTTAACCCAGGTGACTTTACCTACAATCAAATCGGATTCCGTTTAGGAGGGCCAATCATTAAGGATAAATTGTTCTTTTTCGCATCATTTGAGGATGAATCAGAAGCAAGACCCGGAACAACTTGGCAAGCAAACAGAGGGGAAGATATCGAAGGAAACGTAACTAGGGTTTTGGCTTCTGATTTGGACCAATTGAGTGGGTTTTTAAGAGATAATTTCGATTATGAAACCGGACCCTACGAAAACTATGATAATGAAACTTTGGGAACAAAGTTTCTTGTAAAGCTGGATTACAACATCAACGACAAGCATAAACTGAGCGTGAGATATAATCATCTTAACTCATCTACTGATGTCTTAATGTCTGGTTCCAATTCCTTAGGTTTCGGTGGAAGAAATGGAACTCCAAATGCGTTGAACTTTCAGAATTCCAACTATAGCATTTTGGAAAATATCCGTTCCATCGTGGGAGAATTAAACTCCCGAATAAATGCCAATATGAGCAACAGTCTGATCATCGGATATACCTATCAGGACGAGAGTAGAGGTGTCAAAGGCTCTTTCTTTCCTATGGTTGATATTTTACTTGAAGATCAAACTTATACATCCTTTGGTTTCGAGCCATTTACTCCAAACAACGAGTTGAGATATAAGACTTTCCAGATTCAGGATAATCTTCAGATCTTCAAAGGAAATCATACAATTACTGGAGGATTCAGCTACGAAAGATATGAATCAGAAAACGTGTTCTTCCCTGGTTCTCAGTCAGCTTATGTGTATAATTCTCTCGAGGATTTTTATACTGATGCAAATAATTTCTTGGCAAATGGAAACACTGTCCCTTCAGGTGTTGATCTCCGAAGATTTCAGGTAAGATGGAATAATATTCCAGGTTCAGAAAAGCCTGTCCAACCATTAATGGTGAATTATTTTGGTCTTTATGGTCAAGACGAAATTCAGGTTAGAGACAACTTCAAAGCAACTATCGGTTTGAGAGTTGACGTTCCATTCTTTGGAAATACAGCTTTGAGAAATGAAGAAGTGGAAGGATTTAGCTTTAGGAATCCGGCAGGAGAAACGGTGCAATTTAGAACAGACCAATTGCCTGCGGCAAATATTTTGTGGTCTCCACGAATAGGCTTTAACTGGGATGTGTTCAGCGATCAAAAAACTCAAGTAAGAGGCGGAACCGGTATTTTCACAGGTCGTCCTGCATACGTTTGGATTTCCAATCAGGTAGGTAACAATGGTATTTTGACTGGATTTGAACAGAAAGATACAAGGCCTGCATCGTCTACGGCTCCTGCTGTTCCTCTTCTTGACAGGCCATTCAATCCAGATCCAGATTTTTATAAGCCTTCAGAAGTATCTGGAACTCCTGCATCTCAATATGAATTGGCATTGTCAGAATCTACATTCAAATTTCCACAAGTCTGGAGATCAAATATCGCAATCGATCAAAGATTGCCTGCCGGAATTGTTGCAACTGGAGAATTCATTTATAGTGCAGATGTGAATGGTGTTGCATACTACAATGCCAATCTTCCTGAAGCTAATAGTTCATTTACTAGTGGCCCGGATCAAAGACAAAGATGGTCAGGTAATAGAATTAACTCAAAAATCTCCAACGCAGTAACTCTTGGCAACCAAGCAGTAGGTAACTCATGGGTTGCGTCTATATCTTTGGAAAGACCATTCACTAGCGGGCTTTTTGTGAAAGCTGCTTATAGCTATGGTGAGTCTAAGAATACAGTGGACCCAGGATCTATTGCATCAGGTTCTTGGTTTGGTAATCCAATTTCAGACGATCCAAATAATCCGGGAGTTGGATTTTCTAGTAATAATCTAGGTCATAGAGTGTTTGCAGTATTAAACTACAGCAAAGACCTATTCAAATTTGGAAACACTTCAGTTTCATTATTCTGGGAAACCCGTACAATCGGCAATGGAAGCTATAGATTCAGCGGCGATATGAATGGCGACGGTGGTACATCAAACGATCTGATTTACATAGCTGCTAATCAAAGCGAAATGAATTTCCAACAGTACACTGCTAATGTGTCTGGTCAGCCTGTTATTTTCACCGCACAGCAACAAGCGGATGCATGGGAAGCCTACATTTTGCAAGACGAGTATTTGAGTGAAAACAGAGGTAGCTACGCCGAAAGAGGAGCCGTGATAATGCCAATGATCAGCAGAGCCGATTTTACTTTTGCACAGCAACTATTCACCAATATCAATGGTAAAAGAAATGCGCTTGAATTCAGAGTAGATATTCTAAACGTGGGAAACCTGTTAAACTCTGATTGGGGTGTTGGTAAAACTTTCAATGCTATCCAGCCATTGACTAATCCAAGTGTCGATGCAAATGGAGCATCAAGATATAGATTGGCTCAGTTTGGAGGGAATTTGATCTCTGAGACTTACCGTTCTACAGCTGGTGTGAATGACGTTTGGAGAATGCAGTTTGGTCTGAGATATATTTTCAATTAATAAATCAGAATTATTTAAATCTAAAAAGCATCCTTTAATTTAAAGGATGCTTTTTTTGTTTATTTTAGATTATAGGTTTTTTAAATAGAAGAATCCCGTGATAAAAATTCTCTTGTGCTCAGTTTTTATCTTTTGTGCACTTCCAGCTATGGCCCAGAATGATACCCTTATTCTGAATAACAACGACCTGATAGTTGGGGAAATAAAAAGTATGGATAAGAATATCCTTGGGATTGAAACAGATTACTCCGATGTGGATTTTAAGATCACTTGGAGCGGGATCAAACGGGTTTATTCAAAAATTAATTACCTGATTACTCTTTCGGATGGGAGAAGGTATAATGGAAGAATTCGGAGTCTCAATGACAGCATCGTTGAAATTGATACTTACATGCCTACTAATGTAATTAAGTTCTCAAAAAAGACAGAGGACTTAGAAAAGCCGGCTAATGATAGGGTTGAGGTTCTCAAATCTGAAATTGTTTACCTCAATTCCTTGGATGAGGGATTTTTAAGCAGGTTGTCTTTTAATTTTGACGTAGGAACCAATCTTACAAAAGCGAATGATTTCCGTCAATTTACTTTTAATACCGCTATTGGTTATTTGGCGGACAGGTGGAAAGTTAACATGTCATTCAATAATTTAAGATCCACCCAGGAAGATGTGGATCCGATTAAGAGAACTGAATTAGGTACTCAGTTTAATTACTTCCTTCCCAAGGACTGGTATTTGTTATACTACCTTAATATGCTTTCCAATACGGAGCAGTTGATTGATTTGCGGACTTCAAACATGGTGGGTTTGGGTAAATATGTCGTCCATACCAATAAGACTTACCTCGGGTTTTCGGCAGGAGTGAACTTTAACAATGAAAAATTTACCGGGGAAGAGTCTGCAACTCAATCCGGGGAAGCATTTTTGGGCGCACAATACAATATTTTTGATATTGGTGATCTTGACCTCCTCACCACTGTAGTAGCTTACCCCAGCTTAACTGAGAAAGACCGATTGAGAACTGACTTTAAGTTTGACATCCGATACGAATTCAAGTTTGATCTCTTTTTCAAAATAGGCACTACAGTCAACTACGATAATCAACCAACAGAAGGAGCTTCAACGGTGGATTATATTTTTCAAACAACAGTCGGCTGGAAATTGTAAATCAAATCCTTTATTTTTTACTTCTATCATGGAAAATTGCATCAAATAGGTTGATTTAAGTTACCTATTAACAGCCCGTTATAACATCACCTTTTTTCTCCATTGATGGCGAAGATTTGCCTCCAGTATGTTTTGTAGTCTTTTACTGAATAAACTCAGTTAGTTTTACATTCCAGTAAACTTTTTACCGGGCTTAGAGTCTAACCTCCATGCTATACTATAAAGAATTCCATCACTCTGTAAGTAAAGAATGGGTTGTCTTCATTCATGGAGCCGGCGGTTCTTCTGCTGTATGGTATAAGCAATTAAAGGACTTCAGAGAGCATTATAACTTATTGCTGATTGATTTGAGAGGGCATGGAAAATCTGCCGAGCTTCCACAAGCCATCTACAACGAAGAATATACTATCCGGGCGGTGACCGAGGACATCATTGAAGTCCTGGATCATATCAATTTGCCCCCAGCTCATTTTATGGGGGTTTCTTTAGGTACGATTCTGGCGAGGCAATTAGCCGAACTACAACCGGAAAGAGTGAAGTCTCTGGTGATGGCTGGTGCAGTGACCAGATTGACAACACAGTCAAGGATTCTTGTTTTTCTGGGGAATGCTTTTAAAAGAATAATTCCCTACATGTGGCTTTACAGTTTGTTTGCATTCGTAATTATGCCCAGAAAGCAACATGCCGAATCAAGAAACTTGTTTATCAGAGAAGCTCAGAAGCTCTGCCAACAAGAGTTTATCCGCTGGTTTAAACTGACCAAAAGTATTAATCCCCTATTGAGGTATTTTAAAGAATCCGATTTGGGAATACCGACTTTGTATGTGATGGGTGATCAGGATGTGATGTTTTTGGAGCCGGTAAAGAAAATTGTTAAAAATCATTCGAGTTCAATTCTAAAAATATTGGATAAATGCGGACATGTAGTCAATGTAGAACAGCCTCAGCGGTTCAATGAGCTCTCCCTTGCTTTTATCCAAAGTCAAACCTAAACCGAGTATTTTATTTTCTTTATGAAAAAACAGACTAAGATCATATTGATCGTCGGCATTATTCTAATCGTTGCGATAGCCTTTTTTTATCCCAGATTGAATACCCAGAAAACTCCTGAGCCAGCACCGGCTGCAGGAGAACCCGCTGGAGCTTCACAGGATTTGCAGGTTAACGCGGTAAAGCTAAAGCTGGAAACTCTGACGAATCAACTTCAAGTGACTGGTACCATTTTGCCAAATGAATCCGTGGATTTGAGATCGGAAATTTCCGGATTGGTTGATCGAATTGCCTTCAAAGAAGGTCAATATGTCACAAAAGGAACGCCTCTCGTTTATCTGAATGACGATCAATTGCAGGCACAATATCAAAAACTTCAATTCACCCAGAAGCTTTTTGAAAGTCAGGAGAACAGACAAAAACAACTTTTGGCACGAGAAGCAATCAGTCAAGAGGAGTATGATATTGTCCTGAATCAATTTAATACCACTCTTTCTGACATTAAACTGGTAGAGGCTCAGCTTTCCAAAACAGTAATCAGAGCTCCATTCAACGGGAGACTGGGTCTGAGAATGATCAGTGAAGGCAGTGTGATTGGAACAAACGATGTCATTGCTTCCTTCGTAAATATTGATCCAATCAAAATTGAGTTTTCGATTCCTGAAAGATATGCAAGTGATGTCAAGGTGGGAGCATCCGTTTACTTCACCAATGAATCTTCTGACCAAGAAGTGGAAGGAAAAGTATTCGCTTTCGAACCACAGATTGATCAGGCTACCCGAACTTTGAAATTGAGAGCTCAAAGCTCGAACAAAGAGGGAAGATTTTTGCCGGGCATGTTTGTAAGAATTCGATTCGTATTGGCGACTTTGGAAAGTGCTTTGATGGTTCCGGCGGAAGCCGTGATTCCTGAGTTGACAGGTTATAAAGTTTTTATTATTAATGCTGAAGGTAAAGCCGAAGAAAGAATCATTGAAATCGGCACTCGTACAGATACTCAGGTTCAGGTATTGAAAGGCTTGAATGAAGGTGATCTGGTTCTCACAACAGGTGTAATGCAAGCAAGGCAGGGAATGCCGGTGAAGTTTACTCAAATCAATTAAGATGGCTAGTCTTTCAGAGATCAGTATTAATAGGCCAGTATTGGCCATCGTGATGTCCCTGGTGATTTTACTATTTGGGGGAATCGGTATTTCTTTATTGGGTATCCGGGAGTTCCCAAGTGTAGATCCACCCGTGATCAGTGTCAGCACCAGTTATGTCGGCGCCAATGCGGATGTAATCGAAGCTCAAATTACAGAACCATTGGAAGAGCAAATCAATGGTATTCAGGGTATCAAATCCATGACATCAGTAAGTGCCGACGGACGCAGTAATATTACTGTGGAATTTGAGGTTGGCGGAGATTTGGAAGCTGCGGCAAATGACGTACGAGACAAAGTCGCCGGAGCTCAGCGAAACCTTCCTCCTGATGCAGAACCACCCGTTGTGGCAAAATCTGACGCTGATTCACAACCGATCTTTTATCTGAATGTCAGCAGCAAGACCCGCAACCTTCTTGAGATTTCTGACATTGCTAATAATATTTTTAAGGAAAGGCTTCAGACAATCCCTGGTGTGAGCCGTGTTCAGATTTGGGGAGAAAAAGAATATGCCATCCGATTGAGAATGGATCCATTGAAGATGGCATCCTATGGTATCACTCCACTTGATGTACTGAGTAAAGTTCAAAGTGAAAATATCGAGCTTCCCTCAGGCAGAATAGAAGGTCAAAACATCGAACTATCAGTTCGAACTAAAAGTCGTTTGAGCTCCCCACAGGAGTTCAATGATCTTATCATCAAGGAAGATCAAAATAACATCGTTCGGTTTCAGGATATTGGAAAAGCTGAGCTTTCTGCATTGAATGAAAAAACGGTATTGAAGCGTAACGGTGTACCGATGTTAGCGGTTGTTTTAGTCCCACTTCCCGGTTCAAATAGCATTGAGATTGTTGATGAGTTGTATCGAAGATTGGAGTTTATCAAAAAAGATCTCCCGGCCGATATTGAAATTGTTATTGCCTTCGACGGAACCCAATATATCCGAAGTTCCATTGCCGAAGTTGAGGAGACTATTATCACAGCCTTCATTCTTGTTGTAGCGATTATATTCCTTTTCCTCAGAGATTGGCGCACCACATTCATCCCGGTGATTACGATTCCAATCTCCCTGATCGGAGTGTTTTTCATCATGTACCTGATGGACTTCTCGATCAACGTTCTTACACTTTTGGGGATTGTACTTTCGATTGGCTTGGTAGTAGATGATGCAATTGTAGTCTTAGAGAATATCTATTCTCGAATTGAAAAAGGAGAAAGTCCCTTGGAGGCTGCGAAAAAAGGATCTGAGGAAATTTTCTTTGCTGTTATTGCCACCACAGTTGCTTTGGCAGCGGTATTCCTTCCGGTTATTTTCCTGACAGGTACAACTGGCCGACTCTTCCGTGAGTTCGGTATTGTGGTCGCAGGTTCTGTAATTATTTCAGCTTTTGTAGCATTGACGATGACTCCTATGCTCAGTGCGAGGATGTTAAAAAGAAGAGAGAAACATAATTGGTTCTACAATTTTACAGAGCCAGGCTTTGTATGGTTAAATGACGCTTATGACAGATCTCTAAGCTGGTTCATGAATTTCAAGTGGGTATCCTTTGTTTTGATTGGCTTCATGGGAATCGGAATTTATTTTCTGATTACAAACCTCAAGACTGAACTTGTGCCTATGGAAGACAGAAGCGAGGTAAGAATAAATCTTACAGGGCCCGAGGGAGCTACATTTGGTTACATGGATCGGGTCATCGATGATATGGTGAAGCAATTTGAAGCTGAAATGCCTTCAGATGAGGTGGATGGACTAATCTCAGTTACTTCTCCGGGTTTTGGTACTGCCAATACAAATTCAGGATTTGTGAGATTCATTTTAACTGACGCTGATAAAAGATCAAGAACTCAGCAACAAATCTTTGAAGACATCAATGTCAGGTTGAAAAAATTCACTTCGGTAAGAGCTTCTGCTTCGCAACCTCAGTCCATTGGTGACAGAAGAGGAGGACTTCCGGTGCAATATGTGATTCAGGCTAATTCTCTTGAAGAATTGAAAGAAGTGATTCCTCCATTCATGGAGAAAGTTGGTCAAAGCCCAGCCTTTATTTTCACGGATATCAATTTGAAGTTTACCAAGCCGGAACTTGAAATAGAAATTGACAGAGAAAAAGCCCGAAATATTGGAGTATCTGTACAGGAAATAGCCCGTACACTTCAGTTATCCTATTCCGGACAGCGATTTGCCTATTTCATCATGAATGGCAAGCAGTACCAAGTGGTAGGTGAAATGCAATTGCAGGACAGAAACGAGCCTATTAATCTCAGAATGCTTTATGTGCGCGCTGAGAATGGACAGCTCGTTCAGCTTGATAATCTTGTGAAGGTGAAGGAAAGAAGTACTCCTCCTCAATTGTATCGTTTCAATCGTTTTGTGAGTGCTACCGTTTCAGCCAACTTGGCAACCGGATATACGATTGGTGATGGTTTGGACGAAATGGATCGAGTTGCTGCAGAAGTTTTGGATGATTCCTATGCTACAGATGTTGCTGGTCCATCTAAAGAATTCAGAGAAAGTTCTAACAGTTTGCTATTTGCCTTTGTTTTCGCCTTGGTGTTGATCTATTTGGTGCTTGCAGCTCAGTTTGAAAGCTTCATGGATCCGCTTACAATCATGTTTACAGTTCCTTTGGCCTTGTTTGGGGCTTTGTTCACGCTTTGGATTTTCAATTTTACCCTGAACATATTTAGCCAAATTGGGATCATTATGTTGATAGGTCTAGTTACCAAAAACGGTATTCTTATTGTTGAATTTGCCAATCAACGGAAAGATGAGGGAATGTCTCCGGAAGAAGCAATTTTTGGTGCAGCTGTAGCTCGATTCCGTCCGATTTTGATGACCAGTATGTCTACCATCTTGGGAATTCTTCCAATTGCGCTTGCACTAGGGGCGGGAGCGGAAAGCCGTGTACCGATGGGAGCTTCCGTAATCGGTGGATTGGCCTTTGCTACAGTTCTTACCCTATATGTCATCCCGGCAATTTATACATACCTCACCTCTAAAAAAGGCAGATTAGCTCAAATTTGATGAAGAAACTAGTTGCCATGCTCGCCTTGAGCATATTTGGAACCCATCTTTTTGCACAAAGTCAAGAGTCATTAGACTTGGAAAAGGCGATTTTGATTGGTTTGGAGAAGAATCTTCAGATCAAAATCGCAGTAGAAAATGTTGCTCTCCGTGAGGGAGATCAGAAAATAGGGGTAGGAACCTTGTTCATGCCGACTGTGGATGCAACTTATGCCCGATCTTTTGCCAAAGAAGATGTGGAGCAGAAGTTTGTAAACGATCCGGAGCCAAGACAAATTGATGATGCTAAATCAAGAACAGAAAACTTTTCTGTTGTTGGAATCTATGGTTTCAGGCCCGAGAGTTTTGCTATCATGAAACAATTGGGTCAGCTATCTGAAATCAGTGAACTTGAGGCAAAAATCGCTGTAGAAAACACGGTGGCAGGAATTTCAACTGCTTATTACAGACTTGTTTTGGAACTTCAGCGATATGATGTCCTCAAGACTACATTGGAACTGAGTCAATCCAGATTAGACATTGCTCAGGCTCAATATGAATTGGGCGGTGCCGGAAAGCGTGATTTCCTGACAGCAGAGGTGGATTACAACTCTGATTTAAGTCTGCTCCTTGCGCAAGAACGAATCATTCAAAATGCACGGGTGAATTTGAATGAGTTGATGGCCTTGGAACCTGATACCGAGTTCATGGTACAGGATACTATCATTATCACAGAAAGCCTCACTCTTTTGGAGTTAGAAGAAAATGCCTTCATGGATAATAAATTTTTGCTGGTGGCTCAGCGGCAAGAAAACGTAGCATTCCTCCAGATGAAGGAATTGCAAGCTACAAGGCTTCCAGCATTGAATTTGAATGCAAATTACATCAACAACACCTCAAATTCTGACGCTGGTTTCCTGATTCAAAACCAAAGACAAGGTTTTAACTACGGTGGAAATATAACTGTCAACCTTTTTAGTGGTCTTACGCTAAACCGAAGAATTCAAAATTCAAAAGTTCAGCAAAACGCATTAAGCTATGCGGTTGATCAATTTGAAATTCAACTCCAGTCTGACATTCATCGGGCATTTAATACCTACCAAAACAACAGAGCTCTCTTGGTAATTGAGCAAAAAAACTACGCAGTCGCTAAAGAAAGTACAGAGATTGCCTTGGAGAGATTCAGATTGGGAATTTCTTCTTACCTGGAATTCAGGGATGCTCAGCTCAATTTACTGACGGCCCAAAACCGATTGATAACCTCCCTTTTTAGCATTAAGGAGCAGGAAATCGAATTAAAAAGATTATCAGGAAAGATATTTTTCCAAAATAGTTTTGAGGATTTAAATCTTCCGACGGTAGAATAAATTTGAAATGAAGGCTGCAGATAGCAGCCTTCATTTTTTTATTTGCTTTTTTTAACAAAAGCTTTGTTTTTCTTTTGGCATAGCATTTGCCAAATGGGCTTTTGTTAACCATCCTGGATCTAGTCTGATCCATTTGAATGAAAAAAGTAATAATTATCTTCTTTTCTCTCTTCACAGTGATGCTCTTTGGCGTCCAGTGCACTTTTCTCGAAAAGAATTTTGAAAAAGTTTTCAATGATACGTACGAGCTGGACCTGGCCGGCATACAAGCCAGAGGCTTTATTCGGGCAGCTGTTGACAACAATTCCGCAGGATATTACATCTATCGTGGCCGAAGGATGGGCTATGAATATGAATTGCTGAGAGATCTTGCAAAAAGACTTGGAGTGCAGCTTCATTTAGTTTTAGTCAAGGATATTGATAAGGCGTTTGATTACCTCCGCGAAGGAAAGGTCGACCTGATTGCCATGAATCTGGAGGAAAATTCAGAACGGGCAGAAAATGCTTCTTTTTCGATTCCATTGGGAAAAATGAGTACTGTATTAGTACGAGCTAAAAGTTCCGAGGAAATCACTTCCTGGGAGCAATTGGAAGGTGATACGGTCTATGTAAGACAAGGGGCAGTTTATATGGACCAAATCTGTGCTGTCAGAGATTCTCTTCAGATTGGGTTTTATGTAGTAGAGTCACCAGAGCATGAGGAAACCCTCATTGATGAAGTGGTAGACGGGAAAATCAAATGGACTGTTGCTGATCAAAATATTGCTCAGTCAAATGCAACCTACTATGATGGTCTGGATATTTCCTGGAAACTGAAGGACGAAGGAGAAGTAGCCTGGGTGGTGAGAGAGAACTCACCGATACTTTTGGATTCCCTGAACGTCTGGTTGGGCGACAAACAAAAAAGGTTTATTCCGGATCTTTACGCCAAGTATTTCCTTAATTCAAAGAATAGCTATTTCAGAAACAACAGCCCCTACTCCTCATTGGCGGGGAATCAAATTTCAGTTTACGATGAGATCATAAAAGGTGGAGCTGAGGAACTTGGCTGGGATTGGAGGCTTTTGGCTTCGCTAGTTTATAAGGAATCTCGATTTGATACCACCGCATTATCGTATGCAGGCGCAGAAGGACTTTTGCAACTGATGCCGGTCACCCTGGAAAGATTTGGAGTGACTAATCCAAATGATCCACAGCAATCATTAATGGGCGGAGTTCGCTACCTCAAGTATCTGGACAAATTTTGGATGGAGCGGGTTCCGGAAACCAATGAACGAATCAAATTCATTTTGGCATCTTATAACATTGGTCAGGGACATGTCGAAGATGCCTGGAGACTTACGATGAAGTATGGACAAAATACCCAAATCTGGAGCGAAGTCTCTGAGTTTTTAGAATTGAAAAGTGACCCCAAGTATTACCGCGATCCCGTGGTGAAAAGCGGATATGCAAAAGGTCATCTTGCTGTCAATTATGTGAGAGACGTGATGGGTTTGTTTGAATCTTATAAGGCACTCGTGGAGCCTTAAGCTCCTTCGTGCAATTCGAACAACGCTTCGATCTCAACCGGAATATTATCGGGCAAGGATCCCATTCCGACCGCAGAGCGAACTCCAATTCCATTTTCTTCTCCCCAAATCTGGGCAAACAGCTCACTGCAACCATTGATCACGAATGGGTGACGCTCGAAATCGAGTGTGCAATTCACCATTCCCAGAACCTTGATTACTCGCTTTACGCGATTGAGTGATCCCAGATTGGCTTTGATTGTAGCCAACATCGCAAGACCCACTTGTCTGGCAGCGAGCTTTCCTTCTGCCATATCCATATCAAGGCCAACACGGCCAATGATCAGGCTTCCGTCTTCTTTGACAGTTCCGTGCCCGGAAAGATAAAGGTGCTTTCCATCGATCAGACAAGGTTTGTAAACTCCAAGTGGTTTAGGAGCCGGGGGAAGAGTAAGGCCCAGTTTGGAAAAATTGCTTTCAGGTGATTCCATGAGTTTAGAATTTGTGGAGGAAAATTAGACAAAAAGATCCAAAATGAGCACACCAATCAGTCCCATTACAGCGACGATGGTTTCCATTAAAGACCAGGTTTTAATGGTATCCTTGATACTGACGTTGAAGAATTCCTTGTACATCCAAAACCCTCCATCATTAAAGTGAGAGAACATCAGACTTCCCGCACCGATGGAAAGTACCAATAGATTTGGATCCACATTCATCGTAGTAACCAGCGGAGCGATGATGCCTGCAGTTGTCAGACCGGCAACTGTTGCCGAACCCACACAAACCCGGATGATAGATGTAATCAGCCAGGCGAGAATAAGCGGGTGCATATCCCAGGTTTGAAGTCCTTCCGCAATGGTTTGGCTCACTCCTGTATCGGTAAATATCTGCTTCAATGCACCAGCTCCGGCCACGATCAGCAAAATCATCGCAATGTCCTTGGTAGCTACGGTATAAATATCCATCAGCTGAGTCATCTTGATTTTTCTGCGCAAACCAAGCGTATAGGTCCCAACCAGTACCGAAACCAACATCACTATTCCCGGATCGGAGATAAATGCGACAAAAGGTCCCATCGGACTTTCCTTCGGAGTATAGATGCTCAAGGCCGTCGTGCCCACTAAAAGGAATACCGGTAAAAGTGCTGTGAAAAAGCTGTTTCCAATTCCTGGAAGTTCGGATTCAGGTTTGATTTCTGCCTGAAAAGTCTTCAGCGGATTCGCTTTGACATTTTTAAGTTGCGTGGCGAAAAGTGGCCCTGCTATCATGATGGTTGGAATGGCGATCAGGAATCCATAGAAAAGCGTCAATCCCATATTTGCATCGAACTGTGCAACCAACGCTGCCGGCGATGGATGAGGAGGCAAAAAACCATGAGTGACCGAAAGTGCGGCCAAGAGTGGAATTCCTACATAAACTGCCGATAGCTTGTATTGATAGGATACGGTGAAAGCCAAAGGGACCAAAAGCACAAAGCCAACATTGTAAAATAAGGGAATCCCGACAATCAAACCGGTAAAAGCCATCGCCCACGTGATGTACTTTTCACCAAAAATCTTCATCAAAAAGCCTGCGATTCGCTGAGCTGCACCACTCTCGGCAACCAACTTGCCAAGCATCGCGCCCATGACGATCACGATGACCAGGTCTCCCAACAGACTTCCCATTCCTTTCTGAACTGATTTGGCGATCTGATCAGCAGGAAGACCCAATAGAAATCCTGCGGAAATAGCCGCAATCAGAAAGGCAAGGAAAGGATTGAGCTTTGCCCAAACGATCAGGAGTACAAGGATCGCAATACTGAGCAAGACGAGCAAGATGGTCATAGGCTGGTTTTGGGTTAAGCTTCCAAGATAAAAAAATTGGAAGAAAGACCTGTTCAGCTTATAAAATTCTCAAAAATGAATTGCTACCGCTTGACCCATCGGATGGTTTGGCTTTCCTCAGCAGAAGAGAATCGAATCAGGTAGAGACCGGATTTCAAGCTTTCCAACTGATTCAGAAATGAGGTTTTCTCTAGGAGCTGGGTGGAGATGATAACTCCCGTTGAACTGGAGATGCTGACAATTACTTCATTTGCTGCCAAATTTCCAGATAAGATCAGGCCGATAGATCCCGAAAAATAAGGATTTGGGAAGATCAGAGTCTTTTCGTCAACTCTGCCTGAAATGGACTTTAAAAGAACCACTTTGCTCCAGGACCATTTTCCTGTTAAATCAATTTGCTTAACCTGATAGTACCAGTCCATCATAGGAGTAAGACTTTCATCTGAAAAGGCATAGGAAACTTTCGTCTCAGAATCGCCCTTACTCTTGACCTCACCCACTTTTTCCCAGGTTTCCGCAGGATTCTCCGATCGGTAAACTTCAAATTTTTCATTGTCTTTTTCCTGAGCTACAGACCAATTGAGTTGAGGGAAATCAAGTGTATACTTTGCCATAACGTCCAGCCATTCCACGGGCAATACACTTAGAGTTCTATAGCTTCCAACTGTGAAATTTACCCCACTTAGTTCTGAGATGGTTAGTCCACGCCTTGCCCAAAGTTCGACCGGATCGAGTCCGGGCAAATGGCTTCCCGGGGCAGCATAGCCAGTTCCGACAATTCTCAAATCATCAACTTCATCAACGATTAATTGGGCTGCTGAAATCCGTAACTCAATCGGATTGGAAGAAGGAGCCAATCCTGAAAATTGGAAATAGCTAAAGAGTCTATACAAAATCGGAGTGCCATCCGTATCCACAAATCCGGAATTGTATTCCGCACCATCATATTCTGTGAAATTAATCGTCAGACTCCCTCCTGCCGTATTTCCCAAAAGCTGGACTTTTCTGACACCTCCCTGATACCGGTCTTCGAAAGGAAAAGTCCCATTGGTTGCATTGAACGTGCCCGGGATATTCAAATAGTTGAAGCTGGAAAGGTTTTTCAATGAACCTCCCTCGTAATTTAAGCCTCCGGAAGAAGACGAATTCAGAAAAAGACTTTTCCCTTGGAAATCGATGCGTCCTTCATCCAGATTCAGATTTCGAAGTATGTTGAGGTTTTCATTTAATGTTAGCGTTCCTCCGGATTTATCCAAAGTCAAATCTTGTGGGGAAAGTGAGAACCCGATGACTTCCTGATCTTCACTTCCTATGAATTTCAGATGCGAAGCAGAAGTAAGAAATTGGCCTGATCCGCTCTGGATGAGGTCACCGGAAACGGAGAGTTCGGATGGTAAAGTCAGATTTTGAGTTCCTTGAACTTCAAGATCATATACTGAATTCACTAACCCGGCATCTGGAAAAGACCCCGCGAGAAATGTCTTTAAACTTGACCCACCCCTGAAAATTACTTTTCCATTCAACTGATAAGTTGCCGCTTCAATTCTTGGAGTAGTTCCTTCCAAAATCAATTCTCCCCCGGTTTTAAGGTCAAAGAGTGAGGCACTAATACTCCCCGAAACTGACCTTACCAAAATGTTATTATTGCATTCTGACACCAATGAACCACCTGATTCAATGATGAAATCCCCAAAGGGACCCGCTCCATATACTCCGGTTTCAGTATTGAATGAAAAAGTAGCACAGGTGGCCGGGATCAAACTTGTATTCAATTTTTGTCTCACAGAGCCGGATTGAACTGTAAATCGGAGAGCTTTGAAAGGCTCTTCCACAATTAATTCCACGCCATTCCCCGGATCAAAAACAACCGAATATCTGCTGTTTGTGGTGAAGCCGCTCCATGCGTTATTAGGAATGATAATTCTGGAGGTACCTTTGAAAACCAACCGACTGTTGATAGAATTCCCAATCCAATTCTGGCTGTTCCATGTTCCGGAAGGCGCTCCCGGAGCTGCGCCGGAAAATGCTTGCAAGCTTCCATAAATCTCCAATTGAAAGTTATTCAAATTCAGTTTCTGGCCGGCTCCGGTTTCCGCATTGATAAACACACTTTTTGCTTGCTCGTTTGTATTTAAAGTGAGGAGATGAGTTTGATTGATGTAGATATCATTGGATGATCCCGGTTTGGTAATGGCAGGTTGCCAGAGGCTTCCATTGAAAATTTCCCATATAGAAACGTTGGAAAAATTACCGGAATTGATGGTTCTGTAAGAGTTGATTTCCTGAGAATTCGAGAAATACGGGTAAAGGCAATTCATTACAACTGCCAGGAATATGCTGTATATTCGGCTCCGAAAAATTGCCAAAAAGGCGGTCGATATGCCCATAAAGTTTATTAAAAAAAGATTCAAAAAAAGTCCTATCAATATAGTCCTATGAGTTTTAAAAAGAAAGTTTTCAGCCTTTTTTTATTGATATTCAGTTATTTAACTTCAATTCAAGCCCAGGACTATCGGGTAAGCCTCCTGACCTGCGATCCCGGAGAGGAATTATACAGCGCTTTTGGTCATAGTGCGATCCGGGTGATGGATGTGGATACGGGGCAGGATTTTGTCTTCAACTACGGGACGTTCAATTTTAACACGCCCAATTTCTACGGCAAATTTGCAGGAGGGAAACTGGACTACATGCTCAGCGTAAGCACGTATGCTGATTTTATTGAAGATTACCACAATCAGCAGCGGAACGTCCGGGAGCAGGTCCTGAATCTGAGTACCGAGCAAGCTCAATTTTTGGTTGAATTTCTTCAAGTGAATTATTCTCCTGAGCGGAGAAATTATCGCTACGAGTTCTTTTTCAATAACTGCGCAACCAAGGTTCGCGATGCGATGGAGCTCACCTTGGGAGATAAACTGATCTGGAATGATCAGTTGAAAGAAGCAGATGAGAAGACCTTCAGAAATCTGATTGATGAATATGTCTTGAGATTGCCATGGGCAGACTTGGGGATCGACCTGGCACTGGGATCTGTCATTGATCGGGACGCTACCCCTCGGGAAGAGCAGTTTTTGCCGGATTACATGGAAGCTGCTTTTGCGAGAGCAGAAATCCAGGGAGATGGACCTACCCGGCCTTTCGTGAAGGAATCCAGCGTGATTTTAGAATTTCCGAACAATGAATTTGGCATGAGTGCGATCAATCCGTATTGGATTTTCTGGGTGGTAGCTATTCTTTTTACCGCAATTACTTTCATTGGATTCAAGAAGAAAAAGCTCCTGATAGGATTTGATGTGGCTTTCTTCGGGATTCTGGGCATCATGGGAATCGTGGTTTTCTTTCTTTGGTTTGCAACAGAGCATACCGCGACGAAGTGGAACTGGAATTTGCTTTGGGCTTTTCCAGGGCATTTGGTTTTAGCCATTTCACTTTTGTCCAAGACGATCAAACCCTGGGTGAGGCAATACCTGCTTTTTGCTTTAATCATGGCAGATGCTGCAGTCGTATTCTGGATATTGGGATGGGAATCTTTCCACCCAAGTCTGATCCCTATTATGCTGGTTTTGATCCTCCGAACTAATTACCTCTATTACAATGTGGGTAAGCACAAGCCAATTGAAAGGTAAGTTTTCGGTTTTACAAACTTTTATATAGGGTGAGTGTGTTTGGTAACTTAAGACAAGTCAAATGGAATTTAAACTTACCTCAGATTATCAACCTACCGGCGATCAGCCTAAGGCTATTGCCAAGCTTGTCGAGGGTGTAAACAATGGTGATCCGGCACAGGTACTTCTTGGAGTGACGGGTTCGGGTAAGACTTTCACCATTGCAAATCTTATCCAGCAAACTCAGAAACCTACTTTGGTGCTGAGTCATAACAAGACGCTGGCCGCTCAATTATACGGCGAATTCAAGCAGTTTTTCCCGGAAAATGCGGTTGAATATTTCATCTCCTATTACGACTATTACCAGCCGGAGGCTTTTATTCCCAGCTCCGGGACCTATATAGAAAAGGATCTTTCTATCAATGAAGAGATCGAAAAACTCCGGCTAAGCGCTTCGTCTTCTTTGCTCACAGGCCGAAGGGATGTGATTGTGGTGGCTTCTGTTTCTTGCATTTATGGTATCGGAAATCCGGAGGAGTTTGCCAAAAATGTAATCAAACTTCAGGAGGGAGACCGTATTGGAAGAAATCAATTGCTTTTCAAGTTGGTGGACATCCTGTACAGCCGGACGCAGTTTGACTTGACGCATGGCACTTTCCGCGTCAAAGGAGATACGGTCGATATTTTTCTGGCGTATGCTGATTTTGGTTACCGGATCTTCTTCTGGGGAGACGAAATCGAAGCAATTCAGCGGATCGATCCTATCACTGGAAAGAAGCTTTCGGATGAGAAAATCATCTCGATTTTCCCTGCGAATCTGTTCGTTACCGGAAGAGATCTCATCGAAACTGCGATGAAGGAAATTCAGGATGACATGGTGGCCCAAGTCAATTTCTTCGAAAAAGAAGGGAAATTTCTGGAAGCAAAACGAATTCAGGAACGAACCGAGTTTGATCTTGAAATGATCAAAGAATTGGGGTATTGCTCCGGAGTGGAGAATTATTCCAGGTATTTTGATCGGAGACAACCTGGGATGAGACCATTCTGTCTGATGGATTATTTCCCGGATGATTACTTATTGGTGATTGACGAAAGTCACGTGACTGTCCCGCAGGTTCGGGCGATGTGGGGTGGAGACCGGTCCAGAAAAGTCAATTTGGTGGATTTTGGATTCAGACTTCCTTCAGCCCTCGACAACAGACCTCTGAAATTTGAAGAGTTTGAAAATATGGTTAATCAGGTCATTTACGTCTCTGCTACGCCTGCTGACTACGAACTTGCCTTGACAGAAGGAGAAGTGGTGGAGCAAATTATCCGTCCTACAGGCTTGCTCGATCCTACGATCGAAGTGAGACCAAGCCAAAATCAGATTGATGATTTGCTTGAAGAGATTGACCAAACCATCAAAACGGATGCTCGTGTTTTGGTTACGACCTTGACGAAGAGAATGGCCGAGGAGCTTCAGAAATTCCTGGAAAGAGCGGGAGTGAAGTCCCGTTATATTCACTCGGAAGTGAAAACCCTTGACCGCGTTGAGATTCTGAGAGAATTACGACTTGGTATTTTTGACGTTTTGGTTGGAGTAAACTTACTCAGAGAAGGGCTCGATTTACCGGAGGTTTCGTTGGTTGCTATTCTGGATGCTGACAAGGAAGGTTTCCTTCGAAATGAAAGAAGCCTTGTGCAAACAATTGGTCGGGCTGCCCGGAATCAGAATGGGCGAGTGATCATGTATGCTGACAAAATCACGCATTCCATGGAATCAGCGATTGACGAAACCAAGCGCAGAAGAGCAATTCAGTTGGAGTATAATGAGAAACATGGAATCACTCCTACCACGATTACGAAGTCCAGAGACAAAATCATGGGTCAGACCAAAGTGGCGGATTCTAAGAAAAACCCTAAGATGTATGCAGAGCCAATGCCGGGTGAAGGCTTCATGGCTGCAGATCCGGTTGTAGCTTATTTGAGTAAAGATAAATTGGAAAAGCTAATCCTACAGACTCAAAAGTCCATGGAAAAAGCCGCCAAGGAGCTCAATTTCATGGAAGCGGCAAGGCTTCGGGACGAGTGGCAGGCACAGAAAAACAGACTTGCAGAGCTTAACAGAGGTCCTGGAAGCAGATAGTTTTCATTTTTCAATCAGAGATTTAATGACCCTTCAGGATGTCAGGGCCTTGGCAGCGAAAGGCGAAGGCCTGAAGATTGAGTTCAAGAAAAAAGCATCCTATCCCGAAAAGATTGTTCGGGAGTTTATTGCTTTGGCCAACACTGCCGGCGGAGATTTATTGATTGGGGTTGATGATGACGGGACAGTAAGCGGTCAGCGATTTATTGAGGAGGAAGTATTCGTCATGGAAAAAGCCATTCGTGAGTTGATTTTTCCTCCTTTGGAATATGAAGTTTTTACCCTGAAGCTGAATGAAAAAAAGGGAGTGGCCATTTTTAAAATTCCAATCAGCCCGTCCCGACCTCATTACTTGAAAGAAAACGAAAAGAAGCAGGCCTTTATAAGGGTTGCCGATCGAAGTGTTCAGGCGAGTCGGGAAGTTTGGGAAATCCTGAGACGAGGAAGAATTCCCAAAGACACTGTTTTTACCTACGGGAGAAAGGAAGAGATCCTGATGAAAGCACTTGAAGAAACCGGCAAAATTACGCTGAAAGAATTTTCAAAGGCAGCGAATTTGCCTCGTTTTATGGCTTCCAAAACTCTTGTGAAACTCGTTCTTGCGAATGTGTTGCAAATTCATCCACAGGAATCCGAAGATTATTTTACACTCAAGAACCCGGCAGTATAATTCCTGTCCTCTCCGTAAATCCAAGATTCCCCTGCAGGCCTCCGGTGTGGATTAAAAGGATTTTGCTCTGTGGTTCAAAACCATCCCTTTTTATCAGATCCCAAACTCCAAAAGCCATTTTTCCGGTATAGATCGGGTCTAAAACGATTCCAAAATTTTCGTAAAACTCTTGTATAAACTCAATCAATTCGGGATTGTATTTTCCATAACCTCCAAAATGGTATTCGCTGTTTACCTGATAACTACCTTCGGAAAAGATTCGGCTTTCTGAAAGTAATTGTTCGATTTCTGAATGGATAAATTCCCCTTTCAGAGAAGAAAATCCGATCAATTTCTGGGTAGAAGAAATCGATCCCGCTAATCCCGCAAAGGTTCCTCCGGTTCCAATTGAGACTGCCAAATGTGAAAATTGGTCTTCGTCTTCCCCAATGATTTCCCGAGTGCCTTTGATCGCGGATTCATTGGTCCCACCTTCCGGAATCAGGTAAAAGTCTCCAAAAAGATTTTCCAAATGGTTGATAAAATTGGGCTCGGACTTTCCTCTGTAAGTTTCTCGGTCCACAAAATGAAGTTTCATCCCTAATGATTCAGCATGAGCGAGGGTAGGATTGAGAGGATCTGTTCTTTCGCCTCTGATGATTCCGATCGATTGAAAACCTTCGGCTTTTGCCGCTTCGGCAGTTGCAAAAATGTGATTTGAATATGCCCCCCCGAAAGTCAAAAGGGCATCTTTCCCTTCTTTCCTGGCTTGTTCGAGATTGTATTTGAGTTTGAAAAATTTATTTCCCGATACTCCCGGATGAATCAAATCCAGTCTCATTATAGCCAATTCAATATTTTTCAATGCTAAAAGCGGATGCTCGAGAGACTGAATTGGGATAGTGGATGGGATAAGCATTTGGCCGGATTCGGGAAAGAATACCAAAGTTAGGCGGATCCTCCTATTTTTGTGGCATGAATACAAAACCGGAAGATGACTTTGATGAGGATGAAATCGAACTTTTTGAGCACCACAGGATCCTGGTCGACAAAGGACAATCATCTGTTCGAATCGATAAATTTTTAACTGAGAAAATTGCAAATGCCTCTCGGAACCGGATTCAGCTTGCAATTGATGCAGGTTCGGTCCTGGTAAACGGACTTCCCACCAAGGCCAATTATAAAATAAAGCCTCAGGATGATATTCGGATTTTGCTGGAAAAGCCACCAAGAGATACGGAGGTTTACCCTGAGAATATTCCGCTTGATATCCTGTTTGAGGATAAGTTTCTGCTTGTGGTAAACAAGCCTCCCGGAATGGTCGTCCATCCGGCGCATGGGAATTGGTCGGGAACTTTGGCCAATGCGCTTGTGTATCATTTTCAGGATTTACCGGAAATGAAAGGGAATACCGGCAGACCGGGATTGGTGCATCGAATCGATAAGGACACATCCGGACTATTGGTGATTGCAAAAGAAGAGGAGACCATGACAAAACTTGCTGCTCAGTTTTTTCACCATACCATCGAGCGAACCTATTTAGCACTTGTTTGGGGGGAACCTGAAGAAGATGAAGGCACCATCATTGGCCACATCGGGAGAAGTGCCAAAGACCGGAAAGCGATGGATATTTTTCCGGACGGAAGTCAGGGAAAGCATGCGATCACGCATTGGAAGGTTTTGAAAAGACTCCGATATGTTTCGCTTGTACAATGCAATCTTGAAACCGGGCGAACTCATCAAATTCGGGCCCATATGAAATATTTCGGACATCCGCTTTTCAATGATGCGATGTACGGAGGAGATAAAATCCGAAAAGGGACTCAGTTTGCGAAATATAAAATGTTTGTGCAAAACTGCTTTGACCTGATGCCAAGACAAGCACTTCATGCCATGTCACTTGGCTTTATTCATCCGATGACTAAGGAGAAACTATTTTTTGAAGCTCCGCTTCCTGAAGATTTCCGCTCCGTATTAGAAAAATGGGAAACTTACGTCAACTTCGAGTGAGAGAAAATGATTGAATCGGTAACATTTAGACCTATTTGTTGAAAAATATTCAATAAAAACCTTTATTATATACGAATACAATATTTATATTCAACAAAATTAGGAAATCATTAATTATAGATATGATTTTGGTTCTGTTTTTAATAAATCGTCATAATTCAATCGATTTCATTAAATATACTGTAAATATTCAGTTTAAATATTGAATTATTTGCAATTAAAGACTCCTTGTCTCTATATTTGTACAAGCAAAAGAGCTAAACGAGTACACACATACTGTAGGATGTTGAAATTGGCAGACAAGCCCTCCTGTCTCGGGGGTGGGGATTATAGGATAAAGCATTTAGCGAGCTCGTAAATTTGCCTAACTACTCCGTGGAGGTTCGAATCCTTCTCCTACAGCAGGTTATTTTGGGTTTATTGTTAATTGACTAAGACCATGAAATTTTGTTTCATGGTTTTTTTATGCCCATACTGTACTAAGGGCAATTTATATTCCGAATACTCTATTAAACTCAAAATTATATCCTTTCAATATCAAAAATGGGGATAGATTGATGATTTGATAAATAATCGACCAATTTTGAAGACTCTATTTCTGAATATTCATTATTTAGACCGTTTTATTAAATAAAGTGTAAAAAATGAATTTATTTTTTAACAAAATTTTAATAAACCAAGGGTATTCCTATTTTTGGCAATCGATTGAACGAAATCGATTGAAAACAGAATAAAGCAACATTTAGAATAAATCAACACTGTAGGATGTTGAAACTGGCAGACAAGCCCTCCTGTCTCGGGGGTGGGGAACCCGATATCTATCGGGACTGGAAAAAGCGTAGAACGAACCGGACTATTGCCTAACTGCCCCTTGGAGGTTCGAATCCTTCTCCTACAGCTCAAAAGCAACACATTGTGTTGCTTTTTGCGTTTGTGAAACTCAAGCTTTTAGAGCGTAATTACCTAATTTAGCGTAAATACTATTTTATGTCTGCGAGTCATCACCAGAAGCATTCTTCCCATCCCATCAGAAAGAAGCTAATCAAAGTGGTGACCATAATTTTTATGACACTCCTTTTTTTGGAGTTTCTGGTCTATTTTGGTTCGAATATATTTTTATCAAAATGGGCAGAACGAAAAATTAACCAGGCGACCAAAGATATTTATCTCATAGAGTTTAACAGGTTTAATTTTTCACTGTTACGAAGGGGGATTTTTTTGGATGGAATTATCATGACTCCCATCCCAGGAAAAATTGTTCCGAAAGATCAAGCCTTGTTTAATTTTTCTTTAGACCAACTTTCTATCAAAAGCTTGTGGTATAGCTTTTCTGACGATGTTTTGTACGTTGGAAAAATTGAATTTGACAATCCTGATGTAAAACTGGATTTGCCTGAAACTGCCGATTCTGTAGTTGTCGATAAGAATCAAAAAAAAGAAGTGGCTCCTGATGGGAAAAAACAATCTGCTGTGAAAGCACTTGAAGAGGAAATTCAGAAAAGTATCAGCCGATTAAATTTCAACGCACTTTTTATCGAAGAAATAGAGATCAGTCATGCAGACTTATTTTTCCTCGATTTCTTAAGTCAAAACTCACTTAAGGCCGAGAATACCAGACTTGTTATCAAAGATATCGACTGGACAACGAAAGAAATCTGGAAAACCCCTTTCAATGCCCGCGGATTCGAATTTGACCTGGAAAATGTTGATTTTCCTCTTCCCGATGGCATCCATTCTATCCGTGCCAGTGAAGTATTTATCAGTTCTCTTGATAAGTTGATTGACATAAATGAATTCAAACTCACCCCGGACAAGTCCCGGGAAAGTAAATCGTATTATGAAGTCAATCTGGAGGAATTACGAGTTGGAAATGTTGATTTGAATAAGGCGTTCATGACTTCGGAGGTCGAAATTGATGAATTGATTCTTGAGGCACCGGAGTTTAAAGTGGAGCAAAAAGAAAAGGTTGAAAAGGATAGTGCCGCTACCGGAGATCTGAATGATTTGATTGCGGGTATTCTCAAATCTATTCAAATCAAAGAACTGGCGATTAATAATGGAAAATTTATTAAAAACGACTTTTTAGACACCCTGAAAAACAGAATTGATATCCAGGACCTTGATTTTAAAATGGTCAAGTTTTACCTGGGAGAGGATAAGTCAAAAAAAACAAATCAATTTTTCTATGGAGAGGATGCTTCCATGGAAATCAGTGATGCAAATCTTTATCTCTCAGATGAAGTCCATGTTTTGAAAGGAGATAAAGTCATGGTTTCCTCATTTAAGGATGAAATCCTGATTCAAAATTTTTCGATTCAACCAAGACCAGAGTCAATTTTGATTAAAAATCCCCCTAGTCTTATTCAACTATCCTTGCCTGAATTCTCTTTGGAAGGGGTAAATCTAAAAAAGCTTTACAATGAAGGAATTCTCGAAATAGAAGAAATGAAGCTTCTTTCCCCTCAAATTGAGTTTACTGAGCTGAAGAAGGCAGAAAATGCGGGAGGAAAATCTTCCACAACTGATTTGATGAAGGGACTTTTGACGAGTGTCGCTATCAAAAGATTTGACTTGCAGAATGGAGTAGTTCAGTTTAAAGACGAGGCTGGCGTAAGGAGTAATGACATTGAATTTGAAAAATTCAGTTTACTCCTTGAAAATATATTTTTGCAGCCCGGGGTATCCACCAAAACGTTTAATGAATTTTTGCTGGCAGATGAGATTGTACTCAGCCTGGATAAATACAGGTTGAAACTGAGGGATAATCTTCATGAATTCTTAGCCGATAGGGTTCTGATAGACTCCAAAAACTCATTGGTAGAAATCACCGGCTTTGTCCTCCGTCCTGAAAACCAGGGACAGATCCAAGGCACCTTAGATGCGTATGGAAAATCGTCTACCATAGATTTGAAAATCCCCAAATTTCGTGCGGAGGGGATTGACTTACATGCTGCGATCGTTGACCAGAAACTTATCATAAAGCAAATTTCGATTCCAAATCCTGAGTTGTCTTTTAGCACCTATAGGAAAGGAAAGTTGTCCGGGGGCAACCCGCAAGACCAATTAGAATCTTCTAAGGAGTTTGAGGCTTTGCTTACTTCTTATTTCAGCTATATTCAAATAGATTCATTGAATTTCAATGATGGAAAAATCCAGTATCGCAACTTTTCCGGTAAGGAGAATATATCATTCAATGAAGACAATTTCTCACTGATCCTTCGGGGGTTTTTGGTGGAGAAAGATCGTGTTTATGTGAAGAAAAGAACATTTTTCTCTGAAGAAATAGACCTGAGTTTAGATAATTATTCATTCAGTTTGGCCGGGGGGAATTATCTTGTCGAGACTGACGGACTTACCTTCAATTCTCTGGATCAATCCCTCAAAATAGACAACTTAGTTCTTTCACCGGGACCTGGTTTGAACAGTAAAATTGCGCTTTCTCTGTCCATGCCAAGTGTTTCGTTAGATGGGATAGACATTGAAACGTTCCTTTTTGAGAATGAACTGATCCTGGAGGAGTTTAATGTAATCGGAGGAATGATTAACTTGGAAATCAATCCTGAGTTTAAAAAAGAAGATAAAACTGCGAAACCTAAAACCGATTCCACCTCCAGACTGGCAATCAGGAAAACGATAGAGACCTTAAAAATTGATCAGTTAAAACTTGGGGATTCAAAACTTAAAGTCAATTATAGATTTGGGGAAAAAGATGTCCAATCAATCCAGACCGATTTCGATTTGCTTGTCAAAGAGCTCTACCTTGACTCAGCTACCAACAGAGGGATAGACAACCTTTCTGAACTTTATAAAAGCATTAACCTAAACCTCGAGGATTTTTCATTTGCCCTGCCTGATAGTATTCATACCATCCAGTTTTCCAATTTGGCTTTTGACAATCTCATCAATGAAACGCTCTTTTCGGATGTGAAGATTATCCCGAAAACCAAAACGGGAAGCCCCGGATCGCTCATTGTTGAAGCATCAATTGACCAATTGGGTATCCAGAATAACAAACTTAAAGAAATCCAGGAGACCGGAATATTTGACCTTTCTCAAGTCAGGCTTTCCAACCCAACCTTCAATATTTACCTCGATTCTGAGAAAACATCAACGGAGAAATCTACCTCAAAGACAACTAAGAAGGGTGCATTTGTGAATTCTCTGATGCTTCAGGATGTCCTGATTCAAAATGGAAAATTTACTGTCCACAATAAAGAAACAGGTCCTGTTCCCCAACTCGATTTCCAGGGAGTCAACTTTGAAGTAGGAGATTTGAACTTCGATTTATTGGCCAAAGGGAAAAAGCCAGATCCGAAGTTGCTGTTTCAAAAGGACCTGAACCTTTCCCTGAGTGATTATCATATTTACACAAAAGACAGTCTGAATAAACTTTCGATTGGAAAAATCAGCTATCTGAATCGAAATGTAGTTCTGGAAAAGGTAAAGTTTGGACCTACAATAGGCCAATTCGACTATTTGAGAAAGATTGGCTACCAGTCCGATGCGATTGATGCTTCCGTGGAAAAAGTGACGATCGAGGAGTTGGATATCGAAGCATTTTTGACAGACAAAAAAGTAAGGGCTCATGCGCTCAAATTGGATAAACTTGATTTAGGGGTATTCCGGGATAAGCGACTTCCGGTGAAAGAGGGAGTGATCAAACCGATGCCTCAGGAAATGATGCAAAATGCTTCGGGATACCTGGAATTAGATTCTGTTGTTATCAGCGATGGGATCGTTCGGTACAAGGAATTTGGTCCGAAATCTCTGCTTCCGGGATCGATTTCCTTTCAGGATCTTGATGTTTCACTGGCTCCGTTCTATTTGGTAAAAGAGGGAGCCCCTTATCCTGTTTCATCCAGTAGAATCTCAGCTACGGCCAAATTGATGGGAGAAGGGGGAGTAGTTCTGAACGGTGAGATGTTCTATGAAAAGCCCTATCCAATGGACGTGAATATCGCAATGGATAAATTTGATTTGAGATTAGTCAATAGTTTTTTATCTACCGGGACTTTTATCAGAATACTGGAGGGGCGGATTACAGATGGAAAGTGGAAATTCAGAATGGATGAAAATGAAGCGATCGGCGATATGGACTTTTTTTACGAAGACTTAAAAATTGAATTTTTGGATTCATTGACCTTGGAGAAGGGCAAAGGTAGACTAGGCCTCTATACCTTTTTAGCAAACACCCTTGCCAAAAACAGTAACCCTAGAAGTTTTATGAATAACAGGGTGAACTCCTCTATTTACTTTGAGCGGGATCAATCCAAGTTTGTGTTTGGAACCTGGCTGAAAGCTACTTTTTCGGGGATCAAAGGCAGTGTTGGATTGGGACAGCCAAAGCCTCCAAAGAGGAGAGAAGAGGAGTAAATCAAACTTGTCAACAAGCTATTTTACAGAAATTCATATTTCTTCATAGAGGATTCTGATAGTTATTATTGGGACAAAATGAATCTTCCTGATTGAATTTCAGCTACCAACCAAGTGGTTTCGGAGAAATAATAGTATTTAAAATTTTTGAAATATTCTGAAAAAAAAAAGAGCCGAGATATTCACTGCTCTTATATTCAAAATCAAGAAATCTTAGTTCCTGATCAATTTCAGTTGCCCTCTCTGGGCGTAGACTGCCTCCACTCTTTTCTCAATCAGTTACCACATGAGCGCTGGCCTAGCCGTAGTTTGAAACTACCCCTTTATATCAATTTAAATTTGTAATTCGTTCTAAATTACCAACCTGAGCAACTTAAGCCAATAAAATATTGGTTAGAATATTAGGGTGTAGTTGCAAACTACACCCAGCGGTCCCGAGGGTCAAATATCTATTTACTCTCTTCAAACACATCAAACAAATTAATTGGAGTAATAATTTGATATTTGCTATATGAATAATAACTGTTTTGAAAAAAATGACTCCCCTTTGTTGCGGCCATAAAATGGCATAAATAAAACAAAGGTGAATTGGACGCTAAAGTAGTAACCTTACTTATTTTAGTTCTTTTTTCAAAAAACAACTTTACAAATTTGAAAAAATGGGATGAATTCTTTTCTAAAAATTTCTCTAAATAATTTAAATCCATTACACCCAGCAATTCAAGTCGATCAATAATTTCAGTATAATTAGCATTTGTATCAACAAATCTAATATTATAATCTTTTTTAAGTCCAGAAATGGCTTTATTTAAATACTCATTATTGTTTAAAAATGATTTCAAAGAAGGTTGATTTATTTCAACTTTGTTACCCTCTCTAATATCTTTACCAATTTTTCTTATATATTTTTTATTTTCACTTTTTAATCTTTCAAACTCAGTATCCCCAACTTCTAATAGAGCCGAAATTCTATTTATACTTCTTAAAAATTCAGATGGAACATTATTTGGATTTTTATATCCTAATTCATGTGAAAATTCGGCCCATGCATGTTGTAAAACAGTCCTGACTTGAATTTCCACTTTAATCTCGGAATTAACATTTCGATTTTGATTAAGCAACAAACTAACTATTGAATGTACAGAATTATATCCAAACTCAGTAGGAGTTTTTAGTCTCTTATCTTCACTATTTTTTTCATCAAAATTAAAATTCTCTTTTATTATTTCCGTGACTGAATCTATATCTTTGTTTTGAAAAACAACTACTCTTATGCCATAAATATCGGTTAATTCCAAAAGGTTTTGATACTCTTTACCTTGAATTTTCCTTTCGAGACTTTTCCTATCCTTAAGTCTTTCTAGAATTGGTAAATACTTCAAGGAGGACTTTTTTAAAGCCTTTTCAAGTAGAAATTTAATTTCCTCACCAACTGATTGATAATCAGATTTTCTTTTATCATATTCATTTAAAATACTATCCGTGTTTTCCATATCCTTAAGGTAAGTACCTTTAATCCCAATTTGGCTTTGAACGATGCATTATGTTTCATTTAAACTTAATAGAATGTCTCAAAAAAGAACTTTCAGCAGGTAGGGTATACCTAAATACTAAAATTTAGAAATTACTAGAAATTAAGCAAAATAAAACACGAAATAGGCTTAAAAGCAATGATGATATTTGGATAAAACTATGTGCTTAGCTTATTCTCCAACAACCTCTTCAACAACTCCACCTTCTCTTTTTCCGATTCCAATAGTCGCTCATATAGCTTTTTATTCTCCTCTACTTGCTCTAATAATTTATCAAGAGGATTGAAGTTTGGCTGGTAATTGACGGAACTGGCAATTAAGGTTGAATTATCTTTGCTTTCGTTATTATAGGTATTGGAAATCACGTTGAATACAGCCTCTTCATTAAAACTCTTAATAGCCTCCGCCGGAACTTTTAAAATCTCTGCCACCTGACGCAATAGCTCTTCCTCCACTTCTTCCTTTTGCTCAAGCAAGCTAACTTTCTTCTGGGACCAGTCAGGGCCGAGTTCGAAGGCAAGTGACTCCTGCTTGATGCCCATCATCTCTCGAAAACGCTTGATATTCCGTCCGTGGTGGATTTTTTCGTTCATAGGTTGAAGTATTTGTAAGGGAAATTAAGAAATTCTACCCAAAGTCTTTGGACTAATTTATTCCTTAGGATTGACTTCAGCAAGGGAATCGGAGATAGTGGTCATTATTTCTGACAAAAAGTGTCGGGAAAGAAAAAAAGGGCTAAACGCTAGCTCCACTGAGTACCTGACCGACGAGAGTCAGGAAGATCGAAGTGTCGGACACCCAAAAACTTTCGATTTTGCAGATGTCCCTGTTCAGCGTCTTAAGGGGCTAAACCAAATTTTTCCATCACAATTCTATCGACCTGTTGAATTACCTCCGCTTCCAATAATTCTTCATGTTGAAACTCATTGCTTCGGATAACAGCTCCGTAAATTGGCTCCATGCCAGCAACATCAATTTCTATGTGATTGCATTTATATCTGACTTCGACACTTTTGAACCAATTCTTAAATACCTTATTCCGGTACCTCCCTTTGCCATCAGAACTATCACAAACATAGATCAAAACCCGGTTTGGTTGGAAAAAGTCGTTGAGAAGGGTTTTGATGGTTATAGCGATTCGATCATCATTTGGCCATTTTATGTGCTGTTTCGGACCGGTAAAGAAAAAATCAAAATAGTAAACCTCAATATCCTGAACTGTAAAAAGGGGAGGAAGAAAACGATTTACCTCAGTAAAAACGCAAGTATAAGATCTTCCTTGAGAAGTTGTGAAGTGATAGAGGCCTTCGTTAAAAGTTATGCTATACGGGCTTGGCGAATCGGGCACGGTTTTTCTTAACATACTCTTCGACCGTACCATTCTCTACCGCCTTACGCAACTCTTCCTTTTGCTTGACCAAAGCCATGACAGCTTTGGCAGTATTGGAATCTTTCTCTATTGTAATTTTGATAGTCATGGCTCAAATGTATCTGAAGGTAGATTAATATCCTAATAGAAAGACATTTATAGCTCAGGAACGAACACAAAATCAAAAAAGTTTCAGATTGAAGAAAGGCAGTTAGGAGAATCGGAAGTCGAAAAGTTTTGTAGAATTGGAGGAAGTTATTTTTCAAAATCCATAACCTACAAAAATAAAATGATCAGTCCTGGTGCGCTGTTCTCCGGGAAGCGTGACGGGTACTGTTGCCACAAACTTAGAGGAAATCCAGATATTCCCGATTTCTCAGGAAAGCAATCTCATTTTCCTCCCCGAATAATTTATCCCTTTTCCTGACTTCGATATTCTATTCATGAATAGTTCATCCGGAGGAAACCCATCAATTTGGCTTAGCAACAAACCGCCAAGACTATGGACCTGAACATTCATCTTCACCTTTCTGATATTTACTATTCCCCCATTTCCTTGGGGGATTCCATTTCTTCCATTCTTCAATCGAACCCTTCCCAGATTTTGGATTACCTGCTTCAGGCACTGGAAATCAACCGTGCGCTGATTGCAGCAATGAAAAAGGATTGGCATTCCGAAGTGGAAATGCTGAAAACAATGCAAAAGCTCATTACTCAGCAAAATGAACTGGAGGATCAGGTAAGCCAACTTCTAAATCCCGGATAAAGATATAAAAAGATGAAAAATCCAGCTGATTTGCCCTCACAGAGATCCTTTTTTAAACTGCCATTAGAGCCGAATACCTTCAGGCTCAGGAAGGAAACGTTGAATTCTTATTCAGAATTTAGGAGACAGGAAAAGCCTTATTTTCCGATCGAAGTCAGAACCATCAGTTTTCGAAATGCAATTCTGACGTTGGCTGTAAAGTTAAAGGAGGAAGCTGGACAGCAGGTTTTCATTCAAGTAAGGGAAAAGGAACTTCTGGTCAGCTGTAGTGTCGATACCTGTGAAACTTTCCTTAGCAGATACGCTTACTTTGCATTGATCGGCTTGATGGATATTTCGAATTATTATGATTTCAGTAAGTTCTATTGGCCGGACTTTTTTGAATCCAAGACCGGAGGAAGCAAATACCTGCACATCATCAATGACAGGCTTGGCATGGAGGTGAGTTTGAAACCCAAATACCCTTATTTCTACAGGCCTGGCCTTAAATTACCTTCCTTATCAGAAGAGCCTAAAAGCAGGATCAGAAATCTCTTCCTAAAGCAGTACCCAGATCAGATATCTTCAACAAGCTATGAAATAGGATATTGCCTGGCAGATACGAATTTGAGATCCCTGCATTCAAATCATTTTCCATTTCTCGTACCATACCTGGGCATACCTAGGAAAAATAAGGAAAGTATTAAATCATACACTGAATTTATTAATTGCGAAAATGATATTCAATTATTGAGCTTCAACCCAATTCAAGAACAATTGAATGAAATATGCTTTAAGATGCGGGAATTAGCACCGATAGAATCCAGCCTGTATAAAATTCATGAAGAAATCAGCAACGAAGAAGAAAGAAATGGAAGGCTGTTATTTGACCTATGGCTCGGATCTCACAATCTCATAATCTCCCAAAGATTCCTTAGATATACCTTTACCTATGGGTTGGCCAATTTAAAAGGAAAGCCCGCCAGAGATCGAATGTTGCCTTGTGAAATCAGCACAGAAACACCCCAACTCGTTTTCAGAAAAGTGGATAAGAGGTCTTATTATCAGCTGGAGCTCCGGTTTAAAGTCAGCGGAAAAACCTATGTCCCGTTTGAAAGAAATACCGCATTTTTTATCAATGCAATCAATGCCCCTCAGAGGTTCTACTTGCTTGCCAATTACGCCGATTATCAGCTCACATCCTTTTTTGCTTTGCACGGGTTTACCATTGCTTTGCTAAAAGGCCATTACAATGATGACTTCAGGGATTTTGTCGACCTATTGGCTAAGCGATACCAGTTAAAAGAATCGTATTCGACATCAATAGTGCCCAAATGAGGGTTCAAAATTTGGTAGTTTATTTAGGGTTACGATACCCTTTTGTGAGGCTTTGGAGATCGTTTACCTAGGTACATATCCTAAACATGCCTCATCGTATCTCCCTGCATATCTGCATATTATATCACAAATAATTTGTTTTTTTTGCCATATCTTTTTACTTTAATTATCTAGTTCTTACACCTATAAATTTTTTTGATATGGCAACTTTACCCAACTCCAATGTATTCCTTCCTAAAGGCAAAATAGGAAACCTGGTTTTCTACACGCTGAACGGTAAAACTGTCGTAAGAAGCAGGCCCTCTCGAAATCATAAAAACAAAAATAATCCAAGTCCTTTGCAACTGATTCAAAGGGAGAAACTGACATCCATCAACAATTTTTTAAAACCGATCAAACGGGCATTAGACTTTGGGTTTCAGGAATTTTTGACCCAGAGTAAAAAAGGAATGCATTGGGCTTATTCTGAAATCAACACAAAAGGATACAATCACACAAGGGAACCTAAAATTGACCCTGCTTTTCTCCTTATCAGTAAAGGAAATCTTCTTGGACCTCAAAACCCTCAGATGACTAAAAACGGCAATAGGTTGGAAATTACATGGGAAAACAATTCCACAGAAGGAAAAGCCCAACCGACTGATGAAACCTTCATTATTTGTTACTGTCCGGAAGAACAAAAATTTATCTGGTTAGAAACCAGTTACAGAAGGAATTCGGGTTTTGCTATGATCGAAATGGATTCAATTCAAGCAACTTTTCATTGGCATGTTTACCTGGCATTCCGTCAGTATTATCCAAAGCTTGGAAAATCGTTATTGTCTGACTCGGTTTATTTGGGGAGAGTATGAATTGAAATTCTTTTCAGGGTAAAATATTCTTTCCCCCGGTCAGAGTATAGTGTACAATGATTGGAGAGATTCATACCGGTTAGAACTATCCAGTGAATCCAGGAGAGGAAAATGTTTAATTGATCAGGAAAACGACTTTTGTTTTAATTCCTGATCAATTTCAGTTGCTCAGATTTATTCCCCCAAATCAGATGAAGGATATGCAGTCCCGGACGTGCCTGATCGAGGTAAGAATTTACTACTGAGGATACCTCGTCCGGACTCGAAACAGAATAGTTTTCATAAATGCCTCTTGCATCAGAAATTCTGATTTGAATCGTTCCGTCTGTAAATCCGGATCTGTCAAGCAAATCCACATTGATGGTCGAACCCATTGCGCTAGGATTAGGATAGGCAATCCAGGCAGTACTTCCATCCACTGCCTCTACCTGTATGGAGCGGGTCACACTATAGTTAAAGTCTCCGCTGAGATTCACCTGCTTCAATCGATAGAATATATTTCCGCCGGAAGCCGGAAGGTTAAGATCAGTAAAGCTGTACTCGACAGGTACGTCAGAATAACCTTTGCCGGTAACTTCACCTACTTTGGTCCAGTTACGGGTGTCGTTTACTGAGCGCTCGATTTCGAAATGAGAGTTTTCCCATTCTTTGGCAGTGGCCCATTTGAGTTCTCCAGATCTTTCATTTTTGTTATAAGTAGCATTGAAGTAGAGGTATTCGATGGGGAGGATACGGTAGTTGAAGAAGGATATATAGACCACTCCGCTTCCTCCATTTCCCCCAGATGTTCTTCCTGCACCTCCTCCGGAACCAGTAAATTGGGTGCCATCTCCGCCACGTGTATCTGAACCAATTCCTCCGAGCATAATGTCTATAGGAGAAAGTCCACCGTCACCTGGTTTTAATGGCTGACCTTCAAAATTATATCCTACTCCACCACCACCACCTCCATAGTAATAGGCTGTACCACCTAAGGTATAACTCAATCCATTACCTCCAGTTCCTCCTTTGCCTAGACCTGCTCCAGTTGGGGTTCCATCGATATCTTTTGGATCGGTAGGTACAGCACCACCGCCACCACCTCCCGCAGCAGCACCTTTATCACCTCCGCCGAGACCCGCTCTAGTTTTTCCTTCACCGCCTTTATATCCGGGCGAACCAGCGCCTCCAGTTCCTGATACGTCATCTTCAATATTTGCACCTCCGCCTCCTCCGGATCCACCAGGCCGGCCATTTAAATTTGCAGGAATCGAGGAGAAAGAACCACCACCACCACCACCTTCAGTTCCTAGGTTAACATCAATCTCTCCGTTTGGATCAGGAATCTCTCCAGTTACATAAGAGCCACCACCGTCGCCTCCTGGACTTTGATTGGTGCTTGAACCCAGCCCCCCCTGTCCAACTGTAATTGTGAGTGCAGTACTCGGCATTCCATAAGGATTGTTGCTAGTAAAAGTGCTAGAGCTAAATCCGCCTGCGCCTCCACCACCAGCGGCTTGTCCATATCCACCTCCACCACCAGCACCTACTGCTACAACAGAAAACTCAACAAGTCCTTCGGGGACATCCCAAGTATCATCACAGGTGAATCGAATTAATGTAGTTCCACTTGCTGCGCCATCATCTAAGATTTCAATACAGTCAAATTTATCTGCGTCAGGGCAAGAGTAAGATATAAGAACCCGGCCATTTCCACCCAATCCTCCGGTACGGCTATTTCCATTTCCACCAGATCCTCCGCCACCACCTGCAGATCCTTCTTGACCATTACTGTTTGCAAAGTTTCTAGGTGCTCCAGCTCCTCCTCCATTTGCTCCAGTTCCGCCGGCTCCAGCATATCTACTTTGACTCGGGCCCGTACTGAGACCTACTTCACCTATAATTCCTTGAAAACCACCTCCACGTCTTGGGTCGTTAATTCCTCCCGAACCTGGATTATTTACTCCCACGCCTTTATTTCCTCCTTCAGCATAAACTAAGCTTGCCCCTAAAAAATTGGGATCAGAAGAATCTCTGGTAACATAAGTAGTCCCTCCTTTTCCGCCTGTAGTTCCAGCCTTTCCACCACCAGCGCCCACAAAAATGCCTATCGGTTCTCCTGGGGTAACTGAGATTGTATGAGTTGAAAAACCACCTCCACCACCGCCAGATGAATAATCGCCATCTCCTCCTTGTCCTCCTCCTCCCCAAACTTGAATTGTGATTTCATAAATGTTTGCTGGAACATAAAATGTTCCAGAGGAATCAAAGGAAGCTCCGCAGACACTAAAGACAGTTGAATTTTTAGGATTAGCAGCTAGGATTACGGTACAGGCGTCAGTCCCCTTTTTGATACTTTTTATGGTAACTGTGAAGAGTTCTACATTCAAATTTGTCAATTGAATAGTTGTGAATGACCCCCTTCCTCCTGATACGCTAAATGAGCTTGAAGTATGTGTTGTAATGGAAGTACCATCGTCCAAGTCGTAAGTGACTATATAATTTCCATCGGTAAGAATTGAAGGATCTCCGATTATAGTAATTGTGGCTGATCCACCTGCTGAAGTTGCAGAGACAGAAGAAACAGAAATCAATTCATACTCTGGGATTGGGCTTACTAACACGGTGTAGTTTGTAGTCGGACCTGGACATCCATTGGCTGTAGGAGTAATAACATAAGTAACTGTACCCTGAGTTGTTCCGGTAGTTGCAATAGTCTGAGTAGGAATAGTACCTGTACCGCTTGCAGTAAATCCGGTAACTCCAGGAGTGGCTGTAGCTGTCCAAGCGAAGGTAGTTCCTGCAATTGCAGAAGTTAGGTTAACCTGAGTAGTGCTTCCTCCGGTGCAGATTGTTTGAGTTAATGGAGTATTTGTAACTGTTGGCTGTGGATCTACTAATACAGTATAGCTAGTAGTAGGGCCGGGACATCCGTTGGCTGTTGGAGTAATCACATAGGTAACAGTACCTCGGGCTGTTCCTGAAGTTGAAATTGTCTGAACAGGGATAGGTCCTGAACCAATTGCAGTAAATCCGGTAACGCCAGAGCTAGCAGTGACGGTCCAAGCAAAGGTAGTTCCTGAAACATCCGAAGTCAAAGGAACCAGTGTGGTACTTCCGCCTGAACAAATCGTTTGAGTTAAAGAGGTGTTAGTAACGGTTGGGATTGGGTTAACCAACACGGTGTAGTTAGTAGTCGGACCAGGACAACCATCGGCGGTTGGAGTGATCACATAAGTAACAGTGCCCTGTATTGTGCTTGTTGTGGTTAAGGTTTCAACAGGGATGGATCCTGTACCACTTGCTGTAAATCCGGTTACCCCAGTCGTTGCACTTGCCGTCCAGTCAAAAGTGGTACTTGCAACTGCAGAAGTAAAATCAACCTGAGTAGTGCTTCCGCCTGAGCAGACGGATTGGGTTAAAGAAGCATTGGTTACAGTTGGCAGTGGATCAACCAGCACGGTATAGTTGGTAGTAGGACCAGGACATCCATTTGCACTTGGAGTAACCACATATGTAACGGTACCCCGTGTTGTGGCAGTTGTAGAAATGGTTTGAGTAGGAATGGGTCCTGAACCAATGGCGGTAAATCCGGTAACGCCAGTAGTAGCAGTGGCTGTCCAAGCGAAGGTAGTTCCTGCGACTGCTGAAGTAAGGTCAACCTGAGCAGTGCTTCCCCCTGAACAGACGGTTTGGGTTAAAGAAGCATTGGTTACCGATGGAAGTGGATGGACCCTAAAGACTCCAGAAACACTTGAAGTTTCATTAGGCCCGCAAGTACTTGACACTACTACAAAATAATATAATGCTCCAACCGGACTTGCAGGTGGTGAAAAGGTATTTGAGTCAGTGCCTACCATCGTTACATTTGGCCCAGACGTGGAATTGGTAGTGTTACTATACCATTGATAATTGATCGTTCCGGAACCGATAGCAGTTACAGAAATTGGATCAAAAGTATCTCCATCACAAATTATCTGTTCATCCAGATCTTCGGCTGTGATTTCTGTAAGTGGGGTAACCGTAAAGGCTCCAGAAATTGCGGTTGGTACTGTTCCGCAATCACTTCTACCAGTTGCGTAATAATACAAGGTTCCAACATTGGTTGATGGAGGGGTAAAATCAGGATCTGTTTCTCCTGTTAATAAAGTTCCACCAGTGTTGGAAGGAGATGTATTGCTATACCATTGGTACTCAAAGTCTCCAATTAGGGTTATTTCCCCATTCACTTCTACAGTCAAAGTTGAGAATGTTTCTCCCTGACACAAGGTTTCGCCAACTGTTGAAGGATGTTTGACAATGGTGGTTTGTGGTGGAGTGACTTCGTACTCTCCGGAAACCACCGAGGTATCCGAACTACAATATCCAGAAACAACCACGTAGTAATAAGAAATTCCGAGATTGATAGATGGAGGTGTAAAACTGCTTAACGTAGCTCCAGGAATTGCTGTACCTCCCGTGTTAACCTGTGTTGGAACTGAGTACCATTGATATGTCAAATCTGCGCCTTCTGCTACTACAGTCAATTCATCAAAACCATCTCCAAAACATTCTACATCATCTGCTGTACTCGGCTGGGTGGTGATGGCAGTGATAGGATTTACTGTTACTGTTACGTTCTGAGTATTACTACAACCGCTTGCTAGTAAAGTATAGGAATAAACAACATCAATTGGATTGGCTGTCGTATTTATCAAAGTTTCAGAAGCATCTGCACCTGATCCGCTTCCTGCTGAATTGCTGATACCGGCAACTGCTGCTCTTGTCCATGAAAAAGTTGTTCCTGGAATTGTACTTGTTGCGGTATAGGTTGACAATACATTGCTACAAGCTATCAATGTTAATGGACTACTTAATGTTGGCGTTGGATTGACTGTAATAGTCTTTGTAGCGGTAGTAGTTCCGCAAGACCCACCACTGG
>JAQSDM010000003.1:0-5091 GCA_029945945.1 Algoriphagus sp. | reverse complement strand
AAGTTCCACTCTGACAGATCGCAGCTAAAGCAGCACCTGCATTGGCGGTTGGGTTAGGATTGACTGTAATAGTCTTTGTAGCGGTAGTAGTTCCGCAAGACCCACCACTGGTAGTCAAAGTCAAGGTGACAGAACCTGTTTCAGCAGCACCTGCGGTATAAGTTGCAGTTGCTGGATTGTTTGCATTTGTCCAAGTACCGGCCCCACCACTCCAAGTGCCACCAGTAGCTCCACCACCGACACTGCCTCCCATTGCTGCAGATGTTGCACCTTGACAAATAGCTGCCACAGCTGCTCCAGCATTGGCAGTTGGGTTTGGATTTACGGTTATGGTTTTTGTTGCAGTGGTTGTTCCGCAGGAACCACCGCTGGTAGTCAAAGTCAAGGTGACAGAACCTGTTTCAGCAGCACCTGCGGTATAAGTTGCAGTTGCTGGATTGTTTGCATTTGTCCAAGTACCGGCCCCACCACTCCAAGTGCCACCAGTAGCTCCACCACCAATACTTCCGCCCATTGCTGCAGAAGTTCCACTCTGACAGATCGCAGCTAAAGCAGCACCTGCATTGGCGGTTGGGTTTGGGTTGAACGTTATCGTTCCAAGAGCATTTAATGTGACTCCATAGCTTGTAGTTACATTAACAGTATATGAGATTGAAGCAGTCGGAGTCCCTGAAATTGTGATTAATCCAGAAGTGCTGTTATGTGAAAATGTAACCCCAGAAGAAGGTAAATTGGTGATCGTTACTGTAGATCCACTTGGAATTGTATAGGTTATTGGAGTGAGGGCATTTCCAGTGCAGACTGTTTGAGCTTCTGTATTGGTAGCAGAAGTAAGTATGATATATGAAATTCTAACTTGGCCATTTCCGCCATTTGGTCTTGTAGAATTGGTTTTTCCAGATCCTCCTCCTCCTCCTCCTGGTGAAGTCCCTGCAGTGCCAGCAGTATTATTCCCACCACCTGGCCCACCAAGCCCCCCATTGGGAGAATTTCCTCCATTTCCGCCGCTATTAACACTACCATTTCCTCCATTTCCTCCTGCCGTTGTGGCTTCATTTCCAATCGTTGCCGTGCCACCTGCACCGCCCGCGCCAGTACCCCCAAGCGTTCCGAAAGCTCCACCCCCTGCTGATAAAAGAACTGGGCCTGTACCAAAGGAAGATAATCCTCCATTAGAATTAATACCACCTGCACCTACGACATATGGATAGGAGGCCGAAAAAGGGGTAGTAATTTTACTCCTTGCGTAAGAGCCAGCTCCACCACCACCTCCTACGTTATTTCCTCCCGATCCACCACCACCCCAAGCTTCTACTTTTAGGTCTTTAGTACCAGCAGGAACAGTAAATGTTCCAGTCCCGGGAGAAGTGAAAGTCTGAGATTGAGCAAAGACATTATTGGAATATATAAGCAGGCCCAATGACCCAAACAAAAGAATGGTTGCTCTGAAATATCTATATGAAAAATGCTTCAAGCTCATATTTTTCCCCAACCTCGCTAAAAATGACTTTCGTTGCTATTAAAATGTATTTCAAATTTAGATCTCTTTCCTTTAAAAAGCAAAAAACTCCCCTCCCAATTGCAGCTAACTCTCTAAAAACAAGAATGTTTATTGAAAATAACGGCTGAAATAATTGGCAATTCAGGTGAGAATTTTGAGATGAACGATTTCATCACCTAATAAAGCCTTTGTATTGAGCTTAACAGACCTACTATTCTGCACCCATTTCTCTAGTGTTTGCTTGCGGTCATTTGCAGGAAGAAGAAGTTTCAGTGAAGATGATTTTCTCAGGAATAAACGAGTTTTCATCCTTGATTGGATCAAGGTTTCTTTGGAAGTCAACAATTGCTTTGAAAAAACAGTGGACACTTTTGAGGGCATCCAACTGAATGCATAAAAAAAGCCGTGAATATCACGGCTCGAAAAATCAAATCAAGAAATCACTTACTTCCTGATCAGCTTCATCTGCTCACTTTTGTTTCCCCAGATCAGTTGAAGGATATGGAGTCCGGGACGAGCCTGGTCCAAATACGAATTGACAAAACCAGATACCTCTTCGGGACTTGATACAGTATAGGATTCGAAAATGCCTCTTCCATCGGAGATTCGTATCAGGATTGATTCATCTGCATAGTCAGATCTATCCAAAAGGTCAACATGGATTGATGAATGCATTGCACTTGGATTTGGGTAGGCAATCCAGGAAGTACTTCCATCCAAAGCTCCCACTTGGATGGCTCTTGTCACGCTATGGTGGAAGTCCCCATCCAGGTCTACCTGTTTCAACCGGTAGAAGATATTTCCGCCGGAAGCGGGGAGATTAAGATCGGTAAAGCGATACTCCACAGGCAAATCCGAATACCCTTTTGCGGAAACTGTGCCTACTTTGGTCCAGGTGCGGGTGTCATTTATGGATCGCTCTATCTCGAAGTGGGAACTTTCCCATTCTTTGGAAGTGGCCCATTTCAGTTCTCCGGATCGATCAAAGCTGTTGTATGCCGCATTGAAATACAGGTATTCGACTTCCAGGATTCGGACATTGGGAAAAGAAATATACACTACCCCGGATCCACCATTTCCACCTCTATCGTATCCTGCTCCTCCGCCGGAACCAGATCTTGGATTTCCGGAGCCTCCATAATTTTGTCCAACCGGATCGGGATCGTTATTCACATTCTTTTTTTCATCGAATAAGAAAGGATTGGAATCTCCCCCAATTCTGATGTCAGATATATTTAATCCACCTAATCCTGGGAATTCATTTCCGTTGAAGTTTGTGCCTAGTCCACCACCTCCGGCACCGAAGTCAAATGTCACGGTCCCAATGGTAAATCTTTGGGCATTTCCACCATTTCCTCCCACAGCAGTTCCGTTACCGTTTGCATTTCCGGGGAATCCTGCGCCTAGGATTCCTCCTCCGCCACCACCTGCAATGGCTTGCTGCTGTCCTTGCGTAAGCACATTCGAAATCCCTCCGTTTCCTCCATGTGAACCCGAACCTCCGTTACCTTGGGTATAAATAGTTCCATTTCGCACTGCCGCTCCTCCTCCTCCAGAACCCCCATTATTCCCATCCACCACAAGATTGGAAGATGATCCGCCGCCTCCGCCTCCCGCAGCAAAGACCGATCTTAAAATTCCATCAACAGTACCGGTTACAGAAGAAGGCGCACCATTTGTTCCTTTTTGAATTATAGCCGGCGATCCGGCTCCTCCCGGACCCACCAAAACAGTGAAATTAGTGCCGGCCGGCAGACCATAAGGGTTTGTTGTTGAAATTGCGCCTGAATTGACTCCGCCAGCAGCACCCCCGCCACCAGAAGTTCCTACGCCACCGCCACCGCCACCTGCACCTACCCAAACTGAAAAATTTGCCAAGCCAGTTGGTGCTGTCCAGGTATAATTACAGTTAAACCGAATAACAGTAGTACCTGAAACCGATCCATCGTCAATAATTTCCATACAATCGATTTGGTTGGCATCCGGGCATGAATATGAAATAAGGACAATACCGCCACCTCCATTCGCCCCTTCATTATTATTACCTCTTGCCCCCCCGCCGCCACCGCCTGGTGAAGTTCCAACAGTGGAATTATTACTGCTGGTAGTTGCTCCTTTTCCACCTGTCCCGGTACTATTTCCGCCATTTCCGCCATTTCCGCCCTCACTATTGTTATGGTCGATTCCGGAACTTCCATTTGTAGAATTACCAGATCCACCCGTTCCTCCTTTTCCGGGATTGGTTGCTGCCCCCCCGTTATTACCTCCGGAACCTCCATTTGCAAATGCTAACCCACTAGTGTAAGGCAAATTAGAATCCCTCGTTACGTAAGATCTTCCTCCATTTGGAGTTGAATTGATTCCTCCATTTCCTACATAGACTGCAATAGGTTCTCCTGGTATAACTGGAATTGTAATGGTTGAATAACCGCCGCCACCGCCACCGCCACCGCCGGTACCATTAACTGAGTTTCCACCTTTTCCTCCGCCTCCCCAAACTTTAACCGTAATTTCATAAATATTTGCAGGGACGAAGAATGTTCCATCTGTAGAGAATACTGCACTACAAATTCCAAAGAAAGTAGTGTTCGCTAAGCTGTTTGGATCTAGGGTTACTGTACATACATCAGTAATCTTCTTGATGCTTGTAATAACTAATTGGGTCAGGTCAGGATTGGTAATTCCAATTGTTGAAAAATTTCCCGTGCCATTGAATACATTGAAAATTGCAGATCCACTGCCCCCATTTCCAATACTTAAGGCATAGGTTACTTCATATTGGCCATTGGTTAAAATTGTGGGATTCCCATTTATAGTAACGGTCGCACCTGCACCTGTGGAGGATGCAGAGACTGAACTCACCGAGGTTAAGGTATATACTGGAGAAACTTCAATTGTACCTGTTGCGGGACCTGTTATACATGTTCCGGTTAATAAGGGAATGCTGTAATTGTATAATCCTGCGGTTGTTGCTGTGCCTGTGAAAGTGATGGTATTAGTCGCAAGGTTAAATGTTGCTGATATTCCCGGGGGAAGGCCATTTACGCCAGGAACGCCACTATTTGAAATGCTGGTTACTCCGGTTGTAGTTTGGGTAAAAGGCGTTAATGCTGTATTGATGCAAACACTTGGGTAAAGTACAGAAGGAGGGGAAACAGTTGCTTCAGGGTTTACAATGATAGTTCCCGCAGCATTGACCGATCCGCAACCTCCCGTCAAAGGGATTGAATAATTGAAAGTCCCGGAAGCAGTTGGTGTACCGGAGATGGTAATGGTATTTCCGGCCCAGGCTGCAGAAACGCCGGCAGGCAAACCGTTTGCCCCGGCAACTCCATTGTTGGCAATTCCGGTAGCTCCTGTTGTGGTGTGGGTGAAGCTTGTTAAAGCAGTATTGATACAAACAGGACTGATTACCGGAGCAGGGGTGACGGTATTATTTGGGGTTACTGTAATTGTCCCCGTTGCATTAACAGCTGGAGTGTTGCAACCTCCCGTCAAAGGGATTGAATAATTGAAAGTCCCGGAAGCAGTTGGTGTACCGGAGATGGTAATGGTATTTCCGGCCCAGGCTGCAGAAACGCCGGCAGGCA
>JAQSDM010000002.1 GCA_029945945.1 Algoriphagus sp. | reverse complement strand
CCCTTACTCTTCTCAGGTTACTATTTTTTTTGCCTTACATCACTTCAAAGAACTTTTCTCTTACATTTAAGAGTTTGTCAGGGGCGTTTCCCTGAAAGCGAGTGCAAATATCGTGTTTTTATTTTTGATTCAAAACACTAAATAAAAATTATTTTAAAATCTTTATTTCCCTCGCTTTTCAACCTATTTCCCTGAAGACTTTTCCTCATTTGGGAGTGCAAACATAGGAGAGATAAGATGAATTCGCAAGGGCTACTTAGATAAAAAGTTTAAACTTTTTAACTTTTTATCACACCTGTTTCAGAATCAGCTCTTTCCTTTTTTATAGAGAGGAACAGTACTGCATGGCTCACCATACATAATGGACTTGGCTTTGTCCTGAACCATGGAAATAATCCTTCCATACGCAAAAAGCGGGATATCTATTTTACTGCAGCCTTTGACAACAACGGGTCTGTCCCTGAAAATTTCCAGATCGATTTTACCCAAACAAGATTCTGCAACGAAGATTTCCAAGGTATTCATATCTCCTATCACATAACCTTTAGCAATTGGAGTAAGATAAGTTGCAACGAGCATAAATGCCCAGTTTGGAACAATTGCATCAGCTGAACAGTAAATCGCCACCCATTTATTTGAGTATAGACTCCAGTCAATTGATTTCAACGACTCACGGAAATCTTTCTCTCTAAGAATCAATTCCTGAAATAGAAAGGGTTTAAGGTCAAAACTCACCCGCTCTTCCCGAGGATATATTTCCTCCAAATCAATTGTAATGATTGGGCTTTGAGCAACCCGGTTAACGATTTCAGTCATAAAAACAATAAGTTCTTTTTGGAATGAAGTGCCTTGAATTCCTTTAAGTAGTTTGGAACAAAATAGGCCAAATCTTCAAACTCCTTATTCTGATATTTTACAATTGCTTCTTTACCAATCAGATCTGCAGAGACTGCAATTCGAAGGAAATTCGCATTCGGGTGGCTGATGACTTGAGAAACCTTTTCTACCGCATCACCCACAAAATAAACCTTCCCTTTATGTAGTAACCTCTGAAATGAGGTTTCGTCTATAATTTCAGCTTCAATAGCACTAATGATGTTCAGATCGCAATCAAAAATCTCCCTGTAAACTTCCATCCTTCTTGCATCAAGCATGGCTATAATTACTCCTGGGCTTTCAATTTGTCTAGATGCTCCTAATGCTAATGCCTTCAATGCACCCACTCCTATCAACGGTAAATCTCCGGAAAAAGCCAACCCCTTGGCAGTAGAAACTCCTATCCTGAGACCGGTATATGAACCGGGACCTTCAGAAACTGCAATTGCACTCAATTCTTTAATCTCTAATTTCTGTTCCACAAGCAGTGAATCTATCAGGTCCATTAGCTTCTGTGCATGTGCTCCTGCCTCCTCTATTTCACGAAGACCAAGCAACTCACCATTTTTATGCAGCGCAACCGAGCAAATCGAAGTTGATGTCTCTATCGATAAGATGATCGCCATTGTTTTACTTCGAAGAAGCTGTCAATACCAATTCCATTTTCTTGGGCTGAGACAAATATTCCTTAGCCAATTTGATATCAGCATCCTGACTTAATCCTGCCTGAATCATTCCTTCCTGAAAATAGTACCTGGAAACAATCTCTTCAGAAAGTATCTTTTTGATCTCAGTTCTATGAGTCACCAAATCCTGCTCTTTATTGTGATGCACCCTTTTTTCAATCGCTTCAATCTGAGCTTTGATCTCATCATAATACGCTTCCTTCTCTGCGTATTTGAGCAAATCATCGACTGACTTCTCCAGATAAGTAGTATAGTCATACTCCTTTCCTTCCAGCCAACTTACAAACTCGTCGTAGTCTTTTTCTGTGATGGAAAATGACCCCGGGTTTCCGATTTCTTTATGCTTATAGAAATATTGAGTAGCAAAATCGAATATGTGATTTCTGCCCACAAGACTATATGAAATAGGTGCATAAGTGATAGATACTGCTTTTTCATCAGGCTCAATACCGGCGCCATCGAGAACTGTACGCCCATTCATTGTCTTAAAAGCCTTTCTCAAAGAATCAGGAACTGAAGTAATCTCTCCATTTTCACGGCTTTGAGCATAATCAATCGCCTGAATACACCTTCCGCTGGGAATGTAGTATTTGGCAGTGGTTATTTTCACCTGAGAATTATAAGTCAACGGAATCGTCGTCTGAACAAGACCTTTTCCGAAGGATTTTCTACCAACCAAAACAGCCCGATCATAATCCTGCAAAGCTCCGGCTACAATCTCAGCCGCAGAGGCACTTCGCTCATTGATCAAAACTACCAATGGAATATCCTTATCAACCGGAGTTTTGGATGTCTTATAAGTGAAATTCACATTTTCCAGCTTGCCAATTGTCTTGACCACCTCTTTTCCTTTCGGAATGAAAAGGTTGACGATTTCAACAGCCTCATTAAGTAGTCCTCCAGGATTGTCTCTCAGATCCAGTACGAGCTTGTCTACACCTTGAGACTTTAGATCTACGAGTGCGTTTCTAACTTCTGAAGACGCATTGGTGGTGAAATCACTAAGCTTAATATATCCTGTCTTTTCGTCCAGTTTTCCATAGTAAGGAACATTCTTGATTGAGATTTTCTTTCTGATCAGGTTAAATTCCAGAGTATCGGTTCCCCTCTTTACCTTTAAATAAACGGGGGTGTTTGCCGGACCCTTCAAAAGTTCAGAAACTTCTGAGGTTGCTTTTCCTACGACATTAACCGTGTCTACATTTATGAGATAATCAGCAATTTTCAATCCTCCACTCTGCGCTGGAAAACCTGTGTATGGCATAATCACCATGTTTCCATCACCTCTGTTTCCTATCAAAGCCCCAATCCCCGCATATTCTCCGGTGGTCAGAACTCTGAAATCATCCGAATCTTCTTCGGGAATGTATTCGGTATAGGGATCCAATTCTTCCAGCATGGCATTAATACCAATTGTTACCAGTTTATCCGGATCGATTTCATCTACATAATAAGAGTCAAGCTCACGAACAAGTGTTGCGAAAATGTCAATATTCTTTGCAAGGGCAAAAAGCTTGTCGTTTTTAGCCTGGAATGCAAAAAATCCGGTCAGGACAATTGCTCCAAGAAAAAAAATGAGAAGTGATTTTTTAAATGATCTATTCATGCTGATGATGATTTTCAGAAAGTTCGGTTTGAAGCTTTTTAAGACAAGGGATGATTTTCGCCTGAATCTCAGAAAATTCCATGAGATTGCCCGCTACATAAATCAGGCCCAGGTTAAGTTCGATATTCTCTAACGAAAGAAGATGCTTGTTTAAGCGATACGCTTCTTTCATTCTTCGTTTCACGAAATTGCGATCAACTGCTTTTTTCAACTTCCTCTTGGAAACGGAGAACAGGACCTGTGGGGTTCCAATCAGACTACCCTTTTTAACAAAAAACTGGACTTTGAACGGAAATAAAAAAAAAGAGGAACCTTCGTTAAAAAGTTCCTTGATTGATTTTTCGGCGTGAAGACGCTCACTTTTTGGAAGTTGATAATTCATCGCAGGACTGTAATCGTATGTGAACATACGAAAACAAGCACAAAGAATTACTTCTTAAGTGTCTTTTCTGAAGATACACTTAGCTTGTGTCTTCCTTTTGCTCTTCTGGCTTTCAGCACTCTTCTACCGTTAGCAGAAGACATTCTTTCTCTAAAGCCGTGCTTATTTTTTCTTTTTCTATTAGAAGGTTGAAATGTTCTTTTCATGATCGAATATCTTTAACTAATTGCTTTCAGGACAATCTTCTTGGATACTGGTTCCAAAAAGGAATGCAAAGATAAGTACCATTTTCTGAAATACAAATCAGGCTTCTACATTTGTTCAGCACAAATCAAATAACAATGATTCATTACCGCATCAGTTGCTTAAATCCCGCGTCCCAATTTGTCCAATTTGAGCTTTTAATCCCTGCTCAAAATACCGGAGAAATCCATCTCCAGCTTCCCGCCTGGAGAGCCGGACGCTATCAGCTCGCAAATTACGCTCAAAACATTCGAAACTTCCAAATCAAAAACTCATCCGGTCAGGCTGTTGACTTTCAAAAAAAAACCAAAGACTGCTGGGTTTTTGAAACCCAAAACTCTGAAAAATATTTAATAAGCTATGAATACTTTGCTGCCAAAATGGATGCAGGCAGTGCCTGGACAGATGAAGAGCAAGTCTACTTGAACCTTGTAAACTGTTGTTTTGAAATCAAAGAGATGGCTGATGTGCCTTTTGAACTCGAATTAGACTTGCCGAATTATCCGAATGTGGTTTCTACTCTTCCCGAAAGCGGAGCCGGATTCTTTCGGGCAATCGATTTTCAGCAACTCGCAGATTCCACCATACTGGCATCCAAAAAGATCACTCACTGGGAGTATTCAGTAGGCGAAACCCTTTTTCATATTTGGATCCATGGCGAAGTTCATTTCGAAAAAGAGCCTTTTATCGAAAACTTCAGAAAATTCACCCAGTCTCAAATCAATGACTTTGGAGAATTTCCAGAATCAGAATATCATTTTATTTTCCAGCTCCTTGCATATCCACATTTTCACGGAGTGGAGCATCGAAAAGGAACTGTCATCACTTTTGGTCCTGCGGAAAACCTGAAAGATTCTGTCCATATGAATGAACTTTTGGGTGTGAGTTCTCATGAGCTTTACCACGCCTGGAATGTCTGCCGAATCCGCCCACAAGAGCTTCTCCCTTATGACTTCTCTCAAGAAACCTATACTAAAGCCGGTTGGATGCTGGAAGGAATCACCACCTACATGGGCGATTTATACTTGTTAAAGTCCGGAGTCTTCGACCTTCCTACTTACCTAAAAGAA
>JAQSDM010000001.1:105985-368637 GCA_029945945.1 Algoriphagus sp. | reverse complement strand
ATATTTTGAAAGAAGATCAGGCTCAGAATACCTGCATTTTCTCGACGGAGTTTTCTCTTCGCTTGATGGGCGATGTGCAGCAATATTTCATTGATCAGAAAGTGAGGAACTTCTATTCAGTTTCCATTTCGGGTTATCATATTGCCGAAGCCGGAGCCAATCCAATTACTCAATTGGCTTTAACACTTTCCAACGGATTCACTTATGTAGAATATTACGTCTCGCGTGGGATGAATATCAACGACTTTGCTCCAAACCTATCCTTCTTCTTTTCCAACGGAATAGATCCTGAGTATGCGGTGATTGGCCGGGTAGCAAGGAGAATCTGGGCAAAAGCCATGAAATTGAAATACGGAGCAAATGAAAGATCTCAGATGCTGAAGTATCATATTCAGACTTCCGGAAGATCGCTTCACGCGCAGGAGATTGATTTCAACGATATCCGTACGACGCTTCAGGCACTTTACGCGATTTATGATAACTGTAATTCTCTCCATACCAACGCATACGACGAGGCAATCACGACTCCAACTGAAGGCTCGGTCAGACGTGCGATGGCGATTCAATTGATCATCAATAAGGAATTGGGACTGGCGAAAAATGAGAATCCCCTTCAGGGAGCATTTATCATCGAAGACCTGACTGATTTAGTGGAGGAGGCTGTTTACCTGGAATTTGATCGGATCACCGAGCGAGGAGGAGTATTGGGAGCGATGGAAACCATGTACCAACGAGGAAAAATCCAGGAGGAAAGCCTTCACTACGAGATGCAAAAGCATACCGGAGAATACCCGATTATTGGAGTGAACACTTTCTTGTCCTCTGATGGTTCGCCGACGATAATTCCTGGCGAAGTCATCCGTGCTACTGAGGAAGAGAAGGAAGCTCAAATCCAGACTCTCCGAAACCTTCATGCTTTTAATCCGGATAAGGTAAAAGCACATTTGGCAGCTTTGAAAAAGGCTTCTATCAAAAATGAAAACATCTTCTCGGAACTTATGGAGGCTGTAAAATATTGTTCCTTGGGAGAAGTCACGCACGCACTTTACGAAGTAGGAGGACAGTACCGACGAAATATGTGAGCGATTGAAAAATTGTAAAATTGGTTTTGGTATTTTAAGATTACACTTACTATTGAAATTGAATCAGGACAATCTAAAACCCTAACAATCTAATATTTATCTATTGCTGTGGACTACGGTCTGTGGCCTGTTGACCAAAAAAGAAAATGTCAAAAAGAAATGTAACCGTCCGAATGAAAGCGGACTACGAATACGAGGCTTCCAATGCTCAGGGCAACATTGTTCAAATCGATATGTATGACGCCCCAAATAAGAAAGCTCAATCTCCGATGGATTTGCTGTTATCTGCCTTGGGAGGTTGTGCTTCCGTGGATGCGGTTTTGATGATGAAGAAAAAGCGAAGAGAAATTGTGGATTTCTTTGTAGAACTGGAAGGTCACCGAAATGAGGGCGTTCCGGCTTTCTATACAGATATTCATTTGAAATTTACCCTGATTTCGCCGGATGCGACCAATGAGGAATTTGCAAAAGTGGTTGCACTTTCAGTAGAGAAATACTGCTCTGTATCTTCCTCTCTGAAGTCTAAAGTAACTTTCTCTACTGAAGTCAGAAAATCCTGATGCGGGTTGTTAACGAGTTTGTCCGGGAGGAAATACGGGTTAGTATTTTCTCCTGGAACAATAAGTACATAGTCAAATTTGAATTGGGTCCAATGGAGCAAACTTTTAAGCTCAACGAAACGGATATTTTAGAGGAGCAAGACCTTGAAAATTTTTTTGCGGGTGATTTTTTCGAAAAAGTGAAGGTTAGATTTGAAGAAATGGGAAAATCACTTCGTGACCAACTCGAAAATTTATAATTTGATGGAATTCTGTCTGCTTTATGTCAAAATTCACCCTGATATTTTTTGTGCTGATACTTATTTCGGTATCCTGCACAACTAAAAACGAGAACCAAAACAAGGATTTATCCAGGTTGAAAAACCTCATTTCCTCAATGGAAAGTGAGTTTTTGGAGTTTAATAAAGAGATAGGATTATTAAAGAGGCATTATGATTTTTTGATCACCAAACGCGAAAGCTTGCTTCATTTGGTGGATACGGGGAAATACGATTTCTCAGGTAGGTTTTCTACGAATATTCCAGAAACAGATTCTACTTTAAGCACCATTTTTATTTCCACAAACAATCGTGATTTTGTTAAGGCAAAAGAAGAAGTTGCCTTAACAAATGGTCTTGATTCTGTTTTTTCGAAGCTGTTTCATAAATATGATCTGATCGCACAGGTATATTCAAATTCTGCCTCCAATGTTTCCAGGGTATATCCCTCCTATGATGCTCAAAACCTTATAGCACCGGATGTGGATATCAGGGAGTTTAATTTTTACTATGAAGCCGATCAGGATAACAATCCTGAAAAAGGGCCAATCTGGATACCTGAGGCATATGTAGATCCTGCCGGAAGCGGCTGGATTCTTTCTTTGATTCAGCCGGTTTATGATGAAGAAGAGCTATTTGCTGTATTGGGGATTGATTTTTTGGTTAATGATTTTATTCACCGTTATCTCGAAGGCGAGCAAGGTAAATTATTGATAATCAATGGTGATGGCGATATTATTGGCGGTAAATCTTCCGCAATTGAGTCGTTGAGCATGCCTCCCCTGAAAAACCATGTCTATCGTGAAACGATCAAAATGGATAATTTCAGAATCTCAGACTTTAATCTTTTCAATAGTAAAAGCAAAGAAGTCAGGCGTATGGCTCAGTCGATTTTGTTTGAAAAAGCAGAACAATTCACTTTCACCAATGAAAAAGGATTGACGAAAGTCCATGCGGTTCCATTTCAGATTCTCGATTGGTATCTTTTAGAATTAAATTGAACCATGACTCCAAAAACAAAATACAACGATGACTTCTGGCTGACCCTCTTTATGGGAGGTTTGATGGTCGTTTTAGTAGTTGCTTTGGGGATAAGTTTTTTCAATGCGATTTTGAATACTCAACTTGAATCGAGGAAAGATTTTTTAATTAAGCAAACTGAGTTGGCGGCACATAGTCTGGAGATCGATATACATCGTTTTGAGGAGGATGCCCAATTTTTGATTTATTACCTGGAAGAGGATGACTTAGATCCCGAAGATTTCAGGCAAGAGTTTACAACCACTGTAAGAAGGGTTTTTAATAGTTATCCCGGGTTAATTGATTCCGCCTGGGTGGACCTCAATGATTCATTAGTTTCTTTCACCATGACTCCAAGAAACAACTTCATAAGAAGTTCCTTCAAAGGTGATTTTGAGGAGAAGCAGAAAAAAGATCAGACATTTTTCATTCAGGGAGATTCGGGATTTAAGGTCCTGTTTGCTCTTAATTTGGTTAAATATTCAAGGAATTTAGCTGCTAATTATTATCTGAATCCAAACGGCGGAAAATTTTTGTTTCTGAAAAATCAGCTTTGGGACATCAGGCAAAATGAAGATCTGGAGGAGATTTCACTTGAGGAGAAGGATTTTGAGGCTATTCGAAACGACGTTGGGATTGGAGTGAAAGGTGTCTATGAGATTGACAGGCTAAACAATCAAAGAGAAGCTAAAAGTGTTCTGGTTCAATATCCTTTTGATTTTGGGGAAATAGAAAATGATGTCGCGTTAGTTTTTTTTGTAGAATCTGAAGATTTAACCTCGGGTGTCTATAGCACCTATTTCTTGCTATTTGTGGGATTGGTGATTCTTTTGATCAGTACAGTCATCATATTCATCCGATCTATCAAAAACAACCTGGAATCACAACGCATTCTACAAGGGAAAAATGAAGAAATATCTGATCTGTTTGAACAGCAAAGTCTTCTACTAAGAGAGCTTCGCGGTTTCGTATTCTTTCACGATCAAAAAGGAAAAATTACCCGACTGAGCGAAGAGGTAGAAGAAATTCTCGGGTATTCAAAAGAGGCTATTTTAGAAGCCTTTGAAAAAAGAAGCAAGCATGAGGATGTAAACAGGCTTCGATCCAAGATCATCAATTCTGTAGAGAAAAACCTTTCGGTAATCGACTTTGAATATGATTACACGAGACCGGATGGAAGGAAAATCAGACTTAGATTTTTTGAAAAATTCATTTTTGATCAATCGGGCAAATTCTTGGGGGGAACAGGAATATGTACCGACGTTTCAAAGCAATATCAGGATCGGACTGAATTAGTGAGAAGCGAAAACAGGCTTAGGTCTGTGATTGATAACATTCCGGATATTATCATGATTTATGATAATCAGGGGAAAATCCTGGACCTTCATATGAAGGAACAATCCGGCATTTTTGAAGTAAGCGACTCCTTGGTTGGAAAAAATCTGGCTGATGTAACGCCGAATAGCCAAAGAATTCAAGTGCTTGGAGCTTTTGAATTAGCAAGAAAGACCGGGGTTATTCAAACAGTAGAATTGAAGATAAAAATCGGTTCCGGAGTTAAATATTTTGAAGTCCGGTATTTCCCTCTGGATAACAGACAAATCATGTCTTTGGCAAAAGAAATTACAGGCCAGAAGGTATGGGAAAAGGGCCTTTTAGACGCGATGAACGCAGCCGATCAGGCCAGTCGGGCCAAATCTGAGTTCCTTGCCAATATGAGCCATGAAATCAGAACACCGATGAATGGCTTGCTTGGAATTATTGACATGCTGGAAAAAACTGATCTCAATACGCAGCAGAAACTGTACGTTGAGATTATTAAAAACTCTAGGGACTCACTGTTGAGCATTATCAAGGATATCCTGGATTACTCAAAGATCGAATCTGGCAAAATCCAAATTAACGAGGAAGTATTCAGGCCATCAGAAGAAGTTGATAAGCAGATTCAGATTTTCATTGGGCTAGGGCAGAAAAAAAATCTGCGAATGACTACCCACCATGGGAAGAATGCCCATAAATATGTAATAGGCGATAAGGAAAAGATCAATCAGGTTATAATGAATTTGGTAGGAAATGCTGTCAAATTCACTCCTGAAGGAGGCGATGTATCCATTTTCCTTGATACCGAAACCTTAGATCATAACCTGATGTATCTCCATTGCCGGGTTAAGGATACAGGGATAGGAATTCAAAAAGAATTCTTGTTTCAATTGACCGAGCCTTTCTTTCAGGTCGAAAGCTCAAACTCACGATCGTACCAGGGTACAGGGTTAGGTTTGGCAATTGCTAAAAAGATCGTAGAGTTATTGGGCGGAGAACTCAAAATAAAAAGTGAACATGGGATTGGGTCTGAGTTTTCATTCTCAGTTTTAGTGAAAAAATCAAAGGAACTTGAGATACCTGAATTCCCTTTGGAATTGGAAGAAAGAAAGGACTGGACGGGAATGGCTAACGAATATCCTCTGAGAATCCTTTTGGCAGAGGATAATGAACTCAATCTCCAGTTGATGACTTTGATGCTGGATCAGCTTGGATATAATATGGAAATAGCCAGAAATGGCACAGAAGTATTGGAAAAGATAAAGGGGCATACCTTTGACCTCATTCTAATGGATGTCCAAATGCCGGTCATGAATGGATTGGAGGCAACCAAAAAAATCAGAAAAGAAAGATCAGGGTCAGATGTATGTATTATTGGACTTTCAGCCAACGTATTTGATGAAGATCGAAAAAAAGCAATCGAAAGCGGAATGGATGATTACCTGACAAAGCCTATCCGGATGATGGTATTGGCCAAAAAACTTGAGCAGTTTTACCTTAAGTCAAAACAAAAGGTATAAAAAAACCGGGTCTGAAAACCCGGTTTAATTTTTATAGTGTGGTATTTAAATCGAATGCTTCCAGATAGTCTGCAACTCTTCGCACGAACATCCCTCCCAAAGATCCATCTACCACGCGGTGGTCATAGGAGTGAGATAGGAACATCTTATGACGGATTGCAATCACATCTCCGGTTGGAGTTTCGACTACAGCAGGCTTCTTTACGATAGCTCCTACGGCCATGATTGCTACCTGAGGTTGCAGAATGATCGGAGTTCCCATCACGTTACCAAATGAACCAACGTTTGAAACGGTGTAAGTTCCGCCGCTCACATCGTCTGCAGTCAATTTATTGTTTCTGGCTTTGTTTGCCAGCTCATTTACTTTTTTAGAAATGCCCACAATATTGAGTTGTTCAGCATTGTGAATTACCGGGACAATCAGATTTCCGGATGGCAAGGCCACAGCCATTCCTATATTGATATCTTTTTTACGGATGATTCGGTCACCGTCCACAGAGATATTTATCATCGGGAAATCACGGATTGCTTTAGCCACAGCCTCGATAAAGAACGGGGTATAGGTAATTCCTTCGCCATACTTTAATCGGTAAGCATCTTTATTTCGCTCCCTCCAAAGAACAATATTGGTCATATCTGCCTCCACAAATGAAGTAACGTGAGCAGAAATTCTTCTGGATTCGATCATTCGCTGAGAAATCATCTTGCGCATCCGGTCCATCTCCATGATTTCATCCGATGCGGATACGCTCACATGAACTTTCGGTGCGGAAATAGACGGAGCAGAAGAAATTTGTGATTTTTCACCTTTGAACTTGAGGTAATTAAGCATGTCCAGCTTGGTGACACGGTTTTCTTTGCCTGTACCCGGGATTTTGGAAAGTTCTGATTTTGAAATTCCTTCCTCTTTTGCAATGCTTAAAACCAATGGAGAATAGAAACGTCCATCCTCTGAAGGAGTTTCTTCCCGGTTTGCAAAAACGGGAATCAGAGTAGAGGAATTTTCAGCAGATATTGCTATCAAAGATTCCTTTTCTCTTTCTGTCTCAGCAGTTTTTGGGGCGGATTCAATTGAATCGACCTCCGTCTCAATTATTGCAATAGGAGTTCCAACTGCGACTACATCTCCTTCTTTCGCAAGGATCTTTTTCAGGATTCCTCCATGAGTTGCTGGTACCTCGGTGTCTACCTTGTCCGTGGCCACTTCCAGAACAGACTCATCCTGATCGATGCTGTCTCCTTCTTTTTTAAGCCAGGTAAGGATTGTTCCCTCCGTGATACTTTCACCCATTTTGGGCATCAGCATTTCTACACTTGCCATACTTGATTCGTTAATTATATTGGGTATATATTCAATTTTTAAAATTAAATTTTATCAAATACTAACCCAAACCTTTGTGATAAAATATTATTCTTCTTTTCCCAAAATGCAGATTCGAAGCAGGTTTAATACTGCCACCGCTGTCAGTTGGATATTCATCATTCTGTCCTGAGTAAGTTGAAGTTTTTTTACTTTCGCAAATCCATCTCCCACACAAGCAATCCAGATAGTTCCGACCGGCTTATCTTCCGAACCTCCATCCGGACCGGCTATTCCACTGCTTGCAAGTCCAAAATCCGAATGAAAACGATCTTTGACACCTTGGGCCATCTGTAGGACTGTTTCCTCGCTTACGGCACCAACTGAAGCAAGCGTTTCTGGTTTTACTCCAAGCAATTCACTTTTGAATTGGTTTTGATAAGGAATAATCGCTCCCTGAAAATAGGTGCTGCTGCCCGGAACGGAGGTGATCAGATGGGACACATATCCACCCGAACAGCTCTCAGCCAAAGCTATGGTTTTATCAGCTTTCTTCAAAAGTTTGGCAATTGCCGTCTCCAGCGTCTCTTCGTTGTATCCGTAAACGTATTTTTCAATGGTTGGAAGTACGGATTGAATCTGAATCTGAATTTCAGCTTCGACGGTTTCTTTCAAATCTCCAAATCCGGTAAGCCTCAACTTCACATGGCCTAAAGAGGGTAAATACGCCAATTTGATATGTGAAGGCAAAGCGTTTTCCCAATCCTTAATCAGATCTGCCAGCCAGCTTTCGCCGATTCCAACAGTTTTGATCACCTGATGGACAATTACGGGTAGATCGAATATCTGAGGCACTTTGGGAAGCACGAAGTCCTTCATGAGTTTTTTCATCTCATGAGGTACGCCGGGCATAGACATCCAGTAGGTCCCGTTTCGCTCAAACCACATTCCCGGGGCCGTTCCAACTTCGTTTGGAACATAGATGCAGCAAGCAGGTAAATGGCCCTGAAGGATATTCAACGGAGTCATTTCTCTTCCTCTTCTTTTGAAAAATGAACTGACAGCCTCAACTGCTTCGGGAACTTCCACGATTGGGCAATTAAAAAACTCTGCCAAAAGAGGCTTGGTCATATCATCCTGAGTCGGGCCCAATCCCCCTGTGATCAGGATCAAATCGGCTCTTTTTTCTGCTTCTGCGAAAGAAGTCAATATGTCTTCTCTGTTGTCTCCAACGGTTGTTTTACGCACTACTCTTACACCCAAAAGGTCGAGTTCCTGACTGATCCAATGGCTATTCGTGTCCACGATTTGGCCATAGAGCAATTCGTCTCCAATGGCGATAATTTCTGCTTTTACGATTTTCATCGATTAATGAAAGTTGGGTTTACTATCTGACTTTTACTTTTCGGAGGATTTTGGAGAAAACAGAAGGGAAAAAGCGCTTGATATAAACTGCTAATGTTTCCTTTCCGCCTATGTAGACTTCTTCTTTTTGTTTTTGCAAAGCTGAAAAGATCTTGTCTGCGCATTTTTCGGCACTCATTCCGTTTGCCTGGGCATCATCCATGAAATTCAGAGGTGTGCCGTCTCCTGTAATTGCATTTACCGAAACCTGAGTGCGGATAAAGCCCGGACAGATCATGGTTACTGCTATATTTTCTTTGTATTCTTCAGCTCTGAGCGAGTCAAAAAATCCGTGCAGTGCATGTTTGGATGCGGCATAGGCCGATCGGTAGGGTGAGCCAAATTTTCCTACAAGAGATGTTATGACAGCAAAGTGACCGGATTTTCGTTCGATGAAGTGGGGCAGGAGCGCCTTTGTCAAAGCGACTGTTCCAAAGAAATTCACTTCCATCAGTTTACGATCCACATCAATTCCTGTTTCCCTCACGAGTGATCGCTGACTGATTCCTCCATTGTGAAACATGATATCTATCTGACCAAAAAAGGAAATGGCCTGACTTACTTTTTCTTCAAAATGGTCCGATTCCGCCAAATCCAAAGGCAATACAGCGCAAAGTTCTGGGTTTGAGGCCTTGGCTCTTACGGATTCTAAGGCAGCCTTATTTCTGGCTGAAAGAATTACACTGTAGCCTTCTTGTGCAAATTTAAGAGCTGTGGCCTCTCCAATTCCTGAGGAAGCACCGGTTACCCAAATGACAGGTTTGGACATGAATTAAGATTTAATTTTTTCGTAATTGACAAATGAAAATGCGAATCGATGGTTTTCGTCAGCAGGATGATATTCCCGATAGGTCTCTTCCCAAACCGACTCGTCTATCTCAGGGAAGAATGTATCTCCCTCAGGTTCGGTCTCAACTTCAGTAATGATTAATTCATCCGCGAGATCGATCGTCTGACTGTAAATCTCCCCGCCTCCAATGATGTAAAGCTTTTCTACTCCAATCTTGTTACAAAAAATAATAGCCTTTTCTACCGTCTCAAAAACGTAATGGCCTTCCGGAACTTCAAAATTCTGATTTCTGGTGATCACAAGATGAGTTCTGTTTGGCAGCGGTTTACCAAGAGAATCGAAAGTCTTTCGACCCATTAATATGTAGTTTCCGCTGGTGATGTTTTTAAATCGGCGGAAATCAGCCGGCAGCCTCCATACCAAGTCATTTTCTTTTCCAATGACGTTATTTCGGGCTTTTGCAGCGATGAGGGAGATCTTCATGAAGCGAAAATTGATTGCCTTGAAGATAGCAGGCTTTCCTATGGGAAAAAATAAAAAAGGCAGATTAGCTCTGCCTTGATTCAATTCAATTACTTCTCCGACCCGGCATTTAGATTCGGGTATTCAGACATATTGAACGTTTTTGAACTTGATGGCTCAACCTCAACAACCTTCATTTCTGAGACACTTCCATCAGTTGAAGTGAAAATCAATTCCATAAAGCTGCCTATTGGGGCATTTGAGAAATAAGAGCTGTAGCGATCAATGGTTTTGTCCGAAACCATTGGGTTTCCGCCCGCGCTGAATGTCGAATATCCGGCGATCGGTTTTTCAGTTACCCAATAATAGCCCTCTCCATCTGAGTTTTTTACAAAATATTCAACACAATCATAGCCAAGAATCGTTTTCGTTTTTCCGGTTTTTTCCAACTTGTAGTTGCCACTTTCCAGTTCTTTTTCAGATTCCTGATCCACAGTTTGCTGGACCTGATCATAATCAGCTTTGAAAGCCATGCTGCTTTTCTCACCGCTGTCATTCATCAATATTACCGAGGCCTTATTGCCGGCATCCATGATCATGGTTGTCACAAGGTTTGGATTCTTCGGGTCAAAAAACTCCATTCCAGAAAAATTAGCAGATTCGGAAAGGTAAGTTTTGATTTGTGTGGGGTCTGATGATTTTCCTTTTTCGTCTGTGGAGGTTACCTCCATGACCATATAGCCGGAAAAAGAATACTCCGATTCTATCTTCTCAGGTGCTTCCAATCCGGTCATCATTCCACTCAGTCCCTCCAGTTTTTTTGCAGTTGCCTTTTCTGCTTCGGAAGATGCCTTCTTTTCCAGAGCGTTTTGAGCCCCTTGGGCTGCAGCATTTTGGATTTTCTTGAGTATTTGAGAATCAGCTGCTGAACTGAAAATCATCGCGATCCCAAATGTCAGGACGCATAAAAGAGATTTTTTCATGGCTAATAAATTTAAAAATGAATTGTAATTTCTTAAAAATGAGGATAAACTGAAAATGAACTTCCTGAAAACTCTCAAAAAATCTCGACCTAAAACTTATATCCTCTGAGCAATTCATCGATTTTAAGCCTTTTCTTTCCCTCCAGTTGCAACTCAAGTATTTTTAGGACTCCATCTCCGGTTTGAAATTTTAAGTAGGTTTTTCCATCGGTTTCAAATTCACCGATTGATTTATCATGCAAGTGTCCTGATGAAAGTTTGGTTTTGAAGATCTTACAGGTTTTCCCATCCAAAGTCGTCCACGCTGCCGGATACGGGGAAAGCCCGCGAACCAGGTTATGAATCGATTCGGCGGATTTATTCCAATCGATCTCGCAGGTTTCTTTGAAGATTTTTGGTGCGTGATGGAGCGCTTTGGATTCATCCTGAACGCTCGGCTTTACTTCATTTTTGGCGATGGCTTCTACTGTTTTCAAAACCAATTCAGAACCCAGATTCATCAGTTTTTCATAAACTGAACCTAAGTCATCTTCTTCCAGAATCTCAATTTTCTCCTGGAAAATGATACTTCCTGTGTCGATCTCATGCTTCAGGAAAAAGGTAGTGACTCCCGTTTCTTTTTCACCATTGATCACAGCCCAATTGATCGGTGCAGCGCCACGATAATCCGGAAGAAGGGAAGCATGAAGGTTGAATGTACCCAAAGGGGGCATATTCCAGACTAATTCAGGAAGCATGCGAAAGGCAACGACGATTTGTAAATCTGCTTTCAAACTTCTCAATTCCTCTAGAAACTCGGGCGATTTGAGATTGGTGGGCTGGAGCACATTTAATCCGTGCTTCAATGCTGCTTCTTTCACCGGAGAAGGAAGAAGATTTTGGCCACGGCCTTTTGGTTTGTCCGGTGCAGTGATGACGCCAACAACGTTCCAGCCATTTTCAACCAATATTTCCAAAGAAGGCACCGCAAACTCCGGTGTTCCCATATATATAATTCGCAACTCTTTTTTCATTTTAACTTCTTCTATCCTCAATCTCAATTCTCTCAATCTCTGCCCCCTAACCCCCTGAAGGGGGAATAAATGCCTCTTTAATCTCTTTTCTCTATATCTCCAATCTCTCTATCACTTCCTTTTCAGTAAATCAAATACTTCGCTCTTATTGCCTTATACTTTTCCAGATCTACACTCCAGGAAGCTTTGATTTCAGCTTCTGTTTTACCCTCCATAATCATCTTTTTCAACTGATCTGTGCCGGCAAGGGTATTGAAATAGTTGTTGAAAAACTTCTCTTTCATGCCCGATTTGTTGTAGGCTTCGATCAAATATTGAAGCGTAAACTGATGACTCATTGGCTCATTTCTCAGATCCCAACCATAGCAAAGTTTGTCCTGAAGGGGAGGGGTTTTGGACATTCCGTCGATGCTCACCGGAGTAAAGGTAAACTCACCAAATTTTGGATCGGGATAGCCATAGACCTGGAATGGAAAAAGAGTGCCACGTCCCAAAGACACAACCGTACCTTCAAAGTAGCAAGTGCTTGGATAGAGTCGGATCGAAAGGTCGTTTGGAAGATTCGGAGAGGGTTTTACCGGCAAATTGTAAGATTTCGAATGATCCCAATTTCCAACGGGGATTACTTCCAGTTCGACCTGAAGATCATTTTTAAGCCATTTTTCTCCGTTGATCATTTTTGCCAGTTCGCCAACTGTCAATCCATGGACAACAGGAATCGGATGCATTCCCACAAAGCTTTCATAGCCGGGTTTCAATACCGGGCCATCGATGTAGTTGCCGTTTGGATTTGGTCTGTCGAAAATGATGACTTTTTTGCCATTTTCAGCGCATGCTTCCATGATGTAATGCATAGTGCTGATGTAGGTAAAGAAGCGGACACCCACGTCCTGAAGATCAAAAATCACTACGTCAAGGTCTTTGATTTGCTCAGCTGTCGGCTTTTTATTGTTTCCATAAAGTGAGACGATCGGAAGCCCGGTTTTAGAGTCAATACTGCTGTCAACTTTTTCGCCGGCATCGGCAGTTCCTCTGAACCCATGTTCCGGCACGAATACCTTTTTGACCTGAATCCCTTTTGATAGCAGGAAATCGACCACATGCATATTTTGGTTATGAGTCAGGATGCTGGTTTGATTGGAAACTACACCCACTCTTTTACCCTGCAACTGATCCAAATAGAGCTCAGGTCGCTCAGATCCCGTTAATACATCATTTTGGTAAGCCTGAACTGAAATGATTCCTAAGAAAAAGCACAGGATAATGGCCAAAATGTAGGATAAGGATGAAAGTTTCGTTCTGTTCATGCTATTTTGCGGTCTATTCAAACAAATTAAAGCAGTCCCTTGAACCTTTCCTATTTCATTGCCAAAAGAATCAGTTTTAAGCGAGCAGGCGGCTTTTCTACCACAATTCATCGGATTGCAGTGGGAAGTCTGGCGATGGGATTGGCTGTTTCGCTTTTGGCATTTATGGTTTTGGGAGGTTTCCAGAGAAATGTTTCTGAGAAAGTTTACGGATTTACCGGGCATTTCCAGGTTCAGCGGTTTACGATGAGCAATGCTTTTGAAGAAGCTCCTTTTTCGCTTAACAGCGATTTTGCCCAAAATTATTCCAAACTGCCTTACATCGAAAAGCTCCAGTCATTTGCTCATAAAGCAGCTTTGATCAAGGGTGAAACCGAAGTTGAGGGGATCCTCATGAAAGGTGTAGGAAAGGATTTTGACACGTTGGCTTTTCAAAAATACATCGTGGAAGGTCGGATGATTCATATTCCGGATTCGGCAACTAGCAACGAGGTCATGCTGAGTCGTGTGATTGCAAACAAGCTTTTGCTGAAAGTTGGAGATAAAATAACGGTCTATTTTGTCCAGGATCCTCCAAGATTCCGACGGGTAGAGTTGGTAGGAATCTTTGAAACCTATCTTGAAAACTTTGACGATAAGATCGTAATCGGGGAGATTCAAACGATCCGAAACCTCAATGGCTGGACCAAAGATCAGGTCGGTGGCCTGGAGATTTTTGTAGATGATTACAAAAATATGAACTCATATTTTGCTGACATAGAGAATTCTATGGACTTTGATCTGAAGCTGATTGACAGCAGAGAAAAGTTCCTGGAGATCTTTGATTGGCTCACACTTTTGGATACCAATGTCTATGTTTTCATTGGCCTGATTGGCTTTGTAGCAATCTTCAATATGGGTGCAATCCTCTTCATTCTGATCATGGAGAGAACACAGATGATCGGTTTGCTGAAAGCCCTTGGAGCCAGGAATAAACAGATCAGAAGAATCTTTTTCTGGAATGGGATGAATATTCTGGCAAGAGGTCTCCTGATTGGTAATCTGATCGGATTAGGCTTTGGGTTTTTGCAGGATCAGTTTAAACTGATTCCCCTGGACGCAGCAAGCTATTATATGAATTATGTCCCGATTGATTGGAACTGGCCGGTTTTTATTGCGATCAATCTTGGAATCGCTTTGCTGACAGCGATGGTTCTTTGGATCCCGGTATTGGTGATTTCCCGACTGGACCCAATCAAATCAATCAAATTTGATTGAGCTTGTAAGGCGAAATTATACTTTTGATTTTCATCCAGATTACCCCAAGTACTGCTTCCCTGAAGATTCCTTTGCTCATTTTTGAAGTCCCCTTCGTTCGGTCGGTGAAGATGATCGGAACCTCAATAATTTTGAAACCAAGCTTCCAGGCAGTGAATTTCATTTCAATCTGGAAGGCATAGCCGATAAATTTAATAGCATCCAATCTGATTCCTTCCAATACACTTCTGTGGTAGCACTTGAAGCCAGCTGTTGCGTCTTTCACCGGTAAACCTGTGATGAAATGAACATAGACGCTGGCAAAGTAAGACATGAGAACCCTGCCAATTGGCCAGTTAACCACATTTACGCCGGTAATATACCGGGATCCGATCGCCATATCATAGGTGCGGTCAGCGCATGCTTCATAGAGTTTGATCAGGTCTCTGGGATCATGTGAAAAATCACAATCCATCTCAAAAATAAAGTCATATTCACGGTCCAAAGCCCATTTGAAACCGGTAATGTAAGCTGTCCCAAGTCCAAGTTTGCCTTTTCGCTGGATCAGAAAAAGATCCTCCGGGAAGATTTCCTGTTTGCTTTTGACTACCTCAGCAGTACCATCGGGTGATCTGTCATCGATGATCAAAAGTTTGAAATTTCCGGCAAGCCCCATCACCGTGTCAATCATCTCCGCGATATTTTCGATCTCGTTATACGTGGGAATGATTACTAACTTTTTTGAATTCATAGGGTGGGACAAAGATCAAAAGTACTATTTAAGGCCGATTTTTGAAGAATGGTCCTTGTAAATTTTGTTTAAACACTAGTTTTGCGCAAAAATTTACCCATGTCTCAGCACATTGCCATAGTCAGTTATTTATCCACCGGAGCATACGATACCAATACAATTGATGAGGATAAACTCCTTTCCTCGATTTTAATGGAGTTAGGGATTTCTCATGAAGTAGTGGCCTGGTCCGATCTCGAGGCTGATTGGAGCAAGTTTACCACGCTTCTGATTAAGTCTACCTGGGATTATTTTGATTTTTATCCGGAGTTTTTAAACTGGATTCAAAAAATTAAAAACCTCGGAATCCCTGTTCTGAATGATCTGGACACGATTCTTTGGAACTCAGCTAAAACCTACCTGCTGGAAATAGAAGAAAAAGGCTTTCCTGTGATTTCCGGATTGATCCTGAAAAAAGGAGTGGAAATCGATGCAGATCAGATCCGTCAAAAGATAAAAACTGATTCCTGGGTTGTAAAGCCTTTGGTAAGTGGTGGTGCAAAAAACACCTTGAAAATCAAAGCCTCCGAGTGGGAAAGCTATTCCGATCAAGTTAGGGATTTGGTCAGGGAAGAAGATTTTTTGGTTCAGCCCTTCGTTCAGGAAGTTCAGTCTGTAGGAGAATATTCCTTGATTTTTTTCAATCAAAAGTTCTCTCATGCGGTATTGAAAACTCCTGCGAAAGCTGATTTCAGGGTGCAGCATTACTTTGGAGGAACGATCCAAACGATTGATCCATCACCTGACATGCTCAAATCCTGTCAGTCATTAATCAATGAATTTGCACCGACGAGTTTGTATGCCCGGGTAGACGGAGTTGAAATTGACGGAGTTTTCCATCTGATGGAACTGGAATTAATTGAGCCCTATTTATTCCTTGGATTGGCAGATCAGGCAATTCCGAATTACAAAGAGGCGCTGAGAAAGAGATTGTTGTAGGTTAAAAGTCCATAGACCAAGGTTGACAGACGACCTCAAGTTGTTATGAGCTTCAGGCCTCATTCTGTTTGGTGCTAAAAAGGAAAGTGATATTCATAAAATAAAAAATGCTGCCTCGGAAGAAGCAGCATTTTTTTGGATTTTTCAATCCGCATCGGACACCCAGCATCAGTGATCAAACATCGGTCACCAAGCATCTGTCATCCGACTTTTTCCCTCAAAGGACCCCCTTCGTACTCGGAAGCTGATTGATGTTTCTTGGGTCACGCATCACAGCCATTTTGATAGCACGAGCCAAAGCCTTGAAGATTGCTTCGATCTTGTGATGTTCATTTTCGCCTTCTGCTTTGATGTTCAGGTTGCATTTAGAAGTATCAGAGAAGGACTTGAAGAAATGGTAAAACATTTCGGTTGGCATATCGCCTACTTTTTCCCGCTTGAAATCTGCTTCCCAAACTATCCATGGCCTGCCTCCAAAGTCTATTGCAGCCTGTGCCAGTACATCATCCATTGGCAAAAGAAAACCGTAGCGGTAAATTCCTTTTTTGTCTCCCAGCGCTTTCAAATAAGCTTCTCCGAGTGCCAAAGCTGTATCCTCAATCGTGTGATGCTCATCGATGTGCAAATCTCCATTTACTTTGATCTCGAGATCCGTACTTCCATGCTTACCCAATTGCTCAAGCATATGATCGAAGAAATGTAGACCTGTGGAAATTTTACATTGTCCGCTGCCATCCAGGTTCAATTTGATGTAAATCTCTGTTTCAGAGGTTTTCCGGTTGACCTCAGCCGAGCGAGGAGGCATTTGAAGGAAGGAAAAGATATCATCCCAATCTTTTGAACTGAAAGCCGAATCAGGTTGAGGATCACCGAAAAAGATGGTTTTTGCTCCCATGTTTTGCGCAAGCTGAACATCAGTCAATCGATCGCCTATCACGTAGCTGTTAGCCAAATCGTATTCCTCTGTGAAATATTGGGTAAGCATTGCAATTCCAGGCTTTCGGGTTGGAGCATTCTCATGTGGGAAAGACTTATCCACGTGAATAGCTTTGAAAAAGACATTTTCCTGTTCCAGTGTCTTCAGCATCTTGTATTGTGCTGGCCAAAAGTCTTTTTCAGGGAAGGAATCTGTTCCCAAACCGTCCTGATTTGTGACCATTACAAGCTCATAATCCAGTTCTTCGGAGATTTTCCGCAGGTTAGAAATGGCTTTAGGAATGAATTCCAGTTTCTCCAGGCTATCCACCTGAAAGTCAGTTGGCGGCTCTTTGATAATTGTGCCGTCCCGATCTATGAAGAGTACTCGTTTTTTCATGGAGTAATTTTTTTGTCAACTGTCAACTGTCCACGGACCACAGCTGCGAACCTTTAATTATTTTACCTTTAACACTTTTGCCTTCCAACTTCTCCAATATCGAATGTCTAAAATCGAATATTGAACATCGAAGTGTATGCAACGATTCAACTTTCTAACCTTACCACCTTTTTCAAAGCATCAATAAAAGCCAGATTTTCTGCCCGGGTTCCCACAGTAATTCTTAGGCAATCTTCGCAAAGAAGAACCTTGGAACGGTTTCTTACAATAACTTTTTCTTCAATCAGGTCATCGTAAACGTGTCCTGCATTCGCGATTTTCACTAGCAGGAAATTCGCATGTGAAGGATGAATCTTCTGGATGAAAGGAAGTTTCTCCAATTCAGCCTGAAGAAATTTGCGCTCTTCAAGAATCTCCCGAATCATGGTTTTCACCTTGTCTTTGTTCTTGATTGCTGCCAAAACCGTCTCCTGAGTCAAACCTGAGATGTTATATGGAGGTTTGATTTTATTTAGGATTCGAATGATTTCTTCTGAGGCGAAAGCCATTCCCAACCTCAAAGAGGCCAATCCCCAGGCTTTGGAGAAAGTTTGCATGACGAGCAGATTTGGGAATTCATCCAGATGAGTCGTAAAGCTCGGTTCATCGCTGAAGTCGATATACGCCTCATCAACCACCACTAAACCTTTGAAATTGTCAAGTAAGAAAAGAATGTCTTCCCGGTTCACCTTGTTTGCCGAAGGGTTGTTGGGAGAGCAGATGAACAGGATTTTGGAGTTTTTATCAGCTTTCGCCAGGATCTTCTCCGGTTGCAATTGGAAGTCCTCTGTCAGCGGGACTTTGCGGATTTCTACGTCGTTGATTGAAGCGCTCACCTCGTACATTCCGTAGGTCGGAGGAAGCAAAATCACGTTGTCTTTTCCGGGATTGCAAAAGGCACGATACAGCAAATCGATCGCTTCGTCCGAACCATTGCCCAGAAAAATCTGAGTTGAACGAACTTGCTTGATTTGCGAAATTTCAGCTTTCAAAGCAGATTGATACGGGTCCGGATATCGGTTGAAATCCTGATCTGTAATCGACCCGAATGGATTTTCATTTGCATCCAGGAACACTCCTTCTTTTCCGGTGTACTCGTCTCTCGCAGAAGTATAAGGCTGCAATTTGGCAATATGTGGCCTAAGTAATGAATTTAGGTTAAAGCTCATTTCTTATTGCTTTTCAAGTAATTAAGACGAATCGTTACCGCGTTTTTGTGAGCTTCCAAAAGTTCATTGGCAGCCATTATCTCCACCGTTGGACCGAGATTTTTCAGTCCTTCCGGGCTGATTTTCTGGTAGGTCATTTTCTTCAGAAAACTATCCAAAGAAACGCCGCTGTAGTTTTTGGCGTAGCCGTAAGTTGGCAGGGTGTGATTGGTGCCCGAAGCATAATCGCCTGCAGATTCGGGTGTGAAGTTTCCGATGAAAATCGATCCTGCGTTATAGATCGCATCGACCACCTCGTCTTCATTTTCCACCGCGATGATCAGGTGCTCGGGAGCATATTGATTGATCAAAGCCAAGGCTTGTTTTTGATCTTTCATCACTACGATCTGGGAATTTTCAAGCGCTTTTTTGGCGATGTCTTTTCGAGGAAGTTCTTCCACTTGCTCGTTGATTTCCTTCAATACCTTTTTGGCAAACTTTTCCGAAGGAGTTACGAGCACAACCTGACTGTCGACTCCATGCTCTGCCTGCGAAAGTAAATCAGAGGCTACGAAAGCCGGGATCGCGGTCTCATCCGCATACACCAAAACCTCTGAAGGTCCGGCAGGCATGTCGATCGCCACGCCGTATTTGGTTGCCAATTGCTTTGCAGCCGTTACATATTGATTTCCGGGACCAAAGATTTTATCCACCTGAGGAATACTTTCAGTTCCGAAAGTGAGGGCACCAATTGCTTGAGCTCCGCCGACTTTCAGGATCTTTCGAATCCCAATCAAATCGGCTGTGTACAAAATCGCAGGATGGATTTTTCCTTCGCGGTTTGGAGGAGTACAAAGCACGATTTCTGTGCAACCGGCGATCTTCGCAGGAATTCCCAACATCAAAACGGTGCTGAAAAGGGGTGCAGTTCCACCCGGTATATAGAGACCAACTTTCTGAATTGGGACGCTTTTTCTACGGCAAACGACTCCCGGCATTACTTCCTCAATCAGTTCGGGAGTAGCCTGTGCCGCATGGAATCGCTCAATATTTGCTTTGGCAACCTGAATCGCAGTTTTCAATTCCTGCGAAACAGCTTCCACTGCTGCTTTAATTTCTTTATCAGTTACGAAAAGGCTGTCCAACTGCACATGATCGTATTCGAGTGCAAATTTCAGCAACGCTTTATCTCCGCTTCGCTGAACTTTTCGTAGGATCGGCTTTACTATTTTGTTGATCGCCTTTGTTTTTTGAACCGGACGAGCCAGTTCTTTCTGCCAAATGTCCGCTTCGGGATTGAGTAGGAATTTCATTTGTGCTCTTGTTAAAAAGGTGCGTAAGATTGATTAAATGACCATTTTTTCGATGGGAACAACCAGAATGCCTTCTGCTCCGGCAGCTCTGAGTTCCTCGATATTCTCCCAAAACTGATCCTCACTCAATACTGAGTGAACAGACGACCAACCCGGCTGTGCAAGTGGCAAGATTGTCGGGCTTCTCATTCCCGGAATCAGGCTGATGATTTTTTCAAGCGATTCGTTGGGAGCGTTCAGCAGGACGTACTTGCTGCTTCTTCCTTTTTGGACCGCATTCATGCGGAAAAGCAGCTTGTCAACGATTATTTTTTTCCAGTCTGCCAAATGGTTATTGGCGATCAGAACGGCTTCGGATTTGAAGATTTCTTCGACTTCCTTCAGTCCGTTCATCATCAGCGTGGAGCCGGAACTTACGATGTCGCAGATTCCTTCCGCCAGTCCGATGCTAGGAGCGATTTCAACCGAACCGCTGATTTCGTGAATGGAAGCATCTATTTTATTGAGATTCAAGTAATCTCCAAGGATTTTCGGGTAGGAGGTTGCGATATTTTTCCCCTGGAAATACTCAATTCCGGGGTATTCTTCGCCTTTTGGAATGGCGAGAGAAAGGCGGCATTTGGAGAATCCAAGCTTCTTCAGCGTGAGAACTTCCTTGTCTTTTTCGGTCACTTCATTTTCACCGACAATGCCCAAATCGGCAACGCCGTCAGAAACATACCCCGGGATATCGTCGTCGCGAAGGAAAAGAAATTCAATGGGGAAATTGGTGGAAGTGGACTTGAGTTTGCCCGTTCCATTGTAAAATTTGATTCCACACTCTTTGATCAAGCTGAGTGAGTCCTCGGAAAGTCTGCCGCTTTTTTGCACGGCAATACGGATTATTTGTTCCATGATGGCAAGTTACGCTAAGAAGTAAAAGGCTTGTAATAAATTTTGGTGAACGGCCGAATCCCTGTCATCAGCATCACCGGGTGGGTGTATAAATGTCTTCCTCAGGAGGAATGATGGAAATGATGCAGCATGAGGCCATGCGGTGCATTTGCTAAAAATTCAATATTTCTATTGGTGCTTTCCATTTTCGTTGGCAAAGATAGGGATGGATTGAAAACATGCAAATCCGGAAAAGTGTTTTTTTGAGACTTAAGACGCAAGACTTAAGACAGGAGACCGAAGACCGATGCTTCGACAAGCTCAGCAGGAGAGACGGAAGAGGAATGAAATGAGATTAGACACTTAGTATTCCGCGGAATGCCCGGCCGGCATAGAAAGATTGGGCACCATTGTGATAAATGAAAACTCTGCCAAAGCGGAAATCACCAAAGATAGCTCCACCGAGTTTTCGGATTTCGGCAGGTGTTTTCAACCAACTCGATGTTTTGGCATCAAACGATCCCAGTTTCTGCAGTTCCCGATACTGCTCTTCTGTCAAAAGTTCAATTCCCATCTCAGCAGCCATATTAATCGCTGTATTCTCAGGCCGAAAATCCTTTCTTGATTCCCAACCCGCACGGTCGTAGCATAGACTTCTCCGGCCACTCGGGCTTTCAGCGGCGCAATCCATAAAAATATACTTGCCGTTTTCTTCACCCACCACATCCGGTTCACCACCGGTTCGTTCCATCTCCTCAAGCGACCATAGTTTTTCAGGATTCGCTTCCAGCTTTGCCTGTATCGCTGACCAATCAAGACCTTGGTGCCGCTTCATATTTTTCTCAAAGCGGGTTTTTAATACGACATGCAATTCTTTTACCTGATCCGGAGTAAGTATCTTTTTATCAGAGTTTATCATTTTTTAATGCTTTAGATCCAAAATGTTTCCCTTATGATTCGATTTGCCACAATAATGCAAATTTCTTTGAAACACATTTTTGATTTGATATTGGGAATGTTATTGGGCTTGATGAATGAAGATATTAGAGCACTAAAGTTCTTTTAAATTCCAAATATTCAAAAATACGTCAATACTGCATTTTAGCAAACCAATTATTTAGAGTAATTCTTCTTACACTCTGCTTGGAAAATATTCGTCTCTAATCCCTAAGAAATATTTTTCAACCTTATAGGTCATGATCATTCCTGTAAGTACACTTAATGTTGAAGCAATAAGGAAAAAGAGATATTTGTTAGAATACAAATTCCAGTGTTTAATAATGAATTCGTACCAAATTATAAAAAAAGTATGAATGATATAAATCGAATATGAGCAGTAACCGATCTTACTAATTACATTGACAATTATATTGGAAAACATACTATTCAGGATCTGATTAATGTTTCTTTTAAAAAGTAAAATAATTAGTAATATTCCAAATGAAATATACAGAAGTGAAAAACCAATAGTTCTTACAAAAAACGAAGGTAATGGGTCAATGAATGGTGTCCAAATGACCCCAAAAATGCAAGAGACATATAATAAATTTTGATTTGAGTGAAATAGATTTTTTAAATATTCATTTTTGAAATAATAGAAATATGAAATTAAGGTCCCAAATAATAGGGAATCAATTCTTAAATGTGTCATTGTAAAATTTCTTATATCCTGTTGAAGGAAAAAATTATTACTTATCAATCGTAGCAGGAAAACTGTGACTAATAGGCCACCTACAATGATTTCAAATCTTTTTTTAAAGGGATGAAGATTCTTTTCTGTTTTCAAATTTATTTTGTTGTACTTCAAGCCTACCCAAAGGAGAAATGCAAATCCAACGTAAAAATGCTCTTCAATTGCTAAAGACCAACTTGCAGCATATGCATAACCCCAACCCCAAAGATAGTTTTGAGTAAATGTCAAATCTGAAAAAAAACCAATGAGGTTAAAATCGTGATTTAAAAATATAATGGGTACCAAATAAAGTAAGTAAAAAATAAAATATATAGGATAAATTTTAAACCCCCGTCTTATCAAAAACAGTTCAGGTCTAATATTTCCGAATTTGATGTATTCCTTAAACAACAGACTTGAAACAAGAAAACCGCTCAAGACAAAAAATAAATCTACGCCAATCCAACCCATATTCGTTAAATAGGAAATCATTGGTATATGTCTAACTAATACTAAAAGTATTGCTACTCCACGTAAAAAATCAAGTTCTCGTAACCTTCCCACTTGAAACGTATTTAGGTTTTATTATTTCTGCCTACGCTTGTGATTCCGCTACAACTTTTAGAAGTTTTTTTCCTTGTGCAGGAGGTTGTAGTTTTTTGGAATTAATCTCCTAAAAATTTTCGGTAATTCTGAAATTAATTAGTTAGCTAACTTCTTCAGTTATTCAATGAAGAAATTGTCTCCTCCTTAGTCCATCTCCTGCAAACTCTGCAATTGCCTGATATCCAATATCAGACGGATGAACCAAATCTTCACAATAAAAATCTGATTGTAAATTTAAGATTAATTCTTCAAAAATTATTTTCGAATTTTCATTGGCTATTTTCTTCATTTCTTTTCGAAGAAACTCACGTTGGGATTTCAAATAAGATTGAAGTAATGCAAGAAAAGTGGGGAAATAAAGAAAGGGGAGTTCATTAATATTTTTTTGGTGCTGGCCATTCTGTCTGCTTTGCTGGAAGGATCTGTCATTTTATTTCTAAATTCTCCGCGTAGACAAACAAATTCGATGTAGACAAAATTGTCAGGGTATATCTATCTATTTGTCGTCAGGTATTCTCTGAGCTGACTTTACCTCTGTCAATAATATCGTGACCGTTGTCAAGCCTATATTCTCAACGAAATGTTTACCAACTTTCTCGCTCCACTCTGCATTCCCGGATATTTCTTCAGCGTCAAATGGTTTTGCGTTTTCCGGATAAATTCTTAGTAGTCCACCGGAAATCACATATGAAGTTTTTGGAGGATGGGTATGTGTGCTATCCTTTTCTCCAGGCTTGAGGGTGTACTCAATTACTCTCACAAATTCATTTTCTAACAATATTTTGGTTTTGTCAGGCGTAGATTCTACAAAGTCTATTTCTGTGGTATCAATTTCAGTTACCTTTTTTTGGTTTAAAGAAACAGGTGATTTTGTCAACAGGTTACTATCTCCTTGTTTTGAATTTTGATTACACGATATGATAAGAAAACTGATTAGAAGAATGAAAATAGGTCTGGTCATATTTGTGTTAAATTTCATTATGTCTATCATCTGAGAATTGCTTACCGAGTGAAGCTATAAATTATCGTCCAAATTTTCCGTGTAACCGGTTTTAATGGCTTGTGCTTAACGGGCAGGGCTTGGCGAAGTACGGTACTTAGCCTTCCGTCCGCCCGGAACAAATGTTCATTAAAAAACTTTTGATTAAGATAACAAGTAAAAGCTAGATAGAAAACGTCTAGCCCGAACTAAAGCACAACAGAATTATAAATGTTGAAAGTAACAATTGCCTGCCCGTATTTAACCAAACTCCAGTTTAGTGGTTTGCTGTTTGGTTGTCACTTCTTTTCTGCCAGTTCCTTTAATGATTTCAATATTGGATTCTCTTCTCCCTGTGGTTCTTCCTGAACTGCATTTGGTCTGTTATCTTCCTGAATAATTTCGAGCTTGGTCTTACTATTTTCACTTGTTAGAATATAACTCATGATAAAATAGTTTTCGGGTTTATCTTCAAGTTCAGGTCGGGGCGCAAATAAATTATACTTTAATAACTGTGTGGGTTTAACTTCTAATATTTTTCCCCATTGTTCAAATACCTTATCACCCCATTCGGTTCGAAACTTTATATCGCTACCGACTTCCCATGTTGTTATTAAATCACTACCGAATTGCCAAAGTTTTACCAGTTCAGGTTTTGTTACTGTGTCCCAAACCTGTTGTATTGAAGCATTGATTGTAATTACCGAAATATTTGTTGCCATAGTTTATTTGTCTGACTGTTTCTTTTAACAAAATGTTGCTTTACAATAACCGCTAACGTTTGTGTTTACGCAACTACTGCGCAATGCATCCAAATAGGCATGCCTTACGCAGTAGTTGCGGGTATATTTGAATTCCTTCCTTCGAATTCTCTTAAATTAATTATTTAGCTGACATCTTCAATTTTTCAGTGGAGAATTCCTCGCTTGCTTAGTCCATCGAAGGCGAATTCTGCAATTGCCCGGTAACCGATATCCGAGGGGTGAACCAAATCTTCACAGAAAAAGCCGGGAAGTAAGTTCAGGATCAATTCATCAAACACGATTTTCGGGTTTCCCCTCGCCAGTTGCTTCATCTCCTCTCGCAAAAACTCACGCTGGGATTTCAAATAAGATTGCAGCAATCCAGGAAAAGCCGGAAACAAATGAACCGGTGGAATATCCGCCAAATAGATCCAGTCAGGGTTAAAATCGGACTCTAGCGTGCGAATCAGGTTTAGCAAAGACCGATTATAATCGGATGGATTTGTCAGTTGAAAGCAATCATTTGCTCCCAAAAAGATGAAGATTCCATTTGTTTGAATTTTTTCTGTTTTCAGGGTTTCTGCGAAAAATGGCAGTACCTGACTAGCCCGAATGCCATTCTTTCCAAGATTGGTGACCGTTGAGGTTTCTCCAAAGAGCCTGTAAATATTTCCGGCTAAAGTGGATTCCGCCGAACTGGCACCAACTCCTGCAGCAGTAGATTCTCCCAAAATCAAAAGCCTTTGTGGGCCATTTCCCAGCTTGATGAATTCACTTTGAGCTTTTGGAATTGGCCTTTGCTTTTTTACTTTATAGGCCTGATAGATCAAAAAAGGCAAAACCGGATAAAGCTTTGCCTGGAAAACTGCATATTGTGAGAGAATTTTACCCACCGGATTTTTTGGCTTTGTATCCAGCTTGGATCAATACCTGAAGAATTTTGTCCCGATGGTCTCCCTGAATCAGTATTTCTCCGTCTTTTGCCGAACCACCGACTCCGCATTTGGTTTTGAGCATTTTACCCAACTCTTTCAAATCATCCTCTGACCCGATAAATCCTTCCACCAACGTCACTTGCTTGCCGGCACGGGACTTTTTGTCCAGTAATACCTTGAGGTTTTGCTGGGCAGGAGGGAGAGTCTCGGAGGAATCTTCTGTTCCCTGATTAAATTCAAAATCTTCGCTAGTGGAGTAAACTACTCCATCTCGCTTTTTCCAATCGTTGCTTTTCATGTGTTTATATTTTTTTTTAAGGCCACATGGAATCTCGCATAGTCAATAATCATCCCTTTGTGTGACGCTTGCGTCAAGCTCGATTTCATATGCTTATAATTTTTTTTCAAAGGCCATATGGAATATCGCATGGTGAACAATTCTCTCACAGTGTGACGTTCATCGTCATGCTCGATTTCATAGCCATTGTCAACAAAAAAAGCCTGCCCAATTAGAGCAGGCTTCAAGAATAAATTGTGAATTATTTTGCTTTGAACGTCCAAACCGGACGGCTGGAATGATTGACCACATCTTCAGCGATACTTCCTGTGATCAAATGAATGAAGCCCGTTCTGCCATGCGTAGCCATTGCAATCAAATCTGCATTGATGTCATCTGCAAACTCGATGATTCCTGATTCCTCAGAGGCAGAGTTGTAGATTTCAGCTTTCACATTTTCGAACCCATAAGTCTTTACAAAAGTCTTGATCCTGTTGATTGAATCCCGGGTTGACTCGAAATTTCCGGGAGTATTTACTACAACGAAATAAAGCTCTGCTTCGAATAAATTCTGTAACCTCTTCACTCTTGCGGCCACTTCTGAATCTCCTTCTTTAAAATCACTCGCGAAGACGATCTTTTTGAAACTGTTTGGATCAGATTTTCCTTTGATTGTCAATACCGGGCATTGAGCATGTCTGACTACTTTTTCGGTATTACTGCCGACCACGATTTCTTCAAGTCCGCCAATACCTTTGGATCCCATTACTACCAGATCTGGACTTTCTTCAATGATAGACTCCGAGATATTTTTGTAGGCGTTGCCGAGTTTGATTTTGGTAATAAATTCAAATTTCCTTCCGGCATATTCAGCTTCGAGTTCTGCCATCTGTTCTTTGCGACGCTTCATCAACTCGATGAAAAAAATCTGACTTTCAACTTCAGGCATCATCTCTCCTCCACCCATCGAACCTCCGTATCCGGAGGAAACAGGGATTTCTATCACATGCAGAACTTCTACAAGAACATTGTCAAATTTCTCTGCCAGGCCAGTGGAAAAATCTAATGCATTCTGAGCTTGCTCAGAAAAATCAAATGGAACGAGGACTTTTGTCATTGCGTTTTTGGGAGATTGTTTATGCCAAATTAGCACAAAAAAGGAAGCAGAAAAGGACTTTGATCAGCTTTTCCCTAAAAAAAGCAGTCCGATTCCAAAAAGTATTACCCAGAGCAAAGTGCTTAACGCCATTTTTTTCAGGTATGGATCGGTTTCGGCCGATGATTTAGCCATTTGTACACCGGCGCCGACTTTTATCATAATGAGAAAGGCAAAAAAGGATAGAAGCGTATACCATTCTCCTGTGGTGCTTGCAAAACCTCCCAGAAAAATATTTCCGGTCATGATCAATGCCCAATTATACTGGATAGCTTTTTCCCTTCCTATTCTTACAGGAATGGAGCGTTTTCCGGCAAGCTTATCTGAATCAATGTCCCTGATATTGTTGATGTTCAATACTGTAGCACTAAAGCAACCTAATGAGACAGCTATTCCGATCGCTATAGGTTCAAAGCTTAAGGTGTGTAAAAAGTAGGTTCCTAAGACTCCCAGTAAGCCAAAAAAGATGAAGACAGAAATATCACCTAAACCCGCATAGCCGTAGGGGTTTTTGCCTGAGGTGTAAGAGATAGAGGCCCAAATCGCTGCTAGTCCCAACCCAAGAAAAATTGCAAACAGCTTCCAATCCTGTAAAGCCAGAAACAATAAGAAAAGACCCGAAATCAAGGATAAAAATCCAAAGAAGTACATCGCTCTTTTCATTTCTGCCAAAGAAATCAAGCCGGATTGTACCGCCCTCACTGGACCCTGACGATCTGCGGAATCTGCTCCGTGAACCGTATCGCCGTAATCATTAGAAAGATTGGAAAGGATTTGAAGGAAAATGGTGGTCAATGAAGCCAAAAGAAGGATCTCCCAACGAAAGGAATCCTTCCAAGCGGCCAAAAAAGAACCTGCAAAAATACTGGCCAAGGCCAGGGGTAAAGTTCGAAGCCTGACCGCATGGAGCCAGGCTTCTTTTTTTGTTTCAATAGTTTTTTTCACTCAGCGGATAGTTCGGATCAGCCTTCAATTAAGCTTAGGATTTCTTCATCCAAAGGAGTGACAGATGAAGGGAGGAATTTTACCAATTCACCTTTTTCGTCCAGGATGTATTTGCAAAAATTCCAGCTTGGCTCTTCGTCATTCCAGCCATTCATCTTGGGATCAGAGAGCCAGCGATAAAGTGGGTGCTTGTCAAAACCTTTAACAGATAGTTTCTCAAAAACCGGGAAAGTAACGCCATAATTGGCAGTGCAAAATTCTTTGATTTCCTCGTTTGATCCGGGCTCCTGACCTCCGAAATTATTTGCAGGAAAGGCCAAAATGGCGATTTTGTCACCGTACTTCTCATTCAATTCCTGAAGTGCAGCATATTGCTTCGTGTAGCCGCATTTAGAAGCGACATTGACAATCATGATTTTCTTGCCTTTGTATTGAGCGAAATCAACCTCTTTTCCGTCGAGGTCTTTCATTTTGAAATCGTAAAAGCTGCTTTCCATGTTTTTAGAAGTGGTCATAAATCCAGCTTCCAGCACCTTAGGTCTTTCGATAGGCTGCTGACAAGCAATGAGGATAAGAGAAAATAAAATGATCAGGTTTTTCATAAGATTATAATTTGATTTTTTCGGGCCATATGGAATCTCGCATGGTTGATAATCTATCTCTATGTGTCTACTGCTTCATGCTCGATTTCATAGTTACATACGATCTGGTACGGTGATACCCAATAAACTCATGCCCTTTTTGATTGTTTTGGCTGTTTGCTCAGAAAGGGCAACTCTGAACGCCAAAACTGTTGCATCGTTCTCCAGAAAGATAGGAACATCCGCATAAAACCTGTTGTATTCCTTTGCGAGATCGAAGAGATATTGAGCTAATACCGAAGGAGAAAATTCTTCTCCTGCAATCTCGATTTTTCGGTCAAAATCATTTAAGAGATAGATTAAATCGGCTTCAGATTCTTCCAGATGGCTTATTCCTGAGAAATCAGTGGTTTTGTAATTCACTCCTATTTGAACAGCTTTTCGCAAAATAGAAGCAATTCTGGCGTGGGAATATTGGATGAACGGACCTGTATTTCCCTGGAATTCGATTGACTCCTGAGGATTGAAAAGCATGCGCTTTTTAGGATCAACTTTCAGCAGGAAATATTTCAAAGCACCCATTCCCAACATTTCGTACAGACTGGTTGCCTGGTCTGAACTGAACCCGTCGATTTTGCCCAGTTCTTTGGTGTGCTGCTCGGCAGTTTCGATCATTTCCTGCATCAGGTCATCTGCATCTACTACTGTTCCTTCTCTGGATTTCATTTTTCCGGTAGGTAAATCCACCATGCCATAAGACAAATGATAAAGCCCGGAACCGTAAGATCTGCCGAGTTTCCGCATGATCTTGAACAGAACCTCAAAGTGGTAATCCTGCTCATTGCCAACTACATATACAGACTTGTCAATCTTAAAATCTTTGTATTTCAGGTCTGCTGTTCCCAGATCCTGAGTGATGTAAACCGAAGTGCCATCGCCACGCTGAACGAGCTTCTGATCCAAACCTTCGTCAGTTAGGTCCACCCAAACAGAGTTATCTGCTTTTTTAAAGAAAACGCCTTTGGACAAGCCTTCTTCCACAATGTCTTTTCCCAGTAAATAGGTATCTGATTCGTAATAGAACTTGTCAAAGTTGACACCCATTCTCTGGTAGGTTGCTGCAAAACCGGCGTAAACCCAGGCATTCATTTTCTTCCAAAGTGAAACGACAACCTCGTCATTTGCTTCCCATTTGCGAAGCATATCCTGAGCTTCGAGGATAATCGGAGCATTTTTCTTTGCTTCTTCTTCCGATATGCCCTCAGCCTTCAGTTCTTCAATTTGCTTCTTATATTCTTTATCAAAAAGCACATAATACTTACCTGCGAGGTGATCGCCCTTCAGACCGGAAGATTCGGGAGTTTCGTCGTTTCCAAAATGCTGATAAGCCACCATTGATTTGCAGATATGAATTCCACGGTCGTTCACCAGGTTTGCTTTGATTACTTCATAGCCATTTGCTTTGAGGATTTCGGCTATCGAATACCCGAGAAAGTTATTTCTCAAATGACCCAAATGAAGCGGTTTGTTGGTGTTGGGAGAGGAATATTCCACCATCACTTTTTTACCATTTGGAGGAAGTTGACCAATGGTTGGATTGGCAATCAGCTTTTGGAACAGATCAACCCAAACGCTCTGATTTAGTACCAGATTCAGGAATCCTTTGACGACATTATAGCCGGAGACTTCCGCTACATTTTCTTTCAGGTAGTCACCAATTTTGTTTCCGGTTGCTTCTGGGGAAAGTTTAGAAACTTTCAAATATGTGAATACAACGAAGGTATAAGTGCCCTCAAATTCCTTTCGGGTAGGAGCAAGGCTGATTTCTTCCAGAGGCAAATCATGGGAAAAGCAAACCTTAAAAGCTTGTTGAATGCCAGAGGCGATTGATTCTTGAATATTCATCTTTAAGATGTAAGATGTGAGACGTTAGACATAAGATGACTTTCTCTCACTCGAATTAATTCCAATTTTAATTTTATCCCGGGTTGAGAATAGGTTGCAAATCTATGGACTATGGACTATAAGCTTTAGATTTTTTTTAAATAACTCATTAACCCAATAACCTATAACCAACCTAAAAATTATCAACCAATGACTTCGTGGTGATTTCGAGGACTTCAAAGGCGATTTCAGCCATGGTGTTTTCTGTGTCAAGCGTTGGATTTACTTCTACGATTTCCCAGCAACACACGCGTTTATCCTTGATTAATATTGCATTGAGACGGATCGCTTCATCAATGGTCAAACCATTTGGAACAGGCGTTCCAGTGCCAACCGAAATAGAACTATCCAGACTGTCCACGTCGAATGAAATATAGATCTGATCGCATTCTGCAAGGATTTCCAGAGTTTGGGAAGCTACTTTTTGAATTCCTAGTTCACGAACTTCGTGAGTGCTGAAGTTTTTGATTTCGTATTGATGGATCAGATAATCTTCAGGTTCCTCTGTGTCCCGGACGGAGATGAACACAATATCTTTTGGTTGGATTTTCGGCGAATCGCCTCCGATCTTTTTGATTTTCTCCCAATAGGAAATGGTTTCTGCCCCGGGTTCATTCACCTGGCAATCCTTGTTATCAAGTTGAGTCACCATCGCCAATGGCATTCCATGCATGTTGCCGGAAGGAGTCGTATAAGGCGTGTGCAAGTCTGCATGAGCATCTATCCAAACCACTCCCAGGCGCTTCTCCGGATTTGCGGCTTTGATTCCCATGATGGTTCCTGCTGCGGTACTGTGATCCCCGGCAAGGACGATCGGGAATTTCTTCTCCAGTCTCAGCGATTCAATGGTGCTGTAGACGTTTTTCAAAACCTGATATACTCCGTCAATGTGTTTGGCATTCGGGTGATTATTGCCTCGCCAAAGGAAATTGTTGGCGTCAGGAACATTGATCGGATCGAATCTGCTGAAGAAGTTTGACTTTTTGTCGAGGCTGGCAATTTTCAGGGCATCGATTCCCATGCTTGCTCCTCTGGTGCCCGCAGCAATCTCCGATCGCACCTCTACTAGTTTGATTTTACGCATCCTTTTTCAGGAAATTAAAAGTTAAAGTGGGTTTATTTAAGTGGGGCAAAAGTAAGTAAAAATGCCCGAAAAACACGATGGAGGCATATTTCGGCTTAAAAAGATCAAAAACCGAGTTTAAATTGAATAGGGCTGTTTCTTAAAGAGAATTCTGTTTAAACTCAAATGCAATAAAGTAGAAATAGGATTGAAATATCATCCCTTTGGGATGGAAATACCATTTAAAGAATTCGCTGCTTCAATCTTTCATTCACCTTTGCTTTTCTCAGGGTTTTAAGTTTTTCAATAGAGCATTGCAATAAGTTAATGTTAACACGGAACACTTTCAATCAATGGTTTATGTCGTTATAATTTTGTTATTATCTTACAGAACCAAATAAAAAGAATATGGAACCTGCTTATTCAGATAAAGTTAAATCTCCGCTGCAAAATATGGACGAATGGGAAGATGACCTGTTGGTGAGATATCCTGAGTCCAAGGAAAAGCAAGCCAAAGCGAAAGATGATTACAGAAATTATCATGATTCGGAAAAGGTTGACACCGTCAGGGAGTTTTACCGCCTGAACCACCATTATCAAACCTATGACTTCGTTGTAAACAAACAAAAGGAGTTTTTGAGGTTTGAGAAAAAGGAGATGTCTTTTTGGGATGCAGTGGATTATCTGAATACACTTGTGGATGATTCTGATCCGGATACGAGTTTGGATCAGCTACAGCATTTACTTCAGACTTCCGAAGCGATCAGAGCCGATGGACATCCGGACTGGTTTGTTTTGACGGGATTCATCCATGATATGGGAAAGGTCCTATGCTTGTTTGACGAGCCCCAATGGGCTGTAGTAGGAGATACTTTTCCTGTTGGTTGCCAGCATTCCGACAAGATTGTTTATCCCGAATTTTTCGAAGATAATCCTGATTTCAAAGACGAGCGCTTTAACACCAAATACGGTGTCTATTCTCCCAATTGTGGTCTTGATGTGGTAAAAATGTCCTGGGGCCACGACGAATATCTGTATCAAATGGTGAAGAATTATCTGCCTGAACAGGCTCTTTACATGATTCGCTACCATTCCTTTTATTCCCAGCATAGGGAAAATGCCTATGATCACCTGATGAATGACCATGACAGAGAGATGTTCAAATGGGTAGATAAATTCAATCCTTACGATCTGTATTCAAAAGTTCCTGTTCCGCCGGATTCAAAAGCTTTGAGACCTTATTATGAAGACCTGGTTGCCAAATACCTTCCGCCGACCTGGAAGTTTTAACACATTACCTTAAATCGAAAGGGGATTTTCATATCCCCTTTTTCTTTTTTAAGAAGTGATTATTCAATGCTGAAACCCTAATTAACCCTTCTATGCTTACAGCCATCTCATTTGTTGGTTTCACGCTGCTTGTTGTTTTTTTATCTTGGTATAAGCTGCGAAAGGATGATGTCAGCTCAAAAGAGGGGTATTTTTTGGCAGGAAGAACCTTGACAGGAGGAGTGATAGCTGGCTCCATGATTCTTACTAACATTTCTACGGAGCATTTGATTGGAATGAATGGTTCGGCCTATAAAAATGGGATGATCATCATTGCCTGGGAAGTCACTTCAGCAATTGCCCTGGTGATCGCAGCCCTTTATTTTCTTCCCATTTATCTCAGAATGGGATTGACGACCATTCCCGAATATTTGGAAAACAGATTTGACGCAACCACGAAGACAATTGTAGCTTTTTTATTGATGCTGTCTTTTGTAGTGACGCTCCTTCCAATTGTGCTCTATACAGGAGCGATCAATTTGGAAAGTATTTTCAATGTTTCAGAAATGCTTGACGTAAGCAGATCGGAAGGGATTTGGTTGACCGTGATTACGATTGGGGTCATCGGATCTGTGTATGCAATTTTTGGAGGATTGAAGGCCGTGGCTTATTCAGATACGATCAATGCGATTGGTCTGATGATCGGGGGTCTGATGATTCCTGTTTTTGCTTTATGGGATATTGGAAATGGAAATATCCTGGGCGGGATCACCAAAGTGTATGAAACTGTTCCAGATAAATTTAATGTAATAGGTGTGGAGGATTCTGTAATGCCTTTCAGCACACTTTTCACAGGCTTGATGATTAATCAGCTTTATTTTTGGGGTATGAATCAAACCATCATTCAGAGGGCTTTAGGTGCAAAAAACATGGCTGAAGCGCAAAAGGGATTGCTGTATACCGGAATTTTCAAGATTCTGATTCCTCTTATTATCGTCCTTCCGGGCATCATTGCTTATTACTATTATGGAGAGCTTTATTACGCTGATCAAGATTTCATCTATCCGATGCTGGTGAAAAAAGTACTTCCATTAAGTCTGTTAGGTTTCTTTGCTGCGGTGGTATTGGGAGCCATTCTGAGCACTTTCAACTCTGTTTTGAATTCTGCCGCTACCATTTTCAGTTTGGATATTTATAAGAAAATGATTCAGCCCTCTGCCTCTGATAAAATACTTGTGAGGGTAGGAAAATGGAGTTCTTTGATTTTGGCGGTAGTGGCAATTCTGGTAGCTCCTTTAGTAGCCAATGCTCCGGATGGCTTGTATCAATTGATGCAGCAGTTGAATGGAATTTTCTTCATCCCGATTGCTTCCGTACTAATTGCAGGATTTTTTCTTCCAAAAATCTCATCTGCCGGAGCCAAAGTTGGACTGGTAACGGGGCTTTCCTTTTACCTTTTGACGACTTTTGTGATTGAAGTGAACCTCCATTTTATTCATATTTGGGCAATCGAGTTTTTATTGAATTTGGGGGTGATGTCTCTGGTCAGTTTAAAGTATCCTGCTAGACCTGTTCCTTTATCCTCTCAAATTAGTACGCTTGATTTGAAGGAATGGAGGTTTGCCAAACCTCTTTCTCTGATACTCTGCATGATTACCCTGATGATTTATTATTTATTGGGAAGGTAGTTTTCTGTTTGGAAACTGTGTTTATGAAATTACCTTAATTTTCAGCTTAAATTTCTGTACCCAAAGTTAGTCCTGTTCAATCCAATGACCATTTCTTCTAAACTTCCGAATGTCGGAACGACCATTTTCACCGTCATGTCCAAACTGGCTTCGGATTATGGTGCAATCAACCTTTCCCAAGGCTTTCCCGGTTTCAATTGCGATCCGCATTTACTGGATTTGGTCGCCAAATACATGAATAAGGGGTTCAATCAATACGCTCCGATGAGTGGTGTTCCTGTTTTGAAACAGCGATTGGCAGAAAAGACGAAGTTGGTTTATGGAGTGGATTACCATGCAGAGGAAGAAGTGACCATTGTTTCCGGAGCGACGGAAGCTATTTTTTCCGCGGTTACTGCTGTAGTCAGGGAAGGCGATGAGGTGATTTTGCTCGAACCAGCCTATGATAGTTACGCTCCTGCTGTGATTTTGAATGGAGGCATTCCGATCTATATACCACTAAGCCTGCCTGATTTTTCGGTGGATTGGGAAAAAGTGAAGTCAGCGATCAATCCAAAAACCAGGTTGATCATGGTCAATACACCACATAATCCAACGGGTTATGTCTGGTCCCAGGAAGATGTAAATATGCTGGCCAGTCTGATTCATGATACTGATATCTATGTCGTCAGCGATGAAGTTTATGAGCATATTTCCTTTGATGGGCGAACTCATATTTCCTTGATGACTCATCCTGTTTTGAAGGACAGAACATTCGTTTGTGGATCTTTTGGGAAGACTTTTCATGTCACCGGCTGGAAAATCGGCTATTGCCTCGCTCCAAAAGAATTGACAGCTGAGTTTCGGAAAATCCATCAATTCGTCACCTTCAGTACGGCAACACCTCTTCAATATGCGTTGGCTGAATATCTGGAAGTACCCGGCAACTACCTTTCAATTCCTGATTTTTACCAAAAGAAACGGGACCTTTTCTGCGAAGGCCTAAAGGGAACTCCATTTCAGTTTGTGCCTGCACAAGGAAGTTTTTTCCAGCTCGTTTCTTACGGCCATCTTTCGCAGGAATCAGATTTTGATTTGGCCGTCAGGCTGACCAAAGAAATAGGAGTTGCGAGTATTCCTATCTCGGTATTTTTCAATGAGAAAACGGATCATAAAATCCTGAGATTTTGCTTTGCAAAGGAAGATTCTGAACTTAAAAGGGCGCTGGATAAACTTCAAAACTCAAAATTGTTTCCTTAAAAATCAGTGATTTAGAAGCGGGGTAAAGTTTGTTGAACAGAACCCTATAAAAATTATAGGGAGTATAGGAAAATATAAAAAAGCATTTTACTTTTGAAGGGTTGTTTCATTAAAACTCCAAAAGACATGAGCACAGTTTCTCAATCTACTCTTCCCGTTACCGAATCATTGAATGATTCCGGGCATCTTTCTTTAGGTTTCACCAGAATAGCTGAAGACCAAAAAGAGATGCTTCAGTTTTTTTCTCAAACCTCAGGTATGATGATTCAGGGAATGTGTCGTTTTGAGAAAAGCTTTGCAGTGTTATTTCCTCTTTTCAAGGGTTTGATCTCACTTGGGAAACCAAAAGGATTGAATCTGACCTTTTCTACTGAGGAGAAAGCTGCTTTTTTCTATTTTCCTGTGGAAAGTAATCAGGACGTATCTTTGTTCTTCAACCGGGTAATTGCTTTGTTGAAGAAAGAAGTCAGATTCAAACTCATTCTGAAAGAGGTAATTACAAACAGAAACAGATTCAAATCAGAACAAATTTTGCTTCAGCAAGCTTTCTTTGATAAGACAACCAATTAAGAAATAATTATCGCAATGTTAAAAAGGGGACGGTCTTCAGGGATTTGTCCCCTTTTCATTTGATTTCCCCTCAGAAAAAGCAATTTTTGCACCGCATTAGAATAGCATTAACCAACTGCAAATGAACAGATACATTGACCTCATTCAACAGACATTTGACTTTCCGACAAAGGAGTTTCATGTTGAAAACAATGAATTATTTTTTAACGGGGTCAACCTCATGGAGATCATCGAAACGTATGGCACTCCGCTGAAGCTGACCTATTTGCCGAAAATTTCTGATAACATTCAGAATGCTAAGACCTTCTTTAACAATGCGATTCAGACGCATGATTACAAAGGAAAGTACACCTATTGCTATTGTACCAAGTCTTCACACTTCAGCTTTGTGCTGAATGAAGCGCTCAAAAACGACATTCATATTGAGACTTCCTCAACCTTTGACATTCCATTGGTCAGGACGCTTTTTGCCGAAGGTAAAATCACCAAGGATACTTATATCGTTTGCAATGGTTTCAAAAGAGAGCTTTACAAGCAATACATAAGCGAATTGCTGAATGATGGATTCGTGAATTGTGTTCCTATTTTGGATAATTTGGGCGAGATCGATTACTATCTGGAGCATGTGAAAGTGCCTTTCCAGGTCGGGATCAGAATCGCTTCCGATGAAGAGCCGAAGTTTGGTTTCTATACCTCCCGACTTGGTGTGCGATACAATGACATCATCAAATTGTACGAGGAGAAAATCAAGGACCATCCGCTGGTAAGCCTTAAGATGCTTCATTTCTTCATCAATTCCGGGATCAAAGACACCGCTTATTATTGGTCTGAACTGACTCGATTTATCCAGAAATATGTCGATCTGAAGAAAATCGCGCCAACACTTGATACGATGGATATCGGAGGAGGCTGGCCTATCAAAACCAATGTGTTTTTCGATTACGATTACCAGTATATGGCGGATCAGATCGTGAAAAACATCAAGTGGATGTGTGGTAAAAACAACACCGATGAGCCAAATATTTTTACCGAATTTGGAAGCTACACGGTGGGAGAGAGCGGTGCAGTTTTGTACTCGGTTCTGGATGAAAAGCTCCAAAATGACAAAGAACTTTGGTATATGATTGATGGGTCTTTTATCACGCAATTGCCTGATAGCTGGGGTTTGAACCAGAAATACATCATGCTGGCGGTCAACAATTGGGATGAGACTTATCAAAGCATTTCCCTGGGAGGATTGACTTGTGACAGCATGGATTACTACAATTCAGAGGCGCACCAATTCAATATCTATCTTCCGAAAATTGAGCAAGGAAGAAAGCAATACATTGGTTTCTTCCATACCGGAGCCTATCAGGAATCGTTGGGCGGTTACGGCGGAATCCAGCATTGCCTGATTCCTGCACCGAAACATGTGCTGATTGATCGGGATGAAAACGGAGAAATCACGCATCGGCTTTTCGCCAAAGACCAGACACAGGAAAGCATGCTCCAAATATTGGGGTACAAACAATAGAATTTAAAAACCGCTGAAAGGCGGTTTTTTTTTGCCTTCTTTTTTAAATCAAAACGGTACTGATAAAGAGAAATGGATGGATTAGGAAAAATGCACATTGGCTATGCTAAAAATGGACGAACGAAGACTCATAGCATTGATTCTAATACCAGATTAATAGATTCCAGCTTCTTGAGAAACACGACAGCCGAAATCGGACCCACAACAGAGAAGTGAAAACCGATACCTATGTACCCTAAATTTCCTCCTTAAATCCTGTATATTCAAAAAAGAAAAACCAACTCAGGGCAACTACGATGAAGTCATTTTTTGAAAGGAATTTCCAAACCGTACTTTTTATCCTGCTTGCATTTTTTTCTATGGAGTCTTTCGGACAGACCATTTCAGGTGTGGTGACGGATGCGAAGTCGGGTGAGCCAATGCCTTTCACCAACGTTTTCCTCAACAACACGACCATTGGAAATACAACGAATGAAAAGGGTGAATTCAAAATTACCGGCGACCTGCCAAAGACTCTCGAATTAGTCGCTTCATTCGTCGGCTATATCACGAGTTCGCAACAGGTCTCTTTTTCCGGAAAAAACCAACTCACGGTCAATTTCAAACTCGAACCCCTGGAATCGATGCTTAGCGAAGTTCAACTGGAATCCCGAATTGACAAGAAATGGGAGCGAAATCTCAAAAGATTTAAGGATGTTTTTTTGGCTTTGCCGGATGATACATTTGCAAAGCAACTTGAAATCACCAACCCTTGGGTATTGGAATTTGAGGATGTCAAAGGTGAAAAAGGTCCTAATCATGTCCGTGCCTTTGCGCAGCAAGCTCTTCAAATTGAGAACGATGCGCTTGGCTACCACATCGAATACAACCTTCAGGATTATCGGCTGTACAAGACAGGTGCTCGCTATTATGGCTTTGTTCATTATACTCCAAAGGCTTCAACGGACTCGGTTCAATCAATAACCTGGGATGATAATAAAGAAACGAGCTATCAGGGTTCTACCCGGCATTTGCTGAAATCACTTTTGCTTAGCCTTGTTCCCGAGCAGGGTTTCAGCCTTTACACGGTCAATCCTGCTCCCATGGATAGGATCCGAACCAATAGTTTTAGTGTCGAACTAGGGCAATCAATCGAACCACTTTCAGAAGATTCTATTCGCAGGATTCCCCTTTCAAATGGGAATTTCAGAGTGATTTGGCCGGGCCGGGTGGAGGTTCACTATGCAAATAAATCCTGGTTGAACGAGTATTACATCGATGTCTACAATCCGATCAGCTGGATCACGGCTCCTCAGGGGTTCTTTGATATTGACCGAAACGGAATCCCTGTAAATCCAACTCAATTAGTCCTTTCCGGCTATATGGGGAGGCAGCGAGCCGGGAGATTTCTGCCCAATGATTATGTTTCTACCGGTCTGATTCAATATTACAATGCGGAGGTCGACAGCAATCAACGGGTTTTTGCCAAATGGAATAACCTGAGGGAAAAGCCCTATTTGACGACCAATAAGGCTTATTACTATCCGGGAGAAACTGTCTGGCTGGGAGGTAAAATGCTTTACCAAAATCGATTGCTGGCGGATTCGTTGAGTCGTGTTTTGTACGTCGATGTGATGAATAGCGAGACAAAAGTGATCCAATCCGAGATTTTCCCGATCCTGGAGGGGAAAGTTCAGGGTGGATTTGTCCTGCCTGATTCCCTTGATTCCGGAGATTATTTTATCCGGGTTTACACCCAATGGATGCGTAATTATCCGGATCGGGATTTCTTTCTTCGGCCTTTGCCAGTGTTGAAAAAAGGAGAATGGGTGCAGGCGACTGAGTTGGATGAAGCTAATTTCTTTGGGGATCTGGAGATCAAGTTGGATCATTCCAGCGTGAAAACCGGATCAGTGACTGAAACAGAAATCAGCTTGACTTTCTTGGATGAGACGGGAGAGCTGACCAATGCGGAATTCACAATTTCGGTAACGGATGATGAATTGGCAACTCCGATCAACATGATTCCGACACTCACGGAAGCAATGAATTGGCTGGATGAGAAAGCCAATCCACCTTCATATCAGGCTTCGGATTTCCAAATTGAGTATGGGATTTCTGTTGAAGGGAAATTTGAAAGAGATAAGAGAAATCAGCCCTTTTTGAACCCGATTACGGTCGTCCGTGGTGATTTAGAGGATTATGGAATTGTACAAACGGATTCCTCCGGCTATTTCCGGGCTACCGGACTTTCCTTCACGGATTCGGCCACAATTGCTTTGGCAGCACTGGATAAAAACCAAAAACCGTATGGTTCGGTAAGTCTGATCACTCGCGAAAAGCCGGTTTTCAGAGGTTCTTTCCCCAAATATTCTTACCAGGCTTTTTCCAAAAATGCTAAAGAATTCACCTATGATTTGTTGGGAGATTATATTCTGTTGGATGAATTTGTGAAGGAAGATGAAGCTATTGAAACGATGGCTAAAAAGAATTATGGTTATGGTCCGCCTGACCGTGAAATGAAAGCAGATAAATTGGCAACTATTTCACCTGAAGCTTTTGCAGGGTATTTTGGTTTTAAAAGAGGAGGAAAAAGTATCGGTAATTTTAATTTTGGTTTGAATGCTTCGAATCCGCTTTTGATCATCGATGGGGCGAGCTATCCCTTCTTAAATGATGATGAATTTGAATTATTAATATCAAGTTTCGTCCCTGCAGAACTCGAATCTGTCGCTGTGTACACTTACAACGCCACCACATTTGGACTGGCAGGATTTGGCGGGGTGATTATGATCGAAACCAAAAAAGGTATTCGGGTTGCTGCCGGTGATAAATCGAACTTTAACTCCGAAGGCTTCCAACTTTTCAGAATGCGCGGATTCTCTCCCGAACTCACCTTCAAGAATTCTTTTGATTCGGAAGAGATTCCTGTCAATAAACCGACAATCTACTGGAATCCTGCAGGCAATACGCTGGGAAATCAGGGTGTCTTTACCTTCAAAGTCAAAACTCCCCCAGAGGTCAAAACCATGAATATCTGGGTTGAAGGAACAACCGAAGAAGGATTTCCTTTCGCAAAGATGTTTAAGGTATCGCAATTCTGATTTAAGATATAATGGCGCATGCATACCTCCCTTTTTAAAGAGATTTCAACTCTACCGCTTGCGCGCTCGTGCCTCTTATTAATGGAAAAACACTTTTATCTCACTCTTGTAATTTGAAAGGGGTTAAAACCTCAATTCGCTTAGTTCTTAACCTGAGCCCAAAAAAAATCGGATCTCAGATGCAGGTTGAATCACATCCGAAATCCGAAAAATATATTTGTCGTCAAAAAACTATCTCAATAATTTTTATTCAACTTAATACCTGTAAATCGCAGCAATTCCTGATTCAGAAGGTATTTGTTCAGCAGGTAGGACTGTCACATGACCGCCCATTCTGATTGCCAACTCGCTCATGTCATCCAGCAAATCATCAACCTTGGGATTGCTCAAATCTTTATTTTGAACATTTCCTGTTACCAAATTGGTAATTCTGCTTGCGATGATCCTGTCTGCTTCGATGATCAGGGTATCAACTCTGCCTTCCACAAGTGCAACTGCGATTTCTTTAATTTCCTCACTGCCGAGACCATTTGCTTTTGCCTGATGGTAACGACCTACCAACTCTTCTTGCTTTCGCAGATGTTCCGGCTCGATGATTTCCCATGCCATTGCAGCCAACTTATCCGATGATAAAGCTGTTGGGTTAAATTTGATTCCGTCTGCCAATAGCAGCGGGTTTTTACTCACTTTTTGAAAAAGATTGTGATGCTCGGGCAATGCAGCAAGTACGAGTGGTAAACCTGATTTTTTGGAATAGTTTTCATGAACAGAATTCGAAACCTCTCGGAAATATTGCTCTGTTTCCACTTCTGATTCATCGTTTCTGTTGCTTTGGAAAAAATGAAAGCTTCCGGAAGGTGAAGCTTCGTTTAAACTATTTCCATTCAATTCCTCACCAAGTGCATCAACAGATGCCTCAACAATTTCCGATTGGAGTTCTACTTCAACAAGCGAATGACGATTTCCTTCGAAAAGCTTAACCTCATGTAGACTCAACGCTAACACATGAAACCGTCCTGTGGATTGCAAAAGTTGCTGAAGTGGCTTGGTGTGAAAGCTGTCAGCCACGATTGCCATTTCTTCAGGAGCTTCAGTCAGGTCAATTGCGGTGATAAATCCCGGAGAACTGAAAACCGCTAATCCTCTTGAGGTGTAATTCCAAAAACCTTCTACGCTGGTCAATTCAATTAACGGTTCCAGGTGTTTTTGGGTCTCAGCATTTGAATACTTGAGAAGCAGAGAAGCTTCCAATTCCTTGATCAGATTCTTAAACCGAACAGGATTTTGGAGATTTTCCGGATGGGTGCGGTGAGTTGGCATATAAAGAGAAAGACAAGGAGCTTCAGATACAGCCAAAAGCTCCTTAACCAGTTCCTTATTCAGGGAGGTAGTGTTTGTGTTGGTTTTCATAAGATTATTTTAAGTGAATTTTAGATTGAATAACTCGAAATCGGAAAGCGAATGAGGCTTCATACCTTTAGAAGGGAAGTTGTTCCGGTTAAATGGAATAACAGTTCAGAATGTTAGTCTGAGGGCAGAAACAGAAAACAAAACAATCACTGGATTGGAAAGCCGATTCAAAAAGGGTGAGCAATAAAATCAGATAAACAGGGCAGCGTTACCAGATCCTGAAATCAAATCCAAAAATGAGAGAAGCGTACTTGTAAGGCGATTAGGTTCGATACTAATTCGTATCGTTTACCCGAGACTGATTTCTTTTTTAGATGGTAATGCCTACGCTTAGGCTAACGTCAGTAAGGAGGCAAGGTTGTCTATGGCGGGAAACATTGCTTTGGAGGTACTTCTGTCCTTTTCTTGTAAAAATAGTTAGATTGATTCTGAATTTAATTCTGAATAAAAATACCTGACGGAGGTTCAACCAACTTTTGCTTACCCGGCGGTGATAGGATAAAAGTGACCGTATTCTGCATGTCGTCCATGGTTAACATGGGGGAGGAATAAATAAGAGTCTATTTTTCTAAAAAGTCCATTATTTCTTCGCAAGAATCCTCATGCTCAATATCCTGACCTCAGTTATTGGTCGATCTCTTGGGCCGGTTTCTACAGCTGCAATAGAATCGACTACTTCCAGTCCCTGGATCACCTCTCCAAACACGGTGTAATTCTGATCCAGATGCGGGGATCCTCCGATGGTTTTATACACTTCCCGGTGTGCTTCAGGGATGCTATATGTTTCATATTGGGTGTAATTATCCAGAATCAAATTCATTCGCTTATTCAGGGTTTGGACTGTGGAAGTATCTTTTGCAGTCAGGGCAACCTGAATCGAATCTGCCAGAGGTTTATTCACCGGGTCATTGATGCCATAATGTCGGGCCAGCATTTTATTGATTCGACCTTCATTGTGAGTCAGGAGACTGTCATTTTGGACTTTGCCTTGTACGATATAAAACTGCGTACTGCTGGAAGCACGCTGCGGATTGTTGGTCCGGGCTGCAGCCAAAGCTCCTTTTTTGTGAAAAAGTGTTGGAACGATTTCCGCAGGAATCTGGTAGGGGAGATCTGCACTGCCGAGGGCTGCAACCGAGTCGGCAAATTTGCTTTTGACGTCGCCTCCCTGAATCATGAATTCTTGGATCACGCGGTGAAAAAGTAAGCTGTCGTAAACTCCTTCTTCCACCAGTTTGATAAAATTATCGCGATGCAGTGGAGTTTCGTCTGATAATCGTAGGATAATAGTGCCATAGTTCGTGATCATTTCAACTTCGACCGGGGGTTCGGAATTGATCTCTTTCTGAGTTTCAGAGTTGGTTTTTGCAAAGAAAAGAACGCATGCAAAAGAGAGGAAAAGGATTGCTTTGATCGAAAATGCCATAGTAGAAACGTAACCTGGTTGTTTGAGTAAGGTTGAATTAAGCACAAAAATGGGAAAACTCGGTAATCATTTCTCCTTCGGATTTTGATCCTCCTGGACTAAGGCCGGAATCGGAGGATTCAGGACCTTACTTTTTCTCAAGAGAAAGAATAAAGGCCACCATGGCTTGGGTTTCCTCAAATTTTAATTTTGGATGAGGCCCCATGACGGGATAACCCCAAACGCCGGAACCGCCATCGATGACCTTTCGGGCCAGTAAGTCTATGTAAACTTGTTTGATGGGGTACCTTTTTGCGATGTCGGTGAAAGACGGACCTTTAGCCCGACTTTCTTCCTTGTGGCAGGAGTAGCAATCTGAATAGGAAATCAACACTTCGCCTTTTTGGATCTGTTCGGGATCAATGGCTTCATCTTCTCCCGGAACCACGAAAAACTCTTTTGCCACAAGCTCAGCATCGGTCTCCAATTTCTCTTCTGATTCTTTGGAAGAACAAGAGAAAAGCAAAGTCAGAAGCAGAAGATTGGCCAGGATAAATCCGGGTTTCATAAATTGAAGAGGTGGAAAGAGGAAAGATAGGAAAGAAATCTGAGCAAGGTTTACACCTTAGATTATCCTCCTGTTGAGCCAGAAATTTGTCGGTTTTCACCCCATCAGCCCGTCCAGAAATGCCTTCCAGGCGGCATTTTCCATCAGGATTAGTGTCAGTGCTATTCCAACGAGGATCAGGCCTGTCCCGATTTTAGTAGCCGGGTGGATTTTCTTTTGACTTCTATAATCATACATACCCATCACCAAAACAAGGACAATCCAAAGCGGAACGGAGAGATATTGGTTGAAATTTAGTCCCAGAATGATTCTTCCTAAAGCCGGAAAAACTGCAGAAAGGCTTACAAAGATCATGTAGCGTTTGTGAAATTCAGGCCGATGCCGGTTTGTCCATGCCAGGAAATAGAGAATGATGAAGTTGATCAGGATAAAGGTATTGATCGTCGAAAATATAAATCCGTCCGGTCTGCTGTAATGAACCAAACTCATCCAGATTCCGCTGATTACAATCCCAAATGCCAATAGAAGGCTGCTTTTCCCCAGTTTTTTATGCAAAGAGATGTTTCCGGATCTTATCATACCGGATTGTCCCACGATCAGGAAATACCATAGAAACATGATCAAACCATGGATGTATACAACTCCGGAAGCAGGAGGAAGCTTATCGGAATGAACAAGGGCATTCAATCCAAATCCTCCGAATACCAGAATCAGGATGAACACATTGAAATAGAAATAGAAGGAAGGTCGGTGAGGTGCAAAATTCTTCATAGGCAAATGTTTGGTCTATGAATTTAAAATTTTCTGACAAAAAATTAAAAGCCTCAGTTAAGCAAGCTGCTGAAATCTGGTTCTTTTCAGAAGTTAAACCTGTTCCTTTTTAAAAAGTCATTTAATGAGAAACCAGAAAGCCGGATCAAATCCGGCTTTCTGGTTTCTAAGATTTGCTCTGACATCGTTCATCCGACACCAGTCATCCAACATCTTTACTTCTGCTGCGCCAAATACGTTACAAGCGAAGCCAATTCTTCGAAAGAAAGTGAATTAGCCAGTCCCGGAGGCATCATTGAGTTTTCCAGTTCCTTGCGTTCCTTGATATTCTTCTTTTCGAGTTTGGTAGCATTGCCTCCAATATCACGGATTGTCAATTCCTGTGCGGACTCACCGGTGACAAAACCCATGAAAAACTTACCATCGTTGGTCGTGATCTGAACTGAAGCAAAGCCCTGAGAGATGGAAGCGTTTGGCTTCAAGATTGACTCAACAATTTGATCACGATTCATGATCGAACCGATTTGGCCCATGAAAGGACCTTTCATTACTTGGCCTTTTTCGATGCTATGACAGGCAATACATCCCTGACTTGTGAAAAGGGCTTTGCCTTTGACCGCATCTCCTTTACTATCAGCCACAGCTAATACGACATCTTCAATGGACGACTCGCCAACTTGTCCTTTTTTGTTTTTGATGGATTCGAGATCAATGGAAGCTTCTTCCACTTCTGGAGCTATTGATTCGGTGCCCAGTTCCACAATGCCCAATCGAAGTCGATCATTCAACGCCGCGAAGAAAGGCTTTTTAGACTCTTCGGCTGATTTTAATTCCGCCAAAAGAAAAGTTTTGATTTGCTCTGAGGCCTCCCAATCAATGGTTTTATAATAGGGACCATGCGTATCAGGTCGGGTTCCCCACCACCAACTTCCATCATAAGGAGCTTCTTTCTGGTAAAGTCTGGAAATAGTGGTCAGTATTTCATCTTTTTTTCCAGCGTCGTCAGAATCCTGGTATGCGGCAATCAAACCGTCAACTGACTTTTGGTCGTGCATGTAGCGCAATGCCCAGAGTGCCAATTTGTAATTGTCCGAATCAATGGCTTTTACTGTAGCATCTACCGCGTTCAGATTAACCAAAGCTTTCACGGCCAAATGCGGAAGTACGATCGCTGAATTTGGTGTGGAATGAGGACCTTCGGTGTCTTTTGCAGGAATTTGAGCAGATGCCGGAACTTCCACTTCCAAAAGAACCTCGGTACTTTCTAGATTTCCGATTCTTCCCAAGCCGACAATTGCGGCTGCCTGAACTCTCGGATTGGCATCTTGCGAAGCAGCAATGAATGCCTCAACCGGGACTGAACCCAGACAGGTTTTGCGATCAGCTAAAGCACGAAGCGCAAACTCTCGTATTTTATCCTCTTCGCTCAGTTTCAATAATTCTTCTACTCCTGAAGCGCAAGCTGCCTGAGCATAAGTGAAAATACCTGCTACCCGGGAATCAAGTGGAAGGGAAGTGTCCTGAGCAATTTTTAACGTTGCCGAAGCCACTTCTTCTTTGGATCGGGTTAGCAATTGCTGCTGGGCATCAAGTCGGGTGACTGAATTTCTGGCTTTGAGCAATTCTGCTAATTCATCAACAGAGGCTGATTTCAAATCAGGGTAAGCCTCATGTTTCCAACCAACAGGTACAACTCTTACTACATAGCCTTTTTCAGGACTTCCCTTGTACCCTGCGCCATCCCATGCAGATAAATACATGGTGCCTGATCCGTCTAAATCCACATCGGTGATCTGAGCAAGTTTGATAAAGTTTTCATCGGCTTGCGTAAAACTTGGTCCATCCATGGCTACCCGGTGGATATACAATTGGCTTTTTCCCCAGTCAGCCATCATCGGAACGTGATTGTATTTGGCTGGCCAGCGTTCATCATCCATGAAATAGGATCCGGTACCGGAACCTCCACCGACATCTACCAAGGCAGGAAGGATTTCGTCGGTGAAATTCTTAAACAAGCTTGGATAGCCGTATTCTCCGGTTTGAATGTGGTGGATAAATCGAATGTTCCATCCGCCCCCGTCATTTGTATTGCCCCGGGTGTAGATATTCATGAATGGGTCAATGGCCACATCATAAATATTTCGTGTGCCATGGGTGTAGACTTCCATCTCAGTTCCGTCAGGTCTTACACGGACTATTCCGCCACCAAGCATGGTGAGTTTAGTGCCGTCGCGGTCTTCGGCATTATGAAAGCCAAAGTCACCCACAGCAATGTAAATCCAGCCATCGATTCCCATGCGGATGCCATTCGTCGAGTGGTCAGTTCCTCTGTCTCTTAGATGTTTGGGAGAGCTGATATGTTGGATCAGAGGCTTGGAAGGGCCATCTGCCACTCCATCTAGGTTTTTGTCTTCGAAGACCACCAAATCCATTCCTTGTGCCAGGCTGTCTTGCCCAAATACAGTATGAAGAACAAAGACCTGATCTCCCATTGCAATAATTCCGCGAGGGTTATCGACTTTGACGAATTCTGTATGGCTGTCCATTACTCCGTCATGATCGCTGTCCACGAGTTTCATGATGCTGCCAAGGCCAGGAGTTTTGCCGAGCGAACCGATCATATCGACACCGACAAATACTTCGCCGGTGGGTGCTACCGCAAGGCAAGAAGGACTTGGAACCAAATCCGGACCTGCAAAATTGGTCATGACCAGCTCAGTGCTGTCTGCCCCGGCAGTGGAGGTGTCGGAAGCTGAGAGAGAAAAATAAGCGTTGAGTTCTGTAAGGTCTGCGGTTTCTGAGGGTTTGTATTTGCTGCAGCTGACCATTGTGGCAAGAGCAAGAAAGGTTAAAATTGGGCGGGTGATTTTTGACATGTCAAAAATAAATTTTGAGGTTTAAGGTTCGAAACTTCTGAAACAGGGTACGAATATATCATTTTCAGATGTCTGCGATTACCTCTATTCAGTCAATCCCTGAGCCTATTCAGGCAGATTTTGATGAATGGTCGGAATTGTTCCATCCAGAGATCTCTAATTCCCATGGTTAATAAGCGTAGACTGAATTAAAAAAAATAAGGATTTGAGCAGATGCCGCGCCTGCCAGGTCTTAATTCTGTCAATGCTGGGATACCTATTTAGTGCATTTCATACACTCTGATCCCATTAATTGGCCATCAGCCCAAACCTGACAGTCTTGTTTTGTAGGAAAGCAGGGATGCCTCAGATCAATACTCCAAACTGACCAGGGAGTTGCATCGGGACACTTATCGCAAACGATCAACCCAAAATCTTCTTCGCCACAATTGACTGTCAGAACCAGGATACCAACTAATAATGCGGAAATTACTTTTTTGGCTTTCATTCAATGAAGTTCCTGAAGGATTTCTACCAGCACAATGATTTTGATCAGCTTTAAAAATGATCTGAAAAATGAAAAACCAGCACTGACAAGTTTAGGTTTTTTTTGGAACCGAAAGAGGTCTTGTGAAGGTTCTTCAGTTATTAAGAAAAGTCAGATTTTTAGTTCCATAAATTTAATTTTTAACTGGCAAGAATGTGAAAAAGACCGGATTGGTCCTATTGATATTTTTGGCAATTACTTTTTACCTGTTTGAAAAAAAGCCCGCTGCAAGGTCTGGCGAGGTATATGATTTTGATGAGGTGGAAAGGATAGATACCCTTATTGCCGGTCCGGCAATGGAGAAACTTGCATCACTGGATACTGCTGATTACATCAAACGAGTCCTGCATCTGGCACACGACAGTATCGCCAAACATTGGCCAATCTTATCAGTGTTTCCCCAAACCGGAGCGATTCTTCCCTTCCACCGGATAGTGGCGATGTATGGTAATTTCTACTCCAAACACATGGGGATTCTTGGCAGATTGCCTGAAGAGGAACTGATCAATCTTTTGAATAAGGAAATGAAAGAGTGGGGGGAAGCAGACACGATCACTCCTGTCATTCCGGCGATCCATTACATCGCAATCACAGCTCAGAATAACCCTGGGAAAGGAGGTACTTATCGACTCAGAATGCCCGATGCCCAAATAGAAAAGGCCATCAGTTTAAGTGAAAAAATAGGTGGAATCACATTCCTGGACGTTCAAGTGGGGCATAGCACGGTTCAAAATGAAGTGCCAACTTTGGAAAAGTACTTAATCAATCCAATCGTGCATCTCAGTCTTGACCCGGAGTGGTCGATGAAAGACGGAAGTATTCCGGCAACCAAAATAGGCAGTTTGGATGCAGCCGACATCAATTTTGCCATCGAGTATCTTTCAGAACTGGTCATCAATAATGATCTGACTCCCAAGATTTTGGTCGTGCACAGGTTTACCCAAGGGATGGTGACCAATTACAAAGACATCAAACCTACTCCTCAGGTGCAGGTAGTGATCAATATGGACGGGTTTGGCTTTCCTGCTAAAAAGATGGACAGTTACCGGAGATTTGTCGGAGGCATGCCGATCCAATTCACCGGATTCAAGCTGTTTTATAAAAACGACATCTTGACTTCTCCCTATCGAATGATGACTCCATCTGAAATCCTCAAACTGTATCCGAGGCCTATTTACATTCAGTACCAGTAAATGTTCCGTAGTGCAAATCCGGAATACCAGCAAATCCGGAACAGCGGAAGGACCGGATGAGCAGATTTATCACTTTTGGACAAAAAAAAAGCGCAGGGCGTGCCTGTGCTTGGGGTAAAATTCCGGATTTGTTACTCGTTTACTTTTTGGAAGGAGTCACCAAATAGATTTTGTGATTGGTGAATTCACCTAGCAAACTTGCATCTGCAAACGTCTCAGGAAATCTGGTTTTGATCTCACTCACTTCTCCGTAAAACTCCGCTACTATATGCAAGTTTTTGTCCACAAAGGTGATCGTGGGAACTTGCTTCAGGTCAGAGAAGTCAAGAGAATAAACAGGAATAGAATTTTCAGTTGATGATACCGAGTCCTTCGAAATGTTTTCCGAAGCCAGGGCAGGTGCTATGCTGAAAAATCCGAGCATCATGGCAACTCCTAATTTGGAAAGGAATGATACTGAACGACGCACTTGAATTGATGTAAACATGATACTAATAGGTTTTATAAAATTGTTTTTAATTACTGACATAACGGAGACGGGATCAACTTGGTTTCACGTTTATTGATAATATTCAGAATAAATTGAATAAATATTTATCATATATAAAATTAAAAACTGTTATGGATGAATATGATTCAGTATTCAGAATTTAATATTGTTTTTAATGAGAACAGGTTGTTAGTATATTGTACTTAAGGGAGAAAGCCTTTAAAAAAAATATTTCGGCTGCTGAAAAATAAATTTCAGGTGGTTGACTTCGAATTTTATGGTTGACCCAAAGCTGAACTGGGAAGAAAACGAATGGAGGAGAAATTTTTGAAATAAGTGATTTTGGTGTTTGAATAATTGATTTTGGAATACATGAATTTTTAAAGGATTTAACTGAATTATTTTTATAAATACCTGATAATCACTTTGTTTTGATGAATAAATCAAATAGATTAATCCTATTATTTTAACCTAAATCCAAAAAAAACCATGAAAAAAGTAAAATTTGTTTCGTTCGGAAAACATGTTTTTATGTTTTCAATTTTGTCTTTTTTTTTAGCAGCATGTAGTATGGATGGCTCCGATGAGGGAGCTGATTTGAAGAATTCAAAATTGAATGATTCCTCTTTAAGCAAAAACCTAAGCCTTTTGTCAGAGAATAAGGCGTTTCTGGATGCACTGGCCAATCAGGCGAAAAATTCCAAGGGAACGGTCGATCCCGGAATTGATCCTTTTGCCAGGAGCAATAAAAAATGGGTAGCCATGGCATCCGGAGGTGGACAGGATCTATATCCCGGTTCCGAGAATCCCGATTTTTTAATCACTTTCAACGCAAAAGAAGACAGCGAAGGAAATGATGTGGGAATGGTAAACTGGTCTGATACGGAGGGAAATGTGATTGCTTCCGGTGAGGTGGATTGCCTATATGTCGAGGGGAATAGAGCTTGGGTTCGCTATGGTGTTGAACTTAATGAAGAATTATGGTTAATCTGGATTGGATTTGAAGATAATGGTGAAGGGGCTAATGCGGAGGTAGATCGGCATACCTACATTTATGGAGGCCCAGCAAGTATTTATGGTTCCATTACCTGTGAGGATTTTGGCGCATCAGATGGTTTTGGAAATGGCTTTCCGGTAGAATGGATAAGAGGTAATGTGCAGGTCCAGTAAGATGGATTAGATCTTATTAAGTTTCTTTTTGATTTTAATCGTTTGCATATTTTTTGAATAAAAGCCGAAGGGGGAATTTCCTTTCGGCTTTTTTTATGTCTTGGAGGACTGATTAATTTCCGGGGACTGAGAGCAATCTGCTTTCTTCAATCCTCATCCTCCTCGCCCTTGAAAAGATTGACAGGTTCAAAAATCGTCAAACTCAGGCCTAGCTTCAGATTGAAGTTCAGCATCACATCGTCCAGGTCATAGTAGGCGGGGAAGTTCCAAAAGCGTCCTTCCCAAGTATTTTGTTCCAGCGCTTCATACTCCTTTCGACAAGTTGTAGCATGCTGTTTTTGCCCGCACCCAGTATTTCCGTCAATCCCTCCAATATGCCTCCACCATACAGAGGATATGGAGGATCACCCCGGGGACAACCATCATCAGGTAGCCTGCGATTACCACTACCATCCAGATCAGTCCCTGTGCGGTTTTGCCACGGCGCATCTGTCCCCAGCCGGGGAGGAGAAAGCTCAAAAATGCCGCGGTGCTTGGATCGATGGAAGTGGATCGGGTCATATCGATAAGTCTTGTTATCGTTGGATAATCCAATTTAGCACTTTCCAGGTTGGGATCATTCCAGGCAACTCAGTCGAAAGCAAGTTGCATCTATTCCCAACAATCAAAGGGAATTTGGATTTCACTTTTCGCCTGATTCAGCCAAATACTTTTCCAGCCCTTGGAAAGTTTCTCCAAAGCCCTGCTCCATATTGTGGATATTTTGGAAAAAGACCCGATTTGATGCCTCGCTGGCATGGTAAGGATAAGAGTTGAAATCCAGCCGGGACTTACCGGCTTCCTCAGTGAATTTAAAAATGGTGACCATTTCCAAAGGCCAATCCGGTCCGAAGGGGACATCAGGTGCCTGGACTGTTTCTCCGGCAGGGTTAGAAAATGAATTGATAAATCGAAACAGATGAGGAGCTTCAATCTCCAGAATTTCCCATTTGGCCCACATGTCAAAGCCCCCCGGACCATGGAGCACAAAGTGAAAAATACCACCGGGCTCAAATTCGAAGGTCTTTACTTCCATGTCAAACCCCTTCGGACCCCACCATTCTTTCAAACTTTCCGATGTAGAAAACGCTTCAAAAACTTCCGTGATCGGAGCATTGTAAAATCGGGTTATTTCGAGAGGGGTGTGCATGGGGTAATTTATAGGAAATGGAAATAAAACTGTATGGATAAAACGCCGATCTCTAATCTCTTAGTCTCTTAATTTCCAATTTAAAATTTCTTTCCGCCTCTGTGGACAGGTTGATTTTGGGCCTCTGCTTTGGTAGTAGATAAGCTCGTAAAGACGATCTCCAATCTCCTAATCCCTTATCTCCCATCTCCTAATCTCATATCACTTTCCTTCCGCATGGTCCACTAGCTGACCGTCCAGCGTCATGTATTCTCCCATGCAGTCGGCGGTCATGCAGGAGTGAACAGGCAGGATGCCGAGGACATCGCCCACTTTCACCGAGTTGATCAATTCGTCTGAGGCCTGGATGATTCCATGCTCTTGGGAGATGCTTTTCAAAAAAGATTTTTCCTTCGGAATGGTCCAACCGTTTTCATTCAGGATGACCACTTCGCCGAAGTTCTTGGTGCCGTGCGCGTCCACCAGGACGTCTTTGGCAAGATGAACCCCGCCGCCATGGACGAGGATTTCTTTTCGGTCTTTTTTGATGTCCACCACAGGTACGGCAAGTGCTACGGCAATGTCTTCGCGATCACAACTTCCCAGCACTACTTGCATCAGGTCGTAGAATACAAAGTTGCCGGGTCCGAGTTCGTCAATATCGCCGAAGTCTTCCATCACCGAACAACCAGGAGTATCACCTGTTCGAGTGACCAAGTTCGGATATTCAGATTGATACTTAAACTTGAGCATGTTGAGCGCATTGCGGGTTTGTTCGTACAATCCTGGAATATCCTTGATGTAATAGGAATGTCCGGCATGGATGTAGAAACCTTTGAACCAGAGTTTGTCGGATTTTTTCGCAGTGCGAAGGATCTCCTCGATCAACCCGAAATCACTCACTTCCACACCTGTGCGTCCATAGCCCGCATCGATCTCGATGAAGAATCCCACTGGATGCTCCAATTTGTCCACCAGCATCTGCGTGGTGACCGGATTGATGAGTTGAACTGATATCGATTGTGTTGCAGCCAATTTATTCAGGCGGGGGATTTCCAGGGGATTGAAAGGAAAAGCGATGTGGATATTTTCCCATCCCTGACCGCTGAGATATTCAGCCATCTTGATGGAAGAGGCGGTCACTTCGGTGATTCCGTATTCTTTGGCCCATTCCCCGATCTGATGCGATTGGGCGGTCTTGAAGTGAGGAACCAGTTTTTTGCCGTGGCGCTTTGCTTTGTCAGCCATGTTTTTCAGGTTGGCGCGGCAGATTTTCTCGTCGAGGAGGAGAGTCGGGGAGGTTATTTTATTGAGGTAGCTCATATCTTTTTATGATCGCGAAATGTTCAAAGTGTGTGTTGAGATCGCAGAGGGATTAGGTTTTTTGCGGGTTTTAAAAATTTTTATGAAATTAACTTTCGGTCGCTTAGAATCAAATTTAGTTTTAATTATTGTGGACTCAGGAAGGCAAAAAACTTTGAGAATCTGGCCTCAGAATTTGAAATTTTTAAGACTTAAAAAGCAGCTTACGTTCATTATATGACCAATATCATTGAAACAAGTGATTTACTTTTGTAATTTTTAGTAGTGCAATTTCGATTTTAGATATAGAATTAAAATACGAATCGCTTGAAAATTTTCGATAGTCCATTTTTCACAGAAGTGGGAGATATTTCCCGTTTCACAGCCCGATTTTTCAGGGAAATCCTCAAGCCAAAGCAGGAGTTTGAGGAGTTTGTAAACCAATGTTATTGGATAGGTTACAAGTCGCTAACCCTGGTTGGGATCACCGGTTTTATCATGGGGTTGGTTTTGACTATACAGTCACGGCCAACTCTGGTGGAGTTTGGTGCGGTGTCATTACTGCCTTCGATGGTTTCAGTTTCCCTTGTCAGGGAGATTACTCCCGTAATCACAGCCCTGATTTGCGCCGGAAAGATAGGTTCTGGAATAGGAGCCGAACTTGGATCTATGCGGGTGACTGAGCAGATCGATGCGATGGAAGTCTCAGGAACCAATCCTTTTAAGTATTTGGTGGTGACTCGGGTCATGGCGTCCACCCTGATGGTACCGTTGCTTACGTGTTTGGCAATCGCCATCTCTATGTATGGAGGATATTTGGGTTGTAATATCAGGGGGAATGTTAGCTGGACTTTGTATTGGTCTCAATCATTCAATATTTTGAAATTTGGGGATTTTATTCCTTCACTTATCAAGACTTACTTTTTCGGGTTTGCCATAGGCATCATCGGTTGTTACAAAGGTTATACTTCTCAAAAAGGTACCGAGGGAGTCGGAAGATCTGCCACGACAGCGGTGATTGTGGCTTCTTTACTTGTCTTTATTATTGACTTGATCGCTGTTCAGATTACTGACTTGCTTGGACTGACGTAAAAGATGACTGAGATCGCACCTATCATAGAAGTGAAAAACGTGAACATCTCATTTGGGAAAAATCATGTATTGAGGGATTTTTCGATGAACGTCATCCCCGGGGAAAACCTTGCGATACTTGGAAAGTCCGGGTCCGGGAAATCAGTTTTAATCAAATGCATCATCAGACTTCTGATTCCTGATTCCGGGAAAATAATCGTGATCAATAATGATATCAGTAAATTGGATGATGATGAAATGGACATGCTAAGGGCCGATGTCGGATTTCTTTTCCAAAGCAATGCCTTATACGACTCGATGACTGTGAGGCAAAACCTGGAGTTTCCGCTGCGAAGACATTGGTCCAAGGAGGAGCGAAAGTTTAATGCAAAAGATGCAGTTTTGGAAGCATTGGAAGATGTTGGATTAGCTCATACAGTAGATATGATGCCTTCCGAACTTTCCGGAGGAATGCGGAAAAGAATAGCCCTTGCGAGAACTCTGATCCTGAAACCAAAGGTAATCCTCTATGACGAACCAACGACCGGTCTCGATCCGATCACCGCAAGAGAGATCAGCCAATTGATGAATGAAGTTCAGGAAAAATACAAAGCGACAGCAGTCATCATTTCTCATGATATGAAGTGTATCAAGATGACTTCAGATCGAGTAATCATGCTGATCGACGGGAAGAATTATGCATCAGATACCTATGAAAACTTATTAAAAATAACTGACCCGAAAGTCAGAGAGTTTTTTGATTAATTATGAAAGACGACAAAAGAATCGCTAACGCAAAATTGGGAATGATTGTCATTGCCAGTTTGATGTTTCTGGTTTTCGCTCTCTATATGATCGGCAAAAACCAGAATATTTTTGGAAGTTCATTTCCTATCACGGCCGTTGTAGAAAACGTGAATGGATTGGTCCCAGGCAATAATGTCCGGTTTCAGGGAATGGATGTGGGTACAGTCAAATCCGTCGAAATGCTGGATGATACTACCATCCATGTCACACTTTTGATTGATAAATCGATGAAATCTTTTATAAAAAAGAATGCTTTGACCTCGATCAATACGGATGGTTTGATGGGGAATAAAATAATACAGATCCTACCTCAGAAGGAATTTGCCGAAGCTGTTGAGGAAGGAGATACGCTCTATCCTGCGAAGCAAATCGATACGGATGAAATGCTCGAAAAGCTTAATTCTTCCGGTAATTACCTGGAATTGACATTGATTAATTTGGCTGAAATCACTGAGAAACTGAACGAAAGTGAGGCGATTTGGGAGGTGTTATCTGATCCTCGTTTATCAGCGGATTTGAAAGGGGCGGTTAGTGAATTTAGGATTGCAGGGTCGAATGCGGCTGCTATTGCCAAAGCCGGAAAGGATTTGATTATAGAACTGGAGCAGGGAGATGGCATTGTCAATAGCTTGTTCACTGACACTCTGATGAACAATAATCTGGAGAAATCATTGGAGCAACTGGAACAAACCAGTGCTGATGCAGCTGAAATGATGGTCAGTATGAAAACTTTGATGCAAAACATCCAAAAGGGCGAAGGTACTGCCGGGTTGATTGTGAGTGATTCTGCCTTCCGGGAGCAGCTGGTGCAGACGCTGGAAAATGTAGAGAGCAGTACTTACAAACTGAATGAGAATATGGAAGCGATGAAGTCAAACTTCCTGTTCAGAAAGTATTACAAGGATCAGGAAAAAGCCCGAATGAAAGCGGAGAAGGAGAATAATTAATGGTCAACAGACCACGGTCAACGGTCGACAGCTGCCGCGGGGAATAAGTAATCAAGTTCAGATAGAACAACCAGCGAAAAACATTTTTAGCTTGGGCGAAATGGAAAAGAGTTTGATTCTTATGGAAATAAAAATCGTCGCTTCTTTGCGCCATTTCGAGAATTTTCTTTGTGCTCTTCTGTTGGCTTTGTGGTTTAAAAAAAAATCAGATTCGAAAGAGGCAGGATATCTTCGAATTTTTATCAGGCAATCAGCGGTAAAATCGCCTCAGTTCGACCGTGCCTTTGCGAGAGGCTTAATTTCTGCTAATTTTGCCAACCAGAAAAAAACGACTTCCCGAAACGATTTTGGGAGATCAAAACTCAACTCTTGCACGATATACCTTTCATGGAAGCAAAGAAAATCCGGAGTACTTTCATCGAGTTTTTCCAATCCAAACAGCACCAATACGTTCCTTCATCCCCGATTGTGGTCAAAAATGACCCAACCCTGATGTTTACCAACGCCGGGATGAATCAGTTTAAAGACGCATTTCTCGGCAATGAAATTGCCAAATATCCACGAGTAGCCAATAGCCAAAAATGCCTTCGCGTGAGCGGAAAGCATAATGATCTCGAAGAAGTAGGGGTTGATACCTATCACCACACCATGTTTGAGATGCTGGGCAACTGGTCCTTTGGGGATTATTTCAAGAAAGAAGCAATTGAGTGGGCGTGGGAGTTGTTGACTGAAGTCTACAAACTTCCGAAAGATCGCTTGTATGTTTCTGTTTTCGCAGGAGATGCAGGAGACAAGCTTGAAATGGACTCAGAGGCGTATGAGCTTTGGAGCAAAATCGTACCGACCGATCGGATCATCATGGGTTCGAAGAAGGATAATTTCTGGGAAATGGGAGACACCGGGCCATGCGGACCATGCTCCGAAATCCATGTCGACCTGAGATCGGAAGCTGAAATTGCCAAAATTCCGGGACGTGAATTGGTGAATAACGACCATCCTCAGGTGATCGAAATCTGGAATTTGGTATTCATGCAGTTCAACAGAATCGCTGACGGAAGTCTGAAAGAATTGCCTGCAAAGCATGTGGATACGGGGATGGGTTTCGAGCGTCTGGTAAGAGCCATTCAGTTCAAATCTTCCAATTACGATACCGATCTATTCAAGCCATTTCTGGATGCGCTGGCTAAGAAATCAGGGAAAACCTACGGAATTGACGAGCCCACAGACATCGCTTTCCGCGTAATTGTGGACCATATTCGTGCGATTTCATTCACGATAGCCGATGGTCAGTTGCCATCCAACAACAAAGCAGGTTATGTAATTCGCCGAATCCTGAGAAGAGCTGTCCGATACGGATATACCTTCCTGGGCTTCCGGGAACCATTTTTATATGAATTGGCTCCGCTGATTGCTGAGAATTTCGGAGATATTTTTCCGGAAGTGAGACAGCAGCAGGAGTTTATTTCCAGAGTGATTCAGGAGGAGGAGATTTCTTTTCTGCATACGCTGGACAACGGATTGAAAATCCTCGATCAGATCAAGGCAGAATTGGAGGATAAGTTCGAGAGAGTTATCCCAGGGAAAACAGCCTTTGAATTGTACGATACCTTTGGTTTTCCGCTGGACTTGACTTCCCTGATTGCAAGGGAGAGTGGCTTTTCACTGGACGAAACTGGTTTTGCTGAGGAGATGGAAAAGCAAAAAGCAAGATCGAGAGCGGCTTCAGAACAGGAAACCGGAGATTGGATGCTTGTTCATGAAGATGCCGGAGTGGAATTTATCGGATATGACTTTTTGGATGCCTATTCTCAAATTATCAAGTACCGCGTCATCACCGACAAAAAAGGCGACAGATACCAATTGGTTTTGGACAAAACACCTTTCTATGCAGAGAGCGGCGGACAAGTAGGAGATACAGGTTGGCTGATCTCAGATGTCGAAAAGATTCGCGTGATCGACACCAAAAAGGAAAATGACCTGATTGTTCATTTTGTAGAAAAGCTTCCTTCAAAACCAGAGTTGAGATTTTCTGCGGAAGTAGATCGGACTAAGCGAAAATTGACAGAGAATAATCACTCTGCGACTCACTTGCTTCAGTCAGCTTTGAAAGAAGTATTGGGGAATCATATTCAGCAGAGAGGATCGCTGGTAAATGAAAACTTGCTTCGTTTCGACTTCTCTCATTTCTCGAAATTGACAGAAGAAGAGATTTCTAGAGTCGAGGAAATAGTGAACTCAAAAGTCCGCGAGAATATTCCGTTGGTGGAGCTTCGCAATGTGCCGATCGAAGAAGCCAAGAAGAAAGGTGCAACCGCGCTTTTCGGAGAAAAATACGGTGACTTTGTGCGGGTGATCACATTCGATCCACAGTTTTCGGTTGAGCTTTGCGGAGGTACTCACGTTTCATATACGAGTCAGATTGGATTGTTCAAGATTGTGTCAGAAGGATCGATCTCGTCAGGTGTTCGACGTATTGAAGCGATTACATCGAAAGCAGCCGAGGCTCATTTGCGCGAGCAGGAAAACCTTCTCAAAGAAATCGGGGAGCTTCTTAAGCATCCGACTGACTTGAAAAAGGCAGTGGAAAACCTGATTCATGAGCGAAACGAATTGAAGAAAGACATTGAATCTTTGTATTTGGAAAAATCAGCTGGCCTGAAAATTGAATTGCTTAAACAGTTCGTGATCGGTGAGGGAATCAATACACTGATTGCTCAGGTAGAATTGCCAAATGCTGAGGCCTTGAAGAAATTGTCATACGAGTTGAAAAATGAGGTTCCTTTGGCCTTTGTGGTTTTGGCAGCTCAGATTGAAGATAAGCCACAGATTGCTGTGATTTTAGACGAAAGGTTGATCGAATCCAAAAACCTGAATGCTGGTCTGATCGTGAGAGAACTGGCGAAAGAAATTCAAGGCGGAGGAGGCGGACAGCCGTTTTTTGCCACTGCAGGAGGAAAAGACCTTGCCGGACTGGAAAGAGTAGTTGCTAAGGCCAGGGAATTGTACCTTTAAAAATCAGAAAAATCAAGCTGTAATGCTTAGCGAAGAAATAAGAAATAAATATCAGTTGGTCATAGGTCTCGAAGTGCATGCCCAGCTTTTGACTGTAAGCAAAATGTACGCTTCTGACTCTACGGAGTACGGTAACTTACCCAACACTCAGATTTCAGTCATCACGCTTGGCCATCCCGGCACACTTCCCAAAGTCAATAAAAAGGCAGTGGAATTTGCAATAAGAATGGGACTGGCTTGTCATTCTGAAATCACTCGATTCAATATTTTCGCAAGAAAGAACTACTTCTATCCCGATCTTCCGAAAGGCTACCAGATCACACAGGATAAAAATCCGGTCTGCGTAGGCGGAATAGTTCCAATCACAATGCCTGACGGAACTACCAAGAGTGTGCAGCTGACCAGAATCCACATGGAAGAGGATGCAGGAAAGTCAATGCACCTGGCCGGAGAAACCGACACTTTGGTTGATTTCAACCGTGCCGGTACTCCACTCATTGAGATTGTATCTGAGCCTGACATGAGGACTTCTGAGGAGGCTTATGCTTTCCTGACGGAAATCAAAAAACTGGTTAAATACCTCGATATTTGCGATGGAAACATGGAAGAAGGTTCCCTTCGCTGCGATGCCAACGTTTCGATCATGCTGAAAGGCGCTGCTGAATACGGAAAGAAAGTTGAAGTGAAAAATATGAACTCCTTCCGAAATGTGACTCGGGCAATCGAACATGAGGTGGAGCGTCAGATAGAATTGCTCGAGCAGGGAGTGGAGATTATCTCTGAAACAAGAACTTTTGACGCAGGTACAGGTACTACGGCAAGCATGCGTACCAAAGAAGATCTGAACGATTACAGATATTTCCCGGAGCCGGATTTAAGTCCGATTTTTATCTCGGAAGAATGGTTGAACAGTGTGAAAGTCACCATGCCAGCCTTACCGAGAGAGTTGCACGAGAAGTTTGTGAACGTTTACGGATTGCCGGATTACGACGCAGGCGTTCTTTCTGAATCAAAAGAAATTGCTTTGTTTTTCGATGAGTTGTGTACCAAAACGAATAATTACAAAGCTGCGTCCAACTGGACAATGGGTCCTGTAAAGTCCTATCTGAATGAATTGACACTGCATATCGATGACTTCCCGATCAAATCGGATGCATTGGCAGAGCTGATCAAACTGGTAGATGACGGAAAAGTAAGCTTCTCAGTAGCCTCGCAAAAAGTATATCCTGAGATGCTGAAAGGAGGAAATGCAAGTCCGCTTGCAATCGCGCTGCAACTGAACCTGATTCAGCAAAGTGATGAGTCTTCCCTGAAACCAATCGTGGAAAGCGTATTGGCTGAAAATACTGCTAAAGTAGAAGAGTATCGATCTGGTAAAAAAGGCCTGATGGCGATGTTTATGGGTATGGTGATGAAGAAATCCCATGGCAAAGCAGACCCAAAAGTCGCTACCAAACTATTGACAGAACTATTAGAAAACTAACCAATATGAAGTACCCTATGAGTGTAATTATTGTAGTTGCCCTGATGGCACTTTTCTCTTGCGGTGAAAGTGAATCCAAAACAGATGGCATGGTTAAAGTTTCCGGAAAATTATCAAATGCTCCAGAGGGATTGGTAATTCTTTCGCAGTTTACAGACAGCCGCCCAAAAGTACTGGATACGCTGGAAGTAAATAAATCCGGCGAATTCACGTATGATTTGGCTGTGGATACCCCGACTTTTTATGAATTGAATCTTTACGGAAAGAAGTCTGTCAGACTTGCGCTGTTCAAAGACGATGTGGAGGTTTCGTATGATTTGGCTGATTCTACCAGTTTGGCCATCGAGGGATCTCAGGATAGCAAGGAAATGGTGAAAATCGAGGCAATGATGGAGAAATATCAAGCCAACGTGAATAAGCTCAATGAGGCTTATTATGAAGCCATGAGTAAAAATGACGCAGAAGCAATCAAGAAAATTCAAGCTGAGGCTATGAATCTTGAAGGTAATCAGGCGGAAGAAGTGAAGAAAGTAATCGAAAGCATGGGAGATAGTTTTTCTTCTCTCGCAGCGATTGGGCTTTTGAATCCAAAGAATGATTTTCCGTTCATCGATGAGCTTGTAGCAAGGTTGAATGAGAATTATCCAAATACGGCTATGATTCTGACGATGAAAGTCCAGTTAGATGAGATGAGACCATTGTCTGTTGGGCAGGTTGCACCGGATTTTGAGCTTCCAAATCCTGAGGGAGAAATGGTAAAGCTTTCCAGCTTAAGAGGTAAATACGTGATGATTGATTTCTGGGCAGCCTGGTGCAAGCCATGCAGAGCAGAGAATCCAAATGTTGTCAGGCTTTACAATCAATATAAAGACAAAGGATTTGAGGTTTTTGGAGTTTCCCTTGATCGTACCAGAGAAGATTGGTTAAAAGCAATCGAGGACGATGGACTTACCTGGCCTCAGGTTTCAGATTTGAAATATTTCAATTCTGCAGCAGCGGAATTGTATCAGATCGAAGCAATCCCAGCTACTTATTTGCTTGACCCAGACGGAAAGATCATTGCAAAAGATCTGAGAGGTCCGGCACTGGAAGCTAAACTCGCTAAACTGTTCGAGTAAGGTTTTCAATCCAAGAAGGATATAAAAAATGCCCTCCGAAAAATTTTTTCGGAGGGCATTTTTTTTTGATTTAAAGGAAGGAAGAAAAAGTACCAAACAGTCCTTCCTCTAAAAAATTGTTTCTTTTAAAAAGTTTAATGTAAAAAGTTGTTTATCACCCGCGACAAATCTAAGGAAAATATTTAAAATAAAAACAAGTATTTTAAAAATATTTAAAAGAAAAATAAACCTTAAATTATCCCTTTTTAAACTTATGGTAATTTACCGTTATTAATATTAATTATTTCATGAAAACAGTCCGGCCACTTTTTGAGCAATTATTTTACTTTTCAATTTTTTCATAGCTGGCGATTACGCCTCGTACCATTGCTGAACTGAAGCCCTGATGCTCCATTTCATTTAAACCTACTATTGTACAGCCTTTTGGGGTTGTTACTTTGTCGATCGCTTCTTCTGGGTGCATATTTCGTTGGATCATGAGTTCAGATGCGCCTTTCACAGTTTGAAAAACGATCTTGCTGGCCGTCACCGAATCAAATCCAATTTGGATTCCTCCCTGAATCATTGCACGCATAAATCTCAGGACATAAGCGATTCCACAAGCTCCCAACACCGTTGCTGCTTCCATCAATTTCTCATCTATTGGAATCGTAAATCCAATTGCATCAAAGAGTTCTTTAACCAGCTCGACCTGAACAGGATTGGCTTGCTGCTCGCAAATACATGTAATGGACTCCTGAATATCAGCCGCAATATTGGGCATGGCCCTGAAGGTAACCGTTGATGGATCGATGATTTGATACATTTCTTCCAGCGTGATTCCGGTAGCAAGGGAAATGATGATTTGCTTTTTAGGATCAAGCCCGGGTTTTATTTCCTTAAGAATAGGGGAGACATTATAGGGCTTTACACCTAGAAGAATAATGTCAGCAGATTGAGCTGCAGAAAGATTGTCTGTATGAACATGCACCCCTCTTGCTTCAAATTCTGCAAGACTTGCTGTGTTTCTTTTGGTGAGTGTAAGGTTTTTCGGATCAAAATCTTCTCTCATCAGGAGACCATTTGCGATAGATGTACCCAGGTTACCACATCCGATGATGGCTATTTTCATTTTTGAAATCATGGAAATTCTAATTTTTGACAGTAAATGTTGCTTAAAGGTAAACAAAGGACCTGCTTTTTTGAAAAAAACTTAATCAAAGTGAAGCAAAATGAAAGCTTTTCAAAATATTCTATAAAAAAAATATGGAAAAATATTTTGACATAAAGTAAAGTTTGTTTTACATTTGGTAAAACAAAATTGTCCTATGAAAGATAAATCAATTTTAAATGTTCCACTTTTGCCGTTTGGATGGAAGAAACTTGGCTATGTATTTTTTCCGTTGCCGGTTTTCCTTGTGATTGGATTGGCCTTTGTCAATCCGGATTCAAATCCAATCGAAACCTCTCAGGTTATTTATGGTTTTTGGGCAATTGGATTTGGGCTATTAAATCTTACGCGTGAAAAAGTGGAGGATGAGATGATAAAGTCTTTTCGCCTTCAGGCCTACCAAACAGGATTTTATTGGCTGATTTGGGGGATAGCGGCGCTGATGATGGTGAATTATTTGCGATTTGGAAGACTGACTTCAGAGATATTTTCTGCCTATTTGGTGCTTTTCCTTCTGAATGCTTATGTCTATGCGGCATTTCAGTACCAGAAATATATTGCTTCAAAAAATTAAACTAAACCAGCTATTTCCATGCTTACTAAAATCTTACTTCCGCATCAGTATCAGTTAATCGGTTGGATTCTTTTCCTTCCGTTTGCCTCACTTTTATTCGCAGAAAACTACCTGAGTTTTGGGTTTTCCTGGCTGGAATTTGAATTTCGCGAGGAAGATGGCTTCTTCGTAAGTTCGAAAGAAAACTTCACCAACGAATTTGCTTTGATCGGAGTGTTTATCTCGTTGTTTCTGATTGCTTTCAGTAGAGAAAAAGAGGAAGATGAATACATCCAAAAGCTTCGGTTGGAATCATTGTTGGTGGCCTGCTATGTAAATACCTTCATTTTGATTCTGGGAACCCTGCTTTTTTATGGTTTTGGCTACCTGGAATTTATGGGCTATAACATGTTTACAATCCAATTGATTTTCATAGGGAGATTCAGATGGGTACTTTACAAGCAGCAGAAAAGCATGCTCTCATTTTGATCCGGATATGAAAAATACTATCAAAGTAGAGCGTGCAAAAAAAGACATGACGCAGCAGGATCTTGCTGAGAAAGTCTCCGTGTCCCGCCAAACAATCAACAGTATTGAAGCTGGGAAATATGTTCCATCTACCGTTCTTGCCCTGAAAATTGCTAGGATCTTTGGAGTTGGGCTTGAAGAGATTTTTGAATTGGAGGAAGGGGATTGATTTTTATAGGCCTAAATGGAATGCTAATTGCATAATTCAACATTCCAAAACGTTATAAAATCTTATCTTTGCCTTTTTACAAATCATTTTTGATGCCTAAGCTAATCCGAATCACAACTGTACCGATTTCTCTCAAACTTTTGCTCGCAGGGCAGATGAAATACATGGAAGAAAATGGCTGGGATGTGGTCATGGTCAGTGCAGATGGCAGAGAAATCCCCCAGGTTTTGAAAGCAGAAGGTTGCCGACATGAAGTCATTCCTTTTACCCGAAAAATCACTCCGTTTCAGGATTTAGTCTGCCTTTGGAAACTTTATCAATTATTTAAGCAGGAGCAGCCTGACATTGTCCATACCCATACCCCTAAAGCAGGTTTGCTTGGTATGATTGCTGCCAAACTTGCCGGAGTGAAAATTCGGATTCATACGCTTGCGGGCATCCCTTTTATGGCTGCAGAAGGCGGAATGAAAAGTATTCTGGAACGCGTAGAAAAACTTACATACGATTTTGCCACAGAAGTTTGGCCTAATTCAAAAGGGTTAAAGTCATTTGTACTTGAGAACAAACTTTGTTCTGCGGAAAAACTTCATATCATCCGAAAAGGATCATCCAATGGAATTGACTTTTCTAAATTCAATCGCGATGTGCTCAAAGAAAACCACCTGGTAGCCGCGACGATGCGGATTTTGCCGGGAGAGGATGATTTTATCATCCTTTCAGTAGGAAGGCTTGTTCGAGACAAAGGGATTGAAGAATTGGTCCAGGCTTTCTTGGGTTCAAAAATTGCAGGTATGTCCAAACTGGTTTTGCTGGGAAGTTTTGAACAGGACCTGAATCCACTTTCGATGGAAACTATTCAGATGATTCGGGATAATCATCGAATCGTCCAGATAGATTGGACAGATCATGTCGCTCATTACATGGCGCTGGCAGATGTTTTGGTTCATCCGTCCCATCGGGAAGGTTTTCCCAATGTGTTGCTTGAAGCGGGGGCAATGCAATTACCTGTGATTTGCTCGGATATCATTGGGAATACAGACCTCATCACCCAGCAGAAAACAGGGTTGATTTTCCCCGTCAAAGATGGAGCGGTCCTGAAAGAAGCTCTTGAATTTGCATTTGTAAAGCGAGATAAAATGGCCCAATTAGCGGCAAATCTTTACCAGGAAGTATTGGAAAACTATTCAAGAGAAGCAATCCATCTAGAAATTTTAGAAACTTATAACGAAAAGCTGCGGGCAGTTGCTCACACAGAATAGCTATATTTGAAATCAAATTAAACCTGTTTTTTTTACCCTCTATGCGATATTTGGTTACCGGAACCGCCGGATTTATTGGTTTTCATCTTGCCAAGAAGTTGCTTGAAAGAGGTGAGGAAGTAGTAGGACTCGACATTATCAACGACTATTACGATATCAACCTTAAGTATGCCCGATTGGATCATATGGGAATTCCCAAGGAGAAGATAGAGAGGAATCAATTAGTTCAATCATCTACTTATCCCGGATACCGTTTCGTTCAGATGGAATTGTCTGAAAAAGAACCTGTGATGGCTCTTTTTGCTGCCGAAAAATTTGATGTGGTAATTCACCTGGCAGCTCAGGCAGGGGTTAGGTATTCTTTGTCCCATCCGGAAGTTTACATTCAAAGTAATATTCTTGCATTCTTAAACATTCTGGAGGCTTGTCGATATCATCCGGTTAAACATTTGGTCTATGCCAGTTCAAGCTCTGTCTATGGGGCAAATGAAAAGCTTCCATTCTCCACTTCTGACTCAGTAGATCATCCGATCAGCTTATACGCAGCTTCTAAAAAGTCTAATGAGCTGATGGCCCATACTTACAGTCACCTCTTTGGAATCCCAACAACAGGCCTTCGATTCTTTACCGTTTACGGTCCTTGGGGAAGACCTGATATGGCTTTATTCCTTTTTACAGAGGCAATTCTGAAAGGTGAACCCATTCAGGTTTTCAACTATGGAAAGATGAAGCGTGACTTCACATTCGTGGACGATATTGTAGCCGGTGTGATGAAGGTGGCAGACAGACCTGCGAAACCCAATCCTGATTTTGATCCGAAAAATCCTGACCCAGGAAGCTCCAGAGTACCTTTTAAGATCTATAATATCGGGAATTCATCCCCCGTACTTTTGATGGATTACATCAAAGCTGTTGAGAAAGGATTAGGCAAAAAAGCAAAAATGGACTTGCTTCCGCTGCAGCCGGGAGATGTTCCGGCTTCTCATGCTGACGTTACTGACTTGGTCCGCGACACAGGTTACAAACCTGCAACTCCCATTGAAGACGGAGTAAGGGCCTTCACAGAGTGGTATTTGGATTATTATAAAAAAAACAACTAAGATCAATATGAGTAAATCTATCCTGATCACAGGAGGTGCCGGATTTATCGGATGCCATGTGGTTCAACTTTTTGTAGAAAAGTATCCTGAGTACAAGATTGTAAACTTGGATGCTTTGACTTATGCGGGAAATTTGGAAAACCTGAAGTCAGTTGAAGGCGCAAAAAATTATGTCTTTGAAAAGGTCAATATCCTTGATCCTGATGCATTGGATGAGGTTTTTGCAAACCACGAGATCACCGATGTAATTCACCTGGCAGCGGAATCTCACGTAGACAGGTCCATTTCAGATCCTTTGGCTTTTGTGATGACCAATGTGATTGGAACTGTAAACCTGCTGAATTCGGCTAAAAAATACTGGGCCGGTGAGTTATCCAATCACTTGTTCTACCATGTTTCCACAGACGAGGTTTACGGTTCACTTCATGATGGAGGATTCTTTTTGGAAACCACACCATACGATCCTCAGTCTCCTTATTCCGCTTCCAAAGCTTCTTCAGATCATTTTGTACGAGCTTATGCTAATACCTACAAAATGAAGACGGTGATTTCGAATTGTTCCAATAATTACGGACCAAATCAATTTCCGGAAAAGCTGATCCCTCTTTGCATTCACAATATCAAGAATAACAAACCTCTTCCGGTTTATGGAAAAGGTGAAAACGTAAGGGATTGGTTGTATGTACTGGATCACGCCCGAGCAATTGATGTTGTTTTTCACAAAGGAAAAACCGGAGAAACTTATAACATCGGAGGTTTCAACGAGTGGAAAAATATTGATATCGTAAAGCTTCTATGTGCCAAAATGGACGAGAAACTAGGAAGAGCGGCGGGAACTTCAGAAAAGCTGATCACTTATGTGACTGATCGTGCAGGACATGATCTTCGCTATGCGATAGATGCCACCAAAATCCAGAATGAGTTGGGCTGGGAGCCAAGCTTGCAATTTGACGAGGGGATTTCTCTCACGATCGACTGGTATTTAGAAAATCAGGATTGGCTGGAACATGTTACTTCTGGTGCTTACCAAGCTTATTATTCTGAGCATTATGCTGACAGATAAACGAAACCCCGGTTGATTCAATCGGGGTTTTTTGTTGCAATACCTTCTTTTTTGTCAAACAGAAAAAGAATCATCCCTACTGCCAAAATTCCTAGTCCTGCGAAACTTTCCCAAGGTCTGTCCCAGAAAAGATAAATCATTACTCCTGAGCTGAAAAAAATGTAAATCCATTGGATCCAGGGTTTCCAGGGACTTTTGAAACCACCAGCTTTTTTAATTTTCAGGGACGAAAAGACTGTGATCGTTCCCATCAGCTGAAGGACAAATCCTGCATAAAGCATCACTTGCTCAAATGAGCCGGTGAGGAATAAAGCAAAACTGATCAAGGTATTAAGCACAATGGCCCGGACCGGAATTCCGTTTTGATTCACTCTTGCCAGCGGTTTCCAAAGTCTGAAATCGAGAGCCATTGCATGGGTGATTCTTGGTCCAACCCAAGCATATCCGCTGATAGTAGCGATCAATTGCACAGCAATAAAGAAACTGACCCAAAGCGCCCCGCTGGGTCCAAAAAGATTGCCAAAGGCGATATTGGCGACTTCAACTTTGCCTTCGAGTTGGGAAAAACCAGCGTGCTTCAGAAATACCAGCTGTAGCATAACATAGATGACCATTACAAAAGCGGTAGCTGAGATCAGAGCTTTCGGGAGATTTTTTCCGGGTTGATCAACTTCTTCCACGATATAGGCTGCAGAATTCCAACCGGTATACGCGTAGAAAACATAGATCAGGGAAACCGCAAAACCAGGCATTATTATTTCATTTTGCCAGGAGGAAGAAAAATTGAAAGCGGGTACTTCCATCGCCGGTGCATAGTAAAGCCCGAGTCCGATCAGGATCAAAACAAAGGCAATTTTCACCAGCGTGAGAATATCCTGAACCGCTCCTGAGCGATTCACGCTAAACATATGGGAAATCGGAACTGCCAGCAAAAAGAATAATCCCGGAATCAGCGTTTCTCCGAGAAGAGGTTTGAGGTATTGATTCATGGCCATTGCAGCGATCGCAATTGGGGCTGAAAAACCCACAGTCATGGAAACCCAGGCATACAAATAGCCAATCGAAGGGTGGATGGTTTCAGAGAGAAAAATGTAATCACCGCCTGATTTATGAAAGTGAGTTCCCAACTCCGCATAGACTAAAGCACCGATCAGAGCCATTCCACCACCCAAAATCCAAAGCAAAAGGATCGACCACGTATTCTGAACTTCAAGCAGCTGAAACCCCAAACTCGTGAATACGCCGGTTCCGATCATGTTTGCAATAACAAGTCCGGCTGCGGTTTTCCAGTTGATTTTTCCTGTGATGGCCATCAGAATATTTTGATCTGCATGTTACTTAATTTTGGAAAGACAAAAAAAAAGCACCTTCGTTTCCACAGGTGCTTTTTAGTGATTTGAATGATTACTTCTTCACCGTCTCAAAGATATCAATCGGCGTAGCCTTCACTTTCTCTTCGAAAGCCTTCCAGTCACCGTTGATGAATTCATTGACTTTGGCGATAGCCTCATCAGCTGATTCTTTAGCCTGAGTGTAAAGTCGCTCTTCGGTAGCTCCAGGAGCTCCATAGCTCGAATTTGCGTAGCTGCGCGGAGTAAATTGACGGGTCATCGTAGTCGGGAAGAGGTTTCTTACGATTCCCTGACCTTCTCTTTTTGGTCCCGTAAATGCTTCGCGAGTTGTATCCAATTTTTTCTTGATGTCTTTAGCAGCATCTGCCAAGGCTTTGGCTTCTGGAGTGGTTATGTCTTTGACCATCGTATTCACTTTATCGATAGCTTTCTGAGCTTCATCAAGTTTTTTGGTTGCGGCACTTACTTCTGATGAAAGAGTTTCCACTTTTTTCAGGAAAGCATCTTTAGCAAGAAGATCAGCAGGCTGAACATCGATTCTTGGATCTGTATTTACTTTTATGGAAGTCTCAGAGGAATCGGTTCCGTAAACAAAAACCGCCTTGTAAGTTCCCGGAAGAGCATCTCCTCCGCTAGGTTCGAAGAAACCGGTACGGCGACCACCGCCACCTTGACCTCCTCCACCACCACCAAATCCGCCTGTCATTTCTGCGGTAGATTTTCGATCGAGATTCCAGATGATTCGATTTACACCTTTTTCCGGAAGGGCTTTCAAAGTTCTGATTTTCTCTCCTCCGGAGTTGTAGATTTTCACAGTCACTGAGTCAAGCTTTTCTTTTTCATCATTGATGAAGTAGCTGAGTCTTCCGCCAGTTGCTCGGTTTTCGCCAGAGTATTTTCCATCCGCCATAAATCGCTCCCCATGCGGTTGTTGAATTTCTGCCTGATAAGCATCTGGAGCAGCAATTGCGGTTACTTTTCCGGCAGGGGCTTTCCCTCCATTTTGTGCAACAACTCTCAGCGGACGGATATCATCCAACACATAGATCGCACGTCCGAAAGTCCCGATTACCAAATCAGCCTCTCTTTCCTGTATCGTCATGTCATAGGTGGAAACAGCCTTTGGATAACCATGCTCCCACTTATTCCAGGTTTTAGCTTTGTCAAAAGAAACATACAATCCGAATTCTGTTCCCAGAAATACCAGGTTAGAAACTTCAGGATCCTGCTTGATTGAAAGTGTGTATCCAAAAACTTTGCTATCGTCGGCAATTCGGGTGAAGCTCTTTCCGAAATCTGCACTATGATAGGCATAAGGACTGAAGTCATTGTTTCTGTAATTATTTGCAATCACCCAGAATTCTCCCGCGCTATATTTGGAAGCCTGAATTTGAGGAATCCAGGAAGCTTTTGGTAAGCCGGTAAGCTTTGCAGCCACATTTGTCCATGTTTTTCCGCCGTCCTGAGTCACCTGTACATTTCCGTCGTCTGTACCGACATAGATCACATTTTTATCAACAGGACTAGGTGCAATCGTAATGATCGTGGTATGGTTTTCTGCTCCGGTGATATCAAAAGTTAACCCTCCGGTCATCTGTTGCTTCTGCTTTGTTGTATCATTGGTCGTCAGATCAGGAGAGATGATTTCCCATGTTTCGCCTGAATCAGTTGATTTATGCAGGAACTGAGATGCGTAATAAACAGTATTTGCGTCATGAGGATCCTGTGCGATAGCAGCATTCCAGTTGAATCTCAGGAATACATCCTTGTCCGGATGAGTTGGACGGATGGTCCTATTGTGACCGGTAAGTTTGTCAAATCGGGACACGTTACCTCCCTGAGACATGGTGTAGCCATATCGGGAATCTGAAGGGTGAGAAACTACATCAAAACCATCACCGAAAGAAACTTCCTGCCAGTAGGTATTTCGGATGCCATCCAGTCTCCAAAGATAAGCCGGTCCCGTCCAGGAACCGTTGTCCTGCATCCCTCCATATACATTGTATGGGATTTCATTATCCACATTGATATGATAGAATTGTCCTACAGGAATTCCTTCTGCGAAATACCAGGTTTTACCCATATCGCGAGAGATGTTCAAGCCGCCGTCATTTCCATCGATGAGTAGATTAGGGTCGTTAGGATTGATATACCATGCATGGTGATCAGGGTGAACGCCATCGTATTGAAGCAATTGTTGGAATGACCTTCCTCCATCTTCACTAATTCCCACTCTTGAATAGAGGGTATAGATTCGATTTTCATTCTTTGGATCTGCATAGATTTCGAAGTAATAGAAAGGACGGTCTCCGATATCTTCCTTATCATTAATCATGGTGAATTTTTCGCCGCCATCTTCTGAAGCATAAAGCGCATTTTTCGAAGATTCAATCAAAGCATAAACCTTATTGCTGTTTGCAGCTGACATTGCCAAGCCCATTCTTCCCAATTTACCTTTTGGAAGACCATTTTTTTCATCCAGTTTTTTCCAGTTTTCACCACCGTCATGAGTGACATAAAGACCAGAAGATTCTCCTCCTGATTCAAAAAACCAAGGATAGCGTCTGTGCTGCCACATGTTGACGAAGATCTTATTTGGATTATTTGGATCCATGATCATCTCGCCTACGCCTGTTTTAGTGTCTACATATAGGACTTTTGACCAGGTTTTGCCACCGTCGGTAGTTTTGTAAACACCACGGTCTTCTTGCTCACCCCAAGGCGAACCGATTGCTCCTACAAAAACTGTATTTGGATCATCAGGATGAACGATGATTCTGTGGATGGCTTTGGTTTTTTCCAAGCCCATCATTTGCCAGGTGCGGCCGGCATCCATGGATCTGTACACACCCATACCCATGTTCAGGGAGTTTCTTGGATTTCCTTCGCCGGTACCAACCCAAATAATGTTTGGGTTTTTCTGATAAATGGAAATTGCTCCTATGGAATGTACTTTCTCTTTGTCAAAAATAGGTTCCCAGGTGACTCCCCCTGAGGTAGATTTCCAAAGTCCTCCGGAGGCAGATCCTGCGTACATAGTAGTCGGATTATCATCTACTGCATCGATGGCAGTGATTCGACCACTCATCGCACCAGGTCCTATGTTTCTGGCTTTCATGGACTTAAATAAGTCCATGTTGACTTGCTGCGCCTGAATCCCCAGACTGAGCATCGTCGCAAAAATAAAGAGGTAGATTTTCTTCATTTGTTATTGATGGTTTAAATTCTTGGTTCAATAAAGCTAAAACCTTCCGATTTGAGTTTAATTTTTATTCCAGTGGAAAGAGAATTTGAAAAGAAGTCAATTGCCTGTTTTTTTGATAGTTGGTTTGGGTTCAGAAGGAGTTTTCTTTTTCTTTGAAAAAAAATAGTTGTTATGATAAAAAGTGCGATAAAGCCTGTTTTTGGGCTTTTTCTTTTTCTTTCCAGTCAGTTAATATTTGCTCAAACAGGGAGATTTCAACAGGCTGTTGACTACAAAATGGATGTGAAGATGGACGTCCAAAAAAACCAATACTCAGGAACTCAGGTGCTGAAATACACCAATAACTCTCCTGATACGTTGGAGCGGGTATTTTATCATTTGTATTACAACGCTTTCCAGCCGGGAAGTATGATGGATGTAAGATCAAGGACAATCGCTGATCCTGACAAACGAGTGGCTGAACGCATCTTTAAGCTAAAAGCTGATGAGATTGGCTACATCCATGTAAGTAATCTGAAAATGAACGGTAAAGAAGTCGAATTTAAAGAGGTTGAAACCATTCTTGAAGTAAAGCTTTCGGAGCCGATTCTACCAAATTCAGAAGTGACTTTTGAAATGGAATTTGATGGCCAAGTACCGATTCAGATTCGCAGATCGGGAAGAGACAGCCAAGAAGGCGTCCGATACTCCATGTCCCAGTGGTACCCCAAAATGGCCAATTACGATGAGCAAGGCTGGCATGCAAATCCCTATATAGCAAGAGAGTTTTATGGTGTATGGGGAAATTTTGATGTGAAGATTAGTATTGACAAAACCTATGTTTTGGGAGGAACCGGGTATTTACAAAACCCAAATGAAATCGGGCATGGCTATGAAGATGCGGGTGTAAAAGTGCCTGCACCAAAAGGAAATACCCTTACCTGGCATTTTGTGGCACCGCAGGTTCATGACTTCATGTGGGGTGCTGATCCCAATTACCAGCACGATAAGATTCAGATGGAAAATGGAATTACTGTCCACCACTTTTTTATCCCCGGTCCTGAAACCAGCGAAAGTTGGGAAAAGCTAAAAGAATACACTCCCAAAGCAATCAACTTTTTTTCGGAGCATTTTGGACAATATCCCTACAAGCAATTTTCTGTAGTGCAGGGTGGGGACGGAGGTATGGAATATGCCATGTCAACCTTTATCACCGGCGAGAGAAATATTTCAAGTTTGACTGGCGTGATGATTCATGAACTTGCTCATAGCTGGTTCCATGGTGTCTTGGGGTCCAACGAATCGCTTTATCCCTGGATGGATGAAGGATTCACCAGCTATGCTTCTGCATTGGCGAGAGCTTCGATTTTTCAAAACGCGGGTAACCCCCACAGCGGCTCTTACGCAGGATATTTCCGATTAGCTAAATCAGGGCAGGAGGAACCAATGTCCACTCATTCTGATCATTACAATACTAATTTTGCCTATAGCTCGGCTGCTTATTCCAAAGGAGCTGTTTTTCTTGAGCAATTGGGATATGTGATTGGCGCTGAACCCCGTGATCGTGGGATGTTGAGGTATTTCAATACCTGGAAATTCAAACATCCGAATGTAAATGATCTGATCCGGGTAATGGAAAAGGAGAGTGATTTGGAGCTGGATTGGTACAAAGAGTACTTTGTAAATACGACTAAAACCATCGATTATGGGATCAAGCAAGTTAAACCAATGGGTAACGAGACAGAGATCACTCTTGAGAGAATTGGATTGATGCCAATGCCTGTTGATGTGGTAATCACCTACGAGGATGGAACCTCAGAGCAAGTCTATCTGCCAATGGTGATCCTGCGGGGGGAAAAGGCCAATGAAAAGGGAATGCCTGAAAGAGTATTAACTGAGGCTTGGCCCTGGACTAATTTGACGAAGACATTTACGATTGAAAAAAATATAAATACAATCAAGTCAATAGAAATCGATCCTTCAAAGAGAATAGCTGATCTACAGCCGGGAAATAATAAAGTGGAGTTTTAAGGCTCCACTTTATTATAAGAATAAAAAAAGGTGACCGTTAAGTCACCTTTTTTTATTGCTAGGATCAACCTTCGTTTTTCTTATCCTGAACTTCCTTTCGGATATCCTGGGACAAGTTTTTCAGGTCTTGCATACCTTTTCTTACTCGAGTTCCGGCAGCTTGATTGCCCTTCTCATAGAATTTTTCGAAATCGCCCTCAAGGCTCATTACAAGGTCTTTGACTTCACTAAATCTGCTCATAGTAAAAGTGTGTTTTAAAGGTTGATGATAAGTTTATTTAGAACCAATATAGGCCAAATACTTGCTAATTCAACCCAGAGGCCATTTTTTTTACTTTTTTTTTTATTCTCCTACGGACAAAGCCAATTCAGAGTTTTTGTAAGTCCCGCTTGTCAACTTTTCCTTGACAGCAGCAAATGCCTTGATGGTTTCTTCGACATCTTCCAGTGTATGAACAGCTGTAGGGATCAACCTCAAGATAATCATGCCTTTAGGTATTACCGGGTAAATAACTACTGAACAGAAAATTCCATAATTTTCTCTCAAATCATAGGTAAGTGCCGCAGCTTCGCCCACAGTGCCATTTAGGACAACAGGGGTAACAGGAGAGTTTGATTTTCCGGTGCTAAAACCATTATCATGCAGACCTTTTCTCAAAGCATTCACGATTTTCCACAAGTTGTCTTTCAACTCAGGCTGTGTACGCAGCAATTCCAGTCTCTTCAGAGCACCTTCAACCAACAGCATTGGAAGTGATTTGGCAAAGATTTGAGATCTCATATTATATCTGAGGAAGAGAATCACATCAGCATCTCCGGCGATAAATGCACCGATACTTGCCATGGATTTTGCAAAAGTTGAGAAGTATAAATCAATCTCATCCTGTACACCTTGTTCTTCTCCTGTACCTGCGCCAGTTTTGCCCATTGTGCCAAAGCCATGAGCATCGTCAACTAATAGTCTGAATTCGAATTTGCTTTTTAGAGCAGCGATTTCTTTTAGTTTGCCCTGATCTCCTGTCATTCCGAATACACCTTCGGTGATTACAAGGATTCCTCCTCCGGTTTCCGCAGCAAGTTTGGTTGCTCTCTCGAGTTGCTTTTCGCAGCTCTCAATGTCATTATGTGGGAATACGTATCTCTTGCCAAGGTGCATTCTAAGTGCATCGATGATACAAGCATGGCACTCGGAATCGTAAACGACTACATCTTTTCTGTCAAGGATCGAGTCGATTACTGACATGATACCCTGGTAGCCATAGTTAAGAAGGTATGATTTCTCTTTATGAACGAATTCGGCAAGCTCATCTTCCAGTTGCTCATGAAGAGTAGTTTGACCAGACATCATTCTGGCACCCATAGGATACGCAGCACCCCATTTGGCTGCAGCTTCTGCATCAGTTTTTCTTACTTCGGGATGATTTGCAAGACCCAGGTAATTGTTTAAGCTCCAGGTAAGAACCTCTTTACCTTGAAATTTCATTCTTGGTGCAATTTCTCCCTCCAGTTTAGGGAAAGAGAAGTAGCCGTCTGCAAACTCTGAGTGTTTGCCCAAAGGGCCCATATTCGTTTTTAATTTTGCAAATAGATCCAAAGCAGGTTGAATTTAGTGTTTAAGCCTTAATGAAGTTTTCATTAAAATTTGGCAAAAATAAAACTTAAATACCTACCAAGCAAAAAACCATTTCCGATTAAAAGCTTTCTTTAAAATCCTCACTTAATTTTCCTTATTTCGCTGTGTGCTGTGAAGCAAATCCCAAATAAACTCACGAGAATATGCCAGTAATTAAAAAACTTTTAGTCGCCAACAGGGGCGAGATCAGTCTTAGAATCATGCGTACGGCCAGAGAAATGGGCATCAAAACCGTGGCGGTATACAGCGAGGCTGACAGGCTTTCACCACATGTTTTGTTTGCGGACGAAGCCGTTTGTTTGGGACCACCTGCGTCTTCCCAGTCCTATTTGCTGGGGGATAAAATCATTGAGGAATGTATAAATCTTGGAGTTGATGCAATCCATCCAGGGTATGGTTTCCTTTCAGAAAATGCAGAATTCGCAAGAAAGGTAAGAAAGGCAGGATTAATTTTCGTTGGTCCTTCACCAGAATCCATCGAGGTAATGGGCAGCAAACTCGCTGCCAAGCAAGCTGTTGGAAAATATGATATTCCGTTAGTACCCGGTACAGATGAGGCTATTTCTGATCTATCTGAAGCGAAAAGGAAGGCATCAGAGGTCGGATATCCGATTCTGATAAAGGCCAGTGCAGGCGGAGGTGGTAAAGGAATGCGAATTGTAGAAAATGAAGAGGAGTTTGAAGAGCAAATGCAGCGGGCAGTCTCTGAGGCACAATCAGCCTTCGGAGACGGCGCAGTTTTTATAGAGAAATTTATCACATCTCCTCGTCATATTGAGATTCAGGTCTTGGGTGATCAGCATGGAAATACCGTTTATCTTTTTGAGCGGGAATGCTCGATCCAGCGGAGACATCAGAAAGTAATTGAAGAAGCGCCATCGGCCGTTGTCACCCCGGAAATGCGCAAAGCAATGGGGGAGGCAGCAGTGGGAGTGGCCAAAGCCTGTAATTATTATGGAGCAGGCACTGTGGAGTTTATTGTCGATGACCAATTGAATTTTTATTTTCTCGAGATGAACACACGCCTTCAGGTGGAACATCCGGTTACCGAGATGATTACAGGTAAAGATCTTGTGCGGGAGCAGATTTGGATAGCTGAGGAAAAACTTTTGAGCTTTTCTCAAGAGGATCTCAAAATAAACGGACATGCGGTGGAGGTAAGAGTGTATGCCGAAGACCCGAAAAACAATTTTCTCCCGGATATCGGAAGGCTCATCACCTATCGAAGACCTCAGGGACCGGGAATCCGTGTTGACGATGGATTTGAAGAGGGAATGGACATTCCGATTTATTATGACCCGATGATTGCCAAATTGATTACACATGGCGAGAACAGACAAGCTGCTATTGATAAAATGATCCGGGCGATTGATGACTATAAAATCGTCGGAATCCAGACGACTTTGGCTTTTTGTAAATATGCACTTCAGCATAAAGCTTTCGTAAGCGGGAATTTCGACACGAAATTTGTTGAGCGTTATTTTAATCCTTCGGTCTTGGAAGAGCAATTTTCTGATTCAGAATCTGAGTTGCTGGCTGCTCTAGCGGTAGAATTTCTTTCAAAAATTTCTCCGAAAACTACCTCAGAAAATAATTCTAACGAAGTGATTTCTACTTCCTGGAGAAATCGATTGAAATAAGAATGGCTGAAATTCTACCCGTAAAAGCCTGGAGATATTCTGAGGATTTAACCCCACAATTGGAAGACCTTACTGCGCCACTTTTTGATGTGGTTTCGGAAAGGCAAAGACAAAAGCTTTACACTAATCCACTAAACAGTATTCATCTTTCTGTCCCCCAAGGACCTGATCCGGCAGGACATGCAGCCGATATTCTCAAATCCTGGAAGGAAAATAGTGTTATTAAACAGGATGCAGTCCCCGGGATCTACGTTTATTACCAATACTTCAGACTTCCAGGAGAACGGGAAGAGCGCTGTCGCAAAGGATTTATTGCCCAGATCAAAGCGTATGATTGGTCTGAAAAGATGATTTTGAGACATGAGAATACAATCGTATCTGCCGTAAATGACCGGATCGATTTACTCCGTGCCACCGAAATCCAAGTGAGTCCTACTCACGGACTGTACGTAGATGAAGAAAATCAACTGGAGTCCTACATGGATTCAGCAATGGAATTTCCTTTATATGAGCTGGATGATTATCAGGGTGTGCGTGATGTGCTGGCAGTAATCCAGGATACCAATGTGATTGCTAAGTTTTTAAAAGTTTTGAGCCAAAAGCAAGTAATTCTGGCTGATGGACATCACCGATTGGAAGGAGCGATTGAATATCGCAAAGAGATGGCTGATCAGTTTCCCGATGCAAAATGGAAGGGAAGTGACTACCACCTGATGTACCTGACAAATACCCAAGGGAATCATCTCAAAATTCTCCCCACGCATCGTTTATTTTATGGCCTTTCGATGCCGAAAGAAGAGTTTTTAGAGAAAATAGGAGATTGGTTTACCATCAGGAAGTTTGATGATTCGGAAGAGTTGGGCTCTTATTCCTTTCAGCGGAAATGGTCTTTCGGTCTCGTTTTGGAGGAAGAAAGCTATGTGATCAAATTGAAGGAAGATAAATTTCCAGAGGTAAGAACGGATCTTCCTGAAGTGGTCAGAAAATTGGATTTAGTCATTTTGCACGATGTACTGTTTGATAAAATTCTCGGGATTCCTGGTCAGTATCAAAGGAATTCAGACCAGATTACTTATGAGCGAAATTTCTCACGATGCATTCAGGAAGTCCGAAATGGAAAAGCTAGCTTTGCGGTAATAACACGAGAATTGGAGCTTTCTCAAGTGTTGGAAGTGTGTGGAACAGGAGAGGTTTTACCCCAGAAATCCACCTATTTTTACCCCAAAGCTTTGGGGGGATTACTTTTTGCAAGTATTAATCAGAAGGAATTTGAATTTGACTATGGAACCTTTTTTGAGCAAACTGAAGGATAAAAAACTGATCCTCTCTTCAAATTCACCCAGGAGACAAGAGCTCATGAAGGGATTGGAGCTGGATTTTGAAGTGAAAGTAAATCCTGTCGAAGAGAAAATTCCGGTGGATTTACCAGCTGAATATGTGGCAGCTTTTCTGTCCAAATTAAAAGCAGAAGCTTACCCTGATGAATTAGCTGAGAATGAGATTCTGATAACCTCGGATACGGTCGTGATTGAAAATGGTCATGTTTTGGGAAAGCCTGCGAATGAGCAGGAAGCGTTTGATATGATCAAAAGTCTTTCAGGTGCCACTCACACGGTCATGACTGCTGTAACTATGATGGATCGAACCAGACGAATCACACTTGAAGATGAGACGAAGGTTACTTTTCGATTTTTGCACGAGGAAGAAATTTGGCACTACATCAAAAAATACAAGCCTTTTGACAAAGCCGGAGCCTACGGAATTCAGGAATGGATTGGATTTATAGGAGTATCCCGAATTGAAGGTTCCTACTTCAATGTCATGGGTTTTCCGCTACATCTGGTTTATGAGCAACTGAAAAAATGGTAAACGAAAAAGCCCCGAAATTTTCGGGGCTTTTTCGTTTCTGTTAGTCTTCCTCTTCTTCTTTTTTGACTTCCGGTTTTTTAACCTCCATCAATTTTACTTTATCGCCTTCTTTAAGTTCTTTGCTGACGACGAAGTATGGACCTGAGATAATTTCTTCACCTTCCTTCAAGCCTTCCAAGATTTCTATATTCTGGAAATCAGAAAGACCGGTCTTGATCACTTTCAGCTTGGCAACACCATTGTCGTTGATAAATACAAGTTCTCTTGACTTGGTAGTTCCTCCCTCAAGGGTGTCAAGCTGATCTTCACGTGTGGTGACGGCTGAAAGCGGAACAGAAAGTGCATCGTCTTTTGAATTGGTAAGAATCTCCACTGAAGCAGTCATTCCCGGACGGAAAGGATACTTTTTCCCTTCCTTTACAAGGTCAGCGTAGGAACTATTCAGGATTCTGATTTTCACCTTAAATTCTGTAACAGCATCCACTGAAGCTTTCGTGTTTGCAGTATTTGCAATACTTGTTACGATACCTTTGAATTTTTTGCCTGCGGAAGAGTAGGAGTCCACATCGATAATTGTGGTATCTCCTAAGCTTAGTCTTACAATATCGTTTTCATTTACATCCACTCGGACTTCCATTTTGGAAAGATCGGCGATGGTGAGCATCTGAGTTCCTGCCATTGTCTGTGTTCCAACAACGCGTTCACCTTGCTCGACGAGCAAATTGGAAACGATTCCGCTTACCGGAGAATAGACATTGGTCAATCGTAGATTTTCTGATGCTTCATTTACTGTTGCCTGAGAGCTTTTCACAATAAATTCAGAAGCGACCACACTTTGCTTGGCTGCTTCCAGGTCTTTTTGAGAAGAAATGAAGTTAGCCTGAGCTACTTCAAAATCAGCCTCAGAAATAGCTTTCTGATCAAATAGTGTCTTCTGTCTTTTAAAATTCAGATCTGCCTGAGTGAATTGGGCCTCAGCTCTTTGAAGGCTTGCTTTTGATTGAGAAAGGTTGGCCATCTGTTGATTGAGGTTTGCCCGGGTTCTGTCAAGCGCAGAAATAAAATTGTCAGGACGAATCTTCACTAGCAGGAAACCTTGAGCGACAGAGTCACCTTCCTGAACATTCAGTTCAATGATTTCACCGGCAACATCGGGGCTGAGTTTAACTTCAACTTCCGGTTGAATTTCACCTGAGGCACTTACTTTTTCAATAATCGGAGCGCGTTTTACCTTTGCAAACTCGACCTCAACTTCTTTTTCTCCGCCGACCCAACCTGCAGATCTGGCAATAACTGCGAAAATGATAATTACTCCGACTGCTCCCAGAAGGTAATATAACAGCTTGTTTGACTTCTTATTAGCCATGATTTAGTTTAAGTTAATTGGATTGCCCAGGTAAAAATCAAGAACTTTTACTCTGAAAATATAGGTGTATTTAGCATTCAAGAGATCAGCTTGAGCGTTGAAAAGGTTGTTTTGAGCAACCTGAAAGTCAACTGAATTAATCGCTCCCAAATCAAATCGCTGTTGTGCGATTCGGAATGATTCCTGCAAACTAGAAACGCGAATTAAGGAAGCTTCATAAGATTGCTCAGCTGCTATTGCGGCATTGAAAGATGATTCGATATCCTGACGAAGCTGGTTTTTTGCTTCCAATTCAGCCACTTCACTCAGTTGCTTTTGAACTTTCGCTCTTTGTAAACTTGACTTGTTATTGAATTGAGTGAAAATCGGAATACTCAACTGAAGGTTAACAGCTTCAGAAAGGTTATTATCTATCTGCGTTCCAAAGGAAGGTCTGTCAGTATTGCCAAACACCTGATCTACGTAGTTAGAGAAAACGTTAGCTCCAATTCCAAAAGTAGGTAAATAAGCTCCTTTGGCCAATTTTACGCCATAATTAGCACTTTCTACGTTAGCAGCTGCAGCTTTGATCTCTGGCATCAATCCCAATGCGGTGTCGTATATTTTTTCGGGAGATTCTGTTGCGATCAACATTTCATTGATTTCAAATTCCGGCTCGATTACATCAAAATCTTCTGTAAATGGGATTTGCATCGCCTGAGCAAGATTCAATTTTGCAATTCTAAGGTTGTTTTTAGAATTGATCACCTCCAATTGATTCGTTGCGTTTTGTGCCTGAAGGTCCAGCTGATCCGAGAAAGGAAGTGAACCGGCATTGACCAGTTTAGTTGTTCTGTCCAACTGCTCTTTGGTGGAATTCAGCTGATTCTCTGCTATTTTAACTTGCTCTCTGTTGAAAACCACATTGATGAACAAGTTGATGATGTTCAGTGTAATGTCATTCTGGGAAGCTTCGATGTTATAAAGTCCGGCTTCCAGATCAGTTTTTGATTGTTTTACGCCATTGGCCAATCTACTTCCTGCGTAAATTGTCGCATTTGAAGATGCAGATAAATTGATGTTTCCAATTCTGGAAGTTTGGAACAAGTTAGTAACCGGGTTAATGGATCTACCCCAACGGTATCCTGCACTGGAACCTGTTGTCAGCGTAGGGAATCTTGCACCTTTGTCCTGAAGCAGGTTTGCTTCAATTGTAAGTTGGTTAAGTTGGCTTCGCTTTAAGTTCAGGTTATTTTCCAAAGCCACCGTTACTGCAGTTTCCAGGTCATAAACCGAAGAAGATTGCTGCGCATAGCCCGAGAAAATGAGTCCTGAGGTTAAAATAAAGCTCAAAAAGTATTTCTTCATAGATGGTTGATTTAGTTAAATAATTGCGTTCTGATTGTGGGATGAGGGGTATGTTTTAGAATGTGGCAAATTTAGAAATTCAGCGATCAATTTCGGGAATGTAAATCAGCTCTTTTACCCATGGTAAAGATTTCAGGTATTGAATAGTTATATCTCTGATTCCCGAATCCATTTCAATGACATGGCATGCTACATCATTTTTGCCTTTACGGGAAACTGACATGGTTGCGATATTGGTTTTTTCCTGAGCAATGACACTTGAGATGAAAGCGATAGCACCCGAAACATCATCAGCTTTGATAATTAATGTATGATCTTTGGCGGAGAAATTTGCTGTAAAGCCATCTACTTCTGAGATGTTTATTACACCTCCTCCAAGACTTTCACCTTCAACCTCGACTGATTTTAAGCCTTTTCGGATCAGAAGTTTTATGGTATTGGGATGATGGATGGATGAGTGTCCGATGGATTTGAAACTGAAAATCATGCCTCGCTCTCTGGCCAAATCCAAAGATGTCTTGATTCGTACATCATCAGTCTGAAAATCCATCAATCCACCTATAATCGCCCGGTCGCTTCCATGTCCTTCGTAAGTGCGGGCAAATGAATTGTAGAAAGTTATGGTAGCTTCATCTGGTATTCCTCCCAAAATGCGGATGGCAGCTCGGGCTATTTTTACTACCCCGGCAGTATGAGATGAGGAAGGCCCAATCATAATAGGTCCGATCATATCAAAAACACTGCTTTTATTTGCCATAGGGTCTATTTCACCAATTTTGGTGCTAAGGTAATTCTCTCGATACAATTAGTTCTAAAAATCTGAATATTTAGGATAATTAGCGAATGAGAGGTGTTTTGTTTGCTAATTTTAACACAGGATAGATAAGACACTTTGCATAACTGACCGAATACGAACATTTTTATGAGCGAAATTGAAACAGTTTTTTCAAAATCAGGGAACAAAGCCGGGTGGATTGAGATTGATAATTTTCCTGTGCCCAATCGAGCGATGAATTTTGGAGATGGATTATTTGAAACGATGGTCTTTGATCAGGATCATATCCGGTTTTCGAATCACCATATCGCCCGGCTCCACCATGGATTGGATGTTTTGAATTTGGATGGAAACAATGTTGATTTCGAAGGATTGGAGTCATTTCTGAATCGCAATTTTTTCGGGCAAAAATTGCGGATTCGATGGAATGTTTTCAGGTCTGGATCCGGAAAATATACACCTCAGAGTTCGTCAACAGACCAAACGATCCAAGTTTCAAAATTTATTTCGGCTCCCAAAACTAAACTAACTGCATTTATTTCTGACAGAATTCGGCTTTTCCCAACGGCATGGAGTGCCTGCAAAACCTTGAATTCATTGCCATATATTCTCGCAAATCAGGAGCGGGTAAAAGCTAAAATGGATGAGGTGATTTTATTGGATTACCGTGGGTTCCTTTCCGAGGCAGGTTCTTCCAATCTTTTCTGGAGAAAGGGCGGAGAGTTTTTTACTCCATCCCTTGATTGTTCTTGTTTGAATGGGATAGCCCGAAAAGTTATCTTAGAGGAATTAATTAAGCTGGAACTCCCCATTCAGGTTGGTGATTTATTGCCTCAGGAATTGCTGAGTGCAGAACAGGTTTGGGTGTGTAATGTGACCGGAATCAGCTATTTAGCCCAGATAGAGCAAAAAGAATATTCTACTGAGCGACTTTCAATTTTTCAAAATTTATTTGAATGAATTATCAATCTGGCTAAATATTATAGACACGTTTGTGCTAAAACCTTATATTTAGCGGCTCATTCTTTCAGGATTAGTACATCAACAAAAACAATAGACCATCAATCCAAATAACTCCTATTTATGCTCTTAGAACCTTTAGACCTGGCAGTTTTTATCGGTTACTGCTTTTTGATTATAGGGATGGGCCTTTTTGTCTCTCGGGAAAAGAAAGGTCACGTCAAAAATTCCTCTGATTACTTCCTGGCTTCCAAGGCTTTACCTTGGTGGGCTGTAGGTGCGTCTTTGATTGCTTCTAATATTTCTGCAGAGCAGTTTATTGGGATGTCCGGTTCCGGTTTTGCAATGGGACTTGCCATTGCTACCTACGAATGGATGGCTGCTGCGACACTTTTGGTGGTTGCGATCTTCTTCCTTCCTGTTTACATCAAAAAGGGGATCTATACCATGCCGGGCTTTCTGCTCGACAGATATGATACAAGGGTAAGAACTACCATGGCTATTTTCTGGCTGCTGCTTTATGTATTTGTAAACCTAACATCAGTTCTTTATTTGGGAGCTTTAAGTATCAATACGATTTTAGGAATCCCTATGATGTATTCGATCATCGGGTTGGCTCTTTTTTCGATGATTTATTCTATTTATGGAGGATTGAAAGCGGTAGCATGGACAGACGTGGTCCAGGTAGTTTTCCTGATAGCAGGTGGTTTGGCCACTACATACATCTCTTTGCAAATGGTAGGAGACGGAAGTGCCTGGGATGGTTTGGCAGCTTTAAGGGAAAAAGTTCCGGGACATTTTTCTATGATTCTTTCCAAAGGTGAAATGATGATTCCTGATGGAAAAGGAGGGACAAGAGATGCGTATCTGGATCTTCCGGGGATCAGTGTTTTAGTAGGAGGTATGTGGATCACCAACCTGAGTTATTGGGGATTCAACCAGTATATCACACAAAGAGCCTTGGCGGCAAAGAGTCTTGATGAAGCCCAAAAAGGGATGATTTTCGCAGGATTCCTGAAACTGTTAATGCCTTTGATCGTGGTTGTTCCTGGTATTGCGGCATTGGTTATTGTTCAAAACGGAGTAGATCTTGGTTTTATCGAAAATATGAAAGATCCGGCAACCGGGTTGATCAAATCAGACAGAGCTTATCCGACTTTACTTCAATTGTTGCCTGCCGGATTAAAAGGTCTGGCATTCGCCGCATTGACTGCAGCAATTGTTTCCTCACTGGCTTCTATGGCAAATAGTACTTCGACCATCTTCACGATGGATATTTATAAAAAATACTTTGGTCAAAATGCTTCTGAATCAAAGCAGGTAAGCGTTGGTAGAATTACGGCTGTAATTGCTTTTATCATTGCTTCTTTTGTAGCTCCGGCTTTAGGCCAATTAGATCAGGCATTCCAGTTTATTCAGGAGTATACCGGCTTCATCAGTCCGGGGGTTTTTGCAATTTTCTTTTTTGGAGTTTTCTGGAAGAAGACCACTTCCAATGCAGCTCTGGTTGGTGCAGCACTAAGCATCCCGCTTTCTGTTGTACTTAAAATAGCCTTGCCTTTACTGCCTTTTATAGACAGGATGGGTTATGTATTTTTGATTTTAGCTGCCTTAATGATCACCATCAGTTTGGTGGAAGGAAAAGGTAAAGACCATCCAAAAGCAATTGAAATTGATGCGGAATTGTTCAAAACCAGCACAGGATTCAAGTTTGGGGCCCTTATTATCACCGGTATCATAGCAGCGCTATACATTTTATTCTGGTAAAAAATTATGCGTAAGTTATTATTAGGCTTAGACATAGGAAGTTCCTCTGTTAAAGCTTCTTTGCTGGACGCTGATTCAGGGAAATCGATTGCTTCAAAAGCTTTTCCTGAAGAAGAGATGCCAATGAGTTCACCTGAGAAAGGGTGGGCTGAGCAGGATCCTGAGATGTGGTGGAACTATGTGCAGCAGGTAAGTAAGCATGTCCTTCACCAGGCTGCCGTGAAAAAAGGCGAACTCCAGGCCATTGGAATCGCTTATCAAATGCATGGATTGGTGGTCGTCGACAAGGATCAAAAAGTCCTCAGACCGTCCATAATCTGGTGTGACAGTAGAGCTGTTGCCATTGGACAAAAAGCTTTTGAATCACTTGGAGAGGATTATTGTCTTCCTCATTTGCTCAATTCACCGGGAAACTTCACTGCTTCAAAATTGAGATGGGTGATTGAAAACCAACCGGAAGTAGCAGCCAAAATTCACAAAATCATGCTTCCGGGTGACTTTATCGCCATGAAGCTGACAGGAGAAATTCTGACTTCCGAAACAGGTCTTTCCGAAGGAATTTTCTGGGATTTTAAGGAAAATGGATTGAGCCAAAAAGTTTTGGATCAATACCAAATCCCGAATTCATGGATTCCGGAAGCTGTTCCTTCTTTCTCCGTTCAGGGAAAAGTGAAAGCAGAAATTTCAGAATTAACAGGAATTGAAGCGGGTGTGCCTGTTTGTTACCGTGCCGGTGACCAGCCCAACAATGCATTTTCGCTTCAGGTTCTAAAGCCCGGAGAACTTGCCACTACTGCCGGGACTTCCGGAACAGTGTATGGAGTGTGTGAGGAACCGCTTTACGACCCGCTTTCCAGAGTGAATACTTTTGTCCATGTGAACCACTCAAAGAAAAGTCCTTCCTATGGAGTTTTACTTTGTGTAAATGGCACTGGAATTCTGAATAGCTGGCTCAAAAAATTAATGGGTGGCAATCGGATTACTTACAATGAAATGAATACAATCGGAAGTTCTGCCCAAATCGGATCGGAAGGCCTTGTCTTCATTCCATTTGGAAACGGTACAGAGCGGATCATGCAAAATAAACCTGTCGGAGCACATCTGCTTGGACTAGATTTACTCAAACACGATAAGCAACATGTCGTAAGAGCTGCTCAGGAGGGAATCGTTTCTGCTTTGACTTATGGATTCAGGATTATGCAGGATATGGGTATGAACTTAAAGACGGTGAAAGCAGGGAATGCAAATATGTTCCTGAGTCCTCTATTCAGAAAAACATTCGTTCATATGAATAAGGTTAGTCTTGAATTGTACGATACAGACGGCGCTCAGGGAGCGGCACGAGGTGCAGGAATAGGGCTGGGATTATTCGCAACAGAATCGGAAGCCTTCAACGGACTTACTTTACTGGAAACACTTGAGCCAAATGAGGCTTTCTTTGAACCCTATGAAGAAGCGTATCAAAATTGGAATTCCAAGCTTTCAACATTAGTAAAGTCCGGACTTTAAGAAATATCTAATCAAAATTTTAGCAAAAAGTAAAAACCTATTAACCAAAATAACTTTCACTCAATATGTCTAAATCCTATTTCCCCAACATCGGCAAAATTCCTTTCGAAGGAAAAGACAGTGATAATCCTTTGGCCTTCAGATTCTATGATGAGAATCGAATGATTGCCGGAAAAACAATGAAGGAACACTTCAAATTTTCAATTGCTTATTGGCATTCCTTCTGTGGCACTGGAGGAGATCCATTCGGACCGGGTACAATTGCCCATCCTTGGGATTCTTCGGCTGACCCGATTCAAAGAGCTAAGGATAAAATGGACGCTGCTTTTGAATTCATTACTAAAATCGGAGCTCCCTATTATTGCTTTCATGACATTGATTTGATAGACGAAGGACCAAGTCTTGCTGACTATGAAAAGCGGATGCAAATTATCACTGAATACGCCAAGCAAAAGCAAGCTGAATCTGGCATTAAATTACTTTGGGGTACTGCCAACGTATTTAGTAACCCGCGCTATATGAATGGCGCTTCCACCAACCCGGATTTCAATGCCGTTTCATGGGCAGGAACTCAGGTGAAAAATGCAATCGATGCTACGATTGCTTTGGGTGGAGAAAATTATGTGTTCTGGGGAGGTCGTGAAGGCTATATGTCCTTGCTCAACACGGACATGAAGCGCGAGACTGAGCACCTGGCCAAGTTTCTGACAATGGCTCGTGACTATGCCCGCAAGAATGGATTTAAAGGTACTTTCTTCATCGAGCCAAAGCCGATGGAGCCAACCAAGCATCAGTATGATTACGATGCGGCAACGGTTGTTGGCTTCCTGAGACACCACGGTTTGGACAAAGATTTCAAATTGAATATTGAGGTAAACCACGCAACTCTTGCAGGACATACTTTCCAGCATGAGCTTCAGGTAGCAGCAGACGCTGACATGCTTGGAAGCATCGATGCAAACAGAGGTGATTCTCAAAATGGTTGGGATACGGATCAGTTTGCCATGAACCTCCAGGAAATGACCGAAGCAATGCTTGTGATTTTGACATCCGGTGGTATCAAAGGCGGTGGAGTAAACTTCGATGCGAAAGTGAGAAGAAACTCAACGGATGCGGATGACCTTTTCCTGGCTCACATCGGAAGTATGGATGCATTTGCGAGAGGAATGTTGATCGCTCAGGATATTCTTGAAAAGTCTGATTACCTGGCAAGAAGAAAAGCTCGTTACGAAAGTTTTGATTCCGGAAAAGGAAAAGCATTCGAAAAAGGAGAATTGACACTTGAAGACTTAAGAAACCACGCGATTGCTACCGGTGAACCGGCCCAGATTAGCGGGAAACAAGAGTTGTTTGAAAATATGCTTAACCGATATATCTAAAATCAAAATGAGACCTTCGGGTCTCATTTTTTTTTCGAAATTACTTCTATGAAAAATCTATGGCTCTTGTTGGCTTTCATGGGTCTGATGGCCTGCGAATCAACCAAGTTTGATTCTGAAGTTGTTTTGCCTATTCTTTTCTCCAAAGGAATGGTGATCCAGCGTGACCAGCAAATTTCAGCCTGGGGAAAAGGAATTCCCGGCAAGAAAGTCCGGGTCAGCCTTGCTGAAATAATTGCAAGCACCGAAGTTGAACCCGACAGTTCCTGGTCTGTCAAACTCCCCTCATTATCAGCCGGAGGACCTTATATACTTCAGGTCAATAACGTTGTGGTGGAAGATGTTTACGTAGGAGATGTATGGGTTGCCGGTGGCCAATCCAATATGGAAATGAAGCTGAAAGAAGGGGTAATAGGTGCAGATGCTGAATTTACCGAGGGAGGAATTCCTGAGATTCGGGTTTTTAAAGTACCAAATTCCTACAGTGCTTACCCTCAAAAGGAAGTAAAAGGAGGGGAGTGGAAAGTGGCTGATTCTGTGAATCTTCCGGATTTCTCTGCTGTGGCCTGGTTTTTTGCAAAACGCAATCATCTTGAAAAAGAAGTTCCGGTGGGAATCATAGAGGCTAACTGGGGAGGAACTCCAGCTGAAGGCTGGACAGATGCCAGGATTTTGGCTGAAATGGGCAAAACATATTCTGTGGAAGCCAAAGAAATACTGAACAATCAGGAAAAATGGGAAAATGAAAATCTCAAAAACGAGAAGAACCGTGAAATGCGTGATTTACTCGTAAAAAGACCTGACTCACTTACCGCAAGTAAGGTTTCAAGCTTGGCCTATGATGACTCAAATTGGAGATCGATAGACTTGCCAAAATCAAATCCTTTGCAGCATATTGCCTGGATCAGAAAGAAATTTGATTTGGCTTCGACTGGTAATGTGACCCTTCACTTGCCAAACATTGACCAGATGGCTTTCATCTACATTAATGGAAAACAAGTCTATTATAAGGATTGGGGAGCAGGGATGCCTGATTTGGAGATTGCTCAGGATTTACTTTTTACCGGAAAAAATGTACTGACCATCAGAGCTATCAATACCTGGAACAACCAACCACAGGTCGGGAAGGCAGGAGAAATGTATTTCCTCCAAAATGGAAAAAAGATTTCAATTGAAGGAAAATGGACCTACTCAACTGATCTTGTTGAACCGATGCTGCCGGATGTTGAGCGGAATAATTGGCGACCGGGCATGATGTACAATGCGATGATTGCTCCTTTGACAAGGTTTCCTATAAAAGGTGCCATTTGGTATCAGGGAGAAAGTAATGCAGGCAGGAATGAGGAATACAAAGAGTTGTTTTCTGCGATGATTACTAACTGGAGGACCGCTTGGGGTATTGGGGATTTTCCATTCTTATTCGTTCAGCTTGCCAACTATATGGAGAGGCAGGAAGTACAGCCGGATAGTAATTGGGCATTACTGAGAGAAGCACAAACTCAAACTCTGCAGGTGCCAGCTACCGGAATGGCTGTCATTATTGACCTTGGAGAGGCGGCCGATATTCATCCCAAAAACAAAAAAGATGTCGGAGAGAGGCTTTGGCTTCAGGCAAGAAAAGTAGCTTTTGGAGAAGGAATTCTGGCTTCAGGGCCAGTTTTTAAAACTTCTGCGAAGAATGGTTCGGAGATTATAATCAGCTTTTCTGAAGTGGGAGAGGGATTGAAACTTACGGCCGGTGACAAAGTCAAAGGCTTTATCATAGCAGATAAACAAGGTAAATTTCATGCAATTGAAGGGGACATTTTGGGAATAGATCAGGTGAAAATCGTTCTTCCGAAAGGACTGGAATCCTCGGAACTCCGATATGCCTGGGCAGATAACCCGGAAGTCAATCTTGTCAATAGCATCGGCTTGCCAACGGCTCCATTCAGGTTTAGCTTTTAAAATATCTGAGCGATTGATTCAAGAAAAAGCCCGAAACTTTTGTTTCGGGCTTTTTCATTTTGGGTATAAAGAAGATTCTTGTTATGCCCTCATTTTACTTTCTCCATGATTTTTTTTGTTTCCACCATTTCATCTATCATTTCCAGATATTTTGTTTTCGCGGGCACATGGGCTACATTTTCTAAAAAACTAATAGTTGCAAAGAGGACTCCTTCCCAATCTTTGGAAGTAATTGAGCTTGTTATTACGTGGTCACCTGCTTTGGGAAAAGCCATTTCTTTTTTCAAATTATCAGGAGTGCCCAATTGCTTGAACATTTCCTGCATTTTTGGAACAGAAACCACAAAGTCCTGTTCTTTATCATTTTTATAATAATAGCCCAGGAAGACGGGTTGAGTAATTTTTTTGAAAGTTGGCTCATTCATCTCGCTGTAAAGTATTCCTGCAAGGCTTCTATACCCATTGATATGGTAATCCTCAGACCAATAAGCAGCCTTTTCGCCTTCCCGTTTTTGGTGGACCACTTTGTTTTCCATCATTGCCATTTCCATCATCTTTTGAGTCCATGGCTTGAAAAATCCTTCCAGTTGTGAGCCATTATCACGAATGGCCGGTGAATAAACTACTACGCTATGAATTTCAGGTTGCTGACTAGCCAAAAGCAAAGTGAGCGCACCTCCCATAGAAGTGCCTACTACGATCACAGAATCTCCGAGACTTTTTCCGATTTGGAAAGCCTCCCCTGCAGCATCTGCCAATGCCTGAGGTGTCATGTATTCCATTCCGTTTTCTCTTTTGATTCCATGTTCTGGAAGCCGGGTCACAAACAGATTTGCCCCAAAATGTTCGGCAAGAAATCTATGAACCGGATCGCCTTCCATCGGGCTTGCCCCAAAGCCATGGATATAAACAATTGAAAATGGTGTTTTTCTTTTCTCAAGGCTATCCGCCCAAAGAATATATGCTTCGTTTCCGGGCTTAAGGCCTTTGACGGTGTCTTCCCGTTGTTTTACATAAGCCTCCAACTCTGCAGCTTGGGTAGGAACTTTGGGAAAGTGAACTGTGATTTCCTCTCGTTCCATTTTGGGTCCCAACATGTAGGTAATTGCCAAAATCATGGCAAGAGCGAAAACTCCCAGAAATATTTTTTTAAGCATAAAGATCAGCGTGTTTGAATAGCGGGTGAGTTGGACTCAAACGTGATTTGAGTTCCATTCCTCAAAAATAAGATTGTTTTCGTTTTGAGCCGCTCAAAATTTGAAGGTTCCTTGTTAAGTTTTAAGAGGAAAAAATTTGAGGTGTTTTGGAAGTCTCTGAATTCAGAAAGTCTGGTTTTGTCAGGAAGTTCTAATAAGTAGGAAATGTCTGTTCCATTTTGAATTCCTGCAAAAGGTGCCGTCAGGATAACAGAAATGTTCGAGATATTTTTAAAATTGTAAGAAGGAGCGCAAGACAATGCAAATGCTTGCCCTGGAAATTTTCCAACCTGATTTTCGCTCAGTAATTCCGGAGTAAGTTCCAATACCACCGCAAACTCACTTCTCAACACTGTGTCAGTTTCTATCGAATATCGGGAGTTTTTGTATGGCAAAAATTGAGTTTTGATTTCTTTTGCATTGGCATTTCCTGGGGAAGGACACTCGCCAAATGGGTTTTCAATTGAAGTCTCATCCATGCAAGATGCCATCACCAGTAAAAATAAATGAACCGCCGAAATGGCAAGGGTCATTTTAATTGCCTTTTTAGTGAATAACTTTTTCATCGCCTATTTTGAATTCACTTGATAATCAGACGCTCATCTAAATTTAACTATTAAATAAGCACAGAGTTGTGAAAAGGTGATTAGATTTCAATCTTTGGATACTGGATTTCGTTAACCACAGGAATGAGACTATTTGCTACCTTATGAAAAAACTACTTTCTCTCTTTTTGATCCTTTTTTCTGTTCAATTCACCTACGCTCAGGAAACTAATACGCTACCTACAAAATCTGTTTACGTTGAACTTGGAGGCGCTGGTTTGCCATACAGCTTCAATTATGATTTTAGGTTTGATAAGACCAAAATGGATTCCTGGGGTATGAGAGTTGGTGCCGGAGGCTACTCGGTCAGTGAGGGGGAATCTTTTTTCTCAATTCCGGTGATGGTCAATAAACTGTACGGAAAGGGCCCTCATTATTTCGAACTAGGTTTAGGTGCAACTTTTTTTGCTTTCAGCGAAAGAGTATACGATAATGTCAGCTGCTATTATGATCAAAATGGTCAATATATCTGCAATGAATCCACTTCCACATCTGATTTCAGTTTTATTTTGCCGGTCGATGGATCACCCAGCATTATGGGTACTATGAATTTTGGATACAGAAGAATACCCGTTGATGGAGGATTTACCTGGAAAGTGAACCTCAACCCAATTTTCAACAACAACGGTTTTTGGCCACTGTATGCGGGAATTGGATTTGGATATGCTTTTTGATCCCGTTTAAAAAAATCGGAGTCCTAAGATTGAATTGAAGGAATTTCAGATTTCAAATCCGTAATCCCGCTCAACCAGGCAGATCCTTGTTTTGTATGCAGAATACCATTTTTCCCTGCCCAGTCTCTGAGCCAGAAGATGGTCAGTTTGCTGTTTCCAGTTTCGGATTGCATCCAAATTTGCCCAATAACTTACCGTGATTCCCAATCCATCCCGGGCAGATTCATGCCCTAAATAACCGGGTTGAAGTTCGGCCAATCGCACCATTTCTTCCGCCATTTCTCCGTATCCTTCCTCAATTTCTGTTCTGAGGCTGGAGAAAATAACAGCGTAATAGGGAGGGGCAGGAGTAGAGGCGATCATGATTGATTCAGGTAAGGCAAGTATTCCATCCAATCTGCAGTTTGTCTGGCCAGCTCTAATCCAAAAGTTTGTTCAACCAGAAATAGGGAAAGATCAATTCCCGCAGATATTCCAGCTGCTGTGTAAATACGTTCCGAGCTTTGGACGAATCTCAATTCAGGCTTGGGAATGCCGGAAGGGGAGACATCCTTCATGCTTTCGAAAGTACTGCGATGTGTGCAAAAAGGTCTATCATCCAGAAGGCCAAGTTTCCCTAAAATTCTAGAACCGGAGCAAACGCTCATGGTCCATTCTGTTTGAGCAATGCGGGATTTGAGAAGGTCCAAAACAGGTGGCTGTTGAATGACTTTTATACTTCCAACACCACCGGGAATAACCAAAAAATCACAAACCGGTAAATTTTCCAATCCATAATCAGGCAGGACCTGAAGGCCATTCACTGTCCGAATCAGACTTGTGTCTGCTCCGAAAGTGAACACTTTCAAGGTTTGATAATTGGAAAGTTGTGAGGCTACTGAAAAAACTTCAAAAGGTCCGGCAAAGTCCAGTACCTCCACTCCATCAAAAATAAAAATCCCTAAATGCTGCATATTCAATTCAAATTAAGAATTGAAGGTAATTACTTGTTTTTTAAAATTGCTTAACGATTTTTTTAATCATTTCCAGGGTTTGATAAAAGTCAATAAATCATCCGGTATCAATCTCTTCTATCTGACAGGCGTATAAATTGTAGAAATACGAGTTTGAAAAGTCAATTAAGAGAAATGAAAATCAAACCAGCTATGAAAAGTATCAATTTCAAAAGTCTCAGTTGGGGCTTTGCCTCCTTGCTTTCAGGAATAGTATTGTTGAGCTCATGCGAAGGAGAAATGGAAGTTGTTCAGGTGATCAATGAGGAATTTTCAGAAATCGAATCGATCGAGATTGAATCAGGATTTCTCGATGTTAATTATCAAGGTGACCCAAACGCAACAACCGTGACTTTTGATGCACTTATGGAATCGAATAACCCCGGGAGATTCATAATTGAATATCGGGTAGAAGAAAATAAACTTATCATAGATCTGGATCAAACTGGTTCAAATGGAGGCGGAAATAATAGAGGTTATCTGAATCTGACCGGTCCTGAAATGATGGCACTGGATGTTGAAGTTGGAGCTGGTGAAACGGTTATAAAAAATATTCAGGCTACAAATTTTGAGATAATCACCGGTTCAGGATCGGTTGATTTGGCAAATATTGCCGCTCCTGCAATTGTCCTGAAAGTAGGTTCAGGCTCCATCAATGGTAGTAATCTCGTCGGTAATCTGTCTTTGGAGGTTTCTTCCGGAAATACAACACTTACAAATGTGACAGGGAATATCAACGCCATTGGATCGAGTGGGAAGCTAACACTTACCGAGGTTGATGGAATTGTCAATGCCAAACTTAGCTCTGGAAACATGGTTTTCGATTCAGTTCGTGAATTGGGACAATTACAAATTTCATCTGGAAACATTGATGCTGTAAATTCCGGCCTTAGCCGATTTACAGGTTTTACATCCTCCTCCGGGAATGTCAGAATTCAGACTCTGTCTAATTTGACCGGATTCAATTATGACTTAAATGCAGGAAGTGGGAAGATAACAGTTGGGGAAAACGTTTCTTCTGGATCCCTTAAAATTAATAATGGTGCTCTATACACGATTATCGGAACAGTCTCCAGCGGAAGTATTGTGATTAAAAATTAAAATGACTTTTATTTGAACAACAAGCCCTGACTGAATCAGTCAGGGCTTGTTGTTAGTAAAAGGCTATTTTTTCCTCTTCAGAAGTTGTTAGAAAAGCCGAACTCTATCGAGTTTAATTCGAGGATAGTTTTGACTTAAATCAATAAAATTGAAGGGGTTAAGGATAGAAATGATAATCATCTTACTTTTGTATGCATGCAGAGTAATTTTAATAAACCTTCAAGCGTTATTTTCTTGATTTATTAGATTCTCAAACTATTCAATGGCACCTGAATCGTAAGTGATTCGGAGAATCCATGAATCAGAAAAAAAATAACGGTTCTCCTTATGCCGCTAACAGTATTGACACCAGTGGCAATACTGAAATAAGGAAATAAGAAAAAGTTGTTTTCATCACCACCTGACCTCGGTTTATTAAATCGGGGTATTTTTTTGTAAAAAGTGGATAAAGAAACCTGAATTCGGAAGGAAAGGGAAATTTGATTTTGTCCTTATGTGGCTATAAATCCAAGTAAATTTCATTTTTAATGATCAAATGACTCATTTTTAGCGGATTCAATAATTTTTTTAGCCTTAAGTTGGAATTTTGGAATTATTTCTACCTTTGATTTCGTTTAGTCAAAAATGCAACTATTAATTAGCCTTCTTCCATTTTTACTTCGGCTGACTTTGGTCTTCCAAGGTCCTGCTTTGGAGGCTGTTGCGATTTCCCCATCGGATTTAATTGCTTTTTCAGAAGACTTAAATACCAATGGTGAAAATCTTCACCTTTTTTCCTCAGAACCGAATTTTCCTCAATTAGCAAGAAAGCTTGAAACTGAAGAGAAAGAAATTGATTTTCTTGATCTATTCATTGATAGCAGTTTCCAAACTACTTCATTTTATTATGTTGCTGACACTTCCTTATTCTATGTGGATTATAGGAAGACCCGCAATAATCCCCATCTGTACGACCTCTTCCATTCCTGGAAGACGCATCTGAGTTAATTTTTAGCCCCATCAGGCGATGAATTTTCGGCTATTGCCGAAAAAAAATTTCAGCAATAATTATTGTTGGGAGGATTCATTATACACTCAGATTTAATTTACATGAAACATACTAAGGATGCTCGTGCCAATGGCATCGAGGAGATTTTGCATGAACTCAAGCATTTTCTCCCCGCCCAGGCACCGCTAAAGGACTTTGTCCACCATAATACGCTGCATGCATTTCAGCATATGCCCTTTCATCAGGCTCTGAAGCAAGCAGGAACTCAATTTGGATATAAAGGCTATTTGCCACTGGAAGAATACCGGGCTCTCTATAGAGCTGGAAAAATAAGAGGAGAAATACTCCAAAACGTACTCATAGATCATTTTGGAGAAAAAGAGTCAAATGACTGGATCATTAAGCTTCTTGACCAAAAATCGAAGCCTGAAGTATCCTCTAAAGTAGGATCATTCAGAGGCCACTGGAGATCGGAATATCATTTCAATCTCGATAAGGTAACACATCCCTTTCTTTTCAGAATCCTTTCGGCATACCTGGATCAGGGAATTTCCATTTGGTCTTTCCCCGGTAATTCAGATGGGTTTTTGGATGCGATTCGAGCTATTCAGAAAGAAAGCTACTCTTCAATTCTGAAAACTACCCGTGCTAAAAATCTCCTTTTTGATCCTGAATTAAGTATCGAAAAGGTCTTGGAAATCCTGGTAGGAAACCCTGATGGATACGGCTGGTACCTCTTTGATCAGCAATTTGCACATCCGGGTTGGTCAGGTATGGTTTCAGTGCTGGAGAGCCAACCGGAGTCATTGCTTGATTCCAAAACGATTACTCTTCAGGACTTGATTCTCTTCGAATGTCTTCTGGAAATAGATGCATTGGATCAAAAATTTGGCGAAAACTGGATTCCAATCGGGATCAGATTTCCGGTTAAAACCCAGGATTTATTCGTCACCAGTCCTTTTGAGCAGCAGGATCTGATGCTTCAAATGTGGCAGGAAGCGTACGAATGGAGCTATTACGATGAGGTTTTGGCCGGTATTAAATATGTAAAGCCGATGGTGCAATCTCCGGACACTCCAAGTTTTCAGGCAATGTTTTGCATTGATGATCGCGAGTGTTCGATCCGTCGACATTTAGAATTGCTGGATCCTGCCTGTGCTACCTACGGTACCCCCGGTTTCTTTAATGTGGAATTCTACTTCCAGCCAGAGTTTGGCAAGTTTCACACGAAAGTTTGCCCGGCTCCAATGACTCCGAAGTACCTGATCAAAGAAACTGCAGATCATAAAAAACTCGCAACGGACGCTCATTTCAACCAGACAAGTCACTCGCTGATCCGTGGCTGGGTAAGTGCCCAGACTTTAGGATTCTGGTCAGCTTTAAAGCTGGTGAGCAATATATTCCGTCCATCTTCATCCGCATTGGAAGTTTCTTCTTTCAAGCATATGGATCCAAATGGAACTCTTACGATCGAATACGAGGGAGTTGAGGAGGGTGGCCTTCAGGTAGGATTTAAGATCATCGAAATGGCTGATCGGGTGGAAGGATTGCTGAAGAGTATCGGGCTTTTGGATAAGTTTTCACCGATCATTTACATGATTGGCCACGGAGCTTCTAGTATCAATAACACCCATTACGCAGGTTATGATTGTGGTGCTTGTTCCGGCCGTCCGGGTTCCGTAAATGCACGGGTGATTGCTCATATGGGCAATGATCCAAGGGTTCGGGAAATCCTGACGTCAAGAGGAATTGAAATTCCTGAATCCACCCAGTTCTTGGGAGGATTGCACGATACAACCAAGGATGAAATCATGTTTTACGACACTGAAATCTTGAGTCAATCAAACTTGATGTTTCACCGGATGAATCAGGAGCTATTTGCGCAATCACTTGATGTGAATGCAATGGAACGATCCAGAAGATTTGCGACGATTTCCAAATCTAAAACACTTGATTCCCTTCATGAAAAGGTAAAAAAGAGAGCTTTCTCACTATTCGAACCTCGACCTGAATACAACCACGCGACGAACAGTCTTTGCATTGTTTCCAGGAAATCCACGATAAAAGGGCTTTTCCTTGACAGGAGAGCATTCCTCAATTCATACGATTACCGAAAAGATCCCGAGGGAATTGCTTTGACCAGAATTCTGGGAGCAGCTGCGCCGGTCTGTGGCGGTATCAATCTGGAGTATTATTTCTCCAAAATGGACAATGAAAAGCTCGGAGCAGGCACCAAACTTCCACACAACGTGATGGGTCTGATCGGAGTGGCAAATGGTGCTGACGGCGATTTGAGAACAGGTTTGCCTTATCAAATGGTGGAGATTCATGATCCAATCCGATTGATGCTGATTGTAGAGCATGAGCCTGAGGTGGTGATGAATGTGCTTTTGAAAAATCCTGCTACCTACGAATGGATCAAGAATTACTGGGTTCATTTCGTGGTCTTGGATCCGAGAACCAAAGTATTCAATTACTATCGGGACGGAGGGTTTGTGAAATATGTACCAAAGGCTCATATCGATCAAATTGACCATCTGAAGGACAAGTTGATGAGCTCTGACGAGAATCTTCCTGTTTACTTAATAGACTCCTTATAATGGAACTATCAGCCTGGATTCAATTCATGATTGGGATACCTCTCGTGGGTTTTGTGATAAGCTTGATGATCCCTGAGCGAAAAGAGCATTTGCTTTCCCGCGTTGCATTCTATACTGCCGGATTGAATTTGGTCAGCGTTTTTGTATTCCTCATTTTTTGGGGGATTCAAGGATTTGAAACACTCAATTTGAAGGAATTAACTCTATACAAAACGGAGGATTTTGAGTTTTTGATTGACTTTTTCTTCGACCGGGTAGGTGCAGTATATGTAGTAATGGGAGCGCTTTTGACGTTTCTGATTACATTTTACAGCAGATATTACCTGCATCGTGAGAGCGGATATAAGAGATTCTTCAATACAGTGTTGTTCTTCTATTTGGGATTCAACATCACGGTTTTGGCAGGTAACTTCGAAACGCTTTTTGTGGGTTGGGAAATATTGGGGCTTTCTTCGTTTCTCTTGGTGGCTTTCTACAGGGAAAATTACCTTCCGACCCGAAATGCTATTAAAGTCTTCTCGATCTATCGAATAGGTGATGTAGGAATCATCCTTGCGATGTGGGCCAGTCACCATCTTTGGCATGAGAATATAACTTTCCTCAAACTGAGCAACGCCGAATTGGTTCACGAGCATTTGATGGGGCATTCTGGGGTAGGGCTATTTATTTCGCTGATGTTGCTTTTGGCAGCAGCTGCAAAATCCGCTCAATTTCCATTTAGTTCCTGGTTACCCAGAGCGATGGAAGGACCAACTCCATCTTCTGCGATTTTCTACGGATCACTTTCCGTTCACCTGGGAGTATTCTTATTATTAAGGACATTTCCTTTCTGGGAAAATCAAATCGTGGTCAGGGTAATTATTGCTTTAATTGGGTTGACTACTGCGATCCTTTCTACGATGATTGCCCGAGTACAAACTTCGGTTAAAACGCAGATTGGCTACGCATCTCTGACTCAGATAGGGATTATGTTTATCGAAGTGGCGGCAGGATTGGAAGTGCTGGCTTTGATTCACTTCATGGGAAACGCTTTCCTGAGAACCTATCAATTGCTGGTTTCTCCTTCGATTGTAAGTTATCTGATCAGGGAGCAGTTTTATGGTTTTGAGCCAAAAGCTAAAGATCAAAAATCAGGATTCACTTCGAAACTTAAACTTTCCTTCTACATCTGGAGCCTGAAGGAATGGAATCTTGACAAACTGATCAATCGAATGGTTTTCAGGCCTTTCAAGAACATCGGGCATAAACTGGATTTCCTGACATACAAGACTGTTCTGTACTATTTCCTCCCAAGTTATTTGATAGGAATCGGCCTTTTAATTATTGGCTATACCATTCCATCAAGTATTCATTTCTACCTGCCTTTCGTCTTTTCCTTCATCGCTTTATTGATGGTGTTGAAAGCATTTTCGGAAAGAAGGTCAGCCCGATTGAGCTGGACTTTGCTGATCATGAACCATTTATGGATGGTATTGGCAATCGCAGAGAATGAGCTCTTTGCCTGGGATGAAATAGCAATATACCTCAGCGGAGTAGTAGTGTTTGGTCTGAGTGGCTTGTTGATTATTAGCTATCTCAAGCGCGAGACAGGTCAATCCGGCCTTTTCGAATACCAGGGCTATGTGAAGCACTATCCAGTTTTGTCATTTCTCTTCCTGATCAGCGCATTGGGACTGATGGGTTTCCCGATTTCTCCAACGTTTCTGGGTGAAGATCTTCTCTATTCCCATATCGGTGACGATCAGTTTTTGCTGGCCCTGTTTGCAGCAATTGCATTTGTCATGGAAGGGATCGTGACGATGAGAATCTTCGCCCGCTTGTTTATGGGAAGTAAAAAACCAACACTTCTTCCGGATACAATGAATTCCCAAAAGCGGATTTTATCCATGGGTTCAGTCTTGAAAAAAGGAAGCATTTCACCATTCAATAGTTCCTCAGATCAACTCAATTAAGTCATCCAACAAGGAAAAGGGAATCCCTTCTTCCTCTAAAATATTCTAAAAATGAAACACACTCCAAAACTCCAAATACCTAAAGACGGTTGGGAAGGGTTTAAACAAAATTTCACCTCAGATGCCTCCGCAGGATTTGTTGTATTTCTATTGGCGATGCCCCTAAGTTTGGGAATTGCAAAAGCTTCTGATTTCCCTCCAATCATGGGTCTGCTGACTGCAATCATAGGAGGTATTCTGGTCAGCTTCATGTCGGGATCAAGATTAACAATTAAAGGCCCTGCGGCCGGATTGATTGTGGTGGTAGCCGGATCGGTTGCTGATTTCGGTGGTGGAGAGACCGGTTGGAAACTGGCGCTTGGCGCAATGGTCGTAGCCGGTTTAGTTCAGATCCTGTTCGGTGTTTTCAAGTTGGGTAAACTTGCAGATATCTTCCCGCTTTCTGCCATTCACGGCATGCTGGCTGCAATCGGAATTATCATTATTGCGAAGCAAATACCGATTCTGTTGGATGTTAACCCTGATTTGTATAAAGGGCTGAGTATTCCGGAGATGATCACTTCCATTCCTATGTTTTTGGCAAATTTCGATCCTCGAGCCACCATGATTGGTCTGTATAGCCTTGCGATTATGTTAGGCTGGCCCTATTTGAAAGACTTCAAATTAGGCAAAATACCGGCTCCTTTGATGGTTTTGATTGTAGCTATTCCTTCCGAATTGGCAATGGACTTTGCTCATACAGAGCCTCCTTACGCTTTGCTTCACATCGGTAATCTTGTTGAAAATGTGAGTTTTAATGCTGATTTCTCAGGTATCTCCCAAACTGGGACTTTCATCAAATATGTAATCATGTTTGCTTTGGTGGGAACTCTTGAATCCCTTCTTACAGTGAAAGCTATAGACATGGTAGATCCTTTCAGAAGAAAATCAAATAATGATAAGGACCTGATCGCAGTGGGTGTTGGAAATACGTTTGCAGCATTATTGGGCGGAATGCCGATGATCTCTGAAGTGGCTCGTAGTTCAGCTAACGTAACAAGTGGAGCAAAAACCCGTTGGGCCAACTTCTTTCATGGTTTCTTTATCCTGATTTTCGTTTTGGTTGCAACTCCGGTAATTGAGATGATTCCAAATGCTGCTCTGGCTGCAATGTTGATCACAGTGGGTATCAAATTAACCCACCCTAAGGAGTTTGTGAATACCTTCCGAATCGGAAAAGAGCAACTTGCTATCTTCCTGGTGACGATCGCTTTCACGATTTTCGAGGATCTGTTGGTTGGAATTGCGGCAGGTATTATTCTGAAAATAGTCATCCATTTGTTCCATGGTGCCCCAGTTAGTTCTCTATTCAAAGCACCTACGCTCGTTTCTTTCGAAGGGAATGAATACTTGGTTGAAATCGACAAGGCAGCAATTTTCTCCAATTTCCTGGGTATTAAAACCAAGCTTGAATCTATTCCTGCTGGTTTCAATGTGACCATTGACTTTAAAAATACAAAGGTGGTTGATCACTCCGTAATGGAAAATATTCATCACTTCAAGCATGAGTACGAAGAACTCGGAGGACATGTCAAGATCATCGGTTTGGATAAGCACACGCCGGTTTCTGACCATCACTTGGCTGCCAGAAAAGTAGTAGCTACTTCAAAATAAATCATTCACTATTTCAAACCTGGAAAACCTGCTCCGGGCACCTCATAGGGGTGCCCTGGAGTTTTGTTGGTATTTCGGAACGAAAAAGTCATGAACAGCTATTTGAAATACCTTTTCATTGGATTAATTCTGGTGATGGGAAAAGTCGGACAAGTCTCGGCCCAAGGAGACGCGGAACTGAAAGTGTTCCTCAACGAAGAAAAAACACGGTACATCAAAGGAACAGGGCTGGCTCAGATATGGGTGAGATATACGGATTTCAACCCGGGATCTACAGTCTATGGAACGGCCAAAGAAAATGCTTTTGATGTTGGATTAAGAAGAGTTCGCTATCAGGTAATGGGTCAGGTGACGGATCATATATTCGTCTATACCCAGTTTGGAATCAATAGTTTCGGGTCACTTTCCGGTCGCAAACCAGGTTTATTCCTGCATGATGTCACCGCTGAATATGCGGTTGTTCCAAAGAAACTCACATTAGGAGCAGGATTACATGGTTGGAATGGAACAGTTCGCTATTCATCCTCTTCTGTAGGAAGTATTCTTGGGTTGGATCTGCCGTTTATCGAGGAGTCTACCAATGATATCACGGATCAGTTTGTGAGAAAATTGGGAGTCTATGCCAAAGGCCAACTCGGCGGCCTGGATTATCGGTTTTCGGTTTCCAATCCTTTTCCTGTCCAAACAGCTTTAACGCCAGTTCCAACCTTGCCTGACGGAGTATCAAATTTGGCCTATTACAGTACAGCTGCTCCAGCTGTGAATTACCAGGGATACCTGATGTGGCAGTTTTGGGATAAAGAAAGCAACCAACTTCCCTACATGGTGGGTACTTATTTAGGCAAGAAGAAAGTGCTGAATATCGGAGGTGGATTTGCCACACAGGATCATGCGATGGAGTATAGAGAATCCACTCAAGGACCAAAAATCCAGCAAGCCAGCCGCCAGTTTGGGTTGGATGTGTTCTATGATGCTCCGATAAACTCTGAAAAAGGAACAGCCCTGACAGCCTATGCGGCTTATATCGATTATGATTTTGGACCGAACTACCTGAGAAATGGCGGAGCAATCAATCCTGCTAACGGGGTAAATTCTCAGGGCACATTCAATGGACCCGGAAACAATTTTCCTCTGATCGGAACAGGAAATGTTTATTACACCCAATTCGGATATCTGATGAAAAAGGATTTGCTCGGAAAACTCGGTACCCTTCAGCCTTATGCCCAATTGATCATTTCTGACTACGAACGGGTAGAAAATCCATTTGCAGTATATGATATCGGAATCAACTGGCTTCAAATGTCACATAGATCCAAACTTTCTCTGGATTACCAAAGCCGGCCAATTTTGGTGGAAGGGGACAACGGGAAATTAGTTTCAAACTCCACGGATTCCCGCAAAGGAATGCTTGTGTTGCAATACCAATTTGCTTTTTGAATAGCTGATATCCCCGGGAGTTTCTCTCGGGTTTATTTTCTTCTGTAGCTGATTTCTATCAGGTCGAATACCGGTCTGAAACAATTCGGGAAAGCCATTTCATTAAATAAACCTCTTTAAGTCAATCTTAAGATATTCCTAAGGAGGGTGAAAGAAACAGGCGGCTACCTTTAAAAAACCCTCTAAAATCAATTCTATGAATGAGAAAATAAACCGAATGGAGTTTCTGAAATCTCTGGGTTTCAAAGGAGCTTCACTTTTGGCAGTCTATTGCTCGGTACCTGCTCTTAGCAGCTGCATCAATGAAAGTATGGATTCAGTCCCTTTAGTAATTGACTTTGCTCTGGACCTCGGTGATCCGACTTTTTCGAAGTTGAATACAGTGGGAAACTACGTAGTCCAGAATGGGATCGTAATTGCCAGAGTTTCAACCACAGAATTTGCAGCTGTCACTCAGGTATGTTCCCATGAGGGAAAAAGGAAAGTCAATTTTACCTCAGGAGAATTCTATTGCCCGGAGCACGGAGCAAGATTTGATACGGACGGAAAAGGGCTGAACTCAAAAGGCTCCAAGGGACTCAAATCATACAAAACGGAGTTGACCGGCACTTCTCTCAGAGTATTTTCCTGATCATGAGTCTGAATATCAAAAAGATCCTGTTAGCAATTTTACTGGCGGGTCTTATCGGGATGCTTTGGATACCCAAGTCAATCGCGCAGGATGACTTGATGAAAATGCTGGAAGAGGAGCAATCCAAAGAACCGATTTATACGATCGCGACTTTCAAAGCTACCCGAATGATCAATGGTCAGACGATCGAGACAATCTCAAAAAACCATCTGAATTTTTGGATGTCTCATAGGTTTGGGGCAGTCAACAGCGGATTCATTGCTAATTTCTTTGGTTTAGATGAAGCTAAAATCAGGCTTGGACTGGAATATGGAATCACCGATAAATGGCTGATCGGAGCGGGGAGAAGCTCTTTGGAAAAGACCTATGACTTCTACACTAAATACAAGTTACTCCGACAATCCAACAAATTTCCGATAACGCTTACCGGATTGGCAGGTTGGAGTATCAATACGATGGAAACGGGTTATGTAATGGAATCCGGCGCTGAGATGCGATTCAACGATAACCTGGAACGGTTCGGCTATTGGGGGCAAGCGTTGATAGCCCGAAAGTTTAACGAAAAGCTTTCTCTGCAACTGATGCCAACTTTCATTCACTACAATAAGGTTGAGCACTCCTCAATTGACAACAATTTATTGGCGCTTGGATTTGGAGGGAGGTACAAAATTACCAAACGATTTACCCTTTCAGGGGAATATTACAAGGCATTTTCCGATCCGGGAGCCTATGAAGCTGCCACAGGAAAAGAATATCCTTACCATGATGCAATCTCCATCGGGGTTGATATTGAGACAGGAGGCCACGTATTCCAGTTACACTTCACCAATTCCCGGGGGATGATCGAAAAGCATTTCATCGGGCAGACGGTCGGTTCATGGGAAGATGGAGACATTTACTATGGTTTCAACATTGCGAGAACCTTCAGCTTTGAAAAAGGAGCTAAAAACAAAGACAAATGAAAATTTTAAAATTTCTTATACCGATATACTTCTTGATTGGTACAGGGTATTCTTTCTCTCAGACCCTGTTTGGAACTTCTGTGGGAGAGGTTTCTTTTTACTCAGACACCCCATTGGAAGCAATTGAGGCAGTTAACAAAAAGTCCGGATGCATCATCAATGCTACTTCCGGCGAGCTCGCAGTTCAGCTGAGAGTTACCGATTTCAACTTTCCCAACAAGCTTATGCAGGAGCATTTCAATGAAAACTATCTGGAAAGCGAGAAATACCCCACGGCCTCATTTAAGGGAAAAATCAAGGAAGAAGTGGACTTGACTAAGTCAGGGAATCATGCGGTGACTGCTGAAGGGACTATGACAATGCACGGAGTCAGTAAACCGATGGTGGTCAAGGGAACTATCAATACTTCAGGAAGCGAAATGAAGCTGGATTTCAAGTTTCAGGTAAAGACCGAAGAATTTCAAATAGAAGTTCCTTCGTTAGTTGTCACCAAAATCGCAGAGGTGATTGACGTGACAGGTAAAATGATTTTAGTGAAAAAATAATAGGTTGTATGATTTGTTTTTGAAAAAGGGAGCTGGGTGGCTCCCTTTTTCTTTTATTCCGGAAGCAGATTTACTTAGCAATCCTTGGATTCCACTTTCACAGTTCCTGGCGTTGATAAATAAGATTTAAAGCCAAATTTCATCAGATCCCACCCGGTCTCGCAATGATTATTGGCATTAACCTGATCGACAGGATAGCGGATATCCGTTGTTTTATCGTTTCCTACCCCATTGTCCACTGCGGTCCAAATCGCATAAAATCCGACAAAGACAGGATCTGAACCAGCCGTGATAATTCCTGTCATTCGAACAGTCTTACAATCTTCCTCAAAGACTATACAAATGACATCTCCCTTTGCATCAGAGATTGGTTTTCCATTAATATCAAAATTATGCACCTCGAAAGTTCCTTTGACTACCTGGTCTTTAATCGAAGCGTCGTAGAAATGAAGTTCCGATGCGCTTTTAAAATTAATGGTTTCAAATTCCAGCCTAACATTTTCTGCGACCGCAGACCCTACCCCGTCTTTCCATGATTTGGCTGGTTTAGTCGGTAGAGGATTTTGAGAATCTTCATCCGGAGAACAGCCTGTAATCAGGATAATTAACAGCCAACAATAAGTCGTTTTCCAACTAATTAATTTTAAAAGTTCCATTGTCAAAAAGTTTTATACTATTATAAAAGACAATTAATTGTACATGAAAATAAAAAAATTAAAGATAAGTAGAAAGTAAAACCAGGAAAAAATTTACTTGATTTTGCGATTTTCTTTATGCCTGAAAGCTTTCCTATTCCTGTTTTCCTTCTTCTCAGTGAGCAGGAAATTACAACTGCAAACAGGAATGCTCCAATTCCAGCGCTTTAAGGATTAGAAGGGAAATATATTTCCTGAGCTGTTTTAAAAGGTTTTCGATGAGATTTCCCCAAGACGAAATGGTTTTCATGAATGATTGGAAATAACCAATCCCCGATTTACTCTTTTGAAAAATGTTCCAAAACCAATAAATTCAGTAGCTGAGATGAAGAGTTTTTGAATCAGCATTTTTACCTGATACTATTTTTAAAAAGCAGCATATGAAAATCAAGTTTGATCGTCTGGCAAATCTGCTTCAGCGACAGTATGAAGCCATCACCCAAAATCAAAGAGAAATCCCTTTTTCCTTGAGAAACCCAAATGGAAACGAGAGAGTTTTTGGAGGCAATGAGCCTGAATTTACTTTGGTCTTAAAAAACGACCAGGGAATTGCCGCTCTGAGTACCATGGATCAGGATCTGATTGCGAGGGCTTACTTGCTCGATGATATTGAAGTGGAAGGCGATATTATGAAAGTTCTTGCGCTGCGGGATTTATTCTCAGATAAGAAGGGATTCAATTTCGCCTGGCGGTTCATTCAGCCATTTCTTTTTGGTCAGGTGAAAAGTGACAAAAAATGGATCTCGAAGCATTATGACATCGAGGAGGATTTTTTCCTGCACTTTCTTGACAAAAAACATCGGGCTTATTCTCAAGCTGTTTTTGCTTATGATGATGAACCTCTTGAAGATGCCGAAACCCGAAAGTTTGAATTTGCCCTCGAAGCCGTCAAGGCAAAACCCGGAGACAGGATTTTAGAAATCGGTGCCGGCTGGGGCTCATTTGTCGAATTTGCCGGTAAAAAAGGGATTCAGGTCACCTCATTGACCATTTCCAATCGTTCCAAAAACTTTGTCCAAAATATCATCGACGAGCAAAACCTGCCCTGCAAAGTACTGCTGGAGCATTTCCAACAGCATGATCCGGGTTTCAGGTACGATGCCATTGTCAATTGCGGGGTCACCGAGCATCTTCCTGATTATGCCGGTTCCCTGAAACAATATCAGAGACTTCTGAAACCGGGCGGGCATTTATATCTGGATGCGAGTGCGGATAAGGTCAAAAATTCCCATGGTACTTTTATGAATAAGTATGTTTTTGAGGGAAATGGTCACTTGATGGTCTTGCATGATTACTTGGCGAAAGCAGCGAAGACGCCCTTTTTACTCAAAGGAGTTTGGGATGATCGACACAATTACTACCTCACTTGCCGGGAATGGGCCAAGCGCCTCGATGAAAACCGGGAAGCCATTTAGCAGAGATGGGGGAAAGCCCTTTATCGGACATTCCAACTTTACCTTTGGGGAAGTGCCGAGGGATTTCATTCCGGTGCTATCGGAGCGTACCGGGTTGTCTTGCAATTGCCGGTGTAAATAAATAGCCTTCTAAAGCGATATTAGGAAGATTTTTTAACCACAAAGACCGCAAAGTTCACAAAGAATTATGCTCACCACGGCGCAAAGTCGCAACGGTAAAATTCTCCCGCAGAGGTTCAGAAGTCTCTTTTGGAATCAGGAGGTTGGCTTTTTCTTAAATCTTACGTCCTAAATCTTATGTCTTAAATCCTTTCTCCGTGCAACTCTGTGCCTCCTCTGTGTCACTCCGTGTAACTTACCGTGGTAAACTCTCCAAAACCAACCTTACCAACTCCGCCTTATCACCATTTGGAATCCAGCGTGACACAATCACCAGATCATTTTCCTGATCCACATAGATCATGTTGGTTCCGGCTCCGATATGCAAAAAGGCTGTTTTCGGAGCTGCAGGAACTTCCTTCAGGTCGTTATTCAGGAAATAATTCATATAGCCGTAACCCGGCTGAGCAGGGGTAGGAGTGCGGGACTTTTCGATCCAACTTGTCGGGATCAATTGCTTCCCGTTCCAGTTTCCATTTCGCAAAGTCAGATAACCGAAGCGAGCCTGATCCCAGGCCGAAAGCATCATTCCGCCTCCCCAGTGCGAACCGCCGCTGACAGATTGGATGATTTGTCCGTCCAGGATTACAAATGAGTTTTCATAACCAGTCCATCTCCAGGTATCGCTAGCCCCGATCGGATCCATGATTTTTTCTTTCAAGACGTGCGGCAAGGGCTTTCTCCACACATTCAAAAGCGCCAAAGCAAGTACGTTTACCCGGGTATCATTGTATTCATAAGCCGTGCCCGGATCATTTCTTGGTCGGGATCTCCATTCTTTGGTTTCACCGCTTGGACGATCAGCCCAATCAGGTTTGCCCCAAAGGCTTCCTTCCCAATCAGAAGTCTGTCGAAGCAAATCATCCCATCGGATGGTTCGATTGTGTGGCGTGTCAAAAAGCTCAAATACATCGTCTTCCATAAAATGATCTGCTTTGTTCATCATCGCACGAACCGGATCAAAAGGATATATCGGCGCCATATATGGATAAACCAGGTCTTTTTCACTTTTGATCAAACCCGCTTCCACCGCCAAACCTGCAGTGGTGGAGAGGATGCTTTTCGCGACGCTGAAAGTCAGATCCACACGCTCAGGTTCGCCCCATTGACCGACTACATAGCCTTTGTAGATAATCAAACCGGAAGCCGGGCCTCGGGTTTTGGATGGGCCAACCGGATATCCAAAAGGCTCCCGACCGAAAGCACTTTCATAATGAGCGATTTTCAGGTTGCGATTCTCTTTGCTTTCATGCGCGATCGCAAACTCAATAGCCTGCTTCACTTTCGCTTCATCCATCCCGAGAGCGGTTGGAGTTTTGGTTTCCCAGTTATTCTTCTCGGGGAAATAGGTCTGAGCCGCCAAGTTGAAGGACAGAAAGAAAAGGAGCAGCAAGCTGAAAATCGGGTTTTTCATGGATGGGTGAGTTTATTGCGATTTTACACATTTTTTGGATCAGTTGTCCTGCTTCTCCTGAAGCCGGACTATTCTTTAAACCACAAAGAGTACAAAGTTTACAAAGGGATATACATAGGTCTGTGCCATAACAGCTTTATTTATTTTTCATGCTCCTCCCAATTCTCACATGAGAAAATCTTAAAAAAATGGTGGAAATAGCCGGCAGCATTCGGTGAGATGAAAAGTTTCGGGTTAGGGTAATGCCTTGGGGAATTTATGGTTTTTAAACAGCCGATCAAGACGTTAAGAAAATGGGTTAGTTCCCGAAGTGAAACGAGGGAAATCCACCCGTTTTTAGGTTTGATCAAGGTTTGAAAATCAAATAGCCAACAATTTTTCTTTCACTATCAAGCTCCGCCTATTTGAAATAAATTACCAGGCATTAAGGTTTTTGGTTACTTTTTGCCTTCAAAAAGTGACGGCGAAAAAACTGAATAGCAGATTGAATTAAAGAGAAGGCTTAACTTTTTCTCTTTAGAAAATCCCCCTTGTTCTGGTTGTCCTGCTTCTCCTGAAGCCGGACTTTTTTAAACCGCAAAAGCCGCAAAGATTCACAAAGAACAATCCTCGCTACGGCGCAACGTCGCAACGATTAATAACTCCTGCAGAGCCGCAGATCCGCAGAGAAAAACACCCGATTTTAAAATGACCTTCCTCTCTCTTGTTGTCTTTTGTTCCTTTGTGGTAAAAAAATAGCTGGACTTTTTAAAAAATTTATGGGAGTACAAAATCCCCCTTACCCCCTTGAAAAGGGGGAGTCGCATTTCCGCATCATTAAAACCGACCTGCTTCAATTTGTCCCTCAGAATCCAGATACTTTAAACCACCTTAAAAACTCCGTGAATCTCCGTGCCTTTCTCTGTGTATCTCAGTGTAATTAAAACCAATTTCTCGCCACGGCGCAAAGTCGCAACGACTTAAAGCTCCCGCAGAGGCGCAGAGCCGCAGAGAATAAGCCTGAAGGGCTGACATTGAAGTAGCCTGGGGTGGAGCTTGCGGAACCCCAGGTAAAAAGATTAATAATTCGATATTTTTTTGGCCAATTCAATGTCAAAACCTATTTCAGGTATCGCCAAAAACAGGTAATGTTGAACTTAAAGCCAGAAACAAAGTTCACAAAGAAAATTGCAGAGCATGAGGTTGATTTATATTTAGGTCTTAAATCTCATGTCTAAAATCTTATGTCTTAAATCTTGACTATGGAAGACCAGAAAATATACATCATCGGCGCCGGCATATCCGGACTTGTGGCGGCTATCGAACTCGAGAAAGCAGGTTTCACTCCCGTGATCCTGGAGAGTTCGGGTGAAATAGGCGGCCGCATGAAAACAGACAACGTCGATGGTTTTCTTCTTGACCATGGTTTTCAGGTTCTGAACACAGCCTATCCCGAGGCCAAAAAATACCTGGACTATGGACAGCTTCACCTGAAAAACTTCGATCCCGGAGCGGTGATTTTTGACAAAACAGAATCCTACATCATCACAGATCCCCTGAGAAATCCCCTGAAAATAGTCGGAATGGCATTTTCTAAGGTTGGGACTTTTTTAGATAAGGTGAAAATGTTTACCCTCACCCAGGAACTGAAGAAGAAGTCAAACGAGGAGATCTTCAACGAACCTTCCGTCCCAACTCTTCAATACTTAAAGAATTACGGGTTTTCGGATTTGGTGATCACCAACTTTTTCAAGCCGTTTTTCCGCGGGATTTTCCTGGAAAAGCATCTGAATACCTCTTCCCGAATGTTTGAGTTTATCTTCAAAATGTTCTCTTTGGGAAATGCTGCCGTTCCAGCCAAAGGAATGGGGGAGATCCCGAAAATGCTCCGGTCCCAGCATAGCAAAACCCAGATTTTCTTCAATTCCCCGGTGAAGCAAGTCATGGGAAAAAGCATTCATCTGGCCAACGGAGATATTATCGAGGCGGACCGGATCATCATCGCAACTCAGCCGGATCATGTGATGCCTCAGCTGCAGGGACAATTTCCACCGGCACAGAAAGTCATCAACTTATATTTTTCACTGCAGAGAAGTTTCATGGCGCGCCCGATGATCGGTTTACTTGCCGGAGAAGGCCATTTGGTCAATAACTTGGTGTTTATGGACGATGTGTCGGACGCCTATTCTCCAACCGACAGATCTTTACTTTCCGTGACAGTTTTGGAGACAACGCTGAGCGAGAAAGAACTGATCAAGGCCGTGCAGGCAGAATTGGAACTCATCTCGGGAGTGAAGGCTGATTATTTCAAGTTCCTCAAATCCTACTACATCAACTATGCCTTGCCTGCAGTGGACGACCTGAAATACAGCATCGCCTCAACCGAGTGCAAGATCACAGATCATGTCTATCTGTCGGGAGATTACCTGCTAAACGGCTCCATCAACGCAGCTATGACTTCAGGCAGAATCGCTGCAGAAGCGGTGATTCATTCTTATATGCCAACGCATTAAAGGGATTTAAAATTTACAGGTGAGGGATTTAAACTAAAGCGACAAAAGGTTTTAGTAATCGTTTTAACGCTTTGCGAAGTGGCAGATTTCGGAGCACAAAACTGTTTGCCAGCACTGAACTTGATACGAATCACGAAGTTTCATTTAACTACAGAACCCACTTATTGCCAAACGCATGTTGGCTGCTGCCTTTCCTATTAGTCTTTTATTTTTATTTCAATCTTACTTTACTTTATTTGCTTCTTTTGCTATTTCGTTATATAATTCGGTTCTGTCTTTTTCGTTAAGCGGACCTGGAATACAATGAAGCATACCTTTAATTTCTTTATGAATAGTTGGAATTTTTGCATCAATTAATTTTTTTGCGTAATCCCGTCCGGTATCTCTTAATGGGTCAAATTCACTGGTTATCACAAATGCCGGAGGTAGGTTGGAAAAACTATCAGCATAAAATGGCATTGCCAACGGATTGGTATAATCTGCCTCATTAGGCAAATAACTTTCTATCCCAAACAGCATTTCATCTTCTTCTAAAAAGTATCCATTCTTAAACTTTTGATAGGAGTCTGTTTTGAGAGGAATATAGCTAACAGGACAATCTAAAATTTGATATTTAATATTTTTCAACTGCTCGTTCTTGGCTTTTATCACTACCGTTGCTGCTAAAGTTGCCCCTGCACTTTCGCCTGCTACAATGATTTGATTTGGGTTTCCATCCCATTTTTTGATGTTTTGTATTGTCCAAATTAGCGTAGCATAACAATCGTCATTTGGTGTTGGAAAGGGGTGTTCGGGGGCAACTCTGTAATCAACACCCACAACAATTGCATTAAAAGATTGAGCCAGAAGTGCGGCATAAGTTACTGACACATTTGTCCAAGGTAAAACAAATGCTCCACCATGAAAATAGACAATCACTGGGCTATTTTTTGGCAGATTTTGAGGTTTGTAGATATAGACTGTCAGACTATCCTTTGTAATTTTAAGAGTATCAATATCCAAACCTGCGGTATTGATTCGTACTGCATCCGTAAAATGGCTACGTTGCTGAACGGTCATTTTTTTGAGTGACTCTATTTGTTGATCATTGTCACCTACCAATTTTAAGAATAAAGCTTGCCCCCAATCCAAACGTCCTTCAGGTCGGAATGTCAAAGAGTAGATATAGCCGACAGAAATCAAAAAAACAGTCAGGATAAAAATTAAAATTGATTTTAAAATTTTCATGCTTTTTGTTTTATCATATTTTACTCAATTTTTCCAAAAGTAAATTTTTACTAGGTTTCAACCAACGGACCGGAGCTTTGCGAAGTCCTTTGCTTTTGCAAAGGTCTTGTTAGAAAGAAATCCCGAAGGGATTTCTTTCTAACTTGTTTAATGCTTCACTTTTTTCTCCCTTAATTGCCTGATTTGTTCAGATAGGCGAATGTTTGTGTCGTTTATTTTTCAAAAATTATCGAAGAGCAACTTGATTTTTTAAAGAGACTTGTCTAAAAACTCGTTATCCCAGAATCCTCATTTCCCAATCGGCCTTTCATCACATTCCACATCACCGACTACGTACTGCATTCCGTCGAGGAAGAACTGAAGCAGGTCAGGGTTTTCGAAGCTTTGGGCATTGTGGGAAGGGGAGGCGTACATCACCTTTCCTTTGCCCTGCGCTCTGATCCAAGCGACATAGGTTTTGCCGTCTACGAGTTCCTGTCCTTTGCGCTGACTCTTAATCTCGGCATTGTTGAAGTACAGCAAAGGCTTGAAATCGAGTTCGGCGTACGCGTTTTTATAAAAATAGGGTTCATCCACATGGTTGAATCCGATAGCCGGAAATGCCTGCACAAGCGGGTGATTGACATCCACCGAGCGAACCTGAATGGCTTGCTGAACCGGATGGTAATCGAAGCTTCCGCCCACCAGTTTGCTGAAAGCCGGGGAATTGTTTTGGGTAGTCACCGCTCCATGTAGGAGTAGAAGTCCTCCACCTTTTTCGACATATTCCAGGAGATTGGCTTCCAGTTGAAGCGCTTGCTTCATCAGGAGAGCGCTGTCCCCATCGGAATCTGCCCGGAGTTTATCCCAGAAAAGATTGCGGTGATCCCCTTTGGAGCAGGTATTATTCAGCACCACGGCATCGTATTTCTTGAGATTCTTCATCTCAAACATGCTGATGTCCTTGCTTCCGGTGACGGTAAAAGCTTCACTCTTTTCACCGATGATTTTCACCATCTCTTCCGTATGCGGAATCACCCAATGGTTGAAACCGGTGTGAAGGGAAAAGACCAGAATGTTTTTCTTTTTGGTGATTGGGAAGGTAGGTTTCTCCGGTGCCAAAGAATGGATTTTTGCCTTCCAGGCGTCATCCAAAACTACTTCCGGCAGGCTTTGGCCAAGGGCCATTCCAAAACTGGCAAAGAAAACGATTGCGTAGAAAATACTGCGCTTCATAGGTTATGGGGGTAAAAGTTTTAGGCTTTGTTTTAGATTTCGATAACTTAGAAATCCGTAACCCAATAACCTGAATTTTCCATGATATTCAAAAGGATTTTATCTCTCCTGTATTTATTCGTTTGCCTGAGTACTGTTGCTTTCGGTCAGAAAGTGCAGCTAAAAGAGACTTCCACAGGAATAGATTTTCTGCTTGAAAATCAGCGGGTTTTAACTTATCAAACAGCCACGGCAGATGTGCCTCCAGGAGTGAAAGCGGCCTTCAAAAAATCAGGTTTTATCCATCCTTTGACTTCGCCATCCGGTCAGGTGCTGACGAGAATTCAGCCACCGGATCATTACCATCACTTCGGGATTTGGGGTCCCTGGACCCGCGCTACCATCAATGGGAGAGAGGTTGATTTTTGGAATCTGGGGGATGAGAAAGGTCGCGTGGATTACTCACATGTGCTTTCCAAGAAGCAAGCTGGCGGAGCTGCGGAGTTGAACGTCCGCCAAAATCACATGGATCTCAAAGCTCAAGAAAACCAGCAATTGGCCATAGAGGAGGACCTTCGGATCAAAGTCAAACCTGCGGATAAAGGTCGCTATATGGTCGATTACACAACGACGATTTCCACCAAAATTCCCGGAGGAATCTTGTTGGATGATTACAGATACGGAGGAGGAATTGGTTTTCGGGCGACGGAAGTTTGGGGAGATGCAAACAGCACGATCCTGACTTCGGAAGGGAAGGACCGGAAAGATGCCGACGGATCCAATGCAAAATGGGTCATCGTGAAAGGCAAGACTGCGGATGTTTCCGGCCAAAGCGGGATTCTTTTCCTGAGTCATAATACCAATAAATCCCATCCCGAACCGCTACGCGTCTGGCCGCTTGGTCAATACAAAGGAGAGGGAAATGTGTTTATCGAGTTTTGCCCGATCCGTCATGAATCCTGGGAGATCCAACCCAATGAGCGAAATACCCTGAAATACAGAATGATTGTCTTCGATGGTGACTTGACTGCTGAGGAAGCGGAGGCGTATTGGAAAGCGTTTGTTAAATAGATTAGTCAACGGACCACGGTCGACGGTCCACAGCTGATGGGTTATGGTCCATAGACGATGGTCCATAGTCCATAGGAAATAGTCCATAGTAAATAGACGATAGTCAATAGAATATTGAACTCCGATTCAAAAACAAACCTGGTTGGGTTTAGGGAATTGAGGTTCGATTATCGATTATCGGTCATCGGACATCAGTCATCGGTCTTCCAGCCAGAAAAGCGTAAAAACATAGAATTATAACATATAACCCATTCAACCCCGAGATATGAAAAGAAGAAACTTTATAAAGACCACGACTTTGGCTACAGCGGCGTTTGGATTTCCGACGATTGTTCCTGCTTCGGTTTTTGGCAAAAATGCCCCAAGCAATAAAATCAACATCGGTCAGATCGGTTGCGGTCGGATAGCCCGGGATCATGATCTTCCCGGAACCTGGCAGCATGACGTGGCTCGGATCGTGGCAGTTTCGGATGTGGACAGCAAGCGAATGCTGGAAGGAAAGCAGCATGTCGAGAATTATTACACCAAGAAAATGGGAAGCCCTTACCTCGATGTCAAGCAATACGGTGACTACAAGGAAATGCTTCTCAATAAAGATATTGACGCAGTCATCATCAGTACGCCCGATCATTGGCACTCCCAACCTGCGATGGAAGCGGCCCTTGCGGGAAAGCATGTTTATGTGCAGAAGCCAACTTCACTGACCATCAAGGAAGGCCGTCAGTTGGTCAACGTGGTCAACAAAACAGGCGTGATTCTACAGCTTGGCACGCAGCAGCGATCCAGCGAGCAATTCCGGATTGCAGCGGAACTCGTGAGAAATGGCCGAATCGGCAAGCTTCATACCGTGAGAATCGGGCTTCCCGGAGATCCATCGGGACCGCCCGCACCTGCGATGCCGATCCCGAAAAACCTGAATTACGATATGTGGTTGGGTTCCACTCCGGAGGTTCCTTATACGGAGATTGGCGTTCACCCGCAGGAAGGATATGGGAGACCGGGATGGCTGAGATTGGAGCAATTTGGCGCAGGTATGATAACTGGTTGGGGCCAGCATCATTTTGACTCAGCGGCCTGGGGAATGGATACCGAATTGACGGGTCCGAGATTCATTGAAGCGGTGGCTGAGTTTCCAAGATCCGGACTTTGGAATGTGCATGGCGACTTCATGGTCAAAGCTGAATATGAGAATGGCGTGAACATGTTTACCAGCGGAGGCTATCCAAACGGAATCCGATACGAAGGTTCAGAAGGCTGGATCTGGGTTTCCCGCGGAAATTACGTGGCTTCCTCCAGCGATCCTGTAGCTTTGGGAAATAGTGCCAAAGCGCTCGATGCCTCCGATCCAAAGATCCTGAAATCCGTCATCGGAGACGATGAAATCAAATTAATCCGAAGTGCGGAGCATCATGGCAATTGGCTCGATGCCATTCAGGGAAAAGGTGAGTTGCTATCTCCTGCGGAAATCGGACATCGTGCTTGTTCCGTTTGCCTGGTCAGTCATGTGGCGATGAAAATCGGTCGCAAACTGGAATGGGATGCTGCCAAAGAGCAATTTGTCAACGATGCTGAAGCTAATTCGCATTTGAGTCGACCGCAAAGAGCGCCGTATGGGACGGATTATGTGAAAATGTAATTTTGGTCAACAGACGACGGTCCACAGCAAGGAGTTGATAGAAGATAGTCCATAGTCCATGGTTATCCAGAATGCGATTCTTCCGTCTCCGGTCTTCTGTCTTCGGTCTCTTTTTCTTGACCGGGTCAATTCCTAAAAAACCTAATTCTCAGTGAACTCCGTGGTTAAAAAAAAACTCAAATGAAATCAATAAAAGTATTTTACGGGGCCGCACTGGCCCTTTTTTCAGTTTCCTGTTCCAGCCCAGAAATGAAGACCGAAACATCTGAATCAGATTCAGAAATCAGAATCATGACACTTGATCCCGGACATTTTCATGCTGGATTGATTCATAAAAGCATGTACCCGGGGGTGGATTCTACCATTCATGTTTTTGCGCCGGAAGGTCCCGAGTTGAAAGATTACATGAATCGCCTGGCTGGATACAACAATCGTCCCGAGTCTCGGACGGCTTGGAATATTGAAGTCTATACCGGTGCCGATTATTTGCAAAAGATGATCGCACAAAAGCCCGGAAATGTAATGGTCGTGGCAGGAAAGAATGATCAGAAAATCGATTACATCCGACAGGCCATTTCCAACGGAATTCATGTCTATGCCGACAAACCTTTGGTGATCAATTCAGCTGGTTTTAAGGAATTGGTGAAAGCTTTTGGCGAAGCCGAATCCAAAAACCTTCTGGTCTTTGATATCATGACGGAGCGGTTTGAGATTACGACACTTTTGCAAAAGGAGCTATCGATGATCCCGGAGATATTCGGCGTCTTGGAAGATGGAACTCCAGAGAATCCCGCAATTACAAAAGAGAGTGTTCACCATTTTTTCAAATACGTTTCGGGTCAGCCGCTGATCCGTCCGGATTGGTTTTTTGATACAGCGATCGAGGGAAATGGATTGGTCGATGTGACCACGCATTTAGTGGATTTGGTGCAGTGGGAAGCTTTTCCAGGCCAGGTTTTGGACACGACGGATGTGGTGATGGGCGCAGCTAAACTTTGGTCCACTCCGCTTACTCTGGAGCAGTTTCAGGGAGTGACGGGGCAAACTGAATTTCCGGAATTCCTGAAGAAAGATCTGAAAGACGGGAAATTGGAAGTTTTTGGCAACGGAGAAATGAACTACACGCTCAAAGGAAAGCATGCAAAAGTGAGTGTGATTTGGGCGTATCAGGCACCGGAAGGAACTGCGGATACTCATTATAGTATGATGCGTGGCACCAAAGCAAATCTGATCATTCGTCAGGGAAAAGAGGAAAATTACAAGCCTGCACTTTACGTGAAGCTGTTGGGTTCGGATGAAAATGAGCTGACCAAAGCTGTCAAAGAAAGTTTGCAGGCAAAATATCCCGGAATTGATCTGAAGAAAATGCCGAATGGAGAATTTCAGGTGATGGTTCCGGATTCGTATCACAATGGCCACGAGGCTCATTTTGGTCAGGTGACAGAGAAATTCCTCGAATATTATAAGGCCGGAAATATGCCTGACTGGGAAGTGCCAAATATGATCGTGAAATATTACACGACTACGAAGGCGGTGGAAATGGCGAGGGAATGATCAGTCCCCAGTCCACAGTCGACAGTTGGTGAAATTGGACTTCAACGAATTGAGAATTAGGCAAACTCCCCCTTACTCACGAATATTTTACTGGAACAGAAATCATTTTCAAAGGGGGCAAGGGGGATTTTCTTCATAAAAGCAAAAGTTAGAAATCTAATTTTCAGGACATAAGAAGCAATAAACAAGAATCAAGAGGCGAGAATCAAGATGTCAAAAGGAGACTTCTGTGCCTTTAGGTAAGTTTTAAATCGTTGCGACTTTGCGTCGTTGCGAGCAAAATTCTATGTGAACTTTGCGGCCTTTGCGGTTTTTTTTTAAAAAATCCACCTTCCGGAGAAGCAGGACAACAAGCATAATTAAATCCAGATAAGCTGAACAGCAGGGGATCATACTTTGTTGATGAATAAATAAATTTTTAGAAATGACCGAACCCTCCCAAACCTCCTCCGAAAAGAAACTAACTGTTGCCATTGCAGGTGCAGGAGGATACATCGGTCGCTGGTTCATCCATAAATTCAGCGACAAGTATAACATCGTTGCTCTCAGCCGGCAGCAAGTCAAGGAAAATCCAAACCCGGCCGTGACCTGGAGACAGGTTGAGCTTTACTCGATCACAAGTACTCTGGATGCGTTGAAAGGGGTGGATGTCGCCATTTATCTGGTTCACTCCATGAATGCCTCGACCCGATTGAATCAGGGAAGTTTTGAGGATACGGATTTGCTTTTGGCTGATAATTTCAGCCGGGCAGCGGCGATCAATGATGTCAAGCAGATCATTTATCTGGGGGGACTATTGCCGGATGAACCTGAAGAAAAGCTTTCCCGTCATCTGAAAAGCCGGCTGGAAGTTGAGCAGACGCTGGGTTCCAGAAAGGCGAAACTGACAGCTTTGAGGGCTTCGATCATTGTGGGTCCGGGAGGATCTTCTTTTGACATGATCAAAAATCTGGTCAGAAGACTGCCGGTTTTAATGTGTCCGAAATGGACCGAATCCATGACTCAGCCCATTTCGCTCAGAGATACGCTGGATATAATTGATACCTGCATTGGCAATCCGAATGTTTATGGGAAAGCCATTGAAATAGGAAGCCCTGAAGTAATGTCCTATCGGGCGATGCTGGAGAGGACTGCGAAAGTGATGGGGAAAAAGCGTCTTGTTTTTTCTGTTCCGGTCTTTTCCCTCGGGCTTTCCAAGTTTTGGGTGGGCCTGTTTGGCGACAGTCCGCCTCAGTTGGTTTCACCGCTTGTGGAAAGTTTGAAGCATACACTCACGGTTTCTCCCGAACTTAGATTTCGGGAAAAAGAAATTGACTACCTCAACTACGAAGAATCAGTTGATGAGGCGCTTCATTCGAAAGAAAAGCCGGTTTTGCCGAGCTTTCATCTGGTGAAAGGCGTTAAAAACACGGTAAGAAGTATCCAACGAATGCCCAATAAAAATCGGCATTCTGCCCTTTGGGTCGCCAATCGGTATAATATCTGGCTGCCAAGTTTCTTCCGGTTTCTGATCAATGGAAAGACAAATGAGCGGGGAGATTTAGGGTTCTATCTGCTCTGGGGAAAGAAGCCAATGCTTCAATTGACGCTGATTGCAGACCGAAGCGATCATGAGCGCCAACTCTTATACATCACCGGCGGATGGCTGGTAAAAAGGTTTGATTACGGTTGGCTCGAATTTAGAGAGGTCTTGAACAGCCGGTATATTATTTCCGGGATTCATGAATTTGTACCAACATTGCCTTGGCTTTTGTATGTGAATACGCAAGCAAAATTGCACCTTTGGGTAATGAATAGCTTCAGAAAGTATCTTGAAAAAAGAGGCGATTGATGGAAGGGAATTTGATGTATTGCAACCTGAATTAATTTTAAAAAAGAGGATATTGACCTGAATATATTATGAAAAACTTAAGTTTTAAAAACGGAGATTTGCTTCCAATCATAGGCTTAGGCACATGGAAAAGTGAGCCGGGACAAGTAAGGAAAGCTGTTTTTTGGGCCATTGAGGCTGGATATCGCCATATCGATTGCGCAGCTATTTATCAAAACGAAAGAGAAGTAGGCCAAGGGATTGCTGACGCATTGGCAGCAGGACTTGTGAAGCGAGAGGATATTTTTGTCACTTCCAAGCTTTGGAATAATTCCCACAGACACGAAGATGTCCATGTGGCTTTAGAGAAAACGTTAAGTGATTTGAGATTGGATTACCTGGATCTGTATCTGATCCACTGGCCAATTGCTTTCAAGCAGGGAGTTGGTTTTGCAAAAAACAGAGAGGAATTTTACACCTATCAGGACGTGCCTTTGTCTCAGACCTGGGAAGCAATGCAGGAAATGAAAGCATTGGGATTGACCAAGCATATTGGCGTTTCCAATTTCAATCAGGCAAAGCTTAAAGAAATCATGGCAGTCGGTGGTCAAGGTCCGGAAATGAATCAAATAGAATTGCATCCATTCCTTCCGCAGGAAGAATTGGTGGAATTCTGCAAGAAAAATGGAATTCTGGTTACCGCTTATTCTCCTTTGGGTTCGCCGGATTCCCGAGCGGAAAAGCACAAAGACGATCCGAAGCTTTTGGAAAATCCTGTTGTTGCAAAAATTGCTGAAAAGCACCAAGCCACCATCGGTCAGGTTTTGATTGCCTGGTCTGTTGCAAGAGATATCGCGGTGATTCCTAAGTCAGTTCACCAGGAAAGAATCATCCAAAACCTGCAGGCCAAGGATGTTCAGTTGGACGCTCAGGACATGGAGGATTTGAAAAACATCGGAATCAAACATCGGTACGTGGACGGGTCATTTTTCACGCCGACATACAGCCCATACAAGCTTTCTGATCTTTGGGATAGTTGATAATTGAAATCGACCACAGACCACGGTCGATAGCTCCTACCCCTGAACTTCAGGCCTTAATTACCTTGAGTTAGGGTTAGATAGATGAAAATCATTTTAACAAAAAACCCGGTTTAGGCCGGGTTTTTTTTCACTCTTCTATTTCGAGTTTTTCGAGGATATCTGCCAGTTCGTCGAAGTCTTTCAGTCCCGGTTTGATTTCTGTACCTCCGGTAAGAGCGATGCCTTTCAGCGTGTGATCAGCGAGGAGATCGAGAACATTTTCTGATGAAAGTCCGGCCCCCAGAATAATCTCACATCTCTCAGAAAGAAGGTTTATAACTTCCAGATCTTCAGCTTTTAATATTTCATTGTCTGAAGTGAGGTGTAAAATAATTCCGGTTTCGGAAAGGGTTGTTCCCACTTGATATTCAAGGTCTCTGACTGCTTCCAAATCTGCTTTATAAATCAGGGAAATGCCTGAATCTTTTAGCTCAATCAGGGTGTCAAGATCCTGATGCTCTGCCCAGGAAATTGCCGGATAGTTTTTGAGAATTTCCAGGACTTGTTCCGCATTTGCATCCTGAAATTCTCCAACAAATTCAAGTCCGGAAAGCCAACCGGTGATTTCTGAAAACTGTGCTGGTGAAACGTACTTATCAGAAGCCTGCTCGACTGAAAAGCCGAGGAGATTTACATACATCCCTGAACAATATCTTGCATCGCTCAAATTGGTGATTCCGCCAATTTTCACAAAAGTTTTTAAGGCCATTAGGTTGGTAAATTAGGCCGCAAGTTAATCACGAAGATTGGCTTGGTGAAATCAATTTCGGGAAAGCTCCTTTTCAAACTTGGTCATTATTTAGAATTTCCATGTATTTTTAGTCATCAAATTCCATCTATGAGAGCAATTTTACCGGTTTGGTGTTTAATGATTCTTCTGATTTTAGCCTCCTGCGAAACTAAGGTAGAAGAAGTCCCAACTGATTTTGGGTTTGACTATCAGCCTCTGGAAATAGGCCTTTTTTGGATTTATGAAGTGGATCAGACTACCTATTTTGGAGAAAATGATTCAGAGGACGAGCAATTTTTTTATCGCGACTTAGTCAGAACTTTTTACCTGAATGAGGAAAAAGAGCAGGTTTTTGTCATCACCCGCGCCAAATCCACAGACAGAACAAACTGGACAACTCAGTTTGAATACACCCTTTTGCGTAGAGATTTCAGACTTTTGAGGACAATTGAAAATCAAACTCTCGTCAATTTGGTTTTTCCTCCGGAACTGGGTAAAATCTGGGATGGAAATATCTACCGCAATCAGAATGAGGACGAGTTTGAGATTGACTCTGTCGGTATCAGTGCTCAGGGAGCTTCAGGTTTTGAAAATGTAATACGAGTCTATCAGGAAGAATCGGACGATAAAATTACCTACAGAGATAATCGATATGAGGTTTTTGAAAAGGGAGTCGGGATGATCGAAAAGTATGACGAGATATTGACTTATTGTTCCAGAAATGACTGTCTGGGAGAACAATTAATTGATGGAGGAAGTAAAGTTCATATGAAGTTGGTTGATTATGGTAAGCAATAAGTTTTTAGCAGTTTTTGTACTGTTGACAGGTTTAATTGGCAGCGTTTCTGCGCAGGATCGGTATGCGGTTTATTTCAAGTATAAACCGCAGACCACTTTTTCTTTGACCAAACCTCAGGAGTTTTTAACCCAAAAGGCAATAGACAGAAGAACAAGAGAAGGTATTCAGGCAGATAGTACCGACTTGCCTGTCTCTAAAAAATACGTGGATGCTGTGAAAGTAAAAGCTGATTATCTGCTCTACGAAAGCAAATGGCTAAACGCAGCTGTTCTGGTGACAACCCAGGCAAAAGCTAACGAGATCAAAGCCCTTCCATTTGTAGCAAAAGTCGAATTGGTAGGAATCGGATATCTGGACAACCCAAACTTAAGGCTGAACAACCGTACTAATGCGCCAAAGGAGCCTAAAAAACGCAAGGAGGAACAAGTTTCCAGCCGGGACTTACAATTGAATGAAAACACCTACGATTTTCAAAATCAGCTGATTGGAATTCCTGAAATGCACGAGGAAGGTTTTAGAGGAAAGGGAATTACGATTGCGGTTTTTGATGCTGGTTTTCCCGGAGCAAATACAGCTTCACCACTCCTTCATTTGCAAACCAACAAACAAATTGTATCGACCAGAGATTTCGTCAGACCCTGGAATACCGATGTGTACACGGACAATCAGCATGGTACCAATGTACTGTCTTTGATCGCTTCGAATGAGCCCGGAAAAATGCTCTCGGGTGCACCTGATGCTAATTATATCCTGGTCATGACGGAAGAAGTGGCGACGGAATATTGGGTGGAAGAATACAATTGGGTGCGCGGAGCGGAGTACTCAGACAGTTTGGGAGTTGATATTATCAGTAGTTCTGTGGGATATTGGGATTTTGATGATCCTACGATGAATTATACTGTGGCAGATCTAAATGGTGAAAAAACCACCATCACCAAAGGAGCCACATTCGCTGCGAAAAAAGGAATTTTGGTGGTAAATAGCGCCGGAAATTATGGGGCGGGTGTTTCCAGTTTGGTAGCTCCTGCAGATGCTAAAGGAATTTTGGCTATAGGCTCAGTCAATAAAGATCTGACCGTTTCAGGTTTTAGTTCACGTGGTCCGACAGGGGATGGGAGAATCAAGCCTGACTTGGCGGCGATGGGTAATGGAACGGCTCTGATCAGGTCAAATGGTACAGTTGGCTTTTCCAACGGAACATCTTTTTCTGCTCCACAAATTTCAGCTTTAGCCGCAGGACTCTGGGAAGGAAGACCGGAATGGACAAAAGATCAATTGATATTGAATCTGCTCAGAAGCGGATCACAAGCAGACAAGCCTGATAATCTGATTGGATATGGAATTCCAAATTTCTTTGATGCCTACTATGGAGAAATCTTGTCTGTGGAAGGAACTCCTGAATCGATTTCATGGAAAGTCTATCCAAATCCGATTGCAACGGAGGAGCTTTCAATTCATTTTGGTTCAGGATTGACGGCGGAATTTACCCTGATCGATAAGAGCGGGAAAATTGTCCAGGAAGTCGGTTTGATTCGAAATTCAGTTAAAGAACCTTTCAGAATTTCACTTCAAAGTGTGAGGCCAGGATTCTACATCGTTCAAATGGTGGATGGGCAGTTGATCAAGCGGGCTAAACTTTTCAGGCAATAAGAATTTGGGGGCTGAGCAAAATTTTATTTGCTTTGCATGAATTTACAAGCCCCCATGTCCATACAAATCGCTCCCTCCATCCTCGCAGCTGACTTTGCCAACCTTCAGAAAGAAGTTGAAATGCTCAATGCGTCAAAAGCAGATTTCATCCACGTGGATATAATGGACGGGGTTTTTGTTCCGAATATTTCTTTTGGGATACCGGTTACAGAGGCGATTCACAAGCATGCGACAAAACCATTGGATGTCCATCTGATGATCGTCAATCCGGATAATTACTTGCAGGCTTTCAGAAACGCAGGAGCTGAGATCATTTCAGTTCATTACGAAGCATGCAATCATCTTCACCGATCCCTTCAGGCGATCCGTAATTTTGGAGCAAAAGCCGGTGTCGCGATAAATCCTCACACTTCCATTAATCTACTGGCAGATGTTATTCAGGATATCGATTTGGTCTGTGTGATGTCGGTCAATCCAGGTTTTGGAGGACAAAAATTCATTGAAAACACCTACGATAAAGTTTCCAGATTGAAAGATCTGATCCTTTCCAAAGGAGCAAAAACCCTGATTGAAATTGATGGGGGAGTGAATCTTCAGAATGCTCCAAAGCTGATGGCTGCTGGCGCAGATGTATTGGTAGCCGGAAGTTTTGTTTTCAGTTCTGCCAATCCGATTGCAACGATTCAGGAATTGAAAGCTATTCATAATTAAGGCTTTCTGATTTTTTTTGATCGCTACCACTTATCATAAAATACCTTAAATGAACATTTTTTTCTTGGTTTTTAGATTTTAGGGTTCTTTATTGACCCTTAGAGTATAACCTAAAACTAAATCAACCATGAAAAAAATAATCTTATTTGGAGCGCTATTCGCGTTCCTTGGACTCTCAGCCTACGCACAGGAAGTGGCTGTTCAAGAAGCAGTCACTGAGGAGGAAATGACAAAATTCGCTAAAGTGGAAGTCATGACATCAGACTTTGTGGAAGGCAAAAACAAAGAGCTTGTCGATATGATTACCAATAATGCGGTGCTTGGTGGTGGAGTTCGCTACAATGAAATCAAAGCAGCTTGGGGGGATGAGGCCAAAATGGCTGCGATCAATGTGACTCCTGAAGAAAAAGTAGCATATCAGGGAATCATCGACTTCATGACTTCTATGAAACAGGTCGTGGTAGAGTATAAAACTGGCTTAATCAAAAATGATACAATCCTCGGAATTGCAACATACAACAAGGTAAATAAAGCTATTAAAGAGGATCCTGCTGCCAAAGAAAAAATGGACAGCCTGATCAATGTCCTGAAAGTCAAAGATGACGGAGCCGGAAATTAAACCCCTCCAGAGTTACATATTTTGAATTGAGCAAATAAAGCCTCCAAATCCGGAGGCTTTTTTTATAATTTCACACTTTCAATCAAAGGTCGTCGTTTACCAAAGTATGAAATTCAAAAAACTCCTTCTTCCAATATTCTTTTTCTTAGTCATTACTGTCTCCAACGCACAGGAGGAAGATATTTTCGGTATTTCTGATAAAGCCAAGAATCCGAAAAGCGAATCCGCAATAGGAAATGTTGCCCGAAACGTAATGGAAATGTTCAGTTTGGAAATTTCCGGAGGGGCGGCTTACCACCAGACAAAAATGCCATTTTACTCAGAGACACCTTCTTTGTATCCTTTTTATCAAGTAAAGAATTTTGAAAATCAGCTGGAACTGAAAGACGGTGTTCCCTTGGAAATGAAGGGCAATGATTGGGCATTTCCGTTAAATGCAGGGCTTAGGATTAACCTGTTTAATACAATTACAATTGGAGGTGGATATGGAAGGGAATGGGGGAGTATTTCTCCGCTGGAAGGTGGTGATCATCAATTTACTTTCGAAGGGAGTTCTTATCAGGTCAGTAAACTGTATGGAACTGTAGGGCTGGTACTTTGGGATGCCAGAAAAAGAGCAAAATTTTTGAAATGGCAATACAGAGATTATGCTTCTGCTAACTTATACATGCAGTCTGAACTCCGTCAAAGAGTGAAACAAAATTATCCCTGGAGGTTTATTGCTGAGGGAGAATACGGTCAGTTGGATTTGAAAGAGTCTTTTGATCCACGGGTGGCTTTGGTTGATGAGCCGTATTACGGATTTGGCTTAAGGATCGAGCGGGAATTTTCCGAGTATGCCAAGTTTTTTGTAAAAGGCGGCGCTGAATTCAGGAAATTCACTTTTGCCGCTTCAGATTTTTCTGAACTTCAAAATATGGATCAAAATGTATATGCGCTTCAAATGGGATTGGCAATGACTTTGCCTGGAACTAAAAAATGTAAAATCCAAGGCTGCGGAGTTGTGATGAAGCATATGCACAACGGAATCGAATACCGTGGAAGTTCTATTTTCCAATTCCAAAACAGGAAAATAGGCCAATGGTATTAAGTTCCTAAACTGCTTTTTGGTCTTTGGATTCCTTTTTCAAAACCGCTCCGTTTTTACTATCTTGCAGGCTTAATCGACCCTCAGGAATAGCATAATATGGCTCAAGGAGAAAACGAGAACATCATACCAATTAACATTGAAGAGGAAATGCGTGGTGCTTACATCGATTATTCGATGTCGGTCATTGTTTCAAGAGCACTTCCGGATGTCCGAGACGGACTAAAGCCAGTTCACAGAAGGATCCTTTTCGGGATGCAGGAACTGGGCGTTTTACACAACAAACCTTATAAAAAATCAGCCAGAATCGTTGGAGAGGTACTCGGTAAATATCACCCACATGGTGATTCTGCTGTTTACGAGACGATGGTTCGTATGGCTCAGCCTTGGTCCCTTAGGTATCCGCTTGTTGACGGACAGGGTAACTTTGGTTCGATCGACGGTGACAATCCGGCTGCGATGCGATATACTGAGGCAAGGCTTAGGAGAATTGCTGAAGAATTGTTGATCGACATCAACAAAGAAACAGTTGATTTCCAGTTCAACTTCGATGATTCCTTAAAAGAACCAGTTGTCCTTCCTGCAAAAGTACCAGCGTTGCTTCTCAATGGAGCTTCCGGAATTGCCGTAGGTATGGCTACCAATATGGCTCCCCATAACTTGGGAGAGGTCATTTCGGGTATTATCGCTTACATCGAAAACAAAGACATTACTATCGCGGAATTGATGGAGCATATCATTGCTCCTGATTTCCCAACGGGTGGTATTATCTATGGTTATAATGGCGTAAAGGCTGCATTCGAAACCGGTCGTGGTCGAGTGGTCGTGCGTGGAAAAGCTGCAGTAGAGATCAAAGAAGGCGGCACTAAGGAGATGATTGTCATCACCGAAATCCCTTACATGGTCAACAAGGCCAATATGGTTGAAAAGACCGCCCAGCTGATCAATGAAAAGAAAATAGATGGTATTTCTGCAATCCGGGACGAATCAGATCGTCAGGGTATGCGCATCGTTTATGAATTGAAGCGTGATGCGATTTCAAGTGTTGTACTCAACAATCTTTACAAGCATACAGGACTTCAGACTTCTTTCTCAGTAAATAACGTAGCCTTGGTAAAAGGTCGTCCTTATACGCTGAATCTGAAGGATATGATCGTTCACTATGTAAGTCACAGACATGAGGTAGTCGTAAGACGAACTGAATATGAACTGAGAGAAGCGGAAAAGAGAGCTCATATTTTACAGGGTTATCTGATCGCTTTGGATCACCTCGATGAGGTGATTGCGTTGATCAGAAGTTCACAAGATCCTGAAACAGCCAGAAACGGTTTGATGGAGAGATTTGAATTGAGTGAGATTCAGGCACGTGCGATCCTCGATATGAGACTGCAGAGATTGACCGGAATGGAGCGAGATAAGATCATTCAGGAATACAAAGAATTAATGGCCTTGATCGAAGAGCTGAAAGAAATCCTGGCAAGCGAAGAGAAAAGAATGGAAATCATTAAAACTGAGCTTACAGAAATGAAAGACCGGTATGCAGATGATCGCCGAACTACCATCGAGCACAATGCAGAAGATTTCAGTTACGAGGACATGATTCCAAATGAAGAAGTGGTGATCACAGTTTCCCACCAGGGATATGTGAAGCGTACTGCTTTGACAGAATATAGAACACAAGGAAGAGGCGGAGTAGGATCACGCGGTGTAAGCACCAAAGAGGATGACTTTACGGAATACCTTTTCACAGCTTCCACGCATAATTACCTGTTGATTTTCACAGATAAAGGAAAACTTTTCTGGCTGAAAACCTATGCGATTCCTGAAGGAGCCAAAACTTCAAAAGGTCGACCGATTCAAAATCTGATTAATATCGAACAGGATGATAAAATCCGTTCGATCATTCAGGTAAATGATTTGAATGATCCTGATTACATCAATAATCACTTCCTGATTATGGTGACCAAGCAGGGAATCATCAAAAAAACAACTCTTGAGCAATACTCCAGACCAAGAACAAATGGCATTATCGCCTTGAATATCAGGGAGGATGATCAGCTTGTAAAGGTGGACATGACAAACGGAAGTCACCATATTGTGATTGCTGCCAAATCCGGCAGAGCCATCCACTTCCCGGAGGCTGCAGTAAGGCCAATGGGCAGAACAGCGACCGGAGTAAAAGCAATTAAGTTAACAGATGCTAATGATTATGTCATTGGCATGGTTTGTGCCTCAGAGGAGAACGCAACCCTGCTTGTAGTCTCTGAAAAGGGGTACGGAAAGCGTTCAAACCTTGACGAATACAGAATTACGAATCGTGGAGGAAAAGGGGTGAAAGCGATGAATGTCACCGAAAAAACAGGTGCATTAGTTGCAATCAAAGAGGTAGTAGAAACCGATGATCTCATGATCATCAACAAGTCAGGAATCACGATCCGGATCTCAATTGATGAGCTTAGGGTAATGGGAAGAGCGACACAAGGAGTAAGGTTGATTCGATTGAACGAAGATGATGCGATATCATCTGTCGAAAAAATTTCCAGAGAAGAGGTGGTAATACCAGCAGAAACTCCGGAAACAGGAATTGAATCTCCCGAAGAACCAGAATCAACAGAGGAAAAAACAGATTAACCAAACAAACAAGATAATAACTTAACTAATGAAGAAGCTAATTCTATCAATGGCCCTGATCGGATTTACGACACTGGCCTTTGGACAAAAAAAGGTGTATCGTGCTGCCGAAAAGAACTTCAAATCAGGTAATCTGGAAACAGCCCTTACTGAAATCGAGGCTGCGACCAAAGATCCTGAAACAAGTGGCGATCCTGCTACCTATTTGTTGAAAGCAAAAATCCAGACAAAGATGTTTGGGTCTGATTCAACAAACACTGCTGAAAATCTGGAAGTAGGTAAAACTGCTTTAGCAACCTATCTGCAAACTGCAGAAATGGCTGGGGGTAAAGATTCAGAGGTTGGAAAGGAAGTTTACGCTGAAGATCTCCTGGGCGTTCCGGATAACCTGAGACCGTACTCTATTTTCACTTTCAAAAACGTTGCATTTGACAAAGCAATTGACAGATACAATGAAAATGATTTGGAGATGGCTTACTCTTTCTTTGATCTTGCCGGTGAGGTAGATTTGAAGGATTCAGTTATTCATTACAATGCTGGATTCCTGGCAAATGATCTCGGTAAATTCGAAGAAGCAAAAAGACACTTCGGTTACCTTCTTGAGATCCCCGAATACAATAAGCTGAATGCTTATTATTTCATGGTTCAGATTCTGAGTGGTGAGGATAAAAACCCAGAAGGCGCTTATGATATCGTAATGGCAGCAAGAAAAGAATATCCTGAAGATAAAATCCTTGCTGAATATGAAATCCAGTTGTTGCTTCAATTGAACAAAATGGACGATGCAATGGCTTCAATTAACGAGGCTTTGAAGACTGATCCAAACAATCCTTCGATCTTGTTGAGATCCGGATATTTGAAAGAGCAGTCAGGAGATTTTGAAGGTGCGATGGCAGATTATATGAAATCTGTTGAAGCTGATCCAAACTATTTCGAAGGAAACTATTACACAGGTGCTTTGATGCTTGAAGCTTCAAGAAAAATCCTTGCTGATCTGAATAGTTTATCTGACACAGAGTGGGAAAAGCAATCTGCTGAATTAGGTAAGAAAGCTGATGATTACTACAAGAGTTCTGTTCCTTACTTCACAAAAGCATTGGAGATAAGACCTGACAATACAGATATCATGGCAGTTCTTTTCCAGGTTCACACACGTTTGAAAAACACTGCTGAAGCAGAGAAAATGAATAAAATGCTGATCGAAAAATTAGGTCCTAACTGGATGGATAATTAATTCGAATCAAACTTAAGAGTCAAAGGCCAACCGATCAGGTTGGCTTTTTTTTATGCCTATTCCTTTATCTCACGAAATCGATTTCTTTTATTAAGGCTTCTCTTTCATTGGAATAATTGCAATAAAAGAGGAGATTGCCTATCAAAATTTTAATAGATATTTATTATCCCTGATTTTCCAAAAAACATGTTCCATGCTTGATTTAAAATTCCCTCTGGAAAATGAGATTCCTGAGGACTTTCGATTATCAGGTCCTTTAAGGCAAACGACTTATCTCTGCGATGGAGAAATGAGACCCTGGACCGGTAAATCCCACGATGTCTTTTCTCCTGTTTGTGTAGAAAAACCTTCTGGTTTAACCAGAGTGTTGGTAGGATCCTATCCAATTTGTACTGCGAAAGAGGCTATGGAAGCTTTGGATGCAGCAGAAAAAGCCTACAATAATGGAAGAGGTATTTGGCCAACCATGAGCGTTGGCGACAGGATCAAATGCATTGAGAAGTTTACCCATAGAATGATCGAAAAGAAGGAGGAGGTAGCGAAGCTGATCATGTGGGAAATAGGGAAGTCCTATACAGATTCGATCAAGGAATTTGACCGGACCGTCGAATACATTTACGCGACTGTAGATGCGCTTAAGGATTTGGATCGTCAATCTTCCGGATTTCAGATTGTAGACGGCATTGCAGCTCAGGTTCGCAGATCACCACTTGGAGTGGTCTTGTGTATGGGCCCATTCAATTACCCTTTGAATGAAACTTATACAACGCTGATTCCTGCTTTGATAATGGGTAATACCGTACTTTTCAAGCCCCCAAAACATGGTTCACTTTTGCATTTCCCCTTGCTTGAAGCATTTGGAGAATGCTTTCCAAAAGGAGTGGTCAATTCGGTTTACGGACGGGGGGCAGATATTATTCCTCCTCTCATGCAATCCGGCAGAATCAATGTCCTGACCCTCATTGGATCAAGTAAGGTTGCGGATCAGCTAAAAAAACTTCATCCAAAAGTCAATCGCCTGAGAGCTATTTTAGGCTTAGATGCAAAGAATGCTGCAATTGTCACTGCTAATTCTGACCTGGATCTGGCAGTGAAAGAATGCGTAATGGGCTCTCTTTCATTCAATGGGCAGCGTTGCACGGCGATTAAGATCATTTTTGTTCATAAATCGATTGTTGCAAAATTCAATGAAAAACTAACCGAAGCGGTATCTCAACTGATAATAGGAATGCCTTGGGAAAAAGCGGTAAATATCACGCCATTGCCCGAGCCCCAGAAGCCTGCTTATCTCAGAGAATGTCTGGAAGATGCCGAAAAGCATGGTGCAAAAGTGATCAATCCGAATGGAGGAATTCAAAATGAATCTTTCTGCTATCCTGCAATAGTTTATCCGGTTAACAGTAAAATGAAGCTTTATCGGGAAGAGCAATTTGGGCCGATTATTCCGGTACTGCACTTTGAAGATATTGAGGAGCCGATCCAGTATTTGATTGACTCTCCTCATGGACAGCAAGTCAGCTTGTTTAGCAGTGATAGTGAAGAACTAGCCAGTTTGATCGATCCGCTTGTGAATCAGGTTAGCCGTGTGAATATCAATTCTCAATGTCAGCGAGGTCCTGATGTTTTCCCTTTCACAGGAAGAAAAGACAGTGCAGAGGGTACTCTTTCAGTATCGGATGCATTGAGATCTTTCAGTATTCGGTCATTAGTGGCTGCGAAACTCACCGAAGGGAACAAACATTTGCTAAATGAAATCATCACAGATCAGGAATCAAACTTCCTGAGCACGAAGTTTATATTCTGATTTGAAAACTTTTAACTAATTCAGCCGACCTTTTTGAAAAGGTCGGCTTTTCTTTTTCCAAAGTTTTTACATTTGAGTTAAAGAATTAGACATTTCTCATGCTCGTTAGGACGTTTGTCATCCTTTTTCTTGTACATATAAGTTTTATATCCTTTGATTTAAAAGGTCAATCCAAGTATCAGAAGATACTGGAAGTTTCCTATGAGGGGGGGCCATTGATCAGCAATGGGAAAGATTGGGCCGATGAATTACACAATGTCATCAATTACCAAGGAGTCGATGTCCGTCTGGGTTGGAGGAATTTTTCAAAAAATTATTACTCATTTTTATACCGATACCCGGTTTTTGGAATTGGTTATTCTGTGACTTTACCCTATTATTCTGAAATAGGCAGACCTCAGGCATTCTATGCTTTTGGGGAATTCCCTTTTACTCATAAAGGGCTGGTAAGAAAATTCAACCTCAGCTATTATGGGCAGATAGGTGTGGGCTTCAACCTTAATCCGTATGATCCGGATAAAAATCCTGTCAACTTATTTATTGGATCAGAATTGAATGCCTACATCCACCTCGGGTTTAAAGCTAATTATAAGATTACTCCTAAGTTGATGGCTTTTAGCACGTTTGGCTTGAAGCATTATTCTAACGGAGCAACCAAAAAACCAAATGCAGGGATTAACCTTATTCCGATTTCAATTGGATTAAGAACAAACTTTGGAAATACAGTTCCTGATTTTCAAAAAGAAATGGAATTTCCTCCTTTAGAAAAGCGGTGGTTTTGGAATTTTTCTCTTTATGCCGGAATGAAAAATTATAATATGGGAGATCCAACCTATTTCAGAGGGGGATTTGGCGTCAATTACCTTTGGGAGGCGGACTATAGATATCGGTTAGGTCTTGGCCTAGATGTTTTTTTTGCTCCGGGAATGGAAAGCCGAAATCCGGGTCAGGAATTTGATTTCTCAGATCAGGTTTCTGTTGCGATGGTAGGTTCCTGGGAATGGAAACTTAATAACCGGCTGTATGTGCCAATTGGGTTAGGTGTTTACTTGAAAAGAAATGAGCTGAACGAGGAAATTTCCTGGTTTTATGAGCGAATGGGAGTCAGGTATCGAATTAACTCAAATCTTTTTGCAGGCCTTCAAATAAAAGCTCATAAAGCAAAAGCCGATTTCTTCGAATTTACAATAGGCTATACTATCCCCGGAAAAATTCGATACATCATTAATCCGTAAGCATTTGCTCCATTAGTCACAATTTATTTTTTTTTGATTCCTGCTTGTTCTAGCTTGAGTGCACATTCATTTCAATATGAGAATAACAAAACTTCAACGCAGTTTAGTCCTTATTTTCTTTTTCTTCGGGAGTGCTTTTTCAAAAGCGCAATCCATCCCTTCCTCCACGATCTACCATCACCTTCTTCAGCTAAAAGAGACAAAAAGAGTGCTTTATGTCGCAGCTCATCCGGATGATGAAAACACCCGAATGATAGCGTATTTGGTGAATGGAGAGCATTCTCAGGTAGCCTACCTAAGTTTGACCAGGGGAGACGGCGGGCAAAATCTGATCGGGAAAGAACTTGGAATTGAGCTTGGACAAATCCGGACTCAGGAACTCATCAAAGCACGAGAAACCGATGGAGGGCAGCAATTTTTTACCAGGGCAATGGACTTTGGCTATACAAAAAATCCCAGTGAGACACTTCAAAATTGGGAAAAGGAAAAAGTGCTGGCTGATGTCGTTTGGGTGATCAGAAGCTTCAGACCGGATATAATCATCACGCGATTTAATACCATCCCGGGTGTAACTCATGGTCAGCATACCACTTCGGCGATTTTGGCTGAGGAAGCATTTGATTTGGCAGCAGATCCTGCAGCTTTCCCTGAGCAATTGAAATTTGTTAAAACCTGGCAGCCGAAGCGGATCTTTTTTAATGCTTATAATTTTGGTGGGGAGTTTGAGCCTCAGCCGGGTGTTGTTTACCACGTTTTTCCCGTAGGAGAATTTGACGGTGTTTTGGGTGAAAGTTACAGCCAGATTGCTGCAGATAGCCGAACGATGCACAAGTCTCAGGGGTTCGGTTCCACAGCCAGTATTGGCGAAGCGAAAGATTACATTCAATTTCTCAAAGGGGAAAAGTTCACTGAAAATCCGTTTGAAGGAGTTCCCAGCAGGTGGAGTGAAGTGGAAGGAGGAAATGAAGCTGAGTCAGCAATTCAAAAAGCCATTCAGGAATTTGATTTTAAAAACCCATCAGCAAACGTTCCGAATCTTCTCCAAATCAGGAAAAATCTCACTGCTCTGAAGTCCGACGAAATCTGGATTGAAGAGAAACTTCAGAGAATTGATAAGATGGTGTTTTTTGCCCTTGGCTTGGAAGCTGAGTGGAATGTGAGGTCTGAGTTGGGCTTCCCCGGACAGGAAATTACGACCGAACTGGTCGTGAATAATCCATCTGAGTTTCCTCTGAAATCAGGTTCAGTGGATTTGTTTGGATCCAAATCCCCAACTTCATCAGCTGAAATCAAAAGCAATAAAACAGAACGAATCCCGATCAAGTTTACCTTGCCTGATGACTTTCCACTTTCTCAGCCATATTGGTTGGAAGAACCGATAGATGGAGCGTTGTATTCTGTCAAAAATCAGGAATACATCGGGATGCCATTTAGAAGCAACCAGCCAAAAGGAGATTTTTCGTTTGAGTTGGAAGGGCAGCAATTCACGATTCCACTGGAATTGAATTATAAGTTCAACGATCAGGTAGATGGTGAGGTAAAACAGCCATTTACGATTGTTCCTGAGATTGACTTGACAGTTTCGAAAGAGAACCTTTTTCTCATTTCAGGCGCAGAGCCCGATTTGACAATTACGGTTAATTTCAGAAACCAGATTCTGGATGGAACTCTTGATTTCAAAGGATTGGATACCACTCAATATCGAATTTTGAAGATTGAGGATAATGCTTTCCAGAAAAAGAGAATTTTCCAAGTCAGTTTTTTACCCAATGGGGCAGGTAAAAAAGTGGTTACTGCACGATATACAACTGATTCCGGCAGAAGCTACGATTTGATTACCCATCGAATTTCCTATAAACATATACCGAACCTTACCTATTTTACACCAGCGTCATTCAATCTGATTCAGGCTGATTGGAAGCTTTCTTCAGCTAAGATTGGTTACATACCCGGAGCAGGAGATGATGTTCCGGCTGTGCTTTCAGCGCTCGGATACCAGGTGACCTTGATAGGTCCGGGCGATTTCTCTATTGAATATTTAAGCCAATTCAAAGCAGTAGTGGTAGGGATACGGGCATATAATACTAATAATGATCTGAGTGCGAATCAGCAGATTTTGATGGGCTACGTGAGGTCCGGAGGCAATGTAATCGTTCAGTACAATACCAATTCGCCACTTTTGACCAATCAATTGGGGCCATTTCCTTTTACAATCGGAAGAGATCGCGTGACAGTTCAGGGCTCTCCTGTGAAAGCCGACTGGGCACATCCGGCCTTGACGACACCAAATCAAATCAAAGAGGACGATTTTGAAGGTTGGGTTCAGGAGCGAGGATTATACTTTGCAACTGATATGGCAGAGCAGTATTCCTCTCCTTTGGAAATGCAGGATCCTGAAGAAGCCTCTAGTAAGGGAGGACTGATCTATGCAAAGTATGGAGAAGGAACTTATGTTTACACTGGAATTTCATTCTTCCGACAGCTCCCGGCCGGTGTTCCCGGAGCTATTAAATTATTTGTAAATCTGATCGAGCAATAAGTTTTGGAAGAGAAACCTATCCGTTGGAAGTATTTGTATGCCGGACTACTCGCTAGTTTGGTTCTGATTATTGCCTTGTTTTACTGGTTAATGAAAGCATACTCATGAGTACACTGGATTGGGTAGTCCTATTTGGGACCATGGGCTTGATTGCCGTGTATGGTATTTACAAAACACTAGGGCAGCAAAGCCTTGATTCATATCTGAGAGGCAATAATTCAAGTAATTGGTGGACTATCGGTCTGTCAATTATGGCAACTCAGGCCTCAGCGATTACATTTCTGAGCACACCCGGACAAGCGTACGAGGATGGAATGAGATTCATTCAATTCTATTTTGGCTTGCCTCTGGCGATGATTATTATCTCGGTGGTATTCATTCCGATTTATTATAAACTGAAGGTTTACACCGCATACGAGTATCTGGAGAATCGATTTGATTTAAAAACCAGGACGCTCGCAGCTTTGCTCTTCATCATTCAAAGAGGATTGGCAGCAGGCATTACCATCTATGCGCCGGCGATTATTCTTTCAACGTTATTGGGGTGGAACCTGACCCTGACCAATATTTTTATAGGTGTCATCGTGATTGCTTACACAGTTTCAGGCGGAACGGAAGCAGTTTCCATTACTCAAAAGCAGCAAATGGCCGTGATGATGGGGGGGATGTTGCTGGCAGGAATTATTGTAATCAAAATGCTGCCGATTTCATTTCAGGAGGCATTGCACGTGGCCGGAAAAATGGAAAAGCTGAACATTGTAAGCTTTGAATTTGACCTTGCTGATCGGTACAATGTCTGGTCGGGAATGACAGCTGCAGTTTTCCTGTTTCTATCCTATTTTGGGACTGATCAGAGTCAGGTGCAGCGCTATCTTTCAGGGCAGACCCTTACCCAAAGTAGGATGGGGCTCATCATGAATGGATTTTTGAAAATCCCGATGCAATTTGTTATCCTTTTCATCGGAGTGATGGTCTTTGTCTTTTACCAGTTTTTCCAGCCTCCGGTAATTTTCAATAAAGTACATACAGATAATCTCAGGCAAAGTGAATATGCGGGAGAATATGAGTTGTTGGAAAAAGATTACACCCGAAACTTCGAAGAAAGCAAATCTTCCTATCTGGAGTTGCTGACAGCAATTGATCAGAAAGACGAGAGCAGACAGTCTTTGATACGGGAGAACTTGAAGGAACTCAAAACGGAACAAGGTGCGATCAGAAATGAAGTAAAAGAGCTGATTGTGGTAAATGATCCCTCTGCAGAAACACGGGACACCGATTACATCTTTATGCGATTCGTGATGGATCACTTGCCTGAGGGAGTAATCGGGTTGTTGTTCGCGGTAATTTTCGCAGCAGCTATGTCTTCCTCTTCCTCAGAACTTAATGCACTGGGATCTACAAGTACTGTCGATCTTTACAAACGCTCAATCAACAAAAATGCATCAGAAAAGCATTATGTACTTTCCTCGAAATTTTTCACAGCTTTCTGGGGCCTTGGAGCAATCTTGTTTGCTACTTACGCTTCCTTATTTGAGAACTTGATTCAGGCTGTAAACCTGCTGGGATCACTGTTTTATGGCACTATTCTCGGTATTTTCCTGGTAGGTTTCCTAATGAAATGGATCAAAGGCAGAGCAGTATTCATAGCCGCTTTGGCATCTCAGTTATTGATTCTGATCGTTCATTGGAAAAATGGAGTGGGCCTGTTCGGATTTGTTTGGGATATCGGATTCCTTTGGTACAATGCCATCGGATGCCTTTTTGTAATGGCTTTGGGAGCGGTTCTTCAGGTATTCTTTAAAAAGTAAATAGAATCAAAAACTGAATTTCAGGTAATAAAAAAGCCTCCCTTTGGGAGGCTTTTTGAATTTTATTTGATTGACTTAATCAATCGATCATTCAAACTGACGTAGTCAGGATTTTTAGCTTCGATTGCCAATTCTTTGGATTTCTTTGCAGATTCTAAGGCTTCTGTTTTCATTCCAAGTGCTAATTCAATTTTGGCTTTCAGGTGAACGGTCCAGTATTTAGGATCGCTTTCTACAGATTTGGTAATCCAGGTGTATGCCATAGGGATGTCCTTCTGATTGGTGAAGTAATAACTGGCTGCAGAGTAAAGCAAAGTTGGATCCGTGGCGTTTTTATCAATTACCAATTCCTTGATTTGAGCCATCACAATTGCATCAACCTGCGTAACGATCCGGAAATCAACTCGTGTTTGTTCCCACTTGATGGATAGGTCAGCACCATTGTCAGTCATGTTATTAAAACTGATTTCGAATGTTTCGTATACCCTGCTTAACTTACTTGGCTCGACCTGAAATCTCATCAAATCATTTTTAGGGTCATATCCGATGGCTCCCCAAAGTTTTGTGTCTTTGGATAAAATGATGGTCCATTCAGATTTTCCGGGGATGGCATAAAGCGCATACTGTCCTTGAGGCACTTTTTTTCCGTCAATTTCCACATCAGTGGAAAATGAAATAATTGTCGCCCCGTTGGCACCGGTTCTCCATACTTCGCCAAAAGGAACCAATTCCCCGAAGATCTTTCTGCCTTTTGTACTCGGTCTGCTGTAGTCTACAGTCACGTCTGTTAAACCTACTTTTTGAGCGATTTTCGCAGATGGCGAAGCTTGTGGCATTTGGATTTGCTGTGCAAATACACTCATGCCGGCTAACAATAAAATTGCCAGAGTAAATGTGATTTTCTGTTTCATTTGGATTTTTATGATTCTGTTGAATTTTAATAGTAATCCCGAAAAATCAGTGATAGTTCAGGATTGAACTGCAATTTGGGTTTTTTTAATGCATTTTTGTAAAGCAAAAGGTTCCTTTTTTATTTAAAAGGAGATAGACTCTTCGAGATTTTTCAGCTATTTCAATTTTAAAATTCTCTTTTCAAATGAGTTTAGCAATCATCTGCCCAGGAAAAAATCCTGATTCATGGATTCAAGTCATTCGTGAATTGGATCCGGATCTTAAAATCCAGGTTTACCCTGAAATCAAAGAACCTGAAAATGTCGAAGTTGCGTTAGTTTGGCAACATCCCGTTGGCATCCTTTCGAACTTTCCAAATCTGAAATTGATCAGTTCAATGGGGGCTGGAGTTGATCATATTTTGACGGATAAGTCCATTTCCGCAGATCTTCCCATCGTCCGAATTGTTGATGAGAAACTGACATTTTCGATGACCAATTATGTGGTCATGGGAGTTTTGAATTTTCACAGACGCATTACTCATTTTCGGGAAAATCAGGAAAAGAAAATTTGGGACATGTCAGATCCTGAAATTGAGGTAAAAATAGGAGTGATGGGAGTGGGGGCTTTGGGAGGGGATGTGCTCGAAAAACTTTCTTTTATGGGATTTCCGGTAGTTGGCTTTGGGTTTTCCGAAAAGGAAAATTTTGAATATCCGTATTATTCAAAAACTCAACTTGGCAAATTCTTATCCGAAGTTAACGTACTGGTTTGTTTGCTTCCTTTGACTCCGGAAACCGAAAGCATCTTGAATATTGAATTGTTCAAGCAGTGCAAACCCGGAACATATTTGATCAATGTTGCCAGAGGAAAACACCTTGTCGAGGAAGATTTAACCACTGCCTTGGATAGCGGTTATCTGTCGGGAGCATTGCTCGATGTGTACCGAAAAGAGCCTTTGCCACAAGAACACCCATTTTGGGAAGACGGCAGAATTACGCTCACTCCTCATATTGCAAGTGTAACCAATCCAAAAGCGGCTGCACCTCAGGTTTTAGAAAATATTAATCGGATAAAGACCAATCGAGTATTATTAAATTACGTTAACCGATCAAGAGGCTATTAATTTTTAAAAATGGATCATACATTCAAAATACTTTGCCCGATTGATTTTTCAGAATGCTCTTTAAATGCAATCGAATATGCCAGTCGTCTGGGAGAGAAATACCAAGCTGATTTGATTCTTTTTCATGTTTTGAATACCAACGATTATCTCAAGATTTCCCCGCTTGATGTAAATGCAAAATATCAGGAAGAATTTGTCAGAGAAAAGATGCAAACTCTTCAAAAAGCTATCGAGGCTGAAAGCATTCCCAGGGGATTGAAAAGTTGCGAAATTGCTTTTCAAGATGGAAATGTCGTGACTGATACTTTGAAGTTTGCTGCACAGACCAAAGCCAATCTGATCGTGATCGGAACAGAAGGGCTGAATGAATTGCGTGAAAACATTATCGGATCGCGTGCAAGTCAAATCGTTCAGGAATCTGATCGTGATGTATTGGTGGTGCCGAGAAAAGTGTTTTTCAAAACTCCAAGAAAACTTGTTTATGCGAGTGATTACCTGGAGGAAGACAAACTTGCAATTCAAAAAATCGTGGAATTGGCTGGTTTCTTCGATTCAGAAATCGATCTGGTTCATGTGAGTTCTACCCACAAAGCTATAGATAAGACTCTTCATCAGGTGATGATCGATGAGATTACTCCATTCATCAGATACGATAAAGTAAATTTTGTACTGAAGTCGATTAGAGACGATTTGGCTCTGGGATTGGAGAATTACCTTCAAACTTCCAAAGGTGATATGCTGGTGACATTGAGTAAGAAAAAATCTTTTTTTGATCAGATCTTTTCAAAGAATCTTTCCAAGAAAATGGCTTATTTCATCAGCAAGCCACTTTGGGTGATTAAGTCTTTCTAGTTTTTCTTTCCCGAAAAGAAGGCTTTGATAAAGCTTGTAAGTTCTGTTCTGGTTTTGGGATCCCTGAAAACCGCAGAAAGGGTTTTTAGAAAATGATTCAAATTCATCTTCTCAGGTTTTTCTTCAGAAATGAAATTTGGTTCCGAGTTTTCTTTTATTGGTTCCGAAGACTTTGAAGTCTGTGGAGTGTAACCAACGAGTTTGTCAGCCTCCTCAAAACTCTTTTTGGCTTTTGCCTGATAGCCAAGCTTTTCTTCTACAATTCCTTTGTTATTGTAGGCTACAGCATCTTCAGGGTCCAATTCGATCGCTATCTCATAATCTTCTATCGACCCTTTCAGATCCCCGATTCTGTCTTTAAAAAATGCTCTGCTGCTGAATCGATAGGGATTTCTTGGGTCAAGATTAACAGCCCGATCAAATTCTGTAAGTGCTTCTTCATTTCTTTTCAACAAATGCAAGACAACTGCCCGGTCGCTGATGAAATCTGTATTGTATGGTTCCAATGCTGAAATCAACTCAAAATCTTCCAGTGCTAATTCAGTTTTGCCCAATCTTGACAAAATCCGACCACGATACAAGTGAAGTTCTGTGTCACCAGATTTCAAGTTTATCAGTTCATTGAAGCATTTTAACGCCTCTTCAAACTCGCCTGTTTTATATAACTCAATTCCCTTTTCGAAGCTCATCTCCCTTTATTTCTTAATACTACAAAGGTAAGCCCTGAATAGTTTACCAAATAATCTTTCAATGCTTTTTGCAGGCTTTCGGCTCTCGCTATTATCTTTAACCCAGTAAGAATTTTCCATCCATGCCTCAAACACCCCAAGCCGTACTCAAAGAACTGAAAGCGAAAAAGTTTGCACCTATTTACTTTTTGGAAGGAGATGAACCTTTCTTTATCGATCAGATTTCAGACTACATTGAGAAGAACGCGATTGCGGAACACGAGAAGGGATTCAATCAAATCGTGCTTTACGGGAAAGACAGTACAGTCGGGCTGATCATTAACAATGCCCGGAAATTTCCAATGATGGCGGAACGCCAGGTTGTGATTGTGAAAGAAGCACAAAGTATTTCTGATTTCGGAAAAGAGGATGCCCAAAAGCTTTTGCTAAGCTATATCCAAAACCCGCTTCCAAGCACTATTCTGGTATTTGCACACAAATACAAAAAGCTGGATGGACGACTGGCTATCACCAAAGAGTTGGATAAAAAGGCTGTTTACGTACGATCAGAGAAAGTCACCGACTATAAGCTGAATGCCTGGATAGATGAGTATATCAAAGAATTGGGCCATACTATCGAACCGAAAGCTGCTCAGCTTTTGGCTGACTCCATCGGGAATAACCTGGAAGTCCTGACCAATGAAGTGGGGAAAATGCTGATCAATTTCCAGGGACAGACCCAGATCACACCCCAGCATATTTCCCAATTCATCGGGATAAATAAAGACTACAACAATTTTGAGTTTATGAAGGCAATTGGCTTCAAGGATGTGATCAAAGCCAATCAGATCATTCACTATTTTATTCAGAATCCGAAGGCTCACCCGGTGATTCCTCTTTTCAGTCTGATGTACAGTTATTTCACCCGAATAGCGCTCATCCATCAGGCCAAGGGAGCATCAGAACAGCAGCTTGCAGGGATAATTGGGGTGCCGCCTTTTGTGGTTAGGGAGTACCTGGCGGCAGCGCGAAACTATAAATTGGGCAAGGTAATTGATGTGTTCCGATACATCAAAGAGGCAGATCTACGTTTCAAAGGAGTTGACTCCGGAAGCATGACTGAAGCAGAAAACCTCCGCGAGCTCGTTTATAAGATTTTGCACTGATTACCTAAGCCAAACTATGAGATATTACCTGACGCTCCTTGTGAGCCTTGGGCTGAGTATGGAGGCTTTTTCCCAGTCTACCCTCTATCAAACCAGTCCACAATTTCCTCTGGATCATAATCTGGAGCTTTTTGACAAACAACTCTTTTCGGCCAGCTTATTTGACAACACCCAACTGCTGGACAAAAACCTCAACTCTGAGCAGGGAAAGTCTGTTGAACTTCATCGCGCAATGGCTGCCTTGCAGATAGAAAGCCCCGATGGCCCGGGTTTGATGAAATCCTACATTCTTGACAATGGCACTCATCCGAGCGTAACCACTGCTGGTCTCTATATGGGTGATCATTTTTTCTACAAGAAGAATTACCAGGAAGCACTCGAAGGATATCAGTTGGTGAACGCTGAAAACCTTCCTGATACACGTAAAGCGGATATCTTATTCAAGCAAGGGTATTCTCATTTTCAGCTAAAAAACTACGGGCAGGCAGCTCCATACTTTGATCAGGCGAAAACGCTAAACCAGCCGATCAGTCCGGATGCTTATTATTACAGCGGATTCATCGCCATGGAAGGAGGCAATTCTCAAAAGGCAATTGCTGATCTTCAGGAGGCATCCAAATCTTCCTTCTATGCTGGAAAAGTCCCTTATTTACTTGCTGCGCTTTATTACAAAGAGCAAAGCTATGATCAGCTGATTGCGTACGCTGAGCCTATTCTGGCTTCCAAGCAAACGCTGGATCGCAAAGAAATTATTCATCTGTATCTGGCAGAGGCATATTTCGCCAAGAAGGATTTTGCGAAAGCAGCAGTCAATTACGACGCATACATAGATTCAAGAAAAGGAAATCTCTCCCGGGAGGAAATTTACAAAGCAGGAATCGCGCAGTTTGAAATCGGGAAATACCAGCGAGCCACTGATTACCTGAAAAACTCAGCTTCCGCAGCGGATGAGATCGGGCAAGCTTCCAGTTATTATTTGGGTCATGCTTATTTGAAACTGGGAAATTTTCAGTTTGCCAGCACAAGTTTTAACGAGGCTGCAAAAGCCAACTTCAATCCTAAAATCAAAGAAGAAGCACTTTTCAACTTTGCAAAAACGAACCTTCAAAAAGGGAGCTTCCAAGCTGGAATTACAGCATTGGATGAGTATTTGGAAACTTATCCATCAGGAACACATAGATCAGAAGTAGAAACTTTGCTTTCCGAAGCATTGATCAATACAAATGATTACCTGAGAGCGATTGATCAGATGGATAGGATTAAAACAAAGTCTCCGAGGATCCAGGCTGCCTATCAGAAAGTCGCTTACTATCAGGCAATGGTTTATTACCGGGATCAGAAATGGAATCAGGCAATCAGTTTTCTGGACAAATCATTGGCTTACCCGGTGGATCGTGAAATGGTCCTGGAATCCAACTTCTGGAAAGGAGAAATCTATTCAGCTTCCGGTGATCTTCCAAAAGCGATCAAAGCATACGAAACAGCTTTGGCTTCAGCAAAAACTACTTCAAGTGGGTATCTGACCAAGAGTTTGTACGGATTGGGATATGCCTATTTCAATTCTCAGCAATACCCGAAAGCTGAGGAGCATTTCAAATCCTACACGGATCGTCTCAGAAGCAAAGAAAACAAAGAGAATTACGAAGATGCTTTGTTGAGATTGGGTGACTGCCAGTATGTGCAAAAGCGATTTGCAGAGTCTGCCGCTACTTTCCAACGTGCGATTTCGGAGTCCAACTCAGGCGCTGATTATGCTTATTATCGTTCAGCGGTTGTGTACAACTTTCAATCACAGAATCAGCAGGCGATCAGTCAGCTGAATACGTTGATTTCAAACTACCCAAACAGCCTTTACATCGAAGATGCACTTTTTCAAAGAGGGCAGATTTTAATGGAAGAGACACAATACACGGAAGCCTCAAGAGGATTTACGGAGTTGATCTCAGGAAGGCCGAATAGTCCATTTGTTCCTTTCGCTTTGGAAGGCAGAGCAGTTGCGAACTTCTCCTTGCAGAATTACGATCAGACAATCAGCGATTACAAGAATATTTTGGATAATCATCCGAATGCTCAGAATTCTGAAACAGCCCTGAAAGGACTTCAGGAAACGCTCGCGCTTCAGGGAAGATCAGCTGAGTTTGGTGAGTACCTTGAGGGATATAAAGGCTCCAATCCATCAAGCGGAAGTGTGCAGGCACTCGAATATGAAGCTGCAAAAAGCTTGTATTTCGATAAGAATTATTCGCAGTCTATCAGAGCATTTGAAAATTACCTGAGAAGCTATCCTCAGTCCGCTCAGCGTGCTGATGGGGTTTACTTCCTTGGTGACAGTTATTTCCAGGCTGGAGATCAGGAAAAAGCGTTGGCACAATTCAAAACTCTGGAGAAAGAACCTGCTTCTCCACAGCGTCTGAGAGCAATGCAGCGTATCGGAACGATCGAACTGGAAAGAGGAAATTATGCAGCGGCGATTCCTTATCTGCAAATTGCAGCTGACAACGCCAGAAATAAGGTAGAAGAAGTAGATGCGCTGAAAGGCTTGATGATTGCAAATTTTGAAATCAAGAAGTACAATCAGGCGATTGCAAATGCCGACAGACTGTTGACTCTGGACGGAGTCGTTCCGGAATCTACACCTACGGCTTTATTGACGAAAGCAAAAGCTCAGCGGGAAATCAATCAGAAGCCTTTGGCTGAGACGACTTTGATGAGCTTAGTAAACGAATACAAGACGGTTCAGGGAGCTGAAGGCTTGTATTGGCTGGCTTTTTCCTTCCAGGAAAAAGGAGATTTCACTCAATCAAACAATACGATTTTTGATTTCTCGGCTCCTTTTGCCGATTACGATTATTGGTATGGCAGGGTCTTCCTTTTATTGGCCGACAACTATATGAAGACCGGGGAGGAGTTTCAAGCGAAAGCAACACTGCAATCGATCGTGGACAACTCAACCAATGCAGAAATCAAATCCACGGCTCAAGCCAAACTTAAAACCCTGAACTAAACCATGAAAAAGCTAGCAATATCTTTTCTTTTGACCGGAGCAGTTTGTTGGATTTCCGGCGAGGCCATAGCACAGACAAAAACCAAAGGCGAGGTGACAGATCAGGAATTTGTGATCCGAAAGGACCGGGTTTTGACTGTGCCGACACAGCCTCGTATTTACGAGAAATTACCCGTTTTGCCTCAGCCAAAAGGACTGAGTGATTTCAATTATCCGATTACTCCAATTGACTTGAGCTTGCCTAGACTGACGCTGGAAGCTACTCCTTTGGAGAAAAAGTACGCTCCACCAAGAATGGATTTATATCCGGGATTTGTTCGTGCAGGCTACGGAAATTTTGCTTCACCGCTTTTGGAAATGCGATATATGGCGACCAAAGTTGCAGACTTCAATTATGCTTTGCAGCTGAATCACCAAAGCTTTGGAAAAGGGCCGGTTATGGGTGAACAATCAGCAGACTCTCATACCAATTTCGGTGCTGATGCGAGTTATTTCGCAGGACTTTTCGAAGTGTATGGAGGACTGAAATGGAATCAGGATAAATATTCTTTCTATGGAGTGAACCCTTCCGTATTCGAAGATCCGACTTACGAAACCTCAGACAACGTACTAAATACCATCCAATTCAAAGCCGGTATAAGGGAAATCGAGAAGACTGGTCCGTTTACTTACGAAGGAGAACTTAGCTTTCGAAGTTTCAATGACAGCTATTTGGTCACAGAAAATGAAATTGGAATCAAGGCAGCGGCGAAATTCAGACCAAGCGATGACTGGACCGGAAAGGTGGGGATTTCATATTTCACCACCAATCCGGAAGATTTAGACTATTCCGTCAATAGAAATTACTTCGCGATCAGACCGGAAGTTTCTTATCAATATGAGGCGTTTCGCTTTTCCGCAGGTCTGAACATCGTCTCGGAAAATGACTCCATCGCTGATAAATCAAGCGATTTCAGAATCTTCCCGGTCTTAAAAGCAAGTTATCAATTTGCTGAGGAATTCGGTTTCTATGGAGAGTTTTCGGGTGATGTGAATCGAAATACTTATTTCAGCTTTGTGAGAGAAAACCCATTTTTGGGTCCAAGTGAGCAATTGCTGAATACCGTAAACAATTACAAAATCAAGGGTGGGATAGAAGGTCAGTTTCAGGAATCCTTCCATTACAAAGCAGGAATCGATGTGAGCCGATACAATCAGATGCATTTCTTTGTGAACTCACTTTCTGACTCATCGCGTTTTGAAGTGGTTTACGATGACAAATCAACTGTATTCAACATCAATGCGGAGCTGGGATTCAGGATTTCAGAAATGTACACGCTGGGAAGCCGGTTGGATTTGTATCAATATGATCTGAATTCGCAACAGGAAGCTTGGCACAGACCGACTTGGGAATTCCGGGTGAATAACCAAATCAAACCGGTTGAGCAATTGCTGATTCAAGCAAATGTGAATTTCATGGGAGGCTTGAAAGCAAGAGGAATTTTAGATTCGGATTTTGGGATTCCTGATTCATTCCCGGTTGTTAACCTCAAGACCATTGCAGATCTTCAACTGAAGGCAGATTATAAAATCACGGATCGGATTTCTGTTTTCGCAGAAGGAAATAACATCCTGAATGGCAAAAACACCCGATGGCTGAATTATCCCGTTCGCGGAATCCAGCTGATTGGTGGCGCTTCTTTCAAATTCTAAGATTGTTTACTTGCCGGGGTTGGGGTTTACCTTCATTTGGTTTAGTTTCGTAGCTTTCCTTTAGACAAATGGCCACAAAAACTTCTGAAAACTCGCAATGGACGGATCCCAAAGATTATGGGCTTCCTTTTGTGGAAATTACTCCACTAAATCCTGAGCCAATCTCCAAGGAGAAAAAGAAAGAGCCTTTGAAGGAAGAAGTTATTCAAAAGCACGAGGCATTGAAGGAAGAAGTTCATGTGCAGCCTGAGTTGGTTGCTGTTGAATCTGAACCGAAATTGAAGCCCAAAACCGAAAAAGCACCTCCAATTCCCGTTTTAACAAAGGAAGTTCCGGAAAAGAAAAGCACAAATTCATGGGTTTGGATCGTGGCTATTTTGGCCATTGCAATTGTCGGCGTAATCATTTTCCAGATACAAAAAGGAAGCACCTCTGATGTCAGCGAAAATGCCCTAGAAACAGAGTCATCTGCTGTTGAAAACAATCAAAATCAAGTAGCTGAAGAATTAAAAAATACCCCAGCTCAGGAAATTCAAACTCCTGAAAATCAACAAATTATTACAGATTCAACTAGTATTCAAATCCAACCTTCGCAAACTCCTCAAACTGGTACAACTATTGAGAGTAAGCAGTCAGGTACTTTGGTGCGAATCGAAAGCAAAAAAGAAAGACCTCAGTATTTCATCGTGGTGGGAAGCCTGCCAAGTGAAGCACTGGCCGTCAAAGATGCCGCTCAATATTACGATCGGGCGCAAACTCTTTACCTGATTTTACCATACGATGATGTGAACAACTATCGTTTGGCAATTGGGGCTTTCGGAAGTTTCTCTTCAGCAGCTGCTGAACTTGAACGTGCCAAGGGACTCTACACAGAAGCCTTATGGATTTTGAAATACTAATATGACGCTACTCCAAACTCTCAGTACAGATTCTCTAACCAACATAGAAGGACTCGCAGCTGCTGCCCCTACAAAAGAACCCATCGGTCTTCTTGATCTTTTGATCACGGGAGGTTACATGATGATTCCGCTTTATCTCCTTTTTGTTTTAGCGATTTTCATCTTTTTTGAGCGATTGATAACTCTCAAAAAAGCCTCAAGTACATCCTCTCATTTAATGGATCAGGTAAAAATCTTGGTTCAAAGCGGACAAATCGAAAAAGCAAAAATCATTTGTGCAGGGGAAAGAACTCCGGTTGCAAACATGATTGCCAAAGGAATTGAGCGAATTGGCTCTCCTTTGAAAAACATCGAAGTCTCAATCGAAAACGTCGGAAAAGTCGAAATCTACAAACTTGAAAAAAATCTAAACCTGCTTGCGACAGTTTCCGGTGCAGCTCCGATGATCGGATTCCTTGGAACGGTGACAGGTATGATTCAGGCTTTTATTGCGATTGCTCAGGAAGAAGGAATGGTTTCACCGAAACTTCTTTCCTCAGGTATCTATGAAGCAATGATTACAACCGCTGCCGGATTGGTGGTTGGTATTATAGCATATCTCGGTTATAATTATTTGGTTACCCAGGTTTCCAAATTGGTGCATAATATGGAGTACTCTTCCATTGAGTTTATTGACTTGCTTCAAGATAAATAATCATGGCTCTTCAATCAAAAAATAAAGTTGACTCGTCATTCAGCATGTCGTCTATGACAGATATTATTTTTCTGTTGTTGATCTTCTTTATGCTGACATCTTCCTTCATTACTCCTTCAGGACTTCCGGTGAATCTTCCTTCCAGCGAGACTACAGATATTATCCTGCAAGAAGTTACCGTCACAATAACCAAGGATTTACGATTTTCTGTCAATGACAGAGTTGTATCCCGAGAACAAATAAAAGCAGAGTTAGGCCCACTTTTGGAAGGCAAAAAAGGCCAGGTTGTACTACACATTGACAAGGAAGTTCCCGTAGAATACCTTGTGGAAATAGGCGGAATAGCCGCTGGTTTAGGAGCTAACGTTTCAATCGCTACAAAACCCTACTAGTCATGGAATATTGGGACGCAGATAAAGAAGAAAGTCAAAGCAAAAAGAAATCGTTGATCATCACGATTACTTTTAATGTGCTTTTGCTTGTGGCGTTCTATTTTATTGTGGTTTGGAAACAGCCGATTCCACCGCTTCCAACTTTTGGTTTGGAACTGAATCTTGGTTTTACACCAACTGGTTCCGGTGATCGTAACAGTCCAAATGCCCCTTCTGAAATACAAACTCCGGTAACGGAAGCAGCTGCTCCCGGTGAAATTGCTGAAGCTGTAACTCAACCTGCCACACCTGCTCCAAGTCCAAAAACCGAAACAGCAAAACCTAAAGCTGCTACCAAGCCAGCTGCAAATCAGGCAGTGACCACCAAGCCATCGCCTATAAAAGGAGTTGAAAAGGCTTCCGAATCAACCAAGAAACCAGAACCAGCCAAAACTGAGCCGACAAAAACAGTCACCTCTCCGGCAAAATCCGAAGCGTCAACTACTACGCAAAAAGCTCCCGAAAAACCAAAAGTAGATCAAAGAGCAGTGATGGGTGCGGGTGGAACTTCAGGAAAAGGTACGCAGCCTGCCTCTGGCGGAGCTCAGGGAACTTCTACTGCAAAAGGTGACGAAGGTGATCCAAAGGGAACCGTTGACGGAAGAGCAATCATGGGAACCGGAAGCGGAAAAGGGACTAATTCCGGTGCAGGCTATAGTTTAGATTTGGCCGGTTGGGATTTTGCATCCAGACCCGCTATCAATGACAATGTATCCACCAGAAATGGCCGGATTGTATTCAAAATCACGGTCGATGACAACGGTCGGGTAGTTCAGGCTGTGCCGCTAGAATACAACGTTTCGAATGATGTTTTGGCTTATTATCGTCAGGTGGTCAATCAGATTTCTTTCAAAAGCCAGCAGGGAGGAACTGCCGCAGAGTTTTCCACCGGAAAAATAACCTTTGTCATCAAGGTCGATTAACCCATGAATTACCAGGAGACGCTGGATTATCTTTTTCATGCTTTGCCCATGTTTCAACGGGTGGGAGCATCAGCGTTCAAAAAAGATCTTCATAACACGATCGAACTTTGCAATCACTTGGGAAATCCCGAGAAGAAATTCAAATCAATCCATATTGCCGGTACCAACGGAAAGGGGAGCACTTCTCATTCAATGGCTGCGATACTTCAATCCGCAGGGTATAAAACCGGACTTTATACTTCACCTCATCTTAAGTCTTTCACAGAACGAATCCGAATTGACGGAAAAGAAATCGCCGAGGATGCTGTCGTTCAATTTGTGGCAGAAAACAAAGATTTCCTCGACAAACTGAAACCCAGCTTTTTTGAAATGACTGTTGGAATGGCTTTCTGGTATTTTGTCCAAGAGAAAGTCGATATCGCTGTGATTGAAGTTGGGATGGGAGGCAAGTTCGATAGCACCAATCTGATCACGCCTGAACTCTGCATCATCACTAACATTGGTTGGGATCATATGCAATTTCTGGGAGATACCCTTCCTTTGATTGCCGGAGAAAAAGCCGGGATTATCAAACATCAGGTTCCTGTAATCATTTCACAAACCCAGGAAGAAACGAGTTCAGTTTTCAAAGAAAAAGCTGCTGAGATGAAGGCTCCGATTGTTTTTGCCAATCAGGTTTGGAAAGTAGAAAGGAGACCGGAGATTGAGAGACTAGAGAACAGAAGATTGGCAACTTTCAAGGTTGAAAAAGAAGGGAAAATCAACGAGTTAGAGTTTGGACTTTTGGGAAATTATCAGCGGTTGAATCTTCCCGGAATTTTGGAAGGTGTAGCTCAACTGCGAAAACAAGGCTGGGATATTTCCGATGAAAGCCTCAAAACAGGATTAGAGGAAGTGACTACCTTGACCGGATTGAAAGGGAGATGGCAAATTCTTGCCGAAAAGCCGCTTACCATTTGCGATACCGGTCACAATGAACCCGGGATTAAAGAGATTCTGGATCAGCTGAAAACCTATTCTTTCAAGCAACTTTGGATGGTGATCGGAATGGTTCAGGACAAAGATATTTCCAAGATTTTGGCTTTACTCCCAAAAGACGCCAACTACATTTTTTGCCAGGCGGAAATCCCTCGGGCTTTGGCAGCAGACCAGCTTGCTGCAAAAGCATTTGAGTCAGGATTAAAAGGAGAAATAATTCCAAGTGTGAACGAGGCTTACAACTATGCCCGAAAAAATGCGGGGCAGGATGACTTGATATTTGTCGGAGGGAGTACTTTTGTGGTCGCAGAAATTGAAGACCTATAAATGAGCAGAAGAAAGCTGGTTCGGTTTGCCGAAAACGAACAGAATCTCAACGTAATCCAGTTTGGAAAACCCATTTTTGAAGAAATAAAAGGGAATTGGAACGACAAGCAATTTCAAAATCAGAACCCTATTGTAGTCGAACTGGCTTGTGGAAGAGGGGAGTTTACTGTTGGTTTGGGGCGGGTTTTCACCGACCAAAACTTCATTGGGGTTGATATCAAAGGAAGCCGAATCTGGAAAGGGAGCTCGACGGCTACTGAAGAAGGGATTCATAATGTGGCTTTTCTTCGAACTCAGATTCAGCAATTAGAGAAGTTTTTTGCCGAAGGTGAAATCTCTGAACTCTGGATTACTTTTCCGGATCCCTATCCAAGAGAAGGTGATGAGAAGCGGAGATTGACTTCACCGAGATTTATCGATATGTACAAGCCGATGCTCAAATCTGGTGGAATCGTCCATTTCAAAACAGACAATACCGATCTTTTCAATTACTCCCTTGAGTTGGTTCAATCAAGAAAAGATATCGAAGTGATTGGATTTACCAGTGATTTCTACCAAAGCGAATGGAAAGACGACCACTTCGGAATCAAGACGAAATATGAAAAGATGTTCTCGGACAAAGGTGAAAAGATTAAATACCTGAAGTTCAGGTTTGTCTAATCAATCAAATTGATTTTAACTTTTTCCAAATAAAGAGCTCGTAGAACACTTGTATGAAGTAATTCCTGATCAATCGGTTTGGGAATATATGTGTCCATTCCGATTTCCATCACCCTGATTTTTGTTTTCTCTGTAGTATCGGCTGTAACAGCAATTATCGGAATATTCGGATTATTCATTCCTGATTTTCCGGATCGAATTAATTGGGTGGTTTCGTATCCGTCCATTTCAGGCATCTGTAAATCCATCAGGATTAAGTCATATTTCTTTACTTCCATAGCCTTTAAAGCTTCCAGTCCATGATTTGCAAAATCAAACGTAATTCCTTTCCATTTTCTCAGAATTGACTTAATCACTAATTGGTTTACCGGATTGTCTTCTACCACAAGAAAATGCTTTCCATTCAGAAGATTTGCAGCTTGCTGAAGAATCAGATCCTCAGTGATATTTTCAGCCACCGCCTTCAAAAGCTTCATTTTCAGTGTTACTGTGGTTCCAGATTCCTGATCACTTTTGACATGGATGCTTCCTTCGTGCAGTTCGACCAAGGCTTTTACGATGCAAAGCCCCAATCCAAATCCACCGTATTTACGAGTGTCATTTAGTTCTTCCTGAATGAACGATTCGAAAATACGATCGAGTTTTTCCTTGGAGATGCCTACACCAGAATCTTCAATGATTGCTGTGATTTCAATCTTTTCATCTTCCAATTCTTCTGTTTGGACAGAGAGTTTAATTTGACCTTTGCTGGTAAACTTCAATGCATTTCCAATTACATTGGTAAAAATCTGTTTGAAGCGTGTCGAATCCCCAATTAACTTTTTTGGAAGACTATTTCCCTCTTCGTAAATAAAATCGAGCGATTTATCTCTTGCTTGTTGATTGGTAAAAGCTTTGAGTTCCTGAATCAGTTTATGAAAGTCAAATTCCAAGTGGGCCAGTTTCAGTTCCCCTTTTTCAATTTTTGAGTAATCCAGAATATCATTAATGGAAGTCAAAAGTGAGAGAGATGAATACTGAATTACTTCGAGGTCACTTTTGATTTTTGGATCGTTGGTTTCTGACAAGATCGAATTTGAAAGTCCCAAAATCGCATTTAAAGGAGTCCTCAGCTCATGGCTCATGTTGGACAAAAAATAAGACTTGATCTCGTTGGACTCTTCGGATCTTTGCAAAGCTATTTCCTGCATCTGCTCTTTTTCAGATTTTAGAAGTCTGATCCGATTGGCCATTGAGAGTGAAAGGAAAATTATTTCGATGCCTGTGCCAATTTTTGAAGCATTTTCTGTAAGGAAAGAATTGGGAATCAGAGAGAAATTATTCAAAATGAAAATTATAAATCCTAATATCAAAAAGGTGATTCCTATTGTGAAGAAGCGGTCGATCGGGACCTTTGCAAGGTGACTTTTCACAATGGCAACAATCGACAGGATTAAAAGTGTAAATGCAAATGCATTCACGATCGGATAATAAACAGACCTTCCGGCTTCTAATCCCAGGATGCATATGGTCAATAAAATGAGGCCAGCCAAAACGAATTGGAATATCCTGTTCAGAACAGGTGAAAACTCAGCAACCCGAATGTAAACCTGTGTATATCGTCCAAAAGCAAATGCCGAAAAAGCTGCGAAAACTAACAGAGATCGATTTGCAAACCAGGTTGGCTCCGGGAAAACAAATTGAATTAAAAATCCATCGAGCGAAAGGTGGAGCAATGCAATCGAGACCACATAACTTGAATAAAGCAGGATACTTTTTTCCCGGATACCTAAATAGAAAAAAAGATAGGTGACAGCTGCCAGAAATAATATTCCATAGAAAAACCCAAAAATCAATTGATCAAAATAGGAAGATTCTATCAATGAAATGGCATCATTCAAAACCAAAGGAAGGTTGATTACTTCTCCGTCACTTTGGTAATTTAAGTAAAATGAGGCTTGAGAATTTGGAGCTATTTCTATGGGGAAAACAACTTTCCGATGTTTGAATGGGCGATCATGAAATGAAATCAAATCTCCATTTTTGGTTGTTTTGATGACCTGACCGTCTTGAACCTGATACAAATCAACAACATCAGTGATCGGTCTTCCAGTCTCTAAGTAATATGTTTTTACCTCCCTGGTTTCATTGGATAATGTAAACTGAACCCAGTAATTCCTGTTTGTAAAGCCAAGATTGGTGACAGGACTGGTAAGTGGATTAAAATCTAACTGGCTTTCTCTGGCTAGAATCTGATCGATTTTAACTTTCTCCAACCCCAAATCCAGGATTAGAGACTCCTTGTGAATGGATATTGGGAACTTCGACTTTTCAGTAAGAACAACCTGACCAATCGAATAATTGGACACAATCGTACAAAGAAAAATAAAGAGAACTCTCATGTGGGGTGATTTATCGGGGTGATAACACACCTATTTACGAAATTGATTTTTAATCAGATTATTGTTTTTGATAAATGAATGAATTTGGAGGTCTATTCCCAGGATGACTTTTTTAATGAAAACAAGGTTCTGGAATATTGCGAATCAACCGAGATACGATCACTTCGGAATCAAGACCAAATATGAAAAGATGTTTTCTGACAAGGGCGAGAAGATCAACTATCAGAAGTTCAGGTTTAAGTGCTGAAAACCCGTTTCAATTCCCTGTTTTAATGTATTGAATTGCCCGCTCTAAAATCGGGTCTTTTCCCGCAGCGATATCAGCACTTGTCATCGTAGCGACTATATCTACTGGAACTCCGGATTCGAAATTGACTCCATCCACCGTGTAGCCAATTGTAGAGCTGAAGTTGAAATACCAGCTATTTGGCAATTCAAAACCAGCAGGAACTCCACTTCCTCCGCCGGTAATATCTCCCATCAAGATAGCGGATGGAATTCCTTTGATATAAGCCGAAAAGTAACTTCCTGCACTGTAAACCGCTCGATTGGTCAGCACCACAATTCTTCCTGGAAACTTTGGAAGATCTTTGGCCGGATCGAGAAATACCTCTTTTTCTTCTGAAAAAGCATTAGCTCCCGGTCCGTTTTTCAATTGGTAAGAATAAATTTTGGTCCGTTCTTCGATCATCCGGGCAGCCATTTTCAAGCCGTTTGCCGGATTTCCTCCTCCATTGTTTCTGATGTCGATGATCACACCCGGTAAATTTTTGAAGCGGTTGATCACTTCATCGAGTTCAGAGTCCAGGATTGGATTCACAAAACTTTTGTAGTGAATGTATCCCACGCCCTGAATCTCCTGATTGAGCAGGTAACCGGTGATTCGATATTTCCCCAGGTAATTTCTCTCCAAAACGTCAAAACTATAATTGGGTGCTGCTTCCAGATAGGGTGAGTATCGGGAAATATCAAAAGGGCTTCTGAGGTTGACATGGCCATCTTTTAGGGTATTCAGCATCGCAGCCATCACATCAAAAAGCTCTTTCTCTGAATCTGCCTGATTTGCCAAAGGTCGATAAACTGCTCCTACGCTGTCCCAGTTGATTTTTTTGAATTCAAAAAATGAATACCGCTCGTTCAGAGTATTCCACAACACATTGAAATTCTCCTCATTATCGGACTTTGGATCAGAATCAATAAAAAGACTTTCGCAGGACCAAACCAGGAAGGAAACCAGTAGAATTGTGATGGATTGATTTAGCTTTCTCATTTGGCTTTCAATAAGAAGTTGACGGCTAGGGTATGAGCTCCTGACTGCACACTGTTCGGATTTTGGAAAGAATAGTACTCCCAGTTGTAGACGATTTGCATTTTATTTCCGCTAGCAATTGGGAATTCCACCAGGGATCGAAACTGGGTTTTGGGAAAATCTCCCATCCAGACCGCATAGTTATTGGAAAAAATATCGGTCAATAAATCCTTTTCATGATCCAGGAAATCCGGTACTCCTGAATAAGGCGGGCGAAGTAAATAACCAACTAATGGAAGCCTTAGACTTCCCTGAAACTTCATCGACTTCTTCCAAAAATTGAATTCTCGCTGATAGGCGACTTCCCCGATTAAAAGGCCAGAAATATCATAATTGATTTGACTATTGTCCCAGCGTGTAGAGAGACGAAGATTTATTGTATGTGAAATGACTGGACCCAGATATAATTTTCCGGCTTTTCCGGAATGGATCTGAAACAGATGCGAGTAACTTATTTCATTCCAATATTGATCAAAACTGGGTTGAATAAACCTGGAATTTGATTTTCCGATTTCAAAAGAGTTGGTTTTAAGAGAGCCGATGGAAGATTCAATATTCAGACTTCTGACGGTTTGCTTCTTCGTTTTGATATGGTTGATGTTTAGATAGAAAGGAGAACCGCTGTACTTCATTTCAGTTACCAATTGATCCCGGATGCTTTGTGGTCTAAGCCCGATCGCAATTCCAAAAAAACTTTCTTTTGGTACCTCAATTGAATCTTTTTGAGCCTGAGCAAAAGAAATAAAAGGAATCAGAATTGCACAGAAAATGAAGATTGAAGATGACTTAAAGCAAAACCAACGATGATTTTTAGATTCTGTTTTCATAAAATATTGGTTTGCTTTTTCTCTATTGAAAGTTGCGGATAAGTATTTTATTTCACAAACTCAGGGTCTTTATAAGCAGGGTTTGGGTATTTATAGAAGCCTTCTCCTGACTTTTCACCTAGTTTTCCCTGATCCAAATAGGTTTTCAATAAGGCTGCGAAAGCTTCACTTGCCGGATCAGATTTACTTCGGGTGATATGCCAGGCGGTATCAAGCCCGACATTATCCAGAATACCAAATGGTCCCATTGGCATATGGAAATTGACCATCCAGGATTTATCGATTGCTTCCACTTCTGCGACTTCTCCGGTCAAAAGCTTGCCTGCCGATCCGATCAAGGCCAACAACATCGAGTTGAAGATGTAGCCTGGATTCTCTTTTTTGACAAGCACAGGAACCTGATTTAGATTTCGACCAAGTTCTTCCAACATAGTCACAATGGCAGGATCTGTTCCTGGATGAGGCATGATATCCACCACTCGAGAATAGAAAACATCGTGAAAGTGGAACGCGCAAAACTTTTCAGGCCTGCCGGAGTCCTCCGCAAACATGGAAGCCAGCATGTAGGAAGTATTGGTGGTGAAGACGGTTTTTTCTGGTGCCAAAGGAGCAAATTGTTGCCAAACCTTCTTCTTCAATCTGAGGTCTTCGGTCACACTTTCATTGACGAAATCAGCGTCTTTTACTGCCTCAGCCGGATCTAGGGTGAACTTAATTCTGCCTAAAACCACATGATCCTGGCCTTGACTGATTTGACCGGATTTATGCAGCTGATGAAGAATCTTCTTCATGGTATTCAGCGAAAAATCCAGCGCTTCCTGCTTGATGTCAAAGACTGTTACCTGATACCCGGAAATTGCTGATTGGAGTGCGACTCTTGAACCAAGAGTTCCTGCTCCAAGTATTGTGATGTTTTGAATGTTCATGGGTTAGATTTTTTCTGTCAAAATACTCTCATGAGCCCGCTTACCGGCAGCTTCCACCACATGGATCAAAGCCGAAAATCGCGGATCATTTGCATGGCCTTGGGTAAATCGCTTGTAAATCTGCTGGGCAATCACTGCGACTTTGAATAAGCCAAATATGTAATAGAATAAAATGTTACTCAGGTCGAGTTGACTTTTCAGACCGTAATACCCGATTACTTCCTTACGGGTAAGATTGCCGGGAAGATAGGTGAGATTAAACATTTTGAGAATGTCCGGATCATCTGCTTCCGCCCAATAAGCAAGAGAAGTCCCCAAATCCATCAAAGGATCTCCAACTGTCGCCATTTCCCAATCCAAGACTGATTTGATTTCCGATACATTTTCAGGATCAAGTACCAGGTTGTCGTATTTGTAATCATTGTGGATGAAGCCGGTATTTTCCACCGAAGGGATATTGGATTTCAGCCATTCCGCCACTTTTTCCATCTCGGGAAGCTCATTTGTTTTGGCTTTGAAATATCGGTCGATCCAACCCTCAACTTGTCTGCTTAAGTATCCCTCAGGCTTTCCAAGTTTGATCAATCCAGACTCATCCAACTCCAGAGAATGAAGTTCCAGCAGGCAATCAAGTGTCTTTTCGGACAATTTCCGAAAGTTTTCAGGAGTGAACTCAATTCCCTTTGGAATCTTATTCCGCAGGATCAAACCCTCCACAAACTCCATCACAAAGAATGGAGCTCCAAAAACATCCGAATCGTTACAAAAGAAAATAGGCTTAGGAGATTTGGAGTAACCGGCTTTTTCTAAAGAACTGAGCACATTAAACTCCCTCTCCATATCGTGTGCCTTGCTTATTTTCTCACCAAAAGGAGGTCTGCGCAGAGCAAATTTCCCCTTTGGAGATTGGATCAAAAAGGTGAGGTTTGAATATCCTCCGGAAATCTGAGAAATCTCAATCTTCTCCGTATCATAAAAAAATTTCTCTTCCAGATGCTTTTTGAGCCTGGTGAAATCAAGTTCATTTGACATTTGCAGCGGCATAACTTTTTAAAATACTTCTTGCCAATGCTGATTTATGCACTTCGTCAGGACCGTCATAGATTCTTGCTCCGCGCTCGTGGCGGTACCAAAATGATAAAAGTGTATCATCGGTAATTCCCAAAGCTCCATGAACCTGAATAGCGCGATCGATCACTTTCATGAGTATATCTGCAACAAAGAATTTGATGGTGGAAATGTCTTCACGGACTGCTTTGGCACCAAACTGCTGCATTTTTTCGGCAGTGTCCATCACCATCAATCGGCTTGCTTTGATCTCAGCACGGCTTTCGGCAATCCAGTTTTGGATGGTTTGTTTTTCAGCTAATGGTTTTCCATAATCCAATTCCCTGGAAATTGCTCTTCGACACATCAGGTCAAAAACCCGCTCACAGATCCCAATCCAGCGCATGCAATGGTGGATTCTGCCCGGACCAAGTCTTTCCTGTGCCAAAGCAAAACCTTGTCCTTCGAGCCCGATCAGGTTTTCGATAGGGATGAGGCAATCCTCAAAAACCACTTCACCATGTGATAAATAATCTTCCCCGGCTTCTCCCATCACAGGAATATTTCTGACCAGCCTGTAACCGGGCGTATCTAAAGGCACGATGATCATACTTGCTTTTTGATAAGGTGATTCTGATTCAGGATTTGTCACCGCCATCACGATCGTGAACTGGGCACCGTCAGCGGCGGTGGTAAACCATTTATGTCCGTTGATGCGATAGTGATTTCCTTCCTTCACGGCCATTGTAGCCAGATTTACAGGATTGCTTCCGGCAAGTTTGGGTTCAGTCATGGCAAAGCAGCTTCGGATTTCTCCGCGCTGAAGAGGTTCAAGGAAGGTTTTCTTCTGATAGTCCGAACCGAAAAGATGGAGCAATTCCATGTTACCGATGTCCGGAGCGTTGCAATTGAATACATAATGCCCTAATGGACTTTGTCCCAAAATCTCAGAAACCTGAGCAAACTGAACCAATGTCAAGCCAAGTCCGCCTTCTTCAAGGGTAAGATGTGGAGCAAATAATCCTTCGGATTTGGCTTTTTGGCGAAGCTCAGAAAGGATCGGTAAATATTTTTTGAAGGGACCGATCACGACTTCCAGGTCAATCGGGAATAAATGTGTTTTGACAAAAGAGCGATACTTTTCAAGCAGCAACTGGAGTTCGGATGCCGGGTAATTTTGGAATTCTTGCATGAGTTCTGTTAAATAGTAAATCCGCCGTCAGCTGTAAGCACTGCTCCGGTAGTGTAGGAAGAAGCTCCTGATGCAAGGAAAAGTGCCATAGCACCGATTTCTTCACTTGTTCCTGCCCGTTTAATAGCAAGTTGTTTCAAGATGACCTCCATGATTTTATCATTTGACCAAAGTGCTTCAGAGAACTTAGTTTTGATCAATCCGGGGCAGATGGCGTTTACACGGATTTTGGAATCTCCCCATTCTTTTGCAAAAACCTTCGTCAGTGAGATCAGGGCAGCTTTGCTGATGCTGTAGATTCCCAATCCCGGTTCGGGAGATAATCCTCCGATGGAACTGATATTGATTACAGATGCACCATTTGATTTTCGAAGATGAGGATAGCAAAGTCTGCAAAGCTCAAAAGCTGCTTTCACATTGACATCCATGATTTTGTCAAAAACTTCCAAGCTTGTCTCATGAACAGGTCCGAAGACTGGATTCACAGCGGCATTGTTGACAAGAATATCGATTTGTCCATAAAGGGCTACAGTTTTTTCCACCAAGAGAGGAAGCTCTTCCATGTGACCGACATTGCAAGCAACTCCACTGGCCTCATACCCTTGGCAACGAAGTTTATCCGCCATTTCGTCCACAGCATCCTGCTTTCTGCTACTTAAGACCACTTTTGCTCCTGCTGCGGCAAAAATCTCTGCAATTTCAAAACCTATTCCTTTACTTGCCCCGGTGACAAGAGCAACTTTGCCGTCCAATGAAAAAACTGATGATAAGTCCATAATTTGTGGGTTTATTTCTTTCGTATTAAGATAAGAAAAAAAGGGCTTCGACGTAGTTTTAAGGAGGATTTCCTTTCTTCGGAACCGAGAATGATCGGTGGCTGAGTGGGGTTTCCCCCCAGAGCTGACTTGCGCAGCCATAAGCCGAACCCCGTAACATATTCTTATCTTTAACCAATATAATCTGATATCTCAGTCCATTTTAAAATAGACCCAACTATGAAAGAAGTAATTTTTGAAGCAACCGGATTGCCACAGGACGTTTTACAATTGAAAGAATCGGCTTTGCCGGAACCAAAACCGCATGAGGTGCAGGTCCGTGTGACAGCCAGAAATATTAATCCCTCCGATATCATGTTTGTGAGAGGGATGTATGGAATCACACCCAAATTGCCAAGCAGTGCAGGTTTTGAGGCAAGCGGTGTCGTTACCAAATCAGATGAAGCAGGAAAAGTTCCGGTTGGTACACGTGTGATGTTTACAGCGATAGGAACTTGGAGAGAATATCTTTGTGTGCCCGCAGCGCTCGTGATTCCTGTTCCGGATGCGATGAGCGATGAGGTAGCTTGCCAGGCTTTTGTCAATCCGATCACAGCGTATGCAATGGTTGAGAAATCCGGATTGCAAACCGGGGATTGGTTACTGATTACAGCAGGGGCTTCTGCCTTTGGAAAGTTTGCGATTCAGATGGCCAAAGCCAAAGGGATCAAAGTAGCAGCAACTGTCAGACATGACGATCAAAAAGAGCTTTTGCAAAAGCTTGGAGCTGATCTTGTGATCAATACAGAAAAGGAAAAACTTCAGAAAGTAATCGCTGAGCAAACTGGCGAGGGAGTTTCTGTCGTATTTGATGCGGTAGGAGGAGTTTTGGGTGCCAAAGCTTTGGCTTCGCTGAAGACTGGCGGAAAAATGATGGTTTTTGGATTGCTCAGCCTTGAGAATATCCCACTAAACAGCGGTTTGCTGATCTTCAAAGATCTCAAAGTTGAAGGATTCTGGCTGTCAAGTTGGATGGATTCTTTATCAGATTCTGATAAAGGAAAGGCGATTAAGACGGTTTTTGGATTTTTAATCCAACATTCTGAGCAAGTCGATGTAGCAGCGAAATATCCTTTGGAACAGTTCAAAGAAGCAATCGCAGCCTATGAAACTCCCGGAAGAAACGGAAAAATCCTGTTGGTGAGTTAATTTCTCAAAATTATATAGGTCATAAAAAGTGGGAATCGCATCTTTGCATCACGAACCAAAAAAGGAATTAAGAAATGAATTGGGAAAAGCTGGATAAGGAGCTAACGGAAATTGTCGAAAAGAAGAATCAGCTGAGTGCAATGGACTACAGCGACGAAAAGTATGATGACCTAGAAGAAGCGATTCATGACTTGGAGGATGATTTCAATGAAAACTACGAGGGAGTTTTGGAGAAGGAGTTTGAGAAGATCTACACTCGTCTCAAGTCGGATACAGATATCTTGCTTCCTACAGCCTATATCGCCAATAAATACAAGCCCGTACTTCCTGATGCAAACGGGGTAGTTACCTATGAAGTGACAGGTAGGGAAGGAGTTCCCATCGAGTCAGATCAGTTTGATCGACAGGATGTGAGACTTGTGCTGGTTCCCAATCCAGTAAGAATCTTGATGATTATAAACGGAAAGCCGCTGAAGGATATCTGGAAAAGCAGATAAAAGAAGCATATAAAATGAAAGCCCGGTTCTGCCGGGCTTTTTTGTTTTTCAAGGTTGCAGTTCATTCAGACGAAGGAGGGAGCAGGATTACCTTAGAATCAAGTGCGAAATTTCAACTTCGGTAGTTATTCCAGACTATATAAATCCCAATTTCTCTCTCACCCGATTCAGAAGTTCCATTGCCACGGCTTTCGCTTTTTCTTCACCAGCTGCTAGATTTTTTTCGATTTCGGCAGGATTGCTCATAAAGGAATCAAAGGCGATTCTCTGCTTCGAAAACTTATCGAGGATCAATTCCAGCAAAGCCTTTTTTGCATGGCCATAGCCATAATTTCCGCCAAGGTAATTTTCCCGCATTGTTTTGATTTGGTCCTCAGTTCCCATCAGACTGTACAGTTTGAAGACGTTACAAGTGTCAGGATCTTTGGGTTCTTCCAGCGGGGTGCTGTCGGTGACGATGCTTCCGACGACTTTCTTGAGTTCTTTTTCCGGAAGGAAAATATCGATGAAGTTGTTGTAAGACTTGCTCATCTTCTGACCATCGATGCCGGGAATGATCTTTACTGCTTCGCTGATTCGCGGTTCGGGTAAAACCAAAACTTCCTCTCCAACCTGATGGTTGAATGCCGAAGCTATATCTCTCGCCATTTCCAAGTGCTGAAGTTGATCTTTTCCGACAGGAACCAAATTGGCGGAATAGAGCAAAATGTCCGAAGCCATCAAAACCGGATAGGTGAAAAGTCCGGCATTCACATCTGCCAATCGCTCAGCTTTATCCTTGAAGCTATGCGCATTTGCCAGCATCGGAAAGGGAGTGAAGCAGTTGAGATACCAAGTCAGTTCAGTGACTTCCGGTCTTCTGGATTGTCTGTAAAAAGTGGTCTTTTTGATGTCAAGACCAAAGGCTAACCAGGCCGCAGCCACGGCAAGTGTGTTTTGCTTTCGAAGTTCTCCGTCTTTCGAAGTAGTCAGGGAATGAAGGTCCGCGATGAAAATATAGGACTCTTCCTGATTCTGGTTGATGAGCTCGATTGCTGGCATGATCGCCCCGAGGATATTTCCCAGATGCGGTCTTCCACTACTTTGAATGCCTGTCAGTACTCTTGCCATTGGTTGAATTTTGGCGCAAATTAAGTAAAACGACCTACAATACGTTTGAAAATATGCGTTAATTGCAGGTATGAACAGAATCTATCACACTCTCTTTTCATTCTTTTTTTTGACGGTTTTGAGCCAAATTGCTCAGGCTCAGCAAGCCCCAACTTCCAGATTGGTATGGAAAGTCAATAAAGTGGATTTGGGAACTGTGCTTGAGGAGCAAGGCCCGCAGGTCGCTGAGTTTAGTTTTACCCATACGCAAGACTCACTTTTTTTCATCGAAAAAGTCTGGACGGATTGTGGTTGCACCACTGCGGATTATACAAAAGATACTCTGAAAGTTGGCGAGGAAGGAACAGTCAAAGTCTCCTTTGACCCTAGTTCCGGAGTAGGATTTTTTTCAAGGATGATTGTGGTGAAAGGGAATCTGGCAGGAACTCAGGACACGTTGTTTATCGAAGGAACAGCCATCCCTTATCCTGAAAACCCGGAAGCAATTTACGGGGTGAGAAAGGCAGATTTGGGATTCAGGCTTTCAAAAGTGAACATGGGAGAGGCTTTTACCAATGAGCCAAAGTTCAAACAAGTGGAGTTTTATAATTTCAGCAAATCGACTCTGGAGAAGTCTGAGTTGGATTTTCAGGCGCCGCCTTATATCAAGATTTCGCAAGTTCAGGAATCTATCCGGCCACAGGAAAGAGGCCTTTTGTTGATTTCCTATGATGGGAAAGCCAAAAATGATTTGGGCTTTTTTGAAGACAGGACTGTTATTTCCTGGGGAGAAAAGCAAAAAATCGAATTGGATATAATGGCTGATGTATTTGAATATTTTGCGCCTTTTGCAAAAGAAAACCTGAATGCTGTGCCTCAGCTATTCATTGAAAACAAAGAAATCAACTTGGGGACAATCAGTCCGAATGCTGTCCAAACCCGAACAGTAAGCCTGATTAATAAAGGCCAGCAAGTTTTGGAGATTCGAAAGATTCAGGGAAATTGTGAATGCCTGAAACTGGAGATGGTTAGGACCTCCATCAATCCGGGAGAGACGCTTGAAATGAAAATAACCTTTGATCCAAAAGGCAGGTTCGGTATCGATCAGCGCAACATCTATATTTTTAGTAACGACCCGGTCAACTCTGTGCAGTTGGTGGTGGTGAAAAGCAGGGTGGAATAATTTTTTTGAAATTGGATCTTTTGGAGATAACAGACTTTTCTTTTTTAATTTGAGGTATATAAAAAATGAAAGTTATAATGGCAATAATTATTTTAACTTAATTTGTAAGGGTTTTTAAGCTGATCATTTATGAATAAGTATCTGGTACTTTTTTTCGTCTTTTTGTGGGCAGGTCCGATCCAAGCCTCAAAAAAGTTTGCTTCTCCTAATGGGTCACCGGATAATTCCGGGATTTCGGCAGATCAAGCCTGGTCTTTGGCTTTTGCTTTAGGAAATTCTTCTCCATTGGTTCCCGGTGATTCCCTGGTTTTAACTGATGGAATTTTTGAGGGGAATTTCACAAGTACCATTAATGGAACTGCTGAAAAACCAATCATAATCCTTGCTCAAAATGAAGGAAAATCGATCATTGATGTCGGTAAGCAAAGAACTACCGGAACAGGGCTTATAATAAATGGGTCTCACACCTGGTTTGTAGGAATTCATGTGACTTCCTCTTCATTGATCAGAAAATCAGACGCATCAAACAGTTTTGCTACTATAGCTTATGAATCCGGAATCAGCGTTTTCGGGGACAATAATAAAATCATCAACTGCTGGATTTATGATGTGGTAGGAGGAGGCTTAGAGCTTTGGAGATCCGGACTGAATCTGGAGGTTTACGGTTCTGTGATTTTTAACAATGGATCACAGGATGTGACTAGAGGGACAGGGCATGGTATGTATGTTCAGCATGATCAACCAGCTCAGCCAAAAGTGATTGAAAATAATTTTGTTTTCCAAAACGCTTCTCAAGGGATTAATATCTTTACCACAAACCCTGAGAATAGAGGGGTTGTGGTTAAGAGAAACGTTTCGTTTAATACCGGAGTAATAGCAACTTTTGACCCTTTTCTTTTCAGACCGCCCCATAATTTGAGCATTGGATCTCAAAACAATGTAAGTTCTGAAATGGAAGTGACCTCCAACTTTTTTTATTCGGATTTGCAGGGTGGAAGGCTGAGCACAAATGATGTAAGTAATGTAACTCTGGGACGAACCTTTACTCCCAATCGAGATATATTATTCAATGACAATATATTGTTTGGAGGTCGAAATCAGGTAGAGCTTCAGCCCTTGGAAGGCTTAAGCTTTCAGAGAAACAAGCTATTAAACGTCCATGGCAATTTCTTTGCTTTTTTGGGTAATTCTTCTTCTTTTCCAAATTCAACTTGGGATTCAAACATATACAGTAACATCGCCAATTTGCCTAAACCCTTTCAAGGGTTAACTTTTCCGGAATGGAAAAGCGAATATTACCCATTTGACATCAATAGTACCTATTCTACTAACCCATCCAGCTTACGGGAGGTTTTGATTACCCAAAACAAGTATGACCCTTACCGATTTCATGTCAGTATTTTGAGTTTTAACGATTCCGAGATTATAGAGCTTGACTTCTCTGACTTTCCGGAATTCAAAGACCGTAATTACGAAATTCGTGATTTGCAAAACCCATTTGACCCAACTCAGAAAGCTGTAGGTTCTTTTGGAGGTACTTCCATTTCGTTTCCGATGAATTGGACAAAGTCACTTCAGCCAAAGGGCAATATGCCATTTCAACCAGTTCATACGGATTTAACTTTTGGGACTTTTTTGCTTGTTTTCGAGAAAGGTGAAGTTGTCTCGGTTGTATTCCCTGAGGTAAAAGATTCGGTTGCTTTATTTCTAAATGAAGATGGGAGGGCATTTCTCACCTCTCAGGACTTCCTGACTGAGCCACCTTCAGAGTCTTTTACTTATACTTCATCGGAAGGATTTGAGTTTTCTTGTTCAAATCTTGGTTCCACTCCGATCTCAATCACTTTAAAAAACACCAGAACAGGAGAAGAAAAAATTGACCAAACGGTGGTTTGGGTCTTTGATACGATCCCTCCTTATTTTGATGCAGCAAATGCCACATATCTTTTTGACCCGGTGGTGGGGAAAGTTTCAATTTCCATAGCTGATTTTGATATAGTCGATTTTAAAGACAATTGTGCCACTAATTGGAACATCTCTCAGAGCAGATTCGAGGTGACTTGTGCTGATATTTATCAAAATCCGGAGGCACCAGTATGGGAGTTTCCTGTAGTACTTACCTCGACAGACCCATCCGGAAATTCATATTCCAGAACAGTCAAAGTAATTATTGGTAATGTAATTGAGTCAAAAAAGGTGTCTATCACTTCGTTGGATCCTTTGACAGATGATGGAACTTCAACTCTAAAGCTGGGAAATGAACTCGAATACGAGGTTTTGGGATGGACAAGAAATGGCCAGCTGATACCAGGACAAACTGGAAAGGAAATATCAGTGAACAGTCCTGGTCAATATCAAGCAGGAATTCAATTGTCAACAGGTTGTGCTGTCACTTCTAAGAGTTTTAATTTTGAGAGTCCTGATCTTCCTGCGGAATACACAAATGATGTAAATCTGATTTTGGATGATACCGGAAAGGTTGCCTTAACCCCCTTGGATATTTTCGGCACTAATGAAAAGGTTGCAGATGAAGTGATTTTAGGTCAGACCAATTTTGATTGCACTGATCTTGGGACACAAAAAGTAAAAGTCACCCTTAATACCTTATTGGGTAATGATAGCTATACCAATGAGTTTTGGATCAATGTGATTGTTAAAGACAACTTGGCACCCGTACTAACCACTAAAATTCCAAGCCTTGCATTTGACTTGGTGAAGGGAGTTTTGGAGCTTAACCCTGAGGATTTTGTGGCTTCACTCACTGACAATTGTAGTGTCGCAGATTTGTATCTGAATAAAACCAGAATTACTTGTGCTGATTATGATTTGCCAATCGAATTGATTTTGACTGCCACAGATCAATCCGGAAACAGTACCTCAGAGCTTTTCACAGTTTTCGCTTCTTCTTTTGAGTCTCAAAAAATTTCCATAAACCCATCAGGAAATTTCCAGGCTTATAAGGGTGAACCTGTTGAAATTAAACTAGGTGATGAATTTGGGTTTTCTTTGGAAAGTTGGCTTAAAGATGGTGTGCCGATCGTGGGCGAAAAAGGGAAAGCAATTTTGGTAAATGAACCTGGCACCTATTGGGCTAGAATACTTCCCGATGGCGGATGCAGTGTCCTAACCGAAAAAGTAACTGTTACTTTTTCAGACTTGCCTTATGGAGTGATTAAAGAACTAATCGAGCTTCCACTCGATGAATCAGGAAAAGCGTCACTGAAGCCTGAAAACGTTTTTGTCAACTGGCCTTTGGCTGATCCAAACCTGGATATCAAACTCAGCCAATCAGAATTCACCTGCCCAGATATTGGAGAAAAGCAGATTATCATTACCATCAAAAATCAGGCTGGACAAATCTGGGAGGAAAAGACGATCGTCAAAGTTCAGGACAATCTCAAGCCTGTCTTAATTCCCAAAAACTTCAATGCAGATTTTGATGTAACGGTTGGATCCTTGGCACTTAAGCCTGCTGATTTTATCGCTGAATTGACGGACAATTGCGGAGTGAAAGAGGTGACCATCAATAAAACTTCTGCCAATTGTGAAGATTTGGGAAAAGAGATTCCTGTTGCAATCCGGGCTGTCGATGCTTCCGGGAATGTGGTGGAAGCGGTGGCTATTCTGACTTTGAACAGAATTGAAACCAAAAAAGTGATCCTATCCGGCGATTCCAAATTCTGTGAAGGAGAGAAAGGTCTATTGACTTTGACCTCAGAAGCTCAATTTGAAGTAATCCGATGGAGAAGAGACGGAGTGGAAATCGAAGGGCAAAAAGGAAAGACGCTGGAAATTGGACAAGGCGGAAAATATCATGCTGTCATCAGATATCAGGGAGGTTGTCTTTCTGAGACCAATGAATTTGTGGTAGAAGTGAATCCTTTGCCAAAAGGAGAAATCGAAGTAAAGGGAAATGTTCTGACTGCACCGGTTGGTTCCTTTAAATATCAATGGTTCAGAAATGGGGAATTAATTTCAGGCGCAACTTCCAGAGAATTGACCGTCCACCAGATGGGAGAGTTTACTGTCGAATTGACAAGTGAAGCCGGTTGCAAAGCAAAATTGAAATCTGTAGAGATGACCATTTCAGGCTTAGGAAATAATTGGGTGGTTGAGCCTGAAGAGTTGAAAGTCTATCCGAATCCTGCTTCAAGAAATGTCGAAGTAGAGATCATCTCGGATCAGAATTCTTCTTTCGGCTCCATTCGGGTGTATGGAATGGATGGTAAGGATGTTAGCTCTTCAGTCAAAATCAACAGGAGTGGATCATCGTCCTTCACATTGGATATTTCTCAACTTTCAAACGGGACCTACATGATCGTATTGGAAGGGGACAAGCAAAAGGTCTTCATTGGTCGATTTATCAAAAATGAATAAACTGTACTAGCAAAAATCAAAAAAGCCTCAGAAATTCAATTCTGAGGCTTTTTGATTTTTTAGCTTTTTGAAGATTGCTTCACTTTCTGAAGACAAGTTGGATGTTGGGTCAAATCTCCTTTGCTGATACCGGGGCGGATGGACATGTTAATTTTTTTTGATATTATGCCGATGAAATAGCTCAGAAAATAATTTTGTAATTAAAAATTCTGGTTTAAAACCAGCCTTTTAAAGCCCCAAAAAAGCCACCCCATTCAGATGTATCCATCAAAAAAACTTCTTGTCTCTACCTGTATTGCTCTGGCAATTCTTTCAAGTTGTACCCCGGAAAGATCCCCTTTTGATGTTTCACCAGCAGAAAGTCTGGATCCCAAACGGTTGGAGGCTCCTTTTCCGATTATCCCGATTCCTACAGATGTAGACATGGAATCTCCCCGTTGGAAAGGAATTGATTTGTCTCCAAAGCCTCCGGTAGTTCCCGTGTCCGCTAACGAGGAAATGAAAACTTTCGTCCTGAAGCCCGGATACAAAATAGAGCCAATTCTTTCTGAGCCGCAGATCAGAGAACCAGCCGCCATTCAGTTTGATGGCAACGGGAGGATGTATGTGCTCGAACTCAGAAGTTACATGCAGGATATTGATGCCAACGGCGAGCTGCTGGCGACTTCCCGTATTTCCAGATGGGAAGACGAAGACAATGACGGCATCTATGAAACAGGTGTTGTGTTTTTAGACAGCCTCGTTTTCCCGCGATTCATAGTTCCTTTTGGGCCGAATACTATTTTGTCCATGGAATCAAATGAAGATCATGTGTACAAATACACTGATACTGACAACGATGGCAAAGCGGACAAAAAAGAACTTTTTGCTAATGGCCTTGGCCGATCCGGAAATGTGGAACATCAAACCAGTTTTTTGACTTGGACCATGGACAACTGGATGTACAGCACTTACAATGCCCGAAGGATCCGTTGGACGCCTGATGGTGTGATTCAGGAGCCAACCGGTAATCCGTACGGACAGTGGGGAGTGGCACAGGATAATTATGGTCAAATGTGGTTTCAGGATGGTGCCGGCGGTGTTCCTGCCAATTTTCAGTTCCCTATAGTTTATGGTAATTATAAGGTAGAAGGACAGTTTCGCGATGGATTCCGAGTCCCCTATAGCTTGGTGAAATTGGCTGATTTTGAACCGGGGATGAAAGAAACTAAACCCGATGGGTCTCTTAACAATGTGACTGGTGCAGCTGGTAATGATGTGTTTCGTGGGGATCGCCTTCCCAAAGAACTGGTTGGCCAATATTTTTATGGCGAACCTGTTGGGCGGATCATCCGCCAGGTAAACTCCGAGAAAGAGGAAGGCCTGACTTATTTGCAAAACAAATACATCGATACTCAGTCTGAATTTATCCAATCCACGGATCCGCTTTTCAGGCCTGTTGACATCGCAACGGCACCCGACGGCACTATGTACATCGTGGATATGTACCGCGGGATTATTCAGGAAGGCAACTGGACACAGGATGGCAGCTATTTGCGTACCAAAATCCAACAATATCAAATGGATGATATCGTCGGAAACGGCCGAATCTGGAGGGTGACCTACGATGGAATGCCCAGAAATAAGGAAAAACCTAGAATGTATGAGGAGACCTCTGCTGAATTGATTCGGCATTTGGAAAATCCAAATGGCTGGTGGCGTGATCAGGCCCAGCAAAATATCATTTTGAGACAAGATAAATCCGTGGCCAAGGAATTGGAAAAGATGGTGAAAACTTCAACCAACGAATTAGCGAGAATTCACGCCCTTTGGACTCTGGAAGGTTTGGGAGCTTTAAAAGTTGGGATGGTCAGGGAATTGATGAAAGATAAAAGTCCGGCTATTCGGATTCAGGCCCTGAGATCAAGCGAAACCCTTTTTAAATATGGAGAAAAAAGCCTTGCGGATGATTACAGAAATCTGGCAAATGATACTGATCCAAGCGTGGCGATTCAGGCTTTGCAGAGTGCTTATGTTTTGAAGTCGGATAAAGTGGAAGAACTCCTCAAGTCAAGCCTCCAATCCAATAAAACCAAAGGCGTCCAGTTGGTTGCAAGTCAGATTTTAGAAAAAATGGACGAGGCCAATAAACTAGCCGCGACCCAATATTCTGCACAGGAGTTGGCGCTCTTTAATCATGGCAAGACCATATTTGATAGTTTTTGTTCTACCTGCCACGGGCCAAAAGGACTGGGTACTCCAACCGGATCAGGCGAACTCCTTGCACCCGCATTTTCAGGTTCTCCCCGTATTCAGGGAAATCCAGAATATGCCGTGAAAACTTTGCTCCATGGGTTGACGGGAGCTATTGATGACAAAGAATACGAAGGGGTGATGATTGCTATGAATTCCAATGACGACAAATGGGTTGCATCCGTAGTATCCTACATAAGGAATGAATTTGGAAATAAGGGAAGTTTTGTTGAACCCGAATACGTGGCCCAAATCCGGAAGGAAACACTTGCCAGAAAATCAAATTACACCTATGATGAGTTGATTCAGGAAGTTCCAAAGGCACTTTTTCCTCAGGATGACTGGAAGGTGACAGCAAGCAGCACTGCTTTGCAAGGAGTTGGCTCGACCAAAGATCCATCTTATGCCTTCGGCTTCAAAGGATGGAAGACTGAAACTCCCCAGGAACCGGGTATGTGGTTTCAGGTAGAGTTGCCAAAAGAGGAGAATTTGACGGAGATTCAATTTGATGCAGGTGAGGAGCAGTTTCCGAAAAAATACATCGTTTCAGTATCAGCGAATGGTAACAACTGGGTAGAAGTTGCTTCCGGTACCGGTGAAAAAGGTATTAATACAATCCGATGGAAAGCTCAGTCAAGAGGTAAGTTTGTTCGGATTCAATCCTCTGAAAAAGGCGAACAGCCTTGGGCTATGAAGAAACTGACGCTTTACGCCAGATAATAATTGGTAACAGATCATAAAGCAAAAATGGCTGCTCCGGAATTTGGGCAGCCATTTTTATGAATGAATCCTTTCACATGTTTCTTTGATCTATATTTTGATTTCCATTACACCGCTTGAGTTTTTACCCCAATCTTCCAATTTTCAAATTTTTTAATCTTCCAATTACTTAAACGCCTGCAATCCGGTAATCTCCTGACCAAGAATGAGCAAGTGAATATCATGGGTTCCTTCGTAAGTCAGCACAGATTCCAGATTCATCATATGTCGCATGATCGGATACTCTCCGGTTATGCCCATTCCTCCATGGATTTGACGGGCTTCTCGAGCGATGTTCAATGCCATTTCCACATTGTTTCGCTTTGCCATCGAAATATGGACAGTTTTGGCTGTTCCTTCATTCATCATCTTTCCGACTTTCCAGGCCAAAAGCTGGGCTTTGGTAATTTCAGTAAGCATCTCTGCCAGTTTCTTTTGCGTCAGCTGGAAACCTGCGATAGGCTTTCCAAACTGGATTCTTTCCGCAGCATATCTTCTGGCAGATTCGTAGCAATCCATCGCAGCACCGATAGCTCCCCAAGCTATTCCGAATCGAGCTGAGTCCAGACACATCATCGGAGCACCCAAACCTGATTTGCCCGGAAGGAGATTTTCCTTTGGAACTTTCACGTTGTCAAAAACGAGTTCACCTGTGCAGGAAGCCCGAAGCGACCATTTGCCATGGGTTTCCGGAGTGGTAAATCCTTCCATTCCTCGCTCCACGATCAAACCATGAATTCTACCTTCTTCGTTTTTGGCCCAGACCACCGCGATATCAGCTTTTGGTGAATTGGAAATCCACATTTTGGCACCATTCAATAAGTAATGATCGCCCATTTCTTTGAAGTGGGTCACCATCCCGCTTGGGTTGGAACCGTGATCCGGCTCAGTCAAACCAAAGCATCCCAGAAATTCACCGGAAGCTAGTTTGGGCAGATATTTTTTTCGTTGTTCCTCGGATCCAAACTTATAAATCGGGTACATCACCAACGAACCTTGAACGGATGCAGTCGATCTCATTCCTGAATCTCCTCGCTCAATCTCCTGCATGATGATGCCATAGGAGATGTAATCCAATCCACCTCCACCATATTCCTCAGGAATCTGCGGGCCAAAAGCACCCACGTCTCCAAATTTCTTTACAATCTCGTAGGGGAAATGAGCCTTCTGGGCCCAATCCTCTATGTAAGGGGAAATCTCACGCTTCACAAAATCCCGGATAGAACTCCGGATAAGCTTATGCTCCTCGGTAAGGAGATCATCCAAATCAAGAAAATCTACACCTTCGAACAAATCCTTCTTCAGGGATTTTTGAATTCCAACAGCCTCCATGATATTTTTGGTTTATTAAATTGAATGAGTGATTTTTGTCGGGAAGAAAAGCCCCGGCAGCCGACACTAAATAAATAGATCGGCCCCTAAAAAACTACCTTTTTGATTAAAATCCCCATGCACGAATCCCAATTTGATCCAAATATTTTAGAGAAAATCCATCAGTTAGAAGAGAAATTCAAGGCTTCCGGACAAGATATGCTTTCCTACCTGGAAGGATTGCTTTATGCAGATTATTTGACTTACTGGGAATACATCAATCTCGATGTATTGCTCAATCTTCAGCAACCGAAAACGTCTTTTAAAGACGAGAAGATTTTCATCATTTACCATCAGATCACGGAGCTTTATTTCAAGTTGATCATCTCAGAAATGGAGCAAATCGCTGATCAGGAACCTGTTTCTGAAGAGTTTTTCAAGCAGAGGCTTGAGAGAATTCTAATGTATCTCGATCATTTGATCAGTTCATTTGCCATGATGTGGAAAGGCATGGAGCGGGAGCAATTCCTGAAGTTCAGAATGTCACTTTTGCCCTCAAGCGGATTTCAAAGTGCCCAATACCGCGAGATTGAATTGATGGCAACAGATGCTTTTAATCTTGTGGCTTTGTCGAAGCGAACAGAACCGGATTTTCATACCCCTTCAGATGTGATTTTTGAAAACCTCTATTGGCAACAAGGAGCAATAGAACTTGCTACAGGCGATAAGACTTTGACTCTGAAAAACTTTGAAGCCAAGTATGGGAAAATGCTGAAAGAGCTGATTGACTCATACCGAAGAAAAAACATCTGGCAAAAGTTCATGGAGGTAGATAATCCTAGCAAGGATTTGATTGAACTCATGAAGCAATTTGATCTGAAAGCCAATGTCTTCTGGCCTTTGGCTCATTATAAATCTGCAGTTCGGTACCTTCAGAGAGATCCGGTGGATATAGCTGCAACTGGTGGTACCAACTGGCAGAAATACCTGCCTCCGCGTTTTCAGAAGGTTATATTTTTCCCTGAACTCTGGACCGAGCATGAAAAGGAGGAGTGGGGCAAAGGTTGGGTTGTAAAGGAGATTTTCGGAGAGGAAATTCAGAAAGGTTAAAGGTATATGCGACAGGATTCTGACTTTTTCATTTCCAAAAAGTATAGGCCGGATGTCCTGATTTTCCTCGTTCTGATTCCGCTGATCAGTGCGTTCAATTACTACCTGACGTATTCCAATATTCAGTGGAATGGGTTTTTGCTTCTTACATTTTCCATCGATACCGCCCAGGGTTATCTTGCCTGGCTGATAGTCAGACGCCTGATCTTTTTGTTGGATCGGGTTTTGCCTTTTGAGCCAAAGCCTGGGAAAAGGATTTTGATTCAGGTGATATTGACCACTATTGCAGGAATTAGCTTTATCATTCTCACGACCGAATTGGTGAGTTGGATAGCCAAAGGAAGACCCGCCATTCCGGAATTTTACACGATGGATGTCTTCATCATCAGCATTTGGTTTCTGGTGATTAATGGCATTTACATCGCACTTCACTACCAGCATACCCTTTCTGAGATACAGGCTGAGAATTCTGTTTCACTTGAGGTATTTCCTGGTTTTCAAGTCAAAAGCGGGAATCAGGAATTGCTCATTCCGGCAATTGAAGTAGCTGCGTTAAAGATTGATGATGAATATGTTTTGCTTTTTACTGTCAAAGGAAAAAAGTATTTCCTGGATGAAAGCCTCGATTATTGGGAGAAAAACCTGCCCGCTTTTGAGTTTTTTCGGTTGAACCGTCAGACCATCATTCACCGGCAAATTCTTCTGGGTTTCAGAAAACTTGACCATGGGAAACTGGAGGCGGAACTCATTCCAAATTCCCCTTTTGATCTTGAACTTGGAATCAGCAGAGCAAAAGCACCTTCATTTCGCGCCTGGTTTATGCCAAAGCCCTGACATTTCAAAGGCTTTTTTGGGTCGGTTCAGGGAATCAAAGCTCATTTTTTCAATTCCTGATCAGATTTCAGGGTAACATTGCCTCAGAAATCAACAGCTATGAAATCAAGCATGACACAACTGCCACACACAGGAATGATTTTGGGCCATGCGAGATTCCATCTGGCCGCTAAAAGCAAATTATAAACAGATGAAAAAGCAAATCGTACTCATCTTTTTACTCTGCCTGTTTGCTTCCTCAACTTTACAAGCGCAGGACACCAACATGAAAGACTACCGGAATTTCCCGGTTGTCATCACACTTCAATTCCAATCTTTTTCCCTTCCCTTAAAAAATATGGGGGAGAATTTCAAAAACATGGGAATCGGGATCGGAACTGAGGTAAGCCATAATGGAGACCATGATTGGATTCAGGAGTTTTCTGTCATGTGGCAGCGGAATAAGGCGATGGGAAATGGTCTTTATTTCCTGACCCAAACTGCCTGGAGACCTTATCTTGGGAATCCATTTTTTGGTGAAATAAAAGCTGGTATCGGATATAAAATTGCCTATCGACCTACTGAGTCATTTATTCAGAAAAACGGAGAATGGATTTCCGCAGGAAAGAAAGGAAAAGGTATGCTCGCTATTCCTGTTGGAATCGGAATGGGTGTTCATGATTATTCCGAAAATGTCTACACCAGCCCATTTGTAAATTACCAGCTGATCTTGCTAAAAGTGTACAATCAGGATATTCCGATTGTGCCTGAGACTCTGTTTCAGTTTGGAACTCGGACCCACTTTAAATCTACTGAGAAATGAAAATCTACTCAAAGTTTTATCATTTAGGATTGATTTCATTTCTGCTTTTGGTGATCGGTTTTGGTGAAATGAGTTTTGCCCAGAAAACCAATCAAATGACTTGTGACTCTTCTAACTCTGCTTCGGCCAACGAGAAATTCGGGAAGGTTCAGGCAAAGATGAATGAGTTGGTGAGTCTTGGGATTCCTGGAATTGTAGCGGGAGTCAAAACTCCACAGGAAACCTGGTATTCAGCAGCGGGACTTTCAAAAATCGAAACGAAAACCCCGATGAATGTTTGCAATCTCCAATACCTTCAGAGTATTTCGAAGACCTATTTGGCGGTCAGTATTTTGCAATTATATGAGCAGGGAAAACTTGATCTGGATGCTCCTGTGGCAACTTATTTGCCCGCGGAATTGGCTTCCTGGATTACTCAATCTGATCAAATAACAGTCCGGATGCTACTAAATCATACATCAGGAATTCCCGAGTACAATTACCTTCCCGAGTATATCACGGTTCTACTTCAGAATCCGGATTATCCCTTCGAGCCGATCGATTACATGGAATTGATCAAAGGGAAAGAGTTGGATTTTGAACCTGGATCGAGGTATTCTTACCGGAACTCAGGCTTTGTACTGCTTGCCCTCATGATGGATCATCTGACCGGAGATCACTCAAAATTTATCCGTGAAAACATCCTGCAGAAACTCGATCTGGAGAATACTTTCTACCGAAACAACCCTAATTATTTGGATAATCCCGCTTTGGTGGATGGATATTGGGATCGATACAGCAATGGAATTGTCGAAAACTCCTCCTATTTGCAAGTTCAGAATGTGAAAAAGATGGTGGGTGATGACGGAATCGTCACTACCGCCTCAGATGGAATTCGGTTTTTGGAAGGCTTGATGAACGGGGAACTAATCAAAAAGGAAACCCTCGTAGAAATGAAGACTTGGGTCAAAGATTCTAAAGCCATTCCTCAATATGGTTTAGGCTTGGATCTGACTACTCTTGGGGGAAAAGAAGCGATCGGACATAGCGGAGGAGGATTGGGTGCCGGAAGTCAGCTTTACTATTTTCCAGAGCAGCAAACTTACATTTTCCTCGCAATCAATCTTGCTACCGTCACCGGAAGCCCGATTCACACCAAAGCCGAAAAGGTATTGAATGAATTGTATTTGGAAGTTTTAGAAATAAGAAAATAGAGATAGGAGATTAAGAGATTATGAAACCAATGCCCGATGAAAAGTGATTTCAATAAGTCTTACCTCTTAAATCTTACGTCTTAAGTCTTGTGTCTTAAATCTTATCAAACCGGGTAATTTACCTTCACAAATGCCTCAGCATTGTTGTAGCAAAAGTCATCCACCGCTTTTTCGACATCCTCCCTTGATTTGAGATGAGCGAGGTGTTTGGCACTTGGATCTTTTCTTGCCTGATCAATTTCGAAGACAAGATTGTTGGCCATCAACTCATATTCCAAAGCGGTAGGATAGGGATTGACCGGATCTATGAGCCCTTCGAAGTCTGTTCCGATAGTAATGGACTTCCAGATTTGAGGTTTCTGAACGTCGGTCAGATTGGGATTTGAATAGGCGCTTTTGACAATCCCTTCAATATTTTCCCAGATTAGCTGAATGCCGTTTCGGTTTGTGTCCTTGTCTTTTTTGGTGATTCCCAAGATCCGCTGATCAAATGATAGTCCGAAAAGTCCCTGGGTTTTTACAATCATCTCAATGTCTTCGTCGCACATATTGATATTCCAAGCATTGAATTTTCCCGTTGGATCGCAATGATCGTCTTTTTCTTCTTTTTCACGGTCGATATGATCCTGAAGTGTTTTGAGCCCGGAATAGCCACAGTGGGAAGCGATCACAGGGATGTTGTCACCTTTTGCCTGACAAGTTTTTACCAAATCATAATATTCAACTCTTGACCGGGCAGCCATATGCTTGACATCGATCAGGATTCTATAGCCAAGAGTTGGATCCTGTTCAAGATTCATGGAAAGTCCCAGGGTTTCTCGGATTATCCGGTGTCCATTTCTTCGAAAACCTTCATTCATGTGCGGTCTCTGTTTCATCAGGACTTTTCCCATTCCGGGAATTGAATGTGCGTGACCGCAAAGTCGGTTGTCAAAGTGGTGTGAAAACGTGATGAAGAAGACCGGAACTTCCCACTTTTCTTTGATGAATTTGATCCGCTTGGAGATTTCCTCAACAGTTTTACAACGGTCTGTTCCCAAGGCATGAGCTCCTTCTATCGTCAGGATCATGGTGATTTCAGTGTCATCAGCCAGGGATTTATTGAGTTCATCTTTGTTTCTCGGAACCCGATAGCAGGCATTTTCTGCGACGTAAGATTCGGGATGCTCTTTGGCCCGTTTTGTAGCGGCTTTTTCATCCCCGAAAAGAGCAGAAGGAACGTGGATTTGATTTTTTTTGATCCGTTTGCCTGAATCGATCAGAACAAAGTCTTTTTCCCTGTTCAATGAATCCCAATAATCATACCCATCTGACTGGAAAAAGTCAACCACTTTATCGGGAATCTTCATGTAGACTGTCTGCAAAAGGTCTCTTTTTAAACCCGATTCTCCCAGAATTCCCTTGGCCACAAAGTGGTACCATTTGTCTTCCTTGATTTTTGGGTCCATGCCTTTTACAAACTGTCGCTCAAGTGGATAGAGGGAATTGAACGTAAGTCGAAGATTGCTGTTCCAGCATTTAACCAGATCAATCTGGCTGTAACTGGCACCCATTTTCCCCTTTTCCAGATTCTTGGAATTGGAAGCAATGACTGTCCATGGGCTGAATTCACCTTTTCTGGTGAATTTCTTTTCTTTTGCCTGCATGTGGAAATGAACCCTCATGTGATTGTGGCAATGCAGATCTGAAAATTTCCTTTTCATGACTTTACCCGCTAAAAGCGAAATTTTCGCTTGTTATTTCCTTTTTGAAATCCTCGATCATATTAATCGTTTTGTTGAAATATCCTTCCATTGTTAGGAGTGTTTGAAAAAAATTTAAAAAGAAAATTCCTGTAAAGACCTGCTTAAAAAGCGGACAGGACCGATGGCATTTACCTGGATTCAGGCCAAAAACTTACCTTAAGATCAAAAAATATTGGATTAATTACAAAAGGATTTTCCGGGGTTACCTCAGTCAACCTTTATGATAATTTAGATTAAAAAAGAAGGGGAAAGCTTCATGTGGCTTTCCCCTTCTTTTTATTTTACGTCAAGTAATTCAATTTCAAAAATCAGAATGCTGTAGGGAGGAATAGCTCCACCTGCACCTCTGGCTCCGTAGGCCAAGCCGGAAGGGAGAATGAAAAATCCTTTTTCTCCTACGCTCATCATTGCTACACCTTCATCCCAACCTGCGATGACTTGACCCTGTCCCAAATTAAAGTCAAATGGTCCTCTAGCCAGAGAGCTGTCAAATTCGAATCCGTCTAATAACTTGCCCGTGTAATGAACTGAAACTGTTTTGCCTGGCTCAGCTTTCAATCCTGTTCCGGGAGTCAGTTGGACATAATACAATCCGGAAGGCTGCTTAACGCCAACCAAGTTTTTTGAAGTCAGATATTCCTGAATAGTGGCATCTTCTTTTTCCACAATTGCTGCCGCCTCTTTATTCATCTCTGCTTCGAATTCTTCCATGGTGTACAAGCCTTCCATCTTGATGATGAATTTCAAAAAACTTCCTTTTGCGATGTAATCAGGCATAGGTTGCTGAATAGCTTTTTCAAACAAAGAATCGGCACTGATCAGGAAAGCAGCGCTGTCTCCTGCAGACATCATCAGGAATGCTTCTTCCGGACTGCCCAAGAAAATTGGCTCCGGTGCTTGTGAAATTTTGGCCCCTTCTTCTTTCCAGGTATCTCTGAGAACGGAATCCGTAGCTGTCATCATCTTAAAATTAATTTTGATGACGTCGTCTACCACTGCAAGTCTTCCGGGTTCATCTTTGAAGAATTGGTATTTCAAACCCGTTGGGGATTGCTGAAAGCCTTTGTCCTGTTGTGAGAAGGCCAGAAAAGGCATGCACAATGCCCAGATGATTAAAAGAGGTTTCATTCGGTAGTATTTGTTTTTAAGGGCTTAGGAAATTGTCGGGATTTGAAAACCGATTTGGGATTAGCTTTAATCCAAAATGGCGCCAAAAATGGTTAAAAGTTCTTTAAGTCCAAAGAGAATTGATTTGATGGCCATTTGCTTAAACCATGATTCAAAGATTATGGATCCAATCCAGAGGTTAAGAAATTGAGAATTTTGATCAAAGGGAAGGTGTCTTTTGCAGTTTATTTACATTTTTAATAGAAAATCCACCCAGCCATGAAATTCATCCGCTTCACGCTTTTTACTTCCCTGATTCTAGCTTCCTTTTTTTCCTGTAAGCCTGCGGAAAAATCTGTTTCTGTTTCGGGTGAATCAGTTGACGTCATTGCTTTTGGATCCTGCAACAGGCAGAATCGACCGCAGCCACTTTGGCAACCCATAATTTCTGATCAGCCGGACCTTTGGATCTGGATGGGGGATAATATCTATGGTGACACGCCCAATATGGATACCCTTCGGGCGAAATACGAATTGCAAAATCAGGTTCCGGATTATCAGGCTTTGAAAGCCAAGACTTCAATTATAGGCGTTTGGGATGATCACGATTATGGAATCAACGACGGAGGAAAGAATTATGCTCAAAAGAAAGAATCCAGAGATCTCATGTTTGACTTTCTGGGAGTGCCTGTAAATGCTCCTGAGCGAAAGAGAGAAGGAGCTTATTCGAGCCACTTGATAGGAACCGGAGATAATCTGGTCAAGGTGATTTTGCTTGATGCCAGATATTTCAGGGACACACTTCAAAGAATTGACCGGGTTTATCAGATCAACCAAAACGGGGAAGTATTGGGAGAAGCCCAATGGAAATGGTTGGAAGAGGAATTGAAAAACAGCTCTGCGAAAATCAATCTGATCTCAAGTGGTGTCCAGATTTTGCCGACAGAGCATGCCTATGAGAAATGGGCCAATTTTCCGAAGGAAAGAGAAAGATTACTGGATCTGATCTCCAAATCAGGAGCTAAAACTCCGGTTTTGCTAAGCGGCGACAGACATATTGCCGAAGTGATGAAACTGACGGATTCGCGATTTCCAAATGGTCTATTTGAGATTACTTCCAGCGGGCTGACTCATACCTGGGGTGAAATCACTCCGGAACCCAACCAATACAGAATAGGCCAATTGATTGCCAAACTCAATTACGGACTTGCATTAATCGACTGGAAGAATCAGGAAATGACTTTCCAAATCAAGGGAGAAAACGGAGTCGTACTCGCCACCCAAGTAGTTCCTTTCAGTCATTGAAACAAGTTATTTCTTAAAAAGTGATAACCCAAAACCCCAACCGATATGTTTAAAAGAAGAGAATTTATCAAAGCCCTTGGACTAACCTCCGCGGGATTCCTTGGATTAGGAGATTCAGTTTTAGCGGATATCCATGGAAAACCTTTTCAGACTTTGCCCACCGTTTTCAGTCCTATCAGGATCCGGGGCAGAGTTCATGTCGGCGGACAAGGTGTATTTCGGGCGGCTGTTTCAGATGGAAGAACTGTTGTTCAAACCAATTCCTCCGGAGAATTTGAATTACATACTGCGACTGACAGACAGTTTGTTTTTGTATCAACTCCTTCTGGTTTTGATTTTAAAAAACAAGCAAATGGATCGGCTGATTTTTTCCAGTTGATTGATAAAACAAAAGCTGAGCAGAATATTTCATTCGAACTTACTCGCACGGTCCAAAGCGATGAGAACCATCATTTCCTTTTACTTTCGGATACTCAGATTCAAAATGATTATGAGGCCAATTTGATGCTGACCGTCGCTTTTCCGGACGTTCAGAAAACAATCAAATCCATCGGCGATCCAAATTTGTTTGGAATAGGTTGCGGGGATTTGGTTTTTGATGATCTCGCTCTTTTCAAAGAATACAATCAGGGCGTTCAAAGTACCGGGATTCCTTTCTTTCAGGTCATTGGAAACCATGACATGGACTTTGGAGTACGATCCGATGCATGGAGTAATCAGACATTTAATAGCCTCTTTGGTCCAACTTATTATTCCTGGAACCGGGGAGAAATTCACTATGTGGTCCTGGATGATGTGTTTTACTTGGGCAACACGAACAAATACATTGGCTACATCAGCGAGGAGCAATTAGCCTGGCTTGAGCAGGATTTGAAATTGGTGGAAAAGGGTAAAACGGTGGTCGTTTCACTTCATATACCTTCATTCACCGGAGCAGTTAACCGATATCCGCAGCGAGACACACTTGGCGGAACGGTCAGCAATCGCGAGCATCTCTACAAATTGTTGGAAGGGTACAACGCACATTTGCTATCTGGCCATACTCACTTCAATGACAACATGATTTCGGGAAATATCTACGAGCATTGTCACGGCACAGTCTGCGGAGCGTGGTGGTCAGGACCGATTTGCTTTGACGGAACACCAAACGGATACGCCATTTACGAGGCAAGAGGAAGTGAATTGAAATGGAAATACAAAGGTTCTGAAACCCCGCTTGAGGAGCAATTCAGAGTTTATGCCAAAGGCTATCACAAAGACCATCCGGATCATATTTCTCTCAACTGCTGGAATTATGACCCAGCCTGGGAATTGTCCTGGTACGAAAACGGAGTAAAAGCCGGAAGTCCTGAGAAAATCGTTGCCTTGGATCCATGGAGTGTTGAACTCCACACCGGACCGGAATTGCCCGCAAGACGTCAGTGGGTTGAGCCTCAGCTGAACGATCACATGTTCTTCTTTGCGCCAAAGTCCACAGAGAATCTGGTAGTGGAAGCAAAGGATAGGTTTGGGAATGTTTTTACAAAGAAAGTGGGATGAGTTTATAGAGAATAGGAGAATAAGAGATTTGAGATTGAGAGATTAAAAGACCCGAAAAATGGAAGAACAATTTGATGCAATCGTGATCGGTTCAGGTATATCCGGCGGATGGGCTGCAAAAGAACTCTGCGAAAAAGGGATGAAAACCCTTGTTTTAGAGCGGGGGAGAAATGTAACCCATCTCAAAGATTACCCAACTGCGACGATGAATCCTTGGGACTTTGAATATCGGGGAAGAATGCCAAAGAGTTTTATCGATCAGAATCCGCTCATTTCTAAAGCTGCGGGTTTTGGGGCAGACACGGCTCACTTTTTCATTGAAGACAAAGACCATCCCTACGTCCAGCAAAAACCATTTGATTGGATTCGAGGATATCAGGTTGGAGGCAAATCTCTCACTTGGGGCAGGGCTTGTCAGCGATGGTCTGATTCAGAATTCAAATCGCCTGCAAAAAATGGGTATGGGATTGAGTGGCCAATAGGTTACGAAGATGTCGCTCCCTGGTATTCCCATGTTGAAAATTTTGTGGGAGTTTGCGGAAATGAAGACGGGATCGAAGCCATGCCGGACGGGGATTTTCTCCCGCCATTTCAATTGAATTGTGTGGAGCAACACATGCAAGACACACTCAAGAAGGAATTTGGGGATCGTCATTTGGTGCAGGGAAGATGGGCTCAGATTACGGAACCTAGAGAGATCCACCTGCAACAAGGCCGTGGAAAATGTCAGGCAAGAAACCTCTGCATGCGAGGTTGTCCGTTTGGCGGATATTTTTCTTCCAATTCATCAACGTTGCCTTGGGCAGAGAAAACCGGAAATCTCACGATAAGACCCAATTCTGTGGTTCATTCGATTTTGTATGATGATGCCACAGGCAAAGCTACAGGTGTGAAAGTGATCGATGCGCTTACCAAGGAAGAGTTTGTATTCTCTGCGAAAATCATCTTTCTGAATGCCTCAGCTTTGAATAGCAACCTCATCCTTTTGAATTCCAAATCAGATCGATTTCCAAATGGATTGGGGAATGATAATGGATTACTTGGAAAGTACATCTGCTTCCATATTTACCGATCAGGTGCGAATGGAAAAATATCCGGATTTGAAAATAAATACTTCAAAGGGCGCAACCCGTCCGAACCAATCATTGCCAATTTCCGAAATCTGAATAAACAGGAAATGGACTTTTTTGGAGGATATACCATTTTCACCAGCGCTTATCGGGAGAGGGCGAGTACGGTTCCGGAAGGAACGCCGACTTTGGGAGGGGAATTTAAAGATAAGCTGAGCGAACCCGGAGATTGGCGGATCAACATGTACATGCAAGGGGAGACAGTTCCTCAGGAATCCAATCAGGTGTATCTGAGTGAAACTGAAACAGACCAATGGGGAATTCCCTTGTTGGTGACGAATGTCGGTTATACCGAAAATGACGAAAAAATGGTACAGGATTTCAGAAAGGAAGCAGAAGCCATGCTGGAGAAATTCGGCTGTACAGACTTAGAATCCTGGGACAACAAGCAGGCGCCAGGTTTGGATATCCACGAAATGGGAGGAGTGAGAATGGGGAAATCTCCTGAAAACTCACTTTTGAATGAATTCAACCAGCTTCATCTCTGCAAAAATGTATTTGTAACAGATGGTGCATGTATGACAAGCACCGGAAATCAAAGTCCTTCGATTTTGTACATGGCACTTACAGCCAGGGCTGCAAACTATGCCGTCGAACAAGTCAAGGAAGGAAAACTTTAAGCTTTAAACCCAGAAAACCATGAACAAAAAAGTAGGAGTCGGATTGATCGGTTCTCAATTCATTTCCACCATCCATGCAGAATCGCTGAAGCGCGTTGCCGATGCGGAAATCATCGCTGTTATGTCTCCGAATAAAGAGCATGTGGAGGCTTTTGCAGAGCAATTCCGGATTCCCAATGCCTTTACCGAACTCGACCAATTGCTGGCAATGCCGGAAATTGACATGGTGGTAATTGGAGCCCCGAACTACCTTCATTGTGAAATCACTGAAAAAATTGCCGCCGCAGGTAAACATATCGTTGTCGAAAAACCTCTTTGTCTGAATCTGGCTGAGGCGGACAGGATGATATCCGCATGCAAAAAGGCTAATGTCAAATTGATGTATGCGGAGGAACTCTGCTTTACTCCCAAGTATGTTCGGCTGAAAGCTTTATTGGATGAAGGAGCTTTGGGTAAACCTGTTTTGTTCAAGCAATCCGAAAAGCACGATGGGCCTCATGCGGATCATTTTTGGGATGTGGAGCGATCCGGTGGTGGAGTGACGATGGATATGGGTTGCCATGCAATCCAGTTTTTCCGATGGCTAAATGCCAAAAACCCTTTCAAATCTGTCTATGCCCAAATGAGTACCAGCGTTCATGCCGATAAAACAAAAGGAGAGGATAATGCCATTCTAATTTTGGAATTTGAAAACGGGGTGACAGCCCTGGCTGAAGAAAGCTGGACCAAACTTGGCGGAATGGATGATCGTGCAGAGATCCACGGTTCGGAAGGGGTAGCTTATGCAGATGTTTTGCAGGGCAATTCGATCCAAACTTATAGTGCAAAAGGCGTGGGCTATGCTGTTGAAAAAGCTGGCAACACGGTAGGATGGAGTTTTACGATGTATGAGGAAATTTGGAATTATGGCTTTCCGCAGGAATTTGAACACTTTGTGGACTGTGTGAGAAACGATAAAACCCCGTTGGTCACCGGTGAGGATGGAAGGGTTGTTTTGGAAGTGATTCTTGCGGCTTATGAGTCTGCGGGAACAGGGAGAAAAGTAAACCTGCCTTTTCATTCAGATGTGGACAGGCCATATAAACTCTGGAAAAAATAGTATGGAAAGAAGAGAAGCAATCAAATGGGTGGCGTCCCTTTTTGGAGGTACCCTCATCGGTGCAGAAGCCTTTTTGGCTGGATGTACGACTGATTCTGAAATCACCTTTTTTTCGTCAGAGGAAATGAATCTTCTCGATGAAATCGGTGATACAATCCTGCCTGAAACTTCCAAATCTCCGGGAGCAAAAGCGGCCAAAATCGCGGATTTCATGCAAAAGATCGTTCGGGATTGCTATTCAGCGGAAGAGCAAGGGATTTTTAAATCCGGTTTAATTGAAGTGGAGGAAAAAGCCGATCAACAATTCAATAACTCCTTTCTGAAGCTTTCCGGTTCTCAGAGGTTGGATATTCTTTATGGATTTGAGGAAGCGGCAAAAGAAAAAAAGGAAAATGATCCCTCGCATTTTTTCAGGATGTTGAAGCAGTTGACCATTTGGGGATTTTTTACCTCCGAAGTCGGTGCTACAAAAGCTCTCCGGTACGACCCAATTCCAGGTTCATACGAGGGTTGTGTGGATTTGAAGCCGGGTCAACCTGCCTGGTATTGATCGAAATTTTTGTTCGGTTACTAACTGAAAATGGCTCTCCAATTATTGTTAGAGAGCCATTTTCATTGATCATCCTCAAAGCAAAACTTGATTTTAAGGAGGTATGTGATACTTGATTTCTATACTACACGCTGGTTTTTCCAAGCCTCAATCCAGGATTTTTTCGAACAGGTTGGGCAAATTAATTCGCTTGATGTGATCGTTTTTACCAATCCGCAATGGCAACATGCATATACTCCGGCTTTTAAGATCACCTTTTCTGTTTGATTAAAAACATCCGGCTGAATAGGCAAACCCCATTTCACTTCTTCGTTGGGATAGAAAAATACGCTTAACTCACCTGAAGTTTCCAGAAATGCTTTTTTCACCTGGCCCAGTTGATCCACGTTTTTGAGTCGCAGTTCCGAAAATAATTCATCATAAGCCAAAGACTCATTTTTAAAATTTTCATAAACGATTACGCCGTCTTCCAGAAGTTTCAACGGCTTTCCTTCGATAAATTCCTCCACTTTTTCCACCCGTCCGGAGATGTACGTGATGGCTTTGTAAAGTGTGATCACGACCAAAAACACGGCGATGGCTGGTAATAAACCAACCTCATGGTAAAACATAGGATCACCGGCTGCTGAACCCAGACTGATAATGATGGCCAGCTCGAAAATTGAAAGTTGTTTGATTCCCCTCTTTCCGGAAAGTCGAAGCACAAAGAGCAAAACCATGAACATGGTCACTGATCTGAACAAGACTTCCAATAGGAAAGTGTAGGGAAGTTCTTCACCCATGAGTAACCGTTCCCAGTTGAATATTTCGATCTTTTGTTTCTCTTCCATTGGTAGAATCGGATTTGTCGTTTTAGGCGTCAGGTGATTTTGAGTAACTTCAACTCAACCTGAAAAATTGAATTTTTTAATTCTTTGCCTTGCGGAAATTTACAATTACCATTCCCGAATCATTTTGGGTGTGGTGGTGGAAGTAAGGTTTTCTTAAGTTTTCCTTTTTGCTACTTTGTATTCAAATCAAAAAAAAACATGAATATCCATTACTGCGAAAACTACGAGGCGATGAGTCAGCAAGGCGCCGAGATTGTCATGAGAGAAATCGAACGGAAATCTGACTTGCTTTTTTGCGTAGCAAGTGGAGGATCACCGACCGGGCTATACCAGGAAATGGTGAAAAGCTTCAGGTTCAATGCGGATTTTTTCAGCGAATTGAGGGTAATCAAATTGGACGAATGGGGTGGTTTGGAAGAAGGATCAACATTTTCCTCTGAATATGATGTTCAAGAAAAATTTATCAAGCCATTAGAAATTGGCGAAGACCGATACATCACCATCGATCCGATGACTGAAAACCCAAAAGAAGAATGCCTGCGAGTTCAGAAAGAATTGAGTGAAAACGGGCCGATTGATATTTGCATCTTGGGAATCGGAGTGAATGGACACATTGCATTAAATGAACCAGCGGAAAAGCTCCAGTTGGATTGTCATGTGGCGGAACTTGCCCCAACTACTTTGAACCATGGAATGATCAAAACTCTGTCTCATCCTCCAACTTTTGGGATGACGCTGGGAATTGGAAACATCATGGATTCAAATCGAATCATTTTGTTCATCTCCGGAAAAGGAAAAAAACAGGCGCTTGAGCAATTGCTGACCCGTGAAATCACCACCCAATTTCCAGCTTCGATGCTTTGGCTTCATCCCAATGTGGATCTGATTATTGATGAAACGGTTTTGACTGAAAAACAGTAGAAATTCCCCATTGCTTTGGGAATGAATTAAAGCTTCTCCAGATTATTTGGGCAGGTTTTTCTTCGTTTTAAAAATCCTATTTTTACCTGTCAGGCAATTTTCCAGACTTTCATTCCACAAATTTTAAATTTCAATCAATGACCTGGCAACTCATCAAAGACGCCATAGTAGGTAAGGAGCAGGATTTCACTAGCCTTCCTCTGAAAACAGCCATTTTCGTCCTGGCAATCCCAATGATTCTGGAGATGATGATGGAATCACTTTTTGCTGTGGTCGATATCTTCTTTGTGGCGAGATTGGGTGAGCACGCGATCGCCACAGTGGGATTGACAGAGTCAGTAATCGTGTTGGTTTATGCAATGGGCTTTGGGATCAGCATGGCCGCGACAGCTTTGATTTCAAGGAGATTTGGTGAAAAAGAATACAAAGAAGCAGGGGCAGCAGCTTTCCAGTTGTTGGTTGTTGGAGGAGTGATTTCTATCTTTTTGGGAATAATCGGTTGGTTTTCAGCACCTGATATTTTGGCTTTGATGGGAGCTGAACCCGAGGTAATCAAAACCGGAGTAAGCTATACCCGGATTATTTTCGCAGGAAATACTGCGATTATGTTGCTCTTTTTATTGAATGGCGCTTTTCGCGGAGCTGGACAGGCTCATCATGCAATGCGGACGCTTTGGATCGCCAACGGATTCAATATTGTGTTGGATCCCTTATTGATTTTTGGAATTGGATCCTGGGATGGTTATGGTCTGGAAGGAGCTGCAATTGCGACCACAATGGGACGGAGCTTCGGGGTTGTATACCAGTTGTATCATCTTTTTAACGGAAAGCATAAGCTGAAAATCCTCCGGGAAAACCTCCATATCAACTGGGAAATCATCAAAAAAATTATGGACATCGCCCTTGGCGGAATGGGTCAGTTTCTGATAGATTCCGTTTCCTGGATTGCATTGACCAGAATGGTGGCTGAGTTCGGTTCAACTTCTTTGGCTGGATATACGATTTGCTCGAGGATTCTGATCTTCACTATTTTGCCAGCTTGGGGACTTTCCGGTGCGGCTGCTACACTGGTTGGACAAAATCTTGGGGCAAAACAACCCCAGAGAGCAGAACAAGCTGTTTGGCTCACTGCCCGGTATACGGTAATTTTCATGGCTTCAGTGACTGGAATTTATTTGTTGTTTTCGAAAGAAATGGCAGGGTTCTTCACTTCAATTCCAGCGGTTCAAGATATTGCAGCTCAAGGACTTTGGGTGATTGTAATTGGATATGTTTTTTTCGCCTTGGGGATGGTAGTGACCCAGGCATTCAATGGGGCAGGAGATACCCGCACTCCGGCATGGATCAATATTGGAGTGCTTTGGTTTCTGGAAATTCCGCTTGCATATGTGCTGGCTTTCCCGTTTGGTTTGGCTCATTTGGGAATTTTTATTGCAATTGGATTTAGCCATTCTTTTCATGCTTTGGTCTCATTTTACTTTTTCCGGAAAGGAAGGTGGAAGACAATTCAGGTATAAGCGGATGCTCAAGAGAAGCCTCCAAAAGTGCAGATCGGACGGAAAAAATAATGAAATGAAGCTTGCTTGGCATCCTGTTTGAAAACCAAATCAACAGGTTTATCAGCCGATTGACCTTAAAATTTTAACTTTTAACAGAAAAAGTAACCGTCGGTAACTGGGAGGTATTTATCTTACTGCAGTTCTAATTCATAGAAACTGGCTCAAAAACCCAAATTCCATCATGTTGGATTTTTTGGGTTACACTTTGAAGAGCCTCAGATAACAGCCTAATAACCAATTTGATAATCCTGCCTGCATCACCGGGAAGGGAGTTAATTGATTAAAATTTTAACCAACTATACCCATGAAATTGACTAAACTCTTCAAGGAATTTTTTAACAGCGAAAAAGCCGGTGGACTTGTACTGGTTTTTGTGACAATTCTTTCGCTTGGTTTGGCAAATTCATCCTTAGCGACAAATTACATCCATTTTTGGAACATTGATTTGGGCAGCCATACCCTTGTTCAGTGGATCAATGACGGATTAATGACCATTTTCTTTCTCTTGATTGGCCTGGAACTCGAAAGAGAAATCTATCAGGGAGAACTCTCCGATATTAAAAAAGCTGCATTGCCAATTTTCGGTGCTTTAGGCGGAATGCTTATTCCTGCAAGCATTTTTCTATTGCTTAATTTTGGAACTGATACTCAATCCGGGGCGGGTATTCCAATGGCTACAGATATTGCTTTTGCAATTGGGATCTTATCTCTTTTGGGAAACAGAGTTCCGGCTTCTTTAAAGATATTTCTGACTGCATTGGCAGTGATGGATGACCTTGGTGCAATTATCGTTATTGCTATTTTCTATACTGAATCAATCCTTTTCTCTAATCTATTCATTGCATTAGGGATTTTTGGTGTGCTTCTGATCCTCAATAGACTGAAAGTTCATAATCTGATTCCTTACCTGATAGGTGGAGTGGTGATGTGGTATTTCATGCTGCACTCTGGAGTTCATGCTACCATCACAGGAGTCTTGCTTGCTTTTGCAATTCCTTTTGGAGATGGTGAAGAAAAGTCTCCATCCTACATTCTCCAGCATTACTTGCATGCTGCTGTGGCCTTTCTTGTTCTTCCGATCTTTGCAATTGCGAATACGGGTATTGCAATTGGCAGCGGCTGGCAAGCCGGATTGGTTCAGGTAAGTAGTTTGGGTGTGATTTTAGGATTGGTGATAGGAAAGCCTCTTGGTATTTGGTTGTTTTCACGAATTGGGGTGGCTCTCAAACTCTGCACTTTGCCATCGGACTTGAGATGGAATAATATCCTTGGAGTCGGTTTTTTAGGCGGTATAGGTTTTACCATGTCCATTTTTGTTACCCTGCTCGCTTTTGACAGTGTTGAGTTGGTAAATTCTTCAAAAATCGCAATTCTGGTAGCCTCTTTTATTGCCGGTGGAATCGGGTTTATATGGTTGAGAACTACTCTTGTTCCTTCATTTGAAAATGAAGATGATTGAGCAAAAAGGAAAGAAACAGTTTGGATCTGTTTTCAGCAATTCAATTGACCTTAAGGTAATTTGAAAAATTAATCTCATAAGAGAAGGCATGGATCCAATCTATGCCTTCTTTTTTTGCCTGATCTCTCCGGATTAATTTACTGCCAGTCAAATACCCAAGTAGACATCAGATGAAAGAATCTTTTTTATTTTAGCTTACAATCAGGTTTGGATTTTTGTAATTCCAGTCCGGATTCTATTAATGCTTCAATATTTTAAACCCAAAATAAATGGAAACTAATCGGAGAAAATTCCTTGAAAAATCAATCACAGCTTCTCTTGGAGTGGGTCTGTTTTCTATACTTCCTTCGAAAGTTTGGTCGGCACCGATTTCTCCAAGTGATCAGATCAACGTTGCGTTAATTGGTTGTAACGGTCATGGTTTTGGGATTTTGAGACATCATTTGAATATTCCGGGAGTGAATTGTGTTGCCATCTGTGATGTGGATGAAAATGCGCTGAACAGGAGGATTAAGGAAGTGCAGGATAGTTTTGGGCAAAACCCGACCCCCTTTCGCGATTTTAGGAAGCTCCTGGAAGAAAAAGAAATTGATGCTGTGATCATCGGAACACCTGACCACTGGCATTGCCTGATCATGGTCGCAGCTTGTGCAGCCGGAAAAGATGTCTATGTTGAAAAGCCTTTGGCCAATACGATTGGAGAATGTAAGATCATGGTGCAGGCTGCCGATTACTATAAAAGAGTGGTACAAGTCGGACAGCAACAAAGAAGTGGCTACACTTTCAGTGAACCTATCCGAATGATCCGAAATGGCGATATCGGGAAAATCAGAAAGGTAAATATCTGGGGAAATTTCAATTACGGAACGGGATCAATTCCCGCTGCTGACGGTGCACTCCCAGCAGGAGTTGATTATGATTTTTGGTTGGGGCCAACAGCTTTGCGCCCCTTCAATCCAAATCGTTTTCATGGAAGCTGGAGACATTTCTGGAATTATGGAGGTGGTTTGATGTCGGACTGGGGAGTCCATTTGCTGGATATGGGTATTTGGGCGATGGAAAATCCAACCGCTCCCACAAAAGTCCTGACCTACGCCGGCAATTTGTCGACTGACATCAGGCAAAGGGAAACCTTCGACACCATGACAGTCACGTATTCCAATGAGGAATTTCCAATCACTTGGGATATGGTCGCCGGGACTCAACTAGGACCATATGAAAAGCCTTATGGAGTTGCTTTTATCGGAGAGAAAGGGACAATTGTGGCTGACAGAAAATCATTTCAGGTATTCCCGGAATGGGATCCAGAAGCAAAAGCACCCAAAATCGAAGCAATCAATTTCACCGAAGGAGGTGAGTCACATAACCTGCATGTTAAAAACTTCCTGGATTGTGTCAAGTCCCGCGAAACGACGATTTGTCCACCGGAGACGGGAAGGATTGCTGCCTTATATGCTCACATCCCAAATATCGCAGGGAGAGTAAATGAGCCTGTTTTGGAATGGGACGATGCTAGGCAGACTTTTACAAACAGTAAAAAAGCGAATGAATTCATCACTCCGACTTACCGATCGCCTTGGGTACTTCCCAAATTTTGAAAACTCTAATCCTTAAACAAATTCCTTCCCAACACAGGATTTATCAAACTTCGGTTGACTGAGTCGGGATTGGCCAGTAACCAATCCAAAGGTTCTAAAATTGGCTCATCAGAAAGATCAAACGTTCCGAAATGCATGGGTATGAAGTGCTTTGCCTCCATGTCCCTAAAAGCCTTGGCAGCGTCCATCGGGCTGGTGTGGGCCTGATTCATAAACCATTCGGGCTTGAAAGCTCCCACACCCATGAGTGCATAATCGGGAGCGCCGAGCGTTTCTGAAATCATTTGAAAATGCGGACCATATCCTGAGTCGCCCATGAAATAGATACTCTTGTCTCCGGATTGAATGTAAAATCCGCCCCAAAGTCGCTCGTTTTGATCCATCAGACCTCTTCTTGACCAATGCCTGGAAGGTACATATGTAATCTGAAGTGAATCAGTCAAATCATAATTCTGAAACCATCCTGCTTCCTGAATCTGAGTTTTGGGAGTCCAGGATTCGATTAGAGGTTTCATATTTAGCCCGGTAAGGATTTTGACATCCGGCAAAAGCGATCCCAAAAGCTTAATCGTATTTTCATCGCAATGATCTCTGTGATCATGAGAAATCAAAATATAATCCACATCCCGCAATTGCTCGGGATCTATTGGAAGTTGGCTTTGGCGCTTCAGAGCCCAATTGTCCAGCCAAACCGGATCGGTAAGAATAGTAACACCATCAAGATGGATCAGATAACTTGCATGCCCAAGCCAGATCAATTCATCTTTTCCCGAAGGGCTAAAAGTCTCAATAAACTCCCCCTGAAGCTTTCTTTGGTCAGTTGTTTTTTCTTCTGCTTGTGGGTTCTTGCTCAACTTCCATTTCAGAACATCGGTAAACTTCGACTCAAAAGGGTAGTGGAGATTTTGAAATGTTCCGTCACTAAGTTTTGGAGTTCCTTTCCAGTCGGAAGGAACCTTTGCGTATTCTAGTTTTGGGTTGAATGTATAGGACATTTCAGGAGTATCATTTGTAAAGGTGGAAATGGTAATCCAGCAAAAAAATACAGCCGAACTAAGTCCGGCCGATATCTTTAAGTTTCTGTATTTACTCATTTAAGAAAAGTGAGCTTAATTGTTCCGTGGAATTTCCATCAACAACCCGATAACCTGTCTCGGAGTACAAGCGCCTTTTAGCTTTTCCTCTTTGATGAAAACTTGAAGATTGAATTCCAATTCGAAGATCAGACCATTTACAAAAACCGGATCCATATTCAGTTGTTTGACAAAATGATCATTTTTTCTCGGACCTGTCAGAGTGATGCCATACGTGTTGAATACCTCAATGGCTTTTTTGATTTTTGAAATTTGTTGGTTCATAGGTTTCAAATTTTTTCGGGTAAAAACTATACATCGTCGGTGTTTCTATTCCTGGTAAAATGATTGAGCTGAAAAAACCTCAACTCTATACAATCGCTAAGACCGAATTTCTCCTGCTTCACGAATTGCATGCTCCAAAGGTTTACCTTCTTTTGAAGCCGATTGGCAAAATTCTTTAGAGAGATGGAACGGTCTTATCAACCATTTGTTGGGAATTTTCAATGAAATACGAGGAAGATGCTTTCTGGGATTTAAGAATGCAAAAGTAATTCAATGATAAAGGACAAAACCGTGATAAAAATCACCGGATTATGGGGTTGTTTGATTTCCTGATTTCCGAGAAATCAAAAAACAGAATGAACTATCCACCTCGCTTATAATTCCCTTTTTGAAACGGCTTTTACTTAAAAAAACAGGGTTAGTTAACAGGCCATTTTAAAAATGAATCCTTTATGGCTTTGGTTACAGCTGGTTCATCTTTGATGTACCAGTTTAGTGTCTGAAAAGTAGTGGTGGCATCTTTTCGATTGTGAAAGAAAATCAAAGCTTTGACTGCCGGGTATTTAGTGGGGAAATCAAAAAGAGCTTCTGCATACCATTTGGCTCGATCTCCTCCTACGGCCAAAGATCCAAATTCGGCAAGCATGATCGGTTTCTGGTACGTCGCCAATTCCTCGTAGTACTTTGCGAAAATCTCATCAAATGTCCACCATTGGCTCCAGGGAGCGACCGTTCCGTAATTGAGCGTTCCGGTTGCAATCCAGTCCACATATTCATCACCCGGATAAAAATCCCTGAACTTTCCATAAGCCAAGTGAGGTGCCCAAACCCAGAGCACATTATCCACTTGCTCCTGGCGGAAAAGCTCCACCACATGTTTCCATGCTTCAATAAAATCCTGAGGTTCATTATTCTGGGGTCCCCATGGATAGCGATAGGGATCGTTCATTTCATGGCCAAGACGGACCAAGATGGTTACCTCTTCAGCTTTTGCATCCAATGCCCATTCTTTGAGATAAGAATCGTATAACCCTGAAGTGATTGAGCGTAATCCATTTTTATCCCTTTCCTCTATATCCGGCAATCCTGGGATTTCCTCCGATGTAAAGTCGTTGAGCCAGGGTTCCCAGGTAATTACCGGAATGGAACCGAGCGTGACAATGGATTCGACTTCATCTTTCGGAAACTGCTGCTCTCGTTTACTTCCCCATGCGCTGTAAATGTGAATTAGCGGAAAAACTGTGTCCAGCGAATCTTCAAAAATGATAATTGGCTGCAAAGTGGTTATTGCCTGATTGTCGAATGCTCCTAACAATAGTTTTTCCGGATTTTTCATTTTTTCCGGATTTTCCTGAAGCGGCTTCAGCCAAAGCAATTCACCAGATCGGCTGGTCACTCGTTTTTTTAGTATATAATCTTCCTCCAGGTTTGCAACCACATTTTTCACTTTGGATAGAAAATCCTCAACCGGTCCGGAGGATTCATTCCCTACATAGCTCAGACTTGCAACCAGCAAAATTCCAACTGCCAAGGCTGTAATAACGATTGCAAATCGGTAGATTATTTTCTTCATGCTGAGTTTCTTTAAGGCTTTTCAGTTTTGATTTTGCTTAAATCAATAGTCTCCCAGGGAGATACGGGAGTTAAACGGGTCGATTCCCAGACTGCATAAAGACTCAAGACAGCTAAGGAAAAAGGAATAAATGCGAAGGCAAGCATTCCGTAGGTAATCTCAGTTGTTGAGATCAGCCGAACTTCGCTCATCAGGTTCATTCTTTCATAAATCACCCAGGTTACTGTAATCAGGAAAAGGACAATATGGAAAAGATGGGGCTTCGCAAAAGGGGATATTTTCCCAATTACAGCCTGTTTAGCAGTAGGAATGTAAGGAATGTCCCTGTCGATCACCGATAGTATAAAGCCCATAAAATAGACTGGCCAGCAAGCAAACTTCATCACCATTCCCCTCCAGTGAAATCCCTGCTCATACGCCGGATGGGTTAGCCATCGCTGAACGTGTAAGTAAATCCAGACCGAGAAAAATAAAACAGGAATGCCATAATACAGGAATTCAATGAAGAACATTCGAGCGGGGAGGATTCCTGTCCAGAAATACAAAAATGGAATGAGAATGTAAATCAGTGAAATGATTCCTTCGATATAGTAAGTTCCAATTGTGATGTAAGAAAGTTTTTGCCAAAAGGAGAGTTTCCTGAAAAGCCTTGGAACCTCCGCAAAAAGCACTTCGTGAACGCCTCTTGCCCATTTGAGTTGTTGCTTACAAAAGGAGCCGAAGTCTTCCGGTACCAAACCTCTGTTGATTACAACCGGATGATAAACGGATTTCCAACCTTCGGCATGGATTCGGATAGAAGTTACCAAGTCTTCTGCCAGCCCGATTCCATGACCACCGGCGGATTGAAGTGCTTTCCTGCGGAAAGTGCAATTTGCTCCGATCGCCACGCTGCAATTGTACCCGTTCATTCCCATCTGAGTGGGACCATAAAAAGTATAAGTTTGCTCAGCAGCAGCTTGTGCAGTAAAAGATCTGAATTGATTGTAGTAAGCCTGTGAAACCTGAACGAATCCGACTTTTTCGTCCTGAAAGAAACCTAAAACTTCATCCAGGAAATTAGGAAAGGGGATATGGTCTGGATCCAAAACAAGAATAAATTCTTCAGAAGTCTTTCCAAGTGCGGCGTTAATCTTTCCTGCTTTGGCACCGGGAATCCCAACTAACTCAAGCCAAACTGCTCCGTACCGCTCGGCTACTTCCCGAAATCTCGGATCTCGCGTGTCGTCTAATAAATAGGTGGTATGGGGATATGAAATCCTGGAGCATGCTTCCAGAGTTTTCTCAAACATGGAGAGTGGTTCTCCCGGAGAACTCGTAGTGAAGATCGCCACTTTGAGCCCTGAAGGTGCGGGGATTTTCTCAGGTTTTTTGATTCCAAGGTAATTGATCCAAATGATAATTAATCGCAGCATCCCAAACCAAAAAACTAAAGAAAGGATGACGAATAAAACCAAATTCCCAATGTGCTCTGCTCGAAACCACCAATCTGCCAGCCTGAAAATCGAAATGATACCAGCCATTATCAGGCATCCTAAGAAAAACTTTTGGACAAGAGAATCGCTTTTTGCCCTTCGGAATGCCCAAAGGTTTTTCTTTTCCGGATTACTCATTCCACAAATTGAGTTTTAAACCAATATTGAAGCTATTGCTGTCAAAATAAATTGTGGTCTGATGCAGGTAAGAAATTGTCAGAAGGGACTTTTCTGAAATACTCCAATCCAGAGCAGCTTTCAACTCCCAAGGGAAATAGGTGGTGGTTACCTGGATCAAATAAATATCTTTCGGATCAATGGGGCGATTCGGATTTCCTGGAGTTGCGGTACCGTAGTAGACAGTATTTGGGTTGTCGATCTGTGCATAAATCCCGGCATTTCCATTCAATCCAAAACTCACAGATTGCGCCAACCTGAATTTTAAACCGGCTAAAATCCCGTGGACTGTTTGATTGGTGGGGGTGAAATAGGGATTGTAAGAACCCGGAATCACAGTGCCAGCGTCTGTGTTGCCGATGGTATTTTGAATTGGTAAATCCTCCGCAAATCGTAATTCCTTTGAATCAGCAATCAATAAGGAATAGCCCAGATCTGCCTTTAAATTTTCGGTTTTTAAAACAGGGATCAATGCCCAAAGGCCTGCAGAAAATGTGGAATTATCATCTTCGAAATTACTTTGCTGGAAAAACACCTTTCCGATCCATTTATCCCCGGATTCTCTTCCAATTGATGTCCGGATTGTAGTCGGTAATATTTCCTGATCGATGCTGGTCAGGGTATAAAAATAGGGCTCACGATCCACTGAAACAGCGGCCTGGATTCCTGAGGAAATGTTTTGGCTAATTTCAGCACCATAGGTTGGGTTGGTTTCTGCCCATTCAGAGGATTTTACGATACCCGCACGAAGAGAGATTGATGTTCCGGTCCTGTTCAAAGTTGACTTATTTCTTGCCTGCGAAATCAAAACAGATTCCCCGCTTTCATAGCTTCGCATTTCTGTCGAAAAACCTGGTTGAATCATGGCAGAATGATAAAAGTCTAAGGATCCCTGAAAACTGAAATATTGCATGGGTTGTGTGTCACTGTGAATCCCTGTGTTTAATGCGATCCTTGGGGAAGTCGAAGATTTTATCTCTTTTTTCAGAGATTTAGCGGTTTCATTTTCCGGAAAAGGGGTTAGAATCCTGTCTAAATATTCAATTGAAACCGAAGGTCTGCCACCCGTCCAATAATTAATGGAAGCCAGCATTTGATTGGCTTCGGGATCATTTGGATTTGATTTCAAAAAGGATCTTAAAACCTTCTCCGCTTCATTCAATTCATTTAACTCGAACAAGATTCGTCCAAAATCGAGTTGAACAAGTTGAATTTCTGGATTTTCAGAGATCGATTTTCTGAAATAGGTTTTGGTTGCTTCGAAGTCCTTGGACCAGTACAAAGCCTGTCCACGAAGCCGGATCACATATTCATTTCCCGGATTATCAGACTCAAGATTTTCTAATAGATTGAGTGCATCCCGAATTTGATTTTGGTTTAGAAAGGATTTTACAAGATCAAGTGAATCGTAAAAACTCTGACTTTGGGCTTGACCAAAAAAGGGTAGGAGAACCAGAAATAAAAAAATGAAAAAACTCGAATTGATTCGTCTGATTTTATGGGTAGCAGAGACATGTCCTGCTGGTTTATACTTAAGAAAATGAATAAAATGATTGGAAATTGACATTCGTCAAAACATCAGGAATAGAATCGGGTGAAATTCTACTCTAATTAAATGAAATTCCCTCAATCTCAGAATTATTTTTGGGGATCTTTCATGACATCACTGTCCCAGGCATGATCATTCATTGAGAATTTTCTCATTTGTTCACCTGAAAGCAGTGATTCCTGCATTTCTATTTGTTTTTTGACTTTGGAGATGTATTCGTCCTGATTGCCTTTGTACTCAACGAGCACTTTGAGCGCTTCCTCGTCATATTCTTTGAATTGTTTTGCCAGGCGGTGGACTGTATGAGCTCTGAATCCAAGTTTTCGTAATACGTCTTCTCCCATTCTGATAGAAGTATCGAGATGTTCACGATAGACATTTTTCACTCCCATTTCCATCATTTCATAGGCATCGTACCTGTTTTTGGCGCGGATCATTACTTCCAAATGAGGAAAATGCTCTTTGCAGAGTTTGACTAATTTCAAGCTGTGCTCAGTATTATCAATCGCGGAAATCAGAATTTCAGCCTGCTCAGCACCTGCGGAATGCAATAACTCAAGCCTTGTCCCGTCACCATAAAAGACTTTGAATCCCATTTTTCGAAGGAAATCCACCTGGTCAGGATCTGCATCCAGAATTGTGGCCTCGACACCATTTGCCCGCATAAACCTCCCAAGTGTGGATCCAAAATGCCCGAAACCAATGAGGATTACTTTATTCTTTCCATCGATATTTTCATCCATCTTTCGATTATTCCCGAGGGATTCTTTTATAAGTTTGGGTTGAATCAACTTATCCAAAACCACCATCAAGAGGGGAGTTGCCGTCATGGTCAAAGCGGTAACAGCCATTAGTAAATCGGAGTTTGCCTGAGTTAAAATCCCAAGCTGCAAAGCGAACGCGTAAGTAACAAAGGAGAATTCGCCAACCTGCGAAAGTCCCAAAGCAAAGCTCAGGTTTTCTGAAAGTCTGAGTTTTTTGAATTTTCCGATAACTAGGAGGATAAGGGTCTTTAAAATGATAATGCCCAAGGTGATGGAAATAACCGAAGTAGCTTCATTTACGACCAACGTGAAATTGATCGTAGCTCCAACAGCCATGAAGAAAAGCCCCAGAAGTAATCCTTTGAACGGATCTAGGTCGGATTCGAGTGCATGTTTGTAAGGTGAGTTTGCGAGGATTACTCCTGCCAGAAACGTGCCCAATGCAGGGCTTAGGCCAACAAGTTCCATCAGAAAAGCGATTCCAACTACAATCAGCAAAGCTGAAGCGGTAAATAATTCACGAAGTTTGGTTTTCGAAACCCAATTAAGTAGCGGCCCAAATCCAAATCTTCCGAGTAAAACCACCATGCCGATCGCTCCGAAAATCATCAGCGTCTGAATCCAACCTGGTTGATTTTCGAGAATCCCGTGTGATCCGGAATCTCCCTGCACACCAGCTGCTGCCACTGCCAGGAGAGGTAATAGGGCCAGAATTGGAATCACCGCAATATCCTGCATCAATAATACACCAAAAGACATTTTCCCGCCCGGACTACCCATCTCATTTTTCTCCTTCAAAGATTGAATCACGATTGCTGTAGATGAAAGAGCCATCGATAATCCTGCAGCAAGGCAAAGCCTCCAATCCAATCCCAAGGCAATGCCAACCCCTGATATCAAAGCTGCCGTCACCAAAACCTGAGTCAGTCCTACGGTAATGATCAGGCTTTTCATTTTCCAAAGGTTTTGGGGTTCCAGTTCAAGGCCGATCAAAAACAGCATCATCACCACACCAAATTCCGCATTATGCATGATGTCATGGCCTTCCCCTTCGTTTGAGATAAATCCCAATGCATAGGGCCCAATTAGGATTCCGGCTAATAAATACCCCAAAACAGCTCCCATTCCCAGTTTTTTAGCAATAGGCACGCATATAATGGCTGCCAGAATGTAGATGATTGCATTTAATAGAAATCCATCCATGGCCTAGTGATTTTGAAGATTTGGTTCGATGGGGATCAACTCGGAATCGCGAAGTTGGATAATCAATTCGCGATACTCATCGGCTTTTTTCAATAAATCAGGCTCTGAAATCCGATGCGTGCCCCCCAGATGGAAATAGGGTAAATAATGCATTCCGCACAATTTGGCTGTTTGCTCAAATGGCCGGAGAAACTCAGAAATGGTGTACCTGTTTCTTCCTTTATGAGAGTAGACTTCCGTAGATCCTCCTGTAGTAATTGCATTGAAGATATATTTTCCCTGAATGTAAACTCCTCCGGGACCATAAGCCCATCCATATTCAAGTACGAGGTCAATCCATTGTTTTAATAGGGGTGGGCAGGAATACCAATAAAATGGATGTTGCCAAACAATCACATCATATTGAAAAAGTTGCTCTTGTTCTTCCTGCTTGTTCACGTTGAAATCCGGATAGAGCTCATAGAGATCCCTGATCTGCACATTCTCCAGATTTTCGATTGACTGGATTAGTGCATGATTGGCATCGGAGTGCTCATATTTTGGGTGAGCAAAGAGAACCAGGATTTTCCGCATGGAATAATATTGTAATACTTAAAATTGAACAGTTTTGGTCATTATAAATGACTATTCAGTATACCAAAAAGCAGGCATTTTAGGGCGAAAAGAATCAGAAAATTTGATTTTCTGAACAAAAAAAATCCTGCACGGGAATACCTGCGCAGGATTTTATATACAAGTTTGTATGTGATTATTTGACTTTAGGCTTTCTCAAAACCAAGTAAAAGCAATACAGGGTAACACCCAGAACCAAAGCTTGAGTGATCAATGCCAGAATTAATGCAGAAGTATTCATAGTCGACCTTCGAGTTTACGTTTTTTGGTAGAGAACCAAACGACAATTGAAATAAATACAAAAAGGATAATCATTTGGGTTCGGGCCATCTGAGTATAGAACATCTTATCCTCAATAAACACCGAATCATCAGGATTCAAAGCCAGTTGGGCCTTCAAATCTCCAAGGGTTACTTTTGCGATCAGAGAGCTATTATCCAGCGTCCAGCCATTCCCTTCAAATAACCCCGATAATGCTCCGGCCCAATCATTTCCCTGAGGGGTAAATAGTGCACCAAGGAATACCATTAGAAGTAATACTGGAGTAATGTATTTGATGATGAATTTATACATCAAAGGAATCCTGATATCTGCACCTCTTGTAATTTCTTCCCAGCCTTTTTCCATTCCAAATACCCATGCAAACAGGACAATCTCTAGCAAAGCAAACACCACCAAACTGACAGTTCCTGCCCAGTAATCGTATTCATCGAAATACCCATATTCGTAAAAAAGTACTGTTGGAAGTCCCATGATTAATGCTAACACTCCAAAAGAAACAGCTCCTTTTACTTTGCCCCATCCGAATTCATCATGCATGAATCCCATCCAAGGGGTTCCCATTGCCAGAGAAGATGTGATTCCTGCAAAGAACAGAAGCCCAAACCAGCATACCCCGGCTATTACTCCAAATACAGCCCCCCATTGCTGGAAGAGATAAGGCATCGTCTGGAATGCCATTCCGAAACCAGCGTTTTCCATTACCCAATCTAAACCAAGGAAACCGGCAGCAATTGGAATCACAATCGCACTGCCTAAAATAACCTCTACAAATTCGTTGGTAAAACCTGCAGTAATTGAATTCAAGGCAATGTCCTCGTTTTCTTTCATATAAGAGGCGTAGCACTGAATCGAACCCATTCCCACGGAAAGTGTGAAGAAAATCTGACCTGCTGCTGCCAGCCAAACTTTCGGATCAGCTAGAGAAGAGTATTGGGGAGTCCAAAGGAAATTGATGCCATCCCATGCATCAGCATCAGGGAAAGCTTCTGAGGCAAAATCAGCACCCATTGTCCAGCCTCTGTAGGCAAGGATAATTCCGAAAAGAACCAAAAGTGGCATACCGATTTTGGCCACTTTTTCAATACCTCCTAATCCTGTGGAAAGGATGTAAACATTGAGTCCTAAAATTGCCACGTATACTAAAACAGGCAAATAATTCATTCCAAAAAGAGTACCGTTCAGTCCTACGTAATCATTGAAATACGTACTGATTTCTGCCTGATTCATTTCCGTGAATGTTCCAAACAAAGTATGGAATACATAGATAAAGGTCCAGGATTCGATGTAGGTGTAGTAAGCTACCACGGCAATGTTGGTAAAGATTCCGAACACTCCCACGTATTTCCAAACCGCCTTTTTTGTAATAGAATCCAGGATGTATGGAGTACTGTGATTACCTAATTTTCCGCCGTAGCGGCCCAAAGACCATTCAACAAAAAGCAGGGGGATACCCATCAAAAGAAAACAAATTAAATAGGGGAGGATAAAAGCACCTCCTCCATTTTGTACTGCTTGTACGGGAAACCTTAGAAAATTACCAAGACCAACAGCGTTTCCCGCCATTGCCAAAATCAGACCCACCCTTGAGCCCCAGGATTCTTTTTGTTTACTCATTAGATAATGCGTGTTAGTTAAATTGGGTAGCCCTGAGGCTACCCAAAAGAATTAATTATTTAATTGACTTTTTAATAGTTCAACCCACTTTTTGGCCAGCACTGTTTCTCCATCCTGTCCGGAGAATAATTCAGCATCATAAACTTCAATTAATTTTTCCGGCTTGTAATTATCCTTAAAATTAAATTGAATGCCAAGGTAATCTAATACATTTCGTTTTTCTACTCCCAATTCTACGACGCGTGATTTTTCGTAAATATTGATTTTATGGACTTCTTCAAGGTTAATAAATGTTTGCTCCGGATTCGAACCACTCCTGAAATAAATAAGAATTTTGGAATTTGGATCTAATCCCAATAAATATTGATTTCTCCAATTCTCAATTTTGGCAGGTGTTACACCAATTGATTTTGCAAAACTTTGAAAATTTTCCATCTGGGTTTTTTGATGTCTTTTACTTTTTAACCCGTGGTAAACAAAGGGTGCGATAATAGCAATTACAAATAGAATAGACACGAATAGTGTCGAAGCATCGATGTCGAACATGATGTGGATAGGTTTTAATTTGATGAATTGATTTTAGGGATTCTCTGAGGAGAGCGAAATTCAATTCAACCTACCAAGTGTGGAAAAAATGCATAAAAAGGGCCTTTACATCGAAAAGAGCTCGCGATTTTTGAAAAAATGATGCAGCAAAGTAAAAAGTGAATGGGGTAATAAAGGAAGGAATCCATTCAGAATTCAGATTCCAGGAAAGCCTCCAATCGATTTCCAAAGAAGGAATTTCGACCTTTTCATTGAGCGTGATGGAATGGAAATCCGGACTGGAAATTTCCTGTAAAATGGAGGCTCTATCTGAATTATCGGAAGTCTTTACATCAACTGCCGAAAAGAAAAACGCAGCTATAATGCCTGTCAGCCAACTCAAAGAAAGCATTACAAATGGCAACCTGTTTTTCATCTAAATAGAAATGATTGGCAAATTAGAATCTAATTATCCCAGTAATCAAACTTGCTCTTATTTAATTTTCAAAGGATAGATTTTTGGGTCCGAAATCCCCTCAGAAACTTCCACAGTTTTCCATGGACGGTTGGGGAAGAGAATCGAAGTCATGACCAATTCACCATCATTTACGAAAATTTCGACTGAATGGGCATCCAGAAATATGCGTATTTCTTTTGCCTCCCAACTCATGGGTGCGGAGTGAACCGTCGCAAAATCTTCCTGAAAATCGCTTTTCCCGGCTAAGGTTCGGTCGATGGAAACCAATCCCTGATCTTTCATGATAAGAAGTTTCTCACCGTCTTCATTGGAAAATAACAGAGAAAAGGAATCTGATCCGTCCAATTTCGCCAGAATCTCGACCGCCTGGGTAGGAAGATTTGAGTTGTCATTATCAATTTCAATGACCTCTCCCCGAATTTGTTCCAGTTCAGGTGCAGGAGCTGATTTTAGCAATAAGGTACCGTTTACTTCGAAAAGACTCAATTCCCGTGGAATTGTCAAAGCTGATCTCCAGGTTTCGGTGGGTACCACTTGAGCATACAACCAATTGCTAATCCATCCGATAAAAAGCGTGCGATCTTGTTCTTTGGGCAGATTAGACCAAGTCACACCGGCATAATTATCCGGACCGTAATCGATCCATCGAATCATGACATCGTCAGGAGTGAAGATTCCGTTTTCAAAGTTTCCAATAAAATATTGAGTTGCAGAGCCTTTTTGCGGTCCCCCTGGATTGATGCTCACCAGCAGGACAAACTTATCCTCACCTGAAGGTGTCTTGAAAGGAAGCAAATCAGGACATTCCCAGACGCCGCCATGAGCTCCGATACCCTGACCAAACTCGCTTAGCATTGTCCAGTTTTTCAAATCTGAAGAATTGAAAAATTGAATTCTGTCTTGGGCTGCCAAAGTCATGACCCAGGTTTTACTTCCATCAGCCTGAGTTAGCTGAGACACTTTTGGATCTCTGAAATCCCGTATTCCTTGATTTGGCAAAACCGGGTTTCCTTCATATTTGATCCAGGTTCGGCCTTTATCGATGGAGTAAGCAATTCCCTGTGTTTGAAAATCTGTCTTTCCGGATTTCTCTCCAACAGCGTCATGATACGTGTAAATCGCAACTAAAGGAGGATTCTCAGCGGTGCCCAAACCGCTGGTATTTTCTGCATCATAAACTGCGCTGCCCGAGAAAATATAACCCAAGCTATCGGGTCCAATTGCAATCGGTAGGTGTTCCCAGTTTACCAGATCTTTGGAAACTGCATGTCCCCAATGCATAGGACCCCAAACAGTGGAATCCGGATAATGCTGATAAAAAAGGTGATATTCTCCATCCAGATAGACCAATCCATTCGGGTCATTCATCCATCCTGTAGGAGGAGTGAAGTGATAATCAGGTCTGAATTGCTCCAATTCGGTAGGAGTGAACACTACCTCAGGGGTAGACTGGCAGGATAAAATCAGCGTTAAAAACCCAATCGAAAAGAAATTCTTCAGCATCATTTTTTCAGTTTGCAGGCCTGAATATACCTCAAGAGAGGTAAAGAAAACCTTCTGCCCGAGAATTATCTCAAGCTTGACTGAGGAAAAAGTCTTTCTTAAATTCAATTTGTTATTTGTGTTTATTGACTAATCCAGTTTTTTGGGTTCTTAGATTTTGTTTGAATTTTCACAAAGCCAAGCAACTTTTTGAATGTGAAAATCATCTAGGAGATGTAAGCAATATTTTTTTGACGGAAATAATATGAAGTATCATGCCATGAAAAAATTACTAGCGATCTCACTGCTTTTTTTCCTTTTTCTTGAAGGAACCCGAAGTCAAACTTTAACTCCGGATCAATTGGGAAAAGATCTGAGGATTTTTAGATCCGGCTTGGAATCATTCCATCCTGAAATGTATCGCTATACTGATGCGGCTACTTTCGAAAAACTTTTTACTCAGGTCGAAAAGAAAATAAGTCAACCAATGACTCAGGAGCAGTTTTATATGGAAATGAATCCGCTTATTGTTGCTTTGAAAGATGGTCATACCAAGTGGATTGTTCAAGGGAAGGACCAGTATTATCCGTTTTACGAAGAAGATCTATTTCCTCTTCAACTCTATTTCGAAGGGAATAAGGCTTTTATCATCAGTCATCTTGCCGGAGAATCTGTTCCGGAATTGGCTGAAGTGAAAAAAATAAATGGAATTGAAACTGAAGAACTCATCAATTCACTTCTGTCCAACTTAAGCTTCGGGGATGGCGAAAGTCTGGGAGGAAAGTACTATCAACTCAATAATCATTTTTCGGCGGTTTTTGCGACGTTTTTTGGGGTGAAGGCGGTATATGAGATTGAATTGGTTCTGGATGGAGAAAAACTAAACTGGAAAGGTTCCGGAATTTCAAAAGCCCAAATTGAAAAGAAAAATAAAGATTCATCAGAGCCTTTTAGCTACGAATTGTTAAATGGAACTACAGCTATCCTGGACATCAATAGATTTTTTACTCATTCTAAAGAACCCGATTTAAAGAAATTTTTAAAGAATTCTTTTCGCTCCATGAAAGAAAATGAGGTCAAAAACCTGATTTTGGATTTGAGGGGAAATGAAGGAGGGATAGAAAAATATGGTGTTTGGCTTTATCAGTATCTGGCGAAAAGCGACTTTGACTATTATAATTTCATTTCTGTTAAGCCTAATCTGAAAACCGATTATGAAATCCATACTTCAAAGATATTCAGTGTTTTAAATGGATTCAGTAAAAACTCTGAATCAGGTTATAGATTTACAAAATCAATGGGTTTGAAAAGCCATAAGCCTGCGAAAAACGCTTTCGAAGGCGAGTTGATTGTTTTGATTGATGGACAATGCTTTTCAGTTACAACGGAATTTGCAGCGAGGGTGAAGTCTGATCAGCGCGGATATTTTATCGGTCAGGAAACTGCCGGAGGCTATGCGCTAAACTCCAGCGGATTCTTCACGATTATCACACTGCCCAATTCAAAGATCGATCTTGGAGTTCCGCGACTTGGATTCCATATGGCTGATTTGAATCCTGTACAACCTTTAAACCGTGGGATTTTACCTGATTTGGAAGTGATTCCTTCAGCAAAAGATATCCTGAATGGAAAAGATCCTGTGATGGAAAAAGCCCTTGTGAAAATATCCAACTGAGATTTTTATTTAGGGATTTGGGCTGGTTTGAAATTTTTTCTTCCGATCCAAATGATCTGGTTGGCAGTAATGGTTTTTTCGTCTAGTTTGAACATCGAAAACTAAATCCCGAAAAGGGACATTGAAAAAATCAACAACTATATGGGACTATTCAGCGGATTAATTGGCAATGCCGGAGAAGTGAAAAAAGAGGATTTGCAGAAGGATTATGGCAAGCTCCTCATTGACGGAGAGGAAATCGAAGTAGGGTTTAAGCTGATTCGGGACACTTTTATTTTTACCACAAAGCGCTTAATTCTGATCGATAAGCAGGGAATAACTGCCAGTAAAACGGAATATAAATCCATTTCCTACAAAAGCATTTCCCGATTCAGCGTGGAGAGTTCCGGGACATTTGATTTGGATGCTGAGCTGAAAATCTGGGTTTCGAGCGAGCAGGAGCCGAGCATTCGGAAGCAATTCAGCAAGTCAGTCAATGTCTATGAAGTGCAGAAAATCCTTGCAATTCACGTGCTCAAGTAGGTTTCTGGCTTTGATTCCAATTATTAGAAAACTCAAGCTTTTTCCGAAGGATGAAATTTGCTGAAATCAGCGGCTAATCGGTCACCAAACCAATCGGCTGCCAATCGATTGGCACGAACCTCCGTCCAATAATCCCGGTGGTTTCCGCGAAGTCCCGGGATTTTGTTCATCAACGGAATTGTGTTTAAGATACTTGGAAGGCCGATTCCCAAGTAAAATCCCAGAATCGGAGACTTCAAAGTTCGCTTACTTCTCAGATCCTGGCTCGTTTTATAATCGAGGAAATGTCCATACTCATGCTGCAAAACCCGATTTTGGGCTTTTCCTTTTATCCCCAAATGAATGAAAATACCGATTTCTGGCAAGCAGATCGCGCTTCCTTTTAGGATCAGATTTGTTTCAAATAGTTTGATTCCGGGGAAATTGACCGGATCGGAGATATCTTTTAGCAAAGAATTGGTTTTAAAATCGAAATCTATGGACGTGATTTTTGAATATTTGTTCTACGCTAATTTGAAGAAGTTTAAAGAAACCGTCCATTAGTATTAACACACTTGGCGGAAAATCAAATTAGGCAAAATTTGAAATGATTTTCCTTCAGCCTTGTTGATTTAAATTTTAGTAAAATTCAGATTTTCATTGCAAATATTTTGGGTAATGTAATGACTCAATTTATTAACTTTCGTTAGAGTAGAAAAAGTCAAAACCATTCTAAAAAAAACACGACCATGGCAAAGCAACCTGAAGGAAAAATGAAAGATGACAAATCAAAGGCTACTAAGACTTTGAAAGAAAAAAGAGCCGCTAAAGCGGCTAAGAAGGACTCAAAAAAGAATAGCTAATCAGTTTTTGATTTTAGCTTTAAAAAAAGAGGAACGATGATTCCTCTTTTTTTTTGGTCTTTTTTATCCTTAAGGAAAGGAGGGTATATCCGGAATTGAACCACCCAAGTCCACCTTTTCCTTATTCCAAAGCAATCCCAAACTCACCCGAAGAATTTGTCCCATGTTTTTGCAATCCAGGAATTGCTCATTTTGGTAATACTTAGCAAGCTCTTTTTTGAGGGAATCGATGTTTTCGGGAGTTGAGATTTCATCATGCTCCATCGCTTCCAAAATATCTTCAATTTCTTTTTGGGAAGATTTGAGTCGGTTGGCGATCAAGGCACGCTCCTCGCGTTGGTATTGTTTCATTGACTCGGGGGTGATGTACTTCATCCCAAGTTGAATCAATGCATTGTTTTCTTTGAAATACTGAGGCAAATAGATTGAGCGCTTTCCCTCATAGGATTGTTGGTCAAAATCAATTGCCCTGATTCGGTAATGTGTTTCCTCAAAATCCGGCGTCACATCAATCACGAAATTGGAAGAATGCATGTCTCCTAACAGACGCACAAAACAACGTTCATTGAATTTCACAAACTCTTTTGCAATTCGTATGGGGTTCAGATTAGGGTCATTCATGTAGTTTTTCATGAACATTTCCCCAGGAATCCCGGCAATGTGTTCTTCGATCAGGGTAGTCTTATGGACAAAATAACTGATCCGATTTGGAGAGAGGAGATGCTCCAATTCCAAACCATAGACCCTGGAAGCATCTGCATTTTTGATGTAGAAATAGTCAAAGTTATCGTTGATCCGGTTTACAATTCGAATACGAAATGGCTGAGTATTTCCATAAACACAGAGATCGACACGGTCCACAAAGAGGTGCTCCATCACAGTCATATCTCCGCCGGCCTTTAGCAAAGCATAGATTTTCTTGACGTTCAGGTGGATTTCTTCCCGGTCCGATTGATCGTAAAATACGGTTTCCCAAAGAGTATCCTGTTCTTTAGAATCGTAAAGGGCAACCGAACTGGAGTAGCGAAGGAGTTCGTGATAATGAATCGGGATATTAACTTCCCGGGAATACTTGATCAGAAATCGACGCAATCCCTCACTGATAGGATAAATGATTTTCTTTTTGCTGATCAAGGCCATGATTTATAAATGTACTTGCTGATCTTTTTTCAAATTCCTGCTGAAAATATAAGGTCCAAAAGGTAAAATGGAAGCGACCAATGCAAAGAACGTTCTGCTAAAATTCCAATTCAATTTGTGCGCAGTCGGGAAGACTACATAAATGTATGCTATGAATAAGATACCATGGGCCCAGCCTACATATTTAACCATCAACGGCATATCGAACACGTATTTGAGAGGCATTGCGATGAAAAGCAACACTAAAAATGAAATCCCTTCGATTAAACTTATCCATCGAAATCGCTTTGCCCAAAGGGCCTGGTTGGCTGTTAAAGTCATGTTATTTGGAAATATTGAATAGGACCTGAAGTGCGGTCCAGAGTTTCTTTTTAAGGTTTTTATCTTCAGCAATTACTGAAAGCGCATCAGCGGAAATGTATTCGGTTTCATCTTCAGAGTAAACCTCATATAAATTAGTGAGAATGGAATTGACGGGATGTTTGATCCGGCCAAATTTCAATACAGTATGAGCATTCAGATTCTTAAAATCTTCCATTGTTCTGCTTTCCAGAGAACCAGAAGCGAGAAGCCCAACTTCATTCATAGAATGGCCAACTGCATTGATCATTTTGACCAGCATGTCCATTACTTCAGGTTTCAGCGATTCCTCTTCATGAAGGATAAGAATACCTTTTTCAAAGTTGCCCCTAACCTGGATAGGTTCAGCTTTGATTGCAGCCACAATTGCTTTTTCCTCCGGAATTTCTGGCTTAACAGTAGGTTTCGGAATGTATTTCAGGACAGGTTCTTTCATTTCCTGTTCTAATCCCATTTCTTCTTTCAGGAGAAAAAGGTCTTCGGTGATGAAATGCTGGAGATGATGGATGCTTATATTTTCCATTTCGGGAAACAATTACTGTTGATAATCAATTATTTACCGTTTTTAGGGTAATAACTAGGGTTAATATTATTTTCCCAAATCAAAAATCGATCATTTTATAGTGATTTGAAACCAAAAGAATAAAAAGTTTAAAGATATAAAAATGAAAGGAAGCTTTGCGGGCCTCCTAACTTACTTCCATCTTGTTAGAGAAAGTGTCCAGTGATTTGTACCGAACGGTCATAAAGGATTTTCCACCAGGTTACAATCAGTTAGGATTATATATGGAAGGGAATTTCGCCGTTTATTTTGAGCAATTTGAAGTATTGCATTAAATCTATGGCCACAGGTCATAGTATAAACGCAATTTGACAATAGAATCTTGGAACAGAACTAATTCAATTAAACTACCAATAGTTACTTAAGGCTTGAAAATTGGCTTCAAGTGATCTACCATTGCATAAGGAAAAACAGTAATTGTTTAAAGATATTCACAGTCAGAAAATTCTATAAATTTTAATTTTGACACCTAGATCACTGAAAAATGGCAAATCAAACTTTATCAATTTAGCGGTAAGAGACCTTCAAAAATCTATGGACTTTTATGCGAAATTGGGATATACAAATAATCTGCAATTTTCTGACAATGCCGGAAAATGGATGGTATTGAATGAAAACATTTTTGTAGTGTTATGGAAACTAAAAGTTTTCAACTTTTACTTCAAAACCTCTTGCTGACACAAAATCAAATTTGACAGACTTTTTTTCTCTATCAGTTGACACTATTGACGAAATTAAAAGTATTTTAACAAATGGATTAAATGCACTGCAAACCCTACTTCCCCTAAAGCTTTGGCAATTTGAATCCGAAAATCACACTCGCCTCAATTTATCGGTACTTTTGTCTAAGCTTAATATTAGCTCTCTAAACTAATGCCTTCCAAACAGTGATAGGATAAGTGGTGTATCAGGCGCGGTACCTCTTCATAATGAAATTACGAGGCTTCAATGCTACTAAATCAGCATCCATTGCTGCATATTCTGCTAATGATCCGGATATTTTTCCAATACTATCTTTCAATTCAAATTTTTCATCTCAAACGATTTTACGATCTGTTTTTGATAATTTTAAAGAGGAATTGCAATTCTATAAAACTGCAGCCCTCATTTTAAATATTTTTCTATTATGAATAAATATCAAATGTTAAAGTTCAATTATGTAATGTCTAGTGATCAGCTTGTATAATTGAATTATATGTCTAACTGCATCAGAAGAAAATCCGCTTTATAAATACATTCCACCAGACGCTTCTATCCGCTGTGCAGTTACCCATTTAGAGTCTTCCGAACATAAAAAGGCAACCACACCTCCGATGTCATCAGCATGGCCAGTCCTTCCAAGAGCGGTAATTGATTGAATATATTCCCGTATTTGCACATTCTGCCGGAAAATACCATCGTTGAAATCAGTGGCTATTGCTCCGGGTGCAACGACGTTGGCTCTGATGTAACGTGACCCCAGTTCTTTGGCCAGGTAAAGGGTAAGTGTTTCAATTGCTGATTTCATACAGGCATATGCGCCACTTCCGGCAAAAGTGAATCGGGTAAGCCCTGTCGATAGATTTACAATTGAGCCTCCGTTGTTCACAAGAGGAAGTAATTTTTGGGTTAGAAAAAATACTCCTTTAAAATGGACATTCAGCAATTCATCAAACTGGTTAACAGTGGTTGCCTCAAAAGAGGGAATGGATGTTCCAAAGCCTGCATTGTTTACTAAAAAATCAAAGCGCTCCGATTCAAATTTTTCTTTTAATGTTTTCTGCAAAGTTGTTGAGAAATCGTGGAAGCTTGTGACGTCTGCTGTGTTGAGTTGTAATGCTGCTGCCTTGTGTCCCGATTTTTGGATTGCGGCGACTACCTCCTGTGCATCTGCTTCCTTTGTGTTGTAGGTGATAATAATATCATTACCTCGTTGAGCCAATTTTATTGCCATATCTTTTCCTAAGCCACGGCTTGCTCCGGTTATTAAAGCTATTTTTTTTAAAGTTGATTTCATGTGAATTATCTGTCTTAAAAAAGCAGTTTTTATTTTAAGTATTTTTTCATTTCAGCAGCAGCCTGGTAGAATGCTGATTTTGTTGCAGGTAAATCAGCCAAACCGTTTAGCAATCCAAAATCATGTATGGTACCATTATAACGAACCAATGTGACAGGAACTCCAGCCTCATCTAACTTCCGTCCGTACGCTTCACCCTCGTATCTTAATACATCATTTTCTGCTACTTGGATCAAAGCGGGTGGCAATCCCTTTAATTGCTCAACTGTCGCACGCAGAGGTGATGCATAAATTTCTTTTCGTTGATTTGTATCACTAGTATATAAATCATACATCCATTTCATTAAAGAGGTAGTGAGGAAACGGTCTTTGCCAAATTGCTGATACGATTCTGTTTCAAAATCAGCATCCACTATTGGCCACATTAGTATTTGCACTTTAATCTTTGGGCCGTTATTTTCTTTTGCTTTGATGGTTGTTACGGTACTCATATTTCCACCCACGCTGTTTCCTACAATCGCCATATTAGTACCATCCACATTAATTTCATCACCATGATCCGCCACCCATTTTGTTGCAGCATATATTTCATTCACCTGTGTTGGGTATTTAGCATCTGGTGTTGGTGTATAATTTACAAACACCCCACAATAACCTGTTAATACTACCAGGTCACGTACCATTCGCTTGTGTGTAGGATAATCGCCTAATACCCATCCTCCTCCATGAATGAAAATAAAAACAGGTAAGCTTCCTTTAACTCCTGCAGGACGAACAATATCCAGTTTAATGGTATGTCCGTCGGAAGTAATTGTTTTTTCAGATTCATCAATACCCGATAGATCCACATTGACCGACGCCTGGGCACCAACCAATACCTGCCTTGCTTCCAGAGGAGTTAAGGATTCAAGTGGTTTTCCACCACTTGTGTTTAATACAGTTAAAAATGCTTTTGTTTTACTGTCCAGATGAGGATCGGTAGCATAATCCGCTACTGTTATTTCATTTTTCATTTTAGTTTTATTTTGTTGATGAGAAATTGATTGTTTACTTTCATTGCAGCCTAATACTATTAAGGTGCTCAAGAGAAATGAATTATAGTTCATAAATTTGTTTATTTAGTGAATAAAATTTAGTGTGTATTTATGCAGATAAATAGTAAAGGCTATTCTGTAGCCTGTGGATGTTTCTTTTTTGATTTTCGTAACTTGTTACCTTCGCTTGTGTAAGCATGATACACGACCATGAGAAGGAAAATGAACAGACCGGATAATGGCATATATTGACCAATAACAGCTGCCAACCCGTAAAAAGCTACTCCGATCCATGGCCTTATACGCTGTGTACTAAAAAATTCAGGACTGGAATGATCTTCGAGTAATTCAGGATGTTTTTTGAAATATTCAAATACTGGAATCCATGCTACAGACATAAACCCGGCAGAAATAGAATATAATGCAACTGCCACTCCTTTGTCCGTTTCATTTCCTTGCCGGAATGCATCTGCTAAAACACCTGTAGGAAAAGCTAATAAAACTGTTGTAAATAAAACCCCTAAATTGATCCAAAGAACATTTGCATCTACATATTTGATATGATTGAACAAAGCATGGTGGTTAAGCCATATAATACCAATATATGTGAAAGAAAAAAAGAAGGAAATAAGAGATGGCCACATTTGAAACAGACTTTCAGATAATTTACCTTCTTCAAATTCAGGAAGTTTAAACTCCAATACCAGCAACGTAATTGCGATGGCAAAAAAAGCATCACTGAATGCTTCAGTTCGGGATGCTTCTGCCAGACGTTTGGTGTTTGTTTGGATGTTATTCATGCATTTATTATTTAAAAATCAAAACTGAATTATTCTGTTTACAGGTTTTATAAAAGCCCTTGGTTCAAAAGGAAAATTATTTAGTTTCAGTATCAGGCAGTCGCTTCCATAGGTCAGCTAATTCAATGCTGTCGAAAAAAGCAATAACCTCAATAATTTTATCTTCCTTAACTCGCATATACCAGGAATAAGAATTGTTATAACTGATTCCATCTTTTGCAGTCGCCTTCCCATCCCATATTGCTATTACCATATCACCTTCAGCATAAAGACCTCTTAATGAAGGAATAATTCTTTCAGATAGCCGTTCATTAATCGGAGTAATTGCTTCATCTAGAAATTGTTTCCGGCTGATATAAACTTTAGAAATCGGACTGTTACCAGTAATAGTCCAGGTAACGTCGTCTGCCAACAAATCAAAAAAGCTGGCAGAACCAATCGCCCATTGGTCAAATCCATTTTGAATTAATTGCTTGTTCCTTTCCATAGGATTAATTTTATTTTGTGCTAAAATTTTGCTTGGTATATTGATCACTATTGTAATCAATATGATTAAAAAAAAAGTCAACTTGTTTAGATTGAACTGAGACATATTGTTTCAAATTTTAAGTTTTATAGAAATACTCCCGGCTACCTGAAGCCAATTAATTAATTCATAGGAAATAGCAGATGCCGGGAGTAAAAGCAATTCTATCACAGATAAAAATCAGTGAGTTTGGATAGTTTTGTAGCGTGTTAAAAAAGCATTAGATGGTTACATCCCATGCCTTTTTCTGATGCTCTTTTAGCATATCCTCCACAAACTTCGGTACCACATTTCTGAATTTTCCATTATCAGCAGGAACAATTTGGATCATTGCATCAATCATTTCTGTTGGATCTAGTCTTCCTTCTGGTGTACCCAATAATGAATCAAACGTAGCTTTCATCTCTGCACGCTTCGTAAAATTCTTTTTATCGTCCAACCACCGGAACGGATTATCTGCCATTGTTTCATTGTAGCCTGTGAGGTAGGCCCCAGGATTAATGGTTTGTATCTGAATATTGTATTTCTTCAATTCAGATGACATGGCTTCTGCAATCGCTTCCAGCGCATGTTTTGTAGATACATAAATCCCGTAACCATCCGGAGTAAACAAACCGCCCATGGAGGAAGTGAATACTACCTTACCTTTTCTTTCTTCATTGATGAATTTTGCAATGAATTTTTGTGCAAGATCGAGTGGTGCAAATACATTGGTTTCAAAATTTCTGCGAACCAACTCCACCGGAATCTCGAAAGTAGGTCCAGCTTCACCGATACCGGCATTACTGAAAAGGATATCAATGTCCCAACTTAGCGCATGCGCTACATCGTAAGGATCAAGTATATCCAGTTTTTCAACCCGCAGATTATCTTCAAGGCCCAATTCTTTTGCTTTTAAACGCATAGCAGTTACCTGTGGAGAAATTTGTACTGCGGCAATAACATTGTGTCCCAGTTTAGCTAACCCGATGGCAGCGCCTTCACCAAAGCCTGAACCGGCGCCGGTAATAAGAATTTTTTTTTTGTCAGTCATGATAGTATAGTTTATTGTGATGAAATGGTTTTAAAGACTACTTCCTGCAATAGCAATTGAAAGATCCTGTGGCACAGCTCCTCCGGAAACGCCGATATAACCAATGATCTTTTCACTTTGAAAAATGGGTCTACCTCCGGGGAAAGCTACCAACCCACCGTTGGTATTCTCCAATCCGTAAGCTGCTGCCTCCGGCTTTAGGAATTCTCCGACTACTTCAGAATTTGTTCTGAATAACATTGCGGTTTTAGCTTTTTGCATGGCGATGTCAATGGAGCCTAAAAAAGCATTATCCATTCTTGTAAATGATTTCAGATATCCACCTGTATCCAGAACAACTATGTTTACTGGTGTTTTCAGTTCATCTGCTTTTGCTTTTGCCAATTCAATGGCCAGTTCCGATTGCTGTAATGTGATTTCCATTTTTGATTAATTAAATTTTGACAATAATTTTTTCATAAGACTTTTATCAACAGCCTGTCATAGTTTTTATTACGATGTAAAATTGAAATATAAAAGCTGTATTCTTTTTGCTATGCAACTCAACTTTATTGATTATTTCATCCAGGTTATATCAATGCTTCCGTAACACTTCTGATTCAATATTATTTTTAGCAAGATGAAATTCATGAAAGTCATTTCCTTTATTCCTGAATGTTTGAATCGATGAAGGATTGTACTTTTGGGCTTATAAAAATAACTGCTAGAAAAGCAATTAGATAAGATATTAACCATGATTTTATCCATGTAGTAATAAATTTATTACCAAAACCCATATTGATATAAATTAATAGAAAGGATATAAGGCACGTCGTAATACAGCTCATAATTAATGCAAATGCCAATTTTTTTTTCATAGCTTATTGCGTGAGATTTAATTTATTTCAGATCGTATTTGTTAATACAAAGCTAAATTGAAAAATCCAGGTTCATTTATCCGAAATAATCAACTTTATTGATTATTTGATTCAAATATATTTAAATTGAATTAGTGAATTCTCAGATAGATTTTAATACCAATGATTTTTCACTAACAAAGCATTTGAATAATCATTTGACTGAGCTGCCTTGCTGCTTATGAAAAAACTGAATTGTTCCTGTTATAAAAAACAAATTTAATTTACCGTTATACACATCTGCTTCATGAACGAAAGATATGTCTGTATTCAACCATTTTGTCACATCATAACCAACTCCAACTGCTATTCTATTTCTGGACCATCTGGCACGATTGAAAAAATAAGAGGCTTCGTCAAAAACATATATTTTTGCATCTTTACCTTTAAAGCTAAAAGGCAATGTTACCCTGAGACGATTGCGATAAAAATGAAAGTCTTGTCCTTCCACTCTAAACCGATTCCATAAAACATTTCTGTCATCGACCAAAATTTTATTCAACGATAAATTGAATATGACCGAATTCATTAATGTGTGTTCTTTAATATGAATTCCGTTTAAAATTGACCTATTTATATATAAATAGGAAGGATTTAGTATAATCCATTTTCCTGATTTGATGAATGTTTGTAAGTAAAAAATTTTTAATCGTTGATAATGATTAATTCCGAATTGCGCTGAAAATTTTACTGATGGTGACGCTTGGTAAGTAACACTTGGTAATATCCAGCTAGCGGTTTTAGTTTTACTATTTTGAGCAAAGCAACATACCTTTAAGTAAGTTAGCAGTAATAATAAAGAACAACTTCTTAGGTACTGAAATTTCAAAATAGGCTTAATTATAATAATAGGTGTTAAGGTCTAATTTAGTATCGAATTAATCTTTTTGATAAGTTCCACAGACGATCTGCATTATTTCTATCTAACGAATACATTGTCACACCCTCATAATTTTCTGGCCGTTGGGTAACTGTGATTGATTCGTTACAATTCTCAAAATAATGTCCGCCAGTTTTTTCCAGTAAAGGCGAAGTCGCTAATAAAATAGTTGTTGCTGCGCCCTGGTCTGCTGTTTTATGAAGCTCGGGTGCTGACCGAAGACGGCCCCCTACATGTCGTTGAAGGTTGGTAAGTATTGCACCGGGGTTCAATGCATTCACAAAAATTCCATCTTGTGCCCAGCGTTGTGTAGCAGCAACTGCAAATAAATTACATGCTGTTTTGGATTGTCCGTAAGCCTGCCATGGATCATATGGTCTGAATGAAAAATTAATATCATCAAATACAACAGGCGAAAGTAAATGTCCGCTTGAACTTACGACCACTATCCGGGCCCCTTCGGCTTTTTTTAATGCATTGTGTAATCCGACAGATAAAGCAAAATGGCCAAGATGATTGGTCATAAATTGCATCTCAATACCATCTGAAGTTTTCTGTAAATCCGGTAGGGCCATCACACCCGCATTGTTAATTAATATATGCAATGCTCCTTTCCAATCAGAAACAAAACGATTCACCGAATGAATATCTGCTAAATCAAGTACTGCCGCATCTACACGATCTTTATCGAGGATAAAATTTATCTCTGACGCCACTTTTTTTGCTGCCTCAATATTTCTTGCAGCAATGGTAACTTCTGCTCCGGCTTTTGCCAAAGCTCTTACCGTTTCTATACCGATTCCTGAGACACCCCCTGTGACGATGGTCCGCTTTCCTGTTAAATCAATTCCCTGGATTACGTCATCACATGTTGAATGAAACCCCAAATTTGTGTGTATAATATTCATGAAGTTTAGTTTTGAATTTGAAATACAGTCAACGCAAAATTGATCATTATCAATCGCCGGAATTTGATTTTCAGATTCAGAATATTTAATTCGAAAAGTCATCAGGTCAAAAAAAGTCACATAAAATTTGAACATCTGATTTGACGCTAATAGTCAAAAAAAAATAATGAAATAGAAAAGTTGCAGAATATTGATGAAGCTATCTTGCTAAACAATAATATCCTCGTTATAAATCACAATACCTGGTTTTGTGCCAGTCTAAAAACTCAAAGATGAAACCTAATCTTGGAATCCCGGAAAACATATTGCATTTGGTTAGTATTGAACTAAATAAATTATTGGCAGATGAATTCATTTTACAAACCAAAACCAGAAACTATCACTGGAATATTGAAGGCGCTAACTTTTATGAAATGCACCGTTTTTATGAACAACAAATTGTTGAATTAGATGAAATGATTGACGCCATTGCTGAAAGGATACGAACCATCGGTTTTTATGCGGAAGCAAGGCTGGAAGATTATCTACGACTTACCAGTTTAATTGAACAACCTTATACCAATTCGCAGAGCGATCAATTAAAATATTTACTGGGAGGTCATGAAACCATTATCAATAATCTTCGGCGGCTGATTCCACTTTTTGGAGTTAAATATAAAGACGCAGGCAGCTGCGATTTTAGTGCCCGGTTAATGCAACAACATGAAAAAATGGCTTGGATGACAAGGGCGCATTTCAATGGATGATAGTGATTTAATCAATTCATTACTTCAAACATCATATTGACGGGATTACTATTCTAGTATCCCGTTTTATATTAAAAGAAACCTTCGGGTCTCAACTCAAAACAGAAATAGTTTAGTGATTCCATTCCCTTATATCAAATTACGATTATATATTACACTTTCCACTTGTCAAAAATCGATACATCCCTGTCAGGATATGTGGTTATTTATTGTGACTAATAAGTAATCTGATATTTAATTTTTGAACCGGAATTTAAATAATATAGCGATAGATTGATTCATTTATTCAACAGTTGATCAAAAAAGATGATTAAAAGATCTAAGTTAAAAAAAATAATAAAAAACCATTGACTAGTATTATAATTATTTACGATACTGAAAATATGGAATTCTTAATTAGTGTTCAATCGTTAAGAAAGTTGAAGTATTAACATATAATAGTTCAAGATATATAGACTACGTTTATTGTAATCTGGATTGTGGAAATACCAAGTAAATAGAAAAAAAAGATTATTTTTCACAATAATGGATTCCTTAAAAATTCTCTTAAAAAATATCGGCTAAAAGTACCTTTGGTCTGACATATTTGTTTTATCTATATGTATATGGTATATTAAAAATAAGGAATAGCATCACCCAAATGCTTGTAAAATGAGTGATGCCCTTCTTTTATTTTAGGGTATAAATATTAATTTTTAAGTTATTTGGCATTATATCCACCATCAACAAATAAAATTGTCCCCGTCATAAACAGGCAATCGTCGGAGGATAAGAACACAATACCATTGGCGATGTCTTCAGCGTCCCCCAAGCGCATCATTGGGTGTATAGCAGCAATACTTTCCTCACTATAAGCACCGGTATCTATTGCACCTTGGATTATGTCAGTTTTAATAGCCCCAGGAGCAATGGCATTAATACGAATTCCGTGCGTGGCATAGTCAATGGCTGAACCTTTTGTCAAACCGACAACTGCATGCTTTGAAGCACAGTATGGTGCCGTATATAAAAGACCATTTGCCCCGGCAATAGAAGCTAAATTAACAATTGAGCCGCCGCCCGTTTTGAGCATTGCTTTTATGGCGTATTTCATTCCATAGAACACACCCATTACGTTGGTGTCTAACATTTGCTTTAAATCTTCGCTTTCAGAATCGGCTAAAAGTGCGGCGCCTAATGCTATTCCGGCATTATTAACAATGGTATCAAGTTTGCCAAATCTTGTCACCACATGATCAATACATTTCGCAACGGCTTGCTCATCGGTAACATCCAACTGGTAAAAAGCAGCTTCTGCGCCTGTTATTTTTATGTCAGCTACAATTTCAGATTCTTTATTTGCAATGCGGCTTGTTACCACAACATTATAACCCTTTTTACCGAACGCAATAGCAGTTGCTTTACCGATACCAGTTGTTCCACCTGTGATAATTACTGTCTTTTTCATTGTATTATATTTATTTGTTACAATGCAAAGAACGCAATTGACTTATCCCTTAATTATTGTAAGAGCGTCAAGTTTATTTTCTGAGAAGGTCATTTTGAAAAATAGAATTTATTTCAGCAAAACCAGATTTCACTATTAAAATCCTCTTGTTTATCCACGATGTTCCTTACGAATACCTAATTTTTTTATCCGGGAATTTAAAGTGCTCGGAGGAATACCTAATATTTCTGCAGCACCCCCCTCGCCGGAAATTCTTCCATCAACGTGTTTTAATATTTTCAAAATATATTCTTTTTCGTTTTCAAAAATCGTCTGAATTTTAAGTTTTTCGGTGTTTCCTTCAGTGACCGATCTGGACTTTTTATTCGGAAGATCCACTTCTTTGATTGTGTCGCCTGCAGTAAGCAAGACACTTCGTTCAATCAAATGCTCAAGCTCCCTGATATTTCCCGGCCAATCATACTGCTGCAGCTGTTCAATAGCCCTGTTGCTTATGGTCGATATCTTTTTTCCGGCCTTTTTACAAAAACGTAAAACAAAATGAGATGCCAATTTCGGTATATCTTCCCGCCGTTTCCTGAGTGGTGGTATTTGAATCGGAAATATGTTTAACCGGTAATACAGATCAATTCTGAATTTACCCTCCTCCATTAATTTTTCAAGATCACGATTCGTGGCTGCAATAATGCGTACATCTGTTTTGATGGTTGTTTTACCTCCAATACGTTCGATTTCTTTTTCCTGCAGGGCTCTTAATAATTTCACCTGAAGCTCTAATGGCATTTCGCCGATTTCATCCAAAAACAAAGTTCCATTATTCGCCAGCTCAAATTTACCAATCCTCCTTTCAAAAGCTCCGGTAAAACTTCCTCTTTCATGACCAAACAATTCACTTTCGATTAAATTAGCCGGCAATGCTGCACAGTTAATTTTAATCATTAATTTATTCTTGCGTGGAGAAGCATTGTGAATGGCTCGAGCAATAAGCTCCTTTCCTGTACCGGTTTCACCTAATAATAAAACGGTACTATCGGAAGCCGCAACCTGTGTTACCATTTTAAAAACCTTTTTTATCTCAACGCTTTCGCCTATGATCTCAGAATAATTATGAGCAGTTTCAATTTCTTCCTTAAGGTATATTTTTTCTTCTTCAAGCTGCTCTTTGTATTTTTCAATTTCTATTAATTGCTCATTCACTTTTTCGTTTGCAATAATGTTAGACACTGCAATTGTTATCTGCGAACAAATACTCTTTAAAAAAGGAAGTTGAGAAGGAAGCAAGCCAAAGTCGTCGTGTTTAAAACTGATGAAAGCAATATTCTTATCTCCTAATTGGAGCCGCATTCCTGTAAGATTTCGCAAACCGGTTGCAATTGCGGCATCAAGGTAAACCGGTGGATTTTTCCAGGTGGTCCATTCTTCTATCTTGAATGTAACCGGTAGATCAGAAGCAAGAATTTTATCGAATACTCCATCGTTCACATCTATTGGACGATCTAAGAGTTTCAAGAATTCCGGCTCATTAAAAATTTCATTTTCGATATCGTACAAGAATCGAATAACTGTTTGCTGGTCTTCGCTTAAAATATTAATAACATAATCTTCGATAGCGAATAGCTTAATTAATTGTTGCTTCAATATTTTAGCAAAAACATATTTATTCCGTACAGATGCGATTGCATTGCTAAACTCAAGTAGCATCGATTTTTCTTCCTCTCTACCCCTTATCTCATCATTGGCTGTAATATTGGATATAGCAATTGCAAGTTGCGAGCAGATGCTTTTAAAAAGAGGTTTTTGAAAAGTAAAGGGATTTAGGCCATCCTTTCTGAAATTCATGACCGCAATATTTTCCTGTCCAATCCTAATGGAAACACCAGCCATCCGTTTAATATTGACTGCTTTTGCTGCTTCCGAATATACAGGTGGTGTGGGAGAATTAAACCAATCTTCTACATTAAAAGCAACCAGATCTTCAGATGCAAGGATGGTATTAAACACGCCATCATTTACATCGGTATCAACAGTAATTAATTTCTGAAAATCCGGGTGCTGTGCAAAGTCTGCTTCATGATCAAATAAAACAGGGCGATGTGTTTTCTTGTCTTTACTCAGTACATGGATGACGTAGTCTTCTATTCCGAACAATTCTTTTAGCTGACTTTTTAGAATTTTAGCCAGAGTTTGTCTGTCGCTTACAGAAGCCATCGCATTACTAAACTCCAGCAATCTCACCTTTTCAGCCTCCCTTGTCAGAATTTTTTCATTTGCCAGGATGTTTGAAACCGCGACAGCTAACTGTGCACAAATACCTCTTAACAAAATACTTTTAGAATCAACTTTTTCTTTATCGTTGAGATGAAAAATTACATAGCCGATATTTATTCCACCCACCCGGAGAGGCACTGTTAAATAATACTTGAAACCTGCCTTCTTCCAAAAAGCGACATATGCCGGCATTTCCGGCTGATTAAATACTTTATCTACATCAATCAGAAGCGGTTCTTCTGATCGCAAAATTGCTGAGCAAATCGGATCATGAATACTGTAGCGGGCAGATGTAATGGATGTATAATCGGAGAATTGCTGTGTTTTATCCGAAAACTCTAAAGTGAAAGCACTGTAAGTTTCTCCACCCTCATCTATTTGTGCAATACCAAACTCTTCTAAGGAAAATAGGACCTTTATTTTAGTATTAACAACCCTGGATAAATCTTCCCTGCTTTTCAATGCTGCAATTTCGTTGCTCAACGACAAGAGTACAGATTTCTCCTCCTCTCTCTTTTGTATTTTTTCATTTGCCAGAATATTGGAAACCGCAACTGCCAATTGAGAACAAACACCTTTTAACAGAAAATTCTTTGTATTAATTACAGCATTCTTTTCAAGAATAAAGATGGCTGATCCAATAGGTGCACCACCCGACCGAAGGGCCGCAATAACTACCCTTTTTATTCCGGATTTTTTCCAAAACGAAACATAAGCTGGCATATTCTCCTGTTTCGCCAGTTCTTCCACTTCATACAGTACAGGATCTTCTGCATTTATAACCTGTGTAAACAAGGGATCAGAAACACTGAATGAGGTTTCAATCGTTTTTTTGTAATCGGAATGACTTTTTATTTTTTCTCCTACGTCCATGACAAAGGCACTGAACGTCTCACCGCCCTCATCGATTTTTGAAAACCCAAATTCATGTACAGAAAACAACTTTTTTATTTTCCCATTCACCACATTAAATAAATCCTGTCGGCTTTTCAGGGCTGCAATTTCTGTACTTAAAGAAAGCAACAAGTTCTTTTCTTCCTCTCTTTCTGCAATTTCTTCATTGGCAATAATGTTTGCCGTGGCGATTGAAATGGGATACGATATTTTAGTGAGCAAGTCGATTCCTTCCTGCGTAAAAGAGTTTTTAGTTTCTGATAGCAGAACAAAGAATCCTAACAATTCATTTCTTTCCACTAGCTTGACAGTGATAAATTCCTTGATACCTGTACTCTGCACAAACAAAAGTTGCTTTTGGCCTTGGGATATAAGGAAATCGACATCCTGAACTACCGGATAGTCAAGATCAGTTAAAGTATCATCATCAACAGTGTACTTTATATCTAGTTGGCGTTCAAAGATAGGGCTGTTTAAACGACCACTCTCGACGTGAAAAATATAGGAACTACAAGTTTTTGTTGATTTATCATATCTTAAGATAAAGCTGTCGTCAAAATTTAGGTATTTTTTGAGACTGCTGAGAATAAGGTGAAGCATATCCCCCTTGCCCCGGATTCGAGCGATCTCGTTGCTCAACAAAAAAAGAGTTCTATTTTGGTCTTCCATGTGATCACTCATGATTCAATTTAAGAAATTGGCAAATCTAAAACTCCAAAAAAAATACTTAAATTAAGATAAGGTAACTGTTAAAATTAGGTTTTAAATGGCTTTTTTCTCCGTCATCAATTAATTGTCCGATAATTTTAATTTCGTTTTAACCATTTCTGGAAGCGTTTTGTTTAACTAGCCATGGTACAGAATCCCGAAAAAACAAAAAGAAACCATATGCATACCTAACTATTATCAAATTGCACAAATGATTCAAATATTTGAGAAAATTATAGTCTTTTCTTGTTGTATAAGTGTTTATATAATAATAATTACTTGATATATTTTTTCGAAATTTCTCGTTATTTTTTATTATTTCCATTTTTATAATAAATATAAATAGACAATAATAGGTTTATTATATTGTGTTAAATAGTAATATTTCCGCGTTAGGATAAATTAAATCGAATGATAATTTATTAGTAAAATGTGAAAAAATAATTATATAAGGTAAAAATAAAGAAGGATTAAATTACGTATCTTAGGGATCTAAATTTTTTAATTCATTATAAAATTATAAATAATTGATAAAAAATAGTTATTTTAAATTCTTTGTTGAAGGAAAAACACATACACTGAATTGATGAAGGGTGGCGAAAAGAATTTTGCGACTTCAATATTTATGTGAATAGACAAGGATTAACGTAAACTTTCCTTCAATGGGTAAGCGTAGTACGTGAGTTGAATCAATTCCAGTTCTAAGAAGAAAGATTGTCATCGATTGAAGAAATTAATGAAGTAATAGGAGAGGGTCCGACTTTCATTCTTTGCTTAAATGGGAAGCATGGATGTATATAGAAGGAGTTCAAGAAGTTGATTTCCTGGAATGATGAAATGATTGACCAAAAGGACTATTATGGATCTCCAAAGGGTTTGCTAGTCGCTGAATCCAATGAGTTCATCTAATTCTCAAATTCAAAATTAACGTTAAGTTTTTTTCACTATTGCTCAGGATATTTTGTTAATGAATGGTGATTGGCACAGCTTTTTTAATTAGGTAAATAGGTCAACTTATTATAAGAGATTTAATACTATCTTCTCTTTATTTTAATTCTTTTTACCTGCGAGATTTAAGAAGCCTCTTCGTTGAATGGCGATATATCGCTACTTTTTTTTGTTAAAAATTTTATAAATATATGATAATCAGGTTGTTATAATCTAGGCATATGATTTGGTTTAATTCTATTAATTCATAAAGTGAAACCTAGAATTTAATCGAATCATATGTATATAAATTCCTTTTCAAGCATCGAAGCACATACAGAACTGAAGCATGTTTTGGTACTGAATGGTAACCCCGTTGTTCAATTTCATTCTTCTGACAAGCCTTTACAAGATTCATTGTTTTTAGAGGACAATCTTCTCGTTTTTGTGCTTAATGGGTTTTTAAATATTCGGCATGGATCTCTTGAATATCTAGTCGAAAAGAATGAGATGGCCTTCCTGAGAAAAGGTAGGCTAGTGGAGATCTTTAGCACTCCAGATACCTCTGACGAAATTTTAATGTATGAATTCATTCTTATATCGCTCAAACCGGATCTGGTCAAGGAATTCATGAAATTAGCTGAGTTGCGCCTGACTTCACTTAATGAATCACAAACATTTATAAATGGCTTTATTGACCCCCGTTTACTTGGATGTATAAATTCGATAAAATATTTTCTTTTTTCAGATGAAAAGATTGGAGAAAATCTCATAAGATTAAAAATTCTTGAACTTCTGTTTTATATCGCGGACAGAGAGCAGATGATTCTTGAACAAGTTCTTGATTTGCGCGAGCAGTTTCGGACAAATATTACTGCTATTGTCGAAGATAACATCATGAATACCATTTCTTTAAATGAACTTGCAGGTCTCTCTGGAAGAAGTTTGTCTAGCTTTAGAAGAGATTTTCTGGCGATTTACAACATGTCTCCATCGAAATGGATCCGGGAGAAGAGGCTGGAAAAAGCGAGCGAATTTCTTCAGAGTACTACCATGACCATTACTGACATTTGTTATACCCTGGGCTTTGAAAATATTGCCCATTTTTCCAGATTGTTCAAATCTCATTTCCAAAATTCGCCTTCTGCTTACAGACTGGAATTGCAACAAAAAAATGGACAAAGAGAATAGGGATTTCGTGATAAATCCAAGGCCATGATGGAATCCAGCTCTGAATTTGAAAAACCTAAATTCTCTTTATATTTTCCTTGTTTCAGTAACATTACTGAAAAACCGTAAGTACCCTCCTGGATCTTCCTTGTAATTTTCACCATATCATCTGATATAGATTGTCTTGATGTTGGTAAAATATTTTGCCTCTGAGGAACCCATTATTTGTCATGTTTTCCAAGGAAAGGAGCAAAATCTTGAAAAAAAAGCCATGTAAATCAGAAAAACTTGAATTCATTTAACTTTGTAAAGCTAATTTATATTGACTCAGTGTGGAAGCACTACCTGATTTGTGATTTTTTTTTCGTAGAAATCCAAGACTTTTTCTGATTTGAAGTCTTTAAAATCGACAAACTGATTATGGTTTTTTGATACTAATCTTTTAATTTCTATGGAGTTAATCGTCTGAAGTGATTATTTAAAATAAAATCTTCCATCAGGTTGACCACTTGGGAGATCTTCAGGTTAATTTTCGCTGCTTTTTGGTGTTTCTTCAGTAAAAATTCCCTTTTTCTTTTGGAGCAAACAGATCTAAGGAAATATTTGGAATGATTGAGGCCTTTTCTTATACCTTTCTCAAATGATATGGACAGGGTATTTCCCTTTTTTATTTGGGATAGTTTTCCTGTTGTATTGAGAATCTATTTCAATTGGAGTGAGAACCTTTGACCCCAGTGTAATATTTAGGAGAAAAAAGCATTAAGATTGAAATTCATTTTTTTTTTTGATCGAAAAAGTCCTTTAAATCAATGGACAAAACATTTTGGATAAAAAATAAAACATTAATTTATTTCCATGTCGGGAAATTGATGAAAAATCCCCTTACCACAAAAAAAGAGGGGACAATATCTCGTGTCCCTATTATGTTTTTCAGCTTACTTGGTGATATCCAGGTTGAAAATCGATCTCAATTCTACAGCATCTTCAGGCTTCATTCTTTGTGCCAGTACAAGACGAAGCTGTCGTCTTCTTAAAGCTCCTTCGAACAGCTCAATTTCATCAGGGGTTTCCGGTTCCAAATCAGGAATACGAACGGGTTTGCTGTTATGATCTACTGCAACAAATGTGAAAAATGCACGGTGAGTCATGATCTTCTTACTGGCAGGAATATCCTCTGCTGTCACTTCGATAAATACCTCCATGGAAGAGTTAAATGCCCTGGTCACCTGGGAGCGAAGAGTTACCACGTTACCCAGATTAATTGGCTGCTTGAAAGAAATGCTGTCAGCTGAAGCGGTCACCACTATCCTGTTTGAATGTTTTTGAGCCGCGATTGCTGCCACTACGTCCATCCAATGCATGAGTTTTCCACCCATTAAATTGTTGAGCGTATTTGTATCGTTAGGAAGGACCATCTCCGTCATGATTGTCACTGAGTCTTTGGCAAATTTCTTCGTACTCATAGGGTTAATTTTGACCAAAAATAGAAATATTATTTGGCAGTTCTAATTTTTAAATTAGATAACGGAATAAAATTTGGAAATGTTTCGGTATTCAAGTTTCAGACTGAAAAAAAATAAACCAAAATTCAGCGTTAAAAAATGGTTAGTTCCACCCATCTTTACCCAGAAGCGGAACAAAAGCAAAACCTTCATACTCTTCACGCACCACTTCTTTAGAGGATTTTTTGGTGATTTTGAGCATGGTTTGTTTTCCGCGGGTTCCTACAGGAATCACCAAAATTCCTCCGATTTTGAGTTGCTCCACCAAAGCTTCAGGAACAACTGGGGCTCCGGCAGTGACGATGATTTTGTCAAAAGGAGCATGCTCCGGCAAACCTCCGGTGCCATCGCCGTAAAAGAGTTTCATCTCAATCCCCAGCCTTGCCAAAAACCGCTTGGTTCCCTCATAAAGCTTCTTTTGATATTCAATCGTATAAACTTCAGCACCCAGCAAGTGAAGGATGGTACCTTGATATCCTGATCCGGTTCCGATTTCCAGGACTTTATCTCCGGGTTTGATATCAAGCAATTCCGTCTGGAAAGCTACTGTGTAGGGTTGTGAAATGGTCTGGCCTTCCCCGATTGGGAATGCTTTGTCTTCGTAAGCATGAGAAACCAGCGCTGAGTCAAAGAAAAAATGTCTTGGCAGTTTGTAGATCGCATCCAAAACCCGTTCGCTCTTGATTCCTTTTTCCCGAAGTAAAGCTACCAGTGCTTTTCGTTTTCCTTTGTGCAGGTAGGAGTCTTCGAGTTTGAGAAGGGGCATGTGTAATTATGGATATAGGATCGAAGATAAAAGAATAATTGGCTTAATTTGAAACCGATTTGAGCAAATAATGCTTAATCACTGATACTTCGAAAGTTAAAATTGACCCATGTTTACAGGAATAATTGAGTCGTTTGGAACCATCCAAAAAATCACAAAAGAAGGCAGCAACGTCCATTTTGATATCCAATCGGAATTAGCGTCTGAATTGAAAATTGACCAGTCTCTGGCACATGATGGCGTTTGCCTTACCATCGTCCAAACGGATTTGAAAAGCTATCGGGTGACGGCGATTCAAGAGACTATCTCTAAAACAAATCTTGCTGAATGGAATAAGGGAAAGAAAGTAAACCTGGAGCGCTGCATGCCGGCAAATGGTCGATTCGACGGTCATATCGTGCAGGGTCATGTGGATCAGACAGGAAAGGTGAAAAAAATTTCTGATCAGGACGGATCCTGGGTTTTTGACTTTGAATTCGATTCAGCTTCCGGAAATGTGACTGTGGAGAAAGGATCGATTACCATAAACGGAACCAGCCTAACTTGCTTCAATTCCGGTCCCGGCAGATTTTCAGTTGCGATCATTCCATATACTTACGAGCATACCAATTTTCACCAATTGAAGCCAGGAGACTTGGTAAACTTAGAGTTTGATATCATCGGAAAATACATTCAGCGGATCATAAAAGGCTATCCAACCGATTATCAGGATACTTTTTTTTGAGGAGCAAGATTGATGCAGGGAAACTCTGCAAGGGTCTTATTGGTTTAAACTCAGGCTTTTGGTTTCCGGAGTTTTGACGCATCTGAAACCAACATTTGAAGTACCGGAATCAAAAGAATGTCCCTGACGTGCGGATGGCCGATAATTGACGCAGTAGTTTGCTGCGCAAAGGTAGGAACCGCCTTTTATTACTCGTTCCTGTGCAAATGGATTGTTGGGATTGTAGCAAGGGTTCATGGATGCATCCAGTTTTGGAGCCTGACCAGCCAATCTTGCGTATTTGAGGGCATCATACCAATCATCTGTCAGTTCCCAGACATTCCCGATCATATCATACAATCCAAAAGTATTTGGAGCAAAAGTCTTGACAGGAGAGGTTCCTATGAATCCATCGGTTCCGAGATTTTCATTTGGAAAATTTCCCTGAAAGGTGTTTGCAAGGAATTGTCCATTGGGATGAAGTTCATCGCCCCAGGCAAATCGCTTTCCTTTTACTCCGCCTCGTGCAGCAAATTCCCATTCTATTTCGGTTGGAAGTCGCTTTCCTGCCCATTCTGCATATGCCTTTGCATCATCATATGCCATATGAACGACAGGATGATTTTCTCGTCCCTTCAAATCACTTCCTGGACCTTCAGGATGTCTCCAGTTTGCACCAATCACCCATGACCACCAGCGGGAAATATCGTCAGTTGGAACCGCGATAGCAGGCGGAGTGAAAACCATAGATCCTGCAACCAGGAGAGAATCGTGTGGCTTTGGTGTTCCGGGAGGAACTTGGAGTTTGAGTTCTTCCCAGTCAGGCTTTCGCTCGGCAATCGTGACATATCCCGTAGCTTCAGTGAAAGCGGTGTATTCTGCATTGGTGACTTCGTGGGTATCCATCCAGAATCCTGCAACTTTCAGATCAACAGCTGGTTTTTCTGCGTCGTAGGCATCTTCTTCATTGGTTCCCATGGTAAATTCTCCTCCGGGAATCCAAGACATTCCCGGTACTTTATCTGTAGGTTCTTCAATATTTGAAAGAGTTAGCGCCTTTTCATTCGAAGATTGATTCTCGGATTTAGTTGAATTGCAGGCGATAGTAATAGATAAAATAGCTGCCAGCCCAACTATTTTTGAAACAGGAAATTTCATATTGATTCGATAATTCTACCCTAAGTTAAAGGAAATTTGCTTTCCTGATTCAGTTGTTAAAAGGGAATTGAATCTAGATTAGATCAATCTTTGTCTGAATTTTTTTACGGAGCTTGTTAAAAAATTGCTTTCGGTCTTTTTCTCCAACAGTGCTGATCTGGGTTGATTTTTTCATCAGGTTTTCGAGGTTTCGAAACATGCCCTCATTGAACTTTTGATCTGCTGTGCCAAGGAAATAAATGACGCTATAATTGAGGTAGGTGATCCTGTTGCCATCGAGTTCAACAAAAAATGTATTATCCCCCAGGACAAATTCATTGACGAAGAACTTGTACTCAGGACTTTCGTCTGTAGGTACCTGATTTATCATGAATTTCTTTCCGGCTTCCGCCATCTTTTCCAGGTGATCGACTACTTCTTTCACACATTGGTAGAGGAAAAGTGTATCCTTTGGATTTTCGATGATTCCCATTTCATGATACAATTCAATCTGCCTCAGAGTCGTATTGATTCCTTCTTCATTCCAGATTTCAGTAGTGGGGCATAAATTATAGGTCTTGACAATTTTCCTGGTGATCTCTTCGTATTGGCCAAAAAAATTGTCAGAGATCGAAAACTTTTTGCCATTCATATGCTCGCTGAATAGGATAGATTTTATCCAGAAAAAGAATTTGAAAGCAGCAAGTTCTTTGTGGTAATAATGATAAAAAGGAGGCATGTCTTTACATAAATAATAGATATGCTTTTTGTTAAAACTATTGACCAGATTCAACTGAGCCAGTACATCCTCCATCCATTCCATGAAGCTTTCCTCTTTGTACGTGTTTTGTTTTCCTTGAAAAAGGATGGTATTCGCGTTTGTGCTGAAGAATTTGTCAACTGAAATATTGAACCGTTTGCAGAGCATTTCTATTTCCGCGAAATCAAGGAGTTTTTCTCCACGGATCCTTCGATAGGCGCTGTCCATGCTGATATTCAGGACTTCCGAAACCTCATCTACCAGAGAAGTATAAGCAGGAATATAATTCTTTAACGTATTAAAAAATTGTGCCTGTGAATTTGAGAATTCCATATCATTCAATTTTTAATCACCCCTGAACTTATCAGGATTAATTTAATCAACTTATTTTGAATGAATGGCAATGAACGGAATTATATTTTGTATAAACGGTTAAACTCTATGAATGAAATTGGATTACTTGATTTTATAGAATATTGATTAAAAGTGATTTTTCTTGATTTTTACACTCTAAAATCTTTAAAATTCATTTATTCATACTTTTACTAGTTAGATGATTTGCCGGGTTTTCGATGAACTTTTAAAGTAATTCATTCTCATTTGGGCAGTTATTGCTGCATGTTTTGGAGGAAGGGTATCATACATCCAGTCCCAAAGAATTGTACTGAAGCTGTATCCACAGTTAGGATATCGGGTATGATGATGAATGTGAGCTTCCTGAATTCTTGGTAAAATATATCTTCCGTAAGGTTGGTGAAGGATGAAGTGTATGAAGTTGTAGGTTATAAATCCGGAGAAAAATCCTGCAAATAGCGTGAAGAGGTTATTTAATTCCAACGCTTTCCAGAAGATTAATGACCCTATAATGAAGATAATTGTTCTTTGAAAAAATGAGACTTTTAGATTCTTTGGGTTTTGATGGTGCTCTTGGTGATTGAAAAGTGTGTCCTTTTTACCGGGAACAATCAACTCATGCATCAGAAACCGGTGGACAAAGTATTCTACAAAAGTCCAGGTCAGCCATCCTGAGATAAACAGGGTAATGAAATATCCTGCAGAATCCCTCAAGCTGTAAGCCAAAAGAAAAAGACAATACATGATAGTTAAGGTATTCAGGATGCATAGCGCACCAACTCTTGCCGGGTTTTTTGAAAGTGTTTTCATGGCTTTGGGATTTTTTTATTGAAATTATCCCATCACTCTGGTCCGATGTAATTGGTACTAGTAGGCTGTAAGTTTGCTTTCAGGGTTTTTCCAGAATCCGTATTTCCAAGGCTAATTAAAGTGCAGTTCTTGCAAATGACTGATCAATGGAACTGTTTTTTATTATTTTTTGCAAAAAAAATACCCGGAGCAGTCCCGGGTATTAGCATAAAAAAACGGCCTTGAGCCGCTTTCTATCATTATTCGCCTTTTGCTGCCAGAGCGTGAAGCTTTCCAAGTTCCTGGTCAATCGTCCAGAGTCCGATTCCCTCTTCTCCGATGATGTCAAAAAGCTCAAGAGCTCTTCGGGACATTGTTTCCTCTTCTCTTTGCTCGGTTACATACCATTGCATAAAGCTGAATGTTGCAAAATCCTTCGCAGTAAATGCATGGTCTACAATGTTATTGATGGACTTCGTTACTTTGATTTCATGCTCTAAAATCAGTTCAAAAACCTCTCTGAGTGAATTGAAATGATGTCTGATTCCAGTGATTTCCGGCTGAATTGCATGTCCTCCGGCTTCGTTTACATATTGAAAAATCTTCATCATATGCATCCGCTCTTCATCCGCATGGGTGTAGAGATATTGGGCACCATTTGCATAGCCCATCATATGACACCAGGAAGCCATTGACAAATAATATGCAGAAGATTTACCTTCCATTGCTATCTGCTCGTTGAGCAATTTTTCTGTATCCTGAAGTAGCGAACGCTTTAGTGTTACGATTTCTTTCTGTTTCATGATGGTGTTGTTTATTCCCTAAATTAACGGAAAATGTGCTTTTTGGTTTAACGGACTTCTTTTTTAAAGAATTTCAAATTGAAATTAGCCATTAATCTAACCCGGGAAACCGGTTATCGGCTTAATGGGGTAGGGATTATAGCAAGGCTTTCTTCGCCTGTTTCAGACACTGCCTGGACTGCAAAGAAGTAGTTATCTTTTGAATAAGGGAGCGTCAAAGTAGTTTCTTTTGTGAAGAATTTCTTCTCCCAAACAGCAGAAGAAGTTTCTCTCATCAGCACATAATAGCCTTTTACCTTTCCGACCTGCGGAGCTGTCCAAAGTAATATAGATTTATTGCTCAGTCCTCTCACGTCAATTTTCACTTCCTGTGGCACATCCGGGCTATTTGCCAAAGAAGCCAGGGAAGCAAGATTGATGGCCGATACTTTTCTCAGGTATTCAAAGTCCATGAATTCCGGCAGGTCTCCGTATTGGATACCATTTTCCATTCTGACATTTTCATGCTGATGATAGAAGTTTTCGTTCATTTCAGACATTCTGGTTGCAGTGAATCCATTTCTCATGAATGGAGTTTGGTCTCCGCCTCTCAGGAATCGATCAGATCGGTAGATAAGTTTCACCTCCATTTGATCTACGTAGCGCTCACCGACTTCTTTGATGTAGCGAGCCAATTGTCTGGATTTGCTGTCGTTTTCCGCATTGATTGAGCGTCGGATTTGAGCGGTTTGCTCTGTTTCTGCAAGTGGAATGCTTTCCGAGAAGATTCGAACTTTCGTGTTGTCGCTGATATTGGTTTCTGAAGAGTTGCTGTTGCCCACAATGTCATTGTTCAAAACTGCGGCAATATTCCATCCTTCAGCTTTTGCTTTGTCAGCCATGTAAGTGGCACCTTTCAATCCTTCTTCTTCTCCTGCAAAAGCAACGAACATGATGGTTGCTGAAAAATCACCTTTCGCCAATATTCTGGCTGCCTCAATCACTGCTGCCACACCACTGCCATCGTCATTGGCACCCGGGGCAAAACCTTCCGTATCCATGACGTCTTTGTTTCTGGAGTCCAAATGTCCTGAGATGATGAAGATTCGGTTATCCGACGGATTGGTTCCTTTTAACGTAGCCACGACATTGGCAGCAGGAGAGTCTTTCAAAATTCTCCTTGCGTCAGCCGGGATGATGTATTCTTCTATTTGAGAACTCATTCGTCCTTTGGAGTCTTTTTCGAAAGACTTGAATTTGTCCAGCACATATTTCTGTGCGGCTGGCATTCCATTTTTCTTATTTGTATTCAGCGTGTGACGAGATTGAAATGCCGCCATAGCTTTTATGTAGCTTTCAAGGGAGTCGGAGGAAACCTCATTCACATATTTCTCAATGATGGGATTTCTGACAATCGTGGTTTGGGCAAAAAGACTCTGAGAATTAATTCCCAGAATCAGGGTAAATAAAATTTTATACATGTGAAGATTGGTTTTAAGCTTTGCCCTAAATTTATCCTATTAGCTTCGAAACAAATAAAAATTTACATGAACACATTTCTCCCTCCCAACAAAGGTGAATACGCGGCATATTTTGATAAATATCTTTCGCAGGTAGTCAATGAAAATATCTCAGATCTGATCACCAGTCAAATCGAAGATCTCAAATCCCTTATTGGTAGCAAGCCAGAAAAATGGGATTCAATTCCCTACGAAGCTGGTAAGTGGACACCAAAGGAAGTAATCGGTCACGTGATCGACACGGAGCGGATTATGACTTTCAGAGCTTTGTGTTTTGCCAGAGGAGAAAAGTCGGCTTTACCGGGATTTGATCAGGATCCTTATGTATTGAATGCCCGATTTGGACACGTACCGATCGAGGCATTACTGGAAGATTTCGAAGCGCAACGGAAAGCACTTCGGACCTTGATTCGGACATTACCTGAGAGTTCCTTGGATAACGTGGGAACTGCCAGCGGAAACCCAATTACCCCAAGAGCCTTGTTTTGGATCATTCCGGGACACTTTATTCATCATATGAATATTTTGAAAGAAAGATACTAAACCATGAAATCGAGCATGACCTTAGGCGAAACGCAGTGCTATAATTATCATCTATGCGAGATTCCATTTGGCGAGTGAAAAACAAATAATAATCATATGAAACTGAACATCGCAACTGTTGATGCATTTACAGACAAAGCTTTCTCAGGAAATCCTGCTGCTGTATGCTTATTGGAAAAAAATCTGTCTGCAGAGCAAATGCAGGCAATTGCAATGGAAATGAATCTCAGTGAGACAGCTTTTGTGGAGAGGACTTCCGAGCATGGGAATTTTGGATTGAGATGGTTTACCCCAACTTTAGAAATCGATCTTTGTGGTCATGCCACACTTGCTTCCGCATTTTGGATGCTTAAATCTGGCTGGGCAAACCCCGGAGAAACGATCCGGTTTCAAACCAGAAGTGGTGAACTCCGAGTCAAGAGTGATGGAGAATGGTTGGAAATGGATTTCCCGTTGCTACCGACTTATGCCGAGAAGCATCCTTTTTTTGGAGATGAGTTTTTAGGATATAAAATCGTCCATTCTTCCCAATTACGCAGAAACTGGATTTTTGAACTGGAGAATTACTTGGATGTCGAAGGGTTGATTCCGGACTTCGCATTGATTGCGGATCAAAGCGAGGAAGGGATTATTATCACTGCGCCCGGCAAAGAACCATTTGATATTTACAGCCGATTTTTTGGGCCAAATGTCGGAGTTCCGGAAGATCCGGTTACAGGTTTCGCACATTGTGCTTTGATGGATTACTGGTACCAGCGAACGGGCAAGTTTCAACTCAAAGCCTACCAGGCAAGCAGGAGAGGAGGAGTACTTCATCTGGAGAAGCATGATGACAGAGTAATTTTGCGAGGGCAAGCAGTAAGCGTCCTAAATGGTTATATTGAATTTTGAATCTTCTCTAACTATGGATCAAAGTAATCCGGAGGAACACAAACCTGTAAGAAAAGCTTTTACCAAATTCACAGAATATTGGCTTACGGATGCCAGTTTTAGTCTTTTGTTGGTGATTCTTATTTTCACGGTTTTCATTCTTCCAATCCTGATTGAATATGGTAAAGTGCAAACCATTTTTGTCAATACCGTTTTCCTTTTTTTGTTTTTCACAGGCATTTGGTCTTCGAGGCAAAAAGGTTTGATCATTCTTACCACCTTACTTTTCTTTGCTCAACTTGGACTCAGAATATTAAGATTCAGTGACATTCCTGTTGAGTTTTATTTACTGGAAAGGATTGTAGGTATAGCTAACATGATTGTATTCATATTATTGAATATCAAGCTTTTATTCAGGGATGATGAGGTGAATATGTATCGGGTGATCGGGGCTATTAATGTCTATTTATTGGTTGCAATTTTGGGAGCTTTCTTGCTTGAAATCATTCAGATTACCACTGGTCACTCCATCACCGGAGATGAAACATTGGCAGGTCAGGATAAGGATTTTGTCTATTACATTTATTTCAGTCTTGTTTCATTGACTACAGTTGGTTTTGGTGATTTTATCCCAACCCAGATAATGGCCAAAATGCTAGCGGTGTTTTTGTCTACTATAGGTGTATTATACCCTGCTGTTGTAATTGCTAAATTGGTTGGAAGAGGAAAAAACTAAGCACAACTCTTCCATTGATGTAATACTTTGCCCCGAATGGACTCCTAATTATTAGTTTGTAATCAAAATAAAAGACCATCTGACTTTATGAAATCGAGCATGATGCATGCGTCACATACTGGGATGATTATCAAATTTGCGAGATTCCATATGGCCTTAAAAAATCAAATTTCAATAATATGAAATCGAGCATGACGAAAGCGTCAACCACACGGATGATTTTCAGAACTGCGAGATTCCATCTGACCATTCAAAAACAAATTATAACCAGATGAAAAAACTAAGTATAGCTTTCCTGTTGCTGCTTTGCTTCGGGATTAGTTTTGCCCAAACCGAGCGGCAAATCGAGGTGGAATCCAAAGTGGAATCCACAGGTGAAGTGACTATCAAAGGAAAGCGTGTTCCATATAAGGCAACTGCAGGTACCCAACCCGTCTGGAATGAAAAAGGAAAGCCTATTGCATCCCTATTCTACACGTATTACGAGCGATCAGACATTAGCGATAAAGCAAATCGCCCTTTGGTGATTTCCTTTAACGGGGGTCCTGGTTCTGCTTCCATCTGGATGCATTTGGCTTACACAGGACCGGTTTTGTTGAATATCGATGACGAGGGCTACCCTGTTCAGCCCTATGGAACCCGCGCCAATCCGCATTCGATTTTGGATGTGGCAGATATCGTGTACATCGATCCGGTGAATACTGGATATTCGAGACAGACCGATCCGGAAACTCCAAGAGAGACTTTCTTCGGGATCAATTCAGATATTAAATACCTGGCTGATTGGGTCAATACTTTCGTAACCAGATCAAACCGTTGGGCTTCGCCAAAGTACCTGATCGGTGAAAGCTACGGTACTACCCGGGTTGCCGGTTTAGTTGCGCAGCTTCAAGATTCTCATTGGATGTATTTCAACGGAGTAATCCTGGTTTCTCCAACTGATATGGGAATTGAGCGTGGCGGACCTGTGAAAATGGCGAATTACCTGCCATATTTTGCAGCTACTGCTTGGTATCACAAAGCGCTTCCGGCTGATTTGCAAAGCAAAGATCTGGATGAACTTTTGGCGGAAGTTGAGCCATATACTTTGAATCAGGTGCTTCCTGCGATGGTGAAAGGCGGAAACTTACCAGAAGCCGAGCGCGATGCAATTGCAACTCAAATGGCGAGATATTCAGGTTTGAGCAAGCAGTCTATTTTGGACCACAACCTTGCTGTTCCTACCAACTTCTTCTGGAAGGAATTGCTCAGAGATCAGGGAATGACGATTGGCCGATTGGATAGCCGCTACAAAGGATTTGATCGTCAGGGCGCAGGCAATAGCTATGATTTTGATCCGGCTTTGACCAGCTGGAATCATGCTTTTGCGCCGGCATTCAATATTTACGCTAAAAACGTCTTGAAATTCAACACGGATCTGACCTACAATCTATTCGGTCCGGTCCATCCTTGGGATCGATCAAATGAAACAACAGGATACGATTTGGGAACTGCCATGCGCCAAAATCCATACCTGCACCTGATGGTTCAGTCGGGCTATTTCGACGGAGGAACAGATTTCTTCAATGCAAAATACAGCCTATGGCAAATAGATCCTGCCGGAAAAATGAAAAGCAGAATTGACTTTAAAGGATATAGAAGCGGACATATGATGTACCTGAGAGCTGAGGATTTGGCTACATCGAATGAGGACATCCGCAAGTTTATCGAAAAGTCAAAAGTGGCTCCTAATATGCCTGCGAGATACAATTGATTTGAGTTACTGAAGGAAATGAAAAGGCCGAAGAGTGATTTCTTCGGCCTTTTTCTATATAAAACTCATGTTATTCTTGAAGCTTTCAAAATCAACAATCGGTTCCTTCGAACCTGAGAGTTCTCCAAGAATCCGATAAACATCAGATGGTTTTTTTCCTGCTTTCCTGAGGAATTGAATGGAGGTGGATCCTTCGGACTTCGAAAGTTTTTCCTTGTTTGGGCCCCTGAGGAGTTTGTGGTGAAGGAATGTCACCTCCTTAAAAGTTTGATCTCCCAACGACTCCGCGACCAATTGCTGGGCAAGCGTGGATCCAAATAAGTCTGTTCCTCTTATGATCAAATCTACCCCATAATGCAAATCATCAATCACAGAAGTGAGCTGATAAGCAGGTAACCGATCCTTTTTTCTCACTACGAAAAAGGCTGTATCCTCAGGAAGTGTGTAGGATTTGAATTGATCCGGGTATTCCTTGATTTTGATGAAATCCGCTGTAAATGTGTTGTACCTCCAGGCCACATCTTCCCGATCAAGGGGAATCCGGCGATCCTGACAATGGCCTAAATAATAGCCTGATGAATCCATTTGCTGGATTTTTTTGCGGGAGCAATCACAAGCAAAAAGCACATTCTGAGCTTTAAGTTTTTCTAAGCCCTTCTCGTAAAGGTTCAATCGATGAATCTGGGACCATTCAGAGTCAAACTCCTCCATGTTTTTTGGCCCAAAATCATAGCTGATTTCCATGAAATCCAGCGTATCAAAGATGTCCTGTACGTATTCGGTTTTAAATCTCTCACGATCCAAATCATCTATTCTAAGCAAGATTTTGGCGCCATGTTTTTCCGCCAGCGCTTTTGTAATCAAAAATGAATAGAGATTTCCCAAGTGTAAAAATCCACTAGGAGTAGGGGCTATTCGGGTGAGGTTAAATTCCATTCGGTGAAATTAGGTAGATTCATAAAAAAACCGAACATGAGAAATTCTATAACGCTGATCCTTTTGTTTCTTTTTTCAATCGGATGTACCGAGCACTCCTCAGAAACGCTTTTGACTGGACCTGAAATCATAAAGCGATCTATTCGCTATCATGACCCAAATGGGATTTGGTCAAAGTTGAAAGCGAGTTTTGTTATTCAGGACAGTTTTGCGGCAGGAAAGGAATCGCGTTTTTACGAATTCAGCCTCGATAATTCCCAATCCAAAATGGTTTATCGGATCGAAGGTTTGAATTATATCGTTTGGAACGATTCGGTTCAGGTTTTCGAAGGAGAAGTGGATAATGAGAGGGCTCTTCGCATGAGAAATTATTATACCTATCTCTGGGGATTGCCGATGAAACTGACCGATCCGAATACCAGAATTGAAGAAAAAGTGAGTTTGGAAGAATTGAATGGGAAAACCTATCAAGTCGTCCGCGTGCCCTATGAGAAGGATATTTGGTATTTCTACATTGAGCCCGAAACGTACAGGATGGCAGCTTACAAGTTTTATCAGGACGAACAGGCAGGAAAAGGTGAGATCATTTATCTGGAAGGAGAAATGGAATTTGAAGGAATGAAAATCCCAGCTAACCGGACCTGGTACAAAACTGAGACGCCGGAGTTTTTGGGGACTGATAAACTTCTGGAGATCAAGTAATCTTGATGAGTTTCACTTTATCAAAGTTTCCATTCGGCCTTAAGTTTCTTTAACTCAATATTTTTCCTGCCCTGAAAAAACCAGAGTAATTTTGGCTGAAATGAATCTGAAGTCAACTTTTCTTCTTTTACTCACAGGAATTCTGATCCTTTTTTCGCAGGCGATTTTTGCTCAGGCATCCTATTCTGGAAATGTCCTTGACGCAACTGACAAGAGATACATGGAGGGAGTGGAGGTTACGATCGTTGCAAAAGAGCAAACAGCCACGACTAATTCAAGAGGTTATTTTTCTGTTAAAGCCTCCCTTGGTGACACGTTGATTTTCAGATTTCCAGGATTCATTGATCAAAAAATCAAGCTCACTGCGGATCGATTCCTCTTGGTTCAAATCCAGGACCGGGCAAGGTTGCTTCCCACTTTTGAAGTAAAAGGTGAGCCATATGCATTTCGGTTTCGGGATGGAAAGCTGACTCTTATTGATCCAAATGAAAAATCTGAGCCCTCGAAAAAAGGGGAAGTCACTGTGGGCACGGGGACTTCAATGGGTGGAGGATTGACGATCTATGGACCGATTTCCTACTTTACCAAAAAGGCCCGACAAGAGCGACAATACCAGGAGAAACTTGAAATTTTAAGGCGCAGACAAGGCTATTTAGCAGTAGTGGATTCTGATTCGGTTCGCTCGGTTTTGATGGATGATTATCAAATTGACAGAGATACCTGGGATAAAATCATTGTCAGATTCAACCAGGCGCATATTCATCATCAATTTTTGGACTGGTCAAAGGAAAAAGTTTTCGCCAGATTAAGTGAGTTTATCGTGCAGGAAAAAGACTGGGTTAATTAAGCTTTGCGCTTGAAAGACCAGGTGACATAGAATTTTGCCACAATTTCACCCGAAGGATTTTTGCCCGTAGAAACCATCATCAACTGGCCTGTATCCCCCGCTTTCATCCCATCTATCAATTGGAAAAGTTCAGCTCCCTGATCACATGTAAAAGTGATTTTCTGGTTTGCTTTCTTGTGATATTCAGCTTTGAAATCTACAACCAGCATGCTGAACTGCCCCTTTCCTGCAATGGCTAACTGGCAAAGAGCTCCTGTACTCAGTTCGGCTGCTCCGGCCAAAGCTGCGAAATAGATCGACTTAAACGGGTTTTGACTTCTCCAAAAATAAGGGATTGTAACTTCGCTCTTTTCGGGGCTGAGGCTTTTGATTTTCAGTCTCCAAAAAACTGCAGATGGAAGTTTAAAAAGCATTGCCCACCAAAAAATAAAGGGGCTGGTCATTTTCCCAAGGTAGTTTTTAGCTGCCGGAGTGAGGTTTGAAGCTGGAATTGATTTTTGCATCTAAGAATAATTTTAATGAAAATACTAAAATTTACTTGATGGCTGAACCTTGGTACTCTTTTTGAAATTTCACTTTTAGATTAATCAAACTACCAATGAAAAAGATACTATTAATTTTCGTCGTAGGGCTTTCGGCGTATGCTTGCGCTACAGTTCCACTGACGGGAAGAAGCCAACTCTCTCTTGTTTCAAGTGGAGAAATACAGCCACTTGTCAATGAGGAATATTCTAAAGTAATAAAGGAAAGCAAAGTTGTAAATGGAACAAGTGACGGTCAGAGAGTTCTCAAAGTGGGGAACAAAATGGCCAAAGCAGTGGAATCATACCTGATTTCTGAGGGATATACTGACCTCGTTAAAGAGTTTAATTGGGAGTTTAATCTGCTGGAAAGCGCCGATGTAAACGCTTGGTGTATGCCGGGTGGCAAAGTTGCTTTTTATACAGGGATCATGCCTGTGGCGAAAGATGAAGCTGGTGTAGCCGTAGTAATGGGGCATGAAATTGCGCACGCTGTAGCCGCTCATGCAAGAGAAAGAATGTCAACCGGTTTGGTGACCAACTTTGGTGCTGGGGTGCTTTCTACCGCGATTGGTCAGAATCCTTCCTTGACACAAAATATTTTATTGCAATCAGTAGGAATCGGAAGTGAATTGGGAATGTTGAGTTTCTCAAGAAAGCATGAGTTGGAAGCAGACGAAATGGGTTTGATTTTTATGGCAATGGCAGGGTATGATCCCCGCCAAGCTCCGATTTTTTGGGAAAGAATGGCAGCCGCAGGTGGACAAGCACCGCCTGAGTTTTTGTCTACTCACCCCGGACCAGCGAACCGAATTGAAAAGCTGAACTCTCAAATGGCGGAAGCATTGAAATATTATAAGCCTTGATTGATAAAGTATTAAGTACAAAGTATCAATTGAAAGGCAAGAGAAAAGAATAAAGTATTAAGACATTAGACTTACCAATAAAAAACCCGGAATTACTTCCGGGTTTTTTTTTATGCAAATAGTATAAATCTGAATGTCAGCTTCTATGCCACAATATCGATCAAAGAGGAACGACTGAATGGCTGAATTCTAGATTTCTTCGGTCTTCCGTCTTCGATCTTCCAGCCACTTTATCTGTTAGTAAATCCTCTTAACTTGACCTGAGTCAGTTTCCTTTTGGTATCCAGAGGAAAATCTCCCCGCATCATCCAATCGTAATATCCCGGTTCTTCTTTGAAGACTTGCTCGATGGTTTTTCCCTTGTGCTTGCCAAAGTTGAAGATTTCCTGACCGTCATTGTTGAAAACAAATCTTCCGGCAAGGTCAACCATCTTCTCGTTGACGAGTTCATGGATTTTTTTCATGTCATTTTCAAAGACTCCCACCTTATTTCCCTGAAGATCTTCTACTTCTTCACCCAGGTATCGTTCGATTTGAGCTTTGAATACATCTAAGGTAGCTAGGGTATCCGCTTCGGCACTGTGTGCATTTTCAAGCTTTCGACCACAATAAAACTGATATGCTGCGGTGAGATTTCTCTTTTCCATCAGGAAGAAAATCTTTTGAGCATCCAGCAAATTCCTTTTTTCGAGGTCAAAATCAATTCCTGCCCGAAGAAATTCTTCGACCAAAAGCGGAATATCATACTTCAGAACATTGAATCCTGCCAGGTCTGCCTGACCAAAAAACAGTTGGAGCTCCTTCGCCAAATCCTTGAAGGTTGGTTCGTTTTTGACATCCTTATCATAAATCCCATGAATAAGCGAGGCCTCCAAAGGTATCGGAATTCCCGGGTTTACACGTTTGGTGAGAATTTCCTGACCTCCGTCCGGATGGAGTTTTACGATGGAAATCTCTACGATCCTGTCAGTAGAAACATTTATCCCGGTAGCTTCCAGGTCAAAAAATGCTATTGAATTCCTTAAGTTTAAACGCATGGTTAGTTAAATTTTGCTTTGATTCCCTCCAAGTCCATGTTGTCATAGTTACCGGAACTCATCAAAAGTAAGTTAGAATCGGAATAGTCCTGAGCCAAAAGATATTCTTTCAGTTCAGCACTATCTGTAAATAATTTCAGATCGGACCTTTCAAATCCGGTTCGCAAAGTATCCTCATCCATCAATTCGAGTTTTTTCAAAGCCACGGCATGAGGATTCAAATAGATGACGGCAATATCCGCAGATTTCATCGAGCCTGCATAGTTAGGCAAAAAGGCTTTGTTAAGCGAAGAATAGGTGTGTAGTTCTTGGACAGCGACTAATTTTCTTTCAGGAAACTGTGCTTTGACAGCATTTACGGTAGCCTGAAGTTTGGAAGGAGCATGGGCAAAATCGCGGAACAAACTAGAGTTCTCACCCTTAGCCAATAATTCCTGGCGCTTGGCAGCTCCTTTGAAATTCTGAATGGAGGTATAAAACTGATCATCCGAAAGTCCCAGCGACCTGCAAATATTCATCGCTCCTTGAAGATTTTGAAGATTATGCTCTCCGAAAATCTCAATCTGAATCAAGCCTGAAGGGGTTTCCAGAAAAGTCTTTCCGTTTTTAATCTGAGCAGGATGAGCTTTGTAGGGAGTTTTTTTAGCTTTTATGCTGACTTTCTCGGCGGCTTCCTTCACCAGCGGATCAGCTTCGCAATAAATGAGTTCTCCCGAATCCGGAGTTCTGCTCATCAGTTCAGTAAACTGAGCCTTGTACTCTTCGAAGTCCGGAAAAACATTGAAGTGATCCCAGGCGATTCCGGAAACCAAAGCGATGTCGTGTTTATAATGGAAAAACTTTGGAGTACGATCCAGCGGGGAAGTCAGATATTCATCTCCTTCGATGATTATAACCGGAGCATCCGATAATCGAACCATCAAATTAAATCCTTCGATCTGAGCACCCACGAGATAATCAAAATCAACCTTTTGGTCTTTCAGAACATGAAGGATGATCGAAGTAATTGAGGTTTTTCCATGGGAACCTGCGATTACAACCCGCTTTTTGTCAATGCTTTGGTTGTAAATGAATTCAGGGAATGAGAAAACCGGAATTCCTATTTCCTGGGCTTTAATCAGTTCAGGATTATCGATTCGAGCATGCATCCCAAGGATGATTCCGTCCAGATCGGAAGTGATTTTCTCCGGATACCAACCGTATTGGGCAGGCAAAATTCCTGCTTTTTCCAAACGGGTTCTGGAAGGTTCATAGATTTCATCATCGGAACCGCTGACCTGATAGCCTTTGCTTACCAGTGCCAAAGCTAGATTATGCATCACGGCGCCTCCGATTGCGATGAAATGATATTTTTTCATAATTGGGATTGATCAGTTTTTACTTTCTCTTTCAAACTTAAAAATAAAACTCGGGAGCAGGCAGACTTACCTTTCTGATTCCCGACATTTTTTTTGGGGACAGGTTTTTCTTTATTTTCGAGCCAAAATTACCTTTTAATGTTTCCTGATAAATACGCTTACCTGTCACTTTCCGTTCTCTATATGCTTGTATGGGCCTTCATTTATTTGAAAAACCCATGGAAGAGCGGAATGGTAAGAGTTGGCTTGGTAGGCGGCATCATGGGTATCCTCGCTGAATACTGGTATTTCAGGGATTACTGGAGGCCACCCACTTTGTTTGGAGAGGGGATTGTCGGGATTGAGGATTACATTATAGGATTTGCGCTTTTCGGAGTGGGTGGGTACATCCATTCTTCCTTTACCAGAAAAGAAATTGACTTCGAAAAGCATACCGGAGCCAGAAACAGGGATTTCTTTATCCTTTTCCTGATCGGTTGCGGAAGTTTAACTTTGTTCAGCGTGGTTTTAGGGATTCATTCAGGTTACGTCACTTTCCTCACGTTTTTTCTACTTTCGGTTTATATCTGGTTTCAGAGACCGGATTTGATACGACTTTCGATTATCTCAGCTTTTGCCACTTTGGCGGTTTCTTTAGCCATCTATTACCTGAATTTCAACCTGCTTTTCCCCCACTTTTGGGATAAATACGGAATGCTTGACAAACCCGTTTTGGGCTATAAATTACTGAATATCCCGCTTTCCGAAATGCTTTGGCACTTCACCTGGGCGATGCTTTGCAGCATGTTCAGAGGCTACCGAAACGGAGTCTACTATAAATAACCGGAAACCTTACGAGGCTTGATTTTTGAGGCTTTGCCTTGTTGATAACTTGGGTAAAAGTTGTTTAAAACTCCTGACTCAAGACCTATACATTTGTTACCATGAACGAGAAAAGACCCAATCCTTTGATCACCCGAAAAAAGCCTTCTTACGAAAATACGAGTATGCTTGGAAAAGTGCCCCCGCAGGCCACAGACCTGGAGGAGGCAGTTTTGGGAGCATTGATGTTGGAGAAAGATGCATTGACAAACGTCATCGATATCCTGAAAGTGGAGAGCTTCTACAAAGATTCTCATCAGGTGATTTTTCAGGCGATTTTGGATCTTTTCACCGATACTCAGCCGATAGATTTGCTTACCGTGACCACACAATTGAGGAAAACCGGAACGCTAGAGATTGCAGGCGGAGCATTTTATGTGACAGAACTGACTTCGAAAGTCGCTTCTGCAGCCAATATTGAATACCACGCAAGGATCATCACTGAGCAAGCGATCAAACGGGAAATGATCCGTATTTCATCGGAAATCCAGCGCGATGCTTACGAAGAAACAACGGACGTTTTTGAGCTTTTGGATAAGATGGAGCAGAGTCTTTTCCAAATCTCTGAGAAAAATATCCGGAAGAATTATTCCGACATGAAGACCATCATGCGTGAGGCTATCGCTGAGATGGAAATCAGAAAACATCAAAAAGATGGTTTGACGGGCGTTCCTTCAGGATTCACAGCACTAGATCGGGTGACTTCGGGTTGGCAAAAATCTGACTTGGTGATCATCGCAGCTCGTCCTGCAATGGGTAAGACGGCCTTTGTCCTTTCAGTTTTGAGAAATGCCGCGGTGGATCACAATCGTCCTGTGGCTATTTTTTCTCTTGAAATGTCCTCCATCCAGTTGGTAAATCGACTGATTGCAGCCGAAGCTGAACTGGATTCAGAAAAAATCAAAAAGGGTCAACTTGCTGACCACGAGTGGGCTCAGTTGGTTCATAAGACAGCCAAACTTTCAAAAGCGCCACTTTTCGTGGATGATACTCCAGCTCTTTCCATTTTGGAACTCCGGGCAAAATGCCGAAAACTGAAAGCTCAGCACGATATTCAAATGATCGTTATTGACTACTTGCAGTTGATGTCGGGCGATTCCAAGGGTGGAAATTTCGGAGGTAATCGTGAACAGGAAATTGCCAGTATTTCCAGGGCGCTCAAAAAGATCGCAAAGGAACTCAGCGTGCCGGTAATTGCACTTTCGCAGCTTTCAAGAGCTGTAGAAACCAGAGGAGGCGATAAGCGTCCGCAACTTTCGGATTTGAGAGAATCAGGAGCTATCGAGCAGGATGCGGATATGGTTATGTTCCTTTATCGACCTGAATACTATGGAATTACGGAAGATGAAGATCATAATTCTACTCAGGGTGTCGGAGAAGTAATTATCGCCAAACACAGAAATGGATCTCTCGATACAGTCAAACTTCGATTTATCGGTCGTTTCACCAAATTCACAGATCTCGATAATTTCGGAGGACAGAATATGGGCTCGAAAGAGCCTATGTATGGCCAAAACTTTGTAAGTCAATCCAGCGGGATCTCTCAGTTTGATGCCGGAAATACGATCAAGCTTCAAAGTCGAGCAAATGAAGACGATACAGATGACCTGATGAACAAAGGATCAAAGCCTACTCAATTCTAATCTAAAAAGAATGAAAGCCATTGTCCTAAACTTGGATTCGAAAGAGAAGATCAGTCTGACCGATGTTCAGGAATCGATTATAGGTCCGGGTGAAGTAAGAGTAAAAATCAAAGCAGCTGCACTAAATCATCGGGATGAATGGAGCAGACAAGGCTTATACCCAAATCTAAAAAGTGGGATAATACTTGGTTCTGATGGTGCCGGAGTAGTTTCTGAGGTAGCAAAAGGAGTAGATACCTCTTGGATTGGAAAAGAAGTAATCATCAATGCTTCTATAAATTGGGGGGACAAGCAAAGTGTTCAGGGAAAGAATTTTGAGATTTTGGGAATGCCCCGAAATGGTACTTTTGCGGAAAACGTGGTCGTTCCGGTGGATCGATTGTATCAAAAACCGGATCATCTTACCTGGGAAGAAGCAGCTGCTTTGCCTCTGGCCGGCCTCACCGCTTATCGGGCTTTGACTTACCAAGGTCAGTTGGAGGATGATGAAAATGTCCTCATTACGGGTTTTGGAGGTGGGGTGGCTCAATTTGCAGCTCAGTTTGCATTAGCTCTTGGTGCCAAAGTATCGATCAGCAGCAGCAGTCCTGATAAAATTAAAAAAGGTCTTAAAATGGGAGCTTCCTTTGGATTCGATTATACCAATCCAAATTGGGTTGATAAGGCGATAGAAGCGACCCAAGGAGGATTTGATCTTATTATTGACGGAGCTGCGGGAGATTCTTTCAACCAACTAATCCAGGTTTGTAAGCCAGGAGGAAGAATTGTTTTTTATGGAGCTACCAGAGGAAATCCGGGAAAATTAGAAGCAAGACGGATTTTCTGGAATCAGCTTAAAATCATGGGAAGCACCATGGGTTCCGATAAAGATTTTAGAAAGATGATTCAACTGATTGAGCAAAAAGAGATTCACCCGGTAATTGATCAGGTTTTCCCGTTGGAAAAAGCGATTGATGCATTTGACCGAATGAGAGCCGGTGAGCAAATGGGCAAGATAATTTTGAAGCCTTAAGCCTTCTTATAAGTTTCACCAAATTCTTTTTGAGCAATCCGGTAAATCTCATTTTTTTCGGGAGAAGTGACGAGATAATCTCCGGGTTTTACAACCGTTGTTTCGCCCCATGGAGCTTCAAATTCAAGGAGATCTACCACTCCGAAAAATTCGAAATCGACATTTGAAACTCGGTAAGCCAATATTTCACCGATTGGCCGATAAGTCGCCCAGCCCCGCTCCAAGGATTGTTCGATTTCATATTTTTTTGAAAAAGTTTCCTGTTTTACAAGATATTGCTCAAAGGAACTAGTCTGGTTTTCGACCAACATATCACCTTGTTTTGCCTGATTTTTTGTTTCAACCCCATCGGAAGTTTTGGTTATTATCCAGGTTCCAGGTTCAGCTTTTTTAGCTCTTACTAAAGTGAACTTTTTAAAGTGCTCCCCATTTTTCTCTAAAATGGGTAAAAAATGGGACAGGATTTCTTTTTGGGAGATCATATGAAAAATCGTTTTCAAAGTGAAAGTGCTGAGATTCAATTTACTAAATTGGTTATGAAATCTTTTCTAAACTCTTTCAGAAACTCACATTTTTATGAAAACATTGGCAGAAAAATTAGATCCCAAAGGTCCAAAACGAATCCTCGCCCTTGATGGAGGCGGAATTAGAGGAGCGCTTTCATTGGGCTACCTTAAGCATATTGAAGACTTACTTCGAAAACAACACAAAAATGACAAGCTTTTGCTTGCAGATTATTTTGATCTGATCGGCGGTACGAGTACAGGTTCAATTATCGCGGCAGCTCTGGCGATAGGTATGACAGTGGATGAGATCACACAGAAATACTTCGAGTTGGGTACAAAAATCTTTGGTAAGAAATATAAATGGTATCGAATTTTTGAATTGGACAACCTGATCAAAAGTAAATACGATGATGCCGCACTTGAAGAGGAATTGAAAAATGTCTTTGGAGACACTCTTTTAGGCGACCAAAAAAAGGTGAAAACGGCACTTTGCATCGTGGCAAAGCGAGCAGATACAAATAGTGTTTGGCCCTTAAACAATCATCCAAAAGGCAAATTTTATGATTCAGGCCATGGAAATAATAAAGCTATTCCAATTTGGAAATGTGTCAGAGCTAGTGCCGCAGCTCCAACCTATTTTCTTCCTCAATCGATCGAAGTTGGAGGAGATAATGGATTTGCGGCATTTGTTGATGGGGGAGTAAGTATGGCTAATAATCCCGCATTACAGCTTTTGATGGTTGCAACTTTGAAAGGTTTTCCTTACCACTGGCAAATGGGGGAAGATAAACTCATGGTTGTTTCGGTGGGTACCGGAATGACTAAGTTCAAAAAATTGCCTCAAAAAATCGGAAAAAGCCACCTATTGGATTGGGCTGCAAACCTGCCCGAAATGTTTATGCAGGACGCCAGTTGGCAAAATCAAATGATGATGCAATGGCTCTCCAGGTCGCCAACAGCTTATGAGATTGACAGAGAAGTTGGGGTCTTAAGTGAAGACATCCTGAGCGATGAACCAGGAAGAAAAGAGGGGCTTCTCCACTATCTGAGGTATAATGTATTTTTAGACGTGGAAGATATGAATGCTCGATTCAAGCCATTAAAGCCCTATTCTCAAAAAGAGATCGATGATCTTGCAGCTATGGATAATGCAAAAAATTGCCAAAAGTTATATGATTTGGGTTATATGGCCGGCGCTCAGGAAGTGAAAGAATCTCATTTTCCAGAGGTTTTTAAAGTGTAGCCTAATCAAAATCATTTTCGAAGAGGAAGTTTTGGTAGGCATTTTTCAATTCCTTCAAAGCTTTCTCTTCTTTCAACTTTCCAGCAAGCAAAATTCCTTTTTCAAATATTTCTTTGGCTTTTTCCAGATCAATTTGCTCGGAAAAAAACTGAGCTGAAGTGTAATAGGTGGGCAGATATTCAGGGTGAGATTTTAAAAGGTTATCAAAAATTTCAGCTGTTTTTGCCTGATCGGAGTTTGAATACTCTAAGGCTAAAGCATACCAATTGAAAGGGTTTTCCGGTTCTTCCTTGGTGAATTGAAGAAGAAGTTGTAACCTGTCCAAATTGCCCATGAATAGTTTTTTTAATTAACCAGTGACTGTTATTTTCACGCGAAATAAATCTGAAATAATATAAACCTAAACCAATGAAGATTCTTGTTTGTATCACCCACGTACCAGATACTACCTCCAAGATTCAGTTTACTGCTAACAATACCAAATTTGATACGACCGGAGTTCAATTTATCATTGGTCCGTACGATGATTATGCTTTGGCACGTGCAGTGGAACTTAGAGATCAGACCGGCGGCACTTTGACTGCTCTGAATGTCGGTGAATTCGAGACCGAACCAACTTTAAGAAAAGCACTGGCTATTGGTGCAGATGATGCCATTCGTATCAATTCTGCTCCGAAAGATTCATTTTTCGTTGCGAAGCAAATTGCTCATTATGCAAAGGCCGGCGGCTATGATTTGATATTGATGGGGAGGGAGTCTATCGATTTCAATGGTGGAATGGTACATGGAATGGTAGGAGAACTTCTTGGAATGCCGTCTTTCTCTCCGGTAATGAAACTTGAAATTGAAGGCTCAAAAGTTAAGATGGCTCGTGAAATTGAGGGAGGAAAAGAAATTCTTGAAGCATCCTTGCCTCTGATTGCCGGTTGTCAGGAACCAATTGCTGAATGGAAGATACCGAATATGAGAGGAATCATGTCTGCTCGTACCAAACCGCTGAATGTAGTGGAACCGGTATCACAGGAGACCCAGGCTGAAGCCAGTTCTTACCAATTGCCACCTGCAAAAGGAGAAGTAAAACTCATCGATAAGGACAATGTAAAAGAGCTGGTGAGACTACTCAAAAACGAAGCAAAAGTGCTTTAATTGAATTTTTACAAACTATTAAAAACCAAGATTTTATGTCAATATTAGTTTATATAGAACAGACTGAAGGTAAAGTAAAAAAGACCAGTCTAGAGGCCGTTTCTTTTGCAAATGCCCTTGCTGCAAAAACAGGGGAGGGAGAAGTGGTTGCATTGGCATTAGGTACTTTTTCTGAAGCGGAATTAGCAGGGATCGGAACTGCTGGAGCTGCCAAAGTCCTTCACGTGACTGACCCAAGATTGAGTGAAGGGGTGATTCAAGCTCATTCAAGTGCTGTTGCTCAAGCGTTCAAAAAGGTTGGAGCAAAGACTTTGATCCTGGCAAAATCATCTTTAGGAGATGCTGTCGCTGCAAGATTATCAATCAAGTTGGGTGCAGGTTTGGTCAGTAATGTAGTAGAGTTACCGAATACTAGTTCAGGATATCTGGTGAAGAGAAGTATTTTTACTGGTAAAGCGTTTGCCGAAGCTTCTATCTCTACAGAAAACAAAATTCTTGCAGTAAAAAAGAACGCAATTGATTTGAAAACTGATGGGGCACCCGCAACGATTGAGACATTCGATGTTTCATTGGATGCTTCAGATTTTGCATCCAAAATTATTTCAACCGAAAGAGCAACAGGGGAGGTTCTTTTGCCTGAGGCTGATATCGTTGTATCAGGAGGAAGAGGAATGAAAGGCCCTGAAAATTGGGGAATGATTGAGGAACTTGCCAAAACTCTTGGAGCGGCAACGGGTTGTTCTAAACCGGTTTCAGATATCGGTTGGAGACCACACCATGAACACGTCGGACAAACAGGCGTAAAAGTGGCACCAAGTTTATATATTGCTATTGGAATTTCAGGGGCGATTCAACATCTTGCGGGCGTTAATTCATCGAAGAATATTGTTGTGATTAACAAAGACCCTGAGGCACCTTTTTTCAAAGCAGCAGATTATGGAATTGTTGGAGATGCTTTTGAAATCGTTCCTAAATTGACAGAAGCACTAAAAGCTGAACTATAAATTTTTGTGGAAAAACTCATAGAACTTGAGATTCTGGGCCTTTCGTCCAACCATTCGCAGTCAGGGTCATTTACTCTGGTACTGGGAGAAGTGGGTGGAAAAAGGAGATTACCGATTGTAATTGGCATGTTTGAGGCACAGGCGATCGCACTCGAAATCGAAAAAATAATTCCCAACCGACCAATGACGCACGATTTGTTCAAGTCATTTGCGGCTGGATTTAATTTTGAGGTTGACAGGATTGTAATCACAGATATGAAGGAAGGGGTATTTTATGCAAAAATCCAGTGCAAAAGCAGTCAAACAGAAGTTGAAATTGATGCCCGTCCTTCCGATGCGATCGCTATTGCAATTCGTTTTGGTTCTCCTGTTTTCTGTTCAGAAAAAGCAATGTCTGAAGGAGCTGTAGAGCATTATGAAGTGGAAGACAAAAACCAAAAATCTGATCCTAAGGCCCAGTCTCAAAAAATCACTGCAAAAAAGGAAACCTCATTGAAGGATTTCAGCCTTGATAAACTCAATCAGATGCTGGAAAAAGCTATCGCGAATGAAGATTACGAGCGAGCTGCCCGAATAAGGGATGAAATAAATAAGAGAAACTAATACATTTAGAGGCCTGGCGAAAACCAGGCTTTTTTTATGACCCTGACTTGCCTATTTTTAGCCTTCGGTTTTGTAAAAAATACTAAATGGATTATTTGAGAGGAGTCTTTGGGTTAGCTGTCATCGTTTTGGTGGCTTTTATTTTTTCAAGTCATAAGAAAAAAATTGATTGGCGTCTTGTCGGAATTGGGATTTCCCTTCAGCTTGTTTTTGGATTTTTAATCACTAAAGTCCCTTTGGTTGCAAGCGGTTTTGCAATTTTAAGTGAGGCATTTGTAAAGTTTCTGAGTTTCAGCAGAGACGGAGCTGCATTTATATTTGGAGACCTTGCAGGGGACGGTTTCGGATTTATTTTTGCTTTCCAGGTTTTACCGACAATCATATTCTTTTCAACTGTTTCGGCTGGTTTATACTATCTGGGAGCATTACAGAAAGTGGTTTTTGGAATTGCCTGGGTGATGGCTCGAACGATGAGACTTTCAGGTCCTGAAAGCTTGTCCGCAGCCGGAAATATTTTCCTAGGTCAAACGGAAGCACCTCTTTTGGTCCGTCCTTTTATTCCCCACATGACCAAATCTGAATTGATGTGTTTAATGACTGGAGGTATGGCAACGATTGCCGGAGGAGTTTTGGCCGGTTATGTCGCGTTTCTGGGAGGAGATAGTATGGAAGAGCAAAGCAGATTTGCCGCTTACCTTTTAGGTGCGAGTATCATGAACGCACCTGCTGCTATTGTGATGTCTAAAATGTTCATTCCTGAGTTGGAAAGGGAAAAAATATCAGAAAAGCTTGAGGTGAATAAAGAAAGCATGGGAGTCAACCTGATCGATGCAATGTCAATCGGAGCATCAGAAGGATTGAAATTAGCACTTAACGTAGGAGCAATGCTTTTGGCTTTTATAGCGGTCATTGCAGCTTTGAATTATGTTCTGACCGGCATGATAGGTGAATACACTGGTTTAAACGCGATGGTTGTCAATTCTACAGGCGGTCAGTTTCAAGGATTTTCACTTGAGTATTTGTTTGGTCAGGTATTCAGAGTTTTTGCATGGGTAATAGGAGTTGAATGGTCGGATACACTTCAAATAGGAAGTCTATTGGGTCAGAAGACTGTCATCAATGAGTTTGTCGCCTATCTGAATTTGGCTGAAATGAAGGAAGCAGGAACACTCTCGGCCAAGTCTATTGTGATCGCCACTTACGCACTGTGTGGTTTTTCCAACTTCAGTTCTATAGCAATTCAACTCGGTGGAATCAGTATTGTAGCTCCGAATCAACAGGGAAACCTTAGCAGATTAGGACTTAGAGCATTGATGGCAGCATCTCTTGCTTGCTTAATGACTGCAACCATTGCGGGTATGCTGTATGAAGGATAATAAGTCAACCTTCCTGTTTTGGATTTGATTTTGAAAAAAGAGAAGTATAAAAAATGAAAAAGGCCATGGGAATATAAAATCTCATGGCCTTTTTCGATTGTTTAAAGTGATTGATTTAAGATCACTGATTTCCGTAAAGTGATTTCCCTACGCTTTCGTATTTATCACCAGCTTGCCAGATTGGCTTTTCGAACGTATCTGCAATCTTTTGCGCAGCCAGGATATAAGACTTCCAATAAATAGTCGCATAATCCATGTCAAATGATTCTGTCTCATCGGCAGCTTTGTGGTAATACTGGGTGATTGTGTTATCAAAAGCAGTGAAGCCGAGAGTAAAGCTTGGAGCTGGAATTCCTTTTCGGGCAAAATTCACATTATCAGATCTGTCATAAAGTCCTTGCTCAGGTGATGGATCAGGTGTGGCTTTTATTCCATATTCTGCGACAGCTTCACTGATCAGATGGTCACCAGAAGTTCTTCCAAGCCCAATTACCGTGATTATCGAAGTATCGTTATACCCTGCATTATCGATATTCAGATTGAAAACAATTTGTTTCAGGGGAATCAAAGGATTATTGGCAAAGTATCCGCTTCCTAATAGACCTTTTTCTTCAGCAGTCCAAAGAGCTAAAAGAACTGACCGCTTTGGTGGGTTTGATGCAAAATATCGGGCTGCATTAAGAACTGCAATAGTACCGACGGCATTGTCTCGAGCTCCGTTGAAAATAGAATCTCCTTCAGCATCAGGTTTGCCCACACCTACATGATCGTAATGGGCAGAAAGCAACACAAACTCATTTTTCAATTCTGGATCGGTTCCTTCTATCCATGCTAATACATTTTTCCCTTCGATGGATCTATTGTTTTTACCTTCTATTTCAAACGTAGCTTTCGTAACCTTTCTGGTTGCAACGGTATTTTTGATTTCGTTTGTCAGGTCTTTGATCCAAATGTAGGGCAGCGCAGAGGATGCTCCCTGATCAATTCCCATTTGAGGTCTGTTCAGATTATTTGAAATCAATTGCCATGGAATCGACGGGATATTATACATTTCAATCAATCCAATAGCTCCTTTTGCTTGCGCCAGAGCTACTTTTTCTCGTCCCAAAGAAAAAAGATCAGCAGGTGTCATTCGATTGGGAGCGCCAATATTAGTGACAACCACTTTTCCGCTGACATCTTTTCCTTCGTAATCTGATTCAAGCCCGAAGCCTACCTCAATCAGTTCAAAATCACCGGAAAGAGATTTTCCGTCGAGGACCAGAAGGGATTTTCCCTGAGTGAAAATTGAGTCACCAATTGAAACCTGTCCTTTGGTAGGAGGGGATGACAGGCGAAAAGGAATGTTTTGAAAGTATCCATCGGCGCCCGGAACAGGCATTGCTCCATACTTTTTTAATTGATCCGCAATGAAAGTGTACGCCAGCTTAATCTCAGGACGGGCAGGATCTCTCCCCATCAACTCATCTGAAGCAAGGTATGTAAAATGTGAAACGGATTCTTTTTGATCAAATTTTTGATCGATATCAGCTTTTTGAGCCTGTGAAATTTGTGTGCTCGCCAAGAGCAAAACAAGACCTAAAATAGTTTTTTGCATAGGGGAATTAATTGCTCGCGTAAAGTAATTCAAATTCGGGATTTCAATTTATTGTTGAGAAAATTTGCTCCGGATTCCAGCCCAGTTCCTTCATAATTGTTCGGAAATGTACAGGAAGTGGAGCCTGAAGTTGGATTTCTTCTTGTGTCACAGGATGAATGAATTTCAATTCTAAAGCATGAAGGAGAAGGTTTTCTAACCCAAATTGCTTCTGAAAGAAGATGTTTTGTTTGTTGTCTCCATGTTTTTTATCCCCGATTATATAATGTCGAATGTGAGCCAGATGTCTTCTAATTTGGTGGGTTCGGCCAGTCATCAGGTCTAACTCCAGAAAACTATATCGACTGGTGGGGTAGCGTCCAGTGGAATTAAACGGAATTTCTGATTCGGCTATTACTTTGTATCGGGTCTGTGCTTCCTGAAGTTTTCCCGAGCGCTCACTGGTCAGGGGATGATCAATGAGGTTTTCCTTCTCCGTAGGAATTCCTCGAACAATCGTCAGGTAAGTTTTTTCAACTGAACGATCCATAAATTGTGCTTTCAGCAGGGGAAGGATTTCACTGTTTTTTGCAAAAAGCAGGGTCCCGCTTGTCGCTCGATCCAATCGGTGAACCGGCGAAACCCAGGAATCAATCTGATCCCGGAGTTGGATTAAGGCGTTTTCTTCTTCACCGAATGCCAGTCGCGTACGATGAACCAACAAGCCGGCAGGTTTGTCGATGATGACCAGGTATTCGTCTTCAAAAAGGATATCTAGAGGCAAAATGAATTTAAAATGAGTGAATTGAAAATTTAGAATTGCTGAATATTAAAAAGAGGTTAATGATCTCGAATTAATCTTACGATTATCATTATCCTCTATTTCGTAAATCTTATTTCTGAATTAATTAAAATATCGTCCCCGAACCAATACATTCCTCGCCTTCGTACCAGGCCACAAACTGCCCGGAGGCCACACCTTTTTGAGGCTGATCAAAGATGACATAGAGTCCATTTTCTTTTTGGATTAAAGTGGCTCCACTGAGTGGCTGACGGTATCGGATTCTCGCCAGATATCTGGCGGATTCCCCTGGTTTCAAAGAAAGATCTTCCCGAATCCAGTGGATTTGGTCAGTTTTTACAAATAAACCATTTCGCAGCAGTCCCGGATGATCCTCTCCCAAACCGGTGTAGATCACATTCTCCTTCGTATCGGTCGAAATCACAAATAATGGCTTTCCTGTTCCGCCAACATGCAATCCCTTTCTTTGTCCAACGGTGAAATAATGTGCACCTGTATGCTCACCTAGTACCTTTCCCTGATTTTGAGAATAGTGAATCGGTAAAGAAATCGCGTCTAAAACCTCGTCCTCCCAATCTTCAGGAGCGATTCCGGCAGGGATTTGGAGTCTTTGATAAATTTCCAGATTCTCAGGGATTTGAATGATATTCCCCTTTTTTGGCTTTAGTTGCTGTTGGAGAAAATCCGGCAAGCGAACTTTTCCAATAAAACATAAGCCTTGACTGTCTTTCTTATCCGCAGTGACCAGATCGAGTTCTTTGGCGATTCTTCTCACTTCAGATTTTTGCAAATGACCGATGGGAAATAGAGCTTTTGCCAGTTGGTCCTGACTTAATTGGCAGAGGAAATAACTCTGATCCTTGTTTGGATCGGCTCCTGCAAGCAGTTGGTAAACGGGCTTTCCCCCAACTTCCAATTCTCCTTTTTGACAATAATGACCAGTAGCTACAAAATCTGCTTTGAGTTTTTGCGCAGCTTTAAGGAAAATATCAAACTTAATTTCTCTGTTGCAAAGGATGTCAGGATTGGGAGTTCTACCGGCTTCATACTCTGAAAACATGTAATCCACAATTCTCTCCCGATAGTCTTCACTGAGATCAATTGCCTGAAAGGGGATTCCGAGTTTTTGAGCCACCAGCATCGCGTCGGTGGAGTCTTCCATCCAAGGGCAATCATTGGAAATGGTGACAGATTCATCGTGCCAGTTCTTCATGAACATCCCGATGACTTCGTAGCCTTGCTTGAGGAGGAGGTGAGCTGCTACCGAACTATCGACGCCGCCCGAAAGGCCGACGACTACTCTTTGTTTTGTTTTCATTTGGCGTAATAATTAATGGATTCAAGGTCCATTAGGTTACAAGTAATGCGAGAACATCTATTCAGATTGAATTGGTTCTTTGCTTGGCAAAATTAAGAATTCGAAAATTTAAAGATCAGAAAATTACCGGTTCCTGATTGATTTGATTGAATTGATGATTCTCGAACGGTTAATCAAAATTTTGAATTAATACCCAACTGCTTTATCATCACCTCTTGGATCGGCACCACCTTCCAGTTTTCCGCCGGGAAGAACCAGGATCGCGTCCACTTTTCCCATGATCGGATTATTGTTTTCCAGGATGATATAGCCCTTTGATTTCAATTTGTTTATCAAAGTTGAGTCAAATGAATCCGGTTCAAAACTGACCAAATCTGGCAACCATTGATGATGAAATCTGGGAACTTCCACAGCTTGCTGCATTCCCATCCCAAATTCATAAACATTCAGGATTGTCTGCAAGACTGAAGTAATGATCGTCGATCCACCCGGTGTTCCTACCACCATCCATAGCTTCCCGTCCTTTTCAATCAAGGTAGGAGTCATGGAACTTAGCATTCTCTTACCGGGAGCGATACTATTCGCTTCTGCACCGATTAGCCCAAACATATTTGGAACTCCGGCTTTGGAGCTGAAATCGTCCATTTCATTATTCATAAAAAAGCCGAGTTCGTCGATGTAGACTTTTGAGCCATAGGCTCCATTCAAAGTCGTAGTAACAGAAACAGCATTTCCTTCAGCATCCACGATAGAGTAGTGAGTTGTTTCCATACTTTCTGCGAAAGCAATTTCACCTTCTTTGATATCGGAAGATTTGGTAGCAAGATCAAAACTGAAACTTGACATCCTGGATTTCAGGTAGTCAGAATTAAGCAATTCATTGATCGGGATTTTCACAAAATCAGGATCACCCAAGTAGAAATTTCGATCTGCGTAGGCTCTTCTTTCTGCCTCAACCAAAAGTTGAATATGCTCGGGAGAATGATGGCCAAAGGATTTCAGATCATAAGGCTCAACCATTTTCATGATTTGAGCCAGCGTGATTCCGCCAGAACTTGGAGGAGCCATGGATATAATTTTCAAGTCTTTATAAGGAAATACAATCGGATCTCTCCAGGCGGCATCGTATTCTGCAAGATCTTTTTCTGTGATGATCCCACCTTTGTCCTGAATATGCTTTGCAAGTATTTTGGCTGTTTCGCCTTTGTAGAATTCGTCTCTTCCGTTTGCAGCAATCCTGCTAAGGGTTTCTGCCAAGACCGGGATTTTCAAGGTGTCTCCGGCTTTCAGTTCTTTAGCGAAAAAGGTATCAGGACCATTTACATCGATAAAGGTTTGTCGCGCTTTTTGCAGTCGCTCTGCTTGTTTTTCGGTGATTACAAATCCACGTCTTGCAAGATCAATCACTGGTTGTAAAATTTCAGCCGGAGTCAGCTTCCCGAATTTTTCCTGAGCATCAAAGATTCCTGCGATTGTTCCCGGTATTCCGGAAGCCATTGCTCCTTGTGTACTCAATCCTGGAATTACTTCCCCCTTCTCATCCAAATACATGTGTTTTGAAGCTGCACCGGGAGCTTTTTCCCTGTAATCAAGTGACCCAACGGAACCATCAGCCATCCTATACACCATGAATCCGCCGCCACCTAGATTTCCTGCAAAAGGATAGGTAACAGCTAAAGCCATTTCAGTCGCCATCATGGCATCAAAAGCATTTCCGCCTTTTCTGAGTATTTCTAAACCTATCGCTGAAGCTTCTTCCCGTGCCGAGACTACCATTGCTTTTTCAGCGATCAGGCCCTGAATTTTCTCTGGTTCGGGTTCTTTCTTTCCGCAGGAAAAACTGGCAACACTGAAAGCTATCAGAACAAGAAGGCTTCCGTTGGATCGGAATTTAATCATGGTTGAGGAATGAGAAGAGTTGTATTGAAGAGTTTGAGTATTCGTTTGTATTCGTCAGTCCATGAACTTGGCTCTAGAAAACCGTGGTCCTCGACAGGATAAATTGCCATTTCCCAATTGTCTTTTTTGAGTTCGATCAGTCTCTGCGAAAGCCTCACCACATCTTGGAAATGCACATTTACATCGATCATTCCGTGTGCCATGAGCAGATTTCCTTTCAGGCCTTCGGCAAAATAAATCGGGGAGGAGCGACGGTAAGCAATCGGATCTTCCTCGGGAGTGTTAAGAATATTGGCGGTGTAGCCGTGATTGTAATGCGCCCAATCTGTCACGGAGCGAAGTGCCGCACCAGATTTGAATACATCAGGAGCGGTGAAAAGTCCCATTAAAGTGATAAATCCTCCATAGCTACCTCCGTAAATCCCGATCCTTCCGCCATCAACTCCATGAGAATTCACGAGGAATTTTGCTCCGTCAACCTGATCTGAAAGGTCCTTTCCTCCCATGTGGCGATAAATTCCTGTTCTCCAGTCCCGGCCATAGCCTGATGAAGCACGGTAATCGATGTCCAAAACGGTGTATCCTAAATCTGTCAAAAGATTGTGGAACATATACTCACGGAAATAGGTGCTCCACCATTTATGGACGTTTTGGAGATAGCCCGCGCCATGGACGAAAATCACTGCAGCTCCATTCTTTTTTGCCGGGTCAGGAAGATAAAGTCTGGCAGGAACCTGAGCCCCGTCTTCTGCTGTGAATCGGATAATTTGGGGATCCTTCCAAGAGTAAGCTTTGAATTCTGCACTTTGGCCGGCCGTAAGTTGCGTGGCTTTGGCACCGACTTTATTTTCCTGAATGTAAAGTTCGGTTGGTCGATTGCTGTAGGAGTGGAGAATCGCAAGTTTCTTTTCGTCCGGTGAAAGGGCAACCTCATTATTTCCAGTCATGGAGGTGAGTTTTTCCATCCTTCCACCCATCAAAGGCATTCGGTAAAAATGTCTTTCGCCCGGATCAACCTCAGAAGTGGTGAGGTACCAGGACTTTTTATCCTTCGAAATAATGGGATCAAAAACCTCGTATTTACCGGATGTGAGGGCTTTTTTCGCACCACTTATCGTATTTATCAAATAAAGATGAGAATAGCCGCTTTCTTCTGACTGGAAGTAAATATGGTTGCTATCA
>JAQSDM010000001.1:0-105975 GCA_029945945.1 Algoriphagus sp. | reverse complement strand
TACTCCTCCTCCGAATGCTCCGCCGATTCCGGGGCCGCCAATCCACGCTTCGTCTCTTTGACGATCAAGCGTTTTCAATTCACCGGTTTGAAGATTTACCTCTGCGATCCAACGGTCTTTATTGTCAAAAGCCCGAATCTGGATGATGGCTCGTTTTCCGTCAGGGGAAAAATAGGGGCTGGATAAGACCAAATCCCTTTCTTTTTCCTCCCAGGTTTTCTCTGGATAATCTTTTATATAATCCGGAAAATCTTTTATCCCTGGCAGATTGGCTGTACTAATGAAATAAACTGTGTCTCTGGAAAGATCATAGACACCGATTTCAGTTTTAGTGGGAGGGTTGCCAACTTTTGTTCTGGAGCTCAGATCTTCTGTATATCCTGAAGCTGCTGTGTAGTCGGGAATTTTTGTGGTTTTGTTAGTACTCGAAGGAGTGAAAACCGAAAATGTCGCATAGCTTTTATCCGGTGATAGCTGAAGATTAGAAATGTTTTTTCCCTCTGTGTAAAAGGCGAATGCTTTATCGTTTTGGTTTGCAATTGACTCTCGGTAAGCACGCGAAAGTTTTTTGGCCTCTTCTCGCTCCCTGACTTCCTGGAGCAAGCTTAGATTTTCAGCTTCGAGAAAACCCGGCTTTTTTTCTGGGAGAGGGCTCCGATCCAACGGTTTTGTCCCCGGAACAATATTGGTTGCTTTGGTGATGCTCTTTGAATTCCTGTTGAAAACGTAAATATTCCCCGATGAAACAAATGAGATTTCGCTTTCATTAGCAAGAAACTTAGGGTTGTTGAATTCCCCAAACCACTCAAGCAGTAGTACAGGGTTTCCCAATGCTGGTGAATCCAACATGAGGTTATTTCCTTCCCGAAAAATTCGAAGGCTTTTGTCACTATTAAAAGATGCGTCTGATTTTCGTAGTCCTTTTGCCTCCGGCCAATGAACTTTCTGAATTGAAGTCAGATTGGCCAGGTTGATTTTGTAAAGAGAATCTACAGGGTCCTGGTCTTTATTGTATTGGAAATAAATCTGCTTTCCATCATCTCCCCACGAAGCCGCAGAGGGAAAAGTCCCCATCCACTTGGAATCGCGCATGATGTATTCGACACTAAGAGAAGATTGGGCGTTTGCTTCAAGTAAGGCAAAACAAAGCAAAGGCAGAAAGAGAAATTTTCGCTGCATCATGATTTTAAATTGTTGGCTTTTTTCAATTAGAGGCGTTCATGAACTTGATCAGTTCGTCCTCAATGATCACAAGGTGGCTTTGGAGGGTATCATTAAGCTGGTGTGAATTTTCGATGTCTGATTCAATTTCTTCTAAAATTTTTCTTGTCTTCAGTGCCCCTATGTAACTCATACTTGGCTTAGACTTGTGGCAGCGTTTTTTGATTGTTTGAAAATCCGCAATAGGATAAAACTGGTTAAGTTCCTTGAGTTCTTTTAAGTTGATATCAATAATAATCTGAACCATTTCCTTGAGCATTTGCGGGTCATCATCACCGAAATACTGCAAAATAGTTTTCTCATCTATAAGCTTATACATGGTCTGAGTAGGGGATCTTTTTTTCTGATAAAAAGTCTGCTGACTTACCTTTTGCTTAAAATTAAAAACAATTTTCAAAAAGCCTCATTATCTATAAAAGCAAGAACCGGAATCATTCATTTAATGCCTTCCTATTCCTTGCGTTTCGTTAATTTTACAATCCTTAAGCAGGTGGATCAAATCAGCTATGCAAAAAAATAAAAAAATATTTCTAATCATTTTCGTGATTTTCATGCTTATCATGTTCTGGATAGGTTATGATATTTCCAGAAGGACAACCTTTCCTGGTTCCAAAGGAAATTTGAAAGAAAGAATCAGTACTGATAAAACTGAAAAATGAACCATGATTGGTAAAAAGATAGATGTAGATAGGCTTGATCTGGAGCGGATGAAGGATAAAACCACGGAAAATCCAGGGATTTTACCTTATGCTCATCACTCCGGAAGTGCGCTTATCAAGCCGGAGGATAAAGGGAAAATAACCGGTCGGGCTGTGGCTGCGATGCACAGTCAGACAGACATGCAGATGTCACAGATCTACCAGCAAATGCAACTTTTGGCAGATCAGGCAAAAAAAATCCAGGCCAGAATTGAAGTTTCTGAGCGAATTTATCAGGCTTCCATAGCATTTGAACCGTTGATCAACCATCATTATTTTTTATATCAAAAATCCGATGGAACAGACTTCATGAGTATGATTTCTCCTGAGGAATGGGGAAGGAAAAAGGATTTTGCTGAATTCATCGCAGAAGTGAAATTACTTGCCGATCATACCTGGGATATACTTCGGGAAAACACGTAAGCAAATGGATAATCTTATGACCCGACAGCTGCACTTGATTCTCAAAGAAGGTGAAGCAGATTTTGATCGTGAATTCGATCTGGAGGTCAATCCTGATTTCCTGGATCAAAAAGGGAAAAATTGGATAGAAGAAATTTATTCAGATTTGGGTGGAAATGGGAAACTGGTCTTTCTGGAAAAATTGAAATTTGATTTTAAAATCAATCGAAATCTTTTTCTCTACGATGATGAGTTGCATTTCAACCGATACAGGCTTTCAACTTTGAAATCTGAGCTCTACAACGATCTGAATTTTCCTTTCACAGAAGCTTATAAAAGATTGTGCCGGACATTTGAAAAAGAATGCCTGAAAGTCGGCTACCAGGAGCGAATTTGGAATGGTTCGCCTATCGCGAGGCAATGCTTTGGGAAAGCAAGCGAACAAGGAGATTTTTCAGGAAACGGACCTACAGGATGGAAATTGCTTGCGTATAACGATATTCAATATGATCTGCAGTCCAGGATTCACGGGTACAAATTGATTCGATTGACTCCTTACGAAACTATCATGACCGGAGGTTCTCTCAAGCGGTTGGATCAACTTCTGATCAATCCAAAAGAAGAGCAAAGAAAAGTCATTTTTAACTGGTTGCTCCGGAAGATCGGGTGAGTGACGTTTTCAGACTTCAGATTTAATATTGGATTTGAATGTCCAATTCCTGAAAATGAAAAGACCACCCAGTTGCCGGATGGTCTTTTTCATTGAAAATTGTCAGGCAAAAAGCCCGAAAATCTCTCTGTCTATTTTTTGAACGATGTAGGAAAAATCCTCCGGACGCTCCACAAAATCAAGATTATTGACATCCACGATCAGGAGTTTTCCCTCCTGATATCCTCCGATCCAGTCTTCATAATGCTGATTCAGGTTTTTGAGATAATCAATTCGCATGGCGGTTTCATACGTTCTGCCACGCTTTTCGATCTGTCCGACCAATTTAGGGATGTCAGCTTTCAGATAAATCAAGAGATCAGGAGCCTTTACGTGCGTGATCATGGAATCAAAAAGACTCTTGTAGTTCGTGTAATCCCGCTCGCTAAGCAAATTGCTTTTGTAAAGATTCGCCGCGAAAATGTAAGCATCCTCATAAATAGTCCTATCCTGAACTGTGGGATGAGAACTTTCCTGAATTTTCTTGATCTGATTGAATCGGGAATTGAGGAAATATACCTGAAGATGGAAAGCCCATCGCTTCATGTCTTCGTAGAAGTCCGGCAAGTATGGATTATTGTCCACTGCCTCAAACTCAGCCTTCCAACCGTAATGCTTGGAAAGCTTCTCTGTGAGCGTGGTTTTTCCGCTTCCGATATTTCCGGATACTGCTAAATGCATTTGAATTTACTTTTTAGATTATTTCTTAAATCGTGGCGCAACCACCAAATCTTTGCTTCCCGGGGTGTATTGATAAAACCCTTCACCTGTTTTCACTCCTTTGAAACCTGCTTCCACCATATTCACCAAAAGGGGACAAGGAGCATATTTTGGATTTCCGAATCCATCCTGAAGAACTCGCAAAATGGACAAGCAAACATCCAACCCAATGAAATCAGCCAGTTGAAGAGGTCCCATGGGATGCGCCATACCCAGTTTCATCACCGTGTCAATCTCGTAAACTCCAGCCACTCCTTCATACAAACTGTATATGGCCTCATTGATCATCGGCATCAGGATTCTGTTTGCCACGAAGCCTGGATAATCATTGACTTCAACAGGATCTTTCGACAGCCTCTTCGAAAGCTCCATGATTCTGTTTGTCACATCATCCGAAGTCGCATAACCGCGAATCACTTCAACCAGTTTCATAACAGGAACAGGATTCATAAAGTGCATTCCGATTACGTGACTTGGTCGTCTGGTAACGGCAGCAATTTTGGTAATAGAAATCGAAGAAGTATTTGAAGCCAAAACTGCATCAGAAGGGCAGAATTGATCGATTTGGCGAAAAATATCAAGTTTCAGTCCTAGGTTTTCGGTCGCAGCTTCCACCACCAAATCTGCATTTTTTACACCTGCTTCCAGTTCTGTAAATGTTTTGATTCTTGCTAAGGCGGAGTTTTTATCTTCTTCACTCAGAGAGCCTTTGCTTACCTGGCGATCCAGATTTTTTCCGATTGTAGCAAAGGCTTTATCCAGGAATTCCTGCTTGATATCAATCAGAGAAACTTCATAGCCATGCTGCGCAAAAACATGCGCAATGCCATTTCCCATGGTTCCTGAACCGATTACAGAGATGTTTTTCATAAAATAAGATTAGATCAAAAACGAGTTTATTTGGGTTTGGGGAAAGACTTTCCCTTGTTTTGAATGCTTCAAAGCTACTTCGCTCCGTCCCGTTTTCCAATTTTTTAATCCTGCATTCCTGACTTTGTTTGTCGCAAAACTTTCTGAGTAAAATAGGATTAATGCCTACCTTTGGCACATGAAAGAACTTGGTCTGATTAGTAAACTGCCTATTAACCGATTTACTGATTTTGGAGCTTATCTGGCCCTTAGCTCGGGAGAAGAACTATTGTTGCCCAAGGGGTATTTGCTCGGAGAGGAAAAGGAAGGCGATATCGTTGAGGTTTTTATCTATACTGATAGTGAAGATCGCCCCGTTGCAGTCACCCAAAAGCCGTTGGCATTGTTGGATGAGTTTGCAGTGTTGGAAGCCAAGGAAGTGACTTCCTTTGGAGCTTTTATGGATTGGGGATTGCCAAAAGACCTTTTTGTTCCAAAAGCAGAAATGGGAAAAAACATGGTAGTCGGGGATAAATACCTGGTCAAAGTTTGTGTGGATTATCGCACGGATAGACTGATAGGTGTGACCAAATACAAAGATTTCATCGATCCTGCGCCGGAATCACTACAGCCTGGCGATGAAGTGGAAGGATTGATTTTTGAAAAGACCAATCTGGGTTATAAAGTATTGATTGATGGACTTTATGAAGGATTGCTTTTTGCAAATGAGGTATTTCAGCCACTTGTAATAGGAGAGAAGCGAAAGCTTTTTGTGAAGAAAAGAAGAGAGGATGGGAAATTAGATTTGCAGCTTTTGGCTCCCGGACGTGTGAAATATGACGAAGGCTCGGAACTGATCCTTTCAATATTGGAGCAAAAGGGATTTTTGCCATTGCATGATAAATCATCCCCTGAAGAAATCCAGCGTTTGTTGGGTATGAGTAAGAAGCATTTCAAGCAGTGTGTTGGTCAGCTATACAAAGCCCGTCTGATTCAAATCCAAGAAGATGGGATCTCGATGAGCGAAGACTAATTTAGTTTGAGAATATCAGTTGGGGTATTGCAAAGAATTGCTTTGTCCCGAAAGATTGCAATAGGAGACTTGATCAGGTAAGGATATCTGACCAGAATCTGTAGCCAGCTATCGTCATCCCAGCTCTTTCCAGCGATAAGTCTTTGATAGTCCGGATGAGCTCTGTTAAGCAAGTCTTTTGCCCGGAGGTTAAGTTTGAGCAAAAGGCTATTCCATTGGGTAGTTGTGATCTTTTCTTTCACCACATCAATTTCATTTACAAATCTTGAAATAGACTTTGCATAGGCTAATGTTTGCTTAACGCTCAGCTGAGAAGAGTTGTGATAGAGGTAGAGTTCAGAAGGATGAGTTTTCATGTTTTTAGGGCTTAGGTTATTCTTAAGATACTGAAAATCTATCTTTTATGAAATAGTATTTCTAAAAAATAATGTTAATCCAAGAGTTAATCTTCACTCGGTTTTGGAAATAGATCTTGATAATTTTCGAAGAGAAAGTAAATCTGATTACCCTTCAAATCAGAAGTTAAAAGGCCGACTTAAGAAAATCAAGCCGAAGGAACTTGATGAAAAGTTTGAAGAACTTCATGATGAAGTTTTTGAAAAACTTGATTGTCTGGATTGTGCCAATTGCTGTAAGACCACAAGTCCAATTTTTTTACAGACTGATATCGACAGACTGGCAAAAGTTTTCAGAATGAAATCAAGCGGGTTTATTGAATCCTATTTGCACCGCGATGAGGAAGGAGATTATGTCTTAAACTTAGCCCCTTGTCCTTTTCTGGGCGCAGATAATAAATGTCTGGTTTACGAAGACAGGCCCAAAGCATGCCGGGAGTATCCGCATACGAATCGGAAGAAAATGCATGGAATTTTGGAACTTACCCTGAAAAATACACTCGTTTGCCCTGCAGTTTTCAAAATTTTCCAGCAGATTGGCAAGGATTTTAGGAAGTAAACCAATTCTTTTGCTTTTTTGAAATTCAAACCTATGGGCAACAATATGCAGGATCAGGACTCACACTTTTTAGGAGTGGATGTGGGTGGTACTCACTTAAAGATTGGCCTCGTCGACAGAGCGGGCACTATTTTAGAATTTGAAAAAGAGGATACCACGCCTTACAGAGATAATCCTGAAGGTTTTGGCCCATGTTTTATTGATGGACTTGGCAAATACCTTAAAAAATTTCCCAAGGTCGGTAAAGTCGGTATAGGCCTTCCTGGATTGATTTCCAAAGATAGAACTACCCCGCTTGAAATACCTGCAATTCCTGCTTTGAATGGATTCAATCTGAAAGCGGGATTAGAAGCCAAGTATCCTGAATATGAATTTTCTCTTGAAAATGACGCAGCCGCCGCGGCTATTGGAGAGTTTTATTTTGGAAAAGATGATCCTTCTGATAACTTCCTTTTCATTACGATGGGAACAGGAATTGGCAGCGCTTTAGTCCTTGACGGAACTGTTTTCAAAGGATCAAGAGGAAATGCACTCGAAATGGGTCATATGCTCGCTCGCGGAAACTCCGGATTGGAAACCCTGATAGGAAGAGCTGGAATCTTGAGGATTATGGAGCGAATGATTGCGGCATATCCTGAGAAAGCCGGGATTCTGGTAGGAGCTGAACTTGGAACCCACTTATTAGTTGATACTGCCAAAGCCGGAAATGAAGTTTCTTTGATGGTTTTTGAAGAGGTTGGAATTATTATGGGTGAGGCAATTGTGTCTACTATCCGAATTTTGGATGTAACAGATGTTTACTTCGGTGGTGGTATTTCTGCAGGTCTTGAATTTATGATGCCTTCAATGGATCACACCATTCGCCAATATTTGACTTCTTACTATGTCAAAGATTTGAAATTGAAAAAAGCTACGTTGGAAAATAATGCAGGAACCCTTGGGGCAGCTGCGCTATGTTTTATGGGTTCTGGGTTGTAATCGTTACCTCAGAAACTTTACTAACAGCATTCATTCTAAAAAGAACCCTGAGGGGTTCTTTTTCTTTTTCCAAACCCTCGCAACCATTGCTTGGCTCCAGAAAATAGAAGAAAAAACTCTGGCTTTTATCAACCAACTCTACCCGGTCGGGGCGGCCAAATGTTCTGATGATAGCTTGGTTATCTGCTCCGAGAAAGGTGTTTTTTATTTTCTGGATTTCATCCAAATCCTGAATCCTGAGTCCTTTACAGCCGTACCGATCGGCTTTCCAGTTTTCCATATTTATTTTGCCGGTATCCAATTTTGCGCTGCATGAAACGAGTGCGACAAAGAAAACCGGGATGAATAACTTGCAGATTTTTAGCATGAGTTGGTAGGAATCAAAGTCTTGTATCCTGAGGGTCATTAATTTGGGTGATTTCCGGAAACAAGTTGTCAAAGATAATGATTAAAGGAACATCGGACGGGTCCAATCTGTTTATCAAATCCTTTATATTAGCGCATCCAATCCCCTTCATTTATGTTTTATCGGTTCGGAAAAGCCATCTATTTCATTAGTGTCTTATTATTCGTTTTTGCCCTTCTTTACTTCTATTCTGCTCTTCCTGAGAGCGTTTCGTATCAGATGGATGAGGCAGGAAACTCAATTGCTGATCTTGAAAAAGGGTCATTTTTCTACATCATGATCGCCATGTTTGTCATTTGTAACGGGTTGGTACTTTTGCCTCCCAAGCTTTTGGAAACCAAAAGTCACACAGGACTAAGAAAAATATTTCCGGCAGGAGATTCCTACAGAGATTACTTCCTGGGATGGTTTTATTCCTTCGGTGCTATTTTGAATATGAGTTTGGGAATAATGGTTTTTTATACCCACTCAATTAATAGGCAGAGCGAGATAGCATCGAGTGAATTCAACATTTTCTTCTACATGATTCCAGTCCTCTTTCTTGTCTGGATTGTTGGATTATTTTTGATATTGATGGGTAAATTCAAACAAGTTCAGAGCAAATCCTGAAGTATTGAGATTCAAAAAACATGGCTGAAGAAGTAAAATATACGGAAGATAGTATCAGATCCCTGGACTGGCGTGAGCACATTCGCCTCCGTCCCGGGATGTACATCGGTAAGCTGGGCGATGGCAGTGCCCACGATGACGGTATCTATGTGATGGTAAAAGAAATCCTGGACAACTCCATCGATGAGCATATGATGGGATATGGAAGGACAATCGACGTCAAAATCACCGAACACAAAGTCGAAGTCCGGGATTATGGACGAGGCATTCCTTTGGGAAAAGTCATCGATTGTGTGTCCAAGATTAATACAGGAGGAAAGTACGATTCCGGAGCATTCCAGAAATCGGTAGGTCTGAATGGAGTAGGTACCAAAGCAGTAAACGCACTTTCAGATTTTTTTAGAGTTCAAGCCTTCCGCGAAGGCGAAACCAAAGTTGCCGAATTTGAAAAGGGACTTCTTGTCTCTGACAAAGCCATAGAGAAATCCTCCGACCGAAATGGGACCAAAGTGGTATTTTCTCCGGATTCGGGAATTTTCAAAAACTACCATTTCATCCCTGAATACCTCGAAAATCAGATTTGGAATTATGCCTATCTGAATTCAGGACTTACGATCAATTACAACGGGAAAAAGTATTTCTCGGAAAGAGGCCTTTACGACCTTCTTTCGAATAAAGTCGATGATGAAAGCGCTCGTTATCCAATCATTCACTTGAAAGGAACCGATATCGAATGTGCCATTACTCATACTGGCCAATATGGTGAAGAGTATTATTCTTTCGTCAATGGTCAATACACAACTCAAGGCGGTACGCACCTTGCGGCTTTCCGGGAGGCGATAGTGAAAACTATCCGCGAGTTTTACAAGAAAGATTTTGACGCATCTGACATCAGACAAAGCGTTGTTGCTGCGATTGCAGTGCGAGTTCAGGAGCCAGTTTTTGAATCCCAAACCAAGACAAAGCTTGGTTCTCAGTCTATCGGTCCTGATGGGCCTACATTGAGAACTTTTGTCAATGACTTTATCAAAACTGAGCTTGATAATTACCTGCACAAGAATCCTGCAACTGCGGATGCTTTGCTAAAGAGGATTTTGCAATCTGAGCGGGAGCGAAAGGAAATTTCCGGGATCAAGAAACTTGCAAACGACCGAGCCAAAAAAGCAAATCTTCACAACAAAAAGCTTAGAGATTGTCGGGTTCACTACGATGATCCTAAGGCAAATGAGGAAGCGAAAAACAATACGATGCTATTCCTGACAGAAGGGGATTCCGCCTCAGGTTCCATCACCAAATCCCGCGATGTGCAAACCCAGGCAGTTTTCTCACTTCGTGGAAAGCCTTTGAACTGCTTCGGGATGACGAAGAAAGTGGTGTATGAAAATGAGGAATTCAACCTCCTTCAGCATGCTTTGAATATCGAAGACGGAATCGAAAATCTCCGTTATCGGAAAATTGTAATCGCTACTGATGCCGACGTCGATGGTATGCACATCCGTCTTTTGATCATGACCTATTTCCTGCAATTTTTCCCTGATCTGGTGAAAAATGGGCATTTGTATATTCTCGATACCCCGCTTTTCCGGGTTAGAAATAAGAAGGAGACGATCTACTGCTACTCAGACGAAGAGCGCCAAAGAGCGATTCATAAACTTGGTTCCAAGCCGGAAATTACCCGATTTAAGGGTTTGGGTGAGATTTCTCCGGAGGAGTTTGGAACTTTCATAGGAGAAGATATCCGATTGGAGCCGATCATTCTGAATAAGGAGACTAAGATTTCAGATTTGCTGACTTTCTACATGGGAAAAAACACTCCGGATCGTCAGAATTTTATCATCGAAAATCTGAAGATTGAAAAAGACCTGGCTTTGGATAATCCTGCCGAAGCTATTGTTGATGAGAAAACTGAGGCGGCTTAATTCTATCCGATCAGAAAAAATAAAATACCAGGTTCACTCGAACTCACGATTGTATAAAAGAACTTATTAAATGAGTGAAGAAAAGAATTTGAAACCAGACGGAGACCAGAGTCTGCACACATCAGTGCCGATCACAGGCATGTACAAAGACTGGTTTCTCGACTATGCTTCTTATGTGATTTTGGAGCGGGCAGTTCCGGCTATTGAGGATGGCCTGAAGCCAGTACAGCGTCGAATCCTTCATGCAATGAAGGAAATGGACGATGGTAGATTCAATAAAGTCGCAAATATCATCGGTCAATCCATGCAATATCACCCGCATGGGGACGCTTCGATTGGAGATGCTATCGTCAACATAGGTCAGAAGGAATTACTGATCGAAACCCAGGGTAACTGGGGAGATGTGCGTACCGGAGATGGTGCTGCGGCTTCCCGTTACATCGAAGCCAGACTTTCTAAGTTTGCCTTGGAAGTTGTTTTCAATGCTCAGACAACTGAATGGCAACTTTCTTACGATGGTAGAAAGCGGGAGCCAGTGACTTTACCTGTAAAATTCCCTTTGCTTTTGGCTCAGGGAGTAGAAGGTATTGCCGTTGGTCTTTCGACCAAAATCCTTCCTCATAATTTTCGGGAACTGATCGAAGGATCGATCGCAATTCTGAACGGACATAAAACAAATATTCTTCCCGACTTTATCACCGGAGGTTTCGCAGACTTTTCAGAATACCACGAAGGCTTGCGAGGAAGCCGTGTAAAAGTGAGAGCCAGGATTGAAGAGGAGGATAGTAAGACTCTTTTGATCAAGGAGATACCTTATGGAATCACGACTGATTCTTTGATCGATTCGATTCTGAAAGCCAATGATAAAGGCAAAATCAAGATCAAAAAAGTGGTGGATAATACTGCCAAAGACGTAGAGATTCAAATCCAGTTGGCACCGGGAGTATCTCCGGATATGACAATTGATGCACTGTATGCATTTACGGATTGTGAGATTTCTATTTCTCCCAATGCTTGTGTGATCATCGAGGATAGGCCGGTCTTTCTGACTGTCAATGATATTTTAGAATACAACACAAAACAAACCAAGGCGCTGCTGAAGCGTGAATTGGAGATTCGGAAAAGTGAGTTGATGGAGAAATTGCTTTTCTCCTCTTTGGAGAAAATCTTCATTGAAAACCGAATCTATCGCGACATCGAGGAATGTACAACGTGGGAGGCGGTTTTGGTAGCGATAGATAAAGGCTTGGACCCTTACAAGCCGGATTTTTATAGAGAAATCACGCAGGATGATTTGCTTCGGTTGACTGAGATTAAGATCAAGCGAATATCAAAATTCGATACGTTCAAAGCAGATGAGTTGATGAAAAGGCTTCAGGAGGAATTGAAGGAAGTCAATCACCATCTTCGCCACTTGACCGAATACGCGATCAACTATTACCAGAATCTACTTGATAAATACGGAAAAGGTAGGGAGCGAAAGACTGAAATTCGTGCTTTTGATACGATTCAAGCAACAACTGTTGCTGCAAACAATGCCAAATTATATGTGAACAGAGCCGACGGATTTGTGGGTTTTGGACTCAAAAAGGATGAATTTATTTGCGATTGCTCCGATTTGGACGATATCATTGTGATCCGTCGGGATGGAGTTTGTATGGTCTCCAAGATTGCAGAAAAAGTCTTCATGGGTAAGGATATACTTCATGTTGGAGTTTTTCGAAAAGGGGACGAACGCATGGTTTACAACCTGATTTACCTTGATGGTGTATCCGGAAAAGCGATGGTGAAGCGTTTCCAGGTTTTGGGAATCACCCGGGACAAAGAATATGACCTGACGAAAGGAACCAAAGGATCCAAAGTCATGTATTTCACCGCCAATCCAAATGGTGAAGCTGAGATTATTACCGTATTTCTGACTCAAGGTGCAAAAGCCAGAGTTAAAGTTTTTGACTTTGATTTTGCAACGATTGAGATCAAAGGAAGAAGTGCCCAGGGAAATATTCTGACGCGCTACCCGGTGAGAAAAATCCAATTGAAAATGGAGGGAGTTTCCACTCTGGGAGGTCTGAATATTTACTACGATGCTGTCATCGGAAGGTTAAACACCGATCAGCGGGGTAGATTAATCGGCAATTTCCTGGGTGAGGATAGGATCCTTGTTTGCTATAAAAACGGAGATTACGAATTGACGACTTTTGAACTGACAAATCGTTTTGAGGCTGCAGAAGTGGTTTTGATTGAAAAATTCAATCCTCAAAGCATTGTCTCTGCTGTTTATTACGACGGTGGTACAAAGACGTTTTTTGTAAAACGGTTTCAAATTGAGACTACCACGATCAATAAGAAATTCAACTTTATCACAGATCACAAGCAATCCTATCTGAAGCTGGTTTCTACAGAGAAGCAACCTCAGATTTCGGTGACATTGGTGAAAGGAAAAGAGGAAGAGTTCATGGAATACGATTTGGACATGCTGATTGATGTAAAAGGCTGGAAGGCCATCGGCAATAAATTGAGCACGTATCCTGTTAAAGATTTGGCTTTGATTCAATCCAAAAAAACTGCCGAACCGGAGCAATCCGAAGACTCGGAAGATTCATCTGAAACTGATGCGGACGATGAATTGGAAATCGGAACCACCATTGACCTTTCTGTTAAAAAAGAGGATGACGAGCAATTAGGATTGTTCTAGAAAATGGGTTTTGTGAATGAGTGAAATTCAAATGCAATACGATCAAGGCCTGCTGGATTATTTAGGCCAATTCATTACAGAACATAAGAAATCAGTAATGGAGCGGGTTTTAGCTGAGCGCACCCGCTTCATTACGGTTGTTTTGGAAGATATTTTTAAACCTCATAATGCCAGCGCAGTTCTTCGAACCTGCGATTGTTTTGGTGTTCAGGATATTCATGTGATTGAGAAAATCAATTCCTATAAAGTCAATCCTTACGTCACTCGCGGTGCTTCCCAATGGGTTGATTTACATAAGTACTATCGGGAGGAAGGAAGTTCTGTTCAGTCTTGCTTTGAGACTTTAAGACAAAAAGGCTATAAAATCTACGGAACCAGTCCCTCGGACCAATCAATTTCCATCTATGATTTAGAACCAAACGAGAAGCTGGCTTTGGTCTTTGGAAATGAGCACGAGGGAATCAGCGAGGATGTAAAATCAAATTGCGACGGGTTGGTTCACATTCCGATGCTGGGTTTCACTGAAAGCTTCAATATCTCGGTTGCAGCTTCGATCCTATTATTTGACCTGATTCAAAAGGCAGGCAAATACCAGCATCCGGATTTTTATTTATCGAATGAGGAGAAGCAAGAACTCAGGCTAAAGTGGTACAGATCTGTTGTCAAAAACTCAGACTTGCACGAGAAGGTGTATAAAAAAACACTAAAATAACCATTATGAGGACTATTTCTTTTTGAAAATGGATCCAATCCCGGAAGGATTAGAACTCTTTTGTTTCGAATTTTTAGCCTTTTCCCTCTGACGTTGCTTTTTCTTTTGCTCTTTGCTTTTCACCAAAACCATCCTGGCGGAAATGCCCACCTGACCTCTGTAAAAATCCTCTCTTCCTGCAATATTGATGTTGGGTTTGTAATCCAGGGAAAGAACAGTATTCAATAATGTCATCTCGAATCCAGTAACCAAGTCTACTCCAGTAGTAGCATTTCCATAGGTTTGAACGATTTGCTTGCTGTCCTCCATTTTTTCAAAGCTTTCTTCTTTCCCGAAGGAAATTCCGGCACCATAGTAGTAATTAAACCTCTTTGAAATAACAGGATGATGCTTTTCAATCAGAAGACTCAAGTTTGAATTCCTGCTAAAGTCGGATTGTAATATTCCCTCAAGAGTCAATCTCTCTGTAATCCTCTGCTGAGCTGTGATTCCTACAGTCCTACCAAGGCTGTTGTTTCCAAACCTCAATCCCACTGCTGTACCATATCGCTGTGCTTGAGCTTGAAAATTTGAAAGACAAAACAGTATTAATGCGAGTGATAAGAGTCGTTTTTCCATAGGAGTTGTAAGGGAATGACTCTTATTCAATAACTATTCCAAGCTTAGGAATTCACTCACGGAAGTAACCCAAAATGATTTAATTCTTTGAAAAGGAGAGATATTATTTGAAGTGGATGACTCGGCATTAAGAATCTAGCCATTGACTTATCTGTTTTGATTGAATTGAAAAAGTAAATTTTTATTCCTGTCCTCAGTTTGATTTTTGAAAAAGTAAAAAGGTATTAAAGCAAAAATCCTCCCAGAGAATTCCGGGAGGATTTTTTTATGATTCGCTAACTACGATTTTTTCGATTTTGTCACCAGGCTTGATAGCGTCTATCACATCAAGTCCTTCTACCACTTTGCCAAAACAAGTGTGGTTTCTGTCCAGGTGAGCAGTGTTATCGCGGCTATGGCAAATGAAAAATTGCGACCCTCCTGTGTTTCTTCCTGCATGAGCCATAGAAAGTACACCACGATCATGGTATTGATTTTCTCCTTCCAGTTCACATTTGATTTTATATCCTGGTCCGCCAGAGCCGTTTCCGACCGGACAACCTCCTTGAATTACAAAGTTTGGAATAACGCGGTGAAAAGTAAGACCGTCATAAAAGCCTTTATTGGCCAAATCCACAAAATTCTGAACAGTGTTGGGAGCATCCTTTTCGTAAAACTCCACTTTCATGGTTCCTTTTGCGGTGATAATTTCTGCTGTTTTCATTCTTTTAAAATTAAGGTTTCAGGTTTTCCTGCTTTGTTTATTCGCCAGACATCAAAATAGAATGTCAAAATTAGGGTTTGACTTGGATATTTTTTGATGATTAATAAAAAAGGAGTGAAATATCACTCCTCTCTTTTTTAAGTGGTCGGTGAACCTTTTAAAATATCCTCTGAAGCGTATTCTTTGAATTTTTCAAAATTCTTCTGAAAGGCCAAGGCTAATTCTTTGGCCTGCATGTCATAAGCTTCAGGATTGCTCCAGGTTTTTCTGGGATTGAGAACTGTAGGAGGAACATTTGGACAGGATTGGGGAACGTCAAATCCAAAAATTGGATGCTCTGAGAATTCTACTCCATCCAGATTTCCTTCCAATGCTGCTGTGATCATTGCTCTGGTATAAGATAGTTTCATTCTCGTACCGATTCCATAAGGACCTCCAGTCCAGCCAGTATTTACCAGCCAGACATTTACTTCATTCTTTTCCATCTTTTCGCCCAAAAGAGTTGCGTATTTGGCTGGATGGAGTGGAAAGAAAGCAGCGCCGAAACAAGCTGAAAAAGTTAATTTAGGTTCTGTCACGCCCATTTCTGTTCCTGCAACTTTTGCCGTATAGCCAGAAATAAAATGATACATCGCCTGACTTTTGTTTAATCTGGAAATAGGAGGGATCACCCCAAATGCATCTGCGGTAAGGAAGAAAATATTTTTAGGAATTCCTCCTATTGAAGGTTCGACAGAATTTGGGATATGATGAATAGGATAGGCAGTTCTTGTGTTTTCGGTAACCGATTTATTGGAATAATCCACGTCACGGGTTCCAGGTTTGAAACGGGTATTTTCTACTATCGCCCCATACCGGATTGCATCCCAGATTTCCGGTTCATTAGTTCGGCTTAAGTTTATGACTTTCGCATAGCAACCTCCTTCAAAATTGAAGACACCGTTTTCTGCCCACCCGTGCTCGTCATCACCAATTAAAAAACGGTTTGGGTCAGCAGAAAGGGTTGTTTTTCCTGTTCCGGAAAGCCCAAAAAATATTGCCGTATCGCCATTTTTTCCAAGATTAGCCGAGCAATGCATGGAAAGCACGTTTCGCTCATGAGGAAGGAGGAAGTTGAGAACTGAAAAAATTCCTTTTTTCATTTCTCCCGCGTAACCGGTTCCTCCGATCAAAATGATTCTTCGGGTGAGATCCAAAATTGCAAAATTTGGATTTTTTGTTCCGTCTTTTTCAGGATCAGCATGGAATTCCGGAGCGCAAATTATGGTGAAATCATGCTGAAAATTCTCCAGTTCTTCCTCAGTAGGCCTCAGGAACATGTTTTGGCAAAAAAGGTTGTGCCAAGCTAGAGTGTTGATCACCCGGACATTCATCCGGTAATTTGGATCTGCTCCTGCAAATGCATCTCTTACGAAAAGGTCCTTTTCGCTCAGATAGGTTTTCATTTTGGCTAATAAGGCTTCGAATTTACGGGAATCAAAAGGGATGTTGATATCTCCCCACCAAACTGAATCACGCGTTTTGTCATCTAACACAATAAAACGATCCAAAGGGGATCTTCCGGTGAACTTACCAGTGTCAGCCATAAAAGCGCCTGTGGAAGTTAGATAGCCTTCCTTTCTGGCTAGGGCTTGCTCTATCAATTCTGCTGCCGATAGGTTGTAGAATTCGCTTCGCTTGGTTTGAAAATCAAGAAAAGCAGTAGAGGAGATTCGGGAATCCAGAACTAAGTCCTGCATAAAATATTGGGTTTAAAAACTGAAAATTGTCTCCTCAAAATTAATGAAAACTGTCAAAATTGAAATTAAAAAACCTCATTTTTTAGCATTACAATCGATTACGTTGTAAAATCAAAATTTTATTTGTCTCACTGTTTTATCCTGTACAGAATTCTCAAAAATGTCTTGAAAAATGGGAGATTAATTTGGAAATCGGTCAGATTAACGGTGCGATGAACTTTGGAAAAAAGTGGTAAAAACATGTATCATTGTAAAAATGAATTCACCCAAATAAAACAATCCTTGGAAAAACAACTTACACCTGAATTTGAAGGGCCAACAATTTTTGGTCACCCGAAAGGTTTGATGACTCTCTTTTTCACAGAAATGTGGGAGCGATTTAGTTACTACGGAATGAGAGCTCTGCTCATTCTCTTCATGACAAAGGCAATTATAGATGGCGGTTTGGGATTTGACGACAAGACCGCCGGTGCGATTTACGGGCTTTACACAATGGGTGTTTACCTGCTTGCACTTCCCGGGGGTTGGTTGGCTGATCGTCTTTTTGGATTGAAGAAGTCGGTTTGGTACGGAGGTATCATCATTGCCCTTGGCCATTTCATGATGGCGATGCCTGGGATTGTAGCTTTGCTAAATGGTTCATCAGGTGAGAAAGCTGAATTAACATCGATTGATACCGCATCATTTTTCTTAGGACTTATTTTAATCGTGGTTGGAACAGGATTACTAAAGCCAAATATCAGCTCGATCGTGGGCCAGCTCTATCCGGACGGAAGCTCTAAAAGAGATGCGGGGTTCTCTATTTTCTACATGGGGATCAATATTGGAGGTTTTATAGCTCCTTTGGCTTGCGGAACTATGGCAACTTATGATATGCATTTAGGATTTGGATTGGCTGGCTTGGGAATGGTTTTCGGATTGATTCAATACAAACTTTCCGGAGCGGTGCTCGATGGGTACGGAGAACCACCGTTAATCACCACTGAAGCGGATCGAACAAGCCAAAAGAAACTCAAATCAATCGTTTCAGTTGTCGTGATTATCCTAGTCGCATTAGTAGGAATTTTGTTGATGGGAGTGATTCCCGTTAATGCTTCAGCGATAGCCAGTGCATCAGGAACCGTTATCGCTTTAGTGGCTTTTGGGTATCTGGGATATGTAATTGCCTTTGGAGGACTTTCCAAAGCAGATAAAAACAAGGTAGGTGTGATTGCAATTTTATTCTTGTTTTCAGCCATGTTTTGGTCTGGTTTCGAGCAGGCTGGTTCAACTTTGAATCTTTTTGCAGAGCGATTTATGGACAGAACCATTTTAGGATGGGAAATTCCAACCAGTTATTTCCAATCGATCAATTCCCTCTTCGTCATCATTTTCGCTCCTTTCTTCGGTGCACTTTGGGTTTGGTTAGGCAGAAGACATCTCGAACCAAGTTCACCTCTGAAATTCACTTTTGGCTTATTGCTCCTGGGAGTCGGTTTCTTTGTCATGTATTTCGCAACCAAAATCGCAGCCTCAGGGGAACTTGCTGCTCCTACCTGGCTGATCATGACTTTCATGATCCACACATTTGGAGAGTTGAGCCTTTCGCCTGTTGGCCTGAGCTTAGTAACCAAATTGGCACCAAGAGCTTATGCCGGTCAAATGATGGGCATTTGGTTCATGTCCATAGCACTTGGTAATCTTTTCGCAGGTTTGATCGCCGGTGAGGCGAGTGGGGGGACAGAAGAAGGATTGGCTGCTATGCCAGATCAATTCCTGATGATCGTTTATACTGTTGTTGGTTCTGCTGCCTTGCTATTTGTCCTCAGTCCGATTATAAAAAAGATGATGGGCAACGTCCATTAAAAAAGTTTAATTCAAAAAAAGACCCGGTGAAAGCCGGGTCTTTTTTGTTAGTTGGCTTCTTTGTCAGCAACCCATTTTTTGATTTCGGCCAGCATTTGATCCAAAACAGATCTGGAATAAAAAACTCCATCCTTGATTACTCCATTTATGTCTAAGGTGGATATGATTGATTCTAAAGGATTTGAGTTTAGCAAAAGCAGATTTGCGCTTTTTCCAATTTTCACAGCACCATACTCTTTTTCCAATCCAAAATATCCAGGCCCATTAATGACCGAAGCGATTAAGGCTTCTCTCGGAGTAAGTCCATATTCCACGAATTTTTGGAGCTCAAGGTGAATAGCCAATCCCGGGTAATCGTATGTATTAAGGTAACCTGCATCTGTTCCGGCGATGATTTTCATTCCAGACTTTTGAATAATCGGTAATAATCTGGCTGTCGCTTCAAATCCAGTTTTGCGATTCTGCTTATCTTCAGGTGTGTCGTTCGCCATTCGCTGAATCCTCCATTGATAGCTTTCCTTCAGCTTTGGTCCCAGATACTTAAGGATAGTATCTTTTTCAAACTCGTTTTCGTCCAAGTAGGCAATGTTATAACTGATCAAAAGGGTAGGAACCACGCCTGTTCCCTGAGAAGCCAATTGGTGAAAATTTGCCATTGCCACTGAATCATCCAAAGTCTCCGTTTGAAGGGCAATGGCTTCTTGCGCTGTTAATTTGCCAGAAGCTCTGCCAGCGCTTATTTCTGATTCTTTTGGAGTACTGGCACGAAGCATATAGCCAAGATGCTCAACAGTTTTTTGGCCGGCTTTGGAAGCCTGATCCAAGGTCAGGGCAGCAGGAATATGACCTGAAACGCTCCAACCACGAGCGGTGGCTTTCTCGATTGCTTCCAAGAAAAGCTCAGGCTTCATGGTGTTATCCGTGATTTTAACGAAATCAACTTTCAGTTTCTCCAATGAATCCAAGGCTAAATCAAGTTCCTCGCTCGTACCAACTTCCAAATCTCCCGGCCAAATAGATTCAATTCCTTCTATTTTTGGTCCTGAAGTCAAAATTTTTGGACCGATTCGCTTTCCTTCATTGATTTCATCCCGCCATTTCAAGACCTCCAGGCTGATGTCACCTGCAGCATCTCGCACGGTAGTCACTCCAAATGCCAGGTAAAGCGGAAGTAATTGCTCGTTTTCGTCGATGTATTCTGCACCACCAAAATGCACATGATTGTCCCAAAGCCCGGGCATCAAAAATTTACCTTCTCCATTGATGATTTGAGCAGGATTGTATTGGTTTGCCAACTCCTCGTTTCCTATTGCAAAAATGCTATCTGCTTGGATCAGGACATATTGAGAACTCAGGATTGAATCACCTTCAATATCTACTATGTTGACATTTTTTATTAGCAAGTCAACCTGAGGTTTTTCCTGGCAGCTGAATATAAGGCCTGACATGAAAATGAAGTTTCTGATTTTCATCTTAGAAAAGACTGGTTTGAACGGTATTTGGTCTTGTTGCCTGTATGGTTCCTTTGAGCATATCCTGTAGGAGTTTCAAAAATCCGGGTTGCCAGTTTTCAGGATTGATTTTGGTTTCTTTTCCTTCGTACTCGATCGGTCCGCTCATTTTTTCAAAGCCGATGATCATACTCCAGATTGTGTAAAACGTGATTTCAGGCTGAAGTTCAGGTCTGATGCTTCCGTCTTTGATTCCCTGACTGACCATCATTACTCCGATTTTGGCTGGTTCATGATGGATTTCAAGGAGTTTTTGGAAATGAACGCTTTCTAAAATCAGCGGACTGATTAATACTCGTTGTTTTGGATCGTTGTATTTTTTCATCAGATCCAGAAAGTTCAGAATCGCATCGTAATACACCTGATTTTTTCGGGCATACTGAGGAATTCTTATCACCAAATCATTGATCATATCCAGGCCCGATTTTCCTTTGGAACGATAGACTTCACGGAATTCATCTTTGAACTGATCAAAAGCTTTCTTGGTCAAAGCCATGAAAAGATCTTCTTTGTTTTTGTAGTAAAAGTAGGTTAAGCCTTTGCTGATTCCTGCCTTTTTGGCTACATCCTCCATCCTCGTAGCCTGAAATCCATTACTGGTAAAAAGTGCTACCGCTGAATCTAAAATGAGTTTTTCTTTATTTTTTTCTCCTGCCATGATGAGTTCGTTATTTCCTAAAAATGAACTCAAAGGTATTAAACTTGGGTCAAAAAAATTAGATAAATTTTATTACACTCATAAAAAAGAAGCATAAAAAAGGGCCTGATTTCAACAATCAAGCCCTTTTACGCTAGGAGTCACTTACTTAAATCACTTCAATGATGTAGTAATTTTTCTTTCCTTTTTGGATCAAAAGGTATTTATCCTGAAGTAAAGAGAATTCAAGAAGTTGATTAGGGTTGCTCACTTTTTCCTTGTTTATACTTACTCCTCCTCCCTGAATCATTTTGCGTGCTTCGCCTTTGGAAGGGAAGATCACTTGCTCTGTGATATCGCCAAACAGATCAAGGACATCATTCAAAGATTTGTATTCCTCGCTCTCCACCTGAACCTGAGGTACTCCGTCGAAAACCGACAAAAATGTGCGCTCGTCAAGCGACGCCAGATCTTCTGTTGAGGATTTGCCAAAGAGGATTTCAGAAGCTTTTTCGGCCATCTCTAAATCTGCTTCACTATGGACCATTTTAGTGACCTGTTTGGCAATTTCCTTCTGTAAAGCTCTCAAATGAGGTGCTTTGATATGTTCCTCTTCAAGGTCTTCGATTGTTTGTTGATCGAGCGTAGTAAAAATCCTTATGTATTTGGAGGCATCCTCATCGGAGACATTTAACCAGAATTGGTAGAATGCATAAGGAGAAGTTTTCTCAGGATCGAGCCAAACTGACCCACCTTCAGTTTTCCCAAACTTGGTGCCGTCAGCCTTCGTGATCAGAGGCACCGTCAATGCATAGGCACTTCCTCCCCCCATTTTCCGGATCAGTTCGGTACCGGTAACGATATTTCCCCATTGGTCAGAACCGCCAAGCTGAATGGTGCAATTCTCATTTTTCCAAAGGTGAAAAAAGTCGTATCCCTGAATTAATTGATAGCTGAACTCTGTAAAAGAAAGCCCGTGACCATCCTCGAGTCTTCGTTTCACGCTGTCTTTGGACATCATGTAGTTGACGGTGATATGCTTTCCCACGTCCCGGATAAACTCCAAAAAGCTGAATTGAGACATCCAGTCATAGTTGTTTACCATTCTGGCTTTGTTTGGAGTATCTCCGCTGAAATCTAAAAATTTAGAAAGTTGGGCTTGAATGCAAGCTACGTTATGGTCTAAAGTTGATTTATCCAGCAGGTTTCTTTCAGCAGATTTGAAAGATGGATCACCGATCATGCCGGTGGCACCGCCAACTAAAGCAAATGGCTTATGTCCCGCTCTTTGAAAGTGTAAAAGTGTCATTACACCTACCAGGTGACCTATATGAAGAGAATCAGCTGTAGGATCAAATCCCAGATACGCCGAAGCCATTCCTTTTGTCAAATGTTCTTCGATTTCAGGGGTCATGTCCTGGAGCATTCCTCTCCAGCGTAATTCTTCAATAAATGAATTCATGGTTTTGATTTTTTAAAGGGGCAAATATAGGCTGATCAGTTTAAGTAATGAAGAAATCAGCAAAGCGATTCTCCTAATTTTAACTTTCTGTCAGGCAGGATTTCCGTTCAGCATTTGCAACAAATTTGTGTTTCAATTTTTTCTTTATTTCGAATCATAAATCCAAATCAAATGAATTTTAATTTTAGGTTGACAGCAATAATGCTGAGCTGCTTTTTTGCAAGTGCGGCCTTTGGCCAAAGTGCTCCACAATGGATGCGTTATCCTGCGATTTCACCAGATGGAAGCCAGATCGTCTTTACCTACAAAGGTGATTTATTCCTGGTGCCAAGTCAGGGCGGGGACGCCAGACAAATCACCTTTCACGAAGCCCATGATTACAAAGCAGTATGGAGCAGGGATGGAAAGCAAATAGCTTTTGCTTCCGACCGATATGGCAATTTTGACATCTTTCTAATGGATGCTGCCGGCGGTCCTGCCAGTCGGTTGACGTATCATTCCAATGATGAGGTTCCTTATGATTTTACTTTCGATGACCAAAAAGTGATCTTCGGAACTGGGAGAATGGACCTTGCTGAGCATAGGCAATATCCAACCGCTTCTCAGCCAGAGTTATATGCTGTGCCAAAGAAAGGAGGACGCGTGGACCAGATATGGACACTACCTGCAGAATACGTCCAGTCCAGCAAATCAGGAGCAAAGATGATTTACCACGATAAAAAGGGGGGTGAAAATGAATGGAGAAAACGCCACCAATCGGGTATCACAAGAGATATCTGGATCTATGATGGGGCTTCCAATTCTCATAAAATGCTCACAAGTTTCTATGGTGAGGATAGAAATCCTGTCTTTTCTCCAGATGAAAAAGAAATCTATTACCTAAGCGAGGCAAATGGAAGTTTCAATGTGTTTGCAATGAATCTTGCAAATCCTGCTCAGCCCGAGGCATTAACTAGTTTCAAAGATTTTCCTGTTCGATTCTTAAGCAGTTCGACGGATGGACTTTTGAGCTTTGGTTTTGACGGCGAAATTTACACCATGAGAAAAGGCGAGCAGCCTAAGAAACTTGCGGTTTCACTTCAAACTCAATCCATCAGCAATCCGGATAATTACATCGCTATTAATGGGGGTGTGAGAGAAATGTCTATTTCACCGGATGGAAAAGAAATAGCCTTCATCGCGAGAGGTGAGGTATTTGTGACGTCCGTCGATGGATCTCTTACAAAGAGGATCACTAATACTCCTGAGCAGGAGCGATTTGTGGAATTTGCGCCAGACGGAAAATCAGTTGTGTATTCCAGCGAGCGAAACGGCAAGTGGCAAATTTTCCAAACCACAAAAACCAGGGCCGAGGAACCATTCTTCTTTGCTTCCACACTTTTGCAAGAGAAGCCACTGGTCAGCGTCACAGAGGATGCGTATTTATCAAAGTTTTCTCCGGACGGAAAGAAGCTAGCCTACATCGAAGGTCGCCGAACACTGAAGATTTTGGATCTGGCTTCAAAGACAACTGTCACTTTGCTGACCCCGGAGCAGTTATTTCACATGAGTGACGGAGACCAATATTTCACCTGGAGTCCTGACAGTAAGTGGTTGCTGGCATCCTACAGGCCTACGATGGCCAATTCAGAAGTCGTGTTGCTGGATGCCACAGGGAAAGAAAAAATGCGAAAAATCACTAACAGTGGTTATGGTGACGATCGGGCTACCTGGGTCAATGAAGGCAAGCAAATCCTTTGGTTTTCCAACAGGGATGGACTTCGAAGCTATGCTACAAGTGGTCAAAGCCAGGAAGACGTCTATACTTTATTCTTTGACAAAGCAGCTTGGGATAAGTTCAGACTATCCAAAGAAGACTTTGACTTGTTGACCGAAATCGAAAAAACTCAGAAAAAGAACGAAGAAAAGAAGGATGATAAAACTTCCGACAAGAAGCCTGAGGAAAAAGAAGTTAATCCGATCGTTTTTGATTGGGATGGGATTGAGGACCGCAAATCCAGACTAACTATCCATTCTTCCGGTTTGGGTGATGCCGTGTTGTCCAAAGATGGGGAGAAGCTTTACTACCTCACCAGCTTTGAGAAGGGATTAAATCTTTGGAGTACAAACCTCCGGACAAAAGAAACCAAACAGGAAATCAGCCTTGCAGCAAATTCCGGAAGGTTGATGTGGGATAAGGAGCAAAAGAATCTGTTTCTGGTGAGTGATGGAAATATATCGAAGATCAATCCTGAAACAATGAAGAAGGAAGCGATCAAGATTGCAGGTGAAATGACTTTTGATAAAGAGGCTGAGATGGTCTATATGTTTGAGCATGTTTGGCTTCGCACCAAGGGAATATTCTATACTCCAACGATGCATGGAGTTGATTGGAATGCTTCAAAAGTCGGCTACCAGAAATACTTGCCGCATATTGGAAATAGTTATGAGTTTGCAGAAATGCTTTCTGAGATGATTGGTGAATTGAATGTCTCCCATGCAGGAGCCCGCTATTCCAGAACCGTTCCTATGGCTGATGCGACTGCATCTTTGGGGATATTTTATGATTACAAGAACTCAGGAAACGGGATTAAAGTGACTGAGATTATCGCTGGAGGTCCTTTGGACAAAGCAGATCTGGGTATCAAAGCAGGAATGATCATCGAATACATTGATGGCGAACTGATCACAGCCGACCATGATTTCTCAAAATTCCTTAACCGGAAAGCGGATAAATTTACGTTACTGGAAGTTTTTGACCCAAAGACGTCCACCAGAAAGCAGATTACAATCAAACCAATCACGATTGCCCAGGAAAATCAATTGCTCTACAAGCGATGGGTAAAGAAAAATCAGCAGGAAGTTGACAGCTTGAGTGGGGGAAAATTGGGATACGTTCACATCCCGGGTATGAGCGACGGGCCGTACAGAAATGTCTATGAGGAAATGATGGGAAAATACCATGACACTAAAGGTGTGATTGTAGATACTCGTTTCAATGGAGGAGGTGACCTGGTAGCTGATCTGGCCATGTTCTTTACAGGTGAGCAGTTTTTGACTTATGCCACTGAAGCCAGAGAAGTGGGCTATGAGCCAACCGCACGCTGGACAAAACCAACGTTGGCAATGTTCAATGAAGCGAATTATTCTGACGGACATTGTTTTGCTTGTGGCTACACCGATCTGAAAATCGGAAAGACTGTCGGTATGCCAACTCCGGGAACTTGTTCTTTTGCAGGTTGGGAAGGGTTGCCTGATGGATCTAGATGGGGTGCGGTGCCGATCTCTGCTAAGAATATGGCTGGTGAATGGATGGAAAACAATGAAACAAAACCTCAGTTTCAGGTTAAGAACATGCCGGGTCAAATTGATAAAGGAATTGACAAGCAGCTTGAGAAAGCAGTAGAGGAGCTTTTGAAAGATGTGAAATAAGAACTTTAGATTGAAGTAAAACGAAAAAACCTGGCAGATAATGCCAGGTTTTTTTGCTTAAGAAACTTCCAAGAATTATTGGTAAGTTTTAGTGTTGAGTGTTTCATCGTTTTTGAAGAATGAGGAAAGTTTACCAAAAGAACTTTCGAAATAACCTTCGAGCATTCTCTTTATGATAAATGTTCTGTATTCGTCTTTAGAAACGATCGGGAAATACTCATGGCTTTTGCCATAAGACTTGTGGCTCACAAAACCTTTTCTTTCAAGAATTCTTACAATTGTTGATACTGTATTGTAAGCCGGTTTTGGCTCAGTCATTGGCAACAAGATATCTTTCACGAATCCTCGCTCGATATCCCAAAGGATCTGCATGATCTCTTCTTCTGCTCTGGTTAATGGTTTCATAAATAAGGTGTTAAGTTTTAAATCGACATTAAATTATTCATTTAGTTTCTTTTATGCAAAAAAAATTCCAAGAATAGTATTATAATTTAGTTTAAAAATTCTTAAGATGCTGATTGATAATATTTTAAAAAAAAGCCTCCGATGGGAGGCTTTGTGTTTTGTACTATTTATGTTGTTCTCATTTTGATTATTCCGGTAGCATGTAGGAGTTTTACTATAGGGTAGGTTGGATCAAATTCGTACCATTTTACAGCGAAATTAGGTCTGTTTGGAAGCTTATGGTGATTGTTTTGGAATAGTTCACCAAGCATCAATACATCTAATAAGAGGCTGTTTTTGGAGTGATCATTGTTGTCAAAGTTGGAATAACCATACTTGTGACCGCTCCAATTGACGATCGCTCCATGAACAGGACCCATCATAAAATGAATTGGCAATAAAAAATACATCCACCAATGCGTACCTGCCAATTCAAAAACAGAAATACTCAAGACATAAATCAGAATGTACACGATGCCCCAACTCACTCGAACAAACATGGTATCTGCAAATCTGTCAAACTTGTTCCAATCTGGAATGTCCTTTGAAAACCGATCTTCAGGCTTCAGTTTGAAAGAGAAATAATCATTGTAGATATTTTTAGTTTTCCACATCATCGTAAATAGATTCTCGGTGTGGTGAGGACTATGGGGGTCTAAAGGAGTATCACTGTAAGCATGGTGCATTCTGTGAAGAATCGCATATGCTCTTGGTGATAAATAGGAACTTCCTTGCCACAACCAGGTAAAAACATAAAAGAAACGTTCCCAAAACTTTGTCATGGAGAACATTTGATGGGCTGAATACCGGTGAAGGAAGAAACTCTGGCAAAACAGGGAGAAATACCAGTGCAAAAGAAACAGGACAATAATAATCACTTGTTAATTGATTAAAGGTGATGATGCAAATATAAGGTGAACTCTTAACAAACGCCTGATTTTACGAACGCAGAAAGGGAAATAGTAACTGATTTTTATCAGATTTAAATTGAAAATTGTTTTACTTTAAATCAAGCACCACATTGAAACAATGGATAAAGCACAAAGTTTTTTAGTCAAAATTCTCCTGGGTGGGATTTCAGTTTTGATAGCGGAGTTTTTATTGCCAGGTGTTCATATAGATGGTTGGATGACTGGATTTATTCTGGCAGCTGCAATCATTTTGATCAATCTTACCCTCAAACCAATCTTGGTTTTATTAACACTCCCGCTTACTCTGATCACCTTTGGGCTATTTTTGCTGGTAATTAACGCACTTATGATCCTTTTGGCTGACCGTTTTATTGATGGTTTTAGCGTGGACGGATTCTGGTGGGCAATATTATTTGCGATTGTCCTCAGTATTATCAATTCACTTTTCGGCAATCGGTTGGATTTAGGGAATTAACCGTGTTTGGTCATCAACTCTTATATAGAGTTTTCGGTTTCCCATGTTATCTGACGTATAGATTTTGGGGCCTGCACTCTTTTTTATTTCTACCAAGAGCAGAAATTTTTCATCCTTGTTTTTCTTCTCCTGATCAGAATCATGAATGACGAAGGATTCACACGAAAGAGATACTCTGGGAGTGCAGTAAATCTCGTTGGCAGACTCAACCATGAATTTTTCTTCCTCTGGATCTATTCCGGTAATTTTTTTTTGATCAGAAAGACCAATCACAATTATACCTCCTTCAGTATTTGCCATGGCAGCCATTGTCCTTGCAATTTTCTCTTTCGAAGTTACTTTCTGCTTGAAATCCAGCGTTTTACTTTCTTTTGAGCTGATCAAAAATTTTACGTAATCTTCATCAAACTTTGTTAAATTCATTTTATTCGTTCAGATTTTGGTACTATATTAATATTTCATTTAGTATCATTGAACATCATTTCTATTACTTTCATCCATCACTAAAACTTTTGAGTCATGTCAATCCCAAATCCAGGTTTTGATCCCAAAAATATCGAAGAACTAAAAAGGGAACTGAAGAAACTGGGAAAACCTTTTAAAATCATTCCTGATGAGGAGAATTCAGATGAATATGTCAATTTTTATTTCATAGGAATGTTTGAAGGCAGAGAGGTAATTTATGATGCCGCTCTTTATACGTTAAGACTTCACCATTCAAGTGAAGTTTATGAGCTTGCAGAGCATGAGGCTGCCAAAAAATTCCCAAACTTCAAAGGAATCACTTACGAAGAAGATGAGGAAGGAAACATGAAGCCTTTGACAAGTGAGGAGGAAGAGATCGGCTGGTTCATTACGGAGATCATAATGGATATCGAAGAAGATGAATCTGTGAAAGTTCAGGAGTTTGTAGACCTTGATACCAATCACGACTACGGGATTGGTTTGGATGCTGCCTTGAATATTGATTCAATTGATGAGAAAGTAGTTGCGAAGTTTATCAAGGAATTCAATGATGATACTTTGGTTCTGGATGACACAATGTTTGCCTTTCAATCCGAAGAGGAAGACGTGGAAGAGGACGATTAATCAGGAGATTTTCTAACAATACGGTTTGACGCTTGTTAAAAGACAAGCGTTTTTTTATGCTCAAAATTGCCTTTTCATCCCTTTATTCTCATCCTTTACCTTCAGGGCATAGATTTCCGATGGAAAAATATGAACTTCTTCCAGAGCAACTTCTTTACGAAGGAACTGTCAATGATGAAAATTTTTTCGTTCCGGGAATGATCGATGAACGATGGATTCTCAATACCCATTCCAAGGAATACCTTGAAAAACTTAAAACACTTCAGCTGAGTAAATCAGAAATTCGGGCTACGGGCTTTCCGCTCAGTCATGTTTTAATAGAAAGAGAAATCAATATTTTGAGCGGTTCGGTGGAAGCTGCACTTTTTGCAAAAGAATTTGGCATTGCCATGAATATTGCCGGAGGGACGCATCATGCATTTGCCGATCGGGGAGAAGGGTTTTGCCTGCTGAATGATCTTGCCATTACGGCCAATTATTTATTGGAAAATCAATTGGCTCAAAAAGTCCTGGTAATCGATTTGGATGTACATCAGGGGAATGGGACTGCGGCTATTTTGGGAAAGCGTCAAAATGTATTCACTTTTAGTATGCATGGCGATAAGAATTATCCGCATCGAAAAGAGCAATCACACCTGGATTGTGCCTTACCCGATAAAACTGGCGATGAGGTATACCTAGCAAAACTCAAAGCTTGTTTGGATCAAATCTTAGTTCAATTCCAGCCGGATTTCATCTTGTACCAATGCGGTGTAGATGTACTTGAATCTGACCAACTAGGAAGGCTTAGTATGACGATTGGAGGGGTCAGGGAAAGAGATAAAACCGTGTTGAATGTTGCAAAAAGCCTCAAAATTCCAATCATGTGTTGCATGGGGGGAGGGTATTCAAAGCGGGTAAGCCATATTGTGGAAGCACATACTCAAGTGTTCAGATTGGCTCAGGAAATGTATTTTTAAAATCTTTAACTCAATTTAACCTGACCAAATTTGAGGCTGCCTTGCAGATTCAATACTTTCTTTATATTTGCGCCCTTGTCATCTATAACATTATAAAAGTGAAAAAAGGACTTAAACTAATCGGTGTACTTGGCCTTGCTACAGTACTTTTCTATGGCTGTGATAAAAAAAGCACTGCCACTTCAGAAGGTGAAACTTCCACTGCACTTGCTCAAGACGGTGAACTCAAAGTTGCATTTGTTTACACTGATAGTGTGATCAATAAATTTGATTATTTTAAAAAGAAATCAGCAGAAATTACCGAGAAAGGAAAGAAGTTTGAAGGTGATCTTCAGAGCAGAGCAAAAGGATTTGAACAAGAAGTTGCAAATTTCCAGCAGACTGCTTCTACTATGACGATGAATCAGGCTAGAGCGAAGGAAGAGGAATTGGTGAAAAAGGAGCAAAACCTGGTTACTTACCGAGATAACCTGATGAGAGAGCTTTCAGCAGATGAGTCTGGTCTTTACAGTGATGTTTATGATCAGGTTCAGAAGTATATGAAAGACTATGCAACAACAAATAATCTGGATGTTATTCTTAGCTACACCCGAGGAGGTGCGGTTTGGTACGCAACAGACGCCATTGATGTGACAGCTTCTGTAATCGATGGATTGAACAAGCAATACAACGCCGCTCCGGCAGATACTGCGACAAAAAAATAATCTCACTATTGAGTTAAAAGTATTGAAACCCGGATTTAGTCCGGGTTTTTTTGTGGGAAAAAATTGGGTAATTTTGCGCCCTTAGAAACTAACAAACCAATGAAAATCACGGAATTTTTAAAACACAACTATCGCCACTTCAATGCAGCGGCATTAATCGACGCTGCAGAGGGATACAAAGCACATTTGGATAATAATGGTAAAATGATGGTCACTTTGGCCGGAGCCATGTCAACAGCCGAATTGGGTATTTCACTTGCAGAAATGATCCGTCAGGACAAAGTACAGATCATCACTTGTACTGGTGCCAATCTTGAGGAAGATGTGTTCAACCTGGTTGCTCATAATTATTACGAGCGGATTCCAAATTACCGTGATCTTACCCCGGCTCAGGAGCAGGATCTTTTGGACAGACATATGAATCGGGTTACTGATACCTGTATTCCTGAAATGGAAGCCATGCGTCGCATCGAGCATGTAATTCTTGAAGAATGGGTTAAAGCAGATCAGGCAGGAGAGGCGTTTTTCCCGCATCAGTTTTTCTACAAAATATTGCTTTCCGGCAAGCTGGATGATTCTTTCCAGATCGACCCTAAGGATAGCTGGTTGATGGAAGCTGCGAAAAGAAACCTTCCGATCATCGTTCCAGGTTGGGAAGATTCCACGTTAGGTAATATGTATTCAGGCCACGTGATTACAGGAGATGTGAAGAATGTGCATACTGTAAGGAGTGGAATTGAGTACATGATTTTTCTTGCAGAATGGTATACAAAAAATGCTACAGTAGAAAGTACTGTCGGATTTTTCCAAATTGGCGGGGGAATTGCAGGAGACTTCCCTATCTGCGTTGTGCCGATGTTGCACCAGGATTTGCAAAGAACAAATGTTCCTCTTTGGGGATACTTCTGTCAAATTTCTGATTCTACTACATCTTATGGGTCTTACTCCGGAGCTGTGCCTAATGAGAAAATCACTTGGGGAAAGCTTGGAATAAACACTCCGAAATATATAATAGAGTCTGATGCAACAATCGTGGCGCCGTTGATATTCGCCATTGTGTTGGATCAATAATTATGAAAAAAACAATAATAAAGAAATTTGGAGCAAGCGGCTTAATGCTGTTTGCTCTTTCTTTTTTTCTAAGTGCAGAGGCTCAAAACCTCAAATCGCTTTCGGGAGCAAATAGTCCCCAAGATGATACTAATCCTGTTTGGGTTGGAAATAATACACTTTTTTTTACCAGAGCTTATCATCCTTCCAATAAAGGTGGGGTGATGGATTCTGGAGATATTTGGATGACCAAAAAGTCAGAAGTCGGAGAATGGCAAGCTGCGGTTCACAGACCTGATTTAAGTACAAGAGGATATGATTTTGTCTTGGGACTTGAAGATGGCCTCACGCTTTTGGTTTACCACAAGGAAGTTGACAAAGTTGGGATTTATCAATACTCCAAGTTTGGAAACGATTGGAATTTATTGCGTCCCGTCAATATGCCAGGATTGGATCTTTTTGAAGGTCCGGTTACAGGAAGGGTAGCTGCCGGAGGTAAATTGATTTTCCTTTCCGGAAAGGGGCCAGGAACTTTAGGGAATGAAGACATTTACCTGAGTGAAAAATCCGGAATTCTTGATTGGTCAGCTCCCTCAAATTTAGGTCCGAACATCAATACCAACGGACAGGAGATGGGTCCTTATTACGATGTTACTACCCAACAATTGTACTTCTCCTCAAATATGCATTTGAGAGCAAATGGAAAAGATATTTTCATTTCCAAAAAGATGGGTGAGGACTGGAATTCCTGGAGCCTTCCTGTAAAATGGGAGCAAATCAGCTCAGCGGGATCAGATGTTTCTTTGACATTTTTGGATCAGAATAATGTGGTTTGGACGAGCACTCAAAATAGTGATGGTTACGCTGACTTGCTCACTTTTGCGGTAGTCACTCCTTTGATTATTCCACAGGAGTTTGTTCCTGCCTCAACTATTGCCGTTCCTGAGGTTACGAAAAAACCTGTGCAGCAGATATCTGAACCTAAGCCAATCTATCCAATGGTTTCGATAGGAAAACCTGAAATTAGCTTCCCTGAGGAGAAGGTGGTTGAACCAGAAAAGCCTATTTCATGGATTGTAATTGATTCCAAAACCAAAATAGAAATCGAGTATAATCTTACCTGGGAAGATTCCGGAAATCAAATTACATCAGATCCTGATCAACCTCTGTTGCTTTCCGAATTTATAAAAGCAGGGGTTAAGGAGGTAAAAGTTATCTCTCAGGGATATTTCCCTAAATCATTGCTTATCAATGAAATAAAAGAATCAGAGCCAACAGAAGTTTTGATGGTGAAGGCGGAACCAGGAAGTTCTGTTTTGTTGGATAATGTCGCATTTGCAAGAGGAACTGCAGAACTTGAAGGCGAGCAATCTAAAGCCAGTCTCATCGAATTAGCAGCTTTTTTGAAAGCGAACCCAACAGTAAAAATCCGAATCAACGGACATACAGATAATGCCGGAGATCCTGGCCTTAATAAAGCACTTTCAATTCAAAGAGCCGGAAGTATTCGGAAATTCCTGATTGAGCAAGGGGTAGCTGCCGATAATCTTCGGACATCCGGATGGGGCGGAACAAAGCCTCTTGCTCCAAATACGACGGAGGAAGGAAGGGCCAAAAACCGAAGGGTAGAAATTCAAGTGGAAAAATAAAAAAGGGCTTTGAGTAATCTCAAAGCCCTTTTTGTTTTTAGAGAGAATAGTTTCCTCTGTATTCCCTTTTTACGAATTGGTTTGCAGGGTCAAAGTTGGTCACTTTCATATTAGGTCCGTCCCAAACCAATTTGATTCCTCTTCCCGGGTAATCATACTGGTTATTTCCACCTTCTCTTGGTATCCTGTAATCGTAGCTTCTGATAGCCAGGTTCCCCATCAAAACAGATTCTGTCAGAGGTCCTGCAATTGAAAAAGGAGAACTTAAATTCTTAAACTCTTGTGAGCCATGGCCGGCAATACAAGCTTCCACCCAGTTATTGTAATGTCCACGATCTCCGTTAGGAACTCGATATAATCTCTCAGGAACAGTTATGTCTTTAGTTTTTGAAGTTGGAAGAAGTTGTGGGTTTGCACCGTAAGTGGAGCACATGATTTTTCCTTTCGTCCCTTCGATAATCACCCCATTTCCACCATCCCCCATTATCTCGTTTGGTTCTAATTCTTCCGGGCGTGTTGGCTGGATTCCGCCATCCATCCAATGAAATTCCAAATCATCTTTGCCTGGTCTGTCAAATCTGAGTGTAATATGGGAAGAAGGAGGGCAGCTTTCAGGGAAATATCCGCGACTAAACTCACCAACATATACAGAACCAACCGAGCATTCTGCTGACTTAGGATAGCCAAGTCCCAAAACACGGAACGGTGGCTCTATGATATGGCAGGCCATATCCCCAAGCGCTCCGGTTCCATAATCCCACCAACCTCTCCAATTGAATGGAATAAGATTTCCTACGTAATCCTTTTGAGGTGCAGTACCCAACCAGAGGTCCCAATCCAAATCTGCAGGGGGAGTAATTGGAGTTTTAGGCCATTCAATTCCCTGAGGCCAAACAGGGCGATTAGTCCAGGTATAAACTTTTGTTGCTTCCCCAATCAAGCCAGCCTCGTACCATTCTGCCATTTTTCGGACTCCATCTCCGGATGATCCCTGATTACCCATTTGGGTTACCACCTTGTATTTTTCTGCAGCTTCAGTGAGCATTCGTGCCTCGTAAATGTCGTGAGAAAGTGGTTTCTGCACATAGACATGCTTTCCCATTTTCATTGCCATCATAGCCGCAACCGCATGCTGATGATCCGGAGTTGAAACTGTCACAGCATCAATGTTGCCAGCTTCTTTTTCAAGCATAACCCTAAAATCTTTGTAATATTTTGCATTTGGATGTTCGTCCCTGCTCTTTTTTGCACGGGTATCGTCGACATCGCAAAGCGAAACAATATCCACTTTTCCACTTCGGAATACTCCGCTTACGTCACCATATCCCATTCCTCCCACGCCAATTCCAGCAACCCTTAGTTTATCACTTGGAGCTATAAATCCGGGACCGCCTAAAACATGCCTTGGAACAATGAAAAAGCCACTGGCCACCAGCGCTGAGGTCTTTATGAAATTTCTCCGGGAGCTTCCCGGATTGGAATCTTTTCTTTTCATCTTGTTTGGGTTGAATTCAGTAAGAACCTGAAATTATTAAAATCAGATTAGACTTTTGGAAGGTGGGGTAAAAAAATGACTGACAGGACATAAGTGGTATGGCAGGTATCTCAGATGTTTTTAAGGCAAATTTGAAAAATGTAAATCCAAATTTCAGTTTAGCGATAAAATTGATTTGTGAAAAATAGATTCTTAAAAATTTGCATTAAGTTTATCCCAAATTCATAACCCATGAAAAAATCACTTTTGTCAATTGCCGTAGTTTCAGCTCTTGCAATGGGCTCCTGTCAATCACCCGTTCCCAGTCTCAATGAGGCTGGAATAATACCTTTTCCGGCATCATTGGAAGCAGGAAGCGGAATTTTCACACTTGAATCTGAATCAGGAATAAAAGTAACCGGAGAAGGTGAAGAACTTGAAATTTTGGGAGAATATCTCGCTACCAAACTTCGTCCAGCTACTGGATTTGTTTTGCCAGTTTCCAGAGAGTCCGGAAATATTATCCTTGAGATGACCAGTGGCGGGTCGCCCGATTCCTATGAGTTGGAGATTTCCGACAGCGAAGTAAAAATCACAGCTTCTTCAGGATCAGGATTATTTTATGGTATTCAGACATTGATTCAAATTTTTCCTGTTGAGATTGAAAATGAATCACTTGTTGACATGTCCTGGAAAATACCTCAGGGAAAGATTTTTGATCAGCCTGAATATGAATATCGGGGTTCGATGCTCGATGTTGCAAGGCATTTCATCACAGTAGAAGATGTAAAGCACTATATAGATCAGATGGCAGGTTTGAAATTGAACTACCTTCATTTGCATTTAACCGACGATCAGGGTTGGAGAATTGAGATTAAATCCTGGCCAAAATTGACTGAGATCGGTGGAAGCACCGCAGTTGGAGGTGGAGAAGGGGGTTTTTACACTCAAGAGCAATACAAAGAAATCGTTGCTTACGCAGCCCAAAATTATATCACAATTGTACCGGAAGTCGATATGCCGGGTCACACCAATGCTGTTTTGGCTTCATATGCAGAGCTCAATCCGGGAGTAAACCTTCCAAATGGTAAAACTGATTCTCTTAATAAAGCTCCTTTAGATTACAAGATGCCGACAACCAATCCCCAGGCTGCAGAGCTTTACACAGGAATTGAAGTTGGATTTAGCACATTCTCGACAGAATTAGAACTTACCTATCAGTTTGTTGATGATGTAGTAAGAGAGATTTCTGAGATAACACCTGGTCCATATTTCCATATTGGTGGTGATGAATCTCATGTCACAGAAAAGGATGATTATGTTTATTTTATAGAGAGAGTTCAAAATATCGTGGTGAAGTACGGGAAGACAAATGTGGGTTGGGATGAAGTAGCAACAGCCAAATTACTACCGGGTTCTATTGCACAATTCTGGGCAGTTGAAGAAAATGCCAAATTGGCCAAGGATCAGGGAAATAAAGTATTGATGTCTCCTGCAAAAAGAGCCTATCTGGATATGCAATACGATACAACTTCCCGAATAGGCCAGCATTGGGCTGCTTATATCGAATTAGACTCTGCTTATCTTTGGAACCCTGAATCCTATGCTGACGGTGTAGGTAGAGCTGATATCCTTGGAGTAGAAGCTCCACTTTGGACAGAAACAGTAACCAATAGGGCAGATATTGAATACTTGACTTTTCCAAGACTTTCTGCGATTGCAGAAGTTGCATGGACAAAAAATGAAAGAAAAGATTGGGAAAGCTTTAGAAAGCGAATTGCCCAGCATGGTAAACGCTGGGATATCAATGGTATAGGATTCTACCGATCCCCAAAAGTAGATTGGTAAACTGCCCGATTACCATCTTAAGCCCGGACTGTAACATTACTGTCCGGGTTTTTTGTTTGTAAACCCTAACCAAACTTTGATTTTGGATAAAATGGACCTATTATCGGAAATTATTTGAGGCCTGAATTCAGGAAAATTCTATTTATAAATTGACACATGGGAGATGTAATTATTGCTTTTAGCAATTGGATTTGGGGACCACCAATTTTGGTTTTGTTGTTAGGCGGAGGCACCTTTTTTTTGATCCATTCCGGTTTTGTTCCTGTTACTAAAATCGGTCACGCGATTACACTTCTGAGAGGTAAATACGATGACAGCATGGTACCGGGACAGATTTCATCTTTTCAGGCGTTGATGTCGGCTATTGCAGCCACAGTTGGTTTAGGAAATATTTCCGGAGTTGCTATCGCAATAAATATGGGAGGACCAGGAGCCATTTTCTGGATGTGGGTAGCTGCTTTTGTAGGAATGGCTACCAAGTATTATACCTGCAGTTTGGCAATTATGTATCGAGGTAAAGACAGTTCAGGAGAAATTCAAGGTGGTCCAATGTATGTAATTGAATATGGAATGGGTAAGAAGTGGAAATTCCTTTCCATCCTTTTTTGTGTGGCTGGAATGCTTGGTTTGCTTGCCATATTTACTTCAAATCAACTAACAGCAGTCATTCAGGAGGTTTTAATTCAACCGGAGACAGAATCTGAAGACATTAGAAATCGCTGGATTATTGGAATTGGAATTATGCTGGTCACTTCAGTAGTGATTTTAGGAGGTATCCAAAGAATAGCATCTGTAGCTACCAAGATGGTTCCTTTTATGGTTGCCATATACTTTGCCACTGTCATGTATATTGTTTTCAAATACATTGGGGAAGTTCCTGAAATGCTAAAATTGATTGTGGTAGATGCTTTTACAGGTAATGCCGTGATGGGTGGAGCAGTAGGTGCGGTAATTATCACGGGTGCCAGAAGGGCTGCTTTTTCAAATGAAGCCGGAATAGGTACAGCTCCGATGGTACATGGGGCATCCAGAAATAATGAACCAATCAGAGAAGGTTTGATAGCAATGTTGGGTCCATTTATTGACACGATTGTTGTGTGTACGTTGACTGCCTTGGTAATCATGTTAACCGGCGTTTGGCAAAATACCCAGAATGACGGTGTTAAACTCACTCTGGAAGCGTTTGAACTGGCCATCCCTGTTTATGGAAAATATCTTCTGATGCTTTCAGTATTGGTTTTTGCCCTTTCTACTATTTTCACTTATTCCTATTATGGTCATAAGTGCACCAATTACCTGTTTGGAGCAGATAAGGCTAATTATTACAATTATTTCTATTTGATCACGATCGTTCTTGGTGCGGTTGCTTCATTGGAGGTCGTAATAAGCTTCGTTGATGCGATGTATGCGATCATGGCTATTCCCACAATTTTCTCCACGCTTTACCTTTCTTCCAAAGTGAGAGCTGCGTCCAAGGATTACTTTGCAAGAATGAAAAACGCATAAGATGAAGGTTTTGATTTCCCCAAATGCTTTTAAGGGTACTTTGACTGCAACTGAAGTCGGCGAAATCATTAACAAATTTATAAAAGAATCCTCGCCTGGAATTCAAACGAAAATGATCCCTATTGCTGATGGGGGAGATGGTACTTGCGAATTACTTACCAAAGTACTTGGCTTAAAGCAAATCTCAACCTGGACCTTAGATCCTTTTGGCCGACCCATTCTTGGGACATTTGGTTTGGATACCACCTCCAAAAAAGCTTTTATTGATGTTTCAACAGCTTCTGGAATTGGTCTGATCGGATCCGAAACCAAAAATCCATTTGTGGCTTCAACTTTTGGGACCGGACTTTTGATCCAAAAGGCAATTGAAGAAGGCGCAGAGGAAATTATTCTAGGACTTGGCGGAAGTGCTACGATTGATCTTGGAATTGGAATTCTTGCTGCTTTAGGACTCAGTTTTTTGGATGAAAAAGGACGATCCCTAACTCCATTTTCTCCCGAATACCTTGGCCGAATAAGCCATATCCAGCGTTCACCAAATTTTCCAAAAATCAACTTCATATGCCTTTGTGATGTAAAGAATACTTTTTTAGGAAGCAAAGGCGCAATTCCGGTGTTTGGCTCCCAGAAAGGGTTGGAAGAACAAGAATTCAAATCATATGAAGCAACCTGCGAGACAGTCATCAAAAAGATGTTCTCCAAAATGAAAAAGTCTTTTGAAGATCAGGTTGGATTCGGAGCTGCAGGAGGAATCGCTCTCGGACTTTCAGCTTTTTTTCCTTTGGAAATTAAATTTGGATCAACCTATTTTTTTGAAAAAATAAAGCTTGGCGAAGCAGTCAAATGGGCTGATTTAATCATCACTGGTGAGGGCAAATATGATTCCCAGTCTAATGAGGGCAAAGCTTGCTTTGAACTATTGCAACTTGCTAAAAATCAGCAAAAAAAGTCTGTTTTAATTTCATCAGGAAATGAAGCTTTTAATGAAGGATTTAACGAGATTTTGATTTTGCCAGAGCTGGATTTTTCTGACCCTGACTACAAAACAAAAGCCCGGGAAAATCTTCTCGGGCTAATAAAATCGCAACTGAAAGTAATTTTGGAAGAGGGAGTTTAAACTCTTGAAAAGTCTGGTTTCCAATTTTTTACAGTCATTTTGATTTCCTTATTGCTAAGCTTTTTACTAATTGCCTGATCTATCAGTTCCAATAATTCATCATCTCCTGCAAACCTTAAAGCAATTATTTGAATTGTCCTTAAGTCCCTTTCTTTCTCATAAAAAGATTTGCCTGTAAGGTGAAAATACCGTTGACGCATTTCTGTCAAAATAATTCGATTTTGATTCTTCAGTGCGTAAATCCTTTCCATCATGGGCAGGATAACTACAATTAATGCCAGAATCAAAAAATAGATACTTTCTGACGTGGATTCACTAGTCTCGAAGTTTGACCGGTTTACGGTCCACCCTAAAAAAATGAGCGTCAGAGGTGTGACGATGAAATGATGTAATGGGTAATAGCGGGCGTGATTCTTAAAATTTTGTGTTTTCATAAATTTTGGGCATAAAAAAAAGGAGGCTTTTACCTCCTTTTTAAATTATTGAAAATATCAATGTTCAGCTTTCTTCTTCTTGAAAGTAGATCTCGCGTTTATTGCTGAAAGTCCTGCTACCAAACCAACTACAATACAAACAATCAAAAGGAAGGTTTGTGCTCCTGGTGCTAAAGGTGAAGTGAAAACATCTAATAGTATCATGTGAATAAGGTTGTGATTCAAAATAGTGCCCGAAGATAAAATCAAAGCATCAGAATACCAAGAAGCTTTCCTTTCGAGCTATGCTTTTACCAGACTTTAATCTAAATCGTCAACAATATCATCATCAAGATCGTCGAGATCATCTTCGTCAAAATCTAGAATACCATCGTCAATGAGCTCACTGTCTTCTTCAAGATCATACTCATCCTCAAACTCTGCTCCGAAATCGTCCTCTTCCTCGATGTCGTCAATTTCTTCGAAATCTTCTTCAAAATCCTCCATAGTAGTATTTGATAGGGGTTTTTAATGATTGTACTTCACGAAATAAAGAAAAAAACAATTAGCTAAATACAGCAACCTCCAATTTTTTTTCTTCAATAGGGAAACTGATTTCAGGATTTTGACTTAGCCAATTATCTCTCAATAATTTAGCCCAATTTTGCATATAAAGCACGACATCTTCCTTGGAATTTTTTGATAATTTGTCTCTTTGTTCTTTTGGAATTGTTGCTAAAATTTCCGGATCAGAAAGCCTTTCCAGATGTGATAAATCTGTTAGAGTTAGTCCGGTATCAATCATTTTTTGAATCATCAGATCCATCGGATAGCCACTGGTCGGACAAAATTCAAGGATTTGATCATTCCAATCTCCATATCTCTGCATGGCATAGCTATGAATTTCTGATTTACTAAGTTTAGTTAATTCCTGAGCGAGGTTTCCACAATTACATGCTCCCATGTGTCCCCATTGGTAAGGAGCACCTTTGGAAAGTTTAAGAATGGTCCTTTCAATTGCAGCTATCAATTCCGGATTTGGTCTTGCCATGAGTTTCCATTTTCTTTTCTTAACTAATTTGGGAAACAGGAGTTTGGAAAAGAAATCGATTTTTTTTTAACCAATTCTTTTTGCGTGTTAGTTAAAAATACTTTGAATATATTTTTTTATCAGAGGTTTTGATAAGTATTCTTTTACAACCTGATACTGGCTTGCTTTTGTAATGTCCCTTTCGTCAACAGAACTGGACAAAATGTAGATTTCTGCCTCATTCTTGGCTGTATCAAAATGATCCAAAAAATCCCAGCCAGTCATTTCTGGCATATTCAAGTCTAAAAACAGGTAATTGGGGTTGATATCATAGATTTCTTGCAATGCGATTTTGGCGCTTTGATATTTAAAAAACTTACAGGGTTCCTTCACATTTTTAGATATGAGTTTTTCAGTCACAAATGTGCTGATAGGATCATCATCTATTAGAACTATAGTCAACATCAAAATGCAAAATTATGCGCCTGAAATACATTAATGCTATTACAAAAGTAACAGTTCAATGATAAAAGACAAATATTCTGCCAATTATCATGTCATTTATTCTAAAATCTATAAAACAGGGTGAAACTTCTCTTTTCCTTTAAGTAAATCGAAGAACATCAGGAAATCTGAAGCCAAACTAAAAAATGGATATTGGAAGGTTGCGGGCTTGTTTTTTTCAAAAAAGTAATGACCCACCCAGGCAAATCCATATCCAACGAAGGGGATTGAAATCAAAAGCCAATAGTTCGAAAGCCAAATTGAGGTAAATAAAATTATAAAAAGGAGACCGGTACCTATGAAATGAAGTACTCTGCAAGTTGGATCCTGATGCTCTTTGAGATAGTAAGGATAAAATTCTTTTAGGCTTTTAAATCTCTTTTCCATTTTGAAATTGGTTATTGAATTGGGTGAATCTCCTCCAGAAATCTGGAGAGAATTTTATCTGTGGTTTTTAATACTATTTTTCCTTTCGTTTTTTCGCTACTAACCTCGGTTACCCCAGTGAGGGTCATAAGAAGTTTGTCCTCCATAGGATCAATGAAATCAATGATTACCTGGACCAATTCATAACTGCTGGTACTTGAGGAATTACTTCTATAGGGGCTATAAGGATTGTAAACCCAAGGATCCCATACCCTGTAGCCCCAAAGTGGATACGTGTTGAGGTTGTTATTCACTGTTCTTTCTCGTAGGTCTTCATTGGAAGTATATCGGATAACCAGATCTGGAGCGGTTTTATCATAAACGAGACCGCGGGATTCCAAAGCTTCCTGTATGTGGATTTGAACTTGTTGATCCAAAAACTGCGATGAAAATCCTTGCAAACCAATTTCCTGATTGATTATTACAAATGACTTATATGGTTTGGAAGCTGCGATTTCTGTGTTTTCTTTAAAAATCTCGATAGAGCTGCAAGAGAATTGCATCATGATAATGAAGCTCAAGAGAATTTTAGGTATTCTAACTTGCATATTTTGATCATTTTTTTTTGTTCTTCCTTGAGAAACCTTCCTCTAAAAGTTAAATAATTAATGTGTAAACGAAAAAATAGAAAGGATTATTCAAGAAAGCGAAACCACCTTGACTTTCAAATGCTATTTTTGGGCAAATTTTAAAAAATGAGCAAACCGGATTTTGATGATATCTACATGGAATTGGCAGTTAATCTTGCCAAGCGATCCCATTGCATAAAGAAACATGTAGGAGCGGTGCTGACAAAAGACACCAGAATAATCTCTATCGGATACAATGGGCCTCCTGCTGGTACTCATAATTGTGACGTGGAATTTCCGGAAACTGGATGTGCCCGTGATAGTAAGGGAAGTTGTTCGCTGGCCCTTCATGCTGAGCAAAATGCAATTTTATACGCAGTAAAAAATAATACTTCGGTTGATGGTTCTACGCTATATGTGACGTTGGCACCCTGTCTTGCCTGTGCCAGAATCATCTTTTCAATGGGTATTTCAAAGGTCGTCTACCTTTTTTCCTATGCTGAGTACAAAGGAATCGGATCGGATGAAGGTGTTGACTTTCTAAGGAAATTTGGAATCCATGTCGATAAATACGACAAATCAATAGAGGTAAAAGATATTTTGATCTAAAGGAAATTGACCTCCGGATGAAGGTTTATACCAAATTTGTCAAAGACAGATTTTTGAATTTTAATTGACAAATCCCTAACTGCTCTTCCGTCTCCATTCCCGTAGTTGACCAAAACCAGTGGTTGATTCTCATGCACGCCCACTTCACCAAATCTTTTCCCTTTCCAACCGCACTGTTCGATAAGCCAAGCTGCGGGCACTTTCATTCCTTCTTCATTTTGGTAACCCGGAATGGAAGGATATTCCGCTTTTAAACTTTCGTGCTGTTCAATTGAAATTGTCGGATTTTTAAAAAATGATCCGGCATTTCCAATTTGTTTTGGGTCCGGAAGCTTGGATTGACGAATTTCAATTACGGCATCACTCACTGATTTTATTGTGGGTGTTTCAATGTTATGTTTAGCTAGTGTTTCTCGGATCGCTCCATATTCCAGTTTTAATTTTGGAACCTTATCAAGTTTAAAAGTTACAGTGAGAATGATATACTGGCCTTTTAACTCATTTTTGAACACACTCTCTCGATACCCAAATCTGCATTGATTGGATTCAAACTCTTCGATTTCATAAGTTAACCGATTCAGTGCTTTCAGGCTATGGAAGACATCTTTGATTTCCACACCGTAGGCTCCAATATTTTGCATTGGAGATGCTCCGACTGTTCCGGGTATTAAGGATAGATTTTCAATTCCTCCCCAATTATTTTCAATAGCAAAAACCACCAAATCATGCCATAATTCTCCTGCACCCACTTCGACCCAGATATGCTCGTTGGATTCCCAGTCCGGATTTATTCCCTTTATTTCAATTTTGATTATTAGTGCGTCGAGATCCTGAGTTAATAAAATGTTGCTACCTCCTCCCAGGATCAGGATTATAAGATCGTTCTCATTTCCCCATTTAAGTGCTTCAATGAGCTCAGACGAACTCTTTACAACAACAAAAAATCTGGCTTTTTTATCAATTCCAAATGTGTTGTAAGGCTTGAGTGAAATGTTTTCTTGTATATTCATGAACTTTGGCTTGACATACGAAATAAGCAAGATTTTATCCCATTCTGAAATAGAATTCAATTTCCTTCATGAGAGAATTGTTAATCAATGGTGTTCGGGTTCGACCTGGGCAATCAGTCAACATCGAAATTCCAATTGCTAAACTACCCTCTCACACTCTTATTGACCTTCCTATATTTATACGGAGAGCTCAAGAGGAAGGTCCTGTTGTTTTGATCAGCGGTGGAGTACATGGAGACGAAATCAACGGAATCGTTACTGCAAGACGGCTTTTGGAAGAAATGGATCAGGGTTGGAGTTTACTCCGGGGCACCTTGATTTTTATTCCTCTCATGAATATTTATGGATTTCTTTCAAATAGTCGCACTTTTCCGGATGGCCGAGATCTCAACAGAAGCTTTCCCGGAAGCAAAAAAGGATCTCTTGCATCAAGAATCGCTTTCATTATTAACGAAGAAATCATTCCGCAAATTGATTATGGAATTGACTTCCATACCGGTGGCAGGATGCTTTCCAACCATCCTCAGGTCAGGGTAGATTTTAAAGACAAAGTTGGGCTGGATTTGGCAAAGTCCTTTTGCACCCACTTCATAGTTAATTCGAGACACATCGAAAAATCCTTTAGAAAAACCGCTTTTAAGGCTAGAAAACACATTCTTGTTTACGAGGGCGGAGAATCCATGCGAGTGGATGATTTTGCAATTGAAGAAGGCGTCCAAGGAACCAAGCGATTGCTTCACAGCCTGGGAATGCTCGGAAATAGCACAAAAGCTCAGGAAAGCACTATCCTGAAAGAAAGCGATTGGGTTCGTGCCAAAGCTTCCGGAATTTTCAACTCAAGCGTAAAACTCGGTGAGTCTGTCAAAAAAGGTCAGATCATGGCCGAAATTTCGGATCCCTATGGACAAGTGAAAATTGAAGTGAAATCGCCAACCAACGGTCATGTGATCGGGATCAACAATCTTCCGGTTATCAATGTGGGAGATGCTTTAGTCCATATCGGAAAAGAATAGAATCTTTGAATTCCTTTTATCCCAAAACGAGAAAGCACCGGTTTTATGCCGGTGCTTTCTCGTTTTGGACGTTGATTTTTAACTAAAATATCGTTTCAATCCTTCCAATTTTTCAATAAGGTCGTTTTCAGTTCTGCGATAATCGGCAGGGTTTGAAAGTGGAGTATGAACCGAGAAATAATATTTGATTTTAGGTTCGGTGCCGGAAGGTCTTGCGGAGATTTTACTTCCGTCAGCAAGATAGAATTGCATCACGTTGGACTTATCCATATTGAGCTTTTCCGTCTTTCCTGTAGCGGGATAAGTAATCGTGCTTTCCTTTACGTCCACGATTTTCACTACTTCAACTCCATTCATGGATTTTGGAGGGTTTAGTCTGAAGTCCATCATCAACGCCTGAATCTGTTCGGCACCGTCTTTTCCTTTTTTGGTAACTGAGATCAGAGATTCTTTGTAGAATTCAAACTTTCCATAAATCTCAGCCAACACATCAAAAACAGTTTTTCCCTGAGTTTTATAATAAGCCACCAGTTCCGCTACCATCGCACAAGCACTTACGCCGTCTTTGTCCCGGACAAAATCTCCAATCAGATAGCCATAAGATTCTTCACCACCTCCGATGAAGGTTTCTTTTCCTTCCAAATCGCGAATAATTGCAGCGATATTTTTGAAACCCGTTAGAACCGAAAAACACTTTACTCCAAATCCTTTTGCGATTTCATCAATGAGTTCGGTGGTCACAATTGTGTTAACCATGAATTGCTTTCCATCCAGTTTTCCGGCTTCTTTCCATCTGCTGAGCAAATAATAGGTGAGAAGTGTCCCGGTTTGGTTACCGTTCAATAGCTCAAATTCACCTGAACCATTTGGGACTGCAGCGGCATAGCGATCTCCATCCGGGTCACAGGCTAGCACCAATTCAGCCCCAACTTCTTTTCCAAGCTTCAGCGAGAGGGTTAAAGCTTCCGCTTCCTCAGGATTTGGGTAAATCACTGTCGGAAAGGTACCATCAGGTTCGGCTTGCTCTTTTACAATGTTTATGTTTTCAAATCCAAATGCCTTCAAACCCGCAGGGACCATTTTTCCGGATGCACCATGAATTGGAGAAAAGACGATCGGCATATTTTTATTCGCCTGATTGGCAGCCGGGGATAGACTGAGCGCTTTTACTTTTTCCAAGTAAATCGCATCGAAATCTTCCTCGATGTAGTGAAACAAAGAATCGTTTTTATTCCAATTCACCTGATCAAACGAAGTGATCTTTTGCACTTCCTTGATTATGTTGGTATCATGAGGAGCGACAACCTGAGCACCATCGTCCCAGTATGCTTTGTAGCCATTGTATTCCTTCGGATTGTGGGATGCAGTGATCATCACGCCGCTTTTGCAACCAAAATGTCTTACAGCGAAAGAGAGCATCGGTGTTGGTCTCATTTCCCGGAAGTAAAATACCTTGATTCCGTTTGCGGTAAACACATTAGCAGTGGTGGTTGCGAACAGCGTGTTATTTATTCGGCAATCATGCGTAATGGCTACGCTGATTTCTTCTCCTGGAAAGCATTTCAGCAGGTAGTTTGCAAGGCCTTGGGTCGCCATTCCGATCGTATAGACATTCATACGATTGGTGCCGACACCCATCAATCCCCGCAGTCCACCCGTTCCAAATTCCAGATCCTGGTAAAAAGAATCAACCAATTCTGTGGGGTTTTCGGCAATCAGCTTTTTGATGCTAGCCTTTGTATCTTGGTCTATGTTTCCGTCAAGCCAGCTTTGGGCTTTAATAAGAATTGAGGGGTCTATTGAACTCATTTGGGTTAAAAATTTCAGTGTGGTTCTAAGATATAGAAAATGTGAAAAAATGCCATTTTAAATCAAAAAATGATCCTGCTTTGGATTGATTTTAGAAGAGTAATTCATGCAATCCAGGCATAAATCTCCAATGATTTGATTGATGGGTTTTTTTAGCTTTGGATTAAACCTATTTTAAGGCTTCAATTGCTCAGAATTTCTTTTGTCAATGCAAATTTACTTCCGTCAAATATTGGCTTTTGGCTTATTTTATTTTGGAATAAGCACAATCCTATACTCCCAAAATAAATCAGAATACCAGAGAGTTTATCTTAGCGGAAAGGATGCCGCCTCGCCCGTTAACTGGGGATTTAAAATTTCCGAAGGCAGAAGAAAAGGTGAATCCGCCTTAATTCCTGTTCCCTCCAATTGGGAAATGCAAGGTTTTGGAACCTTCAATTATGGGCATGATCATAAAAATCCTGATCGTATCCTTGGCAAAGAAATCGGAACCTACACACATAAATTCAACGCTCCTTCTGATTGGAGAGGAAAAGTAATTCGCCTGGTTTTTGACGGGGCAATGACTGATACGGACGTTTGGATCAACGGAAAACCAGCTGGAGTAACTCATCAGGGTGGTTTTTACCGTTTTTCGTATGACATTACAAGCCTACTCAAAATCGGAGCTGAAAATGTTCTTGAAGTGAAAGTGGCAAAGCATTCTGCAAATGAATCCGTGAATGCTGCTGAGAGAGAAGCTGATTTTTGGATTTTTGGAGGGATTTTCAGGCCTGTCTTTCTGGAGATTTTACCTCAAACTCATTTTACCCGGATAGCTGTGGATGCACAAGGTGATGGGGAACTCAGAACTTTGATCACACTTAATGAAGTACCCAAAGGTGCTCAGATAAAAGTTGAGTTGTTTGAATTGGGTTCAGGAAAGGCTTTGGGAGAATTTTCAAGACCGGTAACCTCAGATTCTGTTTGGCTGATCCAGAAATTTCCGGAGGTAAAATCCTGGAATCCGGAAACCCCCAATCTCTATGAAGCGCGCTTTTCCCTGATTGAAAATACTAATGTGACTTATCAAAAATCAGAACGGGTTGGCTTCCGGACTGTCGAATTAAAATTTAATGATGGGATCTATGTTAATGGAGTTCGGGTGATTTTCAAAGGTGTCAATCGACATTCTTTCTACCCAATCACCGGCCGTGCGCTGAGCGACAAGAATCATAAAGAGGACATTCTGCTCATGAAAGAGATGAATATGAATGCAGTTCGGATGTCCCATTATAATCCTGATGAGCGATTCCTGGATCTTTGTGATTCACTTGGCCTATTTGTATTGGATGAAGTAACCGGCTGGCAGGATGCCTATGACACCATCGTGGGGCCCAAATTGGTAAAAGAAACTGTGCTTAAAGATGCCAATCATGCTTCAGTCGTGATCTGGGACCATGGTAATGAAGGTGGTTGGAACTTTGCCAACGAGAAAGGTTTTCATCAGTTTGATATTCAAAAACGTCCGATTTTGTATCCATGGCTTCAGAGAAATGGGATGGACACATTTCATTATCCACGATACGATGCCGGTCTCAATCGCTTGTCCAAAGGCCAGGATATTTTTATGCCAACGGAATTGCTTCATGGATTGTATGATGGAGGTTTAGGTGCTGGTTTGGAAGATTTCTGGGAAAGTTATATCAGTAGTCCGATTGGGGCAGGCGGATTTTTATGGGTATTTTCTGATGAAGCTTTGGTCCGGAAGGACCAAGGAGGAATTCATGATTCGGATGGAAATCATGCTCCGGATGGGATTTTAGGACCTTATCGGGAGAAAGAAGGAAGCTTTTACACAATCAAATCCATCTGGTCTCCTGTCCAAATTGAACCCATTACCGTGAGTTCTGAATTTGACGGCAAAATCCTGGTGACAAATAAGTATCTGTACACGGATTTGTCTTCCTGCAAATTGGTCTGGACAGTTGAGAAATTCAATGGATGGGAGGAAGTTCAAAACCTCTTTTCCGAAACCGTTTCTCTTCCTGCCGGGAAGCCAGGAGAAACCCGGGATATCAATTTGGGACTTCCAAAGGGATGGGAATCAGGCGATGCTTTAAAACTTCAAGCGATTGGATTACACGGGGAGGAACTTTACACCTGGTCGTATCCTATCAGAAAGCCAAAAGAAGGATTGAAAAGCTATTTTGGAACTGCTCCGGTCACCAAAGAATCAATCAAAGTTCGGGAATCCACCATTGATTTGCAGGTCGCAGTGGGAGATAAAATCTATATTTTCAGCAAGGCAAAAGGAAACCTGGAAAAAGTAAAGGTTGGAATGAGATTGATTTCTCTTGCCCAAAACACAAAAGTGGAAGGACTTGAAACCGAGTTTCTGCAGGTAACCTGGAAGCAATTGAAAGATGGAGCAATCCAGATCAAATCCGGCTATAAGCCATATCCCGCTTCTGTGACTTGGACCGTCATGACCAACGGCGAAGTGAAAATGGAGGTTTCTCCGCCTAATTATGGAGGTAAAAATCTCGAGATTTTAGGCATCGGATTTAGCTATCCTGAGGAAAAAGTGGAAAGTGCCCAGTGGATCGGAAATGGTCCATACCGGGTTTGGCAGAACCGACTTCGAGGTGCAGAATTTGGACTTTGGGAAAAGGCTTATAACAATACTATCACCGGATACAGCTTTGAAAACCTGATTTATCCCGAATTCAAAGGCTTTCACTCAAATTTCCATGCACTTAAATTGAAAACTGAAGAAGGGATAATTGAGATTAGAACTGAAACGCCCGGCTTATATCTAGGCCTTTTCAAACCTGTCCTTCCTGAAGATTCAACTCCTGGTGTGAAGCCTGTGCTTCCTGAATCTGACCTGAGTTTCCTGTTTAAGATTTCGCCGATTGGCACCAAGTTTCATTTAGCATCCGAAATGGGTCCGCAATCTCAGCCTGGATTCGGAGTAGGTCATACCGGAGATACTGGTTATCCGCTCGTACTTTGGTTTAATTTTCATTAATAATAATCACCCAAATTTCTTTCACCATGAGACATTTTCTGATTGCTGCATTTTTAGGCTTTTTAATCCTGAACTCGGTTCAAGCCCAAACCTTGAAAACCCAATGGGCGGCTCAGGTTAATCCTGAATTACCGCTCAACGAATATCCAAGACCTCAGATGGTGCGAGGCTCCTGGCAAAACCTCAACGGACAATGGAATTACGCCATTCTCGCAAAAGGGAGTATTCCGGAGGCTGGTTTTCAGGGGAAAATCACAGTCCCGTTCGCAGTAGAATCCCTTCTTTCGGGAGTTCAAAAGACTGTAGGTCCAGATAATGAACTCTGGTATGAGCGAGAGATTGATTTAACATTGGATCGTAAAAACAAGAGGACTTTGATCCATTTTGGTGCGGTGGATTGGGAGGCGGAAGTTTGGGTAAATGGTAAAAAGGCCGGTATGCATCAGGGAGGTTTTGATGGTTTTAGCCTGGATATCACAGATCATTTGGCTAAAGGAAAAACCCAGACAATTCGTGTTCGGGTTTGGGATCCTTCCGACTCAGGACCTCAGCCAAGGGGTAAGCAAGTAAAAGATCCAAAGGGAATTTGGTACACTCCGGTGACCGGAATCTGGCAAACTGTCTGGATCGAAACAGTTCCGGTAAGCCATCTGAGTTCCGTTTATTCGATGACTGATTGGGAAAATCGAGTTCAGGCTTTCTACCCTGAAGTAAGTTCAGAAGTGGAAGGTCTTGAAGTTGAGGTGAGCCTTTCGGATGAAAATGGGGTAGTGGCTTCCAGAAAATCCAAGGCAGGTGAAGCTATTCCGATTCGTTTGGAAAACCCAAAAGCATGGTCCCCGGATTCTCCGTTTTTGTATCAGGTGAGCGTAAAGCTTTTCCAAGGGAAAAAACTCCTGGACGAAGTGACTTCTTATGCGGCCTATCGCGATATCCGAATGGGTAAAGACGCACAAGGTCACCAGCGGATGATGCTTAATGGGAAGGCACTTTTCCAATACGGCCCGCTCGATCAGGGCTGGTGGCCGGACGGATTATACACTGCTCCGACAGATGAAGCCTTGCTTTTCGATATTGAGAAAACTCAGGAAATGGGATTCAATATGATCAGGAAGCATGTGAAAGTGGAACCTGCTCGTTGGTATTACCATGCTGATCGATTGGGAATGCTCGTTTGGCAAGATATGCCAAGCGGGGATATGGGCAATCGATGGGAGGTTCGTCCGGGTGTGATCCGCGAGGGAGTGAACAAAGTAAGAACGCCAGAAAGCGAGGAAATTTTCAAAACTGAGTGGAAGGAAATCATGAATGAATTCAAGTTTTTTCCGTCAATTGTGGTTTGGGTTCCTTTCAATGAAGCTTGGGGACAGTTCAAAACCAAAGAAATTACTGATTTGACAAGATCACTCGATCCAAGCCGATTAATTAACAGCGCAAGCGGAGGAAATTTTGAAATGGAAGGCCCTAAAGTTGTCGGAGATATTTTGGATTTGCATAATTATCCTGATCCTGTCATGCCCGATCCTTCGATTTTTGGGGAGAAAAGCATATTGGTTTTAGGCGAATATGGAGGATTGGGATTGCCTTTGGAAGGTCATACCTGGCAACAAAAAGACAATTGGGGTTACCAGAGTTTTAAAACAAAAGAAGAACTTGAAGCTCGATATAGAAGCCTGATCGAAGATTTGCAGAAGATGATACCAAAAGGATTAGCTGCTGCCATTTATACCCAGACCACTGACGTGGAAGTTGAGACGAATGGCTTGATGACATATGACAGGGAAGTAATCAAACTACCAGTGGAGACACTTTTTCAGATCCACCAGGTACTTTACAAGAAGTAATAAAGCTTATTTAATATTTGAAGAAGTGGTAGCCTCATCGACTATCACTTCTTTTTGTTTTACCCTGGAATAATTTGATTTTGGGCTGATTCCATACCCATATCTGATGGAGATTACTTTGGTGAATTCTGCACCAAAGAAGAATATTAGGCAAGAATAGGACACCCAAATCAAGACCAGGACGATCGAACCTGCAGCGCCGTAAGTGGAACCTGGATCGGTAGCCCCGAAATAAATTCCCATCAGAAACTTCCCAATTACGAAGAGCAGAGCAGTCAATAAGGCGCCTAACCAAACAGATTTCCATCTGATATTGGCATCCGGTAAATATTTGAAAATCACTGCGAAAAGGACCGTGACAGCTCCAAAGGAAATCGTGAAATCGATCAAATAAGCTACAAGAAGTATGATATTGGGGAATGATCGCAAGATCAAATCGCTTAAAAGAGCCAATGCTGTAGTAACTACGAAACTGATGAGCAAAAGAAATCCCAGAACCAAAACGAAACTGAAACTGATCAATCGATCTCGGATCAGCATGGGCCAGGTCAATTCATCCGTCAGCTTCAATTCCCAAATGGTATTGATGGAAATTTTCAGATGGTAGAAAACTCCGGTAGCTCCAAAAAGTAAAGTTGCGATTCCCAGGATGGTAGAAATCGTCGATTTCCCACTGTATTGAGTATTGATAATGATTTGTCTAAGGTATTCGGCTGTATCGGCACCAAGCGCTGCAGAGATTTGACCGGTAAGTTTCCCTGTCACGATATCCACCCCCCAAATCGCCCCGACAGTATTGATCAGGATAATCAACAAAGCAGGAAGGGACAAGACCGCGTAATAGGCTACAATGGCACTCATGCGGAACGGATCTTCTGAATTCCATCTTTTGTATGTGACCACAAGTAATGCAGGCAGATCTGAGATTTTAAATCTGGAAGGGACTATTTCCATTTTTTCTTGGTGAGTAAGGGTAAATTTTGAACAGCCTTAAGTTGTTCCTTTGATTTTTTTATCAACCCATATGAATGAAAAAATGATACCGCACTGATAGAATCTTCCTTCAAAAAGCTTTTTGTTTTAGGAAAGGTTGGAATAGGAAGGTTCTATTAGTTGAAATGTGCTCCTCCTGATAAAAACCAGTCCATTTTTCGTGGAGTAAAGCCCTTTTAATGTTTCAAAAAAGGGAAACGGGAGTATGACAAAATCTATTTCTTTGCTTAGAAATATCCCGTTTGGAGTGAATTGAGGTTTAATTCAAGCAAAAATAAAAAGTGTTTCTCGTTTCAAATCCAAGTTGAGTTTTTCAGATTGATAGACAAACCAGGTTTATTTCGAATATTTGGAATTCGGGTATGAAGTAGCTTTTCGATCTTGTTTGATAAGACATCCTGATTCCCAAATAGATTAAATTATTTCCCGAATCGTGACAAAATAAGGAACAAAAAAAGCCGGCTCATCACCGGCTTTCATTTTTATAAATTCCCTCTAAGTGCCTGTTCTCGCTCGATTGCTTCGAAAAGTGCTTTGAAGTTCCCTTTTCCAAATGACTTAGCGCCTTTTCTCTGGATGATCTCGAAGAAAAGCGTGGGGCGGTCCTGTACCGGTTTGGTGAAAATCTGCAGAAGATAGCCTTCTTCATCCCGATCCACGAGGATATTCATGTTTTTCAAAGGCTCCAGCTCCTCATCAATTTTTCCGACACGGTCAAGCAAGTCATCGTAGTAAGATGACGGAACTTCGAGGAATTCAACTCCTCGTCGTCTCAATTCAGAAACCGTGTGAACAATGTTATCTGTTGCAATGGCCATATGCTGCACGCCCGGACCGCCGTAGAAATCGAGATATTCTTCGATCTGAGATTTCTTTTTGCCTTCTGCTGGTTCGTTGATTGGGAATTTGATGTAGCCGTTACCGTTGGAAACAACCTTGCTCATCAGAGCTGAATACTCGGTCGAAATGTCTTTATCATCAAAAGTGAGCAAGAGTTTGAACCCCATTACTTTTTCGTAGAATTCAACCCAGTGATCCATTTCGCCCAATTGAACATTCCCAACGCAATGGTCTACGTACTTCAGGCCAATTGATTCAGCTGTATAAGTACTTTTTCGGGGAACATAACCAGGGAGGAAAACACCTTTGTAATTTTTTCTCTCAACAAATGTGTGAATAGTCTCTCCGTAAGTTTTGATGGAAGACATTTTCACCTCACCAAACTGATCAGAAACAACTTTTGGTTTGAATTCTGACTCGGCTCCCCGGGTTGTAGTTTCCCACCAGGATTTTTCTGCATCATCCACCCAAAGTGCCAGAACTTTCACTCCGTCACCATGTCTGTTTACATGATCCGCGATTTCTGAAAACGGATCCAAAGCGGATGTCAAAACCAATCGGATTTTATCCTGCTTGAGGACATAGGATGCACGGTCCTTTACGCCTGTTTCCGGTCCGGCGTAAGCAATTAATTCAAATCCGAAGGCATATTGATAAAAAAGCGAGGCCTGCTTGGCATTGCCGACGTAAAGTTCGACATAGTCAGTCCCGTTGATGGGAAGGAAGTCTTCAGTCATAATTCAGTCAAATTTGGGTTTATAATTCTCTGAACAAAGCTAGAAAAATTACCCAAATAATATTTGGTTTGACCGTAACTTATTCTTGTGGATTTTTATTATTCCAAAGCGTAATCCAAGCCAAAATCAAAAAAGTCAACCCCCAGCTTCCAACCGGGGTATCCATCGCCAGCCAAAGCAAAATAAAATACCAGGCTCCGGCTAAAGTTAAGCCAATCAGGAACTTCCAAGTGGAACTGAAAACCTTGTCTTTAACACTTTTCTCCTTCCAAAGCCAAAGCCAGTACAGCGGAAAATGAAAGATTTTCATCATTTTGTTCCCCAATCCGTTTATCTCCGGAACTGGATTTATTACTTTTCCGGTCGCCAAAAACTCATCCACATCGGATTTTGAAGTCAGGTTCACGTTATTTTCCAACAGGGATTGAAGAACAGCTTCATAGTTTTCATCCGGGATATCGACGGTAAGATTTTTGAGAGCCTTTTCTACAGATTTGTTAAGTTTTCCAGATTGTGAGTTGGGCATATCCACCGGAATCGGCTTTCCAAAGGAAATTAGTGCCCTGCTACCGGAACGCATATGAGCACTGTAATCAATCCCAACAGGTAAAATCACCGGTTCGCAATCCGGATATTTCTCTTTCAGCCCGAATGCCATCCGGGTAAATCCTTTCATGAGGGGCCTTACATTTCGGACGTGACTATGACTTCCCTCTGCGAAAATGATCACTGTTCCATTTTTGCAAAGCACTTCATAGGTCTGATCAAAGGTGTTTTGATTTTGGTGTATAGTCGATAATCCATCTCTCACCCGATACACAGGGAGCATTCTGATATAGTTTAGAAATTTTGCCGCGATTGAATTTTGGAAAACGGATGCCCTGGTAAGAAAATACGGATTCAGACGCGTATGTGTAGCAAGCAGAAGAGGGTCAATCAGCGCATTTTGATGGTTGCAAACCAAAATGATTGGTTTGTCTGTTGGGATATTTTCTTTGCCAATAACTTTGATTTTGTGGAAATAACCGTGAAGTGCGACTTTAACCAGAAATCGAAGGATAAAATTAATCAGGTCTTTCATTCGTTTTTTTCCAAATAGAGGCAATGGTAATCCCTGAGATCAGATGCCAGATGCCCCACCAGGCTGTGATGATGGCCATGCCTCCCAGTCCGTCAAAATAAGTGAAAATAAGCACGAGCCCCAAGCCGCTATTCTGAATTCCTGTTTCAATTGTTATTGTTTTGACGTCCGCAAGTGGCAATCTGAAAACTTTTCCGGTCAAAAAACCGGCACCTAATCCGATCAGATTATGTGCAAAAACCCAAAGGAAAATCAGTGAAATATATTTCAGGAAAAGATCAAGGTTTCCCAGAAATGCGACAATTACTATAACGGCAAAAATGACCAAACTGACCGGTTTAAGAACTTTAGACGCCTTTTCTGCAAATTTTGTGGCGTATTGATGCGTGAGGATACCAAGGATCAAAGGGATGCCGAGAATAAGCGATACAGTAAAAAAAACATCCTGGTAATCAAGGCTTATTTCCCGAAGGAGGGAGGCAGTCGGACCATACATTCCTGCATAAATCGCAAAATTTAACGGAGTGGTTACGATCGCCAGAATTGTTGAAAACCCGGTAAGACTTACTGAAAGGGCAGTATTTCCTTTGGCATAATTGGTAAGGAAATTGGAAACATTCCCTCCGGGACAAGCTGCAACCAAAAACATTCCCAAGGCCACGCTAGGGGGTGGCTGAATAATCAGGATCAGGCACCAGGTAAAAAAAGGAAGGAGGATGAACTGAGAAAATATCCCAAGGAAAAAACCTTTGGGATTCTTGACCAGATACATGAAGTCTGCAAATCTCAAATCGAGGGCTACCCCATACATGATTAGCGCCAATGCAAGATTTAGTACTAGTAAGTCTTCGGTAGAGAAGTTTAGGCTGATGGAATCGAGATCGGTGGTTGGATGCATTCTTGAGAAAAGATCACCGAAAATGAGGAAATTTCAAAATATCTATGATAAGGACAGTAAAATGGTAGTTAAAACCAGGGCTTCTGGTTTGAAGAACCTGAATATTTTTCCTGTAACATTTAGAAAATAAAAGGAAAGTCCCTAGACCGTCACCGAAATTAAGCAACCTTCCTCGATCAGGCTTCTGGAGAAACAATCACTTTTTTCACTCTCCCTAAATCCTAAAATTCCCATCTCGTGAAAACCCCGTAATTATCCTTGGGGATTTTATCAGGACCATATTTGTCCCAGTTGGCGCCAAGACCAAAACCCAAGGGCCCTTTTTTTAAACCTGCCCTGAGGTATAGAAAGCTTCGGTTGTGGTGATTTTCCGCCAGGCTGTGGTTATAGACAACCTGCAAGCGGCTGTACAAGGACCATGTTTCATTGATTGGTGGCTTAAACTCATACAAACCAAACAGCTTCAAATCCTGGCCTTCATTAATCAGGTAATTGAGAACCGAGATAGCCAAAATCTTCCTGTTGGCGAAGCTGTGCCCCACCCCGATTAATGGACTAAATCCAGTGATAGAATTTCCTTCACCACCGGCTGCCACAGCAAACCCTTTTTTTCCGATGTTGTAGTTAACCTGAAAAGGGATCACCACAGAGTTCCCCATTTTATTCTCCTTATCCCAATTTTCTGAAAAAATAGAAATAGCCAGCAGGTCAAACTTACTGGTTGGGGAGAATTTTTTTTTGACGATCAACTGGAAATTGAGCTGCTCGTGCCCCAAAAAAATCTCAAAAGGAATGGGTGGACTTGAACTGGTTGTTTTGAGCGAAGTGCTCTGGTGTGGTTCCTGGGCATTTCCCGATTGGGAAATAACCATGGCAAAGAGTATGGAGAAAAGCAGGAAACAGTACCTGAATATTCCGGAATTAGGTTGCATTTGAATCGGTTGTTAGTCAGATCCAAAATTACCCCGGAGGAATTTCCTGTTAATTGCTCCAGAGCAAGACTTTTTCCATTTGACTAAAGCTCAGATTTGAGTCGGCTCAGAGTATAGGGAGTGATCCCCAGATAGGATGCAACCATTCGGCTTGGAATTCTTGAAAGTATCCCAGGTTGGTGGTTCAGAAGCCATTTAAGCCGATCCAGTGCGGACATTCCCTGAAGATCGTAGATTCTTTTTTGGGAGGTGATGTAGGCATTTTGCAGGATATTGCGATAAACAAGGTTGATTTGAGGAACCGTCTCCACCAACCGAAAAAAGTCACTGGAGCGGATTTTTAATACTTCCGAAGGTTCCACTGCTTGGATGTATTCATGAGAAGGAGTTCCTTCGATCAAGCTTGTGAGGTTGGTGCCAAACTTATTTTCAAAAGCAAAATAGCGGGTAAGTTCCTGACCTTCTGGATTTACATGAAAGAAGCGAAATGAACCCTTGAGAACAAAATGGTTAAATATGCAGACTTCCCCTTCCCGAAGAATAAACTCATTTGTCTTTACTTTTTGGTAGTGAAACAGGTCTTTAAATCGGGAGAATTCTTGTTCCGTAATTGGTGCTTTGGAATTCACATACCGGAATAAAATATCGGAAGGAGACATACTGGTTTTTTGGGCCTTGTTTTTGGCAAAATATAAAGGAATGAGTGCGATTTCCCTAAACCTGAAATCAGTTTCTTCTGCTTAAAATCACGACCTTTTGAAGATTATAATTTTCAAAAAGGCTGACATCTGACTTCATGGAAAGTTTGTTAAATATGTTTTCTGAATAGCTTATCTTATTTCGAAATTTCAAAACTGACTCACATAAAGACCCATTATTAATTAAAAAAACCAAATCTTCATGACACTTGTAAAAGCATATGCAGCGCAGCAAGCTGACCTGCCCCTTGGACCCTTTGACTTGGAAAGAAGAACTCCCGGACCCAAAGATGTAGAAATTGAAATTTTGTATTCCGGCGTTTGTCATTCTGACATCCATACGGCCAGAAACGAATGGGGAGGAACCAAGTATCCGGTTGTGCCCGGACATGAAATCGTAGGAAAAGTATCTGCAGTAGGACCTGAAGTCACCAAACACCAGATTGGGGATATAGTAGGAGTTGGGGTCTTTGTAGATTCTTGCGGACACTGTACGAACTGCTCCGAAGATTTGGAGCAATACTGCGAAAATGGCCATTCCCAAACTTACAATTCCTTTCTTCAGGACAAGAAGACCATTACTTATGGAGGTTACTCTACCCATATTGTAGTCACTGAAAAGTTTGTTTTGAAGGTTCCCAAAAACTTACCTCTGGAGGGAGTTGCTCCGCTTTTATGTGCCGGAATCACTACTTATTCCCCTTTGCGCCATTGGAAAGTAAAAAAAGGAGATAAAGTCGCCGTAGTTGGATTGGGAGGTTTAGGACATATGGCGGTGAAATTAGCTTCCGCAATGGGAGCAGAAGTCACCATGCTCAGCCGATCACCGGAAAAAGCAAAGGATGCCGGGAGACTGGGAGCCCATCATTTTGAACTCACAACGAATCCGGAGAACATGAAGAAAATGGCCGGGTCATTTCATCTCATTATCAATACAGTATCTGGTCAAAACGATTACAACGCTTACCTGGCACTATTGAAGACAGATGGAGTAATGGTCCTTTTAGGTGCGCCTCCTGAAATGGAAAAAGTATCTGCAGGATCACTGATCAGAGGAAGAAAAAGTCTGGTGGGCTCTTTAGTCGGAGGGATTAAGGAAACTCAGGAGATGCTGGATTTCTGTGCCGAGCATGGGATTGTGTCAGATGTGGAAGTGATCCAAATGGATCAAATCAACGAAGCCTATGAGCGCACGATCTCCGGGGATGTTCATTATCGATTTGTGATTGATATGGCATCGCTGAAGAAGTAAGAAAATCTGATAAAACAGAAGCGGCAGGGATTGATTTCTCTGTCGTTTTTTTTTGTCCGGAAGTAATTAAGAAGTCCTGAATGGACGATAGGTTGATAGCCTTGTTACGATAATTCATCAAAAATTGAGGCATTCGAATTTTTTACGACGAACAGAAAAAAATTACACAGTTTAGAAATAAAAAAAGGGAGTAGATTCTTTCTACTCCCTGATGAAAACACCGGAAACTAATTGCAGCCTAGTTTTCAGAAACGCGAAATGATACTTTACAAATCACACCGAAAGAAGTTATTTTCCCATCCTTCACGTGAACTTTGGTGTCTTTCACATAAACAGAATCAATGTTTCGAATGGTTTTTGAAACCTCGGTTACACATTGTTGGATGGCATCTTCAATTCCTTTTTCTGAAGAGGCGATTACTTCAATTACTTTTACAATTGCCATAGCTTTTTGGGTTAAATTGGTTTAGAAAATTAATTTTTTAAGAGAGATACTTACAAACTGTTAAGTCGATTTAAAAACGTTCCGATGCCTTTGGATGACATCCTGATTTGCAGATGAACTGCTGTAAAATATTGTAAATCAATTTACTTAAATATTTGACTGAGAGGTAGGTTAATAGCTAAAAATTTCCAGGATTCGTTTTCAGCATAAGAATTTTTTATAGGAAATTCGAGGAGTGAAAAAGCACTAATTGGTTCCGTTCAAATTATTTTCCAATACATGATTTAAATCAGACAATGGAATAAAAGCCCTGAATTAGTGTCTTTTTAACCTTTTTTTCCGTTGGGATAAAAGTTACCCAGTCAAAATTTACTTCGAATTGTATCTTTTAATTAATCACTATTTCATATGAAAACACTTGAAAATAAAGTCGCTATCATCACGGGTTCGGGTTCAGGAATTGGAAAAGCGGCTGCGCTTCTTTTTGCAAAAGAAGGTGCGAAAGTAGTTATATCTGATATTCAGGAAGAGCATGGAAAACAAGTAGTCGCTGAAATCATCAAAAATGGGGGAGAAGCCTTTTTCATCAAAGCCGACACCTCAATACCAGAAGATAATGAGGCATTGGTAAAAAGCACTCTGGAGAAATACGGGAAGCTGGATATTGCGGTCAATAATGCCGGAATCGGCGGACCGATCGCACCAACAGGAGAATATCCTCTTGATGGCTGGAAAAAAGTAATCGACATCAACCTTTCCGGTGTATTCTACGGGATGCATTTCCAATTGCCGGCCATGGAAAAAAACGGAGGAGGAAGCATTGTCAATATTGCCTCAATTCTTGGAATGGCAGGCACCCGTAATTCTCCGGCATATGTCGCAGCCAAGCATGGGGTAGTGGGCGTTACCAAAGCCGTCGCATTGGAATATGCAGCTAAGAATATCCGGGTCAATTCGGTTGGGCCGGGTTATATCAACACCCCTTTGGTGATGAATGCGCTCGATGAAGCTACAAGAGGTTTTTTGGTCGGATTGCATCCCATCGGAAGATTGGGCGAATCGGAAGAGGTTGCTGAATTGATCCTTTGGCTTGCTTCGCCAAAATCATCATTCGTCACAGGTTCTTACTATCCTGTTGACGGAGGATATTTGGCTCAGTAAATTCCGAAACCCGTATCCTGTCAGGATACGGGTTTATTTTTTTCGTTAATGCAATTATTAGGCAATATTGTACGAGCTAACTAATTCCTTTCCTCACTATACTCTAAAAATATGTCAGTAAAAAGAATTGCTTTCCCACTTGTGTTTTTAATGGCCTTGAGCTTTTCCTGTCAGGAAGATGTAGTTCCCGGTCCGGCCTGTAATGTTGAAAACCCTGTCAGGGACTTGGATTGGTTAGCAGACATTGCTGAAGAATTAGATAACTCTGGTCCAAGAGACGTTTTTTATATTTCTCAAGCCAAGTACAGGCTCAAAACTGTTTTCGTTGTTCGAAACTGCTGTGCAAACTGTTCGACTCTGCCTCCTCCGGTTTATACTTGTGATGGCAAACAAATCGGATCCATTGGTGAGGGGAAAGGAGATATCGACCCGGAGATACTTGAAAACTCTATAGTGGTTTGGAGCACCGAGGATTTTTCTTGTTCTGTTTAGGATTGAAGTTTTTTTAATCGGTTGAAAGCCTGAAGAAGGTTTTAACTTGAATTTTCATGCCAAATATCAGCTATTTAAGACTCCAATTTTCTTTCTAAAATCCACTCGATTCGGTAGTTTGGGCAAATCGAATTTCAGGAAGACTCATAGTTTTTATCAATGATAATTGTATTCATATATACAATCCTTTTGGTAAATTCGCAGTACTAAGTCCAAAATATAAACAAACAATCAAACTATGGATACTAACAAATCAGGCAGTGAATCAAGCTACAATGTTAACAGTGAGGGTGCCAAATGCCCTTTCGGTTACGGATCGGCTGTGAAGCAAGTAGCCGGTGGTGGCTCGACAAACCGTGACTGGTGGCCAAACATGTTGAAACTGAACATCCTGAGACAGAATTCTTCTCTGTCCAATCCAATGGGTGAAAATTTCAATTATGCCGAAGAGTTCAAATCTCTGGATCTTGATGCCGTAAAAAATGACATCAATGCCCTGATGACCACTTCTCAAGACTGGTGGCCGGCTGACTACGGTCATTATGGACCATTCTTTATTCGTATGGCTTGGCATAGTGCAGGTACTTACCGAATCCACGACGGACGTGGTGGTGCAGGTTCAGGAACTCAGCGTTTTGCCCCGCTTAATAGCTGGCCGGACAACGTAAACCTTGACAAAGCTCGTTTGCTGCTTTGGCCAATCAAAAAGAAATACGGTAAGAAACTTTCATGGGCTGACTTGATGATCCTCGCAGGTAACTGTGCACTTGATTCAATGGGCTTGAAGACCTTCGGTTTCGGTGGCGGACGTGAGGACGTTTGGGAGCCTGAAGAAGATATCTATTGGGGATCTGAAACGGAGTGGCTTGGTGACAAGCGTTATTCCGGTGACCGCAACCTTGAAAATCCTTTGGGTGCAGTTCAGATGGGTTTGATCTATGTAAATCCTGAAGGACCTAACGGTAATCCTGATCCGCTTTTGGCAGCCCGTGACATTCGCGAGACTTTTGGCCGTATGGCAATGGATGATTACGAAACAGTTGCTTTGATTGCAGGTGGACATACTTTCGGTAAAACTCACGGTGCAGCAGATCCAAGTGTATATGTAGGTCGTGAGCCTGCCGGTGCCGGTATCGAAGAGCAAGGTTTGGGTTGGAAAAATACCTTTGGAACCGGTAATGGTGAATTCACCATTGGCTCCGGACTTGAGGGTGCTTGGACTACCACTCCAACTAAGTGGAGTAACAACTATTTCTGGAATCTTTTCGGATACGATTGGGAACTGACAAAAAGCCCGGCTGGAGCTCATCAGTGGATTCCAAAGCATGGAATGGGAGCAGGAACTGTTCCTGATGCCCACAACCCTGAGAAGCGTCATACGCCAATCATGTTTACGACTGATCTTGCTTTGAAAATGGATCCTGCTTATGAGAAAGTTTCAAGACACTTCCATGAGAATCCTGATGAGTTTGCAGATGCTTTTTCAAGAGCTTGGTATAAACTGACTCACCGTGATATGGGCCCGATTGCTCGTTACCTTGGTAAAGATGTGCCTTCAGAAGAGCTTATCTGGCAAGATCCTGTTCCTGCAATTTCTTTTGAACTGATCAACGAAAACGATATTGCTTCGCTAAAGTCTAAGATCCTTGCTTCTGGACTTTCTGTTTCTGAACTGGTTTCTACTGCTTGGGCTTCTGCATCCACCTTCCGAGGTTCTGACAAGCGTGGTGGTTCCAATGGTGCCCGAGTTCGTCTTGCTCCGCAGAAAGATTGGGCAGTTAACAATCCAGCTCAACTGGCGAAAGTCCTGGGAACACTTGAAGGAATTCAGAAAGAGTTTAATGATTCTCAATCCGGAAATACCCAAGTTTCTCTTGCTGACCTGATCGTTTTGGGCGGTTGTGCAGGAATCGAGAAAGCTGCGCAAAATGCAGGTCAACACGTAATTGTGCCATTTACTCCGGGTCGTAACGACGCTTCACAAGAGCAAACAGACGTGGAATCTTTCGCAGTACTTGAGCCAAATGCAGACGGTTTCCGCAACTATATGAATTCTAAATACCCTGTACCAGCAGAAGAAATGCTGGTAGACAAGGCACAGTTGATGACATTGACAGCGCCTGAAATGACTGCTCTTGTGGGTGGCATGCGTGTGCTGAACACCAACTTTGACAAGTCTAGGCATGGCGTTTTGACCAATAATCTTGAGGCTCTTACCAATGACTTCTTTGTCAACTTGCTTGAAATGAGTACAACCTGGAGAGCAACTTCAGATGCTCAGAACTTGTTTGTGGGAAGTGACCGAGTAACTGGTGAACCAAGATGGACTGCATCTCGTGCTGATTTGATCTTTGGTTCTAACTCAGAACTCAGAGCAATTTCTGAAGTTTATGCTTGCGAAGATGCGAAAGCTAAGTTCGTGAAGGACTTTGTGGCAGCATGGGACAAAGTGATGAACTTGGGTCGATACGATCTTGCTTAATTTCAAAGTAAAATCTAAGAAAAGTATTAAGGTGGTCTGGCAACGGACCACCTTTTTTAATGGGTTTTGAAGGTGAGTTAAAAAAAATGACACGGAGTTGCACCGAGAAGGCACCGAGATTATTTGTGGTAAATACCTTTGGGAAAAGGGACTTTTTTTCTTTTTGCTTGAACCAAAAGGAGGGCTGAGCATCAAGAAACAACCTGGTGGGTTGTTTTAGTGAAGAGCCGGGTTGCGGGCATGTCCAACCCGCAACCAAGCTCCGACCTCACCAGGCCCTCGCGCTTTCGCTGCAGCCCCCCGCCGTTCCACTACAATGATTCAAGAAATAGCAAATCTTCCCCTGCGTCTGATTTCTCGGCCCATTAAAAACAATTCCCATTCATCTCCATTCTTGATGTTAATGATCGGATATTTTACTAAGTTTTAAAACTGATTATAAAACCATCGAAGCTTATGCGAATTGTACTCTTTTTATTCCTCTTGACCACCTCGATCGCTTTTGGCCAGGATAACTTTCCCAAACCTCAACGCTCATCTATCGAAACGAACGAGCGCGCAATCCGGCAGGATATCCCATTGACAAATTCCATCCGTAGGGCTTATGAAGCGGGAACCCGTGATTTCTCAGGCAAGCCGGGACCCAATTACTGGCAATTGGAAACCGATTACACCATCAATGCCAGCCTGGATCCAACCACTCAAACTATCACTGGAACTGAAAAAATACTTGTTCACAACAATTCCAAGGATGATTTGGATCGAATCATCCTTCGTCTGGATCACAATATTTTCCGGGCGGATGTCCCACGAGGGGCATCTACTCCTGCCGAGCAGACCGATGGGATGATCGTCACAGGGATCAAAGTTGCTGGTGAAACAGTTGATCTCAACGCGCCTCTCATGGGAAGGAATGCTCCGGCAGCACTTCGTGCTACTGGGTTGAACAGAACAGTTGCCACCATTTTTTTAGCTCAACCCATCAAAGCAGGAACAACTGCGGAATTGGAAATATCCTGGAATACCAAATTGCCGGGAGGCGAAAACGGAAGAGGACATCGAATGACCCAACGTTTTGACAGCAGACTATTCCAGCCTACACAATGGTACCCACGATTGGCTAAGTATGATGACTTAAGAGGCTGGGAGACCAGTCCTTATCTCGGCCCATCCGAATTCTACAATAACTTCGGTCGTTTTGATGTTTCGATCACGGTTCCAGCCGGTTGGATCGTAAGCGGAACGGGCGCGTTACAAAATCCCAAGGAAGTCTTAACCCCAACAGCTATTCAGCGCCTCTCCACTGTTTTAGACTCTGATGCCGAAGTGACGATCGTCGGAGCTGATGAACTAGGGGCAGGCAAAGCAACAGAAGCAGGAGAGAAGCTAACCTGGCGCTTTTTAGCTGATAAAGTAAACGATTTTGCCTGGGCCACCTCGGACTCTTTTATCTGGAAAGCGACTCGTGCCACTATTCCTGGCAAAGGACCTGTTCCCATTCACATGGTCTTCCTTCCTGAGCGAGCCAGGTATTTTGAAAACGCAGGCAAGATCACAAGACATGCTTTGGAGTATTATTCCAAACTTTGGGCACCTTATCCATTTCCCCAACTTACCCTGCAAGACGGTCCAAGTGCCGGAATGGAGTATCCAATGGTCATCAATTCCAATCAGGGAGCTGCCGATCATGAAACAGCGCATCAATGGTGGCCAATGGTGTTGGGAACAAATGAAACCCGATACGGCTGGATGGATGAAGGATTCAATCAATACATGAATATCCTGTCTGATGCAGATGCTGCAGGCAAGCCTTACAACCTGGATGGACTGGGACAAAGTTACGGTCGGATCAGCGGAAGTGAAGATGAGGCACCTTTGATGTGGAGTGCCAACGATGCTGGGAGCGGCTATGGATTTCAAACCTACCAGAAGACACCCTTGATGCTCTCCATGTTGGGTGGAATAGTAGGGGATGAAGCGGTGATCAACGCGATGAAAAAGTACACCACCACTTGGGCCTACAAACATCCTTCGCCATGGGATTACATGTTCTTTATGAACAATGAGTTGGGACAAAATCTGGAGTGGTTCTGGAATTATTGGTTGTTCACTACTGAATCTGTCGAAGGTTCTATTCAAGATGTTAAAACCGAAAACGATCATACAACTGTCACTGTAAAGCAGGCTGGAGAAATGCCTTCTCCGGTCGTATTGAAAGTGGAATTTGAAGCGGAAGGACCGGCCATTAATCCAATGTCAAATGCTAAAATGATAGATCCTTTGACCGTAGAAGTTACATGGCCTGTTACAGTTTGGTTTGAGGGGAATCGGACTTTTGATGCGGTGCTGAACTTTGGTTCCCGTAAAATCAAGAAGATAACCCTTGATCCTCACGGTCGATTCCCGGACAAAAATGTAGCAGATAATGAGTGGACTAAATAGAAGAAAAAGGGATGGGGGATTGGTTAAAAAAAATGAAACAAAGTTTAAATAGACCTGCCTGCTCCGGGCAGGATGGCACAGAGTTTCACTTAGAGATAAAGTAAGGTAAAGCTCAGTAGAAGAGCTTTGTAATAGCCAGGGGTCCCGTTAGCAATCGGGACAACCCCTGGATGAAAATGCGGATTATGATTCCGGTTATTGGCAGTCACCATGTCAATCGATCCATAATCTTTCGCCAAAAACAGGGGGTGTGGATGGAGGGATTTTATCTTCAAAAATTGAATTGGTTCTACTTCCTGTCGAATTTCCAGAACGATCTTAATAGATCGATTTTTCTTTTTTATGTTCTTTTGGCTTGAACCAAAAGAACCAAAAATTCAAGCCGCAGCAAAGCTTCCCCTGCACAATCCCCGCCCACCCTCGCTGCTGCGGCAGCCCGCCCGCCATTCCACAAGAATAATTATGGTAGCTGAATGATTCCGCCGGTAAATGTCCTGCTAAGAACATCCTTTGGGTAGCCAGGGGTTGTCCTGTTAGCTATCGGGACAAACCCTGGATGAAAATGCGGATTATGATTCCGGTTTTCGGCCGTCACCATGTAAATCGATCCATAATCTGTCGCCAAAAACAGGGGGTGTGGATGGAGGGATTTTATTTTCAAATACTGAAATAGATTCTCCTATCTCCTAATCCCTAATCTCTTAATCCCTAATCTCTATTCTCCCAATCCCTAATCTCCAATCCCTTTGAACCCTCGGAATGACTTATTTCAAGAAACTTAAGCGCAAACCGTTCGCCCATGGTCCGCTGTCCTTCTGAATTGAAATGTATAAAATCTCCTTTGTGGGTGAAGTCACTGGTTTGAATGATGGCAGCGTGGGGATCGGTGGCCACATAAGCCCTGATTTGTCTGTTGATGGCTTGCCAATTTGTATCATTGGCAGAGAAGGAACCGAGTTCTCCGATCAAAACAGGCAGCGAATCATTTCCGATTTCTGTTCTGAATTTTAGAAACAAGGTTTTGAGCCTTTCCTGATACAATTCAATCAACTCCTCAGAACCGGTATCACTTTCTCCCTGATGCCAAAGGATCCCCTTGATCGTCCCATTTGCTTTTCCCAAGGCTACTTTCTCTTTAAAATTTGAAAGCAAGGTGATATTTCGGTACGTTGAATCCCCGATCCACTGAGAGATCGAGCTTCCGCCTACTGCTGTTGGAAGGATTAAAATGGTAACAGAGTCAGGAAGGTGAGGGGCCAGGGTTTTTCCAAACGACAACCCACAGTCCAAACCTGTAAGCAGAGGTTCATACCAGTGCAGCGGCTCCCGGGCAGGAATTATTTCCCCTTCCTGGTTGATAGTCAAGACACGCTCATTTGGAATCGTATCTTCTGCTTCTACAATTCCTCTTCCGGCCATGTTGGATTGGCCGGCAAGAATAAAAACCCATACATTTTTTTTAGCAGTCATAGAGTCCGGGTTGGCAGGAATTGGGGTAAAAGGATTTTGATCAGGTTCTTTTCTGATTTCTGCAAAAGCTTCCGAAACTGCAAAAAAGAGCGCAATCAAAAGGAGGTTAAGTTTCATGGGATCTGGTCTTGAGTTGATCGGGATAATTCGGAGATATCAGATTCTTCCAGGAGAAGAGGACCAGTTCCGGGACAGCCTGAAAGCTGAAGTAACGCATCTCTTTTCAGAAGATCAAATCTTACGGGAGGAGAGAATTGAAGCGTGAGAATCCGGAAGAAACAGAGTGATTTCAAAACCCGGATTTTCACACTTGAAAACGGGAATACCAAATGAACAGAATTGGATGAGGCAAGTGCCTGGACCAGGATCCAAGATTTGTATTACTTCTTCAAAGTACTGATTCGGTCATTGGAATAATCTGAAAACCAAAATAGTATGAATTTATTTTTTTGTAAAACTGTTTTCAAATCACGAGACTCTTTTGCTTTCAAGCTAAATAAATTCATCCCAATGAAGCTCTATATAAAAAACAGGATAAGCTTGCGATGTAAGATGAGGGTCGAGGATGAACTTCAAAAACTCGGAATTCAATGGATGATCGTGGATTTGGGGATGGTTGAACTAGTGGGAGATTTAAGTTTGGAGCAAAGGATGGTTCTCAAAACAAACCTCCAAAATTCCGGTTTAGAACTTATGGAGGATAAGAAAAGTATCCTGATAGAGAAGATCAAAAATATCATTATCGAAATGGTCCATTATTCTGATGAGCTTCCAACAGTAAATTACTCTGAATTTATCTGTGGAAAATTGGGCTATGTTTATGCCTACCTCGCCAATATTTTTTCTGAGGTTAAAGGAATTACCATCCAACAGTTTATCATTAATCATAAGATAGAACGCGTCAAAGAACTAATGAGTCATGATGAATTAAACCTGACAGAGATTTCCAGCAAGCTCCACTACAGCAGTGTGGCGCATCTGTCCAATCAGTTCAAAAAAATCACCGGTTTGACACCCTCTTTTTATAAAAAACTGATGGATAAGAGAAAGCTAACCTTGGAAAGTTTATAGCACCTATTACCCAAAATCTAAATGTTATTAGTTGTTAAATACCCCAATTCAAACCTTAAAATAGGATTTATGTAAGTATCCAATGGAATGATGTAACACATATGTGCTGAATTATACCCAACTTTAGAAAGGAGAATCAGAAGTCCGTTTATCACCAATTTGCAGAATCCGTTTCAGGACCTGAATTGCTTCAATCCATCCCAATCATCTTTCGGCATTGTACAGTATCCAATCGCAATCATCCTTATGCCCAAAAATAGTTGGATGTAAGCGGTTAAGTAAAAAACCTGTGAACCCCGGAATATTCCAGATTCATGGCTTAAGAACCAATTTCGTCTGAGGTTGACCCCAATTTCAGTTGATAGTCAGGAAACAGTACCCTGAAATCTGCCGGTAAAAGTTTGCTGATTATCCGGAAAAGCCAGAGCCGGGGATATTCAAAAGAGAGAAGATTGATTACCCGAGTAAAAACTGATTCACCCAACAAAAAGGCTAATACAGCTATTCACCCTTAACAAACAAACCATGGATATTCTACGGAGTTGGAGAGAGCAGAAAGTGATGCTTAAACGACGATTCTCAATTTTACTGGATTTGGATTTTGAATACCAGGAAGGTCAAAGAGAAAAGATGATGGAGAACCTTTCTATCAAACTGGAAAAGACCCGACCAGAATTGGATTTGATTTTTGCCGAATTGCAAACGTATTGAAAGAATAGAAAACTGCTTTGAAACCCGCTATACTTTAAGAGGATAGCACTCCATGAGCTTTAACCAATGCATAAATGAAAAGTATAAAATTCGATAAGTCAGGTGCTTCTGAATTTTCCAATACCCTGCATTCCAGGGTCAATGATTACTTTAAAAAGACCAATCAAAGCAGGCATGGTGGCCGAAAGATGGTAGTTAAAACCATTGTTATGCTTTCCATTTTCTTAATTCCGTTGATTACAATCAGCTCGGGAATTGTCACAAGTGTTTGGCTGCTATTTATGCTGTATATCCTCAGTGGCTTGGGCATGGCAGGCGTCGGAATGGGAGTGATGCATGATGCGATACACGGATCCTATTCCAAAAATCCGGTCGTCAACAAATACTTGGGTTACACCATGAATCTTATTGGTGCCAATGCCGGTGTATGGAGAATCCAACACAACGTGCTTCACCATACCTATACCAATATTGATCATGGGGATGATGATATCAATGCACCCTTTTTCCTGCGCTTTTCTCCAAATGCCAAGCGCTATTGGATCCATCGTTTTCAATACCTCTACATCTGGTTTTTTTATGGACTTTCGACTATTTCCTGGATCACTTCCAAGGATTTTGTGAGAGCCAATCGGTACAACAACATGGGATTGTATAAAAGTGGCAGCGATTTTAGAATAGAACTGTTGAAAATTGCCAGCTGGAAAGTCTTCTATTATTCCTATGCCTTGGTGTTGCCGTTGATAATGGTACCACTACCTGCCTATATTATCATATTGGCATTTTTGTCCATGCATTTTGTGACAGGAATCTGCATCAGTTTGGTCTTCCAGACGGCACATATCCTTTCAGACACTACCTTTCCACTGCCTGATGATAAAGGCGTGATTTCAAATGAATGGATAGCCCATCAGTTGGCCACCACCAGTAATTATTCACCAAAAAGCAGTGTATTTTCCTGGCTTATCGGAGGGTTGAATTTTCAGGTAGAGCATCATTTATTTCCAAACATCTGTCATATTCATTACAAAAACTTATCAAGGATCGTGTCGGAGACGGCTCAGGAATTTGAAGTTCCCTATTTGGTAAAAACAACATTTATGAAGGCACTTTCTGATCATGTGAAAATGCTTCGCCAGTTAGGTCAAGCCTAAGGGATTTTGTTTGTTAGAACAGGAGAATTTAGACGGTGAAGCTGTCCAACTTTTCAAAAATGTGTAAAAAATGATCCGTCACATCGGATCATTTTTGCTTTGGGCCTGTCCCGACAATTGTACCTGTAAGAAGACTTCCGGTCTTGTAAAAATCAGATCGGCTACTTGGACAACCAGGGAATCTCAGGCATATTTGAATCTCAATCGCGCAATCCATCCACCCTGCTTCTAATACAATTCCCATGAATCTGACACATACGATCAAGGCTTTCGACCAACTTACTGTATATGAGTTGTATGAGGTGTTGAAATTGAGGAGTGAGGTGTTTGTCGTGGAGCAAAACTGTGTCTTCCTGGATCAGGACGATAAGGATCAAAAGTGCTACCATCTCATGCTCTACTCATATGATCAACTGGTAGGCTACAGCAGGCTAGTTCCCGCAGGTTTATCCTATCCCGAAATGTCCATTGGGCGAGTGATTACTTCGCCTTCGGCAAGAAGAAAAGGGTTTGGGAAAATCCTGATGGAATTATCCATTGACTATTGTCAGCAACTTTATGGAGCAGGGGATATTCGGATCGGAGCGCAAACCTACGCGCTGGGTTTTTATGCTTCTTTGGGTTTTGTCGCTGATGGAGATACGTACGACGAGGACGGGATCGAACATATCGAGATGGTTAGGAAAAATTAGCCGTTTAGAGCTTATTCAAATTGACACAGAGTTACACCGAGGAGGCCCTGAGTTACACAGATAGTCTTTCGGGCATCGACCTTGATGAAAAGGTTTTTTTCTTTGTTCTTTTGGCTTGAACCAAAAGAACCAAAAATTCAATCCGCAGCAAAGCTCCCGCCGCACAAGGCTCACGCCCCCTCGCTGCTGCGGCAGACCCCCCGCCGTTCCACAACAATAATTCTGGTAGCTGAATGATCCTGCCGAGAAATGTCCCATGGAAGCTCGGTCTTCGTCGGCAATATATCTGGCCTGGAGATAAAAATGACAGATTATGACTTCGGTTTTTTGGCCGTCACCAAGTGAATCTATCCAAAATCTATCGCCAAAAAACGGTGGTTTTCAGGGTGGAATTTTTTAAAAAATGAAAGGTCTTTGAGACAAAGACCTTGGTAGGGAGTCTTATAGACTATTATTTCAAAATTACCTTAACTTGTTTCGACCAAACCATCAACCATGAAAAAATTAACCTTTTACCCCATTCCCATTTTTCTTTGGGTTTTTATCTTTTCCAATAGCCTTGCTCAAAAGACAGCTTTCACCGCAAGTGATGCGATAAAAGTAAGGAACTTAAACAGTCAAATTCTTTCGGATGATGGGAAATACCTGACAGGACTGATCCTCGATGGCAGTGCTCGATTTGGAACGGATCATTTCAGATTCCAGGATCCGAGTTACCTAAATGTCTCTCCCAGTGAATTGGTTATCATCGACACTGAAAATGGTTCTGAGTTGAGACCGTATTCCGGAAAAGCAAAAGTCACCTCTCTCTCCTGGGCTCCGAATAATATCGAAATCGCTTTTTTGGAGGAAAAGGATACCAAGCTTCATCTGATGGTTTACGATATAGCTCGAAAAAAACTGAGAGAAGTATCTGTTTCTGGAAATCCACTTCTTGCAAATTCAGAAATCACTTGGATGCCTGATAGCAAATCTCTGCTAATTCACACGCGGGAAGCTACTTGGATGGCTCGAGCGATGGCAGTTTACAATGAAGCTACGAAGGGTCCCATTGTCGTTTACGACGGTTCAAAACCATTTCTGAATTGGGATGAAATACGAAATACCAACAACCTGACCGAAGTACATCAGGTGAATTTAGCCAATGGAAAAGCGCTGAAAATTTTGGGAGAATCAAATTATAATGGCATTGAAGTGACATCTGATGGCCAAAAACTGATTTTTAATCAATCTTTTCCTTTAAAAACAGCTTACGAGCAAAACAAGGGGACGGAATTCCAAACCTCGTTTTTGAATATAAATGCGCCTGACTCTGCAAAAGTCATTTATTCTCGCAACGAGAAGAGACGTGAATTTTCCTGGTCAGAAAGTAAAAGCCAATATGCCTGGGTGGATTCAGGCCATGTCTATGTTCAAAAGCTGGACGGAGATAGCGCCCTAAACCTGACCAAGGGAAAAGCCTACTCTGATGAGGAAAAGAAAAAAGAAGTAAAGTTTTCAATTATGTCCTGGAGTCCTCAGGAAGGTAAATTGCTTTTGAGCTCGGAAAAAGGCTATTGGCTGGCAGATGCAGCAGGTAATCAATTGGAAATGATTTATGAATTGCCGGAGAAAAAAGAAAAAGCTCCGGACTTGGGTTTATTGAATTGGTCAAGCGATGAGCGCTCCCTCTATTTTAGCTATTCCAGCAAGGAAAAGTGGGAAAGGGGTTTCACCAGATTTGATCTGGAAACCAAGAAGATGGAAAATATCCTGCTCAATTCGAATTTATATACGGATATCAAGACATCTAAAGATGGGAGCAAGTATGTCCTTAGCGTTTCTGATGGAGATATGCCAGCAAATCTGATGTCCACCGATGCGAGTTTTAGTGCCATGAAAGTCCTCACAGATCTCAATCCCTGGATGAGTACGAAGAAACTCACTCGATCTGAATTGATTTCTTACCGGGATACGGACGGCAAGGAATTGAAAGGGGTTTTATACTATCCGGTGGATTATGAGCCGGGCAAAACCTATCCGCTGGTCTGTGAAATCTATGAAACCTTCTATTCCAACGGATACAACCGGAATATGAACCTGATTGCCAATCAAGGGTATTTTGCCCTTCGTCCCTCGGTCGATCTCGAGATCGGCTATCCGGGAGAAGCTTGGGTAAAAGGCATTACTTCCGCCATCAATAAATTGGTGGATGAGGGAAAAGTAGATAATGAAAAAGTCGGAGTACAGGGGGTGAGTTATGGAGGATACGCTACTTCTTTGCTGATCACTCAAACCGATCGATTTGCAGCTGCTATCAATATTTCGGGAAAGGTGAATATCATCAGTTTCTTAGGAGACAGTCCCAAAATAGGAACTCGAAACTATGCAGCAGCCGAAAATGGTCAAGACCGAATAGGGGGTTCACTTTGGGATGATCCTTTAAAATACTTAGCTACTACCGCAGTATTATATGCCGATAGGATCAAAACACCTCACTTGATTCTGACAGGAGAAGGCGATTGGAATGTTCCCGGAGGCAATTCGCGCGAACTTTATTTTGCGATGCGTCGATTAGGCAAAGAGGTGGTTTGGGTGAATTACCTAAATGGCGGTCATGGCGCTGGTGGGGCAAGCAACGAAACTGATTTTTACGATCAATGGAAGCGAATTTTTGACTTTTATGATAAACAGTTTACCAAGGAGAAGGATAAAACAGAACCTTCAGCCAGCACGAACTAAAACAGAAAAGCCCGTTAGATTTTACCTGACGGGCTTTTTTTGTTTTTATATTCTATTGCATGATCCTTCTGGTGATTCTGGAAAGTCAAAATTGAATCGATCTTTAGGGTATTCAGACAAGTTGGATTACTATATCCAGTCTGAAAAAAAGCGCAGCTGCGTATGAATCACTTTTACCAAATTCATATCGATTCCCTTTTTCTAAATTCTAAGGTTTTTCAGGCTTCAACTTGCTTTCGGGTTTCCATGCCGGTGCTTCTGCTCCATCGGCAACCTTTTCTACCAATCCGTAAAAAAACTGGTTGAACTTGGCTGCTGCAACCCAGTCCATTTTTTGCACGAGATCATCCTTGGGCGTGTGATACCCTACACGGTACCACTCCCGGTAGATTCGTTCGCTCTCACTGCCCGGCTCAAAACCAAAGACAAAATTGATGGCCGGAATCCCTGCCTGAATAAAAACCCAATGGTCTGAGCGTCGGATTAGTCCTCGTTCTGGTTCGGGGTCATTCTGAACTTTAATCTGCATACTCGCTGCCACGGAAGCTGCGTCATCCCCAAGCGTAGTTTCATCAAGGGCATGAACAGTAAGCAACTCGAGTGGAAACAGCGGACGGAGTTGATCCAGGTTGATATTGGCTGCGATGGTTTCCAGAGGAACAGGAAGATTTTGGATGAGATGCCGAGTACCCAGCAATCCTTTCTCTTCACCTGTCACTATCGCAAAAATCAAAGGCCTTTTATATCCGGTTCCACCCAGTCTTTCTGCCAATTGGATCAAAAGTGCCACATAAGCCGCATCATCCAAAGTGCCGTTATACAAACTGTCCCCATCCACCGGTTCACCATACCCATAGCCATCCAGGTGGGCAGTCAGCACAATCGCCTGATCTGCCAGCGCTGGATCAGTGCCCGGCAAGAGACCAAGGATGTTTGGGGAATTTAAAGTCCGCTGAGAGGTGGTGAAACTCGCCTTGAACGAATCAGGGAGCTCAAATGAGGGAAGGGGTTTTCCCTGACTGCCCAAATCAATCAATTCTTTTGCGTTTTGCCCACTGCCTTCGATTACTTTGGTCAATGCATCCGCATTGAGTCTGAAATTAAGGAGAGCAGGTGCAGTAGAGGTAGAACCGACCAGCCGCACGCTTCGGCTATAAGCAAAAGGCCATCGTGGGGGCTCAACCGTAAAACCTGGATCTGCAATAAGGATCATTCCCAACGCACCGGCTTCAGTAAGGATTTTTACCCGATCGGCATCAGCGGGTAGGCCTTCTCGTCGAGTGCCGTGGCAGATCACCAACTTGTCCTTTACCTTGGTGATGGAAGTAGAGTCGCAATAGCCACAGTAAACAATTGGCGCTTCGATTGACTCAGTCACGCTTCCCGGAGAGGCATAAAAATCATGCAGAAACCTCAACTCACGACCGCCTACAGTGATCGATGCCTGGGTAATTTCCGTTTCCTCCATCGCTACATCCTGAAACCAGCTGCCCTGGTCACCCAAGGGTTGAAGCCCTGCGGCAGCGAATCGCTTCGCAACCACATCCGCAGCACGGGCATAGCCTGGAGAACCCGTATCCCGGCCCTCCATTTCATCGCTGGAAAGTTCGGTGGTGGTTACCCACCAAGCTTGGGTATCGGCATCCAGGAGAGTGGAAGTTTCACTTGATTTTTCGCAACCTGTGAGGAGCAAAACAAAAAAGATAACGGCAGGGAAAAGTGTACGCATAGCAGACAATTTTTCCTTTCAAGATAAAGCAATTTTTCTTACAGGTGATACCGCTTAGAAATGGAAGTTTCAAAAGCAGGTGAAGCATAAGAAAGGGTAGTCAATGAGTTCACTCACCTCTTTTTGAAAACTCAAAACTCCACTTCTTCATCCGGGATATTGTTTTGGGTTTGGAGCTTGTTGATCGTTTTTCTCAGATTCTTGATGAGTTTGACCATAGATACCACATTCTGATCCGTTGAGGTTCCCAATTGGGTTAGGGTAAACCCAAATTTCTTTCCTTCCTCAAAGGTCTCATGCATTTCTTTCCATTCCCCTGCCATTAATATGCTGAGGGTTTTGGATATCACCTCCGCTTCCATAGTCGACAAGGAATGGATTGTTTCTAAAATGGAAGCTCTGTAGGGGTTGTGATTGGGTATCATGGCCGGGATCGTTTGGTTACCTCACTATAATTTCCTGAATAATTCATTGAAAATCCAGCAATACCCAAAAAAGGATGCATAAAATGGTAGGGTTGGTCGCTCCTGCCTGGTCAATATTCAAGGAAGAATGGAGTGGAATGAATGATGCTAAAGGCTTTTTCACTTTTTAATAAAATTTGAGATTTTATCAAGATTGAATTTTCCACCAATCGTTCCTACGGAACGAACCTTCTCCAAATTGATTCTATTTGTTCTACCAATCAATCGTTCCCATGGAACGATCTCTGGCCGATAGTTGTCCCATCGGGACATTTGGTTGGTAGCCCCCGGTTTTAACCGGGGGTCAGATTTGGAAAAACGATTTTGGTTTTTGGCCGTCTGCCCGTCAATCGATCAAAAATCTGTAGCCAAAAACAGGGGGTGTTGATGGGGGGATTTGTTTCAAATGAATAAGATTGCTTCGGGTTTGAATGATTTTGATCACCTAAGTCTTTGTAAAAACCCTCGCAATGACGTGTCCTAATCCCTAATCCCTATTCTCTAATCCCTAAACAGATTGCTTCGTCGTTTCGCTCCTCGCAATGACGCCTACGCCAACTCCCTCAAATCCACCGGAACCACTCTCGAAACTCCCGCTTCGATCATCGTGATGCCGTAGATAATATCAGTGCTGGCCATCGTGCGCTTGTTGTGGGTGACGATGATAAACTGGCTCTCTTTGCTAAACTTCTGGATGATCTGGTTGAACTTGTCAATGTTCGCATCGTCAAGCGGTGCGTCCACTTCGTCGAAAATACAGAAGGGCGCAGGCTTCAGCAGGTAGATCGAAAAGAGGAGGGAAGTGGCGGTCAGCGTCTTCTCCCCTCCGGAAAGTTGATTGATGGTTAGCGGTCGCTTGCCCTTGGGCTTGGCGATGATCTCGATCGGCGATTCCAGCGGATTTTCCGGATCGATCAGGATCAGGTCGCAGTCATCCTGCTCGGTAAAGAGGGACCGGAACACCTTGATGAAGTTTTCTTTGATTTTCCCAAAGGCATCGAGGAAGGTGTCTTTTGCAACCTGATCGATTTCTTTGATCGTGGAGAGGAGCGATTCTTTGGCTTTGATCAGGTCTTCTTTTTGGCTGGTGATGAAGTCATAGCGAACTTTGATTTCGTCATACGCTTCCATGGCCATCGGGTTGATCGGACCGATTTTCTCGAGTTTTTCTTTTTGCTTGCTGACCAATTCGCGCAACTGATTCTCTGCAAAATCCCTGAAATCTGCATCCAGTTCAGGATTTTCCTCCATCAACTGATCCAGGTCCAGCTCAAACTCAACGCTGAGTCGCTCCTTCATTCCGGTCATTTTGAGTTTGATCTCATTGATGCCGTTTTGGAGTTCCTGCAAAAGCTGATCGTGGATTTCCTTCACCTTCTGAATGCTGCGGATCTTCTGATCGGTCTCGTCGATCAGCCCGCGCGAACCGTAATAATCGCGTTCGGCTTCCTGCACCCCGCCTTCGATTCCTTCTTTTTCGGAATAGAGTTCGATCAGCTCGTCGTCCTTCACTTCGTTGTTTTCAAGCAGCGATTTGATCTCTCCATCCAGCTGCGAAAGCTCAGACTGTGACTTTTCGATCCGCTCTTTGGAGCCTTCGTAGGCACTTTGTTTGAATTCAATTTCCTGATCCAAACTGCCAACCCGGTTGAGTTGCTGATGGTATTGGATGTTTTCGGCGTTGAACGCCTGGGACTTTTCGGCCAGTCGGGTAGATTCTTTTTCCAGTAATTCTGTCAGCGATTCGAGGTCTTCGTGGGCGGATTGGAATTCTGCTTTTTCTGCAAAAAGTTGTGGCTGAATCTCGGTCAAACTTTCCTCCAGATTTGAAATCCGGTCCAGAATATCTTCCCGCTTATTGGCGTTGCTGCTGAGCAATTCGGCCAATTGTTCCTTTTTGGTACGGACAGAGACAAAATTCTGATTGAGTTCGCTGATCTTATTTTGCCAATCCTCCAGCGTCTTCTTGTAGTTGACTTCCTTCAGCTTCATCAGGTCAGAAAGCTTCTGATCCAGGTTGGATCGGGTGGTGCTGACTTTCTTCTGAAGCTCTTTGATGTCCTTGTCCAGTTTCTCCAGGTTCTTGGCCCGACCGATTCTTTTTCCTTCGAAAAGACCTACAGAACCACCCGAAAGGCTGAATTTGCGCTTGGTGTATTTGCCGTTTTCGGAGATGAAAATCGCGTCAGGATCCTGCGGAAAATGATTGAGTTCGCCCTGCACGATGTAGGCATTGTCCAGGATGAAATTGATCAGACGGCTGTATTTGAGATCGAATTCGATGATTTCTGTCGCTGCAATTGCGTTGGCGAATAGCTTGCTTTGACTCGGTTTGAACCGCTCAAAATGCTCCAACACGAAGAAATTTGCCTTTCCGCGGGCGGTATCACTCAGCAATTGAATCGCAGCAATCGCCTGAGATTCGGTATCGACCACATAGTAATTCATGTAGGCCTCGAGGTAGTTTTCGATCGTGACCCGGTATTTCTCATCCGTGGTCAGGAGGTCGGAGAGGAGCGGAATATCCTTGCCCCAGGAGGTGTTTTTCTTCAGGAATTTGATCGCTTCCGGGAAGCCTTCCAGATTCTCCACCAGGGATTTGGTGAGGTTGTATTCGTTGGTTTTGGAATCGAGTTTACGGGAAGATTGGGTGAGTTCCTCGCGGATCATTTCGATCACCCGGTTGGTGTCCTCGATCTTCTGATCCAGGTCTTCCTGCTTGAGTTTAAGGTCAGCATAGGTCTTGTTGGAGACTTCGAGTTCGGCCCGGAGTTCGATCAGTTTTTCTTCGAAATCCACCAAACTTGCTTCCTGATTGGAATCATCGCTGGAAGTTCGCTCGAGTTCCTGCTTCAGCGTGGAAAGCTGGATTTGCTTGATCTCAACTTCCTTGGTCAGCTGATAGACTTTCTCCTTCAGCTTCTCAAAACTTTGGCTGAGCTCCTTCTGGGATTGTTGCTTTTCGGTTTGAATGAGCTTTTGAGAATCATAGGCTTCCCTCAATTCAGATACGATCAATTCCTTTTCGGCGAGCATTTTCTCGGCTGATTCTTTCTCCTGCTGAAGAGAGCGAATGCTGAATCCCGCCCGATCATTTGACTTTCGGTCCGAATCGATCTGCTCACGGAGCTTCTGCGAACGCTCCTCAAGGAATTTCAATCGCTCGTATTTGATCTTCTTTTCCGATTCGAATTGACGGATTTTATTGACGTGTTCGTTCAGTGTTTTTTGACGGCTGGCGAGCAATTTTTCCTTCAGAATGAGATCTGCCTTCAACTGACTCAACAGTGCTTCGGAATCTGCGATCTGAGTTTGGTATTGAAGTTTCCGGTCGCTTTCCTCCTGGATTTTTCGATGCGTTTCCACCAGGGATTTGGTGTATTTCTCGATGCTTTTCTTCGCCAGATTGATCGAGGCCACCCGATATTCGGCTTTGATTTCAAAGTATCTGGAAGCTTGCTTTGCCTGCTTTTCGAGGCTTTTCAGGTTCTTGTCGATCTCAAAAAGCAAGTCTTCCACACGTGATAAATCCCCGTCTGTATCTTCCAGTTTCCGCAGGGTTTCCCGCTTCCGGTTTTTGAATTTGGAGATCCCTGCAGCTTCCTCGAAAAGCTCTCTTCGGGAGTTATTCTTATCATTGAGCAACTCGTCGATCATCTTCAACTCGATGATCGCATAGCTGTTCGAGTTGATCCCCGTATCCATGAAGAGGTTTGTGATGTCCTTCAGGCGGCAGGTGACGCCGTTTATTTGGTATTCACTTTCGCCGGTTCGGTAGTATCGCCGGGTGATCGTGACGTGCGTGTATTCAGTAGGGAGGAGGTTTTTGGTATTTTCAAAAGTGAGTGAAACCTCCGCAAGATTGACCGGTTTACGGTTTTTGGTTCCGTTGAAGATCACATTCTCCATCTTGTCGGATCGGAGCATACGGGTCTTTTGCTCACCGAGCACCCATCGGATTGCATCGACGACATTGGATTTGCCGCAACCATTTGGACCGACCACACCCGTGATTCCTTTGTCAAAATGGATGACCATCTTGTCGCCAAAACTCTTGAACCCCTTGATCTCCAGTTTACTGAGCAGCATTCGTTTTTTTCTTCTGAATTAATCAGACAAAATAAGATCATTTGGCAGATTTGCCAAGGAAACGAGCCTTCACTGTTGGGGAAAAAGCAATTAAGTTTCAGAAAGGAAAAAATTGAGATGAATCCTTCCTGAAACTCCCGGGAATGGCTTAACTTACCCGTGTGGATTTAGGAAATATTGTTTACGTAGTTGCCGTTATAGGCTATTTTATCTATCGGGCTGTTCAGGGCAAGAAAGAAAAAGAACTTGCTGAAACGAATCAGCCGGAGGAAGAAAGCGGTCCAAAGCCAGTGAGTTTTGAAGATCTGCTGAAAGAAATTCGTGAGGCTCAAAAGCCAAAGCGTCAGGCTCCGGAACCAAAACCTGTGTTTCAGGAAGTCGTTGTTCCGCAGGAAAAACTCAGAGCCAAGCCGATTGCTGTTCGCAGATCAGAAGCAGTTGAAGTTTTGGACGATGAAGCCAGATTTTATCAGGGAGCGTACAATTCTTCCAATCAAAACGCGACTAAAATCACGGATGTGACGTATGAGGGGAGTTTTCTGAAAGCTGAGCAGTATGAAGCATCCAAAAAAGTGAATCAATATGCTGCTGTTTTGAAGAATCCTAAGACCTTCCGTGAGGCGTTGATCGTTAGTGAAATTTTGAAGCCGAAGCATTTTTGATTTTTTTAAAAATCCAAAACCTTTAAGATCCACAAGAGATTATCCTTTCGTATTTAGCTTCGAAAACTCGATAATCAATTGTAAATGGAAAACATACTGGTAACCAAATCGGGAAGTTTGACCGAATCCCGAAGGAAATTTCTCGAAAAGACGGGGGCCTCTGTCGTGTTAGCAACCTTTGGAGTTGCTTTTTTCACTTCATGTTCGTCTACTGATGATGCTGACCCAACTGTTCCACCGCCTACTGTTCCACCTGGAAATTCAAGTACGGGAATTACTATCTCGGGAAATGTCATTTCTATCAATTTGGCAATTCAAACAGCACTTAATACAGCAGGCAATTGGCTGTTGATTGAAAACGCTGGTACATTGATAGCCAACGTAAATGGATCTTTTGCCGCCCTGACTTCAGTATGTACACATTCAGGTTGTGACAAAAACTGGACTTTTGGTAATAACCGCTTCACTTGTACTTGTCATAATTCAATTTTTGACACGCAGGGAAAAGTTCTGCAGGGTCCGGCCAATCAACCTCTGACCCAGTTTGCCACACTGGTTTCAGGAACTACTTTGACAATCACAAAATGAAAGGGGTAGGATTCATTCTTGCCCTTTTTCTGAGCTTTTCAGCATTAGGTCAGGAGTTTCTGACTAAAAATGGTGAAGTTGTTTTTTTGTCAGAAGCCCCGTTGAATGAATTTGAGGGGAAATCAAGTTTTTTGAATGGCCTGATCAATCTTGACAAAAACCTCCTTGATTTCTTTATTGACCTGAATACTCTGAAAACGGGAATCAGTCTCAGGGATAGTCATATGCGCGAAAATTACTTCGAAACTGATCAATATCCCTTTGCCGAGTTCACCGGAAAGATTGCTCAGGCGCCCAAACTGGTAGTGGGTGAAAGAACCTCTGTAAAAGCTCTCGGAGCATTCAAAATGCACGGTGTAGAGCGGCAGATCGAAGTAACGGGGTTTTTGACAAAACTTCAAAATGGAAAAATTGAACTCAGCGCTGATTTTACCATTAAGCTCTCTGACTATAAAATATCCATCCCAAGTCTGATTTTTTATGAATTGGCAGAGGAGCAAAAAGTAACGATAAAAGCCACTTTAACTGAGAAAAAATGAGAACTACCGGGCTATCCCTAGTGCTGTTTTTTGTTTCAACGGTTTATTCAAACGCTCAATTGGAGCGAAAGCTTGAAAACACAAACCAACCTGTCGATTTGATTTTTCATGCCCCGAGGCATATTAATCTCCTCACGGTGGAGCCGCTGGAAAAAAAGACCATGCACTTCGCTATTATGCACACGTTTGGCACTTTGGATGGCGGAATCGAAACTCTTTACGGACTAGACAATGGCGCAAATATCCAATTTAGCTTTGAGTTTGGATTGGGAGACAAGCTATCACTTGGAGCATCCAGATCAAGTAGAGATAAGTTTTACAATGTTTATGGTCGGTACCATTTACTGGAGCAAACGCAAAACGGAAAGATGCCGATTTCGGTAAGCATGGCAGGAGGCGCAGGCGTGATTACTAATCCTTATTCCTTTTTGCCGGAGGCTGAGCGTCCCGAATTTGCAGATAGACTTGCCTATTCGGCCCAGCTGATGCTAGCCCGAAAATTCTCAAATAAAATCAGTTTGCAAGTGAGCCCTATGATGGCTTATTTCTCAAACCCTCTTCCGGTTTATTTGATTGAAGGAACTCAACAGTTTTATTTAGCGCTAGGTTTTAGCGGAAAGATAAAAGTGACCGAACGGTCCTCCCTTACCCTGCAATGGATACCAAATCTTAATTCAGATTTGAGAAATAACGTGGGAATTGGCTGGGATGTAGAAGCGGGTGGCCATGTCTTTCAAATGTATTTCGTGACTTCACAAGCCCTTAATGAGCAATATTTGTTAGCTGGTGGAAATGGCGTTCCCGGAGAAGAATTCAGACTTGGTTTTAACGTCAATCGAATTTTTGCTTTAGGACAGAACAAGAGATAAAAATTATTCTCTGGAGAAATTCCTTAACCAAACTTTTCCCCGGATTTCTTCTGAATCAAGGATGTAATTTTCTTCAATCCAATCCTCCAGAACTTCCACATCCACTTGCTCTTTAGGATAGGCATGCTGGTAATAGTAGTAGATCAAGACCTTAATTTCCTCAGGAGTATTGCTCTTCAAGTCTCCGATTTTTTCCTTTGGGAAAAGGAGATTCCTCTGCTGTCGGAAGTGTTTTCACTCCGGCAATAGAAGAGATTCTTGAAAAAAGTTGAAAACTTGTTTTAATTCCATCATTTCTCTCAGTTTTTTTTCTTGTTACTTTTTGCAGCCAAAAAGTAACCCAAAACCTTAATGCCTGGTTATTTACTTCAAATAGGCTGAGTTTTGAATTGAAATAGACATTGGGGGCTATTTGATTTTTAAACCTTGATCAACCCTAAAAATGGGTTAGTTCCCGTAGTGAAGCGAGGGAACTAACCCATTTTCTTCACGGATTAATCTGCAGTTTAAAAACCATAAATTCCCTAGGGCATTGCCTAACACGAAACATTTCAACTCACCGAATGCAGCCAGCTAATTCAGGGATATTTTACAAAATCATCGTAAGCGGAAGAATGTCGATAAGCTGAAACGATTTCACTTGGAAATGGCCTTCAATCGAAAATTCCTGACCGATACATTTCCAGTTTCGTTCTCACTCTTCAACTCATATTTTTCTTCAAGCCAAATCTCCAACGCATCCACATCCACCTGCTCTTTTGGATAGGCGTGTTGGTAATATTGGTAAATCAACACTCGTAATTGCTCGGGTGGATTGCTCTGTAATTCCTTAATTTTTTCCATAGGAAAAATCATATCCTGAGCTTTTTCATTCCCCGGTAAAAGAACTTTCTCACTGAAATCAATGAAATTATTGGTGATTATAATTGATTGATTTTCAGTGGATGAAGTCACTTGTTTTAAAACTTCAATCAAAGAAGAATATTGCTTCAGGTTTCTCTGATAGGGAATTGAAATAATGGCCGGAATTGTCAAAAAGAGGGCAAATCCCAGGTTTCTGAAATGGCTTTCACGGAAGAAAATTAAGCCCGCTAACCCCGATTGGAAAGCTGTCATTTTCCAGTCTTGTTGGAAAAGACTGATTAGAATTCCCAAAGCCAGAAGTCCAATCATGAGTCGTTTTAACCTCCAGTTGCTTTGCCATTTTGACCAACCTGTGGCAACCAGAAAAGCCAGAATCGGAGTCAGGATGATCAAATGACGGGGGTTAAGATAGAGCGGATTGTAGAATTTCAGGTTGGTACTCATGAACCAAAAGCAACCAAAAAGGGAGAGAAATGCCAATGCAAATTCAGTCGCAGGAGAGATTCGGTTTTTCCAGGCAAAAAGGAGACCCGGAACGGCAAAAACCAACCAGGGCCAATAGGCTCGTTCGACGAAGGTGACAACCGGCATGTAGGTCAATCGCTTCAAAATCGACCAGATTCCCTTGTCGGCATAGGTGAACTCCGAGATGTAATGACCAGCCTGGATGGATGTGATCCGATAGAAGGGATCACCGAACTCTATCCAGAAATAGCCGAGATAACTGAACCCAAACAGGAATCCAAAAGACACCAGACTCACATAAAATTTTGTTGAAATTGATCCTGATCTCCAATCGAAGAGAAACAACAGGATGGGCAAAGGTGCAAAGAAGACAATTGTCTCTTTGGTCAGAAAACCTGCAAATAAGGCGAAAATGAATAGGAAGGCAGAAAGGTAGGGTTTTGAGCTCCTGTAAACCGCAGCCGCCGGAACCAGGCATGTCCAGAAAACCAATGAGCTGTCTGGGTAAACCTTTGTCAGGAAATGCATAAAGTAAACATGCGTACAAAACCAAAGAACCAGAATCCATTCGGGGAAAGATTTGGGAAGGATCTTATAAAGCAAAAACAGCGAAGCCAGATAGCTGATCAGGGAAACCAACGAAATCCTGTGCGGTTCAAATCCCAGCCAATGACCTATTAATCCCGATGGTACATAAGCCCCCCAGCGGGTGGAGAAATGATATTCGTTGACTTCCATTGTTCCTTCCCAGAAGTTTTTTCCGGCAAGGAGATAGAATACATCGTCGCTGAACGTGATTCCGTCAAACCCAAAAACCCAATATCCGATCAGAAACAAAGACCCCGCAAAAATGGCTGAATGCTTTTGGAAGAAGTTTTGACGGGTTTGGGTAATCATTCGATGAAAATACTTCGGAATTTGATTGATCTGCAAGTTTTATGTTGCTGTCATTTGATTATTGATCCGAGTTTACTAATCATAAACTTGCTTGGATTGAAAATTAGACTTGAATTATAAAGGGATTGAGAACGATTTTGAATCAAAAGAATAGATTGACCTTTTCCTGAGATTCAATTCCGGATCGCAATTTTTTTCCTTCGTTACTTTTTGCAGCCAAAAAGTAACCCAAAACCTTAATGCCTGGTTATTTACTTCAAATAGGTAGAGAGCAGTATAAAAAGAAACTTTAGTGACTATTTGATTTTAAAACCTTGATCAACCCTAAAAATGGGGGGATTTCCCTCGTTACACTTCGGGAACTAACCCATTTTCTTAACGGATTGATCTGCTGTTTTAAAACCATAAATTCCCTAGGGCATTACCTGACACGAAACATTTCAACTCACCGAATGCGGCCCGATAATTCCGACATTTTCTAAAAAATGAACTCATGGGCAAAATTGTTAATTGCCAGAGTGATAAAAGGTGCATTTCTCCTTTTTCCAACTTAACCAAATAAAATTAGGACTGAGGTTCAGAAAGGGGAGCCGTAGTCTGTTGACTGTCGACTGTGGACCATAACATTAATCTATTTTTCCATGACAATATGCGTCAATGAGAGTTAAGATTGACAGTAGTTTTCTTACTTTTCTGAAAGAATTCTAAACCGAAAAGTAATGGCCGAAAGCAGCTCCATCGAACAGCAGAAAATCCTGAGGATCTTCAAAATGATCAACCTGCTACAGGGCAATATCGGAAAGCCGGTTCATCGGTTGGCTGAGTTGCTTGGGACGGATGAACGGACGATCTACAGATATTTCAAATTACTGGAAGCACTTGGGTTTGAAGTGGTGAAGGAATTCAGCAAGTACAAGATTCAGGAAAAACCCGGAATGGAGCATTCCATGAATTATGGTTCTTTTTCGCAGGAAGAAAGTCAATACCTTCATAAACTCATCGAAAGCCAGGGAAATGCAAATTTGCTCCGGGACTCACTTCTTCAGAAAATTGAAGTGAGGTCAGAAGTGAAAAAGGGAACGGAACAGCTCTTCAGAGCAAATCTGGGCAGATTGGTGGATGAGATAGGACAGGGGATTCAGTCCAAAAGATTGATTTGGCTGAAGGATTATTATTCGCTCAGTTCGGATACCACGAGCGATCGATTGGTGGAGCCTGTGGCTTTCACGAGTAATTACGAGGCGATTCATTGCTTTGAACCAGAAAGCAAAAGCATGAAAATATTTAAGATCGAGCGAATCGGTGAAGTAGTCGTAAGTCAGGATGGCTGGCAAAATGAGAATAAACACAAACTTCCCGAGCAGCAATTATTCGGATTTACTGGTAAAAACCGCTTTACGGTTAAGCTTAAACTTAGCAAAAAAGCCTATCAACTGATGATGGAAGAGCATCCAAATGCCCGTCCATTTATGTTTATCAAGAACCGGAATCAATATTATTTTAATGGTGAAATCCCTCAATTACCCGGATTGGGAAGGTTTATTTTGGGCTTGCCGGGAGAGATCAAAGTTGAAGAGGGAGAGGAGATGAAGGCGTATTTGAATGAGCAATTGCAACGATCGAATTTTTGAAGTTGGAAGAACTGTTTAAAATTCGAATACTGCAGAAAGGCAATTCCATCTTTGTGAACTCTCATTTTTACTCTTTAACCTCTGTGGTAATTATTTACTGAGTGTAATTCCCCACGAAGAACACTGAGAATTAAGTTTGGATTTATTGAGATAGTTTTGAACTTCCGAAGACTAAATCACTTCATTAATTTTGAGGTCACAGAGAGTGGTTTGTGACTCACTTTTCCAAATTATACTCTGCACCTCTCAACCTCTGAGCTTATTACCATTTAAACAGTTAAGCTTTAATCCTATTTCCAAATCCATTCCTAAACAAAAAACCACCTCCGAAATACTTTCCGAAGGTGGTTTTTGCATAAAAAGAGTTTCTGATTAAAGAGACTTAGTCAACTTATTGATCTTTTGACTCAGATTTAAAATTGAACTTGCGTAGCGGGAATCCCATTCCTCCAATCGCTCGGTAGACTTGATTTCCACTTCATATTGAATGCCCGGAAGGATCCAGGAAGCATACCCGCTGAACGGATCATTGCTTACGTAAAGTGACTTGTACCAGTCTCCGTAATACATTCCTTTGGGATCTATCCAGCTTTTTTCCAGGTCAATCAGGCCTGCATTGATTTTCTTAATTTTCTTTGCCTTCAGCTTATTTCCTGCCATTGATTTGGTTAAAGCCAATTGGTAAGCAGCTGAAGAGGTTTCAAGTTTCCCGATGGCGGCATCTACCTGATCGAACGTTGCGAAATCAGGTTTGATAGTTTTTACATTTTTCACCGCTTGAGTGAAATGTCCTCTGAGGTCTTTCGCGTAGCGAGGTACATCGTAAGGAATGACAGTAGCATTGGCCATTCTGAGTGTCAGGACTCCGATCAACTGAGCCACAGCTCCACCCATTTTGAAGGTTGGATCCACGAATTTGCTGTAATAATTGAAGTTGTCATAGTTGGAATGGTAAGCGCTTGGTCCGCCTGTTCCACCGCTCAAACTTGGTACACCCACGTGCATGTAGAAAGCGATATGATCAGATCCTCCACCCAGGTTTCCGATTCCCGGCTCTGGTTTTGAACCTGCCCAAACCTCAAAAACTGACTTTGCAGAATCCGGATAGCTTACTTCTTTGGAAGCGTCGATGATCAGTTTTTTCAAAGTGGGAGCAGAGCTTACTCCGAAATTCCTTCCGGAAACTCCTCCGTCAAAATTCATGTAAGTCACAGCTTTGGCACCTAATTCATCCCGGTAATGCTCCACCCACTCGGTAGAACCAATCACTCCTTGCTCTTCCGCATCCCAATGTCCGATCATAATAGATCGGGAAGGTCGCTGACCATTTTTGGTCATTTCTCCGACAGCCTCAGCGAGTGTGAGCATCATTGCAGTTCCTGAATTGGGATCAGTTGCACCAAAACTCCAGGCATCGTAATGACTTCCAAGTATCAGCCATTCGTCAGGATATTCAGATCCTTCGAAAGTTCCGACTACGTTATTTGCCCTGATGAAGTCAATCGGCTGATCAACCATTACGCGAACTTTCAGCTCGTTGCCACCCTGGATTTTATATTCAAAGGGAAGTCCGCCTTGCCATTCTTCAGGCACGGCATCACCTTTCATTCTGCTCAATATTTCTTTGGCAGCCCCATAACCGATCGGGCTCACAGGAATCGTGTGAAAAGCCACGTCTTTTGGATCAAGGCGATCAGCTTGCTCTTTCCCGTCTCTCGGCAGTGCAGGCTCATTTGGAGTCAATGGATCTCCTGTGTAATCCAGCGTCAGCAAAGATCCTCTTTGAATAGTGGTTTCATTAAAATAGGGTCCATCCGGATAGACAGCGCCTTTTCCGGAACCTGAATCCTTTGGATCCGTGTATATGATCAAAGCAGCGGCACCGTATTGTTCAGCAAATTTTGCTTTGAAACCGCGAAAATTTCCTCCGTATCGGGCAATTACAACTTTGCCTTTCATGTCAATTCCCATTTCAGCCAGTTTTTCAAAATCAGCTTTTGTCCCATAGTTGGCATAGACGACCTCTGCGGTCACATCACCGCTTCCTGAGAAAGCATTGAATCCTTTGTGAAGTCTTGCATCTGCTGAGTAAGGATCGCTGTCTAATGCTCCTTCCTGTTGAGACAGAGTCATGGTCACAGGAGTGATGATTTGAAGCAAAGATTCACCCGGATCATTAGGAAGATAGACATCGTATGGGTGGACTTTTACTGTCATGCCCGCGTCGGACATTACCTTGACCATGTAATCTTTTACAGCTTCGTTTTCGGGAGTTCCGGCGATATGGGGAGCTTTGGTAAGTTCCTTCAGATGGACTTTGAACCGGTCAAAATTAACTGCTTTGAGGTAGGTTTCTTCCAGAGATTTTTGATTGGCTAAATCCTTGGCAAAAAATCCATCCAGTTGCTGGGCAGAAACCGGCAGGCAAAAGCCTGCAGCTGCCACCAAACTGATGATTGATTTTTGAATCTTCATTGGGGTTGGGTTGAAGTGAATTCTTGAATGAAAGAAGCCACAAGAAATCCTTTTCGAAAAGAAGGTTTCCTTGTGGCTTGAAATTGTGATTGGGTACTTAATTAGCGTTCAATCCTGGAGATCTTTCCAGGAATTCCTGATACAATCTGATATGTCTGTTGGAAAGTGGAATTCTATACCCGCTGATGAATACATGCATGATCTGAGTACGAGTTTCAAAAGGATCGCCTGTTGAAACGATCAGGTTGGCCACTTTTCCAACTTCCACTGAACCCAACTGGTCGGCAAGACCGAAGATTTCAGCAGCATTGATGGTGACAGCTTTCAACGCTTCTTCTTTTCCCAATCCATAAGCTGCAGCAAATCCTGCATGGAAAGGGAGATTTCTCACGTTTTCTTCTTCATTGGTTCGGATGGCAAGTTTCACTCCTGCTTTTGCCATTTTACCGGCATTGGCATAAGGAATATCATAGCGATCAGATTGACGAGTTGGGAGTTCCTGAACAGGTCCGGTCAAAACCGGGATTCCGGATTTTGCGATTTCGTCAGCAACTCTCCATCCTTCAGCAACACCGGCAAAGATCACTCTTGCATTTTTACCTTCGACCCATTTGATCGCATTTTGGATATCAGAAGCAGCATTCACTTCAATCAAAAGCGGCAATTCACGGGAAACAACTTTGGATAACTGATCCATTTCAGGGTAGTAATTCAATTCAGCTCCGTTCTTTTTCATTTGATTGTAGCTCACTGCATTTTCCCAAAGATCATTTGCTTCTTTCAATGCTTTTTCATTGTCCTTTTTGATATCCTCATCGGATCTCCTGTCGAATCTTCCTCTTCTCGCAGAACTTGGGAAATTCATCACAACTGCTTTGAATCCTGCATACATCTGATCCGGCGTGTAGCCATTCAGGTTGATCAAAGCTGCCGTACCAGGAAATAAGCCTCCTGTAGGAACTGTCAAAACTGTAGTAACACCAGAAACGCGGGTCACGGGAATAGCTTCAGAGTTTGGATTGACAGTTGTCAATGCCTGCATGTTTGGAGTGAAACTTCCCAAATCTGCATAATCGACAGTTTCAGCAACTGAGCTTACTTCTACCATTCCTAATCGGGTTCCGCTATCGATCATGCCGGGATAGATGAACAATCCTGTACAATCAATCACTTCAGTTCCGGCTTCGGCGATGGAGGTTCCTATTTCAAGGATTTTTCCATTCTCAATCAGCACGGAAGTATTATTCAAAGTTCCTTTGGTCACAGTCACTACTGTTGCATTTTTCAAAAGGAATTTTCCTGTTCTTGGCTTCACAAATTCCCCGTCGATCTGAGCCATTGCCATGAAAGGCAAGAAGGCCAGCAGGAAGGCGAAAAAGGTTTTATTTAGTCTTTTCATGTCTTCTAATGAATTAATGCTTTTGATTAAATAATGACTCGGTAGTCTCAAACAGGAATTCTGTATCCTGCATGCATCTATGTGCTTCTCCACTGAGGAAGATCGGTTCTACCATTTCAGTTGCACTGATTTTTAGTCGTTGGTCATCAGCATTTTCTTTGATATCGAAGTACTTCACTCCATCAACAAATGTCATCAACGGCACTGCATAAACTGAAAGCGGATGATTGTCGAAAATCACCATATCGGCTTGCTTACCCACTTCGAGCGAACCGACTTTATCATCAATTCCAAGCTGTTTTGCAGGATTGATCGTGATCAAAGCAATTGCCTGGTCATCTGTCATTCCCCCGTAACGCTGAGTTTTTGCAGCTTCATGATAGAGGTGACGGATCAGCTCGGCATCATCGGAATTGATAGAAGTGATTGCACCGTTTGCAGTCAGGATAGCGGCGTTGAAAGCAGTGGAGTAGTATACCTCCATTTTGTAAGCCCACCAGTCTGCAAAAACAGAAGCACCCATGGTGTACTTGGCGATTTCCGGAGCTACTTTGAAACCTTCGTTTGTGTGCTGGAAAACAAGCTTGGTGATGTTGAAATCCTTTGCCACGTTGATCAGCATATAGATTTCGTCAGCACGGTAGGAGTGACAATGGATGATGATTTTCCCATCCAAAATATCTACCAGTGTTTGTAGGCGCTCGTCATATTCAGGGGCTACCGTAGTATTGCCTTTTCCAGATGCTTTTGCATTGTAATCGGCCCATGCTTTCTTGTACTGCAGTGCTTCGTTGAATCCATTGCGGATGACAGCTTCCACACCCATTCTGGATCTTGGCTGGATGCCAGCGCCTCGTCCGTGAACGCGGGTTGGGTTTTCTCCCAAAGCAAATTTGATGGTACGCGGAGCATCCTGCATGATGATATCCTGCGGATCAATTGATCCCCAACGGTGTTTCAGAGTTGCATTTTGCCCACCAATTACGTTGGCTGAACCATGCATCGCATGTGAAACCGTAACTCCACCGGCAAGTGCTCTGTAAATTCCAACTTCAAATGGATTGACCATGTCCTTCATTCGGACTTCAGAAGTGATAGGAGCGGTGGCTTCATTGACTACATCGAGACCGACGTGAGAGTGGGCATCAATGATGCCGGGCATCAAAAATTTGCCGGTAGCGTCAATGGTCTGAACTCCCGATGGAGCATTCAGATTTTTTCCGATTTGTTTGATTATTCCGTCCTGAACTAGCAAGTCGGAGTTTTCAAGAGTGCCTTTCGTAGCCGTGATGACAGTGGCGTTTTTAATCAAAACACTGCCTTTCTTGACCTGAGCTGTTGCAATTTGGATACTCAAGCCCAACAAAGCAGCAAGAAAATAGGATTGTTTTTTCATGTCTTTAGTTGTTTGAGATGAGAGTTGGGGAGAGTGTTGCTTCGAAAGGGAAAGATCCGATCTGAGCTATAGACATGGTTCCGTCCATAGATGTTCCGCTGATTTCACCTGAGATTTCAACCGCAATGGTCATTCCGCTGGCAGTAACGTCAAAAAAGAAAGTAAGCTTGTTACCCTCTACCGCTACATCGCGAATTGGTGCGCTGGTTTTTCCTGATCCTGAGGGATCATCATACGTGATAGTTCCGCTGTAGGTGTCTCCTTCCTTTGCGATAGCTAATACACCACCGGAGCTTCCTTGCGGACTTTCTGTTTTATAATCCCAGTTTCCTTCCACTTTCAGGCTGTCTTTCTTTTCTCCGTTTGCTTCTGCTTTCTTCTTAGAAGTGAGTTCGTAATCGTATACAAAGCCGTCTACTACCACATGCTTGATTTGGGAACCCTCCTTAAATAAAGAGTCTGTGGTCAATACCAAGTTTGCCATTTTGCCTTTTTCAATAGTACCGGCAAATCTGCTGATTCCAAGGATATTTGCCGGATTAGTTGTCAAAGCAGCCATTGCGCCTTGCTCACTCAGACCATTTTCCATCATTACTTTCAGGCTTTTCATCAGGTCCGCCGGCTTAGTGCCAACAGTGGTAAATGCGAAGGGAATTCCCGCTTTTTCCAACTTTCCTGCCTGAGCGATTGCTTTTGAATAAGCATCTTTCACTCTTTCGTATTGAGCTTTAGTTGCTTCAGTTACTTCTTCTTTCTGAGCCTTAATTGATTTGTCAGAAGGAGTTTCAAGTTTGATCAGCACCTTGGCGTTAGATGCTTTGATTACATCGATTATTGCTTCATACTCCTCCAAACCTGTCAAAACAAGATTGAAGCCCAATTCTTTTTGAAGATTGATAGCTCTTCTGATTTCAAGTTCAGTAGGAGTGGTGAATAAAACAGGGGTCTGACCATTGATTACTTCAGACATTGCGCTGTAAGTTGGAGTGATCTCAGGGCGTTTCACTCCGGCAACTGATGCGTATTGCTGACCTCTTTGCTGGGTTAGTTCTGCATTTTCGTAGACATCTCTGAATTTAGCCATTACACCAGCCGGGGTACCTGGATACATTCCTCGGGATCCTCGGAAATTTGCTGCCAAGGATGCATTATCCTTTAGAAGATTGGTGGAAGTAGGAGAGCCCAAAACAAGGATGGATGTTTTTCCGGCAATCATTCCTCCGTCCGGAACAGACTGAATCAAGGTGAAACCAGTTTTTCTCAAATCATCTACTTTATCTCCGCTACTAGAGAATTGATCTTTCGCTGATCTCCATGGAGTGATTCCGGCGATTTCGTCTGCAGGATTAGATGATACAAAACCTTCTGGTCTTTCAAGATCCTTCGGTTTGGTGATACCCGCATCGCTGGCGCCATCAATGAATCCTGGATAAATAAAAAGTGAATCGCCGGCAATTACTCTGGCTTCTTTTGGAAGACTCAGATTGGTGCCTACTCCCAGGATTATTCCATCCTGGATCAAAACTGTTGCTTTTGTCCCGGCTTTTCCGGGAGCAGTGAAAACAGTCGCGTTGGTGATGGCATACGTATCGGTGATTCGTTTCTTTCCGCTGGGATCACTTTGACCCAAAACAAGATTGGAAGAAACCCACCCTGATACCAATAAGCCAATCACACCTGCTTTCAGAAGTGTTCTTTTCATGTGTATAGATGTTTTTTAAGGCTCCATAAAATCAAAAAATTGACTAAAGTTTCCCTTGCGAAAAAGCAATCAACTATTCGATTTCATGTCAATTGATGGTTTATCTTTAGAAAGCAAGCTAATAAAACCCCTTTCAGAATCCATTTTGATTTTTTAAACCGAAGATTTTTTTTGATCAATGGCATTACGGGATTGGCAAACGACGATTAACTGGTCTTAAAAAACAATCGTCGAATCAAAAGTTTATTTGGATGGTTCCAAAGAGTTTGAATTCACTATCAGGATATTATATTTATCCATTGCTACACACCCATAAGCATTGCAAAAACCCCGGTATGAAAAGAATTCTGATAATAGAAGATGATTTACTCACTTCTAGCATGGTACAATTTCGCCTCAAAAGGGATGGTTATGAGACAATAATGGTACAAGATGGAAATGAAGGAATTAAAGCCATTGAGGAAGAAGATATCGATTTGATCATTACAGATGTGATGATGCCTTTTAAAAGTGGAATAGAAATCATTCACTTTGCCCGCAAGGTTAAACCGAATGTTCCAATAATTGTCCTAAGCGCTTTAGGTGCAGAGGAGCAGATTGTTCTGGAAGCTTTTAATCTTGGGGTTGCCGATTTTGTACCAAAGCCATTTAACCCAAACGAGTTGGCGATCCGAGTCAAGCGAGCTCTTAACCTGATGAAATGAAAAAACTGTACTTCTTCTTTTTATCTCTATTTCTCCAGTCCCTTATTATTACTACTGCTGCTGGGCAATCTCCTCAAAGTCTGACCGATTCTACTGCTTTTCAGGATTTCCTGATCAAGCAAAAGGAAATTCAGGGATTGTCCGTACGGTTTCTAATAGAAAAGTCAGACTTTACGGACTCAATTCCCGGTGATTCAATTTTCAGATTTGCTGAAACAAGCCCCGGGCTACTTTCATCCGTAGAAATAACTCAATTTGGTAACTTTCCAAAACTCCTCGATACACTAAGTGCTCTAGATCCAACTTGGGAGTTTTTGATTTTTTCACAGCCTTCTACTTTTATTGCCACACAGGAATATGTCGCTAATCTGATTCGCAACGGTGACATTCAAGAATTAAGTAAAGAGATTGCCCCGGATAAGGATTTGGTATTGCTGGCGTCCAATTTCCAATATGTTCCTTTTTTTAAATACAAACTCCCTTTTAGCTCCGATTATAAGCTTTTTATAGTTGTGGCAATCATTGCCTTCTTTTTGATTTCCGCCTCTGTTATGATTTTGTTTATGGTGATTTTCAAAGCCAAAAAAAACAAAAAGGAGCAGTTGATGAAAGATTATGAACCATTGATAGCGGAGGCACTAACTGCGATACTTTTTGAAAAAGAAATTGATGAAATCAAGGGACTCTCTGAAGCAGAGGTTCTGGCAATATTTCCTGCCGGTTTGCTTAGCAGGCCACTTTTCCAAAGTGTTTTGATCGAAAAGATCATTGGCTTAAACAAGAAAATGAAAGGGGATTTTAAGGATAAACTGAAAGCGCTTTACCAAAAACTTGGCCTGGACAAAGTATCAATGGCAAACCTTCATGGAAAAAGATGGGATAAAGTTGCCACCGGCCTGGTGCAGATTAATGAAATGGATTTGATAGAAGCATTGCCTGAAGTAAAAAAGCATGCAAATTCACCTAATTTTCACGTCAGAACTCAAGCCATCGGCACTCTGCTTAACCTCTCGGAAAAGATGGATCTGACCTTTCTCAAGGATCAGAATTATCCTCTTTCATCCTGGCAACAAATGAATTATCTCCGGATTATCAAATTTCTTTATCCCCAAAAAGAATTGCAGATGCTGAGTCTTTTTGATTCAGAAAACCAAAGTGTTCGACTTTTCGGTTACAAATTAGTTCGCTTAATAGGAAGGGTAGACCTGCTGGAAAATCTGGAAAAAAGTGCTATAAATGCACCTGATGATGAAAAAATAGAGATCATTAAAACTTATGCCGACTTGGGGGCCTATATGCAGGCAGATTTTTTAAACAGATGCCTCCTCTCTGAAAACCCGAAACTTCAGCAAGCCGCTGCCCAGGCAATCGGCGTAATCGGTAATAACGAATCGGTTCCCATCATTGAGAATCTGCTCAAATCCCAGCCTGATTTTCCAATGAAAATGATTTTACTTAAAAGTCTTCAAAAACTGGATTCAAACCAATTTGAAAAATTTACAGGGATTCAAACAGACATTGATACCCAGCGGATCAAGCGCCACCTCTTAGACCCACTACTGAACCATGTATAATTTTCTTTTCTTTTTGATTTTGGAGATTTTGGGCGTGATATTTTTGGTCCTGAGTTTCTCTGTGATTTCAATTTATCTAACCATAATGGTATTAAGTGCGCTTGAGATGCGCGACCATCGCAGGAAGAATCGATTTGCGGATTACCAGGATATAATTACTTCACCCATTGCTCCCGGTGTTTCTATTTTAGCACCGGCTTACAACGAAGGAGAGTCGATTGTTCAAAATGCCCAAAGCCTGCTTTCACTTCATTATGGAAAATTTGAAGTGATACTCATTAATGACGGATCTAAGGACGATACTTTACAGAAACTGATTGCAGCTTTTCAGCTTGAGAAAACGAATTATGCCTATTTCTCAGAGATCGAAACCAAGGAAGTGAAAGGAGTTTACAAGTCTGTCAACTCATCATTCAGCAAATTAACCGTCATAGACAAGGAAAACGGTGGAAAGGCAGATGCGTTGAATGCCGGAATCAATCTATCTGAAATGGAAATTTTAGCTTGCATTGATGTGGACTGTATTCTTTCCCCCGAATCGATTACCAGAATGGTGAGGCCATTTATGGAAGAAACTAACAGGAAGGTAATTGCAGTAGGCGGAGTAATCGGGATTGCAAATAACTGTGATATTCAGGATGGAACTGTAACCAAATATCGGATTCCAACTTCTCTCCTTGGCAGATTCCAGGTGATTGAATATTTAAGAGCTTTTCTGATGGGCAGGATGGCCTGGTCTCGAATCAATGGTTTGATGTTGATTTCCGGAGCATTTGGGTTTTTCAAACGGGATGTCGTGATGGCCGTCGGCGGATATTTTCCGAAGACTGTAGGAGAAGATATGGAGCTGGTAGTTCGAATGCGCCGGTATATGGAAGAGCGAAAAATACCCTATAAAGTCGGCTTTATCCCAGATCCGCTATGCTGGACGGAAGTTCCGGAATCTGAGGAGGTACTATCAAGACAACGTAATCGCTGGATGAGAGGGACTATTGAAACACTCCAGCTACATAAAGAAATCAAAATGAATCCAAAGTATGGAGTCCTTGGAACGGTCTCTTATCCATTTTGGAACATCTTTGAAAAAGCAGGTCCTTTATTTGAGATTACAGGATTTATTTATACGATAATACTCTTGATCATCGGGGATTTTAGTGCGGTTTATTTCTTCGCATTGCTCCTTATGATGTATTTGCTCACGCTGATGGTATCCTCATTCAGCATTCTTTATGAGCAGTTATCTTACAATAATTACAAAGACAAAAAAGACCTCAACAGACTTATTTTAACCATTTTGATTGAGCCTTTTCTAGTTCATCCAAAAGTTATTCTCTGGGGCTTGAAAGGCCATATTGATTTTATTACCGGAAAAGGCGGCTGGGGAAACATGATCCGTAAAGGCTTTAAAAAAGCTGAAGACCGTAAAAATATTGTTACACAATCCCAGGAATCATGAAGAGAATTCTACCCATTTTTCTGCTGATTTTGTCAGTATCCCATTTGGTCAAGGCACAGGATACATTTGATCCGGACGAGTTGCTGGTGCAGGCGAGAGAATTGATTCTGGACGGGAAATATCCCGAAGGAAGAAAAATTGCTTTTAAAGCGCTGAGTCAATACCCTAACTATGCCGACATTTTGATTTTGGTAGGAAGAAGTTATGCCTGGGAAGGAACTTACGATTCCGCTTCTATTTATTTGGAAAGGGCAATTGTAGCCTCTCCAACCTATGCAGATGGCTATTCCGCTTATTTGGATAATCTAAGCTGGGCGGGAGAATTTAGTCAGGCAGATTCTGTCCTTTTAAGAGCGAAATCAAATTTGGGAACACCGCTTCCTGATGAGATCCGATACAAAGAATCGCGGTTAAATTATTATAAGGAAAATTATGATTTGGCTTATGAGCAAGCTGAGTTATTGTTTGATCAGGGTTACAATCAAGATGGCTTTCTGGCTTACATTCAAAATCTTCAGAGATTAAGAAGGAATAGCGCCATTGGGGTTACTTATGATTACGATACGTTCTTCGATGATATCAGTCCATGGAATACTTTTTCTGTTTATGGAAGGACTCGTACCGATTTGACAGGATCGTTGATTGCAAGGGTGACCAATTCATCCAGATTTGATGATAATGGGACTCTTTTTGAACTGGACGCTTATCCGTCTCTGGGAGAAAAAGCCTATGCCTATCTGAATATCGGAGGCTCCTCAGCCAGTTTCTTTCCAAAGCTGAGATTTGGTGCTTCCATTTATTACAATCTCCCCAAAGCCTGGGAGATTGATGCAGGATATCGATATCTGGGTTTTTCGGAAGTAACGAACATTTATACCGGATCAGTTGGAAAATATGCTGGAAACTGGTGGCTTAACTTGAGAGTCAACCTGATTCCCGATGATTCAGGAGTCGGAACCTCAGGAAACATCCAAGCCAGGTATTATTTCAAAACTGCTGAGGATTTCTTTAGCATTCAGTTAAGTACGGGAGTCTCACCGGATGAGGAAACCCGTGATCAGTCCCAGTTACTTAATTCTTATCGGGCCAGATTGGGTTATCAGCAATTGGTCACATCAAGATTCATGATTTTTGGTTACACGGGGTATAGCAGAGACGAACTCAGTACCGACAGATACAGAAATAACCTCAACCTTTCGGTTGGCGTCGAATATCGCTTTTGATCCATAACTATGCTTACACCGGAATTTAAACTTTACATCCAAAAATATCTCCTGCTACTATTGGTCATTATACTGATCCCGGCTATCAGTTATGGGATTTGGCTTTTTTACCCGAAACGAAATCTTGATGTTTTGGTGATAGATAAGTCGGTTCCAAATGATTCCTATCAGGAGCATCAGTCCATTTTTTGGGTTTTAGAGTATACTAAATTCACCAAAAAAGACGGGGAGTTGTATCGGAAGGATCTGGATTATCAGGGATTTTTTCCGGATAACTCAGCAAATCATGGAGTAATAAATGATCTGGGGAAACTTTCCGATTCTCAAATCAAAGAGAAAGTCTCCGGTACTGATTTGATTTATCTTGCTGACACGTATGGAGTATTCGAGAACAATTTCACAAAAGGATCTAGAGAAGATTTTTCAAAAAAGATCTATGGAGGTCTCGATGAGTCGGATCTTAATTTGCTCAGGGAAGCATTAGATCAGGAAAAAACCATTGTAGCTGAATTTAACAGTATGGCATCTCCCACGCCAAAGGCAATCCGAGCAGAGTTTGAGAACATGATGGGAATAAAGTGGACAGGGTGGATTTCCAGATACTTTGATGAAATGGACACGCTGGCAAATAAAGATATTCCTGCCTGGTTCATTACCCAGTATCTTCAGCAGCATGACAATCAATGGGTTTCCCCGGGTCCGGCATTGGTATTTGTCCGTGATGACGGAAGAGTGGAAGCTTTTTCTTTTCAGCAAGATTACCTGAATAAAATCCCTCTGATTCGGACTCAGCGAGTCAATGAACATGGGTTCAATCTCCCAGAAGTCATTCCTTATCCTGATTGGTTTGATATCGTGTTGATTGAGCGTGACTTTGAAGTGATCTCCTATTACGATATTAACCCCACAGCCGATGGATTGGAAAAACTCAGGGAAATGGGTTTGCCACGGTTTTTCCCTGCGTCTATTTATAAAGAAAAGGGAAAGGGACGCTTTTATTATCTGTCAGGGGATTTTTCAGATCTAAGGTCTGATTTAGGCTCAGCGAAATTTACCGGATTACCGATTTTGTGGCGGGCATACCACTTAGTTTCAGATCATACCGACAGACAGAGTTTTTTCTGGAATTATTATTATTCGATTACTTCCGGAATATTCGAAAAAGCATACGAGGGGAAAAATTAGTTCTTCAATCATTTATTCGGCATCAATTTGCGCGTTTGGATGATGTAATTGTTTTTGTTCTTAAACTCCTCAAATTCCCCGGTGAGTTTGTTAAGCATCGGTGTATTCTCTATCGGATCGATATTAAGTCCATCGGATATCTTAAAAAGTTGGCCGTCAGAAAGCATAAGATCCCCGTCAATATATTCAACCAATTGATTTTTATTTCGCATCAGAGGCATAGCAATTCGCGACTGAAAAGTGCTTGCCGTATCCAAAACCTGACCTTGCCAAATCACTTTTTCCGGCAGTATTATTCCTGATTGCTTTTCCAACAACGATAAAATGGAAGGAGTAACTTCAAAGTGACTCACCATACTTTTAAAATAAGTTGGCCGATTGATTTTAGGGGAGTAAATGAATAACGGCACATGAAATCTGTCCAGTCTTGAAGCCATGGGAACTTCCGGAAGTCGGTGATCCCCAGTGATGATGAAAATCGTGTTTTCAAACTCCGGTCTTTTCTGATACTCTATAAAAAACTCCCGAATAGCATCGTCAGCATACAGAAGTGTCATGTAGATGTTTTCGTAAGCCAGATAATCTGCTACCTGGGCATCCGTTTTATTCAAATAATTTTTGAGATGACTGAGTAGCTTTTCTTTATAAAATTCAGGCTCGGGGACTATGTATGGATCGTGAGAAGTCTGAGTCTGAAATACTCTTAATTCCGGATTTGTTTTTGTTTTCGGGAGTTTTTCAAGAGCGTTTTTGAAAAGTTCTTTATCAGCATATCCCCATGAAAATCCATTTTGAGAAGGAGTTGAAGGGTATTTCGGATCAAACTGAGCAGCATCTACTATTTGGTCAACCCGATTGTAAGCCAGGAAATCGCCCACGTGGTCAAAAGCTTTGTCTGCACCAATAAAGTATCTGGTTTGATAGCCATTATCCTTGAGAACGCTCAATAAAGAATGGTGAGGAGGGAAGTTGTCATAGAGTTCCAAAAAGCCCTTCTCTCCAAAAGGTAAGCCTCCGAATAATCCGGGCTGAATTCCAAACGTACGGCCTGTTGATGAAATGGCATTTGTCCAAACCAGGCTATGCTGCTCCAAAGAATCTAAAAATGGAGTAAAACTACCTAAGTAAGCATCCTTTCCAGAGTAGGCTTTTCCAAGACTTTCTACCAGAATGAAAACGATATCCGGCGAGGTAGAGAGGCTGTCAAAGTATGGACTGAGCATGTCCGGATATTTTGCAACGTGCAGGAAGGGATAGCCATTCTCTGCAAAATCCTTTTTAACCAATAACCCATCATTTGTATTCCGGAGATAAAAGTCAAAATAGTATTCATCCTTATACATGAAATAATCAAAAGCTTCCTCAGAGAGAAATCTTGATTTATTGACTTCAATATTCCTTTTCACTTCACTTGCTCTATTGGTATTTCCCAACGGGAAAAAGGTGAAAAATAGGATAAGGCAATAAGTTATCAGTGAAAATGATAGATAGGCGGTAAGAGAAAACTTCAAAAATTTTGTTCCCAAATAAAGGAGTCCGATGATCAGGCATAGGCCTATAATTCCAGCTAAGCTACTTAACCAATTTACTTGTCCTGAAGCCTTTACCGTCATGATAAGATCATTCGTGCTGTAAGCAAAAAGATCTTTACCCAGTGGCAGGAGGGTCTTTAAAAAATAGAAAATCAAGGAAATATGGATAATCAGAGAAATAGTAAACCCTGCAAGGGTAATATATTTTGCAAGTTTTTGGGAAAAAAGGCTGGCGATGATATGAAAGATCAGGAGCAACCCAAGCAGATATAAATTCCAACCGAAATCCTCCAAAATACTAAATGAAAAAACGTTACTAAAACTTATTTCCAAAACATGATTTTTGAAAACAAGAATCAGTTCTACAATTCTTAGCATAAACATTAACAGCAAGTAAATCACTGCCATACCCCAGAAATCGCTTAAGGTTTTTTGAACTCTGAAAGGGAGGGTTGATCGAATTTCAGCCTTTTGAGCCATAGGTGCCTGATATGAAATTTTGTCAAGGTGGAAAAGATAAAGCAAAATCGGGTATCTTCAAGTCGTGATTTTAATTATATGAGCAAATCAGATTTGTGGTTGGAGCTTTCTTCCAACTTGACTACTACGGGAGCTTTGACTTTCAGCTCCAAGGCCCTGGTAAATAAAATGCTTTCCAAATCTGACCTTTCTCACGCCAAGTTGGTAGTGGAAATGGGGGGAGGAGATGGCAGTATTACCCAAGGGATTATTGAAAGATTGGAGGCAGATGCTGAGCTGTTGGTTTTTGAGATCAACAAATCATTTTGTGAATCGATGAAAAAGCAATTTCCACAGCATAATGTGAAAATCATTAACGATTCGGCTGAGAACCTTGATAAATACCTCCACGGAAAAGAAGTTGACTACATTTTTTCATCACTGCCTTTCAGTCTGATTTCGAAGGAAGCTACCAATGAAATCATGAATCAGTGTAAAAATTCTTTAACGCCTAACGGAGCCTTTATCCAGATTTGTTATTCCTACCTTTTGAAAAACCTGTTCAAAAAATATTTTAACAAGGTGAGTGTTAGTTTTACTTTTAAAAATTTACCTCCTGCTTTTGTGATGGTTTGCAGATAATGTTGTGAAATGGAAGTCCTGAGAACAGCTATTTTGGAAATGTGCAGGCAAACAAAAAAAGATGGTTTTTACCCCGCTGAAGTTTTAAAACTTATGTTTCCGCAGGATTGGGAGCAATTTTTGGAAGAAATCATTACTGTTGCTCTGGAGATGTATAAAGAGGGATTGATTCAGATTACACAAAATGGAATGCCAATCGATTCTGACTCTGTTCCGAAAGGCCCTATCATGATCAGTAGGAATCCAAACCAAAGTAAGCGTTGAGCTGTTCTGACCTTGATAAAAATCTGAAAGATCTATGGAGAATAAGATGAGTTTACCGGTAACAGATGTAATCGTTCCGGAAGGGCAAGAAGTAATCACGCTTGGTGCGGGTTGTTTTTGGTGTACAGAGGCAGTTTTTCAAAGAATAGAAGGAGTGATAAAAGTGGTTTCAGGTTATTCCGGAGGCTTTGTTGTGGAGCCAACTTATCGGGCCATTTGTGATGGAACTACAGGACACGCAGAAGTGATTCAAGTGTTCTTTGACCCAAAAAAAATAACCCTTGTTCAGCTTTTGGAAATTTTCTGGGGTACTCATGATCCCACTACGTTGAACAGACAAGGTGCAGATATGGGGCCTCAATACAGATCCGCAATCTTCTATCAAACTCCGGAACAACAACAAATAGCTCTTGAGCTAAAAGCACAATTAAATGCCTCTAAGGTTTTTGATAAACCGATTGTGACCGAGATTACCCCATTCACCAACTTCTATCCGGCAGAGAACTATCATCAGGATTATTTTAATCTCAATGGATCGCAACCGTATTGTCAGTTTGTAGTCAAACCTAAAGTGGATAAACTCAAGAAATTTTTTAGCGATAGATTAAAGGCTTAATCCGTACTTTTAGCTCGCAAAACCCCCTTGAAACATGAAAAGAACCAGAGCCCAGGAATCCAGAGGAGCAATTGAGAGACTTTATATTACTATGCGCCATCTATTTACCCGCGGGAGTTACAAGCCGCTGGGTATATCAGGAGAAACTCTGGTAAACTCATTGATGGTTCTCAGTCCGGAGATTTACGGCTCAGTTACAGATCCTGAAAAGCTGGAACTGGATGGATTGCTCTATGTAATGGAGCGACTTCCAAGAGGAATTGAAGAATGCAGATATGTAAGGTTAATCAGCAGAGAAGGCTATGAAACGTCCCATTTGACTCCGATAATCCCTGCCAGAAGAAAGAGGAATTGCTACCGTCTCGATCCTCAGATTATGTATGTGGAGATGACCAGAGGCCGCTCTGATATTTACGATATTCTGACTCACCTTACTTTCCTATATGTTGAATCCAGAAAGATTCTTCGCAATGCATCAGACCCAAAAGGAAGAATTTCCCTCAACTGGACTATGCTGGAAGAATTTGTAAAAAAGGAAGCTGCAGGTGAAGATTTTGATAAAGAAGCGGCAAGTGCTTATCTGAGCCACTTAATGGGAAGAACTTTTGAGGAGACGGTTGATGCTGTTGAAAAATTTGAGAAAAGCCCGAATTCAAACAGCTTGTTTTCCATCATTTACCACATGGGAAGACTGGCTTTTGACGAAGCTACCAAAGGCCTTGACCGTGAGATTTCCTTTTCTGCAACTTTGCGTGAGCGAATCGGTCATCACGTTTATGGGGAACTTTGGGCCCAGAAAATCAAAGAAACTCTTGATCAACACGGTCTGCTCAAGCGACCAATCCATATTATATCTGCAAATCTTCACAGTGTTCTGAATACCGTATATGGTCCACAGGCTTTGGGTTTGAAAACCTACGAAGAGATTGAAAAAGTAGCAATGGATATAAGTGTGAAATCTAAAACTCATCAGGGAAAAGCGATCCTTGATTATGCAAACAAGCATGGCTTTATAGATATTCCGGACACTTCCGGAACGAATATCGGTGCCCAAATCATTGATACCGCACTTTTCGAAAAAGATGAAATCATCCCCGGAGTGAAATTGGTGGAGAAAGGTGAAGAAAGTCCTGTGATTGTAGTAATGGATTATGCATTTGGTGAGCAGGCATACGAGTGCTTTGATGAATTGCTAAAAGCATATCAAAAGGATGGAAAAGATATTCCACTGAATGTAATTTCCACTTCCATTATGGGCAAAGCCGGAATTCTTTACGGTGGCAAAGGTGATTTGATGATTCCTACAGCCCATGTTTTTGAAGGCACTGCCGATAATTATCCTTTCAAAAACGAATTGAAAAAGTCAGATTTTGAAGGATATGGTTTGGGAGTTTACCAAGGATCTATGATTACTGTTTTGGGTACTTCTCTTCAAAACAAGGATATCCTGACCTATTTCATGAAGTCTTCGTGGAATGCAGTCGGCCTGGAAATGGAAGGTGCCCATTATCAAAAAGCCATACAATCAGCTTCGAAAATAAGAAGAAGCATTCGCTCTAATGTAAAAGTTTTGTATGCTTACTACGCTTCAGATAATCCGCTTGAATCAGGAAGTACGCTTGCTTCGGGTGCGCTAGGCATGGAAGGAGTGAGGCCAACTTACTTGATTACCTACAAGATTTTAGAAAAATTATTTGGGAAGAAATAAAAAATGGGAAGCAATCGCTTCCCATTTTCATTTACTGAAGTTTTGAATTGATAGGAGGAGGTCCCGGAGGAATGATTCCTTTGTAGACGTAATCTCCTTTTTTCTCTTTGAACTCAGCTTTAATCTCAGTTCTCAGCGCTTCGTTTTGGTAGAGATCCACCATCGTCATCGCTAAAGCTTTCGCAGCATAGCCCATTCCTTTGTGACCGATGGACATTCCGCCGCAAGCAACCACGGCCCATGAATGCCAGGGAGTTCCGTTTGGAGCGGTTGTCGCGCTCAAACTGATGGTTGGAACATTGTAACTCACGTCTCCCACGTCAGTAGATCCACCCATAGAATGCTCAAGCGTTTCTTCCAAAGGTTTAATTTCAGAAACTAATCCAATTTGTGGCTTGAAAGTGCTTTCCTGGATCTTTTTCGCAAAAACCTGCTCTTCAGCAGTATATGAAATAGGGCCTAAAAGTTCCAGATTCTTTTGCAAAACTTCTGATCCTTTTCTGTTGATTAATAGTTCATGGACTCCTGAAACCAGGCTAACCTCATGAGTCACATTTGCCATGATGGCTGCACCTTCCGCCATTTTTTCCACTTGCTTCCAAACAGGTTCTAATCCTGAACGACTGGAATCTCGCACCCGAACCCAGATTCGACTATAATCTGGCACCACGTTTACAACTTCTCCGGCATCCTGAATATGGTAATGAATTCTTACGGTTGGCTTCACGTGCTCTCTGTAATAGTTGATTCCATTGGTATAAAGCTCCAACGCATCTCCTGCACTTCGGCCGTTCCATGGATCAGCAGAAGCATGCGCAGCTTGTCCTTTAAATTCCACAATGAAATCTACCAAGGCCAGTCCTTTTTGAGCATTCACTTTGGTTTCATCACCCGGATGCCAGTCCATCATGATATCTACATCATCAAACAGACCTGCACGGATCATCCAGAGTTTTCCGAAGAATTTTTCTTCAGCCGGCGTTCCATAGAAACGGATGGTTCCTTTGATTTTACCTTCTGCGATCAAGTCCTTAATGGCTGCCGCAGCTCCAAGTGAAGCAACACCGAAAAGGTTATGACCACATCCATGACCTGGTGCTCCGGCATGAAGGGGATCTTTGAATGGAACCTTGTTTTGAGAAAGTCCGGGAAGAGCATCAAACTCTCCCATGATTCCGATGATAGGTAAACCGCTTCCATATTCAGCTACGAACGCAGTAGGAATCTCAGCTACACCCCGGGTTACTTTGAAACCCAGTTCTTCCGCATAGGCG